>OZ242022.1:0-4313451 GCA_965204945.1 Limisphaerales bacterium | reverse complement strand
AGAACCGAAGGCAATGACGTCACCCTGCACAACCCAAGAGTCTCCCGCCGCCACGCCGTCATCCAAAGCCAATCCTCCAATACCACATTTATCCTCATCGACATGGGCAGCCGCAACGGCGTCTTCCTCAACGGAAAACGCATCTCCCAACCTACCTCCCTGCGCCACCGCGATCGCATCGGCATCGGACCATTCCAACTTACCTTCCACCAACCCAACGCCCAACACCCCGAATTAGACACCCAAACCACCGCAGACCGTACCGTCGTCGACTAACAACTATACTTCGTCACGAAATTCCCACACAAAGGTAACGCAATTGTAACTACACATCCCAAAAAACTTAGGCTGCAAAAAACGCAAACGACTGTAGAAAAACAGAAATTGTTTGGCTTCTCCCGACAACAATAGCGCCAATTGCATGCTTGGCGTTATCCACACTCATCGCCCAACAATCTCCACCGCCGATTCTCATCCAACAACGGAAAGCAGAGAACGGCAAAACACAGCCGACTCCCTCGCCAACCCGTTAACAGTTCCCGCAGATAACTTCATGCTCCCCCAACAGCGCATTCGTAGTAGATAACTGAATTGAGCGCATATTCCACTAACACGAGCCAAAAGGAGTCGGCACTATTTCCGGACGAGAAATCGAACTCCGCAACAAAATCAAGATGACCCATTACGCGGATTACAAAGTGTTGCAATACACCTCCCCCAAAGATACCTATCCAAAAGGCTATTGTGGAGCCGAAAAGTTCATAATAGATTCCGACTTTGATATTCCGTATTCCAAAGACGGAGAAATGTATAAAATGAAAAGAGACCCAAACAACCCAATCGAACCCAGCCCTTTTGTCTACTATGGAAAACGATGGCTCGCTTCCGAAATGATGATCTTAGTCTGCGGCACCTTTGCATATTATAGAAATTTAAGCTGTTAGCATGTTAGAAAGAGGCAGAGAGAAAAGAAATAAATTAGAGAAATACAAAGAAAATAAATGATGAGCAAAAACAGTCTATTATTTACAATTACATTGTTTCTAAGAAGCCGTCGATTCGTTACCGTCGATAAAGAACACTGGCTTGCCCTGTCCTCTCTTGCCGTAATAACTCACTCTCCACCGTGTACCCGCAAGTTCTAAATCTCTGATATAGCGTTTGCTTCCGGCAATCGCCGCAAAAATTCGCCGCCTATTTCCACTGCAGAACGTTCTAAGTTCAACGACTTAATTAACTTTCCAACTTTCTCAGCATCCGTCATTGCGCCTATGTATTGTCGCTTACGTCCCAACAGGGTTAGGAGCAGATTTTGCAGCTCCCTAATGTCGTCTATCCTCAAAAACCCGCCCGCCGTCCGCTTTGGATTGCGTTGGTTAGCCTCCATGGTTGGTTCCACAATCAAAGGAAACGGTGTCAGAGAAATCCATTTTTGAATTAAACCGGATCTAACTGTCCCATCCACATTGGCGCGATAACCTCTAGGCGGAGGCGTATTCTCAACAACAACAAACGGTATGCTTTCACTGCCGATGTAGCTACGAGTTATTGCCGCCTTGCCCGTTGCTTTTAGTATGCTGTCCGTTCTATAAATGCTGGGAGTTCCTCCGTGCTTATCGTAATCCGCAATTGGATGCGACAAGTTCCTCTCATGCCAGTTCCATATAAACGACATCTTGATCTCGAATAGACATTCTATCGCCTCCAGCGGCACCGGACCGTTTATATCATGGCCTAAAATCGCTATATCCGCTCCGCTATTGCCTTTAAGCCCCAACGGAGGGCAGATAACACCTCGCTTGGCGAAGTGCCGGCCGACAAGTTCCGAGGATTCGTCAATCGCAGTTTGTATAATGCGCAAGGCGAATTTTTCGGTTCCGATGGCAAGTGGAGCATTACGACCGTTAAGAGTGCGTACAGAGAGACCGGAGGCTTTACAAGCCGGGCACTTTTTGACGTTCCTTTTAAATAACGCCCTTTCTGAAAATCCGCAATTGGCCTTGCAGTAAATTGTCGCCAGCATAGAGTCATCCAGCAACGATTGTTCAACTTCAGAACTCCATAACCGATTACATGGCTTTTGGCGGGTAGCGTCGTTTTTATATCGTGTAGTCATAGAGCTGCCATTATTTCCAGACCTCTAATTCAATCGAACAGGTTGAGAGTTCGAGACAGCCGCCGCCGGGCCAATTCCCGATATTCGGCGGAAACCTCAAAGCCCACAAACCGCCGGCCCGCTTTCAGGGCGGCCAGGGCCGTGGTGCCGCTGCCCATAAAGGGGTCTAAAACCACCTCGTCCCGGTAGGTGTAAAGCTCAATGCAGCGGCGCGGCAATTCCTCGGGAAAGGGGGCGGGATGGCCGAGGCGGCGGGCCGAGGCCGGAGCGAACTGCCATACGCTTTTGGTACATTCCAGAAAATCCTCCCGGCTGATGGTGGCGGCCCGGCCCGGCAGCCGCGGCCGCTGCCAGGATTTCTTGCTGAAAATCAGGATATATTCGTGGATGTCGCGCAGGGTGGGATTGGAGGGCGATTGCCAACTGCCCCAAGCTGTCGAGGCGGCGGCGCTGTTGCCCTTGTCCCAGATGATTTCCCCCCGCATCAGAAAGCCCAGGTCAAGGAAATCCTCGATCAGGTAGCGATGCAGCGGCAGATAGGGCCGGCGGCCCAGGTTGGCGATGTTGAAACAGACCCGGCCGCCGGGCGTCAGGACGCGATAGACTTCCGCCATTACTTGGCGGATAAAGGCGCGGTATTCGGCCAGGGTCAGGTCGGCGTCATACTCCTTGCCCACATTGTAGGGCGGGGAAGTTACCATCAGGTGGACGCTGGCGTTGGGCAGGGCGTCCATCCCCTCCGCCGATTGCGGCAGGATGGCATTTATGACTTGGGGCGGTAGGGGATTTTCCCAATACTTGCCGGGCGCAGCGGCGGGCAAGTCGTCATAAAGACGGCCGCCATAGAAAGGCGAAGCGTCATGCCCCTGCCGTCCCGCCGACCCGAAGGGGGAAGTACGGGTTTTACCCCGCCCCAAGTTGGGGGGGACTTTTCTTCTGTTTGGCGGTCATTGGTCGGCGTTTGGCGTTAGCAGGAGTAGGCGGATGCGCCTGCGCTTTTGACCTGCCTGAAGTGCGTTTCGCCGCCATTTGAAGGAGAGAATAGTGGAGGGGCTTGGAGATGTCAAAACAGATGCGCGGTTTTCTCGGTTGGCATTGGCGGTGGATACGGAGTAAAGTATTGGTATTTTATGAGTGAGCGATTGCAAGTTTTGTGTGTCGGCGCAGGGCATATGGGGCGTCCCCATGCTTTGGCGTATCATCGGATTCCTGAATTTGAAATAGCGGGGATTGTGACGCGGTCGGCGGCATCGCGGGGCAAGTTGAATCGGGAGTTGGGCGGGGGTTGCGCGGAGTTTGGAGATTTTGAAGCGGCGTTGGCGGCAACGAGGCCGGACGTGGTCAGCATTTCCACTTATCCGGACACGCACGCGGCGTATGCGTTGGCGGCTTTGGACGCCGGGGCGCATGTTTTTATTGAGAAGCCGTTGGCGGAGACAGTTGAGGAAGCAGAACGCATCGTGGCCAAAGCTAGAGCGGCGGGGAAGAAGTTGGTGATCGGCTACATTCTACGCCATCATCCCAGTTGGGTAAAGTTTGTGGAGATTGCCCGCACTTTGGGGAAGCCGCTAGTGATGCGGATGAACCTCAACCAACAGTCGTGCGGAGAAGAGTGGGAGACGCACAAAAGGCTGATTTCATCGATTTCACCAATTGTGGATTGCGGTGTTCACTATGTGGATGTGATGTGCCAAATGACGAGGTGCAAGCCGTTGCGGGTGTCGGGTTTGGGCGCTCGTCTGGCGGCGGATTTGCCGAAAGGAAAGATTAACTATGGGCATTTGCAAGTGACTTTTGAAGACGGCTCTGTGGGTTGGTATGAAGCGGGTTGGGGGCCGATGATGAGTGAGACGGCGTTTTTTGTGAAGGACGTGGTAGGCCCGAAGGGATGCGTGACAATTGAGGCGCGACGGGCAAGCGGCGAGGGGGCTTCTGCGGATATTGGATCGCATACGAAGACGGAGTCGCTGCGGCTACATTACAGCGAGCTGGATGCGGAAGGGAAGTTTGTTCGCGCAGATCAATGGATTGATATGCAGGACGAACCGGATCATGACGCGCTGTGCCATCGAGAGCAATTTTACTTGCTGGAAGCGATTCAAAAAAACTTGGACCTTGCCGAGCATAATGAAGACGCAATTCGTTCCATGCGCATTGTGGCGGCGGCCGATGCATCTTATAAGACGGGACATACAATTCAGCTATAGTATAAGATTCTAGCGGACTTTTTACATTCGATAAGTAGGTAACACATACGATGGCAAGAATTATTGCCACGGTGGATCTAGAAAACCCAACCAGACGGGAAGGTATAAAAAGATAGTCGCACTGGTGGATACTGGAGCCAGCCATCTTACTTTGTCTTCAGTGTGGAAGGGACAATTCGGCTCTTTTGAGATGGAGAAAACTATTGAATTGCGACTCGCTACTGATGAGGTAGTCACGGGAATAATATGCGGTCCCGTCAAAATTCGAGTGGAAGGGTTTCGGGCGATTTACAGCAAAGTGATTTTTCTGGATATGAGGCCGGAGAAGGGCGAGTATGAGCCGTTGCTTGGTTATATCACGCTGGAACAGTGCAGCGCAGCGGTGGATGTGATTGGGTGCTATTGGTTCTCGTGAAGTATATGGAGGCGAAAGTTTTGTTGGGCAGATTGCGGCTTTTAGTAGTCCAGCCCTCGATCGGAGCGGCGGCAGGAGGCAAGCCAATCCTTCAGTTGTTTCTTCAGCGTTTTGACGACTGCGGGTTGTTTGGAGGCAAGGTTGATTGATTCGCCGGGGTCTGCCAAGAGGTCGTAGAGTTCGATTTTGGCGCGTTCCCAATTATGTTGGCGGATGCCGATGGCCAGGAGTTTGAAGCGGTTGTTTTGAATGACGGCGACGTTTTTGGATTGGAAGGCGATGGGGCGGGGTCGTTGGCGCATTTCGCCGCGAATTAAGGGCATGAGGCTGATGCCGTCAAAAGGTCGCTTTGGCAAAGGAAGGCCGAGGGCGTCGAGAATGGTTGGAAAGTAATCGCTGGTGACGCAAGGCGTTTGGATGGCGCGAGGGGATTGGATTTGGTCTGGCCAAACGAGAATTCCCGGCACGCGGATGCCTCCTTCGTAGAGGCTTCGTTTTCGACCTCGAAAAGGAGCGGCGGAGCCGGCGCCGGTTCTGGCGTTGCTTTCCGGTCCGTTGTCTGAGCTGTACCAAAGCATGGTGTTTTCGGCGATGCCAAGCGCGGCGAGTTGGTTGCGGAGCCGTCCTATTTGATCGTCAAGCGCCGAGAGACATCCGTGGTAATGCCGTCCGTAGAGTCCGTGCGGGTGTTGGGGATAGAGATTGCGGTGCGCTTCGTCCGCCAGGACGGGGGTGTGCGGAGCGTGTAACCAGATGACGGCAAGGAAAGGTTGTTTGCGCGCGCGCGCCCGGCGGATGAAGCGGAGGGCGCGTTCCATGATGAGATAGGAGTCGTCGCCGCGGAGTTGATTGTGCGGCACTCGTTGGCCGGGAGCGGTCCAGTAGGACGTGCCGTAGAAGCCTCCTTCAGGGATGTTTCGTTTGGCTTCGCGGGCAACTTGGGGAGGGTTTTGCATGGGGTTGAAGGTGGGCACTTTTGATTCGGTGGAGAAACATTCGTCGAAGCCGTTTTCCCAAGGAGGAGAATAGTGGGCGGCGCCTTGTTTTGTGCCGCCTCGGTTGGCGTCCCGCACTGTTTTCGTGAAGGTGCCGAGGTGCCATTTGCCGAAGTGTCCGGTTGTGTAGCCTGCTTTTTTTAGCGTTTCGGCGATGGTGATTTCTTCGGATTTAAGATGGCCGACGTTAGCGGAGTAAATGCCGTAACGATAGGGATGTCGTCCGGTGAGGCAGCTGCCGCGCGTGGGACTGCAAACCGGCGCGGCGGCGTACCAGCGGTTGAAACGAAGCCCTTCGGCCGCCATTTTGTCAAGGTGAGGCGTGCGGACAAAGGGATGTCCTTGGTAGCCTGCGTCGCGCCATCCGTGGTCATCGGCCATGCAGAGGATAATGTTGGGTTGTTTGGCGGAGAGCGGCCTGCTTTGGCCATCGCCTTTAGCTTTTGTCATTGGAAGCACGGCCAGCAGGGAGGCGAAGGAGATTGCGAGCAAGGTAAGATGTGTGTTTGTTGAATTGTTCCCTGTTTGTGCTGTCATATAAAGTAAGGGTTTTGTGCTGGAAAACTTATTTAGTATAAGATGGCGAAGGACTTGGCGCAAGGGGAAAAGACTTTGTTGAAACTGCCGGCTACCCGGTTAGGTTACTTTGCGGGGAGGCTGTCGGAGGTTGGTTTGGGCTTCATTTGCGGGAAGAGAATAACGTCGCGAATGTTTTCTTGCCCCAAAAGCGTCATGCAGAGCCGGTCGATTCCCATTCCCATGCCTCCGGCGGGCGGCATGCCGTGTTCCAAAGCGACGAGAAAGTCTTCGTCGAGTTTTTGAGGCTCGCCGGCGGCCTGTTGTTCCAGCCGTTGCCGTTGTTGGAGGGGATCGTTTTGCTCGGTGTAGGCGGGGGCGATTTCTTGTCCGTTGATGCAACATTCGAACACTTCGACCGTTGTCGGGTCGTCGGGCGACAGTTTGGCGAGCGGCACTAACTCTTTGGGCAGGTGGGTAACGAAGGTTGGCTGAATCAAAGTAGGCTCGATGCATTTTTCAAAAACAGCGTTGGTGACTTCAAAGTCTTGGTCGGTCTCGTGAATTTCTAAGCCGAGGCTGAGGGCTTTGGCGCGGCGTTGGTCGGGCGTCTGCTGGAACCAATCATCGCCGGCGGTTTTGCGGATCAAGTCTTTGTAGCGCACTCGGCGCCAGTCTGGGCGGAGATCGATTGTTTTGGCAATGGCGCCGGCTTTGTTTTTGTGTTCTATAAGCAAGCTGCCGACGGTTTTCTCGGCTACGCTACGGATCATAGATTGCACCAATTCCATCATGGTTTCGTAATCGCCATATGCTTGATAAGCCTCCAGCATGGTGAACTCCGGATTGTGGCGGCGGGAAAGCCCTTCGTTTCGAAAGTTGCGGCCGATTTCAAACACCCGATCGATGCCGCCGACCAGCAGACGCTTGAGATAGAGCTCGATGGCAATTCGCAAGTAAAAGGAACGGCCAAGCGCCTTGTGATAGGTAACGAAGGGTTGCGCGGACGCGCCGCCGGGAACAGATTGCAGCATCGGCGTTTCGACTTCGACGTAGCCTCGATTGTGCAAAAAGCTTCGAATTTCCCGAATAATTCCGCTTCTCTTGAGGAAAATGGCTTTGACTTCGTCGTTTGCCATCAAGTCGAGATAACGTTGCCGGTAGCGGGTTTCCGTATCCTCCAAACCGTGCCATTTTTCAGGCGGAGGGCGGATGGCTTTGCTCAGAAGAACAAATGCGGAGAGGCGGATGGACAGCTCACCTGTTTTGGTGGTGAATAACGTGCCTTCGGCCCCAATGACGTCGCCAAGGTCCGACTGTTGAAGCAACGCAAAAGCCTCCTCGCCAAGAGCCTGCTTTTGGGCGTAAATCTGAATTTTCCCGCTTTGATCTTTGACGTGCAGAAACTGGCTCTTCCCCATCACTCGATGGGAAACAATGCGCCCAGCGACTCGAGTCTTTCGCCCATCGGCGTAATTTTCAAGCGCTTGTCGGCAAGTCTCAGACGGAGCAAACTTGTTCGCAAACGGATCCACACCCCGCTTGCGAATCTCGATCAACTTGCGACGACGTTGGGCAATTAACGAATGAGCCTCATCCATAACGTCAACAAAGACGTGCAATAAAACCGCAAAACACAAAAATTGTCCAAAATTTTCGACATCCAATAAAACGGCAGGAAAATGGTGCGCGATACTGGGTTCGAACCAGTGACCCCCACCGTGTCAAGGTGATGCTCTACCGCTGAGCTAACCGCGCCCAAAAAGAAAAAACATTGCCTGTTTCCTTGAATTTAGCAAGACCAGAGTTCAATCGACTTTGCCGTTTCTCTGGGTTAAACTCTACAACCTCTGATTATTTAGACAGTAGTTTCCACGAATTGCGGCGAAAAAACAATGGCCAAAAAGAAGGAGAACACAGCGGAAAATCTAAAAATCCATCCGTTCATCCCAAGGCGTCAGAGGCTCCCATCCATGATGCCCGAATCCAACGGCCGCTGTCTTTTCTTTCCCTCCCCTCCTTTTGGGGAAAACTGCGCTTTGGATACGCAAAGTGGGAACGGGAAACAATCTAGCCCGCCGCCGAGAATCGGTTTGGGGAGAAAGCACTTGCGTCGATGTGCGTCTTTTGCCCGCGCATGAGTTCCGCCAGCAAACGGCCCGTTCCCGGCGCCATGCTTAGCCCCAGCATGTTGTGTCCCGTAGCCAAAAACGCATTTTGCAGGTTTGGCGTCTGCCCAATGATTGGCAGGCTGTCCCAAGTCATCGGCCGCCAGCCAAACCAAGTTTCCCGCGTCCGGGAAGTGTGCGGCTCCAAAAGATACGGCTCGGCCGAAGTTCGCAATTGTTGGATTCGCTTTTCCGCAATCGTTTCGTCAAATCCGGCAAACTCCATCATCGACCCCAGTCGATAGCCGTCCGCAAACGGCGTTGCCGCCACCTTGTGTTCGGGAAACAAAAGCGGATGCGCGGGGCAAAGAGAAGGCCTCTGCATGGTCACGGAATACCCCTTGCCCGGCTCGACCGGAATGGAACAGCGCAACTCTCGCCCCCACTTTGCGCTCCACGCCCCAAGCGCAAACACATATTGATCCGCCGACATTTCTCCGCGCGAAGTCTGCGCCGCAACTATTCGATTGCCTTGCTTCCGAATCTGTTGCAGCTCGCAGTCTGTAACAAACTCCACTCCCTTTTGTCGCAGACGCCGTGTCCAACGCCGGCTCAAGGCGTCCGGCCGCAAGTGCGCGTCGCCCGGATAAAAGAACCCCCCAGCCAAGTCCGTCCGAAGCGCCGGCTCAAACGCCGCCAAGTCTTTTCCCTCAATCCTCTGCGCCGCGACTCCAAACTCCTTTTTGAGCAACTCGTCGGTCTTTCCAAAATCGGCCATTCCCTTTTCCGTCCGCAGTACGTAAAGCAATCCGTCCTCCCGCCATTCGCAAGCCAGCTTCTCTTCGCGCACCAAACAGCGATACTCCGCCATAGACGAATCCAGAATCGCCTTCAAAGGCGCCCCCGCCTCCAGCATCGTCTGATGCCGACAGCGCCGGGCAAACCGCCACATCCAACGCCACAAAGCCGGACGAAACTGCGGACGCACTCGGAACGGCGCGTTCGGATTGAAAAGAGCTCGAACGGCCAAGCCAATGGCTCCCGGTTCAGTCAGCGGCAACACGTGGCTTGGGCAAACAAAACCGCAATTCGCATGAGAACAAGCTCCCGCCAGAGAACCCTTCTCAATCACCGTCACCCGCCCGCCGGCCCGCAAAAGATAATGCGCGCACGCAATGCCCACCACGCCTCCGCCGACAATCAAAACCGATTCACCATTTTTCACGAGGATGTTGGGATATAATCCCCTCCCGAAATGGATCCTCCGGATGCTGCAGCAAAATCGCCTCGCCGCAAACATACGCCCGGCCGGTAATCTGCGGAATGACCCGTCCCACCTCATCCTGCCGATAACAAGCCTCAAACCGACTCCCGACAATGCTTTCCTGCACCCAAACCTCGCCCGACGACAACTTTCCCTCCGCAGCCAAACAAGCCAACTTCGCGCTCGTTCCCGTGCCGCATGGCGAGCGATCATACGCGTTGCCCGGACACAAAACAAAATTTCGACTATGCGCATCGGAAGCCTCCGGCGGTCCAAAAAACTCTATATGATCAATCTCGCATCCTCCCTTCCCCACAATGCCTTGATCTCGCAACGCTTCCCGAATGCGCCGCCCCGCCTGCGTCAACTCCTCGACGTTCGCCAATCGCAACGGACAAGGAATCTCCTCTACCAAGTAAAACCAGTTACCCCCCCATGCTACGTCCCCCGTGATCATACCCAGTCTAGAAACCTCTACCCTCACCCTTTTTCTATGCCGATAACTTGGCACATTTTCAATAGTAACCTCATTAGGATTTAAAAGATCCACCTTTACCACCCCTACCGGCGTCTCCAACCGATGACTCCCCGGCCGAATGCGCCCCATATGTGCCAAAGACACAACCGTGCCAATCATCCCGTGCCCACACATTCCAAGATAACCGACGTTGTTGAAAAACAGCACGCCTGCCGCGCACGAAGCGTACTCCGGCTCACACAACAAAGCGCCCACCAAAACATCCGACCCACGCGGCTCCAAAATCGACGTGCGCCGATAAACATCAAACTCCCGAGCAAATCGTTCCCGCCGTTCCGCCATCGATCCCGTTCCTAAATCCGGCCCGCCCTCCACAATCAACCGAGTCGGCTCCCCCGCCGTATGAGAATCAATAACCCGCATCATACATCCGCCTTTCCCGGCCAAGCCTCCCACCACTTTTCAAATAACCGCAAATGAGTGGAAGCAAAAGCCTTCTGACTTGGCCCCAACTCATCCGTCTCATTGAAGTGCCGTTGGAACACTTTGTAACCCCTTTCTACCATCAAGTGTTTATAGTATAATACCAAGTCCGGCCCCGCGTCAAAGCTCGCCAACACCAACAGCGCTTGATTTAATTCCCAAGCATGGCGCCGCGCTTTTACATCCCCCGCCGCCGCCCGTTCACATAACTCCACCAATCGCAATATCTCCTGCGGCAACACGTTTCCAATCCCCGTAATCGCGCCCACCGCGCCGCAATGCACAAAACCATGAAACACCTGCGTATCCACTCCCGCCAACAACGCCAACCCTCTTTCCTTATGCGTGATATGCTCCGCCGCATAGCTCAGCGCCGCCGCCCCGCCAAACTCTTTAAATCCCACCAACGACGGAAACTGCCTCCGCAAATCAAAAAATAAGTCCGCCCTCGTCTCAAAACCATAATGCGGACTGTTGTAAATAATTGCCGGCAGATTTCCGCCCGCTTGGAGAATCCGCGCAAAGTGCGCCCGCTGCGCCGCTGCCGATGCGCCCCGCGACAACACCCGCGGAATCAGCATCAACCCCTTAGCTCCCATTTCTCTGGCATGCGCCGCATGCGCCGCCGCCGCCTTCGAATTCTGCGCCCCCGTGCCTACAATCACCGGCACTCCCGCCTCCACTAATCGCCGCACACCCTCTTGCCTCTGCGTGTCCGTCAGCAAAGGCCAATCTCCCATCGACCCGCAATACACCGCCGCCCGCATCCCCATCTCAATCAAGGAAACCGCCGTCGATACCAACGCCTCGTAATCCGGCTCCCGCTCCGCTGTGCAAGGCGTCATCAAAGCCGGAATGCATCCTCGAAAAATACCGCCATCCGCCCTCATAAACACATCTAACCTACCCTAACTCAACGCGACCAAACAAGCCTCAATATTCCTTCAGGAAAGTTTCCGTTATCCTTGCTGGCAATCGCCGCTTGCGAAAAAAGCGGGCAAAAGCAATTAGACAAATTCTGATGGGCTAGAAGCTGGAGAGTTTGGTTTCCTGCTTGCCGCGATGCCTTCCTTTGGCCTCCAGCCGACGCATTGTTAACGGACAAATTCGACATAAAACTTTTTGCTGAGAAACACTATAAATCCAAACCATCGGCGTCAATCATAATTTCTTCCGTTGCCGGAGAAACTTGTTGAATTCGCCAAACAGGAACTAGGTATATGTTTGTTTGATTCAGATAAAAATATCCGCCTTTTGTAAGAAAACTCTTGCGATATTTCTCAGCGCGTGCAGAATCTGGGCGTATGTTGCAACAATTCAAAAAACCCGGACGCAAGTCGATTGCACTCACTTTGATCGAACTGCTCGTCGTCATCGCGATCATCGGCATCCTCGCCGGCTTGCTACTCCCCGCATTGTCCAAAGCAAAAGCGAAGGCTAACGCAATTCATTGTAGTAGCAATTTGCGACAACTGGGCATCGCCGCCCGCTTATATGCGGACGATCATTCCCAACGGTTTTCCATCCTCCGGCATGTTCCAAAGAGATCGACTAACCCCATGCGAATCGTGCTGGAGCCTTATATCAAAGGAATCCACAAGACTTTCAAATCCCGATCCGACTGCAACCGGCAATTCGAGCGAGAAGGCTCCAGTTACCAATGGAACGCCCAAATGAATGGACGCCTTATCGACAGAGACTAAAACGATGAAATGGAAAATGGCGCGTCCAACTCGGCGCGGAGAATGCCCCACTTTATCGCTGACCACCAACCCTAGCACGGCTTCCGAAATGCCGTATTCATCGACGGCCACGTCGAGAAGTTCTCGTGAGAAACAACCTTGCCAACAAAAGCCGGCCATTGCCCTATACATCCTCGACAATCTTTTATAGTATAACCATAGAGTGACCGTCTCGGTGGATATTTACCCAAAAAGGATCCCCTAATTCAACCGTATTCCAGTTGTCCAACCTCCAATACTTCTCAATTTCTCCACGGCGCATTATTGCCAAAATGCCAGTAGCGGCAACTCTGCAAGATAGGCAAAGTCCAATTGATTTAATCCTCACAAGTGACCGCTGTTTGATAAACGCAATAAAGCCGACCGAGATTGAACGACCGGCCGATTACATTTCTCTTGACTAAACGGAAAACCTTATAGCCAATGCTTCCCGCGATTGTAGTTCCAGAGTTTGGTTGCCGAAAAGATGTGGTTATTTGTTTTCCCTTTTTGTACATGGTGTATATTTGGCGAGGCATATTTCGCTATAAAGCAGGACAAAGTAGTCAATCAAGTATCTCCCGATATCGAGTCCGTATCCAAAGTTCTACACGTTATGGATTATGGACAAAAACAACTATCTGCAAGCCTATCGGTCTTTACATTCCCAGTGCGAACTTTAATATTCTAATTCTTAGAACACTGATGCAAGTTAGCGATTCCATCTATCTATCAATTGCATGCAACCGTGTCGCCAGTTAACGCTCCAAAATGCCCTGAGCAACTTTGGAACAAGGAAAATTATTGCAAGCGCTTTCTTTTGTGCAGATCGAATCCGCTCGTCTGGAACAGTGATGATAGAAACAACAATTAGTAACTCAATGAACATAAAAGGACTCCCCATGCATTATTCTTAGCATGTTTAGAGAAGCAGTTGCATGCGTCGTGACTCAGTCTCTCGAAGAATACGACAAGGAAAAGAGCAATAAAAATACTCCTGCGGAAGATTCCAACCTCGTAGTTTCAACAGTTTCTCTAGGACTTAAACTAGTTTCGATTTAGTTCCGTTGTGATACAATTTTTGACTATTTTTATAATATTATACGATTTTAAAGAGAGACTCGAAGACACGGTTAATCTGTCTCTGTTTTGGCTGTGTGAGCAGACTGTCTCGTATTCTCGACTCCCTCGCCGAATCCCGCGCTCTGCTTTGTTGTCCACCTTCCCCCACACCCCACCCAACCACTGGAAACTCTACCTAATATCTCAACCTCCAATCCCTTCTCTTCATATCAGTAAACAATATCTTATTTAGATTATCAAATCCTTCCCTTCCTGCTAATCAATCAAAGGCCGCCATTGTAAATACGGCCTCTCCTATCAGAAGTTGAACTCTTGATACAGCCCGCCTCTATAAGCATAATCTCTTTGACCGCCGCCGCCGCCGCTGCAAACTCTAATAACGCAAAAGACTCTTTTCCCAAGCCGCGGACAACAAGCCCTTTGCGAAGTTGGAATCTAACTTTGGATTTGCCAATGGAAACCCGCTTCCCCTTCCCGCGCGCATGGGCTTCTCTCCAAAAAATCTGCCTCAACAAAATCGAACCTCAGAAGATTTATGTTCTAGGGATGGAAACAACATCGAATATCCATTGAGGATTAGCCGGAGTCAGCGATTTATGAGGGAGGGGATGATAATTGTTGGATGGTTTTCAGTTCTGCGAGCGTTTGGCAAAGGCGCCGTTTTTCGCTCTAAGATTCTGCTGGGAGATGCTGCGCCCATCATCCAAATGGGGAAGTGAAGCACATTATGCAAAGTTCGTAGATTGACGGGTTGGGATGCGCCTGTTTTTCTTTGTTGTGGCGCCGAGCGCGGCTTTTCATCAAAATCAAAGCAAAGTTGGTGGGCATAGTTTTTCATGCTTTTCTAACAATACGCTAGAAAACTAAGGCAATAAGGAGGGTTAATCTGCTTTGCGCAATGACGTTAGCCAGTGGTTTTCGATGTCAAAATCGGCAAGATTATTTGAAGTATGCTTTTGGCATTCCAGACTTTGCGGCTGGGCGGTAAGGGAAGAGGTGTGGAAGTCTGGTTGAGCAATTGGTTTTTGCGGAGAGAAGACGTTTTTCCAATTTTGATTCCAACAAAAGGCGGGAAGGGCTTTTAGTGAATCGATGGATTGGGAGGGTTTGTCGGCGATGGTCGATTTGTGAATGGGGAGTCTTGCCAAACCGAAGTATGTTTAAAATCTTCTGGAAGGATCGGCAGTTTCGTCGAGGTTTTGTTTTAGATAGTAGAAGCTGCGGATGGTTATATCTCTGAATAAATGGAAGCCGTGCGGTTGGGGAGAAAAGAAGAGGATTCTGTTTTGGAGTGGTTGGCGAGCAGTTTTCGGAGTGCTTTTGTTTTGCTTTATTGTATGCTCTTTTATAAGGTTTTGCCGTTGCTTGGAAAGAGCGAATGACGACTGGGGAATTGAACTGGAACAGCCGCCGGTTGACTGCTTCGAGGAATGCGGCGGTTGCGGCTTTTTTGCATGGATTGGGATGGGAGGCGGGGGAATTTGACCGTCCACTGATTGCCGTCGGCGCGCCGGAGTTGGATGTCAATCTTTGCAACCGCGGAAGTCACGAGGCCTCGCAGTCGGTGATCTGCGGATGCGAAGAGGAGCGGTTGCGGGCGTATAAGTGCGGGCTTCCGGGTGTCAGCGATAACTTGACGCAAGGGATGGATGGCGGCCGTTACTCTCTGCCTTCGCGGGAGATGATTGCCGACAGTTTTTCCGCTATGGCTTCCGCTCATTGTTTTGACGGGATGGTTGGCATTCACTTTTGCGACAAGAACTTTCCCGGCTTGGCTATTGCGTTGGCGCGGACGAATTTTCCCGGCTTGATTTTCAGCGGGGGAAGCATTTGTCCCGGCCGGCACAAGGGACGGTTCATTACGATTCTTTCCGCCTACGATGCTCAAGCGGCTGCTCAACAGGGCGCGATGTTGGCAGAAGAGGCGGACGAAATCATTCGGAGCGCGTGCCCCGGACGCGGTGGTTGCGGGCTGATGGCTACGTTTAACACGATGGCCGTTGCGGGCGAGGCGATGGGTTTGATTCCGCCGGGAAGCGCGTCTATTCCTGCCGAAGACCCCGCCAAGCGAAGCGACTTCCAACGAGGCGGCGCCCTGATGAAGAATCTTCTCAAGCGAGGGATTCGTCCGCGCGACATCCTCACGAAAAAGGCTTTTGAGAATGCGATGAAGACAACGGCGGCCATTGGCGGCTCCACAAACGCCGTGTTGCATCTGCTCGCGCTGGCGCGCGAAGCGGGGGCGGATTTTGATTTGAAAGACGTTCAGCGCGTTGTCCGCCAGACTCCGGTGCTGTGCAATTTTGCTCCGCGCGGGCCGTTCAACATGATCGATCTCCATCGATTGGGCGGCACTGCCGCGCTGTTCCGGCGCCTGCTGGATTCTGGAATTCTTGATGGCGATTGCCTAACCGTCACGGGCGACACGCTAGCCGCCAACTATGTTCAAGCGCCGGTTTTGCCGCCGGATCAGGAATTGATCGCGACGGCAGAGCATCCGTTCAAAAAATATGCGGACATGCAGGTTTGCTTCGGCAACTTGGCGCCAGAAGGCATTGTTTTTAAAGTGTCAAGCCTCCAAACGCCGGAATTTTCAGGCAAAGCTTTATGTTTTGACGATGGCGAGGAAGTCGCCGCGGCTGCTGCAGACGGACGGATTCAACCCGGCCACGTCGTTGTTCTGCGCTGGCAAGGCCCGGTCGGTTCTCCCGGCATGCCCGAACTATTAATCGCCTCTGCCGCGCTTTCGACGCCGCAATGGGATGGCAAAGTCGCACTGGTTTGCGACGGGCGGGTTTCCGGCGTTTCTCACGGAACCCTTGGCGTGCATTGCTCTCCAGAAGCCGCCGTTGGCGGTCCTATCGCAGTCGTTCAGGACGGAGATCGCATTAGTTTTGATCTGTTGGAAGGCAAAATTCACCTTCACATCAGCGATAGGGAAATGGCCGCTCGCCTTAAGAAGTGGAAGGAGCGCCCTTTGCTCGACAATGTCGACTCTGGATTGCGACGTTATGCGGCGCAGGTTTCCCAAGCCAGCCGAGGTTGCGTCTTGCAAGCGGGCGCAAGCAAGAGTTAGCGAAGAGTTTGCTTGACCGAAAGTCTATTTCCCTTTATCCTTGTTTTTTGTGATGTCCACAGTTGCTTTTGATACCTACAAAGCCGTCAAGGCGTTGCGCTCGGCCGGGTTTAACGACTCGCAAGCGGAGGCCGTTACAGAGCAAATCGGAGCTGCCATCAGCGAAGGGCTTGCGACAACAGGGGATATTCAAGTGTTAGAAAGCAGTATCCAGTCGTTGCGAAGCGAGTTGAAGGGCGATATTCAAGCGTTAGAGGGGAAAATTCAAGCGTTAGAGGGGAAAATCCAAGCGTTAGAAGGGAAAATCCAAGCGTTAGAAGGGAAAATCCAAGCGTTAGAAGGGAAAATCCAAGCGTTAGAAGGGAAAATCCAGACGATAGAGTCGCGCTTGACGGTAAAACTCTATTCCGCCTTGGTACTCGCCGTCGCCCTCATCAAGGCGCTGGATTACATCTTTCCGTCGTAAAATGAGAAATTTTGCGCGGCGTTCTCCCGGCGCCGGCGTTTATTCCATCATTGCAAAAATCTTCCGAAAACGCTTATGAAAACAACAAACTTCTTGCCCGGCAAAGAACCCACGCCCTTTTCTTCCCGAATCGGGTTTACCCTCATCGAACTGCTGGTAGTCATAGCGATCATCGCCATCCTCGCCGGCATGCTGTTGCCCGCCCTGAGCCGAGCCAAAGCGCAGGCCGACCGAGCGCTTTGCGTAAGCAACGAAAAACAATGGGGCATCGCCCACCATCTTTACGCCGGCGACAACGACAACTACTTTCCCGACAACACCGACGGCCGACATTGGAGCTGGATGGGAAAAACGAGCCAAACTTTTTGGAGAGACTATTTGATCGAATCCCGCCGAACCGAAACCGAAAAACCCAAGTTTCACCTCATCTTCTGCCCAACGGACAAATGGCACAGAGTTGCAGATCTTTGGTCAAAAGATAATCCCGCTCCTGATCGAATACTCACCGGCTATTTTCACCTTCCTCATCGCAAACGAGAATCGACGAGAGTCCAATACGACGTCAACGGCGTTGGCGGATGGAGCGTTCCTCGCAAGAAAATGGGCGGCCGCTACAAAAATGCGCCAATTCTAATCGACCGTCTTCAAGGGCTTGGAAACTGGAACGTGAACAACAACCAAGGCAATGTGAATTGGTTCACCCAAAGAGGCGGCAAACAAGTGCCTACCGCCAACCATCGCGCCCGCGATGCTTCGCCGCGCGGCGGCAATTTTCTTTTTGAAGACGGCCACGTCGAATGGCGCCACTTCAATGTGAACGACGCCCGCGGAACGATTGACTTGGGTGGAAGGCTCGACGATTGGCTTTGTTTTTTCAAAATTCCCATCAGCGAATAGAGCCGCGCTTTGGCAAACTGCGAAATCCGCATTGCCGTCCGCGCTGGCTCGTTGAACTGCTTGGCCGATCAAACAAAAATCATAGAAAACTTTTGGCCGGCAATTTGGCTTTGGATTCGCTCTCGCTCCAAAACAATCACTCGGCCGCCTTCCAAACCCAGCGTCGCAATCCCGGATTCCAAGCATGTTTGCACCGTGGTCTCGCCCACGCAGGGAATGTCAAAGCGCATGTCGTGATTTTCGTGCGTTGTCTTTGCCGCTGTTGCGCCGCCATTTGGCCCCGCCAATTCTCCGCCCCGACGCAGGCATGCGTCCGTTCCTTCAAAACCTTCCACCGCCAGAACCGTGCCTTGCTTGACGACCGCGCTTTGTCCAATCTCCAGTCGCGCAATCTCTTTGGCGACGCGCATTCCAAAACTCAAGTCCTCCTTCTGCGCCGGAGACAAAGGCGCGCCGAGCAAAAATCCCGCCGCAGGCATCAGCGGACGCAACCAGGGAGTCGCCTCAATCAGCTCGATCCCCTCCTTTTGCAACTCATTGGCAATGCCGCCGAAGAGAGTGCGGGCGTTCTTCTCTTTCAAGCGCAACAACAGAGCGGCGGCGCGCCAATCCGGCCGAAGACGAAACAGATTCTTGGGCGCAATCTGCCCGACCATGACGCACCGGGCAATCCCGCGTTGTTGAAAGAAGCGAATCATTTTGGAGAGCTGGCCGACGCGGAGGTAGGCGATTTCGTCCACCAAAGTTCCCAAAGCCGGTTCGGTTTCTCCTTCAAAACCCACCGCCGCCAATCGCCGAACGCCGGCGGCGCGAGCGGCGCGCGCAATTTCTTGAGGCAGAGATCGGCTTCCCGCAATGATTCCCAACGCATCCAAAGCCATAGGCGCATCCTATCGAAGATTTGGAGGCCGGCAACGCAAAAGCCGAGTGGGGAGGATTTTCTAGAAAACTTCGGGCTATCCTATCTTTGCGCAAGTCGGCCCCAAAATCTTGCCATTGTTGTTTGTTTCTTGCCAGGGCGCGCTCCGCTTGGCATCTTTTGTTTGTGCGTCGCCGCGCCATTCACTTTCTCCATGTTGTTTGTCTGGCGATTATTCTTATTGGCGTGCCCGCCGCAACCAGCGTTCGTTTTGGCTTTCTGCGGATTGGTTCTCGCCCGGCAACGGAGGCCGCCATACTGGCCGCTTTTGCGGCGGTTGTTTTGCTGAATGGATTTGGCCATTTTGTCTTGGCGGCCAATTCTAAGGAAAAGACTCTCTGGCGAAACTGGGGGTTTTGCGTTGCGGGGTTGCTTGTTTT
Organism: Limisphaerales bacterium; assembly: GCA_965204945.1. GTDB lineage: Bacteria > Verrucomicrobiota > Verrucomicrobiia > Limisphaerales > AAA164-E04 > UBA2970. Next base: position 4,294,327 of record OZ242022.1, on the reverse strand, counting down.
TCACTGGGCGCTTTTTGAAGGTTTCTTTGATTTTGACTGGTTGCGAGAAATGCTTTTGCGGGCGCGCGCGTTTTTTTGAATCTGGCTTGTCGTTGGTTCGCCAGACAAAGTTTTCTTCTCTTTCTTGGAAAAAAGCGGCATTTTTGGCGTTTCTTCTTTCAAAAGATCGTTCCCTTCTTGTATAGATTTTTTTAGAAAATGCTTGCAAAGGTGCATTCAGCGGCGGTCAACGGCATTCATGCCTATCCTGTAGAAGTCGAGGTCAACACCAGTTGGGGCGACACCAAGATTCTCATCGTCGGGTTGCCCGACGTCGCCGTCCGAGAGTCTCGAGACCGAGTGACTACCGCGCTTACCAATAGCGGCTATCGCTTTCCAATGGGCAAAACGACCATCAACTTGGCGCCGGCCGACTTGAAGAAAGAAGGGCCGAGTTTTGACCTGCCCATCGCCGTCGGCATGTTGGGCGCTAGCGAGCAATGCTCCGCCGATAATCTGGACGACTACGTCATGGTTGGCGAACTTGCGCTCAACGGCGCCATCCGCTCCGTCAAAGGCATTCTTCCCATCGCCATTCGAGCGAAGACCGAAGGAAAGAAAGGCCTGCTAGTTCCTCAAGCCAACGCAGGCGAAGCCGCCGTCGTGGGCAACATCGACGTCTATCCCCTCCAGAACCTCAGACAGGCCGTCGAGTTCCTAGACGGCCAAGAATCCATTGAGCCCGTTCCAATAAACCCGGACGAGATCACCCAAATCTCGCCGACGGTAGAAGCCGACTTTGCCGAAGTTCGCGGCCAAGAAAATGCCAAACGCGCCCTCGAAGTGGCCGCCGCCGGAGGCCACAACATTCTCTTGATTGGGCCGCCCGGCACTGGAAAATCCATGTTGGCCAAGCGTCTCCCCTCCATCCTGCCGCCCCTTACTCGGGACGAAGCTCTGGAAACCACCAAAATCCACAGCGTTGCGGGGCTTCTTGCCGACAACCAAGCGCTCGTTACCCAGCGACCTTTTCGCGCCCCGCATCATACCGCCAGCGATGCCGGGCTACTCGGCGGCAGCGCCAACCCCGTTCCCGGCGAAATCTCCATCGCCCACAACGGAGTGCTCTTCCTCGACGAACTTCCAGAATTCAAACGCAGCGTTCTGGAAACTATGAGGCAGCCTCTGGAAGAAGGCTGCGTCACCATTTCTCGCGCCGCCGGCTCGGCCACATTCCCGGCCAACTTCATGCTTGTGGCCGCCATGAACCCCTCGCCCGACGGCAAAATGCCCGGCGAGTCCCAATGCTCTGATAGAGAAATTCAACGTTACCTCGGCAGAATCTCCGGGCCTCTGCTGGATCGCATCGATATACATATCGAAGTCCCCCTCGTTCCCTTCAAAAAAATGACCGACCAACAAACCGGCGAAAATTCCGACGCCATTCGGCAACGCGTCATTGCCGCCCGAAACATCCAACACCGCCGCTTTAAAAAACACCCATCCGTCAACCACAACGCCGCTATGGAAAGCCGCCTCCTAAAACAACACTGCGCATTAGATCGTCCCACCCTCGACCTCCTTCGCCAAGCGATGGAAAATTTGAAACTCAGCGCCCGCGCTTATGACCGCATCCTCAAAGTCGCCCGAACTATTGCCGACCTCGCTCAGTCTGAACACATCGACAGTTATCACATTTCCGAAGCCATCCAATACCGCAGCCTCGATCGCCAAATCTGGAGTTGACCGCCTTTTGCTCTGTTTTCCAATATTGTAACGCAGGAGCATAGCCCACTACATAAAATGCCTCTCATGCCAGAGGGCGGGAATGGTTTGTGACTTTCCCTCAGTTGATCTTAGATTTTAGAGGGCAAGGCTTGGATCCGCCGTTGGGCAAAAGGAATACTATCTAACAACGGCGGGCGGAGAGAACCACGCTCATTTTCCACACCGCTAATTGCCGATTGTCAAAGCGCTGAAACTCTTCGGCAACCTTCATCCGGCCGAGCAGCGCAATGTCTGATTCATCCACTTCACTTTCTAAATACTCGACGCAATATCCGCACTCCTTGAACAGTTTAAGATATTCCGGCTCTCTGAGTCTATTATGGTAGTTCATTTTGTTGTTGATAAAGAAATTATAAAACCTCGGCGAATACTTGAGGAAGTTTAGCTTGCTCACTTTGGATCCGACTTTATGATTGGGATCAAACAAGCCTATACAATGGAACGATTTTCCATGATCGCTAATTAGGCGGGCTACTTCTTTCAACAGACCGGCCAACGCTTGGCGAGGAACGTGGGCTAGCACGGCGTAGCTCAAAACCAAATCCACACTCCCGTCCGCCAGCCCGGTGTCGCCGGCATCGCCGGGCGCTTTATACTTTATTCCGGCCGCCCGCAGAAACTCTTCTAAATTATTTTTTCCGGCGATGTTTTTCAATCGATGCTCCAGTTCTTCCAGCGGAATGTTCGACAATACAGAAATCCTTTTTAGGTTCTTACCGATGATTTTCAGAAACCGCGTTACCATGTTGAATTGGAGATGCGGAATATGATCATAGGTATAGCAGCGGCGCGCTCCATATAAATAGAGCAATATAGACATGTAGGCGACCCAGCCGGTGCCAATTTCTACCGCGGTGGATCCATTCAAGGGAACATGTCTACGCGCTTTATTCAATGCTTCAATCCGCAACCATAGGGCTCTTTCCATGCTTTTTGGGGAATAAGTGCCGTTCCAGATTTGGCACAAGTCGTTTAGTTTATTTCCCAAGGGTAGGTAGGACAAGACGGACTGAATAAAAATTTTCGTTCTCCATAAATGAAGAACGCGGCGAGGAGAGAAGGGCTTGCGAAGGGAAGATTGTTCGGGAGGCGTAGTCGGCATATCTCAAATATATTTTAGTGGTGTATGGTTCTTGGACGAGTTAGGATAAGGCGTTTTCTCTCGGTTTTGAAATAGGAATGTTCGCGCGGTGTCGCTTGGTGAAACTATCCTTTGCCGGCGCGAATTTCCAGATCATCCGAGAGTTGGGCAAGCGCCCGGACGGTTTCTTTGCTGATGTGGTGTTCCAATCCTTCGATGTCCCGCTCCTGCGCCTTTTGCGGGACTTTGAGCAAGGATAGAAAGCGTTTGAGAATTTCGTGACGCTTGTGAACGGCAAGGGCGATTTTTTTGCCTTTTTTAGTCAAAGTCATCCCCCGATATTTCTCGTAGTTGAGCAGTCCTTCGGCCGCTAATTTTTGCACCATGGAGCTGACGGAGGATTGGCTGATGCCGAGGGCGTTGGCGATGTCGACAGCCCGCGCGTAGCCTTTCTCATCAATAAGCTCGTGGATTCTCTCGAGATAATCTTCGGCGGAGACGCTGTTTTTGTTCTTGAACGGCGGCACGAGAGAAATTTTGCCCAAGCAAATTTTTTATTCAACGGAAAAAGAATCTTTTTCCCAATCTTTGTTGACTCGTCTATCCGTCCTCGTAAAATACTTTCAGTTTTGTAAAACTTAGACGCAACTAATAAATTGAGATGAAACGGATAATCCTCCAGCGCTCTCGCAGAGAGTGCTTGTCTTGCGGCGAAGCGTTGCGCAACTGGACGCCGGTTTTCCGGCTGGATGGAACGGGAGAGTCTGAAGGCGCAATTTTCTTTAGCGGCGTTTCTTGGAATTTTTAGTCTTTTGAACGGGAAAACGATGAAACGAGCCAACTGCGGATGGTTGACGGTGTGTCTGGCCGGCGTGTTGTTGGGATGTTCGCCAACGGGCGGGGATCGCAAGACGGAGACCAATTCAAGCGATAGCCGGAAACCGTTGACGTATCCCTACTCAGCGGTGGCCACGGTGGGAATGATTGCCGACGTCGCGCGGCAGGTTGCGGGGAATCATGCGAAGTTGAAAGGGTTGATTGGAGAGGGAGTGGATCCTCATTTGTACAAACCCACCCGCAACGACGTGCTGGCAATCCTCCAAGCGGAAATTGTTTTTTACAACGGCCTAAAACTCGAGGGCAAAATGGCGGACGTGCTGGCGCAAGCCAAGCGGGAAGGGCGGACGGTTTGCGCCGTGAGCGAGGCAATTCTAAAGCGGGAAGATTACGGGATGATCGATGAGGCCAATCGCCACGACCCGCACTTGTGGATGGACGTCCGGGGTTGGATGCGGGCGACTCAAGTTGTGGCCGACGCGCTCTGCGAATTCGATCCTCAAAATGCGGCGGCGTACCGAGAAAACGCCGACTCCTATTTGGAAACGCTTCGCCGATTGGACGACTACGCCCGCAAAACAATCGCTTCCATTCCGCCCGCGCAACGAGTTCTCGTCACGGCGCACGATGCTTTCCGCTACTTGGGGCGAGCTTACGGCCTGGAAGTGCGAGGCATTCAAGGGTTGAGCACCGAGTCCGAAGCGGGAGTCAAAGACATAGAAACGCTGGTCTCGTTTTTGGTTTCCCGAAAAATTCCGGCCGTCTTTGTGGAAACCTCCGTATCGGAGAAAAACGTTCAAGCGCTGGTGGAAGGCGCCCGCGCACAAGGCCACGAAGTAACAATTGGCGGCGACCTTTTCTCCGACGCGATGGGCAAACGCGGCATCTACGAAGGAACTTACGTGGGTATGATTGATCACAACGTAACGACTATTGTCCGCGCCCTTGGCGGCAAGGCCCCGGAACAAGGAATGAACGGCAAACTGAGCGGAAAAACATTGCGCTAGTGCCTTTGCGGATGCAGAGAGACGGATGCTTGGGATCGTCTTTCTTTGCCCGCTTTGTCTTGCCGTCTTGCAGTGGGCGAAGGCAATTATTCATGATTCGTTTGTTTCATATTGACCGAGCGACGCAGGCGCCAGCCCGGAAGGAGAGGCTGGAAGGCGGCGAAACCGTCCCGCCCGAACATTCTCCCGCCTCGCCGCTTTCCATTCATGATTTGACGGTCGCCTATCATCGCAAGCCGGCGGTTTGGGACGTTGATTTGGAAATGCCGGAAGGGAAGCTGGTCGGGTTGATTGGCCCCAACGGCGCCGGCAAAAGCACATTACTCAAGGCCTGCCTGGACTTGGTTCCGAAGGCTTCTGGCCTCGTGCGCGTTTACGGACGTCCCTATCGCAAACAGCGAAGCCTCGTCGGTTATGTGCCGCAAAGAGAAAGCGTGGATTGGGATTTTCCGGCGAGCGCTTTGGACGTAGTCGCTATGGGCGGCTATCATCGGCTGGGATGGTTCAAGCCGGTCGACAAACGTTGCCGAGCCGAAGCGTTGCAAGCGTTAGAGCGCGTGGGCCTGGCAGACTACGCCGGCCGGCAAATTAGCCAACTCTCCGGCGGCCAGCAACAACGCGTTTTTCTGGCCAGAGCGCTGGCGCAAAACGCACGGCTTTACTTGATGGACGAGCCCTTCGCGGCGGTTGACGCCGCCACCGAGCGGGCGGTTGTCGAGCTGCTTCGAGACCTAAAAAAACGGGGCAAAACCTGTCTAATCGTCCACCACGACTTGGCCACGGTGGCCGAATACTTCGATTGGATCATCTTGTTAAACATGCGAGTCGTCGACGCCGGCCCGACGAAAAAAGTCTTCCATCAAGAAAACTTGCGCAAAACCTACGGAGGCAAATTGACCGTGCTCTCCGCCGCAGCGGAGGCAGTGCAGCACGCCGGAGAATGAAGACTACGCTTGGCATGGTTGTTTTTCTCTTTTTGGCGGGGAGTTCAACCGCGTCCGAAGCGGCGTTTTCCGCAGGCGAAGGAAAGACTCCTCTCCTCTTTGCCGCGGAGGACTCGCGATTGGCGCTCCCTTCGATGGAAGAAATCTGGCGCGTCGCTTCGTTGCGCGACTATAATACAAGATTAGTCGTCATCAGCGCTTCCCTGCTGGGAACTGCCGGCGGATTGGTCGGCGGATTTCTGCTGTTGCGCAAACGTTCGTTAATGGGCGACACGCTCTCGCACGCCATGTTACCGGGAATTTGCGTTGCCTTCATCGCTATGGCGTCTGCCGGCGGCGACGGAAAGTCTCTGGCCGGGCTTCTTTGGGGAGCCGCCGCCGCCGGGATTTTCGGTTGCGCGACGGTGCTGGGAATCCGAAACGGAACTCGAATCAAAGACGATGCGGCGATGGGGATAGTGTTGAGCGTCTTTTTCGGGCTTGGAATTGCGCTGCTGGGGATCATTCAGCAGATGCCGCAAGGCAGCGCCGCCGGCCTAGAATCGTTCCTTTATGGAAAGGCGGCTTCTATGATCTTGCGCGATTTTGCGGTAGTGGCCGGGGTGACGCTCGTCGCCGTCTTCCTCTGCGTCCTTTTGTTCAAAGAGTTCCAAATGCTCTGTTTTGACGAAGGGTTTGCGGCCGCCCAAGGCTGGCCGGTACGGACGCTGGATGCCGCAATGCTTGCCTTAGTAACGATGGTCACGGTGGCCGGGCTTCAAGCGGTGGGGCTGATTTTGGTGATTGCCTTTTTGATTACACCGGCGGCGGCGGCTCGTTTCTGGACGCGCAAACTCGGCGCGACGTTGGTTTTGGGCGCCGCAATCGGAGGTCTCAGCGGCTGGCTGGGCGCCGGAGTCAGCGGCCTGTTCCCACGTTTGCCGGCCGGCGCCGTCATCGTCCTGATTGCCGCCGGATTGTTCCTCGCCAGCATGCTCTTCGGCACGGCGCGCGGCGTTTTCGTCCGCTTTATCCGGCACTCCACACTCAAACGAAAAATCGCGAGACAACACTTGCTGCGGGCATCTTACGAATGGCTCGAAGCCCACGCCAATCCTTCCGAACAAAACCGCGTACAAAATAGGCCGATCTTGCTGCGCGGCCTTTTGGCCTCCCGATCCTGGTCGACAAGATTCCTTCAGCGCGAAATCCAATCCGCATACGACGACGCCTTGATCGAACGCTATGGCGCAAACGAATTGCTGTTCTCAGAAGTCGGCTTTCGAGAAGCCGCAAAAGTGACCCGAAATCATCGTTTGTGGGAGCTATACCTAATTCAAAACGCAGACATCGCTCCCAGCCACGTCGACCGAGACGCAGACGCAGTCGAACACGTTTTGGGGACGGAACTCGTGAAAGAACTAGAAACACTACTACCGGACGACCGAGACCCAAAACACTCCTCCATGCCCGGAAGCCCCCATCCTCTAACCGAAGGAAGCAGTTGATGGAATGGCAAAGCTACGACCTCTGGATCGCAACCGTCGGCGTTCTATGCGCTATGGCCTGCGCCATTGTCGGCAACTTCCTCGTCCTTCGGCAGATGAGCATGATGGGCGACGCCATCTCCCACGCCGTTTTGCCGGGATTAGCGATAGCCTTCCTTCTCACCGGAAGCCGCGCCAGCCTTCCCATGTTCATCGGCGCAGCAGCCGTAGGCGCCTTGACCGCCGTCTTTACCCAGTGGATCAGCCGCTTCGGCCAAGTCGACCGTGGCGCCGCTATGGGTATTGTCTTTACAACCCTCTTTGCAGGAGGCCTGCTCTTGATCGCCCAAGCGGCGGACCACGTCGACCTTGACCCCGGCTGCGTGCTTTACGGCGCTATTGAGCTAACGCCGCTAGACGCGCTATGCACTCTACACTGGGGAGAAACCAAAATCCAAGTGCCGCGAGCCGTCGCCGTCTTGGGCGGCGCCTTCCTCTTCAACCTTCTGTTCGTTTTCCTCTTTTTCAAAGAACTCCGAATCAGCTCCTTCGATCCCGAACTTTCCACCACCCTCGGATTCAGCGCCAAAACCATGCACTACCTGCTAATGATCATCGTGGCGATAACCGCAGTCGCCTCCTTCGAAGCCGTCGGTAGCATCATCGTCATCGCCATGCTAATCGCTCCCGCCGCCGCAGCGCACCTCCTCACGGACAAACTAGGCGCCATGATTGCCTGGAGCCTGGCCATAGCCGCCTTCTCCGCCCTAGCCGGCCACGCCGCCGCGCTGACAATCCCCCGCTGGTTTGGTTTTGCCGACACTTCCATTTCGGGGATGATGGCCGTAACTGCCGGCCTAGTGTTCATGCTGGCCGCAGTATTCGCGCCAAAACACGGCTGGATCGCCCGGCGATTCCAACTCCGAGCGAAGAAAATCTCCCCGCCGGATGCCAATCCAACGCCATAGCCATCCCGCCTGTGCGACTTAATTTTAAGACTTGACGAAAAACGCCGATTCGTTTGCAATCCTCTCTATGAAACTTGCATCTATTATCTCAATACTGCTTTGCTTGACCGCAGCCGCCCTTTCTTCCGGTTGCTACACCACCGTCGACGGCGGACGCAAAACAGGCCTGCCGTGGATGAAAGACACCATCGAAGGCCGTTACCAACGCCCCGTCGAAGACCTCTACCTCGCCGCCCTCGAAGTACTCCGCTTCAACGGCACCATCGTCAACGAAAACCGCGTCAACAAGGCTCTGGTCGCCAAAATCGATGAGACCACCGTCTACGTCCAAATCGAAGCTGTCGGTCCCAAAGTCAGCCGAGTCCTCGTCCAAAGCCGAACCCGCTTCGGCCGCCCCAACATCGACCTCTCCAGCGAACTCGAAAAACAAATCGCCCTCCGCCTCAAATAAACGCCGCAAACCCACTGCAAACCAAACCACCACGACAAAATATGAAATACTCATTTTTAATCGCCGCACTAACGACAGCGTTGCTTGCCGCCGGTTGCGCCGGAGGTTACTCAATTCGCGAACACGCCATTCGTAGCAAAATTCCCCAAGAATTTCGCAACTACACCAATGGAATCATCGCCAACCCAACCGATGCCGACGTCCGGCAAGCCATCGCATTAGGAAAGGCCAGCAAAGATAATGACGCGCTCCAATATACCTACCTAACAAAGGCTCCGCGCAGTCTTTTCAATCAGGACTCCATTTACATCCAAGTTGCCACACCACTTTACCTCATCGCCAACCACGCAAGAGAACAAACCAGGGATTACCGGAAAATAGACGACAACTTCGTTCAATACGCCCGCAAGATCGGTGCCCTTAGGATTGCTATTTATGCAGGTAATATCATCTCGTTGCAGCAATTCATTCTTCTGCGCGATGGCGTTCGTGTGGATCCGTTATTAGAAATTCAGGCGTGGGCTGGTAAAAATCCATTTGCGGACAAGCCGAGTAAGGAAATGCAGGCAACCTTTGCGTCGATCGATCAAACAATGAAGCAGATATCCAAAGGATGGACCACTAATATGACAAAAGAGCAGAAGGAACAAGTGTTGAGAAGTTACCGAGCAATGGGATTGTCCGAAGAGCAAATGGCCGCATATACCGGCTTTAGCCGCGATGAAATTCAGGAAATTTTGGACACTCAATCTAACGCGGTTGACGGCAAAATTTCGTTGAGTGAATTTGACGCAGTATTTCCGATTGACGAGTTAACAAAACCGGGGAACTACGAACTTGTGTTTCGGACGCCACAAATTGCTTCTCTCTATGCGCGTGGAGATAAGGAAGTTCGGTTTCCCATCTCATTTGCAAGTTTTCGATAGAATAAAATCTCAAAAACTTTAACCACTTCAAAGATTCTACAAAAAATGTCTCTCCCAGAAATTACACTGCGAATAAAAGAAGAGCCTAAACAATTCTTGCTTCACATGAATTCGATTCTTAAGAAAGAAGTAAAATCAGGCAAAGCAAAGATGATTATTAAATCTAAACTCAATTTCCATGGTGATTTTGATCCTATGACTGTTGGATTTAGTCGTGATTTACACGAGATTCACGAAGGGCTTGTCGGAATGTTTGAGTCTTGGCCAAAAGAGATGACAATAATACAGATCAAAGCTATAGCATCGCAATGGAATCCGAGTTACGAAGTATATGTAAACGCAATTAGAGAACTCTTTGTCAAACCCATTAAATTATACAATAAGCTTTACAAGCGTCGTTACCGTCTGCGAATTCCAAAACAAGAGTCTTGCCTGCCTCGGCTTATCCCAAGGTTAAAAGACCAGTTCGAGAAATTTTCGTTCTCAGCGAACAAGCGGTGCCTTCATCCATACGATTGGAATCGTTTTTACCAGTTTATTTTTGACAGCTGCCGATATCAGTCGTCTCTAACAGAGGAGGATATGCGTTATCACCTAAGAAAAGCAGGCTTCAACAAAGAGCAAAGTAGTTATATTGCGAATGTTTTCCGCCATTGTAAGGAATATCAGGATAGGTGTCGATTGCGTAGTTCTCGGCGGAGGTAGTGGATGCGCTTTTGGGCTTGGGAGTCGTGGGCGGTGTTCGGAAAACGCGCCGAAATTCGCTGCATGCATTCTTTGGCCTTTTCTATATCGCCGCCAAGTTGGATGTGCCAATCAGCCATTAAGTGGAGCCAGCGAACAACTTGACGAGCTTGCTGATTTCTATAGTTCACCATCGTTTCTAGTTGCTCAACTGCCATGTCAAGTCTCCGATAATGGTTGGCATAAAGACGCGCTAAGTTTTCTCTGGCTTCTAAATCAAGCGGGTGCGCTTGCAGTTGACGAACATACTCGCCGGCCAATTCCTCCGGCGTTTGTTCGTTTCTTTGGAAAACCGGCTTTTTCCCTTGAAGCCCCAACCGACGGTCAAACTCTTTTACCGGAACGCGAACTGCTTGTTTCTTCGCTTCAAGAAACTCCGCCGAGCCAATGTGCGCCAGCCTTTGAGCGGCCATCATCTCCTGTTCCGTTCCGGGACACATAGCCTGAATTTGCTCGAGACATTGTTGGGCCTTTTCCCGACCGCCGTCTGTCGCGAGGTAAATTTCGGCCATATGGGCAAGAACGCGGAAGAGATTTTTCGGCGGGTGCGGCCCGTTTTGCAAATACTCTTCCATAGCCGCCCGCGCTTCTTCCATTTGGCCGAGATCTTTCGCGCACAAATCCATGAGCAAAAGCGTTCCATTGATGTCTCCGGGAAATTCTTCCAATTGTTTCCGAACTTCCGCCGCCGCTTCGGCATACCTTCCCCGCTTTCGGCGGGCTTCGGCGATAGCGTAGAGTGGTTGCCGATAAGTCCCCGCTTTGCCGCCGTCAAACAAACTGGTGAGCGGCGCCGCAACCAGCCGACCCATCGAAGGCGCCCAAAGAACGCCCAGCAAAACGCCGCACGACGCCACCAACAAAGGAGCTGCAAAAGCCGCAATTCGAGAAGCAACACGGCCAAGAACAGACGCTTTCTGCTGGATTTCCAAAAAATACGCGGCGCCGAAAATCCCCAACAAAAGCAGAACCGCGCTCGCGCCCAAACGCAAAAGTTGCTTCCCCGGTTCCTCAGACTGCCGCACGCTCCGCACGGCAAACCAAAGCCCCGCAACCGCCAAAATGCCAAGCCAGATTTTTCCCATAAAACTATCCGGAAACATTGCCGTCCTTTCTCACTATTTTACCCTCGGCAACACCACAATCCTTTCCAAAAAACTGCGTACTCTTCCAAAAACAGGAGAATCCAAATCCCAGTCTTTCTTCTTCGCCGCCACGCCCACCGAATGATGCGGATTGGGTCGAGTTGTCAAATAAGCAAAGGCCCGTGCCTTGTCCTCTCGATGCTTCTTAATTGGTTCTTTTAACAAAGGCTCAACGCACTGGAAAAATTCATCAATGCAACCATCTATTTTCGTGCCGGCAAAAGTTTGGCAAAGCAACGTTTCCAACATGCCTTTTGTGCGATCTCCGCCGGGCAAAATCAGCACCTCCACCGCCAACTTGTCCTTCACCTCGCGCTTCTCAGGACAATCTGGCACAGGCAGTTTATCATCTTCTAATAGTTTGGCGTTTGCATTTCTCAACGCATCTTGCACGCTTTGAAACGCCGATCTAGCAGAACAATCCGCGTCCCGCACAATCCCAATGCTTTGCACTTTATCACGAAAGCCCGGTGCTACTACAAACATAGGCAGAAATTTGCGCAATTTGTCTTTACTTTTGAAGTTTTGAATCTGAATGTCGGGAATTGATTGACCGCATTTTGAACAAAAGTTTTTCCTGTCAAAGCTCTGCACCTGAACATTGATTGAAAGATGATCGATGAACGCCTCAAAGAAATTGCGTTCGTCGTTGCCCTCAACCAAAAGCTGAACCGGTTTGATTCGTATTTCTTCTGTTTCGTTTGACATACTCATCGAATCTCAAAATTATGTTCAAACGCAGCTTCAAGTAATTCCGGATCATAAGTCACCGAATGATTTCCCTCCTCACTGACTTCAAGGCGATGGTAACGAAATCTCTCGGGATCCAGTGGAGCGCGCTGTGTTGCCCTTACGCATTCACGGCTATGCGTCGTCGCAATGATCTGAGTGTCGAACTTCTGCGCCACTTTATCGATATACCGCCAAACATCAGGCAAAAACGAGTGGTGCAACCCGTTCTCAATTTCATCTATTAGAACAACGCTGTCCTTGGGTATGGAAGCTATGATCAAAACAATCCGGGCAACTCTGTTTATCCCTTCGCCCATATCCGCCAGAGGCAACAGTTCGGATAATCCAATATCGACCCAAATCGTAGACTCACCGCTGGAGGAATTTTCCTCAATGCTCTTCAATTTCGGCTCAATAATCTGGAGCGCTTTCAAAACGACGTCTACTTGTTTTTTCTGTTGCAACTCTCCCAATCTGCGCGGTGCTTCCAAATTATTTTTGTTGCCTGACAAAAGAATGGCCGCAACAAATGGGGTCGATATAGGGGTATGATTTATCTCCACATCGCCTCCCTTTACTGTTAGGAGGCTTTTAGTACCGTTGAACTGAAAGCCAAGCGAAGGGACGTTCATTTGGTTCGTCGCCATAGATCTTTTAGCGATATCCAAAGGAATTTGGATAGTGGATTGTCTCTCCGGCCCAATTTCCAAAATCAATTGTCCATGTGACGCATGACTTCCTTCAATCACAATGGGTTCTTCCATATTCGAGTCAAAGAAGAGTCGCTTCCAGAAAGGCTCGATCACCACTCTCGATTTCTTGCCTACTTCCAAACCACGAAGCACGTTGGTGTTGAGTGCAAATTGAGGATCTCCACCGCCGGACAGAAGAAAAACCGCTTCCAGAAAATTGGTTTTGCCAGTGTTGTTTTTGCCGGCAATGAGATTAATGGACTTCAAAGAATCCATAGTTAAATCCTGAAAACCCCGATAATTCCGTATTTTTAGCTGCGTTAGCATAACCGTTCCTCCCAATCCACTCTCAATTTCATAAAAACCTTTTAAATTGTCAGCGACATAAACGCGCCGCCGCAAATCTCAAACATCCTGCGCCCACACTCGGGCGATGGCAAGTTGAATCTTCTTTTCCATTCGGTTCGCTAATTCACGGTTGGCGTTGACTAGGGATTGCTCGGCTTCGATTTCGGTGATGATGGCTTTTTGCTCTTTTAGCGGCGGAATGGCTATGGGCGTTTCCTTTAATTTCCTGAAGTGTCGCTTGTAACCGTCTGGAATGATTGGGGAGCTTAAGAGGTAAAAATAGAAAAACTTCGGCTTTAATTGCTCGTTGACTGTAATGATTTTAATTCCATCTGCGCCTTGGGCAAATTTACCATCTATAAATTTGACGGCGCATGTGTGGTCTCCAAAAATCACCATGCCGCTAGAACTGTCAATCAAGTATTTATTATCGTCCGTCCAACCAGCAACAGGGTTTTGAGATTGGTCTATAACTGGATACTTTCCGTCATCGCTGAAATCTCTAGCTTGAATTCTGGCCGGCGGGGTTACAGTTTTAATAACTTTACCTATCTCTATAAGGGGCCATGATGGATTAATGGGGATGCGGGGAGAATAATTTTTTACGATTTGGCTGGCGGCATCTATTATGCGCTGGTGGTTTTCTATTTCGTGGACAAGCTCTCGCTGGACTTCAATAGGTGGCAAGGGGATTTCCAATAAAGCCAAATCTTTAGCATAAACATGTCGTTGTCCTGCACCAACTTGAAGTTTGTAAATGTCCGCTTGCTTGAACTTCATAACCCGAAAGACAAAAGCACTTAGAACCCGTTCATCTTTTGGTTTGATTGTCAAACAATCAGAGGCAAATATTGGTTCATTGAAGTAATTGACATAACCAGCATATCCCGATGCGCTAACAGTAATCGTTTCTCCCGTGCGGTTCGCCACATTGTGATAAGTGGAGGGACTTTGTCCGCCAGCGATGACAGGAATGGAGCCTTTGACAACTTCTTTGCGTGTAATTGCTTTTCCTTTTCGAATCTCGCAAACTTCGCCTAACTTTGCCATTGGGTATTTGGATTGGGCGCGGGTGGTTTGTTTGTAGCGTTCTTGGCTCAGGTTATAGTCGCCGGTGGCGGCGATGGCGCTTTTCTTTACAATCAAAGCCATGCCTTGCCGAAGGAGTTTAGACAGGATAAAGGAAGAGAACTTTGTTTCTTTTTCTAGTTCTTCTATGTTTACAGCTTGCCATTCTTTCACGGCTTGGATTATTTGCGGTAAGTTGTTCTGTTCTATCGGACGGCGTTGCGCCCCTAAGTCGTAGCCGTCGCTTTCCACTTTGAAAAAGGCAACGCTTTCCCGCCGCCGTGCCAATGCGCCGTCTAATATCAAGATGGAAGTCTTGACGCCGGAATAGGGTTGAAAGACGCCCGCCGGCAAGGAAATGACGGCCGCCAAGTGTTTTTCCACTAACAACTTTCGCAGTTGTTTGTAGGCGGACTGGCTTTGGAAGATGATTCCTTCCGGCACGATGATTCCCGCCCGGCCGTTGGCCGTCAGATGCTCGGCAATGTAGTCCACAAACAATACTTCGCTGCGTTTGGATCGTATGGAGAAGCGGCTGTGCGGCCGAATGCCTCCTTTGGGCGACATAAAGGGCGGGTTGGCTAAGATGACATCAGCGCGTTCGCGCCAGCGTTGTTCGCTGGTCAAGGTGTCGTATTCATAGATTTGCGGCGCCACAAAACCGTGCAGATACATGTTCACTAACGATAGGCGCACCATATCGGGCGAGATGTCATAGCTTTTGAAGTTGGCGGCAAGTCGGCCCTTGTCGTCGGGCGTGAGCGTGCTGTCGCCCTTGTCGTCGGTATTGGTCTTGCGAATGTGTTTGTAGGAGGAGATGAGGAAGCCGGCGGTGCCACAGGCGGGGTCTAATATGGTTTCGTGTTTTTGCGGGTTGAGGAGGTTGACGATGAAGTCGATGATATGGCGGGGCGTGCGGAACTGGCCGGCGTCGCCTTGGGCGCCGAGGATGGCTAGCAAGTATTCAAAGGCGTCGCCTAAGCGTTCGCTATGATCGTATTGGAACTCGTCAATGATTTTGAGGAAGGCGCGCAGAGTTTCGGGGTCTCGATACGGCAAATAGGCGTTGTTGAAAATGTTGCGGAAGAGCGGCGGGATGCCGGGGTTCTCGGGCATTTTCGCCAAGGATTCCGCGTATAAGGCAAGCATTTGGTGACCGCCAAGGCCGCCGCTCAATAGTTTTGTCCAGCCGTAGCGGGCGAAGTCGCCTGCGAAGAAGGATCGGGCTCCTCCCCATTCTTCGCTCTGGGCGTCGATGTCGTCCATGAACTTGTAGATGAGGGCGATGGTGATTTGTTCGACTTGGCTTTTGGGGTCGGGGACTTTGCCGACGAGCAGGTCGCGGGCGGCGTCAATGCGCCGTTTGGTGTCGCTGTCTAACATAGGCAAGAAAAGGAGGCTAATGATTGGCCGGCGGTTTGTCAAGCAAGTTTATTGATTTTACGCAGCGAATTGATTCAGGGAGACGTAGTCTTTGATGTATTCGGGGACGAGGGCGCGGTATTTTTGGGGAGCGGCTTGGTAGTCATGGATAGAAAAGTCGGGGTTGGTGGACAACTCTGGGAAGCGTCGCCCGTCGATGATGTCCCGCGTTCTTCCGCTGGTGAGGTAGGCTTTGAAGTAAGTTTTGATAGCGGGAATGGTTTCGGATTCGGCGGGTTTGTGGTCAGCGATGAATTTGCTGAATTCTTCTTCCAGCAGTTCGTTCTTAGATTTGAAACGCGGGATGAGGTTGAAGATTTTTTCTAGGATTTCGCGCAAGGTTAGGCGGCGATCCACTGCGGCGGCTCTGCGCAATTTGTCGAGGGTATAGTATTCTTCGGGTTTGTTGAAGACTTCGCGCTTTATGTAGTCAATAACATTGTCCCACTGGCCGGATTCGACGGCGGATGCGATGGTTTCGTCTTGGCGGACGGTGTCGGCGAATCGGTCAAAGAACATGCGGTCAATTTTCATGCCTTTGGGTCCGATTTGTTCTTCTTGTATAGAGTCCATGTGGTCGGCGCCGGTGTATTGATAGGCGTCTGGATAGACGGTTGGGCTGTCGTCGCCGTGTTGGATTTTGCCGGCGCTGGATTGGGGGAGTGGGATGATTTCGTCGTAGTTGTATTGTGTTTCAAAGTATTCGTAGTTGGCGAAGAAGTCGAATAGCTGGAAGGTTTTCTTTTCCGGCTCGGCGATATTGTCTTTTAGATTATTGTCAGTTAGGTCGTTGAGGAAGTTATGGGGTCGTGTGCCGCGGCCTTTGATTTGGATGAAGTCGGTAGGGGAAAAGATGGGGCGGAACAAGCCGATGTTGAGGATGTCCGGGCAGTCGTAGCCGGTGGTCATCATGCCGACGGTGACGCAGACGCGGGCTTTGGAGGTGTGATATTGGGGGTTGAAGTTGCCTGAACCGAGGAGTTTGTTGTTGGCGAATTGGACGGCAAATTGTTGCGCTTTGTCTATTTGGGAAGTGACTTGCACGGCAAAGTCGGATTGGTATTTGTTGGGAAACATGCGGTCGGACATTTCGTTGAGGGTTTGGGTTAATCGGGCGGCGTGATGTTGGCTGACGGCGAAGATGATAGACTTGCCGATTTCGCCGCTGATGGGATCGCGCAGGGCGTATTGAAGGAAGGTTTTGCAGAAGAGGGCGTTGGTGGCGGCGGAGAAAAAGCGCTTTTCGAAGTCGCGGCGCGCGTATGCCGTTTCCTGTTTGTCGCCTGACTCTTCGTCGGTGAATGATACGGAGAAGCCTTGTTCGGAGAGGAGTTGTGTGGTGACATCGGTGCGGACGCCTACTACATTGGGGTTGATTAAAACTTTGTCTTCTGCGCCGTCTATTAGGGAGTAGCGGAAGGTGGGTTGTCCGCTTTCACATCCGAAGGTGCGGTAGGTGTCCAGCAAGAGGCGGCGCTCGGTTTGTCGGGGGTCATGTGTTGGAGTGTTGGTGTTGTCGAAGCCTTTTAGATAGTCGCGCGGGGTGGCAGTAAGGCCGAGTTTGTAGCCGACAAAGTAGTTGAAGACGGCTCGCGCATTGCCGCCGATGGAGCGGTGCGCTTCGTCGGAGATGACTAGGTCAAAGTCCGTAGGGGAGAAGAGCCGTTGGAATTTGTTGTCGAAGAGGAGGGATTGGACGGTGCTGACGACAATCTCGGCGCGCCTCCAGTCGTCGCGACGTTCTTTGTAGACAACTGATGTAAAGTCGTTGGAAAGGAGTGCGTCGAAAACTTTTCGCGCTTGTTCTTCTAGTTCTAGTCGGTCTACGAGGAAGAGGATGCGGCGGGCGTTGTTGGTGCGGAGGAAGAGTTTGACAACAGCGGCGGAGACAAGGGTTTTGCCGGTGCCGGTGGCCATTTCAAAGAGGAAGCGGTCTTGGCCGTTGCGCGCAGCTCGCTGCAGGGCGTGGACGGCGCGGAGTTGGTAGGGGCGGAGGAAGCGCAGGCCTTGGGATTGGATGAAGTCGGGACGTTCGTTTTTGTTTTTCCATGCGGCTTGTAGGTCGTAGTCGGCTTTTTGGGTAAGGGCGATGTAGTCTTTTTCGATTGGTTCGTCGGCGAGGCGTTGAGGATCAGGCGGATCGGCTTTTGAATATTCGGCGACAGAGTGGGGTGTTGGGAAGGAAGTGATTTGGTAGGGATTGCCGCGTTGGAGATCCCAAAATAGTGGAGGTTGCCGTTGGAGAGAAGAATGAACCGGCAGTTTAGAGAGCGAGCGTATTGGCGGGCTTGCTCTTTCCCGACCAATGGATCTTTGTCTTCAGACTTGGCTTCTAGCACGATGAGCGCGGAGCCTTTGTCCTTGAGGAGCAGGAAGTCGACGTATCCTTTTTTGTATTTTTCGAAGTTGTTTCCCATGTTGTCGGGGTCTTGCTTTGTAATATTGACGCTAGATTCTAGTTGGATGTTGGCGGGCTGGCCTTTTTCAGGAAAGAAGCGCCAGCCGGCTTTTTCTAAAAGGTGGTTGATTTTGATTCGGGCAGAGGCTTCGTTCATACGATATGGGGTTTAGAAGTTTCTATTTAGGGCGGTTTGGTCAAGCGATTGATTTCTGCGCTTCCAAGCCGATGATGGGCGGGCTGGCTATGAAGTCTCCCCAGAAAGGATTGTTTTGTTGGGAAGGATGCAGGGAGAGAGGAACCCAGCGAAAGTGTTGAAACCCGGCGGCGCAAAAGGCGTTTTGGTAAGTCTCCGGTTTGAGATAGTAGTTTTGGAACTGGAAGGAGCGGCCATCCTGGTTGGTTATGGTGTATAAAATAACGTCTCCTTCTTTGGCGGGGTGGGGGCAAGTCTTTTCAAATCCGTACTTTTTCCAGAGCAAAGTTCCTTTGGGAGGATTGAGAACGTTGTCATTGACGCCGACGAACCTGCCTGAGGGTCGTAACGCGTTATAGCAAACTTGGCAAAAGTGGCGGAGACGTTCCGCAGTGTCGGCGTAGTTTAGAAGATACATGGCCACTACGACGTCGACGGGAGTGGAGGGTTTCATTTTGGCGACGTCTTGGCATACATAGCGGCAGCCCAGCGGTTGTCGTTTCTCTTCTTGTTCCGCCAGCCGAATCATCTCCGGAGAAATATCGACGCCCGTTGCCTCCGTTGCGCCGGCTTGGCGGATTAGGCGCGTGTAGAATCCGTCTCCGCAAGCCAAGTCAAGCGCCGTCTTTCCTTGAATGTTGCCCAGTGTTTTGAAGAGTGTGTGCCTTTCAATGCATTCTCGAAACGGTAGCCGTTTGGAGTCCCGATATGCTTCGGCGATGGAATCGTATTCCGCCATAAGAAGAACTTTGCCCGATATGGAGCGTTGCAATCAAGCTCGGAAAATTCCCGGCGCTCTTTCTAGGTTGGCAAGTTTGTTCCTTGAATTGGCCTGCGGGCAAATGGGTAAACGCGAAGGTCTTTCTTTGTTCTCTATTGCGTTGCAAGCGCCGGGCGGGATATTGTCTCAGCATGAGGCTTGTTGTTTTCTGGGGTTTTCTTTAGGGGGTTGTTTTGCCTTCGTTGGCTCGCCAAAGTTTTTCTTTTTGTTGAATGGTTTTGCGAAGGAGGGATTCGGCGGAGAGGCCTTGTTGTTGTGCGGTTTGGACGATGTGGAAGAGTTGTTCTCCCAACGTCGAGGCATCTTCGGAAGCGCCGTCCGCGTCTTCGAAAGAAGGAATCAGACCGCTTTTGCGGGCTTTGTGGACGAGTTTTTCGGCGTATAGCAAGGCGGGAAAATGGCGGGGAATGCCGTCCAATGCGGAAGCGCGTTCGCTTGGGCCGCCTTGTTTTTCCGCTTTTTTGAGTTGTTCCCACTGCGTCCAGACGGCGTCGATGGTTTTGGCTTTGCTTTGGCCGAAGACGTGGGGATGGCGATGGATGAGTTTGTCGACGAGCCTCCGGCAGACTTGATCGAAATCAAAAGCATTGCGTTCTTGCCCCAGTTGGCAGTGAAAGATCACTTGCAGAAGCAAGTCGCCGAGTTCCTCGATCATCTCTTCCTCGTTGCCGGCCTCAATTGCGTCTATAAGTTCGTAGACTTCCTCGACGGCGCAAAAGCGCAGGCTCATGTGGTTTTGTTCGCGATCCCAAGGGCAACCTTCCGGCGAGCGAAGAGAGGCCATGACTTGGAGGAGACGTTGAATCGGCGCTTGGTTTTCTTGGGGAGGTTTCATCGAATCAGAGAATGACCATGTTGTCGCGGTGAACGGCGACTTTTGCCTGGATGGGTTTCTTGGCGAATTGAGGCGCGTCCAAAGCCGCCAGACCGCGCCCGAACTCGGTGCCTTCCCAATCGCAAATGGAGACCACTTCGTTTTTGCGGAAACGACCGGCGGCGCGGACAACGCCTTTGGAAAGAAGACTTTTTCCGTTTTCCCGCAGAGCCGTTTTGGCGCCGGCGTCAACAATCAATTTTCCTTGAGGACGGTGAAAAAAAGCGATCCAACGTTTCCTTCCCTTCAGTTTCGCGGCGGCGGGGAGGATGAGCGTCCCTTCGTCTTCTCCGGTCAAAAGACGGCTCAAAATGCGGGGGTTGCGGCCGGAGGCGATGAGAGTGGGAATGCCGGCGCGGCTGGCGATCTTCGCGGCTTGAATTTTGCTCGTCATGCCGCCGATAGCGGTGGATTTTTGCGTTCCTCCGGACAAGGACTCAATGCGGCGATCAATCTTTTCAATCACGCCAAGCCGTTTGGATTCAGAGGCGCCAAACCCTTGAATCACTCCTTCGGCCGTAGTCAGGATAATCAGCAAATCTGCCGGCAACAAACACGCCACAAGCGCGGACAACGCGTCATTGTCGCCAAACTTCAACTCCGTAAAAGAAACAGCATCGTTCTCGTTTACGATGGGAACAATCCCCTGTTCCATCAACGTCGAAAGAGTGTTGCGGGCGTTGAGGTGACGATCGTGATCCTGAAGGTCTTCATGCGTTAGCAACACTTGAGCCGTCAAAATCCCCTTCTTAGCGAAAAGCGCTTGATAAGCGGCGATCAACTTCGACTGCCCCAAAGCCGCGCACGCCTGAAGCTGCGGCAACAAGGCGGGACGCCTCTTGAGGCCGAGAACGCCCATACCCGCCCCGACCGCCCCCGAAGAAACTACAATCACTTCCTTGCCGTCCCGATACAACGAAGCCACTTGATCCACCAGCTGCTCCATCTGAGAAGATTCCAGTAAATTGTCCTCATCGGTCAAAATCCCGGTCCCAAACTTAACCACAATTTGTGAGACGTTTTGCAGATGCTCCAAACGCATATTTCTTTCAAGTTAAAAAAGTATTGTCCCGAAAAAGCAAGTAAAAGGAAAAACACGACGCCTTCTTCGCTCCGCAATGAAACGGCAAATTCCCCAATACGCCGGATGGCCTTCTCCATTGCCTTCCCGGCCAATCCAACTCCACTTCTGCTGGAAACTAACACACGGCGCATGTATAAAAACAAACTGAACAAACCATTTCTCGCCATTTCTCTTCTCCAAACAAACAAGTTCTTTTGCTATATCTAAACACAAACCAAGGCCTTAATCTCTGCCAAATAAACCCGTGGAAAAGATAAACTTAATCGTGAAGAAGTTTCTCCTTTGCGCATCTTTGGCATTGTGAGCTAGCGACAACCATGGCTTGCTGGTGCAACCCGCGCCCGGCAAAGACAAAAACCTACCCTACAACCCCGACATCATAGACGAAAACAAGCGGGCATCGACCTTGCCGCTCCCCAAAACTTCAACAAAAACTTTGCGCCTTAGCGGCAACCACCCGGCCTCACTATCAAAGGCCTGCCTAAACCCATCGGCCTTGAACTGGGGAAACCATCAGACGACCCCGAACTCCTCCAAACCTTTTTTGTTGACTCAAAATACAAGTTCGGCTTTGTATTACCACTAAATAATCATTGTAAGGTGAAAATGATGAAAAAGTTTCTAATGCCGCAAACAGACAGCCTTTTTTTTGTTGACTCTGGACGCAAGTTCGGCTTTGATTGCCACTAAACGATCAATTTAGGACTGAATTAAGACTGAAGTCATGAAAAAGTTCATTCTTTTCGCATCTTTGGCACTATTGGCTGGCGGCAACGTCGGCTTGTTGGCGCAATCTGCTCCGGGCGAAGACGAAGACCCGCCCAACGGGCCGGTTATTGTGGATGAAAACGGGCCGGGCATCGATCCCGCCGTTCTGGAAGACTTCAACGAGAACTTTGCGCCTTGGTTGCAACCGCCCGGCCTCAGCATCGAAGGCTTGCCTGAGCCCATTGGCTTTGAACTATGGAAAACTGGCGGCGGCCCGGAACTTGTCCGGACTTTTTCCAACGAGCTCGGTGCGTGGCAGGCCGCCGAACGCGCCGAGGCCGAAGCCTTCTCCAAACGAACCGGCTTGCCGCTGGTATGGCGGGATCGTCTTGTTCGCCTCGATCCGTGGGACAATGGGGAGATTTCTTTTCCAATAGAGCGCCCTGTACAATACTACCATTTTTTTGCCGTGATGGTTGGAGTGGAACATGGCGAGCCTGTTTATCTCACCACTGCCAATGTGGAAGCAGCGGACACGATTGGAACCGACGAACTGTGGACAACGAACAGCGCGTTGCTCCACGGACTTTCCGGTTTGAACCTCAATGGGGAAGGCACTCAGTTGGCCATGTGGGACAGAGGAGATGTTCTGGCCAGCCATCAAGAGTTTGCGATTACCAGCAGTGCTGACGAAGTCAGTAGCCGAGTGATCGACGGAGACGACGTCAACGACGCCGGTGCAGATCAGCATGCAACACTCGACGCCGGCACGTTGGTGGCGACCGGTGCCGATCCCCGTGCCAGAGGAATGTCACCTCATGCTACGTTGCTCGCGCACGACTACCGCAATGACTTCACGGAAATGACCGCCGCCTTTGCCAACGCCAACAATCATTTTCGACTTTCCAATAACTCTTACGATCGACATGCTGGTTGGGGAGGATGGATTAACTATTCGAATAATTACTACCCCATCTGGAGGGGAGTCCCCGCTGTCAATGCTACGGAGGATTATAAGTTTGGATTTTACGGCGAACGTTCGCAGGCAGTCGACGACATTGCCTATTGGAGCCGTTATTATCTTTCGGTATGGCCTGCCGGCAATGAGCGAGGTAATCCTGGACGCCCCTACGGGATTTCTGACATTGATGGACAATTTCACCTTACCTTAGTAACTAATCGCTATTTTGCACTAACTAACCAAGTCACAACAAACACCGTTAATGGAATATCAACATTAGTTACTAACATGACTCCAGTATTACATACGAATACCCTGCCCGCTAATGACTTCGATGTGGACGGTGGTTACGATCTATTGCGAGCATATACAGTGAACAAAAATGGTTTGGTTGTCGGTGCCGTGCGGAAAATACCGGGGGGTTATGGATCCATGACAACCAACATTGTTACTACCACAAACATAACCACTTTTCCTGATGGCATGATGATCACTAATACAGTGACGACGACCAATGTGATAGTAAACACCAACGTCGTGATGAGCGCGTTCAGCAGTTGGGGGCCGACAGACGACGGAAGAATCAAACCCGACGTCGTTGCCGCCGGAGAGCATATTTACTCAACTGATATCGATCAAAGCACTTCAACCAATGACGTCAATATGAGTTATCGTACTGTTTCCGGCACCAGCATAGCGGCGCCGACGGTAGCGGGTTCGTTGAATTTGTTGGTGCAACTGCATCGCCGGCAAGTGGGAACCAACAACCAGCCAATGCTGGCTTCCACTTTGCGCGCGCGCGCCATTCACACCGCCGATGAAGCCGGGGATCATCCCGGCCCCGACTATCGCTTCGGTTGGGGGCTCTTCAACGCCCTATCCGCCGCCAACCTCATGACCAACAACTTCCACAGCGATTCTCTCGCCCACATCAAAGAAGTTCCTCTATACAACATCCGAACCGTGGCCACCAATGGAACAACCAAAGACTACACCGATTACATCAAGTTTCCCGTTGTGGCCAGAGGCAACGAGCCACTCAAAGTCACTCTTTGCTGGAACGATCCGCCGCCGCAAACCTTGCCGGCCCCCGCCTTAGACTCTACTGATCGAATGCTCGTTAACAATCTAAACTTATATCTCACTCAGCCTACAATCGTTACCAACTCCAACTCCAACACAAACATAACTTCCAACACAAACACAGCTCCGTCCCTCCAATATTTTTATCCTTGGGTGTTAGATCCGGCCAATCCGGCAAGGGCAGCTCGGCGCGGTCACAACAGCCGGGACAATGTGGAGCAAGTGGTTGTGGAAAGTCCAATCACCAACGGCGTTTATGAAGTGAATGTGACCCAAAGAGGGGGACGGAGGCGGTTGACCTTTCCGTTGCGGCCGGTGACGGGAAGCGCAATGGCCTATACGAATCAAGCGGTGTGGACGAATCAATGGGTATCGTTGTTGATATCAGGGAATGCGCCGCAGCCGGAGCCCGCATTAAGGATTACGGATGATTTGAGCGAGACCCACTTTATCTCGTTGCGTTGGCCGTCGGTTGTGGGGCGGGTATATCAAGTTCAATGCCAGACGAACCTATTGTCTTCGCAAGGGTGGTTGCCGGCTTCTGGGGAGATAGCGGCGACGCGGACGAACACGGCGGTGCGGTTGCCGTTGTTGCATACCAATGCGCCCTCGTGTTTTTATCGCATTCGTCGCTTGCGCTAGGAGGGCTAAACGAGAGGAAAAACAGCCTTTGAGACCTTGCCGACTTTGTTTTTTCTGTTCGCTTTATTGGGAGGGGAAGTTATCGGCGTTTGTGGGGGCGAGGCAAGAAGTAGCGGTTGGTTTTCTGTTTTCCCTTTGCTTTTTCTGGCTGGAGAGTTTTATGGTTGATTTGTGTTTTTTATTGCGTCGTAAATTGTGTGCGACGTGTCTTTTGCTAAGAGATATTGTAGTCGCAGTATAACTATGGGATGGACAATACGTTTGCCAATTAGGTTGAGATTGTTGCAGAATCTCCGCGGGATTTGGGCGCTGGGACGCGTAGGATCGGCATTGGATTATTATTATTGTTTCGCTTATTGTGGTTGTGGCTTGTGTGTATGGAGAAGTTTGGCAAGAAGTTTGTGGTTTTGTTTTTGGCAGCGTTGTTCGTTCCGATTGCTTTGGGGCAACGGTCGGGAGGTGGGGCTGATTTCGGCGGAACGGGCATGGGAAGGGGTCGGATGATTTCCGGGCGAGGCGGGGATTTGCGCGGCGGCGTGCCGGAGTGGGAGGTCATGGAGAAGTTTCGGGAGGATGTGTTCACTTTTGTTCGGGTGATGTATTTTTCCCGGAGCGGCAGAGGTCGTTGGCGGATTGATTATCCGGCCGCTGATTTGAATTTTTCTTATCGGCTGGAGGAGTTGACCTCGATGAAAGTGGATCCGCAAGGGGAGGTGATGGATTTCTTAGACGATCGGTTGTTTGATTATCCCTTTATTTTTATGATTGATCCTCGGAATTTGTTTCTTTCTCCGGTGGAGGCGGAGGTATTGCGGACTTATTTGCTGAACGGGGGTTTTCTTATGGTGGACGATTTCTGGGGCGAGGGCATGCTGGAGCATTTTCTTGGGGAAATGGAATCGGTCTTTCCAGATCGGGAGCCGGTGAGTCTTCCTTTGACGCATCCCATTTTCCACTGCGTTTTTCCTTTGGAGAAGGCGCCGCAAGTTCCCAGCGAGGACTCGGCGCATCGCAATCGGGGAACTGCTGCAGAGTCTTGGGAGGATGAAATCTATTGGGAGACGCCGCGCCCCGCGGATTACAAGGCGATTTTGGACGACAAGGGGCGGATTATGGTGCTTATGTGTCACAACACGGATTTGAGTGATGGCTGGGAGGAAGAAGGCGTGAGCCGGTGGTTTTTTGCCGCTTATTCGGAGAAGTATTCCTATCCGATGGGCATTAACATCGTGTATTACGCGCTGACGCATTGAAGTGGCCGCTTGCGGGCGCTTGGGGTATGGCTTATTTTCGTTGTCAATGTCGTTGCCTAGTTTGATTCAATCCGGCGGGCCGGTGGCGTGGATTCTGTTGCTGATTAGCGCTTTGGCCATTGGGATATTTATCGAGAGGTTTCTTCATTATCATCGGGCTCAGATTCACTCGGCCGGGTTCTTGGAAGGGATTCGGAACGTCTTGCGGCAGTCGAACGTCGTGGAGGCCATTTCCATTTGCGACGCGACGCCCGGTCCGGTGGCGCAGTTGGTAAGAGCCGCTATTCTCAGACGAGGCTCTGGCCGGGAATCTGTGCGCGAAACTTTGGAAGAAACGGGATTGATAGAAGTTTCTCGATTGGAGGAAAAACTCAACCTGCTGGCGACGATTGCTCAAATTGCGCCGCTTCTTGGCTTGTTCGGGACAATTTTGGGAATGATCGATATTTCCTTTGCGGTTTCGGGGAGCGCTGTTTATCCGGGCTTTTCGAAGTTGGCGGAAGGCATTATGAAGGCGTTGACTTGCGCCGCCTTTGGCTTGGCGATTGCGATTCCCTGCTACGCCGCTTACAATTATTTGGTGAGCCGCGTCAACTCCATCGTTTTAGATATGGAAAAGGCGTCCATGGAAATCATCAATATTGTCTTGGAAACCGAGAACCCGAATGGAAGGGAAGCGAGATGAAATTCCCCCGCAAGGCCAAGATTTTTCACGGCGGCAGGCTGGACTTTGCTCCCTTCGCCTCGGTCTTTTTTCTGCTGGTCATTTTTTTGGTGTTTAGCCCCCTGCTGGTTCCTTTTCCGGGGGTAAGGATGAGGCAACCTCAAAGCGTCCGTCCCAACTTGCCCCAACTAGAAGTGGCAATTGCCGAGGGGGGGCAAATCCACTTTAAGAGTCAATTAGTCAGCTTGGAGGAGTTTCGCAAGAAACTGGGGCGGGCCGTCGTCCAGTCCGAGCGTCCGCCTTCTCTCATTGTTTTGATGGACAAGGAAGCCGGCTACGAAACATTTTCCCAAGTCTATCAAATCGCTCTGGAAGAGGGCGTCGGCCAAGTTTTTCAGGTGGGCATTGGCGAGGCGTTTGGGGTGGGCGAGCAAACTCTTTTTCACGATCAATGACGGCGACGAACGAACCGACGCGGTGGACGATTTCGCAGTGGATTTCCATGGTTGTCTTTGTCTTCGCCATTCAGGGGATGCTGGTCTTTTTCGTTTCCGATTGGGCTTTGCCGCCGCCTCAGAAGTCCTCGGACGGCGGCGTTTATCTCATCGACTCTCAACAAAGGAGCGCGGGCAACTGGTTGTTATCTCGCGATCCTTCTCTTTTCTCTCGGATTCATCGGCAAAGTTTCTCCGGCAGTCTCTGGGAAGAGACTTGGTCGCCGGATCACAAATACGAAGCTTGGACGGAGCCGCCGCAATACTACGAGGGAAAGCGGGCCGTTGACGGGACGGCGGTTGGGAAGCGCAAAAGCGCGCAGCCATCGATTTCTTCCTCGGTTGTGTCGAAGCCGTCGCCGGTTCTCTCTGAATCCGAGCATTCGCAAAAAACGACGGAGTCCGCGCCGCTCATTCGCATTCTCGGCGACGTCCAAACCCGGTTGCCGAAAATCTACCCGGCGATTTCCGCTCCTTCTTGGCCGCCGAAAACTTTGCCGCATCCAACCGTCATCGAGGCGGTCGTCGACCAACTTGGGCGAGTGCAAACCGCGGTCATTCTTTCCAACAGTTTGCCGGCGAAGCGTTTGCCGGCCGGCTATCTTCCCGGAGCGGATGCGGAGGCGCTAAGGTGGGTTCGCCAACTTCGGTTCCAACCGGCGCCGGATTCTTCCCGGCCGGCGGCCGGCGGCTTTGTTTGGGGAAAAATCATTTTTCACTGGTCCGTCAGCGCTCCGCAAGACGGCCTCTCTGCCGACAACTCGCCATGACCCTCTCCTTGGACGATTTTTTATTCTGCTACGTTGCTTCTTCGCTTGCCTGCTTGTCTTTGATTGGGTTATGCTCCGAAGTTCGCCGGAGGCGTTTCGAGCCCCCGCGAAGTAACGACAACGTGTTTCGCTGCAAAAATTGTGCCTATGTTTACACCGATGATTCCGACGTGGAACGCTCCCGATGCCCGCATTGCAGCGTCATGAACAACAAATTCAACTTTTGAATCGCAGAGAGTGAGGAAACCCGACAAACAGAATCGCCGTTGACGCAGATGCAAGTTGTGCATAGGAATGTGAAAAGAGCGACGAAAACAGCATCCCTACGGACGCCTATAGCGGCGGACAGTGGCGGCGCGCCGCCGCAAAAATCCACTCAGAAGAAATTGACCGATAAATAAATTCTGCAAATCACTAACGCTTATGGAAGAACAAGAAGTATACCTAATTGCTGAGAACGACGACGGCAAGGTGCCGGAAAACGGAGACATCGTCCGCGATGAAAGAACCAACCGTCACTATCGACTGGTTCGTCCCGCCGAAGACCCCATCCTGGAGCTATGGGGCAAAGTGAAACAAGCCTACTTTGCCGTCCCGCTGGAGGAAGTGCCCGAAGGCCAATCCGCCGTTCATCGAGCCGCCCAAATGCCCATGCCCTTGAATTACGCGGAACCCGAATTCGAACCCGACGACGAATACTTTGACGAAGAAGAGGAAGAGGAACAAAACGGCGAGCAACCTTAGCGCCGGAAGACCTCGCGCCCCAATTCTGAAGCATTATGGGAATGTGGATTGGCCGCAATCGAAAAGCCCGCGTCACCTACGGGTTCGACGAGATTGCCCTCGTGCCGGGGGAAGTCACGATCAATCCGGAAGAAGTGGACACTAGTTTTCGGATTCCGACCAAAGACGGCGGAGGCATTCTCCTCAAAATCCCCATTCTCGCCAGCGCAATGGACGGCGTCACCGACGTGCGCTTTTGCCAAGTCATGGGCAACTTGGGCGGCATTGGCGTCATCAATCTGGAAGGAATTCAAACCCGCTACGAAAATCCCTCCGGAGCGCTGGCGCAAGTGGTCAACGCCGATCAAGACAGCGTTACTTCGCTGATACAAAAACTCTACGCCGAACCTATCAAAGAAGAGCTGATCCGCAAACGAATCGCCGAGATCAAAGAAACCGGCGTTTGGGCGGCCGTCAGCGCCATTCCTCAAAAGGCCGAACGCTACGGCGCCATTGCCCAAGAATCTGGCGCGGACATTTTCGTGGTTCAATCCACTGTTTCCACCGTCCGTCACATTTCCTCAAAATACAAGTCCTTGGATCTGGCTTCTTTTTGCCGAGACATGAACATTCCGGTCATCATCGGCAACGCCGTCACCTACAATGTGGCGCTTCAACTGATGGAACGCGGCGTGGCGGGCGTTCTTGTGGGGGTCGGTCCCGGAGCCGCCTGCACCAGCCGAGGCGTGCTTGGTCTCGGCGTTCCCCAAGTCACCGCCACAGTGGATTGCGCCGCCGCCCGCGACTACTACCACAAAAAAAGCGGCCGCTACGTGCCCATCATCACCGACGGCGGCATGAGCAAAGGAGGCGACGTTTGCAAAGCCTTAGCTTGCGGCGCGGACGCCGTCATGGTCGGCAGCGCCTTCGCCCGCACGGTGGAAGCGCCCGGACAAGGCAACCACTGGGGAATGGCCACTCCGCACGCCAATCTCCCCCGAGGCACACGGATTAAGGTGGGCATTACCGGAACACTAGAGCAAATCCTCTTTGGCCCGGCCGAAGTGGACGACGGATCTCAAAACCTCGTCGGCGCCATACGAACCTGCATGGGCAACGTCGGCGCCGCCGACATCCGCGCTTTTCAGGAAACCGAAATCATCATCGCGCCGAGCATCAAGACCGAAGGCAAACTCTTTCAAACCGTCCAAAGCGTCGGCATGGGAACCCGCTAAAAACACGCCGCCGTGCCTGCAAGCACAACAAACAACGAGCAAGCCATCCTTGACCTTATCCAGTCGGGCAAAGTTTCTGCCACTTGCGAAGCCAACTTAACGATACGAACTGAACTGAAATGACACTAGACGAGGCATATCAAACGCTTGAATTAAGCAGGAATGCGTCTCTTTCAGAAGCGCAGGAGGCTTGGCGAGACTTGGTTTCCATCTGGCATCCGGACAAGCACCAAGGGAATTCTCGCAGACAACGGCGAGCCGAACGAGAGCAAGCCAAGGCTACCGAATACGCCCGAATAATGCAAGAAATGGGGGCAACGGCCACCACCGAACCGTCGCCCTATCCCGACCCCGATCCTGCGCCCGCTGTTCCTCTGCCTCATCCTACGCCGGAAGAATTAGCCAACATAGCATTCGCCCAACAACAGCAAGCAAACCACCAAGCAATCCAACAACAAGCCGAGGCGGCAAGAATGGCGACCGTGGAGGAAGAGTCGCGGCGCGAACAGAAACAGTAAATGGCTAACGAAAATGCATTGACTGCTTACCTCGCTGAGATCCTGCGGAAAGCGGGAATCAAAACGGGAGTCGAACACCCCTTCAAATACGACAAAGGCAAACGACGATTAGTCGACCTTGTCTGTTTCGACGTCCAAGGCTACACCATCGGCATCGAGGCCAAACGCGGTTGGGGTATCAAACTGGGCGCCAACAAACAAGCCTCCGTCCGCCAAGCCGACGAGCTAATCTTCAACAAAGCCGGCAAACGCTTCTGCGACGGCGCCCTCGCTCTCATCTATCCCGACCAGATTGAAAACCAAGACCACCTTGAACATGGAAAGGTGAGAGTTTCCGTGCGAACGCCGCTCCGCATCCGCAGCAAGCAGAAGTCGCCAAAATGGAAAAAATGGAAAGACTACGACGTCAAAGACTTGCCCGCCCTCATCCGAAGCCTTCCCAGCGAACTCGGCCAACCGGAAGACCTAGCCAAAGACGCTGAAATCGCCGTCCACGAAGCCTTCCAAAAGCTCTCCGAAAACGCCGACTCTATCATGCATAAACTCGGCGAAGCGGCGGCGGAAACCGACTTCCAAGGATTGCTGATCGATTTGCTGACCGTCTTCATGTTCCATACCAAACTAGACGACATCATCCACCTCATCCCCCAATTCCGCAAAAAAGCCGCCCGCCCGCCAACATTGCAAGAGTGCATCGACTCCGAAAACATCATCGCCAGCCTCAAGGACGCCTACGCCAAATGGCTGGATGTGGATTACAAAGACATATTAGAATGGAACTGCGCCATCCTGAAAGCATTGACTGTCAGTCATCGCAGCAACGACGCCGTCAAAAGGCTTGCGCAAACCGCCCACGATATTCAGAGCGCCAAAGGCGCGCATCACCACGACCTCGTGGGCATCAGCTTTTGCAACTCCATAGCGGCCGCTAAGCAGGAAGGAGCCATGTATACCACTCTCCCCGCCGCCACTATGCTAACGCACCTGATGTTCCATAAAGCGAACATCAAATGGAAAAACCTCGACCAAGTCAAAAACCTGCGCATCGTGGACTTTGCCTGCGGTTCTGGAACGTTATTGATTGCTTGCGCCAACTACATCCTGCAAAAGACAAAGCAGAACCCCGAAGTAGCCAAAGCCTTATTCGAGCAAATGCTCTATGGCTTTGACATTAACAACCGCGCCGTCTTCCAAACCGCCGCCGGATTGGGAATGATCGCCCCCGGCGTAAAATTTGAAAACACCCAACTGCGAAGCATGATGCTCGGCGTCCCGGAAGGAGAAACCGAAGCCCGATTAGGCTCGCTAGAAATGCTGCGAGGAATGGATGATCTAGTCTTCAATCCGCCGATCATTGCTAAAAAGCTAGACAGCCCGGAGCAAAAACTGGAATGCGATAAGTTTGACTTCGCCATTATGAATCCGCCTTATACGATCAGAGAGAAAAGGAACAAACATAAGAAACCAGAAGTGCAGAAAAAACTGCGGGAAAGAGAGAGATATTTTCGGCAAATCAACCCGGCGATGACTGCGGCTGGCAACTCGACAGCATTCATTCCGCTAACCCATAAATACATTGACCCGAAAACCGGCAAAGCGGGCATCGTCTTGCCATCTACAATTACATCTGGTGTGTCATCTTATGACGCTCGAATCTGGTTGCCTAAACACTTTCATATCCAATACATCATCGTTTCTTATGATCCAACGCGAACCTTCTTCTCAGGCAACACGAGCATTAGCGAAATGCTATTAGTTTTGGAGCGCAAAAAGAAGACTCCAAGGCCAACCAAAGTCATCAAGTTGGCCGACAATCCGGCCACCGAATGGGATGCCGTGCAATGCGCCAGCCAAATCTTAGACGGAGAAGGACAGGAATGGGGCGAAGTGGATAACATCAGCCCGGCAAACATGGCAAAGGGAGATTGGAGCGCCACGCAGTTTCTCAGCAACGAACTCTATCGCATCGCCTTAGAAATCCCAACATACTGGACAAGCACTTTAGAGGATCAAGTCAAGATCAAAACGAGGGGAGCAATTATTAGGATTGGCGCGCAAAAATGCGATCCCAGAGAGATGCACGCCACGCCTTGCCTATACTCGCACAAAACCAACTACTGCGATAAAATGGAAGTCAAGCCGGACTGCCATGTAAAACCAAAGAAAGACAAACCGAATTTTGTCAATGCTTTGCAAAAAGCTAGCCGATTGAAAATTTCTGAACGAGTCCGATTGACAACCATCAAAAACTTTGCCTGCCGAACTACTATCTCATCAGTTGGAAGTGAGTGGTATAGCGCCGAAGTTGTGGTGAACATCCCCGATGTGGATAAAGAGACGGTGGAGAAAGCCGTCTGCCTCCTCCTCAATAGCACGCCCGCCAAAGTGGGAATGATATTAGCAAGAGCGAACAGAGATATTTCTTATGTTCAATTTCCAACAGAAAATTTCAACCGCATTCCGATGCCCTTATTATTTGGCATGAAGCCGTCTGCGTTTCATGCGTTAGCGGAGGTTTATGATGAATGGTGTAAACAGCCGCGCAAACGATTGCCCGAAGCGCATAATTGC
Source organism: Limisphaerales bacterium (assembly GCA_965204945.1). Classification (GTDB taxonomy): domain Bacteria; phylum Verrucomicrobiota; class Verrucomicrobiia; order Limisphaerales; family AAA164-E04; genus UBA2970. The sequence goes on along the minus strand of OZ242022.1, from coordinate 4,261,774 downwards.
CACGTGCAGATAGAGATAGACAAAGCCGTTTGCAAACACACCGGCTTTGATGAAAATTTATGTATAAAAGCCCGGCACTTGCTCGCCCAAGAGCCAATGGTCACTGGCAAGCGTTACCACGCTAATTCAGAACCAACCAACCCAGAACTCTTTTGAAATGACAATAAAAGAAGAATTTAAAATAGAACTGCTATCTGCGAAACAATCAAAGGGATTGAAGTCTCGGCATTAGTTACCCAAACGACGGTGAGGAAATTAAACAATATAGAAAAATCCATAAGAGAAACAGTCCTATTAGAAGTAATTACACCATGAACGCACACAACGCACTCGGCTATCTATGGAAACAACCGCTTGAGAAAGCAAAGTCAAGCGGCGGCGGTCGTCGCTCGTTTGGCTCTTGTTTAATCCCTTATCCGCGTTTGTTGGCTTCTTTTTGAGCATCCTACCACTGCCCGCAATATGGCGGGAAAAGGCGCAAAATTCTTTCCCGAACTGGAAGTCCGCAGGCGTCCCTGCGCGTTTCTCGCCGCCTTGCTGATTCTTGGCATCCTTGCTGGGGAATTCATTTTGAATCCTTGGCTCTTGGCCGGCGCTTTGGCTGTTTTCCTTGGCACAATGCTGGCCGTTCGTCTGCCGGCGCGCCTGCTTGGAATCGCCTGCGCTATGTTGCTGTTGGGCTGGTTTCTTCACCGCCATCATACGGCGATAAGGCTTCCTCACGATCTTCGTCTCCTCATCGGTGAGCGCGCCCGGCTTTGCGAAATAGAAGGCACCGTTGTTTCTCGTCCGCAAAGCAGAGTCTCCCACTCCGCATCGAGCAAGCGGATTCAAACTCAATTGGACTTGAAGGTTTCGCGCATCTGTTTGCAGTCGCGCTGGCAAACGGCCTATGGACGCGTCCGCGTTCAAGTCAACGCCGCGCCGATGGCCGGCGTTCATCGGGGGCAACGGATTCGGTTGGCGGGAATCCTCGCCCCTCCCCGGCAATCTCTGGTGGAAGGGCAGTTCGATTTCCGCAAGATTCTCCGCTATCAAGGCATTCCCTATGTGATGACGATTCGGGATTGGAATTCGAAGGCGAGCCTTTTGGAACCGATGACGACGCGGCCGCTTCCCTCTCGCTTTCAAGATTGGGCGCGACGGGCGTTGACCATTGGACAACCTCGCAGAGACGAATCGACGCAGCTCATTTGGGCAATGGTTCTCGGTTGGCGCGCAGGATTGACGAACGAGCTGCGCAAACCGTTCGTTCAATCGGGCACTTTTCACGTCTTTGCGATTAGCGGCCTGCACGTGATGTTGGTTGCGACTATGCTGGCGCTGGCGGCCAAATGTTGCGGGATTCCTCGGCGCTGGATGGGAGTGGTATGCATTCCCTGCCTTTGGTTTTACACTGCGGTGACTGGTTTTCCCGCTTCCGCGGTTCGGGCAACTACGATGGCTTGCGTGATTCTTCTCGGCTGGATGTGGAAGAGGCCGCCGGAGTCTCTCAATTCCATTGGCGCGGCCGCGTTGCTTCTTTTGTTTTGGGATCCGCTTCAGGTTTTCCAACCGGGCTTTCAGCTTTCGTTTGTGATTGTTAGCGCGATTGTGGTTTTTTGCCGACCGTTGGTGGATTGGAGCAGAGCGTGGTTTCGCGATGACGAACTGGTTCCCCAATCTTATCCATCGAACTGGCGGCGGTTCGCTCGCCGATGGATTGGGAACATTGGCCGTTGCTTCGCTGTTTCCGCGATTGCTTGGTTGGGCTCGCTCCCTCTCATCATGTGGTATTTCAATTTGTTCACGCCGGTTTCTCTGCTCGTCAATTTTATTTTGGTGCTTTTTTTGGCGCCTCTTGTGATGGCGAGCGCTTGGCTTGCTTTGGCAACGGCGGCATGGGCGCCCGCAGTGGCGTCGTTGGCAAACTCCAGCGCTTGGCTTTGGATGACGATTATGATCAAAACTTGCAAAACCTCTGCCGGCTTGCCGTTGGCTTGGTTCGAGATTTCAAGGCCGCCTCTGTCTTGTGTTTTCCTTTACTACTTGGCTCTGGCAACGTTCGCTCTCGCGCCTCCTTCTCGCGGGAAAAAGATTTTTATCGCTGCGTGCGCCGCCGCCATTTTGGGAATTTTGGGCGACAGTTTCCTTGCCGGCAAACACCGCACAACCATTTCGATTCTTCCCATTCCCGGAGGCGACGCGGTTAGCATTGACACTCCCGGCGCTCAAAACGACTGGCTCATCGACGGCAGGCCAAAGTGGTGTTCCTCCTTCATTCTGGAGCCGTTCCTGCGCAATCAACCGCCGAGCGCCCGCTATCGAAACCACCTCCTGACTCACGGCGACAAACAGCATTTGGAAGCTCTTTCCCAACTCTTCCAACAAAAACCTCCCGACCAAGTTGTCATTAGTCCGCTTGCCTTTCGGTCTTCTTTTTATCGCGGCCTCATTCAACAACTCCGCGCCGAAGGCGTTCCCATTCACCAGCGAACCGCCAAGGATCGAATCGGCGATTGGCAGATTCTTCATCCGCGCGCTGGCGACGACCCAAGCCCGGCCGATAGCGCTCCTTTGGTGCTTTTTGGCGAGCTTCACGGCTTGAAAATCCTCCTCCTCTCCGACCTGAATCGCGAGAGTCAAAAAGAACTCCTCAATCGGCAACCTGATTTGAAGGCGGACTTTATCAGCCTTGGTTTGCCGGCAGATCGCCAACCGCCCAATTTGCACGTTCTTGGGCAACTGGAGCCTCAAGTGATTGTCGTCACGGGAAGCCACAACCAAAACGGCGAGCGTTGGGTCCGATCCATCCGTCGTCATTTTCGTTCTAAAAACGTCCAAGTCCTCTTCACCGGCGTAGACGGTGCCGTGAAACTCACATTTTCTCGGCGCGCTTCTGAAATTACCACTCGATCTGGGAAAAAATTCCCGCTTGCGCCGAGGCGTTAACGGCTCTTGCCTCGCTTCGCTGGAGAATTTTCTTCGTTGTTTTGCCGCAATTTGATAAGCTAAAAAGTTCAATGGCACGCTTCCGTAGCTCAAGCGGATAGAGCAGCGGTTTCCTAAACCGTCGATCTGGGTTCGAGTCCCGGCGGGAGTACCAGCAATTTCTCATACAAACACTTTCGCCGCGACGGGAGAGGGGATTTTGTTTGGCAGTTTCCAAATCGGGGCTTATTTCGCCATTTTCTCCGGAAGTTTTTTTAATCGTGAGGATAAGTCAGCGGGAGCAAAAAAGACGATTCTTCTGCCGTTTTTTCCTCTCTTGAGCAGGCCTCGTTGGCCCAACTTCATCAAGTCCGTCCGCGCGGTTAGCGGTGCGACTTTGTGACTCATGGCAGGCTGGCAAAGGTGTAGCGTTAGCAAAAGCCCACATTTGTTTCATGCGTTTGGAGAGTTCCTCTGCTGGGGGCGGTGAGTGGTAAACATTCCCGTAATCGTTTCCGACTTCTATCACTTCGTCCGGTCGACGAAACCTCCCCGAGGCAGTTGGGTCGTTCAAAGTTTTTTCCGTTACAAGTTTGTGAATTTCAAAAACCAGATCCCGAGTGAGCGGCGAGGATTTGAGTTCTTGAATTCTCTCCATCGTTAAGTAGTTGTTCAAAATCGGGAGAGCTTCACCCCAAACCACCATTCGTGGTGACTGATGCCGGGCGGCGGCGTTTTATGCCTTAATTCGTCCCAATGCAAATAGGAATCTCGCGTTTTGCTGTTCTGGATTTGGGAAAGAATCTCGACCAGCCCTTTCGCCGGCTTTAACTTGGTCATTAATTCCTGCCATTCAGGCGGTGTTTGAGGAATGCGTATTTTTTGCATTGTTAAAACTCACTTAAGTTATTGATTACAAGTAGATTAGAAAATCAACTGTATAATGAACTGCTAAAATGTTTAAAATTAGCAGTTCAACTTAAAAACGCCTCTTTGAGGAACGATTTATTAACAGACTATTCTTTATTTTTGGGATGCGGTTGAAAATCTAAAGCCGCAATTTTCTGATTCTTCTTGGCCTGATCGAGTTTTTCGGCCCATGCTTGCTTCCTTTTTTGGTGTTCTTGAACGATTTTTGCCGGCGCTTTGGCGACAAAGTTCGGGTTGCTCAGTTTGGCTTCCACTTTGTCAATTTCTTTTTGGATTTTCTCGATTTCTTTGGCGTGCTGGGCAATTTCCGATTCCAAAATCTCTTTGGATTTTCGGCCAAAGCCGGCTTCGGAATGGCCGGGTTGCGTCAGAAGGCACAGATCGCCGAGTTCGGAACGAACGGACGGGGCGCTTGGCGGCAGTTCGGAGACAAAGAGCAGAGACTCGGCTCGAAGGAGGATGCGCAGGATGGCGGCGTCGTGTTCTGGGATCGGTTTTAATGGTTTTATTTGGAAGGGGATTTTTTTGTTTGAAGGAATTCCGGCTGCGGCGCGCAAGTTTCTTCCTTCACGGACAAGCGCGTGTTTTGCGTCGGCAAACGCTGCGCAACAGTCGTCCAGACCGTGACGATCTCGAAAATCCGGATCCAGTTTCTGAGGCCATGGCGCGTTCATAATGGTGAGGCCTCCTCGCTCTTTTGGACACTCGGCGGCGAATCCCATTCCCTGCCACAATTCTTCAGTGACAAAGGGCAAAAACGGATGCAAGAGCCGCAGCGTGTTGCCCAGCACAAAGTCCGCGACGGCCAGAGTGCCGGCCTTGCGGCGCTCGTCTGTTCCTTGAAACACGGCTTTGGTGGATTCCAGATACCAATCGCAATACTCGCTCCAGAAGAAACGGTAGAGCGCGCCCGTGGCTTCGTTAAGTTTGAATTCGTGGATGGCGGCGGTGACTTCGGCAATGGCGCGGTCGAGCTTGAGGAGAATCCACCGGTCATCCGAAGACAAAGGCGAGGCATCCAAGACGCCGCCCGTCGCCCGTCGTCCTCCTTGCATCTGTCGAAACCGGCAGGCGTTCCAGAGCTTGTTGCAAAAGTGTCGGCCCAAGGCCACGTTCTGCTCGTCAAACAAGGTATCTTGGCCGCGCGGGGTGGAACGCATAATGCCAAAGCGCAGGGCGTCGGCGCCGTGCCGGGCAATCAAGTCCAGCGGATCGGGCGAGTTGCCCAGGCTCTTGGACATTTTGCGGCCGCGACGGTCGCGGACGATGCCGTGCAGGCATACGGCGCCAAAAGGCTTTTCGCCTTTGTATTCCAGGCCGGCCATGATCATTCGCGCCACCCAGAAGAAGAGGATTTCAGGGGCGGTCACAAGAACGGTGGTCGGATAAAACTTTTCCAGAGTCGGCTTATCCATAGTTGCAAAGGGCCAAAGCCAAGAAGAACACCAGGTGTCTAGGACGTCCGGATCCTGCGTCCAGCATTCGCCGGGAGAATCCACTTGGCACTTCCTCTCTTCGCCGCGATGCCAAACCGGGATGCGGTGTCCCCACCAAAGTTGGCGGCTGATGCACCAATCCTGAAGATTTGCCATCCAATGGTCGTACACCTTTTTCCAGCGCGCGGGATAGAAATTCAACTCGCCGGAGGCGACGATCTCTCTGGCCTTCTCAGCGCGGGGATATTTCATGAACCATTGCTCGGAGAGGCGCGGCTCAATAGGCACGTCCGCCCGCTCGCTGAATCCAACGTTGTTGACGTAAGTCTCCTCCTTTTCAAGAAGTCCCATGCCTTCAAGAAGCCTGACGGCGGCTTTACGGGCTTGGAAGCGATCCATCCCTTGCAAGTCTTGGCCAGCGGCGGCGTTCATCACTCCCGATTCGTCTATGACTTCAATCACGGAAAGCGAATGCCGCTCTCCAATCTCAAAATCAGCCTTGTCGTGAGCGGGAGTAACCTTAAGCACGCCGGTTCCAAACTCAAAGTCAACGTGTTCGTCGCCGACGATGGGAATGCGTTTTTTCTCCAAAGGTAGTTCCCGAGGAAGAGGCCTCAATACGTGCTTCCCAACATAACGGGCATATCTCGGATCCTTCGGGTTGACGGCGAGCGCCGAGTCTCCCGGTATCGTTTCCGGACGAGTGGTGGCGATAGACAGAAAAACGCCGGGTTCCTCTTCAATCTCAACCTTGAAGTAGTAAAGCAAGCCTTTTTGCTCCTTCATAATCACTTCTTCGTCCGAGAGCGCGGTGCGAGATATGGGACACCAGTTCACCATACGCCGGCCTCGATAAATCTGCCCTTTCCGATAAAGATCCACAAAGGTTTCGGCGACTGTCCGGGAATAATCCTCGTCCATCGTAAAGCGTTCCCTGGACCAGTCGCAGGAACAGCCCAGTTTCTTCAGCTGATCGATGATGATGCCTCCATGCTTCTCTTTCCACTGCCAAACCTTTTCGACAAACGCCTCGCGCCCCACATCGTGTCGAGAGAGGCCTTGCTCCTTTTTGAGCTGCTTTTCCACAACTACCTGCGTGGCAATGCCCGCGTGATCAGTGCCCGGAAGCCAAAGCACTTCAAAGCCCTCCATGCGGGCCTTGCGGGCCAAAATGTCTTGGATGGTGTTGTTGAGAACGTGGCCGATGTGAAGGACACCGGTCACATTCGGCGGCGGAATGACGATGGAATACGGCGGCTTGGCGGAAGCGGCGTCCGCCCGAAAACAATCCCGCTCCAACCAGAACCGATACCATTTGGACTCAAAGTTCCGAGGCTCGTACGCTTTGGGAAGATTCAACATAACTTTAAGAATCGTTGCGCTTTCCGCCGGCAGGCCGACTAGCGGGGCGGCTTTTATTCGCTTGCGGACGCGATCTGTTTTGCATAAGCAGGCGATATTCAAAACCGTCGATCAGCGCCTGCAAACTCGCTTCGATAATGTTGTCGTGAGCGGCGACGGTGCACCAACTCCGCTTGCCGTCCGAAGACTCAATAAATACGCGCGTCCGAGCGGCAGTGCCGCTCGAAGAATCCAGAATGCGCACTTTGTAATCCGTCAACCGAACCGGCCTCAACTGTTTGGGAAAAAACTGCCGAAGCGCCCGGCGAAGCGCGCCATCCAAAGCGTTCACAGGGCCGTCTCCTTCGGCCACCGTGTGAGACACTTCCTCTCCCACCCGAACTTTGGTAGTCGCTTGGCACACCGACGCTTTGCCGTCCCGCCGCATCGAAACATGATAGCCCTCCACTTGAAAAAGAGCGGGAACGTGTTCCAGCCGCCTTCGGATGAGCAACGACAGCGAGGCTTCGGCCGCTTCAAACTCGTAGCCTTCATGTTCGAGTTTCTTCACGTCCTTGAGAATGTCTTTGATCTCCGGCGTATGGCTGTCAATGGCAAAGCCCAACTCCTTGGCCTTCATGACGATATTGCTTCGTCCGGCCAGATCGCTCATGAGAATGCGGCGGCGATTGCCCACGGTCTCCGGCCGGCTGTGCTCAAAACTATGGGCCACTTTTTGGATGGCGTTGACGTGCATGCCTCCCTTATGGGCAAAGGCGGAGGCGCCCACCCAAGGCCGCCGATTGTCGTGCGCCAAGTTGGCGATCTCGTCAACGAACCGCGAGAGTTCCGCCAAACCCCGAATCGACTTCTTCGGAACGCAGGGACGGTTCATCTTGAGGGCGACGTTGGGAATCACGGAAGTCAGGCTGCAGTTGCCGGTTCGCTCGCCGTAGCCGTTGAACGTTCCTTGAACGTGAACGGCGCCGGCCTCAATGGCGGCCAGCGCGTTGGCCACGCCCAAGCCAATGTCGTTATGCGTATGAATGCCGACAGGCCGGCGCGCCGCCATCGCCAGCTTCGTGATTCGGTAAACCTCACTCGGCAAGGAGCCTCCGTTGGTATCGCAAAGCACCACGGTGTCGGCGCCGGCCTGCGCCGCCGCCTTCCAAGTCGCCAACGCATATTCGGAATCGTCCTTGAACCCGTCAAACGCATGCTCCGCATCGTAAATCACGTGCCTTCCCTGCTCTTTGAGATAACGAACCGTGTCCGCAATCATACGAATATTTTCCTCCGCGGACGCTTTTAGCACCTCTTTTACATGCAGAAGCCAGGTTTTCCCAAAGATGGTAACAACCGGCGTCTTCGCCTCCACCAACAAGCGCACCTGCTCATCTTGCTCCACTAAAACGCCCTTGCGCCGCGTCGAGCCAAAAGCCGCAATCCGCGCTTTTTTCCACTTCCTATCTTTGGCCGCCTCAAAAAACTCAATATCCCGCGGATTGGAACCCGGCCAGCCGCCTTCCACATAGTGAATGCCAAAAGCGTCAAAGCGCTCGGCCAAGCGAATTTTGTCGGCCACGGAAAAATTGACACCCTCTCCTTGGGTGCCGTCCCGCAAAGTTGTGTCGTAAATCTCAATTTCAGAATTTTGCTTTGGCATAGTCGCGCTTCGGTTTACAGAGAAAGACGCCGGCAACAAGGCGGGAAGAAACGGACGACCCCGCTCAGTCTCGGTTTAACCGACGCTAATAATCATGGAAGGTTCGATAAAAGACATCTCGCCCAGCCTTTGGCCTCACGAGAACCCAACATCCCTCGCTCCTCTGGATCGCAAACGCCCTCATCAATTCAATCGACCAAAAATTATGCCTCAACTACGCCGAACACGCAAGCGCAAAATAGAACGCCGGACAAATCTCAACGAAGTTCCCCGGCGTCCCGCTAAATTTCCCTTGCCATATTGAAACGAAAAGATCACATTTTTCGCATGAGCGTGATGTTATCCAAAACCTACGACGCGCTAAAAGCAGCCGGAGCGCCGGAAGAGCAAGCGCGGGCCGCCGCCGAAGAAATCGCGGCCTACGAGAACCGCGCGACTTCCGTGGAATCCGATTTGCGGCTGCTAAAATGGATGGTTGGCGCGAACTTTGCCGTGTCCATCGCCATCCTCCTGCGCGTCTTCCTCCCTTAAACCAACGCGCCGCCCAAATTGCATTTTGAAAACAATGGCGTCGGCGACTCCTCGCAAGATTATGAACGAAATAAAAACAGTCAACGCAACCCGCTCGGCAAAACCGCAACCAAGCCAACCTCATATTAAAACAGATTCTCGCCCTGATCGGTTCCTGCTTTCTTATCATCGCAGTTTTCCTTCCTTATGTAAAAGTAGTACCAAAAATCTACCACCCATTCGAAGAAACTTGGGAATATCAGGAAGAAGACATCTAGAACTCCGGACCCTACTTCACGAGAGACGGAAAGATCGTTATGATTCTAGGCTTGCTTTTCCTTCTTCTCGTGTTGTTCAAAAAAAAAATACAACTGACTTTATGTCACCGGGATTGTTAGCCTTTTAATTCAATATAATTTCGTTTATGCGGTCTCAAAGCACCGAGAAGAATTAGAATCTGAATATCTTGATTATCAATTTCAGCCCGAATTCGGATTCGGATTGCTTACCCTCGGCGCCGTATTAGTAATTTCCAGCGCAACATAAAAGTAATCGCCCGCATCGAACGCAACCCATCCTGATCAAAACAGCAAGCCGAGTATAATCCTTGACCTCCGCGCAAGTTCAACGAAACTTTGCCATCCATTCAGAGCGCGTTCCCTCTAATCGCAATGCCTTGCCGAGAAAATGCCTCCCATTTCCTTTTTCTCTCGGCAAAGACGACGGCTTCGGGATTGTTGACTTGAGAAGATAGGAAAACCGGAAGCCGGCTATGGGCAAACAGCAAAGCGGAAAAGAATTTTCCCCCAGCTTTCTCTTTTGGACGCTCTTGTTGCGAAGTCAGCGGCCAGTAGCCAGGGATTCGAGGCCAAAATGGATTGGCGCTTATTACAATCGGCAAGATGGAATTTCTCACCACTTAGGTGAATTCGATAGCCAGCCCAGCTCCAATAACCAATGGAACTCCTTCAAAACTAACCGCCCATCTTCGACCCCTTTGCAGTTTTGTCGTCCTTGCCCGTTCTTCCCATTCCGCAAAACTTCCGTCCCCATAACAGCAAGGCGAAGGCAAATTTTGCCCTCCGGGCTTTCTCTTTTGGACGCTCTTTTTGCGAAGTCAATGGCCAGAGATTGGCGGCAAGGGAATTCCTCCTTCAAAAAACGATCCCCTCTTGCCAACAATCCCCGACCCCTCTTCAACACAAAAAAATACGAGAAGGAAACTTTGCTCTCCCCTCCAAAGAAAATATCACCATTGGCAAAGCGACAACGGCGCGCTTTTTGGGGAATTCCGTCCTTTGCTTGCCGCCGGTCATTGTAAACAGCAAGGCAAAGGAAGAATTTTCCTTTCCGGGCTTTCTCTTTTGGACGCTCTCTTTGCGAAGCCAGCGGCCAGCACGAAGACGACGAACCGGTCAATCGAAGAGAAAAGCGCCCCCAACCAATCATGAGAAAATTCCTTCCAACTCTTCAAAAGCCAGCAAATGCGCGCCAGCCAAGCAAACCGCGCCGCCATCGGCTCTGACTCAACCATCCCGCCAGCGAGATCCTATTCATCACTTGACCGTGGAAGAAGAAATCATGACCACAAACGAACGGCAACCGCTAATCCCGCAAGCCAATCCGCCTTGCCGCTTGGCCGCCGTCGCCTCTTGCCTCTTCCATCCTTGCTGATTCAGTGAAAGCCAATGCGTCGATTGGATGGCCAACCGCCTCCAAAGCTTTCTTTTTCCTGCAACAGCAAGGAGGCGCTTGGCTAACAGCAAGATGGAATTTGCGCGTTTTTTGAGGGTTTCCTTGTTTTGCACTCTCCCCCAATTCGCGCCAAAACCAGCTTTGGCTCGCCCATTCCTCAGCGAATTCCTCTTTTTCGCGCTTGAATGAGCGGATTTTGCCGTTTTCCAAAGAATTTTTCTTAACTTTTTTCTCTTTTTGTGATTTTGGTGCTTGACTTGTTGCGGCGGAGCGATTAGAAACAAAGAGATTTTTGACAGCGAACTAGATTCTTATGAAACGAAAACTACCCTTATTGGCCGCCATCGCCTGCATTTGCGGGGGGGGGGGGGGGGGGCAACGCCCAAGCGCAGTTGATCATTGACGTCTATCCCAGCCAGGATACCCCCACCAACAGCATCTGGATTTTTAGCGGCAGCTCCAGTGTCGGCGCCGCCGGCACGCTGCGCACCAGCGGCAACGCTTCTAGCGCCGATGGTTGGCAGACGGCCAGCAACATTTACAACGCCAACAAGCCTTCCAACCAAACCATCACGCTCTCTCCCCTCTTTTCCAGTTCCAACTCCAAAGACATCGTGTCGGTGAGTAATAGAATAGCGGGAGTTTGGGGCTCGGGGTCTCCTTTTGCCAACAACGCCACCAACACGCCGACCATCACCATCGGCACGACGCCCGTCAACCGCACGATTAATCGGATGTTTATGAACGATGTGACTTCCGCCGACAACATTGGCATTCGGGTGAGCAGCGGTTTCAACTATGGGAGTTATAGTGGGCAGGCGTCTTCTTGGACGGGATCGGGTTTGTTAATAAACAAGCCGGTTAGCGATTTTGTTACCGGGAATGTGAACAACTGGGCGAATCTGAACCCGAACTTTGCGGGGAGTGGAGTGACTTTGCGCTTCCACAGCGCCACCATCCCCGAGCCGGAGGAATATGCCCTTGTATTCGGCTTGTTTGCTTTGGGTTTTGTCATTCTCCGCCGCCACTTCCAAAAGATGCAAAAGAAACAACGCCGCCAAGCCGCCGCAACTTCGTAGATTCGGTTTAGCGATGCGGATTTTTTGGCTGTTTGTGCGGCAAGCGACAAAAACGACAAACCACCATAGCTTCGTGGCCGGTATCTTGTGATTTGTGGATTCGTCTGCCTCCTCCAACAGCCGGGTATTTGCGGGGATCCACGGCTCAGTGACATATAGCCGGCTAGTTCCTGCGCTGGCAAATCAGCGGCCAGTGCTTTGTGGTTTAATATTTTCGATTTGTAATTAGCAAGTTAGTGGATGGGTGTTTCGGGATCGGTGCTTAGGGTGTGTTTCATCGACCCGAATTGCGGAATAAACGACACGAACCGATAAAGAAATCTGTATTGTGGCGCCATTAAACAGCAAAAACTCACTTAACAATTCCTCTCGAATCGGTCAAGATAATCCTAACAATGAAATGAATGCGAAGAAGACACCTTGGTTCCTGCGCTGGCCGGAAGACATCCTGTGGAAGGTTGAAATGCTCGCCGTCAACGCAGTCTCTCGCTTGTCAGCGAAACTCCATCCTCTACGCCAACGGCTCAATCAATGGAACTAGCGCAAGAAAACCGCCCTAGTGGCCACTCTCGCAATCACTGCTACCGGCGTTTTCTATCATCAAAGAACGCATGAGGCCTTCTTCGTCCCCATCCTTGCCACAAAATCCGGAGATTTCTTCGTGAAATTCTTTGCCGGATACGTACTCAACAAGGCGCTCAATGCTGCGTTCTCCAAAAAAACTCCAGAAAACCGCCTATGCGCAACCTGACGGATGGCTTTACCTCAACCGAGAATATTACGAACGAAATTATTCCTACGACGACTCAGGTACGAAAACAGAAGGCCGCAGCATCGACGCCAAAGCCAACGCATTGTATCACAAAGCCTATAACACCAGCGGCACTGACTCCAGTTTAAGCCCGGCCGCCCTTGACTAAAATGAAGTTCCGGCTGAAGTCAGCCACAACCCCAATTTCAACGGCCACTCCAAAACCTACGCAGTCCTCGAGCAAAAATCGGATGGCTCATGGACGCCCTTATTCACATGGTACCGTTGACGGCCTAGTCAAAGATAGCTTCAAAGCATCACCTTCTCTTGGGGGAGGCTACGTCAAGGAACCCACTGCGGCTGAAATGCAGGAAGAACTCGATGAATATCGATTTCAAAATCATCAGCAGACTCGAATGGATCGGAGACGCCACAAGATACTTCAAAATCCAGATATACTACTCTCTGGCGCACAACACATAACATAAGACATAGTTGGTGTCGTCGTGTGCATCCGCTATGCAAACGCGCAACCAAATACGAATACCCCGTCTACCAAAACGAGAGCGTCGGCAAGCCATAAACGAAAAACCAAACAAGAAAGGAGAACATCTGAAATGAAAAGTGTTTACATCATTGCGAGAGGCATTCTGGTCATGGCCGCCATTGTCTTCCTTGCTCCCCAAGAGACGACCAACACGGAAGAGGAGGCATCGATATCGCTCAATAAAATTGATGCCATCATCCTCAAGGAATACAGAACTGACTTGACTCCCGAAAATGAAGAAATTATCCGCCAAAAAATTGTCGAACGACTCGCCAAGGAGAAAACGGAGATGCGAAAATACGGACGCCTTCCCACTGCCCACGAGCGAGCGACTCAATGGTGGAAGAAACAAGACGCGGCCGCCGATCGTGCCGCTTACGCCAAGCTTTGCGCCGAACGCAAAGACTGGATCGATAACTTCCTCTTTCAGCCCCGATATCACCAAAATCTCGTCTTTGACCCGGAAAGTAACACCGCGCACAGTACAGAAAAGTTCCAAGTCTACCGAGAAGGATTAGAGAAGAAATCGGGCAAATTATGGCATGGCATGAAGACTAAATACTGGGAAATCTGGGCAAGAGACGATCTGTCCTTCGAAGAAAAACACAAAGAAGAAGACAATATCAGACAGGAGGTTAAAAATGCCCGAAAACCAGATCCTGAAATCATGGAACAATGGCGCCTTCTCAATCGTCACAAACAGCTGGCCGATTTTTACGAGCAGCAATACCCCTATCTGCCGGAGTTTGGTCAGGCCTACCGCATCTTTGAAGAAGAAGGCGCCAGAGAGAACCCCATTCAAATTGCGAATACCATAGTCGCCTTAGAAAGCTACAAAGTAGCCAGCAAACACGATCCCAACCAACCGCATCCAACCAGTGAACTCTGGGATAATGAAATCCAAGATTGGAAACAGCCTACTTGGAAAGAGGAAAGGGAGGGTGTTTACTGATGCGTTGCCGGGAACATGTTAAGCCAAAGGAATCTAATACCGGGGGAAGAGAATATAACCAGAGAGCAAGTTGATCGGATTCGGTATCGATTGGTTACGGAGATTCCTGCGGATAACTTTACTGGCTTGTTATTCCTCATTGGTCTTATGAAACCCAAAGATAATGAGATGCAACCGAGACAAAGCCTGTTGGCTCGTTAGTTTTGTCGATTGAGTTTGTCTCTGTTGGTGATTGAAGACGGCACGATTCGCTTGCCGACGCTAGAAGAGATGGAGCAAATGCGCGCTAATGGCTAAGTCAATCAAGACTTGTCTCCGATTCTTAGCGGCGCCGTGGATGGAGAAATGGATATGCCACCAGCAGAACTTGCGCCCAATCCTCCCGCAGAAAACAACTCGGCCATATAGCTTGGGCGGGTGCAAAAGATCCTTCTCTGACAACTTACATGCTAAGGTGAAGAGGCCCTCTTCCATGCGCATCAATAGGTAGATGAGGACAATAGGCTTTGCAACCTGGGCGATAGGGTAGAGGGATGGAAAGCGAGGGGTAAGTTTATCACATCCGGGAAGAATTAGGGAAGATGGTAGGTGTTTGTGGGAAAATCGTTTTGAGAGATATAGATGAGGCTATATTGCGTTGATGAATTCACAGAAGCAGGAATTGTCAGAGAAAACTATCGCCAATCTGAATTGATTTAGGATGTGTAGTGAATTCTCAAGGGAGGATTGTTGGAGGTAAACATTTACTTTGGCTTTGTGCTGATTGGAAGAGGATGGGCATGAGGCGGGGGGATTAGTGGATGCAGGAGGCCTTGCGTCAGTGGGAAGAAACGGGCGGGCAATAGCCTTTTTGGGCTTTTCGTTTTTTGGTTTAGCGTTTGTTGAAAAGCTTGGGAGAGTGGCGTTTTTGATATGTTGTAGTTTTCGCTTTGTCTGGGGTGCGCCATATGGGTTTGGAGTTTCATTCCCAAGCAAGTTTTAAAAACATGGGCGGGGGCGGGCGAACAATTTTATTTATGGTTTTTGTTATGTAGGAGAATGTGAGCAGGAATTAAAACTAGGGGATCCTCTGTTGGCTTCTTGAACGGGTGAGAAATTGGAATTGATATTTTAATCTCTGCGGAGATTGGGTTTGCGGAGTTTTTATAGTTTTCTACCTTATTTATTATAGTTTTGATATAATTTATTCCGATTTTCCGGCTGGTATGTTTAAGTTATTATAGGAGTTTGTTTCTGCTAGACGTTTTTTAGAGCGAGTTGTTCGGACATAGAGCGGTTGTTCACGGTCAAAAGCGATGGTTGCCAGCAGTCAGCGGATTCTTCGTTTTCGTTTCTTTTTGGGGTATTTTGTGGAGCGTCTTGTTGTTTTTGTTGCGGGTTGTTCCACTTTCTTTTTGAGGGCGCGGATTTGGTCGCGGAGCAAGGCGGCTTTTTCGAATTCGAGATTGTTGGAGGCCATGATCATTTCTTCTTCCAGATCTTGGATGACGGCTTGTATGTCGAGGTCTGCCGGAGCGTCTTTTAGGACAGCGGGGGATTTGCCGCGGCCTTGAGTGCGCCATGAGAGGCTGTCTTCGACTGGCCGGGTAACTTGTTTGGGGGCGATGTTGTGGGTTTTGTTGTATTGGATTTGTTTTCGTCGGCGATAGCTGGAGGTGGCCAGGAATTCTTGGATGCTTTTGGTTTTTGTATCCGCGTAGAGGATTACTTGGCCGGACAAGTGGCGAGCGGCTCTTCCGGCGGTTTGGATGAGGCTGGTGGTGGAGCGAAGGTAGCCTTCTTTGTCTGCGTCAAGGATGGCGACGAGCGAGACTTCCGGCAGGTCCAGTCCTTCGCGTAGTAGGTTGATGCCGACAAGGACGTCAAATTCTCCTTTGCGCAGTGCCCTGAGGATTTCCACTCTTTGGATGGCGTCGATTTCGCTGTGGAGGTATCGGACGTGGATTCCAATGTCTTTGAGATAGTCGCTTAGTTCTTCAGCAGTTCGTTTAGTTAGGGTGGTGACTAGGACGCGTTCTTTGGCGTCGGCTCTCTTTCGAGATTCTTCGATGAGGTCGTCGATTTGTCCGCAAAGCGGTTTGACGGTTACTTTTGGATCTAACAATCCGGTTGGTCGGACGATTTGTTCGATGACTTTGCCTCGGCTCCACTCAATTTCACGCGAGGACGGCGTGGCGCTGACGTAAATGGTTTGGTGTTGGAAAGCTTGGAATTCCTTAAAGTTCAGAGGACGGTTGTCTAAGGCGCTGGGGAGGCGGAATCCATGTTCTACCAGCGTTGTTTTTCGAGATCGGTCGCCGGCGTACATTCCGCCGATTTGTGGCACCGTGGCGTGTGATTCGTCAATGACTAACAAATAGTCTTTCGGGAAAAAATCTAGCAAAGTGTGAGGGCGCGATCCGGGCGGCCGGCCGCTGATGTGCCGGCTATAGTTCTCAATTCCAGAGCAAAAGCCCATCTCTTCCATCATTTCTAAATCATACTCGGTCCGCATTTTGATGCGCTGCGCTTCTAATAGTTTTTGACGCTTTTCGAACTTCGCGACTTGCTGGGAGAGTTCTTCTCGGATTGTCAGGATGGCTCGCTTCATTTTGTCCGCCGAAGTGACAAACTGCTTGCTTGGATATATTGTGACGTAAGGCAACGATTCCAAAGGGTTGCCCGTCAAGGGATCGAAGCGTGTGATTCGGTCGACTTCGTCGCCGAAGAATTCAACGCGGAGACCTTCCTCCAAGTAGCCGGGGATTAATTCTACTGTGTCGCCCCGCACTCGGAAGTTGCCGCGTTTCAAGGCCGCGTCGTTTCGTTCGTACATCATCTCGATCAACTTTTCCAAAAATTGCTCGCGCCGCAGCTGTCCGCCCGTTCTGATGGAAATCAACATGGCCTCGTAATCTTCTTTGCTTCCAATTCCGTAAATGCAGGAAACGCTGGCAACCACCACGACGTCTCGCCGAGAGAAAAGGGAGCTCATCGTAGAAAGCCGCATTCGCTCAATTTCATCGTTTATGGAAGAATCTTTTTCGATGAAGGTGTCGGTTTGGGGTATATAAGCCTCCGGTTGGTAATAATCAAAGTAGCTGACAAAATACTCCACCGCGTTATGGGGAAAGAATCCTTTGAACTCGGCGTAAAGTTGCGCGGCAAGGGTTTTGTTGTGCGAGATTACCAAAGTGGGGCGATTCACTTTGGCAATGACGTTGGCGATTGTGAAGGTTTTTCCCGAACCGGTCACTCCCAGCAAAGTCTGATGCGGGCACTCTCGCCGAAGTCCTTGAATCAATTGGTCAATGGCCTTTGGCTGATCGCCCGCAGGTTGATAAGGTGCAACAAGATCGAACATCTTTCCGCCAAGATAGAAAAGGAAAACAACGGTGTCAACTGTCCGCCCACAAGCAAGAGGCCGTTTGCAAAAGCATCGTCATAAAGGCAAAAACGACGTTGTTTCCAATGGGTTGACTTAGTCGACGCTAATGTCCTTCGAGTAGTTGACGGTGTTCTTGCTTCGGGTTTTGGCCGGGTTAGAGAACCTCTTCAATCATTTCGCCTCAAGGGGAAAAGGTTCCCTCTGTTCGGCATTGGACGTTCGGAAGAA
Organism: Limisphaerales bacterium; assembly: GCA_965204945.1. Lineage (GTDB taxonomy): Bacteria > Verrucomicrobiota > Verrucomicrobiia > Limisphaerales > AAA164-E04 > UBA2970. Next base: position 4,244,362 of record OZ242022.1, on the reverse strand, counting down.
AATGGAAAACTAGGAAACGAGTCTCCATCTTTGTTGGGGATTGTTATGAGACAAGGATTCGGGCAATGCGATAAAATAGTTCGTTTTAACGGTTCGCGATCGTATTATTCCGCTGCCGTTTGGAAGAGATTTTTGATGAAATGATGGATTGGATTGCGCGCTTAGTCTCCGTTTACGCCAACGCATTATTCCCCTTGGTTTTCTACTGCGGACTCGGCGCGGCGGCCTTTCGCTATTTAGACATAGATCGCCGAAGTTTGAGCCGTCTTTCCGTGCATGTTTTTTTACCGCCTCTTCTTTTCGTGAATTTGATGAAGGTGCAAGTTGGGACGGTCGAGATTTTTCATGTCGCGCTCTTTGGTCTGCTCATTTTGGGAGGCATGGCCACTCTTGGAAGAATTTACGCCTATCTGCTCCGGTTCGACGGACCGACGACGAGTAGCGCCATCCTTTCGATCACCTTCTTTAACGCGGTGAACCTTGGTTTCCCGGTTTCTTTGTTTGTCTTTGGAGAGGACGGACTGCTCTACGCCGGCTTGTTGGTGGCGGTGAAGGCGGTGCCTCACAACGGCTTTGGCATTTACGTTGCCGCGCGCGGCCGGATGTCTCGCAAAGAGGCGGTTTTGGCTTTGGCGCGGATGCCGATGTTTTATGCCGTTTTCGCCGCCATAATTCTACGATTGACCGACGTCGCCCTGCCTCCATTCCTTCTTGCGCCCATCGAAACTTTGGGGCAGGCGGGCATTCCGTTAATTCTTCTTTGCGTCGGCATGGAGTTGGCGGACATTCGCATCCGTCGGTGCAGCCCAGAACTTTTGGGAATGGTCGTCCTTCGGTTGTGCGCTTCGCCATTGCTGGCATTCGGGCTGACTTGCGCCATCGGCATTGACGGCCTTTTGCAATCCGTATTGATCCTGCTGGCCGGCATGCCGAGCGCTATGGCGCCCGTTGTTTACGCGCGGATGTTCGGTGGCAACGTAGAATCACTAACCCAAGCCGTATTCTACTCCACAATTGGCAGTCTTCTTACATTGCCCGCAATGTTGTACTTCCTGCGCTAAATGTTGGCAAAGAGCGCCGCTAACATGAAAAGAATAGTATTAGATGAAGATACTTGTGTTTCGCTAAGTCGCGGAAAAACCCAAAGCGGACTTTGCAAATTCTTTTCGATAAAACGACTCCTTTCCTCAATCCACGGCTTTTGCTCACTCTTCCTTTGCTCGTTCCTTTCTCTATGAAATATTTCTTCAAAATAACTTTTGAAACTTATTTGGAAAAAGTTCTTACCTTGCTTTCGGGAATACACTTTCTGATGATTGCTGATGGCCAAATTTTAACGACCTTTTCGGTTTGCTTTAAAAGAATTCTCGCCTCTTAAATATTTTGCTCTAGAAATTTCAAAACTTTCCTGTTTTTCTCCGTTTTGAAATCTTTTCTGATTTTCTATTTAGAAGAATCTTGCCTTCTTTCCGGGAATCGTTATTTTCGTTCTCGATATGCCTAATTTATTATCTTTAGGAGCGGTTGGTCTGGATGCCGCCCGCATAGCGTTTTCCAAGTCCAAAATTAAGGAAACGGCGGCCGCTGTCGCTGTTGTCGTTGGAGTCGGTTTGCTCGTTGGTTCAACTGGCGACGTTCAAGCCGCTTGCAATCCTCCGGTCTTTGACGTTTGCTTTCATAAAACTAGCGGCGGAGGCTGGACGTCTGACGGTTACGTTGGGATGGATATCCAGTTCAAAGGCAAGTCTGGGCAAAGGTACGAGGTCGTTTGGTCTGGCCTTAAAAGACTGCTCATTATTGATGAAAGGGGCTTTCGTTTCCACTCGTGAAGACAAAAGTGATTTCTATTCGGGCGGTGGTGAACAGACTCTCACGTACGATAATTTTTATTGGGATCACACTATCCCCTGGGATTGGTGGTACGGTTACGGTTGTTCGATTTATGAGGGGTCAATTGTAAACGGCGAATGGGTTCGGGGGAATAATGTTGCCCAGGTGCATTTTTACAGCTATCAAGAGGCGTCGTACGTTTATCTCGACAATTCTTCTTCCGGTCTTCCTTTTGAATTGTCTCAGTATTACTGCACAATTGATTACGAGCCTGGTCTTTCGTTTTTGTCGAGGTATGGTTACACTGAGGGCTGTTGGGAATGGGTTGGTTTGAATGCTCCTGTTTGGCCGAAGTATGACGGCTGGCGGTATCATGGCGATCATGGTTCTCCACGTTTTGATTACGAGTCTAGCTGTTCTATCGAATTTGGGCCTTCGCCGTCTTTTGGTTCTCGTTGTTCTTGGGACACGTCGACTATTTCTTCCGCTTCTTCTGGCTCTTCCGATTAGCGGGTTTTTGCTTTCTTGGTTATGGTTTGGCCCGGTTTCTGCTATCTTTTAGGAATATGAAAACAAGCGGAGACCGGGCTTTTACGTTGATCGAGTTGTTGTTGGTGATTGCTATCATTGGTATTTTGGCGTCTTTGCTTCTTCCGGCCTTGGTGCGCGCAAAATCCGCTGGCAAGCGAATTCATTGCGCAAATAACCTTCGGCAAATTAACTTGGCGATGCAGATGTACGTTCACGATTATGAGGATTTTCTTCCGCCTGTCGTTTCTGTTCATCCTGCTCGTGACCGTTGGGGCCCGGGTTATGAATCGGGATCTTATGAATTTCGTGTGCCTTGGGGTCGTTTGTTGTGGTCTGAGTATCTGGATAAGAACACGAACATTTTTCAATGCGCTGGGAATTTGCCTCAATTGAAACGTATCGTTCGACGGGATGATCTGCATGGGAAACGTGCTTTGCCTGTAAAGTTCAATTTTGCTTATGCAATCAATGAAATTATGGTCACTTCGGAACGTCTTCTTCCTAATCGTGAGTTTGTTTCTCGGCCTTGGGTGTCTGATTTCTATTCGCGCAAAATGCCGGACGTCGTTTCTCCTGCGGATTGTTTAAGTTTTGGGGATTCGGTGGGTTGGCAATGGGTTGTTTCGCAAGTGGCTATTATTCCGCCACGGTATGGAAATGCTTTGTCGCCGCGGCCTTGGTTGAATGGTGAACAGCCAAAGTATGCTTTTGGGATTAGTCGGCGGCATGCTGGGCGGGCGAACATGGCTTTTCTCGACGGTCATGTGGAGCATGGTTCTCTTCGGGATTGGACGTTACCTGTGTCTGCTGTTTGGGATCGATGGCATCATCGGAATCGTTGGCCTGTGGAGTCTATGCAACGTTATGATGCTGACAATTGGGCGCCTACTTACGGTTATGATGAAGAAGTTGGCTATTAGGTTTTCCCTCTCCTAGCGGGAAGGGAAAAAGGAACCAAGCCTTGTACCACTGATTTGCGGATCTTTGGGATTTTTTTTCGAAAAGCGCGAAGGATTCTAGATGTTATTAATGAGAGACTTGCTAGGCGCGTTTGCCGGCATGCGCGATCATTTCTCCAGCAAGAATAATACGCTATCCTCTTTTTTGGCCTGTTTGCGCTCGGTTTTATTTTTTTATCGCCGCCGCTTTCATAAGAAATGCCAAGCGTCAACTTCGTAGCCGCCAATAGCAACTTGGGATCTGCGGGACTGCGGTGTGTGTTTTATAGTTGGCAAATGGCGAAGATTGCTTTTTTCAATCCTCGTTTCCAAGAATCCGAGAGCGGAATTTTTGCTTCACGGTTCGCAACCAGCGCTAGAGACCGTTGATTGTAAAAAGCGATTAGATTTTGACTTCGCTTTGGGATTTTCTAAGGCGAAATTTTTTATTCCATTCCGAATAAGAAATGCGGATTGCGGAGACACCTTCTCTAGCCGTCGTCGCTAAATGAGCAGTCGCCTGTCAGCATTTTGTAGATTTTTATGTATCTAGATCGGGTTTTGTTCACAACTTCAACGGGAAGGCTTGGCGCGGGAGGCTTCTTGTCCCAACCGCTCTCTTCCAAATAATCCCGCACAATCTGCTTATCGAAACTCTCTTGAGGTTTGCCCGGCCGATATTTTTCGGCAGGCCAGAAGCGGGAAGAGTCCGGCGTCAATGCCTCGTCAATCAGCGTCAATTCGCTGTCTTTGGCGCAGTGGCCAAACTCAAACTTCGTGTCCGCAATCAAAACGCCTTTGCTTTGCGCAAAATCCCGCGCATGCTTGTAGAGTTCCAAGCTGTAGTCTCGGATGCGCTTCGCCATTTCCTCGCCGCAAATCTCCACAACTTCGTCAAACGCAATGTTTTTATCGCGGCCGGTTTTTGCCTTTGTCGCCGGAGTAAAAATCGGCTCTGGAAGTTTGTCTGACTCCCGCAAATCTGAAGGCAGCTCCATCCCACAAACCTTGCCCGTCTTTTGATATTCTTTCCACGCCGATCCCGCTAGAAACCCTCGAACCACGCATTCAACAGGCAAAGGCCTTGCCCGCCAAACGACGACGACTCGCCCGCTCAATCTCTCATCCTCTGGATCCAGATTCTCCGGCCAGTCTTCCTCCCGGATTCCTTGCCGATGATTCGGCGCGATGAATTCCGTCTTTTGAAACCAAAAATCCGACATCCGAGTCGAAATCCTTCCCTTCCCGGTCACTTCCGAATTCGGCAAAACCGCGTCAAAAGCGGAAACGCAATCCGTAGCCGCAATCAAAATCTGATTTTCATGCAGGCAACCGCCTTCAAAAGCCTCAAACAATTCCCGCCCCTTCCCTTTGCCAATCCTTCGAAGCCCTTCTTTTCCCAGAAAATTAAAATTAGAAACAGAATTCAAAACAACAATAGTTAACTAAAATCCAAAAAACCTATCAACCACAAATCATTTAACAAAACCTATCCCTCATTGCAATCGCAACAAATAACGGAATCCCTATCGCATTCCCCTCAAACAAATCCAACTGCACTGCCAAATGCGCCGCATCTGCCGCCGCAATCTTCACAAGATCCCGCGCTTGCTCATCCAAGATTGAAAAATCCGCATCCGGCGTAATCCCAAAGACTGCTCGCCTAACAATCCAGAGTCGCATTGATAGTATTTGAGATTTGGCGCCCGTCCATGACTCCACGCGTGGGCGGTTTTTTTAAGATAGTCACAGCGCAAATCCGCGCACTCGCCGGCAAAGACGGCTACGAAAAACTTCCCGTCCCTCTATTGCCCCATTTAACGAAGCCTCCAATCCAAAACCGCAAAAAAACGCCATTCATCCAAAAAACACAAAATCCTCAAAAGAAATGCAAAAAAACTTGCGATACCCTCCTTCCTTTTTGTTTTTCTCGCGTTTGAACCTTTTCAGTAAGGACGATTCGCTATCGGATATCCCCGCTGAATATCACAGTTTGGTATGCAATGCGTCGAGAGATCTGAATATTCGCTTTCCTTGGTATCTTCGGCGAACGGGCGGGAACTTCGTGTCTTTACCCTGTTGGAGGTACTTTCATAGACCTGAATTACGAAAACAAAGACACTTAAAGACACAAATCAGCAAAGAAATATCGTTTTATGCGTACATTTTACAACAAAAATAGGATTGATCGCGCCGTTGGTGCGGCGGAAAATGCCTCCACAGGAGTGGAGAAGATGATCGATTCATCGCCAAAGATGCCTTGGCACCTGCGCTTTGCAGGGAACATGAAAACGGCGGCCGCCGCCGTCGTTGTCGGAATCGGTTTACTCGCCGGTTCAACCGACGAGGTTCAAGCTGCCTGTGATCCGTCGGTTTACAACGTCTGTTTCCATGCAGATGGCCGGGATTGGTTTTCGTCTGGCTATGCCACGTTGTACGTTGATTTTGATGTTCCTTCTGGGAAATCGAGTCAGTACTACGAAGTTGAATGGAATGGCTTGAAGAAACTTTTCAATCCCGATTCTAATCGTTTAGAGCTCACTTACGAAAGCGTTTCTGATGAGGGGTTGATAGGGAGTGGCACTCTTTATCTTTCCTACGGGAGTTTTTGGTGGAATCAAGCCCATGGAACAACTACGGATGCTCCATTTACGAAGGGCATTGGGATGATTCAACTTATCCGTCAACGGGTCGTCGGACTTGGGTTCGTGGCGAGCAGGTTGCTCAGGTGGATTTTTACGCTTATCAAGAGGCGGCTCTGGTGTATTTGAACAATTCGGCGGCTCCGTTTTCGTTGTCTCAATATTACTGCACGATTGATTGGGACCCGATTTCTAATCCGTTGTTTTCTGGGTACACGAGGTACCAGTGCGTGAACTATCGGGGCTATTGGTATTCGTGGGGCGACGTTGGCTCGCCTCGTTTTCATTATGAATCTAGCTGCTCGGTGTTTATTCCGCCGCCGCCTCGGACGTCTCGGAACACTCGTTGTCCAACTCCGTATCGTCCGTGATCGGGCTTGTTTTGGTTGGTTGGCCCGGTTTTTGCTCTTTTGGAAATATGAAAATCCATCTTCAAAGGAACGGAAACCGGGCTTTTCTTTGATCGAATTGCTGGTGGTTATTTGCTATCATTGGCATTTTGGCCTCTCTTCTTCTGCCTGCCTTGGGGCGCGCAAAAGCCGCTGGCAAGCGAATTCATTGCGCGAATAATCTTCGGCAAAATCAATCTGGCGGCGCAAATGTACGTCCACGATTACGAAGATTTTTTTCCTCCCTTGCTCGCTTCTCATCCGCCGCCAACGGATCGCTGGGGTCCGAGGTATGAGGCTTCTCAAGGAATCTACTACCATAATCACCTGCCTTGGCATCGTGTGCTGTGGTCGGAGTATCTGGATAAGGACACGAACATTTTTCAATGCGCCGGGAATTTGCCTCAATTGCAACGTGTGATTCGGCGGGATGACCTTGAGGAGTATGCTCGACGTTTTGTTTTGCCTGTGACTTTCAACTTTGCTTATGGAGCGAATGGAAAGGCGCTTGTTTCGGAGAATTTTCTTCCGGTTCGGGAAGTTGTTGTTCGTCCTTCTGTGATTGAGTTTTATTCCTGCAAGATGACGGAGATTTCTTCTCCTGTTGATTGTGTGGGTTTTGGGGATAGTCCTGGTTGGCAAAAGTCTGCTTCAAAAGTGGCTATATTTCCTCCATGGTTGGGGGAGTTCTTTGGGACAACGTCCATGGCTTTCTGGTTATCCAACTATACATTCTCGATTAGCCTCAGGGATTCTGGTCGTTCCAACATGGCTTTTTTGGACGGTCACGTGGAGCATGGAAGTTTGCGGGATTGGACTTTGCCTGTGTCTGCGGTTTGGAATCGTTGGCATCATCGGAATCGTTGGCCGGTTGAGGAGTTTCAAAATCTTCCTGCTGATAAATGGGCTCCGCTTTACGGGGCGGATGAATTTTTACCGGAGACGTCTGTGGATTTTTGATTTTCCGCTGACTTTCCCTTCTCTTCTTCGCGGTTTTCTCTGCTTGGCGTTGCCTTCGCTGGCTCTCTGGCAGGCTGTTTTGGTAGTTTCTATGGTTGTCAATTATGCTTTTTCGTTGTTAACGGCGACAACGGGGCTCGGTGCTGTTTCTTTTTGCTGGCTTTGGCTCTAGTTGGGATCGATTTTCTTCGGACTGTTGGCGGTTCTTGGTGGAGAATTTTCGTTTGTTGGATTCGTTCCGGATCGGATAAGGAGTTGATTCGATTAGCGCTTGTATATGGGGGTTTGGGTCAGTTTGACGAGGATGATGCTCGCGGGGTGGTTTTTGGACGGGTTTGCAAAAAATGCCGTATGCAGTTTTCGTGAATTCAAGGAAAGCGCAAGGGAGCAATTTTGCAAAGTGTTGCGGGCGGCGGCTAACCGAGGCGATAAACGATGCGGGCTTTGTTGAGGTCGTAAGGCGACATTTTGATTTTGACGCGGTCTCCGATGGTCAATCGGATGAATCGCTTCCTCATCTTGCCGGAAATGTGAGCGAGCACCACGTGGCCATTGTCCAATTCGACGCGGAACATGGTTCCCGCCAAGACTGCTTTGACTTTGCCTTCTAGTTCGATGTGTTCTTCCATCCGCTACCGTAAAAATCCGTTCTTCCTGCAACTTTTTTGAACAGAAAGGGAAGGATGGTTTATTTTTTGAAGAAATCAAGCGTTATTTGCAAGAGGCTTGCGTGTTGTGTTTTAAAACGGCAAGGTTTAGATGTTTGCGGAGGGAAAGAGCATTTTTGCAGTCGGCGTTGATGGCGGAGCGTCCGGTGGTTGGGCGGGGCGGCGTTTTCTTGTTGCGTTTTGTGCGAAATCGGCGGGCAAAGCGCTACATCCTTCGAGTTCTCGACGGGCGAACAGCGCGTGTGACTGTGCCTTGGGGAGGCGATCTCGACCATGCCGTTGCTTTTTGGGAGAAAAACCGATCTTGGGTGGAGGAGCGAATGGATCTTCTGCGGCGGAATTCCTCTCGACTGCAAACGGAATGGAGGCTTGGGGCGGAGGTTTGGTATCGGGGGCGGAAAGAGCGGATTGTTCCGAAGATCGGCGGCGCCAAGGCCGCGGTTGGAATTGGCGATTTGTCGATTGTCGTCCGATCGCTGTCTCAAGACTTGCGGCCGGAAATCGAAGCGGAGATGTGGGCGGTTGCCAGGCGCGAGTTGCCGATTTTGACGGATCGATTAGCAAAGAAAATGATGGGGGAGGGGGCGACGCCGCTCCGACGGATTACGGTTCGGAATCAACGCACGCGGTGGGGTTCGTGTTCTTGTCGCGGCACAATTTCCCTGAATTGGCGATTGATTCAGATTCCGCCCGAGGTTTGCGAATATGTCATTTTGCATGAGCTTTGCCATCTTCGTCACATGAACCATTCGCCGCAATTTTGGGCGGCGGTGGACAATGTTTGTCCGGACTATGAAAAGCGCGAGGCGTGGCTAAAAACTCACAATATCGCATTATTGTCAAGAATCTCTCCTGAAGAATGCTGAGCGCGGTTCTTCTCGCAATTGCGCGCCTAACCAGTCGACAACGTGCTTTGCCATTGTTTCCGTATGCGGTTCGGCAAAGACGTGGTCGGCGCCCGGTATTTCAACTAAGCGCGTCGATTTGCCGGCCTTTTCCAAAATGTCTTTGGAATCTTGAAGAGGGACGACGTCGTCTTCGCCTCCGTGGATGAGCAACCAAGGCACGGTGATTTGGGAGGCGCAGTGAACGGTCGATTCAATTGCCGTGAGGTCGTCCATGTATTTTTTAGAAAGCGGACAATTTTCGTCATCCCACATGTTTCCTTCGTCCGGCTTGACCATGCCAAATTCTGTTTCGGCAAACCGTTTTGTGTGAACCATTCCCGCTAGGGAGACCAGTTGCCGAATGCGCCGGTCTTGGCTTGCCCGCAAGACGCCTACGGCGGCGCCCATGCTGTGCCCTACATAGGCGATGGAAAAGTCGGCCGCTTGGTCAATCACGGCCCCGAGGTCGTCCACTGCCTTGGAGATGTTGGAGTCTTCGAATCGTCCTTCGGATTCTCCGTTGCCGGAGAAGGAGATTCTCATGGCCGGCATTCCGGCGGCGGCGAGCGCTTTTGCCAAAGCGACGATGAAGGGGCGGTCTTTGTTGCCGGTAACGCCGTGGCCGATGATTACTAATTGCCGGGAGTCTTTGTTTCCAGCGTGGTAGGCATAGTCAATTTTTTCGCCACGCGAATTCCGAATGACTTTGAACATGAGTAAGTGGATGTTCCGCCGACAAGATTAAAAGGAAACTCTGCCAGGAATGGAAGTTGTTGTTTGCGTTTGGCGGCGGTTTGGATTTTACTTGACCGTGATCCAAATTTTCTTGGAGATCACTGGTTTGTCGTGAGGGATATGGAGATAATCTCCCAGCACAAGTTGGAGGGAGTGGTCGCCGGGCTCCAAAGTGAGAGTGGTTTCCGTTTGGCCTTTTCCGAAGTGAAGAATCTTTTCCGTGGATTCCAGCGGTTTGTCGAGATCGGGCAGTTCGTCCACGTCTATGAGAAGATGATGATGGCCGGTGTTCTCGAATTTGATTCCGGCGGGAGCGATTCCCATTCCCTTCAAACCGAATTTGACAGAGAATGTTTTTTCGACTTCCTCGCCGTGAGCCGGAGAGATGATGTAGACTTTTGCGCCGGGCGCGGATTTAGTCTTGGGCAGTTGCAGCGTAGCGGATTGCTCTTGGCCGGCGAGGGCGCTGATTGCCAACGCTAAAGAAAGGATTGCAATTTTCATATTGTGTTTTGCCGTTGTCAATTGTCAGATTCGCGTTCAGTATTTGGCGCTTGGCTTTGCGGGGGCTTTGAGGTTCCCGGCGTCGACCGCGCGCGACAACCGCTAAATTGATTCAAATCTTTTGGATTGGCAAGACATTTTTTCCGAAAACTTTGGGATCTGAGGAAACGGATTCCGCAGAAAATTGGGAAACAGTCCGTCTCGTTTTGTCCAATGAAATAATTTGCGGATTGGGTTTTTATGTCGGGAAAAAACATCGTTTATTTTGATTTGGAGACGCAGCGCTCGGCTCAGGAGGTCGGCGGATGGGATCGCATTCGGGACATGGGAATCAGCGTGGGCGTCACTTACAGCACGGGGCGAGGGAAATATCGAATTTACGGCGAACCGCAGGTTGGCGAGTTGGTTCAAGAGTTGCTCAAGGCGGACTTGGTCGTGGGATTCAATCACTTCCGCTTTGATTATGAAGTGTTGCACGGATACAGCGTCGTCGACTTAACGCAAGTTCCCACTTTGGACTTGATGATGGACTTGCAAAAAACTTTGAATCACCGCCTTTCGTTGGACGCGGTGGCCACGGCGACTTTGGGCGCGGAAAAAACAGCGGAAGGATTGCAGGCAATCCAATGGTTCAAAGAAGGAGAAATCCTAAAAATCGCCGAATATTGCTGCTTCGACGTCAAGGTAACCAAAATGATTCACGAATATGGAGTGGCGAACAAGATGGTGTATTACAAAAATCGATTTGGAAATCGCATGAGCGTTGCCGTGGACTGGTAAATGCCGTCCCGCCGCATTGTCGGCGGGATTTTTCCAATTTTGGTCGGACGCCCTTCGACAAACGATTCGCCCGCCAAAGAGAGTTCGCTCTTCTGCTTTTCTAGTCTTGAAATTGCGGAAAAACGCCGTCAGAATGAACAGGTTTAGAATCCATGCGCAAATAAGAATGACTGCTCAAAACTGGAATCGACGAGACTTTCTCAAAACGGCCGGCTCTACCGTCCTCGGCGCCTTGTCCGCCGGCGCGCCGGTTGCCTTTGCCGATGAGGAAGAAAGCCGCAAAATTCCGGCGCCCACCGCCGACAGCCTGATCCTTTTGTGGATGGGAGGCGGAATGGCCTCGACAGAAACCTTCGACCCCAAGCCTTACGTCCCTTTTGAACGAGGGATGGACCCGCGCCGCGTCCTCAGCACTTTTCCTTCCATAGACACGGCGGTAGATTCCATCAAATTCTCGGCGGGCTTGGAACATATGGCGAAGGTGATGGACCGCGGATCTTTGATTCGATCCTACACGGCCGGCGACCTGGGATTCATTCTACATTCCCGGCATCAATACCACTGGCACACAGGATATGCGCCTCCCCAAACGGTTGCCGCTCCCCACATCGGCGCGGTGATTTCACGGACGCTTGGCCCCCGCAACCCGGCTCTGCCCGCCTTTATCGACGTCGGCCAGCGATTCGACGTCGGCGAGGGCGAGGAATTGAAGGCCTTTCACACCGCCGGTTTTTTGGGAAGCGAATACGGTCCCTTCATCGTTCCCTATCCAGAACAAGCCGCTGCCGCGGTGCGTCCGCCCAAGGGCATGAGCGTCGGGCGATTTCAAAACAGGAACCGCCTTTACCGGAGGCTTTTGGACGCAAGCCCGATCGGGCGGCACGGAAGCGATTTCCAGCAAGAGTCGCTAATTCGAGCAATGGACAACGCGCATCGTCTGTTGAGTTCCCCCGCCGCCAAAGCGTTTGACTTGTCTTTGGAACCGCGGGAATCCTTGGCCAAATACCTGCCGCCGGGAGTAGACCCCGGCGCCTTGTCTCAAGCATCGCGTCGCCGCGACGGCGTTTACGAAGCGCAAACGCTAGGGCGGTTTGGTCTCGGCTGCTTGCTGGCGAGGCGGCTGATCGAGGCGGGCGCCCGGTTCATCGAGGTCACCACCGAATACATCCCCTTCCTCAATTGGGACACGCACGAACACGGCCACCAACGCCTCGTCCACATGAAAAAACAAATTGACCGCCCGATTTCCCAACTAATTTTGGATCTCGAAGAACGAGGCATGTTGAATCGAACCTTAATTATTCTGGCCAGCGAATTCAGCCGCGACATGATGACCGAAGGCAAACCGGGCAAAAAGGTGAAGGATCAAGTATTTGTGCCGGAAAAAATCGAAGAGGAAAAACACTACGGGATGCATCGACACTTCACGGACGCCGGTTGCGTGTTGCTCTTTGGCGGCGGCATAAAAAAAGGATTCCTCCACGGCCAAACGGCGGACGAGCGCCCTTGCAAAACCATCAAAGACCCGGTTGTCATCGAAGATTTGCACGCCACCATTTACCGAGCGATGGGCATTTCCCCAAGACACGCCTACGAAGTCGAGAAACGCCCCTTCTACGTCACGCGCGACGGTTTAGGAAAACCCATCGAAACACTCTTCGCCTAAAAATAGGACGCAGGCGATTTCCGCATTCAAGCGGGGCTTTTGGAAGATTCGCTCTCCGGCATCTTCTTTTCCTGCGGAACTTCCGCCAGTTTCATCGCGCCGACAAAAAGAGCGGTGAACAGACCGCAGCTAACCAGAGTACTGCGGAAGAAGACCCAAGTTTCCGGCCAGTTGGCAGTTCCTTGAGTCAACGCAATTGTCCAGCCTGCCCAGTCGCGGGTGTATTCGACGTTCTGAAAAGGATTAAAAAACCACGAAGCGGTATTCGTTATCAAATAAAAGAAAACAGAGCCAAGCAAACTGCCGGCCAGCAAGCTTAGCGAAGAAGCATTCGCTCCTAGAATTCGTCCCATTCCAATCAGGCCGACGTAGCCAACGTAGTTGAAAATCTGATGCCAATGAAACGGCACCCCATAGTGAAGGTTCAGCAAAACGTCCGTCAACAACAACGTGGTCAGAACCCAAAGCCAAGCGCTCCATTTGCCAAAGTAAACGCCGCCGCAAAACGCCAAAGCGTAAGCAGCGCTAAAATTTGCGGGCATCAAGCCGGGCCAGCGAGTGAGGGCAAAAACCAGCATCAGAACCGCCGGCATCCAAATTTTTCCTTTCCCTTTCACGCCGTCGAGTTATAGAACGCAATGGCGCTTTCGCAAGAGATTTTGAACGCGGGAAAAGGAACGGCAACGGCCGTCAAAAAAAAATTCTCGCTTCGCCGAGCATTGCGCAACCGCAAAATAAAATGAAAACCGATAATCAAAAAGCGGATTTTCAGATGGATTCTTTGTCCTTTCCGAACCCATTGGCCGGCGGAAGTTAACTTCCCCCGCCACGGACTCCCACTTCTCCCACTCGCTGTTTCCAATTAAGGCCCCCCCCCCCCCCCCCCCGCATCTTTCTCAGATTGGCTTATTTTAGCAATGGTTTCTTCGACCCATTGGGAGGTTTCCGGCATGTAGTTTTCTAGATTCAAAGTTTTGTAGAGGCGCAGGACTTCTTCGCTTTGGCCTTTTCCGGCGGCCAATTTGAAAAGAGCCATGTTGTAGTCGTTGGCCATGGGCGTTTCCGCCGCTTCTTCCGTCATCGAGATGTTTTTGAGAACGGCTTCAGCCTCTTCGTATTTTTCGTTCAGCAAAAGGGCGTGGGAGTGGATCAAGTAGAAATGAGGCAAATCAGGCTGTTGTTGGATCAGTTTGCCGCTGAGAAGGAGCGCCAATGCGGGTTCTCTTCGTTCTTGTAGCAGGCCGACGAGGTAGTTGTAGATGTGGGGTTCGAATTCGGGATCGGAATCGTAAGCGGCTTGGGCGGCTTGGGAAAAGGCTTTCCAATCCCGCTGGGAGAAGGCTTGCTCCACTTGTTGCATCCTTTCGGCGCGAGTGTCGTTAATTTTTTTTGTCAAGGCCTCGGCTTCTTCGTGTTTTTCGTTCAACCTCAGGGCGCGGGCGCGAAGCAATTGATAGGGAATAAAATCAGGCCTCTGTTGGATCAGCTTGCCGCTGAGAGAGATCGTCAATGGGGGTTCTTTTTGTCCTTCCAGCAGGGCGACGAGGTAGTTGTAGATATGAGGATCGAATTCAGGATCGGAATTGTAAGCGGTTTGGGCGACTTGGAAAAAGGCCACCAAATCCCCTTGGGAGAGGGCTTGCTCCACTTTCTGATTCCAGTTGGCGCGAGTGTCGTTAATTTTTTTTGTCAAGGCCTCGGCTTCTTCGTGTTTTTCGTTCAACCTCAGGGCGCGGGCGCGAAACAATTGGAAGGGAATAAAATCAGGGTGCCGTTGGATCAATTTGTCGCTGAGAGAGAGCGTCAATTCCGGCTCTCTCTGTTCTTGCAACAGCGCGTCGAGATGGTTGTAGATGTGGCGGTCAAATTCCGGGTCGGAGTCGTAGGCGGCTTTGGCGGCTTGGGAGAAGGCTTTCAAATCCTGCGCGGAGTCCATCCGCATCTTCCAGTAAGCGCGGCTTTCGTTGGTTTCTCCGTCCATTTCTTTCATCAGCTTGTCTCCGGTTGCGTGTTGGTCTAAGGCAAGAAGTCTTCGGGCCAGTTCGAATCGAATCAGATCGGATTGCGGCGTGGATGGCATGAAGTCGACGATTTTTAAGAATCGTTCTTGGGCTTGATCGTGGCGTTCGCGTTCCCGGTCGATAAGGCCTTGCCAGTAAAACGCTATCGTTTCGATTTTACTGATTTCGGAGGCTTGCCGCGCCAAGTCGCGCAGTAAAGTCCATTTTTCTTGACGGATAAGCCAGTCGCCGTAAGTGAGCCAGAGGCCGGGCGAGTCGGCGCCGATTTGCCCGATCATTTTCTCGGCCGTCTTGTAGGTTTCCTCGGCAAGACCGGCATCTGTAAGCATTTGCAACAGGAGGAGGGCTTCTTGCTCGCTGACCGGGTCGCCGCTGTTTTCCAAGTCTTGCGCGATCTCCTTCGGCGCTTCCTCGGCAATGAGCAGTTGCCAAAACCGCAGAGTATCGAGGAGTGTCGCTTCTTGTCGCTGTCGCAAGTCTTCCAAAATCTTCCGGCTGGCGGGAACGTCGCCGGCGGCCACGGTTGCCCGCAGGGCGATCTGTTGCGCCTTTGCATAGCGCGGAGAAGATGAAGAAACGGCGGCGACTGCCTGGTTGAGGGCGTCAAGGCTACTGGGATCGTTTTCCAAAATGGCTTGGTTTCCCAGATGATAGAGTTGCATCAAGGGGTCTTCCAGCCAGCCGGGAGTCTGCAACTGAATCTCCGACCAAAGATCCCGAAACCTTTTGTGATCGCCCAAGTGAAACAGAGACCGGAGGAGCGGCGCTTTTTCTTCCGGGGAAACGAAATCCTTCTCGAATTCAAACAAATCCCAAACACCGGGGTAAAGGCGGCAATGTTCCAGAGCGTTGGCAATCAGCGCGAAGTCGGCGCGATTGATTGGGCGATTGGTCTGAGACAACCACTGAAGGTGGGAAATGTAAAGGAGCGAGTCGCGTCTCAGCCTCCAAGAAGGTTTCTCATGCATGATGTTGGCCAACCAGCCGCGGAGCCATTTGCGATTCCCGCGATCATTGGCGGTTGCCAGCTGCCAGGACATTTTGGCGGCGGTGAAGTCGTTTTTGGCTTCGCTGGCCTTGGCGCTTCGCCCCAGCGCCCGCGCTTGAAGCCAATCCAGAACGCTTATTCGGATAACGGGTTGAAAACCTTTCGGCGACGAGCGCACAAGACGGAAGTTCACCGTCAACATATAAAAAGCCGCGGCCAAAAAAAGAGCGCTCAAGGCGAGCATCAAGGGGCGAACGTAAAAGTGAAGAAAGTGGAAAATACGACGCAGAATTCGGTAACGGGAGGAATGCATCTTTTTTTCCAGCCAAGACAATTTCCCCCTTGACGATTTTTGATTTTGCAAACTCATATCTATTTATTCTAATCTAATTAGTTGGTGCAGTCAATCCAAATTGGACGATTCCTAAGCCGATGGCGGAGTTTTGCCTGATGGAGAGGATTCAATATGCTCAACCGCTTCGGTGCAACGGGAACACAAGCCCGGATGGGATGGATCGGCGCCGAGGGCGGACTCCCAACGCCAGCAACGCTCGCAGCGGCGCATTCCCAGAGATTCGGCCGCAAAAACTTGCACGTCTTCCGATCCGTCAACTTCGGGCAAACGTTTGTTGGATTCGCGTTCGCTGGCGGACTTCCGGGAAACAAAAGTTAGCCGCGAAACGTTGAGCGCCTCGCGCAAGTCCTCCCCCCAGCCGTCCCGCTCCAACGCGGCGGAGTCCTCCGTCTGAATCACTACGGCCGCTTCCAAAGGCTTGCCAATCTCTTTGGAACGCCGTTTGGCTTCCAAGGCCATCAACGCTCGATCCCGGAGGGAAAATAATTTCTCCCATTGCTCTTGATCCTCTTTGCCAAGCGGCAAATCCGTCGGCTGAAACAGCGAAAGATGCACTGAATCCACCGACTTTTCTCCCGGCAGATGTTCCCAAACTTCGTCCGCGGTGAATGCCAAAATAGGCGACCAAAGTCGGCTCAGTTGCAACGCCAAATGATGCAGAGCCGTTTGCGCCGAGCGACGCTTCGGATGCCGAGCCGCCAAAGTGTACAAGCGGTCCTTTACCGCGTCGTGGTAAATCGCCGAAAGATCGACCGTCGCAAACTGCGACAGTTTTTGGCAGACGGCATGGAATTCATGCCGTTCGTAGGCTTGCAAAACTTCCGTCTCGATCCGCCCCAAACGCCACAGAATCCATCGGTCAATGCGATTCCATTCGGCCTCCGGCACATCATCCCGAAGCGGATTAAAATCATAAAGATTGGACAACTGGTAGCGGAACGCATTGCGAACCACTCGATAGGTTTCGCCCGCTTTTCGGATGCGCTCTTCGCTGACCACAATGTCGTTGCGAAAGTCCTGCGAAGCAACCCAAAGCCGAAGCACGTCCGCGCCGTGCCTTTCCACGTAGGCCTTGGCGTTTTGCGGTTTTTGGCCGCCGCCTTGCCCTTGCCGGCTCTTGGAAATTTTCTCCCGATCCGCGTCCACCAAAAAGCCGTGCGTCAAGACAGAGCGATAAGGCGCCGTTCCATTGCCCGCCAGAGAAAGAAGCAAGGAGGATTGAAACCAACCGCGATGCTGATCGCTCCCCTCCAAATACAAATCCGCTTGAAAACCGGGGCGATCTTCGCGGGAATGGACGCGCAGTTCCGGCCTCTTCAGAATCACTGCCCGCGAGGACGAACCAGAGTCAAACCAAACATCCAAAGTCTCTGCCGACTTGCGATTTGGCTCCGCCCCCGCCCAATCCGTCGGACGCACTTGCTCCCAAAGCGCCTCACACTCAGTTTCAAACCAAACGTTGGATCCGCGCTTTTCTACCAAAGCCGCCGTGCGGCGAACCACTTTCGCATTGAGAATCGGACGGCCGGCCGCATCGTAAAAGGCCGGAATCGGCACGCCCCAAGCACGTTGCCTTGATATGCACCAATCCGGCCTCGACCGCACCGCCGCTTGAATTCGATTTTTGCCCCATTCCGGCAACCACCGCACTCGCTCAATCTCGGCAAGCGCCCTTTGGCGAAAATCTCGACGATCCATTCCAATAAACCATTGATCCATCGCCCGAAACACCACCGGCGTCTTGCTTCGCCAACAATGCGGATAACTATGCCGATACGCCTCCTGATGCAAAAGCGCCCCGCGGGATTGAATCAACGCCAGAACCGCCCGGTTCGCCTCGCTAGAGCCGTTTCTCTCTAAAATCGACTTCCCCAGCAGTTCCTCTCCCATCTGCTCGGACACAGGGAGATCATCGGTCCGCGTCAGCCGCCCATCATCGTCCACCGGCGAATACACCGACAAACCATGCGCCTTGCCTAGCCCGTAATCCTCCAATCCATGCCCCGGCGCGATGTGAACAAAACCCGTCCCCGCCGACGCCTCCACAAATTCTGCGGGAAAAAACCGACCGCTCCGCTCGCAAAATGGATGGCGATACTCCATTCCCTCCAACTGCGCGCCTTCCAAAGTTCGGACAATTTGATAATCCGTCCAACCAAACTTCTCCGCCAAAGAATCCAGCAAACCGACCGCAACGAAAAACGTCTCCTCGCCCGCCAACACTTGGGCGTAGTGAAGCTTTGGGTGAAACGCAATGGCCAGATTGGCGGGCAACGTCCAAGCCGTGGTCGTCCAAATCACGGCAAACGTCCGCGGCAAACCAATCACCGGAAACTTGACAAACACACTTTCACTAAGGTGATCTCGATACTCCACCTCCGCCTCCGCCAACGCCGTGCGGCACGGAATGCTCCAATACACCGGCTTCTTCCCGCGATACACCAAACCCTGCTCCACCAATTCGGCAAACAACCGCAACTCCTCCGCCTCATATTCTTTGTCCAACGTCAAATAAGGCGCCCCCCAGTCGCCAAAAACGCCCAATCGTTGGAACCGTTGTCTTTGCAAATCCACAAACTTCCGCGCATAAGCGGCGCAATACCGACGCACTTCGGCCGGCCGAAAGTCCTTTTCCCCTCTTTGGCGCATTTCCTGCGCAACCTTGAATTCAATTGGCAAGCCATGACAATCCCAACCCGGAACATACGGCGCATCTTTGCCCATCATCGATTGAAACTTGACCACAAAGTCCTTCAAAACCTTGTTCAAAGCCGTTCCAACGTGCACGTCTCCGTTGGCAAAAGGCGGGCCGTCGTGAAGCACAAAACGGGGAGCGCCCGCCCGCATAGCCCGAAGACGGCCGTACAAACCCGAAGCCTCCCACCGCGCCAAACGCGCAGGCTCTCGGCGAACCAAATCCGCCTTCATCGGAAAGCTCGTCTTCGGCAAATTCAGCGTTTTCTTGTATTCCATGAACTCAAAATCCAAAACAAAGCGAGTTATCCTACCCAATCCGCCCCAAAGACGTCAAGCAACCACTCCACATTCCCCAATCCCAATTTACCACTCGTTATGAAACAAAAAACCCCCGCTTTGCGAAATCCTGAATCGAAGGAAAATTCAATTTTCGTTTAGTTTATGGACAACGGCCCCTAGCCCAACCGCATATCCCGGAATCCTCTCGCTCTCCACTTCAACCTCACCTACCGCCAATTCGTCATCCCCAATTCCAAATTCGTAACTCTAGAAATTCCCGCTTCCCAACTCTCTTGGAAACGATATTGAAAAAAAAGCAATCTCCGCCATTTGCCAACCACAAATCATCCGTCGCTAATCACAAATCGCACACCACGGTCCCGCAAATCACAAGTTTCTGGCAGCAGCTAGAGAGTTGTGATTGCTTGGGAACATTTCATTTGCATCAAGTGGCGACAGAAAATCATAGAACCCAAAGCAACTAAACCAAACATAAATGCGTATTCCTCAGGTTCGGGGATGATCTGGCTGTCGTTGACAACACACACCGAGTGGTTGGAATTCACCGCTAAGAAGGATTCGTAGGCCTCTGCTCTCTGGGCTAATAGAGACCCCAGAATTACTGTCGCTTTGCGCATAAAAGTCGCTAATGGATTTGTTGTCTAGCCCGCTCTTACCTAAGAAGAAGTCTAATCGGTGAAATAGAACAAACTGCTTCCAGATACACTCATCCCAACGACATCGTATGGATTATCGTTGTCCATAGGACACTAGCAACAAAAGGAATGTTGGTTCAGACTCCTCCCAGAATTCTCTTTCTTGCCGAATCGATGTCTTGGGTCTTAGAGATAGCAAACAAGAATGAATATGAAAAGTTCGTATTGCTGGGCTTGTTGGCATCGTAAATATGTCCGTTATTGAAGGAGTTCCCAAGCCTCTCGGCTATGGTAATGATTAGAGATTGCGGAGGTGGGGATGCTTTGGAGGACACTTTGGGTCGCCGTAGCGGGAGAACCGCTAAACACCCAGAGCATGTCGGCGTTGTCTTAGCTATGGTGGACATCAATACACAACTGCCCTTGGCTTTGCGCCAAAACAAACCAAAGAAGAAAACGACACAACTACCAACACAGATAAAAGAGATGTATTGTCGATGCCTGTTGTTCTAGTTTTGACACAAACGATGGGAAGATCTTTATCATGTTCCATCTTTCCTGGATATGAAATCGCTAATAAACGACCGCAAAGGAAGTCCATCCTCGTCTAACGAATTGGTTTCTAAATCCCAAGAATCGGCAATTGGAAATCAGTCCATAATCCAATCGGCAAGGTGATTTACGCTTTTGGAGAAACTTTTATTCGCTCGGCGTCCAGCAGTGCTTCGCAATATGATATGGCTTGTTAGCAGTCTCTTGTCCATCTCGCGTCCAACCTCAAAATATAAAAGGAGAGAAAACAGGAAAGAAAGTTTATTGAGAACAGCAAAGTGCGCCATCCTAACTTGCCGATTGCAATTCATGATTGGGAACCTCTAGTCGCTAAATGTTGATTTCGCAAGAAAGAGCGTCAAAAAGAGAAATCCCGGAGGGGAAAATTCTTCCTTTGCTTTGCCGTTGTGGAGAAGAAAGTTTTATAGGTCGATATTTCTGGGAGGTTTGGTGTTAGGTGAGAGGGAAGTAGCAATGAGAATGGCTAGTGATGGGAGAAGTGTTTTTATGGAAGCTTTGTAGTTAACGGTTGGGGTTGGTTGTTGGCCTTCGCAGGCACTAAGTCTGGGATGAGAGAAGCAAGGGAAATATAAAGAATGACGCATGGGAAGGGATAACAAAACTGCGAAGGGCGCGAAGAGGGGTTTGGGGTTTTGAAGAGAAGAAGTTGACCGACTTGTTGTCATCGGGTTGCTCGATGAATTCGTCAAAGAAGCGCGCCATCCTAACTTGCGGTTGTCAAAAAGAAAGTTTTGTTGGTTGGGGTTTGGTTAATGGGAGGAATCGTTGTTGGAGTGGCTAATGGTGGGGTGGAGTGTTTTTATGGAAGCTTTATGGTCAACGATTGAGGTTGGTTGCTGGTTGTGGATTTTTGGGTTGGAGAAAGGTTGAGGATGTTTTGTTGGGATTGCTATGTTGTTTGGGATGAAAAATTCTTCGTCTACTTTGTCTTGCTTGTCGTCAAAATGGTTGGCGGTTAGTCTTTGTCCGCGAGCTGGTGATATTATCGGGGCGGCGGTTTTAGCGGGGGAAGGGATTTTGCTAGGTTTTCTTCAATGCGCTACGGTTAGTGGGAACAGTCTCTATTCGCCTTGGTAGGCGCAGGCGGCGTTGCATGTTTCGGCGACGGTGACGGTTGTGAGCAGGGGCAGTTTGGGTTTCAGGCGATCCCAAATCCATTTGGAGAGGACTTCGCTGGTGGGATTTTCCAGGCCTTGGATTTCGTTTAGATAGCGATGGTCGAGTTGCTCCCACAGAGGTTGGAAGGCTTTGGAGATGTCCGCGTAGTCTATGAGCCAGCCCAGCCGGGAATCGCATTCGCCGGCGACGGTGATTTCCACTTGGAAGCTGTGTCCGTGCAGGCGTCGGCATTTGTGATTTTTGGGGAGGAATGGGAGCAGGTGCGCCGCTTCGAATTGAAAGGTTTTTCGCAGTTCCACCTTCATAGTTCCCAATCCGTCCAGATGATTAAATCGCCCAGGCTGAGGCGTCCGTCGTGGCGCCAGGCGATGGAAGGTTGTTGCATTTTACCCGGCGGGCAAATGCGGGTTACTCCCCACCGGGCAAGTTGTTGGACGAGGGATTGCGCCTCGTGCGGCGAGGCGCACAAGCCGACGCAGGAGACTTGCCCGCAGACTTCGGCGGCGCCGTTCAAAGCGTCGGTCAGTCCAT
Organism: Limisphaerales bacterium; assembly: GCA_965204945.1. GTDB lineage: Bacteria > Verrucomicrobiota > Verrucomicrobiia > Limisphaerales > AAA164-E04 > UBA2970. Next base: position 4,222,613 of record OZ242022.1, on the reverse strand, counting down.
CGACGGCTTTGACGTAAAGGAAGCGGTTTTGGCAGCTTTTTTGAAAGCGGGGATCGTGATCGAAGACCACCGTCCAAGCGGTGGATTCGCGGCTTGACCATGTGAGAGTTTCCCGGCTGTTGGCCGCTCGAATTTCGTAGAGGCGGCGGCGGTTGGCGATGATGGCGGCGGCTTGGTTGCTGATTGGGCCGCGCGGTTCGGATTGCTCGCGGCGATCCAGCTCTTCGGCAATGGCTTGAGCCAGTTGGTCTGGGCTGGGGGCGGCGCCTTTTTCAGCGTAAACAATGTGGGGCGACAGGCAGCCATTTTGATTCCAAAGTGTTACGTCGTCCACGATTTGCTCTGCCAACGCTTTGAGAGAGCAGTTTTCCAAGCCGTCTTTGGTGGCGTAGGCGAAGCTCAACCGATGGCCGTAGGGCAGAAAACGCGTTCGGCGGGGCAATCGAGATTCCAGCGCTTGGATGGTTTCGTCGCGACCTGTTGCCGTGACGCAGTCCGCTTTTTGCAGGAGCGGGGTTTCCAGCGCTTGGTTTCCACCTTTCCATTCGGCAATTTCCAAACAAGCGCCCAGTTTGGCGTCGGTTTCATAAATCGAGTGGGCGAAGAGTCGAGGCAAGAAGGAAGTATGCCGGGCGCACTTGACGAATTGAGCGGAGCGGGCCAGCAACCCCAAAGTGATGCTGAGGATCGCCGGGTTGGGGATGGCGCCGCCGGTTATGTGAGCGATCAATTCCGGCCCCACGGCAAAGCTTTTTCGGCCGGTGCGGCTTTCGGCTTCGTTGGAGCTGGGGCAATCAAGACGCCGGACGTGGCCTAAATCTTGCAAAAGGAGGAGGTTGAGGTTTTCCGGAGTCATCTCTCGGAACAGGCTGTCCAAACCTTTTTGAATTGAGGAAGGCGGAAAGCCGGATTGTTGCGCTCCGCGTTCCAAAGCCATCCGTCGAATTGGGTAATCGTTGTCGAGCCATTTTTCGGCCACTAATCCCAGCGTTCGCAGCAGGCTTTCGGTTGGACGTTCCAACAGATAGCGGCGGCGGTTTTGCCGCAGGGCGTCGCATGCTTGGGCGATGATTGACGGCGTTAGGGAGGCTTTTTCCGGCAAGTCTGCCAAAAAGTAATTCGGCATTTTTTCCAGCGTCATTTTCTCTCTTTTTTAGGTTTCCGGCATCAGGGAGCAACCTCGCGCTTCCGCGTTGGCCGCGCGTCCCAAAAGATCTATGCCTCCGGAAAGTCGCCGTCCCAAGTCCTCTGTTTGCACGGCCATGACCGACCAGACGTTTGCCAAATCGAACACTTGAATCAACCCCGCCTCGCCTTCCGCCGCTTCTTTCCCTGTTTCTGGGACAATGATTTGGCAACGCGCCCACGGCGGAAACCGGAAGCGCCGCGCTGGATTCAATGGCGGAACACGACGGGCGCGGAGGCAAGGATCCTCGGCGTTGAGACGGCCGTCGTATGCCTGCGAAGACAATTCGCTCATCCCGTATTCTGAAATCATCCGGCTGAAAGGAATTCCCAAGCAGGCCTCTAGTTTACGATAAAGCGCGGTTTTTGTCAGATCGCGGGTTTGTCCTTTGTATCCTCCGGTTTCCAGCAGTCGGCTTCCCAGAGGCAGAGACAGCGTTTGGCGGCCGGCGGCCAAAGCGTCCAGCAACTGCACGAAGTTGAAGGCGGTTCCCAGCAATGCGGCGGGAGAATTTCGGCGGCAGGCTGTGCGCAAGTCTTTCAGTAAACGGTCCGCATCCAGCCCCCATTTTTCGCCCGCAACCAATCGGCCATAGAAAACAGACTTTGAGAAACCTTGCCAACTGCGCACTGTTTCCAACATGTGAACGAGAGAGGAATTTGGCGTTTCAATTGGCGGAGGAGTCAAGAGGAAAAGCCTTTCAGCCTCTGGATTCGCTGGCGGAAAATGATGGAAAAACCAACGGGCGAGGCTTTTTTCGTAGAGAGCGAGAGAGTCTTTGGAATGAAAGTGCCGGCTTGGATTTTGCCCTGCGGTCCCGCTGGATTGAAACACGAAAGATCGTTGCGACTTCGGCAGGGAAGTAATCTCAAACTCTTTGAACGCCGAAGTGGGAACGCAGGGAATCTGCCGCCAATTCGCCTTTTGCCTTGCCGGAAACGCGGGCGTTTTCGGGTTGGATTTTGCCAAATACTCGACAAAACGCCGGTAGCAGTCGTTGGATTGAACTTGCAGCCGAAACAAGGCGAGCGCCAGCCGGCCAAAAGCGCCATCGTCCATTGCAAAGAAATCAAAGCCTTGCTCCGCCTCTTGATCCATCAAGCGGGCCAAAACGGCCTCGAAATCGCGCAGGGAAGCGAAATTTTCCATCATCCGAAATGAGAAACGAAAACCAAAGAGTCCGCAGGTTCAGTTGCCTCTTGCCCGCTTCTCTTCATTGGTCGGCGGCTTTGCTTTTTTCCTCATCGGCGGAGAGTTGTCGTTGGATTTCGCGAAGTTTTTCCCGCAAGCCCAGTTTTTCGGCAAGGTTTCGGGCTTTGCGCAATGTTTCGGTTTTGCCGGCGAAATGCGGATGCCGTTTGGTCAGATTCAAATACACGGAAACAGCTTCGGCTTCTTCGCCCATTTCCTGCAGGATCGCCGCTAATCGTTGGCTAATTCGAAGATCTTGCTGCGGCGAGGGGCTTCGTTGAATCGCTTGCCGATAAAGGCGGGCGGATTCGTCGCGCTTTTCTTGCTCGTAGAATAGGTCGCCCAACTTCTCGCTTAGCACCGCGCTCTTTTGAATTTTCTTTTGAACATCGGCGTCGTTCTTGATGGACTCAAAAATTTGGTCAATCGATATTTGGCTGGCGATGGCCCGGTTGATGTTCAGCAGGATCAGCCATTCGAGCAAAGGGCTGTTTTCCCGTTGCAGTCTTGCCTGAAGAGCGGGCAGATTGGCAAAGGGACGGTAAAGCGGATCGCCAACCACCGTCGTCTGCCAAGAGAGCGCCAGTTGAGAAGCGTAAGCGGCCTCCCCGAAACTGAAGCCGCGAAACAGGGTTTCAAAGAAAATATGCAGCTGCGGCGACAATGCCAAATAAGGCTCGTAAACGCAGCCCATTGTGGCGGTTGCTCCCGCTTCCAGCAAGGGTCCCACCCATCGTTCGGTTTTCGAGCGGATGGTCCACGCACTGTAAGAATGCAGGTGATAGGCAACGGCACCCGGCATAAACTCGACCTTTTCCCGAAGAAAAGGGCCGGAGACGTGGGCGTCATACCAACCGGCGTACAAAGCCGCGTGGCTGATCGGCAAGGTTTCGGGGAAAGTGCCGGGGTTGCGGTCTTCGTAGGTTTCAAAACCAAGATGCCGGCTGAGGGCGGCCGCGTGGGCAATCCAATCGTCGCCCTGTTTATACTCTCCGCTTTCCAATCCGCGCAGGTCGAAGTAAGCCCGCCCCCAAAGGCCGTCTTGTTCCGCAACGATGGCCATATCCACGAGCCATTTGGCGATTTGCGGCGAGGGGCCGTCCAGCCGCGCTACCATCAAAATCCCGTTTTCAGGCCGGATTGCCAGCGAGTTGGTAGCCCCGAAAACCGGATTGGGACGCCAGCCGTACAACTTCAAAGGGTTGGGGAGTGTTGCCAATTCGCTGTCCACAGCCGCTTGGCTTCGCCGCATTTCGGGCAGAAGTTTCTCCATTCCTTCTTCCTGAATGGTTCGGTCGGATTGAATCCGAAGCGGCACTCCGTAACAGAGCGTCAGGTAGCGGATGGAGGATTTTTTGACTTGAGGAACGGCTTCCTCCGCTTTTTCCTTCGCTGTGTCTTCAAACTCAAACCACCTCGTTTTCGAAAAATTGCCGCCAGCGGAAGTTGCAACTTTTTTTGAAAGACTGCGCGGGAGACGGTTTCTTTGTCCGGCAAGTCCAAGCCAAGAATCCGATCTTTGGGAATGCGGCGTTTGGCGGCGTAGTGTTGGGCAACGGCTTCTGAATCGGGAAGGTTTTGGTTAAAAACGACGACTACGGACTCGCTTTCCGCAGACTCGCCGGCCGAAGCAGAAGCGCCGAAAAGCGCGCAACTCAAAGACGCGACGGCTACCGCTAACGGCATGCTTTTCCATTCTTTCAAAGCGATTTTTCTATTCAACATCCAACCAATGCTCTCGTTTCCAACAACGGCGCGGCCGGCACTTAATTAAGAAAGTAAACGTTATGGCCGGTCAAGGTATTTCCCGCGCGACTGGCACTTGGCAGTTTGCGCGTTTTGCCGGATTGATTTTCACTTTTTGCGCAAAGGAATCAAGAAATTTAATTCAGGCTCACTTGCAGGCCGTCATAGGCCAAAGCCACGGTTGGCGGAAGTTCCGCTTGATCCGCGTCGTGATCGTAGTCGTGCGTCAAATGCGTCAGCCAAGTCTGCTCGGCCCGAATGCGGCGGGCGACTGCCAGCGCTTCGTCCAAAGACATGTGCGTTGGATGCGGCCTCTTGCGGAGGGCGTCCAACACAAGCGCGGGAACGCCCGCCAGTTGTGGAAAGGCGATTTCCGGCACTTCTCGGCAATCCGTCAAGTAGGCCAGCTTCGGTCTCCCTTGCTGGCAAAACAAATAGCCCAAAGTCGTCATCCGGCCGTGAGGAAGCGGAATGGGGGTGATCGCCAAATCTCCCACTTCAAAAGGGCCGTCTACGATTTTCGGGTCCGGATAAAAATATCCGCGCCACCTTCGCTTCGACTTGAATGCGTAGGCAAACACCCGCCGAACGGCCTCCATAGTTTCCGCATTGGCGTAAAGAGGCATCCGACAATTTTGCATTTCGCAAAACCGCCGGCAGTCGTCCATCCCCATAATATGATCGGCATGCCCGTGGGTAATCAGCACGGCGTCCAACCGTCGAATCTTTTCGCGGAGCATCTGCAGGCGAAACTCCGGCGTTGTGTCCACCACCAAACGAACATGATCTGCCTCCACGTAAATCGACGCCCTCATTCGATGATTCTTGGGATTCGCCAAAAACTTTGGCGGATAATCCGCGCCGATGATCGGCACGCCTTGGGAAGTGCCGCTTCCTAAGAAAATAAATCGAAATGCCATGCAATGATTTTTCCACGCCGCCGGCCGGATTTAGATTGATTGAACCACACCGCCCGGTAAGATTGTCTGTCAACATAACACAAAAATTGTTCCTCGGTTCCATCTTTTCCTCCATGCTCACCGCGCTTCATATCAAAAACTTTGGTTTGGCGGACGACGTCACCCTCGAATTCGAGGCAGGCTTCACTGCCTTGACGGGAGAAACTGGCGCCGGCAAATCCCTCATCATCGGCGCGCTCAGCCTGCTCCTCGGACAACGCGCCGACCGCAAACTAATCCGCGCCGGCGCCGAAAACTGCGCCGTCGAAGCCATCTTCGACATCTCCTCCCTCAACGCGCCGATTGAGGTTTTCCTCGCCAAAAACGGCCTCGAACCTTGCGAAAACGCCCAACTCCTCCTTCGCCGCACCGTAACCGCCGCCGGCAACAACCGCCAATTCGTCAACCACTCCCCCGCCTCGCTTTCCACACTCGCGGCTCTTGGCCAACACCTCGTCGACATCCACGGACCCCACGACCACCAATCCCTCTTCCACAACCAAAAACAACTCGAACTTCTAGACGAATTCGCCGGCATCACCCCCAACCGACTTGCCTACACCCAGCAATTTACCCAATGGAAAACCCTCCTTCGCCAAAAACAAACCCTCCTCGCCGACGAACAAGCCCGCGCCCGACAAATAGACCTCCTTCGCTTCCAAACCCGGGAAATCGACGACGCCCAACTCCCCCGCCTCGACGAACAAACCCTCGAAAACAACTACCAACGCGCCCAAAACGCCGCTCAAATCTGCCAACTCGGACAAACCATCCTCAACACCCTCGGCAACCCAGAAAGCAACTGGAACAGCGGAGAGCCAACCAGCGAACCCTCCCTGTCCGATGCACTCGCCCGAATCGGCCGAGAACTCCGTCAACTCACCCAACTCGACCCCCAAACCCAACCCCTCGCCGACGCCCACGCCCAACTCGCCGAACAAACCCACGACTGGCAAACCCAACTCTCCCGCTACCTAGACACCGTCCACATCGATCCCAACCGCCTCGCGGAACTCGAAGAACAAATCAACCGCCTCCAAACCCTCAAACGCAAATACGGCTCCACCATCCAAGAAATCATCCAATTCGGAAACCAAGCCCGCCAAAAACTAAAATCCCTCGAATCCAGAGACACCCAAGTCCAACAAATCGACCGCCAAATCGCCCAACTGAAAACAGAACTCATCGCCCGCGCCCAAAAACTCACCGCCGTTCGCGCCCAAAAAGGCAAATCCCTCTCCAAAGCCTCCCGAAAACAACTCACAGACCTCGGCTTCTCCAATGGACGCTTCGAAGTCCAACTCATCCCCCACCAACCCACCGAACCAGAACACACCGAAGAAACCGCCCGCCTCCGACCCTCCGGCGCCGAACGCATCGAATTCCTCTTCGGCCCCAACCCCGGCGAGCCCTTCCATCCTCTCAAAAAAATCGCCTCCTCCGGAGAAATCGCCCGCGTCATGCTCGCCATCAAAACCGTCCTCACAGCCCAAGACCACATCCCCCTCCTCATCTTCGACGAAGTGGACGCCAACATCGGCGGCGAAACCGCCCACGCCGTCGGCCAAAAAATGCGCATCCTCGGCAACCGCCGCCAAATCCTCTGCATTACCCACCTCGCCCCCGTAGCCGCCAACGCCAACCATCACCTCCAAGTCGTCAAAACCTCCAAAAACAACCGCACCCTCACCCAAGTCTTCTCCCTAAAAACCAAACAACGCATCGACGAACTCGCCCGCATGCTCGGCGGCAAAATCCCCGCCGCCAAAAAACACGCCGCCGCCCTCCTCCCCAACGCAAAATAAAACCAATGCTAAAAAATACAGAACCCTCCCCAAACCGAAACCAAGTTCCGCCAATCCGCGGCGAGAAAAAAATAAAAAAATTCTCCGGCCAGTGTTTCAAAAATCTCAAAACAGCGAAATAACAAAGAAAATTCACACTTTCCCAACCAAAACTTTTCTTTGGAAAATCGAGAAGAAAAGCTTGCGCTCGAAGTTGCTTTGTGATTTTCTCGCTCTTGATCGATTATTTTCTGATGTGGGGTTCCGTGAGAATCGGGTCTTCTGCTCAGATGTCATAGTTTGATGTTTTGACTTGGGAGAGCCGATATGCTCTTTCCCGGTTGCTTCGGCAAACAAGCGGAGTTCTTCGTGTTTTTCCGTCAGAGAATAATTGGTCAGGCCTGACGGCCATGAATCAGAAAGAACAACAGTGTGTTTATTGGACGACATGAAGAAATCCTCTTTTTATTGGAACTGGTTGGCTCGCGTAGCCAAAGCAAACAACACACAACGCAAAGTAGTTGTGAAATCGGCGACTCCCACCAAGTCCCCGATCAGCGGAAAAACGGCAATCCTCGTGGTTGCAGCAATAATCGTGGTTGCCTTGACAACCCAAACCACCGGGCCGACAGCGCAATCTACCGACATCCCGGATCTTCCAGATCTCCCAGACCTACCCGATCCTGGCCCTGTGCCAGAACCTTCTTTCCCACCAATTCCGCCCGGGACACTTACCTGTCAAGAGTATCTTGATGCAATAATGCCAGGAATTAAAAATTCACACTCAAATTGGCAAAAAGCAATCGAAAATGCTTACAATGCGAAAAGTAAACCGTTCAATGACGCGAAAAACGCAGCGGAGGATAAAATCGGAGAGATCGGCATCAAAATCGCAAGATTGTGGAGCAAACGTAACTTCTTAAATCGACATGATCCCGCTTACTTGTCAAAATCGAGGCAAATACTAAAAGAAATTCGCGCTTTAAGAAGCGAAAATCGCGTGGATTCTTTACCGTGCTGATGTAATTAGTAGACGTTATGAAATTTTAGACTGGCGCGACGAATGTCTGGATTGGGTAGAGGAAAGATTTGAAAAACAGAGGGATGCAGCAAATGCTCAGTATCAAGATTGTCTTGCCAACGAGACGGACGACGACTAAGATGGCTGAGTAGAAAACACAAAGCAAAGAGGAGTCTATGACTATGAGAAAGCAAGGTTACGCAATTATCGGGATCGGTTTGGCAGCGTTGGCAGGAATCTTCTGGCTGGCGAAATTTCACAGCAATGAAAAAACAACGATAACCGCCATCGAACCGACAGCCCCAAACCAAGAAACAACGGCCACTTCGAAAACGGAGCAGAAGGTCGATCATTTTGCTGGAATGAGAAGGCAATTGCCTTCGTTTATCGATTCTCAAACTGAGGGGGACAAAACCATAGAAGCAGAACTGAAAAAAGAAAAAACTTACGAGAACAGTCCGCGAGGTAGTCATCTGGAAACTTACCGGGATGACGGAGAATACATGATTGATCTGAGCAAAAAGCGAATAGCAGAGTATAAGAATTCAGATGCGGCGAGACGAGCTGTACTTGACTTGGACGACTGGATTATAAGGCAAAGGAAGCGGAGGTATGGTGAGTATCTAGATGTCATGTGGGAGGCACTTGATCGCACAGGAAACACAAATCTATATCGCCCTCAAGACCTGCCTGCTAACACGGCCACCGTTGCCGAAGAAAAAGCAGCTGACGCAATCGATGAAATCAAAACAGGCTGGGCAACAGAGCCGGAGCCTTGGCAAGAAGTGGCCGCTTTCTTGCGAGACCGCCGCAACTTCTCTCAAACAGAACTAGACCAAGGAGACCCCGAAGACCCCCACTGGCATGCCGATCATATTGAGTGGATCGAGCAAACCGCCCAAACCATCGGCATCCCTCTTGACAACCCCGAAGACCAAAGCTGGATACAAGAGAAAATCGCCGCCGCCAAAGAACAACGCTATCAAGACTTAGACGCGCCTTTGATTGAAGAACTCAAAAAGATTGACGAAGAAATGGCGGCGGCAGCCGAAGCCTGGGCAAGAGAACCTGACGGCAAAGACAAAGAAGTAGCCACCCGCCGCAATCAGATAATTAAACAAGATAGACAATGGCGCGCGCAAAGAGAGCATGAGCGGCGTTATAGAGAAGAGATGGCGCGCAATCCGGTGTTCAAAGAGATGGAGATGGAACGCCAGCGCAAAGAACGCACAAAAGCCCGCCAAGCCGAAGAGCCAGCGCAAACAAAAGAAGAAATCCCCAATCCAACAACCGAGTAAGTTACTTTTTTCATTTTGCATAGAGCGCGATGACGAATGTTTAGGCTTCAACAGCCGAGTAAGTAGTTGTCCATATAAGAGGGAACTAGACTTGGCATTTGGATGCTGGGCTCATTCTCAGGGAACGGGAAAAACCATCATAAGATTGCCATGCGGGAACTTGTTTTACCATCACTCTTCAATTGTTATTGTCGCCTTTATCTTTTCTAATTCGTTGTGCCGCAGTATTGGGCAACTGGCTATATTTAGCCGGCTGTTAGGCGAACATTTATGGAGGCATGAGATAAGGAGAGAGCAAGATTGGGCTTTGTGATTTGGGAAGGAACTGGGGATGGAGAAAACCTCCGATTTTGTTGTTTTTCCTTTGTTTTCTTTGCTTGGCAAACTTCGACTCTTGGCAGGCCGAGCCTGAGAAGGCCGAGCTTGTCGATATGCTTCTGGCGGCAGTTTGGTTTGAGAAAGGGGACTGATTCTGATTCTTTTTTAAGCTGCAAAACTTTCTAAGTAAGGTTAGGGAGCGCGACAACCTTGTTTTGGGAAGTTCGAAGAGAGGTTGTTAGGGCGGGCAATGGTTTGTTTGTTATGAGTTGAGAGATTGGCTTTTTGAGGGCATGCGGTGTTTGTGGTTTTTTTGGCTGGCAGCGGATGCGGAAGGCATTTCCCGGGAATTTCACATATGTGTGGACAAGCATCGTTGGATCGGTTAATCTTTGCGCTTTTGATTTTGGGAAGTGTTGTAGACATTGTCGAGGGCCGAAAGAAGGTCGAGTCGCCTATTTTGGATCGAATTGGGGGTACGCCTTTGTTTGAGGTGCGGCGAGTGTTGCCGGCGGAGATCGGCGAAAAGGTTCGGATTCTGGCAAAAGCAGAGTGGTTCAATCCCGGAGGCTCGGTCAAGGATCGACCCGCGCTTCGCATTGTGCGGGATGCTTTGGCTTCGGGCGAGTTAACAAGGGAGCGGGGCTTGATTGATTCGACTTCGGGCAATACCGGGATTGCCTTTGCGATGATTGGGGCGGTTTTGGGTTTTCCGGTGACTTTGGTGATGCCGAGCAACGCCAGCACGGAGCGGAAGAAAATTCTGAAAGGATACGGCGCGGACATCATTTATTCCGATCCGCTGGAAGGTTCAGATGGGGCGCGGCGCTTGGTGGAAGAGTTAATTGCCAAAGAGGAGTCCCGTTATTTTTTTGCGGATCAATACAGCAACGACTCTAACTGGAAAGCGCATTATGAAGGGACCGGCCCGGAAATATGGCGCGACACAGGCGGAGAGGTGACTCACTTTGTGGCCGGTTTGGGAACTAGCGGCACAATGATGGGCGCGGGGCGTTTCCTCAAGGAGCAATCTTCGGCGGTGCAAACCGTTGCTCTGCAGCCGGAGCCGTTTCACGGCATCGAAGGCTGGAAGAACATGGACACGGCGGTTCCCGTGGGCATCTACGAGCCCGCCGTTCACGACAAACTCATCACAGTTCCGACAGAACCGGCCTATTCTTGGGCCCGCGAGTTGGCGGCGAAGGAGGGACTGTTGGTAGGGCCTTCGGCGGGAGCCTCCTTGCATGGGGCCGTTGAGGTGGCCAAAACGCTTGCGCAAGGGCTGATCGTCGTCATCTTTGCCGACGGAGGCGACAAATACCTGAGCACCTCTTTGTTTCCATGAGCCGAATCCTCGACATTTCTCAATCCATTCTTAAGGAAATCCACGATCACGCCGTTAGAGAGTATCCTTCCGAATGTTGCGGCATGATTCTTGGCCCCAAAGAATCGAACGCGTGGACACGGTTTTATCCGTGTCAAAACATGCAAGACGCGCTTCACAAAGACTCGCCCATGCAATTTCCCCGCACTTCTAGAACCGCTTATATAATCGGTTCCAAGGATCATATCGCAGTGGATAAAATATTGAGGGCAATCCAAGGGCGCATCGCCGTTATCTACCATTCCCATATTGATAAAGACGCTTATTTCTCTGAGGAGGACATTAAACAAGCCTTATACAAAGGAGAGCCGTTTTATCCCGACACTACCTATCTTGTGCTCTCGGTAAAAAAAATGGATGGCGAGATCAAAGTGGAGGATCAGAAAATGTTCTTTTGGAACGTTGACAAACACTGTTACGAAGAAGGCGAAAATGTTCTAAATGCTGTATAAACAATTTCCTTTTTCCATTTCCGAAAACCAATTTATACTAATTTATACCAACTATATGATTCAGCAATATGGCAGCTATAAGAATCTTCCGCCTTTGAGCGGTTTGTGCAGTTTCCAGGAATCGACGAAATCAGGTTTATCCATTAATGAGTGCGTTTCTCGCCTCAAACGGTATCATTACGCTTTCAAGCGTCTTCATGGGATTTTCACGGCGCATATTACGGCCGAGCCGATTTATGAATTGAAGATGGGATTTTCTCTACATGCCTATTTATGCGCCGAGCACGTCAGCGCCCTGCGAATCCGAATCGCCGAAATGCGCGAGCCTCCATTGGGGCTGGACAAGGTTCCCGATCCGAATCTTGTCACTTTCTTTGACGAAATTATTAGCGCTCCCGGCACGGAAGAGAGGCTGTTGGGCATTTACGATAAAGCGATTCCATCTTTGCGAGAGTCTCTCCAAGAACATATTGAATCGACCAATCCACTGGCGGATGCCCCTTCGGTTCGTGTGTGCAAATTCGCTTTGTTGGAAGTGAAGGAAATGGCGGGTTACGGCCGGTCGTGTTTGGACGCGCTGGTAAACGAGGCTAGACGCGCTGAGGCATCGTCTTGGCTACAGGGCTTGGATCAGCATCTTGCGGCCTCTGGCGGGCTGAACGGAGCGCGAAAAAAGCACGCGCCGAAGGCGCCGCCAAGGCAATACTCTCAAACTCCCTGGCGATACAACCCCGTTCCTCGAAGAGACGAGCGATTTCCTGATCCTTACAACATGGGGGTAAACGCCGAGGCGTTTTTATATGACAAGTCATTCCCGCCCGAACCGAAGACTTTGATGATGTTTTACAAACGGCTTCGGGAGATGGACGTGCCGGAAATGATGGCCGGCATTATTGTCGAAACAGAGGGCAAACCGTGGGGCTACTATCGGGATATGACGCGCCAGTTATGGGACGAAGCCCGGCACGCGATGATGGGGGAAGTCGGATTCAATCATCTTGGAGTGGATTGGCGCAAAGTAATGGTGAACTTCACATGGTCATTAGCTCTGAATACGCAGCTGAGTCCTATCGAGCGGCATGCCGTCCTTTACTATATTGAGCAGGGGTTGATGTCTCGGACGGGCAAACGCTTTGAGTGGGAGGTGGCGCAGGATTCGCAGAATCCGTTGTCGGCGCTTTTTCAGGACTACGACTGGGCGGACGAAGTGCTTCATGCCCGGATTGGGCGGGATTGGTATCTTTCCCAGATCGGCGATCCTAAAAGGGCGGTGGACTACGGGGATCAATGCTGGTCAAAAGTTCTGATGGATTGGAAAAAGTGGAAGGAGGACGGGCTTACCGACCATCGGAATTGGTGGCCTGAAGTTTACCTCGAGGCTTGCAAACAATGGGGGACGGAGCCGGAGGAGGCCGTTCTGCGCTTCCATACTACTTATGAGTCGGTTCGGGCCGATTTGAAAACGATTGCGGCGTCCGGCTAATCGAATTATTCCGGGATTTTTCGAATCCGAATATCGCGAATGGCGGCGGAAGTCATCCATGTGGCGATGCCCAGAGGCGCTGACTCCTCAATTTCTCCAAAGCGCATGGAAATTTTGCGGTCCGCGGTTTTCAAATCCACCATTTTGTTTTTATCGATCCAGGCTTCGATTTTCTCCTGCGTGATTCGAACCGTGATGCGATACCAGCGGTTTTTTTCAAAAGCCATGTAATCCGCTGTTTCGTTTTCCGAGGCGTCCATTCCGTCAACGCTTGAAATGCCGACGACGCCTCCGCCCCATCCTCCCACTACAAAACTGCAGTGGCTTTCTCCGTAGGGGAAGGTCAAGCAACAAAAGAAATCATTCCCTTCAATTTTCTTCGCTTCCAAAGTTAGCTCAAAATTCATCTTCGGCGGCGGATTGGTTGCGTGGATGCCGCTCAGAGCTAGGCCGGCGGGAATGAGTATCTTGCCTCCTTCCACTTTGGGAACGGCGCGCCCCGCAAAATCCGTCCTCTTCCAGCCTTCCAAACTTTCCCCGTCAAAAAGAGTCTCCCAATCTCCAGCCTTCCAATCCGGAAGATCCTTTGAACCCTCCCCCAGCGCGATGAAACTCTGGCCGAACAGCATAAGAAACAAACCCCAGCCAGCCATCGAGTATTGCCATAACAATCTTGAGATTTTCATAGGCAAAACTCTATCCTCTCCGCGCCCGCAAGGGAAGAGCCGATTTTCCAGCGCCAGCCCAAAAGGAGAAACCAAACTCACGGCAAGCTCGATTCCGCAAACCAGCCGTTCTTCCAAGGATTTGCCGGGTTCGAGTAGCCTTTCAACTCCCCAAAGCCCAGAACTTCCCAGCTCGTAGAATGCGCAATCCGCACAGACTCCTCCAAACAAGCCTCGATGGGATTATTCCTCCAATAGCCATCGCATCCCTTGAAAAGCAGATGTTCGGCTTCCGGCTTAGGCCGCGCTCATTTGGCAAACGCAAAGAATGAAACGCCCCCGCCATTCCATGCCCAATTGACTCCAAGTTGTGAGGCAATGAAAATCGCTGATGTCCGAAACTGCGGCAAACTCATAAAATCCGCCCAACCCAGATTCGCCGGATTCTCCACTTGGCCGGGAATATGCAGACGCCATTCCTGCAAGGAAACTGGGGGACGCAATCCCAAATCCAGCTGGTTTCGTTCTTTCCCGCCTGTTTTTCGCGCCCATCGTTCTTTGCGGTCTATGGAATCTTGATTCACTGAGTCGAGGCTAGGGCGGCTGGCAAAATCCATAAAGAACGAAAAGACTTTGCCGCCCAATGCGCTAAGGCATGGCAAAAAGCCAAGTCTACCATTCCCAAAACCATAAATTGGACGCGGAGACATTTTTGACTTGTCTTTGCCCTCCGACAACTTTATATTTTTGACATTTAGATTGTCTCGGCCACAAGTTTCCGAGAAAACAACAAACAGAAAGAAAGTATTTAGCAATTCAATATGAGCGTTCTCGTTGCCCAAACCGCCCCTGATTTTACCGCCGCCGCCGCCATGCCCGATGGCAGCATCAAGGGAGATTTTCAACTCTCCAACCTGCAAGGCAAACACGTCCTCCTCTTCTTTTGGCCGTTGGACTTTACCTTCGTTTGTCCGACGGAAATCATCGCCCTAGATCATCGCAGCGAAAGTTTCTCGGACTTGGGGGTGGAAATTGTCGGCGTTTCCATTGACTCGCCGTTCACGCATCATGCTTGGCGAAAAACTCCCATCGAACACGGCGGCATCGGCCCGGTGAAATTCCCCATCGTTGCCGACGTCAAACACGAGATCGCCCAAGCCTACGGCGTCGAGCATCCCAATGAAGGCGTCGCCATGCGGGCCACCTTTCTCATCGACAAACAAGGCGTCGTCCAACACCAAACCGTCAACAACCTCCCTCTTGGCCGCAACATCGACGAGCATCTGCGCATTGTCGAAGCCGCTCAATTTGTCGAGGAATACGGCGAAGTCTGCCCCGCCGGCTGGCACAAAGGGGAAGACGGCCTGGTTCCCACCACCGAAGGCGTCGCCGCATACCTCTCCGCTCACAACAAATCGCTTTGATCGACAACCCAAAGCGACCAACTTGCGGGAGAAAACCGCTTGCCTTTCCGCTGGAATGCGCGCGAAAATCTCGCTTCGTGAAACCGACCAAAAGGAACAAGCAGTTTTCCTCTTCCCAAGCGCGCGTCCAAACCTTGCCGACAAGCCGTCGATTTGCCGCCTTTGCCTTTCGATTCTTTCACCGGGCCGAAGCGCTTGCGGTTCTTCTTCTCTTTGCCGTCGCCGCTTGCTCGCCCAGCGCGCTGGATTACTCCGGCAAGGGCTTGACCAATTTTGTCTTTCCTAAAAATCTATCAAAGATAGAAGAGATCAATCTAAGCAGCAATCAGCTGACCAGCCTCACTATTCCCGCCGGATTGACCAATCTGGGGATGTTGAATCTTGGAGACAATCAGCTTACGAACCTAACTTTGCCCTCTGGACTGACGAATTTGGATTTTCTGGAACTTGGAAACAATCAACTGGCTAATCTGAATTTGCCCACCGGTTTGACGAACTTAGGGTATTTGAAACTTTGGAACAATCAGCTGACCAATCTGACGCTATCTCCGGACATGACGAACTTGAGGAGTTTGGACCTTAGGAAGAATCAACTGACCAACTTGATTCTACCTCCCAACATGACAAACTTAGTGGATTTGTATCTTAGTCACAATCAACTCACGAACCTGATCTTCCTCGATGGATTGCTGAAGTTGGAAGTCTTGTGGCTGTCCGACAATCGCTTGTCCAGCCTCACCTTGCCCGAAGGACTGACAAGATTGGAAAGATTGCGAGTTTTTAACAATCGATTGACGAACGTCTCCTTGCCCAAAGGAATGACAAATTTGAAGGTTTTAAGTCTCGGAAACCCTGGATTGCTGCAAGGAGGAAATCAACTCACGTACTTTGTGGTGCCTGAAGACGCTACAAACTTGGCGATCTTGGATTTGCAACGAAATCAGTTAACCAATCTGGTTGTGCCCCCGACGTTCACAAAGTTGATGACTTTGGATTTGGAATCCAATCAGTTGCGCCACTTTGCCGTGCCTGAAAGCGTTACGAATTTGCAGGTGTTGGACATCAGTCGCAACCAGTTGACCAATCTTATCTTGTTTCGGAAAGCTGCAAAGTTGAGTCGTTTGAAACTGAATCAAAATCGGTTGACCAGCCTGAATTTGCCTAAAAGCTTGCCCAATCTGGAATCGTTGGACGTGGAGAGAAATCAGTTAACCAACCTCGTTCTGCCCCAGAACGCCATAAAGTTGGAGCGGTTAGGTCTGGAGCAAAATTGGTTGACGAGTCTAAATTTGCCGGAAAGTTTGCCTAATTTGAAATCGTTAAGAGTGGAAAGAAATCAGTTAACTAATCTCGTTTTGCCTTTGACAACCGCAAAGTTGGAGTGGTTGAGTCTAGATAAAAATCGGTTGACGAGTCTAAATTTGTCCGAAAGCTTGCCCAATCTATGGTCGCTACTGATTGGCGAGAACCAGTTGACCAATCTCGTTTTGCCCAGAGATGCGACGAATTTATATCAGCTGGGTTTGGAGGAAAATCCCATAAAAAGCGTCAAACTGCCTCGGCATCCGCATAAAAAACTCCTGCTGAACAAGAAGGACATTTCCGTTTTGCGGTGGGAAGAAGATTGAGCGGGCGGCGGAATTGGTCTTTGTCGAGAGGAAAGCGGCGGGAAGGAGAATGTTCGAGCTTTTCCAAACAGACGCCGGCACCAAGGCGCGTTTAGGCCGCTTGCGGACGACTCGGGGCGCCATTGAAACGCCGGCCTTCATGCCCGTAGGAACGCGGGCAAGCGTCAAAACGCTCGACAATCGCGAGTTAGTGGAATGCGGCGCCCAAGTGATCCTCGGCAACGCTTATCATTTGGCGATTCGACCGGGAATGAACGTGATTGCCGAGGCCGGCGGATTGCACCGCTTTATGAGCTGGGAGCGGCCCATTCTTACGGACAGCGGCGGTTTCCAAGTGTTTAGTTTGGCCAAAATCCGAAAAATTCATCCTCACGGCATCCACTTTCAATCGCATTTGGACGGCGCCTCCTTTTTTTTGGGGCCGCGGGAATCGATGGGAATTCAGCGCATTCTCGGCTCGGACGTGGCAATGGCTTTGGATCACTGTCCGCCGCATGACGCTCCAATTCGGGAAATAGAGCAGGCGGTTCGGCGGACTTTGCGTTGGGCAGAAGTTTGCCGCGGGCAGGAACGCGCTTTTGGTCAGCAAGTCTTTGGCATTGCGCAGGGAGGCAATCATGGCCAACTTCGCGAGGCTTGCGCCAAAAAACTGGTCGAGATGGATTTTGACGGCTATGCGGTGGGCGGAGTGAGCGTTGGCGAAACCGAAGCGGAAATGATGGAGGCCGTCGAACAAACCGAGACGCACCTTCCCGCCGACAAACCCCGCTACGTGATGGGGCTGGGCACGCCGGGACAAATGGTGGAACTTGTCGCCCGCGGGATGGATATGTTTGATTGCGTGCTTCCTACCCGTCTGGCGCGAAACGGCACGGCGTTCACCAAAGGAGGCAGCATCAGCGTCAAGGCCGGACGAGAAAAGGAAAACGGCCTGCCCATCGAGCCGGACTGCGGCTGTTACGCCTGCCAAAACTTTAGCCGCGCCTACTTGAGGCATTTGCTGAACGTTGGGGAAATTCTCGGCCTCAAACTACTCAGTTTGCACAACGTTTATTTTTATCTCAACTTGATGCGGCAAATTCGAAAGCGCATCCGGCAAGGAACTTTCTCCGCCTTTCGATCTGCTTGGCGCAAAACTTGGAGGCCGTCCACTCGAATCCGCGCGGCCGCGAAGTCAGAGACCCCCAACCATCCGCAATCCTCGGCAGGCGCGGCTTCTGTCTTTACGATTTCCCAACATTAAGTTTAAAGTGAGCCCAATTCAGCCGGTTCCAAACAAGGAGCCGTCGTCGGCAATGAAATCTTCATCCAAACAAGAGCCGCAGGCAAATCCAAACCATCGGCGTCTGCCTTCCAGTAGCGCCGCCGCGCAGATTCTCATGCGATGTCGATGGCCTTTGGCGTTGCTCGGATTGGCGATCATTGCGGCGATTGTCGGACTAATCGCATGGAATCAAAGCCAATCTGCGATGCGGGACGCTGTTGGACAAGCGGCGCAGGCAGTGAACGTCGCGTCGGATAGCGCCGTTGCCATTGCCGAGAAATTTCGAAGCGGCACCATTACCAAAACCTTCCTCGCCTCGCTTCCCAAGATCAAAAACAGCGGATCCGGACGCCTCGAACTCGCTGTCCTCCAATCCACCGAAACCTTTCGCTCCGAAGACAATCTTCGGATTGGGTGGGATTATGTTTCTTTGGGAACGACCGTCGCCGAAATTTCCGTGCCGGTCACTTATCGCTATCACCTGCGGTTGGAAGAAGTTTGGAATTTGGAAGTTTCGAATCAGACTTGCTTGGTGACGGCGCCTCCAATCCACCCCAGTCTTCCGCCAAGCATCGACACCGGGAAAATGATTAAATCTTCGCGGAACGGCTGGGCTCGGTTTAACGCCGGCGAACAGTTGGAGGCTATGGAAAAAAGCCTCACGGCCAAGCTCTCGCAATACGCCGGAGAAAAAGATCGAATCGACTTAGTTCGAGAGCCGGCCCGAAAAACCGTCGCCGCCTTTGTGCGCAATTGGCTTCTCCGCGAGGATCAGTGGAGGCAAGACCGGTTTCACCGAATAGAAGTTCGGTTTGCCGACGAGCCAGCTTTCGAATCGGGAGAGCCAATCATAGCGCCCCGACAATCGGAATGACGGAATACTCAGCGAAAATCTTTCTCAACCTCTCGGCAAAGTAGATTCTAGGGTGTGTCCTCACGAACAGCAGCGCTTTGATGAGATGCGGGCGCAATTCCTTTTTTTCCAAAAACCTGCCGCCCCGATGAGCCGCGGCTTTTGTTTGACCAAGGAATTCCCTTGGCCGCTTGGCCGTCCATCGCTGCAAAAACTTTCCTTTTCGCAACGAGCAAAGCGGAATTTTTGCGGACTTTGCCGTTTTCCAATGAATTTTTCTTAACTTTTTTATTTTTTTGTGGATTTTGGGGTTGACTCGTTGCGGAGGAAGGATTAGAAACAAAGAGATTTTTGACAACAAACTAGATTCTTATGAAACGAAAACTATCATTATTCGTGGCCGTCGCCTGCATCTGCGGGGGGGGGGGGGGGGGACAACGCCCAGGCGCAGTTGATCATCGACGTCTATCCCAGCCAAGACACTCCCACTAACAGCATCTGGATCTTCTCCGGCAGCTCCAGCATCGCCTCGCCTGCCACTCTAAGAACTTCCGCCACTACGCACAGCAGTGCCGATGGTTGGCAAACGGAAAGGGACATTTACCAAGCCAATCATCCTTCCGGCGCGCAAATCACGCTCTCTCCTCTCTTTTCCAGCACCAACACCATAGACATCGCTTCGGTGAGAGCCAGAATTCCGGGCGGAGGCAGAACGGACATCACTTTTGCCGCCAGCGCGACGAACACGCCGACCATCACCATCGGCACGACGCCCGTCAACCGCACGATTAATCGGATGTTTATGAACGATCAGAATGTCGCCGACAACATTGGCATTCGGGTGAGCAGCGGCTTCAACTATGGGAGTTATAGTGGGCAGGCGTCTTCTTGGACGGGATCGGGTTTGTTAATAAACAAGCCGGTTAGCGATTTTGTTAGCGGGAATGTGAACCACTTCGCGGGAACGGATCCGAACTTTGCCTCTGGAGTGACTTTGCGCTTCCACAGCGCCGTCATCCCTGAACCGGAGGAGTATGCCCTTGTCTTCGGCTTGTTTGCTTTGGGTTTTGTCATTCTCCGCCGCCACTTCCAAAAGATGCAAAAGAAACAACGCCGCCAAGCCGCTGTTTAATCGGCTCGTGGTTTGCGTTTTGCGTTTTGGCCGCCGCTAAAAATCGGCCTCATTTTTCCAGCAACTTCGCTTCGGTTTTTTTCCAAAGCGGAGTTTTTATTTAATTCCGAATGGCGAATTTGGAATGTGGGGACGCGCGCCAATCAAAATGCTTTTCAACGAACGGGCCGCCAATGGAGCAGTTTGAGTTGAACGGATCGCTGGCCGTTGTAATCGTTGATCTGGGGCGCAAAGGCCAAGTCAAAGAGGCCGTCCGGCGCCTTCGCTTCGCCGCAATTCCACCAAAGCACTTCGCAGTTCGCCTTTCCATCGGCAACCCAAAACTTTGCGTGTTGCCCTTCTTTGCCCATTCGGTATAGCGGACTTTGGAGCGTAACTTTCTTCGCCGCAAACTGAAGCGGGAGATTGCCCGCTCCAAATGGACGAAGGCAAAACAACTCTTCCATCTGTTCCAGCGACATAGCGCTCAAAGAGACTTCGGCGTCAAGGCGAAGGAGCGGGGTCAAACATTTTCGGGAAAGATGCCGTTTGGCGTAGTCGTTGATTCGGCGTTGGAACGCGGAGAGATTTTCGGGGTGAATGGACAAGCCGGCCGCCAGCGCGTGTCCGCCGTGATTTTCAAGCAAGTCGCCGCATTCCCGAAGCGCCGCCGCCAAGTCAAAGCCTTCCACGCTTCGGCCGGATCCCCGCAACTGACTTCCCTCTCCGCCGAGAATGATTGCGGGACGATAGAACTCTCGCTGCACTTGGGACGCCACAATGCCGACAACGCCAACGTGCCAGTCTAGATCGCCGCGCACGATAACGAAGTCCTCTCGCTCGTCAAATCGCCCGCGAATCCCGGCGATTGCTTGATTGGCAATTTCTCTCTCGACCTGCCGACGTTCCCGGTTGTAATCATCCAACTTCTGCGCATGTTCTTTGGCGGCCGTCAAGTCATCGCAAAGAAGCAAATTCAGCGAATCAACCGCGTCTTCCATCCGTCCCGAAGCGTTGATTCGCGGCCCCAGTTGGAAGCTGACTCCGGACACGTCAATCCGGCCGCGCATCCGGGAGACTTCCATAAGCGCCAGCAAACCCGGCCGCCGGGTTTGATTGAGTCGATTTAAGCCCGAATTCACCAGAATACGGCTTTCCCCAACAAGAGGCGCCAAATCCGCCACTGTGCCTAAAGCCACCAAGTCCAGCAACGGCTTCAAGTCATAGTCGTGCGCCGAGGGCGGTTGATTGAGATGACGACACCGCATCACTAGCGCATGAGCCAATTTGAAGGCCAAGCCGACGGAACTCAGCTCGCAAAATCGGCCGCCGTCAACTTGGGGATTTACCAAAGCGACAACCGAAGGCGGCGGATGAGAAATCTGGTGATGATCCAACACGATGACGTCCACATTTTTTTCATTAAGGAACGCAACCGTATCCCGCGCCGTAGAACCGCAATCGACCGCCAACACAAGCTTTGGCGAGAATCGCTCCAAACAATTCCCCGCCGCCGTCAGGCTCAAGCCGTAGCCTTCGTTGCGGCGGTGCGGCAAGTAGAAATTCAACCGCCAACCAAACTCCTCCATCACCTCAATCAAAAGAGCCATAGAAGTCACGCCGTCCACGTCGTAGTCTCCAAATACGACAATGCCTTCCTCAGCCTCTCGCGCTTGGAAAAGCCGATCTACCGCCGCCTCCATGTTGGGCACCTCCAACGGATGTGACAAATCCCTCAGTCGAGGTTGGAGAAACCGCCCGGCTTCTTCCACGTCCGTCAGCGCCCGATTAACAAGGCATTGCGCCGTCAACTCCGAGACTCCTAGGTCGCGAACCAGCTTCTGCACCGTGGAAGGCTGTTGCAATGACGTTGACCATCGAAAATTCATGAAGCGCTGTAAAATGCCCGCCTAATCAGCGCATTCACCGCGGCGAAGACAAGGGGCGAGAAGATTCAAGTACCGCATCCGGCGCCGGCTCGGAAAGGTCCGGCTTTTCCCCTTTGGTTCGCCACAGAACGATGGAGGAAGCAATGTAAATGCTGGAGTAAGTGCCCGTAATGATGCCGATGAGGAAGGTGAAGGAAAAGTCGTTGATGACGCTTCCGCCGAAAATATACAAAGAAGCCGCCGCTAAGAAGGTAGTGCCGGAGGTGATAATCGTTCGGCTGAGGCATTTGTTGATCGCCGCATTCATAATCTCCCGAAAAGTTCCGCGCGTGCCCAACTTCAAATCTTCCCGAATGCGGTCGAAAATGACGATGGTGTCGTTGATGGAAAATCCAATCACCGTCAAAATCGCGGCCACTATCGGCGCGTTCAGCTCTCTGCCCGTTAGAAAAAACCATCCCAAAGTCATCAAAATATCGTGAACAACCGCCACCACCGCGCCGATGGCAAAAGAAAATTCATAGCGCAAAGCGACATACAACAAGATGCCCAACAGAGCGATCAACAGCGCCTGAATGGCCGACTTTTGAATCTCTTTCCCTACTGAGCCGCCAATTTTGCTCGTCGTCACCGGCTCAAAGTTGGCTTGCGAAAATTTTTCTTCCAGCAAGCCGGCAATCTCCCGTTCCAATTCGGCGATCTCCTCGCCATCCCCAAGTTTGCTGGCAATCTTCAAAGTCTCGGCGCCGCTTCCCATATCCCGCTGATAAGAAATCCGGGCGTCGGCAACGCCCCGCTCCGCCATCGCTTGACGCAGTTCCTTCACTTCCGCCTTCTGTTCGAATCCAAAGACCAGAGAAACGCCGCCGGCAAAATCCACCCCAAGAAGAGAGCCGCCTTGCGCAACGCGATACAAGCCGACGCCAAAGCCGAGAAAGATCAACGCCCAAGAAATCATAAACCACCGCTTCCACAAACGCATAAAGTCAAAACGGCAGTTGTGCAGGAATCTCAATTGAAACATCGAAACGGACTTCAACAACCCAGCGGCGAGCAAACCTTGAATCACCAAACGCGTCACCACCAAAGCCGTAAACATGCTCGCCACTATGCCAATCGTCAGCGTCACGCCAAAGCCCTTCACCGGCCCTTTGCCCATATAAATCAAAATGACGGAGGCGATCAACGTCGTGACATTGGCGTCGAAGATCGTGCCAAAGGCCTTGCCGTAGCCGGCGTCAATAGCACCCCGTGTGGACTTGCCCGCCCGAAGTTCTTCCCGAATGCGTTCCAGAATCAGCACGTTGGCGTCCACCGCCATCCCAATCGTCAGCACCACGCCCGCAATCCCCGGCAACGTAAGCGCGGCCTCAATGGAACAAAGCACCCCCAGCAAAACCACGAGATTTAACAACAAGGCGAAGTTGGCGATCAACCCGGTCCAAAGATAGTATCCCGCCATGAACACCGCCACCAAGAGCAGGCCGACCAAAGACGCCCGAACCCCCGAACGAACGGAATCGCGCCCCAAAGTCGGCTCCACCGTTTGTTCCTCCACAATTTCTACCGGAGTTTCCAGCGGATTTTCCAACACATGAGACAAAGCGATGGCTTCTTGGTAGTCGTAATCTCCTGAAATCTCTCCGTTCCCGGTGACGATGGGCTGGATAATGTTCGGCGCCGACTCCAACTCGCCGTCCAAAATAATGGCCAGTTGGCGGCCGACGCTTTTGGTGGTGACGTCCGCAAAAATGTCGGCGCCTTCGGAAGTCATCCGAAAATTAATCACCGGCTTTCCCGTCACGGAATCAAAATGCACGCCCGCGCGTTCCAAATGCGCTCCAGTCAATCCCTGCTCGGGGCTTTTCTTGACCAAATAGCGCTTCGGCTCTCTTGGTCCGGGGTTCTTGGCGTTGAAAACTTCGTAGCCGGGAACAGGAGCGTCTTCGGCCAGAAGTTGCGCGCTTTGCTCGTGCACTAGCCGAAATTCCAGAAAAGCGGTTTTGGTCAAAGTGGTTCGCGCACGTTCGTAATCCACTTCGGAAAGACCCGGCAGTTGAATGAGAATTTGGTCTTCGCCGACGGCTTGAAGGGTTGGCTCGGCCACTCCGAATTTATCGACCCGCGAGCGCAACACCTCAATGGCCTGCGCTAACACGGCGGTCTTTTCTTGGTCTTCGCGCAGTTTGTCGGTCTCCATGGCCACTAGAAACGAAATGCCTCCCTGCAAGTCTAGTCCGAGGCGAACTTGGCCGGCCGCGTTCTTCTGCAGTTGGTTCAGAACGGCGCGGTTGGTTTGCCCCAGCATGTCGGCTTCGGGGATTTTGATGTTCGGGAAAAGAGCGGCCAAGTTGTTCGTGCCGACGGAGTCCAAGAGGTTGGCGTAGCTGCGGCCGGGATTTTGAGTTTCCAGATCGCGCGCTTTGGCAAGAATGGAGTCGATTTGCCCTGTTTTGACGGGATCGCTTCGATCGGCGTTTTGGGCAAAAAAATCTACCAAATTTCGGCTCTGCGGCGGATTGATTTCCCAAATCGCCCAAGCGACGACAAAAATCACAAAGAGCCACTTCCAATAATATCCTGATTTCATGAATTGACTGTCTAGCCGGATTGGTTGGAGCCTTTTTCGGCGACTTCGGCGACGGCGCTTTTCAAAATCTCCATTTTAGAGTCCGCCGAGCGAATGGCGACGCTCTTGTCCTTCAAACTCACCACCGTCCCCACAATGCCCCCCGAAGTGGTCACTTTGTCCCCGACTTTCAACTTCGCAAGCAGTAGCGAATGCTCCTTCGCCTTTTTCTGCTGCGGGCGAATCAAAATCAGATACAACATAAGGATGATAAGGACAAAAGGCACCAGAGAAGTCCAAGCGGGAGGAGATTTCCCCCCCTCCTCGCGGGGAGCGGGGAGAGAGACAACGACTTCCAATCCGACGCGATCCGTTATTGGCAAACCAAACATAAAGGCAATCCATTTTAGAGAAGCGCCGGCCTTTGGCAAGAAAAACTTGCCTTCCCCATCAGCCTCAAGGTCAGCGCTTTCTCTTTTTCGCGAACGCAAAGAACCGAAAATCCCTTCGAACTCTCCCCGCTCTTTGCTATCCTCCGGCTATGCGACGAACCTTTTTGTGCATCTGCGCGCTTTTTGGAATTTGCTTCTCGCTCGGCGGCGCGGTGATTTCCCTCGAACACTCTGCCGCCGCTTTGAACGGGCCAAATCGAATTTTCCAACCGGAACTGGTCGGCGAAGGGCCACCGGCGCAATGGAACGTTCTCACCGACAACATGCCGTCCGCTATGACGCAAATTTCCCCGCTGGCGCCAAAGGCCAACCGCAAAAACGTCATTGGCCAAATGTCTCAAATTCCCGCCGAAAACCGTTTCCCCATGCTCCTTTACGCCAAAGAAAACTTCGAAAACTTCCAGCTCTCCATCCGCCTCAAAATTCTGGAAGGCGAGCAAGCGCAGTCCGCCGGCGTCCTTTTCCGCTGGCAAAACCCGCAAAACTACTATTCCGTCCGCATCGACACCCTCGGCGGATGGTTTCTCTTCAAGAAAACTGTCAACGGACAAGAACAAGAGCCAATCGGCAACCGTTGCAAAATTCAACCGCGGCAATGGCACACGTTGCGCATCCAATGCGAAGGGCCGAAGATTTCCCTGCGCTTGAACGACGAAGAAACCATTCCCACGCTTATCGACACCCAATTCTCCTCCGGCAAAATCGGCTATTTCACCCAAGCGGACACCACGGCCTACTTTGCCGACGCCAAAATCACTTACCGCCCCCAAATCATCGCCGCGCAGAGAATCATCGACCAAGTGATGAAAAAATACAGCCGTCTCCGCCAGATATCCCTCTACGCCAAACGCAATGAAAACAGCCCGGCCTCAGTCATCGCCAGCAATGAAAAAGAGCGCATCGGGCAATCCGCCGACGAAGCCGTCTTGGACTCCATCCTCCGCAGAAACATTTACTTCGCCAAAACCCGAAAAACTATCACCCTCACCCTTCCCGTAAAAGACCGCAACGGCGAGGGAATGGCCGCCTGCCGCATCGAACTAAAATCCTTTCCCGGCCAAACCCGGCAAAACGCCGTCGCCCGCTGCCTGCCCGTCATTCAAATGATCGAAGCCCAATCCCTCAACCGCGAAGACCTATTCCAATAACTTTGAAAAGGCTTGACCGCGCCAATTGAATAGGGGAACAATTTGCGGACGGACCGGTTGGCCAATGACCATAAGGCTTGGCAACGCGTTTGAAGAATTTGGCGTGTCATCAGCCGGTTCGTTTCCTTCCCTTAAAAACTTGGCCAACCCAGCCCCTGCAACCGCAAACAAACAAAACAGCAAAGCGCCGACAAACTCAATCCCGCGCTTTCTCCTTTGCGTCTTGCGCTCCTTCAAGAGCCGGAACCTCGCCCTTGTCCTTGAAAGAATCGGGCAAGGGAGGCAAATCATTCGCTGTTCGCACCCAAATCCCGCCAAGAACAGCAATCCCGTGTTGCTCGCTGCGAACCAATCGAGGACGGCTTTTGGTATAATCATATCTCCGTCGAATCTTTAACTCGCCCTCCGGCGTCACTACGAGATATCGAAAACTTCGCGCTCCATACTGTTGCAGCAAGTGCAACCGGCTTTGCCTGTCCACTTGCGCCTCTGGCGACCCAAACGCAACCAAATTGCCCACCGGAAACACGCCGTAAACCTTGGAATCATCCCGGCTCGCCACCCGCACGTATAATTCCAGCCGATCGTTGTTCAACGCCCGAATCAAAACATACTTGCGAATCTCATAACTCGGTTTTCCCTCTTCCTCCCCAACGGCAATGCCAAACTCTTTTTGCCACAGCGTCGTGGCGCGAATAATACTCACTTGGGCAGGCGAACTTTGCAGAACCTCATCCAACTCCCGGGAAAACACCGAAGCAGTCACTTGATACCTGCCCGGCAAAACCATCTTATAGTAAGGAGCCAAATTCACCCGGCGCGTACCCCGCGAAGCATTGGGAATCTCAAACTCGCCCACAACCGGCGCAACCCCCTTTTGCTTGGCTAGAAAACCATCCTCTTGCTCCACCAAAAACTTCAACCACTCATTGTCCCGCCCAAAAACCAACGAACGCCCCGAAAAATTAGTAATCCGCACACTCGCCGTCATCGATTCATCGGCTATGTAAAAATCCTTATCAAACTCCAACTCCACCGTTACCTGCCCCCGCAACCCCAAAAGCGGTGCCAAAGCCAACAACGACAAAAACATCCTCCAATACATAATCCCTCAAACTAGCGACACCTCTTGCCAAAACAAGCCGCTTTTCCCTTCCCCCTTTTTCTAGAACGAGCGTAAAAACGGAAAGGAATGCCCAACAGCGGAAGCGACTGCGCCGCGCCAAACCACGAAAACCGCTCCGGCGCAAACGGCGAAAAAACCAGCAACAACCCTATAAGAACCTTGCCCCAATCAAACCGCCCGCCCACCAACCCCTCCGCCCCAACATGAAAAACAATCAACGCCATGCCCAGCGGCCGATGCAAATGCGGCCGAAACCAAACCACAAAAGCCCCCGCTTGAACATACACCGTGCACAAAAAAAGAAACTGAGCAAACGCCCCATGCTCCACTAAAAACGGATACAAAGACAAAAGCAACGGGGGCTGATTCGTCACCCAATGATTCAACAAAACCCGAATGAATCCATCCGCCGACAAAAGCGCCAACCCAGAGCCGTAGCCCGCCAACTTCCAAAAACCCGCCAAAGAATAAGCAAGCAAAAGAACCGCCTGCGCCAACCAAAAAACTTGAATGCACCGCATGCCGTCTTGCCTCGACATCCCGCTCCGCCCTCCCACCGCGCCCGGCAAAAACACCAGCGCAAAGCTAACATAAACATAAAAATGGTGGGCGTGATGAAGAACCGCATAGGAGTTTTCCAACGCAACGTAAAAGAAAAAATAAAGAAAAACACCAAGCCTCCAAACCAAAAAGCCCGGAAAAAACGCCGCCATCCACCCAACAAAAATAGAAACTACATAAACCATCATCGGCGCGCCCAATGCCCGCCCCACCCAACCATCGCCAAACAAATAACCCAGCCACGCAATCGGCCACAACGGATCACTCGGCTCCCCCCTCCCCAAAAAACGCGTATAATGGAAATTCGTATGAATCCCAAAAGCCAATATCAAATAGAAAATGCGAGCCAACCACGCAACCTCAACCGCAGCGCGGCGAAAACCCGCCAAAGTGCGAGGCGGACCGGGATTCACCGTCCAAAACAAACGAACCCGCCGAAGCATCTGACAAACTTTCACCACCGATTCCCCCTCCGCCCCAACAAAAATCACAACAAAGAACCCAAGCCGGCAGACGCCTGCTTGCCCATCCTCCAACGCCCAATCGTTTTGTCCACCCGATAATAATCCACTTTTGCCGCCTTTCCTTCGGCAATCTTTTTAATATCCACCCGAATTTCCCGCAAATCTATCTTCACCCGAACAAGGCTAAACTCCACTTCGCCTTCGCCAAAGGAACTCCGAACAATCGGATACAACAATTGCCGAACAACGCCTTCGCACCGCTCCGGCCGCCGAACGCATTCTTCGGCAACCCACCTCAAGCGTTTTAAGTATTTGTTATACTTAATGCCCCGCGGAACCATATAACCCGCCTCGCCAACCGCCTCCCCGCCTGCCGAATGAACCACAACGGCAAAATCTGTCTTCTCCCAACTCGGCGGAACAGAGTAAAGCGTCCAAGCAAAAAACGGAAAAATCTCACTCGCAGAAGCCCCCATCCGAAGCCCCGACAAAAAAGGCAAACGATGAATCAACACCGAAACCCCGGCAACGCAGAAATACACCCCAACAAAAAAAGCAATGCCGCACATCCCCCTCCTATAACGACGAATGGAATAACACTTGCTCCGCATCGCCAAACGCCCAATCCTCTTCCCTAAAACCGCGCAAGTCAAGCACCCTTCCCATCCACAACCGTCAGCGCTAACCAAACCCAAACCAACCAACACCGTTTTTTCCCAAAAAATCTTCGTTGCAATCGCCCTCCCCTTAAGGCAATCTTCCCTCCGCCATAGCCAATCGGGGCGTAGCGTAGTCTGGCAGCGCGCGTGGATCGGGACCACGAGGTCGGGAGTTCAAATCTCCCCGCCCCGACCATTCTTTGGCCAAAACAACCAAAATAAAACCCCATAAATCAATGCGAACTCCCCCGTTCAACTATCGCGTCGTCCTAGTGGAACCATCCCTCCGGGAAAACATCGGCGGCGCCCGCGCCATGAACAACTTCGACATCCCCAACCTCCACCCTCGTCAACCCCTGCAACTTCCAAAACCCCGCCGCCCAGCGAACCGCTCCCACTCCCACTCCATCCTGCAAAATGCCGTCGACCCATTCCACCTCGTCATCGGCGACACCGTCAGCCCCAGAAACCGATTCGCCGCCCCCATTCCCTTGCCCAAACCTCCCCGCAAAACTGCCTCCAACCCAACAAAACATCGCCCTCGTCTTCGGCCGAGAAAGTAGCGGCCTTACCAACCGCGAACTCTCCCGCTGCCACCTTCGCACAATTCCCACCAACACCCCAAAACTACTCCATCAACATCGACCAGGCCGTTGCCCTACACCTCTATGAGCTCTTCCACAACAATCCAACCAACTAGAAAACTTGCCACCTACCAAGACCTCGAAAACCTCAAAACCCACCCCTTCACCGTTCTCCAACAAATCCGTTTCCGCAAAAACCCCAAACAACGCCACGCCCTCTGGCAAAAATTCTCCAACCGCGCCCAAATGCAAGCCGCCGACAACCGCCTCATCCGAGGTTTCCTCCACAAAACTCAACAAACCGTCCACCGTCAAAACCATTGAAAAAAGAACACTTACAAAATCCCCCAAGAGAAAACGATTGCATCCCAAAACCGAATCTGAAAATCTCATCATCGACAAAAACAAGGGAAGACAATTATTGGATTCTAGAAAATTGAAAAAGATGTTTCTTGAAAAAACGTTGATTCCGTCTCGAATTCGGTTATTCTTTTTTCCGGTAACGAAGTCCCGACGCCTTCGGGCGGGCCGTTGTCCGTCTTCCAATTTTTAGTAGTTTGCGGCCGTAATACCGAGTTCCTCCGGCGCCGGCGGAGAATGGAAGAGCCTCTTGATTCTCGCCGAATCTTTGCTTGACGGCGGAGTCCGATTCGTTTTCCTAGTCCCGTCGGAAGATTCAAAATAGAGGCAACGTTCGATCTGATGTCTGAGAGAATGGCGGCCATTACCCGACGACGAATTCAAAACAATGAGAGAATCCAGCGGCAAAGGCCAAGATCAATTGGCCATAATTCTGTCGGATGCGGAAGGAAAACAGCGCTTCCTCCGCCTGACGCCGCGCCCATAGAAGGCCGTTGCGCTGGTGAATGGATTTAATCTTGACGGAAAAAATTTGCGCGAAAAATCAAGTTTTGTTTGGAGGAATTTATGAAAAGTATGACGCACCGATTCGATTTTTTTGGTGATTGGAATGCTGTCCTCTATTGTGTTTGTGCCGCAAAAAGCGGAGGCGCAAAAATCCACCGTCAACAGCACCGAATCCGTCCTTCATGGGCGAACCCAAAAAGTGGTCGAAAACATCATTTCGTTCCCGATGAACGACGTCTTGCCAATACTTCGACTTCGGGTAGTTCCGGCACGATTGGATCGATTGGCGGAATGGCTAGCCGTATCGAAACGGGGATTCCATTTGAAAGCAGTTGGGGAGGTGTCGCACTTCTTGGATGCGTCCGTTTTCGAGCGTGACTTCGACGATGTCGAAGCGGATTTTGACGGGCGGATTGTTTATGGCGTGAAGGTAGTCCAACGCGGCCATGCTGAGGAGACGGCGTTTTTGTCGGTTGACTGCCGCCGCCGGCCGAGTCCATCGTTCGTCTGATCTGGTTTTTACCTCCGCAAATACCAAGCAGTCGCCGTCGCGCAACACCAAATCAATTTCGCCGCGGCGCCTCGAATGGAAATTGCGCACTAGCAGTTTCATGCCTCGCCGCTTCAAGTATTTTGCCGCCGACTTTTCTCCCAGACGGCCTCGCGTCCAAGCAAGGGGACGCTCCTTCCGGAAGCGCAAAAGCGATCGAATTTTGGAAAGCAAATTTCTCATGGCAGCGGCAGTTGCGCCCGCACGGGAGCAAAGCTGCGGCGATGAATGCGGCAGGGGCCCAATTTCTTTAGGGATTCTAGATGCGCCCGCGTCGGGTAGCCTTTGTGCCGGGCAAAGCCGTATTCGGGAAACTCTCGGTCGTATTCCCGCATGATTTGGTCGCGAGCGACTTTGGCCAAAATGCTGGCGGCGGCGATGGAGTAACTTTTGGAATCGCCTTTGACCAGCGCGGTTTGCCGAGTCTGAATGGCTTTTACCGGCAGGCCGTCGACAAGGACGTGATCGGCTTGATATTCTAATTGTCTCAATGCCCGAACCATGCCTCGATGCGTTGCTTCCAAAATGTTCCGTGCGTCAATTTCAGACGGCTCCACCGCAACGACGGCGCGATGAATCCCAGCCTGTCCCGTCAACTGATGAAAAAATGACTCGCGTTTTTTCTCAGACAGCGCTTTGGAATCATCGAGATCGTGGAACTCCTCCGGCATCTCACCGCAAATCCACGAGACGGGCAAAACTACCGCCGCAACTACCACCGGCCCCGCCAACGGGCCGCGTCCTGCTTCGTCGACTCCGGCAATGCGTTGATTGCCCGCAGAAACTAAGGCGCGCTCGAAGTAAAACCGATCAGCGACAGACAAAACTTGAAGCACACTTTACTTTGAAAAAACCAAGAATTCAATCCGGCCTCGCAATCCTCCGCCCGCCTAGCCGTCTTTTTCTTTTGTCGCCCCCCCCGCTGTCTTGATTGCTTGTCCGTTGAGGCGCTTCCGTTTTGCGGCATTTGCGAATCGGGCTTTTCTCAACATAAAAACAAATTGACAAAGGCTTGTTCTTATCGCACATAATTATCGGCAGGCTATGAAGACAATGCTGTTTCAAACTTTTTGGCTTCTCGCAACGGGACTCTGGATTGTCGTCGCGCAGGTTTGGGCGGCGGAATCGGTTGACTTTGCCCGCGAGGTCAAACCCATTTTGGAAAGCGCTTGCCTCAGCTGCCACGGCGACGAAAAACCCAAAGGCGGACTCAGCATCCAAACCAGAGCGGCGACCATTCAAGGCGGCGACAGCGGCACCTCTTTGGTGCCGGGAAAACCGGACGACAGCTTGCTGTACACCTTGACCATTCTGCCGCCGGACGACGACGACATTATGCCCCCCAAAGGCGATCCGCTAAGCCGGGAGCAAACTGAAATTCTCCGCCGTTGGATTCAGGAAGGCGCCCAATGGCCGGTGGAGATTGAACTGGATCCAACCCAGCGGATTGATTTTGTTCGCGACATTCAACCGATTCTGGAATTTAACTGCGTCGCCTGCCATCGAGAGGAATACGACAAAGGAGGCCTCCGGCTGGATCAAGCGGAAACAGCCTTTGCCGGAGGAAATTCCGGGCGCGGCATCGTTCCCGGCAAATCCAGCGCCAGCCTGCTCTATACTTCAACTATTTTGCCGAAAGACCACGACGACCTGATGCCTCCAACCAAAAAAGGCGGCCCACTGGAAAAATCCGTCACCGACCTCCTTCGACACTGGATCGACCAAGGCGCGAAATGGCCTCCCGGCTTGACCTTGTCGCCAAAAAAAGCCGACGACGCGCCCGCCGGCGTGGATATGGAACTCCTCACCCAAATCCACGCCAAGATCATCGCTTCCACAAAAGAGCGCGAGGAATCCGACATGAGGCGCTACACCGAACTCATTCCCGGAACCAAAGTGCGCTTTGACATGATTCCCATTCCCTCCGGCCGGTTTCTGATGGGGAGCCCGCCCCAAGAAGCGCATCGCAAAGCCGACGAAGGGCCTCAAGTGGAAATCCAAATTTCCCCCTTTTGGATGGGCAAGTGCGAAGTCACTTGGGACGAATACGAACTCTTCATGTATCCCGAAGAAATGAAACTTATTCAGGTCGCCGCCGGAAAATCCAACGACGATCCCCTTGCCGACGCAGTGGCAAAACCTACAAAACCATACGTCGAAATGAGCTTCGGCATGGGCAAAAACGGCTATCCTGCCATTAGCATGACCCATCACGCCGCCAACAAGTACTGCGAGTGGTTAAGCGCCAAGACAGGACATTTCTACCGCTTGCCCACCGAAGCTGAATGGGAATACGCCTGCCGAGCCGGCACAACTACCGCCTATTCCTTCGGCAACAACGTCGCCCAGATCGGCGACTACGCTTGGCACCAAGACAACAGTGACTTCAAATACCAAAAAGTCGGCCGAAAAAAACCCAATCCCTGGGGACTTCACGATATGCACGGCAACGTGGCCGAATGGGTGCTGGATCAATACGCGGCGGAAACCTACCTTGCCCATTCGAAGCTCGACGCAGTTTTGGACCCTTGGACACCCTCCTCCACGCCCTATCCGCATAGCGTTCGCGGCGGATCTTGGGAGGATCCGCCCGCATCTCTTCGAAGCGCCGCCCGCCGCGGATCCAATCCAAAGTGGAAAATGCAAGACCCCCAACTGCCCAAAAGCATCTGGTACCACACCGACGCCCAATTCCTCGGCTTTCGCATCGTTCGTCCGCTTGAAATTGTTTCGCCGGAAATTCTCAGTATGTACTGGACAAATGGCGTCGAAAGAGATTAATCTTCTTCTTTACCGTGGATCGCCAAAACGTTCCCGCCCAAAACAGAGGGTGAAAAACGCCGGCCTCTTCGGTTTGAATTGCCGTAAACGACCATAACAATCAGATACATAACAATTATATGAAACACCAAAGCCATCCACTTCAAAAACGGGAAGAATCCTCCGTCTCTCGGCGGCAATTTCTTCAATCCACTTCCACGGCCGTCATCGGCGGCAGCGTCCTTGGATCCTTGGCAACGCCGCACGGCGTCTTTGCCGATCATCACGACGAACTGAAAATTGCGCTCGTTGGTTGCGGAGGGCGCGGTTCCGGCGCAGCCAATCAAGCGCTCAACACCTACAATCAAGGCCCGGTAAAACTCGTCGCCATGGCGGACGCCTTCCGCGACCGTCTTGACTCCAGCTTCAACAACCTGCTCAAAGGACACGGCGACCGCGTCAGCGTCCCCGAAGAGCGGAAGTTCGACGGATTCGACGCCTACAAAAAAGCAATCGCCCTCGCCGACGTTGTCATCCTCGCCACGCCTCCCGGCTTCCGCCCCCTTCACTTCGAAGAAGCCGTCAAACAAGGCAAACACGTATTCATGGAGAAACCAGTGGCCACCGACTCCCCCGGAGTCCACCAAGTGTTGGCCGCCGCCAAAACGGCCAAAGAGAAAAACCTCAAAGTCGGCGTCGGCCTCCAACGCCATCACCAAGCCGGCTACGTCGAAACTATCAAACGCCTTCAAGACGGTGCCATCGGCGACATCATTGCCGCCCGCGCCTATTGGAACGGCGGCGGCGTTTGGACCCGCAAACGCGCCGATTTAGAAAAACAATACGGCCGCAAACTCACGGAAATGGAATACCAAATGCGCAACTGGTACTACTTCAACTGGATTTGCGGCGACCACATCGTCGAACAACACATCCACAACCTCGACGTCGTCAACTGGCTCAAAAACAGCTACCCCGTCAAAGCCAACGGCATGGGCGGCGCCGAAGTCCGCATAGGCCCCGACACCGGCGAAATTTTTGACCACCACTGCGTCGAATTCGAATACGCCGATGGCTCCAAAATGTTCAGCCAATGTCGCCACCAACGCGGTTGCTGGAACAGCGTCTCCGAACACGCCCATGGCAGCAAAGGCGCCGCCCAGATTAACAGATACACCATCCACAGCAACAACGCCCCCCCCTGGCGATTCGATGGACAAGGCAAAAACCCCTACCAACAAGAACACGACAACCTCTTCCACGCCATCCGCCACAACAAACCCTTCAACGAAGCCGAATACGGCGCCAAAAGCACCATGACCGCCATCCTCGGACGCATGGCCACCTACTCCGGCAAATCCGTCGAATGGGACAAAGCCCTCGCCTCCAAAACCTCCATCCTGCCCGAAGTCTTTGACTGGGACGCTCCCATGAAATCCATGCCCCGTCCGGACGGAACCTATCTCCGCCCCATCCCCGGACGATCCGTCATAGTCTAAAAACATCGGCAAAACCGCCTCCAGTCCGCTTATTGCGCGCCGTCCCTTCTCATTAGAGATGGACGGCGTTTTTTATCCACAAACCCCGCCAACACAAAAAACAAAGAACCACTGGGAAAAACCCAGCGGTTGCAAAGGTTAAAGGAAAAAAGCGCAATCGCCTCTCCCTACAATTTGACTCCTGCATCTCTTTTGGGAACACCTGCCTCCCGAAACTTTCTATCAATTGCCTTACGATTAAAACAGCTTTTGTAAATGATTTTACGGCGTCTCCTCTTCATGATCGTTCGCTTGTGGCGACACCTCCCTTTGCGCTTCCACTTCCTTTGCTTCCTCAGCCAACAATCTTTCTATCTTCTCCCGCGCCTCTTGCGCTACTTCCTCCGCTAGCGATTCTCGTCCACTAGCCTGAAGTCTACTAAACTCTTCTCCTGCGGCGACTTTTATCCGCATGGCTTCCAATTCTGCATCGGTAAGTTGCCCTCTGGCATCCTGCTCTTCATATGGGGGGAAAGATACTTGGCCATTTTCGCCCACTGCTCCCGCTCTAAGCCACGGACTGTTTTTGCAGATTGCCAAACAGCGAAGTTAGTTTCCCCAATCTTTGCTCTGACTTCAGGGTCTCGGCTATCCCAATTCTTAGGTCGATAGAATTCACTCGCTTTGAGGTTTTCACGGAGGGCTACGATGTTGCCAATCTCTTCAGCATACTCTTGGGCAATGGCATGAACCGCCACCCAATCCTCTACGCTGGTTTTCTTCGGATTGCGGTAAGATTGTTCCACATTTTCAGTTTGGTCGTCGTTAATTGCGACTAGATTTGCCTCCGTCGTTTTTGCTTGCAGGCGAGAGCAGTGTAATGTATGCTGCCACTACTGCAAACAAGCTCATAGAAATAATAAATACCTTCATCTCTGAGCGCCTTTCTCTCTTTTGCTGTTTTCTTTTCTAGTTTCCGTTTTGATTGCTGCCTGATGCATCTTCTCGATTGACAGACTCGCCATCAATGGGAATCTCAACTTCAATAGGGCCAACTCCAATGCTCACTTTCGGATTATCCCTTCCTCCTGGAGGGCTTGATGAAGGAGGAGATGTTACGTAGCTTATATCAATGCCGACAACGTCTGCCCAAGTTCCTCCGTTGGGAACTCGAAGGCTCATTTCATGATACCCTCAGATTTGAGGGTTATTTGCTTAGGAATTGTAGTAATTTTTTCGTCCTTCTACTCGGTACTTTATCAGGACGTTGAACGTCCTTGTTCCCGATTTGTGTTTCGCGATAAAGGTAACGTCCGTAAAATGATCCCATATCTCCCATGTCCGCGTGAATGGTCCCCCTGCCTATCCAGAGCGCGCCGATCGTTTCTTGTTTTCCATCTAAATACGCCGCGGGAGGCGGTTGTCTAGGAGGGTCATCGTCCAGATAAGGCTTATCGTCATAAATGTCTTCATAATCCCCTGCGCCGAGGACACCGGACCACTTTTGAAACCAACGTTGAAAGTTTACAAGATTAGTGTAAGTGTTGTCTTTGTACCACGTGGCCCATCTTGAGAAAGCCCCAATGGTCATTTGGGCAATCTTCCCGGGAAAGATCGCATATTGTAGTGCCACCGGTTGGTGGACACCCAAATCGCGTTTTTCCAACATAGCCATCTCTGTGATATTGAGGTGTCCTCTATTCTGTGAGTTTCCGTTTCAACGATGTACCATGTTCTAGAGAAAATGCTTTCTCTCTTGTATTTTTTGTACATGTCAATTCCATGAAAATAATAATCTGGCTCTTGCGCCTGGGCGTCTGGCGAGGGGATGAAGGCAACGAGAAAGGCGGTGCAAAGGATGCCGATGCCGACAGCGCGGGTGAGGCCTTGCAGATTGATCGTCTTGGATTCGAAGGAACCAAGGCATCTTGGGCGGTTGTTTTGCAGCTTGCATTTACGTTGTTCGGGCAATTCTTGAGCAATCCGTTGGAATCGTCAAGTCGTTTTTGAAGGTTTATTTGATTCATAATGTCCAGTTCTTTATTTGATTGCATTTTCCGATTTTTGCCGCCGTCTTTTGGGAAAACTGCCCTCGCGTCCAGGTCGATTGAAACACAAAGTAAAGTAAAAAACGCGACTCTTCCCTCTGTTCGCCGAAGCCAACAGGAAAGAGAATATTACGGCTCTCCCAATGCATTTGCATATCAAACTGTGATATTTAGCAAGGGAGTCCCAGTAGCGAATCGTCTCTCTGAGTTCTCGTTGCGCAATCAATAAAACGCAAAATAACCTTGAGGGATTGGCGGAAGGGTTTTGCTGTGTTTTGGCGCTGCGTGTTGGTGATGATGAGATTGGATGGGGGTTGAATGAAACTTTTCAATTGGGAATTATGGAAGTGTATGCAAGTTAGTGAGGGAAGCGGGGTTCGTATAGACAAGTGGCTTTGGGCGGTCCGCGTTTACAAGACGCGTTCTTTGGCGGCGGCGGCCTGCAGGGCGGGGCATGTAAGGGTTGTCGACAAGGCGGTGAAGCCGGCGCGGTTGGTTTTGCCGGGGGATGTGGTGACGGCGAAGGCGGGACGGATTACAAGGACGATAAAGGCGGCGACGCTGGTTGATCGACGGGTCGGGGCGAAGATGTTGGAGCGGTATATTGAAGATTTGACGCCGGCCTCCGAATACAACAAGGGCAAAGAGTTTGTGACGCCGCCTAAGTTTAGTCACAGCAAGAAACGGGGTCGACCGACAAAGCGGGATCGGCGGGCTTTAGATCGTTTTGGCGCGGAGTGGTAAGGCGGTGATTGGGTTCGGCAAAGCCGCGGCGAAAAGGATGGAACGGCAAGGGAGGAACAAAACAATCCAGTGAGAATTTAGAGAAGTGATGACAATGGGGAAAATATTAATGGACGAGATTGAAAAGCAGAAAATGGATTTGCGACGACAAGCGAAGAATCTGGAGAGGGATTACACGGGCGGACAATACGAGTCAACGCTAAGCGATTTCCTAAAATCGATTCAAAAGTTGCGAGAGTTGCAAATGGCTTTGTTTGCTTGGGAAGAACTGTTGAATGGCGAAGGAGCAAGGGAAAAGGCGAGATAAAGCAAAAAGACGGAATGTTGCGTTTGTTCTGTTTTCGATGTTATTCGCCCGGCGCTTGGCGCGAGGGAAGGGAAGATGTTTTGCGGGGCCCGTGCTTGTTTTTGAAAAGCACGCCGTGTCTGGGCGAATTTTGGAGGCTATTCTCCGAAATCGTAAACGACTACTTTTTTGCAAACTCGCTTGAAGACTTTTTCAACGAACTCGATGTGCAGAGGATGAACTTGGTAGTCGTCTTGGATTTTTTTGTTGGGAAAGACAATGTTGAGGGCGACTTGGTAGCTTTGATCGACGACGGCTCGTTTGCTGGCGGCCATTTTGCCGGCGTGGAAGTGGAGGGATCCTGGAATGGGTTTCAAGTATTGGGCGATGCCGTCCAGCAGTTCTTGCGGGGCATTGGGTTGTTTTGGATCGGTCCAAAAGATGACGACGTGCGAGAACATAGATGGAAATTTCAACCGAGGCGCGTTGTTTGAGTCAATCTTTTTTTAGGGCGAAGGTTTTTAGTTTGCTTTGGAGGCGGGGTGGTCTTTGCGCGGAAACAAAGGTTCGGGGTTGCCAATCGGATGGCCTTTGGGGAGTTGTCCCCAGACGGCGCCGGCCAGCCGATCGGGTTTTCCTTCGATTCCCAGTTGCGCAAAAATCCGCTCGGCGGCGTTGGGAAGCGTCGGCCAGATGAGAATGGCGAGGATGCGGACGGTTTCGGCCAGATTGTAGAGGATTTCGTCCAGTCGATCTGCTTGGCCGGGTTGTTTGGCCAGTTTGAAGGGGGCCGTGCGGTCGATGTATTGATTGGCTTTGGCGATGAGCGACCAAGTTGCGCGGAGCGCGGCTTGCAGTTGTCGACGGCGGAGTTGGTTTTTGACGGCGGCCACGGTTTGGGAAGCCTCCGCTGGCAACGAGGTTGTTTCCGCATTGGCGGCGCTTTCCTGATTTCGGCTTGGTTTGGGCAAGATTCCGTTGCGGTATCGACGGATCATGGAAAGCGCGCGGTTGACTAGATTTCCCAGTCCGTTGGCCAGTTCTGCCGAGTAGCGCGATTGGAATCCTTGATCCGTCCAGTTGCCGTCCGGCCCGATGTCCAGCTCGCGCACTAGGTAGAATCGGAAGGCGTCCAGTCCCCATTCGTCAATTACTTCGAGTGGATTGACGACGTTGCCGATGGATTTGCTCATTTTTTCTCCGTCTTTTTGCCACCATCCGTGGACGCAAATCTGGCGAGGCAGGGGCAACCCGGCGGCTTTGAGCATGATTGGCCAATAAACGGCGTGGAATTTCAAAATATCCTTTCCCACGACGTGAACGTCCGCCGGCCAAAGGGAAGGAGAGGATGCGGGATTGGCTTCGGCGGGGCGCAGTTTTTCCAAGGCCGGATCGCCCAGCGCGGCCGGGATGCTGGCGTAGTTCGACAAGGCGTCAAACCAAACATAGGTGACGAATTCGGGATCGAAGGGCAGGGGAATCCCCCATTTCAAGCGCGATTGGGGGCGCGTAATGCATAAGTCTTCCAGCGGTCTGTTTTTCAAGAATCCCAAAACTTCGTTGCGGCGATAGTCAGGGAAAACGAAGTCTGGGTTGGCCTCGATGTAGTTGATAAGCCATTGTTGGTGGCATCCCAGCTTGAAGTAGTAGTTTTCTTCCACAAGTTCGGCAACTTCGCCGTAGATTGGATCAAATTGGCCGTCGGCGCCGCGGTCTCTGTCGGTCAAAAAGCTTTCTTGTTTGGCGGAGTAGTAGCCTCGGTAGGCGTCCT
Source organism: Limisphaerales bacterium (assembly GCA_965204945.1). Classification (GTDB taxonomy): domain Bacteria; phylum Verrucomicrobiota; class Verrucomicrobiia; order Limisphaerales; family AAA164-E04; genus UBA2970. The sequence continues at coordinate 4,182,890 of OZ242022.1, read as the reverse complement.
TGTAGAAATGGCCTTCGTCGTGAAGGCGGCTCAATAGCGCGGCCACGGCTTTCTTATGCCGTGGATCGCTGGTGCGAACAAAGTCGTCATTGGACAGCCCCAGCCGGCCGGCAAAGGCTTGCCAAGTTGCCGCCAAGCGGTCGCAGTAATCTTGAGGATCGAGACCTTCCGCCGCCGCCGCTTGTTGCACTTTCTGGCCGTGTTCGTCAATCCCCGTTAGGAAAAAGGCTTCTTCGCCAAGGCTTCGGCGGGAGCGAACCATCACGTCGGCAATCACTTTCTCATAAGCGTGCCCCAAGTGAGGCTCTCCGTTGACGTAGTCGATGGCCGTCGTGACGTAAAATCGTTTGCTCATCCGGCGGTGAGTTTGCCCCATGAATCGGCGCGCCCCAACAAAATTGAAAAGTCTTTTGCCGTCAAAGACCTTGCTTTGTCAATTTCAATTCGGTTGCATTTTTCCCAAATTTTTGCTATAAACGCAACCAAAGAATTCTCAAACGGCAAAAAGGAACGAAGCTTATGAAAATCCATACACAATCCAAAAACGCAGTTCTCCGAGGATTTACCTTGATCGAGCTTCTCGTTGTGATCGCGATCATCGCCATCCTGGCCGGCATGCTGCTGCCCGCGTTGAGCAAGGCAAAGAGCAAAGCCCAAGGCATCCTCTGCTTGAACAACAACCGGCAGATGATGTACACTTGGCGGTTTTACGCCGACGACAACGATAGAAAGTTAGTGCCTGCCTACCAGCGAATAAATGGAATTCCAGACTGGACCGGCGATTCCAATCTGTCCTTGGACCATCCAAGAAGGCCGGACAATTGGGATCACGAGCGCTTTACCAAACAAAGTTCGCTATGGAATTATTGCGGAGGATCGCTTGGCATCTGGACTTGCCCGGCGGACAAATCCTTCGGCATTAACGACCAAGGCCAGCGGGTGCCGCGCATTCGCAGCATGGCAATGAACAATTGGGTGGGCGGCCCGCCTTGGAGCAAATCAGGAAGCGGCTGGCGAACGTATCGAAAGGAATCCGACATTGTCCATCCGGGTCCGTCTCAAACATTCGTGCTGATTGATGAACGCAACGAGAGCATCAACGACGGCTACTTCGTCGTGGACATGAGAGGCTATCCCGACAATCCGGCCTCCACGCACCTTGTCGATTATCCGAGCCGATACCACAACAACGCCGCCACTTTGGCGTTTGCCGACGGGCATTCGGAAATTCACAAGTGGACGGATTCTAGAACTTTGAAGCCGTTCCAAACGACAAACTTGAAACTGGACAACCATTTCCCAAACAACGAAGACGTTCGCTGGATGCAGGAACGAAGCACGCGCCGAACAATCACCCAATAAAAAGCGAAGTCCGCGCGGAACGGACGAAACCTTCTTCGAAAAGAAATCTCCGTTCTTCCGGCGGTTGGAGGCAAACAGCCTTGGCAAAACCGGAAGGCGGCGCTTTACGGGCAGTTGAGAATTTTGCAAAGCGGCAACTTTTTTTCGTTTACAAACAGACGGCAAAAAGCATGATTGAGGCAAGCGGTTGCTAAATCTTTTAAACAAGAACGCTAGGGCGGCCGTCAAACTCTTGGAAAAGTTTTTTGTAACAAAAATATAATTGGAAACTATGATTGGTTTTATTTTGATTATGGTGGCAACGGCCGGAGTCAGTCTCGCGGCTCAGGCTTATGTGAAAAGCATGTTTGCTCGATTTCATCGGCAGGCGGCGCAAGGCGGACTTTGCGGAGCGGAAGTAGCCGCTCGGATTTTGCAGTCTTCGGGGATTCAAGACGTAACAATCCACGAGCGAGAGGGAATGCTGGGAGATCATTATGACCCCATCCGCAAACGCTTGGTGCTTTCGCGAGAGACTTGCCGCGGCCGTTCGCTTTCGGCCATCGGGGTGGCCGCCCACGAATGCGGCCACGCAATCCAGCATCAACAGGCCTACGCGCCCTTGCAGTGGCGCATGGCTTCCGTAGGGATCACCGCCTTTGCCAACCAAGCGTTTACCTATCTCTTCATTTTTGGAATACTCAGCGGATTTTTGGCCACCGCAGTCGGTATGGCGGCAATGGCGGCCTGCTGGGGCGTGATCATGTTGTTCAACCTCATCACCTTGCCGGTGGAATACGACGCTTCTCGGCGGGCCAAGATTGCCTTGAAGCAGCTGGGAATCACCTCAACGCCGGGAGAAAACGCGGCGGTCGCCAAAGTGTTAAACGCAGCCGCCTTGACTTACGTGGCCGCCTTTCTCACTTCGTTGCTCTTTTTTCTTTTCTACCTGCTGCCGTTGCTCATGGGACAAGACGACGACTAAGGGCAAGATTCAGATCGGCCTCCCGTTTTTCCGCCCAGAAAGCTTGCTTCGCCGCAAGGAAGGGACAAAACAGCGCGCTTATGGCTTTGCCCTGCGATTATCATATGCACACTCCCTTGTGCCACCACGCCGTCGGAGAACCAACCGAACTAGCGGCGCGGGCGCGGGCGGCGGGCATTCTGGAAATCGGCTTTTCCGAACATGCCCCGATGATTCGGAAAGATTGGGACAACTGGCACATGGAAATTGAAAACCTCGAACTCTACTGCCAAAAAATTCGCCAAGCCCAAGAAGAACATCCGCAACTCGTTGTCAAATACGGATTGGAAGTGGACTATCTTCCCGGACACGAAGCATGGATTCGCGAACTTTCCGAACGCTATCCGTGGGACTACTTCATCGGATCGGTGCATTATATTTCCGATTCCTTCGCCATCGACGATCCGAAGAATCTGGACGAGTGGAATAGGCGCAATGTGGACGATGTGTGGTTGGCCTACTTGGAACGATTGATCCAAGCAGCCGCTTCGGGACTGTTTCAAATCATCGGGCACGCGGACTTGTGCAAAAAGTTTAACTTCCATCCCAAGCAAGATTTTCTCCCTTTGTTTCGTCGATTTCTCGAAACCGCCAGCGCCCGCGAAGTGGCCGTCGAAATCAACACCGCTGGCCTGCGCAAAGACTGCCGCGAAATGTATCCCAGCCCGGCAATCCTAAAAATGGCGGCGGAGACGGGAGTGTTGCTGACTTTTGGATCAGACGCCCACGCGCCCGAAGAAGTCGGAATGGATTTTGAAGCGGCGGTTGCTTTGGCCAAATCGGCGGGCTACCGACAAAGCTGTCGTTTCACCCAATGCCGACGAGAAATGATCCCCCTACCCTAACGAAGCGAAACGAAAAACTCCACTCTCAATCTCGCTTCCTTCATTCATCGACGTTGTCTTCTGTTTTGGAAACGATGAAAGATGCAAAATTACTTACCTCCTCCTTGCCAACTCGTCATTTGGAATTCCTAAATTCATAACTCTAAAACCCGCTTCCCAACTTGCGGAAACAAGATTAGAAAAAAGCAATCTCCGCCGTTTGCCAACTACAAAGCGCCGGCCAAATGATTGCCTAATCACAAATCACATCGCAGTCCCGTAAATTACAAATTGCCAATGACCTCTACGAAGTTGCGGCTTGGGCTTGGTGTTTCTTTTGCATCATGCGAGGGCGAACAATCAAACAAACCAAACACAAATGTGTGTTCTCCGGGTTCGCGGGATGATAGCGCCGTGTATTCTAACCTGCATGGAATCGGATCTAAACACCGCAAAAAAGGACCTATACTAATATAAATTCCCGCATGGAAGTTTCCAACAGGTTTGTTCAAGATGCCGGCGCCCACACCCAAGCCGCAGACTCCCCGGTGGCAAAGGTTAAAGTGCTTCAGAAGACACGAATCCCAATGCCATCTTCGCCGCTCGAATCATGCATCCAGAGGTTGGCAATGGTTCGACTGTTGGTGCTGATAGTGATTGCGGGCGTGTTGGTGGCATTGGCGGCAAAGGCCTGAGTTCTGTCTCCGACCAGAATTCTCTTTCTAGTGGACTTGACATCCATCGGGGTTGGTGCTGGAAAACAAGGGAGAAAGAGTAAACGACTAGTCGCTGGGTTTGTTGGTATCGAAATGTTTCCGGCATTATTGGAGATGTCCCATTTGCTAAGAGTCTTGACCATCATCTCCGAACGTATCGGCGGGGGAGGAGTTTAGAGAGAGTCTCGGATGGTTGGCTGGCTTTTGCAGTGGAGGAGCCGCTAAAAATCCAGAGGGTATGGTTGGTGCTATCCTGGCTGGGATAGACATCAAGGATCAACTGCGCTTGGTTTTGTTCCAAAGGAAAAAAAGAGAAGAAAGCGCGGAGACGAGCAACGCCGCTACAAAGCGACAATTAAAGGCCCGCTTGCCAATTGTAAGGATGGTATTTTCATGATTTTCAAACATTTAATTGCAATAGAACGACTTCAAATAAATAAAAACTGCCTCGTTTTTAATTTCCTCCCCGCAACACGTCAACCACCAAATCCACAAAAAAGAGAAAAAAGAGAAGAAAGGTTCGTTGGCAACGGCAAAATCCGCAACAAAATGGCCCCATCCTCCTACCTTGCCAATGGCAAATCCAGATTATGAACCTCTGGTCGCTAACTGTTGACTTCACAAGAAAGAGCCTGAAAAGAGAAATCCCGGAAGCGCGCCCCCTTTTTGCCTTGCCGTTGCGGTGAAAAGTTTTGAGGAACGAGGAGAATGGGAAGGGATGCCAAAACAGAGAAATTCACAAAAAAGCGCAAAACTCCGCCTTGCTGTTGTGGGAAAGAAAGTTTTGGTGATTAGTGTTTCTGGGAGATTTGGTGGGGGGGAGTGGAAGGAGTCGTTGTTAGATTGGTTGGTGGTGGAAAAGTGTTTTTTGTAAGATTTATGGTCAACGGTTGGGGTTGGTTGGTTTTTGGTTGGGGATTTTCTGGAGAGGAGAGAGGTTGGATGATTGTGGATGTTTTGTTGGGATTGCTATGTTGTAAAACAAATGATAGGACGAGCGTATTTCTGTTGCCGGCGGTTGTTCATGCAAAAAAGGAAGAGGAAGAAAGGTTATGGTGGATTGCGGTTAGTCGAGTGGCGAAGGAGGATCTTTTATACGAGGAGGCATTTTATGGATTGCGTAGGAGAAATGGAAAATAATGAAGCGTCCGAATATGCTCGGCTTTTATAGGAAGGATTGTTTTGTGGATTGCGTTGAAGTTTGGCGTTGGTTGTTTGTGGGCGGAGGGAGTGTTTTTTCACAGGTTGTATGTGCGCGGTTGGGGTTTTCAAAGTTTGTGGATTGCAAAGGAGGGGGGAGGAGATGGTATTTGTGGCAGGTGGATTGGGGGAGTAAGTGGGCTCATAGGGAATTCTTTGGTTTGGGCGGCCGTTGGAGATTAGGAAGATGGATGGGAAGAGGTGGCAAAGAGGGGGAAGTTGTTGATTGCTGGTTACTAACTGCCGGCGTTTGAGTTGTTGGCTGTTTGGGATTGATGGAGGATGGTCGCGCGGGGATTAGGAATAGTGGATAGGGAGTTTGTTTAGGGGTTGTTTTCAAGGTTATGAATGGGGGAAGAGTGTGCAAGAGATTGGATTGTGGGGAGTGAATTCGCTGGGGATTTTTAGTGGCTTTGATGGATATTTTGGGAGGATTTTGAGTTTTTTATTCTGTTTTATCCACATTTTTTGTGTTTTAGCATGGATGGAGGGGAAGGATTGGGAGAAACGAATCAAAGATAATTATTGGGGTGATTTTTCGTGGGGATTAATAGGAAACTATTTCTTTGGCTTGCGTAGAAGCGGGGAAGGGGCGATGATGCCGAAGAGATGAGCGCAAACGAAGAAAAACTACGGATTCTGGCCAAGAATCTTTCTGAAGAATTCCCCCGCAGTCCGCGGGAGACGCTGGCGGGGTATGTGATTGCGGGGCGGATGCTGGACAAGTGCCGCGCCGTTATTTTGAGCATCAACGGCGGTTATCATTTTGACTGCCCGTTGGATCGCCGCTTTCTTTCCTTTGCGGAGATTCGCGCGGAGAGTTTTCGGGAATTTGTGGCTATCGGGGCAAGCGATGCGGAAGTGTCGGAGTGGATTCGGCGAAATGCGAAGGCGCGGCCGAGAATGGAAGTTATTCGCTGGAACAATCAACTTCGGGAGATGAAGGTTTCCGATCTTCCTGAGGAAGCGCAGGAATTTTTGGAAAGTTACATGGAAGAGTTTTTGCCGAGGAATCGTCCGGTTTATCGGTGGTTTGATGTGTATGATTTGGAGGAGCGGCGGATTTAGCGAGAGTGGCGTTTGCTGAGAGCTGGTTTGCGGCGCGAGCGAGTTGTTTGGGAGCGGTATTGGGAAGCGATGGAGACAAGGCGGGCGTTTGAGAGTTGTCGAGAAGGAGAAGGCGGCTATTCTCCCTGCGTAACGTTATGAAATTTTTATTGAATCGTTTTTTTCTCGGGATTGCTTGGCGGGGCGAGAATTGGTTTTTCAGGCTGACGGCTTGGGGAGGATGGCTCTCGTCGCTTTTGGTTTGCTGCGCTCAGTCGGGCGAAGAGGCTTTTCGTCAATTGGAGGAGTTATTGCCTGCGCCGAATGTGTATCGCACGGCGTCGGGGTCGCCGGGTCCGAGTTATTGGCAACAGCGTGCGGACTATGATATTTCCGTGGAGTTGGATGACGAGAACCAACGAATCATCGGTTCTGAGACGATTGCCTATCATAATCAGTCGCCCGATATTTTGCGGTATTTGTGGATTCAGTTGGACGCCAATTTGTTCAGTAGCGAATCGGATGGCTGGAGGGCGACGGAGGCTCCCGCCATGAGCGGCCTTTCTTTCCAAGCGTTGCGGGGCATTTTGTATCGAGAGAAATTCGATGGCGGATTGGCGATTACGAAAGTGGCGGACGCAGATGGCAGGAATTTGCCTTATACGATTGTTAAAACCATGATGCGGGTGGATTTGCCGAAGCCGCTGATGCCGGGAGAATCAACCGAGATTGTCGTGGATTGGAATTACTCGATTGTGGATGCAAAGCGAGTTCGCGCGCGATCGGGATTCGAGTTTTTTCCCGCGGATAAGAATTTTATTTACGCGGTGGCGCAGTGGTATCCGCGGATGGCGGCTTATACGGACGACCGAGGATGGCATCACAAACAGTTTTTAGGGACGGGAGAATTTACGGTTGAGTTTGGCGATTACTTGGTTCGTATCACCGTTCCCGAAGACCACATTGTGGCGGCAACGGGGATTTTGCAAAACCCGGACGAAGTGTTGACTCCCGAACAACGAGAGAGGCTGGAACGCGCCGGAGAGGCGGCGAAGCCTGTGTTTGTGGTGACAGCCGCGGAGGCAAGGGAAAATCAAGACTCGGCCGGGCGGGGCAAAAAAACTTGGGTTTTCCGGGCCGAAAATGTCCGGGACTTTGCCTTTGCCTCTTCGCGCAAGTTCCTTTGGGATGCGCAAGGGTACGATATTGGAGGAAACAAAGGTTTGGCCATGTCGTTTTATCCGAACGAAGCAGAACCGTTGTGGAGTCGGTATTCAACTCAGGCCGTGCTTCACGCCTTGGAGGTCTATTCCCGGTTCACTTTTGATTATCCCTATCCGGCGGCCATATCCGTTCACGGCCCCGTGGGAGGCGGAATGGAATATCCCATGATTAGCTTCAACGGACCGCGTCCGCTGGAAGATGGAACATACTCCAAGCAGACAAAGTATCGCTTGATTTCCATCGTCATCCACGAAGTGGGCCACAACTTTTTTCCGATGATCGTCAACTCGGATGAAAGGCAGTGGACGTGGATGGACGAGGGGCTGAACACCTTTCTTCAATACTTGGCGGAGCAAGAGTGGGAGGAAAACTACCCGTCCAGAAGCGGAGAGCCGCAGGGCATAGCGGGTTATATGACGAGCGCGTCTCAGGTGCCGATCATGAGCAATTCGGAATCCATTTTGCAGTTTGGCAACAACGCCTATCGCAAGCCGGCGGCGGCGTTGAACATATTGCGGGAAACTATTCTGGGCAGGGATTTGTTTGATTTTGCGTTTCGGGAGTATTCTCGACGATGGATGTTTAAGCGTCCGCAACCGGCGGATTTGTTTCGAACTTTGGAAGACGCTTCGGGGACGGACTTGGATTGGTTTTGGCGCGGGTGGTTTTACACGACCGATTATGTGGATATTGCGGTCGAGGATTTTCGGCGCTTTGATTTGGACACGATGGACCCTGTGATCAACAAGGCGCGGGCGCGTAGGGAACGAGAGGAGTCTCCCAAGTCCATTTCCGAAATTCGAAACCAAAACCTCCCTCGCCGATTGGACAATCATCCTGAACTGGCGGATTTTTACAACGACTTTGATGACTTCAAAGTGACGGAAAAAGATCGCAAAGCGTACGAAGAACTGCTCCAAAGTCTGGAAGAAGCCGAACGGGATTTGCTAAAAACCGACGCTTTCTTTTATCTTCTTAAGTTGCGGAATCTTGGCGGGCTGGTGATGCCGGTAATCGTGAAAATTCAGTATGCGGATGGCTCGCAGGAAATTCGGCGTTATCCGGCGGAGCTTTGGCGGCGCAACGGTCAGGTTGTCTCGAAGCTGCTGGTTCTAGATCGTCAAGCCGTTCAAGTGGAATTGGACCCTCACTTACAAACGGCGGACGCCGACCGGGACAACAACTACTTTCCGCGAAGGATTGAAAAGGAACGCTTCCGGCTAAAGAAGAACAAGAGCGCTTCCAATCCGATGCAAGAAAAGGCCGCAAAAGCAAAGGCCGGCGAGAATTGATCTCCGGTTGCCTTTGGCCGCCGATTGGTTGTTCCTTTGGCGAAGATCTTGATTGACGCGGCTGGGTCTGGTAAACTTTGGCTTCTTTTGACGCATTCCATGCTATGAAAGCAAATACCGCACTTCGTCTTCGCTTTTTTGGTCTTTTCATCTCCGCAGTCGTCTTGGGGCTTGCGCCGGGCGTTTTTTGCGCGGCAGACGGCTTGCCTTGGGCCGTCCCCGAAACCGTGGGCATGTCTTCGGAGCGTTTGCAACGCATTCGTCCGTTTATGCAGCGATACGTGGACGAAGGGAAACTTTCCGGGGTGGTTACCTTGATTTCCCGACACGGGAAGGTGGTTCACTTTGAGAGCTGCGGCCTGCGGGATGAAGAGGCGAAAAAGCCGATGAAGCGCGATACCTTAGTGCGAATTTATTCGATGACCAAGCCAATCGCCGCCGTGGGGCTGATGATGTTGCAAGAAGAAGGCGCCTTTCAACTCAGCGATCCGGCGCAAAAGTTTCTTCCCGAATTTCGCGGCTTGAAGGTTTTGGAAGAAGGCGAAGAAGTCCAACCCAAGCGCAAAATGACGATTCATCATTTGCTGACGCACACCGCCGGCCTGACCTATGGATTTTTTGGGAATACGCCCGTAGATCAAAAATACAAAGAAGTTGGCATTCTTCGGGAAAGCAATTTGGAGGCGATGATCCAAAATTTAGCGGGCATTCCCTTGCAGTATCATCCGGGCGAGCGATGGCATTACAGCGTTGCGGTTGACGTTCAAGGCGCCTTGATTGAGCGGCTTTCGGGAATGCGCTTGAACCGATATTTCCGGGAGCGGATTTTTGCGCCGCTCGGGATGGAAGATACCTTTTTTGAAGTGCCTTCGGAGAAGCTGCCCAGATTCGCCGCCAACTATCGTTACCAACGCGGAAAGCAGCGGCGAGCGCTTGCGGACCCGCCGAACGAGGAAAGCCAATTCGCAGGGCCGGTCACTTTCTTCTCTGCCGGGGGCGGTTTGGTTTCCACGGCCGCCGATTACTGGAAATTTTGTCAAATGCTTCTAAATGGCGGCGATTACAACGGCGTTCGTTTGTTGGGGCGCAAAACCGTGGAATGGATGACGCGCAACCATTTGCCGGCTGTTTTGGAGGAGCTGAAGCCGAACTTTGCTTTTGGGCTGGGTTTTCGAGTGATTTTGGACGTGCCTTCCACAAAAGCGCCCGGTTCTGAAGGAGAGTATAGTTGGGAGGGAGCGGCCGGCACCATTTTCTGGATTGATCCGAAGGAAGACTTGATCGCGGTGATGATGATCCAGTTGATGGCCTCGCCTTACAATCTCAAGCGGGAAATGAAGTCTCTGGTGTATCAAGCGATTGTGGATTGATTTTTTTCTTCCCGCAGGCGGCGGCAAGCGCCATAGATTCCAACGCGTAAAGAGTAGTTGCACGATCAAACACAAACGGAATACCGAAACCTCCCTTACCTTTTGAGAGGTTTTCAAGCCTATGCGAAATTGACAACATGAAAAGACAACGCAAAAAGAATCCGCTCTCCGACCAATTTGACAAAGTAGTTGAAACATTGGTTCAGCCTTCGCCAAGGGCGAAGAACCATACATTGCTAGGCGAGATACTGCACGGCGATTGCTTAGCCATCATGCGAGAAATGCTTACCGCCAGCATTAAAGCAGTGGTGACTTCTCCGCCATACAACATCAAAAACAGCACGGGCAACGGACTCAAGAATGGGAAGCATGGAAAGTGGCCTGGGGCCGCGTTGCAATCTGGCTATGACAGGTATGACGATTGTCTACCCCACGATGAATACGTTTCTTGGCAACGAGATTGCCTAGCTGAGATGATGCGTCTTCTGCGGCCGGATGGCGCCATTTTCTACAACCACAAGTGGCGGGTTCAAAACGGCTTGTTGCAAGACCGTTCCGATATCGTAGCCAGCTTTCCCGTTCGACAAATAATCATTTGGCAACGTGCCGGAGGCATCAACTTTAATCCCGGCTATTTCCTGCCCAACTATGAAGTCATTTACTTGATTGCCAAACCAGACTTCCGTCTTGCGCCGAGGGCAAACGCTCTAGGATGCGTATGGCGCATCAATCAAGAAAGCAACAATCCGCACCCAGCACCTTTTCCCATCGAATTAGCTGCTCAATGCATTCAGTCCGTAGGAGAAGAACCGATTTTGGACCCGTTCATGGGCAGCGGCACAACCGCTGTAGCAGCGGAACAAGCGGAATTCCCTTGGATAGCGATAGAGCGCTCCATCCGAGTACGTCAACATGGCATATGAGAGATTGCATGAACAGGCAAGGAGGTCACTCTGATGCCCGGTATGACTGATGATGAGTTGTTTGCGCGACTCAAGGCGATCATTGCACGTGGATGGGTTCGCATTCCTGACAGATATGGCTATGGAGGAACGGGTGGGGCTGGCCGGATGCTTGAAGAACTTTTAGGTGTTGACGGAGGCAACTTGGACATACCAGATGCTGAAAAGTGGGAAATCAAGTTTCACACCAAGACGGCGCTTCTGACGTTATTCCATTTGGAAGCGCAACCCAAAGGGCACATGCATCATTTGGTAAGGCTTTACGGAAGACGAGATAACAAAGGAAGGCTGAGTTTCCGCCACACGATTAGGGATCGCTCTCCAATGGGTTTCTATGTCGCCAATGAGAGCAATCGAATCACTGTGCGCAACACAGATCAAAGCGATGTATTGTGGCCATATTGGACACATTGATTCATTGATCAACGCCTTTGCCGCAAAGTTTCGGCGGTTGGTAGTGGTAAAAGGGGAAAGAAGAAAGCCGGAAGTTCGTTATGATGTGGCTTGGTCCTTTGAGGAGCCTCGAGTTACGCTATTTATAGAAGCCATTGAGAAAGGCGTTGTCGCCATTGACTTCGACGCCAGAACGAGCAATGGTCGAGGTCTTAGAAATCACGGGACGAAGTTTAGAGTACATTATGATGACCTTCGGAATTTGTACCACTGAAGCCGCAAAATAGTCTAATGGCCAGCTAAGCATATAATTTCTCAAGTTTTTGATATTTGGTACGATCTGGAGTTTCGAACGAGGTTGCGATTAAAGTTGTCTCGGTATGCGTGGCCGGGCAATCATTGCGACAAAATTGTCGTTGACGGTTTGGTCGTAGAGTGAGAATGAGAAAGGATATTAAAGGGAATTGGAAAAGGGAGCGGTTTGCCTTCTTCGTTGTTTTGTGCTTTTTGGCTCCGAACTTGCTCAGCGCCATTCAATTTCAAGTGGAGGATGCATCTGGGAACCGAGGCGCTTCGTTCAAAGCGGCGGTTCGAGTGGTGGACTTTTCGGACGTGCAAGCATTTCAGTTTACGCTGGACTGGAATCCGGATCACTTTGATTTTGTGGAAACTGGAGATTTCGCCATTCCGGGATTAAGCGCCGGCAGTTTTGGGCATTTCCCGGAGTTGGGGCGGTTGACGGCGGTTTGGAATTCGGCGGCGGTTGCCGGAGAGTCTCTTGAGGACGGGAGCGTTCTCTTTTCCCTTACCTTCCTCGCAACCGGTCCGGACGGATCATCTTCTGTGATTGACTTTACCGACGATCCCACGTTGAGGTTTGCCGTCAAAGGTTTTGCCGACGTGCCGTTTCAAGCGGTTTCCGGAACGCTGTCGGTTGGCCGGCCTCCCTCCATTTCAGAAGTCTCCGATCTCTCGCTGTTGGAGGATCAGCGTTCCAGTCCGAGGATGTTTACGATTGCCGATGATGCGACTCCGCCGCAAGATTTGGTCATTTCCTTTTCGTCCTCGAATCTGGCTTTGATTTCGACGGAGGGCGTTTCTCTGTCCGGAACCGGAGAAAACCGAGAATTCGTCATTGATCCGCTGCCGAATCAGCATGGAAGTTCCGAGATCGGCATTCATGTGACGGATGAAGGCGGCGCGACTGCCGAGGTTTTCTTTGTCGCCGTGGTGGAATCTGTCAACGATCCTCCGACGGCGGTCGACGACGTCTTTCGATTGGGGGAAGACAGCGATTTGACTTCGATTCCCGTTCTTGTCAACGACACCGTCTTGCCCGACGTCGAGGAAACGCTGGCTGTTGTTTCCGTTTCGGAAGGTTCCGCGGGAGGAGAGATTCGCCTTGGTGAAACCGCGGTGCTGTATCGTCCTTCGCCGAATTTTTACGGCGTGGAGGAATTCACTTACGTTGTGGAAGACAGCAACGGGTTGACGGCAACGGGACGAGTGCGCGTGGAGGTGGAGGCGGAAAACGACCCTCCCACGGCATTGAATGACGCCGTGGTGGTTTCCGAAGACAGTTTGGAAAATAAAATCCCCGTTTTGGCGAACGACTCCGCGCATCCGGATGAAGGGGAAACGTTGGCGATAGAATCAGTGACGCAGGGAAGCTTCGGAGGCGTGGTGGCCGTTCGAGGATCGCTGGCGATTTATACGCCGCCGCCGAATTTTTTCGGCGCGGAGCAATTCCGCTATACGATTGTTGACGGGAACGGGGGGCAGGCGGAGGCGTTAGTCAATGTGGAAGTTCAGGCGATCAACGATCCTCCGACGGCGGCGGATGATCAAGCCAATGTGCCTGAAGATGCGGCGGAGACGTGGATCAACGTTCTCGCCAACGATTCTGCAAGGCCCGATAGAAACGAATCGCTGTCCATTGCAACCGTCGGCACGGCCTCAAATGGCGGAAAAGTGCGGATTGTTGGAGAAAAAATTGGCTATACGCCGCTCCCTAACTTTTTTGGCGTTGAAAATTTTCTTTACACGGTTTCCGACGGCTCCGGCGGTTTGGCAACGGCGCAAGTCACCGTTTCCGTGATCAATGATCAAGCCGACGCCCCAGTGGTTCGGGACGACCAATTCTTCGTACGGGAAGATTCGACGGACAATGCGTTGGCGGTATTGGAGGACAACGGCAACGGGCGCGATTTTGACCCGGATGGAGACGAGTTGGCGTTGGTTCAAGCAGGGCCTCAAGGTTCTGAGGGAGGGCGAATTCAATTGGACGCCGAACGGCGGCAAATTCTCTACAATCCCCAAAAGAACTTCTCCGGCGAGGAAACTTTCTCCTATACGGTTTCTGATGGAGAGCGTCTGGCAAGCGGTCGGGTTTCCGTCTCAGTGGCCAACATAGACAATGATCCGCCGGTAGCGCTGGATGATCAATTCGAAGTGAGGGAAGATTCGAGCGCAAACGCCCTGTCGGTTCTCGGAAGCGAAGAAAGCGGATTGGATTGGGACCCCGAAGGTTTGCCGGTGTTTGTTTTGGAAGTCGATCCACAAGCCAGCCAAGGAGGGCGATTGCAAGTGAGCGAGGATCGGGAGCGCGTTCTTTACACTCCGCCCGCCAATTTTTCAGGCGAGGAAAGCTTTGTTTACACAATTTCAGACGGACTTCTTACCGCCAAGGGAACTGGAATCGTTGTGGTGACTTCAATTCCAGACGCCCCGTCGATTGTGGACGTCGCAAACATTTTTGAGATCGACCCAAACGCCGCCGGCGCAGAGTTTCGCATTGTCGTGGAAGACGCGGACACTCCGACCTCCTACCTCGTATTAGAAGTGGAATCGTTTGACGAAAGTTTGATCAACGAGGAAGGAATTGCCGTCGAACGGAACGAGAACGGCTGGACGCTCGGCTTGACTCCCCGACCGGGAGCCTTTGGTCAGACGACGCTCCGATTGACGGCAAGCGACGGCGGGTTGACGGACAGCGTCGAAGTCCGCTTGCTCGTCCGCCAAATCTTCGTTGTGGAAGGCGGTGTTCTGGGAGGTTTTATGAGCGGCGCCTTGGTCTTTCTGGATACAAACGCAAATGGCGCGCGCGACCGCAACGAGCCGAGAAAGAGAACGGCTCGGGACGGTTCGTTTCGTTTTGACCTCCTTGCGGCGGAATTTGACCGCGATGGAAACGGCGTTTTGTCCGTAGGAGACGGCCAAATTAGGGCAACCGGGGGGAGTGACTTTGTGACGGGGAAGCCTGTGGGATTCGATCTGTGGGCGCCGTTGGGAGTTTCGCTGATTTCTCCCTTTTCGACATTGGCCTCTCTGATGTTGGAAAGCAAAGTCGCCGGCGATATTGAAGAAGCCGAACGGTTGCTTCGGAACAAAGCGGGCTTGTCCGAATTTTTGCCGTCTTCGGTTTCGTTGTTGGAGTTCGATCCGCTGAGTGCCTTTGAAAACGCCGAACCGCAGGCGCGAATGGTTTTGCTACGATGGCTGTCTCTTCAATCGGCCGTTCAGCAAGTCAGCGCCCTGATTTCTGGCGCGACCGGTCGTGCGTCAGAAGAAGTTGCCGCCGCAACTCTGAGAACAATTGCAAACACGGATTTGCTTGTTTTGCCGCAATTCGATCAAGTGCAGGAACTTTTGCAGTTCGTCGCCGGCGAGTTTGGAGGGACTCTGCCGCCGGATTTGGCCGCTTTTGGCGGGCGGACAATAGGCGATCATTTGTCCCGTTTGGAGAATCTCTCCGATTGGGAAGGCTCGTTTTGGGAAGTTCTCCAAGCGGCGTCCCGTCTTCAAATGGCGGGCAAGTTTGGTTTGGAGGCGGATTTGGCGCGAATCGGCGTTGCCGGCTCGGTTTCCGCACAGATGCAATACGACTATCTGAACGTCTCCCGACACGAAGAGCGGCTGCGGGATTATCCAACGGCAGACTGGCCGGTCAATGGAGACAAGCCCGGCCGCATTCGTTTTCTGCGCCGTTCTTTTTGCGTGAGTGAAGGCGGACGAGGCTACGAGCCCGTCGTCCTCGTCAGAGAAGGCGGGCGTTTTGGCCCTTTGAGCGTGGCTGTTTTTTTCACCGAAGGAACGGCGACTTCCCCGGATGATTTCGCCGCCGAACCTATCGTCGTCAATTTCTCGGATGGAGAAACCTATAAGGAATTGGATTTTTCCGAAGTTTTGAAAGACGATGACCGGATCGAAGGCGAAGAAACGATGCAATTGTCTCTCTATTCCAGATCGGATTCCACACCGAGCCCGCCCTTTGCGCCTGATGACACAAGCGTTTTGAAGATTGTGGACGATGAATTTCGCGGGACTTTCGCGTTTGCGGCGAGCTCTTGGGAAGTTTCGGAAAACGACTCGGCCTCCGTATTTATCACAAGACGCGGCGGCGACAAAGGCGCGGTTCGGCTTTTGGCGTCGCTCGAACGAGGAGCGGGCGCGTTTGGCGCGCAACCCGGAGTCGACTTTGAAACCGATCCAGTGGAAGTCTTGTTTCAACCGGGCGAGTGGACGCAGCAGGCGCGTTTGCCCATTTTGCCCGACGTCTTCGTGGAAGAAAACGAAACGATCTTGCTCCGGCTGGCGTTTGCGCCGGGGCAGACGCTGAACGCGGACATAGGATTTCCATCCATCTCGACCGTTTTGATTGTGAACGATGATTTTAACACTGCGCCCCAATTCGAAGCCGTTCCCGCTCAAACAACGGACGAAGATCAAGAGCTCCTCGTCTCAATCGCGCCAATCGACGACCTGCTTCCTTCCGCCGAATTGTCTGTGAGAGCGGCATCCTTGAACCCAGAACTCATCGCCGTATCGTCTTTGGAATTCGATGAGGAAACAGACCGTTATCGTCTTTTGCTGCGCCCGCAACCCAATGCTTACGGAGAGGTAATTATAACCGTTCGGGCAAGCGACGGAGTGCAAGAGACGGCGATTCAATTCCCGGTGACCGTCCGCCCCGTCAACGATCCGCCGATGCTTTTCGAAATAAGTGATTGGAAAGTTCCGCCGGGGGAAACGCAGACCATGCCTTTGGAGATTTCCGATCCAGACACGGCACTTGAAGACCTAACGATTTCGTTGATGTCCAGCAATCCCTTCGTCCTTCCCGTAAACCAAATCCGCGCCGTTTATCGAGACGGGAAGTGGTTTTTGCAGTTCACGCCTACAACCAGATCCGGCGCAACTTCGCTTTCTCTTTCCGTTTCGGACGGCAAAGCGACGGCGACGCGGACGCTAACTTTGTCGACGCCTCATCCACCCCAAGTGATTGGGCCAAGAGAAATCACAATTCGTGAGGACGAACCGGGCGAGATTGTCCTCGAGTTGCATGACCCGGACACTGCCCCGTCCGATCTGGTTTTTGCCGTGTCCGTGGATGATACAAGTCTCCTGCCTCCGACCTCTCTGGAAATAAACTCCACGCATAACGTCGTCAAAATACTACCGCGCCCCGCTCCGAATGCTTCTGGCAACGCAATTCTGACTCTTCAAGTGTTTGACGGCCTTCAATTCACCCGGCACCCTGTGGCCGTTCGAGTAGATCCCGTGAATGATTTGCCGACCCTTTCGGAAATTCCCAACTCCGAAGCGGAATCCGGAACCTCCTTATCGATTCCCTTCGCAGTGAACGACTTAGAAACGCCGCTTGCCGACTTGCAAATCGAAGTCCGCGTTTTCCATCCAAACGCATCAGAAGCGGTCAATTGGGAACTCAAAGGCGATCCAGCGGAGAAAATTTTGTCCGCGGTCTTCAGCACTGAGGCGGAAGGCTTGGTGCGTTTTGAAATCGTCGTGACGGATGCCGACGGCGGCGCGGCGAGCCGATCCTTTCATGTATTCGTTCGCAATCTTGCCATCGGATCGGAAACCATCCAGATTACGGACGCGGGCGACGGTTTTGTCGAAGTCCGTTGGAAAGGGCATGGCAGATTGGGCGTTGCCGAGAAAGTGAAAGGCCCTTATGTTCTTCTCCCCAATTCAACAAGTCCCCTTCGGATGCGCCCGCAGAAATCGGAAAGCTATTTCAAAATTGTGCCGTCAACCCCGGCAAAGTAGCCACAATAAATGGATAAAATTTTGCTCATCGATGACGAGGCCGGCATCCACCACGGTTTTCGGAGGAATCTGGATTCCCAAAAATTCAAAATTACCTCCGCCGACAACGGAGAGCAAGGGATTCAGCTTTGCTCCAAACTGCGGCCGGACCTGGTCATCATGGACATCAAGATGAAGGGAATGAACGGCCTGCGAGCTTTGGAAGAGATTCGAAAAATGGACGCCCGAATCCCGGTGATCATGATGACTGCCTACGGCACCACCAAAACCGCCATCGAAGCGATGAAACTGGGCGCTTACGACTATCTCCTCAAACCATTTGACGTTCCTAAGATGCAGCAACTGGTCCGCGCCGCGATCCAAACCTCACAAGACATGCGCAGATCTATCCGCCTAGAAAACCTAGAAGACCCGGCGGAAGACGAATTGGGCATCGTGGGGAAAAGCGAGCCGATGCAAAAAGTCTTCAAACTTATCGGCCAACTCGCCTCTTCCCAAGCCACTGCTCTGATTACCGGCGAAAGCGGCACCGGCAAGGAAATCGTCGCGCGGGCCGTTTATCAAAACAGCCTTCGCTCCGCCAAACCCTACTTAGCCGTCAACTGCGCCGCGATTCCCGAGAATCTCCTCGAAAGCGAACTCTTTGGCCACGAAAAAGGCGCCTTTACCGGAGCCAACGCGCTCCGAATCGGAAAGTTTGAGCAGTGCCATCGAGGAACGATCTTCTTGGACGAAATCGGCGACATGTCCCTCCACACCCAAACGCGCATCCTCCGCGTTCTCCAATCCGGCGCCTTCGAGCGCGTTGGCGGCAACAAACCCATTCAAACGGACGTGCGGATTATTGCGGCCACCAACAAGAATCTGGAAGAAGCCGTAGCCGAGAAAGAATTCCGCGAAGACCTCTTTTATCGCCTGAACGTCGTCCGCATCCGCCTTCCCGCCTTGCGCGAACGCCGGGAAGACATTCGCCTGTTGGTCGGTTATTTCTTGAAAAAATTCAGCGCCTCGCATGGCGGCCGTCGCAAGTCAATCAGTAGCAACACTCTCCGCGTGTTAGAAAAACACGACTGGCCGGGAAACGTGCGAGAACTAGAAAACGTCCTTCAGCGCGCCCTCGTGGTGGCCAAAGGCGAAGCCATTCTCACAAGCGATATCCCAACCGAAGTATTGGGAAAAAAAAACTTGACCCTTGCCGATCCCTCTCCGGAAAAAGCAAGTTCTTCCACCTCTCCAATGCAAGACGCCGCCGACCTCCCCAACTTGGCGAACAAACTCTTCCAATGGGCGCAAAAGTCTTCCGACCTGAGAATTTTGCCAACCGTTGAAAGAGAGCTCATTCGCCTCGCCCTCCAAAAAACCAGAGGCAATCAAATCAAAGCAGCCGCCCTGCTCGGCATCACACGCGCCACCTTGCGCAAGCGAGTGGAAAAATTCTGCATCCAACAAACCCTGAACATCCACTAACGAACGACGGATCCATTGCCCAACGTTCAATACACAGCCGCCAAAATAATAAAATTGATTTTTTGTTTCCTTCTCCGCTGAGTTTGGAGCAAAATTGGCAAATTAAACAGCAGACACATGATAGAACACAAGGTTTTGATAATCGCGGGCGACGCCTCGGAAACAATGGACACCCTCTATCCTTTCTACCGGCTGATCGAAGGCGGATTCCGTCCTGTGATCGCGGCGCCGGAAGCGCGCCGTTATCCAATGGTGCTGCACGAAGTCAAACTGGGCTGGACAATTACCAAAGAATGGGAAGGCTATACCATTCAAGCCGACATTGCCTTCCGCAATGTGAATCCCCAAGAATATCTGGGGATTTTCTTCAGCGGCGGCCGAGCGCCGGAATATCTCCGCGACGATGAACATCTCATTGCCATAACCCGGCACTTTTTTGAAAAAGACGCTCCCATTGCCAGTGTCTGCCACGGCGTGGAAATTCCGGCGCGCGCTGGCTGCGTTCAAGGGCGGCGAATGGCCACCGTGCCCAAATGCCGATTCGATCTGGAAGTCTGCGGAGGAATATTTGTGAATGCGCCCTGCGTAGTGGACGGCAATTTAGTTTCAGGACGAACCTACCACGATCACGGCCACTACATGGGCGCGTGGATAAAATTGTTGGAAAACGCCCGCAATGCGCGAATTGGGTAACAGTTTCTGCAAAAGCAAAATGTCTTCAATCGCGAATGAACTGGATTGTTGGAACCGACGAAGTTTTACAAAAACCGGCTGACTTTCTGCAGATAATTGGCCGTCAAGTCTGATCGATTATAGAAATCACGTAAAGTTGAGGGAAAAATTATATGGAAATCATACTTTTAGTAGTAGTTGGGTATATCACACTTGGGGTTTTATTTGCCATTCCATTCGCCCTTTGGGGAGCGAAGAAAATAGATCCGATGGCGCGGGAAGGAACCTGGTGCTTCAAAGTTTTGCTCGTTCCCGGAAGCGCCTTGTTTTGGCCGTTCCTTTTGAAACGCTGGTTGAACGCGACTGCGCCTCCTGAAGAATGGAGCCGGCATCGTCGTCCCCGTTCAGAAAACTAATCCTCGTAAATTTGTTTTTTTGTGCAGCAATATCACCGCAGTTGGCATCGGATAATATGGCTCGTTCTAGCGCCCCTGGGCATAGCGATTTTGGTCTATGGCATAGTCAACCGCCCCGCTTGGCCCATAATGGAACATCCGCCCGCGGCGGATCCTGATGCACCGCGAATCGCTCGTTGATTTTATCCCATGTCCCTTTCCTACAAGTCAGTCGGTTGGAATAATTTCAAGAAGCGATATGATCGATTTTTAGTTTTGGGAATAGTTCTCTTTTTGGCCGCGTTTGCCGCCGGAGGATGGATTGCAAAACCGAACATCACCATCGAAATTCTCTTAATGCGCGGATTCGCCGTCGCCGCTTTCTTCCTGCTACATATAATTATGGCTATCGGTCCTTTGGCTCGTTTGGATGCGCGGTGGATTCCTCTTTTATACAATCGGAGGCATATGGGCGTCAGCATGTTTTTGCTGGCCGTATTGCACAGCGTGTTTGCTGTTTTCATCTATCATACCGGCAGCGAAATGAATCCCATCCTTTCGATTTTGACTACGGACGCCGGATGGCGAATGACGGCCGCTCCGTTTCAAGCGTTTGGGTTGGCGGCTTTGGTTATTTTGTTTGTCATGGCCGCGACGAGTCACGACTTCTGGTTGGCCAATCTCACTCCCCCGATTTGGAAGACGCTACACATGGGCGTCTACATTGCTTACTTGCTACTGCTGGCCCACGTAGCCTTCGGAGTGCTTCAATCCGAAACTGCGCCGGGTTATGTTTTTCTGGTAATCTCAGGTTTTATTATTGTGGCAGGCCTCCATTTGGCGGCGGGATGGAAGCAACGCCAAATCGAATCCGAGACCGGCGGGGAGTGGAAAGATGGTTTTGTGAATGTTTGTCCGGCGAACAAGTTAGTAGAGAACGTTCCCTTTGGCGCTACCATCGGCGGCGAGCGAGTGGCGATCTTGCTGTATGAAGGCAACCGGGTGAATTGCGTTTCAGGCGTTTGTCAGCACCAAAACGGTCCCTTGGCGGAAGGGCGATTCGTCTATGGTTGTTTGACTTGTCCGTGGCACGGCTACCAATACAAGCCCGATGACGGACGATCGCCGAAACCCTTTGCTGAAAAAATTCCTACTTTTGAGGTTCGAGTCGAAAAAGAGAGGATATGGGTAAAGAGAACACCGAACCCCGCCGGAACAGCAGTGCCTCCGGCGCTCATAGACAATCACAAACCATCGCAGCCGGAATGAAAGAAAAACCGTTCTTCGTGGGATGGGATACGACTTTATCGAATTCTCCTATGACCAAGCGTTGCTGGCTTTGGCTTGGGCTTGGCGTCTTGCTCGCCGCTTGGATCGGCGCATGGCAACGAACGCCGGGGAAGGGAACGTTCGCATTCGGCGACGTTCGCGTGTATAAAGGAATTCTGATAGCGGAACCGACGCCTATGCTGGTGTCTGATGAAACCGTTGGCGGACATCAACTCTTTTACCTAGTGAATCCCTTAAAACGCGGTTTTCCCAAATCGACTGCGCAAAAACATCATCTTGCGAAAGTGGAGATTCGCGGAACGCTAATCCATGATGAATATGAGGCTATGATCGAAGTGTTGCCCAACGGCGTCCGAGCCTTGGGACGAGTGGAGAAAAGCCCCCTTATAGAATCTGAAGCGCGGGAAGTAATCTTGCGCGGGGAAATCGTCGATTCTAAATGCCATTTAGGGGCGATGAATCCCGGAAGATTTAAACCACACCGCGCCTGCGCCATCCAGTGCATCGCCGGAGGCATTCCCCCAATTCTGGTAGTGCAGTCACTGGACGGCGCATTAACTTATTACCTTCTAGTCGGGACGAAAGGAGAACCCATTCATCGACAGTTATTGAACTTTGTTGCCGAGCCGGTGGAGGTGACAGGGGAGGCAAAAACCATAGGAGATCGGAACGTGCTTTATCTGGACACTTCTACGATCATTCGTTTATGATGGTTGTTGACTCTGAAAACTATAAGAAGATATTTACTTGGCGGGCGCTTTGTTTGCGGGATGCCGATGAAATTTTCTTGCGGCACTGCGACCTCGTTTGGAAAACTTGCCTTTTAAAGTTTCGTTCAAAAAAGGGAGGATGGATGGGCAAAAATGTTTTGGTAAATATGGAAGCGAACTTGACGAATTCAAAGATCGATATGGACCACTCTTTGGCCAGCCGGCGCTACCGACGCGAATCGCCGCGGCACTTTGGCGTCCAGTTAATTCGGAAATTGGCAGACGCATTCGAATCGTTTGTGGCGAGCCGCTCGATTCACAAGGACGTCGCCGTTTACGAAACCAATCTTTTTCCTTGGGCGGCTAGGGTTGAATCGCAATGGTGGGGCATCCGCGAAGAACTGAACGCCTTGATGTCTCGCCGGGAAGCCATGCCGAATTTTCAGGAAATTCTCCCCAAAGCCGGATCCATTACCCAAGACAGCCGCTGGAAGACCTTTTTCCTGCTTGCTCCCGGAATGGATTGCAAGAAAAACCGCCGACAATGCCCGAAAACAGTGGCGGCCTTATCGGAAATCCCGGAAGTTCAAACCGCCTTTTTTTCCATTCTTTCCCCGGGCAAGCATCTTCCCGCCCATCGAGGCGCCTTCAACGGAGTCCTGCGCTATCATCTAGCCTTGATGGTGCCGAAGCCGGCCGAGCAGTGCCGCATTCGGATTGGCGCCAAAACCTTTACTTGGCGGGAAGGCAAAAGCCTCATCTTTGACGACACCTACAATCACGAAGTTTGGAACGATACCGATCATTACCGAGTCGTTCTCTTTGTTGACTTTATGCGCCCTATGAGGCCTCCCCATGATCGGTGGATGAAGGCGCTTCTCAAAGCGACCGCCCGAACGCCTTGGCTCAAAGAAGCGGGCGGAAAACAAAAGTTATGGGAAAAAAAATTTTACCAGCAAAGCCGGCGCAAAGGAAAAGCATAGTCACGGCAAACGGAACTCCCGTTGAAGTCGATGAGTTGCCGTGCCCTCTTTTGGATTTTCTACAATCCCGGCAATGGCTTCCCAAAAGCGTCGTCGTCGAGCTAAACGGAGAGGCCGTAGCGCCTTCTGAATTCGCCCAACGAACTATTCAAGCCGGGGATCGCCTGGAAATCGTCCAAATCACCGCCGGTGGATAGCAAAGACACTCCTCAAAATCCCTCGCGCAAAAGCCAAAAATTCGCACGAAAACGGTTGGACTGATCACCGCCGGGTTGCTTCGTCGTCACCAAAAAATTGCCGTTGCTTGTTGTTTCCTTTTCGCTACCAGCGGGCTTTTGGCGTCGTTTCTTCCCAACAACAAGCCAGCGAATTCCCCGCCGCCAACGGCTTTTCTTCAAAAGCGAAAAAGTCAAACTTACTAGACGGCGTTCCCATCAACGGCGGCGCTTTGACGAAATGCAGCGAAATTCCTTTTCTCCATCGGCAAAACCGCCGAGGATCCATGACTAAGCCAATACTAATCCGCCTCAGATGGCTTTTGGATTTGTCAAAACTCTCCAAACCCAAAGAATCCACAAGCCGACAAACTGCGCGCCAAAACAACCAGTTCTCGCTCTTCTGCTCGCCAATCCTTCAATCGATACTTCAATCGAATCCCGCTCACTACTTGGCTGCGGAAGAAAGAAATCACGGCCACAACAAGCGTCAACCGCTCCAAAAACTTTCTTTTTTCCGCAACAGCAAGGAGGCGCTTGGCTAACAGCAAGATGGAATTTGCGCGCTTTTCGAGGTTTCCTTGTCTTGCCCGCTCCTCCAATTCACGCCAAAGTCAGCTTTGGCTCACCCATATCATTTTGGCTTGCCCATCTCATCCACGAAAGCCACCTTGCCGCTTGGATGGCCAACCGCCTCAAAACTTTTTCCCGCAACCGGAAAAAAGCAGAATTTTTGCGCTTTTTGCGCTTTTTCTCGTTTTCCAAAGAACTTTTCTTAACTTTTTTCTCTTTTTTGTGGATTTGGGGTTGACACGTTGCGGAGGAGGGATTAAAAACAAAGAAATTTTTAACAGTTAATAAATAGATTCTTATGAAACGAAAACTATCTTTATTGGCCGCCATCTTCTGCATCTGCGGGGGGGGGGGGGGGGGACAACGCCCAAGCGCAGTTGGTGATTGACGTCTATCCCAGCCAAGATAACCCCACCAGCGAAACCCTCTGGATTTTTAGCGGCTCTTCTACCGCTCGGGGTAATAGTGCCATCCGAACCGCAAGCGGCGGCGGCACTTTCCTTCTCCAAGACTCTTGGGATTGGATAAACTCCGCTTCCGCGAATAGCGGACAGATGTTCATCGCGAACTCGCCCAGCAACCTCAACGTCTCTCTGTCTCCCCTGTTCTCCAGCTCCAATACCGACGACATCGCCTCGGTGAGATCCAGAATTCCGGGCGGCGGCCGAACCAACATCACCTTTGCCGCCAGCGCCACCAATACGCCGACCATTACCATCGGCAGCGGCAACCGAACCATTTCCCATCTTTTTATGGATGATGATAACAACAGTGCATGATATTCAACGCCTAGGCTGAGCAGGTGATTGGCGATCAAACACTCGCCCAGGCTTTTGACCTCTTCCCCCTTGAGAGTGCGAGTCTCATTTGCCGAAATATGCTCGAGATACTCGCCTTCGGTTTCAAAGTCAAAGGGATTGACCGCCGTATATAGATAATCTTTAAAATAATTTAGAACAAACTGTTTATAGGATGGGTTTTCGCGCATTTCCTTCTCAAACCACTGCTCGACTCGCTTTCTCAATAATGCTTCGTCTTGTGACAGAGGAGAGAGTGAGAGGTGTTCTCCTTCCACTTTCACAATAATGTCCCTGCCTAATTTATGAAATGTGCTGGCAACGATCTCTTTTCCTTCTTCCTTTACGCGCCTGTCCAATCGTTCTTGCATTTCTCGCGCCGCCTTGTTAGCAAATGTCAACATAAGAATTTGATCGGGTTTGGCCTGTCCGCTGTGAATCAAAAATCCCGCACGCCCGACCATTGTGCTGGTTTTGCCCGTGCCCGCGCCGGCCAGCACCAAATTATTATCTTCGTCGATTATGCAAGCATCCCGTTGTCTCTCAGTTAAAAGTTTGCTTTCCTCTCGATCGAAGTATATGGAAAACTTCTTTTTACAGCGATCTACATATTGCTGGCGGAATTCTTCTACATCTCGCTTGCTCCACTGCGCTATCCGCCGCAACTCTGCTATTTGATTCAGTAATACGAAATTAGTATGGTGGATACGCTTCAGGAAGTTCTCCAACGGATTAGACTGGTTAAGAGTTTTCTTCGCCTGATACTTTATTCTCTTCCAATGAGAATTACGCAGATACCCTGCGTTCAATATAGTCTTGATGTCTTCAATACTCTGGTTTACCGCTGTGGCTAACCTGTGGAATTTTTCTATATCTTGATCGCTCCATCGTGCAACTTGCTTCAATTGGATGAAGTTAGCTTCTGTGCTGAGATCTAGATAACCCATCACCGACTCATGACAAAACCGATTGAGTGTTTCCTGCGCCAGATCCTTGGCCTTTCTCCAAGAGTCAAGACGCAAATATCCTGCGTCCGTGTTCAGTATAGTCTTGATGTTTTCAAGACATTGACTGGGCACCCTAGCTAGCCGCTGGATAATTTCTATGTCTTGATCGCTCCATTGTGCAACTTGCTTCAACTGGATGAAGTTAGCTTCTGTGCTAATATCTAGGTAGCGCATCGCCGGCTCCCGATAAAGCCGATTGAGTGTTTCCTGTGCCAGATCCTTGGCCTTTCTCCAAGAGTCAAGACGCAAATATCCTGCGTCCGTGTTCAGTATAGTCTTGATGTTTTCAAGACATTGACTGGGCACCCTAGCTAGCCGGTGGTTATTTTCTATGTCTGGATCGTTCCATTGCGCTATTTGCTTCAATTGAATGAAATCAGCGTCTGTGGTAAGATCTAGATAATCCACCTCCATCTCCCAACAAAACTGATTGAGTGTTTCTTGCGCCAGAGTCCTAGCCTTCACCCAGCTCGAATGCTTCAAATAACTTGCATTTAGCAGTTGATTGATTTCTTTCGCGCATTGATGCGCTGCAATCGCGAACTTTCGCAATCGGTCTCGCCTTAAGAATGCCCGGTAACGGCCAAAAATCAGCAACAAGCCTATTAATAAAGCTGCAACTACAACTATCTCGCTCATTTTGCGGATTGTATGGTGTTAGTTTTAGTTGTCCGGTGCTTAATTGGTTTTGCGGAGGAGGATGGAAACTGGTTGGGCGTAATCTTGCCACACGCGGTCTAGTATTGTTTTGTCTGGTTTTCCGTCGGCTAAGATAAATCGGTATTGGGAAACATAGGGTTTGCCCGGGGCAATTTCCCATTCTCCGATTTGGGACGGAGCGTAGCAGAAGAATGGCTCTTTGGGGTGGATTCGCATGGGTTGCGGCGCGCGAAAGTTTTTGGGGTGGCAAAGGATGGCGACTCCGCAGAATTGTCCGTTGACTTGTCCGCCAATATGGCACCACGGCGCTTGAGTGGCGTGGCCTTTGATTCGGTTGGTCTCGCCTAGTCCGGTCAAATAGTGGGTGTTTTCGGCGCCGTCCCACTGGCGATGGCCGCGAAAACCCAAGCCTCCGTAGCGGTATTGAGGAAAATGAATCGGCGAGTTGGCGGCGCATTTTTGTGTAAACTTGAGGTCTAATATGCAGTGCGGGAACTCGGAGTTTTGGATGGTGTAAATTTTGACTTCCCAGTTTTCTTGGAGGGCGATTATGGGAGTGTTGGAGGAAAGATCGACAAGGCGATGTCGGCTGCGAAAGCCGCCCATGACTTCGCCGCTCCAGTAGTTGTCTAAGGCTTCAAACTCCACGGTTCCTTGCCTCCGTCCCATTTCCCAAAAGTTTGGCTCGCGCCCTTGGAACTTTGTTTTTGGCCACGCCGTCCAAACTCCGTGATGGTGCAGGTGATTGGGTGGATAATCGTCGGTGAGGACGAGTCCCGAAGGACTCCACAAGGGATGGAGGTAGCCGCCTCGGCGGAAGATTGGATCGATGTCTTTGCGAGGAAGTTCGCTTGGAGAGGCTTGATATTGCGCCAACGGTTTGCCGTTCAAAGTGAAACGAAGAGCGTCTCCTCGGCGCTCTGCCCATACTGCGGATTGCATTGGTCGTTCGCCGTCTCGATTGCGAAGGCGAAAGGTTTTTTCTTGCCCGCCGGCCAGTCTATCCAGAATAAAGTAAATGCGGCCGTCGACGGCTAATTGCGCCGCAACCGGATTGCCTTGTTTGTCAATCAATTCAGGATTCCAAATTTTTGGCGGAGCGTCGAAGGAAACGATTGACTGCCGTCGATCCACTTTTCCGCTTTTCGCCGTTACTTGATATTCCGATTCAGAAGAGGCCGGCGTGAGGCAAAATGCAATGGCGCCCGCTGACAAAACAGGGCGCGCCGAAGCCGTCGGACGCGCCAAAAACCAAAGAATCCGACGCCCGAAGACAGAGAGCGCAAATCGGTTGGAAAAGAAAATTCGAGGTTGAGAAAAAATTGCTTGATAAAACATTCTTTTTGTTTGGAAGGGATTGGCTGTTTCGTCAAGCATGGATTAGAACGTGTTTGCCTCGCAGGTTGGAGAGTCGAAAATCTTCCTTGATACTGACATCGGGAATGGTAGACTTGGCTTTTTGCCATGCCTTAGCGCATTGGGCGGCAAAGTCTTTTCGTTCTTTATGGATTTTGCCAGCCGCCCTAGCCTCGACTCAGTGAATCAAGATTCCATAGACCGCAAAGAACGATGGGCGCGAAAAACAGGCGGGAAAGAACGAAACCAGCTGGATTTGGGATTGCGTCCCCCAGTTTCCTTGCAGGAATGGCGTCTGCATATTCCCGGCCAAGTGGAGAATCCGGCGAATCTGGGTTGGGCGGATTTTATGAGTTTGCCGCAGTTTCGGACATCAGCGATTTTCATTGCCTCACAACTTGGAGTCAATTGGGCATGGAATGGCGGGGGCGTTTCATTCTTTGCGTTTGCCAAATGAGCGCGGCCTAAGCCGGAAGCCGAACATCTGCTTTTCAAGGGATGCGATGGCTATTGGAGGAATAATCCCATCGAGGCTTGTTTGGAGGAGTCTGTGCGGATTGCGCATTCTACGAGCTGGGAAGTTCTGGGCTTTGGGGAGTTGAAAGGCTACTCGAACCCGGCAAATCCTTGGAAGAACGGCTGGTTTGCGGAATCGAGCTTGCCGTGAGTTTGGTTTCTCCTTTTGGGCTGGCGCTGGAAAATCGGCTCTTCCCTTGCGGGCGCGGAGAGGATAGAGTTTTGCCTATGAAAATCTCAAGATTGTTATGGCAATACTCGATGGCTGGCTGGGGTTTGTTTCTTATGCTGTTCGGCCAGAGTTTCATCGCGCTGGGGGAGGGTTCAAAGGATCTTCCGGATTGGAAGGCTGGAGATTGGGAGACTCTTTTTGACGGGGAAAGTTTGGAAGGCTGGAAGAGGACGGATTTTGCGGGGCGCGCCGTTCCCAAAGTGGAAGGAGGCAAGATACTCATTCCCGCCGGCCTAGCTCTGAGCGGCATCCACGCAACCTAGCAGGTCCGTTGCTTCCTTGCGGGGATTCGCTTCTTGGTTTGCCGGTTTTCTTGAAGGTTTTTTGCCGCAGGCAATGGCGATGTTTGCTGAGAAGAGTGCAAATTCGTCGGCAAAATTTTTGTGAAAGCTGTTGGAGGGGAAAATGTTGCCGCTGGATGAAAGAGTTCCTTGAAATAAATCCAAAGCGTTGGCAAAGTGTTCCAAAGGATTCAGATGAAGAACAAACGCCGCATAGGGAGAGGACTTCGCAGTTTGCTGGCGGCTGTTGCCGTACAAGTCTCCGCCGAACCGGTGATCCTTTATGATGGCGATTTGCGTTCCCTGCCCGAAGATCAAGGGTGGATTTATCGATTGGAGCCGCCCATCCGCAACCAGTCTCGCCGAGTGCGCGTTGACGACGCCTTCAATCTCAACACCGGCCGAAACCTCGCCGACCGAGCGGGATATTTTATTCGTCTTCCCCAGATGGAAACTCATCCGCAGGCGCCTGAAATACTGGATCGCCAACGAGGATATCGGATTGGTTTTACTCTGCGGATTCTCTCTGAACGACGGGCTGCGCCAAGCCAAGCAGGTTTTAGCTTGATCGCATTGTCCGACGATTTGCTAGGCGTTGATCTGGGGTTCGGCGCCGGTGAAATCTTCGCCAGAACCTCCAAATTGGAACGCGCCGAAGAAAACCGCTCCCTGCCGTTCCGAATTGACACGCAGTACGCGGACTTTGAGATGGATATACGGGAAAATGAATATCGGCTTTCCGCCAACGGAGAGGAAATTTTGGCCGGTTCTCTCCGAAATTATTCAGGTGCGGGTGAGCCGTACACCGTTCCCAACCTTCTTTTCTTTGGGGACAACGCGGAATCTGCCGGCGCCTCCGTCAACCTTCGGCGCTTTTGGGTCGACACCGAGCCTTCCGCGCCTCAACCCGGAGAGCCAAAACCCTTGCCGCCCGTCGAACTCGAACCGCCGCTTGCCGGCGATTCCATTGTCTTCTCCGTAGTGGAAGAAGAAAGCATTCTGTCCCTCTCCGGAACCGCTCTCGGCATCGCCATTCAAGCCCAAGAAGAAGGAAGCCTGAGCGCCGCTTATTCGGGAACTCTCCGACTTCTCTTGGCCGACGACAGAATTCAGTTTCAACCCGCCTCGCAAATCGACGCCCAACCCAGCGGAGAATGGGAGCCAAAATCCGAAGGCAAAAGCGGTTCAGCGCCGGCCGACTATGGCGGAATCGTCCCCGGCAACGCTTTAATCGGCAACACATTTGCCGCCGCTCGCAACGTAAAATTCACACTCGCCAGCGATTGGATTGAACTGATCGAGCGGAATGAAGAAAGAATAGAATTTTCCGCATCCTCCCTCTTATTTGTCATCCCCGCAGATTTCGGCAGCGTTTTGGACATCGCAGTGCTTGGCCTCCTTCCAATTCGGACGAGCGCCCCCGTCGACGGCATTAGCGGCCTCAACCGCCCGGAAACACCGGCCTCTCTTGCCGTTCAAGGCAATGTTCAAACATTAACCATTCCCGTTCAGGTCGAAGTCTTCGCCCGCATTATCAGCGACGACGACCTAAAACTGACCTTCTCCGGGCAAATCATCGCCCGCCGCAATCTCTTGGAAAAGCCAACAATGCCTGCGCCGCCTCGGCTGGCCATTCGGCGACTGCCCACCGGAGAAGCGCAATTGTCTTGGAACGCTGTTCCCGGCGACGACTACCGAGTGGAACAATCAGCAAACCTTCGCCAGTGGGAAACCGCCGTCCGCGCCGATGAAAACAACCAACCCATCCTCTCCGCGCCGAATGGGGAAACACTTATTTGGACGATACCAACCGATGAAACCGCCCGCTACTACCGCGTCATCCACAATCCCCTACCGCGCTAAAAACCTTCTTATTGCCGCAGTAAAATCCTATAACTTTCCGCCTTGCCAAAGTCATTTTATATTATCTCATCATCGCCCCTTCGCCACCAAGCGCCGCAAAGCAAAAACCAACAATATCCACTCAAGCTGCGGATCCGATTGAATTCGATATTATTGGATGGATGATTGTTTCTTGCGAATTCTTATATGGACTCAATAATCATTGCCGTCACACATTGTGTCGTCGTTATACGCTTGGCGATGCCGTGCATTGAAGGAGTTGACCAGAATCGCATTCTCATAACAAGCCTCGCAATCAGTATCCGACCAAGCATAATGATCCACCGCAATTATGGAGGGATGAAAATCAACGAGGCATTCCCAACACGAAGTCTTGTCGAACTCATCGCACTTTAACAGCGGAGGATAGTATTCCCGTCTGATGCAATCCACACCACTGCTTTGGTTGGGAATGGGACGACATTCACGGTATTCTAATATGCTCACTACTTGCGGGCAATTGCATGCAGCATAAACTAGCAATGAGATCAAAAAGAAGGATTCCGCGACGAGAAACCACTTTAACGATATGTTCTTCATAATTCTAATATTTACTTCAAAATTTGTTTGCCCATTAAACTACAAATCCTTATAGGATCGGCGCCATAAAAATAAATAAAATACAATAACGCTAATAACGCCCAAAATCAAAACGGCGCGCAGGAAGAATTCGGTCTGTATTGGTTTTGTGTCTTTGCGCATTGCTTTGTATTTGAATTCGTCTGACGCCTGAACTTCTTCCATGGATCGCCAATCACCGGGATGCAACAAATACTGCAAAGGATCTCGTTTATCTGGATCGATAGTTCCGGGAATTCGGTAATCTGCTATCAAAGTAGCCGACGTTAATTTTGGTTTGAATTCTCGTAGGGAACAAGACGAAAGAACTTCGTTCACAACGCCTTTGATTGAGCTAGCAAGCCATAAATCGTTTGTGTGGGTTGCTGAAGCGAGGGGAACATATCGCCTTAATTCAAACTCGAGCGGCAGAGTCAATCCATTCAAGTTTGTCTTGTTTAGCATAATATATTCTGATTCCATAAACCCCCGGTCAAACGGATCTTTGTAGTTGCGGATTTTCACTTTTCCATCAAGGTATAGGGGAACTGACCCGGCGTTGAACGCCCTGATATATTCCACCAACGTGGGAGTCGTCGGCAAGATGCGCCAGTCCGTAATTGGTGTAAATGTAGCTGACCGCACAGGACTTATCCAAAATCTGGGCAAACTGTCTCGCTTCTCTTGTTGGATAACTTCTCCGGATATAAACGCGATCCAAAGCGAATGCATAAAATGGCTTCCGGGTCGAGGAATGTTGAATCCATAAATGGCTCCCACGGCCTCGTTTTTTGGTTTTATATTATGGATATCTAAGCCTTCTTGCTGTAAGTCCATATCTACCAAGCCCGCGCCTTCTTGAAACCTCACCAATCTTCGTACCCGATTTGTTCGAAATTTGGACACAAAATAAATTCCGTCATTGACCATTCCCATTTCATGCCGTTCCACGTTTCCACCAATACGACCTCCAACGGTGGGAAAAGTCTGCATCAACCAACTTCCGTTGCGGTAAAAAACCTTGAATGCCAAATCAGCATACGCCGACACTCTCCTATTGGGGCTAGAACCGGCGTACGTCAATTTGCCGGCCGCTTCAAACTCAGATGCCGTAGGGTTTTGTATCCCATTAATGCAAAGCAAAATCACTAGCCAACTTGGAGCTGTCTGCAAGCGAATTTGGTCGAATTGATTTTTCATTATCTAAAACCTTCTAAAACTTCTTCGATAAATTTAGGTGGCGAGTGGTCAAAAAAGCTGCGAATGTTACTAGGATCATCATTCCGATGGCCAGCCATCTGTAAATCGTGGTAGTATGAGAGCCTTGGGTGGCGCCTCTCACAAAATCTTCCAGAGCCTTGGAACCCGGCTCTAAAATATTGCTCTTTGCCATGTAGGCAACGTAGTCTCCATTGGGTAAGAGGACGCGATAGTCCGAAACATGTGTTTCTCCTTCGAGATGCACTTCGGTAAAACTCTCCCGCGAAAAAGAATTCGGATCCACCTTTGCTTCCAAACGCCATACTACCGGCGAAGATACGAACTCGTTGGCTTTTAATGCTTGCAGATATTCTTTCGCCTCGTTGGTTTTCAGTTTCTCTATGAAATCAAGCAGTTCCTTCGTCTTTACAAGCGTAGCCGCGTCAGGATCCGATCCCGCAAACTGGGCTATGCGCAACAACTCTTCGGCTTTGTCGCCTTCGAGAGTCTTTAGAAATTTGTAAAACACGGCGGCGTCTGATTTCATGGTTTCCAAAGTATTCAGCAACTGGAAACTGAATTTGTAGGGTAGGATGGCGCCGCCAAACTCCATTGTCTCCGACACGTTGCATTCAAACAGGAGAACCCGATCTTTTGGAATTGTTGGTGTTTCTGGAAGGGATAAAGAACTTTTTTCGGCAAGGATTCTTAGAGTTTTTAATGGAGAGGTTTGATATTCTCCCCAATAGTCCACCTCGCAAAAAATCCTTTTCGGGTCTTGGGAAGGATTATAGGGCATAAACACTTCAATGGGCGCGGAGGTGGGCGGCGGATCATGGGAGACAACGAATTCCGGGGCAAAAACCGTCAGAATCGTCAAAGCAAAATGCCATCCAAATTGGGGAAGGTTTTTATCTCCAAAAATTTTCATCGTTCGGTTTAATCCGGGTCTTCCTTTGGTAAGATGCGCTGTTTTGTACATAATCCCGTCTTTATACAGCCACTTTGTTCGTTTCCAAACTGAGGCGAAGAAGCCGTCGAATATTTCCACTCGCCAGTTCTCTCCGTTTCTGCCGAAAGCAAAGTCTGCATGATACTCCGATAATTTCTTGCCTTCGGGATTTTCTCTTGCGCCGTCAAAGTTAGACAGAGTGTATGCGCCGCGAAGGGAATAGATTTCTGCGGCTTTTAGCGAATTTCCTTCTGGAATTCCAAAAAATAAGACAACCAGTATCAAGCCTATGGCCGTTGGATTTGAAGCGGAGCAACGAATTCCAACTGCTCTTTGTGCAATTTCTGTCGACATAAGATGCTTATGTCTATTTTCTGATTACCGTGTGCGCAATCCATTTCGACAAAAACAACTTCGAAGTCAACCACTTTTTTCGATCTTCGGAGCCATTTCTCTGTGTTATCTTGGTGTTTTCACGGCAAGGTCATTATTTTTCCGCTTTTCATATTAGGTTTGGTTTTAGTGAGCTTCGAGCCAGTGGCGGCCTATTCCGATGTTGACTTGTAGAGGCACGTTTAAGGGCAAGGCATTTTCCATAGCGTTGATTATTATGGATTTGGCTTCTTCTTCTTCTTTGCGCCAAAGGTCGAAGATTAGTTCGTCGTGGACTTGCAATAATAAGCGCGTTTTTAGTTTTCGTTTTTCGATAGTTTTTCCGATTTTGCCCATTGCTATTTTGATTAGGTCTGCCGCTGTGCCTTGGATGGGAGAGTTGACGGCGTTGCGTTCTGCCGCGTTGCGTATGGTTGCATTGGCCGAATGGATGTCGCGCAAATAGCGGCGGCGACCGCTGACGGTTTGGGCGTAGCCGTGTTTTCGGGCGAAGGCAAGGGTTTGGTCGATGTAGTTTTTGACGCCCGGAAAGTTTTCGAAAAATTGTTGGATGATTTGGGCGGATTCTTCTCGCGGGATTCCCAAGCGTTGGGACAAGCCGAAGGCGGAAATTCCGTAGGCGATGCCGAAGTTGGCCATTTTGGCTTTGCGGCGCATTTCTGGGGTTACTTTTTCTAGTGGCACGTTGAATACTTTGGATGCGGTGGCCGTGTGAACGTCGTTTTCGTTGCGGAAGGCGGCTTGCATTCCCTCATCTCCGCTGAGGGCTGCGATGATGCGCAGTTCGATTTGCGAGTAATCCGCCGACATTAGTAGGTAGTTTTCGTTTCGGGGCACAAAGGCGCGCCGAATTTCTTGGCCGGACTCCGTGCGAATGGGGATGTTCTGCAAGTTGGGGCGTTGGGAATTCAAGCGTCCGGTCGCCGTGGCGGCTTGGTGGAAGGTGGTATGCACTCGTCCGCTTGCCGGGAAGATTGCTTCCGGCAGGGCGTCCGCATAGGTGGACTTCAATTTTGTCGCCGCTCGATAGTCGAGGATTTTGCGGACGATTTCATGTTTGGGGGTTAGCGAGGCTAGTACTTGTTCGTTGGTGGAGTATTGTCCGGTTTTTGTCTTTTTGGGGTTTTTGTCCAGTTGTAGTCGTCCGAACAATACTTGTCCTAGTTGTTTGGGGGAATTGAGGTTGAAGGCGGTGCCGGCCATTTCGTAAATGCTTCGTTCTAGCTGTTGCGCTTGTTTGCCTAGTTGGGTGGAAAACTGCCGCAGCGCTTTGGAGTCTAGTCGAATTCCTTCGTATTCCATTTCCGCGAGGATGCGGATCAAAGGTTCTTCGATGTTGAAGTAGACGGATTCTTGCTCTGCTTCTTTTAGTTTGGGTCGTAGTGTTTGGTAGAGTTGCCAAGTTATGTCGGCGTCTTCGGCCGCGTACTCTGTTAGGCGGTCTAGAGACACCGTTGTCATCAAGCGTTGTTCGGTTCCTTTTTGGCCGATTAAAGAGGTAATGGAAATGGGCGAATATCCTAGATAGCGCTCCGCCAGAAAATCCATTCCGTGGCGGAGTTCTGGTTCGATGAGGCAGTGGATCAACATTGTGTCTAGAATCTTTCCTTGCACGCGCAATCCGCTCCAGAGCAAGACGCCCAAGTCGTATTTCAGGTTGTGTCCCACTTTGTCGATTGCCGGATTCTCCAGCGCGGCGCGAAAAACTTCTAACGCCGACTCGTTCGCTTCTCCGTCCGCAACGGCTCGCCCCGATTCGTCATAGGGAATGACCGGCACGTAAAAGGCGCGGCGCGCTTCAAATGCAAAGGCTAGGCCGAGGATCTTCGCCTCTTTTGCGTCCAAGCCCGTTGTTTCCGTATCGAAACAAAAAATCTTTTGATCCGCCAGTTGAGCGGCCAGTTCTCGTCGAGCCGATTCTGTTTGGACGCAAACATATTCGTGATTTACGTTCGACGCTGTTTGCAAGAGCGCGCTGGGCGGTTGGCTCTTTTCTCCCTTGGTTGTCTTCCATCCGCGTCCCGCCTTGAATGTTGGCCCGAACAAGCGGCGGCCAATGGAGTTGAACTCGAATTCGATGCAAAGCCGTCGAAGCGCGTCTTCATCCGGCGGTCGGCATGCCAAATCGCATAGGCGGATGGAAATTGGCGCTTTCCGATTAATGGTCGCCAAGCGTTTGGCCAACAGCGCCGCTTCGCGATGTTCTTCCAGCGTTTCCCGCATCTTTCCCTTCAACTCTCCCAGATGCTCCAGCAAATTCTCCACACTGCCGTATTGGAGAATCAACTTGCCGGCCGTCTTCTGGCCGATGCCCGGCACTCCCGGAATGTTGTCTGAGGCGTCTCCCCACAAGCCCAACACGTCGCGCACTTGATCCGCTCGTTCCACTCCCCAATCCGCCAAAACCTTCGGCAACTTCCAAAGCTCCGCTGCGCCGCCTTTTCGACCCGGCTTCAGCAAAAAAGTCGATGGGGAAACCAACTGCGCAAAATCCTTGTCCGGCGTTACCATGTAGGTTTCGAATTCCTCCGCTTCCGCTTGTCGCGCCAAAGTCCCCGCAATGTCGTCCGCTTCGTGTCCCGGGCACTTGATTATTGGAATCCGAAATGCCTCGCACAAACGTTCTACCGCCGGCAACGCCGCTTGCAGGGCTTCCGGCATTGTTTCTCGCTGCGCCTTGTAATCTGGATATTCTTGATGCCGCGATGTTGGTTCTGGGGTATCAAAGGCCGCCGCGATATGGCTTGGCCGATGTTTTTCTTGGATTTCCAACAACGTGTTTGTAAAACCAAACAGCGCCGAAGTATTAACTCCCGCCGAAGTCAAAATCGGACGATTCGCGAAGGCAAAGTGCGCCCGATACACCAACGCCATTCCATCCAGCAGAAACAATCGCTTCGACATGCCCTCAACTTTACTCCGCCCGGCGTTCTTATCCATAAAGAAACTCCCGCTGAAATGCTCGGTCTTGTTCGTTTTTCCTCTCTTGCCAAAGCCGAACTTTATCTTTGCTCTTCTTTGCCGGAAGTGGGATCCAAACAAGCACTGCGCCTGACTTCAAACACGGCACAATAGCATCCGCTACTTTGTCAAAGTCAAATTTGAATGCATGCCCCTGATAACTCCGCATCAAATCATAAGGCGGACTGGTGAGTATAAGATCCACTTTGTTCTTGTATTCGCCCGGCAACACATTCTCGCATGCGTCATTAATCAAGGTATAGTCCATCTTAATTGTTCCTTATTTTTTTCCTTTCCAATTCTTCAATCACCCAATCTAAATCGGCCTTGTGCTTGGCCTTAGGCCGACCATCCATATTATCCAACACAGCCAAGCACAAAGCCTTCTTTACATTCTTGCTTACAGACTGATACAAATACAACTTATCCGACACCAACCTAATAAACCGCTTGACCACCGCCTTGTCCACTAGCTCGCCAGATTGTATCTGGCGAGCCACATCTTCTTCCCAACTTCCTTGCTTTCTCATTATTATCTAGTCTTCTTGCTGCATGACCAAAACAGGCATCGTGTAAATAACTTCGTTTTCCATCGTCTATAACCTTTCTAATAATTGTTTTGTTTTGAAAGCAAAGCAACTGCGCTTTGCTCTTGCTACCTGTGACGTCGGAGTTGGACCGAGAGTGCGTTGAGAAATCTGCAGTTTCTTGAAAAAACTTTTCAAACAGCGCCACCGTGGGCTTTATAGACCAAAGCCCTATAAAACCTTGCTGGCTTGCGCTTGCGCTTGAATTTGGCTTGCTGGGGGCTTTGCCAATGGGCTAAGGGCTTGGCAATCGCTGGTTGAACATTGGAAACACTGGCTTTACACGGAAGAAGACCCGATTGATCAAATCGCTGACATATCTATTAGGATCATGCCCGCATATCTCTACTAACGCCGCCCTAACTTCCTTCTCACCTAAACGCCAATCTGCCTGCTCCATCAAAAGCTCAATCACCGCTGACTTCTTTATCTTGAGGAACTGACGCTCTTTCTTTGCCAACGCCAATTTTGTCAACTTTGTTTGGCGCCAAACCGTCCGCTTAAAATGCTTCTTGGCTTTGTACTCAAATGCTTTTAATACCCGATACCTATGCCTGTCCTTGTCTATCACAGGCATGAGATTGCGATTGCAAGTCATGCACAATAGCCCACGTATATGCTCACCTATATGGCAATGGTCAATATGCAAACAATCACGGCTCCGCCGCGCGCGCATAGGTTTCTTTACGTCGCACAAAGCGCACTTCCCGCCTTGCAAGTCATATAACTTCCTATGCTCAGCTTTGTTAATTCCATACTTTTGAAACAAAGCATACGCATTCTTTTCCCTATAAGAATTCCCGTCAAAGACACCCGACAATTCTTCAAAACGACTGGTGTCTTTATAAACAAACGCCCGCAAAAACCAGCCAGGGTCTGAATCAACTTTCTTCATGACTTGGTTGTTGCAAGGATGGCAAAGGTAACCCCGCAAATCTCCCGTGCTCTCGCAATGATCCATCGCAAGTCCTTTCTTCCCATCTATCGGACCATGCTCCCCGCAAATCTCACACCCACCACCATACAAACTTCTAAGCTCTTCCTCCGTCACCCCAAACCGCCGCGCCCGGTTTCTGAACGCTTTGTCTTTCAAACATATACTCACTAAATATCCTTTCTTTCTAATTGTTATTGTTTTGTTTTGTTTAATGGCTAACCTTGCCGGCACGACGCGCCTTGCGAGTCGCATACTTCTTCCCGTACCCCTTGACCTTGCCATGAAAGCGATAGCCAGGGCCTCTGTAAAACTTCTTAATCTTTGTCATCGTCTATAACCTTTCTTTTGTTTTGTTTTGAAAAGCAAAGCAAACCGCACCTTGCTACCTGTGACGTCGGAGTTCCAAGCCGAGTGCGTCCCGAAATTTACCTGATCATGAATAATTATATTACCAATCAAAGGATTAGGAAAGGCCGGGAAGGGAGGCGATGAGGGTTTGGAGGTTTCGGCGAAGGGGGGCATAGCCGTAGTATTGCGTGGCGAGGCGGTAGTTGGCGTCGGTGATTTTGCGGCGGAAGGCGGCGTCGGTGAGGAGTCGTTGAATTTGGCCGACGACGGAGGAGGTGAGGAAGCCGTCCATCATGGTGAGGATGAATCCCTTGGGCTCGATGTCGCGGATGAAGATGGAGTAGCGGTTGATGACGACGGGGACTTTGAAGTAGAAGGCTTCGAGGAGGGCGTTGCCGAAGCCTTCGTAAGTGCTGAGATAGGTGACGAGGTCTGCATGGGCGTAGGCGTCCCAAAGGGTGTAGGTTTTGCGTCCTTCGTGGTCGGTTTGGCGGGTGTCGGTAATGCGGTCGGCGATGATGCGCAGGTCGACGTTTTCTTCTTTGGCGAGTTCTTGGAGGAGATGTTGGTATTCCATGCCTTCGTCGCCGGCTTCGTGGGTGACGACGAGTTTGCATTTGGGGTTTTTGAGGCGGCCGACAAGGCGGATGGCGGTTTGGATGCCTTTGCGGGGGACGATGCGAGTGGGTTGGAGGATGATAATGTCGTCTTCTTGGAGGCCGACGTCGGTTTTGAAGCCGGCGCAGTATTCGTCCGGCGGGGGCGGTTCTCTTTCGAATTCGAAGGCGTTCGGGACTAGGTCGGAGGAGACGCCTTTGCGAAGGGAGAGTTGTTCTTGGGCTTGTTGGTTGATGACAGCGTGGCGGATGTTGTGGCCGCGATGGGGGAAGGCCATGTCCAGAAAGTCGATGACGGCGTTGACGGCGAAGCGGTCTCGTTCCCAATAAAAGTCGTGGTGGTGGGCGATGGCCGGCATTTGAGTCTCAGCCAGAAATTCGGTAAGGGCGACGCCCAGCGGCAGGTGCATGGGGATGGTGAGGACGTTTTGAGGGATGAGCAGTTCAATGGAAAAGCGCTCCACAAACTCGTAGAGAGTTGTTTTGAGATAGGCGGCGAGGTCGTGGATTCTTTGCGTGACCAAGCGCTCGCGATGGGTGACGCCCCATATCCTTTCGTTGATCCATTCGTTTTCCGGATGGGCGAAGTGCGCTTCGGGGACGCACATGCTGATGGCGGGATGGCGGTCAAGCAAACCGGCGTACCAATGGGAAGTGTGACGGTCTTCCCAGAGAATCTGCGCCCATTTTGCGCTTTCCAAGGACACGCCGTCGTGGCCGGAAAAGCGGGTGGAAACAAAGCCCACGCGATGATTGGTAACCGGGGCGGGATCGAAAGTTGCCATGAATCGTTCCTAATTTTCCTTTCATCTTTTCCTTTTCTTTGAGATTTGGCAAGATTTCTTCTTCCTTTCCCGGCGGCGGGAATTTTCATGGAGAGGAATTAAAAATGGCTTTATTCGCAAAGTCGCTCGGCGCGTAGGGAAGGTGTTTATGGTTGGAGAAGCGAACACGGAGATCGCCTCAATCCTTTCTCAAGCGATTTCTCATCGAGAGAGCGCCAGGCGGTTGAAGGATATTTTGTTGGCGAATTTGGTGATGGTCGGGGAAATTCCGGCGGAAACCTGCAAAGAAGAAAAGCGCATTCGCTTTGTTATGGATCGCTTTCGAGAGTGCGGCCTGGACAAAATATCCACCGACGAGGCCAACAATGTTTTGTCTGTTTTGCCCGGCAGGGAAGGCGGGGAGAGCGTTTTGGTCTGCGCCCACATCGACACTTTGTTTGACGGGACGGTGGATCACAACGTCAAAGTAAGCACTGAAACCGTGGAGGGCGCCGGCATTGCCGACAACAGCCTCGGCGTGGCGGTGCTTTGCACGTTGCCGACGTTGTTGCAAGAGCTGGGAGTTCAATTGGATGCGGATTTGATTTTGATGGGGGCGTCGCAAAGTCTCGGCCGGGGCAATCTTCGAGGCATCGGCTTTTTTCTCGACCATCATCCGGGCGACATCAAGGCGGGCGTTTGCGTTGAAGGGGTGGACTTGGGGCGCCTGAGCTATCAATCCATCGGCATGCTTCGAGGGGAAATTGTTTGTCGCGACGCCAAGGGCACTTCCGAAGGCCATTTTGCCGGCGGCGCCATTGGGTCCTTGGCCGAAGTGGTTCGCTGGATGGAGAGAATTCCCATTCCGCACCGCCCTCGCACCACCATCAATTTGGGAGCCGTCCACGCCGGCCAGTCCTTTCATTTGCCGGCGACTCGGGGCAGTTTGAAATTTGAGGTTCGCAGCGGGCAAAGCGGCTTTGTGGAAACGCTTCAGGAACGGCTCAAAGAGATTGTGAGCCAAGTTGCATGGGAAAACGACGTCGAATTGGAGTTGCAAGTGATTGCCAGACGGCGGAATGGAGGAATTGAGTTTGGACACCCGTTGACCGCGGCCACAAGACAAGTCATGGAACGGCTAAACATCACCCCCGAAGTTCGTCCCAGCGTGGGCGAGCTTTCTTCGCTGATCTCCAAAAATATACCGGGGATCACGTTGGGAATCACCGAGCGAGCGCCCAGCGCCGAATCTCGCGAGGCCGTCC
This sequence comes from Limisphaerales bacterium, assembly GCA_965204945.1. Classification (GTDB taxonomy): domain Bacteria; phylum Verrucomicrobiota; class Verrucomicrobiia; order Limisphaerales; family AAA164-E04; genus UBA2970. The sequence goes on along the minus strand of OZ242022.1, from coordinate 4,141,790 downwards.
GCATCGAGCCGATGTTCTCCGGAATGGCTCAATTGGTGGCCATGTTGCAAGCGATTGATGGAGGAGTGTGCGATGTCGAAAGCAAGTGATATCTGGTTGAACGCCAATACGTTTCACCATTCCGCCTTTTGGGATTTGTTGAAGTTAATTGAAGAGAAGGAGAGGAAAAATCTGACCATCTCTCTTTGCATCCCCACTTTGAACGAGGCCAACACCATTGGCAAAGAGATCGTCATTTTCAAATCCGAATTGATGACGCGCTACCCCCTGTTGGATGAAATCGCCGTGATTGATTCTGGATCGACCGACGAAACTCGGGCCATTGCCTCTTCCTTTGGAGCGGATGTTTACTTGGACGAAGAAATCCTCCCGGAAGAAGGCAACAAACGAGGCAAAGGAGAAAACCTCTGGAAGGCCATCTACCAATTGAAGGGAGACATCATCGTTTATGTGGACGCCGACATTAAAAACATTCATCCCCGGTTCGTCTACGGGCTCGTCGGCCCGCTGATCTATAACGAAATCACTCAATACGTGAAGGCATTCTACGATCGTCCCTTGGCGTTTTCCCAAGGGATTCGCCCTTCGGGCGGCGGGCGAGTGACGGAGATTCTGGTGCGTCCGCTGTTCTCCATGTTTTTCCCCGAACTGTCGGCCATTATCCAACCGCTTTCCGGCGAATACGCCGTCCGGAGGCAAGTGTTGGAGCGCCTTGCCTTTCCCATCGGTTACGGCGTGGAAACCGCCCACCTTCTGGATATTTATCAACAGTGGGGGATGGAAGCCTTCGCCCAGACGGATTTGGATCGGCGCGTTCACCATAACCAAACCACCATCGCCTTGGGGCGAATGTCCTTCGGCATCCTACAGACCTTCCTCGCCCGAATGGAAAAATTCGGAATCATCAAAGACTTGGCGGAAATCAGCCGCATCTACCGCCACTTCGAAGCGCAAGACCAAAGCTACCGCCTCAACGAAAAGACCATTCAAGAAGAAGAGCGCCCGCCAATGATCGAAGTGGCCGCGTATCAAGAGAAGTTTTTGACGGCGACGTAGCAATTTCAAACCTGCGAATCGTCCCCTCAAAAAAAAAACGGTTTATTGGACGCCGACTATTTTGCCTCGCCGAAAAGCAGAATCCGCCCATGCGAATCGCCATCATCCACTACCATTTGCGACCAGGCGGAGTCACTCGCGTCATCGAAAACACCTTGGCCTCTTTGGCCGAGAAAAAGATGCAAACAGCCGTCTTGGCCGAGGAATGCTCCGGACTGGCGGCCAAATGGCGACGGCATTGCATTAAGGTTCCATCCCTCCGCTACCAAACAGGAAAACGAAGAATCCCCCCGCGCCAACTGGAAAAAACTCTTCGCGCCGAAGCTGTCCGCAAGCTCGGAGGAACGCCGGATATTTGGCACGTTCACAATCATCACCTCGGCAAAAACACTTCCTTAACCGCCGCCATTGCCTCCTTCGCCCGCGCTGGGGAAAAGATTTTGTTGCACGTCCACGACTTCCCCGAAGACGGACGGGCGGAAAACTATCAAACATTGCGAGACGACTTAGGCGGAGAAGACGCCCTGAGGTCTTGCCTCTACCCGTCCGGAACGCACATCCTCTACGGCACGCTCAACCAAAGAGATTACCAAATCTTGTCCGCTGCGGGTCTGCCCAAGCAACAACTTCGTCTGCTACCCAATCCGGTGACGGCAATGAAAGCGATCCCTCCAAAACGTCCTTTGCCGGGGCTGCCGTTTGAATCCCTCGTTCTCTACCCTACTCGCGCGATCCGTCGGAAGAATTTAGGCGAATTGTTGCTCTGGGCCGCGTTGGCGCCTTCTGGACAAGGCATAGGGTGCACATTAGCGCCCGACAACCCGGCCGCAAAACCGCGCTACAACCGCTGGGTCGCGCGGGCGAGACAGTGGTCGCTTCCCGTCGAATTCGAACTCGGCGCCCGCCGCAACGTTTCTTTTCAGGAATTGGCGGCAGCGGCGGATCAATGGATTACCACAAGCGTCGCAGAAGGTTTTGGCCTCGCTTTTTTGGAGCCTTGGACTTTTGGCCGGCCGGTTGTGGGCCGAAATCTTCCGTCCGTTACCAGCGACTTTACCGCTTTGGGAATGGACTTTTCGCATTTATACGACCAACTGAAAGTTCCGCTTGCCTGGCTGGACGCCAATGCTCTTCGCAAAGAGCTGACGGCGGCAATGCGCCAAGTTTACAAACGTTACGCTTTGCAACTCGAACCTTCCGCCGCCGAACGCGCATTGGCAAGCATGACGGATGACGAGTTTATCGACTTTGGACGGTTAAGCGAAACTCAACAAGAACGCGTCATCGAAAAAGCGCGGCAATCCCCTTTATCCGCCAAAGAAATCCATCCAAACCGGCTCGCTTCCGCCTTGCCTCCGGCGCTCATTCACCGCAATCGCGAAGTAGCGCGCCGCCAATTTTCTCTGGAAACATACGGCGAAAAACTAATCGCCTGCTATCAAGATTTAGTCGAAACAACGCCAATCGATATTGATTGGGTAAATCCCCGCAAAATCCTCGAACAATTTCTAAACCCAAGCCAATTCTGCCTTCTCAGAACTTGACTAAAAAAGTTCCCGCCAACCGCTCAACCGTTTTCTCAGATCGCTTCGCGTCAAGTAATGGAAAGGCCGCGCTGGCAAACCAATCGCTCCATTCGTTTTTCTATAATGCGACAATAACTTGGATTGATCTCGAATCCCACCGCCCGCCGCCCGTTCTTTACAGCGGCTTCTATAGTCGTGCCGCTTCCCGCAAAAGGGTCTAATACCATCCCGCCTTCCGGAGAGGATGATTTAATCATTCTTTCTATTAATGGCAGCGGTTTTTGCGTGGGATGGTTTTCCCTCTCAGCGTGCATTCGATGCAATCGGGATATTGACCATACGTCTTTTGGGTTGCGCCCTGCCTCCAGCCATTTCTTCCCAATAAAAATAGAGCGCGTTCGGGCTTTTTTCGTTTCTGGATCGTAGGGAATGCGCACGGAATCTAGATTAAAATAGTAGTTTTTCTGTTTGGCAAAAAAGCCGATATTATCGTGGACCGAACTGAACTTTCGAGTGGTTCCTCCCATGCTGGGAACTTTTCGATCCCATATAATTTCGTTAATCATTAGCAAGTGCTTTTTCACGAAAGAAAAGACTTCCGGAGAGTATTGCCAAGTGGCAAATAAGTAAAACGAACCGGTCGATTTCATTTTGGGAATTACCTTTTGTATCCACTTCTGCGTCCATTCCAAAAAATCGCCGCTTTTCATTTGATCTGAATTGTTGCCGTAATCCTTGCCCAAACAATAAGGAGGGTCGGCGACAACCAAATCCACGCTTGCATCCGGCGCACGATGCAAACCGAGTAAACAATCTTCGTTGTATAATTGGAACATTATCCTAAAGCGATGCTTGTTGAGTTGTCTTTCAATAGCTGCAAAAATTCCCGGCGGGAACGATAAACGGGTTCCGCTTTGTAATACGCTTGCAGTTTGTCATTGCGGGGGTTGACGTAGATAGGAAGAAATTGAGGGCTAAATACGTGAATATAATCTTTGGCAAAGGATATTAGAGTGTTTTGAAAAGTGAATCCAAAAACGGCGTAGGTTAAACGGTAATCGGAATTAGCGTCGTATTGCATATAGAGTTTTTCCACGGCGGCGATGTCGTTCTTGTTTGCCCTTCCCTTTGCGTTGGTTATTTTGATATTCACATAGAGCGGTTTGTCATTCGTTAGGATAATGCAATCGTGCAAACAAGTATCAGGCAGATCAATATCCACATCTTGCAGGTTCAGTGGCTTTGCATGATATTTTGTTTGTTGTGTGATGACTTGCTCCACAATCCAGCTCACCGAGCGAGTGTGAGGCTTGAGGCCGTAGAGAAGAATTTTCGAGTCAGTCAAGTGAAACGACCGAATGATTCGATCTACTTTTTGAAACAGCGCTTTGACGTGGATTAATTCGGTTTTTATGAATTCTACTTCGTTTTTCATCAGGCGTTGTGAATTATATTATTTGGCGGCGGGCGATGGGCATTCGGCGGCCGATACCGAAGGCTTTGCTGGTTACTTTTAGGCCGGGAGCGGCTTGGCGACGTTTGTATTCGTTGCGTTCGATCAAATGAACGACTTTTTGCACGGCGGCTTTGGGCAGGCCGGCAGCGATAATCTCGGCGGGTGTTTTGAGATCCACGACGTAAGCATTCAGGATGGCGTCGAGGGTATGGTAATCGGGCAGGGAGTCTTGGTCTTTCTGATGGGGACGCAATTCGGCGGACGGCGGTTTTTGGAGGGTGTTGGTGGGGATGATGATTTCGTTCCGATTGATCCAGCGGGAGAGGCGATAGACAAGGGTTTTGGGGACGTCGCTCAAGACTGCCAGTCCGCCGCACATATCGCCGTAAAGTGTGCAGTAGCCGACTGCCAGCTCGCTTTTGTTTCCGGTTGTTAACAGCAGGGTTCCAAATTTATTGGAGAGGCTCATGAGGAACAGTCCGCGCAGGCGGGCTTGGATGTTTTCTTCGGTGGCGTCTTCCGGGGCGTTTTGAAAAATGGGGGCGAGGGATTGCCGAACGGTTTCAAAGGCGGATTCGATGGGGAGGACGCTGTATTGAATTCCTAAATTGGAGGCGAGTTGGGCGGCGTCTTCGAGGCTTTCCGGCGAAGAATATCGGGAGGGCATGGCGATGCCTCGAACGTTTTCTTTGCCTAGGGCAGTGGCGGCGAGGGAGGCGGTGACTGCGGAGTCAATCCCTCCGCTGAGTCCGATGACCGCGGATCGAAAACCGCACTTGCCGAGGTAGTCTCTGATGCCCAACACAAGCGCTTGGCGGAGTTTTTCTTCGTCCCGGGATTCTTTCCACTCAAGCGCGGGAGAGTCGTCCATTTCCACGATCTGAAAGTCTTCTGAGAAAGAATTGGCCTGACAGAGGAGAGAGCCGTCGCTTTTGAGCGCAAGGCTGTTGCCGTCGAAGATAAGTTCGTCGTTGCCGCCGACGAGGTTGCAGTAAATGAGATGCGATTGCCGACCTCGGAGCAAGGCGCGGAACAGGTCAAGCCGCAGCTTGAGTTTGCCGAGATGCCAAGGCGATGCGGCGATGTTGACGAGAACGTCGCAGGGGGCGTCAAGCAGGGGGGCAACGGGATTCTGAAAATAACGAGGGCTAGGCCAAAAGGCGGCGTCATTCCATGCGTCCTCGCAAATGGTCAGGCCGATGGCGCGTCCCCGGAAGGAAATCGGGGCGTTTTCTTTGGCTGGTTCGAAGTAGCGGTCTTCGTCAAAGACGTCGTAGGAAGGCAGCAAGGTTTTGTAACGGACGGCGATTTGCCTGCCTTGATGGAGCAGGGCGGCGGCGTTGCGAAGGGGGCGTCCCGCGCTGTTGCGCCGGCTTTCGACGTAACCCAGAATCAAGGCGGCGTCTTGAGTTTCTTTGGCAATGCGATGAAGCGCCTCCAAATTCTCCCGGATGAATTGAGGATTTAAGAGAAGGTCTCTTGGCGGATAACCGGTGACGGCGAGTTCGGGGACGACGACAAGGTCAACTTTTTCGGTCAATCCTCTTCGGTAAGCGGCCAGGATTTTGGCTTCGTTGCCGCGGATGTCTCCCACGGTGGTGTTGATCTGGGCGATGGCGATCCGCAACGGCGTTTGCGCGGTGTTTGTGCCGGGGGTCATTGGCCGAAGAAAATCTTGCGCAACGGCCCTTTTTCGGTAGAAACGACGGTCCCGATGCCGACGCGGTGGCTTTTGAACCAGCCTTGATTGACTTCCAACACGTATTGCACTTGGTCGGTAGCGGCGACGATGGGGGTTTCGTCCAAAGGTTTCATGTCGTGGATTTCTAGGATTGCGCCGTTGCTTCCAATGTAGGCGCAGGAAAGAGGGAGAATCGTGTTTCGCATATAAAACGAAGCGCGTCGCGGGCGAAAGAAAACAAAAAGCATGGCTTCGTTCTCGTCCATTTTTGTGCGGTGCATCATTCCGGTGGCAATTTCCGATGATGAGCGAGCGACTTCGGCTTTTAATTCGTTGGCGCCCAACCAGAGCCGGATGACGCGGAGTTTAGGCTGGGCTTGACCTGAGTATGCCGAGTTTGAAAGGCGGGCGGAATCTGGATTGGCCGGATCAGAAGACGAAGGCCGATCCGGCTTGCAAGAAGCGGCCGGCAGCAGGCTTGCTGCCAAGAGACTCAACAAAAGCCATTTTTTTTTCATTGCCTAGTTTTCGTTTCCCTTTTCAATTCAAAGATTGTCTTCCAGGTGTTGGCGACAACCAAGGCAAGCCTTCCGCCGACCCCGAGGCTTTTCGTTTCAAATCATTTCTCAAACAGCAAGCGGAGACTTACGTGGTTGAGGTTTATCACCATAGAAAATGGACTGGGTTGTTCTCTTTGTGTTTATTCCACTCGACATATACATCAGTCTCAAACATACATTGTTGACATGCAAAAGGCATTTCTGATTTAGTTCACTCGCGCTTGTCAGTTCGCTCTTCAATATTCAATACAAGAAACAAGAACGCAAATAATGAAAATGATAGAAATGATAGAAAAAATGATACACCCACAACCGCCTGAGCCTGCCCGTGTTACCTGTTTTTCGATGATTGCCAAATCTGGTTTCGCTTGCGCTACTCTTTGGATTCTTTCCTTTTCCATTCGTTCTGCCACTTTTCCTATCGCTTCTTCTTTTTCTTCCCGTTCCCTTTGAATCCGCGCTTGCTCTTCCCGTTCCCTTTGAATCCGCGCCGCTTCTTCTCGTTTCTTTCGAATCCACTCTTGAAGCTCTTGCTCTTCCCGTTTCTTTCGAATCCGCTCTTCTCTTTCCTTGCGCTCTTGTTCTTCCTTTTCTTTTTGAAGCCGCGCTTGACACTTCTGCTCTTCCCACTCTCTTTGAAGGCGCTCTTGCCGCTCTCGTTCTTCCTTTTCCTTTTGAAGCCGCTCCTGTTCTTCCTTTTCGGCGATTTCTTGCAGAGTGTTAGGGAATTCAGCCAAGTATTTGGATCTAATATCTCGCCAAATATCCCACGGCGAAGCGCGGCAGATCCATTTTCTATCCAGTTTTGGAGTATCTAACTTAGTCGGGAGGCTATCATCATTCCCCTTTAGCCAATGAATAAGGGGAGAATCCAAGTCGGCTTTTTCAAAAGCATCGCGGGCAATCTTAAGGATAGTCTTCCAGTCGAAGGGTCGTTCAAAACCAGATGCGTTTAGCTGTTCTTTCCACCATTTCATAGGGTCTGGAGACCGTCTGTTCTTATCCCAGCTATTTTCCAATTTCGTCCAGTCGTTCAAAACCGATTTGATTTCATCGGGGGATGGTTCTTGGACGGTTAGATTTAGGGATTGATTGGCGTGCGCCACGTAGGACTTGGCGATCAGCGTTTTGAGTTCTTGGAATCTGTATTCTTTGTCTTTTTCAAGGATGGATTGTTCCAGCCCGAACTCGATGACGTCTTGGATGAGTTCATTGTCCAAGTCGCCTTGGATGTGCAATCTGCTCCGCCTGATTGGCGGTCTATTCTTATGCTCTCCCGGCGTTGGCGAAGAAAAGAGCAAGCCGTTTCCTGTGCCTTCGGGTTTCAAGTTCCAGCCGTTTTCGATGGAGTTCTTTCTTTGGATATGCTCGCCTTCTCGTTCGGCGCATTCTTGGGCCGTGCCGGTAAAGTGTTCAAGGATTTCGTAGCGCAACACATCGTCAAAGTCGCGGTCGGCGTAGATGATTTCGTGGTTGACGAAGGCGTTGAACTTTTTCGCGCCGCTTTCTCCGGAGCGGTGTTCTTGGTCTCGTTGTTCGGCTCGGCTTTGAAGAGTTTTGCCGACATAGCATCGGCGCGGGTGATCCAACTCGAAGTATGCGTAAATCAAGTAATCTTCAACCGCGTCTTCTATGGTCATTTCAAGTCAAAAGATGCCGACATCCCGCTGATCAGGGAAGAATTTAGCGGGGGCGAATGGCATTTCCGTTGCGGATGGAGTCATAAATGGCTTCGATGACTTTTAGGTCTCGAAGTCCTTCTTCCCCCGATGCGCGGGAGGGGCGATTGTTTTGAACGCATAAAGCAAAATCGTCCATTTCGGCGGCAAACTGATCTATTTCCGGGAAGTCAATGGCCTCGCCTCGGCTGGTTGCTCCAGTGATGCCGTTGTAGCTGTAGCCGGGATTGAGGCCGAACCAGCCTTTGTCGCCGTAGGCGTTGAATCGGTTGATTCCGTTGAAGGCGTAGGTTGTGCTACAGTAGGCGTTGATTCCGTTTGGGAACTTCATCGACCAAGTGACAGACTCGTCCACTTCTTTGAATTTGACGGGATCGGTTTTGGTTTCGGTGGCGGCAATTTCCATTGGCTCTTCGCCGGCTAGGTAGCGGCAGGCTTGGATAGCGTAAATGCCGACGTCCATCAAGGCGCCGCCTCCGGCGTAAGTTCTTTTGAGCCTCCACTGGTTTGGATTGCCGATTTTGAAGCCAAAGCCGGCCTCGATCATTTTGATTTTTCCAAAGGTTTCTTCCCGAGCGAATTGGATGCACCGGAGGTGGTGAGGCTCGAATTGGCAACGATAGCCGACGGCCAGTTTTCGCCCCGCTTGAGCGCAGGCCGCTATCATGGCTTCGCAGTCTTCGGCGGAGTTGGCCATTGGTTTTTCGCAGAGAACGTGTTTGCCGAGCTGCGCGCCCCGAATGGTGTATTCGGCATGCATGGAGTTGGGAAGCGCGATGTAGACGGCGTCGATTTCGGGATTCTCCGCAATGCGGTCGTAAGTTTCGTAAGAATAACAGTTTTTCGCCGGCAGATTGTATTCTTCCCGCCAGCGCTGGATTTTGGACGGCGTGCCGCTTACAACGCCGGCCAGTCGGCAATGCTTTGTTTTGGCCAAAGCAGGGGCGATTTGGTTGGCGGCCAATCTCCCCAAGCCGACGAGCGCAAAGCCGAGTTTCTTTTCGGCGGGGGTTTCTGCAACGTTGTCGGCAAAAGAATCCGGCCGGGAAAGAGCCATCGCCGCGCCGATGCCGGCGGCGGATGCGAGAAACTGCCGCCGAGAACTTGCCGGCGTGGGAATCGGTTTGAAAAATTCGTTCATTGTTTCCTATCGGGTTGGTGAATAATCCGTCGGGTTCAAGAAAAGAGAGCGGACTCCGCCGCGAACGGTGAGACTGCCGCCGGCGTTTTCTTCCGATGCTTTTTTGGCGGCGATCCACTTCGGATCCTTGAGGAAAGAAGCGAAGGAGTTCTTTGCGGCTTGGCGGCTTTTGTGCGCTAAAAGGTAGAGAAGAGTAGTTTCCGAGTTGTCTTGGCCGGCCGTCAGTTTGAAGTAGGCAAAATTAGTCATGCCGTGTTTGGCAAAGAGCGCGAGCGTGTGATCTCGAAAACGGGCGTGAAGATTGTCCAGTTTGCCTTTTGCGGCGGTGTAGGTTCGAAGTTCAAACACGCGCGCAGGCGAATCAACGGCGGGGCGGATTGGCGGAGAATAATCCGTTGGCGCGAGAAAAAGGCTTTCCACTTTTTCGACAAGGCGTCCATTGGCGATGGACTCGCGATACGCCTTTTTCCAGTCGGGGTCTTCAAAAAACTTCTTCCAAGCGCGCTCGCGGGCTTGGCGGTTGGGATATTCCAACAAATAGATGAGCTGATGTTCGGCGTTCTCTTGCGGCGTCCAGTAGCCGATGTTGACCATGCCGTGTTTGGCAAAGAGTTTTATTGTATGGTTGCGAAAGCGGTTGTGCAACGCCTCCAACTTTCCTTCGTGAGCCGTGTAAGTTCGAAGTTCATAGTAGGCCGGCTCCTCGGCGGCGAGGGATGCAACTTCGCTTGCCAGCAGAAAGGCTCCAAAAATTACGAAAATTTTGCGTTTCATTATTTTAATCCGTTTGCGTCAGCAGGAATTGAATCGGCGCAAATATCACCAGAAATGGAATCCAAAGTCAAAGAAAAAACGCGATTCGCTTTTGTTTGGATTTTTGGGCTTTTGCGGGCGTCTTTCCATTTTGTAAAGATTCGTGGCAAAAAAACCACTGGTCGCCAGTTTGGAAAGGCGCAAGTTCGAGGCGGAATCCATCGGCAATTGTTTGCGCTTTTGGTTTACTTTCGTGGCGGGCGAGAGCGATTTTTGTTTTTTCCCAATCGTTCCGCTTCAAAGTCTTCCTCCATTTCTCGGATGCCGTCGATGCTCTCTCGCTCTTGCGAGGCCACAAGAGCGGCTTCTTCCGGAGTTTCCAACACCGTCGCCCGAAGCAGGATGATCATCTCCGTGCGTTCGCTTTCGTTGGTTTTGCTCCGAAACAGGCCGCCCAGCAGGGGAATGTCTTTCAAGATAGGAACGCCGGATCGGGACTTTTCTTTTGTCTGGCGGATGTAGCCGCCCAGCATGATGGTGTCGCCGTCCCGAACCGAGAGGATGGCCTGAGCTTCTCTTTGCCCTACGGTGGGTGTGGGATTTTCGTTGATGATGACGTCCTGCCCTCGGTCGTTCGCGGTTTGGGTAATCTCCATGACGATGTATCCTTCCGGTGTGACATAGGGAGTCACGAACAGCCGAATGCCGATGTCCAAATATTCCACGGAGTTGTACGTTGTTCCCGTGGTATAGCCGGAAGTATAGCCGCCGGAGGCAAAGGGAACTCGCTGGCCTAAAGAAAACAGCCCGGGCACGGCGTGCGAGGTTTGAATGCGCGGGCGGGAAATCACGCGAACCGAAGTGTCTGTGGCGATGGCGCTCACCGCGGCTTGCAAGGTGTCGTTGTATTTTCCGAAGTAGTTAAAGCCTGCGGGAAGGGCGTTGGTCAGGGCTCCCGATAGAAAGTTGTTGCCGATATTCAATCCGACCTTAGTGGAGGGGTTGGGATTGCTGACGGCCCCGCCGAAATTCCATTTCTCACGGGTTCTCGGCTGCTGCGCGAGGCTGACGCCCAAGTTTAGATCGTCATTGAGGTTGATTTCCATGATGACGGCTTCGATCAACACTTGAGCCAGAAGCCGGTCCACTTTGCTGACCATGTTGGTGATCAGCGTCAGGTCTTGTTGGTTGGCGAAAATGAGCAAAGAGTTGGATCGATAGTCAGGCACAATTTTGGCTTGGCTCAGCAAAACTACTTCCTCTTCTTCGGAAGCTTTGGTGACGATTCTTTGCAAGCGATCTTGAAAATTCCTTTGATTGGAGGCGGTTGTACTGGAGGCTTGGAAGGGGCGGTATCCGACGCTGCGGTAGTTTCTGTTGCCGTATCCACTTCCGTAACCGCCGCCAAAGCCGCCAAAGCCCGTTCCAAAACCGCCGCCGAAACCCGTCCCAAAACCTCTTGCGCCTAAGGCGCCTTGATTGGGAGAAGTGGGAGTGGCGGCCGGATCGGCGGCCGGCGAACCCGAAATCAAACTGCTCATTGTGTTGTAAAGATCCGCCACCTTGCTGTAGCGAATGGGAATCACTTCCAGCGAGTAATCGGGTTCCGTCACCACGTCGATGGATTCCAACACTTCCAGCATTTGTCTCATGGAGGCGGCGTCGCTGTGAATCCAAAGCGTTTGGCTGGAGTCAATGGGGATCAATCCTTCCGGGGTTTTAGTGAGCGATTTTAAAACTTCGACGGCTTCGCTGGGTTTGACTTGGTTCAGCTTGACGGTTCGCGTGATGAATTCTCCGGATTCCGGCAGCAAGTTTGGATCCTCGGCGCGGTTGATTTGCGGCGCGTGCTGCACGGCTTCTTCCGCAAGCACGGCTTTGACGAATTTTTCTCCCATAGGGATGAGGACGATGCCGCTGAGCGCCAGGCTGGAGGTAATGGCCTCAATGGCCTCGGCTCGGCTCAATTCGACGGAGCCGCTAATTAGGTTGACCGTTCCTTCGACGTTTGGGGCGTACAACACCATTTTGCCGGTGAGTTCCGCGAACATTTCAAAAATCGGCTCAATGGGCGAGTTGGGAAAGTTGAAAGTGTGGGGGACGGCTTCCGTTGCGGAATCCATTTCCGCTGTTGGGACAATCCGCAAGCCCGGGTCTTGGGCGGATGGAGGAGCAATTTGTCCGGCAACGGCGTTGTTGGCCGGCGAAGGTTGGTTTGCGGCGCTTGCTGCGGTGTTGCCGCTGGGCGTTGTCGGCAGGGAGGGCGTTTTGGGAAGAGCGTCTTGCGGAACGGTCGGCGTCGTTCCGGCACCGAAAGGGGGAGGAAACTGCGCTGGTTCGGTGGTTTTGTTTTGCGGTTGGGGCGCGGCTTTGGCCGGCGAGATTTCTTCTTGCTCCTGCTGATCCAACATTTGCCGGAGCAGTTTTTGCATCAGCGCGTTGCGATCGGAAGAAGTCGGCGGCGATTGGGAAGGTTGGGCGTTGTCCGCGCTTTGGAGAGTCCCCGCCGTCAAGACGATGCAGACCGCCCAAACGGTCCAAGTTCGATTGTGAAGTGTGGCAAGCGGTCTCATCCGTTTTATTGAGTTGGTTTGTTTTTGAGGAGGCGGGCGTGGGTTGGTCAAGCGCGCTCTTCTTTCTTATTATTTCCGTTGAACACTTGACTTACCCGAAGGTTGCGGTTGGTAGTTGGCAACAAGAGTGATTTTGCAATTGAGTTGGTGACCTGCGGATTCGAGGTGGAGCCGTCCGACGTGGATCATCAAGTCTTCGTCGCTGCCAATGGCGACGAGAAAGTCTCTCAGCTGTTCGTAGTTTGCGTTGACGTTTAAGCTGTATGTTTCTTGCTCAAAGAATTTTTCCTTTGGCTGTCCGAGATTCCCGGCTTGGGGTGAGTGACGGTTGCGTTGAAGGGCGGTGACGGGCAGGTTGCTCTTTCTCAGCTTCTGTTGAATGAGTTCAAATAATTTGCTGGCTCGTTCTTCGGGGAGGACTTTCATGCCGGATTTATCTAGTTTCTCGAGCTGTTTTTCTAGGCCGTCGCGTTTGTTCAGTACGGTTTGGTAAATGCGGATCTTTTGTTGGGCGCTTTCTTGCCGGGCGCGGACTTCTCCCCATTCGCGGAATTTTGGTCCGATGAACATCAGGTTGAGCACGAGGAAAATCCCCAAAAAAACGCCGATGATGAGGCGTCTCTCAAAGACGTTCAGGTTGTAACGGTCAAAGATTGAGTTCATTAGAGTCCGGTTCGTTCGAGTTCGCACTCAAAGTCCCATCTAAATTTTCCGGCGGCGTTGCGTCCGGGCGAGCTTCTGGTGTTTGGAGCGCTGACGGAGCGAAAGAGCTTCCTTTCGCCCGCCTGAGCGTCCACCAAAGCGCGGTGGTACTCGGCTACTTTGTCGCTGTCGGTTGCGGATACCGTGCCGTAGATTGTCAGCGTCTTTCCCGTAAAGTTGAAGGAGGCAAGAGTCAACTCGGTTGGAAGATTTTTAGAGATCGTGTGCAAACATTCTAGGGCGGAAAATTTGAGGTCCATTTGCTCTTGCAACACTTCTACTTTGGCTTGCAGTTTGAGGACGTTTGTGTATGCCAGCGCGGTGGTTCGCACCTGCGCTTGAAGTTTGTCGCTTTCCAGCCGCGTCCACTCCAGCACGGCAAGGTAGACGATGACGCCGAAAACATAAAGCAGAATGCCGGCGGCAATTCCCTTCATCCACATTCGGTCGGTGTGCTGTTGACGATAACGGGTTCGGCTGGTTTCCGGCAGGAGGTCGGCTTGGGATTCTCCCCGAATGGCGCGTTGGGCGCTCAAGACTGCCAATTCTTGCGGCGGCGGCGCGACTTGTGTTTGCGCGGGACTTGCCGGCCAGAGTTGCATCGCGTCGCTCCATCGACTGTCGCATTCGGTCGGGTAGCGGAGCTTTGCGGGCGGGAGACGGCTCAACCATCCTTCCATTTCTCCCGTCCAAGCGGTTTGTTCGAGTTGTTTGGCGAGACTTTTCCGGCCTTCTTCGGTGTCCGGCAGACGGGCAACGGCCGCATGTCGAAGGGTTTGATTAAGAACCCAAGCGCTCAGGGCGACGATGTTTTCTCCCTGTTTTCCGAGACGAATCCAAAGTTGATCCGCGCTGAGGTCCAATGTGAGCAGTTCATGGCACCAGGGAACTTCCAGGCGGTCGGGTTGATACCCCGCGCTTTCAAGTTTTTCCAAATGGGTTTCAACAGCGGCGGATTCGGCAACGATTACCAGCGCCGTGATTTGTCCTTCTTCGGCGGAGGGAATGGTTTCATAACTCCAGACAATTTGGCCGACGGGAAGGGGCGACACTTTTTCCAGTTGAAATTCGAGCATTTGGCGAAGTTCCGCCGATTCGCATTCGGGCATTTGAAGGGTTCGCAGGAAGGCCTGATTCTCCGGCAGCCAAGCGATGTTGAGTTTGGGCTGAATTAGGTTTCGCCAAGTTTTGTGGACGGCTTTTTTAGAAAGGGGTTTGCCTTTGGTTTCAGTGATTTCGGATTTGAGGGCAAAGCGACGTTCTGAGGCATGGAACTGCCACAGATGGAGGGCGGATTCTCCGGCCTGCACGACGTTGCATTCGTGCCATTTTTTCTTGCGCTTGCTCATATTCTAGTGGTCAACTGCCGGTGATTCGCGGTAGTTCTTTTTAGTTTTAGAAGGCTTTTTCTCTCGCGGGCGGGGAAAATCAGGATTCCTCCATCAAGGCGGCCAGATGCTCTTCGGACTGCGTGACGCGAAGGACTTCTTCGACGGTTGTGATGCCGTTTTTTACCTTTTGCCAGCCGTCGACTCGGAGAGTGCGCATGCCCATTTCGATGGCTCGCTGGGAGATGGTGGAAGCGGCGGCTCGGTTGAGAATGAGCGGGCGCACGGATTCGTTCATAAGCAGAAGTTCGTAAATAGCCAGACGGCCTTGATAGCCCAGTTGCCGGCACTCCTCGCATCCGACGCCGTGATAGAAGGTTGTCTCGTCAATTTCCGCTTCGGGGAAGCCGATCTTGGCCAGATAGTCCGGCTCTATCTTCTGCTCTGTTTGGCAATGCGGGCAAATTTTGCGGACGAGACGCTGCGCCATCACAGCTTCCACTGAGGAGGCAACCAGAAACGGCTCTATGCCCATGTCGATGAGACGGGTAAAAGCGCTGGGAGCGTCGTTCGTGTGAAGCGTGCTAAACACCAAATGCCCGGTCAACGAGGCGCGGATCGCGATTTCCGCCGTTTCCATGTCGCGAATTTCCCCAACCATCACGACGTTCGGGTCTTGCCTCAAGATGTGCCGCAGCCCCATGGCAAAGGTCAACCCGATGTCCGAACGAACCGCAATTTGGTTGATCCCCTTCAGCTCGTATTCGACCGGCTCCTCAATGGTGATGATCCGTTTTTGCACCGAGTTGATGGAACTGAGAAACGCGTACAAGGAAGTCGACTTTCCCGAACCGGTCGGCCCCGTAACCAACATAATTCCGTGAGGCTTGACGATGATCTCTCGAATCTGCTCTTCGTCTTTGGGTTGGAATCCGAGCTTGTCCAAACTCAAAAAGATTTTGCCGCGGGTCAGAAGACGAAGTGAAACGCTCTCCCCGTAAACCGTCGGCACGGTGGAAACCCGAATGTCCAACTCCTCGCCTTTGATGCGGACGTTGATGCGGCCGTCTTGCGGCAGCCGCTTTTCGGCAATGTCCATGCCGCTCATCACCTTGACGCGGGAAATGAGCGCCGCCTGAAATTTTTTCAACTGCGGCGGCATAGGCGCCTGATGCAAAATGCCGTCCACGCGGTAGCGAATGCGCAAATCGTCCTCTCCCGGCTCGAAGTGAATATCCGTCGCGCGGTCTTGAAAAGCCTCCCAAATAATTTGGTTGACGAACTTGATCACGCTGGCCTCTTGATCCCCCTCGGTAATCTCCTTGTCCTCGCCGAACAACAAATCCACCGGCTCCTCGTCGTCTTCCAGCTCGTCCAGAGTCTCCGCCCCAACCCCGTAGTACTTCTTCAGCGACTTTTCAATCTCCGCCTTTGGAGAAAGCGCAAACTCCACCGCGCCGCCGGCATCGTATTGAACGGCCCCCAACAAACCCGAATCAAACGGATCGCTCACCGCAACCTGAAGCCTCTCGCCGTTTTGCCGGACGGGAATCGCGGTGTATTGAAAGGCCACCTTGGTGGAAATTCGCTTCCGCACCTCGGCCGGCACGTTCACGCTCCGAAGCTCAATAAAAGGCCAGCCCAGCGTTTTGGCCAACGTTTGCAGAAACCGATCTTCCGACAACCCCCGCTCGCGGCTGAAAAAACCCAAAAGCGTCTCCTCCGCCCCGTTGTCAGCAGCCACCCGCCATCGCCTGCTCCACTCGTCAAATTGATCCGCAGCGACCAGTTCCGCTTCCGCAAGCAAATTTTTAATGGAAGTCATTCGACTTTCGTATCCAAACCCAACTTGCCAATAAAACGCCAAAAGCCAAAGAAAGTTGCGGAACAAACCAAAAGAACAGCCGCCGCGCCAAAACAATCCGACGACAATCCCAATCAATGCTCCCGCCTTCCGCATTCAATAGCGCGGTTAATTTTGCCTTGCAATCGGCCTGCCATCGCCAATAATGCAACCTCTTTGCGCCCAAACTTTGGGAAACAAACTCTAGAGAAAAAATGGCACTCACGGAAAAATATCGACGCATTGAACTCAATGCCGACGAATCGCTGGACGCCAAAGCCGACGCCGCCATTGCCTCGCTGAACCGTCGCTTCGATCCGGAAGACTTTTTTATCACCCGAACCGACAACTCCTTGGAAATCTGGCTGCGGCAGGTTGACCTAAACGCCTTGTCCGCCGCCATCCGCGCAACGCTTGCAGAATACAAAACCGCCGGAAGCCTTAGCTCCGTCTCCAAACCGATGACCGAAATCCTGCCCGCCGTAGAAAGCATCAAAAGCTATGGATTCAACGGCAGTAAACGTCTCTACGTCGGCTACAACAAAGAGCGCAAAGTGGCCGACCGCAAACGGAAGGAAGAGCGCCGAGGCAAACACTACTACGCCAACGACCACAAGTTTTCTCAGCGAGACAATGCGTTGCCCCAATCGTTCCTTGACCAAGTAGTATGCGGCGATAGCGAAGCTGTTCTCAAACAACTGCCGGACAACTGTCTAGATTTAGTATTCACCTCGCCGCCGTACAACTTCGGGCTCGGCTACCAAGGCGACGATAACAACGTCGACGCAACCGACTGGGAATCCTACTTCGACAAATTGTTTCGTGTATTTGATCAATGCGTTCGCGTGCTAAAACACGGCGGCCGCATTATCGTCAACGTGCAACCTCTCTTTTCCGACTACATTCCCAGCCACCATATTATTTCCAACTACTTTATGGAAAAGCGACTCATCTGGAAAGGAGAAATCCTCTGGGAAAAGAACAACTACAACTGCAAATACACCGCTTGGGGAAGTTGGAAAAGCCCAGCCAGTCCCTACCTGAAATACACTTGGGAATTCTTAGAAGTCTTTTGCAAAGGAGACCTGAGAAAATTCGGCAATTCGGCCAATGCCGACATTGACGCCGAGTCGTTCAAAAAATGGGTGATGGCCAAGTGGTCCATCGCACCAGAACGGCGGATGAAAGAGTTTTACCATCCCGCAATGTTTCCAGAAGAACTAGCCCGGCGGGTATTATTGCTGTTTAGCTTCCGCGGCGACATAGTGCTTGATCCCTTTGCCGGTGTGGGAACCACTTGCGTAGCGGCGCAACGCAACGGCCGGCATTTTGTAGGGATAGACATTGCGCCGAAATACTGCGTCACAGCGCAGAGCCGATTGGCGAATACTCAACTCATCGCGCTATAAAAATGACAACGCC
Organism: Limisphaerales bacterium; assembly: GCA_965204945.1. Lineage (GTDB taxonomy): Bacteria > Verrucomicrobiota > Verrucomicrobiia > Limisphaerales > AAA164-E04 > UBA2970. The sequence continues at coordinate 4,124,070 of OZ242022.1, read as the reverse complement.
AAACATGCCGGCAACTCCAGAAGAACTCATTCGCTCTTACAACCTGTTAGTTCGCGCCATTGAAGATGAAGCGATGGACGATGAGGAACGCGCTTACGGCGGCATCATCCGCGCCGCCAAAGGCAAATTGGTGGAGAGCCTAACGCCGCATATAATACAATTAGCATGGCAAGAGGCCGGCGGTTCACTTGACCGACTTTCGTTTGGCGATGTAAAAACCTACAAAGCGCCAGTTCAATCCGAATATGTTGACCGTCTTCCGGATGAAATTAGAGCTTATGTCAACGCGCGAAGAGACAAGCACTTTTACCGAGCAAAGGTGGACAGACATGTTTTTATAGACGGGATGTTTGTCATGGGAATAGAATGCAAATCCTATACAGAAAATGCGATGTTAAAGCGCATTTTGGTGGACTTTCGTTTATTGAAGTCTCTGCATCCTAATTTGGTATGCTGTTTGTTGCAGTTGGAAAGCCAACTTGGTGGCAGTTATTCTCAGCCTTTAGCGAACCCGCAAACCGGTAGTCCCAGCACACATACGCTGATGTCGTATTTTCCCGAAGTTCGTTTGAACATCATCACTTTGTTGCAGGGCGAGCGTAGAATTGATCAACCTATACACAAAACGGTCTATTTCAAAGAACTCAGTCGAGAATCTCTGGATTGTGCCGTTCGCAAATTCTCAGAATTGCTGGCGCTATTTGTATAGATTGACGGGAATCGTCAACTAAACTCTGCGGCGGAAAATGATTGTTTGGTTGTTCTAGTTACGATCCTGTTCCGCATCTTTCCGGTCTTCGGCGTAAGGGAGCGTCCATCGGCTTAAAGAAGGAGTGGAATGAAAGAGACGGATTGCCCAAGGAGTAAATACGAAGAGGCCGATTGCTCCCCACCACCACCAGCCGGCGAAGAAGTCTTCAAGAGTGATGAATTGTCCCGCATCGGCATCGTGGAGTTCTGCCGCCATCACGAGCAACACAATCAGATTATTGGCGGCGTGGGCGAGCATTGGAATGAGCAAGGAACGGAACTGGATATACATGGCGCACATGGCCAGGGAGAAGATAAAGGATCCGAGGGTGTCGGGATGCCCTATCGCAAAAAGGATGGAAACGCAAATAGCGGCTCGCCCCGGCCCCCATTTGCGGTGCCATCGGGTGAAAAGAAAACCTCGAAAAACAATCTCCTCGCAAACGGGAGCGAAAATAACCAAGTTCAAAGCAATCAGGCCGTTAATCAGCGCTTGGTGATTTCCTTCCAAAACGAATTGGAGAAAGTCGTCGTTGAGGATGCCTTCGACATATTCGGGCGCAACCGTCGAAAGGCAACCAAAATAGATGTAAGCGAAGAAAATGCCGCCACCAATGAGGGGCAATCCTGATTCGATGCCGTAAAGGAGTTGAGAGGCTTTTGGCAATTTTCCGATTAAACGGCCCCAACGAATGCCCAAGGGGATGGAAAAAATCGCCGCCGAAAGCGGCATCGCAAGTGTGGCGGCGGTACCCACAAGGATCATTGCGAGTTTTTCGTCTGCGCCCCGAACGTCGAATCCCTCGTTGCGCAGGAAAATCATGATGAAAAAGCCTGAGCCGATGAACAAGGCAACCCATGCAAGAATCATGAATCGCGCTCGGAATCGATCAAAAGGATGGTCGCTCGCCGGCGATTGGTTGGGAGAGGGAAGGGGCGGTGGAGGGGAAGAACTTGGCTCGTTCATTTGATTTTGGCTTTTTATTTAATGGTTTTTCCTCGCGCAATCAAGTTTGCATTGTTGGGATGGGATGACTTTTCTCGGCGGAAGATGGGATGTGTTGACTTTGTGAAATTTTTCACAAAATCCTTGCTTATGCTTTGGAAGATGTTAGATTTGGCCAAACGATAACGAAAAAAGAGAGCGGTATGAAGAGAATGAGCGCGCAATTTTTGGCGGGGTTGGTTTTTGGCGGAACGGTGTTGGGAATGCTTGGCGGAGACGTCACGGGAAAGATTACTCTCAAGGGAACGCCTCCGAAAGAAGTGGTTTTGCCGTTGGATCCGATGTGTAGCCAAACTCGGAAAGCGGGAGAAACGCCGCCGACCACGCGGTTCTACGTCGTCGATGCAAACGGCGGACTGGCGGACGTTTTTGTTTCGCTAAAATCTGTGAGTGGGACGTTTGAGCCGCCGGAAACGCCGGTGATTCTCGATCAAGTGGGTTGCGAATACGTGCCTTACGTTTTTGCCGTGCAGGCTGGCCAAAAGATTGTGGTGAAGAATTCTGATTCAGTTTTTCACAACGTCCATCCAACGCCTCGGGTAGAAGGGAATCCGGAGTCAAACAAAGCTCAATTGCCAAACGGAAAGGATCTTCACTTCGTGTTTAATCAACCGGAGAAATTTCTGCGGTTCAAGTGCGACGTGCATCGATGGATGTTCGCTTATGTGAACGTGGTTGCCCATCCTTTCTTCGCTATTTCCGGGGAGGACGGCTCTTATGCAATTAAAAACGTTCCGCCGGGCGATTACGAGATTGAGGCGATTCATCGCAAAGCCCACGGAGGCTCGAAGTACGTTGGCATTTCCAAGAAGATTACGGTGGACGCCGAAGGCGCGAGGGCGGATTTCGTGGTCGATATTACCAAGTAAATCAGGCCGGGCAAAATGGACGGAGACCTTGTAAAGCGCGAGCGCGAAACTCTTGGTCGAATAGAAAGAATGAACGACGAGGGCGCCTACAATCCGCGATTTTACTGGTTTGCCGTGTTTACGGCGGCGGCGACCTTGGTGCTTATCGGATCGGGAGGAATTGTCACCAGCAAAGGAGCGGGAATGGCGGTTCCAGATTGGCCGAACACTTATGGATATAATATGTTTTTCTTTCCATTTTCCCAGTGGATTGGCGGGGTTTTTTGGGAGCATTCGCATCGATTGGCCGGCGCCGGCGTAGGATTGCTCACCTTGATGCTTGCGGTTTGGTCTTTTGGGCAAGGCGTTGGAAGGTTGTTTCTTTGCCGCATTTTGGCGCCGCTTCTGGGGCTGGGCGGCGTTTTGTGTTTTGTGTTGGCCAAATCGTTTGCATGGGACGAAGCGCGAGTTCAGGATGGAATTTTGCTGGCGGCTTTGGGAGCGATTGCCGGGATCGTCGGGCTTTTTTGGCCGCGTTCTCCGGCCGCGCCGCGCCGAATTCGCTGTTTGGCGGGGATTGCAGTCGCCATAGTTATCGGCCAAGGCGTTCTGGGAGGATTGCGAGTGCGGCTTATGCAGGATGAAATTGGAATTGTCCATGCCGCCCTGGCACATTTATTTTTTGTTTTGGTTGCTGTGATTGCCTTGTTTGCTTCTCGTTGGTGGATGAATCGAGACAGTCAGTCCGCCCCAACGCTCAAAACACGGGCGGCGGGGTGGATGTTGGCGGCCTTGGCGGCCGTGATTTTTGGCCAACTTCTTCTTGGGGCGGCTATGCGCCACAAGCACGCCGGGTTGCCTGTTTCTGGTTTTCCTTTGTCCGAAGGCCGATTCTGGCCGTCCGCGGATGAGGCTTCCGTCCAGGCCGCCAACAAGTCCCGCGGCCGAACGGCGGATTACCGCGATTTTCCCGCGATTACCCGCGGGCATATTTTGTTGTATCGGGGGCATTTGGTTTTGGCACTGGCTATTTTCGCGGCAGCGTCGCTGTTGTTTGCCTTCAGGAATCGTCTAGTTCTCAAAGATCGTTGGCTGGCGAATCTGCTGGTCGTTTGGTTTTTGTTCATTTGCGTGCAGGGGTTGCTGGGCGCGGCGACGGTTTGGAGCAATAAGGCGGCGGATATTGCGACGTTGCACGTCGTTTTTGGCGCTCTTGCGCTTGCTTTGGCCAGTTTGTTGAGTATGATTAGCTTCCGTTTGGCCAAAGCTGCTCGGCATCTTGCGGCAGAACCGGCAAGTTCGCTTTCCGGTTTGGCGGAAGTTGCCGGTCGGCGGGCCGGCATGGCGCGTTCGAGATTTTCATGAAACTATCGGCCACAGAAATGCCATCCGCTTTCCATGCCTCCAAGGAGGCGTTGGGCGTGATTGCCTGCCTAATCAAAGCTCGTCTTACGGGCTTGGTGTTGTTAACGGCTTTGGTTGGGTTTTATTTGGGGATGGATTCGGGGGAAATGGAATTCTCTTTATTGTTCGCCACGATGCTCGGAACGGGATTGCTGGCAAGCGGGGCGGCGGTTTTGAATCAGTATCTCGAAAGAGAAGGGGACGCGTTGATGCCGAGAACGCAGAACCGGCCTATTCCTGCCGGGCAAGTTGCCGCCGATCGAGCCTTGATTTTTGGCGGATTTTTGTCGGTTTTCGGCATAATGCAACTGGCGGCATTCGTTAATCCTTTGACTAGCTTGTTGGGCGCGGCCTCCCTTGCGCTCTACCTGTTTGTTTATACGCCGTTGAAGCGGGTGACTAGTCTCAACACCGTGATCGGGGCGGTGCCGGGAGCCTTGCCTCCGCTGATGGGATGGACGGCGGCGAGAGGAACCATCGATATGAACGGATGGTCTTTGTTCGTCATCTTGTTTTTTTGGCAATTGCCCCACTTTCTGGCAATTGCTTGGATGTATCGCGATCAATACGGCAAGGCGGGTTACGTGATGCTGCCCAATGTTGATCCCACCGGGCAACGCACAGGATGGCACGCCCTGCTTCACACCGTCGGATTGTTGCCGATCAGTCTTCTTCCGGTCATTCTCGGCCTTTGCGGGAATCTTTATTTTGTTGGGGCATTCCTTCTCACACTGGTCTTTATCGGTTGCGCTTTCTCGTTCGCATGCGCGCGGAGCGATCGAAGCGCGCGCCGGCTGTTTTTTTATTCCATTCTCTATTTGCCGCTACTTTTAGGGTTGATGATCTTTGATAAAACAGGGGGATAAGATGAATTTTAAAGATATTCCATTGACGTTGGCAGTGAAACAAGGCATCACCTTGCAGATTCAACATCGGTTTCGTTCGGCAAGAGGACTTCTCGGAGAAAGCGCGGACTAAAAGGAATCACTGATATGGAAGCAACACAGACGCAAATTCGGCGTGAAGAATCCCATGAGACACATTCTCATACACCCGGATTTTGGCGACAATACATCTTTTCAAGCGATCATAAAGTCATCGGGATTCAATACGGCATCACCGCCTTGGTATTTCTGTTGCTAGGCCTTTTGTTGGTGGCCGCGATGCGTTGGTCTATGGCGTATCCGGAGAAGCCGGTTCCGGTGCTGGGTCCGATTTTGGAGTGGACTCTTGGTGATGTTGCCTCAGGCGGCGTGGTCTCAAACAGCTTATACAATTCTCTGGGCGCCATGCACGGGACAATCATGGTCTTCCTAGCGATCGTTCCGCTGGCCTTTGCCGCTTTTGGGAACTACATCGTCCCTCTGCAAATCGGGGCCGTGGATATGGCCTTTCCCAGAATCAACATGGCAAGCTATCAATTTTACTTCATTGGAGGAGTGGTCATGTTTGTCAGCTTCTTCATACCGGGAGGAGCCGCCCAAGCCGGCTGGACTTCATATTCGCCATTAGCGTCGGTGATCCCTACCAACGGCCAGACGTTCTGGTTGATTGGTATGGTGCTTTTAATCACTTCCTCGCTGCTCGGCGCCGTCAATTTTATCGCGACGATCATCCAACTGCGCGCTCCCGGAATGACTTGGATGCGAATGCCGTGGTTCGTTTGGGTGCAGTTTGTCTCGGCATTTCTCCTGTTATTGGCTTTCCCTCCCTTAGAAGCCGCCGCGTTAATGCAGTTGATGGACAAAGTAGCGGGGACAAGCTTCTTTCTTCCAACCGGTTTGATGGTGGGAGGACAAATAGCCTCTGTAAGCGGCGGCGGCAGCCCGCTCCTCTATCAGCACCTGTTCTGGTTTCTCGGCCATCCCGAAGTTTACGTTCTCATCCTGCCGGCAATGGGTATCGTGGCCGAAGTAATTAGCAACCACACACGGAAGCCGATTTGGGGCTACAAATCGCTCGTTTATTCTGCGCTCGCCATTGGATTTCTTTCGTTCATCGTTTGGGCGCATCATATGTATCTAACCGGAATGGGAACCAAAATCAGCACTTTCTTTCAAACGACGACGATGATCATCTCGATTCCCTCGGTCATTATTCTAACTTGTCTGTTCATCTCGCTCTGGGGCGGTTCCATTCGGTGGAACACGCCGCCGATGTTGTTTGCCCTGGCCTTCCTTCCGATGTTTGGAATCGGCGGGCTCACAGGACTGCCCTTAGGCTTTAACTTCAGCGACATTCATCTTCACGACACCTACTATGTAATTGCCCACTTCCATTATGTAGTCGCCCCGGGCACCATCTTTGGCCTTATGGCGGGAATCTACTTCTGGTATCCTAAAATTACCGGAAGATTTATGAATGAATTCTTGGGGAAAGTGCATTTTTGGACTTCCTTAATTTTCATGAACTTGGTGTTTCAACCCATGTTCATTCAAGGCATGTCCGGGATGCTTCGGCGGCTTCCGGATGGCGGCGCCGGTTACTCCGCCGCCGCCAACCCGGATACAATCGGGGGTCTCTCCGATAAAGTCATCGCTCTCAACATACCCGTTTCTCATGCGGTTTGGGCGTTGGGGCTGGCGCAAATTCCCTTCATCCTCAACTTTTTCTTGAGCCTCAAATATGGTAAAAAAGTGGAATCAGACAACCCGTGGAAAGCGACAACTCTGGAATGGCAAACCCCCACTCCTCCGCCTCACGGAAACTTTGTGGAAGCGCCGAAGGTAGTGCGCGATCCGTATGAATACAGCCTTCCCGGATCCAAGGAGGATTACACACCGCAAAATCAGACGGCGTAGCAAAACGCAAACCCATAAGAGATGGAAATACCTTACGTAACAGAGCCTCGAAAAGATACCGGGCTTTACAATTCCAAAGTTGGAATCTGGCTTTTTCTGGCATCCGAAGTGATGCTCTTCGGCGCCTTCTTTTCCTCCTACATTCTACTGCGAGTCGGCGCCGAAGAAGGCGCGTGGCCCACCGAACTGTTGGACGTCCCCATCGGCACCTTCAATACCATCGTCCTCATCCTTTCCAGCGTCACGGTGGTGCTTGCATGGTCCGCATTGAAACTGAATAAATTTAATCAATATAAATTCTTCCAAGGCATTACGATCCTCTGCGCCCTAACTTTTATTATCGTCAAGTCTTTCGAGTATCGAGATAAGTTCACGCATTACGACGTAATCCTCAAAGACGGAACACGGATAGACGGCCATTGTATAGAGATGAAAATAGAAAGGGAAATGGAAAAACCGGATGATGTTGAGGAAAAACTGAATAACGTTGACCTTGTTTATCCCGTAAAATCCCCGTCGGAAAAAGGCATTCAAGGCCGCATCGTTCTTAGTCATCCTGTGAGCTACCCCAAAGAAAAGGGCAACCAGGGACGCTTGGAGGCTGTTGATGCCATCAAGAAACGAAAAAAAGCCTCAGAAGAGCATGGCGATCATGAGAGCGATCATGGAGAATATCTCACAATTTCCATAAAGGATATTGCATGGATGACCAATTGGGGGCCTTGGGCCAACACCTACTTTGCGATTTATTTTACGATGACGGCGTTGCATGCCCTGCATGTAATTGGCGGCGCTCTTGTCATCGCTTGGTTGTGGGGGCCGGGCGCTAGAATGTGGAAGACAGACCCGGAACGTTACATTAATCGAGTGGAAGTTTCCGGCCTCTTCTGGCATTTTGTCGACCTCGTTTGGATTTTTCTCTTTCCCGTGCTTTACCTGCTTTAGTTATGAGTGGACATTCTCCCAAAGAAATTTATCAAGAGAGAAAAAGATACCTTTTTGTCTTTGGCGTGCTTCTTGTCGGCACGCTCCTCACGGTCGCCGCCAGTTGGATCCAGTTTGACCTTGTTGCTTGGACGGTTACTTTGGCGTTGATTATCGCCTCGGTCAAAGGATTTTTCGTGGCGGGGTATTTTATGCATTTAACGAACGAAAAGAAGACGGTTTACCTTGTGATGGCGGCAACCGTCTTTTTCTTTATCAGCCTCATGTTTTTGACTATATGGGCAATGAATGACGCCCCTGTAGGCACAACCACTTTCTCGAATTGAAAGATTTTCCCATGTCGCTCAAAACCTTCCATATTATCTTCGTCGTATTGACGACCGTGGTTTCCTTGTTTATCAGCGCATGGAGCTTCGTCCAGTATTTCTCAGAAGAACGGGAAACGTCTGATTTGGCTATGGGCATTGGAGGCGCGGTTGCAGCTTGCGTCTTGCTGGTTTACGGTCGCTATGTTCTCAAAAAATTGCGGCATATTGGTTACTTATGAATTGTCGATTAAAACAAAAAGGGTGGTTGGGTTGGCTGCCGGTAGTAATATTGGGGATTCTCTTCCTATCGCCGCGGCTGTTAGGTTGCGCAACTTGTTTCGGACAGTCCGATTCAGAACTTGCCAAAGGCATGAACTGGGGGATTATCACTATGATTTTCGTCGTCTATTTCGTCATATTCGTCATTATCGGCTTCTTTGTTTTTATTGTTCGTCGGTCCGCTTTGGCGAGTGTGAAAGATTCTACGGAAGTCGGCGGGGAAATTTTACATTAGTGAATTATGTTTGAAAAACTTCAGGAACTCCTTAGTTTGCCCATTCTTGCGTCGGAGCACGGGAAGGATGTGGACATCTTTATCATTTATATCCATGCGCTCATGGCTGCCCTGTTTGTGATCTGGATGATTTACTTTGTGTATGTGCTGTGGCGATTTCGGGAGCGAAGAAATCCGCAAGCGGATTACAAAGGGGCGAAGACTCATGCTTCCACATATCTTGAAGCGGGCGTGGCGGTGGTGGAAACGGTGTTGCTCCTCTTTTTTGCCGTGCCTTTGTGGGCGAAGATGGTAGATCAACCTCCGGATGAGACTGACGCCAACGTAGTCCGAGTTATGGCCCAGCAGTTTCATTGGAACTTTATATACCCGGGTCCTGATAAGCGTTTTGGCAGGCAACACATTGATCTTGTTTCTCCGGATAATCCCTTTGGACGGGATGCAAACGACCCCGCGGGGAAGGATGATTTTGAGACGGTAAACGATCTCCGCGTGCCGTTGGGAGAGCCCACCATTTTCCAAGTTTCCTCGTTGGACGTAGTTCATTCCTTTAAAATCATCGCCCTCCGGGTTTGTCAGGATGCGATACCGGGAATCAGTGTGCCGACTTGGTGCGTTCCCTTAAAGGAAGACCGATATCAGATCAACTGCGCTCAACTATGCGGCGACGGCCATTCGGATATGACCCAAGGATTTTTGACGGTGCAAAGTCGAGAAGACTTTCAAAACTGGATTGCGGAAAAATCGGCGAAGAAAACCGATAGTAGCGCCCCGCCAACGCCGTCAGATGATTGATTTCCATTTGGTTGCTTGCCTTTACGCAATGGAAGAGGATTTGTTTTTGCCGGTAAAGTTCGCCCTATAATTTTGTGAATCGAAGCAAGTTCTTGCAGTATGCAGTTTGGGTAACTCTCCTCTTGGCAATCGGAGGAATCGGCATTCTTTACTATGTTGAGGAAAAACAGAAACGTTCCAACCGGGTGCCCTCACTTCCCATCGTTAGATCAATAGATAGGTTTTCTTTGACCAATCAGTTGGGAGAATGGGTAACTTTGAACTCACTCAAAGGGAATCCTTGGGTAGCGAATGTCTTTTTTTCCCGTTGCCCGACTATTTGCATGCAAATGACGCAGCGAATGAAAGAACTTCAAGAAGCCAGCAAAACACATTCGGCTTTGAGACTGGTTTCTATTACGACCGACCCGGAATATGATCGTCCGGAGATTCTTGCGAAATACGCGCGTCGATTTGGCGCCGACGATTCCAGATGGATTTTCCTTACTGGAGAAAAATCCGAGATAGCCCGCGTCCTTACAAAGGAACTCTTGCTGATCGCGAAGGAAAACCCCGAAGACAAGCGTCAATCAGAGTTGGATCTCTACACTCACGGCTCGCTAATGGTATTGGTGGATGCCGAGTCCCGCATACGATCCTTTTACGAAAGTTTGTCCACCAATTCGCCGATTCCAAAAATTCTGGCGGACCTCTCGAAACTTGGAAGCGGAGGCTAACTCTTTGAGATGTCCTTGAGCGATCTGCCAGCGTTGAACGCTATGTTAAATGGGGCGAGCGCCCTTTTGCTTATCTGCGGGTTCTATTGGATCAAACGAGGAAATCGCCGAGCGCATCAAAGGTGTATGATCGCCGCGTTGGGAACATCAACGCTCTTTCTGATTAGCTATGTTGTTTACCATTACAGTGCTGGCCATACGGTCTTTCAGAGTCCAACTTGGTTTCGGCCATTCTATCTGACGATATTGATCACTCACTTGGTTTTGGCTATGGTCATTGTTCCCTTGGTTTTTATCACGGTTTGCCGCGCGTTGCAGGGCCGTTTTAAATTTCACGCCCGCATTGCTCGTTGGACATGGCCGATTTGGATGTATGTTTCGATCACGGGAGTGGCTATTTATCTGATTCTGTACCATATATTTCCGCAGAGTTGAATCCCTTTTGGAACACGTCGATGGATTTATCTAGGAAAGAAGATTTCCCACCATTTGATTAATTGCCTTTCCAACGAGACGCCGGCACAAGCAGACTGAACAGACCGAATCACTACTCTCATGTCTTTTTTGCTTGTGGCACCCAGCTCCGAGATCACAGTTTGAACTCGTCCGTAGTTCTTCCTCCGTAAACGGTTTTGGCAGGTAGGCTTCAAGAACGTGCAGCTCTTGTCGTTCCTGTTCAGATTGCTCGGCGCGGCTTCCTTTCAAAAATTGTTCATGCGCTTCTTTGCGTTTTTTCGCTTCTTTCTGAATAACGCGAATGGCTTCAAGATCGGAGAGATCGTCCTTCCCGGATTTCAAAGCGACGTAATGCCAGAGCTGACTTAAGAAGCGAAGCGTGTTTCGCTGGAGGCGGTCTTGACGAATCATAGCCGACTTGAGGTCTTGATGGATTCTTTGAGATAGGTCGCTCATTCTTTGTGTGAACTTAGTTGGAAGGTGATTCAAGATTTCGAATTTCGTCCCTTACTTTGGCCGCTTTCTCGAAGTTTTCTTGCTGAATAGCCTTGATCAGTTCGCGTTCGAGTTTCTCCCGTTTTGAAAGAGGCTGTTGGTCTTTCAATTCTTCCAACCAAATTTTCAGCGCCCGAATTTCACTGCTGGCGTCAACCAGATCGGATCGGGAGACAGAGTTGTAAAAAGAGCGCAGCTGCTCCAAACCTTCTTCAATGCTGCGGATGGCTTGGTTATGGTTCTTTTGTTTGAGCCGCTGCGATGCCGCCGCTCGAGTTCGCATCATTAAAAGCTGCGGCGTAAGTTGACGGAGGTTCCAAATGTTTTCCTCCGAAGGAGCGTATTGAATAGCGAAAGAGATCGCCTTGAGGTTTCTCTCCGTGTCGCGAATGACGTTGGCATAGTCTTCCAACTGAAGATAACAAATGTAGCGGTGATGATATTGAATGGCTTCTTGTTGCAGCTTATAGCACTCTCTGGATCGGAGCATAAATTCATCGTCCGTTCCTCCGTTTTCCTCCACAAAATGCTTCAGTTTGGCTTGTAGATGGTCAAAATAGGAAGGCTTCCCATGAGGAAGCTTGCCGTCGGGACGGCCGGCGGCGTTCATTTGAAGAATGCCTAAATCAATCCTCATTTGGATTTTCTCGACGCCGTCCGTTCCAATAAACCGGCGAACCATATTTTCCCCCGGTTTAAAACACCAATCATCAAGGATGTGAGAAATATCCCAATTCACGAATCCAACTATGCACTGAAGTCAACAATGAGTCAACTATCGACAAATGCTTAAGTGAATCAATCCGCCAAATCAGACCCAAAACTCTGAAGCGTGTCCAGCACGGATTTGACCCGAGCGACTTCATGCGTGCGAAACAAGTGAGTTTTTCCCAAAGCGGCCAGCACGGCAAAAAAAGGTTCCGCAACGCGCACTTCCTCCCGGAAGAAGTCAAAAGCGTGCGGAAGCGCTTGGCAAACCGGGAATCCCAGCGAACCAAGTCGAAAAGTTTGAAGCAACGTTTCCATCTGATAGCGGACACGCCGCCGTCCATCTTGAAGATTGCGATAATAAAACCCCATTCCGGGATCCAAAAAGAGCTTTTTAAGGGATTGATTCGCCGCTATACTAATCTGAATCTCAAAATACTTGCGAAAATCATGGAATGGATCCCCGCCAAATTTCAGGTTGCCGACGGCTCGAACATTCTCGCCTTGTACATACGAAACGATAACGGCGGCCCCGTAAGAAGCCGCCAGTCGGTAAATGGCTTCATTGCGACGAATGCCGGTCATATTAATGATGTAGGCTCCGGCATCCAGCACTGCCTGAGCCACGCGATCAGAGTAAGTCTCAACCGAAACATGAATGCCCGCGCAGGCCAATTCCCTGACAATCGGAACAACGGCCTCTATTTGCGCATCGCTCGAAACTCGATCGGCATAGCTCAAAGTGGATTCGCCGCCAACGTCGACGATGTCTGCGCCCTGGTCCACCAGTACCTTGCCGCGCTGAACGGCCGCTTTCCGGCTCAGACAAACGCTTTCGCGATACCAAGACTGCGGCGAAAGATTAATCACGCCCATAAGAAGAGGCCGTCCGCCGGCTTCCAGTTGTTGGTTCTGCCCAATGGCAAACCGTTTCGCCGGCATCTGCGCCGCTTCCCCATACCTTCCCCAAATCTCACTCAACCATTCAAGAGTCAACACAACGATTGCCGGTATTCTAACTTATATCATCCAACATATCCTTCATCATTCTCTTCTTCCTAATTTTCGGATCGATTCGTTGAATATATTCTTTGTCGACCATATCATCTCCTCGCTGACGGTTCTGTCGCGGTTCGAGAGATTCAATCAATATGGCCTCCAAAGACGGAATCAACATATTTGCGCTATAAGTTTCCGGCTGGCTACCGATTTTACCTTTTTCAGAAACGGGAAGAATACCAAACCAAGAAAACCGATCCCATCGGGCCGCCATTCTGTTTTTTGTATGTTCGCAAAGCCTTTTGCCCAGCGGTCGTTCGGTAGCGCGGCCAACGTAAATAACTTCTCGACTATCGTAAAGAAGGTAGATGCCTCGTTGCTCACAAAAATCAACTGGAATTGCGCCTGCCTCTTGTCGCGCGCCTAGAAGTTGTGGAGTTGATGATTTCCAATCAACATTAATTCGACGCCAGAACATGCCAAACGAAGTCAAGATAGGATTGGGTTCTTCTTGCATTGGCTTTTGAAGAGAATTAGGTAAAACACTGCCGCCGTCGCTATCGCCTTGCCGACGAAGTGTATACATTCCTTTTTTATTACTTCCGATAAAAGGAGAGGAATCCCCTTCACTTTTGATAGAGTCAGTCAGCATTCCATTGACTGTGCGTGCCGGCGTTGCTCCAACTTTTTTGCGCAGACCTTTGCGAACAATCTCTTCTGCGATATTAGTGTAATGAAGAGGCTCGGGCGAATCTTCCAAAACTTTAACGATAGCCTCTATCCAAGTCATGTCTTTCCTAGCCATAGTGAGCGCAGGTTAATTTTCTTCTCGTCACAAGATCCATCTATCACTTCAATTCGTGATCGGCAGGCTTCACGCCTTTTTTGTAGGTGCCAAATCCGTAGAAGGTGGGATTGTAGTCGCCAACGTAGTCGACGTTGCTCTTTTTGGGGATGCGGTCTTCCATTTCCAATGCCCAATAGCAGGCGTTAACAAGGAGACGGCGGAGGCCTTCGCTAAGCAAGTCGACGGAGGCGCCCATAGTGGTGCAGAAGACGCGGTTGGTGTTGCCCGACTTGCCGGTGTAAGACCGGGTCCAAGCAAGGGGCATGAGGGATGTTTCCAGTTTGATTGGGTCAGTGGGTTTCATACCGGTCAGCGTGGATCCGTAGAGAAGAACTTGCGCCGTGGGTTCGAGATTGCGGATGCCGTACACGTCCGAAGTTCCAAAGACGTCGGTGACGCCTTTGAGGATGGGATGGTTTTGATGCATGCCGTTGACAAGGCCTCGGGTGGCTTCTCTTTTGTGATGGCCGTGATGGTTGATCCAGGTTTCGCCGAGGACTTGCTGGCCAAAACCGCCCGGCCAGGTTTTGGAGCGGAAATCATAATGCGCGTAAGGACCAGTTTTGTTGCGTTTCATGTTGAACGCGTGAGTAGCGGTGCGAAGTCCGATAATGGGTTTTCCAGATTCAAGGTAATCCTCAAAGATTTCCATCTGTTCGTCGTTGGGTTCGCGGAATCGGTAGAAGATAATCAACAAATCGGCGGCGACAATCTGTTCCAATCCCGGCAGATTCGTCTGGTTGTCGGGATCAATGTTCCCTGTGTCTGGATCCATGGCGAAGAGAACGGTGCATTTGAATCCGTGGCGTTTGGCTAGGATTTTACCCATCATAGGCATTCCTTCTTCGGATCGGTATTCCTCGTCTCCGGTCAGAAAAACGATGTGTTTCCCTTTTCCATTCCCCTTGTTTCCTTCGTAGACGACCCAATCCTTTGCGAAGACAGAAACAGCGTTTGGCAACAAAGCCATAACCAGGCATGCAGTGTAAAAATATTTCATAAGATTTTGCGATTATAGTTATTCTCGAAAATGCAGATGAAATCATGGCTCCATTTATTAAATAAAGTCAATCCTCCATTTGCCGAAAAGCAGAAAAAATCGTCCTTGGTTCTATCGATAATGTTCTTTCTATCGACCGAAAGACGACCACGCGAAATTCCCAAAGTCCCTAAACTCTTTCAGTTTTATTTTTACACAGAAACATTGCGCCATTCCCCTCCTTTAACAAAAAAGAATGTCACTTACGATCGGAAAAGCAAGCGCCTCAAGCAAGCATTCCTTTCGCAAGTTTGGCTAGTTCGTCGGCTTCAGGCGGAGGAAGGTTTGTTCGGCCTCAGCATTGGGCAGGATAATCGTCACTCGCGCAGTGCCGTCTTGCCGGTCTTTCCATGCCAACTTGTATTCTTCCCCCTCTTCCAAAAGACGCCACTTCGCCCGCTCTCCCAAACCAGAACTAACCACCACTCCCCACTCTCCCAACCCCGCCAACGGCATCACAAACTCAAACTCAACGCCCCCAGAAAACGCCCTCGCCGCCGCTAACCGCACTGGCGCCGCCTTCGCCTCCACACTCCTCGCCTGAAAATATCGCTGCGCTTGGCCAGACAACGCCGCCGCCGGCCGCCGCACAACGATGGTGTAAGTTTCCACGCTTTTGTCCGCCGCAATCACCGCCAGCGCAATCTGGTTCTCTCCTTCGGCTAGAACTACCTGATGGCCAGCCGCATTCGCATCCGCATCCTCCCTCCAAATCACTACCTGCGCCTTGTTATGCTTGGCCGCAGCCGTCAATGTGACCGAATCAGTCGCCGCCGCCACCGTCGCCGTGTAGCGAGTAGGACTCCCCGCCACTTGCCCAAAGGTAAGAACCGGACTCAATCTCAACGAACCAAAACTCACATCGCCAGAGAGCGCCCGGCGGATGGCAATGGTATAAGTGCGGGAGTTGCCGTTGGGAGCGATCCCGGTAATGACAATTGTATTGTTCCCTCCTTCCAAAGCCACTTGATGCCCCGCAGTATTCGCGTCCGCATCTGCCGGCGATATGGAAACCGAAGCTGAGGCATGGCTGGCTTGAGCGGTAATCGTCGTCATGGCAGTGGCTGTCGGAACGGAGGCCGTGTAAGCCGTTGTGCCAGCCGCAAAGGCCGGCGACAAAGCAGCCCCGCTCAAAGCAAGCGCCTTCAAAGAGGCGTCGCTCGCTAGAGCGCGGCGAACGATTACCGTGTAAGTGCGGGAGTTGCCGTTGGGAGCGATCCCAGTAATGACAATTGTATTGTTCCCTCCTTCCAAAGCCACTTGATGCCCCGCAGTATTCGCGTCCGCATCCGCCGGCGATATGGAAACCGAAGCTGAAGCATGGCTGGCTTGAGCGGTAATCGTCGTCATGGCAGTGGCTGTCGGAACAGAGGCCGTGTAAGCCGTTGTGCCAGCCACAAAGGCCGGCGACAAAGCAGCCCCGCTCAAAGCAAGCGCCTTCAAAGAGGCGTCCTCGCTCGGCGGCGCATGATAGGCATATAACTTGTCATCCGCAGCGTCTACTACCCACAGCCTCTCCCCATCCCCCCACAAACCCCAAGGCTCTTCGTTGCCCGCCGCCCGCAAGGTGTTAAAGTCTTTGCCCGCCGCCCGCCGCCCATTCGCCAACTGATAAGCGTATAACTTGGCGTCTTCCTTGTCCGCTATCCACATGGTTTGCCCATCGGCCCATAGCCCCGCCGGATCATCGTTGCCCGCTTCTAACGCAAACTCTTTGCCCGCGTTCCGACTCTTGCCCGCCAACCGATAGGCGTAAACATAATCCGCCCCGTCATCCACCACCCATAAAGTCTCTCCATCCGCCCAGAGGCCGGCCGGATCATCGTTGCCCGAAGCTAAGGCAAAGTCGTTTGTGGAGGCATGGCTCTTGCTTGTGAGATTGTAGGCGTAAAGCTTGTCATCCTCGCCGTCCGCTATCCACATGGTTTGCCCATCGGCCCATAGTCCCGCCGGATCATCGTTGCCCGCCGCCTTCAAGCCGTTAAAGTCCGAACTAGAAGCCAATCGTCGGCCATCGGCCAAGTTGTAAGCGTATAACTTGGCGTCTTGGTTGTCCGCCGCCCATAGAGTCTCTCCGTCCGACCAGATGCCCCGCGGCGCCCCGTTCACTGAGGCGAGCGCAAGATCGCGAAGCGGATTCCAACCAGTAACGCCAATAGAAGCCCGGCGAATGACGATGCGGTAATCCTTCGTGTCGCCGTTGGGGGCGGCAACCAAGATGGTAATGTTGTTGTTGCCCTCGGCTAGAACTACCTGATGGCCGGCTGTGTTCGCGTCCGCATCCGCCGGCGATATGGCAAGAGTCGCCTCCGCATGGCTGGCTTGAGCGGCGATGGTGGCGAGGTTAACGGGATGGGAAACGACAGCCGAATAGCGAGTGCTGATGGGAAGAAAGGAAGGCGAGAGCGCATGGCCGACCAATCTCAAAGACCTTAGAAGATTGTCGCCGGAGCGCAGCCTTCGTGTGACGGCGATAGCGTAGTCTTTGCCGGCGCCGCTTTCCGCGGTGACCATGATGGTAATGGTATTATTCCCTTCGGCTAAGGCCACTTGATGCCCCGCAGTATTCGCGTCCGCATCCGCCGGCGATATGGAAACCGAGGCTGAGGCATGGTTGGCTTGAGCGGTAATCGTCGTCATGGCAGTGGCTGTCGGAACGGAGGCCGTGTAAGCCGTTGTGCCAGCCGCAAAGGCCGGCGACAAAGCAACCCCGCTCAAAGCAAGCGCCTTCAAAGCGTTGTCGCCCGATGGCGCCGGCGGCTGCCGATAGGCGTATATCTTGTCATCCCAAGGATCCGACACCCACATGGTCGTCCCATCCGACCACAAACCACGAGGATGCTCGTTGCCCGCAACCACCAAAGTGTCGAAGTCCTTGCTTGGATCGCGGCTCTTATCGCTCATCTTATACGCGTATATCTTGACGTCTCCGTCCCTGTTTGTCACCCACATGGTCGTCCCATCCGACCAAATCCGGTTCGGTGCGCTATTCCCGGCGACGATTAAGGTATCAAAGTCTTTGCTCGGATCACGGCTCTTATCAGCCATCTTGTAAGCGTAAATCTTGCCGTCCGCAGAGTCTGCCACCCACATGGTTGTGCCATCCGACCAGATGCCGCCAGGAAAAGTATTTCCTGCGACGATTAGTGTGTTGAAGTCCTTGCTTGGATCGCGCTGTTTGGTAGCCAAATTGTAGGCATAAAGCTTATCATCGTACCAATCGGTTACCCATATGGTTGTGCCATTAGACCATAAAGTCGCAGGATTAGCATTTCCAGAGGTGATGAGGCTATTGAAATCTTTGCCAGCATCACGGGTTTTATCGGACATCTTATACGCGTAAATCTTGCCCCCTCTGCCATCTGCCACCCACATGGTCGCGCTATCCGACCAAAGGCCTTGCGGCGAGACGTTTACCCCGTCCAGTCTGTCAAAATCCTGCGCCGGGTTGCGCGAGGTGGCGAATGTCCCCCTGGTAACGATGATGGTATAGGTTCGGGCGGATCCGCTTGATGGAGTGACGGTGATTGTGATGTCGTTGACGCCTTCAGTCAAGACCGCTTGATGGCCATCTGTGTTTGGGCCGGCGTCCGCCGGCAAAATGGAAACCATCGCGTTGGTGTGAAGAGCCGTCGCCGCAACCGTCAGATTGGTGACAGCGTAAGGAACCATAGCCTTATATCGAGCAATGGCGCCGTCAAAACTAGGCGTTAACTCGGTGTTATCGCTCAAACTCAAACCGCTCAAGACCGCATTATTAGATAAGTGATACGCGTAAACTTGGCTGTCCGAATAGTCCGCTACCCACATCGTCGTGCCATCTGTCCAGAGACTCCTAGGTGTCCCATTTCCTGCAACGTCCAATGTGTCGAAGTCTTTGGAAGCATCGCGGCTTTTATCACTCATCTTGTACGCATAAATCTTGTCTTGCCAAGGGTCCGATATCCACATCGTCGTCCCATCCGACCATAAGCCATTCGGCCCGTAACTGTCCCCCGAACCGGCCAGTGTATTGAAATCTTTGGAGGCATCGCGGCTTTTATCACTCATCTTGTAAGCGTAAACTTTATCATCTTCCCAGTCTGCCACCCACATCGTCGTGCCGTTAGACCAAAGGCCGGCAGGATGACGATTCCCTGCATTACGCAAGGTATTGAAATCTTTGGAAGCATCGCGGCTTTTATCACTCATCTTGTACGCGTAAACTTTGTCATCTACAGTGTCCACCACCCACATGGTCGTGCCATCGGACCAAAGATCGCGAGGGGTAGCATTCCCTGAAGCAATTAGGATGTCAAAGTCCTCGGCGGGATTGCGAGTTTTGGTTACCAAATCGTAAGCGTAAATTTTGGTGCCCGCCTCGACGTTGTTCATAGAATCTGTTACCCACATCGTCGTGCCATCGGACCAAATGCCCTGAGGGCAGTTATTCCCCGCGGCCTCCAAAGTGTTAAAATCCTGCGTGGAATTGCGCGTCGTAATTAGGTTGGTGACGTTGACGATGTAGACACGGGCATCGCCGCTTGACGGAGTCACGGTGATGGTAATCGTGGTTTCGGCGCCATTAGCCAAAGCCACCTGATGTCCTGCTGTCGCCGTGTCAACGTCCACCGGAGAAAGGACAACAGATGCGCCGGATTGAAACGGCGTGGCCGCCACCGTCGTTTGGGCGCCCAATTGAAGAATGCTTGCCGTGTATTGAGCGGTACCGCTATCAAAAGCGGGACTCAAACGCAACCCGCTCAAACTCAAAGAACTCAACACCGCCGCATCCGACAGGCGATAGGCGTATATCTTGTCCTCTCCGTCATGCGAATCCGCCACCCACATCGTCGTCCCATCCGACCATATCCCTCGAGGCTTGTTGTTTCCCGCCGCGCTCAATGTGTCAAAATCCTTGCTCGCCTCCCGAGTCCTCTCCGACAAATTGAACGCGTATATCTTGTTGGTTGCGTTGTTGTCAAAGCCCGAATAATTCGAAGCCCACAGCGTCGTCCCATCGGACCAGATGTCTTGAATGTAGCGGTTCCCTATGAGGCTGTTGGTGTCGATCTCTTTGGCGGAATCCCGGCTCTTGTCGCTCATCTTGTAGGCGTAAATCCTGTCCGCCGTGTCGGCCACCCACATGGTCGTGCCATCCGACCAGATGCCGGTCGGAGTGGTGTTCCCAGCGGCCTTCAAAGTGTTGAAGTCTTTGGCGGAATCCCGGCCTTTGTCGCTCATTCTGTAGGCGCGAATGTTGTCGTCTTCCCAATCGGCCACCCACATCGTCGTTCCGTCGGACCAAATGCCGGTTGGCCGGCGATTGCCGGCGGCCTTCAAGGTGTCAAAGTCTTTGGCAGGGTCGCGCTGTTTCGTGGCCAAGTCGTAGGCGTAGAGTTTGTTATCGCTGGCGTCAGCTGCCCAAAGCGTCTGGCCATTGCTCCACAAACCATGAGGGCCGCCATTCCCGGCGTCTTGCAAGGTGTCAAAGTCCTGCGCTGGATTGCGGGAAGCGAAGGTTCCCGTGGCGGCTAATGCCGATGGTTGCGCGGCCAAGCAGGCGGCCAAGATCAGCAGGATAGCGGCGCATTGGCAAAGCCGGTTAAAACGACGGTGATCTCCCTTCGTTGTCATGCGAGAGGCGTCTCCGTTCCCTTTTCTCCAAGATGTTGATTCCATATTCGTAATTTGAGATTTAATTTTAATCTTTTCCATCCTCAACTGCCATTCCTCGGCAAGTGGACAAGTAATCTGCCCATCGAACAATTTAAAGTCAATCTATTTTTCCCAGAGGTTGCAAAAAGAATTCGGGGAAGGCTAGTTGAAGTCTGCTGTTGCTTTCGGCTGTCTTCCCTGTATAAATAAAGGGAAATGATTTCTTTTGTTTCCGGCACAATTATTCATTGCAAAATCCGAATTGGCGCGGCGCTTGCGGCTGTTTTCTTCGCAACTTTCTCTTTGTTTGCTCCGCTTTCTGAGGCGGTCGAGAAGCCCAATGTGATTGTGATTATGGCGGATGATCTCGGTTATGGCGATGTATCCTGCTACGGGGCAACGGCGATTCGGACGCCGAACATCGATCGGTTGGCGGCGGAGGGAATTCGTTTCACTAGCGGTTATTGCTCGGCATCGACTTGCACGCCGACGCGTTATTCATTCCTCACAGGCACTTATGCCTTCCGACAACCGGGCACGGGAATTGCGCCGCCCAACAGCCCGGCTCTTATCCAGCCGGGGACAGAAACTTTGCCGTCTTTGCTTCGAAAGGCCGGCTATCAAACAGCGGTGATAGGCAAGTGGCATTTAGGTTTGGGCGGCAAGGCGGGACCGAATTGGAATGGAATGCTGAAACCAGGCCCTCGCGAGATCGGTTTTGATTACAACTTTCTATTGCCGACGACAAACGATCGCGTCCCGCAAGTTTACGTTGAAAATCACCGGGTGCGAAATCTCGACTCCGCCGATCCATTGTGGGTGGGAAGAAGGAAGCCCAATCCAGAACATCCCACCGGCATTACTCACCGAACTGCGTTGAAGATGGATTGGTCTCACGGCCATAACGCTACTATTCATAACGGGATTAGCCGCATTGGTTTTTATACCGGCGGCCATGCGGCAAGATTTCGCGATGAGGATCTAGCCGATGAATGGGTGAATCGCTCGGCGCAGTGGATAAAAAGCCGCCGGGAATCGCCGTTTTTCTTGTTCTTTTCCTCACATGATCTGCATGTGCCCCGAATGCCTCACGAGCGGTTTCAAGGAAAAACTTCTTTGGGATATCGCGGGGACGCAATTGCGCAACTGGATTGGTGTGTGGGCGAGTTGATGAAGACGTTAGATCAACTCGATTTGGCGGAAAGGACTTTGGTCGTTTTCTGTTCAGACAACGGGCCGGTTCTAGATGACGGCTATCAAGATGAAGCCGTGGAGAGAAATGGAGATCATCGGCCGGCCGGCATTTATAGCGGAGGCAAATACAGCATATTAGAAGGAGGCACTCGAACGCCGTTCATTACGCGCTGGAAGGGGTGGATTCAGCCCGGTGTGTCTGATGAACTGGTATGCACGATTGACTTAGCGGCTAGTCTGGCGGCTCTTGTCGATGCGCCGCTCAATGACGACGCCTGTCTGGACAGCTTCAACGTGCTGGGAGCCTTGCTAGGGAAACCCGACGCCAAGGGACGGGATCATTTGGTGCAACAGGACAACGGGCGCGGAGGGAACTACGGTTTGCGGATGGGAAACTGGAAACTCCAGCGGCATGATTCCCGCAAGGCTCGAAATGTAAATCTTCGGCTCGAAAGTATTCCAGTGCCGCGATATCAACTTTTCAACCTTGCGAATGATCCGGGCGAGCGCAACGACGTGCTCGCAAAATACCCGGAAATCGGCGAGCGACTAAAAGATCGATTGGCGAAGCTGATAGCCGACGGGCGAAGCCGGTAAAAATAGAAAAGAAAGTTTTTACTCATATGTACCGTCTTTCCTTTTTCATATAGGAGAGAGGATTGTAAGAAGTTTTTCTTCAACCGCAAAAAGCAAAGGAAAACCGAGATTGTCTTGAACAAAAGCATTGCGTATAATCGATGGCTATACCTCTAATTTGCCATATTCGAATTTGCTTTTTTATTGTTGCCTGTTTGTCTTATTTTGTTCAAGCGAGGTGTTCCAAAGGGCGCCTCGTTTTTAGTCTATCCAACCAGTCAATTCTCTTATAGCCCAAACGATTGCTATAATTATCGCCCAGATTATTGCCAAGCTTATTGCAACGTCAATCCAAGAAAGTTCATTAGCTTCTGCGTTAGTGGTTTGCTTCTTCTGTCCCCTTTTATAGCTTTTTGATTTTCGCTTGCTTGCCGTCGTTTCCTTTGTGTTAGTAGTTTGTTTTTCTGTTCATTTTGATAGCGTGATTGTTGTTGTTGGTCTCTTCTGCAATCGTATTTGTAAGCTATTTCGTAGGCTTCGTTGATTTCCTTTGTTTTCTCTTCAGCTAATTTCCGTCTGCGTTCGTTTTCGTGATGTTTGTCTGGATGCCAGATTATAAGCAAGTCTTTCCAAGCCTGTTTTATTTCGGATTTTGAAGCGGTCACTGGGATTCCTAATACTTCAAATGCTTAAGTTGATTTATTTATTTTTGATTGTAAGGGGAGATTTTTCAAAGAGGCGCTAAGCGCGGATGCGATCTATGGGTTGGTGTTCGCGGTTGGTGGGGCCTAGTTTATTGGCGGCGTCCATGGTTATTAGCATGGTGTTGTAGACGTCGATTCCTTCGGCGGGAACGTCCATGATTTGGCCGGTTTTGAAGCGTCCGTTGGCGCCGGTGATGGCGTGGAAAACGCCGGAGAGTTCGCGTTTGACGTTGGAGTGTCGTCCGTCGCCGGATTCTGTGGAGATGGTAATGAGCGAGTTTTCGAGGATGGAACGCCCGTTGGCTTCCAGAGATTCCTGCGCGTCAAGGAGGTTGAGGAAGTAGGCGACTTCACGCATTTTCATGTGGGCGTGCGCCCGGAGCGCTTGGTTGGGTTTGTTTTCGTGGAATTGGTGCCACCATTCATGGCTACAACCTTGGGATCCGGTGGCGTTGAGTTGGGCGGCGTCGTCAAAGGTGTAGATTTTGCGGCCTTGGTAGAAGTAGTCTCCGGTGATTCGGAGGCGTTCTCCGGCGGCGAGGAAGGTTAGAGAGCCGAAGCGGGCGCGGTCCATTTTGATTGCAAGGGCGTAGAGATCGGCCATCAAGCGCCATTCGTGGGTGAGGTCGTCCAGTTTCATGTCGATGCCTTCGCCGCCGGGGTCGGCTTGGCCGCCGTGGGCAAGTTTGGATCGTGGAGGCAAGGGGGGAGCGTCGTTTATGCGTTCTGGCATTCCATAGGCGCGTTGTTCTAATTCGCGAATGCGGTCCAGATGGTCGGCGAGGCGGGATTTCGAGGCGGCGCCAAGGGGGGAGTTGGCTCCGGCGTAGTGTTTGTATTGTTCTATTACGGAATCTAGCACGCTGCGTTTGAGCCGTTTTTGTCGGGTTTCGGCGTTGTCGTTTCCAATTTCAATTGTGCCGAAGACGCGGTCAAACAGTTCCCTCGGTTTTTCCTGCATAGCGGCGGCGACGGTTCCGTCTTCGTTGTAGCTGTGAACGTAGCGGCTGACTCGGCTCCGCCGAAAGAAAGTTCCTCCGATGAGGGTTGGCACCATGCCGGCGGGAAGGCCGTTTGGGTGATAGTGTTTGCGGATTGCTTGGTCGATGGAAGGGCCTCCGGCTTTGGCTTCGCCGTCGGGCGGCTCGGCGGTAAAAGCGCCGGATGCGCCGTCAAAGTGGGCGTTGATGCCGGATTCATCGCAGCGGATTTGATCGATGTTTCGCATGATGAGCAGTTTGCGGCGAAATGGTTTCAAAGGTTCCAGCACGTTGTCGAATCCTTCTGTTTGAAGCGGCGCCGGGATGCCGAGCCCAAAGAAAACGTTGAAGGCGCGGATGGGGACGTCGGCTTGGCCGGCGAGTGTCTTGGCGGACAGCATTTCTTCCAGAAAGGGAAGTCCGATAGTGACGGATCCCAATCCCTTGAGCATGGCGCGGCGGCTGATGGGCGTGGTTTTCATTGGTTTGCTTCTGTAAGAGTGGTTTGAATGAATTCGCTTTTGATAATTTCGGTAATTAAACTTTGATAGGTGCCTCCATTTTTCTGCGCTTTTTGATGAATTTTGTCAACCGCTGAGGCGTCCGCAAAGACAAGGGGCCGGCCGATGGCAAATTGGGTTAGTTTCCATGTCAGAGATTCCCGCAAACGTTCGCTATCGGCCAGAATTTGCATGAGTTCTTCGGAGGAATTGTAGATTGCGGTTTTGGCGGCGCCGGGAAACAGAATTTCGCCATCGTCGCGGAGTTTGTTTCCGTGTTCGTCGGTTTCGCGGTATGCGCCGACGCCGTCGAATTTTTCCAGTCCAAAGGCGAGAGGCTCGAATTTGCCGTGGCATCCGCCGCATTGGACGTTGGCGATGCGTTGCTCGGCGATGGTTCGTTGAGTCAAGCCGGGGCGAGAGGGAACCGGGGTTGTGTCCACGCATGGCGGAGGGTCTTTGACGACGCCGCGCAGCAAGTCGTGCAGGATGAAAAGGCCGCGGGAAACCATGGAGGCTTCGTCGCCGCCGACGGTCAAAACGCTTCCGTGGGTTAGCAATCCGCCGCGGCCGGGTTGCTTGGAAAGATCGTAGCGGGCCAAGGGGGTTTCTTTTTCTATTGAGGAAAGATTGTAGTGAGCGGCGAGTTTTGGCGAGGCGTAGGTGAATTGGGCGTCAAATAGATTGTGCAGGGGTCGTCTTTGCTTCCAAACGAGGTCTTCAAAATACATCAAGGTTTCTTGTCGCATGTCGATAGCGAGCTGGTGTTCCCAGTTGGGAAATTTTTCGGCGCTGGGTTGCAGGTTGTTCAAGCGGTCGAGATGCAGCCACTCTGCGATAAAGTCTTTGGATCGGCGGACGGCTCGCGGGTCTTGGAGCATGCGGGCAATTTGCTCGTCCAAACCGGATTCGGAGAACAAGGCGCCGGATTCCGCGGCTTTGAGGAGCCGTTGGTCGGGAGGAGCGCCCCAAAGGATGTAGCTGATGCGGGAGGCTAATTCGTGTTCGGTGACCGGCCATCGGGTTCCATCGCCTCGCTGATTTTCTATGCGATACAAAAAACGAGGCGATTGGAGCATGGCGTTGATGATAAGGCTTACGGCTTCCTGGAAATCGCCTCCCGCAGCGGCCGCGGTGGTCGACAGGCCTCGATAGATCGTCACTTCGTAGGGCTTTAAAGGGCCGCGAAGTATCCACTTGCCCATTTTGCCAATCAAGCCGCGCATGCTGTCGTCTGTGAGGAGTCGGCTTTTGGAGAAGCGGCCTGCGAATTTTTCGACGTCCATTTTGGCGACGATTGTTTCCGCCAACCGCGCATAGGCGTTTATGTGCTGCAGATCGACGTTGAGGTTGTAGGCGGTGTTGCTGAAGCCGTCCGCCCGTAGGTCTTGCGGAAGAAGGGCGCGCGCTTCCTCGGCAATGTCGACGTCGACGGCGCTGCGGACGCTTTGGATGTATTCCGAGACCGTAAGCCGCCGAGTCCAACTTTCGCCAATGTTTCCGCCGTGAACGAAGAGCGCGGGATCGATCTCGACTTCGATTGGCCAACTGGCGCCCCCGTCAATCCATTCCTGAATCCATGCTTGTTCCGTGGAGGAAAGAGGCTCGCGGTCTTTGGGCATTTCGCCGATGATCACGGACTCCAACAAGTAACTTTCCGCCGCGTTTCCGGGAACGATTACTTCTCCGCTACTGCTGCCGGCAAAGGCAGTCTCGCGGCGGGAAAGGTCCAGCTTCCCTTTCCGAGTGCCGGCGTCATGACATTCGAGGCAGTGTTCGGCCAAAAGCGGCGCAATTTTGTCCGTGAAGAGTTTGGCGTTTGGCGAAGGAGAAGCGGCCAAAGAGGGTTGCGGCGTTTTGGCGTCGGGGCCGGCCTGATAGTGAGCTTCCACTTCTTTTGGGAGAAGCGCCCGCGCATAAAGGGCGACTAGGTGATACGCGCCGCGCCAAGCGCGATCGGCGCCAAATTCGTTTCCAAGCGCAAGCCGAAATTGTCCGTTCCAGTTGTAGACAGCGCCGGAGATGGTTTTCTCGGCCGCCTTTTTGCCGTCCAGATAAAGCCGCGCAAGGCCGGCCCGATTGCGGGTATAAACCACGTGGGTCAAACGGGCGGACGCTTGTTCTTTCTTTGCGCGCAGGGAAGGGATGCCGTTGTTGCCGGTGTCGAGCGTGCGCAAACGAAAGTCGTATTGGTCGGCCTCTTGGCCAAGCGTGAAGTTCCTCTCGGTGCTGTTTTTGGAAAGCGTGACGATCCGCGCCGGGCCTTTTTGTTCAATGTTGGCGGGAGTGATCCAGGCTTCGACGGTGATTTCTCCGGAGCGCCGAATTGCTCCGCTGAGTTTATGCGCCGGCTGAACGGAGCGAATTTGCGTTGGCTTTTGCAGTTGAAGGCTGTTTTTGCCCCAACGGACGGCCGCTGGTTTGGAGATGCGAAGATTGAGCGCTTGGCCGACTCTGGATCGGTCTTGAATCCAATGGCCGCCGCCCGCGCTAAAATCATAAAGCGCTTGCAATCCAGCGCGAGTTCGCGTCTCCGCTTCCAAATCGGATGCGCCCGCAAAACAAAACAAACCAAGGAGCAAAGTCAGAAAATGCGAATCGAGTGCAACGGACCGCATTCGGGCTTTTGGCATTGAAAACATAGCGGTTTAGAGAAGTCGGCAGGGTTTTATCGAATCCAGTCACAGTCTTTGAATTGCAGCGCCGCACGCGATCCGTTCCGCAAAAATCGAATGTTGCCGCATTCCCTCCTCGGAGACAAGCCGGAATGTTGCCGCCGAGAAAAAAACGCTGTTTTTCATGGAAATCGTCACTGGCTTTTTGAACGGGGAAAGAGTTTTTTGTAAGCGTCAATCGCGGCTTTTGCGGCCGTTTCCGAATCAGGAAGCGGGAAGCATTCAGCGGAAACAAAGCCGTCGTAAGCCGAATTTTTCAGGACTTGGGCAATGGTTTCAAGATTGAGATGCCCCATGCCGGGCGCCCGGCGATTGGAATCCGCAAAGTGAACGTGGCCGATCCAGCCTTTGTCTTCGTCTTCCTGATCGGCAGCGTCTTCGGGTTTTTCCTCCTTTGATTTTTTTACGCCCGCCTCCGCAGAACGATTTTTAAGCGCGAACGCAATCGAGGCAACGGGATCCTCTTCCTCAATGTTCAAGTGGAAGACGTCCGCAAGAATTTTGACGTTGTCAGTGGTCAGGGAGTTGCAGAGCGCGACGGCTTCTTCGATGGTTTTGCAAACATTCGTTTCGTAGCGGTTCAACGGCTCGTAAAAAAGCGGGACGCCTTCGCGCTTGGCCAGCTCTCCCAGTTTGTTCAAGGCGACGCGAATCCTGCTAAAAGCTTGTTTTCGGGTGATGCCCCTTCCCCAGCGCCCTTGCATCGAGCCAATAATGGCCGGCGCGCCGAACTGAGCGCCGTAGAGAATCATGTCCCGGATGAATTTCTTGGCTTGTTTTTGTTTTTCAGGATCAGAATCGCAAAGGGTAAGCCCGTGAACCAGCCTTCCGGCGCCGGTGCCAACTGCGGCCAGCGACAAATTGTGATCGGCCAGCAGAGATTTTAGACGCGTCGCCGATACTGCATCGGGAGATGGCGCAAACAGTTCAATGGCGTCGAATCCAAGAGACTCCGCCCTTCGGCAACTTTTCTCAATGCCCTCCCAAAAAACAAAAGGCCCTCCGCGAGATTCCTCAACAAGGCTGACGGTGACGGCGGTTCGAATCATAGAAAACTCAAGTTTTGCAAGTTAACGGCTCTAGTTGTTTTGAGGAAGCCCTTCAACGTGGCCGACGTTCTTCACCGGCGCGAAAACGATCCGAACCTCCTCCAAAAGTTCATTGTCCATCGGAGCGCTTGCCCACTGCGCCCATTTAGCGATGTTTTTAGGATTAGCACTGCCCGCAATGGTAGTGGACAAATCGGGATGCGCAATAGAAAACTGCAACGCCAACTGCGCAATGTCGACGCCCCGATCCGCGCAAATTGCGGCCGCCCGGCGAGCGGCAACCTTCACTTCCTCCGGCTCCTTCAGCCAAACGGGAAGCGGCGCGTTCGTCAGCAAACGCGCGCTAAAAGGCCCCGCGTTCATCGCTCCCACGCCCCGCTCCTTCAGCCAAGGCACGGTTTCCTCCGCAAAACGAGTGTTTTGCAAAGTGTATTGATTGTAGTTCAACACGCAGTCCACTTCCATCCGCTCAATCACAAACCGAAAAATCTTTTGCGGATAACCGCTAAAACCCAGATAGCGAACCTTTCCTTGATCCCGAACTTTTTGCATCGCCGGCAACGTTTCGTCCACAATCTGCTGCATCGGAACAAATTCAACGTCGTGGCAAAGCAAAATATCCAAATAATCCACGCCAAGCCGATGCAAACTCACATCCACGCTCTCCACAACCCGTTTGGCCGAAAAATCAAAGTGCGCCAGATCATAACGACCCAACTTAGTGCAAAGCGTATAACAATCGCGCGGCACCTCTCGCAAAGCAATGCCAAGCAACACCTCGCTCATCCCGCGCCCGTAAAAAGGAGAAGTGTCGATAAAATCCATGCCTAAATCTAAGGCCGTCCGCACGCTGGCCAACGCCTCCTCAATGTTCACCGGACGAAACTCCTGCCCCAACGACGACGCCCCAAAACCCACCACCGGCAAACTCAAATCCGTCCTGCCCAGCTTACGATGCTCCATAAAACGACGCTTCCTTGTAAAGCGAAACAAACTATTAACTTACCGCCAGCCGCAAAAAAAAGCCAGCCGCAAATCAAAGAGCCGGCCTTGCTGCGCTGTCCTGCCGTCTTGTTTGAATGAACGATTAGTTCATTCGCCTTGTCTTTGCTTACTTTGACAGAGCCGGTTCTCTGCCTTCAACGATTCGCCTCCGGAGACAACTCCGACATCGGCGGCGGCAAAGGAGTAATCCTCTCCAAAATCGCCTCATACTCCTCCTCCGGCGGCAACCGAACCGTCCCATCAATGGCCACCCGCAACGGAATCTCCCCCTCCAACTTCTCATCCACTATCGCCACTTCCATCCCTTCATAATAAGGCGCCGGGTCGCCAGACGCATCCGTCAAGCGAGCATTTCTCACGTTCACCGCTTCCACTTCGGGATCGACGCCCGGCGGATAGCGAATTTCGATATCTCCGCTACACTCCGCTTCTCGCAAGACATGCTTTTCATACCAGCCCTCATATGGCACTAGCAGCTCTGCTGCACCATTCATCAAGGCTTGTAGCTCTGCTGAACCCCAGTTGAGAGAACCTTGGAACGGCATTGGTTGTTCCACTTCTAACACTCCTTCCACTTCCGCAATCAAATGATCGGCCAGCTTCCATGCATTCGGCACATTTTCTTCCGAAAGCCTTGTCAAATGCATCCAATCGGTTCTGCAGAGCCGTCCCGCCAAGCTTTCTCGTGACGAGGCCGTCGTTCTATGCGGGTTATGTTCATCTTTTCCCCCATTGGCCATGCGATGATGATAGTTCCACAAGTCACTGAATGCAAGGAAGACAATAGTGGGATCGTAGTCAAATCCATGTTTCTCTAAGACGCGGTAGAAGTCTTCAAACGGCTTTGAAAACCGCCCTTCCCACTCAAAGAATTCCTTCAAAACCATGTGTCTTCTTCCCGCGTCTTTGTCCACCTGTCTTCGATGCTTCAAGCCATGCTCTAGCAGTTGTTTTTCCCACGCGGTCATCGGGTAATTCCTATTGCTAGGTCGGGTAGCGTAGCGCAACATGACTTGTTTCGGGTTGAACCGGTAATCTTTGGCGAGTGTCGGTTTCCAAGGAAAGTTCGCCTTCCAGTTCGCCAAACGAATAGCCTCGGCTCGCTCTTCTGCCGGGAATGCCGACCGCCCCTGCGTCCCTTGCCATCCTGCCTCATTTGGTTCCGCAACCTTTTCCGCATTGGGGGGGTGGCGCTTTCTCTTCTATCGCCTCTTGCTTCTCCGGCGGCCGCGGCCCTAACAATAACAACCCCCCTATCACTACCACCCCAAACAAAAGGATCCAATATGACCTCTTCATCTCTCGCTGGCTAATCTACCAACGTCAATAAAAAAGCCAGCCCCTCGAAAAGAACTGGCCTTGTTTGATCGATTATCTGGTTGCTTACTCGTCCCCATCCTTGTCGTTAGAGGATGGATCATTCTGCGCACTCTTCAGCAACTGTACCTCCCTCTTGATTCTTTTCCCATCGTATCGGCACTTGTGCCTGTTCTTTTCTCAGCCGCTCCAATTCTGCCTCCATTTCCGCTTTTGTGATGTGGCCGTCGGCCAACTGCATCTCCAAAATATGCCGCTCCTTCGCCAACGACAGCTCTTGCACTGTAATTTGCCCGCTGGCTCGCAAATCAAACGCTTCCATTAACCGAATCTCCGTCATAGTCAGCTCTTCATTTCCGGGCCCCCGAGCCACCTGCATGGCTCGTTGCGTGGATAAAGGAACCGCTCCATGTCCAATTCGGCTATATTCCCAATACAACTTGCAATCCGGATCATTCTCCGCTTGCTCCGCAAACGCAGCCTTGGCATCTTTTCTACTCCACGGCGGCTGTTGCCTAAGTTCCTCTTGAAGTTTTCGTATCTTGTCGGTAGCATGTTTGAACATTGTGCCCCGTCTTCCATAATCGCCGCCAAAGTGTTCGTCAAGAAAGTCTAACTCTCCCTCCCTTCTAATGAACAGAGACAGAAACTCGCCTTCGCTCAACGGCGGTTCCATCCAGTCCGTTTCTTGCCGAAGCGACCGGCCGCACAGCGAATGTTCCATCCGATACTTCCGCAACTCATAAGGCGACAGATACGCTTCCATTTGCGCCCATTGTTCCTGCTCCAACGCGCGAATCGCTTTCTCAGCGCGCCAAACAGCCCTACTCGCCGCGGAATATTTCTTTTGAATCTCCGGGTTTCTAGACCCCGAATTCGGCTTGTAATCCTTATTGGCTTTTAGTTCGGTCCATTGCTGTTCTAACTCCGCCAACTGCGGCTTATACTTCGCCGCAATCGCATTCACTGCTACCCAATCCGCTTCCGATGCCCGGACTCTTTTGCGAGGTTTTGTTTCTCTTGCGCTTTCTTGGGCATTTTTCTCTGATGTCGTAGCAAGTTCTTGTCCCTTTGTTGCCACCGAATCCTTGTGAGGCCTCAACCAAAACAAGGACATCAAAACTAACGTCCCAATCCCGATAATCCATGCTTTCTTCATCATCGCTCCTTTCTTCCGTTTAATTGTTTGAGGTGTCACTTGACGAAACGGTGTTTGTCGACTGCGACTGAATCGGCGAACTCCCACCGATTCCAAAGTTTGTCCTTTGTATTCCAATTTGCCAGTAAAAGTAAACGCTAGAATTAGACGTGCCGTGCCCTGTGCCTTGAGACTTTCCTCTTGGTCGTCTGTTATGCCGGGCGCTTACAGAAACCGTGGTGTAATTCCCGTGCGGGCAACTGAGCGATGTAGTCCACACTTCGACCGGGTTGAGGAAAACGGAGTAATTGTGAGTGATAACCTCGCTTGCAAATCCGTCAATGCCATAATCCATATAGGTCATAAAGCAATGCTTACCGCTTCGGTGTTTGGTAACGAGCATTACCGATATATCAGAACTTCCCTCCGTCTTCTTGCTTCCGGGCACTAAAGTCCAAAGGTTCCACCACGGATGTTCATAGCTAATTTCTGTCCCCACAATGAAATCCTTGCCCGCCCAATCCACTGAGGGCGTATTATTTACTGTTGAAAGGAAATTCTGCACTGTTTTGTTTTCTCCCATGGGTATCCTCTGTAGCTTTTCCTAGCACTTCCCATCTAATGTTCTTGTGTCCTTCTTCTTGACCATCATTCACATAATGGTCAGTTTCGATAACTAAGGCATACTCTCCATAGTCTCTTACCCAATATTCAGGATAGATTTCTCGGTAGAATGCCTTTTCTTGTAAACGTCCTCTCGAGCCGGGCTTGTAAGTCTTGTGCGATTCTATAGACACAAACCTCCAATATCCTCTTCCAACGACGAGCGGAATTCCCCATGCAACATGGTCGTAAGTGTGCTTTCTAACAGTATCGGTACCGTAAAGAATGATTTCCGGTTTCGGTTGAACTTGCGCATTGACGTCAACTGGCATGCTCAGCAGGACGGCAACGAGGGCGATTTTCCCCGCCATTAGAAAAGAGCGATCCGACTTCTGCGCTAAGGCAGTTTTCTGTCGAGCTGCCGCGACTGCGACGATGTTGATGATGGTCAACAATGAAGTTTTGATTTTCATGATCGATTTCTATTAGTGTACTGTTTAGTGTCTTTTCTTGCAAATAAAGTTTTCTGGCAACCCCAAGAGCAGACACACAAACTCCAACGGCGCCAGGCCATTGCAGTTACTCAACAAATCAAGACGGAAGAGTCTCGCTTATTCACCTCCAGCCCCGAGGGAAGCCCCTCGACGCCTCTCATCGAGCTTTTCTATTCAACGATCCACCCGAAGAAACGAGTGTCGTTGAGCAACTGCAAAAGCAAACTTGCCGCAAACCAAATCGGAATGCGGCGCAAGCGTTTTTTGGATCTTTTTTGAATTTTTTCTTCGACGCGGGAATCAGACGAGAAGGCCGAGCAAAATTCTTTGATAAGAAATCGG
Source organism: Limisphaerales bacterium (assembly GCA_965204945.1). GTDB lineage: Bacteria > Verrucomicrobiota > Verrucomicrobiia > Limisphaerales > AAA164-E04 > UBA2970. The sequence continues at coordinate 4,091,225 of OZ242022.1, read as the reverse complement.
TTTGTCTTTGCGAATGGAAGGAAAATGCCCAGGCTTTGTTGCGTTTCAGAATCCTTTTTCAAAAAAACTTGATAGAGCAAGAGGGTTAGGCGGGGGGGAGGGGGGGAGTGCTGGTTTGCCGAGGATTTCTGGTTTGGGGGTGATGCCTAGTCCGGGTTTGTGGGGGGCTTTCATTCGGCCTTGTTTGCGTTGGGGGGCGCTGTTTGCGGTGCTGATGGTGGTGTAGCTGTTGAAGTCGGTGGAGGCAAACAGCAGTTCGGTTGGAGTGCTGTGGGCGAGGTGGGCAATGGCGGCGGTGGCGAAGTCGCTTCCCCAGCTGTCTTCGATGGTCATGGCGATGCCCAGTCGGGCGCAGAGGTCGCGCGCTTGTCGAGCTTTGGTAAGGCCGCCGAATTTGCTGATTTTGATGTTCACTATGTCCATTGCCGCGTCTGCTTGGCCGCGGAGCAGGATTTCTAGATTGTCGATGGTTTCGTCGAGGATGAAGGGATGCGGCGCGCGGCGGCGGACGGAGAGGCATTCTTCGTAGGTGGAGCAGGGTTGTTCGATGTAGACGTCGATGTCGCGGACGGCGTTGATGACTCGCAGGGCTTGGTGCATGAGCCAGCCGGTGTTGGCGTCGGCAATTAATGTGTCGCCTGTTTTTAGTTGTTGGGATGTTGCCCGGATGCGTTCGACGTCTTCGTCCGGGTTGCCGCCGACTTTGAGTTGGAATTGAGAGTATCCTTCGGCGCGGTAGGCGGCGACTTTGGCCGCCATTTTCTCAGGAGATTCTTGAGAAATGGCTCGATAGAGCGCGTAGTCTTCTCCGTAACGGCCTCCGAGCAGGGCGCAGAGTGGTTGTCCGCATACTTGTCCCAGAATGTCCCAGCAGGCGATGTCGATTCCTGATTTGACATAGGGATGCCCCTGCAACAATTCGTCCATGCGCCAATTGAGTTTTTCGAGTTCGCAAGGATTGCATCCGATCAAGTGGGGAGCGATTTCCGCGATTCCGGCGCGAACTCCCCGCGCGTAGGCCGGCAAGTAGGAAGGCCCCAAAGGGCAAACTTCTCCGTAGCCGACAACGCCCTCGTCGGTCGAGACCGCAATGATGGAGGAGTCAAATACGGAAACGGACTTGCCTCCGGCCCAGTTGTAGCAACCTTCGCAAAGAGGGAGGTTCACCTGATAGACGTCGATTTTTTGGATTTTCATAACGCAATGCTAAAATCAGTCGGCCTTTGTCTTTTTGTATTTCTTCGGAGTTTGGGCGTTGTCGTCAATGGAAAAGTCCGCAACGCGTTTTTGACGGGCGGCGGATTCTTGCCGTCGCTTTGCCGAGGCGGAGCGGGAGAAATGTTTGGCGGCAAGCGGTTCGGCCTTCTTCGAGGCGGGCTGTTGGACGGCTTGCGATGCTGCGGCCATTTGGCAGACGCTGGCATGCGCGGCTCGGGCAAGTTGCTTTCGCGGCGCGGCGCCGGCAATCGGTTCGCCGAAAACAACTTCGGCTTCAATGAATTCAAGAGCCAAGAGATTTAAAAAGTGCGGCAAAAACAGCGCCGTCCCTTGAAAACAAACACGGCGTTCCGGTTGGTTTCCCGGCTCGCCGTATTTAAGGAAGCAAGGCGTTGTCGGACTTCGAATCGTTTCGGCGGGCCAAAAGAGAGAAGAATGAAAGCCGAGGACGCGTTTTCCATCCGTGCTGGTGCCTTCCGGGAAAATGACGACCCGCTCTCTGTCTTCAAGGAGCGCCGCAACTTCCCTGCCAATCCTCGCAAGGTCGGATCGATGCGCGCGGCGCAAGTAGAGCGTGCCCGCCCAGCGGCTAAGTATCCCAATAACGGGCCAGCGTCGAACTTCGCTTTTGCTGACAAAAATCCCCGGCGCAACGGAGGCAATCACAACAACGTCCAGATAGCTGAGGTGATTGGACGCAATGAGCCCCCACTCAGGAACCTTGCCCGCCAGGCGAATGCGGAGGCGGAGGATTTGTGCGAGACGCCGAGCGTTCGACCGCATCCACTCTTGGCGATCCTCGGCGACAAACCGCCCTCCTTTCCGCAAACGAATGCAGTGAAAGAAAAGTCGAGCCGCCCAGACCGAGAAAGCGCCGAGCCTCCGTAAAAATCGGAAGGGATGTTGCAAAATGAGAGCCATTACCCGTTGCGGTCAATCATAAGCGGGGAGTGGAGAATTGAGCAACGACTTTGTTAAATTCGGCAACGGGCATTCAAAGCGCAAAATAGCTCCGTTCCCAACTTTTAGTCCCCCAAAAAAAGAAGCGCAAAATAGATAAAGCCGATAAAATTCATGGCAGACGGACTCCCAACATATTGGCTGTTGACAGAATCCACGCAAGAACAGCCTCCCATTTGCCATTTGTATATTAGAGTAACGAGTAATCAATGAACTTTTTAATCCGATCAAAACCTCGCCCGATACCGACGCTCGCTTGCCAATCCCTTTTTGGATTTCTCAAAACTCCAAACATCGCCAGCTCTAGTTTTCCCTGTGCGATTCCATATGAGTCGATACCAACCCATGCTTCGCGGCGAGTGATTCGCAATCAACAAGGCAAAACTACATGCCTGTTGCAAATTCAACAGACAGACCCAACTACAATAACCAATGAAACTTCTTCAAAACTACCTCCTCCTCTTACAACCTTCCACCAAGCCAACCACCATACAACCCATAATTAGCATTTAGCAGTTTGCAATTCAAAAACGCCGAAGTTTTCCATCTTTTTGCAAAGTCACCGCCCAGTGATTTGCGCCTTCCCATCTCCCCGCCTACTTCTCCTTTCGCCACCTCATCCGCATCCAAACAACTCCAATACCTAAACAACAAACTCCCTTCTCACTTCTCAACAGAAACCAGCACGTTCGTAGCCAAGGATCCCCAATCAACAAGACTAATCATCAGCTCTTGCCTCGCTCGTGCGCTTCAATGATTCGCCGGCAAGCAGCCCCAGTAGCGAATGCTCAGTGATACACAATCACAAAGCCACTCCTCTACCTCTTTCTCTCAATCCCAACTTTGCCCCCTTCTCCCATGCGTCATCCTAATCTCCAACGGCCGCTCAAACCAAAGAATTCCCTGCAAGCCCACTTACTCCCCCAATCCACCAACCACCCTAACCTTTCTTCCTCTTTTCCTTCTTTTGAATAAACAATCGCCGGCAACAGAAACATGTTCACCGCATCATTCGTTTTACAAAATAACACTTCCCGCCACTCGTCACTCCAACAATGGTTACTTCCCTCTCACTAAGCACCAATTGCGAGAACTTTTTCTCCCGCAACCGCAAGATGGGATTTCTCACCTTTCTAGTGAATTCAGAGGCCAACTCGTCAACAGTAACTTTATGAAAAAGTTATCCTTACAATATGCAAGCGGCAAGCGGGCTGAAGTCTCTTTTCGTGGCGTTGATCGTCTCAGCGCTTTCTTTTGTCTCTTTAGAGCAAAACCAAGCGCAGTTGTTCATCGACGTCTACCAAAGCCAAGACAGCACCAACCACACTCTCTGGATCTTCTCCGGCAGCTCCAGCGTCGCTGCCGCCGGCACGCTGCGAACGAGCGTCAATCATTCTTCGGCGGATGGTTGGCAAACGGCCAGCGACATTTACAACGCCAATCATCCTTCTAACGCGCAAATCACGCTCTCTCCTCTCTTTTCCAGTACCAACACCATAGACATTGATTCCATCAGAAAGCGCATTCCGGGCGCCGGCCGAACGAACATCACTTTTGCCGCCAACGCCACGAACACGCCGACCATCACTATCGGCACGACACCCGTCAACCGCACTATCTCTTGGATGTTCATGAACGATGTGACTTCTGCCGATAACATTGGCATTCGGGTGAGCAGCTCTTTCAACTATGGGAGTTATCCCGGGCAGTCTTCTTCTTGGACGGGGTCGGGATTGTTGGAGAAGCCGATAGGGGATTTTGAGATTAAGAATGTGGGGAACCAGTGATTTGTGGCACAGTATTCAGTAGCTAGTTAGTGTTGGCAAATTACCGAAGTGCCCTTCAGTCTACAGTCCAGTCTCATCATCGAGATGCTCTCTGCGATTCGGGTCGTCAAAGCCTTTGCGTTAGAAGAACGAGAAGTGGCGCGTTTTCGGCGGCTGTCCAGACAACTTTTCCGCTATACCATGCGGGGAGTTCGCTCGCAGGAGATTGTAGGGCCGATTATTGAAACCGTGTCCATGATCGCCGTCGGCATGCTCATCGTCTTCGTCGTGCAAACCGGACGCAGCGCCCCAGACCTCATTACCTTCTTTATAGGATTGATCATGTTTTACATGCCGATAAAAAAACTGGCCAAACTCCATGTCTTGTTCGAGCAGGCAAGCGTAAGCGTCGGCCGCCTCCAAAACATCCTAGCGGAAACACCAGAAGTGCAAGACTCTCCCCAAGCCGCCTCCATGCAAAGCTTCTCGAAGTCTATTCAGTTTGAAAATGTTTCCTTCGCCTACGCCCGCGCCAAGCCCTCCAACATGGCTCTCCAAAACATCCGCCTAACAATCCCGCACGGCCAAAAACTAGGCATTGCCGGCGAAAGCGGCTCCGGCAAAACCACTCTCATCCACCTCCTCTTCCGCTTCTTTGACCCGTCCGCAGGCGCCGTCTTCTTCGACGGAAAAGACCTGCGCCAACTCAAAGTCAAAGACTACCGCAAACTGCTCGCCCTCGTCAGCCAAGACATAGTCGTCTTCGACCAATCCGTCGCCGAAAACATCCGCTGCGGACGACCCAACGCCACAAAAAAAGAAATCCTCCAAGCCGCCCAACAAGCCCACGCCACCGAATTCATCGAAAAACTGCACAAAGGATTCGAAACCCAACTGGGCGAACGCGGCGCCGCGCTTTCGGGCGGGCAACGCCAGCGAATCGCCATCGCCCGCGCCTTCATCCGCAACGCCCCCATATTAGTGCTGGATGAAGCTACCGCCGCCTTAGACGCCCAAGCCGAAGCCGAAGTCCAAACAGCCATCGACAACCTCGCCCAAAACCGAACCGTCATCTGCATCGCCCACCGCCTCTCCACCCTTCAAACCATGGACAAAATCATCGTGTTAGAAAAAGGCCGCATCGCCCAACAAGGCAACTACCCTCAACTCCTCTCCCAAAACGGCCCCTTCGCCCGCATGGCCCAACGCCAAGGCATCCAAACAAAAACCCAATAACCCGCCCGCCACAAACGCCAAACCCATCCCTCCAATCCAACCAAGAAAAGCCTAAAACGAACGAAAAACATCCCAGTAAAACCCCTTTTTCCTTGCCCCATAAAAAACCTCGCACTGCTCCAAAAAAGTGTTAACCCCAGCCGCCAAAGCGGTTGAGTTCTCTCGCCCTCAATCGGCAAGCCTCTTCTATTGGGACGCCCGCTAAATACAACAGTCTGTTTGACAACCGGACATCGAGAGAATTATTGAAGGTTTTCTCTGTGGATCTTGCAAACGTGCGGGAAAGGTTCTCGCATATGTTACGCTTCTTATGAGCAAGTTGCGGCACTGCTCGATGCGCAAAAGCCGCTGGGCAAACAGATGATTGAAAAGTGAATGAGAAGACAAAAGAAAAGACGAAAATCCCGCAAGGCGGGAGGAGAAAGTTATGATAAGATAAGCAACAGCCTGGGGCGATGAGTTCCGGGATTGTCCGGGAAATAAAGATTAGAAGGATAGCAGAATAGACAGAGGAGTGGAGCGAGAAGACAGTATTGAACGTTACAGAAGAGCCTTTTCAAAAGACAAAGGCAAACTAATGGGAAGACAAGAAAACTATTCTTTTGTTAGTTCTTCGGCCTCTTGCGCTTGGAGAAAGAACTCACGCAACCGCAATTCCAAACCAGCAACCAATGGAGAACATCATCAAACACAACATCGAACCAACCGCAAACCGCAGAATCCAAAGCCTCCGCCTATTCTCCCCGCTGACGAACGAAGACGGCTCCGGCAAAATGCCGATGCTGGCCGCTTTGGCCTTAATCGACTTTCTGGCACTCGGCGGCTTGATTCTGGCCGCAACATGCAACTCCAATTATTCTAATAGTTATTGTCATACGCCTGCTCCGCTTAAGTTAATCCGTATAACTTGCTTTTTTCAGGACATTTGGGCATGCGCAGACATGTTGCATACTTCGGAATGTGGTTATCTGCCATAAACGTTCCGTTTGCATTGAGACGGAAACATGGGAGAATCTCGAGCTCTGTTGCACTAAAGGCACAAAATACGATGACTGTCGGAATGGCACAATCCCGAAGAGCGTATTCCGCTTCCTAAACTTTACACTAGAAGAGGATCTCATATCCACGTAATCATCGGGAATTATTGCCCACCGGATGACTCGACTGCAGGCGATTTTACAGGAGATGATCCCACCGCCTATCCGACTGATAACTAATTCGGGAGGAATTTGTGTTTCCATTGAAGCCTCTGCATAAGCTCGTTTTTCGTTCAAGACGCAACGGGACAACACGATGGGAACTTCCGGGCGACGCTGTAACTCAATCTATTAATTCTATTGAGGATAATCCCGTTAACTATACTATCTTTGCAGCCAGCATGTATGAATCCTTAGTCGATCTGTTGAACTTGGGTTCTATGCAGGAAGTTCTCCGGAATCTTTCAATGGGAGAGAAACCAATCCGCCGCCTAACTTACCGAAAACAGCATTCAAATGATGTCGGCGACTGAACATCCTTTTTCTGAGGAAGAAATACGGCATTATCATTCCGGCACGATTGAACAAATTGCTCCATTCCAATTCAAAATCGAATCTCCATGTTATGGCCGTAAATTCATTATTTACCATCCAGACAATCTCTTGCCGAAAAACTTCCCTAACGAAATTCGAGAAGGTTTGACGCTGGAAGAAAGCCGTCGGCGGTTTCTAATCCACGAGATCATCACGGAACTAGACACCAAAGAAAACTCTTTTGATCCTTACACTTACATTGACCCTAAAATTACTTATCGCGCGGTGATTTCTAACGGCATTTATATTGTGGGAGACAGAACCGGGAAAGTAGTGCCGACAAGAGAAAACATCGATCCTTTGTCGAATCCGCCGCAGAAGACTTTGTCGAGGCTTTTGCTGTTTGTAGCGATTATGGCACTGGCGGGAACGGCCGGCTACCGCTACATGAAGGGATAATTTCGCCACTGAATCTAGAACACACATTTTTAGAGAACAAGGAGTCTTATGAAAGAAACTATGAAACAAATTAGAAATCAGAATGCGGACAAGTCATTGCTTTGGTTTTTGCGATTGACTGGTGTGGTTTTGTTTGCTTTGGGCGTGCTGAAGTTCATTGGCTTGGGGCAGGAGATTAAGTTTTTCCCTTTTCCGGCCCTGTTGTTATCGTTTCCAAACAACTGGCAAACCAGTTTGTTTTTGCCGTTTTGTTCTTGAATAGGGCTTGGCCAATTTTTAAAGTTCTCTTTTCGTTGGGCGGAGAGTTGCCCATTTTCACCGGCAACGGGTTGCTGGTAGGATTGTTGTTGGCGCATGCATTATCATCTTGAATTTGAGAGGCCGATTGCCGAGCTGCATCGAAAGCTTGAGGAGCTTCGTCTGGATGCGGACGGCGGCGCTTTGGGGGTAAGCATCGCCGATGAGATCAATCGGATTGAAAAGAAGTTGGATGCGACTCGGCGCAAGATTTTCTCCAATTTGACGGCGATTCAGCGCGTGCAGTTGGCGAGGCATCCCGAACGCCCTTTTACTTTGGATTATTTGCGGACGGTTTTTCATGGGTTTCTGGAGTTGCGCGGCGACAGATTGTTTGCCGATGATCGGGCGATGGTGGGAGGGTTTGCTCGTTTGGAAGGCGAGCGAGTGGTTGTTGTTGGAACGCAAAAGGGGCGGGATACGAAAGAGAAGATTCGGCGCAACTTTGGCTCGGCGCATCCGGACGGCTATCGCAAGGCGTTGCGTCTGATGCGCTTGGCGGCCAAGTTCGGCTTGCCCATTGTTTCAATTATTGACACTGCCGGCGCTTATCCGGGAATTGGCGCCGAAGAGCGGCACATTGCGGAGGCCATTGCGGTCAATCTTCGGGAAATGATGCTGTTGGAAGTGCCGGTGATTGCTTTGGTCATTGGCGAAGGAGGATCGGGAGGCGCATTAGGCATTGGCGTGGCGGATCGCGTGCTGATTTTGGAAAACGCCTACTATTCGGTCATTAGTCCGGAAGGTTGCGCTTCCATTCTTTGGAAAGATCGCACGGCGGTGGAAAAAGCGGCGGAGTCGCTGAAAATCACAGCGTCGGATTTGCTGAGCTTTGGATTGGTAGATCGGATTATTCCAGAGCCGTTGGGCGGGGCGCATCGAGGTTTGGAAGTAGTGTCCGGAGAAATTCGGCGGGCATTGTTGGAGACTTTGGCGGAATTGCGGGAACAATCGGCTTCTGGGCGGATGGAGAAACGCTATCAGAAGTTTCGCTCCATTGGGCGTTATTTGGAAATGGCGATGACGGAAAACGAAGATTCCGGTTCGGCAGACTCGAATTCGGAATCGAGAAACAACGGAAAAGGAGAGACGCTAAAAGCAGACGAAGCGAAAGGATTGGGAGAGAGTTTAGAGCGGAAAGATTCGGAGAATGGCCAAGACGGAGAGGAATCGCCGGCAGACAAAAAGCAAGAGGCTAGTTAGGCTGCGCATTTTCCAAAGGAAGGCGATGTGGATTTTCTTTTTTTGTTGGATTGATCTGGCCGAATCTTGTCGGTTTCCCAGAATTCATTGACTTGGGCTTGATGTGAAAGAGCCTTTGTATCCGCTTACTTTTCGTCCCCTTTTCAAAGAAAGAGTTTGGGGCGGGCGAAACATCGAAACTCTTTTTGGCAAACGCCTGCCCAGAGGAAAACGCATTGGAGAGTCTTGGGAAATTGCGGATCGGCCGGAAGAAGTCAGCATAGTCGCGCAAGGACCGTTGGCCGGGCATTCATTGCGCCGATTGCTGCAAGAGCGATCTGCCGAAATCATGGGAAATTCTCGGCTTCAAGCGGGGCGATTTCCCTTGCTTGTCAAAATTTTGGATGCGCGGGAAAAGCTTTCGCTTCAAGTGCATCCTCCGGCCAAAGTTGCGCGGAAGTTGGGCGGCAAACCCAAAACAGAAGTCTGGTTTATGGCGGATTGCCGGGCAGATGCGGCTCTTTTCGTCGGGCTCAAAGCCGATGTTTCTCGCCGGCTTTTTGAAGAGAAAATCCGCTCAGGCACGGTGGCCGAATGTTTTCACAGAATCCAAGTAAAACGCAAAGATGCCATGTTTCTTCCCAGCGGGCGCGTGCATGCCATTGGCGGCGGCAATGTGATTTTTGAAATTCAGCAAAATTCGGACACCACTTATCGCGTGTTTGATTGGAATCGCTTGGGGCTTGATGGAAAACCGCGAGAACTGCACATCGCCAATTCTTTGGAAAGCATTGACTTTGCCGATTGCGAACCTTCGCTGGTTGGCAGCCAACTGCGCCAACTGGATGAGGGAGTTTCAATGCGGGTTTTGGCGGACTGCGAGTTCTTTCGGGTCGAGCATTTTCTGCTGCAATCCAACGGCATTCTGCGCTGGCCGGCGGGAGAAAAAGCGCGAGTGGTTGGCGTTATAGCGGGGAATTTATGTTGCGAAGGCAACGGCCGACGTTTGCAATTGAGTCCCGGAAGGTTTGGATTGTTACCGGCTTCTGTAGAAGTTTCCACCGCCGGCGAAAGCGAAAACTGCGAATTCCTTTTAGCCACCGCTTTGTAGACCGGCAAAAAGCGCAAAAAAAGCCTGCCGATGAGAAAACAACCGGCAGGCGCGCATTTCAAAAATGCGGGAAAATGTTAATCAAAAGAGAAAGTTACAAAGCGTTTCGTATGGTTTCTTCGGTGACGTTGCTTTTTCGTTGGGTGCGCAAAGCCCACCAAAGCGCGTCGGCGTCTCTTCTCAGTTTGTTGACTTTGTCCACTCGTCCTTTGTAATCACAAGCAGGCAAATTCAGCATGGATGCCGACCATTTGTGGATTTCAGAATGACCGTCGACAAAGGCAATCCCGAAGGCTCCGTTGTGATAAACCGCCGGGACGTCAATCCACGGATTGCCTCCTCTATGCAACTCTACGGTGAAGTTGCCGACGTCGTTGATGCTGTCCGGATGCTCGTCCATGTAAAGCCAAGTTTGAGAAGGTCCGGGATTGTTCAATCCAGAAAACCGTTCAGTGGTTGTAGGATAATGATCTGAACCCCATGCATTTTGTGGGCTTTTTCCGGTGAGGCGAATGTTGCTGGAAACGCTACGCGTCCGTTCCGGCTCGGTTGTCCAATTCGCTCTTCCTTTGTTGCTATTCCAATGGGATCTTTGCCCGCTGGTGATAAACCTGTCCGATGGGCATTTGTAGATATTTTTGGCATTAGAGAAGTAAGTCGCTAGCGTGGACCACTCAGGGTCGAGCAAGATGTCGAGCCGAAAGTTATGGTCACTATTATTCCAAGTCAGCCAGCCGGTAGCCCATGTTCCTCTACGCAACTGTCCTCCGTGATGAATGAGGGGGAATTTATCGTCGTTGTCGCCGCCGTACAAAATAGCGGCGAGCATGAGTTGTTTGGTGTTGTTCATGCAGAGGATGCCTTTGGCTTTTTCTTTGGCTTTGCCCAGCGCGGGCAGGAGCATGCCGGCGAGGATGGCAATGATGGCGATGACGACGAGCAACTCAATCAACGTAAATCCCGATTTTCGGGGTTGGTTGGTTGGTTGGTTGGTTGGTTGGTTGGTTGGTTGGTTCATGGCCTAAAGAGATTATGGTTATGGTTCGCAATGTCAAGTTCCAATTTCCGTTCAATTTGTTCCAATCAAAAGTGATGGGAAGGATTAAAAGGGCAAAATGGATTTTGAATCAAGTTTTTTTCGATTTTTTTGTGAATTTTTTTATGGGGACTGTCGATTTTGCGGTTGGGAAAGGCGGTGGTCGGGGCGGCCGGACTCGAACCGGCGACCTTCTGAACCCCATTCAGACGCGCTAGCCAGGCTACGCTACGCCCCGAAACGGCACCGTTTTTGCGTTTCACGGGAAAGAGATTAGAAGACGGATTTGATTTTTCAAGGTTTTTTTGAGCGGTTGGATTTACATTTCGGTTTTAATTGTTTTGGCGTTCCGATTTGGATGAGCGGGATTGGCGGCATGGATTTGGCGGCGGCAGTGGAAACGGTTTTGCGGCGAGAGCGGCTTTTGCCGAGTGGCGAGGCGGTTTTGGCGGCGGTGTCGGGCGGTTTGGATTCGATGGTTTTGCTGGATGTTTTGCATGGATTGGCGGGAAGGCGGGGTTGGGATTTGACGGCGGCGCATTTTAATCATGGACTTCGGGGCGAGGAAAGCGATGCGGATGAGCGGTTGGCGCGGGAAGTTGCGGCGCGGTTGGGATTGGATTTTGTTTCGAAGCGGGCGGATGTGGGTTTGGCGGCAAAGGCGAAGGGAATTTCTTTGGAAATGGCGGGGCGGGAGTTGCGGCATCGGTTTTTGGCGCGAATTGCGACAGAACGAGGGATTGGATGGGCGGCGTTGGGGCATCATGCGGACGATCAGTTGGAGTTGTTTTTTTTGCGGGCTTTGCGCGGCGCGGGATCGGAAGGCTTGGGCGGGATGCGGATTTGCGGGCGTTCGGCTTATTCGGGGAGGCTTTGGTTGGTTCGACCATTTTTGGAACAGAGAAAGGCGGATTTGCTGGTGTATGCGAAGGCGCGCGGTTTGGTTTTCCGCGAAGATGCGACGAATTGGAGCAAGGATGTTTTGCGGAATCGGATTCGGCACGAATTGTTGCCTTGTTTGGCGGGGCTGGATTTGCCAGCGGTGGAGAAAAATGTATTGCGGTCGATGCGGATTTTGGCGGACGAGCATCAATTTGTTGAGTCGCAAAGTCGGGAGTGGTTACGCGGAAAGGGGAGATTTAGCGAATTGGCGACGGCGGTTCAGCGGGAAGTTTTGCGTTTGGAGTTGCTGCGTTTGGGGGTTGCCCCGAGTTTTTCGTGGATTGAGTTGTTGAGGCATTCGGAAGTTGGGCAGGCGGTGGAAGTTTGCGGCGGCAGGCGATTGCGGCGAGATGAGCAAGGAAGATTGGCGGATGCGGTGGAGGAGTCGGTTTCGTTTTTGGAGGCGGAGGCATTGGTTGAGTTGGCGGGCAGGAATTCTGTTTTTTTTGGCGGTTTGGAACTGCGTTTTACGGTTGAAGCGGTTCAAACGGTTGGAGATGGGCGGGATTTTTTGAAGAAAAGGGAAAAGAGCGGATCGGGCAAAGCGTTTTTTGGAGTGGAGATTTTTGACGCTGGATTGTTGGAGCCGAGGATTCGTTTGCGGCATTGGCGTTCTGGGGATTGTTTTTGGCCGATTGGGATGGCGGGGAAGGTGAAGTTGCAAGATTGGTTTGTGAACGAGAAACTGCCGATGCGGGAGCGGAGGCTTCGCGTGTTGGCGGAGAGCGAAAAGGACGGGTTGTTTTGGGTGGAGGGAATGCGGATTGGGGAGCGGTTCAAGGTGAGTTCTGGGACAAAGCGGGTTGTTCGGCTGGAATGGCGGCGGCGGGATTTGATTTGACGGGGTTTTTGTTTTTGGCGTTTGCGCGCGGGCTTCTTCTTTCTTGACTGTAAGCGTTCTTTGAGGAGAGGATAAGGGCTTATGACGTCGCCGTGCGCGATTTTGTGTTATGAGAAGATTCTTCCCGGCAGTCAAGTGGCGGTTCGTTTGGAGGATTTGGGGTATCAAGTGGCGGTTTTGAATAATTTGGAGCGGTTGGCGAGCACGGCGCGGCGGGCAAAGCCGATGGTCGTGTTGGTGGATATGAAGGCGGGCAAGGCGGCCTCGGCGATTGAAACATTGCGCAAGACGGAAGAAACCGCGCATATTCCCGTGCTTGCGTTTGCCGATGAGGAGGATGCGGAATCGGCGCGGATGGCGGGAGCGGATTTGGTGACGGGCAAAGAGGCTTTGTTGGCGCAGTTGCCGTCGCTTTTGTCCCGTGTTTTGGAATTGAAAGAGTAAGGAGGAGCGAGCGATGGGGATAGCGGCAGTTAAATTGGACCGGGGCATTCACGTGATGCATTTGTTTTATCGGGTGGATCGAGCGGTTTGGGAGGATTGTTTGGACGGCGTTTCGTATAGCGTTTGCGAGCAATTGGAGGCGCTTTTGGAGGCGAACGGTCAACCGTGCCAACCGCGAATGGTTTCCTATTTGAATGTGGGAGGGAAGGCCGATTTGGCGTTTATGATTTGCGCCGCCGATTTGGTTGCGCTGAGTCGCTTGCATCGAGAGCTGGAGTTTTGTTTTCCCGCGGATGCGTTGGAACTTGTTTACAGTTACTTGAGCGTGACCGAGTTGCCTGAGTACGTCACGACCGAGGAAGATTTGAAGCGGATGATTATCGGCCAAGAAAACTTGAAGGAGGGAACGCAAGCCTTTGACGCTCGGCTGGAGACTTATAAAAAAAAGCAGGAGGAGTATCGACGTTATCGGCTGTATCCGGAGCTTCCGGACTGGGAAGTGATGGGATTCTATCCAATGAGCAAGCGGCGGAACAACGCGGACAACTGGTACGCTCTGGACTTTGAGACGCGCAAAAAGTTGATGGCCGGCCACGCCAAAGTGGGGCGGCGCTATGCGGGGCGGATTGTGCAGTTGATCACGGGGTCGACTGGCTTGGATGATTGGGAGTGGGGCGTGACTTTGCTGGCGCATCAAGTCGATGCGTTGAAGGAAATCGTCTATGAAATGCGCTTTGACGAAGTGAGCGCTCGATATGGGGAATTCGGCCCTTTTTACGTCAATTTGCGAATGGAGATTTCAGACGCGTGGGCGCATTTGAAGTTGTGAAAAAGCCGAGGCGAAAAAGGAATGCCCCGCTCGTTCTTTTGGGAATGGAAAATCTCCAATGGAGTTGACGTTCCTATTGGGAAACGATTACGCTTTTCGCCGATCCTCAAGATCTTTGTCCGTTGCCTCTATTGAGACTTTTGCGGGGGCGATTTGTTTTTTGGAACCGAAGACGTTTTGTCGCATCGGGCAATTGAGGGCTTTGAAGGAGTAAAAAAGACAGGTGTAATATAATATGGCCAGCGGAAAGGTAAAATGGTTCGACAACAAAAAGGGATTTGGGTTTATCCTTCAAGAGGAATCCGATTCCGATGTTTTTGTGCATCACTCGGCAATCAGCGGCAACGGATTTAAAACTCTCAACGAAGGAGAAGTCGTCCGTTTTGAAGTCATCCAAAGCAACAAAGGATTGAAGGCGCAGAACGTCCAACGCGCTTACGTTCAATAAACGGCGGATGGAAGCGCGGCATTCTCTGGATACAATGCTCTCCTCTCTCTATGTGCACGTCCCGTTTTGCGCCAAAAAGTGCGAGTATTGCGCGTTTTACTCCGAGCGAGTCGGAAAAGAGCGGATGGAGCGATATGTTTTGGCGTTGATTCAGGAAATCCGGGCGCAGACTTCTTGCCCGTCGCAACCGCAAACCGTGTTCTTTGGAGGAGGAACTCCTTCGCTTTTGCCTCTTTCGCAGTGGGAACGCATCTTCGACGCTTTGGCGGCGGCGGGGTGGCAGTCCGTTGGCGAATTCACGGTGGAATGCAATCCGGCAACCGTCTCCGCCGACAAGGCTCGGCTTTTTCGAGACGGCGGGGTGAATCGAATCTCGCTGGGAGTACAGTCTTTGGACGACGCGCTTCTTGACCGGTTGGGACGCGTGCACTCCAAAGACATGGTATTTCGCTCCTACGAGATTCTGCGGAAGGCCGGCTTTGACAACGTCAATCTCGACTTGATGTTTGCGTTGCCCGGCCAAACTCTGGAAATTTGGGAATCCACACTGGCCGAAGCGCTCGAAATGAAAAGCGAGCATCTTTCTTGCTACGAAGTCATCTACGAAGAAGACACGCCTTTGTTTCAGCAGTTGCAAACCGGAGAGATTGTCGTCGATGAAGATTTGGCGGACGACATGTATCAGTTGTTGCTAGACTTGGCGGCCGAAAACGGATTTGAACAATACGAGATCGCCAACTTCGCAAAATCCTCTTCCTCCAGCCAGCTGCCTCGCCGAGCCTGCCGTCACAACATCAACTACTGGACGGGCGGGGAGTATCTTGGGCTTGGCCCGGCGGCGGCGAGTCACGTTCACGGTTGCCGCTATCAGAATTGGCCGGACCTTCAGCAGTATTGCGCGGCCGTTGAATCGGGGAAGCCTCCACGCGATCCGGGCGGCGAACGATTGGATCCGCTGGCCAAAGCGGCGGAAACAGCGGCCTTTTGGCTGCGAATGAACCGCGGAATCCACTTTGACGCGTTTCAACAGCGCACGGGATTTGACTTCGAAGAAAATTGGGCAAAAGAGCAACAGGCTTTGATTGCCAAAGGATGGGGAGAACGCCGTGGAAATTGTTTCCGGCTGACTCGCCAAGGGCTTCGCTTTGCCGATGCGGCGGGCGCGGAACTTTTGCGGTTACTCGCCGAAACGCAACAACACAGGCCGGCGTCCCATTCTTCGCGCGCGATCAAAGCCGACGAAAGTCCGCCAAAGAAGAGGAGTTTGGCTCAATTTGGAATTAGCAAAAGACACGCCGACAATGAATGCGCTAGTGTCGAATGGCGCGGCGGCGGGCAGTTGTGTTAATGAAAAAGTTTCCCCTTTCGCAAAAGTTTGTGCTGGTCTTTGTTGGCGCCGCCGCTCTGGGATTGGCTGTCGCTTTTGGAGGGCGATTACTGCTGAGCGAGTTTATTGACGCCGCCTACAATGGCGATTCGTTTGATTTTATTAACAAAAAACTCGCCGACGATAAATTGGAAGACCCCGCCGTTCGCACGATAGATTACTATCAACAACGCGGAGCCTCTTTCCTCAACCGCATAGTATGGTTTTATTTCATCGGTGTCTTCCTCATGATATTGGGCTTTCGGCGCCTGCGCCAAGTTCTTGCGAGTTTTTTTATCGCCAGCGCTCATCCCTTCCATCTGGCGCTGTTTCGCATCGTCGTTTTCAGTCTCTTATTTATGCGAGGAAACTTGAATTTAGTGGTTCAATTGGACTCCGCCTATTTGGTGCCTCTTCCCGGATGGGGATGGTTGCGTGATGTCCCGTTGGGATTTGTATTGGATTCGGATGTGATAGAGACTTCTCGCCTTCTGTTCCAGCTCTGTTGCCTTGCGGGGATCGTTGGTTTTTACACGAGGACAGCGGCCGTTGGCGCGGCGGCGCTGGGTTTGTATGTATTGGGAATTCCTCAGTTCTTTGCCAAAATAAGCCACTACCATTTTTTATGGTGGTTTGCCGTTTTGTTGGCGTGCTCTCCTTCGGGGGACGCCTTGTCGGTCGATGCCGTGCGTCGAACTTGGAGGTCTGGAACTCAGGGAATGCCCTTGCAAGCGGCCCGCCGCTATGCGTTGCCGATTCAATTTGCGCTGTTGCTTCTTGGCGTGGCGTATTTCTTTCCCGGCTTTTGGAAGTTTGTCGTCAACGGCCCCGAATGGGCATTGAGCGACAATCTCAAGTTTAAGATGCGCTATATATGGTTTGTCCAAGGCGGTTGGCTTCCGTTTTTCCGTTTGGATCTTTATCCGTTTCTGTATCAAGCCGGCGGTTTATTAACCATTTTGTTCGAGATGGGCTTTGTCATCGGCGTCCTGCATCCTCGCACCCGAGTGTTTAGCGTTGCGGGCGCCACGCTCTTTCACTTGTCGAATCGTCTTTTCCTCAACGTTGGGTTCTCCTTCATGGTCGCCGTCGTTTACGCCGCTGCTTTGGATTGGCACAAGATATTCCGCTGGTGCGGCCGAATAATCTTCGGGCGGCGAGTCGTGTTGCGCTATCGGCCTGATGCCGAGCAAAGTCTTGCCGCAGTGATGCAAACCGTGGATTTGTTTGGCGCCGTTGATTATCAAGCCGACCGCGCGGCGCCAAAGGAATGCCCGCTTTGGAATGGCGCGCCGCTCAGGGGGATTCGTCCATGGATCGCCGCATTGTTGCGCGTGCCTTTCATGGGATTAGCTCTGCCCGTTCTGCTTTTCCCAATGCTTCGCCGACGTTTCCGGCCGAGCCGGTCTTCGGCATCCACTCGACCAACCGCCATTGCGGGCACTTTGCTTTTGGGCGTCAACATTTTGTGCGGCGCCGCACTGATTGATTCTTGGCCGTTTGCCGTGTATCCAACTTTTGCCGGCATGGACAAAGGCCAAGTGCCCACTTTGCTTTTGGCGGCTCAAAATGATCAGGGAGCGGTTGTCGGAGAAGTTCGTCCTTTTTTCCATTCTGATTTCCGGTCTCAATTCGGCTCTAATAGTCGATTGAACGCGTATCTAAAACGCTTGGCGGGGTTGAAACAAAGCCAATTGGAGGCGGAAAGCGAGAAAATGGAGGCGCTGTGGAATATTTGGAAAACATCAGATCCGGAACTAAGCAAGATCGCTCGCAAAGTGCAGTTTTACCGAATTATGGTCTCCACCAGTCCGGAAGAATTTGGCAATCCGTTGGACGAGCGCAAATTGCTTTACACGCTTAGCCTATAAAGCAATTTTTTAGGAAGGGGAGCAGAGAGCGCTTTCATTTTGTCTGGCGAATGGAATTGAAATTGCGTTGCCTCCGGCTTTCTTAGGAAGGATGCTCGCCAGTGAAAATTCCAAGTTTCATTGTGTTTGTTTCAAAGGATTCGAGTGGAAGAAACCTTTGGGGCAACAGCGGCGGAGAAGGCCGAACGGCAAATAATCGGACAGGAAACAAGGCCGTTTTTTGGAAAATTGTTGGGAGATTTTTGGAAGTTCTAGGATAGAGTTGAAGAAATCCATGAATTGGGAATGGTACGATTCTGGAGAGTGGCGGAGGCTGATCCGCCTGCTTTTTTGGCGGGCTTGCCGATAGGTTTCGGCGGGTTTTGTTTGCCATGTTTTGATGATTTCGGCAACGCGGTTCCAATCTTCCGGCGGGTAAAGAAGCGCGGGGTCTAAGGCCTTGACGATGCCGTCGCCTCCGCTGTCGATTTTTGGAAAAATCGGTAGATTGCCCACGCTCATCGATTCTATCATAGACAGAGGAGACCCTTCGTAATCGCTGGTGTAGAGGACAAAATCCCATTGGGACATGATTTTCCAATAGTCCTCTCCGCTCTTGCGTCCGAAGAATGTGACGGCGGCATTCGAGGAAAATTGAGACTGAAGGAAATCTTGGGCGGCGCCTTCGCCAAGGAATTGGAGTTCGCAGTTTATTTTTTCTTCCATGAGTTTTTGGAAGAGTTTTGGAAATCTTTCGACTCGTTTTTGAGCATATTCTAGGCGACCGACAAAGCCTATGACTATGCGACGTTTTGCCAAAGCCGGGCGTTGTTTGAGATGAAATTCCGGTGCAATTTTGGCAGGCACGGGGAGGTGATGAATTCGATCGGGCCGCAGTTCGGGGTATTGGGATTGGATTAGTTTGGCGATGGGTTGGCTGTCGGTGAAGATGCCGTCGAGGCTGCCGCGCAACTGCCGAAGTTGGTGTTTTAGATGGGGCCATTTTGAATGAACGGCGCCGATTCTTCGGAGGGATTGAGTGTCGAATTCGCCGAAAAAGGAAAGTCCCCAGAGATCATGGAAGATGGGGACGTCGTAGGTTTTACGGCGTTTCCAGCGCCGGAATTTCCTTCGGGCGCCGCAAATAGTGTTTTTCCCGGAAAGCCCCAGGCCTTCAACCGCCGGGTTGGAAGGGGAAACTCCGGCGGGATCGAAAAAGGCAAGCATCGAGCTGGAAAGTCCTTTGGCGGGGTCAAGCCGAAGGTGAGTGTCAATGATAGACTGCACGCCGCCGAGGGATTGATAATGGGTAAAGTAGTGGCGGAGGCGCAATGGGCGTTTTTTGGCGGAAAAGTTTTCTTCGGGCGTCATGAGTTTGCGTTTGCGCCCTCCATTGCGAAGGCTTTTGTGAGGCCGCGGGGAATTAGGCGGAGAGTTCTAGCATTCGGTTAATGGGCGCTTTGGCTTGGGCGATGAGTTTCGGAGACAGTTCCACTTTGGGCGTCAATGTTTCCAAGCAGGCGCGAAGTTTGCCGAGTGTGTTTCGTTTCATGTATTTGCATTCGTTGCATCGGCAGGAGTCGGTGGGCGCGGGAATGAATTCTTTGTCGGGGCATTCTTTTTTGAGTCGGTGGAGCATTCCAGATTCGGTGGCGACGATGATTGCTTGGGCGTCGGTTTTTTTGCAGTAGCCGACCATTTTTTCCGTGGAGCAAATTTCATCTGCCAGCAATCTGACGGATTTTGTGCATTCTGGGTGGGCGACTACGGGGGCGTTTGGATGCAGGCTGCGGATTTGCAAAATGCTGTCGCGGGTGAATTCGACGTGAGCGTAGCAGTTGCCTTTCCAAAGCGTCATGGGGCGATTTGTTTGTTCGGTTACCCAGGCGCCGAGGTTTTCGTCGGGCACGAAGAGGAGGTCTCGGTTTTTCGGGGCGGCTTCGACGATTTTTTGGGCGTTGCCGCTGGTGCAGATTACGTCGCTCAGTGCTTTGACTGCCGCGCTGCAGTTGATGTAGGCGATGGTGTAGAAGTTGGGGTTGGTTGTTTGGAGGGTTTTGAGTTTGTCCGCTGGGCAGCTTTGTTCTAGGGAGCAGCCTGCGTCTCGGTCGGGAAGGATGACGGTTTTGGCGGGATTGATGATTTTGGCCGTCTCCGCCATGAAGTGAACGCCGCAAAAGACGATGACTTCGGCTTTTGTCTTTGCCGCTTGTTGCGAGAGGCCGAGGGAGTCGCCCACATAGTCGGCGAGGTCTTGAATTTCGGGGACTTGGTAGTTGTGCGCCAGGATTACGGCATTTTGCTGGTTTTTAAGACGGAGGATTTCTTGCGACAGTTTGTCCAGATGCCGAGGCAGTGGATGAGGTGTTCGGACCGTCATATCGGGACCGCCGCGATGTTCCAATGAGACGGGAACGCTCATGGGCGAAGTTTGTCTTTTAATGGCGGCGTTGGCAATGATTTTCCTTCGCTTTTTTGGGAGGCCAAGAGGGCGTTCCGTTTGCGGACGTGGCCGAAGAAGGCTTCGGCGACGATGTAGCCGGCGCAGTTTGCCGCGCCGCATTGGCACGGGTGGTCTCGATAATCTTCCAAACCGTAGCCGTAGTTGATGGTAATTTCTTCGCCGGGCGCAATGGGAGTCAGACTGTAAATTTGAATTTCATCGGCGATTTGGCGAGTTTCGCAGTTCGGCGAGCAGCTGTGGTTGAGGTATTTGGCGAGATTGTTGGGAACGTCGCCGTCCACGTCGACTTCCTCGTTCAAGCAGAAAATGTAGGCGTTTCCTTCTTTGATCCGCTGGGCGGAAAGTTTTTTGGAGATTTTTTCGCCGATGTATTGAGCGATCTGCGTTTCTTTTGGAATGCGGCGGCGGGCAAAGGCGCCCAGATGATGGATGGAGGAGGGAGCAATCTTCATCCACTTGTTTTGACGGGGCGGGGATTGGATTTTCGGACGGAAGGCGCGGTTCTTGGCGGGCAGAAGGCTTTCCAGCGGGCAGGCGTTGCATTGGGGGTTTTGGGGACGGCAGAAGTTTTTTCCGACGTTCACAATTTGGGCGTGGTAGTCTTGCCAATAGTTCAGTCGGTCTTTTTGGGGAGGATTGGCCAACTGGGTCTCGCAAAGACTTTTGATTTGATAATAGTCGGCGTTTTCCTCAATCCAGCGGTGCCTCGCAAAGATTCGCTTGGTGTAGGCGTCGACGACGAAAGTTGGATGGTTTCCGGCATAGAGAAGGATGCTGTCCGCAGTTTCCGGCCCGATGCCGCGGACGGCCAACAGCTCTTTGCGGGCGGACTGGGTGTCTTGTTGGAAAAAGAAGTCCAAAGAACCTCGATAATGGGTCATGATTTTGGCGGCGAATGCTTTGAGGCGTTCGGCCTTGACGTTGTAATAGCCGGCCGGCCGAATAAGTTGAGCCAGCGTCTCCTGCTTCTGCTTGTGGACGGCGCGGAGGTTCAGGGCGCGGTTTCTTTTGAGGTTTTGAATGGCTCGCTCGACGTTTTGCCAATTGGTGTTTTGGGTAAGAATGGCGCCGACGCAAATTTCAAAAGGATTTTCCCCCGGCCACCAACCCCGATGCCCCGAATGTTGCCGCATCTGCCGGTAGGCGATTGTGAGAGGAGAAGTCATTTTTGAGAAAGAGTTCGCAAGCGCCAAGCCGGCAGAGATTTGGCGGAAGGTTGGCGGCGCAACGGCGCGCGCGCTTCGTTGCCAAACCCGCATTTCACGATGAAGGCAAAATCAAACATTTTCGAGACGGCAAAGCAACATCGGCCTTTGCCAAACATGGGGCGAAGAGAGATTTTCGTCAACGCCATCTGTTGGACTCGGCTGTTTCCATCAAAAGCAATCTGAGAAACGAAGCGCAAAGGGAAAAAGTTTTCCGCCGATTTCCTTCATCGGCGCGATTTGCGGCGTTGACATGTTGACTGGGAAATTGTTCACTTCTTCTTTGATATGAAACGCATTCTTTGGATATTTTTGATATTGGCTCTCTTGGCCGGGAATGTCTTGGCAACGCGTCCGTTTGCAGCCGGGGGCGCCGAAGGCGTGGTCTTGAACGAACGAGTCAACGTGCGGGCGCGTCCCAGCCTTGCCAGCGAGGTGATTTGCCAGCTCAACACCGGAAGTCGAGTGCAAGTTTTTGGGCATCTCCGCTTGGAAAATCCTGGCGAACCGAAAGAATGGTATCGAATTCAGGCGCCCTCGCAGGCCACTCTCTGGGTTTCTTCCCAATACATTGATCCGGACACTCATGCCGTGACTGCTTCTCGCTTGAACGTCCGCGTTGGCCGGGGAACAAGTTTTTCCGTTGTCGGACGCATCGAAAGGAACACGATAATCAAGCCGATTCGATCTTTGGCGGGTTGGACGGCGATCCAACCGTTGCCCGGCACGGAGGCCTACTTGGCCGCAGAATTTGTCGATCTAATCCCGGAGAAGGAGACCGAATCTTCCGTCCCGGAAAACCATTCCAGCCAAGCGCCTCCCATCGTTTCCGATGAGGAAATTCCCGAAATCATTATCGACGAACCGGAGGAGACAAAACCCGGCCCGCAAGCCGAAAGCGGAACGAAAACTCCGCCGGCGCCGGAAGATACAACACTTCCTCCGCCTATTTATACGGAGAAGCCATCCCCGAAAGATTCTGAATCACCGGCGCCGGATCCTGATTCGGCAACCGCGGCCCAACCTCCCGCAGAGAAACCCAGTCTTTCTCTTTCCGAAGAGGCCGCCGCTCGTCTCAAGAGAATTATCACCAGAGACGGCATTGTTCGACGCGTCCGAAGCATTCAAGCGCCCGCCTATTATCGGCTTGAAGATCCTAGAACGGGCACGACGATCAACTACCTGCACACCGGCGAATTGGAAGTGTATCTGGGCGATGGCAGGGAGGCTTTGAAATTCTACGAAGGACATAAAATCCGAGTGAAAGGCGTGGAAGCCGTCGACGCTCGCTGGCCGGGAATTCCGGTCATTGAAATTGAGGAACTTCGAGATTTGGAATAGCGAATCGGTGGACAATCTTCTCGACGGCCGCCAGATTAGCGCCGAATTCAACGCGGAAACCGCCCGGCAAGTTTCCCGTCTCCAACAAAACGGCGTTCGCCCGAAACTGCTTTTTATGCGGGTTGGCGAAGACCCCGCCTCCCAGGTTTACGTCGGAATGAAGGAAAAAGCGGCGGCGAGACTCGGCATCCAATCCGAGACCTTCGTCCTCCCGGAAACCATTGCGGAATCCGAACTCATCGAACGGATTCAAGACGGCAATCGCGATCCGCAAACGCACGGCATCCTTGTTCAAGCGCCGTTGCCCAAGCCCATTCTCGAAACAGCGGTTTATGGAAGCGTTTCCCCGAAAAAAGACGTGGACGGCTTTCACCCTGAAAACATAGGCAAACTCTGGCTGGGAGACTCAACGGGATTCATTCCCTGCACGCCCGCCGGCATCCACGAGCTCCTTCGCCGCAGCGGCGTTGAAATTCCCGGCTCGCGCGCCGTGATTCTCGGACGGGGCAACATTGTTGGCAAACCAATGGCCGCTCTGCTCCTCCGAAAAGCGCCGGACGCAAACGCCTCCGTCACTTTGTGCCACTCGCGCACGCCGGAAATTGCGCAACACTGCAGGGAAGCGGACATTCTAATCGCGGCCATTGGCGTCCCCAGGTTTGTCAAAAAAGACATGGTCAAACGAGGCGCCGTTGTGATCGACGTCGGCGTCAACCGCATTGCGGACTCCCGGTCAGAATCGGGAACGAAACTTGTCGGCGACGTTGCCTTTGAAGAAGTGCTGCCGATTGCGGGAAAGATTACGCCGAATCCGGGCGGTGTCGGCCCGATGACCATTGCCATGCTGATGCGCAACACGACAACGGCGGCATTGAGAATTGCGGAAGACGCCGGTTTGATGGCAAAGTATTGATTTTGAACTATGGAACCCACGCGCATCCTCCCCGACCTTCAATGCTCGCTTCTGTGCGAAGACGTTCGACAGGAATCCAACGGCAACTTCATCCTCGTCGGTGTGATTGGGTTTCTTCGAGTCCCTCAAATTCCGATTACCGTGTTGAATATCTGCATTTTTAACCGCTGGACGGCCGGCGTGGGATCGTTTACCGAAACGGTGAGGCTTGTTGGCCCAGACCAAACGACCGTCATCCGAAAGAGCCAAGTCAAGTTTAGCCTCCGCGAGGCCTCCAGTCATGCCACCAACGTCTCGCTATTCGGGCAAATCGGCTTCCGGGAAGCGGGCGTTCACTTTGTCGAAATCATCGTCGAAGAGGTGATGAAACTGCGATTTCCCTTTGTGATTAAGGCCGCGCCTCCTCCAGACAATCCGTCGCCAACGGCTTCGGGAACGCCGCCGCAAGCGCCTTCGGGCGAACGCTAATCCTCCCGTTTGACAAGAATCCTTGCCCGACAATGAAACCGAAGGACTCTTCCGCGAAGCATATCGTTGAGGACGTTGCCGCGGTTTTGCCGATTCCTTTGACGTTTTCAGGCGCCGCCGCGTTTTCCCGGCGGCCGGCGTCTTGGCTTCTCTTGATCTGGATTTCACTGGCTCACCTAGCCTCCGGCGCCGTCCTTTGGTTTTTCCACCTTCGCTGGATTCCCGTTTTGGAAGAGTCAGCTAAGTCGTTCCCTAAAAATTTGTCCATCCGGACGGGGCATTTGCATTCTTTGCCGCCGAACTTCGTCCTCTGCAAACAGAATCGCTTTCTCTCTCTGACGATGCGCTCGGATCCTGAACCTTCCGGCGATATGACGGCGGATTTTCAACTGATCTTGACTCGCAAAAAAATACTCCTGAAGTCGTGGTTCAGCTCTTTTTCTCTTACCTATCCCGATCGGCAATCCATTTCATTGGCGCCCGACCAAATCATGCCGTGGTGGAATGCTCGGAAAGCGTTGTTCACCGCCGTCGCCTTTGCGTTTCTGGCGCTTGGACTGCTCGCTCTCTGGGCATGCCTGGCAACTTGCTGCTGTCTTCCCATCGCCGTTGTTTCTTTCTTCGCCGGCCGGCGAATCGGGCTTTGGGACTCTTGGCGTTTGGCCGGAAGTGCAACTATACCCGGAGCCTCGATTATGATTGCGTCGATTTTTTTATACGGACTTCATCTGCTTCGGCTTCCCGGTTTGTTGTTGGCGGCCGGACTTTGCTTCTTCGTCATCGGAGTTTACATCCTTGGCGCCGTTACCCGCCTCCCTCAATCTCGCAAATCCGCCGCCCGGCAGAATCCCTTTGCATCGCCACCCGCCCACTAGGAATTTCCCGCCGAACGCCTCAAGTTGAACACTTCTCGAAGGCCATCCCCAACGAAGTGGAAGGCCAACAAAGTCGACACCAACGCGCCCGTTGGAAAAAGAATCATCCACCAGTAAATGCGGATGGGATTGATCTGTTGCGCCCCTTCGGCAATCAAACTTCCCACGCTGGCAAACGGCGGTTGAATGCCCAAGCCAAGAAAGCTCAAGAAAGACTCGTAGAGAATGATGGACGGAATCGTCAAAGTCAGGTAAACCGCAAGTACTCCGTAAAGATTCGGCAAAATGTGACACCGCAAAATATACCCCGCCGACGATCCCAAAACACGGCTTGCCAGCACGAAAGATCGCTCCTTCAGCGTCAACACTTCTCCTCTCACAATGCGGGCAATCGTCAGCCAAGAAACCGCTCCAAGCCCCAGATACAACAAAAAAAGCCGAACAAAAGATGCCGCCTCCGCAGCGCCCTCATCCACAAAAAGGCCGAGAAACCGCTCCACATAAGGAAGAAAAATCCCGTCATAACCGGCCATCAAAACGATGACAAAAATAATCGAAGGCATGGCGTACAAAACGTCCACCGTTCGCATCAACACCGCGTCCAGCCAACCGCCAAAATAAGCCGCGCAACTTCCCCAAACCGCGCCAATGACCAGACTGACCGCTGCGCCGCAAACCCCGACAAAAATCGAAATCCGCAACCCAAAAACCGTCCGACCAAACAAATCCCGCCCGTGAACATCCGTGCCAAACCAATGTTCGGCAGACGGAGCGGCAAATTGATTCTCGGACAAAGCCGTCGGCGAATGTTGCGAAAAGAGAGGAATAATCGTCAGACAAAAAACCAAAAGCAACAGATACAAAGCCCCCGCAACCGCCAATCGATGATTCAAAAACCGGCGACCACCGGCCAAAATCGACTCTTTCCAACGCACCGCCTCATCCTTTCCCCATTTCGTCTGACTCCATCGAAATCAATTTGGGAAATCCAATGGGATTTTTCAAATTGGAATTTGTTTTTGAAGTCGTTTGAAAGGATGGGTTTGTCCTTGATAGACGTCGCTTTCATGTGTTCCATAGCCTTTTTTCTCATGCACAGGAGAACTTAAGCGGAAAAATGTAAGTTGGCATGGACGGTCAATTATCGGAGTTAACTCGATTGGCAACGGCCCGCTGTTCATAATCTCCAGAGTAATTTGCCCTTCAAAAGCCGGATGAATCCACGGCGCCGTTTGATGCATGCTCAACCCAACCCTCGCGTAAGTGCTTCTCCCTTCCACCATGGCAATCATGTCGAGAGGCATGGTAACTTTCTCGTATGTCATCGCCAAAACGAACATTTTAGGCTTTATCGTGAATGTCTCCGGTTGTCCTAATTCATCCCTTTCTCTCAAATCGCGCGACGTATACAACTCGGCATTCTTTATCGTCTTTAATCCTACTCCGTCGGCAACCGAAACTTTAACGCCATGCAAATTTTCCTTCAAAAGAGTAAAAGAGAAACCAAGCCGTAAATCCACAGAGGCTTCTCCAAATTGCTTGTCTTCCAACGGAGGATCGAAGACTATTCGCTTTTCTTTGATTGCCGTTCGGAGATCTTGATGCGAGAGAATCATGCTGTTTGAGTTTGATGACTCTCCTTCAATTGCAATAGGTTTGCGTTTTCTTGGATCCATTCCGCAGAGAAATCCATTAGTCCAGAAATGAACCAATTTCCCGGAAACCCTAATGTGTAGGTGTTTTCATCCACACTTTGGATTACTCCGGGAATGTAGCCGTTTGGATTGTCACCATCCTGCCAAAGATACTCCTTGCGAACGAAGCCTGAATAGGATCCGTCCTTTGTT
The DNA here is from genome assembly GCA_965204945.1 of Limisphaerales bacterium. Lineage (GTDB taxonomy): Bacteria > Verrucomicrobiota > Verrucomicrobiia > Limisphaerales > AAA164-E04 > UBA2970. The sequence goes on along the minus strand of OZ242022.1, from coordinate 4,064,616 downwards.
TCCACCGTCACTAGACGTTCGATTGAAAAAGCCCCTTTCTGGATGTGGCAAGGAATGCTAACGTGCTGTCCAACCTTAAATGCTTCTGGCTCATTCATCGGTCACCTCCCGATGTTTGAGGCGTTGGCGGTTCTTCCGTGGTTGGCGACTCAATTTTCGCTATGCGGAAAAACTGCTTGTCTTTGGCGGCGGCCAGCGGGAAACGCAAAGGACTGCTTCCCAAATGGTCTCGGTATTCTCCATTGACAGCATCGGCGATTTGAAGTTTGCCATCTCTCCAGACAATTTCCACCTCTGTTCCGTTGGCGGTGCCGTGCGTTCTGATTTCGATTTTGGGCAGTTCCAGCTCCGTCCATTGAATTGGCCACCAACCGAGAGCTCGATAAATTCGATAAACGTAGGTCGCGTCTCTCATTTTCTTCGAGCAGGTGATGTTGCGGAGATCAGTGTGATCCGCATGGATGATTAGCAATTGGCCTCCTACAACACGACCACTGTCGTCGTGTATGTATCGTGCTTCGGCAGGCTGGAAGACGATGTTGGTCAAGTTGACGCATCCCCAGCATTCGATGGCATTGATGATTGCGTGTTCTGGCACGAGGATTGAGGCGATTTTGGGTTTATCGCTTTCTTCGAATTCCCTGTCGAATTCGAGTTGAGCTCGTATATCCCTGTTGTGCCATATCTCCCTCTTCCACGTTATTCCGTTCGTGTTGGTTATCCAAGCGAAGTTCTCTGGTTCTTGCGCTTGGGATTTTTCCGGCGGCACGGCGAGCAAGCCGGCCGCAACAATAGCGAGGAACGCCAATTTTTGCAGAGCAAGTTGCAATTTTCATAGGTCAGGTAGTGTTCGTTGAATTGATTCGATTCCATCGGCGTTCACAGGCAAAACGCCAGACACCAAGAACAATACTCATCGATTCTCGGTTTGTTCAACTTTTTTAATTCTTCGCAATTTGGATAATCGCGCCGACGGCAAACGCCAAGAACGCCAAATTGATTCCGCTCAGCGGGATTATCACCGCCGCTATCAGCATCCCCTTGGTGACCATCTTCTCTTCCAAATGCGCGAACTTGGCATCCATGTCTTTGCGCAGCTCTGCCAACTGCCCGCTCAGGCTCTTGTAATTATCTTCGCTCATCGGATTTATTTTCAATGATTTCCCGTCTCTTTGGAATTAATAACTTGCTTTCTCACTTTGTCAAGCATTTTCAAGCGGGTTGAAAAGCGACGAATGCGCAGACGAGATGAACGAAGGCCATGAAGGTTTTGGCCAGTTTGTCGTAGCGAGTGGCAATGCGCCGGAATTCTTTGATTCGACAAAAGAACCGCCCCACTTTTTGCCTCATTCGATATTTCTTTTTGTCATAAGGAAATAACTTCTTGCGCACCGCTCTGGGAGAGATGACGGCCTCGATGCCCTGATGCTCCAAGAATCGACGAATTATCGATTGCGCTTGCGCTGTTGTTGCCATCCAAACCAGAGCCATCCCGGCCAAGACGAGAGCCATCCGTTGCTTCCATAGTTTATTGAATCCGTTCATGTCAAAATCATTTTTCTCGACAATTCCCCGCCGCTGACAAGCCTTTTTCCAAAATAATCTAAAGAACATTTTCTAGATTGCATTTTTGGAGCAGAGTCTCCAATCTGTCTTCGTTTATTGACGCGGGGACCGGCACAAGACGCCATTGGAGACAGAATCGCAGATTGAGCGGCGCCGGCCTCAGAACAGGAAACAAAAACAAACGGCAAAGAAACTGAGCCTTTCGCAAGAGCGATTTGAAGAAGCAGTTTTCCCATCAGACGATTATGTCGGCAAAGAAGAATTCTCCCAACTCGGATCGGCGGCGCTTTCTCGCTGCCGGCGCTGCGGTGCTTGCCGGGGTTCTTCCGCCTTTGACCGGGCTTGGCGTGCTTCTCAATCCGCTTCGAAAGAAGTCCAATCTTGGGCAAGCCGTTCGGGTGACGTCTTTGTCCGCTCTTCCGGCGGACGGCGTGCCGCGAAAGTTTCCCGTTGTGACCGATCGCGTCGATGCTTGGAATCACTTTCGCAACGTTCCTATTGGAGCCGTTTACCTGCGGCGCACCGAAGAGAATTCTGTGGAGGCCTTTAGCGTAGATTGTCCACATGCCGGTTGTTTTGTGGAATATCGAAGCACGGAAAAGAATTACCTTTGCCCCTGTCACGATAGCCGCTTCAACGTCGACGGTTCCATTCAGGATCCCGATAGCCCCAGCCCGCGAGGCTTGGATTCCTTGGAAGTGGACGAAGAGAGACTGCAAAGCCTCAACGAGGTCTGGGTTCGGTTTCAGAAATTTCAGCCCGGCAAAGCGGAAAAACAGGCAATCTAAAAGGAGATGCATGATCATTCGTTGGCTTGACGATCGAACCGGCATCCGGCGGATTCTCTCCGAAGCGCTGTTCGAGAACATTCCGGGCGGCGCCCGTTGGCGCTATATTTGGGGAAGTGCCTTGACTTTTACCTTTTTCGTCCAAGTGGTTACCGGAATCCTCCTCTGGACGGCTTACAGTCCCAGCGCCCAGACGGCTTGGGAAAGCGTATTCTACATTCAATACGAAATGGACTTCGGCTGGCTCTTGCGCAGCGTGCATCACTACACTGCCCACGCCATGAACGTCTTGCTCGTGCTTCACTTGATGCAAGTGATCGTGGACGGCGCCTATCGTGCGCCGCGGGAGGTCAACTTCTGGTTTGGCATTGGACTGTTGTTGCTTGTTCTCGCCCTTTCGCTGACGGGCTACCTACTGCCTTGGGATCAAAAGGGCTATTGGGCGACGAAAGTGACCACCAGCTTGGCCGCCGCTGTTCCCATTGTCGGTCCCAGTCTGGAAAAACTGCTAATCGGCGGCGCCGAATACGGCCACCACACGCTGACTCGTTTCTTTGCCTTGCACGCCGGTGTTCTTCCCGCCGCCGTGGTTATGCTAATCGTGGGACACATCTACTTGTTCCGGCGTCACGGCGTCACCGCAAAGAAACCTCTTCGGAATCCCGACGCTGCCTTCTGGCCCGATCAAGTCCTGAAAGACGCCGTGGCTTGTCTGACCGTGTTTGCCGCCGTTCTTTTCTTCGTAGTCAAGGGAAAATTTGCGGGAGACGGGCATCTTGGCGCTCCCTTGGCCGCGCCGGCGGAGCCTTCTGAATCCTACGCCGCCGCGCGGCCGGAATGGTATTTTCTCTTCCTGTTTCAACTGCTCAAATACTTTCCCGGCGAGCGAGAAATCTACGGTTCCCTAGTCATTCCGGGAACGGTCGTCCTTTTGATTTGTTTCATGCCCTTTATTGGCCGCTGGCGCATCGGCCATCGCTTCAACGTCGCCGTGATGTTCGCCCTTCTTTTGGGAATCGGCGTTTTGACTTTTCAAGCGTGGAATGCGGATCGCAATAACTCGGAATATCAGCAGGCCATCGCCGCCGGCAAACAAACAGCGGAGCGAGTCCAAATATTAGCCAAGCCGCCGCCCGAAGGAATGGGGATTCCTTATGAAGGAGCGATTGCCCTTCTGCGCAACGACCCGCTCACCCAAGGGCCAAAGCTCTTTGCCGCTCATTGCGCCGGATGCCACCGATACGACGGACACAACGGCTTGGGAACCCAACCGGAAGAGGAACTTTCGGCGGCCGATCTCAAAAACTTTGCTTCTAGGGAATGGCTAGGAAAGCTGCTCAGCGAAGAACACGTCGCCTCCGACGCCTTCTTTGGCAAAACCGCGTTCAAAGAGGGAAAAATGGTAAAATTCGTCCAAAACAAGGTGGCAAAATTCAACGAAGAAGAAACCGAACAACTCCGCAAAGCCGTCATCGCTCTTTCGGCGGAAGCCCGGTTGCCTTCCCAAAAAAAGCAAGACCAAGCTGACGCCCAACTCATCCAAGAAGGGAAAATCCACCTTTTGGATGACCTTGGTTGCGCCGATTGCCATGAATTCCACTTCGAAGATGGAGACGCCACGGCGCCCGACCTCACGGGATACGGTTCCAGAGAATGGCTTGTCGAAATGATCCAGAATCCGGAACACGAAAAATTTTACGGCGAAAAGAATGATCGTATGCCTTCCTTCGGCGCCGAAGGCATTCTCAGCGACCGCCAAATCCATCTGCTGGCAGACTGGCTCAGAAACGACTGGTTCTCTCCAACTTCCGCAGAAGCCGAACCTGCAGCAGAATGATTTCCGCGGCAATACAGACAAACGCGCCTTGGCGAAGACGATCTTTCCCGCCAAGCGATTGTTGGTTACTTCCATGCCTTCTGCTTGGCTGCGCAACCGCAACACTCCATCCCACGGACGCAAAGTGGGAATCGGCCGTTCAGTCCTTTGAAGCGCAAGACCGCATCCGCCCCGTCGCGCCCGGCGGCGTTCTTTTCATCGGGAGCTCCAGCATTCGCAGGTGGGAATCTCTGGCCGCCGATTTTCCCAATGCGCCCGTTTTCAACCGCGGATTCGGCGGATCCCACATTATCGACAGCGTCTTCTTCGCCGAGCGCATCGTCCTTCCCTACAAACCGAAAACAATCTTCCTCTACGCCGGCGACAACGACGTTGCCGACGGCAAAGACGCGGCCGCTGTTTTTAGAGACTTCCGTCTCTTTGCCAAAACCGTCCATCGCGCCTTGCCCGACACGAAAATTGTGTTCATCTCCATCAAACCAAGCATCAAGCGTTGGCATCTGGCTCCAACAATGCAACGAGCCAACAACTTGGTGCGAGACTTCGCGCAAAAAGACGAACGATTGGCCTTTGCGGACATCTGGACGCCCATGCTCAATGAGACCGGTCACCCGAGAAAAAACCTTTTTGTAGACGACAACCTGCACCTAAACCACGAAGGCTATCAAGTGTGGAAAGAAGTTATCTTGCCACTGCTGTGACAAAAATTCGCCCGTTCAAAAAAACCATGTTCGGCAACTTTCGAGACACTGCCGTCCACATCAAACAAGGAATCCCCGGCAGACGCTTTATCGACTACTACAACTATCGAAAAACGCGGAAGAACGAATCCACCGCCAAACATTTAGGGATGATTTTTCTCGGCGGCCTGCTTTTGATTGTTGGATTCGTATTAGGTCCCATCCCCGTGATTCCCGGATTCGTTCTAGCCGTCCCCGGCATCGCCATCCTTTGCTCTCGCTCCAAAACCGCCGCCAGATTGCTCGACGCCGCCGAAAGACTCCTTCGCAAAATCCTCCGACGCCGCAAACCTCCTACCACCATCCTCAACGCCAATTCCACCCGCAAAAAAACAGCGATCCAAAAACCAACCAAACCTTGACTCCAACCGCCCAAAACCAACATGGACAGAATACTAAGCTGTTGCCGAAGGCCTGCTGATAGTATTGGAAACTGCAAATCCTCCCCTCCTCGCCTACCCCCGCTGCCAGAAAACACGCCGCCGCCCTCCTCCCCAACACAAAATAAAACCAAAACCATCCTCCGCCAATCCGCGACAAGAAAAAGATAAAAAATTGCCGGGCAGTGTCTCAAAAATCTCAAAACATCGAAATAAAAAAGAAAAATCGCACTTTCCCAACCAAAACTTTTCTTTGGAATATCGAGAAAAAAGCTTGCGCTCGAACGGAAAACATGATTTTCTGAAAGCGCAACCGACAATTGACGAGGGGATTCTTTGTTGGATTCCCCGCCAAATGTCACAGTTTAAAACGGCATGCCGGGGAAGATTCAAAATCTCTTTCCCAGATTGCCTCGGCGAATAGGCAGGAAACTTTTCGTGGTTCCCTCGTTAAATGTTGGTTGCATGGCCTGACGGCCGCAACATTAACGACATAGACATTAAATATTAACGAGACATGAAGAAACTCTCTTTTTATTGGAACTGGTTGGCTCGCGTAGCCAAAGCAAGCAACACACGACATAACGTAGCAATGAAAACGACAACGACGAAGTCCAAGACAAACGGAAAAACGGCAATCCTCGCGGTTGCAACAATAATCGCGGTTGCCTTGACAACCCAAACCACCGTGCCATCGGCGCAATCTGCCGAAATGCCGACGCTTCCCGCTCTGCCCGATCCCGGACCTGTGCCAGAACCTTCTTTCCCGCCAGTTCCGCCCGGCACCTTCACTTGTTCGGAGTATTACAACGCAGTAAGATTGATGCTCGATAATCAGCAGGCGAATTTCTATCGGGCAATCGAAAGAACCTACTACGCCAAACGCAAACCATTTGATGACTACATTGCCGCCAGAATAGTCATGATAAAATGGTACCGCGAACAATTGAAGAAGGCGCAAGATGAATGGCAAAGGCTATTCTATGCTCCCGGCGGCCCTGTCATTAACAGAAAAAGATTGCAGGATCTGAATGGATTAACGACCTTTTACACCGATGCAATTAAGGAGGAAGTAAAGCGAATTCAAAAGGCCTACGAGGAATTGGGAAAAATTGAAGCCTGGTACAGAAAAATGCTAGATTGGGCAAGAAAGAAATACGAAAAAGCAGTGGAAGCATTAGATGCTCAGTATCAAGATTGCCTTGACAGCGAGAGTGGTAACGACTAGAAAACAGAAAGGAGTCTTTGACAATGAGAAAGCAAGGATACGTGATTATCGGGATTGGTTTAGCGGCGTTGGCGGGAGTCTTTTGGCTAGCGCAATTGGACGGCAAAGAAGAAACACCAACAACCATCGCCGACAAACCGCCAAGCCCAAGCCAAGAAACAACGGTCGATTCAGAAATGGAGAAATCAATCGATCCCTTTGCCGGAATGCGAAGGCAATCTCCTTCAGAGATCGAACCTCTATCCGAAGAAGACAAAGAATTAATGGCAAAACGCGAAGACTGGGAAAAAAAGCGGAAAGCCTATCAAAACAGTCCGCGAGGAAACTATCTAGAAGGATTCCAAGATAGATCGCCACCTGGTATAGAAGACATGTCTCCAGAACTGGCAGAGTTAGACAGAAAAGCTAACGAGGAATTGATAGCCAAATACAAAGCGCTAGATGCGGCAGGTAAAGCCATCTTCGATCTAGACAATTGGCTTTCAAGACAAACGAGCCGGCGAATTAGCGAGCATTGTGACGCAATGTTTGAGAAAGCCATGCGCACAGGAAATCCAAATCTATATCGCCCTCAAGACTTGCCCGACAGCACGGCCACCGTTGCCGAAGCGAAGGCAATGAAGGCGATTTCTAAAATCCAAACAGGCTGGGAAACAGACCCGGAGCCTTGGCAAGAAGTGGCCGCTTTCCTAAGAGATCGTCGAGACTTCTCTCAAACAGAACTAAACCAAGGAGACCCCGAAGACCCCCACTGGCACGCCGATCATATTGAGTGGATTGAGCAAACCGCTCAAACCATCGGCATCCCCTTAGACAACCCTGATGACCAAAGCTGGATACAAGAGAAAATCGCCACCGCAGAGGAGCAGTATTACCAAGACTTCAATGCGCCTATGGTGGAAGAGTTGAAGAAAATCGATGAAGAAATGGCCGCTGCTTTTGAAGCTTGGGCGAGAGAGCCGGACAGCCATGAGAAAGAGGTAGCTACACAATACAACCAGATAATTAAACAGGATAGACAATGGCGAGCGCAGAGAGAACATGAGCGGCGTTATCGGGAAGAGATGGCGCGCAATCCGGTGTTCAAAGAGATGGAGATGGAACGCCAACGCAAAGAACGCACAAAAGCCCGCCAAGCCGAAGAGCCAGCGCAAACAAAAGAAGAAATCCCCAATCCAACAACCAACTAAGTTACATTTTTCATTTTGGTAGAGAATTGAAGGGTGTCTTGTATAAGACAACACTGGATGCCAATTACCATAGTGGTTGGCTTTGCGCTTGTTCTGTTTTGGGCGGTTCGATACGACGTGCTATACGAGCAAGAATCCGTCAAACCGCAAAAAATGACGCCGGAAGAATTGCAAGATCTGCGGAAGAAGGAAAAAGGTTTACGCTACCGAAAAGCATACAAGCCTCAACTTCAGGAAATAGCAGCCAAAGCAGAGGCTAGAAAACTTGCCGATTGGAAGGCTAATTTTCCCTAGAAGCCAACGTATGATCCTGCCAACAAGTTTGTCCCTGAAAAACACTTGAGCGACCTTCGCAACGACCAACGCGATCCTTTCGATTCGATGGAACAATTTTGGGAACATTATAATGATTATAATGCGCCGCACAAGGAAGACATTCACGCCGTCGACAATCACGTTCGCCTAAAAACTCCTTTGAGGACGAAGTCCGCTTCTCTTGGCAGTTCTAAGAAGTCTATGAAATCCTCAACGAAGAAGGACGCGGCCACAACAATGCCATAGCGCTTCGGTTTCTTCGCAGTCTGCTTCGCTACAAGCACGCTTTGATGCTACTTGGAGACTGGTGGGATCCTTATTTTGGATACAGTCGAGAACAAGAGGCCGAGTTATACTACAATAGCATAGACGGTTGATTAGGCTCGTTGGAATGGCTAAACATGGAGTTCTTGACCGAAGAAGGCAAGGCGGGGCGTATCGCATCCGCGATTGTTTGGTAAACGAAGTGCAAGGCATGGAAGAACTGCCGAGCGAAGTTATGGACTATGGCAGTCGTACTGGTTTGAAGAGTTCTTCCCCGGAAGCACAGGGTTTGTTATCTGGGGAGGAAGAGATATTAGTTCCTTATGAAGGTTGGTATGAAGAGGCGCAAAATTCTTACGCCAATCAACACTATCACTTCCGATGGAGTATTGAAGAAGGCGATCCTTCTTTGAAAGCATTGATGCCCGAATTGTTTCCGCCTGTGAAAATCAAAGATGGTGTGTTAGTGAAAAAAATGGCGGGCCAGTCAAAGACTTCCCCGGCGCTAACTACCGCATCATCAACCACAAGCATGAGAATTTTCCCATGCCGATTAACGAAGACGGCACGATTCGCTTGCCGACGCTAGAAGAAACGGAACAAATGCGCGCTAATGGCCAAGTCAATCAAGATTGGTCCCCGATTCTTAGCGGCGCCGTGGATAGGGAAATGGATATGCCACCAGCAGAACTTGCGCCCAATCCTCCCGCAGAAAACAACTCCGCTAAATAGCTTGGGCGGATGTAAAAGTTCCATTCTCTGACAACTTACATGCTAAGGTGAAGAGGCCCTCTTCCATGCGCATCAGGGAAGTAGATGAGGGCAATAGGCTTTGCAACTTGCGCGATAGGGCAGAGGGATGGAAAGCGAAGGGCAAGTTTATCACATCGGGAAAGAATTAGGGAAGATGGTAGGTGTTTGTGGGAAAATCGTTTTGAGAGATATAGATGAGGCTAGGTTGCGTTGATGAATTCACAGAAGCAGGAATTGTCAGGGAAAGCTATCGCCAATCTGAATTGATCTAGGGCGTGTTCACTCAAGAAATGGAAGAAAAACCGGTAGCACATAGGGATCTATGTCAGAATTGCGGGGCGCTAATAGAATGGACAGAAGCCAGCGAAAAGAACTGTTTGGTCTGCGGCGCAGAAAATCACTGGGACGACCTTAGCGAGGAGGCTATTCCTGCGATGGAGACTCGAAGTCTTCATTAGAATGAATACGCCCTAGTATACATAGTGAAGGAGGATTGTTGAAGGTAAGTATCTACTTTGGCCTTGCGCTGATTGGAAGAAGGCAATCCGTGTAAGCTTAGTCACAGTTTGCCGACTTGCTAATAGGTTGATTTGAGTTTTTGGTTTTGAAAAGGGAAAATAGCAATCCGATTCTCGACGACACAAAGGCTGAAGAGGGAAATGCGCGCAACGCTGCATCAGGAAATCATGCCTTTGAGAAAAGTGACGATAAATTGAAATCCCTAGCTTTAGTATCTTATGGCGTAATGCATGTTGAGACAAAATGTTCCTATATTAAGAATTCGGGCAAAATGGATTGTTTTCTATTTACTCCTACGGCAGTGGTTTTCTAGAGAATAATTATATCATTTTGCTTGATTAGCGCTCATGCCTTCGAAGATCTCTCAACATCCAACTCAACCTCTCCGACGCATTTTCTCCTCTCTCTAAACCCCTTCGACCAGCGCTCCTTCAGCGATTCTTCTCCTTTTGGCATGACATCCTCAAAAGCCAAATGCCATTCCATCGCAGAGAATGGGGAACATCTATAACTATCTATAACTAATGGAAACTTGGAGCCTAACTCCTTCCGATCCCTTTGCGCCAGCTTCCGCCCCCAATGTTTCCTCCATAGAAAAGGACAAAGCGCATCCTTGGCAAACAACTTGCCCCCAACGCAAGCCAAACGCTTCTTTCCTCTGCGCTTCTTCTTTGCACGGATGCCGCCGCCTCCTCGCATTACAACAGATACAATAAAAGCCTCCTTGCCTCCGCAAACGCAATCCGCAGAAAACAGAGAAGCCCTTTTTGTCAGTTGTCCAAGAGCCCGCCGTCATCCCCTCGTAACAAGAGGCCGCCTTCCCAAAAAGAACGACCCAGCAAAGGATTGGGGATGATGATATTCTGTTCTCAGGGAGGAGTGAACCTGCTTGCCTCAATGCAACCCAAAACACATTCGCGCCGCGCTCGGCGCCACGACAAAGAAAAACAAGTGCATCCCAACCCGTCAAGCCCCGCTTCAAAAACAATCTGACTGCTTGCCTTCAATGCAGTCCCGAATCTGGTTGTCTTCTTGTATGCGCGACCCAAACACGCCTTGCGATCGATGAAGAGAATCGCCTCTAAGATCGGCCTTATGCGCTATACCATGGAGAGCCTCTTCTATGAGACGCCAGGCAAAAGAAAACACTTTTGCATAATGTGCTTGGCTTCCTCATTTGGATGAGGGGCGCAGCATCTCCCAGCAGAATCTTAGATCGAAGAACGGCGCCTTTGCCAAACGCTCGCAGAACTGAAAACCATCCAACAATTATCATCCCCTCCCTCATAAATCGCTGACTCCGGCTAATCCTCAATGAATTTTCTATGTTCTATGTTGTTTCCATCCCTAGAACATAAATCTTCTGAGGTTCGATTTTGTTGAGGCAGCTTTTTTTGGAGAGAAGCCCATGCGCGCGGGAAGGGGAAGCGGGTTTCCATTGGCAAATCCAAAGTTAGATTCCAACTTCGTAAAGAGCTTGTTGTCCGCGGCTTGGCGTGGGATGGGAAAAGAGTCTTTTGCGTTATTAGAGTTTGAGGTGGTGGCGGTCAAAGAGATTATGCTTATAGAGGAGGGCTGGCTCGAAGGTTCAACTTCTGATAGGAGAGGCCGTATTTACAATGGCGGCCTTTGATGTTGCCGGTCTACTTTCCGTTTGGGTTGAGAAGATGTTTTGAGTGGGAGAAAACACTTCTTTGGCGGAGGGAAGGGCAAGAGGGGAAGGGAAGGGCAGAGCGATGTCCATAGTTCCATGCTTGGGTGGTTGTTTACCGGAATCAATCTTGTTGGCAGATTGGGATTGCGGGGGCAAGGAGGAAGGCTTGCCGATGCTGTGCTTGAAGGGAGAGACATGAGTGTTTTCTTATTATTTGACTTGGGATCCCGTCTTATGTTTTGCGAGGTGATGCGTGAGCCGGGGCGTTTTGGATTCTCCGCAATGTTTCTTTGGGTCTCGCCGTTCATATTGATTAGCAGGAAGGGAAGGATTTGATAATCTAAATAAGATGTTGTTTAGTGATGTGAAGAGAAGGGATTGGAGGTTGAGATATTAGGTAGAGTTTCCAGTGGTTGGGGGGGTGTAGAGGGAAGGGGAACAACAAAGCAGGGCGAGAATACGAAACAGTCTGCTTACACAGCCAAAACAGAGACAGATATTGTTTATCTTGGCGCTTCTCTCCAACGCCCTCTGGCAACTTTGAAGGGGCATTATAGCGGTTAGATGGAATTAGAGTAGTTAGTGACTATTGAAAAATGGAGTGCAAACCGCACAAGAATGCAGATTAACCAAATTGATATATTTAGATATGTTTGTCAAAGAATGCAAAATGCTGGAGGCTATTGCCGATGGCGAAGATCAACGTGGTTGATAGTGAGGATTTGATGCCAAGCGTCAATGGTTTTTTTGGAAGGGGATGTTTTTGCCGCGAGTTAAGTATAAGAGAGGTGACGCCGGCGTGTATTCTTGTGAGACGCTATTGGAGGAGTATGTCGTTGGTGAAGTCAAGCAAGGCGGAGATTTTGTTGACCAAATGGCCGGCGAGGGAGTTTTCTAAAATGCCGGCGGAAGAGATTGGAGACGAGGTCAAAAGCGCTTTTTGGGGATAGCATCTAAATGGATGATATCGTCGAGATCGGGGACCAAACTTTTTAGCCATCCGTGTTTTTGGAAAGGATTTTCATGGGATAGAAAACACGGTAACGCAGGCGGGTTTTAGTAGCGGGGGTTGTTTTGAGTTTAGTTGCTTGGCGAGAGGGCTGAATTACTTCGGGGTCGATTGGCTGTCAATTGATTTTTGCAAGGTGCTGTGGGCAGACGAAGCGACTAAGTGATATATGAACGAAATCAGGGGATGACTAACAGTGTGATATGTTGACAAAAGAGGGAGGGGAAGAAAATTTTAGGTAAAACCAATAAGTTCAGGTCGGCGGGCTTGATGTGTCGGAGTCAAAGAATGGCGGAGCCGGGAAGGTGGATCTGGTTTTTGCTTGTGTGTGATTGGAGTCTGTTTGCTGCCGGATTGTTTTTAGGTTGCGGTTTTCGTTTTCGGGGCTGTTTTCGGCCGTTATCGCAAGGTGCGTCGTGTTGTTTTTGTGGTGGGTTGTGCGGAGGGATTGCTTCGTCGGGGGAATTTTTCGGTGCGGACGTGGTAGCTGTTTTCACCGAGCAGTTGGCGGACTTCCGCTTCTAGTTTGAGTGAGGGTTGCACGTGGTATTGTTTGTGAGTTTCTATGATTATGGGGTCGCCTTTGGTATTTTGAAAGCAAAGGAACAAGGGGCATTGGCCTTTGTGGTTTTCGGCGAGTTGTCGGATTTGGGGCAGTAGGGGGCGCAGGGTCGTTTCGTGTTTTAATCGAAGGTGGACTTGGATGGTCAATCGCTTCGGAGCTTCTTCCAGGGGCATGATTTCTTGCGGGAAGACTTTGGTTTTGTCTTCGGTGTTGTTGACTTCGCCGATGACGAGGATGGGATGGTTGGTTTGGAAGAGGTGTTGGTTGCGGTCGAAGTTTTCGTTCATGCATAGTGTTTGAAAAGTTCCCGCCATGTCTTCGATGGTGAGTATGGCGTAGGGTTTGCCGCTTTTGCCGGAGAATCCTTGTTTCACTGCCGACACCATTCCTCCGATTCGGGTCATGGTTCGGTTTTTCAGTTTTTGGATGGTTTCCGAGTTGGATAGGCAGTAGCGGTTTAGTATGGATTGGAAGGGGGCGAGTGGATGCCCGCTTACGTAGAATCCCAGCAGCTCTTTTTCATCGGCCAATCGTTTTTCGATCGGCCATTCCGGCAGTGATTCGGTAGGGGTTTTGGAAGGTTCTTTGGGTTCTTCTATGAGGTCGAACATGGATCTTTGCCCTTTTTCTCGGTCTGTCGCCAAGCTCGACGCTCTGGACAAGGCGCCCTCCACTTGAGCCCACAAGGTCGCCCTCGTCAATCCTAGTGAATCGCAGGTTCCCGAACGGATTAGTCCTTCTAACACTTTTCGAGTCACGGCGCGGCCGTCTACGCGTTCGCAAAGGTCGAAGAGGGATGGAAATTCTCCGCTGTTTTGTCGAGCGGCGAGGATGGCTTTGACGGCGCCTTCTCCGACGGTTTTGATGGCGCCCATTCCATATCGAATGACTTTGCCGTCTTGGGCGGGGGCAAAACCGACTTGGCTCTCGTTCAAGTCGGGCGGGAGCACTTCTACGCCCAAGGTTTTGGCTTCTTCGATTAGCATGGAAAGCCGCGCGGTGTCGCCGCTGTCGTTGGTCATCGTTGCGCTGAGGAATTCTACTGGATGATGCGCCTTCAAGTAGGCGGTTTGGTAGGCGACGATGGCGTAGGCGGCGGCGTGGGATTTGTTGAAGCCGTAGCCGGCAAATTTTTCGAGCAAGTCAAAAACCTTGTTGGCTTTGGCCGCGCCGATGTTGTTTTCACGGCGGCAGCCGTCGACGAACGTCTTTCGTTGGCTTTGCATTTCCTCGACTTTTTTCTTGCCCATTGCCCGCCGGAGAATGTCCGCCGCTCCCAGCGTGTATCCGGCCAAGACTTGCGCGGCTTGCATGACTTGTTCTTGGTAGATCAAAATTCCGTAGGTTTCTTTGGCAATTGCTTCCAAAAGGGGATGTTCGTAAGTGATTTTCACTTTGCCGTGCCGTCGCTGGATGAAGTCTGGGATCAAGTCCATCGGCCCCGGCCGGTAGAGGGCCACAAGGGCGGTAATATGCTCAATAGAACTTAGTTGAAAACGCCGGCATAAATCCCGCATGCCGCCGGATTCCAATTGAAACACGCCGATTGTGTTGCCCCGGTTGAGGGTTTTGTATGTCTTTGCGTCGTCCAGCGGGAGACGGTCGACGTCGATTTCGATCCCTTTGGTTTGTCTCACCATATCGCAGGTGTTCCGAATTACCGTAAGCGTCTTCAATCCCAAGAAATCCATTTTGAGGAGACCTAAGTTGCCCACCGGCCCCATAGCGTATTGGGTCACGATGCCTCCGCCGTCGTCTCGTTTTAGCGGCAGGACGTTGTAGAGGGGTTCGGGGCCGATGACGACGCCTGCGGCGTGAACCGATGAGTTGCGGGTCAAATCCTCCAGAATGAACGCGGTGTCGATTAATTCACGGGTAGTTTCTTCGGTGTCGTAGGCTTTCTTTAAGTCCGGCGATTGCTCCAGCGCTTTTTTCAAGGACATCTTCAGTTCGTTGGGAACCTTTTTGGCTAAGCGATCGCAATCGCCGTAGCCCACCCCCATTACTCGCCCCACGTCTCGGATCACCGACTTGGCGCCCATAGTCCCGAAAGTGATAATCTGCGCCACGCATTCGGATCCATATCGTTCCCGAACATAATGAATCACGTCGGCCCGCCGATCGTCGGCGAAGTCAATGTCAATGTCCGGCGGATTTACTCGTTCCGGGTTCAAGAATCTTTCAAAAAGCAGGCCGTATCGCAGCGGGTCGACGTTGGAAATTTCCAACAAGTAGGTGACAATCGAGCCGGCGGCGGATCCCCGCGCCACGCAGGAAATTCCCTCAGACCGTCCATGTTGCACAAAATCCCCGACGATGAGAAAATAGCTGACAAAGCCGGTCTGCTTGATTACGTCCATTTCCTCGTCAATGCGGTCGATAACGTCCAACGCCGCGCGGGCCGTCGCCGCATCTTTTAGTTTTTCCACCGAAGGATTGGCGGCGTAGTTGGCCGCTTCGTCCTTCGAAATCCATTGGCCTTCGGCGGTTGTTTCCTCCCGGTAGGTGGGAAGGCGGGCGGGATCGGCTACTGAATCCACCACAATCAATTCGTTTTCGGAATGCGCTTTCACGCCGTAGCGTTTGTCCAGTCCTTCGGCCAGCAAGTGAGATAAATAGCCTTCGTGAGAGAACTTTGCCGGCGGGTCGTAGCTGGGGTAATGGAGCCGGCCAAACTCGATTTCGAGATTGCACATCTCCGCCACGGCCAAAGTGTTCTGCGTTGCTTGCGGCACTTCGCTGAAAAGCGCCGCCATCTCCTCCGCAGAGCGAAGGTAAAACTGCTCCGGCACATAAGACATTCGCCTCGTGTCGGCGAGCATGGATTGAGTGCCGATGCAAATCAAAGAATCGTGAGCTTGGGAATGCTTGCGGTGAACGTAATGAACGTCGTTTGTCGCCACCAAGCGCAGGCCAAAGTCCGGTGCCCACTTCAGAAGATGTCGATTTACCTCTTTTTGTTCGGGGATGCCGTGATTTTGCAACTCCAAGAAAAAATTCTCCCGCCCAAAAACCTGCCGAAACCAATCAATCGACCGGCGGGCCTGCGTCAACTCCTTTTGGACAATCAACCTGGGAATCTCGCTCGCCAAACAACCGGACAAAACGACTAATCCGTCCTTGCGCGCTTCCAAAATTTCCTTGTCGATCCGCGGCTTGTAGTAATAGCCCTCCAGATGCGCGTCCGAAACAAGCCGAACCAGATTGCGATAGCCGGTTTCGTTTTTGGCCAGCAGAACCAGATGATGATACTTGTCCTTCCCGCCGGCGACCGCCTTCTTCTCCAAGCGGCTTCCAAGCGCAACATACACCTCGCAACCGATGATCGGCTTTATTCCGCGCCGCCTAGCCTCTTGATAAAAGTCAATCGCGCCATACATCACCCCGTGATCGGTGAGCGCAATCGAGGAAAAATTCAAATCCTCGGCCCGCCGCATCAAATGCCCAATGCGGCAAGCCCCGTCCAAAATGGAAAACTCAGTATGAAGATGAAGATGAACAAACTCAGCCTTTGGCATAAGCCGACCATAACCAATTCCGCTCGCCGCTTGGAATCTTAAATTTCCCGCAAAGCCTCGACAATTGGGTTTGGGAAAAGCGGCGGTTGACAATCGCCTTGCCGAATTCGGGATTTCTTTTGAAAAAAAGTTCTTGCCGCGCCTTTAGAAATCGGCATTCTTGCAGGCATGGCAAAGAATTCCAGTTCATTTTTAGGTACTGCGGCGACGGTTGCGTTGGCCTCCGTTCGTCAATCGAGTTTGGGAAAAGCGGCGGTCGGCGCCGTCTTGCTGACGGGAATGCTTGGCATGAATTCGCTAAAAGCGGGAGAGCCGGGCGAATCATGGGAATACCCCGGAGGTTTGACGCCTCCGCCGCCTACGGTCACCGCTTTGTACATCCACGTCTTTGGCAATAGCTGGGACGAACCCGAAACTCTGTTCTTTGAAGTCCTTCCCGTCTACACCATAACTCGCGGAATTACCGTTGAGGGAGACACTTTGGAGTATCTTTACCCTGATGTTTCCTCTTGGTCTTGGCATCTTCTAGACACTCTTTTGTTGTGGAGCGTCATTGATTGGGGTGAACCTGTTTCCGATCATTTTGGTGAAGGAACTGGAGGAAGGGAAAACAACCAAACAGCAATTTACCTTTCTGTTGGTTACCACGGGGTTACTGCTTTGGTAACTGAGAGAATTCGAAACCCGGAATCCACAAGCCGAAGAGATCGATGGTTTACCCGCCATTATGAAGTTCCAGTCTACTTTTCTATACCGGATAACGGCGTGCCGTTTGAAGACTGGTTAGAATAATACGGATTTCAAAAGCGAGGATGGGGAACGCGTTCCCATTTTCATTTTGGCAAGAAACTTAACTTATTTCGCTGAAGATGAAAACGAATGATTTGCGGCGGGCCTTTACCTTGATCGAGTTGTTGGTAGTAATTGCCATAATCGGCATTTTAGCCGGTTTGTTATTGCCCGCCCTAAGCCGGGCCAAGTCCTTCGCCCATCGAATAGACTGCGTCAACAATCTCCGGCAAATCGGCTTGGGAATTCAGATTTACACGATGGATTCCGAAGACTGGTTGCCGCCGCCGCTTTCCGAAGCGCCAAGAGAGTTTCTCGAACATGAAGACGCCAGTCCATATAAATTTCTGTGGAATTGGCGGGAGTTGCTATGGTGGAAGTATTTGGGGCAAGACACCAACCTTTGGCAGTGCATTCCCGCGCAGCGGCAAGTGGCGAGGCTCTTGAGGAAAGAGAGACGGGATCCGTCGGCGCCTTTTCATTTGGGAACGGATATGATCTGGTACGGCAGAGCGCTATCTTGGAATGTGAGTTACGGCATGAACTTAGGAGGAGTGCCTCCGATTCATCCTGCGGGCAAAAGGCATTCCCCCACCTACATATACCAGCCTTTATATGGACTGGCGCGTGTGGGCTACCCTCCGCACGAGCCGGGAAGGGATCCGGAAGGTGTGAAGGGCCATGCGCATTATAGTATAGATAATTACTATCGCAATCGCAAGGTGGATGAGATTCATTCGCCTTCGGAGATGATTGCAGTGGGAGATCGGGCGGCGTTGGGAAGGATTCCTGAGGAGGCAAATTCGAAGTTCCTTTGGAAAAATTATCTGGGAGATAATAAATTAGGCAGATTGTCTTTGACTCCGGACAGTTATCAGCAGTTTGCCATTAGTTCGCGGCATAATAAGAAAACAAATATGCTGTCGCTAGACGGGCATGTGGAAACGGACACTTTGTATTATTGGACGTTGCCTGTGGCGGACAATCGCCGGCGGTGGAATTACGACAACCAGCCGCATGCGGAGTTTTGGCAAGGACTAAATCCGATTGACTGGAATCCCAAGAGCGCGGACGCACCCTAGCAACTGATATGCGTTCATGAGATTCTCTTTTGGCGATCCTTCCTTAAAAGACAAAAAACCCAAACATTGTTTTCCGCTCAAGCGATTGTTGGTTTAGTGGTTTCGTCCTGTTGTTGCGCGTGGTTGGCTTTGCAAGTGGCCGCGCAAGGGCGTTTGTTTATTTTTCTCGAAAGAAAGTTCTGACGTTCTCGTCCCATTTTAGCATCCTAGAGTTGTCAAAAGCGCCGTCGAATTTAGACTGCCGGCAAGGGATTTTTCAGTTCGGATTCGGTGACTTGAGGGCAAATTGTTTCCATCGACTATGGAACTTAAGGAACATATTGTCGAAACATTGCAAAAAGAGTTGGAGCGTCTTGCAGGCATAGCCAGACCTCCGGAGCAACTGGAAGACGGCTTGGTTTTGTTGGCTGGAGGCCTCTTGCTGTTGTTTGGCCGAAAACTCTACTGGTGTATCCTTGCGCTTGCCGGCTTTGCCGTCGGGGTTTTGGGTGGCCGCGAAGTTTTCCCGCCGGAACCTGTTTGGCTTCTCATTGGCTTAGCGATTTTATTAGGGGTTGTTGCCGCCGTTCTGGGCATTTTCCTTCAACGCCTCGCCCTTCGAGTGACTGGGGTAATCACGGGTGGATTGCTTGGCTACATTTTGGCGGAAGCCTTTTTTGGTCAAACCGTGGCCTTGGTAGGGATGGCGCTTGGATGCCTTCTTGGATTCTGGCTGGTTCTTTGGCTCTTTGACTGGGCTTTGATCTTGTTATCCTCTTTTTCCGGCGCGGCGCTAATCGTTTCTCGTCTTCCTTTGGAACTTGCGCCGCTTTTCGTCACCGCTTTGATTCTTGTTTTGTTGGGATTGGCCGTCCAATCCGGCATGCAAAAGAAGAGCGCCGGCAAGAAGGAATCAAAATCTGCTTGACAAGGGATACTCGCCTTTCAAAAGACTTTGGAGAAGTTTGCCGAGAGGCAATTCCTTTCGCCGGACTTTATTTTAGGTTGAAAAGCGAAACGGGCGTGGCTGGTTAACGGCCTCCGGGCAATGACACGGCGAGTTGATCCACGGCGGGGATTATGTCGGCTCGATGCTTTTTGATCGCTTGAATCAGCCGCTCCACAACTGCGGGATGCTTTTCCGCCACGTTATATCGTTCTGAAACGTCATGCTCCAAGTGGTAAAGTTCAGGTTTCTCCAGCTCGACCGCTCGTCCGTAGTGGACGGGTTCTCTTTGTTTCACATGCAACTTCCACGGACCTTCTCGATAAGCGTGGAGTTCCGCCCGCGTCCAATAAGCCATTGTGTTGCGCGGGCTTTTCCCCGTGCCAAAAAGCGCCGGGCCAAGGTCGTGAGAATCCAACTTGCGGTCCGTCGGCGTTTTGACGCCCGCAAGGCTGGCAACGGTGGCCATCAAGTCCATTGTTGACCCCATTTCCGCAACCACCGAGCCGGCGGGGATTTTGCCGGGCCACCAAAAGAGAGTCGGCACCCGCTGTCCGCCTTCAAAAGTCGTTCCCTTTCCCGCCCGCAAGGGGCCGGCCGAACCGCCGTGGGTATGAAAGGTAAGCCAAGGGCCGTTGTCCGAACTAAACATGACCAGAGTTTTTTCAGCCAGGTCCAGTTCCCTGAGCGTTTGCAAAACTTGACCGACGCTCCAGTCAATTTCCTCAATCACGTCCCCGTAAAGCCCGCGGACGCTGGAGCCTCGAAATGCATTCGAAGCAAAGAGAGGAATATGAGGCATCGAATGCGGCAGATAGACAAAAAAAGGCTTATCCCTGTTTTTTCGGATGAACTCCACGGCCTTCTCTGTATATCGCCGAGTGATGGTTCTCTGCTCCGCAGGCCTCTCGATAACTTTCTCATCCTGCAACAAGGGAACGTTATAGCTCGCCGAAGAAGGAAAGTAGTTGGGATCGTCGCGAGCGCCGCGACCATAGTTGGGAGAGCCTCTCACAAAATCCATGTCGTTGGAATAAGGAATGCCGTAATAAGTGTCGAACCCCTGGGCAGTGGGCAAAAACTGCGGCAGATGCCCAAGATGCCACTTTCCAAAACAACCCGTAGCATAGTTTTTTCGCTTCAACAACTCCGCCAAAGTGATCTCCGAGTCGGGAAGGCCTCCGCCCGAATTAGGGAACAGCACCACGCGTTTGGCGGAAGTCATCCCGTTGCGAATTGGATATCGGCCGGTCAAAAGAGCGGCCCGACTGGGCGTGCAAACCGGCGCCGCCACATAAAACTGCGTCCACTTTTGCCCCTCGGCCGCCATGCGATCCAAATGCGGAGTTTTGATAAGTGGATTGCCGAAGCAGCCTAAATCCCCCCAGCCCAAGTCATCACAGAAAATGATAACCACGTTGGGAGAACTGGCAAACAGCGCCGGAGCAAACAGAATCATGGCCAACAACCAGACAAGAAATTTAAGTCTCTTCATAAAGCAAGAAGCCTATCAAAATATCCACCGGAAGTCAAACTCAAACTTAAATGGAAAGAAAAAAAGAAAAAGAAAAATTCGAATCAAAATCTCCGGCATCTGCGTCCGGCAATCAAAAGTCATTGCTCTATGAGCCGCTTAGCGGAAAGTGAATAGGGATCGTTGACGATCCAACCGGCAAAACCGATCGCACTCTCGACGGTCATTCCGTAATCTTCAATCCGCTTTCGCAACTCGGCCGGCGAACCGCCTTCCTTGATATATTGACGGAGCTTTCCCATCCAAGGCTCGATGCTGTCGTAGCCGGACTTGCCGGCCACTTCAATTTCCTCTGCGGCGGAAAGATTCTGCCCTCGGATCGTGCTCATGTTCAGGCAATAGCGAAAGGCAGAAGAAGGCCTTGCTACTTTTCGCGTTGTGGCGCACGCAGTCAGAACGGAAGACGCTCCGACCGCTCCGACCGCGCTTATGGCCTGGCGACGGGTACACTTGTTGGATTCGCTTGGATTTTTCAGTTCCATCGGCGCACAGCGTAGCTGAGAGTGCGGTACAAAACAACATCCAATTGTCTGTTTTTCGCAAGCGGAAGTGTCCGGCCGTGCGGCGCGGATTATTCAGAAAATTTTCAAGGAAAACTCGAAGACGCTTGGATGCGTTCCGGAACCGAATAGACGTTGAAGCCGTCGGGACGAAGAAAGCCCGCCAAAGTTTGCGCGTTTTCTTTGGCGAATTCGACGGCCAGGCTTGACGGCGCCGACACAGAGGCGACAAAAGGCACGCGCCCGGCCAGCGCCTTCTGCATAATCTCAAAAGACGCCCGACCGCTGACAAGCAACAAACAGCTTTCCAAAGGGAAGTGGCCGTTAAGAAAGCTCCAGCCGATGACTTTGTCGACGGCGTTATGCCGCCCCACGTCTTCCCGAACGCAAACAATGCGACCATCCAAATCAAACAAGGCCGCGGCATGAAGCCCGCCAGTCCGTTGAAACTCCGCCTGCGCCCGCCAAAGTTGCTGCGGAAGCGAAAGAACTTGCGCCGATGCGATGCGAAAATCCGACCGAACAGGCGGCCAAAGATTGCGAATCGCCTCCAAAGACGCCTTGCCGCAGATGCCGCAACTAGAGGAGGCAAAGACGTGCCGGGAAAGTTTTTCTAAATCGCAGGGAGTGGAGGCGTCCAAATACAAGTTGACGATGTTCTCCGGATGCTCGGCCTCTTCCCGTCGGCAATGATCCACCTCCAAAAGCTGCGACGGCTCGTTGATAAGTCCTTCCGAAATGGCAAAGCCCGCCGCCAACTCCCGGTCGTGACCCGGCGTTCGCATCGTAATCGCCACGCTTTGTCCGCGCACCCGAATTTCCAACGGTTGCTCGGCGCTAACAACGTCTTTAACCCGCTCCGCGCTTCCATCCGAAGAATGGAAACGAACAATTTCGATAGACTCGGAAAATCGAATCCCACTCATTTTTTACATTCTCGCAACGTTCTTTGATCAAGACTCCCTTCAAAACTACATCAACGCTCTATAGTTTTTTGAACGGAGAACGGAAAGCAAACCGTTTCGGAAGAAAACAACGAATCGCCCCTGGATAGATGTTCCCACAGCGCTATTTCATCTTTTACCCCTCACTAGCCGTTAGTTAGTACACACTTCCGCTGTGCCCTTAAATCTCGAAAAAACACAAAAGCCCCTTTCTCTTGTCAGCCAAACCTTGCCGACGGTTGTGGACTTCTGCCTTGGCGCATCGCCTTGCGTTTCCAGAGAAACCGCCTCTACAAAATCGCCTGACGTGGGGTTCGTGTTTCCAGCAAGAGAAACCAAACCCCGCATCCCAACATATATAGTTTATAGATTGAGTTCTACCGGTCGTGTTCTTCCTTTCCCTACGCTCCTGAGAAATCAAATCCGACCGGCAAAGTCTATAGATTGTTAGAATGACTGGGCAACTTGTGAGGAAGGCGTTTGAGGGAGGCTTTTCTCTGCCCGGCGGCGCGTCCGGGCTTAAATTGTATGATATGGAGGCCAACTGGTAGGCGGCCGACTTCGCTGTTTAGAGGCGAGATCGGCTGTGCAACTAGATTGCTTTTGAAGCAAGCGCTTGACGGGTTGGGATGGATCAGTTTTTCTTTGTTATGGTGACGAGCGCGGCGCGAATGTGTTTTGGGTTGCATTGAGGCAGGCAAGTTCCCTCCTACTTGAGAACAGAACAGCATCATCCCCCTTCATTTGCATGAACACGGATTAGACATTCGACATTGGTTCATTTATTTTACAAGACGAAAGACGCTGATCCAGACGTGGGTTTTGAAGTCGATGGAGGAATCGGCGGCAATGACGTTGTCGCCAGCCGCGTCTTTGACGTTGTCCACGGTTAGAGTCAAGACGGTGCATTTAGGCCTGTCTGCTGGTGGTTAGGAAAACGATGTCGTCGCCATCCGTGCCGGATATGTGCCCAAAGCTGCTTCGGCAATCGTGACTCCGCCGGAAAGTGCCGTAGTTGCTAGCAGTTTTCGTGCTGGCTTCGTCCAGAGGTTCGGAGGAGACCACTCCGCACGGGGTGAATGTTTCACTCCCGGAAGCACTCGCCAAAATGGAAGACACATCGTCAACAGCGATGCGATCGTGCCGGCCGATCTGGTAATTCTTACAGCAATTTTAGCACTGTTGTCGGCCAGTGTGGCGTGGTCAATTGTGTAGGTTTATCCTGCAGCTCCGTCGATGTTGGTTCCGTTTTTCATCCATTAAAAGGTGAAAGGAAGATTTTCGAGGAGCTTGATTTCGACGGAGGAATCGATGGCGCACCGTCAATAGATTTTTGGTTAGAAGGTTGCATAGCGATGGTGGGAGTGGGCTGATATCAAGAATCTGAAAATCGTAAAAACAGCGGTGTATCTCAAGTTGACGTCGTGAGATGTGATGCCCAAACTCACTTGAAGAAAGTTTTTTCATGTGAATGGATTAGTCGTAGTTGCTGTGAATTTGTGCTCCGATGCTCTTGCGGGCGCCATCCGTGCCAGTGTTTGAGACCGGAAGAGAAGCGATCCACATTTGCATTTCGAAACGGAACATGTCGACAGATTAACAAAAAGAAACAAGACGTCAACAAAAAAAGTAATTTTTTTCGAGATAATGCATAATTTTTGGCGGTTTTTTGGCTTTTTGGCGAATTTTTAGGGAAAACAGAGGGGATTTATTTTTCTTTTTGAGGAATTCTTTTGGGTTTTTTGGGATTTTTGGATGACATTGGCAATGGTTTTTTTTTAAAGTGCGGATGTTCGTCGTTTAGCGATTTTATGTTTGTGAATGGAGGATTTGAATTGCCGGGGGCAAGCGGGATGAGGATTTTTAGGAGAAAACGCATTGGCGCGGGCAAGGGGCAGAAGGAGGAAGAGCGGCGATCCGGCGAGGGTTGGGGCGCGATGTTGGGAGGGTTGGCCTTGTTTTTCTTGGTCGTTTGCGCGCCTTCTCTTCCTCGTCCGAATTTTATTCCCGAGGCATGGCCGAGGAAGGATTTTGTTCTTTCTTGTTTTGCGGAGGCCGGCGGGGAGACGGATGCCGTTTGCCTTTTGACGGCAGAATTGATGGAGGTTGAGTTGGGCAAGCCGGTGAGTGTTACGAATCGCGCGGGCAATCAAGGCGGGGACGCGGTGAACTTCGTGGCAGCGCAGGAGCGGGATGGGTATCATTGGGGAGGTTTTTCCGGGGCGATGTTGACGGCCAGCGTGTTGGGGTTTACGGAAACGAGTGCCGCGAATTGGACTTTTTTCTTGGTTGCCGGCGATCCCGGCGTTCTTTCGGTGCCTCATGATTCTGAGTATCGAACTTTGGAGGAACTGGTGGAGGCGGCCAAAGTCTCTTCGCAGAGGGTAAAAGTGGCTGTTTCGTTGCCCGGCAGTTTGTGGCATGTGAAGTTGTTGGCGCTTCAATCTGCCGCGGATGTGGAATTTCGGCATGCGCATTACGGCGAGGGGGATGGGGCTTTTGGATTGGAGGCGTTTTCTTCCGGCGAGGCGGATGCGGTGTTGTCTTCTGTTTCGGCGCAGGCGGAGTGGATTCGGAAAGGCGCTTTGAGGCCTTTGGGGGTGGTGGAGTCGGAGGGTTTTGAGATTTCTGGATATGGGATAGTTCCGTCGGCCGCTGATTTGTTTCCGGTTTTGGCTGGAATGCGAGTGCGCCAGTTTTATGGGTTTGCACTGCCGTCGGATACGCCGGCTAGAATTTTGGAGCGCATTGCCGTTGCGTTTGAGAAAGCGATGGCGAGTGACGAAGTGAAGTTGTTTTGTCGGCGGAGGGGGCTTATTCCGTTGGGTTGGCATGGGGAAAAGGCGGATCGGCTGGCGCGGGCAATGGAGAGCGTCTGGGTTTGGAAGCTTCGCGAATTGGGGTTGGCGAAGGAATCTCCCGAAAACTTTGGCATTCCTCGTCCCGAAGCGGGGGGGTTGCAATGACGCGGCGGCGCCAGTAGCAGATGGAAGTGTCTGTCCATTTTGCAATATGAGCGCTGAATCTTCGTTTATCCCAGGCGTTGACGCGCGCCAATGGCGGCCGAAAGCGCTCGTTCGTTTTGCGATGGGCGCGTATTTTGTTTTTCTCGCGTCTTTCGCAGTGGCTTGGCTGTTTCGGTTTCTGGGTTTTGATGAGGCCAATCTCTTTGCGAGGAATTTCCATACTTTGTTTTTCTACGGCGGTTTGTTGTTTTTGGCGGTGCGGTTTTTGAGGGAACATGGCTTGAGTTGGCGGGAAGGTTTTGGGATTCAGTGGGGACAATGGCCGTTGTTGGCGTCGCCGGTGATTTTGACGGCGATTGTGGGTTGGATTGGGGCGAATCAATTGGCGAAGGCGTCGGCCTTTTTTATTGAATGGACGGGGCGGGAGCCGGAGACGCAGAGGATGGTGCAATTGTTGCGGGAGTCGCCGTCGATTTTTCAACTGCTTTCCATTGCTTTGGCGGCTTTAATTGCGGCTCCGATTGTGGAGGAAATTCTTTTTCGGGGCGTGCTTTACCCTGCTTTGTCGCAGTATTGGGGAAGAACGGTTGGAATTTTGGGAAACTCGGTTTTCTTTGGCGTGATTCATTGGAATGCGATGAGTTTGGTTTCGTTGATTTTTTTGGGGGCGCTTTGGACTTTGCTTTATCAGCGGACGCGGAATCTTCTGGCGCCGATTGTGGCGCACTCCCTTTTTAATCTGAGCACTTTTATTTACGTACTGTAACTGTTAAGTCGGAAATGAGCGAGCGGGAAATTATTGAAATTCTTACCGCTGATTTGCCTTCTAATGAGAACACGTTGATTGGCGCGGGGGATGATTGCGCCGCTGTGCGGTTGTCCGCCGGCAACGTTGGAGAAGAGACTTTGTTGTTGAAGACCGATGCGGTGGTGGAAGGGGTTCATTTTACTCGGAGCGATCCGCCTCGATGCATTGGGCGCAAGGCGTTGGCTCGTTGCCTGAGCGATGTGGCTTCGATGGGCGGGCGTCCCGACAGCGCGTTGGTTTCTTTGGGATTGCCAAGCAACGGAGACGGCGATTTTCTTCGGGAAGTTTATTCGGGATTGCGGGCATTGGCGGAGAAGTTTGGCGTTGCGGTGGTTGGCGGCGAAACCACCCGATGTCCGGGCGCTTTTTTCCTTTCGGTCACGCTCACCGGTTACGCGGATTCTCAAGGCGGCGTCCGACGTTCTGGCGCGCGGGTTGGCGATGCAATCTTTGTTTCCGGCCGGCTTGGAGGCTCGCGAAGTGGACGGCATTTGAATTTCGAGCCGCGAATAAACGAAGCGCGTTGGTTGACAAAGCATTTTCGGCCTCACGCCATGATTGACGTAAGCGACGGGCTGGCGTCGGACTTGAAGATTCTTTTGCGGGCGGGCAAAGTGGGCGCATGGATAGAGGAGGCTTTTATTCCGGTGAGCGGCGAGGCCAAGCGCCGCTTTCGCGACCGAGTTTCGGAGAAGCCTCCCTTGTTGGCGGCTCTTACGGACGGCGAGGATTTTGAGCTGCTATTCACGTTGGCGCCGGAGAATGCGGTGGCCGTGAAAGACGGTTGGCAAGCGCGGTTTCCCCAAACGCCGTTGAGTCTAATTGGCCGCATCGAGGCCGGTTCCCAACTTCGCTTGAAACAGGGCAACGGCGTTCGCTCCCTTGAGGCTTTGCATGGTTACGATCACTTCCAGCAGTGTTGAGGATACCTTTCGAGTGGGCGAGCGTTGGGGGCGGGCCGCTTTTCCCGGTTGGTGGATTGGACTGACCGGGGATCTGGGCGCCGGGAAAACGCACTTGGTGAAAGGCTTGGCCAGAGGTTTGGGAGTTTTGGCCGTCGTCTCTTCTCCTACCTTCGCCTTGATGCACGAGTTGGGCGGCGGACGGCTTCCGCTGTGGCATATGGATCTCTACCGACTAGGCGGGCCGGAAGAAATTTTCCATGCCGGGCTTTGGGATTGCTTGGAGGAAAGCAAAGGCGGTGTCGTGGCGGTGGAGTGGATGGATCGTTGGCTCGGTCATTCCACTCCTTCGAATTTTGCGCAGCGGCTCGGAGGCAAAATGAGGCTCGCAAGCCTTTGGATTACTGCGGAAAACGAACGACAAATCCATTATGAAGATTTTGGCCATTGATGGATCCTCTCCAATGCGCTCGGCGGTGCTCTGCTGTTGGCAACAAGCCGGGAACCAGTTCGAAGCGCTCGCACAGGCAAGCGGCGTCTCCCAAAGTGGAGGGCGATTGGCCTCTCTTGTGAGGGAAGTCCTGCAAGAATCTGGCGAGAAACCAGAATCGATTGACCGAATTGTCGTGGGCGTCGGACCGGGTTCGACGGCGGGAACTCGTTCCACTTTGGCCTTTGCGCTTGGTTGGAGCGTCGCGTTGGGAACGCCGGCGGTGGGAATTTCAAGCGTCTGGGCCTTGGCTTCCCGCGCCAGAGAAAAGCAATTGTTTGGGCCGGTAACCTGCTTGATTCGCGGCACCGCGGGCAGAATCTACCGAGCTTCTTTTCAAATTTCTTCGCAACGCATTGCCGAAATGCGCCCGTTGGAACGGATTCATCCAGATCAACTCCGTTCCATTGCCAACGATTGCCCCTGCGTCGTCGGGCCGGAAGCGCCGGAAATTTTAAGCGCTTTTCTTTCAAACACGAAACAATCCTCCTTTTTGGCCGACTCTGTTTTTCCAGAGAGACTCCTCCCCACTGCAGGCGCTCTCGCATGGCTGGCGCATGCAAACTATAAACATCTCATCCAGCCTTTGGAACCGTTGCATTTAGAATCGCCTAACTTTGTCAAAGCCACCCTTCCACGGGAGATTCCCGCGCGGTAAAAATCTCCGGCTCATCTTGCGAAAAAGGAAATGAAGCCCATTGCCGAATATCGAACTTGGGCGGAAATCAACCTAGAAGCACTGGCCAACAACCTTCGCTGGATTCGTTATGGAATAGGCGACGGATTTGGCGTGATTACCGTAGTCAAAGCCGACGCCTACGGACACGGCCTGCGCCAAATCGCGAGGCGCTTAATGCAAGGCGGAACCGACGCGCTGGGAGTCGCCAACCTAGCAGAGGCCGCCGCCGTGCGAACCTTAGGCCGAGGTTGGCCCATTCTCATGCTGGGCGCCTGCTACGGCAAGGCGGAGTTTGAAGAATTGTGCGAAAACGACGTAACCGCCACCATCTCCAGCGAAGGCGAAGCAAGCGAACTCTCCGCAATTGCATGCCGGCGTGGAAAACAAGTTCCCGTGCATCTGAAAATCGACACGGGAATGAGCCGTCTTGGCGTGGCGCCCAAATTCAGCCTGCGCCTCGCCCAACGCCTCGCCGCCCTTCCCGGCCTGCGCCTTGACGGAGTCTTCACCCACCTTTCCTCCGCCGAAGACGATGAGGTGTTCACCCGCAAACAAGTCCAACAATTTCAGCACTGCGTCCGCTTGCTCCGCCAAAACGGCCCATCCGTCCGACAAGTGCATATAATGAATAGCGGAGGAATCGCCTACGGCACTGCGCCTTTTGGCAACATGGTGCGCCCCGGACTGTTAGTTTACGGAATCATTCCCCCCGGCAAACGCCGAATTACAATCCAATGGGCCCAAAGGCTGCAACCCGCCCTGTCCCTAAAAACTAAAGTCGGATTGGTCAAAACAATCGGACCGGAAACGCCGGTCAGCTACGGCCGAAAATTCATCAGCGCCGACATTCGCAAAATCGCCACAATCTGCGTCGGCTACGGCGACGGCCTCTTGAGAGCCGGAAGCGGCCGCCTTCAAATGTTGATACGAGGTCGAAGATGCCCCGTTCTAGGCAATATAACGATGGACCAGACAATGCTCGACGTGACCGCAATTCCCGAAATTCAGCGAGGCGACGAAGTTGTCATCCTCGGCAAACAAGGCAAAGAAACCATCACCGCCTCAGAAGCGGCCGCCTGCTGTAACACCATTCCGTGGGAAATCTTGACCTCCATTACCCAACGAGTTCCGCGCATCTACCAAGGCGTATCCGTGTAAGCAAAACAAACATTCAATGATTGCCCCCATTGCAAGACGATCTCTACCCCTCTGACTTAGAACAACCAAAAGTCGCTATGAGAAAAACCGAAAACTCTCTATTTTCTCAACCCAACCTTTCTTCCCAGCAACGGATTTAACAGAGGAGGCAACACGGCCTTATCGCAACCCTCCCAACATAGAAAATATCGGACGCCGCTTCCGGGCTGTTCATACACGGCTGGATCCAGCAACAGCGCAGGGTTATCTCTTTCTCTAAGTGTGGAAGGCTTCGGATCGTAAAGATCGGGATCCAAGCGACGAACCCAAGACAGCGTTTTTGCTTGCAAGGAAAACAGACTTTCTAGTTCATCCCCGATCCGCCCCTTTTTCTTCGGCAGGAATGTAAACTTTGCTTCCGAATTCACCGCCAAGCCGAGTCATTTAGTTCCACCTTTTTTTCCACGGACAAGCGAGGTCGCGAGCCAAACCCAAACCGCAATCCTCCACACTCCGAAGCGGAATAATAAGAACTCGCCCTCGCCTCTCCTTCCTTTTTTGGAAACCAGTTTTTCCCATCGCAGAAGCGGGAGGAAGGCAAAAGGAATGGGAACGAATGCGATGAAGTCCGTCTAGCAACCGCTTCGCAGTCGCGTTGGCCATTGCCGGAGATTGGTTGCAAATTGCGGGTTGACAAGGCAAAGGTTTCGGGAGAAAGATTGCGGGATGGGAGTATTGGATGGCCAAATAGCCGTTGTGACCGGAGCGGGACGCGGTTTGGGCAGCGCGATTGCGTTGCGGTTGGCGGCGGCGGGCGCGGACTTAGTTTGTGTGTCGAGGAGCTCGGAAAATGCCGGGCGCGCGGCGCAATCCGTGAAGGCTCTGGGCAGGAATGCCTGGCCCTTTGCGATGGATGTTGCCGATGCGGCTTCTGTCAAATCCGGCGTCCAAACAATTTTGAAAACGATTGAGCAAGTGGACGTCTTGGTGAACAACGCGGGAGTGACTCGCGACGGCCTGCTGATGCGGATGAGCGAGGAAGATTGGGACGCGGTGCTGGACACCAATCTCAAGGGAGCTTTTTTATTGATCCAAGCGTTTGCCCGGCTTTTCATGAAGCAGCGAAAGGGACGCATCATCAATATTGGTTCGGTAGTCGGTTTGACCGGCAACGCGGGACAGACGAATTACGCGGCCAGCAAGGCCGGATTAGTCGGCATGACGAAGTCCGTCGCCCGAGAGCTAGCGACTCGAGGAGTGACGGCAAACGTGATTGCCCCCGGATTTATTCAAACAGACATGACCGCAAAGTTGAACGAGAATCAACGGGCGGCGATTTTGGCTGGCATTCCCATGGGGTTTATGGGAAAACCGGAAGACGTCGCCCAAACCGCTTTATTCCTTGCAGGGCCCGGCGGGCGATATATTACCGGCCAGGTATTGACCGTGGACGGAGGCTTGGGAATGTAATCGGCCTCGCGAATTACCGAATGAGAAACAAGAAATTGAGAAAACTACCGGACGCTGTTTTTCCGGGCGATTGTTTTTATGGAAATCAATACTTGACGACTCCGCTTGATTTGATAATTACACCTCTCGACAAATCCAAAACATAGAAACTCATGGCTACTGAAAAATCGACCGAACAACGCGTGAAGGAAATCATCGTAGAGCAATTAGGCGTCAACGCTGACCAAGTCACCCCTGAATCCAAATTCATCGAGGACTTGGGAGCGGATTCCTTGGACACGGTGGAATTGGTGATGGCGCTGGAAGAAGAATTCGGACAGGAAATCCCTGACGAAGAAGCCGAAAAGCTGCAAAGCGTCGGCGACGTGATCAAACATATCGAGGAAAACAAAAACAAGTAACCTCGATTCCAGTCCCACCAAGGCGCCGCCGCACTGCATGCAACCGGCGATGCCCTTTTTGACTTATGGACACAAATTCAGAGCATCGCCGAGTCGTCATCACCGGTTTGGGCGTGGCCAGCTCCTTAGGCGACTCCATCAACGGCTTCTGGAAGCGAATTATCGACGGCGACTGCGGCATTGTCCCCATCACCGCCTTCGATGTTCGCCAATACGGATGCCGCATTGCCGCCCAAATCAACCAACTAGACGTCGCCCCGGCCTTCCCCAATCCCAAAGAAATTCGACGCACCGATCGCTACGCCCAATTTGGCGTCTTCGCCGGATTCCAAGCAATTCAAGATGCTGGCATCGATCTGAAACAAACAAACTTGGACGAATTCGGAGTGTTCGTGGGATCCGGAATCGGTGGACTCCAAACCATCGAACGACAACATCAAATCCTCCTGAAAAAAGGACCCAATCGCCTCTCTCCCTTCTTGATCCCCATGCAAATTCTCAACATGGCTTCCGGACTTCTCTCCATGTATCACGGACTGCGAGGCCCTAATCTGGCTACCTGCTCCGCCTGCGCCACCTCCGGCCACGCCGTCGGCGAAGCCTGGCGAACAATCAAAATGGGCGACGCCAACTTGATGCTAGCCGGCGGCGCCGAAGCAGCAATCACGCCCATCGGCATCGGAGGATTCTCCGCCATGAAAGCCATGAGCACCCGAAACAACGATCCAAAACATTCCTCCCGCCCCTTTGACCAAGAACGAGACGGATTCGTCATGGGAGAAGGCGCCGCCATCCTCCTGCTCGAAGAGCTAAAACACGCCAAAGCGCGAAGTGCCAAAATCTACTGCGAGATTCGCGGCTACGGCAACACCGCCGACGCCCATCACATGACCTCGCCCGATCCCCAAGGCGCCGGCGCCGGTCGTTGCATGAAAATGGCCCTTCGCTCCGCCCGCCTCCACCCAGAAGACATCGGCTACCTCAACGCCCACGGCACATCAACGCCGCAGGGAGACATTTGCGAAACCGCAGCGATCCAAAACGTGTTCGGAGAACACGCCAAACAACTAGCCGTCAGCTCCACCAAAGGCGCCACCGGACACATGCTCGGCGCCGCAGGCTCCATCGAACTAGCCATTTGCGCCAAAGCCATCCAAACAGAAATCCTGCCCCCCACAATCAACTACCAATACCCCGACCCCAAATGCCCCCTCGATTACATCCCCAACGAAGCGCGAGAAGCCAAAATCAACGCCGCCCTCAGCAACTCCTTCGGCTTCGGCGGCCATAACACCAGCCTTATCGTCACCCGCTTCAATAACTAAGCAAACCCAATAACACGCGCCTCTTACATTCTCTCCGCTCCTTCCAAAAGAATCGCCAGTTTTCAAAGTTGCAAGTTATTTGCGTCTCGTAATCAGCGGCTGGTATGTTAGAATAAAAAAAGATCTAGCGGAAAGGTTTGCAAACTATTGTTTCTTCAGAGTCGAAACATCAATCGCTCCCATCCGCAAATTCCATGCCGCGACAATTCTTAACATAAACACACAACACCTCTGAGTCTAACCCCAAAACAAAAAAGCCGCCGAGCAATAAGCCCGGCGACTTGCGAATCAAGACGAATAACCAAACAATCTACTGTCTGGCGGCTTCTTCCAATTGCCTCATTGCCTCCCGCCTTTTCCATTTCTCTTCATCGAAAGTCGTTTCAGTATGGATAATTTCGGGTCTTTGCTGGTTTCTGATTCTTTCCCTTACTTCCGCCATTTTCCGTTCCGCCGATTCTCTTATGCCCCATTGCATGATGGAAATGAATTCGGCATTGCGCCGCAACGCGCTCTTTTGCGAACTTGACAACTTGCCTTCCCCGCCGGCAATCGACACCATTTGCGCGTAGGTTGTCGCCACTTCGTAGTCCAAAGCCTGCTTTTGAACGGGAGTCAAAGATTCTTTGAACGCTTTCTGACGTTGAAACATTTCAGCCAGATGCGGACGGTCGCTCTCAGGAACCTGCCCCATAATCCAATCCTGATACTCTTCGTCGTTCATGGATTCCAAATCGACGTCCACATCGTCCACTTGAACGAAACTGGACGAAACCGGCCGTTCCGCCTCGCTTTCAAAAGCCTCCGTTCCTTCCGCCGATTCTGCCACATCCTCCCCTTTTGCAAAGTAAAAAGAATACGCAAAGGAAATCGGCTTCACGGAATCCTTCCTCGCAAAATCAGGCATCTGACGTTCCATCTTCCGAATGCGCTGGCCGTAATCGCTCGCATGGGACTTCAAGCGCTTAATGCTCGCTTTGTCCGTGAAAACAACGACTAAAATAATAGCCACAGCAGCGGGAACAACAACAAAAACAGGAGCCGGCTCCAGACCGAAGAACCACCGCATCCATCGGTTTTTTATCTTCATGGCTTTTCTTCTCCTTTCTGTTACCTTAAGTTTTTGACCGCTTCCGAGAAATCCGCATTGGCGTCATCGCATTCGTCAAACAACTCGTATTTGGCGTCACGCGTCGCATCATAGTAATCGTAGCAAACAGCAGAAACCGCAATAAAGTAGGTAGATCCTCCGCCAGCAGCGACAGATGCACCCATTCCAATGAGTGCATTTCTGTTCGCATCCGACAGAGCGTCCGCAAGGTCGTTGTGATAGCCAGCCCAAGCGTCTTTGATTTCCTCGACAAACTCGTCTTGAAGATTTTTGATTGCCTTGCGTATCCGCTTGACGAGTTCACTGTTGCTTTCCCCGTCTTTGGCGGCGATGCAATGCCCGTACTGCCAAAAGTAACCGTCATCTTCGACAATTTTGTTTTTTTTGTTTCGGTATCGGTACCAGTAATGTTCAGCTCCGTAAACGTTCACGTAGTTGTAAACAAGGACTGGTTTCTCTGTCTCGAGGAGAAAAGAGCCGCATCCGGCAGGCGTGCCTTCAGCATCAGGTTCTACGCCGTTGTCCAAGTCCACTCCGCCGTGGTCGGGAACCGGACATTCACTAGACGTGCAGTTCGTGCAGTCAACTTCAAGAGTTGAGAAGCAAGCCTCCGTGATTTTGCTCGTATTGGGGTCATAGGTGTAAATCGTATTTCCCCGAGGTTGAGTGACGGTCAAAACCGCCACGAAGACTCCGACAAGGCCGAGAGTCGTCAAACGTGAAAAAGAGTTTTTTGTCATTGGATTGAATTAGTCAAACGTTGTTGTGAGTGAATGCTACGAGCAGTTGAAGAAGACGCCCGCGTCGGCGTTTGAGGCCGAAAAGCAGTACCCCACACCTGCATTTCGAATCGGAACATGGCGACAGATTGACAAAAAGAAACGAGACGTCAACAAGAAAGTAATTTTTTTCTTCGAGATAATGCATAATTTTTGGCGAATTTTTAGAGGAAAGAGAGGGAATTTGTTTTTCTTTTTGGGGAATTCTTTGGGGATTTTTGGATGACATTGACAACGGGTTTTTAAAGTGTGGATATTGATTGGTTCAAGGATTTGTGTTTTATGTGTTTGTGAGAGGATGGTTGGGTTGTCGGGAGCAAGTGAGATGAGGATTTTTAGGAAGAAACAGCAAGACGTTGCTCGGTGTTTTTCCTTTGCCGAAGGAGGCGTTCTGCTGTTTTCGTTTCCACAACTAGCGCACTAAAACAGTGCAAGAAGGCAACCAAATTATACAGCAACAAGAGGAAGGTGATAATTCGCATAACGTCTAAGGAGATGCCCGGCCATTCTATCGAGTCGCCCAAGCAGAGGCATGGATGCGGGAAGTGTGAAGACAGACGATGCCGCAGACGGCCAACTCTGGCAGGACGGCAAACCTCAGAGCAATGTTTGGGAGGAAAGGAAGTCGACAATGAACAGAGGCAAGCCTGAGCAAACGGAATGCGAGGGACAATAGTTTTTTAGAAAAGGATTCCAAAAACTTCGCTTTGGTTTTTGGTTTTTTTTATTGCTTGCGGTTGGCGGTTGTTTTTCGTCTGCGGTGGCTTTTTGGAGAGATGGAGGATTAGGGGTTTATGGGCGCAGGGTGAGTTGTGGTTGGCGGGCGGTTTGGGGGAGGATGCGTCCGATGATTTGGGCGTGTTTCCAACCGGCTTGGCGCAGTTGTCGCAGGCAGTTGTCGGCTTTGGGGGAGGGGATGCCGAAGAGGAGTCCGCCGGAGGTTTGAGGGTCAAAGAGGACATGGTAGCGAGGCTGGGAAAGGAAGCCGGCGTCGTTGACGTTGTGTTCATTTTGACGGATTGATAACGGAAGGAAGAAGGCGAGGGAGGGTTTTGTGTTGTCGGTGATTTTTAGGGGGCGAGACGTTGGATTTGCCAGCGGCCGTTGTTTTGGCGGGTGTACAGGAAGCGGTCGTGGATGCGGTGTTTTCCGCCTTGCCAGAATTCGATGGTTTGCGGAACGACTCGGTAGCCGCCCCAGAACGGAGGCGGGGGGATTTCTTTGTCGGCGAATTTTCGTTTTATATTGTTCCATTGGATCGTCAGGAATTTTCGCGAGGGGATCTCTTGGCTTTGCGGGGACGCCCAAGCGCTGATTTGGTTGCCTTTTGGCCGAGATTGGAAGTATTGGAGGGATTCTTTTGGCAAGATTTTTGCGGCGCGTCCATGGATAATCACTTGGCGTTCAATAGCGAGCCACGGGAACAACAGAGAGACGTTTTTGTTGGAGGCTATGTGTTTGGCTTTGCGGCTTTCGTAGTTGGTGAAGAAGAGGAATCCCTCTTTGCCAAAGCCCTTTGCCAGAACGGTCCGCGTCCACGGTTTGCCGTCTGGATCGACGGTGGCCAGAGTCGCAGCGTTTGGCTCCAAAATCTTCGCTTGGCAGGCTTGGTCGAGCCAGAGTCCGAATTGAGCGATGGGATTGGAGACCATGTCCTTTTTGCTCAGGCTAGCTTCGGCGTATTCTCTGCGTAAATCGGCGATGTTCATTTAGGCGGACAGAACTAAATCATTCTTGGAACACGGTTTTTCCTGTCCGCCTTGACTCCAATAGAAGAGTTGTTTTTGCGGCGAGGAAGGCCTCTTGGAGGAGAATTGCGGACTTCGGCCTTCTTTCCCAGTTCATTCTGCGGCGGGATTTTGCGGCTTTGAATTTTGAAAACTCGCAACGCCAGGCGCATTCGGTTTATTTTTTTAATTTTACATCGAATCCAAAATGGATTATGGTGCGTTTGTTTTTGAGCTATCAAATAGATTCTTATGAGCATTAATAAAACTCGAAGCTGGCTGTATCGAATTGCAAGAATATTGGGCGACGTAAACGCAATCAAAAAAGGGCGCATCGCTCGCCGCATTGCCCGCCGCGCCGCTGGGAAGGTTTCAGGGCGAATGCTGGGAAAACTGTTCAAGTAATGGGGACTCCTGCCCGCCTCCATTATGTAGAGGCGGATTTTAATTGTTCTCTGGTTTTTCAAGAATATGTTGCGCATAGATATCGCACTAAAACCAATCATTTGGGTGCGCGTCTCAGCTGTCTAATATTGTGTAGAGGCGAACAAAGGCGATGGCGGGGCGGTTTTGTTTTCTGGATTGAGGGAGGTTGATGGCGAATTCGGCGCACCAATCGTTTTTTTCTTCTGGATCGACAAGGGTTTGGTGAAGATGCCATGTTTGGCGGTCGGCTTGTTTTTGAATTCGGCTATGGCGTTGGTTGCGGGCTTCGGGGTCGAGCCGAATGCGTTGACGATTCTGAAGGTAGGCTTTGAGTTGCCGTTCGAGCTCGGCTGGGCTTGGAGATGAGGAATTGTCGGGTTTGGAATTCTCTGAGGCCAGAGCGTCCAATGCGTCTTGAACTTTCCCGGCGGCCAGGCTTCGTAGAAAGAAGAAAACACTTTGCCGAATCCGCGCGGTGAAGGTTTTTTCGTCGCGGGTAATGTCCGCTTTTTGCGCGGGGATCGTCTCAGATGGTTTGACGGACTTTGCGGCTTGGGATGCGGAGTCTTTCATTCGCTCCCACTCTTCTATCAGGCTGGAGTCGGTTTGTTGGAGGATGGTTCTAAGATACATCTCGATCTCCCGGATGCCGTCGTTTTTTTTGTTGTTGGGAACGGTTTGGGCGAGGGTTTTATAGACGCTGGAAATGTGGCGCAGGAGAAGGCCTTCGGCTCGTTGGATCGAGTAGTCTTTGACATAGTCGTCAAAAGAACGGAAGGTTTCAAACATTTCCCGGACGACGGATTTGGGGCGGATGTTTTCTTCGCCGACCCAAGGGTGGCGTTTGGCGAACTCGTGGAAGGTTTGGTAGATGAAGTCGCGATTCGGCTTTGGGTATTCAAGCTTTTCGAGTTCTTCCATGCGCTGATCGTAATCCAGACCTTTCGCCTTCATCTCCGCAACGGCTTGGGCTTTTATTTTATCCAACTGCTTCCACAAGATAATCACAGGATCTTCTAATATAGATTCAACCATGCTAATCACTGTAAGAGGATAGTCTTCAGATTCAGCGTCGAGCAATTCGATGGTTTCGTGGAGGTAAAGGGAGAGCGCTTGATTCATTGAAAAGTCTTCTTGAAGTTCCACGTTGACCCGAACGCGATCTTTCTTTTCACCCTTTGCCGGGAGCTGAATGATTTCTTTTTTGAGCAAGGCGCGAAAAAGCTGCCAAGCGCGTCGGGCGTGAGTTTTCTTCTGATTCGGGGAGTCGTGGCAATCCCGGATGATCTGACGCAAAACGAAGCAACCGTCATCTTCGCGGCGTCCCAAAACGTTAATGAGCATGCCGTGAGAGACTTGAAATCGAGAAATCAGAGTTTCCGGCGGAGATTGAATGAGCCGCTGAAACGTCTTCTCGTCCCAAGAAACAAAATTCCGTTCTGGCGGCTTGCGTTTCACAAACTTCTTGCCCGTCTTGGCGGCTTTTTGTTCGAGCTTGAGGTTTTCCACAACGTGCGCCGGCGCTTGCGCAATCACCCAGCCGCGGTCATCAAACCCCTTGCGTCCGGCGCGTCCGGAAATTTGGTGAAAGTCGCGCGCGGTAACAATGCCGGTCTTTTGGCCGTCGTATTTGCACAAGCGAGTAAAAACAACCGTGCGAATGGGAACGTTGATGCCAACGCCAAGGGTGTCCGTGCCGCAAATAACCTTGAGCAACCCCTTCTGGGCAAGTTGCTCCACAAGGATGCGATATTTGGGTAGTAGGCCGGCGTGGTGAATCCCAATGCCGTGCTGCAGCCATTTCTTTAATGTCGGCCCATATGCGCTGTTAAACCGAAATCCGCAAATCGCCTCGGCGAGAGCTTGCTTTTCTTCCTTTGAACTAACGTTGATGCTGGCAAAGTCTTGGG
Organism: Limisphaerales bacterium; assembly: GCA_965204945.1. Classification (GTDB taxonomy): domain Bacteria; phylum Verrucomicrobiota; class Verrucomicrobiia; order Limisphaerales; family AAA164-E04; genus UBA2970. The sequence continues at coordinate 4,026,385 of OZ242022.1, read as the reverse complement.
CGTTTTGCGCGGCTTCCAACTGGGTAAAGTGCACGATATAAAGAGGGCATTTGTCTTGGCGGACAAGTTCCTCCACCGTTTGCGCCAGCGGCTTTTGGCTGTAGTGGAATTCAAGAGGAACTGGACGCTCTGCGCTTTGTATCGAGATCGTGGGTTTGCCCGTCAGCTTTGTCAGAGCTTTCTCGAAAAAATCAGTGTTGCCCAGCGTAGCGGACATAAGTAGAAAGCGAGATTTTGTGAGAGTCAGCAGAGGAATTTGCCAAGCGACTCCTCTGTCCCGATCTGAATAGTAATGGAACTCGTCTATAACGACGTCTTCTATGCCGGCGTTGTCGCCCGACTTCAAGGCAATGTTCGCCAAAATCTCGGCCGTGCAACATAAAATCGGGGCGTTCCGGTTGACTGTGGCGTCTCCCGTACTGAGGCCGACGTTTTCCGGTCCAAACTCCCGGCATAACGCCAACCACTTTTCGTTCACCAAAGCCTTAATCGGGCAGGTATAAACCGAGCGTTTTCCCTGCGCGAGCGACTTGAAGTGCAAGGCCGACGCCACTAGAGACTTTCCCGAACCCGTCGGCGTGTTTTGTATTACGTTCTTCTCTTCATACAACTCCAAGATCGCCGCCTCTTGCGCCGGGTAAAGCGAGATGCCCCGCCCTTCTATCCGCTCCAGAAATCGCCCCAAAGCCTCGTCGTTGGATAACAACTCCATGTCAAAATCCACTGCGCTTGACCTAGAAAACCAATCGTATAATAAAATACTGCCTATGAAAAATTGGAAAGGTAGGTTTCCTCAATATCTATAAACCGCAAGGCGCGCCGGTTGTTGATAAAAACATTAGCGGCGCTCACTTCACTTTTATGGCGACGAATATATAACTGTCTTTATATATTTAAGAGTGTTTTCCACCACTAGATGTTTTAAATTCGTGATTTGACAACTTCGTCGTTTCGGACTCTTACACTTCTTTGATTGCGCTTTCTTGTTTTGTAATCCATGAGGCAAGACTGTATAGCGCTTACATATTCCCCTGCTTCGGAAAATTTTGGTTTCCTTTGGCTTTGGGGGGAGTCCAGTTTTTGTCTTTGTTGCCGCGTCTTTTTTGGACGGCCTGACGGAGGAGAAACTCAATTTGGCCGTTGACGCTTCGGAGTTCTTGCTGCGCCCAAGCCTCGATTTCCTTCCATAGGGAAGGGTCTATGCGAAGGAGGAATGTTTTGCGCAAGCCCACGGCAAGTATTACGGCGATGGAGGAATGATCGGTATGGCGAGTTTCGTTCCCGCGGTTTTATTGGTAAAGGGTTCCGGTGTTGACGACGGGATGGACTTCGGCCTCGCCGCAAAGCACGACGAGGAGGTTGCCAACCATGGCGGCTTTGCGCTCGTCATCGAATTCGACGACTTGTTTTTCGGCAAGTTCGTGGAGCGCCATTTCTACCATGCTGACGGCGCCGTGAACGATTTTTCGGCGGGCGGCAATTATGGCTTCCGCTTGCTGGCGGCGAAGCATGGCTTGGGCGATTTCCGGAGCGTAGGCCAGATGGGTGATGCGGGCTTCTTGGACTTCGACGCCGGCCTTGTTTAAGCGAGCTTGGAGTTCGGCGGTGAGCGCAAGGGTAACTTCTTCGCCGCCGCTGCGGAGTGTGATTTCGTCGTTTTCGCCGTGGTCGTAGTCGTAGCTGTTGGCCAGATGACGCACGGCGGACTCGCTTTGAATGCGCACAAAGTGTTCGTAGTCGTCGACGTCGAAGACGGCTTGAGCAGTGTCTCGGACGCGCCAGACAACGACGGCGGCGATTTCGATGGGGTTGCCGCGTTTGTCGTTCACTTTGAGTTTGTCGCCATCCAAGTTGCGAGACCGCAAAGAGACTTTCTTTTTCGTGTAGAGGGGGTTGGCCCAATGAAATCCGCTGCGGATTTCCGTGCCTTTGTAGTCGCCGAAGAGGATTAGCACGGAGGCCTCGTTGGGTTGCAAAGTGAAGTGGCCGCAGAGCAAGACGACCCCTGAAATCATCATCAAAATTCCCGCAACGAGGAGAAGGATGGAAAAGACGTCGGGCCAAAAGTCTTTGGCGCCGGCAAGGATGGCCAAGAAAACGGAGGCGGCTCCGCCAAGGAGAACGGCGAGGTTGAGAGCAAGGCAACCCCAGCCGCCGGAAGTGGCAATGGTCTTCTGTCGATGCGCGGATTTGGATTCGCTCATAGAATAGATTCCTTTTTAATATGTGTTTGATATTATTTTGATTTCTATCCGAATCTGTCAACTCTGGAATTTCTCGTAAAATTTTTGGCGGGCGCGAAGAATGCGTTTTTCGAATCCAAAGCGCTCAATGAGTCTGCTTTCGCCCGGTCAACACTGTTCCCGGTCCTTCGATCCATACGCAGCGGGCGTCGAATCCGGCGGATTGCATGGCCGTGATTTCTTCTGGGATCGAAAAGTAGGTATCCTCTTTGTCCCATTGCTGAAAGTGCCGTTTGGCTTGGGTTTCGTCGATGCCGCAGGAGGCCATATGATTTGTCCAAGCGCGGTAGGCGGCTTCGCGTTCTTTTGGCTTTGGCGGCAAGGCGACGTCGGCGTTCACAAAGATTCCGCCGGGCAAAAGCGCGTTGTCAATGCGGCGATATAAGGTTTGTTTTTGCTCTATGGCCGGAATGTGATGGAGCGCAAGGGAGGCGGCGACAGCGTTGCAGGGCGGAAGAGGCGATTCAAAAGAACGTTCCCAAAAGCGCGTCTGATTCCGAAAACGCGAGAGGCGAACGCGCGCGCGTTTCAGCATTTCTGGATCGACGTCGAACAATTCAACGGCGCCGACTTTGCCGGTGGATAGAATTGCTTCGGCAAGCGCGCCCGTGCCGGTGCCAAGATCAATCACAAGATCGGCGACGACGGAGGCAACTTGCTCGGCCGCGACGCGAAGCATGGTTTCATATCCCGGAATGAAGCGGCGGATGGATTGATCGTAATCGGCGACGTCCAGACGCAAATGACGGCGCACGGAATGGGAAGATGAATTTGCATCCAACGTGGGCATTTTTTCCATAAAAACAAAGTTTGTTTGCGTCTACTGCCAAGCGGGCAATCCCAACGAAGCGGGAAAATCGCTGACAAACATGAAAGAGAAACAAAATCTCCAATTCCACAAAGGCAAACGAGAGCCGGATAACTTCGCTAATGCGGCAGGGCGAAGCCGCGTTTGCGCTGTTTGGGATCCCAAAATTCAAGGTTCACGTCCGTGCCGGTTCGGGCGGGATCATTGGGCGGGTTGATTTGTTCGTTTCTACGGAATTCGCTGTGGCCGTCGTTGAAAACTACGTTGCCGCCGCCTTGATGGCGGTTGGGGTCAATGCCTTCGAAACGATCCTGTGCTGGGTCCTTAAATCCCGAAAACGGCCACCAAAGGCTCATGGCCCAAACATTGCCGCGTTTGGGCATGGTGTCGCCGACAACGAGGTTTTCCGTGGGACTGCGAACGCCGGAACGTTTGAATTTGACGTGATTGCCCACAGCGACTCCATTGACTGTCACCGGATAATGGCCTGTATGTAAATGAGAACCGAGGAAGAATCCATTGTAGCCGTAGCCCACTTTGTGGCCATTGAAAGCCCATTCCCATTGGACGCCGAGGTCTTGGCGGCGGCCTTTGAGGGAACGACAGCGGAACATGTTGGTGAGCTGGTTGGTGCTTCCTGTGATGGCGGGCCCCCACCAGTCGTAAGCGGCGTCGTTTCCACCGCCATCATTAAGGTTGTCCCTGTGAGCGGGGAAATAGTCTTCGTTGTCGTCGGTGTAAAGGTGCATGTAGAGGCCGATTTGGCGGAGGTTGTTGAGGCAGTGGATGCGCTGGCCTTTTTCTTTGGCTTTGGCGAGGGCGGGCAGGAGCATGCCGGCCAGAATGGCGATGATGGCGATTACCACCAGCAGTTCGATGAGGGTGAAGGCCAATCGTTTGCGTCGTTGGGAAGGGTTTGCAGGTTTCATGATGTCGAAGATATTTTGGTTTGCAGGTGAGTGTTTTGGTGAATTCAACGTCGCTGAGCGTTTCTATGTCAATCTTTTTTTGCGGTTCGGCGGCGAGGGGCGACGTGAATTAATTTTTGATTTATTGGAGGATTGAGAGCAAGCGGCAGTTGTCTTTTTTTGTGGATTGTTGTTTTCTCTTGCGCGGAGGCGCGGCGATGCTTTGGGCAACGTTGGGTGTTTTGGAATTTTTTTGACGGACGATATGGAAAGGAATGCAAAGCCGCTGAGTGCTGCGGCGTTGGCTGATTTGGTGGACGGGCTGCATCGGGTGGCGAAGAATCTTTGGTGGACTTGGAATCAAGAGGCGCAGGATGTGTTTCAGTATCTTTCGCCGCGGAGTTGGCGCAATCTTTATCATAACGCGGTGGCGGTGTTGCACGAAGTTTCGGACTACGAGCTGCGGGCGCGCCTTCAAGAGCCGGCTTTTGCGGAGCGAGTGCGGCAGGTAATCGCCCGGTTTGAGGCTTACATGCGCGAAGAGAAAACTTGGGGCGCGGAAAACATGGCGCATTTGAAGGATCGTCCGGCGGCCTATTTTTCGGCGGAGTTTGGATTTCATGAGACGTTGCCGATTGCGGCGGGCGGATTGGGAATGCTGGCGGGGGATCACGCAAAGTCGGCCAGCGATTTGGGTTTGGGGTTGGTGGGGGTCAGCCTGTTTTACAGGGAAGGCTACTTTATGCAGGCGATTAATCAGGACAACTGGCAGACGGAGTATTATACGTTGCTGGACCCCAAGCGCCTGCCGATTGATCCGGTTCTGGACGGCAGGGGCGAGCCGATAATCGGCGCCGTGCGGATTGCGGCCAGCCAAGTGCGTTTTCGGGCTTGGCGGGCGAACGTAGGAAGGGTGCCGGTGTATTTGTTGGACGCCAACCTGCTCGAAAACGAGGATCACTATCGCGATCTGACCAAACGAGTCTACGGCGGCGATGCCTCCACGCGCATTATGCAGGAGATTTTGCTGGGCGTCGGCGGAGTGCGCCTGCTTCGCCAAATAGGAATATCGCCATCGGTTTGGCACATGAACGAGGGTCACGCCGCTTTTTTGGCGTTGGAGCTGACGCGGGAAAAAATTGCCGCCGGACAGTCCTTTGAGAGGGCGCTGGCCGAGACGAAAAAAGAGTGCATTTTCACAACGCACACGCCGGTGGAGGCCGGCCACGATCGTTTTAGCAGTGACTTAGTTCAATTCGCCGGCCATAAATTCGCCAGCCGGTTGAACATTGGTCCCGAAACGCTGATGGATTTGGGGCGGGTAAACGCCGGTGATGCCGCCGAGCCTTTCTGCATGACCGTTCTCGCGTTGCGCATGTCTTGCGCGGCCAACGGCGTCAGCGAACTGCACGGCAAGTTAAGCCGAGCCATGTGGCAGCCGCTCTATCCCGGCAAAACGGTAGAGGAGGTGCCCATCGGCCACGTAACCAACGGCGTTCACCTTCTGGGCTGGATGAAGGGAACGGTGCGATCCTTCTGGAGACGGCGTTTAGGAGACGACTGGGAGGAGAACGCCCACTCTCCCGCGTTCTGGGAGCGGATGCTGGATCGGGATTGGATCACGGACGAAGAAATCTGGGCGTTGCGCTATCGCCTGCGCCGGGAACTTTTGGAATTCACCCGACGCCGTCTTCTCATGCAAGGACACAGCCTGACCGCCGGCGACTACGTCGCCTTCGATCACTTGCTGGACGCGGACGCCCTGACGATTGGATTCGCCCGCCGATTTGCTTCCTACAAACGCGCGGCGCTGGCTTTCGCCCAGTTTGAAAAAGTGGTCGAACTGGTGAAGGACAAAGAACGTCCCGTGCAGTTCCTCTTCGCCGGCAAGGCGCATCCGCGAGATGACGAAGGCAAAAAAATCCTCCAGCATATTATTCACTTGAGCAAACACAGCGAATTGACGGGACATTTTGTATTCATCGAAAACTACGACGTTCACGTAGCGCGGCAAATGGTATCCGGCTGCGACGTATGGTTGAACACGCCGCGCCGTCCGCTAGAAGCTTCAGGCACCAGCGGCCAAAAGACCGCTCCCCACGGATGCCTCAACCTCAGCATCCTAGACGGATGGTGGAGAGAGGGATACGACGGCGCCAACGGATTCGCCATCGGACCGGACTCGCATCCCGATACCATTGAAGCCCAAGACCGCGTCGATGGCGCCAACCTTATCCGAACGCTCACCGAAGAAGTCGTGCCGTGCTTCTTCAATCGCGACGGCGGCGGCATTCCCCGACAATGGATCCAAAAAATTCGCCGAGCAATGGCTACCCTCCCGCCCAAATACAGCACTTGGAGAATGGTGCAAGACTACGCCAACAAATACTACGCCAAAGAATGATGACCGAAGCCTCTCAAAAACCGCCAAAGCCCCAAACCGCACGCAAAAACATCCGCTCCCAACATCGCCGGGAACTAGAATCTTGGCTGTTCCGCAATGGCTACCCCCGATTCCGTGCCGATCAGATTCTCCGCTGGCTTTATGCGCGGCGAGTCGATTCTTGGCGGGCAATGCGCAACTTGCCCAAATCGCTGGGGGAAGACTTGGCGAAAAATTTTGACGTCGGTCTGCCCATTTTGGCGCGGCGACAAACCTCCGCCGACACTTCCCAAAAGTATCTGTGGCGTCTATCCAACGGAGACTTCGTCGAAAGCGTTCTCCTTCCCGCAAGCCCGAACCGGACAGGCGCCGCCGCTGACCGAAAAACCCTCTGCGTCTCCACCCAAGTCGGCTGCGCCTATGGCTGCCGCTTTTGCGCCAGCGGACTGGAAGGTTGGAAACGCCACCTCACTCCCGACGAAATCGTCGGCCAAGTGCTTGCGACGGAAAACCAAGCCCTCCCTGAAACCAAAACCACCGCCGGCAGAAAATCTCCGCCAATCCCCGAATGCGCAACGTCCGGGCGATTCATCAACAACCTCGTGTTCATGGGCATGGGCGAACCGCTGGCCAACTACGAAAATCTGCAAACCGCCCTAAACATCCTGAACGCAGACTGGGGCGTCGGCATCGGCGCCCGGCGCATTACCATTTCCACCAGCGGCCTCGCCCCGCAAATCCGCCGATTAGCCGACGAGCCAGCACAATATCGCTTGGCCGTTTCCCTGCACGGCCCCACCGACGAAGTCCGCCGGAAAATCATGCCCGTCAACTCCCGCTACCCCATATCCGAATTGACGGCGGCCTGCGAATACTACGCGCAAAAACGCGGTAAAAAAATCACCCTCGAATACATCCTGATCGAAGGCGTCAACGACGACCCAACGCTGGCCAAGCCTCTGAGCAAACTCGCCCTACGCCTCCGCGCCAAAGTGAATCTAATCCCCTACAACCGCGTGGCCGAATTGAAATGGCAACGCCCCTCCATCGAACAACAAAAACACTTTTTCCAAGCCCTGCGCCATCGCGGAGTTCCCGCCACACTAAGGCGAGAAAAAGGCCACGACATCGACGCCGCCTGCGGACAACTCCGACGAAAAATCACCGCGCAGACAAAGGCAGTTCGACAGAAACAACAATCCGCCAACTAGGAATCATTCCTACAATTCCAATTCATCATTCGTTATGAAACAAAAAAATTCCACTTCTAAAAAGATAGAAACGAAGTTAAAAACTCAATCGCCGTTTAGTCATTTAGTTTATAGACAACAGCCGCTAGATCAACTGCAGATCACAAGCCTCTTAACCACAAATCCATGAACACTCTCGATCCTCCCTCCAATCTTGCCGGCCACCCACCGCCAATTCGTCATTCCCAATTCCTAATTCGTGACTCTAAAAACACCGCTTCCCAACTCTCTTGAAAACGAGATTAGAGAAAAAGCAATTCCCATCCGCAAATCACAGATTGCTGGAATGCGCCTTCCCTCCCTTTGCAGACGAGACAACCACAAAACCCAGCGCAACCAAATCAAAGGCACAACTACACAACTGAATTTGCGAACCACAAATCACTCCAGCCCGCTCTTACCTAACAAGAAGTCTAATCGGTGAAATAGAACAAACTGCCTCCAGATACGCTCATCCCAACGACATCGTATGGATTATCATAGTCCATAAAAAGACGATCCATAATGCGGCTGTTAGTGCCGTTCATGACCCCCGAAATGTTAGTGGCACTGGCGGCGAGAGTGATGATGGTTCAGCCTCCGCCCAGAATTCTCTTTCTTATTGAATCAATGTCTTGGGTCTTAGAGATAGCAAACAAGAATGAATGTGGAAAGTTGGTATCGTTGAGCTTGTTGACATCGTAAATATGTCCGTTATTGAAGGAGTTCCCAAGCCTCTCGGCTATGGTAATGATTAGAGATTGCGGAGGTGGGGATGCTTTGGAGGACACTTTGGGTCGCCGTAGTGGAAGAACCCCTAAACACCCAGAGCGTGTCGGCGTTGTCTTAGCTATGGTGGACATCAATACACAACTGCCCTTGGCTTTGCGCCAAAACAAACCAAAGAAGAAAACGACACAACTACCAACACAGATAAAAGAGATGTATTGCTTGTTGCTCGTTGCCCAGTATTGACGCAAACAATGGGAAGCTCTTCATCATGTTCCATCCTTCTTGGAATGAAACAACGAATAAACGACCGCAAAGGAAGTCCATCCTCGTCTAACGAATTGGTTTCTAAATCCCAAGAATCGGCAATTGGAAATCAGTCCATAATCCAATCCGCAATGGGATTTATGCTTTTGGAGAAACACTTATTCGCTCGGCGGCAAGCAGTGCTTCGCAATATGATATGGCTTGTTAGCAGTCTCTTGTCCATCTCGCGTCCAACCTCAAAATGCAAAAGGAGAGAAAAGAGGAAAGAAAGTTTATTGAAAACAGCAAAGTGCGCCATCCCATCTTGCTGATTGCAAATCCATGATTGCGAATCCCCGGCTACTGGCCTCTAATTTTGCAAAGAGAGCGTCAAAAAGAGAAATCCCGGAGGGGAAAACTCTTCCTTTGCTTTGCCAACACATGGAGAACGAAAGCAAGCCCTTTGTCCGCAAGATAGCCAATCAGCTCTTTCATCCCCAGAACTTGGCAAATCATCAAGTTCGGAGGTTGGGCTTTGTCTGCAGATTACTAGTCATCGATGCGGCGGATTTATGTGAGGAAAGAAATTTCACCGTATCTTCTTCAAAGCGCTCGTTAATGGGAACACGCTTTTATTCGTGGTAGCCGTCATCGTCGTTCTTGTCTCCATGTTACTTTCGACTTTGGCGGGTGTCAAGGTATAGTCCCGCAAAACATTCCGCATGAGCAGCCAAAGACAAATGCTTTGACGCCCTGATATATGGGGACGAATTCGACGGATCTTCCCACCGGCGATTAATCAGGATTATACGGATTGGATCAAAAACATAATCCAGACAAGCTATTTTTCTGCGCTCAAAATCTTGCAAGGGTAGTGCCGAATTCGAAGAACCACAAATTATATCAATTACACCAATTTCATAACAATAGAAATGTGCTGGAAAAACAAAACGACCCATAAGTTTATCCTTTCGTACGGCATCAATAGGGTCTGGTGGAAACCAACAGAGTGGAAAATGCTGAAGTTTCAAATGGCCCTAGATCAGACTTCCATTTTCCTCTTCGGATGCCAACCTATTTCATTGCACTAGATTGAGACTAAGAGCGAATTTGCAATGCTAGAGGGTTTGCTGATGAGAGTGATCCAGAATCCGTCGAAAAAGATTATCTGCGCACGGTTCGAGAAGCGGATCGTGTCAGGACAGTCGGATTACCTGATCAAATTACCTGAGCAAAATTCTAGAATCAGGTTATTATCCAAAAGGAATCTGAAGTGGATTTTCGGAGGTTTTCGATGTTGAAAACTATATAACGGCAGATTCGCGTTCACTCCGATATTGCCGTCCGCCGACGGCTAATTGAATCTCGATTTCGGAGTTAGTCTTCGGAATTGGCTTGAGAAATGAGGGTTTTTACATCTTTTGCTTATGGGTGCTTTTTATATCGCTTGCCAAGTTGAAAACCACGTCAGCTGATCACAGTCCGCTCGAATTCCTTGAATGCTGGTCGATATCGGCAGCGAACACACTTGAATTTCCGCCAAAACTTTGAATAAAATCAGCGTCCGGAAAGAGAAGAACCTCTCTCTTTGGTGATGGCAGACGGCAACACAATTACCCAGCCGGCGAGGGTTTGCAATTCTCCGCTCGCGCAAAATCTTTACCATTGACAAGTAGTTTTTGTCAAACTCGGCGTTTTGATCCTTTTGGGTGCGTGCACTCTGGAGAGATGTAACCTTATGATGCATCCCTCGAAAACACTTGTTGCCGGGGGGAATCTTCCGGACGCTTGATGTTTTACGGAGACGACAAAGGCCTTTTTGCACGGCGACGTCTAGATAAATCTCTTCTTTGCCGGACTCAATAGATGAGAATCGCTTTGAGTTCTAGCCTGAAAAACGGGACCGTCATCAAAAAGCCGGTGGAGAATTTTTCTTCAGCGCGTATTGAAATTCATAATGATAAACGAGCCGACATCGGATCTAATGTCGACATAACACCCAATTTTTCTTTTTTAGATTCGTTCAACCAGCGCATTGCTGGGCGGCTCTTCTGCGTCGGGTTTACGTTAATTGATCTTTTGGTAGTGATTGCCATCGTTGCCATTCTTGCGGGGAGTGCTGTTGCCGGCGCTTTCCAAAGTCAAAGAAAAAACCAAGCAGATGCGATGCCTCAGCAATCTCAAACAAGTTGGAATCGCTAGCCATATGTATGCGGAGGATCACGAGAACTTTTTCTCGCCGATGTGCTACAATATCTACCACAACTGGCCTTGGGACATGCCTCAGGCTGTGGTTGAAGGAGAGAATCTGAAGTGTTACCGTTGCATTGACGACGTTCACAATGGTGTTCTTCGGGTTGGCCTGCCCTTTAAGATGGAAGGCCGTGCACTCGTGACACAAGCGCATGCTCGAATCAATCTAAACAAAACGGAATATCTCTCCGCAAATGACAATACACTTTATACACACCTCACCTTGAAGATACAGACGATTCAGGACGGAGAAACTACCTAAAAATTACAATCTGCCAATTCTGTGATTGAGATTAACCACAGCTAATATAATCTAAAGAAAGTCTAGAAACCTCTTTGGCGACGACTTGCTGTCGCTGCATAAATCTTTGAAAATTGAGATGAACGCGCTTAAGAAGCACTTAAGAAGGATTTCCGCAATTTATGGAGTTGACAGATCGACTGGCGAAAGGTTCTCCTCAGACTCCTTGATCAAATCGTCACTTATCCCGCTTTGTTTTCCGCCTTGAGTTGAGATGTGGGAAAGCACGTTTTCCAGCAGTGGCAAAGGCATTTCTCCCGGTTAATGGCGCGCAGAAATTTCCCCTGAACGAGCGATACCAGAGCGCCGCATCCCAAAGTCATCCGGCTCGCACTCAGTGGAATATCCATGAGAATGCATGATTTTTTTTGAAAGTTTTGCGCAAAATGTCTTGCGAAAGGAAAAATCGGCCGTTATTGTTGGGACGTTGTGGAAGCCGGTTTGCCTTTCCAAATGCACTGTCAAACACTATTGGCGACGGCCCGACAACTGTCGCGATAGAAAGAATTTTTTCAAACTGCGAATGAGATATGTTTTCCTTGCCGCAACCAGAAATCATTTTCACTCACGATGGCGATTTGGACGGCTTTATTTCCGGCTGCCTCCTCCAACGCCTGGCTAAAACTCTTTTCAACCTTGAAGTTCCGCTGGAACCTCTCTCTTCCAGTCCTTGGGCAACGCTCAAACGATTCCCCAGCCGCGCTTGGGTGAGCGACTTGGCCTTCGAACAAAAAATGGATCGGAAAAACTGGATGATCGTCGATCACCACATTGCCGAACACCGTCCTGAATTCGCCACTCTGATTCACGATACCGGATATTCCGCCGCCCAACTGTGCTACGAACTATTGGCAAAACATGGTGGCGGCAACGAAATTTTGAGACGCTTGGCTCATCTGGCGAACGTCGCCGACCTCTACCTGAGCGATCACCCCGAATTCGACTTAGCCTCGGAATACGCCCGGATTGTCAAAACCTATCACTTTCGTCCCCTCTATAAACTTTTTGGCAACCGCCTGGAAAGTTTGCTGGATCATCCGCTTTTGGAAATCATGTCTCTCAAGCGTAAAATTGAAGACCCCATCGGATTCCACTGGAGCAAAGATCGCGTCACGACAATCACTACTGAACTCGGTTATGTCGAAACCTCCATCGGAGACGTCAATTACATCCTGCACCGTTTGCTGGAAAACAAACATACGCCGCACGCCGCTTTGTTCGCGCTGTCCAAAAAACCCGGAGGCCCGGTAACGATGAGCATTCGAAGCCGAAACGGAGAAGCGCTGAAAATTGCCAAAACCCTACAAGGAGGAGGCCACCCCAACGCGGCCGGCGCCATGTTGCCCCGCTCCATCGCCACCTTTCACAGCGCGATAGACTACCTGAAGCATCTGCTCCATCCCAACCCGCCGGCAGAAGACGCCATCGGCGCTAAAGCGCTTTTTGATTCCGTCGGATTCTAATCCCACCCAATTGCTACGTCATCTCAAGCAAACATGTTCCGCTACATACCCCCCGCAACCACTTGTCCGTTCCGCCCATGTTTTTAAAACTTGCTTGGGAATGAAACTCCAAACCTATATGGCGCACCCCAGACAAAGCGAAAACTACAACACATCAAAAACACCACTCTCCCAAGCTTTTCAACAAACGCTAAACCAAAAAACGAAAAGCCCAAAAAGGCTATTGCCCGCCCGTTTCTTCCCACTGACGCAAGGCCTCCTGCATCCACTAATCCCCCCGCCTCATGCCCATCCTCTTCCAATCAGCACAAAGCCAAAGTAAATGTTTACCTCCAACAATCCTCCCTTGAGAATTCACTACACATCCTAGATCAATTCAGATTGGCGATAGCTTTCCCTGACAATTCCTGCTTCTGTGAATTCATCAACGCAACCTAGCCTCATCTATATCTCTCAAAACGATTTTCCCACAAACACCTACCATCTTCCCTAATTCTTTCCCGATGTGATAAACTTGCCCTTCGCTTTCCATCCCTCTGCCCTATCGCGCAAGTTGCAAAGCCTATTGCCCTCATCTACTTCCCTGATGCGCATGGAAGAGGGCCTCTTCACCTTAGCATGTAAGTTGTCAGAGAATGGAACTTTTACATCCGCCCAAGCTATTTAGCGGAGTTGTTTTCTGCGGGAGGATTGGGCGCAAGTTCTGCTGGTGGCATATCCATTTCCCTATCCACGGCGCCGCTAAGAATCGGGGACCAATCTTGATTGACTTGGCCATTAGCGCGCATTTGTTCCGTTTCTTCTAGCGTCGGCAAGCGAATCGTGCCGTCTTCGTTAATCGGCATGGGAAAATTCTCATGCTTGTGGTTGATGATGCGGTAGTTAGCGCCGGGGAAGTCTTTGACTGGCCCGCCATTTTTTTCACTAACACACCATCTTTGATTTTCACAGGCGGAAACAATTCGGGCATCAATGCTTTCAAAGAAGGATCGCCTTCTTCAATACTCCATCGGAAGTGATAGTGTTGATTGGCGTAAGAATTTTGCGCCTCTTCATACCAACCTTCATAAGGAACTAATATCTCTTCCTCCCCAGATAACAAACCCTGTGCTTCCGGGGAAGAACTCTTCAAACCAGTACGACTGCCATAGTCCATAACTTCGCTCGGCAGTTCTTCCATGCCTTGCACTTCGTTTACCAAACAATCGCGGATGCGATACGCCCCGCCTTGCCTTCTTCGGTCAAGAACTCCATGTTTAGCCATTCCAACGAGCCTAATCAACCGTCTATGCTATTGTAGTATAACTCGGCCTCTTGTTCTCGACTGTATCCAAAATAAGGATCCCACCAGTCTCCAAGTAGCATCAAAGCGTGCTTGTAGCGAAGCAGACTGCGAAGAAACCGAAGCGCTATGGCATTGTTGTGGCCGCGTCCTTCTTCGTTGAGGATTTCATAGACTTCTTAGAACTGCCGAGAAGTAATCGAGTGGTTTTTCTGTTTCTGGATAGACTACTGTTTACTGGCTTGAGGCTGTCGATTTCCTGGTGACGGTTATTGTTGTTTCTTCTTCCCTGCTGTCAAATTGTGCTAGCCGGAAGATTCCTGCCAGCGTTACCAAACTGATTCCGATAATTGGGCACGTTTGCTTTTCTGTTTTGTGTTTATCCGTTGTTTTAGGCAATGGGGAGGATGCGGTAAAAGGAGGCTTTGGAGGATTTGTCGAGAGGGATTTTTAGATTGTCTTCCTCGATGGTGTGTTCGCTCAACGTCTCCCACTTTGCTAAGTCTGTGGATCGCTGAAAAAGAAAAGTCTGCGCGCAAGCATTGGCCTCTACTATTAGATGCATCCCCTCAATGTGTATGCTTGCCAAACGCAAACGCAACACTCTATCCAACGCCCTTTGATATTTCTGGATTACGCTCCGAAATGCACGTTCAGTGGCAATGTATCCCTTGTAAGGTTCGGCATTCAACGCTCCGTCGCTTTTGTAACTGCTTGCAATGTCTCTAATTTGAGAGTCCGCATCCAGATCGAGACTTTCAAATTCTTTGCGTTCGGGAATTTGGTAGGGAGCATCATCCAATGTGCCTACCACATCTATAATGAAGGAAACAAGCAATGATTTCTGGAGCTTTAGTTGGGCATGCAAATCGGTAACTTGTTTTTCATAGCAGGGTGACTGCGAAGCGTCCGGTTGCGGATCGGCAGCTGTCCACAACTCCAGAAAATCTTGCAGAGGGAGAAGTTCTCTTATTGACCTCTGCGCGTTGGTCATTGTCCCAATACATAGAAAAACAAAGAGAAAAAGAAACCACGCCAAAACTCGATTCGCATTCATCCTAAAACTCCCTTCTAATTGTTCGTTCTGTTTACCTTCCGTATCTCATTTCTCGATCTAACTGAGGCACATAGCGCAAAATTCTAGCGCGCGTCACTGGCACAGTAATTTTCATCGTGTTCTTTGTTGGTTTGCTTGTCAATAACTTATAATTTCTTATTTGCCAAACTATCAAAAAGAAAGCCAACTCCCGGGAAAATTGGCTTGTTTAGTAAACTGGCGTTTTCCTTGTTTGTTTTAAGTCAAGGGGCGCTTGGAGGAGGATTAATAGGGAGTTTTGGGGTTTTGCCGGCGCGGATGGCTTCCGCTGCTTCTTCCCAAGGGGGCTTGCCGCCTTGCTGGAGGATCTCGATGGCTTGCTTCAATTGAGCCTTTCTTCGTTGTTCCATTTCCTGCTCGTGCTGTTCTTTTTGGGCGGGCGTCATCCAAGAGGTCAACTCCTCATCGAGCCGTTCCTTCATAGCATCCAATTTCTGATCTTCTCGTTGGAATTCCTTCGTAGCTTGCCTGATATCTTCCTCGAGTTCTTGAATACGTTCCTTTTCACCTTCAGGGGCATCAGCGCGGATTGCCTCAGCCACCTTCAGCATCATTAGCATCATTGCCTCCCCCGATCTATCCTGCTTTCTCTGGTGTTCTTTCCATTCCTCCCGCGACATCTGCAATTGTTTCTGCAGTTTCTCTTCGAGGGTAAGAGGGTTATCGAATCCGAGATCGACGCCGGTTTCCGCCAACACTTCCGCATTGATTCTTGCCTTAATTTTCTCAAGGTTTTCTTTCCTTGCGGCATTTCTGGCGGCGATGTTTCGAGGATTGGTCGCCTCGTCCACTCGTTGCAGGAATGCTTGAGCGGCGGATTCTTCCGTTTCCGCATCAGGCAAAGCGGTCGTTTCCGTTGTTTCCGTGCTTTGGCCTTCCGCTGTTTCCGCATTGGAAGAGGCATTGGGCGTTGTCGGCTTGGCGGCGGAAGGTTTTGAAGACTTTGGCGCCAGCCAAAGAATAGCTAGCACAATCAACAATCCTCCGCCGACAATCCAGACGGCCTTTGATTTTGAGTGAGTTAATGAATTCATCGAGTTCCCTTTCTTTTTTCTTTGCGTGTTAGTCTTCCCAATTCACGCAGTCCAGATTCCGCTGGTAAGCTCTTCCCTCAAGTATGCCCAGACTCATGTAAGCTGCGTACATTCTGTTACCGCGCCACTCATTCAACAGTTCTCTCACCGCATCAATCACCTCTCCCCGGGAGTCACCGCGTTCTTCCAGTGAATCTAGCCACGCCATTATCCACGCATGTCTTCGATTAATTTTGCATTGTTCAAGACAATACCAATAATAGGCGGCGTTAAGATCTTTGGTGAGTTGGTATCCGCAAATGTCGTCTCCGTAATCCTGCGGATTGGTCCATTGAAGAGTGCAACCACAATTCCCAGCGGTTTGGGCTTGCGCGGCGGGCAGCGCCAAGGGTCCCGTGCTTTCGGGACTCAGCGCAACCGCGGCGGCGATGGCGAGGATGCAGAACATTTTGCTCAGCGATTGAAAACCCAGCGTCTTGCCGGGAACGGTCTCTACTACTAACAATTGCTTTCTCATAAGCCAATAAACGATGTGTATTCCAATGTCAACTGTCTTTTTGGCCTGAATGCGCAGAATTTTCTCCTTCAGCGCCCTTCTTCAGGCCGAAATGGAAACAATTATTCTGCGGATGAACGCAAGAGTTCGTTCCTGCTTGTTCGCCGAAGCGAGAGGAAAAACGTCGACGGTTCTCCCGACACTCTATTTCAAACTGTGATATTCAGTGGGAGACCCGACAGAGGATCATCCACAAAATAATTGTTCCAAAAGCGAGAAAAACAAAAAGCAAATCGGTTGGCAACACTTTTTTGTGAGGGGCGGTTGGGGGCTTTTTGTCGAGTGGCGGCGGGTTGTGGATGGCTTGGGATTTGTGGAGGGAATTCTCTTTTTTCTGGCATTTTTGGGGCGTGGGGTTCAATGTGGCGGGTGTGGATGCCATTGAGAGAGAGATACGGGTGGCGTATTCTCATCGTGTGTTTTTCACGCGGGAGGTTTTTGGGCTGGGCAATTCTCTTTTGGGTTCGCTTTGCGTTGGGGAGCGTGGAGCGGGCGCGGTCAAGGTGATTGTGTTTGTGGACGAGGCGGTTGCGGAGGCCATTCCTTTGTTGGCGCCGGCGATTGAGTCTTATTTTGGGCGTCGTTCGAATGCGTTAGAACTTGTTTGTTCGCCGGTTTTGATTGAGGGGGGGGAACGGGTGAAGAATTCGTATTTTCATGTTTCCGAGGTTCATTCTCGTTTGGATCGCTTTCATATTGATCGGCATTCGTATGTGGTGGCGGTGGGCGGGGGCGCTTTGTTGGATATGGTGGGTTTGGCGGCGGCAACGGCGCATCGAGGGGTGAGGCACATTCGCATTCCCACGACGACTTTGAGTCAGGGGGATTCCGGCGTTGGCGTGAAGAATGGGATTAATGCTTTTGGGAAGAAGAATTTTATTGGCACTTTTGCGCCGCCTCATGCGGTGATTAATGATTTTAGGTTTCTGGAATCGCTTTCGGAGCGGGACAAGCGGGCGGGTTTTGCGGAGGCGGTGAAGGTGGCTTTGGTGCGGGATTGTTCTTTTTTTGAGGCCTTGGAGGCGGATGCCGGGCGGTTGATGGCGTTGGACGAGGAAGCGGTGGAAAGGCTAGTGCGGCGTTGCGCGGCAATTCACGTTGAGCATATTGCCACTTCGGGGGATCCGTTTGAGTTTGGCTCGGCTCGGCCTTTGGATTTTGGGCATTGGGCGGCGCACAAGTTGGAGCAGATTTCAGATTATCGGATTCGACATGGGGAAGCGGTTGCCGTCGGTGTGGCGCTGGACACTGTTTATTCGAGGTTGACGGGTTTGTTGGACGAGCGTTCCGTAGAGCGCGTGTTGCGTTTGCTGGACGCGATTGGATTGGAGATTTACGCAAGCGAAATTCACCATATGGATTCCAAGGGGAACTGGATGATCCTTCGCGGTTTGGAGGAATTTCGCGAGCATTTGGGCGGCGAGCTGAGCATTACTTTGTTGGAATCCATCGGGCGGGGCGTGGAGGCGCACTCTGTGAATTTGCCTAAGGTTGTGGCCGCGATGGACGTTTTGCGAGACCGTTTTCATGCTTTGGGTCGGCCTATTGCGATAGCGCGATGAACGTCGATGCGTGTTGTGGCGGAAGCGATTGCCTGCCGGTCTGTGAATTTTTCGAATACTCTGGCTTTGCGGCGAATGGTTGAGAAAATTGCGGCATATCTTGGTTTGGTTTATGACTCGACTAGCCGTCATTAACGCCGTAGGACTTTGCGGCGCCGTTATTGGCCGAGCCACGCCGCGCATTGCGTCTTACTGCCGACAAACGCAGCGGCGATTCATTCTGCCCGCCTTTCCCGCCGTAACCTGCACTGCCCAGAGCAACTATTTGACCGGGAAACGGCCTGAGTCGCACGGGATTGTGGCCAATGGCTGGTATCATCGGGAATTGGCCGAAGTGCAGTTTTGGAAGCAGTCTAATGCGTTGGTGCGCGGGGAAAAAATTTGGGAAACGATGCGGCGCAGGAAGAAAGGCTTTACCTGCGCCAAGATCTTTTGGTGGTACAACATGTATTCCACCGCGGACTTCTCCATTACGCCGCGCCCGATGTATCCCGCCGACGGGAGAAAAATCTTTGACATTTACGCCTTCCCCTACTCGTTGCGTGCGGAAATCAAGAAGGCGTTGGGAGAATTTCCCTTCCCGACTTTTTGGGGACCGGTTGCGGGGCGACAATCGCCTCAAGGATCGCCGGATGCGGCTTCGCGCTGGATTGCCGAAGCGGCCAAGTGGATCGAATCCCATTATCATCCGGATTTGAGCCTGATTTATCTTCCGCATTTAGACTACAACTTGCAGAGGTTCGGGCCGAACCATCCGGAGATAGAGCAAGATTATCAGAGGCTAGACGCCATCGTGGGCGATCTGCTGGATTTCTTTGACTTGGCGGGAGTTCGAGTTTGCCTGCTTTCCGAATACGGAATTCACCCCGTCAAAAGACCAATTTACCTCAACCGCAAATTCCGCAAAAAAGGCTGGCTTGCGGTCAAAGAAGAGTTGGGGCTGGAAATGTTGGACTGCGGCCAAAGCCGGATTTTTGGCGTTGCGGATCATCAAGTTTGCCATCTCTACGCCAATGATTCTTCAGTGCTGACAGAAGCCCGCCGTCTGCTAGAAAAAACAGAGGGAATTGCCGCCGTGTTGGACCAAACGGGCAAACGGCAGGCCGGAGTGTTCCACGAGCGGTCGGGAGACTTGATCGCCGTCGCCGAAGACGATGCTTGGTTCACCTATTATTATTGGCTGGACGACAAGCGGGCGCCGGACTTTGCCCGGTGCGTCGACATCCACCGCAAACCGGGCTACGATCCCGTCGAATTGTTTTTGAACCCCGCAATTCGGTTTCCGCGCTGGAAGATCGCCTGGCGGCTGTTGCAAAAAAAGTTGGGCTTGCGGATGTTGATGGACTTTATCCCGCTGGATGCGAACTTGGTTCAAGGTTCGCACGGAAACTGCCCGCAAAACGTCCAACAATACCCGGTGATCATTGGACCGGGCATCAGTGACGATGAAGAAGAAAGAATTGACTCAACCGAAGTCTTCAACCGCCTCATTCAAATGATGGCTTGAAGGAGAACCAATTTCTCACTCGCTCGGCGGGTTACCGTCTTGCAAAATTTAGAGCATCATAGAAGGAAAAATTCATTGGCTTTAGGCGACGCTTTGAACCTGAGCGACTGAGCTCTTGAAAGCCGCCAAAATCCATGTAGATTACGACGAGAAGACGCCACAACTGCTCCCGCCGAACCTGCACAAGAGACTGCACGGATACGCAACCAAGCCTCCGCATCAAGCCTTTGCCGATTTACACAAGCGCAAACAAGCGCACGCCGAGAACCGAGCCAAACATCCGCCAAAGCCAAAACCCGAAGCCCCAAAGGAAGAGAAAAAAGACGACAAACCGCTTGACAAAAAAGACAAAACAACCCCAAATAAAAGCAATGAACGAACGACATAAAGCCACAGAACGCTGGATAGTGATTGGCATCGCGGCGGTAATCACCGCAATCCTCCTTGTAGGAGGAATGCTCTCCCGCGAACCCAGCGCAGAAGAATGCCTCAAAAAAGCCGGGCAACTGTGGGACGAAGATAGGGATAAAAGCATCCGCAGAGGAGAATACAGCTCGCCAAAACTCTTTCAAGCCGCCTTGCGACGATCAGAGAAGTGGTTCCGTAAAGCAATCGACAAAGGACATCCAGACGCGCACGAAGCGCTGGGAATGCGTCTGTTAATTGCTGACAGAATAGAAGAAACTCTCCAAGTGCTTCTGGACGGCGCCAACAAAGGATTCCACGGCGCCATGAGATCATACGCCCACATAGCGTACGATAATGGGAAAATCACGGATGAAGAAGCATACGAATGGGTTCGCAGAGCAAGTGAACTCGGCAATGACGTTGCTCGCAAAGTCCTTGCGCATAGCCGAGAAGATGGAAGACAACTGCCGTTCGACGTTGCCCGCCAAAGATGGCTGAATTTCGAATCAGAGGAATTCAAAAGGTATCTGCAAAGCCCTGCCGGACAGGAAAGAACGAGGGAAACGATAAGACAGATAAGACACATACAAAGCACGCAATGAAACTGGAACTGACGCAGGCAACCGAGCCTTATGAAAACAAAGAAAATTTCTCGCCGGGGCATTTTGGCCGGAGGCAGTTGGATCGTCGACAGAGTCAAGTTGATCGACGTGTTTCCCCAGCCGGAAACCCTCTCCAATATACGCGGTGAATCCCGCGGCACCGGCGGCTCGCCTTACAACGTTTTAATCAATTTGGCCAAGCTGGGTGCAAAATTCCCGCTTGCCGCCGCCGGATTGGTTGGCGCGGACGAATTGGGCAAAGAAATCCTCAAACACTGCAAACGCCACAAAATTGACACAAAACAATTGCAAGTCAGCAAAGAGGCGGCAACTTCCTATACTGATGTCATGACCGAGCAGAACACCGGACGGCGCACCTTTTTTCACTTCCAAGGATCCAACGCCGAATGGACGGGCAAAGAACTCAATTTCAAGCAATCCAAAGCGCGCTTCTTTCACTTGGGCTACCTATTGCTCTTGAACGCGTTGGATCAACCAGACAAACAATACGGCACCAAAGCCGCTGCCCTGCTGTCCAAAGCGCAAAAAGCGGGGCTAAAAACATCCGTGGACGTCGTCAGCGAAGACAGCAACCGATTCGCCAAAATCGTAACGCCGGCCTTGAAGCACACAGACTTCTGCATCTTGAACGAAGTGGAAGCCGGCAAAACCGTCGGCTTCAAAATTCGCGGCGGCAAAGGCAAACTCGACACCGTCGCAGTCAAACGCGCTGCGGAAAAACTTCTCCAAACCGGCATCCGAGAAATCGTCATTATCCACTTCCCCGAAGGCGCCTTTGCCCGCGCCCAAGACGGCGTAGAAGTTTGGCAATCCTCCCTGAAACTTCCGCCCAAATACATTCAAGGCGCTGCCGGAGCCGGAGACGCCTTCTGCGCCGGCGCGCTGCTCGGCCTGCACGAAGGTTGGGACTTGCAACGGTGCTTGTTTGTCGGAGTCTGCTCTGCCGCTGCTTCTTTGTCGCAACCCACCTGCACCGATGGTGCCACAACGCTGGAAAACTGCTTGGCCTTAGCCAAAAAATACCGTCCCCGACCAAAGTTGAATGACTCCCTTTAACCGCATCCCACAACGTTTCCACAAAGCATTCTCCAATCCGCCCAACACTAACAAAGGCAACCGCTGTCTAATGATTTCCTCCCGGCGGCATCCAGAAAAGTATTCAAAACAAGAACTTGCTCGGCAAAACAGAAGCCTCCTCTCCCGCCCAGTTCGCAAAAGCCTCTAAAAAATCAAGATCGCTCCATGTACTTTCCCGTTCGAGTATCGATCCGAATTTGCTCCCCCGTTTTAATAAAAAGAGGCGCTTGAATGCGAATGCCCGTTTCCAAAGTAATCGTTTTCTGCACGTTGCTTGCCGAGTCGCCCCTGATCCCTTCCGGCGCCTCCGCAACAGTCAAAACAACGCTGGCCGGCAACTCAATCGCTATCGCCCGCTCCTCAACGAAGGTCACAACGCAAGTCTCATTCTCAACCAAATAATCCCTCGCCTTCCCAACAAGCGATCCCTCCAACACAACCGTCTCATAAGTGTCGGGATCGGAAAAAACATAATCCTCGCCGTCCACATAGCTAAATTCCATCTTTTTCGAAAAAAGCGGGACAACCTCCACTCGCTCGGTCGAACTGAATCGAACATCCGAAGAATTGCCCGTGCGCAAGTTCCGAAAGCTCATCTGAACAAAAGCCCGCTTGTTCCCCGGAGTGCGATGCTGCGAGTCGAGAACCACGCAAATCTCGCCCTTATAGCGGATCGCCATACCTTTGCGAATGTCGTTTCCAGTCGCCATAACTTTGTTCGCTGTCTTCGGAGTCGGCCTTCAAAAACTCACTGCCCCCCTGCCCATGCAACATTTTCCAATCGCTCGAAAACAGAAGCCCAAAAAAATACCGACGCCCGCCGCCGCAGAGCAAGCATTTTAGACCAACCGCAATCAAAAGAATCCAAAGCCCTCTCCCGAAGAATTCCAATCCACCATCCCCGCAAATCCTTCCCCATCATCAACAATCGCCAAACATTCCCATTCTCCTTCTTTACCCAACCGCCCTTGAATCAAAGCCCACAAAAAAGACGCCGGAACTCAAGGGTTTTTAAAAAGCCCACAGCCTTCGCATCCGAAAAACCAAACCGACGCGCTTGTTGCAAAACCCAACTCAGGTTAGCCCCTCTTAATTCGGCGCCATCTTAGATGCGTCAAAATCACGGTGGAATCCACCTCCTTATGCAACAAACGCAACAAATGCCGAATCTCCGTCGCCGCCCCGCCCAAATGCCCCGGCGTCCCATACAAATACACCTTCACTGCGCCGAACAAAAACTAATCGTGGCCGGAAAATCCCCCAGTCAGACAGCCTCTTCCATCCGAATAAACAGCCACATCAATTCTCCCCTCATCTTCGGAAAGTTCATATCGATAAATATAATCCGCCCTCTTAATCCATTCCACATGCCCGTCGGCAAACGCTACGTTGCTTCCCGCCTCGCCGTGATTGTCCTCACTACTTGGATATTGATCGTAAGATCCGCCCTGAAAACCAATCTCCAGCTTGCCGCCACTCCCCACCGCTACGGGGCAACTATTGTTATCCAAAAAAAGCCAAATGTTTGCCGGCCCCGCAACTTGCCCGCGCAAGCCGAAGGCGTCGTTATGATGCCGATGCGATGCTACATTCCTCAAAGTCTTCCTCTTGTAATCATAAATTCTCTTTACATCTCCATAATATGGAACTTCGGTATACTCCACCGCCCCCTTGCCCATAAATGCGTAATAGATATAACTGACGCCGGTAAAATGCCCCGAATGAATCGCTTTATAGCTCAAATCTTCTAATTCCCAATTGCCAGTCTTAAAGTTGAACTGACGATTGGTGCGAACAACATTGCGCGTGGACGGACAAAGAAATAAGTCCGCGTCACTTACATAATGCGGGAACAGCCAGTTGACGTCAGAGTCGTTGCCGTCAATCCGAGGAGAAAAAGAACCGCGAGAATCTTCTTCGGCGTAAAGCAAATTAGCCACGCCAATCTGTTTCAAGTTATTCAAACAAACCGTCCGTCGAGCCATCCTCTTAGCCTTGCCCAATACGGGCAACAACAACCCGGCCAATATGCCAATAACGGCGATGACCACTAATAGTTCTATCAATGTAAAGCCTCGCCGATCTATTGTCTCACAGGATCTGTCTTTTTCCACCCATTCAGGCGAAGACGCCGAACTTTTTGATTGTGTTGACAGATTCGACTGCCCTATCCACAAGGCCGCAAGCGAGCCGAGAAACACAAGCGCAATGCCGGAAAACCCGGCAATCTCAATAACGGCGGTCCAAACCGCGCCTTCCTTCGGCAAACCAAAACAACTGCAATCCACTACCCCAAAGTAAAACCAACCCACTCCGCGATAGCCAAGAAAACAACTGCTCAAAAGTAATAAGGCCATCAACTTTTGATGCAACGTCCATTCTCTGCTCAAAAGCAAAGAAACCATCCAAGCCTCTAAGCCGATCACAAGCACCGTCAGCACGTTGGCCGGCAGAAACCAAAGAACCTCGTCCGGTTGAGAAGAGCCGGGAAAGTTCCACAGGAAAGCCCCCGCCTTCGCCACTGCAGCGACCAGTAACAATCCTACCGCCCCTTTGATAATCCACTGCTCCCAATTTGTCAATTTTATTAGTTGAACAAATTTCAAAATAATAACCAAAAATTTGGACTTAGAAAAAATAGCGAATGGAATCTTTTTTGTCTCCTCCAATTATATGAATCCCCATCGGGAGCCATTTGCTATGCTGGGAGGACCAATAATATCCCACATGGACGGGATAAGGATTCCCGTCGCGATTATCACGAATCAAAAGAGATAAATAAGCCGCCTTGACAGAGCCGTTTCCAAGCAATTTGTCAAGCGACGGGCGAAACGACAGACTCGAACCGAGAACAGAGCCTCCGGATACAGCGTTCGTAGATCGTTGATACATAACGAATTGCGGATTGCTGCGACCTTTAGGGATATTGTCAATTTTCAGTTGCAAGTTTTCTAGCGCCAAACTTTGCCAGCACTGCGTGCAGTATTCCAGTTTTCCTTCAAGAGAATACGCTCGCTTAACTAGCAGTCGCCAGTATGTTTCAAAAACCGCCATAGGAGAACTAACGTCGAAGAGCGCGGGGTCAAAGGAATCGATACTCTCGGCGATATGGGGATATTTTTTGAACATTGGATCCTCTTTGATTGTCTCCGATTCTTTGACGAATTCTGAGCGAGACGACGGCAGATTCGATTTATACAGGCTCAACAATTTTGGGTTAAACACAACGTATTTTTGATTTAGCGGAATGCGAAAGGCGCGGAAACTTTCCCAAGTGCCGTCATGGTGCGCATAGATGAATTGTATAATGGAGGTCGCCAAAGATTGTCGTTGCAAAGACATCAGAGACCGCGCCTCTTTGTGTTGGTAAATGGTTTCCCTGACTTTTGTCTCGAAAGCGTCGTCATGTTCAATCGGGACATAGTTTGCATTTCGCCAAGCGTTGATCACTTGTTCTCGTCGAAGGTTTTCTTTGGCGATAGCCTCACGATTTTCCTTGTTTTGAAAGAGGAATCGAACCAGTCCCAACAAGAGAAAAGCTACTAGAACGATAACTGGAATCGCCAAGAACCAATAGCGTTTTGCAATCATATCTTTTGGATAATTTTGGAAAAGGCCGGCGAGGCCAACATTCACGATCAGAAGAAGTAGTGGATTGACGGGGTAACATGCCCGATAACAAATTCTCTAGGCAACCATTTTCGATGTGACGAACTCCAGTAAAAAGAAATATCAACAGGATAATTTGTTTGCTGGTTTGTTCGCACCAAAAACGTAACAAAAATTAGTTTTACAGCACCCTTATTTTCAAGCAAATTTTCAGATGAAGGAACAAAA
This sequence comes from Limisphaerales bacterium, assembly GCA_965204945.1. GTDB lineage: Bacteria > Verrucomicrobiota > Verrucomicrobiia > Limisphaerales > AAA164-E04 > UBA2970. The sequence continues at coordinate 4,000,840 of OZ242022.1, read as the reverse complement.
GCCAAATTCGGAGAGGTTCTGTAATTGCCAAAGGCATTGGTACCAATATAACTTCCTATGGAAGGTATTTTTTTCGTAATATTATCCACATTTAATTGCAACGTTTCTAGGTCAATAAACTTCCAGCACCGAGTGCAGTAGACCGGCATTCCATTATCCACATACTTTGCAACGTTAACATATCTCTTCCATACAGTTTCGTAGAGTTCCATTGGAGGACCGGGCGGATTTCCTTCGGAAGACAAGCGGTTTAGAACATTTTTCGTCATATCTCGATTTAAAAATTGTTCATGAACTCGAACATGTTTTTTGTCGATTGGGATGCGAAAGGCACGGAAACTTTCCCAAGTGCCGTCATGGTGCGCGTAGATGAATTGGATAGTCGCCCTTGCCAAAGATTGTCGCTGTAAAGACGTCAGAGACCGCGCCTCTTTGTGTTGGTAAATGGTTTCCCTGACTTTTGTCTCGAAAGCGTCGTCATGTTCAATCGGGACATAGTTTGCATTTCGCCAATTCTCAAGAGACTGATTTTGACGTTCTTTGTATTTTTGAATAGCTTCGCGCTGTTTTTCCAGTTTGAAGACGTATTGAATTTTAGGCAACAAGAAAAAAGCGGCTAGGATAACAACCGGAATGGCCAAATACAAATAACGTTTCGAGAAAGTCATAATCCCTATTAAAAATAATAGTAAATAATGTTTCCTTGTTCTCCGAAGATAAATTCTTTGGGCAACCATTTTCGATGTTGCGGACTCCAATAGTAACTTACGTGAACGGGATGAGGAATTTCTAATTGCTTCCCACGGATGAGAATTGAGACAAAGGCGATTTTGACGGATTTTTGAGTTTCAAGCAATTTCTCAACCGATGGACGAAAAGTCAATCTGGGACTGCTAAGCATTGTATGAAATACGGAATTGATTGCGGCATAACTCAAGATAGATGGCGACGATTTCTTAGTGGCATTATGAACGCTCAAATAAAGGTCTTTTAAAGCAATTTCTTCCCAGCATTGAGTGCAGAACGCAGGCTTCCCGCTCTCCATAGTAGCGCTTATTACGGCATATCTATAATAAGTTTCTAATTGGCCTGCTGGAGAACTAATATTGAAGTCGGGTAAATGCGACATCTCGTATTTCAACAATCCCTCATTAAATTGAACATATTTAGTACTGACGGGGATTCGGAAAGTTCGATAACTCTCCCAAGTGCCGTCATGGTGGGCGTAGATAAGCTGAGTGACCGCCATTGCCAAAGCGCGTCGTTGCGTCGTGTTGAGAGAATTCACTGCCTCGTGTTGTTCAACAGCTTCTCGGATCGCATCTTCGAACTCGTCGGAGTGCTCGACGGAAACATAATCTGCCTCTCACCAGTTGCTAATAGTTTTCTCTTCCGATTCTATGATTTGTTCCCTTGCTTTTTGAATCCGTCCCGGCAGGGATGTCGAGTGAAATAGACGGAGCAAGAAAAAGAAAATAAACACCCCGACTGGAATCGCTAAGAACCAATAGCGTTTTGAAATTTTCATCTTATATTCGTTTTATGGAAATACCGGCGAGGTTGACAACTTATCAACCTCACCGTGGTGTGAATCATCCAGAAAATTTCTGGAATCATCTATTATGCAGGTGGAGGCTGGGCGGGTAAACACAGTGGAACGGGAACCAACACCCTTTTACCTCTCACAATTATCTGCCTTGTGTAACCCGAGCAATACGTTCCATTTTTGCAACATGTGGTAGCCGACGGTCCACCATCCATTGTGTAGGTACACGGATAGTTTCCAGATGGGCATCCGCTTCCGCTTCCTCCGCCGGTCGCAGCAACCACGGCGGCGGTGAGCATGGTTGTGGCGGCGACGGCCATGCCGGTTTTGCTGAAGAGTTTCTTGAGTTTGCCCGGTTGTCGGCCCTTGTGCGCGACGGTTTCCCCGCTCCGGGCAAAGGCTTCCGAGGCTGCCTGAGCGGCCTTCTTCTTTTCTAATGCTTCGCGAATAGTCATGATAATCGATAGTTATAGTTTAGTGAGTGCGGAATTGAACGATTTTTGTTTTCCCACCAGAGAAGCCCGCCGCTTCGCCAGACCTCCTTCCCAGCCATCCTTTTTGACGACGGCCCATCCAAAATCGGAAGAAAACAACAAGCCCATATCTATTAATAGCAAAAACGAGAGGTTTTGTTCTGGAGAAAATGAACTTCTTTGCGTTTTCCAGCATTTTTTCTCAGATTTTGTCGTTGTTTTGGTTGTTTTTGTCGGCAATCCACTCCGACAAGGCTTTTGAGAAGGCTTTGTTTTGGCGGATTTTTTGGAGGAGATGGCTCACTTTGGCCTTTGATTTGAATCCCAAGAGTTTTCTGATTTCCTCGTAAGTGTAGCCTTGGTAGAGGAGTTGGACGGTTTGGGCTTGGTTGTTGTTGGGGAGGAGATTGAGGATTTCTGGGGGATTTGTGGTGGCGTTGGCGGGTTGGCTTTGAGGGTGTCAACGAGGGTTCGGGGTTGGTTGGGATTGTTTGTTTGGAGGGTTGCGTCGAGGGAGATGTGGCGGTGTTTTTGTTGGGTTCGGAGGAGTTGGGAGAGGTTTTGGCGGATTGAGGTTTGTGTGGCGAAGGTTCGGAAGGAGGCGCCCCTTTGGTTGGGTTGTAGGAGAGGAGGGCTTGCCAGAGGCTGATTAGGATTTGCTGGGCGACTTCGTGTTGGTCTAGAGGAATGGTTGAGTGTTTTTGGCAAAAGAGGTGGGCTTGGGATTGCGTCCAGTGTTGGTTTTTGGAAAGGAAGCGGTTATGAGCGTTTGAGTTGTGGGGGTTGCGTTCTGTTTTGTTAGGAGGGAAGAAGTTGGGGTTGGGTTTTACGGAGTTCATGGGGTTGCTGTGTTTTTGGGGTGCATAGCATTCTTCATGTTATGGGTTTAGAACAAAATAGGCGTCTAATGAATAGAACAAGGAAAACGGAAGCCAGGGGAAAAGGCAAGGGGAAAATGTGTTTTTCTTCGGTTTTGGCAGTGATTTCACGGAGTCAGCGCGGTGGTTCGTCCATGTCTTCAAATGATGGTTTGAAGGGGATGAAGAGCATTTGGATCATTCATTTTGCGTTTGGGCCTAAGAATCTTTGGTGCGATTCGTCTGGTACCATATGTGTTTTTTGGAAGGAGGCGGGATAATAGGCGCTGATGGGCAAGAGAGCGATTTCGGTTGGGGTGTGACGGCCTTGTTTTGCGGCATCCATTGAGTCGTTCTTGTTCAAATGAATAAACTTTTGATCCGGATGTTGCTTTATCCGCTTTCTGCTTGTTAGCAAGATTGGGATGAATTAGGTTTGTCGGGCGTTCTTTGGAGAAGGTTATGGACGCTGCAGATAGGGAACGCAATGGGAGAGAAGAACTGGATGAACACTATCGCTAATACGCCGATGCCTCCGTACTATGCGGTAATTTTCACTTCTGAAATGAAGGACGACGGCAATGAGGGATATCTCGAAACGGCGGAGCGCATGATGGATCTTGCCTCGAAGCAGTCCGGTTTCCTGGGTTTTGAATCTGCGAGAAGAGGTTTGGGGATTGCTGTTTCTTATTGGCGGGATTTGGAATCCATTCGGCGATGGAAAGTCCAGCGGGAACACGTTCTCGCCCAGCAAAAAGGCCGGCGGGATTGGTACGCGAGATACAAGGTCAGAATTGCCAAAGTGGAGAGGGATTTTGACTACGGCGTCAACGGGTGAACCCGTTCTGGGAATCGCGGACAAAAAAAGCCCGGAAGAGCGCTTCCGGGCGGTTTGTTTTTGGTATGCGGGAAAGAGGATTTCCCCGTTTTAGGACTTTTGCTTGGGCGCTTTCTTTTTGGAGGCCTTTGCTTTCTCGATTTTGCTGGCAACGAGCATTCGGTTTTTCTGTTTGCCTTCGATGACGCCGGTGACTCGAACGGGCACCTTGTTGTCGGGGGGGCAAATGTTGTCGTGGAACGCTTTGGCGGTTTCGTTGTTTTTCAGGAGGATGACGCGCTTGATTGGTTCTCCCTCCTTGTTTTTGCGCTGAACGGTCAATGCCGCCTGACAGGATTTTGTCTTCTTCAAGGTGCATTTGGCGCAAGTCAGCACGCCTCGAATAGTGCGCTCTTTTTTCTCCGATTTCTTTTCCTCCGCGACAACGGAGGGGATTGCCAAACTCAGGGCAACGACGACTAGAATAGAGTGAAATATTTTCATCTTGTTTTTGCTTTGCGTTATACTTTGCTTTTTCCAAAAGCGCTGTCGACAAAAACAGCGCGCTTAAACGGATAGACTTCCCAAACTGCGCCGCGGTTACAAGAATTATTCAAGAATTTTTGTTTTTGTTAAAAATTTTGCTAGAAAAACCGTAGGTGTTTCTAAAGCGGCGCTTTGAGAATGCTTTTGACAAGAATTGCCGTTGCGTTTACAAAATTGTTTTTTTGGAACGAAGTCTCGAAGCGTCCATTCCGAACGTGAATTGGATGTGAAACGGGGCCACATTCGTTTTTTGAACGGACTTCACTGGTTTGAACTTTATGCATTTTGGAAATTGGATTTGTCGGACGACGCGGTTTACGCGCTTTGTTTTCGTTGTCGCCGGCGTTTGCTCGGCATTGAACGCCGAGGACACCGCCAAAGCCGAGAAAAAAACCGAATGGGAAACTACCGCCGCCCTTGGCTTTACTTTGACTCAAGGGAACAGCGACACTATTTTGAGCCACGCCGATCTGCTCGGTCTCAAAAAGTGGGAACGGAACGAACTTTCGGCCAAACTCAATGGGAGCTACGGCCAAGCGGAAGGCGAGAAAAACAACGAAGTCCTGCAAGGCACGGCGCAATACAATCGGCTTTTAGGGGAGGCGGACTTTTATTTTTACGGCAAGGGGGATTTGTTGCACGACGCCATTGCGGACGTGGAATACCGATTCATAGCCGGCTTTGGCGCCGGTTATTACTTGATCAATCGCGATAAAATGAAGCTGAGCGCCGAAGTGGGGCCGGGATACATCCTCGAAAAGCTCGGCGCCGGGAACAACGACTACTTCAAGCTTCGCGTTGGAGAACGATTCGACTACCAAATCAGCGAGCGGGCGCGTTTATGGCAATCGGCCGAGTGGTTGCCGGAAGCCGCCGACTTTGCGAACTATCTGCTCATCGCGGAAATTGGCGTGGAGTCCGACTTGACCAAGAAGATGAGCCTTCGCGTTTCCCTTCGGGATAACTACGACAATCGCCCCGCGCCGGGACGGAAGTCTAATGATCTTCGGCTCATCACCGGGCTCGGCTACAAATTTTAAAACCTTGTCCGGATTCCATTCCTCCCATCGCCGGAAATTTTCCTTTCAAAACGGGGGAAATCCTAATCAACATCTTCTTGCGTTCTGCAAGAGCGCGTCTAAACTTTCTTTTTCTGGATTGGCTTCCCACCGATTGCGAGGTTCATGAAAATAATCGGCATTATTCCCGCTCGCTATGCATCTTCGCGGTTCCCTGGAAAACCGTTGGCGTCTGTTGCGGGAAAATCTCTTATCCGCAGAGTCGTCGAACAATGCCAAAAGAGCGCTGTTTTGGCGGAAGTCGTGGTCGCTACGGACGATCCGCGGATAGCCGAGGCCGTGCGAAAGGATTGCCGCGTGGAAATGACGGACGCCAATCATCCCAGCGGAACGGACCGCGTTGCCGAGGTTGCGGCGCGAATTCCCTGCGACGGCGTAGTCAACATCCAAGGAGACGAGCCTCTAATTTCTCCCTCGGTGATTGACGTCGTGGCCGCCGGGCTTTCAGAGGTCGGGATAACAACGGCGGCATCCGCAATGGACGCGCCCGTTGACTGCGAAAATCCCAATGTCACCAAAGTGGTCGTCAGCCGGAGCGGACGCGCCCTGCTTTTTTCCCGCCGCTTTATTCCTTACCTTCGCGCTGCCGCCAATGAGCCGTTAGATCGACAATGCCGTCAGTTCCCCTTCCTCAAACACATCGGCATTTACGGGTATCGAAGCGAAGTCTTGCAACAATTCGTCCGGCTTCCTATTTCTCCCCTGGAAAAGGCCGAAGGATTGGAACAGTTGCGCGCCTTAGAAAACGACTTGGCGATTCGAGTGTTCCAAGTTGACAGCGAGAGCGTCGGCGTGGACCGTCCCGAAGACGTTGCCAAAGTGGAAATCATCCTCGCCGCGCAAGCCGCTTTGCCAAACGGCGGTTGATTGCTTTTGCTCGTGCCTGAAGACGCCAAGTTCATTTTCGTCACCGGCGGCGTCGTCAGCTCCCTCGGCAAAGGGTTAACCGCCGCCGCGTTGGGAACGTTGCTGGAGAACCGAGGCATTCGCATCGCCCTGCAAAAATTTGACCCCTACCTGAACGTGGATCCCGGCACCATGAACCCCTTCCAACATGGAGAGATATACGTGCTGGAAGATGGCGCAGAAACGGACTTGGACCTCGGACACTATGAACGTTTCACCAAAACCAAACTGACCCGGCTTCACAACCTAACCAGCGGACAAGTCTACCAAGCCGTGCTGGACAAAGAGCGGCGGGGCGACTACCTCGGTAAAACGGTTCAAGTCATTCCCCACGTCACAGACGAGATCAAAAACCGCATCCGAACTCTGGCCGAAAAAACGCGGGCCGAAGTCGTCATCACCGAAATCGGCGGAACCACGGGCGACATCGAAGGCCTGCCTTTCCTAGAGGCCATTCGCGAATTCGCCCTCGAAGCGGGAAGCGGCAACGTAACCTTCGTTCACGTCACCTACATCCCCTACATCCAAGCCGCTGGCGAACTAAAGACCAAGCCCACCCAGCAATCCGTAGCCAAACTTCGCGAAATCGGCATTGCCCCCAACATCCTCGTCTGCCGCTGTGAAAAGCCCATCAGCCGGGAACTTCGGCAAAAAATATCGCTCTTCTGCAACGTCCCCTTCGAAGCCGTTATCGAAGAAAAAGACGTCGATCACTCCATTTACGAAGTTCCCCTAATGCTCCAACGAGAGCGCATGGACGAGTTGGTCTGCCGGCATTTTCTCCTGCGGACTCCGCCGGCAAACATGCGGCACTGGCGGGAAATGATCCGCAAGTTGGCCTCGCCGCAATACCGAGTGAGGATCGGCGTGGTTGGCAAATACGTCCAGTTGAACGACGCCTACAAATCCGTTTACGAATCTGTCATTCACGGAGGAATCGCCAACGACTGCGGGGTTGAAATCGACAAAATCGACGCCGAAGACATCGAAAAAGACGGCCCCGAGAAACACCTGCGCAAACTCTCCGGCATCCTAATCCCCGGAGGATTCGGCGAACGAGGCATCGAAGGCAAAGTCGCCGCCGTGCGCTACGCCCGAGAAAACCAAATGCCCTTTCTCGGCCTATGCCTGGGCATGCAGGCCGCCATTATCGAATTTGCCAGAAACGTCCTGAAACTCCCCCAAGCCCATTCCATTGAATTCGATCCGCAATCCCAACATCCCGTAATTGCCCTGATGAACGAGCAACGCGACGCCGCCCTCAAAGGAGGCACCATGCGGCTGGGGGCACAAACCTGCCAATTGTCCCCCGGCACCCAAACTGCCAAACTCTACAATGCCCTCGCCATCTCCGAACGCCACCGCCACCGCTTTGAATTCAACTCCGCCTACCGAGAACAATTCGAGTCCGCCGGCCTGCTCATCGCCGGCACAACCTCCGACGGCAAACTGGCGGAAATCATCGAACTAAAAGATCACCCTTTCTTCATCGCCTGCCAATTCCACCCCGAATTTCAAAGCAAACCGGACGAGAGTCATCCCCTGTTCCAAGGCTTTATTCGCGCTTGCCTAACAAAGCAAACTCCATGACCGCTCCCTCCACCCCAAAAAACCTCAGCGCCGAAAATCCCGACAGCGAAAAAGCCGTCGCCGCGCTTGCCGAAGCGATGGACTGCCTTGGCAACTTGAAACTCTCCGGAACCAAACTCGGCCTCGAACCCACTCGCCGCTTAGCCGCCCGCTTGGGCAACCCGCAAGAGAGCTTACGCTTCATCCACGTCGCCGGCACCAACGGAAAAGGCTCCGTCTGCGCCATGCTCGAAAGCATCTACCGCGCCGCCGGCTACCGCACGGGATTGTTCACATCGCCCCACCTTCTCGACTTCCGCGAAAGAATCCAAGTCAATCGCCGACCCATTCCCGCCGATTCCCTGCTTCGCCTCGTCCGCCAAATGCAAAAAACCATCGCAAACCTCAACGACGCCCGCCCACCCACCTTCTTCGAAGCCGCAACACTCCTCGCCCTCCTGCACTTCCGTCAAACACAATGCGATCTCGTCCTCTGGGAAACCGGCATGGGAGGCCGCCTAGACGCTACCAACATCGTAACCCCACAACTGAGCATCCTCACCAACGTCGACCTCGACCACCAACAATGGCTTGGAAACACCATCCCCGAAATCGCCCGCGAAAAAGCCGGCATCATCAAACCCAACATCCCCTCCCTCTCCGCCTCAACCCACCCGGCCGCCAAACAAACCATCCAAAACCAAGCCAACAAAATGCAAAGCCAACACCGACACCTTACCCAAAAAACAATTCAACAACTCACCAAAGGCATCCCAATCGCCCTTCCCGGACAACACCAACGCGCAAACGCCGCCCTCGCCATCAGCGCAACCCAAATACTCCAAACCCAATTCCCCATCTCCGGCCAAGCCCAAAAACAAGGACTCGAAACCGTTCGCTGGCCGGGAAGAATCCAAACCATCCAACGAGGCCGCCAAACCATCGTCCTCGACGGCGCCCACAACGAAACCAGCATCGCCGCCTTATGCGCTTGGCTCCACAAACAATGGCCAAACACCCCAAAAGCCGTCCTGCTGGGAATGCTCCAAGACAAAAAAACCCAAAGTTGCCTAAAATCCCTCGCCGCAATCAGCAACCACTTCTACCTGGCCCCCGTCAAAAGCGCCCGCTCCCTGCCTCCCTCCTCACTAGCCGCGCAACTCGCCCAAACCTCCGGCAATCACGCAAAGACCGCAACATTCCAAACTCTCAAAGACGCCCTCACCGCCGCCTCCAAAAACCAAACCCCACTCCTAATCATTTGCGGCTCCCTCTACCTCGTCGGCGAAGCCTTCGCCATCCTCAACCACACTCCCCTAAACCCCGCACACAGCGCCCTCAACGACTGGACAAAAACAACCACACTCCTCTTCTAAACTCCGCCGTTCAACCCGCCGACAATCCGCAGATTACTACTTCCAACACCCCAATTTCTTTTAGTCCTTTGCTTCCCCCAACGCAACCCCGCTTTTCAAGGCAAGTTATTACGCCAGCGAATGGAATGCACTTTCCACGGCACAGTGTCTGCGGCCCCAAAACTGCTGGAGAACGGATGCCACAAACAACGCCTGAACCACTTTCCTCCATCGCCTCTTCTGCGGCCCCGAACGAAACCGAACCCGCCATTTGCTCCCCGTTCTAATAACTCTCTCCAAATCCAACTCCACAAACTCCGCATCCCGCGCAAAAACCACTGCCAACGGCTTCAAGCCCCTTGTTCGCCCATCCCAACCAGTCCGATCATAACGAATGCCACTGCCATCGTGCCCAAGCCGTAAAACACCAGCGGAGTCCGAATCAACCCGCCCAGCCCGGCTAATGCGCATAACTAATACAGAAAGGTCGGGAATATTAGAAGGAGCAGAAAGCCAACACCAAACTAAATCTGTCTGCCATTATTGTTGGGAATTAGATGGCCAAGCAGTTGTCCATAGTCGAAGCGCTATAAAAGCCACCAACACCGCAAACAAACTCGATTTTTGAGTTTCGACGAGTATCAGAGCAGAGATTTTTGAAACCGGATGTAATGAAATTAAGAAGCAAGATGATTTTAAAATGTTTATTAACGGTTTTTTGACGCATGCAGTGTGTAACCCATTAGTGTCATTAAAGTACAGTTTCTCACAATGCCAAGAAAGATTGCTGTGTGATTGAATAGCTTCCCTTCCAGCAATTTCTCGAAACAGTCTCAACCGCACGTTGAAGACAAATATATCTAAAAAACCGGATAAAAACTACCAGCATACTCTCAAATTATCAGTATCTTTGGATTCTAACTCTATTCTAATCCAATAAGGATAGAGTGATCTGGAAGCAATCCAATCAATAATCCAACAGGATTTTGAGGTGTTCCAGTGCATTTGCATTCGAAAGTGAGTGGCGTTCTCTCCGTGATGAATGCTCTTGAAAGCAAAATAGACAAGCACCAAGGCAACATCTCCTTCTGCTTTTAATTCTTGATGCGGCGTATTCGGAGTAAGATAGTGAAAGTGGAGCATACCAACACCCGGCATTATACGCACGTGGTCTCCAAGCAGGTATTCATGGTCGCCAGGCTCTCCAACGTCGGTGCTGTGAAAGACATGCACTCCAAGCGGCACGGATTCCTTTCTCTCTTTAAATTCCTCCGTGTTTTCGTCAAATACATTCATAAAATAGTTTCGCAGAGGTTCCAGTTCTTCCAAATCCAAGCAAATCTCGGATAGAAAGTTAGTATAGAAAGTACCGCTAGAACTAGCGCTCACGCGATCCCAAACGTATTCCTTTGCTTCTGTTTCTGTTTTGGGAACATTAGGAAGCGATGGGATATCGACTTCCGGGTGATCCCGCCTTATTCCCTCAACTTGCTGAAGCACGTTAGTATTGGCGTTCAGTTCGGCGATACTTTGAATCAAATTGATATTCAATCCCTTCATGTTTTCGCAGCCGCATGTAATTTTCAAAGCCACCAATATGGAACGTCCAGAGAACGTCAAACAGACGATCCCTCAACTGGATAATTTGCGGTTCTGGAATTCCCTCGTGCTGAATGATGTTCAAGGATTGCACATGAGAATATAACCCGTCGGAAGAAACAATGGGCGTATATTTGAGGGCGTTGAAAGCTTCTTGTCTGACACGCGTCGCTTCGTGGCCGTACTCATTGCGCAGAAGACGTGCCTGCCGATTTTTGTAGATCATCCATCCCGCCGCAATTAGGCAAAGGTTAAAGATGATGAGAAACCTAATCAGCCCCTTATGATTCGCAATGTATTTGGAAATAACCATGATGGGGAAAGAGAAATTGAGTTTATTTTTGTCAATTGATCAAAGATCGCTTCTCATCAACAGGCATTCTGATGGGAAGAGTCAGATTTTCGTTTAGTGACAAATGGATTAGCCTCCGCAATCCAAAATTTCGCAACATTGTTTTGCCTTTTTTATAACGGGATTGCACGCGCCACCGGAACCAAGATTGGGATCACACCAGTCGCACTGAGGGTCGGTCCGCGCTGATCCATAACAAATCCACCACACACATTCTCGTCGCTCCTTTTCTTTATTCCAAAGAAACCAAGGTCCGCAGACAACGCCAGTTTCGCCTCTCAATGGATCACGCGGCATTTTAGGAGGTTTGGGAGAGGAGGAGGCAAACGAACTGCTTGATTACTGAATTCATTTTCTTCGTTGGAGTTGGCGACGGTGTCATTCCCGGCAGTGGAATTACTGGGAGAGTCCGCAGAGCTCGAAGCCATCACGGCAACGATAATCAGCGCAACGATTGCGAATTGAACCGTAACAGAGGCTTTGGTCGAGGCACATTTCTGCGGACATAGATCCGTTATATCCGGCCTTGTTGAAAGAAAACCAAAGACAGATTTCTCTCTTCGGACAACGAAACCACAAACAAAAGTTAGAAAATTTCATAATGCTCAAAAAACAATGTTTCCTCAAAATTCAAGACTTTTGAACCTTTTCCGCTTGAAAAACGATACGAAATTTAACCTAGAAATGTTACAATTCTATTACTCTCATGAAACCCCCAATCGAGAGACGTCTGAAAAATCAACAAAATTGAAGCGGTTTTCAAGGCGTTTTCTTTTCGGATCCTCGCCTCATGCTTTTGCGCAACGGATTCTTTTTCTTTTATCGCGGGTTTCTTTAGTTTTGGGAGGTTTCCGATCGCTTTGACTTAAGAAGACAGAGGATATCGGCGATTGGTTTTTGGCAGATTTCGGTTGAGGCGGGAGAAGATGCGTCTCCCCTTTTCGGTGTGAAATTAGCAGGCCGGTTCCTGCGTCTTAATGGAAATGCGGTATTCTTTGTGATTTTTTGAAATTTGTTAACGGGAGTTTCTTCTTGTCGGAACGATCAAGCGGGAACGGGTTGGGGGAAGCCAGTTTTCGTGGCTGGCGAAAACTTCGCGAGTTTTCTTTTGACAGAGGCGGTGGTTTTCCCTCATTCTTTTGCGGCGCGTCCATTCAAGGCGCGGCGTGTTGATTGAAGGCAAAGGTTGATGAGCAAGAACTACGTATTCTCTTCTGAATCGGTTGGCGAAGGGCATCCGGACAAGGTTTGCGACACGATTTCGGATGCGGTTTTGGATGCCTGCCTAGAACAAGACCCTTTCAGCCGAGTCGCCTGCGAGACTTTTGTCAAAAGCAATCTAGTTGTCATTGGCGGAGAAATCACCACTCAAGCGAAGTTTGACTATTGCGAGGTGGTTCGCTCGGCCATTCGGGAGGTTGGCTATGTTCACGACGAAGACGTTTTCCATGCCGACAAGGTTTTCATCACTAACGCGCTGACGGCGCAAAGCCCGGATATTTCCCAAGGCGTGGACGCCAAAAAAGCGGCGGGCAAGGCGACGGCGGAGCAAGGCGCCGGAGATCAGGGGTTGATGTTTGGATACGCCTGCGATGAAACTCCCGAATTGATGCCGGCGCCCATTATGTACGCCCATCGGCTCAGCCAGACGCTCGCCCGAATTCGCAAGAGTGGCGAGGTGAAATGGTTGCGACCCGACGCCAAGTCCCAAGTGTCCGTTCGATATGAAAACGGCAAACCCAAGGCGATTGCCGGCGTTGTGATTTCGACGCAACACACGGCCGACGTCTCCAACAAAACAATTCGCGACTTTATCCAAAGCGAAATCATTCGCCGCGTTCTGCCAAAGAAACTGCTTTCCAAGGAAACTCAAATCCTCATCAACCCCACCGGGCGTTTTGTCATTGGCGGCCCGCAAGGGGATGGCGGGCTGACCGGCCGGAAAATTATTGTCGACACTTATGGCGGAATGGGACGGCACGGCGGCGGCGCGTTCAGCGGGAAGGACGCCTCCAAAGTGGACCGGAGCGCGGCTTATTGGGGGCGTTATATCGCCAAGAACATCGTCGCCGCCGGTTTGGCCGCCCGTTGCGAAGTGCAGCTCGCCTACGCCATTGGCCATCCGAATCCCGTCTCCATTGCGGTAGACACCTTTGGCAGCGGCGAGGCCGGCGACGAAGTCATCACGGAGGCGGTGCGGCAAGCGTTCTGTTTCAAACCGGCCGAAATCATCGAGCATCTCCGGCTGGCTCGCCCGATTTTTTCCGCCGCAACCAATTACGGCCACTTTGGGAAAATCGACGACTTGGAAACAATCACCTGGGAAAAAACCGACAAAGTAGAAGCGCTCCAAAAAGCAGTGCAATAACACAAACGCGCAAGACTCAAGATGATCGCAACGACGTCCGAAAAGCGGAAGCAAGACTCCAAAATCGCCGATCCCAGCCTCGCCGGTTGGGGACGCAAAGAAATCTCCATCGCCGAGCACGAAATGCCCGGCTTAATGGCCATTCGGCAGAAATACACCGCCACGAAACCATTGGCCGGCGTTCGCATTACAGGCTCCCTTCACATGACCGTTCAAACCGCCGTCCTGATCGAGACATTAGGAATCCTTGGCGCTTCAGTGCGTTGGGCAAGCTGCAACATCTTCTCCACACAAGACCACGCCGCCGCCGCCATTGCCGCCGCCGGCTATCCCGTCTTCGCCTGGAAAGGCGAGAGCTTGGCGGACTACTGGTGGTGCACTTACCAAGCGCTGAGGCATCCGGAAAGCCGAGGGCCTCAGCTAATCGTGGACGACGGAGGCGACGCCACATTGCTCGTCCATAAAGGCTATGAGCTAGAAGAAGGAAGCAACTGGGCAGACACCTCCTCCACAAGCGAAGAGGAGCATGTCATCAAGCAACTGCTGAAAAAGATCTATGCGGAAAATCCCTACCATTGGCACGAAGTAGTTAAAGAACTAAAAGGAGTTTCCGAAGAGACAACCACAGGCGTCCACCGGCTCTATAAAAGACAGCAAGAAGGCACGCTTCTAATTCCGGCCGTCAATGTGAATGATTCCGTAACCAAGTCCAAATTTGACAACCTCTACGGATGCCGAGAATCTTTGGCGGACGGCATCAAGCGGGCGACGGACGTCATGGTAGCCGGCAAAACCGTCATGATCTGCGGCTATGGCGACGTGGGCAAAGGTTGCGCCCAGTCGATGCGCGGCTTCGGCGCCCGCGTCTTCGTTTCTGAAATCGATCCGATCAACGCGTTGCAAGCCGCTATGGAGGGATTCGAAGTAACCACAATGGAAGACACACTCGGCAAAGCAGATATTTACGTGACTACTACGGGAAACAAGGACGTCATCACACTGGAACACATGCTCAACATGAAAGACCAAGCCATCGTCTGCAACATCGGCCACTTCGACAACGAAATACAAGTGGGCCGATTAAACGCCCACGACGGAGTCTGCAAGATCAACATCAAACCGCAAGTCGACCAATACAAGATGCCCAACGGAAACGAACTTTACCTGCTGGCAGAAGGCCGATTAGTAAACTTAGGATGCGCCACCGGCCACCCCAGCTTTGTCATGTCCAACTCCTTCGCCAACCAAACCCTAGCGCAACTCGACTTGTGGGCAAAACGGGAAACTAACAAACCCGGCGTCTACGTGTTGCCCAAAAAACTAGACGAAGAAGTAGCCCGGCTCCACTTGGACAAACTGGGCGCCAAGCTAACCACCTTGACTCAAGCGCAAGCAGACTACATCGGCGTGCCGGTAAAAGGCCCCTACAAACCCAACTACTACCGCTACTAAAAACCACCGCGCGCAACGACAAAGACTACTAATCAGCCAAAACAAAAGCCCTGCCGAGGCAAACTTTGAACATCGCAGATATCGCGAACAGCTGCTCGCCAGCGTTCATTGGCAGGGTGTCGGCCAAGTGTTGATTGTAGTTCTTCACGAACGGACGCAGGAATATCCACCGCCAGTATTTCGAATACGAGCGCCTCGAAGAAAGGAGCAAGAACCGATTCCTCCATTTGTCGTTGGACAACTCCAACCCCAGCTGCAACACCACGGACTCGACCAACTCCATTGCCCGCAAATCTGGAGACAAGAACGCATAGAGCCGTTGGCGAGGCCCCGGCAACAGTCTTCCCCAATAAGGCTCCCACCAAGAGCCTGTATCCTCAATGCCGCAACGAAGAGGAATACCGCTCCGGCAACCTTCCATCTTTGTAGTCTATCTTTTAACTCTTCCATAGGCTTCCTTCAATCTACTCTATACTATTCTCTCGCGGCGTTTTGTGATTCTCTCATCAATGAGTCGCCTCCGTCTCCTTCCGCACGACGGGAAAAATTCTATGGCTTCGCCCTTCGTTTTTATTCCGCCAATGCATAACCGGCGTTAAGAGAGCCAACCGCATTAATGCCAAACCCGCAAAACGCCCAAAGCCGTTCCACTCCGCTTCTTGTTGTTTCATATTATGCCATTCATAACGCTCTTGCATAAATGCGCTGTTCTTTGCCGGCCTGACATTGTTGGTTGTGGTATAGGACAAATAGTTCACCTTGCCTTCTTCAGCGCCGTTGCGAAAGCGATAGTCGCGCATGCCAAGCCCTTGACATCGGATGGGCAGTTTTCCTAGAGGCAGTTTATTGGCCAAGCTCACAATGTTGGTGACTTGGCCAATCCATAGCCCCGCCAGTTGGTTTGTCTTATAGTAACTAAAACCATGCCCATGCCAATGGAAGCGAAACTCAAATTCCAAAGGCAAAACCAAGTCTCCAATGTTCGTTTGAGTAAGGCAGGTATACTCCATGCCGCCATGCCCTGCTTGAAGGCAATCTAGAAGGAACAACTTCTTCTCAATGTTATGCTGCAGAAATTGGCATGAGAATAAATAACCTTTTCCATATCGAAGTAGTCAAAACCTGTCAAATCTAGTTGATAGGGAACAAACAAGCTGCCCAACAAGGCCAGCGCGCAGTGCCGGACAATGCGGGAAGTGTGAAGACAGACGATGCCGCAGACGGCCAACTCTGGCAGGACGGCAAACCAGAGCAATGTTTGGGAGGAAAGGAAGTCGACAATGAACAGAAGCAAGCCTGATCAAACGGAATGCGAGGGACAATAGTTTTTTAGAAAAAGATTCCAAAAAACTTCGCTTTGGTTTTTGGTTTTTTTTGTTGCTTGCGGTTGGCGGTTGTTTTTCGTCTACGGTGGCTTTTTGAGGAGATGGAGGATTAGGGGTTTATGGGCGCAGGGTAAGTTGTGGTTGGCGGGCGGTTTGGGGGAGGATGCGTCCGATGATTTGGGCATGTTTCCAACCGGCTTGGCGCAGTTGTCGCAGGCAGTTGTCGGCTTTGGGGGAGGGGATGCCGAAGAGGAGTCCGCCGGAGGTTTGAGGGTCAAAGAGGACATGGTAGCGAGGATGGGAAAGGAAGCCAGCGTTGTTGACGATTAGGGATCGTTGTTGGCGGTTTTGGGGATGGAGCGAGCTGAAGATTTTGTTTTGGGCGCATTCAATGGCGCCTTCTAGTAGAGGAATTTTGCTGATTTCTAGGGAGGCGTCGACGGAGGAGGCTTCCATCATTTCGGCGAGGTGGCCGATCAATCCAAAGCCGGTGCAATCGGTGGCGCCGGCGACTTTGTGTTGGCGGAGTATTGGAATGGCGGAAGCGTTGGAGTGGAGCATTTGGCGGATGGTTTTGGCGATCCAGCGGCTTTGGCTCTTTTGGCGCATTAGGGAGGCGAGGATCATTCCGGTGCCGAGGGGTTTGGTGAGGATGAGGCGGTCGCCGGGTTGGAGTCCTTGTTTGCGCCAAGGGGAGTGGCCGTGCAAGAGGCCGTTGACGGTCATTCCCAAGGCAAATCGCTCGCTTTCTAGTGTGTGGCCGCCGATGAGGTTGGTTTGGTGGTCGTTGAGGGTTTTTACGGCGCCGGACATTAATTGAAACAAGGATTCTTTGGTGGAACGTTCGTTTGCGTAAGGGATTACGGCGATAATTTGCGCGCTATAGGGTTGGGCGCCCATGGCCAGAATGTCGCTGAGGCAGTGGAGCGCGGCGATTTGGCCAAAAAGGAAGGGATCGTTGAGAAAGGCGGGGAAAAAATCGACGGTTTGAACGATGCGCGATTTTTCCGGGATTGAGAACACGGCGGCATCGTCCGGCGAATGGAGTCCAATGCTGTCGGAACGGCTGCTCTGCGGAGGCAAGTCGATGCGTCGGAGGGTTTGGGTGAGAATGTTGCGCCCTACTTTGGAGCCGCAACCGTCGCAGCGGATTTCGGGCTGGGGGTTTTGTCGGGAAGGGTTTCGCAAGGTTTTGGGCAGGAAGGCGGACAAAAAATTGGAGGCTTGTATTTCGTTTGTCGTTTTTGAGAGCGTTTGCCTCATTTTGCCGGGCGCCGGGCGATGCATGGCGGGAAGAATTTGGTATTGGCGCATCCAGCGACGGTCGATCCAATCTTTCCACTTCCAGATCCACTTTCCTTTCACCGACCAGCGGCCGCGCGAGGCTATGGCAAAGCGATTGCCCGTGCTGATCAAACTGAGGAAACGCTTTTGCGGCGTGTAGGGAACGAAGGGAATTGCTCTCTTTGCGTTTGGATCGCTCTTGAATTCCTTCCATTCGCCAAGAGCCGCCGCCCTGATATTGCGCGCCAAAGGGGGGCCTTGTCGGACGGCAAACACGCCGGATTTCGGCCGCGGATGCAAGCGCATGGAAGCGACGTCGCCGGCGGCAAAGACAAATGGATGAGATGTGGATTGGAGGCAATTGTTGACAGCGATAAAACCATGCTCGTCGACGTCAAGGCCGGCGGTTTTGGGCCAGTTTGGAGCGGAGGCCTCGGTTGCCCAGAGCAAATAATCGTATTCGTGCCGCTCGTTTTGGCTAGTGTGAATGCGGTCCGCGAAAACCTCGGTGATTCGGCAATCCGTATAAACGGCGACTTTTCGGGCGGCGAGGATGCGTTGATAACACTCCCGGGCTTGGGACGCGTAAGTGGGCAGAATCGTCGAAGACGCGGCGAACAAGGAAAAGTGAAATCGCTCTTCCGTCGCCTGCCCTTTTGGGAATGATTTTTTGAGGCGGTGTTGGAGGCTGATCGTCAACTCCGCTCCGCCGGCGCCGGCGCCTACGATGATGAATCGAGCAAGGCGGTTTGGTCGAGACTTCAGTTCTTTCTCAATTGCCGCCCATCGCTGCAAAAAGAGCTCGACGGGTTTGATGGGGACGGCGTATTCGGCCGCGCCGGGTGTCCGACAAATGGATGGCGTGGATCCGGTGTCAATGGAGAGTATGTCGAAAGCAACGGGAGGCCTTTGCCGGCAGTGTATTTTGCGGTTCTCAAGGTCCAGAGACACTGCGGCATCTGGATAGAATTGCGCGTCCGCAAACTGGCAGAGTGGAAGCAAGTTAACGTGGCTTTCGGCAAAGGTATAGTGGCCGGCGATATGCCCGGGAAGCATCCCGGAGTAAGGCGCTTCATAATAAGGAGACACGAGCGTAAGCCGAACGCCGGGCAACGGGCGCATCCCGAATTGTTTCAACACGGCGAGGTGGGCGTGTCCTCCGCCAAGCAGAACAATTTCTTTTCTAATGGGAACGGCGACGGGCATCGCGGTTGGATTTTTAACTTCTTCGCCACGGATTCAATCTTTTTTCGGCAGGCAACGGCAAAACAAATCGCGCCGACTTGCCTTTGTTTTCCTATGACGGCAAATAAGAATTTTGCGCAGAAACGCGGAGAAATCGACAACCGTCAATCTAAAAAGCCCCCGGCTACGGCCGCAATCGAAAGAATTTGAAAGCCCCGACCGTCTCAATTGACAGTGGGTTTTCCCCTTCGACGTCTTCCCAATTTCCCAACAAGTCGGCAGAGGATTGTAACGAGACTCCGCTCCGAGAGATTTGTATGCGCCCTCTTCCAATGGAATAATCGATTAGTTTCCGCTTGCGCCAGTTTCTAGATCGTAGAAGGGAATGTCCGCTTTGGGAAAACCGTAAACCCGAAGGTTATTGATATTTCTACCTTGCGGCGCGGCCAATTGGTTTATGGGATTCCCGTTGAAATATAATCGCCGCAGCTAAGACATGCCTTCGGGCAAGGTTAAAGACTGCAACATTCTCGAGCGTCGGGCGCAACCTGATCCAACGTGGCTAATATCTAATATTTTCAGACGCGACAATCCGTTGGGCGAATTCAACGCGGGCAGTTGGTTGTTTTGGATGTTCAGAAATTCAAGATTCTTCAAGTCTTCGGGTAAAGCCAGAAAGGTTAGCGTATTGTCAAAAATTTCCAGCGTAGTTAGATTCGTCAATCCAATGGACAAAGTTAGCGCGATTCGAAAACGTCGGCCGAGAAATCAGATGGTTCACTCACGCCAAGTCTTCTCTTTTTATTATGGAAACAAAGAGGGATTCGCGCCTTGCGGTTGGAGGTAAGCCTTTTCGGTTCGAATGCCGAGCGCGTGAAATTTGCGCGAAATGCAGAATTTTGGTTGTGTTAAAAAACGGTTTTTGGCGGGCTGTTTTTTTTTGGCAAGCAACGAGCGGAATGGATAGTTAATCGTCAAATTGTTTCTCCAAGACGGAGAGAGCGGCAAAATCGTTCAAGACGAAATTGCATTGCGCGAAATCTTGTTTCAAGTGACAATGCCGCCCGTGAGCCGCTCGCAAAAGGACTTTAGGAAGATTCCTTCGATAGACCGCTTGTTGCGAGATTTTGGGACATGCGGTTTGCCTCATCCTCTGATGGTTTCTCTCGCCAGAGACTTGACGAGGGAGGCAAGGCAGGCAAGCAATCCGCCGGCGACTTACGAAGCGATGCTTGAATGTCTGCGGCAACGAGTCGATGCGCTCCGCTCGTCTCGCTTGCAACCAGTCGTCAACGCAACGGGGATTGTGCTACATACGAACTTAGGACGCGCGCCGTTGTCTCCCGAAACAGTGCGATTGATGTCGGAAGTGTCGGCCGCCTACTGCAACCTGGAGTTCGACCTTGTAGAAGGAAGCCGAAGCCATCGCGGCGGCTATGTGGAAAAGTGTTTCGCATTGCTAACGAAAAGTTCAGGCGTGGCCGTCGTGAACAACTGCGCCGCCGCTCTCTTCTTGGTTCTCCATCAATTCGTTCAAGAAGCCAAACCCGAAGCGCTTGTGTCTAGGGGGGATTTGGTGCAGATCGGCGGGGGCTTTCGCATCCCGGAAATCCTCTCCGCCAGCGGCGCCGTGCTGCGCGAAGTGGGAACCACCAACCGCACAACGCTGACCGACTTCAAAAATGCCATCACAGAACGAACAGGACTAATTTTGCGCGTTCACCGAAGCAACTTCTACATGGAAGGCTTTGTAAAAGAGCCGAGCTTGGCGGAATTAGCTGAATTAGGCCGAAGATTTGGCGTTCCGCTGGTTTACGATCAAGGAAGCGGCGCAATGGCAAGCGCCACAACAATTATAGGCGCCGGCAAAGAAACAACGCCCGGCCAAGCACTAGATTGGGGCGCAAGCTTGGTTTGTTTTAGCGCGGATAAATTGTTCGGAGGGCCTCAGGCGGGGCTGATTTGCGGCAGTGCAGACCGCATTGAAACCTTGAAAAAAAATCCCTTATACCGAGCGCTCCGCCCAGACAAACTCGCCCTTAGCGCCCTCCAAACAACGGCCGAGGCCTATCTGGGAAGACTCTCCGGCAAACAAATTCCCGAAGTCGCCGTTTGGCAACATCTATCCGCAACCCCAGAAACATTGTCAAAACGAGGACAAAAGATCATCGAACAATTGTGTCCAAGCCGTTTAGAAATTCAGTTAGAAGAGACTTTTGTGGAAACTGGCGGCGGTGCATTGCCCCGAAGCCGAATTCCCTCGGTCGCCCTCAAAATCCGAATGACGGGGCGTCGCCCGCAAGAAATTGCCGCCCAACTGCGGCGAATGGATCCGCCCGTGATCGGCTATGTGGCCGACAACCGCCTCTGCCTGGACCTTCGCGCTGTGTTCCCCTCTCAAGACAAAGTCCTCGCCCGACATCTGGCCGCTCTTGAAAACCAGTTCATAGAATAGCTGGAATGTATCATATAAAAAATAACTTACTTGAAGCGATATAATTGTTGACAATAAAGTTATAAATGGAAAACTTTATTAGATTTGCATTTTAGAACCAATGAGAATGGAAATCTATGCTTATCTAAACTAGAGAATTCTATAGATAGCGCAGAGATAGAATCTGAAAATCTTGAAAAATGACGAAGGCTCGTCACTTTATTTTGGCAACCGCAGGCCACGTGGACCACGGAAAAAGTGCCTTAGTTGAGGCTTTGACGAAAACTCATCCGGACCGCCTGCCGGAGGAAAGGAAACGCGGCATGACCATTGAATTGGGATTCGCCGAATTGCAACTGCCCTCTCCTTTCCCAACTTCTGCGCCGATGCATGTCGGCGTCATCGACGTTCCCGGCCATGAAGACTTTGTGAAAAACATGGTAGCGGGAATGGGTTGCGTTCACCTGGGATTGATTGTTGTGGCGGCCGACGACGGTTGGATGCCGCAAACCGAGGAGCATCTCCAAATTCTAGAATATCTGGGCGTTCAACGGCTGGTGATTGCCTTGAACAAAATTGACTTGGCAGAGGAGGATGAAGACTTTCTTCGGGAAGTCGTTCAAGACGAGATTTCGGGAACCGCATACGAAAAGACGCCGATCATCGCTACCTCGGCGGTCAGCGGGCGAGGCGTCTCCGAGTTGAAACAAACGCTGGCCTCGATTTTAGACAAATTACCCAATCCACCCGACATCGGGAAACCGCGTTTGTCCGTGGACAGAGCCTTCTCCGTAAAAGGACACGGCACGGTTGTCACCGGAAGTTTGGCGGACGGTTGTTTTCATGTGGAACAATCGGTCGTGGTGCGGCCTCAAGGCATTTCCGCCAGGATACGAAGCATGCAGTGCTTCGGACGCGCCGCAGAATCAGCAGAGCCAGGAACGCGAGTGGCAATCAATCTGGCGAACGTCGCCCTCAGATCGGCTTCTGCATCAACGCAGGAAGGCGTCGGTCGAGGCGACGTCGTCACCGCGCAAAACTTTGGAAAAGCCGGCCGGGTGTTGGACGCCTTGATCACAAAATCCAAACGCTTGACCGGAGGCAGAACGCCGGCTTCCAAACCGCTCAAACACGGCGCCCGCGTGCGATTGCACCACGGAAGCGCCAACGTTCCCGGAAGAATTTTCTTCCTCGACCGGCCCGAATTAAAGACCGGACAAAAAGTCATCGGAGAACTCCGCTTGGAACGAACCGCTTCGATGTTGACGGGAGACCGCTTTGTGATTCGAGACTGGGCCGAAACACATACTCTGGCCGGCGGCATCGCGCTAGACGTGCAAGCAAGCGCGGGACGTTTTCGCAGCGCGCAACAGAGGACCTACTTGGAGGCCTGCCTCCGCAGTCCGTCCGCCGACTTGCCAACAATGATGCGGGCGCAGATTGTCCGGGAACAAACATTGCCGGAAGCCGAATTGATGCGGGGCAGTCGTTTCAGCTCCCAAGAAATTCGCGCTTGCGCGGCAATGCTGGAAAAAAAGGGAACCATCCTGCGGCGAAAAGGCATCGTCTTCGAGGCGAATTACTGGAAAGATCAACTTAGCGCGGCAACAAACGCCATCAATCGCTTCCATCAAACGCACCCCGAACTTCTCGGCCTTCCCTTATCGCAACTGCGGGATTGTCTGGACAAACGGTTGACGTCGCAGAGCGCGTTCAACGCCATCCTTGACGCATTGACAAAGTCCGGTTTTGCCGTTCAATCCGCGGCAATCCAACGCTCTGGTTTTACAATCTCTCTCCCGCCGAATCTGCAAGACGCCGCCAACCGAATCCAAAAAGCCTTAGAGGAAAAAGCAGACGAACCTCCAGCGCGAAAGCAAATCATCGTTTCCAAAGAAGAAGAACAAGCAATGCGATTTCTAATTGATTCCGGCAAGGCAGTGGAACTCAATAAAGAGCTGGTCTTACTACAAACAGGATACGACAAACTTTGTGAATCCACCAAAGAATTTCTCAAAAAACATAACGCCGCCAGCGTCAGCCAACTCCGCCAATACACAGGAGTCAGCCGCCGAGTCATGATCCCCTTTCTCCAATATTTAGACGCGCAAGGTATAACAATCCGAGAAGGGGACTTGCGACGACTCCCAAAGCAAAGCAATAAATAAAAACCTCTCCTCCAAAACAGCCGAAACAAAGGGAAGAAATCGGTAAAAAAGGATTGCCAAACCGTGAATCGATCTCCATTAAAGCTTGTACAACAGCCTCTCTGCTTCGTTGCGCTTTTTATACAATTCCTTGTCGTACTTCCATGGATGGAGACGGCTCTTCTTTGGCGGCGCTATCGGCTTCATTCCCATCGCTTAGGCTTGCTGGCGGTTCTCCTCGCCTTCATACGCCCTGTCCATCAGCAATGGAACTTTGGCCGTCTGGCTTCCCTCTTGCTCAACAACTTGCGACCCTCAGGCGCATCATGCGCGTTTCCCGGCGACAAAGCGAACTTCCCCGCCGTGCGCTCCTTTGCGGGCAAGCATAAGATCTTTGTAGTCCAGCCTCCGCTGGACTTTCCGATGGACTGCGAGCCTTCTTTTGCGGATTTTGCCCTTTCCAAACAATTTTTTCTTAACTTTTTTCATTTTTTTGTGATTTAGTGCTTAACTCGTTGCGGAGGGAGGATTAGAAACAAAGAAATTTTTGACAGCGAACCAGATTCTTATGAAACAAAAACTATCCTTATTCGTGGCCGTCGCCTGCATTTGCGGGGGAGGGGGGTACAAAGTTCAAGCGCAGTTGGTGATTGACGTCTACCCCAGCCAAGACAACCCCACCAGCGAAACCCTCTGGATTTTTAGCGGATCCTCCGGTGCAAACTCCGATGGTAGCGTTCGAACCTCCTCAGGCAGTAATAATTTGGGTTATGTAGGTACTTGGTGGTTTGCGACGCCCAATGACGGAAACATTTCCAACGCCAACCCGCCCTAGTTAATTGACCGAAACAAACAAAGCAGATGAAATCTCTTTTGAAAATCAAAGGCGCGACCCTCGGCATTGCAGGGATCACGGTCGCATCGGTGACGAAAATCAAGGAAACGGCTGTTTCCTTCCTCTAAAACATTCTTTCCTCCCTAGACGCGCAAGGAGGGCGTCCGCTGCGGCCAAGTCTCTCGACTTGGCGCAATCTCCCAAAACACCATCGTTGGGAGCGCTTTTATGACCTGCTCTTCGCCCGGCTTTTGGCAACCATGGTCAAAGGCGTTATTTCTCCGCTATAAAAAGGTAAAGGCGAGCAAAGTTCAATCCACAGAAGTCTCCACCAGTTCATCTGCGCCATAAAGTGGGTACAGTTGTCCGCATTATACTTTTGGAAAACCTCCACAGGATAGCGATTGCGATGATGCCAGCGATCCTAGACGGCAACCACCGGCAATGTCCAATCCCGCAAACTTCCATGCTTCACATGGTCATCTAGAAAAGAAAAGCCATGTTCGCCCGCCCAGCATGACGATGGCTAATCCCCTTGCCAAAGAAAAAGGGAAACCTTTTCGAAAACCGCCGGCATCGGCAAACGCATAGGCAAGAAAAAACCGCCAAGCAAAACCCAGCGGTTGAAAAGAGAAAAACCAAACCGAGCATTACTCCGATCCACGCGAATGGTGTTGTCCGGTTCATTTTCTCATCCTCCCTCAATTTGCGTCGTCTCCCAAGTTGCCGCCGCTTGTGGTTTCTTCCTCACTGCCCGGACTAGGGACAGGCATTGGCGAGGTTTCTCCGCCGTCATCGGCGTTGGTCACCGGAGCGGGAAGAGGAGAAGTTTCTTCCAATAGCAAGCCGCCAGGATTTGGCGCCGGAGGAGAGGATCCTTCATTGACGCTGGCGCGCCAAAGCGCAAACTTAGCATCGTCCATCGCTATGCTCAACGCTAAATCAAAATTCGAGGCGTCTAAATCCCACCACCGCTCTAACTCTTCGCCAACTAAGGTCGCTTCGCGCGCCATGACTGCGTTGTCTTTGGCTTCCTCGGCGGCTATCCATGCCCGCAGATTCGGATCGCTGGCGTTCCAAAGCTCCCGATTCTTCTTTCCCACTTCTCCGCTAATGCGAATGGCCATGTCTAGCAAGGCTCCATAATTGAGCGTCTTATCCTGTTTGTTGGTTTCGTCTTCAGGCAAAATGCCCAGATGAACCCAAAGCGGACGGTGTAAATCAAACTCCGCCTGCTCCTGCGCCAAAAGCAATTCGTTTTCCATCCGTCTGTATTTGTATTCCTCGTCGAACGGACGATCTTTTTCCCTCTCTCCCCAAGATTTCACGGAGTCTTGAAGTCCCGCGATGTAGTTAGATGTCCATTGATAAGATTCCAATTCGCGATCCCGCAGCTTCTTCTTGTCGGCTTCTTCTTGTTGTTGGTCGGTTGGCTCGCCGTTCTTGGTGCGGCGCAAGGCTTCCTGCTCCGCATCGTAGAAGATATTCATCTGGACAAAGAAGTTGTTGGTGTCCACGAGAGATGCCCAGTTTTCCCCAAAGGTATTCCGCAGGGAAAGGAGCGTGGTCTCCGTTTTTTTAGCCACCGCTTCATGCAGATGTGCTTCAAACAGCTCATGGTTGGATTGGATGGTCTTCACAAACTCGGCCTCTTCTTTGTCCAGTTGTTCGACTCTAAAACCAGTCAACCCAAGGAAGACCAAAAACTCATTGTCCGACATAAAGTCGATCAATTGAGCGCGGATGGAGCGCGGCGGCGCGTTTTCCTCATCCAGCAATCCGCCGAGCGAGTCGTCCGTATTTTGTGGTAGCGGCCCGGCTTCCTGCGCGGCCAGAAAAGTGGTGACCCGCTGATGCGAATTCCAGTTTTCCCATGCCAGCAAAGCCAGCACCGTGATCCAAAATGTGCCTAGTGCAATTATGTAGTCAGGTAAAGATTTCATTGTCTTAGTTTGTTAAAGTGTTGTGTCTTGGTTTCTTGTCGTTAGTCAATTGTTTCGCAGTTGCCGTCTTGGTTTTGTCGCTGCTGATTTCAGAAAAACTCGCCGCATCTTTTGTAGTCATTGTCTATTCTCGCGAGTCTTACGTTGCGGCTACGCATGACCGAATCGTATTTATCCTTATGCGGTTTCACGTTCTCTTTTATGCATTCCTGATAACGTAGTTCTGCTAATTTGTCTTCACCAACTTTGAGTTGGTCCGCGGTGTCTTCGGCATGGTTTCGCGCCCTTAACGATAGCCTGTTGCAGGCAAGATAAGAACCCACCGCAACAAAGGCTGTGGCAACACCACCGCCAATGCGCGACAGGAGAACTCGGCTCCCGCTACGAGAAGCGGCAAATGCCTCTCCGCATCGATTTACATATCCTGTTGCCAAAGCGCCTAGACCTAAGCAAGTCAGCATGCCGGTGTTATATGACGCTTTGGCGCGTTGATAGGAGGCTTGATGCAGAAGGTTGTTTTGATTCAAGCTCGATGTTCCTTCTCGCATCGCATTTCGCCTACGCCCCTTGGTAAGCTTCTCGGTGTGGTTTGAGTAGTTATCGAAGTAATCTTGTCTCTTCATTCGCTCCCTCATGAAAATGATGTAGCAGTCGGTGCGGCTGCGAGCGGCGTTGAATGCGCCGAGCCCGGTAGGATGATCGGTTGGCGTCGGAGTGGAGACGCTGTTCGTCGGGCTGTTGTTGGTTGGCGAGTTGCTTTGCGCTTGGGCCGCCGCTGCGATGGCGACCACGGCGATGCCGAGAGTCGCGCCTTTAAACTCGTTATCGATTCTATTT
The DNA here is from genome assembly GCA_965204945.1 of Limisphaerales bacterium. Lineage (GTDB taxonomy): Bacteria > Verrucomicrobiota > Verrucomicrobiia > Limisphaerales > AAA164-E04 > UBA2970. The sequence goes on along the minus strand of OZ242022.1, from coordinate 3,973,931 downwards.
GCTCGTTTATTTCGAGCAATTATCCACTTTCTAAAACAGGGGCATACATGCCACATCTGCATGTCTCAACAGGAATTCAACCAGACGAGAAAGCCCAGCGCAATCCCAAATCTATGGAAGTTCATAGTTTTGACAAAAAAGCGTGTCAATTCTTGCCACTTGTCATTCAATGTGTATTCAATGTGTTAGACGATTTTCTAACGATTCGGCCTCAGAGTTTTTTGCGGAAAGTCGATTTTTTGCCTTTCTCCTCTAAAACCTCTGGAGACTTCGGAGATTTGAATCAAATCTTCGGCAGTTTTTACGTGAACACATCCTAGATACACAATTCGTTATGAAGAAGACATTATTTTTCGGAAATGGCTTGACAATCCCAACGGATTGGTCAAAGATTGTCTTAACACAATGGTGAACTTGACCGACCAAACGCCAAAGACACCTTGGTTCCAGCAAATCCAAGAAGTCTTCGTTGAGGGATTATTCAACTGGATACAGCGACCGGCAAAGGCAATTTCGGGACTGGGAAAAGCCATTGTTATCGGAATAGTTCTTTCGGGATTGTTGCTTGCTCCTATTCGCCCGCCCAGCGCATGGGGAGCGACAGACCTATGCAGGGTAAGAAATCTGGAAGGGGATCTGCAAACAGTCTCGTGTTGGGCTCTTCTCTGCTACCAAATTTATTTCCAAAGCATGCGACTGGTTCGCGATAGAAGACAATCTTGCATCGATGGTGCAAGAGAGATTCGGGACGAAGCCATCATCACGGCCGGAGAAAATTTCCTGGTAGAGGAAGCCTCAATAGCATCGGGGCTGGCCATCTGTCTTGGCAGATGCACGGATTTGAACTGGGTTCTTGAAAAGCCTTGTATGGCCAGGTGTTTGGGTGGAGCGGCGGCTGCGTCAACTGCCGATGCCGGGTTCCATTCCGGGCAAATTGCCAGAGCATGGGCGGACTACTACCTTGCCCAACGAAAATGTAAAAGTGATTACGGTTTTTTCGAAGATTTGATAGAAGAACAGCTAACCAAATGTAAGGAACAGAACAGACCCAGTCCCTAAAAAATGAATCCAGCAATTAAAACAAAATACAAAAGAGGTAGCAATGGCCACAAAGAAGGAAATTACTTGGGTGAAATAGAAGGCCGGATGGAAGTCTGAATGGTCGTCTGATAAGGTCAAGGCAGAGTGGAATAAAATGTAGAATACGGACTTGATCCCAGCCGCCAAGGAATTTAAAGTAAAACAGCCGGAAATGTTTGCCCTTTTGATTTTTCTTTGTTTTTACTCTTTTTTGGCAATCATAATAAGGATAGAGCCGTCTGATGATATAGATCTGATGAAGGAAGGGATTGTCGCCTTGGAAGAAGAAAAGGATCGCTTGAGTCAACAAGTAACCGTCTTGCAAAGAGAAAATCAATCCTTACAGCAACAGATTGAGGAAGCGAACGCAAAGCAAGCGATGAATCCATCTCCGCATTTAGAAGATTCGGCAACGTATGTTACTATGCCGACTTTGGTGAATTAGTGTGAACTTGGACATAACAAAAATAGAGTAAAGATAGAATGCGAACTATGAATCAAATCACCGTCGTCCAAAAATTAAAACAATCGGGTTGGTATCCTCTTTTTGTTTTCTTCTTCGGTTTTTCCATCTTTTTAACTCTATTTAAGGGAAAACCATTCTACGATGCTCACGTCTTGAAAGGAAAGATTGCCGCCTTAAAGGAAGGGAACCGTCAATTCAGACAACAAGTGGACAGTTTGCGGCAGCAAAATCAATTTTTGAAGCAACAGATTAAAACAGCCAAAGCAACACAGTCGGCAAACCAGTCTTCTTTTTCAGAATCTTCGGCAACATTCATTGCTCCTATGTTGGCCAATCCGCCGGGCATTGAGACCGATGTAGTAGGAACGGTGGAGTCTACTGACTTGCGGAATGAGGCCGCTGAGACTGCAAACTTGCAGGTTGAAACAGAGTCGCTAGACTGGGACTCGTTGCGGAATGCTATTCTGGACGAAGTGCCGCCGGCCCAACGGGACACTGTGGAGGCTTTTTTCAATGACGGCGAGGCTTATCGAGAATCTCTGACCACTCGAGCGGAAAGACAATCGCTTCAGGCTTATACGGAAGCCATTATGGAAGGCGCCATGTCCCAAAATGAAAATAATAATGGAAAACGGCACTGAAGAAGAACGCAAAGCGTTGGAACGGACTTTGAGCGATCCGACTCGGTTGAAACTTGTCCTGCAAATGGTAGAAACGAGCGCGGTCAACGCAATGCGGACTATGGAAGAAGCGCAAAGAAGCGCAGAAGAATTGATCGAACAAGAATCTGTTAAAAGAGAATTCATTGGGGAAGAAATTTTAACCGTTGAATAAATACCGTCTATTATGAGGAAATCATTGAAATTACGAGGTTATGTATGGCTGTTTTTGGCGGCATTTTTACCGAGCATTTTATCGCTTAATCTTAATGTTCAAGCTTTTACTTTAATTGAGCTTCGAATAATTAAGTTGCTAATTATAAAGATTGAGAATTGTCTAGCGGATGCAATTCCCAAAGTCGAGGAAGCGAATAACAACTACATTGCGGCAACCAATCAGGCGTGGCAGGACTACCTTGACGAGATTGGTGCAATGGATTTTTTAGATCCAGACATTACAAAACGAATTGCCGAAGCGCAAAGCAGGCGAGAGGAAGCAATCAACGAGGCAAATGCGGAGCGGGATCGTTTGATTGCTGAAGCTAGGGCGGATTTTTTAGCTGCGTCCGCGCTTGATTGAAGTCCGCTATTGAAAATAAGAACCTTTCCACCATTTTTTTGTTGGCGGGAATCTTCCCGTTTTCCGATAGATCGGCGGGAAGGGAATCGTTGAAAAAATTGGCTTTGCGGGTAATTTGAGAAAAAATGGTTGAGTTGTCAATGGAATGTTCAACCACAGATTAGCCTTATGCTGAAACATCAACTTATCCATCCTCGAATCAATGAAATCCTCGGTCGCGCCGGGCATCACGCTACCATTTTGATTGCGGACGGCAATTACCCGGCTTCCACAAAGAAGGGGCCAAATGCCGAAGTCGTTTCGTTGAATCTTTCTCCCGGTATCGTCACTTGCTCCCAAGTTTTGAGGGCGATTCTTTCCGCCATACCGATTGACGCCGCAAACACTATGGGCATTGACGAGAGCGATCCTTATGCGCAAGCAACCGACCCGCCTGTATGGGTAGATTACAAGCGAATTCTGCGAGAAGCCGGCGCTACGCTAGAACTCGAAGCTATTCCAAAATGGGATTTTTATCAAGCGGTAACCTCTGACAACCATGTATTGACCGTGCAAACCGCCGAGCAAGCGTTGTGGGCAAACATTCTTCTTTCCGTGGGTTGCCTCCAAGATTAAATTCCTTCCCAAACAAACCGCAGGTCGATAAAAATCGGGCAGAGTAAACTACAATGTTATGAGTTGTGGTGAACATATGGTGCGGATCATTCGTTGGCTGGACGACTATTTTTGCGAGCAACCTTCGCTGGAAACTCTTGCCGAACGGGCTCAACTAAGCTCGTCACGCCTTTCCCACGAGTTTCAACGGTGGATTGGGATCCCGCCGAAAGACTTCATCCGGGGACTCACGCATAATTGCGCCAAAGCGATGTTGCGAGAAGTGGACGGCGCCTCAAATTCAGCGCTTGCCAACAACCATTGCATTTCTCTTCAAAGAGTCACTTCGGAAGAAATCCAATCAAAAGGCGCCGGCCTAACCTTTTCTATTGGCCACACGGAAAGTCCGTTTGGGCCGTGCAGTTATGCGGAAACCAAGCGAGGCCTTTGTCAATTCCGCTTTACAAAGAAAAAAGGAGGCAACATCGAAGCCGAAGTTCGAAAAGAATGGCCGAAAGCCAATATAAAGAGAGACGACCAACGAGCGAAAATTTTGACCGATTGGGCGTTTACTTTTCCCCGGAAAAGCGCTAAAAGTGGCAGAGAGTTGAGAGAAGATTCACTGCGGCTTTGGGTGCGAGGAACAGACTTTCAATTTCAAGTATGGAAAACCCTCCTACAACTGCCTTTGGGCAAGCTCGCTAGTTATGGTTTTATAGCCGCCCATCTGGGTCAACCGAAAGCCTCCCGCGCCGTCGGCAACGCCGTCGGCGCCAACCCCGTCGCCATGTTCATCCCTTGCCATCGAGTCATCCACTCCACCGGCCCCGTTCGAGGATACCGCTGGGGCACAGGACGAAAACGCGCGCTCATCGCCTGGGAAATAGCTAAATTCTCAAAAGAAAACAGCCGCGGTAGCAATTACACGCCAGAAAACGATTAACCACTGCTTTCGGTATAAGAAATTTTCTCACTAACAAAATTACGTTGTTCTCTGTTTAGATTTTATCAAACACTTTGCAGGCAAATCAACGAAACCCGCCAAAAGCGTATACCCTAGAATCGAAGCCGCCACCATCAACTCCCGCCACATAAGCCCAACACCGGATCCGGCTTTCCCAACAACTCCAACTCTCCAAATACGCTCGCTACCTTCGCCAAACCCACAACCACAAACAACAACCCAGACGCCGGCACCACCCAACAATGCACAAAACAAGCGAACTTGCCTATCACCTCTGCATTCTCTTGCTTTTTTATATCCCTTTTCATTGTTGATCCATTAGTTGTTTTCCTTTCCAATTTCACGGCCACCGACCTTTTCCGCTTCGCCAACGCTTCCATTGTTTCCACGGACTGCCATACATGGCCAAGTAAATCACTATCCCGAAAAACCCCAATATAACCCCGAAAACAATCCGATTCCGAATCATCTTCTTCCTCCACGCTGCCGCCCGACGCTGCCGCTCATTCTCCACAACGGAAAAGTAGTTGGTAACATTGCCGGAGATAAACTCATACCTCAACTGATTCGTATCGCCTACATAATAAGTCAAAGGATCAAAATCGCTGTCCGGAAACGGCTCCTCCCGAATCTCAAACTTCTCCAAATTAACAGTCGTCACAGACGCATATTCCAAAGCTCTTTCAGAGGGCATATTCCCGTCATCTAATGTCACTACTTGCCGAGTAAAACTGCTGGGTATCCATGTTTTAGGATCGTTATCAGGGTAAGTGTATTGAAGCAACCACCGACAAGTGGGCGTCTTCTTCGAAGTCAGACTTTTACGATCATAATATGCCGAAATCACCCGGCCGTCCGCTGAACGTCGCACTTCTCCTTTGAATGTATTGGACTGGTCTACTCCTTCAAATGCGTTCCCATTCCAGGTCATTTTTCCCGGAAACATTGGAAATCCCAAGTTTTTAATTTTACTGGCAACATGGACTTCATATCTTGGAGATTTTATCGCCATCAATTCTCCCCGTATACTGGCCATTTCAAAGAGGTTGGTGTTGAATGTAATAGAGCGCATGCCCGGGGTGATTTCCCAATAGGTCCCGTTGGCAACCCCAGCTGCAAAACTGTACTTCTGTTGTGGAGGTCGAGGGGGTGGCCAAGGCGCCTCTTCAGGCCAATTTTCAGGACGTTCGGGAATGGGCGGTGGTGGCCCTGGCGGCTCTGTGATTACAAAACGCTCGCTTTCTGTTTTTAATTCCAAACGCTAGGGGGGAGAAGGGTTAGAAAGACGAATACGCGGCATGTCTCGTCCGCTCTCAGAATTAAAGTATTCATCCAAAGTTAATTGCAACATATCCGCTTCGGCTTGTGAACTTTTTGTCGTCATCGTCGCGGAAAGATACAAGGACTGTTCCGGTTTCAGTTGCCAATTTCTGAAGGAATCAACAGGTTGCCCTTCAGCCGGCGAGCGTGCCACCGCCGTCAAGCAAAGAATCCAACAAATCGGTTTTTCGCAAAGGCTTCTCAAACTTTTCATTGTTTTATGCATTCCATTAATTTAACGAGCACATCTTCTGGTTTTTTCGAATCGAGCGGCTACCATGGATGAGGACAGCAGTTGCCCCACGCATATCCAGTAGTGACATTCTTTGTTTCTTTAACTACACTTGCAACTCCCTTGGAATTACTGCAGTTCGAAGAGGGAGCGTGCCGTATTTGTTTGAACTTATATTGGCAAGTGCCTTCGTAAGGATCACACTCTGTGTAGCCCAACTCACCGGGATCGGCAGTGTCGCAAGTAGAGTACGTGCTCGTTGATTCCCACACTAACTCCAAATCGTACGGTCTCCAGAACGGGGAACTTTCATCAGTAATAGCCGGAAGGCAAAGCGTTCTGGACTCAGTGCAATTTTCATCTCTCCACACATAGCACCCGTCATATCCATCGTAAGCCCAGAGGGCGAGGGTGGTGAGGGAAGCGAGCAGGATGAGTAAGGCGATTCGGGAACCGCCGGTTTCTTCTTGCTCCTCCGGTTCTGACGCAAGACCAAATCCGCCGCCGCCATCAGCGCCAGCCTTTGACTTCTCAAAAATCCATTGACGAACGGCGGTCACAACCGCCGCAATCCCGCTAAAATAAAACTTTTGTCTCATAGCAAAAACGGACAATACGGATTCCCAAAATGAATGCAAGGACTTTCTTGAAATCAATTGGGGTCCGCTGCCTTTTTTGTGGACTTCTTTGGGTTGCGGCGCAAGGCCAAGTCTTCCACCACTACCACCGGCGAGGACGGGAACGGACGGGAACGGATTTTGTCGTTTGAGAACGGCCGTCGTTGTCTTTGCGCTTTTGCCGCAACTTTTCCGCGGGCTTTTTGCCGAAGGCGGCCAAGGCAGCAAAAATCGTCGCCAAAAGAACTTTGATTCCTCCGCTTGATTGTTGGCCGGGAGGCGCGACGGTTTCCCCACTCCGGGCAAAGGCTTGCGCGGATGCCTGAGCGGCCTTCTTTTTTTCCCATGCTTCGCGTATTGTCATTTCGTTTTAATAGTTAGTGAGGGAACGATTTTTGTTTTCCAACCAAAGAAGCTCGCCGCTTCGCCAGACTCCTTCCCTGCCGTCTTTTTGACGGCCTGTCCAAAATCGGAAGAACACAACGAGTCTATACATAAAAAGACGATCCAAATTGGAAAAGGTTGCAGAATTTCCTCTCTTTTCTCATTTCTGTTGACGCGCCAATTCAGCAAGTTTTTGGGGAGGCTTTGTTTTGGCAAATTTTGCAGATGATGTTATGCATTGTCGACTTTGGGGAGAATCTCAAGATTTGTCCGATTTCTTTGAAGGAAAGCTTTGGTAGAGGAGTTGGGCGGTTTGGGCTTGGTTGTTGTTGGGGAGGAGGTCGAGGATTTTGGTTGGATTGTGGGATGGGAGGCATTCGCAGGGGCGGGTCGAGAAAATCTTGAGGCTTTTTCCGAACGGCAAAACAAAGGCGAACGAGTTTTTCCGTTGAGATGAAGTTCGGCGGCGGGGATTTTAGTGTTTGACAACGTCGCAATTTGGGCTGATCGTTCTTTTTTTCGCTGAAGATTGCTGAGAGCCAGTGAGGATTTTTCTGGGTGTTCGGCCTCAGTTTGGTTTTGGCGGGGGAAAATGTGTTTGCGATGGAAAAAATTCGAATGGAGCAATCTCTGATGAAGAAGATATCTTGGAACTTGGCTGTTGTCGTTTTGGCGCTTGCGTCCGTTGTTCGGGCGGACAACTCGACGTTGGATGAAACTAAAACCCGAGTGGCTTTGCCGCTCCCCGAACCGCCGGTGATTGACGGTTTTATTGACCTAGAAGGCGGAGAATCTTGGGTTTGGGCGGGAGGCGTTGCAGGCTACCAAAATGGCGGTGCCGGCAACTGGCGCGTCCAATACGACAATACTTTGGACGATTTTTACAAAGGCGGCGAGAACAACGAAGGAGGCATGGAGGATCCGCGGAATCAGGCCGATTTAGAATACGACATTTACGTCGGCTATGATGCGGAGAATCTCTATGTAGCGGTTCGAGTCAAGGATGATGGGGTAGGAGATGACGACGCTGCGGCGGATTCAGAAGACGAGATGACTTGGCAGGACGACAGCGTGGAAGTCTTTGTGGATGGCGACAACAGCAACTTCCCAATGCGAAACGTGAACGATCCGGCCGTCATCGGCGCCGGCGGGCAATACGTCATCGCCGCAAATAATGCTTTTCGAGATCAGGAAGCTGGCAATCCAGGCTACGGCGAGGATGCGGCCTGGTTTGCCCGAACGCAGGAAAACGAAGCGGGCGATGGCTACGACGCCGAGTTCCGCATCTCGATGGATGAAATCGGCAATCCCCAGCCGGGAGATATCATCGGCTTCACCGTGGCCGTGAATGATGATGACGGCGGAGGCCCAGCCGAACGCCAAATCATTTGGGTCGGGCGGACGCACAATGAGATCACTTACGGAAACCTCGTTTTGGGCGGCCGGAGTTATACAGCGCCAAAAACCGCCTCTGCCCCGACCATTGACGGCCGGGTGAATGACGATGAATATGCCGGCGCCGAGGCCGTTGTAGTGAACCGATTTACGGGAATTTATAATATTCCCGCCGGAGACGACAATTGGGAAGAAGGCGATCACGAGTTCACTTACCAAATGGTTCACGACCAAGATGCGATTTACGTAGGCGTCAAGGTGATCGACGATGAAATCTTTCACGACACCGCTAATGCGAATTCAGAAAACCAGCAAACGTGGCAGGACGACAGCGTAGAAATTTTCTTTGACCCCGATGACAGCAATGATACTGGACGAGGCGGCAAAAACTACGAAGGGCAATATGTAATGACGGCGAACGGCGCCCGCCGCGACAATGAGGCGAATAATCCCACCTTCGGCCAAGACGAGGATTGGTTCGCCGTGGCGCGGGAAACTTCCGACGGTTACTTCGTCGAATTCAAGGTCCGCAAATCCGCCTTGCTCAATCCAGAAGACGGAACGATGATGGGATTCAACATCGCGATCAACGACGATGACGGCAACAACCGAAAGGCGCAGTTGAACTGGAGCGGACGCCCGCACTCAGAGTTCACATACGGCCATTTGACTTTGGCGGGCGAGCCGGAGCCTCAAACGCCTCCGTCCCTCAGCCTCAAACGGAATGACGATGGGAGCCTGACGGTTGAATTTGAGGGAACTTTGCAAGTGTCCACCAACATAAGCGGCCCTTGGACCAACGTTTCTCTCCCCAGTCCGATCATCGTCAATCCTTCTAATCCGCAAGACCCGTTGTTTTCGTTAATTCCCGATGCTCGGCAAATGCTCTACGCAAGATCGGTGCGATAGCAAGCGTAGGCGCGAAACAAAAAAGCTCAAATAGCAACGGTTTTTGGCCAAAAGAAAATTAAAAAAGTCTGGATTCGAGTTGACAAACGCCAAAAATGGGATATGTTGATTGGCGTTGTTTGGCGAATGATCCCAAACATTAGTGTGTATTGATGATGAATTCTAACCCGTTCTCCATTACTTTTTCATTTCCGTTAGGTCCAGACGGTCCGCAAATCATTGAAAAAAACGATTGGCCTGGGAAGGGCATTGTTTTTTCGAGACCTGTTTTCGACGAAATCCGCAACCATCCCTTGTTCAATGACCCGCTAAATCCATTAATAAAGTCGCCCGGCGTCTACATTTTGTGGGAACGAGGAGAAGAAGACCCTCACGCGTATATTGGAGAATCCGAGGATCCATCTGCTAGGATTTACAATCACGGCAGGGATGAAGACAAGGAATTTTGGACCTGGGCGATTATATTCGGCGGAGATAGACGGTTAAACAAAGCACATATTCAGTATTTAGAAGCAGAATTGGTGGCACTTGCCGAAGATGCAAAGCGTTGCAGAAGAGTCAAAGCCAATACTCCGCGAAAGCGTCATTTGGGCATGGCGGATAAAATAAAAGCCGAAGGTTTCTTGAGAAATATGCTGTTGTGTTTGCCGATTTTCGGGGTGAACTTTTTTGAGAAGCCTAGTCCTCGAAAAACGCCGCAAACTCCCAAGTCTATCTCCACGGAAGGTCAAACTCCCCCGCCAACCACGCAGCGGGAATTGTTTTTGACCGGGAATTATGGTGTGAATGCTAAAGGATATTGGAACTCTTCTGAATTTGTCGTGTTAGAAGGTTCCAAAGCGTCCAAAACTGATCAGCCGTCTCTTTCAAGAGTGCCGCGAGTCGAAGAGCAACGGGAAAAGTTAAGTCAATCAGGCGTCTGGAAAGATGATGGGGAAACCTTTGTGTTCGCGCAGGACTATGCGTTCAATTCACCTTCGCGAGCTTCGAGTGTGTGTCTAGGGAGAACTAGTAGCGGTTTGAGGGAATGGAAAGATGAGAATGGACTTTCTCTCAAAGACTTGCTTAAGAGCTCGTGATATAATGGACACAGCGGAGTTTTTGCGTCCGCTGTTTTACAGAAACGTCGCTACTCTCATTTCCTCTGTCATCTCTGTTGCGAATTTCTCAAAATTCCTACGAAGTGGTTTTTTTACAGCCCGAATACTTTCTGCATTTGCGCTCGAACTAATCGAAGCCGTTCAAGGCCGCCGCCGCTCACTTCCGCCGTCGACCAGCCGGTAAAACCAATGTCCGACAAACCTTTCCGAACTTCGTCCCAAGGAAGGTCGCCCTCGCCAATGTCGGTGAACTTATTGTCCGCCCGGCTGAATCCTTTGACGTCTAGTTTTACACAACGATAGCCAAAACTTTGGATCCACTCCCGCGGTTGGCCGTATTTCCAGTGGTTTCCGATGTCGTAATACATGCCCACCCAAGGGCTGTTGAAGCTGTCCACAAACTGGACGAATGCCTCTGCCGATTGTTCCGGCGGCGCCGGTTTGTTGTGATCGTAAAACATTTGATTCCAGACGTTTTCGATCAAAATTGGTTGTCCAAGCGCCGCGGCGAGGGGAAGGATCTTTTGAATCTCCTTGCGCGCGCGCGCTTCAATTACCTCTGACGGGCCGTCGCTTCCACGACCGATCACAATAAGAACGCCGTTGCCACCGGCGGCGTGGGAGACCCGAATACAATGCTCGACATTGGCGACGCCTTGCGCCCGAATCTCTGCTTTATCGCTGGTCAGCCGTTGCCTCCAGTGCGCGTGATTGATCGCGTTGTGAACGAAAACGCCCGATTCCCGTACGGCGTTTCTCGCCTGAATGGGCGTGTATTCCGCCGCTTGATCCAAATCCACGCCGTCAAAGCCGGCCTCGCCCGCCAATCGCAAACGCTCCGTCAAGGTCAGTTTTTTTCCGTTCGATTCTCGCGTAATCATGCTCAGCTTGCAGGAGAGCAAAATGGTCTTTCCACGAGGCGGGAGCGGGATTTTTTCCGCGTTGATTTCCTCAGATCGGCCGGCGCCCGCAGAAGCGAGTGTGGAAACGGCAACAACAGCGGCGCCGGCAGAGAGAAATCCCCGACGGTTGATAGTTGTCGTTCCTTTTTCTTCCCCGCCGCTTTTCCAGTCAAGTTGGTCTTTCATAGTATTGATGTTTTAGCAAATGTTGGACTTCTTATAGCCGAATTCATTTCTCCAAGTCAACCATTAACCGTATGTTTTTGGCAACAATAGAATTCCGCAATTTCTTGTGTATCAGTCTGGACGAACAATTCTCTCCGGCGTCGGCTTGGTGAACCGCGCTCGCGCCTCCCGAAACTCTTCTGTCAACCAATCCTCGTCCGTCAGCAATCGATCGCCCCAAGCTGTTCTTGGCCTTCCTTCGCCAAGAGAACCATCGCCGGGCTTAATCAGGCCAATGTCTATCGACCACAACTTCCGGATCAGATTAGCGTCCGCGATGTTGCATGCCTTCCCAAACTCTTGCATCAAATGTTCTTCCAAGGAAAATTGCTCTTGGGCTTGCCGAAAACCTTCTCGGAATTCTTCTTGTTTCCTTTTCCAATTTTCCCCCTCTTCCAGCGAAACATTGCTTTCCTCAATCGTCTCTTTCATCGCTGTTGCAACCTGCTCAAAAAGTGTTTTCAACTTGTATTTTCCCAAGTTTCGAATCACAAAAGACCATTCCTCAATCCCGTAGCCGTGTTCCAGCAAGAGAATCATAATTTCCTGAAAAGCGGGATCATATCGGCGAGAAGAATACAGATAATCTCCGATGCGGCGATGCTTAAGAGCCCTTTTGCGATACTCCGCATCATCCCGGTTTAATATCCGCTCTGGGTTAAAGTATTCATCAAGAATTGGTTCCGCTCGCTGCGCTGTTTCCCTATGAGATGTGTGAATAGGTTCGTTCATCTGTCGGTCGTCTGCCAACTTCAACTCAAGAGCGACGTCTGCTGTTGTCGCCTCTGCCTCCGCAACTTTTTCCCCATCGGTCGACATTGGGGAATTCCCCTGCTGAAAGAAAATCACCATCACCAAGCCCCCTAGAAAAACCCCACCCACCATAAACGAAAACTCTCTCCACTTCATATCAAGCCCTTCCTTCACTTGGGATTTTTTTTGTTTATCAAAAAGAAATGCGGATGGAGCCTCTTCTAACACCGTCATTCGCAAACTCTTGATCCACTTCATGATACGGAAACCTCTCCGGCGGCGTGCCGTCAAACCGTCCTCTCGCTTCCCGAAACTCTTCCGTCAACCAATCCTCGTCCGTCAGCAACCGATCTCCCCAAGACGCCGCCGGCTTTCCTTCGCCCAAAGAACCGTCGCCGGGTTCGATCAAGCCAATATCTACCTCCCACAACTTCTTCACCAAATTCGTGTTTGTAATTTTGCAGATGCCTTTAAGATGTCTGACCAGCTCGGGAAAACTTTTCTCTTGTCTTTCCCGCAGTTCCTCTAATGCCCATTTCCTGCTCTCCATAGCCTCCGGCGGAATAGTGCCTGAGGCAGATCCCTCTTCAGTAGTGCGTTCAAACATTGCCAACTCCATCTTATATCGTCCCAGCGTGCCAACCACAAAAGTCCACTCCTCAATTCCATAGCCGTGTTCCAGTAGAAGACATATAATTTCTCGAAAGGCGGGATCGTCTTTGCGCGTAGAATGCAGATAGTCCCCGATACGATGGTGATTGAAAACCTTCTTGCGATACTCCGAATCACTGCGGTCGTGAACCCGTTCAGGATCGTAGTAATGACTAGAATACTCTTCCAAAAGCCGCTCTCGCTCCGCCCGGGTTTCGTTAATCTGACGAATCGAAGGAAAATGAGGATTAGCGGAACTTCTTTCCTGAGTCTGAGTCTTCGGCGTTGTTTCTGTTGCCACTTTTGTTGACGGCGCCATTTTTTCGGTTTTTTCCTCAGCGGACGGCGGTTGAAAATCTCTTCGCTGAAAGAAAACCAACATCGCCAAAATCCCTAGCAAAACCCCACTCGTCGCAAACAAAACATCTTTTCGATTCATCTCAAATCTCCCGTCAATTAGACTTTAATTTTGTTTGTTGCGCTCATTTCCACAGATTACGCCACAAAATAGAGTTTTGGCAAAGTTAAATTTGAAAACTTTTATGTCATGGAAAATGTGACAAAAACACAACTTCAGAATGGTGAATCGATTAAAAGTATCTAAAGACTTTTGGAAAAGTCGTCAAATTTTCCGTGGAAAAAGGCTTTCCAACGAGTTTCTAAATGGAGATGCCTCGCTTCCGCGGTTCAAGACTTTTGCAACGCTTTGCTTCGAATTGGCTCATTTTGTCCACTCTGTATAAAATTGCACATTTTCCAGCGTCGGAGATTGATTGTCAAAAGAGTGTTCAATGCGATGATTTAGAGAAAATAATTTCTGTAACTCATTGAAAACAAACAAGTTGAATTTTGATTCTTCAAAAAGAGATTAAGTTGGCACCTTAAATGCTATAAAGGGTTTCGGCGACTAAAATTGTGAAACTCGCCGAACGATTATTAGTTATTATGAAGAAAATTGAAGCAATCATAAAACCATTCAAGCTGGAGGATGTGAAAGACTCCCTCGGCGAGATTGGCGTGGAAGGGATGACCGTCTCCGAAGTCAAAGGCTTTGGGCGTCAAAAGGGTCACACGGAAATTTATCGCGGTAGCGAATACACGGTAGATTTTTTGCCGAAAGTGAAGTTGGAGATTGTTGTCTCTGACGAACAATGCGAACCAGCTGCGAAAGCAATCGTTAGCGCGGCAAAGACGGGAAAAATTGGGGATGGAAAAGTGTTCATCAGCACGGTGGACGAAGCCATCCGCATTCGGACCGACGAGACCGGTGAAGCAGCGATTTAATCAGAGAGCCTCACATTTCAACTTTTTCCTCTAGTATTTTAGCGTAAGTATAGATATGAAAAAACTACTGTTTTATTGGTTTGTTACTGTTTTGGTTTCCTCCGTTTTTGTTGCGCCGAATGTTCTCGGACAAGAAGAGGAATCGGGAAGTTCTTACTCCACCGTCGAAGAATTTCAGGCGATGCCGTTAGTTTATCCCAAGTTTGTGATAAATAATCTTTGGATTCTGATTGCCGCCGCCTTGGTGTTTCTTATGCACCTTGGCTTTGCCACGTTGGAATCGGGCCTTACTCGCCAAAAGAATACGGTGAACGTGCTTTTCAAAAATGTGTTCATCATCTGCATAGGTATTCTTACCTACGCGCTTTGGGGTTTTAACGCCATGTATCCAGGCGATTTAGGGACATGGAACGGATATTTTGCCTTGGGAAGCCCCATTGGGTTCGAGGATGATGTCGCCAACCTTACGGGTCAGTATGCTGATTACACTTATTGGTCTGATTTCATTTTTCAAGCCATGTTTGCGGCCACGGCGGCCACGATTGTTTCCGGAGCAGTGGCCGAGCGGGTCAAACTTCCTTCCTTTATGATCTTTGCCGTTTTGTTGGTCATGATTTCCTACCCAATTACCGGCTCTTGGAAATGGGGTTATGGCTGGTTGGAAGCTCGAGGATTTTATGATTTTGCCGGTTCGACGATTGTTCACGCTGTGGGCGGTTTCGCCGCTTTGGCTTGTGTGATTGTGTTGGGACCGCGCCGGGGCAAGTACCAAGCGGACGGGAGGATGCGCGCGATTCCCGGCCATAGCATGCCGTTGGCGACCATTGGCGTTTTTCTGCTGTGGTTGGGTTGGTTTGGGTTCAACGGTGGTTCGGTTTTGAGTGCCGAGCCGGGAGACGTTTCTCTGGTGTTTGTGACTACTTCGATTGCAGCAGCAGCTGGCGGAGTAACTTCGATGCTTACCTCATGGTTGGTGTTGAAAAAGCCGGATCTTTCTATGGCGTTGAACGGCGTGCTGGCCGGTTTAGTGGGGATCACAGCGGGCGCAGATTCGGTTTCTGTGTCGGCTTCGTTTGCTATTGGTGTTATTGCCGGCGTGATTGTAGTATTCTCAATCCTTTTCTTCGACAAGGTAAGAATTGATGATCCGGTTGGCGCCATTTCAGTGCACGGTATCTGCGGTATTTGGGGAACGGTTGCCGTGGGGATTTTTAACTCCGGAATTTCAGTAGGGGTCCAAATTCTCGGCACGTTGGCGATATCGGCCTTTACTTTTCTCTTTAGCTTGGCGGTCTTTGGAATTCTCAAGGTTGTGCTGGGCGTTCGGGTTTCCGAAGAGGAAGAGGCCAAAGGCTTAGACATTGGCGAGCACGGCATCGAGGCTTATCCGAACTTCCAGAACGCCTCTGAGATGTAACGAGGAAGGCGAGGTGGTTTCGCTTATTTAGAACAGACGGAACGCTCTATTTCATTGTCTTAAGCGGCCGGCGGATGATTTCGCCGGCTTTTTTATTTTTGCGTGATCCTTGCAGTTTACAGGAATTTGCGGTTGTTTTTCTTGCTCCAATGATCAAAATTTTGAAATCTATTCCACTTGGGAAAAGGTTAACGGTTCTTAATTGATTTGGTTTAAAATGGACAATACGGCCTTGGCATTTTATGATGGTATAGCAGCGACTGGCGTCACTGGCCATCATCTGCGGCGAACGAAAAACAAACGCGGGTAAAGTATGAATAGCTGGACTCTCATTGGGGCGATTTTGGCTTACTTCGGAGCGCTTTACGGGATTGCGCAAATCACCGGAAGACGGGCGGACGGGGATTCCTACTTTCGAGGCAATCGATCTTCTCCTTGGTATATAGTGGCGTTTGGCATGATTGGCGCTTCGCTTTCCGGCGTAACCTTTATTTCTGTGCCCGGCTGGGTAGGAAGTAGAAATTTTTCCTACATGCAAATGGTGCTGGGTTATTTGATCGGCTACGCAATCATCGCTCGTGTGTTAATACCTTTATATTACCGTCATAATCTAACTTCGATTTACGGCTACCTTGGCAAACGATTCGGCGAGCAAGCATATTTGACGGGCGCGGGTTTTTTCTTGCTGTCGAGGGTGATCGGCGCTTCCTTTCGGTTGTTTCTTGTGGCGTTGGTGTTTGACCTGATTCTGGAAAGGTTGGAATTGCGCGCGCCCTTTATTGTGCCTGTGTTGATTTCCATTGGGCTAATTTACATCTATACCCGACGGGGCGGCATTAAGACTGTTGTTTGGACGGACACGTTGCAAACGACTTGCTTGTTATTGGCGGCTTTTTTATCGGCGATGTGGATTGTGCGACATCTCGATCTTTCTATAACTGCTGTGTGGACGACGTTGTATGAAAGCCCGCACACTTCCATCTTAGTTTGGGATTGGGAAAGGCCGAATCATATAGTGAAGGACTTAATTTCCGGAGCCTTTATTGCTATTGTAATGACCGGATTAGATCAAGATATGATGCAAAAGAATTTGACTTGCCGTACGGCGGCGGAATCGCAAAAGAACGTGTATTGGTTCTGCGGAATCTTGGTATTGGCGAATGTTCTTTTTCTGACGCTGGGAGCCTTGCTTTATCACTTTGGAGAGTCGCAGGGCGTTGTGTCTTTATCACAAACAGCGGAGGGAGTTTCTCTGAAAATCAAGGACATCGAAACAGGGCGTTGGCTGCATCAGCGAACGGACAAGTTGTATCCGATTTTGGCGATGGATTATCTGGGAGGCTGGGTGATGTTGACTTTTACGCTTGGCTTGATCGCGGCGGCGTATTCCAGCGCCGATTCCGCTCTCACTGCCTTGACCACTTCTTTCTGCGTTGATTTTCTCAAGTTTGAATCCAAAGCGCGGCCGGAGGCTGAACGAAAGAAAATTCGCGGATGGGTGCAGTTGGGTTTTGCAGCGGTGTTGCTGTTCCTCATCATTATTTTTGAGCGAATCAACGACCAAGCCGTGATTGAATCTATCTTTGAGATTGCCGGATACACTTACGGACCCTTGTTGGGACTGTTTAGTTTTGGCTTGCTGTGTTCTCGTTCGGTTCGGGGCACTTGTGTGCCGGCAATTTGTTTGGCGGCGCCTGTTCTGACTTGGCTTTTGAACGAGTTTCTTTCGTCTTGGTTGAATTTCCATCTCGGTTTTCTCTTGTTGCCTGTGAACGGCCTGTTGACTTTTGGCGGCTTGTTGCTTATTTCACGGGCGAAGGAAGCCGAACTTGCTGTTGGCGAGAGAGGGTTTTGAAAGAAATGGCATAGAATTCTTTTTAACACTTGGAACGGTCGAAGCGCATCGAAACTCAATCCTGAAGAAAGTTTGCGTCCCGTTTGCTCCGCATACCGTCGAGAATTGCGAATCAGAATAAGGATTCCGTGTTCCCGTTGTCTAATCTTTTTCCGCTCTCGACCGCCGCAATCTGCACTTCCGGTTCTCTCTGCTTCGCTTTTCCAGATGGTCTTGTTCCTGAGTCATTCGTTTCAAAAAGTTTTGGCATTTTTGGCATAAGAGGTGACTTTACCATACTTTTATTTTATGAAGCGTTTTATTATTTTATGGAGCATGGTCGGATGGGGGGAGATCATGTGGGTGATAGATAACGGAAACGACAAAAAAGAGCGTGGCCACTTTTGTAACTATTTGATTGAAAATAACTTGCAGATTGAATGAAAACTCCAATTTGGGAGAGCGATCAATGCGCAGAATTTCTCCATTCAATCAGGTTCCCATAGGATCCACCCACATGATCTCCCCCCATCCGACCATATTCCTATATGGATCCACCTATGTGGTTACGTTGTCCGACCAATGCTTCATAAGTTGAAATTTTTTAAATGAACATCTCAGAACAAGATGATATGAAGGAGCGAGGCGGAGAGAAGTGGCGGCGCAGATTGCGGCGGTCGAGAGCGAAAAAAGATTAGACAACGGGAACACGGAATCCTTATTCTCTTTGCCTTTTGAAAAGCAGCGCGGAGAGACTCCCGGTTTGGAGACTCCGGTGGACTGATAACAGAAAGAAAATATGCTATGCCAGAATTGACGTTTGAAAAATTGAAAGCCGCTGTAAGCGGCTCGGCGGCGGCGTTTCGCTGTCGAAATACACTTCAACCAGCCGGCGGAGAAGGCGACAAAGTGTTTCCGCCAACTTATGCGGGAGCGGTTTACGCCGTCGAGAAGCGCCGGATTCCCGAACAAGACGAGCCGGTGCCTTGCGTTTTGTTGGACAGCGTGCAAAGCCAAGCCAACCGCATGGAAGAAGCTCTTCAAAAGGCGGTCGATAGCAAAGAGCTTTCGATTCCGTTGATTCAAGTGGATTTTTCGGATTATGCGCCCACTGGCAACGAGGAAGAAGATCGCGAAAATGGAAAATTCCGCGATGACATAGGAAAAATCACGAGCCTGCAAGTGCCTCACCGCTTGGCCGACGCCATCTTGCGGGACAGCGAAGTGGAAGAAAACGACGGAGAACAAAAACGAGTTGGCTTTCGCAAGTCTAAAATTGGCAAAGACATCGACACGGCAAGCCTTAAAAACGCAACGCCCATTTTTCAGCTTTGCCCGACGGCTCTTCTGTTTGGAATGTGGGACAGCACCGGCCCCAAAGGCGGACTGGGAGCAAAATTCGAGCGAGCAATGGTTTCGGAAGTGGTTGGAATTAACGCGTCATCCGGGGTCAAGACGACAAGCCGAATTGATCCTATCATCACGAACACGGGAGCGAAGACAGGACCGATCGTGCTCTATCAGTCAAAAGAAGGCGGGTGGACCCTTGATAAAGCCGAAGCGAAGGAGAAAAATAAGCAACCCGTAAAATTGGGGAAAGACGGAAAAGGAAGAGTGTCCGAGGCGAATCTTGGCAATGTGACGCCATCGATTCACGAACATGGTGGTGTCACAATCGAATATGCGGAGCAGTTGACGACGCTTTCTTTGATTGCTTTGCGGAGGCTTTCTTTTCCTGTGAACGGGGAGGCATTTCCTGAAGCGAATCAAGCGGGGCGGGCGGTATTGGCTGCGCTTGGGCTTTGCGCGGCGACTTTGGCGTTTGAGTCCGGGATGGGATTGCGTTCGCGCTGTTTGCTTTGGCCGGTAAAAGCGCTTGAATGGGAGTTGCTCGACAAACCGGGCCAAGAACCGCAACGATTTTCGCTGGATCGGTCTTCCGCTCTTCGGCTTGTCCAAGATGCGGCCGCGGCTTCCAAATCTGCGGGTTTGAATTGGATGGAAGAAACTTTGACGCTGAAACCTTCCAAGGAGTTGGCTAAGTTGGTTCGCATAAGCCAAGAATTGGCGGTAAAGGAAAGCGCCGACAAATAAAAGGCAATCGGATGTTTGCTCTAGGAATTCGGTATCTCAACGGTTGGGTGGTTGCGAGTCAAGTGAACAACTTTGACCAAGTCGAGTGGCCGCCGCATCCCGGCCGCGTTTTTATGGCAATGGCGGCGGCGCACTTTCAAGAGGGCGATTCGGAAGAAGAGCGAAAAGAGCGCGAAGCCTTGGAATGGTTGGAATCTTTGGATGCTCCCGAAGTTTTTGCGGCAGATTGCGAGGAACGGCCGGCGGTGACGAGTTATGTTCCCGTCAACGACAAACCGATTCTTGACAACAAAAAGGGCATGCCGCTCCAATCCGCTCCCGATATCATTCGAAATCGCCAACCGCGCACGTTTGCGCGGGCTTGGCTGGAGGATGAAAATGTTTTTCTGCACTGGCCAGACAAGCCAGACAACAATGTCACGCCGACACGGGAAATTGCTGAATCCCTTGCCAAAATTTGTGATCGCGTCACGCGCATTGGCCACAGCATTTCTTTTGTGCAAGTTCGGGTTGTGGAACAGCCCGAATGGGAAAATCTATCGGCAAAATTGCAGAAATGGATTCCGAACGGCGCGCAAGCGAAACGACAATTCCGGGTTTTGGGAAAAGGCACTTTGAATTACCTTCGCAAACAGTATAACGGTGGCGAACCGAAGAAAAAACACAATGTTCAGCCTCCGCATCCCAGCCTTTCCAGTTGGCAAGGCTATGCTTTGGAGCGGGAGAAATCGGAGGCTTCCGCGCCGGGCACCGTGTTTGACGAAAAGAGATTGATTATTCGGAGACTTTGCCGCGAATCGGGAGATTATCGCGCTCTCGGCATCGTTTCCACTTTGCGAATCACTTCCGCTTTGCAGAAATCTTTGATCAAGACTGCCGCTGATTGGGACATTGATTTGCCCGAAGAAATTAGCGGACACAAACCCGATAAAAGTCCGTCCGAACGACCGCATTTGGCCATCTTGCCTCTTGCTTATGTGGGCAGTGAACACGCGGACGGACGGTTGATGGGTTTGGCCTTGTCTCTGCCGCGGAAATGTTCTGCCGCCGTTCGCCGCACTCTCCTCAAATGTTTGGCCAAAATGTGCGATGGAACAACCGATTCATCTCCTCAGTTGAAGTTGGGAAAATTAGGAGTATGGAATCTTGACGGGATTGTGGAAGAGCGTCCCCCGTTTAATTTGCAGGCTTCCACTTGGACGGCTATGCCCAAAGGCGAAACAGAATGGGGGACGGTGACGCCAATTGTTTTGGATCGGCATCCGAAGGCAAAGAACATTGCCGAATACCGCGCCGAAGTTGCGAAAACGATTCAAACCGCCTGCGAGCGAGTTTTGGATTTTAAAACGCCGGAGAAAGAAATGCCGAGAATTGTTCATGTAGCGCTGTTGCCCGTTAGTCCTCACTTGGGAGCGCCGCCGTCGCACTCATTCCCTCAAATGGAGCGCAAATCAGGCGGCCAATGCCGTCATACGCATGCGCTTATCGAGTTCGACAAACCGATTGTCGGGCCTTTGCTTGTTGGCGCCGGGCGCTACCGAGGCTATGGCTTTTGTCGACCGATAAAAGAGAGATAAAAATTTTGATTCTGACGACAACCGATGGCCGACACAATGCCAAGATTTGCCGAGTTTTTTGAGAAACTTTGGGAACGCAAACCATTTCCTTGGCAGTCCATGCTTGCCGACCGGGTGGTGGGGAATGGCGGCAAATGGCCTCAGCGGATTGACTTGCCAACCGCCAGCGGAAAGACCGCTTGCATCGATATAGCAGTTTACGCTTTGGCGGCGCAGTTCGATTCTCCCGTTTCCAAAAGAACGGCGCCCCGGCGAATTTGGTTTGTCGTGGATCGGCGCATTGTCGTGGACGAAGCCTATGAGCGGGCTTGCGAAATCGCAGACAAGTTGCGCAAAGCGAAAGACCGCTCGTTGAAAATCGTTGCGGAGAGGCTTCGGCAACTGAGCGGATTGGACAAAGACGCTCGGCCGTTGGCAACGGCTCGTTTGCGCGGCGGCGTTCTCAAAGATGACGGTTGGGCGCGCATTCCTTCTCAACCGGCGCTCATTACCAGCACGGTGGATCAGTTGGGTTCCAATCTTTTGTTTCGATCTTATGCGCACGGACAAAAAACCGCGCCGATTTTTGCCGGCTTGGCCGCAAACGACAGCCTTCTATTTTTGGATGAGGCGCACTGCTCGATACCTTTTAAGCAAACCTTAGAAGCCATCCGGCAGTTCAGAGGCGAGAAATGGGCTGAAGAACCAATTTGCAATCCATTTGCCTTTGTCACAATGTCCGCCACGCTGGGAAACCAGACGGGAAACCAGCCAAAGGAAAACGACGTCTTTCCGCAAGAAGATGAGAAAGAGAAGGCACTCGACCACGATTCGCTGAGGAAACGCATAGAAGTTTCAAAACGGGCGGAACTGTACAAAGTCAAGAAAAGCACGAATGGCGAGGATCCTTTGATTGAAAGGGCGGTTAAACTCGTGAAAAAGAAACTAGAAGGAAAATTGCCGTTAAAGATTGCTTTGATCGTCAACCGCGTTGCCACTGCGGAGAGGCTTGCTAGAAAATTGAGAGAAGAGATGGAGGCTCGCGCCGATGTCGTTCTTCTTACCGGGCGTTTTCGGCCTTACGAACGAGATGTTTTGGTGGACGAATGGAAATCTTATTTGCAAGCATTCGACGCCAAAACTCCGGAGAAACCTATTTTGTTTGTCTCGACGCAGTGCATTGAAGTGGGAGCGGATTTTAGTTTTGATTTGATGATTACCGAATGCGCCAGTTTGGACGCTTTGCGGCAACGGTTTGGCCGAGTCAATCGCTTGGGTGAAGGCGACGAATCTCATGTTAGCGCTGTCTTGATTCGCGCTGAGGATTTGGCGAGCAAAGCATCCGATCCCATCTACGAAAAATCCAAGAAAAACACTTGGGAATATCTTGAAAAAGGAAGCGAAAAGGTGGAGGCGGAAAATGGTGCGACCGAAGACGGCAAGGCGAAAAAAGGCAAGAAAAGAGACAAACAAAAACTTCCCATTGTGGATTTTGGAATTCGCGCGATGGACGAATTCATGGAAGGAAAGAATGGCGATTTGGAAAGTTGTCTTGCGCCAGCGAAGGATGCGCCGATTCTTTTGCCGGCGCATTTGGATATGCTCTGCCAAACGCATCCCGTTCCGCATCCTGCGCCGGATGTCGATTTATTCCTTCACGGCAAGGATCGAGGCGCACCGGAAGCGCGGATTATTTGGCGGGCGGATTTGAATAACGAAAATGAAGAAAGCCGAAAGCAATGGCCGGAAATTGTTGCCGCCTGCCCGCCGACAAGTTTGGAAACTCTTTCCGTCCCACTTTTTCGCCTGCAGCAATGGTTGGAAACGCCCAAAGTCAAAGACGATTATTTTGGAGACGTTGAAGGTGTTGGAGACTTGTCGCCGGAGAACGACGAAGAAAAAGACAAAACTGAAGAACAACAAAATCGCCACTTTCTCCGTTGGCGGGGACGAAGAAAAGAAAAGAAAAGTGAGAAAAAAGAGAATCCAAGCACCGCCGTTCTGGAAAATCCAAAAGAAATTGCTCCCGGCGACCTCGTTGTCGTTCCGGCGGATTACGGAATTGATGGACTGGGACACAGCTTTTTGGAAAAAGACGAGCGCAAAGGAGTTGGAAACGAGCGTTTGGATATTTGGGAATCCGTTCAAAAAACCGCTGGCAAAGCGCCCGCATTGCGCTTAACTTCGGCCATTGAGCAAGTTAAAGCGCATTCGCAGATGCGGGAATTCTTGGAGTGGATAAAATCGGAAGAGCCAAGCGACGGAGAGATTCGAGAACGAATTAAAAAACTCAAAGATTGGCAACCTGCCGAAGAGGAAAAAGATTTGCCAGAACACGTGCGGTTGTTTTTAAAAGAAAACAAAATCCAAAAAGTCGAAAAACATCCAATCGGCGGCGTTATTCTTTTTGGCAAAGTGGCGTCATTCGATAAAGAAGAGGATGATTTATTTGCCGATGAGGACGATCTGAAGTCGGCTTCGCAAAGACCCGTTCCATTGGGAGATCACTTGAAGCAAGTTGCCCGCCTAGCTGAAAAACTGGCCAAACACTGTTTGCCAAAGGAATTTTTCCCGGCATTGTTTCAAAAGGCCGGCCAATGGCACGACGCGGGAAAACTGGACGAACGGTTTCAAGTTTTGCTTCGCAACGGCGACGAGGTAGCGGCTTTTCGCGAGCCTCTGGCAAAATCCGATAAAAATCCCAGCTCGCCGCAAAGACGCCGGGTGATTGGGGAATCCGCCGGCTTGCCGGAACATTTTCGGCACGAGATGCTTTCTCTTCAATTGGCCGAGCGTTTTCCCCAATTTTCCGAAGAAGAACGTGATTTGATTTTGCACTTGATTGCCAGTCATCACGGTTACGCTCGGCCTTTTGCGCCGGTTTGCGAAGACGAAAATCCGCCGCCAGTTTCAGGAACGGTCAATGGATGCCGTTTCAATCTTGGCGAGCAAGAACGCCAAGAATTGACTCCACCGCATCGATTGGATTCCGGCGTGCCGGAACGTTTTTGGCGTTTGACCCGCCGATACGGCTGGTGGGGGCTTGCCTATTTGGAGTCCATTCTTCGGCTGGCAGATTGGCGCGCCAGCCGAAACTCGAAAAAAAACGCATGAATGATTCCAGCAAAGACGAAGGCATAGAACTGCCCGCGCTGAGCGGCGACAATCCGCTTGGGTTTTTGGCCGCTCTTGGCGTTGTCGCCGCATTGCATCAAACTGGAGAGAAGGAAATTCGGCTTTCTTGGAAGCGAAATGTTTCAGTGACTCCGTCTGTGAGCGGATTTGCCGGGGACAAAGACGACCTTGTTGAAAAGTTGGAGGTCGACCTCAAAGGTCGGACGGTCTCTGAAGAAGCCAGAGAAAAAGAAAAAAGAACTAAAAAAGCATTCGATCAAGCAAAGAAGGAACTCAAAGACAAGGAAAATGAAATAAAAAAGCGCAAATTAAAAGGCAAAGAACGTGAACTTGTCTGGAAAGAGGAGATTAATCCGTTGGAAAAAGTTGGAGATAAACTTCGTGTTGCCTGGCTTGCGAATCTAAAAAAGTCCGTGTCAAGTCCCGAATTAGCACTTGGAGACAGTATTGACTGTACAGAAACTGAATATCGTTCTTTTGCTAAGCAATTCTTGAACGAGGCCGATGAGGAGAACTGTTTCTCTGTCGATATGCTGTCCGCCTTCGGATCAGACGCGGCAGTATCAAAGGGTCGGATTAAAGCGACGCCATTTTGTTTCAGCTCGGCAAGACAAAAATTTTTGACCACTGTCCGAGAATTGTTAAAGAAGGTTAGAGAAGATCGGATTCGCAAGACATTATTTGATCAATGGAACTATTCGGATAAAAGGCTTTCCACTCGTTGGGATCCATTGGAAGTCCGACGTTATGCATATAGAGCTACCAATCCTAGCCCCGAAGGAGCCAAGACGGTTTGGATGGCGAATTTGCTAGCTTATCGGGCGTTGGCGTTGTTTCCTTCGGCTCCAGTTAAAAGACAATTGAAAACTACGGGTTGGATCCGTTTGGAAGAATCAAAGAAAAAGGCAAATGTTTTTACTTGGCCAATTTGGGAGAAGCCAATCGGTGTGGAAACCATTCGAAGCTTGTTGCAACATTCAGAACTGGCGCAAAAATCTCCTTCGTTGGAGAAGTTAATGCCTCTTGGCGTCTGCGCTTGTTTTCGTTCCGAGCGCATTCAAGTGGACAAATACTTTGGTTTCTCTCCCGCCGTTCCCGTTTGACTTTCTCCACGCAATCGCTTTGGCGTTTTGTCCGTTTTTCCGCGCAAAGGCGGCAAGAAAAGATTTGTTTCCGATCCGCGGCGATTGAATTTTAGGTTGCGAGTTTTTAAGGAGATGGGTATTCTGCGCTTTCAGTTTTGTCCGGTGGTGTAATGGTAGCACAAGGCCCTTTGGAGGCTTTAGTCATGGTTCGAGTCCATGCCGGACAGCCAATTTTTTCTTTCCTCAATTTCTGTTGCATTTTCGGCAAGATGGCTTGAATGGATTTCCTGGGATCGAACTTGGGTTGAATTGATCGATTTCTTCCGTTTTCATAACGCTGGAAAGAGGCTATATTTTCCGTCAACCAGAATCACTTCAAGGCATGTTTGAGAAAGCCGTTTTAAAGATGGGAGCGAGGGCGAAAAGTCTTGGCTTATTGATTGGCGGGATTGTTTTGTCGGGTTGGGCGGAAATCTCCGTCCAAGCGGAGCCGGCAGAGGAGGCGGTTGACTTTGCCCGCCATATTTTGCCGATTTTATCCGACAAGTGTTTTGTTTGCCACGGGCCGGACGCAAAGAAGAAGGACTTTTTGCGGTTGGATTCTTTTGCGGGCGCGACGGAGGATCGCGGCGGTTATCAAGCCGTCAATCCTCAAGCGCCGGAAGAAAGCGAGCTTTTGGCTCGGATTTATGACGCCGACGATCCCATGCCGCCGACAGACGCCGAAAAACAACTCACGAAAAAAGAACGGGAGTTGCTGAGCCGATGGGTGAGGCAAGGAGGCCAATACGCAAAACATTGGGCCTTTGTTCCGCCGCAAAAACACAGACCGCCATTGCGAGAGGGAGCGCGGGGAAGCATTGACGCCTTTCTAGTGGCGGCAATGGAAAGGGACGGCGTGGACTTCGCCCCAGAAGCGGACAAAGCCGTCTTGGCCCGGCGCGCTTCGCTGGCATTGACGGGATTGCCGCCGGAGCCGGAGCGTCTCGCCGATTTTTTGGTCGACGAAAGGCCGGACGCTTACGAACGTTTTATCGAAGAGCGCCTTGCCAGCCCGCGTTACGGCGAACATCAAGCGCGCTACTGGCTGGACGCAGTTCGCTATGGAGACACGCACGGACTACACTTGGACAATCGACGGGGAATTTATCCCTATCGCGATTGGGTGGTGAACGCGTTCAACGAAAACCTGCCGTTGGACGACTTTATTACTTGGCAGTTGGCCGGCGACCTTTTGCCGAACTCCACTTTGGAACAAGAGTTGGCCACCGGGTTTGTTCGCATGAACCCAACGACGGCCGAAGGAGGCGCCATTCCGCTCGAATTTCAGGCCAAAAACAACTTCGACCGCACGGAAACACTAGGCACGGTATTCCTTGGCATGACGCTTTCCTGCGCCCGCTGCCACACCCATAAATACGATCCCATCACGCAAATCGAGTATTACCGGCTCTTTGCCTTCTTCAACAGCACGGCGGAACACTCCATGGATGGAAACGCCTACGCTTACGGGCCGGTGGCCAAAGTGCCTGAAAATCCCGCGGACTGGCCGGATTGGAAACAATTTTTGAAAAAACGCTTAGACTTGTTGCGCCGGGCGGCGATGGAGAAAACCGTTCCGCCAAACGCTTTGGCCGAATTCGCCAAGCCCCGCGCCAAGTGGAAGGCGAGCCAGTGGAAACAGAGTCCGATACTGAAAGCGGAAGCGACCTTTCCAAAAGAAGAGGATTGGGAAGAGGCCAAAGGACTGCCGGGCGCAATCCCAAAAAGTTCGCTGCCGAAGCCCGGAAAAGCTCTCTGGCTTTCCTTTGAAGTGCAAACGCCGGAGAGGCAAACGCTTTGGCTTCACTTTGCCGGCGGCGACGGCTCCGCAGTTTTCATCAATCGCGAAGAAGCAAACTCGCCCTTTTGGGAACAAGACGACTTCCTCGCACCGCTTCTCCTCTCAAAGGGAACGCATTATGTTCACTTAAAAATAGAGGGCAGCTCGGCCGGCGCCCCAATCAGGGCGCGTTTGGAAAATCCTTGGGACGCAGTGGCCAAAGCCGGAAACCTCAAAACTATCAACGAAGAGAAACGCCTCCTTCTGCTCGCCGATCCGGCCGGACCGTTCCACAAACTCGGCCAATCCGCCGCCGCCCTTCGTCTAGCGCAAGAATACGCGGCCAAAGAGCCCGCCTTGACGACAAGCCTGATTGCCAGAGACTTGGCAAAACCGCGGGAAACCAAAGTGCTGAGGCGCGGCGAATATCATCTGCCCGTCGGCGACGCCCTCCAACCCGGAGTGCCGTCAATCATGGGAGCACTTCCCCAAAATGCGCCGCGCAACCGGTTCGGCCTCGCGCAATGGCTGACCTCGAAAAATCACCCAACCGCGTCCCGCGTAATCATCAACCGCGTTTGGCAACGCACTTTTGGACACGGCTTAGCGCGTTCGCCGGAAGATTTTGGCGCGCAGGGACAATACCCCTCCCACCCCGAGCTTTTGGATTGGCTAGCCGTCGAACTTCAAGAAAGCGGATGGAACCTCAAACACATGCTTCGCCTCATGGTAACCAGCCGCGCCTTCCGCCAGAGTTCAAAGCGGCGTCCCGAAGTGAACGACCCCGAAAACCGCCTCTTCGCCAGAGGGCCAAGCCACCGCCTGGATGCCGAAACACTGCGCGACGTCGGCCTTTGGGCCGGCGGAATGCTGGATTTCCAAATGGGCGGCGAAGGCGTCAAACCCTACCAACCGGCCGGTTTATGGTCCGCCTTGGCGCATCCCGCAAGCAATACAAAGCGATACCTGCAAGACAAAGGTCGGCGCTTATACCGCCGAAGCCTGTATGTCTATTGGAAGCGAACCAGCCCGCACCCGATGATGACCCTGTTTGACGCGCCGAGCCGGGAAGCGAGTTGTGTGCGCCGCTCCCGCACCAACACGCCTTTGCAATCGCTTGGATTGTTGAACGAAACCCAGCGAGTCGAAATGGGACGAATGCTCGGCGAACGTTTGCTCCGGGAAAGAGCGAACGATGCCGGGCGGTTGGACTTGTTGTTCACTCTTTTGGCAAGCCGTCCGCCAACGCAACAGGAACAAACAGCCTGCCTACGATTGCTGGACCAAATGAAACAACGCTATCAGCAAGACGAAGAAGCCGCCGCAACCTTGCTCGCTATAGGAGAGGCAACCGGAAAAGGCGCGCTCAACACCGCCAAACACGCGGCTTGGACGCAAGTCGCCTCGACTGTATTGGCCAGTGACGCGGCCATTTTGAACTACTAAAATAGAGAAACGCGAATCCACAACACGCTTTTTACGGTTCTATAAGCCAATGTTAGTATTCTAATATAAAAATCCATTCCAATAAATAACTAAATAACATGAAACAAAAATTACCCTCCCCTTCGCGGGAAGAGCATCCGCGGCGAGAATACGATCTAATGATGACCCGGCGGCATTTCTTTGGCCGCTCGGCGCTGGGTATAGGAACGGCGGCCCTAGCAAACCTACTGGGCGGCGGATTGTTGCGAGCCTCCGAAACAAACAGCAAAGGCCTGCATCACGCGGCCAAAGCCACGCGCGTCATCTATCTGTTTATGAGCGGCGGGCCAAGCCATCACGACTTGTGGGACTACAAACCGAAAATGAATAATATGTTTGGCGAGCAGCTGCCCGAACACATTCGAAACGGACAGCGAGTCACCGGCATGACGGCCAACCAGAAAAACGGATTGCCGTTGGCGCCCAGCAAATACCGCTTCTCCTTTCAGAAAAACAACGACCGCGGCGTTTGGGTCAGCGAGCTGTTGCCGCACACCGCAACCGTCGTCAAAGAACTCTGCGTCGTGCATTCCACCTTCACAGAAGCAATTAATCACGACCCGGCCATCACCTACATTCAAACCGGAAGCCAAATTCCAGGAAGACCCAGCTTGGGCGCTTGGGTCAGCTACGGCTTGGGAAGCCTGAACGAAAACCTCCCCGGCTACATAGTCATGCACGCCAAAAGCCGATTCCCCGAACAAAGCCTTTTCAACCGCCTTTGGGGCACGGGATTTATGCCCTCCGACCATCAAGGCATCCTGCTCCGTAGCGAAGGCGATCCAGTGCTTTACCTAAGCAATCCGGCGGGCGTCTCCCGCTCCGACCGCCGAGCGCAGCTAGACGCTTTGGCGGCCATCAATCAAGCGCAGCACGAGCGCTTCGCCGATCCGGAAATCCTCTCCCGCATCCGGCAACACGAAATGGCCTATCGCATGCAAACTTCCGTTCCCGAAGTCATGGACTTGTCCGACGAAAGCGAATCTACATTCGCCTTGTACGGCGAAGACTCCCGCATCCCCGGCACCTTCGCCGCCTGCTGCCTCAATGCCCGCCGTCTGGCTGAGCGCGGCGTGAGAAACATCCAAATCTTCCACCGAGGCTGGGACGCCCACGGCAACCTGCCCAAAGAACACGAATCACAATGCCGAGACGTCGACCAAGCTTGCGCCGCCCTCATCCAAGACCTAAAACGCCGCGGCATGCTTGATGAAACCCTCGTCGTCTGGGGCGGCGAATTCGGACGAACGGCCTATTGCCAAGGAACCCTCAAACAAGACAACTACGGCCGCGACCACCATCCCCGATGCTTTACCGTTTGGATGGCCGGCGGCGGCGTACAACCCGGCATCACCTACGGACGAACCGACGACTACGGATACAACATTGCCCATGAAGACGGCACCCCTATGAACCCTCAACCTAACAAAGAACATTGGACGCCGGGAACCATGCACATCCACGACCTCAACGCCACCATTCTTCATCTTTTGGGCATTGACCACACCCGATTAACCTATCGCTACCAAGGCCGCGACTTTCGCCTCACCGACGTCCACGGCCACATCCTCCGCCCCCTCCTCGCCTAGTATCGTTCTCTCAATAAGTGTTGTTATGAATTCAATGAAAAACTTTTTTCTAACAGATGAGGAAATACAAAATTGTATTAATGAACCCAAAAAGATGGACTGTTCAATGGATTCTCTTTTGAAAAATATGAAAGTTAAAAAAGGCCGAGCATTTTCAATGTCCCAAAACACCGTCAGATTTCCTAGGCAAAATGGCGACGGCGATTGGCAGATATACTTGCGTCAGAATAAGGAAAATGCGCTGGATTTTTCCTGCGGAATTGCATTTATTCCCAAAGGAAGAAACCAAGCATTCAATATCAAACGCTACAACGGAAAGAGTCATGAACATACCAATAAATTGGAAGAAGAACCTCCTTTTTATGATTTTCATATTCACCAAACCACAGAAAAATATCAAAAATCATCCTGTCAAAATGATTGCTACGCTGTTCCGACGGACCGCTACACGGATTTGAGAGGCGCTCTCAAATGCCTTTTAACGGATTGCCAAGTGGAAACTGGAGAATCCAAAGATTCCCATCAAATAGAGATGTTCTCGTGAACTTAGACGCTATCCAAGATTCATTTCAGTTGGCCGTTAGTAAGTCGGTGCGGATATTCCCCAAAGGAATCGATTGTTATCAGATTTTTACTCCGTTCCATTTTGACGATGGCGATCATTTTGTGATCATCCTCAAAAAAAATGCGCAAGGGAAGTGGATAATCACGGACGAAGGACACACGTATATGCACATGAGTTACAACATGGATTTATCTTCCATCAATAGAGGCAAGCGCAACCAAATCATAGAAAGTGCTTTGCAAAAGCACAACATTCAGGAACAAGAAGGGAGAATTTTTGCGGACGTCAAAAGTCTTGCGCATGCGGGAAATGTTTTCTACAGCTTTGTTCAATGCCTTATCAATATTACGGACGTTTCGTATCTGGATCAGGAGAGAGATTTACCTTCTACATTCATGGAAGATTTTAGAACATTTATCAGCAAAACAATTGATGATCCTGCAAGATTTAAGTTCGAATACATTGATCGGAGACGCGATCCCGACGGCAAATATCCGGTGGATTGCCGCGTTAACGGAATGCCTCGCCCCTTGTTTCTGTACGCGATCAACAACGACAATAAATGTCGAGATACAACCATTAGCATTTTGCAGTTTCAGAGATGGGAACAACCTTTCTTAACCCTGGGGATTTTTGAAGACCAAGAGCAGATCATCCGCAAAGTGTTGGCGCGTTTTACGGATGTCTGCGACCGTCAATTTTCCAGCTTGGCTACTAATAAAGAAAGAATAAGGAATTTTCTTGCAGAACGGATGCAATGACATGCAATTTAAAATGATTAATCAAGTGAATAAATGTGGAAAGCGGTTTGCCCAGTGGATTGGTCAAGCAGTCAGAGGATTTATGTCTTTTGTAGTTTTTAATCGTCTTTTTGGAGGAAAAATATGCCGGAGTTGAATTTTAAGGGGAAGCAACATGTTTATGCGCATCATATGACGGTGCCGTATCGGCCGCTGTCGCTAGATAAAAAACGCTCGCTATTGAACGCCAACGGCGGCAATGCGGAAGACAACCTGATTATCAAAGGCGACAACCTGCATGCGCTCAAGTCTTTGTTGCCTCGCTACGCCGGGCGGATAAAAAGCATTTACATCGATCCGCCGTATAACACCGGCAACGAGGGCTGGATTTACAACGACAAAGTGAACAGCTCGATGATCCTGGAATGGTTCAAAGCCAGCATTCCGGTGGACGTTGAAGATATGGAACGGCACGACAAGTGGCTTTGCATGATGTGGCCGCGCTTGCAATTGCTTAAAGAACTACTCTCCGATGATGGCGTCATCTTCGTCTCCATTGATGATAATGAAGTTCACAACTTACGACATTTGATGGACGAAATCTTCGACGAAAATAACTTCGTCGCACAGTTTGTTTGGGTGAGTAAAATCAGCGGAAGACAAATCAGCAATGTCGGTCCCGCCAAAACGCACGAAATCATCCTCTGCTACGCCAGAGAAATTGAAAAAGTTGAAAACTGGCAAGTGGAAATTCAGCGAGCGAGAAAGGAAATGCCCGAGACTTACAAAATGGCGGAATGGGAAATGATGAGCGACAATCACAGCGAGTATATAATCAAAAACGAACTTCATAATAACAATCAAAAGTTTAATGAAGAAACGAGACCGAACTTGGTTTTTGACATTTATTACAATCCACAAACCGGCGAGTTTCGTTGCGCGGATGTGGACAGCAATCATCGTTGGAAAGGTTTTCTCCGTATTCCGCCAAAACAAAATAACGATGGCGTTCATCGGTTTCACGCTTGGCGGTGGAGTCGTGGCAAAATTGAGAGGGACTCGCACGATTTGAAAGTCATTGAGAAAGACGGCAAATACAAAATTTACACGAAGATTCGAAACTTTGAAGTGACAACGGCAAAAGACTTAATCACAAACATTAGCGGTCACGATGGCGCCTTGAAAAAGTTAGGAATTCCGTTCAATTATCCCAAGCCGGTGCGGTTGATTGAGCATTTGTTGCGCTTGTCGACTTCGTCGTCTGGGGGAGACATCGTATTAGATTCGTTTGCGGGGAGCGGGACGACGGCGCATGCGGTGTTGGCGTTGAACAAAGAAGATGGAGGCAATCGCAAGTTTATCTTAGTGGAATGCGAAGACTATGCGGACACGATTACGGCGGAGCGGGTGCGGCGAGTCATCCAAGGCGTTCCCAATGCGAAGGATGCCAAGTTGCGGGAAGGATTGGGCGGCTCTTTTGCCTTTTATACTTTGGGGGATCCAGTAGATATGGAAAGCATGTTGACGGGTAAGAACTTGCCATCGTATTCGGCAATGGCGGCTTGGCTGTTGCATACGGCAAGCGGATTGTCGGTTGGGGAAAAGGATTTGAAGCCGCTCAATAAGGAGGGTTTGTTTTATAGCGGCGAGCAAACGGACTACTACTTGTTATATCGGCCGGATATAGAGTATTTGCGGGGGAAGGAATCGATGTTGAACGAGGATGTGGCGCATCGGATTGGGGAGGCGAATCGGCAAAGAAAGAAGAAGGCGGTCGTGTTTGCGCCCGGCAAGTATTTAGGACAGCGGGAGTTGACGAAGAGGGGAATTACCTTTTGCCAGTTGCCCTACGGCATCGCCGGCGTTTAGCGATTTGCGAACAACATCAAACGCCGCGTTGTGGATTGCAAGACATTCCTAACTACCTTTACCCAGATTGTAAAATAAAACATTGGTTATCAAAAAGAAAGCAATAAACTGTTGGTAACTTGTTCTTTGTCGTTGGGAACGAAATAACGATTGATTGTCGAAACCGGAACGGTTCTGCCTTCATTACAAAAGAAGTGAATCCGTTCTATCAAAAATCGAAAATTGTTGCTTGATATATTAAAGCAATCAATACCCGTTGCCTCTTGAAACGAAATGACAGGTTGACGTTTATCTAGTAGGATAGGGGATAGTACTCCGTCGTCTAAGGTAACAACTAGATTAGGCGCTAAATGAAGATTCTTTTCCGCTTTTAGATTTCTTAGATGAGACAAAAAATGCTTGGAATATGTTTTTCTTTTGGTTCGGAATGATTTTGCAAGCGCAAAGGTAAATATTTGATCGAACGGTTTGGAGTTTTGGCAATAGTCTTGCGTTCCTCCGATCTCTGTTTTTGATCCATACACGCGGTAGGAAAAGCAATCTCTTTGTTGTAGGGGAGAATATTCTGGTTGTGAGAAACGCTTTAGAGATTTTACGGACTTTGTTTTGGAAAAGATGTCCGATAATTCTGCTTCCCCAATGGAACTTTTGATTTCTCCAGTCGCAATAACACTTTCACATGGATAGTAAGTGGCAGATTCGGAGTAACTGAATCGAGGACAAATGTCTTTCTCAAATAGAACGACGTCCATTTGTTGACTTGTTTTTCCGTAGCTGTCAAATACAAAACCTGAACCGACTCCAATGTCAACGGGAAGTATCTGGTCGAGTCTTCCTATGACAATTTTTCTTTTGCGTCGCCAACACCGCTTGGAGTGGTGGCATCGTCTGCTTTGTCGAAAGCAGAAACTAAATCTTTTCCTGTTTTCTGCAAGAAAGAGTGTGGATCCAAAGAATTTTTCAAATTGGAGGCGATAGTTTGCTTTTGTAGAAGGCGTCCACAATTGTAGAAAGCGTGGAGGAATTATAGAACTTTCACAAGAATGCCGATCAAAACAATTCCCAGAGCCATCAGTCCTCCTAGTCTCACGGTCAGAGTGTGTGTTAGTCGAAGTTCGAGTTCTTTGATGTCACGTTTGAGTTCTTTGCGGACGGTTTCCACATCCTGCTTGGAGGCTAACTCGGAGTCCACTACTTCATTTAGAACGCGAATCTGTGCCTCCGCTTGTTTCTCCGGAATGCCGGCGTTCCTTAATTCTTCCACATACTTGAGAGCGTTGAAATTCATAGGGAAAAGCGCACAAAAAGATTCATGAGAAAAAGAATGACGGGATTCCGCTTTGAAATCCGCCAGCCGTCCATTCGATTTTCAGGACTCTCCCAAAACTGAAAGCCAGAACGGTCGAATGTCTGCGATTCTTTGTTCATATTTGGATTTAATGTTAAGGAATTTTAGCAAAAGAGGAAAGCACTTTCTGTCGGACCGGCATAGTAGGCAAGGAGGGATTGGATGGCGATTTCGTCTTGGGGGTTCAAACATCGGCATGTTTGGAGGATAGATTATGCGTCCAGCAACCAACAGAGGACGCTTTTTTGTGCGTGGAGGCGGTTTTCGGCTTGGTCGAACACGGTTTGCTGGTGAGTTTCCAGGATTTCGTTGGTGATTTCTTTCCCTCGGTAGGCGGGCAGGCAGTGCATGACTAATGCGGATTTTTTGGCGGTGGCCAGAGTTTTGTCATTGATTTGGAATCCTTGGAAACGTTTTAAGCGGTCGGCGGTTTCGGATTCCATGCCCATGGAAACCCATACGTCGGTGTAGAGAACGTCGGCGTTGGAAGCGGCTTCTGAGGCGTCGTTTGTCACATGGATGTTTCCGCCGGCCTTTTGCAGGAGATTGCGGCGCGGCTCAAAGCCTTTTGGGGCGGCGATTCGCAGTTCGAAGCCGAATTTGCCGGCGGCGAGAATCCACGAGGCGGCGACGTTGCAGTTGCCGTCTCCAATGAAGGCAATTGTTCGGTCTTGGATGGATCCGAGATTTTCTTGAATGGTGAGCAGGTCGGCCATGATTTGGCAGGGATGCTCGCGGTTGGTCAAAGCGTTGATTGTGGGAATTTTGCTAAAAGCGGCAAAGTCAAGAAGGTCGCGGTGGGCAGAGGTTCGAATGACGGCGCCGTGAACCATTCTTCCGAGGACGCGGGCGGTGTCTTTGACGGGTTCGCCCCGTTCGGATTGCAGTTCGCCGACGTTGAGGAAAAGAGCGCGCCCGCCCAGTTCTCGAATGCCGACTTCAAAGGAGACTCTTGTGCGGGTGGAAGATTTGGAGAAGATCAAAGCCCAGGTCTGCCCTGCCAAGGGGCGGGGATTTTCCTTGTTGTTTCGGGTTGCCTTGAGTTGGGCGGCGCGTTTGAGGATGGTTTGCAAGGTTTCCGTTGAGTGGTCCTGCATGCTTAAAAAGTGTTTCATAAAGTCAGGTTTCTGATGGTTTTTTCCAGGATGTCGACGGCTTCTTCGGCCTCTTCGCGTTTTAGGTTCAAGGGGGGCAGCAGGCGGACGACTTTTTGTCCGGCGGGAATTGCGAGCATCCCTTCCTGATGCAAGGCTTCGACTATCTGCAGAGAAAGGGAGCCTGCGGCGGCGAGTTTTTGGGAAAAGCCCTCGCGGAATTCAACGCCGAGCATTAGTCCGAGTCCGCGCACTGCGGTGATGGCGTTGGGAAAGCGTTTTTGCAAGCGAAGGAGCAGGGATTTTAGATGGTCTCCGATTTCTTGCACGTTTTGTTCGAGTTGGGAATCTTCAATTTCTTCCAGAACCGCCAGCCCGGCCGCGCAGGCCAAGGGGTTTCCGCCAAAGGTGGTTCCGTGAGTTCCCGGCCCCAAGACGTCGGCAAACCGCTGGCTTGCCCAGATGGCTCCGAGGGGAAATCCGCCGCCCAGCGACTTGGCCATCGAGATTGCATCCGGCAGGAAGTCCGATGCGGAAGGTGGAAGAATGCGTTGGAAGCTTTGGAACCGGCCGGTGCGGAAGTGACCGCATTGAACGCCGTCGTAGAGGAGAAGCAATCCGCGATTGTCGCACAAAGATCTCAGGCCGAGAAGAAATTCGGGCCGCGCAAGATAGATTCCGCCTTCGCCTTGGATGCCTTCGATGATGACAGCGATGGTGGAGGGGCCGATGGAGGCCTCGATTGCCGCAAGATCATTGAAGGGAACGTGTTGGAATCCGGGCATCAACGGCCCAAAGCCTGTTTTTACCTTGGCTTGGCCGGTGGCTGAAATGCCGGCCAGAGTTCGTCCGTGGAATGAGTTTTCGCAAGCCAAAATCTCGAATCGGCCAGTTTTATTGCCGACTTTTCTGGCGAGCTTGAAGAGGGTTTCGTTGGCTTCGGCGCCGCTGTTGCAGAAGAAGCATTTTCCCAAGCCGATTTTGCCCGCCAATTTTTCGGCCAGCCGGCCTTGAAGTTCGTGATAGTACAAATTGGAAACATGGATGAGCCTCCGGGCTTGCCGGGAGATGGCTTCGGCTAATGCCGGGTGGCAGTGTCCCAAGGCGGATACTGCGATTCCCGCGCCGACATCCAGGTAGCGGCGCCCTTGATCGTCCCTAACATAGGCGCCTTGCCCGCGGGTTATGACAATGTCAAACCGTCCGTAAGTCGGGATGACGCGTTGTTGGAATTGCCGTTGAACGGCGCCGGCTTTTTTGTTTTGAGACCGATTCTTGGACCGAGAAAAATCCTCGCGCCTGTCTTTTTGGCTTTCGTTTTTCGTTGTTGGCACTTGATCACTGTTTTTTGAGAGTTGTGGATTCATGGAGTAATTTGGGTGCCGACGCCTCGGTCGGTGAAAATTTCCAACAGAATGGCGTGGCTTATTCTGCCGTCCACAAGAGACACTTTGTGAACGCCCGCCCGGATGGCTTCCACGGCGCTGTCAATTTTCGGGATCATTCCGTCGCCGATGATTGAGTCGGCCTTGAGTTGCCGGGTTTCCGCGACGGACACTTGGCTGACGAGGCTGGCGGGATCAGCGGGGTTTTTCAGCAGTCCGGGCACGTCGCTCATGAACACGAGACGCCGCGCTTTCAGAGCGGCCGCCAATTTTGCCGCCGCCAAGTCGGCGTTGCAGTTGAAGAGGAGTCCGTCGGAGTCTTTGGCCGTCGGGCTGACGACCGGTATCATTCCATTTTCAATCGCTCGCAAGATAGGTTTTGTGTTGGTGGATTCGATTTCGCCGACGAAGCCTAAATGATAGCTTTCGCCTTCGACCGTTTTGAAAACCTTTTGGCGGCAGCGCAGGATGTCGCGTCCGGGAATTCCGACGGATTCTCCACCTTGCTCTTTGATTTTCGCAACCACTTCGGGGTTGATCCGGCTGGAAAGCATTTGGTCTACCAGCCGCGCCGAGTCTTTGTCCGTCAGGCGATGCCCTCGAACGAATTTTGGCGCAACGCCGGCATTCTTCATTGCTCGGCTGATTGCCTTTCCGCCGCCGTGCACGACGACTGGATGAATGCCCACCGCTTTGAGAAACACAATGTCGCGGGCGACACTGCTTCGCACGGCGGGGTCGGGAGATTCTATGAAACTGCCTCCGTATTTGATGACGAAAGTTGCGCCGTCAAAGCGTTGAATGTAAGGCAATGCTTCCAAGAGGGTGGCCGCTTTGTCGATCAGTTCCTGCATAGTTTAGCCTCCCAAAGCCTCCGGGTTGGAGATGTCTCCTTGGTTGAATTGGACGTAGGATTCCGTCAGGTCGCAAGTGTGGATGGCGGCGGCGCCTGTGCCGAGATTTAGGTTGATATGCAAATCAAATGCGTCGCGGGCGACTTCGGCGCAGAGTTTTTCAAAGGAGACTCGCGCCGGTTTCCCGTTTTTGAGTGAGTGCACTCGTCGTCTAGATTCCGGCGCGCTATAAGCGACGTCGACTTTTTCCTCGTTCACCAGAGCCGAAGAATAGCCTAAGGCGGCCAAAATGCGGCCCCAGTTCGGGTCGCCGCCGCTCCAACTTGTTTTTACGAGCAAACTGTCGGCTACCGAACGGGCCGCCGCCGCCGCTTCTTCGTTATTTCTGGCTCCGATCACGCGCACGGCCACGAATTTAGAGGCGCCTTCCCCGTCCCGCACCATATTTTTGGCCAGTTCGGTGCAGACATGGATTAAGGCTTCGCAAAAGGCTGAGAACAGCGGAGACTTGGTCGAGCGCACCGGGGTATTTCCCGCCCGTCCGCCGGCCAAGAGGATGACTGAGTCGTTCGTGCTCATATCACCGTCCACGGTCACTGCGTTAAAACTTCGGTTGACGGCAACGGTGAGGGCTTGTTGCAGAAGGAGCTGCGTCATCGAAATATCCGTGGTAAGGAAGCAGAGCATGGTCGCGTGAAGATTGCGCGGTCTGTTCCCATCCGGCGTCAGGCATGGAGCGATCATGCCGGCGCCTTTGGCGATGCCTCCGATGCGGATGTGTCCTTGCTCGTGGGAAATTTCCACGGCGCATTCTTTGGGGCGGGTATCGCTGGTTAGAATTGCCCGCGCCGCTACCTGCGCCTGCGCTCCGTTGTCCGCCAACGACTTTGCGGCTAGACGAATCCCTTTTCTAATGTTTGCCATCGGTAGCGGCACGCCAATTCGTCCGGTGGAAGCGACAAAGACGTGCTTCGTTTCTATCCCCAACACGCGGGCGGTCTCCGTTGCCATGCTTTTGGCGTCTTGAATCCCTCGTTTTCCCGTGCAGGCGTTGGCGTTGCCGGAATTGGCGACTACTGCTTGTCCCTCGCCTTGTTTGATTTGTTGGATACACCATTGGACGGGCGCAGCGCGCACTTGATTGGTTGTGAACATTCCGGCAACGGGACACGGCTTATCCGCAACGATCAGCGACAGATCAAGGCCGCCGTCTTGTCCCTCGCCTTTTTGAGTTGCTCCCAATCGTTTTACGTCGCAAAACACGCCGGCGGCTCGAAACCCTTTGGGAGCCGTCACCGAACCGGGAATCGTTCGATATGAAAAAGCCATAAGAAAAATGCCGCTAACTTTGTTGGTTCGGAGAAAAAGGAGGAAACCAAGGAAACAGATGCCCTGCAGTTTCAACCAAAAGTAAAGAGCCAATGCTCGCCAACCGCCAAGCCAGAGAGAATCCGACGAACCGAACGCAATTCCAACCAAGCGGAAACCACAAGCCAAACCCACGAAGCCAAAAACAAAGCAACCAGTAGGAAGAAAACAAACTCAATCATCCTGCCCGCCCTCCCGCCGTCGCCGACGCTCCTCTTCCAAACGCTCCTCGTAATCCACACGCCGACGCAAACGAGCTTCAGCAGAGAAATAGCGCAAACAACGCTCTATCTCCGCAGAGAAATAGCGCCGACAAAACAGAGCGCCAAAGACGAGAACACCAATCAGAGAGAAAAAAGAAACGCTTCCCCAAAACCTAGCACTTTCCTCAAGTTCGTCGCGAACCGAATGGAACCAATCTATTGCAACGAGGTACTCCCGCCCGGACAATCCAGAGGGGATCGCCAGAAAATCATGTTCAGTAATTGCAGAATTCCTCAAAAACATCCCAATCAAAAGACCGCAAACAGAAGCCAACAACGCCACAAAATCCCAACGCCAAAGCAAATGACTCTGCTCTCGATAAAGACGATCCCTCTCCAACCAGCGACGCTTCCCATCCAACCGAAACTGCTCCCTCTTCTGATTCGCCGACGCCCGCCAATCCGCAAAGAACGCATCAATCTTCGAACTACAACCCAAAAGGAACGCACGGACCTTCATCCAAGCCTTCGGCAAAAACAAAAGCACGGTGAACAGCACCCCGCAATAAGAGAGAACGACAAGAAAGATGACAACAAATTCAATCATCGCCGACCCTCCCGAATCCTCCGCAACCGCCAGAATCCCGGCGAACTAGTGCGCGGGAACGCCAAATGCGGTTTGCCGCCGAAGATCGTTTCATGTTGGTTAGAAGGAAAGCGGTTTTTCGCTGGATTGTCAATCCTTGTCTTGCCGGCGGGAGATGGCGTTTGAGGAGTCGCTTTTTCGGTTGCGTTTCTGTTGAGAGGTTACCGGATGGGGGAGGGAAGGGCTTGGAATTGGTCCCGAATTTGTTTCAAGACTTCGGCGGTTTCCATTTCAGAAACTTCGGCGCCGAATTGGATTTGGCGGTTGAGTTGGATGTTTTTGAAGACGGCGCAATAGTGATTGTTGGCCATAATGCCCAAAAGTTCGCCGGTTTTGCTGAAGACCAAGTCTCCTCTGGACGGAGCGAATTTGCCAAACAGTTTGCCGAATGGCGAGCGTTCCATTTTAACGTAGTTGGGATGGTCGGGTTCCACGCGGAATCCGACTTCGCCATAGTAGCTTTCGCGGGAGCCAACCAGGACGGCTTCCTGGAATTTGTAGGGGTCTGCGGCCAGCGGGTAGATTTTGCTGCCCAATTTCTCGGCTTGTTCGCGGCCTACGGGGACGGCCAAAATGCGCGGGTCCAAAGAAGAGACGCCGAGCATCGGAATGGAGTATTGCGTTTCCTCGCGGCTGACAATGCCGGTCAATTGCTTCCAACCCGCATCCGGCATCAGCAGAGAAAGAGGCGTGTCGCCAATGTGGTAGAGGATGTAGTAGTGCTCCCCGTCCGTGGCCACGATGTTTTTGGAGTTTCGCTTTCGGGTGACGGGCTGGCCAAACACGCCCCTTTTGACGGCGGAGAATTGGGTGTCGATTTGGTTGTGGCGAAATTCGTCGAAGATGCTGTTGGCGGTAAGGGGGAGGCTGTTGCGGATCTCATCTTGAATCTGCTCGGATTTTTCCGACAGGTTGGCAACTCCGGTGGCGAGTTTATCCGCATGTTGCCGAAGATCGTCTTTTTCTTCCCGCACAACGGCGGTTTCCGTCCGGGCAATTTTGACTTCGGCGCGGGCGTTTGCCACTTCTTGGCGGGCGTGGGCGACGTCGGCGCGGGCAGATTGGACGTCGGCGCGGACGACGGCGAGATGTTCTTTGGTTAAAAGCGCTTCTGTTCGTGATTGCTTGAGTTCTAATGCCAGCTCCGTGTTTTCGGCTTCGGCGACGCGACGTTCTTGTTCGAGCATCTCGATTTTTTTCTGCATTTGCGTCGATTCCCGCCGACGGACAGCGAGCTCCGCTTCAATGGTTTCTCGTTTGGCCTCGGAAACGGCAGCGTTCTTGGCGGCGGAAGCCAGGTTAGTTTCCAGCTTTTTGGCTTCGGCTTCGGCGGTGCGACGTTCTTGTTCTAAAAGATCGGCTTTCTCTTGAGCGGTTTGGATGTCTTTTTCCAGTTGGGAACGTCGAGCCTCCATTTCCTGGGCGCGTTGCTCCGTTTTGGCCAGATTGTCTTGGGTAGTTTCCAAGGCGTTTTCGCGTTCTTGGAGCGTAGTTTGGGTTGCGGAGAGATTCTTTTTGAGCGCCGAGATTTCCGCCGCAAGGTTGTCCTGCGCGGTTTTTTCTTCCAGAAGGGCCAGTTCCAACGCCTTTACCATATCCTCGCTGTTTTGAAACGGCTCATCAGAGGAGGCTTCCGGAACTTCGATAGCCGGCGGGTTTTGCTCGAATCTTGCCAAAGGCAGAAGGCTAATCAGCAAAAAGTCACATAT
Source organism: Limisphaerales bacterium (assembly GCA_965204945.1). GTDB lineage: Bacteria > Verrucomicrobiota > Verrucomicrobiia > Limisphaerales > AAA164-E04 > UBA2970. The sequence goes on along the minus strand of OZ242022.1, from coordinate 3,932,018 downwards.
GATAATCAACAGCGGTCTGTTCATAAAATTCCGGCTTCGGTTTCAATCAGGAGTTTGCGCCGATAAGGGCGAACGTGAAAAATCTTCAACAACGAAACAAAAATGATGCCAAACAACGTCGAGGCGTAAGCGGCCATCAATCCAATTTGAACCATCTGGATCGTTAGCAAAACGAGGGACAACACCGTGCCTCCCAACCCGACGTACAAGCCGGAGTCAAACATGTTTTCCTCATTGTCCAGCAACCGGAGCTTCAAACGGGAAGAACCGGTTTGTCTCTGGATTTCTTTGAGCTTGGCCAGGCTCAAGGCGTACAAAACCGCCTGAACCAGAAAAAAGAAGGCCAAGGCCAACATCTCTGCGTCGCCAACTTTCGCCCCCAACATAGCATCTGCCTTTTCTACCACCGCCGCCGGAGCGGTCGGAAACTTCCATCGAAGCGGAGTTTCCTCTTTTTGTTCATCTTGGGCAAGAAAAGGTTCGCCCAAAAGAACTGTCAAAACCAAAAAGAGAAGCGCGAGAATCTGTTGCCTCATCGTCGCAATGCCTTCCACGCGAAAAATTGCCGGCGGAAGAAACTTCCCGGGAACCAGAAGAAAAGCCAGGCGAATCCAGAAAAACGAGCCGAGCAAAATCGCCGTGTACTTCGCAAGCAGGGATAGCCAAGGCAGCTGCGAGGCCATGTGGACAACGAAGTCCCGCAGTGCCGGGGGAAGAAAGTCCCGCATCTTTTGCCGGACGAAAGAGGGCCGGTGAACGCGTTTCTGCCTCTTGAGAATGCTCTCCAAGCCGCCTTGCCGGGACGACAGCCCCAGAGCCAGGTCTTGGAGGCCTGATTCCGGATAGCGTTGCAAGTAGCGTCCCACCTCGTCCGCCGAAGTTCCCATCCACACCGCGGCAAACAACAACGGCAGTTCTTCTTCCTTGTCGGCAAGCGCGCGGGCAAGCCGGCCAAGGGTTTGTCGACTTTCAATCCGCGCCATGAAACCGGAAAATTGCGCCCAGTTCATTCGCCGAGCAAAGGCCAGCAAATCCAAATAAGTCGATTCAACGCCCCGCGCGCTGTGGCCGCGATTCGCGTCGGACGCAAGTCGCTCCAACTCAAGGCGAAACTCGGCGTTTAGATAGTCGCCTTGGGACAAGAGCGCAGCGGCCGCGATAACGGCCTCCAAGGCACCGCCGCCGGGCGAGGAAACGGGCGGGAAAACCTCCGTATGCGTCAAGGCGCGATTTTTGAGAATGGCTTGCACTCCGGGTCTTCGAGAATTCTGAAGCCTCTGCAACACCGCCGCCCGAACCCGCTTGTTGATCAAAGCGCTTAGCGCCGTGCCTTCCCGCCGGGCAAGGTTTTCCAAAGGCACGTTTTCCCACTCCGGAAAATCGCCTCCTAAAAATGTGAGATCCGGGTAGAACCGACGAAATTCGCCGAGAGCCGACAGCGCGTCCTCCAAACCGTCCCCGCCGTCAACAGACTTTTCAGCGCATTGCCGCGCCCCTTTCAAAAGCAGATCGGCAACGCCCGGCTTTTCCAGAGCCAGCTGGTTCTTGGCTTCTTCCGCCAGCGAAACCGTCTTCACTCCGGCGGATTCCACCGACCAACTATCCACCGCCCGTAGATAGACAGGCAACACCGCCGCCGCCGACAAAAGAGCGAAACCCGCCGCAAAAAGCCAAAGCCGTTGAAAGAGCAACGAAAACATTGAGCAGTCAATCTAACAAAAATCCGCGCCAAAGAAAAACGAGAAATTATTAGATTGCATTCCCTTTTATCCAATATCGCAAATCCAAGAGAAGAGCGAACCCAACCAATCCCAAAGAAAATTCCCCCCCAATTCCTAAAAAACCAGAGAATGCAGCAAATCGACAAACCGCGCCGAAACCAGCTTTGACTCGCCCATTCCTCAGCGAATTCCTCTTTTTCGCGCTTGGATGAGCGGTTTTTGTTGACTCCATCCAATGGATTTTTCTTCCCTTTTCGTCTCTTTTTTGTGGATTTGAGGGTTGACATGAGGTGGAAAAGAGACTATAAATAAAGAAACTTTCCTTAAGGAAAGTCAGGAGAATAGTTATTGAGCAGTTATTTGTTATGTTTGAAGTGATGAAAAAGCTATCCTTACAATATGCAAGCGGCAAGCGGGCGTAGGTTTCTTTTGGTGGCGTTGGTAGTGTCGGCGCTTTCTTTGGCTTCTGGGGAGCAAGAAGCCCAAGCGCAGTTGTTCATTGATGTCTATCCCAACCAAGACAACCCAACTAGGCCATGTTGTCTCCTTCCACTGGGGGGAAGAATTGGAACTTGATCCATCCTCCGACGATCAGCCCCATCGTCACCATCATTACTCCGACGGCGACGGAAACGGTGAAGTAGCGTGCCCGCAGGGCGGCGGCGAGAATCGGTTGATACACGCCGTGAATAAACGCCGCCAATCGGCCGGCAAACCAAGTCTGAAACCGCAGGAAAACAGACAAAATCGACCGGCCGGAGACTCGCCGCTCCCCTTTCCAATGGCTCAAGTGGCAGGGCAACACCAGCAAAGATTCCACCAGCGAAAACAATAAGGTGGGAATCACTTCTCTTCTTGACATTGGCAAGCCGCACCGTAAATATAGGCTTTTAACTGGGCTAAAACAGCGTCTCTTCGAGTCATTGCATAGTCGTTTAATCGCCATTCCACTCCATCAATCTTGGCTTCCATATTGGTTTCCAACCGGGCTTCCATTCGGCTGATTCTGGCGTTCTGATCGGTGTGAGGCCAGACCATTATTCCGAGCATCAGTCCGAGTCCAAGGAGGTGGAAATTCATTCGGGTTTCAATTTTTCCAACCCTTTCTCTGACTTTTTGAATCGCTTGCAGAATATCCGCATTGGATGGTTTTTAGCACCTCTAGTTGCTTTTGAATTAGCCCTCGTTGCCGTCCTGCTGTTTGGCGGAGCGCTTTTAGCGCGTTCCCAAAGCAGCTATCAGTTTCCCGTTCCCACGACTTCGGGGGCTTGGGAAGAATCGCAAAGCGCGTATTTGCGCGGCAACGGCTACCATTTCTACAACTTCCAAGTGAGCTATCCGGGAACGCTAACCTTGGAAACTACCGGCAACATCGACACTTGGGGCTACTTGTGGGATTACTCCGGCGGATACTTGGACTACGATGAAAACAGCGGATCAGGTAGCAACTTCCGCATTAGCCACCAAGTGAGCGCCGGCTATAGATACACCTTGCAGGTTGGCTCGCAAAACTCTGGGACGGGCTATTACAGCGTCAAAGCCGCCTTTGCTCCCGCCTCTGCCGCCGCCAGTGGCACGGTGACGGCCGCCAAGAAGGTCAAAATCCCAGAAGGATGGAAAGAAAAAGCCAAGAAGTTGTGGAAGCTGATTTGGGGAACTATTACCGGCGGCACCACGGTTTATACCGCGGATCAAATGATCGATGAATTCGTCAACGACGACGGCACCGTTAACTCTTCCATTACGATTAACGTTAATATGCCGCGAGACGCAACGCCGAGAATTGGAGCCAGAGCCCAATTGGACACCTACGCCAGAAAGACCGAAATTCCAAGGGTGTCTTACTTAATACAAGACGCAAACAGAACCTAGTGTACTGTTTGGTGTCTTTTCTTGCAAATAAAGTTTTCTGGCAACCGCAGAGCAGACACACACAACTCCAACGGCACCAGGCCATTGCAGTTACTCAACAAATCAAGACGGAAGAGTCTCGCTTATTCACCTCCAGCCCCGAGGGAAGCCCCTCGACGCCTCTCATCGAGCTTTTCTATTCAACGATCCACCCGAAGAAACGAGTGTCGTTGAGCAACTGCGAGAACAAACTTGCCAGAGTCAAAATCGGAATGCGGCGCAAGCGTTTTTTGGATCTTTTTTGAATTTTTCTTCGGCGCGGGAATCGGACGGGAAGGCGAGCAAAATTCTTTGATAAGAAATCGGTTTGTCTTTGCGAATGGAAGGAAAATGCCCAGGCTTTGTGTTTTAGAAAAACTGGGGGAACGGGATGGCTCTGGAGTCGACCTTCGCAATGGCCGGCGGACTGTCCACCAAGCTGCACGCCGCCTGCATCGACGAACGCACCGGGGTATCGTTTGATCTGAGTGGGGGAGAGCGTCACGATGCGACGGGGTTTGAGCTGGTGTGGGAGGGGATTGAGGCCGTTATCCCTTCCAGAGCGAATCGACGCGAGACAATTCATCACGATACCGAGAAGTACAAAATGCGACAGAAGGTCGAGCGGTTGTTCAACAATCTCAAACAGTTCCGCCGCATTGCCACGCGATACGACAAGCTCGCCCGGACGTTCCTGGCGTTTGTTCATCTCGTGGCAACCTGATCACTGGGGGGATGAATTATTGGAAGCGTGATTGGGAATTTGATTAATTTTGTTTTTGCCCCGGTTGGACTGGATTGACTGCTGGGCGCTGGCGATTGGAAGAGATGGCGGAGAGGGGGGGATTCGAACCCCCGATACCCTTTCGAGTACTCACGCTTTCCAGGCGTGCGCCTTAAACCGCTCAGCCACCTCTCCTTTTTTGCAAAAGCGTTTGCGATTGTCGCATCCTTTCTTTTGCGATGCAACTTTTTTGTGAGGCGAGATGGCCGAATGGGGCGGCATGAAAAGGAAAAGCGTAACTTATTAGAGACGATGGTGTTGTATTTGCGCGTTGTCGGGAGAGAGATGCCGCTGTGGAGACTATTCGAACGCAAGCCGTTACATTTGACGTTGGAGGGACGCTGATTCAGCCGTGGCCTTCGGTGGGGGCCGTTTACGCCGAAGTTGCCGGGCGGCATGGCTTTTCCGGCTTGGATGCGGAGCGGATTGAAAGGCAATTCCGTCAAGCGATGGCGGAAAGGGCGGAATTTCAACATACAAAGGAAGAGTGGTTTGAGGTGGTGCGGGAAAGTTTTCGCGGTCTTTTGTCGGAGGAATCTTGCGCGGCTTTTTTCCCTTTTCTTTATGAGAGGTTTGGAAAGGCCGATGTTTGGCGGATTTATGGAGACGTTCTTCCGGCTTTGGAGCAGTTGGCGGAAAGAGGATTTCGCTTGGCGGCAGTCTCCAACTGGGATGCCCGGCTTCGTCCCTTGCTTCGGGATCTGAGTCTTATGCCTTTTTTTGAGGCTGTGTCCGTATCCAGCGAAGTTGGTTTTTTGAAGCCGTCCGCCGTTTTGTTTGAGCATGCGCTTCGGATGCTCGGCCTGCCCGCCGGCGCGGTGGTTCACGTTGGGGATTCTTTTGCCGAAGACGTTGTCGGGGCCAAAAGCGCTGGCTTGACGGCTGTTTTGTTGCGGCGGACAGGGAAGAACAACCGCGGTTCTATTTCTCAGTTGACTGATCTTTCGACTTTGCTTGCGGAAGGTTGGTAGGATTGGAGGGCTTTGTCTGTTGGGAATCTCGAGGGCTTTTCATTGGCTGGGTTGACAGCGGCGTTTTTTATTTGGTAAGCAAGGGGTTGTTTGTTTTTTTTCGGCGCGGAGAGGGAGAGAGTGCGGCGGGCGCGTTGGACGCCGCCTAAAAGCCGCCCCGGCCGACGGCTTATGAACGGTATCACCGCCATATTTCATTCCACGATTGGGAAGAAGTATTTGATGGCAATTACGGGCTTGTTGCTTGTTTTGTTTGTGATTGGGCACATGCTGGGCAACTTGCAGATTTTTCTGGGGCCGGAAACGATCAACGCTTACGGCGCTTTTTTGAAGGGAAAGCCGGCGCTTCTTTGGAGCGCGCGGGTTGGTCTTTTGATTGCGGCGGCGGTGCATGTTTGGTCGGCGGCGACTTTGGCCGCGAGGAATCGGGCGGCTCGGCCTACTTCCTATCGCGTGAAGCGATTTGCCGGCGCCGGCTACGCTTCCCGCACGATGATTTGGAGCGGGCTAATTGTTCTCGCCTTCGTTGTTTATCATCTGCTTCATTTCACCGTCGGCGTTGTGGATCCCGCTCTGTTGCGACTTCGGGATGAATCGCAAAGGCACGACGTCTATCGGATGGTGGTTTTGGGATTCTCGCATCCGCTGGTTTCCGGATTTTACATTTTGTCTATGGCGCTTCTCTGCGCGCATCTTCGGCATGGAATCAGCAGTTTGTTTCAATCGCTTGGTTTCCGGGCCGGTGGGCAGAGAGTCTGGGTGGATCGTTTGGCACTGGTTTTGGCTTGGGTTGTTTTCGTCGGCAACAGTTCCATTCCTTTGGCGATTTTGCTCGGCTACGGAAAGGAATCGTTGAATCAGTGAGGTTGGACTCGAAAATTCCTTCCGGCCCGCTGGATAAACAGTGGGAACGCCGTCAGTTTGAACTTCGGCTCGTCAATCCGGCGAACAAGCGAAAGTATGAAGTTATTGTCGTTGGTTCGGGGCTGGCCGGCGCTTCCGCGGCCGCAACCTTGGGCGAATTGGGCTACCGCGTTCAATGTTTCTGCTATCAAGACAGCCCTCGCCGGGCGCATAGCATTGCCGCTCAGGGAGGCATTAACGCGGCGAAGAATTATCAGAACGACGGGGATAGCGTTTATCGGCTGTTTTACGACACGCTAAAAGGCGGCGACTTTCGCGCTCGCGAGGCCAATGTTTATCGGCTGGCGCAGCTGAGCGCCAACATCATCGATCAATGCGTTGCCCAGGGAGTTCCCTTGGCGCGGGAATATAGCGGGCTACTCGCCAATCGCTCCTTCGGCGGGGCGCAGGTTTCCAGAACCTTTTACGCCCGCGGACAAACCGGCCAACAACTCCTTTTGGGCGCCTATCAAGCGTTGAGCCGACAGATTGCCGCTGGAACGGTGGCGATGTTTCCCCGCACGGAATTGCAAGACGTCGTTCTCGTCGACGGCAAGGCCAAGGGAATTGTGGCGCGCAACCTTATCACCGGCGACATTCGCTCTTATTTTGCGGACGCCGTTGTTTTGGCCACCGGCGGTTATGGGCCGGTTTTCTACCTTTCCACCAACGCGGTTGGTTGCAACGTCACTGCGGCTTATCGAGCTTACAAACGCGGCGCCGCCTTTGCCAACCCGTGTTATACGCAAATTCATCCCACTTGCATTCCCGTCAGCGGCGATCACCAATCCAAGCTGACGCTTATGTCGGAGTCCTTGCGCAACGACGGCCGCGTTTGGGTTCCCTCAAAGCCCGGCGACAAGCGCTTGCCGCAAGACATTCCGGAGATCGAGCGAGACTACTATCTAGAACGGAAGTATCCCGGATTCGGCAACTTGGCGCCCCGCGACATTGCCTCTCGCGCCGCCAAAGAAGCCTGCGACGACGGCAAGGGAGTGGGGCCGGGCGGGCTGGGAGTCTATTTGGATTTTCAAGACGCCATCTCCCGCCAAGGCGAAAACACAATCCGCGAGCGATACGGCAACTTGTTTGAAATGTACCAACGAATCACCGGAGAGAACGCCTACAAGCAACCGATGCGAATCTTTCCGGCAGTGCACTACACGATGGGAGGCCTCTGGGTGGATTACAACCTGATGAGCACAATTTCGGGACTGTTCGTCCTCGGCGAAGCCAACTTCTCCGACCACGGCGCCAACCGGCTCGGCGCCAGCGCGTTGATGCAAGGGCTGGCAGACGGCTACTTCGTTCTTCCCTACACTATCAGCCACTACTTGGCGGGCGAAAAACCCGGACTTTCTCGCGCCAACCGCCGAGAATTTCAGAAAGCCGAAGAAGAGGCTCGGCAGCGCATAAAGTCCCTTCTCTCCGTCAACGGCCGGCGAACGCCCCGTTCCTTTCACCGCGAACTGGGCAAACTCCTCTGGGAACACTGCGGCATGGCCAGAAATCAAGCGGGCTTGACCCAAGCCCTCAAGCGAATCCCGGAACTGCGGGAAGAATTCTGGGAAAATCTGAGCGTTTCCGGCGGCGTCGACGAATTGAACATCGCATTAGAACACGCCGGCCGCGTGGCCGACTTTATGGAATTTGCCGAACTCCTCTGCTGCGACGCCTTATCTCGAAACGAGTCTTGCGGCGGCCACTTTCGAACCGAACACCAGACCCCTGAAGGCGAAGCCAAGCGCGACGACGAAAACTACGCCTACGTCGCTGCTTGGGAATACAAAGGAGACAACCGCCCCCCCCTGTTGCACAAAGAACCCCTCCTCTACCAAGAAGTCCAAATGTCCACAAGGAGTTATCAATAAATGAACCTAACACTGCACGTCTGGCGGCAGAAACAAGCCGGCGACTCGGGCCAATTTGCCACTTACCTCGCAAGAGACATTAGCCCGGACATGTCCTTCTTGGAAATGCTGGACGTGGTGAACGAAGACCTCATCCAAAAAGGAAAAACTCCCATCGCCTTTGACTCCGACTGCCGGGAAGGTATCTGCGGCACTTGCTCCCTCGTTGTCAACGGCCTTGCCCACGGAGGCCAAAAGGCCTCCACCATCTGCCAACTGCACATGAGAAGTTTCCGCGACGGTGACGAAATTACCATCGAACCCTGGCGCGCCGGCGCCTTTCCAGTCCTACGCGACTTGATCGTGGATCGTTCCGCGTTAGATAGAATTATCCAAGCCGGCGGTTACGTTTCCGTCAGCGGCGGCGGCGCCCCAGACGCAAACACCTTTCCCATCCCCAAACCCGACAGCGAAAAAGCCATGGACGCCGCCCAATGCATCGGCTGCGGCGCCTGCGTCGCCGCCTGCAAAAACGCCTCCGCCATGCTCTTTGTCGCCGCCAAAGTCTCCCACCTCAGCCTCCTGCCCCAAGGAAAAACCGAACGCCAACGCCGCGTCCTAAACATGACCGCTCAAATGGACAAAGAAGGCTTCGGCGCCTGCACCGTCACCGGCTCCTGCGAAGCCGCCTGCCCCAAAGAAATCCCCCTCGACTTCATCAGCCGCATGAACCGAGAATACGGAGCCGCTCTCCTCAAAGGAACCACCTAGCCTCTCGCCTCCAATGCAAACCGCGCCCAATCCACCGCCAACCGCAAGCGCAAGCCCCTTCATCGCCCGCGCAACGCCGGGCCTCGCCGCCTGGCTTTCCCAACAATCCCTCAGCATTTTCATCAGCACCTACCAACACAACCGACTCCTAATCCTTTCCGCCACCAGCCGCAAAGAATTATCTCTCGCCGCCCATTCTTTTGACCGCCCAATGGGCATCGCTGTCTCTTCCTCCACTCTTAACCTCGCAACGCGGCGGCATCTCTGGGAATTCCGAAACGTCGCAGAACCACGCCAAAAAAACCTTTTTCAACTCCACTCTGTAACGCCAACCGGCTACTTGGACGCCCACGACCTCATCGCCGGCGAAAACGACGCCCCCATCCTCGTGGACACGCGCCACAGCTGCCTGCGGCGCATCGAACACCGTGCCCCGCCCGAACCAATCTGGCATCCCCCCTTCATATCCAAACTATCGCCCGAAGACCGCTGTCACCTCAACGGCCTAGCCGCCGAAGGCATCACTCCCCGATACGCCACCGCAGTCAGCCCGTCCAACGAAGCCGAAGGCTGGCGCCAAAACCGCCGCAACGGAGGCCTGCTCATCGACGTCGCCAACAACGAAACCATCCTGAACAACCTCTCCATGCCCCACTCCCCAAGACTCCACCACAACCGCCTCTGGATCCTCAACGCCGGCGCCGGCCAACTCGGATACGCCAACCCAATCAACAACCTCTTCCAACCCATTGCCTTCTGCCCCGGCTTCCTACGCGGCCTCGCCTTCCACAACGAATTCGCCATCGTCGGCCTCTCCCAAACCCGCCGCAACCAAACCTTCAACAGCCTTCCTCTCGCCGACGAATTGAAACACCGCAACCAACAACCCCTTTGCGGCCTCGCCGTCATCAACATCCAAACCCACGAAATCCCCTTCACCCTTCAATTCGCCGACCCCATGGTCGAACTCTTCGACGTCCAACTGCTCCGCACCTCCCGCCAACCAACCCTGCTTTACCCCGCAACCCGCCAAAACCATCACTAATAGTACGTACTAAGCCATTGCGAAATGCTCCAAAAACCAAAAAAACAAACTGCTACCACCAACGAAAAACGAAGAAAAGTGCACCTCTGCACCCAAAAAAGACGAGAAAAATCGATAATTCACCAAAAAAATCGAAAAAGATGAAAAAGTTCGAAAAAAATCTTGCGCTCAAGGTTGTTTTTTGATTTTCTTGCTTTTGGTTAACAGCCGTCTGGCGGTGGACTTCGTGAAAAACCGGGTCTTCCGCTCAGATGTCAAAGTTTGGTGCATTGCTTCGGGAGAGCCGAATTCTCTTTCCTTGTTGCCTCGGCAAACAGGCAGAGTTCTTCGCGTTTCTCCGCTGGATGGTTGTTAACTAGGCCTGGCGGGGAAACGTAAATCCAACCGCTTGACCGACGGAAAGACTATAATTATTGAACTATTGACTCGATATGCAGAAAGTAGCATTTTACTCGAAGTGGCTTGACGGTTCCAACGGATTGGTCAAGGATTGCCCCAAGAACGAAATGGAGCAGAACGAAACAGAAACGCTTTTGCTTGCGATGCCTAGCAACTCCACTGCCGGGCTTTTGGCGCGCGTGGTCAAAAGCGTTGTTTCCTTCCTCCAAAACCTCCTTTTCCCGCAGACGCACAAGGAGGGCGTCCGCCGCGGTCAAGTCTCCGCTTTCTTCCAACCAGCGGCTGCTGTCGTTGTTGGAGTCGATTTGCTCGTCGGTTCAAACGCCGAAGCGCAGGTGCCAACCTACGATGTTTACGGCATCGATACCATTTACTGGCACGTGTATGTCGGCGGACAATGGTACGAGACGGATACTTTGGTTAACAATGTTTACAAGCCGGGAGGGTCCATAGAAGGAGTGGCTTCTTACCGTTATGCGCATCCGAATTATGATTGCTCTCCTTTGTCCATGCATAACCTTTTCACTAAGGAAAGTGTGAAGAGAACCATTTGGTATTCTGATGGATCTTATCTTAACAAAGAAAACTATCGTGAGTATTGCGTACAAGGGAAACTCCGTAGGGATAATTGGATTAGGAATGTACCACTGGAAGACCAAGATCCTGCGCAGTATTTGAGCAGCAAAGCGATGGTCGTCGGCACGATTGAGCAGGCTTTATCTTCAAGAGTTAAACGCACTAAACAGCATCTAACGCGCTTGAAAATTACGGCTACCCACACTTCTGGGGTGAAGAATTTTACCATGACCATAAAATATCGAGTCGAGGGGAGTACTGAGGTCACAACGGTGCAAACAAGCGTTCTTTTGAGAGCGGGAGGGGGGAAGTTGATGTTTATGGTTGTTCCCGGCGGCGGCAGTTGGGCGACGATTGACAGCATCACTTTTCACGAGAATCGTCCGCCGGATCCTCCGCCGGCCGTTGTGCCGGTTCCCGTTCCCGTGCCTTCTCCTCGTCGATAATTGGTTTGAACGAAACAGAAAGAAAGGCAAAGATATTCGCTATGAAGAAGACAATCTTTACTTCAATAATCCTGTTTGCGGTTGTATTGGCTTACATTGCCCTGCGCTCGCCAGCGGAAAAAATGGAAACGGCCAATCTCGCCGTTGCCAAAACGGAGTCCGAGAAAAGCCAGACGGCCAAGCCAAAGGAAACGGCGGCGGAGGCTTTTCGCAGTTCTCGATATGCCAGCGCGGAAGATTGGGCAAAGGTAAACGCCATCGCCGCACGGTACGCTCCAGAATTGAAAGCCTTGGAGGCAAATCTTAATCGCATTTTGGAAGACCCGAATTCAACGAAGTTATCCATAGCGCCGGAGGCTAGGGCCGCGCGGCTCAAGCGGAACTTGGCGAACAAAGCGATTCGGGACAAGGAACGGGAGCTGTGGGCGGAACTCTCGCCGCATCTTTCTCCTTACGATTTGCGGGAGTATAAGCTGAGACATTCGCAGACGGCGCGGGATTTGCGGGAGGAGTCGGCTTGGTTTGAACCCAGCAAGGCTGATTTTCTGGCTTTGTACACTTATCGAGAGAAGCTGTACGATATGTTGGATTCTCAATTTGGCGGCGATACTCGGCTCCTGCATGAAGCGATTCAGTCCGCGGAAGATAGGCTGATAGAAGCGCAAAAGAATGTTCTCCTTTCCGGTAAAACGGGGGAAGAAAGACGGCGTGCGGAAGGCGAGGTCTGGCATATGGAGGGCGCGGACATGGACTGTTTGCGGACTTCTTCTCGATTACAGCGGTTTTTACGGGAGATGATGGGCTCGGATCGTGTGGATAAGTACTTTGCCGGCCCGAATGCGGCCATAGAGAAGGCTTATTTTGAAGGCATGGAACAAGCGGACGATTTGTTGGCAAGGGATCAGATTACCGACGACGAGTGGGATGCACGGCATCAGAGGCTGGATGAAGAGTACAATGCGGCTTTGAAATCGGCGGCCAGTCCAACCGTTCCCGAAGACTTGGAGTAGCCGCTGGATTGAGTTTTGCGCTTGTTAGACCGTCGGGTTTTGCCCGGCGGTTCTTTTTGTTGGGAAAAGAAGACAGGTTGGCCGGGCGGCTATTTTGTTTTGGCTGGTTTTGTTGCATCCGTTGTCAAACGGGAAGTTTTTGGATTCGACAAGAGGTCAAAGAAATGCGACTTTGTTGCGTATGATTATTCATAGAAAAGTCTTTTGGTTTCCGCGCGTTTTGGCAGGCAAACGCAAACAAGAATCAGTTTCCCATTTTCTCAGCGGGCTTTGCTTTGGCGAGCGGTTGTTTTGCCTTGCCTTCAAAAAGAACTTTTTTGAATTGCCGAAGATTCCGTTGCTGTTTCTGGTGCGTTTTTTCCCAATGGAAAGGCTTTTGAGATTGCGAAAACTTTCGGCGGCTTTGATGGGGTGCGGAATGTTCGCTTGGCCGCAACTCTTCGCCGCCAAACCGCCGAACATCGTTTTGATTATTTCCGATGATCAGGCTTGGAGCGACTATAGTTTTATGGGACACGCCGTTGTAAAAACGCCTCAACTGGATCGGCTATCTCAAGAGAGCGTTCTATTTCGCCGTGGCTATGTGCCGACGGCGCTTTGTCGGCCGTCTTTGATGTCGCTGGCCACCGGGCATTACGCGCATCGGCACGGCATTACGGGCAATGATCCCTCTCCAAAACATGCGCACCCAAACTCCGCGCTTTATAGGCAACAGCGCGCTGAATTGATCGCCCGCTTGGAGCAATTCGAAACGCTACCCAAACTTTTAGCCGAGCGCGGCTATTGGAGCCATCAAAGCGGCAAGTGGTGGGAAGGAAGTTATTCACACGGCGGCTTTACACACGGGATGACCCGAGGTTTCCCCGAACCGGGCGGACGGCACGGAGACGATGGTTTGAAAATCGGCCGTCAGGGAATGCAACCAATTGCCGACTTTGTGAAAATGGCTACAAACGAGGGCAAACCTTTCTTCCTATGGTATGCGCCGTTTTTGCCGCACACGCCGCATAACCCGCCGGAACGTTTATTTCAGAAATACAAAGACATAGTAGAGTCGGTTCATATAGCGCGTTATTATGCCATGTGCGAGTGGTTCGACGAAACTTGCGGCGATATGCTGAACATCCTCAATAGTAATGGCGTTCGGAAAAACACATTGATTGTATACGTCACCGACAACGGTTGGATTCAACATCCAACCCGCAGAGGATATGCGCCTCGTTCCAAACAAACACCCTATGAGGGAGGCGTTCGCACTCCTATTTTTTTTCATTGGCCGGGCAAACTGACGCCGGCAAACCGACCTGAAGTAGTTAGTAGCATCGATATTTTTCCCACAATTTTGGCGGCTGCCGGCGCCCGAATGCCTCAAAACCTTCCCGGACTTAATCTAATGCCTTATCTGAAAAGCGGCGCAAACATTGACCGCAAATACATTCTCGGCGAGGGATTCGCCCATGACATCGCCGATGTCAAAAAGCCGGAAGCCTCCTTGCTCTACCGTTGGACAATTGAAGGCAAGTGGAAGCTCTTGCTAACCTACGATGGTGAAGTAAACCGTTACCACACTACTCATCCTCGCGCGGAAAAACGTCCACAACTCTTTGACTTAATCGCTGATCCCGCTGAGCGACATAATCTCGCCGGCCAATACCCTGATATAGTTTCTCATCTGGCGGAGAACATGGCATCGTGGTATCCTGTCAGAGAGCGTCGCGTGAAAGTAAAGTTTGAATAGATTGGCGCGCTGATTTCTTTAAATACGATTATAGAAAGCTCGCCATCCTCAATCGTCCCCCATATGGAGACTTTGCCAAAAGAAGTGCCGGCCGGCTTTCCTATCGCAGCCTGCGAGCGGCATGGCAGGCGTTTCCTGTTACACACGGACAGCATTTTGCTAGAAGAAATCGTCGGCCGGGAGGAAAGACGTTTGGCAGACAACGTTCCGATTGCGTCTTTACAATGAAATTAAAAATTCGCATCATCATTTGGATTTTCCGGAAGCGATCTTGGCCAAGCCGCGATTATATCTCGTTATCCTACCCAACGAGCGAGAATGTTTTTGGCACACGACTTCCGTCTTCTGATTCCCTTAAACGGACGCAGTTGCGCACTTACGGCAGGAATCCTTGGAGAAGGACGAGATATTGCTCCACTGTTTCATCGACAAGATTGCCGACTTTTTAGAAAACATGCGAATGCTTGCCATTAAAAGCCCGCGAATTGAAAAAAAACGGAATCTCAAATTCCGCCAGTCTCGCCCGAAAGTGCTTGATTCGTCAACAGCCAAATCTCTGCTAATCGTCATTTTGGAGCAACGCGCCGGCGGTTCGGCAGGCTGACATCGCGACCGTTCTTTTTAAACTTTGACACTTCGGTCGCCAAGTCTTTACACTAAAGCCCATGAAGATTCTTTGTCCGTCCATTCCCTCCGCTTTGGCGCCAATCGAAGCCCGCCGCGGGTTCACCTTGATCGAGCTGCTCGTCGTTATCGCCATCATCGGCATTCTTGCGGCGATGCTTCTGCCGGCCCTCTCAAAAGCCAAAGAACGCGCCAAACGAACCGTGTGCATCAACAACGTCAAACAACTTACCTACGCAGTTCTCATGTATTCAGACGACTACGAAAGCCGCTTCCAACCTGACCGCAACAACAATCCCCACTGGTATTCCATCGCCTTCCGCGATACCTACCACAAACAATACAGCGTGCCTCGCGCCTCGTTCTACTGCCCCTCCAACAAAAAGTGGGGACGCGACGACTTTTGGAACTGGAGAGGCGAAGGAAACTTCTCGGTTCTAGGGTATGTGTATTGGGTCGGGAATAAAAACTACAATGAAAACCTCAGCTACTATCCAAACCCAAACCTATTCGACGGCTCTCTCATTTTCGCCCTCAAGAGCACGGACAATCCTCACTACAAAGTCCTCTGGACCGACATTAACCGGAAGTTAGGTAACGACTGGAAACGTCCCGGCGACCCGGATCCGTTGATGCGCGGAGTCAACCACTTCAACCGCCAAGGCGATGCTCCCGAAGGTTCTAATGAAGGCTATCTCGACGGCCATGTGGAGTGGGTAAACGCCGCCAAATTCATCCGCCGGCACAAAATCGCCTTTAACAATACTCGGCACTACTTCTACGCCGGCGCCGACAACGAAATCAGAAGTCCCGCCAACCAATAACCGCAACTGTCCGGAGCGCGGCATTTTCTACACTTCTCCAGACATGCAAATGTTTGCGAATTCCTGCGCAAAGTGTTTTAAAATGCTTTTCATGCTCTCGATTTGCCTCCATCAGTTTGGTGCGTCGTTCCCATTTATTGGGCATCGGCTACGGATGTTCCGGTTTTTCCCATTGATTAACGTTATAGAATTAGCGGCAATGCATTGCTTGCGGATTCCAAGCAAAGCGCTTGGAACGTTCTTGGACGCACCACTACCCTCGGCAGAATTTGGTTTAGATTTGGAGGCTTCTTATCCTCTCCCACTTTCCAAGAAAATTCGGCAGGCAAAGGCCTCCGTGCCAGTTGAGTAACTCTGCCCGCCCTCATGGAAAACACCGTCAAAATCAAACACTCCCAGATCGGCAACAACTTTATCTCTCATGGAATGGTAAACGTGCCCGCGCAAGATGGATTGCCGGAATAAGAACATACAACGACATCATCGATGAGGTACGATGCTGTTTGTACTGGAGATTCTTCAGTTTGGATGTAGTTTTAGAACATTTTTAAGCCAAAATAAATTTTGAATATCCCTTATTATTTAAAAGAGTTAATTGTCTAGACTGGTTAGGGAGATGGAGTGATGATTATAAGGAATGCGCATTGGGGAGGCGGATCGTGGACAAATGGTTTGACGCACCGCTTGGCAGTCTGCTTGATAGATATTGTTGTGGAAGCCCAGTCAGCGGCAAAGCATTTGTCCATCGATCAAGTTTCGATTGAGGACTATATCGGCAATATAGGCAAGCGAGAATCGCTAGTGATCTAACTCGTTAAGGATGTCTCTGTCTACTTTTAACTGATTCTTAATCAAGGCGCGAAAGTCCAGAACAATAAATTTATCAACGCCGCTGATGCTTGTTCTGCCTCTCCTTGATTACTGACGGTTGCCGGGACATCAGAAGAGTAGCAATTCCAAAGTGCCATTGATCAACATGGCAAAGGATTATGGCGCGTGTACACACTAACGAAGCATATTAAAGATGAGTGCAAACAGAATGAATCCGGTGAATATCACGTCAAATTTCTCTAAGCGAGGGAAAACTCGGCAATATTCCTTTTGATATTCTTTTCATCGGCAGAACAATCATTCCGCTTCGTTTGCGTCCCTTATCCTCTCTTGGCCGCATGCCCAAGAATCTCGACGGCTCTTCAATGGGAAAAGTGCCAATTCCAACCTCATCGCCGCGTTTGTTGTCGATTCTCGCTGCCTTCCTAAATAAGATCCATGCTCAACCGCGCTGAGGCATGCTTTTCCCAGCCGGGCGTTTGCCTGCAACAACCCTATGAATCTTCATCATCCAACCTCTGCGAGACTCGCCAATAAACTGCGGACTGTTTTTTACAGCGCGACGGTTGCATTAGGATAAACCTTTTACACCGGGCGCCGTCCAGAGAAAGCGCTTCAAGAGGCCGGCCGATCTGTCGCTTCTATTAGGCAAATCCTCTGCCGCGAGCATCCTTCTTTGCCCGACAGCTTATCCGCATGTAAATGGTGTTCCATCGGCCAAAGCAAGCCGGCAAGCCCGCCCTTATAGCCGTTCTCATATTTCTACTATGCCATAAGATTATATTGGCAAACATGACGCCCGGCCTTCGTCCGCGAAGCAAGAATCAGAATGGAATCCGTTCGGCGACATTGTCTGCCCCACCCGCAAAGACTCTCCATGCCCGTCCGATCCTCAATCATAAACATCTCTGAGAGCGACACAATCCGGCCTTCGTGAAAAGAATGACAACTGAAGGCCTCCGTGTTCCCTTCGGCCTCGCTGTCTTCTCACATCCGGCTTTCTCCGTTTCAGAACAATGTCTAGATTGTTCTCTTGTTCCTTATATCTGCCGGGGCGATTTCCGCAAACATTCCCGCCGTATCTCCAGCGGCTTGACCGTTGTGTTATTAGAGGCGACTGGAAACACATTGGCGTGGAGGTTCAAACAAGCCGTCCCCAAGCTCGCCGTGCCACTGAACTTCCATGAAAAGTAGCGCCGCAATTTCCTCCTCCCTCTTTTTCTTATCCAAGGCCCAAGAAGATAGCCGATGCGGAGGCGCAGGGCGTCTTCGTGGTGCAGAACGCACTATGCAAAGGGATAGGCGCGCCGGGAAACGCTCTTCCTAGTCGATGTCGCCCATGGGCATCGGGAAACAAAGCCCCGGCCAATGTTGTGCACGTAGTGAAGGCGTTTGGCTTGCGCCTCAGTTTTGCCAATCGACGACAACCGCAATCCCGACCTACCATTCCATTCAAGGATCCGCCTGTTTTTCCGGGATGATTGAAGAAAATCATAGTTAGAGTCGTCGTTCCGTTGCTTGTTGAAGTTGCGATCATAGGCGCCGGACGTTCATTCCCGGCGAAGCGGACTCAATCCAAGGCGGCAAATGTAAAAAATAGTCCGTCGATCCGTAGTCATAGATAGATATAGACGATCCGACATTGTATGTAGAAGAATCGTAAATCTAATCTAGCTGTGGTCTGGTGAACACATAAATATAGATTTGAAGAGGCCGGTTTTTATGTATGCAAACCTTGCAAACTAATTGAGATTCGACGTTTAACGCAATCGCAATCAAAGCGATTCCGGGCGAGTCTCTTTTGACTTTGGATAATGTTAAAGATATTTGCGTTTGGTACTTTCTTTAATATGAACACTTTTCTTTTTGACGGTGTGCGAATGCGTGTCCTCCATTGAGAAACTAATTCCCATTTTCAGTTTCACAACATCTCAATTGAGCTTTTGGTAGTGATTTTCATTATCGCTATTTTTGCGGGAATGCTGTTACCGGCGCTTTCCAAAGCCAAAGAAAAAGCCAAGCGAACGCGCTGCATCAGCAATCTCAAACAAGTCGGAATCGCCAGCCATATGTACGCGGGGGATTACGAGAACTTCCTCCCGCCGATGTGGTACAATACTTCCTACAACTGGCCTTGGGACATGCCTCAGGCTGTGGTGTCCAATCTACTGGGCTACGATTTCCTAAGGGATATTCTCTACTGCCCTTCTTTTGCCAAACAAAACAACGACACGCTCTGGAATTTTAATCAGGGGTTCAAAGTGTTGGGATACGCTTTCGCGACCAAAGGTTCGCCCCGAGTGGTATCAACCAACGTCTTCGAAAAACTGCAACAGAAGGTGGTACATAATTGGAACGGAGACTCCTACACTATCGGCGTTTCAGAAGGAATCTTCGCTGCCGATGCCACGCTTTCAATAGGAAATAATATGCAAGACCGGGCGAGAAACAACTATACCCAAGTCGACGGCGGTTGGAAGGGGCATAAATCGCCGCACCTCAATGGTTCGATCCCCGCTGGCGGCAACGCGCTTTATCTGGACTCGCACGTCGCCTGGAATTCTTTTGAGAAGCACGTTGTGCGAACCATAGGAAATCCGACTTTCTGGTGGTAAAATTTTCCTTTGACTCGCGCTAAATATGGCGATTGGAAGAGCGGCTTGTTAGGGCCGTTTTTTCATTTTTATTCATTCCCCGCGCACAAATCCCGGTCGCGCTGTCCGATTTGACAACGCAAACGCCGTGCATCAAGCGGCGGGATGCTTTCGGATATGAATGTAAGCGTGGACGTGGGGTTCTCCCCGGAAAAAGATCAACGCGGACGGCCCTTCGATTTGCCAGACATCCCAAACACCGTCTTTGCCGAGGTCGTTGTGCCGATAAAAAGCGATGTGAAGGTGATCAAACTGCGCGGGAGTGATGAGTTTCAACGATTCTTCGGCGTCTTTCTTGCGAAACGGCGCCATGACGTCGGCGAGAACTTTGCGAACGTGATCCTTTCGGTCGCTTGAAAGGTCGGCAATGGGAATGCCGGGAAGTTCTTGGGTCTTGCTGGTTAATCGGGCGGTTTTGGTTCCTTCTTCCTTTCTGGGTTTGTGGAGCAGGGCGAGTTTTTGCTGTTTGCCGTCGAGCATTTGGAAGACTTCGTTGGCGCGTTTTGCTTGATACCAATAAGCATTTCCGGGATGGGAAGGCGGTTCGGTAAAGTATTTGCCGGCTTGGTGTCCGTAGAAAATGGGGCCGCCAAATGCAGTGCCTTCCAGGCTATCTCCGTCGCATCGGCGGGTGACGTGCCGTCCGGTAAGGACAAATTCAAATTTTCCTTCGCCCGGCTGCCCAAAGAGGGCAATCGAGCAGTCTTCCAAACCTTCTTCATCGGTGTCCCAGGCGACTTGCTCGAAAACAGCCTGTTGATATTCCGGGCTGTGAAGGCCGAGAAAAATCTGCTTGATCAAGTCTTGCTGATCGGGAGTGAAGTCTTTGCCGACGCGAGCTTTGGTAATGTGCCAGTTGTTTTCGACTTGGGATCGTTTCTTGTGATCGAACGGCAGGCAGATTTTGGCGCGTTGCGGCTCGTTCAGACTTTTGTAAAGCGAAGTCACCAAAGATTCCGAATCCGGAGCGGGCGAAGCGTTGCGCTCGCCAATCAGTTGCAGAGAAGTCGCCCCTCCAAGAGCGGCGACTCCCAAAGGCAGAGCGGCAGTTTTAAGAAACAAACGGCGACCCAGCGAAGGTCTACAACATTTTTCCGTCAAGTCGGTAAACAACTTTGAATTCATAACTCGCCCCCTTCTAGCAGACTTTCCAATAAAGCGCAAAGATTTTTTGACCGGCCGATAAGGGAAACGCAATCCAGTTTTTTCCTTTTAAGAACAAGGGCGTATCTTGCCGCTTGACAAAGCCGTACTCCCGCTTGAAGACAGCGCGTTGGAGAAAAACGAGGGTGAAAATTTCTTTCATCGCTCAAACTTTCATCGATCTCGGACTAATCCGTATCAGAACGATTATAGAATGGAAGCCGCTAAAACACCTAAAAACCCTAGAAACAAGTCAGCAAACAACAACCACATTAGATTTGTCCCGCCCATTCCGCATCAAATCCATTCGCCGCCCAGCCATTGAAGAAAGAAATCACAATCACAACAAGCGGCAACCACTAATCTCTCAGCGAATCCACCTCGCCACTTGCCCTCCACCATAAACTTTCTTCCCTGCAACGGCAACGCAAAGAAAGAATTTTTCCTCTCCGGGATTTCTCTTCTCACGCTCTTTCTGCGAAATCAACAGTTAGAGACCAGAGGTTCCCAATCATGAATTGCAATTGGCAAGTTAGGATGGCACGACTCTTTGGCGAATTCAGCGAGTAACCCGTCTACAATAACCTATGGAACTTCTTCTCTTCAAAACGCACCCCCACATCTTTCCACACTTTGCAGTTTTGTCATCCCCTTTCCATGCGTCATTCTTTATATTCTGCAATCCATTTCCCTTACTTCTCTCATCCAAGACTCAGTGCATGCGGAAAGCCAACAACCAGCAACGAATCCCAACCGTTGACTACAAAGGTTACATAAAAACACTCACCCCCAGCATCAGCCACTCCAATAACAACTCTTTCCCTCTCACCAAACACCAATCGACATAACCTTTTCCCACAACCACAAGATGTGATGGCGCGGTTTTACGAATTCAGTAACCAACCCGGCACCAATAACCAATGAAACCTCTTCAAACCTCCAAACCCATACCCATCTTCACACATCTTGCAGTTTTGCTATCCCCTCCCCATCCCACAAAACTTTCTTCTCCACAACGGCAATCCGAAGTTTTGCACTTTCCTTGTTTTGCCGCCTCTTCTTAAAGCGTCTTCCTCATTCAAAATTCTCTCCCTCCAAAAAACACACTTTTCTCACCAGCCACCAATCCAACAAAACACTGATCCCCAAAACTTCCTTTTTCACAACAAGAAGATAAATGACGAGATTCTTTGCGAGTTTTATTGTTTCTGACAAACTATTTCCCTCTTTTCTCTCCTTTTGCATTTTGAAGTTGGACGCGAGATGGGCAAGAGACTGCTAACAAACCATATCGCCTTGCCGATTGGATTGTGGACTGGTTTTCCAATTGTCGATTCTTGGGATTTAGAAACCGGTTCCTTGGCCGAGGATGGGACTTCCTTTGCGGTCGTTTATTAGCGATTTCATATCCAGGAAAGGCGGAACATGATAAAGATCTTCCCATCGTTTGCGTCAAAACTAGGGCAACGAGCAGCAAGCAATCAGTCTCTTTTATCTGTGTTGGTAGTTGTGTCGTTTTCTCCTTTGGTTTGTTTTGGAGCAAAGTCAAGTGCTGTTGTGTATTGATGTCTACCATAGCTAAGACAACGCCGACACGCTCTAGACGAAGGCTAGGCGCCGTAGTTCCTCGCTTGATGGTTGGTTATGAGCCGTCGAGTTTATGCTCGGCAGTTTTTTTGATTTTCTCCCGGTCTCTCGGCTTGGTGAGGCGTTTGGTTTCTTTGTTGCGATTAGTGTTGTCGACAATTAGCTTTGAGCGAATGCGTTTGTTTGTTTTCCTTTTTGTTGTTTGCTTGGGCTTGGGTTCGGCGGTGGAGTCGTCTCGCGCGAAAGCGAAGTCATCGGTCTCGCTCTAACAAATGTTGCGCCAAGGCGTAAAGAGCCTCCGCCCGCCGTTTGGGAAAGGCTTCCAAAGATTGAAACGCTTGATCCGTCAAACGTCGGGCAATTTTTCGAGACTTCTCCAAACCAACCACGCTCGGATAAGTCGCCTTCTTCTTTGCCGCGTCCTTCCCCGCGGTTTTGCCCAATTGCTTCGTGCTTTGCGTCACATCCAAAACATCGTCCACAATCTGAAAGGCCAAGCCCACGCGGGATCCGAAGTCCGTCAAGGCTTCCAGTTCTTTGGGGAGGCAATTGGCGCTCATTCCTCCCAATCGAACGGCGCAGCGCAGCAAGGCCGAGGTTTTGCGCTCGTGAATATACTGCAACTCGGCGCGAGACAAGGATTCGCCCTCGCCCGCCAAGTCAGCCGCTTGACCGGCGAGCAACTGCCGGGAGCCGGCCGCTTGGGCGATTTCTCGCACAATGATTTGGTGGCTATATCGCGGCCATCCCTCGCAGCCGGCCGCCAGCTCAAAAGCGTGCGTCAACAAGGCGTCTCCCGCCAAAATCGCCAATCCTTCGCCGTACACTTTGTGGTTCGTGGGTTTTCCCCGCCGAAGATCGTCGTCGTCCATCGCCGGCAAATCATCGTGAATCAGCGAATAGGCATGAACGCACTCCACCGCGCAAGCCAGCGGAAGCGCCGCTTCCCAGCTTCCCCGGCAAGTTTGCGCCGCCGCCAAACACAGCGCCGGCCGCAATCGTTTTCCTCCCGCGAAGACTGAATAACGCATTGCCTGATGCAGTGTCTTGGGCTTGGCAACGGCCGGCGGCAACAGACGGCGCAACCCCCGATCCACAAAACGACCGCATCGCTTTAAATAATCATGCAAATCCAAGGCCATCCCACCGCCTTAAACTAGAATTCCCAATTCATCCTCTGCCGTTGCCGGGCTCGCAATCGAGGCGATTCCAGCGCGACAATCTTTCTTCTCGCCCCGCAAACTTGGAGGAAACTTTCTCCATCGGCAAATCTTTGGAAAAAATGCGAGAATCAAATGTTCAGTTTGCGGCGGCTGGCCTTCTTTGGCAATCCTCAATCTTCTTTCGCTCCACAAGCGCCGCAAAAAAGTTGTTGCTAATTCGAAGCCAGCCTTTATTTTTTCTCCTTTGAATTTCGGAAAGAACTTATGGAACCTGTTTCAAAAAACGAACTCTTCAAAAAAGCGGCGGATAAAATCTCGAATTCGCACATTCTAATCAACACGGTCGCACACCGCATCCGGCATTTGAACGACGGCGACAGCGGCTACGGACGCCCGCTGGTGGAAGAAACCGCACGGCTGAGCAAAATGGAAATCGCGCTCCGCGAGATCGTCGAAGACAAAATCGCTTGCTCTTCCCCCCCTTCGCAAGAAACGGAAGAAACTTTGGATTCCTAATCCATTTTGCCACTCCTGCGGAGTTGTGTGCCGGGACAAGCATCGACAATCTCCTCAGGCGGAAAAATTTGCCCAAAGATTCTGTGAAAAAACCAGCGGCAATCGAACGGGCAAAAACCGAAATTCTCAGCAACCGCAAAGCCCGTCACAACTACCAAATCCTCGAAACATTAGAGGCGGGCATCGCGCTCAAAGGCACCGAAGTCAAATCCCTCCGCGCCGGCAAAGGGCAAATCCGAGACGCCTTCGCGCGCATTGAAAACGACGAAGCCTTCCTCCACAACGCCCACATCGACGAATACGATCACGGAAATCTTTCCAACCACGCCCCCAAGGCAAAACGAAAACTCCTTCTCCACAAACGGGAAATCCGAAAACTATTCGGCCTCGAATCCGCAAGCGGCCACGCCTTGGTTCCTTTGTCATTCTACTGGAAAAACGGCAAAGTCAAAGTCCTCCTAGGAGTCGCCAAAGGAAAAGAACGCCGCGACAAACGCCGCGACCTCCGCGCCAAAGAAGCCGACCGCGAGGCTCGGCGGAGCATGATGCACCGGCAAAAGGGCAGAAAAACCGGCGGCAGATGAAACCTCCCTCAACGGAAAAACGCCCGGCGAAGCGCGCCGTCATCCAACAAAACACTCGCCTCCATTGCGGCCTTTTGGCCGGCTCTTCGTCTTGGACGCATCGAATGCGTCCGCCGCATACCCGCCAAACAGCTCTGAACCATCGGCGACCTCCAAACTCATCGACATGAACAAACCAGATCCCGAAATTTTCATCATTGACAACAGCGCCCCCGAGCGAAAAGTTCTTCACGGCCTCAAGCAGTGGCTTCTCGATTCCAAAGCCGTGGACATCGCTACCGGTTTCTTCGAAATCGGTGGACTGTTGGCGCTGGAAGGCGCATGGCAAACCGTGCCAACCATCCGCATCCTCATGGGAGACGAAGTCTCCAGACGCACAAAACAGGCCTTCGAAACCGGACTCGCCGATCTTTCCCAACGGCTGGAACGCAGCATCGATTTGGAAAAGGCAAAAGACGACTTTCTTGTCGGCCTTCCAGCCATCGTCAATGCGCTGAAAACCGGCCAAATCCAGTGCCGCATTTATCGCCAGGCCAAATTCCACGCCAAGGCCTACATCCCGCATGCAAAGCGCAAGGAAGGATCCCCCGAAGCCCTTGTCGGTTCCTCTAACCTCACCCGCCCCGGCATCGGCGATAACGTGGAACTCAACATTCGCATTGTCGGCGATTCAGTGACCGAGCTCCAAGCATGGTACAACCGCCACTGGAACGAAGCCAAAGACGTAACCTCCCAAATCCTCCGCATCCTCGAACGCCATACCAAAGAACGATCCCCTTTTGAAATCTGGGCCAAAGCCCTCTTCGAATACGTTCGGGGACGAGAAACCACACCCGACCAATGGGATCGAAAAACCTCCCGCATCTTTCCCATGCTCGCCCGCTACCAAAGTGACGCTTACAAAAAACTCCTCCCCATCGCCGCCAACTACGCCGGCGCCTTCCTCTGCGACGGTGTAGGACTGGGAAAAACCTACATCGGACTGATGCTCATCGAACGCATGATCGTCCGTCACGGCAAGCGAGTCGTCCTCTTCGCGCCCAAAACCGCCAAAGAAGACGTCTGGCGGCCTCTGTTGGACAAACTTTTGCCCGACCTTGCCAGCGACTTCCAACCGCTGGTCTGCTACAGCCACACCGACCTCCAACGCAAAGAAAGAACATGGGCGGATCGAATCCAACGCACCGTCAAAGACGCCGACGTTCTCTTAATCGACGAAGCCCATCATTTTCGCAACTCCGGCGTTGCCGGCGCCGGCGGAAAAGAACCTTCCCGCTACCGCAAACTTCAGCACTACCTTCACCAAAAAGGAAGCCGCCCCAAGCAAGTCTTCTTCCTCACCGCAACGCCCATCAACAACTCCGTCCACGACTTTCGCCACATGCTAGAACTCGTCACCAACGGCGACCCCGCCTACTTCGCCAAAGGCAGCCGCAACCTCGGCGTCTCCAACCTAAAAACCCACTTCGACCAGCTCGAAGGCAAATTCCAACACTCTCCCGACGGCCAAATCGCCCTGCTCCTAACCGACAAAAGCTCCGAAATCTTCAACGAACTCGTCGTCCAAAGAAGCCGAAAATACGTCCGCGCCAGCGAAGCATTGGAAGCCCAATCCACTAACCGCCAAGAAGTTCTCTTCCCCAAACGCGAAAAACCGCGACTCGCGTCCTACCATCTCAAAATAACTTACGGAAAACTGCTCAGTGCCGTTGCCAAAGCCTTTGACCGCGACAAACCGCTCTTCGCCCTTGCCATTTACAACCCCCTCTCCTACCTCGCTGATTCCCCCGCCGCAACGCCGCCCGCAGACGCCCGCCAAAGACAAGACGCCGCCAGCCAAAAACAACTCGTCGGCCTAATCCGCACCATGTTCCTCAAACGCTTTGAAAGCTCCGCCAAAGCCTTCGAACATTCCTGCATCCGACTGCTCCGCAAACTCTTGGCTTGGACGGAAGTTCACGCCCAAAGCGCCCCCAACAAAAACCGACTCCGCCTCTGGAAAACCCAACGCCACAAACTCCTAAAACAACTCGGCCACGAAGAGGTCAAGCAGCGCGACTTCTTGGCGGACGACGAAGACGAAGACGACCGCCAAGCCGTTGACCCGCTTGACCCTCAACGCTACCGCCTCGGCGAAATGCTCGACGACACTTTTGACGACCTCGAACAAATCACCCACTTTCTGGAACTCGTCAAAAAAGTCCGCCCCGATTATGATTCCAAACTGACCAGACTCGCCAAACTTCTCCAAGAAGACAAAGACCTCGTCGGTCGAAAAGTCATCATCTTCACCGAATTCTCCGACACCGCCGCCTACCTAGAAACCCAACTCCGCCACAAAAACCTCCCCCTCACCATTGAGCGCGTCGACGGCTCCAGCTCCGCCAAACAACGCAGCGAAGTCATTCATCGATTCGCCCCCTTCTACAACCACGCCGAACCACCGCAAAAACCCATCGACATTCTCATCGCCACCGACGTCCTTGCCGAAGGCCTCAACCTCCAAGACGCCGACCGCCTCATCAACTTTGACCTCCACTGGAATCCCGTCCGCCTCATGCAACGCATCGGCAGAGTTGACCGCCGCCTCGATCCCCGCATCGAAGAACAACTCCGCAAAGCCCAACCCCACCTCAAGCGCGCCCGCGGCAAAGTCATCTTTTGGAACTTCCTGCCTCCCGACGAACTGGACACCCTCCTTCATCTCTACAACCGCGTGAACAACAAAACCCTCGTCATCTCCAGAACCTTCGGCATCGAAGGCCGCAAACTGCTCCACCCCGATGACAACTTCGACCCCATCCGCGAAATCAACGAACGCTTCGAAGGCAAGCCTTCCGCCCCTGAAAAACTCGCCCTCGAATACGAAAACCTTGTCCGCCAACATCCCCAACTCGCCCGCCAACTGCCCAACTACCCCCTCAAATCCTTCTCCGGCAAAGCCTCCCCAAAACCCAACGCCCAAGCCGTCTTCTTCTGCTTCCGCATCCCGCGCCCCGCTTCTCCCCAATCCTCCGAATCCACTTGGACCGAAGAAGCCGGCGAAACCGTTTGGCTCCTCCTCGACCTAAACGGCAACCATATAGAAACCCAACCAGAACGCATCGCCGACGAATTCGCCCGCACCGAACCCAACACTCCCCGCCAATGCCGCCTCAACCAATCCCAACTCGCCCAACTCCGCAAAGTCGCCGAAAGACACCTCGCCAAACGCCTGCGCGACCTTCAAGCGCCTGCCGGCATCCAACCCATCCTCAAATGCTGGATGGAAATCAACTAACCCCCTTCCCAAAACCCAAACTTTAATGTATTTATCCACCCAAACATGAACCTTGACCAAACCCTCGAATACCTCCGCAACCAACTCCACTGGCCAATCCCAGAAGACGACGAACTCGACAATCTCACCTTCGAATACGACTCCGCCGAACTCGGCCTCAAACCCGACCAAGCCCAAAAACTCGCCAACAGCCACATCCTCCAACTCCGCCCTCTGCCCGACGCGCCCAACCAGCCCTTCGGCATCTTCCTCATCCAATTCAACCAAGCCAAACTCCCCATCGTCCTCCTCCGCAGAATCCTCAACGCCCTCGTCATCAAAAAGCGCAAATCCGAAGAACCCCGCCGCTGGAACCTCGCCGACCTCCTCTTCATCTCCACATTCCAACCCGACGAAAAACAACCAACTCCCCAACCCGACAACCCCAACATCCTATTCGCCCACTTCCACCAAAACCCAAACACCAACGAAACCCCAACCTTGCGCGTCCTCGGCTGGAACGGCGACGATACCAAACTCAAAACCGACTATGTGAATAAAACCCTCGCAACCCGCCTCCAATGGCCGGAGAACCCCGCCGACATAAACCACTGGCGCCAACAATGGATCAAACCGTTCCAACACAAACCCGGTCATATAATTCGCACCGCCAAACAACTTGCCGAGAAACTTGCCGAACTCGCCAAAAATATCCGCAACGCCGCAACAGACCTCATGCAATACGAAGACGAAACCGGCAAACTCCGCAAACTCCACAAAGCCTTTCAAACCGCCCTCATCCAAGACCTCACACCAAAAGACTTTGCCGATACTTACGCCCAAACCATTGCCTACGGCCTGCTCACCATCGCCATCACCAAACCTGACAAAACCGATGCGCTCACCCAAGACCAACTCCACAATTTAGCCCCAATCGCCAATCCCTTCCTGCGCCAAATGCTAACCGAATTCCTTTACGCCAACGGCAACAACGGCCGCCTCAACTTTGACGAACTGAACGTCCAAAACATCATCGACCTCCTCCAAAGCCCGCAAACCGATTTGCAGGCAATCCTCCGAGACTTTGGCCGACGCAAACAAGACCCCGCGCTCCACTTCTACGAAGACTTCCTCCACTTCTACGATCCAAAAACGAAGTTCCAGCGCGGCGTCTTTTACACGCCAAAACCCGTCGTCCAATACATTGTCCGCAACATTCACCAAACTTTGCAAACCGAATTCAATCTGCCAGACGGCCTCGCCTCCACAATCACTTGGCAAGAAATGATAAACCAAAACCCCCAAATCCAATTGCCGTCCACCACGAAGCCTGAGGAGCATTTTGTTCAAATCCTGGACCCCGCAACCGGCACCGCAACCTTCCTCGTGGAAGTGATCGACGCCATCCACAAACACCTCACCCAAAAATGGAAAGCCGAAGGCAAAGCAGAATCAGAGAGAAAAGACAATTGGCAAAACTATGTGCCGCAACATTTACTGCCCAGACTGTACGGCTACGAAATTATGATGGCGCCCTATGCTGTCGCTCATATGAAAATCAGCCTCAAACTCCAAGAAACCGGCTATCAATTCCCAACAAACCAAGCAGACGAATTGTCGCGCGTTCGCATTTACCTAACCAACGCCTTAGAACCGCATCAAAAACAACTCACTTTGCCAGACTTTGAACCGCTGGCAAAAGAAGCCCAAGCCGTCAACCAAGTCAAAAAATCCAAACGCTTCACCATCCTCCTCGGCAATCCCCCTTACGCCGTCAGCTCAGCAAACACCGGTCCGTGGATTACAAAACAAGTAAAAGACAACTACTACCCCAACGACGAAATCAAAGAAAGAAACACCAAAGTAATTAGCGACGACTATGTCAAGTTTATCCGATTCTCTCAACACACCCTCGCCACTACCAACATCGGCATTCTGGGATGCATTACTAATCACGCTTGGATTGACAATCCAACTTTTCGCCGAATGCGCCAAAGCATGCTGTCCACATTTTCCAACCTTCACATTCTCGATTTGCACGGCAACACCCGCAAAAAAGAAAAAGCCCCAGACGGAGGCAAAGACCAGAATGTTTTGACATCCAACAAGGCGTCGTCATAACCCTTGGTAATATCCCGCCCGCGCCCAGCGCCCCAGTCCAACACGCCCATCTTTACGGCCTCCGCCAAACTAAATACAACACCCTCGAAAAACCCGAAAACCCAGAACATTCCAAACTCTCCCCAACCCAACCATTCCACATGTTTATCCCGCAAGACACTAAACTCAAAGAAGAATACGAAACCGGCTGGAAAATTATAGACATAATGCCCGTC
The DNA here is from genome assembly GCA_965204945.1 of Limisphaerales bacterium. Classification (GTDB taxonomy): domain Bacteria; phylum Verrucomicrobiota; class Verrucomicrobiia; order Limisphaerales; family AAA164-E04; genus UBA2970. Next base: position 3,902,393 of record OZ242022.1, on the reverse strand, counting down.
TATACATCCTGCATTACAACCGGACGAGATGCGCTGGCCATAGATATGGACGAGTCAACAATGCGAAACCGAATCGCCAAGTTGCGAGGCAACTTGCCCGACGAAACAATCGCCGCCGAGTTTGGATTGCGAGACTATGCATGGTGGAACTTGCGCGACGCTCGGCAACAACTGCGCGACGATCCTAACTGGGAGAAACACTTCCAACGGATCTTATACCGCCCCTTTGACATCCGCCATATCTACTATCACAACGCGCTGGTGGACGGAGATCGAAAGAAAGTAATGCGACACATGCTTGGCGGAAGTAACATGGGTATCGTCACGACAAGAATGACAAAGGATAATTGGTCTCTACTATCCACGATCCAAATATCCGAAACCAAATCAACTTGTCGCTATGATCGTGGTTATCTTTTCCCTCTTTATCTTTATCCCGGCAAATCTCTTTCCTCTTCTATGATAGATTCGCATCGTCGGCCGAACTTCTCTCTTCGCTTTTTGGCGGCCTTGTCTAATGCGATGGGCTTGCCGCAGTCAGACGATTCAGACGGCTTGCCGAGCGGAGTTTCGCCGGAAGACATCTTCGGCTACATTTACGCCGTATTACACAGCCCGGAATATCGCCGCCGCTACCGAGACTTCCTGCGCATTGATTTCCCTCGCATTCCCCTGCCAAAATCTTTGAAACTATTCCGCCAACTTGCCGCTCTCGGCAATCAGTTAGTTTCCCTTCATCTGCTAAACCACCCCGCTTTACAATCTCCCGCCGTCCAATTCAGCGGCCATCCACAAGTGGTCAAAGTCGGTTGGACGAAAGACAACGGCGGCGCCGTTTGGCTAGACGGCAAAGGCAACCGCGCCAACTTCAAGCGGGGAACCAGCGGCTTTTCTCCCGTGCCGGAGAAAGTTTGGAAGCATCACATCGGCGGCTATCAAGTCTGCGAGAAGTGGTTGAAAGACCGCGCCGTCAAAAAAGGCGATCCGCCGCGCATTTTGTCAGACGAGGAAATCCTCCACTACCGCCGCATTGTCACATCCATCGCCTCCACCATCCGCCTAATGAACGAAGTAGACAAAACCATCCATTCCCACGGCAACTTCCCAAACGCTTTTGTTGACGGCTAATTGCTTGAATCTACGATGCCCGTCCACTGCATATCTAATTTGCGTTTCAGATGGTTGAACCGATTCTTTGGGATTCGTTTTTCGCGATGTTGCAACCGGCCTAATACGATGCCGTCGGCAACGCCTATTTTTTCCGCAAAAGATTGAATCGCGCGAGCGGAGGGATGGGATTGAATGGATTGCAAGAATCTTTGCCAATCTTGCTTAGAGATGAGGAAGTCTGCCGCCCATTGATTGGCTTCTTGTTCTTTGGGGTTTTCGACGCCGCATTCGGCGAATGATTTCTGTTTGCCGTGCAATAGGATATGAGCGGCTTCGTGAAAAAAGGTAAACCAGAGCATGTCGTTGGTTTTATAGCGGAGGCTAAGTTGTAACAACGCTTTCCGCTGTGTTAGCCAACGAGTGAAACCAAAGACGTGCGTTTTGGGCAATTCTGGGACGATTACAACGGCAACGCCCGCATTGGCGCAAAGTTGGATGATTTGCGGCCATATTTTGTTGGGATTTTCGCGTGTTAGTCGCCGAATTTGTTGAAGAGCTTTTTGGAAGTTTTTTTTGGAGTAGGGTTTTGAAACGATGTCTCCGGCTTTGATTTCTCCGGCGCGAAGCCATGCGCTAAAATCGCCAAGTTCGCTTTTGCAACTTTTAGACTCTCTGGCCGCGCCTTGAAGTTGGTTGTAGTCGGATTTCCACTGCTTGGGACTTGCCACGCCAAAAAAGCGGAGGAGGTTGCGGACTTGCTCTTCTTTGTTTCGGGTTTGGGGGACGAATTTTAGAGCGGACATTTTGGCGTATGAAAATTGTTTTACCCAATCCACTTGGCTGTGGATTGCTTTTTGTTCTTTGTTTCGAGCCAAGCGTTTTCGATAGTTGGCTTCGGCGTTGTTCCAAAAGCTGCCGGGGATGCCTGTAATTTTTTCCAGTTTTAACGCGGTTTCGGCATTCAGGCTTGCTTTGCCTTGTACGAGTTGGCGGACGGTTTCGACCGAGCAATCCATGCGCTGTGCCAGTTCTTTGCGGCTTAGTTCCAGATGTTCCATGGTTTCCAGCAAGGTTTCGCCGGGAGGAACTGCGTAGTCTGGATCGTGCTCGTTTTTCTCTTCGCTGTTCATGCGTATCGATTAATCTCGTCCCGATATTTTTTGGACTAGAGAGTGTTTGGAACAACCGTCGACGCTGATAACGCAAAGGTCTTGGTGGAGGGTGACGTGAAGGCGAGAGATCAAATTCATGCCAAAGAGCACGTCGGATCCAATCTCTTGGGATTTGAGCAAAAAGACTTCGAGCAAATTGATTTCAGATTTGTATTCGAACATATCGGAAATCTGCACGGGGATTTCAATGCCAACCAAATATTTATCAAGATTCTGGGATCCATGCACTCCTTCCACTTTTCCCCATCCGTGAGGTTTCAAGGCGAGGGATTTGACGACGTTTTGAGATATGGCGGTGACCGTAGCACCGGTGTCCAATAGCGTGGTAAAAGTTTCCGTTTGTTCGACCGGCAAAGCTCCAAAGAGCTTGTAAACCCGTACTTTGAAAAGAATCTGACGGTTTTGGACGGGGACTCGAAAAGTCGGCATGGATTTACTGAGCGGAGATGGAGGAAACGTACATTTTGGCAGATCCCAGTTGGATGGGTTTTTCGCCAATTTTCTTGCAGGAAAAGTTCCCTTCGCCGAACAAGCGGACTCCGATAATCACGGCGTCTTCAAAATTGTTGTGAACGCCGTCAAGTCGGCCGTTGTGCATTAGGGCGACTTTGCCGAAGTGTTTCTCCTCCAAATCGGCCTCCATTTTTTTGTAGGCGTCAATGTTTTTGCGCTGTTCGCTTTTTGCGATGTTTTCTACTTTTTCTATTGTGTCTGCATTCGTCATTGTCGTTCCTTCTTTTCTTTTTTCAAACGAGCCACATCGGAAGTCTGCGGAAAACACGGCGGTGAAGGCAAGAGAAATTTTGGGCGCATTTTTTTGCTTGCTTTTTGGTGGTTTGCGGTTAGGAATCTTTTTCTCGTTTGGAATGCGAGTGTAGCTCAGTTGGTAGAGCGTCACCTTGCCAAGGTGAATGTCGAGAGTTCGAGTCTCTTCACTCGCTCCATTTTTTGCTTTTCTCGCTCGGTTGCGGACGGTTTTTCTTCTTGGTTGGAAATGCTTTTTCCTTTTCTTCGACGGGGAGTCGTTGCGCTTTGACTTTGCGGATGGAAGGAGATGGGAGGCAAAAAAAAGCGCCTTCCAAAGTTGCGGAAGGCGCGGTGGCAAAAACGGTTTTTTGGAAGTTTTGCTCTTTTCGGGTTTAGGGAGTAGGCACTTCGGCGATGGTTTTGAGGATGCGCGAGCAAATTTGGTAGGGATTGCCTTGGGAGTTGGGGCGGCGGTCTTCGAGGTAGCCTTTGTAGTTGTTTTTGATGAAGCTGTGCGGCACGCGTATGGAGGCGCCTCGGTCGGCCACGCCCCAGTTGAATTTGTCGATGGACTGGGTTTCGTGCAGGCCGGTCAAGCGCTTTTCGTTTTCCGGGCCGTAGGCTTCGATGTGCTCGTCTTTGTTTCGATCAAAGGCGTCCATTAGGGCGTAGAAGTAATCTTTGCCGCCGACTTCGCGCAGGTATTGGGTGGAGAAGTTGCAGTGCATTCCGGAGCCGTTCCAATCGCCTTCTTGGGGTTTGCAGTGCCATTCGAGGTCGATTCCATATTTCTCGCAAAGCCGAAGGAGGAGATAGCGGGCCACCCACATGTCGTCGGCGCATTTTTTGGAGCCTTTCGCAAAGAGTTGGAATTCGGACTGCGCTTTGGCGACTTCGAAGTTGATGCCTTCGTGGTTGATGCCGGCCTCCAAGCAAAGGGAAAGGTGTGTGTCGACAATTTCCCGGGCGTATTTGCCTACGTTTTCGTAGCCGACGCCGCAGTAGTATTTGCCTTGCGGCGACGGGAAAGTGCCGGGCTCGCTGGGCCAATGCAGGGGGCGTCCTCTTTCAAACAAGAAGTACTCTTGCTCCAAACCAAACCATGCTTCGGGATCGTCCAGAACGGTGGATCGCATGTTGCTAAAATGCGGCGTGCCATCCGGGTTTTCCACTTCGCACATTACCAGAAAGGCGTTGTCGTCTTTCTCGTAAAGCGGCGCCCGTCCCTTGTCCGGATAGAGGGCGACGGGTTTGAGCATGCAGTCGGAGTCGCCTCCTTCGGCCTGCTGCGTGGAACTGCCGTCAAAGCCCCATTGGGGGCAATCTTGAACGGATTCAGGTTTGTGGCCGACTATTTTGGTCTTCCCACGAAGGTTCTGAACGGGCTGATAGCCGTCCAGCCAAATGTATTCGAGTTTGCATTTAGGCATATTGACTTCTGTTGTGTCTATTATTAATTCGTTGAACAAACAAAAAATTATTAAGCCTGAGTTTTTCAACAAAGTCAAGCGCAAAGCAAACGGCAAAATCCCAATTTTGGCAATCCATTGCGTTTTCCGGAAACTCGCCTCTTTTTGAGGATCCAATTCGGGTTTGTCGGTCGGACGGCAAAAGGAGTGTTTCCGCTTTTGAAAAGCAAGGGAAAACAGATCGACGGTTGAATCCGCCGTTGGTCGGCCTTATGATTTTGCGAACGTGGATCCGATAGCGTTTTCAATCGGCAATTTTGCCGTTCATTGGTACGGCATTTTTGCGGCGGCGGGGCTTTTGATTGGTTTGAAAACGGCGGCCTCCCGCGGTTGGCGCCACGGCCTGCCTCCGCAGAAAGTGTTCGATATGGGGCCGTGGATCGTGGGCGGAGCGATAATTGGCGCCAGGGCGTTTTACGTCTTCACTTATTGGGAGGAGGAATTCGCCGGGAAGGGATGGGCGGAAGTGTTTTGGATTCAGCGGGGCGGCCTTGTTTTTTACGGCGGTTTTGCGGCGGCGGCGCTGGCGGGGATTTTTTACGCTTCTTGGAAAAAACTGGATCTCTGGCGCGTTGCGGACGCCTTGGCTCCCAGCGTGGCACTCGGCCACGCCTTTGGCCGAATTGGATGTTTGATGACCGGCTGTTGCTACGGAAAAGTTTGCGAACTTCCTTGGGCTGTTCGATTTCCAGAAGGGCATCAAACGCATCCGGACGCCGTGCATCCCACTCAAATCTACGCGGCGTCTCTCAACTTCCTTCTCTACGCGGTTTTGGCGTTTCTTTACCGTCGCAAATCCTTTGACGGCCAAATTTTCGCTCTTTACTTGATGGCCTACGCCGTTGTTCGCGCTTGTCTGGAAATCTTTCGCGGCGACTATGCCGGACAGAGTTTGCTGACTCCCGGTCAAATGATGGGAGCGATGGTATTCGCCGTAGGGCTTGGCCTGTACTTTGTGCGCGCACCGTTCGGCAAACCCAAGGCAATCGCCCGGCCAAAGTGAACGAATCGCGGCGCATTGCAAATGACGAGGCGGCGGATTGGATAGAAATTCCCGTCGTCAAATCGGAATGCGGCCTTCGGCTGGACGCTTGGCTTTGTCGGCAACTGCCGCAGTTTTCGCGCACCGCCTTAGCCCGGTTCATTAACGAAGGACGCGTCACCGTCGGCGAACACAGCGTCAAGCCTCGATACACGACCAAAGCGGGCGACTTCATTCGCATTTGCCCGCCGCCATCCGAAAACTGCGAGACTCTGCCCGAATCCATGCCTTTGGAAATTCTCTTTGAAGACGAGCATCTTCTCATTCTCAACAAAGCGCCCGGCCTTTGCGTTCATCCGGCAACCGGCCGGCTCGCGGGCACTCTCGTCAACGGATTGCTTCATCACTGCCGGGGACAATTGAGCAACATCGGCGGCCCGGCACGGCGGGGCATTATCCATCGGCTCGACCAAGGCACCAGCGGCTGCATAGTCGCGGCAAAAACCAACTCGGCGCACGAGAACCTGAGCCTTCAATTTGCCAACCGCACCGTGGAGAAAATCTACCAAGCCATTGCCTGCGGTCAGGTGTCCCCTTTGGAAGGCGCGATTCAAGCCAAAATTGCCCGGCATCCATCGCGCCGCAAACGCATGATGACGACTGAAAAGGGCGGGCGCGCAGCGCATACTCAATTCCGAGTAGTCGAGCATTTCCCGGACGCTTCGCTCATCGAAGCCGACCTCCGCACCGGACGCACCCACCAAATCCGCGTCCATTTTCAGCACATTGGCTTTCCTTTGTTTGGCGACGCCCTTTATGGCGAGCGAAAAACTCGACGCTTGGCGGCCAAAATTCGCTTCCAGCCCAAACGGCAAATGTTGCACGCTTGGAAACTTGCCTTTGACCACCCGGCCAGAAAGCGGCGAATTCATATGCAAGCGCCGCTCCCCCCCGACTTTGAGGAAACCTTGCGCCAACTAAAAACGCCGTGAGGAAAAATGCGGAATCCAACAACATCGCGCAAACTGCGGGCGAAAATCCTTGCCGATCCGCATTATCGCTGGTAATTGAAGGAAATGAATTTTTATCGATTTATGAAAATCCTTTTCTTCTCCAAAACCCGATCGGCCTTTTGCGCCTTGTTGTTTGTTCTTTGCGCCGCGTGTTCTGCGGACTTGCCGCCCGAATCGCCGGTCTTTGACTGGGAAGACCCGCCGCAAGGCGCATTTTCCGAAGACTGGATGGAAGTGCATCTGGCGGAGAAAAAGGTCGGCTACGCGCATTTTCTGCTTCGGCGGGAAGGTGACGTCGTTCACACGAAAATATCAGTATTCATGAAAGTGACTCGAGGGCCGGTTCCGTTGGAAATCCAATCTTTGGAAACGACTCGGGAAACCGTGGACGGCAAGCCGCTGAGCTTTCTCTCGCGAATGGAAATGTCCGGCCAACCGACAACCAAGACGGGAACTATCGAAGAGGGAAAAGTGACTTTGACCACCAAGGGTCCGGGACATTCCGACACCAAAACCTTCCAACTTCCCGCAGACGCGCTGATGGTTTGGGGAATCTCCCAATATCACCATCGGCGGGGATTCGAGGCCGGAACGAAGTATCCAATCTCCTACTACTCTCCCAGCCTTTCGCCGCATTCCGCCGTGCCGGGAACATTCGAGGTTCTGGGCAAGGAATCTGTGGACTACCGAGGCACGCCGTTGCAAGCGATTCGATCCACGCTTTCGTTGCGCGTCGGCGCCGCCGAGATAAACTTTCAATCCTGGTCCAACAATCACGGCCATCTTCTCATCCAAATCATGGATATGCCGGGAATGTCGCAGAAAATGATTCTAGTCGACGAAAAAACCGCATTGGCAGACTTCGTTCCTCCCGAACTTTTCCTCTCCAACCTAGTCCAACTGGACAAAGCCATTCCGCCCCAAGCGAACCGGGTCTTATATCGAATCCGCCTCCAAGAAGGAGACATCGGGGAAAACCTTCCGCCCGAATCAGACAACCAAAAAGTGGCTTACAACGCCGAAACACAAACCGCTCTCGTAACCGTCCATCGCTCCAACTTGCCCAACGCCGAAAAAGAACTGGACGCAGACGCCAAGGCATCGCTTCGCCGGGCGCTCATCCCCAACTTGTTTGTCAACAGCGAGCATAAATCGGTTCTCAAACTACTCTCCCAAATTGAACTGAAAGAAAACGCCTCTTCTCTGGAAGCTGCCCGCGCGCTCCGAGACTTTGTTTATAATTACATCGACAAAAAGAGCCTCTCCATTGCCTTCGCCTCGGCTAGCGAAGTCGCCAAAACCGCCGAAGGCGACTGCAGCGAACACGCCGTGCTTCTGGCCGCCTTAGGTCGCGCCCAAGGCATCCCCAGCCGAGCGGCTGTAGGCCTGATGTACGTTCCCAATTATGACGGAGAGAAAAACGTCATGGGATACCATATGTGGAATCAATTTTACATCGACGGTCGTTGGATCGACTTTGACGCCACCCTCGACGAAACCATTGCCGGCCCCGAACGCCTCGCGTTAGATTACTCCTACTTAGATAATGAATCAGTAACGCAAACCAGCCTCAATCTGCTCGACAAAATCGGAAACCTCCGCATCGAAATCGTGGAAACAATCAAGTAAACAACGCAAGCAACGGGCAGAATTAAGATGAGTAATGGAACAGAAATATCGATTGCTGAGGATTGTGATCGTTATGGCGATTATTGATAATTTATTTTAGCGGTTTTTAGCATGAAAACAATGAAGATTGGGAAAACGATAATTGCGCTGACCGCCGCATGTTTTGCGGGCGGATTAGAGGAAACAACAGCGCAGGAGATGCTTGAGGTTCAATACACCAAAGAAGACGGCTCTTCTCATACCCGTCTGGTAGCGGATGATATTGAGGTTATGTTTTTTACCGGCCTGAAGAGCATAACTTTGCCTGAAGGATTTACGAACTTAAGAGTTTTGAGTGTCTATAATGGTAGTTTGACTAACATATCTTTGCCCGAAGGTTTGACGAATTTGGCAGACCTAACCCTTTCCAAGAATCAGTTGACTAGCTTCACTTTGCCTGAAGGGTTGTCAAATTTGGGGTATCTAAACATTCGGAATAATCAGTTAACCAACCTATCCTTGCCTGAAGGCTTAGCCAATTTGGCGTTTCTAAGCTTTTCTGATAATCAGTTGACCAGCCTATCTTTGCCAAAGGGATTGGTGAATTTGCGCATTTTGAACATTGTAACAAATCCTTTGACAAGCCTGAAACTCCCCGAAGATTTGGCAAAAAATGCTGATGAGAAATTTTATTTTCCTCCACTTATTGGAGATGGAAATGGATTTTATATTCCGGGAGGATTTCAATTGTATAGCTCTCCTAATCTTGAGCGTTTGTCTGTGCATTACGAGATGAGGGAGTTTCCGATAGCACAAAGGCTAGAGAACGAAGACGCAAACCTTATATATGCGCATGCGACAATCCCGGCTGCGAAGGAATTAATAAAGAATGAAAGCCCTGACAGTGATGGGTTTTTCAAGGTTGATCTCGAAACTCATTCCGAATATAGCAGCTCCGTTTCTGGCTCTGTTTTAATTGATGTTTATGGAGCGCCGCCAACAATAAAAATGATCCGCAGGGAAGACGGATCAATAGAAATTGTTTGGGAAGACAGCCTATTGCAAACATCCCCAACCATAGACGGACCTTGGGAAGACGTCGCATTTGGCGGCGGAACATTACGTTGGATCATTTGGCCTTCAGATAGTGAACCTTCCAAGTTTTTCCGATTAAAGCCGTAACTCTTCGTCTCACAACAAGATAATTCCTTGAATTAGAACAGAAAAAGAAACTCAAAGACGAGCTGGCAAAAGACTGGGGAAGAAGGGCAATCATCCGCAAATGCGACAAACGATATAAGGAAATACCCTGTCCGCGATGATCTGGAGAGCTTAGGCCTTCCAAAAAACACTACGAGTAGATGGAACAGGACTCCAACCCAACTCGAATCAAAAAGTTTCTCAACAAATATGCGCGCCCTGTGTCTCCACATAAACGGCGTAGAGCGATTGGCTGGCGGTCATAAACAGTCGGTTTCGTTTGACCCCGCCAAAACATACATTAGAGCAAATCTCCGGCAGACGAATTTGCCCGATCAGATCGCCGTTCGACGCAAAGATCAACACGCCGTCAAAGCCCGCGCCAAACCAACCGGCGCTGGCCCATAAGTTGCCGTCTACATCGGTTCGTATTCCGTCCGAACCGCCGGCGCCGACGTTCGGCACTTCCATTTTGCAGAACACCTTCCGATTTTTCAGAGTCCGCTGATTATCCAGGTCAAAGACGTAAATCGGACCCGGCGCTCCCGCGCCTGTGTCCGCAACATAGAGTTTTTTGTAATCCGGCGAAAAACAAAGGCCGTTGGGCTTCGCCAACTCGTCGGTCGCCAAAGCCATTTTCCCGGAAGCCGGATCAATCCGATACACCGCTTCCTTGAGATGCAACGGACCGCGCCGCCCCTCGTAGTTCATCATGCTCCCGTAGCCTGGATCCGTGAACCAAATCCCGCCGTCAGCATGCGCCACCACGTCATTCGGCGCGTTCAACAGCTTGCCCTGCCACTCCGAAGCCAAAACCGTCACCGAGCCGTCATACTCGTAGCGAACCACCCGTCGATTGCCGTGCTCGCAGGAAATCTGCCTCCCGCGCCAATCAAAAGTGTTCCCGTTGCTGTTACCCGAAGGTTGCCGAAACACGCTCACCTTCCCGTTTTCCTCCAGCCTGCGATATTGCACGTCATTGGGAATGTCGCTCCACACCAAATACTTTCCCACGCCGTTCCACGCCGGACCCTCCGCCCACAGCGTCCCCGTATGCAAACGTTGAATCGGTGTATTGCCCAGCTTGTAGCGCCCAAACCGAGAGTCCAAGACCACAATGTCAGGGTCTGGATAGCGCACGGGAGTCTTGCCCGACCAATCGCGCTCCGCTCCCCTTGCCGCCGTCAGCGCCATTGCTCCGCCAAACGTCGTCGCCAAAAACGACCGCCGATTCATCGTTCCCCAATCACCCCGACTCGCCTTGCCAAACTCTGCAGAAACATCCAAAACCTTCATAACATATTCACCGCTAGCCTTGTCTATTTTGATCAATCCCCTTGAAACGTCACGCCTTTCAAATTGACGAGAACCTCCTCGCCGCAACACCCAAAACCCTCTTGCGCTTTGCAAAGCGCGAGACATTCGCGAACGCACCCACCGTAACCGAATTTTTCTTCTTTTGTCAACCGCTTACAAGACACTCCGCAAATATAAAGGCGAACGACTATCTTTGTCATCTGCTCCGCCTTCTTTTTGCCCAGCATCCACAACAAACCCACCACAAGCCTCCGCTCCGCCTCCGCAAACCCACCCCTCCCGCTCCACAAAAACGCGTCCGACAAAGCCTTCCTAATCACCCTCTTTCCTCTCCGCCCCGCATTTCTGCCGCCAGCCCGGCCAAAATCCCGCTTGTCATTTTATTCATCACCATCCCTCTTCTCCTTGCCTGCAACCCGCCAAATCCATCCCTAAACGGTTGCAAAACCCTCCAACCAACAAAAAAATAAACAGCCTCCAACCAACGAAAAACGAAGAAAAATCCCCCAATCCTCAAAAAGAATCGAAAAAATGAAAAAAAGTTTAAAAAAAGACTTGATTCTGTCTCGGATTGGGATAAGTTGATGGCGCGTAGACATTTTGCGGGTCGCCCTTTATCGGGGCGCCTGCCGAATAAAACAGTTTGTTTCAGAGTTTGAGGGGAGCCGTACGCTTTCTTCGGCTCTTGGGCGAACAAAGCGGGGTTTTTCTCTCGCTTTTTTGCCTGCAGAATGTTTACGTCGGCCTGGACGTTGCCGTAAATGCGCCATTGTGACCGAAACATAAGAACATATTGACCGAATACTATTATGGCAACATTACATAGAATTGTGCTGGCGACTGCCGGCTCGTGGAACAACGGAACCTCTAGCCCCGCCCCGCAAGGCAACCGGGCTTGGAGCAACGAAACAACCGCCTTGGCCGAACGCCAAGAGCCAACCTCGGCTGAAACTCCTCCCATTCTCAACCCAATCGGAAAAGGAATCGGAAAGTTTTGGATTCCCATCCTCCTCGTCACCGCAGCCATGCTGACGACAAGCATCGAGCAAGCAGGAGCGGCGTCCGCATCCACAAATCAAATCACGCGACAAACTCCGCCCTCTTACCGAAGCAAATCGCCTACATCATTTACCAATCGGGTAATTCCAGCCAGAAGAAACATCGCACTTCCTCCATCAAGAACCGTGGTGCCAACCAGAACATCGCGAACCAATCAACTGCAAAGGCCAAGTCGGAGAATAGCGCGAACCAATCAAGTGCAAACGCCAAGTCGGAGAACAACCCCCGCACCGACGCGAAGAACAACACAACCAGCCGCAGTTCCTATCGCCGCGCCAGCGGCTCCGGTAATCAAAAAAGCCGTATGCACGTCGGCACCTACTTCGTTTGCGCTGTAGGCGAATGGTTCATTGGAAAGCAAATGGACAAACTCACAAAAGCCGAAGTAGACAAAGCCGCCGGCCAAACAGCCACATGCGGCGTTGAATCAATCCTCTGGGAAAGGAACTCCACTAAAAGAACCACCCGCGCCATAGCTATGTTTTCTCCTATTTGGGGGTTGAGAGCGGGACAAAGCACCACATTAACCGTCAGCCAAGGGCAAGAAGACACCCCCGCCAGTGGAACGATTCAAGGCCCAACATTAAACAGAACGTTGACCTCAGCGCAAGCAAAAAGCCATCTACACCACGCAAGAGGCACAACCGTTGGAGCCCTCTGGCAATCAATCAATTCAAGAGGCCGAATAATTACTGTGGGGCCCATCGTAGCGAGAGGGGACAAAGTAAACGAGCGAAAAGCAGAATTCCTACGGCGCCTGAGAATATCCGAAAACGATCGATCATTTAGATGGTATAGACAGGTGGATGAAGTAAAAACAGAGTACAACGTCGATAGTTACCGAGTGATAAGCGATTTTAACGACCCGATTCCTACATACTCAAAACTGCGTGAGCCGGGAGAAGACAAAAGAGCGCGCACCTACGAAGCCACGGTGACTTGGAAGATGCAACCGCTTTTGGAAAATGGGAATTGGGGCCAAAAAGAAGACATGTTCAAAACCTTCCCGAAAGGTGATGCGGAAGGTAACGGCGATCTCCGATTGCCCTCTTATGAAGACAACTCATTCACGTTTGACTTCTGCGAGAGCAACCAAAAGATTACAGACATCGAATGCGGTGATTCCATCACTCGAAGCGTAATAGATCGCGACATCACTGAAATCAAGCATGTGTGGATGATCGTCGATACGGTGTCAGATTTAGTAGGCACTCTTCCCGTATACGGTTGGCGATTGGTAGAAAACAAAATCGGAACGGAGCGCGTCGTGGTTCACGATGAAAACTAAGCAAAGAGAAAGGAGAACAAACCAATGAACAAAATAGATAAACTCCTTTACGGAGGATTCGGCGCCATCGCACTCGTAGGCATCGTGGTCATGCTGGTGTCCGTTTTCTCGCCGCCAAAGCAAATCGTGGAAGAAACCGACAAGACGCCAAAAGCAACGGTGGAAAAGCCAATTGAAGACGCCCCCAACCAGATGGATCGGTGGCGCCAAGGCGTTGAGAACGCTCGCCTGCAACGAGAACAATCAGAAGCATGGGCAAAGTTGATTCAAGCGGAAAAAGACGCCGAACGCGCCGCCCAAGAAGAGCTGGATAAGGCAAGAAAAGAATGGTGGGAAAGCAGACAGGAATGGATAGAACGATTCCCGTTTGAGCCAACCTTTCATCAGGAAATCAAATACGATCCGAACGTCTATGACGCAAGAGGTAGCGCGCACTGGCCGGAAGAAAAGAAAGACGAAGCCTTCTGGGATATGATGCGACGAGTGCAAAACCATGGATTCCTGCGGCATTTTTACGCCAGCTATCTGCCCTACACCGAAGAATTCGAACAGATGTATAACATCATCAAAGAAGAATTCGAGGAAACAGACAACACAATCGTACTTGGATGGACGTTCGAAACACTTAAAGATTACCACAAAGCAGCGCAACATGACTCGGAAGAGATTTACATGGAAAACGCCCGCGTGGAAAACGAGCCATCACTTCCACCAGAACCTGTGATAATCTCAATAGACCTTCTCGGAGAAGAATACAAAAGCCTTCCCGTAGAAGACCAGAACATATTGGTAATGGAACTCACCAAAGACTACATGAAAGAACACATGGAAGCCTACCAAGCCTTTGGCATGCCGTCTTACGAAGTGCGCGACATTACATGGAGAGAACGAGCAGAAAACCTAAAAGAAGGCATACTAGGTCCGCTAATGAATCCAAAAGAAACGGGACGACTAGAAATGGAAGAAAGTGTGGCAAGGGCAATCCAAGAACGTCTGCTCAAAGAGATACCGGCGGAAGGATTCTTGGAAATGGGTGAAAAGGAACGACTCTGCTACGTATCCACCTACGAATCCGAACTAAAACCCGGAGACCCTCTCCTAATCAAATAGTCGTTTGTTTGAGTTTGTTGGCTCGATAGATAGAGGCCGTCGGGCGGAATGCTCGACGGTTTTTTGTTGGGATGCGTTTTTGTTGCCGGGTGGATTGGCCGCCCTTTGGCTTTGGTTTCAATCACGCAGGCGAGAATCAAACAGCGAACAACGTCAAAGTTCCCTGCCTTGCAGAAGCCTTCTTCGGCGCTGGTATAGGTCTCAACCCCGTCTTCTACATCACTCTCGGCAATGGCGTCGGCGGTAGGCTCGCTTGCCAAAACCGCGTCTACCACGGCGGCATTCCCTGCGAAACCGAAGTCGACCACCTTCGCTGGAACCGCAATGGCCTCACGCTGGAACAATCTTGCTCCGGTTGGACGGTGAACCAAAAAAATCCGAATCTCCGCACGGGAAAATCCGCATGGCATACTAGGTTCTCTACTTTCAAAACAAAAAGATTCCCCGAAATTCTACATTCCACCGTCGCCGACCTCGCGTTCGGTCTTTCCCACGTCGTCCACCTTCAACCCCCTCAAACCATCTCCTCGGCGGCGTCTTGTCCATCCTTGGCGAACCATTGCGCCGTGCAGTGGTCGAAGCCCTTCCTCAACACATCATGGAAATCATACTCCCGCCGCCCAGACTGCAACTCGCGCAACTCGGAGAGGACGCCGTTCCCGTCGGGACTTATTCCTCGCCAAACAAAACCTCCGCCGTAACCGCAACCGTCCGAGGCAATCCACTATCCAAAAAAGAAGGGCAAAATGCAGAGTGAGAAAACCAACCACTTGAAGATACTCGCCGCCGTCCGTTTTATTTTGATTTTGCTCCGCTCTTGATAATAGTGGATCAGATTCAAACTGATGGGCTAATGCTTCCACAGCGCCTCGCTGAGTTGCATGGCCATCTACAGTTCAACGGCAAAACACTTGGTGAATATCATACTTTGCCGACCCTATCACTATGGATATAGACCTCGTATTCGCTGACCCCCTGATTCTTAAGTTTTGGATTCATTTGCGTATAGCGCTCACTTTGCCGTTCCATCCCATCGTTGTCAACTCCACAAACCAGGCGCAACGAGCCAAAACAAGCTAACTAATTCTTGGATCTTCTTCTGGTAGGATTTCAGAGAAGTATGGTTCACCTGATATAAGTGCATTTTCGGCAAAAGTCATAGAAAACTTATTGGTTGTCTTGTAATTAAAACTCGCTTTTTTGCAACTTGAATGCACACCGTAACCGTACACTAACTAACTGTCCGAAATTGCTGATCGCTCTAGCAGAAGAACCATCGGCTGATCAATGCACAATTAGTCGATCAGCGGCAAGCAATGTCTGTTCCGTGTACGAAGAAAAACTCGGATTGCAAGTCAATGAAAAACGCTCACTTTCTTTCGCCGAAATGGGTGACGATGGCGTCTTGCAAGTCTCTGATCTAAGAATGAACATTGTGCGAAGATTCCACTAGAAGTTCTTGCACGGCAATAGTGTCGATCGTCTTCGCCTGCAATTCCAAAGATGGATCGCCTGAGATTAAATACAAGTTCTCTGATGCGTTCTTCTTAACTTATTGACTTGGATTAGAAAGTCTGTCTCGGTTTTCGTTATGAAGTGCGGTTGAAATATCCGTTGATGATAGTATCCCTCGATAGTCTTCGACTTATCTGGCTTTTGCATCAAATCTTATAGAATTTGATCACTTTCCATAAAAATTTGACCTTCACAGTCACTGCTTCCCAGAAGAATTTCACTGACATTGGCCTGCGGACACATGTCGATGACAACGACCTTCACGTCAGGATGTTGCAATGCGTATTCCGAGGCAACGGCAAAGCAAAGGAATGTCTTTCCCACGCTTCTCTTATTGTTCCAAAATGCGTATTTATATGGCCTCATGTTTTTGGGTTTTTGCCAAATGTTTGCTATGTTGACAAGCAATGAATCCTTTTTTTATGCGAAGGGAAGCAGGATTCCGATAGGAACAGGAAAAGAGATTGGGATTAGGCGGGGACGGCGAGGACGGGGCATTTGGCGTGTTTGACGATTTGTTCGGTAGTGCTGCCGCGCAGGGCGTCAAGGAATCCGTGATGCCCTTCGGTGGCCATGACGATGAGGTCGCTGTTTTGGGTTTCGCTGGCGTCCAAGATGCGCTCTATCACGTTGCCTTCCCCAGTGGAGCGTTCGACTATCCAACCCGGATGATGAGGAAGGCGGATGTCCGGCGCGTCGGTTTCATGGCCGACGAAGAGAAACTCGATGCGCGCTTTGTCGACGGAGAACAGGGAGGCGAGGGCTTGGGCGGCTTTGGCCGCGTTGCCGGGTCTTGGTTTTTTGGCAATGGGCGCCAAGATGTGGCTGAGGCGAATGTTGCCGGTTTCCGCCGAAACAAAGCCCTGGATTTGGCGGGGAACGAAGAGGGTCATGATTTTTGTGTCGCGGGCGATGGCTTCGGATTTGGATTGTTGCCACCAAGCCGCCAGTCCCGTTCGTTGGTGCGTTGCCAAGACGATGAGGTTGCAGGGGTGTTGTTCGAGGTAGCGGGTGATTTCGGCGACCGGGTTTTTCCCGCTGCGAAGCGCTTTTTTTACCAGCAAGCCGGTGGCTTCCACCATTTCCCGAGTGGCGTTTTCGGGGATGTATCGCCAGCGAACCAGCGTTTCCCGGACGGGCGGAAAATCCGACCAGTGGACGGAGGGACGGTTGTCGCTAACGTGGAGCAGGGTAACTTCGGACTTGCCGGCCAATCCCATCCTCAAAGCATGCGCAAAGGCGCTGTAATCGCCCGTAGAAAAGTCGGTGGGATGCAGGATTTTGTGGAACGCGGTGGTTTGCATGAAATAAAAAAGAATTTAATAACCTCTCACTTATTATACTGAAGTGAAAGTAAAAACAAGTGTAAAAATTTGTGAAGAGTTAGAATTATAACGAAAAGGGGAACGCCAAAACAATCGCCTCTTTTTCTCTGCATAGTGTTACGAAGGGAATCCAGAGAGGCTGCGTTTCAGCAGAGAGTTTTTTGAGGAATGGTTTAGCGAACAAAATTCGACTTGGCTTTGTTTTTTGGATTCTGCTGTTTGGAAGATTTTGGCAGACTTCGTTTGTTTTGAATGGGACGAGCGTCGTCGTCAAACAGCGGATGGCGGCGTTTTTTTCCGTTGCGCGGCCGCGAATTGTATCAGGCGTTTTGCGGTTGTCCAAGCTGGTCCGGGAAAGCGATGACATTCTTCCAGCACTTCCCGCATGGCGCGAAGAAACCAGCGGACGTCCGATTCGCCAATGGTCAAGGCGGGGAGGAGTTTGATGACGTCAAGATGATGTCCGGCGACTTGGGTCAAAATGCGATGGCGATCTAACAGCGGCATGATGAGGGCTTGCGGAAAAAGGCCTCCGTCCGCCGCATGAAGGAGAGCCCAAGCCGAGCGAAGGGCGAGCGATTTTGGCCGACCAAGCTCAATGCCGATCACCAAGCCTTGGCCGCGAACTTCCCGGCACAGCTCGAACTCGTCCGCCAAGTCTTGCAGTCCGGATTGGAGTTTGTCTCCCTGTATTTCGGCGTTTTTGATCAGGCCTTCGCTCGCCAAAACATGAAGGGTGGCCAGCCCGCAAGCCATAGCCAGCCCGCCTTGCCCGAAGGTGGAGGAATGCACCACGCAGCGGTCCATTCGAGAAAAGACTTTTTCGTAAATTTTCTGGCGCATCAACACCGCCCCCGCCGGAACCATCCCGCCGGAAAGGGATTTGGCGATAAGAACCATGTCCGGCTCCAGTTCGGGAATATGCTGAAAGGAAAACATTTTGCCGGTGCGTCCCATGCCGGTTTGTATCTCGTCCATAATCAAGTATGCGCCAAATCGTCTGCACAACTCCTGCGCCCCCATTAGGAACTCCGTCGAGCCGGGAAAAACGCCCTTGCCTTGAACGGGCTCCACAATAAAAGCAGCGATAGGAGATTGGGCAAGCCGATGATGAAGGGCTTCGAGATCCCCATAGGGAATTGGCACCGGACCCGGCAGAAAGCTAACAAACCCTTCGCGGAAACTCTCGCACCCGTTTAACGAAAGCGATCCGTAAGTCAATCCGTGAAAGGCGCGCTCGCAGTAAATCACGGCCTCTTTTTGAGTGGCGCAGCGGACAAATTTTAGCGCCGCCTCCACGCACTCCGCGCCCGAATTGGTGAAGTGAACTTTTTCCAGATGAGGAACTTGTTGCAGCAATTTTTCCGCTAATAAGCCCGGCAGCGCCGTCGCGCCCATTTGAATCTTCCAAGGATCATCCAGTTCCAGATAGTCCCGAACGGCTTTCTTGATCGTCGGATGATTTCGACCAATATTGAACATCCCATATCCCGAAAGGAAGTCGAGATACTTGTTGCCCTCCTCATCCCAAAGATAAGCGCCGGCGCCGCGAGTGTAGCGCCGATCAAAACCGATTGCGCTTAGGGTTTGGACAAACTTGGGGTTGAGAAAGCGCCGATACAAATCATGCCTCTCGCGCTGCCGCTCGGCCACCAAGCTTTTGAGGTCAAAACTCTCTTTGAACGACGGATCCATCTTGCCTCCCAAGTTTGTTGCAAAATTCGGTTCGCTTTTCAATACTCGCGATTCGCAAAAGGCAACTCTCTTGCGGGCGGAAAATGGGAAAACAAAGAAAAGCCAACGCCGTGACAATCCGCAACCTGCAACCATCCCCCAGCCTAAAGCACCCGTTGATGGGCGCCAATCTGAATACGCTTCTGGGCGCTTTTTTCCAACATGGCGGCGTTTCCCTTCGATGCCTTCCCCACGCAGGCCTCTTCCTGCTTTCCGCACTGCTCCGCGCGCCATTTGCCGCGTTGGAACGCCTCGCCATGCAACAAGACGACCGCCTGCCAAGCTCGCTCCAAGCGCCGGTGTTTATCGTCGGGCATTGGCGTTCCGGCACTACTCATCTTCACAATCTCCTGGCATGTTCGCCCGCCTTTGGAATCATTCCCCCTTTGGCCAGCGGCCTGCCCGGCGAACTGCTGACCTTGGCAACTTGGCTGCGCCCCCTTTTGGAAAAAGCGCTGCCGGCGACGCGCGGCGTGGATTCCGTCGCCGTAACGCCAAACTCGCCGCAAGAGGATGAAATTCCGCTGGCGAACCTCCAGTTGCTTTCGGTCTTCCACGCTTTGTATTTTCCAAAAAAGTTTTCAGAGCGTTTCCACCGCGGCGTTTTCTTCGATGGCGCCTCGGCTGCAAAAATAGCGCGCTGGGAAAGAGAACTTCGCCTTTTTCTCCGCAAAGTGGCGCGCCAACAACGCAACCCCCGCATCCTAATCAAAAATCCAGTCTATACCGCGCGAGTGCGCCGCTTGCTGTCCATTTGGCCCAAAGCCAAGTTCCTCCACATCTACCGCAATCCCTACAACGTCTTCCTCTCCTCCGTCCACTACTTCAGCGAAATGCTCTCCCGCCTGTCTCTCCAACGAGTCCAAAATCTAAACCTAGAAGCCTTCGTTTTGCGCGCTTACCCGCAAATGCTGAATGCGTTATACAACGAAACCTCCGCCTTGCCTCCCACCCAGTATTGCGAAACTTGTTACGAAAACCTCGAACAAAACCCGTTGGAAGAACTGGAACGCATCCACAATCTGCTTGCCTTGCCCCACTGGCCCAAAACTCGGCCCAAAGCAGCCGCCTATCTCGCCTCCCTCCCCTCTTACAAAAAAAACCAATACCCACTATCCCAAAAACAATTGCGCCAAATCAAAACATCATGGATCCACTATATTCAAAAGTGGAACTATTCTCTTCCCACCAAATAAACCCGCTTAAAAATCCCACTCGCAGGTTATAGATTCTCGAAAAAGCAAAGGGAAAACAGAAAACCAACCGCTACTTCTTGCCTCGCCCCCACAAACGCCGATAACTTCCCCTCCCAATAAAGCGAACAGAAAAAACAAAGTCGGCAAGGTCTCAAAGGCTGTTTTTCCTCTCGTTTAGCCCTCCTAGCGCAAGCGGCGAATGCGATAAAAACACGAGGGCGCATTGGTATGCAACAACGGCAACCGCACCGCCGTGTTCGTCCGCGTCGCCGCTATCTCCCCAGAAGCCGGCAACCACCCTTGCGAAGACAATAGGTTCGTCTGGCATTGAACTTGATATACCCGCCCCACAACCGACGGCCAACGCAACGAGATAAAGTGGGTCTCGCTCAAATCATCCGTAATCTCTAATGCAGGCTCCGGCTGCGGCGCATTCCCCGATATTAACAACGATACCCATTGATTGGTCCATACCGCCTGATTTGCATATGCCATCGCGCTCCCCGTCACCGGCCGCAACGGAAAGGTCAACCGCCTCCGTCCCCCTCTTTGGGTCACATTCACTTCATAAACGCCGTTGGTGGTTGGACTTTCCACAACCACTTGCTCCACATTATCCCGACTGTTGTAACCGCGCCGGGCCGCCCTTGCCGGATTGACCGGATCTAATATCCAAGGGCGAAAATATTGGAGGGACGGAGCTGTGTTTGTGTTGGAAGTTATGTTTGTGTTGGAGTTGGAGTTGGTAACGATTGTAGGCTGAGTGAGATATAAGTTTAGATTGTTAACGAGCATTCGATCAGTAGAGTCTAAGGCGGGGGCCGGCAAGGTTTGCGGCGGCGGATCGTTCCAGCAAAGAGTGACTTTGAGTGGCTCGTTGCCTCTGGCCACAACGGGAAACTTGATGTAATCGGTGTAGTCTTTGGTTGTTCCATTGGTGGCCACGGTTCGGATGTTGTATAGAGGAACTTCTTTGATGTGGGCGAGGGAATCGCTGTGGAAGTTGTTGGTCATGAGGTTGGCGGCGGATAGGGCGTTGAAGAGCCCCCAACCGAAGCGATAGTCGGGGCCGGGATGATCCCCGGCTTCATCGGCGGTGTGAATGGCGAGCGCGCGCAAAGTGGAGGCGAGCATTGGCTGGTTGGTTCCCACCTGCCTCCTGTGCAGTTGCACTAGCAAATTCAGCGAACCCGCCACCGTCGGCGCCGCCATGCTCGTGCCAAAATCTATGGCATAATTCCTATTAGCAGTGGAGGTATTAGTAGAATTAATATAAGTTGAGAAAAGCCCCTCTTCGATAGGGGGCATAGTGTCAACCAGATCTCCATGGTGCCAGCCTGTTCCGCTGGCCGCGACGACGTCGGGTTTGATTCTTCCATCGTCTGTCGGACCCCAACTGCTATACGCGCTCATTACGACGTTGGTATTTGCCGTCACATTGGTCGTCATCACCGTGTTGGTAATCATCATGCCGTCAGGCGCAGTGGTTATGTTGGTGGTAGTGACCACGTTGGTCGTCAAAGCGCCGTAGCCGCCCGGAATTTTATGAACGGCGCCAACAACTAAGCCATTCTTGGCCACAGATTGCGCCGTCAGTATATCGTAGCCTCCGTCCACGTCAAAGTCGTTAGGCGGCGTATTGGTTGAATTGAGTATTAAA
Source organism: Limisphaerales bacterium (assembly GCA_965204945.1). Lineage (GTDB taxonomy): Bacteria > Verrucomicrobiota > Verrucomicrobiia > Limisphaerales > AAA164-E04 > UBA2970. Next base: position 3,880,888 of record OZ242022.1, on the reverse strand, counting down.
AACAGTGTCAAATCATCTGGTAGTTTAGTTGCTTGATTGGTTGGGGCAATGATCCAATATCCATCGGCTGCGTCAGGAGTGGGAGATCCACTACCGCCTCGGTCGTTCCCGGCGGCCCATACCGAAAGATAATAACGGCTCCAATAGGCGATGTCGTCGATATGCTGCGAGCAACTGTTATAGAATCCAAACCGATAATCCTCCGTTTCGCTGATGGCGGAATCCCCCCACCAAATAGGGTAGTCGACATTGTCGTGTTCATGCTCAATATCCCAACCGCCGAATTCTCCGTAAGAATGATTAGAAATTCGAAAATGATTATTGGCGTCGGCAAAGGCGCCGCTCATTTCCGTGAAGTCATTAATCCAATTATAAGCAAGCAACGTGGCGCCGGGCGACATGCCTCGCGCTCGATTATCCACTCCTATAGCCGTCAACGTGCCGGCAACGTGCGTCGCATGGCCGTTGGGAACGTAGTTGGTCGCACGGCCTTCAAAGGTCATCTGATGTTCGTTGAAAACGCGGAATTCGTCAGTGAAGTTGCTGTCCGTGAAACGGTTGGTGGCAAATTCCCGGTGTGTGAAGAGAACGTCTCCTACGTCCCACATGGCCAGCTGCGTGCCTTCTCCGTTGAGGTTCAAACCAGAAAGGCCATTTGTCGCCATGCGATTGGTTGTCCATAGTTCGTCGATTGCAATGGTGTCTGCCGCTTCCACATTGAAAGTGGTGAGATACACTGGTCTTCCATGCTCCACTCCAACCATGACGGCCAAGGTTGGCGGAACATGAGTTGGTATCATCACTCCGGGAAAAGTAGTATTTCCGTGAGAAGGTCCCCTTGGCGGCGGCAAAGGAGGTGTGCGCCACACCAAGGGCAGTCCGGTTCGTTTGGAGAAGGCTTCTGCTTCGGCGCGTTCGGCAGCCTGCCATGCCCCTAGCTCGTTGGAAAAAGTTCGGACGAGTTCCGGGCCGCCGCCGGTTTTCCAAAGTTCAAAGCCAATCGGCTTTGGCAAGCCTTCGATGCTGAGACCAGGCGGTTGCAACCAAGGCGCAAAGTTCTCGTTGAAGTCTTCCAGAACGGCAGGATCAATGCCCGGCCCGTTCTCATCCACAATAACCGGCCCGTTGGGCGGGTCTTCGTCTTCGCCCGGAGCAGGTTGCGCCAACAGGCCGACGTTGCCACCAGCCAATAATGCCAAAGATGCCAAAATAATGAACTTTTTCATGATTCCAGTCCTAAAATTAATGTTTTGGCGGCAATCAAAGCCAATCTTGCGTCCAGAGTCAACAAAAAAGCTGTCTGTTTGCGGCATTAGAAACTTTCCCATGATTTTCACCTCACAATGATTATTTGGTGGTAATACAAAGCCGAACTTGTGTCCAGAGTCAACGAAGAAGGTTGGGACAAGTTCGGGGTCGCCTGATGGTTTCCAAAGTTCCAGGCCGATGGGTTTAGGCAGGCCTTTGATGGTGAGGCCGGGCGGTTGCAACCAAGGCGCAAAGTTTTCGAGTTTTCGTGGAAGTATTAGAGAGCGGCAAGGTCGATGCCCGTCTCGTTTTCGTCTATGATATCGGGGTTGTAGGGCGGGTCTTCGTCTTTGCCGGGCGCAGGTTGGTTTTGTTGCGCCAGCACGCCATGGTTGTGGCTAGCTCACAATGCCAAAGATGCGCCAAGGAGAAACTTCTTCACGATTAAGTTTATCTTTTCCACGGGTTTATTTGGCAGAGATTAAGGCCTTGGTTTGTGTTTAGATATAGCAAAAGAACTTGTTTGTTTGGAGAGAGAGCGATGAGATGAAGGGAGTTTTTTGTTTTTTGGGGAAGAGATTGTGGCGAGAAATGGTTTGTTCAGTTTGTTTTTATACATGCGCCGTGTGTTAGTTTTGGCAAAGATGGGCAAGGTGATGGAGGAGGTTGTTTTTAGGTGTTGAGGTTTTTGTGTTTGCATCGAGTGAGCAAATTTGGCGACGGGTTGGCGCTTAGGTTTGTTGAAATGTTTTGAAGATTGTATTGGATGCAACGTGTTTTTAGAAGGTCGGCGAGGAGAACTTATCCTCTCGATTGTTTTTGTTTTCTGATTTTGTTTTGTGGAGAAATAGAGATTGGAAGTTTGTGCGGCGGATGCATAGGGGGGAATCTTTGCTTTACATTGTTGTTGGTTGTGGATAAGGTTGGATTTGCTATGTGGAGATTTTTTGGAGTTGGGTTGGGTTGGGTTGCGCTTTTTGGAACGGGATGCGCCACTTCTTCGATCACGAATTTGACGCCTTCGGATTTTCCCCGATCGGGTTCGGGCTTTTATCGGGTGGAAGCAGCTTGGCGGAGCAATCAGCGGTCGATTCAGGAGGAAACGCTCGAGCCGGTGGTGATTATCGGGATGATGCGTTATCCGATGCAGCCTGTGCCTTATACGGAGGGGCGTTGGGAAACGATGATTCCGGTCGAGCCGGATCAAGAGGTTGTTTACTACCGTTTTCAATTTGATTTTATTCAGAATGCCATTCCCAAAGGTCGGCCAAACAGCAAGCGCTCGCCTGAATACCAATTGAAGATCACAAGCGAAGAGCCGTAGAAACGGGAAGGTTTGCGCCGGTTTTGCGGGGACGGGAAGCGAAATTAGACGGAGGCGGCGGCAACCAGTTCTTCTTCAAAATCCACCAATTCCTCGATTTGCGACAGAAACCAGCGGTCAATTCGAGTCAGTTCGAAGACGTCGTCGATGGACATGCCGGCTCGGAGAGCGTGGCGGATGAAGTAGATGCGCTCGGCGTTGGGCGCTGTGAGTTTTTGGCGGATGATATGGGCGGGGAGGATGTCCCGGTCGTGGAAAACCTGGCCGTCGATTCTCCAGGGTGTTTCGTTGCCGCCCAGCCCGTTTCGTCCGGTTTCGGTGGAGCGGAGGCATTTTTGCAACGATTCTTTGAACGTTCGCCCGATGGCCATGGCTTCTCCAACGGATTTCATTTGCGTGTTGAGAGTAGGATCGGCCTGCGGGAATTTTTCGAAGGCGAAACGCGGCATTTTGGTGACGACGTAGTCGATGGTCGGCTCAAAGCAGGCCGGCGTTTCTTGGGTGATGTCGTTTTGGATTTCGTCCAAATGGTAGCCTACGGCCAGTTTGGCGGCGATTTTGGCGATGGGGAATCCGGTGGCTTTTGAGGCCAGAGCCGATGAGCGAGAAACTCGCGGGTTCATCTCAATGACCACCATGCGGCCGGTGTCCGGGCAAACGCCGAATTGAATGTTGGATCCGCCCGTCTCCACACCAATTTCTCGAATAATGGCAAAAGAAGCGTCCCGCATAATTTGGTATTCCTTGTCGGTCAGTGTTTGAATGGGCGCCACTGTGATCGAGTCGCCGGTGTGCACGCCCATCGGATCGAAGTTTTCGATGGAACATATAATCACGCAGTTGTCCGCCCGATCTCGCATCACCTCCATCTCGTATTCCTTCCAGCCGAGAAGGGATTCCTCAATCAAAATTTCGGAGACGGGCGAGCGTTCCAGACCTCGCCGGGCAATGCTTTCCAGCTCCTGCCGATTGTAAGCGATGCCGCCGCCGCCGCCGCCCAAAGTGTAGGCCGGCCGGATGATTAGTGGAAACTGCCCGATGGCGGCGGCCTTTTCCAGCGATTCCTCAAAGGAACGGGCGGTAAAACTGCACGGCAAATCTAGACCGATCTTCTCCATCGCCTCTTTAAATTCCTGGCGATCTTCTCCCCGCTGAATGGCGGCCGCGTCGGCCCCGATCATTTCCACGCCGTGCCGCTCCAGCGTGCCGTCACGATGAAGCGACATAGCCGTGTTTAGCGCCGTTTGCCCGCCCAAAGTCGGCAACAAAACCAACGATCCATTTACCCCGCGCCTTCTCTTTTCTTCCAGTTCTCGAACGATGACCTTCCCGACGCATTCCGGCGTAATCGGCTCAATATAAGTTCGGTCGGCGAATTCGGGATCGGTCATAATTGTGGCGGGATTCGAGTTTACCAAAATGACGCGAAACCCATCCTCTTTCAACGCCTTGCACGCTTGGGCGCCGGAGTAGTCAAATTCGCAGGCCTGCCCGATCACAATGGGGCCGGCGCCGATAATCAGCACGGAGTCAATGTCTGTCCGCTTTGGCATAAAATTTCAGAAAGGTTAATGACTGATAGGCTCTTTTGGCCAGCAAAAATGGAACTTCCTCGCCCAAATCTTCGGCTTGCGGCGCGCGCATTGTGTTCTCGTTGATTTTTCCGATTTGCTTTTTGGAGTGGAGACAATCTTCCGAAATTGTCTCTGTTGGCTTGGGAATCGGCTTTTTTGGTCGGTTTTTAAATTATTTGGTTAAAAAAGTTTGACAAACGCAAAGTCCATGGATTAAAAGTCTTTGTGCCGACAGAAAATTGGAATTGAGAAAGGGCGATTTGCTCTTCGGCAACGACTGAGATGAAAGACAAGACAATGAGTTTTTGTAAAATTGTGGAACAGAAAATGCGAATGATTCGAATAAAATTGGCGAGTCGACAGGCGGCCTTGCTGGCCGGAATTTTGGCGTTGCCCTCAGCGATGATGGGGCAAGTCTCCTATGAATATACGCTTCCACTCAATGGTTCTTCTTCGGATTCCATTGATTCTGGAGGAGAAGAAGATGTGTATCGAATTACGGTCACCGGCTCTGGGACGTTGACGGTTCACAGCAGTGGGAGCACGGACGTTTACGGCTATTTGTTGAGCAGTTCGGGCAGCGAATTGGCTTCCAATGACGATGGCGGGCAAGGCAGGAATTTTCAGATCAGTCATTCAGTGAGCGCGGAAACTTATTATGTTCGTGTGCGACATTACGACAGCACGGAAACCGGCGACTATACTGTCCACTCCAGTTTCACCGCATCTTCTTCCAGTGGTCGAGGCTCGTCAGGAGGAGGCTCTGGCGGCAGCGGTTCCGGTTCTGGCAGTGGAAGCGATAGTGGAGGTTCTTCCAGTGGCAGTGGTTCCGGCAGTAGCAGTGTATCTTATGAGGCGACTTTATCTACCGGCAGTTCCCGTTCCGGTTCTATTAGTCCGGCGGGCGATCAAGATGTGTATCGGATCACAATTTCCCGGACGGGGACGCTCACGCTTTATAGCACGGGTAGCACGGACACATATGGCGAGTTGCTAAGCAGCACGGGCAGTGTATTGACTTCTGACAACAACGGTGGGCAAAGCAGTAACTTCCGCTTTGCCTATAGAGTTACAGCTGGCACTTATTACGTTCGTGTGCGCCACAACAACCAAACCACTGGTACGGGGAGTTATACAGTGCGCAACACTTTTGGTTATGCTCCGTCTCTGACTTCCTATGAGTATAATTTGTCTCCCAACGGAGGTTCCAGTTCGGCATCGATCAATTGGGCGGGAGACGAGGATCTCTTTCGCATTGTGGTGACCGGTTCGGGGACGTTGACACTTTACAGCACGGGGAGCACGGACACTTATGGAGAATTGCTGAGCAGTTCAGGCAGTGTGTTGACTTCTGACAATAACAGCGGACAAACGAACAATTTTCGCCTTAGCCGTTCGGTCAATTCAGGTACTTATTACTTGCGAGTTCGGCATAACAATCGGCTGACCGGCACCGGAAGTTTTGCCGTCCGCAGCAGTTTCACCGCTTCCAGCAGTGGTTCTGGCAGCGGGAGCAGTGTTGCCTACGAATTGACTCTTTCCGCCAGCGGTTCCCGTTCCGGTTCTATTAGTCCGGCAGGCGATCAAGATGTATATCGAATCATAATTTCCCGCACTGGAACGTTGACGCTTTATAGCACCGGTAGCACGGACACTTACGGCGAATTGTTGAGCAGTTCGGGCAGTGTGCTGACTTCCGACAATAACAGCGGACAAAGCAACAACTTCCGCCTAGCTCGCAGAGTTACTGCAGGCACTTATTACTTGCGAGTTCGGCATAACAACCGAACGACTGGCAGGGGATCTTATACCGTGCGAGTACTTTTCGGCTATGCTCCGTCTCTCAGTGCCGCCGAATACACTCTTTCTCCGACTAGTGGTTCTCGTTCGGCATCGATCAATTGGGCAGGCGATGAAGACCTCTTTCGCATTGCGGTGACCGGCTCAGGAACGTTAACGCTTTACAGCACCGGTAGCACGGACACTTACGGCGAATTGTTGAGCAGTTCGGGCAGTGTGTTGACTTCTGACAACAACAGCGGACAAAGTAACAACTTCCGCATAGCTCGCAGAGTTACTGCAGGCACTTATTACTTGCGAGTTCGGCACAACAATCGGCTGACCGGCACCGGGAGTTTTTCCGTCCGAAGCAGTTTCTCCACTTCTGCGACAGTTACGCAAAACGACCTTGGCACTGGAGGAGACGCCGCCACTCTTTCCTCGGTTGGGAGTGGCGCCACGTTGGTTTCTTCTAGCGTTTCCGGTTCGGGAAAAATCGGAACTTTTCAGGACACTTATGATATGTATCGCTTTATAGTCAGCGGCACGAATCAAGTTGCGGCGGCCACAATTGAGAATCTTGGCAACATCGGGTTGGAGTTGAAACTCTACAACGCTAGTGGCACCGAGTTGAAGTCGGTTACTGCAAATGCAAACGACCGAAACGCCAAGCACGTCTTCGGCTGGCAATCGTCAGGATCTAACTATTACTACTTGCGAGTGCGCGCCTTGACTAGCGCGCTCAGTTTACAGAACTACCGCTTGCAAATCCGCACAACAGCCGTAGATAACATGCCTCCGGTAACTTGGGGACCCATCCTCGGCACTCCAGTTTTTACAAATCCGACTAACCCTCCGCCGACTACTGGGGACGCATCTCCGCCGAGTTCCGGTTGGTATATTTCTCCTGCGCCGCCTAAGCCATTTGTGCCGGATGTTACTATTCCAGGCGCAACGGGACCCGGCAGAACACTGACTGTTACCGAAGGGGAAGTTACTTATCAGAAAATTGACCCTGATCCGACTGTTGAAGACGACGAATACTACGTAATTACAGATAGTTCTTTCGAATCCTCCGCAATTGAGAGTTATGGTGATAGTAATCTCGGATCGGAAACGGAGGTTTCCACCGATCGATGGAACTTTAAATTATCCAGCACTGGAGAAATTGCGGGGACTTTATCATTCGATTTTATTGAAATCAAATATGTTCACAATTTAGCAACAGGAAATGGGACATTAACAATCACGGTACTGGATACCGTTCCCATTGTGATTCCAGTAACTATTAGCACCGATCAAGAGGGCAGCTTGGGATCTCCTTGGATTGGTAGAACCTTTCCAGTTTGGGTAATTCCCGTGACTGTTCAGTTTCGAGCGGACTTGAGCTATGAATGTGGTATTTCCAGTGGTGGAGATATAGATCGGCCTATTAATAATTCGGCTTTCGGCGCCTCTGCCGAGGTTTCTGCAGGTTTTGGCGCACGAGCACTTGTAGGACTTGATATCGCTATTCTCAAAAGATGGGGTGAATGGTATGCAGGAGTAGAGGGTGATTTAGATGTAGTCGATGTTAATGCAGCCGCTGAACTTTGGTCGTACTCCCCGGGAGTTCCTAACGGCTCTATCATTTTTGGATTTCTTGATGCTAATCTTTCGCTTGTAGCTCAAGCTGGAGGCTTGCCGATACCTAAGTACAAGAAAATATTGTGGGATCCGCTTCCAGCCCAAGCGTGGACAAACAGATTGATTGGTCCTCATCCGCCAGTCCCTACAGATGATGACGATGAGTAAGTAACTTTGGTTAATGTTTTGGTGGTTGATCTCGTTCAGATGTAGAAATGATGCTTTAAGTGCATCGGTCGGTTTAATTGGCTGAGTTTTTCATTTGAGTTGTGAGAAGGAAATTTTTAATTGGTTGCGGGGTGGTTGTTTTGGTTGTGGTTGTTCTGGGGGTGATTCGGCTGAACTTAGCGTGGCGAGAAGAATCAACGGCGGAAAATCATGGTTTGGAAGGAGCAAAGGTTGGCGGAGTACGCGAAGGCATTCCGGTAGCGTATGATTTTTCGGCGGGACAGCAGTTTGTTCGGCGCATTCGTTTGCAACAATCCATTGATGCTCGGTCAGGTTCTACGGACGGAGCGGTAGCGGTGGAAATGACGTCACCCGGCCAAATGGAGGTTTCGCTGGAAGGTTTGGTTCGTGTTTCCATTCTTGAGCAAAATGAGCAGGGCGTTTGGATTAGCGCGAGGTTTTTGGAAACGCCTTCGGTTGTCGGTCTCGGTTTTGAGAAAGTGGCGGGGGCTTTTTCTCACTCCATTCCGCTTCGAATTTCGCGCACTGGAGAGATTTTGGAGAAGCGAATTTCGCCCGAAGTGCCGCCGGTGATTGCCGGTTTTTGGGATTCGGTTTTGGATTGTTTGGTGGTGAGGTTGTCGGGAAAGAGGGCGCGCGGCGGGCTTGCGGAGTGGCGGGGGAGTTATGCGGATTCGTTTGCGGTGTATGAGATGGATTTTCGGGTTTTGCCGGGTCGGATTTTGGAGCGGCAAAAGAGACGAGTTTTACGTTTGATTTCGCAAGGGGGCGGAGCATCACCGGCGCTTGCGGGTTTGGAACCGACGGCTAAGGGGGTTTCTGGTTTGGATCGGATTCAGTTTTCCGATGGGAACGGACTGTTGCGGGAGGGCGAGTTCAACGCCGAGTTGAATTTGGCGGTTGGCGAGGCGATGGAGTTGTTTGCGACGCGGAAGTGCCAAGTTGAGTTTCATTCAGATATTTTTGGCCGGCGCGAAGATGTTTTGGCGGAGTTTTTGGGCGAGCATCGGCTTTCGTCTTTGGCGGAGATGCGGGATCGGTTTTTGCTTTGGGAAAGGGCTTTGGAGCAGGCGATGGCTTTGGCGTCACCGCAATTGGATTCCGAGCAGGCGGTTGTGGCGGCGGCTTCGACTGTGAGTTTGGAGGATGCTTTGGAGCGGTTGGCGGCTTTGGATGCGGCGGATACGAAGCAACGGCTGGAGGGTTTTCGGGCGTTGACGGCGGCTTTGGCGTCGCCGGGCGTGGATATGGAACGGTATATGGAAACCGTTCTTGAGTCTGTGGAAGATTCGCATCGGGCGCGGTTGCTGTTGGATGCGTTGGCGGCGACAAACGATTCGGCGGCGCAGGATGCATTGGCGGATTTGATTTTGGATAGCGGGCCGGATTTGCGGAAGATGGCGCTTTATTCTTCGGCGCATTCTTCGACTCCGTCTCGCAGGTTGGTGAATGCGGTGGCTTCGGTTTTGGATGCGCCGTTGTTGGAAAATGACGAGAGCAATCTTTACGAGCAGTGTTTGGCGTTGGGGATTACGGGAGCTTTTGCCGCTCAATCGGAGGCGGAGTTGCAGGCCGAGTTGTATGAGCGGCTGGTTCGGTTTGAGGAGCATTTGGTTGGCGATGCGCGGGATCAAGCGTATTTGGCGGGCTTGTCGAACACGCAAAGGCCGGAGGCGGCAGAGCGGATTATGGAGTTCGCGCAAAACACGGAGGATGCGCCCACTTTGGAAGCGGCAATTGATTTCGTCGGAGCAGTGGCGCAACCGATTGCGCGAGAGTTGTTGTTGGAGTATTTGGGAAGCGAGGCGGGGCAAGCCAATCGCGGAGCGGTGGCGGCGGCTTTGGCCACTCAACGGTTGCCTCACGATGCCAGAATCGACGAAGTTTTGTCTGGGACGTTGTTTGACTATGCAGAGGGAAGCAGTTGGGAGGCGCGAGTAGAAGCGGCGCGTTATTTCAGCGCGGATGTGGAAACAGCGGACATTTCGGCGCTTCGGAAGTTGTTGAACGAAATGGCGTCTTTGGATCCAGACAAGCGGGTGCGAAACTTTGTGACACACGCTTTGAAGAAACTGGATCAACGGGAAGAGTAAAAGCCCCGCTGTTTTCAATTTTGACGAGCATAAAGGAATTCCAAAATTGTCGGCGGGGATTGGAATTCACTTTTCAATTATCAATAGAAAATTTTCTCTTGGCGCTTTGAGAATCCCTTTGCCGCCTCCGCCTCAAAAAAAGGCCTGCCGGCGAACCGACAGGCGAAGCATCGCAAAAATGCTAACTTAACAGACAGATTACTCTTATGAAACTGCTTATCAATACAAACAGCGGAAACATTCCACCCCAATCCTCCCGCAAAATCCATCCTTTGTCGAGGCTAGGCCGATTCAGCAAAAAACGAGTTGGAAAAGACAAGAACGGAATGGAAACGGAAATCCGCATGGATCGCTCTTTTTCCAAGCCTAAACTTCCTCAATCCTAACTTTGCCGCCGCAAAACAAAGGCGGCCGCTGTCGATGAGAAGCACATTATACGGCGGAGAAGGGACAGCCAGATGAACGGGTTGCAAAACAAAAGCGGCCGTTTTGGATGAAAAGTAACATTGTAGCCGACCTATCTCGTCAAGTCCAATAACTTGGTTCATGGCAAAGTAAAACAAAAAGGCGGCTCGCTTTGTAAGGCGAGCCGCGCTGTTCCAAAAATGGAAAGTGTTCAAGGAAGGCTTATGGAGTGGGCGCAGGTTGCCAATCTCGATGCTTGTAGTTGTTCCAAACCCAAACAAAATCAGGATTGCGGAAAAGGCCGGTTCCTCTGTTTCCCCAATAAAAGCTGTTTTGTCCTTGAGCGGAATTGCGGGCCGCTTTGATGGTTTCCTTATCGTTCCAACTATGATGCTCGGCGTGGCCGTCGGCAAAGGAAAAGCTGCTGACGTTGCCGTGAAAAATGGCGAAGGGATCTACCCAGCCGGGATTGTCAATTTGGCCGTGAATGACCCAAGTGCCAAGATTAAAACTGCGCGGATCGGTTTCTTCAATAAAGACCATCGCTTCGGAGGGGCCTTGAACGGCCGTTAGCTTCTTGTGAGCGTAGATGCCCCAGCTAAGTTGGCTGGGATTGGCGCCGTGCATGCCGTTGGCTTTGGAATAACTATCCCAAGCCCAGCCTTGTCCGGGTTGGCGGTTTCTTGTGCGCAAATCGCCGGGGCAGTGGTAAGAACCCACAGAGTTTACATAAGGCCACAAAGGACCATTCTTTAGGCCGTTTTCAACGAGTTTCTTGGCTTGATCTTTGGTTAGGGAGGTTGTGATGCCTGCATTTTGTCCAGATTCATTTTGAGGTCCCGGCCAAAAGCCGCCGCCACGCCCGCCGGGAAGCATTTCGTCTTCGTTGTCGCTAGCGTACATGAAGAAGCCTAAGGCGAGTTGTTTTTGGTTGTTGAGGCAGGCGGCGCCGGTGGCCTTTTGTTTGGCTTTGGCGAGGGCGGGCAGGAGCATGCCGGCCAAGATGGCGATGATGGCAATGACTACCAACAATTCAATGAGAGTAAACCCGTTGGATCGTTGGATCGATTATGGGAGCGTATAGAGATTGTCATAATGTCAAGACTTTTTTGATTTTGTGCTGTTGAGGAGGGATTTTGCGGGCAAGGCAAAGGCGAGCGCAAGCTTTTTTTCAACGACGAATGACAGATTTCGAATGGAGAATTCGAGAGACGAAATGGCGCAGATTGTTTGGGTTCACTGCTCGGCGCCGGGTTTTTATGCGTTTTGGTTGGATTCGTTTGCCGTTTTGACTCGTCGGCCATGAATTTCTTGGTTACTCGCGCAGGCGGTTCAGCATTTTTTGGGCGAGGGGTTCTTCGGGTTTGAGGCGGATCAGCTGCGACAAGAGCCAACGGGAAAAGTCGGGATTGCTTTGCAAGCTTTGCGAGGCAATGGAAATGCACTTGGCGTAGCCGGCGGCAAAGTCTTTGTGGACGGAGAGGCTTTGGAGGAATTTGCGAACGGATTCGGTTCGGTTGCCCGCCCATTCGTCCGCAAGCCCCAGCAGGTAAAGGTCGCGGGCGGGAAACCAAGTTTGCATGATTTGGCGGAGGCTTCCCGGCGGCAGGTTGTCCGCCAAAGAAGAGGCGGATTGCGCTTGGATTCGGAGGATTGTTTTTAGGATTGCGGGGGCGGGATTGCCAACGCGAATCAGCGGCGCTCGGCTGGCCACATATTGATTGTCGTCGGTGTTTAAAGGAGCGGATTGGGAAAATCTCTCCAGCGCGCTTCGCCCGGCCAAGAGGCTTCCGAGGATGCGCTCAACAGAATGCAAGCGGCATTCTTGGAGGGCGCGCCGAAGGGTTGGGTTTTGGAGGGCTTCGGTCAAGCGCGCCGAAGAGATGGGAAGGGGAAGATTGGCGCCGAAGAGGCCGATGACTGGAACGGCAACGGTCTCGCGGAGAAGCCATGCGCCGGAATGCGGAAATACGGCGTTGAAGGTGCGGACGATTGCCTTCAAGGTGGCTTCGTCTAGTTGGCGAAGCGGAAGCCATTGGCAGAAGATGCCGCCGCGCGCCAATCGATTGCGGACGTTTTGGTAATGTTCCGCCGTGTAAAGCAGTCCCGCTCCGTCCCGCGCGGGATGGAAGACGTCGGCGATGATGACGTCGTAGGAGTTCTCAGAGCGGCGGACAAAGCGCCGGGCGTCCGCATGATGCAGGGCGATTTGGCCGGGCGGATAGGGAAAATGATTTTGAGGCGCAAATTCGGGGAGGGTTTGGATGACTTCCGCAAGCAGTTCGACGGCGTCGGCCTGCAATTGGGGGTGAGCCAGAACGGCGCCGAGAGTGATGCCGGTTCCAACGCCGAGAATCAGCGCTCTTTCCGGCCGAGGATGTAGCAGGATTGGCAAATGCGCTTGCCTCCGTTCGTCCGCAGCGGCGCGCGTGGATCCCATTTGGAAGCGGCGATTCACTTGAAGAGCCTTGTGGCCGTCGGCGTCCGTCGTCACGGAAACCAGCGCCGAAACGCCTTCTCGAATGAGAATGGTTTGGCGTTCCTCTTCCGTTGAAAAGCCAAGCACTTTGGCCGGGCTGGGCGCTGCGGCCAGCCCAAGCCCAAGCGCCGCTATCCCCAACCAGCGCGCCTTGAGTCCCGTTGGCGGAATCAATCCCGCATAAGCCAGAGAGACGAGAATCAGAAACCTCTGGACGCCCAAAGCCGGAAGCAATGCGACAAAGACCGCAGGAGCCAGCGAGGCGCCAAGAAGATTCGCGCCCAACGCCGCGCCGATTCCTTTTCGCGGACAGGCACTGGTTTGAAGCAAATGCGACAAAAGGCCTCCCATCGCCGCCGCCGGAAGAAACAAAATCAAAGCGGAAACCAACACTTCTCCAATCAAAAGCCCCGACCGCCCGCGGCTTATTCCCGGCCAAAGAGCGTCGTACCATGCCGGAACCCAAGTCATTGCGTGCAGGCTAATCAGAATCAGAATCGCCGTCGCCAGCAATCCGTGACGGAAAAACTCGCATTGCCGCCGATCCTTGGAAGCCTCAACCGCTTTTGGATTCCATTTGACGAGCCGCCGCCAAAGCATTGCGCCCAAAGAAGCGCCGGCCAGATAAACCGCCAAAATCGACGCGTAAGTATAAACCGTATTTTCCAGCGTCTGCGAAAGAACCCGAACGCAAAGCAGTTGATACACGATGCCAAACAAACCCAAACCAAACGCAGTGAAAAACATCCGCTTGGACAAAGGCGACACGGCGTTTTCCCTAGCGAATGCTTCGCCAACCGGCGGAAACCTTCTTCGCAACGCGGAAATGCTAATTGCGATGAGAAAGCTCAGCCCGCATAGGAAGCCAAGCGAAGCTTTGAGTCCGAATTGCGGGATAAGAAAGAACGCGGTCATCAACGCTCCCAAAGCGGCGCCGGCAGTGTGAACCCCGTAAATCCACCCGACTTGCTCTTTGCCCGGCTTGGCGCGCCTCCAAACTCTCTCGGCAACGGGAAGAACGGCGCCCATCGCCAAAGTGGCGGGAAGCAACGCAACGAAAACGACGCCAAAGAAACCCAGCATTCCAAGCAAGCCAAATCCCGTCCCAGCCAAGCCGGGAATGCGCCCCAAAAACGGAAGACCAAAATAGGAAAGCAATCCCCAAAAACCAATCAGCCCCGCCAATAAAACAAACCGGCCAATAAGCGCCAACCGCCGAAAAACAGCGCTTTCGGCAAAGAGCGCCCCCGCCGTCAATCCCCCCATATAAGCGGCCACTATCGCCAAAATCGCCAACGCCTCCAACCCAAACAAAGCGCCCAGCTGCTTTGTCCAAACCATCTGATAACCCAAGCCGACAAAGCCGAAGCCAAAAAGCCCAAACCCCAAAATCCCACTCTTGCAACCACCCAACGCCATCGAATCCAGCAATCAAAAAGCCTGACAACAGCTTGCGTCCAACCCCCCGCAAAGCGCAAAGCCGAAAACTCAGGCAAAGCCGACGAACTTTCCTAACATCCCCGCCCTAAAACCACCACAATGCCAACCCAACAGAGCATTCAACCAACACTAATATATCCCCAATTCTACGATCCGGCCAATCAGTGGTGGAGCAATCCAACGCTGTTTACAAACTCGCTAAAACAACCGACGATAAGACTGTTCACTACACTAATTTGATTTTGTCAATGTTGCGACAAAAGATTTCGCCACGATAATCTGCGGCTGTCAACGGAGGCCGCCTCTTGTCCAAACCAGAGCGACCGATCCTGCGGATGCTTCAGCATCATCCTCCCGATCTGGCTGTCTCCCATTCGTAAGATCGCAAAACAACAGCCGCCATCTTTTCCCTCTTCCCTCCCCCGCAAAAACACCATCATCCAAAAAAGACACAAAATCGTGGAATCCTCAAAACAAACGTTATGCTCCTGGTTGTTTTTTGATTTTCTCGCTCTTGAAGCAATAAACGCAGGAGGGATTCGTCATATGGGTCTCCTTGCTAAATATCACAGTTTTTGACAGAGTTTCGGGAGAGTCGCAATTGCCTTTCCTTGTTAGCTTCGGCAAACAAGGCGGAATTTTCGTAGTTGCTTCGTTAAATGCTTACTTGTACGGGCTGGGCATGATAAAAGGATTAAACAAAGCAACAAAAGAACATCTATGGCCGAGGAGTTCGGAATCGAGGAAACCGCCGATTTGCTTGGAGAAGCTTGGCGGCCTTTTGCCGGATGATGAGGTCAAAATACTGTGGGAATCCCTTGGCGACGGCCAAGATCGTTGACTGTGATTCTTCCTCGCGCAGAAGGAAAACACCGATTCTTGCGCTTGGCGCCGCGTCCATAGAAGGTGATTGCGCTGGAATTTTTGCTTTTCGACAGCAAACGTATGAGAGAGATAACTATGCAGACGATGAAGAACACGCTTTGGTTCGCTTTAATTTTGCAGTCGAAATGCCGGCATCTGTCGTTTTTGATCAAAGAACACCTCATACTACCCCAGATGTCTGGATCTCCATAAACATAGGCAGTTACCTATCTTCTAATTACGAATCTAATTTCATCGTTGATGAAAGATCAGTGAGAGTCGAACGAAAGCACGAAAGTGTCACAACAAGAACACAGACGGTCCCAAACAGGTTCTTGTATGTTAGGGATGCTACCGATGTACACCGGCCGTTCACAGTCGAATACTCATCGATTTTGCTTCTTACTCCGTATCCTAACTTTGCTATTATTGGTCAAAATCTATTCAACCCCGACGGCTCGGTGAGACAAGAGGATGATGGGCCTATAGAGGGAAGGACATTGTGGGAGCAGTTAGACGGAGAAAATCGGCGGCCTGTGCATTACAGTAGATGGCTAGAAGGCAGTATAACTCATTATCATGAGGAATATCAAGAATATGCATCCTCTATGGGACAAGAAAAATGAGGATTGGGTTCTATTAAAACCGATACTCCAAGACACGGTCACCGTAGACTATACCGCTGTCGAAGACTACGCCCACATCAGCGTTACCATCACCTTCCTCGCCGTCTCCACCAACGACACAAAACACATCTTCTCCATTTCCATTCTAGACGACGTAAAAGAATCGAAGGAAACTTTTAGTGTAAAGATGATCGTCCCCTCCGAGTTCGTATTAGCATGGGGCAATCCTACCAAAACCAACACCATCGTCAACGTAATCATCGCAGATAGACAATTGAAGAGCATTCTCCTTCAAATCTTCCCCTAGTCAACGTGAAAGTCGGCGGATCTGTGACGCCTTCCGCGCCCGGCGGATCGACTACTCCGTCCCCCATCATGTTCAAAACAACTAGCTTGTCCCTCAGCGAAGGCGGCACAACAAGCTACCAAGTGCGTAGCACTGCATCCCCTAGTATTGAGGATATAATCGTCATAGAAACAGCACATTCAGGAATCGCCGTGAATCTTAGCAAGCTAATGTTCACACCATCCACTTAGCAGGACTATCAAACCGTGACCGCGGCTGCGGACAATGGCGAGCAAGCATCCGGCATTCCATACCCGGCCAGCGAAGGCTTGATTATTTGGGTGGGTTCGGTTGGCGTTTTATAGGCGGTTTGGGTTTCGCCGAGAATGCCGGGGGATTGAGATTTGGGGCGGGGTATTGTTTTGGGAAGGGTTGGAATTCTTTTGTTAGCGAGCTTTTGTCTTTTAGCGCGCGTTCGACGGCTTCTTGGGCTGTTCCGGGTTTTCCTTCGTGTTCTCTGTAACTGATTCGCTTGTCCTCGCCCGTGGTGATGCCGGCGAGTGATTTCATCGATTTCGGCGGCTTGGGGACGTAAAGGTGAAGGAGGTCTTTGAGTTGATCTTCGATGCGATTGTCGTGGGCGCGCAGGGCAAGCAGGATTTGGCCGAGTTCTTTCCAGCCTTCTTCGGGGTCGGAGGTGCTGATCCAATTTTCCGGGTCGGAGCCGGTCTCGATGGCGATTGGGCAGATGATGTAGCCCATTTGTTTGCCTGGGGAAGTTTGCATGGCGCGGCCGACGGCTTGGCCGACGTCAATGGGGCTTTTTCTGGCTTCAAGGAAGGCAACAGCACTGAGTGAGGAGGAGTCTGTTTCCTTCGCCAAAGATGCCGACGTTGATGATTCCGTGGGGGGTGTTGGGGTTGCGGCGGCGAGTTGGCGTTTTTTTGGTCATGCTCTGTTTCGAAATGCAGATGAGGGGCGATTACCTTCCGGTCTCAAACACCGGCATGAGAGGTGACCGCAGAAGCTCGGAGCACAAAATCACAGCAACTATTTCTAATCTGTTTGTATGAAAAGACTTTTATTTCTGTAATCTAGTGGTGCGACTTTCGGCATTGCCAGGATTGCTTTGGCAGGGCTGTTGTTGGCGCCGGTTGGCGTTTTTCAAACGGGATTGATCCTGGGCATCCAAAGCCATCTCCTCAACTGGAACCTCCGCTGCCGAACGATGCTCCCGAAGTTTCTTGTCTTTGGGTTGAGAATCACGGTTCACGGCGGAATTTGACGTTAGCCACTTCTTCGGGAGGCAAAATCGTTTTCGAGCGGTTTCGTTTGACTGGACCGAACGCCGATTACGTCGATTCTGTTTACGAATCTGGCTATCAAGGGTGGCTGGATATTCCGGGCTATGATGGTGGGCGGCCTCTTCCTTATCCGGGCTATCTGCATTCCATTGATTTCAACATTGTGGGAGAAGAACAGGAGTTTTGCGAATTCCCATATCTGTCTGGTGGTATTGTCTTTGTTAATTGTGGTTGGTATGAACTTGCGGATGTGAACATTTCGCTTTACGTTATTATGGATAGCGAAGGCGCGCTTTACTCGATGATGGCTTGGGCGTCGGACAGCGACGGAGATGGCTATGAAGTTCCCGTCCATTATTCTGCCGGTGGCGGATCGTTTACCACTCTTCGGTAGGCAAGCGTTTACGTTGGTTGAGTTGCTGGGGGGTTATCACTATCATCGGCATTCTGGCGTCTTTGCTCCTGCCTGCTCTTTCGAGGGCAAAGTTGGCGGCTCACAAAGTGGTCTGCATCAATAGCCAAAAGCAAATTGGGATTGCTCGGCAACTTTACGCCGATGACAACGATGGCCTTTTAGTTCCGTTTCGGTTGTCAGAATTGCGGGGGACTTCGCGAGGTTCTACTCTTTGTTTTCGTTATCTTGGTGGTCAAACGAACTTATTTGTTGGTGGTGTTGGGGTTATCAACAAAACACTATTGGCATACATAATAACTTAGGAAATCCTTTTGGAACTGATGAAACTCCCCACTGGGGAATCTCTGGGCCTACTTATTTTGGTTCTCTTTGGGAGTCTGCTGTGGTTTCGTCTTCGCGCATGATTACGCAAGCCGATGGCTCTTCCTTTGGGATGGATTTTCAACGTGAACGTCCTCCAAAATTGCGGGTTTGAGGGCTTTTGGATGTCCTTTGATTCTTTAGTTCCCGCGTTCGGTTTCTAAGCGAGGTGCTTTGTTAACTGTTGATCGTCGTCATTCTGGGCAAAGCGAACGTTCTGCTTACGGATGGGCGTGTGGGATCGGAGACTTTGCGGCAATTGCTTTTTCCGTCGGTGGAGAATTGGACGAGGTTCAATTACGACAATAAAAAGCACTGGGATTCGATGCCTTCTTCTTCCGGTTGGTAACCGCCGACGCCTTGGGATGGTTTGGTGGATTTTTGATTTTGGATGATTGGGATGTTTGATATTTTGCGCTAGCTTTTGTGACAGTTCGCCGCTATTTTCAAAAAGAAACGACATAAAAATGAGAGAGTTCGATAGCCAGATTCGAGAAACAGCCATGGAACGACTTAAAGCCATAGATATCTTTCTCAAAACCGATGCGGTCTTTTTCTTCGGCCCGATTGGGCCGGCGATAAAAAATCCGTTCTAGGACATGATCGAAAAACTAAAACCAATCCCGTAGAGGAAAATCGGAAAACCATTTCCGTCATCCTTCAAACGCCGGGAGGCAGTGCCGAGATTGTTGAAAAACTGGTTGAAATTCTTCGGTATCACTAACGAGTCTGTGAACTTTGTTATTCCCGACTACGCAATGTCTGCCGGGACGCTGTTTGCTTTTTCAGGAGACAAAATCTACATGGACTATTCCTCGTCGCTCGGCCCGATTGATCCCAAGTTTATAATGGAACTGATTTTGTCCCGGCTTTGGGGCTATTTGGGCCAAGTGGGGAAAACGATTAGGAAGTCCGCCGAAGGAAAACTCCCTGAAGTGGATGTACTAATAATTAAAGGGCAAGACCTTGCTCTGCTGAACAAATATAAATAGGCAAGGGATCTAACAAAAACCCTTCTCAATGAATGGCTTACCCAATACAAGTTTCGAGATTGGACGAAACATCGTTCCAACCCGAAAAAGAAAGGGCAACCAGTCAAAGATGCAGAAAAGAAGGAAAGATCGGAAGAAATCACTAACATTCTTTCCGACAATAAAATATGGCATTGACATGAACGGCGAATTGGTCCAAAATACTCCAAACAATGCTCCGACTGGATATTGAAGACTTGGCACAGAGGGATCTTCAGGATAAAATTCGGCGCTACTTTGAATTCATAACACCTTACATTACTCGTCATGGATACATATTCCTCCACAGCAGGAACTGGTTCTAAAATCGGCGATCAAGTCCAAAAAACCGTCGGCAAGGAAATGCCCACTTCGTTGTCACCGGAGCGAATTGCGCACATTGAACGCTTGCATGAAAAATACGAGGATTGGGTGCGCCGAGGTATCGTTGAGCCTCCCAAATACGAACCGACGCCCACTCCCGAAGAATTTGCGGCCAAGCACAATATCGGAGTGTATTAGATCTCATTAATGGTGTTAGGCGCGGCGGCTTTTTTTTGTTAGAATTTATGCAGTTCACGGAAGAACAATATTAACAAATCGCGCCGCATTTGCCCAAACAAAGAGAAAAAGTGGAATACCATTTACTGTCGCATGTGAACCGCTGGACGAAAAGCGGCGTTTGGAATAGAGTGCTTGAAAAGTTAAAGGCAAAGACGCAGACGGACGCTCCGCCAGAAAAACGGATGCCGGACAGCGCGAGCATAAAGGTTCATCCCGCTGGAACAAGCGCGCTAAAAAAGGCGCGCCGTCCATCAGAAAGTCCAGCGAAGGCTGGACTACTAAAATTCCCATGCTTGCCGCAAAGAAGCGCACGGGGGGAAGTTCTTCTTTGTCTCCGGGAAACGGGCATGATGCGCCTGCGGGGAGAAAACTCCTTCGCAAGATAGGAAATCGTCTGGCCAAAGTTCTGTTTGCTGATGGATAGGGCGTATTATGAAGGCGAGGAGAACCGCCAGCAAGCCTAAGCAATGGGATTGGATCCGGTAGTTCCTCTTTTGAAAAGCTGTCGCCATCCTTGGCAATACGACAAGGAATTGTATAAAAAGCGCAACGAAGCAGAGAGATTGTTTTGGGGGTTAAAAGGCTATCGTCGAGTCTTCTCCCGCTTGGACAAACTGGAGGGGATATTCACGGGGCTCATCGCATTCCCCCCTCATCTTTGCCATGCTCCATTAGCGCCAACACTCACTAGTCTGTTTTGCTGTTGCGGGAAAGAAAGTTTTGTGGAACGGGAAGAATGGAAAGGGATGGTAAAACTGCAAAGTGTGGGAAGATGGATGGTTACGCTTTGAAGGAGTTTCATTGGTTATTGGTGCCGAGTTGGTCGCTGAATTCGCCAAAGAGGTGGGAAATTCCACCTTGCCGTTGTCAAAAAGAAAGTTTTGGTGATTAGTGTTTGGTAAATGGGGAGTAGGCGTTGTTGGGGTGGCTAGTGGGAGGGAAGTGTTTTTTAGGCTTTATGGTCAACGGTTGGAGTTGATTGCTGGTTGTGGATTTTTCTTTGTGTTGGGGGTGTTGTTTTGGAGAGAGGTTGGATGGTCGATGGCATTTTGTTGGGATTGCCATGTTGTAGAACAAATGATGCGATGAACATATTTTTATTGCTGGTGATTGTTCATGCAAGAGAAAGGAAGGTTATGGCGGTTAGTGACTTACGGTTGTTCGAGTAGCGAAGGGCGTCTTTTATATGAAGGAGTATTTTGTGGATTGAGTAGGGGTTTGGTGTTGGTTATTTGTGGTTGGTGAATTGGGGGAGTAAGTGGGCTTGCAGGGAATTCTTTGATTTGGGCGGCAGTTGGGGATTAGAAGGAGGGATGGGAGAAGGTGGCTTTTGGGTTTGTTGGTGCGTTTTCACTGCAATTATCGGCACCGCTGGCTACTTGCCAACGACTGGTGAGCGGCGGGTAGAGATTAATTTATGTGACGATGCTGGTGGAAGCCGGTGTTGAACCCGGCTTGGCGGAATGTTGCGTGCGTGGAAGTGTCAACTTTCCTTTGGACAAGCCTTTCTTTTTCCCTTATCCTTGATTTATGGTGTTTACGGATTTCTCCGGCGAGGAAGGGTCTCTCCAAATTTTTCGGGAGAGTCTGCGTAAGGATCGTCTTGCCCACGCCTATTTGATCTCTGGCAAGAACATTGACTCGCTGGATCACTTTGCCATTCGTTTGGCAAAAATTTTGAATTGCGAGACGCCTCCCCAACGGACGTCTTCGGGCGTTGGACTGGACTTTTGCGGCCAATGTCGGATTTGCCGACAGATCGACGCTTTTCAGCAAGCGGATGTGAGCTGGGTGCGGCCGGAATCCAAATCGAGAATCATTACTATTGACCAAATCCGGGGCAGAAAGGAGAATTCGAGAAGGGGAATCATGGATGCGGTTCACTTGAAAGCGCGCTCTTCGCCTTTCAAGGTGGTTATTGTCTCCGGAGCGGATCGGATGAACGTCCAGGCACAAAACGCCTTTCTCAAGACTTTGGAAGAACCGCCCGCGCGTTCTGTGATTTTGTTATTGAGCACCGAACCGCAGCGGTTGTTGGACACAATTATCTCCCGATGCCAGCGACTGCGTCTCGGAGGCGGGGCGGCTGCTTTGAATGAGGCCGACCAAAAACAGCTAGTTGACCTGTACGAAAGAATCCGGAATGACAAAATTTGGTTGGATGAGAAAAAATCGGAGGCTGAAAAAAAGATTGAAGACGCCTCATCTCGCAAGGCTTCTGATAGCCTAGCCCTGAAGCTCCGCAAACGTTGCGAACAACAACTGGAGGTGGTGAAATGGCTAATTGACTCGTGCAAAAGAATTCAAAATACCAAAACTAGCGCCGACGCTGTCCCCCATATTTTTCTATGCGATCAGGAACTGAAGGTGAAGGCCTCGATGTGGCTAGTTGGTCTGTGCGAAAGAATGCGGAATGACGAAACCAGTGCCGACGCTGACTCTCATATTTCTCTCCTAAGCGATCAGGAACTGATGGCCGTGATGTGGCTAGTTAGCCTGTATGAAGAAGGCCGGCGCAAAGGCGCTCGCGGCAAAATCACCGGCAATTTGGTCGATATTTTGAATGAGAAAAAAACGGAGATTGAGAAAACGCTTACCGCTGCCTCGCCTCTTAAGAAAAAAAAGAAGACTAAAAAAACGCCGGCCAAGAAACCACCTCCTCAGGATTCTGACAACCTCGAACCTGATCTCCGCAAACGCATCGAACGGGAACTGGCGGCCGCGATTGAAGCTGAATATCGCCGCCAACGCGCAGATTTGCTATCGATACTGCAATGGTTTCTTCGCGATGTTTGGCTTCATACCCTTCGCGCTGACGAATCGCTCTTGCGGTTTCCCCAGCTCGCCCAGGAAAGCCGGTGGATTGCAGACCGAATCTCGCCGACAAAGGCTCTGAAAAACATCGAGATTGTGGAGAAGTCCTTGTGGCAGCTGCAGAACACAAATGTTCAAGAGGTGTTGGCGATAGAGGTTGCCATTCGCAAAATTTCCTTGTGAGGCGGAAGAAGGCAAAGAAAGGGGCTCGTGAAATCCGGCAAAGATCCGAAGCCCAAGCAATCCGCTCGTTCTGCGGGGATCCAAGCCAAGAGGCCGAAGCGCTTTGGTTTCGGTTGTGGGCTGTTTTCGCTGGCTTTTTTGCCGCGCTTGCCATTTTGAAGTTTGGCACGCCCGCAATACTGGCGCATCGGGTCGGCTTTCCAAAAACAGGGATCGAATGGTTCTTCTCTCCTCTGTGGCCAACCGTTATCGGTTACGGATTGCTGGCCGTTTTGGTTCTGGCGGCGGCTTTGCTCTTCGGTTTCTTTCAATCATCTCGGCGGATGAAGGCCGTTTTGCAAGTTCGGGCGAGGCCTCGTTCTCATGCTGTTTGGTGGTTCCTTTTTCTGCCGGCGCTTTGGTGGGGGTGGCAATGCCTCAGCGCGATCCATACCGTCCACAACGAATGGACGACGGCGGTTCTGGATCATTTTTCCAGTTTGGTGGTTCTTTTTTATTTGGGATACTTTGTTCTTGGCCGGGAAAAAGAGCTCCGCGGATTTCGAACCGCGCTTTTGATCGGCTTTCTATTGGTTCTTTGGGGCGGATTCAGTCAACGTTTTGGAGGTTTGGAGGCCTCGAGAGAAATGCTCTATGCGTCGCCTGATTGGGAAAAACACGATTCCGCTTTTTTGGAAAAGATTGCCAAGAATCGCATTTTTTCCACGCTTTTTTATCCGAACGCATTGGCTGGCGGCCTTATTTTGCTGACCCCGTTGTGCTCTGTCGCGCTTTGGCGGATGACGGCGTTTCTTCAAGTTCCGAGCCGCGTTTTGCTTGTTGGAATTTTGTTTTTGTCGGCTTTGGCTTGTCTTTATTGGACGGAATCCAAATCTGGTTGGTTGGTGAGTTTGGCGTTGGTTTTGGTTTTTATTTGGACGCGGCGGCGGATTTCGAACTGGATGAAGATGGCGGGTTTGGCGCTGGTGTTGCTTGGCGGCTTGGCTGGATTTTTCTGGAAGTATTCCGGCTACTTCGAGAAAGGCGCCACCAGCGTCGTTGCTCGGTTTGATTATTGGCGCGCCGCTTGGTTCACCGCGACAAGCCATCCTTTCTTGGGCGCGGGGCCGGGGACTTTTCAGGAAAGCTACAAAAAAATCAAACCGCCTGAGGCGGAAATGGCCCGCTTGGCGCATAACGACTATCTTCAGCAAGCCTCGGATTCCGGTTTTCCGGGAGCCTTTCTTTACGCCGGGATTGTTTGGTGGGGCATCTTTCAAACGCGCCGAGACGCGAGGGCGTCTCCCGTGCGGCGGGCGGTTTGGTTTGGTTTGCTTGGCTTTTCTCTTCAGAGCTTTGTGGAATTTGGTCTTTACATTCCCGCGCTGGCCTGGATTTTTTTTCTTTTACTCGGCTGGGCAGTTAGGCAAGATTCTTTCCAGTCCAACGCGTCGGATGACGCTTAAATTCTCTTCGTTGGAATCATGCATTATGAAAGTTTGTTACCTCAACGGCCCCAATCTGAATCTACTGGGTGTCCGACAGCCGGAAGTTTACGGCAGAACCAACCTCAGCGACATTGCCTCGTTGTTGCGCCAACGGGCCGCCAGTCGCAACATCGAAGTCGGATTTCGCCAATCCAACTCCGAAGGACAACTTGTCGAGTGGATTCACGAGATTTCCAACGACCATGACTATCTAGTCATCAACGCCGCGGCTTACACGCACACCAGCATTGCGTTGCGCGACGCGATTTGCGGAACAGGTATTCCCAGCATCGAAATTCACCTTTCGAACATCCACAATCGCGAAGAATTTCGGCATCGCTCGTTGATCGCGCCCGTCTGTCAAGGCCAAATCTGCGGATTCGGCGTCGCCTCCTACCTCCTTGCGCTGGAGGCCTGCGTCATGCTGGAAGAAAGGAAAAAGTCAGACTTAGACCCGAAATAAACGCCGCCGCAACCTTCCTTTCCCATCGGCAGAACCGTTACTTATCTGATACTAATCCGCCTCAGATGGCTTTTGGATTTGTCAAAACTCTCCAAACCCAAAGAATCCACAAGCCGACAAACTGCGCGCCAAAACAACCAGTTCTCGCTCTTCTGCTCGCCAATCCTTCAATCGATACTTCAATCGAATCCCGCTCACTACTTGGCTGCGGAAGAAAGAAATCACGGCCACAACAAGCGTCAACCGCTCCAAAAACTTTCTTTTTTCCGCAACAGCAAGGAGGCGCTTGGCTAACAGCAAGATGGAATTTGCGCGCTTTTCGAGGTTTCCTTGTCTTGCCCGCTCCTCCAATTCACGCCAAAGTCAGCTTTGGCTCACCCATATCATTTTGGCTTGCCCATCTCATCCACGAAAGCCACCTTGCCGCTTGGATGGCCAACCGCCTCAAAACTTTTTCCCGCAACCGGAAAAAAGCAGAATTTTTGCGCTTTTTGCGCTTTTTCTCGTTTTCCAAAGAACTTTTCTTAACTTTTTTCTCTTTTTTGTGGATTTGGGGTTGACACGTTGCGGAGGAGGGATTAAAAACAAAGAAATTTTTAACAGTTAATAAATAGATTCTTATGAAACGAAAACTATCTTTATTGGCCGCCATCTTCTGCATCTGCGGGGGGGGGGGGGGGGGACAACGCCCAAGCGCAGTTGGTGATTGACGTCTATCCCAGCCAAGATAACCCCACCAGCGAAACCCTCTGGATTTTTAGCGGCTCTTCTACCGCTCGGGGTAATAGTGCCATCCGAACCGCAAGCGGCGGCGGCACTTTCCTTCTCCAAGACTCTTGGGATTGGATAAACTCCGCTTCCGCGAATAGCGGACAGATGTTCATCGCGAACTCGCCCAGCAACCTCAACGTCTCTCTGTCTCCCCTGTTCTCCAGCTCCAATACCGACGACATCGCCTCGGTGAGATCCAGAATTCCGGGCGGCGGCCGAACCAACATCACCTTTGCCGCCAGCGCCACCAATACGCCGACCATTACCATCGGCAGCGGCAACCGAACCATTTCCCATCTTTTTATGGATGATGATAACAACAGTGCAGATGACTTAGGGATTCGTGTTTCTGGGAGCAGTTTGTCTTATTCCCAGAACGAATCTTCGGCTTGGACGGGCGCCGGCATAATCGGCAAACCCATTGGGGACTTCTTTGCGGGAACTTACACTAGCGGATCTCTTTTTACGTCGCTTAGTGGCATACAGGTCACCATCAACAGCCAAGTCATCCCCGAACCTGAAGAATACGCGCTTGTCTTCGGCCTCTTTGCGCTAGGTTTTGTTTTCTTTCATCGCCACCGGCAAAAGATGCAAAAGAAACAACGCCAACAAGCCGCCACTTTGTAGCCTTCGTTGCTGGCAAACAGAGGCCGGCAATGCATGCTAGCGGCTTATATGCTTTGCGCTTCGGCCTCCGCTAAAAATTGGCCTCGTTTTTTCAAGCAACTTCGCTTCCATCTTTTTGGGATCGGAGTTTTTTGTTTCGGAAAGAGCGGGGAATTGGAATTGCGGAAACCCGTGCTTTGAGCAGGCTTTGGGGGTTGGCGGGAGTTCTGCGGCGGGGAAATGGATTGAGAGGATTCCATTTGTCTTCCGGTTGGCGGGAAATCCAAAGCGATTTCCTTTTTGCCACTGTGGAGTTGGGTTGACAAAGGCGGTTGCGATTTGTAATCCTTTTTTGGTTTTAAATTATGAAGGCTAGGAAAGCGCAGTGTTTGTTGGTTTCGGTTTTTTGTTTGTCGTCCGTTTGGTCTGAGGATTGGCCGCAGTGGGGGCGAAATCAAAGCAAGAATCTTTATTCTCCGGAGAAGGGGATTCCGCACGAGTTTGCTCCGGGCGAGTTCAAGCGAGGCACGGAGGAGGTGGACTTGTCGACGACTCGGAATGTGAAGTGGGTGGCCAAGTTGGGTTCGCAGGCGTATGGGAACACGACGGTGGCGAACGGCAAGGTGTTTGTCGGCACGAACAACGAGTCGCCGCGCGATCCAAAGCACAAAGGGGATCGCGGGATTGTCTATTGTCTGGAAGAGGAGACGGGAAAGTTTCTTTGGCAGTTGGTGGTGCCGAAGTTGGGCGCGGGCAAGGTGAGCGATTGGGAATATCTGGGGATTTGCTCTTCGCCAACTGTGGAGGGCAAGCGGGTTTACGTGGTTTCCAACCGGTGCGAGGTGCTTTGTTTGGACGCCGAGGGGATGAGCGACGGCAACGACGGGCCGTTCCAAGACGAGGCGAAGTATATGGCGGGCGAGGGAAAGCCGCCGATGTCTCCCGGCGGCACGGATGCGGACATTTTGTGGGTGTTTGACATGCGGGCGGAGTTGGGCGTGTTTCCGCACAACATTGCCAGCAGTTCGGTGGTGATTGCCGGGGATCGGCTTTTTGCGACGACTTCCAACGGGCAGGATTGGTCGCACTTGAACATTCCGTCGCCGTTTGCGCCGTGCTTGGTGGCTTTGGACAAAAACACGGGAGCGCTCTTGGGCGAGGAGGCTTCAGGGATCAGCCAAAACTTGCTGCACTGCAACTGGTCTTCTCCGGGTTTTGGGAACGTGAACGGCCGGGAGATGGTTTTCTTCGGCGCCGGAGACGGATTTGTGTACGCCTTTGATCCGAAACCAATCGCCGGCGAAGACGGTCTTATGGAACTGCGGGAGATTTGGAAATACGACGGCGTGCCGGAAAAGTATCGGCACAAAGACGGCAAACCAATCAAATATCCGCATGCGGACGGCCCCAGCGAAATCATCAGCACCCCGGTGTTTTACAAAGATCGGGTTTACGTGGCCATCGGCCAAGACCCGGAACACGGCGAAGGACTGGGCATGCTTTCCTGCATTGACGCCTCTGGGAAAGGCGACATTTCCAAAAGCGGCGCCGTTTGGACGTACGACAAAATCAATCGAACCATTTCCACGGCGTCCATCGACCCGGAAACTGATTTGCTTTTCCTTTGCGATTATTCGGGCTTTCTCTACTGCCTAGACGCCAACACGGGAAAGGAATACTGGATTTACGACATGAAGGCGCATATGTGGAGTTCGACGCTGGTGGCCGACGGCAAGGTGTTTTTGGGAGACGAGGACGGCGACTTTGTGATTCTTGAGGCGGCAAAGAAGGAGAAAGTTTTGATGGAAGTCAACTTCGGAGCGCCAATCTATTCCACGCCCATCGTCGCCAACGGAACGCTGTACGTGGGAACGCAGACGCATCTCTACGCCATTGCCGAGTTGGAAAAGAAAGAATAAAGTTCGGGGAAGGAAGTTTTGCCAGAATGGAAAAACTCTCAAAACTTGGCCCCTTGTAATGCCATAAAACCCAACGATGCGGCGCAATAATCGGACATATTATTAGAGAATGAGGGATACAGATCGAAAAGTGAAGAATGATTGAGAAAAGGAGAGAAGAGCTTAGACGAAAGCATGTGTCGATAATATCGTACTTTGCTGGTGTGTTTGTCCTTATGATTCTTGGGAGCGTGGATATTGGATGGACTGTTGAAGAGTTTGTTGCTGTATACCCGATTGCTTGTGTGTTCTTTGGAGCAGTTTTATGTTTATTTGCGGGACTGGTGTTGCCATTCAAGAAAGCTAGAAGATAGTCATTATGGTGTTGGACGGTTGGATATTATGGCGTTGTTTTGGGTTTTTTGGGTTCTCTAGCAGTGAATGCAATTATGAAGTTAATGTAGATGGCTAATGTCCAAGTCCGCTGTAGTTTTTTTGGCTTGTTTGGTGCTTCTAGTTTTGCATCAGGATGTTTGGTTTTGGGATGACGACCAGACGCTGTTGTTGGGCTTCCTTCCCGTTGGTTTGGCGTATCACGCGGTTTATTCGGTTGTTGTGGCGGTTTTTTGGTGGTGGGCGGCGGGGTTTGCATGGCCGAAAGATTGGGAAGAGACGGCGGGAGATTCCTCGGAAGATTCAAAACGGGATTGAAGTATGGCGCCGTTGATTGTCGTTTTGGTTTATCTCGGTTTGCTGTTGGGGCTGGGCGCTTGGAGCCGTCGTTTTTTTCGAGGCACGAGCCGCGATTTTTTCGTCGCCAGCCATTCCATCGGCCCTTTTTTGCTTTTGATGAGCGTTTTTGGGACGACGATGACGGCCTTTGCTTTGGTGGGATCCACGGGCAAGGCGTTTGAACGGGGCATCGGCGTTTACGGTTTGATGGCGTCGATGAGCGGTTTGGTTCACGCGGCGGTTTTTTTCTTTATTGGAATGCGGCTTTGGGCGATTGGCAAGCGGAACGGTTTCGTGACGCAGGTTCAGTTTTTTCGGGCGCGGTTTGGTTCGGCGGGCATCGGTTATGTTTTGTTTCCCGTGTTGGCGCTTTTGATGATTCCGTATTTATTGATCGGCATTGTGGGCGCGGGAAAAACCTTGCTGCCGGTCACGGCGGGCGCCTTGCCCGGAGTGTTTCCCAATCCGGAGACGCCGCAGTGGACGGGAGGGATTCCGGAGTGGCTGACCGGCCTGATTGTTTGCGGCGTGGCGTTTTCCTATGTGTTTTTTGGAGGTTCTCGCGGCGCGGCTTGGGCCAACACGCTTCAGACGCTGGTATTTATGGCGATGGGCGTTTTGGCGTTCTTTCTCATTGCTCGAAGTTTGGGAGGCTTTCGGCAGGCGACCGAGTTGTCCGCCAAGTTCAATGCGGAAGGTTTTTTGGTGCAAACTCACCGCTATGATCCGGAAGCGGGCGTTTTGCGGGAAAACAATCCTCCCAAAGTGATTGGGAAGTATGCGGGGGAAGCAATGGATGTGGACGGCAGGCGGCCGCTTCTGGCGCGAAGGCCGACTCCAGTGGAACTTTACGTTCAAGACGCGGCAACCGGCGAGGAGACCCTGTTTGCCCGGCAATACGGGATTGGAACGTGGATGTTTTTCAGCTATTTGTTTATTCCGCTCAGCGCGGGCATGTTTCCTCATTTGTTTCAACATTGGTTGACGGCGCGGAGCGCTAAGGCGTTTCGTTTGACCTTTGTGGCTCATCCGCTGTGCATTTTAGCGGTATGGGTGCCGTGCGTTCTAATCGGGACGTGGGCGACGGGTATTTTGCCTCCACTGGAGCCTAACAAGGTCAGCGCCGTGTTGGGAACAATGGTAAGCACGTTGGTGGACAGTCCGCTTCTTTCCGGCCTGCTGACGGCCGGCATTTTGGCGGCGATTATGTCTTCGCTAGACTCGCAGTTCCTCAGCTTGGGGACTATGTTTACTAACGACGTCGTGTTGCATGCGGCGGGGTCTCGGCGTTTCTCGGATCGGCAGATTCTTTGGATTGCCCGCGCCTTTGTGTTGGGAGTGGTTGTGATTGCCTACTTATTGTCGAGGATTGCGCCGCAGAATATTTTCGACTTAGCGGTCTGGTGTTTCACTGGTTTTTCGGCCTTGACGCCTCTTGTGATTGGGAGTCTTTACTGGCGGCGGACGACGTTGGCGGGAGCGTATGCGTCCATAGCGATTGGGATGCTGAGTTTGTTGTATTTCTTCTATAAATCCGATTATGGCGGAGCGTATGCGATTGGGCCGGGCATTGTGCCGGCGGCGGTTTGCGTTTTGGCCGCGGGGGGGGCTTTGGCGCTAGTGTCTTTGTGGACAAAACCGCCGGGCAATGAAATTTTGACGAGGTTCTTCCCCAAATAAGAGAAGAACTTTTTTCCTTTCTTGGTAAATGAACTGCGAATTATAAATTAGAACTTGGTCATTACAAATTAGATTGTGAAAGATTGCACTGTATCGCAGGCCGCCTTGCAAGAGGCGAGGGAACAACTAGACGCCCACGCGCGGGAGATTGTGAAGTGGCATTTCTCGCCGGAAACCGGATGCCGATTCTGGTTGGAATGGGCGGAGAAGTCTGGATGGAATCCGGCGGAGAAAATACAATCCTTCGACGATATTATTCAGAATTTTCCCCATTTCCAGGATGAGTGGCTGCGCGACTTGCAACCTGAAGTGTGGGTGCCGAAGGCGTTTTCGGGGCAACCTTTTAATGTTTTTGAAACCGGCGGGACAACCGGAATGCCCAAACAACGCATTGGCTGGAACGATTACAAGGTGGATTACAGCGAGTTTTCTCAAAAGATTGCCGACCGCCACTTTCCAAGAAACCACTATTGGCTAATGATGGGGCCGACGGGGCCGAGGAGATTGCGTTTAGCCATTGAACATTTAGCCAACTTCCGGGGGTGTTCATGCTACTTTATTGATCTGGACCCTCGCTTTGTGAAGAAGATGATAGGAGAGCGCAAATTTGACATAGCTCGATCTTATATGGACCACGTCGTCTCTCAGGCAATAACTATATTTAAGCACCGGCGGGTTAGCGCGCTGTTTACTACGCCGAAGCTGTTGGAAGCGTTGTCCGAGCGCATAGACCTTTGGAAGGCGGGTCTCCGAGGAGTGTTTTGCGGGGGAACGACGATGGATCCGCAATACACGCGCTTCCTTATAGAGGAAGTTCTGGAGGGAAAGATTGGTTTTTACCCTACCTACGGCAATACCTTAATGGGGTTGGCGGCCAGTGTTCCCCTGCTTCCCGAAGACCATTTTTCCATTACCTACTATGCGCCGCAACCGCGGGCCGTATTGCGAGTGGTAGACCCTGATCAAACAGCGCAAGTCAAGGGATATGAAGAATGGGGCAGGGTAGAGCTGACAACCTTAACCAAAGAGTTCTTTATGCCTCGCTTTTTGGAGCGCGATGAGGCAATTCGCAGGGCACCTCGAACGCCCTACGCTTGGGACGGCGTGGCGGAAGTTCGTCCCTTTGGCGCAATGGAAGAAAATATTGTGGAAGGAGTTTATTAAAGAGATGAAACTGCCTCACATTCCCTGCCTGCGACAAGGCGTCCCTTATGTTAGCCTGCGACAGAAACTCGTCTTCGACTATCGCAATCGCCGTCCATTAGCCGCGGTGAGCCAAGTCAACGCAGGCGTCATTCGGCGCGACTTGCGAAAGGCGGAGCAGGCGCGGGCCGTTTTGCGGCGGCGTTCGGTGGAAGAGTTGATCGAAATTTCCGCCCAAGCGGGCGAGCGTTTTTTGAACGGCGACTTGCCGTTGGGCGATTGCGGGCGACGGCAATCCGCAGAGGATTATATTTCCGCTCTTTCAGCCACGAGCGGACTGCCGCATGGAATGGCGCGGCGGAACATGCAAAAAATTCACTACGCGCTTACCCATATGCGCGCCATTTTGACCGGGCTGACTCGGGGGTTGGATTTCCGCATTATTGACCGGAGCGTTGGCGAGCAGTTTGGCACGAGGATCAGTTTCTTTCCCACTACGAGGGCGCTTGGCTTGGTGATGCCGAGCAATTCGCCGGCCGTGAACTCCTTGTGGTTGCCCGCAATTGCGCTGAAAATCCCCGTCGTTCTCAAACCGGGTCGAGAAGAGCCTTGGACGCCGTATCGCTTGATTCAGGCCTTTATTGCCTCAGGTTGCCCGCCGGAAGCCTTTGGTTTTTATCCCACCGATCATGAAGGCGCGGAGGCCGTCTTGCGACAATGCGGCCGCGCTTTGATCTTTGGAGACAAAAGCACGACCGAGCGGCACGCCGACAATCCCGCCGTTCAAGTGCACGGACCGGGGTTTAGCAAAATCCTCTTGGGCGAAGACGAGGCCGATCAGTGGGAAAAGTATTTGGACTTGATGGCCTCCAGCATTGCGGAAAACGGCGGGCGAAGCTGCATTAATGCTTCGGCCATTGTGGTGCCCCGTCACGGCAGGGAAATTGCCAACGCATTAGGGCGAGTTTTGGGGCCGTTGCAACCCGCTGCGGCGATGGACGAGGGGGCGCGTCTTTCCGGCTTTGCGAATCCTCGAATGGCCGAGCATATCGACCAATGCATCAAAAATGGATTAAAAACGCCGGGCGCCGAAGACTTCGCGTCCCGCTACCGAGACGGGGATCGCAAAGTGGAGTTTGACGGCGGCGTTTACCTCAGACCGACGGTTGTGTATTGCGAGACGGCCGATCATCCGCTTTACAACCGCGAGTTTCTTTTCCCTTATGTCAGCGTTGTGGAGGCGCCGCAATCGGAGATGTTGAACCGAATCGGCCCGTCCTTGGTTGTCAGCGCCATCACTCGGGACAAAGCCTTTGCCGCAGAGTTGCTAAATTCGCCTTTGATTGAGCGGCTGAACCTGGGACCGGTGACGACGACCAAGGTCTCTTGGGATCAACCACACGAAGGAAACATGTTCGAGTTTCTCTATCGTCGGCGCTCCATCGAAGTGGCCGATAAAGGAATAACGCCGTAATCCGGGACGGTTGAAATGTGTTTTTTGAATCGGCGAATCCGCTCCGGGCAACCGTTCCCAGCAAAACCGCGCGCATGATGGACCTTTGGTCGACCATTCTGAGTGATTCCCAAAAATCGGCGGCGGCGCAAAGCCTTTCCCATTTCGAATCGCCTCCTTCGCCTCGCTTGGTATTCGGCAATGATTCTGTGGAAAAAATCGGCCGGATGGTCGGGGAACTTGGCGGGACAAAAGTCTTGCTCGTCACGGACCCCGGAATTGTGAAGGCCGGCCATGCGGGGAGAGTCGCCCAAGCGCTCGCAACCGAAGGAATCGCCTTTTCCATATTCGATCAAGTCCGGGAGAATCCCACGACTCGCGACGTGGATCGATGCGTTGCCGCAGCGCGGAAAGAGCGGATCAACTTTCTGATTGGGCTGGGCGGCGGCAGTAGCATGGACACCGCCAAAGGTTGCAACTTCATCCTAAGCAATGGCGGAGAAATGAAAGACTATTGGGGCGTCGGAAAGGCAACGCAGGCCATGCTCCCTTTAATTGCCATTCCAACCACGGCCGGAACCGGAAGCGAATGTCAGTCCTTTGCCTTAATTGCGGACGAATCCACGCGCCAAAAGATGGCTTGCGGAGACGCAAAGGCGGCCGCAAAGGCGGCGCTTTTAGACCCAACTCTTACCCTGTCCCAACCTCGTCAAGTGGCTGTCTGCACGGGAGTGGACGCCTTGTCGCATGCGATAGAATCCGCCGTCACCAAAAAGCGAAACCCTCTCTCAAAAATCTACTCCGAGCAAGCCTTTCGATTGCTCGCCATCGCCTTTCCCAAAGTTCTAGCCAATGATAACAACCTGGCAGTGCGAGGAAATATGTTGCTTGGGGCCGCTTTAGCCGGAATGGCCATTGAAAACAGCATGCTCGGCGCAGCTCACGCCGCCGCCAATCCACTCACCGCGCATTTTGGCATGATCCACGGGCGCGCGGTCGGCCTCATGTTGCCTTATGTAGTAGAATTCAACGCCGCCGATCCATCCGCGCGGGCGATTTACGCCAATTTGGCGGCTGGAAATCTAACCCAACCCGGCTCAAATGCCGAGGATGCGGTGGAAAGACTAATCCATTACTTGAAACAGATTGCAAACTCGGCCGAACTGCTGGGCAATGAGAATTTTCCAGATATAAAACCTTCTCAAATTTCCCTTCTGGCGCGGGAAGCCGCCGGGCAATGGACGGCTGGATTCAATCCGCGGATTGTCAGCGTGTCAGACTTCGAGCGATTGTATAATGCAGCGCTGCGTCTTGCCTCTTCTTGACGCCATAACATCTTGCAAGCCTTAGTCTACTATCTTATAGACGACTGAATGAGGCTTTGCCGTAGTATTGTCAAACATTATTGGACGGCGGGCAAAAAAGGACGGAGCAAGCTAAGCGGAATTAGAATATGCTTTTGCAAAAATGTGTAACAATATAATGTTTTCCTATTTATGCATTTTATAGAATGCCCCGTCGTTGTAGCGCGGATTCCAAAGATTCTAACGGCAATCCGACGACGTTGCTAAGCGATCCTTTCATCCAACTAACGATTCGCTCGCCACCCTCTTGAATAGCGTAAGCGCCGGCCTTGTCCAAAGGATGAATGCGCTTCAAGTAATTCCGAATTTGATCCAACGACAAGGTTCGAAAACCAACCTGCGTTTTTTCATGCCAAACATCGCACTGCGCCAACGAACGATGAAGGAGGCAAAGCCCCGTATAAACGCAATGGACGCGTCCTTGCAAAGCGGCAAGCATGGTCTCGGCTTCTTGGGGTGAAGCGGGTTTGCCAAAGAGGCGATTGCCGATGGCGACAACGGTGTCCGCTCCTAAAACCCAACGGTCCGGAAACCTTCGCGCAACGTCGGAAGCCTTGATTTTCGCATTCTGACACACCAAATCTTTTGGATGCGAATGCGGATCCGATATTTCTTTGGATCCACTGGAAATCACCTCGAAACGAAGTCCCAACGCTTCCAGTAATTCCCGCCGCCGAGGCGAGGCCGACGCCAAAATGATCGGAGCGTTCATTTACAAACTATTTGGCGAAAGCGGGAGGCTTGCCGAGCAAAGTCCGCATCGGATAATACCGGAATCAGACCTTCTCCGGAGGGCATCGGCGGATCAAGATGTATCCAAGAGCGGCATCCGCCGTATTTGGCAATCACGGGAATCAAAACCGGACGCTCCAGCCGATAAACCCGAACAATCCACGCAAAGAGGGCTTTCTTCCGCCCCCATTCAAAACGCTCTTTGACGACTGATTCCCGCCAGATATGTTGGCCGTTTAGCCGGGCAATCCGAGACCAATCCACCAATTCCCAAGACTGCGCAATTTCCGCCATCGCATAAATCGGAACTTCTTTCTCGCAACCAAAGGCGGATTGAGCTGCTTGAAACTGTTGCCATGCGCTTTTCACGACCGATTCTCGTTGTTGATGAAATTGTGTCGGAAACAGCCAAAAGCGATTTGCCTTCACACGAAATCCCGCCTTCCCTTCGCGAATTCCTCCCTTCCTCAAAATAGCGATTTGCCTGCCGCGTATCAAAGCGTCCACGACTACGGCCCATTCTTTAAACGCCGTCTGCATCGGGAGCATTTTCAAGGATTTTTGGGAAAATAGGCAATGTTTGTCGCAGTTTGCGCAAGTGGGGAATAAGAAGAATCCGTGAGAAGGATTGGTTCATAGGCGTTCTTCATTGACTCCGCCATTCCAAAGACTATGAATGCAATGCCATGACTTCTCAAGAAGCAATGATGGCGCTCAACATGCTAGAAAAGGTTGGTCCGGTTACCGTGCGCCGCCTTCTTGAGGAGTTTGACGCGCCGGAGAAGATTCTAACTGCCAGCCAAAGCCGCCTTGCCAAAATTCATGGAATCGGCCCAGAGATTGCCTCTTCGATTGCCAACTGGGAAAGCCAAATTGACCTCAAAAAAGAAGTCTCCAACTGCGAATCCTTCGGTTGCTATGTTCTTACCCAACTAGACGAATCTTATCCAGAACCATTGCGACAAATCTACGACCCGCCAATTGTTTTGTATGTGAAGGGCGAAATTCAAGAATCCGACCGCACCAGCATTTCCATCGTCGGCTCGCGCATCACCTCCAACTACGGACGAGAAACAGCGAGAAAACTCGCCTATCAGTTAGGCATGGCCGGCGTGACCGTCATCAGCGGCGGCGCCAGAGGAATTGACTCCGGCGCCCATCAAGGCGCCCTCAGTGCCAAAGGCAGAACTCTTTGCATCTTGGGAAACGGCATTAATCGGGTTTATCCTGTCGAAAATCGAAAACTCTTTGAACAAATCATCGAACGCGGCGCCATCCTTACCGAGTTTCCCTTTGACCGCCCGCCGTCGGGCCAAAACTTTCCCATCCGCAATCGAATCGTCGCTGGCATTTCACTGGGCGTCGTCGTTGTGGAGGCGGGCGCAAAAAGCGGCGCGCTCATTACCGCCAATCAGGCTCTGGATTGCGGAAAGCTAGTCTTCGCCGTGCCGGGTCCGGTTTACTCTCCGCGCAGCAAAGGCTGCCACAATCTGATTAAGAACGGCGCCAAACTTTGCGAAAACGCCGAAGACATCCTTAGCGAATTTGAATACTTGTTTCCTTCCGCCAAAAGCGAGGCCTCCGAACCGCCTTCTCTTAGTTCATTGTCCGATTCTGAGCGGAAACTTTACGAACTGCTTTGCGAAGAAGACTTGCACGTGGACGAACTCGTTCGCCAATCTGGTTTTTCCGTGCCCGTTATCAGCGCAGCGCTCCTCCAACTAGAAATGAAACGCTTGATCGAACAAACCCCCGGCAACAACTACAGCGCTCTCAAAAGCCGCCAACTATAACTCAACAAAACCGAGACGAAGCCGTTACTAAGCTGCCTCAGACCGCTTTTTGAACCTCCCCAAAATCCCCAAAACCACAGAATCCGCCAGCCGACAAACCGCGCCAAAACCCAAACAAAACCCAGAATTTTGCCTGCATTCGCCAGCCTGCGAAAAAAATTCAAAAAAAGTTGAGATTTTTTGAAAAAAAAGCTTGCGCTCCAGCTGGATTTTTGATTTTCTCGGTTTTGAATAGATAGATGGGGCGATTCGTTTGTCGAGTCTCCCTGCTGAATATCACAGTTTAAATATGATTTTTGCTCTGGGAGAGTCGAATATTCTCTTTCCCGTTGGCTTTGGCGAACGGGCGGGAACTTGCGCTTTTTGCTCTATCTATTTGTTCATCGGCTTGAAATTATCGAATAAACATTACTGTAACTAAGCAAAGAAAGACCGTTTTATGCGCACATTAAATAACGAAATTAATCTTGACCACGCCAACAGCGCGGGGAAAAATGTCTCCAAAGAAGCCATGCAAATTGCATCGGAAATAACGGAATCGCCGGCAACGGCGAAGGAATCGCGCTGGACACGCAAGCGCATTGGCTTGATTGGACTCACTTTCCTGTTGGTCATCGGCATTTTGCTGATTCCAACCAAAGTGACGCAAAACGAAGCCAAGGCGACTCCTCTCCAATTGATACTTTCCGCTACCTACTTCGTTGTTCTGACCGCTGTCCGTTGGGGCATTAATGAAACATTGAGCGAGACTAAAAGGAAATTGCTGGAACACCATGGAGGCATAACACTTGACGACGACGCAGAAGGCACAGCCGAAGTCAACGCGGCTTGGTGGACAGGAAATTCCACCACGGAAATCCGTAAGCGAAAAACATGGTACCCTGCTAGTCAAAGTTGGTCAAGAAACTGGACGACGACTGGAAGAAAAACCGCTAGTCAAGGACATCAATGGGATACCTCCCCAGTGGGAACTCGGATCGACGGAACAGCTATGCGGACTGCGGAAGCTGAGCGTTTTCTCTCACCTGCAAGATACACCGTAAAAAACTCAATGCTGGAATTGTTCGGACGCAACCCAGATGGCACAGTGTACTACAAACAAGATGCAGCTGTTTTCGGCAGAGAAGACGCTTACGCAAGAAATAAGGCGAGAGAGCTTAGGATATGGCGAGGAATTTATGGCAATCACCTCTTCTTTGGACCTGAAACTTACATCCGAACACTCGAGCGCAAAGTCGACGACTATGAGATGAAAAGCATATGGGATTCTGATGGATGGTCAGCACTCGGCCACGCAGATGCCGAAGACCCTGAAGCCAACACATACGAAGGCAAACTTTACTGGAAGTTCCGTAATTTCTTGTCTAGCGGAAGATTAGGAATTGTAGGCCACGGCAGGAATTCTTTGACTTCAAATCCTACACAAATTCAAAAACAAACTATATGGTTTGCAAAAAAAAAAAACCAAGTGATTACACAAGGCCCCGACATTAGCAACAGCATCTCCCGGAAATTTAAAACCGAACCCACTTATACAAATATGTGGGTACAATTCCATGACGGAAACGGAGGGATTACTGGAGCTAGAACCCGGAGCTATTGGAAATGGGTGCGAATCCATAACGGGTACAAACGCCTTGTAGTACATTTCGAAAAAGGAGCCCGATAATCAAAAAGAAGAACAACAAAATGAGTAAAGTAGATAAATTCCTTTACGGCGGATTTGGCGTTGTCGCACTCGGAGGCGTTGTCACATTGCTGGTGTCGGTTTTCTCTCCGCAAAAACAAGCAGCGGAAAAAACCGTCGAGACGCCGCAAATCGAACGACAAACAGAAGCAGGCTCGCCGCCGGTAGACGAGCCACCGCAACTAGAAAATGGCTACTTCGCGTTCTATTTCGATGCGAATGGAAACAAAGTCTACGTCACTCAAGAACAAATCGATGCAGGCGAGGCTTACGAAGAAGAACTCAAACGGAAAGAAGCCGAGCGGTTAGCCAGCAAAAAAGCAGAAAAAGAATGGTGGGAGAGCAGGCAAGATTGGGTGGATCGATTCCCGTTCGAGCCAACTCCACATCCAGAAATTACCTTCGACTCTAGTGTTTACGATCCTACTAGGAGGCAAGCGGAAGAAGAGATGGACGATGATTACTGGAAAATGTTCGGTTTGGCTAGAAATCACAGCTTCCTGCAGAGGTTCTATGAAAGCCGTCTGCCTTACACCGAAGAGTTCGAGCAGTTGTACGACATCGTCAAGGAAGAGATCGGAGAAGAAAAAGCGGATAGCACCGTCAATCTTGGATGGACGTTTAACACGCTTCGGAAGTATCATCAAGCGAAAAAGCAAGACCCTGATGATGTCTATCAGAAAAACGCAAAAACAACTCAAGTTCCCCAAACTCCTCCACCCAGCATGCCTGACATGCTGGCAGGGCTAATACCAGAGCAGTTAAATACCTACACAGCCCTCCCCGAAAGAGAGAAAAGAAAGATGACAGCAGAGCTCAGAGCCAGCCGAATCAAAGAGTGGGAAGAAAAAGTTCAAGCCTACGAAAACTCGTTTCAATCACAAACTAGGGACATCACTTGGGGAGAAGAGGTGGAAAGCTTAGAAGAATGTATCCTTGGTGCTTTGACGGGTAACGACGAAAACTCCGATCAGCTATGGATTCCAATAGAACAAGCTCTAGCCATTCGAGAACGCTTGATCAACGAAATCCCAGCGGAAGGCTTCATCAATATGGATGATCCAGAATTCGGTTACGTTCGTTCATACTACGCCAATCTAAAAACCGGTGACAAATTGCTCATCAAATAGTTTTGTCGATAGGAAAACAACCGTCGAGATTGGTTTCTCGGCGGTTTTTTGTTGTGGGATTGTTTCTATTCTTTCCATTGCTTGAGGAGGCTTTGCCGGCCTGATGAACAGGAAAGAGGAGCGGACAAACTAGATCGATTTTTCAGGGCAACAAAACTACGCGGAAGAACTGTTGGCTAAACGGCGGGGATGGGTCTTTCACTTCGACTATCGAACTGGTTTCCGATTCTATAACAATCTGTTGCATTTCTTCCCATTGGCCGTTTAGTTGAGTAGTTCGTTGCACAGAATACGCGCCGGCATCGTTGAAGGCGATTTCCAGCCGAACGCCATCGTTTTCTATGGAAATAGAGAAAATGGACGGCGCCCGATTCTTCCGCGGTTTGCCCGGCGTTGGAAAATCGTAAAGCCAATTGGAAGGATCGCCGCCAAACTGGTTGTTTCGAATTCGTTGCAAAGATTCGTTCGCGGAAGCCGGCATCGGCCAAGGATCGGAAACTAGATAATCGACGAAGTCCACCATCACAAAAGGAATCTCGCCATCTTCGTTTGCCTTTGGAGACAATTGGAAATCCGGTCGCTCCAATAGAATAGAATCGCCGGAATTTTCCAGTCGTCCGAGAAACGGCCCCGCCACTTTGACGGAATGGGAAATTCCCCAATGGTTTTGGAATGCGGCCAACTGCCTCCTTTCCGCATTGGGGTCAAAGGGCGTTATCAACAAACGCTCTCCGGGTTCTAAAACCCATTGGGCGGGAAAATCAAAACGGATGCCGCCTCGAATTCGCCAGCCGACGTTGCTGTTTTCCGCATCGCGCAAGGCTATGGCGGAGGAATGGATGTTGACGATTTCCACAAACTCGAAATCCGATTCCGTTGCGGTGGTTGGCTTTCTTTGTGGGGTGGCAAAAATTTCTGAAATGACTATCGGGGCAATCAATGGATCTGAGTTGGCGGCGCCCAAAGTGGGAGATTGGTAGGCTACAATATGGCGTTTCCCATCCATTCCCATCCAAGGCCCTTGGGTTTGGCCCGGCGGAAGCGCGCGGAATCGAAAGCCGTCGGCATAGCCTTGCAACTCCCCGTTGGAAGCGGCAAACAAATAGACTTCTTCGCCCAGCGAACTAAATCGAAAGCCGATATTCTCTTCGGTGGACTGCCCGAAATCGGTTTCATCCAAAACCAAGAAACTTCCCGGTTCCATTGTCGTTCCCGCCGGAATGCGATATTTGCGCGGAACCCGCAGATCGTCCGTCAAATACCAGCCTCCGATGGATGTGGTTTCGTCGCCGAAATTTGCCAGTTCCACTGCGTCTAATTCCGGCGGATCGGAGTTGTTCAGCACTTCGTTGACGCGCACTGCGAAGCGATTGGTTCCATAAGAATTCGCCATTCCGGGATTGCCTCCTATTTGAAAGCCGGCCGCCCAATCCAAAACGCCTAACATTTCAGGATTTGCCGTTGCCAAAGGTTTTAGACTAAATCCGTGGCCATCGGTTGCCGGATGCCGTTCATCGCTATAAGCCGCTCGAATCAACTCAATCCCGTCCAGGCTTGCAACTTGTATCTCGTCCGCATCGTCATCAAGCGCGCCGCGATATTCCACAACCAGCGCATCCACAAGGCCGTAGCGAAGCGCAAAGGCCTCTTGGTTTCCAACGAGAACTGCGCTTTTTCCGGGAGTCAAGAGGTTCGAATCATCTGATGGGAAGGCAAAGAAAACGCCGCCGGTGATTTGCAAGCCGGCCAGTTCCAATTGTTGGTTGGTTTGATTTTGCAGCTCAAAAAACTCAAAGTCTCTGGCTTGCAAGTTTGGATGCGATTTCAACTCTTTGGCTCTCGGAGGCAAGGGGTTGTAGTGCAGTTCCGCAATGCGCAGGTCTCCGGGTTGCGGGCGTTTATCCAGAGAGTAAAGGGCAGAAACCGGTCCCGACCATTGACTGGAAAGCGGCGGATTGTTGGCGCCCGTCAGGCTTTTGTGTCCCTGATTTCGCACCCGTGCAGTCACTTTCGCGCTTTCGGTCAATGCGATGGGGCTTAAGTATTTTCGTGCCGATTGGGAAACGTCGCCGCCCGGCTTGCGAGGATCGCTTCCGTCAAGCGTGTAGTAGATGTCTCCGCCTTCTGGGGATGTCAAACGAAGCAAATTGCCCGGATCCGCACGGCCTGCGGCTCTAAATCTAAAGATCGGAGGATCGACAAACTGGCTTTCCATGAATTGGATTCTCTCGGCCAACCAGTCTTTCATGTGATCCACTTCGCCTTGGTAGCTGCGTCCGTAGCGTCTGCGGGGATTTTGTTTCCAACGGTCCAGATTTCGCTCCTGCGCCTCGCGCAACTCGTCCGCCATTTGATCAATGATTTGGTTGATGTGCGAGTCGCTGAATTGTTGCCGCCGCAAGATTTGAAAGCGGTCGATGTACTTTTGAAAAAAGTCAACGTCCTGAAACATTCGCTTCCACCAAGGATAATTGAAAAAATCGGTCCCTCCTTGGCCTCTCCCGCGCCAAGCGCTTGGGAAGGCATCGCGGCCGTCTGTGGAACCCAGCGCTCGGTCAAAATCCCAAATCGGCCCGAACGTCAGTTTGCCGTTTCGGGGCAAAAACATGTATCCGCTCAGCCGAAAGGCATCGACGTTCAAGGCTAGAACGTTAAGCAAGTGGTGGTCAAGGGCGGCGCCGACGTCGATGAACTGGGCGTAGCCTCGTTGCGGGTCTCTAAAATTCCTCCTACTCAAAGATCGTTCCATTGCGGCAAAAAATTGATTTAGATAATCCTTTTGCGCTTTCCGGTCGGGTTGTTCGATGGTTTTTTCTTTGGGATAGACGTAACGCAAAGTCTGCCCGGCTGCTCGGAATCCCGAATCGCCGGGGTCTGCGCGGTCGATTTTGAGCAAGTATCCTCCGGTAACATTCGGCTCGCGATCGTGTTCGGGAAAAAGCTCGTCCAAATCCACGCGATCTCCGTCGCGTTTGATTTTCTCCGTCAGCGCGTAAACGCCAAAGTAGTCGTTGGATCGAAGGGGGCCTCGGCCCATGTTGAAAAACACTTCCACGAAGCGGGTTCGCGGCGCGTAGCGTCCAATCTGATTGCTCAACTCGTAAATGAAAGGGTTGTGCATTAACGTCAAATCAAAGTTGTAAGGCCCCCAAAGCACCCAATCGGGATCCCGGGGCAAGCCAAGCGGGGCAATGCCTCGGCCTTGATCATAAGCATCCCATGCTTCTAGGGAGAGGGATGG
The DNA here is from genome assembly GCA_965204945.1 of Limisphaerales bacterium. Lineage (GTDB taxonomy): Bacteria > Verrucomicrobiota > Verrucomicrobiia > Limisphaerales > AAA164-E04 > UBA2970. Next base: position 3,838,146 of record OZ242022.1, on the reverse strand, counting down.
TTTTGGCCGGCCGGCTGTGCTGGAGCCTCGCACCTTCAAACCCACTCTCGTGGATATTTTTGGCGTTTCCGACAAGGCGGATCGGCCGTTTGCTCCTTTTTCTATTATGGCCATGAAGCCGGGTTGAAAGGCATTTTGCGGCGGCCTCCCGCCTTGAAAATTCTCCAAGACAATCAAAGGCAAATCCGAAGTGAATCCGGCTGTTTCTCGATGCAACTGAATGTAAGACTCGCCTACTACGGGGCTTGCGCTTCCGTCGATTCCCAACAATCGGGCGCGCAGTTGGGTCGTTTGATCCAGAATTAGAGGCCGGACATACAGAGGCGAGTCATTGCCGGGAAACTTGCCGTCGAGGGTGTATTGGATGACGGAGTCTTCGGGCGCGGAGTTCGGTTTGGAGAGACGCACTTCCAGATTGTTCACAAACAGCCGGCTGGAAACCGAAAATACCGGCGAATCCAAGACTCTTCGCACCACCATACGATTGGGCATCCTTGGGGAAGGAGAGAACATAAATCCATTAGACGGCGCGGTTTCCGAATTCGCCTGTTCCCCATAGGATACATCGGAGAATTGCTTCGGATATTGAGGGGCAAACTCGAAGACGACTTCCGCCTGCGGATTTACCAAAGCCAAATACTCTCCTTCTGAACGCAATCGAAAGTTTGTGTGCAGAGGAGCCCCCAGTTGAGATCGATCTTTCCCCGAAGCAAAGACGAGTCCATACTGATTGGCGACCAACGGTGTGGAAGGGAAAACCCACTTTTGCAGATTTTGGCGGTCGTCGGTGAGGAACCAACCCTCAAGATTGATATCCGTCGAATCGGGATTGTGCAGTTCAATCCAATCGCTTCGGTCGCCGTCGTCATCTCTGTATCCCGTTGCATTCGAGGCAAGAAACTCGGAAATGATAGGCTCTGAACAAACCGAAATCCATCCCCAAGTCAAAAGCGCGACCCCGAACAGCGAACCCGCAAGGCCGGCGGCCAGTCTTCTAGTTGTTATCAAGCAAGAACGCATTGTTATGAAACAACTATTCGGCGAACAATTCGTATAATTTTTTCTACAAACAACACCATCGCTTATCGCCGCGTCGAGCCAAAGCAACCGACCGCACGGCGGCAAAGTCAAAGGATTCCAACTCCTCTTCCGCCTCCCAATGCTCGCGCAGCGCGGCGACGACTTGCTCTCGGGGCAGTCGCAGATTTCGGGTGAAACGGGAATGGGAACGTCCCAATCGATAACTTGGCTCGCGCAAGGGAATCAACAAGAGCCGATCCATCAGTGGAATCTCGAAATCCATCAAAAAAGTGCCGTGAAAGAGCAGGCTGGACTTCCTTCGCCGCTGCGCGTTCCCGGAAAACTTGCAATCGTCTGCAACGAGGTCGGTATGCCCTTGAACGAACACCGGCGCCGCAATCAACTTCTCCATTACCTTGCGATGCCGTTGCATAACGAATTCGTTGGCTCCGTCCACCGTCGCCAAAGCCTCATTCGCCGTCAAAGAGATTACCAGAGAATAGTTGAGGCAACCTTTCCCTTGAAGCACGGCGCCGCCGCCAGAGCATCGGCGAAATACCGGAGTTCCTCGCTGAAGACAAGCGGCGCGGTTCACTTCGGCCTCCAAGTTGTTTCCGTAACCCAACACGACAAAATGCTCCTGGGATTCCCAAAAGCGGAGAGCCGATTCGACGGCGCCGGAGTCGCATAAATCCAGCAATACTTCATCGCAAGCCAAATTCTCCAAAGGATCGCTGAAATGAGAGGCTAGAATCTTCACAAAGTTTTACCGCCGCTCCGTTTGCATATCCTCTGCAAAACATCGACTACTCTCCGCAGAGATAGACAAGGATGCGGCGACGATGAGCGCGGAGGCGATGCTCCCAAAGATAAACGCCCTGCCAAGTCCCCAGCGCAAGCATCCCCTCTTTGACGGGAATCGTCACATTGACGCAAGTAAGCGCCGTCCGAATATGAGCAGGCATGTCGTCCGGACCCTCGCAAGTGTGCCGAAACAATCGATCCCCATCCGGACAAAGCCGGGCAAAAAATCTCTCCAGATCGCGACGCACTTCGGGATCCGCATTTTCCTGAATGAGCAAAGACGCCGAGGTGTGCTGAACGTGAAGAGCAATAAATCCCAAAGAGAATTTGTGCAACGACAAACAACGACTCACCTCGCCGGTGATTTCGTAGAATCCTCGCCCGCTTGTGGGGACGAGTAGCTCTTCCATCGCTTGTTTCACAACCTGCCTGTAAGGAATTCTGGATTCGACGCCAAAGAACTTATGCAGTTCGCCAAGGTAAACAATCCGAAATTGGCTTAGTTTTGGTTCAACAACTGCTCAATCCGGGGAACGGGAGGATGTCCGGCGTTGATCGCTTTTTGGTAATGATGCTTGGCCAATGCTTTGAAGGGCGGGCTTTGCGAGGCGTAAACAATGGCTAGGTTGATGTGCGCATCCGTGTATTGCGGCCGCAACCGAATGGCTTTTCGCAAGGCTGTTTCCGCCGGACTGCGATGCCCCACTTCAGCCAAGGCCACTCCCAAATAGTTCTGGGCTTCGGCGTCGTCTGGATCCAAAACCGTTGCCCGGCTGAGAAACGTCACGGCATCGTCGTAACGTTCCTGACTAACTTTCAAAAGCCCCATGAGAAACAAGGCGTACGAATTTTCCGGAGATAACTCAAGAGAAGTCTCCAAGTTGGTTTGCGCTTCCTCAAATTTCTGTTGCTTCATTTGCGTCAAGGCCAAGCTGGCTAAGCTCGGCGCATGATTGGGAACCAATTGGAGAATCTCGCGAAACTGGCTCTCGGCTTCGTCAAACCGTCCTTCTCGGGCCGCGGCGCGAGCGGAGGACTCTAACTGCACCAGCTCCGGTGAAATCTGCGCGTCCTCAATCGAGATTGAGTCCGCTTTTTCCGAAACGGACGCAACATCCCAATCGTCGCCAAGCAACGCTAGCTCTTCTGCGGTATAAGGCTCTTTTTCCGCTTCGAAGACGGCAAGGCGGGCTTCTAAAAAATTGACTTCTTGAGGCCCTTGGCGGCCGATTCTCGGCAACCATCTTCGTTTTTCTCGAGGTTGCGTTCGGCGAGCTTTGGTCAGTTGCGCCTGAAGATCATTTTTCTCCTTTTCCAACGACTGAATCCGCGCCTCGAACACGGAGGCATTTAGCTCGACGGGAGAAACCGTTTTTGCGGCGGCCTTTTTGAGGATGGCATTCTCTTGCATCAGCGCTTCATTAGCAACGCGAAGATCGCCGTTTTCCTTTTCTAACTCCTGAATTGTTTGTTCTGAATCGCTGCCGCTTGGCGGGGAGGCCTGAGCCGGTTCGCTTTGCGTCAAATCTCTTTTGTTTGCAGATTCGGCATCCGCCAATTGTTGCCGCAGCTTTTCTCTTTCTCGTAAAAGCGTCTGGTTCTGTCTTTGGAGCGAGGCGGTGGATGCGGCTTCGGATTCTTGAATAAATTGGCTGGCGCTCTGTTTAAGAATTTCGTTCTCGTTCTGCATTCGCTTTATTCTCTCCATCAAGTCGGAGTGCGAAATCGTCAATGATTCCTCTTTCGGTTGCTCGCTCTTGGCGTTGGATTCAGTTGCCTTTTGCAAATGTACTTCGATAAGTTCTTTTTCCTTCTCCAGTTCCAATATCTTGGTTTTGGCTTTTTGGAATTCGGCCGGGTTCAAATCCGCCGGTCGGGCAGACATGGCCTCTCTCAATTTTGACAACAACAAAGCGTTGTCGGTCGTCAGTTGGCGCAATTGTTCGTTGGCGGCCGCTAACTGCCCTTCAAGCAGTTTCGTTTGCTTGTTTAGATCCGAAGACGGAACTCCGTCTGATTCAGAAGCCGAAGCGCCATCATCGGCAATGGGCAAGATCGAAGAGAAATCATCTACCGGCGGCAGGTTCGCCAGTTTTTCATCCAGGTATTTGAGCCGAAAATGGATGACTTGGCGGTTCCAAGACGGATAGTTGTCCTTGAAATCAACCAGATTTTGGCGAGCGTCATTGTAGAATTCCGCCGCCTCGCTTCGGAGCCCGGCATCCAGAGCTTCGTCGCCCTTGTTAATCAGTCTGTAAATAGACACATACTCCTCGCCGACCTCCGAAGCATTTCCAGAGCCGCCGAATATCAACAGAAGAACAAACAGCAATTTTCGAAAGCAATTTTTCATTTTCCCAAATCAATTGAGGATTCTAATCCACAGATTCCTGAAGGCTATAAGTTAAGAAAGTCAAAAGCGAGAAATTTTTGCCACTCAAATCTTTACAGTGAGTGTCGTTTCATTTGACGAATCCTTGCCGTTTATGATAATGATTTCGCTCATCGCAGTCCAATGAGACCTTCCATTTTACTACAAAGTCCGGTGTTGGTGTTGAACCGATTGTGGCAGGCAGTCAATATTTGCACTGCCAAACGAGCGTTAACTTTGCTTTTTGAAGGCCGCGCTCAAGTGGTCTATCAAGATGCGGAAGGAAGTTTCCAGACCTTTGACTTCTGCCAGTGGCGCTCGTTTTCCCGACAAGAGACAAAAGAAAACCACATCCACACCGTCTCTTTTCGCATCCGCATCCCGCAAGTGATCCTTCTAGTTATGTTTGACCGATTTCCAAAAAAAGAAGTCAAATTCACCCGCCACAACATCTTCGAGCGAGATAAGAACACCTGCCAGTATTGCGGCGCGGTTTTCGAGCGAAAAGATTTAAACTTAGACCACGTCGTCCCCCGCGAAAAAGGAGGAGCAACTCATTGGGAAAACATTGTCTGCTCCTGCATCCCCTGCAATGCAAAAAAAGCGAATCGAACGCCGCGGGAAGCCAACATGAAGCTGATCCGAAAGCCAACGCAACCCAAATGGCGACCCTTTATGCAAGTCAACCTCAAGACACACAACCACTCCAGCTGGAAGCACTTTCTGGACGTTGCTTATTGGAACGTGGAGTTGGGAGAAGAACTCAAGTGACTTTCTCAGAATTTCCCTCGCGCGACTCCGCTTTGGATGGCGCAATCCTAAAAGAAGCGCGAAGGGATTTATCACCGCTTTCTGGAACCACCCGGCAACGACTTTCTTTCCGTCCGGGAAATTTTTCGCAACTTTTTGGCTTCTATTAAATCCCAGAATTTCGGGTTTTGCTCTAATGCTTCATCTTCTCCCGTTGGCAGACTCGACCGAAACAAAAAATCCTTGAGCGTGTTTCGGTTCAAAATCCGATGAATCACAATTCCAAGCTCGTTTCGTTCAAAATAAACCCGATAATCACCCAAGCGGTATCGATATAGTTTTTTTCCGTTCCGCTCGAGCTTCCCAAAGCGATCCATATCTACCGACCGCATATCTTGAGGAAAACCCCGAAAATCTCCCATGATGCTCAACTGAAGGTTCTTGGGCATCCCGGCAAGTTCTTTGGCGCTCAAAGGATTGAATATAATCTGAAACGGCGTCATCTCCACGAAGTAATATGGCAGCGCGTACGGGAATCGAACCCGTCTCTCGGCCTTGAGAGGGCCGTGTCCTGACCGATAGACGAACGCGCCTCGGATCTGAAGAATTTACATTTCCTATCCAACTTTCGTCAACTCCTCGAAGAAAATAAAAAAAGACCGTCCTTCAAAAAGGACGGCCGAACTGGAAATCAATTGGGAGTGCCGCGTTACTTGCGCCGACGCAACATCAACAACGCTCCGCCGCCAAGAATCGTCAACAGAATCGTGGAAGGCTCAGGAACCACGGTGAACGACTGCATCGCAAGAGCACCGGGAGTGGCAGGAGGATCTCCATGGCCTCCCAACGGTTGAGAGAAAGGAGCTGACGTTCCAAAGAGGCTTCCATCCGCATTGGTGACGAAAACCTGCAAGTTCACCGGACCGGGCCCCGCAACATTTTCAATGGTGCGAGAGCCTCCATTGAAAAGGCCGGTGGCGGCACCGGTAGTTGGATTGACGATGAAATTCACCGGAGCCCCAACATTGGTTCCATCTGTCAATTGCAATTGAGCGGTAAAGCCCTCTCCGAGAACCCCGTCAGGTCCGCTCACCTGAGCCCGAGACGGAATGTTGTTAAAGTCGAGAGTTCCTTGAGCATTAGCACTCAAAGCAACCACAACACAAAATGTAGCAAACAGTAGTTTCTTCATGTCGAGTTAATGTATCTAGTTTTGTTGTTTGTTTCGAATTGAAAAGTTAGTTGATTGTGAAATTCCGATCCCATTCCGCTTCCGCAGATTTGTCAACGAAAACTGCGCCGCCGACGGTCAAACTGGGTTCTGGCGACCATCCACCTACTAAGGAAGAGAATGAGGCCGTAGCCCAAGAGCCGTTGACCCACGAATAGACGACGTCGCCGTCTGCTCCCGGAAATTGGAGGTCGGTCGTCAGCGCGCCTTCTTGAGGCACCAAGGAGCCTTGGATGCTCAAACCTTCGGGAACCGTCTTGTTGGTATCATCTCCCTGCAATACTTCTCCGACAAACGTGACCGTGACGGCCTCGTTTCCTTTGTTGTTGAAGAAGAAGCCAACGCCAACCGGAAGATTCAGAGGCGTTGCCCAACCTCCAATAAGACTGTCGAAAGCGGACGACACCCACTGCCCGTTTTGGAACAGGTAGACTACCGAGCCATCCGGAGGACTAGGAATCACATCGGCGAGCGCGTTGTCTCCGTTGCTCAGCGGATTCGAGATCAAGTTGAATCCGGGAGCCAGTTCCTTGTTTACGTAACCAACGGCGTTCACCGAGGTTACTTCCTGTGCCAAGGCAGTAGCCATGCTCACTGCACCCACCACAGCCGCGATAAGTAACGTTTTTGTTCTCATTTGTCTATTATCTGATTATCGTGTGCGCGATCAATTTCGGCAAAAACAACCCCAAAGTCAACCTTTTTTTCGATTTTTTTTGAAGCCGTTTCATCGACGGGAACTTTTAAATCAAATTTCCAATGCTTTGGCAACACTTTTTTTCGATTTTTTCGATTTTTTTTGAAGCCATTTTCCTTTGTTATTTGAGCTTTTTCGTTGCCGAATCATTTTTCCCCGAATTTTTCCGCGCTTTTTTTGCCGAAACGGTTTGCGTTGCCGCCAAAATTTGTTCGCTGTGTTTTTTTGTTTTTGCCCGCAAAAAAAGTGGCCGTTGACTCCTCATTGAATAGATGGATGCTTTGGTTTATGAACCGAATCGATTAAGGAATGCGGAAGGATGCAGAGCGAGGATGGCAGATTGAAGTCGATTATCGCCGAGACCGTTGCCCGGCAAGGGCCGATTTCGACGGCTCAATTTATGGAATTGGCTCTTTATCATCCTCTGCACGGTTATTACGAGGCCGAAGATCGGATTGGCAAATCCGGCGATTTCATCACCAGCGTAAGCGTGGGCGATTTGTTTGGCGCGCTTCTTTGCGAGCAATTGCGGCGGTGGACGAAAGAACAAGTCGACGAATGCCCGATCTGGGTTGAGGCCGGCGCTCATGACGGCCGGTTGGCTTGCGATATCCTAAATCACTGCCGAAGACACCATCCTCAAACTTACGAAAGGGTCAGGTATCTTATTATGGAACCGTCGGAAACCCGGAGATGCCGCCAGAACCGCCGGCTGGAACGGCATTCTTCCAAGGTGGAGTGGATGAAATCTTGGGAAGAATGCCGTCGAAGAAGCATTTCGGGCGTCATTTTTTCTAACGAATTGCTGGACGCCTTTCCGGTGGAACGCGTTTGTTGGGACGCGGTCAAGCGAATTTGGCGGCGATGGGGGGTGACTGCGAAGGAGGGGAATTTGCATTGGTGCATTTTGCCTGAGACGTTTTCTAGTCTTGCGGCCGGCTTGGGAGAGGAATTCTCTGAGGAGATTTTTGAGCATCTCCCGGACGGATTTACCACGGAGGTTAGCGTTGCGGCCTCGCATTGGTGGAGGCAAGCGGCCTCCCGTCTTGCCGTCGGTTATTTGTTCACCATTGATTACGGCCTTGCAGCTCAAGAATTCTTCGCGCCTTGCCGGCGTCAAGGAACGCTTCGCGCCTATTCCCAGCATCGACAAACCTTGAATTTGCTTGAAAATCCAGGGCAACAAGACTTGACTAGCCATGTAAATTACACCGCCCTTCTAGAAGCCGGTCAATCAAAGGGGTTGGAAACCGTGGGCATTCAGCCTCAAGAAAAGTTTTTGACGGACATTCTTCGCCGTCTCTCAAAAGACGGAAGGCTGGCAGACGTCCTCACTTCGTCCAGGATTCGCCAACTTCAATCCTTGATTCATCCAGACCACTTTGGCCGATCTTTCTCCGTTTTGATCCAAAAGCGCCCGCCAAATGTTCCGTTCGCAAAATAGCGGGCAATCTGGCTGGCGGTTTGCGGAAGACAAGGCTCTTCGAGGAATTGGCGCGAGACGTTCGCTTGTAGAGGAATAAATTTACAAGACAAGTTGAAATTCGGGCAACATTATGACGGTCCAAAGAAAGTCTTCGACTGTGTTTTGGGTAAGGCCTTCGCGGAAAAAGGCGGCGCAGGCTTTCATTTCGGATTGGGAAGGCGCTCGTCCCAAGCCGACCCCAAACAGGTGTTCAACTATTTTTTGGGGCTGTCTCATTTTTTGGGCGATCAAATCGCTTGCGATGGCGGAAAGTTTCTCCGCCAATGTGTTCCCGTTTGTCAATTCAAGAGCTTGGAGCGTCGTTGCGGTGGAAGCGCGTTCGGTTACTACTTGCTCGCGGTTCGGCCGCCCAAGAGCGCGAGTCAAAGCATCCGCGGTCGCCAAAGAAGCGCGGATTGCGCCGAATTGATCGGCGGCGCTGATTTTGGCGATCAACCGCGGCTCGATATTTGCCGGGCCTCTGCGAGCGTCTCCCAGTTCTGCCGCCCGGTTCCAATCCAAGGTTTCTAAATTTTCCTTTTCCCAGCCGGGCGAAGATTCGGTATGGCAAATCCAAGTGTCGTTGGAGCCTAAATATCGGAATTTCTCTTTGCTCTGCTTGCCCTGCGCCAGGCGAAGCAAAGCAAATACTGCCGCCGGCTTTGTTTGTTCTTCGGAACGGGCGACTTTTAGCGCAATCAGATTCGATCCCGCCGCAAGGTAATTTTGAAGATCAAACCGGAATACTTTTGTTTGTCCCTTTCCTTTTCCCGCTAGTTTTCCGTTGACGAATAAATGGAACGAATCGGCGGCGGCAATGTAGGCGTCGGCCATTGGGCCGTCCGTTTGAAAGCGCTTTCGAAAAAACGCGGTCTCTGTTTTGTTGCCATCGTTTGCCGGCGCCGAAATCCAATGGGCTTTGCGAGTCTGTTCCCGCAGGAAATGGATGCGGTCAATTGGGAGGCCGGCGCTCAAATCAATCTCGTCGTTGGCGGGAGTTTGGAAGCCCCTCCCCGTAAACGAACCCAAAGCGTCCACAAATTGCTCCGCCGTCATCCGACGTATCAGCGGCCCGCGAAACACTTCTGCGGTTTCCGTGCGTTCTGGGGACGGCAAAGAGGGCAGTTGGTACGTTTGAGAAGTAAGCAACAAAGACATGGTATGCTTCAAATCGTAGGCATGATCCGCCAAGTCCGCAGCCAGCCAATCCAACAGATCGGGATGCCAGGATGGTTGCTCCATATCGTCCAGCGTTGGCACCAGGCCGCGTCCGAAGAACTTCGCCCACAATCGGTTGACGATGGTTCGGCTCAGACGGCCGTTTTCCCGACTGGTCATTATGGTTGCCAATGTCTTCATGCGCTCTTTGCGCGGCATTTTCGCGTCCATCGTTCCCAGATTGGGATGCAGGAATTTTGCTTGGGAAGTTTTCCCCGTAGGCTTGTCGCATTGAAATATTTCCAAAGGCTCTTCCGCAAAGATTCCCGCCATTCCATAGGCATCCTCCAGATTCCAATCGTTGATGAAACTGTCGTGGCAGGAAGCGCACTTCAAATTAACTCCCAGAAAAACCTGACTCACATTTTGGGCTGCCTGCATGTTGGGGGTTTGGCTGGCGTTAACAACGCCGCGCCAGATAATTCCTTTGAGGAATCCTTCTGCGCCGGGCGCTTCGGTGATCAGGCTTCGCACAAACATGTCATAAGGCTGGTTGTCTGCCAGCGCTTGATACAGCCAAGCCGATATCTGCTTTCGCCCGCCGTCGATAAAGCCAGTTCCGCGATAGTCGTTCCTCAATAAGTCATTCCAAAAAGTCAACCAGTGTTCGGCATAGTTCTGTTTGTCTTCCAACAGACGCTCCACCAAGCGCCGCCGTTTGTCAAAGCTGCGATCGGCAATAAACGCCTTCAACTCTTCCACCGAAGGAAGCAACCCAACGGCATCCAAATAAACCCGTCTGGCATAAGTGCGATCATCCACCGAATTAGGAGGAACAAACCCCTCCCTCTCAAAGTAGGCCGACATAAACGCGTCCACGGGGTTTCCTTGTGTAAAGCCGTTTCCCTTCTTTGGAATGGCCGGACGATTGGGCTTGAGATTCAAAGAGGGCTTTTTGGAAAAACGGATACCTTCCTCCCAAGGCAACCCCCGATCAATCCACGTCCGAATCAATCCGACTTCCTTCTCCGTCAACCGCGAACCCTTTTGCGGCATTACGTTGTCCGGATCCACTCCCGCCACCAGTTGCACGAGATAGCTCTCTGCGCTATTTCCCAATTGAATTGCGGGGCCGGAATCCGCCTCTTGCAGAATCTTCTCCCGGCTGTCCAAGTTAAACCCTCCTTTCTTATTGCCCTTCCCATGACATTTCACGCACTTGGACTCAAGAATCGGCGCGATGTCCCGGCCAAAATCAATCTCCCCGGCGAACGGATCGGGCAAAGAAACGTCTGAGGCGCCGCAACAAAACGCAACACCTCCCAACCATACGAACAAAGCCAAGCAAAAAACTCGGGATTCAAGATTCATAGCGAAGGAGTTTAGCCGCAGGGGAACCGAAATCACAATCGAAAGAGCTGCTTCCTCATTTCCCAATGAACAATTATTATCTCCAAAATCGTCTCCAAATCCACCGTTGCCTTGTCTTCGGCAAACGTCCAGTATTTGGAAAAAGGAACCGATCGCGCCCGGCGCCAAAATCATGACCCAAGACAAACAACAGAACAACGCCCCAAACTTCGGCAAACTGAACGGCGTTGAGATCATTCTGGACTACGGATCGACGCGCAGCGAGGCAAAACGCTTGCGGGATTGCGTGGGCGTTTTGGATCTTTCTTCCCGCGGACGACTTTGCTTGCTGGGCGAAGATCGTCACCGCTTTCTAAACGGCCAGGTGACCAACGACGTCGCTAGGCTGGCAGAAGGCGCCGGTTGTTACACCCTAATCACCAACCGCAAAGGAATCCTTCAAGGCGACGCCTCCATTTACCGCCTGCCGGAAGAAATTCTGCTGGATTTGGAGCCGGGAACCGCCAAACCTCTCACAGCGCGCTTTCAAAAATTCATGGTTGCCGACGACGTCGAAATTGTAGACGCCGCCCCTCATTTTGGGATGCTCTCGATTCAAGGCCCCTTTTCTAATAATCTTCTAAAATCTTTGGACGTCGACACCGCGCGCGAACCGCAAAATCTGCGCAACGTCCTCCGCAAAACCATCCCGGCCATCGGCGAATGCTACTTCGCCAAGCATCCGCGCACGGGAAGCGACGGTTACGATGTTTTCGTCCCCCGGAAATCCTTGGAAAAACTCCAAGCGCGCCTGCTGGATCAAGCCTTGCGACTCGGCGGCGGCCATTGCGGTTGGAACAGCTTGGAAATCCTCCGAATCGAAGCGGGAATTCCCCGGCATCCCATCGACATGTCCCCCGCTATTCTCGCGCCGGAACTTGGCCGGGAAGAGCAAACAATCAGCTACTCAAAAGGTTGCTACATCGGACAGGAAGTGATCAACCGCATTCGGAGCGTCGGAAAAATCAATCGTCGTCTTGTCGGCGTCGTGTTGGAGGCCTGCGACGACAATCTCTCCGGCGCAACCGGCGCGCTTCTCAACACCGAAGAGAAGGCCGTCGGATTCTTGACCAGCGCGGCCTACTCAGACGCTGGGAAACAAACAATCGGGTTGGCATTTGTCAAACGGGGCTTCTGGGAACCGGGAACGTCTCTCCACCTCAAAACGCAATCTGGAATCTCCCGCTATAAAGCCACGGTCTCAAATCTGCCTTTCGAAGTTTGACTCAGCCAAGCGCGCAACGAGGGCATCGGCAAAGAACCGGGGATTGGTCAAGAGCATTCTTTATTGCGGCAGCTTCCCAACTTCTTGAGTTCTTCGCAGTTGGCGGTAATTTGGATTCGTTGCGATTTGAGGCGGAATCCCAGGTTATGCGTAATTTCCGCCTCCAGTTTTTCGATTTTCTCGCTCTCAAATTCCACAATGCGCTCGCAATCCTGGCAGACAATGTGGTTGTGATTAGGGTGGTTTGCGTAGTTTGGATCGTAAAACTTGTAGTCTTTGCCAAAATCTATCTCCCGAACCAACCCGCTCTCCGTCAATAAAGGAAGCGTCCGATAAACAGTCGACCGAGAAACCGATTTATCTCTTCGGCGAGACCAATCCAGCAATTGTTCGGCGGTAAAGTGTTCTTCGGTGTTGAAAACCGTGTCGATAATGGCCCTTCTTTGAGTCGTCAACCGAAGCCCCTTGGTAGCAATAAACTCCATAAACTTTTCCTTCGCTGACTGGCGACCTTCAGACAACACAAAGCCGAGCATAGTCCCTGCCCCCGCGCAAGTCAACGAGACTTTGCCATTCTAAAAACGAGATCACCCTTACAGAGTCGCTTTTAATAGAATACCGCAAAATCCTCTTCCATCGGCAAAACCGCTGAGGATCCATGACTAAGCCAATACTAATCTGTCTCAGATGGCTTTTGGATTTGTCAAAACTCTCCAAACCCAAAGAATCCACAAGCCGACAAACTGCGCGCCAAAACAACCAGTTCTCGCTCTTCTGCTCGCCAATCCTTCAATCGAATCCCACTCACTACTTGGCTGCGGAAGAAAGAAATCACGACCACAACAAGCGGCAACCGCTCCAAAAACTTTCTTTTTCCGCAACGGCAAGGGGAAAGACTATGAATTTTCCCAGCCCGAATTCCCTTTTGTTGCGCTTTTTCCCGTTTTACAAAGAACTTTTCTTAACTTTTTTCATTTTTTTGTGGATTTAGGGCTTGACTCGTTGCGGAGGAAGGATTAGAAACAAAGAGATTTTTGACAACAAACTAGATTCCTATGAAACGAAAACTATCTTTATTGGCCGCCGTCGCCTGCATTTGCGGGGGGGGGGGGGGGGGGGGGGGACAACGCCCAGGCGCAGTTGATCCTTGATGTCTATCCCAGCCAGGATACCCCCACTAACAGCATCTGGATCTTCTCCGGCTCCTCCACCGTCGCAACCCCCGGCACGCTACGCACCAGCGGCAACGCTTCTAGCGCCGATGGTTGGCAGACGGCCAGCGACATTTACAACGCCAACAAGCCTTCCAACCAAACCATCACCCTCTCTCCCCTCTCTTCCAGCACCAACCGCCTAGACATCGCTTCAGTGAATGCCCGAATTCCGGGCGGCGGCAAGAGCAACATCGTCTTTGCCGTCACCGCCACCAACACGCCCACCATCACCATCGGCACGACGCCCGTCAACCGAACTATTAATCGGATGTTCATGAACGATGTGACTGCCGCCGATAATATTGGCATTCGGGTGAGCAGCACTTTCAACTATGGGCTTCTTAATGGGCAGGCGTCTTCTTGGGTGGGTTCAGGTTTGTTGGAGAAGCCGATTGGGGATTTCTTCATCAAGAATGTGGGGGCCTGGGCGACGTTGGAGCCGAACTTTGCCAGAGACGGAGTGACTTTGCGCATTCACAGCGGGATCATCCCTGAGCCGGAGGAATACGCGCTTGTGTTTGGCTTGTTTGCTTTGGGTTTTGTCCTCTTCCGCCGCCACTTCCAAAAGAAACGGCAAGCCGCCACTTTGTAGCCTTGGTTTGGCGATGCGGATTTTTTGGCTGTTTGTGCGGCAAGCGACAAAAACGACAAACCACCATAGCTTCGTGGTCGGTATCTTGTGATTTGTAGATTCTCCTGCCTCCTCCAACAGCCGGGTATTTGCGGGGATCCACGGCTGGTGACATATAGCTGGCTAGTTGCTGCGCTGATGGGAATTGGTTGTATTGAGTTTGCCGTTCGCTTCGCTTTCATGGCGGCACCATCATCTCTGAGCCGGAAGAATGCGCAGTTGTGTTTGGCTTGTTTGCTCTGGGTTTTGTTCTCTTTCATCGCCGCCACTGGCAAAGGAAACGACAAGCCGCCGCCACTTTGTAGCCGGCTACTTGCTGCGCTGGCGAACCAAGTGGTCGGAGGCTTTTGGGGGGGTTAGGGCTTTTTCAAGAAGAGGCAGAAGAAGGCTGGGCGATAGGGGATTGAGGATTTGTGGCTAGTGATTTTGGGGGTCAAAGTCCTCTGGCTAGTGTTGGGGGTCTGTGGTTTGGGCTATTGGCCTTTGGATTGAGGTTGGCCTCGTTTTTTCAAGAGCAACCGCTTTTGGGATTTCCCAAGCGGAGTTTTTCTTGTTTCGGAAAGAGCGGTGAATTCGGATTATGGGAACGCGCGGTTAGCCGCTGCTGGTTTTTATGGGAGGCCGCCGTTGCGCTGATTGCGATTGCGGTTGAGAAAATGGCCAAAGTCGGATTTGTTTTCCACAGTTCTGCTACAAAGTCGCCAATCTGAACGGCAAAAATGTTTTCTTTTTGCGAAAGGCAAAGATTAGCGTTCAGGAAAGTCGAGACTTCCATGTTCTTCAAAATTCTCGTTGCAGTTTGTCTTGGGAAAGGCTTAAAGTGAACGCAAAGGAATGAAAACAGAGATATCAGATTTTTGTAAGGAGTATTCAAGGGCCTTGATTCCTGCGGGCGCGGCTTTGGATGCTGTGATCGGCCGGATTGAGCGGGATTCGCAGGAAGGCGTGCTGCGATTGAATTTGGCCGGTTTCAACGAAGTCAAGCACCGCCTCAAATCTTTGATCGACAAGGTGGAGGGGCAACAGGCCTATCTTCTAATTTTCGGCCCCCTCAAAAGCGGGAAATCCACCTTGATGAACGCCATCAGCGGCGCTTATGTGAGCGAAGTGACCTCGCTTCCCGCCTATCCGTGCTTAGTTTACGTGCGTCACGGGGAAAAATCCGTAATCCGGCTGACCCGCTATAATGGGCGCGAAACTAATACGGACAAGGTCGGGATGGAGGTCTTGATCAAGGATTCCCACGCCAACTTGGCAGACCGCATCCGAAGAGCGGAAGAACAAGGAAGGGAATTTGACCCCGGCTTGGACTACCCGGAGGCGATTCGACGGATTGACATCGGTTTGGCGGCAAAGGAGTTGAATGAGTCCGGCATCGTGCTGGTGGACACGCCGGGTCTTTACAGCCGCATGAAGTTTGGCTACGACTTGATGACCAGGGAGTTCCGCAACAGCGCGGCCTGCGCGGTCTTCGTCGTAAAAACCGACAATCTGTTTCTGGAGCAAGTCTTTCAGGAGTTCAACGACCTGCTGGGACTATTCAGCCGCGTCTTTCTGGTCGTCAACATAGACTCCTCCAAGCGAGACCTGAGGCCGGACGGCAGTTTGCAGCCGAGCTTGGAAAGCCAGAGCCCGCAAAAAATCATTGACGCCTTTCAATCGTTGACCATGAGCGCGGCGCTGCGAAAGGCGTCCCAAGAAGGCCGCCTCAAAATCTATCCCATCGACCTGTTGAACGCGGCCTCGCGACATCTTCAGACCGGCAGCGCGGACGAACAAGATGCCGTCCATGAAGAGGCCGAAGACGAAAAACAAGCAGAGACGGGCGATTTCCAAGCAAGTGACGGAGAGTCTTCCGACGTCCCGACACAAGAGGAACCGCCCATCCAGCCGCTCCAATCCGAGAGGCCGAATGACTTCAGCGCTTTTCTAGAAGACCTGACGGAATATCTGAACAGTAGCGACTATCTTTTCGATTTGATGAACGACAGCTTCCGGCAAGGAGACGATCTTCGGGACGAAATGTCGCGCCATTGTTCGGCTGATTCTGTGGTTCGTTTCCGCGAACAGCAACGGCGCTTGCAGGCAGAGGCCGAGGAAGTGGATCAACAACTGCTGGCAGTGAAGAAACTCGCCCAATTTGATTGGGAAGAGGCTTTTGAAGACACGCACGCGGACGCCCGCCGAGAAGCCTCGCGATTCGCCGAAGAAATCCGCGAAGAACTTCAAAAATCCATGCTGGCCGGAATCGACGACTGGTTTGAAACCGACGACTGCCTCGCCGACTTAGTTGGCAAAACCTGGCAACGCCGGATGGAACAACTTCAAAAACAAATCGGCGAAAAAACAGCCTCTTTGGTAAGAAATACACTCGACACCAGTTCCGGCGGCGCCCGTCCGTCGCCCGAATTCGTCATCGCGCTCGACCGCGCCCGACTCTCCCTACACGACGTCTACCACCGCTCCGTCCAGTCCTTCAACGCCTCGGCCGCGCCGGCGGGAGAATGCGCCATCCAACTGGATGCCGAATCCATCCCCGTCAACAGAACCTTTTGGGATCGAATTCTTTTTCGAAGCCGGGCAAAAGTGCGCCGCCGTCTGCTCGGCACCAACAACGCAAATGCGCTTGCGCCGCAAAAGAAGCGGAAACGTCTCCTGCCCGAAGGCAAGGCGGCGTTGGAAAAATGCGTCGAAACCCACCTGAAAAGCATCCTTCCCAGAGTGCCCGCCCGCTCTTCAAAAGACTTTCTGCAAACTTACATCCAGCAGTTCAAAAAGAACTTTGCCAGCCTGCTGCAATCCCGCAAAGCGGAACTGGACGCCGCCAAACAGAATCTCGAAGCCCGCATTCAAGCCAACGAACGAATTTCAAAAACTTTCGAGAATCTAGACGCCGCAATCTCCGAATTGGAAAACGAAATGACCCTTCTGCGGCACAAATTCCTGCGCTCCGCCCGGTTGGCCCGAGGGTTTGTAATCAAAAGCCCGGTTGGGGCATTCAGCTTATGGACACTGCCTTACTGCGGAGGAATCCGATTAACGCCGGAAAGAGCGCCGTCGACCGAAAAACCGGAAGAACCCGCCCAATCCCTGATCGAAGACAAAGGGGACGCAATCCCTGTTCTTCCCGAGGAAAATTCCGACACAACGCAGGATGACGCCCCAGAGTCCTTCGCTTCAAAAGAGGAACCCGCCGAAAAAACAAAAGACGAAACAGATCTGCCGCCGAATGAATCCGCCCCGGCAGATACAACCATCCCGGAAACATCCGCCAGCCAAGAAAGCGATCCCGTTGACGCATCCCCCGAACCACCGGCTACAGAAACGCCGGAAGAAACTCCTCCGACATCCGAAAAATCCCCAGACTCCCAATCCGCCTCCGAAAACAGTCCAGTGCGAGTCATCCCGAAGAAAGCAGACGCATAACGGAACGTTCCCGGCTCAAGCAGAGCGGCAACCGCTAAACAAGCGCATTGAAGAAGATGCGGCGAAATTTCTTTTTTTGGCGAAACCACGCCCCGATGATTCCGCGGGCTTGCGGAGAGAAAAATTGGATGCCGACTATTTTGACGACAAGGCAAAGGAAAATTCCCCATCTCGAACTTCCTTTCGCGCTCTTTTCTTGTGGATTTTGCCGTTTTCAACGAATTTTTCTTCACTTTTTTGTGGATTTGAGGGTTGACATGAGGCGGAAAAGAGATTATAAATAAAGAAACTTTCCTTAAGGAAAGTCAGGAGAACAGTTATTTAACGGTTATTTTTATGTTTGAAGTGATGAAAAAGCTATCCTTACAATATGCAAGCGGCAAGCGGGCATAGGTCTCTTTTCGTGGCGTTGGTAGTGTCGGCGCTTTCTTGGTTTCTTTGGAGCAGAGCCAAGCGCAGTTGATTCTCACCATCAATCCCCTTCAAAGCGACACCAACACAACCATCTGGACGTTCTCCGGCAGCTCCACTGCTTCTCGATCCGGCGCCGTCACCATCTCCACAACGGAATCGGTCGCAGGTTTCGAGACAGTAGGAAGCATATTACCCTACACCTCCGGCGGCACTAGATTCTTTGCAGGGAATCGCAGTGCGGTCGATTATTCTTTAACTGCCAACTCTGCCAGCTTGCCGCAGATTACCACGCCTTCCGTCACCAGAACCATCAGTCACATTCATATGGAAAAAGACGGAAGTGTGGACATCGTGGGCATTCGAGTCGCGGCAAGTTCGCTCAGCTATTCCACCAACGACGTCGTCTCGTGGAGGGGGCAAGGCACTTTGTCTCAATCCATCACCAACTTTGCTGTCAACACCGCCGGCGAGTATTATTACAACTACATCTTCGGCCCTTATTTTGCGGCGGCCGGCACTTTGGGCACGCCGAGTTCTAGCGGTTTTCGAGTAATGGTTTCCAGCACTCCCGCAGCCTTGATTCCAGAACCGGAGGAATATGCGCTTGTGTTTGGCTTGTTTGCCTTGGGCTTTGTCCTCTTTTATCGCCGGCGAATGCAAAAGAAACGCCGCCAAGCCGCCACTTTGTAGCCGTCATCGGAAGTTTAGTTTGTGATTTTTGATTCGGGGTTCGTTCGCAATCAGGGGTTGTTGCCTGCAAACGACGATTGGGTTTTTAATTTCGCTTTCATCTTTTTTATGAAAGTGAAGGTTTTTTGTTTTCTAAAAAGTGATGAATTCAAATTTCGCGCGGTGGGAATGCGGGTTGGTAGAATTGTGTTACCAAACTATGCCGTAGTCGTCGCCGTGATCGCTGGCGCCTCCTTGGAATGTGCCGAGTTTCTGATGGAACTGGATTGCGGTGATGGGGCCTGAAGTTTTGCGCTCGTAGTCAAGCCGATAGCCCATGTTGGTAAGTTCCTTTTGCACCCAGTTTGGGGTGTCTTCTTGGAGGATGAGTCTGCCGGGATCGCTTTGGTGTCCGCCGAAGGAGGAACGCAGTTGTTTGCTGTTGAAGTTGGGCGCTTCGCAGGCTTCTTGCGCGTCCATTCCAAATTCGACGACGTTGAGGAAAAACTGCAAAAGGTTTTGGTCTTGCGCATCGCCTCCTTGAACGCCGAAGGCCAAAAAAGGTTTTCCATTTTTTAGCGCGATGCTTGGGGTGAGCGTCACTCGCGGCCTTTTGCCGGTCGTTAGGACGTTGAACGGGCTTTCTTCTTTGCGCAGCACAAAACTCTGCATGCGCTGGCTCATGCCGATGCCGGTCTTGCCGGCGATGCAGGCCGGCAGCCAGCCGCCGCTGGGCGTCATGGAGACGACCCAGCCATCAGCGTCGGCGGCTTGAATGGTGGTGGTGCCGGCCAGAAAGCTTTGATGATAGCGGGTGATGGATTCGGGACTGGGCGACAAAGGGCGGTTTTTGCCCGTCTGATGCCAGTTGTCGATCAAGTCTTGGTAGGGATTGACGCGGCCTTCGTAAGGATAAGGATCGCCCGGAAGGACGGCGGGATTGTTTTCCTTCCACTGGATTGAAGAGGCCCGCGACTTGGCGTATTCTTTAGAAAGGAGGCCGTTGATGGGTTCTTTCGGCGGATGATAGGGATCACCGTAGTAAAAGTCGCGGTCGGCAAAGGCCAAATTCATCGCTTGGTAAAGCGTGTGGATGTAGCGGGCGCTGTTGTAGCCGAGCGCGGCCAAGTCGAAGTTTTCCAAGATGTTTAACATTTGAAGCAGTGCCGGCCCTTGAGTCCAGCAACTCAGCTTATACACTTCCACACCCTTGTAAGAAACTTTGGGAGGCGTCTCGACGTGAACCTCCCATGAGGCAAGGTCTTGGAGCGTATGCAATCCGCCTTGCGCCCGAGATCCCGAGACAAATTCCAGAGCAATGTCGCCACGATAGAAGCGGTCATAAGCGGTCAAAATGGCCTCTTCGCGGGATTTGCCGGCCGCCTTAGCCTTGGCTTCCGCTTCCACCAGCCGCTGCAATGTTCCCCAAAGATCCGCTTGCCGGAAAATCTCTCCGGGATAAGGCGCTTCCCTCTCTTCGCCCAAGTGCGGCAAGAAGACTTTTTTAGACCAAGGCCATCGCTTGATTATCGCCTTGTCTTCTTCCATGCGGTCGGCAATGGCGGCTTCTATGGGATAGCCGGCGGCCAGTTCCATAGCCGGTTCCAGCACTTGGGCAAGCGACAAAGTGCCAAACTCAGCCAGCATGACCATCAATCCGCCCGGAGTGCCGGGAGTGACCGCCGCTTGAGGGCCTTTGCCCGGCGGATAATGGCGCCCTTTTTGAAGAAAAAACTCCGCCGTCGCCTCGGCGGGAGCCACGCCAAGCGCATTGATGCCCTGAACTTTTTGGGACCGCGGATCGTAAAGCAACGCCTGGGTTTCCCCGCCCCAGCTCAGATCGTCGTACATCGTGCAAACTGCCGCCAACATAGCGCAGGCCGCGTCCACGGCGTTGCCTCCCCGATCAAAGATTTTGGCGCCGGCTGAGGCTGCAAGAGGCTTGCCGGCAATGGCAATCCAATGACGGCCGCGCAAGGCGGGTTTGTTGGTTTCGGCGGAAAGAACGGCGACGGTCGAAAACAAAAAGACCAACGACAACAAACAAATTTTCATGAAATGTAACGAAGGACGATTTGGCAATAGGCGATCTCTCATCGACCGTTTCCAAACACTCTGCCCACTCAAAATCCAAAAGCAAACAACAAAAAACTGCAGGGCAAATTCTGACGGATTGAAAAAAGAACGGCAAGTTAATGCGGAATGATGCGAGAGAGAAAAGATAGCGTCTATTTTGTGTTTGTTTGCTTTGCCGTTAGTTGCGCTTATAGTCCTCATTTTGATTCGGGCAATGTTTTGAATGTATATTAATAATGTGTGAGTTGTTTTTGGGATCATTTTGGCGATTATTCTACTTGGCATCGTCTTTATTGATTTTGACGCGATCCAAGAGATATGGACGTCGGAGGGTGGTTGTAAATGGTGAAATTGGCGTTGGCATCTAGGGCTAATAGAATTCAGCGGCCTTATGATTTGGCGATGTTTTGAATTTGTTTTTGATTGAAGGACTAAATGCGAAAAAACCGCCGAGCAAAACCCGACGGTTGAAAAAGGTCAACGGCAGTGGCGAAGAGGCAAGCTATTCTTGTTGGCTTGCCGCTTCTTCCAGCATGCGCATGAATCGCCCTGTTTCCTGCTGAATCCTTTCAAATTCCTCCATTTCTTCTTCCGTAGGGTTTTCTGGTGGAATTAGTTTCATTCTCTCTTCGAGGGGCACAGCCATTTCTTGCTCATCTTGCTCAATTTGCATTTCCATCATTGCCTCCGATTCGGCTATATTTGCAAAGATAGCATTAATAAACCCCATGTACTTCCTATCTTCTTCACTATAGGGCCCGGGAATAAGTTCCAATATCGGGGCAAAAGTTTCCTCAATATCAGCCTGGATTCTTGTGGTTTTCTCAGCAAGGATAATGAGTTCCTCTTCGTCGAGCATGGATCGGAATAAGTCGGCTTCTGCGGCGTCATTTTCCATTTCCCCCATGGCTTCCGTCATGAGTTCAGCCATTTCTTTCTTAATTAATCCTTCATCTGCGTTTTGTGCTGATGCGGATTCGGAAGAATTGATCTGCTCATCTCCGCCGCAACAAGGCACAGAATCTGGATGGGAAGTTTCGTCCATTTGAGTTGATTCTGCTGTTGTTGATCTTTGCGGGATTTCCAGCGATTCAATGGCTTTTTGCAACGCAACGATTTTCTCACTTAATGTAGCGATTTTCTCGCCCGTAGTTTTTGCCTCTTGCTGAATTGCGTTGGCTAATGAAGAACGGGCAAGGGCAAGGCTTTCCTCGACGTGTTCCAGAGTAGCGTAATCCTTTCGTGTCTGAGTAGCGACGATTGCCGCTATTGTTGCGCAAATGACGACGCTACATACCGTAGCGAGCATAATTTGGCGAACATATTGAAATGTGTTGTCTTTGTTCATGGTTTTCTCTCCTTTCCTTAATGGCCTCTGGGTCTAATTGTTCCCTCCCATGCTCCTTCGGGGCCGCAACCCAAATCGGATCCGCATTCCACGCTTTGACTGGTTTGATTTTGATGCCAACTATCCACTAAATCTTTCACCTTGTCGTTGGCTCTTCGATGAGCTTCGTCGTACGCTCGATTATGCGCTGTCCAACATGCGCGCCGGGCAAGTGCCCAATTTGCTGTGCAGATCAAAGCGCATCCGGTTATGTAGTTTCTTCCCGGGTTTCCCGGTTTTAATGGAGGAAGATGCGCTTCGGGAACTGCATTATTTTTGATTATGTCCCTAATCAAATCTCTAACCCTTTTGCTACCAACCGGGATACTAGTTAACCCGCATGCACCCAAACATATCGCAGCGTCAACTGTTGCGTCTTCTCGGCATTCTGCCCAGTCAATTTTGATTTCTCGGATTTCTCGGCTCAAATCCGTGCCAATCTGATGATAGGCAGGAATGAATTCGCCAAAATCTTCCAAGCAAAGGTCAAGCGGAATTGTGTTCTCCGGGGTAACTGGGAACAAGTGTATGTTCCAAGCGTAGATTTTAGAGCATGGACGTACGGAAGATTTGATTTGGAACGGCGCGAGCAGGAGGCCGGCGAAGAGCAGGCCGTAAATCGCGCCGATGGCGGCGGTTTGGGAAAGTTCGCGCAAGCGGAAGACTTCTTGGCCGCAGCTGACGCCCTCCTTGCGCGTCAGCGGGGAAAGGAGGTTTTGGAGGAAGGAAACAACGCCTTTGACCATGCGCGCCAAAAGCCCGGCAGTGGAGTGGCTAGGCATCGCAAGCTTCTGCATCGCTGATTCGTTCTGCTCCATGAATTCGTTGGAGCAATCCTTGACCAATCCGTTGGAATCGTCAAGCGGTTTCGAGTAAAATGTTACTTTCTTCATGTCGAGTTGCGTATCTGATCTGTTCTGTATTCTCCGAGTTGGCCGGCGCCTTTGGGAAACCCTCTTCCCGCGCCAGGCCGGTTGTCAACACACAGCGGATTAAAAAGCGCGAGTTCCTGCCTGTTTGCCGAAGCCAACAGGAAGAGACGATCGAATCTCCCGACGCGTTGTGCATATCAAACTGTGACACTTCAGCGGGGAGACCCGATAGAGGAATCAACTCGCCGTGTGTTGACAAGCGCAAGAAAATCAAAAAACAACCGTGAGCTCAACCCTTTTTTCGATTTTCCTAACTTTTTTTGCCTCTTTTCGACTTTTTCTTCGTTTTTCGTTGGCGGATGGCGATTTGTTTTTTTTGGTTTTTGGATCGTTTTGCAACGGCTTAGTGATGGTTTTGGCGAGTTGCGGTGGTTTTTTTAGAAGCGGTTTTCCTTGGATGCCTTGTCTGGCGAATGCTCGTTGAGGGAGTTGTAAAAGAGCGAGGAAGAGAGCGGATTTGTGGGGCGGTGAGCGACGGCCTAAAGGAAGAGAAACTGGGAACGGCAATTTAGCAAAGGTGGAGAAAGTTTTTGAGAAGTTCTTTTCCGTGTTCGGTAAGGATGCTTTCGGGATGGAATTGGACGCCCCAGAGGGGTAGTTGGCGGTGGCGGATTCCCATGATCTCGCCTTCTTCGGTTTCGGCGGTGATTTCCAAGCAGTCGGGCAGGTTTTCTCGTTCCACGATTAGGGAGTGGTAGCGTGTGGCGGTGAAGGGATTGGGGAGGTTTTTGAAGAGTTCCCGGTTGTTATGTTTTATTGGGGAAGTTTTGCCGTGCATCATGCGGTAGTTGACGCGCACTTGGGCGCCAAAGACGTGGGCGATGCACTGGTGTCCAAGACAAACGCCTAAAATCGGCCTTTTGCCGGCGTAGGCTTGGATGATTTTGTTGGATTGTCCGGCTTCTTTGGGTGTGCAAGGACCGGGAGAGATTAGGATTCTAGAGGGATTTAGTTCTTGAACTTTCTCGACGTTGATTTCGTCGTTGCGGAGGACGGACATGACCGCCTGCATCTCGCCGAGGTATTGGACGAGGTTGTAGGTAAAGGAATCGTAGTTGTCGACGACGAGTATCATATAAAGAGCAATTTAACTAATATTCAAGGGATTGGGAACAGTCAAATTCGCTTTGCCGTCTGGGATGAGGAAGCAATTATCCGGCGTCGATATCATTTTGGGATTGTTCGACGGCTCTTCGTATAACCAGCAGTTGCCTGAGCAGTTGAGGCAGGTCGCAAAGCGGGATCATGTTGGGGCCGTCGCTAAGCGCTTTTTCGGGTTCTGGATGCGTTTCTATGAAAATGCCGTCGGCGCCGGCGGCTACAGCGGCTTTGGCAAGGACGGGCGCAAACTCGCGTTGCCCGCTGGATTGACTGCCTCCGGCGCCGGGAAGTTGCACGGAATGGGTAGCGTCAAAAACTACTGGACAGCCGAACTGTCGCATAATTGGAATAGAGCGCATGTCGACCACAAGGTTGTGGTAGCCGAAGGAGGCGCCTCGTTCAGTCAATAAAACGCGACGATTGCCAAAGTCGGCCAATTTGTTGGCGACGTTTCTCATCTCCTGCGGAGAAGCGAACTGGCCTTTCTTGACGTTCACGATGCGACCGGTTTCGGCTGTCGCTTGAAGAAGGTCGGTTTGCCGAGAAAGGAAAGCGGGAATCTGAAGAATGTCAACGACGGAGGCAGCCGCTTTGGCTTCGGATTCGGTGTGAACGTCGGTAAGCAAGGAAAGGTCGTGCTTTGTCCTCACCGTCTCCAGCACGGCGAGGCCGGCCTCCAAACCGGGACCTCGAAACGACTTAGCCGAAGAACGGTTGGCCTTGTCGTAACTAGCTTTGAAAACGCAGAAAATTTCTAGTTGTCTGCAGATTTCCGCCAGAAAGGCGGCAATATCCAAGCAGAGAGTTTCGCTTTCGATAACGCACGGTCCGGCAATCAGGAAGAAGCGTTTTTCAAGCTTCTGCCACAAAACGGTGGAATTGTACAACGCCATGTCTCGTGGGTAACATTTTTGCCGGCCTTTGACAATGTTTTCTTCGGCAGATTACGCAGCGGCTCGGGCATTCTTCTCTGTCCTTTTTCTGTTCAAAAGCAGCGAGCGTCCCTACTCTACCTGAAGAAATAGTTTTTCCGATATTATGACCATGGGTTAGCCCCTTTTACACAATCCGCTAAATTAGAAATTGTGAGTTTAGATTTTATATTATTGAACATATACAGTAAGAGATAAAGAAGTGAAAAACGGAGGAAGCCCCACCGTCTTCTCCGCATCCCACTTATCTCCCTTCTCCATATTCCGTTCTATTTTTCCTCTCGCCCCCACCATTCCTCAACAAAAAAACTCCGCCTTAGGAATCCCGAAGCCAAGTCAAAATCCAGTTGACAGCCCTGCTGATTACTACCTCTGGAAAAATCGGCATGAGACGAAATCCCTACTGACTAAACCGAGTTAGCGAATTATCGAAGCATAATCCAAGAAACCACGAGAGAAACAAACACTAAAAACCTCTAGTAGAGTGCAGAACTTGCCATATTATCCAGTGAAACTTCTCCTATAAAGACATCACGATGCGACGAAATGACTTGAGTAGAAACCCTCGCATAAACGCTTTCCCCTAAATTTCCTAATGCCATCCCAACTTCTTCGCCCAAACCCTATCTAATCACTTCCCCAACCGACCCCCTCTTTGACAAGGATCATAAAAAACTTCCTTGCGCTCCCTGAACAATCCGCTCTGCCTCCTCTGATAACTTGCACTTTTCCTCATCCTAATGAATCGTTCCCCTTATCTTCTATAATAGACAGCGGAATTCCGCGCCATTCGCAACTGACACTTCCCGGCATTGTAATGAATCCACTCGCTGCGCTTCGGGAAAGAACAACCATCCCCATTCTCAATGCCTCCAAATCTCAACAGAACATGATCGTTTTTCCCCTGCCAGTAGCATGAAAATGTATGAAGAACGGATGTTTGCGCTGGAATAACCATAGTAGAGCGCGCATTGCGCCAGATCAACCTATTCTCATTGATAGCGAACTTCCCTGAGCCGAACCAAACAGCGCGCGAAATGCCTCTTGCGCAAAGACATTTCACTCACTCATACATAATAGTTATACAACAATCGAAGAAACAGGGCATGGAGTTGTGCATCGTCGATTGCGTGGAGATCACTGCCAGAGTCGTTTCTACATCTTGCGCTCTTCGTGCAAGGACAAAAGCGATACTAGACGGCGTTCCAGTTGCCTAACTCATCGAACAAAGTCGCGCTATCCAAGAACGCTTGCTTGTGAGTTCCATTTGAGGCGAGTTTCAGTCACCGAACTCATAGGGCAAGTTCCGCTATGGCAATCCTGTCGTGTGCTTGATATAAGACGGCTTTGGGGATTAGTGACAGCTCTTCGGCTTCAGAAGTTCCCGTTTCTTGCGCTTGGTGTTCTTGTGACAGATTAGATGAACGACTTGGCTGTTGGGCTTGGGTGGTCTGTCAGAGGCGTGTTTGAGTTCTTGTTGTTTGGGTTAGATTATCGGCCACAGCGCGCCGCCGCCGCGCAATCATAATTCTACCTCATTAGAAGCGTAATCCCTTAAGCCTTCTCCGAAGACCATCGACAGAAAGCCTCCCACCCAAATCCCACAAATCCATCAATATGGGCTAAAGAGTTGTTGAGAGTGGAGGTCGTAATTTCGAGATGTGTACGGCAAGGAGAATGAGGGATGGAGGCAATATGGCAAACATAATCCCAAAAGCCACCGGCCTCTCGTCGTCATAAAGAACTTAAGTCGTTGCTGTTTTCCGTTTTTACCTTGTGCTTTGTTGATCTCCTCGATCGGCTGTTGGAGGAGAGGAATTCCCTCCATCGCGGTTGAGGATGAGAGACTCAGGTGAATCGCCCCGTTAAACACTTTTAAAGATTGGAAAGGCGCAAAGCAACAATGGGGCAATTTTTTATTTTTTCTTTCCAGTATGGGAAGACGTCGACGGCAAGTTGTTTCTAAGATTTTGTTAGGAGAGAGGTCTTTACGAACTGGACGCAATGGGGCCGTGGAGGAATGAAAAAAAGATTGCATGAGGAGAGAAAAGACTTTATTCTTTGGTTTATGATTAAAGCAAGAATTGGCTTTTTGGTCGTATCGTTGGCTGTTGTTTTGTGGGAGGAAGTCTCGGCGCAAATTTCGCTGATTGACAAAGAACGCGCCAGCGTCGATTGGAGTTATGCGTCGTTTGCTGATTGGAAAAGCGCATGTGATCGCTTGCCGGCAAACCGGGCACTCAACGGCCGTTTTCCTCCTCGAAATACCCTTCCCTTCCAAACTTCGCAGGAGTTT
Organism: Limisphaerales bacterium; assembly: GCA_965204945.1. Taxonomy (GTDB): domain Bacteria; phylum Verrucomicrobiota; class Verrucomicrobiia; order Limisphaerales; family AAA164-E04; genus UBA2970. Next base: position 3,810,937 of record OZ242022.1, on the reverse strand, counting down.
GACCGAGCGTTGGAAGCGGCGTTCGGACATTTTCAATCGAGTCGATTGGCCAAGGCGGATCTTTGGGTTGGCGAAGCGCCTGAATTCGGCGCCTTTTTCGACACTTCGCGAGTTTATTTCGAGCGCAACGGACTTTCTTTTAGTCCATTCGCGCAAAAGTTGGATGTTTCTTCAGGTTCGAAGTTGTTCATTCACGGAGATTTTCATGGAGACATTCACTCGCTACTTTCTTTTCTCTGGACGCTCAACAAACAAAACATTTTGGAAGGTTTTAAAATCACCGCTCCAAAAACTTCTTTTCTTTTTCTCGGCGATTACACGGACCGAGGAATATATGGTGTCGAAGTAGTTTATACCTTGTTGCGTCTTTTGCTGGCCAATCCGGAAAAGGTGTTTCTTGTTCGAGGAAATCACGAAGACATTTCACTGACGGCGCGATATGGCTTTTTTGCGGAACTTGCGGCAAAGTTTGGTCGCCGCTACGACGTGCGGAAACCGATGCGGCTTTATGATTTTCTTCCCGTCGTCCTCTATTTAGGTTGTGGAACTAATTATGCTCAATGCAATCACGGAGGCATGGAACCGGGCTATAATCCCGCTCGTTTATTGATGCAAGAGGACCTGATCGGCTTTCAACTTCTCGGTGTTTTACGACAACAAAATTATATTAGAAAGCATCCAGATTTTTTAAGCGACTTGGATCCCGCGGCGCGAAGGCAATTTATGTCTCAACTTCAAGACTTCACGCCTACTAGTCCGGTGTCTCCGGCAACGTTGGGATTTATGTGGAATGATTTTTCTCTTTTGAGTAGTGAACCTTCCCTTGCCTACAATCCCGGTCGATCTTGGATTTACGGGAAGAATGCCACGGAGCACATTCTTATCCACTCAGGCACCGAGTCGCACAAACTCCGCGCCGTGATCCGAGCGCATCAACATTCCAGCATCTTGAACCCTATGATGCGCCGTCTGATTGCCGGCAAAGGCGTTCACCGCCATTGGCAAGAAGGGGACGGGGCCTCGCTATTGAATGCCGATCGGCGGACGCTGGAAACAACCCTTGAATCCGATCCACGACAGCGGTTCACCGATGGATGCGTGTTCACGCTTAACGCCGCACCGGACAGTGTTTACGGAGCCGGCTGCCACTATAACTTCGATGCTTACGCCATTGTCACGACGGCGGAAAAGTTTTCCGAATGGACGTTTGAAGTTCACAACATTGAAGCGCCTAAATGGCGGGTAAAAATAACTCATTAATCGACGAGATACTACAACGCTAAAGACCTTATTATATCTTTACAAACGAGGGCAAAGATAATCATTGAGTTGAGTCTGCACAAAAGTATCCATATCTTAAAAAGCTCTGCAAAATGCGCCGCGTTGAAAAATTGTGGAGAAACTAATTGTGGATTTTGTAATTTAAACAAGTCCTACATCTTGTTCTTAACATGGCCAATCTACTCCAGTTCGCCGTGCTGATCGCGGCAAATATGCTGGTTTGCCTTCAAGTATTCCAGTAAGGCCTCCGCTGCCCATTGATGGCCAAGCGGAGTCCAATGTCGGTCATGCCTCCAATGCGCATTCTCAATCTGCCCGCCTTGGCGGTGGATGTAGGCTGTCTGGTCAATAACGGGAATGCCTTGCTCTTTGGCCAAAGCGTTCATGCGGTCAAAATTCCAGTTTCCGCGAGTGCCCATAGTATGCGTGGACAAGATGAGTAGCGGAATGTCATCTCGCTCGGCGCGTGCCTTGAATTGATCTAAGGCGAAGGCCGTATATTCCAAGGCTTCCTCAAAAACCGGCGGCAAATCTTTCTTCCCAAAAACACTATATATGGAGTACGGATGATCATGTTTTCCTTTTTCGGTTAAAGGCGGCCATTCCTTGGCCAGCGAATCATAGCCGGGGAGCTTACTCAAATGCTTTACCCACATATTCAACTCCGGATCCTCGTTCGCCCCCGGATGAGTATATTCCCATAATAACAACTTGGAATGCAGCCACTTGGCCAGATAAGATCTTTTAGACGAGTAGATTCTTACCCGCGAAGCCCAAGACATTGGCAGCCGCGGCAATCTGCGCTCCATAAACTTTGAATCGGGATCCTCCAATTGCAGTCTTCCGTCTTTGCCTCTTGCCGCGGTAGTAAACGGATTGTGATTGGGATCCCAGCCTCCGCTGTCTAATGCCTGCAAGACTGGATGGTTGTTGGCAAAGTCGTTTTGGACGAATACAAGAATCAAAATGCAGGGGCGCAGAGGTCGGGCAAACTCATTGTAATAGGGCAATTGATTAATCTGCCCGGTGTTGCCAATCCCGAAGGCCGAAGTGGTGATTTTGAGATGTGGCAAGCTTTTGGATGCAATCTCTTCCAAACGGATGTGGAATTTTTCGGAGAGGGAGACTTCTCTCGCCTCTACAAAAGAATCGCCGATAAAGGCAATATGGCAACCTGTCCCTCTTTGTTCCGGGCTTGGAGGCTCCCGGTCTAAGAAGCCTAAGCTGTTGGCGCGCTGAACCGTCCAGAACTCGCTGTGTTCTTTTGTCCAGCGCACTTCTGCGTTGGGTTTGCGGATCATGCCCGCTTGGGGATGGAAGTCCGAGAGGATTTCGCCGTTTAGGAATGGCCATTTGAGGCGGAGATAGGTTTCTAATGCTGCGCAGGCGAAGGCTATTCCAGCTAGAAACAACAAAGTTCTTCCCGCAATCTTGCGAAGACGTTGCGCGAGGGATGGCTTTTTTATTCCGCGTATTTCTTTACTCTTGTCGGCTTGGCGCATATTAGAGATATTGATTGGGGGATTGGAGGTTAGTCTTGTTGCGTCGTGTCTGCGGAATTGTAGTTGTTGGATTCAGCGCGGCAAATATGCGGGTTTTCCTTCAAGTATTCTAACAAGGCTTTCGCCGCCCATTGATGGCCGGTTGCGTTCCAATGTCGGTCATGTTTCCAATGCACATCCGGAATTCGGCCGCCTTGGCGGCGAATGTAATCCGCTTGATCGATGATGGAGATGCCGCGCTCTTTGGCCAATGCGTTCATCCGATCAAAAGGCAGGTTTCCTCGGGCGCCCATAGTATGCGTGGACAATATAATCAGCGAAACACCATCTTGATCCGCGCGAGTTTTGAATTGATCTAAGGCGTAGGCCGTAAATTCTAAGGCTTCCTCAAATATCGGCGGCAAATTTTTTCTTTCAAACACACTATTTATCCTCGATATGGGCGGCCATTCTTTTGTCAGAGAAGCATAACGGGGGCGCTGGCTCAAAAGTTTTACCCGCGCAGTCATTTGGAGATCTTCAGACTCCTTGCGGCCTTCTTTAGCGGCCTCTGCGCGAGCGTATTTCCATAACAAGCGCTTGGAGTACAGCCACTTGGCAAGGTAGAATTTTTGGGTCCAATAGTTTCTCAATCTTGAAGTCCAAGACATAGGCGGGCGAGGCAACATGTGCCTGCGGAAATTCCGATCCGGCGAATGCGAACAAAAGGCGCCGTCCGCATTTTTTTCCGCAGTAGCGAATGGGGGATGCTCTGGATCCCACGCTTCGGACTTTTGCAATGAGGAGAGAATCGGATGGTTGTTGCCGAAGTCGTTGATCACAAACACCAGCACTAAAACGCAGGGGCACAGATGCCGGGCAAACTCGTCATAATAAGGCAATTGATTAATTTGTCCGGTGCCGCCGCGTCCGAAGGCTGATGCGGTCATGTTCAGATGGGGCAATTCTTTGGCGGCGAGCCGTTCTAATTGAACATGGAATTTATCGGCGATGGCCACTTGTCTGGCTTCCACAAAAGAGTCACCGATAATGGTAATATGACAACCTGTTCCTCTTTGCTCCGGGCTTATGGGCTCGCGGTCTAAGAATCCTAATCGGTTGACGCGTTGGATGGTAAAGAATTCGCCGTGGTTATTTGTCGAGCGCACCTCTGCGTTGGGCTTTCTGATGCTACCGGCTTTGGGATGGAAGTGCGTCGATTCTTTGTTGGTTAGGAAGGGCCATTGGAGACGGAGATAGCTTTCTAATGCCGCACAGGCGAAGGCAGTTCCGGCTAAGAGCAATAAGGCCTTGCCCGCGGCCCGTCGCCAGAAAGAGGGAGGGGATTTTTGCGGAGGAATCTCTTTTGATTTTCTTTGTTTTCGCAAAGTTGCGCGCATTGCTTTTATTCGTCGGGCAGTTTCGGATGAGTTGGCGATTCTGCTATAAAGGCCTCGGCTGTTGCATAGAATTCGGAGAGTTGTAGCAGGATGGCTTCTAGTTTTTTGTAATACTCGGATTCTTTGAAGGAGGCTTTGCGGTCTCGCAGTTCTAGAAGTTTGAATTCAAGGGCGTCGCGCTGTTTTCGAAGTTCTTTTGGCATGCGTCGCTCAAATTCGCTTTGGATAAGGTGGAATTGGTGAGCGCGGCGTCCGTCGGGCGTGGTGTTGTCTTTGGTTTTTTTGACTGCTCGGACGCCTTGATACCAATCAGCTTCGGTGCCTTGCTGGTCGCCGGTGTCTTCGAGGAGCGCGTGTTCAGAAGCCAGTCGGCCGTTCAAAGAGTAGAATTCCTCAGTATTGCGGGTTGCCGTCAAGAATGCTTCCAACAGAGACACTTGGCCGTCTTTGTCGAGGTCCGCTTCTGGATTGCCGATAGACTCGGAGAAGTAGCCGCCAAAGCGAGAGTAGTTCATTTCGTAACCGCTTTTCGTGGCCGACAGGATTACGCGGTTGGTTTTGGAAAGCGCTTGGATGAAGGGTGCGCTGGCGGAGAATCCGTTCACTACAGCCAGCGGACGCTGACAAGTTTCAAGCCATTTGGCCAGTTCTTCGGCTGAGACGTCTCGCCCCCGCAAATTGAATTTTCCCTTTTTTCCATTGAAGGTTCCATGTCCGTTGAGAACAAGCCACAGTGTTCCCTCTTTCTTTTGCGCTTCTGTTTCCAGCAGGGATCGCAATCGCTCTTTGTCGCTTTGTTCGTTGGGTTCTTCTTCGCCGATGGAATGCACTTTGGCGTTGGCGGTTTTTCCCGCCCGGCGCCAACGGGCGGATCGCCGGGCAAAGATCGTTTCGTATTCGAGAGTGCCGGCAATTCCGGTAACGACGATGAGGGTTGCGCGATGTTCGGAAGAAGAAGGCTCGCCCGCCGACGCCCTAATGCCCGCCAAAAGAAAAAGAAGAATGAGGCAACGAAACGTTTTCATGCAAAGCCTTGAGCTCGGCGAACGCCCCATTCCAAGATGAAACATCCAATCGCCAAAGCAAACATCCAAAATTTGTGCCATATTGGGGAAGTCCATTCTTCCACCACGGGCGCTTGGAGGGCGGGCAGTTTCTTTGCGAAGTCGTTCAATTCGGCGGCGTCCACCACTTGGCCTCCGGTTTGGCTGGCAATTTGCCTCATCAGTTCGCGGTTGGGATGAAGCGATTGGAATTCTTCCGCCGCCGGGTCCGAACTCCAACCCGCTTCAGCCTGTCCAACCGTCAATCCGTTCCTATCGGTTATGACGGCCTCCACCGCGTAGCCTCCGGTCTGCCGCGGCACATAAACAGCCTCGTAAAGTCCAATTTCGTGGGGCGAAGATTCTGCCGTAATTTGCACGGAGTTTGTATGGACTGCCGCCGTCTCGGAAACTGCGGAATTCACGGCTTCGCGCGAGTCTTTGAGCGTTAAGGACTTTACGGCTAAGCGGACTGCGGCGTTTTCCATCGGCCGGAATTGTTTGTCTTTGACGCGAATTGCAATCTGGACGGATTGGTTGGCGTCGTCCGGGACGCGGTGGATTGTCATTTCGATGGGTTGGGGCGCGTCGGCAATTAACCAACGAATGAGTTGCCGCCAAGCCTTTGGTTGTTCGCCCGTTCTTGCGTAGTCTCGCATTTGCCAGCGCCAAAGGTCGCCGATCATCATGGCCGCTGTTTTTCCCCTCCCATACCGTTGCACTGCCAGAGCGGGATATTCCGTCCCGGTAGACTCTTCTCGCGCCGTCATGAGAACGGTTGCGCCGGGCTTGGGTTCTCCCACTTGGCTGAGGACTTTGAAGGCCGTCATCGATTCCAACCGCTCTCGCTCTTGGGATTCTCTCGGACGCAGACGCATCCAAGGTTCCAGCATGCCTTCGCGGGTGAGTTGTATGCGCACTTCGCCCGTCGGGTTGTCTTTCGCGCTTTGGTTTAAATAAACCGGCAGCATGTTTCCTGCGGGCGTTCCGTCGTAGCCTCCGTCCACAAGGGAGTTGTATCCGCCCAGCGCTAGAAAGCCGCCACCGCGTTCGGAGACGTATTTTTGCATCAAAAGCATTTGGTCCGTGGTGAAAAAATCCGCCTCTAAATCGTCGACAAGGATGGCCGCGTATTCGTATAACTCTTCGGCCTTCTTGGGAAAACCGCCGGACAGCTCGCTTTTGTCCCGCACGCCGTCCCGCCTCATCACGGGTTGATCGTATTGCTCGGTCAATTCGTCTTGTTTGTCGAAGCCGCGATAGAGGGGATTGCTGGTTTCGTTGCGCCGGCCTTTGAACTCGAATCGCGGCGCGCGTTCGGCAATGCGGATCAACCCTACCAAGTGAACCTGATCGTCCTCTTGAAGGGCTCGTTTCAAAAACTTGAATTCCCAGTTGGGACGGCCGGCGACATACAAAATTCGATGCGGTCCGCCTCCGCGATCAACCACCAACACTCGCCGATTGTTGACCAAGGTGGCTTCGGTTGTTTTCCCAGACAATCCAAAACCTTCGGCCTCCGCCAAAGCGACCCGCAACTGATAAAAGGAAACTCCGCTCTTCTTCGGACGAAATTGAAACCGAAAAGGCAACGTCGCTCGATCTTTCTCAACCTTTTGAATTTGTTCCTCTAGGCCGAATTCTCCATTCGCTTGGCCTTCGTCATCGGACAGAGTCTTAGGTTGTTTTTCTAGTTCCTCCCAAGCCGGCGCCAGTTTTGCCGACACTTTTCCGCCTCGGAAGCCATTGACGTCCACTTCCGCCAGAATGGTGACCGGAGCGTCTTCAAAGGCGGTTTCCGTGATCGCGATGTTTTGGATAGAAATGTCGCGCACCGGCTCGTCCGTTCCCAAAACTACGGGATAGACGGGAGGCAGGCCGTCCCAATCCCACTTTCCGTCAACAATATCCGTGGCGTTCCCGTCGCTAAACAACAACACGCCCGCCAAAGGTTGCCCTGCGAATCGCCGCGACAAAGACCGCAAAGCCGAGCCTAATCCCGAAGCCCGCCCGTCAAAACGAAGATCCACAAAATCCGCCGTCCCGTGCAGGCCGGCGTCAAACAAGTAGCGCCGCACTTTAAATTGCGACTCCAACTCTTCCCTCCACGGCGCCGGCTCATCCACCAGAAAACGCAACAATTGTTCCCCGCGGCTCTCGGCGGAGCCCGCATCCCGGATTCGCATTCCTTGGCTGTTGTCCGCCAAAACCGCCAGAACGTTGGCGCCCGGTTTTGCCCGCGTCCCGCTCCACGACGGTTCCAGCAGACACAAAATCAACAAGCCAAACCCCAACAATTTAAGAACAAAGCAAATTTGCTTGACGCCCCGCGAACCCTTCTGGCGCCGATACGAAACAAAAAGCAACGCAGCCGCCAATCCCAGCCCCACCAAAGCGGCGAACAGCCACTCTTCTCTCAAAAATATAACGTTCCCAAAAACCATGGTTTGGAATTCAGCGACTCTTCACGAAAACAGATTGGAGACATTTCTTCAAAAAAGCGAATGATTTTTCTCGCCGCTCCGTCACAAAAACAGATCTGCGCCGCGGCCGTTGACCCAAAAAAGACAAATGCGATGCCATTTCCCTCAAACAGACCCGCCGACCCGGCGCGGGAAAACAAAGCCGAAGCCGCGCGGAAAAACCAAAAGCAACGCGCAACCGCAAATTCAAACTTGACTTCCCAAGCCGTTTCCGCAATTTCCCTTCTTCAACATGAACGCGCTCGTCACAGGAGGCGCCGGCTACATCGGCTCCGCATGCGTCCAAGAATTGATCGAACAAGGCCATCGCGTCACCGTTTTCGACAATCTGAGCGAAGGCCACCGAAGCGCCGTGCACCCGGAAGCGGACTTTCTACCAGGCTGTCTCAGCCAACCGGAACAAATCCGTCAAGCAATGCAAACCGCCAACCCGGAAGCGGTGATCCACTTCGCTTCTTCGGCTCTAGTCGGAGAATCCATGCAAGCGCCCGAAAAATATTTCAGCAACAACGTCGCCAACGGATTAAACCTGCTCAACGCCTGCATCCAAACCCAAGTTCGCAAAATCGTCTTCAGCTCCTCTTGCGCCGTCTACGGCATTCCCAAGCAAGTCCCCATCTCCGAAGACGCCCCTCAAAATCCCATCAATCCCTATGGCGAATCGAAACTGATTTTCGAGAAAATCCTGCGTTGGTATCATGAAATTCACGGGCTTCGCTTCATCGCCTTCCGATACTTCAACGCCTGCGGCGCCACCAACCAATTCGGAGAACACCACCGCGTCGAAACCCACCTCATCCCCAACGTCCTAAAAGTGCCGCTGAAACAACAGGCCTCCTGCAAAATCTTCGGAACCGATTACCCAACGCCGGATGGAACCTGCGTGCGCGACTACGTTCACGTCAAAGACCTCGCCGCCGCCCACGTCACAGCCAGCCAATCCGACCTTGTGGGTTGCTACAACCTAGGAACCGGCAAAGGCTACTCCGTGCGGGAAGTCATCGCCGCTTGTGAAACCGTCACCGGCGCAAAAATCCCCGCCGAAGAACAAAGCCGAAGGCCGGGAGACCCGCCGGCATTAATCGCCGCCCCCTCCCGCTCCCTTGCCGCCCTCCGCTGGCAACCAGCCTTCACCAACATCGAAACCATCGTCCACTCCGCCTGGCAATGGCACAAAACCCACCCCAACGGCTACCCCACCTAATCCACATCCCCGAATTATCGCAGTACGATTCAATCTAACACGATACAAGAAACACCAGGAACGTTCGATGAAACTTCCCCTCCACAGCACCTATGCGACAGAATGGGTTTTGCCTGTTGAACAACCGATCCTTCCTCCTCTGCCAACATTTCTTTCTCCGCATCGGGTGAATCTAGCTCGTCTGCTTCGTTTTCGACGGGATGACGGCGACCATCGACAGAGAACAATTACTGAGGATTGTAAGAACTCGTCAATACAGACTGGTGTCGTTCGTTTGAGTTTTTCGCTTTGGGAGAGGAAAAGGTGTGATCCGATTGGGGCACGAAAGCCGTAAACAGGATGTCCATAGCACCAAATTAGGAGGCCATTCTGATGTTGGTGATTGAAGACGGCACGATTCGCTTGCCGACGCTAGAAGAGATGGAACAAATGCGCGCTAATGGCCAAGTCATCAAGCAAGACCTTTGTTCGCCGGAATCGTTAGCGGAGTAGTTTCGCACAATAGAACAATGCGAGCCGCAGGGCAAGTTAGAGAAGACTTATCCCCGATTCTTGGCGGCGCCGTGGATAGGGAAATGGATATGCCACCAGCAGAACTTGCTCCCAATCCTCCCGCAGAAAACAACTCCGCTAAATAGCTTGGGCGGGTGCAAAAGATCCTTCTCTGACAACTTACATGCTAAGGTGAAGAGTCCCTCTTCCATGCGCATCAGGGAAGTAGATGAGGGCAATAGGCTTTGCAACTTGCGCGATAGGGCAGAGGGATGGAAAGCGAGGGGTAAGTTTATCACATCCGGGAAGAATTAGGGAAGATGGTAGGTGTTTGTGGGAAAATCGTTTTGAGAGATATAGATGAAGCTAGATTGCGTTGATGAATTCACAGAAGCAGGAATTGTCAGAGAAAACTATCGCCAATCTGAATTGATTTAGGATGTGTAGTGAATTCTCAAGGGAGGATTGTTGGAGGTAAACATTTACTTTGGCTTTGTGCTGATTGGAAGAGGATGGGCATGAGGCGGGAGGATTAGTGGATGCAGGAGGCCTTGCGTCAGTGGGAAGAAACGGGCGGGCAATAGCGTTTTTAGGGTTTTTCGTTTTCTGGTTTAGCGTTTGTTGAAAAGCTTGGGAGAGTGGTGTTTTTGATGTGTTGTAGTTTTCGCTTTGTCTGGGGTGCGCCATATGGGTTTGGAGTTTCATTCCCAAGCAAGTTTTAAAAACATGGGCGGGACGGACAAGTGGTTGCGGGATAGATTGGGGGTTGTCAGTTTGGTGATTTTCTGGACTTTGTTTCGGTTTCAGGACGCAGTTTAATCAGCCGCTGGCTGTTCAAGAAATGATTTTCTTTTAGAAATCTGTTTTTCACTTCCTACTCAACAAAACAAACCACCGACCACTGGTTACAATTCATTGGCTTCCGAAAAATTCTTGACGGTTGGTGAAAGTCGTTCTATAGTGACCAACTAATAAGTGCCCAAAAATAAGGAAACTAGTTGATTGTGAATCGAACGCGTCAGATTGTCGAACGAAGTCCGAGCCTCGAAGAGATCGATATTGCTCAAATGGTTGAATGCGTTATTTTAGACGCTATTGACGCGAATTCCAGCGACATCCACGTCGAGCCGTGGGATGAGAGCCTCGTCGTCCGTTTCCGACTCAACGGCGTTCTCCAGGAATTTGAGCACCTGCCTCTTGAACTGGCCGAGAAAATCTCGGCGCGTTTGAAAGTCATGGCGAATCTGGTTAACTACGAAACCGAGCGTCCGCAGGAAGGGCATGCTCGGGCGACTACGGGCGAGGGCGGCGTGGAGCTTCGGCTTTCGTTTTTTCCGGTGATTCGAGGGGGCGTCGGTCATTCGTTCACTCGCGGAGAAAAGATTGTCATTCGCATCTTCGATCCTAAAAGCCGCGCCTTCGACATCGATCAACTGGGCTTCGAGGTTAACACTTCGATCGTTCTTAAAGACCTACTAAGCCGCCCAACGGGAATGCTCTTGCTTACCGGCCCAACAGGTTCCGGCAAAACTACCGCCATCTATGCTGCTCTTTGCCACCTCGTGGAACAGCACGGCTCCAGCATCAGCATCAGCACTGTGGAAGACCCAGTGGAGTTCAACCTCTCGCAAATCAGTCAGTCCCAAATCAACATCGCGAGGGACTTCACCTATCCTCTCGCGCTCCGCTCCCTCATGCGCCAAGACCCGCAAGTCATCATGATCGGAGAGATTCGAGATCCCGAAACCGCCGCCATTGCCGTCCAAGCCGGCCTTACCGGCCACCTCGTCATAAGCACCATTCACTCAGGCAGCACTGCCGGAGTCTTCGCCCGCATGATCAACATGGGCATCGAGCCCTTCCTCCTCGCCTCCAGCATCATTGGCATCCTCGGACTGCGCCTCGTCCGCAAAAACTGTCCTCTCTGCGCCATGCCCTATCCGCCTGACTCGGCGTTGCTCAAGCGAGTTTCCAAAACACTGCTAGCCGATGCCACCTGGCGTCGAGGCGGCGGTTGCGACACCTGCAACGAAACCGGCTTTGCCGGGCGCACCGCCCTAACGGAAATGCTGGCCGTCAATGAGGCAATCCGCGACGCCGTGATGGAAAAGTTCCGCACCCGGAAACTCCAAGCCATCGCCCAACAACAAGGCATGAAAACACTTTGGGAAGGAGGCATTGCTCGCGCCGCCTCCGGAGAAATTCCCCTAGAAGAAGTCCTCCGCTCCATTTTTGAAGATCCAATCACTTGAACTGGCCGCCGCTTTTGTATGCTACTTCCTTATTAGAAACAGGAATTCTTTGTTAGGTTTCTCAATTTCTCGCGCCCATTGGTGAGTCCATTTCATAGATGACATTACATTCTTTTTGTAATCCATCTCCACAATCTCCACAAGTTTCCCATGCTTTTCTATTGTTTCATTTAGTTCCTCAGCCGCCGCTCTACCGCTCGAACCATAAGAAAGCAAAATCCATGGACAAGGTGTCTCTTTCAATAGTCGTTCAATAGCCTCTGTAGCAATGAATCTTCCAGAGTCATTTGTACGAAATTCCTCAAATATTGAAGCCGCCACTTCGTCGGACGAGTCTTCCCGGCGGAAGGCTTTGCCAAACAAGGACGGGTGATCATTTTTACAAACAGTAGTCCATAAATGATAGTAGGAAGCGTATCGAACCCTGGAAGGCGGCATTTTGTCGTTGTTGGAACCATAAGGCGGGTCGTAATAAGCTAAGTCGGCTTTAATGCTAGAAAGCGCTTGAAAAACATCGCCGCACAACACGGTGTTTGCGGTTTGGTTCTTCCACAATCGAGGCACTTGCAACTTTAAGTCTTTGTAGGATCGAGGAGACCAGTCTTTCAAGTAAGAAGCAAAGTGGCCAAGAGCGCTGTCAACTTGATCCAGCGCTAAAATTAGGCTTGTCAAGGCCACGCTTTTTGCAATCTTGTCTAGTTTCAGGGCGTCAATTTCTCTTCGGATAGCGTCAAGTTTTCGTGTGTTTTTCTTCTGCCAAGGTTTCTTGGTTCCATCGATTTGAATTGCGTTGCCGCTGTTGCCGGGATTGATCTCGCCGCCGTAATGCTCGGTAAACCAGCCGTCTTCTGGAGGCATCGAATTGAGATGATCAATGAGCGGTCGATATTCTTTCGGATGCTTTCTGTTTTTTAGGTAACAAGTGCCCAAAACACGGGAATACTCCGCTAAGTCGTTGGATACTACTCTATATCCCGACTGAGCAAACGCTTGGCTGACTCGTGTAGAACCGGCAAAGCCGTCAAAAACACTTTGCGCGCCCGTCTTCTGTGACAACGCAAGAATATAGGGAAGAAGCTTGCGCTTAGATCCTGTATATTTTATGCCTTCGGTTGAAGGAATATCAGGAATCTCATTATCTAAGAGGAAAGACTGTGTTTGCATTAGAGTGGCGGAATATAGGAGCTTTTTTTGAGGCGAACAATGTCCTCTTTGATTTTGTCCAGAGCATTCCTATGGCCGATTTCAGAAGAAACAAGCGCATGAGAGAAGAGTTTAACGAGAACATGGTTTTGGGAGTAGTCAATCCAGCCGTTAGTAATGCTGTCAAAATAGTTGAGACCGTTCTTCGTGTGAGTCCATAGCCCGCGTTGGAGAGCGTTGGCGGCCGCGTTTCCGTAGCGCACTTCGCAAATATAGGCGTTGTTGGCATTGTAAAATCGATAGACAGGATGCTTTCTTCCTCGATTGCTTGTTTCTCTTGAAATTCTGACTGTCTCAGTTTCGGCTCGGTGATAATCAAAAACGAGAATGTTGCAACTTTGGGCTTTCTCGTCATAAATTAGAGGCAAGATATTTATTCTTCGAAAATCAGAGAAAGCGGGATCGGCAAGCAATGGCGCGATGTTTTCTCTGCCTACAATATCATCACCTTCTTGTTCCAGCCGTGGAAACATTCTGAAGTTTTTGTCCGTGGAGAGTTGAAGCGGACCATCGCCGTAAGCCTTCAGACTGACGGGGAATTCAATCTTGGTCATTTCATTGATGATTTTGATGTCTTCTTCTTTGGACTTTGCTCTGTATAAGTCTTTGCCGACATGCACGGAGCGGAAATCGTACATGTATTGATTGATGAATTCGGCTATGGCGATTTCTGCTAGGTCTCCGTGCGTTTTGTTTCCTATAAGACGCATTGTGAAAATGTTGCTCAACGTGGTAGCGATTAGATTGGGATGTTTGCCGGCAAGGAGTCGAAGTCTGTCTGTGAAATCTTTGTAGGGATTCGTTTGGCTCATTTTTGTCTTATGGAAGTGTTGTTTTGCAATTTTGTCGAGTGGTTTCTTTTTCTAATTTCAATGCCCTCAAGCCTTCAAAACTGGAAAGTTCCAACGAAGATGTCAAGTGTTTTTGGGGCGGAGGAGTTGGGGGAGGCCGGAGAAACGTTGTTCGTAGCGGATGTTTTGGACGGCGATGGCGATGGCTTTGGGTTGACCGATGAGGACGACGAGTTTGCGTCCGCGGGTGATGCCGGTATAGAGAAGGTTTCTTTGGAGCATAATGTATTGTTGGGAGGCGAGGGGAATGACGACGTAGGGAAATTCGGAGCCTTGGGCTTTGTGGATAGTTATGGCGTAGGCGAGGGAGAGTTCGTCCAGTTCGCCGAAGTCGTAGGGAACGTTGCGGTCGTCAAAGCGGATGGAGGCGATTTGTTCGACGGGGTCGATTTTTGTGATTTGGCCGATGTCGCCGTTGAAGACTTCTTTGTTGTAGTTGTTTTCGGTTTGGATGACTTTGTCGCGGGGGCGGAATTGCCAACCGAAGCGGTTGACGGCGGGTTGGTTTGGTTGCGGGGGGTTGAGGGCGTTTTGGAGTTCGGCGTTGAGGTCTCGGGTGCCGATGCTGCCGCGGTTCATGGGGCAGAGGACTTGGACGTCTCGAATGGGTTCTGCTTGAAATCGTTGAGGGATGCGGTTTTTGACGACGTGAAGGAGGGTGGAGAGGATTTTTTCGGGTTCGTCGCGTTGGATGAAGAAAAAGTCGGAATTGGACGGAGTGGAGGTGAATGCCGGAGTTTGTCCTCGGTTGATTTGGTGGGAGGCGGCAATGATTCGGCTTCCGGCGGATTGGCGGAAGATTTCGGTGAGTCGGACGACGGGAACGGTTGCGCTGGCGATGAGGTCTCTGAGGGCGGAGCCGGGGCCGACGGATGGCAGTTGGTCGACGTCGCCAATCAGGAGAAGGTGGCCGTGTTCGGGGAGGGCGCGAAGGAGGCGGTGCATGAGGGGAACGTCTACCATGGAGCATTCGTCGACGATGAGCAGTTGGGTGTCGAGGGGGCGGGATTCGTTGCGTTGAAATCCTCCGCGTTGGGGATCCATTTCCAAAAGGCGGTGAATGGTTTTTGCCGGTTGGCTGGTGGATTCGGTCATTCGTTTGGCGGCGCGGCCGGTGGGAGCGCAGAGGAGAAAGGGGATTTGTTTGGCGTCGAGAATTTTGAGGAGGGCACGAAGGATGGTTGTTTTTCCGACGCCGGGTCCGCCGGTGACGATAACAACGCGGTGAGCGAGGACGGTGGAGATTGCCTGAATTTGCGCGGGCGCTAGCGTGATTCCGATTTTCTTTTGGATCCATTGGATGGCTTTGGGAATGTCCATCGGCGGATAGGCGGCGGGACGAGCGGCTAAGGAAAGGAAGCGATTGGCGATGGTTTGTTCGGCGCGCCGCAATGCCGGCAGATAGACGGCGGGTTCTTCTGAGGCGAGCGCCGATTGTCGATTTTCCGCCATTCTGGGCGCTTTTTGCGTTGCGTTGTTTTCCTCGATCTTTGGGCAAATCAGGAGTTCTTGGGTTTCAAGGCTTTGGCGCAATCCGGCCTGGATGACGTCGTCGTCGATTTGCAGGAGTTTTGCCGATTGTTCCAGCAAGAGGTTTTGTGGCAGGTGGCAGTGTCCTTTTGCGGCGGCTTCTCGGAGGAGGTGAAGGATTCCGGCACGGGCGCGGAGGACGGAGTGGGGTGGAATTCCTATTTTTTGGGCAATTTGATCTGCGGTTTTGAAGCCGATGCCGCGGATGTCTTTGCAGAGGAGGTAGGGGTTGGCGCGGATGGTTTCGATGGCTTTGTCGCCGTAGGTTTTGTAGATGCGCACGGCGCGTCCGGTGCCGACTCCGTGGGAGTGGAGGAAAATCATAATGTCGCGGATGAGGCGTTGTTCGTTCCATGACTGGCGAATCTTGCGCCGGCGCATTGGCCCGATGCCGTCGATTTGTTCCAGCAATTTGGATCTATTTTCGATGACGTCGATGATTTGCCCGCCGAAGTGTTTGAGCAGTTTTTGGGCATAGGCGGGGCCGATGCCTTTGATTAGGCCGCTGCCGAGGTATTTTTCCATTCCTTCGGGCGTGGCCGGCGTGGTTGTTTTGATGGCGACGGCTTGCAGTTGGAGGCCGTGTTCGCGGTCGCGCACCCAGTTGCCGGAGGCGTGAATCCATTCTCCGGCGTTAACGGAGGGAAGTTGGCCGACCACGGTCAGGATCTCTCGCTGTTTAGCGACTTTGACGCGAAGAACGGCAAAGCCGGTTTCTTCGTTGAAGAAGGAGACTCGCTCAATTAAGCCGACAATTTCGTCGCTTGGATTTTGCTGAGCGCCCATGCGGAGAGAGTCTGTAACCTGCGCAACGGTTGGGTTGAGTGGCCGCGTTTTCGCCGGAAGGTTGCCGGCCTGCAATGAGTCTAGGGTTTGCGCGAGCCGCTCCAAAGAAGCCAAATGCCGAGGCCGAGCAAAAGAATCAGCCACCAAAGATAGCGAAGGTTCCGGGTCGCCTGTTCGAGAAAGGCCAGGGCGACGGGGAAAAGGAAAAGCAGAAAGGCCGCAAAGGCGATCAAAAACAAGAGGGCAAGCAGGGCGCGTTGGCGCGGATTCATCGAACCGAAGAGGATGGGGACGGATCTTGAAAAGGGTCCACTGGAATCATCGTTGGGACGCCGCCTTCGGATCCGTCGCTGACAACCAAGGGCGATTGACCGTCCCATTTTTCGACAATCTGAAGGTCGATGAAGGTGGGATTTTGACGCAGGGCTTCGCCGCGCAGGCGAATGGATTCCGCTTCGCCTTCGGCTTTGATGATTGCGGTGTCGGCTTCGATCCGGGCTTGGTCTTGGACAAATTCCGCTCTCTTGGCTTCTTGTTCCTGAATCATCTTTTGCTCAATGGCGATGGTGAGTTCCGGGGACAGGCCGATGCCTTGGAGCGTGATGTCGACAATGGAAATTAGCTCCGCGCCTTGGGCGGTTTTGCCCAGTTTCCTCCGCGCGCCTTCCATGGTTCTATTCTTAACTTCTTCTCGTTTTTGGACGATCAATTCTGAGTTTTCAGTGGCCACGGCTTCTTTGAGGGCTTCGGTGACGCGGGGGAGAATCAGGTTTCGGAAGTAGGCGGCTTGGAGTCCGTCGTCACTTTGATAGTTTCTCCAAAGCTCGACGATGGAGGCTTCGGGAATCTTATAGAGAACGCTAAGCTCGGCGTTCACCTGCTGTAGGTCGGAAGTGTAGCATTCGGTTGTCATTGGCTGTTTCTGCTGTTTGACGCTGATTGGGTGAATTTGGGTGACTAGAGGAAGTTTGAAGGTCGGACCTTCGGAAACGAAGACGTCCGAAACTTTGCCGAAGGTGACGCGCACGCCTCGGTTGCCGGGTTCGACGATGTAAATGGATTGCGAGCCGACGAGGACGAGAACGAAGACGATGACGCCGGCGCCGATGAGTTTTTGCATTGTTTGAGGATTCATGCGCGATAGAAAATTCTAGATTTTTTTTGAACGGGTTTTCTTTGGCTAAGCGGTATTCGATTATTGTCCTTCGCCGTTCGCCGGCGAGGTTGGCTTGCTGACGGGCAAAAGCAGGCCGGCGCCTTTCTGGCCGCCGCTGATGACGCGCGGTGTGCTTCCGTTCCAAGTGTCAACAATTTGCAAATCAATGAAGGCGGGGTTTTCGGCCAAGGCCTTGCCGCGGATGCGAATGGACTCAGCCTCGCCTTTGGCTTGAATAATCGCGGTTTCGGCGGCGACGCGGGCCTTGTCCTGTTCAAATTTCGCTTTGTCGGCGTTTTGTTTTTGAACCATTTTTTGTTCGATGGAGTTTTCCAGTTGGTCGGAGAGCGAGATGTCTTCCAGCACCAAATCGGCAATGTGAATCAGGTCGCCGACTTTTTTCCGCGCAATGTCCAAAGAGGCAATTTTTACCTGATTGCGTTCCTTGACGGTGTTCTCGGCCGTTCGCTCTTTGGCGACTTCTTTCAAGGCTTCGTCCACTCGAGGATAAACGAGGGAGTTGAACGGATCGCCTTTATACTGCTGAAAAATCTCGACTACCGATTCTTCCGGGATGCGATACAGCACGGCGACCGTCACTTTGATTTCCTGAAGATTCTCGGAAAAGCAGATGGTTTGTCGTTGCACGGTTTTTTGGCGCACATTGAGAAGCTGAATCGAGCTGACAAAGGGCGGTTTAAACCCGATGCCCTCTTCTTTGAAGTTCGGCGACACTTTGCCCATGGTAACCTGCACGCCGCGATAGCCCGGCGGAACGATGTAGGTGACTTGGGCGCCGATGAGCGCAAGAACGAAAACAGCCACTCCGACGATGACCAACTTGTTGTTTATCTGAACCTCTGCCGGCATAAATCAATAAATACGATGTCAAATTTCGATTAGGAAAATACACGCGAAGGTTTTCGTCAAGGATTTTTTCCAGATATTTTTTCTCAATTTGATTTTGATCTCATTAAAATAGTGAAACCAAAGGCGAACTACGAATTGCGCTTTGGGAAATTCTCTGCTTGACATCCATGCCGAGCGAATTTAAATCCCGGCAAACTCGAATTTAACGTTGGCAAAAGGAAGGCTCATTCGCTTAGATAAAGCCGCTCCTGGGAAAATGGCGCAAGCGGGCGCCTCAAATTCCCGCGTTGCGCTATGACCGCCAACGCAGGCAAAAACACAACGCCGACGAAACGTGTGGATAATCTCCGCCTCTTGCGGGGAAAAGCTGGTGTTGTTGCGGGAAATGGACGACGAGAAACCAATCATGCCCAGATCGAAGACAGCCTCGCCTGCCTTTTGACAAACGTTCAGAATTGGAACAAACATCATTGAGTTATGGGAAACGTGATCATCGTCGGGGCCGGCGGCGTGGGGCGAGCGGCAGCACACAAATGCGCGCAACATCGAAACGTCTTTGTCGAAATTTGCCTCGCCAGCCGAAGCATCGAGAAGTGCGAGGCGATTGCGCAGGAAATTGCCGGCGGAATTCATACCGCCGAAGTAAACGCCGACCGAGTTTCCGAAATGATTCAACTAATTCGCCACCGCCGCGCTCAGTTGGTTCTCAACGCGGCTTCGCCTTACCAAAACCTCGCCATCATGGAAGCCTGCGCGCAATCCAGGGCGCACTACGTCGACACCTCTATGGATGACGAACGCGGACGGATCAAATACGACTACGCCGATCAACGAGCCTTTCACCAACGTTTTCAAGAGGCGGGCGCTACGGCCGTGCTAAGCATCGGATTTGATCCCGGCGCCGTCAACGTCTTCTGCGCCCACGCCCAGAAGCGACTCTTTGACTCCATCGAAACAATTGACATTATTGACTGCAACGCCGGAGATCACGGCTACGCCTTCGCCACCAATTTCGATCCCGAAACAAATATCCGCGAAATTTTGGCGCCCGCCATCGCCTTTGAAGAGAGAGAGTTCAAGACAAGCAAGGCGCTGGAAACCTGCCGGCAGTTTGACTTTCCCGGCATCGGCCTTCGCGAAACCCGCTTGATGGCGCACGAAGAAGTGTTGTCCATCGCCGAATTCATCCCCGGCGTGCGTCACGTGCGGTTTTGGATGGCTTTTTCCGAACAATATCTCCGCCATCTTCGCGTCTTAGAAAACGTCGGAATGACCTCAATCCGTCCCGTCCTTTACAAAGGCCGCGAGATTGTGCCGCTCCAATTCCTCAAACGACTCTTGCCGGATCCGGCATCGCTGGCTTCTCGCACCAAAGGGAAAACTTGCATCGGATGCCTGTTTGAAGGGCGCAAAAAGGAACGGCCGCGAAAAACGCTGATCTATAACATTTGCCAACACGAAGCCTGTTACGCCGAAGCCCGATCGCAGGCGGTCTCTTATACAACCGGCGTTCCCGCTACGCTGGCGGCGCGGTTGATTCTCTCCGGAGAATGGGCGTTGCCCGGCGTCTTCCACCCCGAACAGTTAGATCCAGACCCGTTTATGAATCAAATGAGCGCAATGGGTCTGCCTTGGCAAATTCAAGAATATTAGCATGGACTACCGCGACTTGCCTTCGCCTTGCTACGTGGTGGACGAAGCGGCTCTTCAACGGAATCTTTCCATTCTGAAGTCCATTCAAGAGCGTACCGGCGCCAAGATACTGCTCGCCCTAAAAGGCTTTGCCATGCGCCGCGTGTTTCCCCTCCTCAAAACAGCGCTGAACGGAACGGCGGCCAGTTCGGTGAACGAAGCAAAACTCGGCCGGGAATTCTTCGGCGGCGAGACTCACGCTTGCTCGCCGGCCTACAGCGAAGCCGACCTTGACGAACTGTTGCCTTTGGTGGATCACTTAGTTTTCAACTCCGTTCCTCAGCTGCGCCGCCATCAAGCCCGCGTCGCCTCCTTTTCTGAACAGAAAGTGTCGATCGGCCTGCGCATCAATCCCGAATATTCCGAAGTGAAAACGCCCCTCTACAACCCTTGTTGCAAAGATTCCCGATTAGGCGTTCGCCGCGACCAACTGAACGGCGCCGATCTCAATCCAGTCGAAGGATTTCACTTTCACACCATGTGCGAACAAAACTCCGACACATTAGAACGCACCATTCGAGTAGTGGAAAAAAACTTTTCAGAGTTCTTCGGCAGGCTTCGATGGTTCAATTTTGGAGGAGGCCACCATATCTCTCGCGCAAACTACGACTTAGATCGATTGTGCCGAATAATTAAAACCTTTCAATCCCGGCACGGTTTGCAAGTGTATCTCGAACCGGGAGAAGCAATCGCCTTAAACGCTGGCATATTAGTAGGAAGTGTTCTGGATATAGTGGACGACAAAATTCCCAATGTAATTCTGGACCTCTCCGCAACCGCTCATATGCCGGATGTTTTGGAAATGCCGTACCGGCCGGAAATCCGAGGCGCCGGCTCGCCGGGAGAGAAAGATTACACCTACCAACTCGGCGGATTAACTTGCTTGGCCGGCGATCGGATAGGAAAGTATTCCTTCGACGCCGCATTAAAACTTGGCGACCGCCTGATCTTTGAAGACATGGCGCACTATACAATGGTCAAGAATACAATGTTCAATGGAGTGTGCCTGCCGGCCATTGTCTTACGCCGGGCATCAGGAGATTTTGAAGTCGTCCGACAATTCAATTATGAAGACTATCGCGACCGCTTATCATAGACGCCTCAGGAAAACAGAGTCAATACACAGCATATTCTTAGCGTAACGACCATAATCTATAAACATAGCCAGAAATGAATAAGCCCAAAACGATGAGTAAAAAAGTTCTGATTATAGGAGCGGGAGGCGTCGGCCGAGTCGTTGCGCACAAGTGCGCACAAGCACCGGAGGTCTTTGGCGCGCTTTGTTTAGCCAGCCGGCGAATCGACAAATGCGACGTCATCGCCAAGGAACTTCCCAATCCAATCCAAACCGCGCAAGTGGACGCCGATAATACGTCGGAATTAGTTCAGTTAATAAAGCGCTTCAGTCCCGACTTAGTGATCCACGTAGCCTTGCCTTACCAAGACCTCGCTATTATGGACGCCTGCTTAGAAATGGGCGTTCACTATGTTGATACCGCCAATTACGAACCGAGAAACGTCGCCAAGTTTGAATACCATTGGCAGTGGGCATACCATAAGCGATTCCAAGAACGCGGCATCACGGCACTGCTCGGTTCTGGCTTTGACCCTGGGGTTACCAACGCCTTCTGCGCCTATGCGCAAAAACATTTCTTCAATCACATTAATACCATCGATATTCTAGATTGTAATGACGGAGACCACGGTCATCCCTTTGCCACTAACTTTAATCCCGAAATTAACATCCGCGAAATTACCGCCAACGGCCGCTATTGGGAAAAAGGGGAATGGCGGGAAACGGCGCCGCTCGCTGAATCACTGAACTTTGATTTTCCCGGAATCGGCATCCGCAAGGCTTATCTTATGTATCACGAAGAACTGGAATCCCTCTGCCGCAACATTCCTAATGTGAGGCGAATTCGGTTCTGGATGACTTTTAGCGAATCATATCTAACGCACCTAAAAGCTCTGGAAAACGTGGGACTAACGGGCATCGATCCGATTAACTTTAACGGCCACCCCATAGTCCCTCTTCAGTTTCTTAAAAGTCTTCTTCCTGATCCGGGAGATCTTGGTTCGCGCACAAAAGGCCAAACTTGCATCGGCTGCCTCATCAAAGGAGAACCCAAAACTTCTACAAACACGCAATCAAAAACGTCGCAAGAAACTCAAAAATCGATTGAGGCAAATGAACGCGAAAAACAGTTGAGGGAGAAGAAAACTGACAACTCCCGGCAAAAGCAAATATTCATTTACAATAACTGCGATCACCAAGCCTGCTTTCGTGAGGTTGGCTCGCAAGCTGTGTCTTATACCACCGGTGTGCCGGCGATGATTGGCGCCAAAATGATTCTGGAAGGCCTCTGGAACTGCCCCGGCGTCTTCAACATCGAACAATTCAATCCCGATCCTTTCATGGCCGATCTTGGAAAATACGGCCTTCCATGGCATGTCAAAGAAATGGATCTCGCACCTACTCCCACCAATTCTCTTTCATAAAAAACATTACGCAAAGAAGGGAATCAGTAGCTCTTTTCCCTATTAGTAGCGGATGAAGGAAACCATAGGAACCTCATCGACTTCTATATCTTGCAAACTCTAAAGGGGCAAGCATTCGAGTCTTATTGCTTCTTATAGCAACCTTGCCGAGGATCAAATTAAAGAAATTAGAAAAAGGTAGATATCGAGATTTACCAACTGACCGCACTTTTAGTCCCTGCTTTAACAATGACTACTTCATCCTCCCAAATTGCCAAACCGTCTTTGTTGGTTAACGACATTTGAAAGGTATAGCTCGTTTGTCGCGTTCGGTTTTCTCTGGCATAGTCTTCGATGATTTTTGCGGTTAGCGTATAGTCGGGAAGGGGAGCGCCTTGGGTTTCTCCAGTGAATTCTCGATATTGTTGAGTTTGTTTGGCCAAGGGATCTTCGGCGCCTCCGTATGCCAGGGTTGTCGTTGTGAGAACTTCGCCGGTTCGATTTAGTTCCACTCGTATTTTTTTGATTAATAAATCCATGTCGACGTGTTGGGCGGTGTTATTGACAATTCTACTGATAGCGAGGATTGCGGGTTTGTTCGGATCCGATCGTTGCAATCGTCCTTGGGCAATGACTTGTTCAATCAGGGATTGAGTCAGGGATTGGGCTGCATTAGCAAAATCCTGGATATTAATTTTTCCAAGACTGACGACCAGAGAGCCTCGTTGAGGATCGACGTATCTGGTTTTGCCGGCGCATCCCACGATAAATAGTTGGACGGTCAATGCCAAGACAAAGTATTTTTTTGAGTTCATAGTATTATGCTACTGTTTTTGGTGACGATGTTGCGTTAATTTCTAGCCCGAATGAGCTTAAGTTTAAAGTCTTTTGTTGTGCGATTGGGGGAGATTGACGTTAGGAAAATTGTCTCGCCTCCGAGGATTTCCCTCATTTGAAATCGCGACGAAGTTGACGGCACAAGGTTGCCGCGCTCGTCAAACCACTCGAACAAATACTCCAATTGTTTCGCTCTTTTAGTTGAGTTTCGAATCTCGACTTGAACTTTTATAAAGCCGTCAAGAGTGATGGTTTCATTCACACTTAGGATTTGGGCCCGAACATTCAATATCGGATCCGTGATCACCCGCTTGTCGGCAATAATTGAGGGGTTTGCCGCAAGTTGTTTGGGTTCGACTGTATTGACGGTGGCGCATCCGGATGAAACCACCAAAACACAGAGAACGAAGAATCGGATAGAGTTTGCGATCATAAGAGGTTGTGATGGGTAACAATAAGATTGGAAGTCCGATTGATAGATCGGACGTGAATGAAATAAAAGGAGTGTGGATTTACGGTTAGTTCTACTGATTGCGTTCTGTCCGGAGTTGTTAAGGTCAAGCGTCCATTCGCCGGCGTTGGGACGGGGCAATACTGGAATTCTTTTGGCAGTGTGGTCCATGTTCTAAGATCCGCAATGTTCACAGCAGCTTGTGCAATCGTCGTGCCAATTCTTGCGAACAGCCCGACAAAGGTTCCACCTTCATCGGCAGCCTCGTTGGCGACGTAGGCCGCCGTTGCCTTTACGATGGTCGAGATCAACGTCTTGGTGATGATGATGGGCAACTCTTTTTTGAAGGCTTGGCCGACAATGCCATCCATGCTGGCGATGGTTTGGGTTGGGATGACTTTGTTTCCAGCATTGACGAGCAGGTTGTAGTGATAATCTTCTTGAAACACCAGTTTAGGGAAGGCGGCGCCTACATAGGAGATTCTGTTGATAATGATAGGGATGTCGATGCGGATTTGTTCGCGGATGGGAGCGCTGCCGGTTTCGAAAATAACGTAGGTGATGGGATGAAATGTCAATTTATTGGCTTTGTCGGCAACGCGTTTTAGTTCTTGCTTAATGTAAGTATTTTCAGGGGAGAGAGCCAGAAGTTGTTCGAAGGATTTTCTGGATCGTTCCCAATCTGCCGCGACCTCCGAATGATAGAGGAAATAGAGTCCGTTAAGAAAAACGGTAAATGGGTTGACGTAGTCAGCGTATGGTTTCAAATTGTCTAAGTTCGATTTTATGGTGTTGATTTGATCTTGAAAGGCGGCGTCTTCCCTCGCTTTTGCTATGGACTCTTTTTCTTTGACGGTTTGCTCTTCTTCTTGGGCTTTTTCAATTGCCCGTTTGTTTTCTTCTACGGCGTCTTGTTGTCTTTGATACGCTCGAAAGATTTCGACGCGGGTTTTGTCGTGTTCATGGATTTGCCAATAATTGAGCGCCTTGTAAGTGTTGAGCATGATTTTGTCGTACGATCGGCCGCGGTAGGGAAGATTGGCTTGGTTGGAAACGGCCGCGCTCACTTCGCTAGAAACGGACACTTGGGCCTTATTTTCGTATTCGTCAATTTTGTCTTCCGCAATCTGAAAAACTTCCAGGCTGTGTTGGGGAGAATTGTTGCTTCTGAGAGCGGTTGCGTATTCTAAATTCCAGATTATATAGTCTTTGGATTTGACGTTTTTCTCGGACAGTTTGCCAAATTCCTCGGCAGCGAGGGTTGTTTCTCCATTTTTCCAATGCTGCATCGCTTTGTCGCCCTGCTGTTGGTACGTCTGACAGGCGGATAGCAGGACAATGACCGGGAGGAATGAAGTCAAGCAAAAGAGCGTTCGTTTCATAGTATAGTATTAGCGTAATGTAGTTGGGGGAAATTAAGATGATGGATTTCTAGTTTTGCTCCAAGCGAAGGATGGCGCCTGGAGTCACGCCCAAATTTTCGAGCACTTCGCCTTTTGAGAACTTGGCGGTTACTTGGGTGATTTTGGCTTTGCCGACGTAAACTTCCATGCGTCCGAGGGATTCGCCGGTATCAGGATCCGTCAGTTCTTCTCCAACGGCGTAAAGGTTCCAAATCTGGCCTTTTGCGATGTTGGTGCCTTCGCCTCGGTTGCAGACGAGAATGTTGCCGGTGAGGGATACGACGCGCGCAGGGTAGATGACATCAAGAATTTTTTGGACGGTTTTTGCGGCGGTTTCTGCGGTGACTTCTTGGAGAAGAGCATCTGTTGGGTTTCCGTCAGACTGGGCGTAGGCGCCTCCTTCAATGATTGCGATACGCTCGGCCGTTACATCGGCTGTCTCCAAAAGCGCGCCCTCTTGGGTATTATAGATTTTAAGAGTGACGCCGATGCGGAGAAATCTGCGGGAAACCGCCTTTTTGAGAGCGGCGAAGACCGCCGCTTCGGTAATGTCTTGAAAGTCGCCAATGCTCGCAATTGCCAAGTAGTCCGCGTTGCCAATAGTTCCTCCGCTTAGAGATTGTTCTTCTAGGAGACTTTTGACGTCGCTACGTGCTAGAATTTGGAACTTTCTCGTTGTATGAAGCGCTGAAATTAACTTGTCGTCCAACATTTGAATGACTTGCTTTAGCGAATTCAATTTTCCGTCGGCGAGGGCTTTTTCTTCAAGCGCTTCGCCGACTTTTACTTGGCCAACCGCTAGCCGTTTTGATTGGGCGGATCCTGGTAGAGTCGCGATGACAAGCAATAAGGCGAGAAAGCCGGCTGGCCTTAGACGATGTGGAAGGGAAGGGTGCATAAGATGGCAATGGCGGTTTATTAGTCGAAGAGACTTTGTTTTTTGTTGATGATTTGCAGGCTCTCGGCGGTATTTACCTTGAGGCCGCTTTGTTTCAGCATGTGTGTGTATCCTTGGAGGGTCTTATACTCGCCTTGGGAGAGAATGCTTTCGCGTTTCAAGCTGTTGAGAAAGGCGGTTGTTTCTTTCCAGCGCTGATGGCCTTGGTTGTCCAGTTCCATGGCGACGGAGAGTTTTTGACCGTCAAAGATGTTGACGGTTCGTTCCCAATCCTTCAATCCTTGCCGGGAGAGTCGCATTTTGTGAATGCCGGCGTTTGTTTTGAATGCGCCCGGTGCGGTGCCAATAACTACGCCGTCCAGTTCTACGGTGACTCCCGAGGCGCTGACGGGATAGCTTTTCGTGCCCGTCGTAGCGTTGCCGCTTTGATCAACGATGACGTCGGGAATGTTGATGCCGTTCACGATGGGGACAATTTCAAATGTGGGTTGCGCATCGACACTTGCCGCATTTTGTTGGGCAAATGAGTCGGCTTGGATGGCGAGTTTGGATTGGATGCTTTCTCTCATCTTTGCGCACGCCTCGGCGAGTAGTTGGAGAGGTGTTTCGCTGTCCGCAATCGTGACTTCAAATTCTGTTTGCCGTTGGGTGTGGCTTGTTGTCACGGTGTCACTGATGAGCGTTTGGCCTTGTGCGCCTTCGGCAAGGCGGTAGGAAATTCGAAGTGTTTTGATGGTTTGGGCGATTTTGTTTCCATAAGCGGTTATGGTTTGGTTCCGCTGCGTCAACGAAGTGACGGCCACTGAGAGCAGGTAGCGCGCGCCGAGGTTTTGAGCCAACCGCAGCGCCGATGTGTTATTAGAAAGAACGGCGTCTAGAGAAGCGCCGGGAAATGAATCTTGTCCCTTGGCTTTCAGCGGATCGGGATATTCTCGAAGCGCTTTCGTCGTCAGTTCCCGGCTGATGACTTTCCAACCTAAGCCGGCAATTTGAGTAGTGGCCATATCCTCTAGCGGTTGGCGCAGCGGGTCTCCTTTGTTTCCCGCTCGGTTGAAAACAAAAATCGCCGCTGTTTCGACAATCGGCTTTGTTTTTGAATGGGCGGCTTGATCTTCCGCTTGTCCCACGCCGTGGATCGCGCTCGTAAAAAATTGGAATCCTAAAGAAACGAAAATGCCGGCGGCAGATTGTTTGATGCAGTTTGAACTCATTTTTTACCTTTTTTATAGCAACGAAAAAAACTGCCGCAAGAAAAAACGAGAGCGGCTCAAGGTTGGCGCTTTTTGATTTTGACGGCGGTGCCGTAGGCGAGGAGTTCGGCGGCGCCGGTCATCACTTGGGAGGTGACGAAGCGAACGTTGATGATGGCGTCGGCGTCGAGTTTTTCCGCGTGGGCGGTCATTCGGCGGATGCTTTCGTTGCGGGCTTCCATTAGCATTTCTGTGTATTCCTTGATTTCTCCGCCGACTATGGTGCGGAGGCCGGCGAGGAGGTCTTTGCCGATGTGTTTGGCGCGAATGGTGTTGCCGCGGACGAGGCCGAGGTATTCGGTGATTTGGTAGCCTTCGAGTCGGTCGGAGTTGATGATTAACATAAGCGTAAATATTTTAGGGTTCGTCTTGCAGTTCTTTGTCGGTTTTTCGGGATTGGATTCGTTCCCAGATTACCGTTCCGAGCAACAGAATAAAGCCGATTGCGGCGGCGGCAAGCCCGATTTGCAGGAGAAGCGGGAGCTGAAGGAAGAACGGCCCAATCGCCCGAAGAGGTTTGACGAACCAAAAAAGGAGGAGAATCGCTCCGCTCCAAAGGAGGAGGAAACCGAAGAGTCGAGCCAGTTTGGTCATATTTGGATCCTGTAATTTTGCAATGGGAGGATAGCAGCAATTCGGCCTTTTTGGCAAACCACGGCAATTTCTGAAGGGCGCGAAGAAACGGGGCAGTTTGTTTCTTTGCGCTTTCTTTTGGCATTTTTGAAGGTTGCGTCCATAAACAAAATTTGTCTGCGCTTCATTTTAGGGATTGGCTGGTTGGATTCCACTGATTTTTTGCGAGGCAATTTCGCAATGCGCCAAGGGGCTCTAAAAACTTCTAAAAGGATTTTTGCAGCTTTTCCAATTTTTGGATTGGGCAGGCGGTTTGCCGACCAAAAAGCGAGAGGGTGATTGTAATTATTGTAATTCAATTGCGGAGATGGTTGGATACTTTCTTTTTGAATGAGACTGCCCAAATTCTTTCCTTTGCCGGCGCTTTTGCGGGGATTTTTTGCCGTTGTCGTTGTGTTTGGAAGCGGAGCGCGAGCTGCGGACAGCGCTGATTCGAGCCTTGCCCATCGGGGTCCCGTTGAGGAAGCGCTGGAGTCCGTCCACCACAATCGGCGGTTAGTGGAAGAAAAACAAGATTTGGACGAGGAACTCAAATCTCGTTTGTTGGAGGCGTATCAATCCGCGCAAAGCTATTACGAAGATGCCAAAGCCAGCAAGGAAAAAGAAGAGGCGTTTCGCGCTTCCATCCAGTCGGCTCCCAAAGATGCGGCTAAGTTTCGGAAGGATCTGGAAAACCTTGGCGAGACAATTTCGACCAATTCGGCGGAGGCGGCCGTTCCAAAGGGGCTTTCGGCGGCGAACTTGAAGCAGATGTCCACCGCCGCGCAGGCGGAATTGGCCGGCTTGAAGAATCAGTTGAACGTTGCGGAGGAGCGGGTGAAGCAAATGCAGTCGCGTCCCGGCACATTGCGGGCAAGGCAGGAGAAAGTGGCTTCGGACTTGGCGGAGATTGAAGAGGCATTGCAAGGAGCGGCGGCCGGCGACGACGCCTTTGAAGAGTCTACGGCCAAGCGAGCCGTTTTGCTGGCGCAAAAGGCCGCGCGAACCGCCGAAGCGGCGGCGTTGGAGCAGGAGCATTTAAGTCTGGCTTTGCGCTCAGAAAAATCGGCGGCCGAGCGCGACTGGATTGCGAGGCAAGCGGCCAATCAACAAGTTCGGGTTGGAGCTTTGGAAGGTTTTCTGGTCAAACAACGGCAGCGCGAAGTGGAAAAACAACAGCGAGAAGCGGAAGAAGCCACTCAAGAAGCGGCGGATAAGCATCCCTTGGTGGAAAAACTGACGCAAGATTACGCCGCTTTGGCCGATGAGCGGACTAAGCTCGTGCAACTCGACGTCCAACTCAAAGGCGAACTGACGGCCTTGGAGGCGCAGATAGGAAAGGTGAGCCGGGAGTACGAACTCGCCCGCGAACGAATCAAAGACGTTGGCCTGAGCGACGCGCTGGCGGTCAGACTCTTAGATCAAAGGCGGCGCCTGCCAAGCCTGCGAACCCATCGCGCCGCTTTGGATCAACGAAAAGAAGCCATTGCCGAAGCCGTGGCATTGCGATTGCAGGCCGAAGACGACCAGATGGCTCTGCCCGACGTCAAAGACCCGGAACAAGTCAAGACTTGGTGCCGGACGCATTACGCCGAAGCCCGACTCGGCGGCGCCGACGAAGCGGAAGTTCAGGAAGAAGCCGGCCGTTTGCTGGAAGCCAGACGGGCCGCGTTGTCGTCGCTGATCGAAGAATACAACAGCCTGCTACAACAACTAGGGGAACTGGATTTCGAAGAAACCAAACACATTGCGCAAGTCGAAGAATACACCGCTTTCTTGGCAGAGCGTTTGCTATGGATTCCCAGCGCGCCGCCTTGGAAACCGTCCGCCCTGCGCGAGGCTGTTTCCTCGCTTCAATGGCTGGCTTCCGGGCAAAACCGCCGAGAAATCCTTCGCGCCGCGTCATCGCTTCCCAAAGAGCGCCCGTGGCTCGCCGCCTTTTTAGGGATGATTCTGCTGTTCTCTTTGGGCGCAAGGCCGCTTTTCCGCCGCAAAGAACATGAGTATTTGGCGAGAGTCAAGCGCATCTCAACGGATTCTTTTGGGATTACTTTGCAAGCGGCCTTCCTGTTGCTTCTTCAGTCGGCGCCCATTGCCGGCGCACTGGCCTTGCTCGGCTGGCACTTGCAAGAACGGGAGTCGGATGTGGAAATCTTGCACGGCCTCGGCAGCAGCCTGTTGTATGCCTCCGTGCATCTCTTTGGAATTTTGATTCTGCTGAACGTCTGCCGCCCGCGGGGCTTGGGGCAAGCGCATTTCCGCTGGAATCCCGCCCTTGCCGCAATGGTGCGCCGGCAGTTGTTCTGGTTCTTGCCGGTCGTCTTGTGTTGCACCGTCCTCATCGACTTGGCCGAAGAGTTGACCGATAATTTTCATCGGACGGGATTGAGCCGATTGGCCTTGACGGGTTTGCTCATAGCCGTGGCCTTCTTGCTTCTTCGCACTATGCGCCCCAAAGACGGCGTTCTATCCGGAGTCCTCTCGCGTTCGCCCGAAGGATGGATGGCTCGTTTGCAATCGATATGGTACGGGCTTTTGGTATTGACTCCGATTGGTTTGGGCATTCTTTCCGCTCTCGGCTACCATCACACCGCCGTGCAACTTACCCGCCAGGCGGCCATCACGGTTTCTTTTTTTGTCGGCGCCTTTGTGGTGCAACAACTTCTACGGCGGTGGTTTCTGGCCAAAGAGCGCAAGCTGAAACTGGAGCAATGGCTCGCTCACCGCCGGACAATCGCCAAAAGAGGCGCGGCGGATGGCGCTTCTGAAGAAACCGCGCCGCGCCTCGAAGTGGACGAGGAAGCACTCGATGTCAAAACTCTCGGGGAGCAAACCCGGCGTTTCCTGCGCTCCTTGATGAGCTTTTCCCTCTTGCTGGGCGTTTGGTGGATTTGGTCCGACGTTCTGCCCGCGCTCAACGCGCTTGACGATGTGGTAATCTGGGGCGAAACGACTCGACCGGTCACTTTAAATCACCTGGCTTTAAGCCTGCTCATCGCTGTCATCACAACCGTCGCCGTCCGCAATGTTTCCGGCGTGCTTGAAATCGGCATCCTCCAAAATCTTCCTCTAGCGCCGGGCAGCCGCTACGCCATCGTCTCCGTCACTCAATATGCCGTCGTTCTTTTGGGAATAGTCTTCGCTTTCAACGTCCTCGGATTTACTCTTGCTCAGTTTGGCTGGATTATGGCCGCCCTCAGCGTGGGGCTTGGCTTCGGACTCCAAGAAGTGGTCGCCAACTTCGTTAGCGGCGTCATCCTTCTCGCCGAACGCCCCATCCGCGTGGGCGACACCGTTACCGTCTCCGACGTCAGCGGCGTGGTCACCAAAATCCGCATCCGCGCTACCACCATCACCAACTGGAGCCGCCAAGAACTCATCGTCCCTAACAAAGAATTCATCACCGGCAAAATCCTCAACTGGACGCTCACCAACACTATTAACCGCATCGTTGTCGAAGTCGGCGTGGCGTATGGCGCCGACACCGAAAAAGCCCGTCAAATCCTCCTCAACACCGCCAAAAACCATCCTCTGATTATGTCCGAACCCGGACCCCTTGCCACCTTTGAAGGATTTGACGACAGCTCCCTGCGCCTTATCCTCCGCTGCTACCTGCCCACGCTGGAAAACCGCCTTAGCGTCACCACCGAACTTCACACCACCATTCATCACGCCTTCGAATCCGCCGGCATCGAAATCCCCTTCCCCCAGCGGGACATCCGCGTTCACTGGCCAGAACCCTCGCCAAAAAAGAGCGTCTAGTCTCTCCGAACGCCGCTTGAATAATGAATAATCGATATTTATCTTTGTCCATATGGCTTTTTGGCAAAAAGTTCGATTTAGGCTTGCCAACAGTGGGGAAGTGGGCAAAAATGATTTCGACATGAGTGGATTTGATGCAATTTTGACGAAACGGACGGCTCTCGGCTTCTTTTGGCTGGCTCTGGCAGGATTTTTTGGCAACGACGGGGGGGGGCGCAAGCGCAAATGCTCATCAGCGTCTATCCCAGCCAAGACGACCCAACCAAAACCCTTTGGATTTTTACAGGCACCGGTTCCATCGCTCCTTACACCAGCACCATTCGAAGCAGTGGAAACTATCACGCACGAGACTCTTGGCAACTGCAGCCTGTTGGTTCCGCTCCTTTTCCTACCTATACCACTAACTTTTACACCGCCAACAAGCCAACCAACCGGCTCTTCAATCTCTCTCCATTGTTTTCCAGCACCAACAATCCGATAGACATCGAGTCCGTTCAGGCCAGACTTCAAGGAACTACCGCACCATTTTACTCCGGAACGATTTTTCCAACCAACGTAACCAACGCGCCGACAATCCGCATTGGCACAAGTAAAACCATTGGCTGGCTTTTTATGAACGACACTGCGAATTTTGATGAAATGGGGATTAGAGGCACTCCTCCCAATAATTTGGTTTTTACCAACGGGCAAACATCCCGCTTGTTTGGCGCCGGCATTTTAAACAAACCAATCGGCGATTTTCTTACTAGCGATAATGATTCTAGACACTTCGACAGTAGGCAGGGTGCTCCCTATTTTGGAAATATCTTCGGCGTATTCATTCACAGCCGAGCGATTCCAGAACCTGAAGAGTATGCTTTGGTGTTTGGTTTGTTTGCTCTGGCTTTTGTGATTCTTAAAAATGCCTATGAAAGAAGAAATGGAAGAGACTTAGCTAACCCCAATCCCAAAACAAGCCCTAGTCTCTCCGAACACCGCTTGAATAATTAATAAACGATATTTATCTTTGTCCATAGGATGATAACTTTTCTTCAAAAGACGGTGAATAGCAAAACAATGCGAGATGCAGATGCACAAAATGCGCTTACTCTGTAAAAACAAACATCGCTTGCAAAGCACGCCAACAAACTGGAAAATTATGAAACACTTGGATGATCTTTCTGAAGCACTCAATACTGAAATCAAAGATTGGCTTAACCCGGCTAATCCCCACGACCAAGCATGCATCGCAAAAGCCTGCATAGCGCTCTATAACCACGGTGGCGGAAAATTGATCCTGGGTTTTGACGACAAAACGCTTAAGCCGACAACTTATCACTTTCTAAAATCAGTGCGGGAAATCTATCACTTGGACAATCTTTGCCCGTGCATCGCAAAGTTCGCCAAACCACTTTTCGAAGTTCGTGTGAAATTCGAGAAGAAAAATGAACAGGAACATCCTATTATTGAGGTGCCATCCGGCGTCTGCGCTCCCGTTGTCATTAAGTCCACAGACAAAGAGAAAAAAGTTTTTTCACGCCAAAATATGGTTATTACCCGGACGCTAGCCAATCAAACGTTTAGTTCTTCCGAGCCGCAGACGCCGGAAGACTGGGACAATCTTATTCAGACATGCTTTGACAACCGCGAAGCGGACGTCGGCCGGTTCTTTCGTCGACACCTCATTCCCATTCAGCGTGAAATGGGTTCATTAGATGGCAGATCTCCGGCGGTTCAGGTCCTTGATGAAAGCAAAAAAAGTTTTTTCAACCGTCTTGACACTTGGTCAAAGAAATTCAAATTCGATAAACCACAAATTTATGGCCTTCGGGAAGTTGCCTTCTGGATTGACGGAAAGATTCAATCTATCAACTGTTTTCTCGATAAGATGCTTGTAGTAGCCCAACCTCGCCTTAGCCCACGGCCGCCATTTATCGATGGACGAAGGTTTCATAATAAGTCCAACCATCCTTATACAACCAAAGACGGTTGGTATGAGGCTTTGGTGTTTGAGAAATCTGAAACCAGATCCCCGGGAGAATACGAATTAGATTTCTGGCGCATGCATCCAAAAGGAAAATTCTATCATGCTTGCGTCTATGATGATGATAGGCGACCCGCTAAAAGAAAACCCGGTCAAGGAATCGAATTTAATTTATTGATTCGACGAATAACAGAAATTATCGCCGTTGCCCTTGCTTTCGCAAAATCTTTTGGATGTGTTGAAGACGCAACTTCACTGCATTTCGCATTTCGTTTTACCGGCCTTGAAGGGAGAAAACTGTGTTCTTGGTATGAGCGTAGGCGAAGTCTCTGGAACATTGAGCGTACCGCTATTGATAATCCTGAAGTTATAGAAATCAAAATACCTTCGGATTTGCCACCGACGCGAATTTGGGAAATAGTTAAACAAGTTGTCCAGCCGGTGTTCAATATGTTTGCCGGCAGTGGATTCGGAGATTCCGTTCTCAAAGAAATTGCAAATAACACTTTGCGGGGATATTGGTAGATAAATGCTGGTATTTTACGGGGCGTTCCGAACTCTTAGAAAACTGGCAAAGCGCGGGATGCCGTTGCGTGTTTTGCCGTAGTGCTTGTAGGTGACGATTGCGCCGATGGGCGGCGGTTGGCGCCGCTCTTGATCCGAGAAGCCGGAGCCGAGTTTGAAGCGTTTTCCGTCCGGCGTTTCCACCAACAATGAGCCGAGTATGCCTTTGTATTTGCCTTTGCCGGGCAAGTGCGCAATGACCACGGCCTCGGCGTCTTCGTGCAGTTTGAGTTTCAGCAGATCGTTGCTGCGTCCGGCCTTGTGGCGAGAGTCGGCTTTGCGGAGCATGAGACCTTCTCCACCTTGGGAAACGACGCGGCGCAAAGCAGCCTTCAATTCGGCGGAGTCGTCGACGCGGAATTGTTCTACTAAACCGATTTGCGGCGATTTGACGGCGCTGAAGATTTTCTTGAGACGGCTCAATCGTCCGTCAAAGTCGGCGGAGTTTGCCGGCAGATCAAACACCATGAACCGAATGTTGCGCCAGTCTTCGTCGTCGGGTTTCTTGCGGCGAACGATTCCCGACAAAGTTTCAAAGGTGCCGCGTCCCATCCACAGCTCGCCGTCCAGAGGCGTTTTCGGAAATTCTTTGACGAACCAAGCGGGAACTTGAAATCGGTTGCCTTGTCGGGAGTAGAGCGCCTCGCCATCCCAATATGCGTGGACGCCGTCCAGTTTTTCGCTGACCCAGTATTGCGTGACGTCAACGCCGTCGTGATAAACATTGGCCAGCGACAGCGCGGGCGCTTTCTTGGGTTCTTCCGACGGCAATCTGAGAGGTGGAAGAACCAGCAAAAGAGCGCAGAGAAGGCAAAAGCGCGGCAAGGAAAAGAGGCGGTTTTTTGGCTTGCGATTGTTCGTTTCTACGCGTTGCATAGCGAGGGCGTCTTGAGAACGCTTGTGAATATCCGGGGTTGTCTTCAAAATTTGCGGAAGTTGGCAACTTTTTTGACAAGGGGTTTCAGCCGTTCCAACTCTTCGTCTTCGGCGTTTATTCTGTTTAGGAACAGTTGGAAGAATTCTTCGGACGGTTCCTCCAGTTCTTTGCGCAGGGCGTCGAGGATTTTTGGTTCCCATTCCCGCTTGAATTTTTCTTCCTGCGCCAATTCCTGAACTTTGTTCGGATCGAATTGGTCTTTGGCAAATTTAGAAACCGTTTCCGCAACATCTTCGTCGAATTCGAGGAGATTGAGAGTCAAGAATGGCTCTCGATCCATCCGTTTGATGCCTTCTTCTTGGAGGTGTCCGCTGTAAAAGCGATATTCGATACCGTTTGTGTAGATGCAGAGCCAGACTTTAGATTTTCCAAAATAATCGCTTAGCTGGTCGGATGGCGCGACCAGAGAATCATTGGCTCTTTTGGCTTCGATTAATACGATCCTCTCGTCATCCTTTTTGATTGCGTAGTCGCATTTCACTGTGGTTCTGGCGAACGCCGGGTTTAGCTGCCTTTCCACTTCTCCCTCCAGCAATCCAAATTTGTAGCCGAGCGCCTCGATGAACGGCTCAACTAGCTCTCGTTCGGTGTCTTTCTCTTTGAGGGTTGATAGGAAACCTTTCTCTTTGAGAAGAAGTGCCTTTTCAGCAAGTCTGCGAAGTTCTTGAATCGTTTCCATAAGAAAAAGCCTAGTCGATGGACGAGGGGATGACAAACGTTTTGTTTTGCTCTTGCCATTGGCGAGGGATGTCGTATTTTTGCCTTTGTGTTTTCTTTCCTTCGTTGGGTTTTGTTCGGCGGAGCATTTTTGTCGCTTGGTTTTGGGAAGTTGCTTTGCGCTTCTTCTTTGGAGCCGCCGCCGAATGTTGTTTTGATGCTGGTCGACGATATGGGAATGGGAGATAGCAGCGCTTATCAGGGTTTTACGGGAAATGCCGATGAAGCGCAGCTTTATACGCCGCAGATGGAGCGTTTGGCTAGAATGGGCGTCCGATTCACCGATGCGCACACGCCGGCGTCTCGTTGCACGCCGACTCGATATAGTTTGTTGACGGGGCGTTATCCTTGGCGAAGCCGTCTCAAATGGTGGGTGTTGTTTGGCGCGCAGGGCGATCCGCTGATTGAAGCCGACCGGCCGACGATTGCCTCAATGTTGCGCAATCACGGCTATCGCACTGGAATGGTTGGAAAGTGGCATTTGGGTCTGCGGTATCGGCAAAGCGACGGCTCTCCGGCCGCCGGATGGGAAGACGCCGATCTCGCGCAACCTTTGCATACTTCTCCGTTGGATCACGGCTTTGACTTTGCGCGCTTTACTTCTCGCTCGCACGGCACTTCGGGGCCGGATGCAGGCGGCGCCAACGCGAAGAGACGAAACACTCCCCGCCAAAAGATTGGGCCGGGTCATATTCATGGACGAATGGCGGTGAGCGCATCGGGCAATGGCAAGCTGCTCGCGTCGGCGGGACAGGACGCTTATGTATTAAGCAGGCTGGGCGGACGGCATTCCGATCACGCGCTGGACTTTCTAAAGCGGCATTTGGCGGATGAGATAAATCGGCAAAAACCGTTCTTTCTCTATTACTCCGCCAATTCGAATCACAGCCCGTATACGCCGGATCAAAGCATTGGCGGCAAAATTGTCGACGGCGCGGCCCGAACCGTGGACAGCAAGTCAATGGACAAACGGCACGACTTCATTTACGAAAACGACGTCGCTCTTGGACGCATGCTGGATTGGCTGAAAACGACAGACGATCCCCGGCGTCCGGGCAAGAAGTTGATCCAGAACACTCTCGTTATCTTCACCAGCGACAACGGCGCCGAGAAAAACAGCAACACTGCAACTGGCCCCTTTCGTAGCAATAAGGGAAGTTGCTACGAAGGAGGTCATCGAGTTCCATTTTTGGCAAGTTGGCCGGCGGGCGGAGTGGGAGACGGCAACGAGAATACCGCCGGCCTTTCCCATGATTCCGCAATCGGCCTTCAAGATATTTACGCCACTTTGGCGGAAATCCTCGGCGAAGAACTTCCCAATCTCCGCGAAGGAAAGAAGGGCGCCGAAGACAGCGCAAGCATTCTCAAAGCGCTCCAAGGACAGCCCTTTCAACGGCCTTTTCCGCTGTTTTTCAGCGATCATAAAGAAGCCAAAGACGATCCGGCCGCGTTGGCCATGCGGGCAGACAATCTCTGGGTAGATGAAGAATTCTTTGCCGGTCAATGGAAGATTTTCTTTGACGCAGGATTAATTCGCGCAGGAACCGCCACCCCTTACGAACTTTACAACCTGAGCCAAGACCCCAAGGAAACCACAAACCTGATCGCCCGCGCCAGTCTGCAACCATTGATTCAGCGCCTTGCGGAAACGGCGATTCGACACCGAAACGCCGGCGGACATCGGCTGGCAAAGTTCTTCACCAAAGACCGAGTCTTATTTGATTGGACCAACGCAACAGAGTCTCCCAAATATCTCGCGCAAAACTTGCAGGGAAAATCAGACGCGGCGGCCAACTTCTCGATTCGGATTGCCAAGCCTCCCCTTGCCGTGAAAGTAACCGGCGTTCGCGGCTCGGAAATTCTCCGCGGCAACGGCTTTGCTTGGAGTCCTAGCGGTCTTGGTTTCCTCGACAACCCCTTGCGGCGCATCGAAGACAACCGAGGACTGCTCATCTCGTTCGATCAAGACGTTCTCGTTGAATCCGTCGGCATCGCTATTGGAAAGGCCGGACAATGCGGCGGATTTTACCAGATGGGGAATTCCACTCCGCTGGCCGTCTACTGCATGGACGCCGACAACGACTCGAGATCCCAGCACGGCATCCTCAGCGATCTTGGCGTCTTGAAGGCGGGGGAATTCCTTCGCTTAGACAGCGCGCCGCATTTTGGCGTCGAACCCGCCGGGCAGTGGCGGCTGTGCCGTTTGGCCGTTCAATTGCCGAACGATGAGGAAAATCCTCAAAAGCCCGCGGCGGAAGAAAAGCAGGATTCCATTAATGCCCAAAACGACAAGATTCGCCAAAAACCTCGGAATCCCAAATTTAATCGTTAAAAGAATACAATAAACAAGCGCGCTACAATCTTGTCGCAATTGAGAAAGATTCATAAAGTTCATTTTTCGCAGTTAGAAATCTAAAACATATTGCAAAGGCAGTTTTATGATAAATACAAAACTTGTTGTCGTAGAAGCGAACGAAGTTCCTTTGAAAGTGTTTCGGTGGTTTGCCGAGCGCAATCCTTCTTCAAACATCGCCAATCTTCTAGCCGAGTCCAGCGTAATCACGACGGAAGCCAACGACGTGCCCATCGAATTTCTTTACCCTTCGCAGACATGGGCATCCTTCAATACCGGCGCTTCTTACTCCAAACACAAAATCAATTGGTATAACGACCCCAAACCTGCGGCCTATCCTTTGTATTACAAGATATTAGCGGACAACGGGCGCAGTGTCGGCTTAGTCAACACCCTCCATACGGCGCCTTCAGAAGAAAGCATGGCAAACAGCCAGATAAAGTTTTTAATCCCCGACATATACGCCAAAAATTCCTTAGTAAAACCTTTGAAATACGGCGCCTTCCAAAAATTTAATCAAGATTTGTCCAATCAAAACCGCAGAGTTTCCTCTCTCCGCCTAGGATTGCGAGAAATGCAAATGGGAGTAAAATTGCCGTCGCTAGGCGTCAAACTGGGCACCTTGTTGAATACGGCAAAACTGCTGTCCCAAGTGGCAACAAAGCGCGTGACGAAAGAACGTCTGCGGAACATTCAATTCATGCTAACCTCGGATATGTTTGCAAAGCTGCTTAAACAGAACGAAGTAGACTTGGCTGTATTCTTTACCAATCATATTGCCGGAAACATGCACAGATATTGGTATGCGTCGTTTCCCAATGAGTATTCCGGCGATGCTCATTACGATGATAAATGGGTAGAGCGGCATTTGCGAGAAATTCAGTATGCGGTTGCTCTGTTCGATTCTTTTATCGGCAAAATGATGAAGTTTTGCCGCTCCACAGGGAGAGTCTTGATCATAGTCAGTAGTATGGGACAGTACGCCAATCCTAAGTTGGATGTTACTAGAAAGGTTTGCTACGTAATAGAGGACCTTCCCCAATTCGTGGAGGCTTTTGGGGTGCAGCGCGACAAATACGATCCTCAACTTGCGATGTATCCGCAATACACCTTGAAATTCAAAAACGTCCAAGACGCTGCAAGCGCTTTCCAAACATTTCAAACGCTTCAGAAAGATCCTCCTGCAGGAATAAAGATATACCCTGATTTAAACGACAAAGTTCTTACCTTGTCCGTGCATATTGCCAAAGATGCGTTGGAAGTGTTGGGGAAGAGGAAAACAATCTCCGAATTGGGGGTAAAAGCAGAATCGATTAGTGATCATCATAGCGGCAAACATCATCCCGATGGGACTTTGATCATAAATCCTCGCGGATCGATTGCCAAGGAACGAGTCACGTACTTAGAATTTACTCCGGCCGTTTTGGATTTCTTCGGAGTGCGCCGTCCCGAGTATATGCTTAATCCCAGCTTTAAGATTCAGTCAAGTTCTAAAGTCTAAATCGATCTTGTTGGCCTTGCGTCCATAGAACGTCTCTAATTAGAAGTAACGGAATGGAAAGTAGCGTTCGACTGGAATTTGGCGTCTTTAGGAAAATGGAAACCGTTTCACAGTGAGCTGCAATCTCGATCTGATTTGCCGGAGTGAAAATCCGGCAAGGCATTGCGGCAAAATTTCATTGCAGATGCCGGCAGGGTCAATCGTAGGCTTTGGGCGGTAGTCCGGCGTTTAGTCTTATCCACGTTAGAAGCAAAAGGTAGATTTTGCGGCTTTTTGAAACACGCACTCTGTTTGAATCGAAGACGTTGAACGAGTGAGATTCTAGTTGTCTTAGCAGCGCCCAGTAAATTCGTCCCATTGTCTCTGCCGGCGCCATAGCGCGGCGATCCTCCGCCGGCAACAATCGCGCGGACTTCCGGTAGAACTTTTTAGCGTAAGAGGCAATGTGCTGCGCGAGGCGGCAGTATCGGTGGCTGTAGTTTCCGTTGAGTATCTCTTTTTCGCGGACTTGGAATTGGCGCAAGTCTTCTTGGGGGAGGTAGATTCGGTTTCGCTTTGCGTCCGACCAGACGTCGCGAAGGATGTTTGTATATTGTAGCGCCAAGCCTAATTGAACGGCGTAGTCGCGGCATCGAGGATTTTTATAGCCAAAGACTTCTATGCTTAGGAGACCTACTACGGAGGCGACTTGGTAGCAGTAATGCCGGAGTTCTTTGTGCGTTTTATATCGTGTTGTGTCTAAATCGCTTTCTACACCGGATAGGAATTCTTCCAACAAGGTTCTCGGCAGATTGTATCGATCAATCGCTGCCTGTAATTCTTGGTTCAAGGGGAATACCGGCCGTTTGAGGGACGCGGCCAATTGTATGTCCTTCCGCCAAGCCTCGAGTTGTTTTCTGCGCTTTTCTGTTGGGATGGATCCGTTGTCGGCGACGTCGTCGATTTCTCGACAGAAGGCGTATAAGGAAGCCATGTGGCGCCGTTTTTCTCGCGGCAACATGACAAAGGCAAACGCCAGGTTGGAGGCGCTTTGGCGTGTGATGGATTCTCCAACTTGCATAGAGATTGTTTATGAGGTGGATGATTTGCCGGCGTTTTTCGTTTGTTGCGGCGGCAGGCCTCCGGTTTCGGACAAAGTAGGATTGCTGGGGCGATGCGACCGTCGTCGCTTTTTTCGGCGGCGTTTCTCAGGGTAATCGCGGATTTTCGGCAAACTGGCGGCGTCGGGAACGGATCGGCTTTCGGAGACTCGTTTGCGGCGGTTCTTGGCGCCGAAGGATTTCTTGGCAAAGAAGGCGAGGATTAGAAGGGTCCCCAGACCCAAGGCGGCGAGAAGTCCCGCGTCTTTTGACCAAAGTGCGATTTCTTTCTCCGATGAGGAGGGGATGGGAGGCGGCGCTTGCGCCAGATAAATAATATCTAAATTCATCCCTTATAGGTTACTGGTCTTGAGGCACGGCGGGGTTGTCGTCGCCCCCGTGTCCGAATTTGATGTTGAGGCGGTGCATGCGATACCTCAGGGAGTGTCGGCTAATTTTCAAGTATTCGGCGGTGTGATTGAGGTTGTATTGGTGTTCTGCCAAGGCGTTCATAATGCAGTCTCTTTCGAAGTTGGAAACTAAATTTTCCAAAGAGGGTGCAAGGTGCGATCCTTCATGGCCTGTCTTGCGCAGGCGGGATTCCAGTTTGAAATCAGGCAGGCTGGATATTTGGATTTCAGGTTGAGATTCCAGAATGACGCAACGTTCAATTGCGTTTCGCAGTTCGCGAATGTTGCCGGGCCAGTGGTGCATTTCCAACATCCGTAGCGCGTCTTTGCTAAATCCGTTGAGTTGTTTTCCCATGGATCGGCAAAACTGTTTGAGGAAGAAGTTGGCAAGCAGGACGACGTCGTCTCCTCGCTCTCGTAACGCCGGGGGCATAAATTGAACCACGTTCAAGCGGTGAAACAAGTCTTCTCGAAAGGCGTTGGTTTTGATGGCGGTCACAATGTCCCGGTTGGTGGCGGCAATTAATCGAACCGCGACTTTTAATTCCTTATTTCCCCCAACTCGGGTGAATGTGCCGTCTTCGACAAAGCGCAGCAGTTTGGCTTGCAAGGGATGGCTCATGTCGCCAATTTCATCCAGGAAGATGGTGCCGCCGTCGGCTTCTTCCACTCGCCCGGCTTTGTTTCGAATCGCGCCGGTAAAAGCGCCTTTTTCGTGGCCGAAGAGTTCGCTTTCAAGGAGTTGTTCCGGGATGGCGGCGCAGTTGATACGGATGTAGTTTTGACGGCTCCGGCTGCTGAGCGAGTGGATGGCGCCGGCGATCAGCTCTTTTCCGGTGCCGCTTTCTCCCAGAATGAGAACCGTGGCGTCTGTCGGCGCCACCGTTTGGATGAGTTTGCGCAGTTCTTGGATCTTCTCGGATTCGCCGACAATGCGTTCCAGGCTGAAGGACTCTGCGGATTGTTTCTTTAAAGCGGCATTTTCTTGCAGAAGTCGGTATTCTTTGGCGCAGCGGGAGATTGCGTGAAGGAGTTCTTCGGGGGCATAGGGTTTGGCGAGGTAGTCAATGGCGCCGCCCTTGATGGCTTCCACCGCCTGCCTTGGGGTGGCGTAGGCGGTGATCATCAGCACGGGCATGTCGGGCCAGGTTTTTTTGATTTCCTTCAAAAATTCGTATCCGCTCATGCCGCCAAGCCGGTGGTCGGTGATGACCAAAAAGCATTCCCGCTTTTTCAACAGCGCCAATCCTTCCTCTGCGGACTCGGCGAAGAGAGCTTCGTAGCCATTATCCGCCATGGTGGTTTCCATAGAAAGACGCATGTTTCGCTCGTCATCTACGACGAGTAGCGGCGGCAGAGTTCTGTTCATCAGCGCAACTTCATTAAAGTTCGAGCAGGGAATTGCAAGCGAAACGTGGTTCCCCTGTCAATTTCTGACTCCACGGCAATGTTTCCGCTGTAGATTTCGACGTTGTGTTTGACAATCGCCAGACCAAGCCCCGTGCCTTTTGCCTTAGTGGTGTAGTAGGGTTCGAAGAGTTGACTTGTCTGTTCCTTGCTCATTCCCGGCCCGTCGTCTTCGATTGTCACAATCACCGAGTAGTTTTCCCCATAGTAGGCGCCGATTTTGACGTTGCCCTTTCCTTCCATCGCTTCCCGCGAATTTTGCATGATGTTGAGGAAAATTTCCATCAAGTGCCGCCGTTGCATAAAAATGCGCGGCAGCGCCGGCTGATATTCTCGATGCACCGCCACTTGAAAATCCGCCGCTTTGGGAAAGACTTGTTGGATCGCCCGGTCCAAATACTCAGGAATGTTCAGCGGCTCAATCTTGCCCTCCGACAACTGGGCAAAGCCCATTAGGTCTGTAATAATCCGATCAGAACGATCCACCTCTTCGCGAATGATGGCAATCTGCTGGGTAATCGTCTTCCCCTCTTGCTTTGTGCGCTGGAGGTTGAAGGCGGCGTTGTTGATAATGCCCAGCGGGTTCTTCAGCTGATGCGCAATCTCCGCCGCCAAGCGTCCGGTGGCCTGAAGTTGCT
Source organism: Limisphaerales bacterium (assembly GCA_965204945.1). Lineage (GTDB taxonomy): Bacteria > Verrucomicrobiota > Verrucomicrobiia > Limisphaerales > AAA164-E04 > UBA2970. Next base: position 3,767,953 of record OZ242022.1, on the reverse strand, counting down.
CTTGCCGAACCGCGTGTTCGCGCGCCTCTTCTTCGGCTCTCCTTTGGCGGTCGAAGAGCGCCTGCACGCCGTAACTGCAAAGCAACATCAAACCCAAAACAACAATCCGCAGAAAGAAAGGCTCCATTGTAGTTTCCAGCTCCGTCAATTCAGTTTTCTGGATGGACATATCGCCAAATCCGGCCAAAAAATAGCAGAGGACAACCAGAATATTGGCGGCAATCTGAGGCGAAGCGGAAGGAATGCTGATGGAATTTCGAACAATTAACAGCACGAAAACCCAATACAACGGGCTGTTAAATCCCCCTGTCGTCAACGTTATCGACGCAAGCAGGAAAGTGTCGAGAATCGCGATAATCAATACCACCAACTGGGTGAATCGCAGAGGCAGTTGGCGGATGCCGGCCAGCATAATGCCGCCGCTGAGGTTCATTAGAACGTAAAGGACGAAGAAAACGCGCACGATATACAAAGCGACGCTTCGCTCATCTATTACATTGTCGAACCAGTTGGTCAAAAACAAGTAGTAGGCCAACAGCAGAATCACGACCGCCTTTACCGGCAAGCCAAAGTTGCGCTCCACGTGAAGCAGCCGGAAGAAAATCTGCCGCTGATGCGGGCTTTCCCCCGCTTCCAAACGCGGCCAGCGTCGGCGAAAAGACTTTCCCAACCGCTCAAATAGTCTTCTTGCCGCCTTCATCTTGCGCCAACATCTCCAAGGCCTTTGCGGCAATCCCTTCCACATTCCAGAGCCTCCCGACGCCTTCGTAGCCGCAAGACAACATCCCTTCTTCCGGCCCAATGAATGCGGCGCCTCGCCTCTCCAAAATTTTCACGTTTTCCTGAGTTGCGGGATGAAGCCACATTTTTCCGTTCATTGCCGGCGCCATCAAAACTTTTGCCTTCGAGTTCAAAGCCAGCGCGATGCAAGTCAGCGCGTCATCCGCCAAACCGCAGGCAAGTTTAGCCAGGCTGTTGGCCGTCGCCGGCGCAATCAACAGCAAGTCCGCTTCATCGGCCAAGCGGACGTGCGAAGGTTTCCAGCCTTCCTCTTCGGCATACAAGTCGTCCACGACCGGCCGCCGCGTCAACGTTTTGAACGCCAAAGGCGCGATGAACCGCCGGGCGTCCGCCGTCAGCACCGCATCCACGGCGCAACCGTTTTTCGTCAATTGACTGGCCAAGTCCACCGCTTTGTAGGCGGCGATGGAGCCGGTAACGCCCAAGACAATCTGCTTGCTCACGCTCCTAAACCTTCCCGCCAAGCCGGAAGAACGCCTTCGGCAAACGCATCCGCCGCCGCCGCATTTTCTCCGCTTCCAAAATGATTTGCATGCGGCGGCAGTCTTCCTCCATCGATTCGCTAATCACCAAGTAGTCGAAAGCCTCCGAAGCCGCCAGTTCCCGCTTGGCGGCGGCCAGCCGTTTGTGAACGTCCGCCTCCGCCTCCGAGCCGCGCTTGCGAAGGCGGCGCTCCAACTCCGCAAACGAAGAGGGCGTCAAAAATGCTGTCACCAAGCATTGACGCAACCAGGACTCGGCCTCCGCCCGCCGCCGCAACAAAGCCGCGCCTTGAACGTCCATGTTCAAAAGCGCGTCCTGCCCGTCTTCCACTTTTTGCAAAACGCCGCTTTTCAGCGTCCCGTAGCGATGCCCGTGCACTTCCGCGCTTTCCAAAAATGCGTCCGCGTCCGCCTTGTCTTCGAATTCTTCCCGGCTCAAAAAATGATAATCCAAGCCGTTTGTCTCTCCTTCGCGAGGCGCCCGCGTCGTGCAGGTCACAATGCGGGACAAATTCCGATTAGCCGACAAAAGCCGCCGGCAAACCGTCGTTTTCCCGGCCCCCGAAGGCGCCGACAGCAAAAAAAGAATCCCCTCCATTGGACAACTCACTCCACATTTTGCGCTTGCTCGCGGAATTTTTCCAGTTCCGTTTTGAGCGAAACCACTGCTTTTGAAATCAAAACGTCATTCGCCTTGGCGCCAATGGTGTTCACTTCTCGATGCATCTCCTGCGCCAAAAAATCCAAAGTCCGACCCACCGGCTGCCGAGAACGCGCCAAAGCATCGAACTGATCAAAATGGCTTTGCAACCGCGTCAACTCCTCGCTAATGTCCGAACGATCCGCAAACAGCACCACCTCTTTCAACAAACGCTCATCATCCGCCTCCACCCCCTCAATCCCAGCTTGACGCACTCGCTCCAGCAACTGCTTGCGATACCGCGCCAACACCTTCGGCGCCCGCCTCTCCACTTTGGCCGCCGCCCGCCGCATAAGGCCAATCCGCCTTTGCAAATCCTCGCCCAACTTCTCTCCCTCCGTCCGACGCATCGTTAGCATCCCCGCCAAAGCCTTGTCCAAAGCCCGCTGAATCAAAACCCCAACCCGCTTGGCCTCTCCCGCGCCCGCTTCCACCCGCAGCACGCCCGGAATGCACGCCACCGAATCCATTCCCACCGATCCTTCAATCCCCGCCACTGCCGCAAGCTCTCGAAGCCGCGCCGCGCACTCTCTCGCCAAAGCCTCGTTTAAAACCACGCGGGCAATATTCTCCCCCTTCGCCGTCAACACCGCCACGCGAACGGACACTCGGCCGCGCGAAATCCTCCGTTGCAATCGCTCCCGAACCTCCCCTTCCAAAGACTCAAACTCCCGCGGTAGCGAAACCCTTATTTCCAACTGCCTCCGATTCCCTCCAGCCAACTCTGCCACCGCCTTATACCCATTCTGCGAATGCTCCCCTCGCCCATGTCCAGTCATCGAATTCATTCCCCGCCCACCATACAAAAAATCTCCATTCCTCCGCCAAGAATTTTTCAGTGGCCGGCAGCTTATGATTCTGCTTGGTTTTATAAAAAGAGGAAAGCAGACTTTTTAAACAAAAACTAGATGGGAAAGTTTAGAAAGTAAAAAATCAAAGAACTATAAATCAACCGATGTTTTGACGCCCCAAAAAAGCACAAAGCCGCGGAACGTAAATCGCATGCCACCAGCCTCTATAACAAACTAGCTAGTGCTTGGGAAAAAGCCGACTATTTTTCACGACCATCAGGTCAGATCAAACGATAAATAATAAATCCAATCAGGAAGAGAATTACCATCATCCCTCTGCCCCAATCCGTCCATTCATCAAGTTGCTCAATCATTTAGTTGATCCATTGCCGGCTCAACAGAATTCGGATTCGCTAAGTAAGGATCGATGCCGAGGATTGCCTCTCCCGGCGGAGTATCCGGCAATTGCCGAACCTCTCCTTCAGCTCGAAGTTGCTCAATCTCTTCCGGCGTCGGCAGGCGAATGCTGTCATCCTCGTTCACCAACAGCGGAATGACTTCTCGATCCGGGGTTACCATCACAATCTCGCTCCCTTCATGGTAGCGAATCGGATCGCCGTTTTTATCCACCAAAACGCCGTTTTCAATGCCGGTCGGCGGGAAAAGGTCGGGACGAAGTTGTTTGAGAGAGGGATCGCCTTCTTCCAAGGCCCGCGCAAACTGATATCGTTGCTCGTCCCAGTAATCTTTGGCTTGTTGATACCATCCTTCGTAAGGCGTCAACATCTCCTCCTCGCCCGCAATCAATCCTTTTGCTTCTTCACCGTAACGGTTAATGCCTGCCTCAAGCGCATAATCCATAGTAGAAGGATCGAGCTCCTCCATGCCCGGAACTTCATGGATTAGACGGTCACGGGTGCTTCTGGCTTCCTCTTGTCCCTCTTCGGTCATAAACTCCGGCCGCAGCCATTCCCATGCCTCTAAATTACCTAGCACAGGTTCATACCACTCTGGATGTCGCGACCAGTCGTCATTCTTGACAGCATGCTTGTAAAGAAGCAGTTCTCGAAAAATAGCGGCAACCAGCACCGGATTATGCCCTCGACCATGCTCGTCCAGAATTTGCCAAACATGTTGAAACTGCCGAGAAAACCGCGCTTCATCCGCAAAGAAGTTTTTAAGAGTGTAGTGGTTGCCACCTGCGGCGCTTTCTTCTTTGCTAGCTCGTAGATTGCTATCGGGTTTGTACGCTTCTACTAGATATTTCTGAGCGAAGTGGTTGAGTTTAGGTTCCCTTGTAGGTTTCCAAGGGAAGGTAGCCTTCCATTTGGCTTTGCGTCTGACCTCCACTTGCTCTTTTCCCAAAGTAGTCCCGGACAATCGCTCCCGCGCAGAGGCTCCGGGAATTGTTGGAGGTTCATTGCCCATAGATTCGGAGTTTTGCGGAGCCTGACTTGTAGGAGTGATCTTATCGGCTTCAGCGTCTTTGATGTTCATGTAAAGTATGGCAACATAACAAACACAAAAGAAAGCGATAGTGCCGAGAATCCAAAGCCAGAATTCGAGAGCTTCGTTAGGAAGTGGTTTATGCTGTTTCATAAACTGCCTTTCTGTTTTCGAAATTTAGTTCGTCTGATGAACGGGAACGTCTTCTACTCCGCGGGTGTCGGTCCAGATTTTCCATTGGATCTCTCGTCCGTTAATGCCGTGTTGGACGATTGTGGAGCCGGCGCCGCTTTTTAGTTTGCGTTCGGCGCTGACGGTAACGGAAACTTGGTGGGAGTCCCACTTGGCGGTGAGGTTGCCCGAAGTCCATGCAGTTCTGCGGATTTGTTCTTTTGGGCCGCATAAATCTGCAGGCAAGGCATGTTCGGATTCTTTCCATGCAGGAATGTCGTCTACTGTCGGTTGTTTTTTCTCCATTTGCTGTACGTCCATCTGCCAACGGTGTCGCCGTCAACGATTCTGCCCCGTTTGCCGGGCAACCAGGTCATGGTTCGAACGGCGTAATGCGCCCTGGATGTATAGGTGATTCCGGTAGTGCCGTCGGCGTTTTGGTAGTCCTCAACGGCTTGGCGAATCTCTTCTTTGGGCGGGAGTTGCGAGACAAAGTTGTCGTAAATTTGCCCGATGAGTTTTGGGTTTTTAAACTCGGAATAAAAACTCCTTGCGCTTGTCACCCAAGGGCCGTCTGTTAGCCACTGGAGAGAAGTTCCACCCCATGCTCTGTTCCCATACCATGTGGATTCTGTATCTATGTCTTCGTAGTCAACGCGGGCGGCAAATGAATCGGAATTCATGGACGATTCCAGAGATGCCTTGCTTAAGTATTTGTCTGTGGAATAAAGAGAGTCGCTTTCGGCCACTTTCTCATAATAGTAACCGCTTGGCGTAGTCCTCGCGGTGTCCACGATTACCCACAAAATCTCGTAATGTTCGTAGTTGCCATGTTCCAGAAAGGGAATGTTGTCGGCAATGGTTTCGACAGGAGAGTCAGAACCGCTGCTAGGGTAGTACATGGATTTCTGCTCTGTTTCGGCGTAGTCGTCGGTGCCGGCGTAAAGCGTGGCTTTGCGGTTGGTTGGGCTGTTAGCGGCGTGGTATTCGATGTAGGAAATCGAACCGGTGACTTTGTTGGCCAGTTGGACGACGTCGATGATGGTGCTACTAGAGTTGTAAATGCGAACCAGCCAAATCCCGACTTCCTTCCAGAAGCCTGCGGACGCGGTCGTCGTGAGGGCGAGCAAGGCAATTACAAAGGCCGTCTTCTTCCAAAGGAAGAATTTCGGTTTGAACTTCGTTTTCACTACTTCGGGCTTTTCAGCGATTGAATCGGATTTTTGGGAATTTGTCATGCTTAATTTTGTCAATTTTGACGGTTTGTGTGGATTTCGCGGATTGGAAGACAGAACGCCGACGAAAGCGCGGCGAAGATATCCCCAAAAGCGCCCAGTTTTCCGGGTTGAGTCGAGTCGGTTCGAATGGCGTTGCTTCGTCATCTTATAAAACAATCTGTTCAATATTTTACTGCTCGGTTCGGCCAAGCGTTTTTGGGAAAACGTCTCCCTCGCCAGGCCTGCTTAACCACCATTCAACGGAAAAACGCGAAGAACTCCGCCTGTTTGCCGAAGCAACAGGGAAAGAGCATGCGGCTCTCCCAAGTCAAAACATCAAACTGTGACATCTGATCGGGAGACTCGATTTCCACGGAATCTCACACCAGATAACGATCAAGTTGGAACAATCAAACCGCAGTGCAATCGTGTCCTCAACACTATTTAGTTTTTCTCATCTTTTCTCGAGATTGGGAAAAATGAAGGAAAAATTCAGCTTTTGCCCTGTTTTTGGGGTTTTTTAGTGAAGCAAGTGTCCGTTTCCGTCTTTCGAGAAGCCTTCGGCAACAGATCAGTAACGGATCAGTTTCTTGTCAGTGTCGGTTCTGTAACCACGTTGTTGCCGTGTTTAGGAGGGCGGATGGCGGTTGAAGAGATTTTAAGGGATTGGTTGAATTTGTTTTTGAAATTGAGCGGGATCGGCGGTGGGCAGTTGGCAGACAAAGTCTTCGCAGACAAATGCGGTGGCGCGGTTTTCAAGGGGTTGGAGATTGCGGAGGAAGGGGAGTTGTTTGGCAAGGTAGGCTTGGCCGTCGCCATTGTCGGCCAGCAAGATGATTTTGTTGGGAAGGAAAGGCTTATGCAAGATGCGAAGAAAGGTTTTGAGATCGGCGTCGGCCGGTTGTGCGGCGAAGACAATTTGTTTGGGTTTGGCAAAAGAGAATTGAAGAGCGGCAAGCATTTGGGGCGAAGTGCTGGGTTGGTGAACTAATGTTTCGGAGAAGTGGGTGAATGTATTTTGCGCTTGTTGAAAATAATTATCGTTAGCGGTGATTTGCGCTAGGCGAAGTAGATTCATTGCGGAGACGGTGTTGGCTGAGGGTTCAGCGCCATCGTAGTTTTCTTTGAGGCGAAGGAGGATGCTGGGGTCTTGCCCAGCGCCGCTGAAGAATCCGGCGGATTGCTTATCCCAAAAGAGTCGATTTTGAGTTTCTTGAAGAGTTTCCGCCCATTGAATCCATTGTATATCAAAAGAGGCCTCGTAAAGGTCGAGAAGCCCTTGTATAAGGAAGGCGTAGTCCTCGGCAAAACCTTCAATACGGCTGGCGCCTTGGCGGTAGTGGCGGCGGAGTTTCCGGCTGTTAGGAAGGTAGAGATTGTCTTTGAGAAAGGAAGCGGCGGCAACGGCGGCGTTTAGATAAGTTGTCTCTTCTAAAACTTGGTGCGCTTTGGCGAAGGCGGATATCATCAGGCCATTCCAAGCGGTAATGATTTTATCGTCCAAGTGAGGTCGAGGACGTTTTTGGCGGTATTGAAAAAGTTTTTTGCGGCTGGCTTCCAGTTCTTGGGCGAGGACGTCCGGCTGGATATTGAATTGCGCGGCGGCTTCTTCTAATGCGAGCCGCTGAATGAGTATGTTTCTGCCTTTGAATTCGCCGTGAGGATCGCTTCCGGGCGGGGCGTTGCCATCAGTTTTTACATCGTAAAATCGGTTGAATTGCGCGGCGGATTTTTTGCCGAGGATGGTATCGATCTCTTGTTTTGTCCATATGTAAAAGGCGCCCTCCCCATGTTTGGGTTGCGTTGTTTCCGTGTCTGCTATGCTTTCGTCGGCGCTATGAAGGAAAGAGCTGTCGGCGTCTTCGGCGGAGTAGAACCCGCCTGACTTGTCGGTCATGTCGCGCAAGACATATTGTAAGATGTCGCGGGCAATGGCTTTGTAGTCTTCTTGACTGGTGACTTGAAAGGCTTCCAAGTAGGCGACGGCCAGTTGCGCTTGATCGTAGAGCATTTTTTCAAAATGCGGAACGTGCCAAAACTTATCTACGGAGTAGCGGTGAAAGCCGCCGCCTAAGTGATCGCGCATTCCGCCGGCCGCCATTTTGTCTAAGGTGAACAAGGCCATGAACCGGGCTTTTTGGCGGATTCTAAGCGGGATATGGTTTTGCGCGGCGTAGCGTTGTAGAAAGTTCAATATAGACGGGCGGGGAAACTTGGGCGCATCGCCAAAGCCTCCATGTTGTTCGTCAAAACTTTCGGCAAGGGCTTGATAGGCGGCGTCCAGTGTTTGCAAGTTTAGTGTTTGTTGGTTGGTGTTGTCAGAGGTAAAGTGTTGCTGCAGGGTTTGCAGGAAGTGATTGCCTTGGTCGGCGAGCGCCTCGCGGTTTGTCTTCCAAGCGGCGGCAATTTGGCGCAACACGGTTGGAAATCCGGGACGTCCAAATTTATCTTCAGGCGGAAAGTAAGTGCCGCCGACAATGGGTTTGAGGTCTGGGGTAAGCCAAACGCTCATCGGCCAGCCGCCGCTGCCGGTGGCGGCTTGTACAAAGGACATATAAACACGGTCCACATCCGGCCGTTCTTCGCGGTCGACTTTGACACAGACAAAGTGTTGGTTCATAATCTTGGCAATGTCTTCGTTCTCAAAGGATTCGCGTTCCATAACATGACACCAGTGGCAAGTGGAATAGCCGACAGAAAGAAAGATAATTTTGTCCTCCGCTTTGGCTTTGTCAAAGGCCTCTTGTCCCCAAGGAAACCAATCCACCGGGTTGCGCGCGTGTTGCAAAAGATAAGGCGATTTTTCATTGGCCAAACGATTAGCGGGACTGGATTCTTTGGCTGTTTTTTCGCCGGGTTCAGGTTCGTCGGCAATGCTTTGGGAAAAGCCGTGAAACAAAATCCCGCCGGCCATACAAATGAGGAGCGCAACACTTCGAAGGCAGTGAAATCCTTTGCGCAGACAAAAAATACGAGTTGAGTTCATAAATCAATTCTTTTTTCTAGAAGCAAAGCCTAGCAGAAAAAACCTTCATTTTCCAAAAAAATTGCAGGGAAAAGAAAAGAAGAATCTTTGAAGTTCAAAACCGTTCCCAAACTTTTGCGTGCGAAGGCAAAAGGAAAAGTTGGTTTTTGCCGATAAAACAATGCGGTGATGCAAAAAATCTTTGGCAAAATCATGCTTTTGGCATTTCCTTTGGCGTAAATTTTTGAGGCCTCCAGATTTTCTGATCTTGCCGAGATTTTATTTGGAAAGCAAACTGCAACGAAAAATGAGCACGGAAGGACATCGACAGTTGGACAATTTTGAAAAACGGTTGGACGGATTGGAACGTGATCTCGGCCAACTCAAAGTTACGCTTGGCAATTCGGATCGCAGATTCAATGAATTGGAAAACCGCTTTGACGAACTGAAACGCTGAGTAAAGCCGCAAAAAGAAAAACAAGAAAGATGAAATCAAAAGATTGGAAACCAAGCCTTTGGATAAGCACTTGGAAAAGAACGACGAATTTGAAAAATATGAATCGAAAAACCCTAATTCCCCAACTCGCGTTGGTTGCCTTTGCCTTGTCCGCCCCCGCTGTCTTGTCGCAAGAAGAAATCTTGATTATCACAGGAAAGAGAACAGATAAAACCGTCTCTTACCAAATTTCGCCAAACGCCCGAGAGTTGGATTTTTCCGACAATCGCCTGACTTCTCTCACTTTGCCGGAAGGCTTGACGAATCTGGAAGATTTGGATCTTGACGGCAATCAACTGACCTCTTTCACTTTACCGGCGGGTTTGACGAGCTTGAAAGATTTAGATCTTGACAACAACCAATTGACTTCTTTCACCTTACCGGAAGGTTTGACGAGTTTAGAAGATTTGGATCTTGATGGCAATCAACTGACTTCTCTCATCTTGCCGAAAGATCTGACGAGTTTGAAAGATTTGACTCTTGCCACCAATCAATTGACTTCGTTGAACTTGCCCGAAAACTTGTCGGTTTGGAGATGATTGGACCTTTCCGACAATCAATTGACCTCTCTCACCTTGCCAGCGGGGTTATCGAGTTTGGTCTTATATCTTTCCGGCAATCAATTGACTTCGCTGGCCTTGCCGGAAAGTTTGACCGATTCGTGGGAATTGGATCTTTCGGACAATCAATTGGCGTTTCTTACTTTACCGGCGGGGTTGTCGAGTTTGGTCTTAGATCTTTCCGGCAATCAATTGACTTCTCTCACTTTACCAGCTGACTTGAGGTTGAGAGAGTTGGATCTTAGGAGCAATCCTATTGAGCAATTACTTGTTCCTGAGGGAATGAATATCGACAATCTTGAATTGCATGGTTTTTCCAAAGAAAGCATTATCCGTTATGTGCCTGATTCGGTATTTCTTGGGTTGGTTATTCGACGAGAAGCAGATGGTAGAGTGGCGATTGTATTTAGTGGAGGTGTTTTGCAATCTGCTGATAATCTTTCTTCTGGGGATTGGGAAGATATTACGAATGCGGTGAGTCCATTTTATATTAATCCGGCGGAGGCTTCGCAAAGGTTCTTTCGGGTTCGTTCTGCAAGGTAAAGATTTGTATGTTGAAAGAGGAAGGGACGGCGATGGTGGAGTTGTATGAGGTGGTGAAGTCTTATCGGGCGGGGGATGGGGAGGAGTTGGTGTTGTGCGGAGTTTCTGTTTCTGTTGCGGAAGGCGAGTCTGTGGCGGTCACGGGGCCTTCGGGTTCGGGCAAAAGCACTTTGTTGAACATTATTGGCACTTTGGACCAAGCGACTTCGGGCAAGGTGACGGTGGCGGGCGAGGAAGTGAGCGGGATGGGCGAGTTGGCTTTGGCGAATTTTCGGAATCGGCGTTTGGGTTTTGTGTTTCAAACTCATCATTTGCTGCCGCAGTGCACGGTTTTGGAGAATGTGTTGGTGCCAAGTTTGGCGTCTGGGGATTTAGAGTTTCGCAAGCGGGCGGCAGAGCGGGCGCATGGGTTGTTGGAGCGGGTTGGTTTGGCGCATCGTGCGGGGCATCGGCCTGCGCAGCTTTCCGGCGGAGAATGCCAGCGGGCGGCGGTGGTTCGGGCTTTGGTGAATGGGCCGAAGTTGTTGTTGGCGGATGAGCCGACGGGTGCTTTGGATCGGCGTTCTGCGGGGGTGTTGTCGGATTTGCTGTTGAAGTTGAACGAGGAGGATGAGGTGACTTTGATTGTGGTGACGCATTCTTTGGCATTGGCGGGGCGGATGCAACGGCGGTTGGAGTTGCGGGATGGAAAATTAGCGGAGGAGGGTTTGTGATGCGGATTTGGACTTTGGCGGGGAGCAGTTTACGGCATTACGCAAAGTCGCATTTGGGGACTTTGGCGGGCGCGGTGGTAGCCGGGGCGGTTTTGGTGGGGGCGCTTTCTGTGGGTGATTCGGTGCGGGGAAGTTTGCGAGAGATGGCTTTGGCGCGGTTGGGTTCGGTGGAGTTTGCGCTGGTTGGCGGGGATCGGATTTTTCGGGATGCGTTGGCGGAGGAGTTGCAAGAGGGTTTGCGGCGGGAAGTGGTTGGTGTTTTGGCGTTGTTGGGGACGGCGAGCGGGAATGGCGGCGGAATGCGGGCGAATGAGGTGAATGTGTTGGGGGTGGAGGCGGATTTTTGGCGTTTGGCAAGGAGGCCGGCGGCGATGGCGATTGAGCCGGGCAGTGTGGTGTTGAACGATGCTTTGGCGCGGCAGTTGAAGGCGAAGGCGGGTGATTCGATTTTGTTTCGCGTGCCAAAGCCATCGGGGCTTTCCCGCGAGTCGCCTTTGTCGCCGGAGGAAGATTCGTCTGTGGCGATGCGGTTGAGAGTGCAGGCGGTTGTGGGGGATGAGGGGCTGGGTCGTTTTAGTTTGCATGCCAGTCAGATTCCGCCGTTTAACGCCTTTGTTTCTCGCGATGATTTGCAGAAGCGTTTGGGGAGGGCGGGCGGCGCAAACTTGTTGTTGGTTGGAGGTGAGGCGGGAGGTGTTTTGGGCGGCCAGTCTTCGGAGGCGTTGGATTTGGCTTTTTTGGCGGCTGAGTTGCGGCGGCGTTGGCGATTGGCGGACGCGCAGTTGGCGTTGAAGAAGTTGCCGGAAGGCAGAGGATTGGAGTTGCGGTCGGAGCGAGTTTTTTTGGAAGAGGCGGTTGTGGAAGAGGCGCGAGATGCGGTTGGCGAGTCTGGAGGTGTTTTGACGTATTTTGTGAACAGCATGTCGGTGGGGGATCGGCGCAATCCGTATTCGATGGTGGCTGCAGTCGCGCCTCCATTGGCGCCGGCAGATTTGGCCGAGGATGAGGTTGTGATTAATCAATGGCTGGCGGAAGACTTGGCCGCCGTGCCGGGGGATCGTTTGACGATGAAGTATTACGTTGTTGGTCTTGGCCGGGAGTTGGTGGAAGAGGAGTGTGTTTTTGTGGTGAAGTCGGTTGTGCCACTGGCCGGCGTGTATGCGGACGCGGATTTGATGCCGGATTTTCCGGGGTTGAAGGACGCCGAGAATTGCCGGGATTGGGACACTGGTTTTCCGATAGAGCTGGATTGGATTCGCGATAAAGACAACGCTTATTGGGAAGAGCATCGAGGCACGCCGAAGGCTTTTGTTTCGGAGGCGGCCGGGGCGCGGTTGTGGAAGAATCGTTTTGGGAGTTTGACGGCGCTTCGCTTCCCAGATCAAGGCTTGGAGGCGGAGGATTGGGAAGCGCGTTTGGCTGCTGCGATTGGTCCGAAATCCGTTGGGCTTTCTTTTTCTCCCGTAAAGGCAGCGGCGCTGGCTTCGGCAAGTCAGTCTCAGGACTTTGGCGGATTGTTTGTTGGTTTTAGTTTTTTTCTGATATTGGCGGCTTTGCTTCTGGTGAGTTTGTTGTTTCAGTTCAGCGTGGAGCAACGAAGCCGGGAGACGGGCATTTTGTTGGCTTTGGGTTGGAGTCCGAACGTGGTCAAGCGGCTTTTGTATTGCGAGGGGGGCGCGCTGGCTGGATTGGGCGCAATGTTGGGAGCGGCTGGCGGAGTGATTTACGCGCAGGCCATGCTTTACGGATTATCGACGGTTTGGAAGGAGGCCGTTGGCACGTCGGCTATTTCCTTTCACTTTCAAGTGGAAACACTGCTTTTAGGTTCGCTTGGGGGCGCGATTGCGGCGTGGCTGACGATTTGGCTAACGACTAGGGCGCAGTCTTCCCGGCCGGCTCGCGAACTATTGCAAAGCGCGGGCGCAGAAGAAGTTTTCGGACAAGATGGGAGTCGATGGTTTTCTTCATTAGCGATGGTTGCCTTTGTGGCGGCCGTTGGGCTGATCGGCTGGGCGTTGACGGCAAGGGAAGAGCAGTCGGCTGGATTATTTTTCGGGGCGGGCGGGCTATTGTTGGTTTCGGGAATGGCGGGCGCTTTGTGGCGATTGAGGCGGCGGGCAAAGTTCGGCGGCGTTCGTCCGCTGAATCTTGTTGCGGTGGGCATTCGCGGCGGCTCGAGGCGAATAAAACGAAGCGGGTGCACGATTGGGTTGTTGGCTTGCGGCAGCTTTTTGGTAGTCGCCGTGGGCGCAAACAAGTTGGACGCCGTCAAGGACGCGGCAAAACGAAGTTCAGGCACCGGGGGCTTTTTGTTTTGGGGACGGACGACGCAGCCGGTGTTGCACGATTTGAACAGTCCATCCGGCCGAGACTTTTTCCTTTTGGACGGAGAAGAGATGTCGGAGGCGGGTTTTGTTTCGTTCCGCGTGTTGCCGGGTGAGGATGCAAGTTGCCTGAACCTTAACAGGGCGCAGAGGCCGCAGCTGATGGGGGTAAATCCGGCCGAGTTGGCTTCTCGGAAGGCGTTCACTTTTGCCGCGGCGGATCGGGGGCAAGCCAATGTGGAAAATCCTTGGATGCTCTTGAACGAGCGGCGAGCGGACGGCGCCGTTCCCGCCATCGCGGATCAGAATTCCATGCGGTGGGCTATGGGAAAAAAGATTGGCGACAAACTTCCTTACACCGACGGGCGGGGCAGGCCTTTTGAAGTTGTTTTGGTCGGCGCGGTTGCCAATTCCGTTTTGCAAGGAAATTTGATCCTAGCCGAGAGCCGATTTGTGGAACTGTATCCCCGCCAGAGCGGTTATCGAACTTTTTTAGTGGACGCTCCGGCGGCGTCTCAGGAAAAGCTAGCGTCCACTTTGATCCGCGCCCTGCGTGACTTCGGCTTGGAACTGACGCCGACGGTGCAACGGCTTTCGGACTTCAACAAGGTTCAAAATACCTACCTCTTGACTTTTCAAATGTTGGGCGGGTTGGGTTTGCTGTTGGGAAGCGCCGGGCTAGGGATCGTGGTGGCGAGAAATGTTTGGGAGAGGCGGGGAGAGATGGCCTTGTTGCAGGCGGTCGGTTTTCGGCCCGGCGCGTTGCGGTGGTTGATATTGAGCGAGCATGCGGCCTTGTTGGCAACGGGCTTGTTCATCGGCACGGGAGCGGCGCTAATCGCGGTGCTTCCCACGTTGTTGTCTCCCGGCGCGGAAATTCCCTATGTTTCTTTGGGAGTTACTTTGCTGGCGGTTTTGGGCAGCGGATTGCTGTGGACATGGCTGGCGGCCTGGGCATCAATTCGGGGGCGGTTGCTGGAATCTCTGCGGAACGATTGACTCGGTTCCGCCGAGAATGGAAATGTGATTATGCGAGGTCGTTTTTTCTTTGTCCGATTATTTCTGATATGGCGTTCATTGCCCAGAATGGATTTATCCATCTACTAATTGATTCGTGTTGAAGATCGTGAACTACGTAGACGCGAGGATCGTCAATCCATTCTTCTTCATAGAATTTGCTTTTCCTGGTGATTTGGATTTTACTAAATGTTAACGATCTGTCTTTTGGCAGCGTTTCTAGTGTTTTAAGCAATTTTGTTTGCTCATTTAGGGATAGTCCATGTTCGAATTCTCCTCCATTTCCAGTAGTGATTGCGGAAAGGGCCGCGGCAACTTCCGGAGATTGGCTAATTGTTGGAAGGGCGTTTTCGTATTCCGGGCATTCACTAATTTTTCTTGTTTTTAGTTTAGTTTTAGTGTCCATTTTTTGGTGTGTTATGAAACCTTTTATCTCTTTGTCTTCGATTATGATGTTCGACGTGTATGAGAACCATCCTCCGTTGACTCCGCCTCTTGTGGTTAGTTTTCCTATGGTTAAAAGAGCGATGATTGCCGTTTTATTTTGGCTTTCCACTTTTGCCCTTCTAATACTTGCGACATAGGGAGATAAGTGCTGGTTTTTTAGCATGAACAACACTCCTTCATTTATGTTTTGCCCGTTGATTATGTCGCATTTTACCTCTGGCGGAAAGTTTTTCATGTAAGGAAATCTGTAGTTTGACGCTAAATCCCATATTTTATTTAGATGGATGACGTCGTCGTAGTCTATGTCGTCATTGAGTAATATTCTCTGATTGTTTTGCGCTGTCATAGCATCAAATGTTTTATGTCGTTTTCCTCTAGCGTTTATGTCGGCTTTTATTTTTGAATCCATTAAGGGCATGAGGGCTCTGTTTTTCGCCGCGGGAGAGTTTTACAGTTCCACTTTCATGATGGAGAAGTCGTCTTCAAAGTCGTCATGGCCTTGAATCTCCCGGATGCGTTGGGAAAGCATGTCCAACGCTTTGGGATTGCGAGGTTCGATGGATTGGAGGATTTGGACAAAGTCGTCTAGGTCCAGCATTCCGTCGGCGTCTGCCAGTTCGATTTCGTAGGTTCCGTCGCTGAATACATAAAGGGCGCTGTTTGCGGGGACGGAAGTTCGCTCCGAGGGGAAGTCGGCGTCTTCCATGGTTCCCACCATCATTCCCGGAGTTCGAAGTTGCTGGCTTTTCCGAAGGCCTTGGGCGTCTGCGGAGACGAGGATGGACGGCGGATGGCCGGCGCTCCCGTAGGCAAGTTGGCGGCTGGTTTTGTTGAAGACGCCGTACCACATGGTGAAATACATGTTATTGTGCGCTTCCATGGGGAAGGCGGCGTTGAGGCCGGCCAGCACTTGGCTTGGGTCTTTGAAATCCACGTCGGCAAGAGAGCCGGATCGAAGCACGTTGATGACGGAGATGGAAAGCAGGGCGGCGCCGACGCCGTGCCCGCAAACGTCTATGAGGTAGATGGAAAAATGCTCCGGATCAATCCAGTGATAGCCGAAGGCGTCGCCGCCAAGCGATGAGGAGGTAAGGAATCGCCAGTCGGAGGCAATTTCGCCTTGCAAAGGTTGGGGGATGAGGGAGCGCACGTAGTCTGCCGCTTCTTGGAGTTCTTGAGCCAGCGCCTTTTGGCTTTGTTCGAGGGCTTGGTGAGCGCGGATTCGCTCTAGAAGATTGATGTAGCCGCTGGAATGGTGGCGGATGCGGGCGATGAGCTCAATTTTGTCCGGCAGTTTCACCAAGTAGTCGTTGGCGCCGTTGGCGAAGCCTTCGGCTTTGACTCCGGGCTGTTCTTTGGTTGAAAGAACGATCAGTGGGACTTCTTTGGTGTTTTTGTTTTTCCGAAATTCTTGGACGAGCGTCATGCCGTCGATTTGCGGCATAACAAGGTCTTGGAGGATGACGGTAGGGCGCACTCGCTCCGCTTCCGCCAGCGCTTTGGTTGGATCGGTGCAGTAATGGTATTCGATGTCGTTTTCAGAAAGAAGCATTCGTCGGACGGCTTCTCCAATCATTGCTTGATCGTCGATTAGCAGAACCCGAATGGTTGGAGCGGAGGGCGGTGTTGCGTTCATAGTTATGCGGTGTTGCGGTTTTTCCAAAGTTTATTGAGAGAGGTTGGGATTTCATGGAGCGGCAGAATTTCGGACGCCGCGTTCATCTGGGCGGCTGCTTGGGGCATTCCATAGACGACGCAGGTGGCTTCGTCTTGGGCGATGGTGTGATAGCCGGCGCGCCGCAGAGAGAGCATGCCGCTGGCGCCGTCCGGTCCCATTCCGGTCAGCAGAACGGCGGTAAGTTTTTGGGGACGAATCGGAACGAGACTTTCAAAGAAAGCGTCCACCGAAGGGCGATAGGCCGTGTCGACGGGATGGGGCGTGTAGCGGAATCGTCCGTCTGCGTCGATGATAAGATGGTCGTTGCTTCCCGCCAGCCACACCTTGCCCGGAATGGGATGGTCTCCGCTTTGCGCGATTTTTATGTCCAGCGGAGTTTGGGTATTGAGCCACTGCGCCAGCCCGCTGGCGAACTCTTGGTCGATATGCTGGATCACGGCGACGGCGGCGGGAAAGCCGGCTTTCAACTGCGATAGGATGGAGGCGATGGCTTTGGGTCCGCCGGTAGACGCGCCGATGGCCAGAAGACTGGGACGGTTTTCTTTTTGGCCGCGTCCGCCGGCCAGAGATTTTGGCGCTTTTTTGGTGGGCGCCGGCATGGCGGCCAATTTGCCAATGTTCTCGATTTTGGAAAGCAACATCTGGACCGCCTTGTCGTTGTTGCCCAGCCCGATGGGCGTTTTGGTGGCGTCGAGCGCGCCGCAGCTCATGGCTTCGTAAACTTTCGACGAGTTGCTTCCGACGGAGGCGGTCACAACCAGAATTTGGCAGGGAGTTGCGGCCATGATTTGCTGCGTGGCCTCGACTCCGTCCATAACGGGCATGATCAAGTCCATCAAAATCAGGTCGGGAAGTTCCCGTCGGCAGTTTTCGACCGCTTCCTTGCCGTCGTTGGCCATCCAAAGAACTTCGTTATCGGGGGAGGCGTCGATGATTCGCCGAAGGATTTCCCGCATCATGCGCATGTCGTTGACGATGCCGATTTTCATGCGTTTGCTGCGTTTGCTTCTCCAATTAAGTCTAGGATGGCGTTCATATAGGTTTCGTTTTTGAAGCTGCTTTTGGTGAGGTAGTAGTTGGCGCCGAGATCCAGTCCACGTCGCCGGTCGCTCTCGCGGTCTTTGTAGGATACGATAATCACCGGAAGGTTGGCAAGTTTTGATTCTCCTCGAATGTGTTCCAAGAGTTCGAATCCGGTCATGCGAGGCATGTCGATGTCGCTGATAATCAAGTCGTAGTTTCCCAGTCGAATGGCGTTCCAGCCTTCGACGCCGTCCACCGCAAGATGCACTTCGTAGCCGTTGGATTCAAGAATTTGTTTTTGCAGCTGGCGCACGGTGATGGAGTCGTCGACGACCAGTATGCGTTGGGTTTTGGCGGCCTCTTCTGAAGCATCCGCCGTCATTCCGACTGAAATCCGCCAGCGTTCTCCGCTGATTTTGTTGTCGATGGAGTGAACCAAGTCATCCACATCAAGGATGAGGATGGGCGATCCGTCGGCGTGAATGGCGGTGGCGTTGATGTTGGGCACGCGACCCAAACGGGAGTCCAGCGGGCGCACAACCAGCTCGGTTTCGCCTCGGATGCGGTCGACGATCAATCCATAGAGGTTGGAGTGATGGTGCAACACAACCGTCGGCAAACTCTTTGCATTTGGCGGGGCGTCCGTCCATTCCAGCACGTGCTGGGCGGAAACTAAGCCGACTTCGTTGTCGTCGATTGTTGTGTAGCGACGGTTTTCGACGGTTCGGATTTGCGAGGCGGGGACAACGCAGACTTGGACGATGCGGGGAATGGGCAAGGCGTAGAGTTCGCCGGCGATTTCCAAAAGCAAGGCTCGAATGACGGATCGAGTGATGGGAAGGCTCAGTTGAAAGACGGTGCCGGCGCCGGCGGTGGTTTCGATGCGCACGGTGCCGCCCAGTTCCTGCATCATGCTTTGGACGACGTCCAGTCCCACGCCTCGACCGGAAAGTTCCGTCACTTTGTCGGCCGTTGAAAATGCCGGAAGAAACAAAAACTCTAACAGCTCGGCCTGGCTCAGTCCGGAGAGGATTTCCTGCGTGGTGAGCCCTTTTTCCAAAATTTTGTTTTTGAGCCGGTCAATGTCAATTCCGCGCCCGTCGTCTTGGATTTCGATGCGAAGCATTCCCGCATGATGCCGCGCAACAATGGCGACCGTTCCCGTTTCCGGCTTGCCCGCCGCCCGGCGGTCTGCGGGAGTTTCCAGCCCGTGGCCGATTGCGTTTCTCAGAATGTGGCTGATGGGCGCGTCCAGTTTCTCCAAAACGTCGCGATCCACTTCGGTCTCTTTGCCTTTGAGTTCAAATCGGGCTTTTTTTCCGATGGACTTGGAAATATCCCGAACCATGCGCGGATAGGCCTCCACAGCCTCTCCAAAAGGCCGCATGCGAGAGGCGATAGATTCTTGATAAAGGCTTTCGGCTAGCCGGCTGTTTCGATGAATGTAATCCTTAAATCCTTCCAGATGTTCGGTGAAACGCTCGCTTGCCAAAGATGCTTGATGCTCCACTTCACCAAGCGCGGAGAGTAGTAGAGCCGCGTCGTCGCCCGTCGATCTGATACGGTTCTTCAACGCGCTCATGGCGCCGGCAAGCGACTGATGGACGGAATGCATCGAGGCCAAATGCTCGGTGGTGTTCTCCAAGTTGTGCGATTCTACTAGGCATTCGGCGGCGAGATCCACCATGTGATTCAAGTTTTTGGCCGCCACGCGAACAAACTCAGAAGCCCCATGCCGAGCGCCGGAAGACTTTGCCGCAGGCTTAGGAGACTTATGAGAAGAGGCAGGCGGTTTTTTGGTTTTTGCCGGCTCAGAAGGAGCGGGAGCGGCGGGCTTTTTAGCTGGTTGTTGGGATGGAGAAGCGGATGCCGGAGCGGCGGAAGCGGCTTGCGGATCAGCCAAGCCTTGTATCTTTTGGATCAAGGACTCGACAGTCGCTTGGGATTCTGTTGCCTTGCCTTGCGCTTGAGCATCAGTCCACTCAGCCACTTCTTTGAGGAAGTCCAAACACTCAAACAAAACATCGGCGGTGGAACTCGTGGCCGTATGTTTGCCTTCTTGGATGCCGACTAAATGGTCTTCCATTGCGTGGGTGAGCTGGACGATGGAGTGTAAATCCACGATGCGGGCGGCGCCTTTGAGAGAGTGGGCGGCGCGCATTAACTCTTCGATGCGTTGGAGGTTGTTAGGGTCGGCTTCCAGTTCGAGCAGGCCATTGCTGAGAACGGCGGCTTGGGTTTCCGCTTCCATGCGGAAGAGTTCCATCATCGAGGAATCCTGTAAATCGCTGGCGGACATGCTAAGTGAGGTTGTGTTTCAGGTAGTGGAAGATCAGCTCGTCGTCCAGCAAGGCAATCGGTTTTTCTGCGCGGATCACTCCTTTTGTGAAGGTGGAAGTTGCTTTGGCGACGGTCACCGGCGGCGGGTGCAGTTGCTCGCGCGAGAATTGGAGGATGCCGTCAATTTCATCGAGTTTGCATGCCCAGCGGCCGTCTTGGCGTTCGATGATGGCGATTCGGGTTTCGGGCGCGTGCTGTTTCCATTCGCTTTCCGGGCTTTCACCGGGCAAGTCAAGAAGATGGCGCATGGAGACGCAGAGATGGAGCGAACCGCGCACGTTGAGGACGCCCAGCAAGGCGGTCCGGGACATTTGAGGAATCCGGTGGATGGTTTTGAAGGGGTGAACTTCCACAAAATTTGCGGTGGATAGTCCGAACCATTCGCTGGAAACTCGGAAGACGACGACGGATTGATTTTCTGTTTTTTCGGCCTCTTTTTCTGTGGCGACCAGCTGCGTCCATTCGTCCAGATAGTCGCTCGGAGCCGGGCGATGGAAAAGCCGCCGGCCGTTTTTGGTATAAACGGCGCAGTTTTGGCAGTGGATTTCTTCTGAGAGCCGGGAGCAGGATTTATTGCCCCAAACGCCGATCTCTTGCCAACAGCGTTCGCTTTTCTCTGGAAATGGCTGGATTGTCGAGTTCAAGGCGAAGAGGAACGTGTGGCGACTCTGTTCAGGCGGCGTTTCCACCGCTCGGCGGCGGCGAGATCGCCTCTGGAGGACGCAAGGTGAAAGAGACAAGTTATGGCTTCGTGATGTTCGGGTTCGAGATAGACGACGCGCCCAAAGCTTTGCTCGGCGTCATGCTTTTTTCCTTCGGCCAATTGAAGGTTTCCGAGCAGAAAGTAAGCCGCCGCGCTTGGCCCTTCGGTTTCCATAATTTTCTGGCAAAGACGCCGGGCTTCCTGATTTTGCCCGGCGTCGGCCAAACGAAGGGCGCGTTCTAGGCTAACTTCGGACAATGGCGGCGGCGGAGCGGTTGTCTTGTGGGCGGTTTTGCCGATTCTCTGCGGTTTGGCCACGTTGGATTTTTTATGATTTAATTTTGAAGGATTTGGGCTTGGAAAACGTCGCCGCGCTTTTGACAGGATTTTCGGTTTGTCACCTCCCTTTCGCCTCGAGGTTTCTTTACATGTTACCGACGACGACCTGTCGGAGATTTGCCTGATTTTTTTGCGGAAAGCAAAAGCGCCGGGCCAGTTCAAAGAAGAAAATTGTTGCCGAACGGCAAGCCCGGCTTCCGCGTGGCCAACGAAAAGGATGCCTTTTGTAGCGAGCAGCCGCTCTAGATTTTGAAGCACTTGGCGGCGGGACTGTTCATCTAGGTAAATCATTACGTTTCGACAGAATATGACGTCATAAGGCGGATCGTCGGCCAAGAGATTAGAGGCCGTAAGGTTGGCTTGCTCGAATTGAACCAAACCGCGAAGAGACTCCTGAATTTGGTATCGATTTCCCATCTGCGTAAAGTATTTGTCCCGATACTCAATATTGTCGCCGCGAAAAGAGAGGCGGCTAAAGGGAGTTTTCCCGGCTCGGGACACCAAGCGTTCGCTGATGTCGACGCCTTTGATGAAAAATTCGTTCGCCGGCAACCCCAAGTCCAACAAAGTCATCGCAATGGAGTATGGCTCCTCCCCGCCTGCGCAAGGGGCGCTCAAGGCTCGAATAGGACGGCTCAAAGTGCGGTCGGCAACTGTTTGAGACAAGCGCTGAAACGGAACGGTGTCTCGAAAGAACCAGCTTTCGGGGACGACGATTTCGTCAATCAAATTCCCGATCTCATAGTTTTTTTGCAACAGGAGGTCCCGGTAATGCGCCACGTCTTTGCATGGAATCTTCTCGCAGCGCTTTGCCACCGCTTTTTCGACGGCTTCCGGGCCAAGCGTATCCGCAATGACGCCGATTCGTTTTCCCAGAAGCTGCTTAATTTGCGACATTGCGTTCATGCGGGAATAGTCTCCGATTCGGCGAATAGGGATTTTTTCAATTCTTCGGGGAGAATGGAATCCAAGTCCAGCGTTTGGATGAATTGGCCTTCTGTGGAAGCGATTGCCCCCAAGTAAGGAGCGTCGCGGATGTCGATGCCTTTGGACGTCAAGGCCGAGGGCGAAATTTTGATCGTCTCAATGGCCTCAGGCGCCACCAACCCTAAAAGCCCCCTCGGTTTGGATGATTCTGAATCCATGTAGTGAGTGAGAATGGTGCGAGTGCTTAAGTTTACCGGAGACGGCCCGAAACCCATCAGAATGCTGAGGTCCAACACCGGCACCGAAGCGCCGCGATATTCCAAAAGCCCGGCGATCGATTCCGGCGCACGCGGCAGTTTTCGAGTGGAGACAAAGGGAATGATGCGGTGGATGCGATTCGCCGCCAACGCAAACGGATTGCCGTCCATTTCAAACACCAAGAAAATCATTTCGAAAAAGCAATTGCCCGCCCAAAACAACCGAGAAGTTTAATGGTCCACTTTGAACTTGGTGACTTCTTCGCGCAATCCTCCCACGGCGTCGCGAAGATCCGAAGTTGCCTGATTGAAGGCCACAATGGAAGTTGACGTGGATTGAGCGGCGTCCGTCAATTGTCCCATCGCGTTGTTAATCTGCTGCGCCCCGCTGGCCTGCGTGTTCATGCCTTGTCGAACGGTCTCAAATTGCTCCGTCAACTCTTGAACGTGCTCGATGATCGATCCCAACTGAGTGCTAATGTTGTGAACGGTTTCGCTTCCCTGCCGCATGTGTTCGGTAAATTTGTCCATTTCCATCACCCCGGCGGAAACCGAAGACTGCATTTCTTTGACCATTTGATCGATGTCCAAAGTGGCGACCGCCGTTTGATCGGCCAAGCGCCGCACTTCACGGGCGACCACCGAAAATCCCAGCCCGTATTCGCCGGCTTTTTCCGCCTCAATGGCCGCGTTGAGAGAGAGCAGGTTGGTTTGATCCGCAACTTTGCTGATGGTGGTCACCACCCGATTGATGTTCTTTGCCCGTTCGCTGATGACCGCCAACTTGGAAGAAATAGAACTGTTCGCCTCGGAAAGAGTGCTCATGGCGGATTCCATCCCTTCCAGCCCCTCGCGCCCGGCGTCCGCCAAAGTCGCCGTTTCCGAAGCGCTTTCCGTAACGCTGTTCATCGTCTTGCTCAGCTCTTGGGAAGTGGCGGTGATTTCTTTCACGGCGGCGGCAATCTCGGTGGTGGACGCGCCGAATTCGTTGACGGCGGATTCCTGCGTCTTTGCGTTAGCGGAGATTTTTGTGGCGGTGGAAGTCAGCAGGATGCTGGACTGTTTGACTTGGCCGATCAGGGCGTTGAGATTTCCCGTCATCTTGGTGATGGAAAGAAGAAGTTGGCCGGCCTCGTCTCCTCCAACGGCGTCAATCTTGCCAGTCAAGTCTCCTTGCGCGATTTCTTCGGCCACTTTGGCCGCCAAGGCGATGCGCCGGGCAATGGAGTTGGCCAGCCAAAACAAAATGCCGGTGACAAACAAGCCTCCGATAGAAACCGTAATCGCGGAAATCCACAGCTTCGAGCGAAGCGGCTGATAGACTTCGTCCCGTCCCACGCGCATCACCAAAGTCCAATCTCCCGTGGGAATCTTTGCCGAATCATAAAAATATTCAAGGCCGTCTTCGTCTTTGCGCTCCAACATTTCTTCATTCGTGCCCATTTCGTAAAAAGGCCCCAGAACGTCGTTAAGCCGGGTCTTTTCTATGGGTTTGGCGTTCATCTCGCTGTCAAAAGTGGCGGCGATAATCCGGCCGCCGCGGCTGATCAGCACGAAGCCTGCGGATTGGAACGGTTTGAGCGTTTCGAGAAAGGTTTGCACGTCCGTCAATGCTTGATCCACGCCGGCAATGCCCTTGAATTCGTTAGAAATAACAATGGGATAGGTTTGCTCAAAGATGAGTTTGCCTTCGTAAATATAAGGCTCGGTAATCATCATTTTCCAGTTTTCGTCTGTCTTGGACACCTTTTCTTGGAGTTGAGATTCAGAGATTGGCGAAAAAACATCGTCAAAATTTGGATCCTCATTGTCTTCCCGCTCGGTTTGGCTCAGATAAGCGCTGAGGTTGATGTTGGTGATTTCTCCATGATTGAGAAAACGGTTCTTAACGCCTTGGTAATAAAGACTCGTTTCCATATCGACGAGGGGGGAGACTTTGATTTCTGAAGGATTTTCGAGATCCCGAAACCAATAAGGAATAAATCTGCCGTTTTTATCCACTGCTCCGATATCGTTGCCTTTCTCATCCTTTCTCCATCGGAGTCGTTCCGGCAAAGAGGAAGAGGCGAGGTTGTTGGTGTGATGATTCTCGTCTTGCCCGTCGGCGTCTGGTTCGTAGCCAAAATAGGCGCCGGTCAGATTGGTGTTCAGGCGGAGAACCTGTTCGGCGTAGAGAGCCGAGTCTTTTCGGTGGCCAAAAAGGCCGTTTTCCTGCGCCAAGGCCATCGTTTTGGGAATGGTGACCGAAACCAAGTTGGACTCCTCAATTTGCAGGGCGGCCAGCGAGGTGTTGAGGTTGATTTCCTCTTCGATGTTGCGCCGCAGCTCCTGAAACTGCTGAATAATCAAAAGAATGGAGATGGAAAGGAGCGTGATCAGCACCGGGCAGGCGCCGAACATCAGAATTTTGAAACGCAGGCTTTTGAAGCTGAATTGGCGAAGGGGCATAAACAAATTTTCGTTAACTCGTGGTCGATTCGGGAATCTTTTTGATGATTAAACGATGCGCCGGGCAATGCTTCGTCAATGCCTTCGCTCTGTTCTGTGTCGAATGCTTTGGCTTCCTTTTTGGTCGCATGCCCTCGTTCAATCTACCGTTTGGAAAGGAATATTTCCAATTTCCAAGATTCTTGCAAGGAAATTTTTAACTTTTTTTGCATTTTTTCTCTTGCCGTTTTCCCGTTCCTTTCGGTAGCGCAAAAAGGGATTGCCTAGTTGGAATAAATTTGGTTTAATGGCGGGCAATGAGTGTCAAGACAACAATTATACTTCAAAATCGCCTCTCGGAACTGGAGCGTCTTCGAGACGCTGTCCAAACGTTTGCCGAGAAATACGGAGTTCCCTCCGAAGCCGCCTTCGATATCAATTTGGCTTTGGAGGAATTGCTCACCAACATCATCAACTACGGCTATACCGACGACGCCGTCCATGAGATTCGGCTTACCATTCAGAAGGGACGACATGCGGTTCGTTTGGATTTAGAGGACGACGGAGTCCCCTTTGACCCAACGAAACTCGAAAGACCCGACGTCGATCAAGACATCTCCCAGCGGAAGATTGGCGGTTTGGGCATCTTTCTAGTCGGAAAGCTTATGGACAGCACCAGCTATCGACGCGAGAGCAATCGGAACATTATCGTCCTCTCCAAAACGGTGAAAAAATGGGAAGACAAATCCCCCACTTAAAAGCAATTGGCCAAACGCAAAAGAAAACCCAAAAACAACCGTTTGCAAAATGCGAATCCGCATCACGGAAAAGAGAACCCGGGCATATCGAAAGCCAATCTCTTCGCAAGAAGATTTCTCCGGCATGGCCGAGACGCCGGGCAAAGGGCTTTGGAACTATCTGGCGCAGGGGCTCGCGGCTTTGGCGGCGATTGGGATTGCCGTTTTTGCCTTCGCCTTTTTTCTTCTTGTAGCCCTGCCGATTCTGTTAATCTGCGGCGCCGTGTTTTTATGGAAACACCGCCGCGCATTGTCGGCGGGGCTGGGATTTTTGAGAAGACGGCGTCAAACAATGTCCGCCCGCGATCCCTTTGCTCGCGCAGACCGCGATGACGACGTAATCGACATATAAAAAACCACGCGCTACCCCTCGCTCCCCAAGGCCGGCTTTCGTTTGGATGGAAAAAGACTCGACGAAAGGCCATCCACGAATTCGTCCACCCGCTTCCCGATAATCTCTTCGCAACGAGCTACTTCCTTTTGCTGCCGCTTGCGATATTCGTTTACAATCTTTTGTAAATCATCAACGTTGTAGAGATAAACGTTGTCCAAAAAACCAGCCTTTTCGTCAATGTCTCTCGGCACAGCAATGTCGATAAGCAAGAGCGGACGCGCCGGCCGGTTTTTGAGCAACTCCACAAGATGATCGCGGGAAAGGATAGGCTCTTTCGCCGCCGTACTGCTGATCACAATATCAATTTCTGAAAACTCCGCGCCCCATTCTTCAAAACGCACAGGCCTAGCCCGCTCTCCAAGTTCCCGGGCAAGATGCGCCGCTTTGTCGTAAGAGCGATTGGAAACAAGGACGCTCCCGGCGCCCCGAGAAAGAAGGGCGCGGGCTGTTTTTTCGCTCGTGTCTCCGGCGCCCAAAACTAAAACTCGATGGTTGCGAAGCCCGTCGAAAATGCTCTTCTCCGCCAACTCCACGGCAGCGGAGGCCACGGACTTGGCCCCTTGCTGAATCTTCGTTTCCGAGCGGCATTGTTTGGCCGCTTGAAACGCTTTCTGAAACGCTTTATTAAGTCTCTTTCCAGTATGCCGATGTTGCAACGCGATTTGATAAGCGCGTTTCATCTGCCCCAAAATCTCCGTCTCCCCAATGATCTCCGAATCCAAACCACTGGCGACCCGAAAAAGATGCCGAATGCCTCGACGTCCCATCAGCGTATACACCTCCGCGCCAAGTCCTCCGCAAAAGTCCCGTCTCGCCGCAAAACCGCAACGCGGACAAGTCCTATCCCGAAGAATTCTGGAACCAAGTCCTTCACAAAAATTCCGATTCACCGCAAGACTTCGTTTTAACATCTCCGCCAACTCCACAGAGGGCGCGTCGTGCGCCGCATAAAGCTCCACCCGATGGCAAGTGGACAACACCACAATCTCCTCCACCTCCGCCCGACCGCGCAAGTCCGCCATCACTTCGGGCAGTTGATCCTCCGCCACCGCAAATTGTTCCCGAAGACTCACCGGCGCCTTCCTATGCGGCCAATCTCGAAGAGCGCCATCCTCAATCACGCTAAGGCCTGTAACCAATAAAGACATCGCCGCGAAGCAAAAATGCAAAAAAGAAAACCCTGCGTCATTGATGCGCGCTTGACATCAGATTCGTCCCCCAATACGTCAAAATCAAAAACACAAAAGCCACCGCCGTCCCCCATGCAAAACGATGCCCCTGAAAATCCAACTTCCAACGCGCAACAACCAATGCGACGTACATCAGCCAAACAACCCCCGACCAAAGAATCTTCGCATCCCACTGAAAAACCTCCTCCGCGCCCCAATAAATAAAAAAAGACATCCCCAATCCGGCAGTCAGCAGAACAACCCCCACCGCCAGCCAAACCCCGGCAATCCGATCCAGCCGCTGAATCGAGGGAAGCGCCGCAAAAATCGCCCGCATCGTGTTGAACTTAAGATCGTGTTCCTGCGACAAAAACATCGCCCCCGCAACCGCGCTCAAACCAAAAGCCCCATACGACAACAACGCCAACGCCGCATGCAAACTGGCCGCTCCGTTGGCCGGTTGCGTCCTCACCGACTGCGCGTCCAAACCCGGCAGCAGCGCAAAAATCCCCAAAGCCAACAGCAGCGGCGACGCAAAGGCCCCCAAAAAACGCCAGCGCGGCCAAATGCCGAAAACCAAATACGCCCCCGTCACCGTCCACAACACAAAAGCCGTCGCTTCATATAAATTCGTCACCGGACACCGCGCCAAAGACACCCCCCGAATAACCAACGCTAACGTGTGCGGCACAAAAGCGGCCAACAACAAAAAATAATTCGCCCAATCATTCCGGCGAAAACCCCGCCGCCAAAGAACTACCGAGTAAAACATGCTCACGCCGTACAAAACAACGGCTACGGCAAACCACTGTCTGTCGCTTAGCCAATCCACACACCCACAATAAAAAACCTACCCCACAAAGCAAACCAACAATTCCCCTCTCCGCCCAACAAAACGCCCCGCTTTCTCCCCAATAGAAATCCAATCCACTTTGCAAAATCCCAAACCAGTCACTCCTACTGCCAAAAATTCTTTTGACAAACAATCCAATCTCTGCCAAAATTACCTCTCAAACAAAATATTAGACCGGTTATGTCATCATCTTCCTCATCATCCTCGTCGTCTTCCTCATCGGCTTCTCCAACGCCGACACCACCACCGCCAAGCGCCTTCCCCTTCTCCCGCGCCATCGCCGCCGTCTCCTCCCACGCCGCCAGAGCCTGTGCCCTCGCCACAACCACTGCCGCCGCGCACTCTCGAATGGGCCGTAGGATTCTACGGAGCCAGTTCAAGAAGAGGCCCCGGCAATGCAGATTTTGAGAGAGCCGCCGAAGGAAAGGTCGATCATCTTTATTCTTCCGGAAAAGCCATGACCGCAGTCAATGAACTGTTCAAAGAGCTCGATCTCAACAAAGACCACCGAATCACCGAAGACGAAATTGAAGGACTCACTTTAAAAGCCTGCGGCTACAGCTGGGGCGGAGTGTCTGCCGTCTACTTCGCTCGAACAATCAGCAAGCAGGGCACCATTAAAGTTGGCGGCTCGCCCAAAAACCCAATCCTTTGGGAACTGCACGTTCGAATTCCCGTCCAAACAATCTTTGTGTTCGATCCCGTTGACTTCCTGAATCCGGCCGGAACGGTTCCCTCCACCGTGGGTAACTTCTACAACTACTTCCAAACAAAACGCGGACATTCGATCTTCCGAGCCCTCGATAATACCTATCCAGACAGAGAGATAGGCACCCCTCTTGGGCGTCAGTTCAGAGGAACGAGTATTTCCGTGGCCGCGGGAGTTACTGCCGAACAAGTCGACGTCACAGGCCGCTCTGATATCATTAGATATAGAACTTTCGAAGGCGATCTGGAATACTCGCTGATCGGACCCGACGTCAACCACGACTATCTGCCTTGGTTGGTTACTCCTTTCTTTGACCAATCTTTCTAAAATCTGGGCTACAATGAACACTTCCTATCATCGATTAGTTGCCTCGCTGGCAAAACACGTCGGCCTTGTCTCCGTTCTTGGATTAATCGCCTTGTCCACCGGATGTGGTGTAACAAGATCCTTGTCCACCGGATGCATGATGACGCTCGTCTGCACCGGATGCGCGACAATGGCGATCCCGCGCAAAAAGACTCACGGAGACATGACCGTTTTGTCCAAGAGGATCGTGATGAGTCTAGTTCTAACAGCGGATGTTGTAAAAAAGATTTCCACCGACCGAATCCGGCTTCATACACCGGCGACGTATCGCTTCAAAGCCAAATCTATTCCAAACAATCTAGTTTTAGAAAAAGCCGAAATTTATCAAAACCGCTGTTCCCGTCCGGGGGACGGAGGAGAAGCCATGAGAGAGGCTCATTCTTCTATTTTGAGGATCATGGCGATCTCGGAGGATGGCCAAACACTGTTTGACGAAACGAAATCTGTTCGGGAAACGATAAGGGGAACTCATCTCAAAAATCTTGAAGCGGCGCTGTCGGGACACGATACTTATACGATTAGCGTTCAGATTGTAAAACCTACTCCCCAATTTCGAGGCTTTATCCGTCTGCGAGGAGAAAAACTCCTTTACCATAGAGAAGACGGAGGATTAGGAGAACGTTTCTAGCGAAATCCGGATGCCCGGCGATTGGGAGAAACAATTGAATCGCGGCAACAATGAAGACGAAACTTATTCTCAGAACCGACTTATGTCCCGGAGATATTATAATGCTGACGGCTGCGGTAAGAGACCTCCATCAAACTTATCCAAACCAATATACAACCGACGTTCGAACTCCCCACAAACAACTCTGGTTCCACAATCCCTATATTACTCCATTGAAGGAAAGGGATCCCGACGTCCGCGTCATCGACTGCCACTATCCATTAATTCATCAGTCCAATCAGCGATCTTCACACTTTATACAAGGATACATCGATTTTCTGAGCCGAAAGTTAAGTGTTCCCATTCGTCCAACTTTATTCCGAGGAGAAATTTTCATGTCCGACTCGGAAAGAAATCAAAAGCCCGTTTTTGACGGCATAAATCTTGAAGAGCGTCATATATGGTTAATCGTCGCTGGAGGAAAGTATGATTTTACAATTAAGTGGTGGGCGCACGATCGATATCAAGAAGTAGTAAATCATTTCAAAGGGCGAATTACCTTCGTTCAAGTCGGACGATCAGACCATAACCATTTTCCGTTGCAAAATGTCATCGATCTTCGAGGAAAAACTACAATCCGAGACTTGATACGGCTTACCTACCACTGCCGGGGAGTAGTGACTCCGGTCACTTTTGCCATGCATTTGGCCGCGGCGGTTGAAATGCGAGAGAATCCTCTGAGCCGCAGGCCCTGTGTAGTTATCGCCGGTGCTAGAGAACCGCCCCAATGGGAGGCCTATCCGTTTCATCAGTTCATCCACACTGTGGGAATGCTTCCTTGTTGCCGCAGCGGCGGATGCTGGAAAGCCAGAGTTCTTCCTTTGGGTGATGGCGATGAAAAAGACCTGAAGGAAAACTTGTGTGTAGATGTTGTTAATTCTCTGCCGAGATGCATGAATATCATCACTGCCGCAGACGTCGTTCGGAGAATGGAAATGTATCTCGAATGCTTATGACTGCAAACTCTTCAAATTGCCAATTAATCTCGCCAAAGTTTTCCATATTAGTGGGAGTCTATGGTGATTATTATCACTATGCATCGCGAATGTTGTCTAGTATTGTTGATGAATCGGAAGACGCGAACAGATTCAAAACACATATAGCGCTTAGCGCTTGTTCTAGCGCTACAATCCGTTTAATTCGGCAAGCATTTGACGAAGAAAAAATAGACAGCCTCCACGAAATGTCTGCCAACGTGAACAAAGATTCTATGATGAGACTTCTCATTGATTGCGTGGATACGGAGTATTTTCTTTGGTTGGATGATGATTCGTATTTGCTTTCCGGATGGAGAAATGCGATTCTAGATTTTGTTTGCAAAAATCATCTATTTGACGGAGCCGGCCACGTTCATTTTGCGAATCGGAGCAAGGATTACCTGAATTTTCTTCGGCAAAGGCCCTGGTTTCAATATGAACCTCGAACAGCAGAAGTTTGGTTTCCGACAGGAGGATTATTTCTTGCCAGAACCGCATTCGTCCGCCGAAACAATTTTCCCGACAAAGGGATGGTCAAACGGCAGGATAATCTTTTGTTTGGAGATTGTATTGATCAGTGCGGTGGGCGATTGGTGGACTTTGGGGGAATCCCCGAAATCATGAACAGAATCAGAATTAGTTGCGGCCAACGCCGAGGCACGGGAGAAGGAGGAATTGGAGAAGGTTGGTTGCCCGTAGATCCGATAACAGGGGAATGATATCAGCGGAATCTTGCTGGCATTTCTCATTTTCAATTTATGGGGATATAGATTTGCAATGCGGCATTATGTTTCGGATTTGGTGGGTGCCAAGCCGGTCAACGGCCTTTATGCGGCTTTTGGCAAGCGAATTCAAATATGATTTTCTCTGTTGAATCTAATCGATTCGCTTCTTGCCCCAATCAATGAGATGAAGAAATTCAGAGTGGCAACTGCAGAGCGTGAGAGAGAAGGAAGGATCATTGAAATTTCCCAAGCCCGGCAAATTCGAGATTTCGTTCCAAGTTTTCTCCGGCGGGACGTGTCGGAAATCTTTTGTCTCACTACCAAAAGAAGACAGCCTTCCAACATCCATGTAGCCTTGATACAAAACCTCGCCCAAGCCATGTTTCAAAAGCGCTGCACGCCCTTCTTGCTTGCAAACGCGATAAATCCACCGAGCGGCTTCAAAATCCCAAAGGTTGGTATTTATAACTCCGCACGGCTGTTCTCTCTCTTCTTCTGGCGGACCGTCTCTCAGGGTTTCTCTGACTGCCTTAAGAAAGTCCAGCCAAACTTCGCGCCATAAGTCTAATCTTCCATGAAGGGAAGCAATGCGGTCTCTTTCCTGAGGATGGTCCGCGCCAAACACCTGAATTGAATATCCAACAGCGTAATTCAGCGCATCAGCAGGAAAACGCCCCCGCTCCGGCAACCAAGGAATTCGATTTCCTCGTAGCTTCTTTTGTTTCTGGATCGGATCGTATTCATAAACTCCAACACTCCATTCGCGCCGCGCTTGGTGAAAGTTAAGTTGCACGGCCACATAGCCGAATGTTTTCTCTTTTTCTTGGATCTCCCAAATGAAGCGCATGAAACGTTGTTTCTTCGAGAACGGTTTGTCTCGCTGAGGCAGGATGATTTCGTCGGTGATTCGCATTAGTTTTACGTTGGGAGGCGGGTCTCCTATGTCTCCTCCTATTAGATGAGAATCCAACCAGATCAAGGCGAACCCAATGGCTAGTATTCGACTGTTGAATTTGATCATGATGAGGTGTCTTATTTTTGCTCTTGGCGGCAGTTAATTCAGAATCCAGATATTGCCGGGAAGGCCGCCATTGTTGTAAGGGACTTTTCCATCTTGATAAGGCGGAGTTAAACCTGAACCGGGAACAATGGCGGCGTGACCCGGTCGTCGTCCGTTTGCCGGCCAGATAATAATTGCCAAGCCGTTGGGAGGTATCAATGATTTCAAGTGGTCTAAATCTCTGATATTTCCGGTGCCTGATCCGCCGGGTTGTTGCCAGCGATGATCGGGTTTTCCCCAACGAGTAGTCAAGTAGTTATTCAGTTGGATGGTGCTGAGAATGTAACGTTTTGGAGGGGTATCTCCTGACTGGTCGCCGTAATTGCGATTTGTCGAAAACTCCGGACAATAGAGGATTGGAACGCCGGCATCATTCAAGGCGGCAGAGACTCGAGCAGCGCAGGAGTTTTCTTTCGGACCGTACTTTTCGCCAATGGTTCCGCCAACGAGGTTCCGCCAAAAACTTGGAGTAGAAGTTCCTTCGGGAGTCCCGTGATTACCGTCTCCGTATTTCGGATAGGTGTCCCAGAAACTGTCGGCCCTTGGGCAGTCTTGCCGCTCGCGACACGTTGAGGAAGGGGAAGAAGATGCCATAGTTTTTATTCGATAGAGTTTGTTTAAACCTTAAATTCACTTAATAAATCCGATAACAGCTTTTAAGGATTGCACAAGAATGCCGAGAGTCAACGTTTTTTGCCAATGGATTGACTCGGAAAACAGCGGTTTGGTGGGAGGAATTTAGGAAATGGATTTCTGGACGATGCGGCGTGTTTGGGTTAGGCTGGCGCGGTGGCAAAGGAAGAAAAGAGGAAAAAGGCCGCCCCGGAGGCTTTGTCGAGTTTGTCTTACGAGGAGGCGTTGAAGCGTTTGGAAGCGATTGTCGAGGAGATGGAGGGCGATGATTTGCCGTTGGAGTCGTTGATCGCTCGTTATGAGGAGGGGATGCGTTTGCGCAAGCTGTGTTTGGATAAACTGGCGGAGGCGGAGGGCAAGATTCAGGTTTTGGAAGAATCTTTGTCGGGCGAATTTTCCTTGAAATCGTTGACAGAGGAGGAGAATTCCGAATAATGGAAGGCGTTATGAGTTGTTTTCTCGATATGGTGGACAGCCCCGATCACGTCAAAAAGTTGACGCTGGATCAGCTCGGTCAACTGGCGGGCGAAATTCGCGAGGAGTTACTCCAGACGCTCTCGAAGAACGGGGGGCATTTGGGGCCGAATTTGGGGGTTGTGGAGTTGTCTATCGCCTTGCACCGTTGTTTTCAAACGCCGCGCGACAAATTCATATGGGACGTCAGTCACCAAACTTACGTCCACAAAATTTTGACCGGACGCAAAGGGCGGTTTTCCACAATCCGAACGACGGGGGGATTGAACGGTTTTGCGCTTCGGGCGGAGAGCGAGCATGATTGTTATGGAGCAGCGCACGCGGGGACGGCGCTTTCTGCGGCGCTGGGGATTGCCACCGGGCGCGACAAGCGGGGATCGGATGAACATGTCCTCGCCATTTTCGGGGACGCCGCGCTAACCAACGGTATTTCCTTCGAAGCGCTCAACAACATCGCTGAAACCACAAACCGATTTATCGCCATCCTTAACGACAACGAATGGAGCATTGCCAAGAACGTGGGAGCGATTGCCCGTTACTTGAACAAGTTAATCACTCATCCTTCTTATTCTCGGTTGCAACGCGATTTTGGGAGATTGTTGAAGCGCCTTCCCAAAGGCGAGCTAGCGGTCAAACTCAAACATAGGGCCGAGGAACTTTTGAAAGGAACGGTGTCCGATTTAGTTTTGCGCGAGTCCGCCGATAAAGATGAGGACGACGGACGCGGAGGATTTGGCAACAGTCTAATTTTTGAAGAAATGGGCTTGCGCTACCTTGGTCCCTTAGATGGGCATGACTTACCCGTGCTCATCGCCGCGCTAGACTACGCAAAATCATGCGACCGCCCAATCGTGCTACACGTCCTCACCAAAAAAGGCAAGGGCTATGACGCCGCCCTACGCCATCCTGAAAAGCTACACGGCGTCGGCCCTTATGACGTGAAAACAGGAACGGCGATCAAAAAGTCCGGGGGGAAACCAGCTTGGCAGGATGTTTTTGGCAAGACTATGGTTCGACTTTGCAAAAAAGATTCCACAGTGATAGGGATTACCGCCGCGATGCCCAGCGGCACCGGGCTAAAAATTCTAGAAAAAGAAATGCCCGACCGCTACTACGATGTAGGCATTGCCGAAGAACACGCAGTTTTATTTGCCTGCGGCCTGGCGACTATGGATTTTCATCCCTTTTGCGCCATATACTCCACCTTCTTACAGCGAGCCTACGATTGTATCATCCACGATGCCGCCCTGCAGGACCTGCCCGTCACCTTTTGTATGGATCGCGCTGGTTTGTCACCTCAAGATGGTCCCACGCACCACGGCATGTTTGATATTGCCTACCTTCGATGCGTGCCAAACATTATTGCCATGGCGCCCAAAGACGAGGACGAGCTGGTCGATATGATGTTCACCGCAACCCACGAAAAGCATCCCACATTCATCCGCTACCCCCGCGGCGGCGCCGAAGGCGTGCCGATTAAAGAAACCCCAAAACTGCTGGAGATCGGCAAGGCGGAAATAGTGCGCCATTTTCAAAACAATGGCAAGCCTAAAGTTTCCCTCTTCGGCCTCGGCAATCTAAATTCAATGGCCCGGGAAACTGCTGAGTCGTTGACTGGGCGAGGCTATGATGCGGCGGTTGTTAACCCGCGATTTACAAAACCTATAGATGAAGTTGCCACTGAGTTTTTCGGTCAAGATTCCGATCTAGTCGTCACTATGGAAGACCACGTTCTTTCCGGCGGTTATGGAAGTGCAGTCATCGAATTATTCGCCGACCGAAAAATTACAACGCCCATTGTCCGAATCGGATGGCCCGACCAATTTGTGGAACACGCCACCTCTGTGAACGACCTCCGGGAAAAGTATGGATTCACCGTTGCCTCGATTGTGGAGAAAGTCGAACAAGCGATGGTGGAGACCTCATCTGGAAGGTCACGGCGCGGTCAGGAAGTGGCATGAACCTTCTTCCGCCTTCTGCCTTTTTAGATTCCATAGTCGAAGAATTAATTTCCCCATCCAGATAACAATATAATATGACGAGTGACGATGTAACAGCGCCGCTCGGCGGCAAAATATCTCTTGCCGGCGAAAAACTGAACGTTCCCGATTATCCCGTGATTCCCTTTATCCGCGGCGACGGCACGGGAAAAGACATCTGGGCGGCTGCCGAACGCGTCTTGAACGCGGCGGTGAAAAAAGCCTACCAAGGAGCCAAAAAAATCGTCTGGCTTGAAGTCTTCGCCGGAGAAGCCGCCAAGGAGAAATTCGACAACTGGCTGCCGGACGAAACCATTGCCGCCTTCAAAAAATATCGTGTCGGAATCAAAGGCCCCTTGACCACGCCGGTGAGCGGCGGTTTTAGATCGCTGAACGTCGCCTTGCGACAGCAACTCGACCTCTATGTATGTCAACGACCAGTGCAATACTTCGACGGCGTTCCCTCTCCGGTGAAACATCCCGAAAAGGTAGACATAGTAATTTTCCGCGAGAATACCGAAGACATTTACGCTGGAATTGAATATCGGGGAGGCACGCCGGAATCCCAGGCAGTTCTCGACTTTCTGCAAAGAAACTTTCCCAAACAATTTGCGAAAGTGCGATTTGGAACGCAGGAACAAGTGAATGAATACATGCGACAGACATCTTCCGGACACGGCGCTCCGCCGGTTGAAGTGGGCATTGGCATCAAACCCGTTTCCGCCGTCGGAACCATCCGTTTAGTAAAAGCGGCTATTGACTATGCCATCGCCCACAACCGCAAAAGCGTTACCATCGTCCACAAAGGCAACATCATGAAGTTCACCGAAGGCGCGTTCAAGGATTGGGGCTACGCCTTGGCCGCGCGCGAGTTCGGCGCGACACCGCTCGATGGTGGGCCGTGGTACGAGCTGACCAATCCGCGCACCGGCCGGCGCATCGTTGTCAAAGACATGATCGCGGACGCCATGCTGCAGCAAATCCTCACCCGCCCGGACGAGTACGACGTGATCGCCACCATGAACCTCAACGGCGACTACCTTTCCGACGCCCTCGCCGCCCAAGTGGGAGGCATCGGAATCGCCCCTGGAGGCAACATCAACTACCTCACCGGACACGCCATCTTCGAAGCCACGCACGGCACCGCCCCCAAATACGCCGGTCTGGACAAAGTCAACCCCGGCAGTCTTATTCTCAGCGGCGAAATGATGCTCCGCTACCTCGGCTGGAACAAAGCCGCCGATCTCGTCATAAAAGGACTTCGCGCCGCCATTCGATCCCAACAAGTCACTTACGACTTCGCCCGTCTCATGGAAAACGCTGTCGAAGTCAAATGCTCCCAGTTCGGCGACAACGTTATCTCCTTAATGTAGATGTTTTCCGTACCTCCCTTAACAACCTATACCCGTTTTGCCAGCATCAGTTTTATGCGTCCTCCCCTGTCATTGGGCGTCAGCTGGCGGCCTTCTGGTTTTGTCCCCACTGATATAGCATCGGAAAACAAAACGCTTGTAATGCTTTTGAACTTTCCTTAGCAACCAATCTGCCTTGCCATTTTTCCACGACAATTGAAGCATCTTTGCCGCACTGTTCATGGTTTAGATTCACATTTTGTCTCTGTTTTTTCCGCCAACTAGAATGCGCGGCAATCCTCCTTCCATATGCGCTACAACTTCCTCCTCCCCAAGTAAAGCCCTCGCCAGTTCTCAAGAAACTTTGCCGGACGATGAATTGCTGAAACCTACAACGCCAACATTGCCGGGATTGAGCGCTGTTGGAACTGGAAGTTTTCTAATGCCTCCGGGCTACGATGTTTTATGCGGGGCATGTATTTCTAGGTTGTTTGTCTCTGAGTTGGTTGTCTTTAGGTTATAGAGTGGAGATTAGATGTTAGATGACACGAGAGGCGTTTTGGGGGCATTGATTGCGTCCAAAGATCTCTAGTTTGGATGCATTTATAGAAGATTTATGGGCGGAGATGAGTTTTGAGAATCTTTTGGGCTATCCAAAAGTTGGGAGAGAAATGATTCGCTTTCTCCAACGCAATGGATAATCCACTAAGTTTATCTAGGTTGCTTGGGGATCCAAAAGCTTGTTTGTTTGTTTGAGTTGGTTAGTTGTGGGGGAAGTTAGGATATGAGGGTGTTGTTTTTGTGGCGTTGTTTGCCGCCGTGGACGGAGGGCTCCGCGCACCATTTACGCGCGAGTTGACGAATGGCTCTGAATACGCTTTCCTCAAAGCCGAGCCACTCATGGCGCACGCGGAGGCTTCCCTACGGCGTCTCGCTCTCCAACGCCTATCTGGCTTAAGCGATCCATCGTCGTTATCGGCAAGGGCTTGGCTTTGCATCTTGGCAGCCAAAGTTTTCCTTGCGCCAACGCATAAGCAGTTTGCGCTAGCGAGAAATCATGGATGCGGACGGGATTCCAAGCGGGATTGTTGCTTGGGACGGACGCTGTGATTGTCTCGCCCATTTTCTCGCCACCGCAAAATATGTCTGTGCCGCCAAAAGGTCCGTCTTCTAATTGACGTATAGTCTTTTTAGCGGCGAGTTGTTTGGCAATTTCAGAGGATTGGACAAAACCGGCGGGACGGCCAGAGAAGAGATATGAAGCGGGTTTGAGAATTTGACTGTTGACACACTATTTACACCCGAATTCGCTGTTTACTGATCATTTCCAGCGGAGTGCGTCCAACAAGAGGGGGCATGACAGAGCCGAGAAAAATACTGCAAATTTCTCTAAGCGAGGGAAAACTCGGCAATATTCCTTTTGATATTCTTTTCATCGGCAGAACAATCATTCCGCTTCGTTTGCGTCCCTTATCCTCTCTTGGCCGCATGCCCAAGAATCTCGACGGCTCTTCAATGGGAAAAGTGCCAATTCCAACCTCATCGCCGCGTTTGTTGTCGATTCTCGCTGCCTTCCTAAATAAGATCCATGCTCAACCGCACTGAGGCATGCTTTTCCCAGCCGGGCGTTTGCCTGCAACAACCCTATGAATCTTCATCATCCAACCTCTGCGAGACTTGCCAATAAACTGCGGACTGTTTTTTACAGCGCGACGGTTGCATTAGGATAAACCTTTTACACCGGGCGCCGTCCAGAGAAAGCGCTTCAAGAGGCCGGCCGATCTGTCGCTTCTATTAGGCAAATCCTCTGCCGCGAGCATCCTTCTTTGCCCGACAGCTTATCCGCATGTAAATGGTGTTCCATCGGCCAAAGCAAGCCGGCAAGCCCGCCCTTATAGCCGTTCTCATATTTCTACTATGCCATAAGATTATATTGGCAAACATGACGCCCGGCCTTCGTCCGCGAAGCAAGAATCAGAATGGAATCCGTTCGGCGACATTGTCTGCCCCACCCGCAAAGACTCTCCATGCCCGTCCGATCCTCAATCATAAACATCTCTGAGAGCGACACAATCCGGCCTTCGTGAAAAGAATGACAACTGAAGGCCTCCGTGTTCCCTTCGGCCTCGCTGTCTTCTCACATCCGGCTTTCTCCGTTTCA
The DNA here is from genome assembly GCA_965204945.1 of Limisphaerales bacterium. Taxonomy (GTDB): domain Bacteria; phylum Verrucomicrobiota; class Verrucomicrobiia; order Limisphaerales; family AAA164-E04; genus UBA2970. Next base: position 3,729,270 of record OZ242022.1, on the reverse strand, counting down.
GAACAATGTCTAGATTGTTCTCTTGTTCCTTATATCTGCCGGGGCGATTTCCGCAAACATTCCCGCCGTATCTCCAGCGGCTTGACCGTTGTGTTATTAGAGGCGACTGGAAACACATTGGCGTGGAGGTTCAAACAAGCCGTCCCCAAGCTCGCCGTGCCACTGAACTTCCATGAAAAGTAGCGCCGCAATTTCCTCCTCCCTCTTTTTCTTATCCAAGGCCCAAGAAGATAGCCGATGCGGAGGCGCAGGGCGTCTTCGTGGTGCAGAACGCACTATGCAAAGGGATAGGCGCGCCGGGAAACGCTCTTCCTAGTCGATGTCGCCCATGGGCATCGGGAAACAAAGCCCCGGCCAATGTTGTGCACGTAGTGAAGGCGTTTGGCTTGCGCCTCAGTTTTGCCAATCGACGACAACCGCAATCCCGACCTACCATTCCATTCAAGGATCCGCCTGTTTTTCCGGGATGATTGAAGAAAATCATAGTTAGAGTCGTCGTTCCGTTGCTTGTTGAAGTTGCGATCATAGGCGCCGGACGTTCATTCCCGGCGAAGCGGACTCAATCCAAGGCGGCAAATGTAAAAAATAGTCCGTCGATCCGTAGTCATAGATAGATATAGACGATCCGACATTGTATGTAGAAGAATCGTAAATCTAATCTAGCTGTGGTCTGGTGAACACATAAATATAGATTTGAAGAGGCCGGTTTTTATGTATGCAAACCTTGCAAACTAATTGAGATTCGACGTTTAACGCAATCGCAATCAAAGCGATTCCGAGTGTATATCTTTCAGATTCTGAAAAATCTCATTAGGATTTAATTTTGGAGAGAGTTTTTCATGTCTATATTTAAACAATCTTCAAATGCATCCCACGGTGTGAATACGCTTTAGGGAAAATAGCTATTTCGTTTCTTCTTATCAGAAGGTAAATGCCGTTGGAAGGAGTCTGTAGAAATGACCATCTGGGATTTAATCCCCTCCAATACTCACCGTCGCATCCGGAGAATCCTCTCAATCGGACAGAATCATTCCTAGCGTCTTTGGGGATGGTTCGGAGATGGAGTAATGAACAGGTGATCGGGCAGATGGCGCAAGGCGAAGAGTGCGCCGGGACATTGAGTTCTGCTCCGCTGATTCTGCTGGCTTGGAATTCGGCAGCAAACTGGTCCGCCAGATTTTGGATAGTGAAACTGTAAGGGCAGAAGGTTAGTTTTCGCTTGAAAACGGGAGAGTGTGTGTCGGTTGGTGTTGGATTTTGCGCCAAGTTAACGGAGTTTTTCGTCGTTATGATTAACGGATTAGAAGTTGTATACTTGTTTTGCGCCGTGTCTGTTTTGCTGGCGCCGGATTCTTGGGGAGAGCGAATAGGGATTCTATGGAAGCGTCGAGGATGTTAGCGGACGTCGGCAATGAATTTTTCGTAACGCTCAAAATATTCTTTTGTTTCTATACTGTCAAAACTGTTTTCGGTTGTCCGACCAACGGAGATAACTCAGCCGACGGCGCATGTTGCATGCTGTTTGCAAACTTTTGATAAGGGAAATGTGAGAACCTTCCGATTGTTCACCTGAGGTGTCAGAAAGGAATGGTTCCGCTCCTTCGGCGCGCTCTAATATTGAAGGTGTGATCAAAGGTTTGTAAGGGAAAATATAAGATCTTTTTTTCGTGGCTTTACCATTTTTCTTCGGTGGAGAAAGGATGTCTTTGCCGATGTTTTTTGCGGTGTTTTGCGTCGGGATGTTCGTGTTGATTTTATGGGGTGATTTTCTAAGGAAACGGCTTTGGTTTTTCGGACTGGTTGTGGATTGGGTGGCTGGCGGTTTTTCTAGGTTGGGAAATTGGCCGGTTTGCCGTTCGGCGGTAGGGAGCGGGTTAATCGGGGAGGTTTGGTTTGTGTTCTTCGGCGGTGTCTAGGTCGATGAGGATTTCGCGGGGTTCGGCGCCTTTGGAGGGGCCTACGATGCCGAGATTTTCAATTTCGTCCATGATTCGGGCGGCGCGCGTGTAGCCGATTCGCAGGCGGCGTTGGAGGAGAGAGACGCTGGCTTTTTGTTCGCTGCGGATGACTTCGATGCATTTTTGGAGGAGTTCTTGATCTTCGCCGGAGTCACTGTTGCTGGAGGCTGGTTTGGCGAGTTGTTGGTGGATTTCCATTTCGTATCTAGGGGTTCCTTGGCGGGCGATGTGGTCGACAATGTTTTGGATTTCTTCGTCGGTGATGAGGACGCCTTGGGCGCGGATGAGTTTGGCGGAGCCGGGAGGGAGGTAGAGCATGTCGCCTTTGCCTAGGAGTTTGTCGGCGCCCATGCTGTCGAGAATGGTTCGGGAGTCGGTTTTGGAGGCGACTTGGAAGGCGATGCGGGCGGGGATGTTGGCTTTGATGACGCCGGTGATGACGTCGACGCTGGGGCGTTGGGTGGCGACGATGCAGTGGATGCCGGCGGCGCGGGCCATTTGGGTAATGCGGGCGATGGCCATTTCGACGTCGGCGGGGGCAACGAGCATGAGGTCGGCTAGTTCGTCGATGACGACGACGATGTAGCTGAGTTTTTCGGGGATGAGGATGTCTTCGTCGCGCGGGACGGTGATTTCTTCGTCGATTTCGACGGCGAAGCCTTCTTCTTCTTCGCCGGTTTCGGAGTGGTCGGCGACGTTGTTTTCTACGCTGCGTTGGCGGCGTTCTTTTAGGTTGTTGGCTGGCGGTTGGTTGGGGCGTTCGTTGAAGGATTGGATGTTGCGCACGCCGACTTTGGCAAAGATTTGATAGCGTTTTTCCATTTCGTTAACTACCCAGCGGAGGGCAAGAACGACTTTTTTGGGATCGGTGACTACGGGGACGACGAGGTGGGGCAGGGAGTTGTATTGTTGCAGTTCGACGACTTTGGGATCGATCATAACAAAGCGCAAGTCTTCGGGGGAATAACGGTAAAGAAGGGAGGCGATGATGGCGTTGATGCAGACGGATTTGCCGGAGCCGGTGCTTCCGGCAATCAACAGGTGCGGCATTTCCGCAAGATCGACGACCATTGGCCTGCCGTAGACGTCTTTTCCAAGCACGAGGGGAAGGCGGGCTTTGGTGTTCGTCCATTCTTCAGATTCGAGGAGGTCGCGGATGATGACTTTGGTTTTGACGGCGTTGGGAATTTCGATGCCGACAGAACCTTTGCCGGGAACGGGAACGAGGATGTTGATGCGTTCGGCTTTGAGGGCGGCCGCAATGTTGTTGCTGAGGCTGCCGATGCGCTCCAGTTTGATGCCGGGCGCCGGGTGCAGTTCGTAGCGAGTAATGGTGGGGCCTTTGGTGATGTCTCCGAGGGCAACCTTGATGCCGAATTGGGCCAAAGTGTTTTGCATAAGTTTGGCGTTGGCCATGAGGGAGTCTCTTGAATCCGTCGAGCCGACGTTGGCGGCTGGGGCAAACAAGAAGTCGATGTTGGGAAGCGCGTAGTCCCCGATTACCGGGGGAACGGCGACGGCCAAAGGCCCCTTCTTGCCAGACTTCGGAATTGGTTTGGGAAAGGGGGAAGCGGCGGCTGGTTTGGAGGATTGGGAAGCAGTGTCGTCTTGCTCTGTTTCCGCGTCCGCAGTGTTCTTGTGAAGGCCGATGGCGCCTGCAATGGCGTCTGCATCGTTCGCCGGTTGGCCCAGAATGTCGGCGGTGGAGGCAACGTCGGCTTCTTCCGCCGTTTCTTCGCCGATTTTGTCGGGAGGTGCGGAGGCGCTGTCCATACTTTCAAGCAGGGAGTGTTTTTGTGAATCTGCAGTTGCGTCTTCTTGATTCGCACGGTTGGATTCCTCGGCGGAGGATGGTTTGGCTTGCCGTTTCTCTTCTCTTTTTGTTGTTGTTATTTGGTGCAGTTTTCGGGCGGGCGGAGAGGCGGAAACGCTGTGGTCGAGCACCGTCGGCTCTGGATAAGTTGAGGTTTCGGCCGGCAACGCTAGGTTTGCTTCTAGTTGTTTGGCTTCTTTGGCGAGTTTTCGGGCTTGGCGTTTTAGGCGACGTTCTTCGGGGCTGGCGTCTTTGTCGAGTCTTTCGAGACGGTCTAGGAATCGCTCCCAAAGTTCCCGGAAGAATCGCTTCCAAACATCTCGAAGAAAGGCGGCTACGTCCAAGTTGGTAAAAGTGACTAACGCCGCCGCATCGACCGTCAGATAAATGGTTGCGGCGCCAATTTCGCGGAAGAGCAAAACGAAAAAATATTCGTTCAACGCATATCCAATAAGACCGCCGGCGTCCCAATGCAAAGTTTTCTCTGAAAACAGCAAGTCCATCATTCCCATGCAGGCAAGGAAGACGCCCAAAGAAACCAAGCGACGTTGCCAAGTTTCCAACAACTTATGAAAAATTGGGAAATAATAGGACAAACCGAACCCCGCTAAAAAGAAAGGCAAGAGGAAGGAAGCGGCGCCAAAAACAGAAAAACAGAGGAATCCTACCCAGGCGCCGAAGCGCCCGATAAGATTCTGAGGTGCTTCGTTTGGCGGATGTTGATTGACTCCCAGATCGCCGGGATCATACGAAACCAACGCGATCAAAAGAATCGCAGCAAAACTGATGGAAAATATCCCCAGGATGTTGTCCCATCCGTATTCCTCCGCATTTGCTTTGGCCATTTTTCTTCGTGCCATGATAATAAATATAGCGCAAATTTAATATAGCGCAAATTCTGAAGAAAATCGCAAAGCCAACAATTTACGAAAAAGCGCCTCAAGCGCACATGGAATTTCTCCCGCAAAAACAAAAGCCGCCAAACAGACAAAAAAAAAAGCGCGATTTATCCAAGCGCCGCTTGATTCAGCGGACGGATTCCCTTAGGCTTGCCGGATATGAGCGATTCCGAAGAAATTGCGGTCATCAAAACAAAATACGGGGAAATGACCATTTGGCTCTGGCACGACGAAGCGCCCAAAACGGTGGAAAACTTCAAGTCGTTGGCTAGAAAGAAGTTCTACGATGGAACAGCCTTCCACCGAATCGTAAAGGGATTCATGATTCAAGGCGGCGACCCGCTGAGCGCGCGCGATGACGCAGACGCAGGCACCGGAGGGCCGGGATACACCGTCCCCGCAGAGTTCAACGATCGTCCCCATGTCCGAGGCGTCATTTCTATGGCACGCTCTAAACACCCTGATTCGGCGGGGAGTCAATTTTTCATCTGTCTGGCGGACGCCCGGTTTCTTGACGGAAAATACACCGCCTTTGGCGAATTGATTGCCGGAGACGACGTGTTGGAAAAGCTCGGCAACACGCCGACCGTCCCCAACGCCGGCGGCGAAAACAGCAAACCGCTCGAACGAGCCGGAGTGGAAAGCATCACAATCACCAAAACGCCGCCGACAAACCCAGAGTAAAAATTCAAAAAATGCCCGAACAAAAGAGCCAAAATCAGCGCTTTCCCGCCGACCAACTCGCTTCCGCCCTAATCCAAATGGGCTGTCCAGCCCAAAAATCCAACGAAATGGCCGCCCAACTGATCCGCCGCGCCTCCCAATTGGCTCAAACAACCGGCCGTGCCGAAACCGAAGCCATGCGACATTTGCTAGAGCTCATGCACCAAGGCTGGGCGGCGCAAAACAAAGAACAATAAATTACCAAACTTTTCCCAACCATGAACGATCTTCCACGCAACGACGGCGTCCAGCCCTGGCCAACCAAAACTACCCGTCCTCTAGCGCGCTACCCGATTTTCTCCATCCGCACGGACAGCAAAACCTCGCCCCGAACCGGCGTCGACCGCGATTTTTACGTCATCGAATGCTCCAATTGGGTGAACGTCATCGCGCTCACAACCAGCCAACAACTAGTGATGATCCAACAATATCGCCATGGAACCGAATCTGTAGAGCTTGAAATTCCCGGCGGCGCAATGGACCCGGAAGACAACTCGCCGGTGGAAACCGCCATTCGAGAACTTCGAGAAGAAACAGGCTACGAAGGGAAAAACGCCCAAATTATCGGCGCGGTGCGTCCCAATCCCGCCATAATGAACAACACCTGCCGAACCGTGCTGATCGAAGAATGCGAGCGACTCCATCCACGCTCTTTGGATTCGGGAGAGGACATCGCAACCGAACTTATATCCCTAGCCAATGTGCAAAGCGCCGTCTCCAACGGAAGAATCTCCCACGCCCTCGTCATCGTAGCGCTTTATTACTTCGACCTCTACCAAGCGGGAACGCCCCGCCACTAATCTCTATGCGCGCATGCGCAACTCTCTCCAAATCCAACTCCACAAACTCCGCATCCCGCGCAAGAACTATCGCCAACGGCTTCAATCCCCTTGTTCGCCCATCCCAACCAGTCCGATCATAACGAATGCCCTTGTCCGCCCCGCCCAACCGCCGGCCAATGAAACTGATTTGATACTCTCCCTCGCGCCCTTGCCCACTTGACATCGACAACCGCGCAATACCAGTATTATTCATCAAAGAACGATTATAGTTCTGTTCCATAAACCAAAGTTATAACTCCATCCATAAACAAAAAACCAACGAACATCCCCGGAAGACAACTAATATAAATCCGACACCGACAACCTTTTCCCTACCAAACCTCCGCCAAACAAACTCCCGCCAACACCACAAACCCCACTCCCCAGCCCAGCAATAACAACAGCGCATAAGTTCAATCATAAGTCCGAAAATAAAACTCCCGCCAACGAACCATCGACGATTGGCCGGGAAAAACATTCTTCTTATACCAGCGATTGCCGTCGAAGTTGTCCCCAGCCAAAAACAGCGACCCCAACGACTCGGCGGCCGCGTTTGCCCAAGGCTCTTCCTCAAAGGAAATATCAAACTTGGCCGCATACAACGAGCCAACCACATCCTGCATATTCAACTGATGCCCAAACTCAAAACCATTCCCAAACCGCAACCAATTCGCCCCCCCAAGCAAAACAACAACACCCCCAACCTTCCGCCTACCATCGGCTTGGTTTTCTTTTCTACCTGCCATCCAAATCCATAACGCCACTGCCATCGTGCCCAAGCCGTAAAACACCAGCGGAGGCCGAATCAACCCGCCCAGCCCGGCCAATGCGCATAACCAATACAATCGGCTTGCCATCGGCCCTTGCGAGAAACCCAACAACAGCGTCAATAATAAAACCCCAAACAAATATTCATAAGCCACCTCCTCTTCCCACACGGCGCCGCGGGTTTGTAATAAATTGAGAAAGGTCGAGGACATGAGAAGAAGAAAGCTAACGCCAACGCCCGCAATAGAACGCCAAACTAAATCTGTCTGCCTTTGTTGGAATTAGACGGCCAAGCAGTTGTCCATACCCGAAGCGCTATAAAAACCACCAACCCTGCAAACAAACCAAAAGCGATGCGGTCGGGGAAGTCCTCAAGACCCAACAACTTGGCCGTTGCTTCAAAGGGCAATCTCCACAACGAAACGCCCAAACCCCACACTTGATGCACTCCTTGCTGCGACCATGTGAGATCGTGATCCAAACCCATAGGATTCTCGCTCAACGCCTGCCGGCCACGCCACAAAGCCTCCGTCTGCATCCGATACGGAACCAAAGAAGAATACCATACTCTCCATCGCGGCACCAAACCGGTAACGATCAGCAACCATGTTGCATAAAACACTGCCTGCCCACCATAACACATTAAACAAGGATTGGATATTCATTGTGAGACACCAATTAGCATTACTAAAAAGCGGCGCAGTCAATCACAACCACGCCGCTAACAAATTTCAAGAGCCCTTTAAACTTTCGGGTCAAGATCGCCAAATTCGCCCGGCGAAGCTGGTTATCGTTCCAAAACCGAGAAGAAGCAAAGCCATGCCTTCGCCCTCGTTTCGGACAAGGACAAACTGGTAGACTACGCCAGACTAATTAGAAAATAGCAAGACTCCGGCGAGCCAGAAAACCAGAATATCATGCGATACCCGATCAACGCCGCCATGAGGCAAAGCAATGAATGAACATGTATCGATCAATTGGGTAGAAACAGATACGCTACTCCTGACGTTGTCTCAACAATCCCCATCCCAATTAGGATAAGGCACCATGGTTGGCCGAAAACAGAGTCTAGCCACTAATCATCTCCATGTTGACAAAAACAGAGCTTAGCAGTTTCGAACCACCTACAAGGAGGAACAATGCTTTCACCGTAGGCACTAAACAAGTATGAATGAGCCAAACAACCTTCTAACGCATTTCCGGTCTGATTCTCATTCTCATAGCCGATTTGATGTGTAAGTGGATACCTCGGATTGCCAAAAATCAAGCAGAGAAACTATTCTTCGTCTTCCTCCTCCCCTCAATCCTCTCCTACAGCTAATGTCTGAGAGACGATGTTGGTCTTTTGTATTGTTCTTGGCGTATCAGGGGATCTGATGCGAAAACCCTTCGCAATGTTTATTATTTCCAAAGTAAATACACATTCGTAATCCTGCGGATCACTGCAACGCTCTTTCCCATTAGACTACCGGCCGGAGCAGAGCGTGTATCTCGCAGTGGAAGTTGTGATTTTGCAAGAACCAATTACTTCGGTCATAGCACTGTTACACTTTGCCGGCATGTTTTTCACACAGTCAACGTTGCCAGCCAATACACTGAGCACAGCAACGGTCAGAATTGTTGTAACAGGTAGTATAATCACCGAGGATATCAGAGAATATCCTTCCTCATTCGTATTGTTACTCATAATATAAGTTTCTGCAATAATTTCTTAAGTTTTCTTGTAGTTATTCGTTGTTCTTGTTTAAGAGGTTCTTTCGTTCCTTTTGAATCTTGTAAAAGAGTGATCCCAAGATTCCCGGCAAAAAGATAGCTATAATTACAGTATTCGAGTTTCTTGTGGGAGGCGTGGTTATGAAGGGAACCAAATTTTTCCTTTGAGATGATATTCTATATCGTCGATACGTCATACTTTTCGAATATGTCTTCCTGGATATGAGCATTATGATGAGACGGGTTGACGGCGCTTTTCGGCGCCGTTGGCTCAAATTCCAGCAGATTGATTTCATTAACTAATCGAATTTATCTGGCGACTCAATAGGGATTGAGTCAGAAATACCGATGATTTGAGGAAACAAACTGAGACCGGAAAACTTTGTCCAGTTTCCGTAGATATACTGTTGTTTCATTTGGGAAGTTTCGTCGTGAACAATAAAGGATTTAATACTTCCATCTTTGGCAAACTTAGATACCCCGTAGCCTGGAACTGTATTTTGCTTTTCATCAACAAGAAGTCGCTCCCTATCAATTCTGAATCGCATATTTTCACCACCATTGATTCTCAAAGTCAAAATTTCTTTGATTATTTCGAAACTTGCTTTCACATGATTTTGGAAGGAGTGGGCTTTTGTGTCATTGTCGAGGTTGCTATTATTGGAATTGTTTTTTGCGGTATAGAATTCCAGCTACTCGTTAGCGGCGCTCCAGTCCAGATTTTCACTTTTCCAGGAGCAAGAATCTGTTGAAAAAATGGACAGAGGAATCCGTGGTTTTCCTTCCAGTAAAAATCCTCGCCTTGCCAAGCTGATTCGCAGATTTATTCGCTAAATCCCTCATCTTCTCTTTGGACAAACTCTATATCCCTAGGACTACTGGAGTTGATTTTTACATCTTGATAATTGCGGACGGCATAGCGGATAAAGCCTTCTTTGGGAAATGCCGAGCCTGAAGCCCATTTGAGGAACAAGGTCGCCCTGTCGATGCGTTCAGGAGGATTGGCGAAAGATGCGGCTTCTTTCCCCTCGGCTCTGGAATATTGTTCGGCACCGTGGATGACATTGGCAATACTGGCCAAAACAAGGCACAAGGTGGAAAGGGGAAGTGTTTTTTAGATAAATCTTTCATTTTGGCAACCATTTTGCCGGCTTTCCACTTGCTTGTGTTTCTGGCTATATTTGGGTTCATAATTTCTCCCTTTGTTTTACTTATTCCCACTGGATGCTGAAGCTGATGGAAAATGTGACGAAAAAGGAGAAAAATTGAGGAGGGGCAAAATTCACGGACATTGGTCTTCATGATCTTCCATTTTTTGCCGTTTGGCGCAGGATGCGGGTTTTTAGTTTTTTGCGGATGCGCTTGGCGTGTTGGTAGAGGCTGTTGGCGGCGACTTTTTCTCGCTTGACAAGTTGGCGGACGACGCCGCTTCGTTTAGCGCCGAGCAAGACGAGGGAGAGGTCTTTTTCGGATTAGCGCGGTTTTTGCTTTTTTGAGGAGAGGTTCTGATTCTTGCGTGTTTTCTTTTGTGGTGTCGGGCAGGGCAATTTTCAATTGCCAGTCAATATATCTAGCAGGGCGTCGGGCAGGAGTTTTTGGTTTTCCGTGGTTTTGTTTTTGCGCGGGCAGGAGTTGGATAAGTTCATTGCCGAAGAGGAGTCGGGCTCGGTTTGTTTTGCGTTGGCAGGGCAGGGCTTTTAGGGAGACGACGGCCTTGCCCCACTTCAAGAATTCGGTTTGAGGATTGTTGAGCGCGCCGAATTTTTTCACATTACCAGAGATCCTTCCTGCACTACGTCGTCGGCATTGCTTGTGGAGACTTTCAATTTAGAGAGTTGGCAGGATGCGTGGATGAACAGGACGGGTCGGTGAAGTTGGAGCAGTTTTGCGAACTGGTTTTCCGTCGGCAGTTTTTCTCGCGCAGGTTTCATTTCACGGGTGGATTAGTTTTTGGTGATGGTTTCGTCGAGGTTGAGGAGGATGTTGCCGATGATGCTCCAGGCGGCGAGTTTGGAGATGTCTGCGTTGAGGGGTGGTTCGGAGGCGCCGACGTGGATGAGTTGGTTGGCGTGGATGCGGTTGGATTCGAAGTGGAGCAGTTCGTCGAGGTAGGCTTGGCGCAGTTGATTTAGTTCTTGGGGGAGTGGAGGGCGGCTGAGGACGGTTTGGCAGGCGAAGCGGATTTTGTCGTCCGGTGTGGCGCCTCCTTCGGTTAGGATGCGGAGGCCGAGGGAGCGTGCGGCTTCGATGTAGACGGGATCGTTCATGAGGACGAGTGCTTGTAGGGGGGTGTTGGTGCGGGGGCGTTGGACGGTGCAGGTTTCGCGGCTGGGGGCGTCGAAGGTGACAAAAGAGGCGTAGGGAACGGAGCGGCGCCAGTAGACGTAAAGTCCGCGGCGGTAGTTTTTGACGCCTTTGCTTTGTTCCCATTTTCGGGTGCCTTGGAAGGCCAGTTGTTCCCAGAGGCCGGGCGGTTGGTAGGGGTAGACGCTTTCGCCGCCGATTGTTGGGTCTAACAGTCCGCTGGTAAATAGGGCGAGGTCGCGGATGGCTTCGGCTTCGAGTCGGATTCTGGGAAGACGGGCGAGTTTTCGGTTTTCGGGGTCGAGCCGGAGGTGTTGGGGAAGGATTGTTGAGTCTTGGCGATAGGTTGCGGAGGTGAGGATGAGTTTGTGCATGTGTTTGATGTTCCAGCCGCTCTCTACGAATTCACGGGCTAACCAGTCTAATAGTTTTGGGTGGCTGGGCCATTCGCCTTGCGAGCCGAAGTCTTCGGCAGTTTTGACGATGCCTGTCCCGAAGAATTGTTGCCAGTAGTGGTTGACGATGACGCGGCTGGTAAGCGGATGGCCGGAGTCTACGATCCATCGGGCGAGGTCTAGGCGATTGCCTCGTTGGGTTGGGTTATTGGCTTTTTGCTCCGGCGGTTTTGAAAACTCTGGATACAAGGCGGCCGGAAGGCCGGGCTCCACTTTTTTCCCGGGGTTGTTGTATTCGCCGCGGATGAGTACGAAGGTGTCTTTTGGCGTTTGACGTTCTCCCATCACCATGGCCACGGGCAAGGAATTTTCAAAGTCGGCTCGTTCTTTCTTTTTTGCGTTGATCAGTTTTTTGAGTTGACGGGCTTCCTCAATAAAGTTCTCGCGGTAGTGAGCTTGAACGGATGGAGGGAGTTGGGAATTTTGCCGGTTGAAAAACTGGATCAGATCCGTCCGGATGTTTTGGGGCAGGGCGATCCAATCTCCAATGGCGGCAGAATCAGTAACCGCAAAGCGGAATTTGCCGAGCAGTCTTTGCGGAAGCGGCGAGAGGAAGGAAAGTTGGATTCGGAGGGCGCCGCCGCTTTTGGCGCCGAGCGGCTCGTCGGTTTGAAACCAAGCATACTCCCGGTCTTTGCCTTGAGGTTCTTTTTCCCAAACGGACCAACCGGTTTCGATTTTGTCGTCCAATGCGCCTTGGATGCCGTAGCGAGGGCGTTCGCGGCTGGCGGCGGCCTTGAGTTTGACGGGTTTCCATTGAGCTTGTTCGGCAAGCAAAGTCGGTTGGATTTTCGACGGAGCACCGTCAAGCGCCAGTTTCAAAAGGATGGAGTTTTGCCCCTTTCGAAGGGAAATTTTGAGACGCTCGTTTTCCGCCGGCGCCGAGATTTCAGCAAGATTCACCCAAAGGCGATGAGGAAGCGGCGTGTTCAAGCGAAGGGTTGTCTCCGTGGAACTCTGCGAGGCAATGGTTCCCGCGAGATAGAGGGCGCCGGTTTTGCCTTCGAGCGGTTTTAATGCTTCGTTCAAGTCTCTGATTGGATCAGACCATTGCCGTCGCTCTTCGCCAAAAGCGGCGTTGAAGTCCAGATGAGTCTCTGGACCGAATATGGTGTCGAGAAGTTGCTTCGGAGGAATGCGGTTGCCAAAGGGGCCGATCATTCGCCACTGGGCAAAGGCGGGAGAGGATGCGTCGGCAATCTCGGCGCGGCTTGCCGGACGGGAAGAGACTTTCAATCGAGTCAAGACAAAATCTCCATTCTTTGCGCGTCCAATCTTTCCGCTATTTTCGTCGGGAATGGCTTCGAGGCGGATGCCGGTGACGGCGGGCAAGTCGGTATAAAAGTCCAGCGTGTAGATTTCCTTGTTAGGGAGCGGCCCTGAGGCGGCGATAATATGGTCGGCGTTCCATGCAAGTTCTGATCGGTTCGCTGTGGTGGCGGCCAAAGGTTCGAGAAAACGCCAGTTCTTGCGGTACGCATTTTCCAGTTTGTCCATCCAATTTTTTTGGCCGGCGTTGTATGCTTCATTGGGCGAGTTGACCAGGTTTGCGTAAGCCAGTTCCAAAGCGTTGAGCTCTTGCGTCAGGGTTTGAATCCGTTTTTCTTGCGAATCGGTTTTGAGGGAGAGGCGGGGACGCGGGTTCATGCTTCTGTCCAGGCCGTCTTCGGGCACGTTGTTGAAGTAGGCGAAGAATCGGTAGTAGTCCTCTTGCGATATGGGGTCGTATTTATGGTCGTGGCATTCAGCGCAGGCAAGGGAAGTTCCCAGCCAAACGCGGGCGGTAGTGTCGACTCGTCCCACGACGTATTTCACGGAATACTCTTCGGGAAGCGCGCCGCCTTCGGAGGTGGTCATCTCATTGCGATGAAAGCCGGTGGCGATCTTTTGCTCTGGAGTTGAGTTGGGAAGCAGGTCGCCGGCGAGTTGTTCGATGGTAAATTCGTCAAAGGGTTTGTTTTCGTTGTAGGCGCGGATCACCCAATCGCGCCAATGCCACATATCGCGGTGGCGATCGTGGTGGAATCCTTGCGTCTCGCCATAGCGGGCGAGGTCCAACCAAAACAGCGCCTGGCGTTCGCCATAATGCTTTGAGTCCAACAGCCTGTCGATCAGTTGCTCGTAAGCCTCTTCGGAATCATCTTCCAGGAACGCTTCGATCTCGGCAACCGAAGGCGGCAGGCCGATGAGATCCAACGACGCGCGGCGGATCAATTTTGCTTTGGGTGCTTCGGGGGAAGGTTTTAGCCCCCGTTTCTCTTGTTCTGCTTGGATGAAGTGGTCAATTTCATTCTTAGCCCATCCGGTTTCTTGCAACGGCGGCAAGGCGGGGCGTTTTGGCGGAAGGTATGCCCAGTGCCGTTCCCATTGAGCGCCCTCATCGATCCAGCGTTTCAAGGTGTCGATCTGCTTGGAGGACAGCGGATTCTCATGTTCCGGCGGCGGCATACGATCATCGGGATCCTCGGCGGCGATGCGGAACATTAGCGCACTGGCAGTTGGATCGCCGGGAACAATGGCGCGACCGCCGGATTTCAAAGGCTTTAACGCTTCTTCTTCAACGTCCAATCGAAGGCCGGCCTTTCGCTGTCCCGCATCCGGCCCGTGGCAGGCATAGCAATGCGCGGAAAAAATCGGGCGAATCTCGCGGTTAAAAGAGATTGGGGCAGTCTTCGGAGAATCCGCCGCCAAAAGCGAAGTTTCCACAGGATTCAAACTCCCCGCCAAAATCAAGAAATAGAAAACACCGCGGCAGAAATGCGAAAACTTCCGACCGCGCGACGGCAGAGAGCCCTCAAACTCCCTCCAACAATAATGCGATTTCATAGGCCTGCCGAGGATTCTCTGTTAAAACCACGGCAAAGTCAAACATTTGAAAACCTTCGCAACTCAGAAATCATCGGCTAGATCGATATTCACGCAAGCAAGGAAATGCCGAATTCAGAGCAACGCAACAAAGGCGAGACGGCAACCGTTCAGCGCTTCTCCAGCCGCTTTTCTGGGGGCAAATCTTAAAACCTAATTCACCGTTTGTAATCAAACCCTCGCTTCCCAACTTGCAGAAACAAAGCGGAAAAAAGACGCCTTTGTCATCTTGTCATTAGCAGGTTGCCAACTGCCCATCCCCTTGCTACTTCTTCCTCGCCGGCCACTTGCTCACCATTCCTCCAGTTTCTTTTTCTTCATCCAGCCATTTCCCCAACTGCGGCCAACAAACAAAACTCCGCAAGAGGTTTGAAAAACAAGGCCTAACATCAGCAAACACCAAACTGGAAACCACTTCGCCACAGAACACAAATCTCCGGCCTCTTGGTTTGGCGGCGCGCAAGCCGCTGACATCTACAAATCTCTGTTGCCTGTGGTTGTTTATACAAAAGAAGGGAAAGAGGAAGAAAGGTTATGGTAGTTGGTGGTTTGCGGTTGGTCGAGAGGCGAAGGGCGGCTTTTATATGCGGAAGTATTTTATGGATTGCGTTCGAGAAATCAAAAATAATGGAGAGGGTAAATATGCTCGGCTTTTATAGGAAGGGTAATTTTATAGATTGGATAGGATTGCGTTGGGTGTTGCTTGTTTGCGGGCGGGTGGGGGTGTTTTTTGCAGGTTGTATGCGTGTGGGGTTGGGGTTTTCAAAGTTTGTGAATTGCAAAGGGAGGAGAGATGGGATTTGTGGGGAGTGGATTGAGGAAAGTAAGCGGGCTTGCAAGGAATTCTTTGGTTTTGGAGTCGATTGGAGATTAGGAAGAGGGATGGAATGGCAAAGTTGGGATTGGTTTTTATATGTGTTTATGTGGTTGGTGGAGGCAGGTTATAGTTCTTAGTAGAGCAGGAGCGAATTCAATGATTATCGCGTGGGATGGTTATAGGGGATTGGGAAATTCTGGGTTTAGGAATTTGTTGATTCAAGGAAGATGTGAGCAAAGAGGGTGGGGATTGGCTTTGCTGATTAGGAATTGCTGAGCATTCGCTACTGGGGCTGGTTGCCGGCGAATCGTTGAAGCGCACAAGCGAGGCAAGAGCTGATGATTAGTCTTGTTGATTAGGGATGCTTGGTTGTGAATGTGCTGGTTTCTGTTGAGAAGGGGGGAGGGGGTTTGTTTGTTTAGGTGTTGGAGTTGTTTGGATGTGGATGAAGGGGGAAAGGAAAAGTAGGCGAGGGGATTGGAAAGCAGAAATCACCGGGCGATGACTTTGCAAAGAAAGAAAGGGGATGATTTTGCTGTTTTCAGATTGTAAATTGCTAAATGGTGATTATGGGTTGTATGGTGGTTGGCTTGGTGGGAGATCGTAGAGGGAGGGGATTGGTTTTTGCAGGGAAGTTCCATTGGTTATTGTGTGTGAGTTGGCGGCTGAATTTTGCGACGGGCATGAAGTTTTGCCTTGTGGTTGTGGAGAAAAGTTTTGTTGGTTGGGCTGGATGTTTTTGGAGGGGATGATTGCGCAAGATTTGGAAGAGGAGCGTTTCCATTCTATAAGTCACACAAATTTCGTCTTGCGCCGATGGTTAACCTTAATTGCAAACCTCTGATGGATAACTTTGCAAAAGGGTATGAAAAGGGAAATTGGGGATGGAGAATTCTTCTTTGCCTTGCCGACACGCGGAGAATAGAGGCGAGTCATTGTCCACAAGCCGCTGATGCGCCTTACAAGGGTTTTGGCGCGGGAAGGGACTTTGCCGCACTTTTCGCGCTTTGAGTAGTTGGAGGCGATGCTTCTAGCTTCGTCTGGTTCGATCTCTTTTTTCGATGCTCTACAATGAGTGCGAAAATACGGATTATCGATTGTCGCCGTCCAGTAGGTTGCCGATGCCGCCGAGTATGGAACCTTCGCCTTTTCCTCCCTTGCCGGTCTGCGGCGCTGCGGACACGATGCGGTCCGCCAAGCGACTGAGGGGAAGCGATTGCAGCCAAACCTTGCCCGGCCCCCGCAAGGTTGCAAAGAAAAGCCCTTCGCCGCCGAACAAGGCCGACTTGATTTTGCCGACGTATCGAATGTCGAAATGGACGCAGGCCTGATAGGCGACGATGCAGCCGGTGTCAATTCGCAGGGTTTCCCCCGGATGCAGCTCTTTTTCGTAAAGCGTCCCGCCGGCGTGAACAAAAGCCCATCCGTCTCCTTGCAGACGCTGCATGATAAAGCCTTCGCCGCCGAATAGCCCGGCGCCGAGGCGCTTTTGAAAGGCGATGCCGATGCTAACCCCTTTGGCGGCGCAAAGAAACGAGTCTTTTTGCGCAATCAACTCGCCGCCTACGTCCGCCAAGTGAACGGCGATAATTTTGCCCGGATACGGGGCGCCAAAAGAAACCCGCCGCCTGCCCGCGCCTTGATTGAGAAACACGGTCATAAAAAGCGACTCGCCGGTCAGCAGGCGTTTGCCGGCGCTCATCAAGCTGCCCAAAAAGCCGCTCTTCCGCTGCGAGCCGTCGCCAAAGATGGTTTCCATCTCAATGCCGCTTTCCATGTACATCATGCCGCCGGCTTCGGCCACAACCGCTTCCTGCGGGTCTAGCTCGATCTCGACGAACTGCATTTCCTCCCCGTAAATCCGATAATCCACCTCGTGCATTTCTGTCATAAACAAGTCTTTCTTTTTGTAATCAAAGGAACTAGAATAAATTCTATAAATTCTTCCGGCGCGCAATGTAAAAGCTCGGCCTAAAATGTCAATTGTTTTTACAATAAACCTCCCTTGCGGGGCTTGTCCAACGGCGTTTCGCAAAATTCAGACTGCTGGCCGGTCTTTGCCGCCGTGGGAGGTTCTCCGCTTCCGTCTCCGAATTTCTAAAAGTCAACGATTTTCGTACTCGCTTTGTATTGCCGCCAACCAGTCGCTTTCCGCAAGAATGGCGGGCTTGCCGGTTTCCATCCTGAAGATCATGGCCTTTTCAATCTTGCGTCCATACGATCCTTGACGCCAGTTCTCGCTGCCCTCGTTGCCAATCGTCAAATAATCGGTGCTGCTCGTGACGCTGTTCTGAGCGACTGCTCCCAAAGCCTCGACTGCTTCTTGACATTCTGTGCGGGTTCCCGAAGCGAACTTGCCGGTGAACACAAAAGAAGCGCCGGCAAAACGGATTTCCGGCACAGGATCGTCAAATGGGCTCCCTTCCTTAAGCATTTCTATAATCTGTTCTTGAAGACGCTTCCATCGTTTGCTTGGAACAACACGGTAGCGAGTAGATTGCTCCGGCTTCCAATCATCGGGGACGACAACTTTGCGCAATTCTTCAACGTCAAACGGCATTAGGTCGGGGCTGTTAAATTTGTCTCCGGTGTGAAACAAGTATTTCTCCCAGAGGTTAAACTTTTCCTCGTTTTGCTGGTCTTTATATAATCGGAAAATGAGTCCGCTTGCGATTCCTTTGCTGTCACACGGAATTGATGATCCCAAGAATCGCAGCAATTTGATCTGTCGGTTTGTGGGCGGATCATAAAACCACTTTGGCTTGTCCAGTTTCTTATGTTTCTTATTTAGATTTAGAATATAAGTTTTTGTAATGAGTCTGTTTCCATTTAGTATTCCTTCTTGTGTTTGTTTGCGCCCTTGCGGATTGATGCCCAGTTTGTCCAAGCGGTCGAGAGTTCTTTGGCCGACTTCGGAAGCAAACCATTGCAGCGCGCTTCGCGCCGCCACCGGACCGATTTCGGTGGTGTAGTTGGGCGGACGAAGTTGTTTTTTATCTTCGGAGACTTGGGCAAACCCGCGTTCTTTCAAGTCGATCAGCCGTTCGCGTATTTCTGAAACGAGCTTCACATGTTGCCGTTCCCGCTCGATTTTCTCCTCAGCGGACTTCGGCGGATTTTTGGTTGAGCGCGGATTGACAAACTCTTCCTCTCCTACTTTTTCTTCCAGCCAAACGACGTTGTGGAGTAGTGAGGAAGTGGCGACGTCGCGGAGGTTTTTGTGAAATTTGGCCAGAGATTTGGCGGTGATTTGGCCCATATCAGGGATGGCCAGGGCAAAGAGCCAGCGATGAAGACTCGAAGTGCGGGCGCGTTGAAGGGATTGGATGAGTTTGGCGGCGTTTTTTTTGCCGAAGAGTCGCGGTTTGTCGTTGGTGCCGAGGTTAAGCATTCCCAGTTGTTCGACGGTGAGATCAAATAAATCCACTGGTTCTTTTACCAAACCGCGCTCTATTAGTTTGTCAGAAACGGCTTCGTCTAAGCATTCGACGTCCAGCGCGTTGCGGGCGCCGAAGTGATTCAGACGATGCGCCGCTTGAGCCGAGCATTGCGGGTTGACGCAACGCCAAGCGACAAGATCTTTTTCATTCTTGTCATTTTCATTCTTTTTGCTCTTTTGAATTTTGCCTCCGCAGGCGGGGCATTGGTTGCCGATGGCTGCGGATAGGTCAAATGGTTGGGTGTTTTCGGAGTGTTCTCCGACAACGCCAAGCACTGCGGGAATGATTTCGCCGGCTTTTTCGATGCGGACGGTGTCGCCGATGCGGATGTCTTTGCGTTTGATTTCGTCTTCGTTGTGGAGTGTGGCGCGGCGGACGGTGGTGCCGCTGATGAAGACGGGTTCCAACTCGGCGACGGGAGTGAGAACGCCGGTGCGCCCGACTTGGATGGTAATGGCTTTGAGTTTGGTTTCGGCTTGTTCGGCGGCGTATTTGTAGGCAACTGCCCAGCGGGGGGCTTTCTCGGTGGCGCCGATTTGTTCTCGGAGGGCGATGGAGTTGAGTTTGACGACGGCGCCGTCGGTTTCATACGCGAAGGTTTTGGCGATTGGCTCTAGTTCTCGGATGCGGGACAACAACTCGTCGGCGGTTTGGCATCGCCAGATTTTTTCGGGAGTTTTGAAGCCGGCGCGGCGGAGGTAGTCAAAGGTTTTCAGTTGAGTTGTGGGGGCGGAACTAGTTTTTGATTCAAAGGCGGCGATGCTGTAGAGGATGATGTCTAGCGGACGGGCGGCGACCGTTTTTGGGTTCAGCAACTTCAAGGAACCGGCAGCCGAATTGCGCGGATTGACAAAGGCGGGTTCGCCGGCTTTTTGTCGTTCGGCGTTGAGTTGGGCAAAACCTGCTTTGGACATGAAGACTTCGCCGCGAACTTCGAGGATTGCGGGAAAGGGGTTCGAGGCGGGGGCAAGGCGCAAGGGAAGGCTTCGGATGGTGCGGAGATTCGCCGTGATGTTGTCGCCCCGTTCGCCATCTCCACGAGTGGCGCCCAAGACAAGATTGCCTTCTTCGTAGCGGAGGCTGACGGCGACACCGTCAATTTTGGGTTCGACCGTCCAGTCGAGTTCTGCTTCGGGCAGAAGTTTACGGAGTCGCTGAACAAAATTTCGCACTTCACCATGGGAGTAGGTGTTGTCAAGGCTCATCATGGTAACCGAATGCCGAACGGAGGCGAATTCGTTCAACGGTTGGCCTCCGACTCGTTGGGTGGGAGATTCTGGAGAAATGAGCTGGGGGAAGTTTTTTTCCAGATCGGCGAGTTTTTGGTAAAGCCGATCATATTCCCGGTCTGAAATGGTGGGTTGCGCTAGAATGTAGTAGGCGTGGTCGTGCTTTTGGATTTGATCGGCGAGTTTCCGATGTTTTGTTTGGGCTTCTTGGGCGTTCATGCTGGGATGAGGCAAGGCGGGCGCGGTGACAAAATGCGCGACGGTTATCGAAAGGGACGGCGGAGTTCCACTTGCGAGGCTTGGTGTTTTTTCCGCATTTTTAGATTGAGCATTTCCACGCCGAAGGAGAAAGCCATGGCAAAGTAGATGTAGCCTTTGGGGATTTCCTTGTGCAATCCTTCGGCGACGAGGACGAAACCGATGAGAATGAGGAAGCTGAGCGCCAGAATTTTGAGAGTTGGGTGCTTTTCAATGAAGGCGCTGACGGTGTTGACAAAGAGGAGCATGACGATCATGGCGATGACGACGGCGGTGACCATGATTTCGATTTCTTTGACCATGCCCACAGCGGTAATGACGGAATCCAGGGAGAAAACGACGTCAAGCAACATGATTTGAACGATGACGCTGGCGAAGGTGGGGGCGAGTTTCTTGGATTTGGCGCCGTCCACGCCTTCCAGCTTTTCGTGAATTTCGTGGGTGCCTTTGGCCAGAAGGAACAGCCCGCCGATGAGGAGGATGAGGTCTCTTCCTGAAACGCCGTGTCCGAACACTTCAAAAAGCGGTTGGGTCAGTTTGACAATTAAAGAGAGGCCAAAGAGCAGGAGCAAGCGGGTTCCCAAAGCCAGGAAGAGTCCGATTTGCCGGGCTTTGGCTTGTTGGCTTTCGGGAAGTTTGGCGGCCAAGACGGAGATGAAGACGATGTTGTCGATGCCGAGGACGATTTCCAGGAAGGTCAGGGTTAGAAGGCTGATCCAGGCTTGTGGTTGGGAGAGCAATTCCAGCATAATGGCAACGAGGCGTCGTTATTGGGGTTGCGGCAAACGAGTTTTGTTCAAAAGAGGCGTCCGACGATCAGGCCGAGAACGCTGAGGGGGCCTTGGTCTTCGAGGCCTTCGGTGGCGACTTCGACTTTTTGGAGGGCGGCTTTGGCGTTGTCGACGAGGGAGGGATCGTTGACGAGGATGCCGACGCTGCCGCGCCCGCGGTTGATTTTTTCCAGAATTTCCTTCAAGGAAGTCATCGCGGCTTTGGTTTCTTCGTAAAGCGCTTCATCGGCGGCCAGTTTGCCGAGCGTGCCGCGTCCGTCGCGAACGTTTTGAACGATGTTTTGGGCTTTGGCAAGGAGTGAGTCGAGCTTTTCCGAAGAGGCGTTGAGTTCGGAAATGAGTTGGGCGGCGTCTTCGTAGAGTTGGTCGTCGCGGATGAGACGGCCGACGGTTCCCTCGCCTCGGGCGATTTGGGCGGTGCTGGTTTGGACGTTTTGGATGATTTTAGAAACGGAGTCTTGGTTCGCTTTCATGAAGTCGGCCAGCGGTCCCAAGACGTCTGTAAATTTGTCGCTGCTGAACGTGTTGGCCACTTTTTCGATGCCGGCAGCGGCGCCGTCCATTTGGGAAAGGAGCGAGCCAAAGTCCGTTTGCTCGCGCGTGGCTAATTCGGCGCCCGGTTGGATGGGGACGCCGGCCTTCCCAAACTCAATGGCCACAAAGTTCTGCCCCATCAAGCCGGTGAACTGTATGGAGGCGACGCTGTCGGTTTTGACGGCTTTGGCTTTGTCGGCGTCTAGGCGCAGGATGACTTTTACTTGGTCGGCGGCAAAGCCGATGGAGTGGACGTCGCCGACGTGGACGCCCGCGATTTTCACGGGATCGCCTTCTTTGAGGTCTTTGACGTCGTCAAATCGGGCGCCGATTTCGATTCCTTTTTGGAAGAAGTTCAATCCTCCGGCGATTTCCAGAAGCAAGAACAAGCCGATGAGCGCCAGCGCAAAGAACAGGCCGAGACGAGTTTCTAATGAGTTTTTCATAGCGAGTTGGTGTCGAGTTTCCGGGGCGGATTGCCGCCCGCAAACAGAAATTTTTGGAGAAATGGATCGGGATCATCGAGAATCTCCGCCGGCGCGCCGATGCGGAGAATCCTGCCTTCTTGGATAAAGGCGATTCGGTCGGCAATGCGAAAGGCCAGTTCTCGGTCGTGGGTAACCACGACGGAAGTGACGCCATTGCGATGATTCAACTTTTCCATTTCGTCGCCGACTTTGGCGGCCGTCAAAGGGTCTAGCTCGCTGGTCGGTTCGTCGTAGAGGATGAGCTGCGGATCGATGACCAAAGCCCGCGCAATGGCCGCTCTTTTTATCATGCCGCCAGAAAGTTCGGCTGGATATTGATTCTCCGCGCCCTGCAAACCCACAAGCGCGAGGCTGCGGCGGACAATTGGCTCAATTTCCTTGGCCGGCCGGATGCGATGTTCGCGAAGATAAAGGCCGACGTTTTGGGCAACGGTAAGCGAATTCAACAAAGCGCCGGATTGAAACACCATGGCCAGCCGATATTGACTGCGGACGGCCGGATTCTGAATGCTGCGGTTTTCGATCCAAATTTCTCCGCCATCCGGCCTTTCCAAACCAATCAAGTGCTTGAGCAACACGCTCTTTCCGCTACCGCTCGGCCCCATCAAAACAAAAACCTCGCCGGGATCGACTTGGAAGGAAACATCCTGAATCACCGGCCTCCCGCCGAACGAGCGCCGAAGACCGGAGACCTCCAGCCCAACGCCGTTCATGGACTCCAAAACCGCAGTCATCAATCCAAATAGAGAAGCATTCGAGTGAGGAAATAGTCCAGAATAAGAATCAAGACGATGGAGTTGACGACGGCCTTGGTGACCGAACGGCCGATGCCTCGCGGCCCGCCAATCGTGCTCAAACCCTGCTGGCAACTCACCAACCCAACGACGAAGGCAAAGACGCCGCTTTTGAAAAGAGCGTTAAAAACGTCCGCCAAATCCACCGCTTGCTTGAGGTTGGAAAAGTAGACGGCCATCGGCACGCCGATATCCCGGTTGAAAGCCGCCACAAAAGCGCCTCCCAGCCAACCGACCAAAATCGAAAAAACCACCAACAAAGGCAAAGCAACGCTGATGGCCGTCAACCGGGGCAGAACGAGATACGCGACCGGATCGATGTTCATCGTCCGCAACGCGTCAATCTCTTGATACACCTTCATAGAGCCGATTTCCGCCGCCATCGCCGAGCCAATGCGCCCGGCTATCAAAATCGACATCATCACCGGCGCCAACTCTTTGCACATAGACAAACCCACCAGCTGGCCAATCGCCGAAGCCAACCCTCGCTCCGCCAATACCGGTCCCGACTGCAACGCCAACACCCCCCCGATAAAAAGCGAAAGAACGCAGGCCATCAACAGGCTTGCGTTGCCAATTTCAAACAACTGCTCGGCAACCTTCCCTCGTTGCCGCCACAGCAGACGCCAGCGCCTCAGAGTCCGCCAACCCAAAACCAAAATTTCGCCAATCTGCTTAAACATGCCGCGGTTCAAAAAAACCAAAACGCTCATTCTCGCCGAACTCGCCGGCAGACGTCCAAGCCCAACACCTTCAGCGACCTTTGGGTTGCCGTCCGCTCCCAGCGAACCAAGCCAAACAAAACCGCGCCGCGCCTTCTTTCCTCATCCACTTCCCGTCGCCAGAGATTCCACAAAAAAGACTGCGACCGTGCTTTTGCGCCGGGAGATTGGCTCGACCGCCAAACTGCCCACAATGGCGAATAGTGCCGCTCAATCGTTTCGTTAGCGGGGAAAAAAGGCTCCAAAACGGCCAAAACCTGCAGGCGTCGTCCGCCGTCATCACTGGCGCGCCAAGTGAACAAAGGCCATAAATTCCGCTCTCGAGTCGATATTCCGCCATCTTTTTGCATTTTGCGCTTCTCGGCAAACAAGAAAAACCCCCAGCGAGTTTGCCGTTCCGCAATGAGTTCAGTTTCCAAAGTCCGGCGGCGGTAAATCGGCCAAACGTAAAAGCGACTCCTCAATCCCTTGTTGTTGGACGCGATTCCGAAGAACGGCCATAGGCGGCTCGCGCTCTTCCCTTCGCCCCGCGCAAAGACAACAAAAGGCCAAGGCAGGCCAATCTCCCTATATTTCTTCTCCCGATCTTGGGTCACGGTAAGCCCAATCGGCCACGGCGCCGTGAACGAATCCCGCCCGGCCGAACGCGTCGAACTGAAGAACGGCAACAAAGCGCGCTGGTCTTTGGCGTTTTCCGCGCCGATTCCCGTGCGGTCCCGAAAGTAAAAAGGCCATGCAATCGTCAGTTTTTTGTGACCGCCAACCAACAAGGATTCTCCCAAAATGTTTGTTTTCGTCGTGATTCCCTTGGTTTCCCAGCCCGCCAGCGGCCAAAGCTGCCATCCTCGAAGCCGGTCGCCGCGCCGCAGATGAAAAAACGGCGCTAGATAGTTGCGCGTCACTACGTCTTTCTCTCTCGTGCGGACATATAGCGGAAAGGCCGCCGTCTTGACTTCGTCGCGACCAAAGCGATTCTTCACCGTCCCGTAAAAAGGCAAAAGCGCCCAGTAGTCTTCTTCGGGATCGGCCGATTTTTGCCAAAAGTAAAAAGGAAAGACGGTTGCCCTCTTCCACTTGCCCGCCCGTCCTTCGCCGCCGGCCATGCGAAAAATCTGCAGAAAGTTCCAGCGCCATTCCCCTCCATATCGGTCATAACTCATCAAGGGATAAAGAACGTCCCACTCGCCGTGATCCGGCCGAGAACCCTTTTTGCTGGAAAAAAGAATCGGAATGGCAAACGAATCTTCGGCGGCGGAAAACGAGCCAATCGCTAACTCTCCTTCCGCGCCGGAGGTTGCCGGATTGGCCTCCGACAAAGCAAAAATGAATCCAAACACGGCCAAGAAAATCCACAAGACAAGCCGCGGCGACAATGGTTTCCAACGAAAATGATTTGAACGATCCAAGGGAATCTTGCAAAAATGCAATCCTAATCTCGCCGCCCTTTGACGGCAAGCAACAAAATGTCTCATCCAAATATCCAAACCAAAAAATCGCCGCCGCTTGTCAAATATTTTCCTTCCAATCGTCCCAAATTCAGAGTATGCAAAGGCCTTGAATCGATGAGTTCATGAATTCAGCCAACACAGCCCGCGCTTCAACCCTTCAAGCGCCGCGCCCAAACTTGGCCGTGTGGCGTTTTGTCGACGGAAAGCGCGGACACGAACGTCAAACCGAAGGCCTGCTCCGGGCTCTGGATGAATTCGTCCAATTGACCGAGACCGTCATCCCCCTTTCTAATGGGATTGCCGGCTGGGCGCCCCAACTGCGCCGTCTTTCAAAACGCCGGGAAAACCCTCCCGATTTGCTGGCCGGCGCAGGCCACAAAACGCACCTCCCAATGATCCTTTGCCGCCTATTCACAAAAAAAGCAAAGTCGGTCGTGCTGATGAAACCCAGCCTGCCCCGCTGCTGCTTTGACTTCTGCGTCGCTTCCTCTCACGACAGCGTTTCGGCCTCCGACGGCCGCGCCTTGATTATTCGCGGCGTGTTGAACCCAATCCGCCCAAGCCGCAATCACGATGCTAAAAAAGGTCTAATCCTGATCGGCGGCCCCTGCCGTCACGTGCAATGGTCCAACGACGCAATCTTCCGCCAAGTAAAACAAGCCGCCGCCCAAGCCCCCGACGTCCAATGGATAGCGACCACCTCTCGACGCACGCCCGATTTGCTTTGCGAAAAATTGCGGAGCCTCGCCATCCCCAATCTTCGCTACGTTCCCCCAACGAAGACTGATCCTAACTGGATGCAGAAACATCTTGGATGCGCCGCCCAAACTTGGGTCAGTCCCGACAGCGTTTCCATGATTCACGAAGCCCTCACCGCCGGTTGCCTCGTCAGAGTCTTTGATTTGCCCTTGAAAAAAAGATCCAAGTGGAAAACAGCCCTTGAAGAACTGGCGCGAGACGGCTGGGTGTCCTTCCACTCCCAATTGAATGCCGGAAGCGGGGGGGGGGGGGGGGCAAGCAAACTCGGCGAATTCAACGAAGCTCGCCGCGCCGCCCTCTGGCTCCTCAAGTCATTGTTCCCAACCTCAAACGACGGCTTTCCGGAGTAACCGCCACCATTGTCCGCCTGTTGCCCTTGCAGGCGCGCTCGATAAACATTGCCGCCTTCGGCTTCGGCCTGCCAAACGCCCTGCCGCGAATTTCCCTTCGCCAACTTCTTCGCCCGCCATCGAAACTCCAAAACCCTTGGCGCGTATGGCACGCCCGCCGCAACACGGAAATGTTGCTCGGCCTCTGCCTCAAACACTTGCTGCAGCAACAATTCAAACTGGTCTTCACCTCCGCCTCCCAGCGCGTTCATACCCGCTACACGCGCTTTCTCATCTCCAAAATGGACGCCGTCGTGGCCGTTTCCGCCAAAACGCAATCCTACCTCCGTTGCCCTTCAACGATAATCATGCACGGAATCGATGCCGACGCCTTTCAACCGCCCGCAGACCGCGCCGCCCTGCGCCAAAAACTCGGCCTGCCCGCCGGCCTTCTCATCGGTTGCTTTGGCCGAATCCGCCATCAAAAAGGAACCGACGTATTCGTGGACGCAATGCTTGAGGCACTGCCCCGCTTTCCCAACGCAACGGCAATCCTGCTCGGCCGCCCCGCCGTTCAACACCTCCCCTACCTGCGCCGGATTCAACGAAAAATCGCCCAGCGAGGCTTGGCCAAGCGCATTCTCTTTTTTCCAGAAGTTTCCGTGCGCCAAACCGCCCAATGGTATCAGTCCCTAGACCTCTTCATCGCCCCGCAGCGCTGGGAAGGATTTGGCTTGACGCCGCTGGAAGCCATGTCCTGCGGCGTGCCCGTAATCGCAACTAAAGTCGGCGCCTTTGAAGAAATCATCCAAGAAAACCAAACCGGCTTACTCATTGCCCCCGGTCGCGCCGCGGAACTCTCCCAAGCCGTAAAAAACGCTTTGTCCAATCCGGACCGCCTCAAAATCTGGTCGGAAAACGCTCGACTCCGCATTCTCAAACACTTTCGCCTCGAAACCGAAGCCCAAGCCCTTAACCAGATCTATCGCCATCTGTTGAGCGAGCAAAACGCCACCGGCCAATCTTTGGAAAATCCTTCATGAAAACTTGCAAAAAAAAAAAACAGTCCGACAGCGCAAAGAAAAGATAGATTCATCAATATGAAAAGAAAGAAAACCAAGCTGGAAAAGTGGTTCTCATTGCGCCAGCATAAGAGGAGGCTTGGCGCCAAAGAGTTGTCTGATTCAATTTCGACGGATTTTGCAAAGCAGAAAAAACAAACGATCCATGATGATGGCAAAATTTGCGCACATGGAGGGGACGCTAAAAATATCAAAGAGCATATTGCCCAATTGAGGAAGGAGTTTGTTGGAAACAGCGAACTATGTTACACCCATGCTAAGCTTATTGTATTGATTCGGCGTGAATATCAAACAAGAAAACACTTTGCGATTTTTGGACATCTTTGGCGGAAAGAAAAAACCTATTTATTGAAAAATCTGAATACAAGATGGCTGGTTTCAGCAGCGGATACTTTTTCGGATCACTCCGAGGATAAAGCTATCGTTGGATTGTGTGTTGCAATCAGTTGTCTAATTAACACCGTCAAGATGCAAGAATCCGAAAGGTATTTTGTCCATTCAGAGAATTGTAGCGACGATCAGGAACGAATTAAAAAACTGCAAAGAAGGGAACGGGTAAAGTTGTTTGACGGGGTTTCTACTTTTGCCGTCGGTATAGACGACACGCTTCGGAATCTGCGTTGGCGGATGGATAAAATGTCGAAAATAAACCTTGCCGGCGAAATATTGCTGGAACTGTTTCTTCGATTGCAACAATACGACACCGTTTTCAAGCGATTCAAAGACAGACATACTAAACCTAGAACAAGCTGGTGGTAGGGAAACAAGATATTCGACAAAAATGAGCTGGTAACGCAAACATCAAATACCTTGAGGCAGTTTAACAATCTCTACCATTGCATGTTAAAAAATAATCACCAAAAAAAGACTAAATGAGTGCAAGACGACATTCTCTAGCGGTAGTCATCATCGCAAAAAACGAAGCCAAAAACTTGCGCGCGTCGTTGCCTCCTCTACAAAACTGGGCCGATGAAATCATTGTGTTGGACTCTGGAAGCACTGACAACACGGAAGCCGTCGTCGAACAACACGGCGGGCGGTTTTACAGCAATGCCAACTGGCAGGGATTTGGAATCCAAAGGCAACGAGCGCAAAAATTGGCCACTTCCGACTGGATACTGGCACTGGACGCCGACGAGAAAATTAACGACGAGATAAAAGTCTCCATAGACGAGGCAATCCAAAATGGAGATTCCAGCACCGTCTACGGCATCCGAATACTAACCCAATTTTGCGGACATCTTGTGGACAATCCAAAATGGTTCTATCCCTTAAAATGCCTCTGGAGATTGTATTCTAAACGCCGCTATCAATTCACATCAAACCAAGTGGACGAATCATTGGATTGTAAGAAGGCAAACAAAATCGTTCTAAACGGATACTTAATCCACCAAGAATCCCAATCCCCTAAATTTTATCTTCGCAAACGATTGGAATATGCTAAAACATGGGCAGATGAACAACATCGGCAAGGCGGGAAAATAGGAATCGGAACGCTAATCGGACACAGTTTATGGACTTTTATTCGAAGCTATCTAATTGAAGGCCGTTTCCTCAAAGGCAAATACGCTTTGATATACTGCATGCTTTATGCTCAATACACCTTTAATAAATACGCCGTTCTGTACTCGCAAAACCGATATGAACTCGAATAATCAATACAAGAAAAAATCCACCCTTTCCGTCGTGATGATTGTGAAAAATGAAGGAAAGCATCTGGATGGCTGCTTGTCATCCATTTCCGGACTCGCAGATGAAATTATCATTCTGGATTCTGGCAGTAATGATGAAACTGAGCAGATTGCTAAACGCCACAAAGCCAAATTTTACGTCAACACAAAATGGCGAGGATTCGGCAAGCAACGGCAGCTAGCGCAATCTTATGCCCAATGTGATTATATTTTAGCAATCGATGCCGACGAGCGTTTGGACAAACGTTTACGTCAATCTATAGCCAAAGTCCTCGGCATGCCCGTGAATCATCAATACGTCTTCGCAATGATGCGCCAGAATGTCTACTATGGCAAAGGAATTCATAGGATGGGTCGTCGAACGCGGTTAAACCGTTTGTACGCCAAAGACTCCTTTTCTTTTTGTGATGCGACAGTTCATGAATCGATAAACGGCAACCGAGGTAAATCGATTGTTTTAGAGGGGAATCTTCATCATCGAGTCTGCGACAATATACACCATCTAATTCAAAAGAACCTTCGTTACAGTAGCGATTGGGCAATCGAGAAATGCCGATCTGGAAAAAACTGCACGCTTTTGACTCCCTTTTTTCGAAGCATCGCAAGCTTCGTTCGTGAGTATTTTCTTCGTGGATCCTTTTTTGCCGGCGGGCTCGGTTTGATTATTGCCTGTATTAACGCCAGTTATACTTTCAATAAATATGTAATTCTGTATGACTTGAGGAAAAATGATACTCCTTCCTCAATTCGCTAAAACATTACCCATGAGATTCTGTTTTAAAAATTTGCTCAATTGCATCAAGGGGATTTTTCAATTTCTGTTCCTGATCAGAAAGCTTTATTTTAGCAAAGTCAAATTTAAGCATTACTCTCAATTTGCTGAGAATATTTCTATTTCTCGATTGTTTCCAAAACGATATAAAGGCTTTTTTGTGGATGTTGGTTGCTTCCATCCTAAAAAATACAATAACACATATATGCTTTACCGGAGGGGCTGGCGGGGAATTAATATTGATATTGACAGTATCAAAATCCGCGCTTTTGATATTGCTAGGCCGCATGATATAAATATTGCCTATGCGGTTTCTAGTATTGAGGGCGAAGTCGTCTGCTATTCGAGAGGATTTTACTCTCTGACTACTTCTTTGAATAAGACTTTTGCTGAAAAGCACGGAAACTATACGAAGAAGAAAATATCTTGCGCGACATTGACAAAGCTGATTGATAATTCTTCATATAAAAACCGGCAGATTGATTTTCTTTCCGTGGATGCGGAGTCCCATGATTTAGAGGTACTTCTCTCTCTAGATTTTAGCCGCTATAATCCTAAGCTAATTGGGGTTGAAACTCACTACGCTTTATTTTCAGAGATTTCTAGGAGTTCTTTGTTTCAATTTCTAAGTAATTTAGGATATGGATTAGTTGGCTGGTGTGGATTAACCATTCTTATGGCCAATAAGCAGATTCAAAAAGAGATTGCCAACCAGAAAATGTTACTTCGCTGAGGTTTATTTTATATACCACATAGATGAGAGTTTCGCAGTGTTTTTGGCGAGCTGAATTTATACGGCGCGGACGATGGTTATGCGCCGAATCGGTCTGGGGCTTGCCAGATGATTTCGCCGGCGACAATGGTCATCAGGTTGCGCCCATGCATCGGCCAGTTGTGAAAGGGTGTGTTTTTGCCTTTGCTGAGGCTGTCGTTGCGGTTGAAAATCCATGCTTGCCCTGGGTCGAAGACAGCGACGTCGGCGGTTTTGCCGGCAGCGAGGTTGCCTTTGTCTAGGCGGAGCAGTTTGCTGGGGCCAACGGTTAACCTCTCCACCAGTTTGCGCAGGGAGAGTCGTCCGGTGTGATAAAGGAAGCCAAGGCTGAGGGACAGTTCGGTTTCCAGCCCGGAGATGCCAAAGGGAGCGGCGTCGAATTCCACTTCCTGCTCGTAGCCGCAGTGCGGAGAGTGATCGCAAGAGATGATTTCCAAAGTGCCGTCGGCAAGGCCTTGGCTGACGGCTTGGCGGTCGGCGGAGGAACGAAGCGGGGGATCCACTTTGAAGCAGGGGTCATAAGAAGGCCATTGGGGACGGGCTTGGCTGGGCGTCGCTAAATGGAGATATTCTTTGCCGTCCGTCTTCCAAAAGGCGTCGCTGCCGGCAACGGCCGCATCGGTGAGCGTGAAGTATTGGGGGCAGGTCTCTCCGCTGATTGGAATGCCGCGGCGTTTGGCTTCTCGGATCAGCCGGACGCTGCCGGCGGCGCTGATGTTTTGGCAGTGAACGTGCGTTTTTGTGAGATCGGCCAAGTGAATGTTGCGGGCGACCATGATTTCTTCCCCCGAAGCGGGCCAGCCGGGCAGGCCGAGCGCCATGCTCCAATAGCCTTCGTGCATGACTCCGTCGCCTACAAGCCGGTTATCCCGGCAGGCGTCCAATATCGGAAGCCCGAACATATGGGCGTATTCTAGGGCGCGGCGCATCAGTTCGTTGTTTTGGACGCATCGGCCGTTGTCGGTAATCGCCGCCACGCCGGCGCCTTGGAGCGATCCAATGGGGGCCAATTCCTCTCCCGCCAAGCCTTTGGTAAGGGCGCCGGCGATCAATACGTTGACGCTGGACTGGCGTCGGATTTTGTTCCAAATCAGCGACACGGTGCCGGCCGTGTCGATGGGTGGCGTTGTGTCGGGCATGCAGAGGACCGTTGTAAAACCGCCGCGAGCGGCGGCGGCGCTTCCCGTGCCAATGGT
Organism: Limisphaerales bacterium; assembly: GCA_965204945.1. Taxonomy (GTDB): domain Bacteria; phylum Verrucomicrobiota; class Verrucomicrobiia; order Limisphaerales; family AAA164-E04; genus UBA2970. The sequence goes on along the minus strand of OZ242022.1, from coordinate 3,697,829 downwards.
TTCCTTGGCGCTTTGGCCGGGCTCGCGAAAATGAACATGGCAGTCGATGAGCCCCGGACAAACCACCAACCCGGAAACATCAACGGCGCGAACGGCTTTGGGCGCGGACTTGCGGGCGGTCTTTCCAACGGCGGCCACCTTGCCTCCGAGCAACAGCAGGTCGTTTGGAGAGTCTATGCCGTTTGCCGGGTCAATCAAGCGCCCGTTAAGAAGCAGAAGCCCGCTCATATGCCGTCTCCATCGTAACGGTTCTGGGATTGACAACGCAAGCGCTCTTCGGCAAAAACGAATTTCCTAAGTCGCGATGCGGGTGTAGCTTAGTGGCAAAGCTCCAGCCTTCCAAGCTGGCTACGAGGGTTCGATTCCCTTCACCCGCTCCATTCGCCGCTAAAGGATCGCCGTTTCCCAAAATTAAAAGCAATCTTTCTTTTTCCGCAACGGCAATGGGCAAGATTGTGAATTTTCCCTTCCTCGAACTTCTCTTTTGGCAAGGAGAGAGAGGTTGGCGGGCTTTTCTTGGGGATTGGCTGGCGAGGAGGGCTCTTTCTTTGGCGGGAGGGGAAAACTTTTTTGAAGATTTCTTCTTTTTTTGTTTGACTTGGGGGCGAAGAAGAGGAGATATTCAAGAAAAGCGGGTCGCAATGGCGCAGGAAAAAAAGATTAAAAAAAGCTTGCGTTGTGGGTTCGTTTGTGGGAAAGTCGTTTTAGTTTTAGCGGTTATCGGTTATTTTATTGATTGATTAGAGCAGATACAAAGAAAGGTAAGGATATGAGAACATTGAGTTTAGGGGAGCGGGGGCGTTGCCGGAGCAAGGCGTTTATTGGGGCGTTAGTGGTGGGGGCGCTTTTGGCGGGGGTTTTTGAGGAGCGCGTTCAAGCGCAGTTGTACATTGATGTCTATCAGAGCCGGGATGACGCGAATAAGACGTTGTGGGTGTTTAGCGGTTCATCGACGACGGCGCAGTTGTGGAGCGTTCGCACGGATGTTGCGGGCAACGCGAGCTTCGATCGGCGGGATAGTTGGGAAGTGACGGGCAACAGTGGCAATCTTTACATCGCCAATGCGCCGAGCAATGTGATTAGTTCGCTCGCTTCGGTCACGGGCTTGGATGCGGTCACTTCGCGGGATCGGTGGTATGTGGCCAATGTGCTGACGAACACGGCGACGGTGACGGCGCCGACGCTGACCATTACGACGAACTCGGTGGATCGGACGCGTCCTATCACGTCCTTGTTTATGAACGAGGATACGGGTTCTGGGGCTACGGATCGGGATGAATTAGGCATTCGGGTGGGCACGAGTTCTTTTCGCTATGATTTGGGGGGCACTTCGGCCTGGAGCGGGGTAGGGATATTGGAGAAGCCTTTTAGCGATTTCTATTCGGGGTCTTCGGATGGCACCTTCTCCTTCGCTAACTTGGGGACGACTGCTGTTGGGGGGCCACGCTTTGCGGCTGGGTCGGATGGGTCGGTCGTGGTTCGGTTTCATCGGGGGACGGTGATACCGGAGCCTGAGGAATATGCGCTGGCGCTGGGCTTGTTTGCTTTGGGCTTTGTGCTGGTGCGCCGGCACTGGCAAAAGAAGCGGCAGGCTGCCGCTGTTGCGTAGGCTAGGCTGGTTAGTTAGTTAGTTGGATATTGCCGGCTTTTGTTGCGGAGTGGCTAAGGAGTTATAGGCAGGCAACAAAGAGTGGCAACGACAAGATTGCGTCCCGTTTCCAAAAGGTTTTGGAAGCGGGATTTTTTTGTTTTCCTTTTCCTTTTCCTTTTCCTTTTACATGGCGCATTGAGAATTCTCATCCAGTGATTGACGAAAAATCGCAAAGAATGCGCGGAGGGCAAGCCGCTGAGGAAAAAATCCATAAACTGCGGGAGTTTTGCTGGTTGACAAGTTGGGTGGAAAAACGGCAAAAATCTATACGTTACTATCTTGCGTAGATTGCTTATGTTTTGGTAAAACCAAAGGATGTTTGACGGGGTGGGCATTCGGGCAGATTTGGGAAGAGGGAACTTCGGCTGGTTTGGCAAAGAAATTTACGGAGAAACAGTATGGAAGCGACGATGGAAGAGAGCTTGGACTTGGTTGCGCAAAGCAATCGGTTGGAAGATTTGCGGCCTCAAGAACGGGTGAGTTGGGGTATTGCCCGGTTTGGCGAGCGGTTGGTGTTGTCGTCCAGTTTTGGCGCTCAGTCGGCCGTTTGCCTGCATATGGTCACTCGGCTTAAGCCGGATATTTTGGTTGTGTTGATTGACACCGGCTATTTGTTTCCCGAAACCTATCGCTTTATAGACGAATTGACCGAGCGTTTCCGTTTGAACCTGAAGGTTTTTCGCGCTTTTCTTAGTCCTGCGTGGCAGGAGGCGCGTTACGGCAGGCTTTGGGAGCGGGGGGTTGAGGGCATTGAGCGTTACAATCAAATCAACAAAGTCGAGCCGATGAACCGCGCCTTGTCGACGTTGCGGGCCGCCGGGTGGATTTCCGGCATTCGGCGCTCGCAGGGCAAGTTTCGCTCCGCCATTCCGGTGCTTGTCCAAGATGGAAACTGCGTCAAGATTCATCCCATCATTGATTGGACGGATCGCGATGTTTTTCGTTATCTCAAGCGGCACGATCTTCCCTACCATCCGCTTTGGCATAAAAATTATCTGTCGATTGGAGACGTTCACACCACCCGCCGGGTTGGCGAGGGCATGTCGGAGGAAGAAGCGCGATTTTTTGGATTGAAGCGGGAGTGCGGGCTTCACGAGGGGATTAACGCTGATTTTAACATTTGATGCGCAGGGAATCGTCGAACATTCATTCCTTGTTTGCGCGCATGCTGCTTCGGGAGCAAAAAGAGGCATTGCTTGGTCAACGCGGATTGGTTGTTTGGCTTTTCGGTCTTTCGGGGGCCGGCAAGTCCACCATTGCCGTTGGATTGGAGGCCGCCCTTCACCGCCGAGGCGTGCTGACTCAACTTTTGGACGGCGACAATATTCGCAGCGGATTGAACCAAGACCTTGGATTTTCCGATGCGGATCGCGGGGAAAACATTCGGCGCATTGCCGAAGTGGCCCGCCTGCACGCAAGCATCGGCATTGTTGCCATCGTCTCCTGCATTACGCCAAAACGAAAACTGAGGCAAACGGCCCGCAAAATTATCGGCGGCGCGGATTACTGGGAAGTTTTTGTCTCCTGCGCTTACGAAACCTGCGAGCGGCGCGATGTGAAAGGACTTTACGCCAAAGCCAGAGCGGGGAATCTTGCGCAATTCACGGGCAAAGATTCCGCTTTTGAAGGCCCGGACGCCGAATATCCGCCCAAACTCACAATCGCCACCGACGGCGCGGACGAAAGCGAGTCCGTCGCCAAACTCTTGGAAGTCGTCTTTCCTCGCACCCGGCTTGCCGAATAACGACGATGCACTGCTACATCCTCTCTCACCTCAAAACGCTGGAAGCGGAAGCCGTTTTCATCATCCGCGAGGCGGCCGCCCAATTCACAAAGCCGGTTCTGCTTTTCTCCGGCGGCAAAGACTCCATTACCTTGTGGCACTTGGCTCGGAAGGCGTTTCATCCGGCTCGGCCGCCTTTTCCGCTTCTGCACATCGACACCGGCCACAACTTCCCGGAAACGCTCGAATTCCGCGACCGCTTGATTGCCGAGACGGGCGCCCGATTAATTGTGCGGACGGTGCAAGAATCCATTGACCAAGGGCGCGTTGCGGAGGAAAGCGGCGTCCATTCTTCGCGCAACGCCTTGCAAACCGTCACCTTGCTGGACGCTTTGGAAGAGTTTCAATTTACGGCGGCCTTAGGCGGCGCCCGGCGGGATGAGGAAAAAGCCCGCGCCAAAGAGCGGTTCTTTTCTCATCGCAACGAATTTGGCCAGTGGGACCCAAAGAATCAACGGCCCGAGCTTTGGAACGTCTTCAACGGCAAAATGGGGATAAGGGAACACTTTCGCGTCTTTCCGCTCAGCAACTGGACGGAGATGGACGTTTGGCAGTATTTGAAACTTGAAAATTTGTCGCTGCCCTCCATTTACTTCGCCCACGAAAGGGAAGTAGTGCGGCGCAACGGCGTTCTCTTGGCGCATTCTGCGCACATCCAAACTCGCGCCGGCGAAACCGTTCACAAAGCGCAAGTTCGTTTTCGCACCGTCGGAGACATGACCTGCACCGGCGCCGTTGAGTCCGCCGCCAAATCCATTGACGAGATCATTGCCGAAGTCGCTTGCGCCCGCTTGGCCGAACGCGGCGCGCGGGCGGACGACAAAAGATCGGAAACCGCCATGGAAGACCGCAAAAAAGAAGGCTATTTTTAGACGCCGCAAACTCCATCGCAATGAACGACGCCGAGGAATATTTGGATGTGGACTTGTTGCGGTTTACCACCGCTGGCAGTGTCGATGACGGAAAAAGCACCTTGATCGGCCGCCTGCTTTACGATAGCAAATCCATCTTTGACGACCAACTGAAGGCCGTCCAAGAATCCAGCATGCAACGCGGCGATGAAATCGTGAACCTCGCCCTGTTGACCGACAGCCTTCGCGCCGAGCGGGAACAAGGCATCACCATCGACGTGGCTTATCGTTACTTTGCCACCCCGCGCAGAAAGTTCATCATCGCCGACACGCCAGGACACGTCCAATACACTCGAAACATGGTCACCGGCGCTTCGACCGCCAATCTTGCCGTCATCTTGGTGGACGCCAGAAAAGGCGTCGTCGAGCAAACCTGCCGGCACTCCTTTATCGCCTCGTTGCTTCAAATTCAACATATCATCCTCGCCGTTAACAAAATGGACCTGGTCGGTTATCGGGAGGAAGTTTTCCGAAAGATCGTAAAAGACTACAAAGAGTTTTCCTCTCGGCTCAACGTTCCCCACATCGACTTTATCCCGATCAGCGCGTTGCACGGAGACAACGTCGTCGATCCCTCCGCCTCGATGCCTTGGTATCGGGGCGGCGCCTTGCTTCACACTTTGGAGAACGTATACGCGGGCAACGAATTTAATCATGTGGACGCGCGCTTTCCCGTGCAGTGGGTGATCCGTCCGCAAAGCCGCGAACACCACGACTTTCGCGGTTTCGCCGGTCGGATTGCCAGCGGCGTTTTCAAAAGCGGCGACGAAGTGACCGTTCTGCCCTCCGGGTTTCAATCCAAAATTCGCGGCATTCACGTTATGGAAACCGCTATCGATGAAGCTTTCGCGCCGATGTCCGTAGTGGTGACTTTGGAGGACGAAATCGACGTCAGTCGCGGCGATATGATCGTCAAACAGAACAACCCGCCGCAAGTCACCCAAAACATCGAAAGCATGATCTGCTGGTTTTCTGGAAACGCAAAATTGCGGATCGGGCGGAAATACCTTCTTCGCTCCACAACCAGAGAGGCCAAATGCATAGTTGAGAAAGTCAAATACAAGGTCGACGTAAACACGTTGCACAAAATCGAGAACGACTTCGAAGTGGGCATGAACGACATCGCCCGCATTTCAATTCGCTCTTCGGCGCCCTTCTTTCTAGATTCTTACAAGCAAAATCGATCCACGGGCAGTCTCATTCTGATCGACGAACAAACGCACGCCACCGTCGCCGCCGGCATGGTCGTCTAATAATGCATCCCAGCTCGCCATTCTCTGAAATCATCGTTAGCATCCTCCTGTTTCCAGTCCAATCCAGCCGATGACGGTTCGAATCAAAATCTGCGGCATCACGCGGGAAGGCGACGCCTTGGCCGCAGTTCGGGCCGGGGCGGACGCCTTGGGATTTCTGTTCTATCCAAAGAGCAAACGGCATATCTCTCCGGAACGAGCCCGCGACATTATCCGGGCGTTGCCGCCTCTAATCACCGCCGTCGGCGTCTTTGCCAACGAAAGCGCCGAAACAATCGCCGCTGTTCGAGAAACTTGTGAACTGGACGCAGTGCAACTGCACGGCGAGGAAACTCCCGAGTTCTGTCGGTCTCTTCCCGGAAAAACGATCAAGGCCTTTCGCTTGCGGAATGCGGAATCTTTGGCCGCCGCCTATGCTTTTTCCACCGGCGCATGGCTTTTTGACGGCTATTCACCGAATCAACGCGGCGGCGCGGGGCTTCCCTTCAACTGGGAGTGGATTCGGCAATCCAGCCCCCTTCCTCGCCCTTTTATTGTCGCCGGAGGTCTCGCCCCCGCCAACGTCGGCAATTGCATTAAAACCGTCCGCCCTTATGCTGTTGACGTCTCTTCGGGAGTTGAAGAGGAGCCGGGAAAAAAGAACGCGGATAAAATGAGGCGCTTTGTCGCCGCTGTCAGGGAAGCCGCAGCGGAAATAGACGCGCCGAACGCCTTTTCCGAGTCAAGAGATTTCAGCCCGAAAACGCCCGGCTGATTCAGGGAACGATATGTCAGAAATCAGTTTTCACCTCGTCGTCGTCTTAGTTCTCATCTTGGGCAACGGCGTATTTGCCATGGCGGAAATGGCGGTCGTCTCTTCCCGCAAGCCCAAGCTGAAACACCTCGCCCGGAGCGGCGACAAAAAGGCCAGAAAAGTGCTGGACTTGGTGGAAACGCCCAATCACTTTCTTTCCACCGTTCAATTTGGCATCACGTTGATTGGAATTCTGGCGGGCGCTTTTGGAGGCGCAAAAATTGCGGACAAACTCGCCAAAAGCCTAGAAACACCTTGGCTGCAAGGCTTTCACGAAGAAATCGCCTTTGGTTTGGTCGTCGCCTTCATTACCTTTGCGTCGCTTGTGCTGGGCGAAATCGTTCCCAAACGCCTCGCCCTTCATGCGCCGGAAAAAACCTCTATGCTCATCGCCGGCCCCATCAGCAAGCTTGGCAAACTGGCCGCGCCCTTTGTTTGGGCGATTGGCCGAACGACCGACTCGCTTTTGGACTTGATCGGCGTCAAACGATCCGAAGAGCCGGCCATCACCCGCGAAGAAGTGCAAGTAATGGTGGAGCAGGGGTCGCACGCCGGTGTCTTTCATCAAGCCGAAATTGGCATGGTCGAAGGCGTTATGCGGCTGGATGAAGAGCGCGTCGGCGATCTCATGACGCCCCGCCCTAAAATCGTCTGGCTCAACGCTGGCGACAGCGACAACGTCAATTGGCGCAAAATTGTGACCAGCAACCACTCCCACTTTCCCCTTTATACGGGTAACCGCGACAACGTCGTCGGAATGATCTCCGTCAAGGCAATGTGGGCCAACATGTCGGCCGGCGTCCCAACCAGCCTCAAAAACCTGGCCGTTCCCCCCCTCATCGTCCCGGAAACCATGATCGCCGTAAAACTCTTGGAATCCTTCAAACAATCCGGCAAACACATTGCTCTGGTCACCGATGAATTCGGCGGCGTTGCCGGCTTAGTAACCCTCATCGACGTCCTCGAAGCCATCGTCGGCGACATCCCTTCGGAAGAAGAAAAACTCCGAGAACCCTTCGCCAAACGAGAAGACGGAAGCTATCTCGTCGACGCCATGATGGAAGCAGACGACTTCAAAAACCTGCTCCAACTCAAAAACCTCCCCAACGAAGACGTCGACGACTACCACAGCGTCGGCGGTTTCGTCCTCTCCTTGTTCGGCAAAATCCCTTCCGAAGGCGACAGCTTCCAACACGAAAACTATCGCTTCGAAGTAGTCGACATGGACAAGCATCGCATCGACAAAATTCTAGCCGTTCCCATTCCGCCCGAACGCTCCGCCAAGCCCGAAGCCGGCGCTTCCGATACCGGCCGTTCCACTGCATAAGGCTCGGACAAAGCGCTGAGGAAAATGAAAAAAACAAAGCAAAAACAACTCGCCCGCGCGCAGTCGACGTCTTGTCCGCAAGATTCCATCTTGGCAAACGCGCCCTTCCTTCCGTAAATTCAAGCGCCTTAAAAAATGCCAAGCGTATTCATCAAAACTTACGGATGCCAAATGAACGAGCGCGATTCAGAAGCCGTCGCCGCCCAACTCTCGGCCAGAGGCTACGCTCTGGCAAAGTCCGAACAGCAGGCAGACATAATCCTGCTCAACACCTGTAGCGTGCGCGACCAAGCGGAACAAAAAGCATTCGGAAAAATGGCGCACCTTGCCGGCCAAACCCGACGCCGCGGCGCCATTCTCGGATTTATGGGTTGCATGGCCCAAAACCGAGGGCAAAGCCTGATGGACAAACTGCCGGACGTAGACTTGGTTCTCGGCACTCAAAAATTCCATCGCGCCGGAGACTACCTCGACCAAATCTTGTCCGGAGAACGCGGGAAAATTTGCGACACCGAAGAAGAACCGGGAAGCGAGGCAACCATCCGAGAACACCTCGCCGCCGGGCAAACGACAAACCGCCCGCCAACCGCTTATGTCAGCATCATGCAAGGTTGCAACCAACACTGCGCTTTTTGCATCGTCCCCCGCACCCGCGGCCGCGAACGAAGCCGTTCCATCCAAGACATCGTCAAGGAATGCCAAGAACTAGCCGCCGCCAACGTCAAAGAAGTCACGCTTCTCGGCCAAATCGTCACCAGCTACGGCAAGCGGGAAATCGGCGCCAAAAACGGAAAATCAGCCTTCGTCCAACTCCTCGAAGCCGTCCACCAAATCCCCGGCATCCAGCGAATCCGCTTCACCTCGCCGCATCCCAAAGGCTACGGAAACGACTTGATCGAGGCCTACCGCACACTTCCCAAACTCTGCGCCAGTGCCCACGTCCCCCTCCAAAGCGGCAGCGACCGCGTCCTCAAACGCATGCGCCGAGGCTACACCAGAGAACGTTTTCTGGAAATCATCCGCAAACTCCGCCAAGCCAAACCCGACATCGGCATCACCACCGACATCATCGTCGCCTTCCCCGGCGAAACCGAATCCGACTTTCAAGAAACCCTTTCCTTAGCCGAAGAAGCTCAATTTGACAACGCCTTCGTCTTCAAATACTCGCCCCGCCAAGACACGCCGGCCGCCGAGATGGAAGAGCAAATTCCGCAAGAAATCAATCAGCGCAGGCACGCTCAATTGCTGGAGAAAATCTCCGAAATCGGCATCCCAAAATACCAAAAATTCATCGGCAAAACCGCGCCAATCCTCGTCGAAGGCCCCAGCCGCCGCAATCCCAACCGCCTTCAAGGCCGCACCTCCTGCAACAAAATCGTCGTCTTTGAAGGGGAAAACCGCCATATCGGAAAAATCCTCCACCTAAACATTTACCGCGCCGGCTCGTTCACTCTCTACGGCCTCCCCGCAACCGGCCAACCTGCTTAAAACTTATGCCCCAAATCTCGCTCGCCAACCTTTCCATTCTCCTCGGACTCGGCTACCTCCTTCCTCAAATATACGGCCTAATCCGGCCGAACGACTTTGGCAACCGTCTCCAAAAGTTCCCCCGCTCCCCCGCTTGGGGCCTTTGCCTTGTCGCGCTGGCCACTCTTTGGTTCCTCGCTGTCGTCAACCAAACGCAAAAAGAAGTCAGCGACTTCGTCCGCTTCAAAAACCTCATGTTCCTTTTCTTCAGCTGCCTGGGCATCGCCGTCTGCATCTACCTCAGAGACTTCCTCGCCGTGCGCGGCTACGCCGTTCTTCTGCTCCTGCTCGCCAAACTTATGGTCGAAACCGCGCGCTGGCACGACAGCCAATGGCGACTCATCATCATTACTTGGGCATACCTTTGGGTTCTGGGCGGCGTTTGGTTCACCATCTCGCCGTGGCGCGTTCGAGACATCATCCTGTGGAAAACGGCCAACCCCGCACGCCTGCGGCTCGTCTGCGGCCTGCGAAGCGCCTTTGCCATCCTGCTAATCAGCCTCGGCATCTTTGTTTTTTAACTTGACTCGCCGCCAAAATAAAACTTTCAATTGCCCTCATTCACTTGAAATCAGAATATTCTTGACATCATGAAAATAATCCCATCCTCAAATATTAACCGGGCAACCGGATTCACTCTCATCGAACTGCTGGTGGTGATTGCCATCATCGCCATTTTGGCCGGCATGCTTCTGCCCGCGCTCGGCAAGGCCAAAGCCAAGGCGCACGGCATCTCTTGCATGAACAATCTGCGCACCTTGATGCTGGCTTGGAAGTTCTACGCCCACGACAACGAAGGCTGGCTGGTTTCCTCTCTGGGAGACCGCGACGGCCGGCCAAGCTGGACAAAAGGCATTCTAACTTACGCCGCCAACAGGCGAGACAACTGGGATGTCACAATGCACGTCGAGAAAAGCCCGCTTTTTGAGTATACCGGCCGAACGGCGGAAGTTTGGAAATGTCCGGCGGACAAGGTAACCGTCAAAGCCGACGGCAAAACTTGGCCGCGCGTCCGCAGCAACTCCATGAGCCAAAGCTTTGACTTTGGGGGTTGGCTTCCGTCCTCGAGATTCCGCGTTTACGCCAAAGAGACCGACTTGACCGATCCCGGCCCTTCCATGACTTGGGTTTTGGTGGACGAGCATCCCGGCACTATCAACGACGCCGCCTTCGCCGTAGAAATGCGTAGTGAAGCGGACTTGGCCCAAGCAAGAATCATTGACTTTCCCGCCAGTTACCACAACGGCGCCTGCGGCTTCTCCTTCGCCGACGGCCATTCTGAAATCAAAAAATGGACGGATCCGAGAACGATAAAGCCCCCTAACTACGGCGGGAGAATTGAGGATAAACAGCGAACGCCCAACAACCGAGACGTGCTTTGGATGTCCGAGCGAAGTAGCGCGCCCAAGTAAGTTTTGGCCGTTAGCGCGGCGACGCTTTAGGATTTTTCCTAAAAGAGATTGCTTTTGGCAACGGGAAAAATTCCAGCCGTTGCCATTGACAAACGCCGAAGATGAGAGCGAGCGAAGCTGCGCGAAAAAAGTTCTTTTCAAAACGCAATGTCCGCCGGCCGCATACTGGTGATACGAGGCGGGGCGATTGGCGATTTTATTTTGACTTTGCCGGCGCTTCGGGCGATTCGAGAGGCTTTTCCTCAAGCCAAAGTGGAAATTCTCGGCTATCCCAACATAGCCGATTTAGCCCGTTTTGCCGGACTGGCGGATGATGCCAAAGCCATTGAAGCGCCCGCGTTGGCGGGTTTTTTCGCTGTCCAAGGAACGTTGGACGAGGATTGGATGGAATACTTTGGTCGATTCGACGTCGTTCTTTCCTATCTCTACGATCCGGATGGGATTTTTCAAAACAACGTCCGCCGTTGTTTTCGGGCAAATTTAGAAAGCGCGACGGACTCGAAGACTTTGACTTTCATTCAAGGTCCGCATCAGCCGGAGGAAAGGGGAGACGTTCACGCCGCCGAAATTTTGCTGGAGCCGCTAAAACAATTGACCGTCTTTGCCGCCGATAGCAGGCCGCAAATTCGAATTCCTCGCCGAAGCGCTAATGGCAACCGTTCTTGGCTGGCGATTCATCCCGGCAGCGGCAGTTTGTCCAAGAACTGGCCCGTCGAACATTGGCGGCAACTGATTGCGCAAATTCAGGCAAAGACAAACTGGAACTTGCTACTGGTCGGCGGGGAAGCCGAGCGGGAAACATTCCAAAGACTGCAACCGTCGCTGGACGCTTCTCGCTCCCGTTTGGAATTTTGCATGCCGCTGCCTCAACTCGCTTCTCTGCTGGCGGAATGCGGCGGATTTATCGGTCACGATTCCGGCATTTCTCATCTGGCTGCGGCCGTCGGGTTGCCGGGGCTGGTTTTGTGGGGGGAAAGCAAAGAAACGGTTTGGCGTCCGCGCAGCGATCGATTCGTCATCGTCCGTCACGAGAAGGGGTTGCGAAGTCTTCCGGTCGAGCAGGTTTTCGCCCAATTTAGAGAATGCTTTGGAACCGGAGATGGCAACATTTCTCGTTTTGGTATCGCCGCGGGCTAAAAGCGGATCGGCTGGATGCCGTGTCGCTCTCGCGCTTGCTCGGGCGTAAGGCCTTGCTCGCGCAAAGAACGCAAGGCCAGAGACTGATTCCGCTTGGACAAGCGTTCTCCGCGGGCGTCCTTCATCAGCGGGCAGTGGAAAAATTCGGGCGCCGACCAGTTCAACGCTTTGTAAAGAAGCAGTTGGCGGCAAGTCGAGAGCAAGAGGTCTTCGCCGCGGACAACTTCGGTGATGCCCATCGCATGATCGTCCACAACCGCCGCCAGTTGATAAGCGGGCGTATTGTCTTGCCGCCACACGACGAAGTCTCCGAAATGAACGCCGGCAACGGCGGAAAAGTTTCCCAAGTTGCCGTCCTCAAAGGCAATTTGCCGGTTGTCTGGAACGCGGAATCGCCAGTTGGGTTTTCTTTGTTTTTCCGCCGGCGCTTTGCCCGTGTTTTTGCGGCAAGTTCCCGGATATAAGGGGCCTTCGTCGTCAAGATGCGGCGCCAAAGAGGCCGTTTGGATGTCTTTGCGCGAGCAATCACAGCGATAGACTCGCCCCAAAACGATCAATCGTTCCAACGCGTGGCGATACCGCTGGAATCGGGCGCTTTGCTGGTAAGGTCCGCTTCTTCCTTCGATGTCTGGGCCTTCATCCCAACGGAGACCAAACCAGCGAAGGTCTTCCAACATTGCTTCCAAAAATCGAGGTTGAGAGCGGGCGGCGTCCAAATCTTCCACGCGAAGGATGAGTTGTCCGTTGCGTTCGGTCGCTCTGGCCTGCGCTTGCCAAAAGGTTCGGGCATGTCCCAAATGGAGATAGCCGGAGGGGGTTGGCGCGATTCGCCCGCGATATTTTCCCTTTGAATCCGTCTCACCGGCAACTGCAATCTCCCTTCCCATTTCCATTTTGATTCGAATTTTTCCTTTTGAGAAATGTGAAAAATCCTCGCCGACCATCCAATCTTGCGGGAGGGAATCCTTCGGCGGTTAATCCTTAAATCGCTGCAAGATGTCTTGGTAGGCATCCGGGCGTCGATCTCGCAGGAACGGCCAAGCAGTCCGCGTTTCTTGAATTCGGTTCAGGTCGATCTCAACGGTCAATATCTGCTCTTGGGATTGGGACGCGCGGGCGAGAATTTCGCCGGAGGTTCCGGCGACAAAGCTCCTTCCCCAAAACTCAATCCCGCCGGTCGAATGGGGGTCTTCGACGCCGACGCGATTCACTGCGGCGACGTAACAGCCATTGGCAATGGCGTGCGCTCGTTGGATCGTTTCCCAAGAATCTACTTGAAGAGCTCCTTGCGACGGTTTTTCTTGCGGAAGCCAACCGATTGCCGTGGGGAAAAATAGTATCTCGGCGCCTTGCAAAGCGGCCAAGCGGGCGGCTTCGGGATACCATTGATCCCAGCAGAGAAGAACGCCGACGGCGGCAAATCGGGTCTGCCAAACGCGAACGCCGAGATCTCCCGGAGCAAAGTAATACTTTTCGTGGAAACCCGGATCCTCTGGGATGTGCATCTTTCGATACTTGCCCGCGAGCCGGCCGTTTTCGTCAACAAACACCGCGGTATTGTGGTATAATCCCGGCGCTCTCCGTTCAAAAAGAGAGGCAATAACGGCCACGCCAAGCGATTTGGCCTCAGCTTGAAGCCGTTCCGTGGTGGGGCCGGGAATTGCCTCCGCCAGTTGAAAATGCGCGGTTTCTTCACGCTGGCAGAAGTAGGGGAACTGGAACAGCTCCTGAGTGCAGACGATGGTTGCGCCCCGCTTGGCCGCTTCTCGAATGCCGGCCAACGTCTTGGCCTGATTTTGAGCGACATCCGGTCCGCAACGACTTTGCACCAAGCCAACGCAACACTTCCGTTCTTCCATCTCCATTCTTCCCGCTTCGCTGCCGGAGGCTTTCTTCTCGGCCGGAAAAGCCTAAGCGACAGCCAAAGATGGTGGGCAAAACCACTTTCCAGTCAAGCCCGCACTTTCTCGGTAGAAAGACCTCGTTCAAAAATATTTCAAAAATTTTGCTTTTTTTCTTGCTTATCCATTGGAAAAACGATTTAATTCTCTTTTTTACGGATGGATGGAAAGAATCCAATTCAGAGAATCTGAAATCGAATAATATTATGGCAGCAAAGAAGACAGCAAAAAAGGCGGCGAAGAAGCCAACAAAGAAAGCGGCGAAGAAGGCGGCAAAGAAGGCGCCGAAAAAATTGAAACCGCTCACAAAGTTGGAAGTCGTCTCTGAAATTGCCGAGGCAACCGGCAATGAGAAGAAACAAGTTACGGAAACGATCAACGTTTTGGCTCAATTAGCCTGCAAAGAGACCAAGAAGAATTCGTCCTTTACCATTCACGGCGTCGGGAAGTTGGTTCTCGTTCATCGAAAAGCTCGAATCGGACGCAATCCTATGACTGGCGAGAAAATCAAGATTCCCGCAAAGAAAGTGGTCAAATTCCGCATTGCCAAGTCTTGCAAGGACACCATTCTCCCTCCCAAGAAATAATCCGCTCACAATTTTCTAATCCGCAAAGACGTTCTGTGTGCAGGGCGTTTTTTTGTTCTCAACAGATTTTAGGCAAGGGAAACTCCCGGTTGTCGGCAAAGCGGTTGGTCGAGCGGTGGCGGGAATCAACCTGCCGCCGCATCTCGTTTCCAAATATGAGAAGGTGGATAAGCATTTTGGGCGATGATTTTTATGGTTTGGAGTTGGTCGATGTCGTCGATGAATTCGGCGAGTTGACGGTCGTCTTCGTTTCGCTCGCGCTGCCGCGTTAAAATGGAAGTTCGAACCCGATTTGCACCCAGCCCCACCGGCTCTCTTCATATCGGGGGCGCAAGAACCGCTCTGTTTAACTGGCTTTACGCCCGGCACGCCGGCGGCCAATTTATCCTGCGCATCGAAGACACCGACAAAGAGAGAAACTCCCAAGCGTCCTTGAAAGTTCTCCTCGACGGACTGCGCTGGCTGGGAATTCAATGGGACGAAGGCCCTCAAACAAACTGCCCTTCTTCGGAATCATTCGGAGAGAAGGAACCGTACTTTCAATCGCAACGATCCACCGTCTACCGGCGATACCTCGACGATTTGGAGGCAAAAGGCCGCGTCTATGAAAAAGACGGAGTAATTCGCTTCAAAATGCCTCGAAGTCCGATTGTGATTCCCGATCTTATCGTGGGCGAAGTGACCCGAAAACTAACGGATCGCGAGGCGCAACAGCCGGATTTTGTCCTCGTCCGAGCCGACAGTCAGCCGGTCTTTCATCTGGTCAACGCCGTGGATGATCTAGAAATGGGCATCACCCACGTGATCCGAGGCGAGGACCATTTGATCAACACTTCGAAACATCTGGCCATCATCCGCGCTCTCGGCAAAACGCCGCCCCGATACGCGCACATTCCCCTCATTCTCAACGCCGACGGAACGAAAATGAGCAAGCGCGATTCGGGCGCCTCCATTGACCACTACATGAAAGAACACTATGCGCCGGAAGCGGTGGCCAACTATCTCTGCCTGCTCGGCTGGTCTCCCAAGAACGACCAAGAAAAACTCCCGATGGAAGAAGTCATCCGGCTCTTTGATCTTCGCCATATCTTGAGGCACAACGCAAAGTTCGACCGAGAGAAACTCCAATGGCTAAACAGCGAATATTTGAGGGAAATGGAACCCTCCCGCTACGCCCGGCTCGCCCAATCATGCCTCGAATCCAAAGGATTCTCGTTGTCCCGGTTCGGAACGGAGTATATTCGCAACGCCTTGGCCACCACTCAGGGCAAACTCCGAGAGCTCTCCGAACTCCCCAACTACGCCGGATTTTACTTCGAAACGGACGACTCCATTGCCTTCGATCCAAAAGAGGCGGAAACACACTTCTCGCCATCCAATCTGAAGGGCATGCAGCAATTGCAAGCGGTTCTTGACGAGCTGGAGTCGTTCCAGCCAGAGGCCATTCAAACCGCTTTCAAAGAAGTTTCCGGAAAACTGCAAGTGAAGGTTCGAGCGCTGGTGCATCCGATCCGCCTAGCCTGCACGGGCAAAACCGCCGGCCCCAGCCTTTACCACCTCCTCTCCATTCTCGGCAAAGAACGAGTGTTGCGGCGAATTCACCGCGCCATTCTCAAAGCAAAGCAAACCCCATGACCTTAAAAGTGTACGTATACGACCGATGCTCCACCTGCCGCAAAGCGCTCCAATTCCTGGAACGGCACAAAATCGCCTGCACAAAAATCCCAATTCGAGAAACGCCGCCGACAAAGGCCGAAATCGAACAAATGCTCAGGATCCAAGGAGGCAACTTGCGCAAACTCTTCAACACTTCCGGCAGAGACTACCGCGAGCAGGGCGTCAAGGATCAGTTGCCCGGTATGACGACCGCGCAGGCCATTCAACTTCTCGCCAGCAACGGCAATCTAATCAAACGGCCCTTCGCCCTCTCAAAATCAATCGGACTGCTGGGGTTCAAAGAAGAGGAATGGCGGAAAAGTCTCGGCCTGATATCGTGAGGTTTTTCGTTCCCGTCGCTTTTCCACTTGACTGGACACCGCTCTAAAAAACAAACGCCGGCTCCTTTTTATCGAAGCCGGCGCCGCCTCTTGGAAAGCGACAAAGGAGGCTAATCGCCGCGATCCTTGAGAAATTCAAACATTGGCGCGCCATTCGAGTCCACAAAGTGAATCACAACGCCTTTTCGGAGGTCCACATTCTCCCACGCCTCGGCAACATCCCAAGGCGATCGAACCGGAATCGAATTAACCGCCGTGACAACCACGCCGGGACGCAACCGAGTCGAACGACCGGCCGGAGTATTGCGCTCAATCTCGGTGAGGACAACCCCCTCTCTGGTTTTCAAGCCGTATAGTTTGGCCCAATCATCGTCAATTGCCCGCAACCTCAACCCCGAAGTCGGCGCTTTACTTTCCCGATGATGTTTCCGCGACGGAACGGAAACCACAGTCTCCGCCAACCATTCTTCCGGGATCACTTCAATTTCAAGACGACGGGTTTCCTGCCGGCGCCCCATTCGAACCACCGACAGATTCAAAGGATCGCCAATCGGCTTTGACCGCACTTGATTCTTCAACTCCTGAACGGTAGCCACGGACACGCCTTGCACGGCGACAATTACATCGGCCGGTTGCAAATCCGAATCCGCCGCCGGGCCGTTCGGGTTCATTC
Source organism: Limisphaerales bacterium (assembly GCA_965204945.1). Taxonomy (GTDB): domain Bacteria; phylum Verrucomicrobiota; class Verrucomicrobiia; order Limisphaerales; family AAA164-E04; genus UBA2970. The sequence continues at coordinate 3,680,877 of OZ242022.1, read as the reverse complement.
CTCGAACAACAACCCCTTGATCCACTTCCTTCAGAAACTGGTTAAAGTCGTCGCCATCCGCCAAAGTCTCAATCTCAATCCCCAATCGCGCCCGTGTGAACTTGCCATGCTCCATAATCTGGCCGGCAATCTCCCGCGCCATGTTGATCGGAATGGCAAATCCAATCCCCGTGTTCATCCCGCGAACTAAGGTATTAACGCCGATGACCTCGCCCCGAATGTTCACCAACGGCCCCCCGCTGTTGCCGGGATTGATATCGGCATCCGTTTGAATAAAATCCTGATCCGCATCCGCGGAACCAAACCCTCCGCCAGAACGCCCCTTGGCGCTGACGTGACCAAAAGTGACGCTGTAATCCAGATCAAACGGCGCCCCAACGGCAATGGCAAACTCGCCCACTCGAACCTTGTCCGAATCCCCAAAGACCGCCGGTTGAAACACTCGCCGCCGTTCGCCGTCCTCTATCTGGATCACAGCAATGTCCGACTGAGGGTCTTGCCCCCGCACCGAGGCGGAAAAACTTTGCCCGTCCCGCAGCCGAACGCGCAACCGAGAAGCGCCCTCAATCACATGAAAGTTGGTCAACACATAGCCGCCGCGCGAAATCACAACGCCCGAACCCCCAGCGTCAAACACATCCTCGCCCGGCGCCGACTCATCCGCCGAAGGCGATTGCCCGGTCGCCAAGCGGCTCGGCCTTCGATGGGCAACCTCAATCACCACCACCGAAGCCGACACAGCTTCCGCCGCACGAACAAAGACCGCATTGAGACGATCCGCCAAAGAAAGAGAATCATCGCCGACGGCAGAGCCATCCGTTCCTCCCGCAACAACCGCCGCGCAACTCAAAACCGCAGACACTACCCCCGACAACCACATCCTCCCCAAACCCGCCTTCCCAACAAACCTCACAATCATTTTAGAATCCTTTCACCGACAAACGTTCAAAAGAAAAACTTTATTCCTAAAACAGTCAACAAAATGCCACCTTGGACAGAAGACGCAACCGTTGGGATTGACTTATCGGAAAGTTTCCGATTAACTTGCCGTGGACCAGAGATCCTGTTCGTTCATGCAAGAAATAATTGAAAAGCTCCTCGTAATCCAAGACCGCGATCGCAAGGTTCTTCACCACCGCGCCCAACTAAAACGAATCCGACCAGAGCGAGAAGCGCTTTCCAGCCAACTCTCGATGACCCAAAAAACGCTTGAAGCGGCAAAAAAAAACGCCAACCAAATCGAATCCAACCGCAAAGAACTGGAACTGGAAACCCAAAGCAAACAAGCACTCATCCAGAAATACTCCAACCAGCAATTCCAAACCAAAAAAAACGAGGAATACCAAGCCCTTACAAACGAAATTAACACTTGCAAAAAAGCAATTTCAGATTTGGAAGACCGCCAGCTGGAACTCATGGAACAATTCGACCAAGCCCAAGCCTCCATCCAAACAGCCAAAGCAGAAGCCGAAAACGCCAAAAAACTGGCCGACGAAAAAAACAAAGAACTCGAACAACGCGAAAAAAACCTCCAACGAGAGCTCGGCGACCTGATCCAAGAACGAAAGGTGCTGGTAGAGAAAATGGACCCAGACATTTTGTCGAGATACGAACGCTTGCTCAAAAACAAAGGCGAAAACAGCATCGTCGGAGTAGACCGAGGAATCTGCGACGGCTGCCACGTCAAACTTCCCATCCAAATCATCATCATCTGCAAAGCCCAAAAAGAAATCGTCGCCTGTCCCTACTGCGGCCGCATCGTCTATTTTGCCGACGGAATGCAAACCGAAACCAACGGCTAACCATCCCTCCCCAACCGCTCAAACCGCGAAACCGCGCAATGGCAAAAATCGCTGAAAACATACTGGAAACCGTGGGCAACACACCACTGGTTCGACTCCGCAAAATAGCCGCCGGCCTCCAAGCAGACGTCCTTCTCAAATGCGAATTCTTCAACCCATTGGGAAGCGTCAAAGACCGCATCGGCAAAGCAATGATCGAAGACGCCGAACAACGCGGAATCATCAATCCCGACACAACCATCATCGAACCCACCAGCGGCAACACCGGCATCGCCCTGGCCTTCGTCGCCGCCGCCAAAGGCTACAAACTCCTCCTCACAATGCCCGACACCATGTCCATGGAACGACGAACCCTCCTCGCCATACTAGGCGCCCAACTCGTGCTAACGCCCGGCGGCGCAGGCATGAAAGGCGCTATCGATAAAGCCCAACAACTAGCGCGGCAAATCAAAAACTCCTGGATACCCCAACAATTCGACAACCCCGCCAACCCCGAAATCCATCGCCGCACCACCGCGGAAGAAATCTGGGAATCCACCGAAGGCCAAATCGACATCCTCGTGGCCGCCGTCGGCACGGGCGGAACAATCACCGGCTGTATGGAATCCATCAAAACCAAAAAACCCACCTTCACCGCCATCGCCGTCGAACCCAAAGACTCCCCCGTCATCACCCAAACAATCGCCGGAAAACCCCTCCGACCCGGCATCAACCGCATCCAAGGCATCGGCGCCGGATTCATCCCCGCCAACTTTCACCTCTACGACCGCTCAAAAACCCTCCAAATCGCAGAATGCATCCAAGTCGCCAGCGACGACGCCTTCATAATGGCCCGCCGACTTGCCAAAGAAGAAGGAATCCTCTCCGGAATCAGCTCCGGCGCCAACGTCTGGGCCGCCGTCCAAGTCGCCTCCAGACCGGAAAACAAAGGAAAAATGATCGTCACCATAGCCTGCTCCACCGGAGAACGCTACCTCAGCACCCCGCTCGCCGCTGAAGCCCGCGCCAATATCTCCTAATAGAGCCGCTGGCCAAACTGGATCATCCCTCCCCAATCCACAGAACAATATCTCTTGCTACCCAGAGCAAACCAATCGCCTTCTCCACAGAAAAAATAAAACAGTAAAGAAAATCAACCATCTTGGAATTTGGGATTTAAATCTGCCAAAACAAAGTTGACAACGTTGGTGACAGTGTCACTTGGCGTAAAAGGATACGGCACTTCTGTCCGTCAATACATTGGAAATTCTGGTTCATTCAAAGAATCCCATACTATGGCACTGTCACAATTTTCCCATCCATAATTTCTTCCGTTCTGATCAATTGAGAGGGATTATGTCTATCCATCCAATATGAATAATCGACGTCGCCAAAAATTGTTGGCAGCGCTAGGGCGGCAGACTGGGCATCCGAGGGGAATAATTTCAATGCATTTTTAACATATTTAACCACTGAAGGCGAGCTTTGGAACGCAATATGAGTCACAAACTTGAGCCAATTTTTCCTCGCGCGCTTGGATATTATACTGCCCTCTTCCAAGAATCAACTCTTCAATTTTGGCAATATCAGGGAGAAATCCTGAAAAAGATTAAGAAGGACTATTCCGATATATGTTTCGAGCCACTGTTTTTGACTTCCTCAGAAAATGAAGAACAATTGCAAACGCCAATTCAGTATCCAATATATTCGCCTTCCATAAATTAGCAGAAAAACTCGGCACATTTCTTGGAGTAATAAAAGTCGCTACCGTAAGAACCCCCAGCAAATTGCTTATTGTGAGAAATACTGAATTTTTTGACGTCGGAATACCCTGTTCCTTTTAAAAAATTAGTGTCCATAATGGTTACGTCAGTATGATCAAGCACCAAGTCCTCAGTGCTCAAGCGTTCTTAAATGCTATAAACAAAAACCTTATAATTTGCCAAGAATTTTTAGTCGACTCTTCAGGGTTTTCCTCCATCTCATGATAGAATTTCACAAAACTTTCCAACGAACTAAGTCTGTTTAATCTATCCGATAAAGCCACCGTCTTAAAAACCACTCGCGGACTTGTCTTGTGTAAAATTGAGGAGGATTCTATTCTAGATTCTTAAGTTCTGAATTTCCTACTGAATTCGCAGTCGCCGGTTTAGGATGGATTATCCATTGTTGCATTTTTATCATTACCTCAAACATCATCTTCTCTGGAATTGGTCGGGCAGCGATATAAAAAAGATTAGTGCGTGTTGACACTAATGGAACATGGCAAAGATGAGGGTGAACATTATGAATCCCATAAATATTACATCCAGTTTGTCAAAGCGAGAGAACACGCGGCGATAGCCTTTCAACCCGTTCTCCTTTCTTTTACTTGCTGTTGAGTTCGTCGTGTTGATTCCGATCCCAAAGGGTGTAGGGGGGCTTCCCATGGCTCATTTACCGTCATGGATGACCAATGCAACTGGCTCTGCCCTCGCACGTTGACTGTGTTACTCCACGTGTTCTTTTTCCGAAGTATTGGGACTCTCACAGAATTAGGACTGATGGCGCTCAATACATACGCTCTCATGTCCCAAAGTAGGGCTGTTTGTGCACAGCATAGTCTTCTTCCTCTTTTTTCCAAGTCAAATGATCCAGTTTCCCCACAGCGCTTGCGCCGTGTATTTCTGGTGGTTGGCTAGTCGAGTGTCGATGTCCGTGATTTTGTCCACTAAGCGATGGTAGCATTTGATTTCTTTCGCTTGTGCCGTAATAAACCCACCTTCCTGTTTTCTTGTATTGAATGTATCGATTTTAAACGTAGCCGAGTTTGGCGGTGGAGCATTCTTTTTGCATTTGGGATCGGCTCTTGTATTCGTCGCCGTGGTCGTTGAATTCCGCATGCATTCGGAGTTCGTATTTGTTGGAGTTTAATCCCCTGCTAGGTTCAGCGTCTGGTTCGCAGTCGGGTTTTCCACTACTTCGCCGTAATCCACGTCAAAGTATTCGGGCCATTTGTCATCGTAGCCTCGTTTGCGATCTACGTCAACATCGGGAGTCAATCCGCTGTGCGAGTATCCATTGATGGTCTCGTATTTGCGATATCCGCCAAACGCTTCCAATTTTGGTTTAGCGATGATTTTACCGTCCATGGGAGGAGTGATTTGGACTCTGTTTCCGGTGAGAGCGTCGTAAATGTAGTTGGCAAGAACGCTTCCAACACCGCCACCGCTCTTTTGCGCTTCAATGCTTGGCAAGGGCACAAGCAGAAGGCCGCGAAGAGCATCCCGATGCCGGCGGTTTGAAAGATTGCGCTTAAGGCAGAAGGCTTCCTGGCCGCAAACGGACGCCCTCCTTTTGCGTCAGAGGGGAGAAAAGTTTGGAAACGAGGGAAACGGCCGCTTCCTTGATTTTCGTCACCGCCGCGACCGCGATCCAATCTCTGCAACGCCGAGAGTCGCGCCTCTGAGTTTCCAAAGAGATTGCATCTGCTTTGTTTGTTTCGGTCAACTAACGTTTCCACCTCCAAAAAACCAGATTCGAACTTTCGCCCACAATCTTTTTTTTCTCGCGCAAGCATTTTCCTGAACCCCTGAACACTCCATGGATTTAAGGAAAAATGTCGATAACTCATTGTCATTCAATGCCAATACTTTAGACGATATTTTCCAGCGACTAGGGCTTGAATCATATTTTCGACTTCTCGCACTGCCGTCAGTCATTTTGAAATTTAGTGTCAACACGCCCCTGGCGGATTTTGTTGTTTCAACCGAGTTTTTCCCTCTTTTCTCTCCCTTTGTATTTTGAGGTTGGACGCGGGATGGACAAGAGACTTCTAACAAGCTAGATTGGATTGCGAAACACTGCTGGATGCCGGACGAATAAGTGTTTCTCCAAAAGCGTAAATCACCTTGCCGATTGGATTATGGACTGATTTCCAATTGCCGATTCTTGGGATTTAGAAACCAATTCGTTAGACGAGGATGGACTTCCTTTGCGGTCGTTTATTCGTTGTTTCATTCCAAGAAGGATGGAACATGATAAAGAGATTCCCATCGTTTGTGTCAAAACTAGAACAACAGGCATCGACAATACATCTCTTTTATCTGTGTTGGTAGTTGTGTCGTTTTCTTCTTTGGTTTGTTTTGGCGCAAAGCCAAGGGCAGTTGTGTATTGATGTTCACCATAGCTAAGACAACGCCGACACGCTCTGGGTGTTTAGCGGTTCTCCCGCTACGGCGACCCAAAGTGTCCTCCAAAGCATCCCCACCTCCGCAATCTCTAATCATTACCATAGCCGAGAGGCTTGGGAACTCCTTCAATAACGGACATATTTACGATGCCAACAAGCCCAGCAATACGAACTTTTCATATTCATTCTTGTTTGCTATCTCTAAGACCCAAGACATCGATTCGGCAAGAAAGAGAATTCTGGGAGGAGGCAGAACCAACATTCCTTTTGTTGCTAGTGCCACTAACATTTCGACGGTCATGAATGGCGACAACAGCAGAACGATGGATTTTTCATGGACTACGATAATCCATACGATGTCGTTGGGATGAGCGTATCTGGAAGCAGTTTGTTCTATTTCATCGATTAGACTTCTTCTTAGGTGAGAGCGGGCTGGACAACAAATCTATTAGCGTCTTTTATGCGCAGAGCGACAATAATTCTGGGGGCTCTATTAGCCCAGAGAGCAGAGGCTTACGAATCCTTCTTAGCGGTGAATTCCAACCGCTCGGTGTGTGTTGTCAACGACAGCCAGATCATCCCCGAACCGGAGGAATACGCATTTGTGTTTCGTTTGTTTGCGCTGAGTTTGGTGGTTGTCCGCCAACGCTTTCATAAGAAATGCCAACAAGCTATCACAGCTTCGTGGCTGGGTGTTTGTGGTCGCTGGTCTTTGTGCCGAAAGGACCAAGCGGCCGATGCTTATTGAATTGTGGTTTGTGGCTAAGGGATCATGATTTCTGTGTTGGATTAGTCAGCGTCAACAGCTAGGGGAGTAGTGAACATATATAGCCAATGGCTTGCGATTTGAAATTAGCGGCCAACTAATGATTTATCGTTATCCCGACGATCAGGAAACCACGCAGTTCTTATGTCGACCTAGTCAGAGGTCGAGGATGGGTAGTTGGTAGCCTGTTAATGACAAGATGGCAAAGGCGTCTTTTTCCGTCTTGTTTCTGCAAGTTGGGAAGCGGGGTTTTGTGATGTGATTTGTAGTTGGGCTAGCGGTTGTTATTTGCAAAGGGGGATTGGGTTTTTGGCTTTGCTTTTGGGATTTTTCCAGAGCGGAGTTTTTTTGTTTCGCAAAGGGCAATGAATTTGGATTTGGGGAACATGCGCTAGGCGGGTGGATGTCCCGGTTGACGGCGGACTTTCATCGGAAGGGATAGCGACGCTTCGCGGTTTTGTGATTGGGAATGGGAAGAGGTTGCGGCGGCGAGCCTCATAAACTCTTGCTGGCAGTTGACTTGCGGGTCGGTGGATGGCGGGCGTTGGTAACTTCCGTCGGGTTGAAGGAATCGGCTTTTGGCGCCTTCGGCCAGGCATCCGGCCAGGATTTCGTTGATGACGCGGTCTCTGAGGACGCCATCTTCGATGGGAAAGACGGTTTCGATTCGGTGGAAGAAGTTTCGGGGCATCCAATCGGCACTTCCGATATAAACTTTTGGTTGGCAGGCGTTTTCGAAGTAGAAAATCCGGCTGTGTTCGAGGAAGCGTCCCACGATGCTTTTGGCGGCGATGTTTTCGCTGAGGCCGGGCACGCCGGGTCTCAAGCAGCAGATGCCGCGGATGATGAGTTGCGTTTGGACGCCGGCTTGGGAGGCTCGATAGAGTGCTTCGATCATTTCGCGGTCCACTAGGGCGTTCATTTTGGCAATAATGCGCGCCGGCAAGCCTCTTCGGGCGTTGGTTGTTTCCGTCTCCACTAGGGTCAACATTTTTCGGTGCAGGTTGAACGGAGCGGCCAGGAGTTTTTTCATTGGTTGAAATTGACAAATGCCCGTTAGCAAGTTGAACAGACCGGCCACGTCTTCGCCGAGGTCTTCGCGGGCGCTCAAAAGGCCAAGGTCGGTGTAAAGGCGGGCGGTGGTGGGGTTGTAGTTTCCCGTGGCTAAATGCACGTAGCGGCGAATTTGGTCGGCGTCGCGCCGTACGATTAAACACATTTTGCCGTGAATTTTATAGCCGACCATGCCGTAAAGCACGTGGACGCCGTCTTCTTCTAGTTTGCGGGCGGCGCGGATGTTGTTGTCTTCGTCGAAGCGGGCCTTCAGCTCGATGACCACGGCGACTTGTTTGCCTTGGCGGGCGGCGGCTGTGAGGGCGCGGAAGATGCGCTCGTCCGAGCCAGAGCGGTAGAGGGTTTGTTTGATGGCCAAGACTTGCGGGTCGGCGGCGGCTTTTTCGATGAATTCGATCACGCTGGAGAAGCTTTCGTAGGGATGATGGAGCAACACGTCGCGTTGGCGAAGACGTTCGAAGAAGTCGTTGCAGCCGCGCAACGCCGGCGCTTCGGCAGCCGCGAAGGGTTTATCGCGAAGTTCGGGCGAGTGTTCGCCCCGCCCAACTTCAATCAAAGGGATGGGATCTATCGGCCCGTGGATTTCGTACACTTCGGCGTCCGACAACCTTAAATATCGAGCCAGTTTGGTTTGGAGAGGCTTGGGGCAAGCGGCGTCAATCTCCAGCCGCACGGCTGCTCCTTTGCGGCGGTTGAACAGCTCTTTCTCGACCGCTTTGAGCAGGTTGGCCGTTGATTCTTCGTCAATGTATAATTCGCTGTTGCGAGTGACCCGGAAACACCAACGGCCCAAGATGCGGTTGCCGGGAAAAAGGTCTTCTAATCGATGGAAAATCACTTCTTCCAGAAAAACAAACCGTCTCGTCTCGCCCTTTTGCGGCAGACGAACCAGTCGCGATAGAATTCCGGGAACTTGAACGATGGCCAAGCGCCGCTCCTCATGGCCTCGAGTGTTCACTTGCAGCTCGACGAGGATGTTCAAGCTCTTGTTGCGCAAGTCGGGAAAGGGATGCGCCGGGTCAATCCCCAGAGGAGTCAGCACGGAAGAAACTTGATCAGCGTAGAACCCGTCAAGCCACGCTGTTTCTTCGGCGCTCAACTCATCCACTGCGCAGAATCGAATGCCGGCCGCCGCCAAGTCCGGCTGAATTTGCCCGCTCCAAGTTCGGTATTGATCCGAGACTATGCGGCGCGTTCGCGCCGCCGCTTCCCGCAAGGTTTCGGACGGAGTGTTGCCGTCTGGGCTGCGGCGGGAGACGTTGCTTTCGACTTGTTGCTTGAGGCCGGCCACGCGCACTTCAAAAAACTCGTCCAGATTGGAGCTGACAATGCCTAGGAACTTGAGCCTTTCCAAGAGCGGGTTGGACGCGTCTTGCGCTTCTTCCAGCACGCGGCGGTTAAACTCCAGCCAGCTGAATTCTCGATTAATGAAATTCTTTGGTTCCAGTTTCATAATCGTCGTCTAATTCTGGGAACAGCTCCTTTATTCGCTGTTGGATTCGTTGAACCTCCGCCGCCGACATCGTCCGCCGCTGCGCCCGCCGCTCTAGGCCGTCCAGAAGCATTCGCCAATCTTTCAAAGAAGGATGCTTCAGCGGACGCCACGGATCGAAGCGTTTCTCGCGCTCGAAGAACCGCCAAACCTTGCGAACGCACTTGGCGTACACCTGCCGCCGACGGCCGTCTTCGAATTCTCCCTTCCACGCTATCTCGCCCTTGCCCATAGGATTTTTTGCCCTCGCCTCTTGCGCAAAGCCGTCTTGCCCTATCCATGCCAGCGCAGTTTTTCCCGATTGACGTAATACATGCAACCTAATACCCGCATCATCACGATCAAGAAATAAAGCGAAGCCAACTCCGTTACCAGAATTCCAATCAAGATCGGCAAATAATCCCCCAGCTGCATGCCCGCCCAACGAGCGCCGAGCAAAACCGCCAAAACCGCGCAAGCCGCCAAATAATGCCCGAATACTTTGAGAATGGAAAGAATCACAAGCGCCGGGTTGAGGCCGGCGGTTACGGAATCTCCAAGAGAGACGCCCAGAAAACCCATCGGCAAATAAAACAAACCCAAACTCAAAACCACCCAGCCGACTTCGCTTCCCGCCGTCCAAAGCGTCACCAAACCCGGCCCCAAACACAGCCACAGCAAGACAACCAACTGCAACAACGGCTCCAAAACATCCCGCCCGTCCGTCAAGTCCGGCCAATCCGGCAAATCCTCCTCTCCTTGCGAAGACGCAACAACAACGCTCTTCAAATACGAAAACAAATAGCCAACGCTCACCACGCCCAGAAGAACAATCAAAAGCAATCCAATCATCCCCGCCGCAGGCGCGGCCGTTCCCATAAAATGAATGATCGAAAAAAACAAAGCCCCGCCAACCAAAAGTATCGCCCCATTGGGATTGAGCGGATACCCAAACGCCTCCCAAACCCATACGGCAAAACCCTTTTCCTCAGCGGGATTCTGCGCCGCCAACCAATCTTGCGCCGTCTGACAACGACGTCCGCATTCCGGACAAAACCAAGCCGACTGCCCGCCCGCCTGAACGCACTTGAGATCGCTTCGGTCAAACTGAAGTTCGCAGGGAAGGCAAAGAACCGTCCGCTCGCCAAACGCCAACCCTTCCGAAACCACTGTCAACTTCGCCATGCCGCCGCCTTTTCGTTCCCTTTGATTCCAGCCAGAATGCAATCCCTCGCCTTCGATTTCAACGAGAATGATGCCCATCCAAAAGCCACCAAAAACAGCCAGACTCCGCAAGCAGATTTTTCCACGCGCGGTCTTTTGCCTGCTTCGGTTTTACCAAAAACCCTTTTGCGCTAAATCAAAAAAGGAGTTGGCAGACATCCGCGAGGACGTTCTTCTTTAATCCGCCAACAAACACGATCACCTGAATTCTACCATTCCGCCAAAAAAGACACAAAATCGTGGAATCCTCAAAACAAACGTTATGCTCCTGGTTGTTTTTTGATTTTCTCGCTCTTGAAGCAATAAACGCAGGAGGGATTCGTCATATGGGTCTCCTTGCTAAATATCACAGTTTTTGACAGAGTTTCGGGAGAGTCGCAATTGCCTTTCCTGTTGGCTTCGGCGAACAGGCAGGAACTCGCGTGATTTGCTCCGCTTGGAAATGCCAATCGGCCTGGACGCGGGAGCAGTTTTCCCAAAAGGGATTGAGGAGAGGATGAAAGTCTCTCAATGGGACTCCCGTTGCCTGAAATAAAGGAATTAAACAAAGTAACAAAAGAACATCTATGGCTGAGGAGTTCGGAATCGAGGAAACCGCCGATTTGCTTGGAGAAGCTTGGCGGCTATTGCCGGATGATGAAGTCAAAATACTGTGGGAATCCCTTGGCGACGGCCAATATCGTTGACTGTGATTCTGCCAAGCGCAGAAGGAAAACGCCGATTCTTGCGGTTGGCGCCGCGTCTCCGTCTGAAGAAAAGGTTTGGGAAGGGGAATTTTTGCTTAGGGAGGCGATTTTTTCCTTTTTTCCCTTGCTTTGTTGGCGGGCGGCGGCAGAATGGAGGCGGATTAAAGAAAGGGGATAGGATTATGAAAAACTCGCCTTGTTTGTTGTGGTTGATGTTGGTGATTGTTTTGATTGGGACCGTTAGAACGCTGCCGGTATCGGGCGGGCCGTTGTCCCTCTTCCAATCTGCATCGGTTGGCGGCAATCCATCGGCGAGTTCCTCCTCTGCCGCCGGACTTGGAGGATGGAAGAGCCAATTGATTTTTCCCTTGCTTTGTTGGGGGGCGGTGGCAGAATGGAGGCGGATTAAAGAAAGGGGATAGGATTATGAAAAACTCGCCTTGTTTGTTGTGGTTGATGTTGGTGATTGTTTTGATTGGGACCGTTAGAACGCTGCCGGTTTCGGGCGGGCCGTTGCCAGTCTTCCAATCTGCATCGGTTAGCAACAATCCAACGGCGAGTTCCTCCTCTGCTGCCGGACTTGGAGAATGGAAGAGTCGTTTGATCTTTGCCGAGTCTTTGGCGAGCGGCGGCGTTCGATTCGTGTTTGTTGTTCCCGCGGGAGAGGTGGGAATCGAAGAAACCGTCGATTTGATTGGAGAAACTTGGAGGCCGCTGCCGGAGGATGAAGTCCAAATCCTGCGTGAATCCAACAGCAACGGACAAGATCAATTGACCATAATTTTGCCGGCGGCGGCAGGAAAGCAACGATTCCTCCGCTTGACTCCGCAACGCTAAAAAGTTCCGGTAACCAGAGAAAACAATGACGCAAGAAATTTTGGTTTAGAAGTTTAGAAATCAGAAAAGATACGAAGTTACTATTAAAATATCTAGAATTTTTTAAAGACAGCATTATGGCAACTAAATTGTGCAAAACTAGAATCTGCGCTCTGCTGGCTATTGTTGGCCTGTCGGTGTTTTCGACGCAATCGACAGTCACGGCGCAAGCGATCCCCAATGCGAATTGGGGACAGGTTGACAGCCCTGGATCCGTGTTGCATGGCAGGACGGTAGCCGTGGCCGACGAACTCCTCCGAAGCTTGGAATTGGGCGGTACAATCAAGTCACCAACTCAGCGCAACTTCACAGCATCACATCGCTAAACCTCCGCAGAAAGTTCAATCGTGGATTAGACGGCAGAATCTATCCCGCGTCACCGCGAGTCAGCGACTTAGCGGGCCTTACCAACTTAGTAACGCTGGATCTTGGCGTTAACTTCTTCACCAATTTAACTGCGGGGATATTTGACGATTTGGTAAACTTGCAAAGGCTGGATTTTAGAGACAACTACCTCCTTGCCCCGTTGCCTGAGGGGATATTTGACAATCTGGTGAACCTGCAAAGGCTAGATCTTGATGATAACGAATTCACTACCCTGCCTTTGGGGATATTTGACAATCTGGTGAACCTGCAAAGGCTAGATCTTGATGATAACGAATTCACTACCCTGCCTTTGGGGATATTTGACAATCTGGTGAACCTGCAAAGTCTGTCTCTTTCTGGCAACCCTATTGCAACTTGGCGCGACGGAAGGAGGGTTTCTTATTTGCCTGCGGGAATATTTGACAAACTTGTCGGTCTTCATTATATTGACTATACTCTTCTAACCCATGATGGCGTCATTTCCCTAGAGGCGTCTGAGGCAGAGGCGGACGAGGGGGAAAGAGCGGTTATCAATATTAAGCGGAATTTGATCGCCACCAACGCTTTTTTTGGCGTCTCCTCGGTAGACTACGCCACGAGCGACGGCACGGCTCGTGCCGGAGTGGACTACACGGCGACCAGTGGCACGCTTACCTTCAGCGAGACCAACGTTGTCCGCGCGGCGCAAGCCATCTCCATCTCTCTTTTGGAAGACGACGTGACCCATGAGTCGCCCAAGACCTTTACGTTAACCTTAAGCAATCCTACCAACGCCGTGTTTTTGGACGGCGTTTCTGAGTTGACGGCCACCGTTACCATCACAGACGACGAAGAGCCGCCAACCGTCTCTTTTTCTAACGTTCCGCTTAACGCCCATATTTTGAGAATATCAGAAGGCGACGAAGGCACAACCAACGCCGTGTTTCATGTTGAACTCGGCCTAGTCTCCGCCCAAACCACGTCCATCGACTATGCCACGCAGGACGGCACCGCAACCGCCGGCCAAGACTACACGGCCACCAGCGGCACGCTCACCTTTCTCGCCTACACCACCAACCTCACCCAAACCATCTCTATTCCCATCCTTGGAGACGCCATAGACGAGCCGGACGAATCTTTCAGCGTGGTTTTGAGCAACCCCACGAACTCCGTTCTCCAACCCAAGACGGTGCGCATCGAAATTATAGACGACGACGAGCCTGATCCTGTGGGTCCGCGGGTCAATGTGAACATTGGCGGCGGCGGTGTGACTCCGATAATCACCCCGTTCCCCTCGCGGCCCGGCGGATCGACTCCGTCCTCGCTCATGTTCAACACCAAGCAGGTGTCCTTGAGCGAGAGCGGCTCCGCCACTTACCAAGTGAAACCCACTTCCTCTCGTGGGTTTGAGAATACAATTGTCAACCTAGAAACAGCGCATTCCGGAATCACGGTGAACCCCAGCAAGCTGATGTTCACACCATCCGATTGGCAGGACTATCAAACCGTGACCGTGACCGCCAGCGCAGACGCCGCCGACACCAACGAGCAGGCAAGCATCCAGCATTCAATACCATCCAGCCCGGGTTTCCTAGCCATCAACAACGCCGGGATTGTCTCCGTCACCCTTTCCCACACCGTCGTCGAAGAGGAAGAACCCGAAACACCATCAGAGGAGCGGCAAGAAGTTCAACAAGTCCAGTTGCCTCCAACCGATTACGACCAAGATGATAACGGCTTGATTGATGTTAGCAACTTGACGCAGCTGAATGCGATTCGCTGGGACTTGAACGGCGACGGCCAACCCGACAAAGAAGAGTTTGCCAAAGCTTACAACCAAGCCTTCCCCAGCGCCATCGCCAACATGGGGCTTCCCAATAATACCCAAGCCCAAGGCTACGAACTCACAACGAACCTCCACTTTGATTCTCACAAAAACAATCAAGCCGATGAAGCAGACCCCTTTTGGAATCAAGGAAACGGCTGGCAGTCCATCGGGGTTTTCGCCAACCCTTTCCAAGCGATATTGGAGGGCAACGGCCATGGGATTGTCAACCTGTTCCAAGACCAGAGCGACGCCGCTCTTTTCTATGAGAAGCCAAGTGGCTTGTTCGGCGCAATCGGCAATCGGGGGCAAGTGGTCAATGTAGGCTTAGAAGGCGTTCATATTCAAGGGGTTAACTTTGTGGGTGCATTGGCCGGGTTGAGTCAAGGGCTTATTCGCAATTGTTCTGTTCGGGGTCGGGTAGCAGGAGCGAACAGCGTTGGGGGTTTAGTGGGTCATAACTTTGGCCATATAGCGGACAGCCATGTTCATGCGGCAGTTTTGGGGAACATTGGGGTAGGTGGTTTAGTGGGTTGGAATGCGGGCGGTTTAATTGAGGGAAGCACCGCGCCCGGCCAAGAAGGCCAAGAGTCTCTTGGATTAGTGGGCTTTGGCACGCCGGCGCGCTGAGGAGAATCCCGCATTTTCCGAGAGCATCTTCGTGGTTTCGCCCCTCTTGTTTAAAAAGGGGGGCGTTTTCTTTTACATTTCTTTTGGAAGATTATTTCCCCAAGTTCCATAGAGAATTTATCGGGAGAAAGGAGAGAGCGGGGTTATTCCAGCGGAGCTGCGGGGCGTTGATTCCCATCTTTTCGAGGGAGGCAATCGAAAAGAGAGGGGAGTTTCTCTGGCGCAAGTGGAATAGCGAGAAATGTCCGTGGTCGACAATTGCCCTATTCTTTTTCTTCCTTGATTTCGATTATGGTGGTGTTTCGCGCGTTGACCGTGACTGCGTGGCTGTTCTGAGATACATAATCGTTTTGCAGAGGCCATGGCTTTCTCCGCTTCCTCTGCGCTGGGATACTCGCTCTTCGCCGAATATTCGCCATCTTGGCATCGCGCCGGGATTTGAAACGGCAAATCCACCTTCGTTTCTTTGCGGGTGATTTTCATCGTTTTCAAAGCATCCATTCAAAAAAGACGGAGGCCGTTGTCTTTCTCGTATGGATGGGAGACAGTCGGCCTTTGGGGACACCAGAAGCATCCGCAGAGGCTTTTGCTCTGGTTTGAAGAAGAGCCGGCCGCCGGGATTTTTATGTCTTGCGTTTGCTGTGTCTGTCGTCTATGCTTCCGGGCATGGATTGGGAGTTGGTTTTTAGTTGGTTGTTTCTTATTTTCATAGTCTTTGCGGCCTGGCAGTTGTCAAGGTATGGGCGGCTGCTTATGTGTTCGGTTCTTTTTCTTCTTGTTTTTAGTGCTTCGTATGGGTTTTTCATGGGATCGTCCGGGCTTTCCTTGGACAAACGGACATCCTGCGTGCCATTTGGCCCATCAAGGCAATTGTCTGGCTTGCTTTCTGTATTTATGTCCTTCGCAAAGCGGGGGAGATCTTTGATTCGTTGGATAAAGTCAAAACGGTCATCGGAGCCGTAGGAAAGCGGCGTCTCGGGGAATGCCGTTTTTTCGTTCTGCCGTTGAACTGGTAGGTGCGGCCGTCCCAGTTTGGAAAACAGAGGAAAGCTCTTCAAGCGGATTTTCGGGCTACGGCGATTAAGTTGTCCGCCAGTTCTAGATGTCCCAGCAGTGCTTCGGTTTTGTTGTAAGCCCAACGCAGCGGCGCGAGTCGTGGGGATTGTTTCCAAGCGGTTGTTTTTTTGAGCAGTTTTGCTCGTTCGGCATCGGGTACGCGGTTTTTCCTTTGATGGTATAAGTCTTGCGCAATGACAAGGGGATTGAACTTTATTGTAGAGTGGTCGACGATTTTGAGATGAGGTACGCGTTGGATGAATTGGAGGAGTGTTTGTTCGGAAAAGTAGTTTAGGTGTTCGGGCATGATATAGCGGTATTTGGTTCCTAGAAGTCGGACGGCCAGGCTTTTTCGGTTGGGGACTAGGATGAAGCAAAGGCTGTTGAGTTTGAGGAGGTTGGCCGCTTTTTGCAAAAATGGAAGCGGTTCTATTAAGTGTTCGAGAACGGCCCAAAAAGTAACTGCGTGAAATTGTTGGTTGCCGAAATCATGGCTAAGGAATGGCTTTCGGATAACTTTCAATCCTTTGGATTCGGCATAGTCCAAGCCAGGCCCGGCGATGTCGATGCCGACGCCTTGGTAGTTTCCTTGTTTTTGGAGGTGATAGAGGAAGGCACCAGTGGAGCATCCGACGTCTAGTACTTGCCCTGCTGGGCACCATTTTCGGAAGTATTGCATTTCTCGTTCAAACCGCACGGGAGCGTAGTCACTTTCCAGCTTGTTTGGCGAGAGGTAGAAGGGAACGGCTAGTTGGTTGTAAAACTTTCCCGAAGCCAAGTCTGTTGCTACGGGGCTGGCGTAGTAGAGGTCGCATTGTAGGCAACGTTTCACGTGCAGGTTGCCTTTGTCCCATACTGGTTGTCGGTGGATGTTGCCGCATCCCGGGCAGGCGCGGGGAACTTCGGCGTTTCTGGAATTGGATTGGGGGTTGTTTTTCATCGTTGAGATCAGAAGGGAAAACTGCCGAAGAATCATCCGCTACAAAAGACACACGGGCTATCTTCGATTTTTGCGATTTTTGGAATCCAGTAGGATGGTAACCGGGCCGTCGTTGATTAGACTTACTTGCATGTTTGCTCCAAACCGGCCTGTGGCAATGGGGGATCCCAGTCGCTTTTCCAGCTCTTGAACCAGAAGATCGTATAACGGAAGGGCAATGGCCGGCGGGGCGGAGCGGATGAACGAGGGACGATCTCCTTTCTTTGTAATGGCGTGCAGGGTAAATTGGCTTACGAGCAAAACCTCCCCGCCGACGTCGAGCAGGGAATGGTTCATTTTCCCTTCTGAGTCGTTGAAAATTCGCATTCGAAGAGTCTTTTTGCAAATCCACTGGATATCGTCTTTTGCGTCTCCGGCCTCCATGCCGACGAATAATAACAAGCCTCGTCCAATCTCGCCGCAGACGGCTCCGTCCACTTTCACATCCGCTTGGCGAACGCGCTGCAACAGAATTCTCATAGCAAAAATAGATTCGCGCGGGAGACTCCTTGTTCATTGTCTTCGCGCTTTTGGGCAGTTTTGCATGAATGCGCTCTTTCGCAAAGAGCAGATTTTTGTAGAACAGAGTCTTCGCGTTCGGGCATAATTTGCTTGCTCAAGGATTTGTATGAGCGTTGTTTTCAAAGAATCTTTCTGCGGGTTGATAAACGCGACAATACGCTTTTTGCCATGCCGATTCCTGTAATCAGCGTTGAAGAAATACGCTCGTGGGAGGAGGCGACTTGGGCATCCGGCATTCAAGAATCCGAGGTTATCGGCAGGGTTGGACGGGCGATTGCGGATTGGCTTTTGTCGCGCACGCATTCTTCGGATTCGATTCTGATTGTCGCCGGCAAGGGACACAACGGAGACGATGGACGCGCTACCTTCAAATGCTTGTTATCCGCCGAGCGGGACGCGTCTTTGTTGGACGTTCGAAACCCAGAGCAAGCCGGCGGCCGCTTAGATCGGGCATTGTCCCGGCGTCCTTCGGTGATTCTGGATTGCTTGTTCGGCATTGGCCTCAATCGAGATTTATCGACGGCTTGGCAAGCCGTGATTCGCCGGATCAATCAAGCCGGGGCGATGGTCGTTGCCGTCGACGTTCCCTCCGGATTGAACGCCCAGACTGGTTTCCTAATGGGCGGCGGCGTTCGAGCGGATTACACTTTGACGGTCGGCGCTCCGAAAGTGGGAATGTTGACTTCTCAAGCGCGTCCCTTTGTCGGCTATGTGCGCGTTCTTGCCGACGTCGGACTGCTGTCGAACTTCTTCTCCGCATCCCAATTCGGGGAACCGTCAAAGCGCAAAGATTCGGGGAATGGCCAAAACGAAGAGCCGGCCCGCGACGATTCGCTTTTCTTCAGCCAAGAAGAGGACTTTCGGAGCTTTCCACCGCCGCGGCGGGCCACGGATCATAAAGGAAGCTTTGGACACTTGGCCATCCTTGCCGGCAGCCGCGGGTATCACGGCGCCGCCGTGTTGGCGGCTCTCGGCGCGATGCGGGCTTGCCCCGGGCTTATCACTCTTTCGACAACGCCCGAATGCTATCTGCCTGCGGCCGCTCACTTGCAACAAGCCATGGTTGAGCCTTGGGGAGAATTTTGGCAACCGCCCGCCAAGGCAACCGGAATTCTTGCCGGGCCCGGTTTAGCGGGAAAGGACGTTTCTGATCGACTCATGGAACAACTGCGCGGGCTGTGGCGCGAGGACGAACGTCCCGTTTTGGTTGACGCTTCCGCTCTGGATTGGCTGCCGCAAGGCGCCGAAACTGCGGGTTTGCGAGTGATCACGCCCCACGCCGGCGAAGCGGCTCGGCTTTTGAAACGTCGGCCGGCCGACGTGAACGAAAACTCGGTCGCCTGCCTGCGCGAATTGTCGTCGCAATTCGGCGGTTGCTGGGTTGTGCTGAAAGGCGCCCACAGCCTGATTGGACGGAAACAAGGATCCGCCTTTTTTAACGCTACTGGAACGCCGGGACTCGCCCAAGGCGGCAGCGGCGACGTTCTCGCCGGATTCTTGGCCGGTCTTCTTTCGCAACCCCGATGCCAAAACGACCCGGAGACGGCCTTGCGTTATGGCGTTTGGAAGCACGGCGAAGCCGCCGAGCGGCTGCAAAAAACGCGAAACAACTGGACCGTTGAAGAACTTCCCGCCGCTCTTCATCTGTAATCAATCCATGGCCGTTCCAAGCAAGGAGTTGACTCCCCTTTTGGATCGAAATTTTTCCTTTACGAAATGTTCTGGCGCGCGCAAACTGGCGGAATGCAAAGAAGCAAAACCGGCATCGTCGCGTTGATTTATCTGCTGCTGGGATTCGCGATCTTCGGAGAGGCGGCAACTTTTGAGTTGGAAAACGGCAACACATTTTACGGCGAAGTGTCGAAACTGGACGAAGACGGCCTAGTGATTCGAATAGAGGAGGACATCGGCGGGTTTTCAGAGCGCATCGAGCTCGTTTATCTATCGCAGGAAACCCTGGAACAGTTGGCGGAAACTCCCAAGTACAAGCCCTTTGTGACCCCGTTCATTGAGCTGCCCGAAGAGGAGATGAAACAGCCGCCGCCGATTGTTCCCAAACCGGTGGATCGGCTGCCGCGCGCGCCCGAAGAATCTTCCTTTCTCGCCGCCTTTGCCAGTCCCATCGGCCTTCTCTTTCTGCTCGCGTTTTACTTAGCCAACCTTTTGGCGGCTTACGAAACGGCAGTCTATCGGGGACGACCCGTTCCGCTTGTATGCGGTTTGGCGGTCATTGCGCCGGTGGCGACCCCCATTATCTTCCTTTTGCTGCCCGCCGCCGAAGGTTCGTATGCGGATCCTTCTTGGGAAGAAGCTGAAGAAACGCCGCCGCCGCCAAAACCAAAAGAAGACCCTCGCCCGGTTGGAATTTCGGCAAACAAACCCTCAAAACTGGGACTCCGACAATCCGCCGCCCCCAAGAGTGGCCAAGAGGCAACGCCGTCCTCCTACACCCGCAGCAACACTGAGTTCAACCGCCACTTCTTTGAAACAACTTTCTCCGAATTTTTCCGCATCGTCCCCTCGCCCGCAATCAAAGACATGGTCATCGAATTCAAAGGAACCAAAAAAGAACTCGTCGCCAAGCGCATCACCCGAATCTCCGCCAACGAAATTCACCTGCAACTGCTGTCGGGAAAGAAAGAAGCGGCCATGCGTTTTGGCGAAATTGTTCAAGTCAACCTGCGGCATAAAAACGAAAAATAGCCACCGCCAAACCCGACCGCCGGCCGCAAAACTCTGATGTGAAAGCAGTCCGCACAATTTTCCTCGGAACGGCGGAACTGGCCCGCCGCTCTCTCCAAACCTTAATTCACTCGCCCGCAGTGAACCTGATCGGAATCATTAGCCAGCCGGACAAACCCCAAGGCCGACGCCTGCGGATCAAACCCACCCCAGTCAAAACTGAAGCCCTCCAACACTCCCTGCCACTCTGGCAGCCATCCTCTCTGCGCACAGACGCCGCCCTGCTCAAACACTTGAAAAACCTAGCCCCCGACCTCCTCCTCCTCGTCGCCTACGGCCAAATGCTCCCCCCCGAAGTCCTTGAAATCCCCAAACTCGGCTGCCTCAACCTGCATCCTTCCCTTTTGCCCAAATACCGAGGCGCCGCGCCTATCCCTTGGCCCATCCTCAATGGCGACCCCCAAACCGGCGTCACCATTATGAAAATGGACGAAACACTCGACACCGGAGACATCGTCGCGCAAGAAACCACCCCCATCTCCTCCACAGAAACCGGAGGCCAACTACATAACCGACTCGCCCAACTCGGCACCCAACTCCTCGCCCGCACCTTGCCCAAATACCTCAAAGGCGACATAATGCCCCGCCCCCAAAACCACCAACACGCCACCTACGCCCCAAAACTCTCCCGAAACGACGGTGAAATCGACTGGCGTCGAACATCAACCGAACTCGCCAACCAAATCCGCGGACTCAATCCCCGGCCCGGAACATTCAGCCGCTTGCAAAAACACAATGAATCCCTCACTATCAAATTTTGGCAGGCCGAATCCCAACCGGGACCCAAACTCAAACCCGGAACCGTCGCCAAAACCTCTTCACAAGGCGTCATAGTCGCCTGCGGCCAAAACTATCTCCGAATCACTAAACTCCAAAGAGCCGGCGGAAAACCGCTCCCCGTCGGGGCCTTCCTTGCTGGATTTTCTATCGCGCCGGGAAATCAATTTGCCATCCTTAATACTACTACAAAACCTTCCATAAGGCCAAACATCTCCCAAAAATACCACCAAACACAAATAGCATGACCACACACTACTGGCTCGTAAAACAAGAACCGAAATCCTACTCATGGTCTGATTTCGTCAAAGAAGGCCAAACCGAATGGGACGGCGTCCGAAACTACCAAGCGCGCAACTACCTTCGCGCTATGTCCCAAGGCGACCTCGTCCTCTTCTACCATTCCGTTGTCGGCAAAGAAATCATGGGCATCGCCGAAGTCCTCAGGGAAGCCTACCCGGACACAACCTCTCAACAAGGCGACTGGTCCGCCGTCGACCTAAAACCCCTCAAAGCTCTCAACAACCCCGTCTCTCTAAAAACAATCAAGAAAGACACCCAACTCCTCGACATCCCTTTGCTCAAGCAATCCCGCCTTTCCGTCATGCCCGTCACCGCCCGCCACTTCCAACGAATCCTAAAACTCAGCAACACCAATCTATAAAGCTGAATCCCCGTTTATCGCGCTAAATGCCAATTTTATCAGACAGACAACCAGCGCCTCGTTTAATTGTAGAGAACCCCGCAACTCTCCACCATAAAATCCAAAACGATTTTCTGATTTTGGGCAAATGATTGGTTTCTCGGTCTCAAGAAATAGAGTTGAGTGCAGCAAAAAAAAAACAGCGTTGTGAAGCATTTGCGAAGTTGACAAAACTAGAAATTCTATCTACTCTTAGCGAGGAAGAAATCAATTTTTGACAATGGAACATTTATGCAGAATTACAGTTGCCGCTCTTGCCCTTCAATTGTTGACGGGGTGCCTCGACGCCAAGGAGGAAGCCGTGAGTGACTTTTCGCCTAAACCCGTTGATGAATCATCCATGAGATTGGCCACTTTGGGAACGGGCTGTTTTTGGTGCACGGAGGCGCTTTTGGAAACCTTGGACGGTGTGAAGTCCGTCACTTCGGGTTATTCGGGGGGGCACAAAGAAAATCCGACCTACAAGGAAGTCTGTTCGGAAACCACCGGCCATGCGGAGGTAGTGCAAATTGTCTTCGACCCGAAAACAATCTCTTACGAGGAGATTCTTTTCTATTTCTGGCAATCTCACGATCCGACAACCCTTAATCGTCAGGGAAATGACGTCGGCACGCAGTATCGCTCTATCATTCTCTATCACGACGACGAACAAAAAGCCGCCGCCGAAAAATCAAAAGCCGCCGCTGCTGATTCTTTTGCGGATCCCATCGTAACGGAGATTGTCCCCTTTGAGAAATTCTACCCGGCTGAAAAAGAGCATCAGGACTTTTTCCGCAACAATCCGAAGAATTCCTATTGTTACTTCGTCATTCGGCCAAAGTTGCAAAAATTCAACAAAGCGAAGGAAGAGCGGACTAAACGTCAATCCATCCCTTCCAACGATAGATGAGCCAGCCAACCTGCTCGTAGAGATACAATCGGAGGATCGACAAGTGTCTAAGCTCAGGGATAAGACACCAGGAAGGTGGAGGGAAGGTGTGAAAATCACAAGCTACCAGAATCGCATTCTCAATGCCCATGCTTTGGCAAACCGCTTCGGCTCGGCGGATGTGAGAGGCCGACGTTACGAGGATCATACTCTGCCATTGGCGCTTTTCCATTAATCTTTTGACCGCGCACACCTCTTCATAAGTATTTTTGAGAATGCCAAGATGCTCGATGGCCACGGGAAGATTCCAACTTTCCAGCCAATCTTTGGTTGCGGCGTATTCGGAAATTTGTGGGCCTTCATCTCCCGCGGCGCCGCCGCCGATGAGCAGAACGTCCGCCTTGCCCGCTCGAGCGAGGGCCACTCCCGCCAAGAGCCGATCCATGCTTTCTCTGGCGTCGAATCCGTGAAGTTCTCCGTCGCCTCTTCTCACATGTCCGCCCAACACAAACACAATATCCGCATCCGGCACATGGAGTGGATTTTCCCTATAATACGGGCGTTCCAGAGTCGCCAACAACCAGCCGGAAACTCCCGTTCCTCCAAACACCGTCAAAAAAGCAACCACAGAGAAGACTACCGAAGCCGGCCGGTATCGCTTTCGAGCGATCAAGAAGACGCCGAAAACGATGAGAAGCAACCAAATGATGGCGACGGGATCGACCAACATTTTTAGGAACTCGTTGACAAAATTCAAAACGGACATCCTATTCAAGGTTTTCCTAAAGCAAAGGCCCTTCGCAAGTTCGACTCCATTGCTTTCAGATTGGCGTCCGCGAGTTTCTCCAAACTGAACTTCGTTGAACGCCCAGTCAACGCGCTGCCTCGCGAGACTGCGCTGTTTGTTCTTTTTGCGATTCTCGCTGTCGGTATCATGGCTTCTTCAAACGAAAAAAACTTGGAAGGTGCCGAAGGAAACATTCGCCAACGCAATGTTCCGCCGCCAAATGCGACGTCTTCCCAAGGTCCGTCTATGGTTGGGGATGTTTGCAATAGGCTGTCTTCCCAAACAATTTCTAAGCGTCCGTCTTCCCTGCGGATCATTTTTATTGTTGGCGGCGCTCCATAAACATCAATTAAAACAGAGCCAGAAACGAAGATTCCATATTCGGAATTAGTTTCGACATCAACCTTGAAAAACCCATCACTGTATGGGCTTTCATTCTTTATTAATTCCTTCGCAGCCGGGATTGTCGCATCGATTGGGTCTGCGAGATCACGCTAATATATCAAAAACTCCCTCATCTCGCAATGCACCCACAAATGATCAAGATTAAGAGAGCTATGCAACTAAAATCCCTCCGGAATATAAGTTTCAAGTTCTATACGCTCCAATAGAGCGCGCCGCTCTCGCTCCCATGTCCCGCGGCGTGCCGGCAAGGAGTGCGCTCAACGCCTCCTCAATCCGCGCCGCCAGGTTCACCAGCGGCTTCATCGCCTTCCCCTCGCGAAAGCCACCCGCATAGTGGCGCGCGATCAGGTCACGCACCCGGGCGGCATTCTCCGCGTTGACGAAATCCGCCGCCGCACGCACCGGCCCGACCCGGAACACGACACCGGTCGTGCCGGCGCTTCTCTCCCGGGTCACTTCCAGCTCCTCAAGCCCAGCCAGACCCGCCACGGCACGCAGCGTCCAAGGGTTGAAATTCCAGATATGCCCATAATGGAACATGTTTCCCCGCGACTTGACGCGGCAATATTCCTCGATGTTCGGGACCTCGACGTACACCACTCCGCCGGGCGCCAGCCAAGCCCTAACCATAGCAAGATACTTCACCGGGTCGTTGAGGTGCTCAAGCACATGGTTGAGCCTGATAAGATCGAAGCCCCCCACCCCCCCCCCCCCCCGCATCGAACAAATCCGGGGCAATGTAGGCGGTGCGCACGTCGACTCCGAGTTCCTCGCGGCACCAAGCAGAGTAGTCCTTGTTCGACTCAATGCCGACAGACTCCTTGCCCAGAGATTGCATCAGGAAAACGAACTCGCCTGAGCCCGCTCCCACATCCAGAACCCTTCCCGCCGGTTCGATCACGTCGCGGAAGCAGCGGAAATGATCGGCCACCCGGCGGAAATTGCGCAGGATCTGGCGGCGGCGCGGACGCCTAGCTCCCTTGTATGCGATGCGGTACTCCTCGGAGTAGAACTTTGCCAACTCTTCGTCATCCGGCACGGGATCGTTCCGGACCAATCCGGTTTCGCTGCAGAGCACGGTGCGCAAGGAACCGCCCCGACGGTCCCGTTCCGATACCGCCTCGACCGCTCCCTTAGTCCAAGATAACCTCATATCAAATCACTCCATCTTCACACTCTCCGCTCGTTGGAAGCCGGATCACTTGGCAAAATAGCTCTCTAGCCGCGCTATTCCACGCGCGCCAACCGTTCGATATTCTTAAACTCCACGTCCATATCTTGGCCTCCGTGCAGTTGTAGTGCAAAGCGACCTTCTGCCCGTCCGCCATCTTCCACCAGTTCGGCGGATTTGCGGCCGTTGATTCGGACGACCGTTCTCCGTCCCCAAGCCGACACCGTCAGTTCGTTCCATTCTCCCGGCTTGTACCACTTTGTTTTTTTGTCCGCCGGATGTTGAATCACCCAGCCTCTTCCGCCAGTTTCATATAATCCGCCGGTTTCATAGCTTGTGTCCAGTTCCACTTGAAAGCCGTGGACGCCCACTGCGTGATTGACCGGCTCTGATCGAAAGTAGAATCCGCTGTCGCCCCGATTAATTTTGAATTGGAGACGCGCCGTAAAATCGCCAAAGACTTCCCGGCTCAGCAGCAATCCGTGGCGGCGTTCCGCCTTGTTGCTGCGGCCTTGGAGGATTCCTTCGCGGACGCGCCATTCTCCGCCCGGTTGCGGGTCCCAACCCGCCAAGGTTTTTCCATCGAACATCGGCTTCCATTCGTGCCGCCCCAAGTCTTGGATGCGCAAATTGCGCCAGGCAATCTCCATAGGAACATCGCTCTGCGTTCCGTGAACTTGCAATGCGATAAACCCGCTCAAGCTCATCGAGTCACGCAGGTCGGCCGCCAAAACTCCGTTGATCCACGTCCGAATATGGTCTCCAACGGCTTCAATTCGATAGTGATTCCATTGGTTTTGGCGAAAGGCTTTTCGCGCCGGCTCATTTTCTTTGAAATCGTAAATCCAGCCTCGGCGAGACTCGTCGTAAATCCCGCCGGACCAAGCTCGTTTGGAAGGGTCAATCTCAACCTGATAGCCATGCACAATCCCCCTTCGATAAGTCGGAATGCTGGCGCTCCGAATTTGAATCCCGGCGTTCATCTTGGGATTTACCTTGAACTCCAGCTCCAAAATGAAATCGCCATAGTCCCTAGCCGTGCAAAGGAAACTATTTCGAGACTTCGGAACCGTCGTTCCCACAATGGCGCCGTCCCGAACTTCATACTTTGCCTTCCCTCCTTTTTGCGTCCAGCCGTCAAAATTCTCGCCGTTGAACAGCGGCTTCCAATTGGCCTCAGCGGCGGTGATCCAAAAGACCGTCAAAACCCCAACCGCCGCCCGCAAAACCATCCTCGTGAAAATGCATTTGAACATCATCGCTCCCGCCAGCAAACCACAAACCGCTCCCAAACGCAAAGCATTCCTCGCGAACGGCCAGCCGGCCGCATCCGGCCTCCATTATCTTCTTGCCGACAAACTTGCCATTCCATCATCAGCCGCTAAAATCCTCATCGGATAAAAGATATGCGACTCCTACTCCTTTCCTTGACCACCGGCCTCCTGCTTGCGGCGCTAACACAAAGCGCGAAGACAGCGGACTCTTCTTCGACAAAAGAACTCCAAAAATCCCAAAACCTCATCCAACCCGCCGGTCCAGGAAAATTTCAAATTGGCAAAGTCAGATTCGACTCGCGCAAGCGGAAAGTCTCCTTCCCCGCCCAAGTTAACCTTCGCGACGCCCTCATCGAATACGCCATTGTCGGCAAAACGGGCAAACGACATGAATCCCTGCTGATGACCGAAGCTGATCCGCTCCACATTCACCTTGCCATGCTCTTGCTCGGAACCAAAACGCCGCCAAGAAAATCCAAAGACAAAAACAACCCCCTGCCTCCCGGACAAGCCATAGACATTCTCATCTCTTGGCAACAAAACCGAAAAGAGCAAACAAGACGCCTTGAGGACTGGATCATCGTCGGAGAAAACAAACTTCCCGCCGGCAAAGGCAAGTGGATTTACAACGGCGCCCGCATCGAAAACGGGCAGTTTACCGCTTCCGCCGACCAATCCATCGTCGCCCTCATCCTCGACATCCATGCCCTAGTCAACAACCCCCGAACCGGCAACGAAAACGACGAAATCTGGTTTCCCAACGAAACTCAAATTCCCGCCCTTAACACAAAAGTACAAGTGACCTTCCAATTAGAAAAAGAAAATTAGAAAAGCGCTAACGCTATAAAACGCAAATTCAGCGGCAAAGTTCTCACCGCTGCCAACCCGGGATTTTATATTGCGCCATTTCCTCTAAACAGCGAAGATTATTTTCGCCAAGGGGAGAAGGACTTTACGGAGTGGGTATAGTGGTGGATTCTTTGTTGGGGGCGAGGCGGAAGAAAGCGCTGAGGTGGTTGGGAGGAACGAGGTAGCGATTGTTGGTCGTGGGAACTTCGATCCAATCGACTTTATAGCCATCTTCTTCCTCCTCATAGTCTATTGCGGCGGCCGTTTCTAATATGTAATCGCTTCGACCCGCCGGCCACTCTAATAGAATTTGGCCTTCCTCGATGCGAAGGGTAAGCAGGGGAGGCGGGCATTGAGTTCCTGCAATGTAACAGTTTAGAAAGTCGTGACGCTGATAGATGAAAGGCATTATCCAGGCTATCCAACTCTCGCTAAAGCCCCCCGAAATAGCGGCTTCCTGAACAACGGGCAACAACGCCTCCGGATGGTAGATCGTATTGTTAAATTCATAGAGCATTTCTAGATACTCGGCTTCGTAAGCGATAAAGAAAGAGTCTCGGATCCGGTTCCAATTCCCCCATAAGTTGCCGACATTGCCGAAGCGGGATTCGTCGCCCCCGTTAAACGGGTGCATCATGGCGTTTTCCTTTAGCATCGAGGCGTCCAAGTCCCAAGGCAGCAAGCACCATTTGCCGTCGTCGGCCTTTTTGTAGAGAAAATAATTGTGATTGATACTCCCATCGCGAGTGGCAACATAATTTTGGGCGCAGAGATAGCGCAAGGTGAGGTCGACGTCGAAGTGTTCGGCCAGCCAAGCTCGCAGTGCCTTCTTGCCTTGGCCTCGGGCTTGGTGGAGGGCTTCGATCATCGCTTGGGGCGCGTCCCCAACGCCGTCAAAGGGGTTGTTCTTCCACTCCAAAGTCTTGCGGTTGTAGATGTGTTCATATCGCTCCTGCTTGGTGTAATTGTAGATCGGCCCGGTAAGAAGATCAGCGTTTGCATTTCGGAAAAGAGGAGAGACCTGCGTTTTGAAAAGGTCGCCCACTTCGTCAAACCAGCGGGCGATGAAGTCGCGGCCAGGCCTCTCTATCCGGTAACTGCCTCTGCTTATATTAGGGATCCGTTGTGTAGTATAGTCGCAGCCGTTAATGCGCAACTTCGCCCAGCCGGTGCGCGGCGCCGGCACTCCCGCCAACTCAAACAGACGGAAAGAGATGTGTTGCACCCAACCATGTGAGTTTCTAAGGATCAATACATCCATGCCGTCGTGCTTCCGATAAGAGGGAAAGTCAATCCGCCAATTGAGGAAGGGCACTTGATCGTCGTTCCGACTCGATGCGCATTCAAAGGGAATGTCGCCTGCGCTTACATGTCTTCGCAATCTGCTTCCTTGGTGGCGGGCTTGCACGTCGTGCACTATTCCATTGGCCACAAAAACCGCCGGCACTTCTTCATTCCAGCGAGGATTGTCCCGATTGTCGATCACCGGCCCCACGGCGATGTTCTCTTCCAATCGCCGCCAATTGGCCGAAGAAAGAAATAGATGATAAACATCAAAACGCCCATTTAGCCCCTGCGGCTCCACAAAATACCCATGCCACCCAAACGCATCCCGCTCTTCCGATGGCGAAACGCCCCGCCGCCCCCCGCGCTCTTCCCACTCCACTTGATAGCGAACTATCGAATTGACAGGCAACAAAGGCATCCGCACGCTCCACTTCCCCTCGCCTAAATCGCTCATCCCCAAACTCATCACCGCCTCCCCCCCATCCGCCTCTATATCCTCCACCCAATACCTCACCCTTGCCGAATCCACCAACCCGCCCTTCGCAAACCTGACCGCCAACAACGGCCCCTCTTCGCCCCTCACTCTCTCAGGCTCCGTCCCCGCCTCCCACAACACCGCCGGCCCCTCGCATGCTCCCTCTTCCCCTTCCCTCCTCCCCGGCGACGGCTCCCTCTCCGCCACCCAGTTAGACGCATCCCATCCTATCCCCTCCCAACATGCCCGACGTAATGATATATCCCCACCTTCCCCATCCGCCAAACCCCCGTCCGCCAACGAAGGCCAAGGAAAATCATCATCATAAACTACCCCATCCGCCAAACTCTTATCCGGCCGAACCAACAATATCCGCCCCCCGCCGTTCCCCATATCTCCCTCATAAGCCCCCACAACCCCTCCTTCCCCGAGCCACGAATACTCTTGCGCCAACCGCTCCGGCGACCAAGCCACGACTATGCTCTCCCCAGAACCTAGAACTACCCCCTCTCCAAACTCATAGAAAACTTCCTCAACCAACGACCAGCCCTCTAAGGACATCGCCTCCCCCCCGTAATTCGTTAACTCTATAAACTCCGTCCCCCGATCATCCTCGCCCCGCAACCCAGGATGATACACAAACTCCGACACCCGAACTGACACCCCTTCCTCCTCCGCCTCTTCACAATCCTCCTTAGAATTCGCCCGTCCCGGCGACGGCCTCCCCAACGGCGAATCCGTCCAAGCCCCAGCCTCATCATAAGACAACTCCCAACATCCCCTCTCCAACGACGACCCCAACCCATCCGCCCCGAACGGCCACGGCAGACCATCCTCATACCGAACCGAATCCACAACCACATCCCATGCATCCAACAAACTTATCCGCTCCCCCCCATTGCTCAACGAACCCCCATACTCCCCCAACAAACTCCCCAACGGCAACTCATAACCCGCCCGCAAACCCGCCTCCTCATCCGCTATCACATAATACCGCCCCGGCTCTAACACCACCCCCGCCCCAAACCCAAACCGAACCCCCCGAAACTCCCAGCCACTCACATCCACCGCTTCCTCCCCTAACACATACAACTCCAAATACTCTCCGCCCGCCCCTTCCCTGCTATGATACATTAACTCGCTAATCCCAACCAACGGCCTATACAACCGCCCATTCGCCTCCCCCGGCGAACCCTCAACACTCCGATACCAATTCCGACCCCCGTCCGGATACCGCCCTATGCTCACATCCCTCTCCTGCGGCCCAAACCCATACGCCCCCACCACAAACGAACCATCCGGCGCCGCCAAATAAATCGTCTCCCCACTGGAACTTAACCCAAACCCCGTCCCCTCCCCAGAAACTTCCACCACGAAAAACTCCCCAGACCCAATCACACTCCCCGCCGGCAAACGATGCTTCCCCAACTCACTCCCCTCATCCGACAACCACGCCCCGCTCATATCTATCGCCTCCCCCGTCGGATTGTAAAACTCCACATAATCCATCCCCATACTACGACTAGCACCCACCTCGTTAATCACCACCCCACGCAACGAATTGAGCGCTGCATACATCTCCGCCGTCCACCAACTCGGCCTCTCCATTAGCGCCCCTTTCGGATGCCGACTTCCTGCCCAAGCCCGCCCATCCCCCATATCCCTCGCCCAATCCCCTACAAACTCCAACGAATGCCCCGTCCCTCCAAACGCAACAGCAGGCCAATCCCCGCCAACCCCATACTCAAAATCTATCCGCTCCATCCCCACCGTATCCCGCAACCGAATCCGCTCCCCAGAATTGGACAACCTCCCCGAATACCCCCCAACCACTTTCCCCAACTCTATCCCATAATATCGACCCACCAAATAATCCGCATCCTTCGCCACAACCAAATGCTCCCGCGCCCCGATCACACTCCCCGCCGGAAACACAAACTCTATCCCCCGATCAAAATACCATCCGCTCACATCCACCGCCACATACCCCCTATTCCTCAACTCCATATACTCTCCGCGCTCTCCTCCTTCCTCTTCCGACGGCCAATACAAAAGCTCTGATACTACCAACTCCCCCCGCAACCCCAATCCTAACCCAAACCAAACAGTCAGCCCGCCCAACAATCTCAGACCCCATCCCCGCCAAGCCCAACGCCTCCCTATAACCCCCATCCTCTCCCTCTTCTTCATAAACTTTCTTCCTTTTCTTTCCCGCCCACCAGCTAAACGCAAGCTTGCGATACGTCTCGCCCCAACTTTCGCCCATCCCAATCCTTATGGCAAGACGCAATCAATATCTCCTCCGCTTATCGTGGACAAAGCAACGCAACAAACTGAAAACAACTCTCCCAGCCGGTTTGCGAGCTCTTTCTTTTTTCTAGCGACGTCCCAAGCCTTTTGAACGTGAGAGAACCTAGACGGGCGCTCGCCTTCGTTCGAAAATCAACTCTCACAACATAAGCGTTTTTGCCAAGACCGAAACCCAAGCAAGAATTTCTCTACCGCGTTCTTTTGTCTGCGAGAAGCAACGATTTGCGCCGTCTGCTCGCTTGGCCTGAATCTGTTTCTGCGCAGATTGTTGGCGGCGGGAAGTTGCGGCGTTTCCTTTCCTTGTGTTTGTGCCGCATTTTGGGAAATTGCCCGGAGGTCGGGAAAGGAGGGAAACAAACAAAAACCCCTCCCCAGTCCTTGCGGATGCCGGGCGGCCTCCGAGCAAAGTCACTTCGGCAAAAAGAAACCATCGGAAGCGTTCGGACGCTTCCAAAACCGCCAGGAGGATTTCCCTTGATTTTGCTGTAAAAGTCGTTGGAGGCGACGTTGTTGCCTTCGCTGTGTTTTCTGAAACTTGCGTTGGGCGTCCCGTTGCCGGCGCAGCATTTCTCGCTCTTTTTTCTTGAGGGCTTTGATGAATTCCTCGCGCTGCTTTTTCTCTTCCTGCGTTTGTTTTTTCTGCTTGTCCCGCAGTTGTTTTTCCAGGGTTTCGAGGCTTTGCCGGGCTGGTTTCGATTGGCGGCTTTCGCTGTTTTGGGAAGAGTTTTTCTTTTTCCAAAAGCGCCAACCATCGGCTTCGACGTTCGGCGCGGCGGCAACAAGCATCGACGTTGCCGCGCAAATAAGGATGACTTTTCGACCGGACATTTCTTGAGTTAAACAGAGTAAAACACCGCCATGCAATCAAAACTTGAAGATGATTTCAAGGTTTGTCGGCGCGTCTTTGTTGGTTTTGCGCTTTTTTCCGAAATTCCGTATTGATTTTTTTTGAAAGACGCGGCATTTTCTTCTTTAATTAAACAGCGGCGGAAACCGTGCGGAAAAGGATTGATATGAGTGAGAAAAGTCAAAATTTGGAAGTGGTTGCTTATTTGAAACCGTATTGCGGCTGGAGCGAGGGGGTACGGGCCATCATGCGGAAGTATGATATTGCCTTTGAAGACCGCGACATCATTAACGACCCGGCGCAGCGGCAGGAGATGATCGAGAAGAGCGGGCAGATGCTCAGCCCGTGCGTGCAAGTCAACGGCTTTATGCTCGCCGACGTCAGCGGCGAAGAAGTTGAAGCCTATCTCCTTGCCAACAAGTTGGTCGTCCCTTCTGAAAAAGCGGCGGACGCTCCCACCAATGCTCCCTGCGCCGATGAGGCGCATGATGAGGAGCAAACGGTCAAGTTCAAAGATTGAGAGGGGTTTCCGATCCGTTGGATCCAACGCGAAGAGAAGGGCGGCTTCGCGTTTTTGTTTCCAATCCATCGACGCGATAATGCCCGGCAAGATTCCAGCCGATGGGACGGCGCGGTGGCGATTGGAAGACGTCCTGGACTTTGATTACGCAGTTGAAAGAGCGGAGGAGTCCGGCTTGGAGTTGGATTCCTCTCACCGCAAAGTTTTCTTGGCATTTCTCGCCGCCCGCAAAAGAGAAATGGCCGATTCCTTGGATCGCCGCCGGGTTTTTCGATTTTGGCTGGAAGCGCAACGAAACCAAGCGCCGCCTTCGACAATCTGGCCGGGCGCTCTCTTTTGCCGCGGCAAAACTCTGTTGACTCGCGCATTCATCGTCGTCGCCGTGTTCGCCGGCGCCCTGTCCAGCGCCGGTTTGCTCCACTACGATGGAATTCAACCGGTCAACGTCTTCGGCTTTCTCTTTTTTCTGCTCGGAGGCCAACTGCTTCTGCTGTCCGCCTCTTTTGCGTCGATGATTCTTCGGCCTCTTGGCTTGTTGAGTATGGAGACCGGAATCATTGCTCCGGTAATTTACCGCCTCTGGAAGCAAATTGCGGCCGGCATGCAAAAGGACGTTCTGAGACGAAGCAGCGGCGAAGCGCGCCTTCGAATCGCCGCCTTTCTCGGTTCCTTAGGAAAGAAACATTCGCGCTATCGACCGTTGCTGGCCGGTTTGGTCGCCGGCTTGGCGCAAACTTTTGGCGTTTGGTTCAATATTGCCGCCGTTGCGTCGACTCTTTTGCTGATCTCATTTAGCGACCGCGCTTTCGGTTGGCAATCTTCGCTGAATCTTTCCGCTGAAAGCGTGCATCGAGCAACTCGCGTCGTTGCCCATCCTTGGTCGTCGTTTTATCCGGCCGGCTCGCCCTCGGTTTTGCAAATTGAAGGCAGCCGAATCCGCCTCAAGGACGGCATCCGATCGCTGGCTAACGAAAATTTGGTCGCTTGGTGGCCTTTTCTCGTATGTTCGCTTCTCGTGTATGGTTTGCTTCCGCGTCTTCTGCTCTGGCTTGTTGCTTGGGGAATCATTCGCCGGCAGTTGGGAAAGATCGGCTTTGATTCGCTGCGCTGCGATTGGCTTTGGGAAAGCATGATCCGCCGGCAACTTCGAACTGCTGTTGACGAAGAATCATCGGCGGCATTCACGGCGAATCCTCCCTTTTGCCAAACGCCGAAAGAAAAACAGCCAACAACGGCCGTTTGTTCCGCGAACCCCCAGACCGCCTTGCTTCTTGCCGAGCCTGAATTGGCCAAGCGCATCCGGCGCGAAGCCGTCAACGAATGGATTCATCGGCAAATTCATTGGCGGGTTCGCAGATGGATTTCGCTTCCTAACGAAAATGAATCGTGGGAAGACTTTTCGAAGGCATTGGATCCGATGCGATCCCAAGACGCCTATGCCCGGATCATCGTCCTGCAAGAGAGTTTTCAACCTCCAATCCGCGAGTTTTTGGACTGGCTAAAACGGCTCAAAGAAACTCAAGACGCGGGCGGAAAAACGATCGTACTTCTTGTCGGACGGACGGAGGATACAGGGCAAATCGGCGCCGTAAGCGAAATCCACCGCCAAATCTGGGAACGATCCGTCCAGTCCCTCGGAGACGCAAATCTCGCGGTGGCGTCCCCGGCAATCCGCAATGATGACGGCAAGTAACCCAATCCCCGCCTATGCCGTCGTCGGCCATCCCAACGAAGGGAAATCTTCGGTGGTCGCCACTTTGACGGAAAACGATTCAGTCCGCATCAGCCCGTTTCCCGGAGAAACTACCGTCAACCGAGAATATCCCGTCCGCATCGACGGACGCACGGTGATTCAATTTGTGGACACTCCGGGATTTCAGCATCCGCGGCAAATTCTCCAATGGTTTCGCCAGCGCGAAGCCTCGTCATCCAACTTGGCGGAACAATTTCTGGCCTCCCACTCCGGCGATTCCGGTTTGGCGCACGACCTTGAATTGTTGAGGCCGCTCGCTCAAGGCAGCGGCATTATCTACGTCGTCGACGGAAGCCGCCCCATCAGCATTGCCGACCGAATGGAAATAGAAATCCTGAGACTGACCGGCAACCCCAG
The DNA here is from genome assembly GCA_965204945.1 of Limisphaerales bacterium. Taxonomy (GTDB): domain Bacteria; phylum Verrucomicrobiota; class Verrucomicrobiia; order Limisphaerales; family AAA164-E04; genus UBA2970. The sequence goes on along the minus strand of OZ242022.1, from coordinate 3,646,346 downwards.
AATGGCGATAATCAATCCCAAAGACTCCGACAACACCTACATTGCCCTATGGAAAAGCGCTTGCGCCAAATCGTTCAACTCCATCCGAACCTTCAACGCTCATCAAGCAACCTACGCCGAGCGCATCGCCTTGCTGGAAAGCCTCAAAAGCATCCACCAAGATTGGGAACCAGCCTTAGCCGCCGCCATCAGCGCCTTCGAAGAAGATTGGACAAACCGAATCCGCCAAGTCGCCGGCATCCTCTGCAACATCGCCCGAAACGCCATTGCGCACACAGAATCCAAACTCCTCTTCCAGCCAAACGAAGAAGCCAACGCCCAAGGCCTTTTGCGAGAGAAATACCGAAAAACACTCCTTGAAATCGAACAAAAAGGCCATCGGCAAATCCGCCGCCTATTCAAACACAACATCTTCAACGTCGACGTTCCCCCGCAGTCCGTCCTTCATGAAAACTTGCTTGCCTCCCGCACCTGGCAAGTTTTAGGACTTTCCAAAAAACAAATCATTTCAACGGCCGCGATCCTTGGCGGCGGATTGGGCGTCAAACTAGACTTGCTGGCCGCCGGACTTGCCTTCGGCCTTTTCACCCTCTCAGGCGCCGCCGCAGGAGCCAGCGCCGCTTGGCTAAAGGGAGAAACCCTCGCCCGCGCCAGCATCAAAAAACAGAAGCTCGGCGGCGTCAAAATCACCGTCGGCCCTAACGCCAACCCTCAATTCCCCTTCATCCTTATCGACCGCGCCCTGCTCTACTTCCAACACGTCGCCAACTGGGCGCACGCGCGTCCCCTGCCAACGGACGAGAAGACGTCTCAATCCGCCAAACCAAAAGACGCCGAACAAGGATTCACACGGCGTTGGAGCCAAGAACAAAGAAAAATTTGCGCCCGGTTCATTCGCTCTACAACCGCCAGCGCGTCCTTGGAAAAGCAGGAAAACGCCGAACGAGAATTTCGCCGGCTCCTTCAAAAAATCCTTCGGCAAATTTCCCACCCCGGCAACGGCAAGCAAACAACGCAACCCCCGGCCGCGTCCAGCGCGGAAACAAAAGCCCCCCGATCGGAAAAAACCGGGGGGCGCAAAAGTGTCCCGAACAAGCTGTAAGCCGAATTCTGTCTGCGTTCCTAAGAACAGAGAGGATCATTCATCTCAGCGATCCACCCGGAACTGTCACCGGCAAAGCCGGCAAACGGAGCGGGCAACTCCAAAGTCCTCTATTCGATCTTGCTCCCAATGGGGTTTGCCGTGCCTCCGCGGATTACTCCGGGAGCGGTGGGCTCTTACCCCACCTTTTCACCCTTATCCGAATAAATCCGGACGGTTTGTTTTCTGTGGCACTTTCCGCCGAGATGCCTCGCGGCAATCCCTCCCGTGTATGCCCGCAGCCACCGGCGACAAAGCGCCGGCGCCTTGGTTACACGGCATCGTGCCCTATGGAGTTCGGACTTTCCTCCCCCGGCAAAATTCGCAAACCCGGGTAAAATGACAAACCTTGGTGTTGCCAACTTGCCGAGAGCGACCCTCCGCTCATCCGGGACGCCTCCAACCATAACCGCACGCCGACCCGAATGCAAGCGACTAAAAAATTAAATTTCACGCCCTCAAACTTCGGCATTCCTTCGCGCCAAATTTAAATTTAAAACGGTCCCATTGTCCTCACCCAATGAGCCTTCTACTGATTGCACAAATCATAAAACTCCACAAACTGATCCCTTCGGTCGCCGGCGCGGAACCTCATCGCCGCGCGGGGATGCTGATTAAGCAAGCCGGTAATGCCGTACGGCACCAAAGGCCCCCACTCTATCCGCTCCCGAAGCGGCAAGAGATAGTCTTGCAAAAGTTTCAAGACCGGTCGCAGCCGGAACTTTGGATTGCGGAGAAAGCCGATCAAAAGCTCCATCGGGCAATTCCCCGCACCGCGGCCGAGACCGTACATCGTCGCATCAACCCGATTGGCGCCTTGGATAATCGCCTCAATAGTGTTCGCAAAAGCAATCTGCTGATTGTTGTGCGCATGAATGCCGACTTCTTTGCCAACAGCCCGCCCCGCCTTCAAATACTTTTGCACCAGCCGGCGAATCTGCTCGTAATAAAGAGCGCCGTAACTGTCCACCACCACTACGGTATCCACAGGAGTTTCCATCAACGTCGCCAGTGCCTGATCAATTTCGGAATCGCCAACGGTCGAAATCGCCATAATATTGCACGTCGTTTCGTAGCCCTTGTCATGCGCATCCCGAATCATATCCACCGCAACCGGAATTTGATGCACATAAGCGGCAACGCGGATGCAATCCAAAACGCTTCGCTCTTTGGGCAAAATATCTTCCCTGTAGTCCGTTTTCTCCGCATCGGCCATAGCCGACAACTTCAACGAGCCTTCATTGTCGCCCACAATTCGGCGGATGTGATCCTCGTCGCAGTATTTCCAGTCTCCAAACTGATCCCGGGCAAAAAGCTTTTTCGATCCCTTATAGCCTATCTCCATGTAGTCAATCCCTGATTCCCTACACGTATCGTATACCGCTCGAACAAAATTGTCTTCAAACAAGTGATCGTTAATCAAACCCCCATCCCGAATCGTACAATCCAATACTTTAATCTCAGACCGAAAAGTCACCCAAGGCGCCGTTTGTGTTGTCATCCCAATTAATAACTATCTATTTCACGAATTTTTTCCGCTGCGATGCAAAACCCTTATTTTGCACAGGAACGCGCGAAAAGTCAAGTCATTCGTTGCCAAAACTGCCAATGGCTTTCCACAAGCAGAGAAAGACTCCTCAATTCCGCTAAAACAGAGCCCCTCTCAACTTCAAAAACGATTTGAAAGAAACACAAAAAAAGATACCTCCATCATGAAACCTTCCCTGTAACACCACAAATCCCAAAAACCAAGATGAACCCAAACGCCGACAATTCCCTTCCCAAAGACGAAGTCCCACCAAAATCATTCCCGATCTCTAGTCCAAGAAAGCGAATTCCGAATCAAAGAACGGCAACGAACACAACCTTCTTCAAAGATTGATCCGGAACGAAGCCGCCAAACAAAAGAAACGATAACCCCAACGAGTATGCCCATTTCTCTACCAACCTAACTATACTCTACGCTAAATCATCGGAATTTTTGGAAAGAAATAAAGAATGAAGAAATAGCGACTACCAATTTACAATCCATGCCGATCCACACCTTGCTCAATAATAACAACAAAAATCTAATATCGTTGAATCAAAAGTCCGGAAAACAGAAGGATGAAGAATCTGCGGAAATTCGACATCTACGACGGTCTCTTTGTCCTCATCAAAAAATGGAAAGAGCGCCAAATGATGCACCGTCTTGCCTCCGCCGCCTTCGATCCAGGATCGCCCAACGCGCTTTTGCATGCACGGCCGAACCCGCCTCTAAACAGCGAAGTCGGCCGCCTACCAGTTGGCCTCCATATCATACAATTTAAGCCCGGACGCGCCGCCGGGCAGAGAAAAGCCTCCCTCAAACGCCTTCCTCACAAGTTGCCCAGTCATTCTAACAATCTATAGACTTTGCCGGTCGGATTTGATTTCTCAGGAGCGTAGGGAAAGGAAGAACACGACCGGTAGAACTCAATCTATAAACTATATATGTTGGCATGTGAGGTTTGGTTTCTCTTGCTGGAAACGCGAACCCCACGTCAGCCGATTTTGTGGAGGCGGTTTCTCTGGGGACGCAAGGCGATGCGCCAAGGCAAAAGTCCACAACCGTCGGCAAGGTTTAGAGGGTAGAGGCGGGGAAGTTGATATGTCAAACTAAAAACCCTCCACAATTCCTAGAGTTTGTAGGGGCAGTCAAAGGGCTTATAGAGGAGGGCTGGCTCGAAGGTTCAACTTCTGATGGGAGAGGTCATATTTACAATGGCGGCCTTTGATGTTGCCGGGCTACTTTCCGTTCGGGTTGAGAATGTGTTTTGAGTGCGGGAAAACACTTCTTTGGCGGCGGAAACGGCAAGAGGAGAAGGGCAGAGCGATGTCCATAGTTCCATGCTTGGGTGGTTGTTTATCGGAATCAATCTTGTTGGCGGATTGGGATTGCGGGGGCGAGGAGGAAGGCTTGCCGATGCTGTGCTTGAAGGGGGAGACATGAGTGTTTCCTTATTATTTGACCTGGCACCCCGTCTTATGTTTTGCGAGGTGATGCGTGAGCCGGGTCGTTTTGGATTCTCCGCAATGTTTCTTTGGATCTCGCCGTTCATATTGATTAGCAGGAAGGGAAGGATTTGATAATCTAAATAAGATGTTGTTTAGCGATGTGAAGAGAAGGGATTGGAGGTTGAGATATTAGGTAGAGTTTCCAGAGTGGTTGGGCGGGTTTTATGAAGCATTGGGATGGGGAGAGGGGCAAGAGGCAAGTTAATTCACGGATTGCTGCGATTCACATCGGTGGTGAAGTTGTCGACGTTGCAATGCTCTTGGTATCCTCGTCCATATACATCAGAGTTTGGGACGGGATTGCTCAGGTTATGCATGCTGGCAGTGCATTGAGGGGGAATCACGACAACTTCAAGTAATACGCCTCTACCGGGTAGATTGTCACTTGTACGGTTGCTATTGTCGATAAGGTGGATGTTGCTGGAAATATAGCGCGCTTGCTCTGGTTCGTTTGTCCAACTGCTTTCTCCATGCTTTTTCTAAAGAAAGCTATCTGGGATGGCTTGATGTAATTATATGAAGAGATTTTTTTGGTTTTCAAAGTAAGCGGTCAAGATGGAATACTTGGGAGACGATAGTAAATATGTTTCGCTGTTGTTTGTTTTGAGTTTTTCCAGTCAATAACTTGCCACTCAAGGATCTTCTCAAGGCTTCCATTGATTTTTGGCTATAACGGTTGGTGGGGAATCTGTTTTCGTGGTTTCTTATAGAAATTTGGCGAGGGAAGTATGGGTTGTTTAATGTTTCATGTGGAGGATGCTTTTAGGCTTTGCCGAGTGTGGGAGAAACATACTGCCGATGGCGATTCACAATTCAATTAACGTAAACTTTGTATTAGGGTTGGTTTATGAATGGAGAAGATTATGTTGGCGTCTCGCGGTATTAAGTTAAATTTTCGTTCCATTATAGTTCTAGTTAAAAGGGCTTGTCGTTGCCCGGTTCTGGGGGACTTACGCGGATGGTTATGATGTCTGTGTCGTGGTATTGCTGGTGACGAACTGAGGAGGCGAAGTGCCTCAGCAGGCGAAGGGAAATTTCCCGCTCAGCCGGCGTTTTCGCATTCTGCTCGCCAAGCAACGCGATTCGGTCTTCGAGGTTTTCCTTGCTGGCGGAGGCGACGAATTCAAGAACCGCTCCGTTTTCTTCCTTGTGAGCAATGAGGAGCAAGTGTCGTCGGCGTTCTTTTCCGTCGTTGTCTCGCTGAAAGAGCGTTAGCAAGGTTTCCTCGCTGGCGGATTCAAGTCGGCCGGACATGGCCTTGTTCCAACCGCTGCGGGAGGCGAAGTCGTTGAGGAACTTCCGCACTTTGGGCAGGGCGGAAAGGTCGAATTCCATTTCCAGCCGCCGCCGGGCTTCTGTGATCTCTATAAACAAGGTTAATAGAATGGCCGTCAAGCAGCCGGCCGTCATCCCGTTCTGCAACAGCCCGCCAGCGAATTCTGAGAAGTATTCGGGAAAGATGTCGCCGTTTTGAAATCCGGCGCCGACCCAAAAGCCGATGCCGGCCACCAATCCTTTGCGGTAGTCAATCCCGTCTTGAACGACGATCTTCATGCCGACGACAAAGAGCATTGCCAACAGAACGGTCAGGTAGGCTGCAGCGACCGGACCCGGTATCGCCAAAAACACGGCCAGTCCCTTGGGCAAGAATGCCAAAAAGAGAAACACCGCTCCAACAGCGATTCCCACGCTGCGGGCACCCACGCCGGTCAACTCGGTCACTGAAACACTTGTGGAATAAGTTGTATTCGGCACCGTTCCCGCAAGGCCGGACAACAGATTTCCCAATCCGTCCGCAGCCACGGCGCCCTGCACCGCCCGGAAATCTACTGCTCGTTGACGGCGCCAGGAGACTTGTTGGATGGCCACCGAATCGCCGATCGTTTCTATGGCGCCGACCAGCGTCACAAACACAAAGGCCGGCAGTAACGCCCAAAACACCGGCCCGAAACTGAAGTCCAACCCCGGCCATTCCCCTTTGGGAAGACCAATCCATGGAGCTTCGGCAATGCGGTCGACGTCGTAAATCCCAAAAAACGCCGCTACCGTCGAGCCGACAAAGACGCCGATGACCGGCGCCCAAAGCCGCAGCGCTCCCGTCGCTTTCAAGGCAATGCCGGCAATGATGATCACCGTTGCAAAGGCGCTCAACGGAGCGGCCGGCGCCGGGGATCCCTCCGGAACGTCTTTCAACAGATCAAAGATGATCGGCATCACCGTCACTGGGATCAGCATGATGACCGTTCCCGCAACGGTTGGCGTCAGAATCCGTCGAAACAGCGAAAGGCGCGCGGACAAGGCAAACTGAAAGAGTGATGAAGCAAAAACCAAAGTGGCGAGCATCGCCGGCCCGCCGTCCGCAATCGCCGTAATGCACACCGCAATGAAGGCGCCGGAAGTGCCCATCAAAAGAACGTAGCCCGCGCCGATCCGTCCGATCCGGATCGCTTGGATCATTGTGGTGACCCCGCTGATCGCCACCGCGGCAAACACCGCCCAAGAAAGAAAGGCCTCGCTTCCGCCAGCAGACCGAATCACAATCGCCGGAGTCAAGACGATGCCGGCTATGCAAAGGACAGCCAGTTGAAGGCCGAGTCCAAAGGCCAGCGCCGCCGGCGGTTTTTCATCTGGTTGGTAACGAACGCCGGTTCGCCCGTTGGAATCATCGGTAGCCATGTGTTTGGCGCCTCACCTTATGCCAAACAAACCACAAATGCCAACGTCATAGTTTTCCCAACGCGCTCAATTGGCGAAAAACCGACGGCTTGCCGCAAGTTTGTTTTTCGAAGACTTGTTGGATGAGAACGGCAGACTCTTCCTTCCTTTGCAACGCGGAGTAATCGACAGCTCGTTGTTGCTTTACGAAAAACGCCTCAAATTGCGGCGATACGCTTGCGAAGAGCGGGCGAGAACTCGCCAAGTTAGCAACCAAGAAATCAAGACGCAAACCAACCCAATCCCCAGCACCGCCATCGTGAAGAATAGCGACGCTCCAATACTCAAAAAGGGAACGAAAAGAAAAGCAAAGGCGAATAGAATCTTATCAAAACCGAAGTGGAAAACCAGAGGCATGAAGAGACATCCGATTCCGGAAAACCCTAATAATATCAAGAGTTGGGGAACGTCGTAGTTGCCTTCGCCGGCAAGAAACATGAGAAGACTATAGAGCACAGCCTGAATTAACACAACGCCGAAGAGAAGTTGGAAAAACCGGGAACTGATCTGTCTTGCGCTCAAAGGCAACCCGCGAAATACCCTAAGACTGGACAATTTTGCAGCAATATAGATATAAGGAATTACACAAAAAATAAGAGAATGCCACATGGGAACAAAGTCAATAATTCGCGACAGTTCTATAACTCCCTTTGATCTGAAGACGTATATTTGTACTGCTTCTACTATCGTTAACACTATCGTCATTAGCAGAGTGAGGTAGACTAATAAAATGATTGTCCCTTTCAAGAATTGAAACATTGAAGTTGCGGCAAAATGAGCGAAGCCGCTTAGATTTTCCGCAAACTCTTTTTGTTGGCGTTTGCGCGGTGTGGATGTATTTGCCTCTGAGTTGCCTTCGCTTGCCAAACTGACGAGCATGACGTTCGTTTCTCTGCAGCCGATTGCCGAGAAGATAGATCCCACTGAGATTGCAAAAAAGTGTTCGGGACGCAATTGTCCTATATTGCTCGCAAAAAAGGCGACTAATATGCCAATCAATGTGAAAGTTCCATAAAAAATTTTTCTCTTAAAGGAGAATTGTCGGATTAGAAACCGATCCGCAAAAAAATTGAGGCTAAAACAAGCAAAAGCCACTGCGGGAATTTGCACAATAGTAGACCATGGTAGTTGGGAAGTGAACAGCGTTGCAATGATGCTCAGTAACATGAACCAAGCGGTGGGAAGAGCCACGCTTATTCCCCAATAAGTTTTGACTAAGCAAGCGCGTTCAATGGGCAACAACAATATCTGACGAACCATTTCTTTCGTCAGAGCGGGTGAAAATACGATTATCCCAATGAAGTATGAGAAAAGCAGGATGAAGCTATACCCTTTGGCAACAGGGCCGGTATAAATGATAAAATGCGCGATGCTGGCTATTCCAATCAGTAGCCGGCGGCGCCAGAGGAAATCTCGAATGAGGGTAGCGTTCATAGTTTATTTTCCTTTTACAAGGCCAACGAGCAGTTCTTCCAAAGTTACGGGGTGGACGGAGATATGGTCTGCGCCTCGGCTCAGCAAAAGTTGTTTGTATTGGCTTGCCGAGTTGGTCAACATCCGGAAGCGATTGCCGTCTCGATCCACAATGCGGGCGTTTGGCGGCGGTTCGTCGGCAAGGTTGAAGTCAACGTGGCGCCAAGATTCCAAGATTTTGTCGATTCGCCCTTCCAAAATCATCCGGCCTTCGTCAATCACGCCGATGTGATCGGCAAAGCGCTCCAAGTCGGCGAGGCTGTGCGAGGAAATCAGGACGGTGCGCCCGCTGCCGCTCATCAGGGAAAGTAGTTGGGCGAAGAGTTCTCGTTTGGAAAGAGCGTCGATGCCGACGGTCGGCTCGTCGAGAACAATCACTTTGGGACGGCGGGCAAGGGCGAGAACTAAGGAAAGTTTTACCTTGTTGCCAAAAGAGAGGGAGGAAATTTTAGCTGTTGGTTCGATCTTGAAACGCGCGAGCAAGTCGTCGCAATAGGCTTGATCCCAGTTGTCGTAAAAGCCGCGAATGAAGAGGACGGCTCGCTTCACATTTCCCCAAGAGTCATAGTCCAATTCAGGGCTCATGTAAGCGGTTTGTTGCTTGACCGCAACTTCGTCTCGCTGGTGATCGAGGCCGAGAATTCGAATGCTGCCGGAATCTCGAAAACCCATGCCGAACATAAGGTCTAAGGTGGTTGTTTTTCCCGATCCGTTGGGGCCGATAAAACCGTAAACCGCGTCGGCCGGAACGGTCATATCCAGCGGGCCGAGTTGGAATTGAGGGAAACGTTTGGCGAGTTGGCGGATTTCAATGGCGTTTGAATGGTTCATAATTGCGGATTGCGGTGGAAGGTTTCAGTGACGGTTTGGTCAATCCATTTCTTGGTTTCTTCGAGGCTTAATCCAGACTCGTTAGCCTCCCTGATGCCGGATTGAATGAAAGACTTGGCGCGTTTTTGTTTGCTGGCGCGGATGCGGTTACGGCCGTCTGCGGCGACAAAGGTGCCAAGCCCTTGGCAACGGTAGACGATGCCTTCCTGTTCCAGTTCTTCGTAAGCGCGTTTGACGGTGATGACACTCACCAAGAGTTGTTTGGCCATCAATCGAAACGAGGGCAGCGGAGCGCCTTCCGAGAGACGGTTGTCTCCAATTTCTCGTTTGAATCCAGCGATAATTTGTTGGTAGAGCGGTCCTGAACCCGCCGGGGAAATCGGCCCGATCTTTACGGCAACGTTGTCGTTTTGCGCCATAGCCTTCTGTGAATATAGGATATACACAGTAAAACGACAAATAATTTTATCTCCTTTTCCGAACGACCATGTTTTGTCCAAGCGGACAGCGGCGATTGGCTGGAACAACGGGCGAGCGATTTTTTTCAGGGAAACGGGAAAACTTTCAATCTTTCATTTCGCCAAGTTTGCGTTTTCTCCGTTCGAAAATCGGCGTTCTGGCAGATGATTTCCTTATCGTTTGCTGTATTGGAAGCGGCGCCGGGCGCCGGGTTGTCCGTATTTTTTGCGCTCTTTCATGCGTGGGTCGCGGGTGAGCAAGCCTTCGGACTTAAGGCGAGGGCGTAAGTCGGCGTCAATCTTAAGCAAAGCGCGGGAAATGCCGTGTCGAGTTGCCTCGGCTTGGCCGGAGAGGCCGCCGCCTCGAACTTTGATGCAGACGTCGAGATGCTCGGAAACATTGACTAGATAGAGTGGATGAATGGCGATTTTTTGATGGGCTTTTAGGGGGAAGTAATTCTCAAAAGCCCGGCCGTTGACGGTGATTTTTCCATCGCCGGAGGCAATTCGAACTTGAGCCACAGCGGTTTTGCGGCGACCGGTGGCTGTATGTTCGCTCGTCAAGGACAATACCCGCTGGTTTTCTTCCGGCTCTTCCGATTCTTGTTCCTTTGCGCGAGGCAACGGTGTAGAATCTTCGATTTTTTCTTCTTCGGGTTGGGTTTGGGCTGGAGTCTCCGCCGGATTTTCTAAATGGAGGGATGTAGAGGAAAGGTAGGCGGGCATCTCTAAACCAAGGTCTTTCCAAGATAGGGGAGGGCATAATTCCACTGCAAAGTAGCGCGTCAGATATTGGACTGCGGATTTCACGGAATCAAAGCGAATGCCTCCTTGATAGTTGGGATTGTCCGCAAAAGGTTGCTTGCCTTCGGGTAATTCTCTGTATTCTGGATGGCTTGAAGCGGCATCGCCTTGTTTGTTTATCTCGCCGATCAAATGGCGGCCGTTTTCGAGAGGCTGCCTCAACCAAAGGTGGATTCCGGCATCTTGCCAAAGGTCGAGAGCTTGCGTTTCTTGGAGAGAGAGCATGCCGATAGGAACATTATCCCCGCAGGAGGGAACGATTTGGAGATGATCTTTTTGGCCTGTTTGAAGGCGGATGATTGGTTTTTCTGATTCCATAGAAAGATTCTTCTTTTATATGTTTAGCGTCAGCGGAGAGGGATGTTGAGCGGCATGGGGGTGTTTGGGTCCCGCGTAAACTTTAAGTTTGGTCAGCAGCCTCTTTCCCAGTCGGTTTTTGGGAATCATTCCTTTGACGGCGTGAGTGATGATTCTGTCGGGGTGCTTGGCCCGCAAGTCTTTAACGGTTCGGCGTTTTTGGCCGCCTCGCCAGCCGGAGTAGGAGGAGTAAATCTTTTGTTCGTTTTTGTTTCCGGTCAGTTTGACTTTTTCAGCGTTCACGACGACGACGAAGTCTCCGGCGTCCAAATGAGGCGTAAAAACGGGTTTGTTTTTCCCGCGCAGAACGTTGGCGATTTTGGCTGCCAAGCGGCCGAGAACGAGGCCGTCGGCGTCAATGACGTGCCACACGCGTTTTTGAACGTCAATTTTTGGCAGATGTGTTTTCATGAACATTTTCGCAAACAAAAAGCGCAACTAAAATAGCCATTTTCTTCGGCAAGTCAACTACTTTGACGCTGTTTTTTTTTGAGAACTTGTATAACAACGGAGTTTGGCTTTGTCCGCAAAGGTTTTTAGGAAGCCGCGCTTACTTGGCTCCGCTGGCGATCCAGAGTTTGATCAAGTCGGTCTGCGCTTTGTTCAAGGGATCGCCCTTCGGCGGCATGATGTCGTCGTCGTCTTTAGGAAGGATGATTCTCTGATACAGAGGACTTTCTTCGGGTTTGCCGGCGGCGACTACGGCGCCTTCTTTGCCTCCTTTGAGAACGGCGGCGATGGAATCCAGTCTCAGGCCGGCCTTTTGTTTTTCTTCGCCGTGGCAATCGACGCAGGTGGATTGGAAAATGGGAAGGACGTATTCGACAAACACACTGCTCCCCTCTGGTTTTTTCTCGGCAATCTTTGGCGCCGCGGCCGGTTTGACTTCCGCTTCGGCCTTCGCTCCGTTGGCGATCCAGTTTTTAATCAGGGCGATTTCGTCTTTCGAGAGCGGTCCGTCTTTGGGCGGCATGATGTCGTCGTCGTCTTTGGGCAGAGTAATTCGTTGGAAAAGCGTGCTTTCGATCAAGTCCTCCGCCACGACGACCGCCCCGTGTTCGCTTCCTTTCACGGCATACTCGTAGCTGTCCAAGCGAAGCGCTTCTTTTTGCTTTTCTTCGCCGTGGCACTGCACGCAGTGGTTTTGGAAGATCGGCAAAATATGGGTTTTGAAGTCTGGATCCTCCACGACGGCCACTTTGGCCGGATCCGTTTTGTCGGCTTCGGTTTCCAGTTTTTCGCGTTGCGCCTTGAGCGCGGCGAGGCGGGTTTTGCTGAGAATCTCTTTTTCCCATCCAAGATTGATTTCCAGGTTTTCGTTGCCGGCGGCCGCGGCCGCTTCATGGAACTTTTGAGCGGCCTCGAAGGTGACCTTCGTTTGCCAGAGGTAGAGATTCCGAAGGTCGCCGAGTCCTTTTAAATGTTCCAAGCCGGCGTCGCTAACTCCGGTGCCGTAAAGATTGAGATACTTGAGCTTGGTCAATCCTTTGAGATCGACCAGTCCGGCGTCGGTCACTTTGGTTTTTTCCAAGTGCAACCGTTCCAGCTGGGTCAATGGCGAAAGGTGTTTCAGGCCGGCGTCCGTAATGCCGGCGTTCTTCAAGTCCAGTTCGATCACTGGATTTAGGTCTTTCAAGACGGCCAAGTCGTCGTCCGTCAGAACGCGCCCCTCGAAAGTTTTCGGCGGGATCAAGACTCGGACGCCTTCCGTATTTTGAGCAATGCCCAAAACTTGGCCGCCAAATTCTTTGATCTTGGCGATGGCGTCGTCGTTTTCAGCGGCGAGAGCGAGGGAGTTGGCCAGTGCGACGGCCAGACAAGTTTTAAGAATGTTTGCAATCGGCTTCATAAAAAATTCTTGGTTCCGGACGAGCATTGAACCTGATTTTTCTTCGCAGGTCAAGAATTTGAAATTATGCCTGAATTTCCCCGCCAAGACAATCACAATTTTGAAGGCAACCGAGCCTCTTTTGTGGTTTCTCCCTGCGAAGCGGATTGCATCTTGGCCGCAAGTTCCATAGCCAGCCTCTCTCCTTCATTCCGTCCAGCTGTTCCTTCCAGGATTTTGATGCCTCCGCCCAACGGCTTGGCAACCATCAGGCGAAGCGAAGATTCTACAAGTTGACCATAAGCGGCCAAAGGCGATTGGCAACCGCCGCCCATTGCTTGCAAAAACCTCCGCTCGGCCTCCACGCAGATTTGAGAATCAACGTCGTTGAAAAGCCGACAAATAGACTGCGTTGCCGAATCTTCCAAGCGGGCTTCCAATCCAACGGCGCCTTGTGCGGCGCAGGGAACGACATGCCTCACGGGCAAAAGCGCGGCAAAAATGTTTGGCGGAACGCCCTTGCCTTCAACGGCTTGATCTTCTCGCAAAACGTAACCCAAACGCTCCAAGCCGGCAGCGGCAAGGAGAATGCCGTCTAAATCCGAAGAATCCGCCAGCTTGCGAATTCTCGTCGGCACATTGCCCCGTAAAGACACCACTCGCAACTTCAATCCCGCCGCCAAAAGAAAAGCCCGCCGCCGCGAACTTCCCGTCCCAACGGCGGCGCCCGGCGGCAAAGAACACAACGGATTGCCATCCGCCGCAATCGGCCGATTAGTAAGCAACACATCCCGCGCATCTTCCCGCGGCGCAACCGCCGCAAGACAAAGACCGTCCGGCAGATCAATTGGCAAATCCTTGAGACTATGAACGGCCAAATCCGCTTCGCCTTCCAAAAGAGTGTTCTCCAACTCTTTCGTGAACAAGCCTTTGGGAAGAGAAACGGAAATTTCATTTTGCGCCTTGCCTTGCAACCAATCTCCCTCCGTCTTAAAAACCCGAACCTCAACCCGCAAACCCGGCAGCAAACTTTGCAAACAACCCCGAACCCAATGCGCCTGAGCAAGCGCCAAAGCAGAACCCCGAGTCGCAAGACGCAACGGACGATTCGGAATCTTCAAAGACATTCGCCCCCTAACAAACCAGCGCGCCCTAACCAAAACACGGCAAAGGATTCTTCACCGCCGGAGGCAAGCCGAGGAACTCCTCCACAAAACCATCCAGCCGCTCCCTAGTCTTCCGGGAAACAAGCTTTTGAATGCTTTCAACAGCCTCGTCGCCAATCAGAAACGGACTCGCCAGAAGATTTTCTCCAAAACACACCGCCAAAATATGATACTCCTTGCACTCAAAAGCCCGCTTCCCAGTAATAAGACAACGAGACAACCCAGACAAAGCAGCGCCCTCGCCAGAAGACGACAACTCTCCAATCCCGCGAATCTGCGCCCAATCCACATGCTCGTCAAAATAATGCGCAATCAACTTAACCGATTGTTGCGAAAGCTCCGCCTCCAACCGCCGCTGACAAGAAAAGCAAACGGCATACTCAAAAACAACCTCGCCCTCGCTGTAAACTTTCTCAACCACATAAAACCGCCCGCCGTCCGCCCACAAACCCTCGCCGCAAACCACGCAAGCCCGAAACGGCCGCCCATCCGCAAACGACCAAAACTCTTCAGGAATAGGAACTTTGTCAAAATCCGCCATCTTTCAATCAACAAAAAAGAATCTCCCCAAAAGCGCATCTTCAAAAAAATCGAAACAATCGGCAAGAAAAAGTTCCTCCCTCTCCTCCCAAACGCAACCATCCTCTTCCCCCCGCGCGCGCGGACGGACAAAAGAACCATCAAAAAAAATCTTGCATTCCAAAATTGAATCGAAGAAGATAGCCTTCGTGTCTGGGAAAATTATGAAAACGAACTCGTTTTTAGCGGTTCAGAAGCCGGTCAAGGATTGCTCAAGTCAACCTTGCCCCCCCCCCCCCCTCGTTCTGAGCATCGCCACGAGACTCTCTCTGAAAGACGCATTGCCTTCGGCATTCCACCCGAAAATCAAAACAATTTGTCTTTTAAGAAATCTGGAAGAAAAATAAAAAATTCGGGGAAAAAGATTCCGCGCTTGGCAAAAAAACGCTATATTTCTTCATTTCGAAGAGGAATTAAATTCGTTGAAACATTTGACTGGGGTAATTTAAGTATGTTAATTTTGTTGACAAGAACAGATTGGACGAGAAAATCCAATGACTTTTATGGAATCAACTTCAAGCAATGGAATTGCGAAGGCCGAGGCGCCGCCGGTTTCTGGCGGGCCGTTGCCGCAGCCGCAAAGCTTTCAACCTTCGGCAACTTCCAGCACAAACCAAGCGGATTTGGCCGGCTCATCCATCGGCATCAGAGAAGGGGAGAGCCGATTGATTTTTGCCGAGCCTCTGCCGGACGGCGGCGTTCGATTCGTGTTCGCCGTTCCCGCTGTCGAAGAGTTCGGAATCGAGGAAACGCCCGATCTTTTGGGAGAAACTTGGAAGCCGCTGCCGGAGAATGAAGTCAAAATAATTCGGGAAGACAACGGAGACGGCCAAGACCGATTGACCATAATTTTGCCGAAAGCGGAGAGAAACCAACGATTCCTCCGCCTAACGCCGCTTAAATAAACTAGAATTTGACTTTTCTGAGACACGAAGACATTAAACGGTATCGAACATTATTGCAGACGATGAAAAAGACAATTAGCTGGACCCTTTTATTGGTTTTGATTTTGGCCGTCGGAATACCCCTGGTTTGGGGGCAACAAACGTCCGCGGTGCAAAGCGCACAACAAGAAGAGACGGATTCAATCTTTTTTGGGTCTCCTTTTTCCCTTGATAATCCTGTTTCCTATCCACAAACCACCAACGCCGTAATATGGATTCGTGAGGGAGTGAAAAGGAGATTTACGCTTGCAACTCATTCTGGATCCTTTTCTCGCGAGGAATCTCTAGCCAGTAGCCAGATGTATGTCGATCTTTTCTATACACGATGGAATTCCCCACCACCATTAAGGGAAGGGACGTATCATTCATATTCAATCACGGTCGACCGCCCCATGCTTTTGCAGATTAGAGGCAGCCGCGCCCCCATCAAAGGCTACTTGGTGGATAGCTCTGGGGAAATAATCGTTAATTCCAATCACAGTATAAATGAGTACGACTCCTTTGAAACTATGATTATGGAAGCTCATGTGGAGCCGGGGACTTATACTCTCCGTGTGTTTTGGTATCATCATGGATTTTGGGGATACTATAATTCGGGCCAGTATAGTGTCTCCCTTTACGAATTAGCTGACACAACCGCCAGAGTCGATGTTCAATTGCCTATAATTAATGGGCGAATTGAACCTCCAAGCAAAGATCTTGTCCTCGACTACGCTACGGAAGACCACACGGCAATCGCCGGCGAAGACTATACGTCAACCAGCGGCACAATCACCTTTCCCGCCGGCACGACGAATTGGACGCAAGTCATTTACGTTCCCATCCTAGACGACGACGTATCCGAATCCAAAGAATATTTTCGTTTCGTTGTCACCAATCGCTCCACTGGCAAAGCGATTGCCGCCACTATCGGTATCTTACAGTATTCTAGGGAGAGACTGGACGATCCTTCTGAACTGAGCTTCCATTTTGCGCATTCTCCTGTTCTTTCCGTTCTCGAAGGCGATGAAGGCCCAACCAACGCCGCTCTCAATATCCAATTATTAGTGAACGGCGTTCCCACCAAAGACGTCTCCGTGGACTACGTCACGCAAGACGGCACAGCCACTGCCGGCGAAGACTACACGGCAACCAGCGGCACAATCACCTTTCCCGCCTACACCACCTACCTCACCCGAACTATCGACATTCCTATCTTGGGAGACACCGACGTCGAACCCGACGAATACTTCAACATCCTCCTCAGCAACCCCACCAACGTTTTAATTCCCCCTCGCAACGCTCGCATCGAAATTGTCAACGACGACCACATTGGCGGCGTGACCCCGATAATCACTCCGTTTCCCCTCGCGGCCCGGCGGCTCGACTCCGTCCTCGCTCATGTTCAACACCAAGCAAGTGTCCTTGAGTGAAAGCGGCTCTGCCACTTACCAAGTGAAACCCACTTCCTTGCCAGCCAGAGACATCACGACCGTCAACCTAGCAACGACGCATTCTGGAATCACTTTGAATCCTAGCAAGTTAATGTTCACCACCCTCAACTGGCAGAGCTACCAAACCGTGACCGTGACGGCCAGCGCCGATGCCGCCGACACCAACGAGCAGGCAGGCATCCAGCATTCAATACCATCCAGCCCGGGCTTCCTAGCCATCAACAACGCCGGGATTGTCTCCGTCACCCTTTCCCACACCGTCGTCGAAGAGGAAGAACCCGAAACACCGTCAGAGGAGCAGCAAGAAGTTCAACAAGTTCAAGTGCCTCCAACCGACTACGACCAAGATGATAACGGCTTGATTGATGTTAGCAACTTGGCGCAGCTGAATGCGATTCGCTGGGACTTGAACGGCGACGGCCAACCCGACAAAGAAGAGTTTGCCAAAGCTTACAACCAAGCCTTCCCCAGCGCCATCGCCAACATGGGCATCCCCAATAATACCCAAGCCCAAGGCTACGAACTCACAACGAACCTCCACTTTGATTCTCACAAAAACAATCAAGCCGATGAAGCAGACCCCTTTTGGAATCCAGGAAACGGCTGGCAGTCCATCGGGGTTTTCGCCAACCCTTTCCAAGCCGTTCTAGAAGGCAACAACCATGGGATTGTTAACCTGTTCCAAGACCAGAGCGACGCCGCTCTTTTCTATGAGAAGCCAAGTGGCTTGTTTGGCGCAATCGGCAAGCGGGGGCAAGTGGTCAATGTAGGTTTAGAAGGCGTTCATATTCAAGGGGTTAACTTTGTGGGTGCATTGGCCGGGTTGAATCAAGGGCTTATTCGCAATTGTTCTGTTCGGGGTCGGGTAGCAGGAGCGAACAGCGTTGGGGGTTTAGTGGGTCATAACTTTGGCCATATAGCAGATAGCCATGTTCATGCGGCGGTTTTGGGGAACATTGGGGTAGGTGGTTTAGTGGGTTGGAATGCGGGCGGTTTAATTGAGGGAAGCACCGCGCCCGGCCAAGAAGGCCAAGAAGAGTCTCTTGGTTTAGTGGGCTTTGGCACGCCGGCGCGCTGAGGAGAATCCCGCATTTTCCGAGAGCATCTTCGTGGTTTCGCCCCTCTTGTTTAAAAAGGGGGGCGTTTTCTTTTACATTTCTTTTGGAAGATTATTTCCCCAAGTTCCATAGAGAATTTATCGGGAGAAAGGAGAGAGCGGGGTTATTCCAGCGGAGCTGCGGGGCGTTGATTCCCATCTTTTCGAGGGAGGCAATCGAAAAGAGAGGGGAGTTTCTCTGGCGCAAGAAGCAAGCGGTTAGGGCGGTGGCCAAGAGAGCGGGCGGGAAGAGGCGCCCAGTCAAGCAACCGGCGCCTTGCAAAGCGCATTCGCGTATGAGGGAATCTAGGAGACTTGGCAGGCCGATTTAGATAGCGACAGCCAAACCGAAGATGCATGGGACTTTGGCAAGGCTAATGAATATCCCGCCTTGCGCGCCAACTCCAATAACCTCCCCACTAGGCAAGAGTTGGCCCGCAAAGAACCCCTAACAAACGGTAAGCGAAACTCCAGCGTCACAGGCGCCGCTCAAGCAAAGCACCAGTGAAGTTATGAATCCACTCAAATTTGGGATCCAAAGCTGTTTCGGCGACAACGCTTGTTGTTTATGTTCAGCCTGTCCAAACTCCCAACAACCGTTAGTTAGAACAGTGCTTTACAATGCATTAGAAAGAAGTTTCAGTGCTAGGCTTTTAGAGTATTGCATTTCTCGATCAAACCGCACGGAATCGTAATCGCTTTCCAGTTTGACAATCAAGAGGTAAAAAGTAAATGGCCAATTGGATTTGGTTTCGCTTTTACAAAGTTCCAGAAAAGTTTTAGGTTGGATACTTACAGATTTTGGTATCTAATCCGCGACGTTCAATTTTAGCTGTTCATACTAGAATGAGCATTCTGTTCTTCTTATGTCTATAATGGATGTGCCAAATGAACGGGATAAAAATAGAAGGTAAAGCCTTTTCTTTTATTTCTTGCCCTTCTTTAATTCACGTGTTTTGATGGATGCAATCTTGACGCCTTGCCGATTTGGGACAAAGCCGCCGCCAGATCCGTCCATTCTTGTTCGTTAGTTTTTGGGCCGCTGCTGCATCGAATCGTCCGGCTCGCTTCGTTTATTGGGCGTTGCATTGCCTTCAGCACGTGAGAGGGCTTTTCCTTCCCGCTGGCGCAGGCCGATCCTGTCGAAACCGCAAAGCCCAGCCGATCCAACTTGACCACCCAGCGAAAATGACGACCGCAGGCCGGCATCACCATCGAAATCGTGTTCCAAAGCCGAGGCGTTCCTTGTCCGAGAACCTGCGTTCCCGGCAAAAGTTCCAGAATGGATTCCTCAAATCGGCTTTGCCATTTGCGGCGAGAATCCATCCAATCGGTGCTCAACAGAGACTCCCGCTCTTCCGAAGCCGCCGCCATCGCCAAAACTCCGGCCACATTCTCCGTTCCCGCCCGACGGGACAGCTCTTGATGCCCGCCAACCAGCAACGGTTCTACAACCTCTTCGGCAGGGCATTTGAGAAACCCAACGCCCGCCGGACCGCCAAACTTGTGGGCGCAGCCGATTGCCCAATCGCATCGCCCCAATCCAGCCGCCGGCATCTTGCCCATCCATTGAGCGGCGTCGCACAAAAAAGGAATCCTCCGCTCTTGACACCATTGTCGGCACTTTTCCCACGGTTGCAAAACTCCGGTCTCGTTATTCGCCGCCATAATTGCTACCAAAGCCGGCCGAATCTCCTGCGCCTCCAACCAATCCAACGCCACCGTTCCTTCAAGCATCGCCGGAATCCGCCGAACCCGTCCCACACCCAAAAAAGCCTCCGCCGCTTGAAGCACGCAAGGATGCTCTATCGCCGAAACCCAAACTACCGCCGATTTCGGCAACCGCTTCGCATAATGATGGAAAACCATGTTGACGGCTTCCGTGGCGCCGCTCGTCCACACCAAATCAAAGGGCGAACAGCCCAAACGGGAGGCCAAAGCCTCGCGAGCCTCCGTCAAAGCCCGCTCCGCCCGGCTTCCCATACGATGCGGACTGGACGGATTGCCGGGAAAGCGATCCACCGCGTCCAACCAGGCTCTTCGTCCCGCCTCGCTCAAGGGAGTCGTCGCGTTATGATCAAAATAATGCATGCCGTGTATCGCTTCCAAACAATCACTTTGTCTTTCTTCCCAACAAAGGAAAAGCTAGAAATGTCTTTTCAGCGGCTAGCGGAAAATTTCTCTTAATTTTATTGACAAATTCAAAGCGATGGCAGATATTGTTTCGCTTTATGATCACTTTCGAATCACCGAGAAAATGGGCCAACCGGTTTTTCTTTATGTTGGGACTGCTTGGAATCTGTGCCATCGCTTCCATAATCTTAACCTTGTTTGAGATATCTTTGCTTGAACGAATTCAAGCCGGCGAGGAAGTCACCGACAGCGATATTGACGCTCTCGATAATTTAGGGATTATCTTAGCGATTCTTTTGATAGGGACATACGTTGGTTGTGCTGTCTTGTTTTTAATGTGGAAACAACAGTCGTCAAAAAATCTCGCTCCTTTAGGGGTATCCAATCAACGATTCTCACCGGGGTGGTGGGTAGTATGGTATTACCTCATTCCGATACTCAATTGGTTCCGTCCTTATCAAGCGATGAAGGAAATTTATCTCCGAAGCCGGGCGGATGCCGCTTCCACTCCATCTTATTCAATTCTGCGCGCTTGGTGGGGACTGTGGCTCATTTTAAGATTTTATGGACTAACTGAACGAGGTATGTGGCGTCATTTATCCGAAGAGAACGATATCGACATCGAAGTTCTCCTAGGATTGAACGCTTTCTTTCAGCATAGTGGGAGATTTTCTAACGATTGTCGCGGGAATTCTGGTTTTCGTAGTAGTGCGTCGAATCACGGAAAATCAGGAAACCAGCTGGAGGAAAATTGAGGAAACGAAGGAAATTCGCATGCCTCCTCTACCTCTTAAATCTTTCCCAACCAAGTTAAACTAATGAACAGCCATCGAGTGTTTTTCTTCGGGATGCGTGAAAGTGTTTGTTGCAACATGCGCACAACCGGATTTGGGAGTGGATTGGGCTTGCATGGCGGGCGGCAGTTTTGGATACTAACCAAAAGCGGTATTTGGAAGAAAACAAAACATTTTTAAAGAAAACGAAATAGGATGAAACAAATTGTTATTGCTTTGACGGCGATTCTCGGCTTAGTTGCGCCAGCTCTTCTCGTTTCCGGGCAAGTCAAACTGGGAAGTGACGTGCTGGCCGAGCGAGGATTTCGGGACTTGGCGGGGAAACGAGTCGGTTTATTGACAAACCCCAGCGGCGTGAATCAAAACGGCGTTTCCACAATCGAATTGTTACACAAGGCGCCGAATGTGAACTTGGTCGCGCTGTTCGGCGCCGAACACGGCGTCTACGGCGACATCCCGGCCGGAAAGGAGTTTCCCGACTCCATTGATCCAGTCACCGGCCTGCCTGTCTTCTCGCTTTATGGACCCGGCCCCATTAGAAAACCAACGCCAAAGATGCTCCGGCAAATCGACGTTCTGGTTTACGACCTGCAAGACACCGGCGCCCGTTCTTATACTTTTATCTCTACTATGGGCAAGGCGATGGAGGAATGCGGCCGCGCGGGAGTGGACTTTATGGTATTGGATAGACCCAACCCGCTTGGCGGACTCCGAGTAGAAGGCCCGCACTACAACCCGCGATTTCGCTCCCTCGTCGGATATTGGCCAATTCCTTATGTCTACGGCATGACCTGCGGCGAACTAGCCCGTATGATTCAAGGCAAAAGAATGAACGGCCGCGCTTGCCGCTTGATCATTGTCAGAATGAAAGGTTGGCGACGCTCTATGGTATGGAAAGACACCGGACTCCGCTGGAAACCTACCTCCCCCAACGTTCCCTACGGACGCTCCCCAATGTATCAAACGGCCACCGGCATGCTGGGCGAAATCGGCGGATTAGACATCGGCATCCAAACCAAACGCCCCTTCGAATACATTGCGGCGGATTGGCTCAAAGCGCCGCAAACAGCGGCCTATTTGAACGGCTTGTCCCTGCCCGGCATACGATTTCGTTCCGCCCAAGCCATTTCTCGGCGAGGCAGTTCCAAAGGACGCGCCGTGCCGGCAGTGGAAATCATTTTCCAAGACCCGCCAAACGCGCCTCTAAGCGCCGTCAACTTCTACCTGCTCGACGCCGTCAAACGCGTCAGCGGCCGAGACTTGTTTCAAGACGCCGTCAAGCGCGGCAAAGATTGGCGAATGTTCGACAAAGTAAACGGCACAGACGCCACTCGACGAGACTTGCAAGCCGGCCGTTCCGTTGCCAACATCGCTAAAAGCTGGAGAACCGAAACCGAACAATTCAAACAACGCCGCCAACCCTACCTGATTTACAAAAAGTAAAACACCATTAACATTTACCCCCGTGTCTTTCCTCGCCTCAAATCCTCTCGACATATAAAAACAGCAAGAAAAACAATGGGCGGAAAAGCGCGAAGAAAACAAAAAGCCTCTGGATTGTCCCACCCCGTCGTCAACCACCAACTTCAAAACAAATCTGCCGGCGATTAATCTTGCGCGCCGCTACCCTGCTCTTCAAAGCGATCTGCGAACGTCCATCGCAATCCATGCAATCACCACAACGATGAGAACCACCGCCAGCAAAATGTCCACTAAAATAATCATTACTCCAAGCCACCGGGAACGGTGGGGCTGCCGGGACTAGCATCGTCGCCAAGGCCGCCGCTGGTGGTTTCTTCTTCACTGCCCGGACGGGGGCAGGCGTCGGTGATGTTTCTCCGCTGTCATCGGTGTTGGTCACCGGAGCAGGTGTTGTATCATCAGGCAATAAATCGCCGGGATTTTGCGCGGGAGGAGCGGAGGCTTCATTGACGCTTGCGCGCCAACTCGCAAACTTAGCATCGTCCATCGCTATGCTGGCCAGAAAGTCAAAATCTCTAACCCACAACGTCAACCAACGATCTAATTCCGCTTCATTTTCATTTGCCAACGTCTCGATTCGATCCTGAACTGCGTCATGTTTGGCTTCCTCCGCAGTTATCCATGCGCGCAGCTTGGGATCGGCGGCATCCCAAAGCTCTTGCCTTTTCTTGCTCGCCTCGCGGCCAAACCTCGCGGCCATGGAAATCAAGTCGGCATATTGGAGCGTCTTGTCCTGTTTGTTGGTTTCGTCTTCGGGCAAAAAGCCCAGATGAACCCACAGCGGACGATGCAACTCAAACTCCGCCCGACGCTGCGCCAAGCGCAGCTCGCTTCTCATTCTTTTGTATTTGTATTTCTCGACATGCGGATACCGCTTTTCCCTATCCGCCCAAATAGAATCTCGCCCATTCGCAATAAATTCAGTTGTGTTTTGATAGCTTTCCCTCTCTCTGGCAAGAAGCCGTTTCATGTCGGCTTCTTCTTGTTGCTTGTCGGTTAGCTCGCCCTTCTTGGTGCGCCTCAATGCCTCCTGCTCCGCATCGTAGAAGATGCTCATCTGGACGGCGAAGTGGTTGGTGTCCACGGTGGACGCCCAGTTTTCGCCAAACAGGTTCGCCAAGGAATTGTGCGTGATGGCCGCATGCTTGGCTATCGCTTCATGCAAATGCGCCTCGTACAGCTTCGGGTTGGATTGGATGGTCTTCACAAACTCGGCCTCTTCCTTGTCCAGATCTTCGGCAGTTTCCCCAGTCAAACCCAGATAGGTCACAAACTCTTCGTCCGAGAAGGAATCGATGATTTGAGCGAGGATGGAGCGAGGCGGCGCGTTTTCGTCCGCCGTGGTCTTTGGCGCGGTCTCTTCGTTCAGCAAGCCGCCAAGCGAATCGTCCGCATTTTGTGGTAGCGGCCCCGCTTCCTGCGCCAGCAAGGTGGAGACCCGCTGATACGACGGCATTTTCTCCCATGCGACATAGGCCAATATAGCCAGCGTCGTAATTCCAAATCCGCAAATGTAGGTAAGTAAAGAGGTAAGTAAAGTTTTCATTGTATTAGTAAGTAAAAAGTTTCGTTATCTTGTTGTTCGTCCAATTCCAAAGTTAGTCTGTTGTGCCGCAGTCGCCGACAGGGAACTGTTCCAAGCATTTTCGTGATCCGAGTTGGCTCGTCTTAGGGCCCACCAATGCCCGCCGTGGTCTCTCTTGCCGCCACGTCGCCGATGCCAATTGTCGTACCTTCTTTTTACACGCCAATAATTGGTGTCTTCTCGGCATTCATCTCTTTTCGTCAAGGACACTTTATCGGCATGCTCTTTTGTTTTGTTGGGGACGTCGATTAGGCTTTGCACGGTGTCGTCCCTAGTTTCTTTGCATGCTATGAAAACGCCAATGCCGACGACGACTCCCGCACCGGCGGCGACTCCAAAGCGCGTCACGGTAACTGTATCTCTTTTTATCTTCGTGACTATCCAACCAACCGTAGTAGTCCCTCCTCCTGCTGTGGCACCGAAACCCATGCATTCCCAAAATAGATCTCGGGCATCTTTCACGGCTTGCGCCATCGCTCGTCTGTGAGCGAGATCGTTGTCTGTCAGCTCTTCCCCATACCTTTTGTCGCACCGCTCAGCTGCTTTCCAAGCATCGTCTATCTCATCAGTTGTATTCTTAATCTTCTCCAGCACTTCTTTTAGGATTCGGTCGCAGTCTTCTCGGCTGGCGGCGTCGTAGAATTCGGGGTTGTTGTAGATTGGCCGTCCGGCGCTGTTGGTTGGCGAGTTGTTTTGCGCGGCCAGATGCGGCAGCAACGGCGCGAACACGAGGTTGGTGAAGAGCAGTCCGTAAATCACGGAGACGCCGGTTGTGGCGGCCATTTCCCTTAATTTCTTGGCTCTCATTTCAAGAGCATTCTCGTCGCTTTCCTTGAAGCGGTCAATCCTATTTTCGTTATTTAATTTGTGCATAAAGCGGTCTTTCTTTGCTGTTTAAGTGTCTTTATTCAGGCCAATTGAAACAACAAAAGCAGGAAAGAAACACAACTTTTTCCGCCCGTTCGCCGTAGCAAACGGGAAAAGACGCATGCGATTCCCCCAATGCATTTCATGTTCAAAACTGTGACATTCAGCAGGGAGACCCGATGGACGAATCTTCCTGCATTTATTGCTTCAAGACCGAGAAAATGAAAAATCCAGCTGTTTGGCAATCTTTTTTTGCGGGAATCGACATTTTCTTTTCTCGAGAATTCATCACTTTTTTGCCTTTCTTCCCTAAAATCTCTCAAGACTTCAGAGATTTGAGTCAAATCTTCAGCAATTTTTACGTAAACGCGCCCTAATTCAAGGAAGGAGAAATTAGCGATGAGTAAGAAAGTAAAATGGTTGATCGGGGTTGTTGTGATTGTATTTACCACAGTGCTGTTCTTCAGCATTCGCAGTGAACGCTACAAACTTAGCCCACACGAACAGAGCGTAGAGAATATTCGAAACGATCATCTTAAATCGACGGCAGTACCATTGAAGGTAAAGGCCGAAATTCTCAAAGAGAAGGCGGAATCCGCTTTCGAGCGTCTAACAAGACCTGAATTGATCCGGGAAAAGGCGGAGAAAGCGGAAGCGAAATGGCTGGCCAACTGGAAAACCAATTTTCCTTGGAAGCCCACTCATGACCCGGCGGTGAGGTTTAATCCAGATTGGCCATATCAATATCGGACGGGATCTAGAACCTCTGACATAAACGATGCCGAAAAACAGAGTCTCCACGAGCAATGGGAACGACGAAGCAGGACGGACAGATATACGGGAAGTGTATCATAGTATTCTCAAACAGTTTTTTCAGGACGAGATGCGGTTCAGCAAAGAGTTTGAGCAGTGTTATCGCGTCTTGAAAGAACACGGACGAGGAGACAATCCGGCGCTGGCAGTCGAAATTTTCCAACACTTGGTGCAATATCATCGCGATGCTGGGGATCCGCTCAGCAAACTGCTATGGTAAATCCTAAAAAAGATCTCTCGGAAGTTATCGGAGCATTCTCGGAGTTTTAACCAGTTCAGAACGGTTGAACCAGCGTTTTCTTGGCGACGCTGGTCGCGCAAAAGCAAATGGGATTCGAGATCGTTAAATGCGGAGGCCTTGATTAACGGGGAGGAAGAGTTGCTGGTGCCGTATGTGGGTTGGTATCGGGAGAGCCAGGAATATTGGGGCGAGCAAACCCGCCAATTCCGCATCAGCTACGAAGAAGGAGATCCGTCTTTGAAGGCGGTGGCGCCGGAGTTGTTTCCGCCGGTGGCCGTGAAGAACAACCAGCTGGTAGACAAGGATGGCGATCCGGTGAAGTGGCGCGAGGGGTTGGATGTCACCTTGATTAATGAGCGAGGCGAGGTTGTGCCGGTGATTGTGGAAAAAAATGGAACGGTTAGTTTGCCGACTCCTGCGGAAGTGGCGGCAATGCGAGAGGAAGGCAAAGTAGAGCCTGCGCCGGAAGGGATGTTAATGAACCCGCCAACGAGGCCTCTGGTGCCGCAACCACCTGCGCCAACGCAAACGCCTGCGGGGCCGATGCCGTTGACGCCGGAGGAGCGGATGGTTCTGGATATGATTATGGAGCAAATGGCCAAGTAAGAAATATCCAGCCAAGAGGAAAACTAGAAGCCGTTGAGAAAAGGGAAACTAAGAACAAAACAAGGAAAAAACTTGCTTGCGGTTTGGGGTTTGGCTGGCGGCTTGTGGTTTGTTGCATAGCGATTTCTTGATTGGCGGTTTAGTTTGTTAGATTGTTTGGCGGTTTGTTAGTTGGTTGGTTTCTAATCATTGCGCTCAATTCCATAACAAAGACAAACAAAGCCAATTTCCCCCAGAGTCGGCTTTTTTTTGTGGAGTTTGAGATTAGTTGGCGGTATTCAAGAATTTTGGCGGGATAGGGGTTTTGGGAAACAATGGCTTGCCGGGGTTGAGTTGCGCTGGTATATCCTTTGCGGGTTTTGATGAGCGAGCGAAAGAAGGGTTTGAGTGCGGCGTTGCTGGAACGGGCAAAGACGCTGGGGTTTTCGGATCGGCAATTGGCAGTTCTTACCGGGCGCGCGGAGGCCGACATTCGGGCGGCGAGAAGGGAGGCCGGACTGGCGCCGAGTTATCGTTTGGTGGACACTTGCGCCGCCGAGTTTGAGGCGCGGACGCCGTATTATTATTCGTCTTGGGATCGGGGCGACGATGAAGTGACGGCTTCGGCGGCGCGGAAGGTGATGATTTTGGGAGGCGGGCCAAATCGCATTGGGCAGGGCATTGAGTTTGACTACTGTTGCGTTCATGCTTCGTTTGCGCTGAAGGGGGACGGATTCGAGACGCTGATGGTCAACTCGAATCCTGAAACGGTTTCCACAGATTATGACACGAGTGATCGGCTGTATTTTGAGCCGTTGACGCTGGAAGATGTTCTTCACATTTACGAGCGCGAGAAGTGCTGGGGCGTGGTCGTCCAGTTTGGCGGGCAAACGCCGTTGAACTTGGCGATTGGTTTGGAAGAGAACGGAGTAAACATCATCGGAACTTCGCCCAAGAGCATTGAGATGGCGGAGGATCGGGAGCTTTTTTCCGGGATGTTGAGGGATTTGGGCATTCCGCAGCCGCGCAACGGGATTGCGAGCAATGTAGACGAGGCGCTGGCGGCGGCGCGGGAACTGGGCTATCCGGTATTAGTGCGTCCTTCGTTTGTGCTTGGGGGGCGGGCGATGCAGATTGTTTTTTCGGATTCCGAATTGAATCGCTACATGCGCAATGCGGTGGAGGCCTCTCCGCAAAGGCCCGTGTTGGTGGACAAGTTTTTGGAAGACGCAGTGGAAGTGGATGTGGACTGCATTGCGGACGTGGGTCGATTTGAGCGGCCGGAGGAAGGCACGGCGGTTGTGGGCGGGATGTTGGAGCATGTTGAATTTGCCGGAGTTCATTCCGGCGACGCCGCTATGGTGCTGCCTCCGCCGCATTTGACGGAAAAGGTTGTGTCCACCATTCGACAATACACTCACGCTATGGCGCGGCGGTTGAAAATTATTGGATTGATGAACGTGCAATACGCCGTGAAGGACGACGTCGTTTATGTTTTAGAAGCGAATCCTCGCGCTTCGCGGACGGTTCCTTTTGTGAGCAAGGCCATTGGCGCGCCGTTGGCAAAGCTGGCCGCCCGAATTATGGCGGGCAAAACACTGACAGAACTGGGCTTTACGCGGGAAATTCGGCCAACTTATTGGACGGTCAAAGAGTCGGTCTTTCCGTTCAACCGGTTTCTCGGGCAGGACATTTTGTTGTCGCCCGAAATGAAGTCCACCGGAGAAGTCATGGGCATTGACGCCGACTTGGGAACGGCCTTCGGCAAGTCTCAACTGGCGGCCGGGCTTTCCCTGCCTTTGAAGGGGAGCGTTTTTATCAGCGTTAGCGACGGCGACAAGCCAAAAGCGGGCAAGATTGCCCGGGAGTTTGCCTGGCTCGGCTTTGAGTTGATCTCCACTTCGGGCACCGCCGTCGTGTTGCGGGAATCGGGTTTGCAAGTCCGGGAAATTTTCAAAGTCTCCGAAGGGCGTCCCAATGCTTTGGATCTCTTGCTGAACAAAGAGATTCAACTGGTAATCAACACGCCTTCAGGGCAAACGCCGCGCGGCGACGAAGTTCGAATCCGCACAACGGCCGTGTATGCCGAAGTGCCGGTCATCACAACTTTGGGAAGCGCCGAAGCCACTCTCTCGGCAATTTCGACGATCCAAAAACGCGGCTATTCCGTAAACGCCTTGCAGGAGTTTCATCAAGGCTTGGCTTGACCCAAAGCGCCGATGGAATCAGAAAATCGCTCGCCTCCCCGTTTCTGCCGCCGCATTTTTTGGTTTCGCAACTCAAACCAAACGGCAAGTAATCCTTGACAACCGCTTGGGCGCATGCTTGACTTTGCGCTAAATTCCTAATTGAACTGGCTTATGCACAACTTTCTATTTCGATCCGCTCCCTTTTATCTCGTTTTCGCGCTTGCCTTCGGAGGCCTTCAAAAGACCGCCGAAGCCCAATCCTCCATTCGAGACGGACTCGTTGCCGAATGGAACTTTGATGAAACCAGCGGCCTCACCGCTTCGGATTCCGCCGGGAACAACGACGGAATCTTGATGGACTTTGCCGATGACGACTCCCAATGGGTTGAGGGCAAAGTGGGCGGCGCCATTGCCTTTAACGGATCCAACTACGTTGAAGTTCCAGATGCAGACGCCATCGGAGGCGAGGTTACCGAAGGGTTGACGGTGATGGCTTGGTTCCGTTCCAACGTTCCCTTAGACGCTGGAAGCGCCGGCAACCGCATGCTGGAAAAAGGAAACAACTACTTTTTTCTACAAGGCGTCCGCCCCGGCGGCATGAACTTTCTAGTCAAGCACGGAGGCTCTAACTTTACCGCCGGCATTGGAGATTCGCTTGAGGCCGACGTTTGGTATCACATCGCCGGCGTCTTTGACGGCGCAACGGCCAAAACCTACATTGACGGCGAACTCAAAGGTTCCGTTGACGTTCCCGGCCCGATTGACGACAGCCAACTGCCTCTGCGCATCGGCTCCGATGATGGAAACAGCTTCTTCAACGGCTTGATGGATCAAGTTCTGATCTGGAAACGACCTCTTTCCTCAGCGGAAATCCGCGCCGTGTTCGATGGCGATTTTGAACTGCCGCCGCAAGCCACTGTGCCGGAAATCGCTTCGCAACCGCAAAACCAAACGCTTTATGAAGGCGGCACGGCAATGCTCAGCGTCACCGCAGACGGCGTCGGCGTCTTGCGCTATCTTTGGCACAAAGACGGAGAACCCCTTCGCGCGGCAACCGAGCCCGCGCTGGTCATTCCCGACGTTTCCCAAGCCGACGCCGGAGAATACACCGTGCGCGTTCAAAACGATCACGGCGAAACCATCAGCAACGCGGCCGTTCTTTCCGTCACCCCCGTTGAAGACTTGGACACCGGCCGCGCGGGCTATTGGGCTTTTGACGAAACTTCCGGCGAGAGCGCGGCTGACGGTTCGGGCAACGACCTCAACGGCGTATTGCTGGGATTCCCCGATGATGACGCTTGGACTTCGGGGCAAGTCAACAACGGCCTTGCCTTTGACGGTCTGGAAAGCGTCGTTGCCGTCGACGATAATCCCGCGCTGAGCGAACTTGGAACGGAGGCCACTTTTTCGTTCTGGATTCGCCTGAACACTTACGGCGAAGAGGAAAGCGCGGGCACCTACAACCGCAGCGCCGGCTATGTGCTGCGCAAAGGCAATCACTTCGGCATTCGCGTCATCAACGACCCCGGAACCGTCACCCGAACCATTGTGGTTCGGCGGGGAAACGGGGCAGATCCCGGCACCGTGGCGCGCAAGGGATGGGAAGCCAACCTGCCGCAAGGATCGGTCGAGCTCGACGTATGGCAACACTTCACCATCGTCTACAAAGGCGGCTTTGTTTTCTTCTACAAAAACGGTTTCCCAATCGGCGAAGCGGCCGAAGGCGGGCTTGGCGAAGTTGGTTCCGAAGTCCTCACAATCGGCGGCTATGACGCCGAAGTGGATTCCGTTGCCCGCTATTTGAACGGCGTTTTGGATGAGCTGTCCATTTGGGCGCGTCCCCTTCGAGAGTCCGAGATTCTCGAAGCCGCAGGGAAGGACGTTTCCGGCCCGCCGGTTGTCGAAGTGCAACCCCTTTCCCAGAAAAAGCTCGAAGGCGCCAGCGCCGTTTTCCAAATCGTGGCCACTGGCAAACGCCCCGTGCGCTATCAATGGCTCAAAGACGGCGAGCCAATTGAAGGAGCGACGGAAAACCGTTTGACTTTGATTCGCCTCCTTCCCAAAGACGCCGGCCTTTACTCCGTCCAAGTCACCAACGATCAAGGCCAAACCGTAAGCCAAGCCGCCGCGCTGACCGTGGAGGAACTGGACAACATTGCCAGCGGGCTGGCGGCGCACTATTCCTTTGACTCCGTGGAAGGAGACAATCTCCTCGACGCTGGCGACAACGAACTCAATGGAACCCTCTTCAACTTTGGCGACAATCCGCTGGTTGACGAAGGAATTGTCGGCAAGGCGATCTCCTTCGACGGCGAAGACGACTTCATCGAAATTCCTCACAACGACTTGCTGACGCTCGGCACCGAAGCCACGATTTCCGTATGGTTGAATCCGGTGCTTTTTAGCGGCGGCACAGACTTTGACCGCGTCTTCCGCAAAGACGTCAACTACGACTTTGTATTAATCAACGGCGGCATTGCCCGCGTGCACGGCGTCAGCAAAACGCCCTACTCGACGCCTCCAAACACCGTGGCCGCCGAAGTTTGGCAACACTTTGCCTACATAGTAAAAAACGGCGCCATTCATTGGTATCACAACGGCGAAGCCGTCGGCGCCCCTCTAAGTGGCAGGCTGGGCGAGGGCAACTCCAACCCCCTCGTCCTCGGCAACTACCAAGTTCAACCATCGTCAGTTGATCGCCCCTATCAAGGATTGATGGACGACTTGGGCATTTGGCAAAGAGCCTTGTCTCCCAACGACATTCTGTCCATCTACCACAACGGCCTCAACGGAAAACCTCTTTCGGAAGGATTGGCGCCGTTGCGCATCCAAGACATCACGATGGAAGACGGCAATCTTCGCCTAGTTTTCTTTACGCCCTTCGCCAATCGCAGTCACGCGGTGCAAATGAAAACAATGCTCGCCCAAAACCAGTGGAACGACTTGGCCGACCTCGTCCCCTCCGCCTTGGAAGAAGAAGGTTTGTTTGAAGTTACTCTTTCGCCGCCGTCCGACGGCATCGGCTTCTATCAAGTAGTTTCCCTTCCTCCCCCGCCTCTCTTTTTCGATGACTTTGAATCCGGCGCTCCGGGATGGACGCACGGCGGCAACCAAGACGAATGGGAACTGGGCGCTCCGCAAAACGGCCCCGGCGCCGCATTTAGCGGCTCCAACTGCTATGGAACAGACTTGGACGGCGACTTTGAAGCGAATACCGACGCCTACCTTCGATCCCCTGAAATTGACTTGTCTCGCGTATCCGTGGCCACCTTGAGCTTTGTCGAGTTTCACAGTGTGGACATCGAGGAAGATTATCACAGCGTATCAGTCAACATCATCGACGCCGATTCAAACGAAATCCTCCAAGAAGTCTTCCGCGAAGCCGGCGCCGTCAATGGCTGGACGCAACGCTCCATTCGGCTGGCCGGCCCTTCCGTTGGCGGAAAAATTAAAGTTGAATTCCTCCTCCAAACGGATGATGTTTCCCCTCTTCCCGGTTTCTACATCGACGACGTCTCCATCCAAGAGAACTGATAAAAATCTGTTTTTCACAAACGCCGAAAAACCGTTGGAAAAGCAAAACCCAACGGCGGAAGGATTTTTAGAACATCCGCCGCATTGGGCTTTGCCGAATGCTATTTTATCACTGTTTGATTCCGCATATAAAAAACCAAAATCGTAAATCAACATGAATGCATCCACTCAAAAAACCGCCAATGTATTCTCTCTCGTCCGAGATGTCACAACCCCAAACATTGCATTGCCGAAGCATCTAAAAACAAATACTCGATTAAAGATGGAAGGCAGGGAGTTTTTATCCCAATTGCCGGAAACATCTTTTCCAGTCGTATTCTTCGATCCTCAATATCGCGGAATATTAGACAAGATGAGTTACGGCAACGAAGGCGAAAAAAGAGGCCGAAAAAGAACGGAACTGCCGCAAATGAGTGAAAAAGTCATTGCGGAGTTTATCCAAGAAATAAACAGAATTCTGATCCACTCCGGGCATTTATTCCTATGGATGGACAAGTTCCACTTGTGCCAAGGCTTTAGCGCATGGATGGACGGAACGGCGTTGGACATAGTAGACTTAATCAATTGGAACAAAGTAAAAATGGGAATGGGCTATCGCACCAGAAGAGTGGGAGAATATCTAGTTGTTTTGCAGAAACTTCCCAAAAAGGCAAAGGGCGTTTGGAAAATCCACAACATCCGCGACATTTGGGAAGAGAAGATTGTTAACAATGGAAAACACGCCCACCAAAAACCCATAAACCTGCAAAGCAAACTCATCGCCGCCGTCAGCAATGAAGGCGACATTATTGTGGATCCAGCTGCAGGTTCGTTTTCCGTAATGACGGCCGCAATAAACGAGCGCAGAAACTTTTTAGGATGCGATATAAACGGGTAATTGCCCTATGGCAAAACTGGAAGACAGAAAAACAACAGGCAGTTCAGGAGCATACGAAAGGCTGTTCGGAATAAAAGCCCTTGGCGCGCTGATGAGCAAGGTGCAAGGAACGGTGATAGCGTCCGGCAGCGAACTGGAACGAATGATTCAGAATAGGCTTCGGCAAATCGAAGATTTGGATGCTTTTTTGGAAATAGAGATTATGCAGGAAGGCGTGTTTATGGCGACAAAACTGCAAATCAAAAGGTGCAATACCTTGGATTCTTCTGAAGCGGAGCCTGACTTTCTAATATTCAAAAGGCGAGATGATAAACAATCTTGCTACGTTATTGAACTCAAAGACGGCCATCAGTTCGATATCAAAAAAGCGTCTGCTGAAAGGAGAATGCTGCACGCCTTTACACAGCAGAATGCGCATCGTATCCACTATACTGTCCAGCCATATATTTGTTGCTTTAATCAGGATAGCAAAAAGGCAATTGTAGAGGGACTGAAGAACAAGATCAATATTGGCGAAGTTCTGACTGGGCGGGAATTTTGCAACTTATTGGAACTGGATTATGATGAGATTGTAAAAAGCAGAGGCAAAGATCAAGAGAGGAACTTGGCCTACTTTTTGCGAGAACTTATGAAAATTGACGCAGTGCGAGAAAGACTAAGCAAATTATTTAACAAGCAAGAATAATAAAGATTCTCGACATGTTATTGAGCGAAAGCCGACCAAACAAAAGGGGTCTCCATTATGGCTATTGAACTGCGTCGCTATCAGCAGGAATTGCTGGACCGTGTGCAAGATGTGCTGGTATCCAATCCTAAGGTCCGCTTGATGATGCAACTGCCCACCGGAGGCGGCAAAACCATTATCGCCGGCGATCTGCTGGTAGATTGGCTGACCAGCGGGCGCAAAGCCGTCTGGCTCACCCATCGCAAGGAACTAGCCAAGCAGACACGGGAAATGCTCACCAAAGCCGGCGTTTCTGTCATTACCAATGTGAGATGGACACCCGGCGATGGCGCGCCGGCAATGGCCGGCGGAGTAGTCATTCTCATGGCGCAGAAGGTCAGCCTCCAAACCGCCCGACGGGAAGTTTGGAACCAATACCGCCCTACTGATCTGATGATTGTTGACGAATCCCACCACGCAGCCGCCAAAGGCTGGGAACGGGCAATCCACCAGTGGCCCGGCCCCGTAGTTGGAATGACGGCTACGCCCTGGCGGTTGTCGGAAAAAGAAGGATTTGACCATCTCTTTGACGAACTGCTCTGCGGGCCGCAAGTTGCGGAACTGCAAGCGCAAGGCTATCTGTGCCCAGCGCAAACACTGATGCCGCCGCCGAAGCAGCGCATCATTGGCGGGGCCGTTAACCGCACGCTTGGCGATTACACCGAAAGCGGGATTGAGCAGGCCAACTCCCCGAACATTATGACCGCCGGCGCATTGCAGTTTTGGCAGGAACATGCAGGCAACCGGCAAACTATCGCCTACGCAGTCTCGAAGAAACACGCCCGCAACCTGACTTCCGTGTTCAACGATGCCGGTGTCAAAGCAGCGGTTCTCCTCAGCGAGACTCCGCCCGCGGAACGGAAAGCTGCCATCGACGGGTTTCAAGGAAGGCCGCGTCCAAGTGCTGGTCAACGTTCTTATCGCCACCGAAGGCTTTGATTTGCCAGACGCCTCTTGCGTTCTTATCACCCGCCCTACGATGAGTCTGGCGATCTACTTGCAAATGAGGGACGGGGACTGCGCCCCAAACCGGATGGCGGCAACTACATCATTCTGGACTTGGCGGACAACTCAGGAAAGCACGGACTGCCGGAGGAGAACCGGGAATGGTCGCTGCAACCGCGCGGCCAAGCGACGGCCGGAGATGCGCCGGTGGTCTGGTGCGAAAAGTGCTTGACGGCGTCGCCCGCCGCCAGTCATCATTGCCGGGGATGTGACCTATTCCTTCGGCAAAGACTGCAAACGCTGCGGCAAGTGGCGCGCATGGCGGCGCTGGGAATACGAACACCATTGCGGCGATAAACACCCGCCAGTTTGCGACCTGTGCCATATTGGTGCTCACATACAAGCGCATTTGCCGGTAGCGCCGCCGCTGAACAAACTAAACTGGTCAGTCAACATCTGCGATGATAGGGAGGACGGAATGATTCCCGCCAGTGCTTTTGAGATTAATGACGACTGGGACGTCCGGCTGCTCGCTCCGTTCAAAGAGCTGCTGAAGGCGGAGCGGGAGATTATCGTCGGCCCCGATGATGCCCGGCGCAGTGAACTGCGCTCGCTTATCGAAGAGCGTGAGGCGGAATTGAAAGATGACGGCGCATTGGGTGCGTTATTCGACAAATATATTGACACTTTGCCGAAAACGGAACGACCGCAAGGTTGGGTGCAAGAAAGTCATGCGCGTGTAAGGATGGTGGACAATCTGCAGGCAGAACTGGACAAGTGGCGGAGTGAGTTGAAGGAACTGAAAAGTCGGCCGGTAAATAAGCAGGCGATTTTCATCAGCACGCTAATTAAGGCGATGTACCTATTGCGGCGCGCGGAAAGTCTATTGAACACGGCGGGTTCTGTGCCGGTTTCAGGCGAGGGGAAACAGAGGGACGATGAGAGCGCGCGACTGTTGGAACTCAGTAAAAAGAGCGTAAACGAAATTGGATTCAGCAATCGAGTCGTCAATTGCTTAAATAACGCCAACATTACCACGGTGGGAGAGTTGGCAGCAAGGTCCGAAGCCAATATGTTAAAATATCGCAACTTCGGCAAAAAATCTCTCAACGAAATCAAGGAGAAATTGCAGAGCTTCGGATTAAAACTCGGCGATGCCCGAGAGGATCCTTCCCTTGCGGAAACGACCAGCACGGAGGGAGATGACTTACAAGCCGGCAAAAGGAAAGAACTCCTGAATCAGTTGATCGATGAGTTGAGCGGCATTCTGTTGGGGGAGAAAATTCCGCTGGAGGTTTGCAATTCTGAAACTGCCGAAATCATCATCCCCGCCAACAAAAAGATCACCAAGACATTGTTGAAGAAACTTGCTAACAACTACGACCGCCTTTTAATACCAACCTCGCCGATTCGGGACAAAATCCTCGAGATCATTGAGCCCTTCAAGCCAAAGTTCGAGGATTTGAAAGATAAGCGGGACGAGGCGTTGGATCGGGAAGATCGTGGACAAGATTGTAGACATTGGTATAATCTTTCCCAATTAGGTAAGACCGTTTCTATAACCGGCAGCCGCCATCCTATATTCTTGGGATTTCCGAATGGTGTAAAAAGCGTTCCTTCTCAGACTTGGAAGGAAATGTACGAATTAGTCGTTGAATGGTTGTTTGAGAAAAAACTTCTATTGCCAAATGATATTCCTTGGAAACTTAAGAACTACTTTTGGGGTAAAAATTTGAACACGCGCTTGGGATCGAAAGACATAGTTTTTAGAAGCCGTCGCTTTATTCGAGCGTGCGGCAAGGATCCTGCGCAGTTCCAAGTGCAGTTGCGCTAATGTTTTTCCTGAGTTGGCATTAGAAAACTGGGCTTAGCGCGCGTCGGTTTTTTGGGGAAGATATAGGGAAGTTGCGGCGGCGACTAGGATTACACTTGTCGCTCCGAAGAAGGCGTATAACAAGCTATGAATTGGAGTGAGGAATTTTATGAAGATTAATGTAGCAATGGAAGCGCCAATGCCGTACCATACATGGCGCGCTTGGGCTTTGGGCAGGAACATTCCAACGGCCATGACGCCGGCCAATGTGCCGCCGAGCAGTCCCATCATTTTGAGGGTAAAGTTCCATAGAAACTGGATTTCCATTCCGGCAATGGCCAGAGCGGAAACCGTGCCGAAGGAGCCGGCAAGGAAAGTGATTCGGCGGGCGCGGCGCAGCCAGAGGGTTTCGTTGGTTGTTTTGTTTTTGAGTTTGGACGCGGGCTTCCACCAGTCGGTTACAACGGTGGTGGCGATGGAGTGCATGCTGGAATCCAGACTGGACATGGAAGCGGCGAAGAGACCGGCAATGACAAGTCCGGCAAGGCCTGCTGGCATTTGATCGGCAATGAACCATGCTAAAATTTGGTCCGATGTTTCTAGCGGTGTCAGCAGTTCGGGGTGAGCGCGGTAAAAGACAAATAGGCCGGTTCCTAATAGCAGGAATAGGAGTGTGGCCGGTATCGTCATTGTCGCTCCTAGCCAGAGGGATCGGCGGGCGTCTGATTCGTTGGGCGTGGCGAGGTAGCGTTGGGCTACGGTTTGGTCTGAGGTGTAAGGAACGAGGGCGTTGGTGAAGAATCCGCCGATCAGGACAACGAGAACGGATTCTGTGAGGAGATTGAAGTTCCAGTTTGCCCAGTGGAATTTTCCCGTTTCGTATCCGGTGGAAAGCAAGCCGGCGAAGCCGCCGTCGATGTTGCTCGCCATGATTAACAAGGCGGCCAAAGCGCCGCCGAGAAGCGCGATTGTTTGGAGAACGTCCGTCCATACGACGGCTTTGATTCCGCCCAGCGCCGTGTAAAGCGTCGCCAATACGCCCATTAGCGCAATGCATGCATATAAATCCATTTGGGTAACGGCCGCTAAAGACAAAGCCGGCAGGAACAGCACGACGCCCATTCGCGCCAATTGAAGAAGAATGAAGGACGCGCTGCCGAACCGTTGCACGGAGCGGTCAAAGCGCGCGGCTAAGTATTGGTAAATTGTGGTGACGCCGCTTTTTCTAAAAACGGGGAGGTAGATGCAGGCGATGATGGGCGCGACGGCAAAAATCGTTATATTCACCAAAAGCAAAGTCCAATCCGTTGCGTAGGCTTTGGAGGGGATGGTTAAATAAGTGATGGCACTGAGCAATGTGCTAAAAATGCTGAGGCCGGCGGCCCACCAAGGAACTCGCCGGCCGGCCAGAAAGAAGCCTTCGGCGCCGGCTTCGCTTCGGGAGCATTGGAAACCGATGAGGGCGATTCCGAGCAGATAAACGGTCAAGACGATCCAATTCGCCGCTCCAAATACCGGTCTTGCCGGCTGAAAAGAAACTCCCAGCACTTTTTGGGTTCGCACCGCCGGCCGAATCTCGCCGCTGGGCAATACGAATTGGCCTTGCCATGAAACGACGGGAGTTGTAACTGGCGGAAAGGTTCCTCCGTTGCCTCGCGGATGTCCTCCGTCATCTTGAACGCGGGGAAATTCTCCCGCATCCGTCCAGCGATCGGTCACTGTGTTGTAGCGGTACAATGGAACGGGGAATCCCGGATGATTTTCTTTTAATTCGGCTTGCTGGAAGAAGTGTTCGCCGTCGTCTCCCGCCAAGAAGAGCACGTCGGCGTATCCGAGAGGAATGCCGGGATTGGGAGCGGCGACAAGCGGTGCCGGCGGGCCGCTGATTGCTGTCCATCTTTGGCTTTTGAGATCGAATGCGTACGCGTCTTTTAGAAACTGGCGGGTTGCTTTGCCGTCGTTGTCCGGCATCAATCGAGCCCCGCTGACGAGAAGAATTTTTCCGTTTTGAACCGCTATTGCCGACAAGATGCGCTCCGGTCCCGGCCAAGAGGGAAGCTCCGTCCAACGGCCTTCTATTAAGCCTTTGGAGAGGTCTAGTTTCCAAAACTTGTTGGAAGCGCGGAGACTGTGCGGAGATTCGCTTCCGCCGGCCAAGTAGAGGGAGTCGTCAACGATTACGCCGGCTGCGTTTGCCAAAGGAATCGGCAAGGCGGGGCCTCCAATGATTTCCAATTGCTCGCCGTTCCAACGTAGCGCGATTACGTCTCTGCGGTGTTGTGAGGAGTCGCTTCCTCCGACGCAGAGGATTGTGTCTTTCCATGTAACAGAAACGCCGTATCCGAGAGGGATGGGCAACTGCCCGATTGGCCTCCATTCTTGGGAGGGACTTTCCAGCGCAAACACTGAATTGTGCCAAACTTTGGCGCCGCCGCGCCAAGGCGGGCCTTCTGGGAAGTTGGCGCCGCCGGCAATGATGAGGTTGCCGCCGGAGACGCCGGCAAATGCTCCCGCAAATCCGTGTTTGTCTGGCAACGAAGGCAGCTCGCTCCAAACTAGGCCGGCGGCCGAAGATTCAACCGCGCACCAGCCAAAGCCCAAAAGGCAAAGCCCCGCCGTTCCCATCGTTTTTAGAATCGGCACCGTCATATTTTTGCGACGCGGCTGCTTCATGTTTTGCTCTTTTTCCACGTCAAAAGGATTTTCAGGAAACAAGGGAAATGAGAGGGGCAAAGGAAGATTCAAAAGGGCAAGGAGGCGTCAACGGCTTGTTTGGCGGCTTTGAGCAGGAAGTCGGGCAAGATGCCGATGCCTAGCATTCCTGCGACGCCGACCAGGACGGTAAGATGCATAGGCAGGCTGGGGCGCAAGGGAACGATTTCAGTTGTCGGCTTGTCCCAATAGATTGCGCGGACGACGCCGAAATAGTAGTAAATGGAAAGAACGACGCCGATGATGGCAACGCCGGCCAATAGATAGTAAGGCGCATGGCTGGGCGCTTGTTCGACAATCGCCAAAATAAGCAGAAATTTGCCGAAGAATCCGGCCAAAGGCGGAATGCCGGCAAGGGAGACCATAGAAAGCGTCATCGCCAAGGCCAGAAACGGCGAACGTTTGTGAAGCCCGGTCAAGCTGGAAATGTCTTCGGTTCCCGTTTGACGGCTGGCAAGCATAAGGACGGCGAAGGCGACGGCCACGGCAAAGAGATAGCCGCCAAGGTAAAAGAGAATGGCGCTAGCTCCATCCCGGCCGCCGGCCGCAATGCCTAAAAGAAGGTAGCCTGAATTGGCGATGCTGGAGTAGCCCAACAGCCGCTTGAGATTGCGCTGCGGCAGGGCGCACAGGTTGCCGTAGAGAATCGTCGAGGCAGCCAAAAAGATAAACAAATTTTTCCACTCAGAAGCCAAATGAGGCGCCGCAAAGAACAGCGCGCGTAAAAGCAAGACAAACCCGGCGGCCTTGGAGCCAATGGAAAGGAAAGCGGCCACGGGCGTGGGCGCGCCTTGATAAACGTCGGGAACCCAGAATTGAAAGGGGAAGGCGGCGATCTTGAAACCAAGCCCGACCAGCACAAAAAGCAAGCCTAGTTGGAAAAGCAACGAGCCGCGGTTGGCTTCGGCATTTTCGGCAATTTCCGGGAAAGCCATGCTCCCGGAAGCGCCGTAGATCAAGGCAATGCCGTAAACGAGAAAAGCGGAGGAGAGCGCTCCGAGGATCAGATATTTGACGCCAGCCTCCAGAGACGCTGTTTGGTTTCGAAGAAAGCCAGTCAGAATGTAAAAAACGATGGCCACCAACTCCAGCGAAACAAATACCATAACAAAGTGGTTTGCCGACGCTGCGAACATCATTCCGGCCAGCGCAAAAATCGTCAGGACGTAAAACTCGGAAATTCCCGATGCAATTCGCGGAGCAAAATCAATGGAAAGCAGAAGGACGGCAATGGCCGCCAGAAGAAATAATTGTTTGAAGAAGAGAGCGAGACGGTCTTGCGCAAGCATGCCGTTAAATACAAGTTGAGGTGTTTCCGGCAGATTGACGAAGAACGAGCCGACAAAGATCGCCCCTAGCCCGGCGACGGCAAGATAGCCAACGCGAAGGGGCTTGCGGGCAGACGGCGTCCATAAATCCACGAGCAACAAGACCACGCCCCAGAGCGCGACGGCGATCTCAAGAATGCTCAACGAAATCCCAAGTGAAATGTTCATAATCTCTCGTTTCTGAATCAAAAACCAGAATCCGCGGATTCGAAGGCGGCGGAAACGTCGCCCGCCTCCGAACCGGCCGGTGGAACGGAGACTCCGTTGGCTTGAAGGATCAACGGCTTTGCGCTGCGGGCGGCCTCGTCCGTCAAGAGCCGGGGATAAACGCCGAAAATGAGTAACAGGGCGATTAGGAGAACGAAAGGCAGTTTGTCGGATAAAGACTTGGCATCGGCAAGATTCTGATTTCCCTCCCCAACGGCGCCGTGCAAGACGTTGCGGATAGCGCGAATGCAGTAGACGGCGCCAATAATGAGGGCGCCCCAAACGCCGGCAACCGCAAACCAAGGCAAAGAACCGCTCCAGAGGCCGAACAAAACGAGTATCTCGCCGGCAAAGTTGGCAAATCCGGGAACGCCGGCGCCGGCCAAAAGGGCAATCGTCAAGCAGACGCCGAAGAAAGGAATTTGCCGAAGAAGGCCGCCAAGTTGGCCGATATCAACAGACCCTTTTTGATGTTGGAGGTATCCGCTCAACCCAAAGGAAAGCGCGGCCAAAAGGCCGTGGGCGACCATCACAACGACGGCGCCGGTCACGCCGATCAGGCTGAGGCTGGCAATCCCCAAAAAAGCCATTCCCATGTGCGCCACGCTGGAGTGACCGATTAGAAAATGCAGATTCTTTT
Source organism: Limisphaerales bacterium (assembly GCA_965204945.1). GTDB lineage: Bacteria > Verrucomicrobiota > Verrucomicrobiia > Limisphaerales > AAA164-E04 > UBA2970. Next base: position 3,605,016 of record OZ242022.1, on the reverse strand, counting down.
GACGCATTGCCGTCCAACCGCAGAAGAGAATGTTTCCTAAAGCCAGAAAGCAAAGCACCGTCAGCCAAGTGCGGATGCCTTCGGGAACCACGGGAATGGCCAGGCGAATGAGTCCGTACAGCCCAAACTTCTTCAGCGCCCCGGCGTGAAGCATGGCCGTCGCCGCGGGCGCGGCGCCGTAGCCGATGGGCGCCCAAGTGTGAAACGGCCACAACGAAACCAAGATGCCAAATCCAAAGAGCAGTAACGGGAAGATGAGGTTCTGTTGGTCGGCCGGAAGGGGATGGGTCTTCACGTGATTTGTCAACTCGATCATGTCGAAGGTTTTTGCTCCGGATTGAAGGTAGAGAGCGGCCAATCCCACAAGGGACAGCATGGCGCCGATTGTGAGGTAGACGGTGATTTTGAAGGTTGCGTAATGGCGGCTTTCTCCGCGGCCCCAGACACCGATCATGATGAAGGTCGGCACCAGAGCCAACTCATGGAAAAAGTAGAAGAAAAAGATGTCCAGCGAGGCAAAGGCGCCCACGATGCTGCCGGTCATCAGCAGAAAAAGAAAATAAAATTCCCGTTGGCGTCGATGGATTTCCCAGCAGGCAAAACTCGCCGCCAACGCCACGGCCGCGCTCATCAAAATGAGTCCGGCGTTGATGCCGTCCACGCCCACTTGAAAGGAGATGCCCAGCGATTCCACCCAAGAGACTTTTTGGTAGAACTTGAATCCGCCCGGTCCTTCGGCTGTTTGCGGATAGAGCAGAAACACCGTCAGCGAAAGAAGAAACGTGATTGCGGCGGCGGCGCGAGCAATGTTTCGGCAGAAGCGTTCGTTTCCTTGCGGCGCCATTAGCAAAACCGCAGCGGCGGCGAATGGCACGGCAATCAAAATGGAAAGAAGTGGCATGACAATTAAAGAATTTGGCGGCCGACAACGGCGTAAATAAGGATCACAATCCCGACGGCAATGAGAAAGGCGTAGGTCTGCAGGTTGCCGGTTTGCAACATTCGAAGCATTCGTCCGGCCAAATTTGCCGCGCCTTGCGCGCCTCGAACCGCAAACCCGGAAAGCACGAGGCGATCCAAGCGGATAGCCAGATGAGACAGCGTTTCGTGTGTGAGCAGAACGAGCATCTCGCAAATCGCATCCAGATAGAGCCGATCTCGCAAAATGGATGAAAGAACCGGAAGACGCCGCCGGACGGGGTCCGTTTCCGCCTTTCCATAAAGAGCCCATGCCACGCTGCCCCCCATCGTCATGGCAAAAAGACTGAGCGCGCCCGCCAACACGGCGTAGTTGTGCGAGGTTTCCATTCCTAAAGCGCGGGCGACAAAACCTTCAACCCCAAAGAAACCGGCGGCGCAGGAGGCAACCGCCAGTATCACCAAAGGCCAGTGCATTGCGCCGGGCGATTCGACGGCCTGCGCCGCGGCGTTGGAACGAGGAGAACCGCGAAAGACAACCAGAAAGAGCCGAAGCATGTAACAGGCCGTTAGACCGACGACGAGAATGCCAATTCCAAAAAGAATGGCGTTGCGTTCGGCGGCGGCGGCCAACACGGCGTCTTTGCTGAAAAATCCGGAAAGAGGAAAGAGTCCGCAAAGGGCGAGCGTTCCAATCAGAAAAGTCCAGTAAGTCGTCGGCATTCGGGCGCGAAGTCCGCCCATTTTCCAGATATTTTGTTTATGGCCAAGGGCGAGGATGACCGAGCCGGCGCCCAGAAACAAAAGGGCTTTGAAAAAGGCGTGGGTAGTTAGGTGAAACATCGCCGCCGCAGGCGCGTGAACGCCGATTGCCATCACCATATATCCTAGTTGGGAAAGAGTGGAATAGGCCAGAATGCGTTTGACGTCGTCTTGTTGCAACGCCATGAGAGCCGCCAAAAGCGCGGTGACACCCCCGATCCAGGCAATCACGGTCAAGGCTTCGGGCGTAAAGAGGGGAAAGGCGCGGCATAGCATGTAAACTCCGGCGGCGACCATGGTGGCGGCGTGAATTAAGGCGCTGACCGGCGTCGGCCCTTCCATAGCGTCGGGGAGCCAAATGTGAAGGGGAAATTGCGCCGACTTGCCAACGGCGCCGCAGAAAATCAAGAGACCCGCAATGGTGGCCAATCCGCCCAGCATTTCCGGGTTGGTAGCAAGGAGGCTTTTGATCGCCTCAAAGTTTAGCGTCCCGGCGAATCCCCAAATCATGAGGATGCCGAGCAAAAAGCCGAAGTCGCCGATTCGATTGGTAAGAAAGGCTTTTTTGGAGGCATCCGCCGCGGCGGATTTCTCGAACCAAAAACCAATCAACAGATAGCTGGAAACGCCGACTAATTCCCAGAAAACAAACATCTGAATAAAGTCCGCGGCCAGCACGACGCCCAGCATCGCAAAGGTAAAAAAGCTCAGACATGCGAAGTAGCGGGAGTAGCCTTTGTCTTTGGCCATGTAGGCTTGGGAATACCAATGAATCAATCCGCCTACGCCGGTGACCACCAAGAGCATCAAAATGCTCAGCGAATCCAGACGCACGCCGAATTGAATCTGCAAAGGGCCGGCGGCCAGCCACGTTGCGGTGGACTGCGCGACTGCGCTCCCGTCCAGCAGATGTTGAGCGAACAGCCATACGCTAAGGAGGAATCCAATCCCAACGGCGCCGATGGAAAGATGCGCGCTGAGTTTTTGATTTTGCAGGGAGGCAAACGTGATGATCAACGTCGCCAAAAGAGGCAGAAAAAGAAGAATCCAAGCAATGGTCTGCACGGCCGTTTGTTTGAAGGTTAAAGTTTTAAAGTGGCAATGTCTTTCACGTCGGTCGTTTGCCTCCGCCGGAACAAAGCCACGATTAAGGCCAGGCCGACGGCAACTTCGGAAGCGGCGACGGTGACAACAAAGACCGCCATCAATTGGCCGTCTAAATTATTGTTGAATCGGGAAAAGGCCACAAGAGCGAGGTTGGCGGCATTGAGCATCAGTTCCAAAGACATGTAAATCAAAATGAGATTTCGGCGCGTGATCACCCCGAAAAGGCCGATGCTGAAGAGCAAAGCGCTGACCACCAAATAATGTTCTAATCCGACTTGCATTTATAGAATTTCCTTTTTGCTTAAAACAATGACTCCCACCATAGCCGCCAGCAACAGCACTCCCATAATCTCAAAGGGAAGCACGTAGTTCGTAAACAAAGAGACGCCGAGAGGAAAGGCGCCGCCTTCGGTTTCGGGGATTTTCCCCGCGCCCGGATTCGCCGCCGCAATGGTTTGAATCATCACCAGCGCAAGGGAGGCCAACCCAAGCCCTCCGGCAACAAGCCCCAGAAACCGAAAACGTCGCTTCTCCTCCTCGCGGAGGTCCAGAAGCATGATGACAAACAGAAACAGAACGATCACCGCGCCGGCGTAAACCAGAATCTGGACGGCCGCCAAAAAGAAGGCGTGAAGCAAGACAAACAACCCGGCCATCGACACAATGGCCAGCACGAGAAACATGGCGCTGGTCACCGGATTGCGGCTGAACGGGTTAGCCACCACCAGAAACGCAAAAAGCAGTGTCAGCCCCGAAAAGAGATAGAATAAAAGGTCCGTCATTTTGAAAGAGTATTAGCAAACGGCTCGGCCGGCATCCTTCCCAGAATCGCCCGCCCATTCTTCTCGTTGTGAGGAGGCAGTCTGTCTCTCCTTTTTCCTTGTTGTTTTTGTGGTTATCACAGATTGTCCCTTAAATGAGCAACGAAAGAATCACGATTGCCTTGCACATTGCTGTAATTATTTGCGAATAATATAAAACTCTTAGATTGTCCATATAAAACCTATCCGCTTTCTAATATCTTTGCTTATGGAAACACCTAATAGTCATGATAAACCAGACGAGGCGGGCGTCATAGAACGCCTTGCGCCTGTGCCTCTTTTTGTTTCTTTTCCCATTTCCGAACGCCGTCTTGATGTGTGCCGCCAAGACGCAAAAGTTTGTCTTTATGATAGATCATTTCCTCCCGAGACTCGCCGGTCAACGAGTAGTCTTCTTGAAGAAAAATTGCCTCCTCAGGGCAGACTTCCTGACAATAACCGCAAAAGATGCAACGGAGCATGTCAATCTCAAAGTCGGCCGGCTCTTTTTCCACGTTGCCTGCCTTTTTATTGACGGCGGGGCCGGGCGGCACAATGCGAATGGCCCTCGGCGGGCAAACAAATTCGCAGAGTTGGCAGGAAACGCACTTTGTGCGTCCGTCTTGGTCGGTGACGAGGTAGGGAGCGCCTCGATAGCCTTCTGGGACAACCCATTTCTCTTCGGGATATTGCATCGTCACTTTGCGCCGGAAAAAGTGGCGCAAGGTGACCCGAAAGCCGCTAAAAATAGCGGGAAGATACAGCCGTTCCCACAAGCTGAGTTTTTTTCGTTCTACAATCATGTTATGTTACAAGTTTATATTGCAAGTCGGCTGGTTATCTTGTGATCCAAAGCCAAAAGGCGGTAACGACGATGTTGGCCAGCGCCAACGGAAGAAAGCGCCGCCAACCCAAATCCATCAACTGGTCGTAGCGAAAACGCGGCAGAGTCCAACGCACCCAAACAAACAGCGCCATAAGAAACGTTACCTTGGCGAGGAAGACGCCGATGTGAATCAGCCCGCCGAAAATAGAGTCCGCCGGACGGTCCAAACCAAAAAAGGGCAACGTCCAACCGCCCATGAACAGCGTGACCACGATGGCGGAAACGGCAATCATAGCGGCGTATTCGCCAAGGAAAAAGAGAGCGAACTTCATCGAGCTGTACTCGGTGTGATAGCCAGAGACCAGTTCAGTTTCTGATTCAGGCAAGTCAAACGGAAGCCGATTGGTTTCGGCAAAAGCGGACACCAGAAAGATGACAAAGGCGAGCGGTTGTTGGAAAATAAGCCACGCCTCGTCCGCTTGGTAGGCGATCACTTTGCCCAGATTCAAATCCCCAACCAGCAGAAACACGGGAATGACGGACATGCCCATAGCGATTTCGTAGGAAATCATTTGAGCGCCGGCGCGAATGCCGCCCAAGAACGGATACTTGGAATTGGAGGCGTAGCCGGCCAGAACAATCCCGTAAACGCTCAGCGAAACAATGCCGAAGGTGTAAAGAATGCCGACGTTCAAATCAGCAATCACCATGTCTTGCCCGCCCAGCTTGGATCCAAAGGGAATGACGGCCACCGTCAAAAACGCGGGGATCATAGCCGCCGCCGGCGCTAGCCAGAAATAAACCTTGCGAACGTGGCTTGGCGTAAAGTCTTCCTTCAAAAGAAACTTCAAGCCGTCGGCCAGCGGTTGAAGAAGCCCCCACGGCCCCACTCGATTTGGACCAATGCGGCCTTGAATGGCCGCGGCAATCCGCCGCTCGGCCATTACCGAGTAGGCGATCATCGGGAACAAAATCGCCAGCACGCAGACCACTTTGAGAAGGCCGAACCAAAAAATCTCGAACCCTCCGCCGCCGATGTTTCCTGTAATTGAAGTTGTTTCGGAAATCGCTTCCATGACGGATGAACTTTTAAATCGGCACGTCGACGCCGAACTCGCCGATGTCTTTCCATCGAATCCCGGCAAAGGCTTTCACTTCGGAGGCCATTTTGTTGAAAAGCCCTTCCATGCTTGCCGGATATTTTTCCCCGGTGATTTGAGAAACGAGTTCGGCGAGGAACTCGGCTTCGGGACGCGATTCGCCGGGGCCTTCGACCGCTTTGAGAAAGCGCTGCAGCCTGCCTTTGGCGTTCACAAAAGTGCCGCGTTTCTCCGCGTAGGCGCAGCCGGGCAACAAGAACTTGGCTTTTTTGGTTGTTTGGTTCGGCAAGACGTCCGAAACCACGAGGAAATCCAGCTTTTGCAGCAAGGAGGCGTCGATGCCGTGGCGGGTGACGTCCTCGCCGAACACAATTAAGTTGGCGATTTTTCCGCTCCGAATCCCGGCGGCGATTTTGGGCAGGTTGATGCCCATTTCGGTAAAGCAGAATCCCGAAAGACGGGCGCCGTTGGAATTGGGATTCTTGTCGACGTTGACCAGCAAAGGATCGGCTTCTCCGGTTCTCGCCGGCGCGTCGGTGATTGCCTCCAAGTGATCGGCAAGCTTTCGGAGGAGATACAGTTCTTCGGTGGTTTGCCGGGCCGAGGCGATGATGGCGGTCGTCTTCGGCGCTGCCGAACGAAAATGTTCGGCAATCGCTTGGAGGGCTTGCGTCCACTCCACTCTCGCCCTTCCGCTCCGCTTTGGGCGGAGGAGGCGGTCTTTGCGGCCGATCCACTTGTAGTTGAGCCGGCCGGCGTCGCACATCCAGCAGGAGTTGACGGCGTCGTTTTCTCGCGGTTCGTAGCGGTAGATTTTTTCTTCCCGGGAGCTGATTGTGATGTTGCAGCCCGTGCCGCAGCTGGCGCACAGGCTGGGTGTTTCTTTGAGGAACCAGACGCGCATTTGGAAGCGAAAGTCTTTTGAGGTAAGGGCGCCGACGGGGCAGATGTCGACGGTGTTGAGCGTGTAGTTGTTGTCAAAAGCCCGGCCGGGAAAGGCCGTCAACGTGCTGTGCGCGCCGCGCCGAACGAAACCCAGCGCGTCGTCGCCGGCAACGTCGCGGGAGAATCGAATGCAACGTTCGCAAAGGATGCAACGTTCGGCGTCCAGCATGATCCGCGGCCCCAAGTCTACTTGCTTAGGTTTGTGGACTTTGGTCTCGGCAAATCGGCTTTCAGATCGGCCGTGTTCCACAGAGTATTCCTGCAGTTTGCACTCCCCGGCTTGGTCGCATATCGGACAATCCAGCGGGTGATTGGCCAGCAAGAATTCCAACACGGACTCTCTCATTTGTTTGGTGGCCGCCGAGTTCGGATAGATTTCCATTCCGGGGGAAATCGGCGTCGCGCAGGCAATGGCGCCTCGGGGCGCGCCCGGTTCGTAAGGGAGGGTCATCTTCTGAATTTGCGGCGCGCCGTCTTTGTTGAGAACGGGCTTTCGATCCCGTCCCATTGCCGGCAAACCAAACTCGACCAAGCACATGCGGCAGTTGCCGGCCACGGGCAGTTTCGGATGGTAGCAGTAATGCGGAATTTCCACGCCGGCCATTTTGCATGCCTGAATCATGGTTGTTGGCGTTGGTTCTCCGGTGATTGGGTCCGGCATTGTTTTGGGAGCGGCGACTTCCTTCCCGTCCACTTTGATGAGGACGGTTTCGCCGACGGGAGGCGCTGTTTTGTCTGCTTGCTTCGCCATAGAGATGAAAGGAATCTTTGCCGGGAAATGTTGTCGTTTGGAAGTTTTAAGAAGCGGATTCCTCGGCGTTTTGTCTTTCGTTTCGAAGGCCGCGCTCCTCGAATTCGTCTTTGAATTTGTTCACGAAGCTAAGCACCGGCCAAGCGCACGCTTCCCCAAAAGCGCAAACGGTTCGCCCTTGAATATTTTGAGCGATGCGTAGGAGATCGTCCGCGTCCCGTCGGCGTCCGCCTCCGTCGGAGAGGCGGCTCAACGTTTGGCTCATCCAAAGAGAGCCTTCCCGGCACGGAGTGCACTGGCCGCAGCTTTCGTGGGCGTAAAACTCGGCGATGTTGGACAGGGTTTCCACGATATCGGTGGAGTCGTCCATAACGATGATGGCGCCGGATCCAGACATGCTTCCCGCTTCCATCAGGGAGTCAAAGTCATAAGGAAGATCGAGAAGCGCCACTTTCTTTGGTTTTGCCTTTTTGTTTTTGTTCTTCAGCAAAAAAGTTTCGCCGGCTTTGAAGACTTTTGCCGAGGAACCGCCGGGAATCACGGCTTTGAGCGCGCGTCCTTCGCGCAGTCCGCCGCCGAAGTTTTTATGAAAAATCAATTGGCCGATGGTGACTTTGCCGACTTCGACTTCGTAGTAGCCGGGTTTTTTTACATGGCCGCTGAGGCAGACGATGCGCGTGCCGGTGTTGTTGGGCGTTCCCAGTTTGGCGAACGTCTCGCCGCTGTTTTCGGCGATGTGTTTGACCGCGCACAAAGTCTCGACGTTGTTGACGATGGTGGGGCATTGATAAAGGCCGAGAACGGCGGGAAAGTAAGGAGGCTTGATGCGCGGATAGGCGCGTTTGCCTTCCAAGGATTCGATGAGCCCCGTTTCTTCGCCGCAAATGTAGGCGCCGGCGCCGCGATGCACGTAGATATCCAGATGGTAGCCGCTGCCCAAAATGTCTTTGCCCAAAAAGCCGTGTTTGCGGGCTTCTTTCAGAGCGTTTTCGAGAATGGCGGCTCCTTCGACGAATTCGCCGCGAATGTAAATATAGGCAAGGCGGACGTCGTTTGCGTAAGAGGCAATGGCCATGCCTTCCAATAGCTGATGCGGGTCCTTGTAGATGATTTGACGATCTTTGAAGGTGCCCGGCTCAGACTCATCGGCGTTGCAAATAAGATAGATAGGTTTGCCGCTGACGCGGTCGACGAAGGACCATTTTAGCCCGCAAGAGAAGCCGGCGCCGCCGCGCCCGCGCAAGCCGCTCTTCTTAACTTCCTCGCGAAGCCATTCCTGAGGCGGCATCATTCCCCTGCCGGCAACTCGCCTTCGCTTCATCGAGAGGACTTTCTTAAGAGTCTTGTAGCCGCCATGCTTCACGTAGCATGCGATGTCGTTGCTATATCCCGCTTCGTCGGCGTGTTTTAGAATGAGTCGATATTCCTCAGGCATGTCTCCTCCTTATTATGCTTGACGGCTTGACTCTGCATACGAAGGGATTACCCTTCCTTTGCCTTTGCCGGATGGTGTAACGGTAGCACAGCAGTCTCTGGATCTGCTTGTCATGGTTCGAATCCATGTCCGGCAGACGATTTTTTTGATTTTTCTGGCTGCTTGTTTCCACTCTATTTCCTGCTCTCCAGAATTGCGTCGGCCTCTTCCAAAGTTACCTTTTCAAAGAACTCGCCGCCGCACATCATCACCGGCGCAGTGCCGCAGCCGGCAAGGCATTCCACTAACTCGACGGAGAATTGGCCGTCCCGAGTGGTTTGCAGTCCGCAATCTTTGGCGTCCAACCCCAGCCTCCGGCATAGATGCCCGTGCAATTCTCTTGCGCCGCCAAGAGCGCAGGGGAGTGTGCGGCAAATTCTGACCTCGTGTTTGCCGGCGGGCTCTTGGCGAAACATAGGATAGAAGGTGACGAGTTCGTAAACGTTGATCGGCTGCAAGTCCAGTTTCCCGGCAATCCATTGGACGGCTTCGCGCGAAATATAGCCGAATTGATCTTGAACCGCGTGAAGCAACATCATAGACGCGCTTCGTTTTTGAGGATAGTTTCTTATCCTTCGGTTGGCCTCGGCTTCTAATTTTTTTGGAACTTCAAAGCTCATCGGTCGCATTCTCCCATCACAAAGTCCAGCGAACCCAAAATCGCCACTGTGTCGCTCATCATGGCGCCTTTGAGAAGGTACGGCAATGCGCTCAGATTCACAAACGACGGGGCGCGAATCTTGAGCCGATGCGGCGTTCCTCCGCCTCTGCTGTTGATGTAAAACCCCAGTTCTCCTTTTGGATTCTCCGCGCCAAAGTAAACCTGGCCTTGCGGCGCGTTCACGCCTTGGGTCACCAAGATGAATTGGTGAATGAGTTCTTCCATGCTGGTAAGCACTTTTTCCTTGGGCGGCAAAACGGTTTTCCCGTCTGGAATCGAAACGGGACCGCCGGGCAGTTGCCTGAAGCACTGGCGGAGGATTCGAACGCTCTGCCGCATTTCTTCGATGCGCACCAAGTAGCGATCATAACAGTCGCCGACGGAGCCGACGGGAACGTCAAAGTCCAATTGATCGTAAATCAAATAGGGATGCGCTTTGCGAAGATCATGCCGGGTTCCCGACGCCCGAAGGTTGGGTCCCGTCACTCCGTAGTCAATCGCAACGTCCAACGGGAATACGCCGACGTCTTTTGTTCGGTCGACGAAAATCCGATTTCTAGTGAGCAACTTCTCCATCTCGTCAAAGTTGGCCGACACGCCGTCCAGAAATCGTTCGCATTCTCGGATCCATCCTTCCGGGAGATCGCGGGCAAGTCCGCCGATCCGGGTGTAAGTAGTTGTGAAGCGGGCTCCGGTAAGAGACTCTATAAGGTTGTAGATTTTCTCCCGTTCCGTGAAGGTGTGGAAAAAAACAGTCGTAGCGCCGACGTCCACGGCGAACGCGCCCAGCCCCAGCAAGTGCGCGGAAATGCGCGCCAATTCGCAACAAATCACCCGGATATACTGGCACCGAGGCGGCGTTGCCCGATCGATGCCCATTAGTTTTTCCACCGAAAGCGCATAGGCCACGTTGTTCGCCAAAGGCGCCAGGTAGTCCAACCGATCCGTGTAGGGAATGAATTGAGTGTAGGTCATGCTTTCGGCGATTTTTTCGTCGCCGCGATGGAGATAACCGACCTCGGGCATCGCCTTAGTAATCACCTCGCCGTCCAACTCTAGAACAATGCGCAGAACGCCGTGCGTGGACGGATGAGAAGGCCCCATGTTTAACGTGAGCTTTTCTCCCTCGATATCGCCGGGAGTCGCGGTGTCTTCCGTCTCCGCTCTGCGACGGGTTTCCTCCGCTTCCCTTCCGCTCTGCGCCGCAGAACTCTTCGGGTGCAGAGACTCCCAAGTGGCCGCGGCATCCTTGATTTTTATGTTTTTTACTTCCGCCATTCGTCTGAAGCGCGTTGTGAAAGATTAATGCAAAGCGTCAATCACAAGAGCCGCCCTTGCCGGATTCAGAAAAGCCTGCGGGCGCGGCGGCCGTTTTGGCTCTTGGCTCCCGTTGCGCTCGATGCTCTTTCCCAGCCGTCGTAACGAAAGGGCCGCCTTCCAAGGGCGCCGGGCGGGAAAAGGCAACATCGGGCAAGTCGGTTGTTTTGCCCGCCAAGGGAAAGTCTTTGCGGAGCGGATAATACGGATATCCTTCCCACATAAGAATGCGCCTTAGGTCTGGATGTCCGGAGAAACGGATTCCCATCATGTCGTAAATCTCCCGCTCGTGCCAATTGGCCGCCCGCCAAACGGAAGTCACACTTGGCGCTTCCGCTCTTTCTTCGGACACTTGGATGACAATGCGCAAGTGAGATTGGCTCGCATAACTGTACAGCTCATAGACAATCTCAAAGCGAGGGTCTTCTCCATAGTTGTCCACGCTGCTGATGTCCACCAAATAGTCAAAGCCCAGCTCCGTTTTGGCGAACTGGCAAACTTCGACAATCCGGCCGCTGTCCAAAATCGGGAGCGTCCACTCACCCCGAAACTCGATTGCCTCGGCCGCAACCTTCGGGAAAGCCTTCTTTAGCCTTTGAACAAAACCTTTCGTTGCCTCGCTCATTGGAATTTTCCTTTGTTCCTCAGCATTCGTAAAAAGCCAACATCATAATCTTTGAGCGGCCGGACTTCCCCCATTGCTGGCATGCGCTGGTCACAGCATGACGGAAGGTTTGGTCGTTGCGTTTTGGATTTGATGCTTCGTGCGTCTTTCATTTTAGCGGGCCGAAGTTAATTGCGGTTCTCGGCTCTTTTTCGAAGGTTGAGTTTGTTTCGTGTTTGGTTGCGTATCGTTGCACTGGGACCATTCTGCGGAATCCAGTGCCTTCCTGCGTAATTATGGCGGTTCGTCTGTTGGGGAACACTTCCACTTTCAATGCTCTCTCTGGGTAAAATGTTGTCAATTGGATATTCATTTGCAGGTAGAACACGACGGATTCGTCTTTGCCGTTTCCTATTTCTCCTTTTGCCAGCACGACGGTTCCGTTGTAGATGGTTCCGACATGCTCTTTGTCTCTGTTGAACCCTTTGGCGGTTCGTGCGTGTATCGGCGTCGCTCCGAATTCATTTCTGTATGCCGTCGTGTTCCAGTGCAGAAGTTGGAAGGCATGCTCTGGCGTTTTGTCTGCTGGATTGCGTTCTAACCAGACGATGGCGAACAGGTTCTCGGCGTATTCCAGTTCTCCTTGCGCTTGCGCGTTCTGCGCTCCGGCGCTTGCTGCGAGGGCAATCAGTGTGATTGCCATCGTCTTTACTGTTCTCATTAGTTGCTTCATGTCTTTTCTAGTTTCTTGCGATTTACCATCTGCGGGTAGCACACGATTTACTTTTCTGGCTGGGTCGGTGTTCCTTGATTATCCTCTGGCTCTTCCTCTTCTTCGGGTTTGATGCGGAAGAATTGCATGTCTTTGGCGGAGGCGAGCGGGAATCTGTATGGACTGCTTCCGTTGTAGTCTTTCCATTCTCCGCTGACGGCATCGGCGAGTTGGAGATTGCCTATTCTCCATATGACTTCCACTTCCTTTCCTCTGGCGGTTGTGGTGGTTCTTATTTCCATCTTTGGAGGATCTCCTGCTTGCCAGTTTGTCGTCCATTCGAGGTTTAGAAGCCATGCAGGGTAGATATTGGCTGCTCCTCTCATTTCTATGCGCGTTCTCCGTTGCATGTGAGGTTGGGTGGCAATGGTGAGCAATCCTGTTCTATCGTCTGCTAGGATTGTGAGCCATGTGCGTTCTCGGAGGTTTCCTCCGCTGTAGTCTTTGGGACTGGACGGCTTGTAGACGAGGTTGGTCAGGTTGGCGCATCCATACACATCGATGTAATGGATTGCTGCGTGTTCTGGCACGACGATTTGAGCGATGAGTGGTTTTTTGCTGTCCGAGAACGCTAGGTGCGTGCTGAAATTGGAGAGGGTTCTTTTCTCTGTGATTCCGTTGGTGTTGGTTATCCAGACGTAGTTCTCCTGCTCTTGCGCTTGGGCTCGTTGGCTTCCTGCGCACGTTGCTAGGGCAATCAGAGCGATTGCCATCAGGTGCTTATAGGTTCTCATTGTATTTGCTGTGCTAGTGTTTCTGTTGTTGTTTGCCGTGTAAATTCGTTGGCTCTTTCTATTTCCTCTGTCACGGCTGTTCTCCTCTTTGGGCTTTTGTGGATGTTTGGCTCGGTTCTCGGCGTGCGCTTGTTGGATTCCGTCAATCCGCTAATCCTAACCTCCGCCATATTTTCTTCCACCCTCTCATTTTCTGTTCCACTTTCTCAACTTTTCAAGAATTTATTTCGGTAGCAGTATCCATAATCAGTCTTTCGTTTTGCGTTTGGTCTCTTCAATTCAAGGGCGCGTTGGCTGCGCCGCGGCGGTTTTTTGCGCCTGAGTGTTTGGACTGCCGCCCACCTTTGCCTGAAGTTTTATGAGGGCGTCCAGCAAAGCTTCAGGCCGGGGCGGGCAACCGGCTATGTAAATATCCACGGGCAGAATGTGATCCACGCCCTGCATGACGGCGTAGCTGCGATACATTCCGCCGGTGGAGGCGCAGGCGCCCATCGCAATCACCCATTTGGGCTCGGCCATTTGGTCGTAAATGCGTTTGACGGCCAGCCCCATTTTGTAAGTGACCGTGCCGGCGACGATCATCAGATCTGATTGCCGGGGAGAAAATCGCAAGACCTCCGAGCCAAAGCGGGCAATGTCGAAACGGCTGGCGACGGCGGCCATCAGCTCAATGGCGCAACAAGCCAAGCCCATCGGCATCGGCCACAGAGAGTTCTTGCGAAACCAATTGAGGACGGCGTCCGTTCTGGTAACGATGGCGTCTCCCTCAATCTTCGTGTTGTAGCCGATTTCGGTTGGCGTTTTCAGCATGCGGCCTCTCGTGAATCCATATTTGCGAAGAAGTTACTCGGACAAAACAAAATCGGCAAGCGAATTTGTGATTTTTTTCACAAGCATTGTTGACACCGTCGAATTTTCCCGGATAATGCATTTCGTTTTTGCGCTTTTGAATGGCGCAAAGACGGAAATTGGATGCAAATTCGCGTTCGAAAAATGAAAGGAGACTCTGTAAAAAGGCTCGAGGCTTCAAGTTGGCGGGGTAGCCAAGTGGTAAGGCACGGCTCTGCAAAAGCTGTATTCGTCGGTTCGATTCCGACCCTCGCCTCCAATGTTTTCAAGCTGGAGACGGATCATGAAACAGACGGAGACATACTTGGGGGCTGTTGTATAGAGTCAAGGAACTGGAAAAAGAAAGTAGGAATTATTCGATGAGGGAGAAAAAGGGCAAGGAACAGCAGCCGAATTATCGAGAATGCCGTAATTGTCGTGAAGTGCTGGGCGGCAGTGTGTTGGCGGAAGAGCATTGCCGGGAAAAGAAACACGGACTGGAGCGCGCAAATTTGGCCGCCGATTTGCGATTGATTGGGATGGATTAGCGAATGTCCGACGTTTTTCCCAAATGGACGAATCGGTTGCCCGGTCAAGTCATTGCGGGCTTGTGCCTTGTTGCCGTCGCCGTTGTGGCGGGAGTCACCTACTACTTTACTCCGAAGTACACTCGCGCCGGATATCAACCGACGCAGCCGGTGACGTTTTCTCACGCCATCCACGCCGATCAACTGGGGCTAGACTGCCGTTATTGCCACAGCGCCGTTGAAAAGTCCTGGTTTTCCAACGTTCCGTCCGCTTCAGTTTGCATGAACTGCCACAATCAAGTGCTTAAGGAAGATCCTCGGTTGGCTTTGGTGCGCGAAAGCCAAAGTTCCGGCGCGGCCATTCCTTGGGTGCAAGTCCACAAACTGCCTGATTACGTCTATTTCAATCATTCCGTTCACGTCAATCGGGGCGTCAGCTGCGTGGAATGCCACGGCCCGGTTCACAAAATGGACGAGGTATATCACGCAAAGCCTTTTAGCATGGCGTTTTGTTTGGAATGCCATCGGGACCCCGCCGGCCAGATTCGCCCCTTGGAGAAGATCACGGACTTGGATTGGACTTGGAGCGACGACCCGGCCGAACAAGGCGGGCGGTTGGTTCATGATTGGCGGATTGAGTCTTTAGTAAATTGTTCGGCATGTCATCGATGATCACGATTTCCTCCACGAAAAAAGCAGCACTGCCAACCGAGACGCAGTATTGGCGCAGTTTGGATGAGTTGGCGGAATCGCCCGAGTTTCGGCAGTGGGCCGCCCGCGAGTTCCCCGAAGGATCCTCCGAACCGGCCGGAGAAGTGAATCGGCGCGACTTCGTCAAGTTGATGTCCGCTTCGTTTCTTTTGGCCGGATTCGGCCTGACCGGATGCCGCAAACCTGAGGAAACCATCGTTCCCTTCTCGAAACTGCCCGAAGGCTACGTGCACGGGAAGGCAAAATACTTTGCCACCGCAATGCCCACCCGCCGCAACGCCGTTCCCTTGTTGGCAAAGTCTATGGACGGACGCCCAGTCAAACTCGAAGGAAACAAACAACATCCTCTGTCCGGCGGCGGCACGGATGCCTTCGCCCAAGCAGCAATCCTAAACCTTTACGACCCGGACAGATCCCGCCAATTTCTTAACAAAGGAAAGCCAGTCTCAGAAGAAGCCTCGTTGGCGCGCTTGGCGGAGATTGCTGAGAAACACGCCCAGAAACAAGGCCGGGGACTGCGCTTGTTATGCAGGGAATCCAGTTCACCCACCCGCCGACGGTTGCGATCTCTGTTTGAAAAGAAGTTGCCTCAGGCGAAATGGCACGAGTATGAGCCGGTCAGCTTCAAACGCTCGGCAGAAGCGGCCTCGCTGGCCTTCGGACGACCGCTCACTCCCCGCCTCCACTTTGACAAGGCCGAACGAATCCTTTCTTTGGATTGCGACTTTTTGGGCGGCGAAGAAGACGCCTGCCTCCACGTCAAAGGATGGGCAGACCGCCGCGCAGTGGAAAAAGCCGGCGACACAATGAACCGCCTTTACGCGGTGGAAGGGTTAATGACGCTGACTGGTTCGAATGCGGACCATCGTCTCCGCGTGCCGACGGGCGTGGTGCAACCGATTGCCGCCGCTTTTCTGCATGCGATGCTGGAAGGAGAAAACTTGCCGGCGGGCGCCTCTCGCATTGCTTCAGAGTTGCGGCGAAAACTGGAAGAGCAGACTAAAGAAATCCAACAAGATGACACAAAAAACTGGGTCAAAGAAGCGTTGCGGGATCTAAATGCCCATCGCGGCCGCTCGCTGGTTGTGGCCGGCTATCGTCAATCGCTCGCCGTGCATCTAATGGCGCTGGCGCTGAACCACGCGCTGGGCAACATCGGGCAAACGCTGAACTTCGTTGCCGACCCGCAAGAAAAAGCGGCGGGAACGATCGGCGAACTTCAAGAGTCTTTGGAAAGCAATTTGGTGGAAACTTTGGTCATCCTCGGCGGCAATCCCGCTTACGACGCGCCGGCGGGCATGCGTTGGACTGATTCCGTAAAGAAGGCGGGCGAGGTGATTCGGCTTGGCTATCACGTCGACGAAAGCTCCGAAGGCGCGGCGTGGCATCTGCCGGAATTGCACTTTTTGGAATCCTGGGGCGACGCGCAAACCGGCGACGGAACGCGAACGACGGTGCAACCCCTGATTGCTCCATTGTTTGGTGGATTAACGGAAATTGAGCTTTTGGCGAGGTTGATCCAACGGGAAGACCCGCGCCCGCACACTTTGGTTCGCGACGCGTTTGCCGCCGAAGTGGACGATGCCGGCGAAGAGGAGTGGAAGACTTTTCTTCACGACGGCTTTGTCGACGGCAGCGCCGCCCCAGTTGTTGCTGTTGGAGAATTTCAATGGAATGAAGTAAGGGCGGCGCTTGCCAACGAGTCCCCCGCGCCGTTGCCGAGTCGGGAAGAAATTGAAGTGGTGTTTCATCGGGACGCCAGCATGGACGACGGCCGATTCAACAACAACGGCTGGATGCAGGAGTTGCCCGATCCAATCACAAAACTCACATGGGACAACGCCGTCGTCATGAGCCGAAAGACTGCCTCTGAATTAAGCGTGTCCAATGGCGACGTCGTCCAAATTCGGATTCCTGCGGGCGGAAAATTGGGAAATTCGGTGCTTGGTCCCGCGTTGGTGCAACCCGGAATGGCGGACTTTTCCGTCGGGCTGGCCTTAGGCTACGGTCGGGCAAAGTCAGGTCGTATTGGACGATTCAAAGGCCGAGCAGTCGGATTCGACGTGTATCCCATTCGGCGTAGCGAAGGCGTCTACGTCGTTTCGGGAGCGTCGATTTCTCCGACGGGACGCAAACACAAGCTGGTGGCGACGCAGGATCATTGGTCGATGGAAGGCAGGGCCATCGTGCGCGAGGCGAACCTCAAGCAGTTCCACGAAAAACCGAACTTTGCCCGCAACATGGGTTTGGAAGCGCACGGGGAACACACGCACGGCGCGGATGGCAAGCCTCTCCCTCTGTATCCGCATCCTTACGAAGAGCGGGGATCGCTCAAGAGCGAGATTCACCAGTGGGGCATGGCCATTGATCTCAACCGTTGCATCGGTTGTTCCGCTTGCGTCGCGGCTTGCCAAAGCGAAAACAACATCCCCATCGTCGGCAAAGAGCAAGTGGCCAAGAGCCGGGAGATGCATTGGTTGCGCATTGACCGCTATTACAGCGGCGGCCCCGAGGCCAAAGCCGAACTCAGCGGACTGGAGGCGGACGGCGAGTATCAGCGCCAATCTTGGATCGACAATCCTCAGGTAGTCAGCCAGCCCATGCTTTGCCAGCACTGCGAGAGCGCGCCTTGCGAAAGCGTCTGCCCCGTGAACGCCACCGTCCACGACCACGAAGGCTTGAACGTCATGGCCTACAATCGTTGCGTGGGAACGCGATACTGTTCCAACAACTGCGCTTGGAAGGTGCGGCGGTTCAACTTTTTTGACTACAATAAGAGGCCTCTGGAAGCCCTCTACCAAGGCCCCTTGGCCAAGCGGGGAAAAAACGATTTAGATTTAGCCGCCTTGGCCAAAAACCCCGACGTTTCCGTGCGGATGCGCGGCGTGATGGAGAAATGCACCTTTTGCGTTCAGCGAATTGAAGCGGCAAAAATTCAGCGAAAAGTGGCGGCGCGAGACTCCGGCGAAATCGCCGTTCCAGACGGAACCATTCAAACCGCTTGCGAACAAGCCTGCCCGGCGGACGCCATCGTCTTTGGCAACACAATTGGCCGGCCAAAGAGCCGAGTATCCAAGATGAAGGCAAATCCAAGAAATTATGCGGTTTTGGGCTTTCTGGATACCCGTCCAAGAACGACCTATCTGGCCAAAGTTCGCAACCCGAATCCTGAAATGCCCGACTATCATGAGACTCCGTTGAGCACGATGGAATACTCGGAAAGCATGGGAAACCCCTTCGATTCCCACGGATCGCCGCATATCGAAGGGCATCATCGAGGCGACCAAGGCGTTTCGACGAGTGGAGAAGTCGAAGGGCATCACTAGAGCGATGACTGGGCAAACGCACGACAAGCTTTCTATTGCGCCGGCGCCGCGCGAGTTGGAGCGAGAGCCGTTAGTCTCCAACAACCGCTCATTGGGCTGGCTGTCGGATCGAATTTCGGGGATTGTGGAAGGCAAGACGCCATCTTGGTGGTGGATTGCCTTTCTAACCAGTCTGCCGATTGCGATTCTTTGCTTCCTTATGATCGGCTATCTCATCTCGGTCGGCGTAGGTGTATGGGGCGTCAATCATCCGGTCGCTTGGGGTTGGGCCATCGTCAACTTCGTTTGGTGGATCGGCATCGGCCATGCCGGCACGTTGATTTCTGCCATTCTGTTCCTTCTGCGGCAAAGATGGCGCACTTCCATCAACCGGGCGGCGGAGGCGATGACGATTTTCGCCGTGATGTGCGCCGGCATTTTTCCAGCCATTCACGTGGGGCGCATCTGGTTTGCGTGGTGGCTTTTTCCCTTGCCTAATTCGCAAGGCCCCGTTTGGCCGCAGTTCCGCTCTCCTCTTTTATGGGACGTGTTTGCGGTGTCCACTTACTTCACGGTCTCGCTTCTTTTCTGGTATATGGGTTTGATTCCCGATTTGGCGACCATTCGAGACCGCGCCAAAACCATGACGCGCAAGTTTTTCTACGGGCTGTTTTCGTTGGGTTGGACGGGATCCAACCGGCATTGGAGTCACTATGAGAAGGCTTATCTTCTGCTGGCCGCTCTTTCGACGCCGCTAGTGTTGTCGGTGCACAGCATCGTTTCCTTTGACTTTGCCGTGTCGCAGCTGCCGGGCTGGCATACCACAATTTTCCCTCCGTATTTCGTTGCCGGCGCCATTTTCTCCGGCTTTGGCATGGTGCTTACCCTGCTGATACCGCTTCGTTCGCTCCTCAAGCTGGAAGACGTAATCACCGTGCGGCACATTGAATTGATGTGCAAAGTCACTCTGGCAACCGGATGCATCGTCGGATACGCCTACGGAATGGAAGTCTTCATCGCTTGGTACGGCGGAAATCCTTATGAAGCGTACGCCTTTCAGAATCGAGCCTTCGGGCCGTATTGGTGGGCTTATTGGATTATGATCTCCTGCAACGTGCTGGTTCCGCAATTTTTCTGGTTCAAGAAGATTCGAACCCACATGGTCTGGGTCTTTGCTCTGTCGATTTTAGTGAACGTGGGCATGTGGTTTGAGCGTTTCGTCATCGTGGTGACTTCCCTGCATCGGGATTATCTTCCGGCTAACTGGGGACATTACTCGCCAACCGTTGTCGACGTATTGACGTATGTTGGAACCTTGGGGTTTTTTATGGCTCTGTTCCTGCTGTTTGTGCGGTTTCTGCCGTTGATTGCGATTTCGGAAGTCAAAGGCGTGACTCCTCAGGCGGACCCGCATCATCCGCAAGGTGGACGGAAAGGAAAAAAACACTGAGCAAATGAGCGAAGGAAGGCAATACGGCGTTCTGGCCGAGTTTGACACCCCCGCTTCAGTGATGGAGGCGGCCTCCAACATCAGGAATGCGGGCTACACTCGATGGGACGTTCACACCCCCTTTCCCGTTCACGGCATGGACAAGGCCATGGGCTTGAAAAACTCCCCAGTCGGCTGGTTTACCATTTGCGGCGGCATGATTGGATACTTTGGAGGCAACTGGATGATCTGGTTTATGAACTCCGCCGACTACGGAATTGCCGTCGGAGGAAAGCCTCTTTTCAGTCCTTTTTCCGCTTTTCCGGTGGGTTTTGAGTTGACCATTTTGCTGGCCGCCTTCGGATCCCTCTTTGGAATGCTGTTTCTGAATCGCTTGCCGCGCCTGCATCATCCGCTTTTGAAAAATCGGCGCTTTGCAAACGCAACCCATGACAAATTCTACGTTGTCATCGAATGCGCCGACCCAGAATACGACGAGGAAAAAACCCGTGCGCTGCTCTTGAAAGCGGGTAGCAGCCATTTGGAGATTGTGGAGGAGTAGGAAGAATGCGCTGTTTTCTTGCCGTTTACATCTTGATTATCGTCGCCGTCGTCAGCATCGCCGGCTTTCGCGGCGCAAAGTCGGCCAAACCGCCGCGGGAGGTCTTCCCAGACATGGACAGACAAATCAAGCTGCGCCCCCAGTCCGGAAACGAATTCTTCGAAAACAGACGCAGCTCGCAACTTTACGTGGAAGGAACCGTTGCGCGGGGCGACGCTTATCAAGACTGGCCGGTGAACACGGGACGCGTTTCAGGCTCGACAAACTTTGTCGACACAATTCCCTTGCCGGTGGAAGAGACGCTCTTGAATCGCGGACGGCAACGCTACACCATCCACTGCGCCCCCTGCCACGGCGCGGCGGGGGACGGAAAGGGAATTATCACAAAATATGGAATGGTGGCCGTCGCCAACTTTCATGACCCGCGTCTCGTCAAAATGTCGGCCGGAGAAATTTTCCATACCATCACTCACGGCAAAAACTTAATGGGGGCTTACGGCGCGGCGATCGACATTGCCGACCGCTGGGCCATTGTGGCCTATATGAGAGCCTTGCAACGATCCCGCTTGGCAATCGCGGAAGAACTTCCCGAAGACGAACGCGCCGCTTTGCGGCAGAATTGAAAAATGAGCCAGTCGATGAAATCCAAAAACGAAGACCGTCTTGATTTGTCGAAATGGGCAAAATGGCCGGATCGGTTGGCCATCATGGGAGGCTTGCTACTCCTCTTGGGGCTTTTGCTTGGGTTTTGGTCTCCTCCCGCCTGGCGTTTGCACCAAACCCTTGCCGCCTCCTATATCACGGCCTACATGTTTTTCTTGAGCTTGGTTTTAGGATCCTTGTTCCTTGTGATTCTTCATCATCTCCTGGACACTTATTGGCTAGTGCCGTTGCGGAGGTTTCTAGAACACATCGCCTGTTCGATTCCGGTCTTGGCGGGGTTGTTTCTGCCAATCTTGCTAGTTGTTTTGTCAGGGAGCGGCTCGATTTATCCATGGGCGGTTTGGGAAAGCCCTGCGCACGATCATGCCTTGGAAATAAAACGGATCATGTATCATCCGATTTCGTTTTTTCTTATATCATGCATTTTGTTCGCCGCATGGTGGTGGCTGGGTGGAAGTTTGCGCAAGCAATCGTTGGAGCAAGATAAATCCGGCGCGGCTTCCTGCACGATTAGTATGCGCCGTTACGCCGCCGTGGGGATTTTTATCTTTGCCTTCACGTTGACCTTGGGCGCATTTTATTGGATGAAATCTTTAGAGTATCAGTGGTTTTCCACTATGTACGGCGCTTACTATTTTGCGGGCAGCGTGTGGACGACTTTGGCGACGACTTATATAATCGCCCTTGTGCTACAAAGAACGGGACATCTGGCGCCGATCATTCAAAAGAGCACTTTCAAAGACATCGGAACGCTCTTTTTTGCATTCACCGTTTTCTATGCCTATATCCACTTTTCCCAGTATTTTTTGATTTGGAATGCGGCCATTCCGGAGGAAACCTTCTGGTATGCGAAGCGAGATCGAGGCGTTTGGCACAGCGTAGGTTTGCTTCTTATATTTGGTCACTTCTTTATTCCCTTTCTCTTTTTACTGCGTCTGGACGTCAAACTATGTTTGCCGGTGATGATTCCCATGTGCATGTGGGCTTGGTTGATGCATTACGCCTGCATGTCCTTCAACGTGAAACCAGTTTACAACCCCACGGGCGATGGCGCGTTGTTTGCCTCCAGCCTGCTTTGGGGGCTAGGCAGTATGTCGCTGATGGCGGGATTGTTTGCCAAATACTTTATCAAGACCTTGCGCCGGCATCCTCCCTTTCCTCAACGAGACCCCCGCATTGCCGAGACGTTGGGAATGTATGTCCGGCCGCTTTCGGCATCTCCAGAACCGTCCAACAAGAATTCAAGCAATCAAATTGTGGATGAAGCCTAACAACGCTATCATGAGAACGTTGAAAATCGACGGAAACAAAGGCGGCGTCTTTCTTCGCTTTCTGTTAGCCGTTGGTTTGTTTTGCGCTATGGCCGCGCTGCTTCGGCTGACCTGGGAGTCTACCAGACCTCCGTCCATCGGCGCCGAGCGGGCAAAGCTTCGGAAAGCAAATTTGGCGGAACTGCGATCTGCCGAAGAGGAAATGTTGATGAGCTACGGCGTAGTCAACGCCGAAAAAGGCATTTATAGGATGCCAATAGATCAAGCCGTCCAAATGATGATTCAAGAATGGAAACAACCAGAAAAGGCGCGGCAAAGGATGGCGGAACGAGTGGATCTTGCCGTCGCGCCTCCGTCGCCTCCGCTGGAAACTCCCAGCGAATTTGAATAGCGTCGATAAGTCGAAAAGACTCATGATCGAAACAGACAGTATAGCTAGGGATTCGAGCGCGGCGTCCGTGGATTTGAGCAAGGAAACTTCGGTCCGGGAATTGGATCGATCTTGTCGGATGCCGGTTTTGTTCTTGCTCTGGAAGTCGGCCGGATGGCTGTTTCTGGGGTCGTTGTTTGCCCTGCTTAATTCCTTTCGGTTTTATGATCCCGACTTTCTCTCTCATTATTCTTGGTTGACTTTTGGGCGAGTTCGAGCGGCGGAGAATGCGGCGTTTATCTATGGCTTCGCCCTCCAATCGGCTATGGGCGCGGCTCTTTGGCTACTGGTGCGGATGGGACGGACGGCTCTCGCGCAACCCGGCTATGTTTGTCTAGGGGTTGCCTTTTGGAACTTCGGCGTTTTGGCGGGGGTTGTGGGAATTTTGGCGAGCGACGGCGCCTCGTCGTATGAGTTGTTCGAGATTCCAAAATACGCCGTCCCCATTCTCTTCGTCGCTTATTCCATCGTTGGCGGCTTGGCTTTTGTGACCTTCTGGCGCAGGCGGGCAGGGGAACTTTATATTTCTCAATGGTTTCTCTTTGCGGCCTTGCTTTGGTTTCCGTGGATTTTCAGCGCCGCCGGCTTGTTGTTGCATTTCTATCCCGTACGCGGGGTTGCCCAGGCGGTGATTGCCGGTTGGTATGCGGCCGGGTTGAAGACCTTAGTGTTGGGGAGCGTTGGATTGGCCGTCATTTTTTATCTCATTCCCAAATTGCTCCGCCGTCCCCTCCACAGCCGCTACCTGGCTTTGTTTTCGTTCTGGTTGTTGTTGTTCTTTGGCAACGGGGCGGGAATCCTTTCTGGAACGACGGTTCCTTCCTGGATTTCCGGTCTGAGCACGGTCATGTCCTTTTTCGTCTGTTTTGCCGCGATTATGATTGGCTGGAACCTTTATTTGACGATGGGAAATCAAATGCATCGCTTGTGGCACCCGGATTTTCGCTTTGTTTCCGTCAGTTTGCTCTCTTTCCTTCTGGCCGGCATTTTAGGCGCCGTCAACGCGCTTAAAGGGGTTGCCGATCTTACGCAGTTTACGATGGTGTTGACCGCGTTGAATCAATTGGTCTTGGGAGGATTTTTCTCAATGGCTGTTTTTGGAATCGCCTACTATCTGCTGCCTCGAATTCTCGACGCGGAATGGCCGGACCGCAAGTTGGTGAATTGGCACTTCTGGGTCGCCGCGCTTGGATGGGGCTTGGTTATCGCCGTCAACGGGGCGGGCGGTTTGATTCAGGGCAAAGAAATGAGCCATACTTCCATTTTGATTCCCTTTGCCGCGATCATGGACTGGACGGTGATTTTCAACCGCTTGGCGTTCTTTGGCTGGTTGCTTTTAGCGGGAAGCAGTCTCTTGTTCCTTGCGAATATCGAGCGAATCGGCTATCGGGCGTTCTTCTGCGGCGAGAAAAGAATTCTGAGTTGGCTTCCCAATGCGGAAGTTCCCAAAGCCGTAGAAAAACTAAGTGCAACCGCGTCGGCACGGCGCCGCGCAACGGCAAAGAAAAAGGAATCCAAAAAAACACTGACGAAGAAGACCGCGGCAAAAACAATCGCCGCCAAGAAAAAACGAGCCAAAACGGCTGCCAAGAAAAAACTATGAACAACGGAGTGTTGCTCTTTTTCGGCGTGCTGTTCGCGATGATTTCCTCGTGGTTCAGCTTCGTCCACAGCCCGCAGTTACAGTTGGGAAACCAAATTCCCGAACAGGACGAGACTACTGGAAAAATATTTCCCCTGCCTCGAACCGGAGCCGCCAATCGAGGCCTAGACGTTTATCGCCGAAACGGTTGCGTCAGTTGCCATACCCAACAAGTCCGCCAAAAAAACTATCAATTTTCCCTAGTGGCCGACGACTGGGGACCAAACACCGCGCAAATTGGCAAGGCATTGTCGTCCCTAGCCGACGGCCGGTTCCAAGAAGGAACCCCCCTGCCCTCAACTCCGTTCACCATTCAAGACGGGCTTCCCCTTGTAGAAGCCAATCGCATCGCCGGCAGCTGGCTCGATAAAGGAGCCTCAGTTCGCCGGGTGAACCATCCCGTAGACGCCGACATTCGGCGCGGCTGGGGATTTCGACGAACCGTGGCGCGAGACTACTTGCTGGATCAAACGACCATGTTGGGATCCCAGCGAATCGGCCCGGACTTGTCGAATATCGGCAACCGGAGACCCGATTCGAATTGGCATCTGCTCCATCTTTTTCAATCAAGAAAAGTCGTCAAAAACTCAATCATGCCGAGTTACCGCTATCTCTTCGAAACACGAGACCTGCGCGGCGACGGCGGAGACGCCAACGCCTTGCGGCACGAAGGCAAGTTGGTTACGGACGCCCAAGGCCGACAAATCATCCCCAAGCCCGAGGCCCGAGACTTGGCGGCTTACTTAGTCAGTTTACGATTGGACCAGACGGTTTTTGAAGCGCCGGGACTGCTCACTCAACCGGACGAAGCCGACAAAATCAATTCCCAATCCATCAAGAACCAAGCGGAGCAAACAAAATAGTTTTGGAAATGGCGGAAGAATCTTCAAATTTAACGGAATTCGAACCCCACGCGTCGCAGGCGCCAGTGCCGATTCCTTTTTGCGTGGCCTTTTTCGTGCTTATCTACCTAGCCACCCTATACCTCGACAGCAACGCCGGAGGATTCCATGCCAAAGTATACGAACCCTTTGCCTCGCACGACATTCTCGCAGCCGCTCAACCTCAAAAGAACGTAGATCCACGCTTTGAAAAAGGCCGGAAAGCATATGCCAAATACTGCGCTCCTTGTCACCAAAACAACGGCGCCGGCAGCCCCGGCCAATATCCTCCTTTGGCCGGATCGGACTGGGTCAACGCCGAAAGCCCCAACCGAGTCCTCCGCGTAATCCTGAACGGACTGACCGGCCCCATCATGGTCAGCGGCGTCCAATGGAATACTTCGGTGCAAATGGTGCCTTGGCGAGACACCATCGAAGACGACGAAGAACTCGCTTCCCTTGCAACCTACATCCGAGGGCAGTCCGAATGGGGCAACGAAGCCGACCCCGTAACCGCCGAACAAGTCAAAACCATCCGTGCCGAAACCGCCGGACGAACCCTCCCCTGGACACAATCCGAACTTTTCCAGATGCCGAATCCCTAAGATCCCCAATTGACCAACAACAAAAGAAGAATAACATGCGGCTCTTGTATCCATAAGCACTGAACATATTTTTGTCTTCGATAGTAACTGGACATTCGCCTCCATTTGATGCATGGAATCTCGTGTTTTGGGTGGCGAACGTATGTTTGGGTAAGAGATGAAGCAACCGGCAAGTTCCGCCAAACTGCAGGCTGTCTGAGCAGACAAGCGCATCGGTTTGTCCTTCGATCTAAGTGGTTGGATATCGCAATGATGTTGATGGGATTGGATGCAGTGTGAGAGAAGTTGCCAAGGATTGATTGTTAATATGGCCTCAATGATGGATAAGATGCCCCTGATGGTTGTATAACTATTATGTATGGGTGAGTGAAATGTCTTTCCGCAATGCGCGCTCTACTATGTTATTCCAGCGCAAACATCCGTTCTTCATACATTTTCATGCTACTGGCAGGGAAAAACGACCATGTTCTGTTGAGATTTGGAGGCATTGAGAATGGGGATGGTTGTTCTTTCCCGGAGCGCAGCGAGTGGATTCATTACAATGCCGGGAAGTGTCAGTTGCGAATGGCGCGGAATTCCGCTGTCTATTATAGAAGATAAGGGGAACGATTCATTAGGATGAGGAAAAGTGCAAGTTATCAGAGGAGGCAGAGCGGATTGTTCAGGGAGCGCAATGAAGTTTTTTATGATCCTTGTCAAAGAGGGGGTCGGTTGGGGAAGTGATTAGATTGGGTTTGGGCGAAGAAGTTGGGATGGCATTAGGAAATTTAGGGGAAAGCATTTATGCGAGGGTTTCTGCTCAAGTCATTTCGTCGCATCGTGATGTCTTTATAGGAGAATCTTCACTGGATAATATGGCAAGTTCCGTGTTGTCTCAAACATTACTGGGGTTTGTTTCTCTCGTGGTTTCTTAGATTATGCTTCGATAATTCGCTAACTCGGTTTAGTGCTTGCCGCTGGTATGACTGGATTCTACTTTGCTTCAAAGCCTCTGAAGTGAGGTTTTTATCTAGTGAAGAATAAGGAACGACAAATTGGACAGTGAGATGGGAGTAGAGACAAGATGGATCTCGGATAAATGGAATGAGCAGGATAAGCAGAAGATGGAGGCGATTGGCAGTTTGTGTTCTTTTGTGATTTATGTTGGCAATGAGAAGAGGTCGAGTTGGGGTGGGGTTTCTAGGTTTTTGAGCGCGTTTCGGTTCGCTTGGGAAAGTCGTTGATTGTCCGCTGGGCTGTCGGTTCGCAAGTCGGATTGTTCCAGCCGCGCTAGAATCTTTTTTGCCCGATCGATCACCGGCTTGGGGATGCCGGCCAGCCGGGCTACTTGAATTCCGTAGCTTTTGTCTGCTCCGCCCGGAACAATTTTGCGGACGAAGAGGATGCGATCGCCCCATTCTTTGACGACTGCCCGAAAGTTGCGGACGCGTTCAAGACGGGAGGAGAGTTCGGTCAATTCGTGGTAGTGGGTGGCAAAGAGTGTTTTGGCGCCGATGCGGTTGTGGAGGTGTTCGACGATGGACCAAGCCAGGCTGAGTCCGTCAAAAGTGCTTGTGCCGCGTCCTACTTCGTCTAGGACAACCAAACTTTGCGAGGTGGCGTGGTTGAGGATGTTGGCCGTTTCGCTCATTTCGACCATGAAGGTGGATTGGCCACGCGCGAGTTCGTCGGAGGCGCCGATGCGGGTGAAAATTCGGTCTAACAAGTCAATTCGGGCGCTTTTTGCCGGCACGAAGGATCCGGTATGCGCCAACAGGGCGAGGAGGGCGACTTGGCGGACGAAGGTGCTTTTTCCCGCCATATTGGGGCCGGTGATGAGAGCGATTTGTGGGCATTCGCCGCCGAGTTCGGTGTTGTTGGGCACAAAGAGTTCTCCGATTATGGAGCGTTCTAGGGCGGGATGGCGTCCTTCCACGATGGAGAGTTGTCCTTCTTCGCCGATGGCCGGCCGGCAATAGTCGTGCAATCGAGCCGTTTCGCTGAAGCTGGCCAAGACGTCGAGTTGGGCTATGGCGGCTGCGGTTTTTTGGATGGGTTTGAGGTGTTGGATGACTGTTTCTCGGATCTGCAAAAACAGCTCGTATTCCAGTTTTCGAGCCCGTTCCTCGGCGCCGAGGATTTTTTCTTCGACTTTTTTTAACTCCGGCGTGACGAATCGTTCGCCATTGGCAATGGTTTGACGGCGGCGGTAGCGCTCTGGCACTTTGTTTAGGTGGCTTCGGGTGACTTCGATGAAGTAACCGAACACGGAATTGAAGCGCACTTTGAGGGAGGGGATGCCCGTGCGTTCGGCTTCGTTTCGTTGCAGCTCGGCGATCCAGTTTTTGCCCTCTCTGCCGGCGTTTCTCCATTCGTCCAAACGCGAGTCGACGCCGTCTCGAATCATGCCTCCTTCTTTGATGGTTGCCGGCGGTTGGTCTTGAATTGCGCGGCCGATCTTCTCCAACAATTCCGGGAGCGGGTTTATGGATTGATTCAATTCGGCCAAGACGCCGCCCGACGCCGGGTTGGGAATGGAGAGGAGCGTGTCGCTATATTGGGCGGTGTTTTTGGCCGATTCTGTCAGGATTTTTTTCAGGCCGGGCATCTTGTCTAGGCCGGATTTGATGATCAAAAGATCGCGGGCGTTGCCGCTTCCCATGCTCAGGCGGCTGACCGTGCGTTCCAAGTCTTTGATTCCCTTCAACAAGAGGCGCAGCTGCTCCAAGCGTTGAGGCTGTTTGCGCCAGGTTTCCACCGCTTCCTGACGCTGGAGAATCCAATCGCGTCGCGCCAAAGGCTGGGAAATCCACTGCCGCAAACAACGGGCGCCCATAGGCGTCACCGTCTCGTTTAGAGAGCCAAAGAGCGAGGCCGAAGGCGGAGCGTCTCGATGCAACGGCTCGAGCACTTCCAGGTTTTTGAGCGTCATCTTGTCTAAAACGAGGTGATCGCCTCCTTCGCGGCATTCCGGCGTTTTGAGATGGCTCAAATCCCGACGCAGATGGTGTGACAAATAATGAAGGAGGGCGCCGCAAACTCCGGCGGCGGCGGGTCGGCCGCGAAAGCCAAACCCGTCCAGAGAGGCGACGCCGAAGTGTTCCTTCAAAGCGTGTTCGGCCGTTTCCAAACTAAAGGTCCATTCTTCGTAGCCGCTCAAAGTCCAAGCGCCGGAGGATAAATTTTGCGATAAATCCGTGTCGTTTTCCGGGAAAATAATCTCCGCGGGCAGTATTCGATCCAGTTCGGCCGGCAAATACGCAATTGGCACTTCTGCCGCGCCTAACTCGCCGGTTGTAAGGTCCACAGCGCCAACCGCCGCCATTTTGCCGGCGCGTTGCACCGCGGCCAGATAGTTGTTCTGCGCCGATTGCAAGATCGACTCGTCAAAATGAGCGCCGGGGCTCAGGATTTGGGTCACCTTGCGCCGGACCAATTTTCCGGGTCGCCCCTCTTCCACTTGATCGCAGACGGCCACTTTTTTCCCCGCCCGAAGCAGCTTGCCCAAGTAAGCGCCGGCCGCGTGATAAGGAATGCCGCACATCGGAACCTTGCCTCTCTTTGTCAGCGCAACCTCTAGAATCTCGGAGCCAATCTGCGCGTCTTCAAAAAACAATTCGTAAAAATCCCCCAATCGAAACAGCAACAACGACTCGCTCGGCAATTCGGATTTGATGCGGCGATATTGCGCCATCATCGGTGTCAGAGCTTTGAGTTTCAGCATACAAGAGAAATTATCACTCAGAAAGTAACCGCTAAGAAGAAAGAGTCAATTCAATTGCAAAAAAACTGGCCAAGTGTTTTCCTGCGCTATATAAGTTTCTCTGTCTTAACGCCATAGAAGTACCGAATATTATAACGAAATGGAGGTGAAAGTCTGTGGGAACAAAGAAAAAATCAGCGCCGAAAAAGCGGACCGCAAAGAGAAAATCGGCAAAGAAAACCGCTAAAAAAGTAGCGGTAAAGAAGACCGCGAAGAAGAAACGGTAACTTGTCCGCCTTGGTTTGACAACGCAGGATGGCGAACTCTTGATGAATTTTGAGACCGCCATCCTAAATTTTCTCTGAGAACGCAAGGCTATGGCTTCTCTCATATTCGATATTGAAACTTCCGCATTGCCAAAGGATTTCTTCGACGAAACCGTTTTGGAATATCTCTTCCGGCCGGCCGCAAGCGAAACGGATCCTGATGCAAAACAAGCCAAGCAAGAAGAGATTGAGAGGCTCTTCTCTCTTTGGCCGTTCACGGCGGAAGTCGTCTGCATCGCGATGCTGAACGCCGAAACACAGAGGGGAAAAGTTTTCTTTGTCGCCGAAGACTACGAAGAAGAGGAAACCCAAGACGGCCCGGTTTCCTTCGTGCCTTTTCCGGAAGAAACGGAGATGCTCGCCGCCTTTTGGGAAACGGCAAAGCACTATGCCAACGTCGTCACCTTCAACGGCCGTTCTTTTGACGTTCCCTTCTTGTATCTGCGCTCCGCACAATTCAACATCCCCATTAGCCGAAAGGATTGGCTCGGCTACCGATTCCAAACCAAACCGCATTGTGATCTTGCCGACCAGTTGACTTTTTACAACGTCAGCGGGCGAGACGGCGCCGCTCGAAAATTCAATTTGGACTTCTACTGCAAGGCCTTCGGCATTGAATCGCCCAAGTCGCACGGAATCACCGGATACGACGTCAGCAAACTCATCGCCGAAGGACGCCGCAAAGAAGTGGCGGAATATTGCTTGAAGGACGTGCTGGCAACCAACCAGCTCTACCATCTATGGCTGAATCGGCTGGCAAACAATTGGCTTTGATTCGAATGGGAAGTTTTGTTTTATAGTTTCAACGTGAGCGCGTTCTATCGTCAATGGATTCGGCCGGTTCTGTTTCGATTCGATCCTGAAAGAATCCACTCATGGACGCTGAACCGCCTCGCGTCGATTGCGCGTTCGCCCGCCGCGCTCGACCTTCTCCACGAGTTTTTTGATGCGGACGAGATCCCCACAACCCAATTCGGAATCCGATTCCCCAATCCCGTCGGCCTCGCCGCCGGAATGGACAAGAACGGAATCGCCGTTCCCGCATGGCCGTCCTTGGGATTTGGCTTCTGCGAAATCGGAAGCGTCACGCGATACCCTCAACAAGGCAATCCCAAACCCCGCCTTTTCCGAATCCCAGAAACCGACGCCATCATCAATCGCATGGGATTCAACAATAACGGCGCCGACGCCCTTGCGGAAACTCTTGCAAAATCCCCTCGCAATCCAAAATTCCCATTAGGAATCAGCCTCGGCAAGTCTAAACAAACGTCGCTTGAAGAATCCGCTTCTGACTTTGTCTATTCCTTGAAGGAACTTTGGCGTCTGGCCGACTTCTTCGTCGTCAACGTCAGCTGTCCAAACGTGCGGGGAGTGAGGGCTTTGCAGGAAGAACAATATCTGAAACCCATCCTAACCGCTTTGTCCAAAACGAATCGGCAACTAGCGGCCAGCGACAAATCCATCAAAGTCCCTGCGGGAAAACCTCTCTTGTTAAAGATCGATCCAGACCTCCCGACTGATACATTGGAATCCGTCGTCAACATAGCTCAGTCCATTTCATTGGCGGGCATCGTGGCAACAAACACGACAATCTCCCGCCCCGATGATCCCGGCAGGCCGTTCCCGCCAAGCTGCCAAGAAACGGGCGGACTCAGCGGCCAACCTATGCGAAAAAGAAGCGTGGAAATCATTCAACGCATCGCTGTCCAAACGCAAGGCAAACTCGCCATCATCGGAGTCGGCGGCATCTGCGACGCCAAAAGCGCCTGGGAAAAAATCGCCGGCGGCGCTCATCTCTGCCAGATTTACTCCGGCCTCGTCTTCAAAGGTCCCGGATTGATTCAAAACATTATTCGCGGTCTCGCAAACCAGATGCAACGACACCAAATAAAAACACTCAGCCAAGCGGTAGGCTCTCGCCTTCCGTTCCTCCCAACCCGTTGAAATTTTTCAAAGCATCTGCCGAACGTCAAAAGCCGCACTCGAAATATAATTCCAGCGAGAAAAAGAAAAACGAATCCCTTTACGCCTTTTGCAAAGGAACGCAAAAAACGCCGGGCGGAAACGAAATCAGCCCCTGAAAACAAAACCGGGGCCCTTGACCTTGAGGATGGCTGAGGGCCCCGGGGAGTTTTCAGAATTAGTACAATAAGTAGGATATGGGGATTTCCGACTTCCGTGTGTACCCACTTCCATCGAAATTCTAAAAATTCTATCGGGCATTCCAAAGAACAATCTTCCGCAAAACAAACGCCCGTTGTTAAAAACCTATCCCTTATTTACACCGTCTTATCTCCGAAGTCAAGCCGTTCAAGCCATTTTTTTCGAATAAATCAAAATAAATCAAAATTCCTTTCCCACCCGGCAACCGCTAACCAGATTACTCTCCAAACACCTCGCCCAAAGCGCGGTGCATCACCTCAGCATCCGCATCCACGCCGGTCCAATAGCGAAACCCCAGAACGCCCTGATTCACCAGCATCCCCTTCCCGTCAATCACCCGACATCCAGCCACCCGCGCCGCTTTCACCAAACGAGTGCTTGGCGGATTCGGAATCACATCGGCCACAACCAAACCCGGACGCAAACTCGCCTCCTCCAAAGCCACGCGGGCATCCACATCCGGAAACAAACCAATTGACGTCGCATTAACCAGCACGTCCGCCGTCTCCGGCACTCGAAAATCTCCCTCCCACAACACAAACTCCGCCTCCGCCTTCACCCGCGAGGAAAGCAACGCCGCCAACGCCTCTCCGCGTTCCCGGCTTCGGTTGACAAGGGTAATCCGTTTTGCTCCGGCCAACGCCAACTCCACGCTGATTGCCCGCGCCGCGCCCCCGGCTCCAAAAATCACAACCTCCGCCCCCGCCGGATCCCGCAACTCTCGCAACGACTGCACAAATCCCTTCCCATCCGTATTCTCGCCGATGAGCGCGTTTCCGCGCCGAACCACGCAATTCACCGCGCCCATCAACTCCGCTGACTCGCCAAGACCGTCCAAATGCTCAATCACCGCCACCTTGTGCGGAATCGTGCAGTTGAACCCCCGAAAACCCATCGCCCGCGCGCCCTTCACCGCATCCGCCAAGCCCTCCGGCTCCACCTCCAAAGAAAGATACCGCCATTCCAAACCATGATGCCGAAACGCCGCCTCCATCATATACTGCGTCGGATTCTCCGCAATCGGCTTCCCAAACGCCGCCGTCAACTCCTGCTTAAAATTCCAAACTTTGCCCATAACCAAACCAATCTCGTCTCCAATCACCGATCCTCAAAAACCAAAACGAAGAACTTTAATTGTGCAAAAACCCAACCCAGAAAACAATCCCAAACAAAATCAGAGAAAAGATTTTGCCAACAATTAAAAATTCAAGCAACATCCCCGGCGTTTGGAATTAAGCAAAATCGGCAACTTGCAAATCTACCGGTACGGCAATGGCTAACGAATCGGAAAAAGTCAGCAATCTCAAAAAGGAACTGCAACGCATTCTCAATCTCGATCAGTCGAGACTCATCAGGCGTCGAGAATGGGGAGAGTTCCATTTTGAAGAAATTCAATCGAACATTGAGCGCACCTACAGACTTGCCCAGCAATTGATTAATTTGCCTCTCGAACGTCTTTTGGAAAAAACGATTGACAACATCAATGCACTCACTCGTCAGGTGGCTGTGAGTTTCGAACATCTCGATCAATTCAGTCTTGGGATCTCTGGTAATTCGGACAAATCTTACCACGTTAGATCCATTCAACAATCGACGAATCCGTTTTTTGAGACATCAGCTCCGTGGGCGGCTTATTTGGCTTGCCAACGCGGCGATATCGATCAGAACATCGAGAAGATTACTCGTTCGGCGAAGGAAGTCGAGAAGACAGTGACCGCCGCTAAGAAAGGTGCATCCGAGATGGAAGAGATCATCGCCAAAGCTCGCGAAGCATCAGCAAAGGCAGGCGCTGCTGTCTTTACGAAAGACTTCGAGAATGTTGCCGGCAAAATGGAAAAGAGCGCCAAAATATGGTTGAGGGGAACGATTGGAGCTGCATTCGTCACCGTGGTGGTAGCCTTAGGGATGTGGTTTTGGACGGAGTCTGGATTGGATCAAGGCCAGATCTTCCAGAAAATCGGCACAAAGATGGTTATTTTGGCTGTGTTGCTGACGGGAACGATCTGGTGCGGCCGCAACTACAGAGCGTTGAAACATCTCGCCATAATCAACAATCATCGAGCGAACAGCATTCGCACCCTCCAAGCGTTTTCCAACGCGGCGGCGCAAACGCAAACCAAAGACGCCGTTTTAATGGAGGCGACTCGAGCTGTTTTCGGCAACGTCCCAACCGGTTTTATCGGGCAAACTTCAAGCGATTCGGATTTAAAAGTGATTGAGGTAGCGCGCAACATTTTGCCAGAGTCCGATTCAAAATAGCGGGATTTTCTAAAACACCGTGCAGACGGAAACCAGACATCAAGTAATCCATTGGAAATGAAAAGCAGTGTTCGAAAAACCAAGATTCGATTCGTCGATTTGTTCTGCGGCATCGGAGGCTTCCGCATTGCCGCCGAAAAAGCGGCTTCTTTGCTCGGCGTTCATGCCAAGTGCGTCTTTTCATCCGACATTGACGAAGGTTGCCAAGAGGCGTACGAAGCGAATTTTAACGAGCGACCGGCCGGGGACATCTCCAAAATTCGCGTCTCAAAAATTCCCAATCACGACTTGCTTCTTGCCGGATTTCCCTGCCAACCGTTCAGCATCATCGGCCATCGAAGAGGATTCGATGACGCTCGAGGCACGTTGTTTTTCGAGATTGCTCGAATTATCAAAAGTAAAAAACCCGCTGCGTTTGTTCTTGAGAATGTCAAAACGCTGAAAGGCCACAATAGTGGCGAAACGCTGAATCGCATTTTGGAATCTCTGAGTGAACTGGGTTACAACTGCGATTGTCGAATTTTGAATGCTCTAGATTTCGGTTTGCCTCAGAAACGAGAACGTATTTTTATCGTTGGGACGCGGAAAGGAGAAATGCTCGTTTGGCCAAATGAAAACGTCGAGATGATTTCTCTAGAATCTGTCTTGGAAAAGGATGTTTCAAAAAAGTACTTCGTTTCCGATCACATCAGAAAGAAGCGATTGTCCAAACATCCGCCTACTTGTGAACCCACGATCTGGCACGAGAATAAAGGTGGGCATATTAGCGCATACCCCTTTTCCTGCGCCTTGAGAGCTGGTGCTTCCTATAACTACCTTCTTGTGAATGGCGAACGTCGTCTTACTCCGCGAGAAATGCTTCGACTTCAAGGTTTTCCAGATTCGTTCCAGATAGTTTGCAATGACAGCCAAACAAGAAAGCAAGCTGGAAACAGTCTTCCCGTGCCTGTTGCGCAATCTGTAATCTTTCAACTGTTCACAGCTCAAAGCTGGCATAACGGAGTGTACAATGAATTCATCAGAAGAGAAAAATCTGTCCACAAACGGATGATTCTATTAGAAGAGAAAGTCAAATATGGAAAAAAGACCAAAGCTTCGCACTGTTGAGAAATACCAACCACCTTATCCTCTCAATACTTTTCCAAAAGATTTTGCTCTCAAATTGGGAAAGGAAATTGTTTATTTCTTAGCATCGCGAGGTACGCCTCGCTTGGAGGGGTCAGATTGGGAGGAGATATTTGCTCGACTTGTTGGAGCTAAATGGAAACCTTCCAATGTTGGTTTGGATGATATAATCTTACAACAAACTGCTTGGGGCGCCAAAACCATTAAAAATAAACGCCCGGCAACGGTTTCAAAAATCCGCTTAATATCGGGCAGAAACTCACCCGTTTATTCGTTTGGAGACCAAAAGGTTAGCGAATGCGATCCAAATGAATTGGGAGAAAAGGTGCTTTCCATTTGGAACGAACGAGTCGCTGGTATCCGAAAACTCTACAAACACGTTCGCACCGTTGTGCTCATAAAATCAGATGATCTTCTTGAACTTGCCGTGTTTGAATTTGAAACAGTCATCTATCCAAGCGGTGAATATTGGTGGAAGTGGAACAAGCGAAATAACTTGCAAGGTCATTCAAGAAAAGATGACGCACATGTCTTTACATGGCAACCTCATGGATCACAATTTACAATCATCGAATCCGTTGCGGATAATCGCTTGGCCATTCGGATTCGGAAACCCCATCAGCTGGATCAGGATCAAATTTTAGACGTATTGAAATTTGACGACTCTTGGGTGGAAGTTTTGTGAACATGGATACCGTCTCTCGCCAAAAACGTTCACAAATTATGGGAAGCATTACTTCAAAAGGCAATGGCTCGACAGAATTAGCCTTTATCAAACTTCTTCGCATTGCAAAAGTTACCGGATGGCGACGGAATTATTCGCTTTATGGCCGCCCTGATTTTGTGTTTACAAAACAAAAGATTGCCGTATTTATAGATGGATGCTTTTGGCATGGTTGTCCAAAACATTGTCGCATGCCTTTAACGAATCGAAATTATTGGGAAGGCAAAATCTCCCGCAACGTCAAACGTGATAAATCCGTTGTCAAGCATTTAAAAGGCAAAGGCTGGAATGTTATTAGATTTTGGGAACATGATATGAAAAATGATCGTGCATTCAAGCGCAAGATAGCTCGCCTGAAAACTTATTTAGATAACAAGTAAAAAGGAATTTCCTTTCGCCATAGGATTTAGTTTATGATCCGTTGTCAAACACGTGGACAACTTGCGCCAATGAGCAAAAAGATACCGCGACGCGGTGGACGCTTTGGATGACGCCAACGACCGCTTGGATGACTTTCGCAAGGCGGTGGAAGCGCATTGGGCGCGCGGCGGCAAGTGGATTCTCGATGATTGGGAAAAGGCGAAGGGTGAAGTGGCGAAGTTGGCGCAGAGCCTCGCCAACCTTTTGCCGGAATCCTCGGCAACGGAGGCAACCATCGATTCTCCCGCCGCGGAGGTTTCTGGCGCGGTTCGATTGCGCTTGGGGCCGGTTGGCAAGACGCATCCGGAAGGGGAATTCGTGGACTTTGCGCTCAACGGACCCGGCTCGCCGCACATTGTCCTCATGGGAAAAACCGGCACCGGCAAAACCCGCATCGGCGTTCATTTGATCCGTCAAATTCTCCAGAAAACTCGCGCTCCATTGCTTTACATTGATCCCAAACCAGACTTTGCTCCCGGATGTCAGTATCACAAAGCCTTTAATGAAATTGCCGATGTGAATACGCTGGTGGTCGGCAGCGAAGCCATTCCGCTGGACTTTCTTCCCAAAGCGAGCCGAGGCAACACCGCCTTGCAAGGCGCTTGCATCCGTTTGCGCGATTCTTTGTGCCGGCCGGCGCACTCGGCAAGCACTACGCAGAAAAACCGTCTTTTGAATTGTGTGGAAAGCGTCGCCCGCTCCAAAGCGGACCGCAGTATAGACGGCATCCAATCCGCTTATGACGCCGCTCTGGAAGAAGAAAACGCCCATCCCGACAGCGTTTCCAGCGTGCTGAGCGAACTCACGCGTTTTCATGTCTTTGAGCCGTCCATGCCGCCGGAAAAGTTCTTCTCGCAATCTTGGGCGCTTTCCCTTTCGCCGGACATTCCGCAGAGCTATCGAAATCTCATTATGCAGCTGCTCTTAGACGCCGAAGCGGCCTTTTGGCTCAGTAGAGACGATGCGCCTCTTCGCAATGGGCATCGGACGCTTCGGCATCTGCTAGTGATCGACGAAGCCAATCGTGTGCTGCACAAAAACCGCAGCGACTCGCTTCAGGAAATGATTACGCAAACCCGCCAGCGAGGTTGCGCGGTGACGCTTCTTTCGCAGAATCCGAAAGATTTTGAAGGCCAAGATTACGACTACATGACGCAAATCGGCACGGCAATCTGCTTCGCCTGCAATCAATCCGACCGAGGATTGACGCCGCTCAAGGGCATTTTCGGCCGAAAAGTGATGGCAAAAGAATTCTCGGAAAACCGATTGAGCGAAGGCTTGGCCTTTTGCAAACTGCCGGGTCGGAAGCCGGAAGTCATCCGCTGTTTCTAAAGGATTAGCATTCTGCCTGCATCGGATTTTGCGGGCGATGGGTAGCAACGGGCTTTGGTTTTGACGAGGGGAGTGTGAGGCAACCTTCCCCTAAAAGGAAGACGAGCATTCCCAGTAGGAAAAGGCGCCAGGCTTCGCTTTGAAGAGGCGCGTTTTGTTCGTTTGCCTTTTGGTGCACGGCCAGCGGAAGATTGCCAAAGAGAGGGCGGATTTCTTCAATGGCGAGTTGTCCAGAGTCATCTTCAAGCGGAGATCGATTGACGGCGAGCCATGCGGGCGATTCTTTTCCGCTCCGGAAATTCTCTGCGGATGTTTCGGATTGATAAATGCCCGCATGCCATCGAAAGTCCGCGTTTTTCCGTCCGACAACGGGATTCCAGGTGGTTGATTCGATGGCCGGGTTCGTCTCTCCGGCGATAGCGGAGATTGTTTTTTCCTGCCGGCGGGCGCTGTTTTGAAGGAGACGTTGGACAAGCGGAATGAGAACGTTTCCATCGGCCAGCGAGGACCAATCGGGGCGAGGCAACGTGGCGAGAAACCAAGCGGCGCCTTGCCCGATGGCGATTCGGACTAGGAGCGGATTGCCGTCTTGAAAGGAAGCGAAGGCGGATGCGTCCGTTCTTTTGTCCGCGTTGTTTGAGGAGTGGAGATCGGTCAAGCGTCTTCGTTGGCGAATGTTGAGAAGTTCCAAAGGCAGGTTGATTCCTTCTTCCGTGTCTGCCAGAGGCCCTGAAGTTTGGTCCCATTGGCCTATTTTGAAGGGATCGTTGGCGGGGTTTGTTTCGATTGATTCCCATCGAATGCCGTGAAAATGGTTGCCGTCCGACTCCGCAAGCGGGTTTGGGGAGCGCGCGTTTTCTAAGTCTGTTGGAGGGAGGAACAGCACGACGCCGCCTTGTTTGGCAAATGTTTCCAGGGCTTTGGCTTCCTTTTCTTCGGGAAGTTGTTTTTGCCAGATTAGAAGGGTGGTCTCTTGCCGCGATTCTGGGGCGGTGTTCCAACGGGAATGCAGGGCGGCGAATTGCGGCGGATCGGTTTGATAATTGTCGGCGGCGATTTGGAGAACGGGGCCGGCGATAGGATCGGAGGAGAGAACAAGCGCCGCCGGTTTGGCCGTTTGGCCGTAGACAAAGTAGGCGGCGTTGTTTCGGTTGTTGGCGTCGGGCGGAGTGGAGAAAAATCCCCAACCGGAGGCGTTTTGGGAGGGAAGGTTCACGCGCCGTCGCCAGCGTTGTTTCTGGGACTGGGCGTCGAAGGGCAGTTCCGTGCTGATGCCGTCCAAGTTCTGTTCGACAGACAGAGGGGAGGCGCTTTCTGCGGATCGGGTTATGTCGAGGGTAAAGACTGCTTCGCGCGATCCTTCGCGGGTTTGGCGGGTTTGTTCGCGGAGGCTTATCGATGCGTCGCTTTGGGTGGAATTCGCGTTGGCGGCGAGGAGTCGGATTTTCACGGTTTGAAGGAGCGTCTGCAGTTTCCCAGCTAGTGATATCCAGCGGTCGTCTTCGGCTTGCCAGTTGCTGGATTGCATGTCCGAGCCGATCCAGATTTCGGCGTTTCCCGCCTGATTTTCCAACAGCCAGGAAAGCGCCGATTGCAACATGGCGGGAATGTCGGCAGCGGCGTCGGTGGCGTTGGTGAGGGGATGATCCAGCAGGCTTTCAGCCTTGAGCAGGGCTTGGGGCTGGCGAAGCGCGGAGTCGACGAGGATCAGATGGCTTGTTTCCTCAAATTTTTGGGCGGATTCGGCCATGAGCTGCAGTACTTTCTCTCGCCTAGAAACAGCGCCGGCGCCGGAGAAATGTTCCATGCTGGCCGAACGATCCACCAACAGCAAGATGGCGTCCGGAGCGGCGGAAACGGCCCATCCCAACCAGCCTCCGGCCAGTGGGCGCGCAAGAAAGAGGACGAGGGCTAAAACGGCCAGCACGCGAAAAAGGAGAATGAGAAACTGGCGCAGCCGGGCGCGGTTCACCGAGCTGCGGGAAGCGGCCAAAAGGAACTGCATAGCGCCCCAAGGCTGCGGACGATGGCGAAGGCGGTTGAGCAAATGGATGAGGATTGGCAGCAGCGCCAAGGGCAGGCCAAAAAGTATGAAGGGCTGGAGAAAGCTCATGCCGGAAGAGGCGGATCGCGATGCCGAAGGGTTGTCTTCATCGGATTGCGGAAGGCCGGGATCGCTCGAGGAGGAAATCGGCCAGAACGGTTTCGTAATCTTCGGAGGTTAGGACGCGGCGGTAGTCGATGCCGAACTCTCGGCAGCCCTTTTGCAGCGCGTCCATAAATTGCCGAAGCCGACGCAGGTATTCGTTTCGTATGACTGAGGGTTCGGCCACTTGCCCGGCGCCGCCTTCTAGGTCGATGAAGCGCAGAGGGCGGTCGAATTCGAAGCGAATTTCCTGAGTGTCTAGCAAGTGAAAAACCGCCACATCGTGGCGCTCGAAGTTGAGGTGTTGCAAGGAGGCCATGAGTTCTCCCGCCTCGCAGAAGCAATCGGAAAAGAGAATGACGAGCGCCCGCCGCGGGAGGCGCTCGGCCAGTTCGTGCAAGCCGTTCGCCAAACCGGTGCGCCCGCCGGTTTTGAGTCCATCCAAAGAGTCTAGGATGAGTTGCAAGTGGGCGGGGTTGCGGCGGGGAGGGACGTCCAAAACGGTTTGCTCGCCAACAGCCAAGAGTCCGGCGGCGTCGCCTTGGTGGATGAGAAGCCAAGCCAATGTCGCCAGGAGTTTTTTTGCGTAGGCCAGTTTCGTGGAATCAGCCCCGCCAAATTGCATGGAGCCGCTCGCATCCAAAACGAGATAGGAGCGAAGGTTGGTTTCGGCTTCGAATTCCTTGAGATAATAACGGTCGGTGCGGGCAAGGACTCGCCAGTCCAAACGTCGCAGGTCGTCTCCGGGAACGTATTGACGATATTCGGCAAATTCGACGCTGGAACCCCGATGAGGGCTTTTGTGGAGGCCGGAGACGGTTCCTTCCACATCGCGGCGAGCGTAGAGGGGCTGCGCTTTTAGACGCGAAAGGACGCGGGAATCAATCCACGATTTTTGTCCGCCGTCGGCCATTGCTATGTTTAACGAATCGCCGGCTCGATGAGTTTTTCGATCACGGTGCGGCTGGTGACGCCTTCGGCTTGGGCGTGGAAGTTGGTGAGGATGCGATGGCTGAGCACCGGTTCGGCAACGGCGATCAAATCTTCGACGCGCACAAGGTAGCTTCCATGAAGCACGGCCCGCGCCTTGGCGCCGCGGATGAGGTATTGAACGGCCCGAGGCCCCGCACCCCAAGTGACCCACTGCTTGACGAAGTTCGGCGCATCCTCTGATTGCGGTCGAGAAGAGCGAACCCACCTAACGGCAGTTTCATAGACGTGGTCGGGAACGGGAACGCGCTGCACCACTTCTTGAAACTGGATCACTTGCTTGCCGGATAGGAGATGCTTGAGCGACGGCCTGGCGCCGCCGGTGGTTTCTTTGGCGATTCGCAGTTCTTCCGCCGCGCTGGGGTAGTCCACGTGAATGAAGAACATAAAACGATCCAACTGCGCTTCGGGAAGGGAGTAAGTGCCTTCTTGCTCAATGGGATTCTGTGTCGCCAAAACGAAGAAGGGAGAGGGAAGATCAAAGACTTTTCCGGAGGCGGTGACTCGATGCTCCTGCATCGCCTCCAAAAGCGCGGACTGCGTCTTCGGCGGCGTGCGGTTGATTTCATCCGCCAGCACGATGTTGCCGAATATCGGCCCCTTGACGAAGATAAACTCCCGCCGTCCCGGTTGGTCGGATTCTTGAAGAATGTCCGTGCCGGTAATATCCGAAGGCATCAAGTCGGGCGTGAACTGAATGCGGCGGAAGTCCAAAGACATAATCTGCGAAATCGAGTTGACGATGGTCGTCTTGGCCAAACCGGGAACGCCCATCAGCAGGGAATGCCCCCGAGCCAGAATGCAAACCAGCAGGCTTTCGACGACTGCGGTCTGGCCGATGATGGCTTTGCCGAGTTCTTTGCCCATTTCCCGGTAGAGGCGGCGCAGTTCCTGAATGGCTTGCAGATCGCTCTCGCCGACTTGGGAAGAAGCGTCCGCGCCGCCCGCCCCGCTCTCTGCGACGGAAAGCGCGTTCTTTGCGATGGTCTGGCTCATAAAATGAATCTGTAACCGCTACTCAAGAGAAAGAAACCCGTTCGGTCAACCCAGAAGTGCCGCAGACAACGCTCTCGACGCCATTGGCAAGCCTCCTTGGCTGATATCCGTTCCCGCTAAAAATCGCTTGGGAAGAAGAGCGCGCCGGCATTCCCTTCCCATCGGCAAAACCGAGACTAAGCCGTTACTAAGCCGTCTCAGATGGCTTTTTGAACCGACAAAATCTCCAAAACCACAGAATCCACCAGCCGACAAAACCGACTCCAAAGCCCAAAATTTGCATCCACCCGGCATCCCGCAAAAAGAAAAAAATTGAATTTTCTCGAAAAAAAAAGCTTGCGCTCCCTTGGATTTCTGTTTCTCTTGCATCGATTTCCTCAACGGGATAATTTTTCGCTTGTCGAACTTTCCGCTGAATATCACAGTTTGAAGATGTTTTTGCTTTGGGAGAGTCGAATTCTCTTTCCCGTTTGCTTTGGCGAATGGGCGGAATCTGGCGTGTTTTGTTCCGTTGGGGAAATCAATCGGTTTGAATCACAGAACAAAGTACTAATTGCAGTTTATGAGAACATTATTCGCGCTTATTGCGGTTGGGTTGGACGCCGCCGCATCGCGCTTTTCGTCCAAAATTGAAAAAACGGCGTCCGCTGTTGTCGCCGGTGTTGTCGGAATCGGTTTGCTTGCCTCTCCGTTTCTGGTTCAAGCGAACGATGAGCCTGGGTCTGTCGATCTTCCAACGGTTTCGTTAATTAAAGTTGTGAATTACGGTTCGACAGGATTCGAACCCCGTTTCTCTTTGAGTTCCAGCTTCGCTGGACAGGGGCGTGGAGCTAGGCTAGAAAAATGGCATGACGGTTCTGGCATTTTTTGGAGGCGCGTGGCGGTATGCTGATGAAGAACCCGCTTGGCTTTGCTGGCTTTGCGGCGACCCGATTGATTGGTACGAAATCCCTA
Organism: Limisphaerales bacterium; assembly: GCA_965204945.1. Lineage (GTDB taxonomy): Bacteria > Verrucomicrobiota > Verrucomicrobiia > Limisphaerales > AAA164-E04 > UBA2970. Next base: position 3,562,274 of record OZ242022.1, on the reverse strand, counting down.
ACTACGACGAATCTTCCGGCTCGGAATCTTTTGACTTTCGGATTGTTCTTTTTCAAAGTGTTGAAGATTCTTTTTCTGCACGCGGGTTTACTGATGTCGTTTGTGGCTACATTAACATCACTCTCACCGTTGTAACGGATGAGGATGGAATTCGCCCTACTTCCATAACCGCGACTGCGACCACTTACGAATCGAATGGTTTGTTTGCAGGGTATAGTGAGGTGGATTCTTACGACATCACGGTTTATTATCGATACGGCCCAGGCGGGGATTTTGTGGTGCTTCCTTGAAAACCAGAGCTTTCACATTGATCGAGTTGCTGGTGGTGATTGCCATCATCGGCATTTTGGCGGCCCTTTTGTTGCCTGCTTTGTCTCGTGCAAAAGCGGCCGCCAAGCGCATCGATTGCGCCAACAACCTGCGGCAAATTGCGCTGGCGTCTCATCTATACGCTGACGATTATGAAGACTATTTGCCGCCAATAGTAGCTCATCCGCCTTACTTTGCTCTTGGTTTTCATACTAAGGAAGAGGCAATTCAAAGGATGGGTAGAACGGAGTATATTTTAGGGAAGGGAGCATGGCATCGTTTGCTTTGGGAGGAGTATTTTAGCAAGGACACGAACATTTTTCAGTGCGCAGGGAATCTGCCGCAACTGCAACGTATTTTGCGGAGAGTCGATATAGACACGCGGGGGGGCTATTAATTTTGCGTATGGAGCGAATCAATCGGTAATTGTCTCTCAGCGTTTTCTTCCGTGGGTGAGTCCCGAGCGGCCGTCCATTTTTACGACTGACTTTTACTCGCGCAAGATGGCGGAGATTGTTTCGCCTTCGGATTGCGTGGTCTTTGGAGATCGTCCGGGTTGGTATACATTGAATTCGCGTCTGCGTTTTGTTGGTCGATGGTCTGCTAGAAATTCGATTGCACCAAAATCATTCCTTTCGGAAGATGGTTACACATTTTGGATTAGTCGGCGGCATGCTGGGCGGGCGAACATGGCCTTTCTGGATGGCCACGTGGAGCATGGGAGTCTTCGGGATTGGACGTTGCCTGTGTCTGCTGTTTGGGATCGATGGCATCATCGCAATCGTTGGCCAGTCGAGGATTTTCAAGATCTTCCTGCGGACAATTGGTCACCGTTGTACGGGGCGGACGAGCATGTGGATTTTTGATTTTGGCGATGTTAAAGCAAAAGATTGTGTAGCCGGCAACGGTGGAAAGGGGAAAAGGAAACGAGCTTTGTCCCATTGATTTTCGGATCTTTGGGATTTTGTAGTTTCTCCCGCCTCACTTCGCTTTTATCTTTTTGGAAGCGGAGTTTTTTTTCCTAAAGAGGAATGAAGTGGAATTGCGGGAATGCGCGCTAGTCGTGGAGCAGATGAAACACGGCTTTTATGCGCGCTTGAATTGAAAGGGTTCCGGGCGAGAGGGATTGTTTTTCGGTTTCTGCGGTGCGGCTTTGCGCGGTGAAGACGATTGGGGTGCGGATGTCATCGCGGCGAGAGGCTTCTTCTTCGATCAGCAACGGTTGTCCGATCCGCGTTTCCAATGCTGAAGCGAGCCGTTCGGCTTTTTTCTTGGCGGCGAGGAGTGCTTGAATTCGAGTGTTTTCTTGAATTTGGATTCGGTTGGAGATGTCGAACATGACTCCCTCGATGGAAACGGACGGCAGTTGGCTGATCCCTTTCCAAAGGGATGGATAGTTTTCCAGAGACGGCGATTCAAAGGAGAGGACGCTGGCTGCGTAGTAGCCTTTTTGGACGCGTTGTCCTCCCCCTATGTATTCCCAGTCTTCGGCGAGTTGCAGTTGCGAGGTTTGAATCTTTTTTTCCGCGATCTTTTGTTGGCGAAGAAAGGCGATGACGGCGGATACGTTTTGGTCGTGGGCATTGGCGGCTTGGGAGGCGGTTTTGCCGTTGGTGCGCAGGTAGAGACGCCAGCGCATGAGGTTGGGGACGACTTCGGTTGTGGCCGTGCCGTAGACGGTGATGTGAGGTTGCTGGAAATGTTCCGCTTGGACAGAATTCCCTAGAAGGGCGGCCAAGCATGCGAAGGTGGCGAGAAGTTTTGGTTTCATTGCCTTGTTATGAACTGGATGGGGAGGCAAAGTAGTCTGGCTCGTTGCCCGGCTTCCATTTGATGTTGCAGCCTCGCGAAGGTTTTTGGTCGGGGGAGATGTCTTTGCCTTCGAGGAGGGCGTTCATGGCGTTTTTGAGGTCTCGCCCGGTGATTGGCAACTGGTTGCCGGGTCGGGCGTCGTCAAACTGTCCCCGATAGACCAAGCGGTTTTCTTTGTTGAACAGATAGAAATCCGGCGTGCAGGCGGCGCGGTAGGCTTTGGCCACTTCTTGGGCAGCGTCGTATAAGTAAAAGAAGGGGTAGCCAACCCGCTCAGCCGTCTCTTTCATTTTTGTCGGGCTGTCGGCCGGGTATTTTTCGGCGTCGTTGGCGGAGATGGCGAATATGACGATGTTTTTGGGAAGGAATTCGCGCCCCATCTCGGCGAGCGCGTTCTGGATGTGAATCACATAGGGACAGTGATTGCAGAGGAACATGACCAAGCGTCCGTTAGCGTTTTCATAATCCTCGTAAGAAATAATCCGGCCGTCGGTGTTCGGCAACGAGAAACTCGGCGCCAAAGTTCCGAGGGACAACATTGTGGAAGGTGTTTCCGCCATGCGCCTACTTTGCCCTGCGCAAAGAGTTATGTCCAGAAAATGTTTGGAGACGCTTTGGCGCGGATGTTGGCTCGGTTGGGCTGTTGCTTTTCAACCGTCGCTGTTTGGAGTCTGATACGCCGCTGAACGGAATTGAGGCGGTTTGCGGCTTTTTGTTTGCGAGAAGGCGGGGAAAAGTCCGGGAGGCTATGTTTGCACGTCGCCCGGCCGACGCTTATGAAAGCAATAGGGCATGCGCGAGAAATTCACCAAAAACGCACTCCCTTATACCTGAGCATTCGAACCCCAGCCGGGCTCGCTTTTTGCAGGTGGAAATATTGCAAACCTCCCGCAACACGGCACCATAGCCTGACCGTGAAAAAGATATCGTCATTCGTCGACCATTTCCCAAGTTTTGCAACGAAAGAAACATTTCTCCCGCTTGCCGCGAATTTGTCAAGTCTCCATTCGTTCGATATCGTTTTGATTTGGCGAGGCTAGGGCTTGTTGCCGTTTCTTTTGCATTTGGCGGCGATGAAAGAAAACAAAACCCAGCGCAAATAAACCAAACACAAGCGCGTATTCTTCCGGCTCAGTGATGATTCTGCTCACTAGCGGCTGGCTTACCACCGATCATGGACTACCGCCGCCGGCTACAAAGTGGCGGCTTGGCGGCGTTGTTTCTTTTGCATTCGCCGGCGATGAAAGAAAACAAAACCTAGCGCAAACAAACCAAAGACAAGCGCGTATTCCTCCGGCTCAGGGATGACGGCGCTGTGGAAGCGCAAAGTCACTCCACCAGAGGCAAAGTCCGGGTACAATCCCGTCCAGTTGTTCACATTCCCGGTAACAAAATCGCTAACCGGCTTGTTTATTAACAAACCCGATCCCGTCCAAGAAGAAGCCTGCCCCGAATAACTTCCATAGTTGAAAGAGCTGCTCACCCGAATGCCAATGTTGTCGGCGGCAGTCACATCGTTCATGAACATCGAAGCAATGGTTCGGTTGACGGGAGTGGTGCCGATGGTAATCGTTGGCGTGTTGGTGGCATTGGCGGCAAAAGTCTGCGTTCTAGCGCCGCCGGGAATGCGCTTTCTTACCGACTCGATGTCTATGGTGTTGGTGCTGGAAAAGAGGGGAGAGAGCGTGATGGTTTGGTTGGAAGGGAGGTTGGCTTGGTAAATGTCCCTTTCCGTTTGCCAACCATCCGCCGAAGAATAGTTGCCGGAAGTTCTTAGCGTGCCGGGGGTTGCAACGCTGGAGCTGCCAGAGAAAATCCAGATGCTGTTGGTGGGAGTGTCTTGGCTGGGATAGACGTCAATGATCAGCTGCGCTTGGGCGTCGTACCCCCCCCCCCCCCCCCCCCCGCAAATGCAGGCGATGGCGGCCAATAAAGATAGTTTTCGTTTCATAGGAATCTAGTTTGCTGTTAAAAATTTCTCTATTTCTAATCCCTCCTCCGCAACAAGTCAAGCCCAAAGTCACAAAAAAATGCAAAAAGTTAAGAAAAGTTCTTTGGAAAACGAGAAAAAGCGCAAAAATTTCGCTTTGCTCGTTGCGAAAAAGAAAGTTTTGAAGCGACGCCGGGGCAAATAGCGAGTGGATTGGATGAGAGGATTGGCGGGCAAAAGCTTATATCGGCGCATTTTTTCGGCTGGCGAATTTCTGGCTTTCGGGCATTTGAGCGGATCAAAAAGCGGTCTGAGACGGCTAAGTATCGGCTAAGTAACGGTTTTGCCGATGGAGAAAAGGAATTTCGCCGCATTTCGTCAGAGCGCCGCCGTTTGCGGAAACACTCTCTAGGCACCTTTTTGCATTTCTTCGGCATGCTGGCATTCTTTGAAGGTGAAGAGCAACGCGCCGATGAGCAAGAAAAGCGCCGTGCCGACAAGCACCATCATCAGAGAAAACCAAGTCCCTTCCGCGTTCCAACCGTAATTCCTCGCCAAGTCCGCATTCCACGCCAGAAAAGTCTTCAAGTGGCGGCTGATCGAAAGCACGTTGATGTTGGTTGGAATCTTGCCAATCCCAAATTCGACGATAAATCCGTAGACAATTCCGGCGACCAAATACTTCTGCGTAATCAACCCAATCAATGAAGCCAAGGCGCCAAAGGCCAACACCGCTAGAAACTGCACCGCGGCCAGCAAGGCGATGAGGGATGCGGCGCCGGGAATTCCCAGCCAGACGCCCACAAACCAAAAGGCCAAGGCGTTGCCCAACACGATAATTTGCAGCCAAGCCGCCAAAGCGAGGTATTTGAGCAGAAAGAGTTTGGCGCGGCTCACGGGGCGGGTGATCAGAAAGGCCATGGTGTCCTCCTGCAATTCGTCTCGGATCACGGCGCCAAAGTTGCTCAGGCAAAACAGGGGAACGACCAGCGGCAAATAAAGTTGCGCCAAAAAGAAGTGAAATTCCTCGACGGGAAAGCCTATTTTGAAGCCGATGTAGGCAAACAGCAAAGGAAGGGCCGTCATGCTTCCAATCACCAGAAAGATTCGCTTGCGGGCCAACTTGGCGCGCCAAGTCAACGTCCAAATCCCGCGGGCGGCGCCAAAAAAACTGGGCAAAGTGGGGTTCATCGCTTGGGAAACTTTTATTGAGTAATCTTGTCGAAAATGTTGCGCAGCGAACGGCTTTGGCTCCGCATTTCCCAAAGGGCAAGCCCGCTTTCCTGGACAATCTTTGGGAATCGTTGATAAAAGACTTCCGGCGATCGGATTCGCAGGTTCACGGCGGAGTTGGCTTCGTCGACGTCAAATCCCAGCAAGAGGTTTTGCTCAAAGAGGATGCCGGCCAATTTCAACGGATGATCGCAGCGGATCGCCAGCTGCTCGGACCAGTTGCGCATGCCTCTTCGAATCGACTTTTTCTCGCCGGAGGCCAGAACGCGTCCCCAACTCATAATGATCACTTTTGTGCAAAGGGCTTCCAGCTCGGCCAAAATGTGGCTGGAAATGACGATGTGAACGCCTTCGCTGGCGAGTTTCTTGAGAATTTGCGAAAACTCCTGCCGTCCCATTGGGTCCAGTCCGTTCATCGGCTCATCCAAAACCAACATCTCAGGCTCGTGCAACAAGGCTTGGGCGAGTTTGACCCGCTGCCGCATTCCTTTGGAGTATTGGCCGAGCCGTTTCTTCCAGTGCGCTCGCGGAAGTTTGACCAAGTCCAAAAGCCGTTCGCATCGCCCGGCAACCGCGTTGGAAGGAATTCCGGAAAGACGGGCAAGGCCGCAAAGCCAGTCCAGCGGACGAAGATCGGCGTGAACGGATTCGCGCTCTGGACAGTAGCCGATGCGGGCAAGCAACGGAGGATTGTTGTAAGGGCGTTCGCCAAACACGGTGAGCGAGCCGGAACTGGGGCGAATTTGGCCGGTGATGATTTGAATCAAAGTGCTTTTGCCGGCGCCGTTGGGACCGACAAAACCCGTGATCCCCGGCGACACGGCAAAATCCACGTGGTTTAGCCCCATCACAATGCCATACCAACGGCTCAGCTCTTTTGCCTGAATAATGGCGCTCATTCCGGTTTGACGCGTTGTGCCATAATGACGACGGCTAGGGCAAGCATGACGGCCAGCGCGGCCAAAGCGCCGTCAATCTCCGGCGCTTCCAGCCACGAGGCGAGGGGTCTTGACATGATGTCTCCCAAGAACGGGATGTTTTCCTGAGCGAGGCGAACTTCGCCGCCAAGGTTGAAAATTCGGCGCGCGATTTGCTCCAGATTATGCGAAATGCTCAAGAAGCGCGTGTTCGATGCGGCGCTGCCAATGGCGTCGCCAACCAGCCAAAAGGCAATCCAATAACTCATTGCCATCCGCGGTTTGGCGGACAAGGCCGAAATCCCCAAGCTGAGTACGCTAATCACCAACATGGAGACGATCACATAAAGCAAGGCGTTAAAGAGCGCCCCGCGCGAGTGCCAAAAGAAACTCCAATCCTGCGCCAAAAGATTGCCCGCCAGCCAAGTCGCCAGCACCGGCCCCAACCAAACCAGCGAGAGCAAACCGAAGATTGTCCCGAATTTGCCCAGGAAGTAATCAAAGCGGCTGATGGCCTTTGAGGAGTAAATGATGATTGCCCGGCTGGACAAGTCCCGGCTGATTAAATGGGGAATGGCCAGCATCGTCGAAATCATGCCCAGCCAATACAACGTGAAGGCAAAGAAGTAAAAGAGCATGTTATAGGCCACGCGAACGGAAATTTCCGGGCGATCCGTGAGCCAAGCTTTTAAGCCTTCGAACAGATCGCGCATTTGCTGGTTCAGATTCTCCACCATTTCATAAGCGATGCTGTCCGGCACCAGCAGTTGGCCAATCAGGAAAAGAATTCCAATGGCGACCATCGCAATAGTCCAGGCCGCGAGAACGAGGTTGCGCGCCCATCGGTTGTCCAGACAAGATTTTAGGCTGTTGAGCGCAATCACCCAACGGCGCCGCCAAATTCCGCAGTGGCGGCCTTCCCAGTGTTGATAACTGAAGTCGTGCAGGCTCATTGGGCGGTTTCAAGGGCTTGCACAAACATTTCTTCCAAAGCATTCGGACTGGGAACGACTTCCAGCGGGGAAACGCCGATTGCCTCCATCCGTTCCATCAAGGGGTTGAGGTCTTGCGAGCCGTGTTCCACTTTGACGCGTCCGTTAAGCAAAACTTCCGCCGGCCAGCCTTGTTTTTGGAACGCTTGGCGCAGCTCCTCCGCGCGCGAATCCACCGCCACTTCGGCCGCGCCTTTCCGACGGGCTTTCAATCGGGCCAAAGAGTCGTGAACCAAAACTTTGCCGCGGGCAATGATGATGATTTGCTCGCAAATTCGATCCACGTCGTGCAACAAATGGGAAGAAAGAACAACGGAAATTCCGTGAACGGTCCACAAACTTTGCACCAAATCCAGTATCTGCGCCTGCCCTTTGGGGTCTAGGCCGTTGGTCGGCTCGTCGAGGAAGACAATTTCCGGATCGTGGACGATGGCCTGAGCCAGCTTTAAACGCTGTTTCATGCCCGTAGAGTAGGTGTCGATTTTTCGATAGCGCTCCTGCCCCATTCCAACGAAGTCCAACATTTCATGCGCCCTTTGGCGGGCGGCTTGAAAGGGAATACCGCAAAGCTGAGCGCAGTAAGTGACGTATTCGCATCCCGCCATTCCGGGAACGTGGCAGTCTTGCTCAGGGTTGTATCCCACTCGCCTCCGAATCTCGCGGCCTTCCCTGCCCACTTCCTTGCCCAAGAGCCGCGCGCTTCCGCCACTGTAAGGAATCAACTGCAACAGGCACTTCATAAAAGTGCTTTTGCCCGCGCCATTGGGTCCAAGCAAGCCGACGGCGCCAGCCTGCACCTTGACGGTGACCTGATCCAGCGCTTTTTGGGAACCGAAAGTCTTGGAAAAATCCTTCGTCTCGATGATGGCTTCGCTCATAAAGAAATCGGGAGAGCCTTCGTCCTGCCGTCCGCAACGGGCGCTAAGTATTGCTCCGGAAGAAAACTCGCCACAAGAGAGCTCATAGCAAACCGCGCGTCGTTTATCAAGAATTGGATTTCCGATTCCAGCGGTTGGTTCAAAAGGGCGCTCCACTCTTGGAGTCTCCGCCCCGCCGTCTCTTCCAACGTCTGAGGCCCGGAAAAGTGAAGCGCTTTGGCAATCAGTTCTGAGGAGGACGAGGAGGGCGCTTGGCCGGGAGGCAACCACAGAATGCCGACAACGACAACGGCCGCCGCCGCAAACCAAACAAGAACTTGGCGCCACGCAAAGCAATATCGCGGCAAAACCGAAGCCCGTTCCCGGAAAAACAGCGGCGAAGAAGACGGATTTTGCCGCGCCTCCCCAATCAATCCCTCCACCAAAGCCCGTTGCTTTCGATGATAACGCGCGCAGGCGGCGCAACGCGACAAATGAAGACCAACCGCCGCGCTCACCTCTGCGCCGTCGTCCAGTTCCCAGTCAATCTTTCGTCGAGTCAGCCAACAAGCGATCATGTCATTCGAATTTCCTCTCCGGCCTGAATCCTCCCTTGGTTTGAAGACGCCATCCTCATGGTTCAAGGTTCAAAGCCAATCGTCGTCCAAGTGTTTTGCCAACTGCTTGCGAGCCCGATGCAACAACACGCGAACTTGAATTTCCTTAGTTTGCATCACCGCCGCGGTTTCCGCGATGGAAAGTTCCTCGCCGTAGCGCAAACGCAAAGCCCGGTATTGATTGGGTTTTAGACACCGCTTCGCCTTATCCCAAAGCCCTTCGGCCCGCTCTTTTTGCTCCAACGCCGCCGCGGGACTTTGCTCGTCCGCCTCTGGATCGATGGCAATGGCAAGCGTCGGACGAGAGGCGCGATAGTGGTTCATCGCCGTGCGTTTGGCAATGGTAAAAAGCCACGTCGCAAACTTGTATTCAGGATTGAATCGGTGAATGCTTTTGTAAACCTTTAGGAAGGTGTCTTGCGCCAGGTCTTCGGCGTCCTGTCGATTGTTAACCATTGCGCCTAAAAAACGGAGAACCCGTCGCTCGAACCGCCGAACCAACCGCTCGAAGGATTCCCGACAGCCGTTTTGACACTGCCGCGCCAATTCCTCCGCGCTGATCTCACCGGCGCCGGATTCTTCCATCATCTTCACAACGGACGCCTATTTTACATATTGATTCAGCATCCCAATGGCCTTTTCAATCGGAAGTTCCACTTTGAGCGACACCAAAAACCCCTCGTGACTGACCTGAACCGCCTGCGCAAGATCCGTAAGCCATTGCCATTCGCCGCCAGCGCCCAAAGTCGCCAAAGCGAGAATCCCTTGAATGACAGATTGAATTTGCCCGCCGCTCCGCTCGTCTGCCGTCTTCAGCTCCATCTGAACCAAAAGCGTTTCATCCGTCTCGCAAACAGCCAGCCTCGCGCCTTTGGCCGTCTGAAGCATCCGCGCTTGGAGAGGAAACTGACCGCCTTCGGCAAAAGCATCCGCCGCCGCCAAAAGGATCACCGACTCCGGCAAAGCCGGATAATCCGCAAAAGCCTCCTCCCCGCCGGCATCAGCGGACCGCCTCGCCGCTTCCAACTGCCGCCGCGATTTTCCAAGTAGAAACAAACCGTCCGGTTCAATAGCCACGTACAACTCCCCGGCAATGCTGTAAAAATGTTCAAACTCGGATTCCAGAGTCTGAATTTTCAAAGGAGTAAAATCGGCAATGATTTTCGACTCCAAAAGCTGCCTCAACTCCTTTTGAATCTCCGAACTCGCGCGAATCAACAAAACGCCCGCCCTCTCCGGCCGATCGTCGTATTCCCAACCGAATGCCGTGACGGACTGGACGCCGTCCCAGTAAAAGTCAAAATCGAAGTCGCGCTTAAAATCCGCCCAAAGGCGTTCCCGCTGCGCCGACAACCAAGTCTCCTCCACATAAGCCCCAATTTGAGAGCCGCGGAACTTTTCCCAATCCAAATGAACCACCCACTTGGCATCGGAAGCAATCCGAATCGAGTCCAAAGAATCCGCCCGCATTCCATGAAGGGAAAAACAGGCGACAACAGCCAAAACCAAAATTTTTGAAGAAATTGTGCGCATATTTAAAATCGTCTGAAGCCGCAGCCGGCAAAATTCGCCCGACTTGGCCATACTTTCACCATCCGTGTCTCTTTCATTACAGCCTTATATTCACCATGCCAAGCCAGAACGTTACAAAAAAACGCCAAAATCCTCCCCTCATCACAACTTATTTAGCCGATCTTTTTCCTTTCCCCCCCTCCTTCATCCGCATTCAAAAACGCCAAAATTCAAACAACCCTATTCCCTCATTTTTCCTCGGCCGCGGCTCGGGATCATGGATTCACAATCGCCGGCCAATCTCCCTCTTGCGCAACCGCCCTCATCCACAAAAAAACATCCAACCCATCAACAGATTGACAAAACCAATCCCCTCCCTCTACAAACTTCCACCAAGCCAACCACCTAACAACTCATAATTAATGCTTAGCAGTTTACAATTCAAAAACAGCGAGTTCCCCACCCTTTTGCAAAATCATCGCCCAGTGATTTGCGCTTTCCCATCTCCTTGCCTACTTCTCCCTTTCGTCCCTTCATCCGCATCCAAACAACTCCAATACCTAAATACCTCTCCCCCTCACTTATCGCTGGCCAGAAACCAGCACATTCGTAGCCAAGCATCCCCAATCAGCAAGACTAATCATCAGCTCTTGCCTCGCTCGTAGGATTCAACGATTCGCTAGCAAGCAGAGCCAATCCTCACCCTCTTTGCCCCATATCTTCCTTGAATCAACAAATCCCTAAACCCAGAATTTCCCAATCCCCCATAACCATCCCACGCCATAACCATTGAATTCGATCCTACTCTACTACCCACCACAACCTGCCTCCACCAACCACATAAACACATATAAAACCCAATCCCAACTTTGCCACCATCTACTCTCCTCCCTTTGCAATCCACAAACTTTGAAAACGCCATACCCACACGCATGCATCATGCAAGAAAAACACTCCCCCAACACAAACAACCAACACCAACACAATTCACAAAATACTCCTTCCTATATCCCCCCTTCGCCACTCGACCAACCGCAAGCCACCAACTACCATAACCTCTCTTCCTCTTTCTTCTCTTTTGAATAAACAACCACCGGCAATAGAAATACGCTCATCCCATCATTCGTTTTACAGCACAACAATCCCAACAAAACATCCTCAACCATTCAACCTCTCTCCAAAACAACAACCCAAAACCCAAAGAAAAAGCCACAACCAGCAACCAACCCCAACCGTTGACTACAAAGCTTATATAAAAACACTCCCCCATTAGCCACTCCAACAACGACCCCTTCCCTCTCTCACCAAACACCAACCGCCATAACCTTTTTCCCACAATGGTCAGATAGTATTTCCCACCTTTTTGGCGAATTTCCTTGTTTTGCCGCTCCTTCTTAATGCGTCTTCCTCATTCAAAATTCTCCCTTGCCAAAAACCACACTTTCCTCACCAGCCACCAATTCAATAAAACACCGATCCCCAAAACTTCCTTTTTCACAACGGCAAGGCGGAATTGCGCGATTTTGCTGTTTCCAAATGAATTTTTTCCTCTTTTCTCTCCTTTTGCATTTTGAGGTTGGACGCGAGATGGACAAGAGACTGCTAACAAGCTAGATTGGATTGCGAAGCACTGCTGGATGCCGAGCGAATAAAAGTTTCTCCAAAAGCATATATCACCTTGCGGATTGGATTATGGACTGGTTTCCAATTGCCGATTCTTGGGATTTAGAAACCAATTCGTTAGACGAGGATGGACTTCCTTTGCGGCCGTTTATTCGTTGTTTCATTCCAAGAAAGGCGGAACATGATAAAAATATTCCCATCGTTTGTATAAAAACTATGGCAACGAGCAATATATCTCTTTTAGCTATGTTGGTAGTTGTGTCGTTTTCTTCTTTGGTTTGTTTTGGCGCAAAGCCAAGGGCAGTTGTGTATTGATGTCCACCATAGCTAAGACAACGCCGACACGCTCTGGGTGTTTAGGGGTTCTCCCGCTACGGCGACCCAAAGTGTCCTCTAAAGCATCCCCACTTCCGCAACCCCCAATCATTGCCATAGCCGAGATGCTTGACAATTTACTTCGTTGCCCGCCAATAACGGACATATTTACGATGCCAACAAGCTCAGCAATACGAACTTTTCACATTCTTTCTTATTTGCTATCTCTAAGACCGAAGACATTGATTCGATAAGAAGGAGAATTTCGGGTAGAGGCAGAACCACCGTCATTTTCGCCGCCAGTGCCACTAACATTTCGGGGGTCATGAACGGCACTAACAGCCGCATTATGGATCGTCTTTTCATGGACTATGATAATCCATACGATGTCGTTGGGATGAGCCTATCTGGAAGCAGTTTGTTCTATTTCATCGATTAGACTTCTTGTTAGGTAAGAGCGGGCTGGACAACAAACGCATTAGCGACTTGTATAGGCAAAGCGACGGTAATTCTGTGGTTGTATTAGATCAGAGCGCAGAGAGCAGAGGCCTACGAATCCTTCTTAGCGGTGAATTCCAACCACTCGGTGTGTGTTGTCAACGACAGCCAGATCATCCCCGAACCGGAGGAATACGCATTTGCGTTTGGTTTGTTTGCTTTGGGGTTTGTTTGTTTTCATCGCTGGCGAATGCAAAAGAAACGAAAGGGAGAGCAAGATTATCTTGAGATTCGAGGCCGGCGTGTAGCGATTTGTGTGGAAGGGAAGTCTGGGATCAGCAACTGACAACAACGGAGATTGCTTTTTTCCTAATCTTGTTTTTGCAAGTTAGGAAGCGAGTTTTCTGTGATGAATTAGCGGTCAATGTTTTGTGGTTGGCGGTTTGTGGCTCTCTTAATAGGCAGAAGGAGGCTGGGCGATTGGGTGTTTTTGTGAACTTCGTCGTTTGAAAACCTAATTCGCGGCCGGTGGATTGCTGGGGGCTTGTAGGATGAAGTTGGATGAGGGATTTGCGTGGGCTTGTTTAGGAGGAGGCTCTTTTGAGTCGATCCCAAATTCCATCCCATTCGGCGTTTTCGGGAGGGGCTTGCGCGAGGATTATTTCGCTTCCGGCATTGTCGCAGGCGTGGAGCTGGGCGAACATAGATTGGGCATAGGCGGCGGCGTTTTGGGAAACAATCGAAACATGCGCAAAACCGGCTGTTTTCGCGACGGCGCTGTGGGCAAGGATGCTGATGGCGTTTCGCTTTCGGCCTGTGCGGCGCACGATCTGTTCTAGCGCCGTTTGGTTTGTCCAGCGGGCGACAATCAACCTCGCTTTCGGCGAATAGTGCCTTTTGGTCGTTCCAGGACTGCGGGCAATGGAGGGCTTGCTGCGGCGTTTTTCCTCGCGGATTCTTCTTTCTACAGGAAGGCCGGCAGCGCGAAGCGCATTCACGTGCAGCATTCCGGGACGCAATACTTTTGGCGGATGGCATAGCAAATCAACCACTGTGGATTCGATGCCGACGGAGGCGTCTCCACCATCGACGATCAAGGGGACGGCTCCGTTCAGTTGCGCGAGAACGTGCCGGGCTTGCGTGGGCGACAACTGGTTGGAAAGGTTGGCGCTTGGAGCGGCCAGCGGAAAGCCGCACTCTCGAATTACCGCCTGCATCAAGGGATGACGAGGCCAACGGACGGCGACCGTATCGCCGCCGGCTGTAACTTCGTCGGGAATTTGCGATGACCGAAGTACAACTAAAGTCAAAGGACCCGGCCAAAATCTTTGTGCCAAACGCTCCGCCATTTCATCCCATTCTCGAACGCATTGCCGTAGCATGGCTTGGCTGGCGATGTGAACGATTAAAGGATTGGTTGGCGGGCGCTTCTTGACGGCGTAAATTCGGCGCACGGATTCCGCCGACCACGCATTCGCCGCTAATCCGTAGACCGTTTCCGTTGGTAACGCCGCTACATTGCCCGCTCGCAAAATTGCAGAGGCCTTTTTAACGGCGTATTCAAAGTCGGATTTTGATTGCGCCGGAAGAATTTGGGTGGCGAATTGGCTCATGGATGGTTTGAACTTTTCATGCTGTTGGAAGTTTTGCTACACTCTTTGGCGTGCTTGCTTCGCTTACAACGCAACTGGAACAATCTCGCGATCTTTCCCGGGAGCAGATTGTCGATGCGGTGGAGTCTCTTGTTTCCGCCGAGGTCGATCCATCTTCCAAAGCGGCGTTCCTATCCGCCTTGTCTCGGAAAGGAGAGACTATTGAGGAAATCACCGCATTTGCCAAGACGTTGCGAGGCAAATCTGTTTCTCCTCCTCTTTCTTCCGAATGCCGCGGGCGCGAAATTTTGGACGTTTGCGGAACCGGCGGGGATTTTCAGAACACTTTCAACATTTCGACGGCCGTAGCCATTGTGGCCGCCGCCGCCGGGATTACGGTAGCCAAACATGGAAATCGGGCCGTTACCTCTCAATCAGGCAGCGCCGACGTTTTAGAGGCATTGGGCATTCGCATTGATCTGAGCCCAGAAGAAAGCGCCGCCTCTCTCGAAGAGCATGGATTTGCCTTCTTTTTCGCCCCAAAATATCATCCCGCATTTAAAAATATTGTACCAGCCAGAAAACTGTGCGCCAAGCAAGGACAGCGCACGATATTCAATTTTCTCGGCCCCTTGCTCAACCCCGCTAGGCCAACCGCCCAATTCGTCGGCGTGTCTCAACCTGCTTTATGCGTTCCAATCGCCAAAGCACTTCAATCTCTCGGAGTCCGACGGGGCATGGTCGTTTCCGGAAGCGCAGGCGATGGCTACATGGACGAATTATCGCCCCTCGGCGTCAATAGAGTTGCTGAATTTTATCAAGATCGAGGCTTTAGCGATGGGGAACTTGCCCCCAAAACACTTCCTGTTCAAGAAGCGCGGATCAACGATCTCAAAGGAGGCGACAGCGCAACGAACGCAAAGTGGATTCGGGAAATCCTCGGAGGCAAAGACCGAAGTCCCAAGAGAGACATCGTTCTTCTCAATGCCGGAGCCGCCCTCTTTGTTGCGGAAAAGAGCAAGACGATTAGGGAAGGATGGGAGAAAGCCTCTCGCCTGTTGGACGAAGGAATTGCCGCAGAGAAACTTTCTCGTTTAAGTTGCCAATAAATTCGAACCCAATAAACTCGAATCACTTTAATTAACGATAAAAAACACTTTTAAACACTTTTCGCATTGACTCCGTCGGAGGCAACGGATAAATTCAACGAAATGCCTTTGAAATTTTTAGCGCAAACAAAATGAAAACTGTAAGCTCGACTATGGAAAATCAATCTTCTCACTTGGCGGCCGGTAGCGAAACTCGCCGGAAATTTATTAAGAGAGCGGGAGCTGCTGCTGCAATCGTCGCCTCTTCAAACATCATTAAAACCCCGATTTACGGGCAAAGCCAAGCGCCGTCCACAGGGCGAGTGCTTGGCGCCAACGACCGCATCCACGTCGGATACATCGGAGTCGGCGGACAAGGCCAAGCTCACGTTCGCAGCATGAAAAAGTATGCCGGCGAAAACAACATCGAACAAACCGCCGTCTGCGACGTTTCCGATACGCGAATGGACGAAGCCCGAAAAATACTCGGACGCAACGTTCCCGGTTACAAAGACCATCGCAAATTACTGGAACGCAAAGACGTCGACGCCGTCTGCATCTCCACGGTAGATCACTGGCACACCCAGATTGCCATCGACTCCATGGACTCCGGCCGGGACGTTTATGTGGAAAAACCGCTGACCCGTTACCTCAGCGAAGCCTTTGCCATTTACGACTCCGTGAAGCGAACCGGACGCTTGCTTCAGGTTGGTTCCCAAGGTTGCAGCGCGAAAAAGTATCACAAAGCAGCCGAAATCATCCAAAGCGGCGCCATCGGCCCTCTGGTTATGGGGCAAACCTCCTACATGCGGAACAATCCGAAAGGAGAATGGAACTACTCGATCAAAGAATGGGCCACTCCGGAGGACATTCACTGGGATCGTTGGATGGGCAGCGTGAGCAAGAAAATTCCGTTCAACACCGATCACTACTTCCGTTGGCGCAAATACTTCCCATACTGCGCCGGGCTTTTGGGAGACTTGCTGCCGCATTTAGCGCATCCGTTCATCCTGGCTACCGGCAATCCCGAATTCCCCAGCCGCGTCGTCAGCTTGGGATCAAAAGCATGGAAGACCGACAGCAATACGCCGGGAACCTACGAGCGCGACGTAGATGAAAGCGTCCAAGTCATCGCTGAGTTCCCAAGCGGCTTCAACCTCGTTCTCGCCAGCGCAACGGTCAACGAAAACGGCATGATCGAAATGATCCGAGGACATCACGGCTCGCTGGAAATGGGAGGCCTGAGCAGCACGAGAATTAAGCTGGTTCCCGAGCGACCGTTTGCCGACGAAATTGACGTGGAAGTTTTCGACAGCCTTCTGCCGGGAGAAGGGATCCGCCACCACGAGAAAAACTGGTTCGACTGCATCCGCACTCGCAAAGAGCCAAATGCCGGCATCGACCTCGCCGTCAAAGTACAAACAGTCATTTCCTTAGCTGAAATGTCTGACCGTCTGAACATTATGTGCCTCTTCGACGAAAAAACACGCACCGTGACCACGGGCGATGGGCAAAAAGTTGAAGAGCTGGACTATGGCGTGACCGAGCTGTCTTAAAGAAAAGAATCCATTTTGAACAAGACAGGTTCCGCTTGCTTGTTGCCGGCAGAACCTTTTTTTGCGATGCTTCTACGAAGCAACTTCTCAAGGCATGAACACCGTAAAACTGGCTCGAGAAGCAATGGCCACCCGATTCGAGATTATTCTCCATGGAGAAGATCCAATCTCCCTTCAAGCCGCCGGAGAAGAAGCCCTTGAAGAAATTGACTGGGTAGAAGCGCAACTCAGCATCTACCGACCCGAAAGCCAAATCAACCGCGCCAATCACCTTGCCTCCGCCGGCCCGGTGCAGATGGAACCAACTATTTTCGCGCTTCTTCAAAGATGCAAAACCCTATCTCATTGGACGCAAGGCGCCTTTGACGTCACCTTAGGCCCGCTGATCCGCTGCTGGGGATTTATGGGAAAAACAGGACTCGTCCCAACGGATGAATCCGTTCAGCAAGCGCGCAAGTTGGTTGGAATGCATCAAATCCGACTGAATTGCAACCAATTTACAATTCAATTCGGCCAGAACGGCATGATGCTGGACCTTGGATCTATCGGCAAAGGCTACGCTCTGGAACGAGCTAAGGAAATTTTAGAAGCAAACGGCGTCCGAAGCGCTCTTCTCCACGGCGGAACCAGCACCGTCGCTACTATTGGAACGCCGCCGAACCAAGACGCCTGGAAGATCGCAATAGCAACGCCCCGCAAAGAAAAAGCGGCGGCAGAGAAAAAAGAACCGACAGACACATCGCCCCTCGGCCTTGCCAAACTCAAAGGAGAAAGTCTCTCCGTCTCCGCCGTGTGGGGAAAATCATTTCGAACAGCCGAAAAAGAATACGGCCACGTTATCGACGGACGCACCGGTTTCCCCTCGACAGAAACCTCTCTGGCCGCAGTGCAAACAGCTTCCGCCGCTGATGCCGACGCCATTTCCACGGCACTTCTGGTCGACGGAAAAGCCGGAAAATCATGGCTTAAAGAACATTTCCCCGATCAACGTTCTTTTCTGCTGACTCGGGAAAACCGCCAAAACTTCCTCCTTGAAAACGACGGCTTTTATCGTTTGTAAATTAGACTTTGCATCTTGCCGGCAGGAACGCAAAAATTTTTGCTCGTATTGATTGGCAATTTAATCCTTAAATATTCATGGCATGAACGAAAAAGACAAAAAGTGGCTGCGGCGGACGGCTGGGCTGGCCTTGGCGGGTTGTAAGATTCTGAAGGATCAATTGAAAGACTACAACAAGATCGAATCAGAATTGCTCCATCAATATCCAGAATTGGAGCGATCCATCAAGCGAGGATTTCATGCTTTGCTTGACTTGGTGAAACTTGTCGACGAAACTCTAGAAACTGAAAAAAGACACGAAGATCTCATCAAAGAAATTCTCCAAGACGAAGCAAAAAAACAATCAAAGGCGGACTTTTTGAAACCTAGATTTGATTGGCCGGACGACGAGTAGTCTCTGGGAATTAATCCAGCCGAGTTCGGATGATTTAAGCGATCAAATCGTGCGCTACGTTGCCATGCACGTCCGTGAGCCGAAAATCGCGGCCGGAGTAGCGATACGTTAAGGCCGTGTGATCCAACCCCATAAGATAGAGCATCGTGGCGTGAAAATCATGCACGTGCATCGGTTGATGAACGACGTTCATCCCAAATTCATCCGACCTTCCATAAGAGAACCCGCGTTTGACGCCTCCGCCTGCAAGCAACATGGAAAACGCCG
Source organism: Limisphaerales bacterium (assembly GCA_965204945.1). Classification (GTDB taxonomy): domain Bacteria; phylum Verrucomicrobiota; class Verrucomicrobiia; order Limisphaerales; family AAA164-E04; genus UBA2970. Next base: position 3,543,762 of record OZ242022.1, on the reverse strand, counting down.
TGTGATGATGATCCCGTCCGGGCGCTTTCTTTTTGTTTCGAATCTCTGAATACGGCGTCCGGCCAAACTCTCCTCCCCATACAACCAAAGTGTCGTCCAACATCCCTCTTGATTTCAAATCCCGAATCAAGGCTGCTGCTGCTTTGTCGCTGTCGACGCAAAGCCTTTTATGTCCCGCGTCATGATTGGTGTGAGTATCCCAAGGTTGATTGCTTTTCATGGTATAATAGACCGTCACGCAGCGAACGCCGGACTCCGCCAACCGTCGCGCAATTAAGCAGGATTGCGCAAAGGGCGTCGAACCGTAACTTTCCCGAACATGTTGCGGTTCTTTTCGGACGTTCAGCGCGTCCGTCGCTGCAATTTGCATTCGGTAAGCAGTTTCCATAGCCTCAATCTCCGCCTCCAACGCAAAATCCTCCGACCGATCCTTGCGATGCAGCTGATTTAAACGCCTCGCCAAATCCACTTGCTCGCGCTGCTGGACAAAGCTGAATTCGGGGTTTTTGAGATGGGACAACATCGCTTCCACCCGCAAATCCGAAGTGTCAATACTCGTTGCTTGATACTTCGCCGGAAGAAATCCATTGCTCCAAAGAGCCGGCCCTACAACAATCTTCGGCGAGGGACGCAAGACAACATAGCTTGGAAGGTTTTCATTCGCCGCTCCCAATCCGTAAATCAACCAAGAACCAAAAGATGGGCGAATAGGCTGGATGTTGCCGGTGTGCATCTGGAGCAAGGCAGGTTCGTGGTTCGGAACATCCGTTTTCATCGACTTGACGATGCAACAGTCGTCAATCACCTTAGCCAGTTCGGGAAGCGTTTCGCTGACTTCCAAACCGCTTTGGCCATGTTGCCTGAAAGCAAAGGGGGAAGGCATGAATCCCGTCGCTTTGGATTCTTTGTAGAGTTTTCCCGACGGGTGTTGTCCCTCTGCTTTCCGCAATGCGGGCTTAGGATCAAACGTGTCCAGATGCGAAGGCCCGCCGTTCATGAAAAGGAAGATAACTCGTTTAGCTCGCGGGAGAGGATGGCGGCCATTCGAAAGCGAGCTTCCTCTAAGCTGGGAATTTCCAAACACACTCATCAGTCCCAACATGCCAAAACCAGCCGCAGATATTCCAAGCATCTGCCGGCGGCTCATGGAAGAAACATTGCGAAACTCCTCCCGAAACCGTATTTGCGTTCTCATCGTCAAAGCCTAATCTATGTACAATGCCTCGTTCGAAATCAACAACGTCTGCCCATACAAATCCCAGCGAGAATTGGATTCCTCTTCCCTCGCTAAAAAATCAAGGCCGAGTCTCATCTCTTCTTCGCCGGGTTCCCTGAAGAACAAATGCCGATATGCCTTTCGTATGCGCTCCTGATTGTTGTCCGCTTCGCGCTGCAATCGACGCGCAAAGATTCGAGCCTGCTTGATTACAAACCCGCCGTTCAGCGAGAAAAGTTTCTGCAAAGGCGTAGTCGTTACGGCGCGTTTGCCGCTGTGAACGTTTGGATCCGGATAATCATAACGTTGCAACAAGGGATCCAACTTCAGTCGGCTCACCCGTCCGTAAAGCGTCCGGCGGCGATTCTGAGGATCATCCAATTCCATAGACCTCCCGCCCTCATAATCCAAATTGCCGGCAACAAAAAGCATGCTGTCCCTCCACATTTCCACCGTCAACCGGCGACGATTCATCCGCCACAAATAGCGATTCTCCGAATCCACTTCAGCAAAAACCTTGTTGTTCCGAGAACTCTGACGATAAGTCGCCGACAAAACAATCTCCCGAACCAGTCTCTTCGTCGACCAACCTTGATCCACAAAACGCTCCGCCAACCGATCCAACAAACCGGGATGCGAAGGCGACTCTCCCAACGCGCCAAAATTACTCGGCGTTCGAACCAAACCGTGACCGAAAAACACTTGCCAAACACGGTTCACATACACCTTCGCCGCTAGCAAATTCTCCGGCGAAACAATCGCTTCCGCCAATTCCTTGCGCCCGCTGCCCTCGGTAAAAGCCGGAGGCTCTCCACTATAAAAAAGACTCAAAAAACGACGCGGAACCACCGACCCCTTTCGCTCTACGTCCCCTCGCACAAAAACGTTCAAATCCCGCGGCTCCGCTTCCCTCACAACGTGAACCGTGTAAAGCAATCTTCTTTTGTCATCCGCAGCCACTTCCTCCGGCGCTTCGCCATAAGGAACATTAACCAACTCCGTACTCGCAAACACCCCAGCCAAAGCGTAGTAATCCTCCGTTGAAATCGGATCAAACTTATGATCATGACAACGAGCGCAGGCCACCGTTAATCCCAAAAATCCCCGAGTGACCGTGTCCACCCTGTCCTCCCACTCATCGGCCATCACTTCCAACCGGTTGCGCTGATAATACTTCGGACCCAATCCGATAAATCCCAAAGCCGGCAAATCCTCTCTGCGAGCAAAATCATAAAGATCGGCCGCCAACTGCAACCGGACAAACCGATCAAACGGCATGTCGGCATTAAACGCATCCACCACCCACTGCCGATACAAATAAGCGTTGGGATAAAACGTCTCCACCCTGTCGTCCACCAAATGCGCTTGATCCTCGGCATACCGCGCCACATTCATCCACATACTCGCCATCCGCTCCCCAAAACGAGGCGAAGCAATCAGCGCATCCACAAACTTCTCAACAGACACCCCTTCCCAACCACCGTCCCGCTCCCCAAGCAATCGATCCTCCGGAGGCAAGCCAGTCAAATCAAAAGACAAACGGCGAAACAACACCCGCCTCTCCGCCTCGCTCGATAACGCCAAACCCCGATCCTTAGCGGCGCTCGCCACAAACATGTCAATGAAACCTCGCTTGGGAACGGCAACCCCGCCCGCTTCCCCCCAACCAACATTCGCAATACAGCCAAACACAACCAGCCAAGCGATAAAAAAACCGCCCTGCCAGCAACGCCAAAACCATTTCCACTTCGATAAATACATGAAAACTTCCTTCATAATGCCGCATCCCTACGCAAATACCAAGCAATTCTGACAAACGCCAATCCAAATCGAGACTTGCCTGCCGCCCTTCACCAGTCCATAATTTCCTTCGTATATGTTTATCGTGCGCCGATGTGGCGGAATTGGCAGACGCGCCAGACTCAAAATCTGGTGGCCGCAAGGCCGTGTGGGTTCGAGCCCCTCCATCGGTACCATCTTCCTTTGTCGCTTTAAACATTGAACTCCATTTGCAAATCAGATTCAACCCGGTGAAAAATGAATCACGCCGAAAAAACGGAACCTATCTCCATCCGCAGCAAGAAATCGCTTCCCAACCCTTGGCAAATCAACAAATGGCTCAACTATTGCGACGCATGGACAGGATACCTAATATATCTTTCAATTATATTCGGCCCGTGGGCTTTAGGCACCGTCCACAAACCGACAATCTGGACGATGAACGTCATCGGATACCTGCTCGGCATTCTCCTTCTAGGAAAAACGCTCATCCCCCTTTCAATAGAACGCCGGCCGGTAAAAGCCGCGTTAAAAAGTCTTTCCAGACAACCGCCGACAATCCTCATTCTTATGCTTACCACTATCAGCATTCTTTTCTACACTTTCCTGCACGCTTTCAATGCGCGGTCTGTTTTTGATCCACAGTCCCTCCGATTCGATTACTTCCACTCTTACATCGCTTGGTTGCCTCATAGCTACAACGCTCCTAAGTCTTGGCAAACTTTCTGGCAACTCCTCGCGCTTTCTTGCACATTCTGGGCAGTCCGATCGTGGTTGCTCACACCGGGAAAATCAGAGCAGCGGAAATGGCTTCAAAAAAAGCCGTCCCCAAAAGCTAGATTTCCCAAAAAACTTCAGTCCATCCTTTACCTGTTGTCGATCAATGCCGCTTTAATCGGTTTTATCGGCATCCTGCACAAACTGGATGGCTCCCAAAAAACACTTTGGATGCACGAACGCGCCTTTCCTCTAAAAAACTCACACTTTGGGACATTCAACTACTGGGGCAACGCAGCTTCTTACTTCAACTTGATCGGAACAGTCTGTCTCTTCCTGCTCATCAATATTAAAAAATCCCACATCGTCTCTAAACCTTGGGCACGAACCGGTTCCGCGCCGCATCTCCTGCTCTACCCCACATTAGTAATTCTTGCCATTTCCCCCCTGGTCACAGGAAGCCGAAGCGGACCAATTATATTTGCCGGCGCCTTTTGCTTTATCGCTATTTACCTTTTCATAAAAAGTTCAAATCGATGGAAACTTACCCTCTCAGGAATCCCACTACTACTCTTAATCGGATTCGTCGCTTTTCACATGGGCGCCAACCTGACCTTTGACCGATTATTTAAACAAACTTTTAGACACAAAGCCTATAATGCTAACACCCCGGGCGACCGCCTAGATATTTACCAAAGCCTGTGGATAATGGTTCAAGACTGCTCACCTTGGGGGGCCGGCCCCGGCGCATTTGCATCAATCTACCAAATATATCGCCAACCCGCCATCAAAGTCGCCCATAAAATATATCAACATGGAAACGACGAACTTGTTGCATGGGCGGCTTGGGCACACTGCGACCCTCTCGAATTTCTAATTACCTACGGGCCGGTGGGCACCGCTATCTTGTCACTTGGTCTCGTGGCCGTTTTCATGACGCCGATATCTCATCGGCAGAAATTAATCCAAGTTAAATACATCGGATTGCTCTATCTTTCACCATTATTACTTCTTGCCAACAGCCTGATCGATTTTCCCTTGCAGATTTACTCATTGGCGCACCATTTTCTCATCATTTGCGCTATCCTATCCTCTGTAAAACCCGCTTGAAATGATTAAAACTAAATTCCTCATTAGAGACGATAACATCAATCCTTAATCGGATCGTTAACATCCTCGCCAACCGCTGTAAAGGAAGATTCCATCCGACCAAACAACCAAGAAAACACTCCAACGCCGACAATCGTAAAAAGAAGGATGGACCATCCAGCCGTATCGTGAGTCATGTCAACAGCATCCAAACCGCGATTTGAAGCAACCCAACTCAACCAAAACACTCTGATCAAATTTCCCAAAACCGCCACAATCACCCCCGCCATAATCAACGCACACCGAGAAATCCATTTTCTTAAACTCAGATATCCAATAAACAACGACACCATTACGCTAGATTGCAAACTCCGCACCCCGCTACAAGCTTCATCGATGCCCACAATACCCGTTACCAAATCAATAAGACTCCCCTGCAATATGGCGGCTGGAATTCCAATCAGTAATAGAAACTCCACCGTGACATTTGATATAAAATTCTGCAACATAGCAATGATACTGACTTGCAACGAGTTCGGCAACGGAAGAGAAACCAATAAAAAAGCAAAACCGAATCCAAACACCCTCACCCCCAAAAAACCATATAGATACGTCAAGTAACTAAACACCACGAAAATATATCCAATGCCCAGACCGCCCATGCTCGTGGAAGTAAGACCGTATGCAGCCTGGTAAATCTGAGTGACAAAAAGGCAAACCATACCAAAAATCAATCCGGCCAATACCCCTCCTCCCCATTGAGTCTTGATTTCTGGCCGATCTCTCCAGACTTCAAACAACACATACCCCGCCAACACAGGCACAACCCATCCAAACTGCATATCCGGACGATTTATCCAGTACCAACTAGCCTTCTCAATCAACCAAACAACAACAACAACAACTGGCGACCAAAGAAAGAATTCTCCCAACCGTTTTATTCGTTCACTGCTCTTATTCATCGTCCTGCAACAGAAACAAACCCCGTTCATCCTGATAAGATGTGGGAACCAACCACTTCTCCAAAATCTCTTTCAATCGATCTTCGGCAGAATCTAATGAGTCTTGCGCCGAAGTCGATACCCGGAACATATGTTGGGGGCCAACAAAGCGCTCCCGATTCAAAAAAGACTCAATTGACTTACTCCACATGCGCGAATTCAACAACCTTTCCACAAATCCCCTGAAAACTCCTAATCTTTCACCGGGATTTTGCCTGTTCATCTCGAAATCAAGAAACTGATCCAAACGATAAGACTCTCCACCAACAATCGCACCAAAATACACCAATTCACGACCTCCCTCGAAAGCAAAAATTCGCCTTTCAAGAATAAGATGAATTCCATGCAACTTTCTCTCTATAAAAAACGGACCCTCTGGAAGAATCTTCATCCCGATACCGGTCCAACACCGATCAGGAGTATGAGAAAACAAACTGCCCTCATCCCATTTTTCAACAAACCGTTTGGCAGAAAAAACACCTACAACGTCGTCTCCTTCTCCAGATCGACGGAATTCACCGTGAGTCGTTCTATCCGCAGCCAAAATCGACTCCGCCGCTTTATTCACGGATCGGGGGCTATATTCCCACCCGTCCACATCCTCCTGTTCGCCAAACCATATACTGTCATCCCATTCTGACGTATACCAATAATCAGGAAACCTCCACAACAATAACAACGACAACGAAAGCACAAACACGCTCACAGCGCTTTTATTTTGGATCATACTTAATGCCTCTCTTTTTCATACTGCCAATCCGCCGATTCCGGCAGAGACGTGCCAGCCTTTCGAAAGTAAATCTGCTCTGCAATCGGATGGGAAAAATCATCGACAATGGAACAACAGTCGAAATACAAAGCACTTAACAATCTTTTATTTCTTTCACTCAAAGAAAAATCGTCTCCCCTCAGTTTCATAAAGAACAATCTCCTCATTAAATTGCTGTCTTTAAGTGTCTGCAAAAACCGCACACACCCCAATTTGCGCAACGTTATAGCAACAACCTTCCCGAATGCAGAGAGCAATATATTCCTCGCGCAAACAGATTCATTAACTCTTTCTTTCTTAATATTATCGAACTGAGAAATTCCACAAAGACTGGACAAGTGTTCTAAAAACATTTCCGTTTTTTGAGTCAGTACAGGAAAATATACAATCAAAATATCAACACCCACATCAAAAATATTCAACAGATGTTCCGGCATCAATTGATCATCCATAACTTTTTTTTCCAAATAGTCCATACCTCTAAGCGCACAAAATTCTCCTCGACTCCTTTTAAATCTAACCATAGAAACCGCTCTATCAAAATGTTCTCTAATGGACAAAATCAATAAAATTCTATATCCATTATTCTTTATCATCTTAATTCCGCAACTCAACAAAGGATCTTGATACCCGAGATTCGATATATCAGCTAAAATTAATCTTTTGTCGAGTCTTTTCCGGGCTTGTTTAAAACGTTCTAAAGATCTGTAAAAATAGCCCTCTTTAATTCCAGAAAATTCAATATCCGGATGCGCTTTCAATTTTTGGTATATGAAGGTACTTCCGGACCGTCCCGGACCTACACTAAGTAAATAATCATATTTTACGGAATTTTTCAATCTACAACAAATCATTCTGAAACTTTACGCCTAGTTCTCGATAGAGTTCCTTTAGCCGAGAGAATTCTTCACCCCAGTTGTACACTTGCTCCACAGCCATTTTTCCCGCTAAACCCATTTTCTCGCTTTCTTCCGGATTTTCCAATAAATAGAATATCGCCTCCGCTATTGCCTTCGTATTCAAGGGATTGACAACCAACCCACACCGATTCCCAACAACAATTTTCTTCAATAAAGGAAAATTCGAAGCAACCACAGGAATTCCCGCTGACATATATTCAAACAGTTTGATAGGCCATCCTTCATTGTGATTTGGCGCAGGGTGATGCACCACTAATCCAACTTTGACCTCCGATAACGTCTCTCGTATCTCACAACGACTCTGAATGCCTAAGATATCAACTAATGTTCTCTTGTATTTTCTTCTTATTTCCTCTTCTAATCCACATTTTTCAGGAAACCGGCCGGCAAGCAATAATTTTACCCTCTTTCCCTCGGAAACAATTTTAACTGCCTCAATCATTTCAATCGCTCCCCTTGATCTCTTAATATCTCCAACGTAATATATCAGATTTGGACGATCTTTGATCGATTTTCTCCCTGCTTTTTCTAATTCACCTTTGATGGGAAAATTTTGAACAAGTCTGATGTTTTTCCCCAGCTCTTTCACAATCGATGGAGTGGCTGCAGTCACCGCACAGGCAACTCTTACACCGATAAATTGAAGAATTCGAGATAGTTGAGATATTGTAGAACGAAGAGAATAAGGAATATAAGACTTTCCCATAACCTGACTAGGTAAAGACTCATGAACATCGTATATCACCCGTATTCCCATCAAACGAAAAAGAGTTGAAATAGGAACTAACTCGGGATCATGATATTGAACTAGATAAGGGCGAATTCTCATTATAGCAACCATGGCCAGAAACGGTCCCAAAATCATACGCAATAACCGCGATTGAGGAACGTGAATCAAGCGAACGCAACACTCCTTTGAATTATCTCTTTTCGCAGGAGCCACGAGATTTACACATAATCCAGATTTTATTAAGGATGTTGTTATCTTGTGAAAAATCCTCGGATCATTCCAATCGTGACAGACCGTCAACTGCACAATCTTCTGATTGGTCACCCTTGAATTGGCTGATTGACTTGACATAAACGACACTGTTAATAATAAAAATTTCCTTAAATCAAATTCTGAGCATTGAAAAATTCAAGTCCCGCTCGTTGAGAAAACTCAAAATCAACATCTGAATCGCCTATATAAATAGGATCATTAAAATCCTCTACATCGTGAAATGCAAAATATGATTCTATATGAGGTTTTGGTTTAATTAAATTGGCATAAACTACATCCATGCCTTTCATATAATCCCCAAAATTAATACTCCATATTTTATTCTTCTGTTGATCCACATGACCGTTCGTAATAATTCGTATTTTGAACTTCTCACCAACTTGACATAAAAAATCCAAAAACCAAGGATACAGCGTAAGGAGATTGCTACATCTATAAGTCCTTAAAACTTTCAAGCAATCTGTCGAGCTGGTTCCGTTTTGCGAAAAAGCTTCTACCAATTTATCAAACAAAGATTTTCTCCCTCTATAAATAAACTCGGAGACAAGAAAATTATAAACCATGTCAAAATCATCAGGATAAAATTTCTCCGAAATAACTTTGTAAGCGGGAAAAAGAAAATCTGTTTCATTATATAAAGTATTATCTAAATCAAACAAAATCGTCCTATATGCATTATGAGCATTGATTAAATATTCAACACTCATAAAATATTTCCCTATAATATCTCACAAAGCCGATCCCGATCTTCGAGGCGAAACAGGATACTTTTTCCCTACCCCTGTATACACCGCTTTCAACGGCAAATTAACCCCTAATCCCATAGCCGCAACGCTTGTCCCCTGAATACGAGGATTTGATTCCAGAATTCGATAATCGCCGTCAACGTTTTTCTTAAGCTGAAAACCTACAGGCCCAAACAATCCTGGCAAACTATTCACAATTGTGTTAACATACTCAGAAATATCCTTAGATTCGATGAAACGGCCGGAGGTAGAAATTCCGTTATTTGTGGTTTCTCTTGTTCTAATCAATAAATCTTGAACGATTCCATTCTCAATTATAGTATCAATCGTAACTTCATCACCCGGCAAATATTCGGATAAAAGGACGCATGGCATTTGGCGTTGGAAGATTATTCTGCTGACTTCTTCTAGCGTTGTGAACAACGAATCTGGCTTGTGCTTAAATAACATATCAAATCTATCTTGCTTTGTGTCCATAATTCGTATACCTCGACTTCCGTTGCCAACACAAGGCTTCATCACGACAGGAAACTCTGGATAGCCCAAAGAGCTAACTGCTTGATTAAAACCTTCGAAGGATTGGGACACCTTAAACTTGGGAACAGGGATATTATTTTTTTCTAAATGACTATATAGCCGGCACTTATTATTAGTAATAGAGAGAGATTCGAAATTAGAAACAAGAACTTCTGTTCCTATCTTTTTAAATTTCTTCTTATTCTGACTTAATTTTAACAATTCTTTGGTAACCAAAGGGAACAACACATTAATTTCTAAACGACTACATATTTCCATTAGATTAGGCACAAATTCTATTTCTTCCGCCCTGGGAATCTGTTCAAAACCGTCAGCAAAAAACCGCCCGGAAGCGTGAGGATTTGCGTCTGCAGTATACAATCGCACACGTTTGTCGGCTTTAATTGCTTTCGAAATTCCAGGACCTCCAGGCGATCCCGCTCCCGTCATTAGAATATTTATCCTATCGCCCATCTCACTACTTCAAAGCATTCGCAATACTCACAACCAAATTGGACTCCTCTAGTTCTCGCCAAAGAAATAATAAACTCTCGATTCATATAAGCGCGAAATCTTTGAGATTGATACACCTCTAAACTTTCCGCCTTTTGACTCAATTGTTTTCTACTCAATTTGACAAAGGAAGTTGCATTAAACACAATGTTGTTCCATATTAATTCGTAACTAAGAATAGTTGAATTCCTAAACGCCCTTAGTCCTTCCCGAGCTATAGTAGAATGATCTTGATGAACATCGCCAAGGGACGGCATAAAGACCAAATCAGGCATTAATTTCTTTTTTTGTTGGACTAATTTTTCCAAGATTTCTTGTCGAAAACGGTCAAATTTTCTTACCTCGTAATTATAAACAAATATATTTTCTTTTAATACTCCAAGGTGAGATAATGCGCTTATCACTTCTGTTTTTAGAATATCCTTGGGAAATCCCTCAGGCACAGATTGTTGAGCGGTTGAAAAGGCGAAATAATATACATTAGCGTCGCATTCTACCAATTTGGCTATTGTTCCGCCCGCTCCCAGCTCGCCATCGTCGGTATGCGGAGCTAAAACAAACACATTTTTAAAGCGATCTATCATCTTGTCAACTCTTATCAATTTATGGATACTATTGATACTTCTTAACGGCATGAAACACAGGCAACAGCATGCGAAATAGCCATTTATTGTTTGGATAATCTTCGGTAGACATTATTGGGACTTTCATTATTGCTTGCCAATCTTTTTTTGACAGTCTCAATTTTTTCATTACTAATTCCTTATCCTCCTCCATCAGATTCGAATTGCAGATAGGTTCTTTCAATTTTTCCAAAGCTTGCTCTCTACTTAATTGACCGGAGAGAATAAGAACAGAGAAATGGGATCGCCTTTTATCGTAGCCGAATTTCTTCGGCAAAATATAAGACTGAAAGAACCGGGTAAAAATAGATTCATAATGCTTTTGACCATATTCGCGATAATTTAGATTCTTCTTCACTCTCTGCAGCACCTCGCTTTGTGTGTAGTCGCAATAGTTCAACAGTGAAATCCGCTGAATCCACTTTATACCAAACATATAGCCCATTTTAAGCAGAGAACAGTGAGGATATGATGACAATGAGTTGCCTTGCCCAAAACGCCGATGGATACATCGAATGTATTTCCAATCATTGTATCCCCATGACCAAGAATCAGGGCAAATACCTTCAGTAAATAAGTTCGATCCGCTTAAAATATACCTAACTCTATGCTTTAAGGCGACTTTGTACAAGCACGCCAATATCCCATGGTCTGTTGGTATTTCAATATCCGGGGTGCCGGATTTAAGAAATGCTAACTGGATGTCTCGAAACTGTTCCCAGTCCATTACATGAGTTTCTAAGTCAATATCAAGTTTTTTAATTGTATTTTCGATGTTGTTGACAGAAATCTCCGAGTTCCATCCGTTGTCAAAATGAACGGCTAATGGACGTAATCCGAGCTCTCGACATTTAAGAGCCACGTATGAGCTATCCAATCCTCCGCTGATCCCGATTATACAGTCATATTTCAACCTCTTCCCCTTTGCGTGTATTTGGGAAACCAAGGATGCCAGCACGCGGCGGCGCTCTTCCAAAGAACCTAATAAGTCTTGTCGACGTTTTAAATCCGTACAATGGCAACAATTCCCGTTGTTGTCAAAAGTAATATGTGGATCCGTGGTGTCCATCACACATCGGTTACATATTTGATATTTTTTCACAATTCAAATAAACGAGAATCCCTCACAAATTTTCTGTAGTGCCAATTCACAACGTATTATTATTGAGAAACAAACATAAGATTATGGAAGAGTGGATTCTAGTTTTGAAGACGACGGCACGTTTATAAGGACAGCTCGGTAGCGGCCTGTGAAAACAAAGAATGATCCCACTCCCGCGGCAGAAGCGCCGGCATGTGCCACCCGTCTCAAATCATCAATACTACCCGCTCCTCCCCTAATGATCACAGGAATGGAAACTGCCGAACAAATTGCGTTCGTCAAAGCAAGATCGTAGCCTCTCATTGTTCCGTCTCGGTCAATTGAATTCAGCAAAATTTCCCCTGCTCCCAAATCTTCGGCATCGAGGGCGGCCTCTGTCGGAGAACGATCAGTTCTTATGCCTCCGCAACGAGTGTAAACTTCATACCTTCCCATTAGCGTCTTCTTTACATCTATCGAAACAATAACGCTTTGCGCACCGTATTCCCTCACTGCATTTTTGATTAAACTGGGATTATCATGATAGGCGGAGTTGAAGACACATTTTTCTATGCCGATCTTAAGAATTTTTTGAACCTGTTTCATATTTGTAATGCCTCCCCCATAGGCCAAAGGCACAAAACACTCACTGGCCAATTCTATCAAGTATTTCAGCTGAGGTCCCGTGCCTTCTAATGTAGCGCCAATATCAAGAACACAAATTTCGTCAACTTTCTTGTCGTTAAAAATCTTCAAGATATTGATCGGCTCGCCAAGATAAACAGGATTCTGAAATTTTTCCGTCTTGTAGAACCCTTGATGTTTTAGTAATAAGGAAGGTATCACTCTTGTGCGTTTGATAGATCTTGAAATAGTATGGGTTTTGGTTTGTCGAAAATCCTGCGGCGTCTTGGCTTTTTCAATGAAATTCTCCAGAAACTTCATTCCAAACCAGTGACTCTTCTCCGGGTGAAACTGTACTCCCATCACGTTTCCCGACCGAACTGCCGAAGTAAATTCGTAGCCATGCACCGTCTTGCCTATACTAATGGATGGTTCCCGGCAACATACATAATAAGAATGCATAAAATAGTACCTAGGAACCCCGTCATAGCCTTCAAAAAGGTATTCTCCTTCGTTTGCTCGCACTTCGTTCCATCGGACATGGGGAATTTGCAACTTGCCGCAATCTACATTGGAATTATCAAAGTAAAATCGGCGGGTTTCCGCATTAATCCATCCCAAACCCGGAAGAGTTCCTTCTTCGCTAGAATTCGTCAAAAGATGCATTCCCAAACAGATTCCAAGAATCGGAGTTTTCTCCTGTAACACCTTCGTCTCCACTACTTCTATAATTCCGCATTCTTGCAACTTTTTCATTCCGGCATCAAAAGATCCGATCCCCGGCAGAATCAAATGCGTTGCAGCGGCGATTATATCAAGATCACGGGTAACCGCAACACGAAGCCCCATTTTTTTGAACATATTCGCTATGGAGCCGATGTTGCCTATTCCATATTCAATGATTACAATATTCACTGCGGTCTTTCCTCAAGTATTGAAAAAAGAAACGGCGCTTCCGGACAAAAAACACGATAAAAGGAAGATAAAACCCGAACAGACACAGAGCCACCGCCAACACCCACGAAGGAAGATAAAACCCGAACAGACACAGAACCATCGCCGACATCCACGACGAATTCTCTCTTGCAATCCATGCAACAAGTAAACACCCACTAGACTCCACAATATAAAGCGCGACGAGCTTGTAGAAATACTGCATGGAATATCCTCCCAGTCGAAATAATACCCACAACCAAGCCCAGCAATAAAAAGTTTCAAAGGCGGATTGAAAAGAAATGGCAAGGATAATGTCTTTAAAGAGAACCAACCCAACATAATTTCCAATCAAAACGACGCACGAGATTCCCGCTTCCATACAGAACCTCAGCCTCTGTCTTCCAAGAACGTCGAACCCTCTGTCTAGCCAACCGCTTGTAAGGCTCGGAATGACGGGAATAGACAAAATCATGCCGTAAACGCCCGCTATCCTCCAGTCTTTCCCAAACGCCAACGCAAAAATATCTTCCGCATGCACTACCATAACGCTCCATGCTGGAATCATTGTCGTTAGAATCAAAAACAAAGAAATCCATACCTTTTCTTCAGCTTTCTTAAATCCAAAGTTTGCTAAATTCTGAAAAAACACCGGACGCAACCCTCCGCAAATCATCCGGACCGGAACGGTAACCACCCTCTGAGTAATATAATAAAAACCGGCTACGGACTGAGCGGGAAAATTCCCAAACATAAAATAGATCACGCGGCTGCGAGCTGTTACCACCAGCGATAACGCCGTCATATAAGTGGGATAAACTCGATACTCCGAAATAACCGACCAAATATCTTTTCCGGCAGAATTTGCCAATATTAAACGATGATCCCGAATCATAACTAACAATACCGCCACTGCTGCCATTACAACTTGGACCATGACCGCTCCGCCAATCAATCCATATAATCCATCATCAGGCAACCAGCGCACGGCCGCAATCTGGATCCCAATTGTCAACGAAGGCACAAGAAACCGGCTGGCAGCATACCAACCAAACATTTTCTTCCGAATAAACCACCCCATACACAGCTCGAAACATCCCGCAGTGAACAACCACGCCGCCAGCAAAGGAAGGTATCCTCGCAGAGAAACGTCATATTGCCCGAAGAACATCTTCGAAGCGGCGCCGCATATCCCCCAAGCGGCGAACGCCATAACCAACGATGACACACAACCTCCCGCCCACACCGCCGCCGCCTTTGTTTCTTCCTTCGGCAAGAGCACGGCCAGTTCCAATCGCAAGCTCATAAGGGGGAAGAATAAAAACCATGCGGCGGAATATATCGCCCAAGAATCTAAAACGTAGTCCTCTTTTATGGCAGCTTGGCGGGTGAGAACCGCCCATCCAACTAGAACCGCCAACATGGAAACAAATTTGCTCGCGCTTACTATTCCAATATTTTTGATCATGCTTCCCCGCAAAACAAAAACCCTCTCACCTCCCGTTTATGTTTATTCGGTTGTGTACAATCTCCCCTTTCTTCGCCGCTTTAAGAGCGCGGCCTCCCAAATTTACAGGCCGATTGCGAGAGGAGACAATCGCAATCCTTCCAGCAAAAATCCCCACAAAAGCGGCGGAAAAACGGGATTCAACCCACGACCCTGAAACTTGCAATGAGAGAAACCAAACAAACGCAACTAAAAGTATGGGAATAAACAAAGAATCCTTTCTCGCTAGCAGAACCTCCGATCCTTGCCTGCAGAATAACACTATCCAAACAGACAAAATAAGCAAACCAACCAAGCCGAGTTCAAGCCAGACTTCTAGAAATAGATTATGCGGATATTCCAAATATCCATAATCCTGCCCTCCGGCTTTTCCAAAGCCTCCAAATCCAATTCCCATCAAAGGCTCTTCTTTGATCAACAGCCAAGTAAAAAGCCATAATCTCGCCCGAGTGGTAGAAAATCCATAGTAATCCGGATCTTCAAGTATGCGGCGGAATATAGAGGTCTCAAAGAGATCTTCCGCGTAATGATAGAAAAAGAGAAAGATCCCCAAGAAAATTAATAACAGCATCATAGAGAAATATAATCTCCGGGAAGAGTGTTTTGATATATTAAAAGCAAAATACGCCAATAGCGGCATACTCAAAAAAAGAATAAACCCTTGGCGAGACCCTCCATGCAACACTCCCCAAAAAAACAAAAAGAGCAATAAAATAAAAACATATCGGATCTTCACAAATTTCCAGTAAACAAAACTGAATATCGACCGGTCAAACAGAAGGCAAATAAGGACTGTGGCGGCCGATACAATAACTAAGGATCGATCCACATAGGAACTCCATCGATCATAATCCGCAGATACCCAGTATTTAGCCAGCCCCTCATCGAGATAATACGATTCTACGTTAATATACGCCAGAAAAGATGCGAAAAGGATCAGCCAAAAGAAAACGTTCCTCACACGACGATCATCCGGAGCAATCACAAAATAGCCGACCAAGAACGCCGCCGATGTCGTCGGCAGATAGAAAAGCACTTTTCCAAACCCGTGACTCCAATTCATAGAGTATAGAAGGGTGCATAAGAGCCAGCCGATCAAGACCAGTGGAGGCAGAAGAAGCGGGGAAAACCCGTTTTTTTGATAACCTCGCTGTAGAATAAGAGCACCCCATCCCAATATCAGCAAGCCAAACATAGCCGCCGTTAGGTCAAACTCCCTTTGAATCGGCGCGAATATCTCTGTATGCTTGTAAAAGAAAATCATGAGAAAGGACACGTACAAAAAGTCAAAGCCGAAAAAGCTTCCTACGGTGTGCAGATAGTTTTTCGCGCTTCCCTCTTTTGCTTCCGCCTTTCCCAAAGAATTAGAGATTACCGCTCGTGTTTGCATGTTAAAACTCCCAATTTTCTTGTAATATCCAAAGATTGTTCTTATCTGTTTTTAATGAGCGGTCTCGGAATTTTAATTCCTTTCCAAAATGAAATGCGCTCGTTCGCTGATGCCCTCATTCTTTCTTCCTATCGCCAATTCTCCGATTAATGCGCTTTTGATAGCATCATTTCTGGGGCCGGCGGCGAGGAAAAAGCAATCGCAATTCGTCCGGCAAGAATCCCTACAAAAGCGGCAAAGACACGCATTTCAACCCACGTATTTGAAACTTGCGCCGACAAAAACCACACGATCACTATCATCAACGTGGGAACAAAAAAAGGATCTTGACCCAATCTCAAAACTTTTATTCCTTTCTTACAAAACAAGCCTATCCAAATCAACAAGCCCAGCAAGCCCAGCAAGCCAAGTTCAAGCCAAATCTCCAAAAACAAATTGTGCGGATGTTTCCAGTCTCCATTGTTCTGCCTCGCGCTTGCCATTTTGAAATAACCCAACCCGTGCCCCCCTATCGGTTTCTCACCAATCCCATTAAGAGAAAATTCCCATATTGCATTTCTTCTTGAACCGAACACCGACATTCCATGTTTATATTTGTTTATCGCGCGATTAACCACGGAATTATTTTCCGCGAAAGCAAAACAAATAGCGCACAATACATATATCGCCACTATAAGATGCCAATTTTTTCTCCGCAAAGAACTCCTTGATACAAGAAAAAGAAAATAGACCGCTGCTGGCACAATGCAGAAAATGAGAAGCCCCTGACGAGATCCGCCATGCAACACTCCAAAAAAAAACAAAGGAACAAACGCAATGCAAACATATCTAAACCACCGGCGGTTTGCGCAGAATTCACCAATTGCGCCGGAAACAACAAGCGCGAGTCCTGATGCAATAAGCAAAGATCGATCAGAATATGAAGACCATCCCTTTTCCTGCGGAACTAGCCAATAATTGCCAGTCTCGTGAAAATAGGAGACTATGTTGACACATGATGCTAAACACGCAAAAAGAAAGAAGCAAAGGAATACGTTTATTAACCGTCGAGATTCCGCAGCAATCACAAAATAGCCGATCAAGAACGCCGCTAATGTTACCGTGATCCGATATGCCATATTTAACCCTTCTGCAGAATTTTCGGAATAGAGTAGGCTGATCCAAGCGATAATCGTCAAAAATAGAGGAGGTAGAAGAAAATAGGAAAGAGGGCTCTTCTTATAACATGATCGCGCAATAATAAAAGAACATCCTAATAAAGTCAAACTAAGCAGAAGCACGGTCAAGTCAATTTGCTTTTGAATGGGACTTAGTATTGATATATGCTTGAATCTCCCCGACAGAACGAATAACGAATACACAAAACCAAAGCCGAAAAAACACAACAAGACATGAGAAAACTTTTCCACGTTATGTTTTGCTGCCTTTCCGAAAAGTTCCAACTTCGTAGACAACGTTATGCTTCTTTCTTTACTTATAGTTTCTATACTTTGAAGTTCCGATGCGCATGTCCATCGGCAAAGCCTCTTCTTCTCCAACATCAATACATTTCAATTCTCCCGCTTTTTCCCAATAGCGTAATCCGGACTCAGGACAAACCAGATACCTTTCCAAATCAGTCTTTAAAGGATGTCCGTGCCGCGATATCCAGCCCATTTGCCTCGCGGGCACTCCTCTCATCATGGCATAATCCGGGACGTCATGAGTAACCACAGCACCTGCAGAAATGAAAGAATAGCGCCCCAAAGTAAGACCTGGAACTATTGTGGCATTAGCGCCAACGGTGGCGCCTCGACGGATTTGTGTTTTCTCATAAACTCCCTGCCGATTGATTTGAGATCGAGGATTGGAAATATTAGTGAAAACACACGACGGACCTAAAAACACATCATCTTCTATCTCCGCACCAGTATATACTGACACATTATTTTGAATTTTGACATTTTTTCCGATTTTCACATTTTTTCCAACAAAACAGTTTTGACCAAGAGTAGTACAATCTCCTATAATCGCCCCCTCAGATATATGACAGAAATGCCAGACTTTTGTTCCCTTTCCCAAAACAGCGCCGGGATCAATAATAGCAGAAGGATGCTGGTACGAATTATTT
This sequence comes from Limisphaerales bacterium, assembly GCA_965204945.1. Taxonomy (GTDB): domain Bacteria; phylum Verrucomicrobiota; class Verrucomicrobiia; order Limisphaerales; family AAA164-E04; genus UBA2970. Next base: position 3,525,225 of record OZ242022.1, on the reverse strand, counting down.
TGCATATCAAATCTCTCTATTATTATTTATCCTGTCGACTTCTCTCCACTTTGCCTCTCCTCTTGTATTTTTCTCAAATAACCACAGGAAGGCCATTCAACAATAGGGATTTCTGACACGCCTGCAAGACGGTTAATATTTGAACACCTTTCTCGCCATCCGTCAATGGGCGCTCTCGAGTTCGAATACACTCTAAAAAATGGAGACACTCGTTTCGAAGAGGCTCTTCGTTGGGAACTTCAATAATTTCCATCTCCCCTTTGTGCAAAAACAATTTTTGACGCTCCGTTTCTACTCGTTGATGATATAATTTTAGATGACCATCTGAAGCGACACCATCAAAGACCGCCATTTTTTGATCTCCGACAACCACAAATTTTTGTTCCTTAAAAGGATTAAGCCAGCTGACAAAAATATGGGCGTTTTGGCCCGCGGAGAATTTCAAGTAAGAAACTGTAACATCTGCTATATTAGAATTGACATATGCCCCTCCGAATGCACTAACCTCAATTGGAGACTCCCTTAATAACCGCAAAACCAAGGCAACGTCATGGGGTGCAAAACTCCAAAGAGCATTCTCATTTTTCCTGATTCTTCCAAAACTCAATCGATTTGAAAAAATGTAGCATATACGACCAAGATTCCCTTGCCTAATTAATTTCTCCAATTGAAACACGGCCGGATGATATTCTAATATATGGCCAACCATTAGGATTCGCTCTTGTTTCAAAGCAACATCATTCATTCGCCTACCCTGTTCAACGGTCAATGCCATTGGTTTCTCTACAAACACATCTTTGCCGTTTTCAAGAGCTTGAATTGCAAGATCTTCGTGTGTCTCCGCCGGCGTTGCCAGCACCACAGCCTTTATATCATCTCTTCTAAAAGCTTCGGCAAAGTTACGGGAAATATCTATTCCGGGCGCAATTTCTTCTGCTCTTGCTAAACCTTCCTGCGAAATATCACAGACAAGGCCCAGTGTTTTCAATTCATTAAAATTACGCACTAAGTTCTTACCCCAGTAACCGCATCCCAAGACTGCTATATCTCTCCTCGCCATCTATTAAGAATAAGTTTCTAGTGTCGATTTCACAACTTCAATCACTCTATCTTGCTCATCTCGTTTTAAAAAAGGATGCATCGGCAAGCTAATAACTTCCTTGCTTGCTTTTTCCGACTCAGGAAAGTCGCCTAATCGATAGCCTAGCCTTTGGAAAACGGGCTGCTCGTGTAAACATTTAGGATAGTAAACGGCAGAAGGAATTCCATGAACTTGAAGAGTTTCGCGCAAAGCTTCCCGATTGGGAATACGCACGGTATACTGCCCGTAAACATGTGTATTCCCATCCATCGTCTTGGGAATTGTACAAACATCTTTTAACGCTTGATTATATCGATCCCCAATCTCTTTTCGTCTTTGTATCTCTTCTGGGAAATTAGAAAATTTGGCTAATAAAATTGCCGCTTGTATCGTGTCTAACCGACCGTTCATACCTATCATAGTATGATGGTGTCGACTCTCTCCTCCATGAGCGCGGAGGATTCTCATTTTCTCACTCAGCGCATCATTATCTGTAAATAAAGCCCCCCCGTCTCCATAGCAACCTAGCGGTTTCGCTGGAAAGAAACTCGTGCTACCTATATCGGTGATACCACAGCTCCGCCGACCATTTCGACAGGCCCCAAAACTTTGCGCCCCATCCTCTATTACTGTCAATCCGTGTTTAGTAGCCAATTGATTTGCCGTCTCGAGATCAGGGATTTGACCAAACAAACTGACAGGAATTATAGCTTTTGTCGCCGTTGTAATTGCCTCTTCAATCTGATTCATATCCATATTGAAAGTATACGGTTCAATATCTACAAAAACCGGCCTTGCTCCGACCAACTCAATTGCCTCCGCAGGGCTGATCCACGTAAACGGAACAGTGATAACCTCGTCTCCGGGGCCAATATTCAGCGCCCGCAACGCTATTTCCAAGCTACTCGTTCCACTGGCCGTGGTAATACAGTGAGATACGCCTGTGTAATTCGATAACGCATTTTCAAGATGTTCCACTTCAGCACCCATGATAAAACGACCATGCGTTAAGACTTGATCAATGGCGTTGTCAATATCACTTTGATATGCTTTATATTGCGCGTTAAGGTCTATAAATTTCATTCTGACTCCTCACAACACACATTCACTAACCATTCTCGATTTTCTATATGCCAGTCTATCGTTTTATTTAGGCCGTCTATCAAAAGCACCTTAGGCTTCCAATTCAACAATCTTGATGCCTTTGAAATATCTGCCCATGTGGCCATCAGATCGGCTTTATGGAAAAAATTTCGATTAACAATTGCTTGTTTTCCCAATCTATTCTCAATCCATTTGATAATCGTATTTAGGCTGGTGGGACTCTTCCCGCTTCCAATATTAATAATCTCATATCCGACTTTTTTTAAGGCGGCAATTGTTGCTCGAGCAACATCGTCAATATAGATAAAATCGCGTCTTTGAGTTCCATCACCATACAACTCAATTGGTATTCCTTGATCAATTGCTTTTATAAATCGAAAAATCGACATGTCCGGCCGGCCGCAAGGTCCAAATACTGTAAAATACCTCAGTACCGTCACGTCCACACTGTAAAGATGATAGTACGAGTAAGCCATTGCTTCGGCGCCTTTTTTAGAGGCTGCATACGGAGAAATTGGTTTATTAGAGGAAAACTCTTCCATAAACGGCTTTTTTTGGCCTGCATACAGAGAAGAAGTCGATGCTAATACCATTTTTTTAACCTCATTCCGAACCATAAGTTCAAGAAGATTCAGCGTCCCAATAATATTAGCATTTATGTGAGAAAAAGGATCTTTTAAGCTTTGGCGAACACCCGTTCGAGCAGCTAAATTCAAGACAGCTTGGATATTTTCGCGTTCAAAAAGATTTTTCAAAGCGGTAATATTTTCCATGTTAATCTCTCGAAATATGAAAGAATCGCTCTTGCATAAACTCTTCAAACGAAATCTTTTAAGGTTCATATCATATTGTCCGTTTAGATTATCTGCGCCAACTACTCGATGGCCTTCTTGCATCAACAAATCTGCTACACGAGATCCAACAAACCCTGCCGCGCCTGTGATTAAATAGGTCGCCATCGCTATGTAACCTGTCGCTTTATTTACGCTTTGATCAATTGATCTTTTTTAATCGCTTTTTGTGTTTTCATAATATTTCTCGTATCCACGATGCAGTCAGCCCATGCCGCTAATTCATGATAATTAATTTTCCGATGGGCAGTAGATATAACAACTGCATCATACCGCACTATTATCTCTCGGGACCAACGGATTGATTTTTGACCAGATAGAAGATCGCTTTCTCGTCTAGGTCGAATCAGTGGAATGTACGGATCATAATAGTCAACAACTGCTAACATCTTGAGAAACATTTCCATCAGCTTATAAGAAGGAGATTCTCGATCATCGTCGACTTCCTCTTTATAGGCAAGCCCTAAGATTAATATTTTCGATCCCTTCAATGCTTTGCCCTTTCGATTAAGTGCATCCACCGTCCTTTGAAACACATAGCTAGGCATGGAGAGATTCACCTCTCCTGCTAGTTCAATAAAGCGGGTGGAGATGCCATATTGACGAGCTTTCCAGGTTAAATAAAAAGGGTCAATAGGGATGCAATGCCCGCCAAGACCCGGTCCGGGATAAAATGCTTTGTAACCAAAGGGTTTGGTTTTCGCAGCTTCGATAACTTCCCAAATGTCGATTCCCATTTGGTTGTAGATAATTTTTAATTCATTTACTAAAGCTATATTAACGCTACGGAATATATTTTCTAGCAATTTTGTTGCCTCAGCAGCCCGGCAGCTGGAAACGGGAATAATATTCTCTATAGCAGATTTATAAACTGCCTCAGCTTTTTCTTGACAGCGCGAAGTAAATCCACCTACCACTTTTGGAATTTTAGATATTTGATTGTTTAAATTTCCGGGACTTTCGCGCTCGGGAGAATAAGCGAGATAAAAGTCTCTTCCCGCCTTTTTTTTAGAACCTTTCTCTAAAATCCTGCGTAAATCTTCTTCCGTCGCTCCCGGATAAATTGTTGACTCTAAAATTACAACCATTCCGTCTGTTATGAAGGGCGCTAAATTTTCGCCTGTTGAAAATACGTATTTCAGATCCGGCTCCCGATGCTTATTAAGAGGTGTTGGAACACAAATGAGAATTGCTTCGCATCCGCTTGTCTCTGCCATGTTGCTTGTCGCTCGAAGGCGATTGTTTTTCACCAGAATTGAGATATCCGAAGAATTAATATGCTTAATATAGCTTTCACCTCGATTAATAGAATTGACTTTCTTCTCATCAATGTCAATACCTACCACGGCTGATCCAGTCTTACTAAACTGTAAGCATAAAGGCAAGCCAACGTACCCCAACCCAATAATTCCTATTTTCATTTTTCTTATTAGCTTACACTTGACGTTTTTCGCTCCTTTGTACAACTCCTTGGTAGATGTCGTCGTAAATTTGATCCATAGTATAAGTCAATTTCCAGCTCGGATAATCGCGAGAAAATTTCTTCATGTCCGAAATATACCATCGGTGATCCCCTATTCTGTTATTATCGATGTAAATAGTCTTTAACTTTCTACCGGCCCGCGTTTCGATGGCTGCTATGGCTTCGATTATTGAACAATTCGATGTTCTTCCTCCCCCAATATTATAGACTTTCCCTGATTTAGGTCTTTTAATAAATTCATGGAATGCCTTTACAAGGTCTCGACTGTGTATATTATCTCTAACTTGTTTCCCTTTATAACCAAAAATTCGATATTCTTTCTTGCCGATCAGGCAGAGCATTAAATAACTCAAAAATCCATGTAATTCAGCACCACTATGCCCGGATCCTGTTAGACACCCTCCGCGAAAACAAACTGTATTCAATCCAAAGTATCGACCATATTCTTGAACTAGTAAATCTGCCGATGTTTTACTGACTCCAAATAAGCTGTGCAAACATTGATCAACAGGCATGAATTCGTTTATTCCCGGATGAATGCCTCCATCCTCTTGGTAAACCTCGTATCGAGACTCTTTCTCAACAAAAGGAAGCGCGTTAGGACGATCCCCGTAGACTTTGTTCGTTGAAGCAAAGACAAACGTTGCGTTTGAGGAATGTTTTCGATATGCCTCCAAAAGATTCAAAGTTCCATTCGCATTCACTTCGAAATCAATAATTGGAAATTTAGCCGCCCAATCGTGAGAAGGTTGAGCGGCAGTATGTATAACAGCTACTACGTCTCCTTTCCTTTCGCCGAATACTTGAAATAACAATTCTTTGTTTCTAACGTCGATTGACTTATGCGAATAATTTTTTACCTCACTTTTAAGTCTTCTCACCGCCCATTCTGTAGAGGCTTCATTCCCGAAGAATGATGCACGCATATTATTGTCTATCCCAACGACGTCGTAGCCTTTAGCTGCAAAATAGCGGCACGTTTCTGAACCTATAAGACCTCCCGAACCTGTTACTATAATCGTTTTTGACATTGTTTGATGAAGATTACTAAAAACATCTTTATACTTCCAAAGATTTCAAATCTGCTTCTACCATAAGCTCTACTAATTTTTCAAAACCAGTTTTTGCCCTCCAACCTAGTTGTGTTTTCGCTTTAGTTGCGTCTCCGACTAAGAGATCAACTTCAGCTGGTCTTTTGTAGAATGGATCCGTGCGAACAAAGTCTTGCCAGTGTAGTCCAACAAAACTGAAAGCAATTTCAAGAAATTCTTTTACAGAGTGTGTTTTTCCAGTGGCGATAACAAAATCGCTACCTTGTTTTTCTTGAGTCATAAGCCACATGGCTTCAATATATTCTTTGGCGTAGCCCCAGTCACGGCGGGCGTCAAGATTACCAAGGATCAACTCTTTTTCGATTCCTTTTTTTATCCGAGCCACGGCTCGAGTAATTTTACGTGTGACGAAATTTTCCCCTCGACGCGGGGATTCATGATTGAAAAGAATGCCGCTGCTTGCATGAAGGCCATACGCTTCTCGATAATTCACGGTGATCCAATGGCCTAATACCTTGGCTGCTCCGTAAGGACTACGGGGGTGGAACGGAGTGGCTTCGTGTTGAGGGACTGTTTGGACTTTTCCATACATTTCACTAGAAGAGGCTTGATAGAATCGAATATCTGGTTTTATCTGCCGGATCGCTTCCAGCACTCTCAACGGACCCATTCCTACCACATTTGCGGTATATTCGGGATTCTCAAAACTTATTTTAACATGGCTCTGAGCTGCTAAATTATAGACTTCATCTGGTTGAACTTCTTTCAAAATCCTAGTAAGAGCCGAACTATCCGACAGATCTGCATATCGAAGGAAAAGGCGCTTTTCCGTTTTGTTATATGTATTTCTTATTGGGTCAATTCTTCCTCGGTTAAAGAGACTTGTTCTCCTCACAATTCCACAGACCTGATAGCCTTTATCTAAGAGAAATTCCGCTAGATAGGATCCATCTTGTCCAGTAATGCCGGTTATAAGAGCTTTTTTCACGGGAATCGAATTATCTATGTTATGTCGAATTGATAGACCGTTAAGCTTTGCCAATTCCTTTGATTTGGAAGCCTATTTTTTGCATGATTTTATTATCTAGAATATTCCGGCCGTCAAAAAGAAACGCAGGTTTTTTCATAGAATCAAAAATTCGCTGATAGTTTAACTCCCGGAATTCATCCCATTCCGTCAAAATTATCAACGCATAGCTATCTAAACAAGCATCGTAGGGATTGCTATAAATTTTCAATTCGCGTTCCCATTCGTTTTCCCGGTTCAGCTCTTTTCGAATTTGATTTTCCTTTACCTTTGGATCGTAAATTCCGACGTTCGCTTGTTCCTCCAACAGATTTAGACAGACTTTAATTGCCGGGGATTCTCTTGTATCATTTGTGTTCTTTTTAAAAGCGAACCCAAAGACTGCAATTTTCTTTCCTGCCACTTTACCAACCAGCGTTTTGATTATGTTTTTTGAAAAGCGTTGAATTTGGAAATCATTCATTGCCACAATGTTCCTCCAATAGGCTGCTACTTCAGGTAGTCTGAAATGCTCACAAAGATATACTAAGGTCAAAATATCTTTTTGAAAGCAGGAACCTCCAAATCCTATTGACGCATTGAGGAATTTACCTCCTATTCGGCTATCACTGCCTATTATTCGAGATACTTCTTCGACGTCCGCTTTCGTGACTTCGCAAAGAGCGGAAATTGCGTTGATTGATGAAATCCTCTGAGCCAGGAATGCATTTGCCGTCAGTTTTGAAAGCTCTGCGGACCAGAGGGTTGTCTTGATTATTCTATTGATCGGCACCCAGTTTTCGTAGACCCTTGACAAAACTTCTACAGATTCCCTTTCTTTTTCTGTTTCTCCTCCGCCGATTAAGATCCGATCAGGATTGCAAAGGTCTTGAATTGCTGTTCCAGCGGCAAGAAATTCAGGATTCGACAGCACTTGAATTTCATTTTCTAGGCAGTTTCTTCGGATGATCTGTTTGATCCTTTCCGCTGTGTCCACTGGGACTGTGGATTTTTCAACGACGATTCTTTTCCTTTTTGATGCTGATACAATCCTTTGAACGCACTGCTCAATAAATTCTAGATCGATGACTTTTCTGCTTTCCTTATCATATTCCTCTGGAGCAAAAGTGTTAACGCTGATAAAAATGAGCTCCGATTTTTCTATTGCCGTCTCGCTATCCGTGCTGAAAAAGAGGTTTTTTCCTCTGACTTTTTTGATAATATCATCTAAACTATGCTCGTATACAGGGAGATCCCCTGAGTTCCAGGCGGCGATTCTTTGAGAGTCGGTGTCCACAACCGTTACTTCGATTGTGGGACATTTCCAAGCCAAAACCGCCATCGTCGGCCCTCCTACGTAGCCCGCTCCAATGCAACAGATTTTCTCCGGCAATTTTCTTTCTTTCGTCATTTTAGAGATGCCAACAGTTTTCACTTTGCACTTCGTGCCGGTCAATTCGCTTGCCTCTCTTTGACGCAATCGAATCTACTCCCTAATTTCGCCTTGGCTTTTTCAACACTTTTCTTCACTCTTTGTCAAGGAAAGGCTTGTTGATTTTGAAATTTTTCCCGCGTTCGTTTTCGAAAGATGCTTTTGCGACTATGGAATCTCTTCGCCATTCCTTTTCTTCTTTTCCTTTTTCTCGCCATCCTTTAAAGTGCCTGACGATTGCCGGATTTGATCCTTGCTCTTTTGCCGGAGTGACTGCCGATCTTCGGACTTTTTCGTCCCTTGGCGTTTTTGGATTGTCTGCGATCACAGCTCTCACGGCACAGACTCCCAACCAATTTGATCGTTGTTTTCCTGTGAACGCGGGGCTATTTTCCCAACAAATTGATTTAATTCTGGGGCAATTTGGGCCTCTTCCCATTAAAATAGGTCTTGTTTCTTCATTGGAGATTGTTCAGGTTCTCGCAGAACGTCTTTCATCTTTTGGATCTGCTTTTATTGCTTTGGATCCGGTTTTTTCGGTTTCTGCCGGAGATTATTTTCCCTCTGATTCGATCCGTTTTGCCATGATGGACTGCCTTTTCCCCTTATCCTCCGTTATCACGCCAAACATCCCCGAAGCCGAGATTATTCTCGGTCGTTCGATACGGGATTTTGATTCTATGTCTGCCGCCGCCTCTAAAATTCACTCTCGTTTCGGCTGTTCCACTCTCCTCAAAGGCGGTCATCTTCCTGCTGAATTTGACTCTTGCGACTTTCTTTGCCACGAGCAACAAATTTATCGATTTGACTCGCCTCGAGTCGCTGCGGGCTCCACGCATGGTTCTGGATGCTTCCTTTCCGCTTCCATTACCGCGTTTTCGGCGTTCGGCTATAATCTTCCTCAATCTGTCAAAATGGCCAAGAAGCACATTTCCGAGGCGTTCACCGATCCTATCGACGTTGACGGATTTCCTCTTTTGCATTCTTCTTCCCGGTGAACTATGCAATGCGTTTATTTTGACTACAACGCGACAACGCCGCTTGATTCAGCCGTCTTTAAAGCTATGGCATCGACATTGGCCTCTTTTTACGGCAATCCTTCTAGCGTTCATCGTGTTGGCAGAGAGTCCCGCGCCGTGCTGGACGACTGCCGCTACCGCGTTTCATCTCTCTGGCAGTGCAAACCATCCGAGGTTGTCTTTACTTCCGGTGGGACGGAGAGCAACAATCTTGCCATTTTCGGCGCCGCCCGAGCTTTTGCTTCTAAAGGAAAGCACTTAATTACCTCAGCTATTGAACATCCCGCCGTTCTCCGAGCTTTTCGGCATTTGGCGGCTTTTGACGGTTTTGACCTCAGCATCCTTCCGGTGGATTCCGAAGGTCTGGTTCATCCAGAAACCCTTTCGGCCACGATTCGATCCGACACCATTCTTGTCTCCATTATGGCCGCCAACAATGAAATCGGCGCGATTCAGCCATATTCGGAATTTTCAAGCATCTGCAAAGAGAATGGCATCTTGTTTCATTGTGACGCTGTGCAGGCATTGGGGAAACTTGAATTCCGGTCAATCCACCAATTCGGCGCGGACCTTGTTTCCGTCTGCTCCCATAAACTTCACGGACCAAAAGGGGCTGGAGCTCTCTTTGTCAGATCCCCAATTCGCCTCGTTCCTCTTTTTCACGGCGGTTCTCATGAAAACGAAACCCGCGCAGGAACGGAGAATCTCGCCTCCATTTTCGGCTTGACCCTTGCTCTCGAACAATTTTCCAGAAATCCCGTCTTTGATTCTTCCTTTCTTCGCCCCATGTTGGAGCGACTTATTGATTCGCTCTCTTCACTTCCGGGAGTCTCCTTTCGAGGCCCAAGAATCCGCCGCCTTGCCAATACCGCCGCTTTCACCGTTGACGGTTGGGACAGCGCTTCTTTGTTGGCCGCCTTGGATCTCGAAGGAATTTGCGCTTCCAGCGGCTCTGCCTGCTCGGCTGGTTCGCTGGAACCATCCCACGTTCTTCTTGCAATGGGCATCCCCTACGACAAAGCCAATTCTTTGGTTCGTTTGTCCATTGGCCGAGAGACAACCGAAGACGAAATTCGCCACGTAACTGAGTCTTTCAAGTCAATCTTGGCATCTTCGGCCTCTTAATGATTCAAAAAGCCTTTCCCCTTTGTCGAAAACTCTGTCAATTACGGCAAAACTTTTCTGTTGACAATTTGATCAAAACTGTTTTGATATCTCTCTTTGCATAATTTTTTACAGACTTTTTTGCATTTTTCCTTGTCAGTTGCTTGATTTTTAGACTTGTTTACACTGTTATTCGCGCTTATTATTAATTCTTTTTAATCAATTCATGAAAATATTAATTGCCAAAGAACAACTGGTTGGCGGGCTGCAGGCAGTCCAGAACATCGTGTCCAGCCGAACGACTCTCCCGATTTTGTCCAATATTTTGTTGCGGGCTGAGGAGGACAGCCTGGTATTGACCTCCACTGACTTGGACGTAACGATTTCCGCCAAAGTCGGCGCAACCGTTAAAAATGCCGGCGACGTCACGTTGCCGGCGAAGCGTCTGAGCGCCATCGTCAAGACAGTGGATGCGGCGGAGCTGGAGCTGGAAGTGAAAGAAAATATCTGCTCCATTGAGGCGGGCGCGTCGTCCTTTCGCTTGCACGGTTTGCCTGTTGATGAATTTCCTCCCGCGCCGAAGGTTGAAGGAGAGGCAGTCACTTTGGAGCAAATCAAGTTGCGATTCATGCTTCGCTACACTTCGTATGCAGTCTCTACGGAAGAAACACGGTATGTGTTGAACGGGATATTGTTCAGCTTCGAAAAGGGGAAACTGGCGCTCGTAGCCACTGACGGACGAAGGTTGGCGTTGGTGGAGGAAGCAATCGAAGCGCCGGAAGGCAGATGCATAGTGCCTTCAAAGGCCATCAACAACTTGGGCAGACTGCTTGGGGATCGAGGCAAGGTGACCCTGCGGCATACCGAAAACCAAGCTTCTTTTGCGCTGTTTAAGGATGGAGAGGAAGAGGCGTCTGTCAATCTCACGACGAAATTGATCGACGGAACCTACCCCAATTATCAACAAGTCATTCCCAAAGACAGCAAGGAAACGGCCACTCTAGAGCGAGAAGAGTTTCTGTCGGCGCTTCGGCGCGCGGAAATCATGACAAGCGACAAATCTAGCTCGGTGAAGTTGGAACTTGGCGAAAACAAATTGATGATTACGGCAAACACGCCGGAAGTGGGAGAGGCGAAGGAAAGCCTCGCTGTGTCGCACGAGGGAGGAGATATGGCAATCGCATTCAATCCGCAATACTTGATCGATTCCTTGCATGTGCTCGAAGAGGACGAGGTGGTTTTAGCGTTGACCGACGAGCTCAGCCCCGGCGTTTTGCGGACATCCGGCCCTTTCAAATACGTTATCATGCCAATGCGGATGAATTGAGGTGTTCATCCCTTCGGCGTAGATGGCTTAAAAAATTTCGGAATCTTTGAAAAAACGTTTGAGTTCGGCGTTGGCGGATTCGGGAGAATCCGAAGCGTGTGCAATGTTTTTCATTTTGTCCGTTCCGTAATCTCCCCGAATGGATCCTTGAGGGGCGACTTCGGGGTCTGTGGGGCCGAGAAGATTGCGGACGGATTCGACGCAGTCATGGCCTTTTAGCGCGAGAGCGATGATTGGGGTGGATTGCATGAAGTTGACGATGTCGGGGAAGAACGGCTTGTTTGCCAAATGGGAGTAATGCTCTTTGAGCAGTGTATGGGAAGCGGCGAGCATTTTGCATCCTTGGATGCGCAAGCCGAGTCCTTCAAACTTTTGAATTATCTCGCCAACGAGATTTTTCTCAATGCAATCGGGTTTCAACAGAACGACCGTTATTTCCATACGCAGATTTGAACTTGCTTTGTTGAGGAATGGAAGGATTTTTTGCGGAAAAGGAAACTTTTGGCCATTTGGAGAGGGCAAGCATTAAGGGGAAAGATCGCGGTTGAATTTGACTGCGTCGGCGTAACGGACGCTGGATCCTCCGAAGATATCTAAGGCGGAGCCGATGGTGAGGTCAATGAGGCCGTTGCTCTGTTGATGAACGAGGCGGAGATCATTAATGGATCTAGCGCCGCCGGCGTAGGTAACGGGCAATGGACTGCTTTTCGCCAAAAGTTCAATCAACTCTAAATCAATTCCTTGTTGAAGACCTTCGACGTCGACTGCATGAACAAGAAATTCCGCGCAATAACGCCCGATATTTTTCAGGGATTGGGCGGAAACTTCTAGGAAGGTTGTTGTTTGCCAGTGATGAGCCGCAACAAAGTAAGCGTTGTTTCGTCGCCGGCAGCTGAGATCGACGACCAAGCGCTCTCGCCCAACCTTGCCTGAAATTGTCTTGAGTTTTTCAAAATTCAGTTGGTTTCCGTCAAAAAGCCATGAAGTGACGATTACGTGGGAGGCTCCCGCTTCCAAAAAATCAAAAGCATTGTCGGGAGTGATACCTCCTCCAATTTGAAGGCCGCCGGGGAAGGTTCGAAGCGCTAGGCGAGCGGCGTCTTTGTTTCCCGCGCCGAGCATGACAACGTGGCCGCCGAACAGCGAGTCCCGGCGGTAAAGCTCTGCAAACCAAGAACTTGGGCGATCTGTGGCAAAATTGGTTTGCATTTTGGTTTCTTTGTCGGAAAATGAATTGCCGACGATCTGCTTCACTTTGCCTCGATGTAGGTCAATGCATGGACGGAACATAGGCGGTCAGGCGAATATGTGGTCGGCAAAAAGTGGGCGAGTAACAGGCACGAGGAGGAAACTAGTTGTTGGGAGCGACTGAGTCAAAGAAAACATTTTCTTCTGAAAAAAGCAAGCGTTGGCGAAAAATCTCTTTTTTCAATTCTGTTGTTAAAAGGCTTGACGGTTCGATTGGGGACGTTATGTTGAATCCGATTCGGCTATGAGATTTGGAATTAATACATTTTTGTTTACCTCGCCATTCACCACTCAGAGTGTCCAACTGTTTTCTCGCTTCAAGGACTGGGGTTTTGAAACAGTCGAAATCCCGGTTGAATCTCCGACGCACATTCAGCCTGAAAAAGTCAAAGAGTCTTTGGATGCAAACGGATTGGTTTGTGGTTCTATTTGCGCTTGCATGGGAGCGGATCGCGATTTAAGAGGCTCGGCGGAGCAACAAGAGACCGGACTAAAGTACATGATGGACTTGGTTGATCAAATGGTTCTTCTGGATTGTCCGTCGTTAATCGGCCCTGTTTATTCCGCTGTGGGAAGAGCCGACGCCGTTCCGGAGGAAGAATCTCGAGAGCAGTGGAGAACCGTAGTGAAAAACCTGAAGCGATTGGCGGACTATGCGGAAGAAAGAGGCCGGAATATTTGCTTAGAGCCGTTGAACCGTTTTGAGACGGATTTTATCAACACCTGCGATCAAGGGCTAAAAATGATCGAAGACATCGGCAGTCCGGCGTTAAAACTGCACTTGGATACCTTTCACATGAACATCGAGGAAAAGAATCAAGCAAAGGCGATCCAAAAAGCTGGGAAAACGCTGGGGCATTTTCATGCTTGCGGCAGTGACCGAGGGACGCCCGGCGGAGATCACATCGACTGGAAATCCATTGCAGCGGCTCTGGAATCGATTTCATACAAGGGGGACGTCGTCATTGAGTCTTTTACGACCGATGTAAAAGTCATCGCCCGCGCGGCGGCCATCTGGCGCCGAATTGAACCCACCCAAGAAGAAATTGCCGTCAAAGGTTTAAAATTCCTCAAAGATACATTGAAAACAAACGCAATCTAATTAATCATGATGAATCTTTTCACCAGAAAAATTATCGGAGGGCTGTTATTGTTGCCGGCTCTCGCCGCAGTCCATGGAATTGCCCAGCAGGAAAAGGGCTTTTTCCCCTTGTTTAACGGCAAAAACTTGGAGGATTGGGATGGAAACCCGAAGTTTTGGTCCGTGGAAGATGGCGCTATCACTGGAACAACCACCAAAGAAAATCCCACAAAAGGAAACACTTTTCTCCTCTGGCGAGGAGGCGTGTTGGACGACTTTGAGTTGCGTCTGAAGGTTAAGATCGTCGGAGGCAATTCGGGAATTCAATATCGGAGCGAAGACCGAGGCGATTGGGTTGTGTCTGGGTACCAAGCGGACTTTGATGCCGGCGGAAGATTTTCGGGGATTCTTTATCATGAGAAGGGACGGGGAGTTTTGGCTCAGAGAGGGCAAAAGACCGTCATAACCCGTGAAGGCGGCAAACATAAAGTTACCGTCGTCCAATCTTTGGGAGATCCCGCCGATATTCTGGCGGCGATCCGGCCGGAGCAGTGGAACGACTACAAAATTATCGCCAAGGGCTATGAATTCACCCATGCCATCAATGGAAAAATCACAGTGGAAGTTGTCGATCAGGATGAGCAAGGCCGAAGATCCAGCGGAATTTTAGCTCTGCAACTTCACGCCGGCCCTCCAATGCGCATTCAATTCAAGGATATACGCATCAAGCCGTTAAAAGGGATTAACGTAAGTGGAAAATGGAGATTCCAAGTGAAAACCGACCAAGGAACGGGCGTGCCGGAGTTTGATCTAAAGCAAAAAGGGGAACGACTAACCGGCACTTACACGGGATTGTTCGGCACGCAGCCCATAACGGGAACGGTGAAGGGGAATCGTCTATCAATGGCGATTGAAGGAGAATACAGTGGGCAAACCGTCGTCTCGACCTACGAAGGCAAAATCACCAGTTTCCGTTCCATGGAAGGAATCGTCAATTTTAACGAACAGATTGAAGCGACATGGACAGCAAAAAAACACTAGACCGCAGAAAAATTCTCCGATTGAGAAGTCGAAAACACACTAATGAAGCCGCCGGGGCGACGATGGCAATACGGAGCGCAAAACATTTCATTATGATGCTCATTTTAGGAGCGTTCGCCATTGGGGAGTTTTTTTCTTTAAAAGCTGATTCCAAGCGAATTGTTATCGTTGCCGGGAAACCCAGTCACGGCATTCTACAGCACGAGCATAACGCCGGCAGCCTCTTGCTGAAACGGTGCTTGGCTTCTATCCCGGATTTGGAAGTGACGGTTTATCAAAATGGCTGGCCGCAAAAGAAACGCCCTTTCGCCGGTGCCGATGCCATTGTCTTTTTCGTTACCGGAGGCAGGGCCCACGAGGCGATTCAAGGAAACCGCCTTAGCCAATTGAAATCGTTCATGGATCGGGGCGTCGGATTTGGATGCATTCACTACGGCGTGGAAGTCCCGGCCGAAAAAGGAGGCGCGGAATTTTTAGATTGGATGGGAGGCTACTTTGAGATTAACTGGTCGGTCAATCCTCATTGGGACGCTGATTTCAAGCAGATTCCAAAGCACCCAATTACGCGAGGCGTCCAACCCTTCAAAATCCGCGACGAATGGTATTTTCACATGCGCTTTTCTCCGGAGATGAAAGGCGTTGTCCCAATTCTATCAGCCGTGCCTCCGGCAGAAACGATGAACCGGCCGGACGGGCATCACAGCGGCAATCCCGCCGTTCGAAAAGAAGTTGCCGCAGGAAGGCCGCAACATGTGGCTTGGGCGTACAATCGGCCGAATGGCGGGCGAGGTTTTGGCTTTACCGGAGCGCATAATCACTTAAATTGGGGCGATCCCAACTTCCGAAAAGTCGTATTAAATGCGCTGTTATGGTTGGCGAAAATTGAAGTGCCCCAAGGCGGAGTGGACTGCAAAGTGACGGAGGAAGATTTGATGAAGAATCTGGACCAGAAGAAAGGTAAAAGACCACCGATACGAACAAAACAACCCTTGCCGCCGCAAAGGGAGAACTTCGTCAGCCCGACCACCGGAGAGTAGATATGCTGAAGAATTAGAAGCAAAGGCACACTTTGGAAAATTAAAGATTCTCCACGGCGCGCAAGAAGGTAACAATGAAGTCTCGCCTATCAAAAATGCGTGGGGTTGCGGCGGCTGGCGAAGAGACAGAGCCATCCGTGACCACTCGCAATGTAACCTGCTCTCCGCCAAGCGCAAAACCATCTCGACTCCAAACGGCCTGACCAAGAATTCGTTCTCGGCAAAATCAAAGAAGCGGTGGAACTACTCTACAACCTAGCCATCCTAGCCAATCAAGAGCTCCAATATCAATTTGGAGAATACAAAGAAATTCTGGCAACAAGACGCAAAAAGCCAAACACCCCCCTGAAAAAGAACAGGAAGGGAGCCAATGAAAAAAATCCTCGACATTCTCTCATGTATCTGGACTGCCTTCTTGATATTAACTCTGCTGATATTTGCAGGTGGAAAATACATCGGAAACACATTCGAAGAATACGGGGAGAAAGTCAGAGAGATCAACAAAAAGGTCGAAGTGTTCAATAAAGACGTCAAAGAATTTGAGCAGAGAAACAAGCGCTTATTCCGATCATCTATAAAAAGACAAAGAGAAGGAAAGGAACTGGAACGAAGACATAAGGAATTAGAACGAATGCAGAAGGAAATCAAAGAAGAATTCGTAAAAGAAAACCTCTTGCTAATAGCCATACTACGCACGATTGAAAAACACACCCGATGGGAAAAGGAAGAGAGCAATGATTAGAGAAGAAACATTGCTCCAAGCATTCGCTCGAAAGTTCCAAATCCACTGGAATAGGAAACTGGAAAATGGATTGGCAACTCTCCGCCGACGCTATTCTAGAGATGAATCTTTCGACACTGGTCGCTAATATATGAACCAGTATGAATTTCCCCTTAAACATAACAGGATAATGAAGAATAGAAGAAGTCGACTGATGGAGAAGGAAGTTTTTAGAAGTATATTTCTATGGGCAACGTTTGTCTGGGCGGGGACAAACTTTGTTTTTGGGGCTAATCCCAGAGGGGTTGGTTGGGAGGCGGCTTTGGAGCAGGTTCAAGCACTTGAACCGGCTGAGGATTTGGAAGTCACGCTGTTTGCTTCCGAGCCTTTGGTGGTTAACCCGACTAATATAGACATCGATGCCCGCGGAAGAGTTTGGGTTGCAGAAGGCGCCAATTATCGCTTGTGGCAGAAATGGGGCAAGCTGCGGACGGGAGGCGACCGCATTGTGATTCTGGAAGATACTAATCTGGACGGAGTCGCGGATCGACAAAAAGTCTTCTACCAAGGAGACGACGTCAATGCGGCGTTGGGAATCTGTGTTTTAGGGAATCGGGTTATTGTTTCTTGCTCGCCTCAAGTGATCTTGTTCACTGACGTTGATGGGGACGATCGTCCGGATAAGAAGGAGACTTTGTTCTCGAATATAAAGGGCGTCGATCATGATCACGGAGTTCATGCTTTTGTTTTTGGGCCTGATGGTCGGTTCTATTTTAATTTTGGAAACGAGGGCAAGCAAATCTGCGATAAGAACGGGGTTCCGCTTGTGGATCCACAAGGCAACGTCATTGCCGACAATCGAAAGCCTTACCAACAAGGCATGGTATTCCGATGCGCTCCCGACCTAAGCGGCTTTGAGGTTTTGGGACATAACTTTCGAAACAACTACGAGCTTTGCGTCGATTCCTTTGGAACTCTGTGGCAGTCGGATAATGACGATGACGGGAATCAAGGGGTGCGAATCAATTATGTCATGGAGTACGGCAACTATGGCTACAGAGACGAAAAGACAGGCGCCGGTTGGCGGGAAAAACGAACGGGATGGGAGGAAACTATTCCAGAGCGGCATTGGCATCTTAACGATCCGGGTGTAGTGCCTAACTTGTTGCACACTGGAGCCGGATCGCCCACGGGAATTTTGGTCTACGAAGGCCGGTTATTGCCGAAGAAGTATTGCAATCAGATCATCCATTGCGACGCCGGGCCTCGCGTTGTCCGCGCGTATCTTGTGAATCAGTCGGGAGCGGGCTATAGCGCAACAATCTCCAATATCTTGACGAGTGAGGACACTTGGTTTCGCCCCTCGGATGTGTGCGTGGCTCCAGACGGCGCCTTGTTTATTGCCGATTGGAACGACGCCGGCGTTGGTGGGCATAACATGGCGGATCGAACTTTGGCGGAAATGAGCGGCAGAATCTATCGAGTGGCGCCTCAAGGCAGCAAACCGCAGGCCCCTCAATATCGCGTCCAAAACCCTCAAGGAGCTGCGCGCGCTTTGAAATCTCCAAACTTAGAGGCGCGCTACCTTGGTTGGAAGGCGTTGGAAAAAATGCGGGGCGAAGCGGAAGAAGCGTTGTTGGAAATATGGAATGGAAAAAACCCAAGATTCCGAGCTAGGGCGCTTCCTTTGCTCGCTCGAATCCCGGGCAAGACGGATTTCTATGTTCAGCGCGGCATCCAGGATCAAAATCCGAATATACGAATCGCCGCTCTGCGAATTGCCAGAGAGCGAAAGTTGGAGTTGCCCCGATTCGTTTCCCAGGTTGTGCGCGATCCCTCTCCTCAAGTGCGGCGGGAATGCGCCATCGCATTGCGTCACGATCCATCCGCTTTGGCAGCGGAGTTGTGGGCTGAACTGGCGCAGCAACACAACGGCAAAGATCGGTGGTATTTGGAAGCGTTGGGAATCGGGGCGCACGGCCGGGAAGATCGCTTCTTTTCCGCTTGGCTGGAAAGAGTAGGCGACGATTGGAACAATAAAGCCGGCCGGGACATTGTTTGGCGATCTCGCTCTCAAAAGACACCGGCTTTGTTGGCGCAATTGATTAAGGACGCCTCGCTCCCGAAGTCGGAGAAACTTCGCTATTTCAGGGCAATGGACTTTCTAGAAGGCCCGGAAAAGGAAGCCGCCTTGATTGATCTGCTGACCTATGATCTGGACGGTCTCAAATAGCGCCGCTCCGGGCGTCGACAATCCGCTTCAAAGTCCGTCCGCCCAAGCGTTGCGCGATGTTTTCCGCCGTTGGCTCTGGTTTGGCGGCCTAATGTTTGTTTGGCATCGCTTGCGATCATGAGCGGCAAGTTGGAACCAGTGGAAAAGGGAAGTTGGCGATGGGCGGCGGCCATGCTCTTGGCGGCGATTGGGGTCGGTTATTGGCTTTTCAAAACGGGGCCCGAAACTGAGACGAAAGAGGAACCTCGTCCGCCGAAGATCGTGAAGACAGTGTCGCCTCCGCTTTCTGCGCACCGCATTTCGGTGGAGGCTTACGGAACGGTTATTCCGGCAAGGCAAATAGTGGTGAAGCCGCAACTCGGCGGGCAGATTTTGAATCACCATCCCAATCTGACTCCCGGAGGATTTCTGATAGAGGAGGAAAAGTTGCTTGAGATTGATCCGAGTTTGCTGCGCTTGAGCGTCCGGGAAACTTCCGCTGCGGAGGCTCGTGCCGAGGCTTTGTTGAAGGAAGCGGAAAGGAAACGGGAAGAGGCCTTGCGGTTGGCCCAAGAGCAAGTCATTGCCAACACGGAGCTGGCGTCTTTAGAATCGCAGGCAAAAGCGCAGTCGGCCGAGCTGCGGCGCCTGCGTGCCATTCGAGAGCGAGAGGAGGAAATGTTGCGCCGCCACGTTTTGCGCGCTCCGTTCAACGCCATAGTGTTGGAGGAAGCCGTGGAGATAGGACAGCATGTGGATCCCGGATTTGCCGCCGCCACTTTGGTAGGCGCGGATGAGTTTTGGGTGCGAGTCTCTTTGCCGATGGAGAAGTTGCGTTGGATTCGTTTGCCAAAAAAGAAGGGTGAGAGGAAAGAAGGGCAAGAAGGAGCGCGGGCGGAAGTTTATTTGGAAATGGGCGGCGAGCGGACGGTTCATCGCTCCGGGCGGGTGGTGCGCCTTTTAGTCGATCTCCAACCGGAAGGCCGCATGGCGCGATTGTTGGTGCGCATCCCGGACCCGATGGGATTGTACGGACGCGCGGATGGCCCTCCTTTGTTACTCGGCAGTTACGTGCGAGTGGAGATTGACGCCGGAGAGTTGAAAGACGTGATAGAGGCCCCGCGGGAAGTCCTTAAGGAAGGCGAACAAGTCTGGATTAGCGATTCCAACAACGAATTGCAAATTCGCGCCGCGCAAGTGTTGTGGCGCAGCGGCGAGGTGGTTTATTTGAACAATATCCTTAAGTCGGGCGAGTCCATTATCGTCAGCCCGTTGCGGACGGCGCTGCCGGGGATGAAGATCAATCCGCAGCCGACCGGCTTCGAGGAACCTCTTGACGCGGTTGACAAGTGAATTTCTGAAGATGCGCTTCAAGCAAAAACTGGGCACGGAGGGCGTTGTGGATTGGTTTGCCCGCAATCACGTAGCGGCGAATTTGCTGATGATTGCCGTGGCGGCTGCCGGTCTTTTGGCGGCCTATTCCATCCGCCAGGAAATTTATCCGAGCTACACGTTGGACGTCGTGCAAATCGAGATGCGGTATCGGGGAGCGAGTCCAGCGGAAGTGGAACAAGCGATCCTTCTGCCGATTGAAGCGGAGCTTCGAGGGTTGGAAATCCTCCGCGAAGTTCGCTCCCGCGCAAGCGAGGGGCGGGCAACGGTCACGGCCGAATTGGTTCCCGGCACGGATCGGAATCGAGGCTTGCAGGAAATCACGGCGGCGGTGCAGCGAATTGATCTTTTTCCTGAAGGCGCGGAGCCTCCCGTTGTGTCTCTGGAGGGCGCGCGACGAAGAGGAGTGCTTTATCTTTCCATTTACGGCGGTTTGGATGAGCGCGGTTTATTGGCCTTTGCTCGGCAAATGGAGGAAGGACTGCTTTCGAATCCGGAAATCTCCTTGGTGGAGTTGCGCGGCGTGCGAAGCCCGGAAATTCGCATTGAGGTTGCGCAGGCTCAACTGCGGTCTCTGGGACTACGGCTGGAAGATATTTCGCGGGCAGTCGGCGCTTCGGCGCTGGACGTGCCGGCCGGCTCCATTAAGACCTCCGGCGGCGACTTTCTTTTGAAGACGAGCGAGCGGCGGAATTCTGCCGAAGAGTATGGGGAAATTGCGATTCTCAGCAAAGAGGACGGCACCAAAGTGCGCTTGAGAGACGTTGCTAAAATCGCCGACGATTTTGAAGAATCAGACGCTGAGAGCTACTTCGACGGCCGGCCTTCTGTTTGGTTGGCGGTTTACAGCTCGGAAACACAGTCGCCGCTCGACGTCGCCCGCGCCGTGCGAGAACACGTCGAGCGAGAAATGGCGCATTTGCCTCCGAGCGTGGGCATAGCGATAACCTTTGATCGGTCGCACAGTTATGCTGAACGCATCAACATGCTTTTACAGAACGGCGCCTTGGGATTGTTGTTAGTCCTGCTTGCCTTGGGGTTGTTTCTAGAATTGCGCGTGGCGTTTTGGACGGCGGCGGGCATTCCGGTCTCGATTTTGGGATCCCTCTTTCTGCTGCCGGTTATGGACGCCAGCATCAACATGCTTTCTTTGTTCGGCTTTATTGTGACTTTGGGAATCGTAGTCGACGACGCAGTCGTTGTCGGCGAGGATATTTTTCACAAGATGTGCCTGGGAATGAGCCGTCTGGATGCGGCGATCCAGGGTGTTAGGGAAATGTCGGTGCCGGTGATGTTTGCGGTTTCCACAAACATTATTGCCTTCCTGCCTCTGTTATTTGTTCCGGGGGAGACGGGGCGGTTTTTTTACGTGTTGCCGGCCGTCGTCATTGCCGTCTTTTCGGTGTCGTTAATTGAATGCTTGTTGATTTTGCCGGCGCATTTGGCGCATCAAAGCAAGCGTCCGGGTCCGAGATGGTTTCAAGGGTTTCAGGCTTGGCAGACGGCGTTGCGAATACGCATTGACCACGCTGTCGACCGGTGGTACGTCCCCGTGCTTCGGATGGCCACGCGCAATCGGCATCTCACTTGCGCGATTTTTCTGGCGGTGCTTTGTTTGTCTCTTGGATACACCTTCAGCGGCCGAGTGAACTTTGCCTTTCGGCCTTCCATTGAAACGCCGTTCATTCAAGCGGAGATTGAAACGCCTGCGGGAACTCCGGTGTCCCGCATTCGCGAGATTTGTTTTCAAGTGGAAGAGTCGGCGCGGGAGGCGCTTCGGCAAAACGGCGAGCGGGACATCTTGGTCGGCATCTCCGTTGGGTTAAAATACCGCGGGTTTAACGGCGGAGAAGTTTCCGTCCGCCTGGTTCCTCAAAGCGAACGAACCATCACCGCCGAACAATTCGCCGATCTTTGGCGAAAAACCATTCCGGATATCCCGGACGTCGAATCCATCTTTTTTGATTATTTGATCGGGCCGGGAGGCTCCGCGGAGATTGACATTCAAATCTCGCATCCGGAAGCGGAAGCGTTGCGAAAAGCGGCGGCCGAAGTGGCGGCGGCTCTCGGCAAATATCCCGGCGTGGAAGACATCAAAAAAGGATTTGGCCGAGAAATGCCGCAATTCAATTTTGAAATCAAGCCGGAGGGAAGAAGCTTGGGACTCACGGCGCGGGAACTCGGCCGGCAAATTCGCCATGCCTTTTACGGCGCCGAAGCCTTGCGCCAACCGCGCAATCGGGAAGAGCTTCGCGTCATGATTAAATATCCGGAAACGGAGCGGAAATCCTTAAGCGGCCTGGAGAATCTATTGATTCAAACGCCCGGAGGCGGCGAAATTCCCCTGCGTCAAGCGGCGAAGGTAATTCCCGTTTCCGCGCCAACCCGAATTGAGCGAGTCAACGGCGCCCGAGTGCATAACGTCACCGCCAACGTAATACCCGGAATTACCACCGGAAACAAGGTTCTCTCCGCCTTGGCCCGCAATGATCTGCCGGCCATTTTAGCGAAGTATCCCGGCTTGCGGCACAGTTTCGAGGGCGAACAGCGCGAACAACGAGACTCCATGGCCAATTTGTCTTGGGGCTTGTTGTTGTCCTTGTTTGCCATTTATGCGTTGATGGCGTCCCTTTTGCGAAGCTACCTCCAAGCCGTCATCGTCCTCTTGATGATCCCTTGGAGTTTGGCCGGAGCCATGTGGGGACACGTGCTTATGGGCTTTGATCTGAGCGTGTTCAGCATCTTTGGAATGCTGGCTTTGTGCGGGATGGTAGTGAACGGGGCCTTCGTCTTGGCCGTGACGCGGAATCAATATTTGCGTGAAGGGAAAAGCCCGGCGGAAGCCGTCGTCTTGGCGGCGCAAAGACGTTTTCGCCCCATTCTGCTAACCGCGCTGACGACGTTTCTGGGGTTGTTGCCCATGATTTTCGAGACCAGCATCCAGGCGCTTTTCCTAGTGCCGATGGCCATTGCCTTAGGCGCCGGCACACTGGTCTCCGCCATAGTCGTGCTTTCTTTAATCCCTGCTTTGATGCTTATTGCCGAAGACCTTGGACTGGAAAGATTGTCTGAGCGAATGCGGCAGGAAGAAACCGCTTCGCCAAGCAATCTCTAAAAATCCTTTTTCCCGCTTATGCGCGTTCTCCAGTTGTTGCCGGAACTAAATGCGGGAGGCGTGGAAACAGGGACGCTGGAAACGGCCCGATCTCTAGTCCAAGCAAGGCATGAATCCATTGTGATTTCTGCCGGTGGCCGCCTAGTAAAATCCTTGGAAGCCGAGGGCAGCCGCCATATTTCTCTTCCCGTTCACAAAAAACGGCTTGGCTCGCTCCGACAAGTCAAGACGCTCCGCGCTATTTTCGAAGCAGAAGAACCAGACATTCTCCATCTGCGGAGCCGGTTGCCGGCCTGGCTCGCCTGGCTTGCTTGGCGCAAAATGTCCCCGCAAACCCGGCCTCGGCTCGTTAGCACCGTTCACGGATTCTACTCCGTCAACGCCTACTCTAAAATCATGACTTGCGGCGAAGTCGTTATCTGCGTCTCCAACTCCGTCAAAAACTATATCTTAAAAAACTATCCCAACGTTCCGGAGAAAAAATTGGCCGTCATTCACCGCGGCGTCGACACGGCGAAATATCCTCGCGGCTATCGGCCGAACACGGCCTGGCTTGCCGAATGGCGGCGAAACTTTCCGCAAATGGAAGGCAAATACCTAATCACTTTGCCGGGACGTTTTACCCGGTTGAAAGGACATTTGGACTTCGTTCAAATCATTGCCGAACTAAAATCCTGCGGCCTCTCCGTTCACGGCTTGCTCGTCGGCGAAACGCATCCCCGAAAATTAGCATATCGGAAAAAAGTGCGCGACTTCATCCAGTCCGCCGGACTCGAAACCCATTGCACTATGCTTGAACACCGCAGCGACTTGCGCGAAATCATGGCCGTGTCCGACGCCATCGTATCCTGCGCCGCCAAACCCGAAGCCTTCGGGCGAGTCACTTTGGAAGCCTTGTCTATGGGAATTCCTGTCGCCGGCTACGATCACGGCGGCGTTCGAGAACAACTGAACGCCTTGTTTCCCGCGGGCAAGGTTCCCGTCGGCAACACCACAACCATGGCGCAAAAGCTGACTGCATGGAGAAAAAATCCCCCAGTTCCAAAAAAAGAAAACCCCTTCACATTGGAATCCATGCTTTCCAAAACCCTGCGCATTTACCAGAACTTGACTGCAACAACAACCACAACTTACCATTCACAACACCACCTATCAAACCAATCAAATTAAGTACAAAAGAAGTGCTTTATCATTTCAACTTTCCCGCCTTCATAATCTGAATAACCTCACTTGTAGATGTTCAACATCATCTGCATTTTTACACCCCGAATCCCTAACTTATACCGTTCTTAGGTTGGTGAGTTGCATAAGTTTTGCGGTTTCTCGATAGGCTTCTTCCACCCACTGGACGATGCGTTTTGGATCTGGAGAGTATTCAAGTTCTAGGGAAATGGCGCCGTCGATACCAAGTTCTTTAATGGCTTGCAGATAGGGAGCGAACTTGACCACGCCGCGTCCCGGAGGCAAATCGCCGTGGACTTTGCCGTCGCAGTCACTGATGTGAACGTGAATTGCCTTGCCTTGGATCCCTTTCAAATCGGCGGGCGAAGTGTCGGAGAGAACTAAATGACTAATGTCAATGTTTGCCCGAATGCGAGGATGGTCGCAATCCCGAACAAAGGTCGACATAGAAGGAATGCTGTTGAGCAAACTGAGGCGAAACGGCTCCAGTTCCAATGCGATGTCGATTTCCTTTTTGTCCGCGTAGTTGCCGAGCCTCCGGCAAGTTTCCACACCCCAATCCCACTGGCTTTGCGGCGGAATAACTTCCCGCTGCCAGATGTATTCGCCCAGCACGAGAAGAACGTTGCTTGCGCCCCACTGCGCGGCTAGGTCGACGAACTTCTTGCAACGTTGAAGGTGAAACTCGCGGACGGGTTGGTTGAAGTCTATCAGGCCGACGGCCACTACGGGCAGGGAAACAATCGGCAGTCCCAAACGCTCGCAGGTTTTGCCCACCAAACTGGTTTCCTCTTGAGAAATCCCAATGGCCTCGGTGAAAATATCCACACAATCGAAGCCGATTCGGGAAATGTGTTCCAACCCGTCAGCCGTGCCCACTCCCGCCTGCGAAAAGGCGCTGTTAATAATTCCAAGTTTCATGATGCGTTACTTAAAGATTAAGACTGATGGGCAGATGTCGTCCTTCTTTTCATTTTTAATTTCTATCAGCAGCTTTTATATTGAGTATAAAAGCACAACATTTACAACACTGCGCACAGCCGTTATTAAAACTATTATTAATTCAACCATATAAAAACATCTCTTACTAACATTTTAAATGTTTAGAAGGAGCGTTTTGATTTTCCTCTGCAACTTTGTGATCCGCCGTGATCTCGTCAAGACGCACCGGCCGGTTCTCTTCGACGCTCTTGTAGGCGGCGTCCACCAAAGCCATCGTCCGCAAGTTGTCCCGCCCGCTAATCTCTGGCTCGTCGCCCGATTCGAGGGCGCACAACAACTGCGCCATTGTGCCGACAAAGGCGTCCGGAAACCAGCTCTTTGCCCACTTTGGTTCGTGAAATCCCGCATCCCCGATTTGCGCAAACTTAATAGAAGAAGGAGTCGTGTAAGGGTTTTGGCACCATCCTATTTTTCCAATGGCCAGGCCGTTGATCCCTTCGATGCGCCATTGAATGCGGATGTCGCCGGGGCAACCTTCCCTCGCGGGTCCAGTCCAAACATCGTCCAAACCCACGCAGCGAAGCCCATTGGCGTAAGAGAGAATGTAGGCGCAGATTCCATCCTTATGGGGAAAAGCCGTGCGAGGATCGGGGCGAACACTGCAAAAAATCTCTTCTGGATCGCCAAACCAGTAACGAAAACAATCTAAATGGTGAATGGATAAAATCCGCAATGTTACCCAGCCCATTTCCCTCTGCCAAGGCATCCAGTGAGGAATTCCCCGCATATCGATTGTGGCCAGCACGGGAGCGCCGATTGTGCCGTTGTCCAACAATGTCTTCGCCGCCCGCACCGATTGGTCATAACGCATGTTTTGATTGACCGCCAAAATAATGCCCGCCGAACGGCAAAGAGAAACCGCTTCCACAGCCTCGCTATAGTTTATCCCCAGTGGTTTTTGCGCGAGAATGCCCTTCACGGTTTTTCGTTCACATGCAGCGCGAATCCAAGGCAACTGCGCGTTCGGCGGCACCGCAATGTCTAGCACTTCGATGTCGCCATCGTCCAAAAGCTGCTCGCAGGAATCATAAACTTGCGGAATGCTGTGTCTTGCGGCAACTGCTTTTGCGTTCTCCTTTGTGCGAGAGGCAATGGCAACCGGAGGAAACCCCGCCTTGCGATAGGCCACTAAATGGCACTCGGAAACAATAAAGCCGCTACCTAAAACACCAATGCGAAAATCCCGCCGAGCCGGCAATTTCGGATGGATGTTCAAGTCCATATAAACTTTGGTTTTTAAAACTCTAACGAAAACACATTCGCTACGGCAACCGTTTTCTCGTCAAGAGCAAACAACCGAACGCGGCGCCAACAAAAGCGTGTCGCAAGGCCGTTCCTGATGCGTGGAAATCAAGTTCAAATGCGTTGCCCCCATAGTTTCCAGACGCCGAGACACCGCTTGCCGCGCCCGTTCGGGTGAATTGCAGTCGCGGCTCAAATGCGCCAAGTACACATGCCCAAGCCGGGCGGACACAATGGCCTCCAGCGCCATTGCCGCCGCATCATTGCTCAAATGCCCGTGCCGACTACAAATGCGCTGCTTGACGCTCCACGGGCGTTTGGCGTCTTCTTGTAACATCTTTTGATCGTAATTAGTCTCCAAAACCAGCGCCGCCACGTCTTTGACGCGGTCGATCACCATGCGCGTGACATGCCCCAAATCCGTCAAAAAACCAATCTTGCCCGCTCCCGTGCAAACGACAAAGCCCACCGGATCCAAAGCATCATGCGGAACGGAAAACGACTCAACCGTCACTTCTCCCACCTCAAAACTCTCCCCAGTTTGAAACACCTTTGCGTCAAACGGATCCGCCTGCTCTTGGATTTCTTCCAGCGTCAAACGATTGCAATACACCGGAATGCCCAGTTTTGCGGCAATCATCTTAAGCCCCTTTATATGATCGCTGTGCTCGTGGGTGAGCAAAATGCCGGAAAGTGTTTCCGGAGTTCTCCCAATGGAGGCCAACCGCTCTCGAATCTGCCTCCCCGAAAGCCCCGCGTCCACCAGCAACCTAGTTTCCCCCGCCTCAATGTAGGCGCTGTTCCCGCCGGAACCACTGCCCAAAACCGTAAACCTCACCGCTCCCCCAACTCCAGTGTTCTCTAAATCAAATGCCACCCCGTCACGCTAACCTTTTCCCTTCTCGCTTGCAATCTAAGAACAATCTTTGCCGCCAAACCAACTCGCGAAACAACAAATAAAAAAACAATTTTGCAAAACGCTTGGCTCAACTTTAGCGGTGGAGCAAATTCACAGGAAATGAGATTCTTCTCGCATTTCAAATGCTTTGGCGCCGCGATCTGCCTCAAGACAAGGCGCTGTCAATCTCCTCAGATCCGTTCAAGTTGCCCTTGGCCACTACGAAAAGGCCAAAACCATATCTATAGCATTGCTCAAGCAATCTAAGAATCTTGATACACGTTTTTGCTTTTTGCATCATCCTCAATTTTCATCACAATTGCGCCAGAGTCGTTGATATCCTTGGCAATCACAACAAAGCCAAAAACTTTAGCTCAAAAGTCTCTACATGTTGCAAAACGCCTCCGAATCTCAGCGTCTCGACCTACAGCAAATGTTTCCCGAATCTAGTAACCATCCCTTTTCTATCAGCGAAGAATGGATGCTCCAATCCGCCATGAATCCACTGTTTCTCGCAGCTCGCTATCGCGATCCCAACAAGGCGAACTGTTTCAAAAATTGGCTGACAACCAAACCAGCCGACGGCTGGAGGCTAGAACTAACGCACTACTTAGGCTTTTCCTACTACAACGACGACAAACATGCAAAAGGGATCAACTAGATTCAGAAACTTATAGTCTAACGTTAAACTTTGATACCAGCGAGTCCGGCGTTTTCCACGAACGGCTGGAGATAGCTTGCAGCGACTTCAAAACGATCGTATTTAAAGTGCGGAAGATTTCTTTTGACAATCCCAAAATCAAATGGCGAATCTCAAAAACGCCATCACCGGCGAGAACGCTAGTGCGTGTGTTTTCCAGTGGAAACCCGGCAGAATGAGGGGAAAACATCAAGCCATCAACTTGGGATTCTCCGCCTATTATTCTATCCAATGGCTTTCGCCGGACTCAGAGCCCGGCAATATGACGAACGAAAAGTAATTAGCTCCCTAAATTGTAATTTAAAGACATAAAAACTGTTCTTCATTTTGTTTTGTCCGCGTGGTTGCTGGAAAGTGAGAAGGTTGTTGGCATTTCTGTTACCAGTAGCATCGTGGAATTATCAACCCCCCAGTGCCAGCATGCTTTGATATACAGGCGAGTGTCCCGCGCCCGTTGTCACTCACAAAGGCAGTGCGTCTAGCGTGAAAGCCAAAACACCATGTTCTGTAAGGCGATTAAGACACGCTCCCTACACGCGGACTGTCTATCAAGGATAGAAAAACATAACTTTGGGACAGAAGGCCAAAATGGAGTCAACTTATACTTGTCATATGGAGGCGGTTGACGGGCATGTTCCTCTTTGTGATCCTGTGGAGCATCTGAGTTGGCGTTTCTTGCGGAACGAGGACTTCTACCGCAACGGGAAACGTGGCCACAATCACGGGCAGATGCAATGCGAAAGACGTGCCATGCGCTAATAGCGGCGAGCCTTCGTATTCAATCTCAAGCGTTTACAATTGTTTTCTCGTTTGGTTTTCCTAAGGATTGACGGAGTGTTTGTGAAGCGGCCTCTTCATTGCAATTTAAGGTAGTCTTATTGTAAAAGGTATAGTCTAATTGAGGAATGCGAGAGAATCTTTGGCGCCGCTACAATTTCATGTCTAATGATCGAGTTCGTCAATCCATCCTATTTAATTCCGAAGTTGGTTGGTGAATTAGAGGTAAACAAGTGGATCGACTTCTATTTTTGGCTGTTTTGCCCCCGTTGCTGAGTTGAATTTTATAGGAATAACTAGTTATCCACGCGTAAACGGCTACAAGGGATTTCAATTCTATCTCTGTTTCCATGATTGATCGTAATGGTAAGGGTTTCTATCGAGAGGAATGCAAGCCTTCGTTTGGCGATAAATTATGTCGGCTTTTTGGCGGCGATGTTTGTGTGGTCTTTGCTTGAAGCATCTTCGTCAATAATCTTCTAAGAGAAAATTTATTTGCCGGTTGACGGCAACGGGTGCGGTGTTGTAACTTTGTCGCCATTTAAAGCTGTGAAGATGGCAAAAGACAATGAGCGATTACCAAGAGCGCAGATATTTGTCGACAGTTGAAGTGTCCACGCATACTGGTTTGTCCGTCACGGAGATTCACCGGCTGATTAAAACCGGCACATTACCGGCGTCCAAATCCGCCAGCGGACAGTACCGCCTTGCCCTGCGCGACATTGTTTCTTGGCAACGCAGCGACAGGTCGGATGGCAACGCCCTGCAACCACAGCAGAAAGGGATTCTGATAAACGGCACGACGCAGCGGGTTGTCGTTGGAGATGCGCGCAATTTGGTGGAAATCGCTGGCGATAGCGTTCATCTGGCCGTTACTTCGCCGCCCTATTTCAACGCCAAAATGTACTCGGTAGCCGGTGCCGGTGATCTGGGGAATGTCCACAATCTGGATGAATGGTTGGCGGAAATCGGGCAGGTTTGGCAGGAAGTCTATCGCGCGTTACAACCGGGGCGAAAGTTCTTTCTCAATATAATGAACCTGCCCATCCGCGAAAATAAAACCTTTCGCTCGTTGAATTTGGTGGGCAGGAACATTGATCTTTGCGAGAGCATTGGGTTCGTTTTCAAGCGCGATATAGTTTGGCACAAAACTAACGGTGTGCGGGCGCATTTTGGAACCTATCCTTATCCCGGCGGAATTCTAATTAACAATATGCACGAGTCCATTCTGGAGTTTGAAAAGCCGGCGCGGCGATCTGGACAAAAGTATGCGCATCTCACCGCGCAGCAGAAAGAAGATTCTAAACTAGATAAGGACTTTTGGTTGTCGATGAAGAACTCTGATGTTTGGTTGATGAAGCCGGAGAAAAGCGGTCGGAATCGCGAACACGCGGCGCCGTTCCCGGAAGAACTGCCGACGCGGTTGATACGGGCGTACAGCTTTGTTGGGGAAACGGTGTTGGATCCGTTTGTCGGTTCCGGCACTACGCTGGTAGCGGCGGCTCGCCTCGGACGCAACGGTGTTGGATGCGAGATTAACCCCGATTTCTGCGCCATTGCCGAAAAGCGGATGAAAGAAGATTTGACTTTGAATGGCAACACGGTTAAGTTGAAGGCAACCGAACAGAGATAAATTAAAACTGAAGAGTTAAAAAGATGGCAGTACCTGCGCAGACTAAATTACACCGCCCAATTCTAGAATTTTTGTCCGGAGTTGATGAGGCATCCAAGAAGGAAATCGTTGATGAAATGGCGCGTCGGTTTTCCCTAAGTGACACTGAGATACGAGAGAGAACCCCTTCCGGAAGCGTTACAAGATTAGTATCGAATGCAGGCTTTGCGCTGTCTTACTTAAAAGGAGCCGGTTTGGTAGCGCAGCCTGCAAGGAATAAATACAAAGTTACGATTGGTGGCAAAGAATTTCTCCGGGAACACGAGGGTGATATTCAGATAGGGCAATTACAGACGCTAAGGAAACAATGGGAAGAAGGGAAAGAGGATTCCCCGGAGTTGCCAAGAAAACAGCCCTCTGTTATGCCCGCTTCCGTAACGGTCGAAGAAGATGTTGAAATGACTCCTGACGAGCAGATGGAGAGTGCTTACAAGCAATTTCAAGAGAGACTTGTCGATGAATTATCGGACAGCATCGCGGCAATTTCACCCGAGGGTTTTGAGAAGCTGGTAGTTGCCCTGCTGGTCAAAATGGGCTATGGACAACCTGAGGAGAGGTTAAGGAGTAGTCGTGATGGAGGCATAGATGGCGTCATAAAACAGGATGCGTTAGGGTTGGAAAAGGTGTATGTCCAAGCCAAGCGTTGGAATAAAGGCCAAGTAGGAGACGTTGAGATACGCAGTTTTTCCGGCAGATTGGATCCGCATGGCGCAACTAAAGGCGTGTTTATCACAAATTCCACCTTCAGCCAGACCGCAAAACAAACGGCAAAAAATATCTCGGTGGGCAATAAAGTAATTAGATTGATTGATGGTCCGAAATTAGCCAGCCTGATGATTGAGCATGGCGTCGGCGTGGTGAACGAATACACTTACAATCTCAAGAAGTTAGACGAAAACTACTTTATTGACGAGTAGCGAATCTGATGTAGCATTGGCGATTGACTCCGATGAAGTGCTGATTGAAGCGCTGCGGCAAATTATATTTGCCGTCAATTTGCTTGAGGATATTAGGCAGGACGTTGCGGTCAACTTGGATGTTGCCGTTCCCAAGGCGGTTAGAATCTTTGAGATGATTCCGAATGTATCCTTGATTACTAATTATATTAGACGCGCTAGATACTCTTCCTAGCGTTGAGGTTATTGTAATTATTGATGGGTTAATGACTTTGTCGTGGCTACGGATTCTGTTTCCTTTTATTGGGTGAGATGTTTTGTCGATGGAGCATTTTTAGGGGATTGAGTTCTTGTGTTTGCGGTTGGGAAAGCGCTTTGGCTGGAAAACGCAGATTGAGTTGGAGCGACAAGGGCAAGCAAGTATTGTGCCGATTTAAAGTTGAATTGCCGCAGTTTTCATTTAAGATCGCGAAGAAATGTCGCAGGGGGTACATTTGTCGCAAAAGATGGGATTGGCGCAGACTTTGTCGCCGCAGATGCAGCAATCCCTTGCATTGCTTCAAGCCCCCACTTTGGAACTTCGGTCTTTGGTTGAGCAAGAATTGCAGCAAAATCCCCTGTTGGAAGAGCGAACGGAAGTGGTTGAGGAATCTGCTCAAGAACGGCTTGACCCGGCCGAGCCTCCGTCCGACGTCGGCTATGATCCTGCCGAAGAGAAGAAAAGCGAGGAACCGGTTGACGACTGGCAGGCCGAAGTGGAGCGCATTGCGCAGATGGATCAAGAGTGGCGCGATTATTTTTCCCAAGGCAATCTGCCCGCCCGATCTCAGTCTGTTGACGGGGATGGGGAAAAACGTCAGTTTTTGTTGGATGCCGCCCCCTCTCATGCCATTTCTTTGCAGGAGTCGCTTCGCGAGCAAGTGCGCATGTCGGAGCTGCCCGAAGCGCAATGGCCGGCCGCGGAGTTGTTGATTGGGAATATCGACGGACAAGGCTATTTGAAGGCGTCTGTCGACGAATTGGCGGTGTCGACGAATCTAAAGCCCAAAGTCATCAAAAAAATCCTTGCCGTTCTGCAATTGCTCGATCCTCCGGGCATCGCCGCGCGGGACTTGCGCGAGTGTTTGATGATGCAACTGGAACGAGCGGAGAAAACCGACAGCCTGGAGTATCGGATTCTTGATCAATGTTTTCTTCAATTGAGCAAGCGGCGCATTCCTGAAATCGCCAAGGAATTGGGAGTCACCGTTGAGCAGGTTCAAGATGCCGCCAAACGAATCCGCCACCTAAATCCCAAGCCGGGAAGCGTTTTTGCCTCCGAATCTCAGCAGTATTACGTTGTTCCCGAAGTCTTCGTGAACAAAGACGGCAACGGCAAGTTTGTCGTTTCCACGAATAAAGATCCCATTCCGCGCTTGCGGATCAACAACACTTATAGAGACCTGTTGTCCAAATCCGAGAGCTCCGCCGAGCTTCGCCAGTACATTCGGGAGAAAATTCATTCGGGCAATTTTTTCATTCGCAGCATCCATCGCCGCGAACAAACGATTCAGAACATCGCCGTCGAAATTGCCAAGCGACAGCGAGCATTTTTCGAACACGGCGTTGCCCGGTTGTCGCCGATGACTATGGGGGAGGTTGCCGAAGCGGTCGGCGTTCATGAAACAACGGTCAGCAGGGCGGTTTCAGGCAAGTATTTGCAATGTTCCCACGGGATTTTTGAAATGAGATTCTTTTTTACATCGTCCGTCGCCACGGCGTCTGGGGACGACGTTTCCAAAACAACCGTCAAAGAAATGATCCTTGACATGATTCAAAACGAAGACCGCGCAAAACCTCTCTCCGACGAAAAGATTGTGAAAAAACTTGCGCAGAAAGGGATCCTTGTAGCGCGGAGAACCGTGGCAAAATATCGCTCCGAACTCAAGATTCTCTCTTCCACACTTCGCAAGGTTTATTGAAGTCGGCTTGCCGTCCCGCCTCCTTATACCCATCTCTGTCTTTCCAATCCCGTTTTCCAAAAATCAGAAACAGGGCGGAGATAGAATAACCGGCCTTTTGATTAGCAACCGGGCGCAAGCCGTTGTCGATTACAAAGCGGCGGCGGCTTGGCGACGTTTCTTTTGCATTCGCCGGTGGAGAATGACAAAGGCAAGAGCAAACAAACCAAACACGAGGGCGTATTCTTCCGGTTCGGGGATGATATGGCTGTTAATGGAAACCCTCACGGATCCATCGACTGCCGCCGCATAAGTGGGATCGTTTTGCGATAGCCCCGCTACCCAATTCGTGAATGTTCCTGCAAAGAAGTCGCCGATTGGCTTGTTGACAATGCCGGCGCCAACCCAAGATGAAGAATTCCCGCTGGAATAGGACAATCTGCTTGAGGCAACACGAATTCCCAAATCATCCGCAAGGGAATCATCATCCATGAACAAGTGAGAAATGGTTCGGCTTCCGCTCCCGATGGTGACGGTTGGCGTGTTCGTTGCGCTTGCGGCAAAGAGGTTCGTTCTGGCACCGCCCGGAATTCTCTTTCTAATGGACTCGATGTCGACAGCGTTCGTGCTGCCAAACAAAGGAGAAAGTTGGAAGTTGACGTCGTCAGGCTTATTGGCGTCAAAAATGTTTCCATTATTGAAAGCCCTCACAAAATGGAAAGAATCTCGGAATTGCCCGGGGTTGAAAGTGTTGGAATTGGATTCTGTTCCCGTTCGAATGTTTCCAGCGGCGCTCGCAGTGGAAGAGCCGCTGAAAATCCAAATGGTTTTACCGTTATCGTCTTGGCTAGGATAGACGTGGATGAACAACTGGGCTTGGCTTTGTTCCAGCGGGGCAAAACAAAGCAAAGCGGTAGCGGCTAGGAAAGCGCCAAAGGCCAGAGGCTTAGGATTGCGCGCGGGGGGGGGGGGGGGGGGGGTACTTTCATGATTCATGGCGGTCGATAAGTAAGTTTCGTGCAAAATAATTCTGATTAATTCGGATTCTATTCCATTCTGTAAAATAAACTACGCATTCATTAAAGCCTCTTTGCCAGCGTTTGTCAAGCGGAAAATTGAAAAAACCAACAAAATCCACCCGAAAAGCGCAAAAAGAGACGTTTTTCTGCAAAAGGGAGTCCATGATTCAATCTATTTGCATAAACGCGGCACAGAAAAAATGTTGGCGGCGAGGCTGGATCGCCAACTTGCTTTGGCGGAAGACAACCCAAATGCGAGAAGCCTCGAAAACTTTATTCAAATGGGCTTGGCCAATTTGTTTCTTTAGCGCGTCGGATTTTTTTGTTGATTTGGGCGGCTACTTTGAGGCGAAGGGCGTTCAGGCGGATGAACCCGGAAGCGTCTTCTTGGCGGTAGGATTCGGTCGGATCCGCTTCCATTGTGGCGATTTCCGGGCGATATAAACTGAGAGGCGACTTTCGGCCGGCGGGGATGATATTTCCTTTGTAGAGTTTGAGGCGGACGGTGCCGGAGACGTTGGTTTGGCTTTCTGTGACGAGGGCTTGCAGAGCGATTCTTTCCGGCGCAAACCAAAATCCGTAATAGACCAGCTCCGCATACTTTGGCGTCAGGGAGTCGCGAAGATGCATGACTTCGCGATCCATCGTGAGGCTTTCCATCTGCCGATGCGCAAAGTGGAGGATGGCGCCGCCGGGAGTTTCGTAAACGCCGCGTGACTTCATGCCGACAAAGCGGTTTTCCACAATGTCTGCCCGTCCGATTCCGTGTTTGCCTCCCAATTGATTGAGGCGTTGCATGACGCTCAACGGCGACAAGTTTTGGCCGTCGACGCCGACGCAGTTGCCTTTGTCAAAATCCAGTTGGATGTATTCGGGTTTGTCCGGCGCGTCTTCTAGGGAGACGCTGAGTTTATACATATTGCGATGGGCGGGCGCCGAAGCGTCCAGCCAAGGGTCTTCCAATATGCCGGATTCATAGGAAATGTGAAGAAGGTTGCGGTCCATAGAGTAGGGTTTTTCCGCGCTGGCCTCAATGGGAATTGCCTTCTCGCGGCAGTATTGAATCATTTCCGCCCGGCCGGGAAAGCGGGTTCGAAACTCTTTGTCCCGCCAAGGCGCGATAACCTGAATGTTTGGAGACAACGCGGCGGCGGCCAGTTCAAAGCGCACTTGATCGTTGCCTTTGCCGGTGGCGCCGTGGGCAATCGCCTCGGCCTTTTCTTTGCGAGCGATTTCTACCATTCGCTTGGCGATTAACGGCCGGGCAATGCTGGTTCCCAAAAGATACTGCCCTTCGTAAATCGCTCCGGCCTGCATCATTGGAAAGAGAAAGTCGCCGGCGAATTCTTCGCGGAGATCATCGATGTAAACCTTTTCGGCGCCGGTTGACAGCGCCTTTTTATCCAAACCTTCGAGTTCTTCTTCCTGACCAATGTTGGCGCAAAAGGCAATAATTTCGGCTTGGTATTTTTCTTTTAGCCACGAAACAAGCACCGAAGTGTCCAACCCGCCCGAATATGCGAGAACAATTTTCATCGGCCTTGATTTACGAGAAATTCCGTCTCCCTGCCAAGAGGAAAGACATTCGCCGCAGACTTTCCTCGAACGGAGATTGACCGCCGATTGCGTTGATGGTTGCGGTAAAGCGCAAGCAATGGAACTTCTGTTTGCGGCGATTCGCTTTCCATTCCCAAGCGATTCAAAAGGCAAGGCTCCGCCGCCGCCGTCAACGTCTCAACCTTCGGGCAACCGTTTGCGGAAACCCAGTTCAAAAACTTTACGCATCGAAAACCATCAAACCATCGCCAAAAACGCTTCTTAAACTGGGCGACGCCAGCGACGTTTTTGCCAATCTCGGCAATGGCAATTCGGCAATTGTTGGCTTCCAAAAACGCAAGCATCGGCGCGGGAAGATTCGATGGAAAACACTCTTCAAAGGAAGTTGGCGCTTGCTCCAAAGATTCAACGGAGTCCACAAGCGCCTTGACGCTCCCAAACGCCCGGAAGGAATAACTCATTTGCGGCTCGCCGGCAAGTATTCGGCCAACGGCCCTGCCCGTGCCGAACGGAACGCGATGCGAAGGCCTTGCCGAAGGATAGACGGCGGTTGCGCACAGCTCGCTTGTCTTTGCATGGCGCATCAACTTTTGAAAAAAGTAAAAATCCTCGCCGGCCTTCTTTCGATTCATGCCTCCCAATCGAAGATAAGTCGGAACTCTCACAGACATCGCCGAGCCAACCGTGTGATAAGCATAAGGAAAGCCAGCCCACCGAAGACCCTCCACATAGTATCGCAAGTGCAGCTCGTAATCCGCTACCGCCCGATAAACCGCCGGATCTTCTGCCCCGCTCAAAGGATGTTCAAAATAAGTGCTACATCCCGCAACGCCCGGCCTCTCCGCAAAATGGCGGAAATTTTCCACCAAAAAGTTTCGTTCACACAAACAATCAGCATCATAACATACAATCACACCTTGCTCCGATTTCTTCGCTTGATAAAACCGCGCCGCCGCCTCGTCCATCCCAATCTTTCTGGCCATTCCCACGCCGGCATGCTTCGACGGCAAACGCGGAAAATTCAAAACATAACAACGAAACTGCGGGTCTGAATGCTCCCGAATCCATTGAACGGCAGACTGGCGCGATTGCTGATTCCGAAGGCGAACTGCATCGGAATCTCTTTCCGAACTATTGAAAACCAAAAGCACTTCCACATCGCAAGGAGGTCTCTCGCAATCCCAAAGACTCTGAAAACTTTGATTCAAACAAGGCTCGTCATACACCGGAACAACCACCGCCAATCCGAGGTTTGAGGAAGGTTCCGCTACTATTTGAGGTGAAACAAAACCAAACCGCCGCCGATAATTCTCAAAAATTCGCTGCAAATTACCATCCACTTTCCCAAATCCTGCATCAATCACACCGCAAAACCAACCGACAACCGCAAAGCCATCGTCAAACTTTTTTGCCTCAACCCGAAACAGAAAACTCAATCCGCCGGCGAAAAATCCCAAAAATCCCAAGAAAAACGCCCTTTTTCACCCGCAAAAAAATTCAAGAAAATCACAAAAAGATCTTGATTTCCGAATCGACCGGGATCAAAGTTGCTCTTACGATTAATCTACTCGAAGTCTCAAGCCCTCTGTGGCTCGTCGTGGCAACGTTCGCGTTGTCGTTCATTCTGGGGAACTTTTCCCTAATCCTATCAAATCTGCGAAACGCGTTCCCCCGCAAAAATCAGAATCCCTCCAAGTCCATCGCAAGCATGGAGAAATTGACAACGATTGGAATGTTTCTGATCCTTGTTGGAATTTTCTCTGGAAACTTTCTAAACATCCGCGCTCATTTTCCTGATGGTTGGCCCGGATTTCTGGGACATGACCATAGTCAAATGACTTGTGAGCAATTGGCGGAGCATAACTACTATATAAAGGCGTATAACCTATACACTAAGTTTCGAGCGGATCTGGCTGAGCTTGACCGGATTGCGAGAAATGGAGGAATCTGGCTGGATCCGCCTCCACACCCAGATCCTAATTTCTCCACGGATCCAATTTTGCATCCGATTTCCGATGAACAAATTGCATCGGCGAGAACTCGAGTTGAGCGGCAGTACTTTGCTGAAAGAGATGCCAATTATGCCGCGTATCGGCGAGCTTTGGAGGATTGCTGGGATAGGGAATAGTGACGAAGATTGATTCGAAGAAGGATGTCGACGATGGTAACATACGAGAAGAAACCGAACCGATGGAGGATTGTGGGCGGAGGATTGTTGGCTTTGGTGATGATTCTATTGGTTGGGCTTTTCTTCATGTCCGACCATAATATGGAGATACATCCGGAATCTTCGTCCGAGAAAACTTCGCCGTTATCTGAATCTCTTGAAGAGCAATCTGCGGATGCCTCGGAAACCAATCTGCGGCAGGCTTCGGCCGAATTTTTGGATCGAGTGAGAGAGGCAACTGGTCCGGAAGCCAGAGAAAGAGAAAATCAACGGCAAGTTCTTCGGCATGTGATGCCCCGTCGCCGTCCATCGGGGGCGATGATGCAACACGGCCAGATTAATCATTCAGGGATGTTGTTAGAACGCTATTTGGAACAAGGGTCGCCGCTGTCCGAAGAAGAACTGAAGAAACTCTACCAAATATATCTAGCGGAGGAGGATGGCCTTAGATTTATGCTAACTTACATTAACAAGCAGTCTGATTGGGATTTGTGGAAAAATGCGAATCTGGCGGAGCGAGAAGCGCTTCAAAAGAGGAAGGAAATCAAAGACTTGTTTTTTGAAGTTGCCGATTCGGTGGGCTGGCAAACACAAGACGAATTTGCTCACCGTTTATTTACCAGTGACGAAGAAGAAAGTCACAGACAAATCATGGAACAGATGGATAAAGACCGGGAAATTATGGAAAACAAAGAAATGAGCGCAAAAGAGAGAGAGGTAGCATTAGTCGCTAATTTTTTGGGATCGTATGAAGCGGCGAATCTTTCGACAATAGTGCGTCGAGATCTTGTGTATCATCCCAATGCGGAAAACTTGCAGTTGTTAGCGGAGTATTTGCGGGAGCAAAAAACAGAAGCGCAAAATACTTTGATTCAAGGTTACGAGGACAACCCCCAGTGGTGGAGGGATCGGGAGGAATGGATGCAGTGGTGGAAGGATCGGCTTGCGTGGATTGAGGAATCAGCGAACAAATTGCAACTTTCTCTTGATCCAATTGACACAAGTTGGACGGAAGATGCCGTAGCGTATCATCAATCGCTCATTGACGATAGGCAAGAGATAAGGAAGCGATTGTTAGGGAAACTAAATCTTTCTTCAACTAGCCCTGAAAATGTTCTCCGGAATGAAAAGTTTTTCGATGAGTATATGATAGGCGGCAAGAAGATATCTAAGAAACTGTTCCGTCAAGTTATTGAGCAGTTTTTCCCAAAAACTAAATCTGCTGGAGACGGGTAGCTTTTGTTGTATAACGATTCTGATCTCTTTTGATCAGCATTCGTGGACATTTACAGTCCAATGGGATCTGTCTTTTTGGCAAAAGAAGTAGTTCTAAAAGCGTATAGAGAGGACGGTTGGGTCGTTTTTGGCTTTGGATATAATGCCGGTGTAGGCGCGGGCGTCGGGTTGGTCTTGGCCGATTTTTATTGTATAGGATCCCTTTGCGTAGACCGGGGGGCGAAAGCGGATGCCTTGTATGCGGATGGTGTAAAGAATTTCGCGGTTATCTTCCCGGATTACTTGCACGACCGGATCAACAATGCCGGCGAATTGCAATTCAGGGAGCCAGTGAACGGCTTGGCGTCCGTCGTTGTCGGACATTTTAATGGTAATTGGCCAGCCGGGGAATTGGGCGTTGTCGCCGGCGGAAGCGTTGGCAAAGCGCGGCCAGCATTCGAAGCGGATGGTTCGTTTGGTTTTGTTGAAGCGGACGAGGCCATAGCCGTCGGCGCGTTTTGTTTGGTCGCGGCGGTCTTCGGGGTTGGCGTAGGTATGCATGGTGATGGGATTGCCGAGTCCGTCCAGATAGTCTCCCGTCCAGGGATGCGGGCTTCCGGGAATCGGTCGCTTGCCGGCTTTTTGGTTTAGCGGATGCCACCAACGGCCGTAGATGGTATTGACGATGGCCGGGCTGGTGAAGCCGAAGGGTCCGTCGCGGTGAGTTTCGATGCCGTGTTGAACGACGACGGCTAGATGTTGGTCTCCGCACAGATGAGGCGCCCAAGCGCGTCGAATTTCGGCGAGCGCTTTGTTGCGGCCTGTTTGCGGCCAAGCGTTGCTGTCCAGGTCAGCCAAGAGACGGTTGTCGGGGTTGCCGTGAAGGTGGACGGCGCCGCAAAAAGCGGTTTGGGAGAGAACTGCTTTCATAGACGCGCCCGTCCAATTTTGTCCCCAGTGGCGGAGGAAGCGTAGTTGCCTCTCGCCCAGAAGTTTGAGGACGGGGAGGTCGACTGCAGTGCGATCGTAGGCGGGATCGTTGATGTGATCTGGACGCGGCCCCATCTTCGGTATAGTGCCTTGGGGTCCGGTTTTGAATTTGCGGTCTTCAAGGATTGCGAAGTCAACGCCGCCGACTTTTAGATGAGTGTAATAAACGGTGATGCTTCGTTGAATTGGCGAGGGATCAAAAGGATCCGGCAGATGCCAAGTTTGGGCACGTTGCACCATGTTGACGTATTTCGCAGGGTAAAAGTAGCCTCCGTCCGGTCCGGCCGGTGTGGACGCTTTTTTTCCTCCGGCTCCCCAAATGTTTGCCTGTCCCACGTCGTGATCGTCCGGAATGGCAATCATCGGGCGAGTTCGGAAAAGTTGGCGAAATTGCAGGCCGAATTCAAGCCAGCCGGCGGTGTGTTGGGTATGATGGTAGGTTTGGTCGCCGGCGAAGAACAGGAGATCGGGATTCTGGAATTGGATGTTTTCGACGATGCGGGATCGAGGACCGCTAGTGCGGCTGGAGTTGCAAGATAGCGAGGCGACGACAATTTCCTCTTTTTCAATCGGATCGCGTCGAATTTGCCCTTCGAACATTGCCTTACGGCCATGCCGAACGCGGTAATCCACATCGCGAGTGTTGTCCCAGCCGTCAATTCGGAAATGAGCGCTCCAGCCGGGGTAGCGGACTAGCGCAGATGCCGCTTGCCTCCACTTGCCGTTCTGCTTGAATTCAAGGCGAACGCGGCGAGGTTCGTCGTCAAGCAACGGAAACAACTGCGCGCTCATCTTGAGCGTGCCTCGGTCGTGCGTGTAAACTGCAAAAGCAACCACTTCGTCGCGAGGCACGTTGACGTCAATCAAGTTTTTTGGCGGCCGTTTCCGGGTGTCGACTTCGGCCTGTTTGCGGTCAATCGTCCACCACTGGCCAGTGGCGGCGTTGTCGAGATGGGGGAAGTTGGATCCGAAAGGTTGGCTGTCTCCGGCGGCGGCCAACGAAAACGTAGCAAACACGGAAATGGCTGGAACGGCAAGAGCGATTCGAAAATTCATAGACGAGAAGAATAAAGTGCTGTCCCCAAAAATCAATCTCCTGCGAAAATTTGTGTTCTATAGAACGAACATTCTTTATTGCGCAAACCGTTCGTCTTCATTAACATTGCTTTTTCCGTTAATTCAACTTGTAAAAAAGCACTTATGAAGAAAATAGTTTTGATTTGTCTTGTTGGAATCTCATGCCTGACGGCTTTTGCGCAACCTCATTGGCCGCAATTTCGCGGTCCCGGTTCTTTGGGGCGCGGAGAAGATGGTAGTGGGCTTCCATCCGTTTGGAGTCAAGCCGAAAACATTGTATGGAAGACTTCGCTGCCGGGCTTGGGTTGGTCGTCACCGGTTGTGTGGGGGAATCGGATTTTCCTAAGCGCCGCAGTAAGCGAAGGCAAAGTGGAGACTCCTAAGAAGGGATTGTATTTCGGAGGCGAGCGTCCCGATCCTCCAAAGGCCGTCCATCACTGGTTGGCGCTTTGTTACGACTTCGATTCTGGGAAACTGCTGTGGAAAACAAAACTGCATTCCGGCTTGCCGTCCAGCCCCGTGCATATAAAGAACACCTTTGCTTCAGAAACCGCGGCAACTGATGGAAAGCACGTTTATATCTACTTTGGTTATCAAGGCCTGTACTGTCTGGACTTCGACGGCAAGATAGTGTGGAGGAAAACCTGGCCGCCCTATAAGACGAGGCTTGGCTGGGGAACGTCGGCGTCGCCGGTTTTGCACCAAGATCATATTTACATTGTGAACGACAACATGGAAGAATCCTACATCGCCGCTTACGACAAAAATTCCGGCAAAGAAATCTGGAGGCAAGCGCGGGATGAGCCGAGCAACTTTTCAACGCCGTTCATCTGGGAAAACAATCTCCGCACGGAGATTATCACAACCGGCGTGAACAAAACCCGATCTTATGATTTATCAGGCGAGTTGCTTTGGGAGTTTCCCGGCATGTCCTCCATATGCATCCCCACCCCGTTCGCGGAAGACAACTTACTCTATGTTTGCGCCGGATATGTGGGAGATCGCCTGCCAATCAACAAACCCGTCTATGTTATTCGGCCCGGAGCT
This sequence comes from Limisphaerales bacterium, assembly GCA_965204945.1. Classification (GTDB taxonomy): domain Bacteria; phylum Verrucomicrobiota; class Verrucomicrobiia; order Limisphaerales; family AAA164-E04; genus UBA2970. The sequence goes on along the minus strand of OZ242022.1, from coordinate 3,482,538 downwards.
TTCGGCGACATCTCGCTAGAAAAAGGCAAACAAGAGAGTGAGTTTATAGTATGGCGGGAGACAAACGCAGCGCCTTATAATCCCTCGCCATTGCTTTACAAGGAACGTTTCTACGTGTTATGGGACTTTGGATTTCTAAGTTGCCGCAATGCCCTTACCGGCGAAGAGATTTACGGCAAACAACGAGTGAATCCCCGCGGAAGGACGGCGTTCACCTCCTCTCCTTGGGCATATGACGACCAAGTGTTCTGCCTAAGCGAAGACGGCGATACTTACGTGTTTCAAGCGGGCAATCAGTTCCGTCTCCTCCGCATCAATTCGCTTGATGAAATGTGTATGGCGTCGCCGGCGATAGTGCGCGGGAGTTTGATCCTTCGCTCCGACAAACATCTCTACAAAATCCAAAACCAAATCCGCAATTTGTAAATTCTCCAAAGGAAACTTGCCGATTTGTTTACAGTTATTATAACAAACCAAGTTTTTAGAGAAATTAGTTTTTGGCATTGCGCTAGGCTCCGAAGTGGTTACTCCGGAGAAACAGCCGACGCAAGATCTGTTCTTATTTACCGCCTTCAAGATATGGAAGCCATTCGCCCTTTCTAACCATCCTATTTAGCGAGCGGATTCTTTGGACGTCTTTAGTTTCCAATCAATCTTCTGAACTTTACTACTTTGTCTTCGTTGCAGAAAGGCAAGTTACTGATAATTGACGGAGAGATGTGAATGCAGTTGTAACATGGGATGGATTTATTGAGAGGGAAAGGAACGGATGTTTTTAAGCGCTTTGAGGAAACTTTGATAGGCTGCCAACCGATCTAATGACTCCTCGTTGGGATGAGAGTGAATGTATATGCCGTAGCGGAGGCGGAAAGGCTTGCCTTTGGTCACCCACCAACTTTGGCGGAGTTTGCCGCGCCCATTCAGTTCGCTTTGGCCAAAGGCATTGGCGACAAGGAGGCCGGTGTCGACGGCATGCCACCAAGGCTTGCGGAAGTTTTGCGGATCGGACATAAGCATGAGGCCGGCATATTTTTTGTTGAAGGGGCCGCTGTAATCCACCCAATCGGATTGTGTTGTGCGAATAGTTTTGAGATTTGAGATGCCGTTTGCGTTGAGGATTTTGCTGTACGGATTGCGCGCGGTTGCCAGTTGGCTGTTCACTCGAAAGGCCAATCCCATTTCTTCTTGATCTCCCAGCCAATAGCCGCCTTCTTCGCGGAGGAACACGCTTTCGGCAATCAACAGGACGCCTTGCGAATTGCGGAGGAAAGTGTAATGGCAAACTTGTTCGAGGAATACTTCGTCGAGGCTTCTGTTTTTCAGGAATAGGTTTTTGACGCTGAATCTGGCTTGTTCCTTGCCCGCAGTGGGGGCGGCGATGAAGTTGCCGCCGATAATTCCGGCCTTCATGCGCCAGTAGTCATTGCCGTCAATGTCGCCGAATCCCCACCAGATGCCGGGGTGGTAAGTTTTGTGATCTTGAAAATCCGCAGGTTGAGGAGGATGATTTCGGGTAACTTGGATGCCGTCCGGCGTGCGGATGTTTTTGAAATAGGGACGCGTGATTTCAGTGTCTTTCCAGACGTAGGTAGCGAGAATTTGATCGTCCAAAGTGACGTCCATCTCGCCATCCCGTTGATGAAAGGCAAATGTCTTTGCCCTTGTGTTTTCCAGATTTTCCGAAGAGGTTTGCGCAGGATCTATGCAATGCAAGACGCCGACGACGCTGACTACGATCTTTCGAAGATTCCAATTCATAAGGGAAAGGCATCGGTTTTGAAAACCAAGGTTGGGTTCCGTTTTTCAAAGAGTGCGAGTGCCGATTCAATCGAATGGTTTATTTTCTATTACTCAAACTGTTGAGAAACTTTGGCAAAAGTCAAGACAACACTTTTCGCTATTCGTGTTCAATTTTCGGAGGCGCGACGTTGTTTTTCGCTCGTTTTGCGCGGACGGCAACAGCGAAATCTTCCAGAATGGGCAAAGTTTGCTTCCATGAAATGCAGGCGTCAGTGATGCTTTGTCCGTATTTGGCGGTTTTTTGAGTTTCGAATTGTTGTTTTCCTTCATTCAGATGACTTTCCAGCATGACGCCAAAGATTGCGGTGGATCCGTCGCGGATTTGTTGGGCGAGGCAGGCGGCCGCCTTCGGCTGTCTTCGGTGGTCTTTATTGCTGTTGCCGTGGCTGCAGTCGACCATGACGCTGGGGCGAAGACGGTGTTCGATCAGTTGTTTCTTGACTTTGTTTATGGAGAGTTCGTCAAAATTGGTTCCCTTGTTGGAACCGCGGAGAATTAGGTGGCAGCAGTCGTTGCCTTTGGTTTCGACAATGGCCGCCAGTCCTTGTTTTGTGACGGAGAGGAAGCGATGTTTTTGGCGTGAGGCGCCGACGGCGTCGATGGCGATCTGAATGTTTCCGTCGGTTCCATTTTTAAAACCGACGGGCATGGATAGGCCGGAAGCCAGCTCTCGATGAACCTGGCTTTCAGTGGTTCGGGCGCCTATGCCTCCCCAAGAGATCAGATCTGCCGTGAATTGAGGCACAATGGTATCTAAGAACTCACTGCCGGCCGGGAGACCCATTTCGGCGAGGTCGATCAGAAGTTTTCGGGCGACTCGGAGACCTTGATTGATGCGAAAACTGCCGTCAATGTCGGGATCGTTGATTAGTCCTTTCCAACCAACGGTGGTTCGAGGTTTCTCAAAATAGACCCGCATGATGATCACTAAGTCTTCGCCGAACTTTTGCGCTATTGGGGCAAGTTTTTCTCCGTATTCAATCGCGGCATTGGCGTCGTGAATGGAACATGGACCGACGATAACTAGGAGTCTGTCATCGAGTCCTCTTACAATTTGTTCCGCTTTGCGCCGTGCATCGGTCACTACGTTTGATGCTTTCTCTGTGATCGGCAATTCTTCCATCAGGATTGCCGGGGGGAGTAGCGGGTGAATCGAATTGATTCTAAGATCGTCTGTGTCTTCAATCATTTTGTAAGGTTGGCGGCCGTTTTTTGATCGAGTTCTTGAAGCAAGACGCGGACAGCAAAGTCTATATGTTCGGTGCCGCTCTTTGGGGATTGGGTGGGTCTCCGTTCGCCGAAGAATTGAGAAAAGCTATTGGTTTCCCCCGGCACGTCGCACACATTCCAGTAGCGAAGACGATTTCTCTGCGCAAGAATTTTGGGAATTTGGCCAAATTTTTCTCGCAACATGGGTTCGTGTTCTTCTTGATTCATGGCGACAAGCAGTTCTGCCTTCTCGATATCGGATACTTTCAGCGGGATGGAATCACGCATCGGGTCAATACGGGGCGAGAGTCCGCGCTTTTTAAGATATTCAAAAGCCACGGGAGAAATTCCTCCAAAACTGCTTTCTACCATGCCTCGCGAAGTTGCTTCCCAAGATATGTTTGTCTCTTTGGCGTAGTAATTAAAAAGCTCTTCCGCCAAACGACTGCGGTAGAAGTTGCCGGTGCAAATAAAGATGACTTGTTTCACTTTCTCGTTCATTTTCCCGTGGAAGTCTAGAAAGACAATGGCCTCCTTCCAAAAGAAAACAAAATAATAACTTTGTGAGATTTTTCCAGAGAATTTTGAATTTCTTGATTCGGAAAATTATTCAAAATCCTCTAAATTCTTTTTGACGGTTGGTTTAATCGCATGGTTTCTATATTTGTATCGAGAGAGGAGAATGCTTTGAAAAGGTGGAAAAGTTGGGATCGATTTAGGCGTTGGTATCTGCCGGTGCCGAGTCTGAGTTTTGCTTTTGACTTCAGTCGAATGCACTTCGATGAGACGGACTTGGATTCATTGAAACCCCAATTGGAAATGGCCTTCAAAGAAATGAAGGCTCTTGAACAAGGGGCTCAAGCAAACCTCGATGAAAAAAGAATGGTGGGACATTATTGGTTGCGGGCGCCCGAACTGGCTCCTCAGCCAAAAATTTCGGCAGACATCGCTCAAACCATCCAAAATATCAAAAACTTTGCGGCCAACGTGCATAATGGAAGCATAAGCGGGCAAGCGGGAACTTTTCAAAACCTCTTGATTATAGGCATCGGTGGATCTGCCTTAGGGCCTCAATTCGTCAGCAAAGCCTTGAGTTCCGCAAAGAAAGATCGACTCCGAATTTATTTCTTGGATAATACAGACCCCGACGGCATGGACGCAACGCTCGAATCTTTGAGCGGGCAACTGGGGCAAACCCTGGCGATTGTAATTTCTAAATCCGGCAACACCATAGAAACGAGAAACGGGATGCTGGAGGCTTCGCAATTCTATAAAAACGAAGGTTTGGATTTTGGCCGACACGCAGTTGCCGTTACGGGTGAGGAGAGCCAGTTGGACAAAACTGCCGTCCAACAACGATGGTTGCGCCGATTTCCGATGTGGGATTGGGTTGGAGGCCGAACAAGCGAATTCTCTGCGGTGGGGATTCTTCCGGCCGCGCTTCAAGGAATTGACGTTGACGGCCTCCTCAAAGGCGCTCGGTTGATGGACCAAGCCAGCCGCATTCCTGATTTGGCGAAGAATCCTGCGGCGATGATGGCCTCCCTTTGGTATCTTGCCGGCCGAGGGCGAGGCGAGAAACAGATGGTAATCCTGCCTTACAAAGACCGATTAGAACTATTCTCAAAATACCTTCAGCAACTCATCATGGAATCTCTCGGCAAAGCCGAGAACAGGAACGGAGAGCGAGTCAATCAAGGAATCAGTGTCTTCGGGAATAAGGGATCTACCGATCAGCACGCCTATGTTCAGCAACTTAGAGACGGTAGAGACGACTTTTTTGCAACCTTTATTCAGGTGATGAGGAATCGTTCTAACACTGAGCTGAAAGTGGAAAAGGACGTTACTTCTGGCGACTATCTCTTCGGTTTTCTTGTAGGCACTCAAGAGGCGCTCTCCGAAAATGGCCGAGAGTCTATGTCCATCATAGTTCCCGAAGTGAACGCTCAAAGCATTGGCGCATTGATTGCGGTTTTTGAACGCGCGGTGGGATTTTACGCCTCCTTGATTAATGTCAACGCATACCATCAACCCGGAGTCGAAGCGGGGAAAAAGGCTGCTTCCGAAGTGATCTTTTTGCAACAAAAAATTCTGAACTTGTTGGAATCTTGTTCCGATCGAGCTTTAACCGTCTCGGAAATTGCCAGCGAATTGAGCAAGGATTGCTCGCTGGAGATCATTTTTCGAATCTGTGAACATTTGGCCGTCAATCGTCCGAATGAATTTCTTCGATTGGAATCGGACACGCTGTTTTCCCACCGATATCGAATTCGTTAGGCTCTTGTCGGTTATGTTTGTTTATCCGCGTTCTTTTGGGGTTGTCGTTGTCGGTGGCGGACACGCCGGCGTCGAGGCGGCATTGGCTTCTGCGCGAATGGGGGTAGATACGTTGATGTTGGCCATCAACATCGACACGGTTGGCCAGATGTCGTGCAATCCGGCCATTGGCGGCTTGGCAAAAGGACATTTGGCGCGAGAAATTGACGCTTTAGGCGGAGAGATGGGCAGAAATACAGATCTTTGCGGTTTGCAATTTCGTATGTTGAATACAGGAAAAGGCCCTTCTGTGTGGGCGCCTCGTGCGCAGTGCGACAAGAAAGCCTATCAATTTCGGCTCAAATGGGTTTGTGAGCGACAAGCCAACTTAACGATGATTCAAGGGGAAGTTGCCAAAGTGCTTTTCCGCGACCGCTCTGTTTATGGTGTGCAAACCAAACTTGGCGTCCAATATTACGGAGAAACGGTGATATTAACAACGGGAACGTTTTTGCGAGGGCTAATGCACATTGGTTCTTCGCAAGCAAAAGGGGGTAGGGCAGGAGAGTCCGCATCTTCAGGTTTGTCTGAATCTTTGAAGGAACTAGGCTTGGAATTGAGTCGATTGAAGACGGGAACTCCGCCTCGGCTGCTGCGAAAGTTCATTGATTTCTCCGCCACCGAAGAACAGCCCGGCGATGAGCCTGTTCCTTACTTTAGCTATTGGAAAGATGAATTGTTCCACGTGGAACATTCTTCCGGTTTTGCGCATCGAAATTGCAATTCTGAGGCAAAACTATACCCAAACGGCTCTGTTTTAGCGGATGTTGGCGGTCAGTTGCCTTGTTACATTACTTTCACTTCTGCCTCGACGAAAAAACTCATCGAGAAAAATCTTCATCGGTCTCCTATCTACAATGGAAAAATTGAAGGCGTAGGGCCGAGATACTGTCCTTCTATCGAGGATAAAATTGTCCGTTTCAACAACAAAACAACGCACCAGATTTTCTTGGAGCCGGAGGGCGTCAAGACAGACGAGTTTTACGTGAATGGCTTTTCCACTTGTTTTCCCTACGAACTGCAGATTGAATTGATTCGAACGATCGTAGGATGCGAAAAAGCCGAAATTCTCAGGCCCGCCTACGCTGTTGAATACGATTTTGTGATTCCCACTCAACTTGATTCTTCATTGGAGACAAAGATCTGCCGCAATCTCTTTCTTGCCGGACAAATTAATGGAACTTCGGGATACGAAGAAGCAGGAGCTCAGGGATTGATTGCCGGAGTCAATGCGGGACGGCGAATTCAGAAAAAACCTCCGGTAATACTAAAACGAAACGAAGCATATATCGGGGTTCTCATTGATGATTTGGTAACGAAAGGCGCGGTCGAACCTTACCGTATGTTCACTTCAAGAGCGGAATATCGGCTCATTCTTAGACAAGATAATGCCGATCAACGGCTCTGCGACATTGCTTATGAGGCGGGATTGCTCAGCAGGTCTAGATATGATCGTTTCTTAGAAAAACGACGGCGAATCGATGCGGAGATCAGTCGATTGCAAAGCACATGGGATGGATCAAACAATTTGTCCCAGTTGTTGAAACGGCCGGAAATTCGCTACGCCGACTTGCCTAATCGTGATTTAACTTTGCCCAAAGAGGTAGCGGAGCAAGTTGAGATTGCCATAAAGTACGAGGGATATATTGCGAGGCAAGAAGCAGAAGTTCAGAAATTTAAAAGCCTTGAAACGAAACAGATTCCTCGTTGGGTAGATTACTCCAAAATCAAGAGCCTGCGAAACGAAGCCAAACAAAAGTTGCAAAGCATTCGCCCGAGGACCGTTGGTCAAGCGGCTCGAATTTCAGGAATTGCCCCCTCCGACATTGGCCTGCTACTGATTCACTTAAAAAGAGCGCCGCGCGCGGCGTCAACAGACAATGGCGACAAGGCTTCCGCGCCGAGACCGTCAAAAACGTTCCACGTGGAACATTTTAGATTTTCAGGGAAACAAAATTCAGCAGACGAAGAAGATGCATGAAAAGAATGCGGCCATGTTTTGAAAGATTCGCGCCATTGTTGATTGAATTTTCCATGATAGTAAACGCGCTTAATTTATGCATCCTCAAAAATCCAACTTCCTAGAAAAAGCGCTGGAACGAGTCGGCCTTCTGGATGCCAGAAGCGTCCACGAGGTTGCCGAGCGAATTGTTCGGCAATACAAAGAGCGATCCAAGTTTCTCGAAATGCTTTTCAACACGATCCGGGATGGCATCGTCGTTGTTGACGGGCGAGGCAAGATTCAGTATTTTAATCAAACAGCCAAAACTCTCTTGGGATTGCCTGCGGAAGGCGTGTTAAATGAGAGCGCGGCTCGCTTCCTTCCCGATTTGGATTGGAAACTCATCGCCGAAATTGACTGGAACGAAAGACGGGATACTTTCCAGTTTGATCTCGATATCCATTACCCAAAAGAGAGATTTTTGCAAGTCGAGGCAACGCCTATTGACAAGGAATCCAACAGCGTTTCTAGAATCGCATTAATCTTTCACGATGCAACGGAAACAAGAAGAGAAAAGATTGAGGCAATCGAAAGCGAAAAACTGCAGGTATTGACTTCTTTGGCGGCAAGCGTCGCCCACGAAATAGGAAACCCTCTGAACACTTTGCACCTCCATTTGCAACTTTTAGAGAGAGAGGTGAAAAATCTTTCCTCTATCCAAAGAGACAAAATTGCTATCGGAGGCTCTGATCCTAACGGGACTCTTGGAAAATCCTTGATACAAAAAGAGAAGTCTCCAATCATCCAAAAACTTCGGGATTATCTTCGAATCGCCCAAGGGGAAATAAAACGGTTAGACGACATCGTGCAACAGTTTCTTCAAGCAATTCGCCCCGCCAAACCAAAATTTCAACTAGATGATTTAAATCAAGTTGTCCGAGAGACCGTCAAGTTAATGCGGCCTGAAATAGAAAATCGAGAGATTTCGGAAGTCGTCGAGCTTTGCAAGAATCCGACAAAAGCACTGATTGACGCCAACAAAATGAAACAAGTATTGGTCAACCTCGTCAAAAACGCCGTGCAGTCCATGACGCGTGGAGGTCAATTGACAATACGAACCGCAAACGAAAGCGACGGCATTGAATTGAGCGTCGAAGACACGGGAACAGGGATTTCCAAGGAAAAAATCAACCGAATTTTCGAACCCTATTTCACAACCAAACAACAAGGCGCCGGGCTGGGCTTGATGATTGTCCATCGAATTGTGAAACAACACTCAGGTCGGATACTGGTGGAACCGGCAAACCCGTGCGGCACTCGCTTTCGAATATGGCTGCCTTCTGCAACAAAAAAACAGCTCTTACTTGATTCTTCTAAGGAAGAATTTGGCAATTCTCAATCCATAAATAATGACTCTATTTTAAATCTGTAACTTATTGAAATTCAACAGATTATCTAAATTTCATTATCAGGTTCCATGACACTTTTGATAATTTTTTGCGAATAAAAAGTGACAATTCAAAAAAAACCACTGTTGCTCGTTGTGGACGACGAGAAGACGCAGCGCGAAGGTTTGCGAGAGATATTAGAAGACCAATACGAGGTCTACATCGCCGAAAACGCCGAAGATGCTGTTAATCTGATGGAGTCTGAGCCCATCGACGTGTTGCTGACGGACTACAAAATGCCTAATGAAAACGGCTTGTCGTTGATTGCCCGCGCCAAAAAACTGGAGAGATTTTCGAAGCCCCCGGTTTGCATTTTGATGACTGCTTACGGCTCGGAAGACATCGCCGTGGAAGCGATGAAACACGGGGCGGACGATTACATCTCAAAGGGCGGACAATTGCTGGTAGACTTGGAGAAGAAAATTTCCCGATCTTTTAAAATCTCGGCACCAAAAGCGAAGAACAAAATTCAGACTTTGGAAGCAGAAATCGCCGATTCGCAGAAGATGCCCGACAAGAAGTTGAAAGACATTGTGGGAGAATCGCCGGCGATGAAGCGAGTTTTTAAAATTGTGAACAAAGTAGCGGCCTCCTCCGCAAGCGTTCTGATCACTGGCGAAAGCGGCGCCGGCAAAGAATTGATCGCAAAGGCCATTCACCAATGCAGCGCGCGGGCGGGCAATGACCTTGTGATTGTGCATTGCGCCGGGCTATCCGCCAATCTTATGGAGAGCGAACTCTTCGGGCATGAAAAAGGCGCGTTCACGGGAGCGCACGAACGCCGAATCGGGCGATTCGAGCAGGCCAACGGAGGCACTATCTTTTTGGACGAAATCGGCGAAATCGACGGATCCACGCAAATCAAACTCTTGCGAATTCTGGGCGAGCGAAGTTTTGAGCGAGTTGGATCCAATCGCACTCTAAAAACAGACGTACGATTAGTGACAGCAACAAACCAAGACTTGCAGCAGTTGGTTGCCGAAGGAAGTTTTCGGGAAGATTTATACTATCGCCTGCGGGTGGTGGAAATTCCATTGCCTCCTCTCCGAGAAAGAGCATCCGACATCCGCCCGTTGGCTGAGAAGTTTCTGCGCGAATTTGCTCGCCAAAACGGGAAAAAAGTGCGCGAATTTACGCCGATGGCCATGCGATGCTTGACTCAATTCAATTGGCCGGGCAACGTCCGCGAACTCAGAGCCGCCGTCGAACACTCCGTCGTGTTTGCCAGCGGCGAACAAATTACAGCCGGTGATTTGCCTTACGAATTGCAAAAATTGTTGTCAGCCGGAGATTCTTCCGAAGAATTGGAATCGCCGCTTTCCATCGAGCAGAATGTAAAACGATTGATCCTTCAAGCGCTGGAACAAACCAACGGCAACAAAACGGAAGCCGCCCGGCTATTGGGCATCAGCCGGCGCACATTGATCCGAAAAATTGCTCAATGGAAAGTCGACCAATAAGATAAAAATGCAGATTCTCCAAGACCTCATTCACGAGCTCGAAGTGGGCGAAGGCCGACGATACCTCCCCATCCTCACGGGAATTTTGCTCTTTGTCGCCGTGTTAATCATGTACAATTTGCGCGAAGCCAATAGCTTTGCCTCCGTCGAAGCCATGGATGCCGCCCAAATCGCCCGCAATCTGGCCGACGGCAAAGGCTTTTCCACCCACTTTATCCGCCCGCTGAGCCTCAAACTTGTCAAAGAAAACAGACCCGAAGAAAGAGAAGATACAATGCTCCTTGAGGGCAATCATCCCGACCTCGCCAACGCGCCGCTCTGGCCGGCTTTGCTGGCCATTGCCATGAAAACGCTTCCCTTCGACTTCAAAACGCCGCCCGTTGATGCCTCCGATGACTTCCGCCGTTTCCAACCAGAAATCCTCATCGGCGCCGTCAACCAACTCTTTTTCATCTTGTCCGCCATCCTGCTTTTTCGGCTCGCAAAACGGCTTTTTGACGAACCGGCGGCGTGGTTCACGACGGCGGTCTTTTTGGCAACCGATCTCCTGTGGCAATTCTGTTTTTCCGGACTTTCCACCAACTTTGCCATTTTTCTCTTTCTCTTGCTCGTCCACTGCCTCGTAAGTTTGGAACGTCGCCGCGAATCCGAAAACGCAGAAGAAAAGCAGACAAACGGCAACCCGCGAAACTTTTCCTTCTATCTCGTCACCTCCGCCGTCTGCGGACTGCTCCTCGCCTGCCTCATCCTAACCCGTTACTCTCTTGGCTGGCTTGTGATCCCTGCCGTTGCCTTCCTCGCCTTTTACTTGCCGGGCAAACGGATTCTTAGCATCGGCCTCACTCTGCTGGTCTTTGGAATCGTGGTCTCGCCTTGGCTTTGGCGAAATTACCAATGGAGCGGCCATCCCTTTGGCGTCGCCGGCTACGCTTTTTGGCAAGACACATCCCGCTACCCAGACGCCGCTATCGAACGAACTCTGCAAGGAGAAATCAGCCCCGTCTCCATGCGCGCGGCAACCCGCAAACTGCTCGAAAACTCCGGCAAAATTGCTGAAAACGAAATCCCAAAACTCGGCGGCAGCTGGCTCTGCGCCTTCTTTTTAGTTGGCTTTCTCGTTCCCTTTCACAACAAAAGCCTCAACCGCCTGCGCATCTTCGCGCTCTTAGCCTTGCTCACTTTGACCATCGCCCAAGCCTTGTCTCAAACTTACCTCAGCCGCCATCCGCCCGAAGTCAACGGCCAAAACCTCGTCATCCTTCTCCTCCCGCTTGTTTACGCCTTTGGCGCAGGGCTTTTCTTTCTGCTCTTGGACAGACTGGAACTTCCCTTCTTTGGCGCCCAGTTCTACGCCAGCCTTCTGGCCGTCCTTTTGGCCTGTTTGCCTTTGATTTTCCGATTCCTGCCGCCCCGAAACAATCCCATTGCCTACCCGCCCTACTGGCCGCCGCGCATCCAACAAATCGGCAATCTCTTCGGCCCCAACCACGCCACCGACACAAACGAACTGCTCATGAGCGATATGCCCTGGGCAATCGGCTGGTACGCCAACAAAAAATGCCTCTGGCTTACCCAATCCATCCGACCTAACTCTGACTTTTACGAAATTCACGACTTCCACAAATCCATCAACGGTCTGTACTTGACTCCCATCACAAGCGACGGCAAATTCCTCTCCCAAATGTATTTCCAAGGCAAAATCCAAGGCGAAAAACACGAATGGGGACACCTTTACCTAAAAATCTTCCTCAACGTCTTCCTCGGCCAAAAAGAAATCATCGTCCCCGAAGACTGGCCACTCCGCCACGTTGACGAACAACTGCTGTCCGCCGGCCAACTGTTTTTGACCGACTGGCCGCGCTGGAACATCGAAAAAACCGACTAAATCCCAAAATATCCAAAATATTTTTGCTTTTTTCTATTTTTCTTCGAATTTTTGTTGACAAAACCCTAGCCAACCCGTAAAACCACTGGACGAATTACAGAGATCGAACCGAAACAATCGTTTTTAACAGGATTTTTTGTACGGCATGAAAAACATTATCGCTTCTACCGGCCTCGTTGCCTTAGGCATCGCCAGCCTCCAACCGACCACCGAAACCAACGCAGACCCCAACCCCAACACGCCGTGGAGCATCTCCGCCTCCCTGCGCGGCTTCTACGACGACAACATCACCACCCTGCCCGATACATATCGCGCTGGATTCAGCGGTAAATACGAGCAGAAAATCATTGGCTACGAAACAATCCGCTCGCCGGAAGATGGCTCTTTCATAGAGGATCCGACCAAGCCTATCTACGGAAACGACCTAGACAAACCCATTTACGATTACGCCAGCAAACAATCTAGCTACGGCATTTCGTTCAGCCCATCCGTCAACTTCAACGCGGTTCGGGAGCAGGGCGAGATTGGATTAGGATACACCTTCGGCTTGAAGTGGTACGAAGACCGAGACCCGGACAGCACCGACGAATCCCACACCATCGCCGCCAAAATTGCCCATTCTGTCTCTCCAACCTTCTCTTTTGAACTGGCCAACAACTTGAGAATTGCCCAAGAACCGGAAATCAAAGTGGGAACGGTGAGACGAGCCGAGGTTGTTGTCGATTCCGAAACTGGCGAGATTCGCACGATTCGAGGCGAGCAAGACTATTTGCATAATCAGGGGAGCTTTTACGCGACGCAGATGCTCTCCGACACCTATTCCATTTACGCCGGCTACGCAAACACGATCTTCAACTTTGACAATCCGGCTTTTTCGGCTCGTTTGGATCGAGTGGAACACACGCCGCTCGTCCATTTGAAAGCGCAGTTGAAACCCAACACCGTCGGCTTAATCGGCTACCGATTCAAAGCCGTGGACTTTACTGGCGACAAGATTGAGTATCTTGATCCGGAAATTCGAGACAGCGATTCTCACTATGTGTACGCTGGCTTGGATCACGCTTTCACGCCGACTCTGCAAGGATCGGTTCGCTTGGGCGCTCAATTCACCAAGTTTAGCAATGTCAATAAAAACTCTGCTAGCCCCTTTGTCGACGCCAATCTTTCCTACGGTTATGCGGAGGGAAGTCACTTTCAAATCGGCGTCAAACACGAGCGCAATCGGCACGATTTGGCCTTTGAATTCAATGACAAGTATGGGCTAATTTTGGATCAGAAGCAGACGGTGGTTTATGCGTCGGCGAATCATCAGTTGACGGCGAAGTTGAACGGCTCGCTGGTTGGTCATTATTTGAACGGCGCTTACGAAAGCGTTGGCGAAATTGACGGAGACAACGACGAATACTGGGCTTTTGGGCTTAGTTTGGATTACGCCATCAATCCGTATTTGGCGGCGGAAGCGGGCTACAACTTTGACGATTATGAGTCCGGCGTTCAATCGGAATATCGCAGTTACGATAGGAATCGAGTTTACGTTGGGCTTCGCGCCAGTTATTAATTTCTTTCCCAGTTTTAACCATGTTTAGGAGGCTGGAACCGATCTTCTAGTCTCCTTTTTTTTGACGATATGCAAAGCAGCGGCAACACCAAGAAAGCGCAGGACGCCAAGTTACACTTCCTCGACTATTGGCGCATCATTCGCATCCGCAAGACGGTCATTCTCGCCGTCTTTTTGTTGGTGGTTTTGACGACGACGGTGGTCACGTTTTTTATCAATCCCACTTACTCCAGCACCGTTCGGATTGCCATTGAGAAGGACACTTCGGACATTGCGCCGTTGATTGGATTTCGGCCTGCGGCGCAGTATGATCCGTATTGGATTCAAACGCAGTTTGAGAAAATTCAGTCCCGGAGCGTGTTGCATCCAGTGATTGTGGATCCGGATTTGAATTTGCAAGAAGTCTGGGCGGAACGCTACAAACGGCCTTCGTTGACGACCAACGAAATGTATCAAGTGCTGAAGAAATCTATTGATGTGGAACAGGGGCGAAACACCAGCGTCATCGAAATCACCGTATACAGCGAGCAGAAGGAGGAAGCGGCAAAAATTGCCAACAAAATCGCCCAGACGTACAAACAGCAACGAGTGAACAATCAGATGGATTTGTCTAAGGCGGGCATTAAGGAGCTAGAAAAACAAGAGGAAGCGCAAAAGGAAAAAATCAGAGCGGCGCAAGCGGAAGTGGATAAGCTGAAGGTGGACCTTGGTGTTCCGGACATTTCCCTTGCCGACAGCGGCGTATTCACTTCGACGACCGGGCCGCAGATTATCGCCAAGTTGGATGCGGCCAAGACAGACGCGGAAATCACTCTTGCCCAGCATAGCGCTTTGCACGACAGCTTGGCGGCTTTGGAAGAGGAGGATTTTCGGAAAGCGGCATTGAGCGCCATGCCCGGCAATCGCCGATTGTCAGTGTTAATTGAACGATACGACGAGATTGTCCGGGGTTTGGATAGCGGCGGTGGCGCGGCTTTGGGTCCGGAGCATCCATCCATGTATAGCCTAGAAAAAGAGAAAAAAACTTTGGAAAAGCAACTCCAAGAAGAACTGGACGGGATCATGATTGCGTTAAAGCAGTCTGTGGATAAATACAAGCTAATGGTAGCCTCTCTTGAATCGCAAATCGAGAAAGCGAAGATGAAAGAAGCGGAAAACACGGAGAAATTCCGCCCTTATTTTACCGCAAAACGTGAGTTAGAGGGGTTTCAAAAGTTTCTTGAAGCCATTCGCGCTCGAAAACTTCAAGAAACCGTGGACTCTAGTCTGCCGAAGACTTCCATTGTGGAAATTTATGATCCAGCGCAACCGGCGCTCAAGCAAGTGTCGCCGAAATTGGGTTTGAACGTGGCCTTGGGCGTTCTCATCGGCCTTGTTGTCGGCGTCGGATTGGCCTTTTTCATTGAGTATCTGGACACCAGCGTCAAAACCATCGACGACGTAGAGCAGGCTTTGGGCTCGCCGGTGTTGGGGGTGATTCCTCAAAATGTGAGTTCTTTGCTTGAAGAAGGGCCGGACAGCCCGCATGCGGAGGCTTATCGCGTTCTTCGCACCAACGTTCTCTTTTCTAGAAAGAGCGAAGATATTACCACGATGACGGTTGTCAGCGGCGGCGCCGGAGAGGGAAAGTCCACCACCATTTTCAACTTGGCCACAATCTTTGCCCAAAACAACAACAAGGTTCTTGTCGTGGACTCGGATTTGAGGCGACCCAGTCTTCACAAAATCATTGGGGTGTCCAACGCAAACGGCTTGACCAACTACTTGATGAACGATGTCCGATTGGACGAAGTCATTCAAACCACAAAACTTTCCACTTTGGACTTTTTGCCCAGCGGAAAATTGCCGAGCAGTTCTCTTGGCATTCTAAACTCCCCTCAAATGAAAACCTTTGTGAAGGATGTAAAGAGTCGGTATGATTTTGTTTTCTTTGATTCTCCCCCCATTATGGGAGTAAGTGACGCCTCTATTTTGGCCAGCGAAGTGGATATGGCGTTGCTTGTCATCCAATATCGAAAGTATCCTCAAGCGATGACGGTGCGAGCGAAGCAAATGGTCGAAAAAGTTGGAGGAAACTTGTTGGGAGTCGTGCTTAACAACATCAATATCTCCCAGGATTCCTACTACTACTATTACAGCGGTTACTATTACGATTACTACGAAAAGTCGAACATCGCAAAAGAGGACAAAAAGGAGAACGACAAGAACGGGGATCCAAAGACCGGCAAGACAACGAGACGACCGGAATTGGTTCTGAAGAAGAAATACTAATTGAGAAACTCCTCGAAGCGCGAGCCGGAAGATTCATGAAGAACGGTTTTGATTATTTACGATCCGCTTTGCTTTTGTTGCCGGCGGCCGCTCTGTGTTTTAGTGCGGGATGCCAACTATTGGACAATTCCGGTGGAAGAGAAACCGAGTTGCCGGATGCGTCCGAAGGGACTCCAGCGAATTCCGACATCCTTGCATCCGGCGACCATGTGTTTATCACTTACTCCGGGATACCGTTTCCGCCGCATCCTCACAACGAGCAGATTCGGCAGGACGGAAAAATTCATCCGCCCCATTTGGAAGAGCCCGTGCGGGCCGCGGGGCTTACTGTTGGAGAGCTTCGGGAAATGCTTCATAATCTTTATGTTCCGCGCATTTACCTTCAACTCGCGCTAACTGTCAAAATAGGGGAACGTTTGTTTACCGTGGACGGGGAGGTTCAATTGCCGGGTCGCCATAAGTACTCAGGAACTATGACAGTGCTAGACGGCATTGCCGCTGCGCGTGGATTGAGCAACTACGCGGCCAAGCGGCGAATTCGAGTCACTCGCAAAGCGGATGGAACCGTGTTGGAATTTGACTACAATAAGGCGCGAGACAATCCGAATCACGATCTCCCATTGTATCCTGAGGATAGGATCTACGTTCCGCGCAGGCAGCTCTAATGTTCCGCCTTACGGTATTAGAAGGCAAGCGAAGGGGGCAACACTTTGATATTCCTTCGTATCCTTTTGTGGTGGGAAATAACGTGGAGGCGGACTTGCGAATGCCGGACGTCGGAGTGTGGAACAATCATGTCGCGATTGAGCTTGAGGCAGGCGGCGAACCTCATCTGAAGCGATTGGGCGAAGGCGTGGTTAGCGTCAACGCGGATCCGGCGACGTTTTCAAAGCTTCGCAATGGAGACCTGATTGTCGTTGGCGCGGCGGTTTTCCGTTTCAGTTTGTCGCCTGCTCCGTTGAAAAATCTTGGACGGATTCTCGTCGTCGTCTGGTTTGTTGTCGTCGCCGTTATGTTGCTGGAGTTGTTCTGCATCGCCTTTCTGCTTGGATTGAGTTGAATCCTCGACTTTTCTGGAATTGCAGGCAGAGTTCATTATGGGTTTTTCGGCCCGTCCATTCGGTATCCCTCCATTTCATAAATCCCAACAAGATAGCCGTCTTCCCGGATTTCTCCGACGCGCAGTTTGCCGAACATAGTGACGATTTGTTCCATGACGGGTTTTGCGCCTTTTTCTTTCATTTTGACGCTTACCCATTCGTTGATTTTGGGAATCGTCCCGTAGCAACACATCGATTGATCGCGCATGATGAGGAACTCTGTGACTCGACCTTTCTCCATTTTGAGAGGCAACATGAATCCTTTAAGAGCGATCTCTTTTTCGTCAAGATTGCGAATTTTTTGAGGAATTTGGCTGGCGTTCTCGGTGTTTTCCGGGACTGTTTTTGCCGGTTCTTCGAGAGGAATTTCGTAGTCGAAGGAGGCCAACCAATCAAACGAAACTTGCAAAAATCCGTTGGTCAACAGTTTTGGCTCGGCAGGAGTTTTTTTATTCGTCTTTTTGTTATCGGATTTCGGAATCGAGGCGATTGGCGGGGCTGGGCTGGCTTCGCTTTTGATGGAATCTGCTTGGGGAGAAGTCTTTGGCAGCGGGCTTTTCTCCGCTGAGTCGGCCAAACTGCAAGCAATTCCCCACAGGATGAAGCAAACGGCCGTTTTGCGGACTCTTGTTTTCATTGGCGTTTTTAATTTTGCATTTTCAGGGAGATTCATTCCCTTCGGGGTAACGAAAGGCCACGTTTTCAAACCGATTTCCATGTATTGTGATTTCTCGCAACACGGCGGCAAAGCGCTTTCTTTCCTTTGCCCAATCTAGCCGAGCGCTGAAGTGCGAAGTGTTGCCAACGGATTCTCCGGTAGCGCGTCGAACCACCGGCATCAACACAACCGTTTTATTGGGTTCGACTTCGAGAATGAGTTTTGCGGCTTGGATGCGGACGAAGTTTTCCATGTGTCCGTCAAGAACATAGCAGTGCAACGAGGCGGATGCTTCGTCGAGGACGAACTCTAAATGATAAAGTTCCTCACCCAGTACGACGGGCGCGCCTCCGTGAGGCGGGATGTGTCGGTGCTTATGGGTCGGCGATTTTGCATGGTTGTTGTGATTGGAAGCGTCGGAGGTATCGTTTTCAACGCTGCAACCTGCCAGCAACATTAGCGCCGCAAAATTGAGAAATGATTTTTTGAACATTAGAAGCATCGCGCGTCTTTTGCAAATGTGGTTTGCATCCAAAAAGGTTTACGAAATTGGCGCTAAGTGTTTTGCCACGTTCGTTCGGTAGGCTTTGACTGCCGGCGCCAAGCCGGCCAAAGCGCTCATCCCCGTCATTAACAACGGCGCCCACAACATGACCCAGTGCCACTGCGCGGCCGACAACACTACACCCAGTTCCGCCCGGAGAATGGCCGCAACAACAGCGAAAACGGCAAAATAGACGGCAAACGCAGAGGCCATGCCCAAAACGGAAATGGCAACGGCCTCTAAAAGGATCGTTCCGAAGATTGTGCGCCGCCGGGCGCCTAAGGCTCGCAAAATCGCAATGTCCCGCCTCCGTTCGTTCATGGAGTTGTGGATGCTGGCCAAAACCGAAGCCGCCGCGACCACGGCGACCAGAGAGGCTATCAATTCCAGCACTCGATCAAACCAGCGGACTTTGGAAAACAACTGCGCCATAATTTGCCCGATCGGATAAGCCAAAGTTAATCGATCGCCTTGTTTGTTGTAAAGCGTGTCCAACTGAAAGCCCGCCAGCGGAGATCGCACCTTGATCAAGACGGCGCTTATTTTGGTTGCCGCTTTGGGATCGTGTCCGCTCATTCGCTGCAAGCCCGCTAACGGAATCCAGATAACTCGATCTGCGGGCGTATTGGACGGTTGGAGGATTCCGACTACGTGATAGGTTTCTTCGTGCCGTTTTTCTGGATCAAAAGTCAGCCCGTGATAAGGATGAAAGATGTCGCCAACTTCGAGTCCGAGTTTTCGAGCCGCAAAACTTCCCACTACCGCCTCTTGTCTTCCGGGATCAAAAACGCGTCCGTTGGGAAACACTTGGAAACGCCGACCCGGCCGATATTCAATTTCCGAGAACAGATTGGTAGAAACCCCCGCCAATCGATAACCGCGATAGTTGTCTCCGACGGCGAGGGGAATGGCCTTGGCAACGGCGCGATTGGATTGAATGTCTTCAAAGTCTTCCCAATCCAGATTTCCGGGCGAGGCTTCCACGTGGAAAATGGCGTTGAGCACGAGTTGCAACTTGGAGCTTCGAGCGCCTAAAACCGCGTCAAATCCGGAATCGACTTTGGTGAAAACAGCGTTCGCCTGATCCCGAATCGCCCATACGGACAGCCACAAGCCGCCGGCCAAGGCAATGGAGAGCGAGGTGACGGCCGTGGATAAAAAGTGCTGCCGCAGGCTTCGGCACACAAGCATGCAGATGGTTTTCATAAACGCTATTCTTCCCGTTCGCCGCGGTTGATTGCAGAAAAGTCTTTGCGCGAGGCAAATTGTTCCAAAGCGGTTGGATCGTGGCTGACGAGCAACAGCGCGGCGCCGTTTTCTTCGCAAGTTTCTCGAATAAGGGACAGCGCTTCTTTGGCGTTTGCTGAATCTAGATTGCCCGTCGGCTCGTCGGCCAGCACCAAGGAGGGCCGGCTTGCCAATGCTCGAGCAGCGGCAACCCTCTGTTGCTGCCCTATGGAAAGCTGCCGGGGATAGTATTCCGTCCGCTTGCGCAGACCTACCCGTTCCAAAAGGCGCTTTGCGAGGCGCCTATCTGGTTTTCCTCCACAAAACGACATTCCCAGAAGAATGTTTTCTAAGCAGGTGAAGCCTTGCAAAAGGTTGAACGTTTGAAAAATATAACCCACTTTGGAAGCGCGAAGGCGGTCTCGTTCGGCCTCGCTCAACGAGGTCATCTCCCGGCCTGCGATGCGTATTGTTCCGCTGTCGGCGGGGAGGATTCCAGAAATTAAGTTCAGAAACGTGGTTTTGCCGGATCCACTTTCCCCACTCAGCGCCGCTTGCTCGCATTCGGACAAGGAGAAGGAAGGAACGTCCACCGCAAGACGAACTTCTTCGTCCGGAGAAGCAAAGGATTTTTTCAGTTGATGAATTTCCAAGAGAGGCATGGATTGGCAGAGTCTCAAAAACAATCGATATTCAACGGATTGAATCGACAAGGGTCAATCTCTAATTCCATGTCCATGCGAAGAGCCAATGTGTCAGAATCCAAAAAGGGCGAACGCAAACGAAACAGCGATTCCAATCTGTTTTCTCTCCGAGGCGTTCTAAATGCGTTTGGGATTCTGATGGGAATGGCGGCGGCCGGCTTTTTTGGCAGTTGGTGGTGGGTGTTTGACGCTTGCTCTCACTTTCGAGTGCAATACTTTTTTGGGTTTCTTGGGATCGGCGCTCTCTTCGCTTGGCAAAAGAAAAAGGCAGGGGCCTGTTTGGCGGCGGTCTGCGCCGGAATCAATCTTTTCGTCGTTCTGCCGCATTTGTTAGAAACCAATCCGCAATCTTGGGGCGTAGGGCAATCCAAAATTAGGATTCTTTGGTGGAACGTTCACTCCGACAATAAAAACGTCCAAAATCTTTTTGATTTGATTGAGAAAGAATCTCCCGACCTGATCGCCTTTGCGGAAGTCAATTCGGATTGGAAACGTTCGCTGGATTCTTTGAAGGAATCTTATCCTTATCACTGCGTGGAAGATCGCGAGGATAACTTCGGCATTGCTCTCTATGCTCGAATGCCCTTGGCCGAAACGCAAACTTTGAGTCGCGAACCCAACGAAGTTCCCACGATTCAAACGGAAATTGTGCTGGAAGGACGGGCGCTTTGTCTCATTGCCACTCATCCTGTCCCGCCTGTGGGCTCTAGATATACCCGGTCAAGAAACCGGCAACTGGCTTGGTTGTCCCAGCTTGTAAAACAAATGCGCCGGCCGACTGTGATCGTAGGCGACTTGAATACAACTCCTTGGAACCACGCATTCAAAAGTCTGGTCCGAACCGCTTGCCTAAACCGCCCCGCCGGCGTTTTTCCCACTTGGCCGGCAAATTTTCCGCTTCTGGCCATTCCGTTAGATCACTGCTTAGTCACTTCTGAAATTTGCGTTGCGCGAAAACGAATCGGCCCCAATCTCGGCTCCGATCACAAACCTTTAATCGTCGACCTTGTTTGGCGGAAGGGAACAACCGCGCCCCGATAAGCAGTTTTCCAAAACGATAGGAAGTTCAAAAGATTTGGAAAGAAAAAGAAAAGGGCGACGTGTGGCAATGCGAAAATAAAGATTGAAAATATTTGCCTAACATGGTGATCTTGACGGCAAAAATCAATCCTGAAACCAAGAGGAAGACAAGATCGGCGGCAATATCCATGGCACTCATCGAGACAAGCAAAAGTTCTTCGAGATCCTCCGAAGTGGTTTCGGAACGAGCTATTTCCCTTGGCGATGTTTGGAGAGCGACTTATCGGCAATCGCCCGGCTGCGTCAGTGCCTTTGCGGTAAGGATTTGCGCTTCGATTGGATCGCGGTTATTGGTAGAGATTGAGGGAGCGGAAAATCTCCGCGCCGAAAACGATCCCTTTATTGTCGTTCTCAACCACAGCCAAAAGCTGGAGGCATTGTATCTTCCCGGCGTTTTGATGCATTTGAGGCAGGGAAAGATCATCCATTTTTTGGCGGACTGGAATTTTTGTTTGATTCCCGGCGTATGGTTTTTTTATCATTTTGGCCAAGCGATCCCAGTTGCCCGCAAACCTGCAAAGCCGCGCTTTTTGAACGCGTTCAAGCCGTTATTCGTTAGCCGTGAACATGGTCTTTCCCGGGCTCGTCGCGCCTTGGAGGCGAGGCGGTCTGTCGGCATTTTTCCAGAAGGGACAACAAATCGGGATCCGAAAACACTTTTACGGGGCAGCCGCGGAGCGGCGCAGCTGTCGCTGCAAACGCAATCTCCCATTCTTCCCATCGGCGTTTGCTTTCCGTTTCACGACCCCGCGTCGCCGATTCCCGAATGCATTCCGACATCTCTTTGCATAGGCAAACCCATGCCTCCTCCACCCGTCAACGGGAAGCCGAGTATTAGAGAAATTTGCGGATGGCACCGCCAAATCATGGAGACTGTGGCCGGCTTGTCGGGAAAATCATGGCAATCTCAGAACCGAAGGAAATAGCCGTGCCGCTGGCAAAGCAAATCGTCGTCATCCGGGCGTCCAACGATGCGGACCGCAACTTGGCTGTCCAAGTGTTGCGGTCTACTTACGTCAACGAAAAGAATTGGATTCAAAACGAAGAGGAATTTTTCCCCGTCTCCGATTTGAAAACCGGCGACATTTCCTGGTTTGTGGCTTCCTCCGGCGGCCGACCTATCGGCGTTCTCCGCGTTATGTATAACCCCCCGCTGGAACTGTATCGGGAATACGGCTTGCAAACGCTGGATAGCGGGCTGGACGTTGAGGCTTTCGTCAAGAACAATCGGATTGCCGAAATTGGTCGCTTTGCCGTCGTGCCGGAATACCGCAAATACATCATCGTCGCCGCGTCGCTAATGCGCGAGGCCAGCCGAGAGACCGTATCCAATGATTATACCCACTATGTGACGGATATTTTCGAAGGCGAAGTTCACAGCCCCTACGACTTTCACACAAGAGTGATGGGATTTCAGCCTGTGGCCACTCACGATGTCGGAGAGCTCAATTGTCCCAACCGCCGAATCACTATGGTTCTCGATCTCAAATCCGCCTACCATCGAATCAAGACCCAACGAAAATGGATTTACCGCGTACTCACTCGGGACTGGGACAAATCCCTTCACGACAAACTGCGAAACAGCGCGCCGGATTGATCGATCCTCCAACCTCGCATGCCCAACGCGAAAACCTCTTCCCGGCAACCGCCTTCAAATCAAAATGCACTCGAACACAGAAACTCGCTTCTCTGACTTTGCCTTCCCAACTTCGAGATACAGTGGAACCGTCGCCTTTTCTGCCACAAAATGAGAATGAACGCCGGTTCGAAACAAAGGCTTCGATTGCCGGCGCCGGCGCGTCAGATTCTCTGGACCATTGGTTCTATCGGTTTTTGGCAAACTGCGGGGAAAATTGTCCAGATTTTTGGATTTGGGCATGTCGGCCACTGCCTGGGAAAAATCCACTGGGGCATCTCCGGCCAAGTGATGAGCGCGGCCATTTTCCTCCAAGTTGCGCTCACTTTGGGCATTGACTTGGTGGCCGTCCGGCGCGTTGCGGCCAAATCTCAACTGCTTGAAGAACTGCTTCCCGTCATATTCACTTTCAGGCTTGCATTGCACTTGGGGCTGGCTGCCGTATGGTCGGCGGCAGTTCTTCTTGCGCCAATCCCGCAAATGGAGACCGCCGCTTGGCTTGCTGGCGGGATTTATTTTTTGGGGATTGGAATGAATTTTCAATGGTATTATCAGGCAACTGAGCAAATGGCTTTTTTGTCGAGAGTCCAAACATTGACGACCTTCGCTGTGAGTCTCTGCTTCTTTTTGTTTATTCGACCCGGCCAAGCCGCCGGCAGCGACATTTTGGTGCTGGCATTGGTGCACGGCTTCGCCACCGCGTGGATTTGGGCAAAAGTGCGGATGGAATCCAAAGCGAGCCTCTTTTGGACGCAGTCTTTCCAAATTCTCTGGCGCCGAATTCGAGAACTTGTAAGAGAGGGACGCGCTTCTTGGTTGTTCACCGTCGGTTACAACGGCCTTGCGATTATGGGAATGTTGCTCCTGCCCGCTCTGATGGGCAAAAAGGAAGGCGATCTTCAAAGTGGTTTCTTTAGGGACAGCTACCAACCGTGCTTGGCTTTGCAGTTTGTGCTGAACTACGTCGGCTATATTTTCTATCCCAAAATTGTCGTTTGGCGAAACGAGAAACCGTCCGTCTTCCGACCGCGCGTTGTCGGCCTTGCCTTTGGCGCTTGGGCCGTCGGCATACTTGGAAGCCTTCCGTTGCTTTGGCTGGCCGAGCCTCTCTTTGGCTTGATTTATCGCGAAGACACTTCCAGTGACTCCATTTTTCCCATCATGGTGCTGGCAAAGTTCATCGGCATGAGCAGTGGATTCCTCGTCTGGGGGCTTTTGGCGGAACACAAGGACTGGCTTGCTGTGCGTTGTTGCCTCTTCTCTGTTTTGATCACTTTCATCCTTCACTTTGTGTTCATCCCGAAGCATGGATTCGCGGCGGCTGGCTGGTTATACGCCGCTGGCGAACTGTTGCTTTTTGCGACTTGCTTGACGGCCTTCCTTCGGCTCAACCTCCCCTCCTCCGCGCCGAAGTGAAAAACCCCGCCGCTCAATTCCTTCATTGCTGGCGATGGTGGAAACAGCTTCGGCCTGAAGGATATTTTCATTGGAAAGACGCGCAAATGCAGATATTCAGAGTCCTGCTTCCCTCTCGATTTGCCTATCAAAAGGCCGGCCGAGAGCTTCGTCGATTGGCTAAAATTACTTCTTTGGACGAAAAAATCAGTCGAGTGGAGGTTTTGCCACACGACCTGAGTTTCTACTGGCACGGCGCCGCAGACAACAACCTCTACTTCCTCATCGAACAAGAATTCAATCCGAACAACCCGCATTGCTACACGACCGATCCCATTTGCCTGACGGCGACGAGCCTTGTCATTGACGTCGGCGCCTGCGAGGGACTTTTTGCCTATCGTCTATTGAAACAGAATGCCTGCCGGAAGGTCATTTGTTTCGAGCCCGGCGAAGTTATGGCCACGCTTCTCTGGCGGGGCGCGGTGGAAAATGGCGTTGCAGATCGGCTCAAAGTGGAACCTGCGGCCGTTGCCCAAACCTCCGGCCCCGTGAAGTTGACGGCTGAAGAAGGCCGTCCAGATGCCTATCGCATCGAATCTTGCGATGGTTTAGAAGACTCATTGGACGCAGAGACGGAGAAAAACGAATGGGAATCTGACGCATATGCTGTTTGCCTAGATGATTATCTCAGTAATCACAAAATTCAGTTGCAACCCAACGATTTAATCAAAGTGGACGCCGAAGGCGCGGACTTGGAAGTGATTGAAGGCGCTTCTCAAACCATCGCCCGCGACCGCCCGCAAATCGCCGTCACTACTTACCACGCCGACGAACATACCGAAAGCATCGCCGGCTTGCTCAAAAAGCTCAATCCCGACTATCAGTTTCGCCTCAAGGGATTCTCGCACTGGACAAGCCATCCCCGGCCGGTTCTCCTCCAAGCATCGAGTTTTTCAAAAGACGAATAACCTTTTCCCAAAAAAGCAAAAAGCCAAAAACTAGGAAGTTTCAGGCTAGGGCTCGTTGCGGTTTCTTCTTCTGCATTTGGCGGCGATGAAAGAAAACAAAGCCCAGCGCAAACAAAGCAAACACAAGCGCGTATTCTTCCGGTTCGGGGATGACTTGGCTGTTGACGACAAGCCGTATGGAGCCAGTGTTGTTCGCCGCAAATCTGCCTCCAAAATTCCGATTGAAAGTTCCCGCAAAGAAGTCGCCGATGGGTTTGTTGATTATGCCCGAACCTACCCAAGCGGAAGAATTTCCGGTGGAATAGGACAAACTGCTTCCAGAGACGCGAATCCCAATGTCGTCCTCTTCACCGCTATCTTCATCCATAAAAAGGTGAGAAATGGTTCGGCTGCCGCTGCCGATGGTGATGGTCGGCGTGTTGGTGGCATTGTTGGCAAAAGGAGACCCCGCGCCCCAAACTCCCGCTATTCTGGTTCTCACCGACTCAATGTCGTTGGTGTTAGAACTAGAAAATAAGGGGGAAAGCGAGAAGTTAACGTCGCTGGGCTTGTTGGCGTCGTAGAAGTTCTCAGCAAACTCCCAAGAGCCTTGACCAGCCCCATAATTATTGGAATCTGAGGAGGTTCGGATTTGAGTGCCGCCCAAAAAGGCGGTGGAAGAGCCGCTAAAAATCCAGAGGGTTTGGTTGGTGGGGTTGTCTTGGCTGGGATAGACGTTAATCAGCAACTGCGCTTGGGCGTTGTACCCCCCCCCCCCCCCCGCAAATGCAGAAGATGGCGGCCAATAAAGATAGTTTTCGTTTCATAGGAATCTAGTTCGCTGTTAAAAAATTCTTTATTTCTAGTTTCTCAACCAGAAAAAGTCAAACCCAAAATCACAAAAAAATGAAAAAAGTTTGGGAAGCGAAGAGCTGCCAAGTGGATTCGCTTGGTGGATTGGCAGGCAAAAGGCCAAGACTTGGCGGTTTCGGCGCGGTTTTGCCGATGAAAAAGAATGTCGCGCGCATCTTGTCCAAGCGCCGCCGTTGATGGGAACACCTTCTAGATTGAGTCCGAGAAATCTGCGGGAGAATCCGTCAAGGGCTTGAATCAATCGGTCCGTCCGAAGTGAACGGCCCCGCTTGCCCGTTGAGAGTGTCGCCCTGCTGCAGAATGGCTTGCGCCGGCTCGTTCACCGCGCCTATCTGGTAAGTTTCCTCTACCACAGGCGTCGGAAACTTGCCGTTTTTGAAGTAAGGCGCCAAGTCTTCTCGGGTGGGTTCTGCCGCGCCCAACTTTCTGTTCTCCGCGGCCCATTGGTCTTTGATGTTGTCGATCAGTCTTAGATTTTGCTTAATGCCGTTCAACGCCGCCGTTTCATTTGCCCGCTTGAAGTTAGGTATGGCCACCGCCGCCAACAGACCGATGATGGCCACCACGATCATAATTTCAAAGAGCGTGAACGCCGCGCGCCTTCTCGTCTTGATTTGTGTAATTTGCATAGCTTTGTGTTTCTATTTTTGCATTGAAATCTCCGCCAGCGAGTCGCCGTCCCCAGCCGCTTCCCAACTGGCCTTTTATAGTTTTACACCGCCTTTAGAAGAAAGTTTCCATAAAAACAACCCGGGCAATTTTGAGAAGTGTGGAATTGCAAAGAAAAAAATCACGTCCAGCGCATTTTCTTTGGTTCAAAGTATTCCTAATCCGCTAGCCGCCGCACACGGTAAAATCGTTGTCCGCCTTCAACAACGGTGTCAAAAAACCGCGTCAACTTGCTAATGGCACGAACAATTTGCTTCTGTCGCCACTTGGGGTTGTTCAAATCACTCAGGGTCTCGACGACGTAGCGACTGCCTTTCTCTGTTTTCCATTCAAAGGCAATGTTTTTCTCGCCGGCTGGTTGCAGGATCAACTGAATTTGTTCGCTTGCGGAAATCACGGTTACTTCAAAGGACTGCGTCGTCGTCAACGGAGGTTCTCCGTCGTCGGTCACAGACACCTCGAAGGGGAAAATTCCCGGTTCAATCGTTGCTGAGGGATTCCAAACAACAGCCTTCGTCTGGGGATGAATGAAAGCGCCCGCCGGCGTTTGGCTGACTAAGGCAAACTGCAAACTTTGAGCGGGAATGTCGGGATCGCTCGCTTGCAAAGGAACGTTCAGGATCGTTCCCAACGACAATGTTCGATCCGCAAGATTGTTTAAAACTGGAGGCAAATTGACTTCCTGAATTTGCAATCCGTAAGCGGCGGATCCCGTTTGCGGCGGATTTCCAGAGTCGGTCGCCAATAGTTCAAAAACCACGCGACCGGGGCCGTCTTCCTCCGAAGTCGTCCAAGCAATTTCTCCCGTGTTGGGGTTGATTTGGGCGCCTTCTGGCGGAGGGGAAGCGAATTCATAACGCAAAAGACTGTCGTCACCGTCTGGATCGTCGGCAAAGGCGCTTACGTCAAAATGAAAAACTTCCCCTTCTTCCACGAAAAAGTCTGGCGCCATCGTCAAAACGGGAGGAAGATTTGGCTCTGGGTCGACGGAGTTGGCCGATCCGGGCGTGGGCGTGGGCAATGTTGCAATCGTCTCCGATCCATCAGGCAGGCGGCCTCTGCTGAGGTTGGGTTCTTGATTCGCAAATTCCACTTGGTCTAAAATCGTTCCGTTGGGTGTTGATAGAAGCAAAACTTCTCCTTCCTGACTGAGTCGAAACTCGACGTGCAAGTCTCCCCCTGTTTGCGGCGCTTTTTCATCGGCCCAGACAAGCAGATGGGATTTTGGCGCAATACTCGTTCCGTTGGGAATTCGAGTCTTTCCAAGATTCATAGGATCGTCCGACAAAAGAAACCCGGAAAGATTCACCGTTTCGTTGCCGGCGTTGTATAATTCAAACCAATCGTCGAATTCGCCATCCAAAGGGTCGGCAAGAAAGTCCGCGTTATCGGCCATCCACTCGTTGATATAAACCGACAACGAGGGAGGAACTCGGTCTTCGTTAGCCGCGCCCGGCGTCGGCGTTAAAAAGAGTCGACGCTGATCGGGCGAGCCGTTGGGGAAGGCGCCGAAGCTGCGGTCGGGTTGTAAATCGCCGTAGTTGAGATAGTCGACAATTTCTAGGCCTTGGGGCGAGCGCATACTAATGGCTACGGAACCGTTTTCTGCGGGCAACCGGAAACTGGCGTGCCATTCGTCCGTCTGGGTTGCATCGGATTCTCCGTCGCACCAGATGATTCGGTATTCGCCGGGCGGAATGGTTGCTTCGTCGGGAAACTTCCACTGCGTCGGCTCGCCGTAGTCACTTGTCAGATAGAGTTGGCCGAGAGATAATGGTTGCTCGCTGGAATTGTAGATTTCCACCCAAGGATCCGCTTCTCCTTGTCCGTCGACGATTCCGTTGCGGTTGATTGCCTGCGCTTCGTTGAGCCACAACAAAGGCAGGTTGGTTGCTTCGCGCCTGTTGGAGTTTTGCCGACCCGGAGTGAAGGCTTCGCTTCCCCGCGCCATGCCGATCAAAGACAAGCCGAACACGACGTCGCTGCTGTTCGCGTTTGTTTGATGCACTTCGACGGCAAGAACGTTCTCTCCCTCCGCCAACAATTCGGCGGGAAGAGGAAAAGGCCCTTCTCGTTCTGCATTGGTCACGGTGCGCGAGGCAAAGGTTCCAAAGGAAACTTCGCCGGCGCTCATTCCCAACCGAAGCGCTTCCACCCCGTTGAGATAGACAACGGCGCCGTCGTCCACAATCAAATAGGCATCCAACTCCATCCCTTCAACGTCGATTGCCGAGAACTTTTTTCGAAAATAGTACGTTGGGTTTCCAATCGTCAATTGGGTATTTTTCTCCGCAGGCAGGTTGGCGTTCTCGACGTAGAGCAACGCTTGTCCGGTCGTCCAGTCGCCATCGTCAAAGCCCGGTTCCAGCCAGCCGGTTCCTCGATCGATTCCCGATGGATCATAGCGCCAACTATCGGTCATAGAAACGAGCGTTTTTGGCGACGTCATCGGGGCGGATCCTTTCACCGCCGTCCAATGAGCGACTCGGCGATTGTCCGCCAAAGGATCGATGAGCTGAAGGGAGGAACCTTGCCCGTCCGCCAGCAGAGGCCAAGGAGTTTTGTCTTCATAGGCAACTTGATCAATCAACACGGAATTGTCTTCATCCGCCGCTGCGGACTCCAAACGGATCGTTTCTCCGCTGTTGGACAAACGGCCGCCAAACTCGCCGGCAATCGGAATCGAAGTTCCATAAGCGGTGGAAAAAACGAAAGAATCGCTCGCCACGACCGCGTATCCTTCCGGTTCGATCACAAAGCCGTCGTCAAAGCGAAAATCGACACCCCTCAATACATAATTCGACAAATCAAAAGAATGCGTTTTGGAATTGTTGTATATTTCGATGAATCCGGCGCCCGGTATCGCCGGGTTGTACATTAGCTCGTTAATCGCCAAATAGTCTGCCGGGTTATGGCGCTCGCCGCTGAAGGAAACGCGGATTGTGTCTTCTCCGCCCGCCACTTTGTTTCCCCTCAAGTCAAAACCCTCCAAGCGAAGCGCGTTTGCGCCGTTCTGTAGCGGGATTCGCATCCTCCAACGTTGCGCGCTCGTCCATTGGATTGGATATTCCGCGCCATTGACTTGGATCGTTTTGACCGCTATCGGAGCCGTGCCGGCTAAGACGGACAAGTTGTCTTGGCTGGAAAATTCGTTCCCTGAATTAGTGGTGATTTCAAAACTTGCGTTTTCCCTGTCCAACTCGCGCAGCAAATAGTTTCTTCGGGATCGAATCCAGCTTTTCGTTCCTCTGGGACTGGCGGCGGTTACTCCGTTAGCGTGGAAGGCGTTGTACACCGCGTCCAACTCGAAACTGCTGGCCTCTTCGGAAAGCGGTCCGTCCACGGCATCCTGCCATGCCCGCAGATAAGCCCGGCGAAAAGCGGGATGGTTATACATCTGACCGATGGTGGGGTCGTCAACTTGAAACATCGAATGCGTGGCGCCGTGGCTGCCTCCGCCCAAAGAAAAATCCAAATCCCACAAGATCATCTTCCACTTTCCATCATGGGGTTTGTAGGCGGACATGTTTTTGCCGCGGTTATAGCCGTAGCCGTCCCAGTCTCCCACAATGTGCCGTACCGCGAAGATGCGCATCCACTGTTCGACGTCCACAATGGAATCCACGGCCCTCTCATATCCGGCGCCCCTTGCGTTTAGGGCTTCCACCAGCTCGAACAAACTGCCGTGATCGTCATCCAAACCTCCGTTGGGCTTCTTCTCCCAACTCCACCGATAGCGCGCCAGCTTCAACTTTCCTTCGGATTCATATCGGCGCAATTTTGCGTTCTCATTGAATTCGCGCCCTACGGCGTCGTTGAATTCGAACCAATCGTCAATTTTGAACAACTCGCCATCTCGCTGGCTCGGAAACCACGTGGAAACGTATTCAGAACTCGGATGCTGCGAATCGGTGAACACCTGCCCTTTGCGAATTCCGTTCACGAGAAACTGCACATAGCGTTGATGGCTAAACGGCAAGTCCATCTGATTGGCAATCCAGTAGCTCATCCGCTCGCGTTGCAAGGTATTGTCGCGCCCCGGTTGTTCCAAACCGTCCAGATTCACCTTGTTGGCTCCCAGAAAGAGATCGTCCTCCGGGAAAACAACGATCATCGCTGTCGGCTGGCTGGACGCCGGACTGCCGTAGCCCGGCCGAATGAACGGACTGCCGCGAAATCGTCCGCGGGCGTTATACACCGCGCGGAAGTCGCCGTACACGAAAGTCGAATCGATTAATTCGTTGCTCAATTTTTCCCGCCGCTGCCAAGTTCGAAGATTCTGATTCCCAATCCACAGCCGATAAGTGCCAAAGCCGCTGTCCAATTTCTCTTCGCCGAAGCGAACCAGACACTCTCGATTCCAAGGATTCTGGGGAAACTGCGTCGTTGCGGACGGTCTCCCCGCGTCGCTTGCTTCGACAAAAAACGCCACCATATTTTGCCGTCTTGTTTGTGTTTGGCCGGGAATCGTCGCCGTATAAGCGCCGGCGCCTCGATAGGTCATAGGTTCTGTCTGATATTCTTCCTCCCGATCCAAACGATAATGCAACACAAGATTCGCCAAGCCCTCTGAATCAAAAACCTGCGCCGTCACTTGCACCGGTTCCTGCGCTTGAGGAAGAATGGGCGCGTGAGAAACCGACACTATCGCCGGCCCCGCATTGGCTTCCGCTCGGCTGTTCACTGCTCCGGGCGTGCCGAGATTCAACGGCACTTGCATGCGTCCCGAAAGTTCCAGCGGGTTTCCGCGTATCCTCAAAAGAATATCCGGATGCCCCCGCAACCAGCGCGCCTTTGCGCGAATGACGGCGTTTTGGCCGTTGGAAAAGCGGGAGGCGAGATCCGATTCCACCCGATTGGCGCCATTGTCTCCGCCGCTGGTCGCCCGAAGATGCAGGCTTCGTTCGCTGCGAAATCCCTCTCCCGCGCCGCTCCAATCGGATCGAACGTGATTTCCTTGAATAACCCAACCATCCAAGCCGTCTTCAAAGTCGGCGTTGCTTAGGCGATTGTCTCCGCCGACCTCGGCCACAAACAAGTCGTCCACCAGACATTCCCCGCCGCCCAGCAAAAGAATTTGCAACTCGTCATAGGCGCCGCGCCCGTTGTCCAGTCGCCCGCTATGCTCCAAAGTCGTCCATTCCGCCTTTCCCGTTTCGTCGCTGTCCGCCCAGTTGGAGGCAAACCAGTTGTTGCTTCGAGGATCCTTCAATTCCAAACTGCTCCCGCCGCCGTCCGACCAACTTCCCCACCGGCCTCCGTCGTGATAAATCACCTCGTCCACCGTAATCCAGATCGTGTCTTGCATCGTCTCTCCGGTTTCGGTTAACACTTCAATCAAGTCCGGCCGCTCAAGAGCCACTCGTCCCCGATTATTGGACAGCGAACCGCTAAAATCGCCCAGTGTGTTGGACTCATTGAGATTGGAATAATGTTCCGTCAAATAGCCCGCGTCCTTGGCCACCGCCAAATACCCGCCTGCAGGGATGCTGATGCCTTCGGGAAAGCGATACTCCACTTCGTCAACAAGACGCCATCCGCTCAAGTTAACCGATCTGGTTGTCGGATTGTGCAGTTCAATGTACTCGCCCTCTTCCGCATTGGAAAGGGGATGATACATAAGTTCGTTGATCACGACTTCAGGCACGGCCGGCGGCGCATTGGCTTGGCCGGGAGTGAAAGAAGTCAATGGACTCCATTGCCGGGCGCCGTCGGGAAAACGACCAATGGAAACGCCGTTGGCCTGACCGGAAAAACGAAGCGCATCCACTACTCGACCGCTTTCCGGTGCCAGCAGCGCAATCCACTCGCCTTTGGATCGAAGCGAAAACCCAAGCGCGCTCTGATCCAAAGCCAAGAATCCGCGAGCCGGAATCGCTGTCCCCTCAGGGAAAACATAACCTTCCTCTTCAGTGCCATCGACCAAGTGGCATCCCGTCAAATCCACGCTCTGATTCGAGTAGTTGTACAACTCCACAAAATCCAAAATCGGATCATCCGTATGCGCCAGAAACTCGTTGATCATGACGCTTTGATAAGGATCGTCTTCATTTGGCTCTTCTTCTCCCGGCGAGCCCCCTGGCAGAAAGCTTGCCTTCCAAGCTTCGGGATTTCCTTCCCCGAACGAAGGTTTTGCCAGCGTCAACGAATGGCCAAAACCATCGGCTGCCGGCGGCCATTCTCCTCTGTCTTGATACTCCACTTCCAGAAGGAGCGCGCCCGCGCGGTGTCGCAGGCGAACGGTTCCCGCTCGATTGGACAACGCATCCTCCCAAGGACCAAGAACGTTTTGGATGCCGTAGTGCTCCGCCACGTCTTCCGGCGATCCCGCGATAACCAAATACTCTCCCGCGCCAATCTCCGTGCCGGTAGGGAAGGTGAAGTCCACCTCGCCGGACAATCGAAAACCTCCCAAATCTTCCGCCCATTGCTGGCTGTTATACAGCTCGATAAACTCCAAGTTGAGAGGATTCTCCCCGATGGTTGCGGGATGATAGTGAATTTCCGCGATGACGAGTCCGGTCGTTCTGGAAGACGGACCCGGCGGTTCCGACCCGCCAATCAAAACTTCTATCGGCAACGGATCAAAGTTCCACGAAAACGTCAACGACGAATTCGGCGCAATGGGGTTGGGAACGGCCGCTCGATCTCGAACATTTTTCACGGAAAGCCGATAATCCACTCCGGGCGTCAGCGTCGTCGTCCGCAACAACACCGCGTTGCCTTCCCCAGTCAAACGCGCTTCCAAAACGGAGACGCCGGGTTCAACAGCGTAGTTTACGGCTTCGGAAGCCGTCGACTCATCCACCGGTTCGGAGAAAACAACCGTCAACGAAGCGTCGCCGCCCAGATTTACCACCGAAACTAACTCGGGGCCGGCCTCATCTCGCCGCACGGTTAGCAAAGCGCCTCTGCTCGTCGTCATTCCCTCTGCATTGACAATCACCGCCCGATAGACGGCGCCGTTGTCGGCGATGCCTGCGGATTCGATTTCGAACTCCGCTCCGTTGGCGCCCGGAATATCCGTTCCGTTCCGTTGCCATTGGAAAGAGACTCCCAGATTCCTTGTCAACGACACGGAGAAAACCGCCGCCTCGCCTTCGGTCACCGTCAAACTTCTCGGCTGTTCGGCGATTTCGGGCGGGCCAAGTCCAGCCGGCCGCAGGCGTTTGTTGGGGATTGGTTCTTCAATTGTGCCGTCGGGCAAGCGCCAACGGACCGCCAGATTGTCGCCTCCTACTTGCTCCTTCATCAGCGCTTCGACATAGTAACGTCGCCCGCTCTCCAATCGAATCGGCCTGGATTCTTGTTGTCTGGGATACTTGTTCCATTGCCGCGGGGAAGTCCAAACGGGAACCGTCGCAATCTCCACTTTGTTGGCCGGCGATTCGTCCGTGCTCAAAAACAAAGCGCCCCCATCGTCGCTCGCCAGCCAAAAAACATAGTCGCCGGTTTGCGGCGGCAAAACAAAGCCCCGCACCCGTTGCCCGTAGTTCTCCGCCACATTGGTAGGCGCTTCAAAGTCGTTGAGGATGGCTTCGCTGGAAGGTTGCGACGGGAAACTAGGATGCCCGGTCAAGTCGGAGACCTGCACCCCGCTGATGTTCGAATACACTTCTTGCAACAAGCCCTGAGTTTGCTGCGCCCAAGCGCCATTCCATCCCAAGCACGTCAATCCGGCAACTCCCGCAAGAATTCCCTTTCGAAACCCCATTCCCTTTGCCATAGGGAACATCATAAACCTTTAAAAGTCATTATTCCAATCCTTCGCGAAGTCATGCAGAAATCCCAGCCAGTGCGCGAGATGAAGATTGCCTTCCGTTCTAATTTCAAAGCAAAAAGTGCGGCGTTTGCCGGGGCGTTTTTGAAGGCGTCGATTGCTGGGTTTCAGTTGGCGACTCCTCCTCCGCCATCGGCTTGACTCTGAAGAACTCGGCCGGACTGGAAGAGCGAAGAAAAAGACGGCGCGTATCGTCAAAAGTGATGTCCTTCCAAGGGCCGTTGATAGTTGGAGCGGACTGCAACGGGCCGGCCTCCCAAACAATCTCGACGCCGTCTTCTTGGCGGGACAGCCATATCCTCGGCGCAATTCCATGAACCTCAATGGTGAATTCACCTTCTTTGTAAACGGCGGGGCCTGCGTACATGGGTATTCTAAAAACCCCGTCATCGTCCGGTTCTCGATTCCTGATCAAATCCTTCGCAGACGGAATTCTGATCGGCAATCTAAAATGCCTGTCACTTTCACCATGTAGATTTTTGACCCACAAAGAAAATTGTCCCATTTCTTTATGCACTTGCAAAGTAATCGGGCGTCCAAGCACCAACCGAAACGGCCAGTCGGCGTCTTTGCCTATATCTTTGGGGAGTTTTAGTCTAGACAGACTGATATCGCTACCACCTGTGTGGTAAATCTCCAAAGAGTGCAGCTTCGTTAATCCTTCGGGCAAGGTGAGTTCGGTTACGTTGTAGGAAAAACTCAACCACTTGACATCTTTCGCTACCGGCAAGGTGTGAGTCGTGCCTCCCGAATCGTTGTATCGAACCTCCAGCGTTTCCGGATCTGGTATTTCCTGCGCTGTTGTTTCCCAGAATCCGCCGGCAAAGCATGCGGCGGCCAACATTAATGCAATTATTCTTTTCATGTTTAATCCACTCCCATTCTCGATAGTGTAAGATTTACAGTACGTTCTATTCATCGCTTCAAAATCTCAATGTCCGTGCCAAAGTTGCATGTTTTTGATGGATTGTTCCAGCTTTTGCAATCGCAAATTCGACTTGGCTTCGCCTGCCACGGGTGTTTTTCCAAAAAATAAACGGGAACATAAACCGTTTCCATGTCCTGTTTGTCGAGACGAAGACGCAAAAATTCGAGCCACTCCCGGCTTTCAAACTCCTGAAATTTTTGCCGCAACATCGTTTTATACAAAAAGGAGAAACTTTATTGGCAGACTTGCAACACCAGAGCGGTGAGGTTGTCTCGTCCTCCGGCGTCCAACGCTTCTTTCACCAGTCTTTGCGCCGGCGGCAGGTCCGCCAAATAGGGCGGCGGATGGCAAACGAACTTTTCAATGCCGCGGTTCCAAACCCCGTCGGTAATGCCGTCGGAGCAAAGAACGAAGAAGTCTCCGACGTCGAAGGTTTGCGCCGTGATTTGCGGCTCCACAGTCCCCTCGCATCCGATGGATCGTTCCAGTTGACTGCGATAAGGATGGTTGCGGGCTTCTCGCTCCGAGATTTTTCCCGCCCGAAGCAGTCGGCCGGGAATGGTGTGGTCTTCGGTCAACTGCATTATCTCTCCGTTTTTGGGGAGGTGATAGATTCTGCTGTCGCCGACGTGAATGACGTGGGCTTGGTTTCCCTGCATCCAACACAGGCTCAAGGTGGCGCCCATTCCCTTGCATTCGTCATAGAATTGAGACACGTGTCTGGCTCGTTCGTGGATGCGTTGGCAAAAGTTATAGAGAAGTTTTTCCGGGCTTTGCTTCCGTTCCTGAGTTTTTTGATGGAATTCTCTGGAAACGAGCTCAATCACGGTTTCCAAAACGATTTTGCTGGCAAATTCGCCGGCCTTCTCGCCTCCCATGCCGTCGCTGA
Source organism: Limisphaerales bacterium (assembly GCA_965204945.1). Taxonomy (GTDB): domain Bacteria; phylum Verrucomicrobiota; class Verrucomicrobiia; order Limisphaerales; family AAA164-E04; genus UBA2970. Next base: position 3,446,219 of record OZ242022.1, on the reverse strand, counting down.
CCGCAAAAATAAATTCGTGTTGATCCATTTTCGCCTCCCCCTCGTTGCCGAGGAAGGCCATTTCTTGGCGGTCGAACATCAAGCCGAGGAAGGCGTCCTCGTTGTTTTGGCGAACGCGGCCTTGATGCGATTGGGATGACCAGGAAATCTGGAAAGAAAGGGCGGGGTCTATATCGTTCATGATTCTTCTTTTTTGCGAGATTCAAGTTCTTCTATGGTCAATCCTTCTCCCGTCTCCAAGATGGTGGCGAATTCGAAGTCGATAATGCAAAATCTTCCCAGCCGCCCATTGTAAGTAATGTTGCGGGCAAAAGAGTCGCCGTGCCGCACGCCGTAGGTTTCCAGCTCGGCAAAGAGCGCTTCGAGACGGCTGTTGCCGATGTTCTTAACAATGGCGCCGCAATTGGTCGTCACTATGCGAAGGTCTTTTGGCGATTCGTCCAAAAGCCGGGGAACGAAAGGACACCCTTTGGTCTCCAAATAGCGCAAAATGCGCACTTCGTTTTCATAGCGCAATTGGGCAAAGGGGCCGAGGAATCGTTTGTGCACTCGGCCGTCAAAGCCGACGTGAACAACAGCGCGTTTGGTTTCTTTGACCGATCTCATGCCACTAGTTCGCCCGCCAATCCTCTGCTCGCAAATGGCAAGGCCATTTGAAAAACGATTGGCAAAAAAGCAAACACAATTGCCGCCAATTCGTCAAGACGCAGAATTCCACCATCTTTTATCAATAAGTTGTCAGTAAGTTTATCTTCCATGAATCAGAAAACCGGATGCAAAATAATCATCGGGTTGGCTGGTAGACGGATCCAGTTTTGCGGAAGGGAGAAAGCCGTAATTCCTTTCTAACGGTTGTATCCAAAACAAACTGTATTTTTCGTAACCTGCCCTTCGGTCTTTCTGAAGAAGTCTGCCAGCCGGCCCCGTGTTTCCTTTTGCCTCATGGAACGTTGCCTTCTTCGCCCTCGCGTTCTTTTGCCTTCTCTTCCGTTCCTTCCGCCAAGGCAACCAGCGGCAAATAAGCGGGCCGGCCTTGAAACGAAAATCCGGGCGCCAAAGTTTCCCGCACCACCGGATTTTTCGGCAAAGGCCGTCCTTCTTCGGCCTTGTGAATCTTGGGATCAAAAACCTCTCCTGCCTTGACCACATACTGGCTTAGGCCAACCCGCCGGCAAATATCCAAACACGCGCCTTGAAACCCGTTCAACTGCTGAATCAACTGCGCTTGGCCGGAACTTTTGCCCGCTCGATGCAGGGCGAAAACATGATACATAATCCCCGCCAGCACGCCCAACCACTCCCGCTCGCTTCGCCGCAACTTCTCCGCCTCCAGCCGTAAATGATCCCGCTCCTTCGCATCCGCCTTCTCCGCGATTTCCCGAAATAATTCCCTCTCTTCCCGGACGCGAACCGCCGTCTCTTCCGCCGCCTTCGCAAGCAACTCGCCCTTTTCCGCCATCTCCCGCCATTGCTCCGAGGACTCCGAAACCAACTTGCCCACCTCTTCCAGCCGCTTTACTTGCCCCAAAACCGAACCAAACTCGCGAGCCTCAAACCGCCTCGACTCCTCCCGATACTCCGCCAAAAACGGCCAAATGCCGAAAACGCCTCCCAGCCCCACACAAACCACAACCATCAACAATCCCCAACTTTCCAAATCCAAACCGCCGCCGCTCACAACAATCCCGCCGGCCAAAGCCAAAAACAAACCGTCCGCCGCAAAAAACGGCCACTTTCGAATTCGAGGCGCTTGAAAAGACATCGCCCACAACCCTACCCCTTCACCGCCCTAAATCGCAAAGGAATTTCCTCCCGACAACGGAATCGAAAGCCAAAAACAAACAGCCTGCTGGAAACCAAAACAATGCAAAATGAACGGCCACCCGTGATTGTCTTCGCCTGCTTGCGCTAAACCGCCGCCCCACTTCAAAACTTGACAAAACCCCCGCCCTCGCCGAAAATATTCTCCATTATTCGTTGCCGCACCGGTAGCTCAATGGATAGAGCATCTGACTTCGGATCAGAGGGTTGGGGGTTCAAGTCCCTCCCGGTGTGCCAGCGCAAAACCAACCGGCCAAAAAACAGCCATATCCAACCAAATTCAACGCAACGGACACGAGACGGCCCAATTCCGTTGCCCATTGTTCCCAACAAAATTTTTCCAAAATCGAAAAAAGACTGGGTTTTACTGGCGCAGATATCCATACAAATCGCTAAATGCGGGCGGCGGCTTCGGCGCAGCGGATGCCGTCCAGAGCGGCGCTGACAATGCCGCCGGCATAACCGGCGCCTTCGCCGCAGGGGAAAAGACCCGGCGTATCCGGGTGTTGCAATGTTTGATTGTCGCGGGGAATTCGCAAAGGCGCGCTGGTTCGGGTTTCAAAGCCGACGAGCAGGGCTTCCTCGGTCACATAGCCGGGTTTTTGCTTGCCAAACCAGTTGAACGCTTTTTTGAGGCGAATGGACATCCAATCGGGAAGCAAGCAATCTAATCGGGCAGACCGCACGCCGGGAAAGTAACTGGTTTTCGGCAAGTCGGCGGATTTTCGGCTAATCAGAAAGTCGGTCAAGCGTTGGGCGGGCGCTGTTTGGCCGTGTCCGCCGGCTTTTTGGGCGGCGATTTCGAGTTGTTTTTGGAAAGCCATTCCAGCGAAAACGCCGTGTTCGGGCAGAAAGGCCTCAGTGTCTTCAGGATGAACGGCGACGACGATTCCGTTGTTGGCAAAGGGCGAGTCTCGTTTGGACAAGCTCATTCCGTTGACGACGACTTCGTCGTTTTCCGTAGCCGAGGGAACGATGAATCCGCCCGGACACATGCAAAAGGAATAGACGGTGCGATTTTTGACTTTGGCCGCCAGTTCGTAGCTAGCCGACGGCAAGTATTCGGGTCTTTTTCCGTTTTCGAGGCGATGATATTGTAGGCGGTCAATCTCCACTTGCGGATGCTCGACGCGAACTCCCATAGCGAACGGCTTGGGCAGCAGGGCAATCCCTCTGCGATGCAAAAGCCGATAAACGTCTCTTGCGGAATGGCCGGAGGCGAAAATGACCGCGTCGGCAAGCATCTCGTTTCCATCAGCGGTAACAACGCCTCGCACAACTCCTTGACGCAGGATCAAGTCCGTCACTTTGGTTTGGAAGCGCACTTCGCCGCCGGCTTTGAGAATGCTTTGCCGAATGGCCGCAACCACTTTGGGAAGAAGATTGGATCCGATGTGGGGACGGGCATCCACCAAGATTCGCTCCGGCGCGCCGTGCTCTACCAGAGTCCGGCAGATTGCCGCCGCGGATCCTCGTTTTTTCGACCGAGTATAAAGCTTGCCGTCGGAGAAAGTTCCGGCGCCGCCTTCGCCAAAACAGTAGTTGGAATCTTCGACTACCATCCCGCGCCGCAACAAAGGCGCCAGATCAAAACGCCGAGCCGCCACTTCTTTGCCTCGCTCCAAGATGATGGGGCGGCATCCAAGTTCCAAACACCGAAGCGCCGCAAACATTCCCGCAGGCCCGCAACCAACAATGAGAACGCAACGAGCCGACCTCTGCACCGAAGGATAGGAAATCGACAAAGATTCCGGCTCAGGCAAGGGCGATCCAATGCCAACCTCGAAACGGAGTCTCACTTGTATGGGGCGTTGACGGGCGTCCAGCGATCTTTTTACCAACCGGAACTCGGTCACTTGATCTTCCTCAATTCCCAAACGGCCGGCGATAGCAGAACGCCAAACGGATTCGTCCGCCGCATTTTCCGCCGGCAAAAAAACTTCCGCTACTCGAACTTCGGCATCACTCACGGAAACAGAATTGACAAATTCTCAACCGACCGACGCCAACGGGAAAACTCTACCACAACAAAGCACTGGAAGATCAATGGCGAACCGGTCTTGCAAATCCAGAACGCTGCTCCGCTTTTTAGAAAGTGTAAGCCGCTTTCAAATAGTAGAACCCCCCGCTAAAACCATAAGGAGAAGAATCAGGATATCTTGCGCCGGATTCTAGCGCATAAGGATTGTTGGTAGGGTAGGTATCGAAAAGGTTTTGCGCTCCGGCGGTAAGTTGAACTCCGTTGTCGAAGGCGTAACCAATTTCAGCGTCGGCTAACAGTCGTTTTTTGGCGTCAATCGAGTAACCTACCCAATCGGATTGATATTCATGGAAGTCGTGATAATAGCGCAACCGACCGAAGAAACGCCAGGGTCCTTGAACGTGGTTCGCAGCTAGGGAAAAACGAATTTCCGGCAAGTTCTCTTCCACCTGCTTTTTGCGCTTGGCGTCAATTATGTCTTTACCTTCGCGGGTTTTCTTGATTCTATCAATCGTCGTTTCGTTTGCATTGAGCGCAAACGTCAAGGTAGTAAGGCCTGCTGAATGTTGTATAGGATAGTTGGCTACAATATCGATTCCATGCGTTGTGGTGTCAAAAGCGTTGGCAAAGTAGCGCACGGTACGGATGGCGGCCGCTCCCGGAGCGCCTTGTTTTACCAAGTCATCCATTTGTTCATTTCTTAAATTTCTTTGAGGAGTCAAAGCAATACGATTTTCCATTTTGATGTGATAGTAGTCGACGGTGAGATCTAGTTTGCCAGCTTCAAAAGCTGCGCCGAGTGTAAAATTCTCAGAAGTTTCCGGTTCTAGTGGACTAGAATCCAAGGTTACTGAGGCAGGGTGAGTTGGTGGCAAAGTGGCGTTGTTTACTAAGTTTCCATCTTCGTCGAAAGCAGAAGTTACATCGACAAGATTCGCTTGTCCTACGGTTGGCACCCGGAAACCGGTGCTGAATGAACCACGCAAGGCTACGCCGTCTTGGACTTGCCAACGGGTAGCCAGCTTGCCGTTGATATTGTCGCTAAAGTCTTCGTAGTTTTCATATCGCAGAGCCGCGCCAACGAGTAAGTTTTCCACTACGTCCGCTTCCAAGTCCACATAAGCGGCGTAACTTCCTCGGTCCGTCTTGCCGGCAAAATCTGGATTGAAACCCGGAAAGCCATCGGATCCGATACCAAAATTTTGCCAGTTAACTAAGGTCAAACTCGAAGCTGGCTTGCCGCCATTCTCTGACCAGTCTATCCAAGAGTTTTCTTCGCCGGCGTTGATCTCGTATTGCTCCACGCGATACTCCAATCCGAGAGCGACGTTCAGCGGTGAGTGGAAAAACTCCACATCAACTGGGCGGGACAGATCCAAGTTTAGGGTATAATCCAGTTCCGTGTAGCCGCCGGGTTCGTAGCTCGTAGGGATGTTTTCTTGCAAGTGGAGAAGTTGCGGGTTGACGGTGTTCCAAATGGAAAACTCGGTTTCGTGTTGTCCAATTACACCGCTTAGATCGTAAGACCAATCGTTTTCCAAAGTTCCGCGAACGCCGGAGGCAAGTCCCATATCAGTAGCCATGCCGCTGAACTGCGGAGTGAAGCCGCCGGGAAAGAGATCGGTGCGAGGATTGAAGAGAGTGTCGGGGGTGTTGGGATCGCCGTCGCTAATTCTCGCCGCGGCTTTGAACAATCGCCCTCCTTCCGGGGCGCGATACCAAAAGCCTTGCTCTATCTCGCGCTGGGCAAAGCTGGGAAAGAAGTAAAGTTGGGCAGTGTCGCCGAGATTGATGCCCATGTTGCCAAAGAACTTGAAGTCGTATTTGATTTCCGGGATGCCCCAATACTGTGCGGGAACGGGAACACTGTCGCCTCTGCCAATGAGTTGTTCTCTTGTTAACCCTTGAGCGATAAGTTGTTCTCGAGTCAAACCGCTGTCCATTTCGGCTTGTGCAGACTGACCTCTGTCAATGAGTCCTTGTCGAGTCCATCCATCGTCTATTTCAGCCTGTGTAAGTTCTGCGCCGGATTCTAATTCGTTGGCGCGGTTGATTCGATTCATTTGATCTTGTGCGAGATCAGTGACACTTCTCAATTCATTGGCGCGGTAGAGGCGGGCGTTTTCATCCGCTGTAAGTGTTGCGCCGGGTCTTCTCAATTCGTTGGCGCGGTGGATGTAGCCTTGGGCGTTGGCGCGTTGGATGGTGCGGCTGGTGGGGTTGGATTTTGTGTATTCAAAGCTGAAGTTGGCAAAGCCGTTTTGTTCGCCGCGGTGTTTGATGGGCAGTCCGAAGTTGGCGGCGATGGTGTGCGTGTCTCCGTCGCCGGCGTAGTATTGCCCCCAGCGGATTTCGACTGCGCCTCCTTGGGCATCGTCTTTGAGAACGAAGTTCATCACGCCGGCTACAGCGTCAGAACCGTATTGAGCGGAGGCGCCGTCGCGGAGCACTTCCACTTGTTTGAGGGCGATGGACGGAATGGAGGCAAGGTCGGGGCCGTGCGAGCCGTCCGTGATGCCGGCGCCGAAGACGTTGATGACGGAGGCGCGATGGCGACGTTTGCCGTTGATTAGCACTAGGGTGGAGTCTCCCGGCAATCCGCGCAGGTAGGCTGGGCGAACCAACGAGGGACTGCCGCTGACGGGTTGGCTGTTGACGTTGTAAGAAGGGATGACGGTTGACAACATCGAGTGCATGTCGGTGTAGCCCTGCTGGGCGAGATCTTCTTGGTTGATGATGTCTACCGGCACGGGCGATTCGGCGACGGAGCGGTCTTGGCGGCGGGATCCGACGAAGACGGCTTCTTGGATTTCTACGGAAGGTTCGCTTTCTTCCTCGATGTTGGCGTCTGGCGGAGGAGATTCGCCTTCGGCGGTTGGTTTTTCAGAGGCGTTTTCTTGCGCCCCGGCGACGGGAATCAAGCCAAAAAGCGTCAAGCATAAAACGTAAAAAAAGAAGGGCGGAATTGATTTCGCTGTCATAAAAGAGTTTTGGATAGCCTGCTTTTCATTGGATGTCAATAACGAATTATCGATAAAACGAAAGAGCCGTCCCTGTTTTAGTGCAAGGCAACAAGTTGTCGTCGTGTTTTTAGGGACGCATCCATAAATGAATTGTTTTGCGACCTCGGATAAAAAATCCTTTATCTTTTGTTATTGGCGACTGGGGGAATACGCTGAAAAATCTTTGCGGCGAGGCAGAGAAAACAAGGGTTTCTTTTGCCGTTGGTAGATTTTGAACTTTGGAAAGGTGTGGGAAAGATGATGAAACAGCGAAGTCGTTGGTTTGCGGCTTTTTCTGCAGGGTTGGGCAAGCGGTGGAGGAAGGCTCGGCAACAATGCCGATGAACGGCTGCTGGATGCGGAGAATCGGCCGATTGTCATCGGCGGATTTGGTTTGAAGGTTGGGGAGCGCCGATTCCGCTGCTGAGACATTTGGATTTGCTGGCGCGTTATCCACTCGTCCTCGTTGCGGCGGGATGCCGTTTCGATGCTGGATGGTTTGGAATGGTCGTCCAGTCCGGTTGGCGAATTTGAAGTTGAGTTTTGATTGGATGGAAGGTTGGGACAAGACGTTTCAGATAGAATGGGATCCAGCGGGATTGTCGCGCGCGGTTGAAAAACCCGGAAAACATTTTAACGCTGATCACACGGGGCAAGTGGAATCGCCGAAAGAACGCGTCTTTGTGATGAACAAGCCGAACCGAATTCAGGGAACGGCGGTCAACGGATGAACGGACGAGCCTCCCGCAGAATTGGAAGCCCGCGTGATTCCGGCTTATTCGCCCGATGATGAGAAACTGTTTCGCGTTCATCGTTTCAAGAGGATTTTTGGGGACGAGTTTCTTCTTTCTAACGAAGAGTTTTCTTTCGTTGTGGAGATTCAGGCGGAGGAAAAAGTTCACAAAACATAAAAACAATCGCAAATTGAGGGACAATAGCGGGATATGCGGTTACATTCCGCGCCATAATTGATCGATGAGTCTCGATATGAACAACAACATGATGCACACAGAGGTAAGCCAATGGGTCAGTGAAGCAGACCCCAAACACAAAGTGGGGGAGCTCTTCTCAATTGGGATTTCGCTGTGGATTGCGTTGGCGGCGGTCCCGTCCGTTCACGCTCAAGCTGGAAATGACATTTTAGCATCAGTGAATGCGACGAGTTCACGATGAAAGGATGGGCGAAGACGCACCCAAAAAACGAGCTAACGCACATCGTAGAGATCGGCAGAACGACAAAAAAGTGTATGAAAGAGACGATCTGTCCCTGGAAGAAAAACACAAAGAAGAAGACAATATCAGACAGGAGGTTAAAAATGCCCGAAAACCAGATCCTGAAATCATGGAACAATGGCGCCTTCTCAATCGTCACAAACAGCTGGCCGATTTTTACGAGCAGCAATACCCCTATCTGCCGGAGTTTGGTCAGGCCTACCGCATCTTTGAAGAAGAAGGCGCCAGAGAGAACCCCATTCAAATTGCGGATACCATGGTCGCCTTAGAAAGCTACAAAGTAGCCAGCAAACACGATCCCAACCAACCGCATCCAACCAGTGAACTCTGGGATAATGAAATCCAAGATTGGAAACAGCCTACTTTCGGAGAGAAATTGGAGAGAGAGTTCCATATCATTCGCAATTGCGTTCATTCATAATGAGTGGGTAGCAGCGCCTAGGGAAGAAAGGCCGAGCGTGGAACTTGCCGAACGAATCTGGGATCGATTAATTGCGGGGATTCCGCCGGACGGGTTCACTAGTCAAACCTTTCTTTTTGGCATGATGGATCCAGAGGATGATGATCTTGTGCAGTGCCAAAGTCTTTTGGCTGAGTAGAGTTCTGTTTTGGTCTCGATAGATCTGGCCAATCATCAAGCGTTTCTGCTTGGCGGTTTTCTTTTATGGCTGTGGCTCGGTTTGCGTTTTGAAGAGAATTCCCGCAATCTTCCTGGCGCCGATGGCGGACGTTCAAAAGCAGGTGGATTTGGCGTTTGCCGAGTTGGATATTGTCGAGGAGATGCTGAGGCCTCTTGTCTCTCCCAAAACACAGCACGAACACGAGGACAGCTTCCGCATTCCAATTACGCAAACCGAACCTTTCTTGATGAAGAGATACAAGAAGGTTGGTTAGTGTTTTTGACTTTGCTTTGTGGCAGCGGCGATTTGGCTGTTCAGCGTTGCGGAGGTTTATGCCGTTTTTCTGGCTATGCGCTACTCGATTCGCATCGATGTCGTGGTCGTGTCCGCCGGCGGATTATGCTGGCTGTTATAGGATTGGATCCGGTAGTTCCGCCATTAAAAAGCAGGAAAAACCGTTGATAACATGACAAAGAGTTGTACAAGAAACGCAACGAAGTGAAGAGGCTGCTTCGGCAATTGAAGGGCTATCGCCGAGTGTTCTCTCGCTTCGATAAACTCGATGTGATTTTTATGGGTTCATTATCGTACGTTCGCACTCATCTTTGACATCCTCCGTTAGTGTGAACACGCCCTAGTTTGGCGGGATCTGTTTTCGCAATTCAGTCGATTGCGGATTTGTGCTTGTGGGCAATTTTAAAAAAGGTGGTCATGCTTGTGGCGAATTGATCCAAGATCGGTGCGAGTTGCTCTATTTCATCTTGAATCATTCCGCCCGCGAGATTGGAATTTTAAATTTGCTTTTGGATGGTTTGCGCTATTCCAATCACCTTGTTGACTTTGGCTAGGCTGTCTTTTGCGGTTTGGATGATTAGGTCGGATTTCGCGGATTGAAGGTTGGGGATGCTTTGGATGTTGTTTTGGATTTCTTGGATTCTCGATTCTAATTCTGTTCGCAATTTAGGAAGTTCGATGATGGTTTCTTCCGCAATTTCTTTGATTTTATCCATTGCGTCGGGACTGCCCTCAATAAGGTTGGCTTTCATTTGGGTAATTTCGTTCGTTAAGTATTTGATTGCGGCTTCAACTTCGGTAGGCAGGGGGTAGTCGTCGTAGTTGGCGAGCGATAATTGCGAATCGGCTGGTTGAGGTTGTTTGGCGAATTGATTTCGAGGTGGTTTCGCGGCGTCGATGTAGCGCACGGCTTCATTGTAGTTCTTATAGTTTTCTGCCGTCTCTGTGGACAGCGGTGCTGGATCTGGTTTGGTTTGGACATCTTGTTGGACACCCTCTGCGGTCCGCTCCGTTTGGCACGGGCATTCGATGGACGTCGGTTGGCATCCGGCGAGCAGTGTTGCGAACAATGCGGGCAAGGTGATTAGGCAAAGTTTTTTCATAATCGACAAGTTCTCGGCAAGGAGAGAAAGGGATGATGTCTTGTTTGGCCAGTCTTTCTTTCTGGGATTTTTTAGATTGATCGTCCTTTGCTGGAAACTTTTGCGGCTGAGAAAAGCGGTTTTTGCCGGCAGATTGGATTCCTTCCATCGGTCGTTCTTTCCATTTGCCCTCCAAAATTCGCCTTGCGATTCGGGCGGATTGCCTGCATAAACAAGGAATGCTTTTTATGGTTTTCAAAGCGGCGTCTCGCCGTGGCGGCTGCGGTTGCGTTTTCCAAAGTTGGCTGGCGACGGTCGTTGCCGTGATTCTGCTTTCCTTTGTCGCGTTCGCTGGCCCGCCGGCTTCTCCAGCTTCGGCAGAGCGTCCGCCCAACTTCATTCTCATTATGGCGGATGACGCCGGCTGGGAGTGTTTCGGTTGTTATGGCGGCCGGGACTATCAGACGCCGCATATTGACGCATTGGCGCGGGAAGGCGTTCGCTTTCAACATTGTTATTCGACTCCGCTATGCACTCCCTCGCGCGTCCAGATCATGACCGGCCAATACAATTTCCGCAACTACACGCACTTTGGCTACCTCAGTCCGAAGGAAAAAACCTTCGGTCATTTGTTGCAAGGCGCCGGCTATCAAACCGCTATCGCCGGCAAATGGCAGTTGAATGGCCTTTACAACGCATTGCCAGGCCACGACGACTCCGCCCGCCCGCTTCAAGCCGGCTTTCACGAATCCCTCCTTTGGCAAGTCACCAAAGGCAAACAAAAGCGAGACGGCGGCGGCGAGCGCTTCTGGCAGCCGCCGCTGGAACACAACGGCAGAATGATTTCCCCAAAAGAGAACCAAGGCAAATACGGTCCCGATCTTTTCACCGACTTTGTCTGCGACTTTATAGAACGAAACCGGAACCGGCCCTTCTTCGTCTACTATCCTATGGTTCTCGTGCACGATCCCTTCGTGCCAACGCCGGACACCATCGGCAACCGCCCTCTAGATACCGCCAACGTCGGCCCCAAAGACCCTGCCGAACGCAAGCACAACTTCGTGGCGATGGTCAATTACATGGACAAACTCGTCGGACGCATCGCGGCCAAAGTCCGTTCCCTCGGCCTTTCAGAGAAGACCATTCTCATGTTCACGGCGGACAACGGGACGCATCGTTCCCTTCGTTCTCGTTGGCAAAACCCGGACGACCTTTCTTCGGCAAAGGCGGCGACCATCCGCGGCGGCAAAGGCGGCATGAAAGACACGGGAACGCACGTTCCCTTCGTCGCGCATTGGAAAAACCGCGCGCCAAAAGGTGCCGTTCTTCCGGACTTGGTGGACTTTGCCGACTTTTACCCCACATTTGCGGAGGCCGCCGGCATTTCGCTCCGCTGGCACGACCCCGTTGACGGACGCAGTTTCTTCCCTCAACTCAAAGGGCAAAAAGGCATTCCCCGCGATTGGATCCTCTGCCACTACCAACCTTACTGGGGGCAGGTTCCCGGCCAATTCGCCCGCACCGCCGACTTCAAACTTTACAGCGACGGTCGATTTTACAAAGTCTCCGAAGATCTCGAAGAAACCAACAATCTGGCCGCCCACATCGCCCCCAAAGTCCGCGGCCAACTCCAAGCGCTACTAGATCGTTGTCCTCCGGAGCCTTCTCAAAAAGGCGGCCGAGAAACCCCGCTCCGCCCCACTTATCCGTTTTGGGAAAACTTGCAGGAGACACGCCCTTGACAACGGCGAAGATCGGCAACCCGTAAATCAGGCATTTCCCAGCAACGTGGAAGAGAGTTGGACGGTTGAGTTGGATCGGATCGCAGCGCGGTTGCGCAAGAAGTTGATTGCCGTCCGCCGGCATTTGCACCGCCATCCGGAGCCGAGCGGCCGGGAGACGAAAACAACGCGGTATCTGGTCGACATATTGACGGAAGCGGGATTGACGCCGCAAATCGGCCCGCAGGGACGGGGAGCGATTGTCGACGGCCCGGCGCCGAAAAACGCCCGCCGAATCTGCCTGCGAGGAGATATGGACGCATTGTTCATTCAGGACGGCAAAAAATGCGAATACCGCAGCCAAGTTCCCGGCGTTATGCACGCTTGCGGCCACGACGCCCATTCCGCATGTCTGGCCGGCAGCGTCTTGGCATTGGAAGAACTGCGCCGCAAGAATCTCTTGCCGTGGCCGACGCCGTGGCGGGCAATTTTTCAACCGGCGGAAGAAACAGCCGCCGGCGCCAAAGAAATGATTGCCGCTGGCGCCTTGAAAAACGTGGACGCAATTTTTGCGCTTCATATGGATCCAGCGCGAAATCTAGGAGAAATCGGCGTGCGCGACGGATCATTCACGGCCTCCTGCGACGAATTTGCCATCTGCATCAACGGTCGGGGCGGACACGGAGCCCGTCCCCATGAAACGGCCGACCCCATCGCCGCAGCAGCTTGGCTGATCTCCGCAATCTACCAAACGCTTCCTCGGCAAATGTCCCCATTGAAACCCGTCATCGCCTCGGTAGGGCAAATCGCGGCCGGACGCTGCGCCAACGTGATCCCCGAGACCGCTGAAATGCGAGGAACGCTGCGCACTTTGGACGAACAATCGCGCGCCGCCGCCAAGTCAATCATCGAAAACATCCGCGCCGGCGCCGAAAAAGCAACCGGCTGCCAAATCCGCATCTCCTATCCCGTTGGCTGCGCCGCGGTTGTCAACAACTCGGAATTAAACCGCGTGATGCGAAAGGCCGCGCAAACCCTTCCCGAAGGGTTGCAAGTAAACGAACTGGCGGCGCCGAGTATGGGAAGCGAAGACTTCGGCGAATATACCCGGCACGTCCCCGGCAGCATGTTTCGACTCGGCTGCCAAAAATCTCCCGATTGCGCAGTGTTGCATTCATCTCAATTCGACTTGGACGAACGTTGCCTGATTCTGGGCGCGCGATTGCTGGCCCGCGCCGCAATCCTCCAAGCGCGTCCCAAGAAACTTGCGGAAAACTGCGGCGCCGCAGACAATGGCTAAAAAACGAAACCATGCAAAAGCTAAAATTCACCCCCAATCCCGAGCCCACCGTCGGCATAGAAATTGAACTGGCGCTCGTGGACGAGGAAACCGGCGCATTGCGAAGCGCAATCGGCGACATACTCGCCAAACTGCCCGCCCAATGCGAAGGCAAAGTCAAACCCGAACTAATGCAATGCTACTTGGAGGTGAACTCCGGAATTTGCCGCACCATCGATGAGGCGTATACCGACTTGCGCGGCAAGCTTCTGGCGATTCAAAAAGCCGCGGACGCTTCCAACATAGGTTTGTATTGGACGGGAACACATCCCTTCTCCTCCTGGCGGGACCAAAAACCCTTCCCAAGCGAACGCTACGCCGCTCTGCTTGATCTCTTACAAGAACTGGGGCGCCAATTGGTAACCTTCGGCCTGCATGTGCATGTAGGAGTGGAATCAGGAGACAAGGCAATCATCGTATGCAATCGGCTTCTCAAACACTTGCCGTCCCTCCTCGCCCTCAGCGTCAACAGCCCCTGGTGGGAAAGCCGCGTTACCGGCCTCATGTCCCACCGATCCAAAGTCATGGAAATGCTTCCCACCGCCGGCCTGCCCACCCTAATGAGCAACTGGAGCGAATACGTCTGGCTGGTCAACCGTCTTATCGACACCGGCTTTATCAATACTATCCGTGAAATCTGGTGGGACGTACGTCCTCATAACAACTTCGGGACGGTGGAAATCCGAATTTGCGACACGCCCGGCTGCTTGGAAGACGCTCTAGCCCTCGCCTCTCTCATACAATGCCTAGTCGTTCACCTTTCCGACACAGTGGACTACGGCGCTTACCAACACGACGGCCATCCTATGATGATTCGGCAAAACAAATGGCACGCCGCGCGCTACGGCCTAGACGCCAAAATTGTGGACGGCATCTCCTATGAATGCAAAACCGCCAGGCAGAGGCTTCAAGAATTAGTCAAACAACTCATGCCGGTCGCCAAACGGTTAAACTCTCAACACTGGCTTGCCCGGGCCGGAGATATGGCCCGGGGACAAAACTGGGGACAGCGGCAGCTCGCCGAATACGTGCGCACAAAAAACTACCGACAAACCATCCGTCAAATGCGCCAACTCTCCCGCCTATAACCGCAGAACATCCCCCTGCAGGGAAAGAAAAAAGCGCCAACTTCCAAAGGCTTCAATAAACTATTTATAGAATCCATCCATAACGCAACCGTTCCCCATCTCTTCTCTACAGATTGCGGAATCATTATTGTTCTAATATGATAAGATGTTAAAGTGTTGCCAATGGTTTAAAAACGAAGGCAAACAGCCCTTTCCAAAAGAGCGCAAAACAAGCTGCAAATCTTTGAAGTTTTCACGAGGAAAACCCAAAAAAATCTTCCTCCAAAAATTCAAAAAGACTTGTAGCCTCAAAATGACTAACATAATTAACTATTAACTTACTAGGATTGTAAATTGTCCCAAAAAGTTTTGTTAGTCGCTTTCATCAGCTCGGTCTGAGGAGTCTGGGAGATGAGGTTGTGGGGAAGGTGACGATGCCGGGTTCGGTTCGATAGCGATGTTTTTCCTAGGCTTTACTATAATCCTTTTCCATTGGACGGTGGAGCGTCCCGCTCGATCCACGACCGAAGCCCGCAAACGATACACCCCCGCTTTGTCCAATTCTAAGGGCAAAAGCCCCGTCTTCACATCGTGCCGCTCGCTTAGATGCGCGAAATCATCCGGGCCGGGTCCATATAGTTGCCATATTACCTTTGTATTGCGCCATACCCCTTTTTCATCGTGAGCCGGAGTGAAATGCACCGGCGACTGATGCTCCGTTACTTCCGCATGGGCAACCAAAGTCATTGGCGACTGCCCTTCGTCTCTGGACAGTGAGATCTTCAATCCCGGCGCCTTTCCCTTCGGGCGCTTTGGCCAGCGCGGTTCATAGAACACTTCCTCTTTCAAATCTTTTTGCACAATCACTCGTCCGTCCTCGCAAACCCGAATAACTTCCCGATACCCCTTCAGCTCCGGAGGCTTCATGGCATTGCTTCCGATCTCCAAAAAACCTTCCCAATCCCAAGCTAAGTCATAGCATATACCTTCCCGATAGCACCGTTCCATTTCCGCCGCCACTCGCGCCAAAACCTCTCGATACTTTAAGCCGTGCTTATTCTTCTTCTCGTAATGTAGCGGCGGCAGCCACCACATTGGCTCTTTGGACAGCAGTGTATAGCCCGCCGGGAAAAGGATCAGCACCTCCGCCATTTTTCGCAAACGGTCGACATTTCGATCCGGGTGCTGCCTCGCATATTCCGTGATGAACCGCGACAAGGCCAGTTGCTCCTCATAAGGCACGTGGTGTTCTTCCGCTCCCGTCCAGAACAAGAAGAATGAAGCCCCGCACTCATAGCCGTAACACAACGCCTGATACGCCTCGGCCCTCTCAAACTGGCCGTAAATCGAAATTCCCCAGCGTTTCCCGCTCAGACGCGCCGCCCCGCGCAACATTCCGTAAACCATATCCAGCCATGCCTGCGCGTCTGCTGTGGAAAACTGCGCCCCCGTGCCACTGTTAAACAGCGGCAAATCCCGGTTCACGGCCTCGCGTCCTTCGTATACAATCGCTGCCGGACCTCCCTTCCCAGCCGCGCACAACTGATACGCCCCCGAAGAGATCAGCGTTTCCCAACTCCACGCATCCCACAGTGCCCCCTTCATCATGCCTAGCGACACATCCGGCCGCGACGCCAGCAACTTCTGAAGTTGAAGAGTCCTCGATGCGCGCTTCGCCTTTCCAAACTCCGCTTGAAAACGTTTCAAAACCCGTGGAATCGTCAACTCTGAGGCCGGCAAACGACCTTCTTTGAGCGATGCTTGCAGAGCGAACGAAGTCCGGGCCGCAGGTTCGTCTAGAAAATCCGGGCTAGGACCTAGATAGTTGCTACGGAACAAGCATTCGGGATAACGCATCGACAAGGGATCGTCGCCGCAATAGAAAACCGATTCCCGGCGGACGAATCGGACTTGGTCTGCCGGCGCGTTGAACGTCGTTTGACCGTGGCCGATGCGTTCTGGGTAATCGGCCGGTTCATAGCGGATCAGATCCACCGGCTCGCCGTCAAACCGCCTCAATTCCCGCCGATCCCGCCGATCCCGCTTGGCGCCAACTTCTAAATTACACGGCAACCGAAGGATCTTTGCGGGCGGAATCTGGAAAGGTTCTTCAACGCCGACGGACTCCAAATTGAATGCGTGGCCTAGAAAAGACACTTTTTTGGGAAAGACAAAACCGCTTTGGGCAATGTCCGGCGCTCTGGGCAACTGATAGCGCCAAAACCCGTGCGAAGGCAAGACGGCATCCCCGGTAAATTGATTTTGATATTCAACCGGCTTCTCGCTGCCTTCTTGAAACAAGTAACGTTTAATTGGGAACGCCTCTTGCCCGGCGGTTCCCGCAAGAGATCGTCGGGCTAGCAACCAAACGCGAAAGCGTCGGCCATCGGCTTTGTAGGCGTCCAAGCGGCTCCACTGAGTGTTGGAATGTTTTGGTCCCCAACGCAATTCCAATCTAGTGACGAGAGAGGAGGGAACCGAATCTCCCGCCGGATAGCGATAAATCCCCACGTCGCCCGGCTTGCCGGGAACTTGCGCCCAAAGGCCAAAATCTCCGGGGACGCTCGACCAAAGAAAAAGAACGAAGGTTGCGATTCGTCTATGCGACAACATAACGCAATGAGTATGCCATCGTCTGCCCGATCGGGGGAAGTTTAAAGCAATTCATAGACGAGCGGCGCTGAATAAACACGGCAACCTTCAATTTGAGCAATGAGGGACGAGACTGCGACGACTTCAACCAAATCAGATTTTACGTTGACAAAAGCAAAACGTGCTGTAAAAGAAGGAAAAGATTTTGTGTTTTGAGAACGAAATCGGAGACTGACAGAGAATTCAGGCCAAGAAAAATCAAAAAAAGATTGGCATCGTTACTTTTTTGTTGATTTTTCCGAATTCGGCTCGTAGAATAAAGGCTCTTTTGGATTGGCAGATGCCGAAAAAGCGGCGCCTAGCAAAAAGTTTTTGAAAAAATATCGATTAAAAGTTTGATTTTTTGTTTGGACTGCGATAATCTTGGGACGAGATACGAATTTCGAGTAGTGTAGATTAAACGATAAAGACGATGAAAAATAGAATTGTTTACGCAATTGCGGCACTGGCGGCGGCCACTTTAACCGCCTGTCACATTACAGCCTGTCCCATTACAGGACCGGCAGGATCGGAAAATAAGAACCCAACCTCGACAGCAAAGGAGGTTCGGGAGGTGGCAAAAACGACTTCTGTGGTTGAGCTTCCTGCAAAAGCGAGCGAGATTGTGAAGTCCGCGCCCGAAGCGGAACGCGAGAGAGTCACCGAAGCTTAAAAGATTGACTTTTTGTTTGGACTAGGAAAATCTTGGGGACGAGATACGAATTTCGAGTAGTGTAGATTAAACGATAAAGACGATGAAAAATAGAATTGTTTACGCAATTGCGGCACTGGCGGCGGCTACTTTAACCGCCTGTCACATTACAGCCTGTCCCATTACAGGACCGGCAGGATCGGAAAATAAGAACCCAACCTCGACAGCAAAGGAGGTTCGGGAGGTGGCAAAAACGACTTCTGTGGTTGAGCTTCCTGCAAAAGCGAGCGAGATTGTGAAGTCCGTGCCCGAAGCGGAACGCGAGAGGATCGCCGTTCGGACGCTTCGGATTTTCTTGGAGGGGCGTCAGGCGTTGGCGCCAACTCTTGTGGGAGAGATCATTCAAGCGGCTCCGGAGACTGCACTGGCAGTAGTCACCGAGGCCGTTCGGCTTTTCCCTGAAAGCGCTCACACCATCGCCAGAGCGGCATCCGCCGTTGTTGATCCGGGTCAAGTTACGCTGATTGCTCTTCGCGCGGCCTCTGCCGCGCCGCACAAAGCGACGGCCGTCTCCACCAACGTGCGAAGAACCCTCCCCGAGCAAGAATCCCAACTGACGGCGTTTTTTAGCGCCCTGCAATCCAGCGTTGATGCTCTGCAATCCAACGAACGAGTAGAAACCTCTGATTCGATCATTATCTCCGTTCCGCTTCGGATCGGAATAGAGGGAGGCAACACTCCGGGCAAAGTGGCAACTTTGCTCGACGAGGAGGCAGACTTCTCCGACCTCGAAACCTACCCGCTTTTTGAAGGCGTAACACACGGCATCAGCGAAGACCCGGAAACCGGTGAAAGGAACGTAATTTTCATTCTGGATCAAACTGTAGAGACAAAAACGCCGGAGATCGCGGAGACGGTAGTGGGGCAGTTCGACGTTATTGTTCGAAGACTGTTGACCATAGACTCGAACCTTTTCGTCCAAGAAATTGAGTACGTCGAATAAGTCCGTTTGGTAATTTTCCTTCTTTTACCTCCTATTTTTGGGAAAGTCTCATCCTAGCCGGATGGGGCTTTTTTTATGGATTAAACTGAACTTCTTTCGAAGAATCCTACAACGTTTGGAAGATGAACGACTAACAAAGAAAAAAGAGGATGCCGTGAGCGGCAAAAGGATTATTCAATCTCTGCATTTTATTTTGTCCGCGTTGCCTGTTTTCGGTTCGGCAACAGCGACGTGCGGCGAGTCTGCGTCTTCAAATTCGGTAATCCAGACCCGCATTGAGATTCTGAACCGGATAGATCCCGAACTCTATCGGCAGTCGACGAAAGTGCGCCAATTGGTGGATGATTCTCTGGGCGCATTGAAGGGGCAACCGGGGTTTATTGATTTGACGATTCGATTTGGCGTCACTAATCAGACGGCGGCGTTGCTGTCGATTTCCAGCAAGTTTCCTCGCCATCCTTCCAGCGCTCAAGCGATTGTCTACTTGCTCAACATTGGAGAGGATCGGGCTGTTGAGAACTATTTCAAAAAGAATTTCGACGCTTCTTTGCTGGAACAGTTAGTTCGGACTTCCTCAACGAAAGCAATGGACGCGGCCATTCCCTTTCTTTTTGACCGCAATCTCGAATCATCGGCGGCAAAGGATCTGTTATCCGCCCTTTGTTGGCAAAAGGAAGGCGCCAAACGCGTGCTGAAGGCATTGAAGTTGTCGCCATCCGAAGATGTTTCAAAACTTGCAAGACAAGCCCTCGTCATCTTAAAGCAAACTCCGTGGAGCCAGATTCGGAAGGGATTTGAGGAACTCGTTCCATCTTCGGCCATCGTTAGATCGGAAGAATTGCCGGAACGAAGCGAACTGGCCAAGCGGACGGGAAACGTGGAGCAAGGAAGGATTGCTTTTAGGCAGTCTCGGAATACTTGCGTCAGCTGTCATCGAGTTGAGGGATTTGGCAAAAATGTCGGCCCCGATCTTTCAGAGATTGGGAAGAAACTGGGCAAAGACGCTCTCTACGAGGCGATTTTGGATCCCAGCGCCGGCATTTCCGTAGGTTACGAAGGCTGGGAAATTACTTTGGAATCTGGGGAAGAGTTTTCGGGAATTCTCCTCGGCGAGCAAGACGGACAGATCACGATGCGAAATCTCTTGGGAGAATCCGTGGTTATCTTGCAAGAGGATGTTTCCGAAAAACGGCAGATGAGAGTATCCATTATGCCCAGCGGCTTGGATCAGGTGATCAGCCAAACAGACCTTGTCAATTTGGTTGAGTATTTGAGCCAACTAGGGCGTTAGATTTTTTTGCCGTCCACCGCCTTCGAATACGATGCCACCGCCTGCTCCCATTCGGCTGTGGCTTGTTTAAGTTCTTCTTTTTTTTCCTTTTCCTCGCGCTTTAACGCTTTGGCGGCTTTGGCATCTCGGTAAGTTGCCTTGTTTGAGAGGATTTCTCCCAATCCGGTCAAGCGCGCTTCAATTTCTATGATTCGCCGTTCGTGCGTTTCTACTTTTTTACGGCAATTCTGGAGTAGTTGAGATCGTTTTTGACGCGCTTGCGCTTGCAATCTCCGCCGCGCTTTTGAGGAAAGAACGGATGCCTTGGCGTTTGGCGTTGAATCGTTGGCCTCTGAAGAAGCAGGACGAAGTTGCCGCCGCTCGGATTGTTTTTCTAAGTAGTAATCGTATTCGCCGGGGTATTGGGTCAATTCGCCATCCTCAACGTGAATGACGGTTTGCGCCAAGGATCGCAGGAAGTAAGCGTCGTGGCTTACAAAAACTAAGGCGCCTTTAAATTGGCGAAGGGCAAAAATCAAGGCCTCGACGCTGTCGATGTCCAGATGAGTGGTCGGCTCGTCCATGAGGAGCAGATTGGGCGGGTTAAGCAGGAGTTTGACCAACGCCAATCGGCTTTTTTCCCCTCCGCTCAGCACTTTCACCGGTTTGAACACATCGTCTCCGCGAAATAGGAAGCATCCCAAAACATCTCTGGCATAGCTTTCTGTGACTGCCGAAGCGGATTCCAACGACTCCTCCAGCGCCGTGCGATGTCTCGCCAGCATATCCGCCCGATGTTGCGAATAGAATCCGATTTCGACGTTCCTCCTCAGAATCCTTTGTCCGCCTTGCAAGGCTTCGGTTCCCGCCAGCAAATTCAACAAGGTCGTCTTTCCGGCTCCGTTGGGTCCCACCAAACCAATCCGCCGTCCCCGTTCCACTTCAAACTGAAGTCCGCGATACACTGGAACTTCGCCGTAGGAATGCGTGACGCCCGCCAAGCGAATCACGCGCAAGCCGCTTCGCTTCGGTTGGGGGAAGGAAAACTGAACCGTGCGCTCTTTGGAGGCCGGTGCCGTCGCTTTTTCCATCCGCTCAATCTGTTTGAGTTTGCTTTGCGCCTGTCGGGCCTTTGTGTTTTTGGCTCGAAATCGGTTCACAAAAGTCATCAAGCGGTGGATTTCTTTCTGCTGACTTTTATAGGAGGCTTCCGCCTGCTCTTCGGCCGCGCTTTTCTGCGCAATAAAGTCGTCGTAATTGCCTCGATAGCGACGAATCTTGGCTCCTCCGACGTCCACAATCGCGTCTGTTATCTGGTTCAAAAACTCGCGGTCGTGGGAAATGAGCAAAATGGCGCCTTGATATTTTTGCAAGTAACTTTGCAACCACAACAATGAGGGCAAATCGAGGTGATTGGTTGGTTCGTCTAGCATCAAAAGACTCGGTTCCTGCACCAAGAGCCGAGCCAGGTGGGAGCGCATCATCCAACCGCCGCTGAGCGACCCGGACGGCTTTGTCCAATCAGAATCCGCAAACCCCAGCCCGCGCAGCATTTTTGCCGCCTTGGCCTCCAACGCGTAGCCGTCCAGTTCCTGAAACCTCTGATGAGCGTCTTCTATCGACATTCCCAATTCGTTTGCGTCCCTTGTTTCGTCGACGACAACCCGGCGCAGTGCCGCATGTTCTTCCGTAATGGCGGTTGCCCGTTCCAGCGCCGTCTCCTCTCCCTTCATCTTCATCTCCTGAGGGAGATAGCCGAAGACGGCGCCTCGCCGGCATCGAATCTCGCCGGCGTCCGGATCCACTTGGCGCATCGCCATTTTCAGCAAAGTGCTTTTGCCCGCGCCGTTTGGTCCCACCAATCCAATCCAATCTCCTGGGTTTACCTGCAGAGACGCTTCGGAGAACAACACTTTTGCGCCATAGGCTTTGCTCACGTTCGAAATTGTCAGCATAAAACCGAGTAGAGTCTGTAGCAAACTCCCTGCGGAAAGCAAGTGTTCCGCGGCAATAACGAGAACATTTTGCGCGAACTTACTTCCCAACCCACAAAGTTTTTGGTCTTGAAAACAAAGGGAAGATTCGTATAAAGTTAAATGCGTGTTTGATAGAGTTTCATTGAGTCCCATCCTGCGGACAATCTTTCTGACGGTTTTTCTGGTCGTTGCAGGAGCCGGCTGTTCCATCCAGAAAACCGCCATGAACCAGATTGGAAACACGCTGGCCTCCGCCGGAACGACTTTCTCTTCAGAGCCGGATCCAGAACTCGCCAGAGACGCCATCCCTTTTACGCTGAAACTGATAGAATCCGTGCTGGAAGAAACGCCGAATCACGCCCGATTGCGAACCGCCGCCGCCGCTTACTTCACTCAATACGCCTACGGATTCATCCAATTAGAAGCGGATTATTTGGAAGCGGAGGACTACGGCCAAGCCGAACATCTGCGGCGGCGCGCCAAAAATCTCTTCCTGCGCGCGCGCGATCACGGCTTGCGCAACCTTCAAATCAAAAGGCCGGATTTTCTCTCTAGATTAGCCCAATCGCCTCGCGAAACAGCCTCCTCTGTGGAAAAGAGATCTGTGGAGACTCTTTATTGGACGGCGGCGGCTTGGGCGGCGGCCATTAACCTCGGCAAAGACGATCCTTTTCTGGTGGCCGAACTGCCGCAGATGGAAGCGCTGATCGACCGCGCTTTTGAGCTGGACGCCGATTGGGGAGAGGGCGCGATCCACAGCTTTTTGATCGCCTACGAAATGAACCGTCAAGACGACGGCGACAGCTGGGAAATGCGAGCCAGAGCCCGCTTCCAAGCCGCCATTCATCTAAGCAAGGGCCGCCTTTTGTCGCCTTACGTCTCGTTGGCGGAGGCGGTTTCGGTGCAGATTCAGGATGCCCGCGAGTTTCAATCTCTATTAAACCAGGCCCTTGCCATTAACATTGATGAACATCCAAAAGCGCGCTTGGTCAATTTATTGATGAAAAAAAGAGCCGAATGGCTTTTGACCCAAATGGACGAACTCTTTTTGCTAAATGAAAACCAACTCCCAAACGAATAAATTCCGCCCGACTTTGCCCGGCCCGTTCTTTGCCTTTTCTTCCAACATCGGAGGCATTCTCCAAAAGTTCCTGGCTCTCTCTCTCCTCGCCCTTTGGCATCAAGCGCAGCCTCTAGAAGCGGCGCAACGCATCCGCTTGGGCACTTTGGCGCCGCAAGGTTCCTCCTACCACAACGAACTCAAAAAAATGGGCAAACAATGGAAAGATGCCACCCAAGGAAGCCTCTCTTTGACCATTTATCCCGGCGGGCGCATGGGAGGCGAATCTGAAGTTGTTCGCAGAATGCGCATCGGCCAACTACAAGCCGGCCTGCTAACCGCCGTCGGCCTCACTGAAATTGAGCCGGCCGTTTCCGGCCTTCAAAATCTTCCCTTGATGTTCGAATCTCTGGATGAAGTCGACCACATCGGCGCCAAACTGCAGCCCTTGCTGGAAGAGCGGCTGGAGGAAAAAGGCTTCAAAGTTTTGTTCTGGATCAACGCCGGATGGGTTCACTTCTTCACCAAAACGCCAATCGCCACGCCGGACGACCTCAGGCAATTGAAGATATTCACTTGGGCGGGCAGTCCCGAAGTTGTGAACCTCTACAAAACGGCGGGCTTCCACCCCGTTCCCCTTGAAACCAAAGACATCTTGACCGGACTGCAAACCAGCCTGATCACCGCCGTGCCAATGCCTCCCGTTTACGCCAACGCCACCCAAGTGGACACCAAAGCGCCGCATATGTTGGACCTCAACTGGGCGCCACTCGTCGGCGCCGCCGTGCTGACAACCAGAGCCTGGAACCGACTGGACGCCGACACCAAAACAACCGTCATGGAAATCGCCAAAACCTCCGGCCAACGCATCCAACAAACAGACAGAGAAGACGCAACAAAAGCCATCGCCGCCATGAAAAAACGAGGCCTTCAAGTTCACAAAATCTCAGACGAAACCAAAGCGCAGTGGAAGCAGGCGTCCGAAGAAGTGTATCCCTTGATTCGCGGGAAGATTATCCCGGCGGACGTCTTTGACCGCGTGAACGAATGGCTAAACGAATTTCGCCGGCAATGACGGCGAGCCCATCCACCTCTCCAAACCCGGCTCGGCAATCCGACAGAGTTTCGTCGGCCGGCAAGGCTTTTTCCTTAGCGGAGAATGCGCTTCTGATTGCGGCCGTCGCTCTCTTGATCGCCATCCCAATCCTCGAAAGAATTTTCCGCCCGTTTGGCTTTGGCATCACGGGAGCCTCCGACTTTACGCAACACCTAACTCTAATCATTGCGATGATTGGCGGTTCGGTCGCCGCCCGAGAAAACCGCCTTCTGTCCATTTCCACGTTTTCCCAATTCGCGCCCCTTCGTTGGAAGCCTTGCATCAAAATATTCTCCCATTCAATTGCTGTCGCCATCACCGTTGCTTTGGGCGTCGCCGGCATCCAAATGATCGCCAGTGAACCGTCCGGCGCCATTGCTTACGGCGTTCAAAAGTGGGCGTTGCAGTTGGTCATTCCTTTGGGCTTTGCCGCCATTGCCGTCCGCATTCTCTGGAACGTCGGCAACGGTTGGCACTCTCGAATCGCCGCTCTGGGCGGGGCGGCGTTGTTGCTTTTGCTCGGTTGGCTTCTGCCCCGGCATTTGCCGGCGTCTTTGGAAAGCTTGTGGTTGCCGGCCATGATTTTGTTGATTTTGGCGGCTTTTTTGGGGTCGCCAATTTTCACAGCTCTGGGCGGCGCGGCGCTGATTTCCTTTTGGGCGGAGCAAATCCCTCTTGCTTCCGTGGCTGTCAGTCAATACTCGTTGGCCACTGAATCATTGGCGCCGGCCATCCCGCTCTTCACTTTGGCCGGCTTTGTTCTGGCCGAAAGCAAAGCGTCGACGCGTCTAGTAGCGGTCTTTCAAAGTCTCGCCGGGCAATTTCGGGCGGGGCCTCCTTTGGTGGTGGTTTTCGTCTGCGCTTTTTTCACCTCGTTTACCGGAGGTTCGGGGGTCACGATTTTGGCGCTCGGCCCGCTCTTGCTGCCGCTTTTGCTGGCCGCCAAGTGCAGTGAAAAAAACGCTCTCGGCTTTCTTGCCGGGGCAGGCTCTCTTGGAATTCTCTTCCCTCCATCGTTGCCGGTCATTCTCTACTTCATCGTCGCTAATTCGGGCGGAGAGATTGCTTTGAGTCTGGAAAAACTTTTCTTGGGCGGCGCCATTCCCGGCTTTCTTATGCTGGGACTGCTGGCTTTTTGGGGAGCGACTCAGGTGCCTGCCGTGCCGAGAGAAAAAGCGCGGTTTTCTCTTCGGAACGTTCGGCGTTCTCTTTGGACGGCCAAGTGGGAGTTGTTGTTGCCGGCGGTGGCTCTTGGCTCGCTTTTCAGCGGGGTTTTTAGCACCCCGGCAGCAGCAGCGGCGGTGACGGCCTTGTATGCCATAATCATCGAGACGGTCGTTCACCGGGACTTAAGTTTTACCCGAGATTTGCCAAAGGTGTTTGTCCAATGCGGCTTGTTGGTTGGCGGGGTTCTCTTGATTCTCGGCGTTGCTTACGGTTTTACCAATTTTCTAGTGGACGCCGAAATCCCGGACAAAGCGGTGGAGTGGAGCGCGGCAACCTTCGATTCGAAATGGACGTTTCTCATTGCCCTCAACCTGCTTCTCATTTTGGCGGGATGTTTGATGGACATCTATTCGGCCATTGTCGTCATCGTGCCGCTTCTCATTCCTCTGGGGGCAAAATTCGGCATAGACCCCGTTCACCTAGCCATCCTCTTTCTGGTGAATTTGGAGTTGGGCTACTTGACGCCGCCGGTGGGAATGAATCTCTTCCTCGCGGCCTATCGATTTGACAAACCCATCCTTGAAGTCGCCAAAGCGGCCCTGCCGGTGTTGGCCGTGTTCCTAATCGGCGTCGTTTTGGTCACTTACTTGCCCGATCTAACCACCTTTTTGCCAAGACTTTTAGAATGAAACAACGGCTTCTTTGTTTCCAATTTGTAACTTTGCGGTGAAGTTATCGTAGAATTCGGCGTCCAGAATGATCGGAATTGCGCAATAATTTATCAACCATCCATGATTGCAACCGCACGATACACCTGCAAACTGGCCGACACAAAGACCGAAGTCCAAGCCGCCCAAAAACTCCGCTTCCAAGTTTTCAATATGGAACTGGACGAAGGCCTCGACCATTCTTACCTGACGCATCTCGACCAAGATCGATACGACCAAGTCTGCGAACATCTGATCGTCTCCGACCAAGAAACCGAAAACGTCGTCGGCACTTACCGGTTCCAAACAGGAACCACCGCAAGACGGCACTTTGGATACTACAGCGAACAAGAATTCGACTTTCAAATCTTTGAATCCCTGCGCCCTCAAATCCTCGAGTTAGGCAGAGCCTGCATCCATAAAAACCATCGCAATCTGGCTGTCCTCAACTTGCTGTGGAAGCAAATTGCGCAGTTCGCCAAAACCAACCAACTCCGTTTCCTCATCGGTTGCAGCTCGCTGACAAGCCAAAATCCCCACTACGGCTACAAAGCATTCGAAAGGCTTGCCCCCAATCACCTTGCCGAACCCCGCTTCCAAACCCATCCCAAACCCGGTTTCGAATGTCTCCCCGACGAATCCAACTCTTTGCCCCCGCAAACCCCAATCAAAATCCCCAAACTCCTCGCCGCCTACCTGTCTCTGGGAGCAAAAATCTGCGGCCCGCCCGCGCTGGATCGAGAGTTCAAAACAATCGACTTCCTCACCATTATGGATTTGCAATCGCTAACGCCGAAAGTCTGGCGCCGCTACCTCGCCTAAACAGAACATTCGCCAACAAACCAAGTCAATCGACGGAAGGCAAAACAATCCCGGACTTGACGGACACAACCGCCAACCGATCCCCAATCTCCCGAAAAAGCCGCCGATCGCCGGGAAACAACAACTTCGGCCGAATTTTACCGCTCCACTTATGCGCCTCCGCGATGCGACCCCTCTGAAATTCAAGATCCAACCGCGCAAGATAAAAACTCTGCGCAATCGCCCCTATAAGGAGCTTCTCGTTAATCGAATCCAACAAAAAGGAAACTTCATCCATTCGCCCAGCCCACAAAAGCGACCGCGCCCGATGAATCTTCCCGGCCTCATCATGCGGATTCTGCCGCATCCCTTTGTCAGTCAACAACATCGCCTCCTCAAAACGAATCCGCAAACTTAACAACACCGCCGCATAATCATTCCTCGCCGCCGCATCATGCGGCCTCAGACGATAAAGATTTTCCGTTGCGAGCAACAATTCCCGCGACGCGCCAATTTCCTTCGCCGCCACAAAAAGCAAACGCCAAAACACCGTTTTATCCCCATGCCTATCCCTCAACCTCATAAGAACGTCCCGCGCAATGCCGTAAAACCCAAACCGAAACAAATAAGAAGCCACAAACAACCCCCTCTCTCCCTCTTCCAATGAATAATCGCTAATTCTTTCAAAAGCCTTCCTTGCAACGCCTTCCCGGCCCCGCTCCATTTCCGAAACTCCTTCCCAAAAAAAACTATACCCCCTCATCACCTCTCCCGTTCGGCGGTCTCCCCGAATAGACAACGCCAATTCCTCCAACTCCCTCCACCGCTCCGTAGCCATCAAAAAATCCGCCATCCTCAACCGCCAATCCTCCACAAATCCACCACTCAGACTACCCGACAAACGCCGCAAATACTCAAAAGCGCGACCCTCCCTCCCCATATTCATAAAAGCCTCCGCTACACTTGCCCCTTCCACCGTCGAATCCGAAAGCCGCCTTGAATCCGAACGACGCAAATAACGCGTCGCCAACCAAAATGCCCTCTCCTTCTGCCCCATCCCTGCCAAAAGATTCCAATAATTCACATGACAAGAAAGCAAATCAGCCTTCCTTCGCGCCAAAAAATGAAGAGACCGTCTATACCCCTCAACATCCAACCTCACATAATCCACGAAAAGCGAAAGCCAATGCGCCAAAACCTCCGTTTCCCCATCCTCCTTGGCCGCCTCCAACAAAGCCAGACCCTCAACCGCCTCCGCCGGCCCACCCCAACCGGCCAAATAAGTAGCCCGGAAAAGCCGCATCTCCCCTTCTCCATCCCGTTCCACCCCAATCCGCTCCCCCCAACGCGCAAAGTCTTCCACTCGCCCCGCCAAACATAACGCCCGTAAATACTCCCGCTCCAAACCACCCGACCAATCCCCCCCATACCCATCTAAAACATCCATTGTCCATCGCCCCAACCCATACCGATTCAGCGCCCGCGCAACTAACTCCAAATCCGCCAAATTCGTCTGCGTCAATCCCAACAACCGCATACAATCCCGCCCCGCAAACCGCCAATTCCAATCTTGCGGATCTACCACCGCTTGCGCTTGCAACCGCATCAAACCTCGCAAAGCCCCCACACTCGGATGCCTCTTCACAGCCAAACGCCAAGACAACAAAGCCTCCTCAAACCGCCCCGCCGACTCCTGCCGCTTGGCCTTGCCCTGCCATCGACAAGACCCCACCGCATCCCAAACACTAATCCTAAGCTCCGGACGCATCCCCGCCGGCGTCGCCCGCCAAAACCTCTCCGTAGCAAACCAACCCGCCAACCCCAAAAAATAAACCACACAAACCCCCAACCGAAACCATTCAGAACCAAACAACCTGCGCCAAAAACCTTCCCAAAACCTTTTCACCTCCTAAAACCTTCAACACTAATCCCACCCCACCCCCAAGCAAATCCAAAACAAAAAAAATCCTCGGAAAAAAACTTGCTTTGGATTTTGATCCCGTTTATTTTCTCGCTCTTTGGAGACGAAGATCCGGGAAATTGAGACAGTTTATGAAGGAAGATTTAGTTGACGAAATCATGCAAGACGGTCCCGAAAGGCCTCCGAATCCCGTTCGTTTTGAAAAAGATCGCCCTTCTCCTTTCCTTTTTCCTGTTGCCCGTTCCCTTCGCTTCCTCGCTTGCGCGGGGGGGGGGGGGGGGGGGGACGAATTCCCCTCTTCTCCCGCGAAGGTAACGACTTGGCCAAGCCCAACCTTCTCCGCCGTGAACCTCTTGCGCGAAAGCGGCGGCAGCAATAATTACCGCCGGATGAATTCGGACGGGCACTCTCTCTCCTTGAAAGAGAAACCCAACCGCATGGCCACAGGCCTTGCCGCAAAACTTTCCAAAATGGCGAAAGCGGAAAATCCCCAGAACCCAAGAAAAAAACAACGCGCGCCAAGAATTTTCCTTTTTACAATAGAAATCCTAAACTATAAAAGCACATCATTTTATGAAACATAACAATCCTTTCTACTCGTTGTTGGTCGTCGGCCTGCTGGCCGCTGTTGTTTTTGGCCAGCAAACTGCAATGACGCAAACTACCGTCCAGACCGTATCCCGCGATGTTGTGCGAAATAGCTACATTAATCGTGGGGAAACAGAAGAGTTTCGAATCACAGTCGAATTCTCACAGACGTTGACGGTTTACAGCACGGGTAGGACGGATACCTACGGCTATTTGCTGGATAGTTCTGGGAGAGAATTGGCTCGAAACGACGATAGCGGACCATACTCCGGAATAGGCTACGATAACTTTCGGATCAGCCGTCAGGTGAGTCCGGGAACTTATTACGTCCGCGTGCGGCATTCTAGATCAACAGGAACCGGTGGATATGTTCTTCACTACAATTTACTCCATGCAGTGGAAAACACCGTCAACAGCCCCGGCTCCGCCCTTCACGGTCGAACAGTGCGAGTGGCCGACGAAATCCTGAGGAATCTCCCCAGCATCACCCAATACAACCAAGTCACCAACCTAGCCCAACTCAGCAGCGTCACTTCTCTCAGCCTCTACAACCGCGAACTTACTTCCCTGCAAGCAGACGACTTTGAAGGCATCAGTAGCCTGCGATGGCTGGGACTTTACAATAACTTGTTGACCTCCTTGCCGGCGGGAATATTTGACGATCTCACCAACCTGCTAACGCTGGATCTTCACGGCAATCACTTGACCTCCTTGCCTGAAGGGATATTCGACGAGCTCATCAACCTGCAAACACTGAATCTACATAACAATCGGTTAACGCCCTTTTCGTCGGGGATATTTGACGAACTCACCAACCTGCAAACGCTGAACCTAGACAACAACCAGTTAACATCCTTGCCGGGGAGAATATTTGACGAGCTGACCAACCTACGAACACTGGATTTACAAGACAATCGATTGACTGGTTTGCGTTCTGGGATATTCGACGAGCTCGCTAACCTGCAAACACTGAATCTTAACGGCAACGGATTGAGATCTTTGCCGGCGGGGATATTTGACGAACTCACCAACCTGCAAACGCTGGATCTTAGAGAGAATGCAGGAGGTTTGCAATTGTCGTTTGATTTATTTGAGGAATTGCCCAATTTGAGAAACTTGTATCTTGATAATCCTGTTCCGCGGACAATTTCTCGCGGCAGTGTTTTGCATGGCAGAACGAGGCAGGTATCTAACGCCATCCTGGATGCTTTAGGCGCCGGCATCACGCAATACAATCAAGTCACCAACCTTGCCCAACTCGACAGCATCACTTCTCTCAGCCTCTACAACCGCGGACTTACTTCCCTGCAAGCAGGCGACTTCGAAGGACTCACCAACTTGCAAACACTGCATCTTTACATCAATCAATTGTCTTCCTTGCCTGCGGGGATATTCGACGAGCTGACCAACTTGCAAACGCTGAATCTTCGCAACAACCGGTTGACCACTTTGCCTGCGGGGATATTCGACGAGCTGACCAACTTGCAAACGCTGTATCTTTACAACAACCGCTTGTCTTCCTTGCCTGCGGGGATATTCGATGAGCTCACTAACCTGCAAACGCTGCATCTTTACAACAACCTGTTGGCCTCCTTGCCTGCGGGGATATTTGACGAGCTCACTAACCTGCAAACTCTGCCCCTTTACAACAACCGCTTGTCTTCCTTGCCTGCGGGGATATTCGATGAGCTCACTAACTTGCAAACGCTGAATCTAAACAACAATCAGTTGTCTTCCTTGCCGGCGGAGGTATTTGACGAGCTCGCCAACCTGCAAAGGCTGTATCTACGCAACAATCAGTTGACTTCCTTGCCGGCGGAGATATTTGACGAGCTCGCCAACCTGCGAATTTTGGATCTTATAGGAAATTCACGTTTGCAATTGTCGTTTGATTTATTTGAGGAATTGATCAATTTGGAAACATATAATGGTGGCAGCGCGCCGTGGGTAATTTCTCCCGGCAGCGTTTTGCATGGCAGGAGAACGCAGATAGCCGACGAAATCCTAAATGCTTTAGGCGCCGGCATCACGCAATACACCCAAGTCACCAACCTCACCCAACTCAGCAGCGTCACTTCTCTGAACCTCGAGAACCGCGGACTCACTTCCCTGCAAGCCGGCGACTTTGATGGCCTCACCAATCTGCAATGGCTGGGTCTTCATACCAACCGGTTGACTTCCTTGCCGGCGGAGATATTTGACGAACTCACCAACCTGCAAACACTGAATCTTAACGGCAACTGGTTGACTTCCTTGCCGGCGGAGATATTTGACGAACTCACCAACCTGCAAACGCTGAGTCTTTCTCGCAATCGGCTGTCTTCCCTGCCGGCAGGGATATTCGACGAGCTGATCAATCTGCAAACACTGAATCTTAACGATAACCAGTTGTCTTCCTTGCCGGCGGGAATATTTGACAATCTAGCCAACCTGCAAACGCTGAATCTTGTAAGAGTCAGTTCAAGTTGGGGTTACCCTCGACGTTCCCTACAAGTCTCGTTTGAATTATTTGAGGGGTTGACCAATTTGAGGAATTTATATCTTGATTTTGATCTTCCGAGGGTATTTTCTCCCACCAGTGTTCTGCATGGCAGGAGAACGCAGATAGCCGACGAAATCCTAGAGGCTTTAGGCACCGGCATCACGCAATACACCCAAGTCACCAACCTTGCCCAACTCAGCATCACTTCTCTGATCCTTAACGACATCGATCTCACTTCCCTGCAAGCGGACGACTTTGAAGGCCTCACCAGCCTGCAAGAACTGAGTCTTCAAGACAACCAGTTAACTTCCCTGCCGTCAGGGATATTTGACGAGCTCACCAACCTGCAAACGCTGTATCTTAACGACAACCGGCTGTCTTCTTTGCCTGCGGAAATATTTGAGAATCTAGCCAACCTGCGAACGCTGTATCTTCATGATAACTCAGGATTAACTTCCTTGCCGGCGGGGATATTTGAGAATCTAGCCAACCTGCGAACACTGAGTCTTTTTCGCAATCGGCTGTCTTCCTTGCCGGCGGGAATATTTGACAATCTGACCAACCTGCGAATAATAAGACTGGGACTCAACCGGTTGACTTCCCTGCCTGCGGGAATATTTGACAATCTAGCCAATCTGCGAAGACTGGATTTAGAAGACAACCGGCTGTCTTCTCTGCCTGCGGGAATATTCGACGAACTCACCAACCTGCGAACGCTGGAGCTTGGCGACAACCGTCTAACTTCCTTGCCGGCGGAGATATTTAACGAGTTAACCAACCTACATACGCTGGATATAGAAGGAAATTCACGTTTGCAAGTGTCGTTTGATTTATTCGAGCAGTTGATCAATTTGGAAACATATAATGGCGATAGTGTGCCGTGGGCGATTTCTCCCGGCAGTGTTTTACATGGCAGGGCAAAGAAGGTAGCCGACGCCATTCTGGATGCTTTAGGCGCCGGCATCACGCAATACAATCAAGTTACCAACCTCGACCAACTCAGCAGCGTCACTTCTCTGGATCTCAGCAACCTCGGACTGACTTCCCTGCAAGCCGGCGACCTCGAAGGTCTCACCAACCTACAAACGATAGATCTTAGAGGAAATTCACGTTTGCAAGTGTCGTTCGATTTATTCGAGCAATTCGTCAATTTGAGAGATTTGTATCATGATGGTAATTTGCGTTCGCCATCGGCAATTCATCCCGACAGTGTTTTGCATGGCAGAACAAGGGAGGTAGCCGACGCCATTCTGGTTGCCTTAGGTGCCGGCATTACGCAATACACACAAGTCACCAACCTCGCCCAACTCAGCAGCGTCACTTCTCTCAGCCTCTACAACCGCGAACTTACTTCCCTGCAAGCAGGCGACTTCGAAGGACTCGCCAACCTGCAAACTCTGGATCTTTCCCGCAGCGAGTTGACTTCTTTGCCGTCTGGGGTATTTGACGGACTGACCAACTTGCAAAATCTGTATCTTTACAACAACCGGTTAACTTCCTTGCCGGCGGGGATATTTGACGAGCTGACCAACTTGCAAGGTCTGTGGCTTTACAACAACCGGTTAACTTCCTTGCCGGCGGGGATATTTGACGAGCTGACCAACTTGCAAGGTCTGTGGCTTTACAACAACCGGTTGACATCCTTACCTGCGGGGATATTTGACGAGCTCACTAACCTGCGAACGCTGTATTTTGACAACAACCGGTTGACATCCTTACCTGCGGGAATATTTGACGAGCTCACTAACCTACGAACGCTGTATTTTGACAACAACCGGTTGACTTCCTTGCGGGTGGGGATATTCGACGAGCTCACTAACTTGCGAACGCTGTATCTTTACAACAATCAGTTGTCTTCCTTGCGGGTGGGGATATTCGACAACAATGTCAACTTGAGAATGTTGTATCTTGAATCCAACCGACTGACATCTTTACCATCGGGGATATTCGACAATCTCGTCAATTTGTCTGAATTAAACCTTAATGACAACCGGTTGTCCACCTTGCCTGCAAGGGTGTTTGACAGGAATATTCGGTTGACGCAACTATCCATTGGAAGCAATCCGTTCATTTCCCTGCCGATGGGTATCTTCGACAGAGGTCGTTATTCTCTTAATCTTGGCTCCCAATTTAATTATCAACTCATTCCCCCAACCATCTCCATCACTCCCTCCTCTTTGGAGATATTCGAACCCTATAGAGGAAGCATCGTCCATGCCCCGTTCCGTGTTGAACTTTTGAATAGACACTCTAATATTGAGTCGGTTTCGGTAGACTACGCCACGCAAGATGGCACGGCAACCGCCGGCGAAGACTACGCGGCCATCAGAGGCACTTTAACCTTCCCTGTCGGCTCAACGACGCAACCTATAAACATTCGCATTATAAACGACGACTTGGACGAACTCGATGGAGAAACTTTTACTCTAACTCTCAGCAATCCCGCCAATGCTGTTTTCCTCGGCGGCGTTTCTGAGTTGACGGCCACCGTTACCATCACAGACGACGAAGAGCCGCCAACCGTCTCTTTGTCTTCTCCGCTGAACGCGCATATTTTGGAGGTAACCGAAGGCAACGAAGGCGCAACCAACGCCGAGTTTCAAGTTCAACTTGGCCAAGCCTCAGGCCGAACCACTTCCGTCCTCTACACCACGCAAGACGGCACGGCGATTGCCGGCGAAGACTACATCGCCGCCAGCGGCACGCTTACCTTCCTCGCCGGCACAACCAACCAGATCATCTCCATTCCCATACTGGGGGATGAATTAGACGAACCAAACGAATCTTTCAGCGTAATTTTGAGGGATCCCACTAACAGCATCCTTCAGCCTAGAACGGTGAGAGTCGAAATCATAGACGATGATGAGCCTGCGCCCCCGGTCAACGTTCACGTCTCCTTGCCCGGCGGAGTAACCTTGCCATCGCTCATGTTCCAAACAACTAGCTTGTCTCTCAGTGAAAGTGGCAGTGACACCTATCAAGTGCGGGCCACTTCCTCTCAAAACAGAAACATGATCGTCAACATACAAACCGCGCATCCCGGAGTCACCGTGACCCCCAGCAAGCTGATGTTCAATCAAAACAATTGGCAGACCTATCAAACCGTGACCGTGACGGCCAGCGCAGAAGCCGCCGACACCAACGAGCAAGCATACATCATGCACTCCATCCCCGCCAGCAATGGCTTTATCGCCAACAACAACGCCGGCGTCGTTTCTATAACTCTTGCCCACACCATCCTGGAAGAACCCAACGGCAAAGACATCGTAGAACCCGAAGAACCCGTTGCCCCAGAACCGCCCACAAACAGCGAGCCTGTAGATTACGACCAAGATGATAACGGCTTGATTGATGTTAGCAACTTGACGCAGCTGAATGCGATTCGCTGGGACTTGAACGGCGACGGCCAACCCGACAAAGAAGAGTTTGCCAAAGCTTACAACCAAGCCTTCCCCAGCGCCATCGCCAACATGGGGCTTCCCAATAATACCCAAGCCCAAGGCTACGAACTCACAACGAACCTCCACTTTGATTCTCACAAAAACAATCAAGCCGATGAAGCAGACCCCTTTTGGAATCAAGGAAACGGCTGGCAGTCCATCGGGGTTTTCGCCAACCCTTTCCAAGCCGTTCTAGAAGGCAACAACCATGGGATTGTTAACCTGTTCCAAGACCAGAGCGAGGCCGCTCTTTTCTATGAGAAGCCAAGCGGCTTGTTTGGCGCAATCGGCAAGCGGGGGCAAGTGGTCAATGTAGGCTTAGAAGGCGTTCATATTCAAGGGGTTAACTTTGTGGGTGCATTGGCCGGGTTGAGTCAAGGGCTTATTCGCAATTGTTCTGTTCGGGGTCGGGTAGCAGGAGCGAACAGCGTTGGGGGTTTAGTGGGTCATAACTTTGGCCATATAGCGGACAGCCATGTTCATGCGGCGGTTTTGGGGAACATTGGGGTAGGTGGTTTAGTGGGCTGGAATGCGGGCGGTTTAATTGAGGGAAGCACCGCGCCCGGCCAAGAAGGCCAAGAAGAGTCTCTTGGTTTAGTGGGCTTTGGCACGCCGGCGCGCTGAGGAGAATCCCGCATTTTCCGAGAGCATCTTCGTGGTTTCGCCCCTCTTGTTTAAAAAGGGGGGCGTTTTCTTTTACATTTCTTTTGGAAGATTATTTCCCCAAGTTCCATAGAGAATTTATCGGGAGAAAGGAGAGAGCGGGGTTATTCCAGCGGAGCTGCGGGGCGTTGATTCCCATCTTTTCGAGGGAGGCAATCGAAAAGAGAGGGGAGTTTCTCTGGCGCAAGGAGAAAGCGGTTATGGCGCTGGCCAAGAGAGCGGGCGGGAAGAGGCGCCCAGCCAAGCAACCGGCGCCTTGCAAAGCGCATTCGCGTATGAGGGAATTTAGGAGACTTGGCAGGCCGATTTAGATGAGGTGAGGATGGGACTGCGGAAGAGTCTTAGGACTTTGGCAAGGCTAATGAATATCCCGCCTTGCGCGCCAACTCCAATAACAAACAACCTCCCCACTAGGCAAGAGTTGGCCCGCAAAGACGCTGAGGTAACCCCAAGCAACGGGATTAGGCCGTTTCGCCTTCGTTGTTGTAAGGTTTTTCAACAATGACAACCTCGTATCCTCCCAAGAGTTTGGTTCATAAAGAGAGCTCAATAAATGATAGGGCGCGTCGAACTTTCCCACTTGAACAAAACGACTTGTTGCTAGGCGAGATTTGCGTTCGTCATACTAAACTAGGTTATGAACGCAAATATGCGTTGGAGTGTTTGTTCGTTGTGTGAGAGGAAAGAGGCTCTGTTTGTCTAAAAGGCGATAGCTTTACAAACAAGGGAAGGCGGGCGCCAATTAGTTGTTCGACAAGGGAAATAAAGCGATACCGCCTGATTGAGGGGAGGAATGGGGAATGAAGAGAAAAGTTTCATATTGGCCGATTTTGTTTTATGGCGTTTCTTTATATTTCTTGGGATCGTGTTCTATGGAATCCCGCTTTGGAAATTCGACAATATACGGCTGAGGTTTCCCAAGGGGCGGGTATTAGCTGGTAGTTTCGTAGAGTGTAGGCAACATGGGGATTGTTTTCAGTCCGGTGTTTCTATCTCGACATCAACGAACGTCTCGTCTACAAGGCGGGAAGTTTAAACGAGAAATTTCTCGTGCAAACTTAACCATTTGTACGGGAAAATTCTCTGTTGACACAAACGTTAATTTGGCTTATATTTAGATTCGATAATGGCGACCGTTTGGAAATCAAACACTCACGCGGTAAAAACCGACAGGCATTCATTTGCTTCGGGGAACGCCGCAGTCTATTTGGGAGACTGCCGTGAAGTATTGGTAAAACTACCCCTTGAATGCGTCGATCTGATCGTAACTTCTCCTCCTTATGCCGAGCGTCGCCGGAAGACTTACGGGGGCATTCCTCCCGACAGGTATGTAGAATGGTTTCTCCCCATTGCCAAACAACTCTTCAGAGCGCTGAAGCCCACGGGAACCTTCATCCTCAACATCAAAGAAAACGCCGTCAACGGCGAACGGCATATCTACGTGATGGAACTCATTCTCGCCATGCGAAAACAAGGATGGCTCTGGACGGAAGAATTTATATGGCACAAACGCAACGCCTATCCGGGGAAATGGCCCAATCGATTTCGAGACGCATGGGAACGACTCCTGCAATTCAACAAACAACGTCGTTTTCAAATGTTTCAAGACGCCGTCCGAATTCCTATCGGCGGCTGGGCAGAAGGCCGCCTAAGGAAACTTGGCAAAAATGATCTTACCCGCAGCAAGCCGGCCACGGGAAGCGGTATGGGAAGAAACATTTCTAATTGGGTTGGCAAAAAACTGTCTATCCTACCAACGTGCTACACCTTGCCGCCGAATGTTCCAACCGAGGACACAGCGCCGTCTTCCCTGAATCGCTACCGGAATGGTTCATCAAACTTTTTACCACCGACGGGAATATGGTATTAGATCCCTTCATGGGATCGGGGACTACAATCTTGGTTGCCGAACGCATGAGACGGCGCTCCATCGGAATTGAAATTAATAAAAACTATTACGACCAAGTGTGTAAGAAACTTTCCAAACAAAATACTATGCTTAAGCTTCAACATAAACCGGGCAAAGACGGGAAATGAATAAGGGGAACGAAAAAATCGCTGGTTTTATTGAGGAAAACGTCGGTCACTTTCAGCAAAGATGCTTAGAACTCATGCGGGGAATGTCTTTGGACGACGCTTTGAAAAAGCGGAATCCCTATCTGCTCAAAGCCAAGGGCATTGAACTAGCGCAAGATCTGGTAAAGACATTTCTCTACGATTATATCACGCAGCGGGAAAGAACCTTGTTTGGAAGTTTTCTAGAGGAATTAGCATTGTTTATCGGCAACGAACTATACAACGGCCATAAATCCTCGGCGGAAGGCATTGATCTGGAATTTAAGCGAGCCAATATTTATTATCTGCTCTCTATTAAATCCGGACCCAATTGGGGAAACAGTAGCGAGGTAAAAAAGCAGAAGGAAAACTTCATTACGGCAAAAAGACGAATCGCGGCAAGCAAATCCGCTATGCAGACGCAGGCGGTCCTAGGTTGTTGCTTTGGTCGATCCGCCAAAAAGTAC
This sequence comes from Limisphaerales bacterium, assembly GCA_965204945.1. Lineage (GTDB taxonomy): Bacteria > Verrucomicrobiota > Verrucomicrobiia > Limisphaerales > AAA164-E04 > UBA2970. Next base: position 3,408,080 of record OZ242022.1, on the reverse strand, counting down.
GACAATGGCACCTACTAGAAGATTTGTGGCCAACACTTTTGGCAGTTTTTGTCGGGAGACGACGATTTCTATCTTCACATTATCAAACCCCTTGGTTATAAAGCGAGAGAGCGCAACGAGATATATCAGAGAGAATACACCGCATTGATCAATTTGGCGACGGAAGAATTCGCAAGAAGATTCTGCGCAATGGGAAAAATTGACTGGGAAAAAATAGTTCGCTTTAATTCAGGGATTATAATCCGAAATTCAAGCCACAAGGCAAAACGAGCCAAAGGAACGCGGAATTAAAAGTTGCGCCGCCAAACGGTTCAGCCTTATCGTTCTAAAAAATTGGATGACTGCAAATAACGACAGATTATTTTCTGATCGTCGGAAAATATTGACGATCGCGCAAGCTAGCAAATGGGCTTCGAAACAAACGAACCGCAACGTTACCCCAGCAAATATCTCTTCTTTAATTAAATATGGCAGCATTATCGCTATTAATAAAAACGGATCGCCTGTGATTTGTATTTCTGATTTGGAGAAATACTATAAATCAGTGGAGAGACGAGGCAAACGCGCATATCAAAACAGACTCGGAAAAGATCTAAACTGGCATCTCTCGTTTGAGGAATTCAAAGAAGCGGAGACAACCAAACACGTTCATCGCTTGCATGCCTATAAGGGAAAGTTTATTCCGCAATTGGTACAGTATTTTATTGACAGGCATATCGATGAGTTCAAAACCGAAGCCTGCTTTGCGCCGGGCGATATTCTTCTGGATCCGTTTTGCGGCAGCGGCACCACTTTGGTGCAAGCAAACGAACTGGGCATGCATGCGATTGGAATAGATGTGTCGATATTTAATGCAATGATTAGCAATTTGAAGTTGTCTTCTGTTTCTATGACGGATCTACCAACGGCAACCTCTAATATTAGCGATGCTCTTTTGCGGAACGAAATAGGACAACGAGCGAGAGAGTTTGAAGCGGAATTGATTAACGCGTTAAAGGCTTTCAATGCGGAGTTTTTTCCGGCGCCGATATTCAGGCAGCGGATTCAGAAGGGAGAAATCGATGAGGAACGATATGGAAGAGGGCATGCCAAGAGGTTTCGCTCTCGCTTTTATCGTCTGTTGAGAAAGCACAATGTGAACAACAACATGAATTTAGAAAGCAATCAATTTATTGAAAGATGGTTTATGCCGTCTGTGAAAAACGAGATCGATATGGCGAAAAGGATTATTGAAGAAACGCCAGATGCGCTATTGCGCGACACACTGCGCATGATTTTGAGTCGCACAGCGCGATCTTCAAGGGCGACAACTCATTCGGATTTGACCACTTTGTCGAGGCAAGTCAAGGAAACATATTACTGCAGCAAACATAGCAAAATATGCAAGCCGATTTTTTCCATGCTGGGATGGTGGAAACGCTATGCCTCCGACACGCTGAAACGAAAAGCATTATTTGAGAAACTTCGCACAGATAGTATGCAAACATGTTTAACTGGAGATTCTCGAAGCATCAATATACTTTCATCTTTGGAGAAAGCGAATAGCAGATTGGCGGCACTGGCAAAGCAGAAGAAAATTCAAGGGATATTTTCTAGTCCGCCTTATGTGGGGATGATTGACTATCACGAACAACATGCCTATGCTTATGAACTGTTTGATTTGCCTCGCAATGATCATTCGGAGATAGGGCCGATGAAATCCGGGCAAGGAAAATTGGCTCGCGAAGCATACGCGGACGGCATCGTTGCCGTGTTGCGCAACTGCTTGAAATACATGGCGAAAGATTGCGATATTTTTCTTGTTGCCAACGATAAATTCGGCTTGTACCCCGGCATTGCCAAGCGCGCAAATTTGACAATTTGCAAAGAATATAAGAGGCCGGTTTTGAATCGTTCAGAAGGGGATAAAGGGGTATATTCAGAAACAATCTTTCACTTAAAAAGGAAGTAGATATGTTTGAAAAAAAGTCCGTTGAAAACATCATTGAATCTGCGCTGCGAAGAAAACTGCGAAATTATAATCCGGAACCAGCGCACATGCCTTTTCATACCAGATTGCTGGGGAAAGACAGGATGGCGCTTTATTCGTTTATTCATTCTCTTTCTACCAATTTCGGCACCGCAATTTTTGAGCAAGTGGCCAAAGAAATTGCGGACGGAGTGTTTGATAAAGTTAGATTGCAACATAAAATTAAGGGAACGTTTTCTTCTGGTGCGCAGAAGGCAATTACGGAAATTATCAACGGACTAAGTTCTGGAAAGCGCGAACCCAATCATGCGGAGGAAATCACTCAGATTTCTGCGCACGCTCAATTGGGAAAACCTATTACAAAACGATTAAGGAGTGTGGATATTTATTTGACTAGAGGAAATAGTGTCTTTTTGTTGGATTTGAAAACGGCAAAGCCCAACGTAGGAGGTTTTGAGAAACACAAACAAGATATGCTGGAATGGGCGGCGGCGATTTTATATGGTAATTTAGATTTGGACGTTCGGACAGTGATTGCTATACCCTACAATCCTTATGAACCAAAACCTTATACTCGCTGGACGTTGCGCGGTATGTTGGAAATCACAAACCAAAACCAATTGATGGTCGGGCGAGAGTTTTGGAATTTTCTTGCCGGGAAGGATGTTTATTCAGACTTGTTGCATTGTTTTAAGAACGTGGGGTATCATATGCGCCAAGAGATTGACGATTATTTTAAACGAATTGGAAAGCGGCGATATAGATAAAAGCGGAGGCGGAGCATGATGAATCAATCGCAACGGTTGTTGGAGGCGGCGCTTCGACGGATTCCCGGCGGGGTGAATTCCCCGGTTCGGGCGTTTCGCGCGGTAGGAGGCTCGCCTTTTTTTGTGGATCAAGCCAAGGGAAGCCGGATTTGGGATGTGGACGGACAAGAGCGAATCGACTTTGTCGGCACTTGGGGTCCGGCCATTTTGGGGCATGCGCCGGATTGCGTTGTTTCCGCCGTGCGGCGGATTGCGGAGAAGGGGGTGAGTTTTGGCATTCCCAATCCTTTGGAGGTGGAAATGGCGGAGTGGATTTGCGGGAATGTTTCAAGCGTGGAGAAGGTGAGGATGTGCAATTCGGGCACTGAGGCGACTATGTCAGCGGTTCGGTTGGCGCGAGGGTTCACGCGACGGGACAAGATTATCAAATTTGAGGGGTGTTATCACGGACATGTGGATTCTCTGTTGGTGAAGGCCGGCTCTGGCGCGCTTTCTTTTGGGCATCCGGACAGCGCCGGAGTGCCGCGCAGTTTTGCCGAGCATACGATTGTCTTGCCGTTCAACCGCCCCGAAGTCGTGGACGCCGCGTTTGCCGCGAATTCCGGGCAAATTGCAGGCGTTATTTTGGAACCGGTTCCGGCCAACGCCGGCCTTTATTTGCCGAGTCTGGGATTTTTGGAGCATTTGCGGGAAACGACGGCAAAGCATGAATCTTTGTTGATTTTTGACGAAGTGATGACTGGGTTTCGTTTGGGGTTGGGCGGCGCGCAGGAGAGGTATGGCGTTTGGCCGGATTTATCTTGTTTTGGCAAAGTGATTGGCGGCGGGTTTCCGGTAGGCGCTTTTGGGGGGCGGGCTGACATTATGGATTGTTTGGCTCCTGATGGGAATGTTTACCAAGCGGGGACTTTGAGCGGCAATCCGGTTGCTATGGCCGCCGGCTTGGCGGCGCTTCGGGCGCTTCGGGATGGCTCGCTTTACGACTTGCTGGAAGGCCGGGGGCGGCATTTGGAGGAAGGTTTGCGGCAAGCCGCCAACAAGGCCGGCCAGTCCGCGCAAGTTCAACGCGCCGGCTCTATGTTTTGCGTTTGTTTTACGGAGCGATCCATTTCTAATTTGGACGACGTGATGACGAGTGATCGGCGCAAGTTTGCCAAGTTCTTCCATGGAATGCTGGCCAAAGGCGTTTATTTGGCGCCATCTCCGTTCGAGACGGGTTTCCTGTCCACGGCGCATTCGGAGGAAGACGTTCAACAGACCATCGACGCGGCGGCCGAGGTGATGAAGAGTCTTTAGCCTGTTTTCTTTAAGGAGATGAGAATCATTGGATTGGATTTTGGAACGGAGCGGATCGGCGTGGCGGTGAGTGACGAACTTGGCATTATCGCGCAACCGATTGAGTTTATCCATCGGCGTCCCATCGCATTTCTTTGGGAGCGGATTCGCGCTCTTCATCGCGATTTTTCTTGCGAGCGAATTCTCGTCGGCATGCCGAGGAACATGGACGGCAGTTATGGGGCGGCGGCGGAAGCGGTCAAGCAGTTTGTTGAACAGTTGCGCCAAGAAATGGACGTCCCGATACAGACTTGGGACGAGCGATTGTCTTCGGTTCAGGCCAACCGCGTTCTTCTTCAGGCCAATGTTTCCCGCAAGAAACGCAAGGGAAATATCGACAAAATGGCCGCCGCCGTTATTCTGCAAAGCTATTTGGACAGCAGACAACTTCGGACAGGCCGGTGAGGGCGGCGGATACTTTTCAAAAAAGCGTTGAGATGAGTCCGCCAAGCCCTTCTGCCACCCCGCAGGCGAAGACCGTCAAGCTGAAGTTAACCATCGCCTATGACGGCGCCCGCTATCGGGGTTGGCAAATGCAACGCAATGCCGTCACCGTTCAACAGCGCGTCCAAGAATCTCTCCAAAATCTTTTTCCCTCCGTCCAAAGAGTTCACGGAGCCAGCCGCACGGACGCAGGCGTTCATGCTCTTGGGATGGCGGCGCATGTGGAAATTCCTGAGGAAGAATTTCGGATGACGGCTGGGAAAGCGCTTTTGGCGATAAATCGATTTCTTCCGGAAGACATTCGAATTGTGGAAGTCCGCAAAGTTTCCTGCGAATTCCACGCGCAATTCGACTGCCAACGCAAACAATACCGCTATCAAATATGGAATCACCGCGCCGTCAACCCGCTTCTGCGTTCCACTGCATGGCATGTTCCCGTCAAACTCAACTTGGAACTCATGCGAAAAGCGGCGCAACACTTCGTTGGCCGTCGGGACTTTCGTTCTCTGGCCGCCCGCCGAAACGACGAACCGGAAGACACCGTGCGGCAACTCTTCCGTTGCCGCGTCTGCGCTTCCGGGCCTCTCCTCACAATCATTATGGAAGGCGACGGTTTCCTCTACAAAATGTGCCGGGCAATTGCCGGCACGCTTCGCCAAGTGGGGCAAGGAAGGAAAACTCCGGACGACGTCCCGAAGATGCTCGGCCAAAAAGCCCGCCAGTATGCCGGAATGACCGCGCCGGCTCACGGTTTGATTCTGTATCGAGTATTCTATTCGTTGCCAAAGTTGCGCAACAATCGACAATAACTTTCTATGGATTTTGCACTCGACGAAAGGACTTTGAATTCGGCAAACCACTCAAACCAGCGATAAGAAACCTTCTTCATACGAAAGCGAAAACTATGCTCGCAAAATTCAAGGCCTTTGCGCATCGGCACTTTTCCGACTACGGGATGGTCTTCGTTCTTCTCGCGCTTGGTGCGTATTACAGTTGGGTCACTTGGGCGGAGCAGTTTCCCACTGGGGAAGCCGCCGCAAAAAGCCTCGCCGCCGCCATTATTGACGCGCATGCCGAAGGCGAGCGGATTCTAATCTTTGCCCGCGCCAATTCGGAAGACCGCTCCTTCAGCCAAGCGCTCGAACAAAGGTTGAAAAGCGCGGGCATTCAAGTTGCCGCCAACGTCAACGGCAGTCCCGCAGACGTTCGCCAAGCGCTGGAAAACTCCCAGAACGACGGCGTTCCCATTCACGCAATTGCCGGAAATCACGTCGCCTTGAGCTGGCCCGTCTTCAACAATCGGGCGACAAAGTATCCAGTCACCGCCTCCGCCAAAATTCACCAACCCCGCTCCTATTACTGGCCGAATTTTTTGAAGAAGGACAACCTCCTCAACATAGCCAACCAGATTGTCGTCATTGCCGTTATTGCCATTGGGATGACGATGGTCATCATCACCGCCGGCATTGATTTGTCGGTGGGCAGTTTGGTTGCCTTGTCCGCGGTGATTTGCACTTGGCTCATCCGCGAAGTGGGCGGCGCCCGCGAAGCCTCCGCCGTTGTTATGGCTGCTTGTAGCTTGGCCGCCGTTATGAGCTGCGGGTTTCTAGGCGCGTTTTCCGGCCTGATGATCACGCAGTTTGCCATCCCGCCCTTTATCGTGACGCTGGGGATGATGATGGTGGGAAGCGGATTGGCGTTCATCATCGCCGACGGCCAATCTATCCATCAACTGCCGGACAGCTTCAATTGGCTGGGCGGCGGCGCTGACTTTCTTGGAGTTCCCAACGCCGTCTTTTTGATGCTCACACTTTACGCCATTGCCCACGTTGTCATGAAGCGCATGAGGATTGGCCGCTACATTTACGCCACAGGCGGCAACGAGGTCGCCGCCCGGCTTTCCGGAGTGCCCGTCAAAAAGGTTTTGGTCTTCGTTTACACTTGCTGCGGCTGCCTTGCCGGATTAGGCGGCGTCATCACGGCCTCCAAGCTGCAAAGCGGTTCCCCGACTTACGGCCTGATGTATGAACTGCAAGTCATCGCCGCCGTGGTTGTCGGAGGCACAAGCTTGGCAGGAGGCGAGGGCAGAATCTTGGGAACATTGATCGGCGCCCTCATCATCGCCGTGATCCAAACCGGCATGAACCTGACCGGTGTCGAAAGTTACACCCAAAAAGTTGTCTTCGGGCTGGTAATCCTCGGCGCCGTGCTTTTGGACCGCGTCAAAAAACTCGGCCGACAATCTTTTCGCGCCTCGTGAGTGCGTTTCATCCATCGGCAACGTTCCGCGATTTACACGTTGCATTCGCAATCATCATTCGGCTATCTTGCTCGAAACAATGCAGGATTCATCATTTTTCTCCTCCGCTTCGCGAGTCATCATGGGGCGAGGCCCCAGCAACTTGCTTCTAGGACCCGGCCCCAGCAACGTTCCCTCCACCGTGCTTCTCGTAATGACTGATCCGGTGGTCAGTCATCTGGACGACGCCTTTATCGGAATGATGGAAGACATTCAGGATATGCTCCGCAAAGTCTTCCAAACCAAAAACGAAATCACCTTTCCCGTAAGCGGCACGGGGAGCGCCGGCATGGAGTTCTGCTTTGTCAACCTCATCGAGCCGGGCGACCCCGTCGTGATTGGCGTCAACGGCCTCTTCGGCCAGCGCATGTGCGACGCGGCCGAGCGCTGCGGCGCCGTTGTTCGCCGTGTAGATGCTCCCTGGGGAGAAATTATTCCACCCGAAGCAATGGAAGCGGCGGTCAAAGAAACCAAACCGAAAATCGTCGCCATCGTTCATGCGGAAACCTCGACCGGCGTGCTAACCCCCATTGAAGACATCTCGCGCATTGCCCACGAAGCCGGCTCTCTCGTTATGGTCGACGCCGTCACCTCATTGGGCGGTTGCCCCGTCAAAGTGGACGAATGGCAGATCGACGCCGTTTATAGCGCCACCCAAAAATGCCTGAGCTGTCCGCCGGGACTGGCGCCGGTATCGCTCAGTCCGGCAGCAATGAAAGTCGCAACGCAACGCAAGACAAAAGCCCAAAGCTGGTATTTGGACGTGAACCTCCTCGCTAACTACTGGGGACAAGAACGCGCCTATCACCACACTGCGCCCATCTCGATGAACTACGCGCTTTATGAAGCGTTGCGCGTTGTCTTGAACGAAGGGCTGGAAGCCCGATGGAAGCGCCATCAAGAAAACCACGAACGGTTGAAGGCCGGCCTTGCCAAACTTGACCTCCGCCTCGCCTCCCAACCGGGACACCAACTCTGGCAACTGAACGCCGTTTCCGTTCCAAACGGCGTCAGCGAGCCGGAAGTAAGGCAAAAACTTCTCCTCAAACACGGCATCGAAATCGGCGGCGGACTTGGCCCGCAGAAAGGCAAAATCTGGCGCGTCGGCCTTATGGGGGAATCTTCTCAAGCCGAATACGTGGATCAATTCATCGCGGCGATGACGGAACTCCTCAAACCCTAAACCGCCCGCCAAAATGGGAGGAACAAGTGAACTGATGCCATCTCAAGCTATTTAAGTTGAAAAGCCAACTAAACAATCCAAAAAACAAAATGCCAGCCAAAGTTACCACTATCATTCCCGTCTACAATGGTGCAAACTATCTTCGGCACACTCTAGACTCTTTAGCAAAGCAAACGAGGCCTCCGGATCGGGTTATTGTCATCGATGATTGTTCGACCGACAACACCTGCGACCTTGTGCGCAACTATCAACCAATTCAATGCGACTTAATTCAAAACGAAAAGAAATTAGGGTTGTTCCCCAACATGGACCGTTCCTTAGAATTCGCTTCAGAGACCCACTACTTCCACCTTTTGCATGCTGACGACTTAATCCAACCGACATTCCTTCACGACCTAGTTTCCATTCTTGAAAAGGAGACTCGACTCTCTTTTTCCTATTCCAACTTTGAGTGGATCGATGAGAACGGCAAGCCGATTGAAAAAGTCACCCTCCTCTCTCCGCACATGCCCTTCACACAGCTGTCTCGCAAAAAATTTCTAGTCCAACAATGCGAATTAAATACCATCGCTTGCGGATCGCTTGTCCTCAAAACAAACTACCAAACCATTCCACTCCGCTTTCGTAACAACTACCGCCATGTTGGCGACGTCATTTTTTACGCAGAGTTAGCCTCGATCGCGCCAACGATTTGGAAAACCAAGCGCAGACTGATCCAAATACGCCAACACAACGACAATGCCACCGCATCCAACAAAAAGAATATTCACTCTTGGGTAATCGACGAATGGCGCGCCATGAAACTCATATCAGAGATGATCCCGGAAAACACTATCTCTCTCGCAATCCGACGGCAAAAACTCAAGTGCATGTTCGCCGCCCGTTCCCTAGTAAAACAACAAAATGTCCGCGCCGCAGATCCTGAATACGCTCATCAAATCAGAACCGAAGTTCGAAAACACATCTCTCCTCTGCACTTTGCGCTAGGACGATTGGCTGTCAAATTATGCCGCCCCGCCAAGTCTTCCACAAAATGAATCCAACAGTCGGTGTCTTGTCGAATTTCCAAAGCGGGATTCCATAGAACACGATCCCAAGAAATATAAAGAAACGCCATAAAACAAAATCGGCCAATATGAAACTTTTCTCTTCATTCCCCATTCCTCCCCTCAATCAGGCGGTATCGCTTTATTTCCCTTGTCGAACAACTAATTGGCGCCCGCCTTCCCTTGTTTGTAAAGCTATCGCCTTTTAGACAAACAGAGCCTCTTTCCTCTCACACAACGAACAAACACTCCAACGCATATTTGCGTTCATAACCTAGTTTAGTATGACGAACGCAAATCTCGCCTAGCAACAAGTCGTTTTGTTCAAGTGGGAAAGTTCGACGCGCCCTATCATTTATTGAGCTCTCTTTATGAACCAAACTCTTGGGAGGATACGAGGTTGTCATTGTTGAAAAACCTTACAACAACGAAGGCGAAACGGCCTAATCCCGTTGCTTGGGGTTACCTCAGCGTCTTTGCGGGCCAACTCTTGCCTAGTGGGGAGGTTGTTCGTTATTGGAGTTGGCGCGCAAGGCGGGATATTCATTAGCCTTGCCAAAGTCCTAAGACTCTTCCGCAGTCCCATCCTCACCTCATCTAAATCGGCCTGCCAAGCCTCCTAGATTCCTTCGTAACCAAAAACACTTTACAAGGCGCCGGTTGCTTGACTGGGCGCCTCTTCCCGCCCGCTCTCTTGGCCAGCGCCATAACCGCTTTCTCCTTGCGCCAGAGAAACTCCCCTCTCTTTTCGATTGCCTCCCTCGAAAAGATGGGAATCAACGCCCCGCAGCTCCGCTGGAATAACCCCGCTCTCTCCTTTCTCCCGATAAATTCTCTATGGAACTTGGGGAAATAATCTTCCAAAAGAAATGTAAAAGAAAACGCCCCCCTTTTTTAAACAAGAGGGGCGAAACCACGAAGATGCTCTCGGAAAATGCGAGACTTCTCCTCAGCGCGCCGGCGTGCCAAAGCCCACTAAACCAAGAGACTCTTCTTGGCCTTCTTGGCCGGGCGCGGTGCTTCCCTCAATTAAACCGCCCGCATTCCAGCCCACTAAACCACCTACCCCAATGTTCCCCAAAACCGCCGCATGAACATGGCTGTCCGCTATATGGCCAAAGTTATGACCCACTAAACCCCCAACGCTGTTCGCTCCTGCTACCCGACCCCGAACAGAACAATTGCGAATAAGCCCTTGACTCAACCCGGCCAATGCACCCACAAAGTTAACCCCTTGAATATGAACGCCTTCTAAGCCTACATTGACCACTTGCCCCCGATTGCCGATTGCGCCAAACAAGCCACTTGGCTTCTCATAGAAAAGAGCGGCGTCGCTCTGGTCTTGGAACAGGTTGACAATCCCATGGCCGTTGCCCTCCAATATCGCTTGGAAAGGGTTGGCGAAAACCCCGATGGACTGCCAGCCGTTTCCTGGATTCCAAAAGGGGTCTTCTTCATCGGCTTGATTGTTTTTGTGAGAATCAAAGTGGAGGTTCGTTGTGAGTTCGTAGCCTTGGGCTTGGGTATTATTGGGGATGCCCATGTTGTCGATGGCGCTGGGGAAGGCTTGGTTGTAAGCTTTGGCAAACTCTTCTTTGTCGGGTTGGCCGTCGCCGTTCAAGTCCCAGCGAATCGCATTCAGCTGCGTCAAGTTGCTAATCTCAATCAAGCCGTTATCATCTTGGTCGTAGTCGATAAGTGGAGGCTCTATCGCCGCGTTTTCCGAAGACCCTTCGGAACCGAGTTCGTCGGCCTCTATGGCCGCCGCAGGCGAAGAAATGGAGACAGAGAGCGCGCCGGCGTTTTCGTGCGCCACGAAGCCTTCGCTGGCGTCAATAGAGTGCACGATGGAGATTGGCTCGTCAATATCGGCGGCATTGGCGGTTGCGCGCACTTGGATGGTTTGGAAGTTCAGCAAGGTGGTGGTGGTGAAGATTAGTTTTCGGGGTTCTACAATTAACTGCGGATGACTGCTGCGGATGCGGACGATCATATCCGACACGCGGGCGGTGACGCCGCGCACTTGGTAAATGGCGGTTTGGCCTTCGGCTAGGCTCAGCTCGCTTGTATTGAAGATTAACAAGGGAAATCGGCCGCTGGGAAACGGGCGTTGCGCGGGAGAGTCCGCGCCTGAGGGTGGGGGCGCGTCATCGTCTGTAATTTGGGCTTGCATGTGATTGGGATGGAGGACGGCGTTGGCAGGGTTGCTGAGGTGGATGGTGAAGGTTTCGTTGGGTTCAAAGTCAGTGTCTCCCAAGATGGGAATGGCAATAGTTTGGGTGAGGTTGGTAGCGCCGCGGGCGAAGGTGATGGTGCCTGAGGCAGAAGTGTAATCTTGGCCGGCTCTGGCCGTGCCGTCTTGGGTGGCGTAGTCTACGGAGACGATTTGATTGAGAACTTGGCCTTCGCGCAGCAGGAGTTGCACTGGAAACTCGGCGGTAGTTTGGCCTGCGTCGCCTTCGGGGAGGGAAAGGAAAGTCTGCGCAAAGCCAATGACTAGCGGCCTCTGCACGATTGGCGGAGGCGCGTCGTCGTCTACAATGGTGATGGTGGCCGGCAATGGAGAGTCGCCGTCGGGGAAGACAGCGTTGGCGGGACTGCTGAGGATTAGATCAAAAGTTTCGAGGGGTTCGTTGGTTGCGTCGTCGAGGATGGGAACAGAGATGGTTTGGGTAAGATTAGTCGCGCCGGCGGCGAAGGTGATGGTGTCAGTGGTTGCGGTGTAATCTTGGCCGGCTCTGGCCGTGCCGTCTTGGGTGGCGTAGTTGACGGAAACAGCAGAATCGGGAATGGAGTTGTTAATTATTTTGACGGCCAGCCGGATGGTTTCGGTTCCTTCAGTCACTTGGGCTTGATTTTGCTCCCAAGCGATGACGGGCAGGGGGGCGTCATCGTCTAATATAGTGCATCGGGCGGTGTCGACCAGCAGACGGGCGTTGACTGGATTGCTCAAGGTGATTGTAAAGGTTTCGTTGGGTTCGTCGGTTGTGTCGCCGAGGATGGGAACGGCAATAGTTTGGGTGAGGTTGGTCGCGCCGGCGGCGAAGGTGATGGTGCCTGAGGCGGATGTGTAATCTTGGCCGGCTGTGGCGGTGCCATTAGTTGTGGCGTAGTCAATGGATACGGCTTGGCCTGAGGCGCGCGTCAAGCGAACTTGGAACTCGGCGTTAGTTGTGTCTTCATCGCCTTCGGCGATTTCCAAAACTGAGGGGGTAAGGAAGAGAGCCGCCGGCCCGTCGTTGTCGACGATTGTGGTTTGCGTCGTGCTGACAAGGAGGCCGGCGTTGGCGGGGTTGCTTAGAGTGATTGTAAAGGTTTCATTGGCTTCGTCTTCGGTGTCATCTACGAGGGGAACGGAGATGGTTTGGATAAGATTGGCGGTGCCGGCGGCGAAGGTGATGGTGCCTGAGGCGGAAGTGTAATCTTGGCCGGCTGTGGCGGTGCCATTAGTTGTGGCGTAGTCAATGGATACGGCTTGGCCGGAAACTTGGCTCAACCGAACTTGAAACTCGGCGTTGGTTGCGCCTTCGGCCACGGTCAATGTTGAGGAAGTTAGGGAAAGTGTGGGCTGGGGGTCATCGTCTAATATAGTGCATCGGGCGGCGCGGGTAAGGAGGCTAGCGTTGACTGGATTGCTCAATTGGATGGTGAAGGTTTCATTGGCTTCGTCTTCGGTGTCATCTACGAGGGGAACGGAGATGGTTTGGATAAGATTGGCGGTGCCGGCGGCGAAGGTGATGGTGCCTGAGGCGGAAGTATAGTCTTGGCCGGCGGTGGCGGTGCCGTCGGTTGTGGCGTAGTCAATGGATACGGCTTGGCCGGAAACTTGGCTCAACCGAACTTGGAACTCGGCGTTGGTTGCGCCTTCGGCCACGGTCAATGTTGAGGAAGTTAGGGAAAGTGTGGGCTGGGCGTCATCGTCTAATATAGTGCATCGGGCGGCGCGGATAAGGAGGCTGGCGTTGACTGGATTGCTCAAGGTGATTGTAAAGGTTTCGTTGGGTTCGTCGGTTGTGTCGCCGAGGATGGGAACGGCAATAGTTTGGGTGAGGTTGGTCGCGCCGGCGACGAAGGTGATGGTGCCAGTGGTGGCCGTGTAGTCTTGGCCGGCTGTGGCGGTGCCATTAGTTGTGGCGTAGTCAATGGATACGGCTTGGCCTGAGGCGCGCGTCAAGCGAACTTGGAACTCGGCGTTAGTTGTGTCTTCATCGCCTTCGGCGATTTCCAAAACTGAGGGAGTAAGGAAGAGAGAGGGGGGCGGGGGCGGCAAAACATCGTCATCGGCAATGGTGATGATGGTTTCGCGCATGGAGGCGCCGCCGCCAAAGTTGACGTTCACGGGGTTGGAGAGGCGGACGGAGAAGGTTTCGTCCGCTTCTTCTTCGGTGTCGCCGTGAATGGGAATGGAGATGGTTTGGGTGAGGTTGGTTGTGCCGGCGGCAAAGGTGATGGTTCCTGAGGCGGAAGTGTAGTCTTGGGGAGCGGTGGCGGTGCCGTCTTGGGTTTCGTAATCAATGGTGACTTGGGCGTTGGGAGATTGGGTGAGTTGGATGTGGAAACCAATGGCAGTGGAGCCGCTGTCGCCTTCGGCCACGGAGAAGGAAGTGACGGGAAGGGAAAGGTCGACTTCGGGCAAGGCGTCGTTGTCTAAGATGGTGATCGAGGCGGTGAACTCTTCGTCCGCCGTGTAGCGGCTGGATCGAGTGAGAACTAACTCAAAGATCTCATCCTCTTCTTCCACAACATCCCCTCGTATAGGAATGGAAAGATTATAAACTTGCGGTCGGAACCAAGTGCTAGCCTCCAGGAACGCTAACAACTTGTCGTTGATCGGGGAGAAGTCGTTATCTTCTTTTTTGGCGGTGCCGTCTCTTGTGGCGTAGCGGATGGTGATGGAGTTGGTAAGGATGCCTCTGCCTAGTAGGACTTGAAAGTTGGCGTTCTTTGCGCCTTCATCGCCCTCAACCACTTCCATCGTGGAGGGAATAATGGTGATGGGAATCGCATTCGTCAAAAGACTAGAATACACGGGGTTGGCATGCAGCCGCAGTCTGGAATTGGGCAGGTTGTTTAAGTTATCGAACATCCCCTCGTAAAAAGGGAGGTTAGTCAACGCATTGTTATTCAGTGTGAGCCATTCCAGATTGGCGAGAGGATTGGGGAATAAGTCGGCCGGTAGAGAATGGATTTGGTTATTGTGAATATATAAATTTCTCAGCCGGGCAAGATTGTCGAAGACGCCGTCGGGAAGGGAGGTCAGTTGATTGTAGTTAAGATACAGGAAGATCAAATTGGTTGTATGGTCGAAGACGCCGGCCGGCAGGGAAGTTAAGCGGTTGTTGTTGAGCCTCAGGGCATACATTCTGGTGAGGTTGTCGAAAACCCCGCTAGGCAGAGAGGTCAAGCGATTGTAGAAAAGATTCAGCGTTCCTATTCTGGTGAGATTGTCGAAGATGCCATCCGGCAGGGAAGCGAGTTGGTTGTTGTCAAGATACAGCTGTGTCAGGCGGGTGAGATTTTCGACGCCGTCTGGCGGAGAAGTGAGCCGATTGGCGGCAAGATCCAGAATCGTTAGGTTGGTCAGATTGTTGAGGAGGCCGGACGGCACGTTGGTTGAGTTACTGCCCAAAGTGGTGCCGCTAATTCTCAGTTCTTCTAGCTTGGTGAGATTATCAAAGACGCCTTGCGGCAACCAGCGCAGGTTTCCAGTTTGCATGTAGTATAGTTTGGTTAGGTTGGTCAGGCTGTTGAAGAGAGTGGAAGGCCAAGTGCCGGTCCGCAGTCCGGTAAGGTCTAAGGTTTGTAGGTTGTAGAGGTTGGCAAAGAGGCCGGAGGGCAGGGAACTCACGGGGATTCTATCCAAGTCCAGTCTTGTCAGGTTGGTCAGGTTGTTGAAGAGGTTGGCCGGCAAGGAAGTCAGTTGCAAGTTGCCGCTTTGGCTGGAAAGGTCGAGCGTTCGCAGATTGTAAAGGTCGTCAAAAAGGCCGTCCTGCAAAGAAGCGAGTCGGTGGTTGAATAAGGTCAGCGTCTGCAGATTGGTGAGGTTGTTGAAAAGGCCGGACGGCAGGGAAGTGATTTGGTTGTTGGAGGTAAGGTCGAGCGTTCGCAGGTTGGAGAGGCCGGCAAAGTCGTTGGCTTGCAAAGAGGTTAGTCTTTGATTTCTGAGGCTTATCTGGGTGATATTGGCTAGTTGGGAGGTGTTGGTGACTTGGCTGGCTTGCGTGATGCTACTCCCCAAAGCGTTCAAAATGGCGTCGGCGACTTTTTGGGTTCGTTCGTGGAGGACGGAGCTGGGGCTGTTCACTTGTTGCGCGAATGCAGTTTGCAGAGAAAACGCAACAGCTAAAATTGCGCTGATGCACGCGAGGATGCGCGGGTGGCATGGTTTCATGGCGGTTATTAGAAAGGGGTTGTTGCGTGAGAGGTATCTTGGCGTCTTGTTGGCCAAGGTTGGTTTGTCGCAAAGTGCGGGGGGGGGGGGGGGGGTACTTTACTGCCAGCAAAGGGATTGGGATTTTCAACGTTGTTCATACTCACTTTTCCTGAATCTTTCATATCGTTCTTTGACGTCGTCGTTGGCTTTACGAGATTTATTTGCGGGATTTTGTCCAGAAAAAGATATTTGTGTCAAGCAGATTTTAGATGCGGCAAGGGAAAAATTTTTCGTTTGTTTTGAGGCGGGTTTGTTGTTGTGGGTTTGTCTGGGTTCTTGGCGGAGAGGTGACCGGGGCTCAGGCGGTTGTGTTTTGCTACTCGGCGTGTTCGCCAACTTGAAAGCGGCGGAAGCGGCGGATGGTGAATTGATCGCCTATTTCTTTGCCGACGGCGGCGACGTGGTCTTTGAGGGTGATTTCGTTGCTGCGGATGAATCCTTGCTCTTCGAGGCAGACGTTTTGGCAGTATTTTTCGAGTTTGCCTTGGATGATTCTGGGGATGGCTTGCGGGGGTTTGCCGCTGGCTTGCTCGCGGGCGATTTCTTTTTCTTTTTGGAGTAGTTGAGGGGGGATTTCGGCGCGGCGGACGACTATGGGGTTGGCGGCGGCGATTTGGAGGGTGATGTCTTTGACGAGGCGGGTGAAGCGTTCGTCGCCGATGCTGTTGGGGTGGTTGGCGCTGACTTCGGCTAAAACGCCGACTTTGGCTCCGGTGTGGATGTAGGCGGCGATGAGGCCGATGTCGGAGACGTCCATTCGGGCGTGTCGCCGGATTTGGATGTTTTCGCCGATTTTGGCGATGTGTTCGGCGCGCAGGGTTTCGAAGTTGGTTTGCGGGGTTTCGATGAGGGTTTTGGCGACTTGGTCGCAGAATTTTTGGAATGTTTCGTTTTTGGCGACGAAGTCGGTTTCGCAGTTGATTTCGACAAGGGCGCCGGATTGGGAATTGGGGCGGATGTAACAGGCGACGGCGCCTTCGTTGGCGGAGCGGCCGGCCTTTTTGGCGGCGTTGGCGGCTCCTTTTTTTCGGAGGACGTCGACGGCTGCTTCTAGGTTGCCGTTGGTTTCGGTCAAGGCTCTTTTGCAGTCCATGATTCCTGCGTTCGTCATTGCCCGAAGTTGGGCTACGGTGGTTGCGCTAATTTCTGCCATATTTTTATTTGACTTGTTGCGTGAAGTTTAAATTGGTCGTTGGTTAGGCCTTTTCGTTTCCCTAAAAGAAAAGCGAGAGAATATTGCTCAAGGCTGGAATAGGATTGTTTGGCGTTTAGCTGTCTCTGTTTTGCCCGGCTGGGGGTTCGGGAGTTTTCGGGGGCGTGGGCGGAGCATCGGTTGCGGCGGCGGCCAATGCCGCCGATGCTGCGGAGGCAGCGGCGGCGGCTTTGGCGGTTTCGGCTGCAGCTTTGGCGGCGGCTTCTTCTTGTTGTTTTCTGGCCAGCTCGGCGCGGGCGCGCGCTTGGGCGGATTCCAATTCGGCGCGCGCTTGGGCTAGACATTCGGAGACAGTGTTGAGGATGATTCTCAAAGAGCGAATGGAGTCGTCGTTTCCCGGGATGGGATAGTTTGCCTGATCCGGATCACAATTGGTATCTACGATGGCCACGATGGGGATTTTCAAGCGCAGCGCTTCGGCCACCGCGTTGTGTTCCCGTTTTAAATCCACAATGAAGAGGGCTTGCGGGAAGTCGTCCATCGACCGGATGCCGTCGAGGTTTCGATGCAACCTTGCCGCTTCGCGGCGAAGCATTGCCTGCTCTTTCTTTCCGTAGCTGGACATTTTTCCGCCGGCTTCCATAGCCTCTATTTCTTGCAGCCGCTTCAGGGATTTTTTTACCGTTTTCAAGTTGGTTAACGTGCCTCCCAACCAACGTTCGGTCACAAACGGTTGGCCGACAACGCCGGCAGTTTCTTTGACCGCGGATTGGGCTTGTTTCTTGGTGCCGACAAACAAAACCTTTCCCTCGGCCTGAATAGTTTGCGCGAGGAAACCGCACGCCTCCCGGAGATGCTGGATGGTTTTGGTTAAGTCAATGATGTGAATCCCGTTGCGCGCATCGAAAATAAAGCGCTTCATCTTGGGGTTCCACCGCCGGGTTTGGTGCCCGAAGTGAACTCCCGCTTCCAATAGTTCTTTAACGCCGATCTCTGTCACTCTCTCTATTCTGTTGCCGGAATCTTCCGATTCTTTCACGCAAAACTCCCTCCCGCAAAAACACGGGACGTCTCCGATGTTGTTATGGCCGACTTGGGAAAACTGAATTCTCAAGATTGATTGGCCGTCCCCGTCTCTTCGCGACAAACAGGAACCCTTATTGTCTCAAAGAGAAACGCAAAGCTGCCAAACTCCGCGGACTTTGGCAATCTTTTATTGTGCCGCACGCCAAAAAATTCGCTCCCTCTTTGAAAACTCTCCAAAATGTCAAAATTTTCACTCTTCGGCATTTGATGGCGATTCCTCTTTTTTTGGATCCACCCGCAACCAATAGCCCTCCAAAAAGCGTTGTTTTTGGTTCGGGCCCGGCTCACGCTCGCAACCAAGCCTGCCGCAGATATTGAACCGACCGCGGAAGAACTTCCTCGCCCGGCCCCGACAATTTTCGGCATTCCATCTCAATCCAACCTTGGTATCGAATCTCTTTTAAACCGCGAAACACGGCGGCGAAGTCCAACAAACCCGCCCCAGGTTCTGCGCGAGTATTCTCCGCCACGTGAACGTGCCTCACATGCCTTCTGGCATTGAGGATCGCTCGTTCATAAGACTTTTCCTCCTTCTGCATGTGATAGGTGTCAATCGTCAATCCCACCGACTCGCGCCCCGCCTGTTCGCAAAGACGGGCTCCATGTTCCACAGAATTAAGATAATCCGATTCAAAACGATTGACCGGCTCCAAAAGAAAAAGCATTCCTCGCGCTTTGGCATCGTCTCCTAATTCGATCAACTGCTCCAACAATAAAGCGTCCTGCCGCGCCTCAACGGAAGAAAATCCGCCCGCCTCCACAATGCGGATTGGATGATCTTGAATCAGCACTGGAGGCACATTGAGCAACGAAACGCCTAATCGTCCGCATACGTCCATCAACGACCGAAGCGAATCTCGGCACCGCCTACGCTCCCGCTCCTTCGGATGCAACAAAGTTCCTTGGAATCCGAGCGAAAGACTCATTGGCGGAATTGGCAAATCCGGCACCGCCTCCTCCAGTTCCTCCAAATAATGCTTCAAATACCGTCCCGGCAACCCCACGCCGTCAAAACCATACCGCCGAGCATTTGCCACCCGCTCCACGACGCTCTTTCCCGGAAGGACTTCCAAACGACAACTCAACCGCATACGCAATCCGGAGAACAAAAAATGCGCCACAGAGGAACTCAAACAAGCGCAATGCAACACCTCTCGAAACTGGAAAAGACCGCAGACATCCGGCCGGCCAACTCCAAACCAACACCCGGCATCCCAAAGAATGGGAACCGGGAAATCAAAAAAACGGGTAGAGGAACGGCGCCGCGCCCGTGGACATTACAACGGACATCAAAGCAAACAAGAACAACACCAGAAAGATCGGAATGAGCCACCACTTTTTGTTCTCGAGGACAAAATCGACAAACTCCCGCAGTAGCGAAGCTTGTTTTTCTTCTTTGGCTTTCTCAAATTCGCTCTTTTGTTTTCCAGAATCTTTGGACATAAATTCTCCTTTGTTTCCTTTGCTGGCGACTCCAATAAACGCACCGCTCACCACTGACGATAGTAACTGGTAGCCCCTTTGGGCATCTTTTTTTCTTCCCAATACGATTTCTTGCTTTTCTCAAAAGATCGCTTTAACGCGTCCCGCTTCGCAATCTTAAAACAGAGTCCGATGGGAAGAAACAAGCCAAAATAAATCAGCAACAGCAAACATTCAGTCACAACCATTCCAATGGGCAAGGCAATCAACATAAGCCCCACGAACACCGGCTTCAACGCCTTGGGCATAAGGAATCCCGTGACCGCCAGTCCCAATCCAACGATCAGCAGCCAGACAATGGTTTGCGGATTTCCGGACCAAATCCACCCCAGCAACGGAAGCGCAAACAAGCACACGCATCCAAACTGCCTCAACTGCCGCGCCGAAGGCGACCAGTTCATTTCCACCAATTTCACCCGAAGAAAAGTGCCGGAAAACACGGAAAAAGCAACCCCAATTGCCAAAAACAAAGCCTTTGCCCAATCGCTTCCTTTCTTGCGGGGAATCGAAAATCCGTCAGAAACCTTCCTTCGTTGTGGAGATTCAGGCGAAAGAAAAAGTTGACAAAACATAAAAACAATCGCAAATTTGGGGAGTGCGAGGGATGTACGCTTACATTCCGCGCCGTAATTAATCGATAAGTCTAGATATGAACAGTAACATTGTATGCACACAGAGGTCGGCCAAATGGTCGATGAACCAGACGCCAAACGCAAAGCGAGGGGGGGGGGGGACTCTCTTCTCAATTGGAATTTTGCTGTGGTTGGCGTTGGCGGAGGTCATGTCCGTTCACGCTCAAGCCAATGGGGATGACGGCAAGGGGCAGAATTCGAAGGGCCAAACTGCCGCCGAAAAACAGGAGGCACGAATCCTCGTGTTGGAAGAGAAGCTGGGGAACTTTGCTCGGCTTGTGGAAAGGCTAGAGGCACGAATTCGGCAACAAGAGAGAGCAGAGAGGCCAGCAAGCACGGCGCCGGTCGTAGAAGTGGACAGGCCGCTGTCGGTGTACAACGGCGTCATTGATTTGTATGCGTCTCCGTTCACAGCCTGGGTTGAATCTTTGGGTGATCGGTTCAAAAATCGGCTTCGGGCTGTGTTAAGCACTCCCGGCCCGCCGGGACCTCAAGGCGAACAGGGAGAAGTTGGCCAGCAAGGCCCGATAGGATGGTCTGGGGCAAGAGGAAGACCGGGCAAAAACGGCTTGAACGGCAGAGATGGCGCGCAGGGGCCGCCCGGACCTCAAGGGGAGAGAGGTGAACCCGGGCCTCAAGGTGAACGAGGATTGCAAGGTGAACAAGGGCTGCCGGGATTGATTGGGCGTAAAGGCCAACCGGGACAGAGGGGAGAAAAGGGGGACAAGGGCGACCCTGGCATAAGCGCGTCCACTTGGCGCACGATTTCGCTAGGAAACGAGAATTTACTCAGCGAACAAGTCACCCACACCCGTGCCAACAACAGCTCAGTGGTGGCTTTGAAGATTCGGATTCAACGAACCGGCGATTCTCCGTCAAATGTGGTGTTTGTAGTATGGTTGGGAACAAGGGCAAGTGGCGGCACTATCGGCGCAGGCACAGGCGGAATTAACGTAGTAGTCAGCCCTGGCCATCCCAGCACAACGATCACAATGACGCGCCAGGATAAGGCGCATGAAGGCTCGGTGGAAGTGCAAGAGATTAGCTTGTAGAGTCCGCAGCGAGGCCTTCCATTAGTGCTATAGGCGGGTGTGGATTACTTTGTTCTCCATACCCGCCGTTTTTTGTTCCCCGTCAGCGATCATTTGTCCTCGATGCCGACGGTTTCTAATCTCTTCCACCTTGTATTAAATTCCGCTATGAATTCGCTTTGTCGTTTTATGAAAATTTGCGCCTTCTTTTCCGGGATCGCCTTAAGCGCTTTCCTGCCTCTCTTGGCAAGTCCGGTCGCGATTCTTTCTATCGACCAGTTGGCCGCAAAGTCTGATTGCGTCGTTCACGGCATCGTGATCGGAAAAAGCGTCCAAAAAGACGCCGAAGGAAGGATTTACACGCAAGTGCGGTTGCACGTTCAAGACGTCTGGAAAGGCAAGGTGAAGGTGAATCCTTTTGCAATCGTTCACGGCGGCGGGATTTTGGGAAGTCGACGGGATAGCGTTTCCGGCGGAGTCGGTTACAAACTTGGCGAGGAAGTTGTGGTTTTCTTGACAATCAATAGTCGAGGCGAAGGAGTGACTTTGGGAATGCGGCAGGGCAAGTTTCGGGTTTGGCGCGAGGATTCGACAAAGCAACGCTACGCGCAAAGCCTTTATCACGGCGGGAGGCCGGCGAAGGAAAATGCCGGCTATCGTTTGCCCGCGCGGTTGCCTTTGACTTTGGAAACGCTCAAGCGCCAAGTCTCCCAACACAAAACCGATCCCGCCAAGCCCGCCACCATTCCTAAATCATAAGAGATATTCAAAGAGGAATCGAAGTTATGAATCGTTGCGGAAAACATCATTGCGTCGCCGGCGCTTTTGCATGGCTTGCGGGAGCGATCTCGATTCAGGCTTATGTCGCCAAGCTGGACAATGGCGGAGCGGCCTTGAAATGGTCTTTGAATCCGCCGTTTCCGCCCGCATCATTTTCCGTTCCCACAAATTCGCTCAATCGTTCCACGCGCGCCATCCGCTACTACCTGCACGCCGACGGATGGTCGGAAACCAACCGCCAAAGCGAACTCAACGCCGTTCGGGCGGCCTTTGCGCAATGGCAGTCCGTTCCTCACACCGCCATTCGATTCGAAGAAGCGGGAATTTTGACCGGCGAGATCGATGTCAACACAGAAGACGGAACCAACGTAGTTTATTGGGTAAAGGGCGACGGCCTCTTCAACAGGGAAACGGCGAGCATTTGGGGAAGGGCGGCGGTCACGCTCACTTCTCACATTCCCGGAACGTCCGTAATTGCGGAAGCGGACATTGCGCTAAACGGGCTTGAGTTTGATTGGTCCACGGATTTTTCCACTCGATCCGGCCGCTCCAATCTCTTTGTCGAAGGCATTGCGTTGCACGAAATCGGGCATTTGCTGGGCTTGGCGCACTCTCCAATTGGCGGCGCCACAATGCACTTTATGACCGACGCGGCCGGCAGCAGCGGCGTCATCGCCGGTTTGAGCGCGGATGAAATTGCGTTCGCCGATTCCACTTACGGCAAGGCGGAACGCATTGCGGCTTTGGGCGCCGTTCACGGCACGGTGAAGAAAAACGGCGTTCCCGTGTACGGCGCTTCGGTTCTCTTGGAAGATCAAAATGGAAACATCGTCACCGGAGGCATTACCCGCCGAGCATCCCCAAATGATCCAGAAGTCCGCTTTCTCATCAACGGCGTTCCGCCCGGAAACTATCATCTCCGGGCGCTTCCTTTGGATTCCGATGTTATCAACAACGTCAGCAAACCCTTTTCCGCCTGCCCGAATCGTCTTTTCGTTCTTCTGATTCCCAAAGAAATTTCCTCTGACAAAAAAACCATAGACGCCGAAGCGGTGGACACTTCCTTCCTTCCTTCGGCTAACTTGCCCGTGTCCGTAGTTGCCGGTGAAACGGCGGAGATGAACATCGCGGTGGAAGCCGGCGAGCCTGCGCTTCGAATTTCGGCGGTTGGAATATCCCCTTCCAGCAGACCTTCTGAAGAGCCATTGTGTGTCGGGGTCTCTCTGCGACCCGGCGATGGAAAACAATGGATCAGCGTCTTTAGAAGAAAGATTCCGCAGGAGGGAATTTCGTTGAGGATCACCGGATCCGGCATCGACGTTCTTTCCGAAGACGTCAAACTTTTTGACGACATCGTTCGCGTTTCCGCGCAAGTTTCGGTGGCCAACAACGCTTCGCCCGGCCTTCGGAGCTTCGTGCTTCAAACAGAAAATGGAAACGTCGCCTACGCTCCCGGATACCTCGAGATTTTGCCGCGAACATTGGATTACAACTTTGACAGCCTAGACGATTTGTATCAGCGGCGGTTTTTTGATCCCTTTACTTCTTTGGCGGCGGCCCCTGGTTCCGATCCGGATCAAGATGGCTTCAACAACCGCGAGGAATCCCTTCAAAACTCCAACCCTCTAGACCCCGATTCCCTGCCCCAACCGATGATTTCCCCTTTTGAAATCCTTTCCGTGTCGCTGGATGAAAACGGCAGCGCTGTCACTTTTGAAAGCATTCGAGGGGCGCGATACCAACTCTTTTCCCGTCAAGACTTGGCCGGAAGTTCTTGGGAGACGGTCGGCGAACCTGTGACCGCTTCCGGCGCCATTACCACAATCCTGGACGCGTCGGCAAACGAAGAATTCGAGTTTTATTATGTGGAATCCGCGCCTTGATCGGACAAGCCGAATCAAAAGGAATCAGGCTGAGATGAACCTCAGGATCGCGCTGGATTTGTCGGAACGCATGCGTTGTTTTGTCAATCTTTTCTTGACTTTCGGCAAGTTGCGGGCTACCTTTTTGCAATTTGAATGACGGCCACAATTCCAAAGCGGCGGCGTTGCGCGGCCTCTGCTTTTTTGCTTATTCCCGGGTGGGGCGCGGGGTAAAAATGGAAAAGCGGACTTAACCAGGAGTTTATGTGGATTTCGAAGAGATCAAGTCAATTGTCGAGCTGATGAGTCAAAACTCCATTTCAGAATTCGAACTGAAGAAGGAAGACTTCAAAATCAAGCTAAAGCGCGGCGGCGAAGGATACACCGCTACCACCTCGGAAGGCGGACCCTTCCTACTCTCCCCGCCGCCCCAACCTTTGCCCGGAAGCGGCAACCCGTCGCAACAACCTCCGGACGCTTCCAAAATCAACGCCCCCTCCACAGACGACACCACCGACATCATCTCGCCCATGATCGGCACATTCTACGTCGCCCCTTCGCCTGAAGCCGCGCCTTATGTGAAAGTAGGCGACGAAGTCCAACCCGAAACCATAGTCTGCATTATCGAGGCAATGAAGGTCATGAACGAAATCAAGGCCGAAACCAAAGGAGTCATCTCCGAAATCTTGGCCGAAAACGCCAAACCGGTCGAATACGGCCGCCCCTTGTTCAAAGTAAAACCACTTTAACAAAACTCCCATGCCCAACCCGCAACCAACCGTCATGCCCCGTTGCAACGCTTTCCCCGCCCATGTTTGAAAAAATTCTGGTCGCCAACCGCGGCGAAATCGCCGTGCGCATCATTCGAACCTGCAGGGAACTCAACATTCGCACCGTCGCCGTCTACTCCGAAGCCGACCGAAACTCCATGCACGCCCAGATGGCCGACGAAGCCATTTGCATCGGCAAAGCGCCCGCGCTCGAAAGCTACCTCCGAATCGACCGCCTCATCAGCGCCGCCGAAATTGCCGACGTCGACGCCATCCATCCGGGCTACGGATTCCTCTCCGAAAACGCGCACTTCGCCGAAGTTTGCGGCAGTTGCAACATCCGCTTCATCGGCCCCAGCGCCGCCGCCATGAACGCCCTCCAAGACAAAGCCGTCAGCCGCAAACTCGCCAAAAAAGCCGGCGTCCCCATTCCTCCGGGCTCCGCCGGCACCGTAGACTCCGAAGAAGACGCCCTCGCCGTCACAAAAGAAATCGGCTATCCCGTTATGATCAAAGCCGTCGCCGGCGGCGGAGGCAGAGGCATGCGCGTCGTTCACAACGACATCTCCCTTCGCAAAGGCTACCACACCGCCCGAGGCGAAGCCGAACAATGCTTTGGCAACTCTGACGTCTACATCGAAAAATTCGTCGAAAATCCCCACCACATCGAAATCCAAATCATCGGCGACGACAAAGGCAAAATCCTCCACTTTGGCGAGCGAGACTGCTCCATCCAACGCCGCAACCAAAAACTCATCGAAGAAACTCCCTCTCCCCTGCTCCACAACAAACCATTCAAAGACATCGTCAAAAAAACCAGCCGCGCCGCCGTCAAACTCTGCGAACTAGCCCAATACACCAACGCCGGCACCGTCGAATTCATCGTCGACGACAAAGGCAACTTCTACTTCCTCGAAGTCAACAAACGCATCCAAGTCGAACACCCCGTCACCGAAGAAGTCACCAGCCGAGACCTCGTCAAACTCCAAATCCTCATCGCCGCCGGCGAACCCATCGGCTTCTCCCAAAGCGAAATCCGCCACGCCGGCCACGCCATCGAATGCCGCATCAACGCCGAAAACCCCTTTGACGGCTTCCGCCCCTCCCCCGGCAGAATCGAAATGCTTTACGCACCCGGCGGCAGAGGCGTCCGCTTTGAATCCCACGTCTACGCCGGCTACACCATCCCGCCCTACTACGATTCCATGATTGGCAAACTCATCGCCTACGGCAAAGACCGCCCCGAAGCTATGAACATCATGACCCGCGCCCTCAACGAATTTATGATCGAAGGGGTCAAAACCACCATCCCCTTCCAACTCGCCATCCTCCAAGACCCCGACTTCAAACGCGGCGTCTATTCCACCAACTTCGTCGACAACTTCCTCGGCGGCGCCGGCCGCGAACTCCTCGAAAACAAAGGCTAAACAAACCCGCGCAAACCTCAGCAAGTCCCATCCAACTCAAACCAACAAAAATCCGCCAAAAGCAAAAACAGAAACAAAACTTACCCATCGCTTTTGCTTTTTGCGCTTTCCGCTCAGTTCTTTTCAATTCTCTTTCTGCGGTGAGTCTTTGGACGGTTTAGGATTCGGCTTAGAATTCACACTCAGCCAAGCATTGATAAATTGATCCACCTTATCCTTTACACCGTTGCGAATGAACGGAAGGTCTCCATAACCAACACTATTGATCCCCCACGTCCTAGCCCCGTAAGCCAAAGCGCCATTGCGGACAAGGCGAACAGCTTGTTGCAATCCCAGGAAATGTTGTAAACGTGATTCTGTCACGGTTGTTTATGCAATGTATTGACGTGGAGATAGAGAATAGGCATTCCCGGCGTAGCCAATTGTTCTTCCTCTGTCAGTGCTTTGATGCCGGTCAAGCGGAGTTTTAGTTCCACATCGGTTTGGAAGGTTCGCTCGTCAAAACCCGCCGCTTTGTCTTGTTCACTAAAAAATTCGACCAAGACATACACCCCGGGAAGTCCCTTGAGTGTGACTCGCGTCATCTCGTTGTCTAGTGCCATTATTTCCGGCCCGGCGTTCAACAAAGCTAGCGCGGCAATCACCGCAAAGAGTTTGGCAAAGTTCGTTTGAAGAAAGTTGGTCATGTCCTTCATTAGTTTCGCGTCCAATTTGAATAAATTCTGCTTGGTCATATGTGGGAAAAAGTTTGCTCAATGCCGCCACTTCATTGCAAACCAAAAAGAAAGTCAAAACGAGAATGGACAAAATCAACGAGATTTTATAGTATTTGCTCGCTTTATGGCTAAAAAACGTTCGCTTCAAAATTGCCGATTGTACACCTTTATCGACACAGACTACCTTGCCAATCGCTCGCCCGTTGAGTTGGCTAAGCAACTTTGCGACGGCGGCAGCGACATTATTCAACTGCGCGCTAAAAACCTTTCCACCGACGCCATTCAAAAGATGGCTGAATCCATCCTCCCCATCATCGAAAACGCTGGCGTTCACCTCGTTGTTAACGATCATCCAACCATTGCGCAATCTCTGCCCGCGCCCTTCGTTCATCTCGGACAAGAAGACTTTTTTGGCGGTGGTTATCAAAACATTACAGACTTGTTCCCCCAAAATCCCCGACCTCAACTCGGCCTCAGCACGCATAATCCCAACCAGTGTCGGCAAGCAATTGATGCCGGTTCGGACTACGTCGCCGTCGGCCCCATTTACGCTACCAAAACAAAACCATTAGCGAAACCTGTCACACTCGATTATGTCCACTGGGCGGCTGTGAATGTTAAAATCCCTTGGTTCGCCATTGGCGGCATCAACTTGAAAACGCTTCCGGATGTTTTATTGGCCGGCGCCAAGCGGGTTTGCATTGTGTCCGCCATTCTTCAGCGTGAGCGGCCGGATAAGGCTTGCCAAACCTTCCGCCGATTGTTACCTTCCTAAAATTGTTGGATCGCTAAGCGAATACAATAATCTATTTTTAAACAAAACATTATTCTCATATGAGCGTTCTTATTGTTGGCACTACGGCCTTAGACTCTATTAAAACTCCTTACAAGGAAAACCCAAAACTGCTTGGTGGTTCAGCGAGCCATGCGGCCGTGGCCGCCAGTTTTTTTGCGCCGGTCAGCTTGGTAGGCGTCGTGGGGAGTGATTTCCCAAAAGAATGCTTCCAACTTTACGAAAAACACAACATCGATCTACAAGGTTTAGAGCGCAAGGAAGGGCAAACTTTTTTTTGGGAAGGTGAATACGAAGTCAATATGAACCGTCGCCGAACTTTAAAAACGGTTTTGGGCGTATTAGAAGACTGGCGGCCTTCTCTTCCCGACAATCTCAAAGAAAAACCCTACATTTTGCTGGCGAATTGCGAGCCAAAACTGCAGCGGCACGTATTGCGACAAATCCGCAAACGCAAGTTCGTCGTAGCCGACACAATGGACCTTTGGCTCAACGTCGCTCGCGATGAATTGTTGGCTCTCTTGCGGGAAATTGACTGCCTCGTCCTCAATGACGCCGAAGCCCGTCAACTAACTGGAGAAGACAACGTCGTAGTTGCCACTCAACAAATTCACAGCCTCGGCCCCCGATACGTCGTCGCCAAAAAAGGCGAGCACGGCGCCATTCTTTCCACTCCCAAAGGGCTTTTCTTGGCGCCGGCCTTTCCGCTTTCCAATCTTGTCGATCCCACCGGCGCCGGCGATTCCTTTGTCGGCGGCATGATTGGATATTTGGCCGCCAGCGACGGCGAAGTGGAACAGCACTTCCGCAAAGCCGTCATCTACGGGAGTGTTACTGCCTCCTTTTGTTGTGAAGGTTTCGGACTCAAAACCACCACCCAAATCACCCGCAAAGCAATCCAACAACGCGTTGCCGAACTGGAACAACTTACCCGATTCTGAAGAAAAGAAATTAGCAAACAGATATTGCCAAATCAAAATCGTCCGCCTAAACTTCTCTTCCGTTTTGCGAAAGCGGGTGTAGTTCAATGGTAGAACGGCAGCTTCCCAAGCTGCATACGAGGGTTCGATTCCCTTCACCCGCTCCATTGTCTTTCCTTCCACCGGTAAACTAGCCTTTTCAATCACAAATAAACTTGACATTAAAGACCTGTAATGCTATTCTGATTGGTTTTTGATTGCAGAAGAACCAAGAACGCGAAACAAAAGCGCATGATAGACCATAAAACAAAGGATCCGCCCGAGGAGGAAATTGAAGGCTTGGAGGATGACCAAAGCTCGTTTTGGGGCGATTATCCCATCGACACGCTGCTCATTCGGCACGAATCTCGCACAGTGGGCGACGTATTGCGACGCATTGAGCAGGAAAGGTTCATTATGAACC
Source organism: Limisphaerales bacterium (assembly GCA_965204945.1). Classification (GTDB taxonomy): domain Bacteria; phylum Verrucomicrobiota; class Verrucomicrobiia; order Limisphaerales; family AAA164-E04; genus UBA2970. The sequence goes on along the minus strand of OZ242022.1, from coordinate 3,379,489 downwards.
CCGAATTCCAGCGCGATTTCATCTGGGACGAAGATATGCAGAGCAAACTCATTGAGTCCGTCCTGATGCGGATTCCGCTTCCGGTTCTTTACCTTGCGGAAAACGAACAAGGGCGCATGATCGTCGTGGACGGTCTGCAGAGACTTTCCACCTTCCGGCGTTTTGTGAACAACAAACTCCATCTTCAGCTGAAAGATCGGCCTGAATTGCATAAAAAGAGTTTTAACGACTTGACACCCAAACTTCAGAATCGCATCGAAGACTGCCAGCTCATCCTCTACATCATTGACGCCAAGGTGCACGAACGAGCTCGACTGGATATCTTTGACCGAGTCAACAGTGGAGTACCTCTGACTCGTCAACAGATGCGCAACAGCCTTTACACAGGGAAAGCCACACGTTTCTTGAAGGATGAGTCGCGTACCGAGGTGTTTTTGAGAGCAACAGGAGGAAGTTTGAAGACTTTAAAGATGCGGGATCGTGAATTCGTCAATCGGTTTTGTGCGTTCCAAATACTCGACCTCGATAAATATAAGGACATGGATAAGTTTCTTGCCGAGAGTCTCATAAAAATGAACAAAGAACCAGAGTTGCTACCGACCTTGTCCTCCCAATTCAGAACAACTTTGGCCAACAACTTTCATCTGTTCGGCAGGTATGCCTTCCGAAGACATACGCGCAATCAGAGCGTCCGCGGCGTGCTTAACGCATCGCTGTGGGACGTCATGTCTACCGGACTCTCGCGTTATTCTGAGCGACTTGTAGATGAACGTTCAGATACGTTGAAAAATGCCTTTTATAATTTGATGATGGACCAACAATTTACAGATGCCATTACACGAGGCCCCAACAGTGTATATCAGGTAAGAACTCGTTTTGCCATGACTAGGGCTATGTTCCAGGAGGTGCTTGATGCTTAACCAGATAGAATTGCGCTGTTTCAAATGCTTTGAGTTATTGAAGTTGCCGCTGGCGCCGTTGACGCTCTTATCCGGCCCCAACGCCTCCGGCAAGTCGTCGGTTTTGCAGTCGCTGGTATTACTCCACCAAACGATGCGCCAACATGAATGGTCAACGAGGCTCATTCTCAACGGTGACGGCATTCGATTAGGCACTGCCCCGGATGTAATTGACGAAGTATTCGGGCGGACGAAACTTGGAATTGCCTTAGAATTCGACGGCAACGTTTATGATTGGACTTTCCAAGGCGAGCGGCAGAATATGTCTATGGAAGTGCAAAGTGTTTCCGTCAATGAACGAACGACCGATCGTCCGCAGGAGTTGCGGCACTTGTTGCCCCAGAGGGAAGCGGAGTTTGCTGAATCCATGACCCGTCGATTGCGAGATCTAACATATATCACTGCCGAACGCATCGCTCCTCAGAATGCCTACGAGCTCCGAGATCCTAATATTGTAAGCGTAGTCGGACCCCGCGGCAACCATGCGGTAAGCCTCTTGCACTGGGGCCGCGACGAACAAGTTTTAGACGAACTCATTTTGCCTGATGCTCCTCCCATTCGCCTGCAACAAGTGGAGGCGCGCATGCGCACGCTCTTTCCAGAGTTTAGAATGGAGTTGAAACAAGTGCAGCATGCCAACACCGTTACCTTGGGATTGCGCACTTCAGACGCGATGGACTTCCACAGCCCCATCCATACGGGCTTCGGCATTACTCAAGTCTTGCCCATTGTGATTGCCTCTTTGTCCGCAAAGAAAGGCGACCTTATTTTGATCGAAAACCCGGAAGTGCATCTTCATCCTGCAGGGCAAGCGTTGATGGGGCAGTTTCTGGCCGATGTTGCAAGAGCCGGGATACAAGTGCTGGCAGAAACACACAGCGACCACGTGCTAAATGGCGTGCGCCGCGCAGTCAAGTCAAAACGGCTTGCTGCCGGCCAAGTCGCGATCCACTTTTTCAGGCCGCGTTCCGAAGACCAGCCGCAGGTTCTAAGCCCCGTGCTGGATGACTCTGGCAATATCGACTCTTGGCCGGAAGGCTTCTTTGATCAGTTTGACAAGGACACAAACTACTTTGCGGGGTGGGCTGATTGACAATGGAACTCTTCTTCAACGATCTCTCCCTACATAAACAGTTTCCCGATCTGACAACTTTCCGTTCGGCTGTTGAATGCGTTATGAATATACGCAAAGCTATAAAGTGGTTCGGCAGAGAGTTGTATTGCCATCGCAATGTTGCCGATATGTATGTCACTAAAGACAAGAAAATGCAGCAAGCGGTTCAATGCTTGAGCAGAGACCAACGGAGAGCGTGGACGCGGTGGATCACACGGCACGGCCCTTTTTGGGAAGATGATCGGCAACACAGCGAGAGCGATTATATAGCATGTAAAAATGATGTGGTAACGGAGACCGGATTAGGGGAAGCGGCTTGTCGCCTATTCTACAAAATCGACTGCGGCACCGTGAGCATGAGTACGTCGTTATGGTTGTCCGAGTTCTTAGTTGTTGACTGGCACGAGAACGAAGACGTAAAGAGCATCAAAGTTCCCAATTACTGGGATGCCGAAACATTGACGAAGGTTCTTGAAACCTCTAATAAGCCCATCCAATCTTGGGAAGAGCTCGAGAAAACAGCAAAGAATCGCTAGCCGGAGTTAACCTTTTCGTCAGAAAGTTTCAAACCGTTGCGCGGACATCCCTTTGTCGCACCCGCAGCCTGTCAACTGCTAAAACGCTTGGCGATTTTGCAAAATTTCAAAAATTGCTTTGATGAAAATGGCAAACGCACGCCCCAAGGGCAGAATATGTATCAACAGTATTTTACCGGTGATAATGCTTGGTTTTCTGACTCTTCAGATACCGAGAAGGCAAAGTTCAAGAAAGATCTTACATTTTCACATCCACCGGAGATTGCAGAGCCTCTGTTCTGCCCTTGGCACGGCAAGGTGAAGACTCTCCAGATACGGATTCATTTCTCGTGGCCAATACAAGCGGGCAAACTATTATACATTGCATATGTCGGGCCAAAGATTACCAAGCGATAGCAGATGGTAAAAACATCTGAAAAGCAGGATCTTTTTTCGCTGGTTATTTGGCGGCTTTTTTGACAAAGTCGGCGCCTTTATCGGGCGGCATGGACTGATGCCACGCAAGCAATTTGTTTCGTAGTTTGGCAACTATTTTGGGATGATCTGCCGCGGTGTTTGTTGTTTCACTCCGGTCAGTATTCATATTGTAAAGTTCTGGTTGAGAACCGTTGTATTCACAAAGGAACTTCCACTTGCCATCACGGATCGCAAGGTCGGGTAGATTGTTCACTCCATAGAAGGCGTCTCGATCGGGCGGACGCCGAAAAAAGATGGCAGTACGACGCGAAGCAGAAGACTTGCCCAGCATCGTGTCTGGCAAAGACTCTCCATCAAAATTGACGCCTTCTGGATGCGGCACGCCGGCAAGGTTTAACAAGGTTGGTGCTAAATCTATTGCGGAGAAAACGGATTCTCGATTCACTTGATTTGTCTTGGCCATCCATCCCGGCGCCCAGATGACAAGGGGAGAGCGAATCCCCCCTTCGTAGAGGTGGGTTTTGTATCCGCGAAAGGGATCGGCAACTCCGGCGCCTTGCTCAGGTCCGTTGTCGGAACAAATCAAAACCAGAGTATTGTTTTTCAACGTCTCGCTGCCTCGCAGGTAGTCGAACAGCGTTCCTAGTTGCCGATCCATTTCTTGTAGCACTGATAGATATAATTCGCGCTTTCCGTTGCCCCACTTTTCGACCGGCGGCCAAAAAGGGCTGTGCACGTCGTCCGGCCACAAGTTAAGATAAAAAGGTTTTTGCGCTTTTACCGCATCATCTATAAACGCAATTGCCGCATCCACAAATCCCCCGGTGATCTTAGATCGTAGCATCCACCGATAGCCAGCCCCCAAACGCTCGGCCTTTTCCCATATGCGGCCGGGTTTTTCCTGACCGGGCTTTAGCGTCAAGGGCAACAACTTTGGCCCCATCCCTTCGAAGTTCGTCAACGAAACGTCAAAACCGTAGTCGGCTATGGGCGGCGCATCATCCACGTCGCGCTGCCCGCCCATGTGCCATTTGCCGAAGTGGCCGGTAGCGTAGCCTGCCTCGTGAAGCAAACGAGCGAGCATCGGCGCCTTGGGACTCAACCACTGCGCCATTCCTCGCTGTTCGTTGTGCTTTCGTCCTGAAAGGAAAGAAGTAATTCGCCAACGTTGCGGATATTGCCCAGTGGAAATCGCCACACGGGAAGGAGAGCAAATTGGCGAGTTTACATAAAACTGCTCAAAACGAATCCCCTCCCTTGCCATACGATCTACATGCAGAGTGCGCGCCTCTTGATTGCCAAAACACGAAAAATCTCCCCAACCCATGTCATCAATAAAGACAATTACAATGTTTGGTTTAGTAGCGGCTTGAACCGCCCCCAACAAAGAAAGACCCAACAAAAAGATAAATAACTTATTCATAATACAATTGCATTCCCGGTTGTGCCGACGGATTTTAATGTTTCCGTCGTTCACCAAAATTCCAGATTTTTTTTTTTCATGAAAGGAAAGCCTTTTTTATTTTCCGCTTTGCGCTGTTTCCAAGTTTAATTTTTTTGCGGCAAGTAGTTCCGGAGATTTTGTAAAATGCGGCTAGAAGTTCCCATTCTAAACCTTCTTATTGGAACAAACCAAAACGCCTGCTTCCTTTTTTCCAAAATTGTCATCGATCTATTTTTACCGGCTCGAAAATTTTTCTGATTTTTATTTGACTTCCCGAGAAAAGAGAGCAAATTTATCGACAAATGCCTTTTGACGAAGTGAAATCTTCCCGGACGGGAAGATCTCCGCGGGCGGTCGAAATCGCTTCCGCAGCGGTTATCGCCGTCGTCGTCGTCTTTGCCCTTGGCTACTTCGGCAAAGACCGAAGGCCCGCCATTGACTCCCGCATTCCCATCGTCTTCGAACCATCAAAGCACGACTTCGGCACCCTTCAACAAAACGAAGCCCGCATCGCCGATTTCCGCCTAGTCAACCGCAGCCAAGACGCGCTCAAACTGCTCTCCGTCCGCACTTCCTGCGCTTGTTCCGTTCCGCCGGAAGACTTGCAAGGCAAAATCCTTCAACCCGGCGGATTCGTCCACGTTCCCATCCGCTTTGAAACCGGCGACCGCGTCGGCGTCATCGAAAGCGACTCCGACTTCCGCCTCGAAAGCCTCACTTATCCCGGCAGCAACTACCTCGTCCGCGCCACCATTCGCGCCGACATCCTCGAAGAATTTTCCTACGAACCGCACACGCGCAAAGTTTATTTCGGCGAAATGAAACCCGGCGAAACCCGCGAGCGCCTAATCACCGTCGAAGCCAAAGAAAACTCCAACTTTGAACTGCTCTCTTCGGAAACTTGGGGAGCGGACGAAAACCTGCAAGTCTCCATTCAAAAAATCGGCAGCCGAAACTGGCAAGTCCTCCTCAAACTCCAAGCCGAAGACGCCGCCAACATTCATAGCCTTCAAAACCTCTCCGGCGCCGTCAAACTCCAGACCAACAACAAAAGGTATCCATCACTCACTTTTCAATTCCGCGCCACCGTAGTGCCGCCATTCGAAGTGACGCCCGCAACCATCGTCCTCACCGACCACTCAAAAGAACAACGACTGAGACTCCGAACTGCCCAACCTTCCGCCATTCGAAACGTTGCCGCTTTAGACGCCAAAGGCAAAGAAAAGGGCATCCGCTTTGAATCCCAAGACGCCGGCGCCGCATCCTAGTGGGCCAACGACCACCGCATCCGCATCCAAGCCGACGCCCTCAAAAACGCTTTGACTTTGAACATCCTTATGGACATTCAAAAAAACGGAACCGGAAGCAACGAGGCAACTTCCGTCCCCGTCAAAATCCAACGCCTCCAAAATCAATAAACAGAGTTCGAATCCGTAAATACAAAATAGAAACTATAGATAACATCATGAGTGCAACAAACATAGTCGAAACAATCAAACGACGCTTCGGCGTCCTCGCCGGAACCGCCATCGGTCTTCTCGTCGGAATCCTCATCCTCTACGCTTGCGACAACGAAAGAGTCTCAGGAGGATCAAAGGATTGTGTGGAGAAACCATCGTGTGAGAATTACACTAATAAGAGCGATTGCAAAACTGCGTTTATTGTCGAGCGCTTTCCAAAAGGATGCGTTTCAGATGAAGAATCCCACACAAATTGCTCATCAGATACAGTATTCTGTTGGCAGCCTGTAGGATGCAAATGGGATGACAATTGGAGATACTGCGAGGAAGATCTAGAAAAGCGTACCGGCGAGCCGCAATTTGCAACTAAGTTTTACCAAGAGGATTGTATTGGTACAAGCGGCGATGACAGTAGCGACGGCAGTGGTGATTGATGACAGCAGTAGTTAATTTTTGGCGCATTCCTTAATTTAATGTAATGCACAGAATTGCATTACTTTGTTCGAAACTGATATTGAAAATTCAATTCTTGAGATTTATGAATGTTCCAATTCGATTTCAAACGAGAGATTCTCTTCTTAAATTTCTCATTATTTGTATCGTTTCTGTTAGCATAATGAAAGAATCTCAGTCTGCTCAGACACAGGACACAAGCGATTATCCCTCCCCAATTGCTCTGCTAGACGGGGTAGTAGCAGATCGTGTTGCCATTCCATCTTCATCACTCAAGCTAGAAATCGTTACTGAGGATAATGTTTCAATTCACACCAATACTTACCAAGTTGATTTTGACAAGGAGCGCCGCCGATACCGTCTTGAAAAAGATGGCAAAAAGATTTACGATGGCATTTATAATGGTCAGCAAGTAATTAGTTATAGAATCGAAAGTAAAGAGGCTGAATTTCGAGATATTATTGATGGAAGCGGTGGTTATTCTTTATTTGACCCGAGACTATTAGGAAGCGTAGCTGTATATTCTCCCAGAACTAACGCGGAAAATTTTATGTATCAAGGACAACGAGAGCGATTCACAACCATTGAAACTAAGGGAAAGGTGGAAATTGATGGAAACGATGCTTGGCATGTTCGTATCGTTACGGATGGCGAATATCCATTGGATTTATGGATTGATCCAAGCCGGAACTTTCGTATCTATAAAATGATTGCTGGTGCTTTTCGTGTCACAAAGTCTATCTCTTTTTATGAAGACGACCTTTATCCATGGCTCCCCAGAAAGGTAATTGAAGATTATTTTGAGGCAAATGGAAGTCTCATCTATCATAGGACAACAACTCTATTAGAAGCTGAGGAGAAAGAATTTCCGGAGGGTCACTGGACGTTGGAGGGGATGGATTTGCCAAGAGGAACCGTTATCAACGATTATTCCAAGGCGGAGCAGCTGGGCTACTGGGATGGAAAGAAGATTTCCAAGGAGTTTGTGCCGAGGGATCGCAAACCAAACCGCAAGACCCAGTGGACTTTTATTCTCTCTCTGGCGGTGTTGATCACCGTAATCTTCTGGATAAGAATGATCAGAAAGAAAAAGGAGAATCCATAACCCGCCAATCCAATCGCAGTTTCAATCGCAAATCATTTTGAAAAACATGTCTATAACTTGGCAACAGAGGCAGCTGGTCACTTCGTTTCTCTTGACCTTGTCGCTTTATCTTAGTTGTGAAGCGCAACTGAAAGCACAGGCGCAAACGTCAGAAGACACAAGTAACAACTATCCCGATCCAATTGCCTTGTTGGACGGGGTAGTGGCGGCTCGTGCTTCCATTCCGCCTTCATCACTCAAGCTAGAAATCGCTACTGAGGATAATGTTTCAATTCATACCAATACTTACCAAGTTGATTTTGACAAGGAGCACCGTCGATATCGGCTTGAGAAAGATGGCCAAAAGATTTACGACGGTATTTACGATGGTCAGAAAATAATTTGTTACAATATTGAACCTCTCGACTCTAATCCTCATGGTTGGTGTGAATTTCGAGAAATCACCGATGGCACCTATAATTTCCATTTGTTTGATCCCAGATTGTTAGGTGATTTAGTTGTGTATACTCCGGAAGATAGCATCACAACGTTTATGTTCCAAGGACAAAGGAGACGATTCACAACAATTGAAACTAAAGGAAAGGTGGAAATTGATGGAAACGATGCTTGGCACGTCGATATTCTTCTTGACGGCAGTTATTCTCTAGAATTTTGGATTGATCCGAGCCGAGATTTTCGCATCTATAAAATTGCTGCTGGAAATCACCGCATCACAAAATCAAGAGCCTTTTATGAGAACACTAGCTACCCGTGGATTCCTAGTAAAGTGATTAAAGAGCGTTTTGAACAAGATGGAAGTTTCATCAGTAAAAACGTGATGACCATTTTAAAAGCTGAGGAGAAAGAATTTCCGGAGGGTCACTGGACGTTGGAGGGGATGGATTTGCCAAGAGGAACCGTTATCAACGATTATTCCAAGGCGGAGCAGCTGGGCTACTGGGATGGAAAGAAGATTTCCAAGGAGTTTGTGCCGAGGGATCGCAAACCAAACCGCAAGACGCAGTGGACTTTTATTCTCTCTCTGGCGGTGTTGATCACCGTAATCTTCTGGATAGGAAAGCTCAAAAAACAAAAGAAACAACCCTAATCCGCCAATATTTAAACGCAGTTTTAATCGCCAATCGTTTTGAAAAATATGAGCTCTCGAACTTGGCAACAGCGGCAGCTGGTGACTTCGCTTCTCTTGGCCTTGTCGCTTTATCTTAGTTGTAAAACACAACTGCAAGCACAGGCGCAAACGTCAGAAGACACAAGTAACAACTATCCTGATCCAATTGCTTTGTTGGACGGAGTAGTAGCGGCTCGCGCTTCCATTCCGCCCTCTTCGCTCAAATTGGAGTTCGTTCGTTCGGACAGCATTTCAACCCACAAAAAAATAATCCAAGTAGACTTTGACCAAGAGCATCGACACTATTACTACTATCCCGAAAACTCGGGCAAACCCATTTTAACTGTTGCAGACGAAAAGATTGTTCCCGATCAAGGCGTTTATGATGGCCAACAAGTGGTTGCTTATGCTCCTTCTGATTCCGTATTTGCTGAAATAATGCATATCACAGATCAAAGCGGACAGCCTTTATTCGACCCTCGAATTCTTGGTGTAAATGACTTGCAAGCGGATAGTTCTGTCACGTCGTTCATGTGGCAAAAAATCCGAGACCGTCTTCGATCTGTCGAAATTAAAGGGCGAGAGCGAATTGGGGATCGCGATGCTTGGCATGTTCAAGTTGTTATGAGTGACGGTTATCCTGTGGACTATTGGATTGATCCGGATCGGAATTTTCAAGTCCTTAGGTATTCTCATGGAACGTTGCCGTTGCATAAGATGACGTCTGTTTATGAAAACGACAAATACCCTTGGCTCCCCAGTAAGGTCATTTCCGAGCGTCCTAGAATTGGGGCGGTAACTACCATTACGATGATTGAAGCGGAAGTTAAAAGATCCTTTCCAGAAAATCATTGGACGATTGAGGGAATGAATTTGCCGAGGGGAACAGAGATTTATAGTCATTTAGAGTCTAAATCTCTGGGTTATTGGGATGGGGAAAAGATTTCCAAGGAGTTTGTGCCGAGGGATCGCAAACCAAGCCGCAAGACGCAGTGGACTTTTATTCTCTCTCTGGCGGTGTTGATCACCGTAATCTTCTGGATAGGAATGCTCAAAAAACAAAAGAAACAACCCTAATCCGCCAATATTTAAACACAGTTTCAATCGCCAATCGTTTTGAAAAATAAACAATGAAAAACCTTTTCATAGGGCAAAATCTGCCGATGAAGCGAAGGCTTGAGTGGGCAAAGGGTTCCCGCAATTTCAATTTGTTCACTCCCTGCTGGGTTCGTTTGTTGCTAGATTCGTTTGCGTTTATTTTTCTGCTAACGGGTGGCGCTAAGTTGTTGAATGTGTGGAATGACGCTTTGTTGTTGCAGGTGCAGGATCCGGTTTTCAGTTTTTTGCGGAGTGGGCAGTTGCATGCGGTTGCTGGTTTGTTGGAAGTGGGTTGGGGTTTGGCAATTTTGAGGCGTGGGTTTTCGCTTTGTGTTTTGGCGCGGGGTTGCGCGGGGTTGTCTTCGGTTTTTGTAGCGTATCGGTTGGCGATTGCTTTGGGGGATCCGGGTGCGTATTGCGGTTGTCTGGCGGGTTTGGATAAGTTGTTTGGCTGGAGCGAGGAGCAGGCGGAGCGGGTTTCGTTGGGGATTTTGGGTTATGTGTTGTTGGGAAGTTGCGGGGTTTTGTTTTGGGCGGAGGGGTTTGTTTCGAGGAAGGTTGCGGGGCAAGAGGGAGATTGATGGGAGGGGTGCATTGTTTGGGAAATGCGGGCGAGCGGAGGCGTTGGCATTGGCGGCTTTTTGCTCGCTGGTGGTGTTGGCGATGCTGTTGCTGGTTCCTTGGCAGAACGCGGTTATGCTGGGTGGGGATGAGGGTTTTGAGTTTACAAAGGCATATTTGTTGAGTGAGGGCGTTGCTCTTTACGATCCGATTTGGAATGATCAGCCGCCATTGCATACGGCGATTACGGCGTTGTTTTTTTGTTGGTTGGGGCCGGAGGCGGCAACTGCTCGGCTTGTTGCGGCGGGTTTTGGGTTTCTTTTTTATGGTCGCTGGGCTGGTTGGTTGCAAGGGAGGCGGGTTGGCTTGCGGGGTTGGTGGGGATTGTGTTTGCGGGGTTGGCGCCGAAAATGTTGCTGTTATGCGTTTCGGCAATGTTGGAAGTGCCGTCGATGGCGGGCGGTTTAGCGGCGGCGGCGGTATTGTTTTCGGGGAAGCGGAGTGTAGTTCGTTGCGTTGTTGCGGGATTGGTTTTGGGGTTGGCGCTTCAAGTGAAGTTGACGGCGGGCATGGTGTTGCCGGCGATGTTGGCTGCTTTGGCTTGGGAGGGCGCGAGGGGAGGTGGGGTTGGCGTTTTTTGTCGCTGGTTGGGAGCGCGGTTTTTGGGATTGTTTTTTGGAGTGTTTGGAGGGTTTTGTTTGGTGTGGGCGTTTTTTCCGGCGATGAGTTGGAAGTTGATTGTGGGGACGCATTTTTCGGAGGAAGTACGGGAAGGGGCGAAGGAGTCTGCGCGTTATGCTTTTGATCCGGGGGTGTTTCTGGAGCATTTGGAGGTGTTGACGGCTGGCGGGTTGGGTTTGGTGTTGTTGTTGGTTTATCGGCGGCCGGTAGTGTTTCCGGTGGTTTTGTTGTTGACGGCGCTGGTGGTGCATGGGGTTCATCGTCCTTACTGGTCTTATTACTATGTACACTTTGTGGCGCCTTTGAGTTGGATTTCGGCGGCGGGTTTGGCTGTATGGTTGCAGAAGTTGCTTTCTTTTAGAAAAGCGCAGTGGTGGACAGCGGCGTGGTTGGCCGGGCAGGTTTTTGTTTTTTCTGTGGTAGTGGCGTGGACGATGGTGGAGGGTTTTTGGCGTATGAAGCGGGAGGCGGAGATTTTGGCGGGGCGGGATCGAGTGGAAGACCACAAAATGATTCGGCTTCTGCGGGAGCGGCGTGGGAATGGCGAATGGATTTATACGGCGCGAACAGAGTTGGCGTTTCACGCGGGCATCAAGGTGATTCCCGAATTGGCAGTTGTGCCGCGCAAACGGCGTTGGGCTTGCGGATTCGATGATTCAGAGAAGATCAATCTGTGGAAGCGCTATGAGCCGGAGTTGCTTTTGCTGACTCGAAGAGAATTGAAAAGCGGTTTGTTGGATGAGTTTCTGGCGGGCTATCGCAAAATTGCTGTTTCGGATTCTTTGACACTTTTCGCCGTCGACCGTGCCGAAACGGATCATCGCTCTGTGGAAGATTTTTGATTTGCCGAAAAATCCGAAGTTTCCCGCAAGATTTGGGGCAAAGAACGATAGCCCTTCCAATATAAGATGAAAGAAACCTCAATGGAAAATTAGCGGGTGACTTGCCGAATCGCAAAGCGCGGTCAAAATTTAGTTGTGAAGATCGGGAGAGTTTTTCAATAATTCATGTCCGGCATTGGCAAGAAAACACTGGCGTTCAAATCTAAAAAGCGACTTCGTGATTTTCTCTTCGGATGACTATCATGTTTGGAGCCGGCAAGTTTCGGACTGTCTTTTGACCGACGGTGGCGAGGCGAGAAACCCGCCGGAAGAGCGGCTGATGCAGTATATTTGGCAGTGGCAGCGGCTGAATCGAGAGGGATTGCGGACGGTGGATGGGCGCCAATGCGAAGTGATTCATCCAGGATTCTTGAATCACGGAGCGGGACCGGACTTCAATCGGGCGCTCATCCGTCTGGACGGCGAAGTGTTATTGCAAGGAGACGTAGAAATTGACCGTTGGGCGGCGGGTTGGAAAGCGCACGGCCACGAGAACAATCCGAGTTTTGAGCGCGTCGTTCTTCGAGTAGTTTGGTCGCCTCCTCGCAAACTCCAATCTTCCGTGCCTATGCTGGCGTTGGAACCATTCTTAAACCGCTCTCTCGTCGAGCTGGCAAGAGGCTTTGCCACGGACTCTTTTGCTTTGCCGGAAGAATTCTCTGGAAAATGTCGGGCGCCTTTGGCCGAAATTCCGCCGGAGCAAGCGCGGCGATTGCTTCGGTCGGCGGCGATGTTTCGGTTTCGCCAAAAAGGGGAACGGCAACGCTTGCGCGCGCGGGAGGTTGGTTGGCGTTTGGCTTTGTGGGAAGGCTTGGTGGCGGGCTTGGGGTATTCGAGGAATGTTTGGCCAATGCGGCGGATTGGAGAATTGACGCCGCGGCTGTTTCCGGGATTTCCAGCGGAGTCTTTTGAACTTTGGCCGACGGCAGAAGTGGAAGCAAGGCTTTTCGGCGTTGCTGGTTTTTTGCCTCACGATTCCCGCAGCGTCCGGCAGGCTCACGTCGCCAAACTCTGGAATGCGTGGTGGAGACTCCGCGATGAATTTAGCGATGTAGCGTTTCCGGAGGCAATCTGGTGCTTCTCCGGCTCGCGTCCGCAGAATCATCCCCATCGTCGACTGGCGTTGGTAGTCTGTTGGATTCGGCAACCGGACTTCTTTCAACGGCTGGAAAAATGGTTCGCCCAGACCAACTTGGAACGGCCTCTCGCCCCGCTGGTGAACGCGCTTTCGGGAAAAATCACGCCATTCTGGGCCAACCGCTTCCACTTTAAACAATTCTCTTCTTCTGTTGACGGACGATTGACGCTTGGAGATTCACGAGCCATCGAGCTGGCCGTGAACGTGATCTTGCCGTGGTTTTGGAGCCGGGCAAAAGCCGATGGAAACAAAGCGGCAATGCAACGCGCCGAGCGCTTGTTTAACCGTTTCCCCCGCAGCGGAGAAAACCGGTTGCTCAAGGATGGCTGTAGCCGATTGCTGGGGCGGGAAGATGTCAAAGTGCTTGCCGCGGCAATCGACCAGCAGGGACTCTTGCAAATCCTCCGCGACTTTTGCGCTCATTCCAATGCTTTGTGCGAAAATTGCCGTTTCCCGAAACTTGTTCTCTCCCTCAGCACGGCACCGCCTCCGAACCGATGAGAAGAAAGAACCCACGAATAAAAACGCCGGCCAAAGATGGGACAACTGAATCTCCGTCTTCCGGCTCACACTTCGGCCAATTTTGGCAATGCGAAGAAATGGAGCGCGCTGGCTTTCGACTCGGTCAAAGTGGACTTTACTCCCACTCGACGATTTTGGCGATTGTAGAAAACACCTTCAAAGGAATGGCGACTTGCGCTTGAACCGCGTTGTCTAACTCAACGTTAAATGCAATGTCCGTGCCGTCGACGTCCAAATCTTGAAACCGCCGCTTTCCTTCTTCCGGGATGAAAGGATTAGCGCCGAGGATCATGGACATAAACTTGAAAACGTTGACCTTTCCACAGGCGAACGTCCGAGGGCCGAATGGAATTCCGCTCGGCGGACTTCCCGCTGAATCGCGCCGCAACAACTCGTCAAAAAGCGATGGCGATCCCATAAACAAGTTTCCTCCTTTTTGCGCCAGATCAAATTCCATTTTGCCGAATTGCTCCCGCATCTTTTCGACCATTTCCCGCTCTTGCTCAGAGGCTTCCTCCAACTGATGCCGATACATGGGAAAATCCCAGTTGATTTCCATGAAAAATCGATCCACCGAAACCCCGTCCACCACGCGATAATCTTCTTTCAAGGAAAGAGTTTTATACATCTTCTTGGCACCAACTTGCGACTGCAACGGGCCGTTCACATACTGGACAAACATTTGGTAAACAGCGTCCAAATCACGGCCGGGAAACCGATACACTCCGTCAAATTGCATCCCATCATCCGCAAAGTTCGACGAATTCGCAAAGACCACAGGAACAGCCGCGTCCATCAGTTTCTCCAGTTCCCGAATTGCGGGATCCTCTCTCTCCGTCCCTTGCATTTCAAAACCCAGCCGGGAAAACTTTTTCACCATCGACATCATCGACGGATTGTCGACAAACTGCATGGCAAAGGCCATTGCGGCCTCCGGATTGAGAAACGGCAGAACGCCTTTCAGCGAGCCGTCCATAGGCTTCATCCAATCGGCAAGTTCGGAATTCGCTTTGGCGGTCACCCTCTTGTCAATCTCCAAGACTTCTTGTTCGACACCCAAATGCAGTTCCAAAGTTTTGACGCCTTGAATCCCCATCTCCACCACCTCGAAGTAAACGCCGATAAGTTCAACCAGCGCCCTTGGGTTCATTCCGGGAATCCCCTCGTCCGGCACAGAACCCAACCCGCCCGTGATCGCCATTTTGCCCATTTCGATCGTTTGCAAAACACTTCGCCGAAGCGCCTCCGGAAAATGACCCGCAACTTCAATCGTCTTTTCCGGGGCGCGCAGTTGAGCAGGCGTCCACGCATCGTGCCGTTCCTTTGCCGCCGCCGGAGAATCTTCCCCCTCCATCCACACATTCGCATAGCCGCCGACTTGCTGGATCGAAATATCCTCACTGCCGTTGGACTCCGCAACCGCCTCCAGCGAAGCGCGGAAACTTTCAAAATCCAAAACCGGAATGCGAAAACTCAGGCTGGAAGATTTTTCCGCAATCTCCCCCCAAATCGCCGCCTGCCACGGCTTCGCCAAGTCAATGCCCTTCAAATCGGCAATCTTCATCTCGCGGCGAAACTCTTCCCAATCCTCGTCCGCAGAATCGGGATTGAGCCTTTTGAAGACGCTTTTAAAGTCCGCCTCCAAGTCTTGATAACTTTGGATCGTGATCGAAACAGTAGGCGAATCCGCCGCAAACACAGAAGCGGAGATCAGCAAAGTAACCAGTGAAATTAAAAATAATCGTTGCATATCTTTCTCTCTTGTTCGTCCAAGTTCCCCGCAATCTAAACCCCTTTCCCAAAAACAAGCAACAAAAAAAACCACCACCCCGCCACAATCCCAAATCCCCAACTTCGCCGCCAACCTCTCCAAATTATTAGCCAAATTTACAGCTAGCCAACCGCTCGCTCTTCAAAACAAAATCTGCGGCCAGTAGCCTTTCGCTCCAAAACAAAAGCTGCGCCCCATTAACCACGTTTCACTTCAAAAGCCTTCATCAATGCTGGTTGGATTCCAGTTGTCCGGACTCCCTTTGATATGGTACTCGTGAGGATCGTTGTCGTAGTTCCAGCGGCGCCGCTTTTCGGCCGCCGGCAAAGTCCAGTTGCGCAAACTTTCCGCTTCCACGTGGCCGTCCAACAACACCATGTTCACCCTCCCGTTGTGCCTCCGACTAATAATCGAACGCTGGGAGAGATCTGGCCGAACCCGAACGGACGGAGGATGTCCTCTCTCGACAAAAAAGACTCTTCCGTCAGATTCCACCACATAGGCCGATCGGTCTCCTATCGTCACCATGTCCGAAGGCGCCCGAATATCGCTATTTTTATACGGGATCACAAAGTTGTGAATATTTTTAGGCGATTGACGTTGATACAGCTTTCCCGTGCTCAATCCTTTCCAATTGGCGCCGCTTGCATTCCCGACCATTCCACCATAATAACCGGACTCCCAAAAGCCGCTAGCATTCAGTCCGTAACTGTGATTCCACTCATTTTTAGTGTAAATGATCGAGGGCATCGCGGTTTTCCTAAATTCCTCTATTGCCCGCCGCAATTTGTTTTGAGAAGGGCATTTGAAGACGTTCGTTTCCCTGCTCAAATACTTGTCCCACAGTAGCATGTCCCAATGCGTGTTCAAGAAACCCGCACGGTTTTGGCGCGTGATGGCTATCCATTCTGGGCGGCGGTCCGCTTTGCGGACAGGTGGCAGATAGCCTTCGTTGTCCGCGCCGTAGAAATGCACGGCCAACCCGATTTGTTTGAGATGGTTGACGCAAACAATGCGATGGGCCGATTGCTTCGCCTTGCTTAAGGCAGGCAACAGCAGTCCGGCCAAAATCGCAATGATGGCTATCACCACCAGCAACTCAATCAATGTAAATCCACTTCGTTTTTTGATGACTCGCTCCATAAATAAATTAAAAACGGCGACTTAGCAAAAGCAGTACCCGTGCCAAGCCGCCTCGGTTAAACCACTTTCCGCGTCTTTTCTTCCAAATTAAGGATGAAAAGCGAGAGTTACAGCCACCTTGTAGGGAGCTCCGTCAGAGGGATAGACTTCGGCATAATATTCCCCCTCTTGATAATACACCTCCGTGTAGGAAGGCCTGCTGTCGTCGTATTTTGCCACGCCGTCTCCAAAACGTTCAATTTTGCAGATGTAGTAGTTGTTTCCGTACAGGCTGTAGCAGGTCGCCCCACACACAGGAATTCATCGAACCAATCTTCGAAATCCCTATGCTCCTCAAGCCACCAACAGTAACTGTAATCTGTCCCTACCGGATTGCGGGGTCCTGTGAAATAGTAGCAGTCGTCGGAACGGAGCAAATCATCGTGACCGACCGATATTCCCAACCTCTCGCTGGTGCCGGGATGAGGCCATTGAGCGGCGTAAACGTCAATCCGAACCGAATCCACGATGGGCGCCGGCGGCAAAGGCAACTTCTTTTTGTGGTCTTGCGTGACGACTTCGGGAGTGCCGAACACTTCTACATCCTCCGGGAGAGCTTCCCGGACTTCTCGCACGTCTGCTGTTGGAACGGGGAAGGGAGCGAGCAGGAGACCCGCAATGCCCATTCCGGTGATCGAGGCAGTTCCCAAGAGGGAAAGCGCCTTCGCCGTCTGCCGTTGGATGCGTCGAAGCGTTTCCAACGTTGCTTTCGCGGTTCCTTTCAGGTTGGTCAACCCAATGGAATCCGCCTTAGTTTCTTCCGACACGAGACTCATCGGCCCCGCCTTCTGTTCATTCAGCTTCTTTGCCGTCATAATATTGTTGATGTATCTGATTACTGACTTTTCGGTATTCGCGTCCAGTTTCCTGTCCGCCGGTGCCGGGCCGTCATGAATCTCGGTAGGTGTAAAAAGTGAGACTTCCCACCTATTCGCCCGCGAGTCGGGATTCCTCCACAACATCCAAATCAAACTGTTCTTATTCGGCGGGCGATCCAACATGGAGTCACCCTCCAAGATTCATGAGCCGCCAAAGTAGCGAATTCTGGAGAATGGGTCAAGGACTTTTTTAAATTTTCTTCGATTTTTTTTGGCAGGGAGGGGGATTTTGTTGTTTTTTGCGGTTGAAGGGATTTTTAAGGGGCTTTTTCTTCTCCGTTTTCTTGCGGATTGTTCGTTTGGAATTCAATCCGCAAAGCAAATGAAGCGCGCTTATCCCGGTGCTTTTTCTTTTGTTTTTCTTTGTGAGGATGGTTTGGCGGGTTGTGATTTGTCTTCTGTCTTTGGGAAAACGGTTGGTTTTCTTGGGTTTTCAAGCCTTCTGAGACGGCTTAGCGGCGGGTTTTCACCGGTGGTCGAGGGGAGTTTAGGGTGTGTTTTTAGTGAAGTAGTTGCGTTGTTTTTGGGAAAGCGGCATGTGGAGGGTTTCCATGATTTGGAGCATGTCTTCCCAGATTTGTCGTTTGATGCGGGGGCTTGGGTTGCGCAAAATATAGGCGGGATGGTAGGTGGGCATGAGGGGAATGCCGCCGAAATCTTGGAATTGGCCTCGGTATTTTGTGATGGCTACGGTGGAAAGTCCCAGCAGGCCTTTGACCGCGGTGGCGCCTAGGGCGGCGATGACTTGGGGTTGGATGGCGCGGATTTGTTGAATTAGCCAGGGGCGGCAAGTGGCCATTTCTTGGGTTGTGGGCGGTCGGTTTCCAAATTTTCGTCCCGGCGTATCGGGGCGGCATTTGAGGACGTTGGTGATGTAAACCTTATCACGAGTTAGACCCATAGTTTGGATGATTTTGGTGAGCAGTTGTCCCGCCTTGCCGACGAAGGGCTCGCCTTGGTCATCTTCGTCGAGGCCGGGCGCTTCGCCGACGAACATTAATTCGGCGTGGATGTTACCGATTCCGAAGACTACGTTGCGGCGGCTGGACGCCAAATGGGCGCATTGTACGCAGGCTAGGGCTTGCTTCCGCAGGCTGGTCATTGCCGCAGATTTCTCCTCCTTCGACAAAGGGGTTTTGTCAAATTTTTCCACTTTGGGAACGAGCGGCGGCGCGGGCTTGGTTTCGATTTCAATCTTTTTGAAAGTGTTTTGAAACCTTTTTGCCGGCGATGGGCGGGGGGATGGATGGCGGAGGCTTTCGACCAATTTTCGGCTGATTGGAAGGTAGCGAACTTGTTGGCGGCGCAACCGCTCGATGTGGCCGATGGTCGCTTCCAATAATTGTTCGTACTTCGTCATTTTAGAAAACAAGCGGAATTGCCGATTCAGGTGGATTCGTCCACCGCGTAATTCTCAACATTTGAGACAATCCTCGCCAGTTTTGTTTTGCAATTTTTCTTTGACAAGTCAGCGTAATGGAAAACTTTTATACAGACAAAGGTTTTTGCGTTCTCTTTCGGAATTTTATATATTCGGCTGCGCTTGATCAGAAAAATCGAGTGGAAGTAACGTCTTGGCCTTTGTAACCGTTGGAGGTATTATAGCGTCTAAATTTTAAGGCTTTATGAAAAACGGATGCCTGCATGAGACTATTCGAACAAGGAATCTGGAAAAGCAGGGAGGCAATCTTTGGAGGATGGAAACTTAACAGCGCTCAACTTCATCGACGTTCGGCGGCTCCGATTATGGCTGGCAATGAGTGACGGCAAGCCAAGCCGCTCTATTGACGACGAGGAAAGGGAAATCATTCGGCAGGTCGTTGAGGGTCGCGTCGAATTGTTTGAGACATTGATTCAGCGTCATCAGCCGAAGGTTTTTGCCACCGCGCGAAAATACGCTCGTCGAGAAAGCGAGGTGGAAGACATTGTGCAAGAGATTTTCATCAAAGCCTTCCAAAATCTTGGCAGATACCGCGGCGAAGCGCCTTTCCAACACTGGCTGATGCGGATTGCCGTTCGCACTTGCTACGATTTTCTGCGGCGGCACCAACGGAACCGTGAAGCGAATTTTTCAGAAATTACTGAAGAAGACGCCGACTTTTTGGATCGATACGTCAGCGACTCTCTTTCGGACGACTTGCATGCGGATGCGGTGCGGAAACTTGTCCACGACGTTTTGGAACGTCTCTCCGCTCCATTGCGCATGGTGATCACACTTCAGGCCATCGAAGGCAAGTCCGTTCAGGAAATTGCCGATCTTACCGGTTGGTCTATTGCGAACGTAAAAGTGCGCGCCCATCGCGCCCGCAAGGAAATGCGCAAACTGATCGATAAAATCGACAAAAGACGGTACTTTTGACAGCTTTGTAACCGTTGAAGGAAACAGTGCGTCTATTTTATTAGGTTTTATGAAAAACAGCCGTCTGCATGAGACCTTTTTGCGAGCCGCCGGGAAACTGCCGGAAGACACTCGCGTGCCTTACTCTTTCGAGAAGCGAGTCATGGCTAGTCTCCCAACCGCAAGTCCGCCGAACGTCTCCTCCGATTCTCTAGCTTTATGGTCTCGATGGCTATGGCGGGCGACCTTGCCTTGTCTCGCCTTGATGTTGGCCATCGGCATGTGGAGCTTTTTCGCCAACGAACATATGTCAACGGATCCCCTTGTCTCCGATATTGAGATGACCATGATGCAACCCTTTAACGAACTGGATTTCGAAACCCTCTGGTGAACCTTTGGAAAGTCATATTGCCTACCCTCGTTCTTTGCCTTGTCAGTTTTGGCACGGGATTTTTTGTCGCGGACTCGCGGACAAAAAACCGCCAAGCTTTTTCTGAGAGACCGCGTGTTTCTATGCGCGACATTATGCAGCGAATGGAATCGCGTTTAGAACTCAGCGACGAGCAAAAAGAGAAGGTAAGCGCCATTCTTCAAGCCCGGCGCGAGAAAATGCACGCGTTGATGAACGAAGTGCGCCCGCAAATCAAGGCTGCGGAAAAGGCTATGCGAGAGAAGATAGAAGCGCTTCTAACGAAAGAACAAAGGGTAAAATTCGACGAAGTCTTTTCCCGTCGCGGAATGCGGTCGGGGCGAAGTTCCAAAAGTATGCAGGGAAACGACAGACGCGAGCAAGAAACCTATCCTAAACGTCGGGAAGAACCGGGCGAAAGAGTCCCTCCGCAGAACGCCGATTCAGACTGTTCAGCCGCCGAAGTGGAACAAATTCCAGCAGCGCCAACCCCTTCGGAAACCGATTAACCCTCCTTTTTGCCCATCCGTCCGAGCCGAACGAAGGAGCGGCAAATGGAATGATTGGATGGAGGGATTTGCGGCCAAAAGGTTGCGCATTGGCGACATTGGCTAAAAAATCCCGCACGGCCTTTGGAGACTTTGCAAAATCAGGAAGCGGTTTTGGCGTCCGGTTTTGATTCCTTTTCGGTTTGAGGCGGTTCTCGTTTGGCCAAAATCGCCGCCTTAATTCGCTCCGTCAAGTCCGGCTTTTCCGCTAATGCCAGCCTGGCCGCTTCTTTGCCTTGGCCGATTAAGTCTCCGTCAAATTGAAACCAGGCGCCTTTCTTTTGGACGACGCCGTCCTTGACGCCCATTTCCAGAATGCTTCCTTCTTTGTTGATTCCGTGGTTGTACAAGATGTCGAACTCGGCTTCCGCAAACGGCGGCGCCACTTTGTTCTTCACTACTTTGACTCGGACGTGATTGCCGATGGCCGCCCCGGTTGAGTCCTTGAGCGTTTCTCTCCGGCGGATGTCCATTCTCACGCTGGCATAAAACTTCAGGGCTTTTCCGCCCGTCGTTGTTTCGGGGCTTCCAAACATAACGCCCACTTTGTCTCTCAACTGGTTCGTAAACATGCAGGTAGTTTTGCCTTTGCTGAGGATGGAGGTGAGTTTTCGCAAGGCTTGGCTCATTAAACGGGCTTGCATGCCCATTGTCGCCATCCCCATTTCGCCGTCTAACTCGGCTCTCGGCACTAAGGCGGCTACGGAGTCTACTACAATCACGTCGACGGCGCTTGAACGGGCGAGGGTTTCGCAAATGGTTAGCGCTTCCTCGCCGCTGTCGGGTTGCGACACCAATAAATCGTCCAGCTGAACGCTCAGTCTTTTGGCGTAGGCCGGGTCTAATGCGTGTTCGGCGTCGATAAAGGCCGCCGTGCCTCCGGCCTTTTGGGCGTTGGCAATGACGTGGAGCATCACCGTGGTTTTGCCGGAGGATTCCGGCCCGTAGATTTCGATGATTCTTCCCTTTGGCAAACCTCCCACTCCCAAGGCGATATCCAGCGACATAGCGCCTGTGGGAATGACTTCTATTTTGGATTTTAGGTTGGCGTTTCCAAGACGCATGATGCTGCCTTCTCCGAACGTCTTGGTAATCGTATCAATGGCCGTTTTCAAGTTGCGGCTCTTTTCGGAGTTGGTGGCCGGCAAATTGGGGGCCGGCTTTCGTCCCTTTTCAGCAGTTTTTGGAGGCATAAGACGCCAATTGTTCGGTATTTAAAACTTCAAAAGAATATTCCGCTCGCGCGCCTTCCCGCCCAAGTTTCCAACTTCCATACGCATTCATTTATAGAGGGCTCTGGGCGTTTTTAACGATGGTTTGCTCGGCGGCTAAGCGGCGTTGTCGCCGCCGATGATGCCAACAAAATCCCAACGCAAGGAGCGCCATGCTCGTCCCGATCCACCCGCTATTCGGTTCGGGAACCAGAGCAATCTGGCCGGCCAATTTTACGTTGTCAATGCGCCACGTTCCCGTAGATCTTTCCGCTTGATAGCCGTAAATCCGAAATTCCACTTCTGTCCTCAGGCGGGAAAAATCGTTGACGTTGAGAGAGATTCTTTGTTCGGTTCGAGTGGCCGTGTTGTCCGGCACGGAGAAGGGCGAAGGAGATAAATCCGAGTCAAAGTTATCTAAATTGCTACGAACCGACCATTGCCGAATGCCGGTTCCCGATCTTCTTTCGTCCAATTCCAGCGAAGTTAAATCTAATTGGTATCCGTTGCTTGGCGTGATGGAAAAACGATAATAATCCGTGAGATCGATTGCGCTGTTTGTGGACCACGATCTAGAACTGAAGGCGCCGCTTCCCGAGGACGGGTTCACTCCGCTACCGCGGCGCATTGCGCTGACCACGCCGTTCGCCGGCTGAGAATCCACGGCAAACATCGATTCGTTCCCGCTGGCGCCGTCAAAACTAAACATGACCAACTGAGCGGACGCGGCGCATTGCAAGCCCGCCATCCCCGCCATAATCAATAATCTTGCAAACATCACTTGAGGTCAAAGATTGACTTCGGATTTTGTATCCTCGTTGTTCGCCGGCGTCAACAAAAAGATGGGCGCAAACTTCTCTGGAAACCGCATCGGCAGGTTGTTTTGACGGTCTGTTTCAAAGGCCGAGTTCGATGAGTTTGGGCTCGATGGCCTGAGCCCAGCGAGCGTAGCCTTTCTCGCTGAGGTGAAGGTAGTCGGGCATGGTTTTTGGGGAGATGGTTCCGTCCGGTTCGAGGAAGGCGCTGCCGATGTCCAGATAGTGAACGCGCCGGCCATCGTGGAAGCGGCGCAAGTATTGGTTGACGGCGAGGTTGTTCAACCGTTTTTCGTCCCATGCGTCTTTTCCGCGGGGAAAGACGCCCAGAAGCAAGACTTTGGAGTTGGGAATTCGTTCCTGAAGAACGTCTAGCACGGCGTCGACCCCGGCGGCGATTTCCTCCGGCTCTTGCATATGGTGTCCGGTGTTGTTGGTGCCGATCATCAGCACGGCGACTTTGGGTTGGACGCGGCTCAGGTTGCCGCGAGTAAGCCGCCAAAGAACGTGTTCGGTTCGGTCGCCGCTGAATCCGAGGTTGATGGGGTTTCGGGACGAATAAAATTTCTCCCAGACGGCTTTGCCTTTTCCTTCCCAGCCTTGGGTGATGGAGTCTCCGATAAAGGCGAGGTCAAAACCTCCGTCTCTGGCTTTTTGGTTGACTTGTTGGTTTCGCTGTTTCCACCAATCTTCGTCGCCGCGGCTCATGGGAATGGCGGCGGTGTTGACCTCGTAGAATTTTCTAAGGTCGCGGTAGCGCTTTTGCAAGGCATGGAAGACGGTTCGGTATTTAGGTTCGGCGTGGACGCTTTGCATTTCCTGCGGGTCTTGCGCAAGGTCGAACAACTGCCACTGTTGCCCGCGGGGAAAGAACATAAGTTTGTGGTTTTGTGTCCGAATGCCGTCGTGAATGGGGACGGCGTGCGCGGAGGCGTTTTCGTAGTAGGCGTAGTAGATGGCGTCTCGCCAATCGGAAGGCGTCTCGTTTTTGAACGCCGGAAGGAGGCTGCGTCCCTGCATCTCTTCGGGGATCGGAATGCCGGCGACGTCTAGAAAAGTCGGGGCGTAATCGATGTTCTGAATCAGCGCCGTGGACTTGGTGCCGGGAGCAATAACGCCGGGCCAGCGAATGAGAAAGGGCATTTTGAGCGATTCTTCAAACATCCAGCGTTTGTCGTACCAACCGTGTTCGCCGAGGTAGAATCCTTGATCCGAAGAGTAAATAACGATGGTGTTCTCTCTCAAACCGTTTTCGTCCAAATAGTCCAAAATGCGCCCCACGCTCTCATCCACGGCGGCGATGGTGCGGAGGTAGTCTTTGATGTAACGCTGATACTTCCAGCGAACAATGTCTTTTTTGGACAAGGCGCCGGCCTTCATCTTTGTTAGGAAGGCCTGATTCTCCGGCTCGTATTGCGCGTCCCAAGCGGCTCGTTGCTCGGCGTTCATCCGTCGATACTGGCCGTTGCCAAGACCTTTGAAATGATCGGGATGGAGATTGTCGCCGCGGAATTTTGCGTCGTGTCCCCAGTGGAAGTGGTTTTCAAGCGTCATTTCATTCTCCCGCAACAAGGGAGTGCGCCCGGAGTAATCGTCAAAGAGCGAGTCTGGTTCGGGGACGTCTTTGCCGTCAAACATCGAAAGGTGGCGCAGGGCGGGAGACCAGTTTCGATGAGGCGCCTTGTGCTGGCACATAAGGATAAAGGGCTGGGATTTGTCGCGGTCTTCGTCCAGCCACTTCAATGCGCGGTCGGTGACAATGTCGGTGCAATAGCCGGTATAGCGTTTGCGGGAGCCGTCCATCTGCAGAAAGTCCGGATTGTAGTAACTCCCTTGGCCGGGCAGAATTTCCCAATAATGAAAACCAGTGGGATCGGAGGAAAGATGCCACTTGCCGACCAGAGCCGTCTGATAGCCTGCCCGCCGCATGATTTTTGGAAAGGTCGTTTGCGAACCGTCAAAGCGCTCTCCGTTTCGGCGAAAGCCGTTCAAATGGCTGTGCTTTCCCGTCAGGATGCAGGCGCGGGAAGGGCCGCAGATAGAATTGGCGCAGAAGGAATTGAGAAACACGGAGCCCTCTTCAGCCAGCCGATCTATGTTCGGCGTTTGATTGATCTTCGAGCCGTAAGCGCCAATAGACTGCACCGCGTGATCATCAGAGAAAATGAAAACAATGTTGGGACGGTCGGCGGCGGCAAATCCGCAAAGGCTTGCCGTAAATGCCGCCAGCAATAAAACCGCCGAAAATCGAAAAGTGGAAAAATAAGTCTGCATAGCCGAGAGAGTGGAAAAGAGGGAAAACAACGTCAAGCCATTCTTTGAAACTTTGCCAGACGGCCAAAAATCGCTGCCATCTCCATCGCCGCGCTGCTATCTCAAAAGAAAAAGCGGCTTTTCTCAAACCGTCTCAATTCAAACCTCAAAGCCGTTTCATTCTCTAAACAAGTCTCTTTACGGGGCGGTCAAATCGTTCCAGAGACCTTTTAGAGATCGGCCAATCTCTTTGCCGGCTTCAAAAAATTCTCTTTTCCTTTGTTTAATTTCATCTCAAGAAAATGCACAAAAAAAAACTCCGCTTTGGGAAAAACCCGAAGCGAAGTTGGTTTGAAAAAACGAGGCCAAAGCGCAAAGCGCAGGCCGCAAATCACGAGCCGATAGCGGCGGCTTTTCGTTTCTTTTGCATTCGCCGGCGATGAAAGAAGACAAAGCCCAGAGCAAAGAGGGCGAAGACGAGAGCGTATTCTTCCGGCTCAGGGATGGTCGAGCCATGCACCCGAATGCGCAGGTTGTTTGCTTGCGGCCCCGTCCAAGAGCCAAGAACCGCGTTGCCAGACCGATTGCCGTTGTATCTGTCCTCTGGTCTGGTAGCGAAGAAGTTGGACAGGTGAAAGTGAGCAATCGGCTTGTTCGTCATTATCGCCGCCCCAATCCAGTTGACGGCTACCGAGCTGCTGCCGTAGTTCAACTCGCTGCCGCTAACCCGCGGCCCAATGTCGTCCCAACCCGTGTTGTAGACATTATTTAGATGCATAGCGGCGATGGTGCGGCTGCCGCGGCCGGTGTAGCTGATCGTGGGCACATTGGTGGCCGTGCTGGGGATGGTGATGTCGTCGAGGGTGTTGGTGGTTCCCAGCTTGATGGTTTGCCCCAAACGCGTGCGCAAAGACTCCAAGTCCCTCGCCGCATTGGTGGTCGATGCCGTGAACAGCGGGGTCAAGTTGTAATCGGCGGCGGGCGTGAGCGAGGTCGGATCCTGAAGAAAGGCGCTGCCCGTTTTGTGCGTGTCGCGCCGGTCATAGTTGCCGCTGGTTCGGATTCTGGGAGGCACGTTGTTATGCGCCCAACCGCTAGAAGAGCCGCTAAAAACCCAAAGCGTCGCATTGGTGTCGTCTTGGCTGGGGAAAATATCCAGCCACAACTGCGCTTGGGCGTTGTACCCCCCCCCCCCCCGCAAAGGCAGGCGACGGCGGCCAATAAAGATAGTTTATGTTTCATAAGAATCTAGTTTGCTGTTAAAAATTTCTTCATTTTTAATTTCCCAAAAGAAGAAAGTCAAATCTAAAAATCACAAAAAAATGAAAAAAGGGAAGAAAAATTCACTGGAAATAACAAAATTCGCAAAAATTCCGCTTTTTCCGGCTGCGAAAAGAAAGTTTTTTGAGGCGGTTGCCTGCCAAGCGACAAAGCGGATTCGCTTGAGGGGATTTGGCGATCAAAAGGTCAAAACTTGGCTGTTTCGGCGCGGTTTTGCCGATGAAAAAAGAAATTTCACCGCATCTCGTCAAAACGCCGTTGTTGGTGAACACCTCCTAGTTCATTTTTAGATTGTTTCGAAGAATGATCTTTCCTTTTGTTTGCGAATTGGTTTTTTCTTGTCGCTCGTTTGGAACTTTCCCATAAACATTTCTTTTTTCTGCGCTATGAGAATAAAGCATTGGATTCAGAAACGACCGTTCATCGGCGCCGCCTTTCTTTGGCTTGGCGTCTTGGCCTGCGGACGCTTGGCCGCCGCAAGCTATTTGAGCGAGCCTTTTGCCTACCCAGACGGCCCCATCACCGCGCCCGCCGCCTCTACTTGGCACCACACTTCGGGCAAGGAACGGGAATTGAACGTGAAGAACGGCGCCTTGTTGCTTCGGGAAAATCACAGCGAAGACGTCGCGGTCAACTTGGCTTCCGGCCCCTTTGCCGCAGATTCGGGGGCGACTTTGTATGCCGCTTTTGACCTGACAGCAACGGCGTTGCCAAGCGGAGAGGGAAACTACTTTGCGCATTTTCGAGATTCAGGTTCGAACTTTCGCGGGCGAGTGTTCATCGCGCCAACAACGGACGGGCAAGCGGGCTTTTACCGAATTGGCATTTCCAATGGCGCAAAGTCTTCAGAAGCCGCATTTTTCCCGCAACCGCTTGCCATCGGCGGCCGCTACCAAGTCGCCCTCCGCTACGAAGTGGAAACCGCCGATTCGACTTTGTGGGTGGATCCAACAGACGAGGCTTCCGAATCGGTTAAAGACGATTCCGCCAATCCAAAAACAATCACGAGATTTGCCTTCCGCCAATCGCTCAGCAGCGGAGACGGCATGGGAGAACTTCAAATCGACAACTTGGTCGTGGCCTCCACTTTGGAAGAAGCCCTTGCCGGCCCTTCTTCCCAACTGCCTCCCGAACCAGAACCGGAGCCGGAACCCGTTGCCGTCATCCGCATTGTCGCCGAAAGCCAAACGATTCAAGAAGGCGCCGAGGCGCTGTTGCTTACTTGCACGAGAACGGAGCGAACGGAGGAAGAACTCCGCATCGCGCTGACTTGGTCGGGAACGGCGCAGGTTGGAAGCGACTTTGCCGCGCCTCCCGAAGCCATTGTCATTGAGAGCGGCCAAGAATCGGTTGCGCTGTCGATTCCGTTGCTAAACGACAAGGAAGTTGAGCCGGACGAAGTTCTTGAAGTTTCGTTCTCGGTGGAAGCGCCGCACTACGAACTGGAAACCGAACGGATTGCTTGGACGATTCAGGACGACGACCGGCAAGGATTGCTCATACAAAAAAGCTTTTCCGGCCCGGACGCGCCGGTGGTTTCCCTTCCCGGTTGGGCAACCCACAGCGGCCAACCAGAACAAACGCGAACAGCGGGAGGCGCCCTTCGCTTGAACGACGAAAGCACGGAAGACGTCCACTTGGAAATTCCCGGTCAGCCCTTTTCAGCGGATGGAGAATCAGAACTCTTCGCCGCTTTTGACTTGATTCTGCGCGCGGCGGCTTCCGGTTCGGGAAATTACTTTGCCCACTTCAAAGGCCAGTCCAACACGGCGTTTCGGGGACGGCTTTACTTGCGGCCGGTCGAAGACGACGCTGAAAAATTTCAACTGGGCGTGCTTCCGAGTTCTTCAGGGAATCCAAATTACGCTGCAGACTTGTTGGATTTGGGGCAAAACTATCGAGTCGTTCTCGGCTACCAAGTGAAGAGTGAAAGGACGCGCCTCTGGTTGAATCCCTTGGAAAAAACATCCACCCCAAACGTCGAAAGCCAAGAGACCACCTCGGCAGTGGACATCACATCCTTTGCCTTTCGCCAAACCGGCAGAGCAAGCGACGGCATAGGAGAGTTGGCCATCGATAATCTGGCCGTCGGCACCAATCTAGAAAGCGTATTGACCTCGACAACACCGCTCCCTCCCGAAGCTCCTTTGCCTTCAATATTCATCGAAACCTTGCAAGCGCTGGCCTTCGAAGAGGGACAACGCAATGGCGAATGGCGGATTTCGCGCGCCGGCGATCCATCGGAAACTTTGAAAGTATCTCTCATGCTTTCCGGATCGGCGGTTCTCTCCGAAGACTTTGCGCTCTCTTTTCCGCGCCAAGAATTCGCCTTCGCCGCCGGTGAATCCAGCCGCGTTCTGACTCTCTCGCCGATGGACGACGATGCGGTGGAAGGAGTAGAAACCGTGGAAATCTCGCTCTTGCCGGGGAACGGCTATGAAGTGGGCTGCCCCAGCCGAGCCATGATTGACATCGTGGACAACGACGCGCCCGCCCTCAATCCGCTGGTCGCCCTGGCTGTTGATCGGCAATCATTGACGGCGTCCGTTCCGTCCGGCGGCGTCTTTCGCCTCCAAAAGTCCGTCGACTTGACGCAGTGGGAAACCGTGGAAACCATCGAAGGCAACAACAATCCCTTCGCTTTTCCTCTGGAAAACTTTCCAGAAAACACTCTCTTCTTTCGCTTGATTGAAGGAGTGGATCCAACTTTCAAATCCGTTCCCTGCGCGGAGGACAATCGGACTCTGAACGTCGGCTTTTACGCCTTCTTCTCTCCAATCAGTCACAGCGAAACGCCGGACAACCCTGCCTGTTCCGGCTTTAATCAGCATCGCGGCTACGAGGCCGACTTGCTGACCGCTTTGGAAGCGCTGGACGGCGCCGGCCTATCCTTCTCCCGCAAGGCAATCCCTGACTGGGACGGCATCTGGCTGCGCTCCGCAACATCGGAATACGACCTCATCGGCGGCGGCATTACCATTTTGGGAAGCCGCACGCTCGACGCCTCCGGCCAACCAATCGTGTCCTTCACCTCCGGCCACGTTGCGTTTCGCCAATCGCTGTTAGTTCGCGCCGAAGACGCTTCCAATCTGGCAAACTACGATTCTCTAAACAGCGACGTTCGCGTCGGCGTTCTTCGAGGCACTACCGGAGAGTTCCGCCTGCTACAACTCACCGGGCTAGTCAACGACGAAGGCACCCTTGCCTCTGGCACACGCGTCGAAACTCCAAATGGCGAAGTGACGGCGGACGGCAGTCCCGCCTATCAAATCACCGCCGCGCAATCCACAGACAACCTAAGCGAACGTTCGCGCCTGCGGCCTCCGTCCGCAACAATGCCCCAAGTGATCTATCTCGGCTTGGAAACCGGCGAAGCCGAACTCCTCCAAGCCCTCCGCGACAAACAAATCGACGCCTTGGCAAGGGGAGAAATTGGCAACCAAGACGCCGCCCACCTTTCCGAAGGCGCTTTTGTCGTGACCGCAGTCGACCTCCAAGCCAAAGAACGCGGCGGATTTACTCTGGCCGCAGAAGACACAGCCCTCCTTGCCTGCCTGAACGAAAAAATCAACTGGCTCACCCGCAATGGCGAAATCGGCTACGCACAATGGCGGCAAGACCAAAAAGTCTTTCTAAACCGCGCCGCTTTGTGGAACAGGCTACGCGCGGCCGCCCCTTGAACTCGTTGAGACCGAAAGGCGCTCATCGACCACGCCGGCGCTCTGCCTCTCTTTGTTTCTCTGCTTCAATCCGCTCTACTCTGTGCTTGCGCGATTCCGGACTGCGCCAATCTAGCCAAAGGAAGAACACCGCTATTGCGGATACCAAGACCAACCCGTTAACAACCTCTGAATCGCTCATGGAAAAAGAAGGAGAGAATCCCGACACAACTCAAGGACGCACCGAGAACCACGTGGACTAGACGAGGCCATATCGACTTGGCCTCAATATCATCCGCTCTAGATAAATGGATTGGCAACTGGATTTCTCCGAAACAAAGTTGCGCCCGCCGTGATTTTTCTTTGGGAAATATCCCTGAAACGACCGAAAAATCTCAAATGCGCAATGCAACCCCGGCTGTCCGCGAACAAAAATTGCCCGGACAACCTGTGTAAATAAGTTGGCTATCCCGGCGGCCAGCCCAATGCGCGGCCGCCAAGCAAATGGCAATGAAGATGCGGCACGGACTCGCCTCCGTCAGGGCCGTTGTTGATGACTAAACGATAGCCGGTTTCAGACAATCCCAACTTCTCCGCAATGGAACGAGCCTGCAAAAGCAAATGGCCGAGCAAGTCTTTATCCGCCTCTGTGACGGCGGCAATCCGCGGGATGGGTTTTTTGGGAATTATCAAAACGTGAACGGGCGCCTGCGGTTGAATATCGCGAAAAGCAAAGACTCGATCATCTTCATAAACGACTTGCGCCGGTATCTCGCGGGCGATAATTTTCTCAAATAAGGTCTGACTCATAAAAGCCAATCGCTTAGCCTTTGACCACAAGCAGGCAATCCGCCGAGGCATGCTCGTCAAAACACTGCCGCATAAAGGAAACCACTTGATCTCTGAAAACTTGACAACGCCGGCTCCAACGTCGCGCGCGCAAAACTCGCTTCACACATCCGTGCAAGCCTATGAGCCGCAACTCGCTGGGCGTGTTTTTTAGCAAACGTTCCATTTCCAATCGCAGGCGTAAATACATCGCCAGTTCCATCTCTCCCTCGGATTCGCAGATCCAATCGTTAATGTCGGCGTTCCGAATCATGCGCTTCTGCTTCGCCGCGGCGTTTACCGAGTAGCCGAGATTCTGTAGCACGCTTTCCAAGGCTTCGGAAAACTCGGCCACGGAAACCACTTCCCGATCTTGCTCTTCTCGAAAAAAATGCAACACGGCGGCGGTGACGTTCTGAATCACCTCCGGGCTCATCCAATCCACGGCTTTGCCAATCAACCCCGTGGCCACCACTTCCACCGGGCAGGGGAACTGCTCTCCACCGGATATCTGAATAATCAAGCAATCGGATCGAAGTCGAATCATAACTTTCCCATTCGTTTCTAACTTTTCCTTCCCAATTCGGCCGCTCCCGAAAAACAACTGAGCATGCGCCGCGTCAACCGTATTTCAAATTTTCTAGCGCGCAAAATAACAGGCCGTCAATCTAGATCGCTCACTCACCATTTCCCACGACATCTTCTTTTGCCGTTTCTTGAATAACCGTTCCTTTAATAAGTTTACCCAATTGCTGAAAGAAGATGATGTAGAGTACGGCTGGCGTCACAATATTAGAGAATGATTTCGTCAAAATAGTAGAGAAAACTTTCGTCAAAATATCAAGCCAATTTGCATCTGGATCCTCGGCGGAATCTGGATCCTCGGCGGAATCTGGATCCTCGGCGGAATCTGGATCCTCGAAAAGGCGTTCCACTCGGCGTTCCAATTCTTGCGAAATTTGCTCACTTAAATTAGGGAGAAGAACATGGAGAAGAAACATTATTGGAATATAGAAAAGCAGGCAACGAAAGGCAGCCACCCAACCCAAAAGAAGAAATTTCTGTATAAAGTCGTATCCCCATCGGCCGCCATTTTGCGAATACACGTATAAAATGCCGATGATAGTCAAAAGAAGGAATAGCGCACCATAGATAACCAACTTCCGCTCGTCGAATTTGAAATGTATAGCGAAAAGCATAGAACAAGTAATCGCAGAAACGAACAAGATGCTGACAAAAATGAAATAAGAAAACGCTTCTTTATCGCTGATAGTGCGTTCCTTTAGTTTTTCTTTCAGCGGATGGTATTGGACAAAATACATGGGCAAAATTTTTACAAGAAGCTCGGTTGCTTGTCAATCGCCGCTTTTTTGGGTTGGGGTTGCGGCGGAAGATTTTTGAGGCCGCTCGAAGATTCGGTGGAGCCGTTGGCGATGATAGTCGAGGCGTTCGGCGGAGGACATTCGGGCAAAGTCCGGGTTTCCCACTTTGGAGAAAGCGTTCGCCGAAGATTTTCGCGCGGGCGTTCTCTGGTCGCGGAGCAACGCAGGATCGGTCAATTGGAGGTCTTCTTCCAAAGAACGCAGGGCGCGAACCTTCTTCTTTCGAAGGATTTCGTGGTAAGCGTGAACGGCTTCTATGGGACGGATTCGCCCGTCGGCAACCAGCCGAAGCATTTCGATGAACGCCAACGGATGCTCGGCGCGGTTGATTTTTCGTCCAAAAAGAGCGGCTCTGGCGCCGTGCTTTTGGGCGTCGTGAAGAAGGCGGAAGGCGTCATAACTTGTCCCGGCGCTGCCGCCCAAGATGCCGACGACAAGGCGGGGATCGTATTGCGTCAACTCTTCCATTGCCCGCGGGCCGTGATAGGCGATTTTGAGGAAAAGCGGACGCCCGGCCTCCGTGACGCCGGCAAGACTGCGAACGACGTTGTCGTTGATGAACTCGCCCAACTTCTCGGCCGGCACGCCGGCTGGCACGTTGGGGTCAAAAACTTCCAAAAAATACCGAAACCTCTTTCGCTCCGCTTCTTCGCGAAAGGCGCGAAATGCTTCCAAACTTTGCCGATCCTCTGCGGGACGGTTGACAAAAGTCAGCGAGTAAAGGCCTAAGTCCGCTCCCGGAATCCCTCTTGGATTGGGAACGCAGGCCGATTGTCCGCATCGGACGGAATCAATGGAGGCGCTGCGAAACGGTTGCGAAGGTTCTTTAGCGTAGCGGCCGTGTCGAATCGCCCAGATGTCGGTGGAATCATTAGCGCGAGCGGCCGGAGTCACCGCCGTTCGCTCAAACAACCGCTCCTTTATGGTCAGAAGTTCATTCACGGAGGCCGACATCAGCATGATGTCCACTGCGCCTTGCCAGACGATTTTGCGGATGACGTCCAGAAATTCAGGAAGATTGCGGCAGGGAAACTCCCCGCAAGGTCCCGTTTCGGGCGAGAGGCGCGCCGTCCGCTCTTCATTGGCGGAAAGACTGCGGCGAGCGCCCAACGCCCGCACGCCAAAGGCCATGTCGGCGTCCTTGGCGTCGGCAATGACGAAGGCTTTGGAGTTTGGATCCGCCTTGATTTCGGCCAATTTTTGATCCAGAGACTTCATCAACTTCCCGCTTGGTATTTATTGACGGGCTTTTGCCAAAGTTCCCTTCAAGGCGCGGGCAGAATTTTGCAAGGCCATTTGTTCCTTAGGCCAAAGTTTTAACTCCACATGCCGCAGTATGCCTTCCCGCCCCACCATCGAAGGCACGCTCAAACAGACGTCCCGTATTCCATAAGCGCCTCGCACGAGCGAGGAAACGGGAAGCAAGCGCCTTTGATCCAACGCAATGGCGTGAATCACCTCTCGAATGGCCGCCGCAACGGCCCAGCCGGCGCCTCCCTTTCGTTGGATCACTTCGGCGCCGCTCTTGCGAGTGCGCTCAAAGACGGCGTTCTGAAAGCCAGAATGACACTCCGCAAGCCCCGTCAAGGGAAGCCCTTCCACGGTTGCGGAAGACCAAACAGGCAACATCGAATCGCCGTGCTCCCCTAAAATCAAGGCCAGCACCTGCGTCGGCGCCAAATTCAAGGCGTCGGCAATCAGCGAACAAAAACGAGAAGTGTCCAACATAGTGCCTAACCCAATCACCCGCTCCCAAGGAAGATCCAGCCGCTCCACCGCCAGATGCGTTAAAATATCCACCGGATTGGAAACCACAAACACCTTCACCTCCTTGGAATGGCCGGCGCGTTGTATGCTTTCCAGAATTTGCAGAAACAGCGCGACGTTTCGATTGATGAGGTCCAAGCGCGATTCCTCCGGCTTTCGCCGCAATCCGGCCGTAATGAGAAAGACGTCGGAATCAGCGGCTCGTTGATAATCGCCGGCGTAAATTCGTTGATCGGCCGCCAGAGCGCTTCCGTGAAGCAAATCCAAAGCCTCGCCTTCGGCCGCGTTCGCATTGGCGTCCAGCAGTTGAATTTCCGAAACAATCCCTCCCGCCTGCAAGGCAAAGGCCGCGCACGACCCCACTCGGCCGCCGCCCCCAATAATCGTTATTTTCATATCAATTTTTCGCCAATAGAATTAGAGAAATATCGTTGTTCTGGAATGGAAATCTCCGTTAGAAAGGAAAAATATCCGCCGAGTTTGCGCAGTTTATTGCTTCTTCTTCGCTCCTCTCATAATCCCATATCTGGTTGCCTGTCGTTTTTCTTGCGCTTCCAATCTTTCTTGGCTTTCTTTGGCTTGCGACGAGGCTCGCTCTTGGGGTTTTCTTCTTCTTGGCTTTCTTCTCTTTTCAGATACTCTTCGGCGGGGATTCCCGTGTAGGCATGGACGGCGGCTCTTTGATGGAAAAGTAAGCCTTCCGCTCTCAATTCCTTCTCCACCTGTTCGTTCGTTTTTGTCGAGCCTTTGCGCCGATTGCACCGAGAGCAGAGCAATTGAAGGTTCTTTGGGATCCATTCGCCGCCCTCGGCTTTCGGATAGATATGGTCTATTTCCAAATACTCCTCCGAGAATGGATTCTTGCAAATCGCGCAATAGTGGTAGTAGTGGTGCTGGCCTTCGAACTTCCTTTGCTTCTTCAACAGTTCGGTTTTGAAATACTCCATCTTCTTTTTGGACGGCCTGTTGTCTTTCCTTTTCGGCAAGTCTCTTTTGGATTTGATTTCTTTGATGTGAACTTTGCCTTTCCACAGGTCTTGGATAGCGAGTTTTTCGAATTGTTCGTTCAGCAGAGCGATGCGATCTGGATTGATGTCCATGCCGATCCATTCGCATCCCGCATTTTCCGCCGCAATCAGCGTCGTGGAGCATCCGCAAAACGGGTCAATCACTAAATCATCTGGTTTGGTGCAGGCTTTGACAAGCCGAGAGTAAAGCTTCAATGGTTTCTGCGTCGTCCAGTCTTTGCAACGCTCTTTTGCCATTGTGTTTAGCGATGGAATGCACATCACGTTGTCGGGCGTTTTCCCTTTTGGCATTTCCTTGTCCGCTTGTCCGCCCTTGGAATATCGCCAAGCCGTCATCCCGCTCTCGAACGGAACTAGAATGGCGTCGAGGTTGAACTTCACATGCTCGGCGTTTTTGGCGTAGTAGAGGATGGTGTCGTGAGATTTTGCCCAGTTCCGCTTGCCGCGCGATGCGTTCTTATACCACCAAACAATCTCATTCCTAAAATTCTCTCTGCCGAAGATGGCGTCCATCAACATTCGGAGGTAGCCATTGGCGGAGTGGTCGCAGTGGAGGAATATGCTTCCCGTTTCTTTGAGGATTTCGTGGCAAAGGAGCAAGCGGGAGGCCATAAACAGCAAGTAGGCTTCCATGCCGTCGGAATGCTGGTTACCGATGATTTGGCAGAAGCGCACCAAGTCTTTGTCTTTGTATTTGATGAATTCCAATTCCCGTTTGGAGAGGTCGCCGATTTTCCATTGGTCTTTGTAGGCGCGGGCGGCCAAGCCGTCTTCGTCCACCGGATAAGGCAAGTGCGCCGATTTCTTTTTATCGATTTTGACTTTGTCGTCTTTGCGCATTTGCCCGGAGTTGAAGGGCGGGTCGGTGATGATGGCGTCGGCAATCTCGGCGTTCAGGCCGAGCATCACTTCGCGGTTGTCGCCAATGAAGACGGTGCGGTTCTTGCAGTTCGGTTTCATTTTTCCATTCCTAATTCGGCGTTGAATTCGTCAGTCGTTTAGTTCAGACATTATTTGATCTGTGATGGTTTGGACAAGGGCTTCGGCTTCGGCGTTGGGAGCAGCGTCTGCCGATTGCGCTGGGAGCGGCGGCGCGCAGGCGGAGACGGGAGGCCAAGGGTTATTGTCGCAAAGTTCGCATTCTTTTAGGCCGATGCGCGGGTCTGGGATGCCGAGGTTCTGTTTGATTTTGAGGAGGTCTTGCAACTGCGCCGCGCTGATGGTTTTCAATGGGGCGCCTAGTTGGGAGGCCACCCAAACCGTGCGGCAGTAGGCTTCCAAGATTTCCATTTTGAAGTAGGCGTCTTCTACGTTCAGATGGCTCCAGGAAACGGCGCCGTGATTGCCCATTAGAATGGTGTTATGATGGTCGGCTAGTTCGGCCACCAGCTTTCCCATCTCCGGAGTGCCCGGCGTTCGATAGGGCGCAATTGGCACTTTGCCAACGAAGACTTCGATTTCAGGAATCATGCAAGTGGGCGGTTCTATGCCGGCGACGGCGTAGGCGGTGGCGTGCGGCGGATGGCAATGGACGGTGGCTTTGGCGCGGGGTTGCGCCTTCATGATTTGAAGGTGCATTAGGATTTCGCTGGTGCGCTCTTTTTTGCCGGCTTTTTGGTCGCCTTCCAAATCCACCAAACACAAGTCTTCTGGTTTCATGAAGCCTTTGGATACGAGCGTCGGCGTGCAGAGCGCCAGTCCTTCGGCCACGCGAACGGCAATGTTCCCGCCGTTGCCGTCCACATAAGCGCGCTGCCACATTCGCTTTCCCGCGTCGCAAATCTGTTCTTTGAGATTGCGCACGGACGGAGTGTGAAAAAAGGCTTCCAATTCGGCGGAAGAACTGGAGGAAGAAACTTTTTGAGGAAGCGAAGGAGCGGAAGGCGTTGGAGATAATTTTGCGGCGGCGGAAGAGGCTTTGTCGCCGTTGGCTTGCCGGCGCCGGATAGTTTCCCGCGCCAAGGGAGTCAAGAGGGCGTTTGCGGGCAGGTCTTCGGGCGATCCTCCTTTCTCGAACAAGGCTTCGACGTCTCGCGCGCTGATGATCGGTTTCATGGTTTTGGAGAATAGAAAATCTTGTCGATCAAGGCCGCGTTGATGGCGTCTATTGGCGTTGGCTTGTCAAAGGGCGAAGACGCTTCTCTGCCTTCGACAAAGCCGATTTGGTCGCCCAATCCGCCGCCAAGATCGTCGAAGACGACTAATGATGGTTCTTCGCTGATTTGGGGTTTTGAGTGTTCTTGCCGTTGCAGTTCCTCTCGCCCGCAAGGGCTTATGAGCAACCAACGCGCTCCCTTCAAGCGGGGCGTTGTTTTGTTGAGAGTGACGCGGCCGATGACGGTTCCGATTTTCATGGCTTCGCGGTTTGGCTAATTTCGTCGACGATTCCGACAATCATCATGCGGGCCGGACTTTTGGGATCGTTCACGGCTTTTTTTGCGGCGGCGCCGTCCGAAGAGACGATGACTTTTTGGCGCAGGCCGGCTCCCCAAGGATCAACGGCGATGATTGGAACGCCTTCGGCGTCTCCAGAGGCATTCATCGGCTGGCAAAGGATTAGCCGCTGTCCGCGCAGGCTTTTGTGCTTTCGCGTCGCCACCACGCTACCTTCCACACGGGCGAGGAACATCAATAAATCCTCAGGTTGTCGACCATGACGCAGCGGCGCACGCGGGCGAAGGTTTGCGGATTGGTGACGCCTTCGCCGGTCGGGGTGGCAATGGAATAGCTCAGATATCCTTCTCCGCCCAAACCCAACCCCGCCATGCAGGGTCCGTTTTTGATGAACAAGGTTGTATCCAAGGCGCGCGCCATGGCCGTCATGTGATTCACGTTCTGCGAATGAATCATGGAAGTATGCTTGTATTGACGCTCCGCCGCCTTGCTTGCTTCGATTCCCTCCTCCACGCCGGGGACGCGCACGACGGGCAAGAACGGCATCATCTGCTCTTCCCTAACAAAGGGATGCGCGGCGGGGGTTTCGGCGAAGAGCAGTTGCGTTCCGGCCGAGAGACGAACTCCGGCCGCTTTGGCCAGCACTGCGGCGTCTTTCCCAATCAGGTTTTTGTTCACGGACGGCTCCGGCTCTCCGGTTTCCTTTCCGTTTTGAAAAGAGAAGGCGGCTTGGGTCAATCGTTCCACTTGCGGGTCGTGCAGGCGGCAGGCGCCGGCTTTTTCGAGGGCATCCATGAAGGAGTCAGCTACTTTGTCCAGCACGAAGACTTCCTTTTCGCCAATGCAAAGCAGGTTGTTGTCGTAAGCGGCGCCTTGAATCACCGCTTCCGCCGCCCGTTTCATGCAGGCGCTTTCGTCCACCAAAACGGGAGGGTTTCCCGGCCCGGCGCAAACGGCGCGCTTGCCCGTCTGCATGGCCGCCTTGACCACTCCCGGCCCCCCTGTCACGCACAAGAGCCGAACTGCTTCGTGGGCGCACATTTCTTGAAAAGAATCCAAAGTAGGCTCTTCTATAATGCAGATGAGATTGCGGATGCCGGTCTCCCGCTCGATTGCTTGATTGAAAGCCCGCACCGCCGTCGCCGCGCAACGAGAAGCGGCGGGATGAGCATTGAAGACGACGGCGTTGCCCGCGCCTACGATGTTGATCACGTTGCCCGCCAAAGTGGGGATGGAATGGGTGGAAGGCGTAACGGCGCCCACGACGCCGAAGGGCGCGTATTCTTCCATTGTGAGGCCGTGGTCGCCGCTTCGCCCGGAGGGACGCAACCATTCAACGCCCGGCACCAACCGGATGATTTGAAGCTTTTCAATTTTGTGATCCAACCGGCCAATCTTGGTTTCTTCCAACTCAAGACGCCCCCAAGAATCCCCATTGTCCGCGCACAGGGTTTTGACAATTTCCTCAATTTTGCGGCGAGCTTGGATTCCTTTTTTTTGCAAATCCAAATAGGCAGCATGAGCCGCTTCGCAGGCTTCGGAAGCGGCGGCAAATACGCCGTCGGCGCCGCGGTTTGGCAACGGCGCAAGGCTATTGCGCGGACGGCCTCCAGAAGAGTCGTTGGGTTGGCCTTCCAAACGTTGCATCACTTCCGCCACAACCTCGCGTATCAACGATTCATTCAATGCGTCCGACATTTACAATTTTCCTCTCTTTTTTGGCCGACTGGAAATGCGGGCCGGCGATTTTTGCTATTGTCTGGAATGGAAAACTTGTTTCCCGAATACATCCACCGTGTCGACGATTCCAATGATGACGGCGTCCACCGGCGCGGACTTCATATTGGGCGCCAAGCGCGCGCTGCTGCCTTGGCAAAACAACACCATTTCTCCTTCTCCGGCGCCAACGCTGTCGACGGCCACAATGGTGTTCTTCCCCGGTCGAAGTTGATCGGGGTTCTGGTTATCGACCAATTGGGGACGCAACAACAGCAGCTTGCGTCCGTTCATCGACGGATCCTTCTTGGTCGAAACGACCGCTCCTTCCACTCGGGCCAAGAACATAACGGCTTACTTTCGGCGGGGAAGCACCGCGTCTGTGTCCGCATGAGGCCGAGCGATGACGTGAACGCTCACCAATTCGCCGCCGATTGCCTTGATCGCTTCGGCGCCGGCCTCCGTGGCCGCCTTTACCGCCGCTACGTCTCCCACGACCACCGAAGTGACTAAGGCGCTGCCGACTTTTTCCATCGGGCCCGCCAGCTTCACGTTGGCCGCTTTCAACATAGCGTCCGTGCCTTCCACCAACGCGGTCAATCCGCGCGTTTCCATCATTCCAACTGCTTGATTTGCCATATTGCTTCTCAACTGCAAGGTTCGTTGTTTTCCAAAAATCGCTTCACTTCCCGCGCCACTATCCATTCTTCATTGGCGGGGATAACAAATATCTTCGTCTTCGAATCCGGCGCGCTAATCTCCCCCTCAACGCCTTCAATGGACCGGTTTTTTTCCGCGTCCAACCGAATTCCTAATTGATCCAGGCCGGCGCAAACGCCCTCTCGAATCTCGGCGCGGTTTTCCCCAATGCCTCCCGTGAAGGCCAAGGCGTCCGCTCCGTTCAATAACAAGTAGTAAGAACCCATCCAACGCCGGGTTTCATACACCAAAAAATCGAGCGCGAATTGCGCGGATTTTCTTCCGGCCTCGGCCTGCGCCTGAATGTCCCGAATATCGCTTTGGCCGCCGGACAATCCCTTCAAACCGGCGTCCGCGCAGAGTTGCCTCTCGGCCTCTTCCACCGTCAATCCGGCTTGCCTCATAACGTGCAAAACGGCAAACGCATCGACGTCCCCGACGCGGTTGTTCTGGGGCAGACCCGACTGCGGACTGTAACCCATGCTGTTCCCAATCGCCACGCCGTCTCGAATGCCCGTTACCGACGAACTGCCTCCTAAATGACAGGAAATCACCCGCAGGCTGGGTTGGCGGATCGGCGTTCTTCCTTCATCGGCGTATAGGCGCCGCGCCCGCTCTGCCACATCGCCGCGTCCCAGAATCTCCGCCGACCGCTCCGCGACAAACTTGTGACTGGCGCCGTGAAATCCCCAACGGCGCACGCCGCGCTCTCTCCACGAAGCCGGAACCGCATAGCATTTGGCGGTCTCCGGAATCCATTGGTAAAATGCAGTCTCAAACAAAGCGACCAACGGCGTTCTTGGCAGCCGCTCCGAAAAGACGCGAATGCCGGCAAGATACGCCGGATTATGCGCCGGCGCCGCCGAATTTCCCGCTTCCATCGCCTTCAAAACCGACTCATCCAGACGCGCGCACCCGCTCACGCCCTCGGCCAAAACCGTCTTGAAACCAACCGCCGCAAGATCGTCAAAGGACTCGACGCGCCCATCTCGCTTCAAATCTTCCAGACAGGCATCCACCGTCTTGCGGAAATTTTCCACCCGCTCAAAGCCGCCCTCGGCGATCATCTCCCCTTCTCCCGCAAAATCAAAAAGCCGATACTTCAGGGAAGTCGACCCCAAGTTGACGACCAAGATTTTCATGCCTCTCTTTTTTCGCCAATTCCCGCGCGCCTATTTCAACCATTCGCCCAGCCCGCCAAGTTCTTCATGCGGACGAGGAATCACCTGCACGCTCACCACTTCGCCCACCTGCGCTGCGGAAGCCGCCCCGGCATCCGTGGCCACCTTCACGGCCGCCACATCGCCTCTGAAAAAGCCGGTGACAAAACCACTGCCCACCTTTTCCCAACCGCTCATTGTGACGTCGGCCGCCTTCAACGCCGCGTCGCAAGCCTCCAACAACGCGCACAGCCCGCGCGTTTCAATCATTCCCAATGCTTGTTGTGCCATAAATTAACCTTTCTTATCTTCGTATACAATCTTGCCGTTTTCACAAACCCATCGCTCAGAAAACCCAACATGCGAAATTTCGTTCCCGCTTCTATCCAACTGACGATCTGTCTCCTGAACAACTATTTTGGGATCTAATTCGTAGATAACTTTCACCTTCATCTGATTGTGTTTGTAAAACACGGCATAGTAAATTTGGTCGTTTCGTCGAATCCGATTCAGCGACTCTTGTCTTTTCTTATCCGGCCTCTTGAACATTCTGTCGAGTTGCCCGGAACCCCCTTCTTTGCAGGACAAATATTCATAGACTCGCGAAGGATTTTCTGGGTTTCTAGCATCCGCGCCGCGTTTCGCGGTAATCAGTTCATGCCCAAGAATATCTGCAATCATCATCTCTTTGACAAGGCCGGGTTGCAAAAGATTATGGATGCCAAGCGTTCTCGCCATTTCTGCCGCTTTCACAACCAAGTCAATTATTTTTCGGTATATTTCACGAGCCATGGAAAATCCCACTCACAGTGGAATCCCCGTCCATAGAAGCCAATCGGGTCTCAGCCTCTTCGACGAATTCCGGACAGAGTTCAAAAGCTAAGTAGTCCCGCTTGTTCTTTTTGCACACTGCGGGACAGGTGCCGACTCCGGCAAACGGATCTAAAACCAAGTCGCCTTCCAACGAGCTCGCAAGAACAAGCCTTTCGATTAACTTCTCCGGTTTTTGAATGGTATGAAGCGCATCCCTAGAAATCAGCTCCTTCGACTTGTAAGTAAGCTGTTTGATATCCCCCCAAACATCCCCGGGATTTTTTCCCTTCTTATTGAATTTTGTCTTCCCGTATCGGCCATTCTTTACCGAAGGAACTTTTTCGCAACGAGTTCGATGCTCTAGTTCCACCATCTGAGGCACGCGAATTTCATCCAGATTATAGCAACGGGGCTTTCTGCCTTTGATGAAGTAGGCAATGATGTCATAGTTGTTTGTATAACTTAACCTTCCCTGCGCTAAACGGCTGGGCTGATACCAAACAATTTTTGACTTAAGATTTAAGAAAGGGCGGTAGTCGATAAAGTCAATACAATTGGGTTTGCCAAAAAGGTATAACGCGCCGCCATCTTTTAGTTTCATGGAAAAACGTTGGATCAGATCAAGGTTGAATTCTTGAATCGACAGTATCCGATCCCAGTCATTTTGCGTCACTCCATATGGGCCGTCGCACACAATCATATCCACCGACTCATCCTCGACCTTTCTTATAAGATCGAGGACGTCGCCGCAGTAGATTTGATTTCTGCCGAGCATGACTAGATTGGTTCGTTCTCGGGACGCAAGAAGTCTCCAAATAAAACACAACGTTTTTACGACCGGCCGGCCGATGTTTTGGGTGGTTGGGCGGCGTCCACAAATCGTTTCAATAGGTCTCCGTGAGGCCGGGCCAAAATGTGCGAGCTGACCAGCTCTCCCACTCGGCTTGCGGCGTTGGCGCCGGCGTCGACGGCCGCCTTCACACTGCCGACGTCGCCTCTTGCCAGCACGGTGATGAATCCGCCCCCAATGGGGATGGATTTGACGAGACGCACGTTCGCGGCTTTGACCATCGCGTCGCTGGCCTCCACGGCGCCGACGTAGCCTTTAGTTTCGATCATTCCAAGCGCTTCACTCATAAGTTTTGTTTTGCTAATTCGTTGTTTTTTCGTTCCAAAATTTTGCAAAGATTGGCATTCTTCCATTCCAAAATCAAGCAAGGATTTCGCAAAAACTATCCGGCTGCAGATGGCAGGCGTTCCCTTCGTCCGTATCCACGTGCACTTCCAATTTGGAATTCGGGTCCACTCGAACGAGCATTTTTTCCAAAGTCAATCCGCAAGGGCCGCCGATGCGCAAGCGCACTTCCCTTCCCGCGCCGGTTTTGTAAAAGTCCGCGTCCTCCGGTCCCATGTGAACGTGCCGCAAAGCCCGAATGACTCCCCGCTCCATTTTGAAAAAGCCGGCCGGCCCCATCAACATGGCTCCCGGCGTTCCTTCTATTTGGCCGGAGCAACGCAGGGGAATCTCAAATCCAAGCGCAATCGCATCTGTGTAGGCCAATTCCACTTGATTCGCCGTCCGGCAAGGCCCCAGAATTCGAAGATTGGAAATGACTCGGCTTCGCGGCCCGATCAGCGTCACCGTCTCTTTGGCCGCAAACTGTCCTTCTTGATACAACCATTTGAGCGGCTGCAAGCGATGTCCCTTGCCAAACAGGGACTCCACGGCTCCTGATGTAAGATGGCAGTGCCGAGCGCTTACGTTGACGACGAGCGGATTGGGCGCCTTTGCCGCACGGGGCGCCGTCACCGCCATCCGGGCGTAAACCGCCTGCCGAACCAGATGTTCCACCAAAGCTCGATGTGTCGCTTTCTTCGCCATCCGCAAAAATCCCTCGCGCTTAAAATTGCGCAAATCGCCGCCACTTGTCAAATTTTTCTTTCATCATCCTTCCAAATCAATTATTAATGCGAACGGATTTGGCAATGAAACGGAAAGTTTTGAAAAAAAGCGCCAGACAAATTAAGAAGCGGCGCTTGCGTATTGAAAGATATTTGCGAAGAAAGGGTATCGCTTCTCTGGAAGACGTCGCCAAGGTAGTTGGCATTTCTCTTTCGACCGTCCGGCGGGATCTCGACTTCATGGCGGAGGAGGGAATCGTGAAACGCACTCACGGAGGCGCTCAGATGCCGGATTCGCAGCTCGATGATCAAGCGGCTCTCAACGTCATAATCCAAGAGGGCGAGAAGGCTCTTTACGGCAAGAAGAAAAAGCCGAAGTTGCCGAAGATTGACGATCTTGCCTTCGCCTCCCGCAACATTTATCAACACAGGGAAAAGAAAGCCATTGGCAAGGCCTGCGCCGATCTCATCGATCTCAACCAAAGCGTCATCATCGACGCCGGAACGACGACCTACCACGTCGCTCGCGCTCTCAAATCAAAAACGCCTCAAATTATTACCAACTCCTTGCCGGTCGCCAACTGTTACACCACGAGCGCTTCCGATGTCGAAGTCTTAGTTTCCGGCGGCGTGATCTATCCGCCTCTGGGCGTTCTCGTCGGGCCTTTGGCCATCAAAACCTTTTCCGAAATGCACGTCGACGTCGCCGTTATGGGCGCCGGAGGCATTACTATGGACGGCGTCACCAATTCGCACGGCCTGCTGATCGACATCCAACGCGCTATGATTCGCGCCGCTGAGAAAGTGATCTTCTGCTTGGAT
The DNA here is from genome assembly GCA_965204945.1 of Limisphaerales bacterium. Classification (GTDB taxonomy): domain Bacteria; phylum Verrucomicrobiota; class Verrucomicrobiia; order Limisphaerales; family AAA164-E04; genus UBA2970. The sequence continues at coordinate 3,335,156 of OZ242022.1, read as the reverse complement.
AATACCAAGTTCGGGCGACTCTCTCTTTCCCGCCTTTGCGATCTGTCCGCAATGGATTCAGTCGTCACCGACACCGGCGTTTCCTCAAGCCTCCTGAAACAACTCCAAAACGCCGGCGTCCACGTCGTGCTTGCCAAGCCAAGAAAAGCAAAATCCGCGCGTCCAACGCCGACGCAAATTTCTCCTTGATTTTTTATGGCGTTGTCCAAAGAAGAAATCGTTGGAAAACTGGTAGAACCGGGAATCATCGCCGTGGTGCGGGCGCGTTCGCAGTCGCAAACCGCGCCGTTGGCAAAGGCGTTGGCGGACGGGGGCGTTGTTGCGGTGGAGATTACAATGACGACGCCCAACGCTTTAGAGGCCATTCGGGAAACCGCTGAATTGCTGGGATCGCGCGCGATGGTGGGCGTAGGCACGGTGTTGGATGTTCCGACCGCTCGGTCGGCGATTCGGGCGGGGGCGCAGTTTGTGGCGACGCCGGTTCTAAAACCGCAAATAGTGGATGCGGCGCACGCCGCCGGCAAACCAATTTTGTTGGGCGCTTATTCGCCGTCGGAAGCGCAAGCGGCTTTTGACGCGGGAGGCGACTTTGTCAAGATATTCCCCGCCGACGGGCTGGGCGCCGGATACATTCGGTCCATTCGCGCTCCGCTGCCTCATCTCAGAATTATCCCAACCGGAGGCGTCTGTTTGGAGACGATGGAAAGTTTTCTAAAAGCGGGATGCGCCGCCTTGGGCGTGGGGTCTTCCATGATTACCAAGGAAATTCTTGAGCGCGAAGATTGGTCGGGGTTGCGGCAAAACGCCTCTGCTTACGTCCAAAAAATCCGAGAAATCCATCGCCGCTTGCTGAATGGATTGGACGAGTAAATCTTACGGTTTTTGTTTCGGATAGAATCGTCGTTGATGATTCTGCGCCAATTTTTGAAGCCGCTCGGCGATGTCGGGATGTTCCGCGAGGGCGTTGGTTTTTTCGCCGGGGTCGGCCGTCATATCAAAGAGGGACAAACCAATTTGGGCTTGGCGATATTTGCCGGGCATTCCGTCCTTTCCCGGTTGGACGAGCGTGCGGTAGTTGTGAGGCAAATGCAGTTTCCATTTTCCGTCGCCGCTCAGTACTCCTTGAAACTCCGAACCGTTGGAAAAAGGGTAATAGGCGTTCGGATTTTGCGCGCCGGGTCGGCCGAGAATCCAGTTCCAAACGTTCTTTCCGTCCACTGGATTGTTTGGCAAATCCGCGCCGGCCAAGGACGCCAACGTGGGCAAAACGTCCAGAGAGCAAAAGGCATTCGAGGAGACGGCGCCCGCCGGAATGGCCGGAGGATATTTGATGATGCAGGCGCTCCGTATGCCGCCGTCAAACGAAGTTCCCTTCGCTTCTCGATACGGGGTTTTGCCGGCCCGGTTGCCGTAGGAAATCCAAGGGCCGTTGTCTGAAGTGAACAAAATCAGCGTGTTTTGCGAGGCGCCCGCGTCCTCCAGCGCTTGGACGATTTGCCCGACCGACCAGTCCAGTTCCATCATCACGTCGCCGTAAAGCCCGGCGGAGGATTGGCCCCGGAACTTGTCGCTGCAAAAGAGAGGCACGTGCGGCATGGAATGCGGCACATAAAGAAAAAACGGCGCGTCGCTTTGACGCCGGATGAAGTCCACCGCTTTTTCGGTGTACCAAGTTGTCAAGTGGGTTTGGTGCTCTTTGGTCACTCGTTTTATGGTTACCTTCCCGTTTTCCCAATATTGAAGGGGAAACTTGCCCCAGTATTTTGGATTGCCCGGATGAAACTCCCACATGTCGTTGGAATACATAAGCCCGGCGGATTCGTCGAAGCCTCTTGCGTGAGGCCGGGTTTCGGGGCGGTCTCCCAAGTGCCACTTGCCGAATACGGCCGTTCGATAGCCGCGGGGCTTCAACACTTCGGCAATGGTGGCGTATTTTGGGTCCAAGCCTTTTGCGTTTGGCGGATGCGCGCCGAATACCTTTGTTCGGCCGGGATAACAGCCGGTCATCAGCGCCGCGCGGGAAGCCGAGCATACTGCCTGAGGCACGTAGAAGTTTAGGTAGCGGCATCCATCGCCGGCCAACCGGTCGACGTTCGGAGTCGGATAGTTTGGCCGTCCGAAGGGTTCAAAATCGCTCCACCCTGAATCGTCGAGGAAGATCACGACAAAGTTGGGAGGTCGGTCTTTTGCCTGCGCCGAAGCGACTGCGGCAGCCAAACAAAGAAAAAGCGCGAATGCAAACTTGGGAAATTTATGAGTCAACATGACTGGAAAAATAACAGATTCCGCCGTCAATGCAACTTGAGAATTTTTGTCATCAACGCTTGCCGAGTAAGTTTTTCCCGCGGCCTTCATTGCATCGAATGGAGGAAACGCATAGACTGAAGCGCGTGATTCGAAACGTCATTTTGGATTGGTGCGGCACGCTGGTGGACGATTTAGAGGCCGTTTGGAAAGCCACCAACAAAACTTTTAAAAAGGCGGAAATTCATCCGCTTTCTCTGGAGACGTTTCGCCGGGAGTTTGCATTGCCCTTCCGTCCGTTTTACGAGCGCTACATTCCCCACGTTTCCGAAGCGCAGCTCGAAACATGGTTTTTGGAAGCCTTTCATCAGGAAATGGATTCCGTCAAACCGTTTTCGCATTCGCTGAAGTTTTTGGAGTTCTGCCGTCAGCGGGGAATTTTAATGTTCGTTCTCAGCTCCATTCACAAGGATCATTTTGCGCAGCATCTCAAAATCACGCGCTTTGGCGATTATTTTCAAGAAGCCTACGTCGGCGTTCGGGACAAACGGAATAAACTGGAAGAAGTTCTTGAAACGCACGGATTGAATCCCTCAGAAACACTCTTCATCGGGGACATGCAACACGACGTCGAAGCGGCCAAACGCCACGCCGTTCGCTCCTGCGGCGTTTTGACCGGTTTCAACACCTTCGGCCAACTTCAAGAACAAGAGCCCGATCTGATAGTAGAGCACCTCGGCGAGTTGCAACGCCTTTTGCAAAACCATGACGGCTCTTTGTCCGCAAACAAAAAACCATCCGACCCCGGCCGTCGGCCGCCATTCACAAAAACAGAGTTTCCCATCCCCACGGTCGGCGCTTTGATTTTCAATTCATCCAACCAAGTCTTCATGTTGCAAACCCATAAGTGGTCCGACAAGTGGGGCATTCCCGGCGGCAAAATCCGATGGGGCGAAACAGCGGAAGAAGCCCTGCGCCGGGAAGTGTTGGAAGAGACAAACCTCTCGGTTGAAGACATTCGGCTGGCTCTGATTCAAGACGCCGTCCGGCCGCCTGAATTCTATCAGCCGGCGCACTTTCTCCTCCTCAACTACACCTGCCGCGCCCTCCCCCCTTTGAATCCTCGCCTCAACCATGAAGCGCAAGCCTTCCAATGGGTTCCCCCGCAAGAGGCCTTGGAAATGAATCTGAATCACCCAACCCGCAAACTGATCCACGCAGTCAACCACCGGGCAGACAAACCGGCAACCACAACCTTGCCCAATCCTCCTTCCCATAAAACCGACAAAATTATCATTGAAGAAATAGAGATTCCCTTTCAGATTGGCGTTCCCGAAGAAGAGCGAGCCAAACCGCAACTTCTCCGCCTTTCCATCGTCATCGAGCATTCCCTGCAAACGGCCGCCCTCTCCGACGACTTGTCGCAGACAATCGACTACGCAACCCTTGCCGACGAACTCGCCTCCTTTGGCGAAGGCAAAGAATGGAAGTTGCTAGAACGACTCGCCCACGACCTCGCCCTTTGGATTCTCCGACGCTTCGGCACAGAGCGAGTAACGGTGGAAGCCAAAAAATTCATCCTCCCCAACGCCCGCCACGTGTCCGTGCGTCTGACTCGATCCAAAGACGCTTTGAAAAATGCCGAAAAATGAATCAACAAAATTTTCTCTTGACTTTTCCGCTTTGGCCGTTACTTTGGTGGGCACTTTGTTTTTATTCAAAAAATGGAACGAGTAAATCATAAGCAAAAAAGAATGAAATACCGATTGGCATTAGTATTGAGTTTATGCGGCTCGCTCAGCGGGCTGGCAATCGAAAAGGCAGACTTGGAAGACGCGTCCACCAAACGCAGTTACGGACTAGGTGCAAACTACGGCAAATCATTGAGCCGCGGATCCATCGAAATCAACGTCCAAAGTTTCATGGACGGACTAAAAGACGGAATCGCCGGCAAATCCCTGCTCACAGACACGGAAATTCAAGCCGTAATCGATTCCATCAACCAAGAAATCCGCGAGAGACAAAAACGCAAACAAGAAGAACTCGCCGCAAAAAACAAAAAAGACGGAGAAGATTTCCTCGCGGCCAATAGCCAAAAAGAAGGCGTCGTCGCTCTTGCCAGCGGATTGCAATACAAAATAATCCAAGAAGGAAACGGCGCCATCCCAAAAGCAACCGACAAAGTCAAAGTCCACTACAAAGGCACCTTGATTGACGGAACGGTTTTTGACAGCTCCTACAAACGAGGCGCCCCGGCGGAATTCTTCGTCAGCGGCGTCATCAAAGGATGGACAGAAGCCCTGCAACGAATGAAAACCGGCGCAAAATGGCAACTCTACATCCCCTCAGAACTGGCTTACGGCGAGCGAGGAACGGCCACCATCGGCCCCAATGCAACGCTCCTCTTTGACGTCGAACTGCTGGACATTACAACGACTCCCAAACCCAAGCCCGAGCCAATCACCAGCGACATCATCCGAGTCCCATCCGCCGAAGACATAAAAAAAGGCGACAAACCCGAAGTAATCAAAGCCGACGAAATCGACGACTACATCGAAAAAGAGAAGAAGAAAGCGCAAGAAGCAAAGGCCAAAGAAGAAGCCGGCAAAGATGCGAAAAACGCCGACCCCGCCGACGAAGACACAACTTCAACAGAGGAAGAACCGCAAACTGCGCCGAAATCTGAACAAAGCACCGACGAAAACCCAACAGAAGAAAACCAAACCCAAGAAGAAGACTCTCCTCAGGAAGATCAATCCTAAGCGCAAGAAAACACACGCAGCAAGAGAGATGCCTTCTCTTTTCCGCTCAATCAGCCGTCTATTTTGCGAATACCTTCCTTGTCCGCAACAGCAAGGCAAAGGAAGAATTTTCCTTTCCGGGCTTTCTCTTTTGGATGCTCTCTTTGCGAAGCCAGCGGCCAGCGCGAAGACGGCAAACCGGTCAATCGAAGAGAAGAGCCCCCCAACCAATCATGAGAAAATTCCTCCCAACTCTTCAAAAATCAGCAAATGCGCGCCAGCCAAGCAAACCGCGCCAAAACCAGCTTTGGCTTGCCCATCTCATCCACGAAAGCCACGCCGCCGCTTGGATGACCAAACCGCCTCCAAAGCTTTCTTTTTTCCGCAACGGCAAGGGGGGAAAGACTATGAATTTTCCCGTCCCGCCAGAAGGAATAAAAAGCCCAAGCAATTCTCTTCGCAACGGCAAGGCGCCCCCAAACCAAAAAATTCCCAAAGCCGACAAACCACGCCGAAAGCAGCTTTGGCTCGCCCATCTCATCCACGAAAGCCAATGCGCCGCTTCTTGGACGACCAAACCACCTCCAAAGCTTTCTTTTCTTTGCAACGGCAAGGCGACCCCAAACCAAAAATTCCCAAAACCGCCAAACTCCGCCGAAAGCAGCTTTGGCTCGCCCATCTCATCCACGAAAGCCAATGCGCCGCTTCTTGGACGACCAAACCACCTCCAAAGCTTTCTTTTCTTTGCAACGGCAAGGCGACCCCAAACCAAAAATTCCCAAAACCGCCAAACTCCGCCGAAAGCAGCTTTGGCTCGCCCATCTCATCCACGAAAGCCAATGCGCCGCTTCTTGGACGGCCAACCCGACTCCAAAGATCTTTCTTTTTCCCGGCAACGGCAAGGGGGAAGACTATGAATTTTCCCAGCCTGAATTCCTCTTTTCGTCTCTTTTTCGTGCTTGGATGAGCGGATTTTGTTGACTCCATCCAATGGATTTTTCTCCACTTTTTTCTCTTTTTTGTGGATTTGGGGGGTTGACACGGGGCGGAAAAGAGACTATAAATAAAACAAATCGCATTGCGAAATAGGATTGCGTTGCGGATTCGTTTATTGTAGAGTCAGTTTGTTTTTACGGTTATTTGATTTAATAATGATTATTTTCGCTATGAAGAGTGAGGAATATTTGAACGTTAGGGGGCCGGATTTGTCAAAATTCGGGCATCGGGCATTGGCAATAAGTTTGCTCTTTTGGTGGCGTTGGTAGTGTCGGCGCTTTCTTTTGTTCCCTTGGAACAAAGCCAAGCGCAGCTTTACGTCGACATCTTCCCTAGCCGAGACAACACCAATCAAACTCTCTGGGTTTTCAGCGGCTCTTCCAGCGGTTGGGGGCATAACAACTTGCCTCCCAGAATCCGATCCAGCGGCGGCTACGCCCGCCGAGACACGCACAAAACTTCTAACGCTTTTTTGCGGAACACTTCCGCCGCCGATTACGCCTTGATGCCATTGTTCACGGCGACGGCCACGAACGCGCCCAACGACCTCGAAACTTTGAATTATTGGGGCGGAAGAACCATCAACTGGGGCACCACGAACACCCTCGACGACATCACCATTCCCAGCACGGCCACCAATGTTCCCACGATCAGCTACACCGGCCGCGGCAGCCGAACCATCGCCGCTATGCATCTGCGAAATGTCCCCAGCACGGGTTGGGATGATATTGGGCCGCGGATCAGCGGCAGCGAGTTGAACTACGGCAGCAGCTCGGTAGCTGTTAACTGGATTGGCGCGGCTGTGATGAACAAGCCGATTTCTCATTTTCACCTCACCACGCCCGGCACATACAACGGCAATCGGTCTGGCAACGGGGTTCTTGGCGGTTGGACGGGGCCGCAAGCAAACAACCTGCGCATTCGGGTGCACAGCACGATTCCCGAGCCAGAAGAATACGCGCTTGTCTTTGGTTTGTTTGCGCTAGGCTTTGTCTTCTTTCATCGCCGCTGGCAAAAGAAACAACGCCGCCAAGCCGCCACTTCCTAACGCCGCCGCCAAAAGTCTGTGATTTGCGATTTGGGGTTCGTAAACGGAGATTGTTATCGGCGAACAGGGGGCGGATTTTTAACTTCGCTTTCGTCTTTTCGAAAGTGGAGTTTTTTTGTGCCACGAGGAATTGCCAGCGAGGGAGAAGTGATTTCGCTTTCATTGAGGGGCGATCATTCTCCAAGTGCAAGAATACGCCATTGTTTTCGACTTGTTTGCGCTGGGTTTTGTTTTCTTTCAACGCCATATAACGAAAAAGAAACAACGGCAAGCCGCCACTTTGTAGCCGGCAGTAGCCGGCAACTCGTGATTTGCGGGACTGCGGCGGTGTGCGCTTCGTGATTGGCCAATCAATGGTTGGCGCTTTGTAGTTGACAAATGGAGAAGATTGCTTTTTTCAATCTTGTTTTTGCAGGTTAAGAAGAGGCAATTGGGAGCGAGTCTCGGCGTTTTTGCAACCACTGGGGAATTGGATGGCAACTTCGCTTTGGGATTCCCAAAGCGGCGTTTTTTTTGTTCTAACGAATGATAAATCTGTATCGTGGGGACAATCTCTAGGTTTTCAGCGCGGAGAGCGAGATTGGCCATGCTCAAAAAGTTGTTGCCTTGCCGTCGCGTTGGGGGCAGACTCGCGGTTTATGAAACAGCCTTTGGGACGAGGTTTGGAGAATTTGATGCAGTCTGATCTTTCGGATGGTTTGCCGGAGAATCCTCCTCCAAGCTCTTTGGAAAATTCCTCGGTTCAGCCTTCGTCCGGGGTGGATCGGCTGATACACGGCGACGGGAAAACCAAAGAGTCCGGAGGCTCCGCCGCTTTCCGTCCCTTCACTTCGGCGTCTGTTTCTCAATCTTCTAAGCCCGCGCGGGCGCCGGATTGGATTTTTTATCTGGGTGATTTGGTGCTGATGTCGGCCGCGGTTTGGATTCTTGTTTCAGGAGGGAGGCCTTTGGATCGTCCACAAGCGCTGACTTGTCTGGCACTCAGCGTTTTGGCGGCGGCAATTGGATTGTGGCCGTGGTTGCGAAACGTTCTCCATTGTCAAGCGGTGGGAGAATCGGCCCGTTTGCCTAAGTGGGGAGTGCTTGCCCAAGAAAGAGGCGGAGAAAACGAATCCAGGCGGCTGGTGATCCATCTGAGAAAACCCCAAGTGGCCGTTGAAGTTCACGAAACTGCATGGAATGAAATTCACGCCAAACCCTATTGGATTCACGAGCCTCCGAATCTGCCGCCCGGCGGCGTTCATGCTCTTTTGGAGGAAGCGGTGGAACATTTTCGCAAGTGGAAGGAAGAATCCGCCGCCGCTTCAAAATCCGACTCCGAACCTGCCAATGCGGACGTCAAGCAGTAAAAGCAGGGCTCTTACACTCCGGCCGCATTGCCGAAGGAACAGTCCGATGCGCTAAACTCTCAAAGTTTATTTACGATGGAAAATAACGCACTCTGAAATCAGACATGGAACAACCGCATAATCTATTAGGAACGTTGCGAAAATTCGACTTGGGAAATGGCGGGTTTGGAAGATTTTGCTCTCTGCCCGCTTTGGAAGAAAATGGCGTTGGCCCGATTTCTCGTCTGCCCGTCTGCATTCGCTTGGTGTTGGAATCCGTTTTGCGCAACTGCGATGGTCGGCGCGTAACCGAAGAAAACGTCCGAGCCTTGGCGAACTGGCGTCCCAATGCCGAGCGAAGCGCGGAAATTCCCTTCGTGGTTGCGCGGATTGTTCTTCAAGATTTTACCGGCGTTCCGCTTCTCGTTGATTTGGCGGCCATGCGTTCTGCGGTGAGCCGGCTGGGCAAAGACCCAAAAATCATCGAGCCTCTGGTTCCCGTGGACTTGGTCGTCGACCATTCCATTCAAGTGGACTTCGCCGGAAGCAAAGAAGCGATGCGGAAGAACTTGGAGCGAGAGTTTCAGCGGAATCGAGAGCGATATCAGTTTTTGAAATGGGGAATGCAGGCCTTTGACACCTTCAAGGTAATCCCGCCGGGAATTGGGATTGTTCACCAAGTCAATCTAGAATACTTGGCCAAGGGCTTAGTCGAATCTGGCGGCCTTTATTATCCTGATACTTTGGTGGGCACCGATTCCCATACCACCATGATTAACGGGCTGGGGATTGTGGGTTGGGGCGTCGGCGGCATTGAGGCGGAGGCCGGAATGTTGGGACAGCCGGTGTATTTTTTGACGCCGGACGTGGCGGGCGTTCGCTTGATTGGAAGCCTGAGCCGAGGCGCTACGGCCACCGACCTGGCGTTGACTCTCACCAAAATGCTCCGCGAAGCCAAAGTGGTGGGCAAGTTCGTGGAATTTTACGGTCCGGGAGCTGCTGCATTGCCTGCCGTCGACCGCGCCACAATCGCCAATATGGCGCCGGAATACGGCGCCACAATGGGATTCTTTCCCATAGATGAGGAAACCGTCCGTTACTTCCGCGCTACTGGACGAAGCGAAGAACACTGCCAAATCTACGAGCATTATTATCGAGCGCAGAATCTTTGGGGCATTCCCAAGCAAGGCGAAGTCCAGTATTCCGTCGATATGGAACTTGATCTGGCTTCCGTCGTTCCCTCCGTGGCCGGACCGAAAAGGCCGCAAGATCGAATTGCCTTGCCGCAACTGAAAGAATCCTTCAACGCCGTCTTTTCCCGGCCGGCTAGTGACGGCGGATTCGAAAAAGACGCCGCAGAACTGCGCAAAACCAAAGCGGTGATTCCGTCCAACAACGGAGGCAAGACCGAAATCGGACACGGCAGCGTCCTGATTGCGGCCATTACTTCTTGCACAAACACTTCCAATCCGAGCGTCATGCTGGCCGCCGGCCTGCTGGCGAAGAAAGCGGTGGCCAAAGGCTTGAGAGTCAACCCCGCCGTGAAGGCTTCCTTGGCGCCGGGTTCAAGAGTGGTAAGCGATTATCTGGAAAAAACCGGCCTGCAGTCCTATTTGGACCAACTGGGTTTCCACCTTGTGGGATACGGTTGCACCACCTGCATCGGAAACAGCGGCCCCTTGCCTCGGCCAATTGAAAACGCAGTCCTTGAAAACGATCTCGTAGCCGCGTCTGTGTTGTCCGGCAATCGGAACTTCGAAGCGCGGGTGCATCAAAACATCAAAGCCAACTTTCTGATGTCGCCTCCATTAGTAGTGGCCTTTGCTCTGGCCGGGCGGGTCAACGTCAATCTAGCACAAGAACCCTTAGGCGTGGATGCGGAAGGCCTCCCCGTTTTCCTCAAAGACATTTGGCCATCGCCGGAGGAAGTTAGAAATCATCTTGAATCGGCTCTTGCTCCGGAAACTTTTCAAAAATTGTACCGCGATTTCGCCGCTCAAAATCCCCAGTGGAATGAAATTCCCGCCGACACAGGCGAAGTGTATCGTTGGGACGCAAAGAGTTCCTACATCCAAGAACCGCCTTTTTTCGCCAACTTTCAGTTAGAACCCGTCCCTATCGACGCAATCAAAGAAGCGCGAGCGCTGGGGATTTTCGGCCACTCCGTGACCACCGATCACATTTCACCTGCCGGTGCCATCCCCAAAAACTCGCCGGCAGGCCGGTTTTTGGAAGCCTCCGGCGTCTCATTTGCCGATTTCAACAGCTACGGCTCTCGCCGGGGCAACGACCAAATCATGACCCGCGGCGCCTTCGCCAACGTACGAATCCAAAACCAAATGGCGCCGGAAACCGAAGGCGGCGTCACCCATCACCAGCCGTCCGGCCAAAAGATGAGCATCTACGAAGCGGCCGCCAAATACGCCAAAACCAAAACGCCTCTCCTTGTGATCGCCGGGCAAGAATACGGCACCGGCAGCTCCCGCGATTGGGCGGCCAAAGGAACACGGTTGTTGGGAGTCAAAGCCGTCGTCGCCGAAAGCTTCGAGCGCATTCACCGCTCCAACCTCGTCGGCATGGGCGTTCTCCCCTTGCAATTCCCCCCCAAAGTCGGCGCGCAAACGCTCCGGCTAAACGGAACCGAAACCTACGAAGTGGTGGGGCTGGATGATTCCTTGAAATCACAGCAAAACTTGCCCCTGAAAATTCGGCGCGCCAATGGCGAGACACTGGAAATTCTCGCCCGTTGCCGCATCGACACGCCCATCGAAGCAGATTACTTCCGGCACGGAGGCATTCTGCCGTACGTTCTGCGGCAACTAGCCTCCCAAAAACGCGCTAGTCCGCATTCTCGTATATGAATAAAATGATGACATCCTTCCAACGGAGATTGAACTCCCGAAAACTCAACACAAACACCCACACCGCTCCCTTTCGCGCCTTTTACAGTTTTGTCCTCCTTGCCCATGCGTCACTCCATATATTCCTCAATCCATTTCTCTTGTTTCTCCCATCCTGGATTCCGCGCCCGCAAAAGCCAACAACTAGCACCCCTCAACCGTTGACCCTAAATCTTACAAAAAACACTCTTTTGTAAATTCCGTTATTTCCAACAAATTGTTTCCCTCTTTTTCCTTTTTGGAGATTGAGGTTTGATATGGGCGGAGGGGAGAGTAGCCAAAAGCTAAATTGCATGCGGATTGGATTGTGCATTGAATTGCATCATCGATTCTTTTATTTATAAATTCGTTTGTTTTATTGTTGAGGAATCTTTTAGACTAGTGAGTGTTGGCGCTAATGGAGCATGGCAAAGATGAGGGGGGAATGCGATGAGCCCCGTGAATATCCCCTCCAGTTTGTCCAAGCGGGAGAAGACTCGACGATAGCCTTTTACCACCCAAAACAATCTCTCTGCTTCGTTGCGCTTTTTATACAATTCCTTGTCGTATTGCCAAGGATGGCGACAGCTTTTCAAAAGAGGAACTACCGGATCCAATCCCATTGCTTAGGCTTGCTGGCGGTTCTCCTCACCTTCATAATACGCCCTATCCATCAGCAAACAGAACTTTGGCCAGACGATTTCCTATCTTGCGAAGGAGTTTTCTCCCCGCAGGCGCATCATGCCCGTTTCCCGGAGACAAAGAAGAACTTCCCCCCGTGCGCTTCTTTGCGGCAAGCATGGGAATTTTAGTAGTCCAGCCTTCGCTGGACTTTCTGATGGACGGCGCGCCTTTTTTAGCGCGCTTGTTCCAGCGGGATGAACCTTTATGCTCGCGCTGTCCGGCATCCGTTTTTCTGGCGGAGCGTCCGTCTGCGTCTTTGCCTTTAACTTTTCAAGCACTCTATTCCAAACGCCGCTTTTCGTCCAGCGGTTCACATGCGACAGTAAATGGTATTCCACTTTTTCTCTTTGTTTGGGCAAATGCGGCGCGATTTGTTAATATTGTTCTTCCGTGAACTGCATAAATTCTAACAAAAAAAAGCCGCCGCGCCTAACACCATTAATGAGATCTAATACACTCCGATATTGTGCTTGGCCGCAAATTCTTCGGGAGTGGGCGTCGGTTCGTATTTGGGAGGCTCAACGATACCTCGGCGCACCCAATCCTCGTATTTTTCATGCAAGCGTTCAATGTGCGCAATTCGCTCCGGTGACAACGAGGTGGGCATTTCCTTGCCGACGGTTTTTTGGACTTGATCGCCGATTTTAGAACCAGTTCCTGCTGTGGAGGAATATGTATCCATGACGAGTAATGTAAGGTGTTATGAATTCAAAGTAGCGCCGAATTTTATCCTGAAGATCCCTCTGTGCCAAGTCTTCAATATCCAGTCGGAGCATTGTTTGGAGTATTTTGGACCAATTCGCCGTTCATGTCAATGCCATATTTTATTGTCGGAAAGAATGTTAGTGATTTCTTCCGATCTTTCCTTCTTTTCTGCATCTTTGACTGGTTGCCCTTTCTTTTTCGGGTTGGAACGATGTTTCGTCCAATCTCGAAACTTGTATTGGGTAAGCCATTCATTGAGAAGGGTTTTTGTTAGATCCCTTGCCTATTTATATTTGTTCAGCAGAGCAAGGTCTTGCCCTTTAATTATTAGTACATCCACTTCAGGGAGTTTTCCTTCGGCGGACTTCCTAATCGTTTTCCCCACTTGGCCCAAATAGCCCCAAAGCCGGGACAAAATCAGTTCCATTATAAACTTGGGATCAATCGGGCCGAGCGACGAGGAATAGTCCATGTAGATTTTGTCTCCTGAAAAAGCAAACAGCGTCCCGGCAGACATTGCGTAGTCGGGAATAACAAAGTTCACAGACTCGTTAGTGATACCGAAGAATTTCAACCAGTTTTTCAACAATCTCGGCACTGCCTCCCGGCGTTTGAAGGATGACGGAAATGGTTTTCCGATTTTCCTCTACGGGATTGGTTTTAGTTTTTCGATCATGTCCTAGAACGGATTTTTTATCGCCGGCCCAATCGGGCCGAAGAAAAAGACCGCATCGGTTTTGAGAAAGATATCTATGGCTTTAAGTCGTTCCATGGCTGTTTCTCGAATCTGGCTATCGAACTCTCTCATTTTTATGTCGTTTCTTTTTGAAAATAGCGGCGAACTGTCACAAAAGCTAGCGCAAAATATCAAACATCCCAATCATCCAAAATCAAAAATCCACCAAACCATCCCAAGGCGTCGGCGGTTACCAACCGGAAGAAGAAGGCATCGAATCCCAGTGCTTTTTATTGTCGTAATTGAACCTCGTCCAATTCTCCACCGACGGAAAAAGCAATTGCCGCAAAGTCTCCGATCCCACACGCCCATCCGTAAGCAGAACGTTCGCTTTGCCCAGAATGACGACGATCAACAGTTAACAAAGCACCTCGCTTAGAAACCGAACGCGGGAACTAAAGAATCAAAGGACATCCAAAAGCCCTCAAACCCGCAATTTTGGAGGACGTTCACGTTGAAAATCCATCCCAAAGGAAGAGCCATCGGCTTGCGTAATCATGCGCGAAGACGAAACCACAGCAGACTCCCAAAGAGAACCAAAATAAGTAGGCCCAGAGATTCCCCAGTGGGGAGTTTCATCAGTTCCAAAAGGATTTCCTAAGTTATTATGTATGCCAATAGTGTTTTGTTGATAACCCCAACACCACCAACAAATAAGTTCGTTTGACCACCAAGATAACGAAAACAAAGAGTAGAACCTCGCGAAGTCCCCCGCAATTCTGACAACCGAAACGGAACTAAAAGGCCATCGTTGTCATCGGCGTAAAGTTGCCGAGCAATCCCAATTTGCTTTTGGCTATTGATGCAGACCACTTTGTGAGCCGCCAACTTTGCCCTCGAAAGAGCAGGCAGGAGCAAAGACGCCAGAATGCCGATGATAGTGATAACCCCCCAGCAACTCAACCAACGTAAACGCTTGCCTACCGAAGAGTGGTAAACGATCCGCCACCGGCAGAATAATGGACGGGAACTTCATAGCCATCTCCGTCGCTGTCCGACGCCCAAGCCATCATCGAGTAAAGCGCGCCTTCGCTATCCATAATAACGTAAAGCGAAATGTTCACATCCGCAAGTTCATACCAACCACAATTAACAAAGACAATACCACCAGACAGATATGGGAATTCGCAAAACTCCTGTTCTTCTCCCACAATGTTGAAATCAATGGAATGCAGATAGCCCGGATAAGGAAGAGGCCGCCCACCATCATAGCCCGGAATATCCAGCCACCCTTGATAGCCAGATTCGTAAACAGAATCGACGTAATCGGCGTTCGGTCCAGTCAAACGAAACCGCTCGAAAACGATTTTGCCTCCCGAAGAAGTGGCTAACGTCAAATTCCGCCGTGAACCGTGATTCTCAACCCAAAGACAAGAAACTTCGGGAGCATCGTTCGGCAGCGGAGGTTCCAGTTGAGGAGATGGCTTTGGATGCCCAGGATCAATCCCGTTTGAAAAACGCCAACCGGCGCCAACAACAGCCCTGCCAAAGCAATCCTGGCAATGCCGAAAGTCGCACCACTAGATTACAGAAATAAAAGTCTTTTCATACAAACAGATTAGAAATAGTTGCTGTGATTTTGTGCTCCGAGCTTCTGCGGTCACCTCTCATGCCGGTGTTTGAGAAGAGTCCCTGCGAATGCTAAAAGAACCCGCTGAACAACAATAGCCCAGCCGCCCGTCAATAGCTCGCATCCTAAAAGAGAATTCAATTGCAACCCGGCAGTTTTCATATTGCCAGGGTTTTCTATGCTCATCAAGCATCGAGGAATTTTCAATCGCCAAATTTTCTCGAGGTTTTTTATTATATTTATGAGTATTGAGAAAAGATCAACATTAACAAATTGTGCCGCATTTGCCAACACAACGAGAGAATGTGAGGATTTCCAACTTGCATGTACTCGACGCAATTTTATAACATGCTAGAAGTATTAGAACATTGGCAAGTTTTTATACCTTGCCCGCCCAACAAAGTTGTCAAGCATAAACATAGGCGGAAGATATTCAAGCAGAATTCTTCGGCAACCGCCAAGGCAAGAACGTTCTCCGAATGCGGTCTTCTCCTTCTTCTCTTTTTGAAATCCCTGCTTTGCATTCTTTGCAATGGCTGACTTCCGACTGGTTTGCGCTGATTTCTTATTGTTCGAAGTGTTCGTCTACAGGGTTTAACAGTCGGATTCCCACACCATAGTAATTTTTATTGGGTGCGGAAAGAGGTTTCTTATCTTTGATCCATTTGTCAAATGGCGCATAATGTATCTGGCTACGTGGCCAAAGTCCATAGGGATCGTCCCAGAGTGGTTCGTAAGTATTTTCCTTTTATTTAGATTTTAATTCAGATGCCTCTATCCATTATTCATAGTATGTTTTGTAAAATTCTTTTTGAATGCACGGGGGTTACTTTTTGTTGACTACTCTAGCGTCTATATAGGTTTTCTTCGCTTTGGCGAGTTGTGCTTCGGCCTCACGGAGGTTTATTTCCGCAGTTTTCACTTCTTCCATTTTTTGTGAAAATGTTTTTGACACGAAGGAGTGATCCTTGGCAAAATCTTGATTGGCGATTGAAAACATTTGAACGGTGACGGTTCTTTCTATGCTCAAGGATGTATCGAGTTTTTGCCTTGTCTGGCTTAAATCACTGTTGACTTGTTTAAAGTCTCTTACGAATTGCGAACTTTTGAGAATACGATGTTTGTGGGCATAATCTTGCATTATTTCAGAGTATGCGTTTCTCATATTCTGCTTTGCTTTAACTGCGTCTTTGACAAAAAAACATTTGTCTACAGCATCGAAAAACGGTTGATTGTCATAAGTTGGTTCGGACCCTGTTTTTTGGCTTCGTTAACTTTTCTGCCGCTATTTTTACTTCGTCAGTTAACGGATAGGCTTGCAGAGTTTTTGACGATCTTGGTATGGCGAGCACGAGGGCGCATGTTGCGATTGTAGCGAATGCTGTGATAGTAGTTCGTTTTGTTCATGGGATTGGGGGGATTATTTTGTTTGGGTTTTGGAAGGCGATGGCGGCGCAGGCCGACGGAGCGGGCGATTTCGTCGAATTCATCTGCGAAGACTTCTTCTAGTTGTTTTCCTTTGTGGGCGAGTTTTCCGTCGATTTGGATCGTTTTCTCGACCATTTCTTCGTGAGTTTCCTCGCCGCCGCCGAGCAACACGAAGTTGCCTCCCGTGGTGATTCTTTGGTGGCCGTCCACATCTAATCCCATTCTTAACAACATTGCTTTGGAAGGTTGTCTGCGCTTTTTTGGAAACCGCAGCATGCGGACAAGTTAATCGGCGAAAAGCAAAGCGCAACTAATTCTTTCTTTGTTTTGGCTTTTGTTGCCTCAGAGGCGTTTGCCGTTCAACGAAATAAAAAATGCCCGGCGCCGATTTTTTTTCGTTTTTGGGGTTGACTTCGAGGCTTTGGAAGGGTTAGCGTTTTCTTTGCGATGCAAAAAATGCTGGATACTCTGTTGCTTGTCGGCGGGCTGTTGCTGGGCAGTTCGGCAGCGGCGGAGTGCTAGTCTCTTGCAGACGAGATTGGAAAACCCCGCTGCCGCTTTCCATGGTAGCGGGGTTTTCTTTTGCCGCCGTATGTTTTGGAGGAGAAAGAGCAAAAGATGAAAGACGAACGGATTCTTATTTTTGACACGACTTTGCGGGATGGGGAGCAATGTCCGGGCGCTTCGATGAATCTTCAAGAAAAGCTGGCCGTTGCGCGGCAGTTGGAGCGTCTCAAGGTCGACGTGGTGGAAGCCGGGTTTCCGGTCATTAGCGAGGGAGACTTTGCGGCGGTCAAGGCTATAGCCGAGGAGTTGAGGGGTCCTATCATCGCGGGTTTGGCTCGATGCGTTGCCAAAGACATTGACGCGGCCGGGGAAGCCGTTCAACCGGCCGGACGACGCGGGCGCATTCACGTTTTTTTGGCCACTTCGAAAATTCACCGCGAGTTCAAACTGGGCAAGGCCGAGGAGGAAATTGTTCGGTTGGCCGTTGAGGGAGTGCGGCGGGCCAAGTCGTATGTCGAGGACGTCGAGTTTTCCCCAGAAGACGCCTCACGAACGGAGCCGGATTTTCTGGTAAAAGTGTGTCGGGCGGCGGTGGAAGCGGGGGCGTCCACGGTCAACATTCCAGACACGGTGGGCTGGGCGGTGCCGGTTGAGTTTGAATCGTTGATCCGCCGGTTGCGCGACGCCGTTCCCGAATTTCAATCCGGCGAAGCCGTCATTAGCGTTCACTGCCACAACGACTTGGGATTGGCGGCGGCCAATTCGCTAGCCGCTATTCGGGCGGGAGCCCGGCAGGTGGAATGCACCGTGAACGGAATCGGAGAGCGCGCCGGAAATGCCGCGCTGGAAGAAATCGTCATGGCTTTGAACACTCGCAAAGACGTCTATCGCGGCTTTGGATGCGGCGTAAATGCCAAGGAAATCGTCCGAACATCGCGTTTGGTGGCGCGAATGTCGGGGTTGAACGTGCAGCGAAGCAAGGCCATTGTTGGCGAAAACGCCTTTGCCCACAGCAGCGGGATTCATCAAGACGGCATTCTCAAAAAACGCGAAACCTACGAAATTATGGACCCCGTCCAAGTTGGCTGGGGCAAAACCGAGTTGCCGCTCACCAAACACAGCGGACGGGCGGCGGTTTCTTCCCGACTGAGGCACTTGGGCTTCAAAATGACGGATGAAGACCTCTGCGCCATATTTGCTCGTTTTAAGGAAATCGGAGATAAAAAGAAGTTTGTTTACGACGACGATTTGGCGGCCTTAGCGGAGGGACACATCACAATCGTGCCGGAAACATGGTCTTTGGATTACATCAGCGTTTCCAGCGGTTCCTCCACGGTGCCTACGGCGACGGTTCGCTTGAAGCGAACGGACAAATCCCAAAAAGCCGCCATCCTGCAAGACGCCGGCGTAGGCGACGGACCGGTGGACGCGGCGCTCAAGGCAATCGACCGCCTCACGCAAATCCGAGGCCGGTTGAAAGACTTTGCTCTGCACAGCGTTTCCCAAGGAAAAGACGCCTTGGGAGAAGTCACCGTAAAAGCCGACTTTGGCGACGGCGAAATTGTGACCGGCAAAGGAGTCAGCACGGACATTATCGAGGCCAGCGCCAAAGCCTACCTCAACGCCGTAAATCGATTCCTGAACGCCGAGAAACAAAACCTTCGCCGGAAAAGGCGCGCGCCCTAAAGCCCGAAGTGGTTTTTTCACAGTTGGCGGCAAGTTGCTTTTGAAGGAGTGGCCATGCGTCCTTCGTTGCCCCATTCAATTCGCCAACCCTTCTTCATTTCAGGTGGCAGGGATAAACTTTTGGAGAAAAAGGGCGGCGCCAAAAAAACCGGCCATGAAAATTACCGGCCCCATATCCATAAGGTTGATCGACAGCAAGTCTACCAAAACAATCCCGGCTAAAAGGTGAGAGACTCCGCGTCCAATATCGGGCGGCGACTTCCAATAAATGTCGCGCAAACAAAACAACGTCCAACCAGTGTACGCCAAAATCGCCGCAATTCCATACACTCGATAGATGCCGTTATTCACCAAAAACGCCAAGACGGCCGGAAACAAAAGCAATAAACACGGCCACCAAGAGAGAAGCCCGCCGCCGCTTTCGCGCCGAGCAACGCAACTCAAACCAACGATATAACACGACAAAGCAATCGCGCTCCAAAGAACGCTTCCCGCAATCTTGTCTTGCCCGGTCGAGGCGACTGCGAGAAACAAAACAAAACGGCAAAGCGCCATGAGAATCGGCGACCAAGAAACCGCTTTATGTGCCGCGTTATAAACCAAAATCGACGCGCCCAACAGAATCGACAGCAAATAAGGCACTCGACCCGCAACCGAGAAACAAACAAAACCGAGCGCCAACTGCAGACCGCCCAGAATCCACACCGTTTCCTCACGGATCGCTCCCGAAGGAATCGGACGCTCTTTGCGGAATTGACGGTCAAAGCCCGCGTCAAACGCATCGTTGAGATACATTCCCCCCAAGTAAAACAACGAAGCGCCAAGCATAAGGAGCGCCAAATCGCCGAGCGAATCCCCCTTGCTCAAAAAAAAGGAGGCGAGGCAATTGGACCAAACAGTGGGCAAATTCGAGACGCGTCCAAGAACAAGCAAGACCCTTCCCCTCAGCAGACAACTTGGTTCCCAACCAAACATCAAACAAAATAAAGAAACCGATTTTCTACAAAAATGCAACATCCCTCCTCTTGAAAAACCTTGCGGAGAAAATTTTGCTATAAAATCAAAAAAACTCAGGAACCTGTTCAAAATCCGCTCCAAAACCGACTGCAAAGTTCAACTAGAGATAGAAAACAAGAATGAAAACGCGTCCGCGCGCAACGGAGATGCAAAGAAGATCCGGCGGGCTGATGGAACCCCAGCCCGCCGGACGATATTTCATATCTCAAGCAGGACACCGGCCCTTCGGACCGATGCGAAGTGGGACACAGATAGGCCTTTTATTCGGCGCACTGAGGCCGCCGAAGGCTGGCACGCGCAAACGGGAACTCTTCGAGCCTCCGCGTTACGCGCGTTGTCCATACCTTGAAATAGAGCAATATCTATGCCAAAAAAGGAAAATGGATTCGATTATGGCCCCTTTCTTGCCGAAAATCAGCCAATTCGGCCTTATTCCTTCCTCATCAACTCCAATAAACGCCCCTGTTTTAGTTAGATCGTGTTCACACGAGACGAGTTCAAAATAGCAAGTTTGAAGTTCTTCCCACAAATAAAAGAGCATTGGAAAGGAAAGAAAAACGAAAGAACGCCCGCCATTTCTCTCCATTCCTTTCTTTCGATATCATTCCCCCAAGTTTCTTTTTTTTACCCTCCTCAACCTCGCCATTCCCCAACTGCGCCAACAAAATCGACAAAGAAAACGAGATGCTGATTAACAAAATAACGAAACTTGCCCGCCCAAAGTGAATGGCCTTTTCCCCACTGCGAAATTCACAAAAAACACCCAATCGCCCAGTCTCCTTCTGCCTCTTGAAAAAGCCACAAACCACCAACCACAATATAAGAGAACTAGCCGCGGGCCGCAGATCTACCGGAACAATGCCTGTGATTCTCCGGCCTCCAGCGCAACAACGAATCCCCAACCACTTTGCCATAAACCACAAAACATTGACCGCTAATTCATCGCAGAAAAGCCCGCTTCCCAACTTGCAGATACAAGATTAGGAAAAAAGCAATCTCCGTTGTTATCGGTTGCCAATCCCAGACTTCCCTTCCACACAAATCGCTACACGCCGGCCTCCAATCTCAAGGTAATCTTGCTCTCTTTTTCATTTCTTTTGCATTCGTCGGCGATGATGAAAGAAAACAAACCTCAAAGCACCCAAGCGCGTTTGCGAACCACAAATCACGAACATTATGCGCAGCTCACTAGTCACCGATCCCAAAATACCCATCCACTAACTTGCCAATCACAAATCAAAACCATCAGACCACAAAGCCTCCGGCCACTTGGTTTGCCAGCGCAGCAACTAGCCAACTACAACTCCCAGCCGTAGTTCCTCGCCAATCGCTGTCTGTTAGAGACGAACAAATCTACAAATCACAAGATACCGACTACGAATCTGTGGTGCTATGTCGTTTTTATCCCTCGCCACAAACGCCAGAAAATCTGCAATGTCGCATCGCCAAATCAAGTCTACAAAGTGGCACCTTGTTGGCGTTTCTTTTGCATTCGTCGGCGATGAAAGGAAACAAAACCTAGCGCAAACAAGCCGAAGATGAGAGCGTATTCCTCCGATTCGGGGATGATCTGGCTGTCGTTGACAACACACACCGAGCGGTTGGAATTCACCGCTAAGAAGAGTCCGCAAGCCTCTACTCTCTGCGCTCTGATCTAATACAACCACAGAATTACCGTCGCTTTGCGCATAAAAGTCGCTAATGGATTTATTATCCACTCCGCTCTTACCTAACAAGAAGTCTAATCGGTGAAATAGAACAAACTGCCTCCAGATACGCTCATCCCAATGGAATCGTATGGATTATCGTCGTCCATGAAAAAAAGTACATAGTTCTGCTGTTGTCGCCATTCACGACCGTCGAAATGTTAGTGGCACTGGCGGCGAAAGTGATGGTGGTTCAGACTCCGCTCAGAATTCTCCTTCTTATCGAATCGATGTCTTTGGTATCAGAGTTAGCAAACAAGAATGAATGTGGAAAGTTCGTATTGCTGAGCTTGTTAGCATCGTAAATATGTCCGTTATTGAAGGAGTTCCCAAGCCTCTCGGCTATGGTAATGATTAGAGATTGCAGAGGTGGGGATACTTTGGAGGACACTTTGGGTCGCCGTAGTGGAAGAACCGCTAAACACCCAGAGCGTGTCGGCGTTGTCTTAGCTATGGTGGACATCAATACACAACTGCCCTTGGCTTTGCGCCAAAACAAACCAAAGAAGAAAACGACACAACTACCAACGCAGATAAAAGAGATGTATTGCTTGTTGCTTGTTGCCCGGTATTGACGCAAATAATGGGAATCTCTTTATCATGTTCCATCCTTCTTGGAATGAAACAACGAATAAACGACCGCAAAGGAAGTCCATCCTCGTCTAACGAATTGGTTTCTAAATCCCAAGAATCGGCAATTGGAAATCAGTCCATAATCCAATCCGCAATGGGATTTATGCTTTTGGAGAAACTCTGATTTGCTCGGCGGCAAGCAGTGCTTCGCAATCCAATCTAGCTTGTTAGCAGTCTCTTGTCCATCTCGCGTCCAACCTCAAAATATAAAAGGAGAGAAAAGAGGGGGGACATCCCATCTTGCTGATTGCAAATCCATGACTGCGAATCCCCGGCTGCTGGCCACTGACTTCCCAAAAAGAGCGGCGAAAAGAGAAATCCCGGAGGGGAAAACTCTTTCTTTGCCTTGTCGTTGCAAAAACGGAAGTTTAGGTGATTAGTGTTCTGTTGGATTGGCGGCCATAGAGATCTATGTCAGAATTGCGGGGTGCTAATAGAATGGACAGAAGCCGGCGAAGAGAACTGCTTGGTCTGCGGCGCAGAGCACCATTGGGACGGTATTAGCGAGGGGGCTATTCTCGCGATAGAGACTCGAAGTTTTCGTTAGCATGAACACGCCCTATGGCGGTTAGTGTTTTGTTAGATTGTCGGCCAATGTGGAAAGCGGGTTTTTGGCGGGAGGGAATTTTGAATGAAGAAGACACATAGGTAAGGATGACAAAACAATGCAATTCACAAAAAGTGCAACATCTCATCTTGCCGTTGTGGGAAAGGAAGTTTTGGTGGTTGGTGGCTTGCGGATGGTCGAGTGGCGAAGGGCGGCCTTTATATGCGGAAGCATTTTATGGATTGCATTGGGGTTTGGTGTTTGCATGATGCGTGCGTGTGGGGTTGGTGTTTTCAAAGTTTGTGCCGGGTTCGCTTTCCGTTTCGATGTTCTGTGTTGGCGGGAGCAGTTTTTCAACGGCTCGGTAGTCCGGCGGCCTGCTTTTTTCGCCGGCCAACGAGTTTTGACTTCGCATCGAAGCAAACTCAATGGAAAATCGCGGCAACAACGTCGCGCCAACGAAGTTCCTTCGCCAAGTTGACTGGGCAAAGGAATGGGGTACGCGGAAACGGAAACGGCCGGATTTCTCTTTTTAGGCGGTTTGCCGGCGAGGACACGTTCTCTCTTGACCAAAAGGCGCGGAGGGCTTATCGTGTTGATTTTTAAGTGGCATTCATGTTGACCCAGCTGAAAGGCCTGTTCTCGAACGACATCGGGATTGATCTTGGAACGGCGAACTCGTTGGTTTTCGTCCGAGATCAGGGCATTGTGCTTCGCGAGCCCTCTGTGGTGGCGATTCAAGCGGGGACGACGAATGTGTTGGCCGTGGGGAATGAGGCGAAAAAGATGTTGGGGCGGACGCCGAGCAACATTCTGGCCATTCGCCCGATGAAGGACGGGGTGATTGCCGATTTCGAGATCACGGAGTCCATGCTGCGGCACTTTATTCAAAAAGTTCATTTTCGGAAGTTGATTGCGCCGCGAGTTGTGGTGGCCGTGCCTTCGGGCATTACCGAGGTGGAGAAGAGGGCGGTAAAGGATTCCGCCTCTCATGCGGGTGCTAGAGAAGTTTATTTGATTGAGCAGCCGATGGCATCGGCCATTGGCGTGGGGTTGCCGGTTCACGAGCCGGCGGGGAACATGATCGTGGACGTTGGAGGTGGGACTTGCGAAATTGCCATCATTTCCCTTGCCGGAATTGTTTTTGCCCGAAGTCTTCGGGTTGGCGGGGATGAGTTTGACGAGACCATCGTAGCCCACATGAAGCGCGCCTACAATCTGATGATTGGGGAACGCACTGCGGAAGAAATAAAAATCCGCATAGGTTCGGCCTTCCCGATGGATGAGGAGCTGAGCATGGAAGTCAAAGGGCGGGACCTGAGTTCTGGGCTGCCCAAGACGTTGACTATATGTTCGGAGGAAATTCGGGAGGCGTTGAAGGAACCATTGGCGAGTATTTTGGAATCCATTCGCATCACTTTGGAGCGTTGTCCGCCGGAGTTGGCTTCTGACTTGGTGGATCGCGGCATTGTCGTCGCCGGGGGCGGCGCCTTGCTGCAAGGCATCGATCGTTTAGTGGCGGATGAAACGGGATTGCCGGTGCACATCGGGGATGATCCGCTGACTGCGGTAGCCGAAGGCACGGGACGCGTCCTTCAGGAATTGCAATTTCTCAAACGAGTGGCTTCTTCCAGTCGAACTTAATCGTGCGTTCCCTCCGGATGAATGCGCTGTTTCGAAAACGCAGTGTGAACAAAACGGAGGAAGAATGTTGCGTCGACCAAAAGTTGTATTGATTGCGGCCGTCGCGGGGCTGGGGCTGATATTGTTGGCCTTAGTTCCGTCGCGCCTGAATGACCAGTTGAAGCGGTTGATTGGGTTTGTCTACTTGCCCTTTGCCGGCGCGGCGGACGGCACTGAGCAGTTGGCCCGTCGATCCCGCGCGTTGACTCCTCGAACGATTCTTCTGGAAGAAATTGATCAATTGCGGCGCGAGAACCGTCGATGCCGGTTGCAGTCGTTTCAGACAGAGCAGGCGCTTCGGGAGAACGCCCGTTTGCGGGCTTTGGTTCAATGGAAGTCTCGGCAGGTTTGGAACTTGCGCTTCGCCCGGGTGATTGTCGAAGACCCCGCAAATTGGTGGCGCAGCATCCATCTGAACGTCGGAGAAAAGCAGGGGGTTTCTTTGGATGATACCGTGTTAACGGATCAAGGCCTGGTCGGGAAAGTCGTTTCGGTCTCGAAAAATCGCTCCCGAGTGGCTCTTTTAGGTGCTCCCAACTGCCAGGCGGCGGCCGTGATTCTTCAGTCAAAGTCTCGGGGCACCATTGCGGCCAGTACCCGCGGAGGAATCATCGACCGCCAAATTGTCGCGCTGGAGCATTTGCCGAATGACGCGCCTTTGGAGGCCGACTTGGAAGTAGAAACCAGCGGCGCGGGAGATATTTTCCCGGAAGGGATTCCAATCGGTCGGCTTATTGACAGCCAATCCTCTGAGTTTGACTTGTATCCCCGGGCGCGGGTTCGTTTGTGGGTGGATTTGGACCAGTTGAATGAGGTTTGGGTGATTGTTGACGAGCGCGGCGAAGATCGGGAGGAGCGGCCTTGAATCGAATCGGCTTTATTCTGTTGCTGGCGCTGGCGGCGTTGTTGGCCTTTGTCGAGGGGCGCGGCTGGACGCGGGAGGGAATTTTAGGAACTCGGATTGACGCGCTTCCCGTGCTGGTCGTCTATGCGTCTTTGCGCGGGGATTTCGTTC
Source organism: Limisphaerales bacterium (assembly GCA_965204945.1). Lineage (GTDB taxonomy): Bacteria > Verrucomicrobiota > Verrucomicrobiia > Limisphaerales > AAA164-E04 > UBA2970. The sequence continues at coordinate 3,310,003 of OZ242022.1, read as the reverse complement.
AAGCCGTTGGCGCGGCGGTGTTTGCCGGGCTTTTGTTTGATTCTTTGTCCGTCAGTCCGCTGGGGACGAGCTTGTTGTCTTTGATGCTGGTCGCGCTTTTGGTGATTCGGCTTCGGGGCGTCGTTCTTCGAGATCAGGCGCTCGCTCAAGCGGTGCTGGGGGGCATGGTATCCGCGCTTCATCCGGCGGTTCACTTGGTCGTTTTATGGATTTTCGGTCTTCGTCCGCTCGTTGGGTGGGAAACTTTGGCGCACCTCGGCGTTTTGGGGCTTTGCGGCGCCGTGTTCACGCCGTTGTGTTTTTTGTTGTTGGATCGTTTGGGGACGGCGTTGACTTACGAGAGAAAGCCGTTTTCGAGGTTTCGGTCGGAGGTGGAAATCAAAAGGGGGCGGGGCTAGGGGCGATGTATTTTGTGGAGACATCAACGGGTTATGACGCCAGAATGCGCTGGCTGGCCGGCCTCTTCGCCGCTGGTTTTCTGATTTTGCTGGCCGGCCTTTGGTATGTGCAGGTGGTTTCCTTTGAGAAGTACGAGCGTTTTCGAGAAGTGCAGTCTTATCGAAGAATCCGGGAGCCGGCCATTCGTGGCAAGATTCTGGACCGAAACGGCGAGCTGTTGGCGGACAATCAAGCAAACTACGGCATCGTTCTTTATTTGGAGGAGCTGCGCCCGTTGTTTCAAAAGACCTACAAGGAGGCGCGGGCGAAAAGGGCTTACACGAAGGCGCAGCTGAGCGAGTTGCAGTTGCTTTGCCGCTACCTAGTTGTCAGCAACGTATGGTCTCAGGTGTCGTCGTTGGTGGATTGTTCCGCGAAACTGGATCGGCAAAAATTCGAGCGCCATTACGCGCAGAAGCTCTACGTGCCGTTTCCTCTTCTCCGCAACTTGAATCACGACCAAGTGGCTCGATTCGTTGAGGGAGGCTCCCGCATTCCGGGCGTGGAACTGGAATACTTGTCGCTGAGGCGTTATCCCATGAAGACTTTGGCGGCTCATTTGATTGGCTACTTGGGGCGGGCAACCGCCCGGGAAACGGAGGAAGGATTCCAATGCAACTACCATCGGCCGGACTATCGGGGAAGAAAGGGGATTGAACTGATTTACGACGAGGCGTTGCGGGGCAAGCCGGGCGTGAAGTCCGTGCTAATCAACAACCTGATGTATCGACAGCCGGAGGAAGTTCATTGGTTGTTGCCCGCAGTTCCCGGCGACAATCTTTATTTGACTTTGGATAGCCGGATTCAACGGCAGGCCGAGGACGCTTTGCAAAGCGCGGGGCCGAACACTATGGGAGCGGTCGTGGTTATGGACGTGCGAAACGGCGACGTGCTGGCCTTGGCGTCGTCGCCCGCCTACGATCCCAATGAGTTTGTCGGCCGTTTGTCGGCCGCTCGCTGGAAAGAGTTGAACGACAAAAGCTTGCGTCCTCTGTTGAATCGCGCCTCCTACGGCATCTACTCTCCGGGATCGGTCTTCAAAATCATCGTGGCCATGGCGCTTTTGGAAGAGGGAGGATTGGATCCGGAGCAACCTTATCAAAGCTTGGGCTACATTCGGGTTGGGGAACGGTTGATCGACGACACTGCCGGCGCGGGCGAGTTTGACTTCAAGCGGGCTTTGGCCAAATCCAGCAATCCGTATTTTATCCATCACGGTCTGAAAGTCGGGATCGAGCCGTTAATCCTCTGGGGAAACCAATTTTTCCTTGGCCAATCGACGGGACTTTTGCCCTATCAGGAATTGTCGGGGCACTTTCCCTCTTTGGAAAAAGTTCGAAAGGGTTGGCATCCGGGGGAAACGGCCAATCTTTGCCTTGGGCAAGGCGCGGTTACGGTCACGCCTTTGCAAATGGCGGTTATGGTCTCTGCGGTGGCCAACGGAGGAACGGTTTACAAACCCAGAATTGCCGACCGACTGGAGCCGCAGGGCGACGGCCAAAAGTCCGGCTACCTCTTTGCGCGGGGAGTGGTTCGCGGCCGTTTGTCCGCCTCGCGCCAAGTTTTCGATACCGTTCACAAGGCGATGCAGGCCGAAGTGGAAGACCCCGAAGGAACCGGGACGAAGGCGCAAGTGGACGGCTTTCCCATTGGCGGCAAAACGGGAACCGCAGAAACCAACAAGCGCGTTGACGGCCGAAGGATTAAGGACACTTGGTTTGTGTCCTTTGCGCCGGTGGATGATCCGCGCTACGCCGTCGTGGTTCTGGTTGTGGGAGGCAGGTCCGGAGGGGATAGCTGCGCGCCGGTTGCCCGAAGGATTTACCAATTTCTAAAAGACCTCCAATGGAGCGGCGATCCCGCGCCGCCGTCGTTTTTTGAGTCCTCTGCGGCCGGCCGGCGGGATCGGAGTTTTGATTCGCTTTGTTTCGTCCAGTGAAAACCGCAACGAAAGTTTGGCCGAAGATAGAGTGGGGGATGCCGATAGCGGCCTTCGGGCTTGTGTTGGTTGGCGCCGCATTCGTTTACAGCGCGACTTCCGGCCGTATAGCAGCGGATTCTTGGGCTTGGTATCAGGAGCGCTTTGTCAAGCAGCTCTTTGCCGCCGGGCTGGGGGTAGTCTGCGCGGCGGCGCTTTGCTTGGTGGATTATCGGCTGATTGCCCGATGGTCTTTGGTGCTGTATTGGATTGCCGTCGGATTTTTGCTGTTGGTCTTTTTTATGGAGCCGGTCGCCGGCGTTCGCCGCTGGATTCCCTTTGGAGCCTTCAATTTCCAGCCTTCGGAGTTCGCCAAGTTGTCGCTCATTTGTTTGCTGGCGAACTTTCTGAGCCGTCCGCTGGATGAGCTTCGTTTGCCGGCCGTCTTTGCCAAGGCCTTGGCGATGACTTTTCTCCCCTTTGCGTTGATTTTGCTGGAGCCGGATTTGGGCTCGGCGATTGTGCTTTTGCCCCTTGGGTTTGCGATGATGTTTGTGTCTGGAATCCCTTGGGACTATTTGTTGCGGGTCGTCGGCGCCGGCGCAGCGGCCTCAGGATTGACGATTGCCATCGCTCTCTTTGCCCCCAAGGGACTTCAGGTCGTTCAACTGGAGGAATACCAGAAGAACCGGCTGCGAGTGTACTTCGGGCTTCCCTTTGCGCCTTCCAGCGCCACCAAAGAGGAAAAGAAACAAGCGGAGCGGGAGCGAAGAAAGTATTCATACAATATCGAACAAGCGCTGATTTCCGTCGGCTCAGGCGGGTTGACGGGCAAAGGTTGGCGCCAAGGGACGCAGAACGCTTTGGGCTATTTGCCCCGAGGCGTCGCCCACAACGACTTCATTTTCTCCGTGATTGCCGAGGAGAAAGGATTCGCGGGCAGCGTCGGCGTCCTCGCCCTTTACGGGCTTTTAATCCTTGGCGGGTTGCGCGTGGCCGTCGCCGCGCGGGACCGGTTGGGAAAGACCATGGCGGTCGGAGTGGTAACGCTCTGGTTTAGCCATGTGTTTATCAACATCGGCATGAACATTCGAATTGTGCCCGTGACAGGGTTGCCGCTGCCTCTCCTCAGTGACGGAGGCTCGTCGGTTTTGTGTTTTCTCCTGTCCATCGGGCTTTTGGAAAATATTTACATTCATCGCAGAAGCTATTGAGCAAAGTCCATTTATGAATAAAAGGAAACTTTCCACCAAACGACGAGGAAGCATGCGCTTTCGCCCCAGCGGAGGCTTGGGCAAACAGAAGAAAAAGCGGCCTCATCAAGCCGCCGCGCAGGCCAGGGCGATTGCCGTCGGAAAAGCGGAACCCAACGACGACTCCATATTTGATCAGAGCCGTCACGCCCGTGAAATCCAGAGGGCGGAAAACATTGCGGCGGAAATGCCTCCAGACGCGATTGACGCCGGTTCTCAAAAACAAGATTCGAAAAGCTTCGCAAGCGAGAAGGCCTCAAAAAAACTCCGGCGGAAACGCAACCGACGCCCCCAGCCAAAAAATCGCAAGGAGGCCAAGGAGGAAGCGCCCTTCGCCCCTGTGCCGATTCAAGAAGAACGACCCAAGGGAATCGTCAGTTCGCTGCGAGCGGCGGCGGACACCGTGATCTCCAAAGTAAAAGAGATTGTCCGCCCGGAACCGCGCGTCCACAAAGAACTGATCGTCAATTCGGAATCCTTGGAAACGCGGATGGCGATTCTCGTGGAAGGCCGTCTTGAAGACTTCAATATCGAGCGAACCCACGACGAGCGCCTGGTGGGAAGCATCTACAAAGGACGAGTCAAAAACCTCGAAGACGGGTTAAACGCGGCCTTTGTGGACATCGGGCTCGGCAAAAAAAACGCCTTCCTGCATTATTGGGACATTGTGCCGAGCTATTTCGACAGCAGCGTGGAAATTGTCGATCGCGGCGCCAAGAAACAACCGCTCCAAAAAATCACCCCCGAAGACATCGCGCGCCTATGCCCCGTGGGGAAGGAAATCGTAGTGCAAGCTACCAAAGCGGCGATTGGAACCAAAGGCCCCCGCGTAACCACGAATCTCGCGCTTCCGGGTCGCTACCTCGTCCTCCTGCCGCAATGCGAACAAAGCGGCGTCTCCGGCAAAATCGAATCGCGCGAAGAACGGCAAAGACTCAAACGAATTGTCAAAAAACTCACCCTGCCCGAAGGAATGGGCGTCGTCATCCGCACCGCCGGACAAGGGCAGAAAACGCGCTACTTCGTGCGCGATCTGGCCATCCTCCTAGAAGAATGGAATCAAATTCAAGAGGCCATCGACGCGCAACCCGCTCCCAAGTGCGTGCGCCAAGAGCCGAACCTTGTGGAACGAACCATCCGAGACTTCCTCACCGAAGACTTTGAGCGAATCGTGGTCGATACCTCCGCCGAATATGAGCGAATCCGAAGCAAAATCGGAAGAATATCCGAGCGGGCCGCCGCCAAAGTCAAACTCTATCGAGAATCGATCCCGATTTTCGACCGCTTCGGAATCTCGCGGCAAATCGAAAGCGCCTATTCCCGCAAAGTGAACCTGAAAAGCGGCGGCTACATCATCATCGACGAAACCGAGGCGCTAGTCGCCATCGACGTGAACACCGGCCGCCACAAAAACTCTCCCGAAGATTCCGAATCAACCATCTACAAAGTGAACCTAGAAGCCGCCGAAGAAATCTGCCGACAACTGCGTCTCCGAAACATGGGCGGGCTCATCATCCTGGACTTCATCGACATGCAATCCAGAAAAGAGCAACAAAGCATTTACCAAAGGGTCAAAGAATGCCTCCAAAAAGACAAAGCCAAAACGTACGTCCTGCCCATCTCCCGGCTAGGCCTGATGGAAATGACCCGCCAACGAATCACAGAGAGCATGAAGGCAACCGCCTACGACGACTGCCCCTACTGCCTCGGACGAGGGCATGTGAAAAGCCCCTTGACCATGAGCGTCGAAATCCAGCGAAAAGTAAGCGCCATCCTCAAACGACGCCGGCACGACACATCCGACTACCAGCTGACAATCGTCGTCAACCCAAACGTCTATCACCGACTGCTCAACGAAGACGAAAAGTTCATCGTCAACCTCGAAAAACAATACTTCGGCAAACTCTTGTTCCGATCCAACCCCGATCTCCGCGCCGAAGAATTCAAAATTCTGGATGGCCAAACCAACAGCGAACTCGCCGGCCGCAAACAAACCAGCCGCAAACATGCCAGACAAAATCAATAGCCGTCCGCTTGGTCGCCTTTTCCGGGCGTTTTTTTAAAGACCCCAAAAGAAGTCACGGCAACAGGAGAAGAAAAGAGCCGGCGACAAAGAGACCGTGAACCAGCCAAAGCAAAATCACGGCCTGGCACTCCGTGAATCCTCTCTTGACCAATTGATGCGACAGATGATTGGTGTCGCCGATGTGCAAGGGTTTCTTGTGCCGCAACCGATAGAACACCACCCAGATCAAATCTAGCAAGACCACGCCCATAATGAGCAAAGGCGCGAGAAAGATAGCCTTCTCTTGCGGCGGGATTCCTCCCCTTCGAACGTCGAAAAAAGACAGAATAGCCAAAACCGCAACCAAATACCCCGTCAAATGACTTCCCGAATTTCCTAAAAAAGCCTTCGCCTTGGGAAAGTTAAACGGAAGGAAACCGATCAAGGCGCCGACAACCAAAAAACTAAAGGACGCGATCCGATATTGCCCCGAATCTACCGAGTAAACCGCCACAGCCGTCGCGCTAATCACGGCCAGCCCCGCGCAAAGCCCGTTCATCCCGTCAGAGAAGTTAAACGCGTTGATCAGCATCAGTATCCAAAGAAGTGTGAGTACACAGTTCAGCAGAAAGGAATCAAAGATCTCGATTTGCATTCCCGTTGCGGCGGCGATCCCCGCGACGAGGAATTGCGCGCTGAATTTGATCCCGGCCGAGAGATCCTTAAAATCATCCCAAATCCCCAAAGCCAACATCACTAACACGCCGCACACTATCGCCCCTACCTGAATCGTGTGCCGTTTCAATTGAGAAACCGAAAACGCCATGAAGGAATCCTCCAAAAAGGAAAACTCGCTGAGGCCAATGGCGATCAAAAGCGGCAGCAAAATCCCCGTGCTAAGGATCAATCCCCCGGACAAAGGAACCGAGCCGGTGTGAATCTTTCTCGGCCCCGGATGATCCAACAAATTCCACTTCCTCGCCAGCCCCGTCCAGAATCGAAAACTCCCCGCGCTTGCGGCGACGGCGCTGGCAAGAATGACAAAATAAGGCCACTTGTTGAAAAGAACCTCCATACAGGCTTGCCGATCAGAGAAAGTTTAAACACTGGGAAGCAAAGGTACCCCCCTCCCCCCCCCCCCCCCCCCCGAAAAATTGACTTGACTTGTCGAGAAGATTCTCTCCATGAGCAGAATTTTCCTCTTCCTCAAAAGGCTGTCCAACAGCCCGCAACGACTTTTTATCCACGTCATAAGCCATAAGATTTCTCATTATGTTGCCTCTACAACCTCCTCAGCAAGAGGCGACGGTTTTTGTCACCTTTTTTAAACTTTTCATTGTCAGAATGCAAGTTTGATTGCCGATTTCGTTCGAGAAAGCGAAACGTTTCTTCTTTGCTTTTTGTGCAAGAAAAAAGAGAATTGTCCGGAAAAACTCAATGAAAAAGAGCAAGAATCCAAGACAATTTGCCAGCGACAACTGCGCGGGCGTCTGCCCCGAAGCATGGAACGCCTTGAAAGAGGCGAATGCCGGCCACGCCGCAGGCTACGGCGACGACGAATGGACTCGCCAAGCGGCCGACAAAATTCGCGAAGTCTTTGAAACCCACTGCGAAGTCTTCTTTGTCTTCAATGGAACGGCGGCCAACTCGCTGGCCCTCGCCTCGCTGTGCCAATCCTACCACAGCATCCTCTGCCACGAATACGCCCACGTGGAACGCGACGAATGCGGCGCCCCCGAATTCTTCTCCAACGGAACCAAAGTCCTCCTGCTGCCGGGAGAAAACGGCAAAATCCGCCCCGAAGCCATTGAAGAATGCGTAAAAAGAAGAACCGACATCCACTACCCAAAACCCAAAGCGGTCAGCGTCACTCAGTCCACCGAATTGGGAACGGTCTACTCCGCAAACGAACTGCAAGCCATCGGCGAACAAGCCAAACGCTGGAAACTCAAACTTCACATGGACGGCGCCCGCTTTGCCAACGCCGTCGCCTCCCTCAACGCCGCGCCCAAAGAAATCACTTGGCAGGCCGGCGTCGACGTCCTCTGCTTTGGCGGCACCAAAAACGGAACGCTCGTCGGCGACGCCGTAGTGTTCTTCGACCGCAAACTAGCCGCCGAATTCGACTATCGTTGCAAACAAGCCGGCCAACTCGCCTCCAAAATGCGCTACCTAGCCGCGCCTTGGGTCGGAATGCTCCAAAACGAAGTTTGGCTAAAACACGCCGGCCGCGCCAACGCAACAGCCCGACAACTGCGCAACGGCCTTCGCCAACTGCCCGGGTTGAAACTCCTCTTCCCCACACAGGCCAACGCCGTCTTCGTCGAAATGCCGCGAACCGCCATCCACGCGCTTCGCCAAAAAGGATGGCAATTCTACACTTTCGTTGGCAAAGGAGGATGCCGTCTGATGTGCTCCTGGGACACTACCCAAGAAGACGTCCAAAACTTCCTCCAAGATATAAACGACGCCCTGCGATCACCAACAAAACAACAAGAACAAAACAATCTAACAGAAATAAAATCGAAAAAATATGGAAGAAGTTTGCAAAACTAGCTTTAAGAGAAAAACTTCCACCGCATCATCAAAAAACATCCCTCTAGGAAGCCGGACCTAACGATTACGGCAACAGGACGCTCGCCGGTAATCATCGAAGCCGAATACTTGCCCGCTAATAACGTGGAGGCCGAAGCCAGAGAGCGTGTAGGCGCATCCACAAGCAGACGCCGTAAATTGCCGTCAAATATGCTGAAACTATATAATTCGTTTGTTTTCAAAGATTTAAGAGTGAGTTGTTTGGTGTCTATAGAATCAAGAAGTGACATGTGATTCTGAAAAATGTGACATCCTACTTGCGAACTTTTGTCACTTTTTCCGATGATTATCGGCACTTTTCTGACGCTCCTTTCTTGCTTGAACTTGGCTGTGCAAGTTCGCTGAGCGATATGATTATGGGACTTTTCTACTTTTCCATAGCGGAACTACTGTCTCCATTCCCATTGCTTTGGCGGCTGGCGGTTCTTATCGCCTTCGTGCGCCCTGTCCATCAGCAATGGCGCTTTGGCCAGACGATTTCCCATCTTGCGCAATAGTTTCCTTCCGGTAATTCCTTGAAACCGAATCTGAGAATTCTCATTAACGATGTCACTTCCCAACAGACCTTGCGAATGCCGACAATATGGAGAAGGCCTTAGAAAGCCAAAGACTTGAAATACTGCGCGGTGTATCCCAAAGGCAAACGATTCCCTACAACCGGCTGGCTCACCGGCTCGGTCTGCGATTTAGCCGATTTGATTCATCTCGTCGATGTGCCGGAAACCGCTTTTGACAAAGCCGCCGAAGATTTGGAAACCAGCATCAATGAAGCCGTCTCCGTTTTAGGCAAAGAAAGCGTCTATCCTTTGACCGACAAAATCTTCAACACCCTCCAACTCAGCGAAGACCCCACAGCCAAGAATCTCCCCAAAGACAAGAGGCTCGAACTCAAAAACAGGCAAACCCGCCGCATCGCCGGCGCCATGATTGCCAACGCGCTCATCTTCCAAGAACGCATCGCCCCCGCATATCCAAAACAAAACATTCCGCTCGTCCACGACATTCGCCGATACGCAGACCGCAAAAACCGAGCATTGACCGCTTGGCAGAAAATCCTCGACATCAACTACTGGCCCATCTTTGCCACCGCCAGAGACATCCTGCGCCTCCTGCCCGCCCACAAAGCCAGCCCCATCCTTGAAAAACTTGCCAAAGCCGCCGAACGCATCCACGAAGACGGACTGCTGTATGAAAACGACTTGACCGGCCACGTCTTCCAAAAACTCATCATTGACCGCAAATATCTGGCCGCCTTCTACACTCTGCCCACCTCCGCCGCACTGCTCGCAAGAATAGCCGTTTCCAAAATGAAAGACATCGATTGGAGCGACGCCGACAAAATCGGCCAATTGAAGATTGCCGACTTTGCCTGCGGCACCGGCGCCTTGCTGTCCGCCGTGTATGACCAAATCGCCAACCGCTACGAACGAACCGGCGGCAAACCATCAGACCTGCACCAAGCCATGATGCAGAAAGTTCTGATGGGCTTTGACGTTCTGCCTTTTGCCACGCACTTGACCGCATCGGTTTTGTCGGGGAAATATCCCGATGTAATCTACGACCGCTCCCGCATTTACACCATGCCTTTTGGCCGGCAAAAAGACAAAGAAGTAAAGATTGGCTCGCTGGAGTTCTTGGGATCCGTCAAACAACCGGTCTTAGTGCATACCGGCGACCCCGACAAACAAACCGGCGGCCAAGGCGAAGACCTTCTCCACGTCGATGTGTGGAACAATCTCGACCTAATCATCATGAACCCGCCCTTCACGCGTCCAACCAACCACGAAGGCAAGCATGCGAGGATTATCAATCCCGCATTCGCCGCCTTTGGCGCCTCCGATCAAGACATGCGAGACATGGGAGAACGGCTCAAAACCATCGTCAAAAAAACAAAAACCTGCTACGATGGCAAAGCCGGGCTTGCCTCTGTCTTCGCCGGCCTTGCCAACAAGAAACTCAAACCCGGCGGCGTCCTCGCCCTCGTCTTGCCGTTAGTGTCGGCTAGCGGCTCTTCGTGGCAAAAGTTCCGCACGCTCCTCACCAAAAACTACGAAGACATCGAAGTCATCAGCCTCGCCACTCCCAAAAGCTACGACGTCGCCTTCTCCGCACACACCGCAATGGCCGACTGCCTCGTCATCGCCCGCAAGAAAAGCCCAACCATCTCCGCCCGCGCCGACAAACCCACCCGTTTCATTTCTTTGCATCGACGCCCCCAATACTTAGCGGCGGCCGGAGAAACCGCCCGAGAACTGATTGCCAAGAAAACCAAACGCAGATTGGAAGACGGGCCGTTCGGCGGCACCGATATTGATTGCGGCGAAGAAAAGATGGGCGAAGCCATCACCGCCAACATCCCCAAAACCGACCCGAAATGGAACGCCGCCCGCGTCCGAGACTTTGAACTCATCCAAACCGCTTACCAACTCACGAAATGCAAACTCCATTTGCCAAAACGCAAAGCCGAACCACTGCACATCACCCAGCTGAAGAATTTGGGAACGCGCGGAGTAGTGAGTCGACTTATCACCGGCCCGCCTCATCCGGCGCCGTTCTATCAAACGAAATCCACGCCCAAACCAAACGACCAAGACGGCTATCCGGCTCTCTGGAATCACGACTGCGAAAAAGAGCGCCAAATCCTCTGTAAACCCGACAAAAAACTCAAAGCGGAAAGAGGCCAAGAAGCGCGCGCCAACGAACTCTGGCGCAAAATTGCTGGCAAATGCTTTTTCAATCTCAACTTTACTCTCGGTTCGCAATCACTCGCCGTTGCCTTCACCAAACGCAAATGCATCGGCGGCACCGCTTGGCCGAATGTGAACTTTTTCAAGAAAGATTGGGATTACGCCTTTGCTTTATGGGGCAACAGCACTTTGGGCTTTATCCTCTACTGGTGGCACGGCAGCCGTCAACAACCCGGCAGAGCCAGAACCACCGTCAGCGCCATGGAAACCTTGCCGGTATTAGACTTTCGGGCTTTGAGCCCAGCGCAGGTAAAGCAAGCCAAAGAAATCTTTGACCGCTTCAAACACAAATCCTTTCAACCCGCTTTTCGAGCCGACACCAACACGGCTAGAGCCGAGTTAGACCGGGCGGTTCTTTGCGATTGGCTGGGCTTTGGAGAAAGCATTTGGAAAGCCATTCGTCAACTCGCGCGCAAATGGTGCGCCGAGCCTTCCGTCCACGCCGGCAAACAACGCCACAAAAACAACACCCTCATATCCTAACTTCCCCCACAACTAACCAACTCAAACAAACAAACAAGCTTTTGGATACCCAAGCAACCTAGATAAACTTAGTGGATTATCCATTGCGTTGGAGAAAGCGAATCATTTTCCTCCCAACTTTTGGATAGCCCAAAAGATTCTCAAAACTCATCTCCGCTCGGTCAACGTTCTATAATTATATGCGTCTCAAAACTAGGAAACTTTCAGATAGATACATACTGAAAAAAGAGCAGAGATGAAGGCGCTTTTGGTGGTTTGGTAGTCTCGCCGGGAAATTGCTGTATTGCCGTTAATGGACGGTTTGATTGTTCACGGTCTGGCAAAATGGGAGATAAGAAAAGCGCTGGATGAGGTTTTATGTTTGAATTCAAACTGTGTTCGATGCGGAAAGGTATAAGAAAGATTATGAAAGAGGGTGAGGTTTTTTGGATTGTTTTTCAGGGGCTAGAGCAAAGTCCATTCCTTGTGAAAGTTGGATTAGGCAAGGGATTTTAAAATTAATGTGTATTAACCGGGCATCCAAAGTGGGGATTGTGTGGTGTTGAGGCTGGTGAGAGTTGCTTTGACGGCAATGTAAGGAGGCACGTAGAGGCAGCGTTCTTGGAAGCTTCCTTGGATCGCTAAGGGGTCGGCGTGTTTCGGCTCTTTTACATCGTTGATGGCAAAGCCTTGCGCACACATTCCTCCTAGTATGGCTTCGAGAGTGTGCAGGAATTCCTTTGTATTCGCTTCTCGGTGTTCGGAGTTGGTTACAGAAGGGAGTGGGCCGGAGCGGTAGTAGGATTCTTGAATGTTGTAGGCGCCGTTGGCGGAAGGTTTGGGCGCGGCTTGAAGGCTGATGGGTTGTTTGTGTTGGGAAATGTAAATGCCTCCTGTTTTTATCACTCGCGCCACTTCGCGATAGACTGCGCGAATGTTTTCTACATAGCAAGTGCTGACGGGTTGTAGGACGATGTCGAAAATCCCGCTCCCCAAAGCGCTAAGGTTGTTCATTGAGGCTTTTATAGTTTTTAGAGACACTTTTTCTCGACGGGCGATTTCTCGGTCTAGTCTTAGCATTGTTTCGCTTAGATCGACTACGGTGACATCCGCTTGTTGGGAGGCAAAGATTGGTCCGTGTCTACCTCCGCCGGCCGCCAGGCAAAGCACTCGTTTTCCAGCGACTGATCCGGGAATCCAGCCAAATGGATTGATCACTCGCTCTGGGTGTTGGAAGTCCTCGTTTGTCGCCGGCCGGGCAAAACCGGAGCCTTGCTGAGCGAGATTGTCCCATGCCCATTGGTTGTGTTGATCTGTGGAAATCATGGCCTGCGTTGCAGATGGGTTGAAGAATTTTGCCGTTTCAAAATTTCCGAAGCGTTGTATATGATGTCGCTATGTCGTTGCAGGAAGAAATGATGGAAATCGCCCGCCGGGCAAAGGCGGCGTCTCGCTCTTTGGCTCGGCTTTCGGCGGAGGATCGGAACGCCTGCCTCAGAAGCATGGGAGAGGCGATTGACGCAAAAAGCGAGGCCATTCAGGCGGAGAACCGGAAGGATATGGAGTTTGGCCGGCAAAGGGGGCTTTCCGGCGCGTTGTTGGATCGGTTGGAGTTGACCGACAAACGAATTGCGGGAATGAGCCGCGGTTTGCGGGAAGCGGCGGCTTTGCCGGATCCAGTCGGTCGAGTTTTGGAGGAGCGCGTGCGTCCCAACGGTCTCAGGTTGCGGAAAGTATCGACGCCGATTGGCGTGATTTTGATCATTTACGAATCTCGCCCGAACGTCACGGCGGATGCTGCCGGCCTGTGTTTGAAATCGGGCAACGCCGTCATTCTGCGCGGCGGCAAGGAGGCGATCCATTCGAATCGAATTCTTGCCCAAGTGATGAGCGAGGCCGCGCAGAAGCGGTGCTTGGAATTTCCGCCGGACGCCGTTCAGGTGATACCAACCCCGGATCGGCAAGCGATTCCCGCGCTCCTTTCGTTGACCGAGCATATTGACTTGTGCATGCCCAGAGGCGGGGAAGGATTGATCCGCGCCGTGGTGGAATGTTCCCGCGTTCCTGTGATTAAGCACTATAAAGGAATCTGTCATGTCTACGTAGATCGCGACGCCGATTTTGAGCAAGCTGCGTCCATTGTCGTCAACGCAAAAACGCAACGACCGGGCGTCTGCAACGCCATCGAAACGCTCCTCATTGACGATCCCGTCAAAAGCGAGTTTGCCCCTCTCGTCCTCCAAAATCTGTGGGAGCGGGGTGTCGAAATCCGCGCGGACGCAAAACTCCTTCAAGCGATTGGCGGACAAACTCGCCCCCAAGGAGCCAAGCTGGAGCCGGCTTCCGAAGAGGATTGGGAAACCGAATATCTGGATTTGATTCTCTCGGTCAAGATTGTCGACGGCGTGGAGGAGGCGATCCAACACATCAACAAATATGGATCGGGAAACGCCGAAGCCATTGCCACTCAAAACGAAAGCACCGCCCGGAAGTTTATGAACGAAGTGGACGCTTCGACCGTTTACTGGAACGCTTCCACTCGTTTCACGGATGGCGGCGAATTTGGCATGGGAGCGGAAATCGGCATCAGCACCGACAAAATTGGCGCCCGAGGCCCTATGGGTTTGGAAGAGTTGACCAGTTACAAATGGCTCGGATTCGGCCAAGGCCAAGTGCGCCGTTGTTGAGGAATGCGATGATGCCTGCCTCTTTGCCGTCCGCATCCCAAGGAAGAACAATGCCTCCGCCTTCGCCAACCCCGAAGGAGCGATCCGAATTCCTGCAATCCCGCTTGCCGAGCGGCGGCTTGTTTGCCGGGCAAAAATGGAGAATTTCTCCCGATCCCTTTCTTTTGGATTCCCGCCTCGCCGAAGAACTCCGTCAACTGGGGCGAATGCTGCTGCAGTTTTATAAAGCGAGCGATTTGCTCTATCGAAAAAGCGCGGCGGGGAAACTTCCGTCGTGGATTGCGGGCTTGTTGGATCAAGGCAAGCCTGAAAGCCTCGTGCAACTCCAGCGCAACCCGGCCTTCAAAGGGCAAGTCCCGCGCGTGATCCGCCCGGATATAATCCTCGCCGAAGAAGGCTTTTCCATCACGGAACTGGACAGCGTTCCCGGAGGCATCGGGCTAATCGGCTGGCTCAATCAATCCTACGATCTGCTGGCGCAAGAATCGGAAAAAACAGCGCCGTCAGAGCCAACCTCCAACTTGCCGTCCAAAACAGTCTCTATGGAAACACTTTGGCAACGGAGTCCGATTGGAGGCCGTTCAGGCCCCGTCAATGGATTCCGTAGCATTTTTGAAGATTCCCGTCGCATTCATTTGGTGGTTTCCGAAGAATCCGCTTCCTACCGTCCCGAAATGGAATGGCTGGCCTCGCAAATTTCCGCTTCCGACTCGCTTGGCAATTCCTGTGCCGTTCGAACATCCAAATTTGACGAATTTGGCAAAGGCGACGCCGTGTATCGGTTTTTCGAGCTGTTCGATATCAAAAACGTTCCCAACGCCGCCTGGATTTTCGACTTCGCCGTCCGAAAATCCATTTCACTCACGCCTCCGCCAAAATATGTTTTTGAAGAAAAAATGCTCTTCGCTCTGCTGTGGAATCGAAATCTGCGCGACTTTTGGAGGCAAGAATTGGGGGAGAGATTTTTTTGCAAACTGCAAACGCACATCCCTTACACTTGGACGCTGGATCCAACCCCTTTGCCCCCTCACGCCGCCTACCCAGAACTAGGACTGACCAATTGGCGGCAACTCAAAAACCTTTCCCAAAAAGACCGCCGCCTCATTTTGAAAATATCGGGCTTTGCGCCGGAGGCTTGGGGCGCGCGAGGCGTGCATTTGGGCAGCGATCTATCCGCAGAAGATTGGAGCCGGGTTGTAGAGCAAGCGATCCACCTTTTTGGCAAAAACCCCTACATCCTCCAACGATTTACAAAACCCAAAATCGTCCAAAGCCGATGGATGAACTTGGAAAACGGAACGCTACAACCGATGACGGGAAGAGCGCGGCTTTGCCCCTACTACTTCGTAAGCGGCGAAACAAACATCGCCAAAGCAAAACTAGGCGGTTGTCTGGCCACAATCTGTCCAGCCGACAAAAAAATCCTTCACGGCATGCGAGACGCAATCCTAACCCCCTGCGCTGTCTAAAACCTCCTCAGCGCCTCCCGTCATACCAATAAAAACAAGCCTTGCGACTTCGCACCATCCACCAATGGCCAAACGTCAATCGAACTAAAGTAAATATAAACTCGGCGAAAGAATACAGCTCCAACTTCCTAGCAGAAGTCAACAAAGGATGCTTGGCCAAAATAACAACCGCCTTCCCTTCCCGGCGAGCCTCCCGCTTCATCCGCCGCCCCAAATCCACATCCTCAGCGGCAAAATACCGCAAACTAAACCCACCCAACCTTTCAAAAACATCCCGACGACAGAACAAAAAAGAGCCGGGCGCCCAGCGAAAAAAACAACTAATCCGATTCCATATCCGCAACATCCACCGCATCTTTACATTAGAACCCCCTCGACAAGCCAAACAACAACCTCCGCCAATCGCTTGCCCCCCGCCAATCGCTTGGCGAAGATCCTCCAGCAATCCCCGCGAAACCAAAGAATCCGCATCCACAAACACCAGCCAATCCCCGCCAGCCGCAGAAGCCCCTCGATTCCGCGCCCGCGCAATTTGATTCTCCCCCTCAAAAACCACGCAAGCCCCAGCCTCCCTCGCCACCTGCGCCGTCCCATCACTAGAATTATTGTCGCACACAATCACCTCCCATTCCCAACCGCCCTCAACAAAAACCGCCGCCGCCTCGCCAATAGATGCCAAACACGAAGGCAACCACTTCTCCTCATTAAAAGCAGGCACGACAAAAGAAATCTTGCGCTTCCCTCGCATAGCAACTTAAAACCTTCAATCCCCAGTAAAACATTTATCCCATCTCCCCGCAACCATTCCCTCCAACCCCCATATTTTTCTTGTCTTGTTGGGGGAAATTCGGCAGCCTCCCAACCGCTCGCGCCATGAAGAGAAAACATCGGCAACCAATCGCCGCCGCCTCCGCAAACAAGTGGGCCGACAACGCCTCCTTGCGCCCCCCAACCCGGCCATTGCCCCCTTCCCCCGAAACCCATGCTGAGCGATAAAGAGAAGCAAGAGCTCATTCGGCTTATTGAGGGCAATCGGCCGTTGCCGGACAAATACCGCTGGATTCTCTTCGACAGCAATCGGCGTCAAGTGGAGTTGGTTTGGAACGGCAAAACGCCCGATGTCTGCGCCACCGTTCTTCCCTTCCAAACCATTGAGCATATTGACGAGCCCCGCGCTGAAAAGCCCGCTTCCGAAGAGGCAATCCCTCTTTTCTCCATTGACGAGCGCGGGCGGCAGTTAAGAGGCTGGACGAACAAACTCATTTGGGGCGACAACAAACTCATCTTATCGGCCTTGAAGAACGGCCCTTTGCGGCGCGAGATAGAAGCGCAAGGCGGTTTGAAGTTAATTTACAACGACCCGCCCTTTGATGTGGGCGCCGACTTTACAATGCCCATTAAAGTTGGCGAGAACACATTCACCAAACAACCTAACATCTTAGAAGAGATAGCTTATCGAGACACATGGGGAGAAGGCGCTGATTCCTACCTTTCCATGATTTACGAGCGTCTTCTTCTGATGCGCGATTTGCTGGCTGATGATGGGAGCATTTACATGCATTGTGATTGGCGACTCAACAGTCATATTCGCCTTGTCCTTAACGAAATCTTTGGCTCAAAAAACTTTCGCAACGAAATCGCTTGGAGAAAAACAAATAGCCCAAAAGCTCAATCGACATGCTTTGGTAATCAAAAGGACACTATTTTCCTTTACTCCAAATCGAGCGATGTTTGTTTTCATCCCGCGAAACGAAAACCAGACGAGAAATACCTTAAATCTTTTAGATATAAAGATGAACGAGGAAGGTACCAAACCGTGGCACTTTCTAATACAACCGATCAAGGAGGATTTGCCAAGATGCAGAGTTTTGAGTGGAGAGGGAAAACTGCAAGGTGGGTGTTGTCATATCAAAATTTAGAGAAAGTTTATCTCGATGAATTGTCGGGGCCTCCGGTATCAGATATTTGGACAGATGAACAAGTTTCCCCAATTCAAGCAAGTGAGTCTTTATACTATCCCACACAAAAACCTGAAAAACTTATAGAGCGCATTATCAAGGCGAGTAGCAACGAGGGGGATTTAGTGGCCGATTTCTTTTGCGGGAGCGGCACGACCGCCGCAGTGGCCGAAAAGCTAGGGCGCAAATGGATTGCTAGCGACTTAGGCAAGTTCGCCATTCCCACCACCCGCAAGCGCATGATCGCCGTCCAGCGAGAGCGCAAACAACAAGGCCAGAACTACCGCGCCTTTGAAATCCTCAACTTAGGCAAATACGAGCGCCAGCACTTTGTGGCCGTCAACCGCAACCTGCGCCCATCCGACCAGCAAAGACAACGGCACCAAAAAAGAGGGGAATTCGTCCAACTTATTCTTCATGCCTACTGCGCTCAAAAGATAGAGCAATCCCGCGTCTTTCCCGGCAAGAAATATGATCGGATGGTGGTGGTCGGCTCCATAGACATGGCGGTCAATAGGCTGGATATAGAAGAGGTGATTGGAGCGTGCCGCCGGCATCGAGTCACCAAAGTAGATGTCTTAGGCTTTGAGTTTGAGATGGGCTTGTTTCCGCATGCCTCAGAAGAGGCCAAGTCCAAAGGCATTGCGCTATCCCCGAAGTATATTCCGCGCGAGGTGTTTGACAAGCGGGCGGTGGAGCGGAATCAAGTAGTGTTTCACGATATGGCTTATATTGGGATAAGGCCGCATATTGAGGAGGGGAAGGCGGGGAAGTTGGCGACGGTGGCGGTGGAGTTGGCGGGGTTTTCGGTGTATTGGACGCAGGATTCAATAGCGAATGCGGAGATGGCGTTGGAGAAGAAGCGGAGCGGGAGCAAGATCATCGTGGACAATGGGCAGATTGTGAAGGTGAGCAAGGACAAGCAGGGGGTGTTGCGGCGGGAAGTGTTGACGAGGCAGTGGACGGATTGGATTGACTACTGGGCGGTGGATTATGAGTTTGAGAGCAAGAAGGAGAGGATATGGGAAAAAGATGAGGAGACGGGGAAGTGGAGGGAGCAGTGGACGGGGGGTTATGTGTTTGAGAACGAGTGGCAGAGTTTTCGGACGAGGAAAGAATGGCGGTTGGAGTTAGTGAGCGCGCCGCGGGAGTGTTTGCCTGGCCGGCGCAAGCTGGCGGTGAAGGTAGTCGACATCTTCGGCAACGACACCATGAAAATTATTGAAGTTACAGTATAAGCATGAAAATACGACTCAAAAACTTTGGAATCTTAAAGCAGGCGGAATTTGAACTGGGAGATATAACCATCATCTGCGGCGAGAATAACACTGGAAAAACTTACGCCGCTTATGCGCTGTTTGGTTTTCTACATACATGGCGGCGGAATATAGACTTGATTAAATCGGCTCGAGTTTCGGAAAAAGCAATCAAAAATTTGCTGAACGACGGCACTGTACAGATTGATCTTGTAGAGTACGTTGTTAAAAATGCAGAGGCAATTTTGGCGAAGATATGCAAAGGATACACTCAATCTTTGTCAGAGATTTTCGCTGCGCCTAAAGATAGGTTTCAAGACAGCCATTTTCAAATATCTCTAAATCTGGATACATTGCCTGAAACAGTAAGATCCATGTCTTTTAAGATTAAAGTAGGTTCCCAAAATCGCCCATTCTTCGCCATTTCCACAATGAAGAGAAGCGCTAAATTAGAAATTTCTCTACTAGGAGAAAAACAAAAGGTCAACATTTCTGAGTCTCGTGTGAGGAGATTAATAAACTATACTGTAAATAAAATCGTTTTTGAGAAATTTTTTCCCGATGCTTACATTGCCAGTACAGAGCGTACCGGCGCGGCCATTTTCCGCAAAGAACTAGACTTCGCTCGTAACCGTTTATTAAAAGAGATGAGCCGCGCTGATGATGACGTCGATCCTCGTGACCTGCTGTTGAAATCATATCAAGATTACGCTTTGCCGGTTGAATGCAACGTAGATTTCACCCGAAAGCTGGAAAAACATGTGAAACATACAAGCTTTCTGGAAGGAAACCATCCCAAACTTTTGGCGAAGTTCGCCGACATTATTGGTGGCGCATACAACGTGGATCGCAACGGAGAATTGCGTTTTCTGCCCAAAGGAAAACGTCTTAGGTTAACTATGGGCGAAAGCTCTAGCAGTGTCCGTTCCATGCTTGATATTGGATTCTATTTGCGTCATGCAGCCGAAGTTGGAGATCTGCTAATAATAGATGAACCGGAACTGAATTTGCACCCAGAAAACCAACGTCGTGTGGCTCGACTTTTTGCCAGTCTTACTAATCTCGGCATCAAAATTTTGATTACCACCCACAGCGATTATATCGTTAAAGAATTAAATACGCTTATCATGCTAAACCACGATGAGCCTCACTTGAAACGGATTGCCAAAGCAGAAGGCTACGATTCGTCGGAACTTATAGACCCAGAGAAAATCAAAGTCTACGTCGCTGAGGAAGATCTTATTCAGATTGAAGGAAACAAAAGGAAAAGCCGTTGCCACACACTGGTAGAAGCAGATATAAACCCGCAATTAGGAATTGAGGTGCAGAGTTTTGACAAAACAATTAACAAAATGAATGAAATTCAAGAATCCATTATCTGGAGAGACGACAAATGACAGATGATTTAGAAATATTGAGTGAAATGATCCAGGACACTGCGTTGGCCTCAGTTGAAGAACATCCTTATGGAAGGAGCGGGAAGAAGGTTGTCATTTTGGAAGAACTTAATAATGAGCAACAGTATTCTGTGAAAATACAGAATGCGCCAGATGAAATTCTCGCCATTAAGGCAGACAAATTTCCAGCTCCGAAATCTATTTTTAGAGACGATAAACATGAATGCAAACGGGCAGATTATATTCTGATCGCCTATACCAAGGGAGCTAATTGGATCATCTATATTGAATTGAAAGGCGGTCAATATAATTCGCGTAAAGAAATTCGACAACAGCTCGATGGAGCGGAATGTCTAATCGCTTACTGTCGTGCTGTTGGGCGGACTTTCTGGCAACAGCCCAGATTCCTTGAGGAGAAAAACTATAAGCAACGTTTCGTCTGTGTCAAGAATTTGAAAAGCAAGAAGACTCCAACACGAAATCGTTCGAAGCCTGGAAGATTGCATAACAATTCGGCAAACATGCGAGAAATCGATGCTCCTCCGGGCAAGCGGATACAGTTCAATCAGCTCATCAATAAACAATAATGGCATTGCATCCTAATTTTCCTCCTGATCCGTATGCGGTTTTGGAACCGGATCATCGCTGGTTTCCCGGCGCTGAATCTTTGTGCAACACGGATATGAAGAATCTTACGCCTCCATTGGTGGCGCAGATTCGGAGGCGGGTAAAAGAGTTTCGGGACGACGAATACGCCGGTGCCAGCGAAACCAGTAGAAGCCTGCTTCGTTGGTGGTTTATCGAATCTCACTTGGTGGAGGATCTGGGCAACATCACGGAGCGTTTTGAGTATTATTTTGCCCAACGGGAGGCAATCGAGAGCATTATCTATCTCTGCGATGTTGTGGGCGCAAGGAATCAATATGATCTAATGCGATTTGATGTTGCCGGCGCAGTTTCTAACAAGGATTTCCCGGAAACGTGGCGGCGTTATGTTGTGAAAATGGCGACGGGGGCAGCGGCCCAAAGTAATGAGTCTGGTTTTGGCGTGGAGTTATTATCACAAGTTATACGAACCGAACTCGGAATTATCGCGCAACTTTTTGGTTATTGCTCCCAATATCATTGTGCTGGATCGTCTCTACAAGGATTTTCAGGGTTTGCGAATTTTCTCCGAGGACCCGGTGTTGCCCGACAATGGTTACGATGGGCGCAACTGGCGGGATGATTTTCAGATGACTTTGCATAAGCAAGACGAGGTGCAGGCATCTCGTCCTACGGGTAATATTTACTTGACGAATATTCACCGTGTTTATTTGAACGAGCCAATTTCTCCTTCGTTCGGCGACGAAAATACAACGGATTATTATTTGGGAAAACAAGCAAGCGACGCGGCGGAGGATTCTAAAGTGGACTTAAGTATAATTGTTCGAGATGTGGATGAGTTGATGGTGATTAATGATGAAGCGCATCATATCCATGATAAAAAATTGGCATGGTTCCAGTCCATTCAGGATATTCATAATCAGCTGTTACAAAAAGGCGTTTCGCTGAGCTTGCAAGTGGATATAACGGCCACTCCAAAACATAATGACGGTGCCATTTTTGCGCAGACGGTTTCCGATTATCCACCAGTGGAGGCTATTTCGCAGAATGTGGTAAAGCGTCCGGTGTTACCGGATGCGGCGAGCCGGATAAAGTTGTGTGAACGACAGAGCGTAAAATTTATAGAAAAATACGCGGACTACTTGAACTTAGATGTAATTGAGTGGCGAAAGGCGTATGAACATCATCGGAAGCTGGGCAAAAAGGCGATTCTTTTTGTGATGACGGACAACACCAAAAACTGTGATGAGACGGCCGCGTATTTGGAGAGCCG
This sequence comes from Limisphaerales bacterium, assembly GCA_965204945.1. GTDB lineage: Bacteria > Verrucomicrobiota > Verrucomicrobiia > Limisphaerales > AAA164-E04 > UBA2970. The sequence continues at coordinate 3,287,939 of OZ242022.1, read as the reverse complement.
TTATCCCGACTTGAAAGGCGCGGTTTTGACCATTCACACCAAGAATAATGGGGAGATTCCGGAGGCATCTTCCGGCAAGAAAAAGCAAGAATTAGATCAATTGCGCAAGCAGGCGAACGAGATTGACGACGAGGACAATCCTCACAAGGCAATTGTCTCGGTGATTATGCTAAAAGAAGGCTGGGACGTGCGGAATGTGACGACGATTGTCGGGTTGCGGTCTTATTCAGCGAAGAGCAATATTTTGCCGGAGCAGACGCTTGGCCGCGGACTGCGCAGGATGTATGCGGCAACAGGGGAGGAATACGTCAGTGTAATCGGCACTGATGCTTTTATGGATTTTGTGGAATCTATTCAGAAAGAGGGGGTGGTTTTGGAGCGTGTGGCGATGGGAGAAGACGCTCCGTCTCATAGGCTAATTGTGGAAGTGGATCGTGAAAATCCCAGTAAAAATATCGGCGCGTTAAACATTGAGATTCCGCTGTTGAATCCGCATTTTTATCGAGAATATGAGAAACTCGATAATCTGAATATTCGGTCGTTAGTATTTGAACCGGTTTCTTATCAATTTTTCGACGAAGAGGAGCGCCGGGAAATTATATTCAAAGATATTGCCAGCGGCGAAGTATCCCATAGAACGGTTTTGCCTGCTGATATTGTGGATTCTAGCAGTGTTGTTGAGTATTTTGTTCGCATGATTATGAGGGAACTGCGTATGTTAAGCAAATACGATGCGCTATTCGAAAAAGTTAGAGACTTTATTCAACATATATTATTTGGCACAACCGTGGATCTAGCGTCTGCGAACACCCTTCGCAATTTGGCGGAGCCGACGGCTTCCAGAATAGTCATCAAGACATTTAAGAAGTCCATAAACGAATTGACGGTGGGGAATCGGGAAGATGCGAAAATACAAGGTTGGATAAAGATTCGGCAAATGGCGGCCTTTGCCGTGAAGAAACAACATTACATAGTGCCGAAAAAATCTGTGTTTAACAAGATTATTGGAGATGTTCCATTAGAACTGGAGTTTGCCAAGTTTCTGCAGCGATGTCCGGACGTGGATTCTTATGCGAAGAACTATTTCGCCATAGGATTCAAGCTGGATTATATTAAGGCGAACAGCGACATTGCGAATTATTATCCTGACTTTATCGTAAAGACTGCCGATGGACGGATTGTGATCGTCGAATTGAAAGGAAGAGTGGACGAAGACGTGCATTCCAAGATGGATCGTTTGAGGCAATGGTGCGAGGAATGTAGCCGGATACAGTTAGATGGAAAATATGATTTTGTATTTGTGGATGACGAGGGGTTCAGGAACTTTCCTCCAAAGACGTTCGGCGACGTTTTAAGTGGATTTTTAAAGTATAAATAAAAGGATTGGGAAGTCCAATTCAGTTGCTTGATTGCTTGGTGGTTGGCGCCGGAAGGAAGACCGCCGTTGTTTATTCAAAAGATTCGGGCAAGTTTGCGCAGTTGCCGACGCCGATTGCGTCGATTCGGCAAAGAGGGGACAAGAGCGCTGTTTTTTGCGCTGGAAAAATCTTCAGAAGAGAAAGCAAAAGATGCGCGTCAAGTTCCAGGCGATGGAGACGTCTTGGCAGCGCGCGGAGAGCAGGATTGCTTGGCGGCAAACTTTGAATGGATTGCGGCGGCGCGGTTTTTCCCGCCGAGTTGCTGGGATTTAGTTTAACGCATCGTCCTTGGGTTTGAGCGTTTCCCCACTGATGATTTTTGCGAATCTTTTGTTTGACTTTAGGGTTTTCCTCGTCTTTTAATCGGGGCATGTCAATGAAAGTTAATGTGACGGAACGGTGGCCCGGATCTGTGAACGTCTCGATCAACGGGCGGTTGGATGGCCAGACGGTCGGTTCGTGCGAGACGGTTCTTAAGGAACGGGTGTCGCCGCATACCAAGTTTATGACCTTCGATCTGGAAGGGCTGAACTACATAAGCAGTATGGGGATTCGGTTGCTCCTGATTTATCGGAAAATGATGGAAAGCCGCGGCGGCAAGATGCTGATGGCGAACCTCCAACCGCAAATCAAAAAAGTGATCGACATCGCCAACGTGCTCCCCAGTTGGGGAATTTTCGAGAGTGTCGCGGAAGCGGACGCCTATTTCGACAAAATGCAGAGCGAAACGGACGCGCCCAATTCTTGACCCATACCGCTTTTCTCAAAAGGAACGCAGAGACTGGGGATGCCCGCGGGCGATAAAGAGAGCGCCGCTCGATCTTTGAAACTATGTAGTCTCTATCCAAAGTGGCTTCCGGCTCGTTTTTTGTCTCGCAGATTTCTCGAGAGAAAATGCTTGTTTTCTTTTGGGATCCCGAGAAATGCGACGGGAACGAAGATCTCCGCAAAAAAGCGGGAGAAAAGACCAAAAAATCAACGAGGCGTATGACGTTCGGTTAACGCTTTGGGGAAACACGACTTCATCTTTTCGGAGATGTATAGAGCGGATCGCGCTTTGGAACTTTTGAAAAAAGGATCCAACCGTCCCAACGCGAAATTCCGCGAAAGGCAGGAAGAGGCGATTCGGCACGTCGTGAATGGGCTTGGCCGGTTGCTTGTTGTCCAAAAGACCGGCTGGGGCAAAAGCTTCGTCTATTTCATTGCAACAAAGCTGCTGCGCGAAGCCGGTAAGGGACCTGCCATTCTGGTCAGTCCGTTGCTGTCGCTGATGCGAAACCAGATCGCCGCGGCGGAGCGAATGGGAGTCAAAGCCAAGACCATTAATTCCGACAACGAAGAACGTTGGCATGAGATTGAAAACGCCGTTCGCCTCGACAAAGTGGACATTCTGCTCATTTCCCCGGAGCGGCTGGCAAACGAGCGCTTTAACGAGGAGGTGTTGGCCTCGATGGGAGATCGAATCTCCCTGTTCACGGTCGATGAGGCGCACTGCATCTCGGATTGGGGCCATGACTTCCGTCCCGACTATCGGCGGGTTGAACGCATCGTCAAAATTCTACCTCTGAAAGATCGAATATTGGCAACTACAGCGACGGCGAATGATCGTGTTATAGAGGATTTGAAGAAAGTACTGGGACCGAACTTGGAAATCTCGCACGGCAATCTGGCCCGGCCTTCGCTGTTTTTGCAGACCATTCGATTGCCGGGGCAAGCAGAGCGGCTTGCTTGGCTGGCGGAACGGTTGCCGAAGATGCAAGGGAACGGGATCGTCTATACCCTGACTGTGCGCGACGCCGGCACGGTGGCGGATTGGCTTAGGTTTCGTGGCCTTGAAGTTGAATCCTACACGAGCAAAACGAGCGACCGGGAGAAACTGGAGCAGGCTTTGCTTGATAACAAGGTGAAGGCGTTGGTGGCGACAACCGCGTTGGGAATGGGTTTCGACAAGCCGGACTTGGCTTTCGTCATTCACTATCAGGCTCCGGGCTCCGCGGTGGCTTATTATCAGCAAGTGGGACGCGCCGGTCGATCTCTCAACGCGGCTTACGGCGTGCTGTTGAGCGGCCGGGAAGACACCGAGATTACGGATTACTTCATCAAGAGCGCCTTCCCAACACCAAACGAAGTTGAACAGGTTATTGAAGCATTGAAAGCAAACCCGGGAGGTCTTTCGACTCGGGAGATCAAATCTAAGGTCAACGTCAGTGTCCACCGCATAAAAAAGACGATCCATCTACTTTCCCTTGAATCTCCGGCTCCCATCGCAAAGCAAGGGGATAAGTGGCAGTTGATTGCCGCAACTTTGGGCGATGCCTTCTGGGAGCGGGCACACCGGCTCACGGAGCTGCGGCGGGAGGAGCAGGCGCAGATGCAGGAGTACGTGGGGCTGTCTTCCGGCCACATGGAGTTCCTGATCCGGGCGCTGGACGGCGAGCCGGGCCATTTCCCGCCACCGGACGCGCCGGCCCTGCCCACCTCGACCGATCCGGTGTGCGTCCGCGAGGCGGTTGCCTTTCTGCGCGGTTCGAGCCTGCCGATCGAGCCCCGGCGGCAGTGGCCACCGGGCAAATCAATCGATGCCGAGCACCGCGCCCAGCCCGGCCGGGCGCTCTGTGTCTGGAAAGACTCCGGTTGGGGGAATCTGGTATTTCGGGGCAAGTATCAAGACAACCGCTTTTCCGACGAACTTGTTAACGCTTGCGTCGACTTAGTGCGAGAATGGCGGCCGGATCCTTTTCCAGAGTGGGTCACCGCCGTTCCCTCATTACGCCGTCCAGTTCTGGTTCCAGACTTCGCGCGACGTCTTGCGCACGCGTTCCGACTGCCATTCCGCGCAGCTCTGACGAAGAAAGAATCCCGCCCCGAGCAGAAGACGATGGAGAACAGCGACAAGCAGGCGCGCAACGTACTCGGCTCGCTGGCTGTTGACAAAGATGCAATACTTTCAAGCCCCGTGCTGTTGGTGGACGACATGGTAGATTCTCGCTGGACTTTCACGGTCGTTGCCTGGGAACTTCGTCGAAGGGGCAGTGGCGAGGTATGGCCGCTCGCTCTTGCGGTAACGGGTGGTGCCTGATGAAGTTTGAACTATCTTCCAACGCGAAAGCGATCCTGCTTCTGACCGCGCCATTGATTGTCGGGCGGGGCAAAGGTGAATCTTTTGTCAAACCGCTCAGCATTAGCGAGTACCACCGACTTGCCTGTCGGCTTCGGGAGTTGCAATGCCAGCCCGCCGATCTGTTGGCGCATGGGGCGGGAGAGATTGTGAGTAAGTGCCGAGGCGATCTGGATTCTGAACGGTTAGAATGGTTGCTTGGTCGCGGCTTTCTTCTCGCCCTAGCGGTGGAGCACTGGCAAAAGCGGGCGATTTGGGTGGTGAGCCGTGCCGATGACGCTTACCCAAGTATACTTAAAAAAAGGCTTGGGAAGGATTCGCCGGTCTTGCTCTATGGCTGTGGAGATATGGAGATTGCGGCTGCGCAGGGAGCGTTGGCGATTGTCGGCTCGCGCAATGTAAAGGAGTCGTTGATTGAATATGCCCGCGATGTCGCCGCTCTGACTGCTGAGGCAGGCCGTACCGTGGTTTCCGGCGCCGCCCAGGGCATAGACAGGGCGGCCATGAACGGAGCTCTAGAAGCAGGAGGAAAGGCGGTTGGCGTGCTGGCCGGAAATCTCGAAAGGACGGCGATGAATCGAGAGCATCGGAACCTGCTGTTGGAAAGGAGACTTCTGCTGGTTTCTCCATACGACCCGAGGGCGCGATTCGATGTGGGACACGCGATGCAGCGGAACAAGACGATCTATGCTCTGGCGGAAGCCTCTCTGGTGGTGAATGCGGCCGCGAACAGTGGAGGGACGTGGACTGGCGCAATCGAACAGTTGCGGAAATACCAAGCGGTACCAGTCTATGTGCGCTCGACGGGCGAGAGATCCGAAGGGATCGAGGCTTTGCAACGCGAAGGCGCCAGGCCGTGGCCGAATCCGGATACTCCGGAAGCTCTCAAGAAGATTCTAGATGCGGCGCCAAGCGAGGAATTGGTCGATCCGGAGCAACGGATGCTTACGATGGAAGCTCAAAAAGAATCGTCGACTACTAAGGAGAATCGACAAGCGGAGTCAAGAACGCCAAAACCTTGCGAGCGCATAGACGGCCCAAAGACGGAAGCAACCGTTGCCAAAAAATCAAAAGTTTCTAAGAAACAGGCCAAAGATTGGCTTGTTCGCATCGCCGAAGAAAAAATCAGAGAACTGTTCAAGGATGTGAATGTGTGCAAAACCAAAGAAGAAATTTCCAAGGAGATTCGATCTTCCATATCGATTCAGAGCTGTTTGAATGGTCTCGTAAAAGAGAAATTTCTCGTCAAGATTCCCGGACGCCCTGTCAAATATCGCTCCGGTGAATCTAATCGATCCCTCTTCGATCCATAGAATTAAGCGTCTATCTAACGCTTGCGCGGCCGAAAAAGAAGAAGGCTTTGCCTTATCGGGAAACAACAAAGGACGTCGACGGTTTTTCTTGTCGATCTTCGCTCCATCTTATATTAATCGTCCGGCGCGTTTTCTCAATACCTTTCCGTTCTATTGGAATCCGCAAAACGAATAAAATCAACAATTCATAAAACAAGAAGTCCGCAAATCATCTTACAACTAAACTTCAACTGCGAACTCTCTTTGCCTTTTTTAAAAAAAGGGAATGTTGAATTATTCTGCGGCGGTATCCGGAGTATCTTCATACCATCCAGAACCAAAGATTAGGCCGTTGTGTTTCACAACCCAAGTTTGCTTTTGTTGTAGTTCTTTAGTGCTGGGATTCTCAAATACATAAATTACCCAGCGGCCCTGTTCCGTAGCCGCTACCAACTCTTGGCCGTAGGGTTTTCCGTTGACGTCCTTTGCTTGGCTTCTATCCGTGCCGATGAAATCTTTCCGAATCGGATGGGCCACGCTAATGCCATTCTCATCCATAATAAAGACATACCATTGGCCGTCCACTATTTCCCGGTTGTTGTAATACTCAATCACGGCGTCTCGGCCTTTCCGATCATAGCGCTCTATAGCTTCCTGCACTAGTGATTGCGTATATTGCGCTGGCCGATCTTTAGACGGATACCAACCCGAACCAAAAATCAAACCGTCGTAAAGTTGAACCCAAGAGTGTTTCTTCGCTTGCTCGCCGCTTTCGGGGTTCAGGAAGGTATAAGTGACCCATGCGCCTTCGAGCGGCGCGGCGGCTAGATCGGGGCCGAAATAGTAGCCATTGACGTCCGGTTTTAAGTCGTTGCCGTTTGTTCCAATAAGATGAGGCGAAGTGGGATGCGCTAAGATGTTGGCATCTGCGTCCCATAGATAAACATACCACTGCCCGTCCACCGTATCCCGATTGTTGTAATACTCAATTACCGCATCTCGGCCGGTAACAACATAGCGTCGGATTGCCTGTTCCACAAGCGCTTTGGTGTAGGCGGCGGGTTGTTCGGTTCTGGACGGGTGGAGAGAAACCAAAGTCCGCTCATACCAACCGGATCCAAAAATGAGTCCATCGTGTTTGACCACCCAGCTGTGCTTCTTTTCATAGTAGTTATTGGATGGGTTTAGGTAAATGTATTCAACCCACGAGCCTTTATCGGTAGTCGCGGCGAAGTCTGCTCCATAGTTGTATTCAGTAACATCGACAAGCTCATTCAGTTTCTTCCCAAGTCGTTCCGGCCGGGCGGCGTGGGCGATGATGCCGTCATCCTCGTCGATAATGAATACATACCAATCGCCGTCGATGCTTTCAGCGGTGTTGTAGTATTCTATGGTAGAGTCGCGGCCTTGGCGGTCGTAGCGTTCGAGAGCTTGGGAGACAAAGATTTGGGTAAACGATTCGGGGTTAGATATGGAGGGTTGAACGGCGCGGTAGAATTGGGAGCCGGTGGTGTTGCTTAAGTCTATGACAAACGGGGATTGAGCACCGTTTACCGGAGAGTATCCGCCGCTCACGGTTGCGGAAGAAAAGAGCGTGCCGGTGAATTCAAGGATCAGCATATTGCTTTCGATGCTGAAGGATAGGGTTGCATCGCCCGGTGTTGGCGGTGAGGGGGGAACAACTTCGGGCAAGGGAGACGCGCCGTCGGCCAGCAAGGCGATGTCTTCGGCGTTCAAGGCCGCAGACCAAACGGCGGCTTCGTCGATGAGGCCGGGAAAGGGCGCGGCGAAGAAACCGATTGCGCCGTCGCCAATGCGGAACCCGCTGTTGACGAATCCGCCGTTAAACTCTTGGTCTTCGCGGTACTCTGCGACGTTAAATTCAAATCCTTCGATAGGTTCTCCATCTTCCTCGTTTGCAACGGGGTCTCCGTCGAGGTAGATGGAAACCGTGCCTTCGTCGCGGTTGTGAACGATAGCGACGTGATGCCACGTTTCAGGTTCAAGTGACGGCCCGGATGAGTTGACCGAGGCTACCCAACCGGTGTCAAAACCGAGAGTGTCGCCGTTGAGGTAAAAGACTTTGGAGCCGTTGTTGTGGTCGGTTTCCGCCGGCGCTCGGCCGAAGATGCCGGCGCCGCCTTCTTCTCCTTCGCCCGCCGGTTCATCGATTTTGACCCATGCGGACCAAGTAAAGCTCTCGTTAAAATCGTATTCTTCGGGGCGCATGGCGGCCATGTGGGCGTTTTCTTGGGCGGAAGTATCGAGGGCTTCGCCGGTTCCTTTGAAGCCTTGGTTGCCGGTAGTGAGGACGGCGCCGTTGGCAAGGACGCCGTCGTGCTGGGGATCGTTGGGCGAGAAGTCTTCGATAACGTCATTGGGAGCGGCGTCAAAGTTCCAGTAGCTTTCCAAAAAAGGGCCGACGTGGGCTAGTTCGCCTCCGGCAAATACAGGGGCCGGCAGAACGGTAAGAATGGCCGGATTGGAGATAATGAGAATTTCAACAAGGCCGCTGACTCGGACAGTGTATTGGCCGGCGTCGGTTTCGGAGACGTTGGGGATGGAGAATTGGGCGGCGTTGGCGCCGGGAATGTCCGCGCCGTCTTTTTGCCATTGATAGGTGGGAGCGGTGCCGGCAACCACAACGCGAAAGCGGGCGGTTCGACCGGCGACAATGGAAACGTTTTCGGGGCCTTGCAGAATTCTCGGGGCAACGATTTGGCCGCCGGCGCCTTGCATGAGCTGGACGATGTCGCTCTGGAACAGGCTTTGCGTGTAGACGCGGACTTCGTCAATTAGGCCGACGTAGTTGGGCGTGTCTTGCCCTCCTAAATCGCCTACATCGGGAAAGTTGTCGCTCCCGTATCCGATGGAGAAGAGGCCGGAGTCCGGTTGGTCGGCAAAGGGGAGTTGGCTGGAAGCGACTGGATTGCCGTCTACATAAAGCGTTTGCCGAGTTTCGCCGTCGACCGCTTGATTGACGAGGGCGACGTGATGCCAAGCGTCGTCCACGAGTTGGAGACCGCCGCCGTCGGCATCGCCGATCCAGCCGGTGTCAAAGCCCAGTTGGCTGTTGCGCACGAAGAGGCTTTTGTTCCCTTCCGCCCAAGTTTCATCCGACTTGCTTATGATGTTGCCTTGGTTTTCGGATCGAATCATGGCCGTCCAGGTGAAGTCTCCAAGGGTGTCCAGTGGAAGGTTTTCCTCAGTATCGCGCAAGTAGGCGCCGGCGCCGGTTTCGATGCCTTTGCTTTTGGAGCCGTCGGCGGAGAGAGCGCCGAAGTCTTCCAGATCGGCGCCGTTGCCGCTGGCGTCTTTGCCGAGGTCGCCATCGGTTTCAAAGTTCCAGTAACCGGCCAATCCAATGGAGGGATTCCACTCTTCAAGAACGGTCACCGTGGCGCCTTCGCTGTCTACGGAAGTCGAGGGATTGGAAACGCGGAGTTTGTATTCGCCTGCGGTTTGGGCGGTCACTTCTTCAATAAAGAGGACTGGGGAATCGGCGTCCGGCACGGGTTGGCCGTCTTTCATCCATTGGTATTCCAACGCAAAGCCGGAAACTTCAGCAGAGAGAGCAAGGGAGCGGCCTTGAATGCCCTGCGCGGATTGGGGATGGCGGTGAATTTCGGGGGACGGCAGTTGGCCGTCAAAAGCGTCCGCAATGATTTCCACAATCTCGTTGGAGAATGCGAGCGGGCGATCATAGATTCGGACTTCGTCCAAGCTGCCAAGGAACCGGTGGGGATCGGGAAATCGATCGCCATCTTCTTCGGCGCCGGGACTGCCGCTACCAATGCGAAAAATAGAGCCGTTCGGTTCAGCCACGTTCTCCAAAGCGGTTTCCAGAGAGTCCACAAAGTTGCCGTCCACGTAAAACTCGAAGGAAGCGAGCGGTTCATTTTCCGGGATCCAAAATTCAGGGATGTTTCCAACGACCACGGCGTTGTGCCATTGGCCATCTTGGAGGTTGACTTCAAACACAATTTCGCCCACGAAGCCGAGGTCAAAGGCGATGTGGGAGTCTTCGTTTTTGAAGAGGGCTTTGGAGCCGGGGAGCCAGCCCTCCGGCGATTTGGAGAGCAGAGCGCCCGCATCCACGTCGAATTCGTCTAAGCGAAACCAGACGGACCAAGAGAAGCTGCTAGCGGTGGCAAAAGCGGCGCCTTGCTCGGTTTCGAGATGGGAAAAGCCATCCAGGGCAAGGCCTCGGCCTTTGACGCCGTCGGTGGAAACACCTCCGCTTTCAAGACCTCGGTTGTTGCCGCTGGAGTCGGCGCCAAGGTTGTTCGCGCTTTCAAAAGCGTAGTGGGCTATCAGGCCGTCGTTGACGCCGGCTTGAAGGCCGGCGGCGATGCAAAACAGCGCAACGGCAAGGCCGCCGCAAATACGAGAATTTTGTCGTTTTCGGTTCATAGACTTTCCATTTTTTAAATAGAGATTCTTTTTTTGCAATGCAATGGAGATTTTTACCAGTAATAAGTGTCGCCGTTGCCGCCGCCCGCGGTGATGCGTCCTGCGGGATAGCGGCTGGGATGGATCATTTTGTCCAAATGGGGAAATTCTGCTTTGCTTTTCCAGACTGCGTGACCGTCGCCGAACAGCTGATTGACGCCGGAAATGAGGGGAAGTTCGCCTCGATGTTGCGGGAAAGTGAGCGTCGGATGATTTTCGTTGTAAGACCAGCCGTTAGGGCCGTGGTTGTAGCGCCATGACTTGTCGGAAGCGTCGATGTAAAGGATGTCGGTCATCAGGATGCGGGTAGATTCTAATTGGTTGTCCACCAATTGGGCGTCGGCCAGTCCGTGTCTGTCTTTGTTGTTTTCAGGAGCAAGCCCGACGCGGGCGAAGTAGGTGTATTGATATTCTAGAAAGGGGTGGTTTTCAAAGTTGATGGTTCGAATCCACTCGTTCATCAGGCGGGCGTTGACTTCCGGACACATGGCGACGCCGTGAATGTTTTTGTTGTGCATGTTGTAGGCGGAGACATAGGGCTGAATTTCTGAAATCGACCATTCTTTCGGCTCTTGCCGAGGATTAAAAAGAATGAAGTTGGGGCGAGGTCCTCCAAATTGTTGCGTCATTCGCATGAGCTGCTCCTCGTTGTCGCTTTTGTGCATGGTGATGGCGAGGCCGTATTGTTTGAGGTTACTGAGGCACTGGATTTGTTTAGCCTTTTTCTTGGCTTTGGCCAGAGCGGGAAGAAGCATCCCGGCAAGAATGGCGATGATGGCAATCACCACGAGCAGTTCGATCAAAGTGAACCCCCGCCGCAACACTTTGGACAACGGCAAGTGTCTGTGTTCCATATCGTTTGAATTCCGGGTTAAAAAGCAACAAACTCCGACAATCTATAAGTTTGGAAAAGAATGTTCAAGAAAAATTCCCGCCGAAAGTTTTTCCTTCGCTTTCCAAAGCCTTTTCTTTGCTCATACCATTCTCAAGCGCGGGTTGTCAATTCTCGCCGACCCAAAACTTTGCGGGATACTGGAAAACATTCCGACGTGCTCCTTCGGTTTTCAAAGCCCTTGCCGGCTGCCGATTTTTGTTGTTTAATCACTGTTTTCCTAATGAAAAAGAGCTTTGTTATCCTGTTGTCGTCGGCCGCCGGAGCGGCTTTGTTCTGTTTGGAAACCGGATGTCTGCGGCCGGCGTCCGAGTCCGCCGCTTTGCCGGAAGATCCTCCAGTCCGCGCCGAAACACAGCCGCCAAAGGATGTCTCGCCAAAGCCTTGGGACAATGTGGATCACGCGGCAATAATCCGAAGTTGGAACGAAGAAACCATTCAAAACGGCGAGCGAATCTACAACGCGGTCTGCCTTTCCTGCCACGGTGATTTGGAGAAAGAAGGTTCGCTGCCCACCTCGCGCAAGTTTTGGGAAGCGGAGTTCAAAAACGGCAAAGACCCCTATCGCTTGTTCCAAACCCTCGGCGACGGCTACGGCCAAATGCCGGCCTTTCCCTTTTTGACGGTGCAACAACGCTACGCCGTCATCCACTACCTCCGCGAGGCATTGGTCAAGCCCACCAACAAAAAGGAATACTTCAAAATCACGAAAGACTACTTGGCCGGCCTGCCCAAAGGAAAAAGCACGACCGGCGCAATCACCGAAGAAATGCTCGAATACGCCAAAGGCCCCAAGTATTTGCGGATGAATTTTGGACCGATGCTTAATTGGACCTATCAAGTCGCGCCCGGCAACATCGCTTACAAAGCCATTGCCGTGCGGCTGGACGAAGGGCCCGGCGGCGTCAGCAAAGGGCGGGCGTGGTTGCTATACGATCACGACACAATGCGCGTGGCGGCCGCTTGGTCGGGAAAGGAGTTTATTGACTGGAGGGGCATTGCCCTCGATCAATCTCACGGCACTCACGCCAGCATCCAGGGCGACGTCGCCTTCGTCAACCCAGTCGGGCCCGGTTGGGCGCATCCTGAAACCGACTCTTGGGAAGACCCGCGACTGCGAGGCCGCGACGGAAAACCCTACGGCCCGCTTCCCCGCGACTGGGCGCAATTTCGCGGGCAATATCTCTACGAAAACAAAGTAATCCTCCGCTACACAGTTGGCGGCGCGGAAGTGCTGGAACTGCCGGGAATGGAATGGAGCGACGGAAACATCGTCTACACCCGGACTTTGAACCTCGGCCAATCCAAGCGCGACTTGCGGCTCCGCATCGCTCCAGAGTCCACGGCAACGGCGCTTGCGGGAGCCGGCGGCGCCTTCATCGAAAAAACAGGTGGATTCCATGTATTAACCATTCCGGCCTCCGCCACTCCTCTCCAAGCCAAGTTGCTGATCGGAAACGTGGATGAACAAAAACTCAACTTTCAAGCAGCGGTCTCCGCTCCCGCCGAGGATTTGAGCCGCTACCTCCAAGGCGGCCGCGCGCGATTTCCCAACATCGTTGTCACTCAAGGAAAGAACGGCGCCAACCATAAGCCCTTCGAGGTGGATGAAATCACCTACCCGCACGAGAATCCCTGGCACAGTTGGATGCGCATCGGAGGATTTGACTTCCTGCCCGGCGGGAAACGAGCGGCCGTAGCCACTTGGCTTGGCGACGTCTGGTTGGTCGACGGAATCGACGGCGCGCTGGGCAAACACCAATGGAAACGAATCTGCACCGGCCTGTTTCAACCGCTTGGCGTCAAAACCCTCAATGGCGTCATCCACGTCGCCTGCCGCGACCAAATTGCCCGCCTGCACGATTACAACGGCGACGAAGAAATCGATTACATCGAATGCTTCAACTCCGATCACCAAGTCACTGAACACTTTCACGAGTTCGCAATGGGATTGCAGACGGACGCCGAAGGCAACTTCTACTACGCCAAATCCGCGCGACACGCCAAAACGGCACTTGTGCCGCACCACGGCACCTTGCTGAAAGTCAGCCCGGACGGAACAAAAACAGAAATCCTAGCAACCGGCTTTCGCGCCGCCAACGGCGTCTGCCTCAACCCGGACGGAAGCTTTATCGTCACCGACCAAGAAGGCCACTGGAACCCGAAAAACCGCATCAACTACGTCCGCAAAGGCGGCTTCTACGGAAATATGATGGGCTACCATGACGTCGTCGACGAAAGCGACGAAGCGATGGAACAACCGCTTTGCTGGATCACTAACGAATTTGACCGCAGCCCGGGCGAGTTGCTGTGGATTCCCAACTGGGCAAACTGGGGTCCGATGAACGGACATCTGCTAAACCTCAGCTACGGCGCGGGAAAAGTATTCCTCGTGCCGCACGAAATCGTCAATGGCCAAGCCCAAGGCGGAATGCTCAGCCTCGGCCTAGAATTTCCCACGGGAATCATGCGCGGACGATTCCACGAAACCAACGGCCAACTTTACGCGACGGGCATGTTTGCTTGGGCCGGCAACAAACGCCAAGACGGCGGCTTTTACCGCATCCGCTACACCGGCAAACCTGCACACCAAGTGATCGGCCTACAAGCGTTCCAAGAAGGAATCCAACTGGCCTTCACCGATTCTTTGGACGAAAAAAGCGCCGCCAATCCATCCAACTACGCCGTCAAGGTATGGAACCTCAAACGCACCAAAAACTACGGATCAAGACATTACAACGAGCGCCCCCTGAAAGTACAAAGCGCCGAAGTGTCCCAAGACGGCCGTTCCATTTTCCTGCGAATCCCTGAAATCGCACCCACTTGGAGTATGGAAATTAAAATCAACATCCGCGGCAAAAACAACGAACCAATCCAACACGTAATTCACAATACCATTCACCAACTCCAAATGAATCCCATACTATGAGAACACCTACTAAACTCTCGTGAAAATCACCCGGCAAACCAAAACTACTCTCCAGTTTCAAGGCAGCCCCGTATGGTGGGCCATTCTCGGCTTCGCTTTTATGGGCGGCGTCTTTCTTTACAACGCCAACTCAAAAAGCTTAGTCCTCAACAAGAACTCTCAAAATCAAGCGAGCCTCGAAGTTGTGGAGCACTGGCTCGGACTTTACGAAACAAATCGCCGCCGCATAACAGACGTTCGGGATATTGAAATACGAAGATACGACTCTAAACACCAGATGGTCGCCGCAATCGGCAACGGGACAGTTTTCATCGATAAAGGATTCTCATCGGGGATTGAAGATTCTAAACGTTTTCAATTCGTGGACGAAGCCAAAGCCCTCCTTCGATCCTCTCGAAAGGAGCAAGTTTCCGCCCGCGTTTCCTACGCCCTTCTTAGTGGCGTTCTGGTCGGTCTTCTACTATTTGCCTCTCTTGCATCTTATCGCAAAATACAGGGACTTCTAGACTCCGAGAAAAATCTTTTCATTCTCCAAAAACGCCATGTTTTCGGGGTTCGGAAAAGAAAAATCGCCCTTTCTCAAATCCAATCTTTCGCAATTGAATTAACGCAAGGCAAGCGCAAAAGATATGGAAACTTTAAAACAAGCATCTCCAATTACGACAGCTTAGATAGCTACTGCGTCAGCGTAATTTTGCAAAACGGAGAAGCCATTTCCTTATCTCCTTCCTTCAGCGCGCCAAGCGCGCACTGGCATCGTTTGGTATGCATTAAACCAATTCTTAAAACAATTTTAGAAGAGCCAAAAGTCCCTAAAACCATGCGCTTTGCGGAAACAGCACCGCTGGGGCAGATCGTTTTCAGGACGACGCCAATCGCTACTATCATCCATCATGCTAAGAACGCTACGGCTCTGTTTCCTAATCGCCTTCTTTCCAAAGTTTCATATCTTGATTGAGGATAGCGGCTTGCGCAAGGAAGGAGAAAGATGATTACAAAAGAGCAAATCCACCGTTTGAAAAATCAAGGCGGCCGAAGTCTAAAAAAACTAATAAAAAGAAGTCCAGACAGCAAAAGCATTTTATTCCTTCTGAAAAATCTGGGATATCTCCCAAAAAATTTTGACGATGCATGGATTATTCCCTTGCTTTCCAACCGGAACAAACAAGTGCGGTTTTGGGCGGCAAAAACACTGGGAAAAACCCAAAAGGAAGACAACATACCCATTCTCCAAAACATCGCCCAAAAAGACGAATCAACGGAGGTCAGACGGGAAGCGGTTTCTTCCATCGGTAGATTGAGATCGCAAAATAGCATTCCCATATTATTGGATTTTTTGGAGGATAAGGATCCAAAAATTATCCTGCAGGCAATTCGTGGTCTTATGGTCTTTCAACACGATCGAATAGTGCGCGCGCGGCTTCAATCTTTGCGCAAGCACCCAAACGAAACCATTCAGAAACTCATTGAGAAAACGTATTTTTCAATACAAAAAAGCGACACAATGGCTCAACAATCCCATAGCGCGTCTTATGATTTTCTGAAAAACGTTGTCGTGCTCGGCGACGTGCGGCAAACCTTGAAAGTAGTCCCGGACGAAAGTTTCCACTTAACTTTCACTTCTCCACCTTACTATAATGCGAGAGATTATTCTATTTACAAAAGTTATCAGGAATATCTCAATTTTTTAGAAGAGGTTTTTTGCCTTACCCACCAAAAGACAAAGGAAGGTCGTTTTTTGATAGTCAACACCTCGCCCATCATCGTTCCCAGAGTAAGTCGACAACATGCCAGCAAGAGATACCCCATTCCTTTTGATATTCATAGCTTTCTGGTCAAAAGAGGTTGGGAATTTATTGACGACATCCTTTGGGAAAAACCCGAAACAAGTGTGAAGAACAGAAACGCCGGCTTTTTGCAACACCGCAAGCCATTGGCCTACAAACCGAATCCCGTGACGGAATATTTGATGGTTTATAGAAAGGAAACCGATAAATTGATTGATTGGAACATACGACAATATGATCGGAAAATTATTGAAAATAGCAGGGTGAAAGATGGTTATGAAACGTCCAACGTTTGGAAAATACAGCCGAAATCCGACCAAGTCCATTCCGCAGTGTTTCCCGCCGATTTATGCCAAAGAGTAATTCAATATTATTCTTTTCGTGGAGATTTAGTTTTTGATCCTTTTGCCGGCAGCGGCACTTTCGGGAGAACAGCGCAAACTCTTGGCCGCTTCTTTTTTCTGGCCGAGCGGGAGCGAAAGTACTTTGAGTATATGAAAACATTTTTTCACAGAAACCAATTGTTTGAGCAAGAGGAATTTGGAATCGACTTTCTCATGCTCGCCGAATTTACGAAAAAAGCGAAGATATGACGCTAACAAAACAAATTGCCAAAAACATCATCCAAAAGCTTCTTCAAGGCAAAGATTACAGAGTAGAGATTGTTACACTCATCAATGCCGAGTTTCTACAGTTTGCCATAGAATTTTTTAAGAAAGTAATTAGCGCAAAACTTAATAATCAAGAGGTAACAACCGATTGGTACAAGGAGTCGTTTCTCAATCCGAAACTTCCAAAAGAGGAGATTGCCATTCACTCCGGATTGAACATGAAAACTATTGGCAACATGTATAATTCGCAAAAGAAGGAAATTGTCGTGAGTGTATCGGAAAATCATTACGATGAATTATATCAGTCCATTCGGAATCTTGTAGATTCGGAAGGAGAGATTGAATTAAATCTGACGCTTAAATTTCAAGGAGTTAGCGTGGAGTTGAATATTAGTGAAACGCTTATTGTTATCAATACGCTTGCCGTTAAAAGGGCGGCATTGCGGGGCGGATTGTGGAGCGCTGCGGGAAAAAGAGTCGAAAAACCTCTTATGCTGACGCTATGCAAACTATATGGAGTTTCGCGGGAGCATTACAGGGCGGAATTGAGAGGCGTCGCCGAGAAAGAGGAGTTTATGCGCGAGGTTGATTTTTATCTAATTCAAGGTGAATCTTCGTATAAGTGCGAGGTGAAGTTAATGGGCAAGGGCAATCCCGAAAGCGCCGATGCGGTTATCGCCAGAAGTAGCCGATTTTTGTTGCCGACAAGCTGTCGAACTTAAACAAACGCCAGTTGGATGATCGAGGCGTTCATTGGGTAGAATTGAGAGATGTAGATGGTTTTCAAAAATTTGGGAGAGTTTTAGAAAAACTGAGTATTCCTTTTACAGATAGGGTCCCGGCAAACTTGGAGCAGGATATAGAAAGGATATTGGGCGAGGTTTTTAGGAAGCAAGCGCGACTAAAAGAGCGGCGCAAATCACTGCGTTGAGAAGTTCCTTTGCGCTGAAGAAGAGATATTCTCTTATTCGAAGTCGGCAAGGTTTACTTCGGGAGTGGATTGAAGTTGCGGAGGGCGTCCGGCGGCGATGGCGGCGATTTGTTGGCGGCTGTCTTCGACTTCTTCGGCGTTGTCGAGGATGGTGAATGCGAGGGTAAAGTGCCGAGTTTGGCCGGGCTTGAGTTTGGGAACGCGGCCAAAATGCCGCTCTATGCGGCGGTTGTAGGGGAATCCGGTGCCGGGTTCAATTCCGGTGACGTATCCGGAGTTCAAGTCGGCGGAGTTTTTCCACTGGGTCAAGTAGGGCAGTTCTTGCAACGACCAAGACATGCGAACGCCTTGATTGCCGGCGGAGTTGTGAAGCATGACGGTTGTTTTGCCCCAGCGATCGGTCCAAGGCCGGAGGCAGTAGACTTGCTCGACGAATCCTTGGGTTGGCGGGCCGTAAGCGGCGTGGGCATCGATAGATTGCGCGGCGTGTTGGTTGAAGGGGCTGACTTTGCGGAGTGGAGCGACCAGTTGGGCGCCTTTGCCGAGAAGGGGCGGGCCGAAGTTTGCGTGGTAGATGAATTGGAATTCTTGGTCGCTGCCGCCGCGATTGGTGAGTGAGTCTTGAATGGTGAAGGTGTTTGAGCCGATTTCTGCGGCGATTTCCGTCCAGAGTTCTAGTTGGGGGCCGTAGAACATTCTTTCGTCCACGCGTCCGCGAACTTTGATCCGATAGGGAGGCTCGGTTTCGAGGATTACCTGGACTTCCGAAGCGGGAATGTTCCCAATTTTGCCGTGCAGGGTGAGGTTCATTGAGGCTTCGTCTCCGGTGTTGTTAATGAAGCGGTCCTCGCCCGGATGCCCGGCGGACTCCAAACCGCAACGCACCATCCATTCGTTGAATCCTTCGAGCCAGCCGAGTCCGCCGCGGCTTTGGAGGTTGATGTGTCTCGGGTGAACGAGTTCCTTGACGGGAGAGTTCCAGCCGAGGCGAACGTCGCCTAGAACCACTTCGTAAATGCTCATGCCTCGCGTGGGAATGACGGCAAAGCGCAGGCGGCCGTTGTCCACTTCGATGAGGTCGACGCCTTCCTGCTTGCCTCCGCGGAGGATGGATTTTCGGACGGACCATTTTGCATCCACGGGCAGTTGCGGATCGCGGTAGTCTCGATGCCAATGTTCCACTCGGACGTTGTCTTGAGTGCTGATCAGAGTTTCTTGAATGGCGGCGGCGGACATAACGGCGAGGTTAAACGAAACGAGTGCGACGATAAACGGAAGTTTTTTCATACAAGACGGCTCAAACGGTTCCAACGGTTGCGTTGCATTTCTCAATATTTGCGAAGGCAAGAGAGTATTCCAGCCAGCATCGTCAATTCAATCTTTTTTTCGACTTTCCCGGCGCTTCCTGAATAATGCTTTGACAAAATTAGGATTTTGCGGGCAGACTCTAGGTCTTTGGATTTGGGGTCGTAGCTCAGTTGGCAGAGCACCACAATGGCATTGTGGGGGTCAGGGGTTCGAATCCCCTCGGCTCCACCAAATTCTTCCTCTGTTCGCCGGCCGCTTTTCTCTGGCTGTGCCGTGTCGATGCAATGCGAATTCGGAATTCCTCATTCGTCACAAAACAAAAAACTCCACTCTGGAAAAATCCCAAAAGCGAAATCGCGCCGAAACCGTGAAAAGCGCAAAATCGCCAACCACGAGCCAATGCTGACTTCCCTCGCTCCGCGATCCAATCTGACTGCCCCCTCACCGCCAACTCGTCATTCCCAATTCCAAATTAATAACTCCAAAACCCCACTTCCCAACTCTCTTGAAAACAAGATTGAAAAAAAGCAATCTCCGTTGTTATCGGTTGCCAATCCCAGACTTCCCTTCCACACAAATCGCTACACGCCGGCCTCGAATCTCAAGATAATCTTGCTCTCCCTTTCGTTTCTTTTGCATTCGCCAGCGATGAAAACAAACAAACCAAACACAAATCCGTATTCCTCAGGTTCGGGGATGATCTGGCTGTCGTTGACAACACACACCGAGCGGTTAAAATTCACCGCTAATAAGGAGCCGTAAGCCTCTGCTCTCTGCTTTCTGGACTAATAGAGCCTCAGAGTTATTGTCGCTTTGCCTATACAAGTCGCTAATGGATTTATTATCCACTCCGCTCTTACCTAAGAAGAAGTCTAATCGGTGAAATAGAACAAACTGCCTCCAGATACGCTCATCCCAACGACATCGTATGGATTATCGTCTTCCATAGGACACTAGCAACAAAAGGAATGTTGGTTCAGACTCTGCCCGAAATTCTCTTTCTTGCCGAATCGATGTCTTTGATCTTAGAGATAGCAAACAAGAATGAATGTGGAAAGTTGGTATTGCTGAGATTGTTGGCATCGTAAATATGTCCGTTATTGAAGGAGTTCCCAAGCCTCTCGGCTATGGTAATGATTAGAGATTGTGGAGATTAGGATGCTTTGGAGGACACTTTGGGTTGCCGTAGTGGAAGAACCCCTAAACACCCAGAGCGTGTCGGCGTTGTCTTAGCTATGGTGGACATCAATACACAACTGCCCTTGGCTTTGCGCCAAAACAAACCAAAGAAGAAAACGACACAACTACCAACACAGATAAAAGAGATGTATTGTCGATGCCTGTTGTTCTAGTTTTGACACAAACGATGGGAAGATCTTTATCATGTTCCATCCTTCTTGGAATGAAACAACGAATAAACGACCGCAAAGGAAGTCCATCCTCGTCTAACGAACCGGTTTCTAAATCCCAAGAATCGGCAATTGGAAACCAATTCACAATCCAATCCGCAAGGCGATTTACGCTTTTGGAGAAACTTTTATTTGTCCGGCGGCAAGCAGTGCTTCGCAATATGATATGGCTTGCTAGTCGTCTCTTGTCCATCTCGCGTCCAACTTCAAAATGCAAAAGGAGAGAAAAGAGGAAAAAACTCAGTCGGAAACACCAAAATCACGCAACTCGAAAAAGAGGGAGACATTTCATCTTGCTGATTGCAAATCCATGATTGCGAATCCCCGGCTACTGGCCTCTAATTTTGCAAAGAGAGCGTCAAAAAGAGAAATCCCGGAGGGGAAAATTCTTCCTTTGCTTTGCCGTTGTGGAGAAGAAAGTTTTATAGGTCGATATTTCTGGGAGGTTTGGTGTTAGGTGAGAGGGAAGTAGCAATGAGAATGGCTAGTGATGGGAGAAGTGTTTTTATGGAAGCTTTGTAGTTAACGGTTGGGGTTGGTTGTTGGCCTTCGCAGGCACTAAGTCTGGGATGAGAGAAGCAAGGGAAATATAAAGAATGACGCATGGGAAGGGATAACAAAACTGCGAAGGGCGCGAAGAGGGGTTTGGGGTTTTGAAGAGAAGAAGTTGACCGACTTGTTGTCATCGGGTTGCTCGATGAATTCGTCAAAGAAGCGCGCCATCCTAACTTGCGGTTGTCAAAAAGAAAGTTTTGTTGGTTGGGGTTTGGTTAATGGGAGGAATCGTTGTTGGAGTGGCTAATGGTGGGGTGGAGTGTTTTTATGGAAGCTTTATGGTCAACGATTGAGGTTGGTTGCTGGTTGTGGATTTTTGGGTTGGAGAAAGGTTGAGGATGTTTTGTTGGGATTGTTGTGCTGTAAAACGAATGATGGGATGAGCATATTTCTGTTGTCGGCGATTGTTTATACAAAAGAAGGGAAAGAGGAAGAAAGGTTATGGTGGTTGGTGACTTGCGATTGATCGAGTGGCAAAGGGGGATATAGGAAGGAGTATTTTGTGAATTGTGTTGAGGTTTGGTGTTTGCAGATTGCATGCGTGTGGGTATGGCGTTTTCCAAGTTTGTGGATTGCAGGAGGAGAGTAGATGGTGGCAAAGTTGGGATTGGGTTTTATATGTGTTTATGTGGTTGGTGGTAGAGTGGGGTAAATTCAATGGTTATGGGGGATTGGGAAATTCTGGGTTTAGGGATTTGTTGATTCAAGGAAGATATAGGGCAAAGAGGGCGGGGATTGGCTTTGCTGATTGGGATTGACGGCGGCAAGGGACCGGGGAGTTGGGAATTGAATTCGAGTTTGTGTGAAGCTATGAAAGGTATGAAGGGGCGAAAAATTACTTGTTGGTTGGTCGCTGATTTTTCTTTTTTGGAAGAGATTAGGGGGAGGTTGGAGGCCAAAGGCCGAGGAGTTGCAGTTGTTTTTCGATTTGTTCCGCCCAGCCTTGGTTGGCGGCGGGGCTGGCTGGGCTTGGATGGAGGATTTGGCCAATACGGATCGGTGTGTCGGCGAAGGTGGATTGGGCTCGCTTTTTGGCGAAGGCGCCGATGCCGATGATCCATTCTGGTTGCAGGATGTTGATGATTTTGCGCAAGTGGGCGTCGCAGGAGGCTTCGAGTTTTCTTCGGGCAGGGGTTGCGGGTAGTTTGTCCGGCGTGAGGTTGCGTCCCGATGTTTCTAGGAAAGCCAAGGGGCAGTAGTTGGCGACGAAGTGATCTTTGAAGAAGGCTTCCGGGCGGGCGAAGCGTTGGCGGAAGAGTCCCCATAATCGCCGTCCGCTTACTTCGGAACGGGCGCAGGCGAAGCCATGGATGGGGCGTTTGGGGTGTTGGCGCTTCGGTTTGAGGACGCCGGAGTGGATGCCCAACCAATTGCGGACGCTGGCGATTTCTCCGAAAGGCACGGCGGTTTGCATCATGCCGAAGGGTCCGGGATTCATGCCGAGGAAGAGCGTTCGTTTTTGTCGGTCGGCGTAGCGGGCTAGGTATTGTTCGTGGGCTTTGCGGGCGTAGGCCAGCGGGTTGTAAACGTGGAAGACTGGCGGAGGGAAGATGATTGAATCAACGGAGTCGCTGAGTGTTCGGGCGGCCTCAATCATGGCTTTGGCGATAGAGGAGTGGGGCATTTTAGCGGTTTTGCGGCGTTGCTGTTCCTTGTTTTTCAAATGTTTCTTGACGCTTCGGAAGGAGATGGTGTTTCGGGGCGGCCGGGATGTCGGATGTCTTGGGCGTCGCAAAGGTAGACGGCGAGTTCGGCGATGTTTTTTGCGTGGTCGGCAATTCGTTCGATGCTTTTTGAGACGACCATAAGGTTGAGGCAGCGCCCGATGTTTTTGGTGTTTTCGACCATGTAGCTGGAGAGTTCGCGGTGGAGTTGTTTGTTGAGTTGGTCGACTGCTTTGTCTTGGGGCACTACGGCTCGGGCGGCGTTGGCGTTTTCGTTGACGAAGGCTTTGAGGGCTTGGTCCATCATTTGCATGGCCATTCCCACCATTCTGGGGATGTCGATGTAGTCTTTGAGCGGGGGTTCGTGGCTGAGTTCGCGGGAGCGCCGGGCGATGGTTGTGGCCTCGTCGCCGACGCGTTCTAGGTCTGTGCAGATTTTCATCGCTACGGTGATGAGTCGGAGGTCTTTGGCGAGGGGGGCTTTGGAGAGCAGGAGAATTGCCAATTCGTCGATTTCTATTTCAAGTTGATCGAGTTCGTTGTCGGCGTTTTCCACTTGACGAGCTAAGTCGTCGTCGCGCTCGATTAGGGCGCGGACGGCCGTATTTACGGCGTGTTCGGTTTTGCTGGCCATTGTTAGCAAGCGTCCGTTGAGGTCGTCTAGTTCGTTTTGGAAGTGTTGGCTCATTTTCTAATTGGGAAGCGGATTATTGTTTCTCGAATGTTTCGCATTGCCGTTTACTTTCCGCTAAATCTCTTTGTCTTTCAACGAGGGTTTTGCTCCGTTATCCAAATCTGCCCGTGATGTAATGTTCGGTTTGTTGTTTTTTCGGCGAGGTAAAAATGGTGTTGGTGCGTCCGTGTTCGATCAGTTTCCCGGAGCGGAAGAAGGCGGTTTGGTCGGAAATTCGAGCGGCTTGTTGCATGTTGTGGGTGGCTAGGACGATGGTGAATCGTTTTTTGAGGTTGAGGATTAGTTCGTCGATTCTGGATGAGGCGCCGGGGTCGAGTTCGGAGGCGGGCTCGTCCAACAGGAGAATCTTCGGTTGGACGGCAATGGCGCGCGCGATGCAAAGCCGTTGTTGTTGCCCGCCGGAGAGGGTGAACGCATTGGCCTCCAAACGATCCTTCACTTCGTCCCAGAGCGCGGCGGCTTTCAAGCTCGCCTCGACGATTTCGGCTAGCATCTCGCGGTTTCGCAGTCCGTGCAACTTGGGGCCGTAAGCCACGTTGCTTCGGATGGACTTGGGAAAGGGGTTGGGGTTTTGAAACACCATTCCGACTTTTTTGCGCAGTTCGGCTGCGTTGACCTGTCGGCGGTAAATGTCGTGTCCGGCGATGGCCACCTTCCCTGTAATTTTCACGCGGTCGATCAAGTCGTTCATTCGGTTGAAACAACGGAGGAGCGTCGATTTGCCGCAGCCGGAAGGGCCGATAAACGCAGTGGCCATGCCTTCGGGGATTTCCAGCGAAACCGAGTCAACGGCCGTCGCCGCTCCGTAGCGAACTGAGAGATTTTGGGTAACGATCAACAGCTTTGCTCCGATGTCTTTGCTCCAATTTTCTGAAGGCTGTGTAGTCATAGAATATAACGAACCCCACAAGGAAGCAACTTCCTTGTATGGATCAACGAAACACTCCCGACCGGGCGTTTGTTCGCTCCTGAATAAAGATCGCCGCCGCATTCAAAGGAAAGGTCAACAGCAGCAGGATCATCACAGCGGCGTAAAGAATAGGGCGCGTGCTTTCGCCAGCCGGCGATTGAGTCGAGAGAAGGAAAACATAGTATCCCAAATCCATGAACCCGCCGGACGAACCGCCTTCGGCTGTGGAATGCGCCGCGCCGGTGAAGAGAATGGGAGTGACGGCTCCCGATGCACGGCTGACGGCTAACAGTCCGCCGGTCAAAATTCCGGGCAAAGCGCGGGGCAAGACGACTTTGGCGACGGTTTGCAAGCGAGTGGCGCCCAAAGCCATGCTGGCCTCGCGAAGGCCGGTCGACCGCGCCCGCAGGCTTTCCTCGACCGCCATTGATACAGCGGGCAACGTCAAAATCGCCATCGTAAGAGACGCCCAGAGCAAACCAGGCTGCCCCCAATAAGAAGACGCGTCTTCGGGCCGGAAAATTTGATCGAGATTCCCGCCGACAAAGTGGACGAAGAACGCCAGCCCAAAAAGCCCGACGACAACAGAAGGAACCCCGGCCAAACTATGAAGCGCGCTTCGGATAAGAGCCGTTATCGGCGATGAGGAAGGAGCGAATTCAGCCATATAAATCGCCGTCAAAACGCCGGCCGGAATCGTGAACGCCGCCATCAACATCACACGCGCCACCGTGTTGGCAAGCATCGGCAACACGCCGGCCCGATTTGCGTCAAACAAATTCTCTCCCGGACGCGAAGTCAAAAACCGCCAGGAAAACAACTCCCCTCCTTGCCAAAGAACGCCAGCCAAAATCACCGCCAAAAGACCTAAAATAACGGCCGCCGCCAAAGCACTCAGCCAAACGAAAAAAGCTGACCGCCAATCTCTGCGAAACGAGGGAAAGCCAAAGTTGCCCATTGTTCAAAAGTGTTTTGCCTCCAGCCTTCGCTCAAAACGGCGAAGAATCCAGTCTCCAAAAAAGTTCACAACACAAGTAACCGCAAAAAGCCCCCCGCCCAGCGCAAACAAAATGCGGCAATGCAAACCGCCAAAAACAGCGGACGGCAATTCAGCGGCGATCTCGGCCGAAATGCTGCGGCTCGAATCCAGAAGACTCCACGAAAGAACGCCAGCCTCGCCCGCAGCCAAAAGAACAATCATGGTTTCGCCCACCGCACGACCAAAACCAAGCGTCACTGCGGCAAAAACACCGGGCAAGGCAGACGGCAACGCAACGAAATAAGCGGCTTGCCACCTCGAACTGCCCAGCGCAAACGCTGCCTGCCGAAAAGAAGAAGGAACCCTCGACAAGGCATCCTCGGCAATCGAAAAAATGAGAGGAATCACAGCCAAACCCAGCGCAATGCCCGCCGTCAGCGCATTCAGACGCGACGGCATCCCGAAAAGAGCCTGCAAACCATCCGCCAGAACCACTGCGGCCAAACTTCCCAACACCACGCTAGGCACCCCGGCAAGAGTTCCCACCAAAGGCTTCCCCCACTTGCGCACACCGGGCGAAGCCAACTGCGAAATATAAAGCGCCGCCCCAATCGCTATCGGCACGGAAAAAACCAGCGCCGTCAAACCAACCTTAAAACAACCCGCCGCCAAAGGCATGATTTGATTGAAAAAGAGAACGCCGTCAAATGTTCGACCGTCCGCCGTTTCCATTCGGAAAACAGGAATCGACTCGCGGACGATGAAAACAAAAATCAAAAAAAACAAAATCACCGCGCTCAAAGAAACCGCGAACAGACTTTTCTCCGCAATCCAATCCGCAAGTTGAAGACGCCTGCCTTGCGCCAGACCGCTCCAATCTTCGCTGTCGCCGGACGACCTCATATTTGATAATAAAAACAAACAAAAGTAACAGACCGCCCCGCTAGTGTCAAACTGCGCCTTCCCCAATCCCTACCTTCAAAATCGAAACGATAGAATGCCCAGAATTTCTTGCCTCCGCGGACAAGAGCAAAAAAGAATCTTGAAACAATCGAAAACTTAAGCCTATCTTGCCGCCGTATGAAATACGCGAAATCGACACTGGCGGCTTTATTGTCCTTTGTTCTTCTAAACGGTTGCGGAGAATCGGCTCCGAAACCAGATCCTCCGAACATCAGCCTCCACGAAGCGGTCTTGCAGGGAAATCTGGAAGCCGTGCAACAACACATTATCGCCGGCTCAGACTTGGATGAAAAAGCCCCAGAATCAGGCGCCAGTCCGCTAATCAGCGCGGCCGTCTTCGGCGAAGTCGAAATCGCCAAGGCTTTGATTGCCGCCGGGGCAGACGTCAATCATCGACAAACCTCAGACGGAGGAACGCCGCTTCATACAGCCGCTTTTTTTTGCCACTCTGAAATTGTCGAGACTCTGCTCAACCACGGCGCCGACAAAAACGCCCGAAACGGTAGCGGACACACCGCGTTGGAATCCGTCGCCGGCCCCTTTGATGAAGTCATGTGGGTCTACGTTCTTCTAGAAGAGGCTCTCGGCCCGGCGGGATTGAAACTGGACTACGAACGAATCCAAGCCACTCGCCCCAAAATCGCGGAAAGGTTGCGTTAAACTGCCGCCGGTTGGAAACGATCTTATTAGAAATGAAGGATACGCCCAAGTTGTTTGTGTCCGAGTTTCTCAAGGCCATCGGAGAATCTTTGGACTCGTTCCATCGTTACGGCGCCAGAAGCAATCGGAAGTTAGTGCCTTTGCACAGTTGCATTGCCCGTTTTGTCTCCGCCTCGCTGGGTTCTAAATATTCCGTAAGGTCATTAGGAATTGGCGACCACAAAGAAGAGCAAATTGAGGGACAATACTATGCCAAGCGAGTGGATATTGCCGTAATCGACGGCAACAAACCCATTGCCGCCATTGGGCTTAAATTCGTTACATCCAACTACAAACAAAACAACGTCAATTATTTCGAAAATATGCTTGGCGAAACGGCAAACCTTCGCCGGAAAAATTGTGGATACGCCCAAGTGATTGTAATCCGCAAGGAGATGCCCTATAAATTAAAGAGTGGTAAAACCACAAAGATAGAACGCATCTCCGAGAAAAATCTTGTAAAATATGCGCAGTTAGTTAAAGATAAAGATTATCCGCATTGCCCCGATCTAATGTCGATCTCCATTGTGGACTTTCCAGCGAACCAGCTGCCTCGATTTGCCGAAGAAGATCCCGATCTGTGCTTGTCGGCAGAAACCATTAGCCTGCTCCAAAACGAGCTTTCCTTAGCCAATTTCTCCGCAAAATTTCCGCATGTTTGTCAATTCAAAGGATGATAACGCGCCGGAAACAGAATGGCATTGTTTACACGCCCCGCTGGTTGGTCAATCTAATTCTGGATGCAGTCGGGTTTGACGGTTCCCAAGGAAGACTTCTAGATCCTTCATGCGGAGACGGAGCTTTTCTGGAAGCTGCCGCTGAAAGAATCGTCGCCAAATCTGGCAAAGCAGAGCTTGTCGGGGTAGATATCGATCGGAAGGCCGCAGACCAATGTCGGAAAAGACTAAGCAATCTTGGCGTTCCATTTAAAATACTTTGCCAAGACGCTTTATATGCTAAAAATCTCGGTTCATTTGACTTTGTAATCGGCAATCCTCCCTACGTTCGCATACAGCATCTCGGGAAAAGCAGAAGAGAGCGAATTCAACGCAGTTTTCGATTCTGTTCAAAAGGCTCCACAGACCTTTTCCTTGCTTTCTTTGAACTGGGTTTCTCTTTGCTGAAGTCAAAAGGCAAACTGGGATACATTACTCCCAACACATGGTTGAAAACCAAAACGGCGTTTGATTGGCGCAAATTTATTCACTATGAAAAACCCATTTCCAAGCTGATAGACTTTGCACATTGGCAGCTCTTTGAGGAGATTACTACGTATTCGCTTGTTTCCATTTTAGAAAAGGGAGTTAAACATGAAAAATTCAGTTTATACAAAGGAAACGCAAAAGGCAAACTTGCCTCGCTCGGGAAAATTCAAATAAAAGAAATGGATCCTAACAATTGGATTCTCTGCTCTTCAAAAGATAGAAAAAGATTGGTCAAACTGCGCGATAATCGAATTCCGCTGTCCGAGGTTGCAAAGATTCACGTGGGGCTGACGACTCTTGCAGACCGATTGTTCATATTTCAAAAACCCAATCTAGAGAATGGAGCCGCTGAAATCATCCATCCAATCACGAAAAGGCCGGTTTTTGTGGAGCGGGAGATTCTAAAACCAATAGTCAAAGCGTCTGTTCTAAAGTCCGACAAAGAGAACCAAAGACGATATATTATTTTCCCTTACTACGGCAAAACCCTGATTCTAGAACCCGAGATGGAAGCCAAGTATCCGATGGCTTATCAGTATTTGCTCTCCGTAAAACATGAATTGGACAAAAGAGACAAAGGAAAACCCAATCTCGTTGGCTGGTATGCTTTTGGCCGTCAACAAGGATTGGAGACTTCATTCGGCGTCAAACTGTTGACGTCGCCTATAAATATCAAGCCGAATTTTATATTGTGGAACAAACCGAACTATACCTTTTATTCAGGGTATTGCGTCAAATCTAATAAAGATTTAAAACAACTCCAGCAACAGCTGAATTCGCAAGATATGGAATTTTACATCAATAGCGTCAGCAGAGATTACCAAAACGGCTACAAGTCTTTCGCCAAAGCATTTATTGCCGACTTCCCTGTCCCAACGCCAATATGACGAGAGGTGTTTTCGTCAGTCTTCGCCATTCTGCCGTCGCCAAACCACGCAAAAAAACGGGACGCGCTTTTTAATAAGCGCCGCGCTCGGACAATTTGTTATGACAGCCGACAAACGCAGAAATAAGATGACAAAAGTCAATGGATAGATAAAGATTTTCATGTTTGAGGTGGTGGAATGTCGTCCTCAGTATATCGGCAAGAACCTTCGTCATCACCGCGAAAATTGAAGCATCCCCAGAACGATCCATTACTTCCTTTTCGATCAACCATATCCGCGCTGCATTTTGGGCAGATCGGTATCCATAAATTGCAGGCAGGGTCGAGACATACCTTGTAGCGCTCGACGCGCCGCATCTGGTTGCCGCATTTTGGGCATCCGTTTTCCGTATAATTGCATAAAGGATAATAACCGCATCCATAAAACTTCCCATCCCCATTCTTTCTCTCTCTAGCGACCATTATGCCTGTTTTACACTCCGGACAACGAATGAGGTTGTAATATTTTTGTGCCAAATCGATTTCAAACTCGTCTAGTTCTAAGGGATACTTCCTGTCTAACAATTCCACCACAAACTCAGGAGCATTCGTCATATCCACGATCAAATACACGCGCTGTTTGGCGCAGGTCAGGGCGACGTAAAACAACCGGCGTTCTTCTGCATGGGGAAACTCATCGGGCGCGGGCAACAGGGCTTCGAGCAAGGGATGAGACGTTTTCTTCGAGGGAAAACCGTGTTTGCCTCCTTCAAGTCCCAGCACGACAACATAATCCGCTTCCAAACCTTTGGACTTATGGATCGTGGAGGACCGAATCTCCAGCGCAGAGAATTGTTTATTCCATCTCTTTATATGATCTGTATTAGGTAAATTTCTGTAAAATCTGCCCAATAGAAAAACCTTCTTCTTTTTGCTGTCTACTTGGGATTGGCTATCACTCTTTGCCAACTGATTAATCTTTTTCAATACTCGGTCTATCCTTTCGTCAAAATCCGTCTTATTATTCCTCCTTTGGCGCAGCAAAGAAACTGCGGGGCATTCGACAGTTACATCCGTGGTCAAAGGCTTTTGAACCTGCGCCGGGTTTTTAAGTATGAACCGAGAGGCGATGTCGCAGATGCTATTGTTGAACCGAAAAGTTTTATCAAGTTTGGTGATTTTGATGTGTCCGAATTTCTTCTTGAATTCCGTGGTGAACCGAATATCGCTACCTGTAAAGCGATAAATGGATTGCCAATCGTCGTCCACGCAAAACAAGGGAGCACTCGCCGGCGGATTTTTTGAGGGCTTTGACAAGTTTAGCTCGTGGTTCGGAAATATCCTGAAATTCATCGACCAGAATATATTGCCAGGGTGGGGCAAAGCGGCCGCTTTCTACATAGTTAATCGCTTTATGGATCATATCGTCAAAATCGATCTCTTGATTTTCTTTGAGATGGTTCTGGTATAATTCGTAAATGAACGACAAAATTGTTCGGGTTTGTTGTAGTTGGTTCGGATCAACACCTGGAAAATTTTCCGGCTGAAGTTCAGCTGGGCAAATTCCATCGCGTTTGCAAGTTTTTAACAATTTTGCCAAGAATTCTGCTAATGCAGAAACTGCCCCAAATTTTCTAAGTTCTTCCAACATTTTCTCATCAGTTCGGCGATTAAATTTTACGCCGAAATCCTTTAATTTTTGCTCCAGACTTTGTTGTAGAATCCCTTCTGTCAGTTCGTAGTGATAGGTTTCGATGAGTCGCGTCTGGTGTTTTTTCGTGTAGGTTGCGCTTCCATTCCATGTCTTTGTGATATCTTTCTCTATCAACAAAAGGCGTGGTGTTTCCATTGCGATTAATGCCGAAGTGCTCGATGTAGATACCGTGCTTGGGAAGATAAAAATCTGGTTTATGTTGGCGAAAATTTGCCCGCGCATCTTGTGCTCGTAATTGGCTTCGTATTGGGGGGCGTTCCCATCAACGGCGGCGCTTTGACGAAATGCGGCGAAATTCCTTTTTCCCATCGGCAAAACCGCTGAGGATCCATGACTAAGCCAATACTAATCTGTCTCAGATGGCTTTTGGATTTGTCAAAACTCTCCAAACCCAAAGAATCCACAAGCCGACAAACTGCGCGCCAAAACAACCAGTTCTCGCTCTTCTGCTCGCCAATCCTTCAATCGAATCCCACTCACTACTTGGCTGCGGAAGAAAGAAATCACGACCACAACAAGCGGCAACCGCTCCAAAAACTTTCTTTTTCCGCAACGGCAAGGGGAAAGACTATGAATTTTCCCAGCCCGAATTCCTCTTTTTGTCTCTTTTTCGCGCTTGGATGAGCGGATTTTGTCATTTTCCAAACAACTTTTTCTTAACTTTTGTGCATTTTTTTATTTTTTAGGGCTTGACTCTTTTCTTTTGGGAAATTAAAAAGGAAGAGATTTTTGACAACAAACTAGATTCCTATGAAACGAAAACTATCTTTATTGGCCGCCGTCGCCTGCATTTGCGGGGGGGGGGGGGGGGGGGGACAACGCCCAGGCGCAGTTGATCCTTGATGTCTATCCCAGCCAGGATACCCCCACTAACAGCATCTGGATCTTCTCCGGCTCCTCTAGCGTCAACGCCGCCGGCACTCTGCGAACGAGCGGCAATCATTCTAGCGCCGATGGTTGGCAGACGGCCAGCGACATTTACAACGCCAACAAGCCTTCCAACCAAACCATCACCCTCTCTCCCCTCTCTTCCAGCACCAACCGCCTAGACATCGCTTCAGTGAATGCCCGAATTCCGGGCGGCGGCAAGAGCAACATCGTCTTTGCCGTCACCGCCACCAACACGCCCACCATCACCATCGGCACGACGCCCGTCAACCGAACTATTAATCGGATGTTCATGAACGATGTGACTGCCGCCGATAATATTGGCATTCGGGTGAGCAGCACTTTCAACTATGGGAGTTATAGTGGGCAGGCGTCTTCTTGGGTGGGTTCAGGTTTGTTGGAGAAGCCGATTGGGGATTTCTTCATCAAGAATGTGGGGGCCTGGGCGACGTTGGAGCCGAACTTTGCCAGAGACGGAGTGACTTTGCGCATTCACAGCGGGATCATCCCTGAGCCGGAGGAATACGCGCTTGTGTTTGGCTTGTTTGCGCTAGGTTTTGTTTTCTTTCATCGCCGCCACTTCCAAAAGATGCAAAAGAAACAACGCCGCCAAGCCGCCACTATCGGCTCGTAATCTGTGATTTGCGTTTTGGCTTCCGCTAAAAATCGGCCTCGTTTTTTCCAAGCAACCGCTTTTGGGATTTCCCAAGCGGAGTTTTTCTTGTTTCGGAAAGAGCGATGAATGCGAATTGCGGGAACACTCGCGAATCTAATCTCTTGAGAAGCCGGACAAATCAGTATCGGCACGGATGAATCCATCCACGCAAAGAAAGAAAGGCATCGTGTTTGTGCCCTCACTTAAAACCTCTGGTAACAGCCATAGATTGCCGTAATCTCAAGCGGCTCCCAGCAGATTGCATCGAGGATCGAAATCTTTCCTTGACGGGCTTGACCAAAGAACAAAGGCATTCTATACTGGCGAAAATTGTTTCGGCAATTCTCCTCACGTATTTACAAAGAGAGACGGATGCCGAAAGCCGGAGGCAAGGAAATCGCAGAATCGCAATAGACAATTATGCAGTTCAAAACTAGATTGGGAGAATCATTCAAGAGGCGGGGCGGCTTTCTAAGAAAATTTTTGTTTGGCGTTGCCTCTGTGGCATCGTTGTTGGCCGGCCCGACTTCTTTGTCCGCCGCTCCGGAAATCCTCAATGCCGTGGTGGCGATGGTTTTTGAGACGCCGATCACGGTGGACGACGTCAAACTCCAAACAGCGCCGCTGGAGGAAGAGTTGTTCCGACAATTCGGCCGCGACCCGACATTGTTTCAACAAAAAGTCAATGAACTGCGCCAGAACGCTCTCGAAAGACTGATTGACCGGCAGCTCATCATCCACGAATTCGAAACCGAAGGGTATTCCATTCCCGAAAGCGTCATCGACGATCAAGTCCAAGACAGAATTCGCCGGCAATACGGAGACCGCCTCACTTTGACGAAGACATTGCAGGCTCGCGGAATAACTTACGAATCCTTCCGCAAGGAAATCCGCCAAAAAGTGATTGTCGACGCGCTGACCGCCCGCAAAGTCAACTCGGTCGTCCTCGTTTCCCCATTTGAAATTGAGCGTTACTATCGGGAAAATCTCGACAAATATCAGCAAGAAGATCGTGTGCGGTTGCGGATGATTTTTCTTCAACGCCAACCCGAAGACCCAAAAGCCGCAGGCGAACTTTTGGAAGAGATTCGCGCCAAAATTATAGCGGGGGCTTCCTTCGCCGACATGGCCTCTGTCTACAACGACGGTTCGCGGCGAGATAGTGGAGGCGACTGGGGATGGGTGGAGAAATCCGTTCTCCGCGAAGACTTGGCCGAGTTTGCCTTTTCTCTAAAACCCAAAGAAGTCAGCAAAGTGTTGCGCAAAGAAGAAGGCTATTATCTAATGCACGTCGAAGATCGACGCGCCGCCGCGCCTCAACCCATAGCCGAAGTGCGGCAAGATATTGAGAAGACCCTCCTCAATGAGGAGCGCAACCGGCTGCAGCAACAGTGGATTTCCACTCTGCGCAAGAAAGGGTTTGTCCGCTACTACTAATCCCGATTAACTCCAAGTTTCTTGGCCTTTCTTTCCGGTCGGGGCAACGCCGTCCAAAGAGCGCTCATCCGGGATTCTATCGCCGCGTCCATTCGAATCAACGGCGGCCATTTTCTTGCAAAGCCCTCGCCGGGCAGTTTCTTTGTTGCGTCAATGCCCATTTTGGATCCAGCGCCGATTGTGTCTGTGGCATGGTCTAATACGTCCGCCGGACCTTTTGTGAAAAGGCTATCCCGCTTTGGATCGGTGTTGGCGCAAAGGCGAAACAACACTTGGCTTGTATTGTGCACGTTGACGTCCTCATCCACTACTATAATGTACTTCGTAAACATCATCTGCCCCATCCCCCATAACCCGTGCATAATTTTATATGCCTGCATCGGATAGGTCTTTCGAATGCTAACGAACACAAGGTTGTGAAACACCCCTTCGGCGGGCAGCGCAATATCGACAATTTCGGGAAAGTTCATCTGAAAAATCGGCAAGAACAACTTCACACTTGCCGCGCCAATATAGAAATCCTCCATCGGAGGAATACCCACAATCGTCGCCGGATACACCGCGTCTTTTCGATGGGTAATTGCGGTGACGTGAAAGACTGGATACGGCTCCGGCAATGTATAGAAACCGGTATGATCCCCGAAAGGGCCTTCCAGTCGAAGAGGCTCCGATGGATCCACATAACCCTCAATCACAAAGTCTGAATTTGCCGGAACCTCCAAGTCATTAGTGAGGCACTTGACCAGCCGAACCGAACGCTTCCTCAAATACCCCGCCAACAAAAACTCATCCAATCCGTCCGGCAACGGCGCCGTCGCGCAAAACGGATAAACAGGGTCGCCTCCCAAGAAAACGCTCACCGGCATCCGCTTGCCTGATTCATAATACTGGCGACCGTGCCGAGCGCCCACCTTCTGCAACTGCCAGTGCATTCCCGCGCTGCGGGAATCGTAAATTTGCATTCGATACATTCCCACGTTCCGCTCTCCACTGGCCGGGTCCTTTGTAACGACGCAGGGAAGCGTGAGGAAACGTCCGCCATCCTTCGGCCAACACTTGAGGATTGGCATATCCATCAACGTTGGACATTCAGAGGATTCTGCAAGTCTTGGAGATTGGCTTTTGGAAGCCATTGAAACTGGATCGCCGCATTCCTCGAAGCGATAGATCACTTCTTGGCAAGGTCCGGTCTTTGCCAACTTGGGTTTTGCATGGCGCAAATCCAGAGCCGTCGTTAGGAGACGCATCGCTTCCCGCATTCCTGCTGGCGGTTTAGCTTTGATTAGCGCGCCTAACTCCGCCGCCGCTGATTCCACGGACACTGCTTGAAAACTCAAGGCCATCCGTCGATACGATCCCAAAGTATTAATGGCCACTGGAAACGGAGACACTCGGCCGTTTACGGTGGGACGTTCAATCAGCAACGCGAGGCCTCCGTCCGGCTGTTTCATCTCTTGATCCGCCAGCGAGGCAATCTCCAACTCCGTCGCCACTGGAGACTTTACTCGAATCAGCTCTCCCTCGTGTTCCAGCGTTTCAAGAAACTTCCTAAAAGATGCGTAAGCCATAACAATTGAAGACTACTAGAACAATCTCGACAGCAAAGCAAACCCCGATGCGCAAGAGCAACAAAGAATCGGGCAATGTCTATATGAAGCGCGGAAAAAAAGAAACACTCGCTCCATCTTGCGACGATTTTTTGTCAATTTACTTCTTATACCAAACTCTGACAAACTGATACCGGTATGAATTACCTACTATTATCGGAATCGTACATATCTGCGTCTGTCCGACTCCTCCCCGCGTGTCTGGCAAAACCACCGTTTCTATGTTCAGAACTTCAATCTTGCGATCCCTAATCCATGCGTTTGCGGTAGCTAACACCTCTTCAAAAGATTCATAATCTATTTTGAAAAAGCTTTTTTTGACAACCTGCGGCGCAAAATCTTTGAAATGATACATAGTTTTCCTTTTTATGCGGTCCCCGGCGCGAAAAAACCATCCTGCGTATGTGGTTTACTCACGTTCTATTTCTTCTTTTATCGCGTCAATGACTTCCATCATTCGACGGCCGTAGCGGATGTAGCTGTTGTATATCTCCGGATCAGAGGCGGTTTTAGAATCGTCATGGAACACGACCGCAAGGTGAGGCTCAATCGAAATCCCCGCGTCGTAGCCGCCGGCAAAGGCGTCTTTGAGGATGCGTTTGACCTCCGCGTCGCCGTCGCCGGGCATCGTGTAGTCTGCGTCGTTTTTTTCCGGCGACCAGATTGCGTCTTTGATGTGAATATGAGCGACATGTTCTTTAACGTGCGTCCAAAACTCCCAAGGGTTTTGCTTGGGATGGGGCGCCGGACGGCTACGATCGTCGTTGAAGACGGGGTTTCCCGTGTCAAAGACCCATTTTAATCCGGGGACGTTTTCTAGCAGATTCTGCGCGTGTCGCCAGCTCATTCCGCCATAGTTCATGCAATTCTCGTGAACCGGGGTCAAACCGGCGTTCACGAAACGTTTTGTGATTTCCCGAACCCGGCGAAAACGTTCCTCCTCCATCTGATCTTCGCCTTCGCGCACGGCGTAGCTCATAATGCGCACAAACTTTATACCCAGCCGTTGCATGCGGGGAATCGCCCGTTCCACATCCGATAGATCAAAAGGATCTTCCACTTTCTTGCTCCAGTTGGCAATGGTCGATCCCAATGCATACACTTTCACACTTGCTTGCGCCAACTTTTGCTCTACGATGTCCAACGCGGCTTCGTCTAGATCGTGAAGGTTGGCTTTGGGAAATCCCTCCACCTTCACCGAGCGCGCCTCGATGTGTTTCCAGCCCAATTCTTTTGTTGCTTGAATTTGCGCGTCAATGGAGGCGCCCGCTTCATCCGCAATTCCAGTTAGTATCATAGGATAGTGTTGTCAATTAGATCTTGTGCCGTTGACAAGATGAAATCTTATAGCGCCGTCGTCGGCGTCGCGGTGGAACTGACGCCCGTGTTCCCATAAATCTCAGACAAAGGCAGCTGGCACTTGGCGGACATCAGTTGTAGCGCCCCTTCCTTCCCTTCCACCGTCTTCAACATCCAAACGCCGCCCGATTGCTTTACGTAGTGGTCTACTAACCACGTCCGATGCGAAACCAACAAATACTCCACCAACGAGTCCAGATGCCGATAGTGCCAAAACTTTCCTCCTTGGTCCCAAGCCGCCGAGTTGTCCGACAAAACCTCCACAATCGCTTTGGGATTGAGCAGTGTGTCATTGGCTTCATCGGCAAACACCGGCGCGCCAGAGACTACTTGAACGTCGGGGTAGGCGTAAAGCCCGCTACGCTTTACCAAAAGCCGCATGTCGCAATTCAAGACATGGCAGTCTCCTCCCTTCAAGCGTTGCCGAAGCTCTCCCGATATGTTCGTCGCCAGCAGCGTATGCAAATGGCTTCCGGAAATTACTTTGCGAGTTCGGCCGTCATGAAACTCGGCGCGCCCGGCCTTCATCCGATCCTTCGCCAAGTATTCCTGCGGCGCCTTTTTTTCTGCATTCATAACCTTGTTCTTTTCTTTTTTGAACTGCCGTAAACTTATCAAAAAGCCGGACTTCGGCAACATGGAATTAGATGGTTTCCCGCAATTTTTCCACAAGTTGGTACATCCCCGCGCTGGCCATCAAAACAGAAGCGATCCAGAGAAACATCATCCAGACTTTCCCGGGACGAAGAGCGTAGAGATCGGCAGAAAGCCGCCCGCCGACTTCCGGCGGCTTGCGATAATGGAACCAAAGCACGGCAAAACAGAGGAAGGGAAGCATCAACGCCTGCGCTAATGCGCCAATTAGAACCAAAGTCAGAGGCTCGCCTACCGCCATAAAGAATACAAAGTAGAGCGCGGGGAGTACCACGCAGGCCGTTTTGATGTGGCGCCGCCTTTGCGTCTCGGTGTCTGCGGCAACCCAATTTCCAATGCGCAGCAAATCCGCAGACAACCGGGCATTGGACGCCGTAGATATGAAAAGAGTCGAATACAACACAATCGTAGCGCCGATCAAAAACACCACCAAACCCAAAGAGCCAAACGAAGCTTGGTAGAGATTGGACAAGGTGGAGATCATATCCTCGTTTTCTACCTTCAGCCCTTGGCTATGAAGCACTGCGGCGCCAAGAAGGTAGAAGGCCACAGTGGCGACGGTGTAAATAATCATAGAAAGCCAAGCGTCCCATTGAAGCACCCGAATCCAGCCCTGCGCCCGTTTTCGCCACGCTTCCGTGCCGTCGTCAGGGCCGATGCGCTTCGCGTATCCTTTTTCCAAACACCAATATGGATAATAGATCAACTCCGAAGCGCCCACGCCAATAATGCCAAAAGCGGCAAAGGCCGTCGTGAACTTGTCGGGGAGTCGGAACTGCAGTCCTTCGGCAAGGTTTCCAGCCGTAATGCCGTAATCCGTCCAATAAAGCGAAAAAACAGAGGCAATCGTAAACAGAGTGAATCCGGCCACCATCCCGGTCGAGAACTTTTCAATAAACCCATAGCGACCGACAAACAACAGCGCGGCGCAGGAAGCCGTGATGAAAAACGCCCAAACGGCATTCGGCAAGGTAAGCCCGCCCATTCGAAACACTTCGGCAATGCTTCCTACCATCCCCGAAAGTTGAAAAAACGTGGCCACAAACATGACAACCCAACACCCTACCAACCAAGAGAGCCCCTTAGATTGCGGCGCCCGCGCCTTGCAAACCTCTTTGCGCACGACACTCCAACACCACGCCAATCCAAACGCCCAAGCCCGAGGGCCGGGAATTCTGGGGCCGGGAACGGAATTCAACGCTTCCAAAGTGGAACTTCCCCTAGTAATGGCGTAGCGAGCCAGCTCCACTTGAAGAAACACTTTAATCATGCATCCTAAAATGATAAACCACAAAAGCGCAAACCCGGCTTCGGCGCCCAGCTTGGTGGTCATAATCAACTCCCCGGAGCCGACGATGTTGGCCGATATAATAAGCCCGGGACCCAACTGCCTGAGAATCCCTTTCCAATCCGAAGGCGGAGAAGTTGCTTGGAACATCTCTTAAAAACCTAACGGAAAACTTTGCGCATGGAAAGCCTTTCTTTTCCCAAAAACCTCTCGCCCGGAAAAGCCCGCGTCAAACCGTTTGCGCCCTTCAAAAATGACACTGCGCATGCTGCCGCATCGCGTGATCCGCCAAAACAAGCGCCGTCATCGCCTCCACCATCGGCACCGCCCTTGGCAAAACGCAAGGATCGTGCCGACCTCGGCCGCGCAAGGTAACTTCCTTGAAATCCTCGTCCACCGTCTCCTGCGGATGCATAATCGTCGCTGTCGGCTTGAACGCCACGCGGAAGTAAATCAAAGCCCCGTTGGAAATTCCCCCTTGAACGCCCCCAGAACGATTGGCGACAAAGCGAACGCCCGAAGAAGATCGCCCGCCGGAAGAATCCTCCGCGTCTTGCGCCCGCATCGGGTCGTTATGTTCTAGCCCAGTCAATCGAACACCCTCAAAACCAGAACCCACGTCAAACCCCTTGCTTGCCGGCAAACTGAGCATCGCCTTGGCCAAATCCGCCTCCAGCCGATCAAACACCGGCTCTCCCCAGCCGGCCGGAACTCCGCGAGCCAACCCGCCAATAATCCCGCCCACGCTGTCTCCCGCCTTCCTCATCCGCTCAATCAAACGAATCATCGCCGCCGCCGCCGCTGAATCCGGACAGCGCACAATGTTGCCTTCCACCTCTTCAATGCTCACCTTTTCAGGAACGACGGCCGCCTGAATCTCCCGTACTTGTTGCACATAGGCCACAATCTCCACGCCAAATCGGCTCTTCAAAAGTTTCTTGGCAATGGCGCCGGCCGCCACTCGCCCAATCGTTTCCCGCGCGCTGCTCCGCCCTCCGCCTTGCCAGTTCCGAACGCCGTACTTCGCCATATAAGTGTAATCCGCATGCGAAGGACGAAACTTGGACGCCATCTCCGCATACGCCTCCGGCCGAGCATCTTGATTGCGAACCAGCATGGAAATCGGCGTTCCCAAAGTCCGCCCTTCAAAAGTCCCCGAAAGAATTTGAACCCGATCCGCTTCATCTCTCGGCGTCACAATCCGAGATTGACCCGGCCGCCGCCGATCCAACTCCGGCTGAATATCCGCCTCCGTCAACGGCAACTTGGGCGGGCAACCGTCCACAACCACGCCCACGCCGCCTCCGTGCGACTCGCCCCAAGTGGCGATGCGGAAAACTTTCCCAAAAGTGTTGCCCATAAAAAGAAAGACTGCGCAAAAATCCCCGCCGGGTCAAACCAAGACGCCAAAAGCAAAAGAGCGAAGATTTGGCTTGCGCCCATCGTCCGTTCCCGATAATTTTTGCCTTTTTGATTAAGAAATCATAGGAATTATCCAATGGAAAACGAAATCATTACCGCGCCGGCCGCGCAAGTCACCCAAGGCGACTTGAAGCTCTTCGCTACCTCTTTGAAAGTTGGAACGCTTCTGCAAGAGAACTTTTATTCCGTCGAAAAACTCGACCCGGAAAATCCCGACGAACCCGGTTATCAACGCGTGTTGAACAAAGCGCGAGCCAAAAAACTGGCCAACTACATTCTGGACGGACAAAATGAGAAAGACGCCTTCCTGCCGACTTCCGTCTTTCTAGCCACGGACAAAGCTATCGCTCACGACGAGGACACAAACACCATATCCTTCCGCTTGAAGGACGTCGGACCGTTCAGCGTTGTGGACGGACAACACCGCCTCGAAGGCCTGCGGATGGCAACTGAAATCGCAGCGAAAAAACCATTAAAATATCCAAAGGCTCTGGAGCGCATCCTCGATTTTGAAGTGTCAATCAACATCGCCGTCGAATTGCCTAAAATTCATCAGATGTGCCATTTTCTCATTGTGAACACGACTCAGAAAAGCGTGGACAAGGCAGTTTCGCAACGCATCCAAGCCCGCTTGACAAAATCTCGAGAAGTAGAAGAAATGCCAACGCTTCCTAGTTGGATAAGAAAGATTGTCGATAAAGGCGAAGTGAATAAAGCCTTGAAAATCGTAGAATACCTCAATGAAGAACCGAACTCGCCTTGGTTTGGCAAGATTCGCATGGCCAACGATGAATATCCCAAAGGCAAAACCATCAAGCAAGACTCCTTCGTTAAAGCAATTGTCTCAAACGTTCTTACCCCCAGCAACCCTCTTAATGCTTTGAATGATTTCGAGACGCAAAAGAGGGTTTTCCTGAACTATTGGAAGGCAATTGCTAACATCTTAGATGACGGATCCAATTCCGTCCTTTACAAATATAACGGGGTTGGGGTTTTTTGTAGGTTTTCGGGTCAGTTTTTTATTTTTAATAAAGCGCAACCGAAAAACAGTTACACTGTCGAGACGATGCAATCTCATCTGGAGCGGTGTTTTGAAAATATGCTAATAGATGGTAGCGAGGAGTATGCTACTATCGGACATCCTGACTGGTGGCAACCTGGGTCTCGCGCAAGTTCCATGAATAATGCCGCTATCAATGTTGTCGTGTCTCAAATGTTCCAAGCGCTCAATCGTAGCGAAATGGGCGATGATATAGAATTGTGAACGTTGCCAAGTTGCATCCGCCGCCGCAGGAGAAAGTTCCGTTTCAACTTAGCGTTTATCGCCGAGTGCCGGAAGATTCGGGTTGTTATGTGTTAACTTCGTTTGATGGGCATATTCTTTACATTGGCAAGTCGAAAAACTTGCAGCGGCGATTTGAGGAACATCTAGACGATACCGCCAAAACGCAAGCCACTTCGCAAGGCCGCGCAGTTTGGTTTCATTGGCTTTTATATGAAGAGCTTCGTCTCAACGCATTAGAACGCGGCTGGTTGAACGAACATGCCGCAATGGAAGGAAACTGGCCAATTCTAAACGACGCCCCTCCTCCCGTATAAATTGTATAAAAGAAAGTGGCGCGCTTTTAGATAGCTTGAACAAAGGCGGGATCGTATTCGCGGTTGCGGGAAATGCCGGGAAGGGGAACGGGGTATTTGCCCTCGGCGTTGGCTTTCAAAGGCGCTTCGGAGTCGAAGGTTAGTTTGTCCACATTGGGCGCAAACTCATGCTCGCAGTTCAAAATGTCGTCGTAAGTAACCACTTGGCCGGTATGCGCCGCCATGCGTCCCATAGAGGAAACTAGGCTGGCAAGAGCGCCTCGTTCCACTTCGTTGTAAGGGCGGTCGTTTTTGATTGCGTCCATCAAGTCTTCCCACTCCAGTGCGTAGGGATTCTTTTCCGGTTGGGGATAAGCCCAGAGCATGTTTTGGCGGGCAATTTGTTGGCCTTGGAAAGTGCGGCATCGGCCGGGCGAGTGGCCGCTAGTGGAAACAATGCCCAAGCCTTTAGCGCCGTGAAGGTAGCTGGCAAACTGG
Source organism: Limisphaerales bacterium (assembly GCA_965204945.1). Lineage (GTDB taxonomy): Bacteria > Verrucomicrobiota > Verrucomicrobiia > Limisphaerales > AAA164-E04 > UBA2970. The sequence continues at coordinate 3,246,158 of OZ242022.1, read as the reverse complement.
TCTCGACAACCTACCATTGTGCGGCCGTTGAAGTGAAAGACGGCGCCGTCTTCAAAGGTGTATTCCACTGCGTAGGAATCGAAGTTTTGGTCAACGTTGTTGCCGCGATAATGTCTTCCTCCAAGCGCGTGCGCCTGCACGGGCCAGGCGTTTTTCATCCAGCAACACTCGTCCACTTGGTGTATGTAAAAATCACTGAAAAGGCCGCCGCTCGCCCATAGAAAGCTATGAAAGCGGGAAACTTGATACATCAATTCGCTAACGCCATCTGGTCTGGGTCCGGAGAAGGCAAAGCCCACAGGACCGTGCATGCGATAGGCTCGCATCGACACGATGTCGCCGATCTCGCCGTTTTGGACGCGCTTGAATAACTCTCGCCGAGCGCGGCAGTGTCTTACCATCAAGCCGACGCCGACTTTGAGGTTTTTTTGCGCCGCCTTTTTTCCCAATTCAAGCATTCGCCGAGTGGTTGGCCCGTCCACCGTTATCGGCTTTTCCATGAAGACGTTCACTCCCTTTTCAATGGCATAGGCGAAGTGCACCCAACGAAAGGCCGGCGGCGTGGCAAAGATGGCGACGTCGCCGGGACGCAACGAGTCGATGGCGTGTTTGTAGCCGTCAAAGCCGATGAAGCGGCGCTCTTGAGGCACGTCCACTTGGCCGGCAAAGCTTCGCTTCAAAGCGCCGTGACTGGCGGACAAGCGATGGTCAAACACATCAGCCATCGCCACGAGCCGGGTGAGATGGCTGGTTACGCGCAAAGCATCGGCGGCGGAGCCCGTGCCGCGTCCGCCGCAACCGATCAAAGCCACGCGAATGGTTTCTTCGCCGGCGGCGTGAACGTGAGGCAATGCTTGGCCGGCCAAGGCCGAAACGGCGGCCATTTTCCCCGCGCTTTTCACAAACTCGCGGCGCGTTGTGGATGCGGAATGAACCTTGTTTTCAGTCATAATCGCTTATTTTTTGAACAAAGGAGGAACGAAAGGAAAACTGCTGGACGCTAAAGTTGGGGAGAGGGATTGAATTGGAATTCGTAGATTTGGCTCGCCTCTCTTTCCCAATCGCCCGCTTCTCCCCAGCGAACCAGCTTGTCCTCCACAAAATAAAGCCAGTAATTCTTTATATCTCGGTGGACAAACGCACCTATTTCAAAAGTTGCTGTTGTAAAGGCAACTTTGGCGCCAGCATCTTCCGGCAAAGCGAGGTGGTATTCCCAAACTTCGACGGGTTGGTCGAATTTGTTGCGGATGGCGCCGCGGGCGACGGTGGGATCGCCTAGTTTTTGGACAACTTGCTCTTTACTCATGCCAAGGGAAATCCGGGGCATATGCTTGGCGGGCGTGGCACAACCGGCAAGGAGAATCACCAAAAGTAAGCACGAGATAAAACGGAGCGAAAAGAATTTGCTTTGCATTCGGGTAGACTAAGGAAAAGGTTGAGCGGCGGCAAGATCGGGTTGTCCAGTTTATCCATTAATTTAAGGGAAAGCATAACGAGGATTGGTTTTCGTAGCCTTTGTCAAACGGTCTCAAAGTCAATGCGTCATCTGCCCAGAGCCTCCCGCCTTTTGGTTTCCACCGTAATTTGATTGGCCAGCTCTTGATAAGCCTCTGGGCTCACAAGCTGTTTGATGTCCGTCTTTCCGCCGTATCGATTGTATCGTGTCTCCTGTAGGCTGATTCGAATTTCTTGCAATGAGTCGTTAATCGTCCCGACGGTGATGGTGGCTTCGATGAACGTTCCCTTGTCCACAACGTCGCCAATCAAAAGAGCCTGCCAAAACTGGCTGGACTCGCTGGTTTCTCGATCCACGTTGGCGACGATGAGGCCGCTTGCCATGTCCGTATTTTTGACGACGTAGCCTTGGTCTTGAAGCACGGTCATGGCGGCGCGATAAACATTTTCGTACGAGCCTTCGATTTGGTGGGTTGTAATCTGCCGCTTTTGCATTGGCGAGAGATTGGCTCTGCTGGCGCAACCGCTTCCCAAGAGGGCAATCGCGCAGACAATCATTAAGGAAGAAAGAGAATGGAATTTCATGGCAGTGGATTTTTAGAAACTTGCTTGGATGATGGAATAGTCTTTGACCACGTCGTTTTCGTCGAAGGTAATCATCAGATCAAAACTCTTGGTGGTGGCCGTGGATACGGCTCGGCCGCCGCCAACACCTAGACCACCGCCGCTTGCACCACTACCGCCTGCCAAACCGCCTATCAATCCCAAACCGAACGCGTCTGCCCCAACTCGCGTGGTAAAGTTCATGCGGTTGTAGTTCCAAACTTCGTCCGCCTCGCGATTCTTGGTGACGATGTTTGGCGAGCCGAATGTTTTCAAAACTTCGTCTTTTGTCGTCTCCCCTTTTTTCAATTGAAGCGTGACATTGCCGGCCGTCAACGGTGAAGTTGCCTTTTCCTGTTTTTCGGGAAATGTGGCGCAACCGGCGAAGAGCGCCGCGCCAAGGGCGAGGCATGCGATGGATTGTAGGGTAAAGAATTTGTGCATTTGGGAAGGTTAGGGGAAAAGGCAGGGCGGTGTCAAGCGGAAAATGCGGCGAAGATTCTTTTTGTAGACAAGGAATCGGCGCTGTTACCGCCGCCCAATTAGTTGAGGCGGTCGGGAAGCTCCGAAAGAGTAAAGCCATCGTCTTGCCAAACGGAGCTGGCAATTCGAACTCGTGCGGCGCCGGTTTCCACTTCTAATCGAACGCCTTGGGATGCAGCAGCAGTAATATCGCCTCGCAACGCCTTGAATCCGTCAAGTGCTTTACACAATGGCTTCACACGGCGGCCGATGTTTTGCACAAAGCGCATAGATTCCCGCATAGCCTTCCGTCTTTCATCCGATTCCAAGTCGGTGGTTTCACCAGACACCGGAACGACACACAGGAAAAACCTTTTCCCTTCTTGAAATTCTTGAACGGCGGTTTTTGCTTGGGTGGCGGTCATTCTCACTTCTTGAATTCGGGTGGCTTTCACCTCAACAAGCCAACGCCGATCGGACTTGTTTATTTCAAGAGTAGCCAAGTCTTCAATCGCGAGGTCGGATCCAACTCCGGTATTCCGAACGGTAAACTCTCCTTTAAACTTTTCTTCAAGCTTCTCTTTAACCCACTTTTCCACTTCCTTGCCCAAGCACTGATTGTCGCGCACAATCTGCCTGTTTTTCCGCCGTTTGGCGAGATGCTCGAGAAGCTCCGGGTCATCTTTCAGGTCTTCCGCGAATTCGCTGACGGGTTTCAAGTCGCCGCCTGTGGAAGTCAGTATCCTTGTGAATTCTTTCTCTTGCTCGGCGCGTTCTTCGTCGGTCTTTGCCATGAGCGAGCGCGTCAAATCGAACTGCGTTACCCCGATGGCTTCCAAAAGCTTGACGGCGGCGGGGCTGTCGTCGAGAGACCATCCGCTGCCGCGCAACAACTCGGCGAGCGATTGGGCGTCCGCTTTACGCGCGCCTCCTCTGGAACCTTCGGCTGAAAACGGAACCCACTTGTTGTCGGATACGGGTATTAGCCATTCGGCGGGATAGTAATGATGGTTTTTGTTCTCTTGGCAATCGCAAGGAGCCTCTTTGGTTTCCAAACCGATGGAATCCCTCTCAATCAAATACTCGGTTAGAAAACGCCAAAATCGCTGGGCAAGACTTTTATTTTGGCGCACCCGGTTCATAATTCCGATGTCCTTTTCGGTTAGGAAAGCAACATCAGTTATGGAGACTTTCTCTAAAGTCTTATGCTCCCCGTCAGTTAGCGGCTCGTCAGGTAGGAAGGTGTTGAAATCTACCTGCATCTTTCTGGTGATAATGACATCCCTTCGGACAAACCCATCCGCTTCCAAGACTTCCCAAACCTTGGGATCAGACACAGCCTTTGAGAAGGCATTGGCCAAGGTATATCGACTAGGGAAAAGTTTGTCGAAATCTTGAAGTTTTGGCAGCCAAGCCGAAACAGGAGCAAGAGGTCTCAAGGCGTCATCCACGGCCCGATCCAGTTTGATGACTCGCCGCTGTGCAGGCGGGGACTCATTAGAGAACACCGGGAAGCCCCGCAACAAATCCCATTTCTTCTGCTTGACTATCCAAGCGAATAGCCGAACGCTGGCCTCCGCAAAAGCGGCGTCGGGGTTCTTGTCAGCGCGTTCCTGAAGCCTCTTGATAAGCTCTCCGATAACGTAATCGTTGCCCCAATCCTGCGACTCGGATACTTCCGCAAGGGAAGTTATCCGGGTGTCCCGCAGTTCGGGCTTAATCCGCCATTCCAGCAAACCGGCGACGGCTTTCAGTTCCTCGCTTATGCCGACATCGCGATGCAGGTTCGGCAATGCGCGGAGAAAGCCCCCTTGGCTCGGCACTATGCGGTGTTCTCTAACCGCCTCGCCCTGACCATTAGCGCGGAGAAAGCCAATCAACCGGTCAAGCCAATCGATGGCGGATACTCCCTCCCTTAGGTTATTTGCAAGGAAGCTGATGCGATGAGTGGTCACGTTAACCGACTTGTCGTGGGATACGGAATCAACCTTCGACGCCAGTTTCCGCCCGTCAATCACTCCGTCGTAAGGCAGCGGCTCGGGCTGCGACAGCTTTTCCCAACTCTTGACGGCATCGCACCAGCCGGCGGCCTCATCCCGGCGCGGCCATATATCCCCGTCTTTCCGCTGCTCGACCAGCAAGTCCCAGAGATCGGCTACGCCCTCCGCCGTATCCGCCCAGGGGATTTCCGATTCTTTGGGAGGAATGGCTTTGCCGGATTCGTTGCGAACCGCCGGGGTTTGGCGGATTCTCGCGATAAGCGATTCCTTGAGAAAATCGCGAAATTTAACCTCGCCCAGCCACTTTTGCGGCTGGAGGTCGGGGATTTCGGCCAAGCGGTAAGTGTTGCTCCAGCCGGAGTCAGTTGCAAATTGCAACATTTCGACGAGCAAACCACAAGCTTTCTCAAGGGCTGCTTGGTTTTCTTGGTTTTCGTTGTTTTCAACCCCTTGAGATCGCCACAAGCATACACCATCCCGGGGTTCCGTAGGCGCGAACCTGAAGCTATTGATGACCGCCGGGAAGCTGAAGTTCTCGGTGCCTACTAGAGGGAAACCTAAGAAAAGACGGGGAATATCATCAAGCGGCAGGCATATAAAGCTGCCCTCCGACATTGACAAAGGGATTGCCACGGAATCCTTCTCTCTCTGAGCTAGAAGGTACTTCCTTTTCCGATGAATTCCGCCATCGGTTTCCTCAACAGTTACCAATTGCGGCCCATCTTTCTCCAGCAACTCGCGCTCTGTTACCTCGAATTTGGTAGTGCCGCCCGCAGACTTAATGTTAATGGTGGAAAACTCGTGGTTGAAAACAACTACGAAGGGGGCGCATCGCTTCAAATTGGCAATGCCTTCTGCAACCACTTCTGATGCTTCTTTACTGATAGGATACACGAACCGGGTAGTAAATTCGTTGGGCATGGCTACCGTAAGGGGTTTATTGGAGGGCTTAAAATCATCCCACGCCTTATTCAGCAGTGCGGCAATGGACTGAATGGAACCGGTTTCCCGTTCCAGCCGGAACTCGAAAGATTGACCGTCGTTCAAGAAACCGGAAACGTCAATTTTTGAGGAAAGCAGGTGGGTCGTGAGAAACCCACTGCCAAATTGCCCGATGGTACCTTTAAGCTCGACCTTCGTCGAACCGTGGTGGATGAGGTAGTATACCTGGTTGCCGGTGAATCCACTGCCATTGTGCAGGAAGGCGAGTTCGCCCTCCTGATGTTCTACGGAAGCTGTCAAGCTCCTGGTCTTACCGGCACTGGCGTCGCGGGCATTTTGCAGGAGTTCCCAAATCCACCGGGATTTATACAAGTCCCGGTTGATTTTCAAGTGCTTCAGGTGCTTGCGCACCTCTTGCGCCGCGCCCGCCTCGCGTGCCTTTTTCTCGATTCCGTCTTTGTTCATCATAGCCGATTTGCCCGTCTCGCAATACTTCAAAAAATTATGCAAAGCGCGAACGCCGCGCCCAGATCCATGTTTGAGTTCAATGTTTTCCGATCCCATTATTTTGGGTTTGTTTGGCGGTTTTGGGTTGGAGTTTCCAAGCGGAGATCCATTGGTGGTCGGTTTTGCGAAAACCTCGTTTGCGCAGGTGTTTTTCGAGGTCGGGCATGTGGGCGGCGCCGTAGAAGATGGCGATGTTGCGTTTTTGGGGTTGGCGGAGTTGTTGGTCGAGGACGTCGAGGGCAACTTGGTTGCGTTGGGAGATGATGACCGAGCCTTTGCCGTCGAGTCCTTGGTCGATGCCGGAGAGCATAAGTTCGACTTGGTCGAGTTGGCGGGCGAAGAGCCATTTGAGGGAGTGGGCGCTGTCGCCGCTGGAGAGGACGCGGAAGATTTCGGCAAGGGATGGGGGGCGCGATTGGCCGGAGAGTTGCATGCGCCGTTCTTGGAGGGCGGATTGGAGCATGAGTGTGAGGAAGTTTTCTTTCTTTTGGTTTTGGAGGCGGGCAAAGGTGGCGGCGTCCATGTCTGCGTGGATGAAGTTGGCGGGCGAATAGTCGATTTCTTCCACTTGGGATTGGAGTTTGAGGAGGGATTGCATGGCTTTTTGCATTTGAACGGCCAGGATTTGGCCGGCGACGCGGGGGTTTTTGGAGGCTTGGCTGGATCGGTTTCTTTTGCGGTTTGTCGGCGGGATTGGACTGGTTTTGGCAGGTGATGGACGCGTTTTTTTGATTTTGATCATTTCGTAGAGGACGGCGTCGTAGGTGGAGAATCGTTGGTTTAGGGTTTGGTAGTAGGTTTTGTCGGCGACGTGGATGGCGGCCACAAGGTCAACTTGGACGCCGGCGGCGGTTTGATAGGAAGTGAGGGCGGTTTCCACGCGGCCGGTTTGCGGTCCGGTTTCCACGAAGCGGAGGAATTGGGAGCTTTCTTGGGCAAGGAGCGGGGTTGATGTTGCGCACAGGAGGAGAAGGCCGATCCTTTGGCGGATCTGTCGGATAAAGAGTCGCATAATCGTTTTGGGCGTTTCGTGCATTTGCTTTTGGCGATTCATTTTGGCGATTGGTTGGGCGGAGCGCAACTTTGGATTTTGATTTCTCCGCAATCAAAGGAAAAAACAAAGGCGTCGTCCGCGGCATTGTTAAAATCATTTGGCGGTGGCGTGGACGGGAAAAAACAGAAAAACCTGCTGGAGAGAGGAAATGAAAGGACTCGTCAACAGGCCCCGGCAAGGCCTCTGCTCCAGCAGGAAAAACAAAGTTTTTTTAGGACATCCTTGCCGACGGAAGATTTAAACCAACTCAATCTCCTAAGCAATCCCAAAAAACGAATTTCAACTTCCCGCTGAAGGCTTTTTTGCCGGCGAGGAATTCAGCAGAGTCGCTACTTTTGCGGGTGAAAGCTCGGCGGATGATCGGCGGCGGAAAATTGGGGCAATTGCGGTTTTGTTCCGCCGGGCGAAGCCAAGTTTGCCAGTTGGATTTCGCGCTCTTGCGGTTGAGGGAAGGTTTTGTTTTTGCGGTTGCCGGGATTTTCGGATGCGCAGGGCGGGGCGTTTAGGTGACGGACTCGGATGCGGCTTCTGTTTATTTCGGTTTCGGTGTAGCTGAGGGTGGACGCTTCTTTGCGATGCATGCAGATGGAGAACGGGCCTTTTTCTGGGAGGTGCGTTCGGTGCAGAGAGCGCAACCAATGCAAGCTTCCGAAGTCTTTGGCGGACAGGGCGCTTTGGAAGACGGCTTGCCTCGTTTGTTGGGCGGTTTCTTCGTCGAGGCTGGAAGAAGCCCATAAGCGGGGTTCCCAAGCAAAATCCCGGCGGGACAATTCCTTTCCGTCCCAGCGCCACTCGCGCAAGGTTTTGTTCACGTTGAAAATTCCCAGCAATCGAAAGGGGCGGATGCGAGGCAACGGTTGTTTGGAAAACATTGTTTCGACAGCGGCGGAATGGCGGCAGCCGGCCGCTGATTCCACTATGGTTCCACGGCTGACTGTGTTTTGGAGTTCCTTTGTTTTGGCGGAGGCTTTTTGAGCGGGATGCCAATTGAGCAAGGCAAAGGCGGCAGCGGCGGCGTTGGCGCACGTCCATGAGCCGCCGGAAGATTCTCTCGGCCCCAGAACGGGCAGACCGTTCACAATGCGCGGCGCGGGGAACGTGCCTTTTGCCCGCGTTCGCAATTCGTCGCGGTTCATGCCCACTCGACAGCCGTCGCCGGTTGGAATGAAGATCACCGTGCACATGCTCAATCCGCCGGCAAGTGTCTTTTCGACAGATTCCGGCAACGCCTCCAAGCTTTCCATAGTCGCCAAAGAGAGTCGGTCTTTGCGCCCTTTTTTCGGTTGGCCGCGCCGATGGCAAAGACGATTTCCCATTGCCGATGCAGGATTTTGTAGGCGTCCAGCAGGGAATGGTCGGGATCGTAAATGTTCGTGGCTTCCGCCGAGGCGCCGTTGAGTTCGACAATTTGAAACTTTTGGCCGGCTTTTAACAAAGACTCGCTTTCGTAACGCACGTCGTAGCGGCCGAAGTAAAAGCCCGGCACTTGGCGCGAGATTTGATCGACGCGCTCTTCCAACTGGCGGGAGTAAAGGAAGGCGCCGTCCTTGAAAACGCATCCCTGCGCGTGATTGCCGGCTTCCACCAACCGCAGAGGCTCTCCCGCCGCTAATACGCGGTCCCACTGCGCTTGGAAACGGCGGCGATAGACAGCGGCGATTAGACCGGCTCGCTCGTCGTTTTGGATGAGTTCTCGCAGCGTTCGCCTTCCGTCGCCGATAAGTTTGGGAAACACTTTGTGCGTGATCGCAAAAATCCGGCCCTTCCGCTCTTGCGGGCGGCGATAGTAAAAAATGCCCGCCTCACGGGGGCCGGGAACATAGCGCTGCGCAATGCGAAGGAATCCATCGACTTTGAGGCATTCTTCGGCCGCCGCGAGATTGGAAACTTTGCGAACGCCGCTTCCGCGCTGGCCGACGTCTGGTTTGATGACGACTGGATAAGTCCAATGGCGCTCTTCCATCAAACGCTGAAACGCCGCCCTTCGCTCGGCGAGGCTTTGCCCGGAAACGGCACCGGCTTCGGCGGTAAAATCCGGAGCAATCCGTTGAAGCGTTTTCAACACGGCCAGCTTGGACTCTCCGATCATGCCACCGGTTTCCATGCCCGGATTGGCGGCGGAAGGGAGCGTCCAGTCCCGATGCCGAAGCCCCAAGCGCAAATAATCCAAAACCACGGGAAGATAGAAAAGCCAGGCCGGCCAAAATTCCCAACGAGACCATCGCCCGAAAATCGCTTGACTCGCCGCCAAAAATCGCCACCGAGTCCGCAGTAGCGGACGCCGTTGCAACAGACGGATGCCGAAGAACAAAAGTACGGCAATGGCCAAAATCCCCCAGAAACCGTTCTCAAACCGCCGCAGCCAATCTCCGAGGGCAACGCCGACCATCGCCACTACCAGAAAAATCGCCGCCGTCCAAAGCAAGGCCGCCGCTCCGGTTACCGCCAAGAACCGAAGCACCGGCAACCGCACAACACCGGCGGCCAAATAAGTCGGCAGGCGGGCGCCGGGAATCACCCTGCACAGCCAAAGCATCGCCCAACCTCGTTTCTGAAACCACGTTTCCGCTTCTCGAACCCGTGGAGAATTGAGCCGCCGCCGCAACCAACCCCAGCGCCGAAGGCGAAAGCCGGCTCCCCGCGCCAATCCGTAAAGCAGAGCGTCTCCCAACCAAATCCCAACGAAAACGCTTGTCCCGGCAATCCATTGAGGCAGGGCGCCCACTCCGGCCAGCAAGGCCGCGCCAATGCAAGTGAAGTCTTCCGAGACAAAGGTGGACAAGACAATCAAAACCGCTTGTTTTGCCGCCGGCCACCGGGAAAAATCAGCCGGAACCCAATCCGCAATTTCATCGGGCATCGCCACGCGCAATCTGCCCCCCTACGCCAAAACGCCGCCGGACGTCCGGAAGCGATGCTGTAAAGTAGACGGCGCCACGCCAAAGTTGCCGGGAATCGGAAAATTCATGACCTTTGCCATAACAGCAATCAAGGCAAAGTGATGGACGGCGTGCGCCACGACGTATAGAAGCTCTCGGGCCGCCGTGGACTTCACTTGCTGGCTTCGATCTGCGCCGTAATGTATTTTGCATTGAACGATAATCAGCCGTTCCAGAGTAGAAACGTCCAAGATTGCCAAAGACTCGCGGATTTCTTCCGTAGCCGTCAAAGCCGCCGCTCGGCGGCGTTCCATTTGGTCGTCGCGCCGCCGCTTGTCGTAATCCAGCACTCCGGACTTCATTCCTTCGAGCAAACATATAAAATGATCCAAACAATGCCGGTAATGCCCGCCGATGGAGGCGCCAAAGGCCTCCGACAGCCGCCGGCAATAGACTTCGTCGGAGAGATTTTTTAGCAAACCGCCCCCTTGCTCGAGGATGTTGGAGGCCGCTTGCAAGCAGTCGGCGGCGCTTGCTTCGACCCTCCCGTTAGAGATAAACGTTTTCACAAAAGGCTTCGGTTAATTCCATCGGCGTCTCGGCGGACGGCGCTGATTTGCGCGCATCTTCCCTCAATCCCAAAGATTTGTCAGCTTAATTCCGACGCGCAACGGGTTGATGCTTGACAAACCGGCCTTGATTTCAGGATGATTGTTTTTTAAAGGTACAGCAGTGGCTTTGGCTCGGACAAAGAGCCTCCGCAGGCGACAAGGCAGACGCTGTTGTGTTGACGGTCCGATCATTCGAAATTCGGCATGTCTTTCGGCAACCCAAAGCAGCGCGCGGCTCGAAAAACCCTCGGGGCGGAGAAAAACCGGCAATGCGAAATCCCTCGGCAGGTAGTTTATCGGCTCTCCGTCTATCTTCGTTGTTTGAATCGGCTCAAGGCTGGCGGCATCCAAACCGTTTCCAGCGAAGCGTTGGCCGAGTCCGGCGGCGTTAAACCTACTCAGATTCGCAAAGACCTCGCCTACTTCGGGCAGTTCGGCACAAGGGGTCTGGGATACGACGTTTCGCAGCTTTCCCAAGTTATCGGCAACGTCCTGGGCACAAAGAAACTGCGGCCGGTTATCATGGTCGGCGTCGGAAACCTCGGCTTGGCATTGCTTTTCTACCGCGGCTTTGAACAGGCCGGCTTCGAAATTATCGCCGCCTTTGACATCGAACCCAATCGACAACGAAACAAAACCGTCAAACTCCCCCTCCTTCCGATGAGCGAACTCGCCGCATTCCTCAAAGACAACCCGGCAAAAATGGCGATCCTCTGCATTCCCGCCGCCACCGCCCAAGAGACCGCCAACCGACTTGTTCAACACGGCGTCACCGGCATTCTAAACTTTGCCCCTATCATCCTCCAAGTGCCGGAAACCATCGTGGTCAACAACGTCAATCTCGCCATCGAACTCGAAAACCTCAGCTACTTCGTCAGGGACGAACCGCGCTCCTCCGAGTCCGCTCCCTAAACCGCCGCGCCAGAGGCTTCACCACGCCCCCTTCGGCCGGCGCTTCCAGCAAAACGCCGTCAATCGCGCAAACCGGCCAAATCTCATGCGTCGTCCCCATCAAAAACACTTCCGAAGCCGCCTTCAACTCCTCAACGCCAAAAGCCCTTTCCTCAAAAGGAATGCCCGTCTCTTGGCAAATCTCCAGCATTGCCTTTCGAGAAACGCCGCTGAGAATCTGCGGCGACTCCGGATGCGTCCGCACCCGTCCGTCAATCACCGCCGCCACGTTGACGCTCGCTCCTTCGGTAACCACCCCGCCTCGATAAAGCACCGCTTCGTCCGCTCCTTGCGCTCGCGCCTCGTTGGCCGCCATCACATGCCCCAGCAACGAAATACTCTTCACATCGCACCGCCCCCAACGCCGATCCTCCAGCAAAACCACCGACGCCGCCGGCTCCCGAAAGTCTCGATCCAACAAGCGCACCATCCCGAAAACCGTCGGCTTCAACGAAGGCGACTGGGGATACACATGAGACCGAACCTCATCGCAACCGCGAGTGACTTGCTGATAAAAAACAGCGTCCGCCCCCCGTCCGCCATTCGCCTCCAACAAATCCTCTCCCACCTGCGCCAAATGCCCGACGTCAAAACCCTCCAACCCAATCGCAGACAAACTGCGCGCCAAACGCGCCGCATGATCTTCCATCCGAAACCACCGCCCGTCATAACAGCGAACCACCTCATAAACCCCGTCCCCAAACAAAAACCCGCGATCCATCGGAGAAACGCCCGCCTCCGCCAAAGAACAAAGCCTTCCGTTGAAATAAACCACCATTTCCCTCAACCCTATCCCCAAAGAATTCCGTCAAAGCCTTTTTCCCGGCGGCCGCCGCCAAAGAGCAAAGCCTCCCAAACAGATTTCCGTTCAACCCTCGCCGGGAACTCGCAATCGTTCCACTTGATCTTGGACTTCCGCCGGGGGCGGAGAGGTCAATCGGCTGACGATAAGAGCGATGGCAAAGTTAACAACCATGCCGACGGCGCCAATCCCTTCAGGACTAATTCCCAACCACCAATCTTCGGCCGTGGATTCCGGCGCAATTTTTTTGAAGTAAATAATATAGCTGGCGGTAAAAAGAATGCCGGCAAGCATGCCGCTAACGGCGCCCTCCCTTGTAGTTCGCTTGCTAAAAACGCCTAAGAGAATCGCCGGGAAAAAACTGCTGGCGGCCAGTCCGAACGCAAAGGCGACCACCTCCGCCACAAATCCCGGCGGATCAATGCCAAAGTAACCGGCGATCAGAACCGCCACTCCGGCCGCAATCCGGGCGCAAATCAATTCGGTCTTCTCGCTCATCTTCGGGTTCAAAATTCGCTTCCCTAAGTCGTGGGATAAGGATGAGGAAATCACAAGCAACAAGCCGGCCGCAGTGGATAAGGCCGCCGCTAAACCGCCCGCCGCAACTAACGCCACTACCCAAGCCGGAAGATTGGCTATTTCCGGGTTGGCAAGCACCATAATATCATTGTCCACATATAATTCGTTATTGTTATCGAGAGGCTCGTTCTTTAACTGCGGCTCGCCAAAGGCGCCCAGTTCCGGCCCGCCGTCTTCGCGCAATGCAAAGTCGGGATCTCCAACAAATGGGTCTTTGGGTCCATATTGAATCAACCCGTCCCCGTTCTTGTCTTTCCAAGCAATCAGCCCCGTTTGTTCCCAACTTTGGAACCATTCCGGCCGCTGTTCGTATGCTTCTCCGTGGAGCGTTTGGATAAGGTTGACGCGGGCAAAAGCCGCCACGGCGGGGGCGCAGGTATAGAGAAGCCCGATGAACAACAGAGCCCAGAAGGCGCTCCAGCGCGCCGCCTGCACGCTCTTTACCGTATAAAACCGTATAATTACATGGGGCAGTCCCGCGGTGCCTACCATGAGCGCAACGGCAATCGCAAAAACATCTACCATACTTTTATTGCCCACGCCAAAGGCGGCCGTGTACTCGGGGAATCCTAAATCCCGATGAATTTGATCAATCGCTTCCAACAGATACATTCCCGCGTTCTGTCCCTCCACAATTTTGGCGCCAAACCCCCACTGAGGAATCGGGTTTCCAGTGAGCTGAAAGGAAATCGCAGCCGCCGGAATTAGATAGGCAATAATCAAAACCGTGTATTGAGCCACTTGGGTATAAGTGATGCCCTTCATGCCTCCCAAAGTCGCATAAAGAAAGACCAGCGCCATTCCCACAAAAACGCCGGTATTTATATCCACCTCTAGAAAGCGGGAAAATACCAGCCCGACGCCTCGCATTTGTCCGGCCACATAAGTAAAGGAGATGAACACGGCGCAAAGGACGGCCGCCAATCGGGCAAAGCTCGAATAGTAACGGTCGCCCACAAAATCCGGCACGGTGAACTTTCCAAATTTCCTCAAATAAGGCGCCAAGAGCAAGGCCAGCAAAACATAGCCTCCCGTCCACCCAATAAGATATACGGAGCCGGTATATCCCATGAAGGAAATCAAACCGGCCATGGAGAGAAAGGAGGCGGCGCTCATCCAGTCCGCGCCGGTCGCCATTCCATTGAACACCGCCGGCACTCCTTGCCCCGCCACGTAAAACCCAGAAGTGCTTCGCACGCGGGAGGCAATCGCCACCCCAATGTAAAGCGCAAAGGAACACCCGATGATTAGATAAGTCCACCCTTGAATGCCCATCAGCGATTCTCCTTTACTTTGTGCTTCCGATCCAAACGCTCCATCAAAAACGCATACACAAAAGTCAGCGCGATAAAGACGTAAATCGTGCCTTGTTGCGCAAACCAAAATCCAAGAGGAAATCCGCCCACTTGAATTTTGTTGAGTTGTTCGACAAAAACAATGCTCAGCAAACAGCTGGAAACAAACCACACACTCAACAAAAAGGCTAAAATCCGCAGGTTGGTTCGCCAATATCCAACCAACCTGCGCTGGTTCCGCTTTTGATTCCCATCACTCATAACGTTCTTCTAAGAAAAACAAAAACATAGCAGAACGACAAAAGGACGGCAAATCTTGTTATGCTCGAATGACAGCCCCGGTTTGTCGGGCTGTTTGGCCTGCCTCGTTTCCGCGCTTGGCTCTGTTTTTGCTTTGGGGACGGCAAAAATCCCGGCTACAATGTCGCCGTTTCATGCAAACTTTGTTTTCTTCTCTTCGGCGCTGTTGCTTTTCAGCGACGTCTCTTGCGACGTTGGCGGTTGCTTGGCCGGGGTTTGCGGCGGAGGATCCCTTTGCCGCCGGCGTTCGTCCGACCGATCCGCTTTCGCCCGGCGAGCAGCAGAGAACCTTTCATCTTCCGCCGGGTTTTGTCATTGAACTTGTGGCCTCCGAACCGGAAATCGCCAAGCCCATGAACTTGGCTTTTGACGCGCGCGGCCGTCTTTGGGTGACGGACTCCTACGAGTATCCCTTCGCCGCGCCGCCGAATCGTCCGGGAAGAGACTCTATAAAAGTCATTGAGGATGCGGATGGCGACGGCCGTTACGACGCGGTGGTTACTTTTGCCGACGGCCTCAACATTCCCATCGGCCTCTATCCTTACAAGAACGGCGTCGTTGCCTGGAGCATTCCCAACATCTGGCATTTCGAAGACACCAACGGCGACGGCAAGGCGGATCGAAGAACTAAACTTTAC
Organism: Limisphaerales bacterium; assembly: GCA_965204945.1. Lineage (GTDB taxonomy): Bacteria > Verrucomicrobiota > Verrucomicrobiia > Limisphaerales > AAA164-E04 > UBA2970. The sequence continues at coordinate 3,231,080 of OZ242022.1, read as the reverse complement.
GGCCCTTTGGGATATGAACGCGATACCCACGGGATGCATTCTTCCTTTACGCGAGGCTTTGACGGCTGGCTCTACATCACTCATGGATTCAATAATTATACAACCGTGAGAGGCCGCGACGGGAGCGAAATTTCTATGCACTCAGGCAACACTTACCGCGTGCGTCTGGACGGCTCGCGCGCGGAGCATTTTACCTTCGGCCAAGTCAACCCCTTTGGCATGGCGCAAGACCCGCTCGGCGACTTGTATACTTCCGATTGCCATAGCATGCCCGCCTACTTGTTGATCCGCGACGCCTATTATCCTAGTTTCGGCAAACCCCACGACGGACTGGGATTCTGCCCCAAAATCATGGAACACAATCACGGTTCCACGGCTTTGGATGGCGTCGTTCACTACAGCGGCAATCAATGGCCGGCCGAGTTCCGCGACAATATTTTTATCGGCAACGTGATGACAAGCCGCGTGAACCGCGACGCTCTATTAGAAATCGGCGCCGGAAAAAAAGCCGTGGAGAAAGAGGACTTCATCCGATCCGAGGATCCGTGGTTCCGTCCAGTCAACATGCAGTTTGGCCCCGATGGATCCCTCTACATCGCCGACTTTTACAACCGAATTATCGGGCATTACGAAGTGCCTCTGCAACATCCCGGCAGAGACCGCCATCGCGGGCGCATTTGGAAAGTTTCCTTCGTCGGCATTCCCGGTCAATCGCCGCAAATCGCCAAAGCGTTTGACTTGACGAAACTCTCTGTTTCAGGACTCTACGAAGAACTCAAAAGCGACGCCATCGCCCGCCGACAACTGGCGATGAATTATCTAATTGACGAGGTCGGCGCCGCCGCTTTACCGCGAGCGCAAAGCATTGCTACAGGCGGCGAGCCGTCAACGTGGCAACAACGAGTTCACGCTCTTTGGATTCTCCATCGATTGGACGGACTCTCTCCCGAAATGCTTTTGGCCGCTGCGTCCGACTTCAGCCGCGAAGTGCGCGTTCACGCCATGAAAATCCTCGCCGAAACGCATCCTTGGAACGTCGTCCAGCGCGAAATTGGCCTTGCCGGTTTGAAAGACTTCGACTTCCACGTTCGCCGCGCCGCCGCCGATGCCTTGGGAAGGCATCCAGACGCACGCCACGTCGAAGCCCTGCTATCGGCCTTGTCTGAAGTTGCGAACGACAAACCCTTCCTGAAACACGCTCTGCGCATCGCCTTGCGGAATCAACTTCGTCAAAGCGCGGTGTTGGAAGCCGTCCGCAAAATGCCTCTCACTTCCCGCGACGCGGACGCCGTTGCTGATGTTTTGATCTCAATCCAAACGCAGAAAGCAGCCAACTTTTTGTTGGATTACCTTTCATCAAGGCGGCCGATGGCGGCAACCGTTCGCCAATTCGCCGGCCATATTGCGAGGCACGCTTCGGAGGCCGATTTGGATCGACTGCCGCCAATTCTCAAAACCGCCTTTGCCAAAAATCTCGACCAACAACTCGCCGTTTACGAAGCGCTGGACGCCGGCAGACAACAACGCGGCGCAGACTTTCCCGCCGCAATCAAAAACTGGTCCCTTCAATTGGCCGAACGCCTGATGGACCGCGTCGAGCAATCCCAAAATCCCTGGATTCATCGGCCAATCCCCGGAACGCCGTCTACCAAAGTGCCTTGGATTCTCGAACAACGGCGCAGTGCCGACGGCGACGAGCAAAGCGCGTTTCTTTCCAGCCTATCCCCGGGCGGCGAAAGCTTCACAGGCATTCTCTCCTCCCAACCATTTTCCCTTCCCGCCCAATTGTCGTTCTTTCTTGCCGGCCACGATGGCCATCCGGACAAACCCGCCCAGAACCGCAACCGCATCCGACTCCGACTCGTGGACGACAATCGAATCATCGCCAGCGCAAACCCGCCCCGAAACGACACCGCCCGGCAAGTCACTTGGAATCTGGCGCCATTTCCCAACCAACAAGCGTATTTTGAAATTGTCGACGGCAACGACGGCGGCGGTTGGGCTTGGCTGGCCTTTGGCCGACTTTGGCCGGAGATTGTCGCATTGCCCGATCTTTCGCCCCAAAATCGCAGCCGCCTTCTTGTCTCCGCCGCGAAAATGCTTGCCGACTCTCCTCAAAGCGCTCCTTACGCAAAAGCTCTGTCCGCAATCCGCAACCCCAAAAACCCGCCTATCGCCCGTTCTCAAATGGCCGTCGAACTCTGCCGCCCTCGCTCCAATCCCTTGGCGATCTCTTTGGCCAAGCGAATCGCCGACTCCGCTCTGGCGGAAAATCAGCGGCAAAACATCGGACGACAACTCTTCACCCCGAATCCCGAATCCTCTCTTCGATCCCTTGCCCGCGATCTCCTCAGCGAACTTCCCATGCGAAGCCAACGGAGTTTTATCCAAGACCTCGGCGTCAACCAAAAAGCCGCCGAATTTGCCCTGCGGCTCGCAGAAGAAGGAACCATCCCCGCAACGCTTCTTCAAAACGCCAAAATTCAAGAACAAATCCGCAACCACGGCAAGCCGTTGGCAGAACGACTCCAAGCGATCATCCAAAACCTGCCCGCAATCCACTTCAATCGAAACAAAGCAATCCAGCAAATCTCCCGAAACCTCGGCGGAAAAAACGGAAACCAAGAAGAAGGACGCCGCCTATTCAACCAAGCCTGCCAAATCTGCCATCAACTCGCCGGACAAGGCGCCTTAATTGGCCCCCAACTGGACGGCGTCGGCAACCGAGGACTAGAAAGACTTCTAGAAGACATCCTAGACCCCAATCGCAACCTCGACAAAGCATTCCACACCCATACCTTGACTCTCTCCAATGGCGACGCCCTCACCGGCCTGCATCGCCGAGACGACGGCGCCTTGGCGATCTTCGTCAACGCCGCCGGACAAGAATTCTCCATCCCCAAACAATCCATCATCCGCAAAGAATCCAACCCCAAGTCCATAATGCCGGACAACTTCATTGAAATTCTAAGCGAAGATCATCTCGCCGATTTGACGGCCTTTTTGCTCTCTCCCGCAAACCGAACGCAATCTTCCGGCAGAGAAAACACAAGCCCAAAATCCTCCGATAAATTATCGGAAACCCAATGAAATATCTTCCGCAGAAAGCAAATGCTCGTTTGCCACAAGGCCAAAAATCAAAACACACAATCTGAGAAACTAATGTAATCGCAACTCAAACAGACCGCGAGTCATGATCCTTCATTCCAATAAATCTTCACATTTTGAGTTTTTCTACCGGAGGCAATAATATCTAACTTGCCGTCGCCATTCAAGTCAGCCGCCTTAATATCCTCACAAGCCATTGTATTGAGATCGACAACGGAGGCTTCCCACTTTGTTCCTGATTCATTGGGGGTAAAGAGCTTGATTCCGACCGGCGCTCTTGCGCGCATTGCCCGCCAGCCAACAGCCGCTTGATCGCGGCCAATCCCTGCAAAATCGCCGCACACAATCGCATGGCCGTCGCGCAAGGAATCATCAATCACGCGTCGATGCCACAATCCCTCACTGCCCCCGGCCTTCGGCGTATAAACAACTACCGTACTGCCGTGCATAGGCTCAATGGAAATGACAAAAACTTTGCCTTTGCCCAACGAACCTTGCCGCGCTTCGCCGGCGCCTCCGCCTTGATCATCTCCAATCCTTCGCAAACTTCGCCGTCCGACAAGCCCGTCCGCCACAAAGACGCCTTCGCGCGCCGCAATCAAAAGCTCCATAGCTTCATCTTCATCCCACTGCCCGGGATCAAAATTATGCGTCATGTGCAGTTGATCGTTAATCAAGCGAGTTTCCCAACGACTTTGAAGATTCTCCGGGACGCGATAAGCAAGCAACTTCACTCCGACGCCTTCCCCGCCTCGGTTTCCTCTTCCGTGAAGAGGCAACACGGCCAAATTCCATTCATCATTTCCTTGTTTTACCCAATGCATTCGATGCACCGTCGGCTCGTGATGCAAGGCAATCGGCGTCCATTTTTGCGCTCTGTCTTCGGGAGGCATCAAGTAATGCACGCTTCCGCTGTTGTCGGTGTCTCCCGGATTCCAACCGGCGCCAACCGCAATCTCCGCCTTGCCGTCTCCGTCAATGTCTTGGGCGGCCACGCAGACATGATCCCGTTCGGTTAGATTCTCCGCAATCACGTGTTTGCTCCAAGAAGGATTCTGATACCATACAATTTGACGCTTATCCGCTAGTACAATATCTACTTTGGCGTCTCCATCCACATCCGCAATCGCCAAGCCGTAACCAATTTGTATTGTCGCGTCGATTTCATGCGGCCGGAATTTTGGAGACGCCTCCGCTTGCGAATGCATCGCTAATATAAGAGACGCCAAAAGAAAAATGTTGAACAATGCTTTCATCATCATCTACCGCTCGCACTCGGAGTTTTCATAATACTATATTAATTTGGCGGGAGGCGCCTTTGCGCTTCAAATCTTCCTTTTGTTTTCGACGAGGCTCGCTCTTGGGGTTTTCTTCTTCTTGGCTTTCTTCTCTTTTCAGATACTCTTCGGCGGGGATTCCCGTGTAGGCATGGACGGCGGCTCTTTGATGGAAAAGTAAGCCTTCCGCTCTCAATTCCTTCTCCACCTGTTCGTTCGTTTTTGTCGAGCCTTTGCGCCGATTGCACCGAGAGCAGAGCAATTGAAGGTTCTTTGGGATCCATTCGCCGCCCTCGGCTTTCGGATAGATATGGTCTATTTCTAAATACTCCTCCGAGAATGGATTCTTGCAAATCGCGCAATAGTGGTAGTAGTGGTGTTGGCCTTCGAACTTCCTTTGCTTCTTCAACAGTTCGGTTTTGAAATCTTCCATCTTCTTTTTGGGCGGTCTGTTGTCTTTCCTTTTCGGCAAGTCTCTTTTGGATTTGATTTCTTTGATGTGAACTTTGCCTTTCCACAGGTCTTGGATAGCGAGTTTTTCGAATTGTTCGTTCAGCAGAGCGATGCGATCTGGATTGATGTCCATGCCGATCCATTCGCATCCCGCATTTTCCGCCGCAATCAGCGTCGTGGAGCATCCGCAAAACGGGTCAATCACTAAATCATCTGGTTTGGTGCAGGCTTTGACAAGCCGAGTGTAAAGCTTCAATGGTTTCTGAGTCGTCCAGTCTTTGCAACGCTCTTTGCTTGCGGACGGCATGGTGCAATCTGTCCACCAATTCGGCATGTCTTTAGTGCTTCTTTTTCTTTCCCAAACAGAGCCGTCTTTGCGAACGATTCTATTGCTTTTGAGAGCTTCTTTTGTGAGTGGCACTTGCATCAAGTGTTTATTGAACGTCCACTTATCGCTTTTGGAGTACCAGAAAATGGTTTCGGAAAGTCTGGCGAATTGCTTGCCTCCCGGTCTGGCGCGGTAGTAGCACCAAACAATTTCATTGCGGAAGTTTTCTCTGCCGAAGATGGCGTCCATCAACATTCGGAGGTAGCCATTGGCGGAGTGGTCGCAGTAGGAATATGCTTCCCGTTTCTTTGAGGATTTCGTGGCAAAGGAGCAAGCGGGAGGCCATAAACAGCAAGTAGGCTTCCATGCCGTCGGAATGCTGGTTACCGATGATTTGGCAAAAGCGCACCAAGTCTTTGTCTTTGTATTTGATGAATTCCAATTCCCGTTTGGAGAGGTCGCCGATTTTCCATTGGTCTTTGTAGGCGCGGGCGGCCAAGCCGTCTTCGTCCACCGGATAAGGCAAGTGCGCCGATTTCTTTTTATCGATTTTGACTTTGTCGTCTTTGCGCATTTGGCCGGTATTGAAGGGCGGGTCGGTGATGATGGCGTCAGCAATCTCGGCGTTCAGGCCGAGCATGACTTCTCGGTTATCGCCGATGAATACGGTTCGGTTCTTGCAGTTGATCTCTGGTTGTTTAGGCGCAGTCATAGAATTTAGATTTTTAGTCATGGATCGCTCAAAAAAGCTCGGTCGAGTATTTAGAGAATTATGCCACTACTTCGTAAGTTTCAATTAGCACCTTCACCCAATTTTTGTAAATGGTGATGATTTGGAAATTTCCGTTTTCCCATCCAATGCAAACCCTCTTACTTTTCTCGGCGAGATGATGTACCGCTTTGGCAACGTCCAACGGAAGAGTCGCTTCAAACTCAGGATTAGTTGAAAGTGTTTCAATTTTTGCTCTGTGGTTGGCATGCAAACACTTGGGCTCATGAAACAGCCGAACTCCACGTTTGTCCGTACCCGGAAGTATTTGTTCTAATAGACTGTGCAATGATTTCCCTTCGACCATGATTTTGCCATTGGCTGTCGGCATCTGATGCATGGGTTGCATAGGGAAGACTTCGTCCTCTTTCGTGAAAAGAGTGCCGTGGATTCCAAAAACACACGCCTGATTGGGAGTGTCGCCCGGAAAGATTCGGTCTTTCCCTTTGTCTATTTCTTGTTGGACAGATTGTTTTAGATCGGAAGGATCTGCAAACATAACTCCCTGCTCGTCAATCGGATGAGCTGGAAATTGCGTAATCACTTTCGCAGATTTCGTAGAAGTTGACGCAATCTCTATTTTTCCATTGTCCGCGATGATGCGGATTTTTTGTTGTTTGCGTACTGAGTTTACGATTGTAATCGCATCCAAAAGCTGCAAACTGTTTACTGTTGCTTTCATTGGTATTTATGTTGTGTCGTTTTTATCGGTTATTGGGACGGCAGATTTTGCTCAAGCGTTTCAAATGCCTTGCTGCAGGATGTGGCGTAAGAGGTCTCCGACGCGGTTGCTGTAGCCCCATTCGTTGTCGTACCAACTGAGCAGCTTGAAGAAGTTGCCGTTGAGTTCGATGCCGGAGCCAGCATCGAAAATGGACGAGGCCGGGCAATGAATGAAGTCCGTGCTGACGACTTCGTCTTCGGTGTATTCGAGGATGTTTTTGAGGTAGCTTTCGCTGGCTCTTTTCATGGCCTCGGCGATTTCGGCGTAGCTGGTTTTTTGGATGGTTTTGACGGTCAAGTCCACGCAAGAAGAGGTGGGCGTTGGGACGCGCAAGGCCATTCCGGTCAGTTTGCCTTGAACTTCGGGGAGGACGAGGCCGACGGCTTTGGCGGCGCCGGTGGAAGAGGGGATGATGTTGACGGCGGCGGATCGTCCGCCCTTCCAATCTTTTCCGCTGGGTCCGTCCACGGTCTTTTGAGTGGCGGTGTATGCATGGACGGTGGTCATCAGGCCTTCGGCGACGCCAAAGCCTTCCTTGAGGAGCACGTGAACCAAAGGCGCCAGGCAGTTAGTGGTGCAGGAGGCGTTGGAAATCAGATGATGCCGGGCGGGATCGTAGGTTTCGTGGTTGACTCCCATGACGATTGTGGCGACGCCGTCGCCTTTGGCCGGGGCGGTGATGATGACTTTTTTGGCGCCGGCTTGGATGTGGCCTTGGGTTTTGGCGGCGGCAGTAAAGAGGCCGGTGGACTCGATGACGATTTCGACGCCCATTTCTTTCCAAGGCAAACCGGAAGGTTCGCGGGCGCTGACGACGCGAATCTCTCGGCCGTTGACGGCGAGAACATCGTCGGCTTCTTTGCCCGCTGAAGATTTTGCCGAAGAAACGGAGCCTTGGAAGCGTCCCTGCGTAGAATCGTACTTGAGCAGATAAGCCAAGTTGTCCGCTGGGACGATATCGCCGACGGCGACAATTTCTATTTCGTTTCCGACGAGTCCTTGCTCCACCAAGGCCCGAAAAACCAGGCGTCCAATGCGTCCAAAACCGTTAATTGCTACTTTTGTTGCCATATTCTTTTTCTGTTCTCTAGAATCTTGCGATAGATTTCTCCTTCGTCAAACGAGCAATACAGTATACACTTGCGTCGACATACGTCAATCTCCAACTTTTCCGTTCTTGACAGAGCGTCCGTCCGTCTTCAGGTTGAAACGCGTCTTGCTTCGATTGGCGTTTGGTTGTCTCAAGCGGACAAGGCGAAGGATCGTTCGAGATTTTAGGCAAAAACAGCGTGTCGAGGATATTTTCGTGAATTGGGCTCATTTACACTTGGCGTTGAATCATCTTCCGGTTGTGGGCGTTCTCTTTGTGTTTTTATTGCTTGCGCTGGGCGTTTGCCGAGGCAGCGAGGAATTGAAGCGTCTTGCTCTTCAGCTGAGCGTGGCGCTCTTCGCGGTCGCCATGCTAGTGCGGTTCACCGGCGAGCGAGCGGCCGAGAATCTGCCACCCGATTCTCCCGCGAAACAACAGCAACAACTCCTCCAAGCGCACGAAGACAGCGCGGACCAAGCAGTGACGGGCATGTTTGCGCTCGCCGCCTTTTCCGTTGCCGGGCTGTTCTGCTCTCGCAAAACGCGCATTCTTCCGGCTTGGACGATGATTGGCGCAATGATTCTGTGCTTCGCGGTTGTGCTACTGATGGCGAGATCAGCCAATTTGGGAGGACGAATTGCGCACCCAGAAATCAGGCCTCCCTCATTGTCCCCGTGATTCGGCGCAAATGCCAAAATGAAAAATGCGCCGTTTGGCGGATCCTCCTTCAAAAGATCACAAAACTGCTTGATTTTTCGCCAAACATGTGTTATTTTGCAAAACCTGTTTCTTATGAAAACAACAACTCGAAAAATTGCAAACACCTGGCGGCGAATGTTTGCAAAACCTCACAAAGACTTAAATCGTTCGCGACTGGTGGGCATGTACTAGCGCGAACGAATCACAAAAGCGCTATCTCCTCGGAGTTTCAACAAACCCGGCAACGGCGCAATGGAAAATTTGCCATCCACCGAGAACGCATCTAGACCATTTTTCAATAAATTTTTTAGCGTCCAGTGACTTTCCGCGTCTCCTCACCTCAATGAACAAACTCCCAATCCCCCATAACCATCCCACGCCATAACCATTGAATTCGATCCTACTCTACTACCCACCACAACCTGCCTCCACCAACCACATAAACACATATAAAACCCAATCCCAACTTTGCCACCATCTACTCTCCTCCTGCAATCCACAAACTTGGAAAACGCCATACCCACACGCATGCAATCTGCAAACACCAAACCTCAACACAATTCACAAAATACTCCTTCCTATATCCCCCTTTGCCACTCGATCAATCGCAAGTCACCAACCACCATAACCTTTCTTCCTCTTTCCCTTCTTTTGTATAAACAATCGCCGACAACAGAAATATGCTCATCCCATCATTCGTTTTACAGCACAACAATCCCAACAAAACATCCTCAACCTTTCTCCAACCCAAAAATCCACAACCAGCAACCAACCTCAATCGTTGACCATAAAGCTTCCATAAAAACACTCCACCCCACCATTAGCCACTCCAACAACGATTCCTCCCATTAACCAAACCCCAACCAACAAAACTTTCTTTTTGACAACCGCAAGTTAGGATGGCGCGCTTCTTTGACGAATTCATCGAGCAACCCGATGACAACAAGTCGGTCAACTTCTTCTCTTCAAAACCCCAAACCCCTCTTCGCGCCCTTCGCAGTTTTGTTATCCCTTCCCATGCGTCATTCTTTATATTTCCCTTGCTTCTCTCATCCCAGACTTAGTGCCTGCGAAGGCCAACAACCAACCCCAACCGTTAACTACAAAGCTTCCATAAAAACACTTCTCCCATCACTAGCCATTCTCATTGCTACTTCCCTCTCACCTAACACCAAACCTCCCAGAAATATCGACCTATAAAACTTTCTTCTCCACAACGGCAAAGCAAAGGAAGAATTTTCCCCTCCGGGATTTCTCTTTTTGACGCTCTCTTTGCAAAATTAGAGGCCAGTAGCCGGGGATTCGCAATCATGGATTTGCAATCAGCAAGATGAAATGTCTCCCTCTTTTTCGAGTTGCGTGATTTTGGTGTTTCCGACTGAGTTTTTTCCTCTTTTCTCTCCTTTTGCATTTTGAAGTTGGACGCGAGATGGACAAGAGACGACTAGCAAGCCATATCATATTGCGAAGCACTGCTTGCCGCCGGACAAATAAAAGTTTCTCCAAAAGCGTAAATCGCCTTGCGGATTGGATTGTGAATTGGTTTCCAATTGCCGATTCTTGGGATTTAGAAACCGGTTCGTTAGACGAGGATGGACTTCCTTTGCGGTCGTTTATTCGTTGTTTCATTCCAAGAAGGATGGAACATGATAAAGATCTTCCCATCGTTTGTGTCAAAACTAGAACAACAGGCATCGACAATACATCTCTTTTATCTGTGTTGGTAGTTGTGTCGTTTTCTTCTTTGGTTTGTTTTGGCGCAAAGCCAAGGGCAGTTGTGTATTGATGTCCACCATAGCTAAGACAACGCCGACACGCTCTGGGTGTTTAGGGGTTCTTCCACTACGGCGACCCAAAGTGTCCTCCAAAGCATCCCCACCTCCGCAATCTCTAATCATTACCATAGCCGAGAGGCTTGGGAACTCCTTCAATAACGGACATATTTACGGTGTCAACAAGCTCAACGATACCAACTTTCCACATTCATTCTTGTTTGCTATCTCTAAGACCCAAGACATTGATTCAATAAGAAAGAGAATTCTGGGCGGAGGCTGAACCATCATCACTCTCGCCGCCAGTGCCACTAACATTTCGGGGGTCATGAACGGCACTAACAGCCGCATTATGGATCGTCTTTTTATGGACTATGATAATCCATACGATGTCGTTGGGATGAGCGTATCTGGAGGCAGTTTGTTCTATTTCACCGATTAGACTTCTTGTTAGGTAAGAGCGGGCTGGAGTGATTTGTGGTTCGCAAATTCAGTTGTGTATTTGTGCCTTTGGTTTAGTTGCTTTGGCGTTTTGTGGTTGTCCGTCGTCGCTTTTATAAGAAATGGCAAGCAATCAAATTTTGTAGACTTGGTTTGGCGATGCGACATTGCAGATTTTCTGGCATTTGGGGAGAGGAACAAAAACGATGAACTACCGCTGCTTTGTAGCCGGAGATTCGCAGCCTTGTTTGCCTCCTCCAACAGCCGGGGATTTGTGGTGATCCAAGGCTCTGGGATTTGTAGACAGCTAGTTTTTGTACGAGAAAAGTCAAGAGGCCTTAGTGGTCGACGATTGGTGATTAAGCATTCCGAGCTAGAGATTCTCGATTGGCAACCAGCGGCTGGTGATTCGTAGCGTAGACAAGTCGTTCGGTTAGTTCTGGAGGCTTGTGGTCCGCGGTTTCGTTTCTGCTGAGATTGAACTCGTTTCCACTCACTTTGCTTCTATCTTTGCGAAGCGAATCTTTTTTGTCCTCGTAGTCAGGGAAAGATGGATTGAGGAAGAAAGCAGAAAGAAACACGGACAAACAAGATGAACTAGATTGAATAAAAATGGAAGTAGTCAGAGTGATTTTGCGGACTTTTTGATGTCTTTGACATTTCCCTAACGGAAAAAACAATAAACGAACGAGTGGAATAGAATAAGAACAAAACGGCGGGCTTTCCTTCGTTTTTCCCTTCTCTTCGTCCTTGTCAGCCGGATTCAAAAAGACAAAAACTCCAGGCTTGCAATTCTGGATTCGCATCGTGTGAACACGATTTAGAATGTTTGCTCAAAACATTTTGGCCGCGTTTTTATTTTGCCCATTAGAAACGTCGCCCCAACTCCATAGGAAGCAAGCGAATGAGGTAACTCATCACCTCGACCGTGTCTATCGTGGATACTACGACGTCCCAACAAAAGGGGCAACATCCAGAAAAGCGTATACGTTAAATTTACCATGCCACATCCACCCAATCATTTTAGCGATGATGCCTGCCATAGTTGTTCTCGACCGAAACAAAACCAGCATCATCGACATGAGAAAACAATCCGCCAAACCACCGGTGGCAAACACGATAATGCTCTGCAAATATTGCGGATGATTCAAAACAGCCAAGGAGTAGGCCGACTCAACTGCCGTGGTAAAACCTTAGGTCAGACTCTTAACTTGCCGTTCGCCAGCATTTGGATTGATGTTTCATTGACAGACATCCGGAACGAGAGAGGAAAACCATCGGCAAAAAACTTTCGAATCTGGACATTACCGCGGCAAACGGAGCAATTACAATCTGCCACACCAGCCAAGGCGTTCTGAAGGCATCTGCCAAGTCCTGTACTGTTTCCGGCATAACCAGGTCCGGCTCAATTTCCATCCCCGGTATGATGATTCAAGCGTAAGTAGAACACAATAACGGGAGGTAAGTAGATCAGGGAATAATAAACGGTAATCATCATGATGGAGTGATTGACCGTTTAAGAGTCTTTAAAGGCCATTTGACACGCTATATTGTTAGGCTCTCCCGATCCTGCGAATGCTCAGAATACTAAGAAACTAAAAAGCATTTCCAAAGACAAAAGGTTCACTTCTTGCCTCGGATGATGCCCCGAAGTCAATATGTACGCCCTCTCGCTCTCCCGCCCCGCTCCAATATGGATTTCTTTTGGTGATCGGCGTTTGAACGGTCATGCCAAATTGTCGGATTGAATAGAAGCAATTTCCTCCGGAGTTGTGATGATGAGTACCGGCACACCGTCAACGCTTCGCCGTCCGGTAGGGATTTTTATTAATCTTTTCGTCCGCACCTTAGACTTTCGAATCCTGTCGACGGAAACTTCCTACCACGTCCCTTTTCTCATAATTACGCACCTGTTGACGGCGATTCCCAAGGAGATCGACACCTCTCCGTGTTCTAGGGTATTATGTTCGCTACCAAGCGTGTGGCTTTCTCCAATCCCTCCGTCTGGCGGAGCATCAGGAAAAATATCACACCCACACCAAAGAGCACTATCGCTCCTTCAAGCACATCCACACTCCCGCCCGAAATCCGCCGTAAGGGTATAGGCGATGACCATTCTTGAAAACATAAGGAGACAAAATAGATAGTCCACCTCCGCTTGTTCCTGCAGCAGAATGCCTTGCTGCCGCTTGGCAACCCAGGCAGCGGAGGTTTGGAAAACATCCACATCCCTTAACAAAGTCACTAAGATTTAAATTGCGTTAACAAATAAAAAGATAAAGAAGGCCAAAAACTGTGGAGATCAACCCCACTGCCACAGATAAACATCTCGTGAAGAACTTCAGGCAACGTCACAACACCGGCCTGTCGCGCAACTTGATTGAGACGTTTGGAAGCAATCCAGTAATCACGATCGTCACGACCATGCAACCCATGCAACTTGCAATCCAAAGTGCCAAGACACAGCCATGCGTTTAAATCAAAGCAGGAAATCCCATAAAGATTTATATCGTCGTATTGGTCACCGCAAATGTCAACGTAAAATGCCAAACAACGAGGCTATGACTTTTCAAAAGAATATTCGCTGACAAACTCCCGGCAGCCGCGCGACCTTCCGGACAACCAAGCGAGAACAAAGATGCTGAAGAGATAAAGGCTAAAAGCGAGAAGAGCTGCATTCGTCGAGGCCTCCACACGGCTCGCCTAGCGGATGATTTCCCACGAATTTTCATTCATCTTCAATTCTTCTTTGATGTGACTTGCGGGTGTTGGGTAGACTTGAATCTTCAAATGGTTGATTCCGAATAAAGTTCGAATAAAACTAGAAAATCACAATGTTTGTCCGCCCCCAAGACGCGGCCACTGACAAAAAAACCAAAACAGAATGCTGGAAAACCGGCTCTTTTTCCATCGATTCATGACCAGAAAAATTGTCAATGCGACCGCCTACACGGCAAAGGCAAACCAAATTACAAGAATCAGAAACAGTTCCCGATGCAACCGAACGAACACCGCGTCTCTCTTCGCCGGCTTTTGTCCATTCTATTAGCACCCCGCAATTCTGACATAGATCCCTATATGTACTACTGGTTTTTCTTCCATTTTTTTGAGTGAACACGCCCTAGCCCGCGATTCCAAGGTGGGAAGAAATCACTCCCGCGAGAGGTCAACAGGCTCTGTTCCAAGCGACTTTTAGGTTGGGAAACCCAAAAAATCCGCCATGGCTCCGGAACGGATTCCTTACAATCTGTTGACCCAGATCTATCGAGACTTTTTCCAGAATATAAAGGCCAAACACTCCTTTGAGGGGCAATTTGCCCAACACCGCCGCCATTGCCAAAAATTGGGGGTTGCGTTTCCGCTGCGCGTCGCCTATTTTCGCCGCATGCAATTCACGTTCAAATCTATGCTTTTCGTTGCGCCCGCGCTCGCCTTTCTTTTGGCTTTGAATTCACTTTCCGCCGACCGCGCAGTCGAGGAAATGAAAGAGGCGGCCCTTGCTTTTCTAAACGCTTTGGATGAAGAGCAGCGGGCCGTCGCCTCCTTTAGCTTCGGCAACGAGGAGCGGCTTAATTGGCACTTCATCCCCAAAGATCGAAAAGGACTTCCGCTGAATAAAATGGAGGAAGAGCAAAAAGCGCTGGCCTTTGCTCTGCTCGCCGCCGGGATGAGCCGGAAAGGACAAATCAAAGCGCTGACAATTATGAGCCTGGAAAAAATTCTCCAAGTTGTGGAAGGATCCAACCGCCGTTTCTCGCGCGATCCAGCGCTCTATCACCTGAGCATTTTCGGAACGCCGTCCGCCGACGGAACTTGGGGCTGGCGATTTGAGGGGCATCATTTGTCTCTCAACTACACAGTCGTCCGGGGGCGCTTGGTTTCCGGCACGCCTTCGTTCTACGGCACAAACCCGGCCCGCGTGAAGTCCGGTCCCCGGAAAGGACTGCGGGTTCTGGGCGAGGAAGAGGACGTTGCGCGAGCGTTGATTCAATCTTTGGACAAAGCCCAACTCAAAAAAGTCTGGGTCGCCAACGAGGCGCCAAGAGACATCTTCACCGGCGCCAACCGCAAGGCGAATCCCTTGAAACACCAAGGCCTCCGTTCCACGGCGCTCAATTGGCATCAGAAGGAATTGCTCATGGAAGTCATTGAGCAATACGTCTCCCGCAATCGCCCCGAACTCGCCAAGCAAGACTTGGAAAAAATTGAGGCCGCCGGCATTGAAAACATATACTTCGCTTGGATGGGAGGCTTGAAGGAAGGCGAAGCCCATTACTACAGCGTTCAAGGGCCAACCTTTCTGCTTGAATACGACAATATCCAAAACAATGCCAATCACGTTCACGCAACATGGCGAGACTTCGACAACGATTTTGGCATTGACGTCCTCAAACGCCACTACGAAACAACGCCTCATCCTTAAAGTGAGTCGTTTTCTGCTGTGACCTTTCTCATCGCAATGGGATAATTTGCGGCGCGTTGGAAAGACTCACTGCCGGCGCGCGCGCGATTTTCAATTCCGCAAAGAAGTGAAAAATTCTGCGGATTTTATCCTGAATTCACTCCGAAAGGGCGATATTTTCCATAAAAACGCTTTTTTTTTCCTTCTTTGTCAGAAATTTTATTTTACTTTTGGCGATTTTGGAGGATTATAGAAGCGAATGCGGCAGTTTTTGCTCCCTCAGAGAATGCATACTCGTCAAGTGGACTTCGCCAGTGATGATTTGAGACCCGGTGGTCGGGAACATTTTTCGATGCGGCCAGCACTGCTGATTGACCGAATACCCTAAAATGGAAACTCGACTATTTGTTGGAAACCTCTCGTTTAAAGTTACTGAAGACGATCTCCTGGATATTTTCTCGCCCTACGGCGACGTCATGCAAGTTCGAATCATCAATGACCGGGAAACCGGGCGGCCGAGAGGCTTTGGATTCGTGACGATGGCAAGCGAAGAGGAAGCGCACAAAGCCATTGAAGCCCTCAACAAGCATGAAATCGAAGGACGCGCCCTCACCGTGAACATCGCCCGTCCCCGGGAAGAACGTCCCCGAAACTACTCTCGCTAAGGAAAATCTTTGGAAGAACCAACCCGTCCGCAACCTGCCGGAAAGCAAAATCCGCAAGGTTGCGGGCGGGTATTTGTTTGCCGATTCTTACGGACGGCGCTGTCTTTTTCCTTGAAAAAGGCGGTTTTCCTCAGAACTGATCCACCAGAACTATTTATCGCCGGCCGCCGCTCCAAAACGGCAAAAAAGCGCAGGCCATTCCCGCAATTAGCCCCGCCAAATGCGCGTTGTTGGCAATTGTTCCGCCCACAAAACGATCCAGCGAGCCCGTATATCCCAACACCAACCAGAGCAACATCAGAAACACAATCGGCCTCGGCAACTCTAATCCAAAATTCGGATCAAACTTCCCCTTGATCCAAAGAAATCCAAGCAAGCCGAAAACCACTCCCGATATGCCCAGAAACGACGGGCCGGAAGTATAATACTGCGCGAGGTTCGAGACAACGGCGGTGGCGAGGATAAGCCCCAACAAAGAGCGCCAACCAAGCTTCCATTCGAGAATGCTTCCCAAGTCCTTCATGCACCAGAGATTGAAGAAAATGTGAATGAGGTTGCCGTGCATCAAAATGGGCGTCACCAGCCGCCAGATTTGGCCTTTCCGCACTTCCGGCAAATTTTTCCTTTCTTCGTCGTTTTTTTCAAAGTCGTCTTTTTTAAAGTGAGGAGTCGAAATCGAGAGCCAATGAAAAATCTGCGCGTTCATACTTTCATTCAACATCATCAGCAGGAAAATCCCGATGCAAACCGTCATCAATCCCATCGTCAGCCTTCCTATTATGGGGCGGCGAAGTGCGGCGACTGTTTCCGCCCGGCTTTTCACGCGTTTTCGATAGCGGTCTTCCTTTTCCGCAGCTTCGCGCCGCATCTTCTTCGCTTGGAGGCCGACGTCGGCAAACTTCGGCGCGCCGGGGTTGGCGGCAAATTCTCCCAACAACTGCCGGGCAATGACAAATTCTTCCTCCGCGTGAACCCAAATTTCCCATCGATCGCCGCCATCCCATTCCATTTGGCTGTCCACCCCTTTTACGTAGAGATAGTCAACAAACAGCCGGGCGGCGGACTCTTCATTCAAGTGACCAATAATTCGCATAACAAACTCGCTTTACCGCGCAATTTTTAAAGCTATTCCAAGGGATGCAGAAAGCAATCTTTTAAATCTTCCGCTCCGCTCCGTCTTGATCTTTTCAATCATCGTTTCCCTGCTCTTTTCTCCGCTGGAAACTGGAATCGAGATATTTAATAAGGCTCTTCATTTCCGATCCCTTGCCTTTGCAACTCGTCCAATCGCTCACGTCCGGCGTACCTCTCAAACGTTCCCAAGTACTATAATTCATGCCAAGTTTAACTGCACGGCAGCATCTCCGTCCCCAGATATTTTCCAAGGGTCTCTGCATTTCCACAATCTGTAATCACGCCAACCAATGCCAGTGCGCCAATCAATAGACACGTCTGTTTCCTCATGTTCAAAAAATCAAAAAGTAACCTTTGCCGCCGTCCCATTCGGGCAACAGATTGTCTTTGGCGTACCCTACGGCGCCGCACATGGCACAAATACGGAAGCCGGTGTCCGCAGGTTCGGGCGCATTAGGGTTGTCAACAACGAACGACGGAAACTCAAACTGCTGGAAGATGGCTTTCCGTTTCCTCCTTTTTTCTCATTGCTCGGTTTCAAACTAGTTCCGGCGCAAGCGGTCTTTTTTGATGGATTGCATGGTTTTGATGACATCGGGGTTGAAGGGCTTGTCTTTGATTTTAGGGTTCTTCCGGTAAAAGTTGGCGGCCGCCATTTCAAAAATGCTGGTCATTTCTGGAAAGGAAAAGAATTGGACGCGGCCGAGTTTGCGTTTCTTTTTAGTTTGGATGATAGCTTGGTTGACGGCTTGGCGGGCGTTTTCGATTTGCCATTTGGTGGAGAGTCGTTTGGCGATTTCGGGCGGGATTTGCGTATCTTTGTTTGTGTGTCGTTCTTATTTAACCTGCACAATGCCGACGCGACACCGCTCATCATTTGACGTCGACTTTCCTCTGCCGAGTGTGTCTGACCGCCGAAAAAAGACACTAATTCAAGTGATTTCCCGCCGCCAAATCCTTCCGCGCAATCAGCGTTGTGAAGCGTGTGGTTCATTTCAAGTCAGGCGGAGGTGCAATCACAGGAATGTCGCTGACTGGTTGTTCTTCATTCACATTGCCTTCATCCAAGTCGATGTAGAAGGTTTTGAAAGCGGCTTTGTTCAATGGTTTGATTCTGAAGAACATCATTTCTCCGTCGCGGCTAGGTTTGACACTGCCGCCTACATAGTTTTCCCACTTTATGTTCTTCTGGTCTAATGATTTTGTGAACTGCAACCGACCATAATTCCATTCCAACTTCAAAAACATTCCAGGGAAATATCCATATGGCAATCCGCATTTATCATTCCCCTCAAACCAAATGATAGGACATATTGAAATCTTCCTGTTTTTGTAGGCTTCTTTATGGGCATTGACATCGCAAGGAAGTAGCCTGACAAAGAACTTTCTTACCTCCGGTCCTTCATAGACACCTGCATTCCAATTTATGTTGCCTATAAGATGCAAGTCAACTGGATGACCAACATCGAATCCAACTATATGCCTGAAAGTGAACATGCTTAGGTTGGGTTGAATTCCAACACCCCTGCAGTGATTGAAAAATTCCCAATCAACTGAATTTATAGACCACTGCAATCTTGCACCTCCGTGAGTAACGGAGATATGCCTGACAACCTTCCCCGTCCACTTATGTTCACCTATTGAAACCTTCAATTCCAAATCATCATCCAATCGGACATCCCAGCAATCCGACAAGCCAAGCGGGTCTTTCTTGCACACCTTGCATTCCTCTTCCGACTGCATTCCCGTTACGCTGACCGCCAACACAGCCAGCCCTAATAGTAGTTTCTTACTTGCTCTCATGTATCTCTTTTTTCTTGTTTCAATGTGTTTCTTCAATCCAACTCAATTCAAATCCAGTACAACCTTCTTCAGAATCCACGAGACCGCATTCCAAAACAAAGATATCAACCCATAAATCCAGAAAAAAACAGTGAGGACTATCCTTACTGCTTTGATGCGTTTATTCTTAAGTTTGTTCTTTTTTAGAATGCGCGGATGCAACCTGTATTTCTCTCCGAAGTTCAAATCGACTCCGCAAATCTCAAACCATTCCTGACCGTCTTTGATGCTGCCCTCGATAGTTCCTTTTATTTTGTGATCAAGTATCTGATCGCGATTGCAATGATGACAGCGGTGTCTCATCTCATTAGCAATCTCGACGTATGTCTTTGGCTCCGAAGGAAAAACTTTCAATGCTTCAAACAAGACGTAGTTGAAACGTTCACCATCCTCAAATGGATTTGGAATCTCCGTTCTTTTTTTTTCAAAGCGGATATCAAGAATTTAATTATGTCAATCATGGTCTCTTTCACTCCAACTCAATTCAAAATTCGTGCGGCAAAGCTCTGGCTTTGTTTTCCAATGGCGGATTGTCGTCCAAAGGCACGTCGTCTGCTGTAGACTGGTGGTCTTCTGTTGTTTTTTCCTCTGTTGGTTTTGGCTCTTCTGTTAGCGGTTCGTCAAAGTTTCCGTTTTGGATTCGGTCGAAGGCTTCGTTGATTTGCTTAGCTTTCTCTTCGGCCAAGCGGCGGCGGCGTTCGTTGTCTTGGTATCGGTCGGGATGCCAAAAGAAAAGCATATCTTTCCATGCTTGTTTGATTTCTTTTGGTGAAGCGGTTTCGTCAACTTCTAGGATTTGAAAGGCCTGTTCTTTTATCATCTCACCAATTCGGGATTATTTCCACTTGGTGCGGTTTGGAGTCCCCAGAAACCTGCAACTTCCGCATTTGCTGGATTAGAGATTCCGCCGTTTCCGCTCTGGTCACAAAAAAAGAAGAAGCGGAGCATCCTTCGGGGAAACTTGACAATTCCGCAAAACCCGGCCAATGGACATTCATTCCCTTTAGATTGTTTTTCTTCTTGCAAAGAAAACCGCTTCTTTTTGGCGGGAACGGCCGGTTGTATGCCCTAGAAATTGCATCAATCAAAGGCATGCCCCGCTGAGCAGAGCACGTTGGCGACTTTGTGCCGCACTAGTTCTTTGACTTTGGCGCGCGCCGGGCCGATGTATTTTCGGGGGTCGAATTGTTTGGGAGACTCGGCCATCGTCTTTCGAATTGCGGCCGTCATCGCCAAACGCAGATCGGTGTCGATATTCACTTTGGTGCAACCCGTTCGTCGGGCAATTTCGATGTCTTCTTCCGGGACGCCAGCGGTGTCGGTTCCCAAATCGCCGCCGTATTGATTGATTTCCGCCACCAAATTCGCCGGCACGCTGGAAGCGCCGTGAAGCACCAGCGGATAATCTCCCAACCCGGCGTCCATAAGCGCCGCTTTGATCGCTTTCAATCTTTCGAGATCCAAATGCTGTTCGCCTTTGAATTTATAGGCGCCGTGAGAATTGCCAATGGCGACGGCCAAGGAATCGACGCCGGTTTCCTGAACGAATTTCACAGCTTCTTGCGGATGCGTGTAAACGCCGCCTTCGGAGTAGTCTCCGCCTTCTTCGCCGTCGTCAAACTGAGCGCCAACCAACTGCCCCAACTCGCCTTCCACCACCGCGTTGTGCTGGTGCGCATAATCGACCACTTGCTTGCAGAGGGCGACGTTCTCTTCGAAAGGCAGATGGCTTCCGTCAATCATTACGCTGGTGAATCCTTCGTCAACGCAACGCCGGCAAAGATCGAAGGTGTCGCCGTGATCCAGATGAACGGCAATGGGAATGGACGAACACTCCACCGCCGCCTCAATCAACTTCATCAAATAAATCGGATTGGCGTATTCCCGAGCGCCTTTGGAGATTTGCAACATCACCGGCGCTTTTTCCTCTTCGCAGGCCTCGACAATCGCCTGCAACAATTCCATGTTATTGACGTTGAACGCGCCCAGCGCATATTTCCCCTTCAAGGCTTTTGAAAACAACTCGGTTGTATGAGTTAGTGGCATAACGATTGATTCTAGTTTCAGGCGTTCCCGCCAAAGCCACTGTATATTAGAGGGTGAAAAAGAAAAGAAAAGCAAAAAACGAATTCCCAGCGCAAGACCCGCCGAAAGAATCGCCGTCAACTTTCCCTTTTCCAAAGCGGGCCGGCTTGTCCAATTCGTTGGCAATTCCGAAGGAATTGGCTAGGATCCCGCGTCAATCGATAACCACAAGCCAACCGAACCGTCGACCGCAATGAAACGCCTCCTCTGCCTCTTGTTCCTCTTCAGCTTGACCGCTTGTCAAACGGACAAAAGCGCCAGCCTGAAGAGTCCGCAAATCCACAAATACCAACCACCGCTCTCTCCAACCGCCAAAACCACCGCCCCCATTCAATTCTTTAATCTGGAAAAACTCCGCCAAGTCGACCAAGCAATTCACGACGCCATTGACGACGGCAAAATTCCGGGCGGCGTTCTCTGGGCGGAACGAAAAGGGCAAATCTACCACAAAGCCTACGGACACCGCTCCTTGTTTCCTAATCGCGAAAAAATGACTCCGGACACCATTTTTGACCTTGCCTCGCTTACCAAAGTCATTGCCACCGCGCCGGCTATCGCCAAACTGCACGAACTCCAAAAACTGAACGTGAACGATACCGTCGCCAAATACTTGCCGGCCTTCGCCCAAAACAACAAAGAATCCGTCACTATCCGGCACTTGCTCACTCACACCTCCGGCCTACGCCCCGGACTCTCGCTTCAAACAGACTGGAACGGCCGCCGCCGCGCCATTCAACTCGCCTGCGCCGAAACTCTGCAAACCCCTCCCGGCTCAAAATTCAAATACAGCGACCTCAACTACATTCTGCTCGGCGAAATCGTCCAGCAAGTTGCCGGCGCCCCATTGCACAAGTTCTGCCAAACCGCCTTTTACCTCCCTCTTGGAATGACCGACACCCGCTTTCTTCCTCCCGCCAACTTCCTCCCCCGAATCGCCCCCACCATCAAAGTCCAATCGCAAATCACCCGCGGTGCCGTGCACGATCCCCTCGCTGCTAGAATGGGCGGACACGCCGGACACGCCGGACTTTTCTCCACCGCCAAAGACCTCGCCCTCTTTGCCCGAATGCTCCTCAACCAAGGGCAACATAACGGAACCTCCATCCTAAAATCCCAAACCGTCACCCAACTGACCCAAAACCAATCCCCTCCCGGACTTCAAGAACAACGCGGCTGGGGTTGGGACATCGACTCCCCTTATTCCAGTCCTCGAGGCAGGCTTTTCGAAATCGGCTCCTACGGCCACACTGGATGGACGGGCAGTTCCATTTGGATAGACCCCTTCTCTGAAACCTTCGTCATCTTCCTAAGCAATCGCAACCACCCAAATGAAACGGGCAACGTCATCGGCCTGCGCCGCGCCATTGGCACTTTAGTTGCCGAAGCAGTAACCGATTACCCCTTCCCAAAAACAACCGCCAATCAAAAGCCGCCGCAAACAAAACCCGCTTTGCCGTCGCGCTTGGATACACTCAACGGAATCGACGTTCTTAAAAAAGACAACTTTGCCGCCCTTCACGGCCTAGCCGTCGGCCTGATCACCAACCACACCGGCCGGGACAAAAACAGCCAATCCACCATTGACCTTCTTCACCAAGCGCCCCGCGTCAAACTGACAGCCCTTTTCAGTCCCGAACACGGCCTCCGAGGAACATTCGACCATTCAGTGCCCGACGACATCGACCCCAAAACAAAACTCCCCGTCTTTAGCCTGTACGGCAAAAACCGCCAACCAACCCCCAAACAACTGCAAAACTTGGACGCCCTCGTTTTCGACATCCAAGACGTCGGCTGCCGCTTCTACACCTACATCTCCACAATGGGACTGGCCATGGAAGCCGCTGCAAACGCCGGCCTGAAATTCATCGTCCTCGACCGCGTCAATCCTATT
Organism: Limisphaerales bacterium; assembly: GCA_965204945.1. Classification (GTDB taxonomy): domain Bacteria; phylum Verrucomicrobiota; class Verrucomicrobiia; order Limisphaerales; family AAA164-E04; genus UBA2970. Next base: position 3,208,400 of record OZ242022.1, on the reverse strand, counting down.
TCGGGAAATCGCATAGAAGGCCCGGTTGCCGTCGGCAAAACCAGCTTCATCGCCCACCATCCCATTCCCATTCGCCACGGAATGACCGTGGGAGAACTAGCCAAGCTCTTCGCCGCCGAAAAACAACTCCGCCTAAACCTTCAAATCATCCCGCTTGAAAACTGGCAAAGAGACGTCTGGCTTGACCAAACCTCCCTGCCGTGGACCAACCCATCCCCCAACATGCGTAGCCTGAGCGCCGCCGCCCTCTATCCCGGAATCGGCCTCCTTGAAATGACCGCCCTCTCCGTTGGAAGAGGCACTCCCACCCCGTTTGAAGTCATCGGCGCCCCCTACATTGACAACGCAAAACTCGCCGCCGAACTCAACCAATCCAACCTTCCCGGCATCCAAATCCAACCCGTCCAATACACCCCCAACAACAGCGTCTTCGCCCAAGAAACTTGCCAAGGCATCCGCTTTACTATTACCAACCGCAAACAGTTCCAACCCATCGACCTCGGCATCGGCATCGCCAAAATATTGCACCGCGACTATCCCCAACATTTCGATCTAAACCAAGTCAACCGCCTGCTCAGAAGTCCCCAAACCATCCAAGCCATCCGCAAAAACCAATCCTTGGCAACCATCAAAGATTTATGGGCGGCGGAGATACATTCCTTTCGCCAACGCCGCGCGCCCCACCTCCTTTATTAAAATAACTTTGGGAGGAGACGCCGACATAATGAACACACGCTTTTCTAGATGGCAACTCACTTGTGCTTACTCCGAAGCAAATACAACAAGTAAGGAAGCAAATATCTCCCGCAGTCTTTCCAAGTCCGAGGAACGAACATAGTAGGATGCCTCCAAAACTTGCATTCAAATTCGGAACCATAATGGTCGCTTTGTCGGTTTAACAAGTGAAGATCGTCGAGAGGTGTGTAATAGTCCATATACACCGTCAAACGGTCGCATGGATTTCCGACAAGCCGGGACACGCCGTGAAAAGATTGCGATGTGTGCAAAAAGAGAAGAAGCCGATTCGGCGCGCACTCCACTTTGGCCTTCGCCTTCCAACCCCATTTATCGAACAGCATAGTGTGGCCTCCCCACGATGCATTCCAAACTTTCGGGCAGTAAAAAATAGAATTCAAAAAATGGATACGCCCCCCCCCCCCCCCCCGCCACTTAGTTTTGAATGATCCACGTGGCTTCCTAAAAATCCCCCCACTTCCATACGATGGTAGAAGTAGAACCCCTGATTGTTGAGTTCTTGTTCTTTATAAGCGGTTAATGGAATAATCTCCCGCAAGGAGGTCAAGGCGGTTAATTCTCCCAGAAAAGACGGACTAGTGAGCGAATTTACTATCCGCCGGCATTCTTCCGAAACGGTTTTGTCCGAATATGCGGTTTTGTTCTGCGTCACAGAATCTTGACAATGAAGTTCCGCTTTCTCCTTGTCGTAGAGGCCGCTTTCTATCAAAGAACGAAATTGTTTCTCTGGAAGAAAGTCATCAATCCAGATATGCGGAAAAGGTTCCGCCTGCCAGAATCGACGAATGGCTTCTTCTTTCCCCTCGCTGTAAAGGCTCCGCGGACCTTCCTCAATGATCTTATCTTTCATGTCAAATAGAATGTTTCTTATACGATGTTTGATGAAATTGGCAAGTCAAAACATTTCGCAAACTCTCGCGGGAGGGCAAGGTGGTTTTCTTACTCGCTGCGGAGTTTGGGGCGAATTGGGGCGGCTAGTGGTTTGAGTAGGATTTTGGAGTTGCGGCCGCTTTGCAAGAGCGTTTCCCGCCGGGGCGCGGGCAAGTCGGCGATGGTTCCCTCGACAAACCCGGCTTTGTTTTGAAAGTAGGTGTATGTCTGGGTGGAGAGCAGAAACAGGGAGTCCATTCCGGCTTGCCGCGCTTTGTCTTCCACAAACTGGACGAGATTCCGCCCGACGCCTTGATTTTCGTGAGAACGGGAAACGCATAAAAAGGCCAGTTCCCCTTTCTTTTGATCGGGATAGAGATGAAGCGCCACGCAGCCGACGGCGTGCCGATCAATCTCAAAGATATAATAGTCTTGCAGGTCTCTGGCGATTTGCAAACGAGTCCGATTGGCCAGCTCTTCGGCGGCGACGGAGTCTCTTGTCAACTGGGCAATTACTCGGACGTCTTTCTTTTTGGCTTTTCGGATTTGTTGGTAGTCGTTGGCGTAAACCAGCGTGCCAATGCCTTGGTTGGAAAAGACTTCGGCCAACAAGCCTTCTTTCGTGCGTCCGTTGACGATGTGAACTCGCGGCACGCCGGCGGCGCAGGCCTGCACGGCGTATTTGGCTTTGGAAACGCTGGACAAACTTGCCTGGCTTTTTTTCGAGGCCAGTCGCTCGGCCAGTTGGGAGGAAGGGATTTCCCGAATCAAAGCGCCTTGATCCAAGATGCCGTCTTGAGAGGTAACGAAGATTAACTTCACCGCCTTCAAGGTTTGCGCCGCCGCAACCGCAATCGAATCCGAGTTGACGCGAAAAGTTCTCCCGCTTCCGTCAAAGCCCAGCGGAGGCACAACCGGAATGACGCCGCGATCCAGCAAGGACAGCAACAATCCAGAGTCAATTTTTTCCACTTTGCCGGTGTTCTGTTGGTCGACTCCTTTGAGGATGCCGACGGGCTGGGTTTTGACGGCGTTGGTGACGGCCGCGCGCAAGTCGTGCATGGCAAAGCCTTCAAGGATTTCGTGCGCCAAGCGGTTGCCGGCCGTTATCGCCAACTCCAAGGTAACGTCGTCGGTGATTCCATCGCCTTCAAGGCTGGAGGGCGCGAGACTTTGCGCTTCGGCCAGCGCTTGGATTTGACGGGCGGCGCCGTGAGCAAGCACGACTCGAATATTTAAAGATCGCAATACGGCGATGTCCAGCAGGACGTTGGGAAAGTTCTCTTCGGGCACAACGGCGCCGTCAATGCCAATTACGAAGATCTCTCCGCGAAATCGCGGAATGTAATTCAAAATGCCTCTCAGATCGTTGGGATTCATCAATCCGTTTTTGGAACGTCTGCTCATTGCGGCCAAGCGGCCGCCAGAGAATAAACAAGATTTGCTTTGGATGGAAATTCATTTCGGCAATTTGAGGATTTCTTTTTCCTCAATCTTTTTTGCGGCGCTCATTTTCTTCCAATTTCTTCGCGCGAGCATCTTGCGCTTTGGCTCTGTTGCGGGGCAATCTTCTTTGGTTGAAATTGCCAAAGATATTTTGGAAGGGAATGCGGGCCAAGAGAGGTGGCGCGGCGGCGGGTTTTTTATGGGCTCTGCCTTTTCTCTTCACGGGATTTGCCGGGATTGCGTGGCTTCTGCCGGCGACTTTGCTGTTTGTCGCCGCCGCCGGCGGGCGTCGATTTCAAACGGGTTATTGGAGCGGTCTATGCTTCCATTTGGCCGCGCTGTATTGGCTTCTTTTTATGCCCGTCTTTTTGGGCGCCGTCTGCGCATGGCTCGCCTTGAGCGCGTATTGTGCTCTATATCCGGCCGTCTGGGTTTTCTTTTGCTGGCGAATGTTGCCTCCCCCGAAACCTTCCGCGCCGGCAAAATTTCCCGAATTGTGGAAGAGACTGGACGCCTTGACTTGGAGTGGAAGGCAGCTTTGGGCTTTGGCGGGCGCGATGGGTTGGGCTTCCATCGAAGTGTTGCAAGCGCATCTTTTCACCGGGTTCCCTTGGAATTTCCTGGCAGTCTCGCAAGTCGAGATGTTGCCGCTTATCCAACTTGCCTCGTGGACTGGAGTTTACGGCGTGTCTTTTTTGATTGCATGGGTTTCGTTGTCTTTGGGGCTGGCGGTTGCCGAAATTGCGGCGCGCCCCGGTTCTCCTTGGGTTTGGGGACGAGAGATTCTGCCGGCGGGCTTGGCTCTCGCTGTTGTCTGGATTTGGGGGTTTCAGCGCATTCAGAACGCGCCCCAAACGGCGGATCGCCTGCGCATTGCCTTGATCCAACCAAGCGCAGAACAAAGGCTTATTTGGCGAGGAGAAGGCAAAGAAGAACGTTTTGCGGAGTTGTTGACTTTGTCCGAAGCGGCCATGTCCACTCAGCCTCGCCCGGATTTGCTGGTCTGGCCTGAAAGCGGCTTGCCGGCGGAACTGGAAAGGCCGGAGCGAGTGGCCGAATTCATTCGCAAGAATCGCGTCCCTCTGATTTTCAACGCCATAGACTCTTCGCAACCGTCCCCATCCGCCGAGCCTCGCTACCACAACGCCGCCTTTTTGATGAATTCAAACGGCCTCATCGTCGACAAAGCGCACAAACGGCGGCTCGTTCTGTTCGGCGAATACGTTCCTCTGGCCAACAAGTTTCCCTTCTTGAAAGCCCTCAGTCCCATCAGCGCGGGATACACTCCCGGCGAAGAGCCGGGGGTTTTGGAATTGGAGGATCCGCCAATCGCCGCCGGCGCTTTGATCTGCTTTGAAGATGCTTTTCCTTCCTTGGCCAGAGAAGCGGCGCGGCGCAACCCGGACTTTCTGATCAACCTAACCAACGCCGCCTGGTTCGGGGAGAGCCAAGCGCAATGGCAACAAGCCCGCAGCGCCGTCTTCCGCGCCGTGGAAACTCGCCTGCCACTCGTTCGCTGCGCCAACAACGGCATCACCTGCTGGATTGACGCCTACGGCCGTATGCGCGCCCGCTCAATGAAATCGCCGGCGGACGCCTACAAAAAAGGCTTCCAAGTGGCAGAAGTGTCTCTTTCCCATCCGTCCTCCACGCCCTACCTCCGGCAAGGAGATCTCTTCGGCTGGTGTTGCGTCTCCGTTTGTTTTGCGTTGCTCCTCATTCGCGAATGGCCGCGCCTGCGAAAGCAAACGGCTCTGAGGAAATCGACCGCCGCAAAAGCCAACCACGTTCCGCTCCCTTGATTTTTCGCGGCTCCGTCCGCCATTTTAGTTTCCAAAAACAACAATTGCTCCGCTTCCGCGCAAAAGACTTGAAACCGCTTACAATAGCGGAAATCGTTTCAGTCGCTCAAAATCGCCGGCGGCAGTTTTGCCCATCTGCTTGCGCCAAGAATCGACAAGTTTATGACAAAAAAAACTAACAATCATCCGCTGGTTGTTTTCAAAAAGTCTCCCATTCACGGACGAGGCGGATTCGCCCGCGCAAACATCCGCAAAGGCAAACGCGTCATCGAATACGTCGGCAAAAAACTCACCAAAGAAGAAGCCGAAAAAGCCTTGGAAAACAGCAACTGCTACGTCTTCACCGTCAATGACGAGTTTGACCTCGACGGCAGCGTGGACTGGAATCCGGCGCGCCTCCTCAATCACAGCTGCCATCCCAATTGCGAATCCGCAATCCAACGCAACCGCATCTGGATTTACGCCTCGAAAACCATCAAAAAAGGCGAAGAACTCACCTACAACTATGGCCACGGCATAGACGACTATCTGGATCGCCCCTGCCTCTGCGGCGCCAAAAACTGCGCCGGCTACATGGTTGCCGAAGAACACTTCAAAACGATCCGAAAAATTGCCTAAACCCAACCTCTGCCATGCCTTTACTGCTTGTCATCGCCAGCGGGAATCCTCACAAAATTCACGAAATCAACCAAATACTAGGGACAAGAACCGCAGTGGTTGGAATGCGCCAGCTCGGTCCAGTGCCAAACTTGGCGGAAACCGGCTCCAGCTTCGAATCCAACGCCACTATGAAAGTAATGCAATTGCGGCAATGGTTGGACGGCAACACCAATTTTCAACGCCAAACCGCCGACCATTCGCAAACTTGCCTTCTCGCAGAAGACTCCGGACTCGAAGTAGACGCATTGAATGGTGCGCCGGGAGTTCGCTCCGCAAGATTCGCCGCCTCCAAAACATCCGACGGCAACGCCTCAGACGAACAAAACAACGCCAAACTCCTCTCCCTATTGCAAACCGTGCCAAACAAAAAACGAACCGCAAGATTCCGCTGCGTCCTCGCCCTGCTCCCGCATCCCGCCGCAAACAAAACCCAAATCCGCTTTTTCACCGGAACTTGCGAAGGCCAAATCACCAAAAACCCGCAAGGACAAAACGGATTCGGCTACGATCCCCTGTTCCTCCCCGCCGGCTACAACCAATCCTTTGGAAAACTAAGCCCCAAAATAAAAAACCGCATCTCCCACCGCGCCCTCGCCCTCGCCAAACTCGCCGCCTATCTTTCCCTGCCGCAAACAAAATAAACTAGGCAAGCCTCCTTTGCCTGCTTGAACACAGCGATCAGAAAAAGCCAAAAAACTTCTTTTCCTCTTGAAACTTGCCCTACAAAAAAGCAAAACTTCCACCTCGACTATGTCGCGCCAACACAAACCCAACCGCAACAATAACCTCGCCCAACTCTTGAATCAAATGTTCTCCCAATCCCAAGTCCAACCTGAAAACACCGATGTGACTGCTGATTGGAAACCGAATCCAGAGAGCATGTCGGCCAACGCATTGACGGCCAACCCCATAAAATCGAAGCGGCCATCGCCCTGCGCTACCCGAAAGACTTCGAGTTCGTCAAAGACATCGACAAAGCATTCGAAGACCCCAAACTCAAATTGAAATACTGCGCCGTTTATCCCCAAGGCAAACGATTCCCGACAACCGGCTGGCTCACCGGCTCGGTCTGCGATCTAGCCGATTTGATTCATCTGGTCGATGTGCCGGAAACCGCCTTCCAAAAATGCGCGGAAACTTTGGAAACCAGCATCAATGAAGCCGTCAGCATGTTCCCGCCTTTGAAGAAGTTGAACGAGGGGCCGGTCCACGAAATCTTCAAACGGCTGGGCTTGACCGAAGACTCGAAAGTCAAAGAACTCAACTGGGAGGAGCGGAGGAAAGCCAAGAGAATCCAAGTTGGCCGCATTGCCGGCGCCATCGTTGCCAACGACCTGCTCTTCCAAGAGCGCATCGCCGCCGCTTACCCCGACCAAGACATCCCGCCCATCCACCAACTCTTCGGGCAACACGGCCAAACCGCGCAACGAGCGGCGTTGCAGGCTTGGAAGAAAATCCTCGCCATCAACTACTGGCCAATCTTTGACGCCGCCATCCAAATCATCGACGTCTTGACCGTGAATCCCGCCTACGAAGTCTTGCGCATCCTCGCCAAAGCCGCCGAGCGCATCCACGAAGACGGCCTGCTGTATGAAAACGACTTGACCGGCCACGTCTTTCAAAAACTCATCGTCGACCGCAAATATCTCGCCGCCGTGTATGGGAAGCAAAATGAGAGAGGAGGGACCGCTTGATTTTCGCAGATAAAAAATAGAAAAAAGTGAAAAAAGGTTGCCGAAGCAAAATAAGCAGGTTAAATTAATTCTAAATGGAGAGGATTGTTTTTACGGCGCTCTTTCGGCTTGCGGCGTTGCCGTGTCCGCTTTTACGCTGTATGAAGAATGGCGCAACAGTTGGCTGGAGATATTCGACGCACTTTGGAGCCGCGTTTTCGGTTCGGTCATCGTTATTTGGTTTTTGTTTCAAATAGGAGAGTCAGTTATGGGCGCGTATCAAAGTTATTTGGATTACAGAGCGGCTCGTTTGCGAGCAGCGGAAGAGTGGCCTGCGTTCCCGGCAATGTCTTCAGAAGTTCTGGGGAAGGCCACGTCCGATGCTGTTTTGCCACCAGCTTTGAAAATCTGGAAGCGGCGATAGAGCGCATAAAGCGTTACGTTGCCCAGTTCGTGTCACAAAACGGAGAAAAATCAGATAAAACTAATGAACGAAAATGACAACGGACAAAGCCAGAGAGATTTTAGGCGTCAGAGAAGACGCGAGCAGTTCGGAGATAGAACAAGCTTGGAGCAATTGGATTTCCATTAGACACCTAGTCCAAGACAAAGAGCTAGTAAAGCAAAGGAACGAGGCTTATGAAACGCTAAAAGGGAAATCAGAGCCAACTCCACAACAGGCAAGCAGTAAAGATTCCGCGTCAATGCATTTCCAAGAAAATCTGATTAAGGATGTTCCGCTGCCTGCCCCAACGAGTCCAGAATGGTACACGGCAGAAAACGACTACCTGATCTACGCTTACATTGAATTAGACCATCCGCATCGGTGTTATGTGGGGCAAACTCTTCAAAGCCGAGCATCCCAAAGAGACCAAGATCATCGAAAAGGGAAGAGCGGCTCTCCTTACTTCAATGCGTTTGTGCTACACGAAATCATTTATGGAAAGAAAAACTTTGACGACGTGTTGCGCTACGAAGTCCTTGAAAAGTTCAGAGGCACGGCCAACAAGTGCGCGGAGAAAGAAGACGAACATATCCAAAGAAAAAACTCAATTGAGAACGGCTGGAATCTTCTGAAGTCTGGGGTAAAAAACAAACATACTGAAACGCAAAAAGAAAACAACAGGAAGAACAATCCAGAAAAAGCAAGCAATCAGGGGGCGAGGCGTGTGAAAACAAAAGGCGTCTTGACAGAGAGTTTTGTCCAGTCCGCTATCAATTATGGGTTGGATAATGGAATTATTGAGAAAGACAAGGAATACAATCTCCAAGAATTAATCGTGTTGATAGCAACGGCGCACTTAGCGAGCTTTAATTCGGCTCTAAACATAAACGAAAAGCCATCAGTCGATGAAATAAAATCAGTGACCAACAACTTGAACACAGACAAAAGGAATGCGTATTGGGATTGGGAGCGACAACTAGAAACATCTTTTCATCGACCTATTTCCGTAGTCAGATCCATCGCGAACATTGAAACGGCCATTGAAAGAGAACAAGACTGGCATGCTCTTGTGGAATGGTTTGAATCTGATACGAATTGCTTACCAGAACATCTAGCCTTTCAAGGCTCGTGGATTGCGCACAGCGACCAAAAAGAGAAGTCAATATTAGATAATATCAAATCGGTATGCTTGAAAAAATATCAAGCAAAGAAAAAGGAAATAGAAGAACGGGAGAGGGCAAGAGAGGAAGAGAAGAAGAGGAGGGAAGAGGAAGAAAAGAGGAAAAAAGGTTTAGAAGCAGCTGTGGGTTGCTTTGTTGGTGTTCTTATTATCGTGTTTATCATCTCCCTCATCGCATCTGCTTCGAGTTGTTGATTTTTGCGTGATATTTTGATCGACAACGCCACGAGGAAAGAATTATAAATCTAAAATACCGAAACGGAATTATCTGCTACGCTAAATTCGGTCGGTCAAAAAGCGAAAACCTGATGTTCAGCACAAGGATTTAGATCGACGGGAATGATAACCCAGATATTGACGGGTTGTCCACGATGTTTTGGGTGACTGTTTCCGAGTTTTATTTGGACAAGCCTATCCAACCGTCTTTTCTGAAAATGGCACGAGTCTGAGGGCGTCTCGTTTCTTCTTTCTTTTTCCTTTTTCGGCGCGGCAACAAGGGAAAAGTCTATCGCTGAAACGCTTTGCCGATGACGTCTTCAATGGGCGTTTCTTTGATGTCGATGTCCGTGACGGGCAGTTGATCCAGCAGTTGTTTGCAAGAGGGAATGACTCGGTTCTTGGGAACTTTGAGCTGGACTCGAGCAGCCTCAAGTTGGATTACTTCGCCAAAGCCGGAAAACCATTCAGCTTTCTGATTTATTGCGCCGTCCCATTGAATGGTCACCAGTTTGTGATCGGCGAAGCGGTCGACGACTTCGGAAAGCTCTCCGTCAAAGGTAATTTGGCCGTGGTCGATAAGGATCACGCGCTCGCACAGCGCTTGAATGTCCGCCATGTAATGACTGGTTAGTATCATCGTTGTGCCGTGCCGTTGGTTGTAGTCGCCGAGGAATTCGCGGACTGTTTTTTGGGAGACGACGTCCAAGCCGATGGTGGGCTCGTCCAGCAAAAGGAGTTTGGGATGATGGAGCAGGGAGGCGATCATTTCAAACTTCATCCGCTCGCCTAAGGACAGCTCTCGAACCATTACCCGCAGCTTGGAGCGGATGTCCAAAAGGCCGGAGAGTTGATCGACGGTGCGCTCAAAGTCCTCTTTTTTCAACCCGTAGATTTTGGCGTTCAGCTGCAGGGATTCGAAGGCGGGCAAGTCCCACCAAAGTTGGTTTTTTTGGCCGAGGAGCAAGGAGAATTGGCGTCGGTATCCATCCCGTCGTTCCCAAGGGACGTAGCCCATAACGCGCACTGATCCGCTTGTCGGATACAGCAGGCCGGAAAGCATTTTCAGCGTAGTCGTCTTCCCGGCGCCGTTGGGTCCTAAAAACCCAACGGATTCGCCTGATTCGATGGCGAAGCTGACGGAATCTACCGCCTTTGAGACTTCATATCGGCGGCGCATCAAACCCTTGACGGAACCCCAAAAACCGGGGGATTTCTTGAAAGTCCGATAAGACTTTGAGAGTTGGTCGACTTCGATCAAAGGCATAAGCCGAAGGAAACTTGACGGGAGAGGTATAGAATGCAGTGCGGTACGCCTCAACCCTGCATCTGCTTTTCCAAGTGGAGAACCACTCTCCGAATGCTTGAATCCGTATCCATTCGGTCTTTCACCACCCGGCAAGCGTGCAACACCGTTCCGTGTCCCCGCCCAAAGGCCTCGCCGATGATGATCAACGATTTGTCCGTCAGTCGCCGACAAAGGAACATGGCGACTTGGCGGGCGAAGGCAATGTCTTCGGTTCTGCGGCGGCTGGACATGCTCGCCAACCGGATGTCAAAGTGCAAGGCGACTTCCTTCCGGATTTTTTCGATGGTGACCGTCGATTTTCCTTCTTCTTGAAAGAGTTCCCGCAAGAGAGTTTCGGCGCGTTCGAGGGAAATTTCTCGGCCGCTGATCCGTGTGAAAGTAACAACGCGTATTAGGGCGCCTTCTAGACGGCGAATATTGGAGCGAATGCGGTCGGCCAAAAGTTCCAGAATTTCATTGGGCAAAACAGCGGCCATAGACGCAGCCTTTTTGCGGAGGATCGCCAGACGAGTTTCCGTATCAGGCGGATGTAGGTCGGCGGACATGCCCCATTCAAAGCGCGAGACGAGCCGTTGCTCCAGCCCGGTGATTTCGAAGGCCGGCGAATCGCAAGTGATGACGATCTGTTTGCCGGACTCGTGAAGAGCGTTGAAGGTGTGGAAGAATTCTTCCTGAGTCCGTTCTTTGCCCGAAAGAATCTGCACGTCGTCCAACAGCAAAATGTCCGTTTGCCGGTATTTTCTGCGGAAGCGACTGAGCTGATTGTTTTGCAAACCCTCAATGAACTCGTTCATAAATTTTTCGCAGGTAAGATAGGCGACTTGGATCGGCCGTCGACTTTTAGAAACGTGATGGCCGATGGCGTGGAGGAGGTGCGTTTTACCCAGACCGACGCCGCCATAGATGAACACTGGATTATAGGCCTTGCCCGGCGTTTGAGCGGAGGCAATGGCGGCGCCGTGAGCCATTCTATTGTTTTCCGAGACCACCAAGGTTTCAAAAGTGTAGTTAGGATTGAAAGACGTGGGAATCCGCCCCGGCGACTTTTGCAAAGGCGTCCTATCTCCGTTTCTTTGAATTCCTCGTTCAGCCTTCGCCTTCTCCGCCCGTTCCAACCCGGAACCTTGGCGCACGACGAATTCAAACCCTAAAGGCCGTTTTGCGCACTCCGAAATGACATTCAAAAGCGCCTTCGAATAATTGTCGCGAATCCACACTTCGCAAAACACATCCCTCACTTCAAGGACGAGTTTCTCATTCTTCACCTCAACGGGAAGAATGGAAGCAAACCACATGCCGTACAACTTCTCGGCAAGCCTTGTTTTCAGTGTTTCCTTGACGGAAATCCATAAATCCTCTGCCTCAGACCTTGCCTCCATTTTTTAATCCGCTCTTTTTGCTAAGTCTCAATTTTATTCACATCGCCAAGTCGCGCGTCCGTAACATTCTCGTTGCCAAAAACATAGAGGAAAATCCTCCGCTTGCGTTCTGCTTGCCTCCCAAGCCTCAAACCCCGCCGCCCGTTCGGGAGAATACACGCAAGTTTTTGGAAATAAAGGACTTACAAACCAAGACACACATTTTCGGCCCATTTCAAAAACGATAAAAATCTCAAGAATCCAGAACATTCTCAAGCTGGTTCGCAAACCTTTCTACAGGATTGCCTTCCCTGAAACGAGAACAACTTATGAAGAATTATTGAAAGGTTATTTACAATCCAAAAGGAATGGAAAAAACCTGCGTTTTCTCTCCCTAAAAGGCGGTCAATCAACCTATTTGCGCCTGTTTTGAGACCCGCCCCCAGCAAGGCAACGGGAACGTTGTTCACAGTGTCAAAAACAGCAGAGGGCTTGATGCTCATGCGCGTCGATCAAAGGATTGTTCAAGGCAGGGCATGCGCGTTTAGACACTGGCCACCACTGCGTCCCTCCCGCTAAACCCAATGATCTTTACTTCCGTTCCAGACTCGATCATCTCGCCTTGAGCAATCACGTCCAGCACGTCGTCGCCAAAACGAGCCTTGCCTCCGGGCCGCAGCGAGGACAAAACGACGCCGCGCAATCCCAATCGGGCGTCCTTTTCGGATAACGTTCGGCTTTCTGTTTGGATGCCGCTGGCCGTTTGCGAAATCATCTGGCGGTAGATTCCGGTTTTGGGAAAGTACTTGCCCGAAAGCGCGAGCACGGCGATGACGCCGAGAATCGCCAGAAAAAGTGTTTGTAGCGAATTTTGGAACTGATCCAGCGTTGGCAACGTGGAGGCGGGGAGGGTTGGGTTCCAATCCACAAAGGCCATGATGATTGCGCCGATCATCATCACCCCGCCAATGAGGCCGGCAATCAAAGTGCCCGGTATCAGAAGGATTTCGACAATCAGCAACAGCAAACCAAAGAGAAACAGCGCCCCCCATCCAATGCTGGAAAGCCCCGCAATGTGGCCGCCCAAAAAATAAAGCGCAAAGGCCGCCAAGCCGACGATCCCCGGCAAGCCAAAGCCCGGAGTCTTGAATTCGAGGTAAAGGCCGAGAATGCCGATCATGAGAAGAATCGGGCCTGCTTTGTTGATCCAAGCGCCCAGCTGTTCTGAGCCGGTGGGTTCGATCGTCACAATTTTGGCGTCTTCCAGGCCGAGCGCCTCCAGTATCTCTTGTATCGATTCCACCGTTCCCGCAGAGAGCAACGGCTTTTCTTGCGCGCCGTACCGTTTTTCGGCTTCTGTGTTTGTCAGCGTCAAGATTTGCCCCTTCTCGCAGAGGACTTCTCCGTCCACTTTCAATTCCTTCGACTTGTCAATCATCGCCTCCACAACGGCGGCGTCGTGGCCGTATCGCTCGGCGTTGGCTCGGACAAGGGCGCTCAGCGCCGAGGTGGTTTTGACTTCCATTGTATCGGGCATTGCTTCCGGCCCCATGCCTCCGGTGGGCATAAATATGGGGGCGGCGGCGCCAATCACACTGCCCGGCGCCATATAAATCTTTTCCGTGGCCACGGAAATAAAGGCGCCGGCGGAGAATGCTTTTTTGTTGACGAAGGTCGCTTTTTTGCCCTGAAAGCGTTCGAGGATTTTGATGAGCGTTTCGGTTGTATCGACTCGTCCGCCATTGGTATCCATATCCAGAATGACCGCCGCGGCGTTCTCGGCAATCGCCTTTTTGACGCCGCGGCGAACTACATAAAGAACCGGCGGCATGATGTCGTCGCGAATAGGAATTACGCAAACCATCTTGTCGCGCGCGTGTTCCTCCGGATCGGGATTCTCCGAATCTTTTTCCGATGTTGCCCCCTCGACCGCCGTCAGGGGCGCACCCAAGAGGCAAAGCCACAAAACAGACCACGGCTTCTTCATGCCATCAATTTAGCCTTTTGGCCAAGCCTCCGCAAGCGCAAGTCTCTTTCTGTTCATCAAGGAAGACTTTCTTTCAAGAATCCGCATCGCAGCAGCATTCGCCGAATTTCCTCCGCGCTACTCTCCAATTTGTGCGCCGACCGCAAAAGCGCGTCCAATCGGACTGGTTGCCAGTTGGCGGCGCTTTGGCCTGCGGTTTCCCTATCGCTTATCCCGATAACGTCAAACGGCTCGATGCTGCGGCGGACGTCTTTCTCCAGACAATCTTGTTGACCGGACGACAACGAGCCTTGCGCCAGCTGATCGCGGATTCGATCCAAACAATCATCCAGCCGCTTTCGAAAAACGGGATGATTGCCCAGCAAAAAACCGTTGCCGCCGGGAACTCGCTTTAGCCGGCGCATAGTTTCTTCAAAGCTGAGCGCGGCGAAATACAAGCAGGTTACCGCGTTAAAGAGCATTGGATATTTCATCGCTTGGTAAGCGGTTCCCACCAAACGGCCAACGCGGCAAGCTTCATCGAGAGTCGTCCGGGCGTATTGTTCTAAACGAGCCGGCCATTCGGAAGATTCAAAAAATCGATCCATCAGCTCGCCCAACCGAACAACGCCCAGCAGATTTAGCGGAAAACCGGTGGAAAACAGCGGGTCCACAAAGGCAGAAGAAGAAGGCAAAAGCGCCCAACGCAAAGAATGCAGGGAAGGGGAAAGAAAAGAAACGCGGCGCTGATGGCAAAACGGCTCTACCTCGACGGCGCCGGCAAACGCTCTCTGCAAGGACGGAAATCGAGAAAGAACAGCGTCCCACGCCGCGTTTTTTTCCAAATGAAACCACCGCGCCGCCCAATCGTCCGTCGTCGCCACGCCGGCGCTTGTGATGCCGTTGTTGAAGTTCAATGCCCAAAACCAACCGCCGGGAAACACATGATGCACCGCCGCGTTGTCTATGGGATACGGCAACCTTTCCTCGCCTTCGCCGGCGGGATTTGGCAAGCGAAATTCGTCCAGTTCTTCGCATCGGCGGACGTTTCTAAAATGAGCGAACAAGGCTTGCGTCGGCGGCATTCCGTCGATTGCCCGTTCACCCAGGTTGAGGAGCCGAAAGAGCGCTCCGCGAGACCCCGAAGCGTCAATCGCAAACCGAGCTTGCACGCGCAACAAACCAGAAGCCCGTTGCGCTAGCAGATTTACTCTCTGCCTTTCTTCTTCGAACCGGATAATTCGGCTTTCCTCAAAGTAATCGACTCCAAGTTCCACGGCTTTGCGGACGAGAAAATCGTCAAAGTCCGGCCGATACCAATGGGTGTCGGCCAAAGCGTTGCAAGGGCTTGCGGCTACGAGGAATTCGTTTCGACAATCTGGAAAGCGTTGAAAAGCCTTCCCTTCTTGATGATGAAAGAAGCTGAAACCCCGCTTCAATCCGCAGGCAATTTCTGGATGTTTTTCTTGCCAAATTCCCCACTTGGAAAACTCGGCCAAGAACTCTAGGCTGAATTGTTGCGCAATTTCTTCTAGCAGAAGGTTGGCCAGCGGCGTGGAAGATTCTCCAATGGCAAAGCGGGGATGTTTGCCTTGCTCCAAGAGGATGACCGACCGCCCCAGTCGACGACAGACCATTGCCAT
The DNA here is from genome assembly GCA_965204945.1 of Limisphaerales bacterium. Lineage (GTDB taxonomy): Bacteria > Verrucomicrobiota > Verrucomicrobiia > Limisphaerales > AAA164-E04 > UBA2970. The sequence continues at coordinate 3,193,076 of OZ242022.1, read as the reverse complement.
GATGCTTCCGCCGAATCCGCTTCCGATCACGACGACGTCCACAGATCGAAATTCCGCGTTCACCGGCATTGATCGCAGCGAATTCGATTCAAGATACGTTGTTGATCGTTCATGCGTTGCAATCGGATCCGCCGCTCGGAAAAACAACAAGGGCAGGAACGAAACTGTTCCAAATCCCAAAGATCGGCAAAGACTCGCGCCCGGCTAGATCGGATGCCGGCCTCCAAAGCATTTTCCAGTTGTTCGAGACGAGTGCGCGAATACAAGCCGCTTCGAAGCAAGGCTTCCACGGCGCCGTTGCCCGGCCGGGTCGGAATCAAGCCAATCACTTCCGCCCCGGCGTCCGCCGCCAATTGGATGGATTTTTCCACCCATTCGGCTTGCTCCGCCGCAGGCACAAACGGCGCGTTCACCAAAAGAAACACCCGCATCGCTATTCCATTTTCCCGAAGCCAGTCGCACTTTCTCAAAAAATCCTCGACGCCAAACCCCTTGTTCAGTTGCTTCAAGGCGGCGGGATGAGCCGTCTCCAAACCCAGCGCCACCTCAAGCTCCGCCGCCAACAAATCCCGAAACCTCAGGCATGAATCTCCAATCAACAGCGGATGACACTCCACAATCACTCGCCGAAACCCGGCTAGCAGTTGCGCAATTTTGCCGTAATCCGCTGCGGGAACGGCTCGCGGATCAAAAAAACTTCCGCTGTTATACAACTTGACAAGCATGGCGGATCGTCCGTCCGCCGAACGGGAAACTCCCATTTGTTGAAAAGCGTAGGCAATCTGCCGAGGAATCATTCCCGGCGACACCGAAGTTTCCAGCGTGTTCTTCCACAAGTCGCACATAAAGCATTTCCAAGGACACTCGCGATTGGTCAGGAACACGGCGACGCATTCCGCCAAAGAGCCGTCCGCCGCCAACTCTCGCTCTCTCAAAAAAGCGTGCGGAACTTCCTGTCTCAGCGAAACTCTCGCCCCTTTGTCCTGCGGGTTGGCAGCATTGCGTCTGCTTCGCTGGGAAACCACCCAGCGATTTCGTTCTCTGATGGACTGAGGATACGTCGCCAACAAAGCGATAATGCGGAGAAACCCGGTTCTGCAAAGATTGAGTTCCGCCTTCCCTTAAGGAGCGTTCACCATTCCTTCGGGCAAGGCGGCCAAAGCGGGCAAAGACGGACCCGAAACCCGACAGATTCGCCACTCTTTGAAAACTTTCGCTCCCATCTTTTCGTAAAAACGAATGGCCGGAAGATTCCAGTCGAGAACCGCCCATTCAAACCTTCCACAGCCATTTTGAACGGCGACTCCTGCCAGATAGCGAAGCATTCGCTCGCCACAACCCCGCCTCCGAAACGCCTCTTTCACATACAAGTCTTCCAAATACAACCCCGGCCGCGCTTGAAAGGTCGAAAAGCTGAAGAAAAAGACGGCCATTCCAACCGGCTCCTTGCCGCACTCTGCCAGAATTGCGCGAGCCTGAGGCGAAGATCCAAAGAGCGCTTCCCGCATTCGCGTCGGTGTAGCCGTCACTTCATCCAACAGATTTTCATAAGAGGCAAGATCCCGAACCATTTGCAAAATTGTGGGAACGTCCTCCGCCAAAGCCGGGCGAATGCTTAAAGAAGGAGAGGCATTGGCGTCCATCATAAAAAGCGAAAACCGCCCGCGTCGGTCATTCGCCGGGAAATCCTATCTATTTGGCTGCGGCGTGTAGCGAAGGTAAGGCTTGACTTCGCGGTGACCTTTGGAAAAGAGCGCCGGAATCTCCTCGTCCGCCACCGCTGGCACGATAATGCAATCCTCGCCGTCCCGCCAATTTGCCGGCGTGGCCACCTTATGCTTGGCCGTTAACTGCAGAGAGTCAATCACTCGAAGGATTTCGTCAAAATTCCTTCCCGTGGATGCTGGATAAGTGATAGTGAGCCTGATTTTTTTGTCCGGCCCGATAATGAAAACGCTGCGGACGGTCATCTTATCGTCGGCGTTGGGATGAATCATGTCATAGAGCGAGGCCACTTTTCGATCCGGGTCCGCAATAATGGGAAAGTTCATCGCCGTCCGTTGCGTTTCGTTGATGTCTTCAATCCAACCCCGATGCGATTCCAGCGGGTCCACGCTCACCGCAATCACCTTGACGTTCCGCTTGTCAAAGTCTCTCTTGATCTTGGCCACCGCGCCCAGCTCCGTTGTGCAGACTGGCGTAAAATCCGCAGGATGCGAAAAGAGAACGCCCCACGAACTGCCAAGCCATTCGTGAAAGTTGATCCGGCCTTCCGTCGTTTCCGCCGAAAAATTCGGCGCCTCGTCACCAAGTCTCAAAGTCATCTTTCTATCCTTTCCGCAATGATTGGTCTTTTCTAAATCACAAACAGGTCCTCATCTTAAAAACATCCCTTTGCCCGGTTCAACACAAAATTTTGAAGTGTCCGTCGGCTTTGCGGCTATGAATTCAGCGCCGGCTTCATCGCTTGCCGAGGACCGAACTTCCGTCAATCTAGTTGACGTTCGGTGCATAAACGAGTTTAACATACTGAAGAAGTTCATGGAGTGGGCAACGCGCAAAAAACTGGCAAAGCAATGGATTCGACTCGGCGGAATTTGGGCGTGCCTCGCCAGTCTTGCGTCTGTTTCCATTCTCCAGCCCTCTGGGTTTTCCCAGTCTGGAAACCATTCCGATTCGGAATCGGCGGTTTCCCTAGAATCGCTCCTTCAAGCGGTGGAAGAAGGCGATCCAGTAGCGCAGTTCAGCCTCGGATTGGCTTATCATGCCGGGAAGGTTGTTCAGCAAGATTATCGGGAGGCGGCGCACTGGTTTCGAAAATCCGCAAAGCAAGGCCACGTTCCCGCTCAATACAACCTGGGATCCCTCTATGTTCAAGGATTGGGCGTGGAACAGGATTACAAGCAAGCGGCGCATTGGTTCCAGAGAGCGGCCGATCGCAAAGACGCCGCCTCGCAGTATAACTTGGGAGTTTTTTACGAACACGGACTGGGCGTAAAAGCCGACGCCGAAGAAGCCTTCCGTTATTACACATTGGCAGCGCAAACAGACGCCCGCGCCCAATTCCGCTTGGGCATGGCCATTGCGGAGGGAAGCGAAGTGTCCCAAAACTACTCCGAAGCCTACGTTTGGCTCAGCTTGGCGGCGGAGCAAAACCATGAAGAGTCCGCGCAGCGACTGGCGGAGTTGGAACGGATAATGTCGCCCGAACAGCTCTTTTCCGCCCGGCTTCTCAACGCAGAACGCGGCAATGCGGAAGACCAACTCGCCGTCGGCCTGGCCTACCTGAACGGACGCGGCGTTGCCGTCAATCCCGCCAAAGCCGTTCCGTGGCTACGCCAAGCCGCCGAACAAGGACATCCGGAAGCGCAAATGCAGATAGGCAAAGCCTGCGCCGCCGGCAACGGCGTGCCACAAAACCACAAACAAGCCGCCTCATGGTTTCTGCGCGCCGCCCGCAACCATCACGTCCCCGCTCAACTGAAAATTGCCCTCGCCTATGCCCAAGGCAAAGGAGTCGAACAAAACCTTGCCGAAGCCCGCTTTTGGTTCCAGTCCGCCGCCGCGCAAGACAACATTGCCGCGCAATTCAACTTTGCCCTCTTTCTGGAAACAGGAAAAGGCGGAGACAAAGCCCCCCAGGAAGCCGCTCGCTGGTACCGAAAAGCGGCCAACGCCGGCGACTCCGGCGCCCAATACCGACTCGGCCGCCTTTACGCCGACGGCAAGGGAGTTCGCAAAGACGACAACAAAGCCTTCCATTGGTTCCAAAAAGCCGCCGAGCAGGGCGACTCCCGGGCGCAATCCGAACTCGCCACTCGCTTTCTGCACGGCATCGCTGTTCCCAAAGACCTCGCCCAAGCCGTTCACTGGTTCCAAAAAGCCGCCCAATCTGGAGACGCGCTTTCTCTCTACAACTTGGGCGTCATCTTCCAAGCCAGCACTGCGCCCGCAGACATCGCCAAAGCTTTAGAATGGTATAAAAAATCCGCCGAACAAGACTTCGTCCCCGCGCTCTTACGCTTAGGCCACCTCTACTCCCAAGGAAAGATCGTCCGGCAAGATTACTCCGCCTCGTTGCAATGGTTTCTAGAAGCGGCCGGACTGGGCAACACCTTAGCCCAATTCAACGTCGGACTCCTCCTGCAAGGACAATTCGGCCTCCCCGCCGATCTCTCCCAATCCGTCCATTGGCTGGAACTCGCCTCCTCAAAAGGCCACCAACAAGCCGTCATGCTTCTTGCCTCCACACTGGCCTCCGACGATCCCAAAGTCCAAAACTATCCCAAAGCCATGGTCTGGTTTCAAACTGCCGTCGAACAAAACAATCCCACCGCCTGCTACAACCTCGGCGTTCTCTACGAAAACGGACAAGGCAGCGAAGCCGATACCCAAACCGCTGCGGAATGGTACAAAAAAGCGGCCATCCAAGGCCACGCCGCCGCCCAAGTATCCCTAGCCCGAATCCTCGACTCCCAAGAAGTCTACCCCCAACCCAAAGAAGCCCTTCATTGGTATCAGCAAGCCGCCCGGCAAGGCCAACCCGAAGCGCTCGCCGCCTTGGGAACCTATTACGTCCACGGACGCTTCGTTCCCCAAGACATTGACCAAGCCCGATCCCTATTCAAAGCCGCCGCCCAAAAAGGAAACGAAAAAGCCTCTCTCTTCCTCAAAATCCTCGACGAAACCCTCGCCGACAATTCAAAAAAACGGCAATCGCCTCGCAAAGACAACACCTCCCTCACCAACCAATAAAAAAGCAGAACAGACCAGCCGCTGTGTCCTCACAGAAACAAAAATTGCCCTTTAATTCCACAATATTTTACTTGAATGACATTAGTGTTTAATGATGCAACTGTTGCCTTAGCTGATGAATTTTTTCTTCTGTTTCTTTTCTTCCCGCGATGATTTCTTCCATCATTTTCTTAATTCGGTTTCTTTCCTCCTTGTGTTTGTGTAGGGGAAGTTGAAGCTCTTTCCAACGGTCGCCTATGTTAGGTAGGGTCGTGTCTATGAGCACTTTATTATAAAGTTGTTGTTGCGTGAGTTTGTGGGTGATCAGATAGGCCAGATAAAGAGCATCTATTTCATACCTGTTCTGACTATTAATCACTCTGAATACTAGGCAATGACTGTTCAGGAGTATTTTTGTATCAGTAGCCAGGAGTATCGCTACGTCTCCCACTCGATAACTTCCTTCCTTGACAAAAATCAAATCTCCTTCTTGTAGATCTACTCCGTTCTTTTTCACTTTGCGGTAAATATGTTCAGGAACACCAGACACAGGATTCTTGTAGATTTGCCAATTTCCTATATCACCAGCCCTGACATAGGGAATTTCACCCAAACCTTTATATTCTCCGGGTGGAGATCCATGCCCTTTGTATACTTCCATGATCCCTTCCTTGACCAATTTTTCCATGTGCAACCATGCGATATTTTTCATTTCGGAAAGTTGATGTTTCCAGTAATAGCGAGGGACGTAGATGTTGTTTTTTAGTTCTGCGGGCTTTTTGCAAAAGACGTATTGGTTCTCGCTCATATCAGGATGACATATCTCCCTGCGTATACGTTGGGTGTCGTCCCATACTTCGTCTGATATTTTTCCGTCTTTCGGCCTCAACATGATTTTCCCCAAGTGGTTTTTTCCCATTTGTTGCGCCACTCCGAAAATAATATCTCCTTGCTGGACGCCTTTCTCTAAGATAAGTAATAAGGTTTTTGCATTGCAATGAGGGCGAAAAGTGTTATGCGGTAAATCAATTACTGCCTTAATATTGTTACCAGTTTGTATGTATTGGATGATGTATTTCTTTGTCGGGGCATGAAAATAGGTCTCCGGAAGAATAATGGCCAACCTGCCTCCCTTTTTCAGCATACTTAGACAGCGTTCAATAAAAAGTTCCTGCGGAGGCGTCTTTACTACCTTGTCAGTTTTGGTAAATGCTCCTTTCTCCTCTTCATGCTTCCACTTGTGCCCCAAATCAAATTGCGCACACTCTGCCTCCAGAACTCGTGTCTGCTTGCTTCCAAATGGTGGATTGGTGAGGATAATGTCAAATTTTTTGAAACTGCCTTTCTTTATAAACAGGTGTTTTGCATTGCCGTCAAAATCCTGTGGAGCGTGAAGGGAGTTTTGCTGAGTAATATTGCTGCCGCCGTCTCCAATGATAGACATGTATGCTTTGGTGATCTTCACCAAATCCATTTCTTTATCTATCCCGTAGATGATCTTCCTTGCCATCTTTCTCTTTTCTTCTTCAAATCGTTCATTAGACAGGCTTTTCCACTTCCTGCTTTCACGCATTCGCTCCCAGACATAACTGAGCGCAAATATGAGAAAACCACCACTGCCGCAAGCAGGATCACATATCGTCTCATCCGGTCGCGGATCAATAATCTGTACCGCAGTCTTTACAATCTCTCTGGGAGTAAAGAATTCACCCTTTTCACCTACCAACTTGGATTCTGCAAAGACCTCAAATGCGTCTCCAACAGTGTCTTGGTCGGATCCGATTAGGGAGTACATCTGTAACTCTCCGACTACATAGGCAATCGACTTGTCATCCAAAGTGATTTGTTCATCTTTTTCAAAGATGCCCTGTCCTTCTAAGTCGCTTTTGACCTCATCGAACAGCGTCTTTACTTTTTCCGCAACCACAGTTGTGTCATCCTTGGTCCCGATTCTGAACTCCGGCACTCCTTCCACGTCGAAACGCTCATCCTGCATCTTGCAAAATAGCAAACGTACCATCTCGTTGCCTAGCTTTTCCCTGCGGCTGATGTTAGTATTAGTATAAAGCGTGTTGAGAATTCGCTTAAAAATGAGTTTCAAATTACTTGCAGGCTTCAGCGAAGTTTTAGATTGCAAACTCCCAATATCTTCTATCTCTTCACTGCGCCTCGGTATCTGGTAGATGGCATCACGCTTGACTTCTCCAGAAGCATGATCCTTGTACAGATATTCAATCTCCTCACCGTTTGTCCATACACCCCATGTGCAGGACGTGGCTGTCATGTAACTGATTAATTGCTTAATGCCGTCCCTTCTGTCCTTCCGCTTGGTCTCGATAATCCCCAGTATATCGGTGCCTTGCTCTCGCTTATAGGTATCCGTCGTCTTGTAAATGACGATATCTGCCTTCTCTTTGCGCTGGCTTCCTCGCTGGATAACTACCTCAATAGCCATCTGATCTTTGAGATAGCCATAATCATTGTACAAAACTTGTTCATACTCCTGCCTAACCCATTCTTCAGGAGTATCCCGTACAGATTTGCCCGTTGCCCAATCTTTCATAGCGATTAATTTCCTGTAGTTGTAATTTTCTTGTCGGCCATTCTGCTGGACAAGGAATGTAGCCTGTCCACACTATCATTTTCACAGTTGTCGTCATTCGGACAGAATTCCGAGTCCAGATTGTATTTGCATTCTCCGCTGGGTTTGAGATGGCTTGATATCGGCCAGTTTTGACGTTCTTGCACTTTTTGGATATTGGCCGAAGTTTGTCGATTGTTGATCCGAATGACAACGTTTTTGTCGCCTTCAATGAAGAGGTTTTGAGTGGTTTCAAAGTTCAGGCTTTCTTGTGGTTGCGGAAAGAAGGATTTGCGCGCGGATTCGCCGGCCAGAGCCATCGCCGCCCGCTTGCCCGGCCAGTTGAGTTGATAGTGTTCGGTTGGGACTTCGATGATGCAGTCAGAGAGTTCTTGGCGCAAGAGGTCAAAGTCGATGGCGTGTCTGACCTGGCCGTCTGATTCTTTGGCCTCGGTGACGCAAGCCGGAAACAGCCAGCGAACGGCGTCAATCAGTGCGGGCGTGTGTTTGCGCATAAAAGAAGAAAAGTCTAGCGAAGGGTTTGGAGAAGGTCAAATTGTTTGCGGATGGGAAGGCATAAACATAGGGGGAGCAAAACGAAGACGGAAATCAATGCGAGAGCGAAGGCCAAGGCGGTCAAACTTCCAAAATGTTTTACCGGAGGAAAGGAAGTGGCGGCGAGCAGCGCAAAAATGCCGCCTAAAACAAGGCTGGTGCAGAGGATGGGGAGGGACTTGATTTGGATGGCCCGGCGGATGGCTTCCCGCTTGCTAATGCCGTTGCGTTGCTCTTCCAGCCATTGTGTCACAAAATGCACTGTGTCGTCGATGGCGATTCCGAAGGCAAGCGCGGCCGTCATCACGGTGATCGAGTTGAGCGGGATGTTCAGCAATGCGGCTAGGGCGATGACAAGGCCGACGGGCAATGCGTTGAGGAGGACGGCTAGCGAAGCCAGTTTCCAAGAGCGCCAGAGAAGGGACAACAATCCAAATACGGCCAAGAGCGCGGTGGATGCGCTTTTTATTTGGCTGGCCACGATTTGTCGATCCGCTTCTAGGATGGAATGCAGGCCTTGCTCGGCGCTCCATTGGACGCCTTCGGGCAGGTTGGCTTCCGCATAGCGAATGATGTCTTTGACGATGGCTAGGTATTCGTTTGAGGGCAGGTCGGGCGTTCGAACGACAAGGTTTGCGGTTCGGAAGTCCGCGTCGCAAAGGGCTTCGAAGAAAGGAAATTGTTGGCTTTTCAACACGAGCGAGAACATTCTCAGCAAAAGGGGATTGTCCGGCAATTTTAGGCTTCTGGGCCGTTCTTGCTCCCAAATTTGGTTCATCATGGCCAGCACTTGGGAATAAGAATACGCGCCGGAGACTTGAGGTTTTGCCGCCGCATACTTTTGCACATTGTCCAAATACTTCAAGAAGGGCAGTTGGTTGACTCCGTTGGCGCGGCCTGAATCTAAGCGCATTTGGAAGATGTTGAACCCGCCGTAGCTCTCATTGAAGAGTTCTCCAGCAGAGCGAGCGGGGCTGTCTTTTGGCAAGAACTCAATGGGACGAACGCCCATGCGCAGCCGAGGCGCCGATAAAATTGCGCCAAAAACGACCAAGCCAACGGAAAGCCAAATTATTCCATTCCAACGTCGCAGGCCTTTCAACCAACGGCCGGGCAGATTATCGGCGGCATCGGCATTCGTCGGTTCGGCCCTTCCCAAAAAACGCAACGGCAAAGGACGCAATCGGCGGCGCTTTGCGGATGCGGAAACGGTGAAGAAAAGGAACATGATTCCGACGCCCGGCCCAAAAGTCATCAGAAAAACGACGACAATTCCATAAGCGCCGACCAATCCCGCCTCTCTGACTTGAGGAATTTCCGCCAGTCCCAAAGAGAGCAAACCCGCCAGAGTCGTCAGCACGGCAAAGCAACAGGATTTTCCAATTTCTCGCAACGCTGTGGGAACTACCTCCGCCCCCGCGCAATGTTTGGCCGCTCGTTGGCACGCCGCGCCGAGATGCACCAACAAAGTCAAGTGAACTCCCGCCCACAAGGGAAACAACAACAGGGTAAATACGGTGAACGGATATCCGACCCATTGAAGGCTTCCGGCAATCCATCCCAAAGCGACCGCTTGGTTGACCATTAAGAAAAGAACAAATCCGATGGACCGGAAAACCAAACCCAACACGACAGCCAAAAACAGAAAAACCATCGGCGTGAAGCGAACTAAGTCTTTCATAATTCGCGTGTGAACCTCTTCCTCCACCAAGGGCAGTCCAATCATCTCAAACGCAAGCCCTTCCGCTTCAAATTCGGCCAGCGCGGCTTCCAGATTGGCTCGCAAATCTCGCTTGGAATTTAAGTCTGGGAACGGTTTTTCGAAAGTCAGCGTCAAAGTAGCGTGTCGGCAGTCCGGGGAAACCATAACATTCCGAATCAGTGGATTGCTCAGGCAATACTCCCGCAACCGCTTCCAATCGGACGGGGACTTTGCGCTAGAAACCAAAGGCTCCATCTGGAAGGATAAACCTTTCCGAACCGGTTTGTAGGAGTGGGTCAGGCTCTTCACATCCAGCACTTCTTCCACCGCCGTCAAAGCATCGCTCACTCTGCCGATTGCCGACAAACCTTCGGCGGTAAATACATCGGGGCATTCCATATCCACGACAACAATCGCGCGCCCTGAAAACACCGAAACCACCTTGTCCAAGGTCGCTTTCTGGCTCGGATTGCTCTCCAACAAGGCGTCGGCGTCAGAGCGAATTTGCCAATCTTTCAAGCTCCAAAACAACGGAAGCAACAAGGCGGCCAATCCGCCGAAGCTGGCCTTGGGAAAGCGCGTAAATAGATTCCAATCTTTCATCGGCTTGGGGCTTTTTCAAAATCCCTAAAAACTTGGCGCGTTCTCAAGGATTGGATTGGCTGGCGGCGGCCCAAGAATTCGACAAAATCGATGCGACAAAATCGCCAAGGAAAACGGAGGAAAATTCTCAAAAGTTCTCAAAATCTATTTTATTTCTCCAACGTTTTTCCGCTATATTTCTTCCACAAAATGGCAGGCGACTTGGCGTTGGGTCGCCGCCGATTTGAGCGGAGGGCGTTCTTTCCGGCATCGGTTTTCGACGTGAGGACAACGCGAGTGAAACGGGCAACCAATCGGAGTTTCCAATGGCGAGGGCACGTCGCCCGTTGCCGTTGGAAGACTCTGCAACCGCCGCTTTCGGGTTCCGGGAATCGACGCCGCCAACATTTGGCTATATGGATGCAGCGGATTTTCAATCACTTCGGACGCCGGCCCTTGCTCCATAATTTGTCCTAAATACATCACCATTACCCGGCGGCTAACCCGCTCGACTACAGCAAGATCGTGCGTAATGAAAAGATAGGACAAGCCCGAATCCGCCTGCAATTCGCGCAAAAGGCGAAGCACCTGCGCTTGTACCGACACGTCCAGAGCACTCACCGGTTCATCGCAAATCACCAACTCCGGACGAACCGCCAAAGCGCGGGCAATGCCGATTCGCTGCCGTTGTCCCCCGCTGAACTTTCGCGGATAGCGATCCGCATCGCCGGCGCCCAAACCCACCATTGCCAGAAGCCGAAGGACTTCTTCCCGGATTTCATCCGGATTCCGCAATAAGCCCTGAACCTCAATCCCCTCCGCAATGCTTGCTCCCGCCGTTCGCTTTGGGTTCAACGATCCATGCGGATCCTGAAAAATCATCTGCACGGAGCGCCGATACGCCCTTCTTTTCGCCGCATTCAAACCCAATACGTTCTGCCCCTTGAACCAAATCTTCCCTCCGGCTGGCTTTTCGAGAAGTGCCAAGCTCTTGGCAATGGAACTTTTGCCGCAGCCGCTTTCGCCAACTAAGCCAAGGGTTTCGCCAGATTCAATGTAAAAATTCGCCTTGTCTACAGCCCTCAACAAGTCTCGCCTCCCGAATGTCCGGCGCCGAATCGGATACTGAATTTCAAGATTTTGAACTTCCAACAATCTCATGGCGACCCTCGAACAAGACAGCGAACCAGCCGATCCTCGCCAACGGACGTCAGCGGCGTCGGCAATTGCGAACAAGTTTCCCGCGCCAGGAAGCAACGCGGATGAAAACGGCAACCCGAAGGAAAAGCATCCGCCGCCGGCGCCTGACCCGGAATAGGAATCAACCCGCCGCCGCCGATACGAGGCGCCGCCTGCAACAAGGCCTCTGTATAAGGATGTCTCGGGGCGCTCAAAACGTCAGAAGCCGGCCCACATTCCACCACTTGCCCGGCATACATCACGGCCACACGATCCGCAAAATCCTCCACCAAACCAAGATCGTGACTGATCAACAAAATCGCCATGCCCAAGCGCTCTCGAAGACTCGCCAACAACTTCAAAATTTGCGCCTGAACGGTCGCGTCCAACGCAGTCGTGGGTTCATCGGCCACCAACAGCCGAGGCTCCGCCGCCAAAGCCATCGCAATCATCACTCGTTGCAACATGCCTCCGGACATTTGATGCGGATAATCCCTCATCCGAACTTCCGGCGACGGAATCCCCACCAGCCGAAGCAACTCCGCAACGCGCTTCTCGTTTGCTTTCTCTGGTCGATGCAACGACAACGCCTCCCGAATTTGCCTTCCCACCCGATGAATCGGATTCAAATAAGCGCCCGGATCCTGGAAAATATAACTAACCTTGCCCCCCCGAATGCGGCGAATCTCCCGCTCGCCCATGCCCAAAACATCTTCGCCGGCCACAATCACTCGGCCTCCAGCGTAAAAAAAAGGCGGAGACGGAAGCAGACGCGTCAACGCAAGCGCCGTTACACTCTTCCCACAACCGCTCTCCCCGATCAAACAAAACGCCTCGCCCGGCTGAATACACAACGACACGCCGTCCACCAAGCGCCGACGCCCCTGCGAAGCCGCCAACTCTACCAAAAGGTCTTTTACCTCCAGTAACGCCACAAAAAGAATCCCCCTCCTTTACTCCCCCCATTGCCCCGAACACTGCAAAACCAAAGACGCCCGCCTCCGCGAAGATTGAACATATTCCCCCAATCACTTCAAGCGGGAAAATCCAAATGAATCCACAAATCCGAGCCACTCCCAATCCCCATCAATGACAGTCCTCTATTCACTAGAAAAAGGCTATCTTACGGCTGAAGGCATTAGAAGAAGCAAATGGTGAATTGGGCGACAACGGCACCGTCCAAGTCGAGAAAATTGTCCCCAGCAGAAGAACTTCAATCCGCTATGCTTAAATTTACGCCATGAAACAACCGCATCGACCAAAGGCTCTATCCTCAACGGCGAGCCTCGCAAAATGTTTAAAGCCTCAAAGTTAAACGGCAACAAAGACTGCGGCAAAAAGTCAAATTATCCGCGCTATAGCCAATCGATCAAATACCCTGCATGATATAAGGAAATTTCCCAGAATGTCCCGCCGCCCAATCACACATCTCTTGCCCCACAACATCAACTTTTCCATGTTGATGAAGTTTCGATAAATAAACTAACATCGTGTCACAGAATACATTGCGCTACCAAATTTGCTTTCCCCTTATCCACTGCGCAGGCCAGTGTAAAGACACAATAGCCGCAAACTCCTTGCCAGGAAGAAAACATACTGCTTATCAAGCTTCCTACACAACGTTTCTCGATGAACAATAAAATGGCTATCCTTCATCCTGGCACGACGATCGCCACCTATTAAATCTCCCCAAAACAAACGATTCCCGCTGCGCCACAATCTAATCCTGCTTCTGTGAATTCATCAACGCAATATAGCCTCATCTATATCTCTCAAAACGATTTTCCCACAAACACCTACCATCTTCCCTAATTCTTCCCGGATGTGATAAACTTACCCCTCGCTTTCCATCCCTCTACCCTATCGCCCAGGTTGCAAAGCCTATTGTCCTCATCTACCTATTGATGCGCATGGAAGAGGGCCTCTTCACCTTAGCATGTAAGTTGTCAGAGAAGGATCTTTTGCACCCGCCCAAGCTATATGGCCGAGTTGTTTTCTGCGGGAGGATTGGGCGCAAGTTCTGCTGGTGGCATATCCATTTCTCCATCCACGGCGCCGCTAAGAATCGGAGACAAGTCTTGATTGACTTAGCCATTAGCGCGCATTTGCTCCATCTCTTCTAGCGTCGGCAAGCGAATCGTGCCGTCTTCAATCACCAACAGAGACAAACTCAATCGACAAAACTAACGAGCCAACAGGCTTTGTCTCGGTTGCATCTCATTATCTTTGGGTTTCATAAGACCAATGAGGAATAACAAGCCAGTAAAGTTATCCGCAGGAATCTCCGTAACCAATCGATACCGAATCCGATCAACTTGCTCTCTGGTTATATTCTCTTCCCCCGGTATTAGATTCCTTTGGCTTAACATGTTCCCGGCAACGCATCAGTAAACACCCTCCCTTTCCTCTTTCCAAGTAGGCTGTTTCCAATCTTGGATTTCATTATCCCAGAGTTCACTGGTTGGATGCGGTTGGTTGGGATCGTGTTTGCTGGCTACTTTGTAGCTTTCTAAGGCGACTATGGTATTCGCAATTTGAATGGGGTTCTCTCTGGCGCCTTCTTCTTCAAAGATGCGGTAGGCCTGACCAAACTCCGGCAGATAGGGGTATTGCTGCTCGTAAAAATCGGCCAGCTGTTTGTGACGATTGAGAAGGCGCCATTGTTCCATGATTTCAGGATCTGGTTTTCGGGCATTTTTAACCTCCTGTCTGATATTGTCTTCTTCTTTGTGTTTTTCTTCGAAGGACAGATCGTCTCTTGCCCAGATTTCCCAGTATTTAGTCTTCATGCCATGCCATAATTTGCCCGATTTCTTCTCTAATCCTTCTCGGTAGACTTGGAACTTTTCTGTACTGTGCGCGGTGTTACTTTCCGGGTCAAAGACGAGATTTTGGTGATATCGGGGCTGAAAGAGGAAGTTATCGATCCAGTCTTTGCGTTCGGCGCAAAGCTTGGCGTAAGCGGCACGATCGGCGGCCGCGTCTTGTTTCTTCCACCATTGAGTCGCTCGCTCGTGGGCAGTGGGAAGGCGTCCGTATTTTCGCATCTCCGTTTTCTCCTTGGCGAGTCGTTCGACAATTTTTTGGCGGATAATTTCTTCATTTTCGGGAGTCAAGTCAGTTCTGTATTCCTTGAGGATGATGGCATCAATTTTATTGAGCGATATCGATGCCTCCTCTTCCGTGTTGGTCGTCTCTTGGGGAGCAAGGAAGACAATGGCGGCCATGACCAGAATGCCTCTCGCAATGATGTAAACACTTTTCATTTCAGATGTTCTCCTTTCTTGTTTGGTTTTTCGTTTATGGCTTGCCGACGCTCTCGTTTTGGTAGGCTGTACATCATTGTGCTTGGATTCTTCTGCCAACCGCTCTACCCAGAGACGAAGTTTCTTTTTTCGTTGATACGAATAATTCGGCGACTCCGTAAACATCTGATCCGAAGATTCCCTCATCTTCCATTCTGCAATGGTCACAGTTTCCACGCTTCGCTGGATTGTCTGCTTTTGCAAATTTGACAACTCTCCTTTTACACTAGCATCCTCTAGCATTTTTTGTAGGCTTTATCCACGTCTGAATCGAACTCCTTTTTTGCGTCGGTTTCAAAGACACCTTGAATTCGTTCTTTTTCTTGAAGTGGTCGGCGAGAATTTGTCGGTTTCTGCCACTCGCATTTTTCAAAGCCCAAGATTGATACTCTTCTCTATTCGTGGATATTACATTACTTGCTGAATCATCCGGTTTGCGTGTTGGTCGATTGATTTCAAAATCTAATTGCCTAATTTTTGCTTCCAAAACAATCACCCGGCTTTCGAGTTCAGCGAATTTGACTTGCTGAATCGACTCAAGTTGAGTCCGAAGATTCCTCGTCGATATTTCCAGTTCAGCATCGCTTTTGTCGTCGAAAGTTAAGTAGATTAATCGACCATCTAGAAGTACCGAACTGGCAAACATACCCCAAGCCCCCCCGTTTTCTCTCCTGTAGATTTCATTCTGTTGATCCTTTATTTTGTTTTTTAGTAATGACTCAATCGTTCTGAGCAAATCTCGTAATCATAGTAAATTAATTCCAGTTGGGAGTCAAAGTACTCGTTTGCTAGTCTAGCCGATTCTTTCCTCCTCGCTAATATTGCCGCATCTCTATTTTGTGTTCTGAGTACGATGTTTTCCAATTTTAAGTAAAACTCACTCTCCGTTGCCGCTGTTACAAGATATACAGTTGTAAGTATCCTCCCTCATTGTCAAAGTGTACCAACCCAAGCACTTGGCCTCCGCCGCTAATAAGCATGCTAGAAATTTAGCTTGTGCATCTGTAATTGCCGCTGTCGCTACCTTTTTTCATCTAGCACTACCCGTGCCGCACCTGCCTCGTCGCTGTGAATTTCAAGGGACGTCTGCATTGATTCTTCATAGATTGCCAAGATCCGATTGTGGCGATCTCCGCACCATTCGTAAAATTTAGTTAAACGCCCGTCGCGCATTTCCACGCATTCTTCCTCAGTTTGCGGAGGAACGTAGCAACCGGGCTGAAAACTGTTAATGTAGGATTCTTCGCTCGACTACGTCGGCAAAGACGTAAAACAGATGCCAGCGAGCGAGCGCGTTGACGGCGATTAGTCCGCTCTTTCCCAGGATTGCCTCCCGGCAAGCGCAAGAACCAAGGTGTCTTCTTCGCATTCATTTCATTGATGGGTTCATTCTCGACGATTTTCTTGGAATCATCAAACGGTTTTTTGCTGTTTAATGGAGTCATAAGACTGATTTTCTATTGGATAGTGTGTCGTGTATTCCGCATTTCAAGCCGTTGAAAACACCAAGCAGGAGTAAAATGCGAAGTTCTCGTCCGTTTGCCGAAGATACCAAGGAAAGCGAATATTCAGTCCTCCCGATGCATTGCATATCCAAACTGTGATATTTCAGCTGTAGATCTGATCTAACAAATCACCACGCTGAGTGATTACCGAGAGCAAGGAAACGACAAAGAGCAACCTTGTATGTTTTCGATTTTTCTCTTTTTTGAGGTTGAGAAATATTCTACTTTTTGGGGTGTTTTTTGGCGGTTTTTAGCGGGGATTGACAAAAGTATTTTTGGGTGGGCTTTTGTTTGTTCTGGACGTTCTCTGCGTTTGGGAAGGCATTTGGGAATGGTTTTGCGGATGATTTCGCAAGTTTTCCGAATTACTTCGGCGCAGGTCTTGTTTTCAGACGGCCATTTGGAACTGCCGAGAATCCTGAAACGTTTTGCAAAGCATTGCTCATTGGTTTTCATCTTTGTTTGGGGAATTGTCGGGGATGTTTGCCGGAATTTGGCTGATTCGGTTGGTAGAAATTCGTGGATCGATTAAGGGGTTGGGCGTTCTGATTGAGAATGCCTCTTATAGAATTGCAGTGGGGTGAACGGAAAGCCGGCGAAATGAGAGTCGGTGTCTTCGTGTCCTTGTTGAGAGACTGAATGCGTCAGGCAGATTGAGGTGCGGTTTTTTCAAAAAATGCTGAGTTCCATTGGGAGAGTTGCTTGATCGCCGTGTCTTTGCTCCTGCGGTTTTGGCTATACTTGGCTAAAAACTCTGAAATGAGAAGTCCAACACTTGACGTCGAAATGATTTTTCTTTCCTTTTTGATAATAGCGCCTGGGGCTTCAGTCGGAAGTGATTGAGTTCGACCATGCCTTATTGCTTCGGAAGACGCCGCACGAATGGCATTCGGAGTTTCCGATGAGATCAAATGGCGCGAAGGACATGGCCGCAAAGAGGCGGGGATGACTTTCTTCGCTTTTTCAGCAAGTTGGGATTTTTCACTGGGCTATGTAGCAATTGGAACGAAATGTTGTTTTTGTCTAATAAGGCCAGTTTCCCTCGACCATTGGAACTGTAGAGAGTTGGTTGGGGTCTATGGCGACGTATTTCACTTGTTGATGGTTTACAGAGTAAACTAAATGCAGATTTCCATCGATGCCAAGCACTATCGACGGATCGGAAAAATGGGACTTCGGTTGCGATTCTAAAACAGCGGCGGCCGACCAGCGCCGTCCGTCTTCCGTAAAGGCAAGATTCAAAACGCCTCGCTCGCGATTGGAATGTTGGTAGACCAGAGCAAACTTCCGCTCTCCCAACTTGACTGCGTCCAAGCCGCCGTCTGGATTGGGCAGAACCGTTCGTTGCACCGGGCTCCAAGTCTTTCCGCCGTTTTCCGACCATGTTTCGACGATGTGCTTCAACCGTGTGCGGCAAAGCGCTTGGAGACGGCCTCCGCCGTGATCTAGGAGAACGGGCTCGCTGGCATTGTGGCGCATTGCCGAGCTGAGATCGCGCGTTCGCGTCCAGCTCCAACTTTCACGAAAAGCCTCAGCCCTTTCGATGTGAAATCGCCGGCCGGCATCTCGACTGTCGCCGCCGCATAGAAAAGAGTTTTCGGACAGCGCAATGGGCTTGGTCCGCGCCGGGCCGGAAATAAAACGGGGGAGAGACTTGGGGGGAAACCATGTAATTCCATTGTCTTTGGAGCTGGTCAACCAGCCGATAATCCGCCCTTGCGCTGTTTTCGTTTTGTAAAAGAGCAACAAGGTTTCATTGGTTGGTTGAAACAATACCGGACGCCGACAAGCGCTTTGTGTAAGAGTTCGAGGATGCACTGCGGAAAGGATTTTTATAGGCCGTCCCCAAGACTCTTTTGCCCGCTTTGCCAAGTAAATGCTTGCGTCTGGATGATGGAGGCCGCTCCCGCCGATCCAGGCTAGTAGAAGTCCCTCCGTTGTTTGCGCAATGGTCGGCGAGTAATTAAACGAAGTAGTTCCTTGGTTGGAAGGGAATTCATTATGAACCCACTTTGTTGGCGGCAAACCCGCAAGGAAAGCCTCATTCCCCAAGAAGGCGGCCAATAAAAGAAGCCGGCAGCATAGTCGACGACGTTGTCTATTGTTGTTTCTTCTCATAGCGTTTTCCTTTCTAATGAATGTTAAAGATCTTCTAAATGGCCGGCTGGGCGGGCTTCGGCTTTTAACTTGCGATCAAAGGCAACGGCGGCCTCGGCCAGCGTTTTGACAACCGAGGGATGATCCGCCAACACGTTTTTCTCTTCGCCAATATCAGAGGGCAAGTGATGAAGACTGACCGGCGCAAAAACTTCGGAATCGTGGCTCTGCTTTCGCAATGGTTTTAGATTTAGCTTCCACGGCCCTCGCCGCACCGCTTGCAAGCGTTGACCTCTATAATAGTAGAAGAAATCATGAGGGCTTTCTTCCCCTCCGAGCAAGAGACTGAAAATATCTTTGCCGTCTACAACTAAATTCTTCGGCAACGAAGCGCCCGCCAAGCGGGCATATGTGGGCAACAGGTCAAAAGCCGCTGCCACTTCAGCGCACACTCGGCCGGCCGGAATTTTTCCGGGCCAGCGCATAATGCATGGAACGCGCATCCCGCCTTCGTATGTGCTAAACTTTCCGCCTCGCAAAGGCAGAGCGCTTCCGCCGTGATGTTTCTTCCCTAACCAAGGCCCGTTGTCTGAAGTATAAACAATGAGGGTTTTTTCATCCAAGCCTAAGTCTTTCACCGTCTTTACTATCTCGCCCACAGACCAGTCTATCTCCGCAATTGTCGCCGCATAAGCTTTGCGCGGATCCGGATTGTAAAAGGATTTAGAAACATAAAGAGGAATGTGCGGCATCGTATGGGGCAAGTATAAAAAGAAGGGCGAGTCCGCATTGGAACGGATGAAGTGTATAGCTTCCTCCGTATAACGTTGGGTAAGCGTTTCTTGTTGGGCCGGCCTTTCGACAATTACTTCGTTGCGCATCAAAGGCACGTTCCACGGCGCGGCGTCTTTCTCCCGCCAAGCCCGGTCCAAATCGCGGCTCTTTCCTTTCACCGGGTCCATATCGTTAGAATAAGGAAGGCCGTAGAAGGAGTCAAAGCCATGATTGGTCGGCAAGAAAGGCGGATGATGTCCCAAATGCCACTTGCCGACGCAAGCCGTCGCGTAGCCTTCCGCCTTCAAAACTTCGGCGATGGTTGTTTCTGCCGGATTCAGCCCCATTTGATGACGGGGAAACAATACGCCGGTAATCCCCGTCCGAATCGGGTAGCAACCCGTCAAAAGCGCCGCGCGAGAAGCCGAGCAAATGGGCGCCAGAGAGTAAAAGTCCGTGAACCTTGTCCCCTCGGCCGCCATTCGGTCCAGATGAGGCGTCTTGATAGTTGGCGAGCCGTAGCAACCGACGTCTTGATAGCCTTGGTCGTCCACAAAGATAAGAATGAAGTTCGGAGGAACGATGTTTCCTTCGTGTTGCGGGCTTGCGGAGAACTGCAACCATCCACCCGCGGCGAAAAAGAGAATCCACGCCGCAATCACCGCCTTCCGCTCAAAAGACAGCGCATGAGAACTCGCCATAGTTTTTTCCATCTTTATCATTGATCGTCTGCAAAGTATTTTAGTTTACTGTGTTGTGAATATCCAGTCATGCCGGCTTGCCGTTGCGCGTTCCCATTTGCGCTCGCAACACTTTGTTTGTTCCGTCTCGTTTCACAAAGGAGCAATTCTTTTCCACTTGTTTTCCTTAGTCAAGCTCAGTTTTTGGCTATCTGAACAACCTGCGCAAGGGATTCGCGACAATAATCATAGAAAATTGCCGTCCAATATTCATTTTCTTTCTTCCCAACGTTGTCAAATCCAAAAATACTGGCGTAAACTCGGCGGAACAAATGTTGTCAAAACTAGAATTCGAATTCACGCTGAACGAACTAGCGTCCACACTTGTCAATCATGTAAGCGTTGATGGTCAATGGACGGTCAAAGGGTTTATCGACGTCTTCAAAAATGTGTACGCAATTTCTTCAGACACGAAGATCATTTCCAAAATTCTGGAAATTCACCTTTTCCCAAAAATTCTTGCCTTTGCCGAACGGCATGATTTTCCCGTTGTTCTTGCCGAGCATCAAAATTACTACCCGGACATTTCCTTTGTTTGCAAGGACAATAAATTGCTCAAATTTGCGGTAGATTTCAAGACGACTTATCGCAATCCCCAAAAACCATGGTTATGCAACGGCTTTACTCTCGGCTCGCATGGTAAATATTTTGAGGATCGGACGAGCACGAAAAATATTCAGTTTCCTTATGGCTCCTATTCGGGGCATTTTTGCTTTGGAATTCTCTATGACCGCGCAGAAAATGCCGCAATGGATGAGGCAAAGGCGCATCCGCTTGAGGAACTTCACTCTATTACGTCAGTGATTTCGAACATCCAGTTTTTCGTCTCTGAAAAGTGGAAAATTGCTGGAGATAAAGGAGGTTCCGGTAACACGGCAAATATCGGCAGCATACAACGAATTGAAGACATTCTTTCCGGGAACGGAATGTTCGCCAAACTTGGAGAAGAGTGGTTCGACGACTACTGGATGAACTTCGGCAAAATTACGATCAAAACAAAGTCCGGCGAGTTAAAGAAAATCACTTCTCTTTGAAGACTTCGTTCGGTATCGAGGCGGGGACACTTCGCAAAATAGTGTCGAGAAACAACATGGCATGAGTTTTTCCCGAATCATTGTTCCTCCTATCAAGTGCCAAGGCATCAAGACAAAACTTGTCCCTTGGATCCGCTCGGCGGTTCCCTCCGATTTTGGCGGGAGATGGATTGAGCCGTTTCTCGGCTCCGGCGCCGTTGTCTTTAACATTCGACCGCAACGTGCACTTCTGGCCGATACCAATCCTCACTTGATCCGTTTTTACCAAGCCGTTGCCGAAGGGAAAATCACGCCCGTTTCCACACGCCAATTTCTAGAAAAAGAAGGAGAGTCACTCCGCCGTTCCCAAGGGGATCATTATTACACAGTGCGGGAGCGGTTTAATCGGTGCGGCACTCCGCTGGACTTTCTGTTTTTGAATCGATCGTGCTTCAACGGGTTGATTCGCTTCAACCGGAAGGGCGAGTTCAACGTTCCCTTCTGCCGCAAGCCCAATCGTTTCGCGCCAGCCTACATTACAAAAATTGTAAATCAAGTACGGGCGGTGTCAGATGTCATGAGTATTGGAGAATACGAGTTTTACTGCCGAGACTTCTCCGACACCGTGTCCGCCGCCGGGAAGAATGATTTGATTTATTGCGATCCACCTTATATTGATCGCCACGCAGATTACTTCAACAGATGGCATGAAGAAGACGAGATAGAATTAAAGAAAATACTCTCCTCAGTGCCGTGCAAGTTTCTCTTATCGACGTGGCATAGCAATGACTTTCGGGAAAATGATTTCATAGAAAGATTATGGTCGGGATTTTCCATCGTCGTTCGGGAACATTTTTACCACGTTGGCGCCAAAGAGAAGAACCGCAATCCAATGCTCGAAGCCTTAGTTGCCAACTTTGAAATAAAAACGAGGGAAGCATTTGAAGAAACGATAAAACAAACAAGCAAAGATTTGCCGTATTACGAACATTCTTTCCTCTGTATTTAGCAACCGTCGATGAAATAGTCTAATAGGAAATCAACTCAAATTGCAGATCATTATGGCGTAGGGAAAATTCAATAAGTTTCAATGGCTCGCAATTGGCGTTATTTTTCTCATTAAATCGATGAAAATCATCAACCAAATTGCGGTAGGATTCAGTTCCTTTTTTGTTGACTTTCTTAGCCAGTAAAATCGGTTGTATATCGCTTGGTCTATTGGGAATATAGTATTGCCGAATCCAATCGACATACCGCTGAATTTGAATCACGTTTTTTTCATTTGCTTCAATAGATTTTAATTCCATTGGAATTAAAACTCGTTGTTTTTCTCTCATCACAGACGGCATAACGTCTATCCTCTGCATGCCTACACCGCATGATACTTCATTCCCAAGCCATTCAATCCGCCCAGAATCCAACACTGCGCTATCCAAACTTTCATTCATTCCCAAACCGATGTTTTGGGTTATATACGCTTGTAAATGCGCTTCAAATGATTTGCCTTCCTTGTATTTGCCTAGTAGTCGTGGCAGTAAATTAATTTCCTCTTGCCTTCCTTTATAGGAATTAGCTTTGCCACCAAGAGAGATTATTTTCTCGGACTTGGGATCGAAAGAAAGCAAATTGCCTAAATAGTCTAGTTCTTTTCTTTCATTTTTATTCCTGATGAGCTGGAGCAATCTTTCCGCTTCATAATGGGTAATCATTGTATTGCCTCGATTCCCTTTGAGTTTTCTGTATATTAAACTCCACAACATTTGGTTTGGAGAAGTCAAGTTTTGAATTTCATCCAGCGCTTCCCATTCCGTTACCCCTTCGGGATAGACTTTATGCGGAGAAATAAGCGTTCGAAATGTCAATGATTTGCCAAGTTTTTTCTTGAGGAATTGTTCAGAGTCGTTGTTATCCAAAAACGCCCCATTCTCCACAGCTTTGAAGATGCCAAAAAAATTCCCTTCAAAGATTTTCCTTCCATAGTCTTGCTGCAGGTAAAATATAATTTGATCTCCGCGCCTTATTCTGCCGGCATCGGCAATCATATTGACAAGCATGTTTTCCGTTGTGTGATGCAATTTGGTGCATTGGGAATTATTAAAATCGATGAAATGCTCCTTTGCTCCTGTGCCGGCAAAGAGACGCTCTAAGTGGAATGGAAAGGTAACCGCGTCTACTATGAAGACGTGCGTTGTCATGTTTTTTTGAACAGCAGAATGTATTCGTGTTTGAAGATGTAAAAGCCGCCGACCAGCGCGCGATAGCGCCAGAGGTTTTCCTGATTTTGCTTGGCGCGGTTGTTGGCGATGTTTTTAACTAGAATGCTTTTCAATTGCAGTTTGCTTTCTCGCTTCATGGTTTCCTGCATCAAGGAAAAGCCGAGGGGAATCCATTGGCTGTCGGCGTATTTATCTCCGATCACAATGGCCAGATAATGATTTCGCTCTAACAAGCCGACAAAGTTTTCAATTACATCGCCAAACTTTGCGGTGAATTCTTCCACCGTCGGGCAGTTGCACAAGTCGTTTTCCCGGTCGCTGAATTGTATGATGTCGTGGTAGGGCGGGTGCAGCAGAATTAGATGAACTTTCTTTTTGCCAATTTTCTTTAGGGAGTCCAATACTTCCCTTTTTGCGTTCTCTGTGGCGCTGTCCTCCACCACAATTTTGGAAGTTACGTCGCCATTGATGGACAACTCTTCGCCGACGTTGCGTTGCGCAATGTTGGCCACTTCGGGGATCAATTCGATTCCTATTCCGTGCCGTCCCAGTCGTTTGGATTCAATGAGCGTTGTGCCATGTCCTAAAAAAGGATCTAAGACGATGTCTCCTTTTTTGGTGAACCTTCTTATGAGTTGGTTGGGGATTTGCGGGATAAAGTTGCCGTGGTAGGCGTTGTTATGGGCGCCGGAGTTGTCGCGGTTTCCAAGAAGCCACAAGCTGTCGGTAAGAACGTCATTATATTCCTTCCACTTTTTCAAGTCGAGGTCGTTGATGGTTGCCATTGGACTGTTTTGGTTGTTTCTTGTTGCGCTTACTTGAGTTTTTTGATGCGGAGGTTGCGATAAGCCACTTCGTCGCCGTGGTCTTGCAAGAGGATGCGGCCTCTGTGCGCTTGCCCGAAGCCTTTTACATTTTTGAATTTGCTTTTTGCGATGGCTTGCAAAAGTTCGGAGCTGCCCAGAGTGTAGTTTAGAACCATAACGCCGTTAAGCCAGTGTTCCACTTGTTTTCCGTCTACGAGGATTCTTGAGGCGTTGAATTGGCCGACCGGTTTTAGAACGCGGTTTTGGGCGGGAAGGCAATCGTAGAAGGCGGCGGTTTGCCGTTTGGATCCGCGCAGGGCGTCGGCGTGTTTTTCGTCGTCGATGATTTGGTATTCGTGGCCGATGGGTTGGCGTCGTTCTCTTTCGAGAATGAAGTATTTGACGCCGCTGTTCGCGCCGGTTGCCACTCGCCATTCGAATCGAAAGTCAAATTCTTTGTAGCGATTTTTTGTGACGATGCTGCCGCCTCCGCCTTGAGCGATGTGTTTGAGGGTGTCGTGTTCCACAATCCATCCTATTTTTGGGAATCCTTCCTTCAAGAAACCCCGCCAGCGGACGGTGTTTTGTCCATTAAAGAGGTTTTGCCAGCCGGCCTCCCTCTGTTCTTGAGAAAGCCGATTGTTTTTGTGAGCGGGGGCGGGAAGTGACGAGGGCGGTAGTCGACGCACTTTGACGTTCTGAAACCAAACTTCGTCGCGGTGATGTTGAAGGCAGATGCGGCCGGTTGGCTCTCTGGCGAATCGGGGCATGTTGGCGAATTTGCTTTTCGCGATCAATTGGTTTGCCGCGTAGCTGCCTAGTTCGAGGGCAACGACTTTCTTTCCGTTCAACCAATGTTCAATCCGCCTGCCTTGGGCGACGATCCGGGAGGCGTTGTATTCTCCGGCTGGTTTTAGCGTCTTTCCTTCGGCGCTGACCAGCGCGTAAAGCGAACCCGCCGCGGTAAGCGGATTTTTCCCGTCGGGATGTCTGGCGTCGTCTAACAGTTGATATTCCGGGCCCGTATGCCAGGAGCGGCCAAATGATTCGCTCACCCGATAGATGACGCCGCTGTTGGCGCCGGTTGCCGCTTTCCATTCAAAGGCCAGCTCAAAATCGCCGTAAGTTTCTTTGGTGACGAGGTCGATTTCTTCGCCTTCGGGGATGGTTCGCAACTGTCCGTCCTCAATTTTCCAACCGCCTGAGGGAAACGAGTCCTTTCGAAACGCTCTAAACTGGTCGGTTGACGTTCCGTCGAACAGAACTTCCCACTTGGCGTTGCCGAAAGAATCGGCTCGCGGGCCGGTTGGACTTTCCGTTGAGACGAGCAAAGCGAGCAACGCGCCCGCCGCACTAATGCACTGCTGATTTGTGTTCATTATTCTTTGCTTTTGTAAAAAATCCGTTAAATTTTACAGCATTCTTTTGGCCAAGCAAAATTTCTTTTTGGAATTCTCTTGCCACGGCAAGGCCAATTCTACTCGAATGAATCTGAAAAGCATAGTAGAAGCTTTGTCATGCCGAAGACTGCCTGCGCCGGTTGCGGCCAACACATCGAGTTTCCCGACGAGCTGAGCGGCACTGAGGCCTCCTGCCCGCATTGCGGCGCCGCCACTCTTCTAAGCGACGGATCGGCTCCGATAATACGCATTCGCAAACCCAAAGCGGCGGTGCCGGAACCTCGAGAATCCTCTGGCGATTCGTTTGTTCCTTCCCTTGCTCGGCAGATTCTGGAAAACATCGAAAAGGTCATCGTCGGCAAACGCCGGGAAATCGTTCTTACGCTGACGGCCTATTTGGCCGACGGCCACGTTCTGCTGGAGGACGTTCCCGGCGTTGCCAAAACAATGCTGGCTAGGGCATTGGCGCGGAGCGTCGGTTGCTCTTTCAAACGAATTCAATGCACGCCGGACTTGCTTCCCAACGACATCACCGGCACTTCCATCTTCCATCCGAAGGCCGCTGACTTTGAGTTTCGCCCCGGCCCTCTCTTTGCGCAAATTGTGTTGGCAGACGAAATCAACCGGGCCACGCCGCGGGCGCAATCCGCGTTGTTGGAGGCTATGGCGGAGCGAAAAGTGACCGCCGACGGAACTAACTACGACCTGCCTCCGCCGTTTTTTCTCATTGCTACGCAAAATCCCATCGACCACGAAGGCACTTTCCCTCTTCCCGAAGCGCAGTTAGATCGCTTTCTGATACGGCTTCGCCTCGGCTACCCCGACGCCTCTCAGGAAACAGCCATGTTGCAAAGACTCCAGCGAGAGCATCCCATCGCCCATCTGCAAGCCGTCGTCCAAGCCGAGCAAATTCTGGAATGTCAGCAAGCCGTCCGCCAAGTCCGGGTCGATTCAAAAATCGCCGAATACGTGGTCGATTTGGCGCAGGCTTCCCGCGCTCATCCCGATTTGCGCTTGGGGGCAAGCCCGCGGGCTTCCCTCGCGCTCATCCACTGCGCTCAGGCCTACGCGGCCATTCACGGATACGACTTCGTGTTGCCGGACGACGTCAAACTGCTCGCCCCCTTTGTTCTCGGACACCGACTCCTTTTGAAACCGGAAAGCCGTCTGAGAAAGAAAACCGTCCCGAAGATCATCGACGATCTATTGCGCTCAACTTCCGTTCCCGTCCCGCCTCCGGGCAACTACCGATGACGACGAAGTGGATGTTCCTCGCCATTGCCGTCCTCGCGACGGGAATGATTTTGAAGCTCGGCTACTGGGTCTACGCCGCCTACGTGCTATTGGGAACAATGCTGCTCAGCCGTTTCTTTGCCCGGCAATGGGCGGACGGCTTGGCGGCCTTTCGCTCTCCTCTGCGAGATTTAGAGAGCAATGAGGGCGCGACGGATTCCCTCACAATCGCCATCGGGAGACGACAAACGTTCTCCATCCAGATCGAGAATCAAAGTCCCTTCACAATCCCTTGGATTATCTTTGAGGAATCGATTCCGAGATCGGCTCGGACGCCGCCCAAAATCAAAATTCAAGGAAATCCGCTCGGCATCCTCAAACTCGGCGCCAAAGAATCGCGCTTCCTGGAATACACCGTTACCTTCCGCCAGCGAGGCTACTATCAATTCGGCCCTCTACTGCTTGAAACGGGAGATTTGTTCGGGCTTCACCGCCGATTCCGCGTTGTTACCGAGCCGCAGTTCATCCTCGTGCTTCCCAAAATAATTCCCCTGTGCGGCCCTCCCCTTGCTTCGCGTCGACCAGTCGGCGAAATCCAAATCGCCCACCGCCTGTTTGAAGACCCCACTCGAATTGCCTCCGTGCGCCCCTACCATCCCGGAGATCCGCTGAACCAAATTCATTGGCCGGCAACAGCCAGAACCGGCGAATTGCACAGCCGCGTCTATGAAAACTCCTGCGTTGCCGGCGCCGCCTTCCTACTGAACTTTCACAAAAACGCCTTCAACGAACCGGGATCGGAAGCCTCCGCCGAGTTGGCGGTCACAACCGTTGCCTCTCTCGCCAACGCGCTTTTCGAAGAAGGACGGCAAATCGGCCTGATCACCAACGGCCGGGACGCCGCCGAAAGAATCCAACACGAAGGATGGTCGGGAGACTTTGCTTCCCGCTCCCAAGCCCGCCAAAAAATAAAACAACGCCAAGCCAAAGCCCCCCTCCGCCCATTAGCCGTTCCCCCCCGCAAAGGCGCCGGCCAACTCGCCCGAATTTTGGAGACACTCGGCCGCCTCGAAACCGCAGACGGCCTGAACTTCCCCGAACTCATCCAAGAATGCGCCAACGCGCTTCCCCGCGACGCCGGCATCGTGACGGTTCTGCAAGACGCCTCTCCAAAAACAGCGCTCGCGCTCGGCCAACTCCGGCGGCAAGGCTTCGCCATAACCATCCTTCTTATCCAATTCGACCAAATCCACAACCCCGACTGGGCACAAACCCCAACTTGGGCCAAACCACTCGTCGCCGAAGGCCTACACTTTATCCCCATCGCCAACGAAGAACAACTTGCCGAACTTTCCACAGCAGATATCTCCTACAACTACAAAACCTAAAAACGCGCCAACCCTCATATCCCCACTCTTAATATGAAACTATGCCGCTTTCAACATCGTAGCCAACTTCAAGACATCGTCCGTGTTGGTTTGGTAACGGAATCCGAACAAGTCATTGATCTAACCCCCACTCGCATCCACTACCTAAGCCAAATCCTAGAAAACGAGGACCCGGTGGATTTTCTCAAAACTATGGATACGGATTCCCTTCCCCATAACAGTTTAGATTCCATCGTCTTGCTACCTCCTGTGGATATGCAGGAAATCTGGGCCGCTGGCGTTACCTACTTCCGCAGTAAAACCGCCCGCATGGAAGAATCAAACTTCAGTGCCACCGCCTACGACAAAGTATACGAAGCCCCCCGCCCCGAACTTTTTTTCAAATCGCTTCCTGAAAAGGTGGTAGGCCCCAACACTCCCGTTGGCATTCGCAAAGACGCCGCATGGAACGTCCCGGAACCAGAACTGGCAGTGGTTATCAACGCCGCCGGTTCCATCGTCGGCTTCACCATCGGCAACGACATGAGCTCGCGCGACATCGAAGGAGAAAACCTCCTCTACCTGCCCCAAGCCAAAATCTACAACAAATCCTGCGCCATCGGCCCCTGGATTCTCCTAGGCCCATCCGAAGCCGCCGCTCGCAAATGGAAAATCCGCATCCACATCCAACGAAACAAAGAGACAGTCTTTTCGGGCAATTCGTCCGTCAGTCAAATCAAACGATCCTTTGCAGAACTCGTCAACTACCTCCGCCATAGCCAAACCTTTCCTCACGGCGCCGTGCTCTTGACGGGAACCGGGATTGTGCCCGACGAGGACTTTACACTCCAAGCCAACGATATAATTACCATCACCATCTCCGGTATCGGATCCCTCACAAACACTGTCCAACCAGTTTAGAAACCATTCTCTACACCCGAGCCCTGCGAAATTGTGGCGAGGAATTAGAAGAAAGCGAGCGACAAGAAATCCAACAGACCCTCCAAACAGTGCGACAAATGCTCCAAACCAAAGAAAGCCAACAATCCGCCGGCGACTGGAAGGCATTGCAAAAACAAACGCAAATCTTAGACAAACAAACTCACCGCCTCGCCGATCTCCAAATGCAAAAAGCCATAGAAGAACTCTTGCGCCAAAAAGGCCTCGCCTAGAAAAACCGCCGCCCAACCCGCTAAAAACCATCACACCGCCAGACCAACCACCCTTCCCTTTCAATCGCTAACGCCTTCCCCACTTTCCGCTTATTTGCCCGCCAACACCACAGCGCATCTAACCAACACAAATAAAATACTAAACCGTTGCCAAAACGCCCCAAAATCAAAAAACAAACCGCCAACACCAAAAAAAATCAAAGAAAGATGCCCAATCCACCAAAAAAAACGAAAAGAAAAAGAGGAAAAGAAGTCCAAACAAAACAAACGTCACTCTCAATCTTGCTTTTTGCTTTTCTCGCTCTCGACAATAATCAGTTGGGTGATTCGTCAATCAGGTCTCCCCGCTGAAATATCACAGTTTGAATATGAAATGCGTTAGGAGAGTCGTAATTACCTTTCCCTGTTAGCTTCGGCAAACAGGCGAAAACCCGCGTTATTTGCTCCGTTTGTTGTTAGCAACCGGCCTGGACGCGGGAAGAGGTTTCCTAAAGGCGCCGGCCAAACGCGGAATAAACGACACAATCAAATAAAGGACTCGATACTATGATACTAACAAACCTGAAAAAACCGCTTAACGACTCCAATGGAACGACCAAGAATCAACCAAATAATGCTATGCCAAACGCATCGTAAACGCCGGCAGACAGCCAAGCGGAGAAGGAATCCCGCTGGACGCGCAAACGCATCGGCCTGTTCACCGTCCTTGCGCTCACCGGCATCGCAACCATGCTGACGACAAGCCTCATCGAGCAAGCCGAAGCACAAGGAACACAAAGGGGACGAGTAGGGATGCCTCTAGTGCCAGATGCCCGAATAACTATAAATTCAGATGGGACTAGAGTAACAAACAGAGTTAATCCTCGCACACTCCAAGCAATTCCCAACATCCAACCATCCGCAGTTCTTAATCCCGTTGTTGCCAATCCAGTAACGGGGGCGGCAATTCGAAGAGGCGCAATCAAAGGAGGGGAATGGCTCATTGCTGTCCTTGCCGAATATGGTGTTCACTCTGCATTAGATCAGGTCTTCAAAAATAACAGAGACCAAATAGCCAGAGTAACCGTCCACGGATCCCGGTGGCTTTCCCACGAATACTCGTACAACATAACGTTACCAACCAATAGCATCTATCCTTACGGAGAAAACTACACAATAACGGCAAACATGGGAGATCGAAACATCCTCACTTCCGCATACAGATGGTGGGGAAATTTGAATCGAACAATGACGCAAGACGAAGCCATCGACATACTACTGACCGTTGACTTCGCAACCAGAGCGTGAGAAGAGAAATCCCGGAGGGGAAAATTCTTCCTTTGCCTTGCTGTTGTGGAGAAGAAAGTTTTATTGGTCAATATTTCCGGGAGGTTTGGTGTTAGGTGAGAGGGGAGTAGCAATGAGAATGGCTAGCTGGGGAAGTGTTTTTGTGGAAGCTTTATGGTCAACGATTGGGGTTGGTTGCTGGCTTTTCGCAGGCACTAAGTCTGGGATGGGAGAAGCGAGGGAGATGAATTGCGGAATATAAGGAATGACGCATGGGAAGGGATAACAAAACTGCGAAGGGTGCGAAGAGGGGTTTGGGGTTTTGAAGAAGTTCCATTGATTATTGGGGCCGGGTTGGTCGCCGAATTCGGCAAAGAAGCGCGCCATACTAACTTGCCGATTGCAATTCATGATTGGGAACCTCTGGTCGCTAACTGTTGATTTCGCAAAGAGATCGTCAAAAGGAAATTCGAGATGGGAAAACTCTTCCTTTGCTTTGCCGTTGCAGGGAAGAAAGTTTATGGCGGTTGGCAGGCAAGTAGCGAGGTGGATTTGATGGAGGTATTGGGGCAGGCAAAAGAAGCTGGTGTGGGCGCTGTTTTCGGTCTGCGCATTCTATGATTTGAGGTGAGCGCTGATGTCGTCGGGGACAATCATTGGGTGTGGGCGGTTTGTTTGGCTTGGAGGTTCTAATATTTTTGGGTGAGAGTTAGGAGGAATTATCTTGGGGGGGTTGGTTGTCCGCATTGGTATGAAACGCATTGTGATGAGCGTGGAGAGCGCTTAGATGATTGGGTGGGAGATTGGATGATCGCAAGCGGCGGTGATGGCTGATGGGTTAAGCGTTCAAGGCAAGGTTGGCGATTTTGGCGGATGGTGGCATGGATTTGAGGTTGGCGATGGAAGGGAATTTTGCGGCATTTTTGGCAAGGCGTTGCAAGCAAGCGGAAACGCGGATTAATCTCCATTGTCCAAAGATCTCAAAACGAGGCGGCGGAAACGTTTTCGATCTGGTTTTTTGTTCTCGTTGCAATCCTTGCCGTTTGTCTTTGCGTTGCCGTCGTCGCTTAATAAGTGAATTTCCTTTGTGTCTGGGAAAAGCAAAACTGCCTCGGGGTTCAGAGACTGCGGCAGGGAAACCATGATTCGCTTTGGGCGTTTCGCCAAGCCATCCCAATGGAAAATTTTTGGCAGATTGTCTTCCGTCTCCGCGGCCAACAAGTAAGAATCCCCCCGACGCGCCATGCCTCGAATTCCCGTTCCGCCTAAATCCACTCGTTTTGGCGGGCCAAAATGCGGATGCGCTTTGGCGGCGACTACTTCTGCGGGATTAAGTAATGGCACGAGCAAGGCATCGCTTTCCAGCAACGGAGCGCGAAACCCGATCAGCAGGCCTCCTTGCGGCGTTGAGGCCAAGCCTTCGATGTTGATATCGTCTTTTCGTTCCGCCCGCCCGAAATTCGCCTCTCGCAAAAGCGGACTTTTGGCAAAGGCTT
The DNA here is from genome assembly GCA_965204945.1 of Limisphaerales bacterium. Classification (GTDB taxonomy): domain Bacteria; phylum Verrucomicrobiota; class Verrucomicrobiia; order Limisphaerales; family AAA164-E04; genus UBA2970. The sequence continues at coordinate 3,161,353 of OZ242022.1, read as the reverse complement.
CCGCTAGTTTGTTGTACGCTTGGCCGTGCGGATTCAGGCGAATCTCTCCGTCTTGCCAAGAATAGCGCAGAGCGAAAAAGCGGCGGCGTTCCTTTCGTTTTTTGCCGTCTTTGGAGCGAGAGTGCGAGCCGATTGCGTAGATCGTGGAGCCAATCCGCGCCAGCCCTTCAATGTCGGACTCCGCATTTTGTTTCTTCAAATCCAGAAACTTTCGAAAATCCACGCTTGCCAGCGGGCGAGGCGGACCATGCCGGGAATAAACGCGCAGGACGCTGTCTTCGTCGTTGGCGACCAAAAAATGATCCGCGTCCAAAGCAACGCCGGCCGAGCCGTCGCAACAGCCGCTTTGAAAAATGACTTTGGCGACGCGGTATTTTTGGGGCGCTTGGACGGCGGAGGAAATTGGCGCGCCGTTTCCATTCGCATCCGAAATCCCAGCCGCGGAAGATTCGCTTCGTTCTTTCGCCGAGGGCTTTCCATCGTCTTCAAAATTGCCGCAGCCGGCCAAGAAAACCACTGACAAAGAAAGCCAAAAAGAGAGAAAAAACGCCGGTTTCATAAATGCCTTCTGCGATTTGGCGACAAGGCGCCTCTGTTGAAAAATAGGTTGAAAACTCCGCGAGCCCGCCCGCCAAATTCAATTTACCCAATAAACCGTTCTTTGCCACCGGAATAATTGAGTTGACTGATTTCCTGTTTTTCGGCTAATCATAACCAAAACTTGCGACAGACTATGAATGCATCTCCCCCCTCTCTCTGCGCTGCGCAATCCGTAGCGGTTCGGCGCGGCGCCTTTACTTTGATCGAACTTTTGGTGGTCATCGCCATCATTGCCATTTTGGCCGGTATGCTTTTGCCCGCCCTCGGCAAAGCCAAGGCCAAGGCGCACCAAATCATCTGCCTAAGCAACACCAAACAACTCCAACTCTGTTGGCACATGTATACCGTGGATTGGGAAGACAAACTGGTGACGAATTTTTTAGGCGACAAGAATTCTTGGATTGACGGCACAAAGCCCATTGGAGGCGCCAATATCACTCAAAACATGACCAATACGGCGGTCATCTCCGAAGGTTTGCTTTTTCAATACAACACTTCGCTGGCGATTTATCAATGCCCGCAGGACAAACGCTGGCCTTTGGACAGAACGCCATTCGTTAGGCGCAACCGCAGTTATTCCATTCAAGGCAGACACAACAGCAATATCACTTTCGTGCATACTCCGAAATATCCGGATTATAGGAAGCTCTCGCAAATCAATTGGCCGGGGCCTTCGGAGAACATGGTTTTTGTGGATGAAGGCGCTCGCACAATTGAAGACGGCTATTTTGCGATTCCAGTGGGAAATGGGGGATTTCATTGGCAGAACTCGCCCGCCACTCGACACAACTGCAGCGGGGTTTTCAGTTTTGCCGACGGACATTCAGAATCGCTCAAGTTCGTTGAGCCGCAAACTTGCGATTTGGTGAATATTACGGGTAGGAGTCCCTACAACGTGCCGGTTCAAGGGCGGGAAAACAATCGCGATTACAAAAGGATGTCCGATTGGATTTTGATACTGGAGGAAAACCGGTAGTTGGCGGTTGGCTCAGGGGAGACGGCGTTTGTTGAAAGGCCGGCAAAGGCAGCGGCGAAGGAGAGAACATGAAAATTGGGATTACCGGCGGTTCTGGGTTTATTGGCTCTCGGCTGAGGAAGTTGCTGGAAGCGGAGGGGCATGAAGTGTTTGTCTTGGATCGTAGCGGCGATCCGCCGGTGAACGTGACGGATCGAGATGCCGTGTTGCGGGCATTGGAGGGCGCAGAGGCGATTTACCATTTGGCGGCGGAACATCGCGACGACGTGCGTCCGCCGAAACTATATTACGAGGCAAACGTCGGCGGGGCGGAGAACGTGGCCAAAGCGGCGAAGGCGCACGGCATTCGAACGATTGTGTTCACCAGCACGGTTGCGGTTTACGGCTTGAACGCCGGAGAGTCCCGTGAGGAAGACGCGCCCTGTCCGTTCAACGACTATGGTCGTTCCAAGTTGGAGGCGGAGGGGATTTTGGATGCGTGGGCGGATGCAAAGGCGGGGCGCAGTTTGACGACGGTGCGGTTGACGGCCACTTTTGGTCCCGGCAATCGAGGGAATATTTACACGTTGGCGAATCAGATTGCCCGCGGGCGTTTTTTCATGGTGGGCGAGGGGCGGAATCGCAAGTCCGTTGCTTATGTGGAGAATGTGACGGCTTTTCTGAAGCATTGTTTGGGGTTGGGTGCGGGCCGTCATTTGTTCAACTATGCGGACAAGCCGGACCTTTCGATGCGGGATATGGTGCGCGACGTTCGCGGCGCTTTGGGCTTGGCGGAAATGCCGAGGACGCTTCCTTATGCGGCGGGGCTGGCGGGAGGGATTTTGTTTGACGCGTTGGCTTGCGTCACCGGCAAGAAGTTTCCCATTAGCGCGGTGCGGGTGCGCAAATTTTGCGCGGACACGGTTGTGAATGCGGAAAAGGCTCACGGGCTGGCGGGATTTGAAGCGCCTTGTTCGTTGTCGGAGGGTTTGCGGAACACAATTCGGGCGGAATTTTTGGAGAAGGAGCGGGCAATGGAAGGGTAACGATTGATCAACAAGCTTCGCGACGTCTCAAATGGTAGGCGGAGTGTTTTGGCGAGGTTTGCGGGTTGAAATTGTGCCTCGTTTTGGCCAAGTTTTTGGGATTGCGTTTGCTTGGAAAAAACGAAAAGCGGGAAATGATGGAAGATTGGGATGAAATTTTGGAGGAGCTAAATGGCTTGCCTCGAACTTTGACAGCGGCGGGAGAGGTTTTGTGGGAGCAAGGCTCGCGTTCGGGGGTTCTGATTTTTCTCATCGAAGGCGAGATGGAAGTGCTGGAGGATGGATTGGTCGTCGACCGGGAAAGCCGGCCGGGCACCGTGTTTGGAGAGTTGGCGGCTCTTTTGGACAATCCCCATCTGGCGCAGTTGCGGGCGGCCTCAGACAGCGTCGTCGTTCGGGTAGCGTCGCCTTTAGATTTTCTTGTTCGGCATCCAAAGATCAATCTTCATGTTTGCCGGATGCTTGCCGGGCGGCTGACGGCGGCGACTCGTTATCTTGTGGACGTGCGTCGGCAGTTTTCCAAGGAACCCAATCACTTGGCGATGCTGGACAAGATTCTGAAGACGCTTATTCACCGGAATCCAAAATCGCCCGTGACGGAGCGGACGGCCATTCTTCCGGAGCATTGAGCTTGGCAATTTCCCGTCCGTCGTTGCAGTCAAAGATTGCCGTCATTGTTTTGAGGTCGAGCTGGATGGTAGTTGGCACGGGGCCGGGCTGGTTTCCGGGATTGCATACCCAAGAGTTGTGAACTCGGTCGATCCAGCCTCCCGCTTGGTAGAAAGGGGCGGTGTGGATGTGACCGGAGAAAACCACGGTGGGAGAGTAACGCTGAAGCAGAGAATTGAGGAACTTGTCGCCGCCGTAATGTTTGCCCGTCCAAGAGACGCGGCATTGGTCTGGCGGTTCGTGATGCACCCAAATCCAATGAGAGCGGGGAAGGCGGCTGTGTTTTTCCAGCATTTGAACCATTTCCTCGCGCGAGCGCGCTCCGTCCCACCAAGCGCAGACGGAAAGCAAGGCGCTGTTTGTTTGCAGGCATTGTCCGTCCACAAGCAGGGATTTTGACCGGATCGATTGGAGCCAAGCCGCCGTGTATTCCCCGAAGCGGTTTTTGGCCTCGCCGTCGTGATTGCCGGAGCAAACGGCCACTTGGGTCAAGCCGCTGAGTTTGCGCAGGTATTCGGAGACGACGGTGATTTGGAGTTCGAGTTCGAGATAGCCGGCCACGTTTAGAAGGTCTCCGGCGATGATAAGGCAGTCGTAGCGATTCGCTGTTTGAAGCAGCCAGTCCAATTGCCGCAGGTTGTAGTGGATGTCCGATGTGACGAGCAGTTTCAATCGAGTTGTCTTGCATTCACGCATAGAATTGCCGGTTGGGTCAAGCCTGCATCTTGGAATTCTCCTTCTCACACGGGGACGAGATGAGGAAAGCATAAAGCAATGCTGGCGATGGATCGCTTTGTATTGGCGGAGGAGGGATATGCACAAAGGCATGGGTGGGCGGCAGTTTTTGTCACCAAACGAATAAACGCGCTTGGGATTTATTGCCGAAGCGTCTAGAAAAAGCATTTTGCAAGCGGGAGTAAGTTATGGTTTTTGGAGAGAAACAGAGGGCATGGATTTTGGCGGTCGGCGTTAGTTGGGCGGCGGCGATTATTGGCGGAAAGTCTGTTGCCGAGCCGCCTTTCGTGCGTTCGGAAGTTTTTGGGCAAACGGATGGAGGCGTCACGGTGATGCGTTATACCTTGCGGAACCAAAACGGCATGGTGGTTCGGCTGATGACTTTTGGCGCGACAATCACGGAAATTTTAGCGCCCAATCGCGCGGGGAGACTGCAAAACGTCATCTTGGGTTCCGATGAGTTTGAGGATTATCAACGGGGCTTTGGAGGCGCCGCCTCGGTGATTGGTCGAGTCGCCAATCGCATTGCCGGGGCGCGGTTTTCGTTGGATGGAAAGGAATATCGACTGGCGGCCAACAACGGGAAAAACCACATTCACGGCGGGCGCCGCGGATTTGCGAGCGTTCTCTGGTCCGGCGAAATTCTTCCGGTTCAAGATGTTTCCGTTTCCGTTCGGTTTCGCTATCTCAGCAAGGATGGAGAAGAGGGCTATCCGGGCAATTTGCGGGTTGCTGTGACTTATACTTTGGATGAGCAAAACCGCCTGCGCCTAGAATACGAGGCCGAGACCGATCAATCGACCATTGTGAATTTGACGAATCACGCTTACTTCAATCTGGCTGGCGCCGGCGATATTTTGAGCCATGAGCTGCAGTTGAACGCAGACCGCTATACTCCCGCGGATCGGCAGTTGATCCCGACGGGTGAAATCGCCGAGGTTCGAGGCACTTTTTTGGACTTTACCCGCCCTGAGAAAATCGGAGCGCGAATAGACTTTTTGAAACCGCGGATGAAAGGATACGACCATAACTACGTTATCAACGGCGGCGGCAAGAATTTAGTTTTTGCCGCCCGATTGAGGGATCCTGTTTCCGGTCGGATTATGGAAGTGCATACCACCGAACCGGGATTGCAGCTTTACACAGGGAATCATTTAGAACACAAAGCGTTGTGTTTGGAAACGCAACATTATCCAGATTCCATTCACCATCCGCATTTTCCCTCGATTGTGTTGCGTCCCGGTTCCCGCTTTCGAAGCGAGACGGTCTTTTCGTTTTCAGCGGAGTAAAGGCATTGGTTGCCGCCGCGTTTAAGGAAAGACTTCCATCAGATGCGGCGTAGGCGGCACGTAAGGCATCAACAATCGCATTTGATCAACCATGCCCGACATCTATCTCGGCGGCTTGCGGAGGTTGGATGCGAGTCTATGAGTTGCAGTGGGCGTCCACCTTCCAAACTATCCATCTTGCTCCAAATCGAAACCGCCGCTTGGGGGTTATAGCCAGCGCGCTCCGCCAGTTCTATGCCTATGCGATCCGCTTCTCTCTCATATCGCAATCCCAACGACCACGCCGACAATCCCGCCGGCCACTCCAAACATAATTTTCCAAATGTCTCTCATAGTTCTCTACCAATAGAATAGATTGGGCGGATATAACACCGTCCATACTTTCGAAAGCAGCCAAAAGGTTAGATTCTTTGCGACATCGTAAATCGCAAGCCCGCCGGCCACTCCAAACATGATTCTCCAAACTTCTTTCATCGATTTTTCAATTGTTCACTTCGTGATAGTTCCTTCAGGCTTTGAAATGGCGCTGTCCGCCTTCTTCTGCGCTTCGCGCTCTTTCTTGTCTTTTTCGTCTTTCTTTGCGGATTCCTCCGCCTTCTTTTGCGCCTCGGCTTTCTTTTCTTTGGCCTGTTTGTTTGCTTTGATTTCCTTTTGGATTTCCTTCGCTCTGGCCTGCGCTTGTTCCACGTAAGATTTCCAATCCTTTGCGCCTGTTCTTATTCCTTCGGCAATTCTGCGTCCAATAGCATCGCCTTCGGCCTTTGCGACCAGACTCCAAGCATACGCCTCCGTCAAATTAATTTCGACTCCGATGCCCTTGAGGTAGCAAATAGCCAAAGAAGAGCACGCATCGATGTATCCTTGCTTGGCGCTCTTCATATACCATTCGAACGCTTTCTTGTAGTCCTCCGTCTTCCCAAATTGTCCGTCTTCATAAATGAAGCCGAGCATGTATTGCTGTATTGGATTTCCATTCTCCACCCCTCGCTGAATCTTCTCCGCCGTTTCTTCCAACACTTCGGGCGGCAGATACGGCGCCTTTGGATCAGGAATCAACTGCCCCGTTGCTGTGAATAACCCGCCGCAAAAGAATGCGACGGCCGCTAATAATGTAATCGTCTTTCTCATTATGATTTAGTCTTTGTTTTAGTCGGGTCTGCCGACACGTTTCCAATAAATTCTTTGTAGGCTTTGGCGGGATGCCTTTTAGGAGGCATACAGTTTGTGTGCTTTGGCAACCTCATTTTCCGGTGAAAACAACATCAGCTGGGAACGGCCAGTAGGACTGTTCACGCAACCGGCCAACAAACCAATCGCCGCCAATCCAGCCAGCATGCTCTTTCCGACTCTTTGATTATTGCTTTTCACCGGTTCCGCGTCCAACCGGATAATCTTTTTTCTCTATCTTCAAAGATCAAAAAATGGTGGAAGCGGCGGGAATCGAACCCGCGTCCTGGGCAAATCAACCGCAAGGCCTCTACATGCTTGTTCGGGTGGAGAGTTGTCTGCCGCCCGCTGCCAACCCGACGTGATGCGTGCGGCATAGTCTGCATGAAATGATTTCAGCCAATCCCGCGCAGTCTCCGGTTTTTAGCCTAACCTGCTGCTGCGCTGCTCCCGTCTAGCAGGTGTCGACGGGGCAACGCCCGCGGCGCTTAGGCCGCGAGAGCTAATTCTTCGTTAGCAGTTGTTTTTTGGTCCGATGATTTACGAGGCCAACGAACCATCCTCGGCATGCAACCTTGGGCGCATCTACTCAGTCGAAACCAGTGCGCCCCCATTTCAAAAAACGAATAATCCAAGTCCGCCGATAAGAGTCAAAGAATGACGCTTTCTAGTCAAGCGGAAAATTTTCAGAGGCGGCGTTTTTTTGCGTGGGACGGTTTTTCGGCTTTTATTTTTCTCTTCGTCCATTTGCTTGGAAGAGATCAACGCGCGCCGGCGGGATGTTGGCCCAGACAATTGCGGCGCGCAAATGGGAGAAGCGTTGGAAGTGAATAAAGTTTCTGGAGCGCAAGTCGTAGGTGAATTGAATGAAGCGGCCGGCGTCGCCGAGCGTTTGTTCAATCTGTCGGGCGATTTTTTGGCATAATTCCTCGGGCAGGGAACGAAAGGGAAGGCTGGAGACGACGAAATCCACTTGGCCGTTGGCTTCTTGGGCGGAGGCTTTGATCAGGTTTTGGAGATTAGCGGCGTTGCCTTGGATCACTTGGAGGTCTGGGAACCGGCACTGCAGATGAAATGCCAGTTTCTCGGACATCTCGATAGGTATCAGTTTTTTTGGCGGGATTCCGCGTTCTAGAAGTTCGCGGGTAACGGATCCGGTTCCGGCGCCGAGTTCGACAACGAGTCCTTTGTGGTTTTTTGGGATAAAGGAGGCCATTCGCCGGCCGAGGCGAGGCGAGCTGGGACATAAAGCGCCAGTGGCGCCGGGATTTGCGAGGAGTTCGCGGCCAAAGATGGCAATGGACTTCAGTAGTTTAAAGGGCATGGAGGATCTGAAATGTCTTTCTTTAGCGATAGTCTGCCGGGGAGAAACCGGCTTCGTCAAACCGGGTCGGCTGGATGGTTGTCGGTTCTTTTTGTTGTACCGGAGTCGTTTCCGTCCGCAAAGTATCGAACTGGGCAAGGGCATTTTGAACCGTGCCGCAAAGATTTTTGGGCAAAATAGTATCCAAGTCGAGCCATATCGTATGTTTTTGTTTTCGAAACCAAGTGAGCTGGCGTCGGGCAAATTGCCATGTTTTTGTCTTCACTAGGGCAATGGTTTCTGAAAGCGAATTCTGGTTTTCGAGATAATAGAGGACTTGCCGGTAGCCGAGAGCGCGGGATGCAACGGGATTCTCTTGAATGCCGCATTTGAGGAGGGCCTTGGTTTCTTCGACAAGGCCGGCTTGGAACATGGTTTCGACGCGTTGGTAGATTCTTTTTCGGAGGTTGGCGGCTGGGCGGAAGAGGACGATGAGGGGAGGAAGAGTTGTTTTGGCCGCCCATTGTCGTCGTTGAGCGGAGGCGGGTTGTTGGGTTTGCCGAATGATTTCCAGAGCGCGGATGACGCGCCGGAGGTTTTTTGGATCGATTTGCGCAAACAACGAAGGGTCTTTTTGGCAAAGTTCCTCCAGAAGCTTTTCCGGTGGCGTTTGCTCCAGTTCGCTTCGCAGGGCGGGGTTTCGGGGGGGGAGGTCGTCCAGTCCTTCGCGGTAGGCTTTGAGGTAGAATCCGGTGCCGCCGCAAAAGATTGGGATCTTTTGTCGTTGTTTGATTTCGCGGACGGCTTGGGTTGACTTCTTGACAAATTGTCCGGCGTCGAATGTTTGGCAAAGTTCGGCGACGTCGATCAAGTGGTGCGGGATGCGGGAGCGATTTTGAGGAGAAGGTTTTGCGGTGCCGACGTCGAGTCCGCGATAGACTTGCATTGAGTCTGCGGAAATGATTTCTCCGGAAGTTTCTCCGGCCAGTTGCATGGCCAAGTCGGACTTTCCCACCGCCGTGGGGCCTGTGAGGAAAATGGGGAAAGGCGGGGCGCTCACTTCGCTTTTGGTAGTTTGGAGGCGGCGGTTGGAAGAGATGAGCGTTCAGAAACGACGTTCTTTTCCACATCCGAGGATTCTTTCCACCAAGAGAGAAGGAGGAGTAGTCCGACGCCTGTACAGATGGCGGTGTCGGCGACGTTAAATGCGGGAAAACCCCATTCGCCGCCGCCGCGTTGGTATGTGTAAAAGTAAAGGAAGTCAATGACGTGTTGGACTCGGAGGCGGTCGATCAAGTTTCCGAGGATGCCTCCGAGCATTAGTCCCAAGGCGATTTGCCCTAGAAGACGATGCGATCCGAAGAGAGTTCGGTTCATATACAGGATGAAGACGGCGAGAATGCCGACGATGGCGAGCACCGTGTTGTTGTCTTGAAAGAAGCTAAAGGCCGCGCCGGTATTTCCCCAATGAACGAAGCGGAAGAAGCCGTCGATGACGATCCGCTCTTCTCCTAGCGAGGGCAGGAAGCGTTGCACCAGCAGTTTGCTGGTTTGGTCTAAAATCAGAATCAGGGAACAGATTGCAAAGATTCGGAGATTGGGGTTTGGCTCTTGGCGCTCTTTGAGGCGAAGGAAGTTGTAGGCGCCGTTACTGATTGCAATCAGCATCCAGATTGGCAGCCACCATCCGCTGGTGACAATCGACAGCAGTAGGTGCAGAATGTGATTGGTTTTCTTCCGGTTGGTTGGCCGGTCGGCTTCGCGCAATTCTTGCGGGATTGTGGTTTCGTTGTCTGAAGGGTTCACAAGCCTCTCAATTTTGAATGCCGGAGCGGGCGGCGTGTTTCAACGAAGAAGTGTCGTCCGGTCCGCCGGCTTTTGCAATGGCGTGTAAGAGTTGCTGGGTGATTTGTTTCTGAGTTTCAGCGTCTCGAATTTTTTCGCCCTCGGCGTCTTTTACATAGAAGCTGTCGATGGCGGCGCCTCGCTCGGTGCTGATTTTGGCAAGAGAGAGGTCGAGTTCAAACTCTGCCAGGACAGTGGTGATAAAGTAAAGCAGGCCGACGCGGTCTTCGGTGTCGATGTCAATGATGGTTCGGCGTTCGGAGGTATGATTGTCGAACTGAATGCGGGTTGGAATTGTTTCGTCTTCGAGAGATTGATAGAGGGGGGCATCTTTGGGCGCTTGGGCGACGAGGCGGTCGAGGTTGACTTGGTTCATGAGGATTTTGGCCGCGTTGGCGTGGAACGAATCTCGACGCTCCGGGCCGACAAGAGAACCGGAGACGGCGTCAACGACGGCGAAGGTGTCCAAGATGATTCCGTCGGTTCGGGAAAAGATTTTAGCGCTGAGGATGTTGATGCCGGTGGTTGCAAGGGCGCCGGCAAGTTTGGCGAAGACGCGGGGATAGTCCCAAGTGGCGATGTGCAAAATGGAGTAGCCTCGGTTTCGCGCTTGGCGCCAGGAGACGACCGGGTCTAGCGGATGCTCGCCAAGTCGGGTTTGCCGGCTCATGAAGCGGTGGACGCGGTCGATGTCGGCCAGAATTTCTCCGGGCCGGTTGGTGTGAAAGTAGCGGTCGGGCAGGGTGTTGAAGTGGGCGTCTATTTCGTCGGCGCGAATGTTGGGGGGGAGTTTGGTCTCAATCTTGCGGCGGAGGTGAAGGCGAAGCTTGTGCTCGGCAATGCGTTGGGAGGTGTCCCCGGACAGGAGTTTATAGGCCTGATGGTGAAGGCTTCGGAGTAGGGTGTCTTTGAAGCCGTTCCACATTTCCCGGCTGGTGGCCATGGAGTCACTGAACGTCAACAGAGCCAAAAGGTCGACGTGTTCGCTTTCTTGGGCGAGTTCTGCGAAGGATTGGATTACCTTCGGGTCTTCGATGTCTCGCCTCTGTGAGATGAGGGCCATTGTTAGATGTTGTTCGATCAGGAAGCACAATGTTTGAATGTCTTCGGCGGCTAGGCCGAGCCGTTGGGCGGCTCGCTTGGCAATGGCCGCGCCGGCGCAAGAATGGTTGGAAGAACGCCTCCCGCCCGCCTTGCCGGCGTCGTGCAGGATGAGCGCGAGATAGAGCAGATAGGGACGGTCCAAACGTTCCAAAAGCTTTTTGTAGTTGGAGTGAGGCGGCTTTGCGGCTTCTATGATTCGATCCAGATGTTCTAGGCAGACGATGGTGTGTTCGTCGGCGGTGTAAACGTGGTAGAATTCATGCTGCACCTTGCCGGTTAGTTTGCCGAATTCGGGAAGGTATTTGCCTAGCAGGCCGACTTCGTGCATGGTTCGCAAGGTGCGGGCGACGTTGCCTTTCTGGTTGAGGATTTCGGTGAAGGTTTCTCGAACGTTGGCGTCTCGGAGAAAGTCTCGGTCGGCCAAAGTTAACTGCGATCGGAGGGTGTATGCCAGGTCTGGACAGAGGCGCAAGCCTCGTTGTTGGGCGTGGCGGAACACGCGCATCAGTCGGCGCGGTTGTTCTTTGAAGGCTCTGGAGTTGGCTAGGAGAATCTGCCCGTTCTTGAACTCGAAGCCGTCCATGAGGATGGATTTTCGGCGTTTCAGAAAGTTGGATATTGTTTCCAATCCGCTGTTTTCCTGGGAGATGGCCATGCGTTGTTCGAGGGCGCGGCTGAGGAGGTAAATGTTTCGCAGGTGGGTGTAGACTTCGTGCATGAAGGCTTCCAATCTTCGGGTGGGCGAGCGGTCCGTAAAACCAAAAGAATAGGCGACGCGGGGCTGGAGGACGCGCTGGAGCACTTCTTTGGGGCGGTTGGCGAGGTAGTGCATTTCGTTTCGAACGCGGAAGAGATAATCATAGGCGGCGGTCAGTTGGCGATATTCCGTTCGGTCGATCATTTCGTGTTGTAGCAAGTCTTCCATAGTGCGGCACCTTTTTTTGAAGAAGGCCATCCAAAGGAGGTTCTGATAGTCCCGCAGGCCTCCGCAACCGTTTTTGATGTTCGGCTCCTGCATATAGGGGGAATTGCCGAATTTTTCGCGACGCAGTTTTTGATCTCTAATCCGAGCGGCAATGTAGGTTTTTTCCCGCCGATAAACGCATTTGGCCAGCAGGGTTTGCGTCATTTTGTCAAAAAGCGCTTTGTCTCCGGCAACGAGGCGGGTTTCGACCAGAGCGGTCTTGGACTGCATGTCTTCGTTGGCGACGTGAACGCAGTCCGGGATAGACCTTGTGACGGGGAGAATTTTGAGCCGAACATCGGTGAGCGAGCGAAAGAAGGTTTGGCAAAAATCGACCAGCCACTCATGTTTTCCGCCGGGGGAGAGGCCGGGGCGGTTGTGAAGCACCATGACGTCCAAGTCGCTGCAAGGACTCAACTCGCCTCGTCCGTAGCCTCCGTAGGCGACGATGGACAGGCGGTTTTTGTCCTCGGCGGGATTCGGGCGAACTTGCAAGATTTCGTCAAAGAGATATTGCACGGTCAAGTCCAGAATTTCCGCCCGCGCGTTGGCGATGGCTCGTCCGCCGCCGCCGCCGCGATGCGCGATTCTGAGCCGATGAGATTCTACTTTGAGAAAGTTCCGATACTTGGCCAATTCCACAGAGGCGGGCTTCGACTTGAGGCGGAGAAGTTTCTTCGCGCCGGCTTGGGCTTTTTCCAATAGACTTGGCATGCGAATGCGGGCTAGGATAGCCAAGCGAGGCTTCCATGGCAAAAACACTTTTCTTTGAAATCAGTTTTGTCGGGGCGGAGTTCTGCCTTCGAACGCTTCGCTGGGAAAGGCGGAGCGTTTCATTGGCAGTTGAGAGAAGGTAGAATCATTGCGGATGGCGGAGGAAATCGACAGTGACGCTGCGTTGATGCTAAAAGTGCAAGAAGGAGACGTCGCCGCCTTCGAGGCGTTGGTCGACAGATACAAACAACCCGTCGTCAATATGGTGACGCGCATCATCGGCGATCCGGCGGAGGCCGAAGACGTGGCTCAGAATGTTTTCCTGCAGGCGTACAAAGCGGCGGGGCGCTACAAAGCCACCGCCAAATTTTCGACGTGGTTGTTCACCATTGCCCGGAACTTAAGCCTCAATGAACTGCGCCGTCGCGCCCGGCATCCAGCCGATTCTATGGATGCTCCTCCCGAATGGGATAAGGAATTGCCTTCCCGCCAGTTCGAAGACCAAAGCGCCCCTCCGGCTTCCGAAGAAGTGCTTCGCGCAGAGTTGACAGAAAAAATTGAGGAAGCGTTGGCCGAACTGCCGGTCAATCAACGCGCCGCTCTTGTTCTGCTGAAAGAAAAAGGGCTTTCTTATGAAGAAATTGCCGGGATTCTGGGTTGTTCCGTTTCGGCGGTAAAATCCTTGATCCATCGGGGCCGGGAAACGATTAAGAAACGAATAAAGCCTTATTTGGCGGATGGCGATTGGAAAGAATCGTCCAAAAATTGAAGAACGACCGGAAGAATTTGGCGACGGCGCCGCAACTTTGAACGAATTTTGGTGATTAATTTTTATTGGATGATGAACCAGCCTTCGGAATATGAAGATTTGCTCTCGATCCGATGGATTCGCGAGCTAAACGGCCGGGAACGAGATCGCTTGGAGCGGCTATTGGCCGCCGATCCAAAGTGGAATGCTGAATGGCAAGAAGATATGGCGGTTTTGGCGGCCGTTCGCTGTTTGCCCGACGTGCCGGTGGCTTCCAATTTCACCAGCAGGGTCGTGGCGGCCTTGCCTTGCGCGCCCGATGAGTCCGCCCCCGCTCTCTTGTTGCCGACGAAAAGAAGCTGGTTCCGCCGCTTGGCTTGGGCGCCGAAGTGGTGCTTGGGTTTCGGTTTTGCATCCCTTCTCGCGCTGGCGGTCTTTTACGGAGAATATCAGCGGGCAAAATCCATGCGGTTGGTGGAAAGCTTGACCGTGATCACCGAATCAGAAACGGCGCCGACCATGGAAGAATTGAAGCACTCCGAATTCATTCAAGAGCTTGCGCCAGTGCCGCTGGAGGTGGACTGGGAACTCATCTTGGCCTCCGATTCGGTGCCCTAAACGCCTGTTTTTTGATGTTCCGGACGAGATTCAGTTTCACACTGGGCAGCTTGCTTAGCTTGGCGGCTTTGAGCGGAGCAGAGCCGAAATGGACTCTGCGGACAGTCCCTTCGCAACCGGATCCTCCGCCGATTCCATCTATTGCGGATTCCCCGGTCAAGTATTTATCGGATTTACTGGCCGCCACGCCGGAACGCAGAAAGAAGATGCTGGCCTCGAAAACAGAAGACCGCAAGGCGTTTTGGGCTCGAAAGATCGGCGAGTACGAACGGCTTCCCGAATCCGTCCGCCAAGACCGATTGAAAATAGCCCAACTGCATTGGTACATCGCTTTGTTGATTCCAATTTCAGCCGACGCGCGAGGAAAAAGACTGGAACAAATTCCCGATGGGGAACGGGAATTAGTTCAACAATGTTTGGAACGATGGGATAAACTGCCTGAAGACGCTCGCGCCGACGTTATGAACAACTTTAAATTGACGCGGTATTTTGCCAGCGGGGAAACTCAATCCTCCGGCCCGCCTCCATTGCCTCCCGCATCTATCCGCCCCGGCAATCTGAAAAATCCTTCGGCGCAGGCTTGGGAAAGTTCGCCATTGGAAAAGCGGCGGGAAATGTTGGACGCCTATGCGCGGTTCTACGAATTGCCGGCGCGCCAGCAAGAGGCAACCTTGGAAAAAATGCCCTTTTCCTTTCGCAAGGAGTGTGAGTTGCAGCGGAACGAACTTTTGCGGATGCCGCCGGACCAGAGGCAGAGAACCCTCAATTTCCTGCGCGCCTTTGCCAAGATGTCCCCAGAAGAACAGGCTCGGTTCCGCGAAAACGCCAAGCGGTGGAGAGATATGAATCCGCAAGAGCGAGATTTTTGGATGCGCTACGTCAAGCAACTTCCCAAACGGTTGCCTCCCATGCCTCCCGGCGCAGAACTATCCAACCGGCCAACGGCCGGAAACTGAGGGCGGCAATCTTCGTTTTTTGCTGAGGAATGCCTGCACCAACAGCGCTTCTGGACAACAGCCCGCTTTTCAAAAACGCCCCACGCCGCCGCAACAAGTTTTTTTTGGCAAGTATCGCCGAGCGTTTTCGGCCGTCTTAAAAGTTTGCAAACCGACGGCGTTTGCGTAAATTGCCCGCATGAACTCCGCCGCCAAAAAGGGAGGCATACCCAAGCCGGTCATAGCCTTGTGTTTATTGACAGTCGTTGCGGTAGTTTCCCTCGTTCTTTTCCAGAGCAGCCAACTTTCTCGTCAGCCGCCCAACCATTCGGATTTGGCAACGACGGCAGAAGTTCGAATTCAGGAAAAATTTGTCGAGGCAATGCAGGCGGGCAAAAACTATCTGGATCAAAGACAAGCAGAGCAAGCGGTGGAATCTTTTCAGCGGGCGGTCGAGATTCATCCGGGAGATCTGGATGCCGCGTTGAATTTGGCCAACGCATTGCTGGCCTCTGGACGCCCGCAAGAGGCGGCGTCTGCGGCGGCGGCGGCCATTGCAGTCAATCAGCATTCGGCCGCCAGCCATTATCTGTTGGGGTGCAGCCGGTTGCGCTTGGGACGCTTTGAAGAAGCGTCGCAGGCCTTGCAAACGGCCAAGAATCTGGACCGCACGGTGAACGCGGTAAGTTTCCAGTTGGGACGCGCCCACCAAGGTTTAGGCCAATTCGAAGCGGCGGCGGCGCAGTTTCGCGAGGTGATTCAATATGATTCTGAGCACGGTGCGGCCCATTACAATTTGAGCCAAGCGCTGATTCGATTGGGAGACGAAGCCGGCGCCCAACAAGCATTGGCTAAACATCAGGAAATCTCCCAACGACAAGGAGCGACGGTTGCCGATCCCGCCGTCTTTGAGCGATGCGTCCACACCGAAGCCCGCGTTCCCTTTCCCTTGGAACAGCCGGCTTCAGGAGGAATTTCGATGCAATTCGTCGAAGCGACCGGCGACATCCTCGGCGACTTCGCCGAACAATTTGAAGGGCCTGCGGGCGTGATGGACGTCGGACACGACGGAGAGTTGGATCTTTTTGCGCGGCGCAAAGACGGCGGATTTCAAATTTTGCGGCGGCGCCAAGGTGCTTTTGCGCCGGAAGGATTTCCGCAACCGGGCATCCCAGGATATTCCTACGCAAAATGTTTGGTTGGCGACTTGCAGCATAAAACCAGTTTGACGGGAGGCCGGCAGGAAGACGTGATTCTTTTGAGTGATCGAGGCACTCAAGTTTTTCACGTCTCTACCAACGGCGCGTTGTTCGACGCCAGCCGCTTTGCGCAGATTGCGGACGTTTCTTTGACCGATGCCGTGCTGATGGACTTTGAATTGACGGGAAAGCTCGATCTCGTCGGACTGTCCTCGACCAACCGCTCTTTGGTTTACCTGAGAAATCAAGGAAACGCTTCGTTTGCGGACTGGACGTCGGACGCAGGCCTGCCTTCGGCCTTGGAGGGCGTGCGGCAAATGGCGTTGGAGGATTGGGATGGCGACGATTTGCTGGATTTTTGTCTCCTGCGTTCCGGAGAATCGCCGCGGCTGTGGCTGCGGCAAAGAGGCTTGGGATGGGCTAAAAGCGATGCATTGGACAACCTGCCACCGGCCCGCTTTGTTGCCTTGGGCGATCTCAACAATGATCTGCGCGCGGACATTGTCGCCTTGCTGGATGACGGATTGGCGATCCAGTTTCAAGGCGGGCCAAAACCGGCGACGATCCAAGCCGATACCGCCGACCTTCAGAAGATTTTGTTGTTGGATTACGATAACGACGGCTGGCTGGACGTGTTGGCTTTTGGCGGCGCAAGCCTGCGGTCTTGGCGCAATCAAGGCTTGAGAGGATTTGCGGAGACGACCAAGTCAATCGGGCTGGATCGGATTGATTGGAATTTGAGCGATCCGTCGCAGGCCGGCTTCCTTGCCGTCAAGCCGGCAGATTTGGATGGCGATTGTGATTCTGATTTGTTGCTGACGCTGGCCGATCAATCCCTGCGAGTTTTGAGAAACGACGGAGGCAATCAGAACCGACAACTCAAACTTCGGCTGGAAGGCAACCGCTCCAATCCCAGCGCTATGGGCGTCAAGATTGAGATTGCTTCCGGCGGACTGCGCATGATGCGGACGGTTCACGAGCTGCCGATAGAAATCGGGTTGGGAAAGCGGCAAAAAGTAGACGCCCTGCGGCCGCATTGGAGCGATCTGGTCACGACGACGGACCTTGCGTTGGAGGAATGCGCAACCGAGTCGGTGACCGAGTTGGAGTTGCCAACCGGTTCCTGCCCCTATCTTTATGTTTGGGACGGCGATCGGTTTCGGTTTGTGACGGATTTTTTAGGAGCGTCGCCCTTGGGTTTGCCCGCGGCTTCAGGGAAACTCATTATCGCTGACACCGATGAGTTTGTTCGTTTGGGAAACGATGGCGACGTCCGCCTTTTGGGAAGTGAATACGTGTTGCAAGTGACGGAGGAACTTCGAGAAGTGTTGTATTTGGATCAAGCAATGCTTTGCGTGGTCGATCATCCGGAGGGCGTTGAGGCAATCCCGACGAACAGGCTGATGCCGGGACCTCCTTTTCCCAAAGCGGGTTTGATGCCCGTGCACGCGCCGTATCCGCTTCAAAGTGCTGTGCGAAGCGACGGGCTGAACGTCAAAGAAAGCCTGCTCCGCGTGGACGGGAAAATGGCTTCTCCGTCGACTTTGCGGGCGCCTCAGCTTCGAGGTTTGGCGGAGCCTCATCACTTTGATTTGGATTTCGGCTTCATCGACGTGAACCGTCCCCTAGTTTTAGTGCTGGACGGTTGGCTTCGTTTTGGCGGCGGCATGGCTAATATGGCGGCGTCTCGTTATCCCGGACTTCCCTTTCCGTTCCCCGTTTTGTCTGCGGAGTTGGCGAACGAAACTTGGAAAACGCTGGATTTGCCCGTGGGCGCCCCGGCGGGGAAAACCAAATCCATAGCGGTGGATTTGGAAGGTCGACTCCCGACGGGAACGAGGAAACTTCGCTTGTCCGCGGCGTTTGAAATTCATTGGGATCGAATTGCGCTAATGGAAAAATACCGCGGCAAAGACGTTGTCCAACACTTCCTCACACCAAACCAAAGCAATCTCCACTGGCGAGGATTCAGCGAATATCAAGACTTGCCTTGGAACATTCCCTTGAGCCCTGACTATAATCGAGTGAACGCAACCGCCCCGTGGCTTCTCATGCCGTCCGGCTGGTGCACCCGCTACGGCGAAGTAAACGCGCTGTTGTCGGCCAAGGACAATCAATTGGTCATCTTGAACGGCGGCGACGAACTGACTTTGCGATTCAACGGCCTCGCCCTCCCGCCGAAGTCTGACAAACGGCGACGCAGCTTTTATCTGTTTGTCAGCGGTTGGGATAAAGACGCAGACCCCCACGTTGTGAAAGGACGAACCGTCGAGCCAATTCCCTGGCACGGCATGGACGGGCAAAGATATGGACGGCAACGCCGCCCCAAAACGCTAAACGACGAATGGCAAAAAAAATACAACACCAGATGGGTGGGACAATTTGCGCTGCGGCCTCTGGCCAAAAACGAAAAGAAACGAGATTTTTCGCAGCGAAAAAATTCCCTAGCCCCCGCAACTCAGCCTCCTGAGAAATAAAAAAAATGGAACTTAGCGAGCGACAAGCGGAATCTTTGCGAATTCGAGCCAAAAACGGCGATTCCGAAGCGCAATACGAAATGGGTTGGCGACAAGCCATTGGGATGGGATTGGCGCCGAATGATTCTGAAGCGTTGCGGTGGCTCCGTTTGGCCGCCGAACAAGGACACCGACTGGCGCAAAATAATTTGGGCGCCCGTTATGCAACCGGAGACGGCGTAGAACGAGACGCGGCGGAAGCCTACTTCTGGTTTTGCCAAGCGGCGGAACAAGGCGACCGCAAAGCGGCCAAAAACCGAGACAGCGTGGCCAAAGATCTGTCCGAAGAGCAATTGACTCAGGCAAAGGCTCGTCTGTCCACTCCTTAGCTCCTTTTCAAAGAAATGCGGCGAGGGATTCGTCCAATCTATAGCGAGTCTAAACGATATTTCGAAATACGATTTCCGGGAGCAAACTTTGGGGTAGTTTGCAGACTGCTTCGGCGCTGTTTGCAAATCCACCTGGCCGAAGGCAACTCTCTCGGCTGCCTTCTTTTGGGAAGTGCAAGCCTGAATTCTAATTCCTCATCCGTCGTGGAACAAATAAACTCCGCTTCGGAAACTTCAAAGCGAAGTTGCTTTGAAAAAACGAGGCCGTTTTTTAGCGGAGGCCAAAGCGCAAAACGCAAACCACGAGCCGATTAAACAGCGGCTTGGCGGCGTTGTTTCTTTTGCATCTTTTGGAAGTGGCGGCGGAGAATGACAAAACCCAAAGCAAACAAGCCGAATACAAGGGCATATTCCTCCGGCTCGGGGATGGTGGCGCTGTGGAAGCGCAAAGTCACTCCACCAGAGGCAAAGTCCGGGTACAATCCCGTCCAGTTGTTCACATTCCCGGTAACAAAATCGCTAACCGGCTTGTTTATTAACAAACCCGATCCCGTCCAAGAAGAAGCCTGCCCCGAATAACTTCCATAGTTGAAAGAGCTGCTCACCCGAATGCCAATGTTGTCGGCGGCAGTCACATCGTTCATGAACATCGAAGCAATGGTTCGGTTGACGGGAGTGGTGCCGATGGTAATCGTTGGCGTGTTGGTGGCATTGGCGGCAAAAGTCTGCGTTCTAGCGCCGCCGGGAATGCGCTTTCTTACCGACTCGATGTCTATGGTGTTGGTGCTGGAAAAGAGGGGAGAGAGCGTGATGGTTTGGTTGGAAGGGAGGTTGGCTTGGTAAATGTCCCTTTCCGTTTGCCAACCATCGGCACTGCTGTGCGTAGTGGCGGAAGTTCTTAGAGTGGCAGGCGAGGCGATGCTGGAGCTGCCGGAGAATATCCAGAGGGTATGGTTGGTGCTATCCTGGCTGGGATAGACATCAAGGATCAACTGCGCCTGGGCGTTGTCCCCCCCCCCCGCAAAGGCAGAAGACGGCGGCCAATAAAGATAGTTTTCGTTTCATAAGAATCTAGTTTGTTGTCAAAAATCTCTTTGTTTCTAATCCTTCCTCCGCAACGAGTCAAGCCCTAAATCCACAAAAAAATGAAAAAAGTTTGAGAAAAGTTCTTTGGAAAAGGGCAAAATCCGCAACAAAAGCGTGAAAAAGAGACAAAAAGAGGAATTCTCTGAGGAATGGGGGCGAGCCAAAGATGGTTTTGGCGCGGTTTGTCGGTCTTTGGGATTTTTTGGTTTGGTGTCGCCTTGCCGTTGCGGAAAAAGAAAGTTTTGGAAGCAGTGAGTTGACGAGCAAGCGGCGCATTGGCTTTCGCTGAGGAATGGGCAAGCCAAAATGATATGCGTGATCCAAAGCTGATTTTGGCGCGAATTGGAGGAGAGTGCAAAACAAGGAAACCCTCAAAAAGCGCGCAAAATTCCGTCTTGCTGTTGCAGGAAGCGCCTCCTTGCCATTGCGAGAAAAAGCAAGTTTTGAGGGACGAGAAGAACGGGCAAGGACGACAAAACCGCAAAGGGGTCGGAGAGGGGATAGTTTGGAAGGAGTTTCATTGATTAGCTGGGTTTTTGGCGCGGTTTGTCGGCTGGCGCGCATTCTCAGGTTTTTGAAGAGTTGGGAGGAATTTTCTCATGATTGGTTGGGGGCGCTTTTCTCTTCGATTGACCGGTTCGTCGTCTTCGTGCTGGCCGCTGGCTTCGCAAAGAGAGCATCCAAAAGAGAAAACCCGGAGGGGAAAATTCGCCTTTGCCTTGCTTTGTGGGGATGGAAGTTTCGTTGGTCGGTGTTTCCGGGATGTTTAGTGTTGGGTGAGAGGGGAGAGAGTTGTTGTTGGAGTGGCTAATGGTGGGGAAGTGTTTTTCTTGTAATCTTTATGGTTAACGGTTGGGGTTGGTATCTGGTTGTTGGCTTTTCGCAGGCACGGAATCCTTAGATGGGAGAGAGAGGCGAGGAAAAAGGATTGCGGAATGTAAGGAATGACGCATGGAAAGGAGGGATGGGAAAATGGCAAAGTGTGGGAAGATGGGGTTAGTTTGGAAGGAGTTCCATTGGTTATGGGGGGTGAGTTTGTGGCTGAAGTCGCCCGCAAGGGGGGAGGGAAATTGGGGATGGAGGCTTCTTCTTTGCCTTGCCGACGCATAGAGAAGGGAGGCAAGCCTTTGTTGTCCGCAAGTTCGTCAATCCCGCTCTTTCGTTTTCAGAACTTGGCAAATCATAAAGGTTGGCGGTTGGATTTTGTCTGCGGGCCTCTGATTATCGAGGCGGTGGATTTGGCGGTGAAGGGGAATTGGCGGGGCGAAGCTGGTGGGGGTGGTTTGTTTGGGTGGGAGTTAGGCGGGATTATCTTTGAGGAGTTGGTTGGGTTGATTCTTCTTTGTGATTGGCCACATTGTGATAAGTGCAAACATGATATAAAAGAGCTAGACAAGGTGGCTGTTCGGATTCAAAAGGAGCGCGGTTTTTCTGTTCGGTAAGTTGTGAGAGAGTTGTTTGCGAGTAAGGTAAAGCTGAGAGTCAATTTGCAAGCGCCGGCCTTCAAAGGAAAGGAATCTTGCCGCCTGAGAATTTCTGCTCGGCCAAGGAATGCGCTCGCTTTGGCCTTCAACGAACTTTATGCTGGCCAAATGTCGAGATGATGGGCTATTGGTTTGCCTTTGCCTTTCGAGACGGCATTTACGAGAACTATGTCGATTGCAAAAGGTTTTAGCGCCGGCGAAGTCCGGCAGTCGTCCCGTTCGACATCGTCTCCGGGAGAGAAGGTTTTCTTAATCGGCGCCGCCATTCGGTCTAGGTCGCAATCAGACTTCAAAGAATCGTTGGAAGAATTGGCCAGTCTAGCGCAAACCGCCGGAGGCGAAGTTGTCGGAGAAGGAATGCAAAAGTTGGACCGCCCGGTTTCCGGCACGTTCATCGGACGGGGAAAGGCGGAGCAGTTTGCCGCCGAATGCCGGGAAAAATGCGCGGACACGGTTATTTTTGACGATGAGCTAACTCCGGGGCAGAGCAGAAATCTGGAGCGGGTTTTTGACCGCAAGATCATTGACCGCACCTCGCTTATTTTGGATATTTTTGCGCAGCGGGCGTGGACAAAGGAGGGAAAACTTCAAGTGGAACTGGCTCAACTGCGTCACCTTCTTCCTCGTCTGACTCGATTTTGGACGCATCTTTCCCGGCAGAAGGGAGGCATTGGGATGCGGGGCGACGGCGAATCGCAGTTGGAGACGGATCGGCGGCGCATTCAAGAGCGGATTGGCTGTTTGACGGCGGCGCTAGAGCAAGTTCGAAGGCATCGATCTGTGCAACGCCAAAGGCGACGGCGGCGGCACTGGCCGCTGGCTTCTATTGTCGGCTATACCAACACGGGAAAATCTACTTTGTTGAACCGACTCGCCGGCGCGGACGAACGGGCGGAAGACCGACTGTTTGCCACTTTGGACCCAACCACCCGAAGATTGACGCTGGACACAAACCAAAAGGTTTTGCTTTCCGACACGGTGGGATTCATTCGAAAGCTGCCTCACCGGCTGGTCGAAGCCTTCAAAGCCACGCTGGAAGAAGTGGCTGAGGCCGATCTTCTGCTTCACGTCGTGGACGCCAGCCGCCCTCAAGCCGAACTTCAAATTGAAGCAGTCAATCAGGTTCTAGCCGAAATCGGCGCGCTTGAAAAACCCACTCTGATGGTTTTTAATAAAATGGATCGCCTAGAATCGCCGGGCTTATGCGAACAACGCAGCGATCCCTACGATTCGGCGGTGCGAGTTTCCGCCGCTTCAGGGCTTGGATTGGACTCGTTGAAAACCCGACTCTCCCACTGCCTCCGTCCCGTTCGGAAGGCTCTGCGGCTTTCCATTCCCGTGAGCCGATCTGCGGTCATTGCCAGAATTCACGAAGTCGGCCAAGTTCTGCATTTGGAATACAAAGAGAACTGCGCAGAAATCGAAGCGCGGATTCCGCCTCACTGCTTGAACGAGTTTCAACCCTACGCAACGAAGAACGCCTAAAACAAGAAATGCGAATCAAAGACCTTCCCCAAGAATCTCGGCCTAGGGAACGGCTGGTTGCCCTCGGAGCGGAGGCACTAAGCAATGCCGACTTGATTGCCATTCTCCTCCGAACCGGAACTCAAGGAACTTCCGCTATGCGAGTTGCGGAAGACCTTTTGGGAAAATTTGGCTCCTTAGGCGCTCTGGCCAACGCCGACCTGCCCGAAATTCGGAAAACCAAAGGCATCGGCAGAGACAAAGCCATCGCTCTGAAAAGCGCGTTCACCCTCGCCAAAAGAATGTCCAGGGAAATTGGGCGCGAGCTTCCACTGCTCGACACCCCTGAAAAAATCGCCAACCACCTTCGCGAAGAATTTCGCGGCCTCAAAAAAGAAACTTGCTACGTCATTCTACTCAACAGCCGCAACCGTTGGATCCGAACAGAATTGATCGGCACCGGAGGTCTAACCGAAATCTACGTTCATTCCCGCGAAGTCTTTCGAAACGCCATCCTCCACCAAGCCGCCAGCATCGTATTAGCGCACAATCATCCAAGCGGCGACCCATCGCCTTCCCAAAACGACATCCGCATCACCCAAGACATCGTGCGGGCGGGGCAGTTGCTCAAGATCGAAGTTCACGACCACGTCATTATCGGAAGCCGAAGCGAAGACAGAGCCGAAGATTTTTACTCCTTGCGAGAAATGGGGCACATTTGCGAATAAATTAATCCCGTTCCCTGCCCCTTATGATTCATCCCACGGCAGTCGTTGGCGCCAAAGTCGAACTGGGGAAAAACGTCTTCGTCGGCCCTTGCGCCGTGATTGACGGAGAAGTCAAAATTGGCGACCGTTGCCGGATCGGACCCCACGTTTACCTCACGGGAAGAACCGAATTGGGAGAGGCCAACGTTCTCCACTCCGGATGCGTCATCGGTGATTCCCCCCAAGATGCTTGCTACTGCGGAGATTCCGCCAAGACGATCATCGGTTCGCGCAACACTTTTCGAGAACACGTCACCGTTCACCGATCCAATACTGAGATGGAATCCACAACCATCGGCTCTGACAACCTGTTTATGGCCGGCAGTCACGTCGGCCATAACGCCAAGATCGGCAACCACGTCGTCTTGGCTAACAGCGCGCTGATTGGCGGACACGCCGTGATAGAAGACAACGTATTCATTGGAGGCAATGCCAGCGTCCATCAGTTCGTGCGTATTGGCCGGCTCGCCTTCCTTCAAGGCAACTCCGGCCTCAGCCAAGACCTGCCCCCCTTCCTCATTGCCTGCAAAATCAACGAGTTGGGCGGCCTCAACACCGTCGGATTGAGAAGAACCTCAATATCGCCCGAAGATCGCTTTCAACTGAGAAAACTTTATCACGCGCTATTTCGACGGGGATTGCCGCTTTCCGTAGCCATTGAGCAAGCAAAGAAGCAATTCGCCGACGAGATTCTCTGCCAAGAACTCCTCGCTTTCATCCGCCGCAGCGGGCGCGGCGTTTGCTCAAAATCCCGGCGCTGAGCAAAACCGTAACCGCTACCTAGCCTAAATCTCTTCCCGCTTTTTGCGTTGTGGATTGTTCTGTTCGTTGATCTTTTTCGCGCCGCAAAAACAATTCCGCCGGCTATCAAAAGAGCGGAGTAGGAGTGCATCGCTTGAAAAATCTGCACTCTCTTTGTGATTTTTATATCCGCTTTTTGCAATCCTTCGGCAAGCGCAAGCGTCCGATCCATAAAAACTGGGAGAAGTTCCTGATATTTTCTCGCTTCGTCCGCAGGCGGCAACGGCCCGATATGAACGCTTTGTTCCTGAACGCTGGCCGATTAAACGATTTGCGGAAGTTGCTCCCGCAGTTCCTTCCGCACAGCATCTTCGATTGCGTCGTTATGTTCCTCAGCGGTTGGGTTGGCGAAGTTCTTTTTGTTTGCTCGCTTGCTGAGTGAGATATTGCTTCTTTCTTTGCGGTCGCGAAGCCATGTTTCAAGTAATCGGCTGCTTTGATGTAGTAGGGAACGGGATTTTTGGGCAAGGAAGGTGCAGAAGGAGGCTTCCATCCAAGCGCAGGCAAGGCTGCCGAACCCTTGAACAATAAAACCACAAAGGGAAGCCAGTATTTTCATATTCCATTCAATGCCAATCTATATCCTCCAGAAAACAAAGCGAAACGGAACAAAAAGTCAAGCGGGAATGGAATTTTGAATCCTTCGCTTTTCAACTCCGCGCTCAACAAGATTCGGTCAATGATAGGGATCAAAATATCGGAGTTTGAGTTCGCCTTTTTGGGAATCATGCACTTTTCCATGTTTCCACGATTCGATGTGGCTGTCGATGAAACCCACATTGATGCTTCCGCTGTGCATCTTGAAATTGCCGTCTTTTGCTGTGCCTCCGGGGTGAAAACTCGCGTTGCGCATCGTGGCGGGGTCTTCGTTGAGTAAAAGGAGTTTTTCGCTGGGAGAGGAAACGGCGCCCGCCCTGAGACCTTTTGCGCCGGTGTTGCGTCCCCGTTCCGTGGTTCTGTTCTTGTCAATATATGAGTTCATGGAAAAGTTAACCCGCTGGGCTTTGCCGATGCGCCCTGTGCTGGGGCAACGATAGACTTTATACTCACTGGTGTGTCTTGGGTTCAGCGGTCTCCTTTCTAACCCTGTCACATTGGGAAACACCGAGCCGCATTCGGGATGAAATCCATATGACGGCCTCTCCCAAGCGCTCGGATTCTCCGGCTCCGTATTTGCTTGCCCGCCCCAAACCCAATCCGGAGGCAAGTTGCGATCGTTGCGATCGTTGCTTCCGCTCCAAGGGAGATAATCCTCATTGTCGTCCGCATACAACAGCATGCCCAACATAATCTGACGCATATTGTTCTTGCACACCGTCGAATGCGCCGCTTCCTTTGCCTTGGAAAGAGCGGGCAACAACAAGCCGGCCAAAACAGCGATAATGGCAATGACAACCAGAAGTTCTATCAAAGTGAACGCGCGCCGGGGACGCTGTTTCAAAAAGGAGACAGTCATAAATAGCAGAATGCCTCAGACTGCGTCAAAAAACAAGAAGAGAAAATTCACCAACACGGCAATCCTCGTTCATCAGGAATCGCCAATCGAATCTACGGCAGCAACTTGACCAAAGCGACAACCAATCCGACGACTATGCTGCCCTGAGCAAGCATCATTCCAAACATCCACTTCAGCAAGTCGGATTTGACTTTTTCCATGTCGGCTTTAGTGGCCAAACGCAA
This sequence comes from Limisphaerales bacterium, assembly GCA_965204945.1. Taxonomy (GTDB): domain Bacteria; phylum Verrucomicrobiota; class Verrucomicrobiia; order Limisphaerales; family AAA164-E04; genus UBA2970. Next base: position 3,135,335 of record OZ242022.1, on the reverse strand, counting down.
TTTTTCGATGTCGGCTTTGAGGGCGAGGATATCGGCTTTGGTGGCGAGGTTGGTGTTGAGGAGGTTGACTTGCTCTTCGGCCAATACTTCGGCTTGTTGCTCGGTGAAGCCGTTTTCCGTCAAGTGTTTGACGAATTTGTGGGTGTCAAAGTTGATGGGCTCCGCGGCTTTCATAACGGGGAAGATTTTGCGGAAAGTTTGGCGGAAGACAAGGAAAAAAGAGAAAAAAAGCCGCTCTCGATTGGCAGGCAAGGCGGGCGGCGTTGCGGCGGATTTCTTTTCTACGGCAGCCACTTGACCAAAGCGACAACCAATCCGACGACTATGCTGCCCTGAGCAAGCATCATTCCAAACATCCATTTCAGCAGATCGCTCCTAACGGCTTCAATATCGGCTTTGGTGGCGAGGCGCAAAGATTCAATGTCGGCTTTGGTGGCGAGGCGCAAAGATTCAATATCGGCTTTGGTGGCGAGGCGCAAAGATTCAATATCGGCTTTGGTGGCGAGGCGCAAAGATTCAATGTCGGCTTTGGTGGCGAGGTTGGTGTTGAGGAGGTTGACTTGCTCTTCGGCCAACACTTCGGCTTGTTGCTCGGTGAAGCCGTTTTCCGTCAAGTGTTTGACGAATTTATGGGTGTCAAAGTTTATGGCCTCCGCGGCTTTCATAACGGGGAAGATTTTGCAGGAAAGTTTGGCGGAAGACAAGGAAAAAAGAGAAAAAAAGCCCTTCTCCGGGATGCCGGGGAAGGGCTTGACAAATTCCGGGCTTTGCTTGGGTTTTTAGAATTGGTAGACGGCGTTGAGGGCTACGGTGACGGCGTCGCCGCTGTTGTCGCCAACCAAGCTGTCAAAGTCGCTTTTCAAGGAGTGATCCCAGCGGACTTCCAAGCGGGTTAGCACGTTTTCCCACATGTTGTGCGCCAATGTGCCGGTGAGGCTGAGGAATTGGGCGTCTTCATCCAACACGGTGGATTCGACGTTCACGTAATCCAATCGGGCATTGAAGACGCTTTTGGCATCCATCTGGTAGGATAGATAACCGGCCAATGCCCAAACATCGCGCCTGTTGCCGTAGATGCGAGTGCTTTCATCCTCGTATTCAGCCCAGTAGTTAGTCGTTCTTTTCATCTCAATTTCCTCCTCAGTCAAGCCCTCTTCCTCAAAGGATTCAGCATTTTCTTCAACATAGGCGTCAGCATATTTGGTAGCCTGTGCGTCCAAATATCTTTGAACAACGGGAAGAGCCCCTAATTGACCAGGGCTAAAGGCGAGTTGGTTTAGCGTGGTGTCTTGGGCGTAGTCAAAGGCGGCGCCGAGGCTTAGACCTTCCATCGGGGTGGGAATGGTGGCGCCAACGAAGTAGCTGGTTTTGTCGGCGCCTTCGTCGCCTGTTACCAAGCCGTCCACAAAACCCAGGTAAACTGCGGTGCCGGCCATTGAGCCTGCAGATTCGGGAAGTTCGTAAGCAAGCGAAGCCATGTAAGTCTTTTGCGATTCGCTACCAGCCCGATCGTTGATTCCGAATCCGTAGGAGTTGGCGATGCCTGCGGAGAAGGAGAGTTCTTCGGTGAGCGGGTAGGTGGCGAGGAGGCCGGTGTGTTGGAAGGGTTCGATGAAGAATCCGTAGGAGCGGCTAAAGTTTGGGTTGGCGGGGGAGGAGCCGACTTCGTAGCCGATGATGGTGTCGAAGTGTCCCATTTTGAGCTCGAGACCGTTGCCGACGGGGGCGCGCAGGTGGACGTAGGCTTGTTTGATGCCTAAGTCCGCGTTGTCGCCGCCGAAGGTGTTGGAGGCAAGCCATTTGCTGTCCGGGCCCAGCCAGAGGTCGACTTGGTAGCCGGCGGCCCAGTCGGATTCGTCCAGCGGGCTGGCTAGGGAGAGTTCGACGACGTTGAGGTTGAAGCCGTCCACATAGCCTTCGCCGTCGTTGGTTCGGCCGGGGAAGTTGGCGTTGCCGCCTTCGCCGATTGCCCAGATGGCTGATGTATCCACGTATCCGCTGATTGTGGTCTTGGAGACGTGGTTGAGTAGGTTGTTCGCCATATGCTCGTCGGCGTTGGCGATTGCGTTGAGGCTGACGACTCCGGCGGAGGCCAGCGCGAGTGTCCATTGATTGTACTTCATGTGCGTCTTTATTTAGCAGTTTTTGTTGTCTCGGTCAAGTTATTTTGGCGCGGCGTTTGGCGAGAAATGGAACTCCCATTCGGGCGCAAATCGCCGCGCATTTGGGGGGAGTATGCGGGCGCGCAAGGGTTTTGGCAAGCTTTTTTTCGATTTTTTTTCAAGGGAAAGGGGATTTTTTTGGGCTGGGGCTGGGAAAATGGGGATTTTGGGGTGGGTTTGGCTGGTTTTTCCGGGGTTTAGGGCAGTAGTTTGATTAGAGTGACTATGAGGCCTCCTTGCGCGGCAAGGGCGATGAACATCCATTTTAGGAGGTCGGCTTTGGATTCTTCGATGTAGGCTTTGAGGTCTGCGATGTTTAGTTTGGTTTCTTGGCGCAAGGATTGGATGTTGGCGCTGGTTTCTTGGCGGAGGGATTGGATGTTGGCGCTGGTTTCTTGGCGCAAGGATTGGATTTCGGCGTTGGTTTTTTCGATGTTGGCGTCAGTTTCTTGGCGGAGGGATTGGATGTTGGCGTTAGTTTCTTGGCGCAAGGATTGGATTTCGGCGTTGGTTTTTTCGATGTTGGCTTTGGTGGCGAGGTTGCTGTTGAGGAGGTTGACTTGCTCTTCGGCCAAGACTTCGGCTTGCTGTTCGGTGAAACCGTTTTCGGTGAGGTGTTTGACGAATTTGTGGGTGTCAAAATTGATGGCTTCACTGGCGTTCATAGGCATATGGGAGAGGACTTTGAGGGAATAACTTGACGAAGTCAACGATTTTGAGTAGCTAATTGGCTTGTGTTTTTGGAGTGGATGGGAGAGGATTTTTGTTTTTTTTTTTGAAAAAAAATAGGTTGACAGGGTGGATTAGGTTTTTTAAGGTGTGGGAAGATTTTTATTTGGAAGAGTTTTTTTATTAGCAGAAAGATTGATTCATGAAGACGACGAGAATTCAGTTAAGGTTGGTTGTGTTGGGGATTGTGGCCGGTTTGTCGGCGATGGGTGCTTCGGTGGTGAACGGGGCGCCGGGCAAGGCGAAGGTTGTGAGCAAGGAAGGGCCGGCGACCGGTGCCACGGTTGGCGCAATGTTGGAGGCAGGCTCTCTGATCACTACTGGCGAAGGGGCGGAAGTGGTTTTGGATATTGACGGCGACGTGGTCGTCTTGAATGCGAATACAACGCTGGCCATTCACCGGCTGGAGTTTGCCGAGACAGGATTGGAAAAGGTTTCCAACGTGCAGTTGAGGCTTTCAAAGGGGCGGATTGACGGACGAGTGGAACGGTTTTCTTCGCTTTCTAGTTTTGTGATTATGATTCCGAAGGGGCAAGTGACGATTGACGCCTCCAAGGGACGAGTGGTTTTCCATGTGGCCGCGAATGGACCGACGGTGGTGGTTGAAGGCTCGGCAAATGTGGTGTTCAATCGAGGGACGGAGGAATCGCCGAACATCGTCGCCGAAGAGGTGAAGATGGGGCAGGGTTTTGATCCGTCAACGGGCGAGTTGGCTATGTTGGAAAAAGGATATCGGGACGATTTGCTGGAGAAGGTAGAGCGGAAAGCGCCTCCGCCGGCTGTGAAAACGGCAAGACCGCCTCTGCCTGATAGGCCGTTTCAGTTTTTCGTTTCACCAAATCTGCCAAGCCCGGGCAGCGAATAATAGAGGATTTTAAGAGATTTTTTGAACGTAGCTCGGTTGAGTTTTGGCGCTTGACCGGGCTTTTTTTTGTGGTTTGAGTTCGTTGAGTTGTGATTTTTACGGCAATGGCGGTGGAAAAAAGCGCTAGCGGAAGTTTGTTTTTTCGATAGATTGTTGGTTATGAATAATCCGCAGACAGATCAACCGGCCATCGCGTTGGTTGCGAACGGGGATTTGAGACTTTCCGCCAATCAAGCTTGCTGGCCGGAACAGGAGAGAATGGAAGCGGCTCTGGCGGCGGCAATCGGCAAACTGGGTGGCCGGGTGATTCGCGCCCACGGCTACGACGAGGAAAAGAAGCATGGTTTTATTGATTCGCAGAAGATGGGGATTGAAGTATTTCGGGCGATTGATCCGGCGCAACCTTTGATTGTGGCGGAGGCGGTTTGGCAGTACAGCCAGCATCTTTTGCCGGGACTTTTTACGCATCGGGGGCCGATTTTGACGGTCGCCAACTGGAGCGGCACTTGGCCGGGCTTGGTGGGGATGTTGAATTTGAATGGTTCGCTGACGAAAATGGGGGTTCGTTACAGCACGATCTGGAGCGAGAGGTTCACGGACGCTTATTTTGTGAGCGCGATGGAGCAGTGGTTGACGGACGGCCTTGTTACGCATGACCAAAGCCACGTGAGAGACTTCGACTTGGCTAAGATTCCTGTGGAAGAGGAACGGTTGGGACGGGAAGAGGCAGCGGCGTTTCGGGATTCCAAGCCGATTTTGGGCGTGTTTGACGAGGGTTGCATGGGGATGCACAACGCCATCATTCCGGATGAGTTATTGAACTTGACGGGAGTTTTCAAAGAGCGGTTGAGTCAGTCGGCGCTGTATGCCGCGACGCGGGAAGTTCCGGAGGAGGAAGCCGCGGCCGTCTATGGCTGGCTGCGGCGGAAAGGGATTTCGTTTCAGCTTGGCACAAACGAGGAAACGGAACTTACGGAGCGGCAAGTGTTGGAGCAATGCAAGATGTATTTGGCGGCGGTGCGGATGGCCTCGGACTTTGGCTGCGCCGCTGTTGGGATTCAATATCAGCAAGGGCTTAAGGATTTGCTGCCGGCAAGCGATTTGGTTGAGGGATTGCTCAACAACGCCGACCGTCCGCCGGTGGTCGATCCGCGTTCTGGGGAGGTTCTTTTTGCGGGCGAACCGATTCCGCACTTCAACGAAGTGGACGAATGCGCCGGGCTGGACGGCTTGGCTACTTGCCGTCTTTGGCGGCGTTTGGGCTTTGCGCCGGAGAATACGTTGCACGATCTTCGCTGGGGAGCTCGTTATTGCGGGGAAGGGCGGGACGATTACGTTTGGGTGTTTTTGATTTCCGGCGCCGCGCCGCCCGCTCATTTTATCGGCGGCTTTTTTGGGGCGTCCAGCGAACGACAGCCGCCGATGTATTTTCGGCTGGGAGGAGGCACTTTGAAAGGGGTTTCCAAACCCGGACATATCGTTTGGAGCCGCATTTTTGTGATGGACGGGCAACTGCACTGCGATCTCGGCGTTGCGGAGGTGATTAGCCTGCCCGAAGAGGAAACTCGCCTTCGATGGCGGGAAACGACGTCGCAATGGCCGATTTTGCATGCGGTTTTGAAAGGCGTTTCCCGGGATCAGATGATGGCCAGACACAAGTCCAACCATATTCAAGTGGTCTATGCTCCCAGCGAGAAGGAAGCTCATCGCGCTTGCCGAATCAAGGCGGCTATGTTGTCGGCGCTCGGTCTCAAAGCGCATCTTTGCGGCGGGGTTTTTCAGAGGTAGTTTGCGATTTTGTGGCGCGAAGCCGACGTGCATGCCTTTTCCAGTAGTCCTGCATAATGATAAAGATGTAGGAAGCAGAGCAAGCGATCAACACCAATCCGTTTAGGTAAACACCAAAGAAAGTAATGGCCAAAATAGAGAACACAGAAGGGCGCAAAGAGGAAAGCGGATACGTGTGTGAGTATTCAAGGGCAACAAGCAACTTGGCCATCTTATGAGCCGAGTTTACGACACTCTTATATCCAATGGGGTATATTCGGGTGCGCATCATCGAGAGTGAACTGAAAAAAATTGGCACTCTGAATCTGGATGAATTCATTCGATGGGACATGAAAGAAGAAGGGACGTTGATACCGGAAAGGGTATTCATCGCAGACCGGGAGATGATGCATTCTCCCATTTTGCACAGCATTCACCGTATTTAGGGCTTGTTGGCGTCGAAAAAGTTGTTACTCGCAGATCCCCAAGTGTCTCCGTTTGAGAAAGAATCACTGGAGGAGGAGGTTCGGATGCTACCGCTTTCATTTGCGGTGCTACTGCCAATAAAAATCCAGAGGGTTTCGCTGGTGGGGTTGTCTTGACTGGGATAGACGTGGATGAACAACTGCGCCTTCGCTCCCCTCCCCCTCTCCCTGCAAAGGCAGACGATGGCCACTAATAATGATAGTCTCTGTTTCATATGAATCTCTTATCTGTCAAAAGTCTCTTTGTTTTTACCTTCCCAACCAAAAAGAATCAAGCCCAAAAATCACAAAAAATGAAAAATGTTAAGAAAAGTTCGTTGGCAACAATAAAATCCGCCAAAAATTCCGCCTTGCCGGTTTTGCCGATGACGAAGTTTTTCAGCCAGTATCCGGTTTCGGTGTTCTGCACTTGTCATTTTTTGTCGATGTCCGTTTTTTTCGCTTTGCTCAAAGCATTCATTTGCTTTTACATTTGCCGCTTTTACCGACGTCCACACCGCTTAGACAGCTTTCCAACGCGCGAACACTTCTTTGTTGTGTTTCTTCGGAAACGTCCGCATGTAAAAAACCACAACGACAGCGTCATCATTACACCGATTTCCATAATCTTGATGCGCTCCAGAGATAATCCTATTCTCAGCCATCTATCCTCTTCAATGTTCTGGTAAATCAATCCGGCCTTTCTATGCTGCATTGAAGAATTGCCGAAGTGTGATTCAATCTAACACGATACAGATAATGCCAAGAACCGTCCGATGAAACTTCCCTTCCACACCGCCAATGAGGCATGATTTTTATCTTGCTGAACAACCAATCATTCCTTCCTCTGCCAACATCTCTTTCTCCGCACTGGGCAAATCCATCTAATCAGCTTCGCTTTCGGCGGAATGACGAAGACCATTAACAGAGAATAATTACTGAAAATTTTATAAACTTGCCAATATGCCCTAGTGTTTTCTTCCCTAAGTCTCCGCCCCCATGTGAAAAAGCCAAGAGAAACACGGATAAACAAGAGAAATGGGGATAAAAAGACTTCCTTATTAGCTCGACAAGAGAGACACTTTTGCTTTAGTCATGAGGAAATACGAGAAATTTATTTTTGCCGCCGCGTGCTTTGCCGCCGCTATCGCCTCCAGTACCGCAGAGGACGGCCAGCCAATTGAAGGCCGCCTTTCCACTTTTCTCGGAGAGCCGAAGTTGGAGACGCAACCCCTTTTTGACGGGGAACGATTTCCCAACATCGTCGTCAGCGTCAAAGGCACCGTGCTGGCTACATGGGGGAACAAAGGGGTAAAGGCCCGGCGCAGTGAAGACGGTGGCAAGAGTTGGGGGGCGAACATTGTCATTGACGCGGCCGGTTTTCACGGAGGCGGCACCACGGTGGACGAAACTTCAGGCGATATTTTGGCCTTTGTGGAGGATCGGCATCCGCCGGCGCCTTTGACCGTCTATCGAAGTAGGGACGATGGCAAAACTTGGAATGCCGAAAAACCGACCATTCATCCCGATAATCGAGGCAACGTGCCTTCGATGCACATGAACGAGCACGGCATCACTATTCAACGAGGGAAGCACAAAGGGCGGTTGATTCGTCCCTCGCGCTACTACGGGAAAAAGAACGACCGGGAAGAATGGCCTACTCACTACACCAACGCTGTTTACAGCGACGACGGAGGCCTTACTTGGCGGGCCAGCAATCCCTTTCCAGAAAACGGCACAGGAGAAGCCGCCATTGCGGAATTGTCGAACGGCAGCATTTACTACAACTCTCGCGTTCATTGGCACATGCGCCCAAACAACCGGAAGCGTCGCGCCGCTGACAGCGCAGACGGCGGACACACTTGGGAAAATTGGCGGATTGTGGAGGTTTTGCCGGACGGCCCCCAAGACACCAACTACGGATGCATGGGAGGCCTTGTCCGCCTCCCGATACAAGGCTGGGACATCTTGCTGTACAGCAATTGCGACAGCCCCGAAGGCCGGCGTCGCGGCACAGTTTGGGGCAGCTTTGACGGCGGCAAAACTTGGCCTTTGAAACGCTTGTTATTCGAAGGAAAGTTTGCCTACTCTTCTCTCAACGCCGGGCGCCCGAAAACCCCGTCCGAAGGCTGGATTTATCTCCACTTTGAGGGCGGGCTAAAAGGCGGATCCACGGTTGCCCGCTTCAACCTTGCCTGGCTTTTGGAGGGAACGCCGACCGGCGACGGAACCATCCCCTCGAATATTGCAAACTGAACTCGCCCGGCAGAAGCGTTTGTAAATGGGTTTTGTTGCCGGCGAAAGACGCGGGTCAATCGATTACCAAGTTGACGAGTTTTTGCGGCACGACGATGATTTTGCGTACGGTCTTGCCTTCAAGGAATGGCTGAATTGGAGAAGCCTTCAACGCCAGCGTTTCCATTTCCGCCTTGGACGCTGTTCGACGAACCTTCAACCGCGCCCGCAGTTTTCCATTGACTTGGATCGGAATTTCAACGGTATCTTCCACCAATAGGGACGCGTCGTATTCGGGCCATTTTTCGTAGGCAATCGTGCCTGCGCCGCTATCACCCGCCAATTTTGAGAAGAGTTCTTCGGCCAAGTGAGGCGCAAAAGGCTCCAAAAGACGGAGGAAAGTTCGCAGGACGGATTGAGGCAGCGTCTTCCAACGGCCTGCTTCATTGGCAAAAACCATGAGGGCGGAGATTGCCGTGTTGAATCGTAGCGCGTTCAAATCTTCGGTGACCTTTTTGACGCAAAGGTGCAGGGCTTTGGTTTGTTCAAGAGAGGGTTCGCACTCTTGAATTTTCTTGGAAAGCCGGACAGACTCAAGCTGTTTGATCGGAGATTTTGCGTTTTCATCCGCAGTGTTCTCCCCATTTTCTACGGCGCAGTTTTGGTGGAATGCCTTATCGCTTTCCGGATCGACAAACAGCCGCCAGACGCGTCCCAAGAAGCGATAAACGCCTTCGACGCCTTTTGTGTTCCAAGGTTTTGCCATTTCCAACGGCCCCATAAACATCTCGTAGAGCCGAAAGGCGTCGGCTCCATATTTTTGGAGGATTTCGTCTGGGTTGACTACGTTGCCGCGAGACTTGGACATCTTTTGTCCGTCTTCGCCTAATATGAGCCCTTGGTTCACTAGCCTGTAAAAAGGTTCGGGAGTGGAGACGTGCCCGAGGTCATACAATACTTTATGCCAAAAGCGCGCGTAAAGGAGGTGAAGCACCGCGTGTTCAGTGCCGCCGATGTACAAATCTACGCCCGGAAGGCTGCCTTGGCGGCCGTCGCCGCCCATCCAGTATTTTTCCACTTCGGGATCGCAGAATTGTTGATCGTTGGCGGGGTCGAGGTAGCGGAGATAATACCAGCAACTTCCCGCCCATTGCGGCATTGTGTTGGTCTCTCGCTGCAAACCGCCGCCGGCCGAACGCCATTCAGCGGCTCTGGACAAAGGGGGCTCTCCTTCGGGAGTGGGTTTGTAATCAGCCAAGTCCGGCGGAATCATAGGCAAGGCGGACTCCTTGACGGCCTCATGTTCGTCCTTTCGCCAAAGGATTGGGAAAGGCTCGCCCCAATAGCGCTGGCGGCTGAACAGCCAATCCCGCAGCTTGTATTGGACGGTCTTTCGTCCCTTTCCCTTTTCTTCCAGCCACGCGGTGATTTTCTTTTTGGCTTGAGCGCTCGGCAGGTCATTCAAAAAGTCGGAATTGACCGCAGTTCCCTCTCCAACAAAGCCGATAGAGTTTCCTCCTTCCGGCGCTTGAACCACTTTTTTGACGGGCAGGTTGTATTTTGTGGCAAACTCCAAATCCCGATCATCATGGGCGGGAACCGCCATAATGGCCCCCGTGCCGTAGGTGGCCAGCACGTAGTCCGCAATCCAAATGGGAATTCCTTCGCCGTTGACCGGATTGACGGCAAACGCTCCCGTAAAGACGCCCGTCTTTTCCTTGGCCAAATCGGTGCGCTCCAAATCGCTCTTGCCCGCGGCTTTTTCCCGATAAGCCTCCACGCTTTTCCGGCAATCCGAGCGGACGACGGCCTCCACCAAGGAATGTTCCGGCGACAAAACCATATAAGTGGCCCCAAACAACGTATCCGGCCTCGTGGTAAAAACAGGGATCGATCCTTTCCCATCGGCAAGAGGGAAGACGACTTCCGCTCCTTCGGATCGTCCAATCCAATTCCGCTGCATCTCCTTGAGCGAATGGCTCCAGTCAATTCCCTCCAAATCCTTCAGAAGCCGTTCCGCGTAGGCGGTGATTCTCAACATCCACTGGCGCATGGGGCGTCGCACCACTGGAAAACCTCCCACTTCGCTCTTCCCGTCGGCCACTTCCTCATTCGCCAACACCGTGCCTAAATCCGGACACCAATTCACCGGCGTTTCGGCGACGTAAGCCAGACGCACGTCCCGAAGACGCTTCCTGCGCTCCGCCTCGCTACAAACATCTTTTGGGCGGGGGAGACGTTCGATTGATTCTGCCCGGTTCAATTCAGGATTGAACCATCCGTTGTAAATTTGCAGAAAAATCCACTGCGTCCACTTGTAGTATTTTGGATCGGTAGTGTTAATTTCCCGGCTCCAGTCGTAGCTAAATCCCAAGCTCTGAATCTGCCGGCGAAAAGTGGCGACGTTCTCTTCAGTGGTCTTGCGAGGATGTTGCCCCGTTTTGACGGCGTATTGTTCGGCCGGCAATCCAAAAGCGTCCCAGCCCATCGGATGCAGCACATTGAACCCGCAGCCCCGCTTGTATCGCGCGAGAATGTCCGTGGCCGTGTAGCCTTCGGGATGCCCGACGTGAAGACCCGCCCCGGAAGGATACGGAAACATGTCGAGAATATAGCACTTGGGCGGCAAATCCGCCGCCGCAACCTTGCCCCGCAAGCGGTGCCGGAGGGCGAAAGGATGGTCTTTGGCGATTTCCTCGCCGGGATTCCAAGCCTTGAAGGTCTCGTTTTTCAACCAACGTTGCTGCCACTTTGGCTCGATCCAATCAAACGGATATAACTTCCGCGCATTCGGCATAAGCAAAGGATATTGGGAAAATCCATTTCCATCCGCAACCCTCTTTCTCCGTCTTCCCCTCCATTCTCGAAGTGAGCGGCGACCCCGAAGACAACAATCGACAACGCAAAAAAACCACCGAGCAGAAACCCGACGTCTGCGAAAAGGAAACCAACCAAGAAACTCGTCCGCTATTTCAAACGATGTTTCTGAATTCAGCGGTTTGGGCAGGTTTCCGCAACTCGTCCTCTGAGAAGACGCAAAGTTCAGCCGCCTTGTTTTCTAAATGGCGATTTTAATGTATTGATCCCAAATATTTCGGAACGAAGGGAAGGTTTTCCAAATCTCCCGAACGACTACAAATAAGAAAGGGAAAGGGGGGTGCTATTGAATTCCAAAGAATGATGCTGACTTGCAATCGAAAGGTTTGATTGCGAATTTTTCGAAATTCTGGAATGCCGCACTCGCTGAGACGTTGAATGCGCTTTTCGATTCGTTTCTTCAATGCATCGTCTTCATGAATGATTTTCAAAACTCGGATTATTTAAGCGGATGTCAAGAAAAGGCATCACTTTCAACAGAGAATTCATTCCGCTCTGAGCATGACGCAAGATTTCTGGATCAATGGGATTTTTCGATCGAATCGACAGGTCTCGCAACGGAAAGAGTTTGAGACGCTATTCCCAATGTTTGCTGGGCAAATAAACGAATTGCCAAAAGAAATACCGGAGGCAGACGACAACAAATGCCCAAAAACGCACAGGCAAAAATGAAAGGTAATAAATTAGTCATCGCTAGATTCGATTTCAATTCCGAGTTGTTTCTGATACTGATCTCGCTTGTCACTCAGTCGCTTAAATTCTTTTTCAAAATTGAGGCGTTGTCGGAGAATTATTGTTCCGGAGAATGCAAGAATGACGAAACCTGCAATCCAGCCCATAGCGCAGTAAATCGAAGTGACCGAGCAGTCCGAAAGCCAAAGCCATGCGCTCGCCAAAACGGAACATTGTTCCGATGACAAATCCGGCGGAGATCGAGAGAAACAGAAGGCAGCTCGGCGTCCAGTGGGAAACAGCGTAGTTGAAGAGAAACATTTCTTTGCGGGAAATGGGAAGATGCGCCATGCGACGAGGATCCAAAGAGTCGGATCGCTGCAATTCCGCAAGCAATCCAATTAACCAGAAGAAGAGAAAGGCGGAAATAGCGCCGCTCACTAGCCAGAGAATTCTGTTTGGATTCGCGGCAAGGACATCGCTCTTTCCCAAGAAAAACGCCCCGATTGTTCCGCCGACAAGGCCGAGCAGGAAAAGAACGCGAAGGATGACATAAACGGCTGCGGAAAACGCGCTTGCCCGGTGGAAGGCATTGCGGCTGAGTTGCCAACGAAGCAGGAAAACCGCCTTGAGCCGACGCGCGCTCATGGTTAAGATGCTTGAGAGGAAGCGCCTCCTTCCAGCCAGTTTAGGGCTTTGCCGCCTTCCTCTTTGCCCACCACTTCCAAAAACCAGTCTTCCAGCGAGCCGTCTAACATGTCCATACAAGTTTCATGCACAATAGTTCCTTTGTCGATGATCGCCACGTCGGTGCAAAGACGTTGGACAATGTCTAGCACGTGCGAAGTGAGGAAGACGCTGCCGCCTCGCCGCACAAATTGTTGGAGCGTTTCGCGGAGAATGGAGGCGCTGACGGCGTCCACGCCTTCAAAAGGCTCGTCCAAAAAGAGCAGTTCGGGGTTGCCGATCAAGGCCGCGGCCATTGCGAGCTTTTTCTTCATGCCGTGGGAAAACTCCATGCTGAGTTTGGATTCGTGTTCTTCGAGATTCATCAGAGCCAGCAAGGAATCAATGCGCGAGCGCAACTCGTTTTTCTCCACGCCGTAGATGCGGCCAATGAAGGAAAGATATTCCCGGCTCGTCAAATGGTCGTATAAAGCCAAATCTTCCGGCACGACACCGACGCGCCGTTTGACTTTCAAGTCGGCGGAATCTCCCGTCAGCGTATGCCCGAGGATTTGAATGGAGCCAAGAGTGGGGGCAAGCAGGCCGGTCAACATTTTGATGGTGGTGGACTTTCCAGCGCCATTGGGGCCGAGAAATCCATAGAAACGGCCTTTCTTCACCCGCAGGCTCACTGCGGAAACGGCCCGAAAACTGCCGAACATTCGCGTAAGACCATCCGTTTTGACGGCCAAAATATCGTTGTCGATGTTCATAATTGGCGTTTTGTCAAAGCCGTTTAGAGTGGTTTCAACGGCTTGCGGCCGATTTTCTTTCCCAGAATCAAAGCCGCTCGCTTTTCAAAACAACCGCCAAAAATCCGCTAATCACCGGATGAGAATTCCGCAATTCCGCAAGGAAAAGGAATTCTCAATGCTTAGTGCGCAAGGAAAAGGAAAAGGGAAAGGAAAGCAAAAAAATCCCGCTTCCAAAACCTTTTGGAAACGGGACGCAATCTTGTCGTTGCCACTCTTTGTTGCCTGCCTATAACTCCTTAGCCACTCCGCAACAAAAGCCGGCAATATCCAACTAACTAACTAACCAGCCTACGCAACAGTGGCGGCGGCAGCCTGCCGCTTCTTTTGCCAGTGCCGGCGCACCAGCACAAAGCCCAAAGCAAACAAGCCCAGCGCCAGCGCATATTCCTCAGGCTCCGGTATCACCGTCCCCCGATGAAACCGAACCACGACCGACCCATCCGACCCAGCCGCAAAGCGTGGCCCCCCAACAGCAGTCGTCCCCAAGTTAGCGAAGGAGAAGGTGCCATCCGAAGACCCCGAATAGAAATCGCTAAAAGGCTTCTCCAATATCCCTACCCCGCTCCAGGCCGAAGTGCCCCCCAAATCATAGCGAAAAGAACTCGTGCCCACCCGAATGCCTAATTCATCCCGATCCGTAGCCCCAGAACCCGTATCCTCGTTCATAAACAAGGACGTGATAGGACGCGTCCGATCCACCGAGTTCGTCGTAATGGTCAGCGTCGGCGCCGTCACCGTCGCCGTGTTCGTCAGCACATTGGCCACATACCACCGATCCCGCGAAGTGACCGCATCCAAGCCCGTGACCGAAGCGAGCGAACTAATCACATTGCTCGGCGCATTGGCGATGTAAAGATTGCCACTGTTGCCCGTCACTTCCCAACTATCCCGCCGATCGAAGCTCGCGTTCCCCGCAACATCCGTGCGAACGCTCCACAACTGCGCCGTCGTCGATGAACCGCTAAACACCCACAACGTCTTATTCGCGTCATCCCGGCTCTGATAGACATCAATGTACAACTGCGCTTGAACGCGCTCCTCAAAAACCCCCGCCAAAAGCGCCCCCACCACTAACGCCCCAATAAACGCCTTGCTCCGGCAACGCCCCCGCTCCCCTAAACTCAATGTTCTCATATCCTTACCTTTCTTTGTATCTGCTCTAATCAATCAATAAAATAACCGATAACAGCTAAAACTAAAACGACTTTCCCACAAACGAACCCACAACGCAAGCTTTTTTTAATCTTTTTTTCCTGCGCCATTGCGACCCGCTTTTCTTGAATATCTCCTCTTCTTCGCCCCCAAGTCAAACAAAAAAAGAAGAAATCTTCAAAAAAGTTTTCCCCTCCCGCCAAAGAAAGAGCCCTCCTCGCCAGCCAATCCCCAAGAAAAGCCCGCCAACCTCTCTCTCCTTGCCAGATGGCGGGAATTTTTTATTGATGCTTGCGTTCAAAAACGATGCGGACGGTCAACATGGTAAAAACGACTGGCACGGCGTGAATGCGGCGCGGCGGTTCTTGGAACAATTCGCGTTCAACGGCGACAAGATCGGCCTGTTTGCCGGGGGCGATGAGGCCTATTTCGTTTTCCATGCGAAGTTGCCGCGCGCCGTTGAAGGTGTAGCCGGCCAACATGTTGGCAAGCGTTATGCGTTGATTGGCCGGCGGCAAAGGCTTGCCTTTCGTTGCGCAGCGAGCGCGCCGCGTGCAATCAATTTTAATGCCGTGCAAGGGGGATATTTGCGGAAACGGCAGTCCCGTGGCCGGATAATCTGATCCAAACGCTACCAGCGGCGACTCTTCTCATAAATCCTTCAGCAACATGACGCGGACGCCTCGTTCGGCGTCTAGCAAGCGCGAGTAGAGAGATAAAGTGCCGCTCAGATCGTGCGTCCAATGGGGTGTGGTTTGGATGGAAACGCCCAATGCTTTTAAGCGGCGCAAGTCATCTCTGGAAGCAAGCATGGCGTGGATGTGGGCGTCCAAGTTCGCTTTGAAGAGCGCCGACAAAAGCGCGGAAAGCGGTTCTCCGGAGAGCAGAACGGCGCCGTTGCCGCCCGCGGCGTAAGGTTTGAGAACGGCGGCGGTTTCGCCCTCAATGGTTCCGTCGTTGGCGATTTTGGCGGTGTGGACGTCTATTAACCTAGAAGCGAAGGCGCGTCGTTTTTGTTGAATGTTTTGCGCCACTTCATCGCCATTGACGTTGCGTTTGTCGATATAGACGCTGGTGCGGTAGCGCAGGGGCAGTTTGCCGTCGCGTTCCATGCCGGCCAATGCTTGGAGCGCGTTGTGGAGCAGAGTGTCGCCGGGAATGCCGGCGTCAAACACGGTTGTGATGCCCATAGCCGAAAGCTTAGGGAGCAGGGTTTCGTAAGCGGCGCGAAAGTCTTCTTCCGAACCGATGCCGAACAACGGCACTAAAGGCCAGAAGGCGTTGCCCTCCACCATCCAGCCGGTGGGTTCGCCATTCTTGTCGCGTTAATAGTAATGAACGCCGGGCAAAGGCCGAGGGAAAGCAACTCGAACAGGAACGCAAATGCGCATTTTTGCGATGCGGCGGGCGGTTTTTTAACGGCGCATAAAAGTCATCCAATCGTTTGTCGGCGGATTGGCGGGCGCTTTATCAAAAGAGCAGTCTTGCGGTCTGGCTGATTGTCGTGTTTGGGCTTGTCTTGGCTCATTTGTCTTCTCTGCTCCGTCGTTGTCGTTCCGAAGAGGGCGGTCAAAATGTGATTTCCTGCATTCATTGACTTTGGCGAGTAAGAGAAATTGCATCGTTGCGCGGCTAATTGCTTGGATTTTTAATGAATGCGCGTTCCCGTTGCGTTGCCGCCTTCGCGCATTTGCGGGCAACAAAATGGTTGGCGGAACAGTCGTCCGCCGGCTTGCCTTTGAGAAACGCAAAAGAAGGCTTGTCATCGGTTTGGATTCTGTTTATTTTGTCGTTCCTTTTTTCGCGGCGGGCGGGGAATGCTTCTCTTGTGTTTAGGCCTTCGCGAAGTGTGGAAGAAACATTTTGTCATGTCAGTAAAAATTCGTCTCAAACGAGTGGGAGCGCGAAACAGGCCTGTTTATCGGGTTGTGGCCGCCGATAGCCGAAGTCCGCGCGACGGCAGGTTCATTGAAGAATTGGGAACGTATCATCCGGCAAAAACCTCAAACAAGGTGGCGCAGGATATGGCGCGTTCCGATCGCCGGCTCGTCTTTTCCGTGGGAAAGAAAGAGCAAAAAGGGAAAAAGGCTCGCGGCTGGGTGGCTATGGATATGTCCCGCGTAGAATATTGGATCGGTGTCGGAGCGCAACCTTCGGACACGGTCAAAAGTTTCCTTCAAGCGGCAAAACGAGCGGCCAAGGATGCGGAAGCCGCTGTGGAAGCCTCGCCGAGAGTTTCTTGATTTTTTCCATATTACTGCCTTCCCATGCAAAGTTTTCTGGAATTCATCGTCAAAGGGCTGGTGGATCACGCCGACGAGGCAACTATCACGACGACAGAGCGCAAGGGCGTCACCGTTTACCAATTGAAGATTCACCCGGCGGACATGGGCAAAATCATCGGGAGACACGGGAATACGGTGAACGCGATTCGAACTTTGCTCCAAGTGGGAAGTGCCAAGCAAGGAATCCGATGCGCGCTTGAAGTAGTGGAAGACAAAGCCAAGTCCAAAGAACGCCCGGCGGGCGGGGATGATTGATCCAGCGTAAACGGTTTGCTCGATCTAAAATAAAATGCACGGTCATGAAAGCGGCGATGAAGATAGACGTGTTCACTTTGTTTCCGTCCATGTTCGACGGCCCGCTGAATGAAAGCATCCTCAAACGCGCAAGGGAAAAGGGTTTGCTGGAATTGAAGGTTCAAAACCTCCGGGATTTTGCAAAAGACTACCATCGAACGGTGGACGACCGCCCGTTTGGCGGCGGGCCGGGAATGGTTTTGAAACCGGAACCAGTGTTTGAAGCGGTGGAATCCGTCCGGACTCCGTCCACAAAAATCATCATGCTGTCGCCTTCGGGGCGCCGTCACAACCAAAGCAAAGCCAGGGAACTGGCAAGCGAGGAGCATCTGGTTCTCCTGTGCGGCAGTTACGAAGGTTTTGACGAACGAATTCGCGAGGCCTTAGCCGACGAAGCGCTTTCAATCGGCGACTTCGTGCTGACCAACGGCGCCTTGCCGGCGATGATTTTGATTGATTCGATTGCCCGGCTGTTGCCGGGAGTTTTGGGCGATGCCAATAGCGCATGCGAAGAGTCTTTTGGCGAGAACGGCCTTTTGGAATATCCGCATTACACAAGGCCGGCGGAGTTTCGCGGGATGAAGGTTCCCGAAGTTCTTCTATCAGGGAATCATCAAGAAATTGCCAAGTGGCGAAGGGAAATGTCCCAAAAACGCACGGCGGAACAACGGCCGGATTTGTTGCCGTTAAAATGAGCGCGCATGAACAAACAGAGGGAACTCCGGCGGGCTTGCCCCAAGAAATTGAAAAGGAACGCCAAATCACCGAGAGCAAAAGAGTAAGATAACCATCTTGCTGAGAAAGATAGCCAGCTTCGGAATACATGTTACAGGATCGGATATGAGTTTCTTCAAAGACATTTTGAAATGTACTAAAATGCACTACTGTGTGGTTGTTGCTTTAATAGCGTTTGTATGTTGTTTGGTCTGTAGTGTGGTTTTTCGTAGGGATGGCAACATCATGAACGTCGCGAATTCAAAATGCAAAGGGAGCATAGAGGAGCGTAGAATAGCTGAGAAGATCCCCCGCGCAATCAATTTTGGGAGGAGATTTTTTAGATGAATATTTGGAATGGGAGAAAAAGATGGCAGAGACGATTGTAAAGAGAAAGGAAAAGCAGAAGGGATTTTGAATTATGAATCAGGAATTGTTGAAAAAGATTGAGGCCGTGGATCGGCGAGAGGAGCCGTTGGAGTTTTCCGTGGGCGACACCGTCCGAGTGCACACCAGAATTAAGGAAGGCGAGAAGGAGCGCATTCAGGTATTTGCCGGCATTGTAATTGGACGGCGAGGCCGCGCCGCTAATGAAAGATTTACCGTGCGCCGCATTAGCTACAACGAGGGAGTCGAGCGAGTGTTTCCCGTTAATTCTCCTCGCATTGCCAAGTTGGAAGTGGAACGTCGCGGCGCCGTTCGCCGAGCGAAGTTGACTTACCTCAGAAAAAGAATCGGCAAGGCCGCGATGCTGGTCAAAGAAAAAGACATGCGCGCTCAAAAGAAGAAAAAAGGGAAAGGACGATAAAAGGGAAAAGATGTCGGCGCGGCGCCGTAGTTCCACGATTGAATGGATTGGATGCGGCGGCGCTTTTAAAACAAAACTTCAACCTGCTTGAAAGCGAACCGCTGATCCAATTGCCGACCGGATTGTGCACGCAAGGAATTTTCCTCATGATTGCCGAAACGCAAAACATAGGCGAATGCCTTGATGAAGCTGCCTTAGCCAAAGCCGATTTCGAGAAAGTAACTCGGGAGAAGGCTGTAACACTGGCCAAAGAATGCAAGGAATTGGCGGAGGAAGCCGCAGAAAAAACCCGCTACTTGACCGGGCAAATCCAGAAAGCCTACCAAGCCGCCCGATATGCCAAACAAGCCGCCGAAGACTTTGCTTACTATGGCGACTCTGCCTTCGCCTCCTTTGCGGCTAGAAACGCCGCCGATGCCTCCAACCGCGCCGCCAGATTGCGCCTCCGCCTTGCCGAAGAAAAGGTCCGCGCAAAACAATACAAAGAATCTTGCCAAGCCCTTTTGCTTGAAAGCCGGGTAGCAGATTCTTGAAACGAGCAATTTCTCGCCCGTGAACGCTCTCTTCACTTTATGCCTATGAAACGCTTCTGGAAACGTCTTCGTTGGTTTCTGGCGATTGCCGTCGTTGGCGGGGTTGTGTTGCTTGCCGTTCTTTGCCTTTGCCGGGTGATTTTCTTCAGCGGCCCTTTCTCTTCAGTCGACGGCAACCGGGCTTCTTCGGTCGTGGACATTCACTGCCATACTGCGGGCATCGGCGCCGGCGGAAGCGGTTGCTTTGTCTCGAAAGCCCTTCGCTCCAGCTACAAATTCCGCATTTATTTGAACAGCTTTGGCGTCAATTTGCCCGCGCTTAAAGCAAATGGCGACGCTTTGATCGTTCAGCGAATCGCCGAGCGAGTTCGGGACAGCAAGCAGGTGGACGCGGCGATTGTCCTCGCTATGGACGGGGTCATTGATGAGAAAGGCCGGTTGGATCGTTCGGCCACTCAGTTCTACGTGCCTAATCAATTTGTGCTGCAAGAAACGGCAAAGTATCCCGAACTGTTCTTCGGCGCCAGCATCAACCCGAAACGAACCAACGCCGTCGAGCTCTTGACTTGGGCGCACGCCAACGGAGCCAAGTTGGTCAAATGGTTGCCTTCCATTCAACTTTTTGACCCCAACGACCGCTCGCTGCTGCCTTTTTACCACAAAATGGCGGAACTGGACTTGCCTCTCCTTTCTCACGCCGGCCGGGAACGTTCTTTTACTTACTCGCGTGAAGAGTTTTCTGATCCGCAAAAACTCCAATTGGCGTTGGACGCCGGCGTCACCGTGATTGTCGCTCACATTGCTTCCACCGGTCAGCACGAAGGCGAGCGGGACACCGACCGGCTAAAAGCGATGATGAAACGCTACCCGCGGTTGTATAGCGAAATTTCCTCGCTCACGCAGGCAAACAAACTCGGCTACTTGAGGGAAGCGCTCCGGGACGAAGTGTTTCGAGGCCGTTTGTTTTATGGCTCCGACTATCCGCTTATCAACACACTGCTGGTCTCGCCTTGGTATTTTCAACGCAACCTTAAATTGTCGCAAATGAAAACCATTAGCGAAATTGAAAATCCGTGGGACAGAGACGTCGCTTTGAAACGAGCATTGGGCGTTCCAAGCGAAGTTTTTGAGCGGGCGCGCCTTTTGCTGATGAGCCCGGAAGATTTCAATCAACCAAAATAAGACCGACCACCACGGTTGCCAAAGATGATTCAAACCTACGACGTCGCAAAAAGCTACCGCGAAAATTACGACAACGGCCCGAACTTCTCCGGCGTCTCTGTAAAAGTGCCCGTCACTCCCGCAAAAGAGATTCTCGGACTCAAAGTCAACAGCCGCATTGGCATCGCCGCCGGACTGCTCCTCAACAGCAAGTGGATACTGGCCTACTCCCGATTGGGCTACGACCTTTTGACCTACAAAACCGTGCGCTCCCTGTGTCGTCCCTGCCGCCCTCTTCCCAACTGGGTGTTTGTGGAAAACGACGGCAAAACTCGAGGCCCGATTTATACGCGAAACGGCCCCGGCGAAAACACGGCGCAAGTCAGCTCGGCGGTCTGTTTTGGAATGCCCTCTATGCCTCCTTCGGTATGGCGGAAAGATATGGCGGAAGCGAAGGCCGGACTGCTTCCTGGACAAGCCTTGATTGCCTCGGTAACCGCTTCGCCTCAGCCCGATTGGACGCCGGAACAAACCGCCGTCGACTTTGCGCAATGCGCAAACTGGGCCGCTGAATCCGGCGCCGACACCATCGAAGCCAACCTATCCTGCCCCAACGTCTGCACCGCCGAAGGCTCTATCTACCGAGACGCAGCCTTCAGCAAACTGGTTGCGCAAGCCGTTCGATCCAGCATCGAAAAACGCCCTCTCCTCCTAAAAATAGGATACTTCGCCAAGCAGAATGAACTGGCCGATTTCCTGCGCGAAGTCCACTCCGCCGCTGACGGCGTTACAATGGTCAACGGCATCGCCCGACCGGTGCTTACTTCAAAAGAAAAACCAGCCTTCGGGCCGTCCTCTGCGCAAGCCGGCGTTCTCGGCCGAGCCATCCATCCGCACTCGGTCCAAGCAGTGCGCGCCGCCCGGCAAGTCATCGCCGAAGAAGGCTTGGCCTTGTCTTTGCTGGCCGTAGGAGGCGCCTCCATAACGGAAGATATTGCGGACTTTTTCGCCGCCGGCGCAGACGCTGTTCTTATGGGATCCTCCCCCATGTATTGCCCTGACTTGGCCGCCAAAGCCAAATCGGCAAACCCGCTCTGGTGATTCTTCTTTCCTCGTCGGCGCCGGGCGCCAACACAAACCCGGGCCGTTTCCATTCCCTTTCAACGAAACGGCTATTTTTTCGAGCGAACCGGCCAAGGTTGCACGCCGGCGCGAGCCGCCCATTGCTGCCATTGCCGCGACAGTTCTTTCACTTTGCCGGGCATAGCGCCGGCCAAATTGTTCAACTCGGTTCGGTCTTGGCGAATGTTGTACAGCTCAAGATCGCCCTTATGTTTGGCCACCAGCTTCCAATCGCCCTTGCGGATCGCGCGGTTGCCCTCGTGTTCCCAAAAAATCGGGTTGGGACGCGCAATCTCCCTGCCGTCAAAAACGGGCGTCAAACTAACGCCCTCCATCGATTGAATGTCGTGGCCGGCGTATTTTTGCGGATACGCCGCGCCGGAAACCTCCACGCAAGTAGCCATCAAGTCAATGAGATGCGCCGGCTCGTCCACAAGCGCTCCCTCTTCGGTATCGCGGCGATTGCCGAAAACTCCTTGCCGAATGCCCTTCGGCCAATGCGCGATAAGCGGGCTGGAAATCCCGCCTTCGTGAACCCAGTGTTTATATTCCCGAAACGGCGTGTTAGAAGCGTTCGCCCAAGACAGTCCGTAGGCGATGTAGGTATCGTCCGGGCCGGGCATCACGCCGCGTCCGGTGCGAATCGGCCTTCCGTCCCGCGTGAACAAAGGCTCCATCCGCCGTTGCAATTCGCCCGGAGCCATTGGACGGCGAAGCGTAGGATCAGGAATCGCCTTTGCTTGGTTGTCGCCTCGTCCGTAGTTTTCCGCGCAGGCGCCGTTGTCGGCCAAAAACAGAATCAAGGTATTCTCAAATTGGCCGGTGTCCTTCAGCGATTGAACGATGTCGCCGACGCCTTGATCCAGTCGATCTACCATCGCGGCATACACTTCCATGCAACGTTGCTCCCACGGCTTCAAATCCGCATCCTTCCACGACTTGGAACGCGGATCGCGCGGCGAAAGTTTCCAATTCTCGTCGATGAGTTTCATTTTCTTCAACCGCTCATAACGTTCTGCCCGAAGATGATCCCAGCCTTCGGCGTAGCGGCCGTGATAGCGGGCGATATCCTCCGGCCGAGCATGCATTGGCCAGTGAGGCGCCGTATGCGCCACATAAAGAAAAAACGGCTTGTCCGGATGCTCCGCCCGATGCTCCCGAATGTAGCGGCAGGCAAAACCGTTGATCGCTTCAGTGTAGAAAAAATCCTCCCACGGAGCGATCTGAGTGTTGTCCAAAGTCAAGGAGTTGGGATCATAAAAACTGCCCGCGCCGTGGATCGTCCCGAAAAAACGGTCAAAACCCCGTTGCAACGGCCAGTTATGCTTCGGGCCTTCCGGCGCGGTAAAGCGACTGACATGCCACTTGCCAGACTGATAAGCGCGATAGCCGGATCCCTTCAACGACTCGGCAATCGTCACCGCATTCCGGCTCAAATCCCCGCGATAGGAATCATAACCGCGATCCCCCATCATATGCCCAACGCCGGCTTGGTGCGCATACAACCCCGTCAACAAAGACGCCCGCGTCGGACAACACCGCGCCGTGTTGTAAAACTGCGTAAAACGAAGGCCGCCCTTCGCCAATCCGTCTAAATTCGGCGTTTGAATCTCTCCGCCATAACAGCCAATGTCCGACCACCCCATATCATCCGCCATAATAATGATAATGTTCGGCGGCTTCTCCGCCCGCACTTCCACACCAGACGGCAAAAACGCCAACCCGCAAAAGACCCCAAACAACTCCCAAAATAGCCCACCGTTCACCCAACGAAAAAATCTCACAACAAGGAACTTCATAAGCCAGCATTTCTGCCAACTTCCTTCGCCAATGTCAAACCTTTATTTTAAAGAAACACTTCATGAAAAAAACCAGCAACCCAACAAAAAACGCCAAGAAAAATCCCGGCAGATTGACAAGCGCAAAACAGCAAAAACAAAGAAAAAACAGCACTCAGAAACAAAAGAAAACCCCCGACAACGAAAATTGCCGGAGCGCGCTCGATGATTAGATTGCCCGGTAGTCAGCCTCATCGAAACACAACAATATAAATCGGCATGATAGAAAAACCCGGCAATAAGAATTGGCGGCCACTAGCCCAGAAGATCCCTTGCATTTGATGATAGTAGCGGAGATAGAAAAAACTCCAACAATGTGCGTTTTGCCGGAGTTGCGGTCGGATTCTGTTGGTTCCGGGCTACTCTTGCTGACGGGCGGCTTCTTCCAGCATTCTCTGGGCTTCCTGCAATTTCCATTCTTCTTCGGTGAGTTGAGGCGCATCGGTGTTCTCTGGAGTGGGAGTCGGAGTGTTTCCAAACTGCTCGTCCAAGGCTTTCATCGCTTCAGGGGAGAGACGCACACTGCCGTCTTCCATTTCTTGCAAATCAAACCTTTGGCCATCCGAAGTGAATCCTCCAAACGAACCTTCGCTGGCAATAATCGGCTCGCCATCGGCATTCACCAAAGTGCCATCCGCTAATATGCCCGCCGGCTTGTCCTTCGCTCTTTGTTTGGCGAAACCCTCATTGAGCCGCTGTTGCCGCTCGTTGTTCCATTCATCAAGGCCGGCTTGATACCCCTCATAGGGAACTAACAATGGATCGCCTTCTTTTAAGAACTGCGTCCATTCGCCCATAACCATAACTCTCTCGCCTTCCGAGGTGAAGTCTCCACGAAAATCAGCCATGCCGGGAACTTCGTTAACCAGTTCTTCGATGATGGAATCAACGCGTTCATCGGACATCGGCTCTTTATGAGGCCAGTCGTACCCGCTGTTAATTAACCCGCGAAGAACTTCTTTTTCGGTTTCCAGACGCTCTCCCCAAGTGTAAGACTCAAAAGGACCTCCGACTCTTTTTCGTTGCGTTGAAGGTCTACCATCTGATTCCCTCACGAGTTCTTCTGAGTCTTGCCTTGCAGCTTTGTGATAATCCGTGAGGACTTCGAAGATGCCGGCCAACGCAAGGGGGTTTTCGGTTCGGTCGTGCTTTTCCATGATGCGATAGATTTGCTCAAACTGCGGCGAAAACCTCATCTCGTTTTCAAAGAAGTTTTTCAAATGGAAGTGATGTTCTACGGCGGACATACACACGCCCGGTTTGAATTGGACGGCGGTATCATAGGAGGGTTTCCAAGGGAAGTTTTTCTCCCAAAGTTTTCTGCGGTTGTCTTCGCGGGCTTGCGGCGAGAGGGCGCGGTTGTGCCGTTCCCTAAATTCCGCCGCCACATCCCCGCCGCCAATCACTTTTGCCGCTTCATTGGCTTCGGGTTGGTCGGGAATGGATTCTTCCACCTTGGCCACCTTAGTGGTTGTTTTGGCAGAGTATTTGCCGCTGAGGTATCCACCAAGGAAGGCGCCGATTACCAGGGCGATGCCCAGCGCCACGGCGTAGCGTTTCCCGTTTGTCGAGTTGTGATTCGCGTTGTCTTTTTTCATTTAGTTGTCCTCTGTTTCTTTTTCTTTGAGTTCGTCGTATTGCGCTCGCTCCCAAATGGTTCTGGGAGAGCTAAACAAACCGTCTTCCACTCTGGACTTCCAGTATAGCCTGCTTTGGCCCAGCGCAGTCGGTCCTCCTACTATTTCCATGTTTTTCCTTCTTAGGAATCTGAGTTTTCTCCTACTCCCGCTTGTGGCGTTGAATTTCCACCCTGGAATGGCAGAATTTAGGTTCTTCAGTTTTTCTGTCTTCTTTACAACAAAGTCTCCTTCATCGGGATCGTAGGTCAGCCACACTCTTCGGTATTTCAATCCGTAATGGTATTCTTGGCCAAGGGCGAGTCTTCCGTCTGTGTTTACAATTGTGTCCACCAGTTCGTGTTCGCATTTGATCTTTTCGCTCTTGCCGTAGTAAACCCACGTTCCTTTCTTGGTGAGTTGAACGTGTTTGTCGCCCCACGAGTCAGTTACTCGACCGTATTCGGAGGTTGAGTATTTCTTTATCATGTCCCATCTCGTCATGTAGGAATCGCCGTATTCGTTCCGACTGCCCCCGCCGCCGCCATCTTCAATTTTGTATCTTTCGGAGTTCGGTTCTCCTGGTTCGGCGTCTGGGTCGTAGTCAGGATTGTCGACGACCATGTCGAAATCGACGTCGAAGTATTCCGTCCATTTATGGCCGGCGGAGTAGCCATCTACGCTTTGCGTTTTTGTGTCCACAGTCGTGCCCGTTGTCAATCTTCGCCAGTGGAGAGTGTAATCAGAGACTGTCTCTGTACGCTTGAAGCTGTTAATCTCGTTGATTGAGGGGATGGCGGTGATGGTTCCGCTCATTGCAGAGGTGACGGCAACTCGTTGGCCGGTGATTGCATCGTAGATAAAGTTTCCGGCGATGCTGTCGCCGACGCCGCTTCTCGGAGGATTGGTTTCCTCCGGTGGCCGTTTTTTCCTTGATGCCGCTTCGGCTTGTTCGATGCTTGTCGTCAGCAAGGTTGCGAGGGCGAGAACGGTGATGATTGCCTTCTTCCGCAGGATGGCGCCCGGCGCAAAACGCAGGTGCCAAGGCGTCTTTTTCGTTTGCGATGCAGGCTGCATGGCTTTATTGGGGTTATCTTGACCGATTCCAGAGGAATTGGCAAGCCTATTTTTGTTGTTTAATGTACGCATAAAACGGTCTTTCTCTGCTAATTTGTGTCTTTAATTGTCTTTGTTTTCGTAATTCAGGCCGATGAAAGAAAACCAGCAGAGCAAAAAGCGCAAGTTCCCGCCCGTTCGCCTGAGCGAAACAGGGAAAGCTGATCGACTCTCCTGCCGAAGTTTCATATTCAAACTGTGATATTCAGCAGAGAGACCCGATGAACGAATCGCTCGACCGATTTTCTTTCAAAACCGGGAAAAACAAAAATCAAGGGGGAGCGCAAGCTTTTTTTCGAACCTTTTTCATCTTTTTTTGAGATTGGGAAAAATTCGGCTTTTTGGCTTGTTTTTGGGATTTTTTTTGGCAGGCAAAGATGGACTGGTTGGCGGTTTCAAAAATCCATCGGCAAGTCTTCTGAGACGGCTTCGTAACGGCTTAGTTTCCTATTTGTGTTGGTTTTGATGGGGTATCAAAAGGCTTTTGCTTGGAGATTTTGTTAGAGGGTCGTTTTTCTTTTTGGGGTGTTAGTTTTTGATATTGAGCAGTGGTTCGGTATGGGTTTTCTTTGGCGATTGATGTGGATAAGGTGGGTGGTTGTGTCGCAAAAAAACCGGCGCGGTTGTTGTCGACTTCTGATTGTGATGAGTGAGTTTGGCAGTTTATGAAAGTCCACATTGGCAAGGGGCGTCATCGCCATTACCAAACGGTTTCGTTTGACGAGAAAGACAATCGGGTTGTTCTTATTGAACAAAGACTGCTGCCGCATCGGTTTAAAATTGTGAGCGCTCGCAGTTATCGGGAGACGGCACAAGCGATTGCGGACATGGTTGTTCGCGGCGCCGGCGCGATTGCCGCCGCCGCCGCTTATGGATATGCGCAGGGGTTGCGGGAGTTTTCCGGCGGCAAGCAAACTGCTTTTGATCGGCACAAGCGCCAAGTGTTTGCCGCGCTGGCGAATGCTCGTCCCACTGCGGTGGATCCGGCCAATGCGCTCAGATGGATTCGCCATCGGATTGGCGGCCGATCCGCCATTGAAGACGAGCAAGCCGCCGCCGTTGTTGCCGCTCGACAATTCGCTCAGTCCAGCGTGGAAGAGTGCCGCGCCTTGGGAACGCGCGGCGCCGGGCTGATTCGGTCGGGTTCTCGATTGTTGACTCATTGCAACGCAGGCTGGTTGGCCTTCGTCGATTATGGTTCTGCTACCGCTCCGATGTACGCGGCGCAGGAGCAAGGGAAGCAGTTCCACGTTTTTTGCAGTGAGACGCGGCCTCGTTCCCAAGGCGCGTCTTTGACGGCTTGGGAGTTGGCGCAGCAGGGAGTCTCGCATCAAGTGATTGCGGACAACGCCGCCGGCCGTCTGATGCAGCTCGGCTTGGTGGATTTGGTGATTGTGGGCAGTGACCGCACTTTGGCTCGGACCGGCGAGGTGGTGAACAAGATCGGCACTTATACGAAGGCCGTGCTGGCGCAACGGCACGGCATTCCCTTTTACGCGGCCATTCCCTTGTCGACTTTGGACTGGGAGAGCGAAAGCGGCGACGATGTTCCCATTGAGGATCGCGGCGCCGAAGAAGTTTGCGGCGCTTGGGGAAGAACGCCGACCGGCCGCCGCGCTTATGTTCGAGTGGCCAATCCGGGAAGCGGCGCCGTCAACCCCGGCTTTGACGTCACTCCGCCGGAACTGGTCGCCGGCATCATTACTCCCGCCGGCATTCTCGAACCCAAACGGCTGATGGAGCATCGCCGCGCATTGCAACCGAAGGGATAAAAACTTACTCCAGCCCGCAGGCCTTTCGGGCGCGGCACAGCACGGATTGCGCCGTAATTCTCGCTTTGACGGCGCCTTGCCGCAAAACTTCTTGCACATAGTCAAGATTGTCTGCCAACGCCGCTCGTTTCTCCCGCATTTCGCGAAAGGAATTCCAATAGTGTTCAAAGAGCGTCTTTTTCAACGCGCCATAGCCGTAGCCGCCGGCTCGCAGCTTTGCTTCGCATTCTTGGGCGATTTTTGGAGGCGCCATCAAGCGAAGCAATCGGACGGCGGTGTTCTCGCCGGCGTCTGGCTTCGGCTCTTCCACCGAACGGCCGTCCATCACCAAGCCCATAATTCGCCTTCGCAGGAGTTTCTCTTCTCCAAAAATTTCGATGGTGTTGCCGTAGCTTTTGCTCATCTTTTGCCCGTCTGTTCCCGGCACGGCCGCGGCGACTTCCCGATTTGCGGCGCCTTCGGCTTGAAGGGGAATCGTGATCAGAGGCTCCGGGAGAACGAAGCATTCGCCATAGATTTGATTGAATTTTGCGGCTACGTCTCGCGTCACCTCAACGTGCTGTTTCTGATCCTTTCCCACGGGAACGGCGTCGGCGTCGTAAATCAAAATGTCGGCGGCCATCAGCACGGGATAAGCGAACAGGCCGTGATTCGGCGACATTCCTCGGGCAAGTTTATCTTTGTAACTGTGGCAACGTTCCAGCAAACCCATCGGCGTGATCGTGCTGAGCATCCAAGCCAACTCAGTATGCTCCGGCACGTCGGATTGTTTGAAGAGAACGCAACGCGCCGGATCCAACCCGCATGCCAAAAAATCCAAGGCGGCGTTCAAAGTGTTCTTTCGCCGCTCGACGGCGTCGAACACCGAAGTCATCGAATGATAGTCCGCAAGGAAATAGTAGGCCTCGCCCTTTTCCTGCAACTCAATGGCCGGCCTCATCATCCCAAAATAGTTTCCCAAATGAAGAGCGCCGGAAGGTTGGATTCCCGAAAGAATTCGCATCTGCAGAACGCTACCCGTCCCGCTCGGATTCTTCAAGCGCCAATCCTTGACCTTCGCCCGCAAGTTCTCCAGCGCCAAAAACCAAACTCTGCCCAGAGAAAGATTCGGCCAATCCAAATTTAAGGCGACTCCAGTTTGCCATGCTGAAGTTTCCATCCTTTTTGAGCGGACATATCAACTGCTCGGCATCAATGCGGCGATTGCGCTGGAAAGAACGGCATTCAAACGCCTCACCCAATACGAATTAGAAATTAAGAATTTTTGTTTTTTATATCAATAAGGAGGAGAAAAACTTGGCGCTCATTGGGAAACGACAAAGTTGGCCAAAGAACGTGAAGTTACAGTCTCCTTCCTTATCTCGTTCCCTGCCCTGCGCCGACAAAGAAAAACTTCGCATTATAGAAAGATAGAAACAAAACCAACACAATCATCGGCGGGCATCTTCCCAATCACAAATAACGTCCCGTCCGCTAACAAAAATCGACAAAGAAAACGCGATCCTTACTCGACACTTGCCATCAAATCCCCCGTCCGCTAATGCATGTTCACACTATTTATCAGCTGTAGACAATCTATCAATAGTCCGTTGGTATCTTTTTCTTTGCAAAAATGCTTTCAGCCCCTTGCAAATTGCGGAAGGTGTGGTAATTTTGAAATGAATTCAATCACCGGTTATCCTCAATCAGCATGAAGACTCAATCATCGCCTAAAATCCCTGCCTTTCTCGACACTGCCGGGATCGTCGTTACGGCCCAAGCACAGCGCCTACATGGAAAATTACGATGTATCGATTACTTGCTATGTTCTTCCGCAGACTGAGGGAAAATGCATGGAATATCGAGACGACGCTCTCGCAGAAGAGTATAGGCGGCGCAACAGAATCGCTGTGAGTAGCCATGCGCGACGTAACAAGGGGCTTAGTTTGTTCACTAACCATCCACCAATCAGAAACAAACGCAGATCACCAAGAATACTACGAAAAAGTGGCAACCGCGAGGAAGGTAGCGGATACTCTAATCGCTGCTACGCAAGCTATTTATGCCGCATGCCGGTACCGCATTGACGAAAGTGGGGGCAGTTGATCTCGCTAACCACACCGTGACAATAGCGGTAATCTTCACTATGCTTGAAAACAAAAAGAAAGCGGCGGAAAAGATTTGCAACATTAGGTTGAAAAAGACCAATGACGCCCGCAAGTCAAAGAACTATAGCTTTTTCAATCCCTCCGTCCTTCTCCTCCAAAAAACCTTTCCCCTCCTTTCCAACCACCGCTAATCACTCACTTCTCCCATCCCGCCAGTTTCTTTTTCTTCCTCCTCCTCCAACCCAGCCATTCCCCCAACTGCGGCCAACAAACAAAACTCCGCAATAGGTTTGAAAACGAGGCCTAACATCAGCAAACACCAAACTGGAAACCACTTCGCCACAGAACACAAATCTCCGGCCTCTTGGTTTGGCGGCGCGCAAGCGCTGACATCTACAAATCTCTGTTGCCTGTGGTTGTTCATGCAAAAGAGAAGAAAGAGGAAGAGAGGTTATGGTAGTTGGTGGCTTGCGGTTGTTCGAGTAGCGAAGAGCGGCTTTTATATGCGGAAGCATTTTATGGATTGTGTTGAGGTTGTTTGTTTGCGGACGGGAAGGGGAGTGTTTTTCTTGCAGGTTATATGCGTGTGGGGTTGGGGTTTTCAAAGTTTGTGGATTGCAAAGGGAGGGGAGATGGGATTTGTGGGGAGTGGATTTGCTGGGGATTTTTTTGGCGGTTTTTGGGACATTTTGGGGTTTTTCCTCTTTAGATTTGTTGTTCGTTTTTCTCTTCGATGCGTTGCCTGAGTGGGAATACGGCTAGGCAAGTTGATTGTCTGCCGGCTTTTTCCATCTTGGGTCAGCGGTTTTTCTGTTGCAAGCGGAAGAATCGAGCGGATCCGGTCGGCTGGATTCGATAGGGACTGCTGGCGTCTTCCACCGCCTTCCATTTCCCGGTGAAAGTGTCGGAGGATTGCAGTATATCTCTCCCGTTCCAAAGGATTTCTAACATGCCTCCCTTCCATTGAAGAATGGTCAATGAGGGCGAACCGTAGAAGGCGATGTCTTTTTTGGGAAAGCCGCTAAGGTTTAGATTCTCGACGTCAAAGTCCCGATGCACCAACAGACGGGTTAGGGAACTTCCCTCTAAGTTTAACACCTTCAAGCTCGTCATGTCTTCGGGCAAGGTTAACTCCGTCATTGGATTGTCCCGCAGATACAGCCAGACCAAGTTGGATAATCCATTCGGCAATGTCCAGCCGCTCAACGGACTGTTTCTGATAGACAGAGACCTCAAGTTTGCCAATCCTTCGGGCAATTGGCTCATGGCATTGCCGGAAGGAGTCAAACTCTCCAAATTCAGCCTTTCTAGATTCGGCAGTTTTTTCAGAAAAGAAAAGTCGTTTGGGGCTTCGCCGGAGAGATAGAGATCCCGCAAGTTTATCAGTCCTTCAACAAAGGAGTTGTCGCGTAGAGCGTCGCCGGAAAGAGTCAATTCCTGCAAGCGCGTCAATCTTTTGAGGAAGGAAAAGTCGCGCAGGGAGTTCCCGGAGAGCCACAGCGAGCGCAAATTAATCATTCCTTCCGGCAAAGTGAATTCGCGCAAGGAGTTGCCGGAGAGCCACAGCGAGCGCAGATTAATCATTCCTTCCGGCAAAGTGAATTCGCGCAAGGAGTTGCCGGAGAGCCACAGCGAGCGCAGATTAATCATTCCTTCCGGCAAAGTGAATTCGCGCAAGGAGTTGCCGGCAAGCCAAAGTTGCCGCAGATTGGTTGTCTCTTTCGGCAAGGAGAAGTTCGTCATGGAATTCCAGGAAAGGTCCAGCGAGTGCAGATTGGTCATCCCATTGGGCAAGGTCAATTCGGTCAAGGCGTTCCCGTCCAGACGCAGCGAACAGAGGTGGATCAATCCTTCGGGCAAAGTCAGCTGGGGCAGGGCTTTGTCATTGCGATGTTCCAGCAAGGTCACGTTGGCCAGATCATCGGTAGTGATGGGGGCTCCGTCGGATTTTCCCAGCGCGTCTTCAATAGCTCTTCGCGCGTTGTCGTCGTGGATTTCCACAACTCGCGCGCCATTTGGTCCGGTTGTCGTTGGCACGGAGGAAAGGTGGAAAGTCTCCGGGTGAGCATTCCCAAAAATATCCACGGCTACGACGAGGAGTGAATGCGAGGCCGGATTTCCAAGACAAGTGCCGGGATTGGAAGGGATGGCGCCGTCATAATCGAATTCAACGACGGCTTCTCTTTCGCCGCTCAATTGACGGCACGTCTTCAAAACGCCGCTGGTGAAAAGAAGCACTTGGCGAAGCCCGTCAGGATCATTGGCTTCGAGTTGGACGGAGATGCTTCTGGAACCAACCGAGTATTCCGTTGGCGAGAGGAGAGTGATTCGACTATTTTCTCGGTTGTTTTTCTCGTTCACTTCGGGATTGAAGTAGAGATGCGTCGCCAAAAATGCGGCGGCGCAAGCAGACAATCGATCTCGGCCTTTGCCGTAGGACATGAGATAATCATCCTCTTTGAAGTCGTGGAGCAATCCAAAGGCGTGTCCCAGTTCATGCGCCGCTTCCGTCCAGTGAAACGCATCAGGAACTAAGCCATAGCCGCCGTTTTTCCCCACTCGCCGGCCGATTCCTTGAATCTGCCCGCCCAACCCTGCTGTGCTGGTGTCCATGACGATCCAGTAAATGTTCTTTCTAATGTCGAACAATCGTTCTATCTCCTCGACAATCTTTTGGTCGCCGGGAAGGTAGTCATTGTCAGGGTGTTCCCCATCCACGCGGTGGACAACAGGCGTTCCTTGGGCGTTGGATTCAAATTGAAAAGTGTTATTTCCATATCCATGCGCTTGCATTTGTTGGGCATAGAAGGTTTGAATTCTTTGGATTTCCACTTTCATTTTCTGAACCACTTCAGCGCGAAACTGGCGGTTGTTAGGCAAGAAGTAAAGGAGGCGAACAGCGTGGGGTTTACCGACGTTCAAAGTTTGCGGCATGCCGGCAGTTTTTTCTGGAAAAAGAACTGCCGCAAGGAACGTGGCCAACCAAAATACACTTCGTTTCATACTATCGCCAAGTATAGTAATAACACCGTAAAATCATTCCCGGGGTTGAGATAAACGAACAAGTCGGTTTCTACTGCGCGGATCTTTGCTGAGTTTTCCCGACCGTTTGAATCAAACTTCAAAGCCTTGAGGAACTTCTACTACAATCGTCAACCGTTTACGAGGATCGGAGTCTTGGCTAAATTGATAATCTCTCTGGCCGAATACCTTCGCCAAAGCGGCGGCGAACTGCGGATGCAATTGCTTATAGCTTTCTTCGTTATTTGGCGCTAATAATCGGTCGTTTACAATAAACTGCAATTTGTTTTTTGCAAACTTGATTTTTCCCTGAAACGTTTCTTCTTTCATCAAAAGACGGCAAATGTGAAGAGCGGCGCGAAGGGAAGACGCAATTAGCTCGGCGCCAGAGGTTTCCATAGGCGCTTTGCGGTTGTAAAGCACGCCGAGTTGTCCTTCTGCGTTGTCGAAAGAATACTGCGCATTGTGTCCGATCAAAATCACTCCCGGGCCGGAAGGCACGTGCCGATAGTCGGCTACGTCAATTAATAAGTCGTCCAGTTTTTGCTCTTGTATCCACGAGTGAAATACATGGATGGCTTTTTCAAGATCGACGGTGTCGGGGTCTTCAAGGAAAAACTTAACGTTGACGTGTTGCAGGTTGGAAAGATTATTCATTGCTCTACTAATGCTTTCTCTAGTTTATATAATACACGAAACGCTTTCTTCGCTTCATCGACAGAATTGTAAATACCAATGGTGTCACTTGAACCTAATAACATCACTTTGCTACCCGATGTGACAATCTTGAATTTACGACCGTCTAGCAGATTCAATGCGTAATATCCGTCTCTCACTTTTTTCCAAGGAATTTCAATCGGTTTTGACGTTGGCGAAGATGGTATTTTTTCCGGCGCATTTCTATCGCAGCCGGCAATTAGAACGCAAACGAAAATGGCGATAAGGTTTTTCATGGCAAGGTCAATAGCATGAAAACAACAATTTGAGCAATAATAAAGAAGAGCAACTTTTCGATGGTCTTTAGGTGTTGTTCCACTCGTTGTTGGTGTTCGCTTTGCCGGGCTTGCAACTCCAGATTGTATTCTTCTTCGGTCATGGTGTTTTCTCCTTTGTTGGCGTCGTTTTGTAACTTGTAAAAGACAGTTTAAACGGTTGCTTTTTGTTCGGCCATGCGTCCGTGGCAGCTGTGGCAGGCTTCGACGAAGAGGCTGGCTTCTTCGATTTGGCGGTGGGCTGAGTCGCGGTTTTGCGGTCGGTTGCGGTTGGCGGCGGCGTCCAAAAAGTATTGACCGAACTTGCCTTTGGCGAAGGGGTCGAAGAAGAGTTCGGTGTCAAAGAATTCGGCGCGGAATTGTTGAACGACGGCGGCTGTGTCGCGGCCGACGTTGGGCAGTTTCAATCGGAGCAAACCTTTTGCGGCAGTTGCCATTGCGTCGAATGCTTGGTCGGCGGCTTCTTGAAAATGGTTTTTTTCTAGTTTGAGTTGCGCTTCAAAGAGCATTCGCTCGGCGGCGGTCATGTCAAAAGTGAAGGCGGTGACCACTTCGCCGGCGCATTCGCCGATGCCGATGTCCTCTTTTGTGAATTCGCGCGGGTCGCCCCAGTCGCTGTAATAGAAACGGTCTTCTTCGTAGGGCGGCACGGCGGTCAAATCTTGGATGATGGATTTGATTTTGGCTTTGCCGACGCGGGCGACGAAGTCTTGGAAGGTTTCTCCTTGTTTTTGTTTTTCGAGGTAGGCTTGGGTGAGGCGGTCGACGGTTTCTGGGATTCGTTTGGAGGGGATGGCGCCCATTGGCAGGCCATAGGCGCCGGCGTTTTGAGAGCGTTGCCCGCCTAATATGACTTGAAAGTGAGGCACGGAACGTTTGTTGATGCTGCGGCTGACTCCGTAAAAGCCCATGTCGGCGATGTGATGGCCGCCGCAAGAGTTGAAGCATCCGCTGACTTTGATGACCAAGTTTTTTACGGAGCGGTCCATTTGCACGCTTTTTTCGGTTAGTTGGCGTTTTAGTTGCGCGGCCAATCCTCTGGAGGAGGAAATTCCCAGTTTGCAAGTGTCTGTGCCGGGGCAGGAAGTGACGTCGACAATGGTGCCGGCTCCCGGCGTTGTCAGCTCGGTGGCCTTCAATTCTTGGTAAACGGCGGGGACGTCGGCTTTGCTAATCCAGCGCAGGAGGATGTTTTGCTCGACGGTGGAGCGGATGGTTTCGTGGGTGTATTTTCGGGCGATATCTGCAAGGGAGCGCAGTTGATTGGCGGTGATGTCGCCCAGAGGCAGGGAGAGGATGACGGCGACGTAACTTGTCTGTTTTTGCGGGTAAAGGTTTGTTTCCTTCCATTTGGCAAAGTCGGGATCCTCATCGGGGGAAATTGGCGTTTCTCCCGGTTGTCGCAAGGGGCGCTCGGCTTGGTTGGAGATGTCTTTGAGATAGGCGGTCCAGGATTCTTCCGGCTCCATCACGGCGCGTTCTTCTTTTACCAAGCGGCGAAATTCTTCGATGCCCAGTTTGTCCACCAGAAACTTGATTCGCGCCTTGCCTCGATTTTTCTTTTCGCCCAAGCTTCCGAACACTCTTGCCACTGCTTGCGTGAGCGGCAGAATTTCTTCTTCGGAGACGAAGTCGCTCAATAGTTTGGCTTGGCGGGGAACGGCTCCCAGTCCGCCGCCGACGTACATTTCGAAGCCGCGCTTTTCTTGGCCGTTGATGTTTCGAGTGACTGCGATGTAGCCCGCGTCGTGCATTTTTACGAGACCGCACGGTTGGTCTTTGCAACCGGAGAAGGCGGGTTTGAACTTGCGTCCAAAGTTTTGGCAGTCCGGATGCCCCAGCAGATGATAGGCGAGCGCGTGCGCGTAGGGAGTTACATCAAAAGTCTCTTCAGAGCAAATCCCGGAGAAGGGGCAGGCGGTTACGTTGCGGACGGAATTGCCGCAGGCTTCCTGCGTGGTAATCCCCACGGCGGCCAGCCGCCGCATAATGGACGGGGCGTCGTCCAAATGGATGAAGTGCAGTTGAACGCACTGGCGCGTGGTTATGTGGGCAATGCCGTCGGAGTATTCTTCGGCCATTTCTCCCAACACTTCCAATTGCCGGGCGTTCAATCCGCCGTAGGGGATTTTGATGCGCAACATTCCGGGAGCGTCCCAGACGGTTTCCGGACCTTTGGTGAGCGATCCGCAGGGATATTCCAGCCGCTGCGTTTTTTGACCGTCGTTGCGCCGTCCATTGTCGTATCGCTGTCCGTAGGCGCCGCGGCGCAGGCGGGTTTCCGCAAAAACCCGGTCGCTGATTTTTCCCTGCTTTCTTCGCTCTATTTCGGTTTCGAATCGATCCAACTCTTCTCGCAGTCGAGAAGACATCTGCGTCGCCACTTGTTCCCGCCAATATGGATTGCTTGCTTTCATGCTTTTCTCAGGTTCTCGTCGCCGTAAAACTTCTAATAAAACGCATTTCTCCGACAAAGGCAAGCCGTTAGACGCTGTTTGGATTCGTCGAAGCTTCAGGCGAAGAAATCTTAGAAACTCAAAACGCTTGCCCGTTCAATGGCTGTTAGTTCTCATCCATCTTTTTCCCGGAATGAATGGACATCACGCCCCCAAGAAAATTATGAACGCCAACACAAGCCAAGTTGCGCGATCTCATTGCTTCGGCAACTCCTTCTTGATCGGGATAATGGCGGAGGCTTTCCAAAATATAGCCGTAAGCGGCGGCGTCGCCGCAGAAAACCCGGCCAAACAAAGGAATAATCCAGCCGAGCCAAGCAAAATAGCCGCGCCGCCAAAGAGCGGACTTCGGTTTCCCAAAGTCCAAAATCAGCAAACTTCCGCCCGGCCGCAACACGCGAACAAGTTCGTTCAAGCCATCGTCGAAGTTTGGCAAGTTTCTCAATCCGTAGGCAATGGTGACCCAATCAAAGCTTTTGGCGGCAAAAGGAAGCGCCAAAGCGTCGGCCTCGACAAAGCGAAGGCCGGCTTGTCCCTTGCCTCGCAGGCGGGCTTTGTCCAGCATGTTGGCCGAGAAATCCACTCCCGTAACCGTTGCCCCTTGCCGTGCCAAAGCAAGAGCCACGTCGCCGGTGCCGCAGCAAACATCCAAAGCCAAATCGCCGGGACGAACCGCGGCCAATTCCACCAAACGCCGTTTCCAAAGCCGATGCATCCCAAAACTCTGCAGATCGTTTACTAAGTCGTAACGCGGCGCAATCCGATCAAAAAGCCTCTTTACTCGCTCGGCGCGGCCTTCCCTATTTCTTCCATAATATGAATTGACCTTCGGCACGTTGCCCTTTCCCAAAATATCCTTCACCCAAAAACAGAATGGACGAGTTGCAAAAGCAATTGCCAGAAGACAAACTCAGTGGCGATGCAAAATTTGGACGATGCTCTGCGACAAATCCTCAACCAAGTTCCCCAAACGGGCAAAGAAACCGTTCCTCTGGCCGAACTGAAAAATCGAGTTCTGGCCGAACCCATTTTCTCTGCCGTGGACTTGCCTCCGTCGGACAACTCTTCTGTGGACGGCTACGCCGTAAGAGCGGCGGACATTGAATCGGCAAACCCAAACCGCCCCGTTTCCCTTCGTTTGCAAGGCGAAGTTCCCGCCGGAAAAGCGCCCGAAATCACCGTCGAAGCAAACGCCTGCATCCGAGTGTTCACCGGATCCTTTCTTCCCAAAGGCGCCGACGCCGTTCTCATGCAAGAAGACGCCAAAATAAGCCAAGACGGCAAAACCGTCCATTGTCTGTCGCCGATTCGGCCTTGGGAAAACATCCGCTTCCAAGGCGGCGACGTCAAAAAAGGAACGTTGCTTCTAGCAAATGGAATCCGTCTTCGCCTTCGTCACTTGGGCGTTTTGGCCGCCACCGGCCGCGCAAAGGCCAAAGCCGCTCGCCGTCCGCAAGTCGCCGTTCTCTCCACCGGCCGTGAATTGCAAGAGCCGGGACAATCGCTTCAACCGGGCGCCATTTACGAAAGCAATCGAATCGTGCTGGCAGAAATGACAAAAGCCAGCGGCGGAATCCCAAAAATCTATCCGCTGGTGGAAGACACTTTGGAATCCACTCAAAAAGCCTTGCAAACTGCGGCCAAAGAAAACGACGCATTAGTCGTCAGCGGCGGCGTTTCCGTGGGCGATTATGACTGCGTCCGCCCCGCCATTCAAAAACTCGGCGGACGCATCCACTTTTGGCGCGTCCGAATTCGCCCCGGCAAACCCTTCGTGTTTGGCGAAGTTGGCGGCAAACCTCTTTTCGGCCTGCCGGGAAATCCCGTTTCCGCCGTCACCACTTTCATGCTCCTCGTGCGCCCAGCTTTGCTAAAAATGCAGGGCGCAACTAACCTCAAACCGCCCAGTCAAAAAGGAAAACTCGCCCAATCCGTTTCCAATTCAGACGACCGCCCGCACTTTATGCGCATTCGCTGGAACGAATCGCGGGAAGTTTTGCCAGCCGGATTGCAAAGTTCCCACGCTGTTCACGGCTTGTCCCAAGCCGACGGCTGGTTGCTCGTCCATCCCAACCAAACTCTAAAAGCCGGCCAAACCGTCTCCATCACCCTTTGGGAAGAATAACCCCCACCCCAAAAACCAATCTTTTTACGGTCAACGATTGTGAAAAGAAACAAAACCAACGAACGAGAAAAGCGCCTCCACTGAATCTTGCGCTGAATTTTGTAAAACCGATTTATTTTACAAACGCAAACGAAAGAACCGCATGGATTCGCTTGGAAAGAGAATTCGCAACGGGCTTTCGGCGCTCTCCAAGTCTTGCCATTCTCCAAACAAATCCGTTGCCGATTGCAACACTCCGCCATTCCACGTGATTTCCATAATCCCGTCCATGCGAGAAATGCTCAAAGACGGCGGCGTGTAAATAGTCACATTGCTTTTGCTAAAACCTCCAAGATAAAATCCCGAACTGCTAATAAAACTCGCCAGTTCATCTCGAGCGATCAAGGAATTCATGGAATTGCCGCCGACTTCCAGCCATATCAGCTTCGTCAAACCTTTTGGCAAAGTCAAAGACGTCAATTTATTGTTTGCGAGATTCAGTGTGGTGAGATTCGTTAGACCCGCCGGCAAGCTTAGGGATGACAGACTGTTGCCGCTGAGATTGAGTGTTTTTAGATTCGACCATCCTTCAGGCAAATCCAGAGACGACAAGTTGTGATTAGCGAGATCCAATGTTTCCAGCTTTGGCAATGCCTCTGGAATCGTTAGAAACTTCAATCTATTGCCGGTGAGATTTAGAGTGGCAAGATTCGTCAATCCTTTGGACAAAGTTAGAGACGTTAAAGGATTGTTGGTGATTTCCAGCGTTTTGAGATTCGTCAGACCTTTCGGCAAGGTTAGAAAGTGTAGATTATTGTCGTTAAGGTTGATCGTTTTGAGATTGGTCAAATCTTCCGGTAAGGTTAGAGACAGCAGATCATTGTCAGAAATATCCAGCGTTTTGAGATTCGTTAAGCCTTCTGGCAAAGTCAGCGAAGTCAGACTATTGCGGCTAAGATAGAGTGTTTCGAGATTTGTCAGCCCTTCTGGCAAAGTTAGAGACGTCAGTCCGAAGTTGTTAAATTTAAAATCCAAATCGGTTACGTCTAGCGGCACCTTGAATTCAAAGGAGATTACTCCGCCAATTCCGCCCCAACTCCCCGATTTAAGCACCCGTTCGCCTTGGATGGTGAGGGTTTGTTGGGCTTGGGCGGTTTGGTTGGCGAGGGAAACCAACAGCGCGGGCAAAAGAAATCGGTAAAATCTTTTCATAAGTCGGCTTTATTTATCAGGCAAAAAGAGAAACGGATTCAGATTCGTTTGGCAAGTCTTAAATGCGTTTTTGAAATTTTTCCTCGGCGTCGCCGCATTCTTTACAGACGCAGGCGGAAGAAACGCATAGCTTCGCTTGGAAAGAGAATTCTCAGTGGGCTTTCGGCGCTTTCTAGGTCTTGCCATTCTCCAAACAAATCCGTTGTCGATTGCAACACTCCGCCATTCCATGTGATTTCCATAATTCCGTCCATGCGAGAAATACTCAAAGATGGCGGTGTGTAAATAGTCACATCGCCGCTGTTAAAACCAATAAGGGAAACGTTTCCATTCCGAATGCGTTCCGCCAGATCTTCCCGCACCACCAAGGATGACAGGGGAACATTGCTGTTTTGGCCATTGTTACTAAGATATAATGTTCCCAAATTCGTCAGACCTTCCGGCAAAGTCAGAGAAGTCAGCCTATTGCTGTCAAGATGTAGCGTGGTGAAATTCGTTAGCCCTTTCGGCAAAGTGAGAGACGTCAATTTGTTGTTTTCGAGATTCAGTGTGGTGAGATTCGTTAGCCCCACCGGCAAAGTTAGGGATGACAAGCTGTTGCCGTTGAGGTTGAGTGTTTTTAGATTCGTCCATCCTTCAGGAAAATCCAGAGACGTCAAGTTGTGGTTGGCGAGATCCAATGTTCCCAGCTTTGGCAAACCTTCCGGAATAGTTAGAAACTTCAATTGATTGCCGGTGAGATTTAGAGTGGCAAGATTCGTCAATCCTTTGGACAAAGTCAGAGACGTCAATCTATTGTTTCCGAGATTGAGTGTGTTCAAACTTGCCAGCCCTTCCGGCAAAGTTAGAAACTGTAGATTATTGCCTTCCAGATTGAGCGTTTCAAGATTCGCCAAATCTGCAGGCAAGGTCAAAGACAGCAGTTGTCGTCGTCTGTTAGTGTTAGAAGTATTCAGCGTTTTGAGATTCGTCATTCCTTCTGGCAAGGAAAAAATTGTCAGACGATTGTACCTGAGATTGAGCGTTTCGAGTTTTGTCAATCCTTCTGGCAAGGTTATGGACGTCAATCCGAAGTCGCTAAAATCCAGATCGGTTTGGTTTAGCGGAACTTCGAATTCAAAGGAAACTACTCCGCCCTCAAGTATTACTCGCTCGCCTTTGATGGTGAGCATTTGTTGGGCTTGGGCGGTTTGGCTGGCAAAGGAAACCAACAGCGCGGGCAAAAGAAATCGGCAAAATCTTTTCATAAGTCTGTTATTCGTTGGGCAAAAAGAGAAACGGATTCAAATTCGTTTGGCAAGCCTTAAATGCGTTTTTCTGGTGTAATTTTTCTTTTGTTGCCAGCGCACAAAGAAAGCCGAAGTTTTTTGGCAATTTGTGGCCAGAGAAGCGAAGCGAAAAAGCGCCTCCGCATTTTTTCCCAACGCAAATGAGAGAAACTTCTTCGCTTTGTTTGGGAAAAGATTCGCAACGCGATAAAGGCAGTTTCCAAAGATCGCCATTATGATTGTTTTTTAGAAGGAGCGTTTGGGCAGTTGGAAGATGGCGGGTTGTTTGAGGATGTTGTTGGCGGGGGTCGGGTTCAAAAGTTCCAGTTCGCCGGGTTGAATGAGAGTGGAGTTTCCAAGCGGGGAACCGAGCGATTGGATTGCCGACGTGGAGGGAATCGTTGGGTTGTTGGCGGCGGGCAATTCTGTCGTTGGGTTGGAGAAGATTCCGTTGTTGAAGGGGCTGGCGGCGGCTGGCGCGGAGATGTTGGAATTTTGCGGGTTCAGTCCGTTGCGGTGGATGAGTTGTTGGCCGATGATGCCGCCGTTCAGAGTCGTTGGCGGATTGAGGAGAGGATTGGAAGAGGGGAAGGGTTGCGAGAATCCGTTTTGCGCGTCGGGTTCGAGGTTGTTGGAGAAGAGGCCATTGAATTCGCTGGTTTCAGTTGTGGTTGAGAATTCGTTGAATTCGAGGAAGTCGTCTGTGGAATTGAATGGGATTCCGCTTGAGATGCCTTCGTTGGGGCTGGATTGGTCGAAGATGCTGTCGAGTCGCATTTCGAAGTCTTTGGGGGTAGCGAAGGAGTCGATGAGGGTGAGTTG
Organism: Limisphaerales bacterium; assembly: GCA_965204945.1. Taxonomy (GTDB): domain Bacteria; phylum Verrucomicrobiota; class Verrucomicrobiia; order Limisphaerales; family AAA164-E04; genus UBA2970. Next base: position 3,093,710 of record OZ242022.1, on the reverse strand, counting down.
TTCTTCTTCGTTGGCGGATTGGTTGTCTGGGTTGGCGTCGGCGTCATTGAAGGGCGAGTTTTTCCAGTCGGGCTGTTTTTTGGAGTTTTGGTTGGCAAGGTATTTTTCAAAGGAGGATTCTTCGGCGCGGTTGTAGTGGCGCTGGGTTTGGTTGGCGTCCAGTTTGTTTTGGTTGTCGTTGGCGGAGGGGGAGTCGGAGTCTTGCAGTCCCCAATTTTTTTTGCGGTCGAGTGCGTTGAGGAGGCGTTTTCTTTGTTGGGGGGTGAGTTTTTGTTGGCTGGGTTTGGAGGTTGGGTGTTGCCAAGGGGCAATTACGCCTTCCACGACGGAGCTGCTTTTTTTGTCGAAGCTTGGCGAGTTGGGTCGGAAGGCGTTGAGGTCGAATTTTTCTTTTGGAGCGGAGTTTTTGTCGTTGGAGTCTCGGAAAATGAGGGGTTCTCCGGGATGGGTTTGTTCAGTGGCGCAGGCAAGGAGGAAGGCTGCCGCAAGAATCCAAAAACCGTTGTTTTGAGAGAAAGTCAATTTATTCATCTGGTTGAGAATTTTTCTGTTTGAGCTATTAAAAGGTCTTTGCGTTCAATCTTTTGCGGGAATTTTTTGTGGCTGTCAAAGGTTTTTTGTTTGAGGAGAGGCTTGATTTTTGCGGTTGGTTTCTTTTTTCTGGAGAGATGGCGAAGTTGAATAGTTGTCTGGCTGGGTTTTTTTGGGGCGTTGTCTTGGTATTTTGCGGTTTGCCGTATGTTCACGGGGAGACGGAGAAAGAGCCTCCAAAGGGGCATTATGAAATTTTGTCCAAACAGGCCGACGCGCTTCTGAAGAAATATCGGAATTTGGTGATTTTGGACATTCGCACGCCGAAGGAATTCAAGGCGGGACATTTGAAGGGGGCGAAGAATCTGAATTATTACGCCGATGATTTTGAGGCGAAGGTGGACGCTTTGGATCGGGAAAAGACGTATCTTGTGCATTGCGCTTCCGGCGGGCGCTCTGGGAAGGCGATGAAGTTATTTAAACGGAAGAAGTTTGCGGCGGCGTATCACATGAAAGACGGCTACAAAGGCTGGACGGCGGAGAAACTTCCCACCGTTCAAGATTGAGATTGCGGCTAGCTGGATTAACTGCCCGGTTTCACCGCCGGGATGCGTTTCAAATCATCGGGGAGATTGTCGGGCGCAAAGGTTTCGATGGGGAGTTTAATCAAGCTTTTCAAAGGATAATCCAATTGCATCGGCACTTCGGAGCGATCCACCAAAACAGCAATCTCAATAACTTCTGCGCCGTTTTCTTGAATGAGTTGGATGATTTCTCGCAGACTGCCGCCTCTTGTGAGAACGTCGTCGACGACGACGACTTTTTCCTTCGGTTTCAATTGAAACCCTCGGCGGAACTTTAACTGGCCGTTTTCTTTTTCTGCGAAGATGTAGCGCAAGCGCAGTAGGCGGGCGATTTCTTGGCCGATGACCAGTCCGCCCATTGCCAGAGCGACGATGGTTTCGGCTTTGGAATGACGGAGTTTATCGGCGAATGCGTTTCCAAAGCGTTCAACATTTGGCCTTTCTTGGAGAGCCAGGGCGCATTGGCAGAAGTGGCGGCTATGACGCCCGCTGTGAAGCTTGAAGTGGCCTTCGATCAACGCGCCAGAGTCTTTGAACATTTGCTCCGCTAAATTGGACGTCATCACGCGCATTAAAGGCAATTTTGGAATTTATGCAACACCATCCAAAAGGATGCATCTCTCGGCCATCGTAAAAGAATCAAAAATTGCTTGCAACAATCTTCGAAATCATGTGTCATACAGGAAAGCCCTATGGACGGGGCGTTTCAAGTTAAAGAAAGAAGTCATGACTAAATTCGTAAAATACCTCGCTGTGATTGCGCTGTCGGTCTCTGTGGCCGCCATTGCTGGTGAAAAGAAGGCTGAATGCGCCAATCAGAAACAGCTTACTCTGAAAATTGACAGCGCGGCTTGTGAGGCCACCTGCGCCAAGTTGGACAAGGCGTTGACTCGTCTGGACGGCGTGAAGGCCGAAAGTTGCTCCAAGTCGCATTTGACCAAAGTGACTTACGACTCCACGAAGGTGAAGCCCGGTCAAGTGTTTGCCGCTTTCAAAAAGGCCGGCGTGAAGATTGAGGGGCAGCAGATTGAGTTGGCCGTCAAAGGCATGGCCTGCGGGGCTTGCTCCACGAAGGTCAACAAAGCCTTGACAAAGGTAAAAGGAGTGTTGGAAGGAGAGGCCTGCCACAAGGGCAAGAAGGCCACCGTGCTCTTTGACCCCGCCAGAGTGAAGGCCAAGCAGGTCGTCGCGGCGATCAACAAAACCGGCTTCACCGTTGTTGAAGACGCTCCCCAAGCAAACTAAGCGAGGGGTTTTCCAATTGGCCTGCGAGCGGTCCTCCTTTCAAAAAGAGGGCCGTTTTTTTACGCAAAGCGGGAGCGTTGTTTGCGGCGGATTTGATTGCCGGGAAGCCGTCTTCAGCTTTTGTGATTCAAACCGGCGGTTTTGCCGGCGCGCATTGCAAAGGAAGATTCGCTTTCTGAGTTTTCATGGAATACGGTGTCTAGGTTTTCAAGCGCTCCCTAAAGGCAAATGAATCGGTTTGATCAACATCTGAGGCCGCATGCGAAGGCTTTGTTTCGGAGTGCTTTGACGGTTCTGCAGTTAAACATCGGGCGAAAGTGCAATCAGGCCTGCCAGCATTGCCACGTCGCCGCCGCGCCTTGGCGAACAGAAATGATGAACGCCAAAACGGCGCGACGGATTGGGGATTGGATTGAGAAACACCGCCCGACGGTTGTGGACATTACCGGCGGAGCGCCTGAAATGAGCGAATTCTTTCGAAGTTTGGTTGCGCTGGCGCGAAAGGCCGGCGCCCACGTGATCGACCGCAACAACCTAACCATTCTGGAAGAGCCGGGATATGAAGATTTGCCCGCCTTTTTAGCCTCTCACAAAGTAGAGATCATCGCCTCGTTGCCTTGTTATTCGGCAAAGAACGTCAATCTGCAGCGCGGCAAAGGAGTGTTCGAGAAGAGCATCCGGGCATTGAGAAAGCTCAACGCCCATGGCTACGGATCGAGCGCGACGCTAAATCTGGTTTACAACCCGTTAGGCGCCGAATTGCCGGGACCGCAAGCCGAACTGGAAGCCTCCTACAAAGTTGCTCTGCGCCGGGAGTTTGGCGTTGAATTTAATCGCTTGCTGACAATCACCAACCAGCCAATCGCTCGATTTGCCGAGTCCTTGAAAAAGCAAGGCAACTGGGAGGAATATATGGAACTTTTGGCGAACCATTTCAATCCGGCCACTTTGCCGGGATTGATGTGCCGGCATACTTTGAGCGTGGATTATGAGGGCAAATTGTTCGATTGCGATTTCAACCAAATGCTCGGAATGCGGCTTCGCAGGAACGGAAGCTCGCTTTCGCTCTGGGACGTCACGCCGGAATCTCTTGACGGGCGAAAAATTTCCACCGGAGAACATTGTTTGGCCTGCACCGCAGGCGCGGGCAGTAGTTGCGGCGGCGCATTGGTTTGAGCGTTTGTCCAAGATTCAAAAATCGCCGCCCCTTTATTTTTTATTTGAAGGAATTATTTTCTTGCGGTTGCTGGAAATTTGCAGTATTCAAAGAAGTTGACATTGCAAGCGTAGCGTCCGATAAAAGCGACGTTGCTTGCGGGAGGAGAAAGTTATGATAATAAAACAGAAGACGGTTCAATTGGGGCTGGCGGCGTTTGTGGCGTTGGCGAGCATAAATTTGGCGGCGCCTTTGAGCGCCGGAGAACTCAAAGTCGGCACCAAGGCGCCTGCTTGGAAACTAAACGGACTGGACGGTAAAGCAGTCCAATCCTCCGACTTTGAAGGGAAAGTGGTCGTGTTCAATTTTTGGGCGACTTGGTGCGGGCCCTGCGTTCGGGAAATTCCAGACTTCGTCGAAGTGCAAAAGGAATTCAAAGACAAAGGCGTGGTCTTTATCGGCGTGTCCGTAGATAAGCCTCGTTCGAAAGACAAAAAGGACATTGAAGAAAACAAGGAAAAAGTGAAATCATTCGTTGGAAAATGGAAGATCAACTATCCCATAGTTTGGGGAGACAAAAAAGTGGACAAAGACTACGGAGACATTACCGGCATCCCGCAAACCTACGTGATTGACAAAAAAGGCGTCATTCGGGCGAGCCACCTAGGAACGATTTCGAAGAAGGATCTTTTAAAGAGCCTCAAACCCCTGCTTTAATTTCCGAAAAACATAATCCGCACTTTTAGGAGGATTGGGTTGTTTAGGCCGCTTGCATCGGCGGCAAGACAACGTCTTTCCTCCTATTTTTCTGGAACGGGGAATGGCAAATTGGGAATTCAAGGTTTGTCGTTTTTGAGCGATGGATGCCAAAGGAGGAAGAAAAAGAAAAATTCCCGCGATTTTTCTGCCGGCCGTTCCAAAAACAAAAACTCCGCTTCCGAAGTTCCAAATTGAAGTGGCTGGAAAAACGAGTTCAACCTCAGCAGAAACCAAAGCGCAAACACCAGCCCACTAAATCGTAAATCGCGAAACAATCCTCCCGTTTTCTAACTCTTGGAAACAAGATTAGAAAAAGGCAATCTCCGCCGTTGGCCAACTACAAAGCGCCGCCCCCTGATTGGCTAATCACAAAGCACACACCGCAGCCCCGCAAATCCCAAAGCAAACAAACCGAAGATGAGGGCGTATTCTTCGGGTTCGGGGATGACTTGGCTGTTGACAATAACCCGCACCGAACCTTGAGAATTCGCCGCAAATGTAGGCTGCCCTGCGGCATTATTGAAGGTTCTCGCAAAGAAGTCGCCGATAGGTTTGTTGATGATGCCGGCGCCCGTCCAAACCGAAGAATTCCCGCTGGAATAGGACAAAGCGCTCCCAGAGACGCGAATCCCGATTTCATCAGGGTTTCCGCTATTTTCATCCAAATATAGATGCGAAATGGTTCGGTTTCCGCTGCCGATGGTGATGGTCGGCGTGTTCGTGGCGCTGGAGGCAAAAACTTGCGTTCTAGCGCCTCCCGGAATCCTCTTTTGAATGGACTCGATGTCTGTCGGGTTGTTGGCGCTGGAGAACAAGGGAGACAGAGAGACGTTGGCGTTGTTGGGCTTGTTGGCGTCGAAAAAGTTGTTGCTCGCAGTTCTCCAACTGTCTCCGCTTGAGAAAGAATCACTGGAGGAGGAGGTTCGGATGCTACCGCTTTGATTTGCGGTGCTACTGCCGCTAAAAATCCAGAGGGTTTGGTTAGTGGGATTGTCTTGGCTCGGATAGACATGGATGAACAACTGCGCTTGGCTTTGCTCCAAAGGAACAAGAGAGGAAAGCGCGGAGACGAACAACGCCGCTACAAAGCGACAATTAAAGGCCCGCTTGCCAATTGTAAGGATGGTATTTTCATGATTTCAAACATTTAATTGCAATAAAACGACTTCAAATAAATAAAAACTCCCTCGTTTTTAATTTCCTCCCCGCAACGAGTCAACCCCCAAATCCACAAAGAAGAGAAAAAAAATCACGGAACGCTTTTGGGAAGGGATGGATTAGGGGGGAATTCTTGGTTTTTTGGGGAGATTTTGAAAGAATTGGCTTTTTGGTGCGTTGCGGGGGGCGGGATTCCAAGAGGATGGATGGAGATTGATGAGGGAGTTTGCGCGATTTTTTATGCTCGCGGATGGGCTTTTTGGTAAGCGGCTCGGAGTTTTTCGGTGGAGAGGTGGGTATAGATTTGGGTGGTGGCAAGGTGAGAGTGTCCTAATAGTTCTTGGATGCTTCGGAGGTCGGCGCCGTTGTTGAGGAGGTGAGTGGCGAAGCTGTGGCGGAGTTTGTGGGGCGTAATGGCGGGGTCTAGGCCGGATTGACTTAGATATTTTTTGAGGCGCAGTTGGATTAATTTGGGATACACGGGGGTATTTTTGCGGTGGTTGGCTAGAAAGGCGGGCAAGTGCGGCAGTTGGGGATGTTGGGCTTTTTGCCAGTAGTAGCGGATGGAGTCCAAGGCGGGCGCGCCGATGGGAAGGCGACGCTCTTTTTTTCCTTTGCCCATGATGCGGAGGAGTTGGCCATCCCATTGGATGTCTTGGACGAGGAGGCGGCAGAGTTCGCTGATTCGCAGGCCGCAGGAGTAAATGGTTTCGAGGATGGCGGCGTCTCGGAGAAAAGGGGCGGAGGCGTTGGGCGCAGTGGCCGCGTTTTTGGTTTGGCGCCGCATTTCTGTGAGTGGGGCTTGCAACAGGCGGGTCATCTGCTCGATGGTGAGGAATCGGGGCAGACGTTTGTTGGCTTTGGGCAGGGAGATTTGTTTGATGGGGATTTCGGCCAGTTCTCCCTTTTTGACGAGGTAGCGGTAGAAGCTGCGGAGAGCGGAGAAGCGAAGTTGAATGGCGGCGCGGCTGAGATTGTTTCGGCTAAGATGCCGTAGCCAAGCGCGGAAGTGATGGCGCTGGAGCGTTTTCCATCGGGGGGAATGGTTTTGTTCTCGGCAGTGCCAAGCGGCGAATTCTTTTAGAGTTTGGCCGTAGTTTCTTCGAGTGTAGGGGGAAGCGCCGCGTTCGGTTTCCAAGTGTCGCAGGAATTGAGACGTCCATTTGTCTCGGCTGTTTTTCTTATCTGAAGGCATAGAGTCTTCTCTTTGGCGACTGGATGGAGAACGTTCTTTTCTTCGATCAGGGAGCGTTCCCACAATCCCAATGCATCATTCGTTATGAAACAAAAAAACTTCGCTTTGGGAAGATTTGAAACGAAGTTGCTGGAAAAAACGAGTCCAATCTCAGAAAAACCCAAAGCGCGAACCACAGGCCACCTGAATGAGCCTCGAACTTCATAGTAAATATATGCTTTCCTCCTCCAGTTTCGCTCTCCGCTAACCAAGCAAAGAAGCGCACAATTCCCATTCGCCCCTTGCCCTAGAATACTTGCCCCCAAATCGCTGGCCAAAGTTCCATTCCGAAATTTCGGGAACGGAAAAAGCGGTTTTTCCGTCACTGCCAACCGCCGATTACCGACCTCCAATCACAGACCCTATCCATAATCTATCGGCTACTAAGAGCCTCTGGTTTGCCCGCACGCAAGCCCCGGCAGCTATAAATCACCATCTAGATAGAAATCTGTGGTGCTATGTCGTCTTTATCCCTCGCCACAAACGCCAGAAAATCTGCAATGTCGCATCGCCAAACCAAGTCTACAAAATTTGATTGCTTGCCATTTCTTATAAAAGCGACGACGGACAACCACAAAACGCCAAAGCAACTAAACCAAAGGCACAAATACACAACTGAATTTGCGAACCACAAATCACTCCAGCCCGCTCTTACCTAACAAGAAGTCTAATCGGTGAAATAGAACAAACTGCCTCCAGATACGCTCATCCCAACGACATCGTATGGATTATCATAGTCCATAAAAAGACGATCCATAATGCGGCTGTTAGTGCCGTTCATGACCCCCGAAATGTTAGTGGCACTGGCGGCGAGAGTGATGATGGTTCAGCCTCCGCCCAGAATTCTCTTTCTTATTGAATCAATGTCTTGGGTCTTAGAGATAGCAAACAAGAATGAATGTGGAAAGTTGGTATCGTTGAGCTTGTTGACATCGTAAATATGTCCGTTATTGAAGGAGTTCCCAAGCCTCTCGGCTATGGTAATGATTAGAGATTGCGGAGGTGGGGATGCTTTGGAGGACACTTTGGGTTGCCGTAGTGGAAGAACCCCTAAACACCCAGAGCGTGTCGGCGTTGTCTTAGCTATGGTGGACATCAATACACAACTGCCCTTGGCTTTGCGCCAAAACAAACCAAAGAAGAAAACGACACAACTACCAACACAGATAAAAGAGATGTATTGTCGATGCCTGTTGTTCTAGTTTTGACACAAACGATGGGAAGATCTTTATCATGTTCCATCTTTCCTGGATATGAAATCGCTAATAAACGACCGCAAAGGAAGTCCATCCTCGTCTAACGAATTGGTTTCTAAATCCCAAGAATCGGCAATTGGAAATCAGTCCATAATCCAATCGGCAAGGTGATTTACGCTTTTGGAGAAACTTTTATTTGTCCGGCGGCAAGCAGTGCTTCGCAATATGATATGGCTTGTTAGCAGTCTCTTGTCCATCTCGCGTCCAACCTCAAAATGCAAAAGGAGAGAAAAGAGGAAAAAACTCAGTCGGAAACACCAAAATCACGCAACTCGAAAAAGAGGGAGACATTTCATCTTGCTGATTGCAAATCCATGATTGCGAATCCCCGGCTACTGGCCTCTAATTTTGCAAAGAGAGCGTCAAAAAGAGAAATCCCGGAGGGGAAAATTCTTCCTTTGCTTTGCCGTTGTGGAGAAGAAAGTTTTATAGGTCGATATTTCTGGGAGGTTTGGTGTTAGGTGAGAGGGAAGTAGCAATGAGAATGGCTAGTGATGGGAGAAGTGTTTTTATGGAAGCTTTGTAGTTAACGGTTGGGGTTGGTTGTTGGCCTTCGCAGGCACTAAGTCTGGGATGAGAGAAGCAAGGGAAATATAAAGAATGACGCATGGGAAGGGATAACAAAACTGCGAAGGGCGCGAAGAGGGGTTTGGGGTTTTGAAGAGAAGAAGTTGACCGACTTGTTGTCATCGGGTTGCTCGATGAATTCGTCAAAGAAGCGCGCCATCCTAACTTGCGGTTGTCAAAAAGAAAGTTTTGTTGGTTGGGGTTTGGTTAATGGGAGGAATCGTTGTTGGAGTGGCTAATGGTGGGGTGGAGTGTTTTTATGGAAGCTTTATGGTCAACGATTGAGGTTGGTTGCTGGTTGTGGATTTTTGGGTTGGAGAAAGGTTGAGGATGTTTTGTTGGGATTGTTGTGCTGTAAAACGAATGATGGGATGAGCATATTTCTGTTGTCGGCGATTGTTTATACAAAAGAAGGGAAAGAGGAAGAAAGGTTATGGTGGTTGGTGACTTGCGATTGATCGAGTGGCAAAGGGGGATATAGGAAGGAGTATTTTGTGAATTGTGTTGAGGTTTGGTGTTTGCAGATTGCATGCGTGTGGGTATGGCGTTTTCCAAGTTTGTGGATTGCAAAGGATGGGAGGGATATGGGATTTGTTGATTCAAGGAAGATATGGGGCAAAGAGGGTGAGGATTGGCTCTGCTTGCTAACGAATCGTTGAATCCTACGAGCGAGGCAAGAGCTGATGATTAGTCTTGCTGATTGGGGATGCTTGGCTACGAATGTGCTGGTTTCTGGCCAGCGATAAGTGAGGGGGAGAGGTATTTGGGTATTGGGGTTTGTTTAGATGCGAATGAAGGGGCGAAAGGGAGAAGTAGGCGAGGAGACGGGAAAACGCAAACTACTGGGTGTTCACTTCGCAACAAGGTGAGGGAACTTCGCTGTTTTTGAATTGTAAACTGCTAAATGCTGATTATGGGTTGTATGGTGGTTGGCTTGATGGGAGATTGTAGAGGGAGGATTGGTTTTGTCAATCTGTTGATGGGGTATCTTTGCTAAGGGAGAAGAAGAGGTTTTTCTGTTGTTGGCTGTTGGGCAGGTTGCGGGGTTTGCGGGTTGTTCATTTTGGGGAGGATGGTTTTGGCGGTGGAGGGGATTTTGCGCGGGGTTTTCTCTGTTTGTGGGAAACGTGCACTGGTTATTTGTCGATGATTTCCGGCGGTTTATGTTCGGTTTAGATCGAGGTTCCAAGTCACTCGCTGTAGTTCGGGCAGGGAGATGGTGCCGTCTTGGACGCGGTGGAAGGCGATTTGCCGCAAGGGTCGCCAGCCGGTCGCTTTGGCTGTTTTTCTTAGTTGGGCGAGGCTTGCTTGGGCGTGGATGGCTTCTGTTGTGATTTCGTTGATTATGGCGAATTCGTAGAGGGCGATTTGTCCTTTGACGCCTGTTTGTCTGCATTCGATGCATCCTTGGCCTATTTGGAATTGGAGTTCGCCGGCGGGGAGGTTGAGGGCTTTTGTCATTTCTTCTATTAGTTTTTGTTCTGGTGGAGGCGATGGGGCGGCGCATCGTTTGCAAATTCGCCGAGACAGTCGTTGGGCGATGGAGCAGCGCAAGGAGGCGCCGAGTGCCGGGGCTTCGACACCTATGTCGATTAGGCGCGGGATTGCGCTGACGCTGTCGTTGGCGTGGAGGGTGGAGAAGACTAGGTGGCCGGTTTGGGCGGAGCGTACGGCAATTTCGGCTGTTTCTCGATCTCGGACTTCGCCGACTAGGACGACGTCGGGGTCGTGGCGAAGGATGGCGCGCAGGCCTTTGGCGAAGGAGAGGCCGATTGCGTCGTGGGTTTGTATTTGGGCGATGCCTTCGATTTGGTATTCGACAGGGTCTTCGATGGTGATGATTTTGCGTTGTCCGTCGTTGGTGTGGTTGAGGGCGGCGTATAGCGTGGTTGTTTTGCCGCTTCCCGTTGGCCCGCTAATCAGGATGAGGCCTTGGGGAAGGCGGAGAATTCTGGCGAACAGGGTTTCTTGGGTCGGAAGCATGCCGAGCTGTTCTAATCCTAGATGCAGGCTTTGGCGTCCGAGGATTCTGAGGCAAAGGTTTTCTCCGTGTTTGGCGGGAATGACGGAGACTCGGAGGTCGTAGGATTCGCCTTTGGTTTTCATTGAGATTCGTCCGTCTTGGGGGAGGCGACGTTCGCTGATGTCCAGTTCGGCCATTACTTTGAGTCGAGAGACGATGGCGGCGTATAGGCGGCGCAGTTCTCCGGGGACGGGGATGGATTGCAAAGTGCCGTCGATTCGATAGCGCAGGCGGACTGATCCGGCGCATGGTTCGAAGTGGACGTCGGTGGCGCGCAGGCGAAGCGCTTCGGCGAGAATTTGGTCGACAAGATCTGAAATTGTTCCCTCAGCGGCGCCGTCTTTGTTGGTTTCCTTCTGTTTCCACCGTTCTTCGATTGTTGAATCAGCCAAGTCGAAGACGAGTTCTTCGTCGTCCAGCAGTTCGCTTTGAGAAGACTCGCGCAGTTTTTCGACCGTCTCGGCGCCGAGTCCGAATTGGGACTTGATGACGGCGTCGATGCGGCTCGGCGTGGTAAGGAGGAAGCGAACTTCTCGTTTGAGGAGAAGGCGAAAGTGGGCTAGTTCCAATCTGCTGGGAATGTCGCCGCAGGCGATGGTGATCTCGTCTGCGCTCACGGCGAGGGGAAGAAAGCGGTAATGGAAAATGAGCTTGAGGGGAACGGATTCCAGCAGGGCTTCGGGGATGGCGAAGTTTTCGAGGTCTTGGAATTCGACGCCGTGAACTTTAGCTAATGCTTGAAGGGTGTCTTGTTCGGAGGCGAGATTGAGCTCGAGGATTAGGCGATGGACGGGGAGTTGGCGCCGATTGGGATGTCCGCGAAGGATTTGAAGGTGCTCTTCGTTGAGGATTCCTTTGGATCGCAGGATCTCTCCGATGTTCAGCCTTAAATTTTCGGGGCTCGACGGCATTACTGGGGAATCTGAAAAGTGTCTGATTGGCTAAATCTGATGCGGCGAGGCGGAGCGTTCCCATCGACGCCGACGGCAATCTCGTTTGAATTCATTTGCAGGAGGCGGAGGTTGGCGATGACGACGTCGCCGAGGTCGACGGCTTTGAAGGCGCCATCCACTTTCAGGAAGGCTTTTTGTTTTCCTAAAACCGTTTGGTAAATGCCTTGAAATTCGATTTTGATCTTTCGGGTTGGAGAGGCGGGTTTTGGAGCGGGCGAAACGGCCCGCGCAAAGTGGCGTGTAAAGAATGGCGAGGCTTCGGCGTTTTGTTTTAGGAGCTCGGCCGGGGTGTTGACAAACCTCGGCGGCGTTGGGTCGTCGAGGGTTGTCTCTTCTGGGAGCGTTGTTTTGTTTGGGATGCCGTCTCCGATATTCTGGACGGCGGCAAAGGAGTCTCGGATGGCTGCAATGGAATTCTGGATGACCGCCGCCCAGATGATTGTGAACAGGCTCAGGGAGAAAATTGTGGCCAACGTGTTTTGAGACGTTTGGGCAGGCATAGATGGATTCGCTAGTTTTCTCGAGGTTCGGCGGTTTGCCGCTCGGCGCTTGACGGTTGACGGTTGTCCTTCGTTGCGGCGGCTTTTTGTGTGGAAAGCGGAGGGATAAAACCCACGATTTTCATCCAAACGGAAACGTGCGATGTTTTTTCGGGCGAGTTTTTTTGGATTAGGATTTGATCGATGTACAAACTTGGTTTGTTGGCCGGGTAAGCGATATTCAGCTCTTTTTGGATTTCTTCGGCGCGCAGCGGGAGCATGACTAGCAAGCGGAACAAAGAGCCGGAATCGCAGGCGAATTGAATCTCGCTAATGACGGGAATGAGCGGCGGAGTGCGGTCTGCGTCGGCTGACGGGGTTCTTTGGCGTTGCACGGAAAGTTTGGAGATTGATTCGACGTCGGCGTAGATCATCGATTGCAGAAGGTGTTGCGTCAATGCGAGTTCGAACCAGAGGTAGTTAGGATGGGATAAGTCGCTGTGATAGGCGGGAAAGCCTTCAAACACGGAGGAAGGAATTTGGGATTGCCGGATTTGGGCGAGTTTGCCGAGAGATTCGATGACTTCTTGTCGGTGGTTTTCGTAATCGACGAGGTGGAATTCAAATTCAAGGCTTTTGTCCTTGTCCCGGTAAAAACTGTCGATTTCGATGCGGGAGAGCAGTGTTTGTTTGACGCTTTCCATATTGGGCGCCAATCGTTTGAGGCTTTGAGAGATGAGGTTGTAGTCGATTCGATCCGGCGCTTGTTTCTTGCGGTGGATTGTTTCGATCCGGCTCCACGTCTGGCGCAGCAGGGACTCTTTCTCTTTAGTTCGCGCATTCAACGGGCGGTAGACAAAGAGGAAGTAGGCCAGGATCAAGCAGGAGATTGCCCAGCATCCCCGGTTGGATTGAGCCCATCGAATGATTGTGCGCATTGTTTCTTTCCGCTTCTAGCCGCTCTTTTTTCGAATCAGGGAGTTTCCTTTAAGGAATCGTTTTGGCGATGCATATCGCCGGGCAACGGGCTCGTTTTGGAACCGATTCCTGATTCTTGTCGATGGTCGGTTACTCTTCGCTTTTCTTTGAATTTTTCCGCCTCGGCTGTCTTTCGGCTTGATGGAGGCATTGGCGAGTCTGGGTTCAAGTGGAGCTTGCGATCGAAGTAATTTCGGCGCAGTTCAAGCGAAAGCGCCGCGTGCCGTTCGCCGGGAAAGAGAACGTTCGTTTGGGCTAGCTGGCGGCGGATGTCTTCGGCCAGCGTGTCGACGTGCCGATAGATTTTGTTTTCGTTCAATCGGTTGACGATCGAGAGCAGTTTGGCTCTCATCGTTTCGCCTGAGTTGCGGAAGCTGAATTCGGCGACGAATCCGGGTTTGCCGGCGAAGGGATTGGCGGAGGCGAGTGCGGGCGGCGATTCTATTTTGTTGGAAGCGATTGGCGTCGACGATTGGGAGTAATAGCTGTCGAAGTCGGCCAGAAGCACCAACCAGTAAGCGGGGTCTTGGGCAACAGACTGTAAGGCGGCGAGGGTTTCGATCAATTCGGCGGTTTCTTGTTGAAGGCGGAGAATGGGGCGAACTTGCTCGTATTGCGCGGCAGATTGGGAAAGGGTTTTTTCTGTTTCCTGCATCTCTGCGATTACGAATTCGGCGCGCTGGATGTGTTTGTCGTTCATTCGGAACAAAACGGCGTTTTGCCAAGTTGCCAAGAGGAGAAGGAAAATTGTGGCGGCGGCGGCGGCGACCGTCCAGCCTCGAAGACGGTTCCAAAAGAATTTCCGGTCTCTTCGTTGGCGGCAGGCTTGGGGAAGGAGAGAGATTCGGAGTTTTGCGAAGCCAAGGGCGGCGCGCGCAACGCCGAGCGCGGCGGCGAATTCTGAAGGCGCGCGGCGCAGATTGGTTGATTTTCGGTTTTTGGCTTTTGGTTCTCCGCTGCTTTGGGGTTGATGTTCTTCTTCGGGCAGGATCACCGTTGACTCTGTTTTTTTCCGAAGAAATGCCGCCGCCGGCTCGATCAATCCTTTTTCTCCCAAGAGAAGCAAACGATCCCGACGGGTTAATGGAAGCGTTTGCCGGGCGGCGCGAGAAACGGATGAGGGAAGGAGACGTTCTAGCCAACTTTCCAGCGCGTCCGCAGAGGGAGAAGGGGCGGCTGGGGAATCCGGTTGTTCTGACGGAAAGCCGACCAAGGGAGAGGAAAAACTGGCGGCGAATTGGGGTTGTCCGCCGCAGATTTGCAGAAGAGCCGTGTGGCGACGGCCGACGTCGACGGCCCAAACCGCGCCATCGGAATGCTTCAGGCTTTCAAAAGCGCTCCAAAGTCCTTGGGCAGTGCTGGTTACGTCGTCCACGTCGTCAAAGTCCAAGCCGAGTGTTTGCAATCGTTGTTGGACGGACGGTTCCCGGCAATAAGTCAGCCACCAAAGGCTGCCTCCGTTTTCCCTCTGGCCGCGTTCTCCGGATATCAAAGATTCGGCAAGCGGCTGATGATCGAATACCAACTCGACGTCTTCAATTTTTTGAAAGCGCGCCGCTTCGCCGGCGATAAATTCTTCAATGCTCTGCGATTGGAGGGAGATTGGTTGGGAAACGGTTTCAGATTGCGGGAGGATCAGGTAAATGCGAATGGGATCGTATTGGGATCGCAGGTGTTGGACGGTTTCAGGGACGATGTCTTTGGCCGGCGCCAAGTGGTTGGGAATGGTGATGTGTTCCCGCACTTGAACCCGACTCAAGACGCGCTCGGCAATCAGGATGAGCGTTGCCGTTTCTCCCGGATCAATGATCATCACCCGTTCCATTGTCCAAAAGGAACAGCGGGCGAGTTTGGCGAGCTGGGCAAACAGAGGGATCACGGTTTTGGATCAGGTAAAGTTGACGGCTCTCTTTCATCCCAATTGCCGTTGGCGCCGAATTCGATGAATTCTCCGGTTTCGGACAGCAACGTGGCGGTCACAAAAATCAAAAGATAGCGGGGTTTGTCCACTTCGGTGCGCCTTCTAAACGCCGCGCCAATGACAGGGATTTTGCCCAAAATGGGAACCGATTCAACGAAAGTGGATTGTTCCCGCTCCAGCACGCCGCCCATAACGACGGTTTGGCCGGATTGAACAATCACACGGGTTTTTAGGGATTGGGTCCGCGATTCCGGCAACTTAATCTCAATCGAGTTTCCAGTAGAATCCCTCACGGTGGCAAAGTCAACCAACTTCACTTCTTGATTCACTTCGGGATAAAGAGCCAAGTAAATCGTTCTTCCGTCCCCGCCGATGCTGGCCATTACTTCAAGCGACACCCCCGAAGTGATTTCCTTGGGAGCGCCCTTCGGCACCAGCGTGGAAGCGATGTTGCGCTCGTTGACGGTCTGGGTGACGGTGTATTCTTCATAGTAGTTTTGGATTTTGCCGTCAGCAATTCGGGCGGGAAGGTTGTTGACCACCGTGATGCGAGGTGCGCTCAAAGTTCGGGTTTCTCCCTCTTGTTCCAAAGCCGTCAAGGTAAGGCTGAGGTTGGTTCGGTTTAGAATATTCCCGAAGGTTTCCTGCAGGCTTTGTCCCACATTGACGTTTTCGGGGACAATATCAAGAAAGTCCGTGGGCGTCTGTCCTTCTTGCGGCGGCCGGCCGGTCTCCCAAAGAGCGCCTAGTTGCAGAAAAGCGGCTTCGGAGACGGTGATGAACCGGGCTTCGATCAGCACTTGCTGAAGGGGACGGTCGTATTCTTCGATGATTCTTTCCAGAACCGCCAATTGCTCGCGAGTGCCGGTGGCCAAAATAATGTTGCGCTCATAATCAATTTCGTATTCCGAGCCTTGGAAGAACTTTTGAATCGCCCGCTCAATGGAAGGCGTGCTGGGAACGCCGTCGCGGACAAAGGTTTGCGCTTTTTCGACCGTGACGGTCGTCACCGTGCCGTCTTTCGCTTTGGTTTCGGTTCGTTGGACTTCGTCGGCGCCGAAGATGGCGGGCAGAATGAATCCCTTTCGCAAACGATAAATGCGCGTGTCTTCGATGGTTTTCTGTTCGTCTTGGCCGTCCACAATCCAAATCAAGTCATCGCCGACTTGAAACTGAAGATCGAAATTTCTGGAAACATAATCCAAAAACTCACCCAAGCGCACTTTTTCAAAGTTGAGACTCAATTTTTCTTGAAAGGCTTTGAGCGAGCGGTCGGCGACAAAATTAATGTTTTCGCTTTCGCCGATCTGAAAAATGACAGATTCCAAAGTGACGTCGTCCAATTTGACGGAAAATTCCTTGTCCAACTCTCTGGCCATTCGCCCGGCTTGGCTTTTGAAGTCGAACATCGGCGCGGAACGGGAAATCGTCTGGTTGTAAGTGCGGGGAACGTAGGGTCTGGATTCGATGTCCAACACTGCGTCGCGGAGGTCTTTGCGCGGCGTCAACCCGCGGTCCGCCTGCTCGGTAAGCAAGCTTTCCACCGTGGGGCTGAAGACGGAGTTTTGAGAGTCAATCCTGCGAATGGTGTCTTCTAATGTGCGGCTTCTCAGAATTTCTTGTTGCTTTCCCACCCAATCGTGAACGCGGTCGACTACCGGGTCATTGGCGTCCTTATCGCGCAGCTGATTGGCGACGGTCATGGCCTCTTCCCAGCGATTGTTTTTGGCCAGATCAAAAATCCGCTTAATTTCTTCGTCATAGCGGATGCTGTATTGAGTCGCCGCCTTCTCCAAGGAAGAATTCGGTTGGATCGGTTGGACTGCGGGCGGCTTTTGCGCGGAGGAATCTTTTGGGCTTTGACAACCGACAACAATCCACAACGTCGACGCAAAAAGAAGGATCCGCTTTCCGCCGGGAAGTCGAAAGAGCGCCGGCCAATCGAAAGTCAATCGGCAGATGGATCCAGTCTTTTTCAAGAGGCCTGAGTTTTCCATTCTTTGCGGAAAATCTTTGGCGATTCTCTTGACGAAGAAAAAGGCCGAACGCGGGAAAGTTCTCCATTCTCGGCTCATCAACCCCTCTTTGCCCCAACCGCTCTTGGAGTTGAGTTGTGCCATGGCGTTTTCGTGATGCCTCAATTTGCCCATTTGGAAAGGGGCTTGAAAAAGTTCAACTCCGAGTCACGGCGAATGCGAAGGAGGAACGGATATTGGGCGGAACTTCGCCGACCATTTTCGGATCGCCAACGCAATGAGGCCGAGCGCAAGAAATAAGAGAACCAAGGCGATTGCCGGCCAGAGAGCGGACAGAATGGCTAATAGGGAGAAGGTGACCGCGCCGCCGGCTTCCATTGTTGAAAGCAGGGGATTGCTCACTCCCCCGGTCGTCAAGGTAGAACCGCCTCTGAGACAGGCCGTCGTCGTGTGAAGAAGTCCGGCAGCGCCTCCTCCCGCAATAAGGGCGAGACTCCACTTCGACAAAGGGCTTAGGTCGCCGATCATCGAGGCGGAGAGAATCGTCCCCGCAATCACCGCAGCCGGCCCGGCAACGGCGTCCAAAACGTTGTCTACCCACGGAATGTAGTAAGCGAGAATCTCGCACGTTGCGGCGACGCCGAAGGCAATCAGCGCCGGAGAGCTTCCCAGCCATTGGAATCCTTCCGCAAGGTCTAGATACCCGAACTTGGCGGCAATGCCGGCGACTAGGGGAGGAAGGAATACCCGAAAGCCGCAGGCGGCGCTTAGTCCCAGCCCAATCATAATTCCCCAAAGAGTTTCTGCTGTAATGTCCATCGTAAAATCTTCCTTCTATTGATAATTCGTTTTCTAGTTGCCCCAAGATAAAATTCCAAAGGTCTTTTGTCTTTTCGTTGTCTTATCGTTTGCCGTGTTTCCTCAAACCGCAACTTAAGAAACGAAAGTATAGCCGATTTTTCCCGGATGCGTCTATAATTTTAGTTTCCGGTTGGAATAGCCAATCATGCGGGCAAAATGTTCGCCTCGCAAGGGCGGTCATCGAAAATCCCATCGAAAAGTTGCCGCTAATCCGTGGGCAGTGTAGTCGTTGACGCCTGCCGCGCTCGGCTCCTTGTATTGGAAGAAACCGTATTGCATTCGAAAAGAGCCGGCCTCGCTAATCTGTTTTGCCAAGCCGGTGACGACGCCGTGCCGGGCGTAATCAATGCCGATCGGCAAATTCAACCCGGTGTCGCTCTGGCGAAAATCCGCTTTGGAGAAGGAATAAGTCGCATCCCAGTGCCACGTTTTGTGGAGGGCGAGGTTGGCGTTTCCGATAACGGTATTGGGGATGGAGGCTTCTTCTTTGCCTTGCCGACGCATAGAGAAGGGAGGCAAGTCTTTGTTGTCCGCAAGTTCGTCAATCCCGCTCTTTCGTTTTCAGAACTTGGCAAATCATAAAGGTTGGCGGTTGGATTTTGTCTGCGGGCCTCTGATTATCGAGGCGGTGGATTTGGCGGTGAAGGGGAATTGGCGGGGCGAAGCTGGTGGGGGTGGTTTGTTTGGGTGGGAGTTAGGCGGGATTATCTTTGGGGAGTTGGTTGGGTTCTTCGAATTGCCCTCTTGCGCCGATTTCTCGCAGAAATCCGTTCCGAAGGCGGATATTTTTAAGCGCAGTCTTGACAAATTTTCGTTAGTTGTTATTTTTCTTTCTCTTTCGGTTGCAGAAGAAACTTTGAAAGCCTCTGCGCCGAAGATTGAGTCAGTGGAGATTTTCAAAGCAGAATTCGGAGATTTTGGTCAAATAGAGGAGAAGTTGAGAAATGAAGCGAACATATCAACCGTCGAAGATTCGACGAAAACGCCAGCACGGGTTCCGAAGTCGGAATTCGAGTCGGAGCGGGCGGGCAATATTAGCCAATCGCCGAAGAAGCGGCCGCAAGCGTTTGACTCCCGTATAATTTTGGGTTTCATGCCGGAATCGAATCGATTCTTCTTCCGTCCTCGACAGCGCATTCTCCGCGCCGAGGAATTTGACGATCTCAAGGAGTCTGGCCAGCGGGTGTCTTCTCACATTGCGATTATGAATTGGAGGCTTTCGACCGAGCGGGATTATTCGCGTTTGGGGATGGTTATCAGCAAAAAGCAAATCGGAAAGAGATCCGTTGTCCGCCATCGTGCTAGACGCTTGTTGCGAGAATCCTTTCGCCTTCTTCAAAACAAAATTTCGAAGCCGGTCGACGTTGTGCTAGTGGCTCGGAAAGGTATCAACGATTGCCGTCAAGGCGAGGTGGAAAGAGAGCTAATGCGCATGCTCCGAAGGGCCGGCGTTGTCGAGAAAACCGCAAGAAAAAGGTCGTGATTCTGGTTCGGAAAATTTTCGTCCTGCCCATTCGTTTTTACCGAGCGTTCGGTTCTCCGTGGAAGTGCTTGTTGTTTGGGCCTTCTGCGGGGTGCCGGTTTTTCCCGTCTTGTTCGGCTTATGCGGTCGAGGCCATCCTGCGGTTTGGATTGTTGCGAGGAACGCGATTGTCGCTTTGCCGAGTCTGCCGTTGTCATCCTTGGGGGAAAAGTGGAGATGATCCTGTGCCGGGCGTCGAGGAAACAACGGACGCAGTGGACGCGCTGTCTTCTCGAGACTCTTGACGTTTCCTCATGGACAAAAAAAGCCTTCTCATTTTTGCGGCTTGCTTCGTGTTGCTTTTGGTTTGGTGGCCTTTTGTTAACACGATCTATCCGCCGGAGAAGCGGAGTTTGCCGGAGACTTCCGATAAATCCACTCAACCGTCTGGGACGACGGCAGAATCCGGCCAAGGCAACTCCCCAGTGGAAACTCTTCCCTCCCTTGCTTCGGCGCCGTATTCGGAGCCGATTCCTTCTTTTGTTGAGGAATCCGCGGCCTTGGAGAACGAAGAGGCAAAATACTGGTTTGACAACGTTGGCGGAGGAATCCAGTTGGTGGATCTCAAACGTTATCCCAATGAAACCGGATGCGGAAAAAGAGAGGAACAAAGCGCGGAATCCCAATTCGCTCAATTGAATCCTTGGGCGGAGTCGCCGATTTTGGGCTTGCGGTTGGGCGAAACCTCTTGGATTCAAGGGTATGAGATTTCCAAAAGAGCAGGCGTTGTCACAATGCGCCGAGAATTGAGCGGCGCCTTGGAAGGCGTGCGAGTGGAAAAGGAGTTTGTCGTCGCTGACAACAACTACCTAGTGCGGGCCAAGACGCGCATCGTCAACCATTCGAGGGAAACCAAGAACATTCCGCCGCAAAAGTGGGCCGTGGGAACGGCAACGCCGATGTCGGCCAAAGACGATGGCCACTTGATGGGTGTCCTGTTTTTCGACGGCTCTAAAATCAAGCGCGTCAAACAAAACTGGTTTGAGAATAAAACCTTGGGATGCTTTCCCGGCCAGCCGCGAGACAGATTCTACTCTGATGAAAATGTTTCCATCCGGTGGGTGTCCGTAGAGAACCAATTTTTTGCCATTGCCATCGAGGTTCTGCCGAAGGAAAGGCGGGCGGATCAAGTGGAGTCCCGTCGGTTAAATTTAGACTTGCCGTCCGCCGAGTCCGCTACATTCCAAGTCAAGCGCGGATTTCAAACGGAATTGGTTTTCAAGGCGCAAAGTCTGCCGCCGAAAGGAGAAATCGAATGCGAGTTTGAAATTTTCGCGGGGCCAAAGAAATACGACATCCTTGCTCAGTTTGGCAGCGAATTGAAGGACGGAATTATGAGCTTTGGCGGTTTCTTCGGCGCTTTTGCCAAAGCGCTTCTTCTCTCGATGAACTGGTTTCACGGTCTGGGATTGAGTTACGGACTCTCAATCGTGGCCATCACCTTTCTCATCAAACTGCTTTTCTGGCCGCTTACTCAGGCAAGCACTCGATCCATGAAACGAATGGCGGCCCTGCAACCGCAAATGAAGGAAATCCAAGAAAAATACAAGGAGGATCCTCAAAAGATGAACAAGAAGTTGATGGCGTTTATGCGGGAAAATCGTGTCAGCCCGTTGGGCGGTTGCCTGCCGATCCTCCTGCAACTGCCGGTCTTCTTTGGATTTTACACCATGTTGCAAAGCGCCATCGAACTGCGGGGCGCCGGCTTCCTTTGGACCTGCGACTTATCCAAGCCAGACACCGTCTTTGTCATCCCCGGCTTGGATTTGCCGTTTAATCTGTGGCCGATCCTCATGGGCGCCGCTCAGATATGGCAGATGAGCATGACTCCGCCTTCTCCGGGAATGGACCCAATGCAGCAGAAAATCATGAAATACATGCCGCTGATGTTCGTGCTCATCCTTTACAACTTCTCCGCAGGTTTGGCCCTTTACTGGACCGTGCAAAACTTGCTATCCATAGCGCAGATGAAACTGACCAAGAACGAGCCTGTCTCCGTCGCTCCCAAAAAAGCAACAACCGCCCCTGCCTCGAGGAAAAAAAGACAGAGGAAAAAAGGAGGGCGCCCCGGCCTTTAAATTCATTTTCATGCTGGAAACAAATTTTAGACAATGAACGCCTGCCCAAAAGAAACATTAGAGGAAATGTTGCAACTGCTTGGTTTCTCGGCCACGGTTGGCCTCACACAGCTGGATGACGGAGTGATGCTGGACATCGATACAGACGATCCCGGACGATTAATCGGCAAACAAGGACAGACGATCAGCCAGTTTCAATACGTCCTTAATCGCTTGCTTCATCGACAAGATAAGAACGCGCCCAAAGTGACGTTAGACGTCGGCAGTTACCGACTGAAATCTCGTCAAGCATTGATTGACAAAGCCAAAACCGCGGCGGAAAAAGCGCAACGCTGGGGAGGGATTGTCGAAATCGAGCCGTTGAGCGCATTCGAACGAAGAATCATCCACAATGCGCTCAAAAATTACGAAAACATCGAGTCCAACAGCGTGGAAGTGGAGGGTACCACGAAAAAGGCAATTCTGCTCCGACCTAAAAAGTAGCCCGATTCTTTGCCCGACGTTCCCGCCGTCCGCAAAGGCTAGCTTCCTCAAAGACAAATCCAGCGGAAGTTGTCTATCGTTTTCGAGGGCTTTTCTTTGCGGCGGCTTTCTTTGCGGTTTTCTTCCCGCTTTTTTTGGAGCGGGTTTTGGCGGGCAGGTCTGTTGCCTCCTTTGGAGTTGCCTTCTTTTTTGTCGCGGTCGTCTTTTTCTTTCTTTTTGGGGCGGATTTTGGCGCTTTCGCCTTCTTCTTGCGGGGCGCCGTCTTCTTGTGAATCACGTCGCGCATCTTGTTGATGCCGTCATCCATGCGGTTTTGGGCTTTTTCCAGAGCGGCTTGCGCGTTGTTAACCAAGTCGGTAAGCGTTTGGCAACCCTTTTTCAGACTTTTTCCGAACGGCGCGGAGTCTCGAATCTCAATGCCCTTTTCCTTCAAGAATTGATCAAAGTTCTGATAGAGTTCGTCTTGTTCCAGTTTTTTCATACTTTTCCTCTGTTTGAAAAGATCGGAATTTGCCAAATAATGGCGACAAAAGAAAGCATAATCTCAAAATTTATTTGTAACGGCAAAGGCAGGGGCACATTGCTTTGGCTTTTCGTCGCAATCCGGCGTCCCCGAAGCAATTCAAAATCTGGACTTTGCCTCGTCCAACCGCGGATTCGATCTTTATCCTTCGATATTTTTTAGCCATTCCGATGAACGTTCCCAATCGACTCACGATTTCTCGTTTTGCGCTCACGGCGATTTTTTTGGCAGTCGTGTTTTCGAAAATGCCGTTTGGAGAAACAATCAGCCTTGCGATCTTCATCGTAGCCAGCTTGACGGATTATTTTGACGGCAAAATTGCCCGGCGAGACAAACTGATCACCAACTTCGGAATCTTGATGGACCCGCTGGCCGACAAAATCCTGAACTGCTCGGCCTTCATTGCGTTTGTCGGCTTGGGCTGGGTGTCGGCTTGGATGGTTGTGGTTATTGTGGCTCGGGAATTGGCCATCACCGGGTTGCGCTTGCTGGCCGCCTCCAAAAACGTCGTGCTGGCCGCCGAGCGCTATGGAAAACACAAAACCGTCTCTCAAATCACGGCAATCATTTCGATTCTGACGCTGAAAAGTTATTCGCAGTGGGGCGCTGTGGGAGAAGCGGTGTTCGGCTGGGAAATTGCCGGCAAATCTTGGATGTATTGGTTTGCCGACTTGGCGAAGTGGGTGGCGGTCTTGCTAACGCTTTCTTCCGGCATCGTGTATTTATGGCGCAACCGAAGGCTTTATCTGGAGGATGCGTAGTTCGTCGTCCTTTCTTCTGTGAGAGAGAAAATCATCTTGTGCTTGGCGTTGGGATTGGGCGCAGGCCGAATACCCAAAGCCCCCGGAACTTGCGGTTCTCTGCTCGGCCTGCTGTGGACGGCCGTTTTATATTCAATCTCCAGCTTGGGCTGGACGCTGGGCATCATCGGCCTTTCCCTTTTGGCTGGCGTTTGGGTGTGTTCCCAAGCGGAGAAAATCCTCAAACTTCGAGATCCAAGTTGCATTGTGCTGGACGAAATCCTCGCCATTCCAATTGCCGGCTTGGGTTGGATTCTGGGATGCCGTCAATCAATTGACGCAGTTTTTCTGCTGAAAGATTGGGAATGGCTACTGGGATCGGCGGCGGTTTTTGTTCTGTTTCGCTTCTTTGACATTGCCAAGCCTTGGCCGGTCAACGTCGCCCAGCGTTTGCCAAAAGGCTGGGGAGTTATGGCCGACGACTTCCTCGCCGCCGCTTATGCCGGCCTCTTACTCTTTCTCCTCTCTCGATTGCTCTCCGGCTAAAAATGCGGGCGTTCCCGTAAAAATTTTGGCAAAATTGCCGCCCAAGCTGATTTAGCGGCTTGGCGACGTTGTTTCTTTTGCATCTTTTGCCAGCAGCGGCACAACGCAACAAAGCCCGGCGCAAACAAACCAAAGACACAAGCGCGTATTCCTTCGGCTCAAGGATGATGGCGCCGAGATGAAAGCGAAGCGAACAGCAAAGTCAATACAACCAATTCCCATCAGCGCAGCAACTAGCCAGCTATATGTCACCAGCCGTGGATCCCCGCAAATCCCCGGCTGTTGGAGGAGGCAGGCGAATCTACAAATCACAAGATACCGACCACGAAGCTATGGTGGTTTGTCGTTTTTGTCGCTTGCCGCACAAACAGCCAAAAAGTCCGCATCGCCAAACCAAGGCTACAAAGTGGCGGATTGGCGTTTCTTTTGGAAGTGGCGGCGGAAGAGGACAAAGCCTAGCGCAAACAAACCAAAGACATAAGCGCGTATTCCTTCGGCTCAAGGATGATGGTGCCGCGATGAAAGCGAAGCGAACGGCAAAGTCAATACAACCAATTCCCATCAGCGCAGAAACTAGCCGGCTACAAGTCACTGATCCGTGGTTCCTCGCCAACCAACGGCTGTTGGAGAAGGCAGGCGAATCTACAAATCACAAGATACCGGCTACGAATCTGTGGTGGTTTGTCGTTTTCATCGCTCGCCACAAACAGCCAAAAAGTCCGCATCGCCAAACCAACGCTACAAAGTGGCGGCTTGGCGGCGTTGTTTCTTTTGCCAATGGCGGAGGAAGAGGACAAAGCCCAGCGCAAACAAGCCAAACACAAGCGCGTATTCTTCCGGCTCAGGGATGATTCTGCTCACTAGCGGCTGGCCTACCACCAATCATGGACTACCGCCGCCGGCTACAAAGTGGCGGATTGGCGACGTTTCCTTTGCCAGCGGCGATGAAAGAAAACAAAACCTAGCGCAAACAAGCCAAACACAAGCGCGTATTCCTCCGGCTCAGGGATGATCCCGCTGTGAATGCGCAAAGTCACTCCGTCTCTGGCAAAGTTCGGCTCCAACGTCGCCCAGGCCCCCACATTCTTGATGAAGAAATCCCCAATCGGCTTCTCCAACAAACCTGAACCCACCCAAGAAGACGCCTGCCCACTATAACTCCCATAGTTGAAAGTGCTGCTCACCCGAATGCCAATATTATCGGCGGCAGTCACATCGTTCATGAACATCCGATTAATAGTTCGGTTGACGGGCGTCGTGCCGATGGTGATGGTGGGCGTGTTGGTGGCGGTGACGGCAAAGACGATGTTGCTCTTGCCGCCGCCCGGAATTCGGGCATTCACTGAAGCGATGTCTAGGCGGTTGGTGCTGGAAGAGAGGGGAGAGAGGGTGATGGTTTGGTTGGAAGGCTTGTTGGCGTTGTAAATGTCGCTGGCCGTCTGCCAACCATCGGCACTGCTGTGCGTAGTGGCGGAAGTTCTTAGAGTGGCAGGCGAGGCGATGCTGGAGCTGCCGGAGAATATCCAGAGGGTATGGTTGGTGCTATCCTGGCTGGGATAGACATCAAGGATCAACTGCGCCTGGGCGTTGTCCCCCCCCCCCCCCCCCCGCAAATGCAGGCGACGGCGGCCAATAAAGATAGTTTTCGTTTCATAAGAATCTAGTTTGTTGTCAAAAATCTCTTTGTTTCTAATCCTTCCTCCGCAACGAGTCAAGCCCTAAATCCACAAAAAAATAAAAAAAGTTTGAGAAAAGTTCTTTGGAAAACGGGAAAAAGCGCAAAAAAAGGGAATTCGGGCTGGGAAAATTCACAATCTTCCCCCTTGCCGTTGCGGAAAAAGAAAGTTTTTGGAGCAGTTGACCATCCAAGAGGCAAGGTGGCTTTCGCTGAGAAATGGGCGAGCCAAAGCTGGTTTCGGCGCGAATTGGAGGAGAGTGCAAAACAAGGAAACCCTCAAAAAGCGCGCAAAATTCCATCTTGCTGTTCCAGGAAGCGCCTCCTTACCGTTGCGGGAAGATAAGTTTTGAAAGTTTTTTGAGGCGAACGGCGGCCAAGCGGCGCGTGGAATTCGCCAAGGAATGGGTGAGTCAAAGCTGGTTTCGGCGCGGTTTGTCGGCTTTGGGAATATTTTGGCTTGGGGTCGCCTTGCTATTGCGGAAAAAGAAAGCTTTGAAAGCGGTTGGCCATCCGAGCGGCAAGGTGGCTTTCGCTTGCGGGAATGGGCGAGCCAAAATGATATGGGTGAGCCAAAGCTGATTTTGGCGCCAATTGGAGGAGAGTGCAAAACAAGGAAACCCTCAAAAAGCGCGCAAAATTCCATCTTGCTGTTAGCCAAGCGCCTCCTTGCTGTTGCGGAAAAAAGCAAGTTTTGGAAGCAGTGAGTTGGCGGCCAAGCGGCGCATTGGATTTTGCTGAATCAGCAAGGATGGAAGATGCAAGAGGCGACGGCGGTCATGTTCAATGAAGAGAATAAATTTTGCGCCAGATTTGCCCTCGCCGACTTCGATTCCGCCCAACAATAAGCAAAAGATTCCCTATTCTTCCGCCTTAATGCAAAAAAGATGATTCTCACCGCGCAAAAGAAGAAAGCCGTCCACAGGAACCGGCGAAGCAATGATTCGTTCTCCCAAATCGTTTTCAGCGAGAATTCGAAATTCAGGATCCAGCGCGGCCACGACAATCACGCCGTCCTCGCGAGCGGCGTAAATCTTGGAACCCGCCACCACCGGAGAAGCGTAGTAGCTCGCCCGATGCTGAGGCAGTTGTCCCTTCCAAACCACTTCGCCCGTCAAAGGCGCAATGGCGACAACTTCGCCACGATCCCGCAGAACGTAAACCAAAGCGCCCGCAACTGCCGGCGTCGGCACAAAGGAACCAACGCCGTCCATCTCCCAAAGACGATGCGCTTGAGTAACGTCGCCAGATCCACCCAACCGAATGCCGGCCAGCTTGGCGCCTCGCCCATAAGGCACTACCGCTACGTTCTCCATTACAACCGGCGACGCCACCGCCACCCAATTATTCCGCTGATCAGGATTGAATCCACCGCAAGACCAGAGCATCTCGCCATCCGCCAAATCATGCGCCGTCAACCTCTCGGCGCCCCAAACCAACACAGACTCGCGCCCCCGATGCCTTATCGCCAAAGGCGTCGCATAGCTGTGATCCCCTTCCACCGGCGTTGCGTAAGTTCGATCCGCCTTCCACGCAAGATTTCCCGTTGATTTCTCGAAGGCCGCAAGATAGCCCTCCCGATCATGCATTACCGCCACAACCACAAAACGACCGGCCAGCACGGGAGAAGTGCCAATATCCCAATAAAGCGAATCCTTCCCAAAGCGCCGCTGCAAATTCACCCGCCACTTCACGCGCCCCTCAAGATCCAGCCCGGCAAGATTGCCGCTCTTGAAGTAAACATAAATCCCCTTTCCATCCGTCGCCGGCGAAGGATTGGAACCCGACCCGTTGCGATGCCTGCCCTTGCGCTCCATTCCCACCGTCGCCCGCCAAGAAATTTCGCCCTTCCAATTCACGCTAATCACCGCATCCTGACCATCCAGCGGCGTCGTCAAAATAATTTGCCGTCCCAATACAATCGGGGTAGAACAACCCTTGCCGGGCAAGGCTAACTTCCACTCCAAATTAGAATCTCCCGACCACTGAATCGCATAGCGTCCGGACGGATTGCTTCCAGAATCCAACGGCCCGCGCCACTTAGGCCAATAGCGATCCTCAACCGATTCCGACCAACCACTCAAAGCCGCAACACAAACAAACAAACTCCAAAACACCCTCATAACAAACTCCCAAATACCAAAACTTTATACAGAATCTCCAGCGCAAAACAACCCCAAACCACCGCCTCATCGCAATTTTTCATGCCAATTTCTCGCGCCGCCTTAATGAATGACAAAACCTAAACATAAAACTCTATCTATAAAATACAACAGGTTTATCAGCATAGCGCGCTATATGATACGCCGCGCAATGTATTCCTTTACCAATTCCGTTTGGGCCGCCCCGCGTGCAGAGGTCTCCACGCGCAAGGGTAACGCTTTGCCCGTTGGGCCATATCGCACCGCGATGGTGCCGTTGTCACTGTCAAGTATCTTAACTTTTTCACCGCCATAAGCGGACTCATCATAAGAAACCCGGCTCACGCAATCGATCTGACAAAGGCGAAAGACGAAATTCTGCCAACCTTTCGGACGGTGATGTTCCACATCGGAGAGGCCGTTCTTTTTGTCCGGTGGGACCGCCACCTCAGTCGGCCAAGTTGCACGGGGGCCAAACTCTCTGGCGACGCGAAACAGCAAGTCGCCTGCGGCGTTGAGGTACGAGCAACCGTCTCCGGCGTCTTCGATAAGCGGTCGAAGTTCCGGATCTGCCTTTAACCAATTCTCCACCTCTGCACTCGGACGCGGCTCTTCATCGATCCATTCAAAAAAATCTTGGCGTGACAGAACCCATTCCGTATTCCACTCCAAGGGCAAGCGAGGGAGGCGAACGATTTCTCGAAATTGCTCGTGGATGTAATACACTTCGACTTCGAGCAAGGCACCCAACAAATTGAGAAAGGCGATTTCGGCCTTGAAGCCACCCGTGGCACAAAACACGGGGTCAAGGGCTTGTTCACGCGCTTGATTGACGGCTTTGATCGCCTCTTGCACCAAGACTTTCAGCCCCCTTTGCGAAAAACTGGCGTGGGCATATCCCAAAGCGGTTAGCGAACGCCCAGCGACGTCTCGACACTTCATCACATCGGCGTAGAAGTGTTGTAGCCGCTCCGAGCAGAAGCGTCCCTCCGGCGTGTCAGAGTGCAAAAAGAGCAGACGGTCCGAGTCTTGGACGCCAATGGCCTGTAACGTATTAGTTTCGGCACTGGCTTGAACCGGGTCTGTCCGAGCCAACCACGTCTCGACAGCCGCCGCATCGGGCAGCGGATCGCCGCTTCGTCCATTCCATCCTGCCCATGGGCGATCATCGCGGTTGGTAAGCAGAGACGTGCCGACTGTGACAATAAGCAAACGCGACATATAGATATTTTATTGAAAAATTAAACGCACTGCAGGCTTATATCATGCCTTTACAATTCTCTAAAAATTTCTTGCGGATTTGTGCAAACCTTAAAGTTCACCTCAATTGCTTTAAAGTGTCGCTCGCCGCACTTGATCTTCTCATTTTCCTGAACTCGACGTTTGCGTTCATCCTTCGTGCTTTTGGTCTCTCGCACAAGATAGACTTCATCGTCTTCTCCAAAAACAAAAGCCCAATCGGGATTGTAGTCGCCGATGGGAGTTGGGACTTTAAACCACGACGGCAACTTGACAAAAAAGCGCACCTTGTTGTTGGAGCTGTCAAATGTCTTAGCGAAGATCTTTTCCACCCCGGAGTCATAAGGCACGTAGTCGTGCGTTGTTTTACATGAATTTCGCACTTCATAGAGTTGGTTTAAATATCCTTCTAGATATTTTTCATCTTGCTCTTCAAAGAGCTTCATTTCGTATACTTCCTCTCCTACTTTTTCGTACTTGATGCCACTAACAACCATGTTGTGGATCGTATCGTTTATCCGTTTGGCTACTTCCGTTATAAAGGCTTGTGGATTGGTCGAAAACCCTTCCAATCGGTTCGAACGCCTCAGAATTTTGCAGAGAGTATCCCTCGTTAGTTGGGTTTTGCGCAGGAGGAACGCTATAATGTCCGGGATTTGCTTTTGCGCTTTGGCATCGCTTGCGGACGCATCGAGAAACCTTCCCGCCTCAACTCCCGCTTGCGTAATATCCACTTCTGTACGGCTACTCACAATCAGCACAGGACGGATTTTTTCCATTTCCCCAATAGACTTGGCGGCCTTATTAATCAAACTCTCGGTATCGTATTTGACGGAATAGAAAGTTTTCTTGTTGATGCGATTCCATAATTCCAAAAAGTCAGGGTTTAGTTCGGCTTCCTTGCGATATTTTACCCGCTTTCTCTCGCGATGGTTAGCGACGCGGTTAAACTTAATTCCCGTATCGCGTTCAATGTCCGCTTGCAAAGCTTTGGCGTAATCCTCAAAGCTTTCGTTGGCAACGACCGTCAAACAATTAATATTATCCTCAAAGACGCGCTCACCATTTTGGTTCACCGGCAGGCGAAGCCCGCGGCCGATTGTTTGGCGTCGTTCCGTTTCGCTTCCAATCTCGCGGAGCGTGCAAATTTGAAAGACGTTCGGGTTGTCCCAACCTTCCTTGAGAGCCGAATGACTAAACAAGAATCGCAAAGGTTCTTTCATATCTAATAGCCGTTCCTTGTCGCGCATGATTAGATTGTAAGTATCCTCGTCGGCCTTTGTAGTTCCGAGTGTGTCTTTGAATCCCTTTTTGTCTTGGGAAAAGTAGCCGCCGTGGACTTCTTCGGCATCATAAGGCAAGATTCCCTTATATTTTGGTTTTTTGGAAAGATTTGTATAAATTTCTTCAAACCATTGGGCAAAGCGGCCTTTTTGGAAAGAGCCATCGTTGTTATAGATTCGGTAGTTGGCAACTTTGTCGATGAAGAACAGGCTTAATACTTTAATGCCTTGCTTTTTCAAGCGTTTCTCCCGGTCTAGATGAATCCTGACGGTATCCTGAATTTGCGCTTTGATAATCTCCTCTCGCATCCCGCCTATCTCTTCGCCAAGATGAAGAATTGTTTTGTTGGCAAATTCAATGTGTTTGGATTCTGGAACGGCGGAAATGCCGCAGACGGCAAACCCGTGGGCGTAATCGGGTCGATCTGATTTTGACGCAAGATCTTGGCCGTGCGTAATCTTGATTTTCTTTGTCTTAGGTCCGCTGGGTCCGTCCACGTGAATGGTGATTTTGGCGTGAGGTCTCTTTGCGCCTTTGCCGTATTCCACCGAGTCCAGCCGAACATAAGGCATGTTAAAGTTGTCTTCGCTTTGCACGGAGTTGACTTCGATGCGTTTGACTAATCGCATATCGTAGGCTTTGACCGGATCCAGTTTATAGAGCAGATGGTAGAAGTTTTTATGCGTTGCGGAGTAGCGAAAGGCGCAGAGCGGGTTTAAAGTTTGGATCGCTTCTTGCGAGGCCGGAGTATTGTCCACACTTTGCGGCTCGTCGATGATCAGAATTGGGCGAGAGGCCTTCACAAACTCTAAGGGCTTGCGGCCGGAAAGCCCGTCGCGTTCTTGGTTGAAGATGCGGCTGTCTTTGCCGCCGCGAAAGGCGTCGATGTTAATTACCATAATTTGAACGGCGTTGCCGGCGGCAAACTGCCGAACTTGTCCTAATTTGCTTGAGTTGTAAACAAAGTAATCATAAGAAACTTGATCGTAGATTTTGGAGAAGTGTTCCTTTGTAATTTGAAGGCTTTTGAGAACGCCTTCGCGGATGGCCACGCTGGGGACGACGATGATAAACTTTTTGAAACCGTATTGTCGGTTCAACTCAAAGATGGAACGCAAGTAAACATAAGTTTTGCCGGTGCCGGTTTCCATTTCGATGGTGAAGTTGGGAAAGTTATAGTTGCCTCCTTCTAAATATTTGGCGGACTGGGAAACTTCGTTTTGTTCTTGAATTTTCCGCACATTTTCCAGAATTCGATTGTCTTCGATGCGCAGAGTGTTGGCGACTCCCAGTTCGCTGTGTTGCAAGCCGGAGGAAAGTTCGCCGCCCCAATTTTGTCTGATGGGCGAGCAGTCGTCTTGTTGAATGTTTTGCCCTTCAAAGACGCCCACTGCGGCGGAGACGGCTTCTCGTTGATGCTCTAAATCGGAGTCGAATCGCAGTTTCATGGGTTTCTCTTTCTTAGACGGTGCGGAAGAGGATTTCCGGGTAATCGCCGGGAACGGTAGAACGGCATTTGAAATAGTAGTAGGCGTTGGTTTTGAGTTCATCGTTGCCGGCAAAGCAGGAATCTAAACAAATGACTTCATCAGGCTCGGCCTTTGCCATCGCGTGAACGGCTTCCAAGGTGATTTTCTCTAAACAAAGAAACAACTTGCCGTTTTCCACAGAGTAAATTTTCGTTCCGTCCATCTCTTTCTTTTCGATGCTCGTGGTGAGCGGATGGCCGGCTTTGAGAAGAATTTCGTAAAGAATATCTTCCTTGCTGGATTTGGGATTGAGATGGTTGACGTGCATTTCCAGCCGTCTCTGGATTTCTTTTACATCGGCGGTCGGTGTGCTGTCCCATACTTTGAAGTTAGATTCATCCAGCTGAAAGACTTTGAATCCTGATTGGTCGTTGAGTGTTTTGGCGGCGCGGCGGATGCGCTCTTTGCCGATGTCCGCAATGGTTTCATAACCGGCTTTGTAGGCCTCTGTCTTCTCCCCGCATTTCTCCGGCAATTGAACCATGATGAACCGCCGATTGCCGCTATCTTCTTTGTTTAGCTTCATCACCGCATGCGCCGTCGTGCAACTCCCCGCAAAGAAATCCATCACTAAATCATCGGACTTTGGCGCAGTCGACAACCGCAACAAATGCTCTATCAACCGCACCGGCTTGGGAAAGTCCACCATTCCTTTCCCAACTAGTTTTGCTAAATCTTCATTCGCCTCGTGAGTGCTTCCCACATCTTTGAAATGCAGATGACTGCCGGGCGTTTTGCTTTGTTTAACTTCAGAAAGGTAAGTCTTTTTATTCGGTTGCGCTTTTCCATCTTTGCCGAACGACAATCTGTTTTCTCGATACAATTCCATTAGTTTCTCATCGTTGTAGACGGGAGATCTTCCTTTTGGGCATTTCCAAGTTACGCCGTTTGGGAAAATGATTGAGTAATCAGTTGCCGATTCACCTCCGATTGCGTGGAGCGGAGTAAGTTTATACGGACCGCGTTCATCGTTGTCTGGATTTTTGTAAGCGGCATCAGTTTTCTCGGTTCTGGGAAGTAAATTGAGATTGAATTCGTCAATGTCTTTGCAGTAGCAAGCGATGTATTCGTGCTGGCGTGATGCTTGTTGAGCGTCGTTAGAGATTGTGTGTTTTGAGTGCCACGAAAAGATAGCGATGAAGTTTTCTGGGCCGAAGATTTCGTCTAGGAGGTGGCGGAGGTTGTGGCTTTCGTGGTCGTCGATGGAGATGAAGATGGCGCCGTTTTGGAAAAGCAGGTTTCTGGCTAACTTCAATCGCAGATACATCATGGATAGTCAGTTGGAGTGATGGGGGCCGTTGGTTTCTCCGTTGGTGGAGTTTTTGCGTCCGTTTTCGTCTAGTTGACCGGTGTATTGCAGGTAGGTTTTGATGGGGTCGGCGAATTTGTCGGAATAAACAAAGTCTTTGCCCGTGTTATACGGCGGGTCGATGTAAATGAAGCGGATTTTGCCAAAATAAGTTTCCTGCAAAGTTTGAGAGCGTCTAAGTTGTCGCCTTCAATGAATAGGTTTTTGGTTTCGTCAAAATGGGTGGATTCTTTGCGGCAAGGTTTCAAAGTTGCGGTGGATGCTTGTTGGATGATTTTCAAGCATTCCGCCTTTCCCGGCCAAGTCAGTCCGTAGCGTTCGCGCGGTTGGCCGGCGTCTTTGGAGAATTCGGCAAGGGCGGTTTTGAGTCGTTCGAAGTCGAGGGTTTGCGTTTCGGCGAAGGCTTCGGGGAAGAGTTGTTTGAGTTGGCGGAGTTTTTCGGCGGCCGGAACAGCGGATTGAAGGGAGAGTTTTTGAGGTTGACCGGCGTCTTTGGTTTTGTCGTTCCTATTTTTTAGCATGAAATTTCGGTTTGTTTCGGATCTG
The DNA here is from genome assembly GCA_965204945.1 of Limisphaerales bacterium. Classification (GTDB taxonomy): domain Bacteria; phylum Verrucomicrobiota; class Verrucomicrobiia; order Limisphaerales; family AAA164-E04; genus UBA2970. Next base: position 3,060,414 of record OZ242022.1, on the reverse strand, counting down.
CGTTCGTTTCTATTGCGGCGGCCGCTTTTTCGCAAGGATTATTTGCTGGCGAGGAGTTTTTCGAGAAGGGAATTGAGGCGGTGAACCGATTCGCGAGGGTCTTCCAGAACGCCGGCGGCCATTCGGGCGTTGTCAAAGAGTTGGGCGGCAATGGTTTGGGCGAGTTGTGGGTTGGCGGATTTGGCGGTGTGGAGGCCTTTGATGATTGGATGGCGGGGATTGATTTCGAGGTCGTATTTGACTTCGCCGGGTTCTTGGTTGAGGGCTTTCATCAGGCGGCGCATGTTGGCGGTCATGGTTTTGTCGGCGTCCACAATGATGGCGGGGCTGTCGAGCAGGCGTTGGGAGGCTTTGACTTGGTCGATTTGTGGGCCGAGGTTTTGTTTTAGCCATTGGGCGAGGGTTTCGATTTGCTCTTCCGTGAGGGATTCGCTTTCGGGCGCATTGTCGATTTTGATGTCGGCGCGTTCGGCGGGGCAGAGGGGTTTTTCGGCAAAGCGTCCTAAGTGTTCCATGACCATTTCGTCCCACGGATCGTAAAGGAAAAGGGTTTCGAGGCGTTTTGCGCGGAGGGCTTCGTAGTAGGGGCTGGTTTCGGCGGTTTTGCGGGAGGGAGCGAAGAGGTAGTAGATTTCTTTTTGGTCTGGGTTCATTCGCTGGACATAGTTGGAAAGGGAGGTGGTTTCTGCTTGAGGCAATGCTGATGTTTCGTAGCGGAGCAGTTTTGCGAGGGCGTCTCTATGGGTGAAGTCGGAGATGACGCCTTCTTTGAGGAAGCGTTGGTATTCTTGGTAGATTTTGTTGTATTGGTCGGGGTCTTTTTTGCTGAGTTCGTCCAGATATTTGAGGAAGCGGGAGGTCAAGACCTTGTTGAGTTTTTGCAGGAGGGAGCTGTCTTGCATGGATTCGCGCGAGATGTTTAGGGGAAGATCTTCGCTGTCGACGACGCCTTTGAGGAAGCGGAGCCATTCGGGGAAGAGTTTTTCGGCTTTGGGTTGGATGAGGATTTTTCGGCAGTAGAGGTTGACTTCGGATTCGCTGCGGCCAAGGCCCATGTTTTCGATGTTTTTGGCGGGAATGAAGAGAATGGACTGGATGGCGAGCGGGGCGTCTGCGGCAAAGTGGAGACGGCCTAAGGGTTCTTCCGGGTCGTGGCCGATGAACTGGTAGAATTCTTTATACTCTTGGTCTTTGATTTCGCTTTTGCTTCGCGTCCAAATGGCGGAGACGGTGTTGACTGTTTGGCCGTTGAGTTCGATGGGAAAGGGAACGAAGTTGGAGTAGCGTTGGAGGATGGATTCCACTCGCGAGGCTTGGGAGAAGGCTTTGTCGTCGTCTTTGAGTTTTATCAAAATGCGCGTGCCGCGATTCCAGTCCGGGGCGCTTTCGATTTCGTAGGCGCCTTTTCCGTCGGATGTCCAAGAATGTCCGGGGGCGTTTGGCTGATAGGATCTGGTGAGGACTCGGACTTCCGCGGCAACCATGAAGGCGCTGTAGAAACCGACGCCGAACTGCCCGATCAAGTTGGCGTCCGGTTTTTCTTTTTCCTTTTGCTGGGAGACTTGCCGCAGGAATGCTTTGGAGCCGGAATGGGCGATGGTGCCGAGGTTTTCCACCAGTTCCTCGCGGGTCATTCCGATTCCGGTATCCGTGATGGAGATGGTTTTGGCGGTATCGTCGGTGGCGATGGAGATTTTGGGCGCCACTTCGGGTTCGTGGATTTTGGCGCCCGAACTTTGCAGGAATCGCAACTTTTCGCAGGCGTCGGCGGCGTTGGAAACCAGCTCTCGAATGAAAATCTCTTTGTCCGTGTAAAGAGAATGAATCACGATGTCCAGCAGTTGCTGGATTTCCGCTTGAAAAGAATGCTTTTCCTTATCGCTCATGGGAAGGTTTCATAAAGCAATTCGCTTGGGCAAGTCAATAGGTCCCGCCGACAAATTTTCCGGCGTTTGGCGTTTGTCTACTGTTTCTCGTATTCGCCCTTGCTTGTTCTCTTCAAGACGGTGAAGCCGGCGTTTTTCGCGTCGGAAATGGAAAGAGGCTTGAGTTTGATGGGAGAATGAAAGTTGGAAATCCGCTTCCTTACGGCGCGTTTGCACAAAGGACAATTCGTCAACGGCGGCGCCGATAAAGGCCGGCGAAGCGCAAACTCTCCGCCGCAGATATTGCACTCTCCTTCTTTCAATTCGTATTCGTAAATGGGCATTTTTTGATTCGCGCTCTAGCCGTCCGTCTCTTCCAAAATAGCTTGTTTGCGGTTCTGAATCAATCGTCGAAAATGGCGGGACAAAGCGGCCAATCCCAAGTGCGTCAACAGAAGTCCCAGAGCGATCCAAACTTCGATTCGGATCGAGGCAATTCCTCCATCGGCAACAGTTTGGAACCACTCAGTTCGCCAATTGTCCGCCAAAATAACAACGCCGCCCAGAGAGGGAAAACTCCAGAGAATCGTCAACATTCTATAAAGCCGCGCCTTGCGCTCCCAAGAATCGTTAACAGTTTGAGAATTCAGCGTCGAACTTTGTCGCCTCCGCATTTGGTTTTTCTAACCCGCGCAAGGCCGAAGCGCAAGACGGAGCCAACGCGCCGAGCAATCAACAGCGTCCTTTTTTGAGATTTACATTTTTGTCAAGCTCTTTCAATCTTTCGGTATGGGATGGATTCGAATTCTCATCGACGGATACAGCGTCCTGCATCGATGTCCAGACATCGCGCCCGACCGTCCGCGGCACAGCGCGGCGGCGCGAGATGAGTTAATCCAACGCTTGAACCGCTATCAAGACGCCGCCCAGACGCCGGTCACCATTGTCTTTGACGGCAATCACCCTGCGGGAAACATTGTCGGCGAACCCTCTTCGCCGGGGCTGGAAGTGTTGTACTCGCCCCGAGGCAAAACCGCGGACGACCTTATTGAGCGGGCAACGCACCGCTTTCTCCAATACGGCGAAGTGTTAGTTGTCACCGACGACTACGCCGAGCAAAACACCGTCGCCTCGCTGGGCGGCGCGGTTTTGAACGCCCATGCGTTTATGCTGGAAGTGAAGGCGATACTGGACTCCTTCCAAGACGATTTGAACCGCCTAAACAGCCGCGAAAACCGCTCCTTCAAACGAAGAGAATCTTGGTAAACAAGAAAATGCCCTTATATCAAGGAAGGAAAAGTGTCCCCAGCGCCAAAATTCAACTTTGCCTCAAAATGCCTTGATTTTGGAAACGGTGTTGGACAAAATACATCTTGTTTCTTAGGAATCAATCAAGTTCATTAGCGACAACAACAAAAAAACATAGAAACTGTTGAAGAGGAGAAGAGAAGAAATTCCTGAAACCTCCAAAAGCGCTATCGGCGATACTCCGGCTCTTCTTTTGGCGCAGACTGCTAGACGTCCTCAGTGGCGCCGGCAATGGCCAAACCTCATTCGATCCACCCCGATACCCCAAAGACACCCAACACCAAGACCTGAAACGCATCGGCCAGACATGATGTATCGCGCCTTCGAACAATACGATGAGAAAACACGGCCGAGAAAACCGACACAAATCCAGTTTAAAAGGTTATTATAGCCCTTACAAAAATCAACAGCAAACAACAATCCAAACCAAAGCGAATCCCGGCGATTGCGTCGAGAGTTGGGGATGGAAAAGGCGAGGATATGTTATTGCGGTTGTGTATTTGGCTATGTCTGGTTCGTTGGTGGGCGGAATATGTGATTGAACGGTGCAAGAAATGCGATGCCGAGATTCTTGTCCACACGGACAGCGAGGAAAATTTGGTGGATATTTGGTCGCAAGCGGAAGAGATTGAAGTACAGGAACAGATATGACGGAAGAAGATCGGGATGAAAAAAAACAGCGCAGTTGGTGAATTTGGCCGCGGCGTTTCAGTTGGCTTTGGATTTTTTGGAAATGGGACGTGAACATATTTGGATGAGCAAAGTGTTAATTATAAAATTGGGTGCTTTGGGAGATATGTTGCGGGCGGCGCCGGCAATCCGTCGCTTATGCCAGCACTACAGCGAGGGAAACGTCTCGATTCTTACCATTGCCGACTTACAAGAACTTGCGCGAGAACTTTTTGGCAAGACGATCACAGTGCTTGCTTCCCCTCGTCATAAAGGCATTGCGGCTTTAAGAACGGGACTGTTACTGAGACAGAGACGTTTTGACATTGTCACTGACTTGCAGGGAAACACTTTTTAAAAGCATAGTTTTTATATGTCTAAGATTTTACTTGCCGGACATCGACCTTTTGCCATGGGGAGCAAACGCAGTTGTTACGTCCATCCTCATAACCATAACTCGTGCATTAAGGTTCTTTCCGACACTTGCGATAAACACGATGGAATTGCTGCGCAACAACTTGAGATTGATGATTACTCCGTGCTACAACGATGTGGACGTTCCGCTCTCTTCGACCGCATACCACAATTTAAAGGCACTGTCGACACCGATCTTGGACTAGGAATCGTCTCTCAACTACTCCGAGATGTTGATGGGGAAATTTCCCAAAACCTCGCCAAACTCCTCCAAGAACAAGGTCTTACGCCTGACTTAATTAAAGCGATCGACGAATTAAAGCAATGGCTACACGATCAACATTTGCTTACTCGCGACACAGGTCCGCATAATGTTGTTGCCATGCGCGTGGCTAATTCAAAATGGCATCTTGTTATTATCGAAGGTTGGATGAATCGAAAACTTAGTTGGTTGACACGATCATTCCATTCATTTGGCAACTATTTACTGAGTCGCCAACTGCGAAAGTTTGATCGTCGAATGAAATACTTGATAACCAAAGAACAGGACGGCAAGTCGTGGCGAAATTGAAATCCAAATATATGTTATTTGTTAGCCTAAACACTCTGCTTGCAATCGCAAGATACGCCAATGGGGTGAGGAAAATGGCCTCTTCATCCTGTTGGATGATTACTATAAAGCAATTACTTTCTGTGAGTCGTCCCGCCCAGTCCACATGTTCGCGGAAGAACAGCGTCAAGAACCGCTAAATCTATCCCGGTTCCTTACTCTTAAATAATAACCGTTTTATTCTATGGAATATTCTTTAGTAATTACCAGTTGTGGGCGATTTGATTTGTTGCGTCGCACCGTCGCCTCTTTTCTTAAGTTTGCGGACGTCCAACCCAAACAATACATTCTTGTGGAAGACTCCGGCGATGAAAGCGTTCGGGAAGTGCTTGCCCCTTTCAACCTGCCGTTTGAAATTCTTATCAACCAGCCGAACACCGGGCAACAACCATCTATTGAGCGATTGCACGCCGCTATTGATCGCGCTTACGATCAAGTTCAATTCCCCTACATTTTCCACTGCGAAGATGATTGGGAATTCTTCCGCACCGGGTTTATCCAAGAATCCTTTATTGTGCTGAACGCTTTGCCGAAGGCTTCCGCCATCATGTTGCGCGGACGAGACGAACATCGGATGCTCCGCCGAATTGCGGGCCAAGAAATTCGCGGCGTCCGCTTTTGCCAACCGTCGCCCTATTGCTACAAAACTTTGTTTGGCTACGGCTACAATCCGGGTTTGCGGCGCTTGGCCGACTATCAAAAACTTGCTCCGTTGGCCAAAATCAAAGGCGGAGAAGCCGAAGTTTCCTGCAAATTTCTCCTGATTGGCTTTACCACTGCGCACCTTGAAATCCCTGCTTGCGCTCACATCGGTTGGGAACAGCGTACCATGTCGCATACATTCAAAAGCAATAAAATAGCTAATAAACTGAAGAAGTATTCAATGAAAATGCGCTTGCGCAAAGACCGCTTATTATTTCGCTTGCGCCGGCTATTGTCTTCTTTTCGATCCTATAGGAAGCGAACCGACCTTTCAAAATAAAGTTCTTGTCAAACCACCGATTGCAATCTATAAACACTTCTATGCGATTGACTTATCCCATTGTTTTGAAACGTTCGGAAGAGGGAGTCGCCGTTGGATGCCCCGTCTTGCCCGGTTGCTGGTCCCAAGGCGACACCGAAGAAGAAGCCATCGAACAAATCCAGATAGCCATCCGCGAGTATTTAGAGGCGGCTCAACAATCTCTCAAAGGAGAAGAGATTCGAGAAATTCAAGTGTCCCTCTGATGCCAAGCATACCCGGAGTCTCCTATAAAAGAGCCATTCGCGCTCTCCAAAAGGCGGGCTATTCAATCGTCCGAGAAGGCACGCATACCCTATTAAGCAATGGGGTTCGGATTCTCACGATTCCTCGTCACAACCCCGTCAATGCTTTTACAATGGGCGGTATCGTAAAAGATGCCGGTCTCACCGTGGACGAATTCAAAAAGCTTTTATGAGATTGAGGGCGAAGGAAAAAACACTACAACTTAATTATTTTTCCTACTTCTCTCAAACAAAACAAAACTCAAAAGATGAGACCCATCCGCAACATTCGCGTTTTCATCAAGTCTCTGTTGCGCAACCCAAACATTTGCATCCGCCAAATGACGCGGCGTTTCCACAGCTTTCGCGATCTAGTCATAAAATTATCTGCGGATCACCCTCCCATCTCCGTCCTTCAAATCGGCGCCAACGACGGCGTCAATGGCGATCCGCTTGGCGATTTGATACTGAACGAGACCGAGAAAATCAAGGCGCTTCTAATTGAGCCGCAAAGCGCCGCGTATGGCCGTCTGTCACAACGCTATGCACGGTCGCCGCACGTTGTTTGCCTCAATGCTGCAATTGATAAAAAACCTGGCAACCGAACCATGTATTCCATCGATCCGCAGATCGTAGTCCAAAAAACTGGACTAATGCTGGACGACAGCATTGGCTCTTTTGACCATGGTTTTGTCTTTCGGTTCCTCAAGCGAAAAATGAGAAGTTCTAACATCGCTTTATACGACCATGAAATTGAGGCGCTAATTACTGAAGAAACAGTTCTAGGAATCCCTTTGAAACAAGCGTTGGAAGAAGCCGACATTCTACGACCCGAAGTAGTTCTAGTGGATGTCGAGGGATTTGACGCCGAAGTGGTTCGAATGGTTTTGGACGACGAATTGCGTCCGCAGTTAATTCAATACGAACATTCGAATTTACCCTATGGTGAGCGGCGAAGATTGTCGGCGCGTTTGATCCGAGAAGGCTATCGGCTCTGGGCGGATCGCTCAGATGTTTGGGGGCAAAAGGTGGGGCATTAAGATGATTCGCATAGAAACTTGTTAAAGCAATGGTTGCGTTTGTTTATGGCTGACTTGAAGATTAGCAAACGAAACAGATCAAGGGTTGCCGAGCGCTGTGTTCACAAGGGTTTGGGCTTCTTGTTGGACGGCTTGCAAGTGTTCTGGCCCGCGGAAGCTTTCGGCGTAGATTTTGTAAATGTTTTCCGTGCCGGAGGGTCGGGCGGCGAACCATGCGTTTTTTGTGGACACTTTTAGGCCTCCGATGGGAGCGTTGTTTCCGGGCGCGCGGGTCAATTTTGCTAGAATGGGTTCGCCCGCCAACTCTTTGGCTTGGACTTGGCTGGCGGAGAGCGTTTTTAAGCGATTTCGTTGTTCGAGGTTGGCTGGGGCGTCGATTCGCCGGTAGCAGGAGTATCCGAATTCCGCTTCCAAATCCCGATAAAGCGCCGCGGGGTCTTGTCCAGTTACTGCCAGAATTTCGGCGGCTAACAAACCCAGAATGATGCCGTCCTTGTCGGTTGTCCACGCGCTGCCGTCCCGCCGTAGAAACGAGGCGCCGGCGCTTTCCTCGCCTCCAAAGCCGCAACTCCCGTCCAGCAATCCCGGAACAAACCACTTGAAGCCCACTGGAACTTCGACAAGTTTCCGGCCAAGCGAAGCCGCCACTCGATCAATGATGGAACTGGACACCAACGTTTTGCCGACAGCGGCTTCCGTTCGCCAGTTAGGGCGATGCTGGAAGAGGTAGCGCACTGACGCCGCCAAAAAGTGGTTGGGATTCATCAAGCCGCTTTTCGTCACAATTCCATGTCGATCGCCGTCAGGATCGTTGCCGAAGGCGACGTCGAAGCGATCCTTGAGCCAAATTAAACTCGACATGGCAAACGGCGAGGAACAATCCATTCGCACCTTTCCGTCTCCGTCCAGCGTCATAAAGGAAAAGGCCGGGTCAATGCGGGCGTTGGCCACTTCCAAGTTCAATTTATAGCGCTCTTGAATCGGCCGCCAGTAAGCCAGCCCCGCTCCGCCCATCGGATCGACCCCGATCTTTATTCCCGAAGACTGAACCGCCTTCATGTCCACAACACTGCCCAGTTCTTTGACATACGGTTGGACAAAGTCTTTCTCGATCACGGCGCCGGATGCTTTGGCGCGGGCATAAGACAGACGTTTTACGGCGCGGAGATTGTTCCGTAAAAGTTGATTCGCTCGATCCTGAATCCACGAAGTTGCGGATGCGTCCGCCGGGCCTCCGTTGGGCGGATTGTATTTGAAGCCGCCGTCCTGCGGAGGATTGTGAGACGGCGTGAGGATGACTCCGTCCGCAAGTCCCGCCGGCCGCGAATGATTGTATCGCAAAATGGCGCGGGAAACAGCCGGCGTCGGCGTAAATCCATCATCAGCTTGAATCCAAACCGCGGCGCCGTTGGCGGCAAATACTTCGACGGCGCTGCGTTGCGCCGCTTCGGACAAAGCGTGCGTGTCTTTCCCTAAAATCAACGGGCCGGCGCAATCTTGCGAAGCGCGATACTCCGCAACCGCTTGGGAAATGGCCAAAACGTGAGATTCGGTGAACGAGGCGCTTGCCGAAGTTCCCCGATGGCCTGAAGTTCCAAATGCCACTTTCTGCTCCGCCGCCGTCAAATCCGGCCGCAACGTGTAATAATCCGCCAACAAGCGCGGCACATTCACAAGTTGATCCGCCGGAACTCGCTCTCCGGGTTTGCCTTTCATAAAAACGCAGGTTTGTATTTTTCCTTTTCTTGAGGCAAGGTAAAAAGAAACTAAGAAAATAAAATCTATGAACAAGCGTCTTTCCGCAAGCCAAAGGCTATTCTTGACGGCCGGCATCGCCCTTGCCGCCGGCTTTTGCGTTCCCGCGTCTGCGAACAATTTGCCCAACATCGTCCTCGTGATGGCCGATGACCTTGGCATTGGAGACATCTCGCCCACCAATCCCGATTGCAAAATCCAAACGCCCCACTTGCAGCGAATGGCCGACGAAGGCCTCACCTTCCTCGACGCGCACACGACGAGCGCCGTTTGCACTCCCACTCGCTACGGCCTTCTCACCGGACGCTACAACTGGCGTTCCCGGCTTGCCCGCGGCGTTCTCAACGGCAGAAGCAAACACCTCATCCCGGCCGAACGACCCACAATCGGCCATCTCCTCCAAAGCGCCGGCTACCATACCGCCATGATCGGCAAGTGGCATCTTGGTTGGGACTGGCACAAAACTTCCGCGAACGGCCCAAACCAAGCGAAAATCGACTTTACCCAACCGGTGAAAAACGGCCCGGACATCAATGGATTTCATCAATACTACGCCCACTGCGGCTCTTTGGACATGCCGCCCTATGTTTGGGTCGATACCGGGCGCATCACCGCTCCGCCCAATCGCGAAGAAGGCGTTTCCAAAAGCCAGAACCGCTACGGTTGGTATCGAAAAGGACCTATCGGCGCCGACTTCCACATCGACCAAGTCCTTCCGCATCTCTTCGACAAAGCCGTCCAACACATCCAATCCCGCGCTCCCGCCGCACGCAACGGCTCTCCCTTCTTTCTCTATCTTGCCTTGCCCGCGCCTCATACTCCCATCGTGCCGATCTCTCCTTTTCGCGGCATCAGCGGCCTCAATCCTTATGCCGACTTTGTCGTCCAAACCGACCACCACATCGGCCAAATCCTCGCCGCCCTGAAAGACAACGGCATTGACCGCAATACTCTGTTCTTGTTCACCAGCGACAACGGGTGTTCGCCCGAAGCCAACTTTGAACTGCTGAAACAAAACGGCCACGACCCCAGCGCCGGCTATCGCGGCCACAAAGCCGACCTTTACGAAGGAGGCCATCGCGTTCCCTTCATCGCCCGTTGGCCCGCCAAAATCTCACCCGGCCAAACCACCAAAGCCCTCGCTTGCCTCACCGATGTTTACCCCACATTAGAAGCCATCGCCGGACAAAAGCGGCAGGCCAGCGGCGGCGAAGACGGATTCAACCTGCTTCCCGTTTTTGAAGGCGCGCCCAGTTCCGGCCGCGATGCCCTCGTCAGCCATTCCATCGGCGGCTTCTTCGCCATTCGGCAAGGCCAATGGAAACTCTGCCTTTCCGCCGGCAGCGGAGGTTGGTCGGCTCCCAGAGAAAACATCGCCAAACAACAAGGCCTGCCGCCCATGCAACTCTTCCACCTCGCCCAAGACCCCGGCGAACAAAACAACCTCCTCCAACAAGAACCGCAAAAAGCCCGCTCTCTCCTTCGGCTGTTGCAAAACTATGTCGACCAAGGCCGCAGCACGCCCGGCCATTCCCTTCCCAACGACCGCAAAATCAGCATCCGCGCCCTATAAAAATCGGCAGCCGAGAATGGGAAAAGAGCGAGCCGAGTCAAACGGCGGCGGATTAGAAGAGCGTTTTCGCAATCCGCATTTGTCCTTCGAAATGGAACAAAAAAAACTCCGCTTGGGAAAACCCGAAGCGAAGTGGCTTTTTGAAAAACCGTGTTCCATCTCAAGCAGAGTCTCAAAGCGCCAACCCGTTCACCAGAGCGGCCAAGCCTACCCAATATCCACCGCAATGGAAAAATCATTCTGCGCTTTTCTTTTTCTGTTCTATCAAGCGAAGCAGTTCCGCCGCCCGCGCTCGCCCTTTCTTCTTCTGCTCCGCCGTGAGACGCTCTTCAAGGGAAGAAACTACTTTGCTGTCTCCTTCGTCTCCATTTGCTTTCGCCAAGAGAAGAGATGAGGGTGCCGAGTGGCTTGACGAGCTCTTGTCTCCTTCGTCTCTATTTGCTTTCGCCAAGAGAAACCAAACGTGGGCTTCAACCTCATCCTTCGGCACGCCTTCGCCTTTGGCATACATCAAACCAAGATTGTGTTGTGCATCGGCATCCCCTTGTTCGGCTGCTTTGCGACACCACTTTGCCGCTTCAACCTCATCCTTTGGCACACCTTTGCCGTTGTCGAACATGCTTTTCGCTTTCATCCGCGCCGCACCCCAAGCAAGCTTGCCAAAGTAAATTACCAACGGAATCACTATCGGCGCAACGAATATCGAAACGCCCCATTGAACGAACTCTACCTTGCTCTCAACGCCAACAATCCGTGCGTCCAGCCGTGCCTCGACACCTTCAATCTTCGTGTCCAACCGAGACTCAACACCTTTCAACTCTGCCCGAATCGCTTTGAACTCGCCGTCCACATGGGAGCGGAGACTCTTCAACTCGCCGGTTATTTCCGCCTTGAAACTCTTCAGCTCGCCTGCGATCCAGATTTGGAGCTCTTTGTTGGTCATTTCTTGGTCGTTCGTTTTCATGGAGATTCAACGGACGGCTTCGGGTTTTCTTTCCTTTCCTCTATCAAGCGATGCAGTTCCAACGCCCGCGCTTGCCCTTTCTCAATCCCCTCCGCCGTGAGGCGCTCTTCAAGGGAAGAAACTTCTTCTCTGCTGAATACGTCGCCGGTTGCTGCCAAGAGATACCAAGCGTATGCTTCAATGAAATTCTTCGGCACGCCATGGCCTCTGTAATACAGCTTGCCAAGCCAGTGTTGCGACACGACATTCTCTTGCTCGGCCGCCTTCCGATACCACTTCGCCGCTTCCGCATAATCCTTCGTCACGCCTTTGCCTTCGTAATACAGATTGGCAAGCAGGCTTTGCGCACCGGCATTCCCTCGCTCGGCCGCCTTCTGATACCACTTTGCCTCTTCCACATTATCCTGCGGCACGCCTTGGCCATAACGATACCTCTTGCCAAGTCTGATTTGCGCCAAGGCAAACCCTTGCTCGGCCGCTTTCCGAATCCACTTTGCCGCTTCCACATAATTCAGAGGCACGCCGTGGCCTCCGTCATACATCCAGCCAAGGTTGAGTTGCGCCTCGGCATGCCCTTGCTCGGCCGCCTTTCGAAACCACTTTGCCGCTTCCACATAATTCAGAGGCACGCCTTCGCCTTCGAGATACATATCGCCGAGTTTGATTTGCGCTTCGGCGTTTCCCTGCTCAGCTTTTATTTTCGTCGCCTTGAAACGCTCGCTTTCCTGCCCGTTCGCCATTCCCGCGCCGCAAAGCAAAACGACGGCCGCCAATAAAGATGAGATTTGTTTCATGTCCATTTTTGAGAAACCGCTTTGGTTTTTCTCTTCGCCCTGAATGGAAAAATCATTTTGCGCTTTTCTGTTCTATCAAGCGACGCAGTGCCGCCGCCCGCGCTTGCCCTTTCTCCATCTGCTCCGCCGTGAGACGCTCTTCAAGGGAAGAAACTGCTTCGCTAGATTCTTTGATTCCATTTGCTTTCGCCAAGAGATGCCAAGCGTTTGCTTCCACATAATCCTTCGGCACACCTTCGCCCTTGTGGTACGCTACGCCAAGGTTGTATTGCGCATTAGCAAGCCCTTGCTCGGCCGCTTTTCGATACCACTGCACCGCTTCCGCATAATCCTGAGGCACGCCTTCGCCTTTGTGGTACGCTACGCCAAGGTTGTATTGCGCATTAGCAAGCCCTTGCTCGGCCGCTTTTCGATACCACTTCACGGCTTCCACAGCATCCTCCGGCACGCCTTCGCCTTTGCGATACATCACACCAAGGTTGTATTGCGCCTCGGCATTCCCTTGCTCGGCCGCTTTTCGATACCACTTCACGGCTTCCACAGCATCCTCCGGCACGCCTCGGCCATAGTTATACATCTCGCCAAGGTTGAATTGTGCTATGGCACTCCCTTGCTTTGCCGCTTCAATCTCATTTTTCACGTTTATGCTTTCAGATAATTGACGAATCACCGCTGTGTTCTTCTCTACCAAAGCCTTCACCTCATCAAATTTGGTATTCACCCGACCAAACTGCCACATAATCGGTGACGATATTCCAAAGGCAAGCAATACAAACAGCACCACGGTAACGCCAATAATCTTCTTCACTCCAACGCCTATCCTCGCATCGATCCGACGCTCAATCTTGCTTATTTCATTCTCGTTCATCGCTTGAATTTGTTAAAGTTCGCCTTATTTCTAATCTCCCCCAACGGATTGTCAAGTCCAAAATCCAGAGAAAAAGAAAAGTTAGGGAAGCGGTTGGGCGGGCAAAGCAGATTGGAGGGGCGAGGGAAATCGTTGTTTCGGCGCGGTTGGGCGGGCTTTGGGAGTTTTCTGGTTTGGGGTCGTTTTGGCGGCTCCAAAAGCCCTCTGAGACGGCTTAGTATCGGCTTAGTAACGGATTAGTGACGGCTCAGTGGCTGGTTTGGCGGATGGACGGCGCTGGGAAGTTGTGGTTGATTCTCGGCGGGAATGGGGTATTTTCCCAGGCCTCATCCGGGGTTGAGTTTTGTCGGAGGAAGGCGTTTTTGAACTGCTATGGAACATTTTATTTCAGACCGCGCCGCTTCGTTGGCGCCGTCTTTGACTTTGGCTATTTCGGCAAAGGCCAAGCAGATGCGGGCCGAAGGCGGGGACGTGATTGGCTTTGGCGCCGGAGAGCCGGACTTTGACACCCCGCAACATATCAAGGAGGCGGCGGCCAAGGCTTTGGCCGACGGCTTCACGAAGTATACGCCCAGCGGCGGCGTGCGGGAATTGCGCGAGGCGATTGCGGCCAAGTTTTGGCAGGAGAACGGGTTGCGCTATTCGCCTTCGCAGATTGTCGTCAGTTGCGGGGGCAAGCATTCTTGCTACAACGCCATTATGGCGGTTTGCAATCCGGGCGATGAGGTGATTATTCCGTCGCCTTACTGGGTGAGCTATCCGGAAATGGCCAAGCTGGCGGGGGCAAGGCCGGTTGTTTTGCCGACGACCGAAGAGACGGCCTTCAAGGTTTTGCCGGAGCAGTTGGCGGAAGCCATCACCAATCGCACTCGTTTGTTCATATTGAACTCTCCCAGCAATCCCACGGGAACGGTTTATACGCCGGAGGAAACGCGGTTGTTGGGGAATGTTTGCGTGGAAAAGGGCGTTTATTTGATGAGCGACGAGATTTACGAGAGACTTCTTTACGGGGGGGCAACGCATCAAAGCGCGGCGTCTTTTTCTAGGGAACATTACGATCATACGATTATCGTTCACGGCTTTGCCAAGGCGTGGTCAATGACCGGTTGGCGTTTGGGATTTATGGCGGCGCCGGAATGCATAGCCCAAGCCGTCGATGCGATGCAAAGCCACAGCACCAGCCATCCGACTTCGTTTGCGCAGATGGGGGGGATTGCCGCTTTGCGCGGTTCTCAAGCGCATCTGGCTGATTGGCTGGCGCAGTTTGATCGGCGGCGGCAATTGGCCTTGGAGCGGTTGCGGGAAATGGAAGGAATTCGCTGCGTCGAGCCTTTGGGAGCGTTTTATTTGTTTCCCAACGTTGCCGGAACGGGTTTGCGAGCAAGCGAATTTTGCGAACGTCTGTTAGAGGAGAAACAAGTCGCCGCAGTTCCGGGAGAAGCCTTTGGGAACGAGGACTGCGTGCGGCTGAGTTATGCCACCAGCTTGGAGAGTCTGGAAAAGGGGTTGGAGCGAATGGCGTCGTTTGTGCGGGATCTTGGAGAATAAAGAGAAGCGGCGGCTGGGAGAAGCGCGGGAAGAAAGCGCAAAGAACCGTCCGCGAGGATTGAATTTTTGTCAACTGTCGATAGAGTCTGCTTGGGTTCGGTTTTAGATCGAAGAATCATGGACAAAGCGTCTTCCCATAATGAAGCCTGGAATTTGGAGGCGGCTCGGGATCTCTATCACATCAAGCGATGGGGCGCCGGTTACTTTGATATCAACGAGGCCGGCCATGTTTTCGCCTCGCCGGATCCGGAGAGGGGATTGACCGTCGATATTCTTCACATTGTTTCGGAAGCGAAGCGGCGAGACCTGCGCTTTCCCTTGCTCCTCCGCTTTCAAGACATCCTTCAGCATCGCGTAAAAGTAATCCACGAAGCATTTGAGAAAGCCATCGAAGAATGCGAGTATCGGGGGCGTTATCGAGGCGTCTTCCCCATCAAGGTCAATCAACTTCGCGAAGTGGTCGAGGAAGTCGTCAAGGCGGGAAAACCCTACGGCTTTGGGTTGGAGGTGGGGAGCAAGCCGGAACTGTTTGCGGCGCTGGCATTGCAAACTTCTCCCAAAAGCCTGCTAATTTGCAACGGATATAAAGACCCCAGTTTCATTCACATGGCCCTTATGGGCGTCAAGCTGGGAAAGCAAGTCATCATGGTAATTGAGAAACTGGAGGAACTGGAGCAAATTATCAAAATTTCTAAGGAAATCAACGTGGGTCCCATTATCGGCGCGCGCGTTCGTCTCCTAAGCAAAGGCGCCGGCAAATGGGCAGACAGTAGCGGCGAGGCGGCCAAGTTCGGCCTCAGCACCGCCGAGCTAGTCATTGCCGCCGATCAATTGATCGCTGAAAATCTCCAAGGCAGATTTCAATTGTTGCACTTTCACATCGGCTCTCAAATCCCCGACATACAATCCATCAAACGGGCCGCGCAAGAGGCGACTCGGCTTTACGTCCAACTTCGCAAAATGGGCTTTGCCATTCAGAGCATCGACGTTGGAGGCGGACTGGGAGTAGACTACGACGGAAGCCGCACCGCCTGCGAAAGTTCGACCAATTACACGCTTCAAGAATACGCCAACGACATCGTTTATCACATTGGCAACATCTGCGACGAAGAAGGAGCGCCGCATCCTGAAATTATCAGCGAAAGCGGACGAGCAATTGTGGCGCACCACAGCGCGCTCATTGTGGAAGTTTTCGGCGCCGTCGAAAAAGGCGCTTCCAAGCGGCGGTTCGTCTACGGCGAGGGCGAACACCCGATTATCCAAGAATTGCTTGAAATCCAAGAAAACCTCCCCTCCGGCAACAAACTCGAAGCGTTTCACGACGCGATGGAGCGTTGGGACGACGCCCAACATATGTTCCAACTCGGCATCCTCGGCCTCCGAGACAAAGCGAAAATTGAGGACTTGGCGTGGGAAATTTGTCGAGCGGTGCAATCCAGCTTTTCTCATCAGTCCTTCGTTCCCGAAGAAATCCGAAGTTTTGAGGAACGGGTCGGCGCCCAATACCTTTGCAACTTTTCCGTCTTTCAATCCCTGCTGGACCACTGGGCATGCGATCAACTCTTTCCCATCATGCCCATTAGCCGACTGCTTGAAAAACCCACTCAAGAAGCGACCCTGGCCGACATTACTTGCGACTCGGACGGGCAAATCAATCGCTTCATTGATCTGGAGGGGAGCCAAGACACCATTCGACTGCACGAACTCGCCGGCCAATCCGGCGGGCAAGACTACTATCTCGGTTTCTTTCTAATGGGCGCCTATCAAGACATTATGGGAGACCTCCACAACTTGTTCGGCAAGGTCAACGAAGCGCATATCTTTCTTGATGCCGACGAGCCGTGCGGCTACTATATTGAAGAGATTATTCCGGGAAATACCATTCAAGGTTCATTGCGCGCCGTGCAATACGATGAAAGAGAACTGAGCCGCCGGATGAAGTCCCAAGTAGAATCGGCCATTGCCGAAGCCCGCCTCAAACCTTCCGAAGCAATGCAAATTCTTCAAAACTACACCTCCGGCTTGAACGATTACACTTATCTACAATTCTAGGCCCGGCTGACAATGCCTCTTTCTCCTCCCACTCCTGAACTTCTTAGGTCGCTCGGCAAAATGCTCCGAGGCCTTTCGGCCTTGTTTTGGGGATTGCCGGTTGCGCTCATCGCCAGCGTGCAGAGCCAAACCTTTCCCGGCGGGCAAGGCTTGAGCGCCCTTATTCCCTGCACCGCCAACGGACTTCTCTTTTTCGGGCTCATGCAACTCGCCCACTTTCAACCGCAGGAGCGAATTTGGCGCGAGGCGCTGGACCGCGCCAAAGTGTTGGCCATCATTAACACCTGGCTGTCTCCCTTTCTTTATTTTCGGGTTCGCCTGCCGCACATTCCCCACTATACCATTGCCGTCGAGGTTCTTTATCTTTCCTCGCTCTTGTTTCTTTATAATTACAACTTAGTTCTTTTTCGACTTACCTCCATGCTTCCCGATGAAAATCTTAGAAACGACGCAAAAATGCTCGCCCGCTGGAATCGCGCCATTCTTGGAATCGCCGCTCTATTGAGCTTAGCCTACCTAACGATGCTACGAGGAGGCCTGACGCCATCGTTTTTCCACTTCCCCTTTCAAGTTATGGAAATGAACCGTTGGTGGATGGCGGTCGTTCCCCTGCTTATGCCGGTTGCCATGATGATGACGCTCACCTGGAAAGTTAAGGAATTGGTGATCGACGGGGTTTTCAACAGCGGGTTTTGGATTCAAGAGAAATCTTCCCAAACCGAAATAAGACGTTAACGACCTTTGAAAATTCGGTTCACCTCCTCCAGGGTTTCCTTAGAGCCGACGTCGTACCAAATGCCGGGAACCGACCAGGTGAAAACCGGACGGCGAGGGTAAAGCCACTGGATGAAGTGGCCCGGCTTTTCCCGGTCGTTCCCGCCGGCAAGGTAAGTGTGAATCATAGGCAAGACGGCTTTGGGGTAGTAATAAAGCGCGGTGCCGATCAGCGTTGTCTCCGGGGCTTCGGGCTTTTCTTCAAAAGAGGTAATTTGGCCTTCTACATTTATGTGCACCGCGCTATAATTCTTAGCCGATTCAAGTCGCCCGACATCGTATACTCCCAATACCGGGTCGTTGATTTCTTGGCAATAATCTCCGAACAATCCCAGCGGTTGGCTGAATAGATTATCGCCGGCGACTACGATCACATCATCGTAGACGCGACGTTCTTGTATCACAAAGGCGAGGTCGCCAATGGCGCCAAGCCGGTCTGCTTTGGAAGTCGAGCCGTCGTTGACGATGGTGATTCGCTTCCGCAAGGGCTTTGCTTTGGCGTCTGCCCATCGAGTGAAGTGCGCCGTAAACTTCTGATTGGACACGATAAAAATACGGTCAATCGCGTCGATAGCCTCGAGATTCTCCGAGAGACGGTCCAAGATCGGTTTTCCGGCCACTTCCAGCAAAGACTTCGGCTGAGTCAAGGTTAGCGGATGCAACCGGCTTGCGAATCCGGCCGCAAGGACGACAAGTTTCATATTATCAGAAATAAAAGATTAATACGGCGCGTCCAGATCGGGAGCAATGCGCCGCACAAGCCTCCGGCACGCTGCCTCGACTTCGGCTCCAGACTTCGAGGACAAGGCTTCCTCCGCCAGAGCGGCGGCGGCGGGCAGTTCGAGATTGCGGATCAAATGCTTCACCAGAGGAATAAGAGGCGCCGAGGCGCTTAAATGACGGATTCCCAAACCGATCAACAACGGAATGAGAAGCGGATATCCCGCCATTTCGCCGCAGACGCTCACCGGCAGATTCGCCTCGCGGGAGGCATCCACGACGCGCTGGATTAATCGCAAGATTCCCGGATGCGTAGGCTCGTATAGATGCGCCACGCGCTCGTTCATCCGGTCGACGGCGGATCCGTATTGAATGAGGTCGTTGGTGCCAATGCTGAAAAAATCCACTTCCCTCGCCAGCACGTCCGCAATCATCACGGCGGCGGGGGTTTCGATCATAGTGCCTACTGGAATTTTTTCGTCAAAGGGAACCCCCTCCCGCCTCAGTTCGCTGCGGCAAACGTCCAACAAACAATTGGCCTCCCGCAATTCGTCCACGCTGGATATCATCGGATAAAGCAAGCGAATTCGACCATGGGCGCTGGCTCGAAGGATGGCCCGAATCTGCATTTTGAACATTTCTTCGTGTTGGAGGGAAAAGCGAATGGCGCGGACGCCGAGCGCGGGATTCGCCTCTTCAAAATTGGGAAACAAGTCCGCCATTTTCTCGGCGCCCAAGTCGAGCGTCCGCACGAACAAAGGGCTGTCAGCCAGAGCGGCCGCCACTTTGCGGTAGGCCTCAAATTGTTGATCCTCATCCGGAAGCTCGGCGCGGTTGATGAACAAGTATTCCGTGCGAAACAGCCCCACTCCCTCGGCGCCGAACTTGCCGACGTCCTCCGCTTCGTCCGGATGATCAATGTTGACCGTCAATTGAATCTTCTCGCGGTCCAGCGTTTCGCCCGGCAAATCGCGAATGGACGCCAATTCATTTTCAAAATCCTTGCGCTGCCTGGCGGCTTGCCCGTATTCGAAGAGAGTCTGCTCCGAAGGACGAAGGATTACCGCGCCGCTATACCCATCCAACAACGCATCCTGCCCTGAATGCAGCCGCCGAGCGGCATCGCGAAGCCCCACCACCGCGGGAAGCTGCAACGAGCGGGCCAAAATGGCCGTATGGGAGGTCGGACTGCCCACATCGGTCGCGAATCCCAAAACCATCTTGCGATTGAACAACGCGGCAATTGAGGGGCTTAAGTCATGCCCAATGACAATCGAAGGCTCCCGAAGATCGCCCAAAGGATCGGCGCGGCAACCCAACAAGTTGCTGATGACTCGATAGGCCACATCGCGCATATCGCCCGCCCGCTCGCCC
Organism: Limisphaerales bacterium; assembly: GCA_965204945.1. Classification (GTDB taxonomy): domain Bacteria; phylum Verrucomicrobiota; class Verrucomicrobiia; order Limisphaerales; family AAA164-E04; genus UBA2970. The sequence continues at coordinate 3,040,841 of OZ242022.1, read as the reverse complement.
AAATAATCATCTTCAATAGCATCTAACGCGGCGGCAAATTTCTGCGTGACCCGATCAAACGCCGCCTCGACGTTCACCTTTTCCTCACTGATTAGTTGAACAACTTGATCCAGAATGGTCTGGTCTTCCAGCACCAGCAAGTGAGCGTCGAAAATTCGCGCCTTGTTCGTTCCAATTCTCCGGCGCAGTTGACGCTGAATCTTCTTCAGATCTTCCCTAGTTTCGACGAGAGCTTGCCGGAACCGTTGAATTTCCCGATCCACCTCAGCCTCTCCAACTCGGTAGTTCGGAATTTTCAGATTCCGCCCGCCCACAACGACGATAGGACCGCGGCAAACCCCGCAAGACACCCCAATCCCTCTGAATACCTTCTCTTGGCTTTCGTCCTTGGACACCCAGCCACTTTAAAAAACCGCACCCCAAAAGACAAAAGGAAAAAACCGCCGCCGAAATCTCCACGCCTACCGAAACATTTGCCCCGCTCTCTCTCTAAAAAACCGCCGCCGCTCCAGCTTATGAACTTGGCGAAAACAAAAAAACAGGGTTAACTGCCTTTCGTGGCCGATACACGCTCCATTTCCAACCTATCCCTCATCGGATTGATGGGCGCGGGAAAATCTACCATAGGACGCAGCTTGGCGAAAACGTTGCGCTACCAATTCATAGACACAGACCAACTCATCGAAAAGCGGACAAACCGCAAAATCGCGGAAATCTTCCAAACCGACGGCGAAGCCCACTTCCGCGCCTTGGAATGCGCCCTTGCAAAGGAAATCGCCAAATGGCAACGGACGGTGATTGCCTCCGGCGGCGGACTGCCCACCCACAACCGCAACCTCGACCTCCTCAAAAAATCCTCCTTCATCGTCTGCCTATGGGCCTCCCCCGAAACAATCTACCGCCGAGTCAAAAACCAAAAACACCGCCCGCTTCTGCAAACGGAAAATCCCTTAGAAACCATCCGCAAACTGCTCCAGCAACGGACCGCCTGCTACAAACAATCCGACGCCATCATCCTCACAGACAACCGACCCCTCCGCCTAATCGCCTCGCTAGTGATCCAAGAATACCGCCAAGCCCAAAACAAAACATACCAACCAACAAACTGACGCAATCTTTGAACGCCTTCCATGAGCCCCGAACACGTCAAACAACAAATCCTCGCCAAAGCCTCCAAACTCGGCTTCGACGCCTGCCGCATCACAAACGCCGCGCCACCCGCCAGCGGCCAACACTACTCCCAATGGCTTGCCATCGGAGGCCACGGCCAAATGACCTACCTAGAGCGAAATCAAGAAAAACGCCTCAACCCCGCCCAAATCCTGCCCGAGGTCCGCAGCGTTATCACCCTCGCAACCAGCTACTTCCAAAAGCAGCAACCACAAAACCCCAACCAACAACCGCCCGCGCAAAAAACAAGCCGCGGCATCATCGCCCGCTACGCTCGCTATGTCGACTACCACAACATCCTCGCCAAAAAACTCAAAACCCTAACCGCAACCATCCGCCAAGCCGCACACCCCGCCAACGCCCTCTGGTACGTCGATACCGGCCCCATTCTCGAAAGAGACCTCGCCCAACGCGCCGGCATCGGCTTCATCGGAAAACACACCAACCTCATCAGCCGCTCCTTCGGGAACTGGTTCTTCCTCTCCGAAATCCTCACCACCGCCAAACTTCCCCCCGACCCGCCGGAAAAAAACCGCTGCGGCACTTGCCGCCGATGCATCACCGCCTGCCCCACCCAAGCCATCCCTCAACCATTCGTCCTCGACGCCCGCCGCTGCATCTCCTACCTCACCATCGAACTCAAAGGCCCCATCCCACCCAAACTGCGACCCGCAATCGGCAACCGAATCTTCGGTTGCGATGACTGCTTGGAAGCCTGCCCCTGGAACCGATTCGCCCAAGAAGGCCAAATCATGAAATCCCATGCCAAACCAGAACTCGACCAACTCTCCCTCCAAGACTGGGCACAGCTTGACGAAACCGCCTTCAAACGACATTTTCGCAACACCCCAATCTACCGCGCCAAATGGAAAGGATTCTTGCGCAACGTCTGCGTCGCCCTCGGCAACACCGGAAATCCCGACCACCTCCCCATCCTCCAACAACTCTCCCAACACAACGACCATCTCATCGCCGAACACGCCTCTTGGGCCCTCCGCCAAATCCGAAACCACCAAAAAAACAAACAAACACCAACACATCAACCCAAACTATAACAAACTCCCGCCCGGCGAACTCGACAGCGTAACTTCCTCATAGTATAAGAATGACGTCCGCCCCAACGCAAACAAAGTTCTAAAAAAGATTTAATTTTCTCCACCCCACTCGTAGATCTTCTCACTAGCAATAGACAAGACAACTCGTTGCCAAAATGAACGGGAGTTAAAAATAAAGAACAAAAATAGCTATAAAGTTTCAAAATCCAGCGGTTATCCAGTCCGCTATCTTTACGGTTTCCCTGCTGAACCAAATGCCCAATCTGGAAGCATTCTGTCTTTCAGGTACTCGTCATTGTAGCATGTATACCTATTCCGTACAAAACGGACAGTTACTAGGCGGTTGGACAACTTGGTCTTGCTGCAAAAGCCTTTGGAAAAGCGTTTATTGCAGCAGCACTTTCTATGATACGGAAAACTGCGGCGCTTCGTGGTATTTCGGCGAATGCTGCAAATAATCCTTGATGCAAATTCTCTGTGTATTTCAACACTTTTAACTCAATCTGCTATGAAAAGGAAATAGCCTTGGTCTCTTGTGTCTGCCATAGCCATTGGCTCCTTAGGGTTCCTTGCTCTCTTTTTCATTGCCTCCGCATTGGAGGAGACTCATGAGAAACGGAAGGCAAGAGAGCTGGGTTATTTGAGAGAATGAGTGAACTGCGACTTTGTGGACGTCGACGAGACTTTTGAGAGCCCGGCTCTGCCGCAAATTCCAAAACCGTCTCGCCGGACATCAGCGCCGAACAAGAAGCCGCTGCAATTAATGCGGTGGCAGGTTTTGTAAAAGCCTTTTCCAGCGGCCGTTATGAAGACTTCAAGCCTTCCACATGCCGGCCAAATACTCCCTTTCCTAAAGCAATCTCGTCACTCTCTCAAAACTTCTATTGAAAGGCATCCCAACAAACACAATTACTTTTGCTAACCCTCTCCGCCAGAGTGGACGGTGTTAGGGAATCGTCGAGATATTCCATCCACCAGAATTAAACCACCATTTAAGGGAAACGAAGTTGACCGGAGAATATCGTGGCCACAATACATCGCTGGAATTCTCAAGACACAGGATACAAACAGTACTTTGAAGACGTTTGTACCAAAAAGTCATATATGGCACTGTTGAACATAAATCAAACGATTTGGTTATCTTTGGGATTATATCTTAAAAAACGAAGATAACTTAGGCGTGTCCGGTCCTGGAAATCCATTATCTCAGATTATTCGACTTGATCGGACGCCGCAAGATATTTTAGAGGAAACCAGCGAGATTAGCTATTTTGACTGCGAAAATTCATTTGCGTCCGGCTTATCTCGATACTGTAAAACTGATCTACTGTCAACGGTATTGCGAACCGTCATCGGGGAAGTGGTTACTTATGGATTTAGTGACCTCTAGCAGTCAAAAACGAAGCAAAATCAGCCTTGCCTTTCCATGAACTTCCGCTTTCTCCCCCTCCTTTTCCGCAAAGTCGCCGTTTCGCACCGCTTGGGACTTTGGGTATACAAGCTGGTTGGCGGCTATCTAATTCTAGCGGCGATAGGGAAGATTTTGGAGCCGTCCGCTCTGGACGAAATCCTGAAGTTCAACGGCGTTGAACCTTTTTTATGGCGGCGGAGCGCGGTAGGCCTGCTAATTGTGTGGGAGTTCGGCTTGGGAATGGTAATTCTATGCGTCTGCCGCGTTCGTCTGCCGGCGATGGCGGCGTCTTGCACTTCTGCGGTTTTTGCAGTTCAAAAGTCGGCGCTTTGGATTGGCGACGGACCGGAAGGTTGCGGTTGTCTTGGGAGTTTTACTCCGGCGGCAGTCCTTTTCCCCGAAGGGATTTCTCCCACTGCCTTGCCCGTAAATCTGGCGCTAGCAGGTTTTGTTGGCCTTGCGGCGGCGGCGAAGCCTCAATGGTTTGCGTCGACGCGAACGGTTGGCGATTCCCGGTTGCGGCGGCATTTTGCTTTATCCTGCGGCGGCTTTTCAGGAAGGCTACGACGAAATGTTTGTGGATTAATAGTTGTGAGGATTCGAATTGGGCAGCTTCAGTTGATGGGTTATCAATGCAAAGAAATTTCATGGGACGCGGACCCAGGCATTTGCCGTATCCGCGGCCTTACGACGACCGGGAATGGAGATAGTTTTGGGGTGTGAACGACGCCTACGCCGCAATGAAATTCTGGCACTTGCCGTTAACTCGACAAGACACGCGCGGAGATACACCAGCGGGAAGGCAAAGGAGTGGAAGAAACAGCGAAAACAACGCGCCGATGAAGAAGAACTGCTGGATGAATCTGCTAGGTTGGCGGAGAAATACAGCATGCTTGATTGCGTCTGTTCGAAACTCCCCAACCCCCCGCGGCTTTTCTATCTTGTCCTTTCCCTAGCGTCAATTAAAATTTGCCTTTTTTAGAGTTAAAGATGAAAGTGATGAAAAGGTGGAGACCGATGATTGCGATGGACGCCGCATGCTTTGCCGGCGGGTTATGGGAAACAACCGGGCAAGAAACGACAGAGCAGGAAAGGCTTGAGATTCAATACACTAATACAGACGGCAACTCTGAAACTAGGGAGGTGTCCACCTCTACCGAGCAATTGACTTTTTATGATGCGATCCTAAATTTGCCTACAGGTTTGACGAAATTGCACACCTTGGTGATTCGTCTTCGAGATGCTGAAGATTCTTTTATCGGGAAGCTGATGAGAATCTTAAAACTCCCCAAAGATATAAAGGAAGATGCTGACAGGGGTTTTCAGTTGGTGCTTGATTACCCGATTACTACTCAGGTGCATAAAGATATGGGGACGTTTACTCTGGCGTGCAGAACAAGAGATAGAGGCGGTGACCTCAACGACTTATTATGCGCTGGTCAGAATCCCACCTGTGAAAGAGTTGATAAAGAATCGAGAACCGAACGATGATGGCGTTTTTAGAATAGAACATCCCTACTACTCCCAAACATAGTGGTTGATTTCACTATTGAGGTTTATGGAGTTGCGCCGAGGATAACGCTGAACCACCAAGGCGACGGCGTGGAAATTGTTTGGGATAGAGGCATTTTGCAGTCTGCCTCAACCATCGGAGGCCGGCCCTTGGAGAGACGCCACGTATGGCGGATCGATCTGGCTTTTTCTCCGCTCTTCCCATCACTCTGAGTTCTTCCGAGTAAAGCCATGATTCCGTACCTGATAGAAGCCATCTCTTTTGAAGAAATCCACAAAGACAACCGTTAGTCTTTGAATATTAAGGTAGCGGTGTGAAAATCAATCGGCGTGAACCCAAACTTCGCCGAGCAGACCATTCGATATTGTTGCAAGTTGGGCATGTAATAGATCATCATCCTGTAAGGAAACCCGGTCAGCGGATCGGAGAAAAACCTCGTTTGAACGCCGCCAAGCGGCCATCCACATTGCGCGCGGATGAACGGCGGAGCCAATGGTATTGTTCCTCGAAAGTTCGCTAATTCAAACTTAGCCTCCGCCCCAGCAAACTTTGTTTGCCGGGGGTTTCTTTTGTTTCTGAGTAGTGTTTTTATCAGTCATCCTTTTCTCGTGGTGTCTTCTTATTTTTTCTCCCTACTTATTTTTCTTTGATTTCGTTTTGCTTCTTTCAATTGATGGGGTTTTTCTGGCGGTTTGTTTGTTGCCTGCAATTATGATTCTCAAGGGATGGAGAGTTTTTCTTGGCCACTTGGCAGAGGGCGAAGGCAGCGGGTTTGTCGGCCGAATCACGAGGGCGATAAAGGATTTGGCGGCAATATAAAAGAACTCAATCGCTACGTTCATAGAGACTTGTTCTTCCGGAGGAAATGCGTATAATTTTTTTTGCTTTTCGCGTCCTCAAATTGAAAGACAGTCGTGTTTCCGCAGATGTGGAATCCGTCCAGATTGCTTATGGGAAATACAGGGGGCGGGCAGATGTTGCCTGAAAAACTTCTGTTTGGATTGAAGTGATGAAGAGATCAGAAACACTGTGTTGGATTTCGTTTTTGCCATCAACTCGACACTGCCAACGCAGACGAAAAAAAGGCGGCGAAAGTAAGAAAAGTCATCGCCAAAGGCTTGAAGGACAAACTTCAGTATCATAGTCGTCGAAGGCTCTTTGAGAAAGCGCTCGTCTATCAACAAATAGATTGGAATGATCCGCATTGCCGGCCAAGATTTTTCGGGCGATGTTTGGAAAGGAACGGGTGGTTAATTTGATCTTTGAGGGCACGAAGCCAACGATTGCCCCCATTCGTGCTTGCTGTCAAGGCTACCTGCTAAGAATTTGTTCGGAGGTCTTTGATGAGAAGAAATGAGAAATCAATGTAGAAGCGCATCTATTAGCGAAAACCGATCGGCGAGAATATGGCGTGAGAGAAGGAAATCGAAGAATCTGCGAGAGAGTAAAAAACACCTAACCTCTGGTCTTGATAAACTTCAAGAAGGCTTTTCAAAAATTACTTCTAAAAGGAAGATTCTTGGAAAAAGAACGACGTTGGCAAGACCGATACAAACTAAAATAAAAAACAGATATTTTCTCATACTGCGGGACTAACTCTCTACCACCGCGTTACTTCCGCAATTTTAGAATACTTTTTGATTCTCCAGCTCTTTTCGATTTTGTTTATTGCTTTATCCCATCTGGAAACATTTCGTCCACTAATCGTTCGGCATCAAGGTCGCCTTCCTCTGTGATATTAGACGCACTGTTGCTATTTGTTTTGCGGTTATAAAAAAGATCCGTGTCGTGGAGACTAACATGTTGCCGACTAGGGATTGATACGAAACCAGAAAGAGCAAAAGCAAGGATGTCGGGAGCAAAAGAGAAAACTAAAGGCTTGGTTATCCAGCATAACAATGATCGAGGACGAACGTTCATTGAGGGAAAATTCTGGCCCGCGAATAGCCTCTTTCCTTTGTATTTTCAGCAGTTCCTTGAGTGTGTAGTCCGGATCTCCACTGCTGGCAACCAGATCATAGCGCATTGACCAGTAGATCTGCACTGCATCCTGCAGTTCTTTGCGGGTGTTAAACATCTTGCTGGAGAACTTGGCCGGGTCTTTCCTGTTCGAATGGCTAGTGTGTAGACCTTCATTTCTAAACAACGCCGGCAGATTCGCGCCAGCCGCTAAACGCTGGCGACATAGTCAAAGTCTCGTGTGTGGCGACTTTGGGATGCTCCTACTCGATCACGAAGTCATGCATTCCGCCGGCCTTTACATCGTCCATTTTAGCGTTGTGTTCGGCAAAGCTACTGCTCACTACCGCATCCCATCCACCATCTTTTTTACAGCGGGCGATGAATATGTAATTCACAGTTGGTGTTTCCCTATTTAGATTCTGTATTTCTTTGCTCTTATTTGTAAGTTTATTTTTGGGCCGTTGTCGATCTTAGCTGACTCTTCCCATTCTATAGAAGTTTTCTATACCTTCCAAGGATTTAATAGAAGACAAGGCGTTGTGGGAGGGTGCGCGGGTGTTTGTTTAGAATTTTCATAGGGTTTTGGGTTTTAGCGGAGGAAGGCGTTGTGGGCGGCGCTAAGGGCGGTTTCGCTTTGGGAGAGGTCGACGATGACGGAGAGTTTGATTTCGCTGGTGGAGATCATGTCGATGTTGACGTTTTGATCGGCGAGGGCTTGGAAGAGTTTGGCGGCGATGCCGGAGTGGCTTTTCATGCCGACGCCGACGATGGAGAGTTTGCCGATTTCTTTTTGGTGAAGGGCTTGGGTGAATCCGATTTTGGGGACAAGGGAGTGGATGAGGGTTTGGGTTTGGGGCAGGTCGGCGCGGTCGATGGTGAAGGAGAGGTCGGTGGTTGGTTTTGGTCCGTGGCCGACGTTTTGGACGATCATGTCGACGTTGACGGAGGCTTGGTGAAGGGCTTGGAAGATTTGGGCGGCGACGCCGGGTCGGTCAGGGACGCCGAGGAGGGTGATTTTGGCTTGGTTTTTGTCGAGGGAGATGCCTCGGACGACGACATGTTCCATGTTGGCGGTTTCTTTTTTCACGATGGTTCCGGGATTGTAGTTGAGGCTGGATCGGATTTCAAAGGGGACGCGGAATTTTTTGGCGAATTCAACGGATCGACTTTGCATAACTTTGGCGCCCGCGCTGGACAGTTCAAGCATTTCGTCATAAGAGATTTCTTGGAGTTTTTTGGCGTGGGGAAGGATGCGGGGGTCGGCGGTGTAAACGCCGTCGACGTCGGTGTAGATTTGGCAAAGGTCGGCGCGGACGGCGGCGGCGATGGCGATGGCGGTAAGGTCGGATCCGCCGCGGCCAAGTGTGGTGAGGCGTCCGTCTTGGGTTTGCCCTTGGAAGCCGGCGATAATGACGACGTGGCCGGCGTCGAGGAGTTGATGGACTTGTTTGGGGGTGATGTTTTGGATTCGGGCTTTGGTGTGGACGCCGTCGGTTTGGATGCCGGCTTGGGCGCCGGTGAGGGAGACGGCGGAGATGTTTAAGGCTTGGAGGGCGATGGCGGTGAGGGCGATGGCGGTTTGTTCGCCGGTGGTGAGCAACATGTCCATTTCGCGCTCTGGGGGTTGTTGCAAAGGGGCGCAGACGCTCTTGGCAAGGCGGATAAGGCGGTCGGTGACGCCGCTCATGGCGGAGACGACGACGATGACTTGATCGCCTTGGCGGCGACGTTCGGCGACGCGTCGGGCGACGTTTTTGATGCGTTCAGCGTTGGCGACCGAGGTGCCGCCGTATTTTTGAACGATGAGAGCCATTGTTGCGGAGGCTGGGAAACGGTTTTTTCGCTTACAGGCCGAGGGTTTTTATGAGGGCGGCGGCGTTGGGAGGAACGAGTTCTGGCTCTTTTCCAGAAGCGGCGAGGGCGCAATCGGGGTCTTTGAGGCCGTGTCCGGTCATGGTAGCGGTGATAAGGCTGCCTTCGGGGATGCGGCCGTTGCGGACGCTTTGGATAAAGCCGGCTAGGGGTGCGGCGCAGGCGGGTTCAACGAAGACGCCTTCGGTTTGGGCGATTTTTCGGTAGGCGTGGAGGATTTCGTCGTCGGTGACTTTGGCGATGAGGCCTCCGGATTCTTGGGCGGCTTGGACGGCTCCGTTCCAGCCGGCGGGGTTGCCGATTTGGATGGCGGAGGCGACGGTTTTGGGTTTTTCGACGGGACGGCCGTCTACGATGGGAGAAGCGCCGGCGGCTTGGAATCCGTACATTTTAGGGTTTTGCTTTGTGCGGCGGTGGCGAAAGTATTCTTGGAAACCTTGCCAGTAGGCGGTGATGTTGCCGGCGTTGCCGACGGGCAGGAAGTGAAAGTCTGGCGCTCTGCCGAGTTGATCGCAGATTTCGAAGGCGGCGGTTTTTTGGCCTTGGATGCGGACGGGGTTGATGCTGTTGACGATTTCAACGGGAGCGATGGCGGCAAGTTCGCGGACAAGGCGCAGGGCGACGTCGAAGTTGCCGTCGACGGCGATGGTTTGGGCTCCGTAGATGAGGGCTTGGGAAAGTTTGCCCATGGCGATGTTGCCGTGCGGCAGGATGACGACGCATTTGAGTTTGGCGCGGGCGGCATAGGCGGCGGCGGAAGCGGAAGTGTTGCCGGTGCTGGCGCAGACAACGGCTTGGGCGCCTTTTTCGCAGGCTTTGCTGATGGCCACGGTCATGCCTCGGTCTTTGAACGATGCGGTGGGGTTTAGCCCTTCGTATTTGAGGTAGAGCTGGCACTTGGCGCCGACGGCTTCCGCAAAGTTGCGCGCCGGAACTAAGGGCGTGTTGCCTTCGCACAAGGAGATGATCGGTGTGGAGTCCGACACGGGCAGGAATTCGGCGTAGCGCGGAATGACGCCTTGCCAACAAGAGGGCGCATGGGGTGGGAAAGCGGACATGGTCAGTGAAAGTGTTCGGCGCGAATCATTTTTGGAGGGGACTTGACGACGCTTAAGCGGCGAATTTCTTCCAATGCTTGGATCATTTCGCCTGCGGCGGCGTCGTGGATCATGAGGATTAAGGGAACGGAGGCGCCTTCGTGTCCTTCCGGCTGGACGATGGAGGAGATTCCGATGTTTCGACGGGCAAGCACGTTGGAAATTTGGGCCATAGTGCCGGGTTTGTCCACGACGGTGAGGCGGAGATAGTATTCGCTGACGGATTCTTCCCACGGGATGACTTGCCCTTCCGAAGCGTAGAGAGAAAAGGCGGGGACGCGGCGGATTGAATGTTCCCCATAGTCCAAAGAGGCGGAGGCAATGTCGCTCAAAACGGCGCTGGCGGTGGCGTCTTGTCCGGCGCCCCGTCCGTAGTAAAGTGTTTCCCCCGCCACATCGCCGTGAACAAAGACGGCGTTAAAAACGCCGCGGACGCTGGCCAGCACGTGAGAGCGGGGAATGAGCGCGGGGCAGACGGACACTTGAATTTGAGGGCAATCGGCCGATCGAACGGGAGATGAAAGCAAGCAGACAGAGGCCAAAAGTTTGATTTTGTAGCCAAGACGGGCGGCGAACTCGATGTCTAGCCGGGAAATTTTCCGAATGCCTTCCGCGTGAATCCATTCAGGGCGCACCCAAAAACCGTGGGCGAGCGAGGCAAGAATGCCCGCTTTGTGCATGGCGTCCAGGCCGTCTACGTCCAGAGAGGCGTCGGCTTCGGCATAACCTTTTTTTTGGGCTTCGGCCAAAACGGCGGCAAAATCGCCTCCGTCCTCTTCCATTCGGGTAAGGATGTAGTTGCAAGTTCCGTTGAGGATGCCGTAAATTCGGCGGAAACGATTGCCCGCCAAACTTTCTCGCAGCACTTTGATGATTGGAATGCCTCCGGCGACACTGGCTTCGTAGTAAAGTCCGGCGCCGTTGGACGCCGCCGTTGCGAAGAGGGATTCCCCGTGTTCGGACAGCAAGGCTTTGTTGGCGGTGACGACGGGCTTGCCGAGCCTGAGGGCGGTTTCCACAACGGACTTGGCAACGGCGGTTCCTCCAATCAGTTCGACGACGACGTCGGTGTTGGGATCGCGGACGGCCGCTTCCCAATCGGCGCCGACTAAGCGGTCGGGAAACCGAATCGAGCGCTGTTTACGCGGATGACGGACGACGATGTGATTGACCCGAAGGCGGACGCCGATCCGAGCGGCGAGAAGAGAACCGTTGCGGCGAAGCGCCCGGAACACGCCGCCGCCGACTGTTCCGCCTCCGATGATGGCCACGTTCAATCGCCTCATATAAAAGAGAAAGATTGCCTGTAACCGTTGTTTCCGACAAACCAAAAGTGCAACGATGCGGCGAGTGGCGAAGTGGACGAAACAGAAGGCGCGGAGGCAATCTGCCCGGCCGAAAGACCGGATTCCGTCGCCGATCATTCAAATTGAGGCGCAAAGTTCGACGCCATCTTCTCGCCGACCACTCCGCCGTTCGGCGGTATTTTAACTGCGCCGTTGATATTCAAGAAAGCGAAGCGGGACTGGATTCGCGGAAGATTTGCGGGCGAAGGCAAGGAACGATTCCCAAGCGCAACTTGTTTGCCGCGCACAATTTTGCGACGAGGAAAACAGATTCCCAACCGGCGGGAGGCGGGTTCGCCGACATTTTTTCCATAAGAGGCGTTAGCGCTTTTCTTCGAGTCTCTCGGCTGTTTGCGGGGCGGCTTTTTTGGGAAACCCGAAAACGCCCCTCGCTTTGATTTGTTTGACGATGTCCGGCGGGACGGCGTTTTCCCAGTCGCCGTTGTCGTTTCGGATGCCGTCGTGAATTTCCTGGTGAATGATTCCGACGCAGGCTTCTTGAAAGTTGCGCAGGCACTCGATGCGGTTGTTTTCGTAGAGGTGAGCGTAAAGGTGCCGCAGATGGGGCGCTACTTGAATATTTTCGGCGGTGAGGATTTTGCCAGAAGGGCTTCTGGTGGGATAGGCGTAAATCTTCAAGTCGTTTTTGAACATGCGCCCGAAGGATTCCAGGATGCCGCCGGAAAGGTCGGCGTAGTATTTTTCTTCAAACAGTTCTTGGAGGTTGGGCAGGCCGAGAACGAGCCCCACCATTTTATCGGTGTAGCGGAAGAGGTAGCCGGCCAGCCGATAGTATCGGAAGTAGTTGGAAATCAAAACGGGATGGCCGAGCGCGGCCAGAATATCAGCGCGGTCTAGAAAGTCCTGCGAGTTCAAGCTGGAGGAGGATTCTTCCGGCAGGCGGTCTTCTTGGATTTTGGCGACTTGTTCCAGCGCGAACGTCACCGCGTCCTTCATATTCATTTCGAAGAGAACAATTGGCTCTTCTCCGGCGTTTCCCGGCTCTTTTCGGAAGCGTTCTCTGCCGCATTCGAGCATGTCCAGATGCATTTTGGAGGGCGGACAAAAGGATCCACGTTCCAGCAGGATGGGCCTTTTGTAGAGGACTTCGGCCGGTTGAACCACTTCGCCGGCGGCGGTGAACATGGCGGCTTGGGTGAGGCCGAATTGGACGAGTTTGAGCGCCATCAGACGGTTGTCGATTCCCGGAAAGGCCGGCCCCGTCATTTTGATCATGTCAATCTCGACGCGCTTGCGCGTCAAGCCGTCCAGCAGGGAGCGGATCAAGGCGTCGGGATGAGAGAAGAGTTTTGCGGCGCCGTAAATCAAATTCACGCCGACCAAACCGAGCGCGTCCTGCTGCTGAAAGTTTTCGGGGTCCAAAAGCCGGGCGTGAATAATGACCCGCGAAGGCTTGGCGCGCGGTTCGTGTTGAAATTGCACGCCCATCCAGCCGTGGGCGTCCGACCTTCGGCGAAAACTTTTCGCCGCAACGGTGTTGGCAAAGGCGAAGAAGCGGGAGGACTCCCCTCGTTTTTGGTCGAGCCGTTCGATCAACAGATTAAATTCATGGCGCAGCATCGTGGTGAGACGCTGGCGGCTCACATAACGTTCGGCAGAGCCGTAAATGGCGTCGCTAAACTGCATGTCGTAGGCCGACATGGTTTTTGCGATGCTCCCCGAAGCGCCGCCGACGCGAAAGAACCAGCGGGCGACTTCTTGCCCGGCGCCAATTTCCACAAGCGTGCCATAAACGGCGTTGTCCAGATTCAACTGGAACGCTTTTTGTGAAGTGTCGAGATTCTCCGAGTTTAACATTTCGCTCGTCCTTCGCGGTTTGGTCAACAATTTAATCGTCCGTCTTGGAAAAAGGAAAATCCGGCAACGGCCGCGTTTTGTCAACACGTTTGCCCAGAATCCGCCGCGGCGAAGTTTCTCGACGTCTCTAGAAAAAAGCCTAATTCTGAGCGAACAGATGCCCAACGGCAAAAACGACGACGCAGATAAACACTTCTCGCAACTGGGACGGCGCACGGAACCTCCGCCGATCTTGTGGCTTATGCGACAAGCGCTCCAGAAGCCTGACTTGATTTCCTTTGCGGCCGGGTTCACGGACAATTCAACTCTTCCCGTCGGAGAAATCCATCGGCTGATCGAGAAAATCCTCCGCGAACCAAAGCAAGCGCGCGCCGCCCTCCAATACGGCGCCAACGAGGGAGACGAACGGCTAAGGTCGCTTACCGCCGCCCGAATCGCCGCCTTGGACGGCCGCGCCGCCCAACCCGGCGAGGCAAACTCGGTCATCATCACCCACGGTTCACAGCAGTTGCTCTACATGCTGGCCGAGGCGCTCTGCGATCCCGGCGACGTCATCCTCGTTGAAGACCCAACCTACTTCGTCTTCCTCGGCATCATGCAAAGCCGTGGAATTGAAGCGCGAAGCGTTCGCATGGAATCCGACGGCCTTTCTATTGAGTCGCTTGAACGCGTTCTCCAAACGCTGTGCCGCAACGGGCAAATCCAGCGGTTAAAACTCCTTTATTCCATCACCTACTTCCAAAATCCCACCGGAATCACAACCAGTTTGGAAAAGAAGCAAGAGGCCGCCAAACTCCTCCGCCGTTATGAATCCAAAGCCGGACACCCCGTTTATTATTTGGAAGACGCCGCTTATCGCGAACTCCGCTTTCCCAACTTTCAACCGCCTCCTTCGTTGCTCGTGGACGCAGACCTTCGGGAGCGAGTCATTTACACCGGCACTTACAGCAAACCCTTCGCCGCAGGCATTCGAATCGGTTTTGGCCTGCTCCCGTCAGAACTCCGCAAAGTCCTCTTGAATATCAAGGGCAATCACGACTTCGGCACGGCGCACCTGTTGCAGAAAATCCTGGCCGCAGCGCTGTCTCCAAAGAACCACGCCAAAGATGAAAAACAGACTTCCTGCGCCTACGCGGACCATTTGGCAAAAATTACCGAACAGTACGCCCAAAAAGGGCAGGCCATGTTCAACGCCGTTCAAGAGCATTTCCCAGCGCAAACGATAACCGCAGCCCCCCAAGGAGGCCTTTGCCTTTGGACCGAGCTGCCTCAAAAAATCAAAACCGGCCCCAAAACCGCCTTCTTTCAAGAAGTTTTGGAAAACGACGTCCTTTACGTTCCCGGCGAATATGCCTATGCAGACGATCCCGTCCGCCCCAAACCAAGCTCCGAAATGCGCCTCAGCTTTGGCAACGCCCCTATCGAACAAATCAAAACCGGCATAGAGAAAATGGGAAAAATCATTCGCCGACAATGTTCCTAACCGCAAAAAAGAGCCGATCCGACCTAAAAAGACAAAAAAAATGGAAAAAAGTACTAAAAATCCTTGACCTTGCGCCGCCGCCGGCCAAAATAACGGAAATATTTTTGTGAATTAAGGTTGACAAAGTTGAGAAAATCGACAGAGTCGCAACGCAGATAACGAACTAAGAAAAGAAAATAGCAGTATTTATGAAAACAGCATCGACAGGAAAGTTGTTAGCGTTCATCGCTAGCGTGGGAGTTGCGTTCAATGCGCAAGCGCAACAAACAATCTACTTAAATGAGTCAGATCCGTTAGGGGATATCGTTTTTGAACCTACGGAATTTGGCGACGAAGTCGCCTTTGCTGGATGGGATGAGAATTTCATCCTGAGCGGCATCGGATTGGAGTATTACACCTCCGAAGTCGCCGGTTCGATGGTGATCCGAGTTCGACAGAACAACGGCCCCGCCCATCCAGGTGCGGCTTTCACCTATCAACCGGGAACCATTCTCTACGAAAGCCGTTCCATTTTGATCGGACACTCGTTTGATTTGGATAATCTGGACGTGCTGAGTCCGGGCACCGGGTCTTTATTAATCGAGGGAGACGATATTACCCCGGCAATTTTGCCCAGTCGCATAACCGTAACGGTTGAATTCAAAGACTTGAATGAAGGACAAACAGTCGGCATCTACACAAGAAATCCGCCAACCATCGGCCAAAGCGCAAACGATATGTGGGTCAGCATGGAAGACGAGGAAGGCAACGTCAGCTGGTCTTTCTTGGAAGACGCCGGCACGGGAAACTTCGCCCTTGAGATTACCGCCGTCCCCGAACCGAGCTCAATCTTGCTCTCGATTTTGGGA
This sequence comes from Limisphaerales bacterium, assembly GCA_965204945.1. Lineage (GTDB taxonomy): Bacteria > Verrucomicrobiota > Verrucomicrobiia > Limisphaerales > AAA164-E04 > UBA2970. The sequence goes on along the minus strand of OZ242022.1, from coordinate 3,025,266 downwards.
GGCGCCGCATTCCTTCTGTTGCGCCGAAGGAAGTAAATCAAACTAACCGTTCTCCGAATTTCTTTTGGAACCGTCGTGCCACCTTTTCGGCACGGCGGTTTTTTTTTCATAGCGATTGCCGAAGCGGTGAAAAAGATTGTCTCGTCAAACTTGGCGCCGGCGATGGCGGATTTTACCCGATTTTGAAGCAGATCTTTTGGATTTTCTTCCTGCCGAAACTGCTCTGCAGACGTTCGAGGATTTCTTTTTGCCTGTAGCGGACGATTTCGTGCAGCCAAACGTTGCTGTCCACTTTCACGAAGAGAGTGCCGTTGCGGAAACCAACCGGGGCGGCGTGAGCGGCGACGGTTGGATCCACGGACTCCGTCCAGACGCGAAGGATTTCTGTTTCTGATTGTCTCTGCTCGAATTTTAGCCTTTTCACCAAAGCGCGGGTCAAGTCTTGCAAGGTTTGAGGCCGGTATCGCAAAGGAAACTCGGATTCAGAGGGATGAACGCCCCGCCAATTGGCCAAAGTCCTCGCCTTGCCCGCATGAAAAGCATCGGGCGCGGGAGGAGAGTCGATTGGACAAGATTTAGGACGGTTGTTCATCAATGACCAAAACGCCGTGGGCAGGCAAGTCGTAGGCGCCCTGAAAGGTGGTGCCGGTGAGAAAATCGTGGACCGGCTTGTAAAATTGAAGCCGAACGGATGAATTTTGGTGATTCAATAAAAAGTAAATTTTGATGCCTTCTTTTTGCCGCAGGCTTACTTCGATGCCTTCCGGCACTTTGAGAAGTCCGGTCAGGCCATTGAGTTGCCTCAGCCAGTTGACCAAATCAAGATAGAAGAATCGATGGCTCATGGTGCCGATGTAAATCGCGCGGCCGAGTCCAAAGGTGTTGATCGTCAAGGCCGGTTTGCCCGCGTAAAAATCTTTGGCGAACGTGGCCAGCACTTCGCATTCCTTGGGTTCGATAACGTCGCACCAGAGCTGCGCCGGGTGCAGGTGGCTTGTTGGGAAAGCGCCTCTCATGTTCAGGTGATTTTCTTCCGCGGGGGGAATCGGATCGAATTCGACCACTTCCAAGCCGAACAAGTCCGTTAGGTTGAGCGGCATTCCGTCGCGGGGGGCAATATGGTGTTCGTCCACAAGGCCGGTGTTGAATGTGCCGACGAGGGTGCCTCCGTTTTGAACGTACAATTTTAAATGGTCCGCTTCTCCCCAAGCAAGCTGATGAAGCGAAGGGGCTACCACGAGTTTGTATTTTGAGAGATCGTCGGTCGGCCGCGCGAAGTCGACGGGAATGTTGCGGTCGTGAAACGCGCTGTAAAAGCGGAGCATGTGATCCCAAAGTTGAAAGTGGCGGTTCGGCTGCATCTTCTGTTTGAGAGTCCACGCATTGTCGTGAGTGTAGAGAATGCAGGTCTCGGCCACAACTTTTGTCCCTTGAATAGCGGGGCTTAGCAGTTTCAACTCTTCGCCAATTTGGCTAACTTCTCGATAGGTTCGATTGTCTCCGTCGCCGCGGTGATTGAGCACGCCGCCGTAAAATTTTTCAGAGCCGATTCGCGGTTGCCTCCAAAAGAAATAGAGGACGCCGTCGCTGCCTCGCGAGATTAGTTGATAGGTGAACAGCCGGACCACTCCGGGACGAACTAAGGAATTGACTTCCTGCCAATTGACGTTGCCCGCTTTCTGTTCCATCACCCAAAAGCCGTAGTCGCTTCCGTCCGGCGTTTTGACGTTTCGCTTCTTCAACGATCGGAGGATGTCGATGTCCATGGCGTTGACGGCGGCTTTGGATTTGATGGTGGCATAGCTGTCCAGAGACACAAAATCCAGTTGTTCGGCCACGTCGAAGTGGTCGTAGTGTCTGGACAACGCCCGCATCATCGTTGTGACGGGAATATTCGGGGTCAGTTCCCTGAGAATCGCGGCCTGCATTCGAATGAAGGCCACGATGGTGTCGCTGGAAAATCGCATCCAGTCGAGCACAAGAGCCGGATTATGCACCGTGGGCGCCGCTTTTGGCATGGGAACGTCTTCCCATCGGCTGACGATTTGCCCCCAGAACCGGGTTCCCATTAGTTCGTTTAAGCGGGCAACGGACTCTTTTTCATCCTTGTCTTCCTCACGCGAGTATTTTGCTTTGAGCCAAGCGTACCAGTCTCTTTTGGTTTCTTCGTTGAAGGAGAATTCGGTTGTGTGGCCTCCGATGCCGGAATCAATCTGCCAAGCGATCAACTGCTCGTGTTTCCCCAGTTTTGAGGCCATTGCCTGAACAATCTTCCGGCAGTAGCCCCAAAACAGGTCGCTGTTGTAGCAAACAGCGTGGCGAGTGCCTTCGTGGAGGGGTAGCCCGCGCTCGTCAATGGGAAGGATTTCCGGGTGTTTTTGAGCCAGCCAAATCGGAGGCGCGGCCGTGGGCGTGGTCAAGACAACGTCGATGTTGTGGCCTTTCATCACATCCATGAGACGCCACAACCAATCAAATTCGAAGCGGCCTTCCTCCGGCTCGCACAAGCCCCAAACGTATTCGCCAACGCGGATAACGTTCACGTTGGCGGCGGACATCATCACGGCGTCTTTCTTCCAGCGCTCTTCCGGGTTTTCCGCGTTTCCATCGTAGGGATAAACCCAATGCTCCGGATGATAATCCACTCCAAAATACATAGTCTTAGCAAAAAGTTGAAATCTGCCGCCCATATTACGACGCTTGCAAAGAAACCGCAACGCCAATCTTCCAAAAGACGCAAAGCGAAAAGCCCGTTTTTTACGGCTCTTTTGCCGACAGACGCTCTTTTGAGGATCTTTTGAATTTTGAGGAAATTCTCTTGCGATTCGGGATTCTGACTGGGTAGATTGTCTGCGGTTTTCAACAAGCCGTTTCAAGCCGGCCAACGGAGGCTTTTTGAATGGCGGAACGATCCTAAAAGAATATGAACACCATTGCCGATTTAAAAACCGTCCAGTCCAATGTAAAAAAGATCGTGGAGGCGCAACTTGAGGACACCGGCGGGCTTCTTCGCCTGTCTCCCTGTTGGGTGCCTCGTTCCTTTCTGCAACCCGGTAAGCGGCTCAAACTGCATCCTGACGACCTCTATGCCTACGGTTTGCATCGCGGCGGCATTGACGAACGCTGGTTTGCCTCGACAACCCCGGCGGCCAACGAAAATCGAACTCCCGACGAAGGTTTGAGCTACGTGGTCGCCGGCAAGGAGCGGTTCACCCTTCGCCAAGCCATCCAAGAATCAGGCGCAGACTTGATCGGAGAGCGCATTTGGAATCAATACGGAAAATGGCCCGTTTATTCCAAATTTTTCGACAACATGGGTCCCATCCCGCATCACATGCATCAATCGGAGAAGTGGGCCAATCTAGTGGGGCAGGAAGGCAAGCCCGAATCCTATTACTTCCCGCCGCAGCACAACAACATCGGCAACAACTTTCCATACACCTTCATGGGGCTCGAACCCGGAACGACCAAGCAGCAAGTTAAAAATTGCCTGCAACATTGGAATCGAGGCGACAACGGGATACTCGACTTGTCCAGAGCCTATCGGCTCAAGCCGGGAACGGGATGGTTGATCGGCCCGGGCATTTTGCACGCGCCGGGCTCTCTTTGCACTTACGAGCCGCAGTGGGGATCCGACGTCTTTGGAATGTTTCAATCGCTAGTGGAAGGCAGAGAGGTCCCCCGGTCTCTTTTGGTAAAGGACATGCCGCCGGATAAACATCAAGACCTAGACTTCATCATCGACCAGCTCGATTGGGAAGCCAACGTAGATCCGACCTTCAAAGACAATCACTACTTGGAACCTGTGCACACAGCGAATTCAGCGGGCGAGGAATGGGAAGACCGTTGGATCGTTTACGGAAAAATCAACGGCAAACAATACTTCACCGCCAAAGAACTAACCATCGCTCCCGGAAGCAAGTGCGTCATCCAAGACCAAGGCGCATACGGCTTGATCGTGACGCAGGGCAAAGGCAAAATGAACAATCTAACTTTAGATTGCCCGAAGCTGATCCGCTTTCACGAGTTGACCGAAGATGAAGTGTTCTGCACCGAGAACGCCGCCAAAGCCGGCGTCGCCTTCGAAAACACCAGCCAAGTGGAGCCTCTGGTCGCCCTACGCTATTTTGGGCCGGATGCAAATCCGGAGGCGCCGCAGCAAGGAGATCATCGCCTCTGAATCTTTCCCAATTTCAAGCGACCAAAGAGCCATCCAAAAGAAGATCTGGAAAGGATTGACACCGTATTTGCCCCCGGCTAAATTCAAAATTTATGGCTGAAAACACTCCTAAAAAGGCCGAAGACGCCGGCAAATCTCCCTCGGATGCGTCGAAAGTTCAACCGAAGAAAGAAACGGTTCGAATCAACCTGCCTCCAAAGCCCACCGCGGCGCCAACGGTAAAGATTCCTGCTCCGGCGCCCGCTATCGGCGCGAGGCCAGCCCCATCCTCAGTGCCCACAGCAGCGGCTTCCCGCACGGCGGCGGCAACCCAAAAATTGCCGGCAGCGCCTTCCGCCGTTCCGAGAAGAGCGTCCGTTCCTTCCGCGCCGCCTCGTCCGGCGCCATCTATGGCGCCGCGCCGCGCCTCCCGGCACGCGCCTGCGATTAGCGACGTCGACAAAGGCCTGGCCATTATCGCCGTTATCTTGTTAACTCTGGTGTTGGCGCAGCTGCTTTGGATTGGAATGTAGCGACTACGGAGAAATTGGCGCATCGCCCCCTGAACAAGAATTCTTCAGACTTACAAATAATAAGCAAATCGAAAACGACAGAGAAAAACTTCCATTCGAAAAATGGCCTCAGAACATATTATCTATTTGAATTCGCAAAACTTTGAAAACGAGGTTTTGAAATCGGAAACGCCGGTGCTGGTTGATTTTTGGGCCCAATGGTGCGGCCCCTGCAAGATGCTGTCCCCAATTCTCGACGAGTTGGCCGGCGAATACGAGGGAAAGGTAAAAATCGGCAAGGTTGACGTCGACAAAAACCAAGAGATTTCCGCGCAGTATTCCGTTCTTTCCATCCCCACCCTCCTAATTTTCAAGGATGGAAAAGTTCAAGAGCAACACGTGGGACTCAAAGGCAAGCCGGAACTCAAAAAATCCCTAGACGACTCCCTCGCTTGACCGCCCTTCAAGAACACAACGAAAAAGAATATTAGCGACATGGACGCCGAACACACAACCCAAGACGATGCTGTGGAGTCCTGCAACCTTTGCAAAGAACCCCAATTCTTCAAAAAGGCCATCCTCATAGGCTGCGTAATGTGCATTTCCATCGCCTCAACCGCCCAACAACTCGAAGTCAGAACGCCGCTCCAGAAAATAGCGGATAAGGAAGCGAAAGAATTCAATCGACAGCCCTGCAAATCACAGGCTGCATGTTGCAGAGCCCCGCGCCCAAAATGCCGCGCCAAAACGACGACGCAGTCGCCCCAGAAATCAACCAAAAAGTATTCATCCCTCAAATCATGGGACAACCCGAGAAATGGAAGACGAAAATCAAAATGTCTTTCGAAATGGGGAACGCCCCAACGCCGTTAACTCTGCTCGAAAAATCCACTCCCTCAAAAAATGGGAATATAGAGGTTCAGCAACTTTTCCTTTAAAATGTTTGGCAAACCCGCCAATTGAACGCATTTATTCCGGAGATGAACTGCAAGAACCAAACCGTCTTCATCGGCGATAACCTGCCTATTTTGCGCGGACTCAATTCGGGCATCGCCGATTTGATTGCCACTGACCCGCCGTGGAACAAGAAGAAGCGGTTCAACCACCCATTCGGCACGAAGACGACGACGAAAACAGGCAAGAAGAAGCCCGGCTTTGACGACGCTTGGACGATGGACGCATAACCGCAAGTCGATCAACAAGAAATGACCACAACATCAAAACAAACCGCCATGAAAACGGAGACGGTGTATTACGGCGATTGCCTCAAACACCTGAAGCAATGGATCCGCTGGAACCGAGGCTTGACCGACCTACTGCCGTCCTTAGCCGATTTGATTTATCTCGACCCGCCGTGGAACTCCGGCGCCAACTACAACATCCTCTTCGGCTCAGGCCAAGCATCCGACGACGACGCCCAAACCGCCCAAGAAACCGCTTTCACAGATATGTGGCAATGGAACCCGGAAGCCGACCGCCGAGTGAAACTAATCACCGGCGACATCTACCACGACGACTACTGCAACCATCCTGCCTTCAAATCCATGCTAGGACTAAAAACGATCCTCGGCAAAAGCGGCATGCTGGCTTACTGCGCTTATATGGCTGAACGCCTCGCCCTGCTCCACGCAATGCTCAAAGACACCGGCTCCATCTACCTGCACTGCGACCCGCACGCCTCCCATTACTTGAAAATGATCATGGACAACATCTTCGGCGCAAAATGCTACCGTAATGAAATTGTCTGGTGTTATACGGGGCCAAGCAGCACGAAAAATTGGTTTCCACGCAAACATGACATCATCCTCTGCTATGGGAAAACCAAACAAGACCCCAAAACGCAAGCAGACCCGTTGCTCAAAACTAAGTTCAATCCGGATGCGGTACGCGTGCCTTACAACGAAATCACAATGAAGAGGCGGTCTTACTCTGAAGGCACGGCAAGCATTATTTCGCCGTCAGCAAAAACCAAGGGCAAGAGAGGACGAGAAGAAGCTGAAGCCGAGTTTGGCTCAGGCAAAATCCCAGAGGATTATTGGACGGATATTCCGGCTGGAGGGCAAATTCCCAAAAAAGAACGACAAGGCTACCCCACTCAGAAGCCATTGAAGTTATTGAAGCGCATTATCCAAGCCTCCACTAATCCGGGCGATGTAGTTTTGGATCCATTTTGCGGTTGCGGCACGACGGTGGTGGCAGCGTCTATGTTAAAGCGGAAGTTTGTCGGCGTTGATATTTCGCTTTACGCGGCAGAAACGGTGGCTTGGAACCGTCTGATAAACGAAGCCAAAATGCCTGAAAAAGACATCAAAATACAAGGCATTCCCGCTGATTTAGCATCGGCGCGGCGATTGGCGAAGGATGATCCGTTTGCGTTTGAAATCTTTGCGGTAGAGGCCTGCATTCCGGGGATGGTCGCCAACAAGGTTCAGCGCGGTGACAAAGGCATCGACGGCAAAGGCTGGCTTCTTTATCCCGTCAAAGAGAACGGCAAGAAGAAGCGCAAGATTCTCGCCCAAGTCAAGGCGGGCAAACCGACCCTGAGCCAAGTCCGAGACTTTGCCCATGTGATTCAAACTACCGAAGGAGCGGTTGCCGGCGTGTTTATCACTTTGGAGAAAGCGGAGAAGCATTGGACGGACGGGATGCGGCAGGTGGCGTATCAGATGGGAACATTCAAACACGAACATTCAATGGAAGAGTTTGAGCGATTGCAACACTGGCACATCGGGCAGTTCTTCTATGATTCGGCGCGTCAACGGTTACCGCATTTGCCGGAGTTAGCGGATCCTTACAAGAAAGAAAAGGTGCCAATCCGACAAACCGGCTTCTTGATGAAGCGGTATGGGAAGTGAAAACGCGGAAGTCTAGCGCCGCGCGCCAAGAGGGAAAACTTTGATTGCCACGCCGCGGCAGATGGAGAGGCAGGCGGAGTTCTATCATCAAGTAGGCATGATGACTGAGGCCGGCCTCAGTCTCGTTCAAAGTTTGGAATCGCTGAACCGAGCCAAAGTCTTCCGCTCTCTTGCCCGGCAGATTTCGCAGTTGATGGATCGTTTGGAGAAAGGTTCCACCTTCGCCGAATCGGCGGCCAGCATCCGGGGATGGCTTCCTGCCTTTGACTTGGCGCTTTTGGATTCGGGAGAGAGAAGCGGGCGTCTCGACGTTTGCTTTCGTTTGTTGTCCGAGTTTTATCGGCAACGAGCGCAGGCGGCGCGCGAAGTGATTCGGCAGTTGATTTATCCGGCTCTCGTCGTTCACGTCGCCGTATTTGCGCTGACCGTGGCCAACGCGCCGCAACGGATTTTGAGCGGCGAAATCGGGGCGTATCTTTGGGCCGTCGGCTCGGTTTTGCTTCCAATTTATCTGCTTGGCTTGGCGGTTTTTTACATCGCCCAAGGATCGCATGGTTTTGCCGTGAGGGCGTTGTTGGAAAAGTTTTTTGGATTTGTGCCGTTGCTGGGCAAGGCAAGGCGGTGTCTTTCGTTGTCTCGTCTTTGTCTGGCTTTAGATGCGTTGCTGTCTGCTGGAACGCCGATGGCGCGTTCTTGGACGTTGGCGGCAAATGCCAGCGGTTCCCCTCGAATTCAAAAAGCCGTTCGCCCTTTTGAATCCGCCATCGAAGGAGGTCGGACGCCGGGAGAACTTTTGAACCATTTTCGCTGTTTCCCAGATATGTTTGTCAGTTTGTACCAAAGCGGGGAAGTGAGCGGGCGATTGGATGAAAACTTGGAGAGGCTCCGCATTCACTATCAAGAAGAAGGATTTCGCAAACTCAAGTTGTTTGCCGTTTGGTTGCCGCGCATGCTTTACTTTTTTGTTCTCTCTGTTGCCGCTTACTTTATCATTCGGTTCTGGGTAGGATACTATGAGGGTATTTTGAATCAGATAGAGTTTTAGCAGAGTCGCGCAAGGAAAATCCCATGCTTTCCATTTCGGAACTTCTGGCAAACGAGTCGCTTCGCTTATCCGAGTTTCCGGCGGCTCGCAACCAAATCTACTTGGCGCACGCCGGAGTGTCTCCTTTGCCAAAGCGAGTAGCCGAGCGGATGTCGGCTTACTTGACGGAGTCTCAATTCAGCGATCAAGAAGTAGCCGCCGGCGACACAGTAGAGGAAACGCGCCGCTCGGTTGCCCGCTTGCTCCAAGTCCGTTCCGACGAAGTGGCGTTAATGGGCGCCACCAGCAATTCGCTAAGCCTAATCGCAACGGGATTCCCCTTTCAACCGGGCGACAACGTTGTGATTTATCGAGACGACTATCCTTCCAACGTTTACCCGTGGATGGCCTTGGAATCGAAGGGCGTAGAAGTCAGGTCGATACAAGTTCCCCATTTAGGTGAGATCACTATAGAAAATGTCATGAAGTCAGTCGACGGACGCACTCGCCTGGCGGCCTTGTCTTCCTGCCACTTTCTTTCCGGCTTTCGCATTGACTTGGACGCCATCGGTTCCGCTCTGCACGAGCATGGGGCCGCTTTCTGCATCGATGGAATTCAATCGCTTGGCGCTTTCCCAACCAGCTTGCGACACGTGGACTTCATGGCGGCCGACTCCCGCAAATGGATGCTGGGGCCATCCGCCTCCGGCGTGCTTTTCGTCCGCAAAGAATGGCAAGAACGACTGCAACCAAACCGATGGGGTTGGCATAATCTAATGGGAACGGGCTTCACAGCCGCCGATATATTAGAACTTCGTCCAAGCGCTCGGCGATACGAACCCGGAATGGCAAACTTGGCCGGCCTCGTCGGTTTGGGCGCAGCCGCCGAACTAATTCAAGAAGTCGGTTTGCCCACAATTGCAACCGATTTAAAGCGCAAACGAGCCTATCTCATGGAAAAACTCCGCCAAACCGGCTGGGAAATTCTAGGAGACTCAATGGCATCCGCTCATTGGGGAGGAATGCTCTCCGCCTCTAATCCTCGGCGAGATTTAGAAAAAGTATTCCAGACTTTGAATCAACAGAAAATACGAATCTCTCTGCGAGAAATCCGCGGCGGACGACAATACATTCGCTTTTCCCCTCACTTTTACAACACCAACGCCGAACTAGACACCGCCCTCGCTGCGCTGAACGACTAAATGTAAAATCATCCACTTAGAAATCCCATCCATCTTGTTCCCGCATGTTTTTCAAAACGCAAAACAGAAGCGTTTTCCTTCATTCACAAATCAATTTTTGCAAAGAACCTTGAAGCATTCCCGATACCTAGAAAAAAACAGGAAAGTAAAAAACGCTTGCAACCTGATTTAATTTCCAGCGAATTGCTTCCAACAAGTCGCCAAGCGCTCCGTTAAATCGGATTGCCCGCTAAATGGAATATCCCGAATGGCGCCAAGAATTGATCCTCTTGACGTTTCAGATAAACAAAAGCCAAACCCTTCCGTTGTCGAACTGTTCTGTGACTTGTAATGGCATAATTTCATAAAGTTATGCATCTGTTCTTCGAACACCAAAAACCTTCAGCAGAAGGCAAATCTTGCTATATTATCCAGTGAAACTTCTCCTATAAAGACGTCACGATGCGACGAAATGACTTGAGCAGAAACCCTCGCATAAATGCTTTCCCTTAAATCTCCTAATGCCATCCCAACTTCTTCGCCCAACCCCTATCTAATCAGTTCCCCAACCATCCGCTCTTTGACAAGGATCATAAAAAACTTCCTTGCGCTCCTTAAACAAGCCGCTCTGTCTTCTCCGACAACTTGCACTTCTCCTCATCCTAATGAATCATTCCCCTTATCTTCTATAATAACCAGCGGAATTCCGCGCCGTTTGCAACTGACACTTCCCCACATCGTAATGCCGTCAAACATCAACAGAACATGGTTGTTTTTCCCCTGCCAGTAGCACGAAGATCTATGAAGAATGAGGGTTCGCGCTGGAATAACATAATAGAGCGCGCATTGCGCAGAGACATTTCACTCACTCATACATAATAGTTTATACAACAATCGAAGAAACAGGGCATGGAGTTATGCATCGTCGATTGCGTGGAAACCACAGCCAGAGTCGTTTCTACATCTTGCGCTCTTCGCGGAAGGACAAAAGCGATGCTAGACGGCGTTTCAGTTGCCTAACTCATCGAACAAAGTCGCGCTATCCAAGAACGCTTGCTTGCTTGATACTTTCATCTGAGGCGAGTTTCAGTTACCGAACTCATAGGGCAAGTTTCGCTAAGGCATCCCGTTGTGCGCTTGATATAAGACGGCTTGGAGGATATTTAGTGACCTCTTCGGTGTCAGAAGTTCCTGTTTCTTGCGCTTGGTGTTTTTGTGACAGATTAGATGAACGACTTAGCTGTTGGGTTTGTGCGGTCTGTCGGAGGCGTGCTTGAGTTCTTGTCGTTCGGGTTGGATTGTTGACTACAGCGCGCCGCCGATGCGCAATCGTAATTCTACCTTATTAGAAGCGTAATCCCGCAAGCGTTCTTCGAAGACCATCGATAGAAAACCTCCCACCCAAATCCCATAAATCCGTCAATATAGGCTATAATCTTGTAACTTGTTCACATAAGGCGAATTAGGAATCACGTCGCCTGTTCTTCTTATCTTGCCTTTTTCGAGAAAGCACAAAAGGTCGCAAAATCACTAGCCACTAAACAAAAGCCCTGTTTCTGAACTTTCAGAAACAGGAGGAAAAACGGTTTTGCCGTGCAACGCCCGCAAAATACTGCCTACTGATCCCCTGATCACTAATCCACGGTTCATCCCTTATCTCCGTTCCTATACTCCTTTCTATTTCCATGAATTTGTTATGGCGATAAAAACTTCACCTCACAAAGATGAAAACAAAGTTAAGAGCCTAATCGTCATTTGGTTTATGAAAAACAGCCTCTAGTCTAACTGCGAATCACATAACAAAATCCCGATCCCAAACTTGCAAAAACAAGATTAGAAAAAGTAATCTCCGCTGTTTGCCAACTACAAATCATCCGTTACTAATCACAAATCGCACCACAGTCCCGCAAATCACGAGTTGCCGGCGACGGCTAGGAAGTTGGGGTTTGTTGCCGTTTCTTTTGCCAGTGGCGGTGGAGAATGACAAAACCTAGCGCAAAGAGGCCGAAGATGAGGGCGTATTCTTCCGGTTCGGGAACGATTAATGAGGTGGGCGCGCCGGAAACCACCACCCGCAAGTCAAAGCTAGTCGGACTGCCTATGCCCCCGTCCACATAACCTGCCGCAAAAGCCGGCGCGCCGTAAAAATACTCGCCATCTGCGGTGAGGGAAAAGTCGCCTATGGGATAGGGCAAAGTGCCTTGCCCAGTCCAAGAAACAGCGACGCCGTTGGTATAGCTGAGCGAAGTTGTCCCGGAGACGCGAATGCCCAGCGTGTCGGTGGGATGGTTGTTTTGCAGGCGGATGTGGCTGATGGTTCGGGTGCCGGAAGGCGTGGTGATCTGCGGCATCCTGTAAGTATTGGCGAACAATGCATGGTTGGTTGCCGTGTTGTATCGGGCGGGAGCGTTGGTGGTGAGGAATTGCGTGACGGAAGGGTTGGAGAGGTAGCCAAAGGGGAACAAGACAGATTGGCTGGGAGAGTGGTTAGAGTTGTCCGATGATGTGGCGATGGAGGAGGAAATTTCAGGGGTGGTGGAACCGGAGAACGTCCAGATGGTTGTGTTGTTGGTGTCGCTTTGGAGGGGATTGATGGTGAGGACAAGTTGAGCTTGGGATTGTTCGAAGGGAACGAAAGGCAGCAAACAAGTTGCCGCCGCCAAAGCCGCTAAAAGAGCAGACTTATTGCCGATGCCCGATGCCCGATGCCCGATGCCGATGCCCGATGCCCGATGCCCGATGCCCGATGCCCGATGCCCGATGCCCGATGCCCGATGCCCGATGCCCGATGCCCGATGCCCGATTTTTGACAAATCCGGCCCCCCTAACGTTCAAATATTCCTCACTCTTCATAGCGAAAATAATCATTATTAAATCAAATAACCGTAAAAACAAACTGACTTTACAATAAACGAATCTGCAAGTCAATCCTATTTCGCAGTGCGATTGGGATTTTGGATACTTTCTTTTCCGCAACGAGGCAAGATAAAAATCGCAAAAAGTTGGGAAAGATGGAGAAAGTTCGAGGCGGTGTTTTGCGGCTTTTTGTTTTTTTGGAGGGTTGCTTGGGTTGTTTTGCGCTTTAGGCGTTGGTTGTTTGGCGGAGGGCTATGGCCATTGGCAGAGGGAGTTGAGGTAGTCTGCGGAGCCTTCGCGCAACCAGCCGTCGAGTTGTGCGGGGTCTTTTAGTTGTTGTCCCCGCTGTCTGGAGACGAGGGCGTATTGGCATTGAATGTCTTGCAATGCCGTCATGTCGCCCCAGATTTTTTCGAATTGCGACACGAGGAAGATGGTTTCTTGACCGTGTCTCCAGCGTTTTTTGACTTCTTTGAGGGTTATGTAGGAGGGCATGCGGCGGGCGACTTCGCGGATGGCTTTGGCGGTTTTTTGTTTGTCGGCTAGGTCTGGTCGTTGCAGGCCGAAGAAGGAGAGCAGGCCGTCTAGGTGAATCCAGTTGGAGTTGGAGTTGCAGTAGCGCAGTTTAAATTCGTCGGCTTTGTTGAACAGGGCGAGGCCTTCTATGAGACGGAGGCGTCCGTCCACTCTGGCGAGTCCGCCGCCTTGGTCGTCGGCCCATCGGGGGATGACTTCGAAGGTGAGGGAGGCTTGTTTTTTGATGTGGAATCCTAGCAGGGCGGTATCCAAGTGAGCGCCGAGTGCGTCGAGGTTGTGCAGGAACAGGTATTGGAGATTGGGGCGGGCTTGGAGCAGGCGGGACAGGGTTCCGTTGCGCAACAGGTTGGCAAATTCGTACCAGTGGCCGAGGGGATGCAGGCATTGGGAGGGCAGGTTGTCGGTGTAGTCTTTGCCTTCGCCTTGCTCTTGCGCCCATTGAAGCAGGGCGGCGCGGTTGCTTTCTTGCAGTTTTTCTTGTTGCTCGTCTAGGCGTTGTCGTTCTTCCCAGTGGAAGCGCAGGTCGCGCGTTGTGGGGATCATGCGCAGGCCGATGGATTTGCCTTCTGAAAGGAACACTTCGATTCCGCGGTCGAAGCTGGATTGGCGCAGGTTTTGGATGAGGGGTTGGTGGGTTAGGTAGCTGGTTGTGAAGACGTGCGGTGTGTTGGCTTGGAGCTCGGCGTTGGTTTTGCGGGTTTTGGCTAGGTGGACTTCGAGGAAGTTGCGGTGTTTCCCCGCAAATCGACAGAAGGGATGGAGCATTTTGACTGTGCCTGCGCCTTTTGTCCAGCGGCTTCCGGCGCCGGCCGCCAAGGTGACGACGGCGACTTCGCCGCGGCGGATGGCTTGTTCGCCGGCTTCCGTTAATTGTTTGTTTTGGGAGAGTTTCTTCCCGTCGGCAACGTCGGATTCGTCGGCGTCTTCGACGGAGACGGTGGAGGGGATTCGGTTTTGCATCAGGCCGATTCGCCCGGCTTGAATATCGGAGCGGATGCGTTCGTGTTGCAGGGGGTCGAATCCGTTTTGCCGCAGTAAGTTGTGGAGGTTTTGCTCATGCCGGCTTCCGTCGGGTTCTTGCGGCATAAGGCGGTCGAACATATCGCTGAGAGTGGAGGCGAATTCGGGGCGTTGGCGGCATGCTTGGGCAAATGCCCGCAATTCGGCGTGTTCGCAGGCCGGGATCGCTCGGTTTTCTTTTCGGACGAGGTTTGGGATCGTCAAGTCGTAGTATTTTCTGGGCATGAGGGCGTTTTCTCCTGCGAGGAGTTCCGAGCGAGAGCCTTCTTCGTTGATGGAAAAGTCATAAACAAACGGGTCTACGGCGAAGGGGAATGCGGCTTCCAAGCGGTTTTTGCAAGCTTGCATGGTTTGTAGCAGAAAGCGTTTGCCGTCTGCTTGTCGTTTGGGGTTGAAGAAGAAGGCCATGCCTCCTCCGCTCATGCCTCCGAGCATGCAGAATCCTTGGAAGTCTCGGCCGAACCGGTCTTGAACTTCGGCAATGACGGTCTCCGTGTAATGATTGGTCGCCCAAGGAACGATGGTTTGGATGGGTCCGAAAAAGTGCCGCGTTGTCTGCGAGGCCAGGTTGGGAATGTCGGATTGTTTTAAGGCGCGGATTACGGCGTCGAAGATTTGGCGGGACTCTTGCCGCGCGCCCCATTCTTCGGGCAGTCGGAGAAGGTATTTCTCGGTGACCATTTCCAAAATGGGGCCGACGTTTTGGGACATGCCGCCGTGGACGAGCACGAGGGAGGATTGCAAATGCTCGCGGGAGGCTTTTGATACTTGCGTTGCGTTCAGGATTTTGTGTTGCGGCAGAAGGCGTCCCTGGCTGACGCCGTATTCGGGATCGCCTTTCTTCGGCGCCGCGCCTTGGATGAGTTTGATTCCCGGCCAAATGCCTCCTGAATCTTGCCAGCCGCCGCCAGCTCCTCCGAGCCATTCGCCTAGAATGGCTCGAGCGGCCACTGTTCGTCGGTCGTTTTCGTCCAGCGGGCCGGCGAGGTTTCGAATCTGGTTGGTTGCCCGCATGCATACGGCAATTAGAGCGCTGAGGAGGTTGGTGGAGACGGCTAGTCGAGAGCCTTGGGGGATGTCGTTGACTTTGCTGGCGAGTTCGATGCCGCGCCTTTGCCCGACGAGGCTTTCCAAAAAGTGAGCAAGGTTTTGGCCGGATCCTTCGATGCCCGGCGGCAAGATGCCCGAAGCAATGATGGCGGCCTTGAGCAAGCCTAAGGAATCTTTGGCGAAATCGAAGACTTCGCGCAGGCTGGAGATGGAGGCCGAGGCGCCGAGGTCGATGCTGGCCAGTCGAAGAACGGGCTCGTCAATCACGCGAAAATAGGCTTCCACCGGCGGACTTGCGTGGTTGTCTCGCCCCATAACGCCCAGGTCGACGGAGATGTTCAATACTCGGGCGCCTTCTGGGAAGTCCATGCCTAAAAAGAAAATGTCGCTCCACGCGCTGTGGCAAAGGTCCATTCGCACGGGAGTTCTTTCGCGGAGGAGGGGATACATTCCTGAATCGGAATCGACTTTTAGAAGAGGCTCCGCAACCCGCAGGGGATGGTCGTAAGGATGTCCGATGCGGAACATCCACTGGTTCCCTCGCACGGCTCGGACGCTGGAGCGCACTTGGTCGGCTAGTTTCTGGAAGGCGAAGCTGCGGTAGGCCGTTGCCAGGCCGCTGGCGACGGGAGCGCTCGGACACTGCTGCGCCGGATGCGTTTTGAAGCATCGAAAGGCTTCCTCAAATCTTCGCTCCCGCAGCATTTGGATGGCGGAAAAAGGCATTTTTCCGACGGGATGGCATTGCCGACGGCGGGGAAGGGAAAAGCGGTGGATGAAATAAAGGAAGAACAAGGCGCGAACCACGTGATACAGGTTTGCGGAGCTTTTTCGGAATTGTTCGAGCCGTTCCGTTTCGGCGAGCAACGCGCTG
Source organism: Limisphaerales bacterium (assembly GCA_965204945.1). GTDB lineage: Bacteria > Verrucomicrobiota > Verrucomicrobiia > Limisphaerales > AAA164-E04 > UBA2970. The sequence continues at coordinate 3,009,198 of OZ242022.1, read as the reverse complement.
GTATTCAAGCGGCGGCACAGGTCGTCGATCGGGCGATTTCTCAATGCGGGATCGTCGGAGACAATGGTTTCAACGAGCAGGCTCTCCGAAGTCATTGGCTGTTTTGGAGTTGGTGCGTTGCCAGCTGATCTAAAAGAAGAGAGAGAACTCGGCTCCGTTCTTTGCCTTCCAACGCCAAGGAGAGTTGGGCTTGGAAGAGGCCGTATTTCGAAGCGATTTCAAAGCGATTGCCGGCGAGTTCGCATGCCAGATATTTTTCGCAGCGAGACAATTCCAGAAGAACTCCGGTCATGAATCGGGGCGGATTGTCTGGGGAACGCTCGAAGCGATGGCGCAGCCGTTCCATTACGGTCGGGGAAAACACGTGCATGCCGAAGAAGCACAAGTAACTGCCTCTCCTGAGACCTGAAACGATGAGGCGCTGTTCCGCTTCGGTGGGGGTGGGTTTCTCAATGACGTCGTTAATTTGATAGAGATTTTTTTGTTGAGGCAGTCGCCGGCCGCCAATGGCGCCGTAGTAGTGCAGGTAGTGTTCGGGGGTAGTCTGCACGGCGGAAACCGAGCAGCTCTCGGCTTCGGCCGCCTGCATGAGTTGTTCGGCGCAGCTTTCGCCGCGTCGGCTCACATACAAGTGATCGTCGACGAGGTGGAGGAAGGGATCGTTTTTGACAAAGTCTTTCGCGCAATAGACGGCGTGGGCGTAGCCTTTCTGGGCGGGTTGCTCGATGAGGAAAAGCTGTTTGCCGGCGGCGCCCGCAGCCTCTTGGTACGCTTTTTGTGTACCGGGACGCACGACGAGCGCCACATCGGACACTCCAGCTTGAAAAACTTCGTCGAGAATGATTTGAAGAACGGATTTTGTTTCTCCGTTCCGATCCACCAAAGTCTGCATCGAGATGTTCTTTTGCAAGTCTCCCGCCGCCGTGATTACTGCTTTGCTTATTGCCGCCATCCGAAACTTTGTCCGCCGCCATCCGACTTTTCTTTGCGAAGCCAGCCTTTGGTCATTATCCGCCAAAAGCGAGCGATTGCGCAAGACCTTTTCTCGCGCGGCTTCGGTTGCTTTTTGAGCAAATTTGCGTCTACACTGCGCGAGATGCGTTTGCTGGATCGCTATTTCCTGCGCGAACTTCTGATTCCGTTCGTTTACTGCCTTTGCGGCCTCTTCGTTTTTTGGCTGACGTTCAATTTGTTGGATGATCTGGAAGACTTTCAAAAAGCGAATTTGGCGGCGGCGGACATTGGCGTTTATTATTTGCAAAAGCTGCCCGAACTGCTGGCAGTCGTAGTTCCCGTCGCTCTGTTGCTGGCCATGATGCATTCTTTGACGAGTCACTCCCGGCACAATGAGTTCATTGCGGCGCGGGCCGCCGGCGTCGGCGTTTGGCGTTTTTCGGCGGTGTATTGCGTTGTCGGATTGATTTGCAGCGCGCTGCTTTTTTGGATCAACGAGAGCTGGGGCGCCCGCGACGACCTCAGCATTGAGGCTTTGCAAGCGCAAAGGCATGCCGAACCGGGCGCAAAATACGAAGCGCTGTGGAGCCGTAAGTGGTTTTTTAAAAATCACGCTGCGGGACGGGAGTGGATGGTGGAGAGATACAATCGTCACACAACGGAAATGATTGGCGCCCACGTCAATTGGAGGCTGGGCAAGGGCGCTTTCGGCCAATGGAACGGATGGCCGTTAAGCGAGGGGGTGATTATCGATTTGAAGGCGGAAAGCGGGCGTTTTATCGACGGCGTCTGGACGTTCAAAAACGTGTGGCTTCAGCGCCGGAACCCCAGCCAAACAGAAGCGCAATCCTATTGGGAGACAAACTATTCCCTGCTGAAAGCGCCGCAGTTCACGGAAACGCCGCGGCAGTTAAGAAGCCAGATTCGGATTTCCCAACTGAAAAATATCCAATTGGCGAAGGAAGCCAGCGTTTCTCTTCGCGAGATTGCCGATTACTTGGCCTTGCATCCGGATCTGTCGCCCGAAGAAAAAGCGCGGCTGGACACTCAATATCACGGGAGGCTGGCGCAGCCCTTGCGTTGTTTGGTCGTTGCGTTCATTGCCATTCCCTTTGGAGCGGCCGCCGGCCGTCGAAATGCGTTTGCCGGGGTCGCCGGCAGCGTCTTCCTCTGCTTTGTCTATTTTGTTTTGATGCGGTTTGGATTGACGCTGGGAACCGGAGGATCCGTGCCTCCTTGGTTGGGCGCATGGTTGCCCAACATCTTATTCAGCAGCGCGGCGGGGCTGATGATCGCCAAAATGCGATGACGATCAACGGAAAGATTGCCCAAACTTGCTGGGAAAAGTCTCGCCAGCCAATCGGTTCCAAGGGAAACCAATGATTGCCGCCGGCAAAACACTCCTGCTGCTCATTCCCGCCTACAACGAGGAAGCGCGAATCGAAACCACGCTCCGCGCTTACGCCGCCGAATTCGATCGATCCCTTCCCGGACAATATACCATCCTTGTTTTGCTCAACGGTTGTCGGGATCGAACCATCGAAGTCGTCGAGCGCGTCCGCCGGGATTGCCGGGGCGTTTGCGTCTTGGATTTTCCTGGAAGAATCGGCAAGGGAGGCGCCTTGATTGAAGGCTTGAAAGCCTCGCCCCAGGCGGATTGGATTGCTTACGTCGACGCCGACGGGGCAACGCCTCCGCGAGAGCTGCTTCGCTTGGCTTCTCTTTGCCAAAATCGAGACTGCGTAATCGGTTCCCGCTGGTTGCCGGGCTCAATACTTCACCGTCCGCAAACGCGCGCAAGGCAGTTAGCCAGCCGAATCTTCCACTGCATTGTGCAGGCGCTCTTTCGCCTGAACGTTCAAGACACCCAATGCCCTGCCAAAGTTTTCTCCAAAAAGGCGGCCGAAACCGTGCGTCCAAATCTTCGAATCGCCGATCTCGCCTTCGACGTGAACTTGCTCTATGCAATGAAACGAGCCGGCTGCAAAATCCACGAAGAGCCTACCGAGTGGACGGACCAGTTGGGATCCAAAGTGACGCAAACCCTGTTCCGCTCTTCCTTGGTCATGTTGCTTTCCGTCCTGCGCCTGCGCCTTTACTATTCGCCCGTTTACCGATTTCTGCAACCCTTCCGAGGTGTGGAAAAGTGGATTTACCTAAAACTGCGGGCGCCGTTCATCCCTTGGGTCGAAAATGGAGACAAAGAATAAAATGCCTCCCACAACCCACCCTGCGAACGCAAACCAAAAAGTCCGTGGTGCACGCTGCTGGGTTCGAACCAGCGACTCCTACCGTGTGAAGGTAATGCTCTACCACTGAGCTAAGCGTGCCGCCAACGGTCAAACAACAATGCCCACCGGGAAAACCAAATTCAAGACAATCTTTGTCGGATCAACGACGCAGAACAAAACAGACGATCTTGGCTTCCAGAAGAAATCCAGCCGGCTACGTCAAGAGTCGACTGTTCGTTCTCCGAGTCGTAAATCGGCGTTCGATTTTGGACAGTGTCCTCCTTTCCTTAGCGATTGCTCCGGAGACATGCATTAGTTAGAAAAACGCAACGTTAAGAAAATAAGAACTACAATAAAAGGAACGTCATCATCCACGGCGAATTATATCTACATTATTTCTCCTGCAAAGAAAGACTTTATTCCGCCGTCCTTCGGGTTGGCTTGGCGGAAAATTATCAAATGGAGGCAAAACCGGGGGCTTGGCCTTTGACAAGGATGGTGTCGCGAGAGGCCCAGTTCGGATCAGGTTCAGGGTAGTCGAGGTTGTAGTGAAGGCCGCGGCTTTCCGAACGAGTCATGGAAGCTTGGATAATAAGATCGGCGACGGTGGCGAGGTTTCTCAGTTCTAATAGATCCGGCACGGTTTGAAAGTTATGATAGTATTCTTGGATTTCTGATCGCATGCTAAGAATTCTTTTTTGAGCGCGTTGAAGACGTTTTCGGGTGCGCACAATGCCGACGTAGTCCCACATCACGCGCCGAATTTCATCCCAGTTGTGGGAAATGAAAACAAGTTCTTCAGGATTGGCTTGGTTGTCGGCTTTCCCCGCGGGAAAGGGGGAGAGCGGTTTTTTGAAGGAAAGGGTTTTTAGACGTTCGGCCGCTCTTCGGGCAACGACGAGGGCTTCGAGAAGCGAGTTGCTGGCCAGTCGATTGGCGCCGTGCAGACCGGTGCAGGCAACTTCTCCAATGGCGAAGAGTCCTTCCAAGGCTGTTTCTCCGTCGACGTTGGTTTGAATGCCGCCGCATTGATAATGGGCGGCGGGCACAATGGGGATGGGTTGCTTGGCGATGTTTATTCCATAGCGAAGACAGGTTTCGTAGATGTTCGGAAAGCGATTCATAAGAAAGTGCGCAGGTTTGTGGGTAATGTCCAAGTGAACATATTCCGATCCTTCTCGTTTCATTTCCCGGTCAATGGCGCGGGCCACAACGTCTCTGGGCGCCAAGGATTGAAGCGGATGGCAATCGGCCATAAACTCTCGCCCCGTCTGGCTTTTGATGATTCCGCCCTCCCCTCGCACCGCCTCGGAGATCAAAAAAGTTTTCGCTTTGGGATGATATAAGCACGTCGGATGAAACTGGACAAACTCCATATTCGCAATCGGCACGCCGGCGCGATAAGCCATAGCCACGCCGTCTCCTGTGGCAATGTCCGGGTTGGTAGTGTAAAGATAAACTTTGCCGCAGCCGCCGGTGGCAATGACGGTCGTATTCGACTGAAAGGCAACGACGCGCCGCTTCCCAGTGTCCAGCGCGTAGAGGCCGTGGCAGCGATTCGGTTCGCTCTCCCCGTGGCTTTGGGAAGTAACCAGATCAATGGCGAAGTGATTTTCGTGAATGTCGATGGACGGATGGTCGGCAACCGCCCGAAGCAGGGCTCGTTCGATTTCCCGACCGGTAACGTCTTTGGCGTGCAAGATGCGGCGGTGAGAATGGCCTCCTTCCTTGCCGAGGTCCCATTCGCGCTTTCTACCCGGCGAAACTTCCCGCTCGCTGAATTGCATACCCAGCCGAACCAAGTCTCCAATCCGAGCCGGCCCCTCGGCCAAAATAGTTTCGACCGCGTCCCTGTGGCAAAGCCCCGCGCCGGCGTCGCAAGTGTCTTGAATGTGCTTCTCGACGGAGTCTTCCGGACTGGTGACGGCGGCAATCCCTCCTTGGGCGTAGTTTGTGTTGGATTCAGCGCGATGTTTTTTTGTGAGAATCGCCACTTTGCCTTGGGAAGCCGCATGCAAGGAAAAGTAAAGGCCGGCAATGCCGCTCCCCAGAACGACGTAATGATATTGGCGAAGATTGGCAGGCATGGCTTTTGTTTCGCAACCGTTCATTAATGCTCGTTTATATCGCAAAACTCAAAATTACGCGAAAAGAGGCGAGACGGCAATCACCCAGCGCTTTCCCATTCTTTTGAGTCACAACAAACGTTCCCTCGCTACCTTGCAAAAAGAAAAAAAGCGCAAATCCCAAATCCGAAATGAAACAATCCCCGCTTCCAAACCAGAAACAAGGTGATGGAATAGAACAAACTGCTTCCAGATACGCTCATCCAATAGCATCATATGTATTATCGTAGTCCATGAAAAGATGGCAATCGTTCGGTTGTTAGCACTGGCGATGGTAATCACCGACGCGTTGAGACACTAGCGGCAAAAGAATGTTTGTCCAGCCTCCACCCAGAAATTCTCTTTCTTGCCGAATCGATGTCTTTGGTCTTATATCCAGAAAATAAGATAGAATGTGAAAAGTTCCTATCGCTGAACTTGTTGGCGTCGTAAATATGTCCGTTATTGAAGGAGTTCACAAATTCTCAAGCCTCTCGGCTATGGTAATGATTGGAGTTTGCGGAGGTTGGTATGATTTGGTAGACACAATATATAACTGCGCTTGGCTTTGTTCAAGAGGTGCAAAAGGCAAAAGCGCCGCAATTATCAAAACCAACAATCCGCACCTATGCTCGTTGTTCTAGTTTTGACGCAAACAATGGGAATCTCTTCATTATGTTCCATCTTTCTTGGAATGAAACAACTAATAAACGGCCCCAAACGAAATCAATCATCGTCAAACGGACTGGTCTCTAAATCTCAAGAATCCGCAATTGTAAACTAATCTCCAATATGATCTAGTTTGTGAATAGTCTCTTGCCCATTCCGCGTCAAACCTCAGAATGCAAGAGGAGAGAAAAGAGAGAAACAGTTTGTTAGAAACAACAAAATCCAAAATCTTATCTTGCTGGTTGCAAATCCATGATTGGAAATCACTGATCACTGACCTATAATTTTGCAAAAATATCGTAAAAAAGGAAATTCGGGATGAGGAATTCTCTTTTGCTTTGCTGTTGTGGGAAAGAAAGTTTTGGTGATTAGTGTTTCTGGGAGATTTGGTGGGGGGGAGTGGAAGGAGTCGTTGTTAGATTGGTTGGTGGTGGAAAAGTGTTTTTTGTAAGATTTATGGTCAACGGTTGGGGTTGGTTGGTTTTTGGTTGGGGATTTTCTGGAGAGGAGAGAGGTTGGATGATTGTGGATGTTTTGTTGGGATTGCTATGTTGTAAAACAAATGATAGGATGAGCGTATTTCTGTTGCCGGCGGTTGTTCATGCAAAAAGGAAGAGGAAGAAAGGTTATGGTGGATTGCGGTTAGTCGAGTGGCGAAGGAGGATCTTTTATACGAGGAGGCATTTTATGGATTGCGTAGGAGAAATGGAAAATAATGAAGCGTCCGAATATGCTCGGCTTTTATAGGAAGGATTGTTTTGTGGATTGCGTTGAAGTTTGGCGTTGGTTGTTTGTGGGCGGAGGGAGTGTTTTTTCACAGGTTGTATGTGCGCGGTTGGGGTTTTCAAAGTTTGTGGATTGCAAAGGAGGGGGGAGGAGATGGTATTTGTGGCAGGTGGATTGGGGGGAGTAAGTGGGCTCATAGGGAATTCTTTGGTTTAGGCGGCCGTTGGAGATTAGGAAGATGGATGGGAAGAGGTGGCAAAGAGGGGGAAGTTATTGATTGCTGGTTACTAACTGCCAGCGTTTGGGAATGGCAAGTAGGGAGTATGTTGGTTTAGGTATTGGAGTTGTTTGGATGCGGATGAAGGGGGAAAGGAGAAGTAGTCGAGGGAGGATGGGAAAACGCAAATTACTGGGCGTTCACTTCGCAAAGAGGTAGGAAGATGGGCTTTCCGTTTTGAATATGGGCGCTGACTTGACAAAAAGCATGAAATTTCGCTTTGCGCCGATTGTGAATCTATGATCACGAGCCGTTGGCCGGTGAAGAGTGGGAATCGCCGGCGAGGAGTTTTCTTTGGAAAACATTTAGGACTTGGTGGTTTTGTCGGAGTTTTTGCGAAACCACTTTCGAACTGTGCCGGGAGGCACGCATAGCCAAGCTCGCTCGTGCAGATAGTAAACGAAAAACTTGGCCACAAACTCGCTGACGGCAATGCCCGCTGCCAAATTGATTTTGCCGGTAACAATCCAGGCGATGAGCATTGTCGTGCCGCTTCCCACGAACCGCCACGTCAAGCCCTTCAACAAACTGCGTAAATGAGAATCTCCTTGAGAAACAGAATTTTGCATTACAAAGCCCTTCACTCTTTTGCTGCCGCATCCATAGAATCAAGCATTAAAGTTTGTCAACCGCCGACGATGGAAAATTTGAATTGGGAAGGGAAACGGATTTTTTCGCGCAGAGAGCGGAAAACCGAGAAATTTGACGAGGAACGATCCGCAACCGAGTTTTGAACGAGGGCAAGGGCAAGCGGAGGATGACCGGATTCAGATGCAGATTGGTTCTGTCCAATTTGCCTGCTGTTTTCTGGTTGTTTTCCATGCGGGAACAAGCGAAAACGCCGCTTTGGTGATTGGTTTTTTATTCGGCGGTATATTGGGCGATGGTTTGCGATTGGGGATAAATGTTTTGGAAAACATTGAGAGAATCAGTTTTTTGCGCGCAAGGAATCCGTTCGCAATTTTGAGAATGGTTGGGCGATGCGAGGATTGTTTCATCCGGTGATTGGGTGGGAGTTGTTGAGGGAACTGCGTCAATCCGGTCTTTATTGGGAACGGTTTTTCGTGGCCGTTGCGGGAAGCGCGCTGGGTATGTTCTCTGTAATCACCGGCGATCCGGAGTTTCATCAAATTTTGTTTCTCTTCGCCGGCGCATTCGCCTTTTGGAAAACGCTTTCTTTGACGATGAGCGCGTTTGCGGAGGAGCGGCGAAACGGAACGCTGGGGCTTCTGTTTCTTACGGGTTTGTCGGCTCTTGGGAAGTTTTTTTTCAAGCCAAAGCGGTTTCAAAGCCCTATAAGGCTTTATTTCAAGCCGAAAAAAATTGAAAAAGTTCGACACTCCCAGAGTTTTTTCTACGTCAATATTGGACAGGGCAAGCGCAGTTGCTTGCCAACAATAACAAAACAACAAAAGGAAATAAGACAATGGCAATGACAGCAGAACAGAAGAGAGAGCAACACCGCAACTACATGCGGAGAAAAAGAGCTAACCCCAAATACAAGAAGAAAGAAAGGAAGGTGAACAGAGAACTAAACAGAAGATGGCGCAGTTGTCCTGAATATCGTGAACGGGAGAGAAAGCACAACAGGGAGAACCACAAAAGGCGCATGCAAGATCCTGAATACAGGAACAAACATAACCAGCGTGGCCGTGCAATCAAATATAAAAAGACTCCAGCTGAGTTGGAGGCTATGTATAAGGCGCAAGAAGGGAAGTGCGCAATTTGCAAGACACCTAAGCCCATGACTGGAGAGGATTGCCTGCACATCGACCATTGCCATGAAAGCGGACAGGTACGTGGTTGGCTTTGCAACAAATGTAACAACCGACTCATGCCATACATAGACAATCGCTTTCACCTAGTCTTGAAAGCACTCAAGTACGCGGGTTGCGGATTTATTTCCGGTAGCAAATAAAATTGCACACACAGCCGGGGTTTTTGCGACGTAGTAAAGCGTAAGGCAAAGCGCAGTTGCTTTGTCAACAAACAAATAGTAAGACAATGAGTAATACAAACAAAGACAAGTTGAAGGCGCATGGATATTGCGCATTTTTTCCTAAGATGCCCGCGGGCGAGTTTCGTGGGTTGAAGGAATCCATAAAGTCAAATGGGTTGCTGAATCCAATTATCACCCGGTGTGGTGAGATTCTGGATGCGACGCATCGGTATCGGGCTTGCTGGAAGAGGCCAAAGCAATTGAAGAGAAGAATAGAGTCATCAAAGAGCTCAGGAATGCTGGAATGGAGATTCTTGCCAATAAAGTTGGAGGCGGCTGGTCAGGCGATTAGTCACTTGCATCAGACGCTTGTAGACACGGCTGAATATTTGGAGACCTTATGAGAACAAAGACAATGACAAAGAAACAAGTAATTGAAGACGTCCTAGGCGCTGACTTTCTAGAAGACGATGCGATGAGGGAAAAATACGAAGCGGCGGAATTGGATGCCGACAAGTTTGATCGAGAAACAAAACACCTAGACGACTGGTCGTATGAAAAGAAGTTTAAACAGCTTCCTAAGTCAGTCAAAGTGGCAATCTTGATAAAGGAAATTTACAGAGCTAGGAATGTGCCTGAGCATGAACGAAAGAAGAACATGGAAGAGTTGCTGGCCATTATGCGCCGTCGACATGTCCGTTGGAATTAGCGCCAGACTTTGTGCTGTGGCGCTTTGGATTGGATTGGCATAATTTTTTGATGAAGCTGATTGGCGGGAATGGCGCGGGTGGCTATGCATTTGATTGGGATTCTTCTCTTCCAAGCCTTTCCGCTTTTGGCATTTGGATTGTCGGCGGATTGGCGAGGATCGGCGTTCGGGCGTTTTAGAATTGCTACTTACGACCGGTCTTTCGCCGAGGGAAATTGTTGAAGGACAGCGGCGAGGGGTGAGGCGCATGTTTTGTCCCGTTCTTATGGGTGTTTTCTGTGTTTTATTCTTGTTGTCTTTTGTCTTTGGGCAGTTTGTTGTTGCGGGGAGAAGTTGGTGGCTGGGCTTGGTTGTCGTTTCTGTTAGTGTGGATTCTTTTGTCCGGCTTCTTGCATGGAGTTCTGAATGCGGATATTCGAGTAATGTGGATTAGTCTTAATTCGGCGCGGGCTGCGTTTGCAGTTTTCACAGGTTTAATCGAATTCAAAGGATTCGTTGTTGGGGGAATGCTTCCGTCATTGTTCATGTTCGGCGGCAAGTTTCTGATTCGATTTCCTTCGGGTTCGGGAGGGGAATTGGTTTTCTTTTGCGCGTTAGGATTCATTGGGTTTGAGGTGATTGTATTGCCCAAAGTGTGGCCTTCGTTTTTTAGAGGCAATGCACAGATGGCAGAGATGGAGAATAGGTTGATTGCCGAGTTTCGATCTATTGCGGCGGAGCTGGTGCCGGAGAAGTCCGATCCTCAGTTCAAAGGTTGGGACGGGATAAAGCGTCTTTCCGAAAATCGTCCGCTTCGGTGGTGGCGTTGATGGTGGATTTCTGGCTTTCAATCAGAGAGGGTTGCGGGTTCGTCCGCCATTGACGAGCCGCGAAATGCCCAGCGGGTTGGCGTTTTTCAAGGCGTCGGGCAGGATGGATTGAGGCGCGTTTTGGTAGCAGACGGGGCGGACGAATCGTTGAATGGACAATGTGCCGACGGAGGTGTAGCGGTTGTCGCTGGTGGCAGGCCAAGGGCCTCCGTGAACCATAGCGCGGCAAACTTCGACGCCGGTGGGAAAGCCGCCGAAGACGAGCCTTCCGACTCGTTCTCGCAAAGATTCGACAAGATGCGGCGTATTTTGCAAGTCTTGCGGGGTGCCGTGAATTGTGCCGGTCAGTTGGCCTTCCAGAGAGTCGATTACTTGCAAAAGTTCGTTTTGATCTTGGCAAGTGATCAACAAAGTGGAGGGGCCGAAGGCTTCTTTGTGGAGCGTTTTTTCTTGGAGGAAGGCTGTTGCGCTTGCCTGAAAAAGAGCGGGACCGATGCGGCACTTTTGGCTGGCGTTGTTTCCGGCATTGTCGAGGCGCGCAATGACGCCTCGCTCTTGCAATGCGGCAATTTGGCGGACGCCTTTGCGATAGGACTCGGCAATGCCGTTGTTCAAGGCGTAGCCCTCCGGCGCGTTGTCGAGATTTTCTTTTAGCCAAAGGGCAAAGCGATTGGCCTCTTCTCCGGCAGGAAGCAGGACAAGTCCGGGATTGGTGCAAAATTGACCGAGCCCCAAAGTGACTGAATTGCAAAGGCCTGCGGCTATGGCTTCCCCATTTTGCGCAAGCGCTTCGGGCAGGATCACCACGGGATTGATGCTACTCATTTCGGCATACACCGGAATTAATTCATCGCGATCCAAGGCGGCCTGCGTCATCAGGTCGATGCCGCCGGCCCGCGAACCGGTGAAGCCAACTGCTTTGACGGCGGGATGTTTTACCAAAGCGGCGCCCACTTCCCGCCCGGCACCGTAAACAAGAGAAAAGACGCCGGCCGGCATTTGGCAACTGACGGCCGCGGCCATCACGGCTTGGCCAACAATTTCCGCCGTTCCGGGATGCGAACGATGAGCTTTTACAATCACCGGGCAACCGGCGGCCAACGCCGCGGCCGTGTCCCCGCCGGCGACGGAAAACGCCAGCGGAAAGTTGCCTGCGCAAAAAACAGCGACGGGGCCTAAAGGTTGCAGCAGAGAACGCACATCTGGTTTGGGGATCGGTTTTCGATCTGGCAATGCCGTTTCAATCCGCGCGTCTACCCAAGAACCTTCTTCCGCCAACTCGGCAAAGAGGCGCAGTTGGCCGGTGGTTCGCGCTGTCTCTGCGCGGACTCTGGCTTCGGGAAGCGCCGTTTCCGCACTTACTCGCTCCACCAAGTCTTCCACAACGCTGTCCACGTTGTCGGCGATCTTTCTCAAAAAAGCCGCCTTCTCAGCACCGGACCGCCGGCCGTAATCCGCAAAAACATCCCAAGCTTGGGAAGCGATGGCGTCCACACCCGAAACATCCAGCGGATAATAGTCCGGTTCCAGCGTTTGATCGGTGGCGGGGTTGATGGCTCGGAAAGTAAAAGCAGATTCCGACGACGGCACAGAAATAAGAGAACGGCCTCCAAGTTGCGTTTTCATAAAAACCAACGGCAACTCTACGGATCGAACGAGGAAATGGCAAAGTCTTTTCCACCAAAAACAAATTCGCATAAAGTCTTATTGAAAACGCGCCCCCAACTTTGCTACCCTTGGCAGAGGACATGAAAACAAGTTTTCTTTTTCTATGGACGCCGCTGTTTTGGAGAGTCTGTTGCCTTGCGGCGCTTGCTGGCCTAGCTCAAAATCCTTTGCGGTGCCAAACGACGGCCGGCCCCGGTTGGTTCCAATTTCGGGGCAATGAAGGACAAGGAGTAGCGCCCAACGCCAATCCGCCGATTCGTTGGTCAGAGACGGAAAACATTCTCTGGCGCCAACCAGTTCCGGGAAGCGGCTGGTCTTCCCCAGTCATTCTTGACGGCAAACTCTATCTCACTTGCGCAATCTTGAACGAAGCAAAACAGCCCGATTCCCTGCAAGTCCTCTGTTACGAAGCGGCCTCTGGAAATCTGCTCTGGTCCAAAGACGTCCTATCGCCGGCGGGAACGCACCGCAAACACGACAAAAACAGCCATGCCAGCCCTACTCCGCTCGCTTCGGAAGGAAAAGTCTACGCCCACTTCGGACACTACGGCACCGTTTGCCTAAGCGACGACGGCAAAATACTCTGGAAACAAACCGCGCTGTCTTACGATCCGCTCCACGGCAACGGAAGCTCCCCCATCCTGGCGGGAGACAAATTGATCTTCAGCGCCGACGGAATCCGAAATCCCGCCTTAATCGCCCTCGACAAAAACTCCGGACAACTGCTTTGGAAACGAATCCGCCACACCTCCGCCAGCAGAAAATTTTCCTTCGCCACACCCTCCGCGTTTACAATCAACGGCAGGCAGGAAATCGTCAGCCCCGCCAGCGGCGCCGTGATTGCCTACGCCCCCGCCGACGGCCGCGAACTATGGCGAGTCAACTACGGGCAAGGATACTCTGTAGTTCCCAAACCCTTGTTCGCCCACAACCACTTCTACATCGCCACAGGATTCCAGAACCCTCGCCTGCTGGCCATCCGAAGCGGCGGACAAGGAAACATTACAGACTCCCACATAACTTGGGAAACTTCCCGCAGCGTGCCGAAAACCCCTTCGATGATTGTTCTCAAACAAAAACTATACTTTGTGTCCGACGGCGGCCTAGTAAGCTGTGTCCATCCGTTGACCGGAAACCTATACTGGCAGGAACGAGTCCGAGGCAACGTGTCGGCCTCACCAGTGGCCGCCGCCGACCGCCTCTATATCTCCACAGAAGAAGGTCTGGTGCACGTGTTGAAAACTGGACAAGAATTCAAGTCCCTTGCAGTGAACGACTTTGGCGAGCGAATTTTTGCCTCCCCCGCTGTTGTTGGAGACGCCTTAATTTTTCGAACGGAAAAAACCCTTTACCGAGTAGAAAAGCCGGAAGTTCTCCGCTAAACATAATCCCCTTCTGCTTCGTATTATATTATACAATAATGATCATGTATAAGAACAAATACTTTCCAATTTGTTTGGCGGCAATTCTGAAGGTCTGCCTTAACGGATTTATAGCGAACGCAACAGAACGTCCCAACATCGTCTTCCTGCTCTCCGACGATCAAACAACTTATTCATTGGGCTGTTACAACACGCCGGACGTGCAAACACCCCACCTCGACCAACTGGCGCAAGACGGAATGGCCTTCGACCGCCACTACGACACCACCGCCATATGCATGGCCAGCCGCGCCAGCATCATGACGGGCAAATACGAATACAAAACCGGATGCAATTTCGAGCACGGCCCCCTCCTGCAATCACACTGGAATACTTCTTACCCCATACTGCTTCGCCAAGCAGGCTACCGTATCGCCTTCGCCGGCAAGTTCGGATTTCTCGTAGCCCCGGCGCCAAATGCCCCCGGCCTCTTGCCAGAAAAAGACTTTGATTGGTGGGGCGGAGGACCGGGACAGACGTTTTACGAAACACATAAAAACAAATCCATGAAGCGCTACGCCGCCGAGTATCCCCATTCCACTCTCTCTTACGGCGCTTTTGGGCGCGACTTCATACAAGAAAGCGCCAAAAGAAAACAACCATTCTGTCTCTCCATCAGCTTCAAAGCACCGCATCGCCCTGTAAAACCAGACCCCCAATTCGACCACGTTTACCGCGGAAAAACCTTCGCCAAACCCGCTAACTACGGACGTCGGCACGGACGGCACTTTCCAAAACAAAGCAAACAAGGTCGACAATACACCCGCTTTTCCGAATGGGGCTACGACAAAAATTACAACGAAGTCATGGCGCTCTACCATCAACAAATCTACGCCATTGACGCGGCCGTGGGAATGATACGACAAGCATTAGAAAAGGCGAAAGTCGCGGAAAACACAGTTATTCTCTATACATCAGACAACGGTTTCTTCTGCGGCGCCCACGGCTACGGATCAAAAGTATTGCCCTACGAAGAAGCTTCCCGCGTGCCGATGATTCTGCTGGACCCTCGCCATCCAAAACACGGACAAGGCCGCCGCTGCCGGGCGTTGACGGGAAACATCGACATTGCGCCGACAATCCTTGACCTTGCCGGCGTTTCCGCCCCCAATGGAATAGACGGCAAAAGCCTAATGCCCTTATACAAAGAGCCAAATCAATCACTCCGAGACTACCTTACTCTAATCAATGTATGGGGACCACCCGCTGTCCACAGCTTGGCCGTCGTCTCCACTGATTGGAAATATATCTTCTGGAGTTATGGAGAAGGCAACTTTACGCCCACTGAAGAACTATACCATCTTGCGGAAGACCAATGGGAAATGACCAACCACGTCAAAAACCCGAATCACCTTTCAACGCTACACACCCTCCGCACAGCCTATGATAAAGCGCTTGCCCATTGGAAAAACGAGGCCGTGCCTTACCATGATTACCACCGTTTCGGTGTAGTCTTCGACCGCCAGGTTCCCTGGTCTGAAAAACGCCGATTCCTAAGAAAATAATCATATTCTCTTCCTAATTCTCTCAAGAAACACGCTTAACAAACATAAAACCTATATAGTACCAAAACTTCTGCACTGATAGGATGACTTAAACTCGATGGGAGAGATGCTCGCCTCATCGACAACGATTGGAATAAAGGACAAGATAAATTTACGAAAAACAACAAGACAAAGGATGCAAAAGATTCGAATGGAATTGACGAAAGCATTTGTTTGGCAGAATCGATGCTAAACCGAGTTAGAGAATTATCGAAGCACAATCCAAGAGACCACGAGAGAAACAAACACTAAAAACCTCTAGTAGAGTGCAGAACTTGCCATATTATCCAGTGAAACTTCTCCTATAAAGACATCACGATGCGACGGAATGACTTAAGCAGAAACCCTCGCATAAACGCTTTCCCCTAAATTTCCTAATGCCATCCCAACTTCTTCGCCCAAACCCTATCTAATCACTTCCCCAACCGACCCCCTCTTTGACAAGGATCATAAAAAACTTCCTTGCGCTCCCTGAACAATCCGCTCTGCCTCCTCTGATAACTTGCACTTTTCCTTACCATAAAGAATCGTTCCTCTTACTTTCTATAATAACCAGCGGAATTCCACGCCGTTCGCAACTGACACTTTCCCACATTGTAATGAATCCACTCGATGCGCTTTGGGAAAGAACAACCATCCCCATTCTCAATGCCTCCAAATCTCAACAGAACATGGTCGTTTTTCCCCTGCCAGTAGCACGAATATCTATGAAGAATGGATGTTCGCGCTGGAATAACATAATAGAGCGCGCATTGCGTCAGATCAACCTATTCTCATTGATAGCGAACTTCCTTGAGCCGAACCAAACAGCGCGCGAAATGCCTCTTGCGAAAAGACATTTCACTCACTCATACATAATAGTTTATACAACAATCGAAGAAACAGGGCATGGAGTTATGCATCGTCGATTGCGTGGAAACCACAGCCAGAGTCGTTTCTACATCTTGCGCTCTTCGCGGAAGGACAAAAGCGATGCTAGACGGCGTTTCAGTTGCCTAACTCATCGAACAAAGTCGCGCTATCCAAGAACGCTTGCTTGTTTGATACTTTCATCTGAGGCGAGTTTCAGTTACCGAACTCATTAGGCAAGTTTCGCTATGGCAATCCTGTCGTGTGCTTGATATAAGACGGCTTTGGGGATTAGTGACAGATCTTCGGCTTCAGAAGTTCCCGTTTCTTGCGCTTGGTGTTTTTGTGACAGATTAGATGAACGACTTGGCTGTTGGGCTTGGGTGGTCTGTCGGAGGCGTGCTTGAGTTCTTGTTGTTTGGGTTGGATTATCGGCTACGGCGCGCCGCCGATGCGCAATCGTAATCCAGCCTCATCAGAAGCGTAATCCCGCAAGCGTTCTTCGAAGACCATCGATAGAAAACCTCCCACCCAAATCCCATAAATCCGACAATATGGGCTATAAAGTATTTAGGTGGTGTTGATGGAGAGACACCGTCTTGATAACTTTGCTGGATGTGATATCAAGGGATAGGGGAAAAGGCATTGAGGTCGTCATCTTGCTACACTCACCGGTGCAACTGCTAGGCGGGAAGTAGATGTTTGGTAAGAGGAATATATCTTTATTGATCTCGCTAATAAGTGGAGATGGATATCCAATTCGAATGTCATAATTTGTTTATCTATATTGAAAAAACTTCATTAAATTTTACAATCCTTTAATTGTAGATGCAAATTTGCGCTGATATTTCCTTCAGGCGCGTTCATGAGCATTTTGGAAGTTTGTGTGGACAAACAAGTGTCGTTTCGATTGAATTTAATTTGGAAACGAACTGCGCTACAAACTCTGATAAATAGCTCTGCCAATCGTTGTTTCAGCGTTTGAGAAATATTGGACCAGTGCGTCTGGATTACCACCTCCCGAGTCATCTCTGTAATTCTCACTTCAAGTTGAATTTCGAAGTTTAAAGGCAGGAAAAAGTGATTATTCCTATCGAAACATAGATGTCATGCATAGATCAAAACGACTGGGCAAAACTTGTTAGTGTTGTAGGTACTGATAAAAATGATGGGGGAAAAGGCAATGTCTATCTTTACGATAGTAGAAAGTCTTTGACTTAGATATTCATTAGCCTGATATAGGAACGATCGGTCAATGTGGATGCGTTTATTGCATAACGTGATTACTTTTCAGTTTTCTCGGGAATGTTTTTGAGGTAGGACTCTTTAATGCAGTTATCAAAATTACAAAGAAGTTGCAGATTGCCGGAATTGCTCGGTACGCCTTTGTGTTGAAGGACAATATAGTCAGTTTCGAAGTTTTTGAAAGAGGAAATTTATTCGGTAGTCTTTACCTTTGCCCTCTTGTTGGCCAAGTAGACGCTGTTTGTATTTTTGTTAGAGAAGCGGTATTCTCAAGTCCGCGTGGATCGGGATATTGGCGCGGTTGTTCATGTCGGTCTTATTCTTCATGCTTTTATCTATGATTCGCTTCGGAGCATGAAGTTTGTCCGTCGGGTTCAAGGGCAGATCATATCGGCAACGGTGTGGTTGGCTGGAATGAAGGGGAGGACGTGTTCGGTGTAAGGGATGATGACGTCCAGCACGTAGGGTTGGTCGGAGGCGAGCATGCGTTTCAGCGCTGGTTTTAGGTCGCGGCGGAACATGACTCGCTCGCAAGGCACGTTGAAGCCTCTTGCCATGGCCACGTAGTCTGGGTAGATGTTCTTCATGTTTTCTGGATCGCCTAGGTAGGTGTGGCCGCGGTTGCCTTCGTAGAAGCGGTCTTCCCATTGTACTACCATACCGAGGTGTTGGTTGTTTAGCACTAGGGCTTTGGCGGCGATTTTTTCGATATGGGCTGTGGCTAATTCCTGTATGTTCATAAGGAAGGAGCCGTCGCCGTCGATGTCTATAACTTGGCGTTCTGGGCAGGCGACTTTGGCGCCTAGCGCCGCCGGGTAGCCGTATCCCATTGCCCCTAGTCCGGCGCTGGTTAGCAGTTGTCGAGGGTATTTGTATTGGTAATACTGGCCGGCCCACATTTGATGTTGCCCTACGCCGGTGGTGATGATGGCCTCGCCGTTGGTAAGTTTGTAGAGCATTTCAATTGCCATTTGAGGGAGGATGACTTGTTCTTCCAGTCCGGCCATGTGGTCGCGCATGTGTTGTGAGCGCATGACTTCTTCTGTTACGTTGTAACGGAAGGGGGCGTTTTTTTTCCATGTTTGGATTTGTTTGTGCCAATGGTGGAAGCGTTTTTGGATGGGGCGTTGTCGCACCATTTCTAACAGACGTTGAAGGGCGTATTGGACGTCGCTTTCGATGGGCAGGTGCGCCTTTTTGTTTTTGTTGTGTTCGGATGGGTCTATGTCTAGATGGACGATGGTGCCGTGCTCGCAGAACTTGTTTACCTTGCCGGTCACGCGATCGTCGAAGCGGACGCCGAAGGCGAGAAGCAGGTCTGCGCCGTCGGCAACTTTCTCGACCTTTATGTCTCCGTTGGTCTGGGTGGTTTTCTTAAATTCGCCGCTGACCGCCCAGTTGGCGTAGGCGGCTCCGTGCATTCCCAACCATCGGAGGGACAAGGGGTTTGTTTCGGGGAAGGCGCCGCAACCCATGATGGTAGTGGCTACGGGAATTTGGGTCGCTTGCGCAAACTCGCGCAGGGCGTCGCTTGCCTCACCGGAAATCACCCCGCCGCCTATGTAGAACACGGGGCGTTCGGATTTTTCGATGAGGCCGATAATTTCGTTTAGGGCAAGGTCGCTGGCTTGGGAAAGGCTCTGGTAGCCGCGAATTTGTGGTTGGGCGGGGAAGACGGGTTGGCATCGGGCTTGTTGGATGTTTTTGGGAATATCCACTACGACCGGCCCCGGCCGTCCGGTGGATGCAAGGTAGAAAGCTTCTTTGATAATTTTGGGAATTTCATGGATGTTGGTGACTAGGTAGCTGTGCTTGACGACGGACAAGGTCATTCCAAAAAAGTCGGTTTCCTGAAAAGCGCCTTTGCCTATCATGGCTTGGGGCACTTGGCCGGTGATTGCCACGAGCGGCACGGAATCCATGTAGGCGTCGGCAATTCCCGTGACCAGATTGGTGGCTCCCGGACCGCTCGTCGCCATGCATACGCCCGGCTTGCCGCATGCCCGCGCGTAGCCTTCGGCGGCAAACGCGCCGCCTTGTTCGTGACGCGGCAGCACGACTCGAATCTTGTTAGAGCGCGTCAATGCCTGATGCAGTTCCATGCTGGCGCCGCCGGGATAGGCGAAAATGGTGTCCACTCCCTCCCGTTCCAGAGCGGCTACGAGAATCTCGCTTCCGGACATAGACGGACCCAACTCTCCCCGCCCGGCGCTTTCGGCGGACGGTCTTGTTATTTCGGCTGTTTTGCTCATTTCTCTTTCTGTTTTTGAAGCATTCCAATAGCCCGCGACCGTCTCTTTATGCACGTAGGCGGTCATTAGCCGTTCCCATTCTTTGCGGACGGTCTTCGTGCTAACCAGCATAGGCCGTTTCTTGTTCACGATTTCCAGCACGCCTTGCTTTGCCAGCCGGTAGCAGACCACATGCCCGCACCCCAATAAATCGCTCACGAGATCCATCGGCATGCTCTCCTGATGCGCCTTTCGGATCTTCCACGGCCTCGGTTTTCCTTTCTTCGCCCCTCGCATTTGCCGTCAATGTACCTCTCTTTTTCTTTTTGTCAACATTTTTAATTTTTTTTTTTATTTTTTGAAAACGCGGTAAATTAGGTTTTATACGATTCATCCTCGCAATCTTCCTGAGTCAAAATTTTGCCTCCCCGGCGTTGTTGGCGGCTTACCTCAAGATCGCGGGCGCCCGTCAAAGAAGAATTTTCTCCATCAACGGTAGACCGCCGGAACTCTTACGATTACTCGAAGCCGGCGCTTACTCGAACTTTGAAGTTCAAACTCACCGCCCGCAATAATATGCCCAAGCGCGCCGACGGTCAAGAGACGATCTCCTTCGCCCTGCCTTCGATTCTATTGGCTGCGGCTGTCTGCCCAAGGTCGCAATGCGCTTTTCTCCCGGCAAGGAGATCGGACGCAAAATGAAAACATCGCCGGACGCCCCCAAACTGCTTCCCCAAAAAGATTCACGAATCCTCCCGTTCATTCCGTTGCCAATCTCTCACTTCGCTAATCACTTTCCCATCCCGAATCGTTGTGGCAACGCGCCCGCCTTTTTTTACATCTTCGACAGAAGCAATAAGCCGACCTGACTCCGCGTCTCGCGTAATGGAATACCCCCGCTCCAAAACGCTCAAGGGAGACAGCAGCCGCAAGGCATCGCCAAGGCGATCCAGCTTGCCTTGCCTCCGTCCATAGTTTTGGCGAACGCGCGCCGCCGCCAGCTCTGTCAACTGACGAATCCTTTCCCGTTCCCGTTTTAGCCTCGCCGCGGGGCGATGAATCGACAACTGCCGAGCCAATTGGTCCGTAATCAAAAAGCCGCTTTCCAACCGCACCCGCGCCGCCCGCTCCATAACAACCTCAAAATCATCCAATCGCTGTCGACGAAGATTCAGCAGGCGGCGAGGATGAAGAGTCGACAACCGATGACGCAAGTGGTTGGAAACCTCCGAACGACGGCGCAACTGCCTCCGCGCCAACCGGCGAAGATCCTTGCCGGCGTCCACGACAAATTCCCTGCTTGAAAACACGCCTTCGGTAAGCAACTCCGCCGCCGCGCTGGGCGTCGGCGCGCGCAAATCCGCGACAAAATCGCTAATCGTAAAGTCTACCTCGTGACCCACCGCAGAAATCACCGGCAAACGCGACGATGCTATCGCCCGCGCCACAATCTCTTCGTTGAACGCCCACAAATCCTCCAAACTCCCTCCACCGCGAGTCAACAACACCGCATCCAACCGCTTGCCCGATGACTTTGCCGCCGCATAACGGTTCAATCGCCGAACGACGGCCGCAATCTCTGCCGCCGCTCCCTCCCCTTGCACGCGGCATGAACAAAGAACCACTTCCAGCGCGGGATGTCTTCGCCGCGCCACTTGGAGAACGTCGCGCAAAGCCGCCGCTCTCGCCGAGGTGACTACCCCCAAACGAAACAAAAATCGGGGAATCGGCTGTTTCCGATCAGTGCTAAAAAGCCCCTCGCCCGCCAACTTCTTTTTCAACCGCTCAAAAGCAAGATGCAAAGCGCCCGCCCCGGAAACCTCCACAGAACGAACCACTAACTGATACTGACCCCGCGGCTCATAAACCGTCAGATCCCCCTCCAAAATCAACTCAACGCCGTTGTCAATGGCCGCGCGATGCGCCATTCGCGCCCCACGAAATAAAACGCAAGCCAACCGCGCTTCCCCATCCTTAAGCCCGAAATACAAATGCCCCGAACCCCGAGCCCGAAAATCACAGACTTCGCCCCAAACCCGCACCCGCTCAAAATTCCCCTCCAGCGTCTTGCGGACGCGTGCCGTCAACTCGCGCACCGAATACGCCTTCTTTTGCTCCTTGCCCTCGAACAACTCCCCAAAATCCCACTGACTCGACGGCCTTTCCATCTTCAATTCATACACTCACAAAACCAACCGCATCCAAAAACAAAAGCCATTCCAATCCGATTTTCCATCGCCCATTCCAGCATATTACAAAACATTTTACAAAAAAAATCAACAATGCCGCACATTCAATTGAATTTGTAATTTTGCGTTCAACTGTTTCACAAATTCGTCCTTAGCGGGCATGTCGGGCTATCAATGTTCCCAACATTCGGCAATCGAACTTCAGGAAAAGCCACAATGTTGTCAAAATCGCCGAAGTAATGCGCGGCAACATCCTCCAAAACTTTGGACACTCCTTTTATCGAGCCTTGTTCCTCAAAGCGATGCGGACAAACTATGCGAATTTCTCCGCCATATTCCGCGGAGCAGACGCCGAAGGGAAAATCGATCAATCGGCTCTTTTTGTCGCAACGGCGGTTTTGGAACGGACACCAATGTCGCGCGCGGATGTTTTGCGCAATCTCGGATTGATTATCGATCGGGCATCCAAATACTTCCGCCGGACGATTGCCTGAGCTAGTTGGCATGGGGCTTCCTTTGAATTAAGTTCTTCCAAATGGCTCGAATTTCTTTTGGCGAAAACTTGCCTTTCAACAGCCAACTCAGCGCTAATCCGCATTGCCGACAAAATGTTTCGCTGTCCTTTGTGTCGATAGTGTCCAAGGGCAACCAAGAAACTTTGGAACTTTTGTTATCCAGAGCAAAAAACAAAATACTGTCGTGCTTTATTGAATTCAAATTGCGAATGTGCACTGAAATAGGATGTTCGGAACACACAACGGAAACATGGATCAGTTTGAACTTGGAACTCTTCAAGGCTATAGTAAGTTCCGCCCATGCGGCGGGATCCCAATGGTGAAATGTAAATACCATGCGGCCCGTATGTTGTTTTAGCACTCGGCCGCATTCGGCGAATATTCCCGACAGAGCCGTTACGAAATTGCCTCCGCCCGCGCTTTTTTTGCTTGTGACAGCGCAGCGGGATTCATCATATGTCCATTTTGTCTCGTTAGGAAGCAGTCGAGTCAACCACACGCGAAAAAAGGCCGCCAAATCGCTATACTGCACGCTGTCATAGTAGGGAGGATCGGTAATGATTAGATCCACTGAATGATCGTTCACAGGCAGTTTTTGGGAATCTCCGTGGATGAGCCAAAACTTTCGTTTGCCTGAGGCGAGGTCGGCCTGATTCAAAACTTCGGCGCCATAGTCTTCCTCTCCTAATATATGGACCAACTTGCTTTGACCGTCTGATCCGATCTTTCTTTCTATGGGCAAGGCTGCCCACTTGCGACCTCGTTCTATCCTATCTCGGAAAAGTGATTGTAGATTCCCTGACGATTTTTCAAGGCGAATGGGATTGTTTTCCAGAGCCGTGTATTGAAAGGAATACGCATGCAGCGCAAAAACGTGGCGGATTGCGCCCGGCCGCTTTTTATACCATCCCTTGTATCCACAAAGCATAGAGTTAAATTCCAAAGAGGTAGAGACAAGCATCCCGATATTTAATCTTTCTACCTTGCCATACTCATGCTCGCGCAACTGCCGGATAGCCTGGCAAAGGTATAACAACTGACGGGATGAGAAAAGATCGAGGTAGGAATGAATGTTTCGTTTCCATAGATCGCCGGACTTAGGGCCGTCTTTCACTTTGAAATTATCCAAACCGCCGAAGTCTAATTTTGGCCTTTGCTTTTCCGCTTGTTGAATTCGCTCTTGGTCGATTCTGCCGGGAGGGCGGAAAAACATCCCGTGATTGGGGCAGTCGGCAACGATTGCAATCGGCATATAACGGGCATAAAAAGGCAAGTCAAGAAGCTCCGCGTATTCTTGCCCGCAAACAGCGCATTTTTTCTCAGGCTTGGTAATCAGACGGATTGTTTTCAAAGGAGGAATCGCTTTGGTTGAGACATTCAAAATTTCCCCACTCTGGGGGCAAATTCGGATTACTCTGCCAGCTTCGTTGCGTAAATCGTATTGGTCAATTTGAATGGCTTCTCCGCAAGCGCAGATTTTCTTTACTCCATGTAAAGTGTGTCGGATGTCCACGGTCCTTTGGCAACTTGGACACTCGGTTTGGAAGTAATGTCCCAATTGATTGTATATGCGGGAGAAAAAATGGTTGAAGGCGCTTTGCAAACTAGCCAAGGACGCGGCGGCAAGACTAGCGCGGGCTTGCGCAATCGGAATAGGGTCAATATCCGCTCCTATAACGTTGGCTCCTAACCGAATCGCTTCGTGCAGAGTTGTGCCGCCGCCCATCATGGGATCTAAAACAATTTTGCCTTCCAGTCCTCCGGGGGAGTAGTAATCGCTCTGTTTTTTGTCGTCCACAAACTGCTTGAGGATAGCGCGGAAAGTGGATCCGCAACGGCGCGCCCACCATTTATGAAGGTAGGTGTTGGGGCGGTATAAATGCTTGTTAAACACTTCCCGTTGAGAAAGTTCGTCGACGAATTTTTCCGGAAACGAGGCATTGGCAGATAATTTCCATCTATGTTGAGAAGAAGAAATCAATTCGTTCATTGCCAATTGACGCGCTTCCGGGATTATAGGCTTGGACGCAAGCATGAGGCTTTTTAGATAGTGAAAAAACAATGGGGCGCGCTATGTTTTTTGCCGGTTAGGAATTCAGGATTTTAAGGGCTTTGCGGGAATGGGAGGTTCGCAGGATGAGCAGTCCTTGTTTGGCTTCCGGCGCGGTGGCAAAGTAGGCGTAGTCGATGTTGATTTTTGCTTGGGACAGCTTTTCGGAAATCTCCGCTAATGTTCCCGGATGGTTGCGTCCTTCGATCATCAGGACTTCTGTTTCCACTACTAGCGCGTTGTGCGCTTCAAAGACGCGTTTGGCCAGTTGCCAATCGCTGGTGATGACTCGCACTACGCAATGGTCTACCGTGTCGCCGACGGAGAGGGCGAAAAGGTTAATTTTGGCGTCGGCTAAGGCGCGGCACATTCGGGCCAAAGTGCCGGGTTGGTTTCCTAGAAAAAGCGCCAGTTGCCGAGTCAGTTGCATCTATGAAGGGTGTTGCCGGGTTGGTTTCGTGGCGGGACGGATGGTTTTTACTTGTCGGTTTTTTCCGGCAAGTTTTCTTGAAGGGAGTTTTCGGCCGTCATTGTAGGTTTGTCTTTGGAGAGCGCGTCCGCCGATTTGGGGGCGGGTTTTGAGGCGGACGGTTCCGGGATGACGCGCCAAAATTTTGTCATGGCGCTTTCCCAGTTTCTGAGAATGCCGCTTGCCCGGGGCGATTCGGTAGCCTCAAGGTGGGCAAAGATAAGGCTTTGTAGTCTTGTGATTTCTTCGTTGTCGTCCAGCCGTTCAAGGCGGATCATGGCCGGGTTGCAGCTGCTGGGAAACTCGTCATGCTCGTCATAAACGTAGGCGCGGCCGCCGCTCATGCCGGCCCCGAAGTTGCGTCCGGTGCGTCCCAAGATTACGGCGGCGCCGCCGGTCATGTATTCGCAACCGTGGTCGCCGACGCCTTCGACGACGGCAACACCGCCGGAGTTTCGAACGCAGAAGCGTTCACCCGCCTTGCCGGCGGCAAACAGCCGGCCTCCGGTGGCGCCGTACATCACGGTGTTGCCAATGATGATGTTCTCGACCCAGGAAAATCCGCAATTTTCCGGCGGGCGAAGGATCACTTCGCCTCCGTTCATTCCTTTAGCCACGTAGTCGTTGGCTTCGCCAAAGAGTTTGATGCGAATGCCGGCGGTTAAAAAGGCGGCCAATCCCTGCCCGGCGCAACCGTGCAAGGTTAGGTCGATGGCGCCTTCGGCCAAGCCCTTGTCGCCGTAGGTGTAGGCGATGAGCCCGGAAACTTTGGTGCCGATATTGCGGCGGCCGTTGGAGACTCGGTAGCGGAGTTTTACGGAGCCTTTGCCGTTGAGCGCTCTTTTGGCGTCGTTGATGATTTGGTCATCTAGGGAGCTGTCTCCAAAACGTTCGTTGCGCTCGCGGGTATGCGTTCGCGGGGAAACGCCGGTGGGATCCACTTGGAATAGCAGCTTGTCCAGTTTTAGGGCGCCAATTCTTTCGCGCAACTCTTCGGGAAACTGATCCGGGCTTTTGGATGTGAGCAGGTCGGTGCGCCCCACCAAGTCGTCGAAGCGGCGAATGCCAAGGGTGGCCATCCACTCGCGGACTTCCTGCGCCACGCCGTCGAAGAAAGCCACCACGTTTTCCGCCTTGCCGCGGAACTTGAGGCGCAGTTCTTCTTTCTGCGTCGCCACCCCCACGGGGCAGGTATTCAAGTGGCAGACTCGGAACATGGCGCAACCGGCGGCGATCAAGGCGGCGGTGCCGAAGTTGAACTCCTCGGCGCCAAGAATGGCCGCCATCACAATGTCTCTTCCGGTCTTGATTCCGCCGTCGGTGCGCAACACAACCCGCGAGCGCAGGTCGTTGAGCATCAAGGTTTGTTGCGCTTCGGCGATGCCAAACTCAAAAGGCACGCCGGTATGTTTGATCGAACTTTGCGGCGAAGCTCCGGTGCCTCCATCATGTCCACTGATGAGAATCACATCCGCATAGGCTTTGGCCACGCCGGCGGCCACGGTGCCGACGCCCGCGCAGGCAACTAACTTGACGCAGACTTTGGCGCGGGGGTTGACCTGCTTCAAATCGTAAATCAACTGCGCCAAGTCCTCGATACTGTAAATGTCGTGGTGCGGCGGGGGCGATATAAGCTGCACTCCCGGCGTCGAATGACGGAGATTGGCAATCATCACCGAGACCTTGTGGCCGGGCAACTGGCCGCCTTCTCCCGGCTTGGCGCCCTGCGCGATTTTGATCTCGATTTCCTGGGCGCTGGCCAAGTATTCCGGCGTGACGCCGAAACGACCGGAGGCCACTTGCTTGATCGCCGAGCAAGGATTGTCTCCATTTTCCCGGAGGTTGTAGCGTTCGGGGTCTTCGCCGCCTTCGCCGGAGTTGGACTTGCCGCCGATGCGGTTCATGGCAATAGCCAAACACTCGTGCGCTTCGGGCGAGAGGGCGCCTAAGCTCATGCCGGCGGTGGTAAAACGAACGCGAATGTTTTCCAACGGCTCCACTTCTTCCAGCGGAACGGAAGCCGTCCGCCGAAAGTCCAAAAGATCGCGAATGGACACCGGGTCCCGGCTCTCCGCTGTTTTCATGTAGTTCAAAAAGGCCTCTCTTTGGCCGGATCGGAGGAACTTGTGGAGCGTTTGAACCACTTTTTTGTTGAAGGCATGAAACTCGCCGCGGCCGCCGGGAAGCACCTTGTAGTTGCCGCCGGCTTCCAGCGAAGCTTCTCCGGGATTGCCGAAGGCCCGCCGATGCCGACGAAGCGCGTCTTCGGCGATGTGCCGCAGGCCAATCCCGCCTATTTGCGAGCGCGTCCCAAAGAAACACTGATCCATCACTTCCTGCGAAAGGCCGATGCCCTCGAAAATCTGCGCGCCGCGATAGCTGCTCATTGTGGAAATGCCCATTTTGGCCATAATCTTCAGAATGCCGCTTTCAATCGCGCTGCGGTAGTTGGCGATGGCTTGCTCTGGTTCCAAGTCGTCCAATTCGCCGTCTTCCGCCCAGCGCCCGATG
Organism: Limisphaerales bacterium; assembly: GCA_965204945.1. Lineage (GTDB taxonomy): Bacteria > Verrucomicrobiota > Verrucomicrobiia > Limisphaerales > AAA164-E04 > UBA2970. The sequence goes on along the minus strand of OZ242022.1, from coordinate 2,982,087 downwards.
GTGTCAATGGCCTCGTAAGGATGCACCGCCGAAGCGCCAAAACCGATCAGACAAGCAAATTGATGCACGTCGCGGGCCTCGCCCGTCTCGCAGACCAAGGAGGCCCGCAGCCGCCTGCCCGCTCGAATCAAATGATGATGCACAGCGCCCACCGCCAAAAGCATTGGAATCGGCGCCCAATCCGCACCGGCCTCCCGGTCGCTCAGAATCAAAATTGTCTTCCCTTGGCGCACGGCCTCGGAGGCTTGACCGCAAATCCGCTCTAATGCGACCTCCAGTCCGCTTGCGCCTTCTTCTGACCCAAAACAGCAAGAAATGTTTTCAGAAGCAAAAACATCGCCATCCAATTCTTGAAGGGCATTCAATTCGCTTTCCAACAAAAAGGGGCTGTGGATGCGAATCAATCGGGCATGCTCCGGCGATTCCTCCAGCCACGAGCGCCGATGCCCGGCGCAAATGGCCAAAGACATCACAATCCGCTCCCGAATGCTGTCGATGGCCGGATTCGTCACTTGGGCAAACAACTGCTTGAAGTAAGTGTAGAGCAGCTTGGGACGCTTGGACAAAACCGCCAACGGAGTGTCATCCCCCATTGAGCCGATGGCTTCGGCGCCGTTCATCACCATTGGCTTGAAGATTACTTCCAGTTCTTCAGCGTCCCAGCCGAACATAATCTGCCGCAACGTCGAATCCACGCCGTTCACCCGCCGCGCATTCGTCCGCCGAAGCGTTGGAACGCGTTCGCTCAGCGCATACATGTTGTCCGCGCACCAACGGCCATAAGGCTTTTGGCCGGCCACCGTTCGCTTCACTTCGCCGTCGTCGAGCAATCGCCCCGCCTCCGTATCGACGGCGAGAATCTTTCCCGGCCCCAAACGCCCCTTGCAAACCGCCTTGGACTCGTCCAAACGCACCAAGCCCGCCTCGCTGCCCATCACCACCAAGCCGTCCTCGTAAACCGTGTAGCGAGCTGGACGCAATCCGTTCCGATCCAACGTTGATCCCACATATCGCCCGTCGTTGAACACCACCGCCGCCGGGCCGTCCCAAGGCTCATTGAGGCAGGAATGATACAAATAAAAATCCCTCAAGGCTGGATCCATGTTTTCCATTTTCTCCCAAGCCTCCGGCATAAGCATCATGGCGCTGTGCAACACGCTCCGCCCACTCAACCGCAAAATCTCCAGAGCGTTGTCCAGCGCCGCCGAATCCGAACTCTCCGGCTGAATAATCTGCCGCAGCAGCTCGATGTTTTCCCCCCAGATATCCGATGCAATCTCTTGCTCCCGCGCCCGCGTCCAGTTTTTGTTTCCCAAGAGAGTGTTGATCTCGCCATTATGCGCCATCATTCGATAGGGATGCGCCAGCCGCCAAGTGGGGAAGGTGTTTGTAGAATAGCGCTGATGAAAAACCACCGAAGCCGTCTTGAACAGCGGACTGGTTAGATCGGAAAAAAACTTCGCCAACTGCGGCGCGTTAAACAGCCCCTTATACACAATCGTCCTTGAAGAACAGGAAGCGACGTAAAAATCACTAATGCCGGCCTCTCGCGCCCGAATGCCCGCAAACTTCCTCGCCAAAAACAAACGCCTCTCAAACTCCTCGCCATCCCAACCCTTCGACCGCGCCACCAACAACTGCTTCATCTCCGGCACCGTCGCCAAGGCCTTCTCTCCAAGACAGCGCGGATTGGTCGGCACCTCGCGCCAGCCCAAACAATGCGCCCCAAACTTCCGACAAGCCGCCTCCATAATTTCCTGCCCCGCCTGATATCGCTTGCCCCGCGGCAAAAAAACAAAGGCCACTCCCAAGTCCTCGTCTTGCGCCAACTTGGATCCCAGCCGATCCACCTCCAACCGAAAGAAATCATGCGGAATCTGAAGCAACACGCCGGCGCCGTCCCCTGTCTTGGCGTCCGCGTCCAAAGCCCCGCGATGCGCCAAACTGCACAAAGCCTGCAACCCATACTCCAAAATGCGATACTCCTTCTTCCCGCTCCGGTTGGCCACAAACCCCACCCCGCAGGCGTCGTGCTCAAAACCGGGTCGATACAGCGAATCTTCAATCTTCGGATACATAACGCCCATTTCCCTTCCAAAACGCCAAAAATGCCCCATCCATCCCCCAAGCGCAAAGATTTTCTGCAGCCCCGTCAAAACCCCCAACTCTTCGGCAAGCCAAAGTTCGCCCTACCCCGCCCAGCGATAGTTCACAAACCGCCAAACCAAAAGGCCGTGCAAACTTGCCCCCGCAACCAACCAAAACCACCTCGGCCAAGCACGCTCAAACGAAACCACCAATACCGCCAAAGCAATAAACAGCGGAAAAACAGTGGACTCATAACGCAAAAACGAAGTGAACGTCCCACTCATAGCCGGCACGATCCCCAACATATAAACCCACGCCAACAAATCTTTCCCCTGCCTCCATATCACCGGCAAACAAACCAACAACAAAAGAAACCCCATGCGATCCAATAAAGACCCCCGAAAACCATGCCAACCCGCCGCTTCAAAAAAGCCGGTGGCAAACCCGAAAACATCCCAAAGATGTGAAACGGCATGCGTATTCCCCCAATACTTCTGCGCCTGCACCCCTTCAAAAGGATTTCCCGTCCAATGCCACATCAGACCCAGATAACACCCCCAACCCGCCGCCGGCGCCAACAGCAATAAGGACCGAAACAACAACTCCCCCGACCTCGCCGGCAACCGACCCAACGCCCGCTCGCGCTCCCGCCGCAGCCAATCCCACGCCGGCAACCATTTCTCAGGCAACAACACTACCCAGTGCCAAACAATCGGAACCACGCAAAAAACACCTACTCCCCTAGCCAACGGCAAAAGAAAGGCGGCCAATGCAGCCGCTCCATACCGCCGCCCCTCCATCCCCCTCCACAAAACCATTGCCAGCAGAAAAAACAGAGACTCCGAATATATAAACTGATAAAAAACACTTCCGGGAAACAACACCAAAAAACACAAACCCCACCAAGCAACCCCGCCCCCATAACGCCTCCACAAAATCCCATAAAACAAACACCAGCCCGCCGCCGAAAAAAGATTAGCCAAAACCACCCCCGCAACTACATAACTCCCTCCCGCTAAAATCGCTCCCCCACGAATCGCCAAAGGCCACAAAGGAAAAAAAGCGCAGGACTTCACTTCCTTATCATAGCCAAACTTCCCCAAATATAAATAATGTTCCGCATCCCAAGTAGTATAATGCTTTTCCACATTCCCCCGACCCTTGCCATGTTCACTATCCGAAAACCACTTCCTCTGAATCCTATCCGCCTTCCCATAATCAAAACCAGAGCCAAACACCGCCGCCAACGAAACCAACGACAAATATAGAACCTTATATCCTACCAACCCCAAAAACAAAATCCACCAACGCTCGCCTTCTTCCCTCATCCACACCTCCCTCAACGTCCCCGCCAAGTAGCCCGACGCTGCATCCAGAGAATGTCCTCGTTGTCCGGCATCACCGCATCATCGCGCGGCGTCCGAATCGTGCGCCGATCCCGCCATCGCTTCGTCTCCACATGCCCATCCGCAAACGCAAAGTTCGCTCTCGAATTATGCGCAACGGCAGGCTTGTCCCGCAACGTCCAACGAGCCGGCCGGCTCTCCCGAAAATCCCACTGCATCCCAAAAGAAGCGTCATTAATCGTCTCCGCTTTCTCATCCACAAAAGTGATCGCCTCCGCCGGCGAAGGCCGAACAATCTCCGACAAACACAAATAAGTCCTCGCCGCTGAACTCTTTACCGGAGAGCCCATAAAACAATTCAACGACACCGTCCGCACCCGTGGAAATGTTTTGCCCATCACCGTTGGACTCTTCTTTTGCGCCGGACAACGCCACACATCCGCTCCACCTAAATACGGCGACACCAAACTTTTCCGCAAATACAACGTGTTCGTCAAATCAGAACCGCTCAAACTGCCCAGCCAACCTTCCACCCACGTATGCCCAACGGCAATCCGCTCGCCCGACGGCCACTCGCGGCCATCCATATTCGGCAATACCGCGCCCCTGTGATCCATAGCATACAACTCAAACGCCAACCCAAACTGCCGCAACTGCGACATGCAAGATATCCGACGAGCTTGCCCTCGCGCCTTAGACAGCGCCGGCAACAACAAACTCAACAATATCCCAATAATCGCAATCACTACCAACAACTCAACTAACGTGAACGCAATTCTATATCGCCCTTCTCTCCTGAAAAACTCCATCTTTTCTCCAACCTCCATAATCACACCCTCCATCCCCGAATTCACAAGCGAGACTTCCACACAAACCAACTAGAAGCGAGAAAGTTCCCAACCGCAACCCCAAAGATGACCACAAGGTTGGCAACATAAAGATTGAATCCAAAAACCATATGCAAAAGATGCAAACCGCCAATGGCAAAAAACATCCCCACACTGCAAACCATGTTGAACCGCAAAAAACGCCCCAGGACCGAAGCCAACCCACGAGCGCGCCGATCCCGGAACGTCCAAACATCATTCCAAACAAAATTGCTCGCCATAGCCGTCTCCGCTGCCAACAACTTGGCCAATGCTAAAGGAACGCAAAAAGAAAACACATCCACAATAAGAAACAATACCAGCATATCCACCACAACCCCAAAACTACCCACAACCGAAAACCGCACAAAACCCGACCACTGCAAACGCCCTCTCATGCCTGCAACTCCTTATTACAACGCATGCAGTGTTTCTAACCAGCAACAAAAACTCCCTCAAAAACATGCATGCAAACAGCGCCGACAATACTTCCCTCTGCCTTGCTGGAATATGGAATACAATCTATAAATAAAAATTTCGTCTCTTCCCAAAACCAAGCGTCCCCACATCGGCAAAGCCCGCCAAAAGCGTATATATTAGGACCGAAGTTGCCATCCAATTCCCCTCTCCACGATCCATTCCTACCCACTCCAACAAACCGCCCCAACACGGACATGGCTCCTTCGCCCCCGCACCCCAATACATCCCTCGATACAATAACAACCCGCTCCCCAGAAACAGCAACGAGCCCGCGCGAAACAAACGACTCTTCCCCAACAAACACACCATCCTAACCGCTATTTCCACTAAACCAGCCGCCGCCATCAACTCCCGCCACATAAACCCAAACACCGGATCCGACTTCCCCAACAACTCCGCCTCGCCAAACACGCTCGCAACCTTTGCCAAACCCACAACCACAAACAATAACCCGGCCGCCGGCACCAACCAACGATGAACAAAACAAGCGAACTTCCCCATCGCCGCCAACTTCTCTTGCTTTGTTAGATTCATTTTCATTGTTGATCCATTAGTTGTTTTCCTTTCCAATTTCACGGCCACCAACCTTTTCCGCTTCGCCAACGCTTCCATTGTTTCCACGGACTGCCATATATGGCGAAGTAAATCACTATCCCGAAAAACACCAACAAAACCCCGAAAACAATCCGATTCCGAATCATCTTCTTTCTCCACGCTGCCGCCCGACGACGGCGTTCTTCTGCACCAGCGGCTAAATAATTCGTAATACCACCGGAAATAAATTCATATCTTAATCGATTGGTATCGCCGATATAATAAGTCAAAGGATCAAAGTCGCTGTCCGGAAACGGTTCTTCTGAAATTGTGAAATAATTCAACTCAAAGGTAATGTGATCTTTTTCTTCCGAAGGGATGCTATCCTCAACCACTAATTTTTTCAGAACAAACTGGCTGGGAATCCAAGTTTCAGTATCTGGATAAGTATATTGAACAGAATGTTGCACTTGGCTTTGATCGGAAAGGATAGCATTTTCCACAGTATAAAACGCCGAGATAACTCTTCCATTAGAGTGACTTACTTTTCCTTTAATTAATTGGTCGCTAAAAGCACCTTCGAAGGTGCTGTTGTCATGCCAAGTCAGTTTTCCGGGAAATATTGGAAATCCCAAGTTTTTGGCTGTGTTGGCGAAATAAATATCAGCGAAAAGGTTCCGGTCACTGGATAACATTATCTCTTCAGAGAAATTGAATGTCTCTAATAAATCAGTATTAACAGAGACATAATTATTTAATGGAATAATTCTCCAAAATGCTTCCTCTGACAAGCCAACTGCAACATCCCAGAATTCATTGGGCGAAGGTAACGGAAACATATCAGGAGACGGGCGAGAGGAATGGCGTCTAGCAATAGCAAACCGGCTCCCTTCGATTTTTGCTTCGTAATAATACAAGCTATTTGTTGATACTTGCCCGAGGGCAGGTTCACTTCCTGTCACAGATTCAAAAGATTCACGAATCATCTCGTTGATCTCATTGGCAATATCTTGCGGAATATATTGTCTCACCGTCACCGAAAAATGAAGAGATTGCTCCGATCTTAGTTTCCAATTGCTGAGAGAATCGGTGCCCCGACAATCCAAAAGCAACAAAGCCGCCATCAATAATCCGACAGCGAATTCTAATCTGAAGGCTGATTTGAATAACATGCTATCAATAGTTGTCGCCAATGCAGGGAACGCCTGATAATACAGCGTGCGTGCCCATAAGCCCGAACCAGCCGTCTCCACTTAAGGTAATAGGGCCGGTACATTTCTTTCCAGAATATACAACGTAATTAACCCATACGACGCATCCAATCGGTTCGTCGTTGCAATCATCCTCCGATTCATCTGATGGTAAAACAGAACGACATTGACTTTGCTTATTTTCTCCCCATGAAGTCCAAAGAGAGCCAGATGTCCCTGTCCTAGGTTTGCAACCACTAAAAGCTGAAATACAAGTGTAGGTTCCTTTGTCATCCCAACATTGAGCCCAGAGGGCGAGGGCGGTGAGGGAGGCGAGGAGGATGAGAAGGGCGATTCGAGAACCACCGGTTTCCTCTTGCTCCTCCGGTTCTGACGCAAGACCAAATCCGCCGCCGCTATCAGCGCCGGCCTTTGATTTCCCAAAACTCCATTGACGAACGGCGGTACCAACCGCCGCAATCCCGCTAAAACAAAACTTATTTCTCATAGCAAAAACGAAGAATACGGATTCCCAAAATAAATGCAAGAACTTTTCTTCGAAAGAATTTAGTCAGACGGCGGATTTTTCTTTTTGGGTTGCGGGTTGCGGCGCAAGGCCAAGTCTTCCACCACTACCACCGGCGAGGACGGGAACGGATTTTGCCGTTTGAGAACGGCCGTCGTTGCCTTTGTGCTTTTGCCGCAACTTTTCCGTTGCCCTTTTGCCAAAGGCGGCCAAGGCAGCCAAAATCTTCGCCAAAATAACTTGGATTCCTCCGCTTGATTGTTGGCCGGGAGGCGCGACGGTTTCCCCGCTCCGGGCAGCTGCTTGTCCTGCGGCTGCCTGAGCGGCCTTCTTCTTTTCCCATGCTTCACGAATAGTCATGATAATCGATAGTTATAGTTTAAGTTTAGTGAGTGCGTAATCGAACGATTCTTGTTTTCCCACCAGAGAAGCCCGCCGCTTCGCCAGACTCCTTCCTTGCCTCCTTTTTGACGACGGCCATCCAAAATCGGAAGAAAACAACAAGCCCATATCTATTAATAGCAAAAAGGAGCAGTTTTGTTCTGGAGAAAATGAACTTTTTTGCGTTTTCCAGCATTTTTTCTCAAATTCTGGCGTCATTCTCGTTGTTTTTGTCGGCAATCCACTCTGACAGGGCTTTTCGGAAGGCTTTGTTTTGACGGATTTTTTGGATGATGTCGTGTATTGTCGACTTCGCCGAGAATCTCAAGATTTGTCCGATTTCTTTGAAGAAAAGCTTTGGTAGAGGAGTCGAGTGGTTTGGGCTTGGTCTTTGGGTAGCAGATCGTGGATTTTTTGGAGAGATGGCGATGTTTTGAGTATGACAAGTTCTTATTCATTTTTAGGAACGAATTTGTTGACGGGATTGTGTCTCACGAGTTGGAGTATGGGATTTTATTGTTTTCAAATCAGCGCGGGTATGTTGGCGGTGTGTGGATGGAGGATGTTTGTTTGGTTTGGGGTTATTGGGTTTGACCTTTAGTGACGCGGAGGAAGACTTCTTCGAGTCCGAGGGTGTCTTTTCGGAGTTCGGTAAGTTTGGCTCCGTTGTGGATGAGTGTTTCGGCGACGCAGCCGGGGTCGGGGGCGTTGGGGGACATGGTGATTCGGATTTGGCCGTCTAGTTCTTCGGCGTTGAGGATTTGGGGGTGGCGTTGGAGGATGGTGAGGGCGGTGGCAGTGTCGGAGGCGACTTGGACCCAAAGGATGGTTTCGGATTTCATTTGATCGGCGGCGCCAGTGACTGAACCGCTGTAGATGAGTTTGCCTTTTTCGATGATGGCGACGCGGTTGCAGAGGTTTTGGAGTTCGCTGAGGATGTGAGAGGAGATGAGGATGGTTTTGCCCATGCGCTGGAGTTCTTGGAGGATGGCCATCATTTCGATGCGGGCTCTGGGGTCAAGACCGCTAGCGGGTTCGTCGAGGAGGAGGAGTTGGGGATCGTGGATGAGGACGCGGGCGAGGCCGAGTCGTTGTTGCATGCCGCGGCTGAGTGCGCCGATGAGGGAGCCTTGTTTGTCCGTCAATCCGACGAGTTCGAGCACGTCTTTGACGGTGTTTTCGCGCTGTTTGGTGGGGATTTTGTAGCAGGCGCCGAAGAAGTCGAGGTATTCGGTGACTTCCATGTCTTTGTAGACGCCAAAGAAATCGGGCATGTAACCGATGAGGTGGCGGACGGAGTTGGCGTCGCGAGCGACGTCGTGGCCGAGTACTTTGGCGCTGCCTTCGCTGGGGGCAAGGAAGGTGGCGAGGATGCGGAGCGTTGTGGTTTTGCCGGCGCCGTTGGATCCGATGAATCCGAAGAGGTCGCCTCGGTGAATTTGCAGGTTGAGGGAGGAGAGCGCCGTCATAGTTCCGTATCGGCGGGTCAGGTTGAAGGTTTCGACGGCGGTTGCGGCGGATTGGCGTCCGTTAGAGTTTGTTTTTTCCATAGGTTTATGCGCGTTGGGAATTCAATCTAAGGAGATTTGTTTTCTTTCTGGTTTATTGGTCTGTTGTGTTTGGAGAAAGCACGAGTCTGAGTAGTGTGCCGCGATTTTTTCGGATGGCGGAGAATTCGTTCAGCCAAGGAATCATGGCAAGATCAGGACAATAAGCTAAGACAACAACCTCGCCTCGTTCCGCTACTGGAGAGAGTTCCATTCCGTTGGGGAAGAGAAAGCCTCTGCCGCCGCGGTTGTGGCGGAAGGAGGGGTCTTCCCAGTGGGAGATAAAGGCAAAGACCATCGAGTGCCGCGCCGCTCCGTCGATGCGGAAAGTATCGCCGAGGTGTCGTTGTTGGGATTTTAGGGCTTTGGAATAGTCTCTACCTTCTTGGCGAACGAATTGCCTCAAGGTTTGGCCGGAGTTGGAAGACAAGTGTTCGGTGCGCGATTCGCCGGGGGCGAGTCCTTTTATTCTATGAAATCGGCCTTTGGCGGCGATGCCGATGGCCTCGATTGCTTGGGTGCCGCGGTTTTCTAAACGGACCGCGATTTTGTTTGGACTGTGTTCGACTAGGCGGGCGGTGAAGGGGCTGGGGGCGGCATGCGTCCAATCGGCGACGTGCAGTTGGTTCATCCAAACCGGCACGGAAATCCGCGCCTTTGCGCCTGAATTGCTGAGAGTGGTGTCGCTCTTTCCGGATTCCTGCCCGCCTTGGCTCGGCCCAAGGAATTGAGAGCGAAAAGCGGAGTCCGGGAAAGAGCATTGCACATTGTATTCGGCGTTGGCGGGCGAGTAGATGGCCATGTAAGAGCGGCCTCTGAGTTTGGCAGTTTGGCCGGTTGGCACGGCTTCGACGATGTGGAGTTCGTTCCACTCGACGTCGCCGGCTCGGAGGCGGTAGCCGATGAAGTAGATGAGTAGCGAAAAGAGAATGACGTAGGCAGGAAAGGTCGCCCAGGTCAACATTTGGCGGTTGATTTTTTTCAAGCACCAATAGTCGAAGGGGCCGATGATCGCCAAGTAAACCGCCAACAGAAGGAGAAGCCAGGAAACGGGAAGTTTTCGGATTTGCCGACTTTCAATTAGAGAGCCGAAGGCGCCGTCCAAGCTGAGGCCTCCATAGTGATCGAGTTCCCAGTCGCCAAACCATTCGGCGGCAATGCGGTTTAGCTTAGCCCAGAACCAATTTTTGTTTTCCCAAGAAAGGAAAGGCTCGCGTTCCGGGCTAAAAGTAAGCACGGTCACTTGTCCGCGGCCTCTGGGGGCGGTGATTACCAAGGGAAAACCTTTGGAGGCCAGCAAGACTTCGCCGTCGAGCCGTTGGCCGGTCACAATCGGCATGGTTTCAAGGGCGTCTTTTTTGCGGCGGGGTTCTTTCAGAAATTTTGAATAGTCGAAGCCGGCTTTGGAATCTGCGCGGCCGGGCAAGGGCGGAGACGGAATGGGAACGGGCGGAGGCAAAGGCGGGGAATTGGGGAGAGGGGGCGCTTTGGAAGAAGAATTGTCTATCGCCCCGTCCATAAGACTTCCCATTGCGCCGCTGACGGTTTTGGGCGGGAGCGAGCGAGGCGAATCCTCCGCCAGCCACTTTTGGAAAGCGGCCCCCGCCGCAACTTCTCCAAAACCTTCCGGGCGGAAAGGGCATAAAGGCTGAAGCCATTCAGTGGCCAGCACGTCGGTTGGCTGTTCTATTGCCAAGAACAAATGCCCGCCAAAGGCCACCCACGAACTTAGGGCGTCCGCCTGGTTTTGGGTAAAGTGGAGAGCTTGTTCTGAATTAAGATAGAGCGAGGAGAGGCCTTCCAAGGCAATCTGCGTGTCCGGGAAGAGAGGCTTTCCAGAATTGGGATCTATGGGGAAGCGTCCAACTTGGGGCTGGAGTCTGCCGTTGGACTCCTGAAATTGAGGAAACTGGGGCGTGCCGGCGAAGGTTCGGGAAACGGATCCCATAATCACGCCTTCCCAAGCCACCTCTTTGGCGGAGACGTTTAATTGACTGGCGCGCACTTCTCCGCTTTCGTCGTATAACTTCGCATTCCATCTAGGAAGGCCTCCGCTATAAAACAAAGGGAAGGTGATACGTTTGCGGGTATCGGTGGGAAGTTCTAAAATGATCCGATGCTTTTGCTCGGCGCCAAAGTGCGCTTTTGCAATCTCAATTGTTCCTGTGAAGGCCGGGCCGTCGTGCCAAACTTCGCACCAAACGGGAAACCAGCCGACTTCCCGCACAACGCCGCCATAGCCAATGAAGACGTCAAATTGAATCGCCTCACATCGGGGAGAAAACGTCAAAAAAGAAACCAAGCAAAGCGCCGCCGGCCACTTTTTACTAATCCCTTTCCAACAATTTCCAAAATATGCCATATTATATTTCATGCTCTTTTTGGTTGAAGTTCCGCTCTCTGATGCCAAGACTTTTTGTTTAGCGCGCTTTTTTGCAATACGTTTTTAAGGGTTTGTTAGAAGTTGGTTTTCTAGGTTATGTAAGTCGAATTTCATGTATACGAGCAATTTCATTTTCTTTTCGGCAGCGCGCAATTGCGGAGATTTGGGAGGACGAGCGAACCTCAACTCCCAATATTTATTTGCTAATTAAGATGCTTCTTCTTCATTTCCGGATTCGTGTTTCTTGGTTGCGGCAAAAAGGATTTGCATCCTTTCTAGTCTGACTTTGAGATCTTCAAGGAGCGTTTCTTGCTCTTCTATTGAGATGTTTTCGTCCGACCCGTGCTTCATGTATTTCCCAATTTGGTAATATGTGAATTTTTCTTTCACCTCTGTTTCTGTGAACGACGTAGTGTCTGCTATTTTTGCAATCATAGCGGCCCTTATTTTGCTGGCGATTTCATATACCTTTCCCATTTTATTGAAATCCGCTATGTAAGAGTAAGGCTCAATTTTCTGAAATACTTCCCGCAATTCTTGGGAATCAACAATTCCGTTTGTGGTTGCGAGATCATTGCGATCTGCTTTGCCGGTTTTTTCATTGACCGGGAGGAGGCTCGGTTGCGCTTTGTGGATTATTGGGAGTGATGATTTGGAGGAGTTCCACTTCAAAAACGAGGGTCGAATTTGGCGGAATGACGTTGCTGACGCCTTGATCTTTGTAAGCTAGTTCTGCGGGAATGAACAACTCCGCTTTGCCGCCGACGTTGATTCGTTGCAGGCCTTCGCCGAAGCCGGGGATTACTTGATTAAGAGAAAAGGTTGCCGGCGTGTTTCGGGAGTAAGAGCTGTCAAACTCAGTGCCGTCAATCAATTGGCCGCGGTAGTGAATTTGGACTTTGTCGGTCGTTTTAGGTTTGGGGCCTTTGCCTTCCCTGAGAATGCGGTATTGAAGGCCGGAGCCTGTTGTTTTGACGCCTTTTTTCTTGGCGTTTTCTGTGAGAAAAGCCTTTTGTTTAGCGGCTTCCGCGGCTGTTTTGGCGGCGGCGGCTTTTTCCGAATCGCTCACTTTCTTTTGGAGTGTTTGGATATCGTATTCTCCGACAATGCGGACGGATTGGATCACGACGGGCTTGACGGGAACCACTTTGCCGCCGCGATATTTGGGATGCTCTTGGGTTTCGACGTTGCGGATTTTGTCCACTATGTCTAGCCCTTGTACGACTTTTCCAAACACGGCGTAGCCGGCGTTGCCGGTTCTGGCGTTCGGTTGGTCGAGAGCGGGGTTGTCCACAACGTTGATGAAGAACTGAGCGGTGGCGGAATCCGGCTTTGCAGTGCGCGCCATGGAGATGGTTCCCCGCACGTTTTTGAGGCCGTTTTTCCATTCGTTTTTGATGGGCGGGCGCAAGCCCGCAGTTTTTAGATCGATGGTTTCCGTGAAGCCGCCGCCTTGGATCATAAAGTTGGGCATGACGCGGTGAAAGACGGTGCCGTCGTAGAAATTGCTTTGGGCGTATTGGATGAAGTTCAGCGTGGAAATGGGCGCCTTTTCAGCGTCCAACTCCAAGGTGATTGTGCCATGAGTGGTTTTCATTTGCAGTTGCGGTTGGCCGGCGAATGCGGTCAAAGAGAGCGCAAGGCCGAGCGCTCCGGCGAGACGGATTGGGTAGCTTCGCATAAAAGTCATGGCGAAGAGAGTAAAAGCCGTCGGCGGCGATTTCAAGGAAGAAACCCGATTCTTGCGGCCACGCTACTTTTCTTCCTCCAAAAAGATCAACTTGGCGCCCGGCTTTCCAGAGGTTTCGCTGTTCAAGCTGTCTATGAGGCTGCTGGCGGGAGGCGTTGCCGGCTCGACACTTTGAGAGGCGTTTGGCATTGCTTCGGCGGACAAGGCTGAGCGCAAGGCTTCTTCCACCATTTGAGCGCAGTGAATTTTCGTAGGCGGAAGCGGGCCGAGATCGGCGGCAAGTTCGGGACCGGACAAAGCGGCGGCTTCTTGCGGAGTTTTCCCACGAATGAGTTCCGTGGCTAGACTCGCCGCCGCAATCGCCGTTTCACAGCCGAAGGATTGAAACGTGGCTTTGTCGATGAGTTTTTGGCCGTTCTCCACTTTGTATTTCAGCCACAGGCGAAGCATGTCGCCGCAACCCGGACTGCCGACCGTGCCAACGGCGTCGGCATCGGCCAACTCGCCCATGTTTTTGGGATTCCGAATGGATTCTTCTACTTGTTTTTGAAAGTCGCCGCTTTTCATTGCCGGATTTAAAAAGCCTTGTTTGCATCCAAAGTCAACTCAAAACTTTGCCGCAAGCCAAGTGAGCGCTTTGCCCGCCGCTATGAACCTTTTCCAATTGCCCCTCGCAAAATAACCGCGCAAAGAGAGAAGGAGAATTTTGTAAATTTAAAGATTGACACACTTTCGCGCTTTCGTTAGAAAAGGGATTTTTCAATACATGATTATGAAGACGGAAACTCATTACTCGATTCGATCTATTGTCGTCGCAAGCCTGTTGGCCTGTTTAGCGGGGGGGGGGGGCTGCGCGACAATCACAAAAGATGACAGCCAGCCCGTAGCCTTCAGCTCCGAACCTCAAGGAGCCATCGTCAGCGTCAACAACATTCCCCGCGGCACCACGCCAACCACCATTATGATTAAGAGAAGTAGCAAAAGGCAAATGGTTCGCTTCGAACTGGAAGGATATCGAACCGAAACATTTCGGTTGGGCAAATCCGTCTCCGGAATGACCTTTGGCAACATTATTTTTGGCGGATTGATTGGCGCCGGAGTGGATATTGCCAGCGGCAAAGCCACCAATTACGAAGACAGCGTTCACGTCAAAATGATCCCGCTAGATTCCACGAAAACTACTCCCGCCGAAAAAGAGAAAGAAGAAGCGAAAACAACAGGCAACTGACCGAGTCGAAGATTTTGCAAAAGGCCAAACACGCAAGATCTCCCTCAGGGCATATGAAAGAATAAAAAGTGTAGAGCTGTTTAGCGGCCGCCGCGGGATTGATTGCAAAACCTGTGCGCCAGTCTAGCGTTGTCGGGAATTGTGGCGCCGCCGCGCCAGTAATGTTCGTTGTGATCTAGCACGGCATCATCCAGCATCTTGATTTCCTGCTCGCAAAGGGAACAAGTATTATTCTGCTCAAACATTTCCTTTTTCAGTTGTTTGGAAAAAGTTCGGCGCCCGTCATTCGGCGGAACATCTTGCATCACTTTGGCCAATCGCCTTTGCCAAGTTTCAAAAACGTAAGTAACTTTTGGGGCAGTATGCGCTGCCAGTTGCACACAATCAATCCACTGTTTGTCCATTGTAACCAAATCTAGATATTCCTCGCAAATTCGATCGGCAGCTCTGGTTATTTGACCAAGTCCATAACGAGCAAAAGAAGTGGCTACACCCTGAAAGATTGCCACATTGATCCTCTGCGACCATTCACCTTGGGATTTTGATAGTTGTATCTCGTCCTTCACTTTAGTTGTCCCTTCTTTCAGGCGGAATCCATATTCTCCGAAAACTGTTCGAGAGGCTTTCATACAGTGTTCGAACTTCTGACGATACTCATCAAGCTTTATCTCATTAGCATCTCGATAAGTATCCTGAAATTCGTTCAGAAACTTTTTCAGAGGTTCTTTATATTTAAGGTGAGTCTTTTCGTAGAAAGCGAGGAATCGCAGAACGAAAGATCGGTCTTGCATGCGTTTGGTAGATTTTTCTGTCAGGCCATGGAATGCTTTGAAACTTTCATTTGCAGCTAACTCCTTAATCAAATCGTTGAGCTTGCCTCGGAAAAGGCAGTTGCGGATTTCCATGTCATTGAGCTTAGTGCCTCCAGTGTTCAGTCGTTCAAAGACAATGAAGTGGATGTTGGGGTCAGTGTCGCTGGAAAGTTCGAAAGTTCTCAAGGTGGCATTTTCCAATCTTCGTTGTAGGGGTTTATCAAGGTCTTTGAACTTTTTGCCTATCTCTCCTTTTAGTTGATCGAGAGAAGTGAGTTTGTATTCGTTACCAAAAAAATCGAAAGCGCTGGTCAACCTTTGAAGTCCGTCAATCACTTCGTATTTGTCGTCTTTCGTTTTCGCCAAGTAAATGACGGGAACCGGAATATCGAGTAGGAAGGATTCGATGAGTTTGGAGGCTTGTTTGCGGTTCCAGACGTAGTTGCGTTGCCACTCTGGATCCACTATAAGATCGCCAGCATTATACCAGCGTCTTAATTCAAAAAGGCTGCGGTTTGCCTGTTCCAAACGGATATTTTTCTGATCGGAAATGGGCTCTGTGGATTCCTCTTCTTCGTCCAATCCTTCTATTTCCGAGCGATTGTCTTCCTCGTGGTCGGCCTTCCAGCGAGGATCTGTCTGTTCCTTTGTTTCTTCGTGGTTCGGCAGATACTGTGTTTCTTCTTCGTTTTCCATAGTCTCCATATTTTAATGCGCGGCCGGATTTAACATTTGGATTTGCGCTTTGTCAACGCATTCGATGGTTCAAAATTGAGATTGGTTGATTTTATTTAGCGCGTTTAGCGCGGCGGGCGGGGTCGATTACTTTGTCGGCGTTGTCGATGTATTTTTCCAAAGGTTCGTCGGGGATGGGGTTGAATTCGGTTTGGTTGGTTTCCTCGCGGGTGAGCTGTTCAAGCTCTTCGGGTTGGTTGACGACGTAGGGGGTTAGGAAGATGAGCAGTTCGGTTTTGGTGTCTTCTTTGATTTTGCGGCGGAAGGCCCAGCCGAGGAGGGGTATGTCTCCCAGCAGAGGCACTTTGCGGATGGTTTCTCTTTTGTTGCGTTCCATGAGTCCGCCGATGACGACGGTTTGGCCGTTGCCGGTGACCACCACGGTTTCGGCGGAACGTTTGGCATAAACGGGATAGTCTATGTTGTTGATGGGGATGGTTTCGTCTGAGATGGTGGAAATCTCAGGGGCGACTATCATTTCCACAAGGCCGTCGGAAGTGATGAAGGGAGTGACGCGCAGGATGATGCCGATGTCTTCGTATTCGACGGGGAAGGTTTGTTGTCCGGTGTTGCTGATTGTTGGGTTGCGGATAAAGGGAACTTCTTGGCCGACGGTGATGATGGCTTCTTGATTGTTGCGGGCAAGGATGGAAGGACGGGAGAGAACTTCGAAGTTGCCTGCTTCGGCAAGGGCGCGGGCGGTGACGGAGAAGTCGGAGTCGAGGAGTTGGAAGCCTCCTTGGGATCGGAGTGTAGCGCTGAAGAGGGATCCGTAGTTGCTTTGGAGTTCTCCATCCCGTGTTTCCTGTGTGTAGCCTAGTGAGCCTTCGATGCCGATGTCTAGTTCGTCGCGATGAGTGACTTCCACGAAGACAACTTTGATAAGCACTTGAGGCTTGGGGCGGTCGAGTTGTTGGATGACTTGGTCGATGTGAACGTTGGTTTCTTCGTCGGTGATGATGATAAGGGAACGCGTTTCGGGATCGATTTCAATGAGGGCGTCGCCAAGCATGGTGTTGTTGAAGTATTGGCGCGCGCCTTCGGTTGTGTTGTTGCCTCCGAAACCGCCAAAGCCTTGTCCAAGGGCGTTTGGCCAATCGAGAAGGAGGGCGGCGCAGACCAGCGCCGGACAAAGTATTTTTTTGTCTGTTGGAAGAAATTTGTGAAAATATCGCATAGTATTGAAATGGTTGCGGGTTTATTGACCGGCGGCGCCGCGAATGGGCTGCGCGTCGACGGTTCGGTTGTTGAGGGGGTTGTTTCGTTGGTTGTTTTGTCGGGTGATGGATCGGGAGACGCCGTTGAGGCGGTCTTCAAACATTCCGCGCAGGATTTCGGCGACGTTGTCAGCGTCGGCATGTTCCAAAGAATAAACGTAGACTTTTTGTTTCTTGGAATTGTCTTTGTCCAGTTGGAGAATCATTTTTCCAATTTGGCTCATCAACTCGCCGGAGGCGCTGACGATGACGGAGTTGGTTCGCGGGTCGGCCACCGCGACGACGGTGTTTTGTTGTTGCAGGCGTTGGTTTTGGTTTTGTTGTTCTCTGCTTCTGCGCTCGCCGCCTTCTCGACCGAAGAATCCGAATCCTCGGCCAAAGCGAAAGCCGGCCGGGTTTTCTTCGTTTTGGTCGTCAAAGAGATCGGTCAAGATTTGGGCGGTTTCGACGGCGTCGGCGTGTTGCAGGCGGAAGACTTCTATCTCGGTGATGGCGTCTATGTTACGGTCAATCTGTTTTACGACTTCTTCGATGATGGGCATGGTCTCCTCTGGCGCGGCGACGACTAGGGAGTTGGTGCGTTCGTCGGCTTCGGCCACGACGTGCGAAACCGCTTGCCGCGCTTCGCTGAGGCCGGAAGAGCTAGATCTGGATCGTCCATCGCCGTCTCCTCCTCTGCCGAAACGCCGAAGAAACTCTTCCCCCCGCGCGTCTCGCTCTCGGTCGCGGCTGGAAACCGGCGGCTCAAAGATATCTTCGATGACTTCCTCCAGTTCCGTTGCGTCGGCAAATTGGAGCGAGAAGACTCGAATCGTGGAGATGCCGGAGATGGAGGTGTCCAGCGCGGTGATGATTTTGGCGATGCGTTGGATGCTGGCTTGGCGGTCGGTGAGGACGAGGGCGTTGCTGCTTTCGTTAGCGGTGAGAGAGGCTTCTTCTGGAAGCAGTGGTTGAAGGTTTTCGATTAATTGCATGGCGTTGGCGTAACGCACGGGAATGATTTGCGTGACCATTTGATCGGTGGGAGGAATCTCCTCGGGGTCGGATCCCTTTTTGACGGGAAGCGTGTGTTTGTGGGCGTCGCTTTGATCGACGATTTTGAGGATGCGCCCGTTTCGAACGGCGGCATAGCCTTTGCCGGCGAGGATTGTGTCCAGCAAGTGAACGGCGTCTTCGCTTGTGATTGGTTGGTTGCTCCATGCGTTGATGTCGCCGGAAACTTCGGTTTCGAGGACGATAATGAAGCCGGCGGCCTCGCTCAGGTAGTCGAGGACGGTCTCGATGGGAACGCCTCGAAAGTTGAATTTGAGAGTGGGCGACTCAGCGGCTGCGCCTTGGAGAGCCGGTTGCGTTGCGGCGAGGCCGAGGCAGGCCGCCAAAGCGCAGGCGGTTCCGAATGAGGAATGCGTTGTTGTTTTCATTGGTTGATTTCTTGTTTTCTGCGTTCAATCATCTGTTTTAAAATATCGGCTTTGTCGCCCGTGAGGGCATTCGGTTTTTCCTGTTCATTTAGTTGCTCGTTTGAGAGTTCCAATTTGCTTGAGGCAGAATTTCTCCAACTGCCGTCGGCCTTAGGATCGAGTTTCCATTCTGCCTTGCCTTGCCGGTTCATTTCCATTCCGATGGCGAGTTCGAAGGAATCGCCTCCTTTTGAAAGTGTCACGGTTTTGTTGCGGATGGAAACGACGGTGTGGCCGGCGATGTTTTGGCCGACTTGAATCACGGATCGGAATGCCGGCTCCGTTCCGGTGAAGAAGGCAAAGGCTTGGCCTTCTTTGTGATCGGTGGGAAGAATCTCCTCGGGGTCGGATCCCTTTTTGACGGGAAGCGTGTGTTTGTGGGCGTCGCTTTGATCGACGATTTGCATTGTGCCGACGAGCGCGAAGCGGTCGATGGGGATGGGTCGTTGTTGGTTGCGCTCTTGTTCGGCGTCGAGGCGGGTTCTATCTTGGCGATGGGCGTTGAAGACGTTGTTGTTCAAAATCGGGGCGAAGTCTTCAAAGCGAAGGCCGTTGTGAGTTGAATGGATCTTTTTCCCCTCGTTTTCTCCGGAAGCGCGTGCGGAAAACAATGGAGCGCCCGCCAGAAGGAAAACAAGAGCGACTGCGGTTTTGGACGGCGTATTGTATTGGGAAGCCTTCATTGTTGGTTTTCCTCAATCCATTGGAGTCCGCTAAAACGAAGGGAGAGTTTGAGTTCTTCGCCCTTGTCGTCGGAAGAACGGATTGTGAACTCTTCAATGTAAAGAGGCAAGGGGTCTGTTTCTAGCTCGTAGAGAAAGCGAAAGACGGATTCCAAACTGCCGTCGGCGTCGGCCCGGCAATCATACGTTCGATAGAGTTCCTCGCGTGAGTTCCACTGCGGCTGAATTCGGGAAAGGGTAACGCCGCTTTCGTTGATCCAGCCATGAGCGGCCTGCTCCACTATCCCTTCGGCTGTGGAATCGTCTTGAGGCAGGGCGCTTTGTCGCATGTCTTCCCAACGATTGACAAGGGACTCTTCGCGTTCAAGGAGGCTTTGCCCTCGCGCGATGGATTGTCGCAGAGTCTGGATTTTCTCCGATCGCTCCGCCCACAGCTTGCCGAGGGGACGGACAATCCATCGATCGATCAGCAGAATGCCGACGGCGACCAAGGCGAGAAAGATAAGCAGCTGTTTGCGGTTTTGCGGATTCATGGGCGTTTTGGCGGCTCCCAGACGAAGTGGAAAGCGAATTGCTTGGTGGTTTCTCCGCTGACATGTTGCGTGGCGATGGCGTGGATGTTTTCCGCGGCGCGGAGTCGGCTGATCAAATCAATGCGGTCTTGGTTGTCGCGCGCCGAGCCGGCGCAGCGAACTTGGCGGTTTTCTTTGATCTCAATGGATTTGAGCCAAACGGAACCTTCTTTTGGGAACGACTCGGCGAGTTGACGGGCAATTTGCAGGCTTGGCGCGGAATTATCATACCAAGGACGAAATTGCCGGATTTTGCTCTGCTTGATTTCCAATGTCTTTACTTTCTCCGCCATGCCGTTCCATTCGCGCTCTAAAGCTTTAAGCCTCCAGCCTTGAAAATAAAAGACGGCGACGACGAGGAAGACAATCGTTCCCACGCTGCTGCCAATCCAGACGTTGCGTTGAGAAGAGGCTTTTTCGGCGAAAATACGAAACGGTCTCCGTTTTGGCTGAAGAAACTCCAGAGCGCGTTGATTGGCGAGTCGCGCCTTCACTGAGGCCTCCAGAGCGGAATGTTGCCCCTCGCGGAACGCCGTTTGAAAACCCATGCCCGCCAATCCTTGCTCCAAAGCTTGCCTCCAATTTGAGGAAAGCTCGGCCGAGTGGCAAATGGCTGCGGCGAGATTTTGGCGAAGATTGCCGGGCAATTGGCTCAGAGTAATGCGAATCTCGCGGCAGAGCGGACTGCAATCCTGCGCTACGCCGTCCTTTGCGAAGTTCGACACTCTCTCCAAAGATCGGATGACCGCGAATCCTTCGCCGCATCGGACGCTCAAATCAACGTGATCCGGCTGAACATCCAGCACAAGTTGAGGATCCTTCCCAGCCGCCGCCAACCCCAAGACAAGACTGACGGGGCGAAGGCGCGCATGTTGCAAAACCTGTTGAATGTGTTCGATTCGATTCTTCGGGATGGCGGCCAGAGTCGCGTAACGGGATTGATCCGGGGCGCGATAAACTGCCGAGGCAAGTTGGAAATCTTCGATTCCAAAGGGAAATTCGCTTTCGGCTTGCAGTTCCAAGTAGCTTTGAAGATCGCCATCCGATAGGTCGGGAAGCTCTACGGAAACGGTCATGGCAATGTTCAAAGGAAGGCAGAGCAAACAGCGGTTTTCTCGAATTTCTCGTTGATCCAAAAAGGTTCGAATTTCTTGGCCGGCCAGTTCGGGATCATCCGTCCACGGGGACGAGGAAAGCTCGACGGTTGCGTGGGAAGAAAATCGGACGGCGCCGTTGATTCGCTTGGTGACTGCGGCAGTCAACCGGTTCCCGCGGATCGCAAGTCCGAGCAGCGATTGAATAGGTTTTGGCTTGAACGGATTCAAAATTTTCGCCTCGGATTTTGTTTTTGTTGCGCCAACTGGAGACGAGTTTGTTCGCCAAGACTCCAGCCGGCTCTGGGCAAATCCCGGCGGGAAACGATCCGGGCGCCTTCGTTGGTGTCGATCACAAATTGCGCTCGGCGATAGCCTTTGCCGCCGCGTCCCACGGCGGCGACGTCGACAAGATATTGAGCGGTTGTTCCGGTGAGGTGGGGGCCGGCCTCCTCAAGAGCTTCTTCGTCGAGAATTTCGAGAACCCAAGTGGCGGTTGCGGTTCCCGGCGCGTTGGACTGCCGTTGCGCCACAATTTCGGCGGCTTTTTCGGGGCCGATTCCGGGAATGCAGGCAAGGACGGCTTCGGATGCGGTGTTGACGTTGACGAAGGCCGCCGGTTCGTCTTCCGCATTGACGAGGAGCCGGCTCTCGATTTGGGCGAATTCCTCGCCGGTCATTCCAGAATCTTGGAAGTATTCAAGCACACTCTGGTAGTCATCGTTGCTTCCGGGCATTTGAATCTCGGAGGCTCGCTCTTCACCAAAGGTTTCTTCTAACAGAACATCCAGCATGCCGTCGGCGTCGTTGTTTAGGTCAATGGCCGGATCCGTAGTTTCCAAACCCTCCGAATTTGGGAATTCTTGGTTGTCTCCGGCGGCGGGTTTTTCTGTGTGAACGGTTACGTATTCAAAAATGCCCGCGTCCAAACGGCCGTCTTGATTATCGGGGGGCCAAGAGGCGTCGCCATCGTTTTCGTTGGCGTCCAAGACGCCGTTTTGATTGAAGTCTTCGCCGTGGAGAAGCGCAGGCTCGGCGCCGATGAGCAGACGAAGTTCTTCAACCGATTCAAAAGGGGCGTTCTTGGCTTGGTAGGGAGGATTGCGCAGGAGATAGGCGATGGATTCAGCGCCATTTTCGCTGGGTTCTTCATCTTCATCCCGCCAATCGATGATGGAGCCGGCCACTTGCGGCGTCATGTAAGGGAGCGCTTCCAGCATTTCCCGCGTGGCGGTGTTGAGGTTTAGTTTGGCGGTTTCATCTTGGAGGCCGAAGAAGGGAGTTTCCAAGTTGAAAGCGGGGTTGGCGCGGCCGATGAACCAAAATTGCGCTTCGCCTACGGCAACGGGGCCGGCTTGGTAGGTTTCGAGGTCGGGAAGAGTGCCGGGAGTTTCCATGTTTTGGATCAGATGAACGGCGTAGCGAAGTCCGGCATTGATGGCTTGTTCAGCCTGCCATCCGGCAGCCCGGTTTTCCGCAGCCCGAAATTCGAGCATTGCCGAATGTCCGAAGAGCAGGGCGACGGTCACAAGTCCCAAAGCGATCCACAGGACGATGATAAGCACCGAACCTTGTTTCCGGGCGTGGAGCGATGGAGAACGCGGGTTCATTCTTGGTTCCTCCCGCCGTTGTTGTTTTCATCAGTCGCCCGTCCGTTGCCGCTTTGTCCGCTGGCGTTTTGATTGTTAGCGCTTTCCTCCTCGTCGTCTTCCCCCTCTGTTGCTTCCTCTTTAGTCGCTCTTGGCTCGGCCAGAATGGGCACGATGTGCGTCAGCGAGGGGGCGGGCAAGGCGTTGCTTCGGTTCGTAGGCGCAAATTCAAGGTAGATTTGGACTGCCTTGGGCAGAACGGGTTCTTGGAGTTCGGAGTCCCAAGAAGTCGTCCAAGTTTCGCCGTCGAAGAAGGAAAGTTGGAAGGCGCTGACGCCGGAGAGAAGTCGCTGTTCCACCGGCGGTTGATAGGTGGGCGCAAGAAGGTTGCGATTGACGGCTCGGACAAGTTCCAGACGGTTTTGATCTTCTTCATGAGGCTTGTTTACCGGAGCTAGGTAGTATTCGATTTGTTGCACATCCGACCAAGGCGCGGATGGATCTGTTGTTCCGGACTTGGCGAAGAATTGAATTTGATCGGCCAAAACGCCGAGACCCCTGCTGGGTTCGCAATGAAAACGGTTGGCGCGGAAGCCTTCGCTGTAAAAGGCGGCGCGAAGGTCGCGTTTGAGGAGTTCCAGCGCCTGAAGCCTCGGCAGGCTTTCTTTCTGTTTTTCGTCCGCCCGCTCCCGAAGCCGCAGCGATCCGTAGAAGACTGCGTTGACGGCGGCCAAAACAATCGCGAAGGCCAAGGCGGCAAACAGCACCTCAATCAAGGTAAACCCCGAATAAGAGCGAGCAGGCGACTGCGGCCGAACGGTTTTCATGTCTTTGATTCCTCCATTAGCGTGCCGATTCGCACCCAGTGTTGACGCCCCTGAACGGTGAAGATCACTTGAACTTCCAAGTAGAGCATCGAGTCAATTTCCCAGTTTTTCCGATGGATCCGCCACTCGTATGCTTGGTGAATGCCCGGAAACTTGCCGGAAGCCGCCGCATTTTGCCAAGAGCCGGTCAGAACGAGTTCGGTGAGGTAGCTGTCGGCCAACTGCGCGGCAACGGTTTTGCGTTCGGCGGTCACTGCGGCGCGGTTGGCCAAAACAATTGCATGGACGGCCGCCGGAATGACGATGGCCATAAAGAGCATGGCCGCCAACACTTCCGCAAAAGTGAAGCCGGATGCCCGCCGTTCAAGGGCGCGACGGGAGCGCTTAGTTGAGTTGTGGGTCGCGAACTTCAAAATTTAATCGGTTGTCGGATTGGGCAATGCAAACCTCGCCTTCGCTATGATCTCGGATTCTGACGAAGGAAAGACTGGTTTCCGAGATTGAGCCGTCAGGCAGAAAGTAAATCGACGACGCACGGGCATCGCCGGCTTGAGGCAACGACGAGATTTCTACGTCCAGTTCCAGATCGTCGCGGAGGCGATAGTGAAAAGTGTTGTGGCGGTTGGTAGGATAGCCGGTTTCCGGGCGCAATCCGTATTCGCCAAGTTTGGGTTCAATCCACAACACCATCGGCACGCCTTCGTTGACCGCCTGATTGCCGCCGTATTGGGTCAGGGCAAGGAAGCGCCGCGTTTCTTCCTGCAGCGATCTTCCGCTGAAAAAACGAGACAACGAAGGAGCGGCAATTGCAAGGACGGCCGCCAAAAGCCCGAGCACCAAGATCAGCTCTATCAAGGTGAACCCGCGGCTATTTCGATAATTTCCAATTAACAATGTCATCATCTCCTCCCGGGCGTCCGTCGGGACCGAACGAACTTAAATCGTAACCGTTGACGTTGTGGCTGCCGGGATATTCGTAAAGGTATTCGTTGTTCCAAGGGTCTTTTGGCACGTCTCGCCTGATGTAAGGGCCTTTCCAATCGGGAGTGTTGTTCGGCTGCGTAACCAAAGCTTCCAAGTCGCCGCTTTTGGGAAAATACCCGTTGTCGATTTCGAAAGCGTCCAGCGCGGTTTCCAAGGCGGATATCTCGGCTTCCGCCGCCGTGACTTTGGCCTGCTTCCCCCGTCCGGCAAACCGGGGCACGACCACCGCGGCCAAGACGGCCAGTATCACCAGAACCAAAAGCATTTCCACCAAAGTAAATCCTCCCCGCCGCCGGGAATCTTGTCGGGACAAATGAATTCCGTTTGTTTTCATCTTTTCTGTTTTGTCGCTACTTTATGTAATCCTGAATTGTGAAAATCGGCATAACCATGCCCACGAAAATCGCGCCAATGAACCCGGCAATTGCAAACAGCATGGCGGGCTCCAAAAGCGCCACCGCTGTTTTGAGACGCTGATCCAGCTCTTTTTCGGTGACCTCCGCCAACCGGATGAGTTCTTTGTCCAGCCGGCCGCTTTCCTCAGCCACAGAAATCATCTCGATGACGGAGCCTGGAAATAAGTTGCCGCAGCCGCGCAAGCTGTTCGCCAATCGGTCGCCTTTCTGCACGCGCTCAATACTCAAACCGGCGGCGTCGACCAAAATTTGATTGCCGATCGACTTGCGGGCGACGTTCAAACCGTTCACTAGCGGCACGCCGGAGGCGATGAGCGTCCCCAGCATACGGCAGAAACGCGCCATGGCAAAACGGGCGTTGAGCGGGCCGAGAACGGGAGCCCGCAACAGCCAGCCTTCCCAAAGGCGTCGACCTTTCTCCGTTGCCAGCTGCTGCCGCCCCAAGTAAATCGCAAAGAAAAGTCCGATGCCCAAAAAAATGCCGTAGTTCTGGGCAAAGTCGCTGCTTCCCACAATGGCGCGGGTGAGCAAGGGCAGAGCGGCGCCAAAGCCTTCGAAGATAGTGGTAAACCGAGGAATGAAGAACACCAGAAGAAAGATCAGAACCGCGATCGCCAACACCGCAAGTACGACTGGGTAAACAGCCGCCGAAAAAACCTTGGCCCGCAGCTCTTTATCCCTAGATTGGAAGTCCGCAATTTGCGCCAGCACAAGATCCAAGAATCCGCCCGTCTCTCCGGCTTGAACCATGGCGACGTACACTCGAGGAAACGTTTCCGGCGACTTCGCCATCGCGTCCGCCAAAGACATGCCGTCCACCACGAGGTCGTGCACTTCTTTCCATTTGGCGCCGGCAGTCGGAGTCTCGGCTTCGCGCTGTAAAATCACCAGCGCACGGCTCAAGGGAACGCCGGCGGACAATAGGCTGGACAGAAGACGGGTGAAGTTTTCAAGCAGGGCGAAGGAAATTCGGTTTGATTTCCAGGGAGGCCAAAACCGCAACTCCGACTGCGCCGCTGGAGATCTTGCCTCGGCAATCTTGACCGCTTTCATGCCCAGGTTTTGGATCTGGCGCAAGGCTTCGGAACGTCCGCCGGCTTCCAACGATCCCCGGATCATGGAACCGTCGGATTGGATTGCTTTGTAGTGAAAAGAGGCCATCGCGCTTTAAACGTTGTCAAGGCTCGCTTGCTCGTCCTTGGTGACGCGCATCACTTCGTCCGGCGTCGTGATTCCCTGCCGTGCCAAGCGCCAGCCGTCTTCGCTTAACGTTCCCATGCCCTCTTGCCGCGCCTGCTTGCGGACTTCGCCGTGGGAGCAACGGCGCAAGGCCATTTCCCGAATGAGCGGCGTCATGTCCATCATTTCAAAAATGGCATGCCGCCCGTGATAGCCCGTTTGCCGGCAGGCTTCGCAACCAACGGATTGAAAAATCGGGGTGCCGCGTTGTTCGATGCACATCTCTTTGCAAAGCGCTTGAGTGCGGGCGGAATCGTCCGGTCGCTTGCATTGCGGGCAAAGGACGCGGACGAGCCGTTGGGCGAGAACGGCTTCCACGGAAGAAGCCGTGAGATAGGGTTCGACGCCCATGTCGATAAGCCGCGAAATGGCGCCGGGAGCGTCGTTGGTGTGCAAAGTGGAGAACACTAAGTGGCCGGTGAGCGACGCTTGCACGGCGATCTGCGCGGTTTCTTTGTCTCGAATTTCCCCGATCAGCAGCACGTCCGGATCATGCCGAAGGATGGAACGCAGTCCGCGGGCAAAGGTAAGCCCCGCTTTTTCGGAAACCTGAATTTGGTTAATGCCGCGGATTTGATATTCGATGGGGTCTTCGATAGTAATGATTTTCCGCTCCATGTCGTTGATTTCGTTCAACGCGGCGTAAAGAGTGGTCGTCTTGCCGCTGCCGGTCGGGCCTGTGACTAAAACAATGCCGTGTGGAAGGCCGAGCACGCGCTGAAAAAGATTTGCCTCTCTGGCCGCCATGCCAAGACGAGATAAGCCGATGACAGAACCGTCTTGACGCAAAAGACGCATCACTACCGCTTCCCCGTGCAACATGGGAATGATGGAGACGCGGACGTCCACCTCCGAATTGCTCACTCGAATTTTGATGCGGCCGTCTTGGGGAACGCGTTTTTCGGCAATGTTGAGATGACTCAGAATTTTGACGCGGGAAACAATGGCCGGCTGGAAGCGCTTGATTTCCGCCGGAACGGGAACTTCTTGAAGGACGCCGTCAATGCGATAGCGGATTTGGAGCTCGTTCTCGAAGGGTTCCAAGTGAATGTCGGTGGCTCGAAGGTCGATCGCGTCGCCGAGCACTTGGTTGACAAATCGGATGATGGAGGCGTCGGCCGCCGCTCCGTCCAAATCGGCGGCTTCCCCGGCGCCGTCGTCCACTACCTGAAAGGTTTCATTGTCCTTGAGTGTGTCAATGGTGTCCGCGCCGACGCCGAGACGCTTTTTGATCTCTTTCCGAATGCTCTCCGAAGGCGCCAGAACCGGCGCGAGATTCAGGCCGGTCATCACTTTTAGCGCGTCCAATCCGCGAGTGGCGAAGAGGCGGCTGGTGGCCACTTCAACGGCGCCGTTGACTTGGCGCAATGGAAGCAATTCTTCTTTGAGCAGAACCCGCGCCGGAAACCGAGAGAGCAATTCTTTGTCCGGGTCAATAGATTCCAAGTCTGTGAACGCTACCCCGTATTCGCCGGCCAACCACTGCAGAACCGAAGCCTCGCTTTCCAGCAAGCGGGCATTGCCGTTCGCAGCCATCTTTTTTAGGCTATCGGCGTCTGAGGAGGAAAGATGTCCAGCCTCCACCATCTGTTGCAACAGATCGCTCATCGAAGATGAATTAAAAACGGTTGGCCGAAGCCGAAGGCTTGCCGGCTTGTTCTCGTCGGCCCCTTTAATCCAGCAGTCCCCAAAGAACCAACGTGGCTTCTTGCTTCAAGGTCACCACTTCTCGCAGCTCTTCACGGGCCTTCTTCAGCTCTGCGGCGCGCTTTTTTTGAACGGCGCGATAGGAGGCAAGTTCTTTTTTGATTTTGTTGGTGTCTCCGGATTCAACGGCTTCGCGCAGACTGTCCGCACTGGATCCGGAATCGCCATCTCCGCGGGATCGGCGCTCCTCACGGCCTCTTCGGTCGCCATCGTTGTCGCCGCCTCGTCCACCGCGTCCGCCGCCAAAAGCGCCGAAACCGCCTCGACCGGCAGATCGCCGCATAGCGAATTGTTTTTCCGTGATTTTTTCGATCATCGGCTTTAAAACGCTCCATTCTTCGACGGAAGCGCCCAAGTTTTCTCGTAGCCGCTCCAGTATCCGCTCCATGAATTGGCCTCGGTCAAATCTGTTGCGCTGATCCTGCTGTGCCTGAACAAAAGCGCCGCCAAAGGCAACGCAGACTAGAATGGTCAAAACTCCAAGTTTCGTTATCGTTTTCATTGCGTTATGGGAATCGATTTTTATTTTAATGTAAGTTTGCGCGCAATCGGGTTGCGAAAGAGAAGATCATCTGTGTCGCCAGCTGTTTCCATTGCGCATAGCCCGTTGCTCACTAAAAAGGAAAGACGAGCTTGCGACAGGAAAAGTTACAAAGAACTTGTCGTTGGCTTCCAGAGTTCGGCAATCCTCAAGTCCAATCCCCAAGTCGTTGAACATATTTGACGGTTGAATCCTGTGGAAAACATCGTTAGTCTGCGGCTCTTGTCATTTTTTCGGCCTATTCAAAGCCAGTTTAGCTCAGTGGCAGAGCAACGGTTTTGTAAACCGTCGGTCGTCGGTTCGAATCCGACAACTGGCTCCATTTCTACATCTTCTCGTTAATTGCCGACGCGAATACAACCGGACTTTCTGCTTTTCGGTTGATCCTTTAAATTTAGTTTCCTGAGAATCAACCCGCAAAAAAAGACCGGGCAAAATGCCCGGCCTTGCGAGAAAGTTGTTTTAGCGGTCGATTAGCGATTACTCCACAATGTAAAACATTTTTTCCTGATCCGGCGTCACGGAGAAGGGCGAGCTCGCTCCCTCAACTTCGACAAAGGGTCCGTTGACTGTGGCGGCGCTTTTCAGCGTGCCGTTGTATTCGATGTGGACGACGATGCGGTCATCGCCGAAGGCAACCAGAGCAATGGAATTGATGCCGACGGCTATCGGCGGCGGCAGCGTTCCCGGATCCACAGGCACTTCCATCAAACCGGCTTCATAGTGCGCTTTGATTTGTTCCGCCGTCAGTGCGACGTTGTAAAGCGCGAATTCGTCCAACCAGCCGTCGTAGTAAAATAAATGATCGGAAGAGTTGAATATCGCCGCCGTTGATGCGTTGACGATCAAGTCATGAAACGAGACTTCATTGTTTCGGCGGCCAATGCCGATTCCGTCGGTATGGTTTCGGAGTTGGTTGGCGCCGGTTGTTTCGCCGAACTTCTCGCCGTTTAGATAGCCGGTGATGCCTCCTTCAAAGTTGCCCTCCCCGGTGTCTTCCTCAAACACCAGCGCGACGTGATAAACTGTGTCTTTCTCGATTTCAGTGCTAATGGCGACGGCTGCCTGATCAATCCCCACGCCGACATCTTCGTTATAGGGCGCTGTGCCGCCCCAAGAGACTTCGGCGCGATTGAGAACGTTGAACCAAAGCATGGCTTTTGCTGGGTTCTGCCCGTCTTCTATGCCTTCGAGGTAGACGTTCATGCCGCGCGTGGCGCCGCCTTGCTCGTAGATGACCTGCCGTTGGGAAATGTCAAAGTCCGGATGCGCCAAGTCCGAATTGGGCAGGTTGCGGGCTTTGAACCAAAACTCAATGGTCTTCTGCGGCCAGCCGGGATTGCCGCCAAGATTGTTGATGTCCGCGTGATTGGGAATGGAAATCCAATGTTGCTTCTCCGCTTCAAATAACACTGCGGCGCTAGGATCGCCCAAAACCAATCGCTCGGCGCCAAGTCCGGGATTGTTTTGGTAGGTTCCCATGTGAAACTCGCTGATTTCGTTGATCGCTCTGGTGGCGTCGGCTTCGGTTTCTCCCAGACGCCAGTAGGCGAAGGGACTGTCTCGCACAACGACGGTTTGGCCTTCGGGCACGGTAAACTCGTGACGGAAAGTGCGCGTGACCACCGGATCGCTCGATTCGTTGTAAGCAAGAACGGCGACGTGAGTGCCGCCGGGAAAGTAGCCATCCGGATTCACATAGCGAACGGTGGTAACACTGCCGGACTTGGCAACTTCCGGGTCAAGCGCCGCGCCATTGAGAGTAAGGTTGACAGAACCGTCCACCACGCTGATTTCGTCATCGTTGATTGTGTATTCAATGGAGTCCGTCGCTGCGGTTCCCGTCGGCGAGACCGAGCTGATGTAAGGACGCGCGGTGGCGGATCGATAGGCTTTGATGGCGTTGGAGTTTTCGCGGTCGTTGATCAAAATTCTATCGCCGTTTTCCAGAATGGAATAGAACTCGACGCTCGCGCCCCCGCCGCCTTCCCACCAAAGCAACCGCACTGGATAAATGCCGTCTTCTTCAACGTAAACACTGAAGCGAGTCTCCGAAGTGCCTCTGGAACCATCGTACAATCCAAGCACGATGGAGGCTTGATCCTTGAGCGACGGTCCGCTCGTCACTTCAAAACCGTCGTCGCTGTTGACCCCAAAAGTGTGAAACCCTTGGCTCAATTCCAAAAAGGTGAGAAACTCGGCGACAATCCCATCTTTGTTTGTTTGGGAATCGGGAATTTGTGGAATAAATTCGTCTTCCGCGCCATTGTTCACGTTAAAAATGCCTGTCGGTCCGGGAGTGCCGTCATTCCCTTCCTCGAAATTAATCACGGTTTCCACGTCCACCGGAGTGAACTCCCAAGCGTCGGCGTTTGCGGGGCCGGCTTCGTTGAGATAAGGATCGCCCTCTGCGTTGGTGTATTCTCCGGCCTGTTGCCTTTCGGCCCCCGCAAGTGTGTTGCCGTGCACGTGAGCCACTCCTGACTGCTCAGTGCTAATTTGCGAAACGCGGGCGACAAAGCCGGGCGCGTCCGTATCCATGCCGGAAGCCTTAAATTCAGGAGGAATTCGGACGAAAATTTCCCTCACGGTAAATTGAAATTCGGTTTGGTGGAGGGATTGGGAAGTATCGGAGAAGGAGAGGGAGACTTGGTGGACGCTCATGGAGGCGGGGACTTCGGGGAAGTTGTAGGAGATGGTTGTGAGGCCGCCTGAGGTGCTCACTTCGGGCGTCACCGCCTCGCCGTTGAGAGTGGCCTGCACCGAGTCTTCGTCCACGGAGGCGGAGAAGTTTTGGATGCGGGCTTGGAAGCCGTTGATGTCGCCGGTGGCGGACACCAAGCGGGGAGCGGATTGGATGCTGCCGGGGTCTGCTAGAGATTCTTTTTGAATCAAGGAGAGCGAGGCGCCGCCTTCGTATTCAGCATCGGTTTGATCGGCAGAGAAAACCGTGCCGGTTTGGCCTTCGCGCTGGGCGCTGACGGTGATGGTGTCATTGGCGGCTAAGTTTTCCAGCAGGAAAACTAGCGAGGCCGAAGATTCATTGTGATCGTTGGCGTCGCGAATGTAATGGGTTTTAGTTTCTGCGCCCTGCACTTCTTGGCCGTTGACTTCGATGGAAATGCGAGGATTGGGCCGATCCGGGCCTCCGCCCGGCGCGGTGAACAGCGTGTCTTGGTAAAGCAAGAGATAGTGGCCGGCTTGTTGGATTTGGATGCCGGTGTTATTGGGGCCGCTGCGTCGGAAGAGGCTGGAGTCGTTAATGGACTCGTTGTCCCACTTGACGGCCACTTTGGAGGCGGGGTTCCAGTTGTTGGCGTTGTTGTTGACTCCGATTGCGCTGACGGACAAGAGGCCGCTGCCATCGTCAATCTTCTCCAAGTAAACGGAGGCCTGCTTGTCGGGCTGAATGGTCACATTGCCGGCCTGCGCTTGGCGCAAAGTTTGCAAGATGAGAGTTTCCGTGCCTTCCACTTGGAATATGCCCGCCCAATGAACCGAGGCTTTGTTGTGGCCGCTGGCGTTGCGAATATAGCCTTGAAACGCGGTGAACCCGGCGGCTGGGAATTCTTGGCCAAGTAAGATTTCCAGTCCGGCTGAGGCGCGTTGGACGGTGGACTGCATGGGAATGTTGACGAAGAGCATATAAGTGCCGGCGCTCAGGCGAATCTCCTCCGAGCCGTTGTTGTGCGTGATGCCAGAGTCTTTTCGGGTAGAAGTCCAAGCCAGTTGAGCGGGGTCTTCGTCTGCGGCGAGGTCCGCGTTCAGATTGGTGCCTTGGGTGGGGCCATCGGAAAGAGCGGCAAACACGGTGCGGGACTCATCCACCCGCTCGACATACAGGCTGGCCGATTGGATTTGAGTGCGAATGGCCGGTTGCGCGGTTTTGTAGGCGCGCACCTCGATGATGTCGCCGGCGCTCAGGTCGGCAAGCAGGGCGTGGGCGTGATCGGAGGTTTCCCGATGCATGTTGGCGTTGCGGGGCTGATTGCGAATGTAGCCCGAAGAGCCAACGGTTCCTGGCGCCGGCTCGCCGTTAACATAGACTTCAAGGGCTTGGCAAGGGCGGTTGTCGTTGTCGTCTATGCTGATGATTGGCATGGTGGCGGCCACTAGATAGTCGCCGTCTTGCTTGACCATCAGCTTGGCCGGCTCGACAAAAGAATGCTCGAAAGTGCCGGGATCAATGGAGGATTTCTCCGTCCAAGCAATGGCTTTGGGCGTGGCGGAGTTGAGATAGGCTGAGCCGTCCGCCAAGGTGGATCCTTGCAAGAAAGCGGCGTCTTGGACGGCGGCGCGCAGAGAGTTGGCCGCGGCAAGACCGGCAACCAACGCAACGAAACAAATGTTTAGCGTCTTCATAAAACAAAAATAAGTAGTCGATTAATTGAAACGAACGAGGAAAAGAATAGAAGCCCCCCCCCCTCCCGTCAACTCTTTTTTGCCCTCATTTTCTATTTATTTTCCAATCTGATTCTTCAAAGGCAAAGATGGCGAAAGAATAGGATGGAAACGGAGTTAGTTTTCATGTTAAGCGAATTCCAGATCGTAGGTACAAGGCGGGCTGTTTCTTTTTTTGAATTATGTAAGTCGTCAAAACATGAGGGTTCTAGAAAAAATGTCATGCGTTTTTGAGTTGGAGGAAGAGGGTGGACATTCCGGGAAGGGAGACGTCAATGGATTGGGGGCGGTCGTCCCAAGGGATGGGTTGGGCGGTCGACTCTTGGGCGGGGTGTGGCGATTGGCTTTCGTAGCGAGCGGATTTAGTGTTGATGATTTCCTGCCATGTTCCCGGATGGGGGACGCCCAATCGGTAGTGTTCCCGGTCTGTCGGGGTGAAGCTGCCGACGATGAGGACTGTGTGCCAGGCGTCGTTGCCGAGGCGCAGGAAGCTGAGCACGCAGGATTCGTGGTCGGAGTGGTTGATCCACTGGAAGGCGTTTGGGTTGAAGTCGCAGGAGCCGAGGGTGGGATGGCGGAGGTAGAAGGCGTTGAGGTCGGCAATGAGTCTTTGAATGCCGCTATGGTCGTTGTATTGTAGGAGGTGCCAGTCCAGGCTGCGGTCGTAGTCCCATTCGGCGGATTGTCCGAAGTCGTTTCCCATGAAGAGAGTTTTTTTGCCCGGCCAAGCCCACATCCAACCATAGAGGGCGCGGAGTTGTCGGGCTTTTTCGGGGATGGTGGGGGCGCCCATTTTGAGGAGCATGGAGCCTTTGCCGTGGACGACTTCGTCGTGGGAGAAGGCCAGATTGAAGCGTTCGGTGTATTGGTAGACGGCGCCGAAGGTAAGTTGGCGTTGGTGCCATTTTCGGTGGATGGGGTCTTTTTTGAAATACTCTATGGTATCGTGCATCCATCCCATGTTCCATTTGAGGTCGAAGCCGAGGCCTCCTTGGCTGGTGGGTTTGGTGACTCCGTTCCAGGCGGTGGATTCTTCGGCAATCATCAGGACACCGGGGAAGGTTTTGTGAACGGCGTCGTTGGTGGCGCGAAGGAAGTCTATGGCTTCGATGTTGTCTCGGCCTCCGTATTGGTTAGGCACCCATTGGCCGCGAGACCGAGAGTAGTCCAAGTATAGCATGGAGGCGACGGCGTCTACGCGCAGGCCGTCGAGATGAAATTGCTCGCACCACGAGAGGGCGCTTCCGATGAGAAAGGACCGCACTTCGGGGCGTCCGTAGTTGAAGATGAGCGTGCCCCAATCTTGGTGTTCGCCTTGGCGTGGATCGGCGTGTTCGTAGAGATGGGTGCCGTCGAATTCAGCCAAGGCAAAGGCGTCTTTTGGAAAGTGCGCCGGCACCCAGTCTAAGAAGACGCCAAAGCCGTTTTGGTGGAGGGTGTCGACTAGGAACCGGAAGCCGTCGGGCTGTCCGTAGCGATGAGTTGGCGCAAAGAATCCGGTGACTTGGTAGCCCCAGGAACCTTCAAAAGGGAATTCGGAGAGGGGCATGAATTCCACGTGCGTGTAGCGCATTTGCTTTAAGTAGTCTACCAATTGGACGGCGGCTTCTTGGTAGGAGAGGGGGCGGTTTCCTTCTTCGGGAACGCGTTTCCAAGAGCCGAAGTGCATTTCGTAAATTGAGATGGGTTGCTCCAGCCAGTTGGTTTTGGCTCGGCGCGCCATCCATTCCTCGTCGTTCCATTGGTATTCGGACGGGTCGTGGATGATGGAGGCGCTGTTGGGAGGGCCTTCGAAACAGGCGCCGTAGGGGTCGGATTTGATTCGGATTTGCCCGTTTGCGTCCAATAGTTCGTATTTGTAGAACATCCTTCGTTGCAGGCCGGGGATGAACAATTCCCAGACTCCTGAAGAACCCATTGAGCGCATTGGGTGATGGCGGCCGTTCCAGCTGTTAAAATCGCCTGTTACCGATACGCGCCGCGCATTCGGCGCCCAGACGGCGAAGGAAACGCCCGGAACATTGTTGATGGTTTGGCAATGGGCGCCGAGCTTGTGAAACACTTGTCGATCCGTGCCTTCGTTGAAGAGATAGAGGTCTTCGTCGCTCAGTGTTGGCAAAAACGAGTAGGGGTCATAAAACTCGCGGAACTCGCCGTTGGGTTGTTCGGTCCAAAGGCGGTAGGGGAAGACTTTCCGCCTGCCCGCAAAGAAATGCTCAAAAAAACCGCGCTCGTCGATTTTTTCCAAAAGGCAACGTTGTTCCCGCGCTTCGTCGAGTTGAACCACGCCGCAGGCCACCGCTTCAGGAAGGAAGGCGCGAACGACGATTCCCGGCTCGCCGCTCCTTGTTGCCGCGTGCATTCCCAGCCACTGATGCGGATGGGGATGCGTCCCCTCCAAAATGGAGATTGTCTCATCCGGGAGAAGATTCATGCGATGCGGCGAACCTTGCGTCCGGAACTTCTTGCGCGAGTCTTATCCGCCTTTTTTCTCCGTGCCGGGAGCTTCCTCGTCGTGTTCGTCGGGATCGGGAATCACCATAAATTCGGGATACGCTTCAATTCCCAGTTCCATCGCGTCCTGGCCGAGTTCCTCCACTCTTTGGGACACTCGCACTCCCATCAGCTTGCCTAAGAGAAACCATGCCAAAAGCGAGACGCCAAACACAAAGGCGCCGATGGCCAACACGCCCACGAGCTGGGTGACAAAATGGCCGCCTGAGGTGATGCACACCGCCAACGTTCCCCAAATGCCGGCAAAAAGATGCACCGGCACGGCGCCGACAACGTCGTCAATCTTGAGTTTTTCCATCAACTTGATGCCGCCGGAGCAGATAACGCCGCCAATGGCGCCGATGATAAGCGCCCAATAGTGATCGACAAAATCAGGGCCGGCGGTAACGGCGACCAATCCGCCCAAGGCGCCGTTCAGTCCGACCATCAGGTCAGTGCGCCCGAAGAGAGGCCGAGATACGCAAAGAGCGGCAATGACACCAGCGGCGGCGGCCAGATTGGTGTTGACCAGCACGTTGCTCATGGCAACAGCGTCCGCCGCGCTACCCAATGCCAGTTGCGATCCGCCGTTGAAGCCGAACCAGCCCAGCCAGAGGATGAACACGCCCAGCGTCACTGTGGGAACGCTGGAAGGCGGGGTAATTTTGACGCTTCCATCGCGCCGAAACTTGCCTCGCCTCGCCCCCACGATAAGAGCGCCGGCCAAAGCCGCCCAACCGCCGGTGGAATGCACAATGGTGGAACCGGCAAAGTCCGTGAATGTCGATCCAGTGAGACCAGCCAGCCAGCCTTCATCGCCGCTAAGCCATCCTCCGCCCCAAGTCCAAGCGCCGACGACGGGATAGATAAAGGCCGTCAAGAGCGCCGTGAACGCGAAGAACGTCCACAGCTTGACCCGTTCAGCCAACGTGCCGGAAACGATGGAGGCGGTGGTTGCCACAAAAACCATTTGGAAAAACCAATCGGACATAGTGGAATAGTTGGTATCGCTCCCCACTCTGGCGAGCTCGTCGCCTGAAGACCCGTAGAGAAATTTAAACGAGCCGATTAATTGGCCGACGTCGACGTACATCAAGTTGTAGCCGATGAGGTAAAAAGCGATGCCGGCGATGGCGTAGAGCCCGATGTTCTTGAGGCAGATCATCGAGGCGTTTTTGGTTCGCACGGAACCGGATTCCAGCATGGTAAAGCCGGCGCACATCCACATCACGAGCGCTCCCCAAAGGAGAAACGAAAAGGTGTTCAACACGAACGCGAATTCTTCTGGTTGCATAAGTTTTCTTTAGTCGATTTATTGTTTTTGCGTCTATTTCGGCCTGTAACCGCGCCAAAAAATTCCCAGCGGCGACGGGCAAAGGCAAGTTTTTAACGGCTTTCCTCCGCCAAGGCAACTTTTTTCTTGATGAATTTTGGCCGAGCGTTTGTCCATTCAATCCATTTTCACTCTGCTTTTTCTGCAGAAAAAATTGGGAAAGTATCTGCGAACAATCACAAAGCCAAGCGCAAACAGGCCGAAGACGAGGGCGTATTCTTCGGGTTCCGGAACCGTCGCCGAATGCACCCGAATGCGCAGTCCGCCGCCGAGAGTGTTGTCGCCAAAGTAGCCGATGATGTTGGCTTTGTTTCTGATGTAGGGATCGCGGGAGCGAAAGTCGCCGATGGGTCTGTTGATCAAGCCGGCGCCGACCCAGTTGACAGTTGGACGATTAGTGCCGTAGGTGAAATTGCTGCCGCCGCCAACGCGCGGGCCAAGCCAGTCATTGCCCCCCGGCTGCTGGTATAACGCCATGTGGCTAATGGATCGGTTGGTAACCGCGCCGTTGGCGACTCGGTTGGAGAAGGAGAGAGTGGGCGTTCCCTCCGCTGATGAGAGCGAGGAGACGGTGTTGGTGGCCGCCCAAAAGTTGGTGACTCCCGCATAGTCGAGGGAAGATGTGGTAAGAGAGGACAAGGCAAGGAGCTGGGGATTGGAAAAAAAGAGTTGCCGATGCCTACGGGGCCGGCGTAGAGGCGGTCTTGGAGTTCGTAGGTGTCGCGTTCGTTGGTTGTGTATGCGCCCGTCAGGGCGCCGTGTCGGATGTAGCTGTCGGATTCACTCAAAAACATGGAGGCTTGGGATCTGCCGCTCAAAACCCAGAGAGTTTGGGTTTTGGATCTGTCTTGGCTGGGATAAATGTCGATGTAAAGCTGCGCTTGGCTTTGCTCAAACGGCGCCAAAGAAAGCCAGCCGGCCATCAAAAGCAGGGCGACGGTCAATCGCTGCAGACTGCGGGGAGGAGTAAATGTGTTCATGAGAGGCGATAATTGAAATTGTCGAGAACATAATAGAACAAACTGACGAAAATAATGCAAATAAAGAAATCATCTTCGCCGGCGCTTGTCAAACAAAAAAACGAAAAATAATGAACGCGAACGTTTCATGGAAAACATTGGCTGTCGAGAGAAAGGCGGTTTGCTTGGCATTGCGCTGATTTTTTGGCGGAACGAGAAACGAATTGGAAGTTGACAATGACGCCGGCGGTTGGGGAGAGGTGAATGGCTTTTGTGGAGAGCGGCCGTTTGGCTTGGGAATAATTGTTGCCAAAGGCGGCTGGTTTCGCGTTTAATGAGGGCTTGATTTTGCTTTTATGAAGTCGTCTATTCCGCAGTCTGGCTTGGAGGCGAAGGATGCTGATTCTGTTTTTCTTTCGGCGCCGCCTTCGGATCCGGAGTTGGAGATCAAGGACGCCCAGTTGATATTCAACTCTGTATGGGGCGAACTGGAAGCGGAATTGGGCAGGGAAAACCTTCGTTTCGCCAAAGAATTGATTTTGTTGGGCGGCGCTCCGGGATCGGGGAAAGGCACGCAAACTCAGTTTATCCTCAATGCCCGCGGATTGACCTGCGATTCGATTGTCGTTAGTTCGCTGTTGACCAGCCCGGAAGCGCAAAAGATCAAAAAGCAAGGAGGAATGGTTGGCGACCGCGAAGTCGTGGGGCTGGTCTTTCGCCAGCTTTTGGACGAAGAATATCGGGACGGCGCCGTTTTGGACGGCTTTCCTCGAACTAAAGTGCAGGTGGAGTGCCTCAATCTTTTGGTGGCGAGAATGAAGCAGTTGCGCCGCGAGTTTTACGACACTCCGATGCGGATTCACTTCCGCCAACCCACCGTGCACGTCATGGTTCTCTTTGTGGACGAGACCACCAGCGTCGAACGACAACTCAAGCGGGGGCAAGAGGTGGAGCGGCAGAATCAAAAAATCCGCGCCTCCGGAAGCGGCGAGGAAAGAGAAGCCAGAGCCACGGATATGGATCCGGAGGCCGCCCGCCATCGCTATCGGGTCTTCAAGGAGCGGACTTGGGAGGCGCTTCAGTCTCTGAAACAAACGTATTTTTACCACTTCATCAACGCGCAGGGGCCGATTGAAAAAGTCGAGCAGAACATCCTCGGCGAGTTGCGCTATCAGAGTTCGTTGGAGTTGGATCCCCAAACTTTTGACCGCCTGCGCAGTCTGCCCCTAGCCAGCGAAATCGTCGTTCACGCCCGCCAAGATTTGGTGCGGCGGTTGGATCAATACGAACTCAACCAAGGCGCGCTTTTCCATCGGGTTGTTGCTTTGATTGAGAAAAAAATCATGCCGGTCGTGGTTCGCCATGCGATTTCCGGCGTGGCTTCCGTCAACACCGAAGATACGGTTTTGGACAATCCCGCCGCTCTGGGAATGCTGATCGACATCTTCTCGGAGCGAGGCTATCACGCGGTGATTGACCTTCATAAAATCCAAGTGCCGGAACAAATGAACCTTCGAACGGGAAAAATCGCCTGCCGCACCAAACACGTCTATCGCATCACCATCCGGTTTCAAGGCTCTGAAATCCGGCGGGGATAAACTCTTTTTCCTCCAATAAACCCGATGAAAAAAAGGGATTGATTTTGAGATTGAATCTCAATAGCATGCCTCTTGTGTTGACCAAAAAAGATCCCAAACGCCCCCTTGCGGCAGACACCAATTCCGCCCGTTGGGTCTCCCTTCAAGACGTCGAACCGGGGCAAAAAGCGCGCGTCCAAAAGCTTCCATCCCAACCCGCTCTTTGCCGCCGCCTGCGCGAAATGGGGTTCTGCGAATATGCGGAAGTCAAAATCCTCAGCAAAAGCGGCGCCATGCTCTGTCTGGTTTGCCATTCCAAAGTTTGTCTCAGTCGCCAGCTTGCGGAATCGGTTTTTGTCGAACCGGCCGAAGTCTGACGGTTTCCAACAAGTCAATCCCATGTCCGAGACTGCGAAACTCGCCGATTTGCCAACCGGCCAAAGCGCCGTCGTCGCCTCCTTTCCCGGCGGCGTTCATGGATTGAATCGTTTGCGGGAAATGGGGCTTTTGCCGGGCGTCAAAATTCGGCTGGTTCGCCGGGCGCCTTTGGGGGATCCGCTTGAAATTTCGTTTCGAGGGGCGCTCTTTTCCCTACGGAGGCAAGAAGCGGAGCGAATTGAAGTGCATCTGGAACCTTGAACGGCTTGTCAGCAACCGTGCCCGCCCAATCCGCAATTTCTCCGTCAACGCGCCCAAAGAAAACTTACGCGCTTGTGGGAAACCCAAATTGCGGCAAAACAACCGTCTTCAACGCCCTCACCGGCCTTCGCCAAAAAATCGGCAACTATCCGGGCGTCACCGTCGAACGCAAAGAAGGCGAATGCGTTTCTCCGCACGGCGAGCGCATTCGCCTTCTGGATTTGCCCGGCGCCTACAGCCTCAACGCCCGCTCCCCCGATGAATCCGTATTGCGAGACGTTCTCCTTGGACGGCAGGCCGACACACCTAGGCCGGACCGCGTCATCTGCATTCTGGACGCCAGCAATCTGGAACGAAACCTCTACCTAGCCACTCAAATTTTGGAGCTCGGCCTTCCCGCGATTCTGGTTTTGAACATGATTGACGCGGCCGAAGAAAAAGAGATCCAGATCGACTTCGCCGCTCTGGAAAAATGCTTGGGCGCAA
Source organism: Limisphaerales bacterium (assembly GCA_965204945.1). Classification (GTDB taxonomy): domain Bacteria; phylum Verrucomicrobiota; class Verrucomicrobiia; order Limisphaerales; family AAA164-E04; genus UBA2970. The sequence continues at coordinate 2,942,064 of OZ242022.1, read as the reverse complement.
CCGTCATTCCTATGCAAGCCAACGTCCAAAAAGGCATCGTCGCGCTCAAGTTTGCCATGGCTCGCCGCCACCTTCCGGCGCCAAACAAAATCCGATTGCCGCTTCCCAAAAACCTTGGCGAAATCCTCAGGGAAATCCACCAAAGCCTAAGTGAAGCAGGCGTCGTCCAACACAAAGAACTTGCGGCCGAATCGCTCTACTGGCTCTCTCAACACGGCCCCAAACCGCCCGACACCCAAGCCCAAGACCTCGCCTCTGCCAAACAAACACTGCAAAGACAATTCCCGGAATGGGAAGAGCAACTTGTCTCTGCCCGTTACGGCTGGATACAGGAACATTGCGGCCCCGCCGTTCGCCGGCCCGGAGTTGCCAAAACATCCCTCACCGACCGGATTGATGCCATCCTGCTTCATCCTCTTTGGGGCTGGACGGCCGCCGTTGCCATTTTGGGCGTCCTTTTTTACCTCATCTTCAGCATTGCCGAAGGCCCGATGAAATGGATTGAATCCGGTGTTGAGGCCGCCGGCCAAACCGTCCAAGAGATTATGCCTCCCGGCGACTTGCGGGATTTAATCCAAAAAGGCGTCATTGCCGGCGTCGGCAACGTCGTCGTCTTTCTCCCGCAAATTCTTATTCTGTTCTTCTTCATTGGCTTGATGGAAGACACCGGCTACATGGCTCGTCTGGCGTTCATTATGGATCGTCTGATGAGCAAAGTCGGACTCAACGGCAAATCCTTTCTCCCTCTGCTCAGTTCCTACGCTTGCGCCGTGCCGGGAATTATGGCCACCCGCACAATCGACGATCCCAAAGACCGTTTGATCACCATTCTCGTCGTTCCCCTGGCCAGCTGTTCTGCCCGGCTTCCCGTCTATCTGCTCATGATCGCCGCCATGATTCCCCCCGAACAAGCCTCCACAACGGTCAAAGTCGGACTCATGATGCTCATGTATTTTCTGGGAACGTTTAGCGCCTTTGTCTTCGCTTGGATTTTTCACCGCGGACTCGGCAAGGAGGAAAACGCGCCGATGATCCTCGAACTGCCTTCCTACAAAGCGCCCTCGCTCAAGGGAATCGCCTTTCACCTGTGGGAACGGACTCGAATTTTCATTCGCCGGGCCGGCACGATTATCTTGGGAATCACCATTCTGCTCTGGGCGTCCCTCACTTATCCCAAATCGAAGTCCCCAGACCCCGCCGTCCAAACATCCGCAAGCATCGCCGGAAAAATCGGGCGCGGAATCGAACCTCTCATTGCCCCGCTCGGCTATGATTGGAAAATTGGAATTGGCCTCCTCGCCTCCTTCGCCGCCCGCGAAGTCTTTGTTGGGACAATGGCCACCATTTACTCCACGGAAGAAGACGAAGACAACCGCCGGCTTCGCGCTCGCCTTCTTGCCGAGAAAAAACCAGATGGCTCTCCCCGCTACACGCCGCTTCTTTGCCTCAGTCTCATGGTTTTCTACGTCTTTGCCATGCAGTGCATGAGCACCGTCGCCATCGTCAAACGCGAAACCAACAGTTGGAAATGGCCTCTCTTCCAACTTAGCTACATGACCGCCGCCGCCTACTTGGCCGCCCTGCTTGTGTTTCAAATCGGATCCGCCCTTGGCTATTGACCGCTATGTTCGCCGCAGATTGGCAAAGCATCGCCGCTCCCGCCGTTGTTGTCGCGGTTGTGATTCTCTTCGCCCTGCGCGTTTTCCGCCGCCGAAACAACAAAACTGCCTGCGGCTGCGGCGGCAAATGCCCTATCCCGCCCCAATCTTCCAAAAAGACAGATTAGAAGCTAACAGCCCCTTAGCCTTTCGCAACCGCCGTCCCTTGCGCGCCTCCCGCCAACAGATTTGCAAAACTTTGTGCCTGTTTTTTGCCGCCTTTTGCGATTTTGCGGTGTTGAAAAAATGTAAATCAGCGGCGGCTGGCGGGAAAAACAGGTTGAACCGTCAGCGCCGTTGCTTATATTTTTTCGTTTATGAAAATTGACTCGCATCAACATTTTTGGAGTTACGATCCTGCGCAATATCCGTGGATGAAGGGGGAAAAGATGAATCCGATTCGGCGGGATTTCGGGCCGGAGGATTTGTGGAAGGAGCAGGCAAAGGTTGGGCTGGACGGCTCCATTGCGGTGCAGGCGCGGCAAAGTTTGAAAGAGTCCGAATGGCTCTTGGAGTTGGCCGAGCGAGATTCGGGCATTCGGGGCGTTGTGGGTTGGGTCCACTTGCGGGGGGAATCGCTGGAAGCCGAGCTGGAATCGCTTTCCTTGCGCGAAAAGTTTGTCGGCGTTCGCCACGTCGTCCACGACGAACCGGATGAGGAATTTATGTTGCGTCCTGACTTTTTGCGAGGTTTGGGCAAGCTGCATCGTTATGGAATGACTTATGATTTGTTGCTATTCCCCAAACATCTTCCGGCGGCCGTTGAAGTGGTCAAAAAATTCCCAGAGCAACCGTTTGTGTTGGATCACATCGCAAAGCCTTTTATCAAGGACGGGATTCTTCGCCCTTGGTATCGCCACATTGCCGAGCTGGCCGCTTTTCCTAATGTTTATTGCAAAGTGTCCGGCATGGTTACCGAAGCGGCTTGGCGGGCGTGGCGGAAGCGGGATTTTCGTCCCTACTTGGACGTTGTGTTTGATGCATTCGGGGAGGATCGGTTGATGTTTGGTTCGGATTGGCCGGTTTGTTTGCTGGCGGCGGATTATGTGGAAGTGGCGGAGTTGGTGACGGACTACCTCTTGCAGTTTGATGAAACTGTCCGAGCCAAAGTTATGGGAGGAAACGCGGCGCGCTTTTACGGCGTGAAGGCCGGGCAAACTAAACGTCGCCCTTTATAGGCAAGAGATCATCGTCCATCCTTCTTTTCTTGGGCGGAGGGTTGGCGGGCGAGGCGTTCGAATTCCGGCAAAGGAAGCATATAAGAAAAAGAGTCCGATTCCGCCAAGGGAAGCGTATAAGAAAGGCGGGCGAACTTTGTCGCCATGGGATGTTGTTTTCCTAAGTAGTATTCTCCGGCGATGTTGATGCATTTATATTTTCGGCTGAGGAATATCCTCTTTTGAAACACGACTTCGTATATCAAAGTTTTATCAAACGACGGCTCTGTTTTCCCAATCTTCCCATTCAATATAAGCGCCGTTTTCCGCGTCTTTTTTATAGAACCTAATATTTATATTAGTAAAGGTTTCTACAAAGGGGTTGAACTTTCTAATCGTCCGCTCTACTTCTTTTTGCGCTGATAGTTTGTGCGCTTCTGATTCCCATCCTCGATATTCTGGTTGCGAAAGAAACATACCGACAGTTTCTTTTGGATCGGAAGACGGCAAGCCGCATCCTGCAAGCAGAGCGGGGACGAAGTAGATTAGAATTCGGTTCCTATAGATTTTATATTTGGAACTGCCGGAATGCGGGGCGGTTGTTCTGCGCTCGGCTTGAACGCCGGGCGTTTTTGGAATGGGGACGGCGATGGCCGCCCAAATTTTGCGAAGGAAAAGCGCGTTCATTGTCCGGGGAATTCGCTGGCCGTAGGCGAGCAGGCTGTAATGTTCGCCGAGGGAAAGAGCCCAAGGATAAAGCGCGGGATGGCGGCGCGCTAGGCTTCGGGAACGTTCGACCGGAGTTTCTTCGGGCGAATCGGGGGCGCCGGTTTCTTTGGCCCAAGATTGGAGGGCTTCGTAGGTATAGGCGATCAAGACTTCCGGCGGCCAGCGTTCTGATTGGCCGGAGGCGAAGGGGTTTTGGAATCGACGAAAGGGCGCAAGTCGATTCTTTTTGGCCGCGTCGGCCGGCTTTTTGGGCGGGATAGGATGACGCAGGGAGGGCGTCAAAAGATTGCGGAGAAAGCCTGCAATCGCCCGCCAAAAGGCCGCGACCAAAGCCGCCAACAACTTGCGTTTGCGGCAGAGGAAGATGACTGCGGCCAGACAGGCGGCCGCGATGAGAAGCCTCTTCAGAATTTGAGCAAGCGAGGCCGCCTGAGATTCCGCGCCGTTCTCCGAGCGACCTTGGTTGGAGAGTTGCGGCTGTTTTCCCGATTGCGATTGGGGATCGGCGTTTGGAGAGCGGGTGTTTTTCGCGTTTTGAACGGCGTTGCGAGAGGCAATTGAGTCGCGGCCTTCTCGCCCTTTCCCAATGCCGGTAGGGTTGAAGCGCATGGCCGTTTCGCTGGCATTTTGGATGAAGGAGTCTATCTTCCCGGAGAATTTCATCCATGCGACGCCGGCGCCCGGTCGCGGCGCAAAGACGGCCAGCAACAACACGAAACCTCCTATCCCCGCGCCGAAAATCATCCACGAACCGGCGATGTTTCCCGGCATTTTGATGGAGCGCTGCCGCAAGTAGCGGCGCATTCCGAGAAAGCTGGTTGAAAGCAGCAGACCGCAAGCGGCCGCGAAGTAGGCAACCAGTAAGAAAAAACCGGACTGGCCGGCGCCGGAATTCCCCGCCTCCGCAAACCATTGTCCGAGACCGAAGAGGGGAAGCGCCGCCAGAGAGAAGAAAAGCACTCGACGGCCCGGAGGCCGAGAGGCTCGTTTGTCTTTCTTCTGGTTGGTTCTGAGGCTTTTCGACTTTCGTTTTTGGCCGCCCGCCGATTTATCGCCCGCAAGATTTTGCGAAGTTGGAGACGAGATTGCCTGCGGTTTTTTGGCCGTCCTTTCCGTTGTTTTTTCCAACAAGCCTTGGTGAGTAAAGTCCTCGGCGTCGTCGATCAAAGCGCAGTCTTGAACAAGTTGGTGAGCAGACCACCAGACGACCGCCAGGCAAACGATCCCTAGCAAAAACGAAGGGTGAGTTTGCATCAGAAACAACCAAGCGGCCGCGGCCAAGCAGGCGCCGTAAACACCCGCGTGAATCGGGCTTTGTTCGATGCCGATTCGGGATACCAAGACGACGGCCAAAACAAACCAGAACATCACCCAGCGAACTCCGCCCGCCATTTCTCCCCGATAAAACGCCTGAATCAAAAAGAAAACCAAACTGCCGACCAGAAGCATGATGAGCAAGGGATTGAGGGCGGCGGCGAGGTAATCCAAGATTGTTTTCTCGACTCGCTTTTGAGAGCGAATCTTCGAGATTTGCCGGCGGCTGGCGCTTTCGTGCGGAGAGATCACGGGACTTCAAACAAAGGCAATTACCGCCTGCGCGCTCCCAAAAAGCAAGGCCAAAGCGCCGCATTCTCCTCGTTCGCGCTTGGCAAAAGGACAAGGCGGGAGGGCGCCGCGGCAAAATCCCCAAACTCGTTGGAAAGATTGCGAAGAATGTTCCGACGCAAGAATGTAGGGAAAAACTTTTCTCGACGAAAAAAAAGCGCTTTGCTGGAATCTGAAACTTGACAATTTCTCTTCCAAAACGGAATCTTTTGGGAATATGCAAAGGCTTTCCCCGTTTTTAATCTTCGCGAGCGCGAACTTTGCCCAACGCGTCCAACTCAGCGCGCGCGGTTTGGCGGCGTTGATTTTGCCGGCCGTTGTTGCGCTTTGTCCGCCGCAGGCTTTCGGAGAATCCTTTGCCGCCGAGGGATTGGAGTTTTTTGAGAAAAAGATTCGTCCCATGCTGGCGGCGAAGTGTTTTGAGTGCCACAGTCATCGGGCGGAGAAACTCAAAGGCGGGCTGTTGTTGGATTCTCGCCAAGGCTTTTTGAAGGGAGGAGATTCCGGGCCGGCGGCCGTTCCGGGAGAGCATGCCGACAGTCTTTTTATCGAGGCTGTTGGATATCAAAACGCGGACTTGCAAATGCCTCCCAAGTCGAAGTTGTCCGACCGGGAGATCGCCGATTTGAAGCAATGGGTTTCCTTAGGCATGCCGTGGCCGAAGCAGGCAACGCCAAAGAACGAACGCAGAGATCCTGTTTTTGACATTGCCGAACGCCGTCGAAGCCACTGGGCGTGGCAACTCGTCAAAAAGGCGATTCCTCCGAAAGTGGAAAGGGACGACTGGCCGGCGAATCCGATAGACGCCTTTGTGTTGCATCGTCTGGAGGCCGAGGGATTGGCGCCGGCGCCGCGGGCGTCCAAGCGGTCTTTGATCCGACGATTGTCCTACGCGTTGACCGGCTTGCCGCCGTCGCCGGACGCAATCCGTGATTTTCAAGCCGACACTCATCCTCAAGCGTATGAGCGATTGGTGGATGGCTTGCTGGCGTCGCCGCAATTCGGGGAGCGCTGGGCGCGGCATTGGCTGGACTTGGTTCGCTATGCCGAGACGCTGGGGCACGAGTTCGATTACGAGATTCCGAATGCATGGCGATACCGCGATTATCTAATTCGGGCGTTCAATCAAGACGTGCCTTACAACCTTTTTGCGAAGGAGCATATTGCGGGGGATTTGCTGGAGGAAGCTCGACGCAACCCGGAGAACGGCGCTAACGAGTCGTGGATGGGAACGGGGTTTTACTGGCTCGGCCAGCAAGTTCACTCTCCAGTGGACGTTCAGATGAACCAGCTGGACTTGATCGACAACCAAATTGACGTTCTCTCAAAAACCTTTTTGGGACTGACGATTTCCTGCGCCCGCTGCCACGATCACAAGTTTGACGCGATTTCGACGAAGGATTTTTACTCGCTCTACGGCGTGTTGCGTAGCTCGCGCTACCACGAAGCGGCAGTCGACGCGCCGGAGACTTGGGACAGTTTCAGAAACCGCTTGAAGGCAAAGAAAACGGCCGCAAGAGAAGCGGCCGGCCTTGCCTGGCTGAAGAACGCCGACTTGTTGGCCGAATACGTCCGCGCGGGACTCGGATTGCTTGCCGATTCTCGGGCCGACCAACCGTCCCCTGCATCTGCCGCCGCTCCTTTCCAAGAATCCGAAAGCATCCCGCCCGACATCCTCTTCGAAGACTTTGAAAAATTCCCGGAAAAACGATGGGAAGGCGAGGGAAACGCTTTTGCCGTCAACCCCTTTGGCGGCAAAAATTCGCCCAACGGCGCGTCTTTTGGCGGCGGTTTGGGGCAAAGCTTTGCCAGCTCAAACAGCGCGGGAACGGAGAAGGGGAAACAAAATCGCGGACGACTCCTAAGTAAGCCATTCTCCATCCAAAGAGATTACATCCACTTTCTAATCTCCGGCGGATCCAAAGGAGTCTCCGTTCAATTGTTGGTGGACGGCAAAGCGGCGAGAACGGCAACGGGGAATCGAGATGGTGAATTTCGTCCGGCGCAATGGGACGTGCGGGAGTTTCGCGGACGGCAAGCGAGAATCGAACTCAAAGACGACGCTTCGGACGACTGGGGATATGTGGCGGCAGATCACTTTGTCTTTAGCCAACGAAAACGCGTCTTCGGGTTTCAAAACCGGCCCTTGCCCTCTTGGGAACGAATTGTCGTCGAGGCCGCAGCCGAGAAACTTCATCCCGTTCTGCTGAATCGTTGGGTGGAGGCGCTGGATGAATCTCGCTCCGTGGGCAAGCGCCATCCCCTGTCTGCGTTGACGCGGCCGGTCAATCCAAAAAAATCGGAAAAAGAAGCGATATTCCCCAACCGCAAGCAGAAACAGGAAAAGAAACTTTCGGACGCGCCCGCAAAAGCAGTGAAGGCACTCGGCGCCGGGATGGCGAACGCCAAATTGAATGGATGGAGCGGCTGGTTTTTTGACGGCCCCGCTTTAGTGGACGCTCAAACGAATGCCGGAGAACTTTTGCTTTCCGGCGCTCACGCAACCGTCTCGATGGAATCGCAACCGTCCATTCACAGCGCCCGCTACTCGAAACGTTTTCAGGGAAGCTTGCGCTCGCCCACCTTTGCCATCCGCGAGCGCTATCTTCACGTGCTTGCTTCGGGAGAGAACAGCCGAATCAACGTGGTGATCGACAACTTCAACCTGATTCGCAACCCCATCTACGGCGGACTCAAGAAGCATCTAAGCCGCGCCGAGAAACGTTGGATCACATTCGACCTAAACCGCTGGAGCGGGCGCAATGCGTACGTCGAACTCAAAGACACTTCGGCAGGAGATCTGGCCGGAGGCCGAGCCGACTACGGCGCCGACGGATGGTTCGCGGTTTATCAAGTGATCGCCTCGACAAAGCCGTCTCCGCCCCTTCCCCCGTCAGTGTCGGACAACTATTTGCGACGTTTGGCCGGGGAGAGAGCGGAATCGGCGGACTTTTTAGCGGCCTGCGAGCAAAAGACGCTAGAGCTAATCCAACGATGGAATTTTGGAAAAAAACAAAAAAACGAAAAAACAAACGGCAAGCTCTATCCAGAAGACCTAGAATGGCTGAACTGGCTGGCCCAAAAAGAACTATTGCTTGCGCCGGGCAGGGAAGAGCCGTTCCATCAAGCCCGAGCCGAATACATCGCCCTCGCCAATCAAATCCCGCCTCCGACGTTGTCGCCGGCAATGGTCGAGGGTTCCGGGAAAGACGCCGCCGTGTTTGTCCGAGGAAATCCGAGAATGCTCGGAGAAACCGCGCCTCGAAGATTTCTCGAAGCTCTGAATTCGTTTCGTCCAGTTGGCGCAGCAGGTTCTGGACGCCGCGAATGGGCGGAACACATTGCCCACCCGCAAAATCCATTGACGGCGCGAGTGTATGTCAACCGCATTTGGCACCACCTTTTCGGACGCGGCGTCGTTCCCACGCCGGACAACTTCGGCGTATTAGGGGAAGAGCCTTCTCATCCAGATCTTCTCAACTGGCTGGCTCATTGGTTCGTGACGGAAGGCGAATGGTCTTCCAAAAGATTGATTCGACTGCTGGCAACCTCTTCCACTTACCAAATGGCCTCCAAGCCGAACGCCGTCGCCGACGAGCAGGATCCGACAAATCGCTGGCTTCACAAAATGCCCGTCCGACGTTTGGAAGGAGAAGCCATTCGCGACGCCATGCTCTTTGTCTCCGGCGATTTGGACTTGAAGCAATTTGGGAGACCGGTGCCGGTGCATCTGACGCCGTTTATGACCGGGCGCGGACGACCGGGCCGCAACGGCCCCTTGGACGGCGAGGGTCGCCGAACCATTTACCAAGAAGTGCGGCGGAACTTCCTTTCCCCCTCAATGCTCGCCTTCGACGCGCCAATCCCACACGCAACCTTCGGCAAACGCTCCGTCTCCAACGTGCCTGCGCAGGCGCTGATCCTTATGAACGACCCGCTCGGCATTCACCAAGCAGCAAGTTGGGCGCAAAAACTGCTCTCCCAAACAACCGCGCCCGAAAAACGGATTGCCCGCGCTTACTTCGCCGCCTTAGGCAGGGAGCCAACACCGGAAGAAAACCGTCTCGTACTCGAATTTATTGAAAAACAAAGCAAGATTTACAGCGAAGAAAAGGAAGACGGCAATCGGCAAGCTTGGTCGGACTTTTGCCACGTTCTTTTCAACGCCAAAGAATTCATCTTTTTAGATTAGCCATGAAATCGCGATTCCATCAGCCCCTCAGCCGCCGGGAAATGCTCTCCCGATGCTCCAACGGATTTGGCGGCATTGCCCTGCTGTCCCTCCTGCACGGCAAAAAGCAAGCGCTCGGAGATTCGGCTTCAGCGAATCCCCTAGCGCCCAAGCCGCCCCACTTTGCGCCCCGCGCCAAGCATGTCATCATGCTTTACATGGACGGCGGGCCGGCGCACATGGACACTTTCGATCCCAAGCCCCGATTGAAGGCCGAACACGGCCAACCCTTCAAAATGAAAATAGAGCCGACCCAGTTCAACGACAACGGCAACACCTTCGGCGGACATTGGGAATTCAAAAAACACGGGCAAAGCGGCATCGAAATCAGCGAGCTCTTCCCCCACGTCGCCCAACAAGCGGACGAGCTATGCGTCATCCGCTCGATGGTCTCCGAATTCTCGGAACACACCAACGGAAACTACTTTCTGCATACCGGATTGGGACTGTCCGGACGGCCAAGCGCCGGCGCTTGGGTTGCCTACGGACTCGGCACCGAAAACGAAAACCTGCCCGGATTCGTCGTTATCAACGGAGGTCTCACGCCTCCCGGCGGCCTGGACAACTTCTCCAACGGCTTCTTGCCGGCCACATTTCAAGGCTCCGTCTTCCGCCCCTCCGATCCGCCGGTGGCAAACATTCAATCCAAAGAAAAAACTCCGCAACTCCAGCAAAACAAACTAGGGCTTATAGAAGCCTTAGACCGAAGCTCGCTAGAACGGATGAGACAAGCGAGCGCCGTTGAATCCGCCATTGCCAACTACGAACTCGCCTTTCGGATGCAGTCCGCAGTGCCGGAACTAATGTCCCTAAATAGCGAATCCCTTCAAACGCGACGGCTCTACGGCTTGGAATCCGAGTTCGAAGCCACCCGAACCTTCGGCACAGAGTGTCTGCTGGCCAGGCGATTAGTGGAACGAGGCGTCCGCTTCATAGAATTGACCTGCCCCAGCGTCGGCGCCGACCGTTGGGACCAACACTCCGGCCTACTACGCGGACACACCAACAACGCCCGCGCGGTGGACCAACCAATCGGCGGCCTCTTAGCCGACCTCAAAAGCCGCGGCCTCTTGAACGAAACCTTAGTCATCTGGTGCGGAGAATTCGGACGCACGCCCTTCTCCCAAGGCGCCGACGGCAGGGATCACAATCCTTTTGGCTTCTCCATCTGGCTGGCCGGCGGCGGCGTACAAGGCGGCATCACCTACGGCGCCACTGACGAGTACGGATACAAAGCCATCGAAAACCGCGTGGAAATTTACGACCTGCACGCAACCATGCTCCACCTGCTGGGCATCGACCACACCCGCTTGACCGTGCGTTTTAGCGGACGCGACATGCGGCTCACCGACGTCCACGGCCACGTGCTAACGAAAATCCTAGCCTAATGATTCGTGGATTAAGATGATTAATTTTTCAAAATTATGATTTCTCGGATTGGACTCTTATGATTTTCTAAATTAGATAAAAAATGGCCGATGCGGAAAATAACATACAGTTTGTCTTCCTCTGTCCGTATGAGGGCGGATTGCACAGGCTGAGGGAAACTGTCCATTTACCGAAGGAAAGAGAAGTCTATCATTGCGCCAGTTGTGGAGGCAAAGTCCAGTTCATCCGCGACACCCATTATTCTCTCAACGCGATTCGAGTTCCCCATTGTCAATTTCAACCGATAGAAAATAACGAAACAAAAAGTCCAGAAAGACAATATTAGCAGGCATAAACGCAATAACATATCCAACAAAAGAGGGCATGACAGAGCCGAGAAAAATACTGCAAATTTCTCTAAGCGAGGGAAAACTCGGCAATATTCCTTTTGATATTCTTTTCATCGGCAGAACAATCATTCCGCTTCGTTTGCGTCCCTTATCCTCTCTTGGCCGCATGCCCAAGAATCTCGACGGCTCTTCAATGGGAAAAGTGCCAATTCCAACCTCATCGCCGCGTTTGTTGTCGATTCTCGCTGCCTTCCTAAATAAGATCCATGCTCAACCGCGCTGAGGCATGCTTTTCCCAGCCGGGCGTTTGCCTGCAACAACCCTATGAATCTTCATCATCCAAGTCAATTTGAGAAATCAGGCGAATCGGTCCCACCGGGATGTAATCGCCATAGCCCACGGTGGTGTAGGTGGTGAAGGAAAAGTAGATAAAATTGTGAATGGTCTGGCTTCCAACGCCTTCCAGTCGCCCGAATTTTTCGGGATTGGTTTTTGCCAAAAGGAAGATAATTGTTCCAAAAAGCACAATGGACGCTACGTGAGCGGCAATGACGCCAATCAAGCCGGCGCTGACTTTAACAGAGGACGGAAGGGAAAGCAGGGCAAGTATTCGGAGATAATCAACAGCGCCTTTACTTTTAAGGCAACTACGACCGCAACCAAAAGGAGTGTAATGAACGCAACGAGGAACATTATATATCCAAATCAACCGGCAAGCGGCGAGGCAGACCGAAGTAATCTGCGCCGCAGCAAATCCAAAGCTTGTTGCGAAACGCCTTGTTTGAATGCTTCGCGTTCTCCTGGATGATAGCATCGGCGCGCCGTCGTGGATTGCGATTCAGACAGCCCGATGAAGGCCGTCCCCGCCGTTTTTTCGGATGTTCCCCCCGTCGGGCCGGCAATGCCGGTGACGGAGATTGCGTAGTCTGTTTTTGCGATTCTTCGAGCGCCGCCGGCCATTTCTTGGGCTGTTTTTTCGCTGACTGCGCCATGCTCTTGCAAGGTTGCCGGGGAGACTTCCAGCAAGCGCATTTTGGCTTCGTTGCTGTAAACAATTAGGCCGGAGTCGAAAACCTGCGACGCGCCGGGAACGTTGGTGAGACGGTGAGCAACGTAGCCGCCGGTACAGGACTCCGCTACCGTCAGTGTTTTTCCAGCCGCAGACAACAGGCGAACGACTGCGTCTTCCAATCGGTCGTCGTCTTCGCCGTAAATAAATTCTCCCAATGCTTCCCGCGCTTTGGCAGAGGCCTGCGAGATCAACTTTGCAGCATCCTTCCCGCGGGCGGCGAATCGGAGTTCCACTTCGCCCGGCCGAGAGCAATAGCCAATTTCCAATCCCCGCCGGATGAGAGAATTCAACCGTTTTCGCGCTTGTTCTTCCGCTTGCAATTCTCCAATGCCGACGCAGCGCAAGATTCGGCAGGCAAAACCCGTCGCCCTAGGAAGCGCCTTTGCTTGCAACCACGGCCATCCTTGTCGGACAAATATCGAGCGAAGTTCCTCAGACGTCCCGGGCAACATAAGCAGAAAACGATTCTTGCCGCTTGTGGAAACCGTCAGCGCCAAGCCCGGAGCCGTTCCCAGCGGATTTAGCAAAACCTTTGCGCCCTGCGGAATTAAGGCCTGCGCTTTCGCCGCTGCCGGCATCGAGCGGTTGCGTTGCTGGAAGAAACATTCAATATGGCGAAGCGCCTCCCGATCTTCCACAAGCGGAAGGTTCAAAAGTTCGGCAATCCACTCCTTTGTTCTGTCGACAGAAGTCGCCCCCAATCCCCCGGTGATGATTATTATATCCGACCGGGCAAGCGCTTCGGCGACCGCTTGTTGAATTGCGGGTCCGGCATTCGGCACCGCCGATTGGCGGCTCAACTCATATCCGCAGTCCGCCAAAAGCCGTCCAATCCACTGGGATTGCGTGTTCCAGACCCGGCCGAAAAGCAGTTCCGAACCCGTGTTGATCAATTCGATTTGCACTGGCAAAGATTCTTCCAAGCGTTTCTAAAGCCGAACGGCAACGGAATTTCTTATTTTCTACTTGCTCCGCTGGCGAGTCAAGGCAAGGAAAAGTCTTTTAGCGAACCGCCCGCGCAACCCGTCAGAACCATTAATAAGCCGTTACGGAACGCTTAAAGATCGAAGAAAAATGCGCCTCTGCTTCTAAAAAAGACGAGAAAAGGGCAAAAAGAGGCAAAAAAAGTTAGGAAAATCGAAAAAAAAGCTTGCGCTCACGGTTGTTTTGGGTTTTATTGAATGCGTAACAAACGTTCGGCGTGGGGATTCGTCAATCGGGTCTCCCGCTGAATATCACAGTTTATGACGGTGTTTCGGGAGAGTCGCATGCTTCTTTTCCTGTTGGCTTTGGCAAACGGGCAGGAAAAATTTCGCAATTCCCATGCTGAATGTTTGTTACACGGCCTGGACGCGGGAAGGGGTTTCCCAAAGGCGCCAGCCAAATTCCGAAAGTACAGTAAATCCAGTAAAGAATTCGACATCATGAATCAGTTAAACCTGCAAAATCGTCTTGCCGTTTCCAATGGAACAGTCAAGAATGGACAAAACAAAGCCATGCAACTTGCATCGCAAACAACCGAATCGCCGGCTACGGCAAAGAAACATCTCGGCCTGCTCGCTGTCCTCGCGGTTGGAGTGGACGCCGCCGCATCCTTTTTGAAATCCAAAATGGAGAAAGCGGCGGCCGTTGCCTCCCAAGTTGGCGCCGCCGTGTTGAAGTCCAAGAAAGCGGTCTCCGCCGCGGCGGCCGCTGTCCTCGGAGCCATCCAGCCCAAACCGCCGAAGATTGCGGAGAACCGCCTTGCCAAAGGCAAAGCCCGCCTCGCCAGCATTCCCATCCTCGCGCTCCTCGCCGGCATCTTCATCGCCAGTCCACAAGCGATGGCGATTCACTGGTGGTACACTATTCCTAAATACAACGAGAAAGACACCAGACAGTACATCAGCCTTAACACTGTAAGTTTGTACATTCCAATATTAAGAGTTACCATAACGATACCTGCGCCTAGCCCTGAGATAACACAATATGAATTTGAATCAGAAGTGAAACTTCCGGATGCAGCTATTTCGTCACGAGCCTCCGAAATTTTTTACGACGTGAACGGAAATCAGCTGGCCTCGAAGCACACTGTTTATTTGGCGAACGGCGGAGGGATTATTACTTCTCACATGTACTTAGAGTATGGTGTTTGGCAGAATCACACATATACCAGCAAAGCCAACGCGCTTAAAGTGAAGGATCACTTAAGGGTTGGAGAGGTGACCACGAATTCGCCATCCCATTTTGTTCGTCGTAATGGGAAGAACGTAGGTTATATAAACCTTAAAAACAGTCAAAAATGGGAAAACCAACTGTATCTTCCCATGGGCGGCCATCCCCAGAATCTGAATGCTGGCATACCTCGACGATATTGTATTGGGTATACCGTATACGGTGAAAACTTCCCAGACGATCCCACTGCGATGGGTTTTTGCAAACATCCATATTGGGGTGACATGTACGGTCCAATTGTAAATCTTCTGCATGATTTTTGTGTGCCTAGTAATATGAACATGTCATCAAACGGCTATCTTGAGTACACTGGTTTTTGGATTGACCTTGTGCGTTCTTCAGACGATGATGATGAATAAAAGGAGAATTAAACTATGAAAAAGCCTATCCTAATTCTGACCGTCGGCGTTGTTGTGGTTTCGCTTCTCTTGTTTGTTAACGAGAAGTGGATCAAAGAAACCAGCGCGTCGAAGACTGCCGACAAACAGCAAGAATCTGCGGCTGAAGGGCAAGGTTCACCAACAGAGCAAAGGACAACGGACAAGCCAACATCAAAGCCGCCCGTCTATGATTTATCTAAAAAAGCTCATTGGTATGATCCCAAAACAACCATTGGAGGGCTTTATGGATCATCAAAATTGCTCTCTGAATGGCTTGAGCCTTTCAAACCCAATGCGGAGGAATTCCAGTTCATTGCTCAATACGAAACCGAGTTCAAAAAACGAAAAGAATCTCTTACCGAAGACGAGTACTACTCTGTACAAGGAAGGCAATGGCTGATTAAAGAAACCGAGAAACTAAACGAGCAACTTCTAGAGCAAATAGGAGAAGATCGATTCTTATTTTTAGCAGAAGTTCGAGACCCCGCAACAGGCTATTACCATACTTGGAAAGCATTGACCGTCAACGGCGTTAGCGAAGACCGCGTCTCCGAGTTCCGCGAATTAGCGGATGAATTCAATCAGCAAATGCACGGCATCCCGCTTTTTAGGGCGAAGCGGCAAGTAGCGTATTATTCGCCACCGGGTTTTGATATTAGTTGGGATGAGAAAAAGCGAATAGCGAAATATTTTCGGGAGCGAATAGAAAAAGAGTTTGGGAAACAGGTGATTGACGATATTCTCTCTTTAAGAGGTCTTTCCGTTTTCATGAAAGATTTGACCATGGGAATGAATCCAGATAGGCAAGTTGCTCTATTACTTGATCCCAAACAAAAAGAACGAATGGAAAAGTTTTACGACGTTAAATTTGTTAGTGAAGAGAAAGGAGTCAAAGACATAGAAGATTCCAGACGCCGAAGACAACGAGAAACGAATCTTTGGATAGAGACGGTAAAACACTACGGTGCAGAACAAACAGAACTTGAAGAACCTTCAAGCGGCAGTCCTTAAGCAAGTTCGAGTTTGTGTTGTTTTCTTTTTTCCAAACCGTCGGGCATTCCCCGGCGGTTTTTTTGTTGGCGGCGTTGTTTGCCCAAGTGAATCGCAAGTTTTTAGTTTGATTGCAGTGTTTTGGCGCCGCCCTCTTTTACAAGAAACATTTTGCAAACAGCTAAAATCCGCAAAACTTCCCTTTAATCAATTGTTCCAAGCGCGCAACCCAAAAACCGTTCCTCAAGAAAGCAAAATAAAAAAACCGTCGGGCAAAGAAAGATTGCTTATGAGCGCGACGGCCTTTATTTTTGCTTGCCTATGCAATCGTTGCTGAAAGATTTTTCCATCGGGGCGTCGGGAATTCTTTTCCTGACGGCGCCCGCTCTTTCGCAAAACTCATCCTCGCCGTTTGCACCCGTCCAAGACGATCCTCGCTTGCCGAACGTGCTTTTAATCGGCGATTCCATTTCCATCGGCTACACATTGCCGGCGCGCCGACTCCTCGACGGCAAGGCCAACGTGCATCGGATTCCTGAAAACGGCGGACCCACAACGCGCGGGCTGGAAAAGCTGGATCAATGGCTGAACGGTCGAAACTGGGACGTGATTCACTTCAACTGGGGGCTGCACGACCTCAAGTTCACGGCGGCTGGAAAAAGGCAGGTGTCTCTGGACGACTATGAACAAAACCTCGACAAACTGGTTTCCCGACTCCGTCAAACCGGCGCCGCGCTTATTTGGGCGCACACCACGCCCGTGCCGCACGGAAAGCTCCAACCACTCAGAAAACCCGGCGACGGCGCCATCTACAACCTCGTTGCCGAGCGAATCATGCGCGCGCATCAAGTCGCCGTGAACGACCTCCACTCCTTTGCCAAAAAGCGTTTGAGCGCCATTCAAAAACCGGAGAACGTTCACTTCACCCCGTCCGGCTCCGAGCAATTGGCCGAACAAGTGGCTCAAGCAATCCAAAACGCCCTCGACGCAAAAGCGCAAAGCCAAACACAACCCTCCCGCAGGCCAAACTTCCTCATCTTCATCGCTGACGATCACGGAGAAAACGACCTCGGCTGCTACGGCAACGACCGCATTCGAACGCCCAACATCGACCAACTCGCCGGCGAGGGAATGCGCTTTACTCAGGCCTTTCTTACCATTTCCTCTTGTTCTCCCAGCCGATGCAGCATTTTGACGGGCCGCTATCCTCACAACACGGGTGCCGAAGACCTTCACCAACCGCTGCCGTCCGAGCAATACACTTTGGCTCGATATTTGAAAAACGCCGGCTATTACTGCGCCGCGGTCGGCAAATGGCACTTGGGCGCCGCCGAAAAACGCCACTGGAACCACGTTGACGAATGCCAAGCATCCGAAATGGCAAAACGATCCATCCAAGCCCTCCGCCAACGAGACGCCGATAAGCCGTTCTTTTTCTGGTTGGCCTCCACCGATCCTCATCGCGGCTACACTCCCGGCGCCGCAGAACCGCCCCACTCGCCTGAAACCGTCCGCATTCCCCCCTACCTTCCCGATCATCCGGACATTCGCCAAGAACTCGCCCTTTACTACGACGAAGTGTCGCGCTTTGACCGGCACATCGGCCTCATCCGCCGCGAACTGGAACGGCAAGACGTGTTGGACGACACCGTCATTCTCTACCTGAGCGACAACGGCATGCCCTTTCCCCGCGCCAAATGCACGCTTTACGACTCCGGCATTCACACGCCGCTCATCATCCGTTGGCCGGGCGTCGTCCCGGAATCCAGCGTCCAATCCGGCTTGGTAAGTAGCGTTGACCTGGCACCAACCCTGCTTTCCATCGCCAATCTCCCTCAAAACACAATGCAGGGCATCGACCTCACCCCCATGATGCAAGACCCCAACAAACAACTCCGGACCGAGATTTTCGCCGAAGCCAACTGGCACGACTTTGAAAAATTCACCCGAGCCGTCCGCAACCGCCAATTCAAACTCATTCGAAACTACTACTGGGACACGCCCCTGTGGAACTCGGTCGACTCCATCAATAGCATCACATGGCGCGGCATGCTCGAATCTCGAAGCGCCGGCAAACTCACCGCCGCCCAATCTTTTCTATTCCGCCCCGAACGACCCTTTGAAGAACTTTATGACCTCGACGCCGATCCCTTTGAACTTGGAAACCTTGTTAATGATCCCAACTATCGGCGCATCCTCAACAAACTCCGGGCAAAGCTAGACAACTGGCGCGTCGATACCCAAGACGTCATGCCCGAAGAACGGCGCCGAGACGGTTGGACGCGCCGCGGCAATCCTTTGCCGCACAACCAGCCATGGTATGACCGATTCATCCAACAAGGAGGCAAAAATAGCTTTGACAAATTCTAACAACCCCAACAAATTCCACTCTCAAATGCCTGAAAAAAAAGCCAACGAAGCCAACGAAGCCGTTAATCCAGTGGACGAACTGCTTTCGGAATATCTAGCAGACCGGAAAAAACCACTCCTCGACGCTTTTGTAAACTGGGAGGGAGACAAACAACCGATCCTAGAATCCGCCCTCCGCCTTTTGGATTCGCATTCAATAGAAATCAAAAGCCGCGCCGCCAAATTCCTCGTCCGCGCCGCCAAATCCGACCCGCAAACATGCGCCTCTGCCATCCCCCAACTAACCTCTCTCCTGTCCATGACCGACATCTCTCCCCACGACAAAGTGATTGCGTGGAACGCCGCCCTGGCACTGAGTTACCTCTCCGCCGTGTCCACTCCCGACCAAACGCGCAAATTCCTCTCCAAAATCTTCGACATGTTCCAAGATGAATCTATAAAAAGCGCGGCTAACGCCATCAAAAGCCTCGGCCGCATTGCAAGACGCCGACCGCGCATCGCAAAGAAAATCACAGAACAAATGATCGACGCCGTCCACCCGGACAACCAATCCTTCCGCAAACCCAAAAAACAGCAGATTCTGGCAGGCAAGGTCATCTACGAATTCAGAAAGTATGGACGCGGAACACCTTATGAATCGATCATGATAAAATTCGCCGAACAACAACAAGCCTCTCAAAGAGTCACAACCATGAGCCGCGCCCGAGGATTCTTGAAGAGAAACTCCCCCGGAAACCTGACTCCGTCCCGCTAGGGTCAACGAAAACAACACCAAAGGAAGGATTCGCCCATCCTTCGCTCCCCAACCGGAAAAGCAAGCGCCTCAAGCAAGCATTCCTTTCGCAAGTTTGGCTAGGGAGTGTGGACGGCTTTGGCGCGGCATTTGAAGCCGGACAAGGACGGCAACTGCGCTGTGGGGAATTTTGTGCATCTTGATTCCCAACAGAACATCGTCTTTGACGCCAGAAAGCAAAAGACGCCCATTGCGTTAGTTGGATTGAAGGATGCCGTCGTCGTGCAAACCGATGACGCCACTCTGGTGGCCGACAAAAGCCAGGCGCAGAAAGTGAAGCAATTGGCCGAACTTCTGGCCGCAGACAAAAGGCTTCGAAAATGGACTTAAGTTTGTGGCCAATGATGGAGGTTCATCTGCTGGGCTTTATGGAGCGCATTTTAGAGAGGGTCGACCAAATCCCGTGGATCGTCTTTTTCCTGCCCTTTCAAGTTTGGATGTTCTGGGACTCGCTGCGGCGGGAAAAGTGGCTTTGGATGTGGGCCATCATCTTCCTTTGGATTCCCGCCGTTCCCTATTACTTTCTCGTTTATCGGCCAAGCCAAAACAACGCCGCAACCCACGAGAAAAAAAATTAATTTTCCTTGCCAAAGCCGATTTTTTAGTTTACATATTGTTTTTGTGGCCCGCAGTGGGCAGCGTCTCGCGTTGGGGCGTCAATAAATAATGAGTTGTTGCATTATGCAAAATAGCAAATGGAAGACGAAATGGGGGACTCTCGGCATCGCCGTGGTTGCTTTGGCTAGCAGTCTGGCGCCGTCAAAAGCGCAAGCGCAGGAAAACTTCGCTTGGATAACCAACACCAACGGAGTGACTTGGAAAGAGCAAATCAACAGTTTTGGACAGCCCTACTTCGGCATAGAGACCGAAGAACCAATAATAGCCGAGATTGTCGTGCCAGAACACGCAATCATCTCGGACATCTTTGTTAGCCGGGCCGTCAACCTGACCAACATCGTTATCCTCACGCACCGCATCACAGGACATTCTGGCATCAGAATGCATTCTGGAAGGAAGCCCGGGGGGCTACTCATCAAAGCAAGCGGATCTAAACTCCTCAACATCACCTGCCATAAGACAGTGCGAGACCGTATCATTCTTACGGGCAGTGCGTTATTTCACGAAGGAGAGTGGGCAATCTTTCAACGGCCAGTCCAATGGACGGAACTGCCAAAGATGGAAATCAGAACGCATTCAACCGACAACGGCAAAGAATTGGAAGTCATCTGGAGAGAGGGCAATCTTCAAATTGCCGATGCCGTCAGCGCCGAATGGAAAGACTACAGCGGCGATAGTCCATTAAGAGTCCCGCTTGCCGTCAATTCAAAAGCTCAGCAATTCTTCCGCATTCGCAAAGGAGATGACTGAAAATGAAGGCAAAGAGAGACAGGCGATATGGGGAGTTCGAAAAAAGCATGAGATTTGGTTTTATACGGCTTTGCTTATTTGCGGCATTGCTGTGGCCGTTTTTACGCTGTGGAAGGAAAGGTACGACGAAACTTGGCTGGAGATATTCGACATACTTTGGAGTCGAATTTTTGGTTCGGTCGTCGTCGTTTGGTTCGCTTATCAAGCATTCGATTGGAGCGCATTAGGCATTAGACTTGGGCTTATGAGTGCAGGAGATTTTTTTCGTCGACAGATAAGAAGGCGCAAAGAGGAAGAGTTCAAGCGTGTGCAGAAGTGGCTTGAAAACGGCTGCCGAAAGCGGGAATTTTCTAAAGAGCAGATTCAGCAACTTCAAAAACTAACGGAGGGTTTGGAAAATTTGGAAAAAAAGCGTGAAGATTGACAAGAAAGATTCTAAACGGCAAGACTGATGTTTTGCCATGAATGATTCTGTTTTATCTGGCCGTTTCCTCGTTAGCGACGTCCTTTGGAAAGCCATTGATACCCTGATTATCGAAATCAAAAGAAAACAACAAACCCCGCCAAAAAACAGCAATCGAATGTTCGTGGAAGCCATCCTCCATCAAGCCCGAACCGGAAACCCTTGGCGGGATATGCCCAGAGAGTTCGGCGACTAGAAAGCCGCTTACAATCGCTTTCGCCGTTGGGAAAGAAGAGGAATTTGGAAGCATCTTCAAAGCTTAGACGCCAAGCCGTTGCGCCATCTCTTCATTGATTCGACCGTTGTTCGAGCGCATCAGCATTCAACTGGCACGCCAAAGAACAGCGGCGGCAAAGCCAAGCAAGCGATAGGAAAATCCAGCGGTGGATGGACGACCAAACTGCATGCCGCTTGCGCCGATGAACGAGTCGCCGTTTCTCTTTGCTTGAGCGGAGGCCAACGCCATGATACAATTGCCTTCGCCGATGTTTGGAGAGAAGTGCCAAAATCTCGCTGGTTGGACGCCGCCGTGATGGACAAAGCCTACGATTGCGACGACATCCGCAAATTCTTGGAATATCAAGGCATCGAAGCCGTGATTCCGCCAAAATCAAACAGGAAGAAATTGCTTTCCTACGACAAAACGAAATATCGAATGCGGCAAAAAGTGGAGCGGTTCTTTTGTCGAATCAAAGAATTCCGCCGAATTGCGACTCGCTACGACAAACTGGCGAAAACCTTCATGGCTTTCGTCCACATCGTCTAGACTTACCCAACAAAGGGGCTGTTTGGACGAGCCAGTTTGAACGACGGCGATGTCTATTGGATGTGCCCCCTGAAATGAAAGGCGTTGGCGTTTTGATTTCTCCAAGTTATTAATTCCATAGTCTTAAATGGTTCATGTTATTTTCGGTTGTTCTCATTCTGCACTTTTTTCAGCGGTTGCAAAAAGGATTCGGGTTAGAGGGGTTGGATGCGGACGGGGCAAACTTTGAGTTCGGCGGTTTCGGTAATGGGGTCGTAGCCGGAGCCGGTGAGGAGGTTGATGGGGGTATTGCCAAAGCTGAAGCTGGCGAAGACGGTGCCTTGAGGGGAGCGGTTGGTGAGTTTGGCTTTGATGCGGATTTGCCCGCGGGCGCTGGCGAGTTGGCACCATTGGCCGTCGGCGAGGTTCCACTTCACGGCGTCTTGGGGATGGACTTCGAGGGATTCTTCGGCAAGCAGATAGTCAATGCCTTGGGCGCGGCCGGTTTGGGTTCGGGTGTGGTAGGCTGGGAGACGGCGGCCGGTAGTGAGCCAGACGGGGAACTCGGCGGAGATGGTTTCCGCAGGATCCCGGTAGCGGATGATTCGGAAGAGGCCGCGTCCGTTTTTGAACCGGCCTTTGTGGAGGATGGGTGTGCCGGGATGGTCTTTATGGGGAACGGGCCAATGGTAGCGGCCTTGGTCGATTCGCTGCCAGTTGAGACCGGCATAGATGGGGGAAACGCGGCAAAGTTCGTCGAAGACTTCTTGCGAGGAGTGGAAATCAAATCCGTCGATGTTGAGGCGACGGGCGATTTGGCTGAGGATCCACCAGTCGGGCTTGGCTTGGCCGGGCGGAGGGATGGCGGCGCGGAGGCGTTGGACGCGTCGTTCGGTGTTGGTGCAGACGCCGTCGGTTTCGGCCCAGGCGGTTGCGGGAAGGATGACGTGGGCGAGTGCGGCGGTTTCAGTGGGGAAGATGTCGATGACAACAAGGTGATCGAGGGAGCGCAAGGCGCGTTCGCAGTGGGTTCGGTCGGGATCGGAGAGGAGGGTGTTTTCGCCGTCGATGAGCATGGCTTTGATGGTTTGGCCGCATTGGTTGAGGGCGGCGACTTTGGTGATGCCTTTTTCTGGATCGATGGAGCGTCCGTAGAGTTTTTGGAATTTGGCTTGAGCGGCGGGGTCGGTGACGGGTTGGAAGCCGGGATAATTTGATGGGACGGCGCCGGCGTCGCCGGCGCCTTGGATGTTGTTTTGGCCGCGCATGGGGTTGACGCCGGTTCCTTCACGACCAAGATTGCCTGTCATGAGGGCGAGGTTGCCGAGGCTTTGGACGTTGTCGACTCCGCAGATGTGTTCGGTGATGCCGAGTGTGTAGTAGATGGCGGCGCGGTCGGCTTGGCCGTACCAGAGGGCGGCTTTTTCGATGTCGGCGGCCGGCACTTCGGTGATTTCGGCGGCCCATTCTGGGGGAAAGGATTGGACGTGTTGGAGGAATTCCGGGCCTTCGGCGGTGCGATTTTGGACGAAGGCGGAGTCTACGAGGTTTTCACGGGCGATGACGTGGGCCATTGCCAAGAGCAGGGCGACGTCGGAGCCAACGCGAATGGGCAAATAAAGGTCGGCGAGATCAGCGAGAGGAATTTTGCGCGGGTCGGCGACGATCATTTTGGCGCCTCGGCGCAAGGCTTTTTTGATTCCGGTGGCGGCGACTGGGTGGCATTCGGTCATGTTGGTGCCGATGCAAAAGAGAATGTCGGGTTTTTGCATGTCGGCGAGAGGGTTGGACATGGCGCCTCTGCCGATGGTGGCGGCCAGACCGGCCACCGTGGGCGCGTGTCAAGCGCGGCTGCAGTTGTCGATTTGATGGGTGCCGAAGCCAGCGCGGATGAACTTTTGCATGAGGTAGTCGGCTTCGGAGGGCGTGCGGCCGGAGGCGACGCCGTAAATACTGTGCCTGCCGTGTTTTTCAGCGGCGATTCGGAATCCTTCGGCGGCGAGGTCGAGGGCTTCTTCCCAAGTGGCTTCGTGGAGGTTGCCGTCTTCGCGCCGGACGAGCGGGGCTTTGAGACGGTCGGAATGTTGAACGAAATCGAAGGCGAATTGGCCTTTGACGCACAGGGCGCCGTGATTGGCCGGGCCGTTCATGGCCGGTTGCACGCCGACCAACCGGTCTCCTTTGGAAAGCAAATCGACGGAGCAACCGACGCCGCAGTAGGGGCAGACGGTTCGAGTTTTCTGAATTTTGCCGGGAATCTTTGCGGCGCGCATGGCTTTTTTGTCGGCCAAGGCTCCGGTAGGGCAAGTCTGCACGCATTGGCCGCAAAAGGTGCAGGCGGAATCTTTGAGGTCGCCGGAAAACTCGGTCGTGATTTGGGTGTTGAAGCCGCGGTTGCGAATGCTGATGGCGTAGTCGCCTTCCTGCTCGGCGCAGACGCGCACACAACGGTAGCAGGAAATGCATCGGTCGTAGTCGCGCAGGATGAATGGGTTTGGATCTTCCGGGCGCGAGCGTCCTGACTGCCTTCCCTGAAATCGGCCGGTGTCCGCGTTGTATTGGCCGATGAGTTGGGAGAGTTCTTGCGAGGCGTAGCCGCGCAAGGGATCGACGGCAATCTCCGGGTTTTCGGAGGCCACCATTTCGAGGAGGATTTTGCGGTGTTTTTCGACTTGAGGCGTGGCGGTGCGAACTTTGGCGCCCGCAACGGCCTTTGTCGTACAGGAGGCCAATGGGTTTCGGGCGCCTTCGACTTCGACGAGGCAAAGGCGACAGCCGCCAAAGGATTCGAGGCGAGGGTCGTAACAGAGTGTGGGAATGGTTTTCCCACGGCGCCGGGCAATTTCGTAAAGGGTTTCGCCGGGCGCAAAGTCGACGAGTTCTCCGTTCAGAGTGATTTGGTTTGTGGGGTTGACGGCCATCTGGGGAAAGGTTTATAGCGGTTTAGCGATGATTTTGCACGTGTTTTGTGACTTGGTCCGGGAAGTATTTGGCTAAGCTTTTGGTGATGTTGGGCGCGGCCACGCCGAGTCCGCAGGCGCTGGCGGCCATCATTGTCGATCCAAGGTCGTCCACTTCGCGGTTCCAGGCTTTCGGGTTTTTGGGGCCGGCCTTGCCTGCGAGGCGTTCGGCGAGGCGTTCGGTTCCGATGCGGCATGGAAAGCACTTGCCGCACGATTCCTCGGCGAAGAAGGCCATAGCTTGGCGGGCGGCGGCGACCATGTCGCGCGTATTGTCGTAGACGATGATGCCGCCGGCGCCGAGGAAGGAACTTTTGCGGCGAATGGAAGGATCGTCAAGGGGGACGTTGAGGTCGTCGCCGGCCAAGTATCCGCCTGAAAGACCGGCCATAGTGACGGCTTGAACGGTTTTGCCGGGAGGCGGGCCGCCGGCCCATTCGTAGAGCAAGGTTGGGAGCGGCAGGCCGATTGGGACTTCGTAGTTGCCCGGTTTTTGGATGTCGCCTGAAAGGCTGATGATTTTGGTTCCAGCGTTTTCGTTGAGGCCGAGGCTGTGGTACCAGTCGGCGCCGTTTCGGAGGATCGGCGGCACGGCGGCCAGCGTTTCCACGTTGTTGACGGCGGTGGGACGATTGCGGTAGCCGTGGGTGACCGGAAAGGGCGGGCGGTTGCGGGGGAAGGGGTGTTTTCCTTCCAGCGAGTTGAGCAGAGAGCCTTCTTCGCCGCAAATGTAGGCGCCGGCGCCGCGCCGCAGGCAGAGATGGAAACAAAAGTCTTTCTCGCAAATTCGATTGCCCAAGTAGCCGGCGGCCGCCGCCTCGTCAATGGCTTGCTGAAAACGGTCGAATGTTTGCGGATATTCGTAGCGGAGATAGAGAAAGCCCTGCGTCGCGCCCGTTGCATAAGCGGCGATCAACATTCCCTCAATTACGGCGTGAGGATCGTAGTCGAGAACGGCCCGGTCTTTGAAACAGCCGGGTTCTCCTTCATCCGCGTTGCAGACAATGGTTTTTGGATCTCCGGGAGCGTCCGCAACAGCCTTCCACTTGGCTCCGGTGGGAAAGCCGGCTCCGCCTCGTCCGGCCAGTCGGCTCTTGGAAATGAGTTCAACAACTTCGGGCGGAGTTTGCGAGGAAAGAACTTGCTCCAGAGCCGCGTAGCCGCCGCCGCGAATGTAGCCGGAAATTGCGGCTCGATCCGGCTCTCGGATTTTGGCAAAAACACACTCTTCGACGTTGCCCGGATTGGGCGCCGGCAAGGGAGACGGCCTTTCTTCCAAAGAACCGTTCGCAGAGCCCGTTAAAACCCGGCGGCCTTTCAGTACGGGGATAGGATCGTCGCAACGGCCGGCGCAGGCCATCGCGCCGCCGCCGCAATGCGCTAGGGAGGAAAGGAGACGGTCGCTTCCTTGGAGGCAACACACGGGGCCTGCGCAAACGCGCGGGGCGGATTGGCCGGGAGGCTCTTGGGAAAGATGGTGATAGAAAGTGATCGTGCCGTAGAGTTCGGCAAGCGGAATCTTCAAGCCGTCCGCAATTTTGCGAATGACCGGCTCGCCAAGATAGCCGTCGCGGTTGTGGAAGGCGTGAAGAACGGCAAGCAGCGGAGCGGGCTCCCGTTTCCACTGGTCAAGGATCGCGTTGTCGGTTGCCGAAGGATTCATCGAGAGGTTTTCAAATGACGGAGAAGATGATGGCCTGCGGATGCTCTTTTCGCAAACGAATTCGGCCGACTCTCTTCGGCAATGCGGAACTCCTCCGCAGCGAATCGGGGGAGCGGAAGTGGTTGTCGTTATTATCCTTATACTTCAGTTGCCCACTTCCGGGATTTGCCCATGCCGCGCCGGTTACGAGTAAAAATGCGGGGTCCGGCGTGGTTAGAGATAACGGCCTCACCCTTGCACCATCGGGCAAGGAAAGTATGAGGAAGTGCCTCTTGATTGAGATTCTTTATAGAAACTTCCTCCGCGCTCCGTCAACCCCGAAAAAGAACGCAGAACGCTTTTCCTTCCCGAATGTTTTTGTGCCGAAGGGTTTTCGGGCATCCGAGCCTCGATTCGCCGATAATTTTCCCTCAGCGAATCCGCAAAAACCTCGCGCTCAAAAGGGAGATTTTCTTGACGAAGAGAATGCGGTTTAAGCACTCTGCAACAGATAGGATGATTGCGATTTTGGGAATTTCCGCGTTTTATCATGACTCGGCGGCGGCGCTGGTCGTGGATGGAAACATTGTCGCGGCCGCCCAAGAAGAACGCTTTACCCGCAAAAAACACGATCCCGCCTTTCCGCAGAACGCCGTGGACTTTTGCCTGCGGGAAGCGGGAATTTCCCCAAAAAAACTGGACTACGTCGCCTTCTACGACAAGCCCTTGAACAAGTTTGAGCGATTGTTGGAGACCTATCTGGCTTACGCGCCTTCGGGATACCGATCCTTCCGCCAGTCCATGCCGCTGTGGTTGAAGCAAAAACTCCATCTTCCCCGAGAAATGTCGAGCCGGCTGCGCGGCGAATACTCAGGCCGCTTCGTCTTTGCCGATCATCACGAATCGCATGCCGCCAGCGCTTTTTTCCCCTCCCCCTTTGCCGAAGCCGCCTTGCTCACTTTGGACGGCGTGGGGGAATGGGCGACGACTTGCTACGGCGTCGGCCGGGAAAACAAAATCCAACTCCAGCGCGAAATTCGATTTCCCCATTCCTTAGGCCTGCTCTACTCCGCCTTCACCTACTACGCGGGATTCCGAGTGAACAGCGGAGAATACAAGCTCATGGGACTGGCCCCCTACGGCCGACCAACCTACCAAAAACAAATACAAAACAACCTTATGGATTTGAAAGAAGACGGCTCCTTCCGCATGGACATGTCCTACTTCAACTACTGCCAAGGATTGACGATGACCTCCTCCAAATTTCACAAACTCTTCGACGGCCCGCCCCGCAAGCCCGAATCCCCAATCACCCAGCGCGACGCAGACATCGCCGCCTCTATACAAGCCACAACCGAAAAAGTCATGCTCCGCATCGCCCGCCACGTGCATAAAAAAACCGGAATGCGAAATTTAGCGTTGGCCGGCGGAGTGGCCCTCAACTGCGTCGGCAACGGGCGAATTCAGCGCGAAGGCCCCTTTGACCAAATATGGATTCAACCGGCGGCCGGCGACGCAGGAGGCGCTTTGGGCGCCGCGCTCTTTGTCTGGCATCAACTCTTGGAAAACAACCGGCATCCCCGGCAACCAGACGGCCAAGCCGCCTCGTTGCTGGGACCAAGCTTTTCCGAAGAAACAATCCAGCAGACCCTGCGGAAAAAAGGCGCCGTTTTCACAACCTGCCAATCCGACGCCGAACTATGCGACCAAGTCGCCCGGCTCCTCGCCGAAGAAAACGTCGTCGGATGGTTCCAAGGCCGTATGGAATTCGGCCCCAGAGCCCTAGGTTCCCGAAGCATCTTAGGCGACCCCCGAAGCGAAAAAATGCAATCGCTGATGAACCGCAAAATCAAATTCCGCGAATCCTTCCGCCCCTTTGCCCCCCTTGTTTTGCAAGAATGCGCCGCCGATTACTTCGAAATGAAAGAAACCGACGAAAGCCCCTACATGTTGCTAACGGCGCCCGTCCGCAAATCTCGACGCCGCCCCCCGCCAAACAACGACAAAACAATCCCCTGGCGCGAAAAACTAAAGCATCGCCTATCCGAAATCCCAGCCGTCACGCACGTCGATTACTCTGCCCGCGTGCAAACAGTGGACTCCGTCCGCAATCCTCCGCTCTACCAATTGGTCAAAGCATTTCAGCGGCGAACCGGCTGCCCCGTCCTAATCAACACCAGCTTCAACGTAAGAAGCGAACCCATCGTCTGCTCGCCGGAAGACGCCTGGCGCTGTTTTATGATGACCGATATGGACGCCCTCGTTTTAGGACGATGCCTCCTGCGCAAAAAAGAACAACCACAGCAGAAAAGCCAAGCGGACCGACAAAAACACCTTGCCCAATTCGAACTGGATTAACCCGCATTCTTTGCGATTTTTCGTCAATCATCGGATGAGAATTCCGCAATTCCGCAAGGAAAAGGAATTCTCAATGCTTAGTGCGCAAGGAAAAGGAAAAGGAAAACAAAAAAATCCCGCTTCCAAAACCTTTTGGAAACGGGACGCAATCTTGTCGTTGCCACTCTTTGTTGCCTGCCTATAACTCCTTAGCCACTCCGCAACAAAAGCCGGCAATATCCAACTAACTAACTAACCAGCCTAGCCTACGCAACAGCGGCAGCCTGCCGCTTCTTTTGCCAGTGCCGGCGCACCAGCACAAAGCCCAAAGCAAACAAGCCCAGCGCCAGCGCATATTCCTCAGGCTCCGGTATCACCGTCCCCCGATGAAACCGAACCACGACCGACCCATCCGACCCAGCCGCAAAGCGTGGCCCCCCAACAGCAGTCGTCCCCAAGTTAGCGAAGGAGAAGGTGCCATCCGAAGACCCCGAATAGAAATCGCTAAAAGGCTTCTCCAATATCCCTACCCCGCTCCAGGCCGAAGTGCCCCCCAAATCATAGCGAAAAGAACTCGTGCCCACCCGAATGCCTAATTCATCCCGATCCGTAGCCCCAGAACCCGTATCCTCGTTCATAAACAAGGACGTGATAGGACGCGTCCGATCCACCGAGTTCGTCGTAATGGTCAGCGTCGGCGCCGTCACCGTCGCCGTGTTCGTCAGCACATTGGCCACATACCACCGATCCCGCGAAGTGACCGCATCCAAGCCCGTGACCGAAGCGAGCGAACTAATCACATTGCTCGGCGCATTGGCGATGTAAAGATTGCCACTGTTGCCCGTCACTTCCCAACTATCCCGCCGATCGAAGCTCGCGTTCCCCGCAACATCCGTGCGAACGCTCCACAACTGCGCCGTCGTCGATGAACCGCTAAACACCCACAACGTCTTATTCGCGTCATCCCGGCTCTGATAGACATCAATGTACAACTGCGCTTGAACGCGCTCCTCAAAAACCCCCGCCAAAAGCGCCCCCACCACTAACGCCCCAATAAACGCCTTGCTCCGGCAACGCCCCCGCTCCCCTAAACTCAATGTTCTCATATCCTTACCTTTCTTTGTATCTGCTCTAATCAATCAATAAAATAACCGATAACCGCTAAAACTAAAACGACTTTCCCACAAACGAACCCACAACGCAAGCTTTTTTTAATCTTTTTTTCCTGCGCCATTGCGACCCGCTTTTCTTGAATATCTCCTCTTCTTCGCCCCCAAGTCAAACAAAAAAAGAAGAAATCTTCAAAAAAGTTTTCCCCTCCCGCCAAAGAAAGAGCCCTCCTCGCCAGCCAATCCCCAAGAAAAGCCCGCCAACCTCTCTCTCCTTGCCAAAGGGAAAAGAGACGGCGCAGAAATTCGGGTTTGGATTTCGCTCTTCTTTGCGTCATTCTCTGGGCGGAGGAATACTCGTTATGGAAAATCTCAGAGAGAATTCAGACATTATTGTTGAGCTGGCGGTCGCCTACGGCATGGAATTGGAAACCGCGCAAAACTACATCGCCAACAGCGTTCACTTGGATGGCGTGCGATCAGAGGTCATCAAAAAGGCGCTGGCCGCGGATGTTGCCGTGGAAGTGCAACACGCGCAACAGATCGCTCAAGAACAGAGGCATGCGCCGCAATAGCTAAGCTTTCGCCAGGGCCGGTTAGACCTTGGAATCGACGATCCCCGGTTTTTGGACGGGTGTCGGCAGGTCAATCGCTGACCAGTATCGAACTCAAGTGAATCTTCATTGCTCTTTGCTGATAGCAAGATCTTTGATCTATCCTCCGAAAGCCATTTGAAGCATGTTCAGATATAACCTAAGAAAATTTTCAATGCTCTCAGTGGAAAATCATTTTGAAATTTTTTCCTCAAAGTTATCTGATCTAACTAATAGGTAGTATTATAGATATTTGTCGCATATCAGGAGGCATATGATGACTTAATATCTCGACTACATCTAACTGTATCACCTTTATAAGGATGAGATCTGCATGAATTGCTTGTTTAGCCATGCGTCCGAGCTGGTCGTTAAGACACGGGTGATACAACTCTAATATTTCGTTTTTGTCACGGCGAAACTGGTTGGCGGAATTTCGGATTGTTCGATCCCCTTCATTTGAACGTTGAATAGTAGTCGAAGATCAATCCTTAATCTCAAACATGGCGATACCAACCTTCAGGTTGAGGAAAACAAGATCCGGCCGCAGTCCATTGAAGTGGGCTGTGGATACATCCTCCATTCAAGAAAAACCTTGAGGGTTTTGCTACCAGAATCCCTCAATAAATATGGTTTTGTTTTAATTCCAGGGAATCTGTCGAATCTACATCGCATCGTTAACTTTACTTTTATTATTAGACGAAGTTTTTATGGAAGATGCAGGTGTTGACGCGGATCCGTTTTCGCAGCGACTCCGTAATCATACTTGGACTTTTTCTTTGGAACAACAAATTAAAAAACTTCCGAGTCGTGGTTTGTTTGATGGGAATTGGCCAACACTAGGATTTGATGGCATCCTTTTAAGAGAAGAAACGAGCGCACTGCACCGAATAGTTCGTTCCGCTTCTGATAATGCTTCCCCATCGTCCACCTCCGACGACAAGGCCTCAACTTCTCCGCAAGCAGAAGATTACATATAAAATAGTAATCCGGGTAAAGGTTCAGGATTCCGAGAGATTCATGTGGATATAGTGGATTTCCGTTCCCAGTTACTCCAGCGTTGCCGTCAACAGCAAAACTTTCTCCGTTTTCTGGACAGAGAACTCCATCGCTTGATACTTCGGGATTAGGTGAGGACTCGGACTATTCTATAGGATGCGCTTCATCGACGATGAGCATGTTCCAACCAGCCTCCACTGCTTGCCCAAACTAAAATGAGAAATCCGTCCCAAAAGCGTGTGTTATAAAGAATCCACTGCTCATTTAAAAAGATCAGCCACTTCCATACTCAATTTGTTCTTGCGGGACGTTTCGAACAGATTTGCCTCGATGGAAAGGGCAGAGACTTCTGTTGAAAATACTCGCTTGAATGTTGAATTTACGGAACAACTTCACAAACCATTAATGCGTAAAAAACTTGAACACCGCATTCAACCCTCGTTCGCCGCTTTTGTATGCTACTTCCTTATTAGAAACAGGAATTCTTTGTTAGGTTTCTCAATTTCTCGCGCCCATTGGTGAGTCCATTTCATAGATGACATTACATTCTTTTTGTAATCCACCTCCACAATCTCCACAAGTTTCCCATGCTTTTCTATTGTTTCATTCACTTCTTGGCTTACCCACCGGTACTTCGCCTGAGTCTTTCCCTACGCCATCAATTCTCAGCCATACTCAAAACGAAAAAGTAAATATAGATCGCCCCAATCCGAACGGGAAAATGTGAAATCTCACTTTCCTTGTGTTAACATTCTCTCCTTGGTACGGTTGCGAATCTCCAATGTGAAAACACACATAAACTTTTTTGCACGAATACAAACCAACTCCAAATCGCTATCCTCTTCTCCAACAATTATCCGTGTTGACGAATTATAAAAAATCCTCCGAACTGGTACAATATGAACAAAATCGAGAAACATTCAACTCAACTTTATTTGTCAATGCCAATCCGAGAAAATGTCCCGAATTTATTGAATATTCTCTCTCAACTCTCCTTGCTTCTATCGTGTTAATTGCTTCACTCTGCTTCGCTTGCAACCAGTTATACACAACATGCTTAAACTCATATGGGGTGAATTCAATATCAATCATAAACTATTGTAAGGTAGAGAGGCAGATTTGACGATTGTTGGGCGGTGAAGAAGTGGTCTATTCAATGATATGCGGAAGAATGCATATAGAAGAAAGAGACCTTTCCAAACCACTTGTATAATGTGAATTTTCAAAGGAATTGCGGTGGAGATTGAAGAATTGGAACAACATCTTATCTAGAGTTAGGAAGATTGAAGTGATCTTTCTCGGCTTGCTTGCGTTCGATATTCTCTTCCATGCGCTTGGTTAGCGGGCAGATGTAGGCGGGCGCAAAGAAGAGGATTAAAAAGGCGGAATCTGTTGGCGGCGGATCGCTTGGAAGTGAGGAGAGATTTTGTTTGTTTTTGAAAGCGGGCGGGGTTGGGGTCAAGCGATCCGGATTTATGTTTGGTTTTGGCGATCTTCTAGGGTTGACGGCCGCGGATAACGGGGAAGTCGACTTCTGGTTTTTCTTTGCCGCGCACGTGGCTGAGTTCAAAAGTTGCTAAGTAACTGGGTTTGTTCATTGTTGTTTCCACGGCTTTGGGCAAAGGGCGAGCGATAAAGGTTTTGTCTGCTGTTTTGGATTCGAGATTGCGGATCGATCGTGGAGGAACTGCTCGAGAATTTTGCGCAAGGTTTGGGATTGTGATGCCAAGGGCGGACGCGGAATTCGCGGCGAAGGGGGCGGATCGCTTTAATCTGGGTTTTGCCGATGCTAGGAGCGATTGAGGTAAATTTTAAGAGGGCGGCGAATCGGGGGTTAAGCGCGTCCGAGGATTTATCAGTAGTCCGAAGTCTTGAATTCGGACGGGGGCGGCGACGGTCTGTCGTGGACGGTTGGGCGCGCCAAGAGATCAACAGCGGCGGGTGCATTGGCGGATTGCAGCATTCTTTTCGGATTAAATTGCAGATTGGTTAAGAAGTTCGATTTTATTTAGGGGAGAAATTTTTCGGTTGAACCAGCGGGAAGGCTTGTCGAGGAAGAGATTCGCCGGCGATTCGTTATTGGCGCCGGGCTCTTTTGTTTTGCTTTTTGAGGTTTCATATAGCATTCTAGGCGCATGCAAAAGTTGGTTTCGTTAGTGTTGTGGTTTTCGGTTTTGGGAAATGCGGTCGAGATGAAAGCAGAAGAGAATTCGCCAGGAGAGTCATTTGTGTGGCAGACGGAGCAGTTTGCTGATCTGAAAATCCTCCGCTATCAAGTGCCGGGGTTTGAGTCGTTGCCGCTGCGACAGAAGCGCCTGTTGTACTATCTTGCGCAGGCGGGACTTTCCGGGCGGGACATCATTTACGATCAGAACTACAAACATAATCTTTGCATCCGGCGGACGCTGGAGGCAGTGATGAACAGTTATCGCGGCGAGCGTTTGGGAAAGGATTGGGAGGCGTTTTCCGTTTATTTGAAGCGCGTTTGGTTCTCCAATGGAATTCATCATCATTATTCCACGAAAAAGTTCCAGCCGGGATTCAGTCCGGATTACTTTGAGAAGATCATTCGCAACTCGTCCGCTAAATTATTGCCTTTGGCGGATGGGGAAACAGCGGAGGCTTTATTGCGGCGCTTGCGGCCGATTTTGTTCGATCCGTCCGTTGACGCCAAGCGGGTAAACAAGGACGCGGACGCGGACCCCATCGCGGATTCGGCAAACAACTACTATGAAAATGTTACACAATCCGATGTGGAAGCCTTTTATGGGAAGATGATTGGCAAAGGGGATGAGAAACCTATTTCTTACGGTTTGAATTCGAAGCTCATTCGGGAAAACGGAGTGATTTACGAAAAGATTTGGAAGATCGGCGGCATGTATTCCCATGCCATTGAGCGGATTGTATATTGGTTAGAAAAAGCGGCCGATGTAGCGGAGAACGCCAAGCAGCGCCGGGCTTTAGAACTACTAATCGCCTACTATAAAACCGGACAACTGCGCGCCTTTGATCATTATAACATCGCTTGGGTGGCCGACGTGGATTCTCAAGTCGACGTGATTAACGGATTCATTGAAGTGTATGGCGACGCGGCGGGGTATCGCGGCGCATATGAGTCGGTGGTGTCGATTCGAGATCCGGAGGCCTCCAAGCGCATCGCGGCCATCAGCGAATCCGCTCAATGGTTTGAAGATCATTCGCCAATCCTCAACGCGCACAAGAAAGAGAAAGTGCGGGGGATTTCCGCGAAAGTAATTCACGTAGTTATGGAAGCCGGCGATTGTTCCCCCGCCTCGCCCATTGGCATCAACCTTCCCAACGCAAACTGGATTCGTTCCCTACACGGTTCCAAGTCTGTGAATCTAGCCAACATTGTGCGCGCCCACGATGAAGCCTCGAAAGCCAGCGGGATGTTGGAAGAGTTTGCGGCAAGCGAAGAAGAAGTGTCCCTTTCTAAAAAGTGGGGCGCGTTATCCCACAACCTTCATGTGGATATGCATGAAGTTATCGGCCATGCTTCGGGCAAGATCCTCCCCGGAGTCGGCACTCCAAAGGAAACGCTCAAGTCCTACGCCTCCACTTTGGAGGAAGCGCGGGCGGACTTAGTGGCGCTTTACTTTGCAAGAAATCCTAAGCTGATCGAACTAGGATTAATGACCTCC
This sequence comes from Limisphaerales bacterium, assembly GCA_965204945.1. Taxonomy (GTDB): domain Bacteria; phylum Verrucomicrobiota; class Verrucomicrobiia; order Limisphaerales; family AAA164-E04; genus UBA2970. Next base: position 2,907,269 of record OZ242022.1, on the reverse strand, counting down.
GCTGACGTCGGCAAAGAAGCTTATCAAAGCTATATGAGGAACGGCTTATTGACACAACTGCGGCGGATCGAACTGGGCGACAATATAGAGCAAGACCATATGCGCAATCGGCAGTTGGTCTGCAAGTGGGTGCTGGAACAAGGCGCGGACCGCGACGTCGTCTCTTTGGAAAAACGAAAGGGCAAAACCTACGTCGTCATCCGCGATTATGAGGCGCTGACTAATTTGTTCGGCCGATTGTTGCGGGAAATTCAGCGCATCAAATCCGAAGGCGATTACCAAGCGGGGAAAGCTTTGGTGGAAAAATACGGTGTGAAGGTGGATCGCAATCTGCATAAAGAAGTGCTGGAACGAGTGGCTAGATTGAACATCGCTCCCTATTCTGGATTTATCAATCCGCACTTGGTTCCCGAATTCGACGAGCAAGGCGAAATTGTAGATGTGCGCATCGAATACCCGGACGATTTCACAAAACAACATCTCGAATACTCGGCGCGTTATTCTTTCTTGCCAACTTATAATTGAACTACAATTGTAAGTTGCCGTTGGAGTGTCCATTACATAACGGATAATATAGAATAGTATTCATACACATCATGGAAAGCATGATCTACATTCTTGTCACGTTGGTGGTCACTAACCTTATCGTCGCCGTTCTTGCCCTTATTCGAATGGGAAAACCCGGTTCGGACAAAGCCGAGAAAGCCCTGGGTGAAGAGTTTCGCGCCTCGCGCGAGGAGAGTGCCAAACAGTCGAGCCAGTTGCGTGAGGAAGTGCGCAATATGCAGACCCAATCCAACGATTCCTTGATTAAAACTGTGAACACGATGGGCAGCGAGCAAGAAAAACGGCTGGACAAGTTGACCGGCGTCATTGGCAAGTCTGGAGAAACGGCACGCGAGCAAATCGAAAAACTTATCGAACGAGCGGAAGTTTCTTTGAAGGCAATCAAGGCGTCCAACGAAGAGCGGTTTGAAAAAATCAGGGCTTCGGTCAACGGGCAAATTCAAGAAATGATGGCGAAGGAAGAGAAGAAGCTTGGGAAGTAGTCTCTTCTCTGGGCGAGCTTTCTCGATCCAACCGCGAAGATATGGAAAAAGCGAGGAAAACTTTGGAAACGCAGTTTCAGGGCATTCGAGAGAACAATGAAAAGAAACTTGACGAAATGCGGAAAAGCAACGAGAAGGAGCTTAACAAAATGCGGGAAACGGTGGATGAGAAACTGCAAAGCACTTTGGAAAAGCGGTTGGGCGAGTCTTTCAAGCTGGTGAGCGAGCGTTTGGAAGCGGTGCATAAAGGGCTTGGCGAGATGCAAGAACTGGCCACCGGCGTCGGCGATCTCAAGCGGGTGTTGTCCAACGTCCGGGATCGAGGCACTTTTGGAGAGTATTTGTTAGGCGATATTCTTGCGGACATTCTGACGCCGGATCAATACGGGCAGAACGTGAGGCCGAAAGGCGCGGGAGAAGTTGTGGAGTTTGCAGTGAAGCTTCCCGGCAAAGAGGGCAACGAGGAACGCCCGGTTTGGCTGCCCATTGACTCGAAGTTTCCGAAGGAGAATTATGAGCGTTTGCTGGACGCAGCGAAGCAGTCGGACCGGAATGCAGTTCAGTTGGCGACGAAGGCGTTGGCCGACGACGTGCGAAAGGCGGCAAAAGATATAAGCGGGAAATATGTGTCGCCGCCTCAAACAACAGATTTTGCCATCATGTTTCTGCCGACGGAAGGGCTGTATGCGGAAGTGTTGAGGCAGCCGGGATTGCACGATCAATTGCAGTCTCAATATAGGGTGCTGGCGACCGGGCCGACGACTCTCGCGGCGCTTTTGAATAGTCTTCGCATTGGTTTTAGGACGTTGGCCATTGAAAAACGATCCAGCGAAGTTTGGCAAGTATTGGGCGCCGTGAAAACGGAATTTTCCAGGTTCGGCGACACTTTGAAGAAGGTCAAGAAGCAGCTAAACAGCGCGGCGAAGACAATTGACGATGATTTGGGGACGCGGACGCGCGTGATGACGCGAAAGTTGCGAGAGGTAGAGGAATTGCCTCAGCAAGAAACGAACAAGCTGCTGGGCTTGACGAATGGCGGAGGGGAAGCGGAGAAAGGCGAGAATTCAGAGAATGAAGGCGATGAGGAATAATTTGCCGGCGCTTTACTGGGACTCCCGAAGACAAAAAGCGAAGTATCTAATGAGTGACTTTTCCATTTCTATTGAACTGTTTCCAATTTTACGACGCGCTTCTTTTCCAGCGGATGATGGGACGGACTTATTTTTGAGAGACAATTGACGCATTGCATAGATTTATGATTCCACGAGAGTTTACCTTTTTGGCGATTGGCATTGGCTTGATGGTCGGCGTTGTGATGACGGCGGCCAACGTTTACTTAGGGCTTTACGCAGGGATGACCATTACGGCTTCCATTCCGGCGGCGGTGATTGCGATGGCGGTGTTTCGGGGCATTTTGCGGCGGCAGAGCATTCTCGAAAGCAATCTTGTGCAGACCATTGCCAGCGCCGGCGAATCCATTGCCGGCGGCGTCATCTTTACCCTCCCCGCCTTGGTGCTGGTTGGCGTTTGGCAAGACTTTCGCTTTTGGCCGACAACTTTGATCGCCATTGCCGGCGGGCTCTTGGGCGTCGCCTTCATGGTGCCGTTGCGGCGGGCGCTTATCGTGGAGGAAAAGGAACTGACTTATCCAGAAGGCGTGGCCTGCGCCGCCGTTTTGAAAACCGGCTCTTCGGAAAGCGTTTTGGGGGTTTGGATGATTGCCAAGGGACTGCTGGTGGGAGGGATTGTCAAATTTTTCTCCGGCGCTTTGGGCGCGTTGGCTGGCGCCGTCGAGTATGCGGTGCGGGTAAAAAACAGCGTTTTCTATTTTGGCACGGACATTTCGCCGGCGCTAATGGCGGTGGGCTATATTGTCCGCTTGCCCATTGCGATGCTGGTGTTTTTGGGAGGCGCCGTTGGCTGGCTTCTTGCCATTCCGATGTTTGGAATTCCAGAGGCTATGGAGGGTGCAACAGCCAGCGAGATAGCCAATGAGTTGTGGAAATCTAAAATTCGTTACATGGGCGTCGGCGCAATGGTAGTGGGCGGGCTTGCCTCCATTTTCTCGGTGCGTTCGGGAATCGCTTCGGGCTTCAAGCGACTGGCGGGCGTTGGCCGCGTCCGGCCAAATGAAAAAACCATAAGAACGGAGCGGGACATCTCTCCGCTGGGCTTGGCCGGCGCGCTGGTTGGCGCCGTCGTTCTCGTGTTCTTTCTATATTGGTCGCTTGTCGGTTCCTGGCCGATTTCGCTTCTAACTACGGGCATTATGGTCGCCTTGGCCTTTGTATTCGTGGCGGTGTCCAGCTACGTTGTCGGCTTGGTGGGAACTTCCAACAATCCTGTCTCCGGCATGACAATTTCCGCTCTTCTGGCTACGGCCGCGCTGTTTCTGGCTTTGGGGTATCAGGGAGATTCCGCCATCCTGGCCACATTGGGCGTTGCCGCCGTCGTTTGCTGCGCGGCCACCACTGCTGGAGATTGTTCGCAAGATTTGAAAACCGGCGTGCTGGTCGGCGCAACGCCGCGTTGTCAACAATACGGGCAAATCCTCGGCGTGCTTATACCCGTCTTTGTTGTCGCGCCGGTGCTTTCGTTGCTCCATTCCAGCTACGGCATTGGCGAACAACTCAAAGCGCCGCAGGCCACGCTCTTTGCCAGCCTTGCGGAAGCGTTGTTCGGCGACAAAGACCTGCCCTACGACATGGTGGCCTACGGCGCGGCAATCGGAGTAGTCGTTTTGATTGCGGACGCCTTCTTAAAACGCGCGCGCTCCCCTTATCGACTTTACCTGATGCCCTTGGCGGTGGGCATTTACCTGCCGATTACCTTGTCCGCGCCAATATTATTTGGCGGATTGATGCGTTACTTTGCGGAACGCGGCCGTCAATCTCGCTCGGGCGAAACAGATTCCGGAGTCTTGCTCGGCTCTGGCTTCATCGCTGGCGAAGCAATCATGGGAATCCTCATCGCCTTGCTCGTCTTTCTCAATGTGGACGCCAAAATATCTTTGAACCTAAACATCAAACTCGTCTTGTCCGTTCTTGTGTTGGCGGCGGTTGCGGCTTATCTCTTTTTCACTGGCCGGGCAAAGGCAAAAACTCCCTAACTTTTTGCGAACGCAGTTCCCATGAACACTCCTTGGACGACAAACGACGGCGTTGTATTCGGCATACTATGTCTTATATTAGCCTTTGTCTTTCGCACTTCCAGCAGTCAAAACCCGTTCTTTCGCCGGTTTTACGGCATAGTCCCGCCCCTGTTAGTGTGTTACTTTGCTCCTTCTGTGTTCACTTCGCTGAAGATTTACGACCCGGAACAATCCCAACTCTATTATCTCGCTTCTAGGTTTCTGCTGCCGGCAAGCCTGGTTCTTCTGACATTAAGCACAGACTTGCGCGAAATACTCCGCTTAGGGACAAAAGCGGTGACTGTTTTTCTGGCGGGAACCGCAGGCGTCATTTTAGGCGGCGGCCTTAGTCTTCTGGCGATGCAGCAACTGTGGCCGGACGCTCTTGTCGGAGCGGAAGAAGGTCAAGTATGGCGCGGAATGGCGACCGTCGCCGGCTCGTGGATCGGCGGCGGCGCCAACCAAACCGCGATGAAGGAAGTCTTTGAAGTGGAGGAGGACGTGTTTGCCGCCATGATTGCGGTAGACGTTTTGGTGGCCAACGTGTGGATGGCCTTCCTTCTATTTCTCGTGCCGCATTCGGCGAAGATCGACCGCTGGAACCGCGCCGACGCTTCGGTGATTGAAGACATCAAGCGCAAACTAATCGCCCGAAGGGAAGGAACGGAAAAAATAGCGCAGACAACGGACTTGTTCACTTTGCTGGCCGTCAGTTTTGGGGTAACCGGACTGGCGCACGGTTTGGCGGATTGGCTGGCTCCTTGGCTGGAAGCCAATGCGCCGGCGCTGGACAAGTTCAGCCTCACCAGCCATTTCTTTTGGCTAATTGTAATTGCCACCACGGGCGGCGTCCTGCTTTCGCTTTCAAAAGCCTCGCGGCTGGAATCCGTGGGCGCCTCAAAGTTAGGCACCGTCTTTCTTTACATTCTGATCGTGTCCATCGGAATGAAAATGGACGTCAGAGCCATCTTCCGCCACGGAGAATGGTTTGTGATGGGATTGATTTGGATACTCATTCACGGCATCGTGCTGTTCGCCGTCGCGAGAATTGTACGAGCGCCCTTCTTTCTCATCGCGGTGGGCAGTCAGGCGAACATCGGCGGAGCGGCCTCGGCGCCGGTAGTCGCCGGCGCTTTTCACCCTTCTTTGGCGCCCGTCGGAGTATTGCTCGCGGTTTTGGGTTACACCGTGGGCACTTACGGCGCTTGGTTTTGCGGCCAATGGATGCGCGTTCTCAGCGGAGGATAGATTAGAATTAGAAGAAAAGAAAAAAGTAAAAACATGTCCACAATCTCTACTATCTATAAACATCGTGAATTAGTAGTATTACTAACCAAGCAAGTTTGAAACCTCAGAAAAGAATTCTACACTAACGGCAGCTCCGCTTGCAATTAGATAAGCAGCATTAAACAATGCCGCCAAATATACCTTTTACAATGCTGAATCTTATCTCCACTGCGCCGCTAAAATCCAACGCCGACGTTTCCGATCGATCTTTTCCCAACTTGCGCTCGAATTTAGAATCGCCCAAAACAACCCATGCAGAAACGGAGGCTGGCGCCGTGGATTTATCTTTATTACAGACGCCCTTGTCATGTCTTGGAAAATCTTGATTACAGCCCAGGCGTTTGGTAGCCCGCGAGAATCCGCTTGGAAACTACTACTCGTAAACGGTTGCGAAGTAAAAGCAAAGTTCGGCCCATTATCGACGGAAGAACTTGCCCAAGCGATAGACGGCGCGAACGCCACTTTATGCGGCCCAGACACTTACACAAGGGAGTTCTTTCAGCGGCCGGAAGCAACCAACTTAAAAATCATTTCCCGTTGGGGTGTAGGATATGATTCCATTGATATAAAGGCGGCGACGGAAGCCGGCATTGTGGTTGCCTACACGCCGGGTTTATTAGACGAAGCAGTAGCCGACTATACTTTCGCCTTGCTGTTGACACTTGCGCGTCGCACGGTGGAAGCGGACGCGGCAATAAAGGCGGGGCATTGGGAAGCGCTTTGGGGTTATGATTTGATAGGAAAGACGCTGGGCATCATCGGCTGCGGACGGATTGGACAAGCGGTCGCTCGCCGGGCAAAGGGCTTTGGCCTGCGTTTGCTAGGTTATGATTTGTTTGAAAATCCAACGGTTCAATCCCTCGGAATCCAATACACGCCCTTGTCCAAGCTGCTTGCTTCTAGTGACTTTGTGACTCTGCACGCCGCTTTGACAACACAGAATCGCGCAATGATTGGCGAGACCGAGTTTCGGCAAATGAAACCAAACGCCCTTTTCATCAACACGGCTCGCGGCGCTCATGTGAACGAGAAGGCTTTGGCCAAAGCGCTCCGCGAAAAATGGATCGGCGGCGCGGCGTTGGACGTCTTTGCCGAAGAACCATTGCCGGCGAATCATCCATTCCGTTCCATACCCAACCTGCTATTGTCGCCGCATCAAGCCGCATGCGCCCGCGAAACCAGAGAACGAATTTCCACAATGGCGGCGCAAGCAATCTTAGACTTAATGCGCGGCCAATCGCCGCAATGGATAGTCAACCCCGAAGTTTTCCACTCTCCAACCTTGCGTGCGTCTTTTCAATCCTCCAAACCGCACCAAATTCTCGATGGAAAAAATGCGGTTGACAAAATTTAAATCATCAGCGTACATTACCGGACTTTGCGTTGGAGCAAAGAGTGGAAAATTATCGAACAGTAAGTTTTGAGAATAGTTGATTTATGGACGTTCAAATAAAAGCAGTCATAATACACGAAATAGCAAAAAAAGAAGGGGAAACCGACGCCGATATCACTTTGACAGATAAAGTTTTGGACGGAGAAAACCCTCAAATAAAAAAGATCGTTTCGTCGCTCGACGCTTCGTTCTCGACAAGGGCCCCGAGCAGAGCGAGATTTTCGAATGATGGTTTCAAAAGCGAAATTCCAGATTTTGAGAAGATCGACTTGGTCAAATCATCAAAAAGTCTCTCGCGAAGTTTCAAAGTCGGAATCCAGAACGTTCACTCCGCAAAAGGAGGATACTTAGTTTTCTGTCAATATAAGATGGCCAGAAACTATTTCTCCGTGTTTCTAGTTCGAAATGCTAAAGGATCGTTTTTAGAAAGAAAAGTAAAGAGTCAAGAATGGGACGTCAAATCTGTCCGACATCTTGATGTTAAACATTTCGCTATGGGAATGAGGGTAAATCTCGACCTTTTGAATTCAAATTATAGGTATATCCAACTTGTTAAAGGGACTACGGATATTTCGAAATACTTCGAAAATTGGATTGGGATTGATCCTGATAGCAAAAAGCAGGAAGCGGAAGATGGCAAGGCATTGTATAAGGTTTTCGAGGAAATAGATCTTCCTGATGGAATAACAGATAGAGAAGAACTAAAAAGGATGGTATATAATCATATTCAAAGCCATCCTTCGAAAATAGTCAATTTGCCGAATTTGAGCGAATATCTATTCGGCGATAGAGATAAGATACCGGGACATTGCGATAAAAAAGAGGTCGACATTAATCCTGAATTTAAAATGCCCAAGAAACAATTAGATCGGTTTCACAAAGTAACTGCCATAGCCGAGGGGATTACGTTAGATGCTCCACGAAGTAAATTTTCTCAATCAGGGATTTTCATATCAAAATCAGGAGATTCTGTAATTATTCGATCCAAAAAATTGGCCGATGATATCAAGAAAAAACTCCAGCCTCAAGAATAGTTATTATGTCAAAATACACGCAATTATTGGAGTTGATTAGAAATCGAACAGATCAGTCACAGGATCCGTTAAAGATTGTCTTTGAACCGTCTGGCGGGGACAAAGAGGTTCTAGAAGCTTGCGGAGTGAAATATAAAGAGCCAACAGAAGGAATATCAATTGATTTAAGCAAGGAAATTCAAGGTTTTTGGATATTTAAAAACAAGGCTTCAGGATTGAGATATCTTGGCCTTGAAGATTTTTCTTCGGATATTATTGTCGTCGAGGAATCACACAATGGAAAAGACTTAATTTACGAGAATGGAAAATCCGAATCCAAATTCTTCGAGAATGTGCTTTATTTTCATAAATTCAAGAGCCTGATTATCGAATCCAAAATTGCTTCTTACTACGATGAATTAAATGAAAACATGATTTTCTTATCGGCAACACATGGGCGATTGGATACTTCTTGTACCATAACTTGGTTTGAAGAGTTTTACGATTACGACAATCAACTAGAAAATCAATTTAAACTCATCCAGAAGAAAATCAACGAAGACGATCAATTTAAAGACTTTCTTAAGGAAAGTTTCGTTGAGTGCGTCACGAATTTATCCGATGAGAAGACTCTTCTTAAGTCACTGGAAAAAATTAAACACATCGTCGAATCTGCATCGAGAAACTATGAATTGTATCGACACAAATTTTCTTTTGCTGAATTCAAAAAGCAACTAGATGAAGAAAAAGAGAAGTATTTTAAGGAATATCAATCTAATCTATCTGATTTTCTTTCTAAAACAGCATCGATGCCGATTCAGATTGGGGTTTATATATTTCTCATAGATCGTTTTAGCGGGAATGGATGGCTTATGGCAGTAACTTTTATTCTTATCGCAGGATGGAGCTACTTTACAGTTTTTTGCATAGATCAAATATTAGACAATATTAAATATTTGAAAGATCAATTTAAAATCAAATTTTGTAAAATGCTTGATGAATCAGGTATTAACAAAATGGAAGTTAAGGAAAATGAAGAACAAATTAACAAGAAATTTGTTAATTCTATAAATTTAATGACGAGGTATAAATGGATTATAATAGTCTTTTCAATCTGCGCACTCTTCTTTTGCGTCTATTTTATTCTCCCGCATTTATGAATGTCAACTATTCCAGATGCGGGCGATGGCGGATTGGATTTTCTTCTCGAATCGTTTTATCAATTGGCGGTTGGCGTTCACTAATGCTTGCTCGGATTCGATTTCTTCCACAATGGATTGCTGGATTTCCAAAGAGGGGAGAGGAATGACGATAGATTTAATAGCGCTGGCTCGTAGCGATGGATAGTTTTGGTCTGCGGTAAGTTCTCGCGCGTCTATTTTGCAAAGTTGATAATAAACATACTTAGCCAGTGACTGCGTTTCGTCGCATATGATGCAAGCAAGATGGCTGGCCACATAAGCCGGCTCCGCCATAAGAACGCGATGATTTAGAAAAGTGGACGCGCCGCTCTTTGGGAATAGAATTGCACCGACAGGAAACAAGCGAAGTTTTTTCTCTTGAACGGCTTTGTGGTTTACTTTGTCTTTTGTTCCTTTGAAGTTGTCGGATCGATGCGCTAGTCCTACATCTGCGGTTCGTATGAAGGGAAATTTACCATTCTCAAAATACTGACGGCCTTGGGGAGCGGAGTTGCCAGCTTGAACGGTTGCCACTTCTCCCAATCGGATCAAGGGCCAGGTGGGGTTTGTGGGGAGGGTGGGGTGGTAGTTTTGGATGATTGTTTGGGCGGCGTTTAGGACTTTTTGGTAGTTGTTGATTTCGGCGATGATTTCTTTTTGGATTTCTAGGGGAGGCAAGGGGATTTCCAATAAAGCCAAATCTTTAGCATAAACATGTCGTTGTCCTGCACCAACTTGAAGTTTGTAAATGTCCGCTTGCTTGAACTTCATAACCCGAAAGACAAAAGCACTTAGAACCCGTTCATCTTTTGGTTTGATTGTCAAACAATCAGAGGCAAATATTGGTTCATTGAAGTAATTGACATAACCAGCATATCCCGATGCGCTAACAGTAATCGTTTCTCCCGTGCGGTTCGCCACATTGTGATAAGTGGAGGGACTTTGTCCGCCAGCGATGACAGGAATGGAGCCTTTGACAACTTCTTTGCGTGTAATTGCTTTTCCTTTTCGAATCTCGCAAACTTCGCCTAACTTTGCCATTGGGTATTTGGATTGGGCGCGGGTGGTTTGTTTGTAGCGTTCTTGGCTCAGGTTATAGTCGCCGGTGGCGGCGATGGCGCTTTTCTTTACAATCAAAGCCATGCCTTGCCGAAGGAGTTTAGACAGGATAAAGGAAGAGAACTTTGTTTCTTTTTCTAGTTCTTCTATGTTTACAGCTTGCCATTCTTTCACGGCTTGGATTATTTGCGGTAAGTTGTTCTGTTCTATCGGACGGCGTTGCGCCCCTAAGTCGTAGCCGTCGCTTTCCACTTTGAAAAAGGCAACGCTTTCCCGCCGCCGTGCCAATGCGCCGTCTAATATCAAGATGGAAGTCTTGACGCCGGAATAGGGTTGAAAGACGCCCGCCGGCAAGGAAATGACGGCCGCCAAGTGTTTTTCCACTAACAACTTTCGCAGTTGTTTGTAGGCGGACTGGCTTTGGAAGATGATTCCTTCCGGCACGATGATTCCCGCCCGGCCGTTGGCCGTCAGATGCTCGGCAATGTAGTCCACAAACAATACTTCGCTGCGTTTGGATCGTATGGAGAAGCGGCTGTGCGGCCGAATGCCTCCTTTGGGCGACATAAAGGGCGGGTTGGCTAAGATGACATCAGCGCGTTCGCGCCAGCGTTGTTCGCTGGTCAAGGTGTCGTATTCATAGATTTGCGGCGCCACAAAACCGTGCAGATACATGTTCACTAACGATAGGCGCACCATATCGGGCGAGATGTCATAGCTTTTGAAGTTGGCGGCAAGTCGGCCCTTGTCGTCGGGCGTGAGCGTGCTGTCGCCCTTGTCGTCGGTATTGGTCTTGCGAATGTGTTTGTAGGAGGAGATGAGGAAGCCGGCGGTGCCACAGGCGGGGTCTAATATGGTTTCGTGTTTTTGCGGGTTGAGGAGGTTGACGATGAAGTCGATGATATGGCGGGGCGTGCGGAACTGGCCGGCGTCGCCTTGGGCGCCGAGGATGGCTAGCAAGTATTCAAAGGCGTCGCCTAAGCGTTCGCTATGATCGTATTGGAACTCGTCAATGATTTTGAGGAAGGCGCGCAGAGTTTCGGGGTCTCGATACGGCAAATAGGCGTTGTTGAAAATGTTGCGGAAGAGCGGCGGGATGCCGGGGTTCTCGGGCATTTTCGCCAAGGATTCCGCGTATAAGGCAAGCATTTGGTGACCGCCAAGGCCGCCGCTCAATAGTTTTGTCCAGCCGTAGCGGGCGAAGTCGCCTGCGAAGAAGGATCGGGCTCCTCCCCATTCTTCGCTCTGGGCGTCGATGTCGTCCATGAACTTGTAGATGAGGGCGATGGTGATTTGTTCGACTTGGCTTTTGGGGTCGGGGACTTTGCCGACGAGCAGGTCGCGGGCGGCGTCAATGCGCCGTTTGGTGTCGCTGTCTAACATAGGCAAGAAAAGGAGGCTAATGATTGGCCGGCGGTTTGTCAAGCAAGTTTATTGATTTTACGCAGCGAATTGATTCAGGGAGACGTAGTCTTTGATGTATTCGGGGACGAGGGCGCGGTATTTTTGGGGAGCGGCTTGGTAGTCATGGATAGAAAAGTCGGGGTTGGTGGACAACTCTGGGAAGCGTCGCCCGTCGATGATGTCCCGCGTTCTTCCGCTGGTGAGGTAGGCTTTGAAGTAAGTTTTGATAGCGGGAATGGTTTCGGATTCGGCGGGTTTGTGGTCAGCGATGAATTTGCTGAATTCTTCTTCCAGCAGTTCGTTCTTAGATTTGAAACGCGGGATGAGGTTGAAGATTTTTTCTAGGATTTCGCGCAAGGTTAGGCGGCGATCCACTGCGGCGGCTCTGCGCAATTTGTCGAGGGTATAGTATTCTTCGGGTTTGTTGAAGACTTCGCGCTTTATGTAGTCAATAACATTGTCCCACTGGCCGGATTCGACGGCGGATGCGATGGTTTCGTCTTGGCGGACGGTGTCGGCGAATCGGTCAAAGAACATGCGGTCAATTTTCATGCCTTTGGGTCCGATTTGTTCTTCTTGTATAGAGTCCATGTGGTCGGCGCCGGTGTATTGATAGGCGTCTGGATAGACGGTTGGGCTGTCGTCGCCGTGTTGGATTTTGCCGGCGCTGGATTGGGGGAGTGGGATGATTTCGTCGTAGTTGTATTGTGTTTCAAAGTATTCGTAGTTGGCGAAGAAGTCGAATAGCTGGAAGGTTTTCTTTTCCGGCTCGGCGATATTGTCTTTTAGATTATTGTCAGTTAGGTCGTTGAGGAAGTTATGGGGTCGTGTGCCGCGGCCTTTGATTTGGATGAAGTCGGTAGGGGAAAAGATGGGGCGGAACAAGCCGATGTTGAGGATGTCCGGGCAGTCGTAGCCGGTGGTCATCATGCCGACGGTGACGCAGACGCGGGCTTTGGAGGTGTGATATTGGGGGTTGAAGTTGCCTGAACCGAGGAGTTTGTTGTTGGCGAATTGGACGGCAAATTGTTGCGCTTTGTCTATTTGGGAAGTGACTTGCACGGCAAAGTCGGATTGGTATTTGTTGGGAAACATGCGGTCGGACATTTCGTTGAGGGTTTGGGTTAATCGGGCGGCGTGATGTTGGCTGACGGCGAAGATGATAGACTTGCCGATTTCGCCGCTGATGGGATCGCGCAGGGCGTATTGAAGGAAGGTTTTGCAGAAGAGGGCGTTGGTGGCGGCGGAGAAAAAGCGCTTTTCGAAGTCGCGGCGCGCGTATGCCGTTTCCTGTTTGTCGCCTGACTCTTCGTCGGTGAATGATACGGAGAAGCCTTGTTCGGAGAGGAGTTGTGTGGTGACATCGGTGCGGACGCCTACTACATTGGGGTTGATTAAAACTTTGTCTTCTGCGCCGTCTATTAGGGAGTAGCGGAAGGTGGGTTGTCCGCTTTCACATCCGAAGGTGCGGTAGGTGTCCAGCAAGAGGCGGCGCTCGGTTTGTCGGGGGTCATGTGTTGGAGTGTTGGTGTTGTCGAAGCCTTTTAGATAGTCGCGCGGGGTGGCAGTAAGGCCGAGTTTGTAGCCGACAAAGTAGTTGAAGACGGCTCGCGCATTGCCGCCGATGGAGCGGTGCGCTTCGTCGGAGATGACTAGGTCAAAGTCCGTAGGGGAGAAGAGCCGTTGGAATTTGTTGTCGAAGAGGAGGGATTGGACGGTGCTGACGACAATCTCGGCGCGCCTCCAGTCGTCGCGACGTTCTTTGTAGACAACTGATGTAAAGTCGTTGGAAAGGAGTGCGTCGAAAACTTTTCGCGCTTGTTCTTCTAGTTCTAGTCGGTCTACGAGGAAGAGGATGCGGCGGGCGTTGTTGGTGCGGAGGAAGAGTTTGACAACAGCGGCGGAGACAAGGGTTTTGCCGGTGCCGGTGGCCATTTCAAAGAGGAAGCGGTCTTGGCCGTTGCGCGCAGCTCGCTGCAGGGCGTGGACGGCGCGGAGTTGGTAGGGGCGGAGGAAGCGCAGGCCTTGGGATTGGATGAAGTCGGGACGTTCGTTTTTGTTTTTCCATGCGGCTTGTAGGTCGTAGTCGGCTTTTTGGGTAAGGGCGATGTAGTCTTTTTCGATTGGTTCGTCGGCGAGGCGTTGAGGATCAGGCGGATCGGCTTTTGAATATTCGGCGACAGAGTGGGGTGTTGGGAAGGAAGTGATTTGGTAGGGATTGCCGCGTTGGAGATCCCAAAATAGTGGAGGTTGCCGTTGGAGAGAAGAATGAACCGGCAGTTTAGAGAGCGAGCGTATTGGCGGGCTTGCTCTTTCCCGACCAATGGATCTTTGTCTTCAGACTTGGCTTCTAGCACGATGAGCGCGGAGCCTTTGTCCTTGAGGAGCAGGAAGTCGACGTATCCTTTTTTGTATTTTTCGAAGTTGTTTCCCATGTTGTCGGGGTCTTGCTTTGTAATATTGACGCTAGATTCTAGTTGGATGTTGGCGGGCTGGCCTTTTTCAGGAAAGAAGCGCCAGCCGGCTTTTTCTAAAAGGTGGTTGATTTTGATTCGGGCAGAGGCTTCGTTCATACGATATGGGGTTTAGAAGTTTCTATTTAGGGCGGTTTGGTCAAGCGATTGATTTCTGCGCTTCCAAGCCGATGATGGGCGGGCTGGCTATGAAGTCTCCCCAGAAAGGATTGTTTTGTTGGGAAGGATGCAGGGAGAGAGGAACCCAGCGAAAGTGTTGAAACCCGGCGGCGCAAAAGGCGTTTTGGTAAGTCTCCGGTTTGAGATAGTAGTTTTGGAACTGGAAGGAGCGGCCATCCTGGTTGGTTATGGTGTATAAAATAACGTCTCCTTCTTTGGCGGGGTGGGGGCAAGTCTTTTCAAATCCGTACTTTTTCCAGAGCAAAGTTCCTTTGGGAGGATTGAGAACGTTGTCGTCAAAAATGAGAATTCTCAACATTGACGATACACCCCACTAAACGACGAGAGAGCGTTGGCGGAGGATGAAGTGGAGTCTTTGGTTGACGTGGATTGGGTGGTTCTGTAAAAAGGTGGGCGAGGTCTGATTACAACTCAATTGATTAAGCAAGGCGCTATGGACGCATCTGTTTGGATTGGTGATTGGTCGGAAACTGCGCAAGTCTTGCTACAACTGGACGCGGTGATATCGGTCGACACCGGGTTGGCGCATTTGGCCGGTTTGATGGGGGGGTGCCGACGATTGTCATTTTGCCGAAGGCTTCGGATTGGCGTTGGCTCCGCGCTGATCCAGGCGACGAGTGGTTTGATCGGTCGTTTTGGTATCGTTCGGTTGTTTTGGTGAGGCGGGAGATGGGGGTTGGGAAGAAGTGTGAGGAACGATTCGGCAACGAATGGAGGGACGGTTTCGGGAAGGGGAATGAATAATTCATTTTTGCAACGACTTGAGCGGGCGGCGAAGGCGTTTACGCTGATTGAACTGCTGGTTGTGATTGCCATTATTGGGATTTTGGCCGGCATTTTGTTGCCGGCCTTGTTGCGGGCGAAGGGAAAGGCCCATCGCACGGTCTGCTTGAATCACGCGCGGCAGTTTGGTATCGCTTTTGAATTGTATGCAGGGGATTTTCGGCGGAGTTTGCCGGGGACGAATTGGGATGGCGGCAGGTTGTTGATGGGGCGGGGATGGTTGTATGAGTTGTCCAACGGCGTTTTGCCGAAGCCGGAAGGTTTGGCTGGTTATTCCAGCGGACGCTTTGGCCGTATTTGGCGCGGGAAAGACGGGTGTATCGGTGTCCAACGGATCGGCGGATTGACGGAAGGAGGCAGCAGTTGTCTTCGTATGTGATGAACGGGGCGATGTCCGGGTTCAGGGAGCGAGCTTCTTTCGCGCGGGATCGGTTTTTGCCGGGGGATGTTGTGATGTGAGAGCCGGTTGCGGGGAATATCGTGGCGTATAACGACGGCGCGAATCAAGCCTTGGAAAGGGAAGGGCCCGGCCGTCGGCATGGAAGCGGAAGCCATGTTTTGGTGATTGGCGGGCATGCGGTTTTTTTGCGTCACGATCATGCCAAGCGGCTGATGAATTCTTCGAAACGCAATGAGTTGTGGTGCAGTCCGGCAACGAAGAACGGGCGACCTTCGGGGCGGCTTGGTGATTTTGTCGGGCGTTTTTTTTGCGCTGTTTTTGGGAGCGCGGGGGCGGGTTTTTAGATGCGGGTATGGTCGGGGATGGCTCCGTTTTTGGGGACGATTATGATTCCGTCGCGAATGTAAAAGTTTTCTCCGTCGTAGTTTTCGGGTTTGCCTTCGGGGGAGAGGAAGCAGTTTTTTCCGATTCGGGCGTTTTTGTCGATGATGGCGTTGACGATTTTCGATTTTCTTCCGATGCCTACCGGCGGTAAGTTCTCTTTTGCGGGGTGGGTTGTGTAGTTGTCGCTTCCCATCATCACGACGCGGTTCAGTTCGCAACCGGAGCGGATTACGCTTCGGATGCCGAGTTGGGATTCGATGATGGTAGCGCCGTCGTCAATCACGCAACCGTCGGCTACCAGCGAAGATTGAACGGTGGCGCCGTTGATTTTGGAGGCCGGAAGGAATCGGGGGCGGGTGTAGATGGGTGCTTTGCCTTCGAAGAGGTTGAAGCGGGGTTGCGGCTTGGCGAAGTCCAGATTGGCGTTAAAAAAAGCCCGAATGGTGCCAATATCTTCCCAATAGCCTTGAAAGATGTAGGAATAGACGCGTTGTTTTTGGATCGATCCGGGAATGATGTGTTTGCCGAAGTCTGGGTCTTTGCCTTCCAAAGCGGCGGTCAAGGCTTCGCGGTTGAAGACGTAGATGCCCATGGAAGCCAGCCAACGGGGTTCTTCGCCCCGGATGTTCAGGCGGGGATGCCATTCGTTTTCGAGTTTCAGGCTTTCCTGCAACTCCGGCCGAGAAGGTTTTTCCTCAAAGCGCCGAATTCTGAAGCCAGCGTCCATTTGCATGATGCCGAATCCGCCGACGGATTCTCTGCGCACGGGCGTAGTCGCCACTGTGATTTCAGCGTTCCGTTCGATGTGATGCGCTAGCAAACGCCGGCAATCCATGCGGTAGAGTTGATCGCCGCTCAAAATAATCAAATGCCGGAAGGAGTGATTGAGCAGATGCGTCAGGTTCTTCCGCACGGCGTCCGCAGTGCCTTCGTACCAAGAGGTGTTTGTGAGCGTTTGTTCGGCGGCCAAGATTTCCACAAACCCGCCGCCGAATTGATCGAACTTGTAGGATTGCGAAATGTGGCGGTGGAGCGAGGCCGAGTTGAACTGGGTGAGAACGTAAATCCGTTTCAATCCGGAGTGAATGCAGTTGGAGATCGGCACGTCCACCAACCGATACTTGCCGCCCAAAGGCACTGCGGGCTTGGACCGTTCCTTTGTCAGAGGAAAGAGGCGAGAGCCGGCGCCGCCGCCCAAAATA
Source organism: Limisphaerales bacterium (assembly GCA_965204945.1). Classification (GTDB taxonomy): domain Bacteria; phylum Verrucomicrobiota; class Verrucomicrobiia; order Limisphaerales; family AAA164-E04; genus UBA2970. The sequence continues at coordinate 2,890,330 of OZ242022.1, read as the reverse complement.
ACGCACAAAACGCCGTCATCTTGCGCCGGACTCACGTTTTCCTCCCGTTTGGCATGATGCTTTTCATTCGGATGAAGAGGCAGAGTAGCCAATGCGGAAAGAATCGGCAAGCCCGTTGACATCGCCTCGGAAAATCGGGATGATTCCCATGTGCCAGCCGAATGCAACCGAAAGGCCATTGTCACCGCCGGCCCCGCTTACGAACCTCTGGACGAAGTGCGGCGATTGACGAATCACTCGACGGGAAGGCTGGGAACAGAACTGGCGAATCATTTGGAACGCCAAAACGTCGAAGTAACCTTGCTGATTGGCGACGGCGCCTCTTGGAAGGGCGAGGTTTTCGCCCGGCGTCTGATTTCCTTCACGTCCGCCGAAAGCCTGACCAAAGCGCTCCGAACGCTTTCCCAAGAGACTTTCGACGCCGTTTATCACGCGGCGGCGGTAAGCGACTTCCGGTTTGGAAAAATCTGGCTCAACAACGCCCGGAAAAGTGTTCAAACTGCCGGAAAAGGCAAACTATCCACTGGTTCTGGACGGTTCCTTGCCGAATTGATTCCCACTCCGAAAATCCTTCCCTCCCTGCGCTCGATGTTCCCGGAAGCCTTTTTGGTGGGATGGAAGTACGAAGTGGAAGGTACTCCGCAAACCGCCGTAGAGAAATCGCGCCGGCAATTGCAGGCCTGCCGAACGAACCTCTCGATAACAAACGGCCCCGCTTATGGAAACGGATTTGCCGTCGTGGATTCGGACGGCTCGCTGGTTCACGCCAAAAGCCGAGAATCCCTTTACGAGATTCTTTCGAGCAGGCTTCTGGCGCAAGCGAAAAACTAGCCCGTCCCAATAAAACCAAAGAAAAAGGAAACCAACCAAGAAACTCGCCCGCTATTTCAAGCAATGTTTCCGAATCCTGCGGTTTGCGCAAATTTTCTCAAATCTCCCTCAGTGCATCCGATAATATCGTCTGGCTTGTTTTTCGTTCGACGATTGACGAATTTGTCCATAATGTTTCGTAATGAAAAGGTGAATGTTTTAAAAATCTCGCCAACAACCACCAACAAGAAAGAGAACAAAAGGAACGGGTTTTTTGCTATGGAGTTCGAAAAAAGAATTCGGCAATGCAATTGAGAAGTTTGCTTGCGAATTTCTTGAAATTCGGGAATGTCGCACTCGTTGAGAATTTGAATGCGCTCTTCAATTCGTTTCTTCAAATCATCGTCTTTGCGAATGGCTTTCAACACTCGATTTAATAAGCGGATGTCAAGAAACGGAATTATTTTCAACAGGGAATTCATACCGCTCTGCATGCATCGAAAGATTTCAGGATCCAGTCGTTTATCCGTTTGGATGGATAGGCTCCTCAACTCGTCTCGCAAACGAAAGAGTTCGATTCTGTATTCCCAGTGCTTGCTCGGCAAGTAAACAGATTGCCAAAACATATGCCAAAGGCAGACGATAATAAAACCCCAAAAGGAATAGGCAAAAATAATTGGCAAAATCTCATTCATCGCTAGATTCGATTTCAACTCCGCATTGTTTTTGATACTTATCGCGCTCAGCGCACACCCTCTCAATTTCCGCTTTGTGACTGGCTCGTTGTCTAAAAATTATCTTTCCAGATATCACGATAACAAAGAAACTCAAAACCCATCCAGCACGGCCAACCCGAAGAGATTCGACAGCTTTCCAGAGTTCCTTTTTGAGTTCATCAGGAGTCAATCCATAAATTGCTATACAGAAACAAAAAATTAAAATCGGAAAACCCAATCCTTTTTGCATGGCTACAATAAGAACGTTTTGAAAAGCGCCGGGCCAGTTAGGTTTATTGGGGTTGCTTTCTTTTGCCATCTTGTTGAACTTTATACTTCATAAAAATCACAAATCCAAGAGCAAACAATCCAAACACCAAAGCATATTCCGCAGGTTCGGGGATGACTCGTCTGTGAATTTTATAAGTGACACCGCTAATCCCGGCAAAGTAAGGATGAGGCACCTCAGTTGACAACGCACGAGTGTGGTGAGCATGAAATTGAAGGAAGAAATCGCCGATTGGTTTGTTCAAAATACCAGAGCCAATCCATCGAGATACGTCATTCGTGGTGTATACCAAGTTGGGAGGATTGATTCGAATTCCCATCTCATCGGAATCGGCGTCGTTCATAAAAATGCGTCCGATGGTTCTTGCTCGTGCTTCCAATGGTGATTGTCGGCGTGTTGGTTGCAGTGGCGGCAAAATCTCGCTCGTAGATTCTATCGCCGTCAGGCATTCTTTTTTGGATGGACTCGATGTCTATGGCGTTGGTGCTGGAAAACAACGGAGAAAGATTAAAAAACGAGTTGGTTGGTTTGTTGGCGTGATAAAGCCCACCCCAACTGTTGTCGAATATCTTCCAAGAGTCTCGAATGCCGAAGTTTTGGCTGCTGCGAATGCTGCTGTATCGGGTTGCAGCGTTAGATCCGCTAAAAATCCAAAGCGTTTTTGTTGGGTCGTCTTGGCTTGGGTAGATATGGATGTAAAATTGCGCTTGGGCGGTGGTTGCCGTCCAAATCAGAGCCATTCTCGCCAAGCCGAGAGCTGTCCGTTGCTTCCATTTCCATTGAATCCTCATCTCTCTGCAACCATTTTCCGCCGCTTCCTTGGATTTGTCAAAAACTTTTTTGCCCAAAAATTTCCGTTCCTTGTCCGATTCCTTTCGTTCATCATTCTACATTACCTCGCTTACTTGGATTCCCAGCAAATTCAAACCTTCTCGCAACACGGCGCCGGCTTGTTCCAGCAAGAGAAGTCGTGAGTCGCGCGTTTTCTCTTCAGCTTTGAGAATGGGGCAGTTTTCGTAAAATCGGGACAACAACCCCGCCAGATCAAACAAATAGCCGCAGAGATAGTTGGGGCGGTATTCTTCGACAACTTGCTGTAAAACCAAAGGAAAGTTGACTAGATGCTTGGCCAATTCGATTTCTTCGGCCTCGACCAATTGGATTGTCCGCTCGCGCTTTATCCTCTCGAAGTCGCCGGGAAACTTCCGAAATATGCCGCGCGTTCTTGTGTAGGCGTATTGCAGGTAGGGCGCCGTATTTCCCTTCAAAGAGAGCATAGCATCCCAATCAAAGACGTAGTCGGATTGTCGATTAGGGAGCAAGTCGGCGTACTTTACAGCGCCGATGCCAACAATTTTGGCAATCTCCTGTTTTGCGTCTTCGCTGAGTCCGGGATTCTTGGCCTCCACGATTTGCCGGGCGCGCTGTTCGGCTTCATCTAACAAATCGGTCAACTTCACAACGCCGCCAACGCGGGTTTTGAAAGGTTTGCCTTCTTGCCCCGTGACAGAGCCGAACCAAGTATGCACTAAGCGCACGTTTTCGTCGGGCTTCCACCGTTGCCAGATGCGAAACAATTGTTGGAAGTGAAGTTGCTGGCGGCCATCGGTGACATAGATGATTTCGTCCGGATGCCAACGGTTGCAGCGATATTCCAGAGTGGCCAAGTCGGTGGTCATGTAGTTGGCGGCTCCATCGCTTTTCTGAATCATTGCGGGATGGTTTTTCAACTCCGCATCTTTTGGGAAGCGCACAATAAGCGCTCCTTGGCTTCTCTCGGCCAGGCCGGAATCCTCCATTTCCCGAACCAGATGATTAAGGCGCTCGTTGTAGTGGCTTTCGCCAAGCGTCTCGTCAAAGCGCACGCCCAAGCGCGCATATACTTCGTCAAACTGCCGGCGGGAAAGTTCAATCATTCTCTGCCAAATGGCTTGGTTTTCTTGGTTTCCTTGTTGCAAAGCCAGCAATTCTCGCCGTGCCTGCCGCAAAATTTCGGGGCGGATTTCGCCGTCTTGATTCACTTTGCGATACAACCGCTCCATTTCGCCCAAAGCGTCTTTGCGCAACGCGCCCTCGTTTAGATCGGATTTCCAACCAATTAGCAGCTTCCCAAACTGAGTGCCCCAATCGCCGATGTGATTGTCGGTGATGACTCGATGCCCCAAAAATCGCAGGATGCGGGAAATGCAGTCGCCTAGATTGGTGGAACGAATATGCCCTACGTGCATGGGTTTGGCCACGTTGGGCGAGCTAAAATCGACGAGGAAAGTTTGCGGGCGCCGCTCTTTTTCGACGAAACACGGCGCTGATTCTCTTTGGTTCAGGCACGTTTCCAACGCTTCCCGGCGAATTCGAAAGTTGAGAAAGCCCGGTCCGGCCGCTTCCGCTTTTTCGCAAACGGAAGGGACGGCGGACATTTGGGCGGCAATGTCGGCGGCGATTTTTCGGGCGTTTCCTCCGCTCTGTTTTGCCAAAGCCATGACGGAGCTGCACTGATAGTCCCCGAATCGAGGGATCGGACATTTGCGGACGAAAAGTTCCGCTCCCTTCCAATCGGGACAAACCTTTTCTGCTGCCGCCTTTAGTTCTTCTTCGATTTTTTTAAACAACACAATTCGTTCTCGGAAAAATTTTTCTTCCTCTCCAAAAAACAAAAGCGCCGAATCGGATTTCTTTTAACGCCCCCGAAGAATCTGCTCTATCGACTCAGCAGAAGGGGCTTCCCGCAAGGCGTTTCGAAATTTGCCGTCGTGCAGGGACTTGGCGACGTTGGCCAGCGTGTGCAAATGCTTTTGAAAATGCCCTTGCGGCACGAGAAACAGCACGACGAGGCTGACCGGTTTGTTATCCAAGGCGTCAAAGTTAATGCCGCTTTTGGAGCGCCCAAAGGCGCCGACCACTTTCTCCACCAAGTCTGTGGAAGCATGCGGCAGCCCGACGCCAAACCCAATTCCCGTGCTCATCGACTCTTCACGTTTTCTAACCGCCGCCGCGATGGCCTCCCGGTCTTTGCCTCGGATTTTGCGGCAATTCACCAATCGGTCGATTAGCTCGTCAATGGCTTCCCAACGGTTCGCCGCTTTGAGATCCTCCACAATCTGTTCCTTCGTCAAAAGCTCGCCAAGCAGCATAATTGCATTTTCGTGGTCTTGCCCTTCAAAAGCCGGCACCAACCGTCGGAACGGGGGAAGAAAGAAGTTAAATCGCCCAACTCGGATCGCTCGGAAGACAAGCGTCGAACTCGGCAATCAAAGCGTCCTCATAACTTCCAGCATACTTTTCATCAAGAAACACCGGCAAGGCCTCCTCGAAAAGCCGCCGCCAAGCCCGCTCCTCTTCGCCCGGCGGAATGGGATAAAACAAGGCGCCGTTGCTCTTGGCCGCCTTGAAGTCGCCCGGAGCGTCGCCAATAATCAAAATGCGATGCGCGGGATACTTCTCCGCCGCGGTCATCTTAAGATGTTGAGTCTTGGAACCCATTTCCTGCCCGGCAATCAAGCGCACGTAGCTGGACAGCGCATGCTCGCTCCATTCCCGTTCCAAAGCGGCCAGCGGCGTTTGAGAAATCACAATCACATCCGCCAAATCCGCCAACTTGGCCAGCGTTTCCCGAACAAGCGGAAAGGGAGGCACGCCGTGCACAATCTCCTCAATCGCCCGATTGACAGCGCAAGACCATTCCAAAACCGCTTGAAGATTTTGATTGCCGCCGCCCACTTCGGCCTCAAGAGTTGCGTTGCCGAGTTTGGTTTCCCGGCTAATCCATTCATCCAATGCGTCCGTCTCCGGCACATTCACCTGGCGGGCGACGACTTCGGGGCGGCTTCGCAGCAGATTCAAGGCATTGGACAACGCGGGAAACCGATTGATGCCCCGGCTCCGGGAATACAAGTTGACGAATTCCCAACACTCCCGAGCATATTTGCTCGCCGCCTGCAGGCCAAAATGCTTGACGAACATGGGAGCAAAACATTCTTTGTGTTTGATTTCCATGCTGTCAAAAACGCAACCATCGGAGTCAATGCCGACGAAGAATTCTCGGCTCGGACAAAAATTTAGCAGTTTTTGAACAGGATCGCTCATATCTCTCTCACTAACTCTGGGAAATTTTCGCCAACACCCGCAACTTTAAACATTGTAAGAAGAGGAGGCCGTCTCTCTGCCCCGCCCAGTCCAGTTTGTGTGAAAAAATTCGCCCCGCGGACGATCCACTCTTTCGTAAGTATGCGCCCCAAAATAATCGCGCTGCGCTTGGATAAGATTGGCGGGAAGCCGCATCGTTCGATAGCCGTCGTAAAAACTCAAAGCCGTGGACATTGCCGGAACGGGAATTCCGCTCTGGACGGCGGCGGCCACCACGTTTCGCCAGGATTGTTGCCTCTCTCGAAGCTCAGATTCAAAGAAAGGCGCCATCAGCAAGTTGCGCAAATCCGGCCGTTCCGCATACGCCTCTTTGATCTTGCCCAAAAACCGGCTTCGAATAATACATCCGCCCCTCCACATCAACGCAATCCCGCCGTAGTTCAAATTCCAGCCGTATTCTTGCGCCGCCGCCCGCAACAACATGTAGCCCTGCGCGTAAGAAACAATCTTCGACGCGTAAAGCGCGGCCCGAACATCCCTCAAAAATGCATCCCGATCCTCTTCAATCCGAGGATCCGGCCCCGACAAACGACCAGAAGCCGCCGCTCTCTCTTCCTTCAACGAGGAAATGCAGCGGCTATAAACCGCTTCAGAAATCAATGTCGCCGGCACGCCAAGCTCCGCCGAGGACATCACCGTCCACTTGCCCGTCCCCTTTTGACCGGCGGCATCCAAAATCTTCTCCAACAACGACGCGCCATCCTCGTCTCGATAGCCCAGAATGTCTCTCGTAATCTCAATCAGAAACGAATCCAACTCCCCCTCGTTCCACTCGGCAAACACGCCTTGCATCGCCTCGGCGCTCATCCCCAGCCCGGCCGACATCAAATGATACGCCTCGCAAATCAGCTGCATATCGCCGTACTCAATCCCATTGTGAACCATTTTGACATAATGCCCGGCGCCTCCTTCGCCAACCCAATCACAGCAAGGCGAGCCATCCTCCACCTTGGCGGCAATGGCTTGAAAAATCGCCTTCACATGCGGCCAAGCGGACTTCGATCCCCCCGGCATAATCGAAGGGCCTCGGCGCGCGCCCTCTTCCCCGCCGGACACTCCCGTGCCGATAAATCTCAATCCCTTCGCCTCCAAATACTTTGCTCGGCGAATCGAGTCTTGATACAAGGAATTGCCGCCGTCGATCACGATGTCGCCGGCTTCCAAATGCGGCAGCAACTGCTCAATAAACTCATCCACCGGCTTCCCTGCCTTCACCAACAACATCACCCGCCGAGGCCTCTTCAACCGCGCAACCAATTCCGAAATGTCGCCGGCCCCTGATATTTTCCGCCCCGCGCCCTCCCGTTTCAGAAAAGCCTCCGTCTTGGAAACCGTGCGATTATGGACAACCACTTCAAATCCATGATCCTCCATGTTCAAGACCAGATTCTGCCCCATCACCGCCAGCCCAATCATGCCAATGTCCGCCGTTGCTTCCATACCAAATTCCATCCTGTCCAAAAACTCCGCCCAATCCGCAATCCGAGAAAACCTCTCAGAAAACCAAAAGCAAACCAAAAATAAAAAAAAGAAACCACGCGGTCAACCCTCGCCCTCGCAAAACCCAACGCAAGAATCCGCCTTGAAATACTGACCCGCCGCCGCTAATCTGCCCGCCGAAACGAAAACCAGAAATCCAAAATCCCGTTTCCTTTATGCGCTCGGATGTGACAGAGATGATGGACGCGTTGCGGCGGCTGTTTCCCGCCTGCGTGACCGAAGCGCAAAGCCAAGACGGCCAACTGTGCCCCGCCATTGACTTTGACCTCCTCCGCCAAGATCTCTCCGAGCAACTGGTCGACGGCCCCGCCGAACGCTACCAACTCACTTGGCCGGGCAAGCGGGCGGCGATGCTGGCGGCCAATGAGCCGTGCGCAAATCCTTCTTTCCTCAACCCAAAGAAAGCCTGAACTTTGAAACCTCTAAAAACCTCTTCATCGAAGGAGATAACTTAGACGCGCTGAAACTTCTGCAGGAAATCTATCTCGCCCGCGTCAAATCCATTTACATCGACCCGCCGTATAACACCGGCAAAGACTTCGTCTACCGCGATAACTGGAAGACGCCGCTCAAAGAATATCTGAGGCAAACCGGGCAACTGGACGCAAACGGCCGCAAAGTTGCCGCCAACCCAGAAACGAATGGCCGCCATCACTCGCGCTGGCTATCGATGATGTGGCCGCGCCTTTACTTAGCGCGCAACCTGCTCGCCAATAACGGCGCCATCTTCATTTCCATTGACGACAACGAACAACATAACCTGCGCAAACTCATGGACGAAATCTTCGGCGCTTGTAACTTCTTGGCGCTAATCACTTGGCAAGGAATGGACACCATCAAAAACGACGCCAAACATTTCTCCTCCAACACCGAATTCGTCTATGTTTACGCCAAAGAAATCAGCGAAGTGGAAATTGGCGGATTCTTGAAAACCGAGAAACAGCGGAGAACTTACAAAAACTACGATAATGATCCACGAGGTGATTATTTAGTTGCGCCAATTCACGCAAAAAGCGGGACTGAATCAAATCTCTACGAATTCACTTTTCCAAACGGGCAAAAATGGAAAATCCCAGTTGGCAAATATCCTAGATACTCGAAAAAGAGACTGCAGGAGTTAGTTGACGACAATCGAATTTTACTCGATTCAAACGGCAAGAAAACACCACAAGTAAAAACATTCTGGAACGAGACAAGTCAGACGATGCGCCCGACAACATTTTGGCCGTATAAAGAATATGGCAGCACTCGGCAAGCGAATGCGGAAATGCGGAAATTGATGGGCAGAGGCATGTTTGAAAATCCCAAGCCGGTGCGGTTAGTGGAGCATTTGTTGCGGTTGTCGACCAGCGCGGGCAAAGGAGGAGAGGAAGGCGATATTGTATTAGATTTCTTTGCGGGGAGTTGCACGACGGCGCATGCGGTAATGAAACTAAACAAAGAAGACGGCGGCAATCGGCGGTTTATTATGGTTCAGTTGCCGGAGAAATGCGGGGAGAAGACAGAGGCTTTCAAAGCCGGCTACAAAACCATTGCGGATATTGGCAAAGAGCGCATCCGCCGCGCCGCCAATCAACTAGGCGACACCTCCGGCTTCCGCGTATTGAAGATTGGCGATTCTAACTTCAAAGACTGCCGTCTCTTACCCGATGAATACAAACTAGAAAACCTAATGGACTTGGCCGACAACCTCTTGCCCAATCGCAAACCGCTAGACTTGCTTTTTGAAGCGATGTGGATACTAGGATTAGATTTGCATTCGCCTATACAAACCCAAACCATCCAAAACAAGCAGGTTTTCTTTGTCGCCAACAATCAGGCCATCGCCTGCTTTGAGGAAGGATTGACCGAAGAATTCGCCAAAGCATTAGCGAACTATAAACCGCGGCGGGTTGTGTTATTGGACGGCGGCTTTGCTTCGGACGCCGTTCGCATCAACATCGAGCAACTTTTTCAACAACTCTCCCCCGCCACCCACATCACTATACCATAAAACACAAATAGAAAACTGTTATTTGAGACACAAGATTGCCAAGCTGAATGGAAGGGAACGGCAAGAGAGGCGAGATTCTAAATTGGACGGATTTTCTTTAGGAGGTTAGACTTGCCTTATGTTGCGCTACGAAAAAGTTTCAGCCGATGAAGGAAGCGATTCGCACTTGATGATTGTTTTGCATGGTTTGGGCGACAGCATGGAGGGCTATCGTTGGCTTCCGGCCGCGTTGAATTTGCCGTGGTTGGGCTATGCGCTTGTGAATGCGCCGGATGATTATTTTGGAGGCTATTCGTGGTATGATTTTCAGGGAAACCCGCATTCCGGCGTTGTTCGGAGTCGTCAGTTGCTTTTTGAGTTGTTGGACGGTTTTTGCGCGGCGGGATATTCTTCAGAGCGCATTTATCTTTTTGGTTTTTCTCAAGGTTGCTTGATGACTTGGGAAGTGGGCGTCCGTTATCCGCGGCGGTTGGCTGGTTGCGTTGGAGTTAGTGGTTATGTGCATCAATCGGAGCTGTTATTGGCGGAGTCTTCTTCGGTTGTTGGGGAGCAAAGATTTTTTATTACTCACGGTTGTTTGGATCCGCTGATTCCGATTGCTCCCGTGCGCGCGGAAGTTCAAAAGTTGATGCGTAAGGGTATTTCCATTGAGTGGCGCGAGTTTCAGAAGGAACATACTATTGCCGAGGAAGAGGAGATTGAGGCGATTCGGCGGTTTGTGTTGCGTTGTCGGGCAGGCGAGACGGATGCGGCGGATTGAAGGCGGGCAAATGTTTTTTATTTTTATTCTCTGTCAGCGCATTTGAATTCTCCGGAGAAAGCGAAAAATTCTCAGTGGAAGGTTCGGAGATTTTCGTCAAAAGCCGCCGATGACAATCACTCGATAGAATCTTGCCTTTGAGTGCGGTTTGGGATCGGCAACTGTTTTCCAGAAGGGCGAGGCGGAAACAAAGGGGCGGTTTTCTGGAACCTTCAGCGTTTGCCAGAGAGTTAGCGAATTCAGCGCGTCCGTCCATTGCACTTCGTAAAGTCGGTTGGGGAGTTGGCGGAATTGAATTTCCACATTTTCTTCTGAAGTTCGCACGCGGATTCGCTGTTCGCGGCCGGGCAAAAGCGGGTGGGTTTGCTCGATAAATTCGAGAAAGTTGACTGCTTCATCGCCGTCTGGGTTTGCGTTTGGCAGGCCGCGCGGATTGGTTTTCGAATGCGCTGTTTGCCAATTGGAAAAGCTGGGGCGTTGGGACAATTCATCCGCGATCCATTCCCTCAACAGTTGGATTGTCTGCGGGTCTAATCCGTCCTGACGGCCTCCGGGTTTACTGGAACGCCGTTGAAGGAAACTGCGCCCACGAACGGATTATCTATCCGCTGGAACTAGATAATTCCCGATAACTGCCGGATGAGGGTTGGGAGGCAAACTTCCCGAACGCATGCCCACGTCGATTCGAAGCATGCCGGAAAAGAAGTTGCGGTCGATCCTTTGGCTGTTGTCCAGCGCGTCCGCGCCCGATCCCTCGTCTCTCACCGTCAAATAAAGATAGCCATCCGGCTCAAAAGCCATTCCGCCGGCGTTGTGCCAAACGTGGCGGTCAAACTGGTTGATGAGCACGGTCTCGCTGGCAATGTCCGCCCGATTGGGATCGCCCTCCAACACCCGAAGCCAAGAAAGACGATTATGCAACCCCGTTCCTTGAGAACTGGCGTCGTTCAGCATGTAAAAGGCGAAGAAAAGCCCATTCCGTTCAAATTCCGGATGGAAAACGACGTTCAGCAAACCCGCCTCGCCTTCCGAAACCACGCGATCCGCAAGATCCAAAAACATCGAGACTTGCGGATGGGCAAAGTTGGAAATCATCCAAACCTGCCCTCCTTGCTCAACAACGAACAATCGATCCCGCTCGCCGGCCGGAGCCGTAATCCTTACCGGGCGGTCAAACGCAATTTCCGGGAAAACATTGACCGTATGATAATCGTAAATCTGAGGCGAAAGCGGAAGATTCAACGGCGCCGAAGGCGCTCGAGCCAATCCAGACTCCGCAGAAGCGCCGCAAGCCCAAACCAAGCCCACAATCCACACCCCTAAAAGAATGCCGCAAAACTCCTCGCGCGCTTTTTTCAGCACCTTTCTCATCCAACCGCAACATAAAAACCCTCGCCCCGTTCAACCATCCGGAGCAACTCAATTCCGAAGAGCAGAAAAGATGCTCGCCGAATCCAAAAATGCAAACCCAACATTATTTTGCATCGATTCTTTTCTCAAGGAATTCGCCGGTATTCCTCCCCGTTCAAAATCTTCCCGACACTGCGCAAAAAACACATTCATCTAAGCGGCGAAACATAATTTCAGGGAAAAACAGAACAGACTCCACGCGTTCCAAGCGCCGCTTTTCGTTTCTCGCACAAAATTTATCCAAGCCAACCGACAACCGTTGCCAAGTAATCACCGGCTCTGGATCAAAACATAAGGAAAAGTTGCGGTTGGCTCTTTGGCATTCGTTTCCAGCCGATAGCGGATTTCATGCAATCCATCCGCCGAACCGAACGCAGGCGAAATCCAAACTTTGCTCTCGCCTTGGAATCTGCCGGCGACAAGTTCACAGTCGCGCCGCTTAGTGTTATCTCCCCACTTATGCATCGCCCCAAAAAAACAGAGCAAACCAGACAAAACCAAGGAAGTCTTCATCGCCAATTTGCGGACAAAAACCTCACCCTCCATTCTCCATACTAACAAGGCAAAGATGAATTTTCCCATCCCAAAACTCCCTTTCCATGCCTTTTGCGAAGTTAGTCATCAAAGGCTCGCAATTAGCGGTTAACAATCGGGGCAAGACGAAATTTATGCGACTTAGAATAGAAACACTCACCCTCCCCCTCTTGCGCAATCACCCTCTCCACAAAAAAACATCCAACATCACCCAACTAGTAAAACTTTTCTTCATAACCACAAGACAAAACTCCATGCCCATCGCAAAATTCAGCCGCCAATCCAGCCACAATAATCAATAGACAAAGCCATCTGTGAAAATTTTTCTTAGTTTTTTCTCTTTTCTGACTCTTTTTCCTTTTTTGGTTTGCCGCTTTGCGGTGGAGATCTCAGAAATGAAACGATTTTTCTCTATATGGAAGGCAGTTTTTTACATAGAATTAAATGTTTGACGCTATGAAATCTTCTCGTTACAATCGGGTAATCCCACAATGCGATGGCGGGAATTTTGAACTCTCGGCAAATTTTTCCAAAGATGAATGGCACGTGGGTACTTGCACCGATTGTGGTTTTGTCTATTTACGGAACACGCCCGGTTATAATCGGATGATCGAGGAATTCACCTGGTAGAAAAGCTGGCAGGAAGAACGGACGCGGAAGATGAAGGAATGGCATATCACGATGCGCTTGAGTCTGGTGCTTCGTGCAATCCGTGAGCCCTTTCGCAAGTCGGAGCAGGAGATGTTCTCGCGTCTGTTTCAAGCCCTGTCCTCTCTTGGACGTTGGTTGCGGCAGCGGAGAACGATTCCGGATGGATACTACACCCCTTATGGAATTGAACTTTCCAGGGAACTTTGCCGGATGGTCAACATGCGCATGAAACCACGCGGTGGTTTCTGCATTCACGCGCCGGCGGTCGAGGGTATCGGTCAATTTGAATCCGGATTGTTCACCGGCGTCATCTTGCGCTCCTTTCTCGAACATGAATGGAAACCCATGGAATTGCTTGCTAGTGTTCACAGGGTGTTACGGGATGACGGAATCATCTTTGTCCGCGTCTCAAACTACACTTCTCTCAACCGCAAGGTACGGGGTGGCCAATGGTGTGGTTTTCAGTTATCCGGACTATGTCAACTATTTCACTCCATACGCTCTCTTTCGAATGGCGAGGGACAGCGGTTTTCACATGGATCTGTTGAATGCGCTGAAAATAACCATCGACGACAACATCAAGTCTGTGTTGACAAAACGTACTTCTGCGAACTGAGCAGCGCGAATTCAGATTGTGGAAATACGCTTCCAAAGATCTTTGCCAGCAAACAAAACCGATACAAAAAACCTTGTCGTCATTCCACCGGCAAGTTGCCTTGCGCCCAATCCGGCAACTCCGAAAACGAAATGTCGAACACCGGCACGGCGAGAAAATAGGTGACCAGCGTCACCAACAACACGCCCAGAAGATTGACGCAAAAACCCGCCCGCGCCATCTGCGGCGCTGTAATCAAGCCGCCGCTAAAAACAATTGCGTTGGGAGGGGTGGCTACCGGCAACATAAAGGCGCACGAAACGGCAATCGCCGCCGGGATCATCAACAACAGCGGATGCACACCCAAAGCCGGCGCCAGCGCCCCGCCCAAAATCGGCATCATAATCGCCGCCGTGGCCACGTTCGAAGTCAACTCCGTCACAAACGTGAGCAACAACGCAATGCACGCCACAACCACAATCGGAGGCGCTCCTTCCAGCGCAGTCAACTTCCCGCCAATCCAGCGAACTAATCCAGTCTGCTCAAAACCCGCCGCTAAAGCCAACCCGCCGCCAAACAAAATTAAAATTCCCCAAGGAATTCGCTTGGCCCAATCCCAGTCCAAAGCAAACTCGCCCCGCTTCAAATCCACCGGCGCGACAAAAAGAACCAGCGCGCCCAACACCGCCACGGTTCCATTGTGTAGGAAGGCCGATTGCGGAAACCAACGAGACCAACCCGGAATCGTCACGCTTCCCAAAACGACGTCACTCCGAAAAATCCAAGCCGCCGCCGTCGCCGCCCAAACCGCCAAAACAATCTTTTCTCCTCGATGCATCGGCCCCAACGCACGAAGACGATTTTCAAGCGCCCGCTCCACATTGCGCATCAACAACCCCTCAAAGCGAAACAAAAACTTCGTAAGCAAACACCAAGTTAGCGGCAGCAAAACCGCCACAAGCGGAAACCCCAGCAACATCCACTGCAAAAAACCAATCTCCTCCGCTTCGGGGTATAACTTTTTGAACTGCCCCAGAAGAACCCCGTTGGGCGGCGTCCCAATCAAAGTGGCCACCCCGCCGATGCTCGCCGAATAAGCAATCCCCAAAAGAACGCAAACCGCAAAGTCTCCCGCGCCTCGGCCTTCCGCATTCTTCGCCACCATCTCCACAACCGCCAACGCAATCGGCAACATCATCAACGCCGTCGCCGTATTGGATATCCACATCGACAAAAACGCCGTCGCCAACATAAACCCTCCCACCAAAGCCTGCGGATGCGATCCAGTCCGCTTCACCACCTGCAACGCAATCCGCTCGTGCAAATTCCACTTCTGCATCGCCATCGCAATGAAGAAACCGCCGGCAAACAGAAAAATATTCGAATCCCCATAAGCGGCGGACGCCTCCCCAGCCGAAATCACGCCCAACAAAGGAAACAAAGCCAAGGGCGCCAAAGCCGTCGCCGACAACGGAATCGCCTCAAAAATCCACCAAACCGCCATCAGCGCAGCGACCGCCCCCGCCCGTTGCGCCTCCGCGCTCATCCCTTCCGGAGTCGGCGCCAAAAGAACGCACAAAAACAAAAGAGGACCGAGAAACAAACCCGCCAACTTATGCCCCGCATACCCTCGCTTGCCCGAAAAACCTTCCACAAAAAACCATTTTATCTAACCGACAAACCGCCAAACACGCAAGGCATTTCCCTCCCGCCAAAACCGTCACTGATCCATTACTAAGCCGCTGCGGAAGGCTTAAACCCATAAAACAAACCGCCGCCGCCAACAAAAATCGAAGAAAGACAAAAAAGTTGAGAAAAAAATCTTGAGATCAAGGCGGATTTTTGATTTTCTCGATCTCGATTACAGATAAATGGGGCGATTCGCTTGTCGGTTCTTCCCCGCTGAATATCACAGTTTATGACAGTGTTTCGGGAGAGTCGAATATTCTCTTTCCTGTTGCCTTCGGCAAACAAGCCGGAAAAATTTCGCAATTGCCTTGCTGGATTATTCTATCGGCACGGCACGGGAGCAGTTTCCCAAAAATTGCCCGGCCACACCGAGAATGCAAAACAGACTAGTGAGTGTTGGCGCTAATGGAGCATGGCAAAGATGAGGGGGGAATGCGATGAGCCCCGTGAATATCCCCTCCAGTTTGTCCAAGCGGGAGAAGACTCGACGATAGCCTTTTACCACCCAAAACAATCTCTCTGCTTCGTTGCGCTTTTTATACAATTCCTTGTCGTATTGCCAAGGATGGCGACAGCTTTTCAAAAGAGGAACTACCGGATCCAATCCCATTGCTTAGGCTTGCTGGCGGTTCTCCTCACCTTCATAATACGCCCTATCCATCAGCAAACAGAACTTTGGCCAGACGATTTCCTATCTTGCGAAGGAGTTTTCTCCCCGCAGGCGCATCATGCCCGTTTCCCGGAGACAAAGAAGAACTTCCCCCCGTGCGCTTCTTTGCGGCAAGCATGGGAATTTTAGTAGTCCAGCCTTCGCTGGACTTTCTGATGGACGGCGCGCCTTTTTTAGCGCGCTTGTTCCAGCGGGATGAACCTTTATGCTCGCGCTGTCCAGCATCCGTTTTTCTGGCGGAGCGTCCGTCTGCGCCTTTGCCTTTAATTTTTCAAGCACTCTATTCCAAACGCCGTTCTTCGTCCAGCGGTTCACATGCGACAGTAAATGGTATTCCCCTTGCCGCAGGGAGCGGGCAAGCCTCGCCATTTGCTGCATCCATTCTCCGCCCTATACAAAATGGCGTTGAGCGCTTGAAAGTTTTGGGATATTCACCTTTCCTCTTTGTTTGGGCAAATACGGCGCGATTTGTTAATATTGTTCTTCCGTGAACTGCGTAAATCCTATAAAAAACCGCCGAGCAATCAACCCGGCGGCTCACAAAACCGAATGCTAAGCAAAATCGGCTATTCGGCCTCCATTTCTTCAATCAAAGCCTCTTCCAAAAGACGAAGCCTCTCTTCTCTTTGATCAACATAAGCCGTCGCATTCGCAAGCGCACAATTCGAAGTTTCCTTCGACTGCCATTCCGCCATCGTCATGGTTTCCGCGCTTCGTCTAATTGCGTGCTTTCGCAAGCCAGACAATGCGTCTTCGCCGCCGGAATTCGCAAGCATTTTCAAGTAAGTCTTTCGCACTTCGTCGTCAAACTGCTTCTTTTGCGTTCGACTTAAAGATGCTTTGAATTTGTTTTCCTGCTTGAAGTGACTTTCCAGAATTTTCCGATTGCTTGGATTTACGTTCTCCAAAACCATCGCCTGCCGATCCTGATTGCTCCTGGATTCCATCTTTGACGCCAGCTCGTTTGAAAGCATTGCTTTATTCAAACGATGCACATCCGATTCCAAAGCCAGCACCTTCATTGACTTCGTGCAAGCCGTCAAGCCATCGCTTCCTATCCGCTGAATGGCTTTCGTTGTAATTTTTGTGGACATGCGCAAGGATGGCACGGTTTCGTTCCATGCTTTCCATGTTTCGATCTGTGGTTTCTTCGGCAAATTTGACAAACCATATCGAAAAAACAATCGCCGCAACGCATACCGCAATAGTTCCCCAATACTCAACCCTCTTATTGAAAGGGCGCCGAAGCCAGAGCAACCAACTCCGCTTAGCCTCTTTGTCCTTTTCCGTCATGTCGGTTCCTTTCTCCTGAAATGGTTCAATTTCCCGCGCCAACGAATTCCAAGCATTCTTGGTAATCCGAATCAATCTCCGTCAGCCTTCTTTCGTGCCAAGCAGTCATGAGCGCAGGAATTGATTAATGATTCAAGATAATTCGGCAGAGCCGAAACAACTTCAACAAGATAACTTGGTTTATCCATTTTGTCCAAAACTTTTTTGAAAAAGTTATTCTCAAGTTGTTGACATCGATCATTCAATCGAAAATTTTGCCGAATGCTGACGCAATACCGATCATTTTGACGTCGCAGAATTGCCGTCAGTGTGTCGGGAAATATATGGATAATCCGCAGATTTCGATCAAACCTTCGGCGATTTAGTGTCAATACGCCCTAGTTTCTTCGGACACAAAAACAGCTAAAGCGTTAAAGTTGATGATGAAATCCATAAAGAATTGGGTTGGCTTTTAGAATCTTTTTTTTGGTTGGGGATTGTCTCCGGATTTTTGGATTGTGGGTGTGGGGAATCTAACTCTTCCCAATATTGACGACAAGGGTCGAAACTGAGTGTAATCCTTGCTATTAGGAAAAAGTTTTGCGATCCTAAATATCCCGAATGGGTTAGAAAGACACAAACGCAAACGGAAAGAAAATGATAGCAAAGATATGGGATTAGACACACCGGCGGTAAAATTTCTCTGTGCGGCCAAGTCGATGGGGGTGGATTTCTCGAATACGGCGACAATTGGGCGGCAGTCTTTTTTCCCCGATCCGCTTTCTTTGCGGCGAGTGTTTTCCATCTTGGGAGTCTCGCAAGACGCGGAGGTGTTTCTGCGTGAAAATCCTTACGGCGAGGCTTTCTTCTCGCTGCTCGGCGCCCGTTGCGTCGATTCGATGGATTGCTCAAACTACGAAGAGGCTACCATCCTCCATGATATGAATACTCCCATTTCCGGCGATCTGCGCGGGCGATTTTCTTTGGTGCACGATGGCGGAACGTTGGAACATGTGTTTAACGCTGTTCAAGGCTTGCGAAACTGCATGGAAATGGTTCGTGTCGGAGGGCACTTCAGCATGGCGAATGTGGCGAACAACTTTATGGGGCATGGGTTTTGGCAGTTTAGCCCGGACCTCATCTTTCGGGCGCTTTCCCCCGCGAACGGCTTTCGCATCAAATGCGTGCTACTGCACGAAGCGGTTGACGGCGGGGCGTGGTATTGGACGGCCGATCCTGCCGAAGTTCGCTCTCGAGTGGAATTGAGAAACTCGTTGCCCACCTACATTATGGCGCTTGCTCAGCGCGTTAGCGAAGCCAAAGTTTTCGCCCACCCACCTCAACAAAGCGACTATGCAGTTCTTTGGAAGGCGTGTTCTCAAGGGAAGGACGGAGATCCCGTTGCTTCGTCTTCGGCGGCTTGGAGGCGCTGGGTGCCCTCGTCCGTTCGCCGGGCTTGGAGGCGAATTCGATCAAGCGGCTTTTTTATCCGGCGAAGGAAAGAGTTCAATCCCTTGCACTATCGTAGGATAGCCGAGCGCGATCTTCTTCGAGGACGGCTAGACGGAAAAGTTCCATCGCAGGGCAAAGTGTTTTAGATCCTTTGACGTTAATTGTCAATGTTCATAGATATAAATATTCAAAAATTCGATTCTAGTGTTCTTCCCGAAAGTATTTTCTCAGTTTGACAGATTAAGTTTTTCATGGAGAATTATTGGGATGTTTGCATTAAAGTCACCGTTTGGATTGGATGGTTCTGTTTCGGACTGGGCGGAAGATTCTGATGGTCGTTCTTATTCCGTTGACGGCACGATTGAGTAGATAGAGTTGCCTCCTCGTTTACAGAATGTGCTTGAGGATCATTCTGGTCTTGGTAATCGTATGAATGGTCGTCCTCCTTTTCACTTTGCGTATGTCTGGAATGTGGAAGTTGGAAAAGTTAATTTTCTCATGAATCTTGTTGTAGATCATGTTCTGTATCGATCCAATCCATTTGTTTTTTCTATTCTTGTCGTCTCTCTGGGCAAAGGGCGGGCGTTTTGTGAAATCCTTCCTCTCCGCTTGAGATCGAGGGGTCGTGGATGACAAGGATATTGTTTGCGGAAAAATTATAAAAAAGATAGACTGTCTGGATAACTTGAGTCGCCAAGTTTTCTTCGTTTTTTGCATATTGAGTTCTTCTTGCGCCTCCAACAATGCCTGTTCCTCTGCCTGATCGTCTCCGTGCCGTTCTCCAGCGGTTTTTGTCCCGCAACGGCATTCCGGCGGGCGTCTCGCTAGAACTTGTTAGCGTTCGGGAAGGTCGATGTCTTGTCTTTTTTCACTATCAGGGTTTGGACTACGCCTTGAAATGTTTTGATCCGGAAAAACTTTCCCTGCGTCCGGCCTTTGAGAGAGAAAAGCACTTTTATCGTTTGCTGAAGTCCTTGAACACCCATCAAACGCCCGTTTTGATAGCTTGCGGCGGCGAAGAGGAAGGGACGCTGTTGCTTTCCAGAATTTCAGGGCGCGGTTTCCGGGAACGGGAAATCAATCAAAGGGCCGTGCAACAAGCTGCGGACTTCCTTGTCTCCGTCAATCAAGTTAACGATCCGGAAGTCGCCCGTTTCACGCCGATGGCTTTGGGCGCTTGTTGTTCTATTAGCGATCATCTAAACGCCGGCGCCGATCTTGTCGCCCAAACGCAACAATGCCGCAAGCATGCGGACGTTCCCACGCTCGCCTTTTTGAATGACGAACTGGAACCGGTCTGGCAAAAAGTTCTGGGCGCCATTTTGGGCAAGTTCCAAACCGTCAACATTGACGTCCGTCAATCCCTCCCGCAAGAACGATGGATTCTTTCACCGGGAAACTTCGGTTTTCACAACGCGCTGCTCACTCCCGAAAAAGACGTCTGCTTTGTAGACTTTGCCCAATCCGGCTGGGAAGACCCCGCTCGGCTCATCAACCAATTCTTCTGTCTCGGCAGTCTTTCTCCCAAAATAGATCATTGGGAAACCGTCATTCGCGCTCTGCAAAACTTGCCGTTTCTCGATCCCGAATTCGCCGTCCGGGCTAAAATTCTTCTTCCCATTTATCAAGTCATCCGGGCGTGCATGCTTGTTTTGAAATGTTTTCAAACAAACGCCAAATCTTCCGGAGCGGTGGTGCCGTATCCTCATTCAAAAATTCAGTTGGCCGGCCGCCTAATCAAAGCCCGCCAATGGTTGATACAAGCTAATCGAACCGTCTGAAGGCCTCTATATTATTAAACCTTACGAAGCGCGGCAGGCGGCTTTTGCTTGCTCCTAATTAGACACAGACAACCAATCCAAAGCCCTAAAGCAATGGAAAGGAGACTAATCGCAAGACCCCACTGCGGCGGCTCATATCGAAACTCCACAACATGCGATCCCGTCGGCACTTCCACCCCGCGCATTATAGAATTGCAGCGCAATAAAGGCCGCCTCTCTCCGTTAACATATACCCTCCAATGCGGATGGTAGCGGTCGTTATACAAAAGCACGCCGTTGCCGGAGCCTGCGGTTTGAATTCGTATCGACTTGGGATGATAGCTTTCAATAGTCGCCGTTCCGTCGTTCTCTTCCGAAGCCTCTGACGGCGGTTTTACAATTGTGTCCATAACGACAACGGTTTTTGACGGGTCCAATTGAGGATCGGCAAGCCTGCCAAGCGCGGCCTGTTGGTTTGTCATTACGATCCACTTCATATACCGCTTGGCTTTCGGCAAGGCACCCGTAAATTCGATAATGCCGAATTCTCCCGAAGAATCCTCCACAACGGCTATATTTTCTAACTTTGTCGCGTTGGAGACATCAAAATCAAACCGACTTACTATTTGAAATCGTTCTTGGCCGGGATCCAATTGTTGGTTTAACACGGCAAGATAGTTGGTCATGCCCAAAAGATAGCGCGTGCTGGTTAACTCCCATAGACGCTGCGGTGAGAACTGTTTTATAAAAGCCTCGTCCTCTTTCTTTCTGCGAGGCATCTGAATTACATCCAGAGATGAAATGTTATAGTAGGGAAACTGATGCTGAAGCCATGAGCTGACCATGGTATGAAATATATTGCCCTTTGGGTTTGCTTCAGACAGCATGCCTCCGGCAAACGGGTTTAACCGAAGGGCGACGCGGCGTTCGAATGCATTCTCCTGTAGTTTGTCTATGACTGGGTTGGAAGTATACTTTTTCTTGTAATCGTAGTATACAATCCAAAACCGATCCGCCCGCCCTAAGTCTGCCACAAGTAGCAATCCCAGCGCGATGCCCAAAGCTTTGCGGTATTTATAGTGGAATGCCCCGCTGAGCGTGAGTGTTACAAGAATCCAAACGATTGAGAAAAAGGCTACGGACCAAAGCAGCTCGAAAACGCTGAATTGATGGATTTTTGAGGCTAGTTCCTTAGCAAATCCCGCATCCAACAAGAGTTGCGCCATTTCTTTGCCGGCGGACGCATAGATGAGGCACGACAGAAGCCCGGAGACGATGACGACGGCGATGGACAAAGTCCACTTGCGGTCAAAGCCGGGCGCTTTTGCCCACCATTGTTGGAGAAGTTTGCCCAGTTTTTTTTCCCGCGCGGGCGGGCGTTTTAGATAGCGCGCCCATAATACTTGCAGGCCGTAGCCAAAGAGGATTATCGACGCCAGATGAAAGATGTGCATGAACTTGATGGGGTTGCGCATTGTGGAAAAGTAAGGCAACAATTCATAAGGAAGGCGGTAAAAAGGGGCATGTTTTCCGAAGGCCAGAAGGATTGAGACAAGGGCAATGGCGGCCCAAAACCAGACAGAGAGGCGTTGCCGTCGATCCAGAGGCGTTCGGCTTCGGCGAAGGCTTTGAAAAACGGCAAAAGCGGCCAGCGTTAGAACCAAAGCGCCGGCATATTCGCCGGAGCCTGAATGGCGCGGATAACCCCGGCGATGCGTTTCCCAGCCGGGAGTTCTGCCCACGGCGCCCCAATAGGAACTGGCGGAAGGCCTACCTTCCAAATCCGTCATTCGATAGCCGAACAATCCGGGAATGCCCACGCGCAGCGCTTCTTTTATGGGCAGACTCCACTGGGTTGCCTCATCCCAACGCTTTTCCTTCGCCTCTTTTGTTTGCTCCATGCCGGCCACTCCTTGAATCTGCGTTTCGACGAGTGTTGCCAAAGTTTGCGTGGAAAACACCGCCGCAGAAACCGCCACAGCCAAAACCAGACCCGCCGCCTTCAATCCTTTTTGACCGACGTCTCCCTTTTCAAGGAAAACCAAAAAGGCCGCATACGCTCCAACCGCCAGACTGTATAAAGCGCCCGTGTCAAACCCTTCTGTAATCCCGTGTCCGACGGCAAACCCGGCCAGAATGTATTTCAAAAAAGGCATTCGCGCTGGTTGCAGATGCAGGGCGACAAGCGCCAACAGAGCCGACGCCATGGCGACCGTCCACGAGGTCAAGCCCCAGCAGGCATTGGAAAAAAAGTTCATATTCAGCGCAAAGGCAATGGCGCCCAACACGCAGACTGCCGAATGAAATCCCAACTGCCGAAACAGAAGCCATCCGGCAAAGCCCAGCAACGACAGCGAAAGAGGGACGCTGATTTTCGAATAAACAACCGTGTCGTTGACTATGCTCCCCAGCAACTGGGAAAAGTTGGGCGCCGCGCTCGGCTTCTCCTGCCCTACCCAATTCAAATCGTTCCAATAGCCGAAAAAGGCTCCGGGCAAAGAGGCTGCTTGGGAACTAATGACGCCTAAAGGACCGTCATTCGAAAACAACACCAACTCGGCTTGAAAGCTGGGGTGGAACAAAACAGCCAAGGGGATGGCCAAAATGAGCAACACCTGCCACCAAGAAATCGGCTTTGAATCTCGCGCCATTGCAGGGGTGAACATGCCGCATTTTGCCGAGCAATGGAAAGCCTATTTCCTCAGGCTTGCGGATTGTCTGTTTCGCACAAATTGTTCCATCGCGGCGGCAAGCCTCCGCGCAACGGATTTGGCAAAGTCTTTTTCTTCCATCCGCTTCTCGCTTTAATCGGTGGGCGGATGGTGGGCGATGAGGGACTCGAACCCCCGACCCGCTGTGTGTAAAACAGCTGCGCTGACCGCTGCGCCAATCGCCCTTTTTCCCACCGCTTTGACGAATTGCAAAGGATTTATTAAAAAGCCCGCCGTTCTCAATTCGCAATCCAAAAATCCCAACGCGGGCAAGGGAAGTTTGCGCGGAGCGACGATGCGTTGCCAAAGAGAGCCCGCCAAAGTTTTGTTGGTTATTGTCCGTCTTCCAGAAGCCGGATGACGAGTGCAGTCCAACCGGTTTGGTGGCTGGCGCCCAGTCCGCGGGCATTGTCTCCGTCAAAGTATTCGTAGAACAAGAGCAGGTTTTCCCAAGGAGCGTTGCGCCGGTATTGAGAAGAATCGCCGTGGCAAGGTCTCTTTCCGTTTTTGTCGAAGCGAAAAATGGCAATCAGGCGTTTTTGAATCTCTTCGGCAATTCGGCGGCAAGAGCAAAGCCGCCCTTCTCGGTCTGGAAAGGGAACAGCCAGCGAGTCGCCGTAAAAGTGCTGGTAGCGTTCCAGAGATTCTAAAAGGAGATAGTTGACCGGCATCCAAATGGGTCCGCGCCAGTTGGAGTTCCCGCCGAAGAGCCCGGTGTTGGACTCGCCGGGGGTGTATTCCACGCTGAGAGTTTCGCCGCCGAGAAGGAAACGGGAGGGATGCGCTTGGTGATGTTTGGAAAGAGAGCGGACGCCAAAAGGCGACAGGAATTCGCGCTCGTCCACAAGGTAGCGGAGGATTCTTTTGAGGCGGCTCTGCGTGGAAAGCATAAGGAGAACTTTGTCGGCGCGGCTTCCCTCTCCAAAAACAAGGTGGCGGGACAACTCCGGCCGGTGTTGCAGGAACCATTGAAACCGTTTGTAAAAGCCGGGAAGCGACTGGAGAAGAGGCAGGTTCAGCACTTCCACGGCAATTAAGGGGAGCAGGCCGACGAGCGATCTTGTGCGAATGACGATGTGTTCGTTGCCTTGTGTGAGGCGGTCGTAGTAAAAGCCATCTTCCTCGTCCCAAAGTCCGGTGCCGTCAAGGTGGTTGAACGCGTCGGAGATTTGGACAAAGTGTTCGAAAAACTTGGAAGCCATGTCGCCGTAGGCGCCGTAGACGCGCTCTTCGCCTTTGGCCAGTTCCAACGCCATGCTCAGCATTGTGAGACAATAAAACGCCATCCACGCCGTGCCGTCCGCCTGCGTCAACTGCCCGCCGCCGGGAAAGGGTTTGGAGCGGTCAAAAGGGCCGACGTTGTCCAAACCCAGAAAGCCGCCGCCAAAAAGATTGTTTCCGTTTTCGTCTTTGCGGTTGACCCACCAAGTGAAGTTGAGGAGCAGTTTTTGAAACGCGCTCTCCAGAAAATCTCGGTCGCGCCTTCCTTTCCCAGCGGCAATTTTATAGACGCGCCAAACCGCCCAAGCGTGAACCGGCGGATTGACATCGCCAAAGGCAAACTCATAGGCGGGCAGTTGGCCGTTGGGGTGAAGATACCACTCGCGAAGCATCAAAAGGAGCTGCGACTTGGCAAACTCAGGGTCTATTCGGGCAAAGGGAATCATGTGAAAGGCAAGGTCCCAAGCGGCGAACCAAGGATACTCCCACTTGTCGGGCATGGAGAGAACGTCGCGCCCGTGAAAGTGTCTCCATTGGCGGTTGCGGCCCTGCTTTCGCTCTTTGGGCGGAGAGACGGCCGGATCGCCTTCAAGCCAATCGTCCACCACATAATGATAAAACTGCTTTGTCCAAAGAAGGCCGGCGTAGCCTTGCCGGACGATGTTGGCGTCGTCGGAATCCGCTTGGATTCGGGACGAAACGGCTCGGTAGAAAGCGTCGGTTTCGCTGATGCGCTGGGCAAAAACAGAGTCGAATTCAGGGCCGAAGGGAATGGCTGGAGATTCCGCCGCCGCCGTCAATCGAAGCCGAATCTCTTGGACGGACCCGGCCGCAAGGCTTAGGCGATAGTGCGGCGCCGCCTTTGTGCCGGTTTGAACGGAAGCCAGCGGCGGCAAAGGCTTGCCGATCAAATGCTCGTGGAAGGCGTCCTTGACAAAAGGAGACTCGGCAACAACGCCGTACAATCGTTTCACGTTGGTTTCGTTGTGGGTCAACAAAACTTCGTCCGCAGTCCGCTCCCAGAAAAACCGAAACTCGCCCAAAGTCGGATGCCTGGCCGAAAGCCATTGCGCGGTTTGCCGAGCGATAGTCGGCCGAATCGTGCAACCTTCGTGTCCGCAGTCCCACGACCATGTGTTTCGAAACCAGAGCGTCGGCAAGAGGTGAAGAATGTGCAGCGCAGCGGCGCGATTGGTGATTCGGATGCGAATGAGAACGTCGTTGGGCGAGCGCTTGGCATATTCGCACTGCACGTCGAAATAGTGCTCTTCCTCAAAAATTCCCGTGTCCGGCAACTCAAACTCGGCGCCGGAACGCCCCCGCCGGCGGTTCTCGCGCAGGAGTTCCGAATAGGGAAACGCCTGCTGGGGATATTTGTAAAGCGCCTTCATATAGCTGTGGGTCGGCGACGAATCCAAATAGTAATACAGCTCCTTGACGTCCTCGCCGTGATTGCCTTCGTGTCCGTTGAGGCCGTAGAGCCGTTCCTTCAAGATGGGATCGTTGCCGTTCCACAAAGCCAACGCAAAACACAGCCGCGCCTGCCGATCTGCAATGCCCAGCAAACCGTCTTCTCCCCAGCGATACGCCCGCGACCGCGCATGATCGTGCGGAAAATAACTCCAACAATCACCCCAAGCAGAGTAGTCCTCTCGAACGGTGCCCCATTGACGCTCCGAAAGATACGGCCCCCAGCGCTTCCAGTTGTGCGTGCGGGCTTGATCCTGCTCCAGTCGAAGCGTTTCAGGACAACTCATTCTTGAGGCGGCGGCTCAGGTTGCGGCGGAGCGAAGGAAACGCCGCCGGTGGGAAAGTTGAAATAAGTTTTTGGAAAAGGCTCGTCTTTTAAAGTGAAGTGCCACCATTCCTTTGGATAATTCACAAATCCGTGCCGCTCCATCAACGTCTTCAACAACAGACGGTTGGCCTTCTGCTGCGCCGTCAAATGTGGGTTTTCGGTGTGTGATTCGGCGCCGAAGAAATCAAATGGCGTTCCCATGTCCAGTTCTTTTCCAACCCGGCGTTGCGCATCGCCGGCAATTGCGACAATGGTGAGATCGATCGTGCTGCCGCGAGAATGCCCGGAACGATCGGCAATGTATCCTTCCGGAATAAGCCGCCGCTTTGACACCGAAGGATAATATCGTTTCTTCAATTCCTCGTCGTCCGGCTCCTTCGCCCAGCGCACAAAATGATCTACCGCCGACTGAGGCCGATAGGCGTCAAAAACTTTCAGCGAGAGACCAAAAGGGCGAAGCGCCGCCTGCACTTTTGCCAACCGTTCTGCCGCCGGTCGAGTGAGCCAGCAGTTAAGCGCCGTATAGCCGTCCACCGGACGCCCCAGAAAATTTTCCCGACCAAAATAGCGAAGATCGACGATGATGTTCGGAACAACCGTCCGCACTTCCACAAACGCTTTGGGAATGCCCGCCGGCCTCTCGGCGGCGGAGACCGAAGGCTGGAATCCAAGCGCAAAGGAAATCGACACAAACAAAACAGAGAACAATTTCATTCTTTCCATAATTCAACAAAAACAGACAGCCAAACAAAAGGCGTTTTTCCCATCGCAGAACATTCTAAACTGTGTTTACATGCTTCTCGCATCGGATCAGATTGGATCGCATCTGAGTATACTTGTAACCCGCCCGGTCAATCAACTTCTCAATCGTTTTCTTTGGCATTTTGAACTAGTTGAAAACCAATGAAGCACTTATCATCCCACAGTGCCCCGGGAACGAGAAGAGGCACAAAGCTTTTTTCCCATCCATTTGGCGGTCTAAATAAGTATGGCAAATAATCCCAACCTGAAATTTTACGATACCGAGGCAATCCTCCGTCCCAATCAATATCAATAGGCCAACCTCCACTCCATTCCAGACTAGGGACGTTCTTGCCTAAATGTACGATTCTTCTAATGATTATCCACCCGACTTTCTTGCCATCCTTCTCATACGAGAAGCGTATCAACCGCAATTTCCCTTCTTTATCATAGGTGCGTTCGATTTTCGTAACGACGCCTTGCGGTTTATCATCCGCCTTCAACTCCGCGCATACAAAGCATGCGGCGGCCAATAATAATCCAATTGTCTTTTTCATGGTAAAATTTATTTTGGCTCTCAATCGTTTTCTTTGGCATTTTTCTTTTCTAAACATTCCTGCAACTCATCGTTGGCTTTTATATGTAGCTCCAAAGCGTTTATCGTCTTTATCTTTCTTGATTTCAATCCATCGATTATTGGGCTACTTCGTTTGTGAGTATTCGGTGTATTTGGCTTCCACGCCGGCCTCTTCCGCATTGCCTAGATGCATGAAAAACCGGTACTTCCACTGCGCGCTTTTGCCGGCAGGCACCCGATAATCTCCCAACCCCTTTTCTTTGCGCTCAAAATTGTGGATACCAAAGGGATTGGCCGCAAAGAGTCCGTAATCGCGGACGTGCCACCAAGTTGGATGCCGCGGATTGTCCGGATGATCAAAAATGGCTACGCCCACCGTTTTGCCCTTCACCGGGCCGCTGTAATCCACCCACTTTGCCCGTTTGCCCCAAGTCTCGCCGTCTCGCAAGCCCTCGCTGTTGACAATGCGTCCTTGCGCCACTTCTCCTTTCAGCCGCATCGTCGGCGCCAGGCGAATTGCCATAGAACCTTCCTTGGTGTCGCCCAAAACCAAGTCTCCGTGCGAAGCGAGAAACGTGATGTCAAAATCGATTACGCGCTCCGAATCCGGGCGGTTGTAAATCGTAATTTCCCGCCTATCGGTTCCCACAACAGCGCCATCTTTGGCCACAAGCCGATTCCAAGCCACAATTCGCCCCCACTTTGGCCGGGAAACAATTTCCTGAAAATACATATGCTGAATCGTTCCCGCCCGGCTGGATTCCGACCAAAAGTCATGCCCGTTCACATCGCCGTGCGCATACCAAAAAGAGCGATGATGGGGATGATCCTTCGCCTCGCCCGGCTGAAAACCCATCGGCCAGTTGCGCGTGATTGGCAATCCGGCCGGGCCGATCACCGGATACAAAAAAGGCCGGGAAACATCTTCGTAAATATAATCGGCGAAAAAGCTTCCGTTCACTTCAATGCGCAACTTCCCCTTTTCCGGGAAAATTCGAACGCCGCGCCAATCGGAATCAGACTCAGCGCGCGCCAACGAAAAAACCGTCCCAAAAAAGACGACGGCCAGCAACGAAATCCATTTTCGGCAGAACATGCGACCAGCCTAAAAACCAAAACAAAATTGGCAAACAAAAAGCCCCGCCGCTGCGTTTGCTTAGTCGTCCTTCTCCCGTTTTCCTCGGAGAATCTCCAACTCCAAACCGATCTTGCGCAAGGCGTGGACAATTTGGTTGCCGATGTAGAAAACGACGGCTGCTAACAAAAACAAAAAGAAACTGATCATCATCTCAAAATCTTGGCTGCGCTTTGGCTTGCGAAAAAAGAAAAAATTGCGGGTAACGCCTCCCGCCGCAATCTAAGAGAGAAAAATCAAAACGAAATCAAAACGCCGCCAACTTTTCCGGCCGGGCGAGAAACGCCTTTTTCAAAACGCCGCTTCTAATCCCCCGTCCACTGCGTGTGATAGTGCTTGGGTTGGTCGGCTTCTCGCGGAGAAAGAGGGGCGACGTGCCAATCGCCAAAAAGAACGTTGCCGCGCCCCCGGCTGAAGTAATCGTTGTTGGAGGTGGAAGTGCCGTGCGGGATGCGATGGCGCGCGGCCAATTTGTTGCTGCCGCCAGTGAAGCGTCCGTCGTCGATGATGGCCACGCCGCTGTCGTAGTCGCCATTTTCGTCTACAATGATCATTTTTTGGACGGGGAGTTTGATGCTGGAGGATTTGAAGGGATGAATATCGTTCGGAGGAACGAAGATGGAACCGGGTCCGTAATTCTTGCCATCTCTCCAAAGGTTAACCATAGAGTAGGAGTAAATGTAGGGGCGGGATTGTCTCTTGAGGCGTTCAGTCCATTCCTTATCGGCTTTGCAGCGGAAGAGGTTGGTGGTAAAGCTGCCGATGTAGGGAGCGATGGCGCTGTTGCGAGGATCGTTGACTTCTTCGACGGTCATGTCGATGGTGTTCCCGCCGGGAACTCGATCCCGGTTCCCAAAAATCCAGTCTTCGCGTTGCGGAGCCCATCCTCCTCTCGATGCGCATCCGGGGAAAGTGTCTTCGTTGTCGTCCAGATACATGGCAAAGGCGATGCCCAGCTGTTTGAGGTTGCTCATGCAGTCCACTTCGTGCGCCTTGGCCTTGGCTTTGGCCAAAGCGGGGAGGAGCATTCCCGCCAAAATCGCAATGATCGCGATGACAACTAAAAGTTCAATCAAGGTAAATCCCCGCTGTGCGGCGGAGCGAAGATTCGCAACTGCCCGTGTCTTTTTCATAGATTTGAGAGATAGAATTTATGCGGCCGTTTTCCGCAAGTCAATCTAAAAGTTCGAGAAAAGCGTTGCGCATTTGGCGGGCTGTTTGGATAAACCGATTGGGAAAACGCAAGAGAGAAAATGGAAACGGAGTTTGTGATTTGGTTGCAGAAGAACGGCGCGCCGCTGCATTGGCCGCTTCGGGCTTTGAGCGATTTGGGGCCTTCGACGGCTTTGAACGCGCTTTTGGCCGGCTTGTATTGGTGTTGGGACGGCGCGGCAATGCGCCGAGTATGGTTTGCGCACTTGACATGCTCTTGGCTGGCCGGCGTTTCGAAGCTGGTTTTTCTCGCGCCCCGTCCTTACTGGGTGAATCCAGAGATTCAGGCGCTCAGCCGTTCCAAAGGGTTTGGGATGCCTTCGGGTCACGCGCTGGTTGCCACGGCGGTTTGGGGCGAGTTGGCGCGGCAGTGGAATCGGCGAGGAATGCAGGTTTTGTTTGTCGGGGTTGTTTTTGGCGTCGGGATTTCGCGGGTGTATCTGGGCGTTCATTCGGTTTCCCAAGTGCTTGCGGGCGGGTTGACCGGCCTGCTGTTTTTGTATTTGTCTCCTATGCTGGCGGCGCGGACAATTCCCCGTTTTCTGCGATTGGGTTTGCGGGGGCAACTGCTTGCGTTGTGGTTGGCTTCTTTGGCCGCCTGCGTTGTGGCTTGCGGAATTCGCTGGCTGGCTTCGGGTTTTGAATTGCCTGAGGAATGGGTTTCTACGGCTTTGGAGAAACGGCCGCAGGACGGGCGCATTCATCCTTTCAGTTTGCATTCTCCGTTTTTGCTGGCCGGGATGGGCTTTGGTTTTTTTGGCGGCCATCGGGTTTTGGCGGTTTGGAAGCGGGATCGCAAAGCCCGCGGTTGGCGGGATCGGGCGCTTCGGTTTTTAATCGGCGGCGCTTTACTCGGCCCTTACGGGCTCGCAATCCGACCTTTGTTGCGAGGGGAGGGAATGGCGGACTGGCCTTTGGCGGCGGCGCTTGCGGCGGATTACTTGCACGGATTGGCGACTGGCGCGCTAGTTTCGCTGGCCGTTCCCTTGCTATTTCATCGCTTGAAGTTATGAAAAGCGCCGCGCTGGTTTCACTGGCCGGAGAAGAGTGAGCTATTTTCCGAGGGATTCGCATCAACGGACTCGATGCCCAAATGCGCTCGCACGGAATCACGGACCTCGCGGACCAGATTTCCGTCCCGAATCAAGTCCGCAAATCGGAAGCGAGGGAGTCCGCTCTGCTGTTTGCCTAGAAAATCGCCGGGGCCGCGCAGTTTCAAATCGTGCTCGGCAATAGCGAATCCGTCGCGGGTGGATTCGAGGACTTTGAGACGCTCGCGGGCGGTTTCGTTTTTTTCATGGGAGACAAGAATGCAGTAAGAATCAAGACTGCCGCGGCCGATTCGGCCGCGGATTTGGTGAAGTTGCGCCAAGCCGAATTGCTCGGCGTTTTCCACAAGCATGACGGTGGCGTTGGGAACGTCAACGCCCACTTCGATCATCGTTGTGGATACTAAAACCTGAAGGCGGTTCGCCCGGAAGTCGGCCATGACTTGGGCGGATCTTTCCCGCGGCATCTGGCCGTGAATCCAGCCGGCCCGAAAAGGCGCCACGATTTTCTCTATTTTGTGAAACTCGGATTGCAACGACTTGATCTGTCCGTCCTCTGTCTCCTCAATTCGCGGATAAACCACGTAGGCTTGGCGGCCTTCTTTGAGTTTTTGGCAAAGGAATGCCCAAATGCGCTCCAAGCGGTCGGCTTGGCGAACGTAGGTTTTCAAGGCGCCCCGTTGCGGAGGAAGTTCGTCGAGGATGGAATGTTCTAACTCGCCGTAAAGAGTAAGCCCCAGCGATCGAGGAATCGGCGTGGCGGTCATCGTCAAAAGATGCGGATAACGCCCCTTGCGGAGCAGTCGGTTGCGCTGTTCCACCCCGAATCGGTGTTGCTCGTCAATCACAACCAGCCCCAATCGAGTCGGTTGATAAACGTCTTCCAACAGGGCGTGCGTGCCGACGGTCAAGGCAGGCGAAGGAGGCGTCTGCCATTTCCTGGAACCGCCGATAAGCAGGCTCGGCACAACCGGCAAAGCGGCCAGCAAATCGCTCAAAGTGCGGCAATGCTGCTGCGCCAAAAGCTCCGTAGGCGCCATGAAGGCCGCGTCAAAACCATTGGCAAGAACAAGGACGGCGGCAGCGGCGGCAACGACGGTTTTACCGGAGCCAACGTCCCCCTGCAACAAGCGGCGCATCGGAACGGAACGCCCCAAATCGCGCCGAATTTCCTGAAGAATCCGACTTTGCGCTTGAGTCAACTGGAAGGGAATCCGATCCAAAAAAGATTGAAGCCTCCCCTCGCCCGCCAAACACGAAGGCGCCTTGGCGTTTCGTAAAAAACGCAAACGACGCGATTGCAAATCCAACTGAAAGCGAAGCAGTTCCTCCCGCGCAAAGTGCTTGCGAGCGGCAATCGCCTGCTCCATTTCATCCGGAAAATGAAGAAAGCGAACGGCGTCCAGACGGCTTAGCTCCGAGCGAAATGGAACTCCAAAGTCCGGCTCCTCCAAACAATCAGAACGACTCTCCAAAGCCCGCCAAATAAAAGCCCGCAGCCACCGTTGCGCAATCCCCTTGGCAAGAGGATAAACGGGAACAATTCGGTTCATATGAATCGCCTCATCGTCCCCGGAATTCCATTCCACTTCAGGCTGATCGAGAATCATCTTTTCCGCAAACGCCGGCTTCCCATAAACGAGAACTTTCATGTCCGCTCGAAACTGCCGGGCGCGATAAGGTTGATTCCACCAACGGCAAGTCAGTTCCCCCGAATCATCCCTCAGCCGAACTTCCAACAAGGAAAGACGTCGAAGCGAAGTAATCTTGTGAGAAACCGCAAGCACGGTTCCTTGAAAAAACGCCGCCTCGTCCGGCGCCGCCTCGGCGATTTTGAGAAATTTTCGGCGATCTTCATAACGCTTAGGACAATAAAGAAAAAGATCCTCCAAAGTTCGCACCCGAATCTTCAAAAACGCCGCTGCCCGTCGCCCTCCAACTCCGGGCAAATCAGCCAGAGAAATCAAAGGCGCCTTCCCACCATCAACCGCCCTTGCCGCCGCTTCCCTCGAATGCTTCATCCCTCCGCCATAATAAGCCTCGACGCCGCTTTTCCATCAGAGAAAAATTGACAAAAAATATTGCCTGAAAAAAAGACACCCGCCGCCCGCCCGACAAGGGCATCCAAACAAAAATTCGCCAACAACCTCTGCCCTCCAACAACAAAAATCGAAGAAAGACAAAAAAGTTGAGAAAAAAGCTTGCGCTCAAAATGAATTTTTGCTTTTCTCGCTCTTGTCAGTTCCAAGTGGGGCGATTCGCTATCGGGTCTCCCCGCTGGAATATCACAGTTTGGATATGCAATGCGTCGGGAGAGTCGTAATTACCTTTCCCTGTTGGCTTCGGCAAACAGGTGGAAACTCGCGTGATTTGCTCCGCTTGGAACTGACAATCGGCCTGGACGCGGGAAGAGGTTTCCCAAAGGCGCCGGCCAAATCAGAGAATACAAAACAGTTTAGCTACATAGATTCGCATGAAAAAAACAATATTCTTTTCAAAACGGCTTGACGATTCCCCCGAATCGGTCAAGGATAGCAAGAACAATGACACGCAAACTGCATCGCAAACGACGGCAAACGGCCAAGCGGAGAAGGAATCCCGCTGGACGCGCAAACGCATCGGCCTGCTCGTCGTCCTTGCGCTCACCTGCATCGCCACTATGCTGACGACAAGCCTCATCGAGCAAGCAGGAGCGGCGTCCGCATCCACAAATCAAATCACGCGACAAACTCCGCCCTCCTACCGAAGTAAATCACCTACCACATCCACAAATCGAGTAATTCCACGTAGAAGCAGAAACATCGCGGCTCCATCAAGAGCGATGCCAACCAGAACAGCGCGAACCAACCAAGTGCAAACGCCAAGTCGTAGAACAATCCCCGTACCGAATCGAAGTAGAACACGACCAGCCGCAGTTCCTGTGCCAGTCGTGGTGGTCGCCAAACCCGTTCTCAAAAAAGGCGCTATCGTAGCAGGAAAATGGCTCATCGCCGTTCTTGCCGAATATGGAGTTCACAGCGCACTAGACAGGGTCTTTCAAAATAACAAAGACCAAGAAGCCTACGTAACCGTCCACGGCGCGCACTGGCTCTCCAATGAGTATTTTTGGAGATCGTCCAGTCCACACACACCTTCGCCTAGAAATGTTTTAACAACAATAGCAACAATGAAAAAAGAAGACGATCCAGAAAGCGCAGAAGGATGGGACGCCTTTAATAATCGCTCCATGACGCAGTCGGAAGCAAAAGGCCACATGAAACGCAGGATAGCCAGCACCACAGAAAGCATATGGTCTGCAATAGTGCCTGCAACGACCACCCAGCATGCGCAAACAATGTTCTTCCCTATCAAAGCAAGAACAGATCATTATGCGGCAGAAGAAGCAAGAATACTCGCATTGTATCGTGCCATGCATCCAACCATAATATTAACTAAAGGCGGGGAAGACCTTAAAAAATGGAAAGTGGGAAGTTTTGTAATGTTCAGCGATTTCGTCGATCCTCCCCCGATTTTGAAAAAACTCGGAACGGAAAACGCCATCGACAGCGACGCCAACTATTACAAAGCCAAAGCCAGATGGAAATACCGAGAACTCAATCCAAACGGAACATGGGGGGAATGGCAAGATGCTGAAAAAACCTTCAGCCAAGAAACCGGGGACGGAATCAAGAGCTGGGATGACCATACCTTCGACTTTGACTTCTGCAAAGATAACCAAGAAATCACCGCCCCCGCAATCTACGAAGGCATCAGACGATTCATTTCAAAACGGCCCGTTTATGAAAAGACAAAGCTGACAGGGCAAAACAGCCGATACAGAAAGTTCTACTGGAAAAGAGTCGGATGGGAACCGGTGGTGGCTCAAGAGTACCAAGACATCAATTAAGGAAACACGAAAACAAAGCAACAGGAGAACATTGAGATGACCAAAATAGATAGACTCCTTTACGGAGGATTCGCCGTTGTCGCACTCGCAGGCATCGCGGCCATGCTGGTGACCGTCTTCTCGCCGCCAAAGCAACTAGTGGAAGAAGCCATCGAGCCTCCGCAAATCGAGCCGGCAAATCCCGCTCCCGTTGTTGTTGAAGTGGAACCAATGCAACAGGAAACCGAATTCGGATACTACTTGGACGATAACGGAAACAAAGTCTGGCTCACCGCAGAAGACATCGCCGAAAGCGATGCCATTGAAGCGGAATTCAAACGGCAGGAAGAAGAGCAAAAATCCCTCGATGAAGCGGAGAAGGCATGGTGGGAAAGCCGAAAAGAATGGATAGACCGATTCCCGTTTGAGCCAACTCCGCATCCAGAGATTACCTTTGACCCAACCGTGTATGATCCAAGGAAAGCCTTCAGGGGCGAATGGCCTCAAGAAAAGAAAAACAAAGCCTACTGGGAAATGATGCGCCGAGTGGAGCATCACAGCTTGTTAAAAGATTTTTACGACAGCTGGGTGCGCTACACCGAAGAGTTCGAACACCTGCACGACATCGTCCAAGAAGAACTCGGAGAAGTGGGTAGCACGGCGGTTCTTGCCCAAACATTTGAAACGCTCAAAGACTACCATCAAGCGGCGCAACGAGATCCCGATTCGATTTACCGAGAAAACGTCCGAGTGGAACTGCCTGTTCCAGAGGCTAATGAGTTGCTTGAACAGGAGTTCGTGTTAGGCGAGGACTTTTTCAGCCTCCCCGAAGAAGGTCAACAAGTGTACTTAGCCGCCTTGCTTGAACCACGTAGAAAAGCAATAAGAGATCAGATAGATCCTCCCACCGAAAGACGCGACGTCACTTGGGCGGAAGAAACGGAAATGCTGAAAAGATGCCTTCTAGGCCCGCTAGAAGACCTCCAAATCGATGGGGAAAGGATATCTGATGAGCATGCTCTAGCCATCCGAGAACGGCTAATCAATGAAATCCCGGCGGCAGGCTTCTTGGAACTGCCCAAAGTGGTATTCGCCTCCAACACCAAATACGAATTCCAATTGAAACCGGGCGATCCGTTGCTCGTCAAGTAGCCCGTCCATCGAAAGTTCACCGTTTCAACCTCGGCAAGACGCGTCTTGCCGAGGTTTTTCTATGCCCCCGCCCATCCAACAAAGCCGTCAAGCGTCAACAGCAGCGTGTCTACCCACTTTATTCTGGAAAACTTTTTCAAAAACAAAAACAGGGTTTCCCGCAGTTCGAGCAGTTCTATCGCCTCTTAGAAAAGCGAGGCAGAACCGAAAAGCCGGCCGCCATAGCCAATGCGTTCTCATGTCTTCAGGACTACTACCAAGCCTTATACTATAATCCCGAAGAAATAGTGCTACAATCCAATGGGGAACCGTCTATGAGGCGGGTGCCCTCTAAATCGGGTGGAAGAGATACTTGGAGGACTGTTACATGGAGAGAGCGAGCGGAAAGCTTCAAAGAAGGGATTGTGTCAGCAATAGGCAATCCTAGAGATTGGCCGCCTCAGCATCGCGAGGAATAGCCCGTGGAATTCGCTCGCGCCGTAGCCGAAGAGCTAATCCGAGATGTTCCCAACATGGCCGACATCGCTTACGCCGGTTATTTTGCTGGTTCTCACGATAGGAATTACAGGCAGTCATTAGAAGGGGAAGATTCTTTGATAACGCCGTATGTGGGGTATCAGGCCGCTTATGAAGAAGTGGAGGCCGAGCTGTACAGACAGCTCAATGAAGCATGGGTAAAACAAAGAGAAAGGATGCGTCTAAGAGGCATTTTGGCAGACGGCACGTTAGTAAATGCAGATGGCGAACTTATCATGGCCAATGCGGGTTCTTTTGGCAGTTTTATGTCGAATGGCCAAAGGTTTGATTTGCAGGAAATGGAAGACGGCAGTATTCGCCCGTTTGCCGAAGCC
The DNA here is from genome assembly GCA_965204945.1 of Limisphaerales bacterium. GTDB lineage: Bacteria > Verrucomicrobiota > Verrucomicrobiia > Limisphaerales > AAA164-E04 > UBA2970. Next base: position 2,853,774 of record OZ242022.1, on the reverse strand, counting down.
ATGAAAGCCTTAGAGGAGCAGTTTGAAAACACGCCGCTGCAACAGGATTCTAATTCTCCTCAAATCAGCGAGGAAGAACGGCGACTACTAGAAGCCATGCGAATGCTGAAAGAAGCTGTTGAATAACAACAATAACCCAGCCGCCCGTCAATAGCTCGCATCCTAGGCAAGGGATCTTCCGGGCTAGCCGCCAATTCTTGTTGCCAAGGGTTTCTATACTCGTCAAGCATCGGGCAATTTTTAATCGCCAAATTTCCCCGACGTTTTTTTATTATATTTACGAGTATTGAGGAAGGATCAACATTAACAGACTGTGCCGCATTTGCCAACGCAACGAAAGAGTGTGAGAATTTCCAACTTGCATGTACTCGACGCAATTTTATAACATGGTAGAAGTATTAAAACATTAACAAGTGGCGGGCTTTGCCGTCGGAGTTTGGAAAATGGCATACGATTTACACCCAAATAATTCAGTTTGGACATTCGAAGAAATGGATAGGCCGGTCGTCAAAAGTGGACTCCAGGGACAACGCTTTTGGAAAGGTTTACCGTCAATCAAAAGTAGAAGAAAATCCTGCCGCATTGGTAGAAAAAGGCGAAATTCTGTTCCAAGTAAAAGTTCTAGAAGTGTTCGGTTACATAGATATTTCCAGCACTCTATTCACCATCGGAGGACACTCAGTCGATAGCAATCGAATTGCACGCATTCGCTATTTACGATCTCTATTACATAAAGGAATTACTTACCACCTAGTCGAACTTTGCTACCCGACTCGCATGAAACTCCCGGCAGACAAAAGCTCCGTTGTGAATGGATCGCGCTTACGAAGGTAGCGAGAATGACCGGCAGTCGTTGGCGATGGAGTTGGAGATAGTAGTTCCTCCGTTAAAGAGCTGTCGACGTCCTTGGGGATACGATCGAGATCTGTTATGCAAAAGGCACAATGAAGTGGATCGACTATTACGCCGATTGAAGGGGGTATCGCCGAGTTTTCTCTCGTTTGGACAAATTCGATCTCTTTCTCAGATCTATCCCCTCTTCTTTGCTGCACTCCGTTGGAAACAATCCATAAACGGAGAATTCAGGTGTAAATTGTGTGCCAACAGCCAAATTGGGACAATAATTCATGCCTTTTGTAGCTGTGTTCGACCAAGTGCCTGATGTGTGAAGATCGGAATCAACTTAACGATTAGCCCTCCAAAAAAATCTTCTCAAACGAATTTTGTTCCTGCATTCGGTTCCGTTTTCGCCGGTTTTCACTTTCGGAGATTCGATTGCCGTTGCGCGTTTTTTCGAATCGGATTTTTAGAAGTGGTTTGAGATTTCGTTTTCGGGCGGTTGGGGAATCAAAAGCGAGGAGGGGGTTTGTTGTTGCGATGGCTGTTCTTCAAGGGCAATCTTTCTGGAACGCGTCGATGGATTGTTCGCGCAGAAAATTGTTTTTTTGGGCGCATTGATTCTGGATTTTTGCGTGGAGAAGTCGTATTAATTCCCGGAGACGGAACGAAGTCGCGCCGTTGCGCCTTTTGTTTTGGCGGGAGGATTCATTGGGGCCGGCGAGAAATCGGGCGATTGACGGCATTGGTGGTTGGGAATTTTTGAGGAGAGAAGCGCTCGGTAGGCAATCTAATGGTGTTGCCAAGAGCGGTGATTTTATTAGCAAATCAATGGAGTTATGAGCGAAGATGCTTTCAATGGTTTTACGCCGCGAGCGCAGCAAGTGCTGGCGCTTGCGAGAAAGGAGGCGAATCGATTCAATCATACCTACGTGGGAACGGAGCACTTGCTGCTCGGATTGATCAAGCTTGGGCAAGGAGTGGCGGTGAACGTCCTCCAAAAAATGGGTTTGGAGTTGGAAACCGTCCGATTGGAAGTCGAAAAGCACGTGCCGAGCGGTCCGGACCAAAAAATCGTCGGCACGATTCCCTACACGCCCAGAGTCAAGAAGGTCCTAAACTTGGCCTCCAAAGAAGCCAAACAGTTGTCGCATACTTACGTGGGAACGGAACACATCCTTCTGGGATTGTTGCGCGAAGGCGACGGAGTTGCGGCGAAAGTGCTAAAAACTTTGGACGTCGACATCGAACAAACGCGGCAGGAAGTGTTGAAAGAGCTGGATCCCGACTTTCAAGGGGACGACGAGTTTGCCGACAAAGAGATGGCGGAAAAAACCGGCGACAAAAAGGGCCCCGTCAAAACCCCTGCCTTGCGGGCTTTCGGCCGAGACTTAACGGAAATCGCCCGAAGACGGGAAATGGACCCCGTCGTCGGCCGCAAAGACGAAATTGAGCGGGTCATACAAATTTTGTGCCGGCGGACAAAGAACAATCCAGTGCTCTTGGGCGAAGCGGGCGTGGGCAAGACGGCAATCGTCGAGGGATTGGCCCAAGAAGTGGCCCGCGGGAACGTGCCGGAAATTTTGCGAGACAAGCGTGTGGTCACTTTGGATCTCGCCCTGATGGTGGCAGGCACAAAATACCGCGGCCAATTTGAAGAGCGGATCAAAGCGGTGATGGACGAGATCCGGCGTTCGAAAAACATCATCCTCTTCATCGACGAACTGCACACAATCGTGGGCGCCGGCTCGGCGGAAGGCACGATGGACGCCTCCAACATCATCAAACCGGCTCTGAGCCGCGGCGAAATGCAATGCGTCGGCGCCACAACCCTGGACGAATACCGCAAATACATCGAACGGGACGCCGCCTTGGAACGGCGCTTCCAATCCATCAAAGTGGAGGCTCCTTCCGCCGAAGACGCCGTGCTTATCCTCAAAGGCCTCCGTTCTAAATACGAGGACCATCACAAAATCTCCCTAACCGACGCCGCTCTGGAAGCCTCCGTAAGACTTTCCGACCGCTACATCACCGGGCGTTACCTTCCCGACAAAGCCATCGACGTGATGGACGAGGCCGGAGCCCGAGCCCGCATCCAATCGATGACCCGTCCGCCTCACCTCAAAGACTTGGAAAATGAAATCAACGAGATCAAATCCAAAAAGGAAAAAGCCATCCAAGAGCAAGACTTTGAGCGAGCCGCTTCCATGAGAGACCGGGAAAAACAGGCAAAAGAAAAGCTCGAAACCATTTTGAGCGACTGGAAATCCGCCAGAGAAGCGGATCGCGTCGTCGTGGACGAAGACGACATCTTGAGCGTCGTCGCCAAGTGGACGGGCATTCCTTTAAAACGAATGGAACAAGGAGAAGCGCAACGCCTGCTCGATATGGAAGAGGAACTATCCCGCACAGTTGTGGGACAGGCCGAGGCCGTGGCGGCGCTTTGCAAAGCCCTGCGCCGTTCCCGAGCCGACTTGAAAGACCCCTGCCGGCCGATCGGCGCCTTTGCCTTGCTTGGCCCCACCGGAGTGGGCAAGACGCTTTTAGCCAAAACTGTCGCCGTCAACATGTTCGGCAATCAAAAATGTCTCATCCATCTGGATATGGGCGAATACATGGAAAAGTTCACCGTCTCGCGCCTCGTGGGATCGCCTCCCGGCTACGTCGGCTACGAAGAAGGCGGCCAACTCACCGAACAAGTCCGTCGACAACCCTACTCCGTAGTGCTGTTTGACGAAATCGAGAAAGCCCACCCAGACGTCACCAACCTGCTCCTGCAAATCCTCGAAGAAGGCAAGTTGACCGACAGCCTCGGACGAACCGTCGACTTCCGCAACACCATCGTTCTCATGACCTCCAACGTCGGCGCCAAATCGGCCGGAAGCAGCGAAGTCATCGGCTTTACCCAAGGGGGCGAAGAAACCGATTATGCCTCCATGCGAGACCGCATTCTCGACGAAGCCAAGCGTCGCTTCAAACCCGAATTCCTCAATCGTTTGGACGACGTCATCGTCTTCCGCTCGCTGAACAGAGCCAACTTGATTGAAATCCTGTCTCTCGAAGTGGAAAAAGTCTTGGAGCGACTCCGCAAGCGAGAAATGGAATTGTTGCTGGATGACGGCGCCAAAAACTTCCTCGTTGAAAAAGGATACGATCCCAGCTACGGTGCCAGACCCATGCGCCGCGCCGTCGAACGCTACCTCGAAGACCCCCTCGCCGAAGAAATCCTCAAAGGCAACCTCAGCGGCAACGTCCCCATCCAAGTAACCTCCGACGGCAACCGTCTTTCCTTCGTCCAAACCACCCCCGCCAACAAAACCGTCTCCAGCTAGGGAATCCAAGAATCTGAAGAACCCTGTTGACCAATTCAAAATTGAATTTATCCACTCCCAAAACTCGTATACATATGGCTTTACAGAAGACGAAACTTTAATGAACTAATACAAATTTCAATTTGCGGAAGCGTAATACAAATGCCAATTGACATCGCAAAACACATGAGCGTAACCTCGAAGTGAGAGTACAATGCCCGCCGAAGTTCATGTTGAATTGGTACAGAGAAACGATCCTTCTTATCGAGCATGGATATCTCGCTTGAAAAAGTTTCGAGACCACTATCGTCCCTCAAGTAAAAGAGACCCTTTTGCATCCGATCACCAAAAAATCTGCCGTCAAATAGAAGCGATGACTCTACGCTACTTTGCTACTCTACTCGACGTCGAATCCAATTTGATTTTAAAAGTTAGTCGTTTTCCCGGCGCGAAAACGCTTCAGTTTCTGGAAATTGATTTTGTCAAATTGGAAAGGACGACGCCGGTTTTGTTTGGAGAATTGAAATTTTCTGTTTCTCCAACGAGAGCAAAAAAGGAATCGCTCAAACAACTCAGAAAACGTATCAATTTAGCGAAAGCAAGGTGGCCTAAAGTATATGGAGTAGCGGTTTGCTACCATCTGGTTGGTTTTTCCGATTGTGCAAATTGCCCAGAAGCCATGCTGCCTCAACAAAGATTGCCAAGCGCAATTGAAGAATGTTTGCGTTTATCTACCTCAATTTCTACTTTCGATTTGGATGTAAGCGGTCTTTTTAATGAATTAATAGCTCGAGAATGGATATCGAATACCTTGCTGCAGGATTTTAAGGAAGCCTTTTCTCACATGAAGTTTCCGATCCAATCGCCATTCTTTTCCAACAAATCATCAAAGGAAATTAATTCTCTTGGCGATGCATTCGACAATTTAGACAACGCATGAACGTTGCCTTTAGTCCGCGATGGAAAACTTATGAATTGTGGTCTGGGTGTATTCTTGTTCCGGGCGCAAAATTGTTGAGGGAAAGTGCGGATGGTTGGGAGAGTCCGGGAAGTGCTGGCATTCTAAACAAAAACCACTTTGCGGTCCATAAACCGCGCCTGACTTTCCTACAATGGTTCCATCTAGAGAGTTGCCGGTGTAAAACTGAATGCCCGGATCGGTAGTAAGAACGTCCATTCGCCGGCCGGAAGCCGGATGAATCACCGTGGCCGCCAACTCCAACACGCCGAATTCTGATTTGTTGAGAACAAAATTATGATCGTATCCGGTACAGTTTCCGCCGGCCTTTTCCATATCCGATTCCACGGCTTTTGGCCGACGAAAGTCCAAAGGCGTCCCCGCCACAGAGCGAATCTCACCGGTGGGAATCAACCAATTATCGCTTGGCGTATAGTAGTCAGCATAGATCGTCAAAATATGCCCGCCAATGAAACCGCTCCCCTCGCCTCCAAGATTCCAATACGCATGGTTAGTCAGATTCAGCGGAGTGGATTGATCGCTAACGGCGCGATATTCCATTCGCAGTTCGTTGGACTCGGTAAGCGAATAGACCAGTTCGGTTTGCACCTCTCCCGGATAGCCTTCTTCGCCATCCGGACTAATATAGCGCAATTTCACGCCGCTAGCCTCCGCCGTTTCAAAAGGAGCGCCGCGCCAAAGCTTCTTGCCAAAACCCACAACGCCGCCGTGCAAATGATGGTCGCCGTGATTCGCGGCCAAAGTGTAGAGCCGCCCATTGAGAGTGAACGTTCCATTCGCGATGCGATTGGCGTAGCGGCCGACAACGACGCCCAAACTGGGAACATTCTCCAAATAGCCCGCGCAGTCGCCAAAACCCAAAGCCAAGTCCGCCAAATTCCCAGCTCGGTCCGGCGCGTGAACTTCCATCATGGCTGCGCCGCAGTTTGTGATTTTGACTCTAAGCCCGTTGGCATTTTGCAACGTGTAAATGCGAAAATCCTCCGAAAGGCCGAATTCAGTTTTCCTCAATGCCGTAATTACTTCCATCAAAGGATTGCCGAGTTGCGAAGGAAAGGCCAAGCGCCGAAAGTCTTCCGAAGTTTCCCATCCATTTTCCCGCAAAATGTCGTTTCCATCCCACGATGTCAATCAAAACTCCGATCCTGCGTCTCGTCACTTGAAAAGCAAGTCTCCGCAGAAATCCCCTGCCTCCGAACAACGCCGTTTTCCATTCGAAAAAGGCAGTTGCCTAGACGCCGTGCCTCTTGCCGATTGTGAGTGACGTGAAGCACGGTAACACGAGTTTGACGGTGAATTTTCTCCAGCAAATCGCACATCTCCGCCCGCAAATCTTCATCAAGCGCGCTGAGCGGCTCATCCAAAAGAAGAATGGCGGGTTTGCTCGCCAAAGCTCTGCCAAGGGCGACCCGTTGCGCCTCGCCGCCGCTAAGTCCATTGGGATAACGATCTAGAATTCGGCCAACTCCCATAAGAACAGCCAATTCCCGAACTCGATCCGCAATCAACGGCGCAGGCAAACGACGAACCGCCAAAGAAAACCCCAGTTGATCCCGAACCCGAAACGTCGGAAAAAGAGCGCGGTCTTGCGGAACATAACCGACGCCCCGCTCCGCCGGTTTTTGCCCGGTCACATCCCGCCCCGAAAGCCGAATGCAACCGGCTTGAATCGGACGCAACCCGCAAATCGCCTCCAGCAAAGTCGTCTTGCCGCAACCGCTCTTCCCCATCAGCACGGCGTATTGACCGGACTCAACCCGAAAATCAACCCGCTCCAAACAAAACCTACCCTGCCGAATTCGCAACCGTTCCACCTCAATCATACGCGCAACACCGTCTTCCCAAAAAACGCGCAAGAACTAGCACAACGGCCGCCACCACAACCATAATCAAAGAAACCGCCAACATCCCCTTCAAATTACCTGCTTGAAGTTCCAAATAAACCGAAGTGGAAAGAACCTCCGTCCGCAACCTCGTGGCGCCGGCAAAAACCAAAATCGGGCCAAATTCCCCCAAAGAACGCGCCCAAGCCAAAGACCCGGCAGCCAAAACTCCACGCCCAGCCTGCGGCAAAACAACTTCCCAAAACGCCTGCCCCCGACTGCAACCCAAAGTCATCGCCACCTCCTCAAATCGAATCGGAATCTGATCAAACACAACGCGCATAGTCCGAACCGCAAAAGCCGCCGCCATCGTAAATTGAGCAATAATCACAGCAGGAATCTCAAAAACAACCATCGAACTTATCCACGAAAAAGGCGGGAAATTAAAAAGAATCAACAAACTTACCCCAATCACAATCGGAGGCAACACAATCGGAACCTCCAAAACAGCGTCCAGAAAACTCTTCCCTCGAAAAGAAAAACGAGACATCAAATAACCAATAGGAACGGAAACCCAAAGCGACAACACGGCGGAAATACTGCAACTAACCAAACTCAAAATAATGGAATACCGAATCTCTCTACTGCTAAGAGATGCCAGCAGAGACTCGCGATCCGTATACGCAACGTCCGCCAACAATAAAAGCATAATAAGTCCCGCATAGAAGCCTCCAAGCGCAAGCAAGCAAGCAAAAAAAGGTTTGTCCGAAGGAACTACCAAAGGCCGAGCAAGCGCCTCGTCCAATCTAGAACAAGACACTTCCAAAGAATCCCCAACAACGTTCTTTGCCTCCTCCAATTCTGGATTAAGAAACTGACGCCGCTTTCCCACAAACTCAACAAGACTCAAAAATACGATCAGGCGAATCAATATAAAAACGCCTATACTGCTCTGGAACATTTCCGCTATTTTTATTAAACATCCAAAGCCGAACTCGCACGTTCAATCCACGGTACTTAAACTGCTTCGGTTTTCCATTCTCTTCAAACAATCTTTGATAACCGTCTATTTTATGATAAGCGGAATCGTGCACCGTGCCTTTGGGATCCACAAAAACAATGTGATATTCGTTCCCTTTGCACATCCAAAACACAAAGTCTGGACAAAAACAGCGATAGTCGTTTATCTCCTCATCATAGTAGGGAATGTAAATTTTATCCCAAAACTCATTTATCTTGGTAAACATCCAAGCATCCCAACTTAACCTGCGGCTCTCTAACCAGTCCTCCAGTGAATTGAGAAACTCCACCTCGCTGCGAACCTTGATAATATGCCGTATGTAATTCACCTTCTCATTTCCCAATACTACCGGAAAGTAGTAATGCCCTATTATTTTTTTGATAATCAAATCCCTATGCTTCACTTCATTTTTCCCCGAAACGCGCTGGTCGAACTCATCCCTGCCTATCTCTCTCTTGACCAGTTGCTGCACCAACTTAGAGATATCTTGGTCGGATAATTGTCCCTGTTTCACTTCATCTATTTTGCCCTGAATCTCATCGACATGTTCGCGCAAAACCCGAATCTCCCGAAAATGAACTACATCTTGATCCCCCAAGTCCCGAATGCCATCAGTCGCCTTTCCCGTTTTAGAAAGATAAGACAAAAGACGCTCTTGCAGAAAAGGAAGCCGCGCATAATCTTTCTCCGACTGAATCTTGCATTTCCCATTCTGCACCACGCCTTCCAAAGCAGCTAATCGCTCCTTGTCAAACCCATCTCGAGCCATAAACACAGCATCAGACGTTCCCTTCAACCATCTTGAAAACCTTCGCTGTGTTCCCTTACTCATCGCAAACTTAGACTGATTCAAATCTTTCTCCGCTTCCCGATATTTCGGAATCAGTAGAAGCATCTCCCGCCCGTCGATTGTAGGTACCGGCGCTCTCTCAATGCCATCTAACTTTTTAAACATAGAGATCTTCTCCGTCTCCAGCACCTCTAATACGGATTTAACGGCATTGCGATTCGTGGCAAAAAGAAAAAGCGTTTCTGGCAAAACCACTTCACCATCATGAAGTTCCCCAATCTTTGCCTTCTCATTACTATTATTGAAGAGAAAGGAATAACGTCGCCGCTTGCCGGGTAGTGTTTCTATACGCACGCCGCGGCCAATCGACTGCACAACAAACTTCTTCGCATCGCCTCCGCCAATATTAATGTAATTGATTACATTAGGTCGGTTAGAGTCCCAACTTTCAAAAAAGGACCGCGAACCCATAAGCAGAGTAATTGGGCTTTGTTCCAATCCGTCAAAATACGATGTTTCCTGCATCGCCGCTGTTTCCTCATACCCGGCGAGAAGTTCCCTCCGCCACTTGGAAGTATCTCCGATGCGTATCAAGGCAAAAGGGGAATCAGCATTTTTCAATTGAAAAGCCAATTCCTTATTATTCCGACTACGAATCAACTGCAAAGCGCCCTTCTTACAACTTAGAAAAACCGCCTTGCGCACGTCGGCCACAGTCATCTCCCTCAGAAAACTCTCATTCTTGCCGAGATGCTCTGCATTGCTCTCCCCAAAAACAAAGCCCCCATTCCGCCAATCCTCAATCAAACCACTTTTTGTTCGATCAAAGAGATCCCCATCCATCTCTCCGGAAGCCATTCCTCGCAAGATTTGGAAGAACGCCCATAAATCGTTTCTCTCTTTTTCCACATTCGTGTTGACTGAGTTAACCAGCGTCAACATCAAAGGGAGATGATATAATTCAGGAATGTTTGTTTTCTCACGAAGTTCAGAAACGCGACGCGACACGCAGGCAAACGTCAAAAGCGACTTCAAAACGATCCCCTCTCTTTCCCTTCGATTCACCTCATCACTTCTATCTTTGAACGCGGTAAATTCCTTCTCATTCAGGTAGATATTTTTGCCTCGCCTATCCTCGATAAACTTTTGTAAATTGTATTCATTAACAGTGGTTACAATATCTTCCTTATCGGTAAAAGTAGCGGAAAAGTTAAACAAAAATCCCTCGCGAGCCATAACCGCATAATATGCCTGCCGTTTCGAATCCTCTTTCCCGCCCTTGTGCGCTTCATCCAGCAAAATATACCACTTGCCGTCGTTCTCATAGCGACGATAGTCGATCAAGGCCTCTTTCTGCGCATCGGATACATTGTCGCTACGATGATAGTAAACCGTGATCACATCACTCGTCTCCAGCCTCACCTGCCTTACGCGATGAATTTCCCGAAGAGGCACAAAGTCAATAAAAAGCCCCGTCTGGTTAAATTCTTCTATACTCCGGCGGATTTGCCCCAGCAAATGCTCGCTTGGCGCCAAAACAAGAATGTTGCGAGATGGAATCTCCCTATGTTGTTGCAAACAGTGCAAGTATTCGATCAACTTGATCATCACCAACGTCTTGCCGCTGCCAGTCGCCATCCAAAAACACATGCGATTAATAATATATCGATAGGGAATTTCCTCGCCTTGTGAAGCAATAAACTCGGACAAAATCCGGAACACGGGGTTTTGTCTCTGATTCCGCCGGTCCGCCTTGCTTTCGTATTGAGGGATAGAAAAACCTTCAATATTGGAACGGTAGAGGTCGGCAAAGTCCGCCTTGCGTTGTTCGTTTGCGTTTGGCGCTTCGTCAAGTTGGTAGGCGCTTGTTTCCTCTTTGTAGTAGAGATAAAGTGCTCGCGCCGCATTCTCTAACGCTGACCTCTGGTAGTCATAAAGCGTCTTTTGCTGGGAAAAACGCTCCGCATCGGGCACACGCCAAGTTTCCGGCAAATCGCCATAGTTCAAAGACTGAACAATCGTTTCTTCAAGGAGTGGAGTTGTATTCATTGACTATCTTATATTTTAATTCGCTGGGTGTCAAGATTTGAACATCTCGAATTATACCTTCTTTCAACGCAGTTCTTAAATCACTCAATAATTGGTCCTGCAAGTTGTCAAAGGCAATACGGCCATCGTCACTATCCACATCGCTGACAATTAACCAAAAATCATGTTTCTTCTCATCTATAAAATTGGAAATATCTGCATGTTTTCTCATCCAGTAGCATAATACAATCAAACTGCCGTATACTTTCAAAATGTTCTCGTCGCAAATTTTCCGATTTAGAAATTTCTCTTTTTTCTCTCCCTCGATCATAGCGTTAAACTCTTCTTTGGAATTGGAAATAGTCTCCATCAAACGGGTGTCTTCGATGAGAATAATAACATTTCCTCGCATTTTGAAATAATCACAACAGTGACAAGTACCTAAACCGATCTCTGCCCTCATGTCAGGTTTTTGACGACCTCCATCCATGCGATAGGCTTTGTATCTGCTGCCCAACGGTCGATCAGCGATCTCTATTTCCTCTAAGAATTGTCCGAATTTCTCAAGATGATTCATAATGTTAAACCTTTCAAATACAAATTGGAAAAAGGCTCTGTCAAACTCTTTTTGATCATTGCCATTTTAACTTCAAAATCCTGCTCGCTGTCTCTAATCCTTTGATGTGTAAAGTGATTGAGCGCGATGAGTTTTTTGTCTTCGGAGTTTTCCTTTGCATGCACTTCCAGCCACTTGAGAATATCTGGGCTGTGGGTGGCGATGACGACTCTGGCGCCTTGCTTAGCTATATCGAACAATGCTTCGGCCATGAGCACTTGCCAAGCGGGATGTAGATGGGCTTCCGGTTCGTCGATGAAAAGAAAGGTGCCTTTGTCCAACACTTTGCGCTCAATTAGCAATGCCAATACGCCGATGTTGGCAACCCCGGTTGCAGTGAGGGACATAGGAAACTGGCGTCCCTTTTCGCGAAAGAGCAAGTCGCCGGTTTCAGAAAGCACCATTTTCCCACCTATGACGTCTTTGCTGATTAATCGTTCATAAACATCCGGGAAAGCCATGTCTCCTGTGTATTGAAATTTTAACGCTCTTGCCAAATCGTAGAAGTATTCAGGAACGCCACTCAATCTTTCTCTATCGCCCGATCTCCAGAAGCTGGGATAGCCCCGGATGTTTTCTAAAGCATTTTTCAATTTCCAGTAAAATGGAGATTCTAGATAAATTAAGTTAGAGTAAGTCTGTTCATGATCTATACTGAATTGGAGATTCCCGTTTACAATCTTGAGTGTCCCAAAACCCTCAATTCCAACTTCAGGAGATGCGCTTCCTATACCTTGCAAATCGGAAATCTTTGGTGTCTGAAAATTTTGAATTAGGTTCTGCTCAATTTTCCATCTCATGCTGTTACGAAGAATTTCCTCACCTCCCGATTCAAATGTATTTTTTAATTTATTTAATGATTGATTCAGATCCTTAAATAACATTGAGATATACTGAGGCCTTCTGCTATCTTCCTTTGCCCTCATGGTTAAAACAATTTTGCTGTATATTTTCTCCATCATAGTCAAGTTTTCCAAACTTAATTCAAGAATGATTTTATCCAGATCTTCATGGTCATCAGCGAAATATTTTTTAATCAGATATTTCAGTTTTTCAAACTCTTCGTTCATTTCTTCAAACAAAGGAGATAGTGAGTCATCTTCAATCCGGATCCATCGGCTTAATCTCCTCAGTAAATATCTGACGTGTTCCATTAAGTTGTCAATATATCCACCCTTGACGGGATCGACATTTATTGCATTGAAAAGGGAGTAGAGGAGTTTGGAGACGAAGCTTTTGCCGGTGTTATTGGGTCCGGCGAAGACGGTAAGGTCTCCGATGCGGATGTCAGCGTCCGCCAGTTTGCCAATGTTTTTGATTTTGACTTGAAAACTCATGGTCGATTTGCTTTTTCTTTTAGCACAGACGAACGGGATAAACAACGTTTAAGGTCTCTTGGTTTCTGTTTTTTATTTTTGAGACGGCGAATTCACTTGGGCAACTTCGGCGATTGTATCCAAAACGTCAATCACTTCTTCGTCAATTTCTTCGAGCGGAATGTATTTGACTAATTTGTAAAAGTTTGATTTCCGCAAAACCATCGATTCCGGCCAGTCCATAGACCCGGTAAAGTCCTCAAATAATAGCACCAGAAATTTATCAGAGACTTTTACTTTATCCAAAAAATCGTCTGAAAAAGGACTAGGTTTTCGGAATTTTCTCGACGCTTGTTCCAATTCTCTGATTTCCTTTTCCATTTTGGCTTTGCGCTCTGAAGGTGTGTATTGAGAATCTTCTTTATCCAAGTCTTCCGCAACGTAAGACAAAATGGCTGTGCGATTGCACAAGTAGTTTTCGATTTCTCGTTTTCGCCATATTTTCACCGTTAAATCTCTCGGTTCTTCCAATTGTCCGTCTGTATGATCCATCAAAAGGAAACCGCGCAAATTGGGCTTCGCTTCTTTTAAGGCGTAAAAATGTCCTCTCATTTCTTTAGGATTGTTGGTTCCCATATATTTGACGGGCGGCTTTTCAAGGGCTTGTTTTGCGGGATGTTGTAATTTTTCGGCGAAAGCATGCAAAATTCTCAGATCCGTTTCTCCTTCCAGGTAAAGTATCCATCCATTTTGTTCTGCGCCATAATAGTCTTCAAAACCGATACTGCTCAAGGCTTTCAACACTTTGTCGCTTTTTCCTTGACCGATCAGATGAGGTTTGCCGCCGATGAGAAAGGCGACGGCGGCCTTGCGCTGCGCGGCTTGATTGAGCAACACTTCCGAATGACTAGCCGCAATGACTTGCGATTTTCGCTGTTCGGCTACTTCGTTGATTCGGTCGTAGATTTGCCTTTGCCGAAAGATTTCCAGATGGGCGTCGGGTTCGTCTAGAAGAAACACCTTTCCCTTAGGATTGCTGTAGATATACGCCAACAGCAACAAAGTTTGTTGCATGCCGCATCCGCAAGAAGTTATATCCAGTGTAGTTTTTTTATCCACATCGAGATAGCTCATCGACAGAGAGCCTCGACTAGGTGAAAACTCTGGCTTGTTCAATTGGACTCCGAAAACATCTCGAATTTGTTGTGCCAAAGAATTCCAATCTTCTTTCCCTTTCTCACATACTTGGTAGCACAAATTGCGCAAAATCCCGGCGGATTGCCCTTGCCCAATAAGCACCCTGATGCGCCCTTCGTGGATTAGAGGCTCTTCAGTGGTAATTCCGGACATTGAAGGTAGAAAAACAATCTCCGTGTCCAAAGACGCCCTGGGAATCGGCCAATCAGGATGGCTGCCGGTTTTTAAACGCAATGGACGGCAAAAGAGCGACTCCCGATTGACGTAGCCAAACTCCAAACCACATTCCCATTTCCTCCCTTGATTGGTTTCTCCCTCCACAACCAACTCGATGCGAATGTTTTCGTTGGAATCTTTGCGCACATTCCGACCAAGCCAAAGCAAGTCCGCTTCCGACACTGGAAGGGAAGTCAAATCCAAACGATTAATTAAAGCCTCCTCAGGCTTACTGCCGGGAGGAAAGATAGGAGGAACAGGAAGTTGTAGAGAGATTCTTTTATCTGGATATTTCTTCTCCCATTTCTCCGATTCTTTTGAGCTAATAAATAATACTCCAGATTCCGGTGATACTCTTTGTGTATGCTTTTCCGCCCATTCTCTTAGGCCGGTGTGCCATAGTGTTAGAGCTTGTAAAACCGATGTTTTGCCGCAATTGTTGGGTCCAACAAGGACAAAGCCGCTGCCCAAAGGCACTTCCACCTCCTCAAACAGCTTGAAGTTTCTAATTGTGAGTTTAGTAAGCATTTATAATTCGCCCCACCAGAGGGTGGGTTTGAGGATGGAGAGGAAGTGGAGTTTTTCTTTCTCGGTCATGGTTGCGGGGTTGATCTTTTCAGTGGTGGCGTCGGCGAAGGTGACTTGGTTTTCGTCCAAGCGGCGGATGGCTTTGCCCAACAAGTTAGATAAGGTTTCGGCAACGTCCACATCGGGATATAGGCCCTGCAAGTTGATTTCGATGGTGTCGTCTTCGGCAAACCGGCAGGCATAAGCAAGTTTGTCATCGCCAAAGAATACATATTGTTCAAAGGGAGATTTTGCGCTGTCGATTTCCAACTGCTCGCCATCTTGGTAGTGAACGTTTCTCAAGGTTTCTTCGTATTGTTCTAGCGCGTAGTATTTGAAGCAGTGGCTAACTCCTTCGCGGGAGACGGGCTTGCCGTCTTTCCAGTCTTTGGAATACACAACTTTTTTGATTCGAGGCAATAAAACCGTATGGAAGTAATCTCCCATTTCTACTAAAACATATTTCCGCTTGCCTCCGTCTTCTCTGTTCAAGTTGATCACTGCCTGGGCAGTGGTGCCAGAGCCTGCAAAGTAGTCAAGGGTAGTACCATTATTAATTCCTCCTTCAGCCGCTTTGATGCATTCCATAACTGTATAAATGGATTTCGGGAAATTAAACTCATTTCCTGTAAGAATACCGTTCAACAGTTTTGCCCCGTTATTATTGGCAGAGTATTTTTTATCTATCCAAACAGTTTTATAATTAAACTTTGTCTTTCTTCTTATGACATCCCAAATTTTACGGCTTTTATTGTATTCAACGCTTAATTCGTTAATAATACTCTCCACAGAGTTTCGAGCGAAAACCCACTTGCGTTCATTACCTTTAGCGTCAATTGGATAGATTTCGATCACTCCGTCACTGCTCTGGACGTTTGCAGATTCTGGATGAAATGAATCAGGACAGACTTTCCCTACTCCTATAATCTTTTCGTCTTTGGCATAGATGGGATAAAAGCAATTTGCAGCATCTTCTCTCAGATGACTTCCTTTGGATACATCGCGCAAAGGCCTAATGTCGGGATTTTGCTCTCTGTCTTCAAGACCAATGACTCTTTTCTTGTCAGGATATACAAAATAAGCAAAATCATGACAATAGGAAAAATTATCTCCTTGTTGGCCGGAAGGGTTGTGAATGACTGTTACGGCAGTTTTATTTTTGTTGGGAAATAGTCTTGACAAAAGCAAGCCTAGCACCTCTTGTTCAGATTCATCTATTGCAACGACTAAAACACCTTCTCCCATTTGATGTGTAGATGACAATATAATTCGGTTTTCTATAAGTGTCAACCATGAGGAATGTTTGTAGTCGTTTTTGTATGCAATTTCACTCGCTACCGTATTATACGGCGGGTCGATGTAGATGGTTTTGACTTTTTCTTTGTAGCGTTTCCGCAAGGTGTTCAATGCCTGCCAGTTCTCGCTGTGAACTAGCTCGCCGTCTAACACCTCGTCCAGATTGCCCAGCGTCGCCAAGATTTCCAACTTCACGCTTTGAAAATGTTTGGTGTCTAATGGCAGATGTTTGTGCTTTGGGTTGAGTTTGAGAACGTCTTCAAAATGGAAACCTTCCTCTACCATCCCTAACTCTTTCCATTCTTGGGTTTGATCCATCGACCCTTTGTGTTTGGCTAGTTTTCTCAATAGCGTTCCCGGCAGTTTGTCTAGGGTTATCACATAGTGAACATTGCGCACAAACTTCGGCTTCTCCCAAATCCGCCGCAACTCATCCTCAAATTGAGCAATCAAATCAATAATATCATAAGCCGTTTGTTGTATGGCTTGCAGCTGTTGAATTCTCTTTCCTTGGAAAATAGTTTCCTGCCGAAAAAGGTATTGATACATCCATAAATCAAATTGTTCTTTCAAAAAGGCGCGGGCGTTCTTATGGATGAAGAAATCGGCCTCCGTTTGACGGCGGAAAATGCGGCAGGCTTTTTGCAGCTGCTCCTCAGACAAGCGGATGCGGGGCTGGGCTTGGCGAGCTTGTTTCAAGATGGTTTCTATGTTGGTCTTGCGCCCTTTGTGAGAGTAGCGAACTTCTAAATGCAGAACGGGGCCGTCTGCGCCGTGTTTGGTTTGTTGGAACTGGAAGAGAAGCTCGCGCTTTTCGTTGTTTTGTTTGTGTTGCAGCTGACCGGCGTCAAAGTAAAAGCGCAGGTTTTTATCCGGGCTAGTGGGATGTTCTAATACGATGGGCATGGAGCGGATGAGGGTGTCGCTTTTGACATAGTAAAGGTCTTGGGTTTTCCAAGAAAGAGCAACATCTTGGCCGTCGGCATAGACTTGTTGATAGATCGGGGCGAAGGCGGGCAGATGGCGGAAGTAAATGGAGCCGCTCTCGCAAAAGTAACGACCAAAGAAGGTATACAATTTGTCAAAGAGTTCTTCGCGGGCGGCGGTTTGGGGGCGGGCGCGCTTGTCGATGGCTTGGAGAAGTTGGGGGCGCAAAGACTGGAAGTAGCGGCGCTTGACGCGCATCAGGTTGATGAAGCCGGACTGGCCGTCCACTTGCGCGCCGGTGAAGAGGGATTCTAATGCGTCGAGGAAGCGCCGCTCTTTGCCGCCAATGTCGTTCATGTTCATAGGGACAGGGTTTGGGTTTGTTGTGTTCGGTTTGCCTCTGCCTAGTTTTCTCTTTTGGCGAGGAGTTTATGGGGCAGATTAGTCGTTTGGCAAGTGTCTTTTTGGGGCGCGGTGGGTTGCGGGTTGTTGGGGGCGAAGTGGAATTTTTGGAAGAGGTGTTGGCCTTTTTGGGGGTGGGCAAGGAAGCGGGCAAAGTGAAGGGCGGTTTTGGGATTTTGAGAGTTGGCGGTGATGTGGGCGGAGATTGGGGCGGTTGCGTTTGGGTTGGCGAGTTCAGGGCAGTGGAGGATTTGGAGGCCGAATTGTTTGGCGGTGGCGTCCCAGAGGAAGGCGGCTTGGATGGTTTTGGAGGTTTTGAGCGCGTTGGCGGCTTCGGTGACACGGGGGAATGCGGTTTTTTTGTGTTGGTGGATGGTTGGCCAGAGGCCGCTGGTTTGGAGGGCGAGTTGGGTTCGGCGGCCGGCGCCGGCTTGGGGGTTGCAAAGGGCGTAGGGATGTTTTTGATCGAGTAAGTCGCGGACAGAATGGATGCGGAGTGGGGAGTTGGGTTTGACGGCAAGGATGATTTGGAGTTGGGCAAGGGGCAAGGATTGGCGGACGAGTTGGTTGCTTTCGGCGAGTTGGCCGAAGAAGGGATCGGCGGGGATGTAAAGGTCGCAGCGGGAGAGGCGGGTTTGTTTTTCGAGGGCGAGTTTGCTTTGGAGTTCGCCGCTGGATCCGTAGTTGAGACGAATGTTGAGGTGGTGTGTTTGTTGGTAGAGTTTGGCGGCGGCTTCGATGGGTTTCCGCAGGGCTGCGGCGCAATAGATTGTCAGACTGGGTTGTGAGGCGCTGGGTTTGTGGATGATTTGATATAAGAAGGCAAGGAGGAATAAGAGAAAGAGAAGTGAAGCCAGCGCAAGAAGTTTCCAGTTCCAGTTGTTGCCGTGAAGGGAATGGTGTTTTTTGAACATAGGAAGTGTAGGTGTTTGTTGTGGTTATGAGGTGGAGTTATGTTAGCGGGTTTGCATATTGGAGGCGAGGTCTTTGCGGATGGTTTCGCGGACAGCGGCATCGTAGTATTCGACGGGGTTGTAGTCGTCACGAAGTAGGATGCCGCGATAGGGCGTAGGGTCGATGATGTTGTGCCAAGTGGTTTGGACGGCGCTTTGGATTTTTTCGTGGACGCGGCTGAAGTCGGTTGATGGGGGGAGGT
Source organism: Limisphaerales bacterium (assembly GCA_965204945.1). Lineage (GTDB taxonomy): Bacteria > Verrucomicrobiota > Verrucomicrobiia > Limisphaerales > AAA164-E04 > UBA2970. The sequence goes on along the minus strand of OZ242022.1, from coordinate 2,835,292 downwards.
TGAGATTAGGTTGAGTGGAGGCAACGAAGAAGACGTTGCCGCGGCCGCTGTCGTGGATTCGCAAGGTAGGAAACACCTCTAATAGGGTTTTGGCTAGAGAGTGCACGAAGAAGTCTTTCTTGGGGCGGAAGTAGCCGAAGCAGTTGATGACTAGTACGCCTTGGGATTGTAGTTTGGACTTTATATCTTGGAAGCATTCTTGGGTCATAAGGTGGGCCGGCGAAGAGTCGCCGAGGAAGGCGTCAAGGAGGATGGCGTCGTATTGTCGGGTTGTTGTGCGGAGGAAGTGTCGTCCGTCGTCGATGTGAAGATTGACTTTTGAGGGGTTGAAGTGGAAGAAGTCTTGCGCGATGTTCGCAATGTGCGGATTGATTTCCACGACGTCTACTTGGACGTTTTCTTCGGCAAGTTGGCGGGGGACGATGCCGACGCCGAGGCCGATGACTAAGGCGGTTTCCAGTTTCTCGGTGTATGCTTTTGCTAGGTAGTGGAGCATGTAGGTGAAGATAGTAAGGCTTTGTTGGGTGTTGGGGTCATATATGTTTTGGCGGAGGAGGTCGTTGAGGTAGTAGCGGGTGCCGTCGGGAGATTCAAGCACTTGCATGAGGCCGAAGTTGGAGTTGCGGCGGGCGAGTTCTTTGAGGTTGGCGGTGTTGGAGTGGGTTTCTGTGCGAATGCCGAAAAGGCCGGCAGCGGACGCAATAGCCAGCGCTAAGATGGTTTGAAGGATGGTTTTGGAGCGGCGTTTCCAAAGAAGGAAGTAAGTTCCCACGATGAGGAAAAGAACTAGCGCTGAGGCAACCATAGTGACGGTGTTGGGGGCGAATGGGATAATTAGGTAGCCGATGGTAACGGCGCCGAGGACGCTGCCAAGCGTGCTAATGGAGGAGACGCGTCCCACTTGTCCGCCGACGGTTTGCGCGGATTGAGTTAAGGCTCGGATGGCGAATGGGCCGGTGACGGCCAGCAAGGTAAGAGGGACGAAGAAAAGGCCGAAGGAGGCCAGCGCCGAACCGATTGCCAAGTCGAATTGAAGGCAAAAGTAGGCCATTGGCTGGAAGGCGGCAACGGCAAGACAGAGGTAGAGTCCGGCCAGTAGAATGCAATAGTAGAGGCGATGAAGTTTTGGCGAGCGGTCGGCCAGCCAGCCGCCAAAAGAATACCCGGCGGCCAAGGAAACGAGGGTGACGGCGATCTGCGCCGTCCAGACGAAGTGAGAGGCGCCGAAGAAAGGGGAGAGCATCTTGGCGCCGAGAATTTCGACGATGAGTATGATTGCGCCGGTTGCGGCGGCCGTGAAGTAAAGGTATCGGCGGAGTCCGCGGCTCAATTCGGTTTTTGCCGCTGTTGGCTTGCGTTTTTTCACGGGTTTTTTTCTACGAAGTTTGAGGGAGGAAATCAAGCGACAGAGATGCCGTTCAACGTTTTCGTCAAAAGGTTTTCGCCTTGTTTGGACCGTTGGAAAGTGACGCCTTTGGGGAAGGTGCCTCGTTTTGCGGTTGGTTACACTTTTGCATTTCATATCGGACGCGGACACTGCCGCCAAGCGGACGCGCAGTGGCCGAAGTCAAAGGATTCTGGGTGGAGAATTTCAGCCAAGATTTCGGCGGATTCTACTAATCTGGGGCCGGGCCGATTGAAGAACGCGTTCCCGTCCACAGCATAGACTTGTCCCTTTTGAACGGCATTGAGGCCTGCCCAGCTTTCTTGACGGGTTAGGGAACGCATTTCCCGTTCTGTGCGGCGGAGATCCAAACCGCACGGGACAACGATGATGAAATTCGGATTGGTTTTTCGCAGATCGGCTGGCTGGATTGATGCCGAATGAACACCGATTCGGCCAAAGAAAAGACGTCGTGTCCGCCGGCAATGGCGACGAGTTCGGGAGTCCAATTTCCCGCCGCCATCAACGGTGCCGTCCATTCGATTATCGCAACGGAGAAGGAAGGGAGGGATTGAGACTTTCTTTTAACGGCCGATAATCGGGCGGCAAGTTTGTAGCCGTATGCCAATAAAATGGAAATTCTCATTTTTGACTGCACACCGCACCGCTCTTTTCCAAACTGCCAATCCGGGCGAGGCACTCGTTCATGCTTTGCGGTTCTGTCATGCCTTCCAGTCAAGCCTCCCCCACAAAAAGAAACCGCCGAGAAATGAATCCCGACGGCCTCTATCTATCGATCAAAAACGAACGACTATTTGATCAACAACGGGTCGCCGGGTTCCAATTCCTTTTCGTATTTGCCGTAGTAGATGAGGTCTTCTCCTTCCATTTCCAAGAAGCCGTCCGCCGGGATTTCTTTGACCAGCCTATCCACAAGGGCTGTCGCCTGCTCTTTGGGGATCCACGGTTCCTCCCACTCGGGCTCGAAGAAGTCGGGGTGAATCAACTCGGCGAGCATGCTGTCTTTTCGCTTTTGCGCTTCCTCTCCCCAAGTGACGTCCACGATTTCGGTTGTGCCGGCGGCGTTGAGATAGGCTTCGATTCGCCGCCGCATTTCTTGGTCTCGGCTATGTCGGAGTTCCTTAGTCATTTCCCGCCGGGCTTCGCCGGGCAAGGCTCGGTAGACCGCCAACTGCGCCGGCGTGAGGCTTTCCAGCATGCTGGGGAGAAGTTCGGGCTTGGGCGGAAGAATAGTCCGCTTGACGTTCTTCCAACGAATCTCTTCGGGGTCTTTCGCCTTTGCCCAGTGGTATCTTTTTAGCCGTTCAAACACCTTTCCTTGAAGGACGGTATCATTTGCCTTTTCGCCGAGTTCTTCGTGGATGATGTCGTGCATCTGCTCGAACTCTTCGGTGTAGGGCAGTTTGCTTTGGTAGAAGTTCCGCAGGAAGCCGTGGTTTTTTACTAATTCTTGCATTTTCCAGTAGGCGTCGTCCTTTTCTGCTTCCGGCCATTCTCCGACTTTGCGAGGATCGTAGTCTGTTGGATCGTAGACAATCTCTGGGTGATGGGTTGGTTCAAACGGGAATCGGTCTATCCAATCCTGCCGACTTGCCCACCATTCCTTCTCTGCCTGTTCTTTGGCCTTTTGCTCCGCTTCTTTGCGTCTTTGCTCTTCGTCGAATCCTCCATCAAGTTCTTCTTGAGTGATCCAGACTTTGTTTCCTTCGTCGTCCACCCAATATCCAACATAGCCTTCGGGCAGCGTTATCTCGGCCACAGACGAAACGGTTTCCGTCTGTGCCGGCTCGGTTTGAGGCTCGATGATTTCTTCTTCCGCTACTTGCTTTGGCGGCGAGAAAACGGTCACCAGCATCACGGCGACAAAGCCGACGAGCGCGACGGCAAAGCCTCCGTAAAGGAGTTTATCTAGTTTGTTCATTGGCTTGTCTCCTGTTTTGCTTGCTTAGTTGGGCTTTTTGTGTTCGTCGGATTCGGTTTGAGAAACAACGCGTTTCTTTCTCACTTCATCCAGTGTGCGACTATACCGAGGCCGTCCATTCGAGTCGTTTCCCAGAAAGGTATACCTCCATATCTTGTTTTCTTTGTCTTCAAAGAATCGTTGGGCGCCGGCGCTGATTTTGGGGTCTCCGATCATGACTTGGTTGTTCTTCAAAAGATCGGCGGCGACGGCATGTTTCGTTTTGATCGTTATGAACTCACATTCGCGCCAGCCTTCCTCTTTTGAAGAGAGATTTCCGCTGGGATAAACCCAGCTGTATTCCCAATAGATTGTGCCGATGTATTTGTCGGCCTCTTCGTCTTCGGCGCTGGCCTTGCCGAGCGCGGTGTTGCCCGACGGGTTTTGGAAATTGCTCACCGCTTCGTAGGAGCCAACGTTGCGGGTTGTCGTTCCTATCTCCCAGATGGATCCGAGTCTTAGTGTGCCATTCGGTGTTGCTCCATTATTGCTTACGCCGCCATTTCTGTAATGCCTCCGCCATCTCATCTCTTGAATTCTCTGGCAACGTACGTGTTTATGTAGTCCGTCCTTGCGCTGGCGTACACATCGTCAAAATATCCGTCGTCGTCGAAGAGTTCAAACTTGACCCATCTGGTGGAGTATTTCTTATGTTTCAGTTTTGCCACAGCTTCCGCTTGGGTCATGCGGCCTCCATAGAGTTTCGTTCCCCTCGCGGTTTTGGGTTCTTGTTGATGCCCCATGCTGGCGGACGCAGTTTCGGTTTCCCAAGGGCCGTCTACTATTGGTTGGACTTCGTATTTGTAAGTCCATTCGTTAGAGAGCCAGTCGGCGCCGTTGACGATGGCGTTTGCCCTTGGGGAAGTGTCGGTAATGGTTATGCCGCCATTTGCCCTTAGCAGCGCCGTTGTGGCCGCGTCCAAAGTTTTTCCAATACCCCATGATGCAATGGTTTCAACGAGCCATTTCCAAGGATTCGCTTGCGTTTGAATGGGCGTCAGCGCGGCAGCGATGCCGGTGATGGCAAGGATGGCGATGATGCCCTTCTTCCGCAGGATGGCGCCCGGCGCAAAGCGCAGGCGCATGGCGATGATGCCCTTCTTCCGCAGGATGGCGCCCGGCGCAAAGCGCAGGCGCCACGGCGTCTTTATCGATGCATTCCTCATCGTGGCCTCTTGTTTGGAGGCATTTTCCTCCGCGCCAATGGCGCGGTCAAGATTAATTTGTTTGTTTCGAGTTCGCATAAGGCGGTCTTTCTTTTCTTAGTTACAGTCGTCTATTCGATAATTTCTGGCCGATGAATCCATCCAGTAGAGTAAAAGACGTGAAATTCCCGCCCGTCCGCCGAAGCAAACAGGAAAGGAAACGTTCGTCTTTCCTGTCAAAAATCATAATCAAACTTTGACATTTCAGCAGGGAGACCCGATGGCGAATCTTCCCTCCCGAAAGTGGCTTGGAATCGAGAAAATGAAAAATCCAGTTGGATGGCAAGCTTTTTTCTCAACTTTTTTTGGCGAAGGAACGCATTTCATTTAAGGGATGAGATTTTGTTTCGGGAGCCGGGCCAGAAACATTTCAGGCAGTCGCAGATCTTGACTTTTTGGAGCGGGCGCAAAAGCGGCAGCGTGTCCGTCGACAAAGACGACGTTGGCTTTGCGGCAGTGGCGAAAATGGCCGTTGGCGTAGGCGGGGCCGCCGTCGCTTACGTAGTAGAATTCTTCCACTAATGGATTTTCAAAGCTGGCCGGCGGTTGAAAATCGTTGATTTGCGCCGCATCCGCAAAGAGGGTAATTTCCGTCGGCCGGCGGATTTGATGGATGAGTGTTGTTGTCTTCTTCGGCATTGGCGTTGAGGCGTTGTTGGGAGACAAATGTAGATTGTATCCGTAGCCCCAGGAAGCGCCTGTGGCTTTAGGTTTATATTTGGGGTGTTGGTAGTGGAAAGATGGGCAAAGTTCTATCCCTCGGCTTTGCAAGTACGGCCAAAGGGCGCCTTGAGAGGGATCAAATATTCGATGCCCTTCGCTTCCCGATTGGAGCCAGCCGAACCAATATACTTGTCCGTCTGTCAATCGCTTGCTGAGGTAGGGGAAGGCGCGCTGGTCATTGTCGTCCCAATACAACTGCGCCGCGATGCCCAGTTGCCTCAAGTGGCCGAAGCATTGGATTTGTTTGGCTTGGACTTTGGCGGATGAGAAGGACGGCCAGAGGAGCGAGGCTAAAATCGACACAATGGCGGCGACGACTATAAGCTCGATTAAAGTGAAGCCCTTGCTTGCTTTCTGAGTTTTCATTGCGATGCTCGAATTCTAAAGAATCCGAGGGGGGCTTTGTTGATGGAAATACTAAAAACAGCTTCGCCGGTTTCTTCCGTTCGCCGATGGTTTATGGTTATCCAATCTAAAAAATCGGCGGTGCGTTCCAGCCAATAGTCCCGGCCCGCAGGACCGTTGAAAGTGATTTGGATTGTGTCTTCGGTTTGTTGGATTTGGCGGATGGGAACGGCCGGAACAGCGGCGGTTGCTTCTACTACAAAGTTGTCCACATAGCCCGCCGCCTGAATGGATCCGGCATATTCGGGAGGCGATTGCCCAGCGTCGCTATAGCTGGAAATGGAAATTGTATCCGCATTTAGACAAGTGAAACCTTTTTCGATTGGGTTGAGGAAAATTTCAGAAAGCAGCGCGTCTTCGATTGAGCCAAAAGGTTCGCCGTCGGCAGTCATTGTAGTTTCTAGTTTGCCGTTGGCGGCGTCGTATTCCATATGAACGTGGTAAAGTGTTTGCGTTTTCAGCGCTATGGGAAAGGTGTTTTGAAAAGCCCATTGGTTGTCTTGCGAGATGAGGCCGGTGGAAATGGTGGCGCCGAATCCTGAATCGGGAAGGTAGTTCCATTCTACCGCCCCGCGATGCCCATAAATGGAATGGACGCCGCTACCTCGAAAGAAATCCGCGCGGGTTGCCTGCGACAAGTCGATGAGGCCGATGGCGATTGGAAAGGTAAACAGCTTGCCCGGCGTTGTCCCAATTTCAATGGAATTCAGTTCTAGATCAAAGGAGATCGAAAAGTTCTGTTGAGTGTCCAACGTCAAACCAAGCGGCCGGTGAAAGTAACTGTTCGGCTGAGAAGAATCCCACTGCGCCGCAAGCCGTTGGGTGGTTTCCTCCCATTGAAACAAAGAAGATTCGCCCGTCGTTTCCCAGCCGCGCAATGCGGGGTCTTTGGCAAAGGTTTCGGCAAATCGTAAAGGCGCGGTTCCTCCCGCCGGCAAAACGCTTGCGGCGGCGTCGATTTCCACTTTATCGCGAAGCACGTCAATGCGGATGAATCGAGCCCAAGAGAGAGGAGCCGGTTGACCGTCGGCGTCTCGCGCCCAATCCAAATCATAGCCGGTTCCGCCCGCTCCGTTTTGATATAATTGGCGAATTTGAGACAAGTTGGCGCCGGCAAAATCCGCAGGTCGCAACAAAGGATTTACCGGCGCCCCAAAACGTCCCTTGCCGTCCGAAGGGAAAAGCCCATCCGCGACAGGCGCCAGCGTCTCATCCAAAAGATGCCAAGTTGCCCCGTCCGCGCTGACGGAAAGGCGGGAAACGCCATCCCTTGCTTGGCCAAAGAGAGAGCCGTCGGTAATGCCGCCGCCGCTGAAGTTGTTGTTTGTAATGACGAATCCAGCATTGCCGTAAAGAATCAAATCCATGCCGAAGGGATTGGCTGGATGATTGAAGATCGGCGGATCAAACTCCAAAATCAAATGCCCGCCGGAGCCAATCGACAAAAGTTGTTCCCGCAGATACGGCGGCGCAAAAGGCGTCACCGGGCCGCCAAGTTTACCGGGCGTCTCCACCGAAGGCGCTCCCAAAGCCGAGTTTGCATTCGTGTATCCCAATCCACTGCTTCCCTCGACGGCAAACCCGATTCCCGGTTCATAACTCGTCACGCGATCGGCAAAAAGATCGGGTTGCGCCTGAGAAAAGTTCGTCTGCGCCGCCCCGAAGGCGACGACGGCCAATAACAATGTATACTTGTTCATGTCTCTGCTGATCTGTGAAAACGCCGCTTTTCTTGCGGCGAATTGTTTGCTTATGTTCGAGACCAGCGGCGGACATGAAAAAACCTTCATCCCCACGACAAACGGAGAATGAAGGCGAAAAACGTCTTTCCTCAGCCCAAACAGCAAAACCATGCTGCCTGACCGGCCTCATCCTTCTCTTTGACGGAGAAGCGAACGGCAAAACCGTTCCGACGAGAGCAATTCAACCGATATCCTGACTGAGGGCTCGTTAGCCTGGCTCCCGCCTTCCCGGATGTTTCCAGAGGCCTTTGGGAGTTTGTGGCCCAACACAGTGGCGCAACCGTCCCCGAATCTCGCGGGGTTCCCTGCGTTGAATCGCCGTCTGCGCAAGCCGTTTTGGCCCGCGCAATTTCAAAGAGCGCCTCAAACATGCCCAATGTCCGCCAACCGCGCAAGAGTTTTTTTCATTTTTTCGTTTGCCTTCTCGCGCCAAAGGAAAATACTCAAGAAATCGTGTTCAATCTGGAAGACTACTACCGCGATCTGGCCAAGTGGGAAAAACAATCCCCAATCCCTCTCGTCCACGCATGGCCAAAACCGCTTCGCAAGGCGGTGGAAGCCGATTTTGTCGACGCAAGCGCCTCTTGCCAAATCAAAAGCGCCAACAGCCCCGTTCGCCCCGCCAGCACTAATCAATCCATCGGCAACCAAGTCGAAGAATACACAATTTCCAAACTGAACGGCCATTTTTCGGCATTTTCAATTACTCCTTGTAAAGGCGCCGGCTACCCTGACAAAACACTAACGCAAAAAACAACAAGACTAAAAATGCCATTAGAATTCAAATCTTCGCGCGATTGGAACCCCAATGACGCAAATCGCCGCGTTCTTACTTCTTCATCCAAAAAACTTCGGCGACAATTTACAGTGCCCATCCATCACCTTCTCCTCACCGTTCTCTATTCTCCGGCATCGCCGCGCCATGTTACTATCAAAACCATCCGCTTGGACTTTCTCGAACCGTCCACTGCCGTAAACGTGCGACTAGAAGCATCTGTAAATCACAAAATTCTTGCCAATGTACCGCACCATAGTAGAATAATCTAAAAATGCCGCGACGCCAATCCCAACTTATACCCGCCGACCAGCATTCCGGGCAAATTGCATTCCTCGACTGGCAACCGTCTCGTCCCACAACTTTACTCCAAGACGCCGAAGATTTTCATCGCGAATTACGAGACTTCCGCGAGTTCAACCAACCCACAAAAATAGAACAAAGACAATTTGAAAGCCTTCAAGTTCCAGTTTATACAAATGAATTCTGGACGTCAAAACAAAGGAAAGGGCACTCCCTGCACGAGATTTCCTATCGGGCATGTTACAAGCCCCAATTGCCTGCCTTTTTCATCCGCCGTTTCTGTCAACCGGGCGACGTTGTATACGATCCCTTTATGGGACGCGGGACAACCCTGATAGAAGCGCAGCTATACGGCTGCCGCGCTGTCGGCAACGATGCCAACCCGCTTTCCCGCGTATTGACAAAACCTCGCCTGCAACCTCCCTTACTCAGTCAAATTGAAAAACGACTGTGGGAAGTTTCCTTGCCCAGTTCTTTGTCCACTATAAGCCATTCCCCATCTTCTAACTCCGGGCCGTCAACCGCCGACTTGCAAGTGTTCTTTGCGCCAAAAACTCTAGCCGAACTTTGCGGATGGAAAGATTACTTCCACCATCGACAACAAACCCGCCAATTTGACAAGGTAGACGCTTGGATTCAAATGGTCGCCTGCAACCGATTGACCGGACATTCCAAAGGCTTCTTTTCCGTCTACACACTGCCGCCTAACCAAGCAACCTCAGTGGACTCTCAGAAACGCATCAATCAAAAGAAAAACCAACAGCCGGAATACCGAAATACAAAGGCCCTTATATGGCGAAAGTCTAAGCAGCTATTGCGACATCTAATCCCCAATCATTTCCTTCAGAGGAAAACCCTGTTGTTTAGTGATTCGGCGCATAAGACTCCGCGTTTGCCCAGTGAATTTGTTCGGCTGGCAGTCACTTCCCCGCCTTTTTTAGACACGGTGGATTATATTCAAGACAACTGGATCCGAATGTGGTTTTGCGAGCTAAATGTAGAAAGAAAGAACATATGGCAGATAAAATCCCTGGAAGAATGGTGTTCTCGTATGGCCGATGTTTTAAGAGAACTTCGCAGGGTACTGATCCCCGGCGGTTGGATTGCGTTTGAGGTTGGCGAGATTCGGCGCGGCTCGCTTTCCCTTGAAAACGAAATCGTCAATGCAGGCTTGGCTTCCGGCCTGTATCCTAACTGTATCCTGATTCATTCTCAACACTTTACCAAAACCGCCAATTGCTGGGGAATATCCAACAATTCAAAAGGAACCAACAGCAATCGAATCATCATATTCAAAAAATAAAACAAGGACAAACCACTTTACTTCACCCAACATTTATTTGACATTTTGGTATCAACCATTTTTCCCTTGAACCAAAGCGTTCCCAACTATCTTTGATTCACGCTAGATTTGTTTAATAGATGGCGAACGGCTTAATCCAAAAGGCCAAGTTCCTGAACATAAGGGGAAATAGTAGTTTCCTTGCCGCCGAAGTGAGTGGGAACCAACATCACGACCCTCTGCTTAGCCCGAGTAAAAGCGACGTAGAACACTCTCCGCTCCGCTTCCAGTTCCCTTAATTGATTCGCTTTCTTATGAGGCTATATGCCATCAACGACATCAAGCAAAACCACCGTGTCAAACTCTTTACCCTTGGTCCGCAAGGCTGTCATTAAATGCATCGGACGGCTTTGCGACTCAGTCGACTCGCTTTCTTCATCTTCATCTTCGAAAGGAGAGGTGTAGGCGAGTTCTTCCTTGGCTTGTTCAATGTCATCAATAAATCGATCATAATCGTTGTCGTAAGTCGACGCGTATGCGGCCAACTGAAGAAACGGAGGATCCGTGAAAAAGATGTCATTGGCGGCTTTGCCAAAATCCATTTGCAACCCCTCAAAATGCTCACTCAAAGCTAAAAGAGCCTCCGACACATTCGTAGACTCCATAAACAATCTTATCGATGACGCCATAGACAAGCTCATACTCCCGTCAGTATTACTTCCTTTCAGAGTCCCGCGATATGAGGATAAAGCGTTTATTCCGTCGCTCATGGTGGCAGGTTCGGCTCGCTGAAGATGTCGGAGCAAACTCTCCCTATCCTTCTTACTGAGTAGATATCTTTTGACCAAGTCGCAAAGTTTCAACAAGTCACTCACAACCTGCTTTTGAGATTGCGTTGTATCGTCCCGAGTTTTAATCCGTAGCAAATCCAAAAGCCGGTCGAAAGTTCCACTCAGGAAAACCTGCAAGTCCTCTGCGGCATAAAAAGGAATGTTCTTTGAGGCAAAATAAACTTGGTAAGGAATAATTTGACTTCTTTTGCGGCCAATTAAGGCTACTCGGCTCGGACTCTCGCCTTGGACAACGCACGTTTTGTATAAATTGTGAACATACTCCAAAGCCTCCGCAAGATTGTTCGTTCTTTCAATTTGAATTTCCGCTTCCCCGCTATTTTCAGAAGCCCGAATCCGTTTATCTACCCGACGCGTGTTATGCTTGATCAAATTCTGAGAATGCCTAACGATGTTTCGTGGAGACCTATAGTTAACTTCCAGTGTGTACGTATCAAAAGGAGAATCAAAATGCTTATCGGGATTGAGGATGTATTCTGGTGTAGTCCCTCGCCACTCAAAAATAGCTTGGTCATCATCTCCAACAATAGTAATCGTGGCGCGATTGCGTTTGACAATCGCTTTAACCAACGCGAAGTCAAGGGGATTGATGTCTTGAAATTCATCGACAAAGACATGGCAATAACGCGCAGCGCCGGAAAGAAACTTTCCTTTCTCTCCCTTTTGATATTCGTCAATGTAAGCATAGTATTTCTGATCCTCAATCGTGATGGTAGCGCTGTCAATTAAGTGTTTTGTGGCCTCTCTCCAAAATTTAAAAAAAGCGTCATAGACTCTCTTTGCTTCGGATTGCGCAACTTCCGCTCCATTCCCGATAATTTTTGCGTCCAAAACACCAAGTTTAGCCAGCTCTTCAAATTGTGCCTCCAGATTCCATGTCAAATCCAGCTCTTGTAGTTTCTCTAAATGCTGAGAAAATCGTCTCAGATTTGAGTGCTGAACATGGTCAAATCCCAAAGATTTAAAAGCATCAATCACATCCATCAAAATGCGTGGAGCAACACTTTTCTTCCCCTTTTCCATCATCGCTTTTTTGATGAATTTGTGTTTTTGCCAAATTGGTTGGAGGAGGTACAACATAGTAAAGTACTTCTCCTTCTTCGAATTGACGAGTTTGGGATTGACGGAGGCAACACTCTTGACCCGGCGGAATCCCCACTTGTTCAACGTCGAAATCTCCACCAAATCTCGAATCGCTGAGAATCGATCGTCCGAATTAACTCGATCCCGGAGTTCTCCCGCCGCGGCGCGAGTAAACGTCACAATGAGAAAAGGCGAACGACCAGATAGGAGTCCTCTTTCAGCGAGCTGCTTGCATCGGAAAAGCAGGCAAAGAGTTTTGCCGCAACCAGCGGGCGCAAGCAACCGAATGTTGTTGCCGCTGGGCGCATCGCAAAATTTCCTCTGAGACGAATCCAATTGCTGCATCATTTTCTTTTGTTTCTCTCGACTTTTTCTGTTCAGATTGTTTTTCTCGACGGCTGGACACCAGCTGCAGAAAAGCAAACAGAATACTGGATTGTTTTCGTCTGGCAAGCATTTTTTTCAAAGATAATTGGCGCTTTGACCATTCTCTGTACGTTGCCGTCAATTTTCTTCGAACAGTTGGCAGAGACGTCGTCGAACTCTGCATCTGCAAGCGCAAACTACCTTTACATTCGGAAACACTTGCATGGCCTCATCTCTCAAGGCTGCGGATCACTTTGACGGCGATACGCCCGAAGGCCGATTAGATTCCCTCATACGCGAATGCGCTTTGCAAGGCGCCGGCTGGTTGACTGGACGCCTCTTCCCGCCCGCTCTCTTGGCCACCGCCCTAACCGCTTGCTTCTTGCGCCAGAGAAACTCCCCTCTCTTTTCGATTGCCTCCCTCGAAAAGATGGGAATCAACGCCCCGCAGCTCCGCTGGAATAACCCCGCTCTCTCCTTTCTCCCGATAAATTCTCTATGGAACTTGGGGAAATAATCTTCCAAAAGAAATGTAAAAGAAAACGCCCCCCTTTTTAAACAAGAGGGGCGAAACCACGAAGATGCTCTCAGAAAAATGCGGGATTTCTCCTTAGCGCGCCGGCGTGCCAAAGCCCACTAATCCAAGAGACTCTTGGCCTTCTTGGCCGGGCGCGGTGCTTCCCTCAATTAAACCGCCCGCATTCCAGCCCACTAAACCACCTACCCCAATGTTCCCCAAAACCGCCGCATGAACATGGCTGTCCGCTATATGGCCAAAGTTATGACCCACTAAACCCCCAACGCTGTTCGCTCCTGCTACCCGACCCCGAACAGAACAATTGCGAATAAGCCCTTGATTCAACCCGGCCAATGCACCCACAAAGTTAACCCCTTGAATATGAACGCCTTCTAAGCCTACATTGACCACTTGCCCCCGATTGCCGATTGCGCCAAACAAACCGCTCGGCTTCTTATTATAGAAAAGAGCGGCCTCGCTCTGGTCTTGGAACAGGTTAACAATCCCATGGTTGTTGCCTTCTAGAACGGCTTGGAAAGGGTTGGCGAAAACCCCGATGGATTGCCAGCTGGTTGGATCCTTCCCCAAATCTATATCGCCCCCCAACTCGTAGCCCCGAATTGGGACTCCCGCCGGAACGCCCATGTTCTCGATGGCCCCAAGAAACGCTTGATTGTAGGCGTCGGCAAACTCTTCTTTGTCGGGCTGGCCGTCGCCATTCAAATCCCAGCGGATGGCGTGGAGTTGGGCGAGGTTACTAATCTCAATCAAGCCATCATCATTTTGGTCGTAATCTACAGGCTCGCTGTTTGTGGGCGGCTCTGGGTCAACGGGTTCTTCGGGTTCTACGATGTCTTTGTTGTTGGGTTTTTCCACGACGGTATGGACAATGGTTATATCAACGATGCCGGCGTCGTTGATGGCGGTAAATCCTTGACTGGCGGGGATGGAGTGCATGATGTATGCTTGCTCGTTGGTGTCGGCGGCGTCCGCGCTGGCGCGGACTTGGACGGCTTAAAAGTTCATCCAGTTGGTAGGGGCAAAGACTAATGTTTGCGGTTCTATAGTCAACTGCGGATGACTGGTTTGGATGTGGATGATCATATCATCGGGCAAAAGAGTGGTGCCGCGCACTTGGTAAATGGCAGTTTGGCCTTCGCTGATGGTTAGGCGGTCTGCGCTAAATATGAGCGAGGGCAGACTAAACTCGGCGGGGACGGGGCGACAGACGGGGTTGTCGTCTAGGATGGTAATGGTGGATTGCAAAGTGTTGGCGTTGTTGGGAAATACAGCGTTGTTAGGGTTGCTTAGTATGAGGCGGAAACTTTTGCTGGGCGGTTCATCTAAGGTGTCACCGCGGATAGGAATGGAAATAGTTTGTGTAAGGCTTGTGGTGCCGGCAGGGAAAGTAAGCATGCCGCTGGTTGTGGTATAATCTAGGCCGGAGGTGGCGGTGCCATCTTGGGTAGTGTAGCGAACGGTGATGGCTTCGGCGTAGGCTTGGCTTATGCGCACTTGCAGGTTGGCGTTGGTTGTGCCTGCATTGCCTTCGGCCACTTCTAAAATAGTAGGAGAAAGAGAAATCTCAATGCTAAGCGGATTGCCGCTCAGTTCTACTTCGTTCCTCAAGTTCATCAAGCGGTCAAAGATTCCATCGGGCAAAGAAGCCAAGCGATTGTTTTGAAGACGCAAAGTTTCCAGATTGGCAAGTTGATCAAAAACACCGGCCGGCAAGGCGCTGATTCCGTTTCTGGCAAGGTCCAAAGTGTCTAAGTTGACGAGTTTGTCAAAGACGCCCTCTGCCAAAGAAGAGAGGCGGTTGTTGGAAAGGGTGAGGCATTGCAGATTGGCGAGTTTGTCAAAGACGCCGCTGGGCAGAGAGGCCAGCCGGTTGTTGTGCAGAGAAAGTCTTTGCAAGTTGGCCAGATCGTCAAAAACGACGCTGGGCAGGTTGGTCAATTGGTTGTTGTTTAGGTTTAGGGTTTCTAATTGGGAAAGGCCGGCAAAGTCGTTGATTTGGAGGGAACTTAGGCTTTGACTGGCTAGGTTTAGGTTGGTGATGGAAGAGAGTTGGACAAGGTTGGTGACTTGGTTGTATTCAGTGATGCTGGGCAGTTGACTCAGGATGGCGTCAGCCACTCTTGTTGTTCGTCCGTGAAGGACGGAGCCGGGGCTGTTGACGGTGCCCTCCGGCGGCGGAGTGGTTTGCGCCATTGCGTTTTGCTGAGCAAGAATAGCGGCCAGTAGGCCGATAGCCAGCAAAGAACGGATTCTAGTTTCGTACAATTTTGTTGTCATGATCGTGTCTTTAAAAATGCTAAATATTTTGATAGTAACTCCGTATTTCTTCTGATTTCTAAATTCTAAACTTTTAAACTAAAATTTCTTTGCGTCGTTTTTTCTTTGGCTGCCAGAACTTTCTAGCGTTGCGGCGACAAGCGGAGGAATCGCTGTTTCCCCTTCCGCTTGCGGCAGAATCACAGTCAACGATATTGGCCGTCGCCAAGGGATTCCCACAGTATTTTGACTTCATCATCCGGCAATAGCCGCCAAGCTTCTCCAAGCAAATCGGCGGTTTCCTCGATTCCGAACTCCTCAGCCATAGATGTTCTTTTGTTACTTTGTTTAATTCCTTTATTTCAGGCAACGGGAGTCCCATTGAGAGACTTTCATCCTCTCCTCAATCCCTTTTGGGAAAACTGCTCCCGCGTCCAGGCCGATTGGCATTTCCAAGCGGAGCAAATCACGCGAGTTCCTGCCTGTTCGCCGAAGCCAACAGGAAAGAGAACGTTAAGACTCTCCCGCCGAAAATGCATATCCAAACTGTGATATTTCAGCGGGAAGACCCGATAGCGAATCGCCCCACTTGAAAATGCCAAAAGCAAGAAAATCAAAAAGTGAGATTGAGCGCAAGAGTTTTTCGAACTTTTTTCGTCTTTCTTCGATTTTTTGGGGCATGTCGTAGCAAAAGCGGCAAACAGCGCCGGGAAATTCAAAGATTGCGCGTCTTCGGGCTCTTCGCAGTCCGCGGGGTTTGCTATTGGCAAGAGTTTTTAAGAAGCCGTTGGGAGGGGACGTTTCCAAATGGGAACCGTTTTTTTCATTTCGTCAATTAGCCATTGCGCGGCGGCGAAGGCTTCTTTTCGATGTCTGGAAACGACTTCGATCCATAGGGATATTTCGTTGACTTTTACAGAGCCAATGCGATGGATCAGACGCAGAGACTCGATGGGCCATTGTGCCTCGACGGCGTCCAAGAGTTTGTGGAATTGGTGGACAGCCATTTCCTGATAGGCTTCGTAGTCTATCGCTTCTATAATTTTTGAATTTTCTTCAGCGCGGACGATGCCGGCAAAAGTCAAAGAGGCGCCGGCTTCCGGGGAGGCTTGTCTTGCCTGCAACAATGCCGCTTCGTCGATGGGATTGCGTGTAAGAAGGATCTGGCGTTTCATTGGGTCATCCGCCTTGAACGGGAGGGAAAAGGGCGACGCGGTCTCCCGGTTGCAAAGGGTAGTCTCGGTTTTGATATTCCACGCCTACGGCGATCAAAGTGGATCGTTCCATATCGGCCAAGCGGGGGTGTTGCCGGTAGAGAATGGCCAGAAGGTCGGCCAAAGTTGCGCCTTCGGAAAGTTCGACGTGGGTCTGTTCGATTCCCGTCAAGTCTTTGAAATAGGAATGGAAGGTGACGGAAATGTTCATAATAGTTTTAGACGGGTTTGGCGGCGGGTTTAGCCGCATCGCTCTTCCTCCAAAACGCCGAGAAAAGGGAGGTTGCGGTAACGCCCGTCCCAGTCCAATCCATAACCGACTACGAAGCAATCGGGGATTTGGAAACCCAAGTAATCGGCTTGGATCAGGCCGGCGCGCCGGGCGGTTTTCTCCAGCAACACGCAAGTGCGGAGGTCTTGAGGAGAGAAGGATTCGAGAGTTTGCGCAACGGATTGGAGCGTTCGGCCGCTGTCCAGAATTTCATCCACGACCACTTTGACTTCAAGGCTCAGTTTTTTCGTCGTTTTCAAGGGGCCGGGGCGGGTTTTGCCGCGATAGCTGGAAACGCCGATGAAGTCAATGCAAAGAGGAATGGGCAGGAGGCGGATTAGGTCGGCAATAAACAGGATCGAACCATTCAAAACGCCGACGATAACGGGTTCTTCGTTTTGGTAGTCTTGCAAGATTCTTTGCGCCAGCGCGTCGATTTGTTGGGCGAGTTGGTCTTCGGAGATTAGGATGCTTTTGATGCCGGGAAGAGCGGCCTTCCAGCTTGGCCTAAGTGTTTGCGGGGCTAGCGAAAAGCAGGAGGAAAACACAGCCTCGCTCTGGCGCCGCAAAGCGCCGTTTCCAATAGGAGAGGCGGCGGTTGGTTGCGAATTTAGCAAGCGGTCCATGAACGCAGGCAGTGTAGAATTGCTGTCGCCAAGCGCAAGGAAAAGTTGCGAACGCTCCGCAAAGATTTTACCCTTCCCAAGCCAAAGTCAATAGAAAGGAAATAGTGAAACGGCGAAAGTATCTATGGATTTGCGCGGTTGTCGGGAGTTTTGCGGCAATCTCTTTGGTTTTCTTCTTTGCGAAAAAACACCTCGCCAAAGCGGAGGTGGAGAAGAAACTGGCGGCATTTTCGGCGCAAGGCTTCCCTACAACTCTAGAGGAACTGCAGGCATCCTACGCCTATCCAGAAGGCGAAAACGCCGCGTTTCTTTACACGGACGCATTTTCAAAAATCATCATTACCAACAAACAAGGGGAAACCATTTCCGATCTGCTGAGCCAAGCGGCGACGAAGGCGGGCGCGGGCAAAATTCCTCTGGAAACGCTTCAGGCAATGGATGAGGTGTTAGCGGCCAATCAAGCCGCGCTGAACCTAATTCGCGAGGGAAGCCGAATCGGAAATTGCCGCTACCCGATCAATCTTCGGAACGGCGCGGAAACCTTATTGCCCCATCTTGGCGGATTCAAGAAAGCTTGCCGCTTGCTGCGCTTGGAGGCAGAAGCTCGGCTGGCGCGATCCGACGCCAAAGGCGCCTACAATTCCATATTGAATGGTTTCCAACTCACGCAATCGCTTTCCAAAGAACCCCTGTTGATCTCTCACTTGGTTCGGTGGGACGCCTCCCAAATTATGCTCTTCGCCTTGGAACAATTTCTGAATCAGCATTCTTTAACAACCGAACAAATCGACGAGCTAACACAATGGCTTTTCGCCGCGCAAAACCCCGCGCAGATTCAGACGGCGCTAAGCGGCGGATTGTGCATGACACTCTACTACTATCACAAAGGAGCGATCCAGACGGTGATAGAGTGGAACACGATACAACAACCGGTAAACCGCACTTGGGAGACCCCGTTTGGTGAAGCGCCTGTACTGTTGGGCGCGGTTTGGATAGACGCCACATCCCATTGGGATGAAGATTGCGGATTTATGCTAAACACATACGAAAAATTATTTTCCTCTATGGAACTTCCGGCGCACCGAAGGCGAGAGTTTCTTGCGTTGCGAAGCGAGAAAATCCGCAAGCATAAGGAACAATCTGCAATGGCGTTTTTGCTTTCCGAGATGTTTCTCCCCAGCACTGTAAAATTTCTGGAAAGAGAGCTTCGCTTTCTTGCGAACGTTCGATTAGCGGCGCTTTCTCTTGCCATTGAACATTATCGTCTTGCCGGCGATGGACGGCTTCCATCTTCTTTGGAATCTTTGCCCCAAAAAACTTTGGAAACTTTTGGAACAAACCCCTACACGGGAGAACGGATTCAGTACTTTATTTTGGAAAATGGCTATCGGCTGCTTATCGCGGAGCCGGACGGCGCGTTTGAAGCAAGTTTCACCGTCAAGCGCTAGCCCAACCACGAGCCTCTCAATTTTCCAGCGGAGGAATGGGCCAATCGACGGATTGGGTTCGGGCGCCGTTCAAGTAGCGCTCCAGCCTCTTTGCTGTTCGAGAATATCTGTCGGCAAGGTTTACGGTTTCCGCGGGATCGCGCCCGAGATGGAACAATTGAAGAGGCTGTTGGACGCCTGTTTGGATGCCTTTCCAATGGCCGCGTCGGATCGCTCTGGCAAAGTGGCCGGCTTCGTGGATTTCCCAATAGAGATAATCGTGCCGGCGTTGCCTTCGGTTCAACAGCGTCGGCAGAAACGAAATCCCGTCGATGTTTCCCTTCGCTTTGATCCCCACAATATCCGCCACTGTGGGAAACAAGTCCCAGGCGGCGCACAAGTGATCGCTGACAACGCCGGCCCGAATTCGCCCCGGCCATCGCGCTAGCAAAGGCACTCGAATCCCGCCTTCAAACAAACTGCCCTTGCGCCACCTCAAGCCTCTCGTCGAATCAAAAAAACGAGGATCAATTCCTTCCTCCGCGTGCGGGCCGTTGTCGCTGGTGAAGAAGACGACGGTTCTTTTGTCCAACTGAAAATGCCGAAGCGCGCCGAGAATCCTTCCAACCGCGCGATCCAACCGATAAATCATTGCCGCCAGGGTTTTCTGCGGCCTCGGCCAATCTTCAGATTGATAGGGTTTGTCGGTGGGCGATTGAAGGGGCGCGTGCGGCAAAGTGTAGGCAATGTAGAGGAAGAACGGCTCCCGCTGATTCAAAGGGACGGCTTTGCCGGCGACGAAGTTTGTCGCCGCGTTGGTAAAAAGATAGGGGGCGTATTGGGCTTGTTCGCTTAGGTTTTCCGAGAAAAGTATCCGAGTTTGATTTCGCCACAATACGGACGGGAAGTGATTAGTCACGCTTTCATCCTCTAAATAGCCAAACCACTCGTCAAAACCCTGCACCGTGGGAAGGCCGCTGGAACCGGGACCGCCAAGACCCCACTTTCCAATCGCGCAAGTGCGGTATCCCGCCCTTTTCGCCAGCTCGCCCAAAGTCGTATCCTCCAAAGCCAAAGCGTGCCCTCCCCTCCCGCGGATGCGGGAATGGCCGGTGTGAAGCCCGGTCAACAGAGCGCCTCGCGAAGCTTTTCCAATACTACTGCCCGCATAGTAGCGGGTAAAGCGCATCCCTTCGGCCGCAAACCGATCCAACTGCGGTGTCTGGAAACGCCGCTGCCCGTAAACGCCAATGTCTCCCAAACCAAGATCATCGGCCACAATCACAATCACATTCGGCAACATCCGCTTGCGGGCGGCCTCCCCCGCCTCCATTCCCCACAAAACGCCAACACCAACCAACACCCAACACCCAACACCCAACCGCCTCCGCATAACTTGTTTCATAAACCCTTTCCTCTGCCGCATCGCTAGTTTTCTCGACGCCGTTAATGTAGCGTCGCCCGAGTGTTCGGCTCCTTCATAAGCGCCGCATCCAAATCCAAATAATAATCCAACCGCCGATTAGCCTCCCGCTCATCAATCTCCCTTGCCATCAAAAGATAGGCCGCATAATGATTCCCCTCAGACTCCACCAACCCGCCGTAAAAATCAGCCAACTCAATATCGAACTCCCGAAACCCCTCCGCCATAAATTGAAACTTCTCGCAACTTCTACCCTCAATCAGCGCGCAACACAACAAATGATCAATCACTTGCCCTCTCTGCCCCGACCGAATCGAGCGCATCATCCCGGAAATCCAAGCGCTCGGCAAAGCTGGCCCAAAAGGAATATCACGCCGACGCAACAAATTCATCACCAACTGAAAATGCTCCAACTCTTCTATGGCAATGGCGTTTAGTTCTTCCACACGATCATACAACTCCCGATAACGCGCCAGCGCCAGCGCCGTGGTCGCCGCCCGCCTCTCCAAATGCGCATGATCCAACAAAACCGAATCCACATTCAACCGCACCCTGCCCCACCAATCCAACGGCACCTTCGCCCGAAACAACAACATTCCTCCTAATATAACAAACCCCACTCTAGCGCGCAAGACAAACCCTCCCAATCCATCACTAAAAAACCTACCTCCCAATTGAATCGATACACGGCGCATGTATAAAAACAAACTGAACAAACCATTTCTCGCCACAATCCCTTCCCCAAACAAACAAGTTCTTTTGCTATATCTAAACACAAACCAGGGCCTTAATCTCTGCCAAATAAACCCGTGGAAAAGATAAACTTAATCGTGAAGAAGTTTCTCCTTTTTGTCGCTTTTGTGGCTTTGATTAGCGGCCATGTTGTTCCGGCGCAACAAAACCAACCCGCTCTGGGCAAAGACGAAGACCCGCCTAACAAACCCAACATCATAAACGAAAACAAGATGGCATCGACCTTACCGCCCCCCAAGACTTCCACAAAAACTTTGTGCCTTAGCGGCAACCACCCGGCCTCACTATCAAAGGCCTGCCTAAACCCATCGGCCTGGAACTTTGGAAAACCAGCGGATGCCCTGAACTTGTGCGAGCCTTTTTTTGTTGACTCAAAACGCAAGATTGGCTTTGATTGCCGCCAAACGACTAATTTAAGACTGAAATTATGAAAAAGTTCATTCTTTTCGCATCTTTGGCACTATTGACTGGCGGCAATGTCGGCTTGCTGGCGCAACCCGCTCCGGGCGAAGAGGAAGACCCGCCCAACGGGCCGGTTATTGTGGATGAGAACGGGCCGGGCATTGATCCTGCCGTTCTGGAAGACTTCAACGAGAACTTTGCGCCTTGGTTGCAGCCGCCTGGCCTTAGCATCGAAGGCTTGCCTGAGCCGATTGGCTTTGAACTTTGGAAAACCGGCGGCGGCCCCGAGCTTGTGCGAGCCTTTTCCAACGAGCTAGGCGTTTGGCAAGCTGCCGAACGCGCCGAAGCCGAAGCCTTCTCCAAACGAACCGGCCTGCCCTTGGTGTGGCGCTTCCCTGTACCTATCGATACTGGTTTTCCCCTAGTCGAGAATCCAATAACTGGAGAATGGGAAACTGCTGTAAGGGAAGTCGTTGCCGTGATGGTTGGAGTAGAACACGGTTTGCCGGTGTATCTTACCACTTTCAATGTAGAAGCGGCGGACACGATTGGAACCGACGAACTGTGGACAACCAACAGCGCGTTGATCAATGGCCTTTCCGGTTTGAACCTCAATGGGGAAGGCACGCAGCTGGCCATGTGGGACGGCGGGGATGTTCTGACCAGCCATCAAGAGTTTGCGATTGCCAACAGTGCCGGCGAAGTCAGTAGCCGAGTGATCAACCAGAATAGCCCCAGTTCCTTGACAAGGAGGAATCATGCAACGCACGTCGCCGGCACATTGGTGGCGGCCGGGGTTGATGTCCGAGCCAGAGGCATGTCGCATCATGCTACGTTGCTCGCGTACGATTATCCCAATGACTTCACGGAAATGACCGCCGCCTTTGCCAACACCAACAATCAATTCCGAATTTCCAATCACTCTTACGGTAGGCTCGGCGGTTGGCGCGGCAGTTTCAACGGCCGCCCCGTATGGCAAGGCGATCTTGCCATTAGCGCGACAGAAGATTACACTTTCGGTTTCTATAATCGTTTCTCACAACAGATTGACGACATCGTCTATTGGAGCCGTTATTATCTTTCGGTGTGGACCGCTGGCAACGACCGAGGTGAAGGTTCTGGGACTCCTCACCCTGAGCCCGACAATGGATATTGGGCTATGACCAACATGGTGTGGACGAATATATCTCCCCCCAATTTGAACCCGCCTGCAAATGACTTTGCTGTCGACGGTGGTTATGATCTTCTAACGGCTCGCGCAGTAGTCAAAAATGGCTTGGTTGTTGGCGCCGTTCACAAAATCCCAGGCGGCTACGGTTCCCCGATAGCCAACGTGGTCACTACCACAAACATAACCACTGCTCCTGATGGCATGATGATTACCAACACGGTGATGACGACTAACTTGGTGCCAAATACCAACGTAGTGATGACCCAATTTAGCAGTTGGGGGCCAACGGACGACGGAAGAATCAAGCCCGACGTCGTTGCCGCCGGAGAACATGTTTACTCAACTTATACCTTTTCTCCTCATACGGTCAATACAAACTACACCGCTCATTCCGGCACGAGCATGGCGGCGCCGACGGTAGCGGGTTCGTTGAATTTGTTGGTGCAACTGCATCGGCGGCAAGTGGGAACCAACAACCAGCCAATGCTCGCCTCCACTTTGCGCGCGCTCGCCATTCATACCGCCGACGAAGCCGGCGATCATCCCGGCCCCGACTATCGCTTCGGTTGGGGGCTCTTCAACGCCCTATCCGCCGCCAACCTCATGACCAACAACTTCCACAGCGATTCCCTCGCCCACATCAAAGAAGTTCCTCTATACAACATCCGAACCGTGGCCACCAATGGAACAACCAAAGACTACACCGATTACATCAAGTTTCCCGTTGTGGCCAGAGGCAACGAGCCACTCAAAGTCACTCTTTGCTGGAACGATCCGCCGCCGCAAACCTTGCCGGCCCCCGCCTTAGACTCTACTGATCGAATGCTCGTTAACAATCTAAACTTATATCTCACTCAGCCTACAATCGTTACCAACTCCAACTCCAACACAAACATAACTTCCAACACAAACACAGCTCCGTCCCTCCAATATTTTTATCCTTGGGTGTTAGATCCGGCCAATCCGGCAAGGGCGGCGCGGCGCGGTTACAACAGCCGGGACAATGTGGAGCAAGTGGTTGTGGAAAGTCCAATCACCAACGGCGTTTATGAAGTGAATGTGACCCAAAGAGGGGGACGGAGGCGGTTGACCTTTCCGTTGCGGCCGGTGACGGGAAGCGCAATGGCCTATACGAATCAAGCGGTGTGGACGAATCAATGGGTATCGTTGTTGATATCAGGGAATGCGCCGCAGCCGGAGCCCGCATTAAGGATTACGGATGATTTGAGCGAGACCCACTTTATCTCGTTGCGTTGGCCGTCGGTTGTGGGGCGGGTATATCAAGTTCAATGCCAGACGAACCTATTGTCTTCGCAAGGGTGGTTGCCGGCTTCTGGGGAGATAGCGGCGACGCGGACGAACACGGCGGTGCGGTTGCCGTTGTTGCATACCAATGCGCCCTCGTGTTTTTATCGCATTCGTCGCTTGCGCTAGGAGGGCTAAACGAGAGGAAAAACAGCCTTTGAAACCTTGCCGACTTTGTTTTTCCATTCGCTTTATTGGGAGGGGAAGTTATCGGCGTTTGTGGGGGCGAGGCAAGAAGTAGCGGTTGGTTTTCTGTTTTCCCTTTGCTTTTTCTGGCTGGAGAGTTTTATGGTTGATTTGTGTTTAATTGTTGTTTTAGTTCTTGGAGATCTTTTTCCATGCGGGCGAGGAGTTGGCTAAGGTCTTTGGCGGGGACTTTGGGGTCGGGTAGGGAGGCGAGTTCCTGCATGGTAGAGACGATGATGCCGATGAAGAGGTTGAGAATGGTAAAGGTGGCGATGACGATGAAGGGCACGAAAAAGGACCAAGCCCAAGGCCATGTTTCCATAACGGGGCGGACGATGCCCATAGACCAGCTTTCTAGGGTCATGATTTGGAAGAGAGAGTAGAGGCTTTTGCCGATGGTGCCGAACCAATCTGGGTGAGAGTTGCCGAATAGGTTGGTGGCCAGAACGGCGGCGGTATAGAAGAAGATGCTCATGACGGCCATGACAGAAGTAAGGCCGGGTATGGCGTGAAGGAAGGCGGCGACGACTTTGCGCATTTGGGGAACGACGGTAAAGAGCCGAAGGATGCGGAGGACGCGAAGGGATCGAAGAACCGCCCAAGGTCCGGCGCCGGGCGCTAAGGCGATGCCGATGACTAGGGCGTCAAATAGGTTCCAGCCGCTTTGCCAGAACAATCCGCGATAGACGACGAGTTTGGTAAGGAGTTCCACGGTAAAAATGGCTAGGCAGAGAGTGTCGATAATGCGGATGATCGGTCCCAATGTTTGTCGGACGGTTTCGCTGGTGTCTAAACCAAGAACGGCAGCGTTAAGCACAATGATGGCGGTTACTATGGTCTGGACTATCGGGCTTTCGATTCGTTTGGCGAGGGCAAGGCGCCACGGCGCGATGTTGGCGGTTTGGCGAAGTTGGTTTAGTTCGTTTTTGTTCATGAGGTTTGTGTTTGTGGAGGAGTTTATTGATTGCGGTTTATTTTGGCGACAAGACGCAATGTCGGGCAAGTGTTCTTTCGCGGGAATCAAGGGACTCTCGTTAACATCAGAAGTCGGAAGTCGATGGCTTGGGATCCGGGGATTTTGGTTGCCCGGAGTTTGAGGCGGCCGGTTCCCTTTTGCAGGCGAATGACGCCGAGCCGCATTGGTTGGAAATCTTTGACATAAGATTCTATTCGTGGAACGCGGTCGTTCTCGGCGCCTTGTTCCGGCGGATTGTGCGCTTCTTGCACCGTGTTTTGGATTCGATTGCCGTTTTGACTTAGTTCTAATACAACACCGACGTCGGCGGGTTGACAAGTGTAGTAAATATCCGCGGCATACTTTCCGGATTGGAGGACTTCCACTTCCCATGTAATTAGGTCTTCGACGTCAGTCCAGTTAGAAAAGAACGAGCAATTGGGAAAGCGATTGGACCGCCGAATGTTGCCGTGGGCAACGGCGTCTCGCGCGGGCAATTGAGTGTATGGATAGTCAGGATGGCCAATGGGAAACGGGCGAAAGGCCGGCGGTTGACGGGGAACGAGCACTTGTTTCCAGTCTTTCACGGCTTGGGCTAAGCGGAAATGCTCGGCCGGATATTGTTTTTGAACCTCGCGCCGCTGCTCTGGATCGTTTGCTAAGTCAAAGAGATTGCCTTGATGGTCGAGACAAAACCTTTGCGAGCGAACGCTGACGCGTCCGCGCCAGTGAGAGAAAATCAGCCGATCCGTCCATTTTGGTTGGGATTCGAGGAGCAGGGGTTTCAAGCTGAGGCCGTCCAACGGTTGCGTCATAGAGACAGGGACGTCGGCGAGATCGGCCAGCGTTGGCAAAAGATCCATAGCGGCGCTAATGGGAGAAACCCTCTTCCCGGCGACAATTCGAGCCGGCCAACGAATGAGTAGCGGACTGCGCACGCCTCCTTCGTCGGTCGAACCTTTTCGCCCCTTCATGCCGCCGTTCCATCGGGCGCCGTTGGGCCCGTTGTCGCAGAAGTAAACCACGATAGTATTCCGCGCAAGTTGAGACGCTTCTAATTGTTTTAGTATGCGTCCGACGTTCCAGTCGATGTTTTCGCATAGGGCCAATGCAGCGCGGGTATGTTGGAGATTTTCCCGATCAGGATCGCGACCGCGCATGGCCGGCTCTCGTCCCGCAAATTTTTCCCAAAAACGCTCCGGCACTTGCATTGGAGAATGAGGCGTGTTGTAAGCCAGATATAGGAAAAAAGGACGTTCGCGATGGGTTTGTATAAATTCAATAGATCGGTCGGTGAAGTCGTCGGCGACGAATCCGTTTCCTGAAACAATCCGCCCATTATGTTCCAGAGGTGGGCTGAAGTAATTCCCCCAATGTCCGGAGCAGAATCCATAAAACTCGTCAAAACCCCTTCCATTCGGATGGTAAGGGTATTGCATACCGTTGTGCCATTTGCCGAAAGCGGCGGTGGCGTAGCCGGCATCGCGAAACACCTCGGCAATGGTGGTTTCATCTAAGTCCAACCGTTCGCCGCCGGCAGAAGTGCTTCGCACTCCGCCGCGAAGATGATAGCGCCCCGTCAAAAACTCCGCTCGCGTAGGCGAGCAGACCGGACTAACATAAAACCTTTCGAATTGAGCGCCCTCACGAGCCAACGAATCAATGGAAGGTGTGTTGAGATTACGATTCCCATGAAGGCTAAGATCTCCCCAGCCTTGATCATCAGAGAGGATCACAACAACGTTGGGGCGAATGCTTCTGTTTATCTGCGCCGTAACCGCGTCTGCCGCCACAAAAACGACAGCCAACAAACCCAACCGCGACAGTTTCTTAAAAATTAATGCGTGTTTCATAAGATTTCCATCGTATTTCTGTTTGTCAAAAAAGCCAAACTGTTATCTCGGCAAACTTCTTGCGCAAATTTGATTGGAATTCAACTTGCTTGCGGGTTCACAGATTCGCTTGAAAAAAAGATTGCCAACTTGATGTCGGGGCTTTATGTTATCCGCAAACATGAAAAAGGCAAGCGATTCTTCGGCCAAGAAAACTTGGCCAGCGCGGGTTTGGATAGTCGCCATTTACGGGGCGAGCGGCCTTCTTTTAATTTACCGACGCTTCCAAACTGATGGTTGTTTTGGCCTAGCCATTGCGGACGGAAACATCTGGAAACGGACAAATCCTCTCTTTCCTTTTCTGACAGAGGGCGCAGTTCGGCTGTCCGCTTCCTTGGTTGAATTGATCGTTGTGACTTATCTGGCTGTATCCATTCAGTAATTTCCTAAAGCGGCGCTTCTGCTTTGGTTGACCATTGTGTTCGGCGTCTATCGCTACATGGCTTGGGAACTGAATTTCCCCTGCGGATGCTCCTTGAACTCTGGCGGGAATGCGTGGGTGAATATACTGCCTTTTGTAGCCTTCGGACTTTGCGCCGCAACTGCATAGTTTGCCGCCTTCGACGCCCAATTTACAGGAAGAACGAATTATGAAAAAGAAATTGTTTGTGCCATTTACCAGCAAAATGGCGTTGAGTTTGATGGCTTTGTTTATGTGGACTGCAACCGCAAACGTCGCCGAACCGGAAACACCCATCATCGACGTTCACTTAGAACTCAGTTATTTTGACCATCGCAAAGAAGAAAGCCGAAAACCATTGTTCGCTTCTCTCGTTTGTTGCACGTTTACGCGAGAAAAATGGCTTATTGAAGTTATGTCCGAGAGACCGAAAACATCCAACTATTCTCTGTATAATAAAAACAGCGAGAGTTATGTCTTAAACACAACTCGATTTTACGATTACAATTATGATGAAGAAACAATTAGCGCTGTGACTGAAATAGGTTTTGTTCTCGCTACAGAACCGATTCCAAAGGATGCAAAGCAAGTGTTAGTAACGCCGGGCGAGCATCCCGTAAGTAATGAGGGAGAAGTGAATATTCCATGGCTGGCTTATTGTTCAGCTCGTTTTTTGGCAAATCGGCATCCCCTCTTGTCTCATCCTTATCCTCACGAAATGGTAACGGACGAACTTTTTTGCCTTTGGTTATAATGTAAAGGTCGAACGCTTTAATAATGGCGAGAGTTTGCCAAAGAGAGTTGAATTTACCGCTTCGGAAGAGCGCATGCTAAAGTCTCCGTCCAATCCGAACATTTTGCGTTTTCAAGAAAATGCCGGAGCACGTTTCTATCCAGAGCCTCCATTGAGCGACGGTTTTATACGGGCCGTCTATTCCGTCCAGCGTTCCACCAACATACTGGATATCAGCTTGCCTCTGGAATTCCGTTACCAGCAATTCGAGGAGTTGGAAAACGGAGAGTCCAAGTCTCAATTTGAATACGTAGGAGTTGCCCATAAAGTGGAAAAGGTCGTGGCCATTCGAGAGGTGCTTCAAGAACCGGGGAATTATTACTATATCGACTGCCGATTTCGCCACGACCAGAAACTGGTCAGATCCATCTTCTATACCCATGCTTCTCGAATCCCACAGATTGTTTCTTTGGCACATTTGCAAGGCGCTAGAAAGTCCAAAGCAGAGAATCGGAGCAAAACGGTAGATAACGAAAAATAAAGAAGAGTCATGAATAAGATAAAAGAAATTGTAGCAGATAAAGTTATTCTCATTAGTTGGAATCTTATGATTTCGGCTGTGATTGGCGGCGTGTTGTTTATCGATCAGTTTTTGGTTCTTAGACAGTCAGGAACATTAATGGATTCGGAGTGTGAAACTTTTGGCGATCCATTTGTTAACTGTAGCAATAATGAAAATTGTGAGGGGACTTATTTCTGCAGTTGCCATATTCCGGGGAAAACCTAGATGAGTTCGAATGCTGAAGTGCTTTACTTAATCTTTTGCCGAGTTTGACTGCGTGGTCTCTCTTTTGTCTTTGGCTTTCTTGATTGTGTACAGCAAGGCACAAGGTGATACCCACTGGCGAGTCAAATTTATTCCTTTGGTTTTAGTGTCGATCGACAGACTTGAAGATTGTTCGCTTCCGACCCGAAGTCGGCTAAGAGTTTTTCTTCGGTGGCGGATTTGATGGCCAGATAGGTTCCATAGGCGGACGCAATTTCGATATCGGCCACTCGAAGATTCGCGTAAGTCTTGAAGATTTTACCGCGGCGGTTTTCTTTGATGCTTCCATTCCCTTTGGCGATGTCGCCGGGGTGCAAGGGATGCAAGTAGCGGATGCTTATATCGACGGATACCGCGAAGCGTCCGCCGAGAATGCCGCAAGTCCAGGCCATAATTTCGTCAAGAACGGCGGCGATGATCCCGCCATGAATGGTGTCGGCAAAGCCGGTATGCCAGTTAGTTGGAGTCCAAACGGTGGTGATTTGCGAGCCGTCGGCGCGAAAAGCGAGGTTCAGACCGTGGGGATTGTTTTTTCCACAGGCAAAACAAGATTGTGTTTGAGGCAACGGTTGCATGGCCGGCAAATTAGTCAGTATGGCGGCAACGGTAAACTGGAATTTGAGGCTAAACGGTCGAGGGCAACAGACAATCCGCCTCTTTCGGCGACCGTTTCAATTGACCTATTGAGACGGATATGTTTGTCTAAAGCGGTTATTATGGTTCAGTATCTTGAATTGTTGCGTCGCGTGCGGAAATCGGGAAGCCGCCGGACAGATCGGACCGGCACGGGAACTTGGTCGATCTTTGGCGCCCAGATTCGCCATGCTTTGCGCGATGGGTTTCCGCTGTTGACGACCAAGAAACTGCATTGGAAGTCCATAGTGCATGAGTTGTTGTGGTTTTTGCGAGGAGACACAAACATCCGCTATCTGCGCGAGAACGGGGTCTCTATCTGGGACGATTGGGCGGACGAGAACGGCGACTTGGGACGCATTTATGGAGCCCAGTGGTGCGATTGGCGAACGGCGGACGGAAGAGTCGTCCACCAGATTGACCGAGTCATTGCGGAAATTCAGGGCAATCCGTACAGCCGAAGGCTGCTTGTATCCGCATGGAATCCCGGCGAAATGGATCAGATGTCGTTGCCGCCCTGCCATGCCTTCTTCCAGTTTTGGGTGCAAGACGGGGCACTCAGTTGTCAAGTGTATCAACGCAGCGCGGACTTGTTTCTCGGCGTGCCGTTTAACATCGCTTCCTATGCGCTTCTCACGTCGATGACGGCGCAAGTGTGTGGATTGTCGCCGGGCGACTTGGTGTTTACTTTTGGAGACGCGCATTTGTACGCGAACCATTTAGAGCAGGCGGATTTGCAGTTGACCCGACAGCCCCGCCCGTTGCCCACTTTGGAACTGAATCCCGCAGTGAAGAACATTCACCACTTCGTTGCCGAAGACGTCACGTTGCGCAACTACAATCCTCATCCGCATATCCCGGCGCCCGTCGCCGTATGAAACCAACAGCAATAGAATAGAAAATCATGAATCAATCTCGCAGCAGCGAAAACAGAGCCACCGCCGCGCTGGAACGCCGCATCAAAAAGGTGATGCACGGGCGCCGAACCCGAGTCGAATCCCGCATTCCGTCCGGCAAATTCCCCGACATCACCATCACCGCAACCGGACGCTCGCCAGTCGTCATTGAAGCCAAATGGATGGACGTGCCGGAACACAAAGTCGAAGAGCAAGCCAGAGAGCATGTCGGCCAACGCATTGACGGCCAACCCCACAAAATCGAAGCGGCCATTGCCCTGCGCTACCCCAACCGCATCGCCACCGTCGACGACATCGACAAGGAGTTGAAGAAAACCAAAGACTTGGAATATTGCGCCGTTTATCCCCAAGGCAAACGCTTCCCGACAACCGGCTGGCTCACCGGCTCGGTCTGCGATCTAGCCGATTTGATTCATCTGGTCGACGTGCCAGAAACCGCCTTTGACAAAGCCGCCGAAGATTTGGAAACCCGCATCAATGAAGCCGTCAGCATGTTCCCTCCCCTTGCGAAGTTGAACGAGGGGCCTGTCCACAAAATCTTCAAACGACTGGGTTTGACCGAAGACCCCAAAGCCAAACAAGAAAAGCCACCTAAGAGGCGATCAGAAAAACGCACCCAAGTCGGACGCATCTCTGGCGCTATCATTGCCAACGCACTCCTCTTCCAAGAACGCATCGCCGCCGCGTATACGGACATCGATCCCATTCATAAAGTCTGCGGCCGCCATGTAAGCAACCGCCAACAAAATGCTTTGGAAACTTGGAGGAAAATCCTAGACATCAACTACTGGCCAATCTTCGACGCCGCCATTGAAATCATCGACGCCTTGACCGCGCATCCCGCCAGCGAAGTCTTGCGAATTCTGGCCGGCGCCGCCGAACGCATCCAAGAGCAAGGCCTGCTTTACGAAAACGACTTGACCGGCCATGTCTTCCAAAACCTCATCGTCGACCGCAAATATCTGGCCGCCTTCTACACTCTGCCAACCTCCGCCGCTCTGCTCGCAAGATTAGCCGGCAACAAAATCAAAGACATCGATTGGAGCAACGCCGATAAAATCGGAGAGTTAAAGATTGCCGACTTTGCTTGCGGCACTGGCGCATTGCTGTCCGCCGTGTATGACCAGATTGCCAACCGCTACGAACGAGCCACCGGCAACAACCCCGCAGACCTCCACAAAGCCCTGATGGAAGACGTCTTTCACGGCTTTGACGTCGTTCATTACGCTACTTGCCTGACCGCATCCATCCTGTCCGGCAAACAACCCGGCATCGACTACAAAGACACGCACTTCGGCACAATGCCTTATGGACGTCAATCCGATGGGAATGTGAAGATTGGCTCGTTGGAGTTTCTAGATAAATCAGAGCAACGCATCATGTTCCATACTGGCGACCCCGCCCAACAAATCCACGGCCAACGCACAGACCGCAGACGAATCGAAGTCCTCAATAACGACCTTGACCTAGTCATCATGAACCCGCCTTTTACGAGGAACGTCACGAGAGAAGGCGAATATGAAGGCACTTTTGCCGCCGCCTTTGCCGCCTTTGGCGCCAGCGATCAAGACCAAAGAGATATGGCCAAACGAATAGGTTTATTGAAGCGCGGCACTTGCTATCACGGCAACGCCGGCATTGCTTCCGCATTCGTTGCCATTGCCAACAAGAAACTCAAAGCCGGCGGCGTCCTTGCTCTTGTATTGCCATTGACTGCTGCCGCCGGCGCTGCTTGGCAAAACCTGCGGGATCTCCTTGCCAAAGATTACGAAGATGTGGAAGTAATCAGCCTCGCCGATGCTAAATGCTACGAAGTGGCCTTCTCCGCATTCACTTCCATGGCCGATTGCCTCATCATCGCCCGCAAGAAAAGCGCAACCATCTCCGCCCGCGCCGACAAACCAACCCGCTTTGTTTCTTTGCGTCAACGCCCGAACAAACTCGCGGCCGCCGGCGAAACCGCCAGAAAACTGACTGAACTGAGCGCAAAGAAAACCAAACGCAAACTTGAAAGCGGACCATTCGGCGCCGATGAAGTCTTTTGCGGTAAAGAAAAGATGGGAGAAACCATCCAAGCCAATATCCAGCGCAAGAAACCCAAATGGAATCTCGTCCGCATCCAAGACTTCGAACTCGTCCAAACCGCTTACCAACTCACGCAATCTAAACTCCATCTGCCTAGATGCAAAGCCAAAACGCTGGCGATGACCAAGCTGAAAAATGTTGGCGAACGAGGTTTGATAAGCCTAGACATCACCGGCCCCGCTCCTTTCGATGATCCCGTCAAACAAACCCAATCCCGCCTTCCTCGCGGCCCGTTTGATTTGAGCGATTCTATCCCCACACCAACCGATACCTATCCCACTTTATGGAATCACAACGCCAAAAAAGAAACCAGTCTCCTCTGCAAGCCCGACCGCAAACTGATTGCTCGACCGAGAATGGAAGACAAAGCCAACCAAGTCTGGCACCAATTCGCCGGCAGATGTCATTTGACCGTTGATTTTACTCTCGGTTCGCAACCTCTGGCTGTCGCCATCACTGAAGAGCCGTCCATCGGCGGACGCGCTTGGCCAAATGTGAACTTTCCAGAGAATAAAAAGATTTGGGATTACGCTTTTTCGATTTGGGGCAACAGCACTTTGGGGTTGATCCTTTTCTGGTGGCACGGCAACCGCCAGCAACCGGGCAGAGCCTGCATATCCGTTACCGCATCGACAACCTTGCCTGTATTAGACTTTCGGGAATTGAGCCAAGCGCAGATAAAGCACGCCAGACGCATCTTTGACCAGTTCAAACACAAACATTTCCTGCCCGCTTATGTTGCCGATGAAGACCCAACCAGAGGAGAGTTAGACCGGCGGGTTTTATGCGATTGGCTAGGCTTTGACGAAAGCATTTACGAAGCCGTTCGTCAACTAGCGCATAAATGGTGCGCTGAACCCTCCGTTCACGGCGGGAAACAACGCCAAAAAAACATCTTATTGGAAAAGAAGTGAACGGAACGCAAAGAGAGCGGCCTTTTCAAGCGATAGCCGCAATGTCTTTGAATCGAGTGATAGGAAACGGGAAAGAAATTCCGTGGCACATTCCCGAAGACTTTCAATGGTTCAAAAGCAAGACGCTGGGACATGCCGTTGTGATGGGGCGCAAGACATTTGAGTGCATTGGAATGCCTCTTCTGGACCGTCGACACTTGGTGCTAACACGACGACCTCAGAGACTTATAGATAGGCATTCCAGTGTTTTCGGCAGGTTCAAGGAATGGATCGGGCGAGAGGAAAAAGGAAACGCATGCGAAGATTGCGATCTTCTTTTGTTAAGTTCAATAGACATTCTAATAGATTTTTCTATCCAGTTAGGCCGCCCTGTTTTTGTTTGTGGAGGTGAGGAAGTATACCGGCAATTATTGCCGTCATGTTCTGATTTGTATCTTACACGCGTTAAGCGCGAAGTGGAAGGCGATAGTTTCTTTCCGCTCTTTGAAGATCAGTTTGAGATGAAAGAAGTAATGCAAGATCGCGAGGCATTTCGGATTGAGCACTGGCGGCGCAAGGGGTGAACCGGGGAGGAAAGAACCTCTTACAGGTTGTAGGACATTGAGTTTTTTGGAGTATGTCAGAGATGTTGAAATCGAGCGGAGCAATGGGGGGAGCTACCTTGTTGAGCCGTATTTTGGGGATGGTTCGGGAGATGGTCTGCGCTCGTTTCATGGGAGACTCGGCGGTTGCCAGCGCTTTTATTTTTGCTTTCCAAGTGCCTAATCTTTTTCGGCGGTTGTTGGGCGAGGGCGCTTTGTCGGCGTCTTTGGTGCCGATTCTTAAAGAAACGGAAGTGCGTTTCGGGGAGAAATCGATGTGGGAGACAGCGAATGTTGCTCTTTCTTTACTTTTTTGTCTTTGTTCCGCGGCGATAGTTTTAGTTGTCGGGGTAGGATCTTTTTTGCTGTGGTTTGGCGGCTGGGATATGAAGACAGAGTTGCTTCTTGAATTAATGTGCGTGATGTCGCCCTATATCTTGCTGGTATGCGCGGCGGCGGTTTTGATGGGGATTTGCAATGCCCGAGGGATTTTTTTTCTTCCGGCTCTGAATGCGTCGGTGTTAAATATTATAATGGTTCTCTCGGTGTTTTTTCTGGCGCCGCAAATGGGGGACGATATGCAAGAGCAGGTATTTGGTTTAGCTTTGGGGGTATTAGTTGCGGGGGGGTTGCAGATGTTGCTTCAGTTGCCAGCGTTGGCGAGGCAAGGCTTTCGGCTGAGGTTTGTCTTGCCTTGGAGGCATCCGGCGGCGGGTGAGGTTGTCGGGCGGATGTCGGCTGGGATTGTGGGTATTGCCGCGTATCAGATTAATGTTTTGCTAAGCAGTTCGATTGCTTTTGGGGAGGCGGATTATATTGTCTCTTCCTTCAATTATGCGGTCCGGCTGATGGAGTTGCCGCAAGGTGTGATCGGGGTTTCCTTGGCGACTTTTTTGCTTCCGACGTTGAGCGGTTTGGCGGCAAAGAAGAAATATTCTGAATTCCGCTCCGTATTGAAGAAGGGAGTGGGCTATGTAATTTACGCAAACTTCTTGGCCTCGGTGTTGTTGTTTGTATTGGCGGAACCGATTGTGCGTCTGCTGTTTGAAAGAGGGCAGTTTGGGCCGGAGTCCACGATGAGGTGTCAGTTTGCTTTGAAGTGTCTTGTGCCCGGCTTGGTTGCCTTTTCTTTGGTTAATGTTTGCACTCGGGCGTTTTTTGCCTTGGGCGACATAAAAACGCCGATGCGAATTAGCGTTGTTTGTCTTGGAGTCAATCTGTTGTTGACGGTTCTGCTCATTCGTTGGTTTCAGCAAGGGGGAATGGGCATGGCGAATTCGGCCTCGGCGTTTCTCAATCTGGGACTCTTGATTTATGCGCTGAAGCGGAAGTTTAGGAGTTTGATATTGGGAGACGTGTGCAAGGAGTTGAAGGCGGTGGTTGTAAGCGGTGTTTTGACGGGGCTGTTGGTATGGGGCGCGCGTTTGGGGATGGAGGGCATGATCGGAAGTCGAACGTTGGGAGCGCAGATGTTGACGGTTTTTGTTCCGTTGCTTCTTGGCGGGAGCGTGTATGCGATGGTTACTTACCGGCTGAATGTTCGAATGGCGAGAGATATTTGGGACTTGGCAAAACCCAAGCTGGACAAATGGCGCGGCATCGGATAAAATAAGAGGGAAGTTTTTTAAGAGGATGCAACTGTAAAGAGGGATGGGAAATGAAAGACCAATCTGAAGGCTTGGGAATGTGGAACTTGTTTGTTTGGCTGGCGATGGGACTTTTGTTGCTTGCGGGCGTTTTTTTAGTATGGTTTTGGTATATGCCTGTGATCCAAAAAAATGAAAGTATGCAGCGGGAAATTATTGCTTTGGAAGAGGAAAAAGCCCGCGAGCAAAAGGCGGCGAGGCAGTGGGAGGAGTCTAACAACGCGCTTCAAACAGACTTGGAAACCTCAGAGCGATTGGCGCGGGAAAGGTTTGGATATGCCCGTCCCGACGAAAATGTGGCGCGGTTTGAGGAAGACAACGACCATGAGTAGTACTCTCTAATTGTTCATGCGGTCTGTTTGGTGCTCGGAGGAGATTCCTGTTGCCTCCGTTTGAAAATCTCGGCGATGGATCGTCTTAAACCGTCATGATCTCCGTTTCTTTTTTCTTCAAGTGTCCGTCGATTTTGGCGACGAATTTATCCGTCAGCTTTTGCGCTTTTTTCTCGCCGACGGTTCGTTCGTCTTCGGTGATCGTGCCGTCTTTGGTTTCTTTCTTGAGCAGATCGATGGCGTCCCGGCGGACGTGGCGAATGGCGACGCGGCCATCCTCCGCCATTCTGCGGACAATTTTGGCGAACTCGATGCGGCGTTCTTCGCTCAATTCCGGGAGAATGATTCTCAAAAACTTTTTGTCCGCCATAGGGTTTAGGCCGAGATTGGCTTTTTGAATCGCCTTGTCAATGCGGGAGATTATGCTGATGTCCCAAGGTTGAATGCGCAGGGTTCGGGGCGCGGGGGTGGTGATGCCGGCAAGGTCCCGGATTCTCATTTGAGAGCCGTAGGCGTCCACTAAAATGTTTTCAATAAGGGCGGGAGAAGCCTTTCCCGTTCGAATTCCCGAAAATTCTTTGATAACGACCTCTTCGCTTTTCTGCATTTTCTTTTCGGCATCGAGCAAAATATTATCCACTGGCATAAGCGTGATAAAGATGGGTTTAAAAGTTTGTTGTCTGAATTACGAGGTGACCAAAGTGCCCACTTTTTGGCCGGCAATTACTTTCTTCAGGTTGTGTGGCTTAAAAATATCAAAGACGATGATGGGCATTTTGTTGTCCATGCACAAGGAAAACGCGGTAGAGTCCATGATTTTGAGCCGTTTTTGCAGGGCTTCGGAATAAGAAATCGTTTGGTAGCGTTTGGCTTTTTTGTTCAGCATGGGATCGCTGTCGTAAATGCCGTCCACCTTGGTGGCTTTGAGAATGACTTCCGATGCGATTTCGTTGGCGCGGAGAGCGGCGGCCGTGTCGGTAGAAAAGTAAGGATTGCCGGTGCCGGCGCCAAAGATTACCACTCGGCCTTGCGCAAGGTGTTGGATTGCCTTTCGGCGGATGAAAGGCTCGGCCACTTGCGAAATGGAAATAGCCGTTTGCACTCGAGTCTCGACGCCGTTTTTTTCCAAAGCGTCCTGAAGGGCGAGGGAATTGATAACGGTGGCCAACATCCCCATGTAATCGCCGGTAGCCCGCTTGATTCCCTGCCGTCTGCTGCTTTGTAAACCGCGGAAAATGTTGCCTCCACCAATCACAATCGCAATCTCCACCCCAAGGTCTTTGATGTCCGCAATTTGCCCGGCAATACCATGCACTTCTTGCGGCGAAATGCTCGAACCAGCCGCCCCGCTGAGACTTTCTCCGCTGAGTTTGACGAGCACTCTTTGGTATTTGGATCGTCCCTTTTTCTTCGCCTTTTTTTGCATGCGATTGTCGTTCTTGTATGTTCCCAAAATAAAATTCTTCCGCGCCCGAGAACGAAAATCTATCTTTTAACGACAATCCGTTCCATTGTCAACTTTGAAATAATCCCCTGAAGCCTGCCGAGAACTCCGCTAACCCTTGAGAACAGCCGATTGCCGCCCGATTTTTCCCGCCTCGTTCTTGTTTCCTTCCCACAATTAAAAGTCCGAATCAGCGGCGAGATGGTCGACGGCTTCAAATCCATGTTTGTTTTCTCCCAATAAAATCCGTAACCAAGCGATCCGCGGCAAACAACCAAAAGTTTTTGCCGTCGAATCATGCACTTCCTTCACTCAAACAGTTTTGGCAACCGGAAAAAAACTCAAGGCAAAGCCTCATTTCGGCATTCTGCAAAACTTGCCCGTCTGGAGAGCAGTCACTCTGTAAGCATTTTGAAGAAAAAAAAAGCGAAATGCTTGCTCTTCGCTGCGTCAGCGTTTCCGAAGTCTTTATTTTGAATATATTGACAGGAAACTCAAATTAGGATATTCTATTCTCCATGCAATTTTGCGAGAAAATTTTGGATGCAGTCTGCAACGCGGTTTACGCCGCAAGGTCGCAATCCACCGCCTGCTTTTTGCCTGCTTTAAGAACTGTCAAGGTTCCCTCTGCCCGTCCTGCTTTGAATCGAATATAGGAAGAAGCTATTTTCCAATCTTATTTCAAGCAACCGAACCAAAGAGGATCCAACGTGGAAAATAGTTTTTTACAATAGAACGTTGTCAAAATTCGCGAGAGTCCAAATCCTGATATATTAGACTATGGGGAAAAATCACAAATACGACGAGAGCAAAATCAAGACGCTGTCATCGCTGGAACATATCCGGCTCCGCACGGGGATGTATATCGGACGGATCGGGGATGGAACTCATTATGATGACGGTTGTTATATTTTACTGAAAGAAGTCGTCGATAATGCCATTGACGAATACATTATGGGATTCGGCAAAGAGATTCATATTGCCGTGGAAAACGGAGCCGTCGAAATCAGAGACTTCGGCCGCGGCATTCCCTTAGGCAAGATCGTCGATTGCGTCTCGACCATTAACACAGGAGCGAAATACAATGATGATGTATTTCAATTCAGCGTCGGATTAAATGGGGTCGGCACCAAAGCAGTCAACGCCTTGTCCAAGCAATTTGTCGTCCGAAGCGTTCGCGACAGCCGCTATGCCCAAGCCTCGTTTGAGCGAGGAACTCTAAAGAAAAAATCCCGTGGAAGCTGCAGGAACGAACCCAACGGAACTTGGGTTCGATTTGTTCCAGACCCTAATATTTTCAAGAGCTTTGTCTTTCGGGATGATTTCATGGACAAACGGCTGAAACACTATGCGTATCTAAACTCAGGTCTTCGCCTTATATACAATGGGAAGAAGTACTTTTCGCGCAAAGGATTGCTTGACTTGATAGGCGAAGAAATCGGAGAGGAAGCCATCTATCCTTCGGTGTATTTTGCCAACAAAACTTTGGAGTTTAGTTTTACCCATAGTAATAGCCGAAATGGGGAAACCTTCTATTCGTTTGTCAACGGGCAGTATACTTCGGATGGGGGGACTCATTTGAGCGCTTTCCGCGAAGGTGTGCTGAAGGCGGTCAACGAATTTGCCAAGGGCAAGTATGACGGCGACGACGTTCGCGAGTCCATGGTCGGCGCGATTTCCATTCGCCTCAAAGAGCCCGTCTTTGAGTCGCAAACAAAGAACAAATTGGGCAATACGGAGATTCGTTCGGAACTAGTGACCCAAGTTCGCGAGGAAACGCTCCACTACCTTCATCGCAACAAAGAAACCGCCCGGCAGATGGTCGCCAAAATCGAAGACACGAAACTGTTGCGCAAAGAGCTCCAAGCGGTGAAAAAAATCGCCCGAGAACGCGCAAAGTCCGTCCGCATTCGCATCCCTCAGCTTAAAGATTGCAAAATCCACTTTGACAAAAAGAAAGGAAGAGGGTCGGACTCGATGATCTTCATTACCGAAGGCGTTTCAGCCGCCGGGTCCATCGTTAGTTGCCGAAACGTTAGCACTCAGGCCATTTTTACTCTAAAAGGCAAGCCCTTAAATGTCTGGGATCTCAAACGAGACGTAATGTACAAGAACGACGAGATGTATAACTTAATGTGCGCGCTCGGAGTGGAGAATTCGTTAGACCGCCTGCGGTATAACAAAGTAATCCTTGCGACCGATGCAGACGTAGACGGACTCCACATCCGCAATTTAATGATTACTTATTTTTTTCGTTTTTTTGACCAGCTCGTTTACGAAGGACATTTGTATATATTAGAAACTCCTCTTTTTCGGGTTCGCAATAAAAAAAACACAATCTATTGTTATTCTGAAATCGATCGGGATCGGGCGGAAAAAAAGATAGGCAAAAGCCGGGAAATTACTCGTTTCAAGGGGCTGGGCGAAATTTCTCCCAAAGAGTTTAAGAACTTTATTGGAAACGCAATGCGTTTGAGCAAGGTCGAGTACGCCGCCCACCGAGACGCAGCCGGAATTTTCACCTTTTACATGGGAAGAAATACTCCGGATCGCAAAGCATACATCATGAAAAACTTGATAGTTCCCAAGGAAGATTAATCGTATGAACGAAAATGGACAAATTAGATTGCGGCTGGGAGAATCTTCTCGAGATTCGAAGGATAAAGATAAATTTAGAGGTTTGCGAGCCCGTATGGATCGCAGTTTTTTAGAGTACGCTTCCTATGTGATCCGCGATCGCGCAATCCCTAATTTGGCCGACGGATTGAAACCGGTTCAGCGGCGCATTCTTTGGTCTCTGCACCAGACAGACGACGGGAAATTTATTAAAGTGGCGAATGTCGTGGGGCATACTATGCAATATCATCCGCATGGAGACTCGTCC
The DNA here is from genome assembly GCA_965204945.1 of Limisphaerales bacterium. Classification (GTDB taxonomy): domain Bacteria; phylum Verrucomicrobiota; class Verrucomicrobiia; order Limisphaerales; family AAA164-E04; genus UBA2970. Next base: position 2,795,378 of record OZ242022.1, on the reverse strand, counting down.
ATTGGCGACGCCTTGGTGGTGTTGACCAACAAGCGTTACCTCATCGAGGGGCAGGGAAATTTCGGCAATGTTTTTACGGGAGACCCTCCGGCGGCGGCTCGTTATATCGAATGTCGGTTAACGCCTTTGGCCCGCGAAGAGATTTTTAGCGGCGAACTGACGGAGTTTGTGCCAAGTTATGACGGCCGTGGGAAGGAACCTGTTTCCTTGCCGTCGAAGATACCGCTTTTATTGATGCTGGGAACTGAGGGGATAGCCGTCGGGCTTTCCTCTAAGATTCTTCCTCACAACTTTATTGAGTTGCTAAAAGCGCAGATTGCAGTTTTGCAAAAACGGCCGTTTGAGTTGTTTCCAGACTTTGTCACCGGGGGAATAATGGACGCCTCTGAATATGATGATGGGAGGGGAAGTGTCCGCATCCGCGCTCGCATTCGCGTCAAAGATAATACAACTTTGCTTATTACTGAGGTTCCGCCCGGGACAACCACGGAATCTCTTATTAGTTCGATTGAAGACGCTACAAGGAAAGGGAAATTGAAGGTAAGAAGCATTAATGATTTTACGGCTGAGAATATTGAGATTGAGATTAAGTCTCCTATCGGCATGGAGGCGAATAAGTTAATTCCAGCGCTTTACGCATTCACCGGATGTGAAACTTCGCTTTCCAGCCGAATTACGGTGATTCGTGACAACCGTCCCGTTGAAATGACGGTTTCCGAAGTCGTCAGGCAGAATACAAAGGACTTGGTTGAACTGTTGCGGAAGGATCTGGAGATTCAAGAAAAAAAGTTGCTCGAGAGTCTCTTTTTCAAAACCCTCGTCCGAATTTTTATCGAGAATCGAATCTATAAAAAGATTGAGGCTTGCAAAACAAACGACGCGATTTATCGCGCAATCTATCGAGGATTTGAGCCGTTCAAAGATCAGTATTATCGGGACTTGACGGATGACGATATAGAAATGCTTTTAGGAGTCAAAATTCGCAGAATTTCACTGTTTGACATTGGTAAGCACAAGGATGAAATAAAAAAGGTGAAGGCCGAGTTGGCTGAGATCCGACGGCGTCTGAAGGCATTAACCAAATACGCGGTTCAGCATTTAGAAAGGCTCGTCGCCGAGTATAAAGACCAATACCGCAGGCTGACGGAGATCGGCAGATTCGGAGTGATCGAAGCGAAGGCGGCGGCGTTCAAGTCATTCAAGGTAAGTTATGATCGGAAAAAGGGTTATATTGGGCACAAAGTAGCGGGCGATGAATTTGATCTGGCTTGTTCGAAGTTTGACAAGCTTTTGTTGGTCTTTCGAGACGGTGGATACAAAGTGATTGAGTTAGCGGACAAGCTATTCGTCGGGCAAGATTTGATTTATTGCGCAATACCGGATCGGGAGAAGGTGTTCACTTCTGTCTATCAATATAAGAAAGGCGCTTATATGAAACGGTTTATATTTGGCGGCGCGATATTAAATAAGGAGTATCGGTGCATTCCAGAGAAATCGAAGATTCTTTTCTTTGAGGCGGGCACGCCTGAGAAAATTTATATCAAGCATAAACCGGCGCCGTATCAGCGGGTGGATCAGCGAATTGCGGATCCTTCGGAGTTGTCTGTGAAGTCAGCGAAGGCGCGGGGCAATCAGGTATCGATTAAAGAACCGGCTTCGGTTCGGAGTAAACCGCCCCGCAATTGGGATTGGGATGCGTCGACCACTGTTTTGAAATTCGTTTGACGATGTTTGGCGGGGTTGTTTTCCGTTCGGCAAAGGAGAAGGCATGCACAGAGAAAAGACAAGGGCGGAGGGCTTTCTGAATTGGATGAGGCCGGCGCCGCAGATCGAGTTTTAACTCTCGAATGACAAGAGGGAAGGGCGATTGCCGGACAAAATTGGTTTGTCTGTAGAGAATATTCTGTTTTGGAAAAGGATGCTTGTTTTGCGAGAGGGAACAGAGCTAATAAGTTTCGCAGACCGCGGAAATTTGTTTTCTTGGTTTGCCAAATCACTGACGGATCCTCCATACTGCCGCTTTCTTTTAATGGAGGCAGGCGATCCGTTTTTGAAATCGAATACTGGAATTGGCTGATGCAGGCAATAGGCGTTTATCCCGTCAAGCGGAAGTTGAGGATTCTGGATCATTCCGAACCAGAAATCCATTGTGACGACGCCGTCAAGGTGCGTTGTTTAGAAGTGGGCGTTTGCCGCACGGATCGGGAAATTTGCTCTTTTGTCTATGGCGAACCCCCAGCGGGATCGGATTATCTGATATTGGGTCACGAATCGCTTGGCGAAGTGGTGGGAGTGGGAGCGGCCGTTCAAAACTTGCAATCTGGGGATTTGGTTGTGCCGTCGGTGCGGCGTCCTTGCGGGCGGTTGGCGTGTCGGCCTTGTCGGGGCGGGCTTCAAGATTTTTGTTCCACTGGGGAGTTTGTTGAACGCGGCATCAAGGCGGAGCACGGTTTTATGGCGGAGGAATACGTGGAGCGAGAGCGTTTCTTGTACGCGGTTCCCCAGCATTTGCGGGAGATTGCCGTGTTGGTGGAGCCGTTGACCATTGCCGAAAAGGCGGTCGCCCAAGTATGGCAAACTCAGAAGAGACTTCCTTGGGTTGCGGAGAAAAACGATGGCGTCCCTCAAGGCGTTGGTTTGAAGGCTGTCGTTATCGGGACGGGGCCGATTGGCATTTTGGGAGCGATGAAGTTGGTGATCGAAGGATTTGACACTTATGTTTATTCTCGTTTGAAGAAGCCGAATCCCAAAGCGGATCTAGTGGAAACCGTCGGCGCCGAATACTTATCAAGTTCGGAATGCTCCGTCGCGGAACTTGCCGAGCGAATTGGCAACATCGATTTGGTTTACGAAGCGGTGGGCATCCCGCGTCTTGCTTACGAAGTGTTAAGTGTTTTGGGAACTAACGGCATTTTTGTCTTCACCGGAATCCCCGCTCCTCATCCTCCTCTGGAAGTGGAAGCAGACGCCATCATGCGCAACCTCGTGTTGAAAAACCAACTGATCCTCGGAACCGTCAACGCCGATGACGCCGCTTTCAAAGCGGCTTTGACTGATTTGGACAGATTCCTTCGCCGCTGGCCGGAAGCGGCGCATTCTGTAATCACTGGGCGATTCGGCGTTGAGGCGTGCCACCGGTTGTTGCTCGACAGGGCGCAAGGCATTAAGAACGTGATTCAATTTGCCTGACCGCACCGCCCCCGCAAAAAGAATCGCCCGGCGCAAGAGGTTGGCAGTTCAAAGCCTTTGACGGTTGCTCGGCTATTTAAGCATCTTCTTCTTTTTTTGGATAAACGCTGGTTTCGGGTGGAATAGCGGCGGCTAGGAAGCGGCGGCTTGGCGGCGTTGTTTCTTTTGCCAGTGGCGATGGAAGAAAACAAAGCCTAGCGCAAAGAGGGCAAACACAAGCGCGTATTCCTCCGGTTCGGGGATGACGTTTGTGTGAACCCGCCAGCGAAGACCATTCGCAACCGAAACTGTGTTTGCGCTGGAACCGCCATAAAAGCTGCCGACGGAAGTTACTCCCCTTGCCCGAAGGTAAGGATCGCGAGTGTTAAAAACGCCAATCGCCACATTGGTCAGAACGCCGGCGCCCGTCCACTTAATGGTGTCGCTATTGTTGTAACCCAAAGCCGCGCTCACCCGCGGACCGAAACGATCCCAACCACTTACATCATCCTTTAAGTATAGACTGGCAATGGTTCGGGAGTTTGTGCTGCTGCCCTCGATGGTGAGGGTGGGGGCGTTGGTGATGACATTGAGGTTGGCGCTGCTGAAGGCGGTGTTGCGCACGCGCAGATTGCCAATCAGGGATTCGTAATCTTTGTTGGTGACGGTGGCCGTGGAGACAGGAATGGCCGTCAAGTTTTTTTGGCCGGTGCCGGGATTGGAGGCGAAGAGAGTGTCATAGGAATGGGCAGTGTCTTGAAGCCAATCGCTGCCGGTGGTTCGGAAGCCTCGCCCTTGCGATTGCTGCCTCGCAATGGTGGAAGAGCCGGAGAAGATGACAAGAGTGCCGTTGGTGTATTCTTGGCTGGGATAGATGTCGACGTAAAGTTGCGCTTGGCTTTCTTCGAGGGGAACAAAAAGAGAGGAAAGCGCGGAAACAATCAACGCCGCTAAAAGACGACAATTAAAGGCCCGCTTGCCCGCTTGCCCGCTTGCCCGCTTGCCCGCTTGCCAATTGTACCGAGAGTGTTTTCATATTTTCAAGCATAAAAAGTACTGATTTTCTGACAAAAGTTGCTTCATTTTGAGTCTCCTCACCAGAAAGGTCAAGATCAAAATCCCAAAAAAGAAGAAAAAATTCGTTGGAAATGGCAAAAAACGCACAATCTCGCCTTGTCGATAACGAAAAGAAAAGTTTTGCGGCGATTTAATAGCCAAGCGGCGAGTGGAATTCGCTTGGGGGATTGGTGAGCCAAAGATTGTTTCGGCGGCTCAAAAAGCGTTCTGAGACGGCTTAGTCAAGGATCCGCGGCGGTTTTGGCAAAGAAAGGGATTTCGCCGCATTTTCGGCAGAAGCAATGCTGTTAGTGGAAATAGTTCCTAATGTAAAGGCCTTGAGGGATGTTATCGTTGGCAACAAGGGGCAGAGTTTCGCTTCGTATTTTTTTGGCCTTCGACTTTCAGAGCGCAAGCGCTGAAACTCAAACTAAAACGACAAAAAGAGTTTCTTTTCTCGCCTTTTTCCAGTATTTATTTGGGAACATGAACTTCAAAAAGTTTCGATATAAAATGGCCCTCGTTTGGATTGTTTGCGCTGTTTCGGTGTTGGGAGACAGCATCCGGGCGGATTGGCCGCAGTTTCGAGGGCCGACCGGGCAAGGAATTTCGGACGCGGACGCTTTGCCCCTTTCATGGAGCGAAGAGTCGAATGTGGCTTGGAAAACGGCCATTCACGGAAAGGGTTGGTCGTCTCCCGTGGTTGCGGGCGACAAAATCTGGTTGACTACGGCTACCGAAGATGGACGACGGCTTTCAGGAATCTGCGTCAACGCCGAATCGGGCGCTGTTTTGTCCGATAGGATTTTGTTTCGAGTCGACCAGCCTCAATTCGCGCACAAGTTCAACTCCTATGCCTCGCCCACGCCGACGACGGATGGCGCGCGGGTTTATCTTTCCTTTGGCGCGGAAGGCACGGTTTGCTTGGACGCAGAGACTGGAGAACTGCTTTGGCAACGACGAGACATTTACTGTAATCACTTTCGCGGCGCCGGATCCTCGCCCGTCCTTCACAACAACCTTCTTATCATGAACTTTGACGGCAGCGACCGCCAATTCGTCATTGCTTTGGATAAATACAGCGGGCGGACGGTTTGGCGAACGAAACGCTCCATCGACTTTCAAGACCTCAACGAACATGGCCAGCCGGACAGAGAAGGCGATTGGCGCAAGGCGTTTTCTACTCCTCAAGTGGCTTTCTTTGGCGGAGAACCGGTTTTGCTGAGTCTCGGCTCAAAATGCCTTTACGGATACGAACCCGGCAGCGGGCGGGAAAAATGGCGCGTGGAATCCCGAATCGGGCATTCCGGAAGCACGCGACCCACCGTCGGCAAAGACCGAATCTTCTATTGCACAGGTTTTGCCAAAGGCGAGCTGTGGTGCGTTCGTCCCGGCGGAAACGGCAACGTGACCGATTCGCACGTTCTGTGGAAACTGAAGCGAAGCGTTTCCAACAAGCCGTCGTTAATTCTGTTTGAGAACTCCATTTTCATGATTCACGATGGCGGCGTTGCCTCCTGCATTGACGCCGCAACCGGCCGGCCAATTTGGCAGGAACGCATCGGCGGCAACTATTCCGCCTCTCCCCTGTTGCACGGTCGGAAAATCTACTTCTTCAGCGAAGAAGGCAAAACAACCGTCGTGGCAGCCTCTCGAAACTTTGAAGTGCTGGCCGTCAACCAACTAGACGACGGTTTCATGGCCTCGCCCGCCGTGTTTGAAAACTCGCTCATCCTTCGCACAAAGTCACACCTTTACCGCATCGCCGATGATTGAATTCTTTTTCCGACGGACTGGAAGAAGAGATTCCAACCCAAAGTGGACGAGAGTTTTCAAACAGTCTGAGGATTGGCAAACATTCCCCTCCACGCGATTCGCCTCAGTTCGCTCTCTGGAAGAAGCAACGCATCGCGAACGAATCTCGTAACTGCGTCAAAACACAGAAACGCAATGGCCAGAGACACGAGGTAAATCAACCATCCGCCCGTGTTCACAATAAAAGCCAGCCGGGCGGCGCGCTCGATACGGCCTTCCAGTTCCCGAACTTCGAGGTTGCCGCAGGCATGGATCCGCTTGCGGCGCTTTTTGATTCGCTCCCTGAGTTGTTCGTCTTTTGCAATGGCGCGCTCAACCATGAAACGCAACGAAAAATCAATTCCCGGAAGCAGGCGGATGACGCTGTTGACGCTGCCTTGCAAATAACGAAAAACCTCTTCGTCGGCGACATACGGTTTGCGGTGATAAAGCCACCGCAATTCGTCGCGAAGACGGAAAAGATCGTAGCGAAGGCGGATGCGAAATGAGGGCGCCAAAATGGCTTCCCAGAGGAAGTGCCAAACTGTAACGATAACCAGAGCGTAAATAAGAAAAGTCATAATTCGCTGGATTCAGTGTCAACCTTTAAATTTTCTTGTTGCAAAAGCGATTTCTCCCGACCAATTCGATCTATCTCGGATTCAAAAATCCTTCGTTGCCAACGAGCATGACAAATCCATCCCAAGCATGCCAAGCCAAAAAGAAAGTATCCCAAAATTGTGCTGTCGACAACGTCAAAAATGCGAAAAACCAGCTTGCTGAGGTCTTCAGACGGCATTTTCCACGTGATAAAGGCGACGAGAGCGAACAAACACAACGGAAGAAACTGTCCCCGGTTGATTGCGGCAACAACGATGTCGGCAATCATGCCCCAGACATTTGTGGAGCGATTTTCTTGATTGTTTTTTGCCGCCATGAACTAAAAATTAACAAAGAGAGAATTATCGAATCTGCCCGGCAATTCATTAACAAAAGATCCATTCTCCGAAACCATCGTTCTATTTTTCAGAAAATTCAAAACCCCTTTTCCGCAAAATCATCGCAATGATTTGCGCCATTGAATTTAGAGATCATAAGCCTTGCCGGGCCGGATGCTGGCGCCGAGCCGGACGCCTTTGAGAAACCATTTTCGCGCTCTGTCCATGTCTTTTTGAACGCCCTCGCCTTTCTGATACATTACGGAAAGCGCAAGTTGCGATTTTGGATGGTTTTGCTCGGCGGCCTTTTGAAACCATTGAAAGGCTTCGGCAAAATCCTGCTCAACGCCGTAGCCTTTGGCATACATTCTGCCAAGAAACGCCTGCGCCTCCGCATGGCCTTGTTCGCCGGCCTTGCGCAGCCATTGAAGCGATTCTTCGTAATCTCGCCGAATGCCTCGGCCTTTGAAGTATATCTTGCCCAGATGACACTGCGCATCCACGTGCCCTTGCTCGCCGGCCTTGCGGAACCATTCCACCGCCTCGCGCAGGTTTCTGCGGACCCCCTTGCCTTTGAAAAATATCCTGCCGAGAATGAATTGCGCCGCCACATCGCCCTGCTCGGCCTCTTGGCGAATTTCCTCAAACTTCTCTGCGTCAAAACTGCTGACCATGACGGAAAGTTAACGAATTATTAGAAACATTATCACGACAAAAATGCTTGGGAAACAATTTTCCCACCCCAACAAAGCCACCTTCCCCTCGGCAAAACCGAGACAAAGCCGTTACTAAGCCGATACTAAGCCGTCTCAGAGGGCTTTTGAAGCCTCCAAAACGCCCCCAAACCAGAGAAATTCCCCAAGCCGACCCACCGCGCCGAAACCACGCTTTGCCTCGCCCCTCCAATCCGCCTTCGCCGCCCAACCGCTTCCCCAACTCCTTCCCCGTTTCCGCTTGTCTTCTTCCGCCCAAGAGCCTAAAAACAAAGCGGTTCTCAAAAATGGACATGAAACAAATCTCATCTTTATTGGCGGCCGTCGTTTTGCTTTGCGGCGCGGGAATGGCGAACGGGCAGGAAAGCGAAGAAGTCCGGCATTTCGAGGCGACGAAAATAAAAGCCGAGCAAGGCGATGCCGATGCGCAATTCGCCCTCGGCGAGATGTATCTCAAAGGCGAAGGCGTGCCGGAGGATAGGATTGAAGCGGCAAAGTGGTATCAGAAGGCGGCCGAGCAAGGGCTTGTCGATGCGCAATACACACTTGGCTGGTTTTATTTCGCTGATTTGCCGCCAGATCCTTTTGAATCGGTGAAGTGGTTTCGGAAAGCGGCCGAGCAAGGGCATGCAGATGCGACAAACATGCTTGGCAATTTGTATTACTGGGGCGCGGGCGTGCCGAAGAATTATGAAGAATCGGCGAAGTGGTATCGAAAAGCAGCTGAGCAGGGGTTTGCCAGAGGTCAACTCAATCTTAGTAAGGCGTATTTACAAGATGAAGGCGTGCCGAAGAATTACATCGAATCATACGCTTGGGCGTTGTTGGCAAGAGCAAACGCAGACGTCACATCGTCTAGATTCGGAGCTTTTGAAGACCACATTTCCGCTCTCGAAAAGCGTCTTACAGCGGAGCAGAAAAAGAAAGGCCAAGCGCGGATGGCGGAACTGCATCGTTTGATAAAGGAAAGGAAACCCACTAAGATGTCTGTTGAATCTGAAAGGGAACAAACAATGGCTGAATTGAATATAGAAGAACTTTTAAAAAAAGCGGACGAGGTCTTGGCCGGCGAACAAAAGGACGCAGAACCACCGGCGGAGGTCTCGGATCCAATGAGAATGAACAACCAAGAAATGACCAACAGAGAGCTCCAAATCTGGATCGCAGGCGAGCTGAAGAGTTTCCGCTCCCATGTGGACGGCGAGTTCAAAGCGATTCGGGCGGAGTTGAAAGGCGTTGAGTCGCGGTTGGACACGAAGATTGGAGGTGTCGAGTCGCGGTTGGACACGAAGATTGAAGTGGTTGAAGCGCGACTGGGCGAGCGGATTGGAGGGGTTGAGGCACGGCTGGGAAGTTTGGAGTCTCGTGTGGATGGCTTGATGATTGGGGTGGCCGTTCCGGTGGCGGTGTTTGTTCTTCTGGCGGCGACGAAGTGGGCTTGGGATTATTTGGGATTTTTGAAGAAGTTTAGAGAAGAGAAACATGGTTTGCGGCAGAGCGGATTAGGTTTAGGAAAGTCGGCAAAGTGAGATTTTTAGGAAAACAGGAAGGCGCGGTGGAAGAAGGGGCGGTCTCTTGGCGCGGGTGGTTGGCGTTAGGGCTTGCCGAAGGACAGTTTTTCAAACGCCCGAAGGGGAAAGTTCACCGGCCCGAAGTTGGGGCTGATTCCGCGCAAACGCTCGTCTTGAAGTTCAGACAATTCTAGGTGAATGACGCCCCGCTCGGCAAACTTGGCCATGACTGCGCTTTTGGAGGCCGGCGTTGTCTTTTGGTTGGCAATGCCGGCGAATTCGATTTTTTGGATTTCTTGCAATGGTATTTTGGTTTCGCCGTCGGCCAAAGCCAGCATCAGCGCATCATTTTGGACGGATTGCACTTTTCCAGTCCGCCGGCTTCCGTTGCGCAAAGTGACAAGGTCTTCTTTGGCGGTGGCGCGAATAGCGGGAGGCTCTTCGATTTGGCCGTTCCAAGTGGTCACGCGGAAGTCGCTGAAGCGGATGGAACCTTGCCCTTGGTGAACCATGCGAATGCCGCTTCCCTCGCCCGCAAAGCCATTTTTATCCACCCATTGCTTCACTAACTCGCCGTCCACTAACAAGACGATGCGGGCGCTCGCTTTGTCTATGCGGATGTCGACGTGGGCTTTTCTTTTCCCGGAGAACGCCCGCGTTTGCATCTGCCCCAAGTATTGCAGCGGCGTTTTCTGTTTTACCATCACCACTTCCACAAAGGGAGAAGAGAGACGCAGGCTGTAAAAACCGCCGAAAACGGGCTCTTCGTCTTTTGCCGTCAAGTTGACGGGATGGAGATAATCCGTGTGCAGAGCGAAGGCGAGGTTCAGCAGCCCTTTCCAATGCAAGTCAAACTGGAGACGCGAGCGATCGGGCAACGACAAATCGCGGGCGACGGAGGCCGCTTTTGTGGCGTAAAAAGCCTGATTGTGATACTCCCAATGGCCGCTTTGCATGATTGCCGGGGCCACTTCGCCCCGCGTCCAACCGTCCAAACTTGTCGGGCCGGAGAACAGCGGATCCTCCGGTTCGTTGTCAAAAGCAATCCATTGCCAGCGATTTCTTGGAAAGCGCAACGCTTCGCCGTAAGGGGTTTCAAAAATTGCCTCGCTTGCGGTCACTTCCCGCAGACGGCCGACCAATTCGTCTCCGTTGGTCAAGCGAATGGCGCTCCGTCCCGGCTGAGGATTGTTGGCTTTTGGTTGCTGAAAGTCCGCCAAATCAATCTCGCGAAGCGCAAAATAGCGGAAGTTCGCCGGCGGGAAATTGGAATCGTATTGCCAAAAAACTCCTTTTTGGGGAGAAGCCGATACAATCCGCCCGGCCAGCCGATCTCCGTTCACCAAGCGCAACATATCCCGCAAACCTGAGGCATCGGGTTCGGCGGACAAAGCGGCCAAAAGCCGACACATCCCGGCCAACGCCAGCACGATGGCGAGCCAGCGATTCCCAAGTTTTTCCAAAGTGGCCAAGCCTTTTCTTTTGGTTTTCATCCGCTTATTCTTCTGCTTGGAAGTTCCAAATATCTTCAGGGTTTTCTTGCGCCGACGGCGTTCGCCTGAGCGGATGATTGAGGTTAAAGGAGGCCAGCCGAACGGAATCCGGTTGGAATTCCACGGGGCCGAAAGTGGAGCTCACTCCCCGAACAACTTCCTTTGTCCACTCGGTCAAGGCAAAGGACAAATTCCCGCCGCCGGAAAGCGAAACCCGAATTTCTTTGTCCGCAAGGGTTGCGTTTCCCGGTTCTTCCGGGCGATGAAAGTAGATTTGCCGAACGCGTTCCAGCGGGATGCCCACATCGAGCTGATTGCGCAAACGGAAGCGAAGCCGTCCGTCCCGAATTCTTCGCACTTGCCCCGCCGGTTGGTCTCGATTGACCAAGAGCAATCCGTCGGAGGATGGTTTGATGGCGGTTTTGAACTCCGATTCGAGATGTCCGTCCCACTCGGTGAGGAGGATTCGGCTGAGGGAAAGCGCGGACTGATGCGCCGAAGCCGAAAAGGAAACGCCGCTTCCTTGGGCGACGAACCCTCGCGCATCCTTCCAAGAAGCGATGACTTCGCCATCCGCCAGCAGGGCGAAGATTGCCTTGTCTCGATGCGAGCGGAGGTCAAAACGGGCCTTGGTTTTGTTGGCGAGATGCGGGAACTGCACGTCGCCCAGCGTCATCGTCCCCGACCCCGGTTGCACGCGGCGAAAGGAGGCATAGCTCGGCGTCAAAGAAAACAGATAGGCTCCCTTGCGGTAGTCGTGACGATCCAGTGTTTCAGTGTGCATCGTCACCGTTAATTGAAAGTTTCCCTCCCAGCGGAGGTCAAACGCCAATCGCGCCGAACTTTCCAGCTTCATATCCCGGCCGATCACGCCTCGGTTGGTCACATTCAACGCGCCGTCCCGATAGCTCCAGCCATTCGGACTCTTGCTCCGAACCCACTCGTCCACGCTGTTGGGTCCTTCGTAAAGCACTTGGTAGCCGTTTTGCAGAAAAGCAATGCTCTGCACCCGCTTTCGAGATGCGCGAAGGCTTCCGCCGAATTCGGTTTCCATTTTAATGAACGAGTCATCCATCTCCACAATCTTTCCGTAAACCTCGTCGCCGTTAGAAAATCGAAAGCGACATTGCGCCGTCTCTGCCTCTGCCGCCTCCGGTTTCTCCTCCCGCGGTTGCCGGAGAGGAAATCGAATCGAAACCAACGAGGAAAAAGGAAACCGCAAAGCCTCCGTCGCATACGAGTGTTGCCAAACGAGACCATCCGCCGGAGAGAGAGAAGACATCTCGCCGTGCAAGGCCGAACCGTTAAGAAGCCGAACCAGCCCATCGTCGTTCGCCTCCGCACGAAGAGCAAGCGAGGTCGTTCCCAGCAATGCCCAGCCGATCCGCCTTGCCCACAATTTGCGTCTTGCCGTAGGAAAATGCCTTCCCTCTTGCCTGCCCTTCCCTACTCTTCCTCTACCTTTCATAAATGGGCAGGTAACGATAATTCAGCGCCAACGACAACAAACTGGCCGCCGTGCAAAAAGCCGAGCCGAATTGGCCGTCCCAACTGCCGTCGTCGTTTTGAGATTTGCGCAACTCAACGATGTTTTCCCGATTCCATCGGATCCATTCCTTCGGATCAGCGTGAAAAAACGCCTGGGAGGCATAGTAGAGGAAATAATGGTAATAGCTGCTGCTTCGAGGTGACTGGCGCAGGTAAGCGAATGCTCGGCGAAAGGCTTCAGAGTCTTTCTCCTTAGCCAACGCCAGCACCAAAGTCCCAATCGCCGTGCGCGGCCCGTTCGGCCCGGAAGCCGAAGTGTATCCATATCCGCCTTCCCGCGTCTGGCATCGCCGAAAGAACTGGAGCCCCTTTTGAATCGCCTCTTCCGGCACCCCAATCCCGGCGTTGCGAGCGGCAAACAAGGCCACCATTTGCGCCCCGCTTATCGTGGTATCCGCGTCCTTGCTTTCCGGCGAGTAACGCCATGCGCCTAAGGGATTGCGGCTCTGCGAATCTGTAATCAACCGCACCGCCTGCGTCAGCGCCGGCCCCAGCCGTTTATCCTCCACGGCGCCGTAAGCCTCCGCTAGCGCCAAAGTAGCAAACCCATGATTATACATCGAATTGCCGATATAACCAGTCTTCGAATTCTGACTCTCCAAAATGTAGTTCAAACCCCGGCCAATCGCCTTGCTAAAAGGGCCGTGGTTCGGATCGTCCCCGTGCGCCAACATGCTGACCACGGCCAAGCCCACCACGCCCGGCGCCTCCCCGTAGTGAGAACCCGGCCACGTCCCGTTCTCCCGTTGACTGCGGTTCAAATAAGCCAATCCCTTCACGTAAATCCGATCCACCTCCCCAGCCGCCAAATCCACCGATTCTGTGAACAACTCTTGCGCCTCCGCCAGCCTTCCCGACAAACAGCCGACCGCCACAATCGCAAAAACGAGACCGCGACGCTTCACAAAACACAACCAATCCCGCTTCCTCGCCCGCGCCGAAGAAACACGAAACATCCTCCTCTTCTCATGCCAATACCCGATAAAAGGGGCTAAGGATAAGTATGATAGGCGGGATTAAACAAGCACTTTTGAACCTGCCAACCTCAATCCAGACGATCCTCTGCCCTCCAAAAGCCTATAAAGCATAGACGGCGCGAAAAACACAATGCGTGATAGAGAAACAGAAAACTCCCCAGAAACCTCCGAAATTCAGAGACCGCCGCAAAAGCGGACGAAGTCTGGCCGAGTGGGAAGAGGGAAACGTGGAAAAATCTGCCGACGAACCGCGTGCTTGTTTTGACGGAAGGAACGAGTGAACCTTAAAGTTCCTCTTGTCGAGGGGAGATTGTGTTTGAATCGGTTGCTTTTCTTTCTCGTTAGGCAGTCGTCGAATTATCGGGGGGAGCGATAAAATTCTTTGGCAAATGGCTTGCTAAACGGTGGAGAAGAAGGAAGAACCTACCGCCGCCTGCGCTGAGAATCTCGACGATAACGATGTTGTGTCTGAGAGGTCTGACCTGCCTGCCAAGCCTGCTGACAATACGCCTTGAGAATCCCAGCGATGACAATCGTCGTGTTTGGGAGTGGAGTTATGCGGCTGTCTTCGCTTCGAGCGGAACTTTTGCCAGCAACAATCGGCAAACACTTTTATAATTTGAAATCGTATCCTTCAGATCGTCGGACTCCATTCCAAACAGCCAACATTGGAGGTTTCTATTTAAGAAAGGCATTGTCGTTTTTTCGTCCGGCGCATCTGGCGCAAGAGAGTGGTTTTTTTGGATTTCTATTTGGGTTTTGATTTTTTTGGGTTGTTGGTTTAGGTTCGTCTGCGGCAAGGGTTTTTCATATTCATAAAACTTTGTTTTCCCTGCTGGAGTAGGGTCCCTTGCCGGGTTTCAATGAGCCTTTTGTTAACTCTCTCCAGTGGGTTTTTCTTCCTTAGGCGTTGGCAAAGGGCTGGATTGTGGGGGCGTTTTCGCTGTAGTTTGGCAAAGGAGGGAGTCTGACGCGGGGGAAGAAAAAGGTTTCTCCGCTCCGCTCATCTGGGTTGTTTTGTTGAATTGCTTGACGGTTTGCCGTCGGTTTTCTAGATTTCAATCTTTGTTGCTCTGTTCGGGATTGTCGCCTCAAGGAATTCGTCGAACGGCGTGATGAACTTGTTAATCTGAGATCAAAGTGAACGTATCGATTGAGACATTAGCTCCTTGCAAAAAGTTGATTCGAGTCGAGTTTGCCGTGGAAGAGGTAAAGGAGGCGTTTGGTCGGATCACCAGCCAATTTCAAAAGCACGTCGATTTGCCCGGATTTCGGTCCGGCAAAGCGCCGAAGCACTTGGTGGTGCGATCTTACGGCGAACGCATTGAAGCGGAGGTGAAGAAAGAATTAATCGGCGTCGGTTGTCGGAGGGCCGTTGACGAGAACGGCCTGCGGCTTGTGGGAGAGTGGGACGTGGAAGAGGTTCAGTTTTCCAAGGATGCGCCCTTTCAGTTTGTGGTCAAAACCGAGACGGCGCCGGACTTTGAATTGCCGAAGTACAAGGGGTTGAAGGCAAAACGGGAGATGCGGACGGTTACGGAGGACGATGTGGAACGAGCCGTTCAGGTGCTGAGGGAAGAACGGGCTTCTTTTCTTGACGTGGAGCGTGAGGCGAAGGAAGGAGACTTTTTGGTGGTGGACTATCAAGGGACTTGCGAGGGAAAGCCGATTACCGAATTGGCGCCGACTGCCGGGCGGTTTGAATTGGCCAAAGGTTTTTGGATTCACCTTGCGGAGAATCGGTTCATACCGGGCTTTGCCGAGCAGTTAGTTGGGGCAAAGAAGGGCGAGCGTCGTTCGGTAAAAATTGACTTTGCGTCGGATTTCACCGTTGCCGAGCTGGCCGGCAAGACGGGAGTTTTCGAAGTGGATGTGGTCGAGGTGAAGGAGCGGGTGTTTCCTGATTTGGGCGACGAATTTGCCCAACAATATGGGGCGGAGTCTATGGTCGCCTTGAGGTCGGGAGTGATTCGAGATTTGGAAGCGGAACTGAAGGCCAAAGTCAACCGCGACGTGAGAAACCAGCTTTTGCAGGCGTTGATGTCTCAGGTAACTTGCGAACTTCCTGAATCCATTGTCGATGAGGAAACGAAAAGCCTCGTTTACAGCATTGTCCACGACAGCCGAAAGCGCGGCATTTCCAAAGAATCCATTGACGATCAAAAGGAAGAAATCTATTTGACGGCGGCGCAAAGCGCAAAGAGTCGAGTCAAATCCGCTTTTATTCTCGGGAAAATCGCCGAAGCCGAAAACATTGCGGCGAGCGAGGAAGAGGTTCGCAAACAGATCGTTGAGCTGTCGCGAATGTACAATATCAGTCCCGAAAAGATGAACAAACAGTTGGAGGATCGGAACGGTGTTTCAGAAGTTCGGGAACAGATCATTCGATCCAAAGTGATGGACCTGCTGGAAAAGCACGCCGACATTGAAGCCGTTTTGCCCGCCGAATAAAATTGTTGGCGAGAGCGAACGGCGCCTTATTGCGCGCGGCCGAATTTTTTCTCCAACTCCGAATACGGCATTTCAATGAGCGTCGGACGCCCGTGCGGGCAAGTGTAGGGCATGTCGCAGTGCCGAAGGGCATCGAGAAGTTGTTCCAATTCTCGGCCTTGAAGGCGATCGTTTGCTTTGACCGCCTGCTTGCAGACCGTTTGGGCAATGACTTCTTCGCCCAGCCGGATTGTGTTGACCGTCTCACCGGATCGTTTCAGTTGGTCAATCACTTCCAACATAAATTGGCGGGGATCGGGCACTTTTGCGAAAGGCGGCAACGCGTCCAGGAGAAAAGTATGGTCGCCAAACTCGTTGATGCCCACTCCGAGACGGCAAAGCGTTTTGATTTGCTCTTTCAAGAATTGCGCGTCAAGGGCGCCAAGTTCCAAAGTTTCTGGAATCAACAGACGCTGGGAAGGGGCGTCGCCCAATTCCATTTGCTTCATCATTTGTTCAAATAGAATCCGTTCGTGGGCGGCGTGTTGATCCATGATTACCATCCCTCGATCCGATTCAAAAACGACGTAGAGTTTCTGGATGACGCCGAGCAAGCGCAAGGGGACTTGCAAGAGCGGCACTGGTTCTTTTATGATTAATGGTCGGTTTTTCTTTGTTCCGGTAGTTTTCTGAGTTTCCAAAATTGGAGAAGAGTCGCGATCTTCCGGGAAAGGCGCCGGGGGGTTGACTGCTGAGTCGGACGAAGAAAGTTCCGGAAGCGGCAACGGCGCTTTGTTGGGCTTTGGCAATGGAGAGGAAGTTGGTGCGGTTGAGTCGGGTTTTTTGGAATTTTGAGACTCTGGATGGAGAGAACGGGCGAATTCTCGGAGGCATCCGCGGATGGATTCACTGGCGAATCTTCGCACGCCGAACTCGTTTCTAAACTTAATCTCTTTTTTTGACGGATGCACGTTGACGTCCACAAACTGCGGCGACAAATCTAGGAAAAGGCAGCAGACCGGGTAACGACCTTTCATCAGGCTTGAATGGTAGCCTTCCATCAACGCGCGGTTCAGTCCGCGGTTTTCTATCGGGCGGCGATTAACGAACAAATGTTGATCGGATCGAGTGGAGCGGGAGACGCCGGGAGCACCGATTAGTCCCCAAAGTCGAATGGGTTGTTCGCAGGTCTTCCCCAGATCGCGGTCGGCATCGCGCACGTCGAAGACGCCTTCTGCCCGGAGCCGAAGCATGTTGCCGGCGTCTCCGTTCAGAACGCGGTAGCGTTGAAGCAGAAGATCGAGCGCCGCATCCGTCCCCGATTTCTTTGCCAGCGGAGAAATCTGCCAGACCGTCTTCGCGTCATGTTTGTAGGTGAATCCGATTTGCGGATAGGCGAGGGCGATCCAATGAAGATAATGATGGATGTGAGAACGCTCTGTTTCCGCCGTCCGAAGAAATTTGCGACGGGCGGGCAGGTTGTAAAAAACGTTCCGAACTTCGACGCGCGTTCCCATGGCGCCCGTTCCCGCCTGCACATCAATCATCTTGCCGCCGTGCACTAGAATTCGAGTGCCGTGCGGATCGACGCTGCCGCGTTCTTTCGTGGTCAAACAGAAGCGGCTGATGCTGGAAATGCTCGGCAACGCCTCCCCGCGAAAGCCCATGCTGCGAATGGAATCCAAATCCGTTGCTTCGCGAATCTTGCTGGTAGCGTGTCGTTCTAGCGCGAGCAGGGCGTCATCTCGGCTCATGCCAAAACCATTGTCGGTAACTCGAATCAGGCTCCGTCCGCCGGCTTCGACTTCCACTTGGATGCGAGTTGCCTCCGCGTCGATGGCGTTCTCCACCAATTCTTTGACAATGCTGGCCGGCCTCTCAACGACTTCGCCGGCGGCGATTTGATTCGCCACTTTTTCCGACAGTAACCGAACCCGTTGCATGTTTGTGAATGTAGGGCGAGACAAGAATTTCGGCAACAATTGAGGAACTTTTGGCCAGCCGCAATCCAATTTACAAAACCAGCCTCGCCATCACGTCTCCCATCCGAGCGTAAACCTCCCGCTGATTCTGAGTGTTCTGGAGAATGTCTTCGGCCAATTTCACTCGTCCCGGCTCAAAAAACGTCATCACGGCCGAGCCTCCGAAGCGGAAAAAGCCCTTTTCTTGGCCTTTGACGACCGGTTTCTTCGCCGAAAAGCTTTGGTGAATGCTCCCCACGTTCGTAGCGCCAAACTCGATGAGCGCTACCTCGCCGAATTTTGGATTGGAAAGTTGCGTAATCATTCGCTTGTTTTGCCAGAGAAAAGAAAGATTCCGCCGCAGAGCCAGCGGGTTCACCGAATAGAGACAGCCTCTAATCAATGACGGTTTTTCCGCATTGCCTCCGACGGGAAAGTGAAAACGATGATAATCCGTTGGGCAAAGCCGCGAAAGCACGGCGGCGCCGTGTTGGTATTGTTCGGCCAGCGCCCCGTTTTGAAACAAAGCGGGCAAATCCCATCGTTGCCCTTTGACGAAGACCGAATCTGCGGCGGACAAATCAGAAAAACCCAAATGGCGTCCGTCTGCGGGAAAGATCGCGCATTGAGCCGACGAGTCAATCGGCCTCGCTTCGGGCTTTAACCGGCGAGCAAAAAAATCATTGAAGTGCTCAAACTGATCCAAATCTTTGGCAAACTCTTCGGGATCCAAATGAAATTGCTCCACAAAAGGGTGGATGCGAGAGCGGCTGGCCGGGCGATTCATCCACCATCCATACCATGTTGAAAACCAGAGACGTTTCGCAATCAGCCGAACGGAAAGCCTCCCTAGTGGACTTTCGTAAGCCCATCTCAGAAATGATTCACCGTAAATGGACTCGGTTTCAATAATTCCCGAATAGCGGTTGTAAAACTGAATCGGCTCGTTTTTCAATCAAGATTGCCTGTTTCTCGGACGGTTTTTTTGCCCGCGTTTCTGGGGAAAAGTTTGCCGTCTGGGCTTTTTCAACGAAGGTCGCCGCTTCGTTTCCGCCAATCGAGAATTCTTTCTTTTCAGGGAAGTCTGCTTAGTCTGTCTTTGCCTCAGATCGCCAGATTGCTTTTTCGCTGGAGTCTTCTTTGCCGGCGGGGAAGGCGGTTTTGGTTTGTCCTCCGAAACAGATTCCTCCTGCCTTCCCGGAATCGGTTTATTGATGCGATGCTGCTTCCATTCGGCATAAAGAGATTTAGAAAGCCCCGACTTTCGAAATCCGAGTAATTTAACTCCGCGAAGATCAAAATGCCTCTCAATATCAGCGGAACGAAGACATTGCACCACGGGGTAGTGTTTTAGCTTTCGCAACGCTTCCGATTTGCCCCGGTCGGAAATGTCCTCGGTAATCAACACAAACTGCAATCGAGACTTGGAACGCAGAACCGCCCGCTGCCCCACGAAAAGAATCCGCGCCCGAAGAACGAAGGGAAAAAGCCTCTCCACTTTGGCCGCCGCCGAAGTTTGATTCTTCAAAGCCCAATCCACAATTGCCACTCCCTTCGTTTACGGTACGGGATTATTGCCCATCCGCGTCCAGTTTCACAAGGTTTTTCACAAATAAGCCTTCAATGCCGGCGGTTTTTCTTGCCGTAGCGTTTCCGCTTCTTTAATCTCTAATTTCACAGCAATCATTGTTCATTAATGGATTACTATAGGTTTTGTAATGTTTGCCAATGCGACTGGAATCTTCCACCAAATCTGCCAACTCATAGACGGGATAATGGAAAAGAGAATTCCATATCTATTCGTCTGTTTGTAGCTGCTTCCGATCTTGTTCCAGCCATTCGGATCCATATCTCTCAAGTGTTCAATATCAAGGTATGCCACTGAGTACTTGTGCGTTCTTCCGTGTTCTCCGTCTATTTGCTCATAGGGGATAGATAGAAAATCAGCAGTTTTAGATTGGAGATATTTTGTGATTTCGATAAAATCGCCTTTGTAGGACCCAAGTCGATAACCGGAGATGCTAAGTTGTTGCGGAGCGCGTTTAGAGATTGTTCCGGACTTAATTTGAATGTCATGTATTATCCCATTGGTTCTTACGCGAATATCGGCTTCGGAATCATGTCCCGCCTCTTTCCATATTACATGATGATTTGCTTGTGTGTCGGATCGTATGGCGCGCGCTATCAGTTCTTCCAGTTGCCAATCTGAACATCTTCCTCCGTTGAACAACCTGTGGTAGTCTTCCAAGTACTTCCCCAGTCGCTGGATCATTCTTGGAGTCAGACGATACATACAGCCCCTGAATTTGCGGCCAGCCATTTCCTACCCAAAGAGACAAAATCCTTGTTTATTTCCGCAGCGAAGAAAGAAAATCCAAGTTGTTTCGCCACCACGCATTCGGAGCCGCTTCCCGCAAACGGAATCAGAGCGGACTGCCCCCTCCCGACAGACAGCAGCAAACGCCGAGTCAACGCCATCGGCTTTTGCGTCGGATGCTGAATAATGGCGTGACCGGAATGGTTCTTCATCTCGGCTGGATCAAGTAGCCGGTTTCCGCAGTCTTTGCAAACAAACCATCGCTCCTTGTTTCCCGCGCCGCCGGCCAACGCCGCTATCTTGATCACATCGCGAGGCAACGCGCCCTTTTCATGCCCGTTGTAAATGGTTGTTTGCCCGTTTCGGCTGTATCGGCCTTTGGTTTCTCTTCGGGTTTTTCCAATGCAGCGTTCATATGTCTTGGTGTATGGCTCGCGGATGGCGTCTATGTTCAAGTTCGGCCTCTTGTTTTTCCATAGGCACAGGATGGATTCGTGGCTTCTTTGCCAGAATTGAGAGCTAGGAACGGTTTTGTTGGTGTAGTGCCAAACGAGCCAGCGCTGTTTGTCTAGCGGATATTGAACGGCGATATGCGCAAGGATTTCAGCGAAGCCGTAAATATAAATCACGCCGTTGTCGGCCAGATGATTGAAGCAGATGGAAATCCATCGTTTCGTCCAATCGATGTAGTCGGGCAAAGAGCGGCTGTCGCTGTCGTTGCCAAAGTCTTTGCCAATGTTGTAAGGCGGGTCGGCGATAACCACGTCAAACTTCTCGGCGCGGAGCTTCTTGGATACACGCAAAAAATCGCCGTGATGAATTTTGTTCATGGAATTTTTAGTCGTCATTTGTGTTAGCGGATGCCTTGGTTTTTCAAGCGGAGCAGTTCGGTTTCCCAGCGTTCGCGGATTTTGGGATCGCTTTGGGCTTCCTCGGGGAGAAGTCTGCGCCGAGTGCAGTTGACCAGCGCTTGGAGAGTTTGGTAACGCCGGGTGGCGGTGATTGCCGGGGGGAGATGGTCGCGGATGATTTCCAGTATGGTTTCGAAGGAAAGGCGCCCGCCGGCGGAAGCGGACTTGGCTTTGAGTTCGGAGCGAAGGGAAGCGTAGCCGGCGGCGGAGCAGGAAGCGGTTGCGTTTTTTAGGGATTGAAGTTGGTCGGAGGCGGGTTTTTTGCCCAACACGGGCTGAACGATCCAGTTTAGAAATTCGTCGACGTCCTTTCCTTCGGGATCCAGGACGGGGATGATGAGGTCTCCGGCGCGGCCGGGACGGCGGAGGTCGGGCGAGAGGAGGTGAATGCGGGCAGTAACGAGAAGCCAGACGACGCGGCCTCGAAGCTGCGGATCGGACATCATGGCTTGGATGCGGCCGGTGAGTCGACGTTCGGTGGGATGGGCGTCGGCGCCGACGCCTCCCAGTTGGGTGTCCGCTTCGTCGATGAAGATCAAAACTTTGGAGAGGGCGTGCAATACGCGGCGCAATCTTTCAAAGAGAACGTCGGTTTGTCCGAACCATTGGCTGCGGATATTTTTAATGACGAGAACGACCATGTTCAGTTCCGCGGCAACGGCTTCAAAAAGGAAGGTTTTGCCGCCGCCGATGGGCCCGGCAACGGCGGCGCCGGCAAGCGATTCTTCTCCGCCGGCGGAGAATCGAGGGATCAGTTCGGCGCGCAGGAAGGTTTTGAGCTGCCGAAAGCCGACGATGTCTTTGAGAGAGTGTTTGGGTTTTTTGAATTCGACGACGCCTTCTCCGAGTTGGCTTCGGATGTAGGATTCGACTTTGACGATGACGGTTTCTTGCGTCAGCGTTTTGTTTTCGTGGGCGGCTCCTTTGAGCAACTGCATCAGCGCGTGCAGCGAGAGGCCGGCGGTGAAGGCGGCGAGCTGGCCTTGAGTTCCCCAGAGTTTGATTTTGCGGTCTTCGAGTTGGGTTCGGTTGAACCAAGAGATGAAGTGTTTTCGGGTGGATAGATCGGGCGAGGGAACTTCCACTTCCAATAGTTGAGGGAGGGCGCTTACTCGGTGGTGAAGCTGGCTGCGGGATTCGGCGATGAGGACGACGGTGTCTTCGCCATTGACGAATCCCGGATCGCTGAACCAATCATGGCAGATGTTGACTCGTTGGCGGTCTTTATCGCTCAAGCTCACGATGGGCGCTTCGGGGATTACCATGTCCGCGCTTTCGACGATTAGGATGAGGCGGTCGGAGAGAAGGGGTTGGCGGTCGATCTCGCTTCGCGAGCAAAGGCACATTTGGCGGAGGAGTTCAAGCGCCAGAGTGGGGTTGTTGATTGCTTTGCGCAGGCTCTCGTCGTAGGCGCCAATAATATGATCCAAGTCGGCCGCCGCTTTGCCTTGGGCGGTCAATCGTTTGATGGCCAGTTCGTTGCCGTCGTAGCCGCTGCGCCAGCGGAGCCAGGCGTCGCGCATTTTTTGCGCGGCAACGTCGTCGAGGAATCGAATGGGGCCGTTGAGCTCGTAGACGATGACGATAATGCCGGGGAGGTTCCAGCTGGCGGCCAAGTAGTGGACGAGGGGAACGTAGTCTTCTCGGTTGGCATCGACTGCGCAAAACAAATCATGGATGTTGCCGGTGAAGGCGAGCGAGCGAGCTTGACCGGAGTTGATCACTCGGCCCGCTTCTTTTAGGAATGAATAGACGTGAGCTTTCACAAGGTGGATTCAGACATTTCGTCCCAATAGGTGATGTGTTCGCCGGCAGATTGCAAGCGTTTGGAATGGAAGACTTGTTGCCGCACTTCCTCGCGCTGTTGTTCGAATTGTTCGTATTCTCGGACTTCGTGAGGCTCGAAGACCGGGGAGGCTTTGTCGTAGACTATGGCGGCACCGGGATAGCTTATGTATCCGTTTTCCCGCCAGTTCCAATACATGGAGAGGCCGACTAAACGGTCGCCTACGTAAATGGCTTCGTTGAGCTCGTGAGTAACGATGATCAAGGTATAAGGGGGCGGCTGGTTGCGTTTTCTGAAATCTTGATTCTGATTGTAGAGTTGTAGGAGTAGACGTTGTAAATCTTCGCGGGTAGATTCATCCAAGGCGCCGAAAGGTTCGTCCAGCAGAATAATTTCGGGTTTCATAATTAAGGCTTGGGCAATGGCGACTCGCTGCCGCATGCCTCCCGACATTTCGTGAGGGTAGAGTTTGACGGCGTCTTTGAGTTTTACTTTTTCGAGGTATTCGTCGGCAAGTTGTAAATATTCTCGCTTCAATTGGCGCCATTTCAAGCACTGGAACAGCCGGAGCGGAATGCTGGTTTGGTCTAGCTTCAATCCTAAGGCAACGTTTTCACGGGCGGTGAGGAAGGGAAATAAGGAGTAATGTTGGTAGACGATTCCGCGGTCGCGGCCCGGTCCTTGGATGCGGGTCATATTATTTGAGTTGTGGGAGAGGCTCACAAGCACCTTGCCTTTTTTGGGGAGATGTGTGCCCACAATGGCGCGCAGAAGGGTAGACTTTCCACAGCCGCTTGGCCCTACCAAAGAAAGAAACTGGCCGCGTCCCACTTTGATGTTTACGTCCCATAAGACTTTTTTGTCGCCAAACCAATGGTGGATGCCGCTGCATTCAAGGGCAATGGAGTTCATGGCGTTTTTCAATGTTGTCGGCACCAAGGACAAAGCCAAAGTTCCATGCGCCGCAAGGCAAAGTCCATTAAGTAGCCGAAGGCGGCGAGGATGGCCAAATAGGGATAAACCACGCTCATGTCCAAGAGTTTGGATTGGAGGCGAATGCGATAGCCAAAGCCGACGTCGCCGAAGATCATTTCCGCGGCGATCAGATACACCATCGCGGGGCCGATCATCAGCCGGGTGGTTTCAATAAGTTTGGGCAGGACAAATTGGAAGAGGATTGTCCATATTACTTCCGCATGCGAGGCGCCCAGCGTATAGGCTTTAAATTGCAACTCATCGGGGAATGACTTCACCGTCAGATGGATAGCGACCGCCATCGTCGGCAAAACGCCGAAGGCAATCATCGACACATACATAGGAGTGCCCAGCCCCGCCATGACCATGAATACGGCCACGGCCGCCGTTGGGGGAATTTTGGCGAAGAACGAAAGCGGCGGATAAAGGAACGCCTCAATTTTGGGAAAGCAACCCATGTGGATGCCGATCAGGAGGGAACCGGCGACGCCGCTAAAAAGGCCGAGAAACAAGCGATAGCCGGTGGCTTGGGCATCCACCAGCAGCCAGCGTTCGCCGGAAAGTTTGTTAGGCCGGACGGATTTGACGAGGCCTTCCGCCAGTTGGCTCCAACTAGGGATCGTGGTGTCTTTGGGGTTGTCTTTATGCTGGCGATGGGAAAGCCAAGTGTAGCCCAGCAGGAGGAATATCACCGAGAGCAAACCCATGAAAATTCTGGTTCTCCGTTGAATAGTTCGCCGAATCACAAGCCTTAAAAGGATTCCAAGTCTCTTTGCATCCGGCTCACTTGCCGGGTTGTTAAGCGGGTTTCCAAAATCGTTGCCAGGTGTTCTGCCTGCGCTCGATCCTTCTTGGCTACGTTCAGTTGCAGTCTGCCTTGTTTGTTTCCCGGAATGTTTTTGAACGTTCGCAAGCTTTTTCCTTGAAGCGCCAAAGTGTGAGAAAGCCACCCGGGTTTCCACTCAACGGCGACGAGATCGTCGATGGAGATGATCACGTCTCTAACGCCGGTGTCGAACAGCCGCAAAAAAGTGAATTCAAATTCAAAACGTAGCCCTTCTTTCTCGTAGTAAAGAATTCCCTCAACCGTTCCGAATCCGGCATACAGATTGGAAAAGGAAAAGGGAACGGCGATGCGGTCGGAGATCATAGGAGGAAAAGCATGCCATGCCCGGCTTCTTTTTGTCGATGCGCTTGCTTGCGCGCGGATTATTGCTCTTGAGAGGCGGCCACTAAGTCAATGTAGGCGGGGTCAAAACGAAGATCGGCGGCGCCTTCGCTACCATAACTGAACGTGGGTTTGCGTTTCACCATTTCGTGATCTAGGCAAAAGGCGGCCACTTTTTCCATGATGTTTGGAAGATCGGCGCCGACAAGGATGTCTTTTCCCGCCTGCGGCGTATCGAAGAATTTGGTTTCCTTCACGACGGTTTCCATCGATTCCAAATCCAGGTCGGAAAACTTCTCGCCGAGGGCGATAAGCGTCTCGTCTCTTGTGGACGGATCGGCGATTCGCTGGTTGACGGCGTAAAAGGCGTCGATCAACGCGCAGGCAAACTCTTTGCCTCCGGGTTTTTGCAACGAATCTTGAGCGATGATGACTGCGTCGATGATTTCGTTGGGAATTTTTTTGGAATCAAAGAGGACTTTGGCGTCGCTTCGCTTTTTTAGCGTTTCCATGACGAAGGGATTCCAAACGACGATGGCTTCTGTGCCGGCTTGTTTTTGCTGCATGGCAATGGCGGCGGCGCTGGGATCCAGGTTGCTGAAGTTGTGGTCGGATTCTTTCTCGCCAAGGATTTCTAGATTCCTGACGAAACAGTATTCGGAAACGGACTTTTGCAAGCCAAAGACTTTTTTGCCTCGCAGGTCTTGGACGGTTTCAATGGCGTCCGTCACGATGCAGGCGTCGGCGCCGGCGCTGGTGGAGGTGGGCAGGATCATCGTGGAGGGACGGCTGAGGGACGGGTTTAGGGCGTCTATGTTCGTGAGGCAGGCCGCGTCTACTTGAGCGGCGCCGTACATTGTAATGCAACCGTCATAATCGGCTTCTCTGAGGACGATGTCCACGTTCCACTTTGTTTCGATGGGGCCGAGTTTTCCTTCGGCGCCGTCAACGAGTTTGGCGACGTCGTGGGCGACGCCAAACACGCTCCAGGAAGGATACTCGCTCCAAGCTAGGGAAAAGCGGGGCGGTTTAGTCTCTGTGCCGGAATCACATCCGGCGGCAAAGGTCAGACAAGCGGCGATAAAGCTCCAGTGAAGCAGTCTCTTGGAATCAAACATTTTTTTCATGGCGGTTTCTCTCGGTCGTTTCGTTTTTCTCTGTTTGTGCGGTAAAAAAGCGCTTTGTTTTCGACGTCGGTTTCCTTCATTCGGGCAAGGCGGTGTCTTTGCCTTCGGATTCTTTGGGTCGGTTTTCGGATTCGGCGGCCTCGGCCAGCCCGATTAGGGAGTCAAATTCCGAAGTGGATTCCGAAGCGCGGGCGTATTCCAGGAATTCGTTTTCTTGCGCTTTGGTGTCGGCGCCGGCCATTTCTTTGGCGACTCGGGCTTCGGCCTTAACTTCCTGCCGCATTTTGCGCAAGGATTGAAGCTCTTCGGCGGTGCCGTCCTCCGCAATGCCGGCGATGGTGTCGGCAATTTCCTTTTCTTGTTTGGCGGAGATTACTTCGGCCACGGTGTCGGCGGCTTCGGAGCGGACTTTCTCGACTTCGCGGAGCAATTGTTGCAGTTGAACTTTATGTTCGCCGATGGTTTTTTTGTAATCTGCGACGTTGTTTTCCAGTTCCTCGATGCGCTCTTGTTTTTCGGCGAGGGTGGAGGAAAAGTCGTTATAGGCGGCCAGGCATTTTTTGTAGTTTTCATCCGCGTGGATGGCTTCTTTGGATTTTCCAGCGGATTGCAGTTTGGCGACGGTTTGTTTGGCTTTGGCTAAGGCGCCGGCTTTGAGCCGTTCCAAGTTGCCTACTTCCTCGCTGAGCTGTTTGATTTTGGCCGTTTTGGCTTCTTCCTGGGCGATGAGTCCGGCTACGGCTTGTTTGTATTGTTGGATGCGCGAGATTTTTTCCCGGACAATCTCATCGTATTTGGCGCGAATGACGTGGGGGTTGGTGTCGAGAACTCGTCGGGCGGAATCGACTTGGCCTGTGAGAAGGTATCCAACCGCTTTGATCCATCTTCCTATTGCTCGAAACATGTTTTTCCTTTGGTTTTTGGTTTTGGTCAGTTTTTGAAAACTTGGGACTCGCGCATCCATTTGTTGACGCGCGTTTCGACTGTTTTCGCAATTTTCAAACTTTGATCTAATTCGCTGCGCATTTGTTTCAAACGGTCTGTAGAAGCGCTTCCCTCGCCGAATTGCTTCAGGCCAATAAGCGCCGCGCTCAATTGTTGCACACTGCCCTGCACGTCGTCAATGATTGTTTCTCTTTGGTCCAAGATGGGTTTGCGGGCGGCCGGCGTGTGAAGAGAAGCGGCGGTTTCCCAAAGTTGGATGGTTTGTTCGAGCAGCTCGACGCAGTGATCAAACAGTTCGATGACGCGCGCGTGAATGTCTATCAAGGAGGCAAGCTGATGGCTTTTGCCTGATCTGAGTTTGTTTTCTTGGAAGACCCGAACGAGCGCGCGCAAGTCTCGCAGCGCTTTTTCTGGACGAGGATCATCGTCGGAGCTTTCGAGCCGTCGCTCCAATTGGTCTAGACCCCGCTTTTTCCGGGCAACCTCGTTGGCCTCCATCTCTTGGAAAATTTGGGCGGCCACTTTTTCGCTTCCTAAAAAGAGTTTGGTCAGAAAAATGCCGCCGGCGCCGACAATCCCGGCCAAGCCGGCAAAAGCGGCCAAGCCGGCCGCCTTCCATTCAAACGTCCAGGCGGCCGCCAGCATAGTGACCCCAAATAAAAATGGCCCAAGAACAAGAGGGCTGCTGAGATGATGCAGTAGCAGGCGTTTGCGAATCTGTCGGTTGTCGATCATCCTTGTCTCTCGCAGAGATCGCCCGGAAGAATATCCTTTCGGAACGCATTCGAGAACAGAATTTTTAACCGATTGCGTCGGATCCTTTGCCGGCGGCAGTGAACAATCTCGGAAATGAAGAACAGGAGTAGATACAAAGGTTTGCTTTTGCTTTCTAGCGTTCCGGCGCCGAAATGGCATTCGCCGGCAAGAACGGGGCAAAGAAGAGAGCGCATTCGAAACACGGCCGCGGCCGCCGATTTCCGGGTTTCGAGCGGGATTTTGCATTTGGCGGTTCATCGGAGGCGAGTTCGTTAGTAGGGAAGTTGCCCGACGATGAAGCGGACCGATTGCGCCGCTCCGGCTTGATTTTGCGAAGGCATGGCTTCGGTGCGGAGTCGTTGGCCTCCAATCCCGGACTCCGTCAGGCATTGGGCGACGGCTTGCGCTCGTTGCTCGGCAAGGCGACGGTTGGCCTCGGCGTCTCCCTCCGCGCGTGTTTGGCCGATGACGCGAAGGTAAAATTCAGGGAAGGTTTTGAGTTTTCTCGCAGTTTCAGACAAATCCCGCTTGCTCGTCAGGCTAATTTTGTTGGAGCCGCGAGCGAAGACAATCGGACGAATCTTCAACTCGCCGACGGGACGCAGTTGCGCCCATTGCGATTCGCTGAGGGCCGGGGCTTCCGCCGTGATTCTCACGGTTTCTTCCAATTCGGCGCCAAGATCGGAGATGAGGTTGATGTTTTTGGCGGGGTGGAAGCCTTCGTCCTTCAGTTCCGCCAGTATTTGTTGGTAGAATAAAGTATGATGCTTTCCTTCCAAAGGGTCTCGATCAACGGCCTTTGTTTTGACCAGCACGTCGACGATGTTGATGATGATGTCCTCGATGTGTTGCTGTTCTGTTGCGCTGTCCAAGCCAAAGTGAGCAAAGTTTTCAAGCGTGTTTTTCCATTGAATTCCTTGGACCACTTTTTGCGCCTGATCGTCGTCCAGACGGTCGCCGCCGGATTGGGCGGCGTCTTTTTGAACCAATTGCCTCATGCCGTCTGGTTGTTGATGAAAGTGGTAGGCGGCTCGCAAATAGGCTTTGACCACGGCGGAAATTTGTTGCGGATGATCTCGAAGAAAATCGCGGCGGGCAATGAGAACGTCGACGATGTATCCCTTGAGTTTGGAACTGTCGAGGAGGATTTGGTATCCATGCCGATTGACGGCTCGCGAGACATAAGGTTCCCACATCACAAAGACCCGTTTCTCCATGCCTCGATAAGCGCGAGCTTGGCGAAGCACTTCTTGGGCGTTGTCCGCCGGAATCCGCCAGTCTTCAGGCAGGTTGGGCAGGCTAAAATGAGCAAGAACGACGCGCGCCAAAAATTCGCTGGGAGAGTTGGGCGTAAGAACGATTCTTGCGTTCGGATCATCCAAAGCCTGCAGGCTGGAAACGAGGTTGGTCTTTGCGAGGATGGCGTCGCTGCCTTGGGTTTCGTCGAGGATCAGAACGATGCTGCCGGGAAAGTGGCCGGCTTTGGCGCCGGCGGCCAAGTAGGAGTCAATGGTGAACACGGCCAGATCGATATCTCCCTCTTTCAACGATTCCAAGCGCTTTGCGTAGTCGGCCTGATCATCTAGGATAGTGAACTTGATTCCATCGCGCTTTAGAAGGTTCTTAATCCTGTCGGAGCGAAGAACGGCGTAGCCGGAAAATGAATCGGCGGCGATCCGAACTTCGGATTGATATTGGCTTGCGGATCCGGTGTCTTCCTCAAGTTTCTCCGAAAAAAACGGATGCACGAGAAGTTTGTAGGCCACCGCCAAGACCGCCAAGATGACACACCAAAGCGCCGAAGCGACGAGACAGCCTTTGGATTTCTTGGAACTCATCAGCGAAACAGTTTCTTGGCAATGACCAAAAAGAGAAGAAAGAAAACAATGCCCAGCAGAAGAAGGCTTGGCGAGCGAGACGGTTTATCGCCGGCGCTTGTAGGCACTGGCGGCGCGGGCGATTGAGGGGGTTGCCCTTGTTGAGAGGCGGCGCCGGCGTTTGCAGGTTCTCGGTATTCGCTTGGCCGCCGCGCGTTTTCGCCAATCGGCCGGTTGCCTGAGGTGGAAAGAGCCTGCAGAGCGGCCTCAGCGCATTCGACCGGGAGGGGATCGACGAGCTCAAAAGCTTCTTCCATAGAGAAGTCGCCGGCGTCGGAGGACAGCTCCGCAAAAACCTCCTGAATCGCTCTTTCCAAAGAATCCGGATCGTTGGCTCGGCGATAGGAATGCGCCTTAGAGGCGAGTGTGTGATCGGTTTTCATGTCCACGCCGATGACGTCCACGATAATGCCGCGAGCCAGCACTTCCGGGGTGTAGCGATCTACCAATTCGGGATCGCTAGCATTGCCGTCGGTAACGATGAGAAGTCGATAAGTGCCGTAACCGTATTGTTGCGCGCGCGCCGCCAAAAGCCGATCGGCCCCCATTTTTATGTATTCGCCAAGGGGCGTCGCGTTTCCTGGAATAGGCAGGTCGATCGCTTCTAAAAGCCGCTCCTCCTCTCGCGGGCCAAGAGGATAAACCCAATCGTTTCTGAGGTTTTTGGCGCTGAATACCAAAAGTCCGATGTGAGTGGTTTCCGACACGTTTCGCAGCACGGATTTGAGAGCGGCTTTGGCCGCCTGCATTTTCTGGACGCCGCTCTCCCGCATTCTCTGGTTCATAGAGCCGGAAGCATCCAGAACGATGACGACGTTATCGGGATATTCCTCGAACGTTGCGGACGGCTCTTCTTGCGCGAAGGCGCCGTAGCCCAGCAAAAGGGCGAAGGAGGCGCCGGCGGTTTTCAAAAGATTCATAAGACAAAGGGGAGGTTTGCTTTTTCTAAAAGTCAAAATCGGATTCTATCGTCGCCTCGGCGGGAACGCGAATGACGCGGAACTCGACGCGCATGTTTTGGCGAGCCTCATCGATATTGCGCGGTTTGGCGATGAAGGGCTCGCGGACGCCAATGCCGGTGGGCTGAATTTGGCTTTTGTCCAAATTGAGTCCTTTGGACTGCGCGTATTGAGTAATCGATCGAAACACGGCTTCGGCCCGTTTGCGGGAAAGGTTGAGCGCGGCCTGCATCGTTTCGCGAGGATTGTGCTCGGCGACGCCGTCAAAGTCGCCGGCTTCGACAAGTTGGATGAGTTCGGCGGTGGCGTTGAGGTCTAGCGGACGGCCTCGGAGTGAGTATCTATAATTGCCTCGAGTGCCGGATTGTTTGAGAACGCCTTTTTTGAGGCCGGCGCGGACGAATTCCGACAGAGTTTTGGTAGGGTCGGCGTGACCTCGGATGGCGATGACGGCGTTGCCGAAACGTTCGGCGGTCTCCACAACGCGTTGGAACTCGGCGCCGTATTGGACGGCGCTGAATTCGATTTGGTTCGGCTCAAAGTTGATCGTAAAGGAGAGAATGGTTTTGTCGTCCAGCGCCTCGCCGGAAACGAGCGCCTCAATTTCGCTGCGCACCGCTTCGGCGCGAAATCGTTCGCCGCGTTGAATGTCGGTTTTTGTCAAATAGCCGATGAATTCGCTTCCCTGATAATTCAGGCCGGAAGGAAAAAGCCCCATGCGTTCTCGGGCATATCCCCGGTCGACGGCAAGATTCAAAGCCGACTTTTGAAACGCCTCAAAGCCGCTCAAGTTGCCCTTCTCCGTGAAGAAAACGACGTTTCCCGGATACCCGACAAAGGCGCAGTCGGAAATGAGCCCGTGCGCCTCTTCCAAAACGGGAATGGTTTTCTTGCCGTAAATGCTCTGCGTAGTTTGGAGAAGCGCCTCGAAAGAACGCGATCCGCGATCTTCAAACTGCTTCTTCAAGTCGATCACTTCCTCAGTCGCCTTCAGATAGCCGGCGACAAACTTCGTAATCATGACTTTGTTGGCGTCGTAAAAATCCTTCCGGCATACGTACACGTCGGCGATAGAGCGGGAAAGATCGGCGGTAGACACCAACACCTTGGCGCCTTTTACCGTTCCCTCGGCGCCAGTGCCTTGATTGTCCAGCCCGCCGCAAAGGCCGAGCATATCCGGAGTAATGGCGAAGCAGGCGTCCACTCCGCTGTCGCTTCGAAAAATCTCCGACGGCGAGTCTTTAGTTCCCGTCAAATCTTTTGCCCAACGAACCTGAATATCATCCCAGGAAAGATTGGCGGCCTTAAGAACGTCATCCAACATTCCAACGTGAGGACCTCCTTGTTGCAGAGCGACGGTCCTTCCTTTCAAATCAGCCACCGTTTTGATCGATCCGCGCGAGATCAGATGATCCCCGGCCGACCAAGTCATCTGCAAAATCGCAACACCTTTGGTGCGCGGGTCAGAGCCAATCACTTCCGAAGCCATGCCCATCATCCGAAACGTGCCTCGCAGAAAAGGGCTTTTGCCGGAAAGATAGTCGCGAACCTGGCCGACAAAATCATCGCCGGCAACCAAATTGAGACGAAGCCCCTGCCGATCAAAAATGGAGTCCCGCTTCGTTTGCAATCCGCCATTGGCGTAAAAAGTCGCCATATCCCCGCCCCAAGTGATGTAGGGCACCCGAAGAGACGCGCCGGCATTGACGGATTGAACGTTCACCGGCCCGACCAGATCGCTAAAGCGCTCTTGACTGGAAACAAGCCCGGGAAAAAATGCCAGGCCGACGGCAAAAATGGCGGCCCATACTGGTTGAGTTCGGTGGCTTCTGGATATCATCGTTCTTCTTTCTTCTGTTGCTCCTGCGCTCCTGTGGAGCGGCGGTTCTTCTTCCATACTTCCTTCCATGCAGATTGCGCGAAATCTCGATCCACTTCCAGTACACAAACACCATCCCTTTACATCGGTCAAAAAACCGTGAAAGCGGATCCCAGCAAATCTGCGCGAAGCAAACCTTTTCATCGACTCGCGACGACAATATAATCCGAAGCCGATGAGTTTGACAAGCCGATTCAGAATAGCCGCTTGCAACGGCGCTTTGGCGGTCGCGCTGGGCGCTTTCGGCGCTCACGGACTCCGCGAAACCCTCTCAACGAGCCAAAGCGCCGACATTTGGGAAACCGCCGCGTTTTACCACTTCATCCACACCTTCGCCCTCCTGTGGAGCACAGATCGCGAAAAGACCCAACCTTGGTGGTGCTTCCTATTCGGAGTCGCTGTTTTCTCCGGATCACTCTACATGCTCGCAATCAGCGGATGGAAGTGGTTGGGTGCCGTCACGCCATTCGGCGGCTCGGCGCTTATCCTCGGCTGGCTTTGGCTGGCGATAATCTTCCGAAAAACCAACGAACAACAACAAAATGCCAACGGATAAAGCAAGCGAATCCCAACCGTTTAATCAGCGACGACTCCCTCTAAACACACCGTTCCGCTGGTTAAAAATTGCGGATTTCCAAATCCTGTTTTTTAGTTTCTTCTTTTTTTGAACCCGGCCGGCAAGGATAAAGATAAAGACAAAAACAAAGAAACAACTGCACCTTCTCCTCCTTTTGTTTCTCCAATCTCGTTCGTCCCATCCCTTCATATTCCCCTCCGTTTTCCAGCCCAAACCCCCTTTCCCTAACTACACTAACAAAAAAAACTCCGCTCCGAAAAAATCCCCAACCACTTCGCCACAAACCACAAAACATTGACCGCTAATTCATCGCAGAAAAGCCCGCTTCCCAACTTGCAGATACAAGATTAGGAAAAAAGCAATCTCCGTTGTTATTGGTTGCCAATCCCAGACTTTCCTTCCACACAAATCGCTACACGCCGGCCTCGAATCTCAAGGTAATCTTGCCTCTCTTTTTCATTTCTTTTGCATTCGTCGGCGATGATGAAAGAAAACAAACCCCAGGGCAAAGAGGCCGAACACAAGGGCGTATTCTTCGGGTTCGGGGATGACTTGGCTGTTGACAATAACCCGCACCGAACCTTGAGAATTCGCCGCAAATGTAGGCTGCCCTGCGGCATTATTGAAGGTTCTCGCAAAGAAGTCGCCGATAGGTTTGTTGATGATGCCGGCGCCCGTCCAAACCGAAGAATTCCCGCTGGAATAGGACAAAGCGCTCCCAGAGACGCGAATCCCGATTTCATCAGGGTTTCCGCTATTTTCATCCAAATATAGATGCGAAATGGTTCGGTTTCCGCTGCCGATGGTGATGGTCGGCGTGTTCGTGGCGCTGGAGGCAAAAACTTGCGTTCTAGCGCCTCCCGGAATCCTCTTTTGAATGGACTCGATGTCTGTCGGGTTGTTGGCGCTGGAGAACAAGGGAGACAGAGAGACGTTGGCGTTGTTGGGCTTGTTGGCGTCGAAAAAGTTGTTGCTCGCAGTTCTCCAACTGTCTCCGCTTGAGAAAGAATCACTGGAGGAGGAGGTTCGGATGCTACCGCTTTGATTTGCGGTGCTACTGCCGCTAAAAATCCAGAGGGTTTGGTTAGTGGGATTGTCTTGGCTCGGATAGACATGGATGAACAACTGCGCTTGGCTTTGCTCCAAAGGAACAAGAGAGGAAAGCGCGGAGACGAACAACGCCGCTACAAAGCGACAATTAAAGGCCCGCTTGCCAATTGTAAGGATGGTATTTTCATGATTTCAAACATTTAATTGCAATAAAACGACTTCAAATAAATAAAAACTCCCTCGTTTTTAATTTCCTCCCCGCAACGAGTCAACCCCCAAATCCACAAAGAAGAGAAAAAAAATCACGGAACGCTTTTGGGAAGGGATGGATTAGGGGGGAATTCTTGGTTTTTTGGGGAGATTTTGAAAGAATTGGCTTTTTGGTGCGTTGCGGGGGGCGGGATTCCAAGAGGATGGATGGAGATTGATGAGGGAGTTTGCGCGATTTTTTATGCTCGCGGATGGGCTTTTTGGTAAGCGGCTCGGAGTTTTTCGGTGGAGAGGTGGGTATAGATTTGGGTGGTGGCAAGGTGAGAGTGTCCTAATAGTTCTTGGATGCTTCGGAGGTCGGCGCCGTTGTTGAGGAGGTGAGTGGCGAAGCTGTGGCGGAGTTTGTGGGGCGTAATGGCGGGGTCTAGGCCGGATTGACTTAGATATTTTTTGAGGCGCAGTTGGATTAATTTGGGATACACGGGGGTATTTTTGCGGTGGTTGGCTAGAAAGGCGGGCAAGTGCGGCAGTTGGGGATGTTGGGCTTTTTGCCAGTAGTAGCGGATGGAGTCCAAGGCGGGCGCGCCGATGGGA
This sequence comes from Limisphaerales bacterium, assembly GCA_965204945.1. GTDB lineage: Bacteria > Verrucomicrobiota > Verrucomicrobiia > Limisphaerales > AAA164-E04 > UBA2970. Next base: position 2,760,658 of record OZ242022.1, on the reverse strand, counting down.
AGGCGACGCTCTTTTTTTCCTTTGCCCATGATGCGGAGGAGTTGGCCATCCCATTGGATGTCTTGGACGAGGAGGCGGCAGAGTTCGCTGATTCGCAGGCCGCAGGAGTAAATGGTTTCGAGGATGGCGGCGTCTCGGAGAAAAGGGGCGGAGGCGTTGGGCGCAGTGGCCGCGTTTTTGGTTTGGCGCCGCATTTCTGTGAGTGGGGCTTGCAACAGGCGGGTCATCTGCTCGATGGTGAGGAATCGGGGCAGACGTTTGTTGGCTTTGGGCAGGGAGATTTGTTTGATGGGGATTTCGGCCAGTTCTCCCTTTTTGACGAGGTAGCGGTAGAAGCTGCGGAGAGCGGAGAAGCGAAGTTGAATGGCGGCGCGGCTGAGATTGTTTCGGCTAAGATGCCGTAGCCAAGCGCGGAAGTGATGGCGCTGGAGCGTTTTCCATCGGGGGGAATGGTTTTGTTCTCGGCAGTGCCAAGCGGCGAATTCTTTTAGAGTTTGGCCGTAGTTTCTTCGAGTGTAGGGGGAAGCGCCGCGTTCGGTTTCCAAGTGTCGCAGGAATTGAGACGTCCATTTGTCTCGGCTGTTTTTCTTATCTGAAGGCATAGAGTCTTCTCTTTGGCGACTGGATGGAGAACGTTCTTTTCTTCGATCAGGGAGCGTTCCCACAATCCCAATGCATCATTCGTTATGAAACAAAAAAACTTCGCTTTGGGAAGATTTGAAACGAAGTTGCTGGAAAAAACGAGTCCAATCTCAGAAAAACCCAAAGCGCGAACCACAGGCCACCTGAATGAGCCTCGAACTTCATAGTAAATATATGCTTTCCTCCTCCAGTTTCGCTCTCCGCTAACCAAGCAAAGAAGCGCACAATTCCCATTCGCCCCTTGCCCTAGAATACTTGCCCCCAAATCGCTGGCCAAAGTTCCATTCCGAAATTTCGGGAACGGAAAAAGCGGTTTTTCCGTCACTGCCAACCGCCGATTACCGACCTCCAATCACAGACCCTATCCATAATCTATCGGCTACTAAGAGCCTCTGGTTTGCCCGCACGCAAGCCCCGGCAGCTATAAATCACCATCTAGATAGAAATCTGTGGTGCTATGTCGTCTTTATCCCTCGCCACAAACGCCAGAAAATCTGCAATGTCGCATCGCCAAACCAAGTCTACAAAATTTGATTGCTTGCCATTTCTTATAAAAGCGACGACGGACAACCACAAAACGCCAAAGCAACTAAACCAAAGGCACAAATACACAACTGAATTTGCGAACCACAAATCACTCCAGCCCGCTCTTACCTAACAAGAAGTCTAATCGGTGAAATAGAACAAACTGCCTCCAGATACGCTCATCCCAACGACATCGTATGGATTATCATAGTCCATAAAAAGACGATCCATAATGCGGCTGTTAGTGCCGTTCATGACCCCCGAAATGTTAGTGGCACTGGCGGCGAGAGTGATGATGGTTCAGCCTCCGCCCAGAATTCTCTTTCTTATTGAATCAATGTCTTGGGTCTTAGAGATAGCAAACAAGAATGAATGTGGAAAGTTGGTATCGTTGAGCTTGTTGACATCGTAAATATGTCCGTTATTGAAGGAGTTCCCAAGCCTCTCGGCTATGGTAATGATTAGAGATTGCGGAGGTGGGGATGCTTTGGAGGACACTTTGGGTTGCCGTAGTGGAAGAACCCCTAAACACCCAGAGCGTGTCGGCGTTGTCTTAGCTATGGTGGACATCAATACACAACTGCCCTTGGCTTTGCGCCAAAACAAACCAAAGAAGAAAACGACACAACTACCAACACAGATAAAAGAGATGTATTGTCGATGCCTGTTGTTCTAGTTTTGACACAAACGATGGGAAGATCTTTATCATGTTCCATCTTTCCTGGATATGAAATCGCTAATAAACGACCGCAAAGGAAGTCCATCCTCGTCTAACGAATTGGTTTCTAAATCCCAAGAATCGGCAATTGGAAATCAGTCCATAATCCAATCGGCAAGGTGATTTACGCTTTTGGAGAAACTTTTATTTGTCCGGCGGCAAGCAGTGCTTCGCAATATGATATGGCTTGTTAGCAGTCTCTTGTCCATCTCGCGTCCAACCTCAAAATGCAAAAGGAGAGAAAAGAGGAAAAAACTCAGTCGGAAACACCAAAATCACGCAACTCGAAAAAGAGGGAGACATTTCATCTTGCTGATTGCAAATCCATGATTGCGAATCCCCGGCTACTGGCCTCTAATTTTGCAAAGAGAGCGTCAAAAAGAGAAATCCCGGAGGGGAAAATTCTTCCTTTGCTTTGCCGTTGTGGAGAAGAAAGTTTTATAGGTCGATATTTCTGGGAGGTTTGGTGTTAGGTGAGAGGGAAGTAGCAATGAGAATGGCTAGTGATGGGAGAAGTGTTTTTATGGAAGCTTTGTAGTTAACGGTTGGGGTTGGTTGTTGGCCTTCGCAGGCACTAAGTCTGGGATGAGAGAAGCAAGGGAAATATAAAGAATGACGCATGGGAAGGGATAACAAAACTGCGAAGGGCGCGAAGAGGGGTTTGGGGTTTTGAAGAGAAGAAGTTGACCGACTTGTTGTCATCGGGTTGCTCGATGAATTCGTCAAAGAAGCGCGCCATCCTAACTTGCGGTTGTCAAAAAGAAAGTTTTGTTGGTTGGGGTTTGGTTAATGGGAGGAATCGTTGTTGGAGTGGCTAATGGTGGGGTGGAGTGTTTTTATGGAAGCTTTATGGTCAACGATTGAGGTTGGTTGCTGGTTGTGGATTTTTGGGTTGGAGAAAGGTTGAGGATGTTTTGTTGGGATTGTTGTGCTGTAAAACGAATGATGGGATGAGCATATTTCTGTTGTCGGCGATTGTTTATACAAAAGAAGGGAAAGAGGAAGAAAGGTTATGGTGGTTGGTGACTTGCGATTGATCGAGTGGCAAAGGGGGATATAGGAAGGAGTATTTTGTGAATTGTGTTGAGGTTTGGTGTTTGCAGATTGCATGCGTGTGGGTATGGCGTTTTCCAAGTTTGTGGATTGCAAAGGATGGGAGGGAAGAGATTTGGTTTGTGATTGGTGGATTGGGATTAGCAAGTGGGCTTGCAGGGAATTCTTTGGTTTTGGTGGCGGTTGGGGATTAGGAAGAGGGATGAGAGAAGGGGGCAAAGAGGGAGGGAAGTGATTGGCTGTTGATTGCTGGTTACTGAATGCTGGCGTTTGGAATTGATGATGGATGGGCGCGCGGAGATTAGGGATGGTAGATAGGGAGTTTGTTTGTTTAGGGATTGCTATCAAGGTTATGAATGCGGGAAAGAGTGGGGAAGAGAGTGGTTTGTGGGGAGTGGCGAGGCAAAGTTGGGATTGGGTTTTATATGTGTTTATGTTGTTGGTGGATGCAAGTTGTAGTTATTAGTAGAGCAGGAGCGAATTTAATGGTTTTGGCGCCGGATTGGGGATTGAAGATGGCGGATTGAGAAATTCTGGATTTGGGGTTTGTTTATCGAGGTGGGGGAAAGACGCAAAAGGTGGGAAGAAGTTTGGAAAACGAGATTTTTAGTTAGTGGGCGATTGATCGTCGAGTGGAAATAGAAATCGGCAAGGTTTTTGGTTGTGGTTTGTCGGATGGTGGATTGGATCGGTTGTTTTTGCAATTTCCCAAGGTTAGACGGGCAAGGAGCGCTGAGAGATGAAAAAGGTGTTTGCCATTTTTTTGTTCAAGGTGTGGCGAAATGCCGAGGCTGGAATGATTGTTGGGCTTTTGGCAAAGTTTGGTTGTGTTTTCTCGAGTCGTTATTGTTCCCGATAAGTTCAAAGGAACGTTGACTGCGGTGGAAGCGGCCAGAGCGATTGCGAGAGGTTGGCGCCGCGTTCGGCCGGAGGATCGTCTGGAGTTAATTCCAATGAGTGACGGCGGGGATGGTTTTGGGGAAACCATCGCTCTGCAAGAAAAAGGACGGCGGAGGCGTCTCAAAACGGTTAACGCCGCCGGGCAGTCCATTTGGGCGCCGTGGTGGTGGGTTTCTCGATCGCGCATGGCGATTATTGAGACGGCGAGGGTTGTGGGATTGGCGCAGTTGCCTGCGGGCAAGTTTCATCCTTTTGACTTGGATACGTATGGTTTGGGAATCTTTATTTCGAAGATTTTGGAGCGGGAGATTGTGGAGAGGCTTTTGATTGGGCTTGGCGGGAGCGCAACTAATGACGGCGGTTTTGGGATGGCTCGATCGCTTGGTTGGCAGTTCCGGCGGGGAAACGGGGAACGGATTGTTCGATGGACGGAGTTGACGGCGTTGGAGTCCATTGTTTCTCCGATTCGCGGGGCAAAAGCTTTGGAGGTCTCGGCGGCCGTGGACGTGCAGAATCCTTTGCTTGGCGCGGATGGCGCTTCGCGGATTTATGGTCCGCAGAAGGGGTTGCGGGAAAGAGATATGGACTTGGCGGAGGCTTGTTTGGCGAGGCTGTCCGAATGCTTTCAAAAGCAGACGGGAAGGTTGGAGTCGCATCGTCCCGGCGCCGGCGCGGCCGGAGGATTGGGCTTTGGTTGTTATGCGTTTCTCGATGGAAAATCGCGCTCGGGTTTTGAGGTGTTTGCCGAGAGCGCTCGTCTGGATCGGCAATTGAGCCAAGCGGACTTGGTTCTTACGGGAGAGGGCGCTGTGGATCGGTCTTCTCTGATGGGGAAAGGCGTCGGACAAGTGGCGAATTGGTGCCGCGACCATCAAAAACCGTGCATCGCGCTGGGAGGGAAGGCATCGCAGAGTTTGGCGGCGGATTTTTGGAAACTTTACGCCATTGTGCCGGAAGTGGCCGAGGAAAGAGAGGCATTCGAAAAGCCGCGCCTTTGCCTTTCTCAACTGGCGGAGAAAGCGGCGCGGGAATGGGGAAAGCCAGCCAAAGCGGCAAAGAAACGAAAAAAAGTCGCCGGCCGCTAGATTCCGCGATTGGCCTTCCAAAGAAGAAAACAGCCAAGCCCTTGGAAAAGAAAGTTGGGTAGCCAGATGATGAGTTCGGGGCGCCATTCCGGCCGTGCTTCCAGACTTTGGACGAAAATTGGAAATGCGTAATAAAGAGTTAGGAGAAGCAGGGAGAAGCCGATATTGCGCCAGTGAGATCGAAGAATGCCCAGAGGGATGCCGACGAGGGCGAAGCTGAAGCACGCAAACGAGAAGGCGATCTGATGATGGATTTGCACTTTGACGGGCGTCACAATTTCCACTTTCTTCCGGTTGACGGCTTCCGCGCTATTCGTTGCGGCTGGCAAGTTTGCAGCAGCGGACTGCGCCGTCGTTTTTTCGGCGCTCATTCGAATGTCCAGTTCGGCTCGGAGTTGAGACCAAGTCATGTGGCTGATCTTCGGCTTGCGGCGCTGGGCGGAACGATCCGGTATCTGGATTGTCTTTGAGTGCCATTCACCGAGGACTTCCAGAAACTGCCAGTTGTCTTCTTCCCGATGGCGAACCAGCCCGGTTGCATTGGTTAATGTGATCTGAATCCGGCGAGTCTCGTTGTCGATGTCGAGACGGCCGAATGGAGCAGTGTGGTCGCCGACGATCTTGTCGTCCGAGAGTTCGAAGACACGGACTTCTTGAAGCAAATCGCCGCTTTTCTTGCCAATGTAAATATAGTAGCCGGGAATTTCTTCAATCAAAACGCCTTCCGCAAGCCAGTTGGCTGCGGCCTGCAAGTTGACGCTGTGGATGAGCTCCTTGCAGGCGTCTCGGCAAAGAGGGCCGATGCGAAGATTGATCGCCGCGCAGACGCCGCTCAATATCAGGCTTAATGCGATTACCGGAAAGGCGACGTGCAACAAACTGACGCCGCTGGAACGAAGCGCCGTCAACTCTTGATCGGCGCAAAATCTGCCAAAAAAAAGCAGCACCGCCGTGAGCAGGCCGATGGGAAGGGCAAACGCCAAAAGGTAGGGGAACAAAAGTCCGAGCGCCTTTAAAACCAAAGCCAGCGGCGCTTGCTGGTTGACAAGCAACGGGACGATTTTTTTAAGCACGTTCCCAAGAAGCAACACGAAAGTGAAGACCGCCACGGCCAGCAACAAGGTCGCCAAAACTTGCTTTATGATATAAGTGTAAATGGTGCGCATTCGCTCCTTAAACTTTTGCGCAACTCGGCCTTTGTTCAAGCAAAAAAGCGTTCCGGAGGTCGAGTCCAGTTCAATAAAGGAATTGAAATGAAGGAGGGAGGATGCGTAATTGGAGAAATTTGAGTGGCCATTTGGAAGGAAAAAGATCAATCTTTCATTAAAAAGCAAAAGCAGGTGTTTTTATGAGCCAGTATCCCGCCGTTAAATGTCCGACTTGTCGAAAGCAAGGGCAATGGTTGGAAGAATCTTACGGACCGTTCTGTTCCGCTCGGTGCAAAATGATTGATTTGGGAAAATGGTTTGACGAAGAAATGGTGATTGAAGAGCCTCTTTTTCGGGAAGGTTCAGCGGAGGATACCGTCGATTGGCCAATCGACAATGACCGCAAGCATCCGAATTGAAGGGGTCCAAATCTTCCCAAAGCCGACAATTCAAGGTTGCAATTGCCCGCCGAAGTTGGTTATGAATCCGCCAGCGCAAGTATGAATTTAAACGACACTCAAAAGATCGCCGTGCGGGAATGGATTGGCGCCGGGTTGGATCTTTCCAAAATACAGTCCAAATTGAGCGCGGAGTTTGGCATCCGCCTGACTTACATGGAAGTTCGGTTCTTGGTGGACGACTTGGGTATCGTGCCGCAGGATGCGGAAACTGCGGTTTCCGACGAATCCTCCGATTTGAATGCTCCTTTGCCCGGAGAATCGCCGACCAAAGACCCCGCCGCAGGCGTTTCCATCACGGTCGATCAGATTACTCGAGCCGGCGCCCTTGCCAGCGGCCGTGTGACGTTCCGTGACGGCAAAGGCGCGGCTTGGAGTCTCAATCAACTAGGGCAGCTGGGATTGTCTCCCGACGAACCGGGATACAAACCGATCCAAGAGGACTTTATGAACTTCCAACTGGAACTTCAGAAAAAGCTGTCCAATTCGCGGCTGTAATTCCGACGACGACGAAAAAAACGCGCAAGAGGCCTTGTCAAACAAACGGTGTTGACTTGAAAGATCGAATTGGTTAATTTACCGCCTCGTTACATAACAAAGAAGATAATCTTATGGCTAAAATTGTTCCCTTAATCAGTTCCGGGGTCGCAGGCCCGCTTGGCGTGTTGCATCTTCCCCGTTTATGGCAGAAAGTCTCCCTCGAAGCCGCCGGCAAACTGGCCGATGGCTATCCTTGTTGCGGCGACGGCTACGACCAAATGGTTCTGGCCGGGCTGGGCTTGGAGAAAGAGGCGGCCTTGGACTACATCTGCAACTCGAAGCCCACCTATCCGCAGTTCGAAGCGTGGATCAAGCGACAGGAAGGCGCGAAGTTGGACAAAGGTTCCATTACCAAACTAAACGCCTCCATTGCCGGCTACATCCATGCCGAAGACACGCGGAAGTCGATTCTCGACGCCAACGGGATCGAGGACGGCCCGGATGCGCCGCACGACGCCGTCAATCTGAACAATCTTGACGATTGGCTGGAGTTTTACGACGCGGAAATTAAATGACCTCACCGTGCATTCGTCAGCGAAGATGAAAATCAATCGTGCCTGAAAATCGGCTCGTTGATGACCGCGTAAGGCTGGCGCGAAACAGCAAACTTCGTTGCCTAGATTTCGGCGTCGCGTTCCAATTTTGCCGGCGCTTTTGCTTGGCTTGGCGGCTTGCGCAGGTTGTTTACCGATCGGTTTCTATTATTGCGCGCCGACGGCCTTCGTGGTCCCGGCGCTTTTGTCTGTCTCTTTGAATTCTGGGCTTCGCATGCCAACCTCTGCAAACAGCCCCGATCTTCTTATTGTTTTTCTGAAGTCGCCGCGCCCCGGCTTTGTGAAAACGCGTTTAGCCGGCCGCCTTGGCGACAAACAGGCCTGCAAAGTTTATCGAAACTTAGCGGCGGCGCTTTTGAAACGCCTCAAACCTTATCCCAACGTGGAACTCCGCATTTCTCCGGATGACGCAGCTGCTTCGCACCCGGATTGGCTACTTCGAGACTGCTGGCAATGCCAAGGGCAAGGAGAGGGAGACTTGGGAAGCCGGTTGACCCGCGCGTTCGGCGAAAGCTTTGCCGCAGGCCGTCGAAAAGTCATAGCGATCGGTTCGGACTGCCCGTATGTGGAACCAAACCACCTGCGCAAAGGATTTGAGCGGTTGATCTCGGCGTCGGTGGTTTTGGGGCCGGCATTGGACGGAGGATATTGGCTGATAGGCATGAATCGTTATTTGCCGGCGTTATTTGAAGGAATTTCTTGGGGCGGCGCCGAAGTGCTGAAGCAAACCTTGCGGCGAACAGCGGCGCTTGGCGCGCAAGCGGCAATGCTGGAAACACTGGAAGACGTGGATGATTGGCAGAGCTGGCAACGTTACTTGAAAACAAAACCCGAAACGAATGACTCGCGCGCTAAATGCGCCTAAAAACACATCCCTTCGAGGAGGAAATGACGAATTGCGAGTTTGAAGTTTTTGATTTTTTGAACGCGACTGACGAGGATAAAAAGAGGAAAAACGAAAGAACGTCCACGCCCATTGTCTTCTCTGCATCCCGATACCCTCGCTTCTCCGTGTTTTTCTTTTCCCCTTGCCAAACCCGCCATTCCTCAACTGCGCCGACAAAGAAAAACTATGCTTCAGAAACACTGAGGCAAAGCCAAAAACCAATCCGCGCTTGCAGATAACAGCCGCTAACCCAACTACAAATCACACCGCAAAAAACCGCCTCCCAACTCTTTCTTGGAAACGATATTGAAGAAAAGCAATCTCCTCCATTTGCCAACCACAAATCATCCGTTACCAATCATAAATCAAAACCATCAGACCACAAAGCCTCCGGCCACTTGGTTTGCCAGCCCAGCAACTAGCCAACTACAAGTTCCAGCCGTAGTTCCTCGCCAATCGCTGTCTGTTGGAGAAGGACAAAGCTACAAATCACAAGATACCGGCTACAAAGCTGTGGGGTTTGTCGTTTTTGTCGCTCGCCACAAACACCAGAAAATCCCCAATACCAAACCAAGTCTACAAAGTGGCGGCTTGTTGGCGTTTCTTATGAAAGCGTTGGCGGACAGCCACCAAACTCAGCGCAAACAAACGAAACACAAATCCGTATTCCTCCGGTTCGGGGATGATCTGGCTGTCGTTGACAACACACACCGAGCGGTTGGAATTCACCGCTAAGAAGATGCCGTAAGCCTCTACTCTCTGCTTTCTGGGCTAATAGACCCAGAATTATTGTCGCTTTGCGCATAAAAGACGCTAATGGATTTGTTGTCCAGCCCGCTCTTACCTAACAAGAAGTCTAATCGGTGAAATAGAACAAACTGCTTCCAGATACGCTCATCCCAACGACATCGTATGGATTATCGTCTTCCATAGGACACTAGCAACAAAAGGAATGTTGGTTCAGACTCCCCCAGAATTCTCTTTCTTATTGAATCAATGTCTTGGGTCTTAGAGATAGCAAACAAGAATGAATATGAAAAGTTCGTATTGCTGGGCTTGTTGGCATCGTAAATATGTCCGTTATTGAAGGAGTTCCCAAGCCTCTCGGCTAGGGCAATGATTGGGGGGCGCGGAGGTGGGGATGCTTTGGAGGACACTTTGGGTCGCCGTAGTGGAAGAACCGCTAAACACCCAGAGCGTGTCGGCGTTGTCTTAGCTATGGTGGACATCAATACATGACTGCGCTTGGTTTTACTTTACAAAAACCAAAGAAGAAAACGACACAACTACCAACACAGATAAAAGAGATGTATTGCTTGTTGCTCCTTGCCCAGTATTGACGCAAACAATGGGAATCTCTTCATCATGTTCCATCCTTCTTGGAATGAAACAACGAATAAACGACCGCAAAGGAAGTCCATCTTCGTCCAACGAACTGGTCTCTAAATCCCAAGAATCGGCAATTGGAAACCAGTCCATAATCCAATCCACAATGGGATTTACGCTTTTGGAGAAACTCTGATTCGTCCGGCATCCAGCAGTGCTTCGCAATCCAATCTAGCTTGTTAGCAGACTCCTGTCCATCTCGCGTCCAACCTCAAAATGCAAAAGGGGAGAAAAAAGGAAAGAAAGTTTGTCAGAAACAATAAAACATGCAAAGAATCTCGCCATTTATCTTGCCGTTATGAAAACAGAAGTTTAGGTGATTAGTGTTTTGTTGAATTGATGGCTGGTGAGGAAAGTGGGTTTTTGGCAAGGGAGAATTTTGAATGAGGAAGACGCATTAAGAAGGAGCGGCAAAACAAGGAAATTCGCCAAAAAGGTGGGAAATACTAGCTGACCATTGTGGGAAAAAGGTTATATCGTCTGGTGTTGGGTGAGAGAGGGAATGGGTCGTTGTTGGAGTGGTAAGTGGTGGAGGGAGTGTTTTTTGTAATCTTTGTAGTCAACGGTTGGGGTTGGTTGCTGGTTGTGGCTTTTTCTTTGGGTTTTGGGTTGTTGTTTTGGAGAGAGGTTGAATGGTTGAGGATGTTTTGTTGGGATTGTTGTGCTGTAAAACGAATGATGGGATGAGCGTATTTCTATTGCCGGTGGTTGTTTATTCAAAAGAGAAGAAAGAGGAAGAGAGGTTATGGTAGTTGGTGGCTTGCGGTTGGTCGAGTGGCGAAGGGGGGATATAGGAAGGAGTATTTTGTGAATTGTGTTGGTGTTGGTTGTTTGTGTTGGGGGAGTGTTTTTCTTGCATGATGCATGCGTGTGGGTATGGCGTTTTCAAAGTTTGTGGATTGCAAAGGGAGGAGAGTAGATGGTGGCAAAGTTGGGATTGGGTTTTATATGTGTTTATGTGGTTGGTGGAGGCAGGTTGTGGTGGGTAGTAGAGTAGGATCGAATTCAATGGTTATGGCGTGGGATGGTTATGGGGGATTGGGAAATTCTGGGTTTAGGGATTTGTTGATTCAAGGAAGATATGGGGCAAAGAGGGTGAGGATTGGCTCTGCTTGCTAGCGAATCGTTGAATCCTACGAGCGAGGCAAGAGCTGATGATTAGTCTTGCTGATTGGGGATGCTTGGCTACGAATGTGCTGGTTTCTGGCCAGCGATAAGTGAGGGGGAGAGGTATTTAGGTATTGGAGTTGTTTGGATGCGGATGAAGGGACGAAAGGGAGAAGTAGGCAAGGAGATGGGAAAGCGCAAATCACTGGGCGATGATTTTGCAAAAGGGTGGGGAACTCGCTGTTTTTGAATTGTAAACTGCTAAGCATTAATTATGAGTTGTTAGGTGGTTGGCTTGGTGGAAGTTGGGGAAAGGGGCATTCGGGATGGGAAATTTCTTTTTGTTGTCGCAAAGGCTGGCGGCAAGTCTTTTTGGCCGTGGGCGGGCTCATCGGAGCAGTGGTTTTGGTTGCGCAAATTTCATAATTCACGAGCCTTTGTGGGGCATTATTGGTCTCTTGTGTTGTTTTCCGTCTGTTCACGGGGGAGTGTTTGACGGGAGGCGGAGGAAGGCCAAGCGGTTTCGAGTTGTTCTAGTTTCTGAAAGTAATGTTCGAAGGCGCGACGAAATTCGGTGGGCAGGTTGCCCGTTTGTCCGCTGAAGCGCGGCACGTTGCGGGGAGTGTTGGCATTGCCGGCGGCGTTGCCGGCTTGCTCTTGGGCGGATTGGTTGGTGTTGCCGCCGGTTTGATTTCCGCTGGCGGATGGTTGGGAGGACATGGACTGCCCTTGGTCGATAGAGGCCATTTGCATCATTATGGCCATTTGCCAGGCTATGCTGCCGTCGTTGGGGTTTTTCCGGAGGGCTTGTTCGTTGATTAGATTGACGGCGTCGGTGAGGATGTGGACGGCGTCGGTTTCGCCGGCGATGGTTGGTTCGCCGGTTTGGTTTTGTTGTAAGAGTTGGGTGACTTTGTCCATTTGGTTGTTGGCTTCTTGGAGGACGACGTCAATTTCCGGCAGGGGGTTTTCTGCAGCGGCGGCGTTCAATTTTTCTTGGATGCGGATTTGGGATTGGGCGAGTTGTGTTGCTTGTTCTGATGGGAATTTTGGAGTTGTCGGCGTCTTGGCGTCTTGGTTGTTTTTTGAGTTTCGTTTTTGGTTCAGCAGCTGTGTTTGGGTGCGCAGGGTGAGCTCGTTTTCGCGTAGTCGCAGTAGGGACATGAGTAGTTGGGTGAGGTCTATTGTGTTTTCTCCATTACTGCTGTTGCTGTTTCCGCCGCCGGGGTTTTGCGAAGAATCTGGATTGAGGAGTTCTGCCCATTTGTGGAATTGTTCTGCCCAGTCGGCTAGGTTTTCGACGGCTTGCATGCTTATGTTGTCTTGGATTTGCCGGCGCACTTGGAGCAGTTTTTCCGCGGCTTCGCTTGTCTGGATGGATTGGCTGACTTCGCCATAGGCTTTGCGCTGTGTGCGTTCGAAGAAACGGCTAATTTCTTGCTGAATTTGTTGGGTTTTTTGGCTGGCATTCTTTTGAGTTTCGGCGAGTCGCTCGTTGTTTGCCTGAAATCGCGGCGCTAGTTCGTTTGGGAAAAGCCCGATGGTTGCCGCCGCTTGGTTCATTAGGGCTTGTTCGATCTCGCTTTCTTCGTTGCCGATGGCGCGCAGTCGTTCTGCCAGGGTCATTGCTTCGATCGCGTCTAAATTTTCGTTTACTCCGCTTTGCATGGCTTTTAGTTCTTGGAGAATTTCCTCTTGGATTTGTTGGGCGTCTGCTAGGTTTTGGCTTCGTTTGGCCGGATTTTTCTGCGCGGCGCGGAGGGATTGGGAGGCATCGGCCATTTTCTGTTGGGCTAAGGATTCCATGTGGGTCATGGTTTCGGTCCATTGTTTCATCATTGAGTCGGTGAATCGCGCGTTGCGCATGGCTTCTCGCAATGTTTCGAAGCCTTGCTGCGCTAGAAGGTTTAGCTGGGCGGCGTTTGCGGTTTGGTCGTCGAGTTGGTCTTGCAAGCGATTTTTGAGGGTTTCGGGCTCTCCGTCGAGGTTTTCTCGGAGGTTTGCGGAGGCTGCGGCGAGCTTTTCTTGGAGGCGGCTAATTTCTTCCAGATGAGTCAACAGTGTTTCCAGACGGGAGCGGATGAATTCTGCGTGTTCCACTGAGCTGAGGACGTGTACTCGGTAAGCGGTGGTTTCGACGGGCTGACGGGCGGGATGAAAGTCGGTGGCGAAGCCTCGAAATTCCAGCGTGGTTCTAGCGGGAATTTGGAAAATCACCGGACTGAAGTAGAAGGTGGCGTCCAATTCTGTCTGCGAGCGGTTCAGGGAACGATCATAAAACTCTTCTTTCCGTAAGGTGGCGGAAGGGGGGGGCTCTGTGTTCCACCGCCAATTCAGTCCGAATTCGTGGATTCCGAAGTCGTCGCGGGAGGTTACTCGCAAGGCCAGAACTTCGGTATCGAGAATTGCGCTGTCGAATCCCAGTTCGGGCAGGTCAATGGATGGCGGTTGGTCGGCTTTGTGGCGGATGGCAAAGCGCCACGGTTCTGGGTTTTCCAGACCCAGCGCGTCGCGCCAAGTCAGCGAGGCTTCGTAAACGTTGGTCAAATGTAGCGGATCGCTGGAAAACTCCGTTTCGTCGACGGTTAAGGCCAAAGGTTCGTCTTTTCCGTCGCAACGCAAAGCGGCGGACACAAGATTCCGGCTGATCTTGCCGCGAAAGGAAATCGCGCTTCCTTCCAAAATCTCCAACACTCCGCCGGAAATTTTAACTTCTCGGTCGGGTTGTTTCAAATACGCCGGCAGACGCTCTTGTCCGCCGATTTCCGCAATCTTGGGACGAAACACCGGCTCCACTGGAAGCAGAGCCGAAGCGTCTCCCAAACGCACTTCAAGAACCCGCGAGTTGTGCTGTCCCGGCACTTGAACGCGTAACCGTCCGCCCTTTGCCGACGCTTCCAGAGGCCGCTCATCTTCAAAACGGGCATGAACGTTTTCCGGTCTCCAAAAAGACTTGTAGAAAACCTCGGCAATCGCCTCAGAAGCCTCGCCGTGCACTGCAATCCCCGCCGCCCGCAGGTTTTCAATGCGCACCAAAGTGTAGCGAGGGATTTCTCGGTAAGGAGTCAACCATCGGGAAAACGCGTTGACGGCCGCGCCGGGAAACGTCCCTCCAAGCGCGGCCAAGATCAACCCGAGAACAATCGAGGCAACCGTCAACCGCCGCAATCCCAAAGTCGATGCCGCCTGATTAAAATCGTAATGCAAGGCGTCGGCGGACACTTGCCGGATTGCGGCCTCGTAAAGCTCCTCTGAAAAGTGCGGCGGCCGCGCGGACTCATCGGCCAACTCCACAATCCCCAGAAGGCGGTCGCCCAACTGCCGATAGCGCCGTTGCACAAGCGCGGCCAATTCTTTGACGCCGGGAGGCCGGACAATCCAACAAAACGTCCAGCGCAACGCCGCCCAACTCGCCATTGCCCAACCGGTTCCCAAAATTGCGGTCCGCACGACTGGCGCAGTGTCCCAACCGCGATCCAAGAGAAACACGGCAAGATAGGAAACGCCCAAAGCCGTAAAAACCGCCAGCAAAGCCTGCAAAGTTTGAACCCGCCGCAACCGCCGCAGCAGCCGGTCGAATCGCTCTTCTAGTTTGTAAGGGATCTGGATTTTCATATCGCCATCTTCATTGCCGCCAAACCGACCAAAGCCGCCAGACATTCCGTCCATTAAACCAAGCTTGCCAAAAACTTGTCGAGATTGGATTTGCAATGCCAAAGCAAAATGTAGATCTGATTGAAACAGCCGAGCACGGGGCGCATCGTTTCATTTCGGCTGGCAAAATAGAAACCGCTGAAGTGATCCAAGATCAACCGAGTGGAGGAAAATTAACGCAGATTGCGATTCGAGATAATCGAAGATTGGACGGATGAGAGAAAACAGTATGAAGACAACAAAAACCGCAGCGCAAGCATACATAGATCGATGGAGCAACAGCACGGCCGCTCCGTCCTTTCACCTTTCTGACACGCTGGATTGGTCCAGCTTGTCCACTCAAATAAAAAATCAAGTGATTGTAATTCCCAATCGCCGAGTGAAAATAGTAGACCAACTCGTTTGGCCTTCTGTTTCCGAACACAAGTCTCAACAAGGTTCTAGGGGATAAAATTCGGCGGCTACGGGCTCGTATCCAGATATTAGCGATAGGTTTCCACACTCCGCAGTGTCCGCTTTCACTTTGCAGGCGGAATGAAGTTAATACTTAGCGCGGAGCCGTTCCAGTTGGGCTTGCGTTATCTCGCCTACGTCTTCTTGGAAAAAATAGGCGTTCCTCGCGCCGCTTGTGTTCCAACTGTGGAGGAAATACATTTTTAAAAAGTTTACCCAACTCACAGAGCCATCCATGTAGAGATGGTTGCCGCCTTCGGGAAGCTTCTGCGAGTTGCGATGCGGCGGGAGGTTCGGAAAAACGTCTTCGGCGTCGCGGCCGCTTTCACCGTCAAGACTCCATTTGCCGTTGATTTTGAAAATGGCGTCGGCGGCCAAAGCCCAGCCGGGTCGGGAAATCGAATGCTTGACCGGACTGCGCGACTTGAAGGAGGAGCCGGCGGGGTTGTTCCATATCTCAATCCCGCCGAAGTATTGAAAGCCGATCAGCCACTGCGGATACTGCGGTTCCAAGATGGGAAAACTCGGGCGGTTCGGGCAGGTCCAGATTTGCGAGACTCCTTTATTCGTGTTGATGATGAGACCCACACTGGCTGCGGCCTCCCGCTCGGGCGGGTTGAGGGCGATCTGCACGGCTTTGTTCCTTGCCTGCAACATTATGTCTTCGTTGTCGTGCGCGTAAATGGTCATGGCAATGCCAATCTGCCGGAGGTTATTGAGGCATTTGATGCGCTTGCCTTTTTCTTTGGCGCGAGAGAGTGCGGGAAGGAGCATGCCGGCCAGAATAGCGATGATCGCAATGACGACCAGAAGTTCAATCAGGGTAAAGGCTGTTCTTTGTCTTTGCATAAGGGCTGGAAAGAAGAATGCCTCAATGGAGAGGCGCTGTCCATTTTATTTCTCAGCGCCGGTTGTTGGAAAGATTTCGTTGGCTTGTCCCCAAGATGCGGCCTTTGGTTACACTGTAATTTCCCAACCTTTGCGGTAGGGGCGTCGGATGTATTGGTTTAGCTCTGGTTTTCCTTTGATTGATAGAGAGTCTGCGTTCCATTGGAGCGTTGTGTTTGGAATCCGTTGCGCCAGCACGCCCAGCAAAACCACTTCCGTGAACTGGCCGGCGAGGGCAAAGTTGGATTGGCAAGACGGGATGTCTCCGTTGACGGCATCCATCCATTCCAGATAGTTGTCTTGCCGTCTGGCGCGGGGAAGCGAAGGCGCCGGCCAATCGAAGCCGTCCAGTTCGCTACTTGGTTTCACAACCCAGTTGTTTCTGCCCCGATGGAAAAACAGTTTTCCTCTTTCTCCGATCACGACGCTTCCGTAATCTTTAAAGCTCAATCCCTCCAAAACCTCCGCCGGCGGATGATTAAACTCCGCGCTGTTCTTCACCAAAGTCCATTTTTTGCGGTCAAAGCGGGCGTCCAAATAGCCGTCGTACCAAAAGAATTGGAAGCCGCTGCCGGTGGTAAGTTCGCTGGGTCCGAATTTCCAAGTAATTTTGGAGCGGATCGGCGGGGAAAGATTCGTAGCGCCCACTTCATCGGCGCGGACGCTTTGGGGCGCTTTGGGGGACAAAGCCCAAAAGGGCATGTCCATAATATGGCAAGCCATGTCGCCTAAGGCTCCCGTTCCAAAGTCCCACCAACCTCGCCAAGCAAACGGGGCGATTTTGGCGCTGTAATCCCGCCATGGAGCGGGGCCGATCCATTGCTTCCAATCCAGCCATTCGGGGACGGGTTCTTTTTCGGGCGCGCTGTGAAAGCCTTGCGGCCAGATCGGGCGGTTTGTCCACGCGTGAACTTCTTTGACTTTGCCAATTATGCCGGCGCGAATGAGTTCGACGCAGCGGCGCAGGGGATCGTTGGCGTGCGCTTGATTGCCCATCTGTGTTTTCACACTCGGCCGGCGGCGAGCCATTTCGGAGAGCATGCGCGCTTCCCAGATGCCGTGGGTAAGCGGTTTTTGGCAATAGACGTGTTTCCCGGCCAGCAATGCGGCGGAGGCGGCGTGAAAGTGGTGATGGTCCGGCGTGGAAATGGTGACGGCGTCGATTTGGCCGCCCATTTTGTCGAACATTTCGCGATAGTCGGTGAAGAACTTCGCTTGAGGAAAGTCGTTGCGAACGCGGGTCATGGATTGGAATCGGCGGCCGGCGGCGCTGGGAAGTTTGGTTGCGTCCACGACGTCCACCAAGGCGACAACCTGAAAACCGGCGCGGCTGGCGCCGGAAGTGTCTGCCGCGCCTTTGCCGCCTGCGCCGATGCCGGCAAGAGTCGGCCTTGTGAGTTGACCCCAGGCTCGGCTGGGAATAAATTGAAAGGCAAAGGCAGTGGCGGCGACGCTGCCAAATTGCCGGCGGGAAATTCGATTCTTGGTCAAGGACATGCCGAAGAGTTTTCCAAAAGGCCGCGCTGGTTGTCAAGTCTTCAATGAATTGAAAGGGAAGGTGGTTTGTTTTCGTTTTGGCGGGCGCAGGATTTTCCCCATCAATTTTTCTCCGTCAATCGGGCGTAAGTTGAAAGATTTTTTCGGCAATCTGGTTTTGCCAACGTTGCAGGAAGGAAAAGGAGAGGCAGACCTCTTGAAGTTCTTTGAGGAGCTCGCTTCGGTTTGGCGGCGGCTTGGCAAGGTTTTCCGAGTTGGTTTTAACGGAAAGTTGACGCCACAACCGGTCGGCTTTTCGAAGTCGGCTTTGATTTTCCAAGAGAAGGTCAAAGATTTTTTCCGAAGCGTCAGAGAGGTCGGCCAACAAAGGGCCTGCGTCCAGATGGTGTTTTGCCTTGAGGATGGGAGAGATTTCTTCCCGGATCTTCCGGAGAGTTTGGTCAGCTTGCTGGAAGAGCGGGCCAAGCTGCATAAAAAGGGGGATCAAGCGTTCCGGCGCTTCTCGTTTTTGGCGAACGTCGCGGCCGGTTTCAAGTTCTAGGAAGTGCGCCAACCGGTCGGCGTCGTTTTTCAGAGTTTGCCAAGCGCGATTGATAGCGGTCTGATCGCCGTCCTTCGGCAGTTGCGCTATTTCCGGGCTGTTTTCCGTCTTTGCCAGCGCGCCGTCGTGAGCGCGTTTTGTCAGCTCTAAATAACGTCCCTTCAATTGGTCTGCGTCAATCCACGGCACGCGCGCAAATCCCATGACGGCAAACCAGTTTTCTGGCGGGCGGCTCATTTTTAGAAGCCGATGATTAGGCGCTAAAACTTTCGCCGCAAGAACAACTGGTGGCGGCGTTGGGATTGTTTACCTTAAAACCGCCATCCTGGAGAGATTCAACGAAGTCCAGTTCCGAGCCGGTTACATAAATAGCGCTTTTTGGATCCACCACAACCCGGACGCCGGCGGATTGGACTAAAATATCCCGATTGGCGGGCGCGTCTTGCAAGTCCATTTTGTATTGAAGGCCGGAGCATCCGCCGCCGATAACGGCCACGCGCAGCACGCCGTCTGGCCGGCCTTGTTTGCGCAGCAAGGCGCCGACCTTTTTGCCGGCGCTTGGCGTAAGGCAGATAAGGCGCTCGTCTCCCACTCGGAAACCGGCGTTTGTCGAGACTTTCTTTTTGACTTGGGAAGCGATCATAACAACAATTGGAAACAAAGATAGCGTTGAACAGAAAAGTCGTCAAATCCGTTTTTCCCGCTAGCTGACGACGGCCGCTGGACTGCACCTTGGTTTCCTTGACATTTTAAGGGAGGTAGACCGAAAATCTAGAGGCCGGCGCAATCACTCCGCTTTGGCAGATTACAAATCGCTAAAAGGCAACAAAGATGAGCATGACCCAAAGCTATCTTGAGCAAGCCCGGCGCCTGCTGGAAACAGTGGCCGATCAAGAGTCAAAAATCCAGCAGGCGGCCGATTGGTTTGCCGCCTCCATTTTGGCGGGGCGCATGGTGCATCTGTTTGGATCGGGGCATAGCCGAATCTTGGTAGAAGAAATGTGGCCTCGTTACGGTTCCTTCCCCGGATTCCATCCAATTGTGGAATTATCGCTCACATTTCACAATGGCGTCGTCGGCGCCAACGGCCAGCGCCAAGCGATGTTTCTGGAAAACACTTCCGGCTTGGCGGCGCGAATTTTGCGCAACTTTGCCCTGAGCAGAGCCGACAGCGCGTTTGTCATTTCCTCCAGCGGTTGCAACATAGTGTCGATCGAAATGGCGGAGGCCTTCCAAAAACAGAAGATAAAGGTCGTCGCCTTAATCAGCCGACGCCATGCGGAAGCTTCGGCCAGCCATCATTCCTCCGGGCGAAAACTCCAAGATTGCGCGGACTTGATTTTGGACACCGGCGCGCCGGCGGGAGACGCCATGGTTGCGGTTCCCGGACTGGACGCGCCCGTATCGCCGGGATCCACCGTTGGCGGATGCTTGGTCGTCAACGCTTTGAAAGCGGAAGTTGCCCGGCGCTTGGCCGCCGCCAATTCTCCGCCGAAAGTGCTTGCGTCCAACGCGGCCGTCGGCGTCGAACGCTCCCAAAAACTTTTTGAAGCCGCCTATGACGAACACGCCGCCCGCCTCTCTCGCCTCTATCAATTCAAAACATAAAAAACAAAACGAGGAGGACAAAAACTCTTTTTTCAAAAAATATAGTCTTCTTCTTTATATAGAAGTAAATGTAAGAATAGATAATCCCTTGTAAAACGGTTGCACTGGCCCGGCGCATCGTTATCATAGCCAATGCATGAAGGATGAACAATGGACCAAATACTCAAATCATATGAAGTTATTTACAAAATTGGAAAACATAGCCATGGAAAAGATTTACGATGTGAAAGAAATAAACCAGAGATAGATGAAAGCGGAAACTTATTTATATGCAGGCTTGGCGGAGATGGTTTTGATTGTTGGGTTGATCGTTTTTCAAGATTGCCGCCAAACAGCGGAGAAAACAGAAACGTCGACGAATCCAGCGTAAATGGAAGAAAAGACGGATCCTTCGGCGGTGGAAAAGCCGAACGCTCTTAGCAATGTCGAACGAATGCAAGAGCGGTGGCAGGCAGGTGTCAAGGCGGATCGACAATCCTAAGAATTCCAGGCGATGCTCGAAAAACTAATCAATGAGGCCAAGGCAAAGAAAAAGGGCGAAGAGGGGACGTATTGGAAAAGTCGGTGAGAATGGATCGAAAACTTTCCCTTTCAAAAAACTTACCATCCAACGCTAACCTTTGATCCTGAAGCACTCAATTACGACCGTCTGCCAAAAGCCGAAGTCATCTGCTTTCCCCGCAGGGACGAAAGTATTGGGAAATGAAAAAGTTGCGGAGTCGACACGCTCAGATGCGGGACTTTTGCAAAAACCCGCTTCCGTTACTCGCCTGAATTCGAGCAAATCCACTATATTTTGACCGAGGGAAGGGGTTGAAACTCACCGCGATTGTCTGGAGCAAAATATACTGCACGTTGCGAGGCTATCACTATGCTGCAGCATAGAATACTGAATAGCAACGAACTCGGAAAGGCGAAACTTGGAGGGATCGCAGAGATGATATGTACAAAGGTATTCTGGCAGTTTTATTCTCTGAAAATCGATATAAAACGATTGGACAAAAATGGCCTTTTGAATGGCGAAATATGGAAGATCGAGCCAAAACGGAAGCCTTGCGGGATCATTTGATAAATGAGATACCGGCGAAAAACTTTCTAAAAGTTAGACCGTCAGATTCCTTTCTAATTGACTTCGACGCGCGGGAGAAGATAAAGCCCGGCGAGCCGCTACTTATCAATTGAGTTGTCGAAGTCTACGGCCATTGTGACGGACGGGTTAGATGAATGCTTTTTTCCAACGAGACGACGGTGCAGCAAGGAAACGCAGAAAATCGGCGAGAAGGTTTCAACGGTTTTGGGAAGCGAACGGCGAGTTGCTCTCGCTTGCCGCGCTTTTGACTTCTATTTGGGCGTCAATCCACAAAGGGCGTTGCGCGCAGTCTTTGCGCCAGCCTCGGCTGGAAACCAAAATGCCAGCCAAGCGGCTATGTTCTTCCGCCCCGAATTCTTCGGCGAACAAAGTAAGTTCGTAGCCGTTTGGCAAAGGGCGCACGATCTGCGGCTTATCCGAGCTAATCTGCCGTCGAAAGCCGAAGAAACGAATGGTCGACGGTTTCGCTTCCGCGCCGCTTTTCCAGTCATTCGAGTCCGCATTGTTTGTCGCCGTCCGAAAATGCGGAGAAACGACAGAAAGTTTGTATTGATCGCCCGTGCGGACGCATTGAATTTTCCAGCCGGGAAACGCTTTTGGCTGTTGTTTTCGCACTTGATCGAACTTGCCGGCCCAAGCCGTATTTTGAGAAGCGAACTTGGTTGTGAGAAGAAGCAGTTCCAGTTTTTTGAAACCCGGATGACATTGCCGACCGCAACACATCCAACTGGCTTCGGCAACGAGCCGAACCGTTTTGCCAAGGGGCAAATCCGGCGGAGCGACGATGTCTGTCAGCAAAAGCGCCTCGTATTGATAGCCCCACACGCGGTAGGTCGTCATGCGTTGCACTTTTGGCAACGGCCATTGAATGGGTCCGGCTTTGAATCCGGGCGGGAGCTGCCAACGAATGCTCGTTGGAAGGCCGACGGTTCCCGCATTTTTCCAATAAGTGTGAAATCCGGGCGCAATCTTTTGGTAAAGCGCCACGGTGAAGCATTGTCCGGGAACGATGCCAGATTGGTCGGAGACAAGCGCGCCGTCAATGGGAGAAAAACCCGCAGTCCCGGCCTTTGCATCCGCCAAAACCGCCAAGGAAGTTGCCAACCATGCTACCGCCAAAACAAGCCCGCCAATTCCAATCTTTGCGCGAGCCATAGCAAAAAATCGCCCGTTCAAAATGCCCCTTGCCATGTTTGCCAGCTGTGGTCGGCTTTTCTCAATTCGAGAAGTTCTTTTTGCGCCGCGTCCAGGTTTCCTGGGATGGTTTCTCTATGATTTGTTGGAGTAAATGCGTTTTCAAGGGTTTGTTAGAAGTTGGTTTTCTAGGTTATGTAAGTCGAATTTCATGTATACGAGCAATTTCATTTTCTTTTCGGCAGCGCGCAATTGCGGAGATTTGGGAGGACGAGCGAACCTCAACTCCCAATATTTATTTGCTAATTGAGATGCTTCTTCTTCGTTTCCGGATTCGCGTTTCTTGGTTGCGGCAAAAAGAATTTGCATCCTTTCTAGTCTGACTTCGAGATCTTCAAGGAGCGTTTCTTGCTCTTCTATTGAGATGCTTTCGTCCGACCCGTGTTTCATGTATTGACCAATTTGGTAATATGTGAATTTTTCTTTAACCTCTGTTTCTGTGAACGACGTAGTGTCGGCTGTTCTTTCAAACACAGCGTCCATTATTTTGTTGGCATTCTTATTTATTTTCTCCGTTTTATTGAAATCCGCTATGTAAGAGTAAGGCTCGATCTTTTGAAATTCTTCCCGCAATTCTTTGGGAATTGATAGTTCATCGGCTGGCAACCGTTCTGTGCCGGAGGTTGCCTCTGCTCTTCTACCTTTGTTTGCGGTTGCGGGATCATTGCGATCTGCTTTGTCGGGCTTTTCGCAGCTTGTAAGACCGATGAATGCCGATGCGAAGATCGCCGATAATTTTGTCTTTGGCGATGGGCTTTGCTTGGTTGGCGTCATGTTATTATGTTTAGTTAAAAATTTTCTCTCGCCCATTGAGTTTTGGGTTGAGGCGACGGCGTACAAAGTCTTCAAGGTTTTCGGCGGGTTTGATATGGGTTTCATTTGTTCAACAAACAACGGATGCTCGCCCGAACCTGCGGCGCATAGCTTTTTCCGAAAAGGTTGAAGTGGTTCAACTGATGGTATAACAAATACAAATACTTTCTCCGTTCAAAGCCATCTGCAAAGGGGCCGGCTTGGCGGTAAGCTTGATAGAATTCGGCGCCAAAGCCGCCAAACATTTCAATAATGCCAAACTCCGCCTCGCGGTCGCCATAATAAACAGCGGGATCGAAAATAACGGGACTTCCCGCATTCGTAAATCCAATATTCCCCGACCATAAATCTCCGTGCAGCAGGGAAGGCTTTGGGGAATAACCATCGAACCATTCCTCGATTCTGGCCAACACTTCCTCCGATCGGGCAAAATCAGTGCCGCGGCGTTTGGCCAAGTCGAATTGAAATCCCAACCGCTCTTCCCTCCAAAAGCCCGCCCAATCGTCGCTCCACGAGTTTTTTTGGCGCGTGCTTCCGATTGTGTTGTCTCGATGCCAACCAAAGCGCGCCGCGCTCCTTTGATGCAAAAGCGCCAGCCGACGACCCAGCTCGGACTGGTTCGATTGCCCGCCGAATTCGATGTATTCCAAGCCCAGCCATGCCTTCGCTTCGACTTCGCCGCAACAGAGAACTTCAGGCACCCGGATAGCGCCGATTGCCCGCAATTCCCGAAGCCCGTCCGCCTCCGCTTCGAACATGTTCCGGCGCGACCGATCGTTGATTTTGACAAAAACGCGATGACTTCCGTCGCAGAGAATCTCCGCTTCATTGATGCATCCGCCCCCGACTTTTCGAACCGAAACCGGGGAAAAATCCACCCCCGTACATTCTGACAGTTGCGCCGCGATCTGTTTCCAATAATCCACAAAATCAACATCGGACAAGAATCCTGTCCCGCACAAAGTTCAACACTCCTTCGCAACCATCTTCCAAAATATCCAGCGCCTTTTCAAAACCCGCCGGCCCGCCGTAATAAGGGTCGGGCACTTCTTGCTTCGAAGAGCCTGACGCAAAGTGGCAGAACAAATATATCTTGTTTCCGTATCGTCCTAGCCGATCCATCGACTTCAAGTCAGCCAGATTCTCCCGATCCATCGCCAGAATCAAATCAAATGCGGCTAAATCTTCTTCCCCCATCGCGCGCGCCCTTCCATCGACGGCAAAACCGCGGGATTTCCCAGCCCGCCTCATCCGCGAATCAGGCGGCTGCCCTTGATGGTAATCAATCGTTCCCGCAGAATCGCACTCAATCACATCACTCAAGCCCGCGCGCTCCACAAAACGCCTGAAAATGCACTCCGCCGCCGGCGAACGACAAATATTCCCCATGCAAACAAACAAAACCCGACAACTTTTCTTCATAATTACTGTTCTCTAACTACAAATCCTGCCCTCAGCAATTCATTCAGCTTTCTTGCCCCGAGTATTTGGAACAATCCGGCTCCGGAGAAGCTCAATCTCGAAAACAAATAAACGCCAAATTTTTCCATCCCACTTCGACAAGACGATTTCACCAACAATAGCGCAACAAAGATTTAGCGCAATCCCCATAAAAGAACCTAGCAAAATCCCTTCCACCGCTAAAACCGCCGCCCCGATAATTTCACCAGCTCGCGGACAAGGACTAACCGCCAACCATTTTGACGACAAACAAGACAAAGTGAACGAGGAACTTTCTCATCCCCAATTTCTCTTCCACTCCTTTTACCAAATTAGCCACCAACCAACCAACAAAACTCTTCTTCACAACCACAAAGCAAAACTTCATGCCCATCGCAAAATTCAGCTGCGAACTCAACCACAATAACCAATAGAACTTCCCTGAAAAACCAATCCCCTCTCTCTACAACCTCCCACCAACCCAACCACCTTACAACTCATAATTAGCACATAGTAGTTTACAATTTAAAAACAGCGAAGTTCCCTCGACTTTTTTGCAAAGTCATCGCCCAGTAGTTTCCGCTTTCCCATCCCCCTCGCTTACTTCTCTCTTTCGCCATTCATCCGCATCCAAACAACTCCAATATCTAAACCAACAAACACCTCCTCACTTCTCAACAGAAACCAACACATTCATAGCCAAGCATTCCCAATCAGCCAAGCCAATCCCCATCCTCTTTGCCTCATATCTTCATTGAATCAACAAATCCCAAACCCAGAATTTCCCAATCCATTATCCATTCCACACCAAAACCATCGAATTTACTCCCACTCTACCATGAACCACATAAACACTTATAGAACCCAATCCCAACTTTGCCTTGCCCCTCCCCAAAAAATCCACTCTCTTCTCCCCCTTGCAATTCACAAACTTTGAAAACGCCATCCCCACACGCATGCATCATCCAGAAATACTCCCCCTCGCAAACAACCAACACCAAACCCTCAACGCAATCCACAAAATACTCTTTCATATAAAAGACGCCCTTCGCTACTTGACCAACCGCAAACCACTAGCCACCATAACTTTTTTCCTCTTTGCCTTCTTTTGCATGGACAACCGCCAGCAACAGAAATATGCTCATCCCATCATTTGTTTCACAACATAGCAACTCCAACAAAACATCCTCGATGTGATTTTTCTCTTGCCGCGTTGCGGAAAAGAAAGTATCCAAAATCCCAATCGCATTGCAAAATTGGATTGCGTTGCGGATTCGTTTGTTGCAAAATCTATTTGTTTTTACGGTTATTTACTTATTTTTTGTTATGGAAATTCAGGAATATTTGAACGCTAGGAAGCCGAATTTTGTCAAAATTCGGGCATCGGGCATCGGGCATCGGGCATCGGCGATAAGTCTGTTCTTCTAGCGGCTTGGATCGCGGCGGTGCTTTCTTCCCTTGTTCCTTTGGAGCAAAGCCAAGCGCAGTTGTACGTCCACGTCTATCCCAGCCAAGACAACCCCACAACCCAAACCCTCTGGATTTTTAGCGGCTCTTCTACTAATGCGGGAGGGAGCAGTAGCATCCGAACCTCCACAAGCTCAGACTACTATCTGGGCGACACTTGGCAATTTGTGACGCCCAGCGATGGCAACATTTTCGACGCCAACAAGCCCAGTGATACCAACTTTCAACTCTCTTCCTTGTTTGCCAGCTCTAACACCAACGACATCGATTCGGTGAGAGCCAGAATTCCGGGCGGCGGCCGAACCAACATCACCTTTGCCGCCAGCGCGACGAACACGCCGACCATTACCATCGGCAGCGGCAACCGAACCATTTCCCATCTCTTTTTTGACGATGACAGCATTGCGGACGACATGGGAATTCGCGTCTCCGGAAGCACTTTGTCCTATTCTAGCGGAGCGTCTTCCTCTTGGGCAGGTTCGGGCTTGGTCAACAAACCCATTAGCGACTTCCATGCGGGAACCTTCAATCATGGAGGGGGAGTGACTCCCTTGCATCCCTATTTTGCGGCGAACAGCGCCGGCTCCATACAAATCACCATTAACAGCGCCGTCATTCCCGAACCGGAGGAATACGCTTTCGTGTTTGGTTTGTTTGCGCTGGGCTTCGTCATCAGCTCGGAATCTTGCGGCATGCGACTTGCGGTGGTGAAACGGTAGATATCGCTTTTTTCCTCAATCCCGTTTCCGAGTGTTTGAAAGCGGTTTCTTTTCTCTAATTCCGAATTGAGAATTACAAATTGTTTTTTTTTGTGTTTCCCGAATGTAGCGGGAAGGAATCGGCATTCTTTTTAGTTACGAATGATGAATTCGGATTGTGGGAACGCTCTGGATGGTTTTTCTCCGCATTTTCCCAAAGAAGCGACGAAACTGAGCTGGTTGCCGGGCTATAAAAAACAAAGTGCGCACTATAATTGTTATCCAACAGATTGACGCTTTCACCATGTGTTCGCACGAAGCGGGATATGACTTGCGACCCGTTTTTGCCTGGCTGCTTACTCAAATGCTTATTCAGATTGAAAAGTTGTTCCACTCGTTGTCAGGAGCGATGATTGTAATTTCGTAAAGCGCATTGGGTGCAAAAATGAACTGCGAGACGGCGGTGCAATTGTGACAGTCATTCAGGTCTGCGGCACCGAGTTTTCTCTCAATAAAAGCGAACTGCAGTGGAGGATTCGTTCAGGTTTCTCGGCCGAGTGCTGTTTCCAGAAAGCGGGCTTTTTTTGGATTCAATCCGCACGGAACGGTCGCCTTGAATCTGGCGAAGAAAATCTTGGACATCCGCCGTATGGATGTGAGATTTGTTATGTTTGCGGCCGTTCGGATTAGAGTCAGTTTTGGATAAAATTATGAAGGATCAACTCTGTTAAAGATTCTGTATCAAGAAGCTATTTGCGGAAGCGGTCTGTTGGGAAGGGGCAAAGCAGCCCCAAAAGGGAGTCCCGCCTAGCCCGTCTTTGCCTTATTCTGCATAGGGGATTCTGGGATATTTTGGTTGTGGATGGTGAAGGGTTTGGGCATTTATTATGTAATGCGCTGTTCTTATAGAAAACCAAAATTGATGCGTTTTGGGGATAGTTTTCGCAGTTTTTTATGTTATTTCGTCATTCGTTTCGCGATCAGTGTTGATGATGATTTTCCAGCCAAGCGACGACGGCGTCCACGACGGATTCGGGAGTGATTTGCTGGAGTGCGCCGGTTCGGGGTTTGAGCTCGACGAGGTTGTTTTGAAGTGAGCGGGGTCCGATGGCAATGCGCAGGGGAAAGCCGATGAGTTCGGAGTCTTTGAACTTGACGCCGGGCCGTTCGTCGCGGTCATCAAGGAGGACTTCGATGTTTTGCGAGGCAAGTTTTTGGTAAATGGATTCGGCGAGTTTCATGGTTGGCGAGCCGGGGGTTGCGTCCAGCGCGGTGATGCAGACAGCGTAGGGAGCGATTTCCAGAGGCCAACGGATGCCGTTTTGGTCGTGTTTTTGTTCGATCACGGCTTGGAGAGTGCGGGTGACTCCGATGCCGTAGCAACCCATGACGGCCGGCCGACGTTTGCCTTGGTCGTCGAGGAAGAAGGCGCCGAGGCTTTCGCTGTATTTTGTGCCGAGCTGGAAAACGTGGCCGACTTCGATGGCGGCGCGCACTCGGAGGGACTGGCCGGTTTGCGGGCAGGGTTCGCCGGGCTGTACCAAGCGCAGGTCTGCCCAGCGGTTGATTTGGATGTCTCGCTGGACGTTGACGTGGCGAATGTGGAAGCCATCTTTGTTGGCACCCGTAGTGAGTTCGGAGCCGTTGCGGAGCATGAAGTCGGCCCAGATTTCCAGGCCGTCAACGCCGACGGCGCCTAAACTTCCGGGGCGGGCGCCGAGTGTTTGGCAGACTTCGTCTGGCGTTGCGGGACGAAAGTCGGCAGTGCCTAAAACGCCGGCGAGTTTGGATTCGTTGAGTCGGTCGGATCCGAGCAACAAGAGGAGAATTGGGCGGTCGACGGCTTCTTTGCCTGACTGATTTTTTACGGAGCGGAGGATGTAAACTAAGGTTTTGATTTGACGCCGGGCGGGAACGTTGTAAGGCGGTTTTTCGAGGGCTTCGATGGTTTGGACGCCGGGCGTTTTGAATTTCTCGAGCGGCGGGGATGAATCGGGGCTTTGTGGATTTTCTCCAGCGGCAATCGTTTTTGGATTGTCAAAAGGCGATTGCAGCGCGCTGGTGGCTTTTTCAAGGTTGGCGGCGTAGTCTCCGCCGGGATTGAAGACGATTTGGCTTTCGCCAACTTCGGCCGGCGCCATGAATTCGTGGGAGTGTTGGCCTCCCATAACGCCGGTGTCGGCTTCCACTGGAAGCGCGTTGAGTCCACAGCGGCGGAAGATTTGGACGTAGGCGCCGTACATTTTTTGGTAGCTGGTTTGCGCCGCCTCGTCAGAGACGTCAAAGCTGTAGGCGTCTTTCATGATGAATTCGCGCGCCCGCATCAGACCGAATCGAGGGCGGACTTCGTCGCGGAATTTCGTCTGGATTTGGTAGAAGTTGATTGGGAGTTGGCGGTAGGAGTGGATCTCGCTGGCGACGAGCGTGGCGATGACTTCTTCGTGGGTGGGGCCGAGTATCCATTCTCGTTGGGCGCGGTCTCGCGCTTTGAAGAAGACTTCGCGGGCGGTTTCATAGCGGCCGCTTTGTTGCCAAATTTCCGGCGGCTGCAAGGCGGGCATCAAGACTTCGACGGCGCCGGCGCGGTTCATTTCTTCCCGCACGACGGCTTCGATTTTTTGCAAAACTCGAAGTCCCAGGGGGAGAAATGTATACAGGCCGCCGGTTAGCTTTCGGATTAGCCCCGCTCGGAGAAGGAGGCGGTGGGAAAGGATTTCCGCTTCGGCCGGGGTTTCTTTTAAGGTCGGAATAAATGTCTGGCTCCAGCGCATGATTAGTGATTCGTGGTTGGCATCCGGCAAAAGCCGGCGGGAAAATCATTTCTATTGTTTGCTTTCATGCAATGGTTGAAATCGATAGCAGAATAGACCAGAGCGTCGGATTCCTTCTTCGGCGCATTTTTCAGCGCTGTTTTCCAATTAGTAAGTTGTATCGTTTTCATTCGCTTGTTTGTGTTGTTTTGCGCTGCGTCGGCGCTTCGGCACGAGATTCGTCCTTGTCAGTGTTTAAGAAAGCAATAGTGTCTTTTTCTAAATCTTCTTTGTTTGGATTTGTGATAAAGTCAAGAATGGCATTGGGGTTAAACCTTTTGCTTTGGCTAAACGCCTTTCTGACTTTAATCATAAATCCGTGTGGTTGAGTAGTTAATTCTTGCTTGTTGAAGTTAGTGGCCATTGTTTTCAATTTGTCTAGTTCATGGTGCATTTGCTCCGCTGTATAAGATTGAACGACGTCTTTGCCAACGAAAAAGGTTATTTGCTTTCTGATGCCGTAAGCGTAAATATAGATGCCGTTTGGTCTTGGCAGGCCGCTGTTCCAGAATGGATAGATTGCCTTCCTTTTGTTAAGTTTTGTTTCTATCGTCCAGATTTTTGAATCTTCAAACACCAAGAAATCTGGGTATTGTTGTGATCCATAAGGTTGTGTCACGAAGTGAGATTTTTTCTCAGTGGCGTTATCGATTGCTCCGCCATTTGTCTTTTTGAGTATCTCAACCTTGATTGACTTCCATACTTGAGGCGGGAAGTCATCGTGAAAGCACCTGAAGAAACGATTGAATTCAAGTAGGGAAACGAACCTTTGCTCGAATTCTTTGCCGGTCACTGCGATTGTTATTTTCTTGCGAGTCTGCTCCGTTCGCAAGGAAAAGAATGTTTTGGACGGGTCATTCATAGGTTTGGGTGTATTCTTCCACGACATCGCATTTTCGGAAGCCGGGGATGGTTGTCGTGTATCGCATTGCCAATGCTTCGAAATTCAGATTGTAGAGGCGGTCGACAATCTTCGGTTGCGCGGCAAACAGCATCCATTGTTTATTGCGTTCGCATTGCTTTTCATCCACTTCTCGTCTGGTGTAATCTTGGTATCCCTGGCAAGGCACAGCCAAATTGAAGGGCAAGTCAAACACTTTCCTAGCCATCATAGTGTTGTTGTATTGACGCAGGAGAAAATCCGGGTGAGTGATTGGAGATGCTGACATTCTCCGCAAGTTTAGGTGTCGTGTGCGCAACCTCGTCCAAATTTGAAATTCCGCATTGACGGCAAATGGTTTTCCGTTCGGCAATCTGAATGCATCAAGTGGGAGTTCATGTCTGGCAACCAACCTCATGTCTGGGTTCATTTGCTTGTGCATGCAGTGCTTTGCGAAGACTATCGGCAGAATGAATCCCACGGTATCAGCAAATAAAGAAGCGCGGTTGAAGAAATGGACGGCAAGTTTTCCTCTCTTTCCAAACGGGGGATTTCCGATGACGACTCGGTTGTGTCTGGATATTCTTTTAACATTAGAGGTTGGCGTCCATTTTAAGAAATCGCCTCGTTTAACAAATCTATGATTAGGCGCAAGATCGAAGCCTGTTCGTTGGCCTTTGGGAAGCAGATTGAAGAACGCGCCGTCGCCTGCGGATGGTTCTATAAAATGCGCGCGTAAGATGTTTTCGTTTTTCAAAAATCCTTGCAAGTGATTATAGCAATGTTCCGCCGTCGCCGCATTCGTGTAATACTGATCAAGATTCATATGCTTTTGATAGCCTTTGAATTTGTAGTGCGCGGACATAGAGGCAGGTTTACCAAGCGGACGCTGGCAAACGCTGTTTATCCATCGGCATTGTCTTCAAGTTTCTACGCGGTTTTCCAGTTAGTTAAATGGATGATTTTCCAGTTTTCATTTGTTGTTATTTCGTTATCCGCACACTAGCTGCGAAGTGCTGGTTGTTGGCCGCGCTTTCTTACTTTACGGTGTTCACCAGCGGGGACATCCCCTGAATGCGAACTTCGAGGCGGTCTTTGGATTGGATGGGGCCGACGCCGCTGGGAGTGCCGGTGAGGATGACGTCGCCGGGCAGGAGGGTCATGTGAGTCGAAATAAAGCTGACCAGTTGGAAACAGTCGAAAATCAACTGGCTGGTGTGGGAGTTTTGCCGCAGTTGGTTGTTTTGAAAGAGTTGGATGGAAAGCTTGTGAGGATCGATCTTGGTCTCCACATACGGGCCAAGAGGCGTGAAAGTGTCGAAGGACTTGGCTCGCGCCCATTGACTTTCGGATTTTTGGACGGTGCGGTCGCTGATGTCCTGCGCGGAAGTGTAGCCGAAGATGTATCGGGAGGCCGCCTCTGGGGGGACGTTTCGCATCCGTCTTCCGATCACGATTGCCAGCTCCGCTTCGTAATCTGTTTGGTGATCGGCGAAAGCGATTTCGATTTTGCCGCCGTCGGGAAGCAGCGAAGAAGGCGCCTTGAGCCAAAAAAGTGGTTCTTCGGGAAGCGTCGAGTTGGATTCCCTCGCGTGGTCGGCGTAGTTCAGCCCCACCGCAATGACTTTGGAAGGCGCGACTGGCGTCAACGTCTTAATGCCTTTGGGCCTCAAAGCCTTCCTCTGAAACGAAGGGGAGCCAAACACGTCGCCCTTAATCTTGAAAAGCTCTCCGTCCACTACTTTGGCGTAGAAGATTTCTTCGCCATTCTGGAATCGTCCAATTGCTGCCATGTCAAGCAAGCAAGAATAAACGTAAAGACAGAGCATTGCAAGCCTTATTCGCCGGGCGCAACAAACAACACTAATTCCTCCGGGAGGCTTCGAAAGTCCGAGAACAACTTCCCGCAGATATCCCCTCCAAAAGAAGCCGCGAAATTTGCCGAAAGCGAAACCTTTTGATAGAAACTGGGTTTCCATACAAGGTGAAAACGAAAAGAACGCGGCCAAGATGATTAGACGAAGAATATCAAAAACGGGAAAGCGACAGCTTCGGAGAATCGACTTTGGACGAGCAGTCGCGTTGGCCTGCCTGTCGTTTTGGATTGGAGCCGCGGCTTCCGCCGGCCAGTTGAACTGGGACACGAAGACGGGGAAAGTGGACGCCTCCCTTCAAGGCGAGCCTCTCTCCAAAGTCTTGTCGGACATTGGAGCGCTGGCCGATTGGGAAGTGTTGGTCGAGCCGGGACTGCAAGCGAAGGTCTCGACGCGTTTTGAAGGATTGCCAATTCACCAAGCACTGCGGCGCATTTTGGGAGATTTCAACTTCGCCGTATTGCCGGGCAAAAACGGCCGCAAAAAACTCTACATCTACCGCAACTCTCTACGAGCCGCCACCGAACGATTGAAGCCGCAAACCGGAGACCAGACTTCTCAAAGCCGCCGAATCGAAAACGAAATCATCGCCGCCCTAAACTCCAACTCGCCGGAAACCATTGAAAAGTTGGCCGGCAGTTTGAACGCGGAAGTGATCGGGAAAATCGACGGACTCAACGCCTACCGCCTCCGCTTTCAAAACAAAGACGAAGCCGAGCAAGCGCGAAAAAAACTGGGATCGATGGATTCCCTGCAGATTTCGGACAACTACGAAATGGATATTCCCGAGCGGCTGCTTTCCTCGCTCCACTTTGGAAAAGCCGCCGTGCCGCAAATACAAGCCAACCCCGCTTCAGGCCAAGAACCGCTCATCGTTGCGCTGATTGACACTCCGGTGCAGGCAGACGCCCCCGGATTGTCCGGGTTTCTGCTGCCGGCAATTTCCATAACCGGCAAAGAAAGCCCGCTTGCCGACGAGCCTACCCACGGAACGACAATGGCCCTTACCTTGCTGCGCGGCCTGAAAATAGGTCTGGAAATGGTAAACCAAGGCGGCGCAAGTGCCAACGTTCGCATCCTGCCAATAGACGTTTACGGCGGCGAAGAAATGACCTCCACTTTTCAGGTTGCGGCCGGCGTCGTGGAAGCAATGCGATCCGGAGCCCGACTCTTCAGCGTAAGCCTCGGCGGACAGGAAACGGCCCCTTTTCTTCAGCGCGTGATTCAAGACGCTCATCAAAGCGGCGCTATGTTCGTCGGCGCAGCGGGCAACGAACCCGGAACGCACAATATCTTTCCCGCCGCCTATCCTGAATTTCTCGCCGTCACTTCCTCCGACGCAACGGGAAAAATAGCGCCTTACGCAAACAGCGGAGGCTTTGTGGACGTGATGGCGCCCGGACGCGCGCAAGTTTCCTATAAAGGAAAGACTTATTTAATCAAGGGAACCTCCGTTTCCGCAGCCTCCATTTCCGGAATCGCGGCGGGCATTGCCGCCGAATTAGGCTTGCCTTTGCAACAAGTCGAAAGCGAAATACGCCAAATTCCCAGCTTTCTGCCCAAACCGTCCGAAAACTAAAACTTGTTCGCGCAGGGCAAATTCACCTTTAACACAGCGAATTCACAAAAAAAACACCCAACCGCCAATCCCTCTTCTTTTGCCTCTAAAAAACCACAAAACAAAAACCCTCGCTATCCAACTTGCAGAAACAAAATTGAAAAAAGCAATCTCCACGTTCGCCAACTACAAATCATCCGTCGCTAATCATAAAGCGCAAACATCAAACCCCAAAGCCTCCGACCACTTGGTTTGACAGCGCAGAAACTAGTCGATCTACAAGTCACTGAGCCGTGGATCCCCGCAAATCCCCGGCTGTTGGAGGAGGCAGGCGAATCTACAAATCACAAGATACCGGCTGCGAAGCTATGGTGGTTTGTCGTTTTTGTCGCTTGCCGCACAAACGCCAAAAAAGTCCGCATCGCCAAACCAAGGCTACGAAGTGGCGGCTTGGCGGCGTTGTTTCTTTTGCCGATGGCGGCGATGAAAGAAAACAAAACTCAGCGCAAACAATCCGAAGACAAGCGCGTATTCCTCTGGCTCAGGGATGGCCGAGTCATACACCCGAATGCGCAAACCTTGATCTTCATTATGATTCGTCCAACTCCTCAAAACCCCATTGACCGGCCGATTGCCAATGAAACCGCCCGGCGTCGTAATGTGAAAATGAGCAATCGGCTTGTTGGTCATTATCCCCGCTCCAGTCCAGTTCACATTCGGCGTCCCAGTGCCGTAGTTGAAGTTCCCACTGCCGCCTACGCGCGGGCCTATGTCATCCCAACCCGTATTGTTGACATCTTGCAGATGCATAGCGGCGATGGTGAGGCTGCCGTGGGTGGCGTAGCTGATCGTGGGAACATTAGTGGCTGTGCTGGGGATGGTGATGTCGTCGTTCGTGTTGGTTGTTCCCAGTTTGATGCTTTGCCCCAAACGAGTTCGCAGAGACTCGAAGTCTAAGGGCGCATTAGTGGCCGTCGCCGTGAAGAGCGGCGTCAAGGCGTAGTCGCTGCCGGACGTTTCCCGGAAAAAGGCGTCGCTGGTTTTGACCGTGTCTCGGCGGTTATAGCCGCCGCTGGTTCGGATTCTGGGAGGCACGTTGTTATGCGCCCAACCGAAGAAAGAGCCGCTAAACACCCAGAGAGTTTGATTGGTGCCATCTCGACTGGGGAAAATGTCCAGAAGATACAACTGCGCTTGGGCTTCTTGCTCCCCAGAAGCCAAAGAAAGCGGACACTGCCAACGCCACGAAAAGAGACCTATGCCAGCTTGCCGCCTGCATATTGTAAGGATAGCTTTTTCATGATTTCAAACATTTAATTGCAATAAAACGACTTCAAATAAATAAAAACTGCCTCATTTTTAATTTCCTCCCCGCAACGAGTCATGACTAAAAATCACAAAAAAAGAGAAAAAAGTTAAGTCTAGATGCTTTTGGTATCTTTTTCTTTACTAATTAATTGTGGCGCAAGAGATATTCTCGTCTTTTCTTTTTTGGAAGAAGGCAGCATTTTGGAAGACGCTTTCATGCGGAAGGAAATTCGCCGTTTATGAGTAAGGATTGCATCAGAGTGGGCGGCGCCCGGGAACACAATTTGAAAAACGTCTCGGCGCGCATCCCGAGGGACAATCTGGTGGTTTTCACCGGGCTGAGCGGTTCTGGGAAGTCGTCTTTGGTCTTTGACACGATTTTCGCCGAAGGGCGGCGCAAGTATGTGGAATCTCTTTCCGCCTACGCCCGCCAATTTCTCGATCAGTTGCAAAAGCCGGACGTGGACTTCATTGAAGGGCTTTCTCCAGCCATCGCTATTGAACAACGGACGGCGTCAATCAATCCCCGCTCGACTATTGCGACAACGACGGAGTTGTTTGACTTTCTGCGGATTCTCTTTGCCCACGCCGGCCAACCACATTGCCCGGATTCGGGCCGGCCGATTTCGCAGCGAACGACTTCGGATATTGTCGACGAAATTCTCGCCTTGCCCCGCGGCAGCCGCGTGATGTTGTTGGCGCCCGCAGAGGCCAAGCAGAAAGGGGATTTTCGCAGCACGCTCCGGCGCCTCGGTCGCGAAGGGTTTGTCCGCGCCCGGGTTGACGGGAAATTGGTGGAATTGACGAAGAACATGCGGCTTCCTCTTCCCCTTGAAAGCGAACCGCAAATTGAGGCGGTCGCGGATCGGTTGGTGATTGATGAAAAAATTCGCGCCCGCCTTTCGGATTCCACAGAGATGGCGCTGGAGTGGGGAAGCGGAGTTCTCATCGTCCTTCACAAGGAACCTGATGACGCAGACGAAACGCCGTGGAAGGAATCTCGCCATTCCAACAAACTTTACAGCCCGGCCACCGGCAAAATCTACGGGAGGCTAACGCCTCGCCATTTTTCGTTTAACTCGCCTCTGGGCGCCTGTGAGGTCTGCTTGGGGCTGGGCCGAATTCCGTCGTTTGATCCAGAGCTCGTCGTGCCCGACGCCCAAAAAACTCTTCGCAACGGAGCCATTGCTCCTTGGAACCGAAGCGGCAAGCGCATGAGGGAGCATTCTCTCAAGACACTCGACCAAGTGGCCGCGCGCTACGGATCAGATGTGGACACGCCGTTTAATCAGCTTCCCAAAGAGTGCCAGCGCGCCGTCTTGCACGGCGTCGAAGGCCGCAACGGCTTTTCGTTTGAAGGAATCCTTCCG
Source organism: Limisphaerales bacterium (assembly GCA_965204945.1). Classification (GTDB taxonomy): domain Bacteria; phylum Verrucomicrobiota; class Verrucomicrobiia; order Limisphaerales; family AAA164-E04; genus UBA2970. The sequence continues at coordinate 2,724,513 of OZ242022.1, read as the reverse complement.
CAATTGCGGAGGATTGTCTTGGACTCGGACGCTGAAGCGACGGCGCAGCGGCTCAAGGGATTTATGCGCTTGAAAACCTGCCGACAGTGCGGCGGACTTCGCCTTCGGCCGGAAATCCTCGCCGTTCGACTGGGCGCAGGGCAAGGATCGCAAAGACGAGAAACTGCCGAACCTCCCTCGCTTCCAGGATACTCGATTATGGACGTTTGCGCGATGAACATCAGCAAAGCCCGACGTTTCTTCGATGATCTAATTTTAAACGAGTCGCAACGAAAAATCGCCGGCGAACCAATCGCCACCATCCGCCGTCGTCTTGAATTTCTCGAACGAGTCGGACTGGGCTATCTAAATTTGGACCGCGAAAGCGGCACTTTGAGCGGCGGAGAATCTCAAAGAATTCGCTTGGCCACGCAAATTGGAGCTGGCCTCGTCGGCGTGCTGTACGTCTTGGACGAACCCAGCGTCGGCCTGCATCAGCGGGACAACCAAAAACTTTTGGAAACCCTTCTTCACCTCCGCGACCAAGGCAATTCCGTGCTCGTGGTGGAACACGACGAAGAGACAATCCGCCGCGCCGACGTAGTGGTGGACATGGGGCCGGGAGCCGGAAAAAACGGCGGGCATATTGTTGCTATGTCGACTCCCGAAGATCTTGAATCCAACCCGGAATCGCTTACTGGGAAGTATCTTTCCGGCCAATGCAAAGCGCAGAGGCCGGGGGCGATGCGCCGAGTTCATTCCAATCAACTCTGGTTGGAAGTCTTGGGCGCCGAGGAAAACAATCTGCAATCCATCGACGTTCGATTCCCGCTGCAAACTTTGACTTGCGTCACTGGCGTCAGCGGTTCGGGCAAAAGCACTTTGGTAAATCGCATTCTTAAGCGGGCGCTGGCGAAGAAGTGGAGCCGGGCCAAAGAGAAACCCGGAAGACATCGAGCGATCCGGGGCGAGGAAAACTTGGAGAGAATCGCGACCGTCAACCAAACGCCGCTTGGCAGAACCCCGCGAAGCAACCCCGCAACCTTCACCGGCATTTTTCAAGACATCCGGGAAGTGTTTGCCAAACTTCCCGCCGCTCGCATGAGGGGGTTTGGGCCCGGACGTTTTAGCTTCAACTTGCAAGGGGGGCGTTGCGAAAAATGCCGAGGGGACGGCGTGATGCAAATGGATATGCAGTTCCTCTCGCCGGTTTACGTTGTTTGCGAATCTTGCGCCGGCAAACGCTACAATCGAGAAACTTTGGAAATCGCCTACAAAGGAAGAAACATTGCCGAAGTCCTCTCGCTAACCGTGGAAGAAGCCATCGCCTTCTTCCGCAACATTCCCAAAATCCGCGACGTCTGCCAAACCCTGGCCGAAGTAGGACTCGGCTACATTCAACTCGGACAACAAGCCACGACTCTAAGCGGCGGCGAAGCGCAACGCGTCAAAATTGCCGCCGAACTCTCCAAAAAATCCGCCGGCCGCACCCTTTACATTATGGATGAGCCTACTACCGGACTCCACTTCCACGACGTGGCGGTGTTGCTAAAAGTCCTGTTCCAACTTAGGGACGCAGGCAACACCTTGATCGTCGTCGAACACAATCTCGACGTGATCCGGTGCGCGGATTGGGTTGTCGACCTCGGCCCCGAAGGCGGCGACAAAGGGGGGCGCATCGTTGCGGAAGGCACGCCGGAACACTTGGCGTCCACCTCTGAAAGCCACACCGGCAAATGCCTAAAACGAAAAATCGAACGCGACCGCCGCCGCAAACGACGAAATTCGAACAAATCTTGCTCTTTAATTCATTGTCCGTAACCCTTATTAGAAAGAGAAATCAAAAATCGAAGCCAACCGCCCCAACACTAAACCGTCTACCGCTAAAATGCCGATCCGAACTGCCATTGCCCTCGCCCTTGCGCTATGTCCTCACTCCTTGAACGCAGCGGCGCCGGAAGAGAAAAACGCCTACGACGCCGGCGTCCGCGCCTTCGAATGGAACCTCTTTGAACGGGCCGAGAAAGAGTTCGCCCAATTCATCGCCAACTTTCCCGATTCCGACCTCACTCCAAAAGCCGCTGCCTTTCGTCTGCGATCCCGCGCGCATCATCTAGCCGACCAAAGCAAACACAGCTTGGCCGCCGCCGCCTTCCGCCAACTTCGGCGCGAATTTCCCAACTCTCCCAACTATCTAGAATTCGTCATGTTGGAGGCGTGGAACGAATACCATCTGGGAAACCGAGAAACCGTCGTCAAGCTATTGGGAGACGCCAAAGGACCCTTTCAATCAGCCTCCATCATCCGTTCCCGCGATCCCGCCTCCTTGAAGTTCCAGGTAAGCGGATGGCTTTTGCTCGCCCAAACCTACCTCGAACAAAAGAACTACCCCGCCGCCCGACAAGCGCTCGCCAAAGCGACAGATTGGGACATAGACACCGAGTTTCAATGGAGGAGACAATTCATCCTCACGAAGCTCCACTTCGCCGCAGACGAATTCGAAAAAGCACTCGCCAAAGCAACGCCCTTGCTGGAACTGGCCGAAGCAACCGAAAAAAAAGAATGGATCGCCGAATCCGCCGCCGCCTTAGGCGAAGTCCGCATCGCCACAAACCAAAAGGAAGCCGCCATCCGCGCCTACAAAAAGAATCTGGCCGAAGGCATCCCGCAAAACCGACGCCGAGAGGCCTGGACCAAAATCATCCAACTGCGCCAAGAACAAAGCCCCGGCCCCCTCCCATTCCTCCAATCGCTGGAACAATTCATCGCCGAATCCTCCAACGACGACGCATTAGACATCCCCCTGCTGGCTTTGGCCAAACTGAAACTACAACTCTACTACCAAGAAAAAGACAGAAGTCCCCCAAAAAAAGAATCCCCGACGCCTCCCGCCTCCAAATTGCTGGGCGACGCGCAGGCAAAATTAGAGCAACTGCTCCGCGAATTTTCCCAATCTCCGCTCCAAGGCGAAGCCCTCTACCATCTAGGCTGGTGCTACTGGGAACAACACAAAATCGAGAAAAGCTTTAGCAGCTTCTACAATGCCCTAAATATCCTGCCCGAAGGCTTCGAAAAAGACATCGCCCAATTCAAACTGGCAGACGGACACTACGCCTTAAAACGATATGAAAACGCTCTCTTTCACTACCAACAAATCCGCCAACGAATCGCCGCCAGCGCCAAGCCAATACCCTCTAACAAAAAAACCTTACTCACCCAAGTCCTCTACCAAACCGTCCGCGCGGCAATAAAAGACGGCAACCCAAACGCCGCCGCAGACGCAGTATCCGACCTCATAGCGCTTTTCCCCGACAACCTGCTGGCTAACAAAGGAACCTTCCTATTCGGCCAGCACATGCTCCAAATCCCCAAATCATCCGAAGCCCGAAAAGTCTTCCACCAATTAATAGAACGCTTCCCCAACTTTCCCCTCCAAGCCGAAGTGGAACTTGCCCTAGCCTACTCCCACGAACTCGACGGCAATTGGAAATCCGCCGCAGATGCCTACCAAAACTGGACCACAACCCATCCCCACCACACAAAACAAGCCCAAGCCGCTTACGCCAGAGCTTGGTGCCTCAGCCAACTAAACCAAGAAAACACGGCCGCCACACTATTTCAAACTTTTCTCGAAAAACATGGCAAAAACAAATCCCCCAACAACCAAAAACTCGCCAACCAAGCCCGCCTATGGCTGGGGAACCACCACTTCAACCGCCGAAACTTCAACACCGCCAAACAACTCTACACTGAAATATTCAATACACAAAACCAACAAACCAACCTCATCACCCTCCGCGCCCGCCTAATGGCCAGCCGAGCCTTCTTCCACCAAAACCAACTCCAAGAAACCATCAAACAACTAAAAACCCTCCGCAACCAGATCCCAAAAAATAACCCCACCAACAACTACTTCAAAACCATCCAAGCCGAAGTCCAACTCAACCTCGGAGACGCCTACTTCGAATACGGCAAACAACTGCTCGAACCCTCCGCTCGAGAAGAAGAAATCCTACGAGCCCAAGAACAATACCGGCAAATCCAAACCCTCCAACCCAACAGCCGCCTATGGGCCATCGCCCAAGGCCGATGCGCAGACGCCGAACGCTTCCTCTCCAACTACCCACAAGCCAAACAATTCTACCAAAACATCATCAACTCCCCCCCACAACAAGCAGACATCACCCTCCGCAGCCAAGCCGAAGTCGCCTTAGGCACAATCTTAGAACAAGAAGCAGAACAAGCCAAAACCAAAGCCGAACAAACCTCCCTGCAAAAAAAAGCGCTCCGCCACTACCACAACGTTATGTTCGGCACCAACCGCAAAACAGAAAACTTCGACGCCTTCTGGCGTCTACAAGCCCTCCGCCAAGCAGGCTCCCTAACCATCCAACTAAACGGCGACAACGCCGGCATCCAATTCTACCAAAAAGCCGCCAAAGACTTCACCCAATCCATGCCCTCCCTACAACTAGACTGGAACTCACTAATCCAAACCTTACAAACCAACAACAAACAACCCATAGAAAACGAATAAAGAGCAACAAGCCAAAGCCAGAGCGGCAAAATCTCCACTCTTTCTTTCAACAAGCCGCAAAAGACAGAAAAGAAACAAATCCCAAATCCCGCAAAACTCACCGCCCATCCCCAAAAAAGTCGATTTTTTTTTTTCTTGCCATTGCTCTAAAAGGAGTCTACCCTCGCTTTGTTAAGTCCGAAATTTAAAGAAAAACGCAACAAAACGCGTTAAAAGAGAGGCAAACTGATGACAGATAAAATTATTGGGAACGAACTCTTTTGGCTGGCGGCCATGGCGCCGCCGCTGCTCTTTTTCCTTTGCTTGCTCGGCAATCGCGCTTGGCAAATACTCAAAAGCATCCACCACCGCTTCGCCAATCGAAAACCCTCCCGCCTCGCCCTTGCTCTCGGCGCAACCATTCCGCTGGCCTTCGCCGCCTTCATCGCCCTCCAACTGCTCTGGGCGGCCACTGACGACAACCGCGTCGCCCGATGCGAACGAGAACACCAAGCCCGACTGGCTAAATGCCTTGACGAAAGAGAAAACAAAAAAGCCGAAGCGAAGCTGGAACTAATCAATGCTCAAACGAAATGCGACAGCAAAAAGAAAGAAGACCTCGCCAAATGCGAATCTGCCTACAATGAAGCTCTTGAAAACTGCGCTTCCACCAGAGACGATGCCCTCAGAAAGGCAGAAGAGAAAGCGAGAGTTGAAAGACTAAAGTGCGCTGGTGATCCACTTTGTATATTTTTAGTGGATTTAGATTTGAAGATAGCCAAAAACAATGCAAATTCGGAATATGACAAATGCGTGGAGAATGCGGACAGCGCAAAGAAGGAGTGTGAAGATAACGCCAAAGCCGCTCACACTCGATGCATGGAGGACGCCCAAGCAGATCACGACCTGAAATTCGCATTGGCCGATCTTGCATACGATAGATGCGTGGAAAATTCAGAAAATCAGAGAGACGCCTGCTTGAACCCCGACGACAGCAGCTACTAACACTCCCATTCCGACACTTTTCAATTTTAATTTATCTTATCATGAAGATCCTAACTATTTGCAGCATTCTCGTCGCGTTGTCCGCCTTTTGGAACATGACAACCATAGTTCGTTCTGCCGAACCTGTTTCCGAAGAAGAGCCGGTCAGCCACTCAGAATCTCCCGAATTTACAATGCACGAGGAATACCTTATTTTGTTGATAAATGTAAACGAAGAAGTGTTGGAGTCGACCGATGCTGACGATCACAAATTGATAGACAGCCGCACTAAAGATCTCGCCAAATCCAAAGAAAAACTGGAGCATTATCGCCAGAACATTGCGCCATTGAGCGCATCCATCACTAATCGATATGAACGTGATCTAGTAGATTCAATCGCCATGTACGAATGGGATTTGGAAAACCTATCTTACGATCAAGTCACAAATGAAAAGATCAGAAACCTGATAACAAACGCGATTAAAAGCACCAAAAAGACACTGGAAAATCATCGTCAACATCTTGAGGAAAAGCGTCAAGAAGACAAACTATGGGAAAACCTGCGGAAAGCGAGGAAAGAAGGCCCCCGTTCTAAAATTGACGAGGCCGAGGCTGCGCTAACCCAATTTTTGGCGGAACGACTCAGCAAAAAAACAGAGAAAACCTATCCGCCAGACATTTCCTTAAGTGAAATCCTAAGCGAGCGGGTGCGTTACAATCAATTCCAAGGCAAGAGGCAACGCTTATTCATCTTCATTACTGCGGCGGCGGTCTTGTTGGTTGTTTCTTTGGGTTGCTTCGCCTTCTTTCGCCGACGGCGGCGGAACAGCGCTCTTCCCTGCGTGTTCGTTGCGTTCATGTTTGGAAACATAATCCCTTCTGCCAGATCCGCTGATCCGACGACAATCGAAATGGGAGTGCCAACAGGAGTGCCGAGAATCTCTGTTCGCACCAATGAACAAGGAGACGTTTTGCACATCATCACCACTGTTGGGGGGAGAGTTAATATTACCACTAATGCGTCTGATAGATTTCTTAACTGGCTCAACGCCGAAAATAAGAGACTTGAAATCAGCGGATACGAAGAGGTGCTTCTCAGCAGATTGGCTGTCTATGAAAAACTCTTGAGCAAAACAGATCCCGAAGACCAAGAATTGGTAGAATGGCGCACTGAGATGCTCGCAGATGCAAAGGCAGTGTTAGAACACTATCGCCAGAATGTTGCCACCTTGAGCGTGTCCATCACCAATCGGCACGAACGTTTTCTGGTTGATTTCAAAGCCATGAGTGAATGGCAACTGAAAAATCTTCCGCCTGGAAGCAAGTCTGAAGAACTGCTTAATTCGTCAATCAACACAACGGAGGAGAAACTCGAACAACATCGTCAATATCTTGAGGAAAAGCGTCAAGAAGACAAACTATGGGAAAACCTGCGGAAAGCGAGGAAAGAAGGCCCCCGTTCTAAAATTGACGAGGCCGAGGCTGCGCTAACCCAATTTTTGGCGGAACGACTCAGCAAAAAAACAGAGAAAACCTATCCGCCAGACATTTCCTTAAGTGAAATCCTAAGCGAGCGGGTGCGTTACAATCAATCCCAAGGCAAGAGGCAACGCTTATTCATCTTCATTACTGCGGCGGCGGTCTTGTTGGTTGTTTCTTTGGGTTGCTTCGCCTTCTTTCGCCGACGGCGGCGGAACAGCGCTCTTCCCTGCGTGTTCGTTGCGTTCATGTTTGGAAACATAATCCCTTCTGCCAGATCCGCTGATCCGACGACGGCAGAAACGGAAACGCTGGTCGCAGTTCATACCAATAAGCAAGGGCAAGTCTTGTATACCGTCACCGGCACCGCCGGAGTCTACGTCTACAAAGGAATTCGTCGAACGAACAGATATGAAAAGTTGCTTCTCAGTGTATTAGCCTTCCATGAAAAAAACTTGGAAGAAACGGATCCTGAAGATCAGCAACGGATAGGATGGTATGTCGAAGATATAGAAGATCAAAAGGCAAAGATAGAATACTATCGCCAAAATATCGTGCCGTTGAACGCGTCGGTAACCAACAGTTGGGAACGTTATCTACTAGATAAAATAGCGGTGAGCCAGTGGGAAATGAGTAGAGATTCGCTTAATTTTGAGGAGAAAGAATTTTTGCTTCGGGAAATTAAGAACACGCAAAAGGAATTAGAAGAACATCGTCAGGAGGAAGTGGAACTGCGGCGGGAGCATGAGTTGAGGATGCAGCTGATTGAGGCTGAAAGAAAGGGCAATCGAGAAAAGATTGCCGAGGTCGAAGCATCTTTGGCGAAGTTTTTGGCGGAAAAACTTAGCCAGGAAACGGGAGAAAGCTATCCTGCAGATATTTCTTTGAAGGAGATTCAATCCGAGTGGAGGGAGTATTATGATTCGCTGGACCGCGCCGAACGGCTTCCTTACGCCATCGGCTTGACGGTGGTTTTGTGGGGGTTGTTGTATTACTTCGCTTTCACGAATCTGCGTAGGAAGTCTGAGGATGAGGACAAGTCGAGTTCTTGAAGAAGCGAAAAGGCGAACGCTGTTTTTTCATCTAAGTTTTTCGGAGCAAACGCCCGGCAATTTTTATATTTAAAATACTTATTGTTGAGGAACTTTAGATGGTTTCCGTTTTATCTAATCTCCGTGTTTAGTTTTGCAGATTTTTGCCGAGTTGAGAAAAGAGAGTGTCCGCCGTTTCTATTATTCGTCGATTGAATTGCGAAGGGAAAAGCGAACGGCGCCTTGGCGCAATTCGGCATGGACTGAGGCGCCGGGCGGCAAGTTCCCTTCGAGAATTTGCAGAGCCAGCGGGTCGAGGAGGAGGGACTGAACGGCGCGTTTGAGCGGGCGCGCGCCAAACTGGGGATCGTAGCCTTCCCGGGCTAATAGTTGCCTTACTTCTGGGGACACTTCGAGTTCTAATTGTTGTTGCCGAAGTCTCGCTTCCAGCCGTTTCAACTGAATGCCGATCACGGCGTTTAGGTCTTCTTTGGACAGAGGCTGAAAAAGGATTCGGTCGTCGATGCGGTTTAGAAACTCCGGCCGGAAGAGACTGCGCAGCTCGGATTCCACTCTTTCCCGAAGCGCGGTGTTTTGCGTCGGTTCGCCTTTGCTTTCTCGGCAGAATTCTTGGATTGCAAGAGAAGCCGCATTGCTGGTCATGATGATGACCGTGTTTCGGAAGTCCACCGTTCGGCCTTGGCCGTCGGTCAGTCGGCCATCGTCCAGCACTTGGAGCAGGAGATTAAAAACCTCCGGATGCGCTTTTTCGATTTCGTCAAACAACACGACGGAATAGGGGCGGCGCCGAACGGCCTCGCTCAATTGGCCTCCTTCTTCGTAGCCCACGTAGCCCGGCGGAGCGCCCACTAGCCGGGCGACGGAATGCTTTTCCATGTATTCGCTCATATCGATTCGAACTATGGATCGTTCGTCATCGAACAAAAAGGCCGCTAAGGCTCGCGCCAATTCGGTCTTTCCAACGCCGGTCGGTCCCAGGAAAAGGAAGGTGCCGCTGGGGCGATCTGGGTCTTGCAATCCGCTTCGCGCCCGCCTTACGGCGTTGGAAATGGCTTTGACGGCTTCCTCTTGGCCGATGACTCGCTCTTGCAGTCGGGCTTCCATGCGCAGCAGTTTTTCCCGCTCTCCTTCCAGCATTTTGCTCACTGGAACTCCCGTCCAAGCGGAGACGACGTCTGCGATGTCTTCTTCAGTGACTTCTTCGGATAAAAGTCGTTCTCCCTCCGGTTGCCGATTTAAGGCTTGCTGGGATTTTTGGAGTCTTGCTTCCAATTCGGGCAGGGTTCCGTATTGGATTTCCGCCGCCCGGTTTAGGTCTCCGCGCCGTTTGGCTTCCTCCATTTCCCTGCGGGCGGTTTCAATTTCGCTTCCGACAAGGGAGACGGCGTTGATGACCGCTTTTTCGTTTTGCCATTGGATTCGAAGTTGCGAGGCGGATTCTTTGATGTCGGCCAGATTCTTTTCGAGTTTGCGCAGTCGTTCTTTGGAGGCGGCGTCCTTTTCTTTGCGAAGCGCGGTTTGTTCAATCTCTAGTTGCAAGATTTGCCGTTCCAGTTGGTCGATTTTCGTAGGCACGGAGTCCAACTCCATCCGCAAGCGGGAAGAGGCTTCGTCCATCAAGTCCACTGCTTTGTCCGGCAGGAAACGATCCGTGATGTAGCGGTGCGACAAGGTAGCGGCGGCGACCAAGGCGGCGTCCTGAATTCTGACTCCGTGGTGAACTTCGTAGAGCTCCTTCAATCCTCGAAGAATCGCGATAGTGGATTCCAGTCCGGGCTCATCCACTTGGACTGGCTGAAATCGCCGTTCCAAAGCGGCGTCTTTTTCAACGTGCTTGCGGTATTCGTCCAAAGTGGTCGCGCCGACGCAGCGCAATTCGCCGCGGGCGAGCTGGGGTTTGAGCATGTTGGCGGCGTCGGCCGCGCCTTCGGTTTTGCCGGCTCCGACCAAAGTATGCAGTTCGTCGATAAAGAGAATGACCTTGCCTTCTTGCGCGGTGACTTCTTTCAGGAATGCCTTGAGCCTGTCCTCGAATTCTCCTCGGTATTTTGCCCCGGCAATCATGGCGCCGAGGTCCATCGCCACCAAGCGCTTGCCTCGCAGAGAATCGGGAACGTCGCCGCTGAGAATCCGGCTGGCCAAGCCTTCCACAATGGCTGTTTTCCCCACGCCGGGCTCGCCGATAAGAACGGGATTGTTCTTCGTCCGTCGCGACAACACTTGCATCACGCGCCGGATTTCCTCGTCCCGGCCGATGACGGGATCAATTTTTCCGCTTTGAGCCAACGCCGTGAGGTCTTGGCCGTATTTCTCCAAAGCCTGAAATTTGTCTTCGGGATTTTGGTCAGTCACTCGCTGCGCTCCTCGCACTTCCGCCAAGGACTTCAAAATCGAGGCGCGGCGGATTCCTCGTTTGCGGAAAAAATCTCCCAAAGAAGACTTCGCCTTTTCGACAATCGCCAAGAGCAGATGCTCCGCGCTGACGTAGTCGTCCTTGAGTTGTTTGGCTTCGCCTTCGGCCGCTTCCAACACTTTTTTCAACTCGGCGCCCAAAAACTGCTGCGAGACATCCTCCACCTTCGGCAACCGTCCCAAAAGCCCTTCTAAATCCGATAATGCGGCGGCCGGATCGACGCCAAGTCCGCGAAGCAAGGCCGGCGCCACGCCGTCGGACTGGCTCAAGAGATTCCACAACAAGTGCGCGGGTTGGATTTCCTGATGGGAATACTTGCGGGCAAGGGATTCCATTCCCCGGATGGCCTCTTGTGCCTTGATGGTGTAACGATTGATTTGCATTTCCAGTTCGGCTTGTTTTTAGCCTTTCCAAAATAAATCCAATCCGCCAAATAAAAACGACAAAATCCGAGCGGACTCGCCGCTGAGATTTCCCCTTGCCATTTTCGGAATTCAAGTTTACCTTAATAAGCATGAATTGGACTCGAACCCAAACTGCCGCAATTTGTGCGCTGCTCTGTTTCCCAGCGATGGTTTTTGCCACTCAAAACCGCCCATCAAAAGCCGCGAACTTTGTCGCGCAACAACAAGCCGAAGAAGGCTATCGACGCCTTCAAACCACCGTGGAAGAACTTCAAGAGACGATTGTTCTCCTACAAAAACGAATCGAAACGCTGGAATCACAACTAAACAAGTCCAACAAACAACTCGCCAACTATCAGGCCAACGCCGCCACTAATGAAAAACTTGAAACCCTAGGCAAAAAATTCACCGCAGAGCTCGAAAAACTTGACTCCAAACGCATAAACGACAACAAAAAGATTACGGACGGACTTGAGGAACTCAAAGAAATGATGAGCCGCCCGCTTGTCGAATCGCCGCCTCCACAGCCGGACCGCGAACCGCAAGCGTACTCGGGGCCCGGCTTTACAGTAAAAGTGGAGCCGGGCTACACCATCTCCGCAATCGCTCGAGAATGCCGCAAAAACGGCTACACCCAAGTCACCGACGAGCTTATTCTCCAAGCCAACCCCGGTTTAGACCCAAAAAAATTACAAATCGGCCAAATCATTTACATCCCGGCCGAAGAATAATCGCCCTAAAATCTTCACAGCAAAGAAAATATGAACCCAATGGATGTATTGAGAAAGAGAGCGTTAGATAGCGCGCAGAAGCGGATAGACGAAGCGAAAGAAGGGAAGGCGCCGCTGGGAAAATGGAAAAATTTCAAGGCAAAATATCCGCACGGCACACCGGAAGATTATAAGGCGATCAGAAAGCGGGAGAAAGAGATAGCGGCGCAGAATAAGGGGAAAAAATTGGGGGAGTCAAGAAATCCAAAAGCGGCGAAGGAAGTAGTGGGAAAGACAACGCAGCCGCCGCAAGCCAAGAATCTGCTTGGCGCAACTCCCGGCCAACAAGACGATTTGCTGTGCGCAAATCAAATGAATTTGACATGATGACAACAAACAGCGACATAAAACAAAGCGAGAGCGCGGGAAAAAGTCAAAACTTTAAAAGCAAGATCAACCTCGCTATTCTTTGCGCTCTATGAAACTCGTTCGCAAACTTCACCTTTATTTGGGCTGTTTTTTCTCGCCCCTACTTCTCCTTTTTATCGGCACCGGATGGCGACAAACGATGAGTCCCCACAAAAAACTGACCAATTCTTTGCCCGACAAACTGAGCTCCATTCACCTCAACCAAACCTTCCCCGCTGAAACCGGCGGCGCCTATTCTCCGCAATTGTTCCAATACCTCGTGGTCGGAATGTGCGTCGCGCTTATCTTCACCATTCTGCTGGGAATTTTCCTCGCCTTCAAAACCAGCAAACGCAAGTGGCCGGTATATCTGTCGCTTATTCTCGGCATCGTCGTGCCTATCCTTCTGCTTTGGCTCGGCCAACCGGCAGCATCCCGGCAACCCTGATGGAAACGGCCATTCCAACAGCGGCGGGGTTTGTTGCCGCAATCCTTTTCTGTGTTGGGCACCGCCGCTTTTACGATTATCGAATTACCCAAAATCACTTAGAAGTCACTTGGCTAGGCATTCCCATCCGAAAAATCCGCTTATCAGACATCGAATCCGTTTCCAAACGGCGAAAACGCTGGGCAGAAAATTGGCGCAACACTTGGCGTCCCCGCCATCGAAGACTGGTCATCCGCCGCAAAACAGGGCTATTCAAAGAGTTTGTGATTACCCCCGCCTATCGCTATGAGTTTCGAAACCAACTGGAAGCCTCCGTAAAACGCCAAGCGCAAGCCCAGTCTGCCCAAAACTGAAAGGCCGCCGGACCGATGAAAGCCCCGAAAAGAAACAGGATTGTCTTTCCTTCCCATTTCTGCTCATAAATTTCCAGCAGTGAACATTAAAATTATGAAAAAGCAAACCCTTCGGCGGCTGTTTTGCCGGCTCTTGACGCCTTTCCTCTTTTGTTGGATTCCTCTTGCGGCGACGGCGCATCCAATGCATTCGACGGGAGGATTTATGGAAAGCCTCGCTCACGCTTTTTCCAGCGGAGAAACTCTCTTCGCGATCCTTGCGTTGGCCGTCTTGTTTTTTGGAATCCGTCGCCAAATTTCTCGACTCGATTGAAGAAAGCCGTCAATTCTGCAAAAAAGAAAAACATCTTTGGAAACGCAAATCCGCAGACCTACCTCTCTCTGAAAATTGCTCATTGAGACGAACCGGTCTCCAGAGGACGCCTGCCTTCCAGCGCCCGACCGATTGTCAATTCGTCCGCAAACTCTAATCCGCCCCCAACCGGAAGCCCGTGCGCCAGCCGGGTGATTTTCAGATTCCTGCCTCCCAATCGCTCGGCCAGATAATAGCTTGTCGCATCTCCTTCCACGTTCGAGCCGAGAGCCAGCACCAATTCTTCAACGCCTTTGTCTAGACGATCCTCCAACTCGCCAATCCGAAGGTCTTCCGGCCCCACGCCGTTCAGCGGCGAAATTTGCCCCCCCAGCACATGATACAAGCCCTTGAAAAGATTCGATCTTTCCAGAGAAATGACGTCCACCGGCCGTTCCACCACGCAAATTACCGCAATATCGCGACTCGGGTTGCCGCACAATTCGCACGGTTGGACTTCCGTCAAACTACCGCAAGATTGACAAAACGCGATCCTCTCCTTAGCGGCAATCAGCGCGGCGCTCAGTTCCCTTACCCATTGCGGGTCTTTTTGCACCACGTAAAGCGCCAGCCTTTCCGCCGAGCGCGGTCCAATGCCCGGCAACTTGCCGAGCGCCGACTTTAATGCTTGAAGAGGCGACGGTAATTCAATCATCAAGAAAAAGGAGCAGAGTCGCCAATTCCACTTTGCGACAAGCAGAACCTTGCGTCCCCAACGCGCCAAAAGGAAGAAAACAACATCGTTATCTTACGGTATCCATTCCGAAAGATTCGGATTTAGCTTTCTCATTTCGCGTTCATGCACTTCGCTGGCTTGTTGCAAAGCGCTGTTCACGGCGGTCAACACCATGTCTTCCAACAAGCTAATCTCTTCGGCATTCACCGCCTGCGGATCAATCTTGATGGATTTCAAAGTGCGATCGCACCCGGCAGTCACCTGAACGGCGCCGCCGCCGCTGGTTGATTCCACGGTTCGACTGGCCAACATTGCCTGCATTTCCTCCATATCTTTTTGGAGTCGCGTTGCCTGCTTCATCAATTTTCCGATGCTCTTTAACTTTCTTACACCCGGCATAAAACTCTCTCCTATCTAAAAATGCTCCCGCTTGAGATTACGATCTTTTATCGATTCCAACAATTTGTCCCTTAAATTCCCTCAACGCCTCCTGAATCAAAGGATCCTCCTCGGGTGATTCCGATGCGCCAGGATTGATCTTGACGCCTTCCGCTTCTTCCGCGGGCTTGGCGACGGCGGAATCAATTTGCCTAGCCCCTCTCTTCTCCACAGATTTCTGAATCTGCGAAGCCCTCTGAGAAGGAACGCCCTGAGAGGAAGGCAACGAGTCCCTCGGTTTTGGAGACGCAGCAATCGCCGCCGCAGGCTCTTTGCCCTCTGGACTGGTTCGCAACTTCTTGAGCGTTTCTAAAACTTCATCCAAAGGCACGGACGTGGAAGGCATGTCTTGTATCGCCTCCACCGCCCGATTCAACGCCACTTCAAAGAAAATCCGCTTTTCCGTCGCCCGCTTGATGTCACCATCACAATCCGAAAGCACTTTGACCACTCGCTTCAATTGATCCGCAGAAAGCTGCTCCTCCATCGACTTCAAGGTTGCCAGTTCCTTCTCCGAAAGTTTTTCCACCAGACTTTCGTTTTTCTTCGAGAGTTTATACCACCTCAACGTCTGAAAAAAATCCAACAGAGCGCGCAACAAAAGGACCGACTCCTTGCCTTCTCGCATCAATCCTTCTAACAACTGCAACACTCGAAGCTCGTCGCCATTCGCCATGGATTCGGCCATCTGCAACACTTGCCCCCGAGACGCCATTCCCAACATAGAAAGAACGTCGTCTTCCATAATCCGGCCATCGCAAAAGCTGATTAACTGATCCAGCACCGACAACGCATCTCGCACTCCGCCGTCCGCTCCCAGAGCAATCGCCTTAAGCGCCTCCGCTTCCGACTCCACATTCTCCAGAGCCGCAATCTTCGCCAAATGCTCGATAATGAGCGGACTGGGAACTCGATGCAAATCCCACCGTTGACAACGCGAAAGTATCGTCGGCAAAACCTTCTCCGGATCCGTTGTCGCAAACATGAACTTTACATGTTTGGGTGGTTCTTCCAGCGTTTTGAGCAAGGCGTTAAATGCCTCCTTTGTCAGCATGTGAACTTCGTCGATAATGTAAATCTTGTACTGAGAAGAGGACGGAGCATAGCGGGCAGCGTCTCGAAGTTCCTGAATTTCCTCAATGCCCCGATTGCTGGCGCCGTCAATTTCCAAAACATCCAAAGACCTCCCCTCGGCAATCTCCCGACAACGCTCGTCCTCATCGCTAAATTGCGTGCTCGGACCATTGGCGCAGTTCAAACACTTGGCAAAAATGCGAGCCAGAGTCGTCTTGCCAGTGCCTCGCGGCCCGCAAAACAGAATGGCGTGGGAGACTCGGTTCATTTGAATCGCATTCGACAGCGACCGCTTTATGTGATCCTGCCCCACCACGTCTTCAAAACGCTGGGGACGATACTTTCGCGCTAGAACTTGATAGGCCATCGGCAACAACGCTCTGACTTTAACGAGTCAATCCCCAACATGCAACCAAGGAGGCCTCCCCCCCCCTCCCACGGCATCCCCCACAAACAAAACCAAAAAACAAAAATGCCAGGGGAACCACAGCAAATGCGGAACAAACTACCGTTGCTGCATTCCTGCCCTGGCGGGGTTCGTCAGTCCGCATTCTATGGACCCTGGCAAACACAACTAAACTTCATCCTCCCAACGATATCAAGAGAAAATCTCCCCCCATTCAAAGTCAAAAATCAAACTCCGCACCCCGGCGAGAAACAAAAATTCGGAAAAACGACTCCACTCGATCCTCCCATCCGTCCCGAATCTCATCCGGCAAAAAAATCCAAATCGCAGCAACCAACGCGATGTACGGCCCGTAAGGCAAACGACTCGACCAATCCCGCCGGCCAATCGCAATCAACCCCACGCCGACCGCCGCGCCCACAATCGAACTCAACATTAGCGAAAACAAAACCGCCTGCCATCCCAAAAAAGCGCCAATCGCCGCCATGAACTTCACATCCCCCAAACCCATCGCCTCCCTCGGAATCACAATCCGATCCGCCACCACCTCCAAATAAGACACCGCCTCCGGCCGGAACATCTCGCCGCCAATCTTAAGCGAATGCTGAGACAAACGAACCTCCGCATTCAGAAAACAACGATCAATCAACTCCGCCTTCTTCGCCAATACAACCACCGTGTCAGACCGGCGATAAAATATCTCCTCATAACGAATCTCTTGCTGCGGCAAAAACAAACTTTCCTCCCCAAAAACAATCGTGCTGTCCTCCCTCAACTCAATACGCCGCCGACCAAACAACAACTTTCCCACCCGAACAATCCCATAAACAACGCCGCCGCCAACCGCAATCCCCCAAAAACTAGCCTCCATCGCTTCCGCCCGAACTTCCGTTCCGTGAATCTCCGGCACCAAAAACGAACAAAAAAAACCGGCAACAACGCCTCCCAACGTAATCTCATCCGGAATGATAAAATGCTCCACGTCAATAAACGTCGCCATAATCAACCCCGCCAGTACAAACCCGTAAATCACCGCCAATCCCATCGCCGGCCCGAAAAAAAGCCAGCACGCCAAAAATCCCCCCCCGGCCAACGCCTCCACCGCAAAATAACGAACAGAAATCCAATGCCCGCAAAAAGCGCACTTCCCTCGCAAAAACAACCAAGCAACCAGCGGAAGATTGTAGCGCCAAGGGATCCGCCGCTCACAATGCAGACAACGAGAAGACGGCGCAATCACACTCATATTCCGAGGCATCCGATAAATGCAAACATTGAGAAAACTCCCCACCATAGCGCCAAAAACGAAAAACGCCGCCGTCCAAAAATGGAACGGAACCTGCTTCCAAACCGCCCAATCAAAGAGATTGTTCATCGGGATTCAATCCAACTGCCGCTCTCGTCCCAAATGCCTTTCCAACGCCAACCGCATCGCTCCCGCCGGCGCCTCCCGATCCGCCCAAATCTCCAGCGCCTTCGCCCCTTGATACACCAGCATCCCCAAACCACTCGCCACTCGACACCCCGCCTCCCTCGCCTCCCGCAACAACCGCGTCTCCGCCGGCCCATAAATCATATCGTAAACCGCCGCCGCCTGAGAAAAATCAAAACAAGATGGATCCACAGGAAGCGGATCCGAAGCCTTCAAGCCCAGTGAAGTTCCGTTAAGCAACAAATCCACCCGCTCCCGAGTATACCCCGTCTTTGCCCGACACGTCGGAAAACGACCCTCAATTTCGCGCTTCACCGCCGCCGCCTTTTCCATGCTTCTATTCACCAAAAACAAACAACGAGCCCCCGCCGCCGCCAACTTCAACGCCGCCACCCGGCCGGCGCCGCCAACCCCCACAACCAATCCCGACAAACCATCAATCCGCAAACCCAAATCCTCCTCCAAAGCCCGTACAACAGCCTCCGCATCCGTATTGAACCCAACCGACCGCCTTTCCTCAAAAACATCCGCCTCCAAATGCGCCAACGACTCCCAACAGCCTCCCGCTCGCCGTCCCTCAAACCGAATCGTGTTCACCGCCCCCCACTCCCGCGCCGAAACATCCAACACATCCACCAACCCCAAAGCCGCCTCCTTGTGAGGCACCGTCAAATTCAACCCCACAAAACCCATCCTCTGCGCCCCCAAAATCACCCCCGCCAAACCGCCGGGCCGCACATCAAAAGCCAAATACCGCCAATCCAAACCCAAGCGCCGAATGCCCTCATTCTGCATCGCCGGCGAACCCGAATGCCGCACCGGATGCCCCAACACCCCACAACAACGAGTATAGGCGGAAAGACTATCGATCCCTAAAGACAACACAAACAACCCTTATAAGTAGGCGACGCCAATCTTCAAAGCCAAAACTTCCGCCAAATAACAGACCCCCATGACTCACCGCAACAAGCGAAAAGACCATTGTTCACCAACTTTCCTTGATAATCCTCCGCATACAAATCCAAATCGTAATCAATTGCCGAAAGTTGTTCTGGCAAGCCGCCAATGGCCCCTTGCCAACCGCTCCAACAAAATAACCCGATAAATCCGAGAATTCAGTTTGACAGACTGAGGAGTCCCTCGGAAGTCTTCTCCCTCCTTGACAGTATAAACTTTGTCAGAAATTCCATCGGCCTTGTAATTAATTACATTGTTCAGGTCCGTCAAGTCCATCCAACACCAACCTTCGGGCATCCGAAACTCAAATACTTCAGTCCTGGTTTGCTATGATGCAGACTGGTCAACAGAGTCACAGCCGCAAGACTCGGCCATTCCTCGGCCATTCCGGGTTCTCTTGAGTGGAATCCCCCGTAAAAACTCAACTCACCATTGGCAATAGTAGTCTCGCAACGAGCAGTGAGTGATGCCATCCTCCGGACTCCTGACTATAACAACGTAAGGTTTGGTGATATCGTGCCTATCGCATATTATAGAAAGAGAAGACTGTTTGCCCGGTTGTTTACGACTGTAAAAATCCAGCAAGACAAACTCCTTATTCTTGCCGGCCGCCTTTGCAAATAGAATTACCTCCTTGTGCTTCCTTTGTATTTAAGCGGTCAATCCGCTTCTTATCAATGGGAAAAACCTTAGCGTTCAAAGAATCAGGGCGGAGGCCGATTTTAGTCATCAAAGACGGCAATAATGACTGAACCTTAGACTCATCCATGGCCATCATTACCAACGAAGGCATGACAAATTCATCCATCGAATCCGCTTGCCATACTGTACTTTTAAGAGAGGGGCTTCTCCTTTCTTTCGTTTCGGATCATCGCTCAAACTTATATGCTTTCGGCGAGGATTCAAAATCGTCCAGTCTCTGAATTCACCGCTTTCGTCGTCATAGAAGTGGCAAAACGTCTGTTCCCACTCAAATTGGTCCGGATCCAGCTAATTCAGAAATATGCACCCCCCAACTTTTGATCCGTGCGATAATTCTCTCCATTTCTGCGAGAGCGCACAGTGATTGTTCCTGTCTTTTCCACAAGATTCCACAAGATTGAAGGCAACTCCTCCCCATCGCACTATTCCGCCATGTTCCTTTGCTTCTTGCGCTTGAAGTTTTTTCAATTCATCCTTAAATTGTTGCTCTCGAACATCGGCTCTTTCGACTATTCCCAAAATTCATCTGTGGATTTGATCGATGGCCAAAGGAATATCCGCCTTCGTCAAGATGTTCTCTCGAATCCTCTCAGAAACCCTATCAATCTCTTCCACAAACCAGCGAGTTAGCTCAGCATCTTGGCCACTTGCACTGGAAAAGGTGCAATCATAAATGTCCGAATCTGTTGTCAGAAAAGCGTCAAACATCCCCTTTAATCCCGGCTTCAACTCATCTAATGAAATTGTTTGCCCGGCGGCTTTTGCGCATCGAGCAGTGCCGCAACTTATATGCGAAGACTCTTCCCGCACGTTTGCAAGATCCACAGAGAAAACCTTCAATAATTCTCTCGATGTCCGGTTGTCAAACAGACTGTTGTATTTAGCGGGCGTCCCGATAGAAGAGGCTTGCCGATTGAGGGCGAGAGAACTTAACCTCTTTGGAGGCTGGCGTTAATACTTTTTTGGAGCAAGGCGAGGTTTTTTATGAGGCAAGGAAAAAGGGGTTTTACTGGGATGTTTTTCGTTCGTTTTGGGCTTTTCTTGGTTGAATTGGGAGGATGGGTTTTCTTTTTGAAAAGCGGGAGATTGCGGCTATTCTTTGTGGTTTATATGGGTGTGGAGTTTTCAAGAGGTTGGGTAGAGTTAGGCAAGGGGGATGCTTTGCGGCGACGGGTTCGTTTCCGAATGCCGGCGGAGTGGGAGCCTCATCGGGGAACTTGGCTGACTTGGCCGAGGGAGGAGGGGGCAAGTTTTCCCGGACGGTTTGCGCAAATTTGTGAGACTTATCGGCGTTTGGTGGGTTGTCTTGCGGAGTGCGAGCCGGTGTTTATCAATGTTTGTGATGAGGCAATGGAACGGGAGGCGCGTTTGTGGCTTGGTTTGGCGGATGGTATTCGGCGCGAGGTTTCGTTTTTTTATCATCCGGCTTATGAGCCTTGGTGTCGGGATCATGGGCCGATTTTTGTTCGCCATTGCCGGACTGGTGAAGGGGCGGTAGTGAATTGGGATTACAATGCTTGGGGCAATAAGTATCCGCCTTTTGATTTGGACGATGAGGTGCCAAAGCGGGTTGCGGCGCTTCGGGGTGTGGAGTGTTTGGAGCCGAAGATGGTGTTAGAAGGCGGGTCGATTGATGTAAATGGGGAAGGGCTTTTGTTGACGACGGAAAGTTGTCTTTTGAATCCGAATCGGAATCCGCATCTTTCTCGAAAGGAGATTGAGCGTCGGTTGTTTGACTATCTGGGAGCGGAGGAAGTTTTGTGGTTGGGAGAAGGGGTTGTTGGGGATGATACGGACGGCCATGTGGATGATTTGGCGCGGTTTGTTTCTGCGGACACCGTGGTGATTGCGGTGGAAGAGGATTCTGCGGACGCAAATTATTTGGCGTTGCGAGACAATCGGAGACGGCTTTGCGCTTTTAACAAAGGCCTCAGGCATCAGCTTCGCATTGTGGATCTTCCTATGCCGGGTCCGGTGGTTCAGGAAGGCGTTCGTTTGCCGGCCAGTTATGCGAATTTTTACTTGGCGAACGGTTTGGCGGTTGTGCCGATTTTTGGGGATCCAAACGACAAGGTTGCGCTGGAAATTCTGCAAAGCCTTTTGCCGGGACGGAAAGTGGTCGGCTTGGATTCGAGAGATTTGATTTGGGGATTAGGCTCGTTTCACTGCGTTACTCAGCAGGAGCCGTTGTTTGCGACGAGTCCGGCGTTGGTGTTGGCGGAGATTGCGGGAGTTGCGGCGGCGTCGGCATGAAGAGGCGATAGTTAATGGAGTGCGCGTCGCTGTTGCCGCCGCTCACGCTAAAGTGGAAATACTTGGCGACTTGCTCAAATGGCGGCAGGGCGGATAGAAGCTCGACGCCGAAGGGAAATTTCCGAATGTCAAAATCGGCCGTCGACGGCAAGCCTTCCGCCAGAAAGTTAGGATTCTTGCGGGCGAGTTCCCAAAACATGCCGATCACCTTGGCGGGATTGTCGTAGCGAAAGGAGGTCAACTTTTCGGGGCCTAAGGCGGCGATTGCCTGCTTGAGGCCGGGCGTTTTTCGGAGTGGACGGTGCGTTTCCGAAGGGGAACGGAGGTAGTTTTTCAGGGTTTGTTCGTCCATAGAGAAAATGAGATAGTTTTCGTCCACTGCCATGTGAAGACCGACGTCGGCGCCCGGTTGCCCGATTTCCATAAACGGCAGGCCGGGCATGGTAAAGGAATAAATGGTTTTTCCCTGAAATTCTTTCTTGGTTAGGGAATTCTCCTCGGACGGGATTAGGCCGGTGGCTTTGACCAGCGTTTGCGCCAAAGCCTTTGGGTTCGGACTGCCCAGGAGAGTCAAGGTTGGGGCGCTTATCAAATCTTCAAACCTCGACGAGCGTGGAGGAAAACCGATGACTATCAGGTCATCGCCCAAGTTTCCGAAGACGTCTTTTCGAATGTTGAAGCCGAGGCCTTGTTCGCTTTCGCGCAGCAAGGCGTTCATCATGCCTCCCAGTATTGGCGACAGATCGGCCACGGCTTCTTCGAGATTCTCCCACAACCGGCCGATATTTAGACGAACTCGGCTGAAACTGGCCACGTCGGCCGGCACTTGAGGCGGCGGCGAGCAGTCTTTTTCCGCCAGGTCAATCCATTCAAACAGGCCTTGCCGATCTTGCTTGGGAACGGCCATTGCAAACTCCATCATCGATCCGCCCTCAAGTTGCCGAAGATGGATGGACAGGCTTTGCAACCCGCTCAATCCGAGAGATTGGAGTATCTTCGAAGGCGGAGGGATCATGGGATTCTCAGCAAATTGTCGATCCAGATTCCGCATTTGTCCTTCGATGATTTTGTGAAGTTTGGCAAAATGGAGCCATCCGTAGGCAAAGGATTGACGGAGTCTGCGAGAGTGAATTTGGCGGAAGGCGGGCTGGCTGGACAGCGAAGCGGCCTCTGTGCCTTTGTCGGCGTTAGCCAAAGCCCGCTCAATCAGGGATGCTTTGGTGGAAGCCAAGAAAAGAGAACCGGCCCGGCCAAAGACGACTTTGTGCAGAAGGGCGGATGCTCTTTGTCCATTTGCTTCGTCATTCCAGCGCAACTGATGGAACGTTCCTTTGGGGAAGGTCATCGGCCTCAGTGCCCAGCCGCCATCGGAGAACCGTTGGCGCAGGTCTTTTAGCCGGGCTTTCAGTTGGGCGGATTGTCCGCCGCTGTCCAGCGCAAGGAGAACGTCGAAGTCGGGGCGGAACTTTTCCGGATTCGCATCCATAAAAAGCGCCAAAGTGACCTGCCCGTTTAGCAGAGCCGCATACTCGTCCAACCGAAAGTCCCACCGCTCTTCCGCGCCTTGGATCACGAAGGTTTCCCACGCCGAATGGATTTGCTTTGTAAAATTCTCCATCGCGGCGTCTTGAAACAAGCGCACGAAAGGATCGCGCCAAAAGGCTGCTTTGGCGTCGGGGAAGTGCGGAATGGTGAAAACGGCAAAGGCGTCTTCCGGCACGAGGGTTTCCGGTTTGGACTCTGCCACAAGGCCGAAAAGCGTTGCAAGAGAACCTGCGGCCAAAAGGCTCGCCCAATGTTTGGAAATCGTTTTTGTTTTCATGGAAAAATCAATTCGTTCTTCTATTTCTTCTATGTTCGCGCTTGGTTAACTGTTTTTCGAGTCTCGCCTGCGCCACCGGAATTTTGCCTTCCTTTTTTACCGAACGCAAGTTGGAAAGAATGACAAAAAACTCCCGGCGGTTTCCGCTTTGTTGAGGGCGAGCCTCAGTGGGTGGATTTGCGTGGTCATTTATCCTTCCATTTCCTGCTTTATTTCTTTGAGGCGGAGGAGGTTTCTTTCGATTTGTTTTTGGAGTTTGGCGAGTTGGGATCGGATGGGTGCGAGTTTCTGGCTGTCTAGTTCGTCGAGTTTTTGGGTGGCTTTTTCGGATTTTTTAATGGCTTCATCGTTTTTTCTCAGCGATTTTTGCTTTTTTCTCGGCTTGATCCATTTTTGCTTGGGCTTTTTCGAGTTCTTTTTCCGCTTGCTTAGCAGTTGGTTTCGTCTTCATCGAAGATTTTTGGGCGGGCGTCGCTCACTTCGGCGGAGGCGTCGATGAATTTATCGCTCGCTTGCCAGAATGCTTCGGCGTCCGCATGCATTTTCTCTTGTTTTTCGTCGTAGATGGCTTTGGCTTGGTTTATCTCTTCGGTGGCTTGCTCTAGCTTTTCTTGCAGTTTTTCGATTTGCGATTCAATTTTGTCGTTCTGGGCGAGGATTCGGTCGGCTTCGTCGGACTTCGTGTTCATTCTTTGATCTTTGGTCGGGGGTTATTTGCTTTTTGGCGGCATTCAGCTTGCAGGCGCAGCTCGATGTCAGCGTACTAGACTAAATAAGAAATCATTCACTTCGAAAACTCTAAACTTTGCCAACCCTGAAAACAAGCGATTTTTCCGCAACAAAGCGGCGAGTGATTGTTGACGGCGCAATCCGTCAAAGCGGAAGACCGGCGGCCTGCCTTTT
This sequence comes from Limisphaerales bacterium, assembly GCA_965204945.1. Taxonomy (GTDB): domain Bacteria; phylum Verrucomicrobiota; class Verrucomicrobiia; order Limisphaerales; family AAA164-E04; genus UBA2970. The sequence goes on along the minus strand of OZ242022.1, from coordinate 2,700,752 downwards.
GGCGGCCAAACTTTTCGCCACCGCCCAATCGTTTTCAGTGTTGATATTGTGAAACCGCCATTGATCCGCTTCGGCTGCCGAAATCCTCACACTCTGAACCCGCCGAGCCAGTTCCTTCACCGCGCAAAGGCCTTGCCGAAGATTTTCTTCCACCGCCGGCAATTCCCTTCTCGAAAGCAGGAAAGGGAAACCAAGACGCCCCTCCACAACGTAAAAAACCGCCAAACGGCTTTGTCTTCCCGCTTGAAGCAAGCGATTGATCGGCTCGCTTCCCAGAAAGGGCGCGTCGCAAGCCAGAAAAACCATCCACTCCTCCTCAAAACGCCGAAAAGCGGTTTGCACGCCTCCCAAAGGTCCCTTGTTGGGCGACAAGTCCTTGCCTATCACGCTGGCCGACAAACCAGAACCGCAAGCCGCTTGAACCGCCCAATCCGCCAACGACCGCCCCAACAAAAGAAGCGAAGCCTTGTCCCGTCCCATCCGCAGACTCTTCCCGCCGGCCAGAACAACAGCGCGAACTTTGCGCAACCAATCGCCATCCAATCGCCCGAAACACTCTTCCGAATCTTGAGACTGCAACAGCAAATTCACACTAAAAATTTATCCCCGCCATCCCTTGCTTGCCAGAGAAAAAACAGACTTTGCCCCCGCCAAACAAACACGAATCACCAGACCGTGTTTCCCCAACGCAAGAGCATGAAAAAACAGAAACGAACCTGACAAAGTCAAGAAAGATCGCGCAGAAATCGCCCAAAACGAGAAAAACAAATCCTGTCACAAGACCCCTGCCCAATGCGCAACGACCTGTGGACAAAGATTAGGGCGTGTTCACTCAAAAATGGGAGAAAAACAGTACATAGGGATCTATGTCAGAATTGCGGGGCGCTAATAGAATGGACAGAAGCCGGCGAAAAGAATTGTTTGGTCTGCGGCGCAGAAAATCATTGGGATGGTCTTAGCGAGGGGACTATTCCTGCGATGGAGACTCGAAGTCTTCGTTAGCGTGAACACGCCCTAACCGCCGACCATTTTGACGGCAAGGCAAAGGAGAATTTTCCCCATCCCAAAATTTCTCTTCTCGCCCCCTTTCCGTGCCAAGCCAACCACCAATAGACCAACAACTAGGGCGTGTTCACTCAAAAAATTGCCTATGAACTGATGTTACCGAGAGGAATGGTGTCCACTAATTTTTGCAGCAATCCAAAATAACGAGCAACCAAACCAGTCAGAACGATTACTCCACCTCTTGTTAAGAAGATCCTGAATCTTTCCAAATTGGAAACACGAGTCTTAATGCCGTCTTTTCCATTGCCGTCAAACTATTTTTTAGTTCTTTCAGATGCTTGTCAATCTCTTCAAGCTTTGTGCTGAATTTTTCACCGAGATGCTCAAACTTTCCACGAACAAATATCTTTAGATCATTAAGTGTCTCTATCTCTGGATCCTTCATCTTCAGCCTCCTATTTCCTCTGAAGGCTTCTTCGATCATTTCCCGAGCCTTTCTCATGTTTTCCCGCTCCTGAACTATTTTTCTTCCTCTTTATTGATTTGTTGGCTGTTGTTTTCCGGCGGATTTTCTATTGTGGAAGTGGGTTGTATCGTCTCCAAAGGAACAGGTTCACTGCAACAAGGCATCGAATCTGGATAGGAATCAGATTGTGGTTCTAAATAAATGCTGTTTCCTATTAATAGCGGGACGGGTCTTGTGTCTCCGGCCGTTATTCTTATTTTGTTAACGATTTGATCTAACGCGCGAACATCTTTCCACAGTTGTTCTATGCGCTGGTCAGAACTTTCTCCTTGGTTTTTCAAAAACTCTTCCAAACGTTCTTTTTTGGCGGTCATCTGCATTCCTCAAACGAGTCCGTAGACTATGATTAAGCCCGTGAGCGCCGTTCCCGCCCATATCCTGTTTTTGGCTACTTTGAATTCGTTATCTCGTTCATTCTGATCTTTGGTTTAGCAGTTGAATTTTTTGGATTTTTAGATGCACCGCCCTGATGTCATTTCGAATCATGTTAAATCTCGCTCGCTCGTATTTGGCGTCATTTGCCGATAGGTCTCTAATCAATTGGCCATTTCTCCAATTTATTATCAAAACACCAACCGTGACTAGCAAAAACAGAAACAGCGGAGTGCAGTTCTGCATTAAGTCAGCTCGTCGGTTAATGTTCAATTTGCCCTCCACATTCTGTCGTCGTGAATGATTGCGCCGTTGTCAGGGGGACGAGGACGTCGATGTTCGGGTCCCGATCCAGGCATCGCATACGGGTTTGGTTCGCCCAACTGGGCTGGAGTTGCCTCGTGAGCAGTGAAGCAATTTTGCAGAGCCGTATCAGCATCGCTTTTTGCGTTACTCCTAGAAAGCATGTAGTCTGCTCGGCAATAAGACAGACACCCAACCCCTGTTCCAAGCACTATCCAGTAACAGGGGATAGCCGCAATTCTCCATGAAAAAGTGACCGCCGCCACACATCCAATTCCGCTTATAACAGCCGCTACGTTGCAGTTAAAATTGCATGCTCGAAGAATCGAATTGGCTTTATCGAGGTCATTGCGGTAGTTCTCGTCCACTTGCTTAAGGCATTTCATCAAGTCGTAGTATTGTTCGTAGCAGACGGTGCCGCCAAATACATTGCCGCTTCCGTAACCGTTAACTTGGACGTGATAAGTCCACGAACAATCAAGGACATGAGGGAACATGGACGTCCGTATCGAAAAAATAGGCATGAGAAAAACCCCCGCGATGAGAAGGCCGTAAATCGCGGCGATGCCGGCGGTTGTGATAATTTCCTTCAGTTTCATGGCTCCGGGCGCAAAGCGCATGTGCCAAGGCGTCTTGGTTGGTTTGGCCAAAAGGCCGAGTCCGTCTGTGATCTGTCTTTGTTTGCATAGTCAGTGTAACTGATTAATACCAAGTTTCAATCGGTTAAAACACGGCTCGCGGCATTCTGTAACAGTTTTTTCGATTTTTTGTTTTGCTTGAGTTTGGTTGGATCAGCAAGGTTGGAGGAATTCCACAGATTGTCAAGCAAAAATGCGTTTTTATGAAGGAGGAATTTGGAGCATGGAAGTTTGGATTCTTGGGCGCGGGATGATTTAGGATTGGCTCTGGATGCGGATTATTGCATCCCCGATGAGCAGGCAAGGGAGTTGCTGGCGCAGATTGCGGCGGAGAGAGGCGAAGGATCGCCCTTTTATGGATAAGCCTTTTCTGATTTTGGTGGCGGCTTACGGAAGGCAAATGCGGGGCATTTTGGGATCGAAGTTGAAGATATGGGCGGAGTTGCCGGACGAAGAGAATAAGTTTTGGTTGAAGGTGGTTCAGAATGCCGGGAAGTATGGTGGAAAGTCGCCAGTGGCGTATCGAATGTCGACGGAAGTGGAAAAGCGGGACGCAGAGGAATATGTGGAAGAGCGGATGCTGACGCCGGACGAAGTTTTGGAGCAGGAAGAGTTGGCGAAGGAAGCGCATCGGGTTGTGACGTCTTTTCTCGGTTCGTTGGATGCGGAGACGGCAGAGGCGGATTATTCGAAACAAAGTGGACGGGATCACTTTTGAGGCTTGGGCGAAGCGAACGGGCAAGGATGTCGAACTTCTGCGGATGCGCGTCAGCCGCGCTTATCGGAAGATGCGCAAGAAGGTTCCGCTTGGCTTGCGGCAGACTCTCATCCATGTGTATAAGGGCGGCTGAAAGAGTCGAAGAAGCAGGCAGAGAAGTCGCCGTAGGATTTATGGTTTTGGAGTGGATGGGTTGCGAGGGATTGGGGAATCTGGAGGGTTAGAAGCCGTTTAGAAACCAGCGAAGGAATTGGCCGGGATCGGCAAGGCCGAGCCAGAGGCAAAAGGTTAGGTTGACGGCAAACACGGCAAAGCGAATTCCATAGGCGGCGAGGTTGGGATATAAGCGCGCTTGATCCAAAAGGATGAGCCAAGCAATCGGCAGCAGGCTCAAGGCGACTATGCTGAGGAAGGCGATAACGGAGTGGAATCCGAAGAGAGCGGAGGCTTTTTGCGCTTCTTCCATTTGCATTCCTTTTGAGGAAGGCCATTCGCCGGTCAAGAGAGCGGCGTGGCCGATTAGGCTGTAAAAGACGATTGGGACGGCCAACGGCGACAATGCCGCAAGCCAGTGAAGTTGGTCGAACATTGGGAGTTGGAAGAAGCGGATTGGTTTCACGGCAACGAGGCGTTAGCGGTGGCGCGGACGAAAATGGCGCAACATTCCCAAGCAAAGGCCGAGGCATAGCAGAAGCCAGCTCGTTGGTTCCGGGATTACGGGAACTTCGGCAGGGTCAACGGGAGAGAGGCCGGCGCGGTCGAATTGTTCTTTTGTTTCTAAGACGACGGCGCCGGAAACGGAAGTGACCAGCTGGTGTTGGCCGGCCATTTGCACTGCTTTTTTGCGGTCGCCTGTGGAGGTTAATGTTTCGATTTGATCGGCGGCGTAGAGGCGGCGAACGTGATCGGTGACTTTGGGAACTTTGTCAAGGTCGGGGACGGCGTCCGGAGAAACGGCGCGACGTTGGAAGCGCCACGGACCTGTTTTGGCACTGAGTTGGCGAAACCAATCGGTCAAGTCGTTTTCCAACGAGTTCCAACGAGGAAGTGATTGGACGGCGGCGGCGGCCAGTTGTTCCAGAAGCCGATTGGGGCCGGCGGCGGTTTGCATCGCAAACAGTTGGGGATGCGCGGGGCTTCTTTCCAGACGTTGTTGAAGGGCGGCGTCTGAACTGAGGTCGACTGGTTGAGGCCCATGAATCCAAAGGACGGCGCTGTTTTTTCCGGCAAAAGCAATGTCCCAAGCCCGCACCAGTCCGTCGAGATTGTCTTGTCCGCCAACGGCCTGCAGGCTGTGAACTTTGGCGGAAGCGGAATCTTTGGAAATTGGCGAGTCCGCGCTGGTCCGAGCGCCGTTGCCAGCCGTCTGTTCGTCAGAGGCGTGGATGATGAAAAGTTCAACCGAAGGAGGCAGTTGCGCTAGGCTGCGGGCAATTTCTTGGTAGAACGGCGTCATGCCGCTCGAACCGTCGATGACAATGGCCAGGCGATCAAAACCCAGAGGCGGTTTGGCGGCCAGCTCTTGCAGGATAACGGCGATGCTGTTTCCTGTTTTTTCCGCATCCTGCCAACCATCCGGGACGAAGCCGGCCGTCCGGACGCGGATGGAGGCTTCGGGAAGGCGAACGCGCAAGGCGGCGCGGTTGGAGAGCAGATCGGCGTCGGCAAGCTGTCCGCGAAGCGTTGATATTTCGTTAGATGTTTCTTCGTTGGCGGATTTTTCTCGAATGACGCTTGGTTTCAAGTTTTCCAGCGGGCTGGACAATTTGGATCCTGATTCGACCCAAAGCGCGTGTTCGAGGCCGGGTGGCAGGCGAAAGTTGCGCTCGATAATTTTGGGGAGCGGGATTCTGCCGTTGCGAGGATCGGACATGGCCAGCGGCGCGGTGATGCCGAGCCAAACTTTCATGGCACCGCCGTCAGGAGGAATGGGGAAACATTGCATGAGGATGCGGTTTGGGCCGGAAGTCGTCACAAGAACGGGATCGCGTCTTTGACGCACGGCGACTTCTTGGTAGGCGGCGCGGGTTTGCGCGCGGCCGGCGAAGGCGGCTTCTCGCTCTTCTCCGTTCACCCAAAGGGTAAGACGGGAGACGACCCCGGCGGGCGGGAGCAAAATTTGGGCGCGAGCTTCGCGTTGCCGAGAGGAATGGTTGGCGAACTCGAAAGTCCATTCCAGATAGGCGAGTCCCGCTTGTCCGTGAATGCGGCCGTCCAGCCGAGAGCCGGCGAGATCCAAACCGCGCACGCGTCCCGCCACCGTCGCGCCTCCTAATCCTTCGTCGAAGTCCCACGCCAACTCGTCCAACGCGTTCCAGCGGCCTGCGGAATGATAGAGGCGGGGAGGGGTGACGGAGTTGAACGGTTTTCCCGTCACTCGAAAGAAAATTATGCGCGCTTCCTGCTGGCGAACGGGATTTTCAGGCGAAATCAAAAAGGCGGCCAAGTTGGTGAACTTTCGAGGGCGCTCGTAGCAAGCGCGAATCATCGTTGCCTCGCTGCCGACGCTTCGGAGAAGACGCACACCCTTTGTTTGCACGGCGGGGTCTTGAGAATCGGCCAGTTCCAAGCCGATGCGGGCGGCAATGTTGGGGAATTCCAGAGCGCCCAGAAAGGCAATGGCGGCCGCAAAGCCCAGCAGTTGCGCTCCGGCAGTTCGGCGAGATTTTCCGAGAAACGACGCCAAGCGGCATCGACAGAAAATGGCGGCGACAAGGGCGAACAAAGGCCCCATTGGAAGCAGTCCAAAGCCGAAGAAAAGGACAGCGACAACTCCCGGCAAAAGCAAGGGAACAAACCCGACAGCGTAAAATGCGGCGACGGTTATGGCGACGGCGTTGGCGGCCATAAGGAGCCGGGGATGGCAACGAGATCCCCGGCGGATTTGGGAAATGACAAGGGCGTTGGCGGCCGGCACAGAGGAGACCAAGAGAACGTGCCACCAAGTCGGCATCGGATCAAAAAATGCCCTGGCGCAGGCTCTCGTGCACAGTTCAACTACAATGGAGATTGTTGGGAGGACGACTCCGAAAATGGCCAAGGCGGGGCCGGGCGCGGTTTTGAATTGGGTTTGGGAAGCGCCCGGCGCGTCGACGTTCGTCTCCGTCATCTGATTTTCCCGGCCTGTCAAAGGGCCAATGCGCCGCAGGATTTCGGTTACATCTTTGCGGGTGACGACTTGAAGCCTGCGGTCTTTGATTTCTTCGTCGACGTGGGTGCGGAGGTCTTCCAACACTTCTTCGGCATCGACGTCCGACTTGTCTAAGATATTACGTTCGCCGGACAAGTAGGCTTCCAGCTCGTTTGCGGCTTCTTTTGACCATTGGGGCATTTAGGTTCCTTTCTCTTTGGCGTCGCTTAACGTCTGCGACATGGTTTCCAAATAGGCGTTCATCCGCTCAAGTTGGCGGCGGCCGTGAGCAGTCAGGGAATAGTATTTGCGAGCGGGGCCTTCGGAGGATTCTACCAGCCGGGATTGGATCAATCCGCCGGAGCGCAATCTCGAAAGCAAGGGATAAACCGTTCCTTCGGTTGTATGCAGTCCCGGAAGGACGACGAGGGATTTGACCAAGTCGTATCCGTAGCGCTCCGCGCGAAAGAGGGATCGCAGGATGCAGAGTTCCACGATGCCTTTCCGCATTTGAACGGTCCAATTGTCGAAAAAATCCGGCATGGCCAGCGAGCCGTTAGATTTTTCTTTTCAAGCTCATCACAACAAGCTACTTTGCCAAGCATAATAGATTTTCAAAAGAGCGCAAGCTTTTTTTGGCAATTCGTCTTTTTGATTTTTTGTCTGCCGGTTTGAGGGGGTTTTCCCTTAATTCTTCTCAGACCGCGGACAAATCAAGAAGCGAAAAGCCTCTTCGCAAAGACGATTTCCGACCCCGAACAGAGCGTCTTCTCGCCTCTGTTTTGCGGAAAAAAACGGGCGACGCTGTTGCCAAACTCTTGCCCGAAGAAGAATCATGAATGAGGTCACAAGAATCTTACGAAAACAAACCCCATGGCTATCTCGAATATGTAGAATCCGAAACTGAACACCTGCGACTGATCCAGAACGACGGGGAAATGAAGAAACCCATCGCTTCCGACAAGTTTAACGCAAAAAGGAAAAACACGGCAAGCTCGAATGCTGGCGCATCAAGAAATTCAGTCAAAGGATCCTCCGCCCGCTTCTGCTTCCGTTAGGCGCTAACCGTCGATTGCGGGGCGCAGTCTGCAACAGGCTTCCTTCAAATCTGCCGAACCACCACCCGCATTCCCTCGACGTGGATGACTTTTACCCGTTTGTCCTTTTCAATCATCTCTCCCGCCGTGACCACGTCCACGTGGCATTGATCGATAATCGCCGTTCCCGAAGGGCGCAAAGGAGTTAGGGCAACGCCTTCCTTGCCCAACAAATCCGGCCGATCCGTCCCAATCTCCCCGATTTCTCCTTTGGAAACAAAAGGTTTGGATACTTTGCTGCCCGGAAACCACCACAGCCAAAAAATGAACCCCGCCAGCAACGCCATCAACACGCCCACTAACAACCCGCTGCCGCCAACCGGTCCAAACTCCTGAAACCCCAAAAGCACGGCGGCCGCCAAACAAAGGCAACCCACAGAGCCGGCAATCATCCCCGGCAGAAAAATCTCCGAAACCAGCAACAAAATCCCGGCAACCAACAAGATGGCAATCACAACCATAAGGAAGAAAAAAACATAGCCTCGCTTCGGCCGAAGGCAAGCGAATTTATCCCGATGCGGTGCTTTGGCGAACGGACTAGGCCGCGTTTCCGCTTCCGCGAGGCGGCCATCCAAGAGAAGAGCGAACCCAAGCAATCCCAACGAAACCAACGAAAATTCCCTCTCCCGCAAAATCTGCCCTTCCCATGCGCCGCGCAGAAAACGCCAAGCCAACCCATCCCAAGAAATCCAAAAAATCCCCTTCAAAACCGAGACTAAGCCGATACTAAGCCGTCTCAGATGGCTTGTGGAGACGCTAAAACTCCCCAAAACCTCAGAATCCAACAGCCGCCAAACCGCCCTAAAACCTGGAATTTGACTGCGCCCTCCAGCCTGCAAAAAAAGTTGAGATTTTTTGAAAAAAAGCTTGCGCTCGAGCTGGATTTCTGTTTTTCTCGGTTTTGCAAAGTGAAAAGCCGGAAGATTCGCTTGTTGGGTCTCCTGCTGAATATCACAGTTTGATTATGGATTTTGTCGGGAAAGACAAGGATACTTTCCTTTCCTGTTTGCTACGGCGAACGGGCAGGGAATGTTCGCGTTTACCGGCATTTTCATTTTGCATTGGCCTAAATTACGAAACTAGAATCACTATTTGAAAGAACACAGTTTATGAAATCATATCTTGCGCTTATTGCGGTTGGGTTGGACGCCGCCGCAACGCGCTTCAAGTCCAAAATTGAAAAGACGGCGGCCGCTGTCGTCGTCGGTGTTGTCGGAATCGGTTTGCTTGCCTCTCCGTTTTTGCTTCAAGCGAACGATGAAGAAGAAGCTGACAAGGCTCCTCGTGTTTCTTGTCTTTGGGTGGAGAATCACGGTTCTATTGGATTCGATGTGGATTTTGATGTCTCTGTTCCTTGGGAAGAGCCTTGGGAAGAGATTAGTCGGTTCGATAAGTTTGAATTGTGGCATGATGATGAAGAAGTTGACGATGATTCTCCCCGCAGTGCTACTCTTATCTCTAATGCGCCGAATCAAGGTTGGATGGAGATTCCGGGCTTCGACGGCGGTCCGCCTCTTCCTTATCCGGGCTATGTGCATTCTTTTGATTACACGGTCAAGGCGTTAAAGACTGTGGATATTCAACTTCATCCGTTGGGCGCTCCTCCTCCTCTTGTTGGGTTTATTAAGTGGGAGACTTTCTGGGTGGATATTTCGCTTTATGTTGTTTTGAATAGTGAAGGCACTCTTGAATCGATGTATGCTTATGCGTACGATAGTGACGGTGACTTCTATGAAATTCCCGTTTACTACTCAGCTGGAGGACGGAATTTTGAAACGTTTGAAGATTAGAAGGCAAGCGTTCACGTTGGTGGAATTGCTGGTCGTTATTGCCATCATCGGCATTTTGGCGTCTTTGCTTCTGCCTGCTTTGGGCAGGGCTAAGTCGGCGGCTCATAAGGCGGTTTGTATTAGCAACCAGAGGCAAATCGGCATTGCTCGGCAACTGTACGCAAACGACAACGACGGCTTTTTGATTCCGCATTGGGTGTCTGTGTCAGGGTTTCGGATTCCGTGGGGATATCCTATTTGCGCTTGGTATGCAGGCGGAAATACGAATCTGTTTGAGTGTCCATCGGAGAAACGGATTCCTCGTTTATTGGCTAGGGAAGGGGTTCTTTCTTCTCCTCTTGCTTCTCGTGCTTGGGGCTGGGGCTATCTTCAAAATTCTTCTGGGATTGGAAGGAAAGGAGCTTGGGGAATTTCTGGTCGGGGTTGGGAAGGCCCGGCTATTCGGGATTCTGATGTGGTTTCACCTTCGCGCATGATTGCTCAGGCGGACGGCTCTTCTTTTGGAATGTATCTTAACGTGAAGTATGGGGATCGGAGTGGTGAACGTTCGTTAAAGCTTCACTTGTCGCCTTTGTTTGTGGATGCTTTGCGTGTTGAGCCTTGGTATCATGCTTTAAAAGTGGCCCGTCGGCATTCTGGGCAAGCGAATATTTTGTTTGCGGATGGGCATGTTGGCTCGGAGACTCTTTATCAAATGCTTTATCCATCTTTGGAGAATTGGACACGGTTTAACTTCGACAATCAAAAGCATTGGCTGGATTCGGACATGCCTTCGGCTTCCGGTTGGCAACCACGTACGCCTTGGGATGAGTTAGTGGATTTTTGACTTTGGCGATGTTAAAGCGAAAGATTGCGTAGCCGGCAATAGTGGGAAGGGAAAAGGGAAACAAGCCTTGTCCCCCTGATTTGCGGATCTTGGGGATTTCGTAGTTTCCCGCCCCGCTTCGCTTTCCTCTTTTTGGAAGCGGAGTTTTTTATTGAATGGCGAGGGAACGGAAACAGAAAAGCAAGAGGGACGGGAAGATGAATGTTCTTTTTCCCAAGAAGAAAAAGCGAATGGAACGGCAACAATTTCCGGAAGCAGAAGAGAAGCGGGAAGGCTTTGTCCTCTCAATTCTCTTTTTGGGAATGCGGATTATCTCAATGCATTGCAGGCAAGCGTCAGGCGGGATTTTTTGTGGTCGGCCTTGTTTTGATGGCAGGCGCCTTTTTTGGCCGCTTTGTCGTAGGCGGAAAAGACTTTTGGGAGCAACAATTCGGCCTCGGCTTTGTTGCCTTCTTTTACCAATCGGTGAAGTTGTTTTTCCAATGTGCTTGCCCGCGATTTGGCTGATCGGTTGAATTGGGACTTGCGGGCGGAGCTGCGAGTTCGTTTCTCAGCGGACTTAATGTTAGGCATAGGTCGATTTTTCTCAGGTGTTTCTCAACAAATCAAAAGCAAAACTTTATCAAAAGGCGCTGTTTTGTCAATAGATTGATTTTCCGTCGTCGCCGGGTTTTTAGTCCGCCAAAAAGACGGCTTGGTCACATTCCGCTCGAATGAATTCCGGCAAGGTTCGGGGATTGAGTTGAAGCACGAGGTTGTGTCGTCCGGCATACAGTTCTATTTTTTTCCGATTGGCAAAGGGCGTTGGCTTGCCGTTGATCCAAAGACGAGTGTCGTCCGGCGCGGAAAATTGCAAGGTCACTTCGCCTTTGCGGGCGATTTGAAGCGATGCGGCGGCGAACAAAGCGATCCAGTTTTTCGTTTGGTCGAGGTTTCGTAGTTGCAGGCTTTGCCGCATTGCGTTTTGCGTGAGCCGGCCGTCTACGAGCGTGATTGCGGGTTGCCATTGTCTGCCGGCAGGATTGGCGATGATTTTTTCCAAGCCGAATTGTTCGTCCGTATGGCGGCCGACTCGCAACCGCCATTGCCTTGCCACGTTGTTTTGAGAAGCATCAAAGCGGCCGGGTTTGCCAAGTTGGGCAAGGAAGGAAAACATGTTGATCTGCTCGCTTGCGTCTAATCCTTCAATGAGACCGGCTGGCATGAGGGATCCGCCGGTGGTTCGATTCGCTATTTTTTGTTTTGGGATGGAGGCGATTTGATTGGAGGCGTCGAGCAAAGCCAGTTCCGAAGGAGTTTCGCGCAGCAAAATGCCGCTGTATTCTTCGCCGTCCGTGGTTTCGACGATCAGCGAGTGATAGCCTTCTTTGATTTTTTCATTGGGGGCGAGGAGGGACTCGACCAAGTAGTCAACCGGAGCGCTGGCGCCGATTGATGTCAAGTCCGGCCCCACTTTTCCGCCGACGCCGCCGATTGAGTGGCATAGAACGCAACCCAGTTCCGGCCGGCGATAGACGGCTTCGCCTCGATCCGGATTTCCCTCGGTCATTACTTGTTGGGCAAGTGCGACAATTCGTTCGCGGTTTGTCGGGCTCTCAAAAGCCGCTAAGTTGCCCGCTTTTTCCAGCGCCAGTAATAAGGCGGTTCGGCTGCGGCCGCTCTCGCGGACTGCGCGCATTCCTGTCGTGGCGGCGCTTTGGGACAAGGTTTTCCCGCGCAGGGCTTGGACAAGCAGCGCTTCCGCTTCTTTCTGTTGGAGAACGGTTTGCCAAATCGCCCGGAGGTCCGCCTCGCGGCCGGGTTCGTTCATCACATTGAGGATAGAATCGATGGAATCTTGAAGATTTAAGACAGCTAGGGCGCGCGCGATCCGAGGCCGAATGGAAACGGAATCCGGTTGTCTTAGCAAGTCGACGAGCCGTTGGTAAGCGGAGGAAGAGCCCAGATTTTGCAAAGCGTCAACAGCGGCCTCTCGAGCAATCGTAGAAGTGCTGACGTCTTCGGCTTTTCCTTGAAATCGGCTTTCAAACTCGTGGAGTTTCCACAAACCGGCCAGCCGCAAAGCCCCTGCCTGCAGGCTTGGATCCGCCGCGTTGAAGAGCCGGGCAATGCCGTCTTTTCCGCTGTCGGGCGTTATGTTACGGAGTCGCTCGGCCTCACTCATCGCCTGAACAGCGCGCAGGCCGGCCTCCGCATCCAAGTTTCCCGCCGTCAACCGCCTCAGCAACTTGGCCAAGTCGATGGCGCCTCCCGCTTTGCCGATCAACTCAATCCAAGGGCCGGCGCCGTCCTGATTCTCCCCTTGCTCGCTCAGCAACTTGCCCAAGACTTTGCTTGCTTGCGCCGGCGCAATCGCTTGAAGGCCAAACTCCAACTGCTTTTCGCGGCCTTGCGGAATCCATTCCCTCGCCTGAATTGCATCCACCCAAGGTTCGGCCAATTCGTTGACGCTCAACCACAAGGCGTAGTCCAAAAATCGATCCACGGGATGATTTAATCCTTCCAGAACCGCCGTCGCCGCATCCGCATTTGGATGTTGCGCCAGCGCGCGAACGGCTTCAAGACGCACTCGGGGATGTTCGTCGTTCACTCGCTCGGCCAGCAGAGGGAGACTCCCGTCCACCTTTTCCCGCCAAAACCCTAGCACGCGCACGGCGGCGGCCCGCACTCGCCCGTCTTTTGCCGCCAACAACCGCGCCAAAAGGCCGGGTTCAACCTCGTCAATGGATTGATACATCCAAAGCCCTTGCAGAAGCGCAAACTCCGAATCTTGCTCCTTCACCCATTCGGCCAAATCCTCGCGGATTGCCGAACCTCGATCAGTTAGTGTTCGGCGCGCCTGCTGTTTTTCCCAGCCGTTTGGGGACAAGAGCAAGTGGAGCAATTCCCGATGGGAACTTTTGGTCAAATTGCGTCTCTTTGCCAAAGGGCGTCCCTTGTAAGCGAGCCTCCAGATTCTTCCGTGAACTTTGTCTCGTCGCGGGTCTCGAAAATCCACTTCGCCATGTTGGATGATGGGATTGGCCCAATCGGCAATGTAAAGCGCCCCGTCCGGCCCGGTTTTGACGTCAACCGGGCGAAAAGTATTGCCGCGTCCTCGAAGCAACTCCGGCAGTTCCTGAGCCGCGTAGCCGGCGCCTTGTTCTTCAATGGCAAACTGAACGATTCGGTGCGCCCGAAAGTCGCAGGTAATCGCCGTTCCCTGCCAATCTTCGGGGAAATGTTCGCTGTAAAGCAGCTCTAGGCCGCAGAATTTTGGGTAACTTCCCGGACTTGCGCTACCTAAAACGCGCGGCGCTCCCGCGTAAGTAAAGTACATCGCGCCCGGAAGTCCGTAGCTGATCCCTTGAGACCCCGCCCCGTCCGTAACGAACGACTGGCCGTAAGCGTCAAAATGATGTCCCCAAGGATTGCAAAACCCTCTCAGAAAAACGTCCAACTCCAAAGTCTTTGGCCGCAGACGCCACACGCCGCCGCTGTTGAGCCGCTTCACGCCGTGGGGCGTTTCCACATGGCTGTGGATATAAATCGATTGATTCATATACAACCGACCGTCGTGTCCCCATCGCAAAGTGTGCAGCATGTGATGTGTGTCTTCGGTGCCAAAGCCGGAGAGGATTACCTTTCGTTGGTCGGCCTTGCCGTCGCCGTCGGTGTCTTTGAAGTGTAGCAGCTCCGTGCTTTGCCCTACATAAACGCCGCCGTCGCCCGGTTCAATTCCGGTCGGGATCAAGAGACCTTCGACAAAGACGGTCGACGTTTCCGCCAAGCCGTCTTGGTCACGGTCTTCCAAAACGACAACGGCGTCCTCCGCGCTTTGTCCCGGCCGGATTTGCGGATACACCGAAGAACTCGCCACCCACAAGCGCCCGCGGGCGTCAAAGTTCATTTGAATGGGTTTGCGCAACAAAGGATTTTGCGCGTAGAGCGAAATCTCAAGCCCCTCGGCCAATTCAAACTGCGGCAAAGTTTGCCGGGCAACGGGAGTTTCCAACTGCAAAGGCTTCGACCTTTGTCGTTTGTTTTGGCCAGCGGCGGACGGATTGGGAACGGTTTCCTCCGATTCCAGCCGAACAAGTTCGTAAAGATGCGCTCGAGGCTTGGCCAATTCAAAAATTTGCTCCTCTAAATTCGCCACCAGCGGATCCAATTCGGGAATCTCCGCGGCGTTGTTGCCCTGCTCGTGCTTTCGAAATCCAAACAGGTAAGTCTGGTTTTGCGGACGAAATCGGTGGAAAAACAGCTCGTTCTTTTTGACAATCCGCTCTCGCAACAACTCGGCTTGGTCAAACATCGGCCCCCGCGTCAAAAGCATCCCCCGCCGCCAACTGCTCGCTTCGGAAATCTCAATCGGCAGTCCGTCTATCTTCAACAAGTAGCGTCCTTTCGACAGACCGGAAAACCGAAGCCGCCGAGGCTTCGTCGTTGTGGGATACAATCTTCCCGCCGCATCTCGATTAGGAAACGGCAACACGGCGTCCCGCAAGGTGAACGCAATCTTTTCCCCAGAAATCGACAAGGCCTCGACTTGGCATCCCGACAAGCGGTCCAGCCCATGCGAGCCAAACTCAACCTTCCAATCCATCGACTCCATCCGCATCGCCGCCCCAAAAACTTCCGCCAACCGCGAGTAACCATAAGCGTTCAAGTGAATGCCGTTGTCGGTATACTGCCTTTGAAAAGGAGATTCGCCGCCGTCGCCCTGCCAATGAAACAGATCGACAAACGGAAAGCCGCGATTCTCCGCAATCGCCCGCGCCGCCGCCGAATACTGAAACAACTGCGCGTTGTGCGCTTCCGGGTTTGGCCATTCGCCGCCAAGACGCTCGTGCCGAATCGGACCCACCAACACAAAGCGGGGCGGATCTTCGGGGAGAGATTCGTGAATCCGGTCAATCAGCCGCCGCAAATCCGCCCGAAACTTGTCCAAAGCGCCCTCTCCGTCAAAGGAGCTCGCCATCCCATAGCCCAGCACAACAACCGTCGGCCGAAAAACAGCCAGAGGACGGAGAATCCGATCCAACCATTCCGCCTCCTCTTTATGCCAATCAAAACTGGCCCGCGAACGCCCGGCGGGAGTGTCACCGCTCCAAGCAAAGTTGCGAAAGCGAATCTTCTTCCCAGGAAAACTGACCGTCAAACGAGATTCCAGATGCCCGCGCCATTGCTCCCGCTCCAAAAGCGCATCGCCCAAAAAAGCCACGCGATCCCCGTCGGACAAAGAAAAGGCATGCGGAGACAGCTTCCAACCCGCTTCGTCCGCCGCCGATTCCGCAACCGCCAACACTGCCAAAACCGCCAACACTGCGACAAAAAAGTTTCTCTTAACCATCGTCACAACTCCGTTTCATTCATGCCCGACAACCAGCGTCCGCGCATTGCTCTTCCTCATAATGCCCGCGCTTGCTTTCTCCCCATTCTGAAAAAAGCCGACAAAGTGTAAAGAAACATTTTGCAAAACCGCATCGTTTCCTCTCCAAAAAACAGCCCGCGCCCTTCCATTTCTTTGCGAACATCCCAAAATCGAATTCATGAAGCCTCTCGCATCGCCTTAACTCGCAAAAAACAAACGCCAACCCAGCATTCAGCGCCAAAAAATAGATTAAACCGAACTACTCCAAACAACGAAAGAAGTTACGCCCCTCCCAAAAAATCCTTGAAACAAAAGGCTTGCCTTCCAAAATCGAATCCGAAATCTCAGAATCATCACTGACAAAAACAAGGGAAGGCAAGGATTGGATTCAGAAAAAAACGAAGAAACCAAAGAAAAAAGATGTTGATTCCATGTCGAATTCAGTTATTCTCTTTTGCGTTTGGCGACAAATCGTCGAGAAACCGAGGCAATGAAATCGATAAGAAAATCGGGAAAAGAATCGTTGACTTTGATTTTGCCTTACTCTATCTTTCCTTTTTTGGTCGTCAAAGCGCTGAGAAAATCGTCATATTTATGATGGAAGATGGATGCACAAGAGCCTGCCAAAAGCCCGCCGAGCGGCGGCGCTTTGAGAAAGACCGTTGTTCCTATTTCCTTTTCCCTTCGCTTCCTCGCTTGCGGGGGGGGGGGGGGGGGGGCGAATTCCCCTCTTCTCCCGCGAAGGTAACGACTTGGCCAAGCCCAACCTTTTCCGCCGTAAACATCTTGCGCGAAAGCGGCGGCAGCGATAATTACCGCCCGATGAATTCTGACGGGCACCCTCTCTCCTTGAAAGGCAAACCCAACCGCATGGCCACAGGCCTTGCCGCAAAACTTTCCAAAATGGCGAAAGCGGAAAATCCCCAGAACCCAAGAAAAAAACAACGCGCGCCGAGAATTTTCCTTTTTACAATAGAAATCCTAAACTATAAAAGCACATCATCTTATGAAACATAACAATCCTACCTACTCGTTGTTGGTCGTCGGCCTGCTGGCCGCTATTCTTGCTCAGCAAAACGCAATAGCGCAAACTACTCCGCCACCGGAAGGTACCGTCAACAGCCCCGGCTCCGTCCTCCACGGCCGAACATTAGGTGTTGCACGCGCCATCCTGAATAAATTGCCCGGCATCGAGCGATACACCAATGTCACCAACACCAACCAACTCAGCAGCATCACTTCTCTGGACTTATCCGGCAGAACATTCACCAAACTGCAAGGAAACGACTTTGATGGACTCAACAATCTGTTAGATCTGAATCTTAGCTACAACCACTTGCGTTTCTTGCCTTCGGGGATATTCGACGGCCTCACCAACTTGCAAACGCTGAATCTTCGCTATAACCAGTTGGCTTCTTTGCCATCGAGTATAGGCAATCTCGTCAATCTGCGAAATCTATTTCTTTCCAGAAACCCTCTGGCCTCCATACCTTCGGGATTTTTTGATAGACTTACCAATCTGCAAGATCTGAGGTTTAACTTCAGTCAGGTGATTTCCTTGCCTGCGGGAATCTTCGACCAACTCACCAATTTGAGACTTCTGAGTATTTCCTCCAGTATTTCCCCTGGCGGAATAGTCCCTTTGCCGTCGGGAATATTTGACAAACTTACCAACCTCCGAAATCTGTATATTATTAGAAATTTGTTCTCCTCCCTGCCATCGGGGACGTTTGACGAATTCGTCAACTTACGCGTACGAGACGTAAGAACAGGGAATATTATGTGGGAGTCATCAAGGACGCAGCCATCTTTACCGTCTGT
The DNA here is from genome assembly GCA_965204945.1 of Limisphaerales bacterium. Classification (GTDB taxonomy): domain Bacteria; phylum Verrucomicrobiota; class Verrucomicrobiia; order Limisphaerales; family AAA164-E04; genus UBA2970. Next base: position 2,683,173 of record OZ242022.1, on the reverse strand, counting down.
GGTCGATAGCCCCGGCTCTGTTCTCCACGGAAGAACAAGAGAAGTGGCCGACGAAATCCTGAGGAAACTACCCGGCGTCACTCAATACAACCAAGTCACCAACGCCAACCAACTCAGCATCATCACTTCTCTGCACCCTTATGACATCGGACTCACAACCCTGCAAGCAGGTGACTTTAATGGACTGGCCAATCTGCAAACGCTGTATCTTAGCAGAAACCAGTTAACCAATTTGCCTTCGGGGATATTCGACGAGCTGGCCAACCTGCAAACACTGCATCTTTCCGGCAACGATTTGACTTCCTTGCCTTCGGGGATATTCGACGAGCTGGCCAACCTGCAAACACTGCATCTTTCCGGCAACGATTTGACTTCCTTGCCTTCGGGGATATTCGACGAGCTGGCCAACCTGCAAACACTGCATCTTTCCGGCAACGATTTGACTTCCTTGCCTTCGGGGATATTCGACGAGCTGGCCAATCTGCAAACGCTGTATCTTAGCAGAAACCAGTTAACCAATTTGCCTTCGGGGATATTCGACGAGCTGGCCAACCTGCAAACACTGCATCTTTCCGGCAACGATTTGACTTCCTTGCCTTCGGGGATATTCGACGAGCTGGCCAACCTGCAATGGCTGACTTTACCACCTAGAACTTGGGAGTTGGGAATATTTGAGGCGCTTCCTGACTCTGTGTCTACAAGGCTCAAAAAACGGTATGCTCATCGTTTACCATACATTTCTTTGAGCCATTCCAGTTTGAAGGTAAATGAAGGAGCTCGTAGGGTCGACCGAGATTTTCATCATAGCGGCGATGTCGATGATTCTTCGACTGAAGATGGAAGTAATTCCTTTTCGTATCCGCCGTTCACAGTCGAATCTCAATCCACTTTGACACTTTACATCTTTGCTTATTCCTCTTACATTAGAGGAATCGACTTCGTTTTGTATAGATTGATAGACGGAACATTTGAGAGAGTCACTAGATTCACTGGCGTTGATGGTCTAAATCCCCTCCCTTTCCTCACGATTTCTTTGAGTCCAGGAGTTTATCGTTTTGTAGATCATCGTCTCGAAGGATATAGAGGAGGTCTCTACTACCTTTTATCGCACTACGAAAAAGTGCCAGAAGTAAATGCCGAAATCCAAGTTCAATTGGAAAATCCTCCAAGCGACAGAAATGTCACCTTCGACTATGCCACGCAGGACGGCACGGCAATCGCCGGCCAAGACTACACCGCAGCCAGCGGCACCATCACTTTTCCCGCCGGCACCACGAACCTTAGCCAAACCATCTCCATTCCCATCCTAGACGACAACGTAGACGATCCCGCCGAAGAAACGTTTCATCTCATCCTCCGCAATCCCACCAATGTTCTTTTCACCCGCAGTGGTCTCACTGCTTATTCTTCTACCATCAATATCATAGAGCCATTGCTTGAAGATCCGCCTACGCCTATTCTCAATTTTTCGCAGACTGCCTTTCTTTCCATCCTCGAAGGCAACGCAGGCATAACCAACGCCGCGCTCAATGTGCAATTGTTAAACGGAGTTCCCGACAAAGACGTCTCGGTGGACTATGCCACCCAAGACGGCACAGCGATTGCCGGCGAAGACTACACCGAAACCAGCGGCACGCTCACCTTTGCCGCCTACACCACCAATCTCACCCAAACCATTTCCATTCCCATCCTTGGAGATGCCTTAGACGAACCAAACGAATACTTCAACCTCCTTCTCAGCAACCCTACCAACGCCGTCATCCAGCCCAGCACCGCCCGTATCGAAATTGTCAACGACGACCAAGAACCACTCCCGCCCCCAGTCAATGTGAACAACGGCGGTGCTGTGACTCCGATAATCACCCCGTTCCCCTCGCGGCCCGGCGGATCGACTCCGTCCTCGCTCATGTTCAACACCAAGCAGGTGTCCTTGAGCGAGAGCGGCTCCGCCACTTACCAAGTGAAACCCACTTCCTTGCCAGCCAGAGACATCACGACCGTCAACCTAGCAACGACGCATTCTGGAATCACTTTGAATCCTAGCAAGTTAATGTTCACCACCCTCAACTGGCAGAGCTACCAAACCGTGACCGTGACGGCCAGCGCCGATGCCGCCGACACCAACGAGCAGGCAGGCATCCAGCATTCAATACCATCCAGCCCGGGCTTCCTAGCCATCAACAACGCCGGGATTGTCTCCGTCACCCTTTCCCACACCGTCGTCGAAGAGGAAGAACCCGAAACACCGTCAGAGGAGCAGCAAGAAGTTCAACAAGTTCAAGTGCCTCCAACCGACTACGACCAAGATGATAACGGCTTGATTGATGTTAGCAACTTGGCGCAGCTGAATGCGATTCGCTGGGACTTGAACGGCGACGGCCAACCCGACAAAGAAGAGTTTGCCAAAGCTTACAACCAAGCCTTCCCCAGCGCCATCGCCAACATGGGGCTTCCCAATAATACCCAAGCCCAAGGCTACGAACTCACAACGAACCTCCACTTTGATTCTCACAAAAACAACCGAGCCGATGAAGCAGACCCCTTTTGGAATCAAGGAAACGGCTGGCAGTCCATCGGGGTTTTCGCCAACCCTTTCCAAGCCGTTCTAGAAGGCAACAACCATGGGATTGTTAACCTGTTCCAAGACCAGAGCGACGCCGCTCTTTTCTATGAGAAGCCAAGTGGCTTGTTTGGCGCAATCGGCAATCGGGGGCAAGTGGTCAATGTAGGCTTAGAAGGCGTTCATATTCAAGGGGTTAACTTTGTGGGTGCATTGGCCGGGTTGAGTCAAGGGCTTATTCGCAATTGTTCTGTTCGGGGTCGGGTAGCAGGAGCGAACAGCGTTGGGGGTTTAGTGGGTCATAACTTTGGCCATATAGCGGACAGCCATGTTCATGCGGCAGTTTTGGGGAACATTGGGGTAGGTGGTTTAGTGGGTTGGAATGCGGGCGGTTTAATTGAGGGAAGCACCGCGCCCGGCCAAGAAGGCCAAGAAGAGTCTCTTGGATTAGTGGGCTTTGGCACGCCGGCGCGCTGAGGAGAATCCCGCATTTTCCGAGAGCATCTTCGTGGTTTCGCCCCTCTTGTTTAAAAGGGGGGCGTTTTCTTTTACATTTTTTTGGGAGATTATTTCCCCAAGTTCCATAGAGAATTTATCGGGAGAAAGGAGAGAGCGGGGTTATTCCAGCGGAACTGCGGGGCGTTGATTCCCATCTTTTCGAGGGAGGCAATCGAAAAGAGAGGGGAGTTTCTCTGGCGCAAGAAGCAAGCGGTTAGGGCGGTGGCCAAGAGAGCGGGCGGGAAGAGGCGCCCAGTCAAGCAACCGGCGCCTTGCAAAGCGCATTCGCGTATGAGGGAATTTAGGAGACTTGGCAGGCCGATTTAGATGAGGTGAGGATGGGACTGCGGAAGAGTCTTAGGACTTTGGCAAGGCTAATGAATATCCCGCCTTGCGCGCCAACTCCAATAACAAACAACCTCCCCACTAGGCAAGAGTTGGCCCGCAAAGACGCTGAGGTAACCCCAAGCAACGGGATTAGGCCGTTTCGCCTTCGTTGTTGTAAGGTTTTTCAACAATGACAACCTCGTATCCTCCCAAGAGTTTGGTTCATAAAGAGAGCTCAATAAATGATAGGGCGCGTCGAACTTTCCCACTTGAACAAAACGACTTGTTGCTAGGCGAGATTTGCGTTCGTCATACTAAACTAGGTTATGAACGCAAATATGCGTTGGAGTGTTTGTTCGTTGTGTGAGAGGAAAGAGGCTCTGTTTGTCTAAAAGGCGATAGCTTTACAAACAAGGGAAGGCGGGCGCCAATTAGTTGTTCGACAAGGGAAATAAAGCGATACCGCCTGATTGAGGGGAGGAATGGGGAATGAAGAGAAAAGTTTCATATTGGCCGATTTTGTTTTATGGCGTTTCTTTATATTTCTTGGGATCGTGCTCTATGGAATCCCGCTTTGGAAATTTGGCAATATAATCTAGAGAAGTTTTGGCGCTCTTTTATGGGGAATTTCCCGCGCCAAGACTTTTGCCAACTCTTGTTAGAAAAGCCTTTTGCAACACATCGGCGCAGGCATGTCAAGGTTGAGGGTTGCTGGACGGTAGTTTTGTTGGATGGGGGCTTACGCTTCAGTTTTTTGCAGCATAGTTTGGCGGCGCAGGGTGTCCAGCGCGGGTTGAATTTGTTTTTTGGCGGTGCGAGTCATCCGGTCGATGAAGAGGATGCCATTCAGGTGATCGGTTTCGTGTTGGATGACGCGGGCGAGCAGGCCATTGCAACCGAACTTTGCGATGGAACCGTCGGGATGGATTGCATCCACGTCCACTGTTTCGGGGCGAAGGACGTCGCCGTAGATTTCGGGGAAGCTGAGGCATCCTTCTTGGCCGGGGATGGAGGCGTTCAATGGCGTGATTTGAGGATTTAGCAGAATCATGGGCATGTGTTTGTGGATGGTTGTTGGTTGGTTGTTGATCCACATTTCTGATTTCATTTCTTTTGCTTCGCGGATGTCGATTACGGTGAGTTGGATGGCTTGGCCTATTTGTTGGGCTGCTAGGCCGACGCCTTTTGCGTGGCGCATAGTTTCTAGCATGTTGTCAATCAGTTGGCGGAGATTTTCTTTCTCCGGACGAATAGGTTTGCCTTTTTGGCGCAGGATTGGCCGGCCGTATTTGACGATGGGCAACAACACTGGGATTATTTTGGAAGTTGAATTGAAGGGGGCAAGCAAAAATTTATCTTAAGGTCGATTGGTGGTTGGGCCAATTGGCGAGGAGTTGTTTCAAGTCTTGGATTTGCGGGCTTTTTCCCGTGCGGACGTAGTGGCCGCTGGAGGCGACGCCCAGTTGTAGGGAGTGTTCCGGCGACATGTTGAGGAGTTGGCCGAGGCAGAAGCCGGCGTTGAAGTGGTCGCCGGCTCCGGTGGTAATCACGGGTTTTTCGATGAGGGGGCCGGGGACCCAGGTTGTGATTGCATTAGTAACTGCGAGGGCGTAAGAGACAGGATGGACGACCAATAGATCGACATTGATCTTTTTAAAGAGGGATTCTGCCAGCGAGCACCGATCTTCGGGGGAATCCGATCCCGCCGGGATGCCGTAGACTTCGACCAGTTCCATCGCTTCTTTTTCGTTCAGTCCTAATATGACGCGAAGATGTTTGCGGAAACGTCCCAAGAGGTTCATAGCGTGGGCAATGTCTTCGTTGTTCCGTTTTTCTGGATCGCAAAGATCGAAGAAGGCGGTTTGGTTTGATCCGCGTTTTGGGAGGATGTTTTCGTTGAGGATGGCTTCCCAAATTTCGCTCATGTGAGGTACCATAGTCCAGTTGACGAAGGAGATTAGGTGGGAGGATCGGATTTTTGTTTCAAAAGCGCTTCGTCCCATTCGTTCCAGAAGGTTCGGCCAAGTGACGTCGTTTAGCGGCGTCATCTTTCCGAGCATCAATTTTCCGTCGGTGAATTCAAGGGCGTCGGTATGCGCGGCTTCGGCGATGGAAAAAACTTCTCCCTTGTCGGCTAGGGGAGAGAATACGGGATGCAGGTTGGGGTAGCCGAGCGCTCCTACATAGGAAGTGCGGACGCCGAAACCGGCCAGGGCGTTGGCCAGAATGGGGCCGTTGCCTCCGAGTTTGATTCGTTGTGGCACTAGTTCGATGTTGGTGCTTCGTCCGGCGGCGTCGATGATACGGTTGGCGAGCGCCTTGATGGTTGGGATTCGCGCGAAGGAATGGGCGTCTTCGCGTTTGTCGACGACGTGGATGATCTCGTCGACGAATCCATCTAATCCGACGAATGCGCTGAGATTGGAAACGAGCGCTTCTTGGCGATGGAGCGCTTGGACGCAAATTGAGCGGGAGTTTTGGAAGTTTGCCATAAAACGCTTTTGGATTCGAAAGAATCGAGTGTTTGGAGAACTGTGAATTGCTTCTGGAGTTCAGTCGGGTTCGACGCCGAGAATCTGGACAATCCTTTCCAAATCCTCGTCTGAGAAAAAGGTCAGGTTTAAAGAACCTTTTCCTTGTTGGTAGCGAAGGTGGACGCGGGTTCCCACTCGTTGGCGAATTTTCTCTTCCAATCGGGTAATGTTCGGGTTTTTCGGTTCCGCCGGCGAGATTGGCGGCGCGGCGACGTTCCGGTTGGTTTGAGATTGGGCGATCAGCGTCTCGGTGGCGCGCACGGAAAGTTGGCTTTTGACGACTTGCTCGGCAATGGTTTGTTGTTGTTCGGCGTCTGAAAGTCCCAAGAGAACTTTGGCGTGGCCGGTCGAGATTTTTTTGTCCCGCAGATAGGTTTGGATTTTGGCGGGCAGTTTTAGGAGACGGAGGGTGTTGGCGATGGCGGCGCGGCTTTTGCCAACCTTTTGCGCGGCTTCGTCTTGTCGGAGGTCAAATTGCTGGATGAGATGTCGCAGTCCGGCCGCTTCTTCGATGGGATTCAGGTTTTCGCGCTGGAGGTTTTCGACAAGCGCCAGTTCCATCACTTCGCGGTCGTCTGCTTTGCGAATGACGGCGGGAATAGTTTTGAGGCCGGCCAGTTGCGCGGCGCGCCAACGGCGTTCGCCGGCGATGATCTCGAATCTGCCGCCGCTGGCCCGAACGATCAAGGGTTGGACGATTCCTTGGGATTGGATGGATTCCGCCAGTTCTTTGAGAGAGGCTTCGTCGAATTCCTTGCGAGGTTGGAAGGGGCAAGGGTGGATTTGATCCATTCGAAGTTCGTCTGCCGCAGCATTGGTCGCCGCTGGTTTGAGCGGGGAAGGAGGGATTCTTTCTGCCGGCGCGGGTGTTTTTTCAGAAACTGCCGGCGATCCTCCGCCCAGCAGCGCGCCAAGACCACGTCCTAGGGGCGGCTTTGCCATGCGGATAGCTTGTTTCATGCGGTTGGAGATGTCAAAATCAAAGCGCGCTTTGCCGGCGGGAAAATTTCTGGTTGGGCATTTGCGCGGAGTTTTCTGAAGGGAGTTCTTTGCGAAGAGGGAAAACAGCGTGTTGGCGAGTGAGTATTTAGTTGTTGGATGAGTCATAAAAGCGCGGAAGTGGCGATTTTGATTTCCGAGTTGCGGGGCGGGGATTGGCCCGCGCGCTACTTGGGGTTCTTTGCTTGTTTCAATCGGGGGTTGTTCTACGAGGCTCACGAGGTTTTGGAGGAGTTGTGGTTGCCGAGTCGCGGGAGGCCAGAAGGTTTGTTTTACAAGGGGCTCATTCAGTTGGCGGGAGCGTTTGTTCATTTGCAAAAGAGCCGGCTTCGTCCTGCGGGCGCCTTATTGCGCTTGGCGCGGAAGAACTTGGCCGCCTATCCGCCGGTATATCAAGGCATTCAAACCGCGTCGTTGATTCGGTTGATCCGCGATTGGTTGGAGCGTTTGGCCAATTCTCCCGGCGGACAAAATCCTTTCCAAGTTTCCCAGCCGCCTTGCTTGGATTGGCCGGCTGCTCGGCCGGGGTCTTTTTCCAAAAAGTCTTCTGTTCCGCCGCTTCTTTGAGATCTTTGCAAAGAAAAAGGAATGGCGTTTTTTTGCTTGAAAGAGTTTTTCGTTGCGGTGATAATTTCTTCCGGCATTTGGGAATCCGCTCTGTTGGGGCACGGGGTTGGAATTCGCTCATTGAAAAGCTGGGGTCGAATAAAGAATTAACCCTGCCGTGCTCGTGTATCGAAACAAAATCCTCGGACCTTAAAACAATGATAAATGGAGCGGTAGCCTAAGGCATGGCGGCCGGCAAGCCTTGATGGAAAGGAAGTCGAATGCCGCCGGGTGAGCTCCACTTGTTTCGATCCTGTTCGAAGGGTCTGTTTCCACGGCACAGTGCGGGGTTTTTCTTTTCTCGAAGAGAGAAAGTTTCTCTTTCATGGCTCAAGAGCATCTATTTGAAAATCGCGTTCAAACCGGAGGAAAAGCCGAGGTTTCGAACAGCGGGGAGGCGTTTCCGTTCGGCAAGGGCGGCGACTCTGGCGCGCCGCTGGCCTCGCGCATGCGTCCGGCGTCGCTGGATGAATACGTCGGGCAAACGCATATTTTGGGTCACGGTTCCTTATTGCGCAGGTCTATTGAAGCAGATCGCGTGCAATCTCTCATCTTTTACGGGCCGCCGGGCACGGGAAAAACCACTTTGGCCCAGATTATCGCGCATTCCTCCAAGGCAAAGTTTGAGCGACTGAGCGGAGTGGAATCGAACGTTGCCGATATGCGAACGGTGTTGCGCGCCGCCGCCAATCGCCTGGCCAATAAGAAACTTCCAACACTGCTTTTCATTGACGAAATCCATCGCTTCAACAAGTCCCAGCAGGATATTCTGCTGCCGGATGTTGAAAACGGCACAATAAAACTTATCGGAGCCACCACTCACAATCCGTTTTTCTTTGTGAATTCTCCGCTGGTTTCGAGGTCGCAAATTTTCGAGCTTCAGCCCTTGGAGATAGACGAAATCGCCCAACTCATTCGCCGTGCGCTCCGGGATAAGATAAGAGGATTAGGAAAAAGGCGAATCCAAATTGCCGAAGAAGCCATTCGGCATTTGGCGGCAACCGCCGACGGCGACGCCCGAAAGGCGCTCAATTCGCTGGAAGTCGCCGTTCTCACCTCTCCGGCGAATCGGGCGGGCGTTGTTTCCATAGACCTTAGGATTGCGGAGGAGTGCATCCAAAAGAAAGCGGTTGTGTATGATCGCGACGGCGACAACCACTACGATACCATCTCGGCGTTCATCAAATCCATGCGCGGTTCTGACCCGGACGCGGCGCTTTATTGGTTGGCCAAGATGATCCGCGCGGGAGAAGATCCGCGGTTTATCACAAGACGTTTGCTAATCTGCGCGGCGGAAGACGTAGGATTGGCGGACCCAATGGCCTTAGTGCTTGCCACCAGCGCCCATCAAGCCGCCGAATTTATCGGATGGCCTGAAGCCAGAATTCCCATTGCCGAGGCCGCCATTTACATATCCACCGCTTACAAAAGCAACAGCGCAATGAAGGCAATAGACGCGGCGCTTGAGGACGTGCGGAAAAACCCAACCCTCCCCGTGCCTCGCCCTCTTCGAGACGGCCACTACAAAGGATCTGCGAAGTTAGGGAACGGAATCGGCTACAAATACAGCCATAACTATGCCGGCCATTTTGTGCCTCAAGACTATCTTGGAGCCGAACGCCGATATTACTCGCCGTCCGATCAAGGAGTGGAAAGAAAAATCCGCGAGCGAATCAAACATTGGCGCGATCAAACCGTCCCAAAACAAGAGCCGATGACAACGGAAAACTCTTCCTAAAACCAATCCGTGAACACCGAACCCGACAGCAAGCAGATGGCGGAGAAAGCGCGAATTCGGCGCAAAATGCGGTCTGCGCTTGCGCGTTTGTCCTCTTCGGCAAAGTCCGATGCCGCCGCCGCTCTTGTCGGCCGATTGCTCTCTTCGGATGAGTTTGGGCGCGCCCAATCCGTCGGAATGTACGTCCCGATCGCCAAGTGGGAGATAGACATAGCCAAGGCTATTTGGTCGGGTTTGGATCAGGGAAAAAACATCGCCTTGCCCAGATGGAATGCGGCGGCCGAAGAATACGAATTTGCCACCATAAAACAATGGAATCAACTGTCGCCCGGTCGATTTGGCATTTTAGAGCCGGTCGACAAGTGCCCAAAAGTAAAGGGAAACTTTCTGGACGCTGTCTTTGTTCCCGGCCTCGCTTTCTCTCTGGACGGCGGGAGACTTGGCCGGGGCGGGGGATTTTACGACCGGTTGCTGCAAGATGTTCGGAGCGTCCGTTGCGGAATAGCCTATGAATGCCAGTTGCTGGACTCCTTGCCATTGGATCCGTGGGACGAGAAGATGGAACGAATTCTTACGCCGAACCGCTCGATTCGGACCGGAAGAACGGTAATTTCGAGATGATGATTCCTCGCCCACCCTCTTTCGCCGAAGTTCGCCAATAACTCAAACCCAAAGTCAATAACGAGAACTCATTGGCGCCGTGAAAATCCACAAACTCCGAACCCGATTCGCCGAACTTGTCCAGAATTTGCAGAACCCAAAGTCATGACGGAATCATTTGATTTGTTGCTGATTCTAGCGGCGGTGGGATTAGCCGCTCTGGGGTTGAATTTTTGGGCTTGGACTCGATTGTGGTCGATGCGTTCCAAAGGATTGGCCGAACGCGATAGACATCTTCAACTGCAAGAAAAATCGCTGCAAAGGCAACGGGAGAATCTTGCCAAAAAGGAAACATTGCTGGAGGCGGAGCAAGCGGATTTGGCCGAGAAAGGGCGGCAAGTTGAAGAGCGCGAGGCCTCCGTAAATGCGCTGATTAAGAAGTGGCAAAGTCAATTGGCAAGTGTGGCGTCGTTGACTGCAGAGGAAGCGCGGAGGGAATTTTTGAAGTTTGTAGAGCGTGAATCGCAAACGGACGCCCGCGTTTTAGCTCGGAAAATCGTGGAAAAGGCGAGGCAAGAAGGGGAAGGGGAAGCGAGGCGCATCGTAAGCACTGCGATTCAAAGGTATGCGGCGCACTGCGCTTCGGAAACGACAACCGCCTCAGTGGTCCTAAAAGGCGATGATATCAAAGGACGCATCATCGGTCGAGACGGACGCAACATCCGAGCCTTTGAAAACGCCGCCGGCGTCACAGTGTTGCTCGAGGACACGCCGAATACCGTCGTTCTTTCGGGGTTTGACCCCGTGCGGCGCGAAATCGCCAGGGAAAGCATGGCTCGGCTCGTTGCGGACGGGCGCATTCACCCCGCCCGCATTGAAGAGGTTGTGGAAAAGGTTTCCTCAGAAATGGCGGCGCGGATTTTGAAGATAGGAAACGAGGCGGTGTGCAATTTGCGTTTGGCACCGGTTCATGCCGAGATTTCAAAGCACCTGGGTCGATTGTATTTTCGGCGAAGCCATTCTCAGAATGTCTTGGATCATTCAGTGGAAGTTGCCCGTTTGACGACGCTTATCGCGGTCGAGCTTGGCGTTGACGCCGCCGAGGCCGCCCGGTCGGGCTTGCTTCACGACGTTGGGAAGGCGTTAGGCGACGAAGTGAACGGCTCTCACGCTGTCGCCGGAGCGGAGTTCATCCGACGCCACGGAGAAAACGAGGCGATAGTCAATGCGGTGGCTTCTCATCATAACGAGGTGGAGCCGACGGTTTTAGGGATGTTGGTGAGCGCCGCGGATGCGGTTAGCGCCTCAAGGCCCGGCGCTCGATCCGAATCGACCGTCGCTTACGTCAATCGCATCAAAGTTCTGGAAACAGTGGGGCTGTCTTTTGCGGGAGTGGAACGTTGCTTTGCGCTGCAGGCGGGAAGAGAGGTGCGGGTCTTTGTGCAACCGGAGAAAGTGACCGATGAGGCGGCGCACGCGTTGGCTCGGGATATCTGCCGGAAAATTGAAGAACAAGCGCAATATCCAGGGCAGATCAAAGTGACGGTTATCCGCGAAGTGCGTTGCGTCAACTATGCGAAGTAGTTGTTTAGCGCCCCTCTGTGATGCCGGACGGCAAACCGTGTTCCCAATCTCTCGGCGAGCTCCACGGTTGTGAGGAGGCGTTTTGCGCATCCCTTGTTGCGCAACCGGCGACGGAAGTTAACAAAACGATGACTGCGGAAGCAATCCATAAAGTCGCCCAACCGATTCTCTGCTGAATCCATTTTTTCATCACGCTTTCCGAGCAATTTTTGGGGCTTTAGTAAAGTTTAGTAAAGGACGGTATCACCGACTTGGATGTCGCCCTTCTTCCAGTTGGGAAGGATATTGGCGATGCTTTGGTTTTCGTCTAAAGAGCTAATCTGCACTTTGCCAACCAGCTTGCCTTCGCGGCTTACCATTAGTTTTCCGGATTGACGAGCGCCGTCTTTTTCTCCCACGCTGACGATGACGAAATCCCACTCGTCGTCCACGGCAACGACGGAGCCTTTGAGCCCTTCCCTCATAACGACTTCGATGTCTGGGCCTTCGTATTTGCTCAAGTCATATTTGATTTGTTCTATTTGGCGGAGCAGGATGGTTCGCTCCGCCTTTCCAGCGAGTATTTCTTCGCGGGCGGCTACAAGGTCGTTTTTCATAGATTGAGCCGCCTGAATGTCTATTCCCAAGGCGTTCCATTGGGCTAATTTCTGCTGGGCTTCGTTTCTTTCGATAGTTGTGTCCCGTAGATCGCTTTCTAGTTCCTCCGCTCGCGCGTGCTGTTGATTGGCAATCCGCGTTTGTTCTTCCAAAAGATTTTCGATGTTTGCCAGCTCGCCTTCAAGTTTTTCCTTTTCGGCCTCCAGTTCCTTCGCCTTATTTTTCGCGCTTGCTTCGGCGGCTCGAGCTTGCTGTTCCGCTCGCCTGGCATTTTCTAAATCCGTGTTTAATCCGTTGATTTTCTGCTTTACTTTAAATTGACCCGCGCCCAAGGCGGCAATGGCCAAAACAATCACAAGAATGAGGCAAGATTTTAGCATCTTTGGGTAAACGCGTTCAAAAAATCAGTAATCTAGTCGAATCCAATCGTTCTGTCAAGAGCGATTTTTGTTTGGTTTGTCAAAGGCCATTCCGGTTTATTTTTGCTCTGTATCTCTCCTACAAAGCGGCGGACTTGGAATCCGTTTCGCAACAAGGCTTTGCGTCAAACGGCAAAATGGGGAAAAGGCGCACATCTACTCAGTTCTTTTTTCAGAGCCTTAGTTTTTCTCTGGTTTCGGCTTAGTTTTTGTTTGGGTTTTCCAGCGGACGAGTTTTGCGGTGTATTGTCTTTCGCCGGTTTTGAAGCAGGAGCCGGTCACTTGCATGCTAGGTTTCAACATGTTGAGTTTGCCAATGGGTTTTCGGTCAATTTCAAATTTTGTGTCTTTGGTGACTTTGAATGTGCGAATTTTTCTGTTCGATTTGTTGACCAAGGTAAACGTTTGTTTTTCCAGATCAATTTTTCCGACGGTTCCTTTGAAGGGGATTGCTCGTTTCTTTGAGGATTTCTCAGCCTCTTGTTTTTCGGCTGCGGGTTTTGGCGTTTGCGCCGTCGTTTGTTGAGAGGCAACTCCGCCGACCGCAATGGCGAAGATCACAAAATAGTTGAGCAGATTTCGTTTTTTCATGACTTATTTCTCACTTTCTTTTGCCGTGTTGCGAAATTCCTATTCTTTCCGCAAGTCGTAAAAAAGGAAGTAAATCTTGTAACGCAAAGGAAGGCAAGCTCGAAATCTTGAAAAAAGGCAAAAAATTTCTTGAAAAAGCGCGGCCCATTTCGACGGATCAGTTTTTTAGATCAAGATAGAATACGTTTGCCTTCGTCTAGGAAAATGCCTTGGAAGTTCATTTCCAGCGCTTTGGCGTTGGTGGCCTTGGCGAGGGCTTCGGTTTCGGAGACAACGCGGTCTTTGACCAGTTGGAAGAGGGCTTGGTTGAAGTTTTGCATGCCGTCTTCGCCTCCGGTTTCGATGGCGGCGGCCAATTTGTCCAAACGGTTTTCTTCGATGAGTTTTCTGACGGTCGGCGTGTTGATCATGATTTCGATGGCCGGGATGACGCCGCCTTCGATTTTGCCGACCATGCGCTGGCATACGACGGCTTTGAGTGTTCCCGCCAACTGTCTGCGGATTTGGTCTCTTTCTTCTGGTTTGAAGAAGTCTAGGACGCGGGTAATGGATTGGGAGGCATTGGTGGTATGAAGCGTGGAGAGGACGAGGTGGCCGGTGTCGGAGGCGCTCATAGCGGCGGAAAAACTGATGGAGTCGCGCATTTCTCCGATCATGATGACATCAGGGTCTTGCCTCAAGATGTGTTTGAGTCCGGCGGCGAAGGAAAGAGAGTCCAGTCCGATTTCCCGTTGTTCGATAACGGATTGGTCGTCTTGGAAAACGAATTCGATGGGGTCTTCCAAAGTGATGATATGACGGGCGAGTTTGGAGTTGATCTGTTGGATCATGGCGGCCAGCGTCGTCGATTTGCCGCATCCGGTGGTTCCAGAAACTAAGACAATGCCTCTCGGTTCCATAGCGAGGTCTTTTAATTGAGGCAACAGCCCCAGCTCTTCGAAGCTGGGAATGTTGGTTTTGACGTAGCGCATGGAGAGGCATAAGCTGCCTTTTTGTTGGAAGAGGTTTGTGCGGAATCGTCCAAGTCCCTCTGCGTAGTAGGAAAAGTCAATCTCTCGTTCTTTTTCGAGTCTTTCGGTCAAATGCTTGGGAACGACGTTCCGAAGGACTTTGCCCATCCACTCGGCTGTGGGGCGAGGCGCTTCGATGGGGATGAGTTGTCCGTCAATTCGGACGATGATCGGCGCGTCAATTTTGATGTGGACGTCCGAAGCGCCGCTGTCGATGGCGGCTTTCAATACGCGGGTGAAGATTTCCATTGGAAGAGGTTTGGAAAGGGCCGCCGGGCCTCATAGCGCTTTTAGAGTCTGGGTTGGAGCGATGGCAAGGTCTGCGTCAAGTGGGAAAGCCGCTCCTGCGCGACGGGCGAAACGCCCGTGAAGGTGATGGAAACGACGTATCCGGTGTGTTTGTTTCCGCTGCAGTCGACAACAGTTCCACGGCAGTGAATTTTCTCGTTTTGGGAAGCGGATTGAAGGTCGAGAGTCAGTTCGCTCCAGAGAGGAACTGCTTTGGCAGAGAGGAAGGAGATGCCGCTTTTTCCGATTTGCACCGAATGAGTGGGCAGGGAAAATTCCATTTCCTTTTCCGTTGCCTTTGCTGAGTCAAAAATTCCCGATGTATCCAGTTTGCACGATTTCATAATATTCGTTTGGATTAAGTTTACCACAAAATCGCCATTCGTCAATGCGATTTTATCCCGTCACCATTCGATGACGGCCGCTCCCCAAGTCAATCCGGCTCCAAAAACAACGATCAAAATAAGGTCGCCTCGTTCCAACCGGCCGCTCTCCGCCGCTTCGTCCAGGGCAATGGCGACGGACGCGGCGGAAGTATTGCCGTATTTGTCCAAGTTGACAAATACCTGTTCCTCGGTGGCTTTTAGACGGTCGCTAACGGCGGCGATAATCCGTTTGTTCGCCTGATGCGGGATGACCAGCTTGATCTGCGAAATATGAAGACGACAACGGGCCAGAACTTTTTTGGCCGCGCTGCACATAGCGTTAACGGCATTTTTGAAGGTCTCGCGGCCGTCCATTCGAAGAAAGTGCAGGCGACGGCTTACCGAGTCGCCGGTGGCAGGAATTTGGGAACCGCCGGCCGGCATGCAAAGGAGTTTGCTTTTGTTCCCGTCAGAGCCCATAGCGGCGGTCAATAACCCATGGGAGTGAGGCACGTTTTGCAAAACGGCCGCTCCGGCGCCGTCGCCGAAAAGCACGCAGGTATTGCGGTCTTTCCAATCAATAATGGTGGAGAGTTTCTCGGCGCCGATAACCAAAACGGTGTCGTAAGTTTGCGACGTGATGAATTGTTGGCCGATTTCAAGGGCGTAGATAAAACCGGAACAAGCGGCTTCCAAATCAAAGGCGGCGGCGTTTTTGGCCCCAATCCTTTCCTGCACAAGACAAGCCGTCGAGGGAAACAGCATGTCCGGAGTGATGGTGGCGACGATAATCAAGTCCACTTCCAAGGGAGACACGCCCCCTTTTTCTAGCGCCTTATTGGCGGCGTTGGCCGCCAGATGAGAAGTGAACTGATCATCCGCCGCAATGCGCCGCTCTCTAATGCCCGTGCGGCTGGTAATCCACTCGTCGCTGGTGTTCACAATTCTTGCAAGGTCGGCGTTGGTCAGCACTCTTTCCGGGACGTAAGAGCCGACCGACCGAATGGAGCAGGTTCTTCCATGAAACTGACGCGCCGCTCGCGGATTGACAAATTCGACTTTGCGATTCGAGTTGCTCATCCTGTTTTGCCTTCGTTGCGCGGGAGGTTCTCTCCGCAAGATTCGTTTGCTTGGGCAACTTCTTCCACAATTCGTTGATTGATGTTCTGCGCGAAGGTTTCCGTCGCCATTTGGATGGCGTTGCGGATGGAGTGCGCCCGCGCCGAACCGTGGGCAATGACTACGTTCCCGTTGAGGCCGAGCAGGGGAGCGCCTCCGTAAGCGTTCGGGTCCATTCGCTTTTTAATCTTTCGCAACCCGCCGCCGGCCAACAGAGCGGCAAAACGACGAACCAAGCCGTCCGTCAATTCTTGCTTTAGCCAACCAAAAAGGCTTTGCGCGAGACTCTCGCAAGTCTTGAGGACGATGTTCCCCACAAAGCCGTCGCAAACGACGACGTCCACCCGGTTGTTGAACAAATCGTGACCTTCCACGTTGCCGATGAAGTTCACATTGAGAGATTTGCAAAGCTGCAAGGATTTCAAGGTGAGCTCATTGCCTTTGGAATCTTCGGTGCCGACGCTCAGAATGCCCACTCGCGGTTTGTCGTGGCCGAGAATCTCCTCGGCAAAAATGCTTCCCATAATGGCGTAGTGAAGCAAGTGAATTGGCTTGCAGTCAATGTTCGCGCCCGCGTCCAGAAGCACGAACTCTCTATGAGGCGTGGGAATGACGGTGGCAATTCCCGGCCGATTCACTCCTTTCAGGCGGCCGAGTTTGACCGTGGCCGTAGTGACGACGCCCCCCGTATTGCCGGGCGAAACGAATATGTCGGCTTGGTTTTGTTTGAGAAGTTCAATGCCCTTGGCGACGGAACAGTTTTTCTTCCGGCGAATCCCGTCAATCGGTTTGTCCTTCATGGTCAGGACTTCGTCCGCGTGAAGCACTTGAATTCTGGAATTCGCTTGAGATTTCAGGTGAGGTTCAATCTCGTGTTTCTGCCCGACGACAATCGCCGAAGTGATTTGAGGTCGTTCCGCCAAAGCCTTGCCAACGCCCGCAACAACGACGCCGCATCCATAATCCCCTCCCATGGCATCAACGACAATCCGCATATAAACCAAAACTAAAAGGAGAATCGTTGCCGCAAGCTTTCTACTAAGGCTTTAGTCAAATGATTCAATATCGACCACTTGGCGGTCTTTGTAAAACCCGCAGGCGGGACAAACTCGATGGGGAACATAAGGCGAAGCGCACTGCGGACAAGTGCTCAACTGCGGCAATCGAAGCGCGCTGTTGGAAGCCCGGCGCGCTCGCCGCCGTCCACGGGAAGGTTTTCTTTTAGGTACTGCCATCTTGCCAATAAATTCTGTTTGCTCTCTCCAATTTTCAGCCCAGCTTCAACCGATCCAGTGCAGTCCAAGCCGACGATTTCTCTTCGACTTGGGGCCGGTCTTTCGGAAAATCCGAATCCGCCTTCCGGGAAGCGGCCATTCCCCGGCAATCCTCCGCGCACAACGGATGCCGCGGCAAAGACAAAAACATATCCTCCCGCAAAATCGGAGTCAAGTCCACGCAATTATTGTCGATGATTGCCGCGCTCTCGCCCTTCAGCAAAACGAGCCGGCGCCACGGCGAAAGCAAAACCGTTTTCTCAAACGACTTCAAACACCGGGCGCATTCGCATCGAAAGCTTTGCTCAATCGTTCCCAACAGCAGAATGCTTCCCGTCTCCCGGAACTCCGCAGAAAAGCAATACTTCATGGGCGCAATCGCTCGGATCAACTCGTCTTGAGTGTCCATATCCAGCTCGTCTACGCTCAACCGCCCCCGATATTCCTTGGGGCCAGTCTCCAGACTTTTGAGATTTACCCTAAGCGGCATAAAACAAGCAAAAGCCTAATGCGCGTTTCCGCAATCTCAATTTAACATTCTTCATGAAACGAAAAAACTCCGCTGGGGAAAACCCGAAGCGAAGTGACTTTTTGAAAAACCGAGTTCCATCTCAAGCAGCGGCCCAAAGCGCCAACCCGTTCATTCGGCAGCCAAACCTACCCAATAATCCACCGCAATGGAAAAATCATTCTCATTGAGATTCAACGGACGGCTTGGGTTTTCCTTTCCTGTATAAAGCGATGCAGTTCCGCCGCCCGCGCTTTCACTATCTTCTCCTCCGCCGCCGTGAGAAGCATCCTCGAAGTATCCATGTGGTCGTCAGATAATATCCGGGGGAGCGAATTAAAGTTTGAGTTTGCTCTCGACAAGAGAATCCAAGCACATCCTTCCATACAATCCTCCGGCACGCCTAGGCCACCGCGATACAGCAAGCCAAGGTGGAATTGCGACCCGGCATCTCCTTGCTCGGACCCCTTTTGAATCCACTTCACCGCTTCCTTCCTATCCTTCGGCACGCCTCTGCCATGTAAATACATCCCGCCAAGATCGCCTTGTGCCTTTGCATATCCTTGTTCGGCCGCTTTTCGAATCCACTTCGCCGCTTCAACCTCATCCCAAGGCACTCCTGGGCTTTTGTAGTAATACATATCGCCAAGTTTGTATTGCGCTTCGGCGTCTCCTTGCTCGGCCGCTTTCCGATACCACTTGGCCGCTTTCCGGTACAACTTGGCCGCTTCAATTCTATCCTTCGGCACTCCTCGGCCTTCGTAATACATCCCGCCAAGCAGGTTTGCCGCATCGGCATTCCCTTGCTCGGCTGCTTTTCGAATCCACTTTGCCGCTTCCACATAACCCTGCGGCACGCCAACTCCGCCAAGATACATACAGCCAAGTTGGAATTGCGCTTCGGCATGCCCTAGTTCGGCCGCCTCCCGAAGCAACTTTGCCGCTTCCACATAATCCTTTGGCACTCCTTCGCCTTTGGCATACATCTCGGCAAGTTGGAATTGCGCTTCGGCGTCTCCTTGCTTGGCTTTGGTTTTTAACAACAAAAGCAGAACGACGACTATCAACAAAAATGAGATTTGTTTCATGTCCATTTTTGAGAGACCGCTTTGTTTTTTCTCTTCTCCCGGAATGGAAAAATCATTCTGCGCTTTTCTGTTTTATCAAGTGATGCAATTCCAACGCTTGCGCTTGGCCTTTTTCCTTCTGCTCCGCTGTGAGATCCTTTTCAAAAAGGGAAATCGCTTTGCTGGATTCTTCAATTCCTTTTGCTTGCGCCAAGAGAAACCAAGTGTATGCTTCAATGAAATTCCTCAGCACGCCTTCGCCATTGAAATGTATTCCGCCAAAGTTGTTTTGTGCCTCGGCGTTCCCTTGATAGGCCGCTTTCCGAAACCACTCCGCCGCTTTCACATAATCTTTTTCCACGCCTTCGCCTTTGTAATACCTCACGCCAAGGTTGTTTTGCGACTCGGCATGCCCTTGATCAGCCGCTTTCCGAAACCACTTCACCGCTTCCTTGTCATTCTTCGGCACGCCTTCGCCTTTGTAATACCTCACGCCAAGGTTGTTTTGCGACTCGGCATGCCCTTGATCAGCCGCTTTCCGAAACCACTTCACCGCTTCCTTGTCATTCTTCGGCACGCCTTCGCCTTTGGCATACGCCACGCCAAAGTTGTATTGCGCCTCGGCATGCCCTTGCCCGGCCGCCTTCCGAAACCACTTCACCGCTTCAACATCATCTTTTTCCACGCCTTCGCCTTTGTAATACTTCACGCCAAGGTTGTTTTGCGCCCTGGTATGCCCTCGCTCAGCCGCTTTCCGATACCACTTCACTGCTTCCTTGTCATTCTTCGGCACGCCTTCGCCTTTGGCATACGCCACGCCAAGGTTGTTTTGCGC
Organism: Limisphaerales bacterium; assembly: GCA_965204945.1. Lineage (GTDB taxonomy): Bacteria > Verrucomicrobiota > Verrucomicrobiia > Limisphaerales > AAA164-E04 > UBA2970. The sequence continues at coordinate 2,663,654 of OZ242022.1, read as the reverse complement.
CCAGTCATCCCCTTGCTCGGCCGCTTTCTCAAGCCACTTCACCGCTTCCTTGTCATTCTTCGGCACGCCTTCGCCTTTGGCATACGCCACGCCAAGGTTGTTTTGCGCCTCGGCATCCCCTTGCTCGGCCGCTTTCTCAAACCACTCCGCCGCTTTCACATAATCTTTTTCCACGCCTTCGCCTTTGGCATACGCCACGCCAAGGTTGTTTTGTGCCTTGGTATGCCTTTGACGAGCCGCTTTCTGATACCACTTCAACGCTTCCTCGTAGTTCTTTTCATCGCGATACTTATTGCCAAGTCTGAATTGCGCCTCGGCATCCTCTTGATCGGCCGCTTCCTCGTCATTCTTCGGCGCACCTTCGCCTTTGGCATCCTCTCTTTCCCTGTCGTCTATGTTTTCGGGTGATTTATCAATCGCCTTCGTGTTCTTGTTTATCCGAGTCTCCAGATCACTGGAGTTGGAGGTGATAATCACGGTATCGATATCCCCGATAATCACCGGATTATTCTCCTGACTATTCTTCTCAATATTCTCCTGACTATTCTTCTGCCTAACATCCCACACAATCTTCAACGATGTTGCGGCAAGCAACCCAGAAAGCACCACGATAATGCGAATAATATTCTTGATCCTCTTATCGAATCGACGCTCAATCTTGTTTATTTCATTCTCGTTCATCGCTTGAATTTGTTAAAATTTCCTTACTTCTAATCTTTCCCTGCGGATTCGTCAATCCAAAAATCCACAAAAAAGAGAAAAATTGAGGAAGGGAAGAGCGGCCAAGCAGCAAAAGCAGATTCGCTTAATGGATTTGGCGAGGGAAAGCGTTGTTTCGGGGCGGTTTGTCGGTCTTGGGAATTTTCTGGTTTGGGGGCGTTTTGGCGGTTCCAAAAGCCCTCTGAGACGGCTTAGTATCGGCTTAGTAACGGCTTTGTCTCGGTTTTGCCGCTAAAATTCGGGTTTGGATTTCCTTTGCCTCTTCCTCAAAGCGCCGCTGTTGCCGGGAATGCGTGCTAGTTCGTTTTGGGAGGATTGCGAGCGGCAAAGCGTTTTTGGAGCAGGCGACGAACCGGATCGGGAACTAGGCCGTCAATGGAACCGCCAAGGCTGGCGATTTCTTTGACGATGCTTGAGCTGAGAAAGGCAAATCGATCCTTCGGCATCATGAAGATGGTTTCGATGGAATTATCCAGTTGTCGGTTCATCAGCGCCATTTGAAATTCGAATTCAAAATCGGAAACCGCCCGCAGTCCTCGAACGATGGCTTGTCCTTGTTGTTGGGCGACGTAGTCCACGAGCAGGCCGTCAAAAGTGTCCACTTCCAGATTGGCGACGTGCCGAGTGGCTTCTTCCACCAGTGTTTTTCGCGACTGGACGTCCAGCAAAGGATGTTTGGCGTTGTTGTCCGCAATGGCCACGATGACGAAGTCAAATAGTTTGGCGGCGCGTTCGATGACGTCCAAATGTCCGTTGGTAATGGGGTCGAAGCTTCCCGGATAAATGGCTTTGCGTTTCATTGGCGCCGCATTTTGCTTTTGTTGTCGGGAATTTAGTTGGGGCTTTCCGGGTTTGCGTGTGGAAGCGTTTGTTTGTTCGTTGTCTCAAAAGAGCGCCGATGGTTTCGGGAGGGGATGGAAATGGTGTAACGTTTGCCGGAGGGATCTACGCTTAGGTGGATGGGATGAGCGCCGCAGTTTTTCTCGAGGTTGGCGATGTATTCGTCGGCAGTGTTGTGATGTCGGTCTGGCCGCAGGTTTTTATGCATTTGATAGTGCGCTTTTGCCGAGGGGAGAGCGGAAAGGGCGGCAAAGGTTTTTGGGCCGCAACCTTTGGTGACGCCGTTGTTCATTACGGTAACGGTGGGCGCCAGGATCTGAAGCAAGGCCGGGTTATTGCTCGAATCCAGCCCGTGATGGGTGACTTGGTAAACGTCCACCGTAGAGCCGACGATGTTTTGGGGGCAGACCAGCAGAGGCTCAATGTTCCATGTGAGGTCGCCGGCGTTGAAGAAACGGAAGTCGCCGAATTCAAGAAGCGTCACAATGCTGTTGGCGTTGGCGGAAGTGTCTTGCGGATGGGGCTTGGGAAGAGAGTCGCAAATGCTTTCCGCCGCTGCGCCGGCCGCTTTTTGCAAGGCCGAATGGCGGGCAACGGATTGAATGGGCGCCAGCTTTTGTTTGGCCGCCAAGCAAGTCAATCGAATCGAGGCAGAGTCGTTTGCGTTTTTAAGAGGGATGCGGTCTCCGGGAGCAAGGATCTTTCGCTTGCCAACCTGCATCTCTCGATAGGGTTTGATGAGCAGGCGAAACCGAGTGTCGTTCGGACGGTTGTCGGGATTTTTCAAAGGAATTCCGTTGTCGTAAAGAACTGAAATCGGCATTTTTTGCGCCAGCTCCGCCGCCCCGCCAAAGTGATCCAAGTGGAAGTGCGTTGTGATTAGAAAGTCAATTTTATCGATCCGCGCCATTTCCGTAGCCAGCTTGTGAATGCGTCCGGAATCGCGCCCTCCGGGATTTCCGCTGTCCATGAGAACGCTTTCTCCAGCCGGAGTGACAACGAGCGTAGCGGCGCCTCCCTCTACATCGATCCAGTAAACGTCCAAACGCCTATCGGACTTGCCGGCCAGCAACGTTGAAGAGATAAAGGCGCCAACCAGACAAAGGGCGGCCAGCCGGAGAGAAAAAGAAAGGCAAGCGCGAGCGGTCTCATTCGGGAAGTTTTTCATGACTAGGGTAAATGGCAAAAATTTTGGCGGATTACTTTAAGTTCTCGGTCTTCTTGCGAGATTCTTCGGCCATTTGCCGTTTGTAGTCAAGCAGCGAATGATGAAGACGCTCGTCGCCAACGCCAAGAATAGAAACAGCGAGAAGGCCGGCGTTTTTGGCGTTGCCAATGGCCACGGCCGCAACGGGAACGCCGGCCGGCATCTGGACAATAGAAAGCAGCGAGTCCATGCCTTTGAGCGTTCTGCCTTCGATGGGAACTCCGATTACCGGAAGCGGCGTATAGCTGGCCGTCATTCCCGGAAGATGCGCGGCGCCTCCGGCTCCGGCAATCAACACTTTCAATCCGCGCCGATGCGCAGCGGAGGCATACTCGGCCATGTCCGTCGGGGTGCGATGCGCCGAAACCACTTTGGCTTCGCAAGGAATGTGAAATTCCTTGCAGACTTCGACGGCGGCCTTCATCGTCGGCCAGTCCGAATCACTGCCCATGATAACGCCGACAAGCGGATTTTCGGATTTTCCAGAGCGCATATAAATTTACCGTTTCCCAAATTTCAACGCCGCCGCCGCTTGAGAAGCCTTGGCAAACGCGCTTTCCACAGACTCTCCCAGCACGGTCAAATGCCCCATCTTCCGCCCCGTTTTGCTGGCGTCCTTGCCGTAGAGATGAAGGTGAACTCCTTTTATTCCCAAGGCCTGAGAGACGCCGGAAGGAAACGAATCGCCGTTTGCATCGCCCAGCAGGTTAACCATAACGGCCGCCGGTTTCACCATTTCCGGCCGTCCCAAAGGCCAACCCAAAATCGCCCGAATATGGTTCTCAAACTGAGAAGTGCAACAAGATTCGATGGTGTAATGTCCCGAATTGTGCACTCTCGGCGCTAATTCGTTGACTAGAATTTGGTTTTCTTTCGTCAAAAACATTTCCACGCCGAAGCTGCCGACGCCTCCCACAGCCTCCACCGATTCGACGGCGATCCGAACCGCTTCCCGCCGGCGCGCTTCTGAAATCGACGCCGGCGCTTTGACCACGCGGCAGATGTGATTTTTTTGAATCGTTTCCACTACCGGATAGCGAACGATTTCCCCCGAATTCGAGCGGCAGACCATCACGGCAAGTTCCGCCGCAAAGTCGCAAAACTCTTCGGCAAAAAGCAAATCGCCGCTGAGCCGCCGCCAAGCGGTTTCCAACTCCCCAACGTTCGCCACCGTCCAATTGCCTTTTCCGTCGTATCCATTGCGCCGCCGCTTGATTAGGAAAGGAAAACCGAATTCCGCCGCCGCCGTCCGCAACGCTGAAACCGAACTCACCGCCTGAAAACGAGGCGTCGGAATGCCTATCGCCCTGATCGACTCCTTCTGAACGAGTTTGTCCTGCACAATCTTCAAGCAGGCCGAGCCGGGAAGAACTTTGACCGACCGTCGTTCCAAAGCTTCCAGCGTTTGAAAATTGACGAATTCGTTTTCAATCGTGACCACGTCGCAACCTTCGGCCAACCGCAACGCAACGGCGGGAAGGTTCCAATCGCCAACTTGATGCCGTCCGCTAACCGCGCCCGCCGGGCAACGATCTTGCCTTTCCACCGTCCGCGTGCGCACTCCCAGTGCCGAAGCCGCCAAACAAAGCATCCGCGCCAACTGCCCGCCGCCGATAATGCCGACCACGGGCTCTCGCCCGGGAGGAAACTCAGCGGCGGCGGAAACTGGAGATTCGGACATCCAATGAGTGCGGGGCATGCAATCCAAAAAAAATGTTGAAAACAGGCTCGCTCTATAACGGGCAAATTTTTTTGGCCGTCGCGGCGCCGTTGGGAAAAATCGCTCCCTCGCGCCTATGCCATGCGAGTGAGAAATTCCGCGTTCGTTTTGTATTTCTTGATCGCTCCCGTCAGCGTTTCCATCGCTTCCACTGCTTTAAGGTCCACCATCTCTCGTCGGAGTTTGTGGATGGCCTCGATGTATTCGGGATCAAAGAGTTTTTCCTCTTTTCGCGTCCCGCTTTTGGGAATGTCAATCGCGGGAAACAGGCGGCGGTCCGAAAGTTTTCGATCCAAAACCAACTCCATATTTCCCGTCCCTTTGAACTCTTGGAAAATGAGTTCGTCCATTCTCGAACCGGTGTCAATCAGCGCGGTGGCCAGAATAGTGAGCGAGCCTCCTTCTTCGATTTTTCTCGCGGCGGCGAACATATTCCGAGGGACTTCCAAAGCGCGGGCGTCCACCCCGCCCGTCATTGTGCGCCCGCTTCCGCCGTGCACGCTGTTGTAAGCGCGGGCTACGCGGGTGATCGAATCCAGCAACACGAAGACGTCCTTGCCCGCCTCCACGCGTCGCCGGCATCTTTCGATAACAAAACGGGAAAGACGGACGTGGGTTTCCAGTTCCTGATCGTTGGAGGAAGCGATCACCTCCGCCTGTACCGAGCGCTGAAAATCCGTCACTTCCTCCGGCCTCTCGTCAATCAACAACACAATCGCCTCGACTTGGGGATGGTTCGCGGTCACCGCGTTGCAAATCTGTTTCAACACCGTGGTTTTCCCCGTCCGAGGCGGCGCCACAATGAGGCCTCGAGTTCCCATCCCAATCGGGGTAACCAAATCAATAATCCGCGTCTCGATGACGTCCGGCGCCGTCTCCAAATTGAACTTCTCAATAGGATTGATCGCGGTCAAATTCTCAAAACGCATCGCCCTCGTGTACTCGGCGGGCTTCATGCCGTTTACCTCGAATACTTCTTTTAACTGCGGATTATTCCCGCGATGCGGCGCCTGCGTGAGGCATTTCACAAAACTCCCCTCCCTAAGAAAGTTCCTTTTGATCGTGTCCGGCGTCACAAAAACATCCGTCGGCTTGGGCGCAAAATGCGCCTCCGGAGACCGCAAAAAACCAAAACCCTTCTCCGCTATCTCCAAATAACCCTCTCCCTTCTCAAACTTTTTCCCGCCTTTATCAGGCCTTTTATTACCGCTCATATTCTCGTCAATTTGACTATTCGTCGATTTTTTTGTGTATCCTTCCGAAACAGAACGCAACAGATAATTTGAAAACCCCTCGCAGGAAAATCTGCCACTCCGAAAACTTTTACTCTTGAAAGCAACCGCAACCGGCCGCCCTTCCAAAACAGCTAGTTATGCACGTTTTCCAACAAAAGCAATCCTTATTTTCGTTGAAATTTTGTTTGGAAACACGGCGATAAACCGACGTCCCTTCTCCTCCTCCAAAAAACAAAAGTCGCAAAACTTCTTCTCCAGCCATTGAAAAGCAGATTTTTTGAGTAAAGAGCGCGTCCCTTGAATATTCAGCAACCGCCAATCCGTGTAGGAGAGAATGATCTTGCCGTGCGCTAAGGGAACGCAATAGAGGCCGGCGCGCAAAAGAACGGCTTCCCTCCCTTTCCTCCTTTCCAAAGAGATGTCAACGCCACAACCCAACCAGCCCTCCACCCCGCCCATCACCAACACCCCAAAGACAAAAAGCTTTCTGTAGCGCAGGCGCAGGATTAGAAAGATTAGAATGTGGAATGGCGTTTTCCTTTCCTCGTGAATGGTTGCTCTCCGCCTCCGGTTCTCTTCATTCCCGTCAACAAGCCAAACAATAGACGCCGGCCTAATTGGGGCTTCGCCAGTCCCAAAAGAAATCAAGCAATCCGGCGCATTGTCCCATGTTTGCGGATTGTAGTGACGCTTAGGGAAAGCGCCAATCTCCTCATCGTTGCCCGATGCCGAACACGCAAACCCCGCGCCTTTGCTAGGGATGCGGGCTTCCTTTGCTGGGTCGTTCTTTTTGGGAAGGCGGCCTCTTGTTACGAGGGGATGACGGCGGGCTCTTGGACAACTGACAAAAAGGGCTTCTCTGTTTTCTGCGGATTGCGTTTGCGGAGGCAAGGAGGCTTTTATTGTATCTGTTGTAATGCGAGGAGGCGGCGGCATCCGTGCAAAGAAGAAGCGCAGAGGAAAGAAGCGTTTGGCTTGCGTTGGGGGCAAGTTGTTTGCCAAGGATGCGCTTTGCCCTTTTCTATGGAGGAAACATTGGGGGCGGAAGCTGGCGCAAAGGGATCGGAAGGAGTTAGGCTCCAAGTTTCCATTAGTTATAGATAGTTATAGATGTTCCCCATTCTCTGCGATGGAATGGCATTTGGCTTTTGAGGATGTTATGCCAAAAGGAGAAGAATCGCTGAAGGAGCGCTGAGAGGGATGACAAGGGCATGGTTTACGGAGTGGGTGATGAGGGAGGCGTTTATGTTGGAAAGGCAATGGAGTGGAAGGCGTTCTCCAATCCAGCGGGCAATCGGGCAGGTTGAGGTATGGGGACTGATTGGAGGATGCGATATTCCGAACTGGATGGCGTCTTGTTTGGAAAGTCGATGATTGAGAGCGCAACTTCATTCATCTTCGGTGGAGTTTTACACTGCTTTTTGTACAAGGATTGGATTGTTTTTGGGGATGATTGTCTTTGCGCTGATTTTTAGGTTTGCGGAAGGTTTTGTTTGGCAGACCAATAGTCCCGCAGGGCAATTGTGCGGTTGAAGACTAGGCGGCCGCTTTGGGAGTCTTTGCCGTCGAGGCAGAAGTATCCAATTCGTTCGAATTGCCAAGATTGGCCGGGAGCGGCGTGGGCTAGGCTAGGCTCCAGTTTGCCGTTGCGCAATACGGTGAGCGATCGGTGGTTAATGAATTCGGTAAATTCTTTGCCGGATTTGTGGTTGGCGGGATCGGGGACGGTGAAAAGGCGGTCAAAGAGACGCACTTCGGCTTGGATGGCGTGAGGCGCGGAAACCCAGTGAAGTGTTCCTTTGACCCGTCTTCTGGAGGTAGCACCGCCTCGTTTTGATGTGGGATCGATGATGCAGCGGAGGGATTCGACTTTTCCGTCGGCGTTTTTGACGACTTCCTCGCACTTTAGTAAGTAAGCGTAGCGCAGACGGACTTCGCCGCCGGGTTGGAGGCGGAAGAATTTTTTGGGAGGGTTTTCCATGAAGTCGGCTTGCTCGATGTAGAGTTCTCGAGAGAAGGGGATTAATCTGGTACCTGCGCTTTTGTCTTCGGGATTGTTGGCTGCTTCCAGTTCTTCGAAATGGTCGGCGGGCAGGTTTTCGATGGACACTTTGAGTGGTTTTAGCACAGCCATTGCTCGGCGGGCTTTTTGGTTTAGGTTGGCGCGGATGCTGTGTTCGAAGAGGGCGATGTCGGTGAGGCCGTCGTATTTGGTGACGCCGATGGTTGCGCAGAAAGTTTTGATGGCGTCTGGCGGGATTCCTCGTCGGCGGAGGCCGGAAATGGTTGGCATCCGGGGGTCGTCCCAACCGTCGACGATTTTTTCCTGAACCAGCTGAATGATCTTGCGTTTGCTTAGCACGGTGTAGCTTAGGTTGAGGCGGGCGAATTCGTATTGCCGGGGAAGCGGGCGGGGCAGAGGGAGGTTTTCTAGAACCCAGTCGTAGAGCGGGCGGTGCACCGCAAATTCGAGTGTGCAAATGGAGTGAGTGATGCCTTCGATAGCGTCGGAGAGGCAGTGGGCGAAGTCGTAAGTGGGGTAAATGTTCCAGTTGTTTCCCGTGCGGTGATGGGGAATTTTTCGGATGCGATAGAGCGCCGGGTCGCGCAAGTGAACGTTAGGGGAGGCCATGTTGATTTTGGCGCGGAGCGTTTTGGCGCCGTCTTGGAATTCGCCTTTTCGCATTCGCGCGAAGAGATTCAGGTTTTCTTCTACTGTGCGGTTTCGCCATGGGCTTTCGGTTCCCGGCACCGCGGGGGATCCGCGCGTTTCTGCGAATTCCTTCGCTGATTGGTCGCAAACGAATGCCTTTCCCTTCTGAATCAGTTTGACGGCGTATCCGTAGAGTTGCTCAAAGTAATCGGAGGCAAAAAATTTGCGCTTGCCCCAATCAAAGCCCAGCCAGCGTACGTCGGCTTCGATGGCCTTGACGAATTCTTCATTTTCCCGTAGTGGATTTGTGTCGTCGAAGCGCAAATGGCACGCGCCTTGGTTTTCGGCGGCGATGCCGAAGTTTAAACAAATGGATTTTGCATGGCCGATGTGGAGGTAGCCGTTTGGTTCCGGCGGAAATCGGGTGGCCACTTTTCCGCCGTGGGTGTTTGCCACGAGGTCGCGGGCGACAATCTCGCGGATGAAGTCTTTTTCTGATGCGGGGCGATTCGATGATTCTTGCGTCATGGCGACGTTCCTGGCGATCTTAATGCTTGTTTGGGGCGTTGTGTAGAAAAATTACCGTTTTTCATTGAGAAATACTTCCATTCGATTGTACGGGGTTCGGCAGAACAACCTGAAGAATTTCGACCTCGACATCCCTTTGAACCGGATGACGGTGATCACCGGGGTAAGCGGGAGCGGCAAAAGCTCTTTGGCGTTTGAGACTTTGTTCGCCGAAGGGCAACGTCGTTATATCGAAACCTTTTCGCCCTACGCCCGGCAGTTCTTCGACCGCATGGACAAACCGCAAGTCGACCGAATTGAAGGAATCCCGCCGGCAATCGCCATCGAACAGAAAAATACCGTCAAGTCGCCCCGCTCCACCGTTGGAACTATGACGGAAATCTGCGATTACGTAAAAATACTTTGGCCTCATTTTTCCCGTCCCTTTTGCAAACGCTGCAGACGTCCTGCGGTTGCGGACTCTCCGCAAAGCGTGTGGCGGTTTTTGCAAGAAAACAGATTCCAAGGCAAACTAATTTACGTTATCTTCCATGTACAAATTAGCATGGCCTTGGGGCGAGCCGAGTGCATGCGGGCAATTTTGTTCCAAGGATTTCAGCGCTGTTTGCTAGGAAATCGAGTGCGGAGAATTGTCGACTTGATTGCGGAAGAATCGAGGCGAAAACCGAATTCAAAAGACACCGAAGGTGCTGATGGATGGACGTCCTTGCTTGTTGTTCAAGATCGAATCCGCTTCGCTCCCAGAGCCCGTCCCAGATTGGTGGAGGCATGCGAGCAGGCATTTTCGTTTGGGAAGGAACGACTGTCCCTCTTTGTGGAGGCGGAAAACTCTGAATTGAAGGCTTTGCGATCTTTCTCTCGGTTGACAGAGTGCGCTGAATGCGGCGAAACACTTCCGAAGCCAACGCCCTCCTTCTTCAGCTTTAATTCGCCGGTCGGCGCCTGCCCGCAATGCCGTGGTTCCGGGCGTGTGCTGGCTGTCGATTATTGGGCCGCCGTGCCCAATTCCTCGATGACGCTTGCCGAAGGCGCTGTGAAACCTTGGCAGATAGGGCACGGCCTGCGTTCCCAGATGGACTTGATGCAGGCGGCTCGACGAGACTCCGTCCCTACAGACTTGCCTTTTGACCGTCTTTCCCCGGCTCAGCAAAGATGGGTGATCTTTGGCGCCCCGAATTATGGCAAAGATCGTCGTCATCGTTGGCCCGAAGTTTGGTACGGAGTGAAAGGATATTTTGATTGGTTGGAGTCAAAGGCTTACAAAATGCATCTCCGCGTGCTGTTGGCGCGTTATCGGGCGCAACGCGAATGCTCGGCCTGCAACGGCGCGCGTTTCAAATCGGAGGTTCTTCAATTCTTCGTCGAATGCGGAACGCAGAGACCCGGCTTGACCTTGCCGGAGTTTTACGCTTTGCCAATCAAGGACGCGCTGAAAATCGTCAACGAGTGGCATCGTCGGATAAAAACCCGAAGAAATTCCCCGTTGAGGCATGCGCTTCGGGAAGTCCAAAGTCGGCTTCAATTTCTGGCGGACGTCGGCCTATCTTACCTTACTTTGGACCGTCCCACGAATACGCTCTCCGGCGGGGAGACTGAGCGGATTAATCTGACCTCGTGTTTGGGAACGCGGTTGGTAAACACTTTGTTCGTCCTGGACGAGCCGAGTGTTGGGCTTCACGCCGTCGACGTGCAAAGCTTGATCCGAATCCTCCATCGGCTTCGAGATGCGGGAAACACCCTCGTCGTCGTCGAGCATGACGCCGCGATCATTCGGGCCGCCGATCGCGTAATCGATATTGGTCCCGGCAGTGGCGCCAATGGCGGGCATCTGATCTTTGCCGGCACAGTCCCCTCGCTTTCGAAGCGGAGGAATTTCGCAACCGCGCGTTTCTTAAGCGGTCGTGAGAAACTAGGAAGCGGCCTTCCATCCCGCCCAGTGGACAAAGACACAAAATGGCTTTCCATCCGCAACGCAACTTGCCGCAACCTTTCCCAGATTTCCGTAGATATTCCCCTCAATCGCCTGGTTTGTGTTACCGGAGTCAGCGGCTCCGGCAAAACGACCCTAGTCAAACAAGTTCTTGCGCCGGCTTTGTCGCGCGCCATCGGCCTTTCCCCCTCTTATCCCCTCCCGCGGGCGGACGCGAAAGCATGGGACATGAACCCAACCCGCGATTCCATCCGCGAAAACCAAGCAGTCGCCGAATTGTCGGGCTTCGAATCGCTCGACTCCGTCATCCTTGTTGACCAATCTCCAATTGGCAAAACCCCGAGATCCAGCCCCGCTCTTTACGTCGGCGTCTTTGAGGACATCCGAAAACTCTTTGCCGCCTCGAAATCAGCAATCGCAGCGGGATGGACTCCGGGAACGTTCAGCTTCAATTCCCCTTCCGGACAATGCGAGCGATGCCGAGGCGCCGGATTTGAAAAAGTCGAAATGCAGTTCCTTAGCGATGTCTTCCTTCGTTGCCCGGAATGCGACGGCGACCGATATTGCCGGAAAGTTCGAAACTTCATACTGGATTTAAGCGAATTCGCGCCCGCAGATTCCGAGTTCTCCGGAAAAATCCGATGGACGGCGCCGGCAATGCTAAAAGCCACCGCGGACGAGGCGATTGAAGTCCTGCGGCAGTGTTCTTCCCATCTTGCCGCCCGGAAAGCCGTTCGTGGACTGCGCTGGCTCCAAGAAGTCGGACTCGGTTATCTGCAATTAGGGCAACCCGTGAATACCTTATCGGGAGGAGAAAGCCAGAGGTTAAAGGTCGCCAGACATCTCTATGCGGGCGTCAACAACGGAAAAATTTCAAAACACGGGAACCTCTCCCCGAGTGAAAGCCAAAACAAAACCCTTTTTCTTTTCGACGAACCCACCACCGGCCTGCACTTTGTCGACGTCAAAGTCTTGATCCGAATGTTTCAAACCCTGATCCAAAATGGACACAGCGTCCTCGTTATCGAACATCATATCGAATTCATCCAGCAAGCCGATTGGGTGATTGACATAGGGCCGGGAGCCGGAACCGAAGGCGGAAAAATAGTTGCCCAAGGTCATCCCTCAGCAATTGCCCAATCAAAACAAAGCCTCACCGGAAAATTCCTGCGCGCCGGAAAGACAAACAAAAATCCGCAAAACTGAAAAATCCAATGATTTTATTTCTCTTTTAATCTTGACCAATAGAGAAAATCAGGGCAAAAAACCTGCGGAAGGCATAAAAAAGCCTCTTTTCGCTATTATTTTTTGTTTTTTGCGTTGAAAAAGGCTTGACAAAAACGAGTTTATGGTTTTTATTAACAGAAAGTTGCTTTTTGGTGTAAATTTTCTTCGTTGTATTCGGATGACTTTGGATCGGAAATTGCCGGGCATATCGCAGAACTTGAAAAAAGAGAAACGCGTGTCAAAAATCTCTTTCATCCTCTGGCAAAAAACGAATGCCGAAGTCGTTTGGTTGTTTCCAATTCGAAGCGTCTCTTCTAAAGAGAAACGAAGCAGCTTTCGACTTTAAGGGAATGCGAGAGAATCCAAAATTGGACATTGGACAAAATAATCGAAAAAAAAACTTGCAAAACCGTTGCTTTAGGCTATGGTGGTTAAAAATTATTTGCAAATAGAAGCGAATGACAGTATTTTCTCGGCAGTTGAAGATGAACATGACAAATAGAAATCCTTACCGTTTAGGCGCTTGCGGCTCGATCCGCGCCAGCCTCAATGAACAACAGAATGCCCCAGACGGCAGAAACCCGCGAAACGTCACTACGACGGAAACCGAATTTTCGAAATCAGATGGAATCATGAACACAAAGACCAATACATCGTTATGGTACAAGAGCCTCGCAGTGCTGGCTCTCTCTTGCGCGCTTGCCAACACTGCGCTCGGGCAGGTCAGTCGCATCGACTGGGGTGGCGACGACAGACGTCTCCCATCGATCACCTACGGCACGGCACTTGGCCCCGATCAATTCAATGCCAGAGCGTTGGACTCCCAAGGGGAGAGAGTCGAGGGAGGAGCATTCACCTATTACTGGCAGCCGGAGGGTGTCGCCCTTCCTGCAGAACAAGAGAGCTGGGTTGCGAATTGCTCAAGGATTTCGCCCACAACCGTTGCGTACAACGGACTAGGCTTCAATCCAGTCACGGACAGCAGAGAGTACTCCTGCGACCACGACGACAACTCCGCCACCCCAAACAAAACAGGAACGTATGACTGGCTGTACCTTGACGTGGGCACCCACACGATCCGCGCCACCTACCGCATCGGTAGCGGCAATCGATCTTGGAGTAGAGACGTTACAATCACCGTCACCAAAGCGCCCCTCACCGTCAGTCCCAGACCAGTCAGCACCCGAGCTTACGGCGATGAAAACTTCAAGGGCTACGAATCCGATCTGAACCCGACATGGCCTAGCGGCAAAGACTTGTTCGTCCAAGATGGCGACGATCCCGAATTGGTTACCCAAGGCGGTTCTCAATTCAGAAAGCTCCGCCAAGACAACGACTCTAACGATCCTATCCTGGATGTAAAAGGCGCCGACCCTATCATGATTCCCGTCATCCCGGAAAACGACCCAACCCACTACACCAGAACGGGAGTGGACGTTCAGTTCGTAGGTTTTGTGCGCGGAGAGACCTACCAAAATCTCGTCAAGAACGATCCCTCTATCGCCACTACGGAGGAGCGTAACAATGATCCTCTGGTGCCCCGGCGCTTTAAATTGCGAGTTCGAAAGTTCGAAGACAATGATCCAAGCAAAAATCCCACGAACGATATTCTCTTCCGTTCCGCTCCGGTAGGAACCAGAGGATTCATCGACTTTAGCGTCTTGCCCCAGTTCAAGAACTACGAAGTTAGCGAAGGCCAAACCGCCGCTACCTTGACGGTTACAAAGGCAAAAATCGAAATCAAAGCCGAAACAAACCTTCCAAAAACCTACGGCGACACAATCAATCCTCGGTTGCCCAGTGATACCGACACTCCGGATCCGGATTTGCAAAACAGCCAGTATACAGGAGCGACGCCGAACGATTCTCGCCTCAATTCAGCCCTCATCAAAACGCCGACAGGCGTATCCTCGCCTTTCGCTTGGGGAAACAACTTCCGCTTTGGCGAAGGATTTATTGAACGCTTGGTTGTGGCCGACTCAGCCGGATGGGCGGCCGACGCAGCCGTTGGCAAGCCCGGCATTACCCTAGTCCAAAATCATGGAATTCTGTCCGACACAGCGTTTTTGAATAGCTACGAAATCACCTTGGCAAATGGAAACCTCGAAATCAAAAAACGCAAATACAAACTGCTTGTGGAAGACGCGAGCCAGTCTTATGGAGATATCCTGCCACCTTTCCCCATTTGGGTGAGCAATCCGGCGCCCCATCTATTAGTCGCCGGCGCCAACACCAGAACAAATATAGTCAACGACGTCGTTTATCACAGAATCGCCGATTTAAGGACTGGTTTTTGGCAAAACCGTCCAGTCTCTTCCACTACCAATCCCGGCGTTCGAGGGATACTGGATGCAGGCACTTATACAATTCGCCTCACCAATGGCAGCTCGGCAACCCATGAGTTCGACAGTAAAACACAAGCGAATCTGACAATCAATCGAGCCAATTTGACATTGAGACTGAACAATTTTAATTCGTCGTTAGGGCAAGACCCGGTGACACCCTTCGTTGTCGCCACCGCCGGCCAACTCTCTCAAGATGTGGATGGGAACAACAGGATTAGAGCGGGCGTGCTAACCAACGATCCTATATTCGAATACCGCAACAGCGATGGGGACTGGATCCTCCTCAACTCTTTAGGGCTTAATGCAATGGTAGAGAATGAGGGAACATACCGCATTAGGGTTAGGAACCGGGACGATGTTCAATCCTTGAACTATAACGTTGACATTCAATACACCTCCGGAGGCGACTCTCCCGCAACCAACACTTACAGCACCTATACCGTTGGAGCTCGAGGCGTGGACATTCGTTGGGGAGAGCTTTCTCCGGTGACTTACGGAAATCTCTTAGGAACAAGCCGTTTGAATGCTCAATTTTGGAACCCCAATACTAGATTGCCGGTAAATGACGAACTTAATGCTGGCGATGTTGGCGAAAGATTGATGCCCGGGGTGCACTACGAGGTCATTTACGCAGTCGAGTACCAAGTAAGCAACACCAATCGAATTGATATTCTCAGAACTGATAACGCAGAGAGAGGCACCGAAAGATACCACCGGCTTCTTGCTCTTGTCGAAGACTCCTACAGAATCAGTGTAGAGTTCAAACTGACCCCGGCCGGTATAACAAAAGCAAATGGTTTTACCGGTGGGCGCAAGTTTGGCAACGCAAAAGCATATCGCAATTTGCGAGTCAATCGACGCACCATCACGGTAAAACCCAATGACCGCAGCATTGCTCTGAACGAATCCATCCCTACTTTTAGCGCCTATAACTTGGAAGGTCTTCCCGGAAATCACTACTTGAACGGCATAATGCTTCTGAGCGACAGGGCCCTTGTGGGTGCCAACACGGACAGGCTGGTGAGGTATAGAAGTTCCAGTGCGAACGATGGTACTGTGCGCGCCGCATTTGAAAGACTAAACGTCATTTCAAGACAAGCGCGATTCACCACCACTGCCGTGGCGGGAAGCCCCAAAGGCGACTATCCCATCACCGCCTCCAACTTTCACAGAGCGGGGAATGGAAACATAGACTTCGCCTATAAAGATGGAAAACTCACTATCGGCAAAGCCAGAGTCACTTTGACTTGGAGCGGAAATATTCCGGCCATCACTTACGGAACGCCCCTAACCGCCACGCATTTGAATGCCCAAGTCTCTCCCACCAGCGTAGAGGGTTCTATTGAGTATAAGGCCAACGGCACGGTCGTGCAGGTAGGTCACGTCTTAGACGCCGGCGCTTATACCATCACCGCCAAATTCAAATCCAGCGACAATGACTATGCCGACAGCTCGGAGAGAGGACGATCCCTTCAAGTCCGTCTCAAACCCCTGAATCTATCGGTGGTGGATGCCGAGAAAATTTACGGGGACGCGAATCCGTCCTTCACAATCGAAGAAGGCACTTTGGGCGCAGGTGGTCTATTAGTTCCGCCATTAGCGGCGGCAAACGACACCAATATGGTCGTCAGATTCCGAGTGGACGATGACACCACCGATAACGACAATAATCCGAACCAGAAATTGCCCGTCGGCCGCCATCCCATTGTGATCCAGTTTGACGACCCTGACGCGAGATCGCAGAACTACAGCTATGTTCCCGAAAATGGATACCTGACGGTACGGAAACGAGCCGTGACCATTACGCCGGCAAACCGCAATATAGACGTCGGCCATGCCAATCCGAATCTGTTTCTGAATGACTTGAGAAGGCCTTTGAATAATGCGGGAAATAACGATAATAATGTAACCCCGAATCAGCGAGTGAGATTCGACAATCTGGCGCCTCATGAAGCCATTGACGGCGGCAAAAAATTCGGGGATAGAGGAAATGGCTTTCCCCGATTGAACAGCTTGTTCCCCGGCCTTCGACTCGTTACGGACCTGCCTCCGCTGACAAGCGAGTTCGGGCAAACAAGCCCAATTCGAGTCGCCAACATTGGCGCAACTTCGACAATTCTGAGTAACTACGAATTCACAACGGCAACCGGCACGTTGACGGTGGCCAAAAGAGTTCCCACAATCAACTGGAGCAATGCCGAAATCATGTACGGCCAAAAGATCTTTATTGATGGAGGGCAAAAAGATCGTTCAAAGTTTAACGATGGCGCTAGAACTCACGACGTCAACGTCTTCAATGCCACCGCCAGTCCGGGTGGGGGAACGTTTAGGTATACCCTTGACGGTTCCAGCCAACCTTTCACTAATGATACGGCGCCTCGTCCGATAGGCAGAGTGAAGTTCCGGGTCGAGTACACTCCAAGGGAATCCGACCAGGATGAATACCGTAACCAAAGCAAAGTGATTGAAGTGAATATCGTCAAGCGTCCTTTAACCATTCGGATTAAAGATCAGCCGCAAACCTATGGCGGTGTTAATGTGAATCTTGACGTCACCGCTTCCAGCGTCGTGGACTTTGGCGCCAACTTTCAGCACAAAGATACACGGGGCACTTCCAAACAGGCCTACAACAGGTTGGTTGGAGGCGAGACACTGGCCACTTTGGACCGTCAATTGGTGTTGACCACAAACGCCCGCTCGGACTCTTCCGTTGGAGACTACTACATCGCGGTGGTTCAGATGGCGCAGGACAGCAACTACGACATCAAGCCGGTTTTTGGCAGTACTGAGTTGAAAGACGGCATCACTCGGGATCCCGATGGCAGGGTGATTTCCAATATCGGCGCAAATATCAGAAATATTGGAGTGCGAACTTCTTTGGTAAGTGGTGATTCAGGCCCCCAATATACATACAATAACGTAAACGGGGGAACAGGCGCAGTGCCTCAGCGCGTAGCGAATGCGGTAGGTCCTCAGCAGTTTTACGTTGGCAGGGTGCGTGTAAGTCCGGCGAATTTGGTAATTAAGGCGATGGATCTTGTCAAAACGAAGGGATCTCCGAATCCAGCGTATGTTGCGGTTCCCGGTAACCCAGACCAGTTGAAAAACAATGACACTCTGACATTGTACACCGATAATAATCGGGACGGTTTATTGAGAACGCGTTTGGTCTTCTCTTCAACGGTAGAAGATGACACAGATATTGGAAGGTATCCGATTATTGTTACCGGCGGTTCTTCCGATAATTACGTCATTACATACCAGAATGGCAGTTTTACCGTGCTTCCTCCGATAACTTGGACGCCGGCGCCTTTGGTCTACGGCTTTCCGTTGGGAGACGGACAGCTTAACGCTTCGTCTGATGTGCCTGGAAACTTCGAATACTCGGCGGACAATGCCGAAGGGATGATTTTGTCTGCCGGCATGCATACGCTGTTGGCGACCTTCACGCCGTCAAATCCTCCAACGGGCACCGCTGACTTTTCGGTGGAATCGGCGCTTCAAGTAAGTTCCACTCCTTTAGTTATCACGGCGAATGATGTGATGCGTGGGTTTGGGGAGACGAATCCGGTGTTCACGGTGAGTTATGTTGGTTTTGTGAATGGCGAGGGGCCGGATGTGTTGGGGGGTGCATTGGTCTTTGATGATGGTGGGGGTTCGGAGGATGCGGTAGCGGGAGTTTATGAGTTGACTCCTTCGGGGTTGACTTCTTCGAACTACGACATTGCGTTTGTTGCGGGTTCTATCACGGTGGCGAAGGCGCCTGCTGAGGTCACTTTGGCGGGTTTAGAGCAGGGATATGATGGGTTGCCGAAGTCTGTTTCGGTGGTGACGGTTCCGGAGGGTTTGGATGTTGATGTGACTTATGATGGGTCTATGGATGCGCCGATGGCTCAGGGGTCTTACGCGGTGAGTGCTGTTGTGAATGATCCTAGGTATTCGGGGAGCGCTGAGGGGGTTTTGAAGATAACGGATTCGGCTATTGTTACCTTGTCGGATTTGGCTCAGGTATATGATGGCACGGCGCGCATGGTGTCTGTGGCGACGGATCCTCCTGGGTTGGGGGTTATTGTCACCTATGATGGCGCTGATGCGGTTCCGGTTGGCGCGGGGATGTATGAAGTTCGCGCGGTGATTAGTGATCCGAATGGGGTTTATTCTGGTTTTGCGGAGGGGAGTTTAGTTGTTGCGAAGGGGGTGGCGCAAATCAGTTTTGTTCCGGGTTCGTTGACTCGGCCGATTAACGGGATTGCGGCGGCGGGAGTTGTGACGGTTCCGGCGGGATTGGAAGTGGGGGTTACGTATAGCGGGGTTGATGCGTTGCCTCAGTTGATAGGGGGGTATGAGGCTGTGGCGACCATTGAGGATCCGAACTGGGAGGGGAGCGTGGCGGGGATTTTTGAGATAACGAGGGCGCCGCAGCAGATTACGATGCAGTTGCCTGTTAGTGTGGTAAATCCGGGGAGAGAGTTGGCCTATGGTTTGTTTGGGGTGGCGACTTCCAATGATCCGGTGAATTTGCCGGTAGTGTTTTCGGTTGGGTCGGGCACGGATGCGTCTGCGCTTGCTTCTGTTTCTGGGAGTTTCCTGATAATTCGGGGGGTGGGGAATGTTGAGTTGGTTGCTAGTCAGGCGGGGGATGACTATTGGGCGTCGGTGGAGCGTGTTTTCATGATCGAGGTGACTGGTCAGCCGGCTGTTCAGCTAGCGGAGATACAAGTTTCGAATTTGGAGCAGGAGTATGACGGGAATCCCAAGCCGGTGGTTGTGGCGACGGTTCCGGCTGGTTTGGAAGTGGTCATTACTTACGATGGCGGTTCGGAGGTTCCGGTGGACGCTGGGACTTATGCGGTTCGTGTGGAGGTAAATGAGGAAGGTTATGAGGGGGTGGCAACGGCTACCTTGACTATCAGTCCGTCTGCGACGAAGATTCCTGTGGATATAGAGATTACGAATCTGGATCACATATATGACGGGAATCCGAAACCGGTCACGGTGACGATGAGTCCGGCGGGGGTTGCGGCGAGCATTACCTACAATGGAGGTTCGGAGGTTCCGGTGGATGCTGGCACTTACGAGGTTCGCGTGTTTATTACGGCTGAGACGCATGAGGGGTTCAAGATTGCTATGCTGACCATTACTCATGGGGTTGCGGAGGTTAACTTTGTGGAGGCTTCGTTAAGTCAGTTGGTAGGGCAAGTGAGTCCGGCGGGAGTGGTGACGCAGCCGCCGGGGTTGAATGTGCGCGTTGTGTATGCTGGGTCGTCGGAGGTTCCGGAGGCGATAGGCGAGTATGAGGTTGTGGCGACTGTTGAGGATTCTAACTGGAAAGGCAGTGCAATGGGCACATTTAGGATTCGTTTAGCGTCGCAGGAGATTAGTGTTGGGGATTTGACGGATTTCACGCCTTGGCCGATAGCGATGGAAGGGGTGGCGATGATTGTGGGGCCTTTGCCGATTGTGGAAGCGACTTCGGGTTTGCCGGTGACTTTGGAGGTGGACGAGGGCAATTCGACTGGGGAGGCGACATTGTTTCCTTCGGGGACTCGTTTGAATGTGACGCAGCCTGGGGACATAGTATTGATAGCGCGGCAAGCGGGGGACGGCAGTTGGGCGCCTGCGGAGAAAAGCTTTGTGTTGACCTTCACGGGCAGAGGAGTTCCCGTCCAAGCACCCCAGGTTGTTAGCGTTAGTTTGAGCCAAGATGGTCTGGAGATTGGAGTGACCGGCGCGCCGAATGCGATTGTGTCGATCATGGCCACGGATACCTTGCCTTCAAACGGCTTTGTAAAAGTGGGAGAGGTGACGCTGGATGCCGAGGGCAACGGTGCGATCACTGTGCCGACGATGGGCGAGGCTCGCTACTTCATAGCGGAGTAAGAAAATTCTGCTAGAGGTTCGTTTTTGAACTAGTTCAACCAGAGACTCTTTTAGGGTCTCTGGTTTTTGTTTTGAGAGGTGGTTTGGAGTGGAAGTTAGCGATTGTTTGGATGAGTGAGAGGTTACGGAATGGCAAGAGGGGATTATAGTTGAGGGATGCTTTTTTACGGGGCAGTTGTTTCCTGTACTTGTCAATTAACGAAGTTGAGGTAAACTTATGGCAATGAAACGAGACGTTATTCCGGTAAAAATAAGAGGGATATTGCCGTCTCCCAACAGTGGCTGGGCGATTTTCATTGGCGATAATAATAAGAAGAAGGTGTTTGTCATTCAGGTGGAACAGTGGATTGGCGAGGTTATAGGTATGTTCCTAAGAGAAACACAGAAGGAACGTCCATTGACTCATGATTTAATGGCGGATGTTTTTACGGGTTTTGGGATATCGGTGGATCGTGTTGTGATAACGGAGTTGAGGAATTCAACCTATTATGCTCGCATGGTTCTTCAGCAAAAGAACGAATTAGGACGCAAAGTGGTTGAGGTAGATGCGCGTCCTAGTGATTGCATCGCCTTGGCTACTGCTCAGAAGAGGCCTGTGTATGTGGATGCGGATTTGTTTGAGAATGTGGAGGATATGTCCGAGGTGTTGCAACAGATTAACGAAGCTAATCCCGATGCGGAAGATGATTGAGGAATGACTCCGAAGAATCGGCAGGTTAATTCGAGCTATCAGTCCCTGGTTTTTGTATACGGGGATGATGATTATGAAGTCAAGACTCAGTGCCGGCGATTGCTGGATTGTTGGAAGAAAGAGGATCCTAATGTGGAGGTTGAGATTGTCGATGGGCAGGCCAGTCAGAAAAAGGAATCGCTTGACAGGATTTTTGCACTGAAAGAGGCGCTAGAAACGTATCCTCTTTTTGGTTCCAGGAAATTCATTTGGTTTCGTCACTGCAATTTTTTGAGCGGTGGGCGTTCGGAAGATTCTGAGCCGGATGTTTCCAATCCGGTTGGAGATCCTTTGGAAGGTTTGCTGGCGAGTTTGAAGAGGTGTGACTGGAAAATCACTAAGTTGCTTATTTCGGCCACCAGAGTGGACAAGAAAAGAAGTCTCTATAAATGGTTGAAGCAGGCAGGGAAAGTGATTTTCTGTGAATCTCTGGCGATACAAGGCAAAACGAAGCAAGATGAAAAAGCTGCCGAATCGAAAGCGTTGGAATTGATTGAATCAGAAGTTCATCGTTCTTCGAAAGGAATTCAAAGGAAAGTTGCCCAGCGCATGGTTGAATTAGTGGGATTGGATCGAGGAACTCTGGTTTCTGAGTGTGAAAAGGCAATTTTGCATTCAGGGGATTCTGAGGAGGTTGCTCTTTCTGACGTGGAGGCGACGGTATCGCCCACTCGCCAAGCTAAGTCGTTTGCGTTTGTCAATGCTGTTGCGAATCGAAATCTTGAGGAAGCGCTAGCGCGGTTGGAAGATGAGATTTGGTCTACGAAAACCGATGGTCAGAAAAGCGAGTTGGGGTTGTTGCATACTTTGGTCTGGAAGTTTCGCACTCTGCTACTGGTCAAAGATGCAATGGAAACGGGTCTGTTGCGTCCGGATCGAAATTCTCAATCACAAATGAAATCTCTGGATAAATCCATGTTTTCTGAAGATCGGCGGTTCAATCTCTTGGCACAGAACCCGTATGTAATATCTAATGCAATAAAGCAGGTCGGCCGATATCGAGAGTCTGATCTAGTTCGAATTTTGGAAGTATTGCTGGAGGCGAATCAGCAAATGGTATTTGCCTCCGTGGATTCGATCTCTGTTTTGCGCGAATGCGTCATAAAGATTGTGTTGGGGGAGGGGGCAATGGCGGGGGTCGGATCGATTTGAAGATAACCATGTCTACGCATGCAACGATATCCGTTGCCATTAGTGGCAAAGCGGGCGGTGTAAAAGTTGCCGGGCGCGCCAACGTCGCTTGCAGTGTTGCATTCAAAAATGTTTTGAAGCATTTGAACGAAGAATCGGTGGAACGCATTTTTATATTTTTGCAGGAATGTTTATTGATGGACAGCACTTTCCTCGGCGTATTGGCCAAGCAGGGAGTGGATAGGAGAATTGGCGATAGACGACGATTTAAGATTGTGCTGGTCGCTCCGATGGAGCGTGTGTTGGCCTCAATTGAAAATTTAGGAGTGCTTGGCGAGTTTGAGGTGATTAAGGCCGCGCCGGCTATCCAATTTTCCTTCCGCGATGTTTCTCTAGATAATGTTTGCGATCTTCGTGAATTGACAAGGACGAGTCTTGAGGCTCACGAGGCCTTGGTGGATATTAGCGAAGAAAATCGAGGCCGATTTGAGGGAGTTGTGAACTTATTGTCAAAAAACCTCCGGAAAGAATCCCGTTCATAAAAACGACCGGCGTAATCTGATTCCATTGAAGATGTGCCGAGTTTGGCGAAGGTTGAGGGAATGAATGGTAATCGGATAGGCATCATTGGAGGGAGCGGGCTTTATACGTTGGACGGTTTGGAAGAGTTGGATTGGAAGCAAGTGGAGACGGGATTTGGGTTTCCATCCGATGCCTTGCTTCTCGGCCGGCTTCATGGTCGTGAATTCGTTTTCCTGCCTCGACACGGCCGAGGTCACAAAATTCTTCCCAGCGAGCTAAATCATCGAGCGAACATTATGGCAATGAAACAGCTGGGAGTTCGTTGGATCATCAGTGTTAGCGCAGTAGGTTCGCTTCAAATGCAGTACGAGCCGGGAGATATAGTCGTGATTGATCAGTTTTTGGACAAAACGAAACGATCCGCCGACCACACATTGTTCGGGCGAGGAATCGCGGCGCACGTAGCGTTTACGAATCCCGTATGCGAGGAACTTAGAGAGGCCATCGTTTTCTCTTCTCGAAACGAGAACGCGCGAGTGCATGATGGAGGAACATACGTGAATATAGAAGGACCGGCTTTTAGCACTCGCGCCGAATCGTTGCAACATCACCGAGAAGGCCATGCGGTTGTTGGGATGACCAATCTTGGCGAAGCGAAGTGCGCCCGCGAGGCGGAAATTGCCTACGCTGCGATGGCAATGGTGACGGACTATGATGGTTGGAATCCGCATGATACCCACGTTACCGTCAAGACAGTGCTCAAACATCTCCGTCAGAATGCGGAGACGGCCAAGCAAATCATTGGCGGTTTAATTGCCCGCCTGGATGTGAAAAAGGAATGTTCCTGCCATTCGGCTCTGGAAAACGCCATCTTAACAGACCGCGTCGAGTGGCCGGTAGAGACAATTCAGTTGCTTCGCCCGGTGCTCGACCGTTATCTGCGGCCATAAGTTTTTGCTGAAAAGCCGTTGTTGAGTCAGAAAATCTGAGAAAAATATGATTTCTCTCACACTTTTAAATCGAATAGATTGTTAACAACTCAAGAGGTTGCTTTCTAATGGTGTATGATTGATCCTCCAAAACCCAACGGTGTTTTCGATCGCTATTACATTAGGATGCCTCCGACTGCTGGTAAGGTTTGCCGGAATTATTCCTTTAGACTGTTGAAACATAGAAAAGTAGATCAAGGGGACGGAAACATCACGCATGGCATTCGATATAATAGAACTATGGATAATCATCAATGACAACCACTTCAGATTGCTCGACAAACACGGAAACAGAAGGTTTGCGAGAGTGTAATCGAACTGTCAGATCATTATATGCGTATTGTACAATCGATTGAAGGAGTTGATCAATCGTGACCGATTCTAGTTTACACTGACGAACAAAGAAATGAGCTTGGAAAGTTCGAGATATTGTGTAAGATTTAAGTAGGTAGTTAGCCAATGTTTCCGTTGTTGTAATGGTGAACTGGCTAGTGGCTAGGGTCGCCAAGGCAAGGGGCCGTTGGGTCTAGCTTGCAGGAATTTTGCATTAACTTGCCGATACCAGTTGTGGAGTTTTTTCTGCATGGATTCAGTGAGTGCCGGCTTGTATTTGGCCAAGTTGACTCGTTCTCCGACGTCTGTTTTTAGATTGTGGAGTTGAACGGCGCCGTTCTCGAATCGCTCAATGAGTTTGTAATCGCCGGATCGAATAGCGCCACCGGGAAACCCGCCTTGGTTGCTATAATGAGGATAGTGCCAGAACAAATCTTTGCGGGCAATCGTCCCCGTTTGTGTGAGGAGGGGAACTAAGCTGAAGCCGTCGAGGTGCTGTTGAGATGCTTGCGAGAGGCCGGCCATTTCGAGGATTGTGGGATAAAAGTCCGTGCTGATGACGGGGACGTGGCAAATGCTTCCCGCCGGCGTTTTGCCGGGCCATTTGATGAGATAAGGTTCCCGGATGCCTCCTTCATAGAGCCAGCCTTTGCCGCCGCGCAGGGGAAGGTTCGATGTGGGCGAGCCTTCCGAGGCAGAAAGCCCGCCATTGTCCGAGGTTAACAGGACTATGGTGTTCGAATCTAGACGGAGGGTTTGAAGGGCTTGAAGAACGCGTCCGACGCTTTGGTCTAAAGTTTCCACCATGGCTGCGTAGGTTGCGTGTTGTTGGCGAATTCGAACCCGCCGCGGTTGGCTCGTCTGCCAGACTTGTTCCTCGCGGTCAAACTCTGGGAGTTCTTGTATGCCTAACCGGGCGGCTTTGGCCTTGTATTTGGCGACGATTTTTGGCGGCGCTTGAAGCGGCGTATGCACGGTATAAAAAGAAATATAAAGGAAAAATGGAGATTCTTTGAAGTTGTTGAGAGTCTCAATGGCCTCGTCGGCAAGCCGAGCAGTTAAATGTTCTCCTTCGGGACCGTCTTTCAAGCGTGGATTGCGATACGGAGAGAAGTAGCCTCCGGGAGGCATCCCTCGATGATGTCCCCCAACGTTGATTTCAAATCCTTGGTTTTCCGGCCAGTATTCTGCCGAGGTGCCAAGATGCCATTTCCCAAAGAAAGCGGTTCGATAGCCGGCTTGTTGCAAGGCTTCTGCGATAGTGATTTCGCTCAGCGGCATTGAGTCTTTAAGCGGCGCCGGATAGAACTTGCCGGCTCTTCGTCCCGAGAAAAAATTCGTTGCGTCTGCACGGGATGGATATTTTCCCGTCATAATGCTGAATCGTGTCGGGGAACAAACAGGGCTGGCGGCATAGCCGTTGGTGAAGCGCATTCCCTCGCGCGCGAGCCGGTCAATGTGCGGAGTTTCGTAGAAAGTGTCCGGATTATTGGCGCCAATATCCATGTAGCCGAGGTCATCGACGAGGAAAAAGATAAAGTTCGGTTTCGAATCGGCGAGAAGAGTGTAGATGGAAAATCCAGCTAACAGCAGGAGCATTGATAAAATCCGCATCAAAGAATAATAGGAAGAGGAATCTGGGAAGCCAGATAATTGCGGCGCTGTTTCATCGGCTTGCCTCAAGGAAAGTTATGGAATCAGGATTGCGCCCCGGCAGGAAAAAATGGTCTATGGATTGCTTGAATGCGGAGCTATCATTAGCTACGGTTTCGGCGGCTCGCATTGCTTGCCTTATCGCTCTGCTGAGTATGGAAGAAAGCCGCGGGTTATTGAAAAATGGAAATGCAAATCGAGCCGCCATTGAGAATCCAGCCGGAAGCCCGTCTGGAAAATAAACTGCAAAGACGCCGTAAGTGAAACAGACGGAGGAATGTTTGCGGCTAGAAGGATTGACAATCCAACGCGGTCAATCTCTCATTCTGGAAAATGTCGATTGGGTGGTTCGGAAAGGCGAACATTGGGTAATTCTGGGCGCCAATGGTTCAGGGAAGACTTCCTTGTTGCGGGCATTAGCGGGCTATTTTATGCCGACGGCCGGCAAGATTTTCTTGTTGGGAAAACAATACGGGCGCGCCGATTGGCGTCAAGTTCGCCTTCGAATTGGGATTGTCAGCTCGGCTGTAAGGCAGATGATGGCCGATACCGAGCCCGCCCTAATTTCAATCATCAGCGGGAAATATGCGGTGATCGATTACTGGGGCGATCCAGAAGCGAAGGAGCAGCGGCGAGCAAAGAGAATCTTGCGGCAAGTGGAATGCGGCCATTTGGCGGATCGTCCTTGGGCTTGCCTGTCGCAAGGGGAACGGCAGAGAATCTTAATCGGCCGGGCGCTGATGTCTCGGCCGGCGTTGCTGGTTTTGGATGAGCCTTGCGCGGGGCTGGACCCCGGAGCGCGGGAAAACTTTCTGCAATTCTTGGAACGAATGGGGCAACAGAAAAATGCGCCGACCTTGATCTTGGTAACCCATCACGTCGAAGAAATCACGCCTGTGTTCACTCACGTATTGCTCTTGCGCGGCGGGCGAGTATTGCATTCCGGGCATCGACGGCGAGTGATGTCTTCCAGCCGTCTGTCGGCTCTTTTTGGGGCGGAGGCGACGCTTCGTTTCCGAGACGGACGTTATACTCTTTCCATCAAAGCGCATTCCGCAAGGATTGCTTAATCCATCTAGTGCTTGTGGCGTGTTCCCACCAATAGCGGCGCTTTGAAGAAAAATGCCGCAAAATCCCTTTCCATCGCTTTTCCCATCCACCAAGCCAGCCACTGAGCTGTCACTAAGCCGATACTAAGCCATCTCAAAACGCTTATAGAGCCGCTAAAACGCCCCAAAATTACTACCGCCTTCGCTCATCCTCGCCAACAAGCCGCCACAAAATCGATATTGAACACCTTGCCAGTCGACGCCAACCAACCAAGCCGTGCCTGCGCTTTTCCAATGCGGCGACTCCAAAAGAAACGCGAACCCAACCAATCCACAAAAAAACTCCTCCCAACTCCAAAAAAACTCATAGAACTCGCAAGCCCGCAAACAGCGCCGAAATCATCTTTTGCTCGCCTATCCCATCCACGAATCCATGCTGCCACTTGCTCCCGTCAGCAGCCTCAAAAAGCTTTCAAAATCCATCCCCTCAACAGCAAGGCGAAGGCAAATTTCCCCCTCCGGGCTTTCTCTTTGGAACGCTCTTGTTGCGAAGCCAGCGGCCAGCACGAAGACGACGAACCGGTCAATCGAAGAGAAGAGCGTCCTCAACCAATCATGAGAAAATTCCTTCCAACTCTTCAAAAATCAACAAATGCGCAAGCCGACAAACCGCGCCAAAAACCCAGCCACAATAACCAAGGGAACTCCTTCAAAACTAATCCCCCTCTTCGCGCTCTTTGCAGTTTTGTCGTCCCATCCCGTTGTTCCCGTTCCATGAAACATCCTTTTTCTCGCAACGGCAAGACGACCCCAAACCAAAAATTCCCAAAACCGACAAACTCCGCCGAAACCAGATTTGGCTCACCCATCTCATCCACGAAAGCCACCTTGCCGATTGGACGACCAAACCGCCTCCAAAGATCTTTCTTTTTCTCGCAACGGCAAGGAGGCGCTTGGCTAACAGCAAGATGGAATTTTGCGCGCTTTTTGAGGACTTCCTTGTTTTGCACTCTCCTCCAATTGGCGCCAAAATCAGCTTTGGCTCACCCATATCATTTTGGCTCGCCCATTCCCGCAAGCGAAAGCCACCTTGCCGCTCGGATGGCCAACCGCTTTCAAAGCTTTCTTTTTCCGCAATAGCAAGGCGACCCCAAGCCAAAATATTCCCAAAGCCGACAAACCGCGCCGAAACCAGCTTTGACTCACCCATTCCTTGGCGAATTCCACGCGCCGCTTGGCCGCCGTTCGCCTCAAAAAACTTTCAAAACTTATCTTCCCGCAACGGTAAGGAGGCGCTTCCTGGAACAGCAAGATGGAATTTTGCGCGCTTTTTGAGGGTTTCCTTGTTTTGCACTCTCCTCCAATTCGCGCCGAAACCAGCTTTGGCTCGCCCATCTCATCCACGAAAGCCACGCCGCCGCTTGGACGGCCAACCCCCTCCAAAGTTTTCTTTTCCGCGACTGGAAGAGCAAAACTATGAATTTTCCCAGCCCGAATTCCCTTTTTTTGCGCTTTTTCCCGTTTTCCAAAGAACTTTTCTCAAACTTTTTTTATTTTTTTGTGGATTTAGGGCTTGACTCGTTGCGGAGGAAGGATTAGAAACAAAGAGATTTTTGACAACAAACTAGATTCTTATGAAACGAAAACTATCTTTATTGGCCGCCGTCTTCTGCCTTTGCGGGGGGGGGGGGGGACAACGCCCAGGCGCAGTTGATCCTTGATGTCTATCCCAGCCAGGATAGCACCAACCATACCCTCTGGATATTCTCCGGCAGCTCCAGCATCGCCTCGCCTGCCACTCTAAGAACTTCCGCCACTACGCACAGCAGTGCCGATGGTTGGCAAACGGAAAGGGACATTTACCAAGCCAATCATCCTTCCGGCGCGCAAATCACGCTCTCTCCTCTCTTTTCCAGCACCAACACCATAGACATCGCTTCGGTGAGAGCCAGAATTCCGGGCGGAGGCAGAACGGACATCACTTTTGCCGCCAGCGCGACGAACACGCCGACCATCACCATCGGCACGACGCCCGTCAACCGCACGATTAATCGGATGTTTATGAACGATCAGAATGTCGCCGACAACATTGGCATTCGGGTGAGCAGCGGCTTCAACTATGGGCTTCTTAATGGGCAGGCGTCTTCTTGGACGGGATCGGGCTTGTTAATAAACAAGCCGGTCAGCGATTTTGTTAGCGGGAATGTGAACCACTTCGCGGGAACGGATCCGAACTTTGCCAGAGACGGAGTGACTTTGCGCATTCACAGCGGGATCATCCCTGAGCCGGAGGAATACGCGCTTGTGTTTGGCTTGTTTGCTTTGGGTTTTGTCCTCTTCCGCCGCCACTTCCAAAAGAAACGGCAAGCCGCCACTTTGTAGCCTTGGTTTGGCGATGCGGATTTTTTGGCTGTTTGTGCGGCAAGCGACAAAAGCGACAAACCACCATAGCTTCGTGGTCGGTATCTTGTGATTTGTAGATTCTCCTGCCTCCTCCAACAGCCGGGTATTTGCGGGGATCCACGGCTCAGTGACTTGTAGCCGGCTAGTTGCTGCGCTGATGGGAATTGGTTGTATTGACTTTGCCGTTCGCTTCGCTTTCATGGCGGCACCATCATCTCTGAGCCGGAAGAATGCGCAGTTGTGTTTGGCTTGTTTGCTCTGGGTTTTGTTCTCTTTCATCGCCGCCACTGGCAAAGGAAACGACAAGCCGCCGCCACTTTGTAGCCGGCTACTTGCTGCGCTGGCGAACCAAGTGGTCGGAGGCTTTTTGGGGGGGTTAGGGCTTTTTCAAGAAGAGGCAGAAGAAGGCTGGGCGATAGGGGATTGAGGATTTGTGGCTAGTGATTTTGGGGGTCAAAGTCCTCTGGCTAGTGTTGGGGGTCTGTGGTTTGGGCTATTGGCCTTTGGATTGAGGTTGGCCTCGTTTTTTCAAGAGCAACCGCTTTTGGGATTTCCCAAGCGGAGTTTTTCTTGTTTCGGAAAGAGCGGTGAATTCGGATTATGGGAACATGCTCTAGATTCACTCTCGACGAGGGAAGACTTCACGGTTTCTAATTAACAATTGGCACAATCACCGAGAAGGCAATCAACATGGAGAAACGATGCTTTCGGCTGGATGATTTTCTCTAATTCTATTGAATAGGCGGCGGGCAAGACACTCTGGACAAAAGCTATTCTGCCGAGTATTCTTTTGGTTTGTTTGCGCTGGGTTTTGTCCTCTTCCGCCGCCATCTGCAAAAGAAACGCCAAGCTGTCAGAACTTCTTAGTCTTCGTTGCCGGCAAACTGAGGGGACATCGGTGGTCGGCGATTGGGGATTGAGGATTTGCGGCTAGTGATTTTGGGGGTCAAAGTCCTTCGGCTAGGGTTGGCGGTCTGTGGTTTGGGCTATTGGCCTTTGATTCTGTTGGCCTCGTTTTTTCCAAGCAGCTTCGTTTCCATCTTTCTGGAAGCGGAGTTTTTTTGTTCCACAACAATGGATGGATTTGCCAAAGAGGGATAGATTTGAGATTGGATTAAACCGCATCCGTCCGCTACGATGTCTTTTGCCAGCGTAACAAAATATGAAAGACGACATTCAAGTTCGATTTCTCTTCATTTCCAGTGGACATCGTTTTATGGGACGGCACGGCAAAGAGCCGGCGCCGCACGAGATGACGGAGCAAACTTCCATTGAATGCGTCGCCGGCAAAGGCATTTGGGGAGATCGTTTCTTCGACTTCAAACCCAACTACAAAGGGCAGTTAACCTTCTTTTCATTGGAAGTTTATCAAGACTTGCAAAAGCAGTTTTCCATTCAGTCCAAACCTCCTTCGGTATTTCGGCGGAATGTGGTCGTTTCCGGGCTGGAGTTGAATGCATTGATTGGGCGGCGCTTTTGGCTCGGCGGGATTGCTTTTGAAGGCGTGGAGCAAGCCAGCCCGTGCTACTGGATGAACCGCGCCTTTTGTGACGGAGCGGAAGTTGCGCTTCGAGGAAGAGGAGGCCTGCGAGCGCGAGTTTTGAGCGACGGAACTTTGTCTCTCGGCAGACAATCCTTTTCGATACAAGCCCAATAATGCGATAGTTGAATCGTCTCGCAACCGAGAGTCTTCGCGCGCGCAAACTCATTGCGCTTTGCCAATTTCGTCGTTCCGCTCCTAGCAAAAAACTCCGCTTTGGAAACTCGGAATCGAAGTTAAGTTTCAAGCAAAGTCCGCCGGCAACAAAATCAGCGGCCGCAAATCATCGACTTTTGGCGGCGGCGTTAGGAATTGGCGGCTTGGCGTTTCTTTTGCCAGTGGCGGCGGAGAATGACAAAGCCCAAAGCGAACAAGCCAAACACAAGCGCGTATTCTTCGGGCTCGGGGATGAAGGCGCTGTTGATGGTGATCCGAATCGAGCCTTGAGAATTCGCCGCAAAGAAGGGAGAGTCCGCCCGGTTGTTAAAAGTTCCCGCAAAGAAGTCGCCAATGGGTTTGTTTAGCAAGCCGGCGCCCACCCAAGAAGAAGCCCCAGTGCCGTAGTTGAAACCGCCGCTGGATCGGATGCCAACATCATCATAATGCGCAATGCCAGAGGCATCTTCGTCTAAGAAAAGATGAGAAATGGTTCCGTTGCCGCTGCCGACGGTAATGGTCGGAGTGTTGGTGGCGCTGGCGGCAAAGGTGATGTCGGTTTTGCCGCCGCTGGGAATTCGGGCATTCACCGAGGCGATGTCTTTGGCGTTAGAACTAGAAAACAAGGAAGAGAGTTGGAAGACTTGGTCGCTGGGCTTGTTGGCGTCGAAGATGTTGCCGTTATTGTCGTTCACCTGCCAAGAGTCTTGATTGTCGAAGTTGCTAGCACTGGAGTTTCGGATTTGGGCGCTGGCAGAGCGGGAAGAGGAGGAGCCTGAGAAAATCCAAAGAGTTTGGTTGGTTTCGTCTTGGCTGGGATAGACACTGAGGATCAACTGCGCTTGGCTTTGTTCCCCAGGAAGGAAAGGCAACAAATAGGCCGCCACCAAAGCCGCTAAACCAAACTGATTGCGAAAAGTTCGTTTTCGTGCGTTCATTGATAATACAAAAAATAGTCTGTTGTTTTTGTCGCCCGCTCTTTTCCGCTTTCGCGCGGGAGTTGAGGAAAGGTACCCCCCCCCCCCCCGTTTGTCAAATCGAAATCCACAAAAAAAGAAAAAAAGTTTGCCGAAAACGAAGAAATTCGCCAAAAAGAGCCAAAATTCTTCGCTGATTGCTTAATTGTCGGCGGCTGGTTGTCGGCGGCTCATGGAAGCGCATAAGCGAGACAAGAGTTGCCGATAGTTGGAGTTTTGGGAAATCCAAAAGAGGATTGGCAAGCGGGCAGCGGCGTTGGGCAGGGTTTCGAGGCGGATTTGGGGGTTTGTCTGCTGGTTTGGCTGTTCTAGGATAATCCCAACGTCTATTTTGCGTTGCGCGATGGCGCGCAGCAAACTTTGCGGTTTGGCGTATTCGGCGGGAGATTTTGCGGTCAGAAGTTGGCGAAAGCGTTGCGGCCAAGCGTGTTGGGGCGTTTGTTTGAGGAGGATCTTGTGAATTCCTCGAACGCTGCCAAGCCGAAGGGAAACGGGTTGGAAAGCTCCTTCGTCGAGGAAGGGTTTGCTTTGGCGCGAGGTGGCCAGAACGATTTGCCGGCTGGGGATTTGCATTGGACGCCAGCGGGGAGCGGCAACGCCGAGATCGCAATTCGCGCCGAATGAAATCACGGCGTCCACGGTTTTGGTTGCGTGGGCTTTGCGGGAAAGAAGTTCGCAGTTTCCCGTTGTTAAAAGAAGGCGGACACCTTCGTTTTCCTCAAAATGTTTCAGTTCTGGTTGCAGAAAGGGGAAGGCTGCTTCTTCAACCAGCACGGTTGGTTGGGGATTTTCGTTCCACGGGTCTGCGTTGGCGGCGGATTTATCGGGAGCGAGAAGAGGCAAGCCTTTGTCGCGGGCAAGCAGATATCTGGCGAATCGGCTGGCGCCTTGTTTTTTGGCGTTTGTAGTTGAGAAGACCGTTGCCCGCAAGATGGTTTGGCTTTCTTTTTCGCCGTCTGCCGAGGGGATTGTCGCTAGAAACTGATTTTCGCCAAGGGGTCCGCTTTGCGACGGATCTGGTTGACTTCTTCGAATCACCAAATCGTATTCTTCTTCGCGGACAACGTCGACGGGAATGCCGGCCAGCGTTACTTGCACTCCAAATTCCAATTCATATCTGCGGGCTACTTTTTCGACGGCCGGCAGATGTTTGGTTTCGCAAGCGACTTGCAGGGCGGGCGTCTGCATTGCCGGGTGTTCTTCGTTCGCGCTGACGCCAATGTTGGGATAGCGAACCCGAAAAAAGGTGAACAAGGCGGCCATGCCCACGAACAAGAGGAGCAACATTCGATTTTCGCGGCTCATTGTCAAAAGGCTTTGCGGATTTTGATCGGCTTTCCGCTTGCAAGATTTTCGTTCACAGGCCGATTCGGTTGTTCCAATAAAGGAACCAGGCAACGAGCAGAGAAACGAAAACGCCCACCGCTAGGGCGACTCGAAAGAAAGTGGCTCGCTTGCGTTTGTTGGCCCGCCCCATTCCCGGCAAGAGGTAGTAGCGATGCTCGGTTTTGTTTCGTTTTCTTCCAAACATTTTCCGTTCTGGGCAAAAGGAAGCAATGGGGCAAACCGCCGTGTTCGTCTATTCCAGCAAAGAGATAGGTTCGTAAATCGTTGCGCTGTCCCGTCTCTTGTCCGCGAAAGGACGCGGCATGCAGTTCAATGATTCCGTCTTCTTATCGTGTTTCATCGTTGGGGAAAAGTTGGGGGGCTGTAATTTTGCGGAATGTGAGGTCGATACAATCCCGGCGTTGTCGAGATTTTGCGTTGCAACCAGAGTTGACGAGCCGCTCTGCCCTTCGGCATTGGATCCGACTCGGATTCCACAATGAACACTTCTCCTGAAAACCTGTCTTGGACGAGGATGGATTGATTAGAACTGTCCTTCGAACTCAAACTGCCTCCGGTAGATGCGCATCCAGTGGTTAACGCAATTACGGCGATCCATATCTTCGTTTTCATTCTGCGATGTAAAACTGGGGCGTTGAGTCTGGCGAAGGCGTTGACGTGAAAGAGATCTGGCCGCCTTCAGTCGCGGTGAAGTTGCATTTGGCTCGGTTAGTTGAGTTCGGGGCGTTGTCCTGGCGGCAGATTCATTGTTGTCGGCGGAGTTATCGTTTCCGTGGCTCCGCAGTTTTCACAAGTTGCGGTTAGTTTGCCGTTTCGAATCAGGTCGATGACGGCTTCTTTGGCGATTTTCTCGGCGATTTTATATTCCTCAGAATCGCTGTCGTAGGCGCCGGTCATTTTGCGCAGGGTGATGGTTGCGCTGGACGAAACCTTTGCGCCGCAGTGGGTGCATTTGCATTTGAATTCGGCTCTAAATTCTCTGGTTGTGTTCCCGCGGTTATCCATTCGGATTCTCTCCTTCCCCTGATAGTGCGTTACTTTCTTCCACTAACTTACTGTTCTTCTTCCGAAACGGCAAGCGCAATTCGTCTTCTTGTCAATGGTCTTGGCAACGAAATTCGGCGAGGATGAGTCGGTGGTCCGAAGCCAGATTCCACTGGGGATGCCAAGGGATTACGGAGCGGTCTTCCAGCCATTCTCGTTTCATTCCCGCGCTTATCAGGAGATAGTCGTAACGGAAGTAGGCGTCTTTGTCGGGGAAATAGTAAGTCCAGGAAACGCCGGTGGATTTCCGGGCGTCGCCCTTGCTTGCCGTTGGCTTGTCTTTGGATTCCGTCGGGCGGGCGTCCCAAAGACGAAGCCTTCCTTTGCCTTGAATTTGGCGCAACGTTTTCGAGCGGGGAAAATCGTTCAAGTCGCCGGCGACGAGGAGGTTTCGGTTGGGATTTTTTTGAAGAATCTGGCTGATTTTTTGTCTCAGGACTTTTGCCTCCGCCTCGCGATAGTCGGTTGAGTCGGCGTACCATGCCGGCAGTTTGGACTTGAGATGGACGTTAAACAAAGTGAATTGATAGCCGCCCGGCGTTTCGACGTCCAATTCCATCACGCCGCGCAACACTTGAAAAGATTTTCCGTAAAGGGCGAATTCCGCGCTTGGATCCGATCGGTTGGCGACAATGGGAAATTGGCTGAGCACGGCGCAGTGAATTTTTTGGCTCTCGGTTTGCAAGAATTCTCGGAAAGGATATTCCAGCCCCAGTTCGAGGAGATTCTTGCTTAGAAATTCCAATGCCTGCGGGGAACCAACTTCTTGAAGTGCCAACAGATTAGGTTGCGCTAGGCGAATCACCTCGGCCACTTCCGACCGGGAAAGTAGCGGTTTGGGCGACCAGCGATCCGCCGGCGAGAGCCGATACCCGTCTACATTGTAGCTGGCAACGGAGAACGCAAAGTCATCGGCGAATGACGGCCAAGCCGTCATCCAGAGGAGAATGGCGAACCAACAGCCTCGCGATCCGTTCCGAGAACGGGATGCGCGGACTTTCTTCAAACAAATCGCCAAACCTTCGAATTCAGTTTGATTTGAGATTTTTAGAGGATAACGTCTTTCTCGAATGCGTTCAATTTCAGAAAACCACAGGCCGCTTAAAATTGGATCTGCCGATCTTCACGACCTCCAAAGCGAGACGGACGTCCGCGCCATTTCGATTGACAAAGTCGGCATTCGCCGCCTGGAAACGCCGATTCGGCTCCGAGACCGAGACGACTACGTCCAAGAAACAGTCGCTCAGTTCAACATGTTTGTGGACTTGGCTCCCGATGTTCGAGGCACGCACATGAGCCGGTTCATCGAAGTTTTGAACGAGCATGACAAGACTTTCAGCGTCGAGAACGTGGATGAAATCCTGCAAACGATGCAAGCGCGTTTGGAGGCGCGGGCGGCTTATTTAGAAATGTCGTTCCCGTTTTTCCTGTGGAAGTCCGCGCCGATCACCAAGCAACCGAGCCAGTTGAACTACCAAGCGCGCATCCTTGCCGACCGAGTTCGAGAAAGATCGGAGATTGCTTTGGAAGTCCGAGTGCCCGTCAAAACCCTTTGCCCTTGTTCCAAATCCATCAGCAAATACGGCGCCCACAGCCAACGAGGAGTGGTGGCCGTTCAAATCCGTTCGCGGTTCACCGTCTGGATTCAATGCCTCATTGAAATTGTGGAAGCCTCCGCCAGTAGCGGCCTTTACGCGCTTCTCAAACGGCCCGACGAAAAGCACGTCACTGAATCCGCCTACGAAAACCCCGTCTTCGTGGAAGACCTTGTCAGAAACGTCGTCCGCCGCCTGCAACAAGACGAGCGCATCACTTGGTACCAAGTGGAGGCTGAAAATTTGGAAAGCATCCACAACCACAACGCCTACGCCCTGATTCAGCGCAAACGGATTGAAAACCGAGAGAAATAACCGCCGCCGGCCGACAAACGCGGGCGGATTTTTTTTTGTGGCATTTTTATTTTCGTCTGATATGCTTGCCTTCCTTTTGACTGAGATGGGAAGCGCGTTGGCCGGCGGAAAGACGGCCGCGACAACAAGCCTAACGAGGAAAAAGTTTGGAAAACAAGGAATTGTGAAGGCAAAAAAGAAAACTGCCAAAAAGTCGGGCAGGCGGAAAAAGCCGGCCAAAACCCCTGTCGCTGCGGCAACGACGGCGGTCATCTTGGGCATTCCGCAAGATTCTCCGCATACGGCGGAAAGCAAGAAATCCGCATCCAGATACAAACCCGTTCAGGTGAATCCGAAGTGGGAAAAACATTACAAGACGCTCGTCGATCTGCACGACCGCCTCCTCAATCAAATGGACGGCCTAGCCAAAGAATCCGCCGAACATCTGCAAAGCTACGGCCTGCACATGGCAGATTCAGGGACAGATAATTTTGACCGAGACTTTGCGCTCAGCTTGCTCTCCTCCGATCAAGACGCCGTTTACGAAATCGAAGAAGCCCTAAAGAGAATCGAAAAAGGCACCTACGGCGTCTGCGAACTGACGGGCAAAGCCATTCCCAAAGCGCGGCTGAGAGCGGTTCCGTGGACGCGCTACACCGTTAAGGCTCAAAAACAACTAGAAAAAGATGGCGCGCTCCGGCAACGGAGGCTCGGCGCCCTCGGCACCATTGACTCCGCCGGCAGTCCTCCGCCTCCTCTGGAAATTGGAGACGAAACAGACGCCGACCACACAACCAATCCCAACAAAGACCAACAATAGCAAACTATGCCGCGTGAAATCGTCACCATCGAATGCACCGAAGCCAGAGCCGAAGGAAAACCGCCTTCACGCTATATGACCTCCCGAAACAAAAAACAGCAGACCGAAAAAGTGGAGAAAAAGAAATACAACCCCTTTCTCCGCCGCCGCACCCTGCACCGAGAAATCAAATAAACAAACTCTTTTACCTTATGCCGTACAAGAAAAATAAAGACAAACGTCGCCAAGACGCCAACCGCCAACTTGCCCGCGCGCCGCGGCCCAAACCAAAAATCGACTTCGCCATCGACCAGCTGGACTATCGGAACGTCGATCTCTTGAAGCAATTCGTCACCGACCAAGGACGATTGCTCCCCCGAAAATACACTAACCTTCCGGCGCGCTATCAGCGCCAACTAAGCCGCTCCGTCAAGCGAGCCCGGCAGATGTTGCTCATGCGCTAAACTACTCCCCAAACAACAAGCCGTCAATTCCAACCAGCACCGCCCGCCAAGCTTGATAACAAGCCTTTCGGAAAATCAAATGAATCAAACAAACCGCCATCCGGGGAAAGAAAGCGGTCAAGATTTTGAAGTGAAACTTGGAAACCTGATTAATCTTAACCAAGAACAAACTAACGCTGATGACAAACTGTAACGCCGTTATGCTAACACAAATCACTAAAAGAAACGTCCCGGAAAAAGCGCGCATCGCGCTTGCCGCCCGCGCCGCTTGGCGACTTTGCGGCTTTGTCTTTGCGGCTGTGTTTGCTTTTGGCGCGCTTTGCGCCGCTCCCAAAGCGCCGGACAAGCCGAACATTCTCGTCGTCTTTGCCGACGATTGGGGCAAATACGCCGGCGCCTATTCAGAGCGAACTCCGAACACGCCCAACGACGTCGTCCAAACGCCGCATTTTGACCGAATTGCCCGCGAAGGCATTCTGTTTCACAATGCCTTTGTCCCCGCGCCCTCTTGCACTCCTTGCCGCAGTTCCTTGCTTTCGGGCCAATACTTTTGGCGAACCGGAAGAGGCGCTATTTTGCAAGGCGCCGTTTGGGATGAGTCCATCCCAACCTACCCACTCTTGTTGCGGGAGGCCGGTTACCATATCGGCCATTCTTACAAAGTCTGGAGTCCCGGCCGTCCGGCCAACGCGCCCTACGGCGCCAAAACCTACGACTACAATCGATTCGGCAACCGTTTCAACCGCTTCTCGCAAATCGTGAGCGGCGCGGAAAACTCGGACGACGTCCGCAAAACCCTCCTGCGCGAAGTGCTCGACAACTTCAGGGATTTTTTGGACAAACGCCCGGCCGGGTCTCCTTTTTGCTACTGGTCCGGCCCAACAAACTGCCACCGAAAGTGGGTTCAAGGATCCGGCGCCGCGCTTTGGGGAATTGAGCCGGACTCTTTGAAAGGCAAACTTCCTCCCTTCCTGCCCGATGTGCATGCAATTCGCGAAGACTTTGCGGACTATCTCGGCGAAGTGCAGGCCTTTGACGCCGCCGTCGGCGTCCTGCTTGGCGAGCTGGAGCGAATTGGCGAGCTGGAGCAAACTATCGTCGTTATCAGCGGCGATCACGGCATTCCCGGCTTCCCGCGGGCGAAGTGCAATTTATACGACTTTGGCGTTGCCGTTCCTTTGGCCGTTCGCTGGGGAGATTCCGTCTCGCCCAATCGGCAGATCGACGATTTTGTCAATCTAATGGACTTGGCGCCCACTTTTCTCGAAGTTGCCGGCGCCGCCATTCCTCCCGCAATGACAGGGAAAAGTTTGGCGACCATTCTCAAGGCCGAAGGCTCCGGGCAAATCGATTCGAGCCGCGACTTTGTCGTCATTGGGCGGGAGAGGCACGTCGCCGTCGCGCGCCCCGGTTTTTTGCCTTATCCGCAACGAGCCATTCGCACCAAAGAATTTCTATACATCCGAAACTTTAAACCCGACCGATGGCCTATGGGCATTGCGCCGGGTTTTGGCATGGAAGAAAACGGCCCGTCTTTTCCCGACAAAGAACAGCTGGAAAAAAATACTTTCATCGCCTTTGCCGACTTTGACGCCAGCCCCACCAAAGCCTGGCTTTGCGACGCCCGAAACGACCAAGCGATGCGAGGCTACATTGACTACGCCTTCGGCCGACGACCTGCGGAGGAACTCTACGACCTCAAAACCGATCCGCATCAGATGCGCAACGTAGCGAGACAATCCCAATACCAAATCGCAAAAACGAAACTCTTCGCCCGGTTGAATGGCATCCTAGAATCCACCGGCGATCCCCGCGTCCGAGAAAAAGAACCCATGTTTGAGCGTCCCCCCTTTGCCGGTCCCCAAAAATAACCCTTTTCGGAAACATGCTCGTTCGCTATGGTTTGTTGATATCGATTTGGCGATGAAAGTTGGGGAATCTTGTTTTTGGACGCAAAATTCTTTTGATTGGGATTGACTTTGCGGCGAGCGCGGTTATTGTTGAATAAATTTTAAGCAATTTACGATTTTATGTATAAACAAAAAAGTCAAGTTCTCTTGGGCGGGCGGCTTCGATCCGCTCGGTTTTCCCGCAATCCGCAACACTGCCCCCCCCCCGCTTAGGCGACTAAAGCGGCTTCTTTTGGCCGCCATAATCTTGGCGCTTGCCGTTGCCGAAACCCAAGCTCAAATCCCGATTACATTAACCGGCACCAATGGCGTTCGAGCCATGAAAATCACTTTTGGCGGCGATGGAAACTATCGGCCTTCATCAGTCTCTACATTCACCAGGGGAGACAACAATATGGCCAATTCTTCTCACTCGAGTTTGGGATCGATCGCTCAGCTGAACACTCTTTTAGAAACCCGGCCATACACTCCTTTCCCCTACAACGCGGCCATCGAAGGCAGCTTTAGCTCAGGACAGTACGTTCCTTTCGACAGCGGCCTGCCGATGTCTCGAATCGCTAACGGAGCGACAAACAGCTTCAATGTGATCGGCCTTCGCTTCCTCATCTCGGGCGGCCTTCATTACTGGGACTTTGTCACCGATTCTGCTTCCTCGCTTCCTGCGGGTACCGGCCAAACCTACTCTTACACCGCCAACAGCGAACGTTTCTTCAGCCTGGATGCAACCGTGGGCGCCACTTTTGACCAAGCCTTCAACCCCGGCACCTTTCGGATGGGAGGCGACAGCGACGGCATCCAACTGAGGATTGTGCCGGAGCCGGAAGAATATGCCTTGGTTGTCGGCTTGGGTTTGCTGGCCTTTGCGTTCGTTCGGAAGTGGAGAAGTCGGGCGGCGGCCAAGCCGTCCCATTCTTGTTGATGCCTCTTTGCTATTTTTGCGGACGAAAAAATCGACGCTTTCTAACCGCGTTCTTTTTTGTTGATGGTTTGCGCCAAAGCGATGGTTTGAAACATGGATTTGGCTTTGTTGACGGTTTCTTCGTACTCTTTTTCTGGAACGGAGTCGTTTACCCAGCCTCCGCCGGCTTGAACAAAAGCTTTGCCCGCTTTCATCAGAGCAGTTCGGATGGTAGAAACCTTTACTCCGGGGCGGCAGCGCCGAATCGAAACCATTCGCGCGGAAGGAATTGAAAAGAAAACTGGACGGATTACGGCGTTTCCGCCGGAATTTCTCCGGCAAACTTCCATTCGTTGTCGATTCGTTGCATGGAAACCGTTTGCATGCGTCCCTTCCCTTCGGCGTCAATATAAACATCCAAGACGACCTCATGATCGGAAATATCACGGCGGTTCAGCACTCGAATGCCGGATATGGGCGCGACGTCGGATTGATGTTTGTTCGCTATCTCTTCCTCGGTTTTGTCTTGCCATCGTTCGGCCATTCGCTCTTGCTCTGCGGGCGCCAGACTCTCGAAATAGCCCTGCGGGTCTCCCTGTTGCATCGTCCAAATCGCCGAGACCAAGGCGTCTTCCGGCGACTTATATCCCAAAAACTCCCAACTTTCCCTTGGGAAGTTTCCTCGTTCGAACGTTGTTTCCGTTGGCCGGGCGGCGGCTTTTCTTGCGGCCTCGCGCAATGTCTGGTTTTCCCTTTTTAGTCGGCTTTGAACTTCCTGCAACTGCGCCAAAGAGTCGGCGCCGCTTCGCAAGCGGTTAACTTCTCCGCGCAGCTTGTGAACCTCCTGCGCTTCGCGTTGAAGATTTTCCACCTCTTTCTGATGCCGTGCCTGCAAAGCCTCCGCCTGCTCCCGATGTGTCGTTTCCACGGAGGCCAGCTTTTGCCGCAGCGCCTCGTTGTCGGCGCGCAGCTTGCTCGCTTCCCGCCATCCCCAAATTGCCGCCGCAACGACGCACAAGGCCAAAAAAGAAACAATCGCTTTCATTTTTTACGCAAATCTGTTTTGTGCGCACCATAGTGGCATGCCTTCACCGTTTTTCCAGATAGATTTCGACATCTCGTAGATTTCTTTCTGTTTCCATCATAACGCGTTGTGAACTTTACCGCCCCTATTTTTCCGAAGGAAGAAAGAAACTAATGCAAAACGGCGACGCCCGGCAATTCAGCAAGCATCGTCCTCATTCGCAAACATGCAAGGAAAATCTGCAAAATCCGACGAGAATGCGCCAATTCTGTTTGATTTTTCAAGGCATTGGGTGTAACCTATGTCTAACTTTTATTTATCCGTGAAAAGCAGGAAAGATGACCGGCAAATGGCTCGACAAAAGAGACGATGCCAAACTCCGGCGGACGGAAAAACGACGCGCACACTTATTGTAACTCGATGATAACAAGAATAGAAAACCAACGGACGAGCGCGCGGCTGCGGGCGACTCTGTGCATTGCGCTGGCACTCGCCGGCCTTCCTCGCCCAACTATTGTTGCCCAAGAGACGCCGGCCCCGCCGGGGCCGGGGACAATCGATGTGGAAATCATCTACGACAACACGACCGGTGGAGCAGACAATGCTCCAAAATTTCGGTCGACGTCCAACGAAAAGGGCAACGAAATTGTTTTGTGCGAGAGTAGCCGAAACGTCTTCCGATTTTTTCTCTTTTACTATGGCGACTTTGTTGCCGAAGGCGATGAAACCTGCACACTTCGTTTCTACGCAAACGACGGCGAAGCGTTTCATTCCGCCGCTCCTCAACTCCGCCAACCCGACACGTTGCTTTATGAGAGCGATCCTACGCCGATTGGACCCGGTAATTTTCAAGCCATCTTTTTTACAGATATCAACGTGGAAGTGCCTGACAGATTCACTTGGACGGCGGAGTTTGGAGGTCTTTCCGGACTAGTTGGCGACAGGGCCAGACTGGTGTACTACGATGTTGGGTGGGAAGATATTAAAGGAAACAGTCCATTAGACAATTGGAAGGATGTGGACACTGGAATGTCTATGAATCTCGAAAAGGTAGCGGTAGGAGGAACTCTGCCCTTTTATTGGGAAAAGGTCGATGGCCAATGGAAATTTACACAGTCAAACGCAGGCCCGATAAACTTTCTCGCCGGAATCCATGCGCATTCGGAAGATTCCGTTCGCATTTCACTCACGCCAAACGATGATGAAATCATATTGCAAGGGACGACGGGAAAGACCGTTTTGTTGGAATATTCTCACGATCAACAGAATTGGAGGTTTTGGAAAAAAATCGACAGCCTTCCGCCTTGCGGCCGTCTGACTCTTCCAATTTCTGAAGACTTTCCCCATCCCCGCTATTTTCGAGTGCAGGGCGTTGAGGACACCGAGATTCGGTTAGACGTCATCGGCATGAGCGAAGACGGCAAAATGGAACTGGCGGCTTCGGGGCCGAACGACGTTTCCTTCCAAGTGCAAGCCACCTCTGATTTTGAAAATTGGCGGATCGTTGGAGAATACGAATTTGGCACGCGACCGCGCCGAGTTGTCGATGATCGCGCTGCCGAAGCGGACTTCCAGTTCTACCGGATTCGCCTTAGTTCATCCTCCCAATAGCCTTGCCGTTGTTTCTTCCTCGAATATTTCTCCCATGATTGCCAAAGCGATGGCCAGAGTGCTTCCCGTTTCTCTGGCTCTCTTTTATTGGGAAGGCGCAGCGCGGAATGCGGGAACAATCGGCATTTTTTTCTTGTCGGGAAAGCCGCGTCCGGCGGACCGGTGGGAAAGGCGCTTATGACGGGGGAAGTGGTTTCTTTGGTGTTGCTGTTGCTGCTCGGTCTTGGGCTGATTATCCAAGGAGGCGATTTATTCGTCGCTTCGAGCGTGCGCATTGCGGAGTTTTTGGAAGTGCCTCGAGTGGTGATTGGCACGACTTTGGTGAGTTTGGCCACCACTTCGCCGGAGTTGGTCACTTCAATTACATCCGGAATCAAGCAGAATCCCGGCATCGGAGTGGGCAACGCGGTGGGTTCCTGCATGTGCAACATGTGCATGATTTTGGGAGTGATGGCGGCCATTCGGAGCATTGGGGTTCGCTTGGCGGAGATACGGATTCCTTTGACGGCAATGTTCGCCTTCGCCGTGTTGCTGTTGATTTTGACTTGGAATTTGCGATTGCCTCAAGCGGCCGGCTTTGTTCTGGCCGCGTTGGGCGTCGGCTACTTTGCCTGCGATTTCTTTCATCATCGCCGCTCTTCCCGCCCTGAAGACTTGGCCGAAGCGCGGAGCATTGAGGCCGAGTCGACGGCGTCTGGAAGTCCTTGGTTGAGGGATCGATTGAGGAGTCCAAAGGGCGCCGTCGCCGTGTTTGCTTTTGGGGCGGCCATGGTGATGGGAGGAAGCTGGCTTCTCGTGGATTCTGCAGAAAATCTGGCCGAGAAGATGGGAGTGCCGTCGATTGTGATTGGCTTGACGA
The DNA here is from genome assembly GCA_965204945.1 of Limisphaerales bacterium. Taxonomy (GTDB): domain Bacteria; phylum Verrucomicrobiota; class Verrucomicrobiia; order Limisphaerales; family AAA164-E04; genus UBA2970. The sequence continues at coordinate 2,620,041 of OZ242022.1, read as the reverse complement.
TTGTCGCCGTGGGAACTTCCCTGCCCGAATTGGTGACGGCGGTAAAGTCGGCGCGGCAAAACGTGGCCGACCTTGGAGTAGGAAACATTTTGGGAGCCAACGTGGCCAACCTCACATTAGTCATTGGCGGGGCGGCTTCGTTCAAAGATTTGTCGATGGATCGGATGACGCAGGCGCTGAACTTTCCGGCCTTGATCCTCGGCATGTCGCTTGTGTTTTGGATGCTCTTTTCCAGGCAAAGAATTTCCCGCCGCGAGGGGTGGATGTTGATCGCTTATTATTTTGTCTGGCTGGCGCTGCTGACTTCGGTAATGGACGGTTCCGCAATGAATTCGGCGAAAACATAATGGCGGCGCCCCGCGTTCACTTTCGGCGGGCGACCGTGGAAGATTTGCCCAAACTGCGCGGTTTGTGGCGAACGGCGTTGTTGCCCGCTCAAGACTTGGAAAAAACCTTGACGGAGTTCCAGTTGGCGGAAGGTTTGGACGGGCGGTTGATGGGCGCGCTGGGCTTTCAAATCCTAAAGCGAGACGCCCGAATTTACAGCGAGGCATACACACACTCAGAGACCGAGGCTTTGGTCAGGCCGCAGTTGTGGAACCGGTTGAAAGTGCTGGCGGCCAATCAAGGCGTTCGCCGGATTTGGACTCAGGAAAAGTCGGCCTTTTGGCCGCAACAGGGATTCGGCGCGGCAACGGTGGAGGATTGCAAACAACTGCCCAAGTCTTTTCAGCGGGTTTCAAGCTCTTGGCGGATGCTGACGCTCCGAGAGGAAGCGGCGGAACAAAGAATCCAGCGAGAAGTCGGCCTGTTTGAAGCCGCTCGCGAGGAAAATCAGTCGCGCTTATCGTTGCAAGCCAAAGCGATTCGATGGATTCTCGGCCTTGTTGCCGCGGGATTCTGTGCCGCGCTATTTTACTTTGCCGTTCGCGCCTTGATCCGTTGAAAGAGAACAAAGCCCAGCCGCAAAGAGGCCAAACACAATCGCGTATTCTTCCGGTTCTGGAATCAAGGCTGCGGGCGTGCCGGAAACCACCCGAAAACCGCTAGAACTTGGCGCGCCCAAAGTGCCGGCCGCCGCAAAATAAGGGCCGAAGATGTAGTTGTAATAATACTCGCCGGCGGTGTTGACGGCAAAGTTGGTGATGGATTGAGACAAAGTGCTTTGCCCAGTCCACGAGACGGCGTCGTTTGTGGAATAGCTGAGCGAACTTGCCGCGACTCGAATGCCCACGATGTCCACACTTCCGTCTTTTTCCATATGAATGTGGCTGATGGTTCTGGTGACGGAAGGCGTGGTGATCTGCAGCAAGCTGGCAGAGTGGTAGACATCAATACACAACTGCGCTTGGCTTTGCTTTACAGAAACCAAAGAAGAAAACGCCGCTAAAAAAGATTTATTGTTGATGCCCGTTGCACTAGTTTTTATACAAACGATGGGAATATTTTTATCATGTTCCGCCTTTCTTGGAATGAAACAACGAATAAACGGCCGCAAAGGAAGTCCATCCTCGTCTAACGAACTGGTTTCTAAATCCCAAGAATCGGCAATTGGAAATCAGTCCATAATCCAATCCGCAATGGGATTTATGCTTTTGGAGAAACTTTTATTCGTCCGGCATCCAGCAGTGCTTCGCAATATGATATGGCTTGTTAGCAGTCTCTTGTCCATCTCGCGTCCAACCTCAAAATGCACAAAAAAGGAAAGAAAGTTTGTTGAAAACAGCAAAGTGTGCCATCTCATCTTGCTGGTTGCGGGCAAGGAAGTTTTGTGGAATGGGAAGAGTGGGAAGGGGATGGCAAAACTGCAAAGGGCGCGAAGAGGGGTTTGGGGTTTTGAAGAGAAGAAGTTGACCGACTTGTTGTCATCGGATTGGTTACTGAATTCGTAAAAATGCGCCATCTTAACTTGCCGATTGCAAATTCAGATTGGAAACCTCTGGTCGCTGACTGTTGATTTCACAAGAAAGCGTCAAAAAAGAGAAATCCCGGAGGGGAAAACTCCCTTTTGCCTGACCATTTACTGGGTGTTCACTTCGCAACAAGGTGAGGGAACTCGCTGTTTTCGGATTGTAAACTGCTAAGTGCTGATTATGGGTTGTATGGTGGTTGGCTTGGTGGGAGATTGTAGAGGGAGGATTGGTTTTGTTAATCTGTCGGTTGGGTGTCTTTGCTGAGGTGAGGGGAAGATGAGTTTTTTTCCGTTGTTTGTTTGTTGGTTCGGATGTTTTGATGGATGGGGCGGTTGCGTAAAATGAGTAGGATAAGTGTTTTGATTTGTTGGCGGAGGATTGGATTGTAGGGATTTTGTTTTGCGCTGTTTTTCTTTGTTATTCATTGCCGGCGGTGGATGGTTATTTTGCTTGCGTGTAGTCGAGGAAGGGTTTATTTCTTTGCGTATGATTCAGCGGGATTACTTGATGCGGATGGTTCAGGAGTTCATCAACATGTTGATGATTGTGCTGGAGTCCAAAAAGGCGAGGGATTGGGGGGGCGGTGGAGGAGGATTTAGATCGGGCGGCGAAGACTTTTTTGGGGTTGGATCGGGAAGCGGTTTGTCGTTTGGGGGCGGCGGCGTTAAAGCGGAGGCTCGTGGACACTGGGCCGACGCATGAATACAAAGTTCGGGCGCAAGTTGTCTCGCGGATTTTGACGGAATCGGCGGCGGCTGCGGCGGGGCGGGGAGAGGATGAGCGGGAGCGGGCGTTGCTTCTCAAGGCGCTTCATTTGCTGTTAGACACTCTTTTGGACGCTGGATTTGCTTTGACGAAGGCAACTTTTCCCTGCATATTTCTCTCCACTTATGTGCAAACTACTTGTCGCCGTGTTTTCGTCGGGAATGGTTTTCCTCCTTTGCCCGCTTGCCCAAGACTCCTCTCCCGCCATTGCGGAAACGACGGAGGAAACCGCGCATTCTTCGGGGATGGCCGGCAAGCCTATGTCCTTGAATGACTGCATCCAAACGGCTCTGGAACACAATCTCTCGCTCAAAGTCGAGAAAATCAACCCAATCATCGACCAAGCCAACCTCCAAATTGCCTACGCCGGCTGGGATCCTAGTTTTACCGCCGGCTACACTCGCAACCACCAGCAAGACCCCAGCGATTTCAACACCGAGTTTGACATTCCGATTCCCGGCTCTTCCAGCGACACCGACAACATCAACGCCGGCATCAACGGCCTGCTCTCCTCCGGCTTGCGATATGACCTTAGGGCATCCATCACCGACATAACGGGCGAGTTTTCTCGAATCGGGCGGAATGAGATGGGAGATCCTGTATTTATCGACGATCCTTTCTCCAGACAAAGAGGCAATTTCTCGTTAAACCTGACTCAACCACTCCTCCAAAATTTGAGGATTGATTCCACTCGGCTGAACATCAAGCTTTCCAAAGTGGCACTAGCGCAGTCGGAACTGGCCCTTTTGTGGCAGATTATGAACACCGTTTCGCAAGTGGAACTGGCTTATTTTGATCTGATCGCCGCCGAAGAAAGCGTCAAAGTGCAGGAAAAAGCCGTCCAGTTGGCCGAGCAACTTTTGGAAGACAATCGCAAGCGGGTGCAAATTGGAACCATCGCGCCGCTGGATGAAAAGCAGGCGGAGTCGCAGTTGCCGCGGGCGCGGGCCGATCTTCTCTCCGCCCAGCGCAACTTGGCGCTTCGGCAAAGCGCTCTCAAAAATCTGCTCAGCGACGAATATCTGGAATGGCAAAACATCCGAATCGAAGCCACCGAAGTTTTGAAAGCGGTGCCGATTCCCTTCCGCCGCCAAGATAGTTGGGACCGAGCCATGCATCTGCGACCTGATCTGCGGCAACAGAGGCTCAACCTCCAGCGGAACGGAATCAACGTTCAGTTCCGCAAAAACCAAGTGCTGCCGCAACTGGACGTGGTCGGGAGCATTGGCTATTCCGCCGCCGGCCGGGAAGCCGATGGCAAAGGCATTGGCTACTCCGGCGTTCTTCGCCAGCTTCGTCGCCGAGAAAATTCCAACTGGTCTCTTGGCGGAAGATTGACCATTCCCCTTGGCAACCGCGTTGCTCGAAACAACTTCAAGATTGCGCGCGAGCAGGAAAAGCAGGCGATCCTGCAGCTCAAGCAATTCGAGCAGAACATCATGGTCAATGTGGAAAACGCCGTGACTTTGGCGGAGATTAATTTGCAACGAGTCGAGGCCACGCGGCAGGAACGCGAGTTTGCCGAAGCCGCTTTGGAAGCGGAGGAAACCAAGCTGGAAAACGGCAAGAGCACCGTCTTCGTGGTTTTGCAACTGCAGCGAGATTTGACGCAGGCGCGCTCCGGCGAAATTCAGGCGCTCGTCGAATACAATCGCGCTTTGTCTCAACTTTCGTTGGCGGAAGGCGCCACGCTTCAAGAGCGGGAAATCAGCATTGAAGAAGCCGAGTAAAATCCGTCCGCCGGCGCGAGGACGCGTCCTTTCCAGAAAAAACGCCGTTTCCGCTTTTTTCTAATTTTTCCCAAACAAAAAAAAATTAATTTTTCCTAATGATTTCTTTCTTTCGCTTTCTTTTTCGCATTTTCTTTCGCTTCCGCATTTATGGGCAGGAGAAGCTGGACGTCGCCGGCCCCGTGCTGTTGATTCCCAATCACATTTCGTGGCTCGACTGGCTGTTCGTTGGCGTTTGTCTGGAGGAGGATTGGCGTTTTGTCACTTCCAGCGCAGCGGCGGAAACCAGTTGGATTCACCGCCGAATCATGCGCAGCCGCCGCACCTTTCCGGTGGACATTTCCTCGCCCTACGCCGTCAAGCACATCGCCGAGCATCTGAAGTCCAAAGGCAGGCTGGTTCTCTTTGCCGAAGGCCGAATTTCCAACACCGGCTCGCTGATGAAACTCTTTGAGGGCACTGGGTTTCTGCTTCTCAAAACCGACGCCAAGTTGATCACCTGCTATCTGCGCGGCGCTCGGCGCCTGCGCTGGACTCGGCATCGCGGCTGGAAGCAATGGTTCCCCGAAGTCACCGTCCATTTTAGCGAACAAATCCCGCCGGCGCGAGAATTCTCCAGCACAACGCAAGGCCGCCGGGCGCTGACCGCTTGGCTGCGCGACCGGATGGTCGAACAGCAATTCCAAGTCGAAACTCAGTTCGGGCCGCAAACCGTCCTGCGCGCGATTGCGGAAAACCGCCGTCGACGCCCCGGCTTTTCCGTTCTGGAAGATATGAGCCGCGTCCCGCTCTCTTTCCGCAAGCTGACAATTGGAATCGAAGCGCTGTCCCAACAATGGCGTTCGCTGCTTCCGCCATCGCAGACCGTCGGCCTTCTTCTTCCCAACGTCAACGCCGCGCCCGTCGTTTTGGCCAGCCTCTGGGCATCTGGACACACGCCCGCTCTTCTCAACTTTTCCGCCGGAGCCGCCGCTATGCGCGTTTGTTGTCAACTCGCCAAAGTCCAAACCATCCTCACTTCAAAACGTTTCTTGGAGCGAGCCAAACTGGACATCGCGCCGCTGGAACAATCCGGCATTCAACTGCTCTTTTTGGAAGAAGTGCGCAAAAAAATCAGTCCTTGGATGCGAATCCGCACGCTCGTCGGCCAATCCTTGCGCCGACCCTTCCAAAACTTTCAGCCCAATCCGCAGGAAACCGCCGTCATCCTCTTCACCAGCGGATCCGAAGGCATCCCAAAAGGCGTTGCGCTTTCCCACACCAACCTCATAGCCAACATCCAACAAATGCTGGCCGCCATTGACGTTGCCGACGACGACCGCCTCTTCAACGCCCTGCCCATGTTTCACAGCTTCGGCCTCACCATCGGCACGCTCTTCCCCCTCGTGCGCGGCATCTACGCCTTCCTCTACCCCTCTCCCCTCCATTATCGAATGATCCCCGAAGTTCTCTACGACCGCCAATGCACCATTATGCTCGGCACCAACACCTTCCTCAACGGCTACGCTCGCAAATCCCATCCCTACGACTTTCACACCTTGCGCTACCTCTTTGCCGGCGCCGAAAAAACCCAAATGGCCACCTTCCAAACATGGTCTCAAAAATACGGCGTCCGCATCCTCGAAGGCTACGGCGCCACCGAATGCAGCCCCTGCCTCAGCGTCAACACCCGAATGCAGGCCAAAATCGGCTCCGCAGGCCGCTTCATGCCCGCCATAGAATACCGCCTCGAACCCGTGCCCGGCGTCCAAACCGGCGGCCGTCTTCACGTTCGCGGCCCCAACATCATGAAAGGCTACCTCAACCCCGACGCGAACCAAAAATTCCAAGCCCTCAACGGATGGTACGACACCGGCGACATCGTTTCTGTTGACTCAGACGGCTTCGTCCACATCCTCGGCAGACTAAAACGATTCGCCAAAGTCAGCGGCGAAATGATCAGCCTTGCCGCCATTGAAGACTCTCTCGCCGGCAAGTTCAAGCACCACAGCCTCCGAACCGAAGTCGCCGTCCTCGCCCAACCCGATACCCAAAGAGGCGAACAACTCATTGCCGTCGCCAACCAACCGTCCCTTTCCCTTGCCGAAATCCGCGATGTGATCCAAACCGCCGGCCATTCCAATCTCAGCCTCCCCCGCCAACTCAAAATCGTTCGCGAAATCCCCAAACTTGGCACCGGCAAAATCGACCACCGAACCCTCCAAAAATCCCTAAATCCAGAACCCGAAACCAAGTGATGCGCCATTCTAAACCAAAACGATTTACCTATTGGCAGGCTCGCTTTACGACAGAGCCGAATAAAGAAACGTTGCAACAATTGCTGCACTCCGCCTTCGTTGGCACAAAGGTAAGACAACGTCTCTGGCCAGCCGATGAGGAAGAAAATTATCAATACTTTATCAATCATCAAAGCAAACGCTCAGACTTTTTCTGCGCCAACTTTTTTGGATACGAAAAAGGCAAAATTGACCATGTAATCAAAGAAGCGTTTGAGAAATCTCAAATTGGGACTGTTCCGTATTCATTGTCACCGAATGTACAGTACCTTGACGGAAAACTCTACTTTGTCTGTTCCGGTAATCATGTAATTTTATCCCAAGACACGCGCCTCAAGGCGAAGCGATTGGAACACTATCTCAATGAGATGTTTCACAAACGATGCGATAGTTTTTCCGAAAATCAACAACTTAGGCTGGAACGTTCAATATCAAGAAAGGTCAGGAAAAAAATTAAAGGCGTAAAGAAAATTCATTTCTCGGCGCCATTGAAACATAAATCCCAAGAGACTAGCAAACATCGGGAACAACAAACCAAAAACTTTCTAAGATCTGTATGGGAGACTGCAAAATCGGTTGTAAAACCTTTTATTAGAGAAGATATCGATGATATCGCTTCCAGAACAGGTGAATTCATAGATCCCAAAGATATCGAAGTCACTTTATCGCTTTTATGGGAAAAGAAAAAAGGAGAGAGAATCTCTGACCAACTTGATTCCCTTACAAGCACTTTTCGCCACGTCGATGAGATAGATTTTGAAGTGGAAACCAACTCTGGGATGCTGAAACACGAAGAATTGCGACTCCAGCATGAATCAAACGTAGAGCATATAAACGATATGCCGATCCTCACGGATATATTTGGCAAAATGATCGATTGGTATCAACATCTTGTCGAAGCGGGAGATATATGAGAAACTGGAAATGAACATGATCACTAAACTGCGTTATCAAGCAGGCTTTGGGTTCGTTGCAGGTAGCGCGACTGGCTATTTCTTCGGGTGTCTGGAGGAAACTCCATCCGAAATGATCCAGACGATTGCCTCCATCTCCGCCATTTCAGGAAGTCTGGTGGGTTGGAGTAGCAATTGGATCGCCCAAAGCCGGACGATAATCAGAGACATCGACCATAACATCGCAGACGATCTTTTCCATCAACTGGGAGATTTTCAAAAAGAACTAATTTGGCGTTGGGGAATTCTATTCTTCTCTTCCATATTGGCCATTGCCTTTGCAGGGCTTGCTGAAGCGTTGGAATGTAACAAAGAATGTAACGCGGAGATTACTAAAGCGGTGACTGCTGAAACGCCGGAATGTAACGAAATTTGGTTTTGGCTATTGACAGTCTCTTTTGGTTTTCTAGGGACAACCGTCATTTTTGTTTTCTTTTTGTTTCGAGGAATGACGGCTGTTGTTGGTTTGAAGAACAAACTTGACGATTACGAACGAAATGAAGTAAGGAAAAAACGTCTTCTGGGCAAAAACGAAAAAGAAGAAACGATGGATTGACAATCCTTGTTTCAAAATAACGAACGAATAGGAAAAAATATGCCGGAGTTGAATTTTAAGGGGAAGCAACATGTTTATGCGCATCATATGACGGTGCCGTATCGGCCGCTGTCGCTAGATAAAAAACGCTCGCTGCTGAACGCCAACAGCGGCAATGCGGAAGACAATCTGATTATTAAAGGCGACAACCTGCATGCGCTCAAGTCTTTGTTGCCGCGCTACGCCGGGCGGGTAAAAAGCATTTACATCGATCCGCCGTATAACACCGGCAGTCAGGCTTGGGTATACAACGATCGGGTGAACAGCCCGATGATGCGGGAGTGGTTGAAGGCCAACAGCCCGGTTGACGGCGAGGATATGGAACGGCACGACAAGTGGCTTTGCATGATGTGGCCGCGCCTGCAATTGCTTAAAGAACTACTCTCCGATGATGGCGTCATCTTCGTCTCCATTGACGATCACGAACAACACCATTTGCGGATGGTAATGGACGAGGTTTTTGGCGGGAACTGCTTTATCGCATGCATTGCTGCCGTGGTTAATTTGAAGGGTAGTCGAGACAATCGAGGATTTGCGAATACTCATGAATATGTGTTGATGTACGAAAAGAATCCTCGGTTGGCAAAACTACGAGATTTGCCTGTTTTAGATGGAGATACTTCCGACTGGCTTGAAGATGAATCAGGTCGGTATAAAAGGGGTGCCAATCTAAAATATAGTGGAGAGAATGCCCCACGTGAAAAGCGCCCTAATCTATTCTATCCTATTTATGTTTCTCCAGATGGCCAAGTTGCTGTTGAAAGACAGTCACATTCAGATATCGAAATTTTGCCTACCTCTGATAATCTTGAAGTTACTTGGCGTTGGAGTCGTGAACGAGTAAAGAGCAATCCGTCTGAGATTATGGCAATTCGTACGGGTGGAGAATGGACGTTGTTCAAAAAACAGCGCCCTCAGTTCGGTATGGAGCCAACAGGAAAACCAAAATCAACGTTCTATTCTCCAAACTATTCTGCGACCACTGCGACAAATCTAGTTAAGTTAATATTTGAGAACAACCGTGTATTTGACTATCCAAAATCTCCGCATTTTGTTGCTGATCTGTTGCGTATTGTAGGAGTAGAATCCAATGACATCGTATTAGATTCGTTTGCGGGGAGCGGAACGACGGCGCATGCGGTGTTGGCGTTGAACAAGGAAGATGGAGGCAATCGCAAGTTTATCTTAGTGGAATGTGAAGACTATGCAGACACCATCACGGCGGAGCGAGTGCGGCGGGTTATCCAAGGCGTTCCCAATGCCAAAGACGCTAAGTTGCGGGAAGGATTGGGCGGCTCGTTTCGCTTTTATACTTTGGGGAAGCCGTTAGATATGGAAAGCATGTTGGCCGGCAAGAACCTGCCCTCGTATTCGGCAATGGCGGCTTGGCTGTTGCATACTTCCAGCGGGCTGTCGGTTGGGGAAAAGGATTTGAAGCCGCTCAATAAGGAGGGTTTGTTTTATAGCGGCGAGCAAACGGACTACTACTTGTTATATTGGCCGGATATAGAGTATTTGCAGGGGAAGGAATCGATGTTAAACGAGGATGTGGCGCATCGGATTGGGGAGGCGAATCGGCAAAGGAAGAAGAAGGCGATTGTGTTTGCGCCCGGCAAGTATTTGGGACAGCGGGAGTTGACGAAGAGGGGAATTACCTTTTGCCAGTTGCCCTACGGCATCGCCGGCGTTTAGGAGAAAAAGAATTCTTGGATCACAGAGTCAATCAATCATTTATATTTGCAGGTGAAGAGATGGAGTTAAAAGAATATCAAGCGGCGGCGTTGGAGAAGTTTGGGCAGTGGCGAGAGGCATTGGAGAGGGCGCGGATAGAGGCAGATAAAAAGGAGAAGATGCTGCAAAACGCGGGAATGAGTGTTTCTGAAGAGGATCGGAATTATCCCAAGTTTGCATGGGAAGAGTTGCGCAAAATTGGCGGAGTGGCCGGCATGACCGGCAAGTATGTAAGCCGTAAAGATGCGGCGGGGCGTCCCATTCCACATGTTTGCTTCAAGGTGCCAACCGGCGGGGGCAAGACGTTGCTGGCGGCCGCCTCATTGGGACGGATTCATCGACCAACCGGGTTGACGCTGTGGATTGTTCCCAGCCGCGCCATTTACGAGCAAACTTGGGCCTCTTTGAGGGACCGACAGCATCCTTGCCGCCATCAGCTAGAAATGGCCAGCGGCGGACGCGTCAAGTTGTTGGAAAAAGACGACCGTTTCACACGAGCGGATGCGGCGAATTATTTGTGCGTCATGTTGTTGATGCTACCAGCGGCCAATCGGCAGAAAGGCAAGGAGTTTCTGCGAATGTTCCGTGACTCTGGACGCTATCCTACACTGTTCCCGGATGGCGACGACGTATTTGGCGAAGAACGTTTGTTACAAGATTATCCAGACTTGGAGCGCGCTTCGGAAAACGGCCCCACCAAACATAGTTTGTTCAACGTGTTCAAGATGTTGCGTCCGGTAGTGGTTTTGGATGAGGCGCACAAAGCTTATGGTATAAAGCGCAAGGGAGCGAACGAGGAATTTGTGAGATCGGTCAACCGCTTAGATCCAAGTATGGTTATTGAACTTTCGGCCACGCCGAACCGGGGCATTAGCAATTTATTAGTTGATATTGACGGGACTAAGCTGAAGAACGAAGAGATGATAAAGCTTCCGGTCGAGGTAACATCGTTCACCAATGCCGATTGGCATTACACGCTGGCGCAGGCGCACGACGAACTAGAACGCTTGCACAACGAAGCGGTGTCTCTTCAGCAAAACGAAGGTCGCTACATTCGCCCGATAGCGGTTGTGCGCGTGGAGCGCACCGGCAGAGATCAACGCGATGGCGAGCGCATCCACGCCGAAGATGTGCGCGAGTATCTAATTCAAAACCTAGGGGCCGCTGCCGAATCAGTGAAGGTCAAGTCCTCTAGTGTGGACGAATTGGCGGGTATAGACTTGTTATCGGAGTTTTCGCCGGTGCGCTGGGTTATCACTAAGTCTGCGCTAATGGAGGGTTGGGATTGTCCTTTTGCTTACATATTGGTGATGTTGGATAATACCAGAGCGCAGCGCGCTATTACACAACTAGTAGGTCGGGTAATGCGTCAACCGGAGGCGCGCCGCACTGGACGAGAAGCGCTCGACAAGTGCTATGTGTACTGCTGCAACACCGATGTCCATACGGCTGTGGATCAGGTCAAACAAGGGCTGGAGCAGGAAGGCTTGACAGGGCTGGGCGACGCTGTTGCCGGCAACGCAGAGAATTTTCAGCGCGTCAAGGTCAAACGCCGCGATCGGTTTAAGAACACAGACATATTCCTACCCAAGGTGCTGCACAAACACGGCGTCGGATGGACTGATTTCGACTACTCGAAACATATACTGCCCGCCGTCGATTGGGACGCAATCCAAGCGCCGAATACGCAAAGCGACCTCTTCGACAGCACTAAGCGTCAGTCTGCAAGCGTGGATGTGGAAGATACTCCGCCCGTGTTCCACGACGACCGCGAACTGCACATCGACAAAACGATACAAGTGGAGTGGTTTGCCCGCCGTCTGTCCGACGTCGTGCCGAACCCGTTTCAGGCGGCTCGCATCGTATTGCAGTTGATAGAAAGTCTACGCGGCGCGGGCGATGGTGATGAGGACATCTACGACAATCGCTCATATCTATCAAATGCTCTGCGGGAACATGTAACTCGTATAGTGGAGAAAGAAGCGGAACAAGTCTTCCGCAACAAACTGCAAAAAGGCGATATCCGCTTTGATCTAGAGGCGGGGCAGTCCAACTTTCATATGGTAGAGAGTTACGAAATGTCAGTATTTACTGATGCTGGGCTGATGACACGAAACGACGGGCGCTCGATGCAGCTCAGTCTGTTTGAACTCGTGTACCCGCAGCAGTTCGACTCTGATCTTGAGCGCAAATTTGCCCGTTACTTAGATGAACAAAAGGCGCTCAAGTGGTGGCATCGAGTAGCCGTGAGACAAAAAGGGGATTACTACCTGCGCGGCTGGAAGCAGGAGCGCATCTGGCCCGACTTCGTGGCGATGGGCGGCGAAGTGGATGGCAAGCCGCATGTGCTTGTGTTCGAGACTAAAGGCGAGCATCTGCGAGGCAACCCCGACACTTGCTATAAGCAACAAGTGCTGGAAACACTGCAAAATGCTTTCAATGAAAAAGGAATTGCCGCCGGCACTATGACTGTGCGGAAAGGCCCCGCCAAAGGCACATTTCGGCTGGTGTTCAACGAGTCTGAGTTTCCCAAGCTTTAGACTTCCTGCCTTGACTCCACACCACAGTTTAATACGATATGCCTTCGAGTTTCTTCCCGGGCAACGGCAATCTGCCGAGATTTCGGTCTATTTTGTGATTGACAACTTATTGTAGGGAGAGGTAGCATCTTTGCGTTCTTGGAATTGTATGAATCTATCACTGGAAAAACTGAGAGAAAGAATCGGACAAACGATTGAGGCGTTCCGCAATAAACTTCTGCCCGAAGCCGCAATCGTTTGCCCGAACGAACGGGATCAAAAATGGCTGCAAGAAAAATTGGCCGGCTTGGAAAGACTTTATCGGGAGTCAAAAGACCCTCCGGTCTTTGCCTTGCGCTTTTTGGGCGACACTCAGAACGGCAAAAGCACTCTAATCAACGTCTTACTGGAGCGCAAGGTGTTGCCGGAAGGGCGTACCGGCGCTTGTTCGGCTACAATCGTCCGATGTCGCTATAAAAAGCAGTTGGGGATCACTATTCGCTTTCGGTATTTCAGCAAGGAGAAGTTTGATGCGGATTTGGCCGAGGCCATCGAAGAAGCGAAAATTGCCTTGACGGTTGAAGAAGAATCGCCGGAGAAAAAACGGGAAAATGTCTGCAAGTCGTTGAGCCGGTTTCTGCGCTTGTTCAAAATTAAGGAAAAAACGGAGGACAATGCCAAATTAATCTCGCTTTGCCGGGAAAGGGGGAAGTCATTTGAAGAAAGGCATCTGTTGGGGACGGAGGAAGAATTGACGGTTACCACAAAAAACGAGAAGCAAATCCGAGAGAACTTGTCGGCTCGGGGGCGGCGGGCTTTTATTGTGGATGAGTGTGTAATTGAAGGCTCTTCTTTTCCTGAGTGGCATCCGCAAATGGAGTTGGTGGATATGCCGGGAACTAATGCTTCGGATCCTTGGCACGGCGAGGTGAAAGATCGGTTGAAACAAAAAATCAGAGGCCTTGTCATCGTCACCAAAGAAACGCAAGTGCTTAATTCGGTGTTGGTTTGGTTTAAGGAAACTAGCATTTTGCGAGAAGTGGTGGGATCTTCGGAACGCAACCAAACTCGTGTCTTCATAATTAAAACATTCGTCGATCAGCTAAACCTTCCAGAAGAGGAAGATTCTTCGAAAAGCACATGGGAGGCAACAAAAGAATATTGCCAAGAGATCGAGTCTTATTTTCGCGAACAGATACGAGGAGTTGTCAATCGGCGGTATTCTGCGAAAAACGAACTGGATGTGCTGAATGCTTTTATTGATGGGATTCCAATCCATTTTGTCTCGCCGAAAGTGTATCGAGATTTTGCTGATAAAGACCTCCGAGAATTGGTACAGAACTATCCACAAAAGAATCTTAAGCTTGCAGCGGCCTTTGAACAATTCGATCAGAATCCGAATAACACAGGCATTCTCGATCTTAGAGAAACGTTGAAGGCAGCGACAGGGAAATTTATCACAAGCCATTATCTCGATCTGCTTCGGCTTGAGCTTGAAAAGGAGGTGGGCGAAATTGCCCACTTTTTTCGCAGAAAGAGGGTTGTCCTTGAGCAGCGATTGGCCAACAAAGGGGAGTTTGCTCTCCAAGTTGTGGGGCAAATTGAGGAAAGGTTGGCGCCGATTTTTAAGCAATCTCAAGAAGAGTTTGAGGAAGGAATAGTAGACATCAAACATCGCTTTCAGGAGGAAGTGGGGCAATTGTTGGAACAAGTGGCCAAAGAATTCAGTGGAAAGGTGCAAAAGAAACTCGATGATTGGGGGCATTTGCATTGGGCCAGCCTTCGGGCGGCGGGAAGAAAAAATGGGTGTCATACCACTTATCGCGGATACGAGATTGATTTCAACGGTCAACTGGCGGATTTTTGTGTCGAAGTGTTGAATTCAAAATGGATTGACTACCGGGGCAAATTGAGGGGATTTTATGATAATCTGCTGAGAAGTTTCTTGCCTCAATTGAAGGAGACTTTGGCGCAAGTAAAAGGATTTAACGACGAAGAACGGCAGAAGTTGATTGAACCGACTTATGAGGAAATGGTTGCATCCGCCCGTGCTGAAGTTGAATTGCAAGCGGAGCGTTATGATTCCGAAACGGAAGAGTTTGATGCCTTGCGTCCAGAATTAACCAAGCAAATCAAGGAATTTTTACTGCCGATTTATGAGAAAATTACCTTAGAGATTGGGAGAGGCTCTTCTTATAGGATGCAGGATCATTTGCAAAAGGGACTTGTTGCCAGCACGCATGAAATAGAACCCATGATCAAAGGGGTAGTTCGCAAAAACTGGAAAGGGTTGACTGGAGCTGTGGAAAACGGAATCACGAAACTGTTTAGTTCGTGGGAGAAGCAGTTTGCGGATCAAGGCGTTAAACTCAGGGAAATCGCCGAACGCCCTTCGGATGGGGATGATCAGCGAGTGCGCCAACTGCGGGAGATTGAGAAGTTAGTTGAGCGATGGAAAGGAAAGCAGATTGTATGAGTTTTCAGACGGGAGATATTGTGAGGATTCGCGACGGCAATCCCCTAGATTGCGTTACCGGAGTTGTGGAACAAGTGGGGAAACGCCAGACCAGAGTCCGCTTTTTCCGATTGCCTTGGACGCCTCCTCAAGCATCTCTGCCAGAAATGCAACAGTTTCCTCACGATCAACTTGTAAAATGTCGGGATCCGTGGTCTGATGCTGCACAAGAAAAGTGGTCCACTCTCAAGGATCTGCAACTTCGAGTTCGGGCTGCCGAGTTTTGGTTGGGCAACAATCACGGACAACTTGGCGACGCAAGAACAGATTTGCTTCCCCATCAGGTTTGTCTGGTTCACGATGTAGTGGAGCGTTCTCCAAGGCGGTTGATGATCGCCGAAGAAGTGGGGATGGGCAAAACCATTGAAACGGGAATGATTATCCACGCATTAATGCAGCGTCGAGAACTTAATCGTTGTTTGATTATTTGCCCGGCTGGACAGATTAACCAATGGCAAGAGGAGTTAGAGAGCAAGATCAAGATTCAGTTTAGTGTTTATCGACAAGATGTTGATGGTAGCCGGGCGTTTACCTTTCCCAAAGTGATTGCTTCTCTGGACACTGTAAAACTTGATGAACCCAGCAAGAGGCTTAAAAACAAGAGTCATCTTGAAATATTATTGTCGGGACCTGATTGGGACCTCGTCGTTTTTGACGAAGCGCATCGGTTGACGGCCAAAACCTATGGACGCAAGACGGAAAAGACACTGAACTACCGACTCGCGGAAGCGTTATGCGAACGCACTCGTGACTTCCTGTTTCTGACGGGCACGCCGCATGATGGCAATGATTCTAAGTTTCGGAATCTGTTGAAAGCGTTGGATCCGGAAGTGGATTTTGATTCTTCAGAAAGCGAACGTTTTTTTGGCAAACTCATTTTGAAAAATCGCAAATCTCAGGCGATTGGCGCGGATGGCAAGAAGCTGTTTAAAGATGTTCAAGTGAAAAAGATCTCCCTTCCACCCTTGCAAAATGGCGAGGCGCAATTCCATGATGCCCTGACAACGTATCTTAGGGAAGGTTATGGAGTCGCTGAACAAGATCCAAGTAATATACGCAATCGAGCCATTGGTTTTGTAATGACGACCTTTCAAAAACTGGCGACTAGCAGTATTAAAGCCGTCAAAAAAGCCCTTCAGAAACGATTAAACCTACTTGAATATCAAGACCAACCTGCGGACAAAGTAGAGAGATCTGGTTCTCCGGATGAGCGGTTCAAAGGCGAGGAAGAAGAGAGCGAGAGTGAGGAGATCCAGAACAAAGAACTTCGCAAAGCATTCGTCGATGAGGAATTGGAGATGTTACGCGATCTTGTCAATCATCCAGTTTCTGAGGAGGCAAAGTGGATAGAGCTTTGTCAATTGCTTGATAAAATTACCAAGCAAGCGCCGCAAGAAAAGTTTCTCATCTTCACGGAATATCGAGGCACCGTCGCTTTCTTGAAACGGGAACTAGAGTCCCGATATGGAGACAATGCCGTTGTGGTCATAATGGGAGGCATGAATGCTGATGCTCGAAAGGAATCCATTGACAAGTTTCGAGAAGATTCCTCCTGCCGTTTTCTAATTTCCACTGAAGCGGGAGGCGAAGGCATCAATCTTCAGTTCTGCAATATAATTGTGAACTATGATCTTCCTTGGAATCCATTTCGGGTGGTGCAGCGAATCGGGAGGATTCACCGAATTGGGCAACAACGGAACATGCAAGTGTTCAATTTCCAGATTCTCAATACGCTTGATGTGCGGTTGTCGGATTCTCACGAGAATCGTGTGGAAAATGCAGCCGAGCGTCTTTCGAAAGTAACTGGTTTGGACATTGAGGACGTTCGAGGACAACTTTTGGGATTTGCCCAAGAATTCATTGATTATGAAGCGCTGTATCGGGACGCGATTCGCAAAGGGGACACAAGAGAATCTGAAGCGGAGATTGCGCGAGGCATTGAAGAAGCGAAAAAGGCTTTTGAGTTAGCCTATCATACTGTTTTTCGTCATGCGACGGAGCCTTTCAACCCTGAAAGGTTCCAGTCTCTAATTGGATGCGGATTAACCTTGGAGGATATGCGTGTTTGGCTGGAAGATTATCTCAAATCGCAAGGCCGTAAATTAATGTGGCGAGAAGAAAAACAGATTTGGGAATTTCTCATTCCAGAGAAAATCAAACACCTTTTACCTGCTGGAGAAAAGAAAGTCACGGGAACTTTTGACAGGGAAATGGCAATGAAGCATCCGGGAATTGAATTGTTGGCGTTTGGTCATCCTATAATGGACACTATCTTGCGTTCGGTTTTCTTGCCTAATGCGACTAGATCTGCGGTAATTTCTAAACCGGGCAATATAGGCGGTATAGGATTCTCTGCTTGGTTACTAATGAGAGAAGACGAAACACATACGGGCGCCTCTGCCTTTCGTTTGCTATCTGTGCGCCGCAAGCAAGGAGGTTGGGAATTGCCAAAAAATTTAGAAGTGCCAAGTGAATTAAATAACTTGTCAGACACCGTTGGTGGTGATTTATCCGATCTTAAAAGTGAAATTGTGAAGTTTCTTGAAGATCAATTTCCTGATGTTGATTTTCTTGAAGATAAAATTTACTGGCTTGCTTGTGTTTTCTAACTTGGTGAATTGATGAGTCCTTTGTCAATCCTCGTGTGGATTATAATATAGATACAATTAACGAGGGAGGATGATGAGAGTGCCGCGCATGAGTTGGGTATGGCCGGGGTAGGTGCAGACGTAAGGATATTGGCCCGGTTGGGAGGGTGCTTGGAAGTAGAGGATGTATTTTCGACCGGGGGCGATTTGAGGAGTGGCGGCGAGGACTTCGGGGATTGGGGGGACGTAGTTTTGTTCGATGGCTTGGGACCCGAGGGCGAGGGAGGCTTTGACGACTTTGTCGAGCGTATTGGGGGCAACGAGGGCGAAGTTGTGCATGAGTTTAGTGGGGTCGTTGTTGATGACGTGGAGGGCGATTTTGGCGCCGGCGGGGGCGGTGAGGGTTTGGCGGTCAAAGCGCATGCCGGCGAGCATGCCGATTTCTAGTTGGACGGCGTTTTCAAAGCCTTCGGGGATGAGGCGGATGCGGGATTGGCTGAGGTTGTTCATGGCTTTTTGTTCTTCGTGGTCGGGGATTGTGAGGAGGGCTTGTTTGCGGAAGTTTTCGAGGAATCCGCCGAAGCTGGCGCCGCCTTTGAAGTTTTGGGCTTTGGCGAACCAAGTGAAGAAGTCTTTGCGCAGGGCGGGCGTCCAGCCGTGTTCGACGTTTTTGAGGGCGAAGGCGTAGTGGATTTGCTGGCGTTGGGGGTTGTTGGCTTTTTGGTTGAGGAAGGAATCTCCGTAGTTTTTGGAGCGGTTGAGCAGGCGGTCGTCCCATTCGATTTCTTCGAGGCCGATGGCGTCTTGACTCATCAGAGGAATGGTTTTGGCGACGACGTTGGGCGCGTTTAGATAGACGAGTAGGGAGACGAGTTCGCGGTTTAGGGCGTCTGTGGGCGCCGGGTAGTGCGGGGAGAGGGCTTCGGCGATTTCAGCGGCCAGCGCGGCGTTTGGTTTGCCCATGCGAATGAAGCTAAGTGCCAGGATGCGAAGGCTGGAGAGTTTTTCGGCCTCGCTCATTTCTGCGAAGGGGAACTTGCCAAAGGCTTCGATGAGCGGCTCTTGTTGGGCGGAGTCGCCTTGCCGGGCAAGGGCGAGCAGGACAGAGAGGGCGGTTTGGCGATCCGTTTCGGCTAGGGCGCGTTCTTGCCAGTGGCGGACGGGTTGATGTTCCAGGGCGACTCTGGCGGCAAAGCGAATGAATCGGTCTTTGTGTCCGAGGTGTGTCCAGACGGCGTCCACTGCTTCGGGTTTTTTGGGGCTGTGGAAGCGTTCGATGGAGCGGCGCAGTTGGCGCAGGCTGGCGGCTTCGGCGTTTTGTTTTGAGACAAGTTGGGTGGATTCCGAGCCGGTATAGCGGACTTGGTAAAGCGCCGAAGGAGTGCCGCGTCCGCCAACGGCAAAGTAGAGGGCCCCGTCTTTGCCGATGACGCCGTCTGTAACGTGCAAGGGGATGCCGGTGACGAATTCTTCTTTTTCCGCGCGGTAAGTGGAGCCTTCAGGATGCAGATGAATAGCGTAGATTGTTCCGTAAGTCCAGTCGAATGCGTAGAGGGCGTGTTGATATTTGGAGGGGAAGGTGGCGCCGAGTCCGGAGAGGATTCCCGTGGGAGAGCCGGGGCCGACGTCCAAAGCGGGCGGCAAAACGTCGGGATACCAAGCGGGGAACTTGCCGGTTCCGGTGCGCCAGCCGAATTCGCTTCCGCTGGTGCAGTGGTAAATCCGCGTGGGGCGATACCAAGGCGTGCCGCTGTCCCATTCCATGTCGGAGTCGTAGGTGAACATTTCGCCGTCGGCGTTGAAGGCGACGTCGTATTGGTTGCGAAAGCCGGTGGAATAGAGGCGCCAGGATTTGCCTTCGGGGTCGGTTTGAGCGATCCAGCCGCCGGGGGCTTTGATGTTGCGGGCGTGGCCGCGGGCGTCTGTCATTCGGGGAAGGAGTTGATCTTCGGCGTAGTTGGGGATTACGGCGGAGGTTTCGGGTTTTGGGGTTTGGGTGTGATTGCCTCCTAATACAAACAACGATTCGCTGTCTGGAGCCAGCACAACGGCGTGGGGGCCGTGTTCGCCTCGGCCTTGGAGTTTGCGAAGTGGTTGGACGCGGTCAAGTTGGTCGTCGCCGTCGGAATCGGAGACTCGATACAGGCCGGAATCGTGGCCGCCGATGCCGCCGCCGTTCACGACCACATACAGGCCGTCCCATGCCCAAAGCATTCCGTGAGCCGAAGAAATGGCGGCCGGAATTCGCTCCACTTTTGTCGGTTGGCCGTCTTTGAGAGTGATTCGGTAGATGCCTTGTTTTCCTTGATCGGCGCAATAGAGCCGGCCTTTGTCGTCCACCGCCATTGAGACCCATGAGCCTTGGGTATCTTTGGGAACGTCATAAATTTTCTCTATTTTGAAGCCGTCTGGATAGACTTTTGCCTCAGAAGTTTGCGCTATGGCGGTTGGCGCGAGCAGGGCAAAGAAAACGGCGCAACCTAAACAAGTTCGAAAGCGTGATTTCTGTGTCATAATGATTTAAAGCAAGTAAATATAGCGGAGCCGAACCTTGCGGTAAAGCCTGATTTCCGCGGCGCAGGCGATTCTTTCGTCTATGCGGTGTTTGCGGAATTGCGGCTGAATGCAAGCGATTGCGCCGGCGAAAGCGCAAGAAATGGATTGAGGCGCCCGGCAATCGCCGATAAGATTTTGTCTTTTCCGAAACAATTGGAAGTCAGCAATAATGGAAGTGCAATCACCTATCCCGACGGCAAGCCCGCCAAACAGCGCCGCTGTTTATGTGGACGTGGAAAACCTTGGAGGCGCAGCCAACGCGCAAGCCGTCATCGATTATGTAATCGCCGAATGGCCGGAAAAACAGCCGCCTCTTTGCCTCCTTTATCTATCCGTCGACAGCGCGCAGGTGGAAGTGTGGCGGCTTTGGGCGGAATCTCGTTGGCCAAAGATTTCCGTCCGCGTTCGCGGCGTCCAGCACTTCAGCAGAGCGGAGAGCAAGAACGCCGCAGACATTTCCATCACGGCGGATGTTGTGGATGACTTTGTGAGCGGCCGGATTGCCGCCGCGGCCGTCGTCAGCAACGACAGCGACTTCGGCGTGCTGTTTGCCAAACTGCGTGAAATTGCCCTCGCCAAAGGCATGGATTCGACGCCGTTTCTCTGGATCATCACATCAGATGGCAACCTCTCGCCCCACGTCGAAATGTTTTTCCCCAGCCGCTGCCTCTGGGACTTGCGCAACATCACTCGGCAGACGTTGCCGAAATCCACCGCCAAAACGGGAACGGACACGGCGTCTGCAATCTCCGCCAACGGCAAGCCTGCTTTAAAAGATATTGCAGAGCACCTCGTGCGGAAACTCCCGGTAGGCAAGTTCAAAGCCGCCGCCGCTTGCGAAATTGTCAAAACCCGTTGGCCATCCCATCCCGATGCGAATGGACCGAACACATTTGGCCCCTACTTGCGTAATGAAGTCTGGCCGATTTTGGAGCGGCTTGGTGTAAAAACAACTCGCGATACTTCTCCGTTGACTTATGAAATCACTGAGGAAGTGAAGCAGGATATTTCCAGCAAATTAGCCAAAATTTTTGCATTGTAAAATGAGTCGCAAAGCGGCATAGTGTTATGAAACTTATAGAAAGATTTTATAGAAAATTCGGCGTCACTAAAAGATGAGGAAGTGTTTTATATGCCGAGCGCGAGTTGGGATCAACGCCTATGATAGAATATATGGGGCTAACGACTGCGGATTGAGGTTGTCGAAGATTGCGAAATATTACGAAGAGTAAATAAAACGCGGCGAAAAGGGGGAAACATGATAGGCGCGATTATCGGCGACATTGTCGGCTCAATGTATGAGAGCCGCAGGAATCAAATCAAAACCAAGGATTTTCCTTTCTTCGGCACCTACTGCCGTTTTACGGACGACTCGATTTGCACGGCGGCGGTGGCGGATATTCTGCTACACGGCCTCCCGCCCGCTGAAACGATGCAGAACTGGTGTCGCCGTCATCCGCGGGGCGGCTACGGCGGCATGTTTGGGGAGTGGATCTACCGTGAAGTGCCTGAGCCTTATGCCAGTTTCGGAAACGGTGCTGCCATGCGTGTTTCACCGGCGGCGTTCCTCAACCGCGCTAATCTGGATGCAGCCCTTGCCGCCTCCGACAAAGTGACGGCCATCACGCACAATCACCGCGAAGGCATGAAAGGCGCGCGAGCGGCGACTCATGCGATTTGGCTCGCCTATCAGGGCGAAGATGTTAATAACATCCGCGAGGCTATTACCTCCACCTATAACTACGACTTGTCCCAGACGGTGGACGAAATTAGACCTTGGTACAACTTTGACGTGACTTGCCAAGGTTCGGTACCGCCAGCAATCACGTGCGCGCTGGAAGCCGTGAGTTTTGAGGATGCGGTGCGTAACGCCGTTTCTCTCGGTGGCGATTCGGATACGCTTGCCGCTATTGCCGGCCCCATCGCCGAGGCACTGCACGGCATTCCCGAAGACATCAGAACACAAGCGGAAAAACGCTATCTCACTGATGCACTCGGTTACCCACGCGACATCCTGAGAGCGATGCGGGAGATGTATCAGGTTGGTAGGTAAAACTGCCGGTTTAGGGCGTGTTCACTCAAGAAATGGAAGAAAACTAGTAGCACATGGGAATCTATATCAGAATTGCGGAGCACTAATAGAATGGACAGAAGCCAGTGAAAAGAACTGTTTGGTCTGCGGCGCAGAAAATCATTGGGACGGCCTTAGCGAGGAAGCTATTCCTGCGATGGAGACCCGAAGTCTTCGTTAGCATGAACACGCCCAATTACCACTCTCCTAATAGAAAGATGCCGGTGTAGGTAGTAATAAAAATAATGCTGGTGATACTCCGCGTGGCACTGTTGAAACGTTGCGCCAAAAACTGAGTCACGGTGGCGACTCCGCTTCTAATATAGCGGGGCAAGAAGAACAACGCTAGGAACACAAGAGACAAGGCATCAACGACTTCCCATGCCATGACGGCGATTCTGTCCGTGTAGGCGGCTCCGTTTAAGCCGACAATCTATTCCGTGGAGAGATTGGTTAACAGCAGGGAACCGGCAACAAAGCCGCCGGTAAGTGTCCGTCCAGCGAGAAAGTATCCTATGGAAGTGCGGGGATCATCGCGGCGAGTCAAAAACCAAGTAATCCCGCCGACTAAGCCGGCGAAAGAGGCGAATGTAAGGAGCGTTGCCATAAATTGCTGGTAGTAGAATTGTTGCGTATAATAGTACTCTTATATAATAAGAGAAAGAGAAGGCAGCTTGGAGAGGATGCGGCGAACATATGAAGGCTTTATGTTAGTTTTGTAATTGGTTTGTGAGCCGTATTTTATTCGGCAGATTCAACTAGTTTGTTCTGAGGTAGAATTCTGGTTTTTCGAGAAGGTGTTTCTGAAGCTTAGCCAATAGCGCAAGGGAACGGCGCCTAGAATAATGAAGGCGATTTGGGAGCCGGCAAAGAGCATAAGCCATCGAAAGGTGCCGTCCATAAATCCATAACTATGAAGGCCGATGCTGAGAATGTTGACGCCAAACCAAGAGAAGGCGGTCACAACGTTTCCAAACACGGCCAAGTTCATCAAACCTCGTTCGCGGACTAGCCCGCCCCAGCGGCAATGCAGGATGAGAGCGTTCCAAATGACAATTAGCAACGCTCCGTTTTCTTTTGGGTCCCAACCCCAAAACCGGCCCCAGGATTGATCCGCCCAAATGCCTCCGAGGATGGTGCCCACAAAGCTGAAGAGAGTGGCAAAGCAGATGATTCCGTACACCATACGGTTTAGTCCGCTTGCGGTGGAGCGGGTCAGCGTTTTGGTGAAGAATCCTCGGATGATATAGAGCAAGGCAAGGAAGCCGGCGACGAAGGTTGCCGAGTAGCCGAGGGTAATAATGACCACGTGTGTGGCCAGCCAAAAGTTGGTGTCTAAGACGGCTTGCAACATTTCCATAGTGTCTCCGTCCATGGAAAGGTTGTGCGCGATGATCAAGGTAATAAAGCCGACGACGCTGGCAATGACAATGCCTATGCCGTCGCGATAGAAACGTTCCAGAATGATGCCTAGAACGACGGCGCCCCAACCTACAAAGATGGCGGAAGAGTAGAGGTTGGTTACCGGCGGTCTGCCTTCCAGCATCATGCGGGTGATAAGCCCCGCCGAATGGATGATAGCGGCTAGAAAGATAAGGTAGTAAGCGGAACGGTTCATCCATTGCCAGCGAGCGGGATGGAACCAGGAAAGGCATGCGAGAAGGAAGGCGACGATGTAAAGAGTGATGCTTTTTTTGAAAGGGGAAAACTGGTTGTAGTAACGATGTTCTATCTTGGCTTTTTTTAGTTCGGGTCCGAGTTGTTTTTTCAGGTAGGAGTCATATTGGGCGAGGGAGGCGTTGAAGGCTTTGGCGTCGGCTTGGGCGTAGGCGGAGCTGATTGCGGCGTAGTGTTTTACGGCGTCTGGCAATCCTCTGGTGTGGATTGTGTTCAAAAGATTGAGGCCTATGTTGGACCATTCGTCGCGGTCTTTTTCCGGTTGGGGCGGCGGCACGAGGAGCGGATAGGCAAGGCGACTGGCAGCGTCATAACGTTCTATTTTTTGCCGCAGTCGGTCAAACGCGATTGAATCAAATTCTTCGCCGGCCTCGCGATTGCGGACTGCTTGGACGCCGGGAGGGATTTCTTCTAGATAGTCGTTTAGTTCGGCGGCGAAGTCGGTTGAGTCTTGCGGTTGCAGGCTATTTTTGAGTCGGAGGAAGAGAATGAGGGAATGGTTCAGTTTGGCAATGGCGCGTTCGAAGGGCGTTCGCAGTTCGGGTTTGGGGTTCACGGATTGGGCGTGTTTTTCGATTTTGGGGAGGTGTGTTTCCAGTTCGGCAAAGGCAAAGAAGCGCAGGCCGGAGCGGTCCAGTCCTTTTTTTTGCAGGTTGAGTTCGCTAATGAGGTCTGGGTGGTTCACGGCGAATATGTAGCGTTGGTTGGCTTGTTCGGGTTGCATCATGACTTCCATGAGCCATTCGGTGGCACTGAGTTTTTCGGGGTGTTTGGAGAATTGGTACCAGCGTCGTTCGGTTAGCGGGCCTTCGGCTTTTTCCCGAATTTCTGGGAAGTTTCCCCAGTCGCCTTTTGCGTTGTTTCCTTGCAGGGGAACTTTGCGCGTGCCGCGAATTTGGAGGAGGGCATTTATGGCGACTGAGTTGATGGGTTGAACGCGGCCGTTTAGAAGGACGGGCAGTTGTCCGAAGCCGACGTGGTCAATGCCCGATGCGCTTTTTTGCGGGCGCAGGCTGGAGAGAATCCAGAGGATGCAGAGTGTGAGGAGAATCCAGGGAAGATGATTTTTCATGCGGTTGTGCGTTTTATTTTGGCGTTTGAGGTTCGTCGGGCGTTTTTGTTTGGGACTGTTGGTTTTCTTTTTTGTTTTCGCAAGAAGCCTACGAGGTGCGTGAGGAATTGAACGAGGAGGCCTACGCCGACGATTAGGCAGGCAAGGTAGGGAGTCAACCACGTGGGATTGCGAACCACTTGAAGGGTAGAGTTGGGGATGTGTCCTTGTTGCACGGCCGCTTCGTCAGCCGCCATTTGGTGTTGGTAAAAGGTTAAACCGCCGTAGCGGAGGGGATGGTTCATATAAATTAGCACTTCGCGGTCTTCGTTGGTTGCCTTGTTTTTTAATCGCACTCGGCTGGAGAAGTTTTTTGGGTTTTCGGTTCCTTTGTATTTTTCGTGGGTTGCTTTGAGGAGGGTTAGAGAGAAAGGCTCGTAGTAGCGGCGGTAGCGGAGCGTGAGGTCGAAGGTTTTGTTTTTGTGTTGGATGGTTTGGGGGTTGAGGATTGCGGAGGTTAGCCATGTTCCGATGGATTGCTCGCCGTCGAACAGTTCAATTACAGCGCAGGGGAGGTCGCGTCTGTCCATTTCCGTGGTTTTTGGCGCGGGCAAGACTAGAAAGTCTTTGGCGTCGCCTTGATTGGCGGCGGTGGAGAGGGCGCCGTTGGTTGCTTTGTCGGCGGTGAGATCGGCGTTGGGCCAGTATTGGTGAACTTGAATTTGGAAGGGGAGGTTTGCGTCCGATAGAGCGGCGCCTCTTCGCAGGCGGGATTCTGGAACGGAGATGACGGTGTCTGTTTCCGCAGCGGATTTGTTGATGAAAACCAATTCGTTCTTCCGGAAGTCGACCGAGTAGTTTTTGGTTTCGCCTTCTTCGAAGTTAAGCGCGCTTTCCCGTGATAGAACGTCTGTAAAGAGTTGGCCGAGCAGTAGAAGGATCAAGCCGGCGTGGATTAGGAAGATGCCGATTTTCTTCTTGGTGAGTTTGAATCGTTTGCCGTGGGCGGCGATTAGGTTGACGAGCAGGACAATGCCGATTGTGTAGCCGCCGGGGAAAATGGGAAGAATCCAAAAATTGCCGATTTTCCACAAGGGAGCGATGAAAAAGCTTTTGAAGTATCGGTCTTGGGCGGCGTAGAGGCCTTCGTCCACTTGGGCAAGGGTGCCGAAGAACACCAGAACCATCGCCGCCGCTAGACAGGCGACGGTTAGTTTGAGCGAGGTGAGAATTTGAAGGGCTCGATTAATCATTGCTTGGGTATTGAATGGATCGGACGAAGTTTGTGAAGGCCGCTATTTCTTTTTCGATAGCGCCGGGCGCGCCCGTCATTTTGTAAAACCATGTTTCTTCGCCGACAGAAACGACGGCGACCAGAACGCGGCTTTGACCGCCGGCCATATCCACCAGAACGCCTTTCCTTTCGCCGTCAAGGTCTAGTTGCCGCGTAACGTCGCCAAGCAATTCTGATTCTATCGGGGGCAACTCGATTTGCCTGCGCCAGCGGTTGACGTTGGGCAGAAGGCCGCCTCCGTTGCCGCTCAGGACGCTGACGGTCATTTCCGCATCGCCTTCTTGGGGATGGGAAATGTGGAATCTGGCGAGTTGCATGGAAGATTTTGGCGGAGCGCTTTGCCAGCTTGCCGGCGCTTTCCACTGAGGTGTTTCGCGGGATTGAGGGGCGGCGGTTTGTAGGGTTGGGGACGCGGGTTGGCGTGGGGATCGGCTTTGGAGTTCTTGTTGGATTTTGTTGAAGTTCACCGACTCTAGAAAACGAAGGAACGAGGGTTTTTCGGTTTCGACGAGGCGGGCGGGGCCGGCAAGTTTGAAGAACCATGTGCGGTTTGTTTGGTGAAGGTAGGCGGTGAGCATTCTGGATGCGTGGTCGGAGTCGCCGCCTCGATTCGGACTCCCAAGATCAAAGAGCTTTCCGTTGAAAGGGCCGATTTTGACTTCGGTTGCGTCTCGTGCCGCTTGTTCGGGAGTTGTCAGTTCCAGCCCCAACTGCTGCCGCCAAAGATTGACGATTTCCACATCGTCGACTTGGAAACGGCGCATGGGAAGCACGGAAACCTCGCCGGTATGTCCGTGTTCGTCGGCGATGGCGAAGGAAAGGGAAGCAGAATGCATCGGCAAACGCGACGGCGTCGGCATCCAATGGTCGGGAACGACGTAGGCGGGAGGGTCTTTGGGAATTTTCACGACCGCGATCGGCTCTTGGAAACAGCCGACGCTCATGCTAATGAGGGAGATCGCTAGGAGAAACGACGTTCGGCAAGCCGGTTTTAGGACAGCTTGCCGTTGGCGTCCAAGGCGGAAGTTTGTCCGCGGCGGGAAGTTGGCGAACTGGAAGCGGCGAGCGTTCAAGGCAGAATGGGGAAAAGCGAGTAACGCAAGTTTTTTGAGGTGGTTGAATTTATAGCCTTCTCCGTTTGTTTTCAAGGGGTGCCAATGGAGAGGAGAAACTCGATGTTGCTTTTGGTTTTTTTGAGTTTGCCCAGCATAAGTTCCATAGCCTCCATCGGAGCGACGCCGGTCAAGGCGCGCCGCAGGGTGACGACTTTCGAGTATTCGTCCGGGTGGTAGAGCAGTTCTTCTTTTCGCGTGCCGCTCAGTTCGACGTTGATGGAGGGAAAAATTCGCCGATCTACTAGGTGACGGTCCAGATGGACTTCCATATTTCCCGTTCCTTTGAATTCTTCGAAGATGACTTCGTCCATGCGGGATCCTGTGTCGATGAGCGCCGTGGCAATAATGGTCAACGATCCGCCTTCTTCAATGTTTCGGGCGGCGCCGAAAAAGCGTTTGGGTTTGTGGAGGGCGTTGGCGTCCACGCCTCCGGAGAGAATTTTCCCAGAATGGGGTTGCACGGTGTTGTATGCGCGGGCCAGTCGAGTGATGGAATCCAATAGGATGACGACGTCTTTTTTATGTTCGATCATTCTCTTGGCTTTTTCGATCACCATCTCGGCAACTTGAACGTGACGTTCCGGGGGTTCGTCGAATGTGGAGCTAATGACTTCGGCTTTGACGCAAGTGCGTTGCATGTCGGTGACTTCTTCCGGTCGCTCGTCGATGAGCAAAATAAAAAGATAGACCTCCGGGTTGTTTCGAAGGATTGCGTTGGCAATATTCTGCATAAGCACGGTTTTCCCGGTCCGGGGAGGGGCGACGATCAAGCCGCGACTGCCTTTGCCAATGGGGCAAATCAAGTCCAGAACTCGAGTGGAACATTCTTCGGAGGCGTTCTCTAGAATCAACCGTTGATTCGGAAAAAGAGGCGTCAGGTTGTCGAAGTGAGTTTTGTCTTTTGCCTTTTCCGGGTCTTCTTTGTCCACCGCTTCGACTCGCAACAAAGCAAAGAATCGCTCTTTTTCTTTCGGCGGACGGATTTGTCCGGCGACGATGTCCCCGGTCTGCAAGTCGAATCGCCGAATTTGGGAGGGAGAAACGTAAATATCTTCCGGGCAGGAGAGATAGTTATAACTGTGCGACCGAAGGAATCCAAAGCCTTCGTTCAAGATTTCAAGGACGCCCTCGGCAAATAATCCGCCGCTGCGTTCGGCGTTTTTTTGCAAAATCTCGAAGATCAGCTCGTGTTTTTTCATGGTGCCGATGTTTTCAATGCCGAGTTCTCTGGCCATGTTGTTGAGATTGGGCATCGACATTGCCTGCAGCTGGCTGATGTTGATCAAGGAATCTCCGCGTTTTCGCGCGTTCTTTTCTGTCTGTCGATCCTCTTCGTTTCCATTGCGCTCCGATTCTTTGGCCAACGGCGCATTCGGTGCGGGCAACCCGGCGCCTCTGTTGTTGGTTGAGGCTGGGTTTTTGGTTTCTTTCGGAGATTTCTTAGGCCGGTAGTCTGCCGCTGAGGAAGCGGTCAAGCCGTCTTTTGTTTCGTCCGGAGGCCTGGCGGCGGTTTTGTTTCTCGTCGCGGAAGCGCGTTTTCCTTTGGCGGTCTTCTTTGTTACTTTCGATGGCATTGTATAATTAGTTTGGCTGACGGCAATTGATTGGTTTGCCCTCTCCGTTGTTGCAAAAAATTGCAAACACTCAAGCGATGCGCCCACTGTGGCGGTTTAACTGTCTTTGAGGCATTTGGCGGCTGTTTTTTAGGGATTGCTTTCAGTGGCTACGGCAAGGGGTAGCTTGCAGTCAATTCCGCAACACTTTTGCGAACTTTTTTTAAGGTGTCAACGTTTTTGACGTCGGCTAACACCTCGTCGATCCAGTCGGCGATTCTCTCCATTTCCGATTCTTTCATGCCTCGCGTGGTGACGGCCGGAGACCCCATTCGAACGCCGCTGGCTTGAAAAGGGGATCGGGTTTCGAAGGGGATGGTGTTTTTGTTGACGGTGATTCCGGCTTCATCCAAGGCAAGTTGGCAGGTTTTGCCCGTGAGTCCGCGGACGCCGACGTCGACGAGCAGGAGATGATTGTCCGTGCCGCCGCTCACCAGCCGATGGCCGTGATGCGCCAAGCGATTGGCCAGCGCGGAGGCGTTGGCTAGCGTTTGGCGTTGATAGGCGGCGAATTCGGAGGACAAAGCTTCTTTGAAGCACACTGCTTTGGCCGCAATAACGTGCATTAGCGGGCCTCCTTGAATTCCCGGAAATACTTGGGAATCAATCTGCTTTGCATGATCTTTCCCGCAAAGGATCAATCCGCCTCGGGGACCGCGCAGGGTTTTGTGCGTGGTGGTGGTGACAAAATCGGCAAGGCCGACCGGGCTGGGATGAAGGCCGGCGGCTACCATCCCGGCAATGTGGGCAATGTCCGCAAGCAACCACGCTCCGGTTTCTTTGGCGATTTGGCTCATTCGTTCGAAGTCGATGGTTCTGGGATAGGCGCTGGCGCCTACGGTGATCATTTTGGGGCGGTTTTTTTGCGCCAAGGAAGCAAGGGTGTCGTAATCAATCTTTTCGTTCTCTCTGGATACGCCGTAATGGATCACTTGAAAGAATCGCCCAGAGAAGTTGGCTTGGTTTCCATGGGTAAGATGGCCGCCGTGGCTGAGGTCCATCGTCAAAATTTTGTCGACCGGCCGAAGCATGGCAAAGTACACTGCCATGTTGGCTCCGCTTCCCGAATGAGGTTGAACGTTGGCGTGCTCGGCGCCGAATAGTTGCTTGGCTCGGTCGATGGCGAGTTGTTCGGCCTTATCCACAAATTCGCATCCGCCGTACCAGCGTTTTCCGGGGTAGCCTTCGGCGTATTTGTTGGTCAAAATCGATCCCTGCGTTACAAGAACGGCCGGGCTGGCAAAGTTTTCGCTGGCGATGAGTTCCAGACGGTTTTGTTGCCGGTTCGTTTCCCGCTCGATGACGGAGGCAATTTCCGGATCGATCTCGGCGACGCAGGAGTCCTCAGTCCCCGCCCATTGAGGCAGTTTGGCAATTCGCCGCGCATGCCGTCCGCCGGAAAATTTGGTGGCGAGGAATGCGTTGATGATTTCAAAAGCTTCTTCGGCCGACAGCGAGCTGGCCGCTAAGCAAAGCACGTTGGCGTCATTGTGCGAGCGGGAAAGCTGCGCGGTTCTGACGTCGTGCGCCAGAGCGGCTCGGATGCCCGGAACTTTGTTGGCGGCAATGCTCATGCCGATTCCTGTTGAGCAAACCAGGAATCCAAAGTCGATATTTTCCGCCCGGATTTTCTGGGCGACTTGCCGCGCATAGTCTGGATAGTCTGTGGATTCGGTCTTGTTCGCGCCGCAGTCGATGACGGCTATTTCTTTGCCTGCGAGGTGTTGCTTGATCCATTCCTTGAGCGCGAAGCCGGCGTGGTCGGATCCGATGGCTATTTTCACTTTCGGTTGAGTTGCCGGAGAGGGGTCGCCGGCAAATTGCTTGGGATTGTCGATAAAGTTCAGAATGAGGCGGATGCCTTCGATGATTTCATCTCTGCATTGTTCGTAAGCTTCCAAAGTGCGTCCGATGGGGTCGGGAATCTCTTTTTCTTCCGCCGCCAAGCTCCTGTTGAATTCTCTCACCAGCCGAATCTTCTCGGAGGCTGCGGGAAATAATCGGGCGGCCGTTTCCACGTGAACGCGAGTCATGCAGAACACATAGTCCGCTTCGTGGACTAGTTCTGGGGTCAGCAGGCGGCTACGTTGCTGAGAAATGTCGATGCCAACTCGCTTGAGAGCTTCGACAGCGTGCGCGCTGGGAGGCTGCCCTTCCATAGCGCCGATGCCGGCAGAGACGACCTTCACGTTGTTCTTGCTTTTGAGGGCATGGCGCAACAGTCCTTCGGCCATTGGGCTGCGGCAAATGTTCCCCGTGCAAATGAACAGAATGGTAGTCATCTGTCTTGGCGGAGTCTTCCTCTTCCAATCATGATCGATTTTGTCGCTCGACGATGCCAATTCCTTTCAGCAATTCAAGCGCCCTGGCCAAAATTGGATCATCGGCGGGCGTCGGAAGCGGCATGCCGGTGGGATCCGCATTTTTTCCATTGGAAACATCGTCCGCCGTTTCCGATGCCGAGGAAGAAGCAAGGCTGGAAGAAACCCTCACCGAGATGTCCGGCGAAACTCCTTCAGATCCCAGCGTCGTATTGTCGGCAAGGCGGACTTGACCGGCGGCGATATTGAGTTGGTGTCCCGTTTTGAGCGGAATAAGTTTGTAGCTGCGGGCTTGGCCTTCGGTTGCGCGTCCGACGAGAATGCCTAATTTTGCCGAACGCACTACCGCTGCCAAAGCCTCCGCCGCGCCTCGAGTCGTTTGGTCAATCGCCACTACCAAAGGCACTTCCACTTGAATCGATTGCGGTTCCGAAAAGCGAATTCCATCTCCCCAATCCAGCAGGGGGATTTCGGCTTGGGTGAAAAAACCGGCAATCTTCGTCACTTGCCGATAGTTGTTGCCGGAGACGTGGCGAAGGTCTAGGACAAGTCCCCGGAGGTTGTTTTCGCTCTTCAGCCGGTTGTAGGCCTCTCTCAAAACCTCTGAAGCCGAGTCATCCAAAAGCGGCGCGGCAATATAACCGATGGAAGATTCGTAATATCTCGTTAATGCGGGAGACGCGTTTGCCTCCGAAGAGACGCTTCTCGCAGAGACAAGTTCCAACTGCGATTGAAACTCCGTCAAAATGCCTTGCAACGAGGCTCGATCTAGGTCTTCTTCCGAAATGGAGGGAAGATTCTCGCGAATGGCCTCGAGAATTTCTGGAAGCCGAGGAAGAACGGCCTGCTGTTTTTGTTTGTCGGCCTCCGCCGGCAAGGATTCTTGTCCAAACCCAACGGCGCCACTCCACGCAAGCGCGCCGGCCAGCGCAAGCCGTCCAAAATGTTGGGAAATCTCCGAGAATGGTCGAATGTGTCGTCTTTTCATAAAACCGCGTTTTTTCCAATGTCTTTTCGGTAAAAGGCGCCTTGGAAGCGAATCTTTTCCACTGCCTCATAAGCGGTTTCCAATGCGCCTTTGAGCGAATGGCTGAGAGCGGTCACTCCCAAAACCCGCCCGCCATCAGTGATAAGTTGGGAATTTTGCTCGCTAACGCCGGAACAAAACACTTTGCATTCCGGCGTTTCTTCCGCCTCTGATATCCCCGAAATGGGATGCCCTGTTTCATAAGCGCCGGGATAGCCTTCGGAGGCGAGGACGACGCATGCGCTTGCTTTTTTTTCAGGTTCTTCAAAATGGATTTCATTGAGCTTTCCGTCAATAGAGGCTTCCATAATTTCTATCAAATCGCTTTGCATTCTTCGCAGATAGACTTGGGCTTCAGGGTCGCCAAAGCGAGCATTGAATTCAAGAACTTTAGGGCCGTCTTCTGTCAGCATCAGGCCGGGATAAAGCATGCCCCGATAATCCATACCCTCCGCTTTGCAACCTTCCAGCCATGCGTCCAAGATTTCCCGTTGAACCTGTTTCAAAACTTCTTGGGAAAGAAATGGCGTCGGGCAATGCGCCCCCATTCCGCCGGTGTTGTTTCCTTTGCCGCCGTCCTTTGCTCGCTTGTAATCTTGGGAAACGGGGAAGAGATGATAGCGAGTTCCGTCGCACAGCGCATGAAGAGAGACTTCTTGGCCGGTCAACCGCTCTTGAATGAGGATTTGATTGCCCGCCTTGCCAAAAATCTTCTTTCCCAGAATGGATTCAATGGCGTTATCCGCCTCTTCTACCGACTCGCACATCAACACGCCTTTGCCTGACGCAAGGCCATCGGCCTTCACCACGCAACGCCCATCTAATTCTCTAACAAACTTCCTTGCTTCTTTTGGGCTAGAAAAACAGGCGCCCTTTGCTGTTGGAATGCCGTGCCGTTCTATGAAGTTGTGCGCGAATATTTTTGAGGATTCAAAGCGAGCCGCCTTTTGATTGGGGCCAAAAATGCGGAAGCCCGCTTTTTGAAACTGGTCGACAATGCCCAGAGCTAATGGTTTCTCTGGGCCGACAATGGTCAAATCTGGCTTTTTCTGGTTGGCGAAGTGGAGAAGTTCGCAGGCGCTTTTCTCGTGAATGGGGATGTTCTTTGCCGGTTTGGCGGATGTCGTTTCTAACGCCGTGCCGGCATTGCCCGGAGCGCACCAGATTTGAGAAACCTGAGGCGATTGAGCGATTTTCCAAACCAGCGCATGTTCCCGCCCGCCTGAGCCAATAACCAAAACTTTCATTTTCAAAACGCCATTCAAGCAAGAATCTTCAATAAAGTAACCATCTTTTCGCTAAAAATCGATTCCTTTGGTTGACACAAATAATGGCGTTCATTAGGTGAGTTCATGGGAATCTATGTGCAAGCCGGTTAATATCGTCAGGAGCCTTCTCTTGAAAGTCAGACAACACCGGGTACTGCTTGTCGGCGTTCTCGGTGAGGTAAGTCTTTTCTTTCCTACCTAGTTCTTCCATGTTTTCATGAATAACCATGCTGATGAACAGCAATCTCGCTTTCTGAAACTCTAGAAGAGCAATAGTAACATCTTTCGCCCTGTCATTACCCCGCACGCCGAAAAGATAGAATTTGTGTTTATTATGATTCAGAGACCAGTTCGCACTGATGGGACGTCTGCTGATTGGAGATGGATCCGCAATTGGGTTAAATCTTTTTAGCTTCGTTGTGATGTATTGCCCCAAATCATCGTAAAAGGTGCTGCGGATGGATTCTCTATGCCAATAGCGAATGTTGCAGATCTTTTGAACACAGCCTGCGAATTGTAAAATACTTTCATAAAGCATGTCGATGGGGGCGTCTAAGTAAAGATTACCGGTATCGTTTTGGACGTCGTTGTTAATGAGTACGCTGTCTAAAATTCTCTGACGTGTTTCAGTCATATCCAATGTGTAGGAAAGGCGCATTAATGTTAGGCCGAAGTCGCAGAGGCGAATGTATCCTTCTCCGCGCGGACTTTCCACTAGGTAGATGTCTACCATATCGCCGTCTTCGTGCAGTATTGGGAGGATCAATTGATATTTACCCGGCCGGCGCTCGTAAAAATCAAACTTCACCGCCATGCTCCCCAATAGTTCTCGAATGCGGTTTTTATTGTCCATTGAACAATCTCGGTTGCCGTAGTTCTGGGAAATGATCGGCGAAATTTGCCGCTCCAATATCGCGGAAGAAAATCGAAATCGCTTCTTCAAATGTGCGATACTTGTCAGTGATTTTCCTATGCTTTTCTTGCGGCATCATGCTTCCAGAAGCTATCTCTGCTGCTGTGAGTCGATGAATGTGAGGCTTGGCGTAATGGCCGTCCGAATGCCTGCTGATATCCCCGTGCGGACCATTGTAACGAGTTAACGTGATGATTTTCAATAACGATATGTTGATTTCATATTGTAATCCGATGGAAAAATTCTCGATGAATTCGACGCTCTGCCCAATGAATACCTTGAATTTCTTCTCTTCGCCCGAATCGGATTCCAATTCCAAACGGCAATCAAAGTGACGATTTTCCTCACGGAATCCTTTTACAGGATCCTTATGCACTATCCTCTTTTCCGTCTCTATTAATGCCTGAATTTCAAAATCCTTTAGCATAAATTTCCTTTTGACAACACGAACAAACAAAACTCTATTCGATTGCTTCCGTTTAGTGCAAGGTGATGCCGAATTTTTTGAGTTGGTCGTCTAAATAGGCTTGCGGGCGGTCGCCTTTCTTTCGATTGCATCCAGAGCAAAGCAGTTGCAGGTTACTTTTATGATCCGTGCCGCCTTTGGACTTCGGCACGATGTGATCCACTTCCATGTTCTCATAGCCGGGATTGTTTTGGCAGGCAGCGGCGGCGCATTTGCCTTCCTGATCGCCGAAGAGTCTCCGTTTATGAGTGCGCGGAGGAGGCAACTTGCCCCATTCGGTTCGATCTAATCGCGCCAACTGCTTGGCCGTGCGAAGGTCTCGGTTGTGAATGCCCGGCCAAATGGCGAGCTCGTCTTCGCCGCGGTCGACGGCCAGCTTTATCATTCGCTTTTTAATTTCCTTGGCCGATTGCGGAGACACGTCGATGCCTACCCATTGCCGATTCAACTTCTCGGCCGCCACTAATGTGGTGGCGCAGCCGCAAAACGGGTCAAAAACAATGTCGCCTTCGTTGCTGGACGCCTGAATGATCCGCTCTAATAATTTATCAGGTTTTTGAGTAGGATAACCGCTCCGCTCTTTGGCTTGCGAATTGAGATACGGTATTTCCCACCAGTCGTTGCAAATCATACCTTCTGATGGATAGTAAATGCGAGTTTTGCCAGCATCAACACGGATTCTGCATCGCCTTCCTTTGTCGTCCACCTGACGATAATGGCTTGTCAAATACTTTTCGCTAACGGGTATCTTGTTGTCGCAGTGGTAATCATCGGTTTTGGAATAAAAGAGAATGACGTCGTGTTTGCGGG
Source organism: Limisphaerales bacterium (assembly GCA_965204945.1). Lineage (GTDB taxonomy): Bacteria > Verrucomicrobiota > Verrucomicrobiia > Limisphaerales > AAA164-E04 > UBA2970. The sequence continues at coordinate 2,584,274 of OZ242022.1, read as the reverse complement.
CGAATCGATTTTTTGGTCTGCCACTAGTTGAGTAGCACCAAACGATTTCATTGCGGAAGTTTCTACGCCCGAAGATGGCGTCCATGATGAGTTTTAGGTAGTGACTTGCGGTGGGGTCGCAGTGCAGGTAGATGCTGCCGGTTTCTTTCAACAGCCGTTTCATTTCGATCAGGCGGCTGCTCATCATCAGCAGGTAGGAGAACATCGCCCCGCCATGCGTGGCTTTGGACGCGGTGATTGCGTGATAGAGAGCGGGGAAATTGCCGGCCAGCAAGGCGTGTTCGGCTTTGTCGAGGTCGGTCTCGCGCCAAACATCTTTGAAGACTTCGCGCATCCCGCCGTCGCCGATGGGCGCTTTGTAGTTGCGATTGGAGTTGAACGGCGGGTCGAGGTAAATCAAGTCCATTAGGCTGGAGTTCATCCGGCGCATGATGTGCAGGTTGTCGCCGAGGAAGAGCGTCTTGTTCTTCCAGTTTGGCTCTATGGCTCTTTCCGCTGCTTGTTTCGTGGTCATGGTCTCTTTTTTTCAATCATTCAAAGGGAAAGTCTTCGCGCGGGGCGATGTGGATTTTGCTAGACGGCGCTAGCGCATTGGCGGTTTATTGTTGCCGTGCTTCTTGACATAGTTGGATTGGCGGGTATGGGCGATGGCCTCTGTTTCCGCGCCTCGGTCGCCTTGGGAGCGCATCCAAGCGTCTAGTTCCCATGATAGTTCGGCTTTTAGCGCCGCCAAACTAGGTTCGGCAATCAGATTGTTCAAGCAATGCGGATCGTTGGCCACGTCGTAAAGTTCCTCCGCGGGACGCCGTTGATATTTTTGAACCATAGACTGGGCGTGCGGGTCTCCGCTTGTAGATTGAGCCAGCCAAGAACTCCAAAAGTCCGCCCGATCTCCTCTCTTTCTGGTGACGGCGTTTTTGAACAGGACGTTCGGGTGAAGGTTGCGGATGTAGCGATAGTTTTTTGTGCCGCAGGATCGAATGCCGAAGGTCTCCGAACCGTTGACGATGCCCCGAGTGGTATGCAGGCCGAAGGTGTAAATTTTGTGTTCTTGCGCTTGCCCAAGCAACACGGAAAGGAAGGAGCGCCCATCCATTGTCGGCGGCGTTTCCAATCCGGCGGCGTCCAGAAAAGTCGGCGCCACGTCGCAGTATTCCACAAGCGCGTCGGACTTTGACGCCGGCGTGATATTGCCCGGCCAACGCGCAATCATGCCGGAGGCAAGTCCCAATTCATAGCAAGTCCACTTGGCAAAGGGAAAGCCCGAACCTTGTTCCGAAACCACGACGACCAAGGTGTTTTCCCTCAGTCCGTGCCGATCCAACATTGCCAGCAAGGCGCCGCATTGAGCGTCAAAAAAAGAAATCTCCGCCAGATAGCGGGAATATTGAAGGCGCGTTTCCCGCGTATCCACAAAGCTCGGCGGCAACGAAACAGAGGAGGGCGGATAGTCCGACGGATCACCCTTGGTGTAAGGAGTGTGCGGTTCGTTGGAACAGGCAAAAAGACAGAACGGCGTCCCAGCCGCTTTCGATTCAGCCATCAGCTTTTCGATTTTGGGATAAGGATGCGCTTGCTTCGGATCGGCGTTCTTAAACTTGTTGGAATACTCAAAGGGAAAGGCCTCGCGCGGCGCAATGTGGCTTTTGCCGGAAAGCGCGACGCGATAGCCGGCGTCCTTCAAATAATGCGCGATGGATTTTGTGCCGGGATAAACGCAGGTATGGTTGGGCCAAGCGCCTGACTTCACGGGATAAATGCCGGTATACAAGTTGTGCCGAGTGGGAGAACACATCGGCGCAGCTTGAAAACAGCGGGAAAACTGCATGCCCTCGCCGGCCAACCGATTGAGATGAGGCGTTTTGGCCTGCCCGCCGTACACTTCCATATCCAAATAAGTGCAATCGTCTGCAATGATGAACACAAAGTTCGGACGCTCCGCGCCAACGCAGGAGAGCGTCGCCGTTGCTAAAAAAGTGAGAAAGAGAAAAATTGAACGCATAATAGACACTTCAAAACGCATTCGCCCGCTTGTCGGCTTCTGAAGCCTTCTTCCTGTGATATTCAACACTCTCTTAATCATCTCACTTTCTGTTCTCCTCTGAACGGCGATTCTCGACAATTCTCTTTCATTGCTTGGTTTCCGTTCGATTCTTGCGCTTGTTGTTGCGCTTCTGCTCGTTGGGCTTGTTCGGCGGCCGCGGCTCGTTCAGCGGCCGCAGCTTGCTGGAGTTGGAATTCTTCCGGAGTAGGAAAAATGGGTTGAAGGGCTTGGGCTTGCTCGGCGGCCGCGGCTTGGGCTTCCCTTTCTCGCTTCCGATGGAGGACAGCCGCCTTAAACCTTTTATACTCTTCCCAGCTCCTAGGATACCTTTTATACTTTTCCCAGCTCACAGGTTGGCGACCCATTTCCAGCACCTCCGCCTCATACCTTCAAGGATTTGATTTTACTTTCCGAATTACTTCGGGGGGCTTTCAACCTATCTATTTCTTCGAATAGCTCTCGTATTTTCATAATAGTTCTCTCTAGTTAGCCATTGCAGTGTGTAACAAGGACAAATTCATCTAAGTAAACTGTTGTCTTTCTGGTATGTGTGAATTTCTCTAGCCTTGTCCCCTAGTCTTTTTACAAGAAAGTCTAGAGTATCATCTATTCCGTGCGTGATAGTTCCCCTAAACAATCCGAACAGAAACCCATCGTTGTGACTGTATTTTCCACGACCTAAATTAGAGACGCTTATTCCAAGTTCACTAAAATTCAGGCGATACCTGAACTTTCCATTTACAGGAGGGTGGTCAATAGTACGCAGTCTCTTTATCTGAAACCTTAGAAACTCCCTTCCGTTGTAATTCAGTTTCCAGTTATCATCAAACTCAAAGCCATACTCCCATTCAAAAACTTCATACGCTTGTCGATGCGCTTGTTGGAAATCTTCATACGGCGGCGATTCTGATTGCGGTCTGCTGGATGATTTGAAGTTTCCGGTTTGGATTCTATCGTAGGCTTCGTTGATTCGTTTGGTTTGTTCTTCGGCTTTGCGGCGAAGTCGTTCATTCCCCATATGCTTGTCTGGATGCCACACCGCAAGCATATCGCGCCAAGCCTGCTTGATTTGTTGCGGCGATGCGTCTTCGCTGACGCCAAGCGTTTGGAATGCGGTTTCCTTAGTCATCTTGCTTAATCACCTGATTAACCCACGAGCTTACCAAAAGCATCAAAAACTCAAGAACCAGAAAAGCCGAACTTGCAACTGCTGTCTTTTTCATTGTTCCAACGACTTCGTTTTTTCGTCTATCGATAAGTCCACCACCTCGCCGAACAGTCCAAACTTTATCCTTCGGAGAATGATTGCTTGTCTTTGTCGAATTGTTCGTCGAAAACGATGTTGGAGGCGGGGAAGTCAATGCGCTTGCAGTATTCGGCGGATTCTTTGGCGCCGTGATCGCGATCCATGCCGCCATCCTCCCATTCCACGGAAAGCGGCCCAGAGTAGCCGACGTCGTTGAGAGCGCGGATGATTCGCTCAAAATCCACCTTGCCGCGCCCAACGGACTTGAAATCCCAATAGCGATTGGATTGGTGAAAATCAGTATGACCGCCAAACACGCCGGCTTCGCGCAAGTGATCGTGCCAATACACGTCCTTCATATGAACGTGAAAAATCCTCTCTTTGAATTTGTGAATGAACTGAACGTAGTCTACCCCTTGGTATCCAAGATGGCTGGGATCATAGTTGAATCCGAAGGCAGGATGGCGGTCAACGGCCTCCAACGCGCGCTCGGCCGATGCGATGTCAAAGGCGATTTCCGTAGGATGAACTTCCAGCGCGAACTTGACGCCGTCGGCCTGAAAGACGTCCAAAATCGGCCCCCAACGCTCGGCAAAGTCTTGGAACCCGGCGCGAACATGCTCTGGATCGTTTGGCGGGAAGGAATAAATCAACGGCCAAATGGAACTGCCGGTGAAGCCGTTGACAATCTTCACGCCGAATTTTTTGGCGGCAACGGCGGTCTTTTTGACTTCTTCAGCGGCGCGTTGCCGAATCGCCTCCGCTGCGTCGTGGTCATAACCCGGCTGCCACGGGAACGAGCCGACGCCTTCGCCCCAGATGTAAGGAGGCAGGATTTTCTCGTGACGCGGGTCGATATTGTCGCAAACCGCTTGGCCGACCAGATGCGTCGAGACCGCAAAACACTGCATGCCGTGGCTTTCCAGCAATCGGCGTTTGGCTTGACAGTAAGCCTCGTCGGCCTTGTCCACTTCAAAATGATCCCCCCAACAAGCCAATTCCAAGCCATTGTAGCCAAATTCCTTCGCCTTTTGGACTATCTTCTCGCAGGACAAATCGGCCCACTGACCGGTAAATAATGTAATCGGGCGCGCCATAAATAATAAATACAATCGTCGTTTGCGTTCTGTTTAAAAACAGCAAGCGTAAAGGAGTCTCCGTTCGCAATCAAGCGAAAAATCCCTCGTCCGTTTGCGCGCTCATTGCCGCCGCCGATGCCGCGAAAATCCGTTTGCCAGCAGCAAAAAGCCGAGTCCAACCAAAATTCCCGGCGCAATCGGCTCCACGTCTTCCGGCCATAAATCGCTTTGCCTTGCCGCAATGCAAGTGAGCATTCCCAACAGACAGCCGGCCACCGCTATGTTTTGCGAACACCTCTTCCCGCTCAAAAGAAAGAACAACAAAGGAACAAAGGCGCTTCCCAAAATATTCCAAGCGTCCAAAACCACGTTGAAAACAGAGCGTTTCCCCGAAACCGCAAACAAACCGGCCGCCGTCAACACCAAAGCGGTCATCGCCTTGGCAAAGGCAAGATTCTTTTTGCCGCCCAAAAGATCGTGCGTCAACGCCGCCGAACAAGACAAAATAATCGAGTCGGCGGTGGACATTGCCGCGGCAAACAAAGCCGCCAGAATGACGCCGGCAAAAATCCCCGGCAGAAACTCCTGAGTCAACTTCAACAAGGCCAACTCTTGGTCAAACTGCTCCGCATCCAGGAAAAGCAGACGACTCAGCAAACCGACGGCCATCGTAAATCCACAAAAAAGAACATACCAGCCGTAGTAATAAAGACGCATTCGACTCACATTTTTCTCGCTATCCAAACACATATAGCGAACGACGACGTGCGGCTGTCCCAAAACTCCCAACCCCGCAAACAACCAGCCTGCAATGAACAAAAACACTTCTCCCACAGGCTTTGCCGGAAAAACGTCCAAGTAGTCCGCCGGCAACCCCTCCAACGCCAGCGCCTTTTCAATCCCGCTCCATCCGCCCAAGCTGTGCAGGCCAACCGCAACCAAAACAAACATTCCCGACGCCATCACCACCGATTGCGCCGCATCCGTCCAAATCGAAGCGCGAATGCCCCCAAACGCGCTGTAAGACAAAATAATCACGCCGCCAACCGCCACGCCGACAACGCTCGGCCAACCTAGCAAAACCGACGCCGCCTTAGACCCCGCAATCAACTGCCCCGACGCATACAACGTCAGCACAACAATCGTCACTCCCCCCGCCAACCGTTGCAAAACACGATCATGCCGCCCCTGCCAATACCCTAAAAGCGCCCCAAAAGATTCCACCCGCTCGTCGTTTGCCCGCCGCCGAATCGCCTTCACCCCAAAAAAAGACACGGTCAAATCTCCCACAATCCAACCAAACATCATCCACAAAGAAGACAAACCCACTGCGTAAGTCGTCCCAATCATCCCGGTGAACATAAACCCGCTGTTGTTGGTGGCGATGGCCGAAAGCCCCACCAACGCCGGAGGCACAGACTTCCCCGCCAACAAATAATCCCGCGTGCTTTTCCCGGCAAACCGAGAAGACCACAAACCAATCCCCAGAAAAGCCAGCAGGAAAAAAAGAAAACTGAAATAAACAAACATCACGCGGAAACACTCAAACCGCCGCCATAAAAAAGTCTCCGTCCAATTGCCCTCGCCCTTCAATGAAAAAGCGCATTTCCGCCGCGCTTATCCAAAACCAAAACTTGCTTGTCGTCACCAATTGAGAAAGTTGTCATCGACGGAAACAAAGGAAACCAAAGCAACAACTATAAAGAGACATCTCTTGCAAGTCAAGCCTCTCCGCTTAAAACAAAACCAATACGAATAGAATGCTAAGCCGTTACTAAGCCGTTGCCAAAGGTCTGCCGATAGATTAGAAACCACAAATCATCCCTTCCCCATCCCTCCCTCCAAAAAACGGCCGCAAAGCAAACCCAAAGACAGAAGTTTCCCCAATCCTTTTCCCCAAACTAGCAAAAACTCCAAACAATTCCCTCAGCCAAAATAAGATAAAAAACTTCGAGGAAAAAATCTTGCGCTCGAAGTTGCTTTGTGATTTTCTTTCTTCCATCCATTGAGAGACTATCTGTCGTGAGATTCCGTGAAAATCGGGTCTTCCGATCAGATGTCATAGTTTGGTTTTTGACTTGGGAGAGCCGATATGCTCTTTCCCTGTTGCTTTAGCAAACAGGCGGAGTTCTTCGTGTTCTTCCAACAGGTACTTAGTGACTAGGCCTGACGGCCGCAACATTAACGACATAGACATTAAAGATTAACGAGACATGAAAAAATTCTCTTTTTATTGGAACTGGTTGGCTCGCGTAGCCAAAGCAAGCAACACGCAACGCAAAGTAGTTGTGAAATCGGCGACTCCCACCAAGTCTCCGATCATCGGAAAAACGGCATTCTTCGTGGTTGCAACAATAATCGCAGTTGCCTTGACAACTCAAACCACCGGGACTTCAGCCGAAATCCCCGAATTGCCAGACTTGCCGCCGCCACCGCCGCAGCGAGAGGTCGTTCTTCCTCCCTTCCCGCCTGGTGCTTTTAGCAACTGCATAGAGCAATACTATTCGAGGTTGGGAACAATCGCGCAAGGGGCGTCGGATTGGCGGAAACGCATCGAAGAAAAGTTTGACGCCTTATTGGATCCTATCGATGCCCTGATTGACGCTAAGCGCAAGTTGATAGACGATCTGACAACCAAAATTAGGAGAATTTATTCCAGCCTGGAGTACTCCCTTGCATATATTGGTCTGGCCGATATGGAACCAATCGAAAAGGAAATCAAACGGTTGATGGAAGCGCTTAAAGCTGCTCAGGCTCGATTTCTTAATTTATATAGGGAAAGATCTTCAATTTTGGAGTGCTACGACAAATGGATAGACTGGTTAAATGAAAAAACTCAAAGAGAAGTGAACGCAGCATGGGAAGAATACGAGAATTGCGCTGCCAGCGAAACAAACGATAATTAGAATTGTTAGTAAAAGAAAACAGAAAGGAATCTTTGACGATGAGAAAGCAAGGATACGTAATCATTGGGATGGGCATAGTTGCATTGGCGGGAATCTTCTGGCTAGCGCATCTTGGCAAGGAAAAAGCAGTGATGACGGCAGAGGCCGAGAAGACAGAAAGCCAAATCGAAGAGACGACAGAGGCGCAAAAAACAGAGAAGAAGCACGCCTTTGCGGAGTTTGTGGAAGCCTTGCCTTCGGCACTGGAGACTTTGACCGAGGACGAAGCCGAGGCGGAAGCAAAGCGCAAAGAGTGGGAAGCCCATGAAGTCTACCTGAGCAGTCCACACGGCAATAGGAGGGAAACCATCTTGGACGTCGTAGAGATTGAAGGGGACCCTGAGTTGACTGCGGCGCTCCAAAAAGACGCCGAAATGGAGTTGGCAATCTATGAATCATTAGATGCACAGGGCAAGGCCGTAGCCGACATAGGCGATTGGATTTTTCGGCAAGAAATCAAGCGAAGCGGGGATCATTGGACAGATGCCCATCAAGAAGCCAGGCGCACGACAATCAGCTTTGAAAAGTTCCGCCAAAAAATGGTTCAATACGAAAAAGACAAACCGGCTAGTTTTGCCACCATTGCCGAAGCGAAGGCGAAAGATGCAATTAACCAAATCCAAACCGGCTGGGAAGAAGAGCCGGAGCCTTGGCAAGAAGTGGCCGCTTTCTTGCGAGACCGCCGCAACTTCTCTCAAACAGAACTAGACCAAGGCGACCCTGCAGACCCCAACTGGCACGCCGATCACATCGAATGGATTGAGCAAACCGCCCAAACCATCGGCATCCCGCTAGACAACCCCGAAGATAAAAGTTGGATACAAGAGAAAATCGCCGCCGCCAAAGAACAACGCTATCAAGACTTAGACGCCCCTTTGATTGAAGAACTCAAAAAGATTGACGAAGAAACAGCCGCTGAAGCCGAAGCTTGGGCGAGAGAAAGAAGTGGCCGCACAATACAACCATTTAATCAAACAGAGTAAACAGTGGCGCGCGCAGAGAGAACATGAGCGGCGTTATCGGGAAGAGATGGCGCGCAATCCGGTGTTCAAAGAGATGGAGATGGAACGCCAGCGCAAAGAACGCACAAAAGCCCGCCAAGCAGAAGAGCCAGCGCAAACAGAAGAAGAAATCCCCAATCCAACAACCGACTAAGTTACTTTTTTCATTTTGCATAGAGCGCGATGACAAATGTTTAGGCTTCAACAGCCGAGTAAGTAGGGCGTGTTTACGATAAATAATCGGCGGTTCAACCGAATCTCTGGATATTCCATAGATTCGAAAAAAAAGCGGCCGCAATTATCAAAAGGAAACCAGATTGTTTTTGCCAGCCAAGCATCCCAAATCCAAAAAACTCAAATAGCGGGCTTTTGCGCCTCCAAAATAATTTGATTTCTTCCTTGGGTAGCACTTCGGCAGTTACTATGAATCTCTCGAATTCAGTTCAACTTGGCCTATGATATCAGACATGCACTATGACATTGGCCTTTTAGCGCGAACCGCCAAGGGCGTCGTTTATCCACTATAAAGACGATACAAGTTCAACTATCAGACGTCGGCACAAACTCATCTGCGCCGTAAAGAGGCCCCCAGTTATCCGCATCGAAATGTTGGAAAAGTTCCGCCGGCATTTGATTGCGATGATGCCAGCGGTTCCAAACCGCAGAAACAGGCAACGTCCAATCCCGCAAACTCCCATGCTCCACGTGGCCGTCTAAAAAAGCCATCTTCGCCCGACTAGCATGCCGCCGGCTAATCCTTCTGCCAAAGAAAAAGGAAACCTATGAGAAACCAATCTCGACGGTTTGTTTCCGCAAAGGCAAAGACGCCTTGTCACTCTTCCTTCGGAGGAAACGCCAAATCGGTGACCGCTTGGATGGCATCTTGTTGCTCTATCTCTTCAGGCGTGTAGATAGCTTGACGAACCGTCTCGCTCGCCTCTTGGATTTTCTTTTGAATAGCGATCTCCCTTTTTCTTATCATTAATCTTGAGACGGCACGAAAGTGAACCGTCTTTTCCATTAGTTCTTTTCTAGCTTCCCGCTCCTCCGCAGAGAACTCCATTCCCTCATCTGCCTGCATGAGCATGGCCTCTTGCTCCTTGAATTGCTCCAGGACATCTGCCTTCATTTTTTCCAGTTCAGCAAGGTCAGACTCTCCCAAACCAGCTTCAAATGCTTTCATTTGGTATAAGTAGTACTGCATTTTTACGCGGGCGCCCTCTGGCATTTGCTCGATTATTTTCTCTAGTTCATGTTCAACCGCCCCCTCAACAGGCGCGTCTTCAGGAAGTCCTTCCCATCGCCATCTCTAATAATGGAGGCAATTCGGTGGGGTCACCGCAACACGGGACGGAATCTATGGCATCAGGATTCAGACCTGCTGTCTCTTGAACAGCATTTGATTCCATTCCTGCCATGCTGGATTGGTGTTGAGAAGAGGATCGAACCAGCTCGGCCATTGCTCCCAACAACTTTTGATTCTCCGCAAGGATCGCCTGTTGCTTGATTCGAGCCATGGACACCTCGTGATGCGCCCTTCGTTCGTCCCCGTTGTGTTCGTATGCAACAATGATAAAGGCGAGCAAAATAATCACCCAGAGTAGGATCGAATTCCAAGCCCCCACAAAGATCTCTGCCCATGTTTGTTCAGGTTCTGTCTTATTTGCTTTCATAGCTACTGCTCTCGTTCGTTGTTTGTTTCCTGCTCAATTCTCGGAGGACTCGATGCATTGGAGACTAGGTTAGAAATCTCAATCAGCAAGTTTCTAGTCTCTTCAAGAACTTCCTTTTGTGTAGCCAAGACCACACCTGACTGCCGCTGCAGCTCAACCTCCCTGTTCAATTTCCTTGCCTTGCGAAAGAACAATAGAAATATCATCAAGAGAATCAAAAAGATGAGCCACAACGCCGAGCCCCTAAAGAACTTTTCCCTTCTAGTCACTTTCATTTACCCTCCTTTACAAATCACATTTCTTGTAGTTACGATCCGCTGCATTGGCGCACAGCTCTACCGCGATGTCTAGGTCAATGCAAATCGCATCCAGAGTCACCCAATATTCCCACCCGCAAGCGACCTCAAATCCTATCCCCGCCGCTAACGATTTGGTTTCGCAAGCGAGCGGAATATACCTTGGGAGCTTCCTCTTTAACCAGCTTTTGAACCTTGCAGTTTCCAAAATTCCAGTTTTGCAAGCTGCGAAGGTGGACACGGCAGTTCCTCCTGCCGCAGCAATACATTTCCAATAAAACGATTTGGCTTTCCGAATTTCTCCATTGTAGCTGATCCACGCCGCGTTGTAGCACGTGTAGAAGTCGGCGAGTTTTGAATCGCTTGTCAGGACAGAGATTTCGAAGCTCTTAGTGCAAGCATTAAACCCGCATGTAGTGGTGCTTTGCGCATTGGCCGGCGCGCTAGAGGCAACGGCAATGGCAATCATTAGGGCAAAAATTAGTTTCTTCATGTCAGTAAAATCTAGTTTCGTTTGTGGTTTCTGTGCTAATTCCTGTTCAATTGCTGTAACTGCTCACCAATGCGGCAGCCGCCGAATTGGCTCTTCTAACCGCGCTGTTCACCGAATCTTCCAGCTCTTCAATGGCGAAGAGCATGTGTACATCCCAAGAGGAGAGAGCCGGTTGTGTGCAATTAGGGAACTTTACGCCGACATTTCGGGCCAAGCAATTGGTTATGTTAGCGATCTCCCGCGCAGTCATGGCGTCGATGTCGTTCTCGTATTTTTCCATCGCGCTAACCAAGTCCTCGGCGAGCGTGTCATTGATGCTGGTGAGTGCGGCGTCAAAGCCGGGTTTGTCCATTGTGGTGCCGGGCTGATCCCGGTAAGGAACCGTCAACCTCCATCCAACAGCGCCTGTGTCTATCCCGTACACGGTTATGTCCGCCTTCAGGTCTCTGGGGTGGGCGGAGCGAGATGGAGAATAATACACTCGCGTAATCACACGGGAAATTCCCGCTGACCATGCCGCCGGCGTTTGAACGCCAACCAGCATGGTCAGCGCGAGGACGGCAAGTCCGATTTGCCGCAGGATGTCTCCCGGCGCAAAGCGCATGTGCCAAGGCGTCTTGGTTGGTTTGGCCAAAAGGCCGAGTCCGTCTGTGATCTGTCTTTGTTTGCATAGTCAGTGTAACTGATTAATACCAAGTTTCAATCGGTTAAAACACGGCTCGCGGCATTCTGTAACAGTTTTTTCGATTTTTTGTTTTGCTTGAGTTTGGTTGGATCAGCAAGGTTGGAGGAATTCCACAGATTGTCAAGCAAAAATGCGTTTTTATGAAGGAGGAATTTGGAGCATGGAAGTTTGGATTCTTGGGCGCGGGATGATTTAGGATTGGCTCTGGATGCGGATTATTGCATCCCCGATGAGCAGGCAAGGGAGTTGCTGGCGCAGATTGCGGCGGAGAGAGGCGAAGGATCGCCCTTTTATGGATAAGCCTTTTCTGATTTTGGTGGCGGCTTACGGAAGGCAAATGCGGGGCATTTTGGGATCGAAGTTGAAGATATGGGCGGAGTTGCCGGACGAAGAGAATAAGTTTTGGTTGAAGGTGGTTCAGAATGCCGGGAAGTATGGTGGAAAGTCGCCAGTGGCGTATCGAATGTCGACGGAAGTGGAAAAGCGGGACGCAGAGGAATATGTGGAAGAGCGGATGCTGACGCCGGACGAAGTTTTGGAGCAGGAAGAGTTGGCGAAGGAAGCGCATCGGGTTGTGACGTCTTTTCTCGGTTCGTTGGATGCGGAGACGGCAGAGGCGGATTATTCGAAACAAAGTGGACGGGATCACTTTTGAGGCTTGGGCGAAGCGAACGGGCAAGGATGTCGAACTTCTGCGGATGCGCGTCAGCCGCGCTTATCGGAAGATGCGCAAGAAGGTTCCGCTTGGCTTGCGGCAGACTCTCATCCATGTGTATAAGGGCGGCTGAAAGAGTCGAAGAAGCAGGCAGAGAAGTCGCCGTAGGATTTATGCAGTTCACGGAAGAACAATATTAACAAATCGCGCCGCATTTGCCCAAACAAAGAGGAAAAGTGGAATACCATTTACTGTCGCATGTGAACCGCTGGACGAAAAGCGGCGTTTGGAATAGAGTGCTTGAAAAATTAAAGGCAAAGGCGCAGACGGACGCTCCGCCAGAAAAACGGATGCTGGACAGCGCGAGCATAAAGGTTCATCCCGCTGGAACAAGCGCGCTAAAAAAGGCGCGCCGTCCATCAGAAAGTCCAGCGAAGGCTGGACTACTAAAATTCCCATGCTTGCCGCAAAGAAGCGCACGGGGGGAAGTTCTTCTTTGTCTCCGGGAAACGGGCATGATGCGCCTGCGGGGAGAAAACTCCTTCGCAAGATAGGAAATCGTCTGGCCAAAGTTCTGTTTGCTGATGGATAGGGCGTATTATGAAGGCGAGGAGAACCGCCAGCAAGCCTAAGCAATGGGATTGGATCCGGTAGTTCCTCTTTTGAAAAGCTGTCGCCATCCTTGGCAATACGACAAGGAATTGTATAAAAAGCGCAACGAAGCAGAGAGATTGTTTTGGGGGTTAAAAGGCTATCGTCGAGTCTTCTCCCGCTTGGACAAACTGGAGGGGATATTCACGGGGCTCATCGCATTCCCCCCTCATCTTTGCCATGCTCCATTAGCGCCAACACGCTCTAATGGTTGGGATGTGTTCGTAAGTGTTGGCGATGCGTTCTTTATAGAGGAGAACATTGTCGTCGACTCAGTCGGCAACATGTTGGATTATAAATCGGTTAAAGCGGCGGTTTCTGTTTTAGCCTGCCAGGAAAATTTCTCTGCGAAGTCGCCGATTAAAAAGCTGCGAATTAACTGGAAGAAAGTTGCCAGCACCATCAACGGTACGCATACTCTGATGAAAGTGGATGCTAGGGAAGTTGGATGGAATAGCGGTTTTGTTTTGTTGAATTTCGCCTATCGAGATCAACCTTCGAAACCTTTTCTTTCCTTAGTCTTCGATCGAAGTTATATATTGAAACAATACATTACATTCTCAAAAATCCCAAGACGGGCGCTGTATAAACTTACTCTTTGTGCAATTATAGGAACGACGGATCTTTGGGATTCTACGTTTACTGCGAAGCAATGACGCCGGAGTCAACTCATTTTGAAGTGGCAAAGTTATTTAACAGGAATTCACCATACAAGTCCCGGACCGGAGGTCTTCAAATTTGAAGTTCCAGAAGGTTAGACGTGAGCGGACAAAACAGACCTCGAAAAAGCGATTCTTTAAGTCGGAAATAGCGAGATTGCGAAGGTGTACGTTTACAACGTTTACAAAAACAAGAAACACAAAAGCAAAAAGCATTGGGTAGGATCTTTCGGATTTTTATGCGTTTTTATGCTGATGGTAATGGAGGTGCGGTGTTATGGGAGAGATCGAAAAGAAAGAAACTAAACAACGACAAGAAATGACCATGAAAACTAGACCGACACAAAACACGAAAACAACAAAAACAAAAGCGACTCAACGGCGATGGATCCCAACTTTGGCCGTAGACAAAACACTGCGCTGATTTCTGCTTGGTTTGAGCATATTATTGTTTGCCATCGGCTCCTTGAAACTGCTGAGCTTGCACCAAGAGATTAAGTTCTTCACTTTCCTGGATTTGTTAGGGTTTTTGAATAACTGGCAAATTGCCACGCTGGCTGGTGCAGTTGAAATATTAGCGAGTCTGATGCTTTTTGCGAGCGGAAGTCTGGCTCGGCAGACTTTTGGTTTTAACTGGACTAATATGGGAATGTAGAAGAGTTTTCGGGCAGGTATGTGTTTGTGAGGAAAAGTGAGCGGAGGATTAATGATTGTGCGTTTGCGTTAATGATGCCTCGGTTGGCGGGTTCGGAGTGTTAGCTTATGGGGATGGGCATGTGGAAGGGACGGACTGATCGAGGAGGGGGGTATTTTCGGAGTGCGGCGGTGAGGAATGCGGATTGGCATTGGCTGGCGGACAAGACTTTTACGCGGTTGGGACGTTGAGGAAAGAAGGTTCTTGGTTGGGTTTGCCGGGCAGTTGTTAGCTTGCTATTTTAAGGAGAAGCGGTGTCATCAGATTGGGGGATTGTTTTTGTTTTTCTTATGCTGTCGGATGTTCTGTTTATGTTTTTGCCATTTGTTTTTTCGCTTGTTGCGGTGAGTCATGGGGGTCTGTTATTTGGCGGAAGTTTTGGCTTTGAAGATTGGCGTCGCCTACTTATAAGGGTTGTTTGTGTTGTCTTTAGGGATCGATAGTCTTTCCGCCTATACTCGTTGTTGTGGGGTGTTGGGGCATCCGGTGCGGCATTCGGGTTCGCCGGCGATGCAGAATGAGGGCATTCGGCGCTTGGGTTTGGATTGGCGGTATTTGGCTTTTGATGTGCGGCCCGGCGGTTTGGCGGGGGTGATTTTGGGGGCGCAGAGGATGGGTTTTGTGGGGTTGAATTTGACGGTGCCTCACAAGGAGGCGGCTTTGGGGTTGGTGGATGTGTTGGATGTTTCGGCGCGGGAGTGGGGGGCGGTGAACACGATTCGGTTTGAGGGACGGCGAGTGGGAGGAGGCTGTTGGACGTGTGCCGCTGTGATGGGTTTGTTTGCATGGCATCCATTGCATGTGGAGTCGGTGGTTTGGGTTAGCGAGCGCAAGGACGTGTTAAGCACGTTTTTGGTTTTGTTGGTGTTGCATTTTATTTTAGTTATGTGAAGAGGCGATCGCGGAAGAGGTATATTGTTGTTTTGATTTGCCTGCGCTTTGACGAGCAAGTCGATGGCAGTGACTTTGCCAGATTTGATGTTGGTTCTGGATTTCTGGTTGTTACATCGTTGGATTGGGGATGGTAAGATGGACAACAAGAGGGTTGTGATATGGCAGTTGGTTAGGAAAAAGCTGCCGTTTTTTGTTATGTCTGAGGTGGTGTCCGCGGCGACGGTAATTGCGCAGAGTAGTTTGGGGATTGTGCCGACGACGGATGAGTTGTCGGGTGTGTATCGCATTGCGGTTTGTGCCCACAGTGCTGGCGGTATATTATCCGTATTCGGACGGGTTTTCCTATTGGAGAGTGTTGGGGGATGAGCTTATGGACAGCGGAGAGTTGGAGGAAGCCTCCCTATATCACTTCTGCTTGGACGTGGTATGTAATTACTTTGTTGCCGGTGATTGGGTTGATTCAGGTGAGTAGCCAAGCGTGGGCAGATCATTATGCCTATTTAGTTTTGACGAGGGATTTTTGTATCGATTGTGTGGGGATTGTATGAGTGGGTGCGCTATCGGCGGCGGCGGTTTTCTGGAGGGATGGCGGGCATTGGGCTGGTGGTTTTTCTGCCGTTGAGGGGGGAGGCAAGTGGATTATTGGAAGGACACGGAAACATTGTATCGGCAGGCGGAGGCGATTGATCCTGAATAGATCAAGTAAAGCCCCGCGTTTTCCTTGAGAAAGAGCGTCCTGATTTGTTATCCTGGCCGCCGCGAAAGTATGAGGCATCTATGCCAATATTACTTATCCGACAGACTTTCTCTATTAAAACCTACAAATCCAGAACAACCTTTCGCGGTATATTAAACAGATAAATGTTAAGAAGCTCCTTTTTCTGGGGAGTCCGTGTGCTTATCCTTGTGTTTATTGTAGTTCGTCGATGTCTGCGGTTAAAGAGACGCCGCTTTTCGCCTCTAATGTAGAACTAACCAACGAGGGTGGATGCCACCGCGAAGATGACCGGCATTAAGCTTTGTCAAGCAATTCGAAAGCAATATGGTTGCAATTTTATTTCAGCGATGCCCGCCAATGTTTATGATCCTAATGCCGATGATAGTCTGCAAAATTCTCACGTTTTGCCAGCACTGATGCGCAAGTTTATGGAAGCTAAAAGAAAACTTGGGCAGGTTGGGCTGGGTTTTGGCGCGGAAGAGGCGGTTTCTTGCTTGGCCGTTCGGCTGCGGTTTTCTGGACCCAATGGGGAACCGTTGGATGAGTCCGCTGTTGACTCGGTTGTGTTTTGTAGAGATATGGATGGACCGTCGAATAGCGCCGCGGCGGGATTATGCATATAGTGTCATCGTGTCGGCTTGGAACGAAGCGGGAAACCTCGGCGAGCTTCTAAATCGCCTGCCGGCGTTTGGAACATCGCGCGAAGTCGTGTTTGTGGAAGGCAGGTCGACCGACGGGACTTGGGAAATCATTGCGACGGAAATTCAAAAACGTCCGGGCGAAAACCTGCTGGCGCTACGTCAACGAGGCAACGGCAAAGGACAAGCGGTGCGGCAGGCCATTGATTCGTGTCGAGGCGAATTGATCTTCATTTTGGATGCCGATCTTTCCGTGGATCCGGAGGCACTGAACGGCCTATACCAGATCATGCAGAGGGAAAGCGCGGACTTTATCAACGGCAATCGCTTTGCCCGCCCGATGGAACTCGGCGCCATGAAGCCGCTCAATTGGCTTGGCAACAAAGTGTTTGCCCAGCTGATGATCTTTCTATTGGGGCAACGCTTTTCGGACACTTTGTGCGGAACTAAGGTGTTCTTTCGCGAGGATTTCCTGCTCGACCAGAACCCCGTCGCTCGGATGGATCCGTTCGGCGACTACGGACTGCTGATTGGCGCCAGCCTCTGCAACTTGAGAATTCGGGAATCGCCTTTGGATTATCGAGCCAGGCGATACGGCCGAACGAACATTCAAAGATGGCGCGGCGGATGGCTCCTCTTGCGTATTCTGCTGGCGGCTTTGGTTCCGACAAAATTTCCGCCCTGCAATCCGATTCAGAGGCAAGACGCGCGTTGAAAAAGCATGACGCCCGGCCACAATCGGCCAAGATAGAGGCGAATTGCTCTCTGTTTCCAAGTTTTTGACGCGTCGCGAGGGAACGCTCGTTTAATGGCAAAGGCCGCTGTTTTCTCAAGGAATGCTTGACTAGTCTGCGTTTGGTTTGCACGATGGTCAGCCCCGGAAACGCAAACGGTGCGAGATGGCTTTCGGGCAAGTTTTTTCAACATTGGCAACAAAATGAATCGGCAAAACAAACGGAATATCGATTGGAAAGTCGCCGCTTGGCTGTTTGCCGGCTGTGGATTATTAGCGGGATGCAGCAATGCCGGAAACCAAAGCGACGGCGGAACATCGGTCTTTTTTGCCGCAACGGTTGCCGGGATTACTTTTTTGGCCTCTTTTGCCGGAGGAGCGGTTCCTATGTGTTTCCAACTGGATCGCTGGCATCGCTTGCTGGAAACTCTTACCAGTGTTTCCGCCGGATTCCTTGTGGCGGCTGCCTGTTTGATCGTCATCCCCGAAGGTTTTGAGCGTTTTTCTCACAAGGCCGCTTCTCCTCCCGCTATAGAAACGCCTCACGAACACGGAGATACCAATCATGCCCGCGCCCATTCTCACCACCCGGCCGGAAAGGAAGATTTTCTAAACTCTCCAACATTGGCCGGCCTAGCCATTTTGGTCGGCTTTTTGATGATGCTAATTACAGAAAGCCTCGGCTTCGGACACGACATCCACGAAGAACATCACGACCATTCCGGAGGCCACGTGCATCATCCGGCCGCAAGCGAAGGAAAACGGTTGGCAGCAACCGTCGTCATCGGGCTGACCATCCACACAATCGCCGACGGCATGGCCATCGGCGCGGGCTTGGCCACAGGCTCACACGTCTTGACTGGTTCGCTGGTGATGACTTTGTTGACGCATAAAGTTCCCGCGGCTTTTAGCCTAACCCTGTTCAGCCAACACGCGCACGGAAACCGACGGCGAACCTGGATCGACCTTGCGGTGTTCAGCATGGCAACACCGCTAGCCGTTCTAGGAACCTGGGCAATCTTGGGCGGACTGTCCGACCAAGTACTGGGCATGGTATTGCTATTCTCCGCCGGCACTTTCATTTACGTGGCCACCATCGACGTCTTGCCAAAGGTTTTGCAAACCAATAAACGTCGAGCAGCGGCGTTGTATGTTTCCTTTGGATGCCTAGCGCTTCTGGCATTGATTATACTGTTGAACATTCTGGGCTTTTCCCTGCACGACCACGGCTAATATGTTTAGTCCGGATTATCCGCAAATACACAAATCCAAAATCAAGGCAAGAGAGTTGAGGTGTTAGTGGGCTGATAGTAATGGAGTTTTCTAGAACTTCGGATTTAGTAGTGCGGATATGTTGGACCTTGTTTTTCAGTTGGGCAATTTCACATTCTAATTCTTGGATCCTCAAATCTTTGATCTTTCTACAATTGCCTTATATTTACGTACTTGTTGAGCTTGCAAAGCGATACCTTTGCCCGCAGTTCTCATAAGTTGCTCTTTATCAGTGGTTACGTGAAGGCGGAAACCAAGCACTCATTCCTCCTGCGCGTTCCTCTCTTCTTCCTCAACGGCCTTGAGAAGATCCTCAAGCGGACCATATTCCTGTTGAATGATCTCTTCAGGAACACCCATTGCTCGATCGACTCGGATGTCGATGATGTCTTTTGGCGGCCCTTGATACTTTGCCTTGGCCGCCAGAAACTCTTCATCCAGCCAATCCGCATCGGTGAGCAATCGGTCGCCGGGCAAAGTGGTTACCGAATCCTCTCCCAGCAACTTTTCTCCTTCCTTGACGTCGAGCATATCCAGTTCCAAAAACCCATCAATCAAGGCCCGATTGGTAATGCCGGCAGAGAAACCAAAACCTCTATAAATGGTATCATGACGAAAATCTTGCATTTGCATCCATCGGCCGGTTCCCGGCAACGGGTTGTCCGTGTTAATCGCCTCTTCGATCTCCCACTCGGCAAAGCCAGCCTCTCTCATCGCCTTTTGATGCGCCAGCACGGGAGCATTATGCTCCAGCAAACGTCGAACTACTGAAATCCATTCCTCAAGTCCGTAGCCGTGTTCCAGCAACTGCGACATAATATTGCGATAGCGCGGGTCATCGCGCCGCGTCGAAGTAAGGAAACGTTTCACTCGATGATGATAGGCCACTTTCTGACGGTATTCCATATTCCGATTGTTCGGATCGTAATACTCTTCGGGAGACTCTTGAATCCGCCTAGCTCTCTCCGCCCGCGCTTCCGAAATTCGGCGAGGGTCTGTAGCCTCCCGGAAACGATCGGCCACAGAGTTTTCCATTGTCGCCGCCGGCCTATTTTCCTTTTCTTTTGCCGCCTCGTCTCCTGCTGGCTTGTCGTCTTTTTGTCCCATCCAAAATGACAAAACTATCGCCAAAACAATGCCGCCTCCACCCACAATCCAAACAAAATTATCCGAATCCTTCATAAGCAAAAGCAATAGAACTAAAACAAAGATTGAAACAAAAAACTAACCTTAAAAAGTGTCCAGCGAATATCTGGTGATTGGATAAGGTCCAAAAGAGTAAGTGCAAACCCGTCCATTCGGAACCGTGATTTCTTCTTCAAATTCTTCTTGCCTTAAAAAATTGCCAGTTCTGGAATAGATGTAAAGGATCCAAGCCAATCCAAAGTCTTGATCTTTTCCAGACAAGTTAGATACGTCGATGTTATCGCTTGCCATTCCTCTCTTGCGCTGAGAAGCGTAAGTGGTTCCACCGGGCAGTGGTGGGTTGTATCTCGCTCTTTTGTAGGTTGTTCCATTCAAATTGTCGAAAGCTTCGCAAACATTCATTACGTAGGTTGCAGTAGTCCCATCCCTGTAACGCGTGGTTATTTTTGTCTTCTCCTTTGCGGACGCGTCCAACGAAGTCCGGCTATATGTGCACGTTCGTCTCCACGATGCAAATGTGCGATCATCGTACCGACTAAATTCTAGTTGATACTGATCATTAAATCCTAGGTAGGCATCCGAATAGCTGAATTTACCTGCCTCTCCTGTCTTTCCTATTGTGTAAATCAGGACGGGATCCGGGATGGGCGGAGTTGACTGCGCGATTGGAGCGATGGGCATGGGTGGGGCAAGCAGGCCGGCCGTGATTACTGCCGTTGTTAAAGGCCGGACAATGGCCGCCCATGCTGTTTTTAGAAACGTTGCCGTTCCCGTCTTGACTGCCTCTTTCAAGGCGTGAATCGACCGTTGGGCGGCCGCGATTTGTTGCAATGAGTATTTCTTCATGGTGCTGATTCTGCTAGTTGATGATTTTCCGAAAGTTGAAATTGAAGTGTTGGCTTTTGCCAATTTCTGTTTTTGTCGCAGAAACGCCGGGAGTCGGCGTTTGCTCTGTGGGGCGAAAAGCAAGGGCAGGAACGCCATTGCTTCGCTTGTTTCCGTGTTGGCCAAGGCGAACGATGCCGCCGCAACCGCGACAACGCAAATAGAGAAAAATAACGAGTTTTTCATAACTTGTTGTTCCATCTTTCTATTCAATAATGTCGTAATCTGTATAACCGTAACCGTTTTTCATTCGTCCGACAAGCGGACACGACCCAACGGAACCGGGCCGTTTGAAATTACATCAACGAATTGCGGAGGAATTCCGCTAGTTCACCCCGAAAGCCGGGAACGAATTTTGCTCCCGTTGTCGGGCTATTCTATGCAAACGAGACACCCGACAATCGGGTGTTGCTGTAATTTCAAAAGAAGTTTTCTAAAGGTCAAATTGGAATGCATGCACTTTTTTCTTTTGCCCGCCCTAAAAAAAATCGATCTCTGGATGAAGAAAAGGTGTTTTTTTGGTTTGGGATCAGTTTGCGTTGGCAAAATTTTCCCAGAAATTCGCTATAATTCAAAAGAATTCTCGATTCTTTTGATGATTTTGACGAATTGAGAAACAGGGATAAACCAAGATGAACGGGATTTTTTTCTTTCCACTAACCTTTGGCTAATTTTTGTAAGGACTGTTTTTGCTTGCGGGATTTGCTTTATTTATTGCGCCGGGAGGTTTTTTTGAGGCTCTTTTTGGCTTTCCTTTTCTTTTTGGGCGCGGGCGTTTCATCGGACAAAGCGGCTTGGGCGGCGGCAAGGCGGGCGATGGGAACGCGGAAAGGTGAGCAGCTGACGTAGTCCAATCCCGTTCGGTGGCAGAATTTGACGCTGTTGGGGTCGCCGCCGTGTTCGCCGCAGATGCCGAGTTTGATTTCCGGCCGTTTGCTTCGGCCTTGTTGCACTGCGATTTCCATAAGTCGGCCGACGCCGGTTTGGTCGATGCTGGCGAAGGGGTTGGCCTTAATGATGTCCAGTTCTTGGTAGGCGGGCAGGAAAGAGCCGGAGTCATCACGGCTCATGCCGAGTGTGGTTTGCGTGAGATCGTTGGTTCCAAAGCTGAAAAATTCGGCGTGCGCGGCGATTTCGTCTGCCGTCAAAGCGCCGCGCGGCACTTCGATCATGGTTCCTACCATGTAGTTGAATTGGGTCTTTTTGGCTTTGGCCACTTCCTGCGCCACTTGGTGGATGACTTGGATTTGCAGTTCCAGTTCTTTGGCGAAGCCTACCAGAGGCACCATAATTTCCGGGCGGGTTGGGATGCCTTTTTTCTGCACTTCGGCGGCGGCTTCGAAGATGGCGCGGGCCTGCATTTCGCTGATTTCGGGGTAAATGACGCCGAGTCGACAACCGCGATGGCCGAGCATGGGGTTGAATTCGTGGAGGTCGTGGACTCGTTTGGCGATGGTTTCAACGCTGACTTGGAGCCGTTCGGCTAATTGGCTTTGGGCGGCGTGGTCGCGCGGCAAAAACTCGTGCAGAGGCGGGTCGAGGAGCCGAATGGTGGCGGGCAGGCCTTTGA
This sequence comes from Limisphaerales bacterium, assembly GCA_965204945.1. Classification (GTDB taxonomy): domain Bacteria; phylum Verrucomicrobiota; class Verrucomicrobiia; order Limisphaerales; family AAA164-E04; genus UBA2970. Next base: position 2,562,297 of record OZ242022.1, on the reverse strand, counting down.
GGGCTTTGAAGATGCCGCGAAAGTCATTGCGCTGGTAGGGAAGCAGTTTTTTAAGGGCTTTTTGGCGATCTTCGATTTTTTCGGCCAGTATCATTTCGCGGACAGCGTCGATTCGGTTGCCTTCAAAGAACATGTGTTCTGTGCGGCAGAGACCAATTCCAACGGCGCCAAAGGCGATGGCGTTTTTGGTTTGCTCGGGAGTGTCGGCGTTGGTGCGGACTTGGAGCCTGGCGGCTTGTTCGCACCATTTCATAAGTCGGAGGTAGTTTTGGCAGGTGGGACTCTTTTTCGGATCGAGATTTTTGTCGATCAGGGCTTGGAAGATTTCCGAAGGCGCCGTTTTGACTTGTCCTCCGTAGATTTCGCCCGATGTGCCGTCGATGGAAAGGTAGTCGCCTTCTTTGAAGGAAGCTTTTCCGGCGCTGACCGTTTTTTGATGGTAGTCGACGGCGAGCGCCGCCGCGCCGCAAACGCAAACTTTGCCCATTTGACGGGCCACTAATGCGGCGTGCGAGCTCACTCCGCCGCGAGCGGTAAGAATCCCTTCGGCGGCGATCATGCCGCGAAGGTCTTCCGGGGAGGTTTCCACCCGGACGAGCAACACTTTTTCGCCCTTTTCGGCGGCTTCCACAGCGCGTTCTGCATTGAGGTAAATTTTGCCGGAAGCGGCGCCGGGTCCGGCGGGAAGTCCGTGGGCAATTCCTTTCGCCGACTTCAAGGCTTGGCGGTCGAAGATCGGCGCCAAGAGTTGATCCAACTGTTCGGCTGGCACGCGGTGGACGGCCGTCTTCCAGTCAATGAGGCCTTCTTTCACCATTTCGCAAGCAATGCGGACGGCGGCCACGCCGGTGCGCTTTCCGCTTCGCGTTTGCAACATGAACACCGCGCCATCCTCGATGGTAAATTCGAAGTCTTGCATGTCGGTGAAGTGAGATTCCAGAACGCCGCGAATGCGGTTCAACTCCTGAAATGGCTGCGGCATGGCTTTTTCCAGATCGGCAACGGGTTGCGGAGTTCGCACTCCGGCCACCACGTCTTCCCCTTGGGCGTTGATCAAAAACTCGCCGTAAAACACTTTTTCGCCAGTAGCCGGATCGCGGGTAAAGGCCACGCCGGAACCGGATTGATCGCCCGTGTTGCCAAACACCATCGCCTGCACGTTGACGGCCGTGCCCCACGATGCGGGGATGTGATACTTGCGGCGATAGACGATGGCGCGGTCGTTCATCCAAGAACCGAACACGGCTCCAACCGCGCCTTCCAGTTGCTTCCACGGATCACTGGGAAAGGCTTTCTTGGCGCGGCGTTTTACCAACCGTTTAAATCGTTTCACCAATTCTTGAATCGCTTCGGCATTCAGTTGAGTGTCTTCAACTTCTCTCTCCTTAGGAAAGAGCTCTCGCTTCAATGCTTCGATTTCGGCCTCAAAAGGATCGTGATCCTCGTTCGGCCCCTTCTGCACGCCCATCACCACGTCGCCGTACATCTGAATGAAGCGACGATAGCAATCCCAAGCAAAACGCGGATTGTTGCTGGCTTTGGTCAGCGCTTTGACGGTTTTGTCGTTGAGTCCGAGGTTCAAAATCGTGTCCATCATGCCGGGCATGGAATCGCGAGCGCCAGAGCGAACGGCCACCAAAAGCGGCTTGCGCGCATCCCCAAACTTTTTCCCCAGAATCTGCTCCATGTTGCGAACGCCGTCTTCCATTTGCTCCCGAAGTTCCTCCGGATATCGGCGCTTGTGATCGTAATAGTAAGCGCAAACCTCAGTGGAAATGGTGAAGCCGGGCGGCACCGGAAGTCCAATGCGGGTCATCTCCGCCAAATTGGCGCCCTTGCCCCCCAAAAGAGACTTCATGCCGCCGCCGCCATCGGCCTTCTTGTTCCCAAAGGCATAGACGTACTGCGCCGCCTTTGCCCTCGCCATAGATTTTTTGCGAATGGATTTCCTTGCTTTAGCCATAATCTGTTCTAGTTCGCCTTCCAACGCCGGAAAATTTCTCCATCCCAACGCGTCCAAGCAAAATGAAGAAAAAGCATAACAAAACACTTTCGCTTGTCAATTCCCAATTGATCGATTTTCCGCCCGCAAAAATTGCCCCCGCTTACATCCGCCGGCGCGCAAAGAACAAAGCAAACCCAACTCCCAGAAAATAGAACGCAACATCAGGCTTCGCTATGGAAGCGCGCCAACCCGCAAATCCTAATTCGGACGTTCCTTTTTGCGCAAAATGCGAAGGAAAGTTTCTAGCGAATTGAAAAAGCCAACGCCCCGGCAAATTCCCCGCATGGCAAAAACCTTCAATCCATTGTGGCCTCTTCTTGCTTCGCGTCCAACTCCGCCTCAATCGCCTCCATCTTCCTCTCATTCTCAATCTGCATTTCCGTATACTTCATCCTCAGCGCCGCAATGTTGATTGCCGCCTCAGACAAAGCCATTCGTTCCGCCACCGGCAGATCTTCCTCTGTTGCTGCCACTTGCGCTGGCAAAGGATCAACCGCAGGCAAAGACAAATTTTCTGTGTCCCTTACCTTCGGCGGCAACTCCGTTTCTACCTCCGCCGCCTCAATGGGCAACGGTTGCGTTTCCGCCGGTTGAGAATCCGGCGACGCCTTCCCCTCCTTCTTATCGAAAATAAATTCCCCCGTCACAAAATACCATACCATCGCAAAAACAATGCCGGGCACAATAAAGCCCAAAAAGAACGCATCCAAAAACTTTACGCAAAACTCCCCAACCCCATCCAAAAACTTTTTCATAATTATAATTACAATCGATTAAAAACCTTGCAAGAAAATCAAACCTCGCAAGCATAGTTAAAGTTAAAATTACTCTTCTTCAATTGCCCTTTTCTTTTCCGCCCCCTCATCTTCGACCGGCAAAGGCAGTTGGTGCGCCGGAAAGTCAACAGGAGGCAGTTGTTTCTCTCTATCCATATACCGGAAGCCTATAGACATCACAATGCCAAACAAGATAAGCCCAAAAACTTCCAATGAAAGTTTCGAAGAAAACTCACAAAGTCCATCCAAAAACTTTTTCATAGTCGGTAAAATCTTGCATAGGGTCGGACTCTACAATCTCGGCTAAAGTTTCTGCTCTTCTTCAATCTCTTCTTCCGCCGCCGGTTCTACGACTTTGCTTGGCGGAGGCTCAATAGATCTTTGCCTTTCCCGAATAGGCGTTTCATCCCTATTCACCCAACCAAACACCAAAGACAACATAATGAAAGGCAATAGATAGCTCACAAAGATTTCCCACCAAAAACCAACCGGAGTCATTAGCAGTTTTTTAAGCTTTTTCATAATCGGTGGAAAAAGCTTGCAAGGAATCGGCACTCCACAACTGGTTAAAAGTCACTGTTCTGCCTCAATTTGCCTTTCCATTTCCAGATCCTCAGATTCGCTTAGCAAGGGTGTTTGCGGCGGTGGAATGACATGCGTCTTCTGGTTCTTTTCGTTAAAAAACCCAAATACCACAACCGCAATCAACGGAACAAAGAAAATGTAAAAAATCCCTCCCAAAACTCCCTTGCCAAACTCGCAAACTCCATTAAAAAACTTTTTCATAACCATGGAAAAACCTACAGAGTATCGGACTTTGCAAGCATGGTTGAACTTACCGTTCTATTGTGAACTGGCGGATCTTAGTTTTCCTAACTGAGAATCTCGTTCTCTTTTTGCCAATTCAATTTCATGATCTCGCCAACTGTCACAAATAGCAAGATCCGTGTCAAGGGCTTCTTTAATTGCATCCATTAATCCAGCCGATGCAATATGGCAAAGATACCGGTCAACAACTGTTGGCCAGCCCGGAGGACCGGGAATAGGTAGACCGGCAGTTTTGTACTCACCTGTTTGACTGAGAACATTTGGTGGATTGGAATAGATAACAACGGGGTAGGGAGCAACAATAGCGCGCAAAGTCTCGTCTACCCAGTTTCTGCGGGTGAGAATCCATTTAAGACGCTCATAGTACTCTGCCCCAATCTCAATCCAATGCGTCACACCATCAATCACCAGCTCGTACGCATTGTCAATTGGAGTCATACAATCTTCCCAATCATCATAATTATCGGTGGAATGCTGCAAAAAATCCCCGTATGCGCTCGCTCGGCATCGTTGATCGATCAGATCGATTTGTTCCAAGTCGCTGAAGTACATCGACCAAATAGATTGCTCTTCGGGCGACATGCTTTGCACGTGCGCTTGAAGGGGCGCGAGCAATAATCCCGCAAAGACCATTCCGATGAGAACAGCTTTTTTCGCCAAGCGGCTGGCGTTTGCCGTTGCTCGGACCAACATCTGCATCCCACGCCGAAGCGCTTTCCGCAGTTCCAAGGGATGACTCCCCACAATAAAGGGCAACGCGAACGCCGCCAAAACGAGCCACAAAGGGCTTGAGACTTCGAGTAGATTGCTCATAAACGACAATACTTTTCTTTTCTTTTCTTATTAAGTTACGATGGCTTGGCGCAAGCAAAAACGTCACTCAACGCAATCTGCGCCAGACCGTTAGCAACCATTTAGCAAGTGTGCAAATGCGATATTTTTCGCATATTCGCCTGATCCTCGAAGGAAAGATTGCAACCTTCCCTTGAAACGATTCAATTAAACTGTTCTATTGAGCGAGTACTCCAACCTTGGAGACACTTGCTAAATTAGTCGATGAAAAAAACTTAATCCCGAAGGATTCGGAAATCAAGCCTTTTTGCGTTTCTTTGAATTTTTTCTGCGAGCGGGGAAAGAGGCGTTTTCTTCGTGTTTTTGGCAATGTTGCCGGCAGTTGCGACGTTTTAGATGCACCTGAATCAAAAAAGTTTGCGCGGGCTGGGATTGGCGTAAGCGGAAAGTTGTTTGAGAGTTTCGTTTTTGCGCCGAAAGGATCACCTCATTTGCCGATGCGCTTTCCTCTTTTGTCGTGAGTATTTCTGCGAATGAATGTTGCTAGGTTTGTTTGAATAGTGCAGATCGTCAATAATCTAGAGAATCTTCTTGCTTTTGCCCCTGTTATTTATTGGAATTTGGTTTTTGCGACTTCGATGGAAGGGTGGCTGAGTTGGTTGAAGGCACCTGACTCGAAATCAGGCGCGCGGTTTGTCCGTGCCGCGGGTTCGAATCCCGCCCCTTCCGCCAGTTTCTCTATCAAAAAGCATGCAAACGTTCGGCGCAAGAAAAAATGGAATTATTTTCTAAATGCTACTATCTAAAAATAGGGAATGATAAATGTACCAGATATAGGTTTGCAAACTGCTCTTCAAGTGTCTCTGCACTGCATCCGTTTCCTATGCAGCTATTGACGCCAATGAAAGATCTTTGGAACAGAAACTCACAGCATTAAAAACTACGAGTAAGAAGCCGCAAGTTCCATTTTTTGGAGCGTGTTTATTGACTTGCCAAGCCAACCGCTTCTAAAGCGGACAAGTGGCCTTCACGACGTGAGGCGCCGGCAATGGCTAGCAATTGTCCGTCCGGTATAGGCACAATGCGATGAAAGAAACGTCGCTGGGTCAGCTTTCCCAGATTCTCCCAGTTGTCTCCCTCTGCATTCAGTGTCCAGAGATTGGCGGAATAAGGACTCACGATCAATCTTCCGTTCACGCGACAAGCCGCCGAACCAAAGCCCTGCATCGGCCCTGACGGAAGCATCGGTCCTTTGTTCCATTTTCCCAAGGCCGTGTCATAAACATCGACTTCGCGGGAGGTGTTATTGTCCTCGTCCATGCCGCCGATGAAGTATATTTTCCCGTCCGCGGATTCTGCTGAAAGCGCACGGCGTTGGAACGGTTGAGGCAACAATTTCCACTTTGGTTCTAATTCTCTCAAATCAACAACGAACATTGTATCATGCCAAAACTTGCCGCCGGCTTCGCCCTCCATTTTCCAGCCTCCGCCGATGTAAATTTTCGATCCGACGATGACGGCCTCGTGGCTCGAACGTTCCTCAGGCATCGGAGAAAGATTCGTCCACTTCCGCTCTCGGACGTTGTATCGGGCAAAATCAGCAAGCGAGTAGAGACTTATATGACCGTCTGATTCCTTTCGAGGTTGCATTCCTCCCAATCGATATATGGCGCCCTCAAATGCTATCAATCGAGTCCCTTGCGCTCGGTTTGCGCTGGGAAGTGTTTCCCATTCCTCGCCGTCCGTTAACCGGAGACGCATAAAATCACCCAATGTAGTTTCCACGGAATAATCATGGGCTTTTCCCGTATGCCCGCCGTAAACGTAAACATGTCCATCCAGCACTTCCGCTCCAAAGCTAGTGACCGCCTTGGGCAATGGCGGCCATTTTATTTGGGCAACCTTACCGGCTTCCGAATCATTGGCATGCGCGCTTGCAACGACCGCCGTAAAAACAACCCAAGAAACTCTTACCGCTATATAACTCTTCATTGCTGAATCTTCTACTTTCGATTCCCATTTGCCGTCTGCCGGTGGATTGCGATTTGTTGTTGATAAAATGCCATTGATGTCATCGCAAATATGCAAGCAATCGGCGAAAAAACGCAAACAAACAAAAGCAGGCAATGGAACATGGGGTTAGACTTTCGCCAATGAGATGGAACGAATATCCTAATGAATCAAAGGGATTCACGCTAATAGAACTATTAGTGGTGATTGCGATCATTGCCGTTTTGTCCGGCATGCTCCTGCCCGCCTTGTCGCAAGCGAAGGAGAGAACCCGCTTCGTCAACGAGATTCATTCCGCCAAACAATTGATGCTGGCGCATCGAATGTACACCGACGATCACGACGGGTTTGTCCTTCCCGGGTACCGATTAGGTTTTCCCGCAACCGACCGCATTGGCCGACCAATCCCCCATCCCATTAATGCCCGCTACCCTTGGCGCATTGCCCCGTATCTCGGAAAGAATTTTGAAATTCTATACGCCAACCACAATCGGGCGCTTCTGCGTTCCTTTGCCCAAGAGGATAAGAATTACACCTATCTCGCCAGCTTGTTTCCTTCTTTAGGCGCGAACTCGGTATTTGTTGGCGGAGATCAAGAGCTTCTTCCTAATGAAAAGGCCTTTCAGAAATTCGGACGCTTCTGCGTTTTGCGCGAGTCCGACGCGGAGAAGCCTTCCAGTTTGATTACCTTTCTCTCCGCCCGTCACCAAGGAAATCGTATTGCAGAAGTGGTAGAAGGGTTTTACCGCACAAAACCGCCTTATCTTTCGGGGCGACTTTGGATGGAGGAATGGAATGCGGCAGAGCCTCCGGAGAAATTCGGCTTCGTTCATCCTCGCTATAACAATCGCGCGGTCACCGCTATGTTTGACGGCCATGCAGAAGGTCTGGAATTTGAAAAACTTCAAGACATGCGTTTCTGGGCGAATCCGGCCGACCGTCCTGACTGGCTATTGCAAGAAAAGTAATCTCTGTTTGCCTCATCTGCATAACAATATGAAGTCAAAGCGATTCACAGAGTTCTCTTATGTTGGGACGTCGAACCTTGCGGACATCTTTGTCCATCCTCTAAACAGAGATCACCGCCGCTGGCGTCTTTCCGCTACCAACGCCGAACTGGAAAGGCCATAGAACATAATTTTTACGAACCAATAGATAAAAACGTTTAATAAGTACATCGATATGAAACAAACATCCATCTTTTCTTTGTGGATTGCAATAGCGACGCTTGCATTGCATACGAAAACGAATGCCGCCGAATTTGTCGTCCCTGATTGGGCGGACAATGCGAACGCTCGATTTTCTCAATGGCTTAACTTCACTTCCGCCCGCGGTGAACCCGGCAATAGGCCGGACGTAGAGGGAAGCAATGCCGGCGGGCTTCTTACCCAATCTGTTCCCGGCGCTATTGTCACTAGCAGCGGCAATATTTACAACCCCGCCGCTCCCAGTGCGTTCTTGCTCGCCCACGAGTCCGATTCCTCTTACCAAACCGTTGTCTTGCAAACCAAGATCATTGGAGACGTTGACACTGAAAACGTAGCTCTGGAATATGAAAAAGACGGTCAAACGGAGTCAATTAAGCTCCCCGCAGTGGAGATTGCTCGAGAGTCCGGAGGCTTTGGCGATACGATTATTTACCAGTGGACGTGGAACCTTTCCGAACTTGGCTTGACTCGAATTTCCATTCGTTTTAGAGCGTCCGGCACTCACGCCAGCTTGTCCAGCGTCCGCTTAGACATCTTGTTGAAAACAATGGCGACAGGCGAAGGGATTGAGGCTAGTTTCAACAAACCATACCAGGATCGCTGGAATTATTCTAGGAATTCCACACCCGGCACTCGCGCTCTGGCTTCGCTTTTCCGGTCGACGGACGAAGTTGGCGTTTATCGATATGGAACTTTTATTGTTGGTTTTGACACTTCCGATTTAATTCCTGAAGGCAACGCTTCCGGCGCTTATCAAATCACTTCCGCTCAACTTCGGTTAATGACTAGCGGCAACTTTGAAGTCCCTTATGATCCAAGCTATGATCCCGTTGCCTCGCATCTTCCGGAAACCCACGAGTTATACATAGCAGACGAAGACAATGGCCGTCCCATTCACGTTTTCGGCACGGGATTTCGCAACGATTTCAATATAGAGACATGGAATGAGACGACGCTTTATTCCCCCGGCGGTGATGCGCAAAGAACTGTATTCCCAATTCTCTTAAATGACAGTGGATTGCCGAAGGACGTTAGCCTTGCCGTCGATTACGACAATCCCTCGGATGCGTCGCCCTTTGCCGTTGGGAGATTGGAAGATACGGAGGCGGGCGATCTTATCCCTGAAGATACGTGGATGATCTTTGATATCAACTTGAACCACCCCGGCACGTTGGCTTACTTACAGCAAGGGTTGTCTCAAGGCAAACTTTCGTTCACCTTCACAAGTCTAAACGAAGGGGGACGAGAAGTTCGCACTTACCCTGAGTTTTACACCAGTGATCATCTTGTGGGCGAGGCGCCTCAACTACAACTGAGCGTTCGCATTGTGGACGGCCCTACCCTGCCCGCGCCGCCGGTGATTACCAGCATTCGCCGCACGGCCGACGGCGTTACAATCCAGTTCACATCGATCCAATCGGGAACCGTTGGCATCCGTTGGACAACTGATTTTACTTCTTGGGCAGAGGTTGCTTCTTTAGCCGTAGAACAACTTGGGAACGGCCAATACGAGTGGACGGATTCCCAAGCGAATGGAGCCATGAAATTCTACCGGGTTTTTATCACTCCATAGTTGACTAGGTTTGCGGCGGTTGAAAACATGTTTGCCAAGCACGAGCGGACTTCGGCAAGTCTTGCGCCGTCTTTCTTTTTGTTATGAAAATGCACTTGAATCGAATGGTTTCTTTGCTTGCATCGATTTTTCTATCGTTTGGCGGGGTGGTTTCGGAAGATGATTCGTCCAAACACTGGACCGGATTTCGGGGCGGCGGCAATAGTGTGGCCTCCGTTCAAGCCCTGCCGGAGCGTTGGAACGAGGACTCTGTTGCATGGCGTGCGTCGCTTCCGGGATCAGGGCAATCCAGCCCCGTGATCTGGGGCAACCGCTTGTTCACAACCAGCGCCGAGGGGTCGAATAAAGAAACACTCCACATCCTCTGCCATGATTTGGAAACCGGCTCAGAGTTGTGGCGTCGCGAGTTTCTCAATTCGGTTCCGGAGAAAATTACCGGCTACATTAGCCGCTCGGCGCCAACGCCGGCAGTGGACGAAAATCGTGTTTACGCCCTCTTTGAAAGCGGCGATCTTGTCTCCCTCACCCACAAAGGACAAACGGTTTGGAAACGCAATTTGTCCCGGGACTACGGCCCTTTTGAGGGCAACCACGGCCAAGGCGCCTCCCCAGTCTTGAGCTCGCGCGGACTGGTTGTCGTGATGGATCATAAAGGGGACTCGTTCATCGCCTCCTTCGCCAAAAGCACGGGCGAGACCCTTTGGAAAACGCCGCGCAATACTTCTTCGGCTTGGGCGTCCCCCGTGATTCGTCGTCGGGCGGACAGCGGCGAAGAAATCGTTTGCAGCGCCAGCAACACGGTTGCCGGCTATGATCCGGCGCGGGGAACTCTTCTTTGGAACTTCAACAACGTCGCCGGCAACAACGTGCCGACCGCAACCGTATCCGGCGGATTGATCTTCGTTGGCAGCAACAGCAAAAACAACGCGCTCCTGCTTCGGTTTGAAAACGGCAAACCCAAACTCGCTTGGAAAGCTGCGGAAGCCTCCTCTTCTTTCGGCTCTCCGCTTATCCACAACGGCCGCGTCTATCTCGTCAACAAGGCCGGCGTTTTGTTTTGCTACGCCTTGGAATCCGGCCGACTGTTGTTTGACCGCCGCTTGCCCGCTTCTACTTGGGCATCGCCGCTTGGCGCCGGCAACCGGATTTGGTTCTTTTGCAAAGATGGATCAACCGTCGTCATGGAAAGCGCCGACACACCGAAAGAATTGTCCGCCGCTTCGTTGAAAGTCGCCGGAGATGATCGCGTTTACGGCTACGCAGTCGCTCCCGGCAAATTCGTCTTCCGCCTTGGCGCCGAATTAATCTGCATTGGCAAATAACGGAAAAACGTCGATGTCCCCGACTCGCCATGCTTGTGGATTCGTCGCCTTCAATCTATTGGTCGGGAAGAATCCACTCTAAACTAAAGCCGGCGATGGCGCGCATGCGGAATTAACGCCCTGATTAACGCATCCAATGGAGGAGCGGGGAAACCAAACGGTAGGCAGTCGAAAAATACGTCTTGTAGGAGGCCAAGCGCAAATTTTGCGCGCGCTTGGATGATTGTCGGCGTTTTGTTGTTTACAAACTGCTTGCGATTCATTGCCGAGTCTCTCTGTTGACGGACAAATCGCAATAGCCTTCTTCCCAACCGATGCGGGTGGTGAAGCGGTTTGTGCCTGCGAAGGTTGAGGCGAAGTTGCCTCATACAATCCAGCGCGGAGGCTCTTTTTGTTTAAGTTCATTCCAAGGGCAATGGATTTGCGTTGGAAATTTCCCGCTGAATGGCGTAGAATTTTTGTCGTTGGTGAAGACGGAGCGCGACGAGGAAACGAGATGATAATTTAATCGTCGAGCTCTGCGTTCGGAAGAAAAGAATGGCAATAATATGAATTATGAAAACGTTCGCCCGCGCCGTTTCTATGCAGTCGCAAGCGCTTTCTTGGCGGGCTTCTGGGCGGAAAATTGCTTTGGTGCCGACAATGGGGGCTTTGCATGCCGGCCACGCCGGCCTCGTGCTTCGCGCTAGAAAAGAAGTCGGTCAAGAGGGACGGGTCGTTGTCAGCGTCTTTGTGAATCCCGCGCAGTTTTCTCCTGAAGAAGACTTGGACGCCTATCCTCGATCCGAAAAAGCCGATCGGAAACTCTGCCGGCACACGGGCGCTGACGCCCTTTTCCTGCCCCGCTCGGCGCGGGAAATTTACCCCGACAAAACAATCCCTTACAGCACTTTCGTTTCTGAAGAGCGGATGAGCCGACCTATGGAAGGCCAATTTCGTCCCGGACACTTTCGCGGCGTGGCCACCGTCGTTTTGATTCTCTTAAACATCGTCCAACCCACTCACACTGTTTTTGGCGAGAAAGACTTTCAACAAGCCGCCGTTGTGAAAAAAATGATCCGCGATTTGCAGTTTCCCGTAAAATTCGTGTTGTGTCCGACCGTGCGGGAAAAAGACGGTTTGGCCTGCAGTTCCCGGAACGTTGGCCTAGGCAAAGGGCAACGTTCGGAGGCCAACGTCTTATGGCGTTGCATTGTCGAGGCTCGCAAAATCGTTCGCCAAAGCGGTTCCGCCGGCTCTGTTTCGACCGCCACGATCAAACGCCGGCTAACTCCAATGATTGCCGAAACTCCCGGAGCCAAACTGGACTATTTGGAAATATTCAATCCCCAAACACTCGCGCTGCTACGGCAGGGTCGGCGAAATGATCGCATCGCCCTAGCGGTTCGCTTTGGCAAAATACGGCTGATCGACAACGGCAAGTTGTAAAAACGCGCGCAATCCCAACACACCCGCCGCGTTCCCGTGAACACAGGCGCATCAAAAAATAAAGAGAACACGACGAAACCAAAGAAAACCCCGGCCTCCAATCTCCCTCTCCAGCCGAACTTACCACTCCTCACCCCCAGTTCCGGAGTCCAATAATCTCGGCGCGAGGACATAAATCTTGTCCTCCACTCCAATTCGTCTTATTCTTAATCTCAAACTAATTCCCTTATTTCTCCCATCCGGAATTCCGTGCATGTGAAAGCCAAAAGAAATAGTTTCCCATCAATCCCCGCTAAAAAATCGCCACAATAATTATCTTTGCTTCCTTTCTCCAATCCCTCTCCTCTAACTATGTTGAAACATAAAAATACGGATAAAATAGAATGAAAAAATCCCCAGCGAATCCACTGCCCACAAATCCCATCTCCCTTCCCTTTGCAATTCACAAACTTTGAAAACACCATCCTCCACACGCATGCATCATGCAGAAACACTTCCCGACCACAAACAACCAACACCAACACAATTCACAAAATACTCCTTCCTATATCCCCCCTTCGCCTCTCGACCAACCGCAAGCCACCAACTACCATAACCTCTCTTCCTCTTTCTTCTCTTTTGAATAAACAACCACCGGCAACAGAAATATGCTCATCCTATCATTCGTTTTACAACATAGCAATCCCAACAAAATATCCTCAACCATTCAACCTTTCCAAAAAAAACAGCAACCCAACTACCCCAAGCCCAAAGAAGAATCCACAACCAAAAACCAACCGCAACCGTTGACCATAAAGCTTCCATAAAAATCCTTCTCCACCACTAATCAATCTAACAACGCCCCCCTTCCCTCTCTCACCCAACACCAACCACCAAAACTTCCTTTCCCATAACCGCAAGATGGGATGACGCGCTTCTTTGACGAATTCGGCGACCAACCCGATGACAACAAGTCGGTCAACTTCTTCTCTTCAACCCCAAAACCCTTTTTCGCGCCCTTCGCAGTTTTGCCATCCCTTCCCATTCTTCCCACTCCACAAAACTTCCTTTCCCACAACGGCAAGATGAGATGTTGCACTTTTTGTGAATTGCATTGTTTTGTCATCCTTACCTATGTGTCTTCTTCATTCAAAATGCCCCCCGCCAAAAACCCGCTTTCCACATTGGCCGACAATCTAACAAAACACTAACCGCCATAGGGCGTGTTCATGCTAACGAAAACTTCGAGTCTCCATCGCGGGAATAGCCCCCTCGCTAATACCGTCCCAATGGTGCTCTGCGCCGCAGACCAAGCAGTTCTCTTCGCCGGCTTCTGTCCATTCTATTAGCACCCCGCAATTCTGACATAGATCTCTATGGCCGCCAATCCAACAGAACACTAATCACCTAAACTTCCGTTTTTGCAACGACAAGGCAAAGAAAGAGTTTTCCCCTCCGGGATTTCTCTTTTCGCCGCTCTTTTTGGGAAGTCAGTGGCCAGCAGCCGGGGATTCGCAGTCATGGATTTGCAATCAGCAAGATGAAATGTCTCCCTCTTTTTCGAGTTGCGTGATTTTGGTGTTTCCGACTGAGTTTTTTCCTCTTTTCTCTCCTTTTGCATTTTGAGGTTGGACGCGAGATGGACAAGAGACTGCTAACAAGCCATATCATATTGTGAAGCACTGCTGGATGCCGGGCGAATAAGTGTTTCTCCAAAAGCGTAAATCGCCTTGCCGATTGGATTGTGAATTGGTTTCCAATTGCCGATTCTTGGGATTTAGAAACCGGTTCGTTAGACGAGGATGGACTTCCTTTGTGGCCGTTTATTCGTTGTTTCATTCCAAGAAAGGCGGAACATGATGAAGATCTTCCCATCGTTTGTGTCAAAACTAGAACAACAGGCATCGACAATACATCTCTTTTATCTGTGTTGGTAGTTGTGTCGTTTTCTTCTTTGGTTTGTTTTGGCGCAAAGCCAAGGGCAGTTGTGTATTGATGTCCACCATAGCTAAGACAACGCCGACACGCTCTGGGTGTTTAGCGGTTCTTCCACTACGGCGACCCAAAGTGTCCTCCAAAGCATCCCCACCTCCGCAATCTCTAATCATTGCCATAGCCGAGAGGCTTGGCAACCTACTTCGTTCCCCGCCAATAACGGACATATTTACGATGCTAACAAGCTCAGCAATACGAACTTTCCATATTCATTCTTGTTTGCTAACTCTGATACCAAAGACATCGATTCGATAAGAAGGAGAATTCTGAGCGGAGTCTGAACCACCATCACTTTCGCCGCCAGTGCCACTAACATTTCGACGGTCGTGAATGGCGACAACAGCAGAACGATGGATTTTTCATGGACTACGATCATTCATACGATTCCATTGGGATGAGCGTATCTGGAAGCAGTTTGTTCTATTTCACCGATTAGACTTCTTGTTAGGTAAGAGCGGGCTGGACAACAAACGCATTAGCGTCTTTTATGCGCAGAGCGACAATAATTCTGGGGACTCTATTAGATCAGAGAGCAGAGGGGTGCATCTTATTAGCGGCCAACAGCGATGGTTTGATGCGGATTTCCTCTACAGTGCCATCATCCCCGAATCGGAGGAATACGCTCTCATCTTCGGCTTGTTTGCGCTAGGTTTTGTTTCCTTTCATCGCCGACGAATGCAAAAGAAATGGCAACAATCTGCCACTTCGTAGACTTGATTTGGCGATGCGACATTGCAGATTTTCTGGCGTTTGTGGCGAGGGATAAAAACGACATAGCACCACAGATTCGTAGTCGGTATCTTGTGATTTGTAGATTTGTTCGTCTCTAACAGACAGCGATTGGCGAGGAACTACGGCTGGGAGTTGTAGTTGGCTAGTTGCTGCGCTGGCAAACCAAGTGGCCGGAGGCTTTGTGGTCTGATGGTTTTGATTTGTGATTGGCAAGTTAGTGGATGGGTATTTTGGGATCGGTGACTAGTGAGCTGCGCATAATGTTTATGATTTGCGGTTCACAAACACGGTTATGCAGATGTGTGTTTGGTTTGTTTGCTTTGGGTTTTGTGATTGTCCGCCGCCGCTTTCAAAAGAAGAAACACCAACAAGCTGCCACTTCCTAGCCGAGGGCAGGGAGTCAGCGGTCGGTGTTTTTTGTGTTTCGTAACCCAAGATGAATTGGGGATTAAGGAGAACGCGCGCGTATTAGATTTTTGGGAGAGGTCGATGGTGAATTTGGCGCCCATTTTGCTACGAAGGTCTTGGGTTTGTAAGCGAAAACAGCTTTATAGTCTTTTTGGAAACGCTGAATCGCCCGGGACTCCATGCGCAAGACAATTTGATAGAAACATTGCACCGTCCGAAAGTCTACGACGGTTTCTAAATGCTCTCGCACCATTTGCCGCACGTTGTCTAAATCGTGGTAGTTGCCCAATCGTTCCGCCAACTGCGCAATCTTTTTCCGCAACTTCGAATCCACTTCCAGTCCGTTTTCGGACAGCGCGTCGAGTTGGATTGCGAGGTATTTGACCCATTTTCTCCAGGAATGGAAGGTTTCCGGACGGTTGTCGGCGAAAGCGCGAGTGGCCAGCCGCCGTCCTTTGCGGTAGGTTTGAACAACGCCTTCCCGCCAGTCGTTTTCTCCTTGCTTTTGAAGAGTTTTCCAACGTTCGGCTTCTTGTTGCAATGTTTTCGAGATTTTGCACCACCGGATGTCGGGCAGGCGGGGCGCTACTTTTTTAGATATTAGCGTCTTCAATGCTTCGATGATGCGGCCAATGGCTTTTCTTTCGGAATCTGTTTTGGCGTTCCGTTCAATTCGCCGGAGTGTTTTTCGGACGATGTGGGCGTCGCGGTGTCGAGACAAGAGGCGGGCAGCGGCGCGGAGGGATTTGTCCGCTTCCTTTGACAGATTCTTCTCTGCCGCAAAAGGGCGAACCAGACGCCATAGGCTTCGTAGTCGCTTGGAAATTCTTCGCAACTCGTGGACGGAGTCGGGGGCATTCCGTTCTTTGGATGCGGCAAGGCGGATTGCCTCGTTCACTTGGGCGAGCGCAATTTTCGCGCAAGTTGCCGAGTCGTCTCGGCGGCGGTTTGGGCTCATTTTCTATCCAAAGTTTACGCCAATTTTTGAAGGATCCTCAATCAAAAACCAACTTCGATGCAAGAGAGCCAACTGGCCTTCGCGCTCGCAGCATTCTGCAAATACTGAGGAAATTTTTCCCGGAAATTCGCTGGAAGAAACGTTTGTCGAGCATTTTTTCTTGGTTTTTCGGCGTTGATCTTTAAAATTTTTGCTTGTCTATTTGTCTGGGCAAGAACGAGAAAAGTCGCTATGAGAGAAGAGTTCGAGAAACTGGCCGCCACGAGGAAAATTCAACCGAAGCAGATTGACGCTCTGGTCAAGTTGACCGAATGCGGTTATTGCACCCATCGTAGTTGGGGGTTTGGCAAGATCACGACTGTGGACACCGTTTTTTCCCGTTTCTTGATTGATTTTGAGAGCAAGTCCGGCCATTCGATGGACCTCGGTTTTGGTGCCGACACGCTGAAGCCGATTCCGCCTGAACATATTTTCGTTAAAAAGGCCAAAGACATGCCGGGCTTGCGGGAAATGGCCGCGCTTCGCCACGTCGATCTCATCAAACTTGTGATTCAAAGCTTCGGCGGCTCCGCCACGGTTGCCCAGATTCAAGAAGTGTTGGTGCCGGACGTCATCGCCGACGATTGGCGAAAATGGTGGGAAGGCGTCCGAAAAGAGCTCAAAAAAGACGGCCACTTCCGCGTCCCGCTCAAAAAAAGCGAATCCATTGTCTTCAACGCCGAGTCTGTTTCCATTGAGGAACGGCTGCTCAGCGACTTTCAAAACGCCCGAGGATTGAAAGCGCGAATTGCCGTCGCCCAAGAAATTGCGAGAAATCATGAAGACTTGACCGACAAAGCCCGCGTCTTCCAAAAAATCACCACCGATTTGAACGAGGAAATCGCCAAGCAACAAAAAAAACAGCCTGCCCTTGCTTTGGACGGAATCTTCGTCCGCGACGACTTGATCGACTTGATCCAACTCGCTGGAATGGAAACGACGGCCGATCATGTACATGTACAGTCCGACTCGATTTGGGTACCGAAAAATGAACAGAAGACCGACCTCAGCGCAGAAACCCAACGCGTGGCGAAAATTCTGGAACAACTGCCGGCGTCCAGACACAAACGAGCCTTGTGTTCCTATAAAGAATCTTGCCCAGACGGTTGGGTCGACGTCGTTTTAGGAATCATCAACGACGTCAGCATTCGCCTAGTCGGGGAATGCGTCCATTTGCTCTTAGATTCCAAACAAATAGATCTCTTCAGAAAAACTCTTGCCAACCTCATCAACCAACATCAAGCCAGTAGCGATCTGCTCCTTTGGCTGGCAAAATCTCGCTCCGAAGACTTTTTGGACATCCTCGGACCGGAAGTTTTCCGCGCCATGATCTCCGCCATGGAACAAGATCAATTCAAAGAAAAGAAAACCAACCGACTCAAAGACTACCTTCTGAGCGACACGGCCCTCCTTTCCGAATTAATTGAAACCGCAGACTTGGAAGTTGTCAAAGACCTTACCCGCGTGCTAAAATCGACAAGCTGCTTCGACGACATGGACAAACGCTCTCTGCTGGCCCGCGTTGTGAAGTCCTACCCCGCCATCCAAAGATTAATCTCCGGCGAACCCAGCACTCAGGAAAAAGGGCTGATCGTTTCCCAAACCAGCTTGGAATGGCGCCGAGAAGAATACGACCAATTGGTTCGCCAAAAAATCCCGGCCAACTCCAAAGAAATCGCCATCGCCAGAAGCTACGGTGACCTTCGAGAGAATCACGAATACAAAGCGGCCAAAGAAATGCAAAAATTCCTGATGACTCGAAAAACCGAACTGGAAATCGAACTGGCCAAAGCCAGCGCCACCAACTTCTCAGACATCGACCCATCCTCCGTTAGCATCGGAACCATTGTCCACGTCACCGACGTCGGCCAACAAACCCAAGAAAGCTTCACCATCCTCGGCGCATGGGATTCAGACCCCGACCGGGGAATTATCAGTTACCTCTCCCCATTAGCCCAACAATTAATCCACCGCAAGCCGGGAGACGAAGTCATCCTCGAACAACACGGAGGCAAAAAACTCCAAATCAACCGCATCGAAAAAATCTCCGAGGATCTCTTGGAATCCCTTTCCGGCGCAACGGCCAAAACCATGCCGGATGAAGAATCAACCGCCGCCGAACACTCTCCCAAAAACACAAATCCAGAAGCGGAAACTCACCCCAAAATTCCCGTTCAAGAATCCTAAAGTTTTTCTTTCATCGCAGAAAACCGCTGACTCGCAAAGGAATTCAAAACTCCACGCGCCGTCAATCGCAATTCTGCACGCTACCTCGGCAACATCGATCTCAAACGCTTTGCCCCGGCTTTCAAAATCTCAACCGCCGCATCAACTTCGGCCTCCGTCGTCTCTATACCTAATCCGAGAGAAATGGTCTGTTTTGCCTGCGACGGGCTCAGCCCCAGCGCCGAGAAAACATAATGCGGTTCCAATGCGCGGCTTAAACAACCGCTTCCCGGGGAAATGGCCAGCCCCCGCATGTCGGCGAAAAGCGCCAATCCTTCCGCCTCGACGCCGTCCAGTGTGAAACTCAACTGATAACATAACCGTCCTTGTCCGATCTCGGGACCATTGAGACGAACCCCGGAGATGCCATTCAACATGCCATTCAAGAACCTTTTTTGCAGTCGACTCAATCGAAAACAATTTTCCCGGAGATTCTGCCGCGACCACTCAGCGGCGACTCCGGCGCCCACAATTGCCGGCACATTCTCCGTTCCCGCCCGCAAGCCCTTCTCTTGATCGCCTCCAAAAATCAAAGGATCAACAACCGTCCGCCGTCTTTTGAACAAACATCCCACCCCCTTCGGTCCCCCAAATCGATGCGGGGAAATGGCGACCATATCGGCGCCAAAGCCATCGATATTCCCTTCGGCGCGGCCGGCGGCCGCCGAAGCGTCAACAAAGAAAGCAACGCCTCGCTCTTGGGCAAACTCGCCAACTCGCTTCAAAGACTGCACCGTCCCGGCCGCCAAATTCGCCCACTGGCAACAAACGAGAATTGTCTCGTCGGTGAAAAAATCAGAAACCGCGTCGGCAGACAAAAACCCTTCGGAATCCACCGGAACAACGCTTTTGCAAAACCCCTCTCGATCCAGAACAGACAACGAATCCAAAACCGCCGGATGCTCGATGGCGGAACAGACAATGTGGTTTCCGAACCGTCGATTCGCGCGAGCAAAACCCAATACCGCCAAATTCACCGCCTCCGCGCCGCTGCCCGCAAAGAAAATATTCTCTCCATCATCCGGCCTTCCCAACAAGGAAGACATCCGGCTCCGAGCAAGATCGACGGCATTGCGAACCCGCTTCGCCCCCGCATGAAGGCCGGATGGGGAAGCATAATCCTCGCGCCAATAAGGCATCATCGCATCCACCACCTCAGGAAGCGCCGGCGTCGTCATCTGATGATCCAAATAAATGCGCTCCATTTTGCAAAATGCCTCGCGATCTCTCATCAAACAAGCAAAGCGATTCCGTCGCTTGAAGATTGCTTGAGGGCTACCAAGCCGGAAAAACAAACGCGCCAGCCTTTAGTTGCTCATTGCGCGGTTTGTGCGAAAATGATCCGTCACCGCCCATAAATTCAAAGGATATAAAACCCCGCGATACCGAATATACCGCGAACTGCCGTCGGCAAAGGTATAAACAGAACCTCCCGCCTTCGAATTCCCATCCGTCGAAGAATGTCGAGCGCGTTCAATCTGATCGACGTCGTTTCCGCGGCCCTCCAAAAAGTCCATATAAAAATGATCAGAACTTGTTTTCTTCTCTCCCATTACGATGGTTTGCGATGGACTCGAAACGCCGCTTTCTCGCATCGATTTGCCAACAATGGCGGTCATGCTAAATCCGTCGCCCAATACTTGTTGGAAGTAATCATTCCATCCGTTAATCATATAACTCCGCAACGCCTCATCTGGATGAATATCTATAAGACGGTTCGGACGATTGGATGACGATAAAGGTTTCCGTTTGTCGCTCGGGCATTTAATCAACTTTATTTCCATATAGTAAGAAAACAGCTGCGTTGGCCATCGATTTCTCGAGGCGCGGGGAGGATAAAAGCCGTTGTAATCATCCCCGTATAAGACATGAGACAAGCCGAGCTGCCTTGTATGATTCAAACACTGCGTTCGCCGAGCCGTCTCTTTGGCCCGCGCCAAAGCGGGAATCAACATCCCGGCAAGAATGGCGATAATGGCAATGACAACTAAAAGCTCGACCAGTGTAGAAGCATCGCACCTCAACAACCGGCATCGGAATGTTTTTATTGCTGTTTTCCCAGGTGTTTGAACGCCAACGCGCAACATAAAAACTAGAACCATCTTCCGCCTTTGTTTCGTAAAGTTTTCGCGCTTTCCATGCCGTTTGTCTGAAAACTTATAGCGAGACAATCTTGAATACCTTGCCTTGTCGATTGATCAAACTATTAAAGCCGTTGGTAAGAACATAGATCTCGCCATCCTCACCTTCTCCAAAGGCTGTAATATAAGCGGGAACTCCACCCTCGGCGCTATTCTGCAAAGGAAGCGTTCCCATGCTCCATTGTCCGCCATTCGAAGTAGGTTTTGCATAGTATAACCTCCCCATGGGAACAGCCCAATTCATGGTCCAATCCGCAAAGATATACAAACCTTGCAAGGCCGGAATCGCCTTCCCTCGATATACATAGCCGCCGGTGATGCTAATTCCCTTGGCCTCCGGATCTCCGCGAAAACGGTTGGCGTTCTTATATTCCAAAACCGGCCCAATTAAGGGATTCCCCCGAAGGTCTTGATCCGGGCAGTCTTCCGGCGAAATATTGGGTTTCTTCGGATCAAAACAATGATGCCCCTCGCGAATGTTCCATCCGTAGTTGCCTCCTTTTTTGACAATGTTGACTTCTTCATAAAGCGCTTGGCCAATGTCGGCGGCGATGAGCTTTTGCCTTCCCTCGCGATCAAAGGTAATTCGCCAAGGATTCCTTAACCCCAAAGCGTAAATCTCCACCCTCACCCCCTCGCCTGAAAACGGATTGTCTTCCGGCACGGCGTAAGGCAAGCCTCCATTGACGTCAATGCGAAGAATCTTGCCCAGCAAAGTGCCGAGATCTTGGCCGTTGCCAATTTTGGAATGGCCTCGCCCCACTCCGTTGGCGTTGCCGCCGTCTCCGCTGGCAATGTAAAGATAGCGATCCGGGCCAAAAACAATGCAGCCGCCGTTGTGATTAAAATAAGGTTGATCGAATTCCAGAATCACTCGCTCCGAATGGATGTCCACTCGCTGCGAATCATCGGCCATTACTTTGAATTCGGAAATTCTCGAAGTGTGATCCCAATCGGCGGCCGCTCCCGAACGCAAAGGCGCGCTGTAATAAACGAACACTTTGCCGTTTTCTTCAAAATCCGGATGCAACGCCAGCCCCAACAAACCCCGCTCGTCAAAACCCTGCTTCAACTTGGCCATCCGATCCGAAAGCGTCAAAAAAGGCTGCCCTGTCAAGCGGCCGCTCTTGGAAACAATCGAAACAATCCCCACTTGATCCGCCACCAAAAGACTCCCCTTCCCATCGGGGAACGGAATCAGCGCCACCGGCGAAGTAAATCCCTCGGCAAAAGCCTTCAACCGCACAACCGGAACGTCCCTTCCCAACGAAACGCCGCTCGGAAACAAACAAAGGAAAAAGAAACAAACCCCGGAAAAAGCCAGCCGCCGAAAGTAACGAAAGCCGCCATCAAATCGTTTTGAAAAAATTTTGGATAGACTCATATCCGCCAAAGAGTAGTTTCCCAACCTTCCCCTTGGCAAGTCGAATCTCACCCTCTGCCCGTCAACGAACAACCGTTTGAATCAGCGAGAATAGCCCCATCGCAAACCGTATTCCCCGCTCCCGAAACCCCCAATCCCCGCAAAAAGAATCCCCCGCGCAACAACAACTCTGCGAACTTTTTTGCAAACAGAGAATTTATCTCAACCCACGAAACAAAAAACCGAAGATTGCAGACAAACCACCACTCTGCCACAATCCAAAATCCTCAACTTTCCCATCAATCTCCCGCCAACTTCGTCCACTTGGCCGAACTTTACGGTCAACCAACCTCCCGGTTTCAAAACGGCTCGTCGAAACTAATGGGATTCCATTCGTTCGGATTCCAATGATTCCAGAATTTTTTGTGCGGTTGATTGCCGTAATTCCAGCAACACCGACTTTCTGGATTGGGCAAAGTCCAGTTGCGCGCAGTGTCCGTCTCCACATGCCCATCCCGAAAAAGCATAACCGTCCTCCCACTATGCCGCTGACTCAAACTTCTCCTCGCAGTGAAAAATAGCTTAATATGAATTGATAGGATTGAACAGAGACAATATGAAGTATCCCGAAAACTCTAACAGGTGGGTCTGAATCTGAAATGCGCCAACTCGCTTGGTCTCCCATAACAAGCATCTCCGAAAGATCGCGAATCACCGGGCTCTTGATGCTCGAACCGTGAAATGAAAATGCCTTTCTTATGATTTTCTTCCCTCCGATTCCTAAAAGATCTATCATTTGATATTCTATACGAACTCTCATATTAGATCTCAAAAAATTTTCGTCGTAGTTGAACCTCCACTCCTTGTATAAGTCGGGCACCCAATCCGCACAACCATTTGGTAATTCTTTTGATTCTCTTGTTTTCTTCATGGCAAGCGGTATCTTCAGCTTGGCGACGCAATGCCACACATTTGTTTTCTGATCTAAATAGTCATGTCAAATGCGGCGTCCCAACGGAGCATCATATTTTCCCTTCTAGGAGTCAGCCTCCAAGCCGAATGCTCTAATTTAGAGACGTCCGAAGAAAATTGCTGCGCCTACGGTGACAAATAATCCTTATTATCGCCCGCGTAAAGAGTAAAGGGGATACCAATTTGCCGCCGGTTGTTGATGCAGTTCACACGCCAATCGGCATGCTTGGCCCGCACCAAGGCCGGCAACAACATCGCCGCCAAAATCCCAATAATCACAATCACCACCAGTAACTCAATCAAAGTGAACGCCGAACATCTGTTCTCTTCGGAAGGCAACAAATGATTCTTTTTCATCAAATGACACCCGGATTATCCAAGGCGACGTCTATCTTGAACTCGAAAGCGTCTTGCCACCAATTGGTGATGTGGTCGTGTTCATCTCCATTTTCATCCCATTGAATATCGACGTTGATGGAACGGCGCAGGCAGATTACATTCTCCGCGGCATTCCAAAGGGATGGGATCCGCGGCCGTCGTTATCTTGCTTCTGGCTCGGCGAAAGGCCGTGCGTCAAGGCGTCGATCCTTTCCAAAGCCCGGTTCCCTTGCGGGGCAGAGTTGGAAGTTCCGTGGGCAACTCCTTTTTCTATTTTTTGGCGGTTGGGGATTTTTTGCGGCGGCTTTTTTCTTTTGTTTTTCTTTGTGCAGATTGTAGTTAGTTTGGTACTATTAGTCGCGAATTTCTCATTGCCTTGGTTGGTTTGTAACATTTTGCAACGATGCAGTGTCTGATTAAGACGTAATCTAAGATACGATTGGGCAAACGAAGGGCTTGTCTTTTGGGGGAAACGGATGCAGTGTGTTTCGAGAATTGATAGGCGGCGTATTTAGAAATGAAGATGACGAATCGAACGGGGTTTACTTTGATTGAGTTGTTGGTGGTGATTGCGATCATCGCCATCTTGGCTGGGATGTTGTTGCCGGCATTGTCCAAGGCTAAGGCTACGGCGCAAGGGATTAAATGTATGAGCAACATAAAGCAACTGCAGTTGGCGTGGCAGATGTATGCCGACGATAACGACTCTAAATTGGTGTCCAATGGAGGCTGGTGCCGAGGGTTCTTTTCCAAACCTGATGTGGTGCCTCCTTCGACGCACAACACGAACACCGCGCTACTTCGCCAAGGGCTTTTGTGGAATTACATTGGCGCGGAAGGCGTCTATAAGTGTCCGGGCGATAAAAACCCGAAAAACCCTGTTGTGCGCAGCTATGCGATGAACAATCACATGAACGGGCGGACTTGGAGAGGCGCCAGCGGGCAGTCCGGGCCGGGCTTGGGCGTGGTCTTCAAAAAGGAAGGCCAAATTCGCAAACCGTCGCAGTTTTTTGTGTTCCTCGACGAAGATCGAGAGAGCATCAACGACAGTTTGTTTCGGGTTGACGTTCATCCCTTCGCTCCCACGATGGACAAGCCCGCCAAGTATCACAATAACGGCGGACGGCTTTCCTTTGCCGATGGCCATGCCGAAGCGCATCGCTGGGCATTTGGCGGCACACAAGAGGAAAGAATGCGGCAAGACTTGCGCTGGTTGAAGGAGCATGCGTCTGAGATTCGGTAGACTGAAATCGTTTTGTCACCTCCTTCTTCAAAATTATTCTAGCCGGCTAATGAGGACGAATTTTTAAAAGCGTCTTCGAAACATATCTTTACGACAGAGGGCCGACGCTAGGCGCGACCGCCGATCTTAGTGATCAGCAAAAAAGATAAAGTGTTTTCTCTTGGCTTGCATTTGTTTCCGTAAACCTGCATTCTTGCGCTTTCAAAACACAGACGGAACGGTAAAGGAGCGCAGAACGTCATGAGTGAGCCTCAGAAGCAGCCAAAATTGGAGTTGGATTTGGAGACGGCCTTTCTGCCTTCCTGGGCGCAAAAGTCATCGAAGGTGAATCCCTACTCCAAACAAAAAGATAGCAAAGCGCCTTCTTCGCCGTCTCGCCGGAAAGATTCTCGGCATTCCAATCAGCGAGAAAAGCCTCAACCAAAAGCAAAGGAACGCCGCGGCAATGATTCTTTGCGGGAAGACAAACACCCGCGTCCGCAAAGCCGTTCGGCCGCTCCTCAAGATCAAAAATCAGATCGGCAACCTCCCGGCGACGGCGGCAAGCCGAACCGTTCCTCCGCCGGCAAAGGCGCGCAGGCGCCGCGTAAAACCCAACCCAAGTGGCGCACCCGGGAAGAGTCGGAAAAGATCCTTGCCTCCCTGCCGAACTTGAAGATTTCCATCCTGCCCGATCCAAAAAGAATCAAATCCTTGAGCGATAAGATTCGGCAACAATGCCGGGCCTATTCTCTTTTTGACATTGCCGGACTAGTTTTGGAACGCCCTGATCGATTCAAAATCTCCACGACCATCCTTCGGAAAAAAGGGACGGGCAAGCCGGTTTCCGAACAATGGCTTTGTCTATTGGACGATTCGCTCTGGTTGTCTCAAGAGGCGGCGATCCGATACACGATCCGCCGACGCTTCGACAAATTCTACACGCGCGCGCGGATAAAAATCGATCCGCCCAAAGGGAACTTTGCCTTTGTCGCTCAATGCGGGATTTCCGGAAAAATCCTCGGCCCTCCCAACTATCACGGCTACCAAAAGACCCTGCAAGACTTCCACGCCGATCAGTTCTCCAAAATGAGCTTTCAGGCCTACAAAGACCGTGTGAAAATTGTCCACGACGAAAAAGTCGTCCAAAAATGGCTTGACGACCAAAGCTGGAAAACCGAATACAAAGCCAAGACAGACGCATCCGTTCTGGATTCGATGGAGGAGATAGTCGCCCATTTCAAAGCCCATCACCTCAAAGAAACGTTGAAAACCGGGGAAACCCTCCAACTCGCCGCCACGGCGGGATTGAAAAATCCCGACAAATCGGTGCGAAAACTGATTCGGTTTTACCTCGAAGAACAGCAGAATTTTCCGCTGGAATCAGCGACGATTCTCGGCCGAATGTTCTCCCGACAAGGACTGAACGTCTTCAGCTTCGCCAGAAACGGCAGAGATCGCCCCTTGCTTTATGTTTCAGTTGCCCGGCCCTGTTGCCTGAGTGAAAGCGAAATTCTATCCAAAGAAATCCAGCGCATTCTAGACTTTGTCCGAGCCAATGCGGATTGCACCCGCAAAAAACTTGTCCAATCCTTGAGCCCTCAAACCGATTCCAAACCAGCCGCGCTTCAAAGCCCAAACGCCCAACAGCCCTCCGCCCCTGACGCCGAAGAAACGGAAACAGATCCGCCAACTCCCGCCGTCAGCCAGTGGACGACGGAAGAAAAAGCCATCATCGCCGATCTTCACTGGCTCATTCACGAAGGACACGCCATCGAGTTTTCCGACGGCAAAATTGAAATCGCCAAAAAACCGCCGCCCGGAGAAAAATCCCGTCGATCTGCTTCGGCAAGGACGGCAAAAGGGAAAATGCGCCACTCTGGAAAAACAAAAACCAGCGCAAAATCGGGCAAATCCCATCGAAAGCAAACACAATCCGCTCCCGCAAAATCTTGTTGAAATCCGCCGATTCGCTCTTTCCCAACCCAAACGGACGCCCTGCTTTTTCCCAAAACTTGCGCCGCTTATGAAACCCAAAGCCTACGCCAAAGCCGGCGTGGACATCGATCTTGGCAACCAGCTCAAAACATCGCTTCCCAAGCTTCTTCAATCCACTCGCCGTCCCGAAGTTCTCGGCGCGGTTGGCGGATTTGGCGGACTTTTCCAACTGTCCGCAAAACGTTTTCGTCGGCCGGTTCTCGTTTCCAGCATGGACGGCGTCGGAACAAAACTCAAAGTGGCCTTCGCCGCCAATCGACACGACACCATCGGCGAAGACCTCGTCAACCACTGCGTCAACGACATTGCCGTTCTTGGCGCTGAACCGCTGTTCTTTCTCGACTATCTTGGCGCCGGCCGTCTCCAATCGGCCGTGTTTGAAAAAATTATTGTCGGCCTTGCCAACGGTTGTCGGGCAAATGGTTGCGCTTTGATCGGCGGCGAAACCGCCCAAATGCCGGGCTTTTACCAAAACAAAGAATACGACCTCTGCGGCGCCATCGTCGGCATTGCCGAAAAATCCACAATCCCGGACGGCAAAACCATTCGCCCCGGAGACATTGTTATCGGCCTTCCCTCCAACGGCCTGCACACAAACGGCTACACGCTCGCCCGCCAAGTTTTCTTCGAAAAAATGAAACTGCGCCCCAACGCCCGCGTCAAAGAACTGGGAAACACTCTTGCCGACGAACTGCTCCGCATCCATCGCTCCTACCTCAAAGCAATTCGCAAACTCCTCGCCCGCTTCAATCCGCCCCGCTCCCCAAAACAAATCAAAGGCTTTGCCCATATCACCGGCGGCGGACTCGTTGGCAATCTGCCGCGCATTCTGCCGCCCAACACCGCCGCGCAAATCGCCAAAACAAACTGGGAAATCCCTCCCGTTTTCTCCCTCATCCAAAAAGAAGGCCAAGTCTCTGAAAAAGAAATGTTCGCCGTATTCAACATGGGAATCGGATTGGTTGCGGTTGTGTCTGCCAAAAGCGCCGCCGCCGTCCTTGCCTATCTAAAACGAATCCAAGAACCCGCATCCATCATCGGCGAAATCATCCAAGGCAAACAGCACTGCAAAATTCACTAAGCGCATCTCCCATCGCCAAAGACGCCAAAGCCCCAAAAACAAATGCTTGGAATGAGAAAAATCCGCCGATGGAAACTTTGCCCGCGGCGGTTCCGTGAAAGCAGAATTTGCGCGGACTATTGGCCTTGCTTCGCAAGAGTTATCGCTTCAGTGATTTTGTCGGCGACTATGCGCTCGGTGGCGCCGTCTTGCCAAAAAGTAACGCCGACATGCTCTTTTGAGTTCGGTTCGCCGGGCATCGGCTCTTCCTGCAATTCTAGGTTCGTGACTTTTAGGAACCGCTCTAGGATTTGTTGAGCGGCGGCATCTGTTTTGTCGGCGGGCGCGCATTGCAGATCGGAAATAGACCGCTTAATCGCGCCGACGATGCAGAACCGAACCGCCTCTTTGCTGAGCGGATCGCATTCTATCCCGTCTGCGTCAACAGCTTCGAAACCTGATTTTGCAAACTTAGACTATTTATTCCACACGATATGGCCATTGATATTGTGCTTCTCATATACTCTGAGAATTTCGGTGCAAAAAGCCAGTAGGTCTTTACGTTCTTCCTTTTGGGCAAGGTCGTAAAGTTTGATGAACATCTTCTTGCCAGTCTCGGTTTGGCTGAGCATTTTCTTTGTGAAGTTGTGCTTGGCACACAATGTCTGCCCGTTCTCAATATCCGCTTTACCGCCCAGATTGCGAGGCTTGATATGGTCGGCGTGCAACTCTACGCCATTTTGACGGCCATGCCCGCATACGACGCATTTGTATCCATCGCGCTTAAATATGGCGTCTCGTTGCTCAGGTGTGAAGTCTTCTAAAGTCTTATCTGTTACGGCGTTGGGATCATAGCGGTATATGCCCTTGCGAACTTTGATAAGGAAACCCTGCTGATGAAGGTTTCTAATATTGCGCCAGGTGTCGCGCGGTTTTCGCTCGCGCCCGTATAGCGCAACATACTTCTCTTCGACATAGTCGACCACGGGGCCGTGACTCAAGTCTTTGTTAGGACGAGCGACGAAGTACTCTTTTATCAAGTCTGTGATGGTTATTCGCTTTTGTGGCATAGTGACAAGTTCCTTTGGTTTGCATTCTCTGCTTTTCGTAAGCGTTGCTTTGCAATTTTGCAGTAGTCTGCGTCAATATCAACGCCGACGCCTCTTCGGTCGTTTTGCAACGCGGCGATTAAAGTTGAACCACTTCCAACAAATGGATCTAAAACAGTGTCCTCGATATAGCTGAAGAGCTTGATGCACCTTTTCGGGAGCTCTATGGGAAACGCAGCGGGATGGCCTCCTGCGCCCTTTTTGTTTTGTCCCGAAAATGTCCACACACCGTTAGTCCACTCCATGAACTCTTGCTTGGTGATGTCGTTGTTCTTGCTGCCGCTGGTTTTCTTCCAAGTTCTCTTGTAAAGAACAACAATCACTTCGACGGGAGCAATAACATATGGCGCAGACGCAGACATCCACGACCCCCAAGCAGTGCGGCGCGATATGTTGCCTTCGTTCCAAATGATGGTTGAGTGGTATTGCCAACCAACCTTTCGGGCTATGTTGGTGATGTCAGCGCAGACGGCTTGTTGTCCGCCTTTGTTTTTATCTAGTGGAATGTTGAGACAGAAGCGGCCGTCGTCTTTCGCAAGCGTGTAGCATTTTCGCAGCCAAGCCTCTGTGAAGCGCAAGTAATCGCGGTAGGATGCACCATCTCGATGCGAGTTGTACTTGATATTCACATTGTAGGGCGGAGAGGTGACGATGAGGTCTATTGAGGACTTGGGAATTGCCGTGATGCGGAGGATGTCGTGATTGTAAAGGTCGACGTTCTGCATTTCAAAGCAGGTCGTTTGATTAGCGGGCAGGGCAATAGCGGCGGAAGTGTTCATGATCGCTAAATCAAGTCTTTTATGCGGGCAAGCCCGTACACGACGTCCTCTTCTTCCAAGGCGCGTATCATTTCGTCCGCATCGACTTGGAAACAGCGGAGTTGCTTGTCGTTGCGCATTGTCCGCAGTTGCGCCAAGAACCGCGAACGCAGCTCTTTATGGAACTTATTTCTTGCCGCTTTCTTCTCTTCGGTATCGGTTTTGTAAGCGTCCCAGTCGTCCAAAACGGCACCCATTTGTTTTAAGCATTCATAAAAGGTAAAGGAATCTGTGTCCAAGGCGTGTTCCAGTTCCTCCAAGTCGTTTTTCCAAGGTTGGAACTTTTCAACGCTTTTCATATCGCGCACCGATTCGCTCCATCGGCGCATTATTATGTCCCAAAAGTCTGCGTTACTCATACCGTTGTAATTGTTGGCCGCTATTGCGGCGCCTTCTTCGTCTCCGCAGAATTGCAATTTGGCGATCCGGAAAATGTTTTCTACATCTTCGTAAGCTTTAGGGTTTTGCTTGCGCCTATCATTGTAAATTTGCTTCAGGTCTTCAAAGTTCATGATGGTCTTTTATTACAATTTGTTTTTCTTTGCAAAGTTATTTTTAGCCTTTTGGGTAAGTCCAGGGTTTGCGGTAGGGACGGCGCATGAGATTGTTGGCTTCGGGGTCGTTGAGGATTTGCTCTCGTTGGCCGTCCCATTGGAGGCTGCGCCCCAAGCGAATGGAAATCATGCCCAGCAAAGGCAACACGGAGGCGCGGTGAGAAGTTTCTATGTTGGCCACCGGCGGTCGCTTTTGCTCTATGGCGTCTAGGAAGTCTTGCCAAAGTTGTTTGAGGTTGTTGCCGTCCACGGGATCGCTGAATTGCGGTTTTTGGCGGATTGTCGGTTGTTTGTCGTCTTTGGGATAGAAAGTCCAACCGTCGCGCCAGCCCATATGGAAGACGCCTTTGTCTCCGTAGAAATAGGCGCCGATTTTGTGTTTTTCGGAATGGTTGCCGGAATATTTTTTATGTTCCCAAACGGCGGTAAAGGATTCGAAGTTGTAGACGGCGATTTGGGTGTCCGGCGCGTCGGTTGTGGCTTCTTCTTCGGTGGCAATGGCGGGACCGAATATGGGCCGGCCACCTGTGGAGAAGATGGTTTGAGGATATTTTTCTTCCGTCCACCACAGCACTTGATCCAGCCAGTGAACGCCCCAATCGCCCAGCGTTCCGTTGGCGTAGTCGAGGAAGTGGCGCCAGCCGCCGGGCGTGAGTTTGCGGTTGTAGGGGCGCCAAGGAGCGGGGCCGCACCATTGATTCCAGTTCATGCCGCTGGGCGGCGATGCGTTGGGCGCGGGTTGCTCTTTTCCATTCGCGCCGCCGGTGACGAACATTCGGATCATTCCAATGAGGCCGACTTTGCCGGAGCGGATGAAGTCCATGCCGGAGCGATGATGCGGGCCGATGCGGCGATGGAGTCCCACTTGGACAACGCGGTCGCCGGCTTGGGCGGCGCGCAACATGGCTTGGCTTTCGGCGATGGTATGGCTGGTGGGTTTTTCCACAAACAAATGCGCGCCCGTTTTCAGGGCGGCAATGGAGGGCAGGGCGTGCCAGTGATCGGGCGTGGCGACAATCACAATTTCCGGCCGCAGTGTCGCAAGCATTTCTTGGTAGTCGTCGAACAATCGCGCTGAATCGCCGTTGAGGTTCTTCACTTCATCGGCGGTGGCCTGCAAAGGACGGCGATAAACGTCGCAGAGGCCGACGATTTTGCAACGCTTGGAGGCTACGGCTTCGCGCACGATGTTCCCGCCCCACCAGCCGCAGCCAATGAGCGCGGTGCGGTAACGTTTTGCGGGGTTGGCGCTGAGGGAAAGGAAAGGAAAGGAAATCGCGGCGGCGGTTGTTGTTTTCAAAAACTGGCGGCGATTGGGAGTTTCCCCAGCGGCGAAGGAGCGGATTTGCATAGCGGTTTTTTGTTTTTTGTTTCCCAGCGATTATTGGGACTTTCGGACGTCGAGGACAACTACGTTTCCATGCGAGTTGCGGCAAAAGATGCGGCCGTTGGCCAGTATTGGCGCCGTCCAACAATCCGCTCCCAACACTTGCAGGCTTGAGGTCAAGCGGAATTCTTTCGGCGACGCTTCGGCAATGCCCAAACGCCCCTTTGCGGAAATGATTATCAAATCCCTTCCCGCGGCCGAGAGCGCGCCGTATCCGAAGGATTCTTCTTCCCAAAGCACTTCGCCCGTCTTCCAATCGACGCACTTTATCTTGGCGCGCGAGTTGTTGTTTCCGTCAAAACCGTACAAAAAACCGCCGATTCGAACCGGCGCGTTTTGCTGGGCGCGAAAGAGTCTCTGCTTCCAAAGAAGATGCGGTTGGTCGTCGCCCAAAGCAAAGAGGCCGCTTCCCTTGTTGTAGCCGGAGGAAACGAAGACTCGATTTTTCAAGAAAATCGGGTCTGCGGCGTTGACTCCGTGTTGAGTGTGCCACGGAATCGACCATTGAATTTTGCCAGTGCGGGCGTCCACGCCGGAATAGGCTTCTTCCGAGCTGATCGCCACCATTTGCTTCCCGTCGAACTGGTAGGGAACCGGCGTTGAGTAGCCGCATTCGCTTCCCCGCGAACGCCAAACGGTGGCGCCGCTTTTTTGGTTCAGCGCCAAGCCGGCCTTGCCGAGATTCAACACCGCCAAGTCTCCCAACAACAATGGCGAGCCGTTGAACGCCCAATCCGGCGTCTGCAGTTTTTCTTCTTTCGCCAAGCGGCGGCTCCATTGAACGGCGCCGTCGGCCAGCCGCAAACAAAAGACTTCTCCCCACTTTCCCAGAACGTAAACCAAGCCGGAATCTACGTTCACCGACGGCGTCGAACCCGGCCCGCCAATGTAAAACTTCGCTCCCAATTCGCTGGGAAAACGATGCGTCCAAAGCTTTTTGCCGCTGGCCTCATCCAGACAAAAGACAACTTCTTCGCCGTCTATGTGGCCAATGGTCAGCGCGCGACCCTTGGCAACGGCAAAGGAGGAAAACCCAATCCCCACTTCCGCCCGCCAATCCACCGACGGAGGCGAACCCGACCAATCTTTGCGCCAAGCCGTTTCGTTTGAAATTCCGTTATGCCGCGGGCCGCGAAAATTCGGCCAATCTTCGGCAACCGCCGAAAAGGCCGCAACCAAAGCGCAAAGAACGCCGCCGCGCCGCAATCCGTTTTTGAAGTCGCAATTGAAAAATGCCATGCGGAAAAGTTAGCCCATTTCCAAAAAAAGAGAAAACCAAAAAGAAACTCCTCCCGCAAGAGACTCCGCAACGCCGGCCGCGAAGCATGGGCTACGCTTGCAAAGAAGATTCCGCCCGCAACGCCGCCAAGACTTTTGCGTCTCGAACATCCGTCCAAGTTCCCTCAATGAAATGGCCGGCAATTCGGGCTTTGTCGGCAACCATCGCCTGAAGAGCGTCCGTCAACTCATATTCTCCGCGCGGAGATTTCCGAAGTCGTGCCGTGTAATCAAACACCGAAGGCCGAAAAATATAAACGCCGGCGTTGCAGTAAAGCGGTTCTCCCTCCTTCAACCAACCTTGCGCCCGCACTTCCCGAATCTGCGCCGCGCTCGGCTTTTCCAGCAAGCGAGCCAAGCAAAAATCCTCGTCAAAAACGCTAAGCCCGCCTTTTGTTACGTCCTCTTTTTGAGTTACCGCCAACAGCCCCGCAAAGTTGCCGCCGGCAAAACGATCCGCCATCGCCCGATAAGTCTCCCGCCGAACGAGAATGTCTCCGTAAGTCAAAAGGAAACTATCCTCGCCCACAAAGTCTTTGGCCAACTCCGGCGCCTTGCCCGTGCCGTCCGGGACAATCTGCCTCACATAGCAAATGGCCACATTCCAAGCGGCGCCGTCGCCAAAATACTCTTCCACAATCTCGGCCTTCCACCCCGTGACCACGCAAACCGCCTTGACGCCGACCGCTGACAATCCCTCCACAATATGCTCCAGAATCGGCTTGCCGCGCACCTTCAACATCGGCTTGGGCAAGGCAGAGGTCAAATTCCCCATCCGCTTGCCTTTTCCCGCCGCTAAAATCACCGCCTTCATCCCGCTTTCACAAACCGCGCGACTGGGGAAGTGGACAATCAAGCGCCGAACTTGTCGAACATCCGGGCGTTTGCCTGCATCAACCGCATCAAATACTTCGCCTCAAAAACGCCTAAAGAGCCCAAATTAGCGGAAGTTTCCGTAAACCGATCCAACTTGTCCGAACCCGAAAAAGGCGAATTCAACAACACCGGCGACGGATGCCACGAATGCCCTTGAACTAAGCACGGCGTAGAATGATCGCCGGTGATTGCCAAAACTTCTGGTCTCTTCTCCAACAAAATCGGCAAAGCCTCGTCCAAATCTTCAATCGCCCGCTTCTTTGCCTCAAAGTTGCCATCCTCGCCATACATGTCTGTATACTTATAGTGAATAAAGAAAAAATCATACTCGCCGTAAATTTCCAAATACCGAGCAAACTGTTCGCCAATAGTGCGCGGGCCTTCAATCTTCGCCATGCCCACCAATTGCGCCAAACCCTTATACATCGGATACACCGCCAAACACGCCGGCCGAAGCAAATAACGATCTTGAAACTTCGGAATCATCGGCTGCGACGCAATCCCCCGCATCAAAAAGCCGTTGGCCGGCGACTCTCCCGCCAAAATCGGCAAAACCCGCTCATAAAACTTCGCCAAAACCCCAGCCATTTTCTCTGCCTTCTCCGACCCCTCTTCCACAGGAATCGCCTTCGGAATCTTTCTCCCCTCCCGATGCGGATCCGCATCCGTCAACGGACCTTCCAACCCCTCCCCCCGAAAAACAACCACAAAGCGATGCCCCTTCCCCGCCCGAAAAATCACCTCAACATCGTCAATCCAACGCACCTCCGCCGCCAACAAAGCGCACAAACGCTCACACTCCTCCGTCTCAATCCGCCCAGCCCGCCGATCGGTCACAATCCCTTCGCCGTCCAACGAGCAGAAATTCGCCCGCGCGGCCACATCCCCATCCCGCAAGTCCAACCCAAGCCCCAACGCCTCAATCACTCCCCGCCCTACCTGATGCTCCAGCGGATCATACCCAAACAAAGCCAAATGCCCCGGCCCGCTCCCCGGCGTAATGCCCGGCGCTACAGGATGCATTTGCCCTTGCGCCGACCCTTGCGTCAAATCATCCAAATGCGGTGTCGAAGCCGCCTCCAACGGCGTCAAATACCCTTCCTCCTTCGTCGCCAAATCACCCAACCCATCCAGCACCAACAAAACCAACTTCGCCGTCGTCGGCGATGTAAGGCCGGCATAAAGATCGTCCAACTCGTTCATATCCATTTTGCGCCCACAAAAAAAGCGGCCAAGCCCTCGCCTACCCGCCGGCTCCGTTTCCCATCGCTTACTTCGCTTCAAATTCCAAAGCGGAAAGATTGGGAACCGAAGAACGCTCCGAAAGACGAAGCATCTCCACGCCCACCACTTCGTTGTCTTCGTTGTAATCCAGCACTACTCCCGGCGAAACCTCTTCGGACTCAATAATGGCGGACTCATCCAAACGCAAATAAAGCGCGTCTGCTTTCTTATCCACATGCAACTTCATAGTTTCCCTTTCATCGTTCGATCAAAGAATGCGCTCACTACCCGCCAAGGCGCAACACGAATATTGACCGCCACGCGCAAAACGCGCCCTCCTTTTTCCGGTATCTTACAATAAAACCGCTCAATCTCAAAATCATTCAGATCGGGCACGCGCAACATCGGCTCGGCGATCGCTCAACCCACTCCGAGAGAAGTCCTTGGCATTACTTCCCAACTTCCGGCACCGAAAGCTTGCGACAGATTCTGATTCTGTGAGCAAGGTGGTTAGATATTTCTGTATGACGTGGAATCATATCCACGTCGCCAGTATCCAAATTGCGCCACAGCGAATGCGAACGCCCCTCGCGCTTAAGCCGACAACGATGCCTAATAAGATGGCGAATCAATTCACTCCGCTTCACGAAAGAACCACTCGCTCTTGAATAGCCCCCGGAGACAGGTTACGCAAGCCGTCCTCCCGACGATCCTCGAAAAGAAGCGCGATTCCATCCGCTAGACTTTTGCGAGCCTCCTCCTTCGTCTTCCCTTGACCGTTCGCCTCAGGAATCTCCGGACAAAAGGCAATAAACCATTCCCCGTCCCGCTCAATCACTGCCGTAAAATACAGCGCCCCTTGCGGCGACAAATCTGCTCGTTTCTTCAAAATAAGCGCGCTTGCCGCCGCCAAATTCTTGCGCGCCTCCTCTTTCGTCTTCCTTTTCATCCTTTCTTTACGCTCCAAATTTTCTCCAATCTAGCATGAACTAACAAAATCGGCAAACGCATTTTCTCGCTTTTATCTTGATCATTCTTGGCGCCCGCCTAAACCCATGCGGTATTTGATGTCGTAGTTGATGATGAAGTCCAACTCTTCCTCCGTAAAACCATAATGTTTCGCCAACACGCGGTTAATTTCGTCAATGATAGACTTTGATTTCCTAGGATAATACTCATCATATTCCACCCTTCCTGTTGTTTTGTAATTGGCCACTCTTCGTCTACTATGTCGTTTGTAATCTCCCATTAGTTGTTCTGCAAGATTACTAAGATTTTCACAAATCTCATCCTTCATCTTTCCAATGCCCACTGGAAACGACAAAATCTCGTGACGTCCACAATGGTATCCGTCAAATAGCGAGTACCACCACCAAAAGAAAAGATTTGAGTTGAGCATGGCCAATACAGCTCTCCTCGACTCTTGGTTTTCTAATTGATAAGGCCGTAAGTCCACAGATTTTTTCTGCCCATCAATCTCATTCCAAAAGTAAGGTACAAAATCAAATACCTTAACATAGTTATACGGAATCCCATGAACATAGAATGATGGAGACACCGGCTTTCGCTTATATGGCGCCATGCTGAACTTGCCCAGCTTGTGGAGAATTTGTTCTGCAGTCTTGTTTCCAAGTTTGGGAATTACACAACAATTTTTGTCCAAATATGACCGAAAGTATAGCAAATTGGAAAATAATTCGCTTCTTTCCTCTGGCTTCCAACGATTGTAAAACGTAGTCCAAAATCGGGATTTGCCGAGACGTTCAGTTGCGATTATCAAGCTAATCCTTTGTTTGCCTCCTTCAAACAATTTACTGGGGTAAACATCAAATGTACTGAAATAGGTATGCCTCTTCTCTTGAATAAACAATTGTTGCAAGCTGTTCATTCTAGATGTTGTTTGAATGCTGATGGGGACAACAAAGCTAAACCAAGACTGTTGACGTAACAACGTGAATACCCGTTCGATGCAAAAAGCATAGAGGTTGCCGCAGGGTTCGGTTTTATAGTTTTTGATGGCGTAGCCCTCCTTTCTATCCTTTTTGACTTTGCTGTATTCCACATACGGCGGGTTGCCGATAATCACATCAAAGCCGCCTTGCCGCATAATCCCGTAAAACTCCACAAACCAGTGAAACGGCCGATGACTCCTTTGCCATTCTTGAACCGCTTCTTTGTCGTCGGTTTTGACGCCGTAGTCCTTCGCCAAATACCCATCTAACTCCCCGCGCAAACCGCCTAAACGCTCCTCTAAATCCCCCTTCGCTTTCAAAAACTGGTTGACATTCATTTCTTCTTCCACCTGCATCCGCCGAAACTTCCCAAACGCTACATCCGCCGCCTTCGCCCGCTCTTCTATTTGCGGCAAAGCTTGTTCCTTGATCCAATCCCCGCTCAACGCCTCCTGCACTTCTCCCAACGAAGCAAAGCCCACCAGCGTGTTCCCAGAGCGCACATTGAAGTCTATATCGGGCAACGGCTCGATATCCTCCTTCCTCTCCACCTGCGCCACTAACTTCAAAAACAACCGCAACTTGCATATCTCCACCGCCTCTTCCATGATGTCCACCCCATACAAGTTCCCAATGATAATGGACTTGAGAATGAAGTAGCGCTCGCTGGCATGCCCTTCCATCCGCTCCAACACTTCCCGAAAGTCTTCCAACTTTGCGGGGGGGGGGGGGGGTACTTTGCGCCCGCTCTACATCCCCCCCAAACCCGCGCATCGCCTCCAAACAAGCCCCATACAACGGCTCCAATAAGCTCAACGCCGCAAACAAAAACGCCCCCGACCCGCAAGTCGGATCCAAGATCGAAACTTCCCCCAACGCCTTCCAAAACGCCCGAACTAACTCCGGCCCCTCGCTGTGCCGTATCACATCCTGCGAAAACTTCTCTATGTCTAAATTATAAGTCACCAAGTCCTCAATCGACCTCACTTCCCCAGCCGCCAACTTGGCCCGAACTTCTTCATAGCGCCGCCGCCTGTCCACATGCTCGCGCCAAGTCTCCGTCGGCAACCCATACTCTAATGGCGCCGGATCATTCCAACCTTCCCGCTTCCCCACATCCCTCACCCCAACCGCAATCTCGCTCGGCAACTCCCGCTTGCCCTCCAGTTCTATGTTGTTGTGAACATCCCAAGTAATCCCGTGCCGCACCGCTTCGTAAATGTATCTGTCCGGCTCTTCCGCCAACAACCGCCACACCCCGCCAGACGGCTCAAACGCAATCGCGCAACTCTTCTGCGCTTCCCCAAACAAAAACGGAATTATCGTGTTGCGCCCTATGTAGCCGGTGATGTCTTCCTTCGTGTAATACGCCCCCATCTGTTTCTGGTTAATATACTTCTCAAAGATATACCCCAACACATCCGGGTTAATCTCGTTGACCCGCCGCAAAGGCCGATCCTCCAAATGCCATTGATACTGCTCAAAGAAACGAAACAACCGCTCAAACGCCTTATCCGGAATCTGAATCTTCTCCCCATGTTCCTGCTCAATGGGATGCCTCTGAAAAATGCCGCCGTTCAAATACGGCACCTCCCCCAGTTGTTGTTTCGCCCGCTCACTGCGCTCGCGCTCCGGCTTCGCAAACCCCTCAAAAAAGAGGGAACGCAAAAAATCCCTGTAAAACCGATCCGCCCCTAACGCCTTGCTTTTGGCCAAGTTTGTCCGAAGATAGTTGACATCGCCGTCAAGGAAGCTTTTCTTTTGGATAAAATAAATGAACATCAGGCGATTGAGCATGACCGACGCATACCATTCCCGCCCCGCCGCATCGGAAACCCCCTCTATGAAACCCAGAAAATCGCTATGCTCCCCCTGAAACCGCTCATAAAACTGCTTGGTCACTTTCTCCACATCAAAAGCCAAACCAACCCGCCCCGCCACATCCACAATGCTCAATCCTTTTTCCTCCTCCTTCAATGTGAAGTGAAGCCGCTCCAACTTCTGAACCAACAACTCGCTCGTCCGCCCCCGATGATACACATGCGTCCGCGTTCTTTCCGGCCTCCCCAACTCTCGCTTGACCCACTGCCAAACTTGCGCCTTCTCATCATGCGAAACATACACTATCAAATGCTCGCGAACCCGCTTGGCCACTTCCCTTTCCATCCTCTGCCGCAGGGGATGCTCCGGGAAATCGTCCTCAGACCGGGCAACGCATTGATAAACCACAAAGCCGCGCTTCTCCGCTATCCCCTCGAACAAATAAACTCGGCCGCCAACGGGAACTTTCATATGCCCGCCGAAGTAATCCCAGCCCAACTCCCCCACAAACAACCCCCGCAAATCCCCCCTCTCCAAATACCCCCGAACCCCCTCCTTATCTAATTTCATCGCTTTCTTTTCTCCTCCTTCATTAGAAACATGAATAACTAAAATCTCTAGAAATTAGGCTAAGGATGAGTTGGAATCAAGCTAAGCGAGCATATGATTCGTGTGTTTTGGCGTGGAAGTTCTTTGAGCGGAATGCAAAGCCGATTGTCTTCTCGAAGGGAGAGGACTAAGCGGGCGAGGTCTTCGTCGGAGATGCCGCTGCGCAGTTGGCGAGTGAGAGAATCCATTGCCTTAGTTTGCAAAGGATAGCGATAGATTTCGTCAATGGCTTTTTTCAATTCGTCGGTATGAAAGAGGGTGTCTTTTAGGTTTTGGGCGTAGTTTTTGAGGCGTTCGTAAACGCGGAAGCGGGCGCCGGAAGGACGGCCGAGTTGGACGCCGGGTTGTTTTTCTTCGCGGGCAATATGTTCGGCGGCTTTGCCAACTAAATGATGATGGTTGGGGAGGCGCGGTTGCGCCGGGGTGTTGGGAGGGCATTCGGCGGTTCGGAGAATTTCGAATTGGCTTTCGGTGACGCTTTTGCCGTTGGGGCCGATCCAAGCCAACGCGTCGTATTCTTGGGCGGTGCGCATGTAGATCAGTACGCCTTCAGGTCGTATTGGGGTTGGTTTGTATGGTTTTGCGGAATAGACGACGGGCGGCAAGTTTTCGATTTTCTTTTTGAGCGTTGGGTCGGCCGTGATTGCGTTTTTCCAGATTTGGTAGGCGTAGGAGGAAAGGTCGACTTCAGCTTCGTCGTCGCCGTCGAGGATGCCGTCTTTTTCGTTGTAGAGGTCGAGAACGGTTCGCTTGTCTTCGTCTTCGAAGAATGCTTCGTCCGTGCCGACCACTTCGGCATTGTTGCGGAGGCGCGAACGGACGCGGGCGCGAAGTTGGAGGAGATGTTCCACTTTGTCTGCGGGCAAGAAGGAATAGCATAGGATTTCGGGCGCTTGCTGGCCGATGCGGTCTACGCGGCCGGCTCTTTGGATTAGGCGGATGATTGCCCAAGGTAAATCATAATTGACAACGACGGCGCAGTCTTGGAGGTTTTGGCCTTCGCTGAGGACGTCGGTGGCGATTAGAATGCGCAGTTCGTCTTTGGGTTGGATGCGGTTTTGTTTGCGGTTGCTTTTGGGGCTGAATCGGCAAGCTAGTTGCGCGGGGTTTTCGGTGTTTCCGGTTGCGGCTTCTAGTTGAGGGATGCCGCGTGATTTTAGTTCTTTTTCGAGGTAGCGGACGGTGTCGGCGAATTGGGTAAAGACGAGAATTTTGCGATCCGGGTGCATGCTTGTGAGCAAGTTTTCCAAGGCGCGGAGTTTCATGTCTTTTGTCGCTTGCCATTCGCCTAATCGGGTTAGCAGTTCTCGGAGCGTTTTGGCGTCGGCTATGAGGTCATCGCGCAATTCTTTATTGAAGTGGCGAGAGGATAGCCAGCGAAAGCGTTTTTTGTATTTGGCGTCAAAGAGGGCGTAAATTGCGCTGGCGCGGTTGCGAAATTCTTTCTCGGTTCTGGGCGCCGTGGTTTCTTTGGGTTCTGGGTTTTCGTGGTCTTCGGTTTCCTCAAAGTCGTTGCCTCTACTTTGATCTGCGTCTTCGTCAAAGGAGTGTGAGTCTAATAGACCGGCGTCGGTTGTTCCGATGGGGAGGGGCAGATCGTTTTCGACGGCGTGGAGAAAAATAAAGTTTCGAAGCAAGTGGCGTTGGACGGACAGCAAGAAGGCGTGGCCGCTGCTTTCCAGTCTTTTGAACAAGTTAGTTCGGCAAAATCCCATCAGGCGTTTGCCGGCGCGCGTCAGGTCTTTTAGGGTTTTGGTTTCTTCGGGTGTTGGCGGAGGCGAAGGATCGGGAGAGATGTAGTTGCCGAGTCCGTAGCGCGGCAGTTTTAGTTGGCTGAGGTTGTTGACGACGTCGTTGGCAAAAAGCCTTGAGTATTGTTTGTCGGTTTCGAAAGGAACGGTTTTGGGAATGCGAAGCGGAAAGTAGGATTTTTGGCCGTTCTCAAAAGTAACATATTTTCTTCCGTTTGTTTGGTCTGTGGCGGCGTAGTTTTTCTGGATGAAGCTGCGGGTGCGGCGCACGAGGTAAAGGCGCATGAGTTCCTTCCAGTCGTCGGCGTATTCTGATTGTTCAAACGCCGCTAGGGAACGGATGGAGGCCTGATGTCTTCGCGCAAACTCAGTCTCGTCCATTTCCCGCAACAGGCGTTCTGGTCGGATTCCCAAGTCTTCGTCTTCGGGAACGAATAAGCGGAGTTGGCTGGACAAGTCGAGATAGGTTTTGTTGTAGGGCGTGGCCGACAAGAGAATGCACTTGCTGTCGTTTTTGTGGATGTATTCTTGGATGGCGCGGTATCGTTTGCCTTCGCGGTTTCTCAAGTTGTGGCTTTCGTCGATGATCATCAAACGGAAGCGGCGCAGGTCGGGCAGTTCTTGGACGGCGCGGCTTATGGACAGCACGCGTCCGCGCAGTCGGTATTGTTCGCGGTAATCTTCCCACATAGGAACGAGGTTTTTGGGGCAGAGGATTAAGGTTTCCAAGCCGTAGTCGTCTTCAAACACGCGCGCTAACGCGGTTGCCATCAAGGTTTTGCCCAAGCCGACGACGTCGCCGATGAGGACGCCGCCGCGTTGGTTCAAATGGCGGGCGGCGATTTTTACGGCGGCGATTTGAAAGTCTAAGAGTTGACCTCCGAAGTCTTTGTGGATGCGAAATTCGGCCAATCCGGCGCGGGCTTCCTGCGAGAGATGATAGGCCATTTTGACATAGATGTGGTGAGGCGGGATCGGTTCTTCTCGCGCCCAGCTTGTGTCGATAATTTCGGCGAGCTCGTTAGAGATGTCGATGCACCAGCGGTCGTTCCAGCGATCTTCAAACCATTGGGCGAGTTTTCCGCAGGCGTCGTGATCCAGCACGTCGACGTTGAGTTCGCCTTGTTGCAAGAGGCCGGGCAAGGTGAGATTGCTACTCCCAAGGTAGCCAACTATCGGGTTGATCGGATCGGGACGGAACAACAAATAGAGTTTGGCGTGGAGCGGATGC
This sequence comes from Limisphaerales bacterium, assembly GCA_965204945.1. Classification (GTDB taxonomy): domain Bacteria; phylum Verrucomicrobiota; class Verrucomicrobiia; order Limisphaerales; family AAA164-E04; genus UBA2970. Next base: position 2,520,274 of record OZ242022.1, on the reverse strand, counting down.
TTGAGAAACAGTTTGACGACGACCTTTTTCGCCTTGATTTGCTTCGCCAGTTTTCGCAAACCGGCTTCGTCTTCATTGGTTGGCGCGCCCAAGATTAGTTGCTCTCGAAATTCTTCGGCCAGTTTTCTCTTGAGGCGAAGCGCTGTTTGGTTGTCCGGCGATTGAAATTCCCGTGATGCGACGTCCAAAACTTCCCGCAGTTCTTCTTGCGGCGGGCGTTGCATTCCTACCAAAAGTCGGCATTGACGGCCGCTTTCGCCCGGCCAGCGTTCCACGATATCGTCAATGACTTTCCAACCGCGCAGGTTGAAGTAGCCGACGCAGAAGTCCGCTCGGTCGGAGATTTGTAGAGTTTGACGCAGGGCTGAAAGCAGTTGTTCATCGATGTTGTCGAAGATGCGCGGCATAGTTGGTTTTTTTCAAAGTTTTTTCAGGCGGTGTCAAAGGGCAAAAGAGGATTTCCTAGCGCAACATTTTGCGCGGGCGTTTTTGTGGCACGCGCAAAAAACCCGATTGGGAACGGGAACGGCAAGTCTTTTGAGAAAGGCGCGCCCGGTCGCTTTGGAGGCTGGAGTTGGGATTGGCGGATGCGGCTTTGGTTTTACGGAATTGCCTCTCCGCGAAAGAAGGCGGTGTTTGCTTCGGTCAAAGCTTGCGGTATTTTGACGATTACCGAAACGGTATTTCCGTTGCCGACAATGCGTCCTGATTCCAGCAGGGCGCCGTCCACCGCAACATAGTCGGATTCGGGAATTGGCGTCCATGTTTCTCCATCGACCTTCGTGCTGAAAAGGATTTGATAGGGGACGCCGCTCTGGGTGGCAAGATGGGGGACGACGACTTGTTCGCCTACCTTGATTTGGTTGAACCGCTTGCTCAAGGCCACAATCACCGGTCCGGGCGTCACAATCAAGTCCGTTCCTGATTTTGAGACGGAGTAAGGACGCCGGGTAAAGACGGCGTCCAAACCGGCCTGCGTCTCGTTCGCTCGGTCGAGGGCGATGTTGTGAACGTCGATTTCTCGATACTCCGCGGCAAAGGAATCCGCGCCGGCTTCGGCCACGAGATAGCCGTGAGTTTCGGTGTTGAGATAGGATATCTCCGAGGAGTTGTGAACGACGATCTTGTCAATGTGCGAAAGAAATTCCTCTTTGCCGTGAAACTCGAATTGAATGGAGGGATCTTTGAAGGCGGTTCGGTAACCGGGAGCAATGAGCCCTTCAATGGTGTTCAACGCTCTGGAAAAGGCCCGCCGAAAGTTGCTGGAAGAGCTGGAAGGCGCGGTGAAGTCGATCACTTTTTCGCCATTGGAAGCCGCATTTTCGCCCAGCATCGAAGCGTGAATGTCGCCGGAAAGGACGATTGCGTCCGCAGCGGCCAAGGCGTCGATCATGCCTCGGCGAAATTGGGGAAATCCGGGCAATTCGTCGGCGTTGATCAAAAGATCGACCATAAATTGTTCGGGAATTTCTTGGGAAACGTTCTGCGTGCCGACCATCTCTCCCACAATTTTGCCCGCGCTGGGAAGCGAGACGCCTTCGGGCAAGTCGCTCAAGTTCAAGCGGATTGGCGAGAAGGGAACGGAACTGCCCACCACTCGCCAAGATCGTCCGCCGGCGACAGAGCTTTGCAAGGCGTTTTGCAAGAATGCTTGTTGCTCCGGCTCGTAAAAGGCTTGATTCAGGCCGCGCACCCCTTCTGAGAGAAGAAACGCTTGGTAGGTATAGCCGGCGTAGAGTTCAAAAGACTCGTTCACCAGCTGGTAGCGAGAACCCAATTCCGAAAAGTTGGCGGTCTTTCCCAAAAAGAAATAAGAGACGCCGCGTTCCATGCTGTCGAGTTCGCTTTCGGGCAATGGCTGAGGGAAGCCCGCCGCCTCGAAGAGCGTGTTGACCCAACCGGCCGAAAGGTTGCCTTTCACCACAGCCGCCGCATAGTCCGCAGCGGAGATGGACGGCGTTTGGCCTTGCGGCAATTCGGCCAACTCTTGCGCCGCTTGTTGCGTCACAATCGCCGTCAGCGCTTGTTTGAAGTTCGATCCCTCAAACGGCGTTCCCGCAAAGGCTGGACTGGGCAACGCGCTGTTGGCGGCGGGTTGCCCAAAGTAGGATTGCTCGCCGTCGATGTTGAAATAAGGATCAAACAAATTGCGAACAAAGGGGAAAGTTCCCGCTCCGTTCGCCGCTTCGACCGTTTGCCGGGAGGCCTCTTGATCCATCGCAATGGCTCCGGGAAAGGCGTTTTCCGGCACCAAGTGATCCGGTCGTTTGGTTCGACTATCCGTCAGTATCAAGTCCAAATTTTTCCCAAAATTCAGGGCGCGATAGATTTTTGTGTTGGGATAAAGAGACTCGCTCCCGATGGAAAGCCCGTTCCCGGAGGCGTTCAGGCCAACGGCCGCGGGAATGAACTCCATCCAGGCTTGCTCCGCGCTTTTCTTCCTTTCCGCATTCGTTTCGGCGGCTTTGCCGTCAAAGTAGGTGGCAACGCTTCCATAGTGATCGTCCGAGTATTCGTGATCGTCCCAAATAACCACCCACGGAAACAATTCGTGCGCCCGAAGAAGATGATCGTCCGAACGGTAGCTTTTGTAGAGATCGCGGTAGTTGGAAAGCGATTGGGCGGCCAAAAAATCCGCAAATTGAATGGCTCCTTCTGGTTCGCTGAAGACAATTCTTCGATCATCGTCCACCGTTTGGAAAGAGGGATCGGCCGTGGTTTCGTAAATGTAATCTCCCAAATGCAACACAAAGTTCAGATTTTCCGCCTCTTGCTCGTTGAGATGTTTCAAAGTGTTGTAATAGCGGCCGCTGTAGTCCGAGCAGTTGAACACGGCGAATCGGATGGGCGCAGAGTCCGAAGCCTCCGGCGCCGTCCGCGTCCGGCCAACAGCCGAATGGCGAGGCGTTCCATTGTCCTCGTAAGTGAACTGATAATAGTAGAATTGATTCGGCGACAAGCCCGTCACTCTTACCTTGGCGCAACCGTCATAGGAAACCGGCGCGGGAACTGGCAGACCTGAGTACAAATTCGCCCCTTCCAATGTTGCCGTGGAACCCACCATCTCCAAGTCGCCTTCCGCAGTGACGGTCAAACCGAGGACGCGATCCTCGTCTTCGTCATCGGCCACCAAGCGAGTCCACAAAACCACCGAATCATGCGTCGGATCTCCCGAAGCCACCGATTGCGGAAAGAACGGCGTCCCCTCCGCCTGACTGGAAAACGACGCAATAAACCAAAAAAACGTGCCGACGCAGAAAAAAACTCGTTGCATTTGCATGAGGCAAAAAATGCGCCAATCCCTTCAAAGATGTCAAGAAACTTAGGAAATGGAGAAAACTTCAAAGAATCACCGGCAAGCAAGACAAAGAAAAACGCCGCGCAAGCTGGACAAATTCGGCGCGAGGCAAAGATGAGAAACCGCTGAAAATTTAGAGAGTTGCATTTGTCGGCCGTTTCCATTACAAACTGGCGCAACTGCTCTTGCGCGCAAAAAATTCTTCGCAACGGCCGATCTGTTAGAATGGAAACTTTGTTCAGGAAAGACAAACGCGCCGCGGCAATGCGGCCCAAACCGATGAGTAGAATGGCTTGAGAGCGCTCGCCCTTGAAAAAGGGGAAACAGAACTATCAAAAGCAATCAAGACGGGAAGCGAATCGCAAACTTGAGACGACGTTTTATGAGGCAACCGATGCCGAAAACCATTCGACTGGCCAACAGCGTGTTTTTAACTGGAACCACCTTGCTGACTCTTACGGCGGTGCCCGCCTATCTCTGGGTTTTCGGGGCGGATTGGTTCCAAATTTTGCTCTTCGCCGCCATGTTTGCCGCCACCGGCCTGAGCATCACCTTAGGCTACCATCGTTTATTTTCGCATTTGTCGTTCAAGGCCGGCTGGCCGGTCAAACTTTCCACGCTCCTCTTCGGCGCCGGCGCCTTTGAAAACTCCGCCCTCTGCTGGTGTTCTGATCATCGGCATCACCACAAACACGTCGACCAAGAAAAAGACCCCTACAACATCCAAAAAGGAATCTTCCACGCGCACATCGGCTGGATTCTTTTCAAATATCAGCCGGATTTGGACATGGAAAACGTCAAAGACCTATCTCAAGACCGCCTCGTTATGTGGCAGCATCGAAACTATCTGTCCCTTGCCATCCTCGCCGGCTTTGCCTTCCCCTCTCTTCTCGGCTTTTTATGGAACGGTTGGATCGGCGCCCTCGGCGCCTTTCTCTTAGGCGGTGTCGCCCGCATCGTTGCCGTTCATCATATGACTTTCTGCATCAACTCCCTCTGTCACTCCATCGGACGACAACCCTACACAACCAAATGCTCCGCCCGCGACAGCTTCCTCATGTCCCTCTTTACCTTTGGCGAAGGCTACCACAACTTTCACCACGAATTCCAATCGGACTACCGCAACGGCGTCAAAGCCTGGCATTTTGACCCCACAAAATGGACCATTTGGACGCTTCACAAAATCGGATTCGTCCGCGACGTGCGCCGCATGCCCAAAGAGCGCATCCTCCGAGCCGAAATTAGCGAACACCAACGAGCCATCCAAAAGCGCATCCGCAAGCACGCCCTCGAACTGCCCGAATCCTTGCAACACCTTTGGCAAAGCGCCCACGACCGCGTCCAAACCGCCCTTGCCAACTGGGAAGAACACAAAAAGCAATACGTGGCCGCCGCCAAAAGACAAGTGGAAGAATCAGAAAGAAAACTGGAAGAACTTCGCCGCCGCTTCGCCAACGCCAACGACCAACTGCGCCTCGCCATGCAGGAATGGCGTCAGACACAACGCGAAATTCACTGCCGCCTTTCCCAACTCGCCATCAGTCCCTAAACCGGTTCAAGCGGCCAATGTCCAATGACTGGATCGCGGGGAAAATGCCAACTTTGTCTCCGCCTGGCGAAGATTAAAATTCCCGCTTGCCACATACTCTATGTACGTGTTATCCAATGCTTTACTCGCTCAAATTATCCAACTTGCTAATAATCACTATCAATAGCCAAATTATAAGTATTGCCCACAAAGGAAAACCTAAAGCCACCGCAATTGCGCCTACAAGGAAACCCACAATAATTGCTCCACACATAATCCCCACCAAATTATTCGCCTGCCCGCAAAGTTAAGTCTTTTTTCAAAAAAAGCCGGCAGAGCGTTATTTAGGTGCATATGAAAACCCCGGAGGCGTCGCCGCTACTCCACACTCTGCCGGCAAATCTTTCATTCCCCTTCCTGCTCCTTAATCACGCGAACAACTTCTCCTCCTCCTTCATCGAATTCGAGGTCAAGAGTTTCCACGCCATCGTAATCATCGCCTTCCAAATCTAAGTTAAAATCCTTGAGTTTGTAGATTGCGTGCGAGAAATTGCGGCGAAAAGGAACGCCCTTGGTGATTATGTAGTTCTTCTAACGGAAATCTTCTAAATCACCCATGCCGTCAATCTTCTTTGCTAGCTGTTTGTATTGTTTTTCTTCAATCATATTATCGTTATCGTTCATCATTGATTTTTACCGAAATTTTCAACCACTCCACCGGCAAAGTCTTTCATTCTTCGGTTCCTTTCCAAAAGTCGGATTGCTCCACGCTGATTTCTACTTTGCGCAATGCTTTCCCATCGCGATGCGCTAAATCAAGCAAGCTCGGCAAGCCTTCAAACAAGGTTTCCTCCCGGTTCCGCAAATTCGCCTGCGAACAATGCCAATGCTGCAATCTAGGAAACTTCCTCGCTGAGCCTGCCTCTTTGAATTGGCCCGCTTGACTCGCAATCTTCCGCATCTCCGCCGTCCAATGCCCCTTCTTGGCGCTTTCCAAAGAATGAACACGCCGGCAATCACGCGCGGCGTCCGCTTGATCCTATTGTCGAACGCTAGCACTTGCTCGATGTTCGGCTTGCCCGCTTTGCACTGGACGATGATGAGGTTCTTGGTTTCGCCGTCTTCGTCGATGATGGGATGCAATAACACGCCTTTGCCGTCAATGCCGCCGTCTTTGCGCTGATGCACATTCGCTTTGAAACCGGGATGGCATAACTCCACCGCAAAGCTTTCAAACGCAAACGGGTCGTCTTCGGCTAACTGCCGCACTTGCGCCATATCTTGGGGGATGCCCGCTTCAATTTTTCCATAAATCTTCTAGAGGAAGGGAGGGAATTTGTTTTTTGTTGCCAATCTCTGCGCTCGACTCATCTTTTGACTCGTCTTTTTTGTCTTTGAATTCTTTGAAACAAAAGTAAATAGCGGGAAACCAAGCAATAAACCAAATCACAAAAGGCGTCACCGATGATGGTTCGTCGAAAATACTCATACTGTCGTAAGTCCACGCCCAATATATGCACAGAGGCGCAAATACAGGAGTTCCATAAAACACAACAAACCCCGCACCAACGACTACAAACACAAACGCCTTCCCAAGCGGAGGACAAACGGCGATCAGAACCATACACAAAACGTACAAAAGAAGAAGAAGAACAATCCCTACAGCAAGAATCGACCACAGCCCCCAGATAATTTCAAAAAAATGCTTGGCATAATCCTCAACGCCCCGTAATGCCCATCCACGAAAGATAAGCGCGAATGAAAGTCAACTTCCAAAAATCACAACGGCGCACGCTCCAAGAAACGCTAACGCAACCGCTCCAAGAGGCACCAGCACGCTCGCAATTATCCACGTCGCTGGCAACATCTTGCCTTCCATAACATCCAGCCGTTTATCCACTTTTTCAAAGCGCGCATCCATGTCTTCGCGCAGCGCAGTCAACTGCTGACTCAAATTCCTGTAGTTCTCTTCGCTCATCGGCTTAATTTTTGTTCGATTAAATAATTAATTAATTAATCAAATAGCAAAAGTTCGAGAAAAGTCAAGGAAAAAAGTCAAGTATTTTTTTGTTTTTTTATTTTTCGTTTTCAAATAATGGCCGGCGGTTGGATCGCAATGGAGATAGATGGAGCCGGTGTCTTTGAGCAGTTCGCGGCAGAAGGCGAGGCGTTCCGCCATGTAAGCGAGGTAAGCCAGCTCGCCGGTTTCAGGGAGGATGTTCTCCAAACTCTCCATGACTTTGGAAACCTTCTTCAAAGGATATTTTGGATGTCCCGCAGGCAGGAATTGCGCTTGGATGAGTTCTTGGACGCGTTCGGCGGGGCCGTCGTCCCATTCCCAAATATCGGTAAAGGCGGTTGCTTGGGCGGTGAAGCCTTGGTCGGCGTTGTCGCCTTTATCCCAGAGGATGTTGTAGTTGGCGTTGGAGTTCCACGGCGGGTCGAGGTAAATCAAATCGGCTAGACTGCGGGCGGAATGGAGGAGTTCGAAGTTATGCGCGTGCCATTGCGTCAAGTGTTTGACGCAGTCGCCGTAATAGACGGATTGCAGTTGCATGGCTTTGTCCTTATTCTTTGCGGGCATGGGCTTCTTGCTGGTTCGGGCTGCTTAACGTCGGGATTTTTTCTTTTGGAATTCTGCAATGATTTGCTCGGCAACGCCGGCCGGACACGGCGCGTAATGGGAGAATTCCATGGAGAATTGCCCTCGACCGGAAGTCATAGATCGAAGATCGCCAATGTAGCCGAACATCTCGCCTAAGGGCACTTCGGCCTTGACCCGAACGCCGGAATGCAAATTCTCTTGGCTTTTAATCATGCCGCGCCGCCGGCTCAAATCGCCAATCACGTCTCCCACGTTGTCGCTGGGGCAGAAAGTGTCGATCTTCATGATGGGTTCCAACAACTGCGGACCGGCCTTGGGAATGGATTGCCGATAGGCCGCTTTGGCGGCGAGTTCAAAAGCGACGGCGGAAGAGTCTACGGAGTGATGATCGCCGTCGTCTAACACCACTTTGAAGTCCAAACAGGGATATTCGGCCAACACTCCTTTTTCAGTTGAGACGCGGAATCCTTTTTCCACTGCCGGCCAAAATTCTCTGGGCACGTTTCCTCCCGTCACTTTGGACTCGAATTCAAAGCCCGATCCCGGCTCGGCAGGTTCGAGGGTGTATTCAATTTTGGCAAATTGGCCGGCCCCGCCGGATTGTTTTTTGTGAAAGTAGACGTCTTGGATGGTTTTGGTGATGGTTTCTCGGTAGGCGACTTGGGGTTTGCCGACGCTGACTTCCACTTTGTGCGTTCGCCGCAAGATGTCGACTTTGATATCGAGATGCAGCTCGCCCATTCCTTTGAGAATGGTTTGGCCGCTTTCTTGATCGGTTTCGACGTGAAAGGAGGGGTCTTCCCTCACCATTTTGCCCAAAGCGACGCCCAGTTTATCTACGGCCACTTTGTCCTTGGGCTCGACGGCCATAGAGATGACGGGGTCTGGAAACACCATCGGCTCTAATGTGGCCGGATTGTCGGGATCGCAGAGAGTATGTCCCGTTTGGACGGTTTTCATCCCAAGCAGGGCGACGATGTCGCCCGCCTGCGCGGATTCCACTTCTTCGCGGGAATCCGCATGCATTTCAATGATGCGCCCCACTCGCTCTTCCTTGCCGGAAAAAGTGTTCAAAACGCTCATTCCCTTCGTTAACTTGCCGGAATAGACTCGGGTAAACGTCAAGGCGCCGTAACGATCGTCCATGATTTTGAACGCCAAGGCCCGCAAGGGGTTAGCGGAATCAACAATCGCGTGTCCTCCTGTTTCGTTGCCTTGCAGATCAATCTCCGGCTGCGGCGGCACTTCGTTCGGCGCCGGAAGATAGTCCACAACGCCGTCTAGAACCGTTTGAACTCCTTTGTTTTTGAACGCCGATCCACAGAAAGTCGGGAAGAAGGCCAGATCAATCGTGCCTTTGCGAACGCAACGTTTGACGGTGTCGACGTCCGGTTCTTCGCCCTCCAGATACTTGACCATGACTTCTTCCTCTTGCTCGACGGCGCTCTCGATCAACTGTTGGCGGTAATGCTCTATCTTCTCCGCCATGTTTGCGGGCGGATCTTGTTCGGTGAATTGCGTCGGATCGCCGGAATCATCCCACACAAGCGCCCGGCGGGTCAGCAAATCCACAACGCCCCGGAAGGTTTCCTGCGCGCCAATCGGCAACACCATCACAAGAGGCTTGGCGCCTAGAATCTTTTGAATCTGATCCACCACGCTGTAAAAATCGGCGCCCACCCTGTCCAATTTGTTGACAAAAATGATGCGCGCCACCTTGGAATCGTTGGCGTAGCGCCAGTTGGTTTCCGACTGCGGCTCCACTCCCCCAGAACCGCAAAAGACGCCCACGCCGCCATCCAACACTTTTAAAGAACGATAGACCTCAATCGTAAAGTCCACGTGTCCGGGCGTATCGATAATGTTCAGCCGATGCCCCCTCCAATAAGCGGTGGTTGCGGCGGACTGAATGGTAATCCCTCGCTCTTGTTCCTGTTCCATGAAGTCCGTAGTGGCGGCGCCATCGTGCACTTCCCCCATCTTGTGAATTTTTCCAGTCAGCTTCAGCACTCGTTCCGTAGTGGTGGTTTTGCCTGCATCTACGTGAGCAAAAATTCCGATATTCCTGTATCGGGAAAGGTCCGTCGTCATCATTATTCTAATCTTGTTGGAGCGGCTTCTCCGCGCCCGCGCATATTAGCGGGGAAAACACTCCGTTTGGCAACAAGCGATTTCACTTTCTTTAGAATTTTCGCCATTGACCGACTCTTTGCAAAGAATCATCCGAACAAACCAAACGGTTTGGCGGCCATTCCATCGTTGCGGTTTCCCTCTCAAAGCCCTATCCTAAACGCTTTTATGACTTTGACCGAAAAACTTCTCGCTCGCTCCGCCGGAAAAGCCCGCGTTCAGGCCGGAGACAACGTCTGGGTCAACGCGGACATTTTGATGACTCACGACGTCTGCGGCCCCGGCACCATCGGCGTTTTCAAGCGCGAGTTCGGCGAAAACGCCAAAGTTTGGGACGCCCGCAAAGTCATCATCATCCCCGACCACTACATCTTTACCGCCGACTCCCGATCCAATCGCAACGTAGACATTTTGCGCGAATTCGCCAAAGAACAAGGGCTTCCGTATTTTTACGACGTGATTGACGACCCAGAAGGACAATGGCAATTCAACGCCGCAAAAGGAAACCTCAAACGCCAATACGGCCGCCGCTACGCAGGCGTCTGCCACACCGCCCTGCCGCAAAAAGGCCATACCCGCCCCGGCGAAGTCCTCTTCGGCACCGACTCCCACACCTGCATGGCCGGCGCATTCAATCAATTCGCCACCGGCATCGGCAACACGGACGCCGGATTCGTGATGGGCACCGGAAAACTCCTGCTCAAAGTGCCGGAAACAATGCGCTTTCGGCTCGAAGGAACCCTGCAACCCGGCGTGATGGCCAAAGACATCATCCTCCACATCATCGGAGAAATCGGCTTTGACGGCGCCACTTACCGAGCCATGCAATTTAATGGATCAGGAGCCAAAGGCCTCTCTATGGACGACCGAATGACCATCGCCAACATGGCCATCGAAGCCGGCGGCAAAAACGGGATTTTCGAATACGACGAAAAAACCCAAGCCCTGGTAGAAGAACGCGCCCAACTCAACGGAACCAAACGCAACTACGAACCCGTGGAACAAGACGCCAACCAAACCTTTGTTTACGAATCCGTCATCGAACTCGACCAACTCGAACCCACCGTCGCCTGCCACCCTAACCCCGGCCAGCGAAAAAAAGCGTCCGAACTCGAATCCGTCACCTTAGACCGAGCCTACATCGGATCATGCACTGGCGGCAAAACCAGCGATTTCCTCGAATTCGCCCGCTACCTCGACGGCAAAAAAGTGGCCATCGATACCTTCGGCGTTCCCGCAACGCCGGAAATCGTCCACGACTTGCAAACCGAAATCTGGCGCGGCAAAACCGTTTGGCAAATCCTGGAAGACGCCGGCGTTCAAATGACCGAAAACGCAGGTTGCGCCGCTTGTTTGGGAGGCCCCGTTGATACCTTCGGCCGCATAAACACGCCGATGAAGTGCATCAGCGCCACCAATCGAAACTTCCCCGGCAGAATGGGCCACAAAGAATCGCAAGTATTCCTCGCCTCCCCGGCCACCGTCGCCGCCAGCGCATTGACCGGCAAAATCACCGATCCCCGCTCGCTCCCGCGCTAAGATCGCTTTGGCAAAACGAGACGCGCCAAGGATCTCATGACCCGCAAACAACTCGACCAATCCTGCGAAAAGGGAATCCTCGCCTTAGTGATCGGAATCGTTGTTTTCGGACCCTTGGCAACAGGCGCCGTTCGGCCAATTGACTTCCTGGGGATCCAAGCGTTGACCGCCTTGGCTTTGATGCTCTGGATCTTGCGATTCTGGATTAACAAGAACCACCGGCTTCTCTTTCCTCCGGTATGCTGGGCGATGCTGGCCTTCGTCGGCCTGGCGTGGTTCCGCTATCAAGGGGCGGACCTAGAATATATCGCCCGGCAAGAATTCCTCAAAATCCTCGTTTACACAGCAATTTTTCTCCTCGTCCTCAACAACTTGCACAAACAGGAAACGACGCAACTCGTGGCGCTCCTCCTGCTCGCCCTCGCAACGATCCTATCCCTATACGCAATCTACCAATGCGCCGTCCAATCCGATTACGTCTGGCACTTCCGCAGACCCGCTCAATATGCCGGACGAGGTTCGGCAACCTATATCTGCCCCAACCACCTTGCCGGACTTCTGGAATTGATTGCGCCTCTGGGAATAGCCTTTCTGTTCGCCGGCCGATACAATTACACCTTCAAAGTTTTTCTAGGCTATGGATGCATCGTGATTCTGGCCGGCATCGCCGTCACTATGTCACGGGGCGGATGGCTGGCTGCCGGCTCTGCGCTCGCCCTTTTCTTCCTCTTGCTTCTCCAAAAGCGACAATATCGAATCCCCGCAATCGCCGCGCTGTTGCTCCTCGCCGCAACCACTACAATAGCCTACCAAAAGAGCGACAAACTCCAAAACCGTCTGCAAAAAATGCAGGAAGGAGGATCAGAAGCCTTCGTCGGCGCCCGCCCCGCAATCTGGAAAGCCGCTTGGAAAATGTGGCAGGACAACAAAATCTGGGGAGTCGGACCGGGACACTTTGACTATCGCTTCCCCAAATACCGGCCCCAAGAAATCCAAGCAAGACCCGGCCGAGTTCACAACGACTACCTTAACCTCCTCGTAGACTGGGGAATTATCGGCGCAAGCGTCGCCGGCATTGGAGGCCTTTTTTTGATTGGCGGCCTCATCCAAACACAAAGGTATGTAAACCGAGCCTCCAAAGACATAGGCGCCAACCGCAACAGCAACCGCTCCGCATTCCTCCTAGGCTCTTTATGTTCCGCTTTTGCCTTGTCGGTTCACTCCTTTTTTGACTTCAACCTTCACGTCCCCGCCAACGCCGCCATTGCCGCCGTCATCCTTGCCCTTGCCGCCAGCCACCTCCGCTTTACTTCTGCCCGCTACTGGATCAACGACCGTCCCGGCTTGAAAATTGCCTACACAATCCCCCTCGCAACCGCCGCCGCCTTCCTAATCTTCAACGGACTCCAAAGCGCGCGCGAACAACGCCACCTCCTCCAAGCCGAAACCGCCAAAACCATAACCCAACAAATCGAGCAATGGAAACAAGCCGCCCAAATCGAACCGCAAAACTTCCAAACCCTCTACAACATCGGCGAAGCCCTAAGACACCTCGGATTCCACTCTGCGGAAAACACCGAAGAAAATCTCGAAACCGCCATCCTCTGGTTCCAAAAATCCTCAAAAATACATCCCCAATTCGCCTTCAACGACCTCGGCATCGGCATGGCGCTAGACCGCCTAAACCGCGTCGACGAAGCCACTCCATACTATGAAGAAGCCGTCAAACTAGACCCTAATCAGCACGAAGTCCTGAACTACATGGGATGGCACCAAATCAACCGAGGCGATTATCCAGCCGCCAGAAAATACTTTGAGCGCAGCCTCGAAATCAAATGGTGGGACAACCACCTCCCCCTCAACTACCTCAACCTCCTGTCCCAAAACCAAAACCCCTAACACAAAGAAACACACCATCTCCAAACCCGACAAAAATGCCTCCATATTTATTTCCTCACTTTGCCGTATCAAAAAGTAATGACGACTCTCAGATTGCTCTAATTTACCCTTCCTCAAAACTCATCCGTTGACGCTAAAAACAGCATATGTGGAAATAAAAAAACGGAGGCCGGAAAAACCGACCTCCGTGAGAAAGGCGAAGAACTATTTCTTCAGGTTACCGAACAATGTAGAACTGCGCTGCCGGAATCTGCGGCTCTGGTGTCGGAGGTTGACCGGGAGTAGGCGGGAGAGGCGTCCCTGCTTTCACGGTGACCGTGTAAGGCGAAGTAGCCCCCTCAACCGGTTCAAACGTCCCTGTCACACTGTCGCTGCTGTGCAAAGTGCCGGTGAACGCAAGCACAACGTTGCCGTCGGCATTGAGAGACGCCGAGATAACAGGACCTACGCCGGGGCAAGACAACGGAGTTGGATTCGCGCCCAGCGAACGATAGGCCTTGAGCCCGCCTTCGGCGTTTATCAGCGTCCGAGTACCGTCCGGAGCAATGCTGTACCACTCCACATCAGCGCCGCCGCCGCCTTCAAACCAGATGAGCCGCATCGGATGAAGTCCCGCCATAGGAACTTCAAAACCAAAAGGTGTCTCATTCGTGCCTCCTCCGGCGTCATGATGACCAAGCGAATCAGACAACGCTTCGTTGACATCCGTTGTCGCGGGGTCATCCACCGGGCCTTGACCAGACAGAGCATTGCTGACCTTGAAGCCATCGTCGCGGTTCACTCCCATTCGGTAATATCCCGCCTCCGGAAATTCGATGTAGGCAGTGATTTCCTGCACAATGTTGTTCCAATCAGCCGGTTCTGGCGTGCCCGGTATCAAAGCATCGGGGAAGCCATTGCCTGCATTGAAACGACCTTGAGTCTCATTGGCGTGTTGCTGGAAATTGACGACCCCGTCTATCGTGCCGGTGGGAGGATCAGCCTCATTTTCCACACTATCGTCAAACAAGCGTCTTTCGGCATTATTGACGTTGGTGCCGCCGAATCCAGTGCCTTGATTTTGATGTGTGACAAAGTTGAATCCGCGAGTTGCCCCAGAATCCGACGCCATTCCTATAGCGCAATCCATCGTCTCGTATGTTTCTACGACGAAACTCCAGGTCTCGCTTGCCGCTGTGCCTCCGCCGTGAGTGAAACTGAGCGCAACCATGTTTGTCGAACCGGACGGAAGAAGCATCTCGGGAGTGTAAGCAACCGTTGTTTCATCACCCGCCGTCGTGATCTCAGGAGTGACAGACTGTCCGTTCAGCGTTAACATCACGGAATCGGCATCCAGACTGGTGATTCCATTTCGAATGACGGATTGAATGGGAGCATTCGGCAATACATTGGTTGCTGATCTACCCGGGCCGATAGAGGTTACCGCTAAGGGGCATTCCAGCGCAGTGTTGCTACGCGATTGATACGCCTTAATGCCTCCTTCGGCATTGATTAGCGTCCGAGTACCGTCCGGAGCAATGCTGTACCACTCCACATCAGCGCCGCCGCCGCCTTCCCACCAAAGCAGCCGCATCGGATAAACCCCGGGCGAGGGAACCGCAAAACCAAAAGCTGTTTCTCCCGTGCCTCGTCCTTGGTTGTACTCAGCACCTTCCAGCGCGTTTGCCAGCGCATCATTTGCCGGTCCACGATCTCCTGCCTCGCCATTGCTTACCTTGAAGCCATCGTCACTGTTCACGCCCATTTGGTAATACCCGGCTTCCGGGAATTCCAAATACGCCGTGAACTCAGCTGCGATATTGTTCTGATCTCCTATATCAAGCCCTGGAATCGGATCGTCAGGAAAACCATTGCCGTCGTTGAAATTTCCCTGAGTTAGGTTGGCCTCTTGTTGGAAGTTAACAACCTCAACAGAACCACGCTCAGGATCGGCAAAATTTTCCACATCGCTGACCAATCGGTCTTCGGTCTGTTGGATATTGCCAACACCTCCGACGCCCTGATTGTGATGCACAAAGTAGTTAATCCCACGACCCGAACCGGATCCCGGCACCGTTCCCGTGGCGCAGTCCAACGTCGAGAAGTTGATCACGGTAAAATCCCAAGAGCGAGTTTCCGCCGTGCCATCGTGAGTGAAACTGAGTTCGACTGTATGCTCTGACAGAGGCTTGAAAAAGGGTTGAGGAGAGAATGTAACCGTTGTGTCGTCGCCTGAAGTAGTAATCTCTGGCGTGACTGCTTCTCCGTCTACCGTCAGCGTAACAGAACCGTCGTCCAAACTGGTGGCGCCATCGCGAATGATCGCCTGAATCTTATGAGGGGCAGCATCAGTCACATCCACCGCCGGGCTGACTGAAACGACGGACACTGGATCGTCCGGAATATCCCGATAGGTTTTTAATCCGCCATTTTCATCGTCGTTCAACAGCGCGATTGGAGTGTCGTTATCTTTATCGGCTGTCCACCATTCTAGGTTGGCGCCGCCGCCTTGTTCGTACCAGATGCTACGCAATTTGTAGAAACCGGCTTCTTCAAAAGCGACGTTGTAGAAAGTCGTTGCCGCGCCTCTCCCAGCAGCTCTCCCGCCGACGCCGCCATCTGGAAAGCCTCCCAGCAATATGGCGTTGAAAGCGTCGCCCGTGTGGCCGGCAGTGGTCTTGAATCCGTCGTCGGAGTTGAAGGCGAATCTATAGAGACCGGCTTCGGGAATCTCGACTACCGTCAAAATCTCTGCAGTGATATGGTCCGTTGAACCGGTGCTTCCCGGAATGCCGGGAATGAGTTCTTCTGCCACGTCGGTAGCGGGAATATTATTGCTACCGCCTTCACGAAAAACACCTTGAGAACCTGCATCTTGGTCGAAGTTGATTACGCCCTCGATATCAACGTACCCCGCTGCGTCAGGGGTATGATCCCCATAATCGACAAGATTCTCGCCCGGATTCGCCAAATGGTCTTCGCGATCCGGCAAGCTGGCGATGCGACCGCCAGAGGCTTGCACCACCCGCATTTTGAAACCTCGTTGCGTGAAGGTGCCTTCCAACTTATGTTCGGCGCCCACTAAAGCGTAGCCGGAGATTGTGAACGGCACGGTCTGGTCAATGCTGTCGCCATCGGAGGTCATCGCGGTAATGCGGACTTCGTGCGACGAACCCGGCGCAAAGAAGGTGGATTGAGTGTACTTTACCGAGGTAATGTCGCCATCTTTGGAAACATCCGTGGGCGTAATTGACTCTCCGTTCAGCTCCAGGGCAATAGAATTCTGCTCAATTCGGCTGTTGCCGACATCACGAAAACTGACGGTAAAGCCATTAGCATCAGTTTCCAGCCCGGTCAGGAGCGCTTTGTCGGCAAGGACGGTGGTCAAGTGAATGTTGTCAATGTGAGTGATGGAGTTTGATCCACCAGTGCGCCCTCCCAGCACCAACCGACCGGGGCTAGGAAAAAAACTGGTCTGGAAGTTGTCCAAAATGGTTCTCCCCTTCCACTTCACCGTGAGCTGTCCGGTCTCCGTCAGCGTCACTTCCAGCGGCGCCCAACAAAGCACGTCGGGATTGCCTCCCGTGGCTACGCCTTCCAAATGGGGATATTTATCTACCACTGCGTCGTCGTTTGCGGTTCGCGGGCCGGTTTGGAGGCTGGTGTCGTCATCGCATTCGCCGTGCCGTGTAGACAACCTCACGCCTCCGGCATATTTACCGTCAACATGGACATAAATTCCCTCAAATTCGTCTTCAGCTGACCCTTCTTGGGTTTGATTTCCATCCCAGGTATCGAAAGAGATCGCAACGCCTGTGGATGCACCCACTTCGGCAACTCGAGGATGGCCAAACAAGCCTTGATTCAAATCATTGCCGTTAATCGCCGCTTCAACCAAGGGATCTTCCGCACGGGCGTAGCTGATGGAAAAACCATCGGCCGCTCGGCCAGTGGTGCTGTTTCCGGTTCGGATATCCGCCGTCAAAGTGAACGCTTTAACCAACTGCCCGTCGTCGATATCGGGAAAGACGACGATTGTCCATTGGTTACCTATGGCTTCGGTAAGCGCCAAGAATTCTCCGGGATTTCCCGTTCCTTCCCAAACACTCGCCCCGCTCCACGGATCGAAATCCTGCGGCGCTAATTCGCTTAAATTGCTTTGAATTGCTTCAAAATAGTTCGGATCCTCTTGAATAGGATCGGTTTCAAAATCAAAAGTGCGCTCGCCAGCGTTCGCTGTTGAGAGGGCCGTCGCTGCCGCAACGACCGCGAGCCACTTCCAGTAAGTGTCTTTAATCTGCGTTATCGAACTCATGTCTTTGAATTAATTTAAGTTAAGTGTAACTGAATCAAGGAAAAGTTTAGGGGCGAGCAATCCTTTGGCAAGCTTTTTTTCACTTTTTTTTTTCATGATCGTCCCATTTTTGTTTCAATTCGATGGATTGCGATTCGAAAAGGAAGCGAATTATCCCGCCGCCGAAAGTCTTTGGCGAATCGTTGGCAAAGTCCCGGCATTCCATTTCAAGCGGCGGGCTTGCGGAATTGGGAGGATTTTCGTTATGTTGTTTGGCTTGAAGCGAAAAAAGAGACATCAATCCGTCAAAGTGTCAAAAAGCCTCTTGTTGCAAAGAGGGTCGTCGTCAATGAGAAGGCTTTCCATTGGCAAAAAGCGGTTTTTTCTTGGATTTTTCGCTCTTTTGATGCTTTTTGTCGCGCTGGCAATCATTGAAGGCGGGTTGCGGTTATTTGGGTTTGGTTATTCGACGCGGTTCTTCTTGGAACGAGAAATCAACGGCGAGTCAGTTCTTACGGAGAATCATCGTTTTTTTTTGAGTTTCTTTCCGAAGGCGTTGTCTCGCTCGCCGCAACCCATTCAGTTGACTTCGCAAAAGCCCAAAAACACGAGGCGGATTATTATTTTTGGGGAATCCGCTGCTATGGGCGATCCCGAGCCTGCTTTTGGATTGGCCAGAATTCTCAAATTCATGCTTGATCGTCGTCATCCAGATCAAAACTGGGAAGTCGTCAATTTGGGGGTTACCGCCATTAATTCGCACGTCATTGTGCCGATGGCGCGAGAAACGGCGGCGCGCGTGGATGCTGATTTTTGGTGTCTTTACATCGGCAACAACGAAGTCGTCGGCCAGTTCGGTCCGGGAACGGTTTTCGGCGCCAGTCAATCGAATTTGCGTTTGATTCGAGCAAGTTTAGCGGCGAAGCGAACTCGAATCGGCCAAATAGCCAACTCATTCTGGGAAACCGTGGCGGCGCGTCCAAAAAGCGATGATACCGAATGGAGAGGAATGGCGATGTTCACAAAGCATCAAGTGGCGGCGGATGATCCGCGATTGAACGGCGTTTATGAGAATTTCGAGGCAAATCTGAACGACATTATTACAGCCGGGTTGCAAGGCGGAGCGAAGGTTTTCGTTAGTTCCATAGCCGTGAACCTTCGCGGGAGTTCTCCTTTTCGATCTACGATGCCTGAGTCTCTGAGCAACGATTCGCTCGCAGAATGGAACCGCCTCTTTGAGGAATCGTCGCAATTGTTTGAGGCGGATTCGTACGATGCTTCTTTGGCGGCGATTCAAGCGGCAATGAAAATCTACGCCAACCATGCCGAACTTCACTTTTTGGCCGCACGTTGCCTCTGGCGTTTGCAAGACTATGCGAGTGCTCGAAAGAGCTTCCTCTTGGCGCGCGACCTGGATGCGCTTCGATTCCGAACGGATAGCAAATTGAATAAAATCATCAAACGAACAGCGATGACTTATCCATCGAAGAGCGTTGTGTTTGTTGATTCCGAATCTCTTTTTGCATTCAACGCGCCCAACGGCATTCCCGGCGACGAATTATTTTGGGATCACGTTCATTTCCGATTTCCGGGAAATTACCTTCTCGGTTTGGCTTTTGCCCGCAAGATCGAAGGACAACTTCGGTCCGCAGACAAGACGGGGGACTTGTCGCCTTGGCCCTCGCTTGACGATTGTGCCATCAGTTTGACACTGACTCGCTGGAGTGATTACCAAATGCTCCAGACTATGCGGCGGCGATTGAACCAAGAACCGTTCCTCTCTCAATCCGTCCATGACGAACGAGACCGCCGGCTTGATCGGGAACTTCAAGAACATGCGGTTGGCGTTGCCTCTGATTCCTTCTCTATTCAGCAACCTGCATTTGAGCAGGCACTCGGAAGAAATCCAAACGATTTTGTGTTGCGCAACCAATACGGCAAGTATTTGCTTAGTTATGGAAGGCGAACAGAAGCCGTCGAACAATGGCAAAAAATCATTGAATCAGTCCCCTATCACTTGATGGCGCATTTCCAAATCGGCCAAGCTTTCGCCGAAGAGCCTGCCCGCGCGGAGGAAGCAGAAGCCAGCCTTCGTCAAGTGCTTGAGATTCGCGCGGCAACCGCAGACATTTTGATTGCGCTGGGGAAATCACAACTCACACAAGGAAAGCATAAGGAATCTTTGGAAACAGCTTTAAAAGCTTTAAACCTTCGTCCCACTTCCATTGACGGCCTGATCCAAACCGCCCGCGCCTATGTAAAGTTGCAACGATTAGATCAAGCAATACGCCATTTAGAAAAGGCAGAGTCACTGGCCCCCAACAATTCATCAATAGCGACGGCAATGACCAACCTGCTTTTGAAAATGGAAGGAGGTCAACAATAAAAAACAGGGGAACACTTATCTCGGAGTGGTGGACAGGATTAATTTATTTCAACGATGCATGACACAAACAACCAGGAGAAAGCAACTATAAAAATCCAGTGACTTATATTTTTTGCGAAATGGCCAAGTTTCTCTGGGCAAATCGTCGACGACTAACAACGGATAGTTATCAATTTCAAAAAACTCTGGCTTGCTATTCACGTCCGACCCTGAACAACTCAATAGCATCAACTCTCTCCCAGATACAAAGATAAATTCCCACTGTGACTTTGGGTTTCATAGATGCTATTTAAGACTTTGTGAAAGCAAGACATAAAGCTTTCCCACAAGTAGCTTTTCGATCCCTCGCATCTAGGGAAACAACACATTTACGAGGGAATATTTCTATTATTCAACAAAGTGTTCTTCTCGCTCGCTACGCTCTGGAAAAGACAACTACCCCATTCTCAATGCCTCCAAATCTCAACATAACATGGTTGTCCTCCTCCGCGAGTAGCATGAAAATATATGAAGAATGGATGTTTGCGCTGGAATAACATAATAGAACGCGCATTGCGCCAGATTAACTTATTCTCATTGATAGCGAACTTCCCTGAGCCGAACCAAACAGCGCGCGAAATGCCTCTTGCGGAAAGACATTTCACTCACCCATACATAATAGTTATACAACAATCGAAGAAACAAGGCATGGAGTTGTGCATCGCCGATTGCGTGGAGACCACTGCCAGAGTCGTTTCTACATCTTGCGCTCTTCGCGGAAGGACAAAAGCGATGCTAGACGGCGTTCCAATTGCCTAACTCATCGAACAAAGTCGCGCTATCCAAGAACGCTTGCTTGTGAGTTCCATTTGAGGCGAGTTTCAGTCACCGAACTCATTGGGTAAATTTCGCTATGGCAATCCTGTCGTGTGCTTGATATAAGACGGCTTTGGGGATTAGTGACAGCTCTTCGGCTTCAGAAGTTCCCGTTTCTTGCGCTTGGTGTTCTTGTGACAGATTAGATGAACGACTTGGCTGTTGGGCTTGGGTGGTCTGTCGGAGGCGTGTTTGAGTTCTTGTTGTTTGGGTTAGATTATCGGCCACAGCGCGCCGCCGCCGCGCAATCATAATTCTACCTCATTAGAAGCGTAATCCCTTAAGCCTTCTCCGAAGACCATCGATAGAAAACCTCCCACCCAAATCCCATAAATCCGACAATATGGGCTGTTGCGTTTATATTAGGAGGCATAAACGCAATAACATATCCAACAAGAGGAGGGCATGACAGAGCCGAGAAAAACACTGCAAATTTCTCCAAACGAGGAATATACAATGCGAGAGAATCTCCTTCTACCCTCTAAAAACAATCATTCCGCTTCGTTGCGTCTCTTATCCTCTCTTGGTCGCATGTCCAAGAATCTCGACGGCTCTTCAATGGGAAAACTGCCAATTCCAATTTCTCGCTGCCTTCCTAAATAATATCCATGCCAAACCGCGCTGAGGCATGCTTTTCCTAACCGGACGATTGCCTGCAACAACCCTATGAATTTTCGCCATCCAACCTCTGCGACTTGCCAATAAACTGCGGACCGTTTTTACACTGGCGCCGTCCAGCGAAAGTGCTTCAAGCGGCCGGCCGATCTGTCGCTTCTAATAGGCAAACAAGCTACCACGAGCATCGTTCTTTGCCAGTCGACAATTTTCGGTGTAAAGTATTTAGGTCGCCATGAAAAGTGCGATTTTCTCTGTTATAACCGGCAGTTAGTGCCTTGTGGTTGGTGTTAGCAGCCTGTGGTTTTCGATTTAACTTTTGCTGATGTTGGTCTCGTTTTTTTTCAAGTCACTTCGTTTCTATTTTTTCTGGAAGCAGAGTTTTTATCGTTCTACGACAAAAGTAAAAACAGAAGGCAGTGCGTGGCTAGTGAAATTGAAGGGAAGAGCGAGGAGAGTTAGGGATCCTTGGCATGAGGCTTGCGATTTGGGATTTGTGGTGGGTGGATTGTAGGTCAGCGGCTGTTGACTGCAACCGGCGATTGGACTTTAATTTCGCTTTCATCTTTGTAAGGTGGGGTTTTTCTTTTTCGGCGCAGTTGAGGAATGGCGGGCTTTAGCGGGAAACCAGAAAGGAACGCGGAGATATGGGAGAAAGGAGATGAGGAAGGATCTGGCAACTTCGCGTTCTTTGGCCAACTTTGTCGTTTGCCGATGGACGCCAAGTTTTTCTTCCTTGGCTTTATTGTTATGAACAAAACCTAAACTTGGAATTTTCCGAATTCGCATTGTGGGAATGCGTTTTGGTTGCCAAATACTATAATCAAAGCAAGATGGTGTCGTCGTTCTTGCCGAGTTTTCCCACTTGTTTTTTGATGGTTTCCACATTGGCGGTTAATTCGTACAATGTTTGGAATACTTTTTCCTTAGTTTTTTCATCTTGCAGGGCAGGCACCGCGGGAGTAATTTTCATCATCTCGCGGGCAATGTCGGCGCAGGCATCTTGGATCACTTGGATGGCTTCTGTTTGTTCCATCGGAAAACTTTTTTGCAATCTTTTATTTATTCCAATCCCAGCGCCCGCCTCCCCTCTTGGGTGATCATGGATTGATGCCAAGGCGGATCCCAAACAATCTCCACCACGGCGTCTTCTACGGAAGGAAGAGATAGTATTTTTTGCCGCGCGTCTTGGGCGATTACCTCTCCCATGCCGCAACCGGGCGCGGTGAGCGTCATTTTGACGAAGACTTTGTATTTCCCGCTTGGATGACGGCTTTTGCAGAGGTCGTAGATGAGCCCCAAATCGACGATGTTGACTGGAATCTCCGGGTCAAAACAGGTCTTCAAGGTTTCCCAAACTGCTTCCTCTTTTAGCTGCGCAACTTCGCCTTTCTCGGCGGATATGCCCGTCGCCGGCTTGCGCCCTAGCGCGTCCGCATCTTTCCCTTCGATGCGGTAGAGCAGTCCGTTGGCGTGAATTGTGAACGAGCCTCCCAGTTCTTGGGTGATGTAAACTTCCGTGTTTTTGGGCAACGAATGCGGCGTTCCGGCAGGGATGGCAATGGCGATGACTTCTCGGGAAAGTTGGACACTGGTAGATAAACTCATTTGAAAACATCCTAGGCAGAATCCGCCTTTTGCCAAGTCTTTTTAGGCGATGAATCCTTCGAAAAGCCCCTTGTCAAAAAATCCGAAATTGAAACTGCTCGCCAAAAGAGTTTGGCAAAATTAGATAAAACGAAACCGCCGCCGCCGTTGTCCATAGGCTCTTTTTAACTGCGAACGACAGGAGCGGATTGACAAATATTTTGCCCGCGCCGCAAGAAGCGCGAAACTGGCGCGGCAGAAATCAGCGGGCGTTGGGATAAACGGAAATGTTGTCGACGTACACACTGTAACGGCTCTGCGGAGAAAAGCCTCGAAGTCCCGGCGCTCCGCGGTCGTGCGCCTTTTTATGAGGCACTTCGATTGTCCATCCGCTCGGTTCCGGCGTCTCTCGTTTCCAGACTTTTGCCCGCACAACTCCCGATCCGTCTTCCGCCAAGTCCACTCTCGACTTCATGCGATACCAAACTCCCGGACTCCACCGGAAGGGAACGGATTCTTTAATGCGGTCGTGGTTGGAACTCACTTCTAACTGCTGCCAATTGCCCACTAATTCAATTACATATCGTTGGTGAATCAGGCCTACGTTGGACTTCATTCGCCGATCTCCGTCCGTCATCACGTCGGCTTCCATTGTATAGTCGGCCATGTCCGGATCGCCGAAGAAGGTGGTCGCTCGCTGAAACAGCACGCGGTCTAAGGTCTTTGCCAATACTTTGTTGCCGTCGCGTTTTCGAACGTCCCATTTGAATCTGGCTCCAATCCAAGGCAACGGCGGGTAGGCAAAGTTCACTCCCTCATGAACATGGCCGGCAGGATACTTCTCGACAATTGGGAAGCTCTCGAAATCTTCGTTGAATCGCCGGCCGGGCAAAACTCGCCCTTTGCCCAAGCCGATTAAATTTCCTCTCTTCGCTTGAAAGGCGCCTGCCGACGCTTGCGCCTCGTTGCCCACCGTGATTGTCCGTCCGGAAAACTCGGCGTTGATCTCTGCCCGCACTCGCGCCGTAGGAGGAATGTATTTCTCAAAGTTTGCCCGCACGTTTTGGCGCACTACTCGGCCAACGGCATCCAACGCGCGCACTTGAAGGGCGGTTTGCTCGCCAGGCGTCAACAAAACGTCGCTGGGAACGACTTGCAGACGCGACGTTCGCCCGCGTCTTGGTTTTGGTGAAATGTGGCTTGCCCAAGGTTTGCCGCGCGCTAAGCCTCCCGCGCGCCCGAAGCAGTAAAGTTTCTTTTGGCTGTGCAGGTATATCTTCCCGTTCCACACCGTTGGGGCTCCCAGCAGGCCGCCGTCCACTTCCACCACATCCAAAGGTTCCACTCCGTCTTCCCGCACTTTGAGAATGTAGAAGCGGCCGCTTGCCATCGGCACGTACAGCTTCCCATCCGCGTAAAGCGGCGAGGCGTGAAGTTGACCGTTTTCCAGTTTGTGATGCCAAAGCCTCTCGCCGCTTTCGGCGTCCAAGCACTCCAGCTCCCCCGTATGCGTCACTTGATACACGCGGCCTTGCGCCAACACGGGCGAACTGGTGAACATCACCAGCGGCTGCCTCCAGAGTTCCGCCGATTTGCCCAACGCTAGCGGCCCTTTTTCCCCCGAAGACGGTT
This sequence comes from Limisphaerales bacterium, assembly GCA_965204945.1. Taxonomy (GTDB): domain Bacteria; phylum Verrucomicrobiota; class Verrucomicrobiia; order Limisphaerales; family AAA164-E04; genus UBA2970. Next base: position 2,495,927 of record OZ242022.1, on the reverse strand, counting down.
CAGCGCCAATCCGAATCGCCGCCATCCGCCCCACTTCGGAAGTGTCGATGTTTTCCTTCCCGTGTATCGCGATTAGTTTGTCCCCGCCGTGCAGGAGAACCGAAGCGTTCACGCCGCCATACGAGAAATGATAACGCCACAGCGGATCGCCGGTCAGAACATTCAGAGCCACCACATTCCCGCATCCCGTGCCGCAGTAAAGCACCCGCTTGCCCCCCGTGGAGGCAATCACCGGAGAGGAAAAAGAACTGTCTTTTGGCGGCGTCCCCGGCGTCGAACTCCAAACCAACTCGCCGGTCTTCTTCTGAAACGCAAAGAAGCGATCTCGAGCCGGCCCATCAACACCCCAATAAGAAGTGATCGCGTGATGAATGACCAACTCGCCCTCAATGACCGCCGCCCCCCGCCTTCCGTTAGGAAAGGTAAGCAAACCAAAGCGCTCCATCATCGAGTGCCGCCAAAGAATGTTTCCTTTCGGAGAGACGCAAACCATTTCCCCAGCCGTGGTCATCAGATAGATATTCCCGGTTTCGCTGTCCACCGTCGGCGCCCCGATGGCGTAGCGTTCATAGACGATGTCGCTGAGAAAATCGTTAAATCCCTGTTGCCAAACGACTTGCCCGGTGTCGGCCTCCAGACAAGTCAAATATTCCCGCAAATCCGCTCCCTCGCCAGCGTAGCCAAAGGCATAAACGCGGTCTTCGGCAATCACCGCTTCCCCGCGCCCGGCCATTTCAAAAGTCCACAAATGATTCTTGCCGCCAATCTCAATCTCGTCCGGCAGCCCCGTTTCCTCCGACGTTCCATTTTGATTCGGTCCCCGCCAATGCAACCAACCGGAAACCGGCGCCGCAACAAGCGATGCCGACGCCAAACCGCCAAAAATCAAAAACAATCCGCGCTGAATTTTCATTCTATCCAACCTTGCCAACATTCCCATTGCTCAATTCCTCCTTCCAAGAAAGAACGCATTCCCCGTTCCTCCTCCAAAAACAAAAAAGTATTCTCCCATCCAAAACAAACGGCAACAAAAATCCGCCCCGGAAACCGCTCGCCCATCGCTTTCTCCCCCGCATCCAGCCAAAGAAAATCCCCTCCCTCATCCTCTCGTCAGCACCGCGGACGCTCCGCAACCACCGGAACTTTCCAACGCCGAACCGCCAAGCAACGGACGACGCTCGCCGCCAAACCGCATTACGATTCCGCTAAACGAAAATAATCCGACAAAAATCAGCCTCTCGCAACACAAGAAGAAAAGAACGCAAGAGGCAAAGCAATAATGACAAATCCGCACAACGTAGGCATTGCCCTTTTGCCCTCGGTCCGCATCTGAGGAAAATTGCCCATAAACCCGCCCTTCCCACTTGCCGCAGTGAGCGGGCAAGCCTCGTCATTTGCGTCCATTCTCCGCCATATACAAAATGGCATTGAGCGTTTGAAAGTTGGGGATATTCACTTTTCCTCTTTGTTTGGGCAAATGCGGCGCGATTTGTTAATATTGTTCTTCCGTGAACTGCATAAATTCTAACAAAAAAAAGCCGCCGCGCCGAAATCAATGGATCATAACCAAAGCGAGATTAACCAATGGGTATGGTGTCCACTAATTTTTGCAGCAATCCAAAATAACGAGCAACCAAACCAGTCAGAACGATTACTCCACCTCTTGTTAAGAAGATCCTGAATCTTTCCAAATTGGAAACACGAGTCTTAATGCCGTCTTTTCCATTGCCGTCAAACTATTTTTTAGTTCTTTCAGATGCTTGTCAATCTCTTCAAGCTTTGTGCTGAATTTTTCACCGAGATGCTCAAACTTTCCACGAACAAATATCTTTAGATCATTAAGTGTCTCTATCTCTGGATCCTTCATCTTCAGCCTCCTATTTCCTCTGAAGGCTTCTTGTAGCCGCCATTCTTCATCGGTAGGAGCAGGATTTCTCAAAACATGGGGACTCAGAGGCTGTTCTTGTTTTCCAAACTCTTCGCCTAAAACGGCTATCGCTTCAGGAGAGAGAGGCACACTGCCGTCTTCCATTTCCTGCGAATCAAGCATTTGGCCGTCCGACAGAAATCTACCAAAAGAACCTGTGCCGGGTTTGATCGGCTCGCCGTTTGCGTTCACCAAAGTGCCGGCACGCCTATCTTTCTTCCTTTTTTAGCCATTCTCTCGTTGATCCGTCGATTCCGATCGTCGTTCCATGCGTTATAACCTTCCTGATAGCCCTCATAAGGCACCAACAGATCCCCTACTTTTAACGCTCTTCTTGATTCGGGAAGGTGAGCCTCAGAATCACCACCGAGCCAACCTTGCATGTCTTCCCATCCGTGAATTTCGTTGCTATAAGTCTGTCCACCACGGTTTTTGCCTGTTCCTCAGACATTTCATATTTGTGCGGCCATCACATGCAATCGTCCGTTCCCGACCAGATGCACGATTTCATGTCATCCAATTCTTCTCGCTGAGTGATGTTCGTTCGTGTATTTCCCCCATAAAGGGTGCCGTCCGAATTCCTTATGATTTCGTTCGAGTCTTCCCTCATCACCATGTGATACTCTCGAAGAGTTTCAAACCTCCAGCCTAAGGCGATGGGGTTCTCGGTTCGGTCGTATTCATCCATGATTCTGTAGAGTTGCTCGAACTGCGGCGAAAATCTCAAATCGCTTTCAAAAAACGCATTCAAAGAGAAGTGATTCAATATGGGTGTCAAGTTCTCTGGATCATCAGAGATCATGTCCGCCGTGACCGTGACTGCAGGATCGTAGGTAGGCTTGTAGGGGAAGTTTTCCTCCCAGAGCTTTCTGCGGTTGTCTTCTCTGGCTCCGGGCGAGAGCGCGCGGTTGTGCCGTTGCCGAAATTCTTCCGACCCATCGGATCCGCCGATTACCTTTTCCGTTTTGGGGGATTCAGGTTGCGACGTCGGCGTTGGCTTTGCAATTGGCGTTTCCTCAGGTCGCTTTCCGTCGATGAAGACAACAAGAAAGACGCCGATTGTAAGAGCAACGTCCAGAGCAATAATCCTGCTTTCCGAGTTTTGAGTTGTGTCGTTGTGTTTCATTTCCTCGTTCTCCTTTCTTTTACTTGCTGTTGAGTTCGTCGTGTTGATTCCGATCCCAAAGGGTGTAGGGGGGCTTCCCATGGCTCATTTACCGTCATGGATGACCAATGCAACTGGCTCTGCCCTCGCACGTTGACTGTGTTACTCCACGTGTTCTTTTTCCGAAGTATTGGGACTCTCACAGAATTAGGACTGATGGCGCTCAATACATACGCTCTCATGTCCCAAAGTAGGGCTGTTTGTGCACAGCATAGTCTTCTTCCTCTTTTTTCCAAGTCAAATGATCCAGTTTCCCCACAGCGCTTGCGCCGTGTATTTCTGGTGGTTGGCTAGTCGAGTGTCGATGTCCGTGATTTTGTCCACTAAGCGATGGTAGCATTTGATTTCTTTCGCTTGTGCCGTAATAAACCCACCTTCCTGTTTTCTTGTATTGAATGTATCGATTTTAAACGTAGCCGAGTTTGGCGGTGGAGCATTCTTTTTGCATTTGGGATCGGCTCTTGTATTCGTCGCCGTGGTCGTTGAATTCCGCATGCATTCGGAGTTCGTATTTGTTGGAGTTTAATCCCCTGCTAGGTTCAGCGTCTGGTTCGCAGTCGGGTTTTCCACTACTTCGCCGTAATCCACGTCAAAGTATTCGGGCCATTTGTCATCGTAGCCTCGTTTGCGATCTACGTCAACATCGGGAGTCAATCCGCTGTGCGAGTATCCATTGATGGTCTCGTATTTGCGATATCCGCCAAACGCTTCCAATTTTGGTTTAGCGATGATTTTACCGTCCATGGGAGGAGTGATTTGGACTCTGTTTCCGGTGAGAGCGTCGTAAATGTAGTTGGCAAGAACGCTTCCAACACCGCCACCGCTCTTTTGCGCTTCAATGCTTGGCAAGGGCACAAGCAGAAGGCCGCGAAGAGCATCCCGATGCCGGCGGTTTGAAAGATTGCGCTTAAGGCAGAAGGCTTCCTGGCCGCAAACGGACGCCCTCCTTTTGCGTCAGAGGGGAGAAAAGTTTGGAAACGAGGGAAACGACGCTTTTGGCCGTTTTTGCTAAAATTCCGTCTTGGTCTATTCCGCCGGGTGGTTCGAGCAGGGTCGTTCTTTCGCAGGATTGCTTTCGGGTAGTCGCATGAACCAAGGCGACTTTGATTTGTTAGTTTTGGCCAAAAGGCTGAGCTCACCTGTCTTGTCTGTCTTCATAGGCATGTACGTAACTGAATTCGAGAAATTCATAGCAATCGCCGAAATACCGCACAAGAGGAAAATCAAGCCGTTTCTGGAAAATTTTGAGTGATAAAAATCGATATTTCTCTTGTTATTTGACCTTTTTGAGATTTGCGTCCGCTTTTTTCCGAATCTATGTAGTCTACAGAGATTCGATTAAACCGCCAATTATCTAGTGTGAACACGCCCTAGTACCTATGACAACTTGCAACTGGCCTGCAAAATGAACGACTTGACCCTCACTCACGCTCCACCGGCACTGGCGCAAGAATGCTACGTCGAGGAATCCTACATTGGAAACCTTCCGGGATGCATCAATTCGCCCACAACCGAGGACGAATGCCGCGCGTTGGCGGCTGATCGTTTGTAGTTAGAGTACGAAACCGACAATGCAAATGTTGAGGAGATTTAGGCTCTCTACAACGAGGCTTTGGAGGTGTCTGGCGACATTTTTCAAGACGAGTTGAGCGCTATCCACGCTATTTCGAATGAAGCTATTATGCGCGACGCAAAAGTGGTGGAGCCAACAGCAATCGTGGCGGCCAAAGCCAAGTTTACCAAGTGCATCATAGCGACAAGCGCACTTCCCTATCCTGCAAGCGGTGCGGCGACGGCGGAATGCATGACTTGGCACGCTTTGACAATGACGGGAATTATCGCGACTTTGAATTCCAAGATGGATGACATTCACAACGATTACATCACAGCGAGAACTTTAATTCAGACGGAACGCAACTTGCGACAAGAGCGGATTAAGGATCGAAGGGACCTCTCTTTGAGTCATGAGACTGCGCGGAATGATCTTCAATTGGCTCTCATCTCACAGGATTTGGATCTCTGCCTTGCCAGAGTGAACGGCAATTAACCCGTTAAAAGAAAGGAGCTGAGAGAATGGAATCTACAGAAACTACGAAAAAAAAGAAGTTCCGGCTGAATGTGGTGCTGAGCGTCCTTGCATGGACTCTGATTTGCATTATGTTCCTCTGGACTATTGTTGACGATGGCGAGCGCGCAAAAACCGAAAACTGAATCATTGAGACGCAACGAGAGCTGAGTGCTTTACAGCGGGAGCATGAGGACGGGCAGGATCTCAAAATCCGATCTCACGAAGAACGTTTGAAGGTTTTGGAAACGGCGGTGGTGGATCTTTTAACGGCGAATCCGCGTCCAGAATCAGAGGTTGTCATTCCAGCCGTTCGTCAGGATGAGTCGGCAAGCAATGCGGAAGCCGTTAGCGATGAAGATTTTCGCGCTATGGTTTTGAAGAACGCAAAGCACAAGGATCGAATGGCAATCGTCAAGCACTTCAAGCAAGAAGATGAATTCAAAAAGTCTTTGAGTCGAACGGAAAAGAAGAAGTTTGACGACGAAGTAAAGAAGGCTTACGAGAATCTTCTGGCAGAGTGCAAGATTGACAAAGGATCGTTGGATAAATGGCAAGACAATGCATTCCGTCAGAGCGTTAAAACAGCGGTCATTCTTGAGTGGAGAATGGACGACTATTCGAATCGGCAAGTTGCAGTCCAGCCTGTTTCCAGAGAACAGAGACAAGATAATTTGGAAAATTTTCGTCTTTTGGATAATCAATTAGTGGAATTGGCAGGAGAAAAGGGAGACGGCGATGAGTGAGAGCGAAGTTCGAGGACTGCGGACTGAGTTTCAAGGCTTGGAAAAACGTCTCAACGAGCGTTTTGAACAGTCTGAAAAGCAGAGAGATAAACGGTTTAATGAGATTGAAGCTCATATTGACGAAAAGTTTAAGCAGATTGAAAAGCAGTCGGCTAAAATGGATTCTCGTTGGGAAAAGATAGACGAGTCTCTTCGAGGCAATGGAAAAACTGGCATTAATGGTCGGTTGTATTCTTTGGAAACTTTGAAGCCTTTCTTTACTTGGGCGATTGGAATAACTGCAACTGGTTTTGTGGGCATTTTGATTGCCATCATTACAATTGCATAAAATCCGGCTAAGTTCGTCCTTTTGACTTTTCGCAAGCCGCCGGGTTTTAGCTTGGCGGCTTTTTGTTAGAATTTATGCAGTTCACGGAAGAACAATATTAACAAATCGCGCCGCATTTGCCCAAACAAAGAGGAAAAGTGGAATACCATTTACTGTCGCATGTGAACCGCTGGACGAAAAGCGGCGTTTGGAATAGAGTGCTTGAAAAATTAAAGGCAAAGGCGCAGACGGACGCTCCGCCAGAAAAACGGATGCTGGACAGCGCGAGCATAAAGGTTCATCCCGCTGGAACAAGCGCGCTAAAAAAGGCGCGCCGTCCATCAGAAAGTCCAGCGAAGGCTGGACTACTAAAATTCCCATGCTTGCCGCAAAGAAGCGCACGGGGGGAAGTTCTTCTTTGTCTCCGGGAAACGGGCATGATGCGCCTGCGGGGAGAAAACTCCTTCGCAAGATAGGAAATCGTCTGGCCAAAGTTCTGTTTGCTGATGGATAGGGCGTATTATGAAGGCGAGGAGAACCGCCAGCAAGCCTAAGCAATGGGATTGGATCCGGTAGTTCCTCTTTTGAAAAGCTGTCGCCATCCTTGGCAATACGACAAGGAATTGTATAAAAAGCGCAACGAAGCAGAGAGATTGTTTTGGGGGTTAAAAGGCTATCGTCGAGTCTTCTCCCGCTTGGACAAACTGGAGGGGATATTCACGGGGCTCATCGCATTCCCCCCTCATCTTTGCCATGCTCCATTAGCGCCAACACGCTCTAGTTGTCCATATAAGAGGGAACTAGACTTGGCATTTGGATGCTGGGCTCATTCTCAGGGAACGGGCAAAACCATCATAAGATTGCCATGCGGGAACTTGTTTTACCATCAGTCGTCAATCGTTATCATCGCCTTTATCTTTTCTAATTCGTTGTGCCGCAGTATTGCGCAACTGGCTATATTTAGCCGGCTGTTGGGCGAACATTTATGGAGGCATGGGATAAGGAGAGAGCAAGATTGGGTTTTGTGATTTGGGAAGGAACTGGGGATGGAGAAAACCTCCGATTTTGTTGTTTTTCCTTTGTTTTCTTTGCTTGGCAAACTTCGACTCTTGGCAGGCCGAGCCTGAGAAGGCCGAGCTTGTCGATATGCTTCTGGCGGCAGTTTGGTTTGAGAAAGGGGACTGATTCTGATTCTTTTCTAAGCTGCAAAACTTTCTAAGTAAGGTTAGGGAGCGCGGCAATCTTGTTTTTGGAAGTTCGAAGAGAGGCTGTTAGGGCGGGAGATGGTTGTGGTTTTTTGGCAAGTGTTGTTTATAGGTTGGGGTAGAGGTTGCGAAGGGCGAGGAGAGCGTAGGCGGTGACGAGGATGGGGTCTTTTTCCCACCAGCGGGCGTTGTCGTTTCTCCATTGGCCTTCAGTCCGCTGGAGTTGCAGGAGTTTTAAAGCCAGTTCTTTTGCCCAGCGGATAGGTTTTTTGTTTTGGGTTTTGAGTTCTTGGATGCCTGCTAAGTTCAAGGCTTTGGACATGGTATAGTAGTAGTAGTAGAGGCCTTGGGCGCCCATGCCGGGATTTTCGTCGAGGGTGTAGTTGTGTTGTAGCCATTGGCGGACGGCGGCGATTCGGGGGTCGGCGGCGTCCATTTCGGCGTAGATGTAGCTGAGTAGGCCGGCGTAGGAGATGCTTCCGTAGGATCGAAGGGCGATGCGGCCGTTGGGCAGGATGGTTTCGCCGGCCTTGCTGTTGCCGGGAAAGTAGATGAATCCGCCGCGGTTGGCGGAATCGCCGGAGACCCAAGATTGCGGGTTGGTTTCAGGCAGGTTTTGGCAGTTTTGGACGAAGCGCACGGCGGCGTCCCAGTCCAAACGATCTGCGCCGGGAACGTCGCGGGCGAGATGTTGGCTGTGATAGAGGGCTTCGAGCGCGAGAACGGTGTTGGATAAGTCGGAATGGGGATAGCGGTCGCCATAGCCAACGCCGCCGTCCAGCGGATTGTCCGGCACTCCGGCCGTTCCGAAGTCTTGTTGTCCGCGGATCAAATAGTTTCGCGCTTGCCGAATGGTTTCGGCGTAGGCGGGATTTTTGGCGGCGAGGAGGGCGAGGATCGAGACTGCTGTGTTGTAGTTCATCAGCGACTCGATGCGATAGAGGCCTCCGTTGGGCTGCACGGAGTTGAGGAGGTATTGGTAGCCTTTTTTGAGCGCTTCGGCTTTTTTTGCCGCGTGATGTTCTTCGGGATCGCTTTGCAAGGCTGTCAAGGCCAAGGCGGTGAGGGCGGGATAATCGGCGTCTGACCACGATCCGTTGACGGCCTGTTGGGACAATAGATAATCGCAGCCGCGATCTACCGCTCGGGCGATTTCTTTTTTGATCGATATGTCCGGAGGGGTAACGGGAATTGGTTCGGCGGTTGTTTTCGCGCATGTCCAAAAGACAAGCGCCGAAGCAATGCTTGCGAGGGAGAAGATGCTGTTCTTTTTCATCCAGTTCGTACGAATTGTTGCCGTTCTTGCGTTTTCTGAGGCCGGTTTTCGGCGAGAGCCGTCGGCGTTGTCGTTTTCTCTTTCGTTCCGAAACGAATTCAAGCCGCTTTCTTCTGTTAAAATCCAGTCAAAAAGTCACTTCAAACTTATCCAGAAAAATTCCTTTACATGATTTTTTAAGAGGATATACTGGCTTTCTTGTTATTGCGAATTATCGAGGCACAAGAGGCAAATCGTATGGAATCAAAGTCGAACACGATTGAACAATTTCGATTGCACGATGGCGACACGGGGTCGGCGGACGTTCAAGTGGCGTTGTTAACCGGCCGGATCAATAATTTGACCGAGCATCTGAAAGTCAACCGCAAGGACGTCAGCTCGCGGCGCGGTCTTTTGATGATGGTCAGCAAGCGGCGGCGGTTGCTGGATTATCTCGACCGCAAAGACCACAACCGCTACGTTGCGCTGACGAAACGGCTGAAACTCCGACGCTGATCGCCCGCCCCTCGCATGGAATTCGACGACTTTTTCGCCCCTCAACCGAGCGCGTTTCGGGGCAAAACATTTATTGAGAGCAAAAACGCGTCCCGCTCGCAGGTCGGCGTAGGCCGGCCAATCCGAGGCGGCGCGGCTTTTGCTTCTTCAACCGTTAAAACAGAAATCTTGAACTCAAGCCGCAAACGCCGAGGCGCCGAGAGATTTCTTTCAGCTCCGTAGCCATGAGAACGTGGCTGAAAGAAGTTCCTCCGTCCCGGTGTTTGCGCATTAGACATTATGCCGGAAACAATTAGCATCAACGCGGGCGCTAGCCCGATTCACATTTCCACCGGAGAAATCGCCAAACAAGCCGACGGTTCCGTCGTCGTTCAACTTGGCGAAACCATTCTTCTCGTGGCCGCAGTGGCCGCCGCAACGGCTCGTCCGGGACAGGAGTTTTTCCCGCTCACCGTCGACTATCGCGAGAAAGCGTCCGCCGCCGGTCGTTTTCCGGGCGGCTACTTCAAAAGAGAAGGGCGGCCGACGGAAAAGGAAATCTTAACTTGCCGCCTTACGGATCGCCCGATTCGGCCGCTGTTTCCGAAAGGCTGGCTCAACGAAGTCCAAGTTCAAACCATTCTCTTGAGCGCCGACAGAGAAAACGACCCGGACGTGCTCAGTATTCTGGGCGCTTCTGCCGCGCTTTCCATCAGCGACATCCCTTGGGCGGGGCCGTTAGGCGCCGTTCGAGTCGGCCGAGTGCGCGGGCAATTCATCGCCAATCCAACCCACCGCCAACGCGAAGAGAGCGATCTCGACCTCATCTACGTCGGCAACGAAAGCGACATGGTTATGTACGAAGGATCCGCCCAAGAAATCCATGAAGACGACTTCTTAGCGGCGTTGGAATTCGGCCAGAAATGTTGCGTTCCCATGATTGCCGCTCAAAAGGAACTCGTCGAGAAAATCGGCAAGCCCAAACGCCGCGTCGAAATCCCCCAAATTCCCGACGAAGTCCTCGCAGAAGCGCAAGCGCTTGCCGGCGACCGAGTAATCCCCGTTCTGCTCACTCCCGGCAAACTCGAACGAGAATCCGCTTGGAACGCATTGGCCGAAGAAATTGGCGCCGCGTTGCGGGAAAAACACGGGGAGGAACTCGTTTCCGAAGCCGTTCTCAAAGACATTTTCTACCAAATCCAAAAATCGGCCGTGCGCTCTTTAATTCTTGACAAAGGCAAACGGCTGGACGGACGCGCTTTTGACGACCTTCGCGCCATTTCCGGGCGAGTCGGATTGCTTCCGCGAGTGCACGGCTCCGCTCTGTTCACCCGCGGCGAAACCCAAGCCCTCGTGCAAGCGACGCTCGGCACCGAAGACGACGCCCAAGCCTTTGATTCTTACTCCGGCGGCGGCGAAGAAAAACAGTTCCTTCTTCACTACAACTTTCCTCACTTCTCCGTCGGCGAAACAGGCAGGATTATGGGGCCGGGACGGCGAGAAATCGGACACGGCGCTTTGGCGGAACGCTCTCTGGAACCCGTCCTTCCTCTGGAAGACTTTCCCTACGCCATTCGCGTCGTTTCGGAAATCACCGAATCCAACGGCTCTTCCTCTATGGCCACCGTCTGCGGCGGCTCTCTTGCTCTGATGGACGCCGGCGTTCCCATCGCCGGCCCCGTTGCCGGCATCAGCATCGGCATCTGCGCCGAACAATCCGAATCGGGACAAATCGGACGCTACCAACTGCTCACCGACATCATGGGATGGGAAGACGCCTTCTGCGACATGGACTGCAAAATCGCCGGCACCGCCAAAGGCATCACCGGATTCCAACTTGACCTCAAACTGCCCGGCATCCCTCACCAAATCATGGCCCAAGCATTAGCCCAAGCCCAAGTGGCCCGCAGCCAAGTCCTGGCGCAAATGGCCAAAACACTGGCCGAACCGCGCAAAGAACTCAGCCCTCACGCCCCAAAAATCACCACCGTTTTCATCAATCCCGACAAAATCGGCGCCCTCATCGGCCCCGGAGGAAAAAACATCAAACGCCTCGTCGAAGAATCCGGTTGCGAAATCAACATCGAAGACGACGGCGAAGTCAAAATCTACTCCCTCTCCGAAGACGGCCTCAAAATCGCCCAAGCCGAAATCGAAGCCCTCACCGCCGAAATCCAACTCGAAAAAATCTACCGCGGCAAAGTCGCCTCCATCAAAGACTTTGGCTGCTTTGTCGAAGTCTTTCCCGGCCAAGACGGCCTCTGCCACATCAGCGAGCTGGCCAGCTTCCGCGTCAAACGAACCGAAGACATCGTCAAACTCGGCGACGAAATTTGGGTCAAATGCATTGAAATCGACGACAAAGGCCGGGTTCGCCTCAGCCGCAAAGCCGCTATGGAACAGCGCGACAAAGAAATGGTCGAAGAAGCCGCCGCCGAATCCGCCAAAGAAACCCACCGCCAAACCGACGACAACAGACAAACACAAATCAAAAACCGGCCATAAACCCGCCGCGCTGGAAAAAAGTTCAAAAAAAATGTTGACAAACACCGAGAATCCGCATTAAAAACTCTTTGGAATGAAATCGAAAATTGGAATCGTTAAAATGAAACGAACATTTGGGTTGCTTTTGGCCGCCGCCTGCTTTGCCGGCGAATTCTGGCAAACAATGGCGCAGGAAACGCTTGAGATACAATACAAACTAAGTGAGAGTCATTCCGACATTTTACAGGTCAATGCCAATGTTAAGACTTTGAATTTTAAAAGAGTTGGCTTGATCAGCCTCACCTTGCCTGAAGGATTGACGGAATTGGAAGAGATCGGCCTTCATAAGCAGGAATTGACCAGTCTAACTTTGCCTGAAGGCTTGGCGAATTTGAGAAGTCTCAATCTAAGTGAAAATAATCAGTTGACCAATCTAACCTTGCCAGAGGGATTGGTGAAATTGGGCTTTTTGCATCTTGGAGATACTCCTTTGGCAACTCTGAAACTCCCTAAAGATTTAGGGAAAAATGTTGAGGGTGAATTTACGTTGTTCGTGAATTCGGACTCGCGTGATGCACTTTTTTTCCTTGAGCAATTGTCTGTGCATTACGAGATGAAGGAGTTTAACCTTAGCCTGTCGTCTACCATAGGGAATTTAAGATTCCCGCCTGCGAGGGAATTAATAAGAAACCGAATCCCTGACAGCGATGGCGTTTTTAGAATTAGGTCTAGTAGCCCCGCGTCCGACATTTTGCAGGGCGGGGTCGAGGTTGACATTGATGGTGTTTATAGAATTACGTATAACAATGCGGCTGACTACCCTCTTTTAATTGAGGTTTATGGAGTTAAGCCGCAGATATGGCTGACCCGCCAAGAAGGCGGCGTCGAGATTCTTTGGAATATAGGCATGTTGCAGTCCGCTCCAAGCATCGACGGCCCGTGGACGGACATCACCTTTGACGATACGCGCCGCCTTTTTATTCGGTCTTCCTCTCCCGCCGAGTTCTTCCGAGTCAAGCCACAGGAATAACGAACGAGACCATCAGTGAACAGAATTTCGGATATTGATTAGAAACAATCAAATTGAGAAAACCATGAGAAATCAAAGAGAGAAAATTGACAAGTTGGTAGAGATTGCCGATTCAGGTGACGAGGAGGCGCAGTTTGTGTACGGACTCTTACGGCTTGAAGGGGGGAACGGTGTGGTGAAAAACGAGGAAAAAGCGAGGGAGTATTTATTCAAGTCTGCGGATAGCAAGGGAAGAGATAGGGAATCTGGTTGTGATGCGTTGGGCTATCCATTAGCATGTTATCACATTGGATTGTATTACTCCAAAAAATACAGTTCCGGTGACCAGATTACATGGGAATTTTTCGAGAATGCAGCTAGAAAAGGAGGCATTGTTGATGCTATGATCTGGCTTGCCCGAATTGGAAAAGAAGCGGGATTCTCCTACGAAAAACAGTTCGGCCAGTACATGAAATCAGATCTGTCGATTTCTTGTGCTTGGGCGTATTTAGCGCAAGCGCGAGCGGCGCGAGCGCGAGACCGTGCCGAAGCAGACAAACTTGTTCAGCATTTTGAACAGGAAGAGCCTTCAACGGCGAAAAATCCTGATCGCTTGCGAGAAGCTCAAAATAAAGCAGATGAGTGGAATGATGAAATTGGCGACAGGGAAGCAAAACCACCTTCAATAGACGAGATTATTGAGAAACATGAAAAGGGGAGCGGGAAACAAAGTTAAAGGGGCTTACGTTGATCGGAAGTTGGCGGAACAATTGACGGTTGCTTAGGGTTTGAAGTTTAAGCGAATTGTGTTATCTGGGACGGTAGAATCAGAGCATCCGCATTTGGTCGGCGGCATTTATTGCGCTAAACCGACGATGAAAAATGAATCATCCAGCGAACCAATCGAGGAATTCGGTGAACCGATAAATACACTGCTTATATCCCATTATTTATGTAAGACTGCCATCGAAAATAAAGTCGTAGTGGAAGAAAAATACGGGAATAGAAGAGTGCCTTTTATTACAGATGCAATATTCTGGCACAGCATAATCATGTATTACTCAATCTTTCCAAATAAAGAGAAAAGAAGACAATTCTTTGAAATTCTTAAGAAATATAAAGCTGAAGATGAAGATGACGATGAAGAAGAGTCTAAATATGAAGATATTGCTCTTACGTGGGCATTCGGCTACTTCTTACGTTTAAGAAATAAAAATATAGCCCACAGAGATGAAAACAAACCAAAAGAAACGCTAAAATTGGGGATATCTTTGGTGGAGGATGATAGTTATGAAATAACACAAGGGGAAATAAGAGCTATATCTTTTCCACCTAGAAACGAACTTTTTCGGCTTTCCAACAAGCCATATGCTATACTCACCTACATAAAAAACATATCTTTACAAATAATGCCATTCTTAAAACTAATAGAAGCTACCATAAAAATATATCATTCAAAAGAACAACCGCCACTACCCCCGCTATAAGATGGCCAATCAATTTGAAATGTTTGCGTCCGCACAGGGAAAACCAAAAGAGGGGTGCCCAAAACATGGCGCGAAATGTCGGCTTGGGGATGCGAGTTATGCGACCTTGAGGCAGGCACAGCGGATTCCGCTCAGGCACACGCCGATGAGAAAGAACACGAGCTGACGTTGATCGGTTTTTTATTTTAAAAACCGTCGTTTTTTTCGCTTCTAGTTTTGTTGGCAAAAGGCTTGTCTGCTTGATTTCCAAGCGTTTCGTTAGTTTAATCTTTGGCTCATGCCACAACAGCAAACCATTCGCCAGCCCGCCTCTTTTGACGGGGTGGGGTTGCACAGCGGACACAAGGTTCGCATGACTTTCTTGCCGGCGCCGCCCAACGGCGGCATTCGGTTTCGCCGCGTGGATTTGGAAAAGAAGCCGGAAATCCCCGCTTCAGTGGACAGCGTAAGCGACACCAACCGATCCACAACGCTTTCCAAAGGAAAGGTAAAGCTGCACACGGTGGAACACGTGCTAGCCGCTTTTCGAGGCATGGGAATCGACAACGCCGTTGTGGAGTTGGACGCCAACGAGCCGCCGATTGCCGACGGAAGCGCCCGCGAATACTGCCGAATGATCCAAGATTCTGGAACGGCGCTTCAAGCGGAAGACAAAGACCCTTTGATTGTCACAACGCCCCTCTCAATTACTTTGGAAAAGGCCATTTTGTCGATCTTTCCCCACGACGGATTCAAGGTCAGTTGCACCAGTTCCGACGACAAAGGCCGTTTCACGCAGTTTTACAGCTTGGAAATCACCCCCGATTCTTGGGAACGAGAAATTGCGCACGCCCGAACTTTTTGCTTTTTTGAAGAGATTGAGTTCCTGATTAAAAATGGATTAATCAAAGGCGGCAGCTTGGAAAACGCCGTGATTATTCGCGACGACGTGGTTTTGACCAACGAACCGTTGCGCTATCCGGAAGAATTTGTTCGCCATAAGATTCTGGACGTCATCGGAGATCTTTCTTTGGTGGGAAGGCCAATTCAAGGACACGTCATCGCCGTCCGTCCCAGTCATCAGGCCAACTGCCAACTGGCCAAAGAACTATGCCGTTTGGAAAAACAGAATGCGGCGCGGACGCTTTCTTTCTCCCCGCCTTCCAAAAATTCATCTTCCAAAACTGATTCCGTGGACTCGTCGGCTTTGGAAGTTTCTGCCGGCGATGGTAGCGGGCTTGAAATGGAACAAATCATGAAAATCCTGCCGCATCGCTACCCGTTTCTCATGATCGACAAAGTGCTTCAAATCACAAAAACAACCATCCTCTGCCTGAAAAACGTCACAATCAACGAGCCTTATTTTCAAGGGCATTTTCCCGGACACCCAATCATGCCCGGCGTTTTGCAACTGGAGGCAATGGCGCAGGCGGCCGGCATTTTGACCCTGAACAAAGCCGAAAACTGGGGGCAAATCGCCTACTTCATCTCCGCCGAAAACGTCAAATGGCGCAAACCAGTCAAACCCGGCGATGCTTTGCTCATCGACATCGAGCTCATCAAAGGTCGGGGAAAAATCGGCAAAGCCAAAGGCCGTTGCAAAGTCGGAAAGGACGTGGTCAGCGAAGGCGTGGTCACTTTCATGCTGAGGGACGCTTGAGGACGATTGAAACGCCGTGATTCATCCCAGCGCAATCATTCACAAAGGCGCCCGCATCGGCAAAGACTGCGAGATCGGCCCCTATTGCGTCATCGGAGAAAACGCGGTTTTGGGCCACCGTTGCCGGCTGCTTTCCCACGTCGTTGTGGACGGCCACACCGTCATCGGCGCCGACAACCAATTCTTTCCCTTCAGTAGCATCGGCCTCCGCACGCAAGACCGCAAATGGAAAGGCGGCCTCACCCGCACTTGCATCGGAAATCGCAACATTATTCGCGAATCCGTGACCATCAACAGCGCCACCGAAGACGGAGAAACAACCGCCATCGGTTCTGACAATCTCCTTTTGGCCTACTGCCACGTCGCCCACAACGTCGCATTAGGCAACCACGTCATCCTATCCAACGCCGCCACATTGGCCGGTCACGTCGTCGTGGAAGACTTTGCCGTGATCGGAGGTTTGGCCGGAATTCACCAATTCTGCCGGATCGGCAAACATTCAATGACCGGCGGCTGCTCGAAAGTCGTCCGAGATGTTCCCCCTTTTATGCTCTCGGACGGGAATCCCGCCAAAACTCGCGCGATCAACAAAATCGGACTAGAACGGCACGGCTTTGCCGCCGAAACTCAAAACACGCTCCGTCAAGCCCATAAAATCCTCTTCCGCAGCGGCTTGAACACTTCCGCCGCCGCCGATCAAATTCAAAAAGAAGTGCCTCTCTCCCCAGAAATTCGCCACCTCCTCCAATTCATTCAAAACTCCCAAAGAGGATTGGCGTAAGCCTTTTGCCGCGCCGCGCAAGACAACAAAAGACAAAAATTGGAAAACTACGATCCGCAGACTTTCCATTTTTGCCCAAAGACCAATGGCTTTGAAGCAGGAAAAATGGTCGGAACGACAGGATTCGAACCTGCGACATCCAGCTCCCAAAGCTGGCGCTCTAGCCAAGCTGAGCTACGCTCCGGCCGAAGACCAAACATTATTCATCAAACCCATCGGCACTGCAACCCATTTCGCCCCTCCCAAATCCACACCTTATAGATGATTCCCACAAAACAGCAGAACAACCGCCCTTTGGAAAACGATTTTTCACAATTCAAAAGAAGTCAAGACAAGTTTTCACCGCTTTGCCGTCCCAAACAAGATGGCCAGCAAGCCATGAATAAACAAAGACAGCAAAAAAGGTCAAAACTCCACGAGTTCATCCCAAGGTGTTTTTGGATTCCAACCTTCTGCTGAAGGCATATCGCCATCCTGCCAATGCTTTTTATTATCATAATTGAATCGAGTCCAGTTATCCAAAGATGGATAAAGCATTTGATGCAACGACTCCGAACCAACATGTCCATCGGCAAATAATATGTTCACCTGCCCAGAATGCCAACGTGCAACGTTTAAAATATCATATCTAGTATCAATGCCATAGAAACCCCGCATGAACTCTCGTACAATAAAAATGCCTCTTTGTTCAAAAACCTCAAAACGAGAGCCATCAGATTGCGCAATCATGCGCGAAGACGAAACCACTTGAAAATCTCGAATTCCTCGAGTCCAACCCCCAGGACTTCCACGTGAAGCCTCCCCAGAAATTCCTCACCACTTTTCACTGTCTAAAGGAGGCGGCAATAATCCAAAATCATTTTGCACATAACCCCAAGCAATAAAGGGCAGTCCATATGGATATGTAATTGAAGAAATTCCCGGAGGCGGTTGCGGCAAGTCCGCAGCTTGCAACGCTTTCAAAACCCGCTTCTCGGCAGGACAATTGAACAAGTTCGTCTGTCCATCCAAATAGAAGAAACTGAGCCGTTGTCACCAAGTAAGGCCACCGTGAATTAAAAAGCCGTCATGATCATTACCGTAGAGTTGTCGAGAAATGCCAATTTGCCGTTGGTTATTAAGGCAAGCTGTTTTGTGAGCTGCTGCTTTGGCCTGTGAAAGAGCGGGCAAAAGCATCCCCGCCAAAATGGCGAGGATGGCAATCACCACTAGCAACTCGATTGAAGTAAAGGCTTTGCTTTTCAAGCCAGACATTCCTTAAAAGAAAGCCTCGTCACCAAAATAAACGGTGACATAATAGCCATTCCCGTCGATGTCCGAAACCCGGCAATGCATGCGGTATTCTCCCGCGGGCAGACGCTTTCCTTTGGAATCTCGATCCGTGATGTACAAAGTAAGCTTCACATAATGATCCCTTCCGTAATAATGCTCAGCCCGAACAGGAACCAAACCCCAATATTCAGGCTCAATCTTCATCTCGAAGTATTTGCCGCCAGTGCCGCCACGAGCAAAATAATCGAAATGAACGGGCACGTAATGATCAACACCATCATAAGTCTCCAATTCAGTATCTTCATAGTTAAATCTCTCGAAAAAATCCCCTCGCCGAAGCGGATTATGCCGAACGGCATTCTGCAGTTTTAAATCGGTAACCCTTAGTTTGCCAACCACCTCGATCTGCAGGCACCCGTCTGAACATGTCCCAGACATGCGAAAGCCCCACCGAGACTCAAAAGCCCGCCGAACCGTCGTCGGTGACCGTGATCGAAGAAACCACCGGCGCGCAGACGTTTACGGTATTTTCATTCCAAGGCCCGGTTTGAACTGGATCAGCAAACAACGAGAGCGATTCTAAAAGCAAACCGATCCCAACAACACCAACGACAACAGCGGCCGCCGTTTTCATTTTCCCCCGCAAAGCACAGGTACCAAGGCGTTTTCTTGGCTTCCATTCCAAGGATATTCTCGACGATTCCGTTGGATTCGTCAAGCCGATGGTTCAAAACAGTAATGTTTCTCATAAGCTGATTCGTAAAATAGTGTCTTTATTTCCGTAATTTCAGGCCAATGATAACAGCCAGCAGGAAAAAAAGCGGCTGATGCCTGTTCGCCGGAGCAAACAGGAAAGGAAATATCTCCGTCTTCCCTGACAGAATCCATTTTCAAACTGTGATATTTTAAAAAGAAAATTGACAACCAACCTGAATTGCGGGGTATTGGTTGAGCGAGACGAGGCGACCTAGCGCCTCGGTTCGTGTGTCTTTCGAGTATCTGGACACCTCCTGTACACCTGCGCATCAAAAATTTAGATGAGGGCGACGGTTTGGTCACCGTCTCCTTTTGCGTTTAATCTGGTCGATAAATTTTCCAAAAATAATTGAAATAAAACCCCGAAAAGACTTGACCTTGCGCGGGGTTTAGTCCACTATAGCCTTCAAATTATGGGCATATTAAAAATAGCGACGCGGAGACGCCAGACTGACCATTCTAGCTACATGCCCACCTCAAATCAGATGCTCGAAAATGCGGAGACATTTAAAGACCAGCCTCCCGAACGGGAACGGTAATCCTAGTTTCAATTTTCTAGACGAAACAGCCGACAGGAAGGATCCGCCTGCCGTACCTCTGGCAACAAGGGCGGACACCTTTGAATCCGCCTTAAAGGATTTATTTGGAGGAAGATGCGGGCTACACCGACCCCAGAAACGCACCTTCTTTGAAAGAAGTCTGCGCCAAAGCTTTCCAAGTTGAAACTCTTGGCGACGGTTCAAAGCGGTTGATTCAATGGATGCCAGCCATTGTCCTTCCGCAAATAAAGAACGGCAAAGGCGCAGGATTGTTCTGCTTTGAATTTGACGACCCCGATGCGCACCCTCTTTGAAAGTATGCGCAGCGCAACTGAAAGCCAGCCTCGACACCAAACAACTGGTCCCAACTCTCTTTCAAAAGACCGCGCCAGAATCTACTCTTGGATAAAATCCATTCCTGCAAAATTCGAAGACCGCAGACTGCTCTGGAAGGCTTCAAACAAGTCAACCGACGAATTGAAAGGCAACATCGACGGCGACATCGTCAGCCTTTCAAATAAAGAAATCGCCGTGCAGGTGTTCAAGTGGATAATTGAAACCTACAACGAGAAAGACGCCTCCCAATCCGCATTAGGCAGAGTTGCAGTCACCGTCAAGGAAGCCAACAAAGCCAAGAAACGCAATGGCAAACCGCAAGGCATGCCATCCAGCAGGAATTCGGTGTCCGATAAACCAAGGCCGCCTGCAGAATCCATTCCACAATCCACCAACGAAATGACCGAATTCCTCTGGGAACGAGAAGGCAAGAGATTCTGGGTGTGCGGAACGGAATACTGGCAGATATCCACGCAAGCCGAAACCGTCCAAAAAGTCAGCGCATCCCAAATCAAAGGCAACCTGGAATCAGACTACGAGAGGCTGTTCAAAGCCATCGAAGAAGAAAACGAATTCCGCAAAGCCAACAAGGAAGACCCCATCGACGTCCACAAAGAAAGCACTGCAAACATTCCGAAACCGAGTCGAAGGAAACAAGGTTGCAGGAACAATTGACGCCCCTTTCTTGCCGCGCTTCATAAAGGCAAATGAAGAAGTGGGCACTCCTGTCTTGAACACCTCCACCTTGAATCTTGCATTCCTGCAAAAAGACGGAACGCCAATCATCAACGACCCGACAGTTTACGCAAAATCAGCGCACATGGGAAAACTTCGGCAAATGTTCGGCGACGGACTCGATGCCTACTTAGACAACAAAACAAAGCCAGACACTACGCCAACATTTGGCACGGAATCTATAAATGGGGCAGACCGAACTCCGTGCTCCGAGACAAAGTCATCATCCTAATAGGAAGGAAGGATGTCGGCAAATCCATCAACCACACCTGCTACGCCAAACTCCTCTCTATGGAGCAAGCAGAGAAACCGAACGACTGGTGCGGCAGGGTCACCACTTTCAATGAAGGCGTCAACATGCCCAATTCTGTTTTTCGCGAATTACGACCGTCGAGAAAAGTTAAATTGAACGAAAAATATGGGTAAAGCAAATACCAAAGACTTGCTAAAGTTGGAGGCGAAGAACTTTGGTCCTATTGTTGAGGCGAAGGAGGATCTGCGGCCGTTCACACTTTTTGTGGAGCCAATCAACCCGGGTAAGTCGTATTTAGCCGTCTTGATCTACGCATTGCATCGCATTTTCGGAGCCGGTCATAGATATCGGAAGTTGATGTACATCACCGGAGGCTTTGGAGTCGATTTTCCCGTAATTTTTGGCACCGGTCATGGATATCGACAATTGAGGCGGGGAGAAAAATCTACGAAACTCCCGGAAGAGAATACTGAAATCTTGTTTGATTGGGTAAAAACAAACATTTCCAAAAGGGAGGAAAGAAAATCTTTCAGGTAAATTCCAAGATTCTTTGCCGGAAAAAAATTGCCGCTCTAATTCGCCCTTTGTTCCATTCGATAGACGGTTAAAGCAAGCATGCCGCCGGGGACATTGCCCGCCGTTTTAGCGTTGATTCGGCTCGTCAGTTTCCGTCTTCCGGGCGCGAAGAATGCCAAGGTTATTCTGCGGAGGCACATCGGTGAGGATGTCGATTGCAAAGAACCTTTCGCGTATGAGCTGAGTCTAGGTGCTTTGTCGACCAGGTTTACTGCTTCGATTCCAAAGAACAATCCGTTGAGGATCGCAAGCAGATTCACGGATTCGCCGCGGATAAGAGACAGTCTGTTATCTCTTATCGCTGAGATTAGGGAACGGCTGAGAGAGTCTGAAGGATTGTTCCCATTGTCGATACTCATGGATGAACTCTCGGAGATTATTTTTCCCTATGTCGTAGGCCATGTTAGTCGGCCTGCGTATTATTTGCTGGCGGATCGATCTGGCGTGATGCATGCGCATAGGACGGTGGTGAGCACTTTGGTGGAACGGTCGACGAGCGGCGGCGTTCGACAGGAAGTGCCGACTCCCATGCTTTCTGGTGTTTTGGCGGATTTTCTTGAACAGTTGATTGCATTGAACGACGTTCCCAACAAAAAGAGAGGCCTCGCGGGGGATGTTGCCATAGAGATTGAAAAATCTATGTTGCGTGGTTCGGTGCGTAGCGAGGCAAGCAGCAAGACGGGTGCGTCATATCCTGTGTTTTCCTATCTTCCGAGAAGTTGGAAAGATATCAAAATCTGCCGTTGATGAATGTTTCGTCGAGGGTGTCGGAATTGGCGCCGGTGGTGTTGTATTTGCGGTATGTTGTAAGGACCGGGAACGTGCTAATTATTGAAGAGCCTGAGGCGCACTTGCATCCGAAAATGCAAGTGGAGTTCACAAGACAGCTGGCCGCCGCTGTGAAGGCTGGTGTGAGAGTGATTGCCACTACGCACAGCGAGTGGATATTAGAAGAGCTGGCTAATTTGGTGTGGATTTCTGGAATTCCTGAAGCCGAGCGTGAGGCTATTGACAGAGGCATTGCGCTGGAACCGCACGAGGTGGGGTGCTTGGTTGTTTTAGACCAAGGAACGGCCGAAGGGTTCGGTAGTGCAGGAGATTCCTCTGGATCGAGAGTCGGGAACGTTTGCTGCCGTCTACGATGATGTGACCGCCGATCTTCATAATCGTTGGGCGGAGATAGAGAGCCGTTTGGAAGCGAAGAGGAGACGATGAGCAACCTTGTAAAAACGGTTCGGGCGAAAGTTTCAGAATCGTGTTACGCTAAGCTGTGCAGGAAAGAAGGATGCAAGGTGCCTCTTCCAGCTGTCCGGCGTTCGCGTGTTTTGATTGACATGGATCATCCGGAATCGCCGGCGGAGAAACACGGCAAGCGGTGCGACTTTCTTTTTGTTGGAGAAGTAGAAGGCGAAGGCTGGGTTGTGCCGATAGAGTTGAAGAAGGGGAAGGCGAGTTCTAGTGAGGTTGTGCCGCAACTTCAAGCCGGCGCGAAGATTGTGGAGAAGGTTGTTCCTAATAATGAGAAGGTTAGTTTTCGTCTTGTGGTTGCCTCTGGTAGATTTGATAAGTATGAAAGAGATCCACTTAGGAAAAGGAGAGTTAAGTTTCGGGGAATGCGTAAGATTGAATGTGGGTGAGTCTTGTATCAGGCGATTGGCTAGGTTGTGTTGCGGACTTTTAGAGAGAAAGTGGATGGGATTGCGAAGATGTAAAGGGTTATTGCGGGGTTGTTTTGTCAAAGTTGTGGAGGAGGCGTTTTTGTTTGTTTTGACGAGTTGGGCATTTGGGATTCTTTCGATTGTGTTGGTGAGTTGGCGGGGGTTGGGTTAGAAAATTGGCGGCGTTGGGCGTCTAGTTGGTTGAGTTTTTGTTGGGTTTTTTGGGCGATGTGTTGGGGGCGTCGGCGGATTTGGAGGGGGCGTTTGGCGGATGGTTGACGGCCGGCTTGGTCGCGTTCGGAAAGGTAGTTGCGGAGGGTTTTTTGGTAGTTGCGGATGAGGGTGGCGAGTTGGGGATGGGCGTAGATGGCAAGGATGTCGAGGCGGTGAATGATTTGTTCGAGAGCGGGTTTTTGGTCGGCGTAGTCCCATTGGGCGATGGCTTGTTGGAGGGAGAATTGTTCGCGTTGAGGGATTTGGTTTCTTTGGCGTCCGACGAGGGCGGGCAGGGAGAAGAGTTGTTCAAGTTGGTCTAGGGTTTCTTTTGGGGGGCGGGAGCCGATTTCAAACTTTTGAGGATCAATTGGGGCGGAGTAGGGGTTGGTGAGGAATTCGTTTAGGGTGACTGCCCACCATTTTTCGACGTCGAGCATTTTTTGAAACTGATGTTCAAAGCTGGGGAAAAAGGCTTGTTGCCAGTTGAGTCGTGTGGGAAGGGCGCTGAGGAACTGGCGGAGGCTAGCTTTGCCGGCGCGGAGGTCGAGGAGGCGGCGAAGGAATAAGTGGGCGGAGTGTGCGAAAGTTTGTTTTTTGGCGCCGCTCCAGTGTTTGTTTTCGGGGAAGAAGAGTTCGGCGGCGCTGGCAGGCTGATTTTGGGAGAGCCAGCGGCGCGTGGAAAGGAGGGCGTCTTGGTAGAGTTGCTGAGGGAATACGGGTTTGGGATTGGAGTCGCCGAGTCGAAGGCGTTCGGCGTGGCTGGGGCTGAGGTCTAGGAGGGCGGAGTGTCGCAGTTCTGTGGCGATGCCGTCGATGAGCCAGAAGGGAATTTCGACGGATTGTTCACCGGCGAGGCGGTTGCCTATTTCAAGGAGCAAAAGGGCGACGCAGTTTCGCAGCCAAGTTTGGCGGCGGATTTTGGGGCTGAGGGAAACTTGGTACGTCCAACCGTTGGAGAAGCGGACAGAGCGGACTTGGAAGAAGTTGGGGTTGAGTTCGCCGGGGTGGAAGTGGAATCGGATTTTGCCTCGCCAGTGGTCTGGTGCGCCGAGTAGTTGCAAGAGGCTTTCTTTGATGCGCTCGGCGGAAACGGCGGCGAGTTCGGGGGTGAGGGTGATGAGGCCGGAGGCTTTTTCGTCTTCGCGCAGAGAGAGGGGAGAGAAGGGCTCGCGGCAGCGGAGGAGGAATTGGCCGGAGCGGCTTTCGACGGTGCGGAAGTCTGCGGCGGAGAGGGTTGCGGCTAGGCAAAGCGCGGGGAAGGTTGTTGCGGCGCAGAAGAAGCGGCGCGGGACAAAGTTGGGGTTAGGCATTGGGGGCGTTGGTTTTTTGGGAGGCGTCCGAGGCGGTTTTTGTGCCGGGTTTGGATTGGGATTTTTTGGCGGCGGTTTTGGGTTGGGCGGTTTCGGAGTCTTTCTTGGCGGATTTTTTGTAGCCTTCGCTTCGGTAGTCGGTGATGTAGAAGCCGCTTCCTTTGAAGAGGAGTCCGGCGCCGGCACTGATGGCGCGTTTGACCGGGCCTTGTCCCCATGGTTTTTTGGGGCAGATGGTTTTGGGGCAGACGGCGAGGGCTTTGTCTTTCATGGATTGGAAGACTTCGAATTCGTGGCCGCATTGGCCGCAGAGATATTCGTATGTCGGCATGATTTTTGAGTGTTTTGTATTGCGAATTTTGGTTCTGAAATCAAGCCCTTTTGTTGCGAGTGGCGGCGGAAATTGGCGAGTGGGAGCAAGATTGGGCTTTTCCTTTTTGCTGAACGGGGCATAGTTTTGGGAGGAGTGGCTTTGGATTCTGGCAAAACGATTTTTTACAAGCGCTCTCATTTTGCGACGCATCTGCCGGCGCAGGCGGTGTTCAGTCCGTCGCACAGTTGGGCGAGGCAGATTGGCGGAGGGCTTTGCCGGGTAGGATTCACGAAGTTTGCCACGCGGATGTTGGGGGAAATGGTGGATCATAAGTTTGAGGCGGATGCGGGATCGGCTGTGAAGCCGGGGCAGATTTTGGGGTGGGTGGAGGGGTTTAAGGCAATTTCAGATGTTTACGCCATTGCTCAGGGGGTGTTTGTGCGGAGCAATCCGCGCTTGCGGGAGGAGATTTCGCTGGTATCCAGCCAACCTTATGGCGAAGGCTGGTTGTATGAAGTTCGAGGCGAGCCGGATGCGCGGTGTTTGGATGCGGCGGCGTATTCGGGTGTTTTGGACGCAACGATTGATAAGATGCTGGAAAAGCAAAAGTTAGAGAATCAGTAAGCAATGACGACGATGACGGATTTTGAGCGTTCTTCGGCAAAGCCAGCGGCGCGGTATATTATGATTGGGGGCTTTCTGGGCGCCGGCAAGACGACGGTGGTGTCTCAATTGGCAAAGTATCTGGCCGCTCGCGGATGCAAGGCGGGGCTGATCACCAACGATCAAGGAAGCGGATTGGTGGACACGGCGGCCTTGCGCGCTGCGGGATACGCCACGGAGGAGATTCCGGGGGGCTGTTTTTGCTGTCGGTTTGACTCGTTGTTGGACGCGGCCAAGCGTTTGACGGAATCGACTCGGCCGGAAGTGTTTGTGGCCGAGCCGGTGGGCAGTTGCACGGATCTGGCGGCTACGGTGGCGTATCCGTTGCGGCGCATTTACGGCGACAATTTTCAGATTGCGCCGCTTTCGACGCTGGTGGATCCGATTCGGGCGCAGCGCGTGTTGGGATTGGCTGAGGGAGGCCGTTTTTCCCCAAAGGTCGTTTACATCTATCGGAAACAGCTGGAGGAAGCCAACCTGATTGTGGTGAACAAAACCGACTTGCTGGAGGCCGACGCGCTGCGGCAGTTAGAGGAACGTTTGAGAGCGGAATTTCCGCGGGCGCGAGTGTTGGCCGTTTCCGCCCGGCAGGGAGAAGGCTTGGCGGAGTGGTTTGAAATTGTGGCCGGCGAGGTCAAACCCGAGGAGCCGACGATGGATCTGAATTACGACGTTTACGCGGAGGGAGAGGCGTTGTTGGGTTGGCTGAATGCGACGATTGCTGTTGGCGCCGGGAAAGAGTTCGACGGCAACCATCTGCTGCGGGAGATCGCCGAAGAGATGCAGCGACGGTTGCGGGATGTGCCGGCCGAAGTTGCCCATCTCAAGATGACTTTGGCGCCGGCTGCCGATTGGAATAATCTGGCCGCCATCCACTTGGTGCGAAACGACGTCGTCCCCGAGCTGTCACAACAGTTGGAAGGCGCGATGCGCTCGGGGCAGTTGATTTTGAATCTGCGGGCGGAGACGGCGCCGGAAACGCTGGAAGACATTACGCGCGCCGCTTTGAAAACGGTTGGGCAAAAGTGCGGGATCGCGCTGGAGGCGGAAGATTTAGAGCGATTTCGACCGGGCAGACCGAATCCGACGCATCGGGATCGTTTGGCCGCCGCCAATCTTTAACGCAAAAATGAGGTTGGCAGACGGCGATTTTTCCTTCATGCTTTTCGGCGCGGCACATGGCTGAAGACACGAGAATTTTGTATTGCAACTGCGCCTACGCCCAAGTGGTTCCCCGAAGCACGAAGGAAAACGTGCTTCGAAAGCTATGTGATTCGGGAACCTCTTTTGACGCCGTAGCCGATTTGTGCGAGATGTCTGCCCGGAAGGATCCGATGCTGCAGCATTTGGCGGGCGGCGGTCCGTTAAAAATTGCCGCCTGCTTCCCCCGCGCCGTAAAATGGTTGTTTGCAGCGGGAAACGCAGCGTTGCCGCCGAAGCAAACGCAGGTCATCAACATGCGGACAGAACCGGCGGAGGAAGCGGCGGCGGCTTTGTTGGACGGGCCTCTGCGTCCGAACTTGCCGGAAGACAACCGCCCGCCGGCGGCTGATTCCAACAATTCAGAAAGGAAGCGCGATGAGTCTGGTTGAGAGTCGGTCCTTGCGGGTAGTTCTTTACGAAGGCAAAGGAAGCAAGCCGCTGGACGCGGAGTTTTGTTATCGAACCGTGTCGGCGCTACTGGCGGAGGGATTTGCCGTGACGCGGACAGATCAACGGAGTGAGGCGGCGGACGGACGAACGGCGATCTTTGTGCTGGGACGATTCCAAGACGGGGCGGCGCCGGCATTTGCCGGCGCCGAGGCAGTCGTGGCGGACATAGGCGATCAAGCCCCAGACTCCGTTGCGGCCCTAGTCCGCTCGAAACGGGAATCGCTGGGCGCCTTTCATCACGGCGCTTGGAAGCCTTGGTTTCCGGTGATCGACTACGAGCGTTGCACCAACTGCATGCAGTGCCTTAGTTTTTGTTTATTCGGCGTTTATGGTGTGGACGGCGACAACCGGCTACAAGTGCAAAACAACGACAGTTGCAAAACCAATTGCCCGGCTTGTTCGCGAGTCTGCCCGGAAGCGGCGATCATGTTTCCCAAATATCGGAGCGGGCCGATCAACGGCGACCGCGTCAACCCCGCCGACTTGAACCGCGAGAAAATGAAAATCGACATCTCTTCCCTACTTGGCGGCGATGTGTATCAAATGCTGCGGGATCGAAGCGAGAAGGCGAAGTCCCGGTTTTCCAAAGAGCGAAACCCTGACAAAGCCCTTAACGAGCGAAAAAAATGCCTCGTGAAGTTGGCGCAGGCGGGAGACGTGCCGGAAGAAGTGTTAATGTCGCTTCCGTCGCCGGAAGAAATTCAGCGCCGCGCCGAAGAAGCGTCCGCAAAGGCGGAAGCCGCCCGGACAGCGGCGAACCATCCGCAGGAAGACAAAATTTGACCCGTATGGAGCAGCAGCGTCTCGCCAAGATAGTGGAAGAAGCGCGCCAGCAATGCCGGTTTGGCAAAATTGCCTGGCAAAGTTTGCGGGCCGGTTTGAACGGCATGGACTTGGAGAAGACTTTTTTCTACGTTCACGCCTTGCTGGACCGGGCGCACCAAACGGCGCAGTTCCTTTGGCCGGCCGGTCCAGACGATGCCGAAGACGGCGCCGCTCTGCGCAAGGCGTTGAAAATCGCCGATGACTCCGCCTTGAAAACCTTTGATTTGGCCGCCTTTGCCGAATCTGGCGCCGCGCAGTTCCGCCTCTGGCTGGACGGTTTGGATCATTTTCACTTTATTGGCATGAACATCATGCCGCGAGGATCCACCTCCGAGTATCGGCAGGACGTTTTCCTGCGAAGTTTAGACCCTGAAGTGTTCCAATTTTCTTGGCGCGACCGCGCCATTGACTTGAGGAAAATCGCCGCCGGCCTGCGCGCGATTGAATCGGCCGCCGATCTCTGGCTAAAACGGCGGTCGGCATGAATTCATTTCGTTTGCAAAAAAACCAAACCTCAAGATAAATTCCGTCTATGTTGCCTCAACTTGCCTTTCGCATCCTGCGCACTGCGGACGCAAAGTGTCTTTGGAAATTCGCCTGGCACTTCGGCGTCCGCGGGATGCTTTCTGTGGAGCGGTTCAAACGCCGGCTCAAGAAAGGCGAGTATTTTCCTCCGTTTCTTTACCTTTCCATTCTCAACAGTTGCAACCTTCGCTGCCAAGGATGCTGGGTGGACGTGGCGGCGCCCCGCAATCAATTAGACTTGAAAACCATGAATCAAACGATTGGCGAAGCCAAAAAACACGGCAACGTCTTCTTCGGAATTCTTGGCGGAGAGCCGTTTCTGCACCCGGAATTGTTTGACCTTCTGGCCTCGCACCCAGACTGCTATTTTCAGATTTTCACCAACGGCCAGTTTATTAGCGACAAAGCGGCGTCCCGCCTGCGGGCATTGGGAAATGCGACGCCTTTGATCAGCATTGAAGGCCGCGAAGCGGTTAGCGACCAACGGCGGGGCAAAAAGGGCGTCCTGAATAAAACGCTTCGAGGATTGGAAAACGCCCTCCAACACAAACTGCTCACCGGCGTGGCCACCAGCGTTTGCCAATCAAACATCGACGACCTGCTTCAAAAAGCTTGGCTGGAAGAATTAATCCGCCGCGGCGTTCATTACGTTTGGTTTCACGGCTATCGTCCGGTGGGGCCTGATCGAAACGATCAACTGGGCTTGACGCGAGAGCAGTTGATCGACGTCCGACGCTTCATTGTGGAAATGCGGGCGAAGATGCCGATTGGAATCATCGACGCCTACTACGACGACCAAGGGCGGGCCTTGTGCCCTATGGCCAACGGAGTCAGCCATCACGTCAGCCCGCGAGGCGACATCGAGCCGTGCCCCATCATTCAATTTGCCGTCGATTCCATACACGATCGCCGAGGCGTCTACGAAACCATCCGCGATTCGGCCTTTCTGTCGGACTTCCGCAAACTATCCGCCGAAGCCACGCGGGGTTGCGTCGTGTTGGAACGGCCGGACTTGATCAAATCCTTGGTCGAGAAGCACGGCGCCAAAGACACCACCCTTCGAGGAACCGCCATGCAAGAACTGGAGGCGATGAAACCGCGTTTTAGCCAATGGCTTCCCGGCGAAGAAATTCCCGAGCGACACTGGATGTATCGCTGGGCGAAGCGCTTTTGGTTCAACGACTTCCAAGCCTATCGGAATTTGACGACGAAGGCGCCCGCAAGCAAGTTGACACCGAACCGTAAAACCTCAACCTCACCTCAAGAACTCAAATGTCTTCCAAGGAATTAATCCTGCCCCGTCCGGCGCCGCAGCAAAAAGTCAGGCCGCCCAAGAAAAACCTGCCTCAAACGCCGGAAGAGCGGAACCAAGCCCTATTGGCCGTCCGCCGTTATGTGGCCGAGCAAACCCCAGTCCCTCCCTTGCCGGTGGAAGACTTGAAAAAGCACGCCGACCGCTTGATTCGGGAAAACCAGTTCAATCCCGTTTACCGTGACTATCTCGGCGTTCTGATCAACAACGAGATGTGGAGAGAGCCCCTAGCCTCCGTTCCTTATCATCGCCGCCTACTCCTCCTGCCAAAGTGCCTGCGGGTCGAAAGCCGTTGCCCAGCGCCCTTTGATGAATTTGGCCTGCTCTGCAAGTCCTGCGGCCTATGCTCCATTCAAGACTTGCAAACAGAAGCGGAACGACTGGGATATGCGGTTCTAGTTGCCGAAGGATCCGCCATTGTGATGTCGCTCATTCAAACCGGCAAAATCGAGGCCATTGTCGGCGTCAGCTGCATCAGCGTTCTCGAACGAGCCTTCCCCTACATGGAAGCGGCGGCCATTCCCGGAGTGGCCATCCCCTTGCTCCAAGACGATTGCATCGACACAACCGTGGATTTAGATTGGATTTGGGACTACATCCACTTGTCAGGCGACGACCGCGCCCGCCGAATGAACCTGGGCGATTTGCGAGAAGACGTCGAATTTTGGTTCAGCCCCGCCACATTAGACCTCACTATGGGAAGCGCCGACGGCCAAACGGAAATCCTGTCCCGCAACTGGCTGATGCGAGCCGGCAAACGCTGGCGTCCCTTCCTCGCCGCCGCCGCGTTTCAATCCCTCCAAGCAGAACCCGGCGCAGACTTGCCCCCCGGCATCCGCAAAATCGGCGTCGCCGTCGAGTGCTTCCACAAAGCCTCCCTCATCCACGACGACATCGAAGACAACGACGCCCAACGCTACGGAGAAAAAACGCTGCACGAAGAACACGGCGTCCCCATCGCCATCAACGCCGGAGACCTACTCATCGGCGAAGGCTATCGGCTATTAGCCTCCAGCAACGCCCCCGCCGAACAACGCGCCCTAATGTTGCAAGTTGCCGCCGAAGGCCAACGCCGCCTATGCCAAGGACAAGGAGCGGAACTATGCTGGGCGCGGCAACCCAAACCACTCTCCACCAAAACCGTGCTGGACATCTTCCGTCGTAAAACCGCGCCCGCCTTCGAAGTCGCCCTGCAGTTAGGAGTGATTTCCGCTGGAATCCAAGAATACAAAGCCGTGCAAAAAACCTTGTCCCGCTACAGCGAAGCCTTGGGAATCGCCTACCAAATCCGGGACGACTTGAACGACCTAAACGCCGGCGACGACACAAACGACATCGCCGGGTTGCGCCCCAACCTGCCACTCGCCATCGCCTACCAAAACGCGCACGGGAACGACAAAACCATGCTCGAAAAAATCTGGCGAAGGGAAACCGAACCGTCCAGCTCGGAGGAAATCGAAGCCCTCTGCCGGAAACTCGGCTCCGTTGAGCGTTCCGAAGAATTGCTGCAATCCTACAAAGAAGAAGCCATCCGCTCCCTGCGCGAACTGGAAAACCCAAGCCTCAAGGGACTATTGCGTCGCGTCATCGGCAAAATCTTCAACGACGCGGAAATCAAAGGTTGGTGCGGCGAATTCGAAGAAAAAAACCTCCTGCAAAGCAACCGCCTACACACCTCCATACTCCCCTAAAACTCCCCCGCACCGAAAGCAATAAACCGCGTCAAGAAAAAGAAAAATGCGCCACACAAAAAAGCCTCCCGCTATTGCTCCTCAAACAGCCAAAAACAACCCTCATCCCGCCACCAATACTATAAAGGAAAAATACACTATAAACTGCGGAGACAACCTGAACATCCTTCCCAACCTTCCTCAGAACTCCGTTGACCTAACAATTACCTCGCCCCTTACTTTCAACAACGAGAATACTCCTCTTCCGGGCAAGGCAATGAAAACACAATCGACGAATATCTGGACAACATTATCGCAACGCTCAAGGAAGTCATACGAGTGACAAAGCCTACGGGCAACATTGTATACAATATAGGCGACAAAATCATTGCTGGAAGCCTGCAACTCATTCCCTACCAATTCGCGCTCAGAACCGTTGGCGAGCTCGGCTTGCGGCTTGTCAATGACGTTACTTGGATAAAACAAAACCCAGCGCCTCATCAATTTACTCGACGATTGACTAACAGCGCCGAACCCTTCTTTCACTTCGCCCTCAGCGCGAACTACTACTATAATCGAACCGCCTTTCAACCAAGCAAAGAAAGACCGCACCGCCATGCCCCTACAAACAAACTAGGAAACCGTTATAGAAAACTCCTCAAAACTGCCGCCCTAAATCCCAAAGAACGAGCTACGGCCAACATAGCCTTAGACTAAGCCATCGCCGAAATTCACAGCGGCGCAATCCACAGCTTCCGCATGAAAATCCGCGGCATCCACCCCCCGGCTTACGGTGGACAAGCGGGCGGACGCAAAATGCACATCGACCGAGACGGATTCACCATCATACGCATCTTCGGCCGGCCAATGAAACGAGACGTCATTGAAAGCCCCGTCGAAAATCTCCCCGGAAACGGTCACCCGGCGATATTTCCCGTTCGTATAATTCGAGAGATGATCCACCTGCTGTGCCCGCCGAAGGGATTGGTGCTTGACCCGTATTTAGGTAGCGGTTCCACTATGGTCGCCGCTTCCATAGAAGACAGAAGCTGCATGGGAATCGACATCAGCCCAAACTACTGCGCCGCCGCTTTAGAATGGGTGTCTCAAAAGCAGGGCCAACCCAAATTACTCTAACTCACATTTTACGAAGCCAAAAGCAAAAGAACGATACTATGAACGAAAAACAAAGGATTAACGAACTGTACGATCATGCATTGGCCTTACATTCGAACCAGAAGACCCTTACAAAACTACCAAATCCCTATGATCTATACTGCCGAATTATTATAGATCATCAGGAACGGGGCAAGGCCATTCTAGCTGTTTTAACCACACTGTTGCTGAAGAAACTAGTAAATCCAGATCAGGATATCAGACTGCACCAATCAGGGATGAGTGGAGGATTCAGCGGCAGAGGATTAGACTCGCGAGTAGTGACTCCTTTCCTAAGAGAAAAATGCTTTCCACATATGCAAAGCGGTTCAGGATGGCTAACCCGATCCCTAGAGCAAGCCCGGCCTTACGACTTGCACTACCCAGGAAACACGAAACCGGCGACGGTCAAAAATGCATTTCTCAAACTCGTCGACGGAGTGCAATGTCAAGGATTGTCTGCTGAAAATATCATGATTACCATATTTGCCGGTTTGATTCGATTCAGAGACAATAATGCAAATCTTGTTCTCTCCCGTCCGATCAATCTTTCTGTCGATGAAGTAGTGGATCGAATAAGCCGACATTACAGCGTTCAATTGCAAGGAGTAGCCCGATTGCCGGTGTTAGTAGTACATGCTATTTTGAGTGTATTGATTCGAGAAGTAGGACGTTATAGAAATTGCGCAGTTTTGCCGCTTGAACATCATAATACCGCTGATCGGCGGGCAGAATTAATTGGTGACGTGCATATTGTCAACTCTAATAACACTTTATTTGAAGGCTATGAAATTAAGCATAATATACCAATCACTCCGGGATTGATTCAGAATTCTTTCGAGAAATTACAAAAAACACCGGTTAGAAGGTTTTATATTTTGACAACTTATTTACACGATGATTATTCCCAATTCAAATTGGATATTCAGCAAATTGCTCGAGCGCATGGTTGTCAGTTAATAGTAAATGACGTTAGCCACACATTGAAATATTACCTCCGCTTGATTCGAGATACAAGCGCGTTTGTCCATCAATATGTCTATGATTTAGAGAGCGATTCATCAGTGAGTTTCCAGTTGAAGGACGCTTGGAATAAGATCGTACAGATATAAAATTCCTCTTTAGATTACCCATAACAGAAAATGTCGATAATTTTCGCAACTTTTTTCTTCAAATACTACAAATAGCTTCGCACCGTCTCCATCATGAGTATATTGATATTCGAATTCATTTATTTCCGATCAATTCGAACAAGCCATCAACCATTCCCAATAAAGTCGCTCGATTTCCTTTTGCTGCCGCCTTGATTGCGGCAAACAGCAAGCCAGAAAAAGTCTGAAAAACTCCCTTTCCCCTTGAAACTGGGGACGCAAAAAAGAGAAACTCTCCCTTTGCCTATATCGCGCCAACACGAAGTCAATCTCAACAACAACCTCGCCCAACTCTTGGATGAAATGTTCTCCCAATCCCAAGTCCAAGTCCAACACGAAAACACCGACATCATTGCCGACCATTCCGGCAAACGCCCCGACATCTCGTCCTTATGGAGTCATACAAAACGGCAAACTGGAAAAACGAAGACAGCAGGCTTGGGGACATACTTCCCCTCCCTCTGATAATCTCATCTTCCTATTTTCGGGATTGAAGGATCGGCATCAGAGGCGCAGATTAGACAGTTCGTAATTTTCTAAATACAAAAACTATGGATACATCCCATTCAAACGAAACCAACGCAAACAAGACGCTTGCCGAGCGGATTAAGCAGGCGGATTAAGCGGGTCATGCATGGTCGGAAAACACGAGTCGAAGCAACTACCGTCCTTGAAGACAAAGCCGCCATGAAGCCAGCATAGTGATTACGGCGCCGGGTCGTTCGCCAGTAATCATCGAAGCCGAATACTTGCCCGCCGACAATGTGGAAATCGAAGCCTATCACTATTTTGAAAATCCCGGCTGCAATGAAGTTTGCCGCCAGCCGTGTACCATTGAAGCGTCCATCGCCGTGCGCTATCCGGTAAACCTAGCGCAAGCCGACAACATCAAGGCAGTGTTGGAAACAACCCGCCAATTAACTTATTGGGCCGTTTATCCCAACGACGGACGCTTCCCTAAAACCGGCTGGATACAAGGCTCCATCTTCGATTTAGCCGACCTCATCCATCTAGTCGACGTCCCGGAAAACGCCTTTGACAAATGCGCCAAAGACCTAGAAAAGAGCATCGAAGAAGCCGTTTCCGAGTTCGAATACTCCAAAGATGAATTGATTAATAAAATCTTCAAACTGCTGGGTTTGACCGAAGATCCCAAAGTCAAAGACCTTTCCAAAACAAAGAGGCTCAAACTCAAAAGAATCCGAACCAGTCGCATTGCGGGCGACATCATTGCCAACAGTCTCATCTTCCAAGAACGCATCGCCAACACTTACGA
The DNA here is from genome assembly GCA_965204945.1 of Limisphaerales bacterium. GTDB lineage: Bacteria > Verrucomicrobiota > Verrucomicrobiia > Limisphaerales > AAA164-E04 > UBA2970. Next base: position 2,461,168 of record OZ242022.1, on the reverse strand, counting down.
ACACATCCCAACCATTAGAGCGTGTTGGCGCTAATGGAGCATGGCAAAGATGAGGAGGGAATGCGATGAGCCCCGTGAATATCCCCTCCAGTTTGTCCAAGCGGGAGAAGACTCGACGATAGCCTTTTAACCCCCAAAACAATCTCTCTGCTTCGTTGCGCTTTTTATACAATTCCTTGTCGTATTGCCAAGGATGGCGACAGCTTTTCAAAAGAGGAACTACCGGATCCAATCCCATTGCTTAGGCTTGCTGGCGGTTCTCCTCGCCTTCATAATACGCCCTATCCATCAGCAAACAGAACTTTGGCCAGACGATTTCCTATCTTGCGAAGGAGTTTTCTCCCCGCAGGCGCATCATGCCCGTTTCCCGGAGACAAAGAAGAACTTCCCCCCGTGCGCTTCTTTGCGGCAAGCATGGGAATTTTAGTAGTCCAGCCTTCGCTGGACTTTCTGATGGACGGCGCGCCTTTTTTAGCGCGCTTGTTCCAGCGGGATGAACCTTTATGCTCGCGCTGTCCGGCATCCGTTTTTCTGGCGGAGCGTCCGTCTGCGTCTTTGCCTTTAACTTTTCAAGCACTCTATTCCAAACGCCGCTTTTCGTCCAGCGGTTCACATGCGACAGTAAATGGTATTCCACTTTTCCTCTTTGTTTGGGCAAATGCGGCGCGATTTGTTAATATTGTTCTTCCGTGAACTGCATAAATTCTAACAAAAAAAAGCCGCCGCGCCGAAATCAATGGATCATAACCAAAGCGAGATTAACCAATGGGTATGGTGTCCACTAATTTTTGCAGCAATCCAAAATAACGAGCAACCAAACCAGTCAGAACGATTACTCCACCTCTTGTTAAGAAGATCCTGAATCTTTCCAAATTGGAAACACGAGTCTTAATGCCGTCTTTTCCATTGCCGTCAAACTATTTTTTAGTTCTTTCAGATGCTTGTCAATCTCTTCAAGCTTTGTGCTGAATTTTTCACCGAGATGCTCAAACTTTCCACGAACAAATATCTTTAGATCATTAAGTGTCTCTATCTCTGGATCCTTCATCTTCAGCCTCCTATTTCCTCTGAAGGCTTCTTGTAGCCGCCATTCTTCATCGGTAGGAGCAGGATTTCTCAAAACATGGGGACTCAGAGGCTGTTCTTGTTTTCCAAACTCTTCGCCTAAAACGGCTATCGCTTCAGGAGAGAGAGGCACACTGCCGTCTTCCATTTCCTGCGAATCAAGCATTTGGCCGTCCGACAGAAATCTACCAAAAGAACCTGTGCCGGGTTTGATCGGCTCGCCGTTTGCGTTCACCAAAGTGCCGGCACGCCTATCTTTCTTCCTTTTTTAGCCATTCTCTCGTTGATCCGTCGATTCCGATCGTCGTTCCATGCGTTATAACCTTCCTGATAGCCCTCATAAGGCACCAACAGATCCCCTACTTTTAACGCTCTTCTTGATTCGGGAAGGTGAGCCTCAGAATCACCACCGAGCCAACCTTGCATGTCTTCCCATCCGTGAATTTCGTTGCTATAAGTCTGTCCACCACGGTTTTTGCCTGTTCCTCAGACATTTCATATTTGTGCGGCCATCACATGCAATCGTCCGTTCCCGACCAGATGCACGATTTCATGTCATCCAATTCTTCTCGCTGAGTGATGTTCGTTCGTGTATTTCCCCCATAAAGGGTGCCGTCCGAATTCCTTATGATTTCGTTCGAGTCTTCCCTCATCACCATGTGATACTCTCGAAGAGTTTCAAACCTCCAGCCTAAGGCGATGGGGTTCTCGGTTCGGTCGTATTCATCCATGATTCTGTAGAGTTGCTCGAACTGCGGCGAAAATCTCAAATCGCTTTCAAAAAACGCATTCAAAGAGAAGTGATTCAATATGGGTGTCAAGTTCTCTGGATCATCAGAGATCATGTCCGCCGTGACCGTGACTGCAGGATCGTAGGTAGGCTTGTAGGGGAAGTTTTCCTCCCAGAGCTTTCTGCGGTTGTCTTCTCTGGCTCCGGGCGAGAGCGCGCGGTTGTGCCGTTGCCGAAATTCTTCCGACCCATCGGATCCGCCGATTACCTTTTCCGTTTTGGGGGATTCAGGTTGCGACGTCGGCGTTGGCTTTGCAATTGGCGTTTCCTCAGGTCGCTTTCCGTCGATGAAGACAACAAGAAAGACGCCGATTGTAAGAGCAACGTCCAGAGCAATAATCCTGCTTTCCGAGTTTTGAGTTGTGTCGTTGTGTTTCATTTCCTCGTTCTCCTTTCTTTTACTTGCTGTTGAGTTCGTCGTGTTGATTCCGATCCCAAAGGGTGTAGGGGGGCTTCCCATGGCTCATTTACCGTCATGGATGACCAATGCAACTGGCTCTGCCCTCGCACGTTGACTGTGTTACTCCACGTGTTCTTTTTCCGAAGTATTGGGACTCTCACAGAATTAGGACTGATGGCGCTCAATACATACGCTCTCATGTCCCAAAGTAGGGCTGTTTGTGCACAGCATAGTCTTCTTCCTCTTTTTTCCAAGTCAAATGATCCAGTTTCCCCACAGCGCTTGCGCCGTGTATTTCTGGTGGTTGGCTAGTCGAGTGTCGATGTCCGTGATTTTGTCCACTAAGCGATGGTAGCATTTGATTTCTTTCGCTTGTGCCGTAATAAACCCACCTTCCTGTTTTCTTGTATTGAATGTATCGATTTTAAACGTAGCCGAGTTTGGCGGTGGAGCATTCTTTTTGCATTTGGGATCGGCTCTTGTATTCGTCGCCGTGGTCGTTGAATTCCGCATGCATTCGGAGTTCGTATTTGTTGGAGTTTAATCCCCTGCTAGGTTCAGCGTCTGGTTCGCAGTCGGGTTTTCCACTACTTCGCCGTAATCCACGTCAAAGTATTCGGGCCATTTGTCATCGTAGCCTCGTTTGCGATCTACGTCAACATCGGGAGTCAATCCGCTGTGCGAGTATCCATTGATGGTCTCGTATTTGCGATATCCGCCAAACGCTTCCAATTTTGGTTTAGCGATGATTTTACCGTCCATGGGAGGAGTGATTTGGACTCTGTTTCCGGTGAGAGCGTCGTAAATGTAGTTGGCAAGAACGCTTCCAACACCGCCACCGCTCTTTTGCGCTTCAATGCTTGGCAAGGGCACAAGCAGAAGGCCGCGAAGAGCATCCCGATGCCGGCGGTTTGAAAGATTGCCCGTTGGTGTTCTTTTCATTGTTAGGATTATCTTGACCGATTCGGGAGGAATTGTTAAGTGAGTTTTTGCTGTTTAATGATGCCATAATACAGATTTCTTTACTGGCTCGTGTTGTTATTCTGCAATTCAGGTCGATGAAACACCTAGTAGGAGTAAAAATTGCGAAGTCCCTGCCTGTTCGCCGGATCAAACAAGAAAGAGAATTCGGCCTCTCCCAACGCATTTTTATATCCAAACTGTGATATTCCAGCAAGAGAGACCCGATGACGAATCTCTCCTGCGTTCTTTGGTTCAAAGGCGAGAAAATCAAAAATCCAGATGGAGCCAGTTTTTTTGCGGGAATCGACATTTTTTTTTCGAGAATTCTTAACTTTTTTGCTGAATGGGATGATTTTTTGCGTTTTTTTAGCTTTGGAGGCGGTTTAAGTAGACAAATTTGTCTAGTTAGGCGGGGCAGGGGAGAGGGGGAAAAGACGGCGGCTGTTGTTCTTTCCGGCGCGGATGGGAGACAGTCGCCCTATGAGGATGGCTGAAGCATTCGCGCTAGAATTGCTCTGTTTTTGAAAGCAGAGCCGGCCGCGGGGATTTTTTATGTTTTGCATTTGCTGTGTCTATCGTCTATACTTCCGGGGATGAATTGATTGTTTCTATCTTTGTTTTTTCGGCAGCTGCAACGCTAGATCTTTTTATTTTTCCTTTGCCGTTTCGGCCGTGTTGTTGTCAAAGTATCGGCTTAGGTATTTGTTGTATTTGTTTCTTATCCTTCTTGGGTTGATTCTCCTTTCGGCTGCGAGGTCGTCAATATTTCCGGACATAGATTGGAGTTGGATTTATGAGATTGATGGTTTCCTTTGGCTTGGCTCTCTTGCCGGGCTTTTTCGTGGCTTTCGGCTTTTGTGGACGAAGTTTTCAAAAGGATCCTCTAATCCGCAGGAAAGTTGCGTGTCTGGGAATTCCGTTTTTGGTTTTGCCGATGAATTGGTAGGTGATCGTGGTTCCAATGCGGCATATATTCGTAAGGGCTGAAACCCGCCATTGAGAATTCCTTGCCGTCCGGCATTTTGACTTTGATGGATTGTATGCCTTCGGATTTGTGATCGACGACGGTCTCGGCATCTTCCAGTGGTTTGTATTTTTTAAGTCGTATGTTCTGCCTACTTGGTATTCAGGGGCGATTCTGCGGAGCATAAGGCCTTTTCCGCCGGCGATGCAGACTTAGCGCAGTTTTGGTCCAGTTCTTTTTAGGTTTTGAGGATTGTTTGTTTGGATGGTTGTGTCGGAGGGAGATGCATGGGTGGCGTTTTTATTGGGCGCGGAAGTGATGGGCGGATAGAGATAGGAAAGCGAGATTTATGGGAAAAGGGAAGGGAGGAGATGTGATTTTTTCTTCGGTTTTGGCGCTGTGTGGATGGGGGTTAGATTAGAGTCGGAAGAGGCCGCCGATTCCGGTTTGGGAGAGTTCGCGGAGCACGGCTTCGGTGTCTTGGCATGTGGCTAATAGGCCTATGGAGATGGATTTGCGGAATTTTTTGCGAAGGCTTGGGTTTCGGGAGATTCCTGAGAAGGTTTTAGCTAGATGCGAGACTTGGAGTGGCAGGGAGGGAGGTTGAGAGGGACTGGGGAGGACGCAAAGAATTCGGGCGGCGAGGCGATAATGGGCTTGGGTTGTTGGTTGGTGTGAGGCAGATGGGTTTTGGGGTTGTTTGGCTTCGGACCAAACGGAGGCGAGGGCGTTAATCATGGTGATAAGGTCTTCGGGATCGAGGCGGGGGTAGCGGCCTTGAATTTGGTGGAGGTATTTGCGCGAGCTGGCCACGGAGGTTTTCTTGGTTAGCGGTTGAAGGATTGCGCGAAATCATCGGCGGAGACTTCGGCGGTTTGTTTTTTGAATTTGGAGTTGGCGATGAGTTGGTTGAGTTTGTTTTCGAAGGCGTCGGCGTCTAATGGGAGGGGGACGGTTTGGTTGAGGAGGCCGGAGTAAAGCATGGCGTTGGCTAGTTCGACGGAGGGAAGGCCGTCTTCGCCCGGCGCTATGAGCGGTTCTTTGTGGAGGATGGCGTTGACGAAGTTTTGCATGAGCATGGCGTGGGGAGCGGTGGCGTCGGCAAAGGGGATGTGGATGTTCCACACTTCGGGTTTAGCGAATCCGGTTTTAGCGGTTTGGCTGAATTCCAGCATGCAGGTTTGGTTGCGGGTGAAGGCGAGTTGATTGTTTTCGAGGACGATTTTGCCGCGGGTGCCGGCGATTTCCAAGCGGTTGGAGCCGGGCGCCTCGCCGGTGGAGGAAACAAAGACGCCGGAGGCGCCGTTGGGGTATTCGAAGTAGGCGGTAACGCTGTCTTCCACTTCGATGTTGTGAAAGCGTCCGAGTTGCACGAAGCTGCGCACTTTGGCGGGCATTCCGCATATCCATTGAAGGGCGTCGAGTTGGTGGAGGCATTGGTTGAGGAGAACGCCGCCGCCTTCGCCTTTCCATGTGGCTCGCCAAGCGCTGCTGGCGTAGTAAGCGTCGGTTCGATACCAATCGGTAATGATCCAGTTGACGCGGACGACTTCGCCTAGCTCGCCATCTGTGATGAGCCGGCGGATTTTGGCGTATCTTGGCTCGGCCCGAAGTTGAAACATGGCGGCAAACACGGCGGAGCGATGCTGGAGGCTCTTGGCGATAAGCCGCTGGGCGTCCGCCTTGTGCGCTGAAATTGGTTTTTCGACCATTAGATGCAGGCCGGCGTCCAGCGCCTTTATGCCCAGCGTGGTGTGTTGGTAATGGGGCGTGGCGATGATGACGGTGTCAATCTCGCCGGACTGGATCAAGGCTTCCGCGTCGCCGTAAATCGCCAGGGGTTTATAGGATTCCAACTTGTGAGGCGAAGGGCTGCAAACCGCCTTCAACGCCGCCTGTTTGACCGCGCCCTTGCGCAGATAATCGGCGTGGTGCCTTCCCATGTTGCCCATGCCGATGATGCCGATGCGAACTGTATCCATGTGCCAGCAAATGTGCCGGAATCTTCAACGCAATGCAACCGGGGAAATCTCAGCAAGTCTCCGATGCCAAGAAATACGGACGAGTAGTCCGCGGCGATCCAAAAAAGCGGCGAGGTTTTTCTCGGACATAGGGTTGGCTCGACGCCGTTTGAACTTGCGCAAGAGCCGCTGAGATACTCAATACATTGCCGGAGAACTTTGACGTTTTCAAAGACGGGCGGACGGCTCTTTTTAGTTTTCCTCTCCGTTTTCTTCATTTAAGCCGTAATTCAAGGTATGCGGCGGCGGGTCGCCTCCCGGCCCTTTGAGGTAGTGGTTCATCCAGCGCATTAAACGCAGGGAATAGTCATAGCGCGCCGCCGCCCGCCGATTGCCGTGTCCTTCTCTCGGATACCATACCAGCCGCGTAGGTGTTTTATCTAGTGTCTTCAACGCGCGGTATAACTCAAGCGACTGCGACGGATGCACCCGCGGATCCTCCTTGCCGTGAAGAATCAATATCGGCGTCCGCGCCTGCTCTGCGTAGTAAATCGGACTGCGCTCTAAGAAAAACGGCCAGTCTTCCCAAGGTCGTTTGCGCGCGTGCACAAGATACATTTCGTCCGGAATGTCCGTTGTGCCGTGCTTGGATATTAGATCGCTAACTCCTACAAACATCACGCTCGCCGCAAAACGCTTAGTATAGTAAGTAGCGCACCATGCCGAAGCGTAACCACCATACGATCCGCCTGTTACGCCCACTTTATTTGGGGCCGCCAAGCCGATTTTATCCAGATAATCCACGGCGTCTACCAAGTCGTCAAACTCTTTGCCCGCGTAATCGGCCTGATGCGACATCGCGTATTCCAGCCCGCGCCCAGTGCTACCCCGATAGTTGGGATAAAACACAAGGTAGCCGTCGCTTGCGGCAAATTGGCCGGGTCGCGAATAAGTAGTCACCCAACCGTTCGCCACCCGCGCTTCCGGCCCGCCGTGCACAACAAGAATCAACGGATAACGTTCGCCCTTCTGATAAGACAAAGGATATTGCAACACGCCTTCCACTTCAATGCCGTCCCGAGCCGGGTAGCGAACGACTTCCTGCCGCGCCAGAGGAACGTCGTCCAACCACGGATTAGAACGAGTCAAACGGCGCATCCTCCCTCCTTCCGTCCGCGAGGCAAATGCCTCCAATCCGTGAGACGGCGCAGAAGCGACAAAGGCCGCTCGATTCGCTTGGGGAGCGCAACTCATTCCTTCGGCCACCGGCGCGTCCCGAAAATTCAATAATTGCATATCGCCGGAGACCGTGTTCAATCGCCCGTAATCGGTTGCGCATCCATTGTCGGCAAGGAAGAGCAAGGTTTCCTCGTTTAGCCACTCTGCGGCGGCGAAGTCCGGCAAATAATCGGCCGCCAAGCGCCGGGAAGAGCCGTTGGAAGCGTCCGCGACAAAGAGTCTTCCCGGACTCGGATCGTGGATATGGGCGCCGCCAAGGAACGCCAACGAACGGCCGTTGGGATTCCAGCGAAAGTCGCCCAGCTTGCCGCGATGATCCACCTCCGCCAAAACCGTCCCCGAACCGGCGTCAACGATTTTGATCTTTTGATACATATAAAAGAAATCAATAAACGGCTTCGGCGCGACGGCCACTGCCAAACGCCGGCCGTCTGGACTCCACTGCGCGTCAAACACCGAACCTTCCATTGCCAAAGACTCGACCTCCCAATCATCGTCCTTTCCTTCTTGCCGAGCTATCCAAACAAGCCCCCGCTTGGGCTCTTCCTCATAAACTTCGGCGTCAAATCCCTTTTCCTTCGCTTTGTTTTCTTCGGCTTTCTCCGTGGCGACAAAGAGGAATCGATCCGCTTGGCCGCTCCAGTGATACTTGGAAATGTCCGCTTCATGCCCAAAGATTTTTTGAGACTCCCCGCCGTCCAGCGGAATCTTGTAAAGCGAGACATGCTTGTCCTCCCCCCGCTTCGCCAAGTAAGTAATTGTCCTTCCATCCGGCGACCACGCAAGGCTCGAAGCCGAAATGTTTCCAGTGACAAACGGACGGGACTCGCCCTGCCAATCCACGACGTGCAACTCCCGCCGGGCAACGCCATTCTTGCCATTCACCGGATCGCGCGGCACCGACAACACATAGGCAACGCGCCGTCCGTCCGGAGACAAAGACGCCTCCTGCACATGCTTCATTTTTGCGACGTGTTCGGGAGTAAAACCCGTCTCCGCCGCAACCGCCGTAACGACAAACGCCGCCGCCAAAAAACTCTTCCCAACAATCTTTCTCATATCTCTATCCTCAGGCGCATTATCCAAAATTCCCCCGCAAATATCAAGCATTCCTCGCCCACAAAAAACCTTGAGTCGCCGCCAACCTCGCCCGAGACAATCACTAACTGTCAATTCCCCAAAAAAAAACGAACTATTTCTCAAACCCCAAGAAACAGCCTCCGAATCGACAACGCATCTCTCCATCTTCCATGCATTCGCATCGGCCTGAATTGCCGGCAAAGAAAAGGCAAAGAAGAGGCTTAGTTCATTCTAGGCGAGCCTGTTTCTTTATGCGACGCTCTTGACGCAACACTGCCCAAAACCCAATCAGCCCAGACACCACCAAAAGCGCCGTCCCTATGATCTGCATCCGCCGCTCCCGCCGCTCCCGCTCCTCTCTTTCCAATCGCTCCCCTTCCGCCGAGTCCACTAATCCTCGAACCATATCCGCCGAGTCCTTCACAGCCGCTTGAGATCCCTCCTCCGACCACGGTACAGGATCCTCCGGATGCTTCTTGAACTTCTTCAACTCCTCCGCTAACGCCAACGCCTTGCGCAACATCGCCTCCTGCTCCTCAGAACCATCTTGAAGATGATCCCCCACCATCGTATAAGCGGTCTGAAGGTCAATCCGGAGATGAGCGACTCCGGCCCACTCTTCGCAACCCTTTTCTTCAAAGAACGCAATCCAATCTTCCAACTCCGCCATCCATTCCTTCCATTCTTTCAACCCCGCCCCAAAGTCCTTGCCCGTCAAATTACACATATCGCCTGCAATGCTTGACGCCATAGGATCGCAAGGATTCTCATGGATAAACGCCAGCGCAACTTCCCTAGCCTCTTCTATCCGCCCATCCTTGCGCATCGATTCGACAAGCGGGTCCACCAGCGAACCCTTTAATCCTATGAGAGAATACCCTTGTGGAATATTCGGATTATTCAAATACAGACTCTCCAAATACTTTCCCTTCGCCTTCGTGGCCTGCATTAAAATTGCTTCGGCTTCGGCTCTCTCCGCCTTCGTTCCTTCCCCCCATTGTAACAACTCAGCAGCTTTCTCAATTTTTTGTCTCATCGCTTTTTTGTTTACCGCTTCATTGCGAATATCTTCCGCCCATTCCTCAGGGCCATCGCTTGCCAAGGCCTCTGCCGCCGCTTCTGCCGCCGCTTGATGATCGCCTAACTCCATATAGCACAAAGACTTATGATGCCTAGCAACCATATGATCGCCATGCTCTGTTTCCGGCAAAGACAAAGCCATATCTGCCAACCGCAAAGCATCTTCCAGCCATCCCAAGAAGAAAAGAATCACGACCAAACGATTGGCGGCGCTACAGGCAAACTTGTTCTCTTGATTCAACTCAATTAGTTTTTCTCCATAGCGCAGAATTTGCCATGCCTTTTCCTTGTCCTGCTCGCCCTTAGCGGCCTCGAACACCTCCTGCTCAAAGTGTTCCCAAAAGTCTTCCCGCTGCTTAGGCTCAGGCAGTTTTATTAGTTTCACCTCCGAAGAGGAAACTTCTTCGGTCGATGTTTCGGCAGTTTCCCGCGCTTGAGCGCAAACGCTTGGCGTCGCCAAAGCGACCCCAACAACAGCCGCCACAAGATAAAAGAATCTCTTCTTCATAATCTTCTTCAATGTGTTAATAATGTGCTAAAAGCTTACTGATTCGCCGTCGGATCAGTAACCACTGCCGCAGCAGTTTTCGTCAGGAAGTCTCGAGACTCTCCACGAGTAGTATTGGCTCAATCCCTTTGAATTGGCGTCAGCCTGATAACAAGTGGTTGTTTGAATCGGGCCGTTAGAGTTCTTGAGGTAGTAGAGAGCTTTAGTATAAGCCCTTTGACTATACGTGCCATCTTTCCAATAACCAATCAGCTTCGCCTTGTGCTTTTCGCATGCGGGAACATCGTAATCCCAAGTGACGGTGTCGGTAATAGTTATAGATTCCGAACCACTTTCGCTCGCTTCAATGCTGGCCTCCAAACCAGCAGTTGCTTCCGCTTTGGCCAACGGCCCCGCTCCCGCCGCAGTTTTGACTTCGGTCGATACGCCAACGCCGCCGCTCACTTGGTGATTGACGGTCCTTTCGTGCTCAATAGAGAATGACTTGGTACCTTTCCTATTGGAAGCATATGAATCGCAATTCTTTACTTCCCATGTGCGGAGAATCTTTTCGTGTTCCTTTTCCTTTCCCTTCAAGCGGCCTTTGACAATGACTTCCCGATAAAAATTGCAATCCGCATTTCTTGGGACATCGCAATTTTGACACTTCTTAGTTGTAGAGATTATTGGAATGTAAATCCAGGAAGGATCCATTGGAACGTAGATGTAGGAATTATCCGATTGGGCGGCGATTTCTTCGGGCGTTGGGACGTCGTGCACCGTCAACGAAGAGTTTGGATCGCCTGTCAAAGATTTCGACAAAGATTCGAGTTCCGTCACTGGAAGGCAACACGGCTCTTCCGCCGGCTCCGCTTGTGTGGGCTGTGGGCCGGCGGCAAGGAAAAGAGACGCAAAGAAGGTGATTGCGACACCGAGAGTGACGGCGATTTGCTTTGGCTTCACGGCCTTTTGGATTCGAAGAAACCAAGGCGGTTTTGGCAGCGCCGATGGAGTGGCTAGGATGGGATCGTCTGTTTCCGGCAGTTTGGCCGGGGTAGGTTGGTTGGATTGTTCAAGTTGGAGGTCGCAGCGTGAAGTGAATTGGTTTTTGGAGGAGTTAGTCAATGGTTTTTGTGGCGGTTTTGGCTTCATGATGTCGTCGATGTGTTGGTGGTTTGCGTTGGGTGGTTCGGCCGAATTATGTAATCCGAGCGAGTTTGCTGTTGCGTTGCTTGCAAGCCGCGGGCGGATCATTTTTCGATTCGAGTTTGTTTGTTCCACATAGCGTTGCCTTTGGTATAGATTCTAATGTGCAATTTTGCTTTGTCAACCTTGTTCCAGAGCAGCTTCGGCGGGCCGGCGGCAAGATTCTGCTAGCATAAACAAAGCGAGAAGAAAATCCTACTTGTTCGCCCTCAGAGATCGGGAAGAAGCATATGAGGCTTCTCTCGAAACTCAGAAACGAGCTGTCGCATTGGGCAGGCGACTCCAACAATAAAAGAAACGCCTGCAAAATCTTGTGAAGAGATTAACATGGATAAATTTTGGGCGGGCGTAATTTTTTCGTGTTTTTTGGATTTTTTGCGGAGGAGATTTTTGAGGTTCTTTTGGGGGACTGGTTTCTCGCTTTTGCGATGGCTTAGTAACGGCTTAGTATTCTATTTTTGTTGGTTGGGTGCGCTGTGGATTGCGGGCAGATTGGCGAAAAGTGTCGGCGGTGCGGTTTGGTGTTGACGGCTGGTGTTGTTGTTGAATTATTTTGGCGGGAAAAGTTCTTTTTGTTTTGTTGACGGGGGTTTGTTTGTGAGAATTTCTGAGGTTTAGTTGGAAGAAGAACTGGATGGCAAGGAGTGGGTTGGGGATGAATAAGAGGCGGGTTTTGATTTTATGTACTGGCAATTCGTGTCGCAGCCAGATGGCTGAAGGTTTTTTGCGGCGGGATGCGAGCGATTTGTTTGAGGTTTATAGCGCTGGGGCGAGTCCGTCGGGTTTCGTTCATCCGAAGGCGGTGCAGGCGATGGCGGAGGTGGGTATCGACATTTCTGGGCATGTTTCTAAGCATTGGGATGCCTTTCGGAATTTGGAGATATGGGCGGCGATTACTGTTTGCGGCAATGCGGATCGGGCGTGTCCTGTTTTTCCTGGGCAGGCGAATCATTATCATTGGGGTTTTGAGGATCCGGCTAAGGCAATGGGGAGCGAGGTGGAGGTTGCGGCGGTTTTTCGGCGGGTTCGGGATGCGATTGAATTGGTTTGCGGCGCATGGGTTGCCGGCTATCGGGAAGGGATGCGGTGTTCGGGTGTCGATGGTTCTGCGCGCGGCGATTGATTTGGATCGGGAGGGCAACGCAGATTGTTTTTCCATGCGGTAAGCGTTTTTTGTGTTTTTTAGTTTATGGAGTTGGCGGTTTTGCGGTGGCGGCGCACGGCTATGTTCGCCTTACTTTTGACGGAGACTTTTTGTGATCTTTGTGGACGAGGGAACTTTCGAGCGTATGCTTGGCGATTCGGAGCGGCGCTTGTTTGGATCGCTTGTTGGCTTTGAAACTGCATGCGATTTGCCATTGGCGGCAGCCGGCAAAGGATGCTGAAGACATGGAGATGTTTGTTGTGAGAGATTGTTTTGGAAGATGGAATCCGAGAAGTATATGAAAGTTTTTTCCGGCGAGGTTGGCAGGGATGATTCGTCCAATTTGGATCTTCCTCTGCCATGGAGGAACGCCAGCGGGCAAAGCGCCTCGTTGCGTTTGGATGACGGAGATTCCATTTGACAAGGCGGCAGCGGTGTGAAGCATGGAGAAGCGTGAGGTTTTCTACGAATTGTTTCCGATATTCTTGGCGGCGCGTTGGGTTTACTTTGATTGATCTGTTGGTGGTGATTGCGATCATCGCTGTTTTGGCCGGGATGCTGTTGCCGGCTTTGTCCAAGGCGAAAAGCAAGGCCAAAGGAGCGCTCTGCGGCAATCACTTGCGCCAGATGTCGTTGGCGACGCGATTTTACGCGGATGATTTTGACGACCATGTGCCTCCGGTGACGCACGAAGTGGGCAAGTATTGGTTTCATCAGATCGCTCCTTATCTGGGCGATTTGGCTTACAAAGAGAATCCTCACGAGCGCGCCGGCGGGGTGATGCGGATTTTGGTTTGTCCGATGACCAAGCGTCCAAAGTTGAACCCTTCGCCCGATGATCGTTGGTGGGGAAGCGTGGACAAAACTTGGCGGTCGTTGCAGTCCGAAGGGAGTTACGGGATGAATCTCTGGCTGGATAATCTTGGCGTATTTCGGGAAGGCTTCCCGGCGGATCAGTATTACGGCCGTTTTTCTGAAGCGCCGGCCGACGTGCCTGCTTACGGCGATTCAGTTTGGGTAGGTTCTTGGCCGGATGGAGGCGATCAAGCACCGCAAGATTTCAAGGGAGCGGGATACGGCGGAAGATTTCCTCACATAAAAGGCCGGTTTATGGGACGGTTTGCTTTGGAACGGCATGGAAACGGGATTCAAGCGGGCTTTGTGGACGGGCATGTTTCTCGTGTTTCCGTAAAGGGTCTTTGGGCGCTGAATTGGCATCGAGGGAATGTGCCCAATTATACAATTGAGATTCCCTAACTTGAGATAGCGCGACCGGAACTGTGGCGGCGGAAGATTTTATTTTTCTTCTTTCTATTAGATGGTATAAAGGGCGGGAGATGATTCAAACAAAAGTTTTTTTCGTAGCGAGTTTTCTGGTTTTTTGGGGAAGCGCCGCGCTCCTTCAAGCGGACGATGCGGATACTTCGGAGGCGAACGAAGCGAGATTTGCGGCCTTTGAAAAGTTGCTGACCCAAGCCAAGTTAGTGGGGCGATTTACGGTTTTGGTGCAAAGCGGCTTAGCGGGAAAAAAGGAGGAATACACCATATACAGCGTAAAGAAAATGCCCCAAGGCGATTTTTGGCTCTTCAACGCCCGATTGAAGTACGGCGACACGGATATGACCCTGCCCTTGCCTTTGGAAGTGAAGTGGGCGGGAGAGACGCCGGTGATCACTTTGACGGAAATGACCATTCCCGGCTTGGGCACTTTTAGCGCCCGCGTCGTGATTCACGGCGGGCAATACGCAGGCATTTGGAAACACGGCAAACATGTCGGCCAGATGTTCGGAGAGATTCAAAAGATTGAAAAATAGCGACTAAAAAATTTCGCTACAATTCTGGCAAAGACGCAGGCCGGACTACTTTTCATCCGCCGTGCATGAATTAGCCTCCTTGCCCGGCCAAAGGTCGCAGAACGAACAACATTCGCTTTTCTTTGGTTTTTTCTAATGAGCGTCATCTATGTTTTTCCCGGACAAGGATCGCAAAAGCGGGGAATAGGCGACGGATTGTTTGAGCGGTTCCCAGAAGAATTGGCCGTTGCGGACGAAGTCTTAGGCTACTCCGTTCGAGAATTGTGTCTTCATAACCCGGAAGGGCGTTTGGCGGACACAAGGTTTACCCAGCCGGCTTTGTTTGCGGTTTCCGCCCTGATGTATTTATCCCGGTCGGCAAATAGCGGCCCCAAGCCGGACTTTCTGGCCGGGCATTCGCTTGGAGAATACACGGCGCTCTTTGCCGCCGGCGCCTTTGACTTCAAAACGGGAATTCTCCTGACGCAAAAACGAGGCGCTCTCATGGGAAAAATTCAAGGCGGCGGCATGGCGGCGGTTTTGGGTTTGACGCCGGAGACGGTGCAGGCAGTTTTGGAAGAGGGAGGTTTTGGCGGGATTGAACTGGCCAACCTCAACAGCCCGAAGCAAACGGTGGTCTCCGGCAAAAAGGCCGACGTCAATGCTTGCCGGCCGGCGCTTCAAGCGGCGGGGGGGAAAGTGATTTTGCTGGCGGTCAGCGGCGCCTTCCATTCCCGCCAAATGCGCCCGGCGCAAGAGCAATTTGCGGACTGGTTAAGCAAGTTCTCCTTCAAACCGTTGACCATTCCCGTGATAGCCAACGCCACGGCCCGCCCTTATGCGGACGCAGAAATTCGAGAAACGCTTGCCCGCCAAATGGCCAGCCCAGTGCTTTGGACGGATTCCGTGCGATTTCTTCTGCGGCAACCGAACCCCGAATTTGAAGAAATTGGTCCGGGAAAGGTTCTGACGGGTTTGATCCGCCAAATTCGTTCGACATCATAGAGCGTGTTGGCGCTAATGGAGCATGGCAAAGATGAGGGGGGAATGCGATGAGCCCCGTGAATATCCCCTCCAGTTTGTCCAAGCGGGAGAAGACTCGACGATAGCCTTTTAACCCCCAAAACAATCTCTCTGCTTCGTTGCGCTTTTTATACAATTCCTTGTCGTATTGCCAAGGATGGCGACAGCTTTTCAAAAGAGGAACTACCGGATCCAATCCCATTGCTTAGGCTTGCTGGCGGTTCTCCTCGCCTTCATAATACGCCCTATCCATCAGCAAACAGAACTTTGGCCAGACGATTTCCTATCTTGCGAAGGAGTTTTCTCCCCGCAGGCGCATCATGCCCGTTTCCCGGAGACAAAGAAGAACTTCCCCCCGTGCGCTTCTTTGCGGCAAGCATGGGAATTTTAGTAGTCCAGCCTTCGCTGGACTTTCTGATGGACGGCGCGCCTTTTTTAGCGCGCTTGTTCCAGCGGGATGAACCTTTATGCTCGCGCTGTCCAGCATCCGTTTTTCTGGCGGAGCGTCCGTCTGCGCCTTTGCCTTTAATTTTTCAAGCACTCTATTCCAAACGCCGCTTTTCGTCCAGCGGTTCACATGCGACAGTAAATGGTATTCCACTTTTCCTCTTTGTTTGGGCAAATGCGGCGCGATTTGTTAATATTGTTCTTCCGTGAACTGCATAAATCCTACGGCGACTTCTCTGCCTGCTTCTTCGACTCTTTCAGCCGCCCTTATACACATGGATGAGAGTCTGCCGCAAGCCAAGCGGAACCTTCTTGCGCATCTTCCGATAAGCGCGGCTGACGCGCATCCGCAGAAGTTCGACATCCTTGCCCGTTCGCTTCGCCCAAGCCTCAAAAGTGATCCCGTCCACTTTGTTTCGAATAATCCGCCTCTGCCGTCTCCGCATCCAACGAACCGAGAAAAGACGTCACAACCCGATGCGCTTCCTTCGCCAACTCTTCCTGCTCCAAAACTTCGTCCGGCGTCAGCATCCGCTCTTCCACATATTCCTCTGCGTCCCGCTTTTCCACTTCCGTCGACATTCGATACGCCACTGGCGACTTTCCACCATACTTCCCGGCATTCTGAACCACCTTCAACCAAAACTTATTCTCTTCGTCCGGCAACTCCGCCCATATCTTCAACTTCGATCCCAAAATGCCCCGCATTTGCCTTCCGTAAGCCGCCACCAAAATCAGAAAAGGCTTATCCATAAAAGGGCGATCCTTCGCCTCTCTCCGCCGCAATCTGCGCCAGCAACTCCCTTGCCTGCTCATCGGGGATGCAATAATCCGCATCCAGAGCCAATCCTAAATCATCCCGCGCCCAAGAATCCAAACTTCCATGCTCCAAATTCCTCCTTCATAAAAACGCATTTTTGCTTGACAATCTGTGGAATTCCTCCAACCTTGCTGATCCAACCAAACTCAAGCAAAACAAAAAATCGAAAAAACTGTTACAGAATGCCGCGAGCCGTGTTTTAACCGATTGAAACTTGGTATTAATCAGTTACACTGACTATGCAAACAAAGACAGATCACAGACGGACTCGGCCTTTTGGCCAAACCAACCAAGACGGGCGTCGGCCCGTTTGCGATGAGTTTGTCATCGTTTTTTGTGCACATGAAAATGCATCTTCAAAGAAACGGAGACCGGGCTTTTACTCTGATCGAGTTGCTGCTGGTGGTTGCCATTATCGGCATCTTAGCGGATCTTCTCTTGCTGGCTCCTGGCAAGACCAAGGCGGCGGCCAAGCGAATTGACTGCGCCAACAATCTTCGGCAAATCAATCTGGAGACGCAGATGTACGTCCACGACTACGAAGATTTTCTTCCGTCTGTGTTGTCCGTGCATCCGCCTACTACTGACTGTTGGGGTTCTGGTTATGAGTCTTGGCGGAACTTGGTTGTCCCGGTGCCTTGGCATCGTTTGCTGTGGTCGGATTATTTGGATAAGAACACTAACATTTTTCAATGCGCCGGCAATTTGCCTGAATTGAAACGTATCGTTCGGAGTGACAATCCGCATGGGGAAAGGCATTTGCCGGCAATATTTAACTTTGCTTATGCTATTAACCGACGATTAGTTACTTTGGAGAAACTTCTTCCGTGGCGGGAATCGGTTGTTCGGCCTGGGTGGCCTGACTTCTATTCTCGCAAAATAACGAAGATTGCTTCGCCTGTCGATGCTGTGGGGTTCGGTGATAAATCCGGTTGGTTTTTCGGATGGTGTTATTTTTCATCCACGGTATGGGAATGCTATCGGACCTTTTCCTTGGTTGGACACGCATCCGAATTACACTTTTGGGATTAGCCGGCGGCATGCTAGTCGGGCGAAGATGGCTTTTTTAGACGGCCACGTGGAGCATGGGAGTTTGCGGGATTGGACGTTGCCTGTTTCTGCGGTTTGGAACCGCTGGCATCATCGCAATCAAATGCCGGCGGAACTTTTCCAACATTTCGATGCGGATAACTGGGGGCCTCTTTACGGCGCAGATGAGTTTGTGCCGACGTCTGATAGTTGAACTTGTATCGTCTTTATAGTGGATAAACGACGCCCTTGGCGGTTCGCGCTAAAAGGCCAATGTCATAGTGCATGTCTGATATCATAGGCCAAGTTGAACTGAATTCGAGAGATTCATAGTAACTGCCGAAGTGCTACCCAAGGAAGAAATCAAATTATTTTGGAGGCGCAAAAGCCCGCTATTTGAGTTTTTTGGATTTGGGATGCTTGGCTGGCAAAAACAATCTGGTTTCCTTTTGATAATTGCGGCCGCTTTTTTTTCGAATCTATGGAATATCCAGAGATTCGGTTGAACCGCCGATTATTTATCGTAAACACGCCCTAAGAAAAAACTTTTTGGCGATGATTAACATGAAACAAGACTAGAAAAAACTTCACGGCGATTGTTTGGAGTTGTTGCCGCACTTCAAAATCAAATCCATCTCGTCATCACTAGCCCGCCTTACAACGGTGGTATGGACTACGGCGATGATGACCAGGTGAGGCCGCCTCCACAAGTGAAGGATTTGTTCGGGGGCAAAATCCGGCCAAAAAGATGATATGCTGAGCGCCAATCAAATGAGTTTTGCATGAGAAGCGGAGAGAGGAAAGAAGACTGGAAAATCATACGATCACGAGACGTCGCCATGGCGCAGAAGACGACGGCATTATGGACGACGCCAAGAAACAGGAGAATTCGGAGAAGAGAGATAAATTAAGAGAGCGGTAGATCTCTTTCTGGGAAAAATTTTTTTGAACAAAAGCTGGAAGATTGTGTTTGCGGGCGGCGGCGGTTTCTTTTGCTCCATTTATATTAAACGCAGATTTTCTAGCCGTAGTCGCGTAAAGGAGTTTCGCTTTTTTTCGAAATACCCGCTTGATTTCCATGAAAAGTTGTGTCATTCTTGGAGACATTGATGGTTTTGAGAATGGGCATAAACACGGCAGTCAAGACAACGACATGGTTGTCGGCTTGGTTCGCGGGGTTTATATGCGTAGTGTCCGGCGGCGTTAATATAAGGCCGCTGGAGGTTGGGCAAAAGTTTCCCGATCTTCTCTTGCCTCGTGCGGATGACGGAGCGCCGGACTCTTTGCGCTTTTATCGGGGTCGAAAGACCGTGGCGCATGTGTTTGCCTCTTGGTGAGCGGGTTGCCGCAAGCATGTGCCCGTGTGGCACGCTCTCACGAAACCTTACCAAGACAAAGGGCTTTTGAACGTGGTGGGAGTGATTCAGGAGCAACATCCTGATCGGGCGCTCTTGTTCATGCAATGGCAACAGATGAAGTGGCCGTTGCTCGTGGATTCTTTGAATCTGCTGGGCGTGACCAGAGCGCCCGTCACGGTTTTTATAGATGAGGCCGGAGTGATTCGATCCGTCAATCCATCCAAAGATTCTCTGCCGTCTTTTTTGCGTCAGGATTTTGCAGTCCAAGAAGATGAGAAAATGCATAACACAGGGACTGATGTGGAAGCGCTTCTTTTGGCTTCGGCGCCGGGTTCTATGGAGCGCGGAGATTTTGAGTTTCTTTGGGGAGGCAACGGCAGGGTGGATCGAGCAATCTTGGCCTATCGTCAAGCATTATCCGGCGGAGAAGAAAATGCGGCAACGATGTTTCGTTTAGGCGTAGCGTATCGGCAAAGTTATGATAGCGACAGAAGGCAAGCAGATGATTTTACCCGCGCCATTGTTCACTGGAGTCGGGCTCTTGAGTTGAATCCCAATCAGTATATTTGGCGAAGGCGGATTCAACAATATGGACCTCGGTTGGCGAAGCCGTATTCCTTTTACGACTGGATTCACGAGGCGCGAAAGGACGTCGAGGATCGAGGGGAATTGCCCGTGCGACTGAAAGTGGAGCCGGGCGGCGCCGAGTTTGCTTCCCCATCTCAATCCTTTGCCGCGGCGCAAAGTGAGGCAAATCCCGATCCAGATGAGAAGATTCATCAAGATTCAGATCGGCTTATTCGAATAGAAAGCACGGCGGTTCCGGGTTGCGTGCGGCCGGGAGAGGCAGTCCGAGTTCACGTTTTGCTCCGGCCGGATAAAACGCGCAACGCGCATTGGAATAACGAAGCGGAGGATTTGATTTTGTGGGCAGAGGCGCCGGAAGATTGGCAGATCGACAACGCATTCCATCGCTATCCGCTTCCCCTCGATCCAGTCTCTGCCGAGCCTCGGAAGGTAGAGTTCGAAGTGAAAACTTCGGCAAAGATGACTTTGCCTATGGATACTATACGAGGGTATGTATTGTATTCCATTTGTGAAGAGGAAAGAGGGCAGTGTCTCTACCTTAGGCAAAACTTTGAAGTGAAGGTTTCCTTCAAGTTAAAATAATTTAAATATAGTGTAGATTCAAATCGATATAGTAATACATAGATAAGAAAACAATATGATGAAACGTTCTATAATGCAAATTGTTGCCGTAGTTATGTTGATCGGGCTGGGGGCGGCAACAGCGGGCGGCGCGGAGAAAAATAACGGGCCGGGCATCTTAGTGGGCACAAAGTCCCCTTCTTTTTCATTGGTAGACCAAAACGGAAAGAAGCGGTCTTTTGCGGACATTTCCGGCCCACAGAAGAAGAAAGTGGCTTTGGTTTTCCATAGATCGGCGGATTGGTGACCGTTCTGCCAGCGGCAGTTAGTTGAACTGCAAAACAATTTGTCGAAGTTAGAAGAAGCCGGCATTCAAGTTGTCGGGATTAGTTATGACTCCCAGAAAATTCTCTTGGGCTTCGCCAAACGAAACAACATTGCCTTTCCGTTGCTGTCTGATAAAGGAAGCAAGATTATTGAGGCCTATGGGATTCTCAACCGATCTCGCAGCGATGGCCTGCCGCATCCGGGAACGTTTATTTTGAGTGGAGAAGGAAAGATTATAGCGAAGCTCTTTTACGAAGGGTATCGCAACCGGCACACAAGCCAAGCGATTATCAACGCGGCGAAATAGCCGCGATTAGCAACTTTTTTGGAGCTGCCCTCATCCCCCGATGCTGGACATCGTTCGAGGGGGTTGCGCAAAATCTTCGCGGCCGATTTTATGCCCCGCCTCTTTGCCTCGCGCAATGGTTTGGAGACGGCCGGCGATTTCATCGTCTGTGGCATCTCCGCGGAGGAGCGGTTTGAGGTCGTGTTCGCGAAGGCTGAACAAGCAAGTGCGAATTTGTCCGTCCGCCGTAAGGCGCATGCGGTTGCAGTGCCCGCAGAACGGTTCGGTAACGGGAGCAATGATGCCCACTTCTCCGTCGCCGCCGTTGATGCGCCAACGCCGAGCGGTTTCGGAGGCATGGCTGTTTGCAACGGGCGACAGATCGAAGCTCTTCTGCAAATGCGCCAGAATTTCTTTGCCGGAGAAGACCCGGTTTCTTTGCCACGCTTTGCCAGAGTCCAACGGCATAAATTCAATAAACCGAAGGCGAATTTGCTCGTCCAAAGCGTATTGGCATAATTCCTCGATTTCATGTTCGTTGATGCCTTTGATAATCACGGCGTTGACTTTGACTGGATGAAAACCAAGTTCTTTGGCGATTTGGACGGATTGAGTCACTTTATCGAGACCGGAAACGCCGGTGAGACGTTTGAAATTCTGCGGGTCGAAAGAGTCCAAACTGAAGCTGACCCGGCGAAGTCCGGCCTTTTTCAGAGCGGCCGCGTGTTGAGGAAAAAGAAACCCGTTCGTTGTCATCGCCAAATCCCGAAGGCCGACAATCGCCGCCATTTTCTCAATCAGCGCGACAATATTTTGCCGAAGGAGCGGCTCGCCGCCGGTAATGCGAATTTTTTCAATGCCGCAGGCAACAGCGATTCGCGCGACTCGTTCCATTTCCTCAAAAGAGAGGATTTCATGTTTTGGTTTCCATCGCCGATGAATGGGGATTTCCGGCCTTGAGCGCCAGCGTTCTCGATAAAAATTGGCCGCCGCTTCCGTCTCCGGAAGACAATAGAGACAGCGAAAGTTGCACCGATCGGTAACGCTGATTCGAAGATCTCGAATCGTGCGTCCGTGGGAATCTGCCAAAAAAGCCTTGGCTTTCATTCCGAACCTTGTCCATTCGGAGCGGGTTGGAGGATTTTAACGCCGCCGGTTCTGTTAATCTCGACGTTCAAATTGTAGTTGGTTTGGATGGTAGGCTTCCGAAATCCGGCAACTAGAAGCTCCGCCCCTTTGCGGTTGCCCGCGCTCCGGTTTCGGCGAATCCATCCAACGCGGCGCGAGATTGCTTCTTTGCGCAGTTTGTTCCGCTGCGCCTGCAACGCCTCTTGATCATTGAATTGATCTTCAATGGCGCGCTTCTCCGCGTACAGCCTCTTAAACTCCTCCAACAAATATTCCCGATCTTTTTGCGAATCGGCCAACTCCAACTCCGTCGCCGAAAGCCTCCCTTCCAGCTCTCTCATCAAGCCGTTTAGCGTGGCAATCCGAGCGGACAAATCCTGCCGCTCCCGGCTGAGCTCTCGGATTTTTTGCTCTTTGTCCGAGACTTCTCCAAGCGCCGTCTGCCTTTCTTTGGCAACCGATTCGGCTTGTTCCTTCGTTTGGCTCAAATCGTTGGCAAGCGTTTCGTATTGACGGCGAACCTGGTCGAGTTCTTCACCCGCCTTTTGCAAATCCGTCCGCAGAACAGAGTTTGTTTGCCTCGAAAGATCCAAATCCTCCGACTTTTTCTCCATTTGGCTTCGCACTTCCTCCATTTCCTTCCGATCCGCCGCCTCCTGCCAAACCGCCTGAGTATGGCGATAAATCAGGCCTCCGGTCAGACAAACACACAAAACCCCAAACACCAACGAGACTTTATTGCCACTCATAATTAATAAACCATGAAACCGAAGAATTCATTTTGCAAGCATTCCCCGCCCCAAACTAGGTTGACTTTCCTCCGAAACAAGATGAATCATCCAGCAACCGGCAAAGAGCGTCGGCCAACACTCGCGACGTTTTAACAACCGAACCGTAAAACCGAACAAACGCCAACAACCGCCCAGGATTCCAACAAAGATCCCCGCACAGCTTCGCCAAATCCACCTTCATCCGCGAAGTCAACAGCCGGTTGAAATCCAACGGAAGACTTTCATGAGCCTCATCAGAAATCGCCCGAAACGTCAAACACGGAATCTGACGCGATTGGGCAATCTCGTGAATGCCTGCAGACTCCATCTCGACCGCATCGCACCCGCCACTCCGCCAAAGCAACCGCTTCTCTTTCGCCGTAACCACAATGCGATCCCGGCAACAAAAGATCCCCGCTCGAAAAGGAAGATCGGCAAGCCCGTCAAAAAGCGGATGCCCCCCCGACTTCTCAAAAAGCAACGAGTGGGCGCAAAGTTCGGGATTCAACCCGCCGGCAAACCCCGAAGTAATAATTAGCTCCGGCCTTCGCCTCGCAAGACGATCCTCAAGCGCCGCCTTTGCATTGCGCCGCCCAATGCCGGTATGCAGAACTGAAACATCAGGACGCCGCCTGCGAAAAAAGCGCGACTCTGTCCTCCCGGCAAAGCAAATAAGAACATCCTCGCAATCCATGAACATCAAGCCGGTTGTAAAACGCCGCCGCTTTAATCGTCGTTATCATATTCTTCATCGCCGGACGGCAGTTCCAGCGAGGCCGGAGGCTGAATCGCATTGCCGGCAATGCCTTCAATCGCGCCAACCATCCCAGCAATTCCGCCAAGACCTATTTCAATCTGCTTCTCCTGCTGTTTCCATCTCCTTTCCGTCGCTCGTTTTTCCGCACCCAAACCTTTTTTCATTTGAACAAATGATTGGACAATAGCCTCCGCATACGATCGAAATTCGTTGCTCGTTAAGTAATCGTAGAGCATAGCCATCTTATCGCCTCTGTTTTTCTGGGCGACAACGGCCTTGCTCATTTCAATCAAATGAGCACGAAACACATGGCAAAGACCTTTGAATTCATCAAAGGAACAAATCCATATTCCGTCCTTTGGTCCAAACCGCTCCATACCTTTTGGCATGGCTTGAGTAACCAAAACGCCAATATCAGCCTTCTTTTCACGAATATCCGCATTGAATTTATCTATCCAATCCTTCCGAAAACTTCCGGTTCGCTTGCTTTCGTAATAGATCGTGCCGCAATTCTTCCCTGATGGATTCTTGACGGTTTGCAAACAATCTGCCCCTCTCGCACCTTTTTTGATTTCCTCAATCGCATCCAGCGGAAATTGATCTTTTAACCATTCTTCGATGGCTAATTCCTGCGCTTCCCCTTGCAACCGCACTGGACCTTGCTCCAACTTTTGTTGCATGTTTTTCAGTTGAACTTGCTGTTGTTGGATATTCTGGTCTTTTTCAGAAATTTTGAATTCTGCCTCCGTTATTTTCCGTTTCGCCTTTTCTTCTTCTAATTGCTTTATCTTTGCTTTTTCTTCGTTCAGCTTTTGACGATGTTCTTGTTCTTTTTCAAAAGTTATTTTGTCTTGGAGTTCATCCTTTTCCAGTTTGAGCTGTTCAATCTTAGCCTTGGATTTGTGCAACTCTTTCACTTGATCGGATTTTTCCTTCAGTTCATCTTTCAATGCTTTAACTTCTTCGGCATGCTCTTCTCTTGCTTCTTCCTTCAAGATTCGCTGTTTTTCCTGAATTCCTTGCTTAACCGCTTTCTTCACATTGGCATCGAATTTCAACTTTTGCTTTTCGACGGCTTCTTTTTCCGCCTGAAGTTTTGCTTGTTCCGAAGCGAGTTGGTGGTTGTATTTCTTCCTCAGTTTATCTTCAAATTGCTTTTTCTCCGTTTCTTTCTCAGCCAAGGTTTCGCTTAGTTGTTGTTCGAGTTCAGAAGTTATTTTGCCCCGGAGTTCATCCTTTTCTCGCTTGAGCCGTCCAATTTCCGCTTTGGATTTGTTCAATTCCTTGACTTGATCGGATTTTTCCTTCAGTTCTTTTTCCAGCGCCTTAACTTCTTCGGCCTGCTCTTCTTTTGCTTTTTTCTTCGAGTTTTCTTCGATCTTCGCTATTTTTTCCTGAATTCCCTTCTCAACCGCTTTCTTCAATTTTTCTCGTTCCGAAACGAGTTTGCGGTTGTATTTCTTCTCCAGTTCATCTTCTAATTGATGAGAGAGAACTTTGTCGACGTCAATTTGCGCTCCGCAACTTGGACATTTTATCTTATTCGATTTCGTATTCATAGAATATACTTTCTGCTAAAAATTATTTTAGACTATAAACGCAAAGGTGGAAAAGTCAAACCATTTTCTTCCGTTAATGAAAAATCTTACATCTTTTGAGCCAAGTCTGCATCAGGCGAGCAGTTTGCGGTAAGTGGCCAGAGCGAGGAGAGGCCAAGTATTGCGATACATGTCATATTTCAAGTAAAACACTTTGGGGAATCCAGTGCCGGTGGTTTCGTGTTCCGTCCAAGAACCGTCCTCGTTCTGAGTTTTGACCAGATATTCCACTCCTCGAATTAATCTAGTAGAATTTGCGTTGCCAAAAGCGCAAAGCCCCATAACGGCCCAAGCGGTTTGCGAAGCGGAACTGGGGCCTTGTCCTTTGAAGACAGGATCTTCGTAAGTATTACAACGTTCCCCCCAGCCGCCGTCCGCATTTTGAACGCTTTCCAGCCAGGCCTTTGCTTTTTGCAAGTAAGGCGCATTCATATCCAGGCCGATGGTGTGTAGTCCGCGCAGGACTTGCCAAGTGCCGTAAAGGTAGTTGACACCCCAGCGTCCATACCATGACCCGTCTGCTTCCTGTTGGTTTTTGAGATAGTCTATAGCTTTAATAATTTGCGGATGGTTTTTAGAAAAACCTTCGCGCCCCAACAATTCAAGAATCCTTGCGGTGATGTCCGCGCATTCCGGATCAATCATAGCGTTATGGTCGGCAAACGGCACTTTTTCCATGATGCTTTTGGTGCAATCTTTGTCAAAGGCCGCCCAGCCACCATCGCGGCATTGAAAAGTAAGCAACCAGTTCAATCCGCGCTGAAAGCATTGGTCTCGTTTTTTCGGGTTGGACGTTTGGGTCAGGCGGAGTGCCAAAAGCACCATCGCCGTGTCGTCTACGTCTGGATTCCACTTGTTTTCGTGTTCAAAAACCCAACCGCTGGGATCCACCTCAGTTGGGTTCTTGTAAAACCAATCGCCGCGAAAACGGATTTCTTTGTCCATCAACCATTCCGTTGCTCGAACCAAAGCCGGATGATCCGCCGCCACGCCCGATTCTCGCAGGCAAATGCAGGCAATGGCCGTGTCCCAAACCGGCGAAAAACACGGTTCCATTCGAACCGAATTTTCCGTCTCGCGTTCTAGTTTCTTCAGTTCTTTTTCCGCGCGAAGCACTTGCAAATGATCGTCTGGATAGCCCAGTGATTTCAGCGCAATTAGAGAATTGAGCATGGCTGGAAAAATGGCCGCCAAGCCGTGAGCGCCCTCAAAACGCTCCAGCATCCAAGCCTCCGAACGACGCAATGCCCGTTGCCGAAAAGGATGCAGGCGATGCCGCGCAAACCACTCCGCAAACTTATGCAACTTATCCAGCCAAAGAAAAAAGTTCCGCCAAGTAAATGTTTGCGGATCTCGGCGCAACGCTAGGTCTCGCTCATGAGAACCTTCCGGGTATAATTCCTCTAAGGAAATCGGACGCCGCTTGCCCTTTACTCCGCCTACCATAAGCTGGCGAGTGGGCTTGTAGTGGTTGATAATGGACAACGGAACTAACATCGAACGCGTCCAGTTGCTCATCTCGTGAAAGTTGACATGAAACCACTTGCCAATAAGAATTACTTCACATGGTATAGTCGGCACGTATTTCCACGGAAACAATCCCAAAAGCGCCAGGTAAAGTTTAGAAAAAGTGTTCATCCTAGGAATGCCTCCCAGATTAATCGCCACTTCCCGCGCCCGCAACATCCTTGAATCCGTCTCCGGCACGCCCGCCAACTTCAAAGCCAAATACGCCTTCACCGTGGCGTTCACTTCCGGCGGACCTCCGTAGTATATGTTCCAACCTCCGTCTGGAAGCTGCATCGACAAAATATGATGAACCGCCTTCCTCTCCCAAACTTCATCCACACTGCCGTTCCAATGGTGGTAACAAATGGTGTCTGAAACTAATGTAGAATCTACCATCAACTCCCCCACCCAATAACCTTGCGTCCCTTGCGCCCGAAGTAGAAACTCCTGCGACCTCTTCACGGCAATCTCAATACCCTCAGCCAACTCCAAAAGAAACCTCCTTTCCCTACCCGACAACGCAACAACTTGCCCAGAACTAACACTCATCCAACACCAACTTCCATCACTTTAATTTCGTCTTTTTCACAGCATCACGAAGAATTTCCGCTACTTCTTTACTTAGCGGAGTCTCACCGTATTTATCCTTTGCGTTGACGTCTGCACCGGCCGCAAGTAAGGCCTTCACAACTTCGACGTGACTTTTCACAGTGGCCTCGTGGAGCGGAGTCCAGCGATCGCCGCCAAGATATTCTGCGTTGACGTTTGCGCCGCCGGCATGCAAGGCTTTTACAACTTTGACGTGACCTTTCTCAGAGGCTTTATAAAGTGAGGTCCATACCTCTCCATACTCTGCATTGACGTCTACGTCTATTCCAGCGGCGGGCAAAGTCTTCACCACTTCGACATGGCCTGCGTAAGAGGCACAGTGGAGCGGCGTATAACAACCATATTCATCATCTGTGTGGATGTCTACATCTACTCCAGCGGCGAGGAGTGCTTCTACAACTTGGACTTGGCCTTTTTCAGCGGCGTTGTGGAGCGGTGTTTCGCCATTGTCGTTTTTTGCGTTGACGTCTGTGGCGGCTTTGATCAGAGAGCTCACAATTTCGGTGTAATCGGCGGCCAAGTGGATTAGAAAGGTTTCGCCGGCTCTCTTGTTCTTGATTATTGCTAGTTCTTCAAACTCTTTTGCGGCGGAGGTGACGGCTTTGATTGTGGATTGGCAGGCGGAAAGAAGTTTTAGGGCAGGTTTGTAGTTTGCGGCAGTTCTTTGGACTTGGATAAGGAATTGTTTGAGGAGGGAGCGCGCTTTGGCGAGATTGGCCACATTGCAGTTTTCCATCAGAAACTTGCCGTAAAGAAAGAAAAAGTCTGGCGGCGGTTCTTCGATGTTTAGGGACTCGATTTTTTGGAAGGCAGTTTTTGCGGTCTGATTGTCGCTGTTTTGGAGCGCTTGTTCGGCTTCCAGCAGGCATTGATCTGCTTGGACTTGGGGAGGCAGGTCTGCGTTGGCGGGTTGGGCGGGCAACTTTTCTTTTCCCTTCATGGGAACTTTGGATTTGGCGGCAATTATGAGAGCAGAATGCTAATGGGTTGGGCGTTAGGCGTCAACTTTGCGCTTGGCCGCAAGGCTGGACTGGGGGGAGTTGGCTGGGGGTTTTGTCAGAGTTTCCATCTCGTTCTTGATTTAGCGGGAATGCGTTTGCAAGGTTTGGGGAGCGACTGCGATGCGGTTTTTGATGTTGAATTGGAGGGATCCAGGAAATCCTTTGGCGGGCGGAGCGGAGCGGGTTTCGCTAGGGTATTTGGCGGAATTGGCGCGGCGCGGTCACGAGGTTTTCTGGTTTGCGAACGCGTTTGCCGGCGGCAAGGCGGAGGCGGTGTTTGAAGGCGTTTGCGTGGTTCGCGGGGGAGGTGTTGGCTCTTCGATTTTGCGGGCGCGGCAATGGGCGCGGCAACAGGCCGGATTTGACTTGGTGATTGATCAGCATCACGGGATTCCTTGGTTTGCGCCGTGGTGGGCAAGAACGAGGGTTGTCGCCTACATTCACGAAGTTTTAGGTCCAATATGGGATAGTTTTTATCCTTGGCCGATAGCGGTTCTGGGGCGTTGGATGGAGGCTTGGAGTTTGCGACGGTATCGGAAAGTTCCGTTTTGGACGGCTTGTTTGTCTACGGAGGAGGCATTGCGTCGGCGCGGGGTTCGGGAAATCACTCGGATTCCGTACGGCGTGGCTACACGGGCGGTGCATTCTTTGTCGGAGAAGAGGATTGCATCGCCTTTGCGGTTGGCGGTAGTTTCACGGTTGGCGCCGAACAAACGGATTGATCACGCCATTGAAGCGGTGGCCGTATTGCGGCGGCAAGGAATGGACGCTCGGCTTACGATCATCGGCGGCGGCGAAATTGAAGGAGTGTTGCGGGCGCAAGTTTCGCGATTGAGGCTGGAGAGCGTGGTTTCGTTTGCGGGCAAGTTATCTGAAAAAGAAAAAGAAAAAGCGCTGGACGCGTCGGACTTGTTGCTACACACCTCGATTCGGGAAGGTTGGGGATTGAACGTGATTGAGGCAAATTGCCGAGGCGCGCCGGCTGTGGTGTATCCGGTTTCGGGTTTGACGGACTCCACCTTGCACGAAGAAACGGGGATTGTCGCGCAACGAGAGACGCCAGAGGCATTGGCCAAAGGCGTCCGCAGAATGGTGGAAGACGAGGCTTTGTATAATTTGTGCCGGCGCAACGCATGGCAACGGGGCGATGCATTTCACTGGGATCGAGTATTGCCGGCTGCCTGCGACTGGCTGGAAACGCAGGCCGCGCAATGATTGGATTGAACACCTTCGGGAAAATTTTGGACACCACCAAACGGGATAACACGAGTCTCTTGGTTGCCGGATGTGCAAAGAGGGAGAAAATGGTTGGAGGCAAGTCTTTGTCGTCTGCAAGTAGCAGATCGACGGGGGAGTAGGCGGTTTTGGCGAAGAAAGAAATTTCGCCGCATTTTAAGTCGCCGCCGTATGGGAATACATTCTCATTCCACAAGTTTGAAACTATCCGATTCAACGAATTTCCGCCGCAATTTCGTCTTGCAATCGCCGGGTTATTTTGGCATGCGCGGTCGCGACTTCTTCGTCCTTCAACGTCCGGCGGCGGTGGCGATAGACAAAGGCGTAGGCAATGCTCTTTTTTCCCTCCGGAATCCCTTTGCCTCGAAAGACGTCGAACAGCTCGACCGTTTGCAAAAAATCCGGCTTTGCTTTTTTTACGGCTCGTAAAACATCGGCGTGAGAGATGGATTCGTCCACCAGCATCGCCGCGTCGCGTCTTGCGGAAGGGAACACCGGCAACGCTTGAAACGGTCTCTTTTGTCTCCGCCGCGTCAAGAGAGTCTTTAAATCTAGCTCGGCCAAGAAAACGGGCTTTTTTAAATCCAGATGCGCCGTCAAGAGGGGGCGCATTTGTCCAAACCGGCCGATGACTTGCTTGCCAATTGAGAGACTTCCCTCTTCAACGAATGGAGACTCCGACAATTCCGCGCGGCGCCATTGCGCGCCTTGCACTCCAAGCGTTTCCAACAAAATCTCCAACCGCCCTTTCAAGTCAAACAGGTCGAAGTCGCCGGTTTCTTTTTCCTTCTTCCAAAACAGGGGGAAGCGGCTGCCGGTCAACGCCAACGCCAACCGCTCTTCCTCAGCCGGTTGGCCGTTTCGCAGGCAAAACACGCTCCCCGTCTCGAACAAGGCCGCGTCCGCAAGGCCGTGATTCGCATTGTGCCGCAACGCCTCCACTAGGCCGGGCAGCAAGCTGGGACGCAACACGTTCATATCCGAACTCAGCGGATGTTCGAGCGCAAGCAGTTCCAGTCCGCTTGGAATCCCCGCCGCTTGATCCGAAATCAAAGTTTGCGCTTGAATTTCGTGCAAACCTTGGCCAATCAGAATCTGCCGCACCAGCGCTAGTCCGTCGTGCAATTTGTCGTGTTCATGCAAACCAACCGTTCCTCGAGGCGGGGTTGCGGGAATTCGGTCCGCTCCGTATAAACGGGCCACTTCTTCAATCAAATCCACCTCCCGCTTCAAATCCATCCGGAAACTGGGAACCCAAAACTCGCCGGAGATTTCTGAAGTTGCGACCTCTCGGAGTCCGAGACTTTGAAGCAGAGACGCTTGTTCTTTTCCCGGTATTTCAACGCCCAGCAAGCGGTTGGTTTTCTCGTATCGCAGGGAGATTCGGATCGGCGCCGGCGGATTGGGATACGCGTCCGCCGCGCCCACCTGCGGAACGCCGCCGGAGGCTTTACAAATCAAACCGGACGCCCGCCGGCTTGCCCAATCCACAATCTCCGGATCCGCGCCTCGTTCAAACCGATAGGAAGCATCGGTGCGAATACCTAGTTTCTTTGAGGTAGAGCGGATGTTCTGCGAAAGAAAGCAGGCGCTTTCGAGCAAAACGTCTTGGGTAGACTCGCTGATTTCAGAGTTCAAACCGCCCATAATGCCGCCGAGCGCAAGTGCCTTTTCCTCATCCGCAATCACAACCGCCTCGCGGGGCAGCTGATGTTTCCGCCCGTCAAGGGTGACGAAAGATTCGCCGTCTCTTGCCTTTCGCACCAAAATTATCGCCGCGTTATTCTTCCATCCGGCCAATTGCCGATAGTCAAACGCGTGCAAGGGTTGTCCGGTTTCCATCATCACAAAGTTGGCGGCATCCACCACGTTGTTGATGCTGCGAATGCCAATCCTTTCCAGCAGGCTTCTCATCCAACACGGACTGGGGCCAACCTTCACATTGCGAATCAGCCGCGCTGAATAGCGGGGACACAAGGCGGCGTCTTCAATGCGCACGGGAACACTCTCGGCCATTGGATCCCCATTTTCTTCCAATTCCACCGACGGCAGTTTCAAGGCGCCGCCAGTCAAAGCGCCGACCTCGCGGGCAATTCCTATGACGCTGTTCCAATCCGGGCGATTAGGCGTCACTTCCAAATCCAAAACATAATCCGCTGATTCTACTCCTAGATAGTTTGCAAACGGCCGTCCCGCCTGCGCCTTGGAATCTAAAATCATCAAGCCATCCGCATCCTCCGAAACGCCCAACTCTTTGCCGGAACAAAGCATGCCCTCAGAGGCTATGCCGCGAATCTTGCCCGCTTTGATGACCTGAGGTTTTCCCGATTCAGAGGGCATCGGCAGAGCGTTTCCCGGAAGAATCAACGGCACTTTGTCGCCGGGCTTGAAGTTTGTCGCGCCACAGATGATCTGCCTCTCTCCTTTGCCGTCGCTCACCCGGCAAACCGAAAGACGGTCGGCATTCGGATGCGGCTCGCGGGAAAGCACTTCGGCCACAACCACTCCTTCATATCCGCCGCCAACGCGTTCTAGTTTTTCCACTTCAAGGCCGAGCATTGTGAGACGCTTGCCCAACTCTTCAGGCGGCCAATCGAAATCGACATACTGTGCCAGCCAGTTGTAGGTGATTTTCATGCTTAAAATTGGCGCAGAAAACGCAAGTCGTTCTCGTAAAACAACCGAATGTCGTCAATCCCGTAGCCAATCATCGCAATCCGCTCAATGCCGAAGCCAAAGGCCCAACCGCTCCAAACTTCCGGATCATAGCCCACGTTCTCAAAAACCTGAGGATGCACCATCCCGCAACCCGCAATTTCTAGCCATTCTTTGCCCATCTTGCGCG
The DNA here is from genome assembly GCA_965204945.1 of Limisphaerales bacterium. Lineage (GTDB taxonomy): Bacteria > Verrucomicrobiota > Verrucomicrobiia > Limisphaerales > AAA164-E04 > UBA2970. The sequence goes on along the minus strand of OZ242022.1, from coordinate 2,429,104 downwards.
TCAGCGGGCTGGAAAAATCGATCTCAAAACTCGGTTCCGTGTAAGAAAAATAATGCGGACGAAACCGCAGCCGAACTTCCTTGCCCAACAAATCCCGAAACACAAACGCTACCGTTCCCTTCAAATCCCCCACGGTTACATTCCGATCCACATACAAACCCTCTATTTGATGAAAGGTGGGATTGTGCGTCGCATCCGCAGTGTCGCGCCGATACACCCGGCCGGGAACGAGAATTCGAATCGGCGGCTTCTGCTTCTCCATCACCCGAATCTGCACCGAAGAAGTATGCGTGCGCAACAATCGCCGCTCTTTGTCCGCCAAGTAAAAGGTGTCCTGCGCATCGCGGGCCGGATGATCCGCTGGCGTATTCAGCGCGTCAAAACAATGATACTCGTCCTCCACTTCCGGCCCGGAGGCAACGGCAAAGCCCAATCGCCGAAAGCTCCTCACAATCTCCTCAGTCACCCGTGTCAAAGGATGAAGTCCTCCCCAACCCAGACGTCGTCCGGGCAAGCTAAAGTCAGTCGGATGCTTCGGCTTAGAGGATTGAATCTCCAACGCCCGCCGCCTCTCGTCAATCAGCCGGCCAACGGCGTCCCTCACTTTGTGAATGGCTTTGCCCGCCATCGGCCGCTCTTCTTTTGGCAATCGACCCAACTGCCTCAGCAAGCCGGTGATTACTCCCTTCGAGCCAAGATACTTCACCCGAATTTCTTGCAGCCGAGACAAATCCGCCGCCGCTTCCGCTTCCAGTTGAGCGTTTCTAATTAACGCTTGCGGGTCTTTCACAAACTCAACCACTTTTATTTTCCTGCCAATTTTTTCGAGGATTTGCCATCCGCCGCTGCTTCAAAAAGCTCCCGATTGCGCTTCGGCCTGCCTTTCTTCTTCCCTTAATCTTCGCCAGTGACGACGAATAGGTCACCCAGTTAATCGCCACTCTCGCAGATTCTCTTCTCTCTATATGCTTGGTCTATTTTCATTCCCAATTCATTTCAACCCGAATCGTCCTTTCTCATGCCGGAACGCATTGGTCTTCCTTGTGCGTCTTCTTCATCTATCTTTCTCCTTGTCGCCATTTCTAAGGTTTCAACCGGAAAAATGTTTTTTTCTCTGTTCAATGGCCAGACAATCGGACAACAAACCGCGCAGACGGCTTGGCTTTTCATAAACAAAATTCACTCAGCCGTTTATCTCGTTCAATTGTTTAACATTCAAATGTCAGCAGGGCCAGGACAATTGTCAAAATCAGAAATAGTCAACAGATGATCTTTACTCTCCATTTTAAATTCAATGATCTGCTCGTTATCTCTCATTAATTCGAATACGCACCAAACTTCTTCATTATTAAAGCCACAACCTTTAATTGCTTCAAAAAGATCTATCGATCCCCATTTTCCAATGAATCCACGGTTTAGTACAACCTCTCCCCTTCTGTTTTTTTCATTGGTTTCTAAAAGTTCTATCAGTTTCCGGCCTTCATCGTGTTGCTCTGCTTCAAAAAGATCTATCGATTCGCATTTTTCGCCGAACTCATCCTCTTCGATTTGTACAATGTCTTTGTTTTTTAAAAGATATATTAGCTTCCGGAGTTCATTAGCTCGTACAACCTCTCCGCTTTTTTCCTCTATTATAACGCCTATGTTGATTGTCTTTGGATTGGTGGAAGTGGACTCCAAGCGATTGGGCTTGTTAAAATTAGAGTTGGTTAGTGTCTGGTTGATTAGTGTCAGCACATAATCTTTGCTTTTCGCTGTCACGCTGAAACCATGTCTAGAATCATAAATGATATTGGCAACATTGACAGCCGTCTTGTTGGCAAAGCCATAATTTTTAACCTGACCGATGATTCCTTGCCGTTCCAATCTTGTAAACTGTGGGATCACTAGTTTACTAAGCCCTATTTCACGAGTCACAGCATTTTCAATTTCTAGTCTAATCATTTCTTTCCTTTTGTATTGTTAACCAGTGCATTGTATTGTGCCGACATGAATTAGTTTCTAGAACAACCCAAACAATCCAGGACTGGATACGGGAACCGATCTATCTTACTTCCGTTATATGGTTGTGCCAATGTTGGTGGTATCATCTCTAGTTTTACTTTCTGTTATAGTGAAATTATCGTGCAATTATTATGATAAAGACAATAAATGCTCCAATGGCAATTCTCCACTTGTATTCTTTAATTAAGTCTATTATTAAGTCTATTATTAAAATGGAGTCTTCCCACCATCTTCCGAAAGCCCCAATCTCTTTGCGCCTCTTTTCCTCAGCTTCTTCCTCAGCTTTCCAACGAGCTTCTCTCTCCTTTTTTTTCTTTTCTTCAGCTCTCTTTTTAGCAGCTTCTTTTTTGGCTTCTATTTTCTCCTCTTGTTTACGCTTATATTCCCAAGCGGCCCCCCTAGCAGCTCCCAACTTCACATTTGGAAGAAATCCATGTGGATACAGCCGCTTGATAGTTTTGCGAATCTCCTTTTTAGGCATTCCAACCTCTGCAAGGATCTCTTCAGCAACCTCCTTGAAACTCCAATCATGTTCGGAATGTGTTTCAAGTTTGGATGAATCAAAATCCATTCCTTCGGTAGATTTCCTTACTCTCAGATGAGCTGTCTTTGCCAAGAATACAGCCTGAGAGCTTGTGCCTTTCATCCTATTGCATGTAGAGCACAGCAATTGAAGATTACTTGGGTCATCTGTGCCTCCTTTAGATTTTGGCTCAATATGGTCAATTTCCATATTTCGCTTGGAGTATTCATCCAAACATCCAATACACCGCTTGTTTTGTTTGGAGTAAAGATAACCCTTTACCCAATCGTTGTATACCTTGTCTTTTAGAAGTTCCATTATCTTACTTTCTGTTTTGCACCATCTTGTTGTTCCTAAACAATAGATCAAAAATCTCGTTTTCAGAGAATCCTTTTGACCTAAGAACTTTCTATTCCTACTAGGGTTTTGTTCCTCCTGGGATTTCTTTGTCTAGCCTTAGCGCGAACCCGAATGAACCTCAAGCGTTTCCGGCTCCTGCGTTTCTTGCCCGATTGTTTTCCATAATCCGCCGGCAAAGCATGCGGCGACCAACAACAATCTAACAATTTTCTTCATATCTAAATCTTTCTTTACCATCTTCTTTGAATGGCTTTCTCTTTTAGCTCACGGACATCATAACGCAAGGAAGGATAATGGCGGTCAGATTCTCCAACCACTTTTTCCAGCTTCTTCAACCGCTCTTCCAAATCTTTGTGGACATCATGACGCAAAGACGGATAGTCGTAGTCTGACTTCCCAACCAGTTTTTCCAACCTCTCCAAAACGGCTTTCTAAATCAGCAATTCGTTTGTCAAAATTTTCAATTCTTTTGCCGTTTTGAACAGTCTTGCCTTTGTCGGAATAAACAGACGCATCCGCCAAATCGACGCTCTCTGACGGCCGAGATTCTACGCATCCACTCAAAAAAACCGACGCAAGCCAAAGCCAACAAAATCCCTAAAATGCTCTTCTTCATTTATTCTTCCCCTTGTTGCTATTCCTTTGGTTTCAAGCGGAAAAATATGTGGTATGGTCTTACAGATTTGCGACTAGATCTATACGCCAGCGGACTTTGAACTCCTTCCAAATCTCGCCACTTGATTTCAAATTCCGTGCCGGGTTCTTGATATCCCCCTCTGGGTGAGTGTTGCAAATCTCCTCCTATCCAAGCAACGAACATATAGTCCCACGTGACCCCATCTTTTTCCTCGACGACCAACCAGATGCCCAGATATTTTTTCACCGGCGTGATGATTTCATCTAATTCTTCTATGGGTTTGTTTGACGAATGGAAGAATTTAATTCTCCGTTCTGGAATGGAGACGAGGCGTTGCAGATTGTTTGTCTCGTCTACATTGAAATATGTCGAAGACATGTTGGCGACGATGACAATGTTCGTCAACTTGACACATCCATCTAGGTAAACGGTTTGGTGCTTTGGATCGTCATCTTCCAAGAAGACGATTTCCAGTAGTTCCCTGTCATTTTGATTGTGGATATTCCGCTGTTCATTAGAAACGAGACTCTGTTTTTGCCAACCAGTTGGGTAGCGTTTCAGCACGGTCACATCGGCTTGCGTTTCCAATTTCCCCCCGCAAAAGCATGTGACAGCCAACAACGATCCAATTATTTTCTTCATGACTCTTTGATTTCGTCTATTTGGGAAAGCCGTTTATTAATGCTTTTTCAATTGTCGTTCACGCGTTCCAGCGCGTCTTCCAGCCGTTCCAGCAGAGCAAACGGGACAATTAATCTCCAATTTTTTCGCCCGGCATTTCTTTCCGCGCGGAGGATTTGGCTTGGAGGGATTCTTTTGCCATTTTCACAAATTCGCCAAAAGCGGCTTCGTCCGTAGCGGCCAGATGGGCTAACATTTTGCGGTTCACTTCGACTTTGGCAGCCTTCAATCCTTCTATGAATCGGCTGTAACTCAAGCCGGCCGAGCGGGACGCCGCGTTGATGCGAATTTGCCAAAGAGCGCGGAATGTGCGTTTCTTATTTTTTCGATCTCGGTAGGCATATTGACGCCCGTGATCCAGGGCGTCGGCGGCATACCGATAAAGTTTGGAACGACGAAAGCGAAAGCCTTTGGCGGCTCGCAATGTCCGCCGCCGGCGCTTTCGTGAAGCGGGCGCATTAGTTACTCTCATGTCTTATGTTTGCTGAGTTTTCGCGGAGCTAGGCTTCTTCCGAATGCGGCGACGAAACGGCAAATTAAGAAAAATACGCCCCTCGTCGGACGCATCCAACATAGCGGCAGTTCCCAACCGCCGCCGCCGTTTCGGACTTTTGCAACTCAATAAGTGCCGCTTGCCGGAGCGATTGCGGAACACTTTTCCGGTCGCCGTAATTTTGAAACGTTTGGCAACCGACTTCCTTGTTTTTTGATTTCTAGCGCGTCGCATGATCTTCCTTTCCCGTCGAAAGAGCGCCGATTATAGAGAGACGAAATTGCCATCGCAAGCATTAATTCTGTTTCTTCGGCAATCTTTTATCGCCGGCATGCCTCTTCCCTTACTCCAAACAAAAAAATACTCCGCCGCCCAAAATCGGACGACGGCGCATACCCGTTCATTCAACGGCCTGTTAATCCACGCTGATTTTGACAGCCGAGGCCTTTGCTTCCGCAACTTTCGGCAAAGTCACTTGAAGAACGCCATCCTTGAATCGAGCCGTAACCTTCGACGCATCTGCATTTTCCGGCAATCGGAAAGAGCGGGTGAATCGCCCGTAGGCCCGTTCAACTCGATGGATTTTCTTTTCTTCCTTCGCAACCTCCGCCTTCCGTTCGCCGGAGATCGAGAGAACGCCGTCTTCCACTCGAACCGAGACGTCCCCCTTGGCAATTTCGGGAAGCTCCGCCTTCACCAAGTATTCTCCATCGCTCTCGATAATGTCCACCAAAGGCGACCAATCTCGAAGCGAGATTTCCTGGGTTGTTCCGGGACTCTCCAGATTCAAACTGCGATCCCCAAAAAGGATGTGATTCAAACGGTGACTAAGCTCGCCCATTTCCTGAAACGGGTTCCACTTCCGATCGTTAAACACTGTTAATGGATTCATCATACTGCCTTTCTCTATGCTTCTTTACTTTCTTCACGGCCTCCCATCCCAATCTTTTTCTCTCACAGGATCGGAGACCCCTAACACCTTTCCTCCAACAAAAAGAATGCCAAACCCCAAAAAAATCAGATAACTAACTGTATACCAGTGACTTATGAAAATTATCCGCAAACGCCTTCGCATCCAAAAACGAGCCATTTTGGCGCAATCAAAAAATCAAAACGGGTCAAATAGAATCAGTGAACCATTTTAGCCTATGCGCAACGACCTTCCTCAAAAAGACCCTCAAGAGTTTTCGCGGCGCTGGAAGAGAAACACGCGCGCCCACTCTCAAAAAGATTCCACTCGGCAAAACATCCATAAATAGAAACCGCCAAAACCGCAACCAAAACACTGACTAAGGGGCATTCCCGCTAACAAGCGCTTTGAAGAAAATGCGGTGAAATTCCTTTCTTCGGCAAAATCGCTGCCTTGGATGGTCCGCGGCTTGTGGAGAGAAAGACTGGCTACCGGCCATTGCTAACGGCAAGGCAAAGAAGAATTTTCCCAGCCTGAATTCCTCTTTTTGTCTCTTTTTCGCGCTTGGATGAGCGGTTTTTGTTGACTCCAATGGATTTTTCTTCCCTTTTCTCCCCTTTTTTTGCTTTTTTCTCTTTTTTTGTGGATTTTGGGGTTGACACGGGGCGGAAAAGAGACTATAAATAAAACAAATCGCATTGCGAAATAGGATTGCGTTGCGGATTCGTTTATTGTAGAGTCAGTTTGTTTTTACGGTTATCTAATTTAATAATGATTATTTTCGCTATGAAAAGTGAGGAATATTTGAACGTTAGGGAGGCGAATTTGTCAAAATTCGGGCATCGGGCATCGGGCATCGGGCATCGGGCATCGGGCATCGGGCATTGGCAATAAGTTTGCTCTTTTGGTGGTGTTGGTAGTGTCGGCGCTTTCTTTTGTTCCCTTGGAACAAAGCCAAGCGCAGTTGTATCTAGACATCTTCCCTAGCCGAGACAACACCAATCAAACTCTCTGGGTTTTCAGCGGCTCTTCTAGCGGTTGGGCGCATGCCAACGCCTTCCCCCACATCCGCACCAGCGGCAACTATAACCGGCGCGACACGCACAAAACGGGCAGCGCCTTTCTTCAGGATCCGACCTCGCTCACGCCGGCCGCCAATTACAACTTGACGCCGCTCTTCACGGCATCGACCACCAATGCGGCGAGGGACTTGGAGTCTTTGCGCACGCGTTTGGGGCAAACCATCAAGCTGGGAACCACCAACACCCTCGACGACATCACCATCCCCAGCACGGCCACCAATGTTCCCACGATCAGCTACACCGGCCGCGGCAGCCGCACTATCGCTGCTATGCATCTGAACAATGTTTGGAACACGGGCTGGGATGACATCGGGCCGCGAGTGTCCAGCCAATTGACCTACGGCAGCAGCGCGGTAGCTGTCAACTGGATTGGGGCGGCGATAATGACGAACAAGCCGATAGCCCACTTTCACCTGACCAACCCGTTCGCTGCCAATGCGAATGACAGATACAACGGCAATCGGGCGCCCAATGCGGGGGGGCTTCTTGGCTCTTGGACGGGGCCGCAAGCAAACAACCTGCGCATTCGGGTGCATGGCTCGACCATCCCTGAGCCGGAAGAATACGCTCTCGTCTTCGCCCTCTTTGCGCTGGGCTTTGTCTTCTTTCATCGCCGCCGAATGCAAAGGAAACGCCGCCAATCCGCCACTTTGTAGCCGGCGGCAGTAGTCCATGATTGGTGGTAGGCCAGCCGCTAGTGAGCAGAATCATCGCCGAGCCTAAGGAATACGCGCTTGTCTTCGGCCTCTTTGCGCTAGGTTTTGTCCTCTTCCATCGCCGTATAACGAAAAAGAAACAACGCCGAGCCGCCAGTTTGTAGATTTCGGTTTGGCGATGCGGCGATGCGGACTTTTTGGCTGTTTGTGCGGCAAGCGACAAAAACGACAAACCACCACAGTTTCGTGGCCGGTATCTTGTGATTTGTGGATTCGCCTGCTGCCTCCAACAGCCGGATGATTTGCGAGGAACCATGGCTGGTGACTTGTAGCCGGCTAGTTGCTGCGCTGATGGGAATTGGTTGTATTGAGTTTGCCGTTCGCTTCGCTTTCATGGCGGCACCATCATCCCTGAGCCTGAGGAATGCGCAGTTGTCTTTGGCCTCTTTGCGCTGAGTTTTATCCTCTTCCGCCGCCACTGGCAAAGGAAACAACGACAAGCCGCCGCCACTTATGTAGCCGCCGCTGTTTGACTAGCGGGTGAAAAGGGTTTCCTTCTTTTTTCTCGTGTTATTTTTGCGTTTGGAAACGATGTTTTTCAACATTGGTTTGGAGCGCTGGAGGCGATTGAGTTTGCGCAGTCCAATTTTCGCGCATTCCGTGGTTTCCCAATTGATTTGGCGGGCAAGGGATGGTGGACGGCTCGTTAGGAAAACTGGGAAAAGTTAGTGGAGGAAGCAGCGTCGGCGGGTGAATATCATTGCCATGCCTTGTTTGTCGGCGGCGGCAATTACTTCGGCATCACGCACGGAGCCGCCGGGTTGAATGGCGGCGGTAGCGCCTGCTTTCGCCGCTGTGATTAGGCCGTCGGCAAAGGGGAAGAAGGCGTCACTACACACAGCGCTGCCGGCCAGCGATAGTTTTGACTCGCCGGCCTTCCAAACGGCGATTCGACTGGCGTCTACGCGGCTCATTTGTCCGGCGCCGATGCCGAGTGTGCGGTCAGAGGAGGCATAGACGACGGCGTTGGATTTGACGTGTTTGACGACGCGCCAACCAAACTTCATGGCTGCGAATTCGGCGTCGCTGGGCGCTCGTTTGGTGACTGTTGTCCAGAGGGTTTTCCCGGCGGCTAAGTCCGCATGGCTGTTTGGTTCCCAGCTCTCTGGAGGATTGTCAACGGATTGTGCCAAGTAAACCATGCCGCCGAGATCCCGAATTTGCATGCCGCTCATCGGTTGTTCTTTTTCAGTGGTTTCCGGGTAGCGGTCTAAAGGTAGCAAGCAAAGCATTTTCACGAGAAGAGTGTTTTTCTTTTTCAAAATTTTCAAAGATTCGGGGGCAAAGTTTGGCGCGACAATGCCTTCGCAGAAGATTTGGCTTAGGGCTGTTGCGCAAGGCGCGTCGAGGACGGCGTTGACGGCGATGATTCCGCCAAAGGCCGATTGGCGGTCGGTGGAGAGGGCTTTGTTCCATGCTTCTTTTAGGGATTCGCCTTGTCCCACGCCGCATGGGTTTGTGTGTTTTAAAATCGCCAAGGTGGGCGGGGCGGCGGCAAATTCGCGCATTAGGGTAGCGGCGGCATTGACGTCCAATATGTTGTTATAGGACAATTTTTTGCCGTGAATTAGGGAAAATCGTTTGTGAAAACAGCCGTAGAGAATGGCTTTTTGGTGTGGATTTTCTCCGTAGCGAAGCGTTTGGACGAGAGGCGCGGAGATTTGTAGAGGATCGAGCAAAGGCTGGCTGTCGATTGTGGATTTTTCTTTGGATGGAGCGTTCCTCGGCTGGTTGTTTTTTTGAGAATCGCGAAGTTCTCCAATCGGGGATTGAGGTTTTTGAATTTGCAATTCGTAGGCGCGGTTCAAGAAGGAGGAAATGGCACGGTCATAAGCGGCCAGCTTGGAAAAGGCTTTGGCGGCCAGTAAATGCCGCAGGCGGAAAGAGGTTTCTCCATATTTTTGCATATTTTGGCCGACGAGCTCGTAATCCGCCGGTTCCATTACAACCGTCACATTTCGGTAGTTTTTGGCGGCGCTTCGTATCATGGCCGGGCCGCCAATGTCGATGTTTTCGAGGACTTCCGCGAAAGTGGCGTCCGGTTTGTCAACGGTGTTTTCAAAGGGATATAAATTCACGATCACAAAATCAATAGACTCCATCCGATGCTCGGCGATGGCGGATTCGTGGGCGGGATTGTCCCGGAGATAAAGAAGGCCTCCGTGCACCTTTGGATGAAGGGTTTTGAGGCGGCCGTCCAGCATTTCGGGGAAGCCGGTGTAATCGCTCACTTCCACAACTTCCAACCCGGCGGATCGAAGTGCTTTAGCCGTGCCGCCGGTGGAAATCAAACAAACGCCGGCATCAGCCAGAATTTGCGCCAAAGGCACGATGCCGGTCTTGTCGGACACAGAAAGAAGCGCGCAGGAATTTTTCTTCGCCATAAGCCCGTTATGAAACGAAAACTGTGATCGGCTTGTCAATTCATAATGTCTCGCTTTCCCTAATCTCGATCTTTTTGCCCCCGCTTTAAGCGCGCCCGGAGAAATTCAAACGAAAAGCAAAGGACGAGGTTCAATTGGCTCGTTAAACTAGCGGTCGATATAATCTCTCTCTCATAGGAAAGGAATTTATTTTTACCAATCTGCTTGCGGGGTTGTAATCTCAATCGACTCGAATCGGCGACTCGTTCCATAGTTATTCCATTGGTTTCAATTTTTTCGACGCGTTTGGTTGTTTGGATTCTTCGGCATAATTCGGAATCAATTGACGAGATTTTTCGTGTATAAGGGGGATGTTTATATCGGCGTTGTATTGTAGGATTTTGGATTCGGCTTCTTCTTGGTGTCTTCGCCTCTTTTTCACCATTTTTGCGTCCATCCAGCTGGTGTATTTGGGGTTTTCTAGTTTGTCTGCGTCGAGTTTATTTATGTTGGGAGACGGATCGAATGTATCGCCGATAATCGGCCACTACATGCCGATGCCGTGGCGAATATAGTTGCCGCAAGTTGCGGTGGTTATTCAACTTCAAAGAAAATAGACTTGCGCGCAATTGCGGAGAATTGGCAAATTAGAGAGATAAAAATTGAAGGCGCATAATTTTAGATCAAAATGCAATCTTTTTTTCATTGTTTTGGACGGTTTTTTCCTCCGAGTGATTTCCTTCGAAATCGGAAAATCGTCGCCAACTGCTGCTGGGTGTTTTTGTTGTTTGGGGGAATGTGTTTTGGCAAGGGGGCGGATCGTCCCAATGTTCTTCTTATTTCGATTGATGATTTGAACGACTGGACGGGTTGTTTGGGCGGGCATCCGCAGGCGCAGACGCCAAACATCGACCGGCTGGCGCAACGGGGGACGCTGTTCACCAACGCGCATTGTCAGTCGCCGGTGTGCAATCCTTCGCGGGCCAGCATGTTGACCGGCCGGTATCCCCATTCCACCGGCGTTTATTTTTTGAGTCCGCCCTTGACGGCCGCGCCGGCTTTGGAGGGCGTTTTGACATTGCCGGAGCGTTTTGCCGAAAACGGCTACCGCACGATGGCCGTCGGCAAGATTTTTCACGGGCAGGACAAGCGGTTTTTCCATGAATACGGCGGCAGCAACGGCGGTATGGGGCCTCGTCCTCAGAAGAAAATCTCGCAGCCGCACGGCCATCCGCTTTGGGATTGGGGCGTTTATCCGGACTCGGATGAGAAAATGCCGGACAAGAAGGCGGCGAAGTGGGCGATTGAGAAGTTGGGGCGGGAGTATGCGCGTCCGTTTTTTTTGGCCGTGGGGTTTTATCGGCCGCACGTTCCGATGTATGCGCCGCAGAAATGGTTTGACATGCATCCGCGCGAAGCGGTTCGGCTTCCGGTTGTTCGGCGCGATGACCGCAAGGATCTCAGTTCATACGCGATTGATTTGACGAATCTCAACCATGTGTCTCCCGCGCACGAGTGGGTTCAAGAGGCCGGCCAATGGGATCACGCCGTGCAGGCGTATTTGGCGTCCGTCAGTTTTGTGGATCATTGTGTTGGGCTGGTTCTGGACGCTTTGGAGGCAGGGCCGCACGCTCGCAACACGATTGTCGTTCTTTTTTCGGATCACGGATTTCACCTCGGCGAGAAACAACGTTGGGCAAAGCGCACGCTTTGGGAGGACGGCACGCGGGTGCCGCTCATCGTCGCCGCGCCGGGCTTTCCTTCGGGGCGGCGAAGTCCTCGTCCGGCCGAGTTGTTGGACGTGTTTCCCACTCTTATGGATCTTGCGGGATTGCCTCCGGACTCCGCGCAGGAAGGGCAAAGCTTGGTTCCTTTGATGAAAAATCCAATGGCCGACTGGAATTATCCGGCTCTTACCAGTTTCGGGCCGGGCAACTATTCCGTGCGATCTACTCGCTATCGTTTTATTCAATATCGAGACGGTTCCCAGGAGTTTTACGACCACAAGAACGATCCGCACGAGTGGAACAACTTGGCCGCCATTCCTGAAATGAGCGCGTTGATTGACAAGCACCTCGCCTTCCTGCCGCAAAAGGAACACGCCTTGCTTCCCGGCAACTCCACCGGCCACAAGGCGTTTGCCGCCGCCAACCAAAAACTCAGGCGCATTCAAGCAGAAAGCGAGAACTGACTAGCACGCGTTCCCGCAATTCGCATTCATCGCTCTTTCCGAAACAAGAAAAACTCCGCTTCCAGAAAGATGGAAGCGAAGTTGCTTTGAAAAAACGAGGCTAACCTCAACAAAGGCCAATAGCCCAAACCACAGACCCCCAACACTAGCCGAAGGACTTTGGCCCCAAAATCACTAACCGCAAATGCTTAATCCCCTATCGCCCAGCCTTCTTCTGCCTCTTCTTGAAAAAGCCCTAACCCCTCAAAGCCTCCGACCACTTGGTTTGTCAGCGCAGAAACTAGCCAGCTACAAACTGGCAGCTTGCCGTTTCTTTTTCGTTATACGGCGATGAAAGAAGACAAAGCCCAGCGCAAAGAGGGCGAAGATGAGGGCGTATTCCTCCGGTTCGGGGATGATCTGGCTGTTGATGACAAGCCGCACCGCGCCGTTGGATCGCGCCGCAAAATTAGGATCTCCCACAGCCGCACGATTATTGAAAGTTCCCGTAAAGAAATCGCCGATGGCTTTGTTGATAATGCGCGACCCCACCCAAGCGGAAGAATTCCCGCTGGAATAAGACAAACTGCTTCCAGAGACCCGAATCCCCATATCATCTCTATTGGAAGCATCATCCAAGAAGAGGTGGGAAATGGTTCGGCTGCCGCTGCCGATGAAGATCCTCAGAGTGTTGGTGGCGCTGGCGGCAAAGGTGATGTTGGTTTTGCCGCCTCCGGGAATTCTAGACAACCCCGAGTTCCTGTCTGCAGTATTGGCGCTGGAAAACAAGGAAGAAAGAGAGATGTTTGAATTTGTTGGCCCGTTGGCTTGCAAAATGTTTCCGCTATTGGGCGTGCCAAACCACCAAGAGTCTCGATTACTCAAAGGAGTGGAGCTTATGGAGGTTCGGATGCTACCGAAGAGGCGCGCGGTGGAGGTTCCACTAAAAATCCAGAGGGTTTGGCTGGTGGGATTGTCTTGGCTGGGATAGACATGGATGAACAACTGCGCTTGGCTTTGCTCCAAAGAAACAAAAGAAAGCGCCTAGACGAGCAAGGCCGCTAAAAAGCGACAATTATAGGCCCGCTTGCCAATTGTAAGGAGGATATTTTCATGATTTTCAAACATTTAATTGCAATAGAACGACTTCAAATAAACAAAAACTGCCTCGTTTTTAATTATAGCCTTGCGCCTTGCCGTTGCGGAAAAAGAAAGAGCTTTGGAGGCGATTGGCCATCCAAGCGGCAAGGTGGCTTTCGTGGATGAGATGGGCAAGCCAAAGCTGATTTTGGCGCAAATTAGAGGAGAGTGCAAAACAAAGAAGTCCTTAAAAAGCGCGCAAAATTCCATCTTGCCGTTGCGGGAAGATAAGTTTTTGTTGTGGTCAGTGTCTCCGGGGAGGTTTGGTGTTAGGTGAGAGGAAAGGAGTCGTTGTTAGAGTGGTAAGTGGTGAGGGAAAGTGTTTTTTGTAAGCTCTATAATCAACGGTTGGAATTGGTTGCTGGTTGAGGATGTTTTGTTGGGATTGCTATGTTGTAAAACGAATGATGCGGTGAACAAATTTTTGTTGCCGGCGATTGCTTACTCGGAAGAGGGGAAAGAGGAAGAAAGGTTATGGTGGTTGGTGGCTTGCGGTTGGTCAAGAGGCGAAGGGCGGCTTTTATATGCGGAAGCATTTTATGGGTTGCGTTCGAGAAGTGAAAAATAATGAAGAGGGCGAATATACTTGGCTTTTATAGGAAGGGTCTTTTGTGGATTGCGTTGGTGTTGGTTGTTTGCGGACGGAAGGGTGAGTGTTTTTTGTGTGATGCATGCGTGTGGGGTTGGGGTTTTCAAAGTTTTTGGATTGCAAAGAGAGGGAGATGATGGCAAAGTTGGGATTGGGTTTTTATATTTGTTTATGTTCTTGCTGGAGGCAGGTCCTGCGTTATTAATTGCCGGTGGTGGATTGTTATTTTGCTTGTGTGTTGTCGAGGGGATATTCATTTCTTTGCGTATGATTCAGAGGGATTACTTGATGCGGATGGATCAGGAGTTTATCGGCTAGCCGCTGGCTGTTGATGGAAAATTTGCGGGATTTGACGGATTATTTTCCCAAGCAGAACTGGCTGAAAATTTTGTCAAGCAAGTCGTCGGTGGAAGTTTTGCCGATAATTTCGCCGACGGCATCGGAGGCAATGCGAAGGTCAAGGGCGATTAGTTCGGGGGTGAGGTCGGCTTCAATGGCTTGACAAGCGGTTTGGGCGGCTTGCATGGCGCGTTGTATGGTGTTTTGGTGGCGGGCGTTGATTGCGACGTCGATATTTTTTGAATGGATTTGTGTTTTCCAAGCGGCGTCGTGGATTTGGTTTTTGAGTGTTTCGAGTCCTTCGCCGGTGCGGCAGCTGATGCGGACGGTTGTTTTTTCTGTGGCGTCTTGGCCGGGGGGAAATGGATTCTGGGCGGGAGCGGAGTCGTTATTGCGGGGGAGGAGGTCGGTTTTGTTGAGGACGAGCATTCGGGTTTGGGAAGATTCTGGCCGTTCGGATTCGCTGGAATTTGGATTGGTGCTTGCGCCGGGTTGGTTTTGGGAGGCGTCGACGACGCAGAGAAGCAGGTCGGCTTGGCGGGCGCTTTCCCGGCTCCGGCGAATGCCTTCCCTCTCGACTTCGTCTTTGGAAGCGCGGAGGCCGGCGGTATCGATGAAGACGACGGGAATGCCTCGGATGTTGGCGGTTTCCTCGATGGTGTCTCGCGTGGTGCCGGCAGAAGGGGAAACGATGGCGCGGTTTTTTTGCAGGAGGCGGTTAAGAAGGGAAGATTTGCCGGCGTTGGGCGCTCCGATGATGGCGGCGCGGAGTCCGTGTCGCAGGATGCGGCCTTCGGTTGAGGAGGCGAGCAGTTCTTCCATGAGGGCCGTTGCGCGGCGGAGTTTTTGGAGGAGGGCGGTTTTGTCATCCGGATGAATGTCTTCTTCGGGGAAGTCAATGTGCGCTTCTACGTGAGCGAGGATGGTTAGCAAGTCGTCGCGGAGGCGGTCAATTCGCCGCGAGAGTGTGCCGGCTAGTTGTTGGTTGGCGGCGTGAAGGGAAAGTTCGGTTTTGGCGCGGATGACGTCGGCGACGGCTTCGGCTTGGGCGAGGTCGATTCGGCCGTTGAGGAAGGCTCGGCGGGTAAACTCTCCAGGTTCGGCCAGCCTCGCTCCTTGTTTGAGAAGGGTGTCGAGAATGGCTTTGGTTGGGATCGTCCCGCCGTGGCAGGAGATTTCGGCCACGTCCTCTTTTGTGAAGGTTCGGGGCGCGCGCATGATTGTGAGCAGGACTTCGTCGATGAGGCGGCCTTGCCGATGGGCGTCTCTGTTTTCGCTTCGGCCGGGTTGGATAAATTTCCCGTAGTGGATGGTGTGCGTTGGCGCGTTTAGTGGCGATTGGAAGCGGGGACCGACAGGACGAAAGCAACGGTCGGCAATAACGAAGGCTTCCGGCCCGGAAAGGCGGATGACGGAAAGAGCGGCTTCGCCTGCGGCGGTGGCGATGGCGGCGATGGTGTCGTCAATCATTAGAAGCGCTTTGGCTTTGTTTGGAGAAATGCGGAAATTGGCAATCTAACGAGCGCATTTGGCTTTGCCTGCCTCAGGAGTTTCCGATTCTGGGTTTTCGCCTTGCAAGAGCCGGCGGGCTTTTTGGTAACTCTTGCGCTGGAGATAGTGGAGGAGCGACGGATTGGAGGATTGGGGGAGGCGGCCGGCCAAGTTCTCAATTTCTCCGAACAAGCGCATCAAGTTGGGTTTGGGTTCGGCGGTGGCGAGGTTTTTGGAGGCTGTTTCCAGTTCCATGAGTTTGTCGAGCAATGCTTGTTCCAAAGATTCCATAGCGGAAGTATTGCCGAGCGGCGGGAAAACGCAAGATCTCTCCAGCAACTGATAAAATAGAGGTTTCTTCAACAGCGCCGCTTTTTGCCGCAAACAAAAGCAGAAAATGCGCAAAAACTGCTCGGCAAAAAGGAGAATGAACAGCATCTTTAGATAAGTCATAACAGCAATTTAAGGATGCCGGTCAAACTAGGTCGTGTTCCCACAATCCAAATTATCGTTAGAGCGAAAAATCCCAAAAGCAAAGCCAAAAACCCAATCCCCCTTTGCAAATAACAACCGCTAGCCCAACTACAAATCACATCACAAAACCCCGCTTCCCAACTTGCAGAAACAAGACGGAAAAAGACGCCTTTGCCATCTTGTCATTAACAGGCTACCAACTACCCATCCTCGACCTCTGACTAGGTCGACATAAGAACTGCGTGGTTTCCTGATCATCGGCGTAATGATAAATCACTGGCTGGCCGCTAATTTCAAATCGCAAGCCATTGGCCATAGATATTCACTACTCCCCTAGCTGTTGACGCTGACTAATCCAACACAGAAATCATGATCCCTTAGCCACAAACCACAATTCAATAAGCATCGGCCGCTTGGTCCTTTCGGCACAAAGACCAGCGACCACAAACACCCAGCCACGAAGCTGTGATAGCTTGTTGGCATTTCTTATGAAAGCGTTGGCGGACAATCACAAAACCCAAGACAAACAAACCAAACGCAAATGCGCATTCCTCCGGTTCGGGGATAGTTGCGCTCTGGACGAGAATCCATATCAAACCATCGCTGTTGGCCGCTAATAAGATGCACCCCTCTGCTCTCTGGGCTAATAGAGCCCCCAGAATTATTGTCGCTCTGCGCATAAAAGACGCTAATGCGTTTGTTGTCCAGCCCGCTCTTACCTAACAAGAAGTCTGATCGATGAAATAGAACAAACTGCTTCCAGATACGCTCATCCTAATGTCATCGTATGGATTATAAAACAAAAAACGATTTTTTTTAGTTTTCCCTTCGCAAAGCGTCGATCTCAAAATCGAAAAAGATTTCTTGGAAATGGCGAAATTCAAGAATACAAGAAGAAAATTTGAGATGATGGAAATTCTTCGTCCGCTTTTTGTTTGCAAGTTAAGGATTGTTGGGGCGTCGGTTTTTGGCGAAGGGAAGGGGGATTGGCGGACAAAAAGTTTGTTGTTGGGCAATTTATCAGCTTGCGTGTTTTAGGGATTTTCTTGGGAGTTGATTGGGGTGGGGTAAGTGGGCAGGCGAAATTAGTTGTCGCGCGGGGGGAATTGGAATCTCACTTTTCCGTTTTTGCCGAGGACAAGGAAGGCGTTGAAGGGTTTGCCTCTTTTTTTGGAGATGAATTGATTCAGCAGGTCTGTTTTGCGTTGGGCGAGGAGTTTTTTCATTTGCTCGGCCGGGATTTCTCGTTGGAGGATGATTTTGCCGGAGCGGAAGCCGCACGGGTTTTCGTTTTTTTGGGTATGTTCGCAGATGTAGTCGGTTTCGGCGTCGTAAACGCCGCCGTCGCAGAGGGGGCATTTACCTAGTCGTTGTCGGTTTTGCAGGTCTATCTTGGCAATTCTGGCGGTCTCTTTTTTGGCGAATTTTGCGGTGGTTTTTTTGGCGGGGCGTGGTTCGAATTCGAAGCTGATTTTTCCGTTTTTGCCGAGGACAAGGAAGGCGTTGAAGGGTTTGCCGCTTTTTTTGGAGATGAATTGATTCAGCAGGTCTGTTTTGCGTTGGGCGAGGAGTTTTTTCATTTGCTCGGCCGGGATTTCTCGTTGGAGGATGATTTTGCTGGAGCGGAAGTCGCAGGATTTTTCTTCGCCGACGGATTTTTTGCACACATATTTCATGCCGACATCATAGACGGGTGTTCCGCATTTTGGGCATTTGCCCAGCGGTTCTTGTTGTGCGAAATCTGTGGTTGTTTGTTCGGTTTCTTTTTCTGGGTTTCCGAAGTCGAATTCTATTTTGAATTCGTCGGTGAGTTTGATGATTGCCGCGAAGGGGCGGCCTTGTTTATTGCGGAATCCTTGTAGTGGGCCGATGGTCTTTTTGGCGAGCAGTTCTTCGATTTCACGGGGTTCGAACTGTCGGCCGGCGGCGATTTTCCGAAGGGAGAAGTCGCATGAGGGATGCGAGGGACACTGAAAGGTTTTGTAAGTTTCCTGAACTTTGCCGGCGCCGCACTTGGGGCAGGGGGAGTCCAATGTGCCAAAGTCTCCGGGAATGGTGTTGCTTTCGTAGCTCTTGGCTTTCTCGACGATGGTTTTGGTCATCGTTCGAATTTTGTCCATGAAAACGCCGCGTTGGAGGCGGCCTTGTTCCATTTGGTTTAGCTCGTATTCCCAGTTTCCGGTGAGTTCGGGCGAGCAAAGTTCGGGAATTTGAAGCCCGCGAAGCAGGGCGATCAGAGTAGAGGCTTTGGCGGTGGGCTGCAATTCTCGATGGTTGCGAAGCACGTACTCTTTTCGGAGCAATTCGTCGATGATTGCCGCGCGGGTGGCCGGCGTGCCTAATCCTTTGGCGCTCATTGCCGCGCGGAGTTCTTCGTCGTCCACCAGTTTTCCGGCTCCTTCCATTGCGCTGAGCAGGGTTGCTTCGGTGTAGCGAGGCGGGGGTTTGGTTTCGAACTCCGGAATTTTGACTTCCGGGGTTTGGACGTTTTCTTTTGGTTCAATGGGGTCGAGATTGGCTTTCTCTTCGTCTTGGCTTTGCTTGCCGTAAACTTCCAGCCATCCGGCCGAGACGAGAACTTTGCCTTCGGTCTTGAATGGTTGCCTGCCGACGCGGGTGATTCGAGTGGTTAGCAAAAACTCCGCCGCTGGAAAAAACACCGCAAGAAATCTGCGAGCGATGGCGTTGTAGAGTTTTTGTTCGGCTTCGCTCAGGCTTTTCTTGGGATGGACGGCGGTGGGAATGATCGCGAAGTGATCGGAAATTTTGGCGTTGTTGAAGATTCGTTTGTTTGGTTTTACCCAGTTTTGATCGAGGATTTTTTGAGAGAAAATTCCATATTCGGAGGAGGCAAGAGTTTTCAATGTATTGCGGACGGTATCGAGATAATCTTCCGGCAAGGCTCTGGAGTCGGTTCTTGGATAGGTGACGAGTTTGTGGCGTTCGTAAAGCGCCTGCGCGATTTGCAGAGTTCGGGCTGCGGGAAAGCCAAACCGGGAGTTGGCCTCTCTTTGGAGGCTGGTCAAGTCAAAGAGCAGAGGAGACTGTTGGCGGCTGGGTTTGCTTTCTTCGGAGGCGATACCGGTTTTGCCTTGGCATTCCCGGGCGATTTGGAGGGCTTTTTCGCGATCCCAAAGTCGCTCCGGCCGCAATTCGCCGTCCTTGGCTTTTTTGGATTTGTCGAATTTTTCGTCGAACCAACGGCCTGAGTAGGCGCCGGACTGCGCTTGGAAGACGGCGTGCGCTTCCCAATATTTTTTGGGATTGAACTTTTTGATTGTTTCTTCCCGTCCCACGAGGATGGACAAGGTAGGCGTTTGCACGCGCCCGACGGTTGTTAGATGAAAGCCGCCGGATTTGGAGTTGAAGGCGGTCATCGCCCGCGTGCCGTTGATGCCCACGATCCAATCGGATTCGGAGCGGCAAACAGCGGCGTTGGCCAAAGGTTGGAGGTCTTCGTCCGGGCGAAGCCGCTCAAATCCTTCTTGAATGGCCGCGCGGGTCATGGACTGCAACCAAAGCCGCTTCACTGGTTTTCGGCTTTTTGCGTATTGAACGATGTAGCGAAAAATCAATTCGCCTTCCCGTCCGGCGTCGCAGGCGTTGATTAGGCCGTCCACGTCCTTTCGCTTCATTAGTTTTTGGAGAAGTTTGAGGCGGTCCTTGGTTTTTGGAATGGGATGCAGATCAAACCGAGGCGGAATCATCGGCAGATGTTTGAAAGACCACTTGCCGCGTTTGGCTTCCAATCCCGGCGGCACGACGATTTCCAGCAAGTGGCCGATCGCCGAACAAATCAAGTAGCGGTCGTTCTCAAAATAATCGTCGCATCGAGCGCAACCCAAAGCCTTGGCAATGTCGGAAGCGACTGATGGTTTCTCTGCGATGACGAGTGACTTGCCCATATCCAATCAAGAGAGAAATCGTTATTCCTTTTCCAAAGAAAAACGCAAGCATTTTTTTCAAAGCTCAAAATTCAAAAATAAGCGAACAACCCGGAAAGTCTGCGCGGAGGGAATGCTTGAAGAAAACAGCGGGCTCCGTCAAAATGCTTCGCTGTTCAAAATGTTTTTGCGCTTAAAACGCATCGCCGCTTATGAAGAAACTGCTGTTTGCCTTATTGTGCGCCGCCGCTTGGAACGCCGCCGCCCAAGGAACCGTTGACTTCCACAATCTCTACGAGCCGATTAGAATCCCAGGATCCGGGCCTTGCGAGGAAACGATGTGGTTGGGATCGGACTTCACCGCGCAGTTGCAGTTGGCGGACGGAACTCCCGTCGGCGAGCCGGTGAAATTCAGAAATCACCCAATCACCGGCGAAGGCACGGGCATTTTCGTTGGCGGCGTGCGCGTCATTGAAGGTGTTCCCGGACCCGGCCCGGTGGATTTGCAGGTTTTTGTCACCAACGAAGATGGGAGTCTCTTCGGAACGAGAGACGCGCATCATCAATCTTTGGGAGGACACGGCCTTCCTCCGGCACATCCGCCAGCTCTTCAACTGACAATCTTTTCATTTCCGCCGTATGTGCTTCCGAATTTTGTGTGGGGATTGCAAATTTTGCCGGAAGAGGACGAAACGACTCCGGAAACGCATCAACTGGTTTGGTGGGCTTATCACTGCTTTCGCTATGAAGTGGAAATTTCTTCAGATCTGCAAAAATGGACGCAATGGAAGGTTTTACAGACGGATTCGGAAAAAGCAACCGTGCCGCTCTTGCCCGGCAAAGAAAAGCTTTTTTATCGAGTGCGCCAGCATTATTTTCGAAAGTAAGCGAGGGCTTTGAATGAGCGGGTTTTGCGTCCGGTTTTTTTCTGGGGATTTTAAACGCTGGCGAATCCATCCGAAGAATTCGAATGTTAGGAGAGGGAAACGATGGAGGCGAATTTTTTCATTGAATTCGCCGCAAGTTTTGAGGCATTTTGAGCGGAGATATGAGGGAAATGACGGCGGTTCGGAAGCGGCATCTCGTGATTTACGATGGAGACTGCCCGTTTTGCGTGTTTCAAATTCGGTTGTTGACTTGGTTGGACTGGTTGGACGCGGTGTCTTTTTTTCCCATCAAGGACGCGCATGCCGCCGGATTGGCGTTGGATGTTTCTCGGGAAAATCTTTTGGAGGCGATTCACTGTTTGGCGAAAGACGGCAAGATTCACCGCGGTGCGCGCTGCGTCCGATTTGTCGGGATGCGAATGCCCGTTTTAGTTCCCTTTGCGTTGGCGCTTTGGTTTCCCGGCGTCATTTGGATTGCGGAAATTGTCTACCGCTGGGTCAGTCGGAATCGCTTGGCTTTGAGTCGTCTTTTCGGATGCAGGGGGGCTTGCGCGATCCTTCCTGAACGGCGACGGGGAGGCGAATCGACAACTGGAAACGAGGAATAAATCCGTTGCCCGTTATTTGCGTGGTTGGCCAGTCCGCTATCTTTACTCGCTATTGACTTCCAGTCGCCATTATGAATTCTGAATTCTTCGTTCCGAATTCTGAATTTCCAAGCAGAGTTGCCGCCGCGTTTGAAAAAGCAAGGAGCGCTTTGTTGGCCGAGCGCGAAGAATTGGGGCATTGGGAAGGATCTCTCAGCAGTTCTCCCTTGGCAACGGCGACCGCCGTCACCGCTTTGTTTGCGATGGACCGGGCGCTTGACGGTTGTCGACTACCCGCCTCTGCGTCTGTTTCTCGAACCTTTTCTTCCTCGCAATCCCTTTTTGATCCGCCTGCCCCGCCGATGCGCTATCCTCGTTATCAAGGATTGATCGGGAGAGGTTTGGAATGGATAGCAAAGCGCGCCAATCCTGACGGCGGTTGGGGAGATACGGATCGGAGCCGGAGCAACGTAAGCACAACCGTGTTGTGTTGGTCGGCGCTTAATTTGATTGGAAAAGAGGGCGGTCATCCGTTTCAAGGAACCGTAGACCGAGCAGAATCTTGGCTACGGGAGTATGCCGGAGGCATGGAAGCGGAGAAAATTGCGGAGGCGGTGACTCGGCGCTACGGCAAGGACAAGACTTTCTCCGCGCCGATTTTAACGATGGCGGCCATTGCCGGCCGTTTGGGCGACGGGCGAACGGCTTGGCGGTGGGTACGTCCCCTTCCCTTTGAGTTGGCGGCGTTTCCTCCCAAGTGGTATGCGGCCTTGCGGCTTCCGGTGGTAAGTTACGCCTTGCCGGCCTTGATTGCGGTGGGCATGGCTCGGCACACGCATCTTCCTCCAAAAAGCCCGATTTTGCGGGCGATCCGCTCTTCGTTTCGGGTCAAGTGCCTTTCGGTCTTGCAGTCGATTCAACCAGCCAACGGCGGGTTTTTGGAGGCGACGCCATTGACCAGTTTTGTGGCCATGAGCATGGCTTCGAGCCGATTGGCCGCGCATCCAGTCGCTTTGAAAGCGGCGGACTTTGTTGCCAACTCCGTCCGCAAAGACGGCAGTTGGGCGATTGATACCAATCTGAGCGCTTGGGTCACGACGCTTTCCGTCAACGCCTTGGGAACTCGCGGCCTGTTGGTCTTGCCTCGGAAAGAGCGGGAGGCTTTAGCTGGATGGATTCGCCGTCGGCAATATACAGGACGCCATCCCTACACCCAAGCGGAGCCGGGCGGCTGGGCTTGGACAGATTTGCCGGGAGGCGTTCCCGATGCGGACGATACCGCCGGCGCCTTGATCGCCCTGCATCGTCTTTGGGATCTTGCGGGCAAAGAAGATTCCAATTCCTCGACGCTTGCGGGCTTGCGCCAAGCACGCGCGGCGGCGGGAATCCGCTGGCTTTGCAATGTTCAAAATCGGGACGGAGGCGTCCCTACTTTCTGCCGAGGCTGGGGAAAACTGCCCTTTGATCGGAGCAGCGACGACATTACGGCGCATGCGTTGCGCGCCTGGTCTTTATGGATGCCGAAGTTGGCGCCAAAGGATCAAGTTCTGGCCGAACGTTCTCTGCGGCGGGCGGTTCGGTTTCTGCTTAGGCGTCAACGAGAAGACGGGAGCTGGCTTCCTTTGTGGTTTGGCAATCAGGAAGTTTCCGGCGACGAAAATCCCGTTTACGGCACGGCGCGGGTTCTTTTGGCCTTGATTGGATTGCCAAAGAAGGCGCGGCGGTCGGCGATGCCGTCGGTCGTTCAAGGAATGCACTGGCTGGCGCTGAACCAGAATGATGACGGAGGCTGGGGTGGCAGTTACGGCGCCTCCTCTTCTGTGGAAGAGACTTCGCTGGCAGTGGAAGCGTTGTTCGCCGGCGCGTCAACGGACGGACTGGAGTCGAGTTGGACAAAGGCGGCGGCGGGAAAAGGTTTGGAATGGTTGTTGCAACGAGTAGAGGCGGATCAATTCGGCGCTTCCAGCCCCATCGGGTTCTATTTTGCCAAGCTGTGGTATTATGAAAAATTGTATCCCATTCTCTTTGCCGTCGGCGCGTTACGGCGCGCTGTGGAAGTTTTCCAACCGGAGATCGGCTTGAAGAATGAGGAGAAGAGTGAGGAATTCTCGCCCCAATTGTCCCCTGTTTCGGTATAAAACCTTTCCTTTATTGGGCGGTCTGGGATTCTTTTTTCACTATTTTTACGACGTTTTTGGATTGAAATGGTCTATTCTTTAAGTGCTGGCGGCGTTGACGAAAGATTTGAGGGCGCAATCATGAATGCAACGGATTCTTGAAACGAGTGGAAAAAGTGTTTTGCGCAAGACGGCTGCGATTCGGCGCGCAATTGAGGCAAATGGCGTCGCTTTTGATTTTGACGGTCGGTTTGCTGTTGTTGTCCGCTTGCTCGCCGCAACGTTATCGGCAGGCGGCGGATCGGCAGGTGGCGGCCATTCTTGCGGAAAAGTCGCGGGAAGTGCCTGAATTCGGCGACAATTTCTCCATCCAAATGCTTCCCGTGGAAACTTGGGAAGGCTTGCCGCAAACGGAGTCGACCGCCGATTTTTTGGGAGAGGCGGGAACGCTGGAATTGGGCGCTTACCAAATCTCTCTGCGCAAGGCATTGGAATTAGGCACCAAACACAACCGCAATTATCAAAGGCGAAAGGAGACGGTGTATCTGTCCGCGTTGGGCTTGACTTTGGCTCGCTATGATTTCGCGCCTATTTTTTCCGCCGCCGGCGCATATAATGAAAATGCGGCGCGGGAAGTTATCGAAGAGGGAGTCGACAAGACGACTGAGTCTAGTCTTCCTTTGAAGGTTGGATTCAATCAATTGCTTCGAGGAGGCACGCGTTTGATGGCGGATTTTACGACGGATTTTCTTCAGTTTTTTACTCAAAGGCGTTCGCCGTCGCGAATGACCGCAAGAGTCATGCAACCATTGTTGCGCGGCCGGGGATATCTTGTCACAATGGAAAACTTGACGCAGGCGGAGCGGAATGTGATGTATTCGTTGCGAGACTTTGTTCGTTTTCGGCAGGAATTTACCGTGCAGGTGGCCGAGGCGTATTACCGCGTGTTGTTAAACCGCGAGTTTGCCCGCAACGCCTTTCTTGGGTTGGAGAGTTTCCGACGGAACGCCGAAGAAGGCCGCGCCATGTTTGCGGAAGGCCGCCGATCCCGTTCGCAATTGGGGCAGTTGGAACAAGCCGAACTTTCCGCCGAGAGCCAGTGGATTGACCGCGTCCGCAACTACAAGCAGTCGCTGGACGATTTCAAAGTGAGGCAGTTGGGGCTTTCCGCCGCCGCGCCCCTTGTTTTTGATACGCAAGAAGTGGAGAGCCTTTCCATTCTGCATCCGGATCTGGATCTGCAAAGCTCCGTTCTCGTCGCATTAGCCTCGCGAATGGATTTGCACACCGCCCGCGACCAAGCGATGGACGCCGCCCGGAAAGTTCAAGTAGCGAGCAACGGACTGTTGCCGGCGTTGGATTTGGCGCTTTCGGGAAACTTGGATTCTGATCCAAACGAGCCGCTTTCCTTTGGTTGGGATCGCTCAAGTTGGGACGCCGTCGTCAATTTGGAACTTCCTTTGGATCGGCGTTCCGAGAGAAACGCTTATCGCGCCTCCTTGATTCAATTTGATCAGGCCGTTCGTCAAGCTCAGTTGGAGGAAGATGAGATTCAACTGGGCGTGACCGAAGCCCTTCGAAATCTGGATCAGGCCAAGCGCCAGTTTGAGATCAGCGAGATCGGCGTAAAACTGGGACAACAACGCGTCGAAGAGGAAAATCTGCGCTCCGAACTCGGCTTGGGCAACGCTCGAGATTTTGTGGAAGCCCAGAATGACTTTATCAACGCGCTCAATCAAAGGTCGTCGGCTCTGGTAAATCACACGATTGCCCGGCTCAACTTTTGGAGCGCTTTGGGCGTTTTGCAAGTCAGCGACTCTGGAAATTGGATTGAACCAAGTTATGAAGAATAAATTGTTTTTTTTGCCGCCTCGCTTTCGGCGTCCCGCCGGATGGGGACTCGCCTTCCTTGCCGTCGTTTTGTTGCTGGGATTTCTGGCGAGAATGGGAAGGGACGCCTCTGCCGACGCCAATATGTTTTTTGAAGTGCGGCGGGGGAATGTCCCGATCACCGTCATGGAAGGAGGCAGCGTCGAAGCGTTGGAAGTTCAGGAAATTCGCTCTGAAGTGGAAGGGTATCAAGGCACCAAAATCCTCAGCATCATCGACGAAGGGTATCAAGTGACCGAGCAGGACGTCGAAGATCAAACCCTGTTGGTCGAGTTGGATTCTTCGGAAATTCGACAGAAGCTCGTGACTCAGGAACTCCAGTTTCAATCCACGGTCGCTTCCCTAACCGAGGCCCAAAATGCGCTGGACATCCAAGTCAACCAAAACCTTAGCGACGTCAAAGCGGCGGAGCTGGCTATGAAGTTTGCCCGAATGGATGTGGAAAAGTTTTTAGGGGCCGAGTTGACGGAGGAAATCTTCCAACGCTTGGGTTTGCGGGAGCCGGAGCGGATTGATGTAACAATACTCCCTCCCAATTTGGGCATTGGGGAAATTTTTTTGGACGAGACGGAGGAATCGCCCCTTTCCGGGTTTCCACCCTCCGGCAAAAAGAGAATGCTCCCCCTTGCCGATCCGCCGCCGCTTCAACTTCCCCCAATCCCTGAAATCCCCGCGCCCAAGCCAGAGCCAGAGCCGGCAGAGAAGGAATCTTCCAAGGAACTGCTCCGCCCCACAACCGTCGTCATCGACTATTCAGAATACGCCGATGAAGAACTGCTCGGCGACGGCGAGGCGCAGCAAAAAATCCGCAAGGCGGAGGATGAGTGGTTGGTGGCAAAGACGGACTTGGGTTTGGCCGAAGCCGACCTTGTCGGCACCCAGCGGCTCTTTGAAAAGGGATTCGTCACCAAAAAAGAATTGGAAAACGACGAAGTGCGCGTGGAAAAAGCGAAAGTGCAAGTCAAGGCGACTGACACGGCACGGAAACTATTTCAAATTTACGAGTTTCCCAAAACCGCCGAGGAACTGGTTTCCAAATACGAAGAATCGCTCCTAAATCTGGATAAAACGCAAAAAGAAGCCATTTCGAAACTGGCCCAAGCCGAAGCGAAGTTCAAATCCGCCCAAGGCAGGTACCGCATTGAGCAAAGCGATTTAAAAGAACTCCAAGAGCAGCTTGCCAAAACCAAAATCTACGCCCGCAAGCAGGGATTGGTCACTTACGGCGGAAATAGCGAGCGTCACTACTATGGTGAGGAGCAGATTCGCGAGGGCGCCACCGTGCGCCAAAGGCAAGTCATCATCACCATCCCCGACATGAACGCAATGGGAGTGCGCGTTAAAATCCACGAATCGTACATCAAAAAAGTCAAAAAAGACATGCGGGCCCGCATCCGCGTGGAGTCCTTTCCCGACCGCCCCATTCAAGGCAAGGTAACGAAAGTCGCCATCCTGCCCGATTCTGCCAATCGTTGGATGAACCCTAATCTCAAAGTGTACAAAACGACCATCAAAATTGAAGG
Organism: Limisphaerales bacterium; assembly: GCA_965204945.1. GTDB lineage: Bacteria > Verrucomicrobiota > Verrucomicrobiia > Limisphaerales > AAA164-E04 > UBA2970. Next base: position 2,402,244 of record OZ242022.1, on the reverse strand, counting down.
CGTTCACCAATGGCTAAAACCCGGGATGACGGCCAAGGTGGAGATTCTGGTCGACGAACTCCAAGACGTCGTCTTCGTTCCCATTCAGGCGGTCTTTGCCGAAGAAGAAGAGCAAGTCTGCTACGTCCACAAAGGCTCGCTACGGCGGCGAGTGGTGCGAACGGGAGAATACAACGACGAGTATATCCAGATTCTCGACGGATTAGAGATTGGGGAAAAAGTCGCGCTCAAAGCGCCGACCAACCAAAAAGGGCAAACCGAAGACACTCTGTCCACCCCTTCTGCGGAAGATAAGGGCGAATCCGGGACAAGCAGTTGAGAAGCGCCTCTTGTCGCGGGCATTTCTCGGCCTTTCATTGATGCAACCGTTTCGCCGCAACTCCTTTGCCTTGATTTCCCGGCTTGTGCGTTTGGGTTTCAAGAGCCTTTGGATGCACCGCCTGCGTTCCTTGTTGACGGTGCTGGGGATTGTGTTCGGCGTGTGTTCTGTAATCGCCATGCTTGCCATTGGCGAGGGCGCAAGCTACGAAGCGCAGGAGCAAATCAAAAGCCTCGGCAGCCAAAACATCATTGTGCGAAGCATCAAACCGCCCGAAGAGCAGAAAGTTACCGAAAGCGCGCAAAGCAGCTACACTTTGGACTACGGTTTGAAAGAAGTGGACGCCGGGCGAATTCGAGAGACCATTCCGGGCGTTCGCATCGTCGTTCCCGCGCGAATCATTCGGGAATATGTTTGGAACGCCCCCTATCGAGTGGATGCGGAAATTGTGGGAACCACCCCGGATTTTAAGCGCATTCGAAATCAGCGGATGCGGGCCGGGCGTTTTTTCAACTCCATCGAATTCAAGGACAAGGCCAACGTCTGCGTCGTGGGTTCCACAATGGCGAATCGTTTGTTTCCTTTGGAAGATCCGCTGGGGAAAGACGTCCGCGTCGGCATTTCCTACTTTCGCGTGATCGGCGTTTTGGAAGACGCCGCCGGAGATTCCGTGACTCCCGGCCTTTCCGTAGCCTCCGGCGTTTCCGGCACCGTTCACAGCCGCATGTATCTCCCTCTTTCCACCTCGCGAATGCACTACGGCGAAATCTTGGTGCGCCGCCGCAGCGGAAGCACGGAACGAGAGCGCGTGGAACTGCACGAACTCACCGTCCGCGCCTCCGAAGGAAAAGCGGTCATCTCGGTCGCCGAACTCGTCCGCGCCTTGCTGAAGATGACGCACAAAAAAGCGGACTACACAATGGTGGTGCCTTTGGAACTTCTCAATCGCGCGGAAGAAACCAAGCGAATCTTCAACATCGTTCTGGGATCCATCGCCGCCATTTCCCTTTTAGTGGGAGGCATCGGAATCATGAACATCATGTTGGCCAGCGTCACGGAACGAACCCGCGAAATCGGCGTGCGCCGGGCATTAGGCGCCAAGAGAGGAGACGTCACCACGCAGTTTTTGGTGGAAACCGTCATTTTGTCTGGGATGGGCGGATTGATCGGCGTCGTCCTCGGCCTCGTCATTCCCTTCCTCGTCTCCGTCTTCACCGAAATGGTAACCATCGTAACCATCTGGTCGCCGATTATCGCCTTTTCCATCAGCGCCGCCGTTGGCATTGTCTTTGGCATCTATCCAGCCACCCGCGCCGCCAAAATGGACCCCGTCGAAGCCCTGCGACACGAATAACCGCCTAGAATCTGTTCCCGCCAAACCCCGTTTTGAAGAAAATGCGGGCAAAACTTTCTCCATCGGCAAAACCGAGACGAAGCCGATACTAAGCCGTCTCAGATGGCTTTTGGATCCACCAAAACTTCCCAAAACCAGAAAATTCCCAAAACCAACCAACCGCGCCGAAACAAGAGCTTTTGCCTACCCATCCATCAAGCGAATCTGCTTTTGCCTTTTGGCCACTCTTCTCTTCCCCAATTTTTCTCTTTTTTTTGTGGATTTTGGGATTGACGAATCCGCTGAGAGAGATTAGAAGTAAGGCGAACTTTACAAATTCAGGTGATGAACGAGAATGAAAGAGACCGGATTGAGAGTCAACTCGATAAGAATGTCGCTCGTCTTGAGGGTTGGTTCGATAAAGAGCTCAAGCGTCTTGAGCATTGGTTCGATAAGAGGTTCGATGAGAACGATGAGAAGCTCACCTCTATGAAGGAGAAGATCGATGAGAACGATAAGAAGCTCACTTCTATGAAGGAGAAGATCGATGAGATCGATAGGAAGATCACCCCTATGGAGGAGAAGATCGATGAGAACGATAAGAAACTCACCTCTATGAAGGAGATGAACAATAAGTGGCTTACCCTTATGGAGATAATTGACTCTATTATCCGTTTTTTAAAGAAGAAGAAAATTGGGGTTATTAGTATTACCGGGGGGCTGTTTCTTTCCTTTGTAATAACCGTCGTTGTTACAGGGCAGTTTTCCTCAAAAGCCGATCTATCGAAAGAAACGCCGCCGACCAAAAACGGGAGGGAGTGAAGTTGTTATTGGAAAAGGCCGAGGAAGGGACTGCCGAAGAGCAATTCAACCTTGGCGTAAGGTATCTCAAAGGCGAAGGCGTGCTGCAGGATTATGTGAAAGCGGAGGAGTGGTTTCGGAAAGCGGCTGATCGAGGGTTTGCCGAAGCGCAAAATAACCTTGGCGTGATGTATCAAAAAGGCGAAGGCGTGCTGCAGGATTATGAGGAAGCGGTGAAGTGGTATCGGAAGGCGGCCAAGGAAGATCTTCCCGCAGCGGAAAACAACCTTGGCTGGATGCATCAAAATGGCCGAGGCGTGCCGCAGGATTATGTGGAAGCGGTGAAGTGGTATCGGAAAGCGGCTGAACGAGGGTTTCCCATAGCGCAGAACAACCTTGGCTGGATGTATGAAAAAGGCCGAGGCGTGGAAAAAAAAGATGACATTGAAGCGGTGAAGTGGTATCGGAAAGCGGCCGAGCAAGGGTATCCCAAGGCGCAAAACAACCTTGGCGTGAAGTATTACAAAGGCGAAGGCGTGGAAAAAAAAGATGATATTAAAGCGGTGAAGTGGTTTCGGAAAGCGGCCGAGCAAGGGTATGCTGATGCGCAAAACAACCTTGGCGTAAGGTATTACGGTGCTATAGGCGTGGGAAAAGATGATATTGAAGCGGTGAAGTGGTTTCGGAAAGCGGCCGAGCAAGGAATTGCTAGAGCCCAACACAATCTTGGCGTGATGTATCACGTTGGCGAAGGCGTGCCGCAGGATTATGTTAAAGCATACGCTTGGCTTTTCTTGGCGAAAGCAAAAGGATTCGAAGAATCCAGAAAATTGGTTTCCCATTATGAAAAGGTTTTCACAGCGGAGCAGAAGGAAAAAGGCCAAGCTCGGGCGTTGGATCTTCATCGATCGATTGGCGCAAAATGATTTTTCCGTTCTGAGCGAGGAGAAAAGCCAAAGCGGTCTTTCAAAAATTGATATGAAACAAATCTCATCTTTATTGACGGCCGTCGCTTTGCTTTGCGGTGTGGGAATGGCGAACGGGCAGGAAAGCGAGCGTTTCAAGGCGACGAAAACAAAAGCCGAGCAAGGGCTCGCTGAGGCGCAACACAACCTTGGCCAGATGTATCGTTATGGCGTCGGCGTGCCGAAGGATTACAAGGAAGCGGCCAAGTGGCTTCGAAAAGCGGCCGAGCAAGGGTATGCCAAGGCGCAAAACCAACTTGGCGTGATGTATCTCAATGGCCAAGGCGTGCCGAAGAATGATGTGCTAATGGAAATGTGGTATGAGAAGGCGGCCGAGCAAGGGCATGCTGGGGCGCAACATCAACTTGGCTGGATGTATTACCATGGCCAAGACACGCCGCAGGATTACAAGAAAGCGGCAAAGTGGTTTCAAAAGGCGGCCGAGCAAGGGGATGTGGGGGCGCAACACTACCTTGGCAAGATGTATTACCATGGCCAAGGCGTGCCGAAGAATTACATAGAAGCGGTCAAGTGGCTTCGAAAAGTGGCTGAGCAGGGAAATGATTGGGTGCAACCCCACCTTGGCTTGATATATGCCGAAGGCGGCGGAGGTGTGCCGAAGAATGACATTGAAGCATACGCTTGGTTTCTCTTGGCGAAAGCAAATGGACACGAAGAAGTCGGCGAAAAGATTTACACTCGCGAAGAGCTTTTCGAAGATCTTCGCACACCATCACTGACGTGGAATAAGCTTGGCGAAAAGATTTCCGCTCTCGAAGAGATTCTCACGGCGGAGCAGGTGGAAAAAGGCCAAGCGCGAGCGGCGGCACTGCATCGCTTGATAGAACAGAAAAGCGCAGAATGATTTTTCCGTTGCGGTGGATGGGGTAGGCTTGGCCGCCGAATGAACGGGTTGGCGCTTTGGGCCTCTACTTGAGATGGAACTTGTTTCTCCAGCGGAGTTTTTGTTTCCCAAAGAACGACCAGTTCGAATTCTGGAAACGCGCGCTAGTCAAAAGCCGGGCAAAAGCCTCTAAGAGCCGAGAAATTCGCCCGCAGTCCGCTGAATTTGCCAACTTGCCAAGCGCCGCCTTTCTCGGCATGCTTTCGAAATGCGCTCGTTTTCCATTCTCTTGGTTTTTGGTCTTTTATGGATTTCGCCGGCTGCGGCCAAAGAAGACTCCCGCTGGAACTTCATTGTTATTTTGGTCGACGACTTGGGTTGGATGGATCTTTCCTGCCAAGGAAGCGACTACTTCCAAACGCCGAACATTGACCGACTGGCCGCCGAAGGCATGCGCTTTACCGACGCTTACGCCGCCTGCGCAGTTTGTTCGCCCACCCGCGCGGCGATTCAAACCGGACGCTATCCGGCTCGCATTGGCGTGACCGATTGGATTCGCGCCCGTTTCCAACGCGGACGCGCCGCCAAACCTTCAAAACCTTCGGATTTTGTCGGCTCGCCAAAACAGCGCCTGCTTTGCCCGCCCAATCCCTACTGGATGGAGCGCGAAGAAATCACCATTGCCGAGGCCTTGAAAAAAAGCGGCTACAAAACGGCGCATATCGGAAAATGGCACTTGGGCGACGATGACTGGTATCCGACGCAACAAGGCTACGATGTCAATCGAGGCGGATGCGACTACGGCCAGCCTCCCTCCTACTTCGATCCCTTTGCGCAGCCGAAGCATAAACACCCCATGATTCGCCAAGGCATTCCCCATCTTGAAGGCAGAAAAAAAGGACAATATTTGACCGACCGCGAATCGGAAGAAGCGATTCAACTTATTCACCGATGGAAGGAAGAGCCATTCTTTATCCACCTTGCGCACTACGCCGTGCATACCCCCATCCAAGCCGAAGAAGCCATTGCGGCAAAATACCGCCAAACGGGAAAATCAAACACAAACGCAAAATACGCCGCGATGGTGGAATCCATTGATCGCTCCACCGGCAAAATACTGCAAACTTTAGACCAACTGAAACTAGCCGAAAAAACCATCCTCATCTTCACCTCCGACAATGGCGGACTGGACCGCAACGGAAACCCTACTGAAAACGCCCCCTTGCGTTCCGGCAAAGGATACCCCTACGAAGGCGGAATCCGCGTCCCCTTTCTCGTGCGCTGGACAGGGCAAATCCCAGCAGGCAAAACCTCCGCTGAACCTATCAGCTCCATCGACGTATTCCCCACCATCCTCGAAGCCGCCAAAATCCCAATGCCCAAAAACCGACCCATTGACGGCCGCTCCCTCCTTGCCCTGCTGCGCTCCGGCGGACAAAAACCATTGAACAGAGACGCCTTGATCTGGCATTTTCCCCACTACCGCCACGCTCCCGGACCTTACAGCATCATCCGCAAAGGTCCTTGGAAGCTAATCCAGTTCCACGAAGGCATCCGGGAACTCTACCATCTAGGCAACGATTTGGGAGAGCAACGCAACTTAGCGACGGAACGCCCCGGCTTGGCCGACGTACTGGAAGATGAACTCACAACAACACTAAACAACATGAACGCCCTCATGCCTCGCCCTAACCCCAATTATCGCCCCGACCATTGAAATAGCCACCATTCCCAGACGAATCCATCCAAGAATCATTGCCCACGACGAATCTCACCCCTCCTATTAGTCTCGCAAATCCTCTTGCCTCTGTTGTCCCCTATTTCTTGATCGACGAAAACAATCAAAAAGATTACAAATCAACTCATAACCAAAATTCCTTGACGATGGCCAAACCTCACTACAACAATTCAAAAGACCGAGGTTCCAATTATTTAACGGCGATTGCATCAACGCATCGACGCGAGGAAAAAGTATCTCCCAATGCAAAGTCTATTAGAGTGAAGTTTTTGCTATTTTGAATTATTCGGAATCGTAGTGTTTTTATTTTTCATGTTTTGTACAGCAACTGACGCAGATTTACCTGAAGCAATATATTACTTTTTTCGGGGCGATTAATCGCCGTGTTAAAGGTTTTAATTGCGGCGTCCGTGGTGTTATTAGTAATATACAAAGCCCATATTCATATGCTTGATTATTGCGGAAATCTTTAAATAGTTCATGTTGACAGATTCCATCTGATGAACAGAGAATAAAAATCAAAAGAAAGACGCCATTAATTAGAATCAACGGCAAGCTAATAGAAGAAAAGCCCTTCTCTTCTCTTACCGATTCCCCTGGCTTGGTTTTTTTGGATCGAACGACTTTGGGAAGATGCAGAATGGCAGAGTCTTTACCGAAATCAGCGCAGAACTCTTTTCCCCAATTATAAGCGGCGATATATTCACGGCGATCATATTTTGTTAACATCGTCTATCCTCTCGAACACTCTTCCTTAAAAATACCGTCCCCAGTTTTTTATACGAAATTACCAAGCAAATCTACGGCACTCATTGGATCACTGTTGGATCAATAGACGGCGCCGAACACTTACAAGTGTGTTTCAAAGGCTTGTTCGACGAAAATAAGCAGTCAATCGCTGTCGCCACACATAACGAAACACCGCTAGCAATTAGAAATAATTAGAAATACGAACAAACACCGGGAACGTCCGGCTGAATTCTTGCCAAGAAAAACGTGGCGATGCAGTGAAATATTTTGAGGAGAAATCATCGCATAAGATCCTTCCTCTAGATTTTCTAATGATCACCTAACTTCTTCGCCCAACCCTAATCTAGATAGCAGGCGGTGTTCTAGTTGTCGAACTCATTGGGCAAGTTTCACTAAGACATCCCGTTGTGCTCTTAGTATAAGACGGCTTGGAGGATATTTGGTGATAGCTCTTTGGCGTCATAAGTTCCCGTTTCATGCGCTCGATGTTTTTGTGATGGCCAACTGGTTGTTGGGCGAGCTGTCGGAGGCGTGCTTGAGTTCTTGTCGTCCGGATTGGATTGTTAACCACCGCGCACTGCAGATGAGCAATCGTTCTCCGAAGACCATCGACAGAAAACCTTCTCTCCAAATCCCACAAATCCATCCACACCACCTAGTTGAATGCTTTGTGTGGAGCATTTAGTATTTTATTCATGCGTTTTTTGGCGATGGGAGTCCAAACGTGTTTTGACAAAGCAAAGGCATATGCTTTTCTCTTGTTGGATATTCTTCCGCGTTTTTGTGTCTGATGCGTAGTAGTGCGCTTTATCTTGTTCTTGATGTTTTGGTCTTCACATTCGTAATTCGTAGTGTTGGGAAAATCTTCAATATAATTTTGATGTAAGGCAAGATCGATTGCAGATTAGTTTGTTCGGCGTAGGCGGCGTGTTTTCTTGGGATTTGGCTGTTGTTGTGTTTTCGTGAAAGATTGATTTAGCGAATGCTTTTCGGTTTGGTCGTCGCAGTGGAAACGGGTGTGTTTTTTCTTCGGTGTTTTTTTGGGACTTACTGTTGATTTTTGCTGTCGTTTGGCTGTTTTTCTTGATCTCGGTTTAAAGGGTTCAGGGGCAAGCGAGGCGTTTGGCGCGAGAGCAAAGGGGGCAAGGAGCACGGCAAACATGGACAGTCACTGATTTTGGAAATGCGGCGCCGGCGGATTTTGGCATCTTTTTGATGAATGTTTCATCGCGCAGTGCTTTATTTAGATTCGACCGTCTTGATTTTTTGAGAATCCCGGCGGAATTCGAATAATTAATTGGACAGAATTGGAAACTTGCCTTTATTTTGGGTTTGCGGATAGATTCCGTCAAAGTATTTTGAAGGGCTGTGATTTCGAATGAGTGACTCTACAATGGCTGCCAAGGCGTCCGGCGGTTCTTCCCGTGTTTCGCACATTTCCGAAGCGGTCATTCGGATCGCGGGCAATTCTCAAGATGGGATACAATCCATCGGTGGATTTTTGTCTCGATTGGCCGGGCGGAGCGAGCAGGACGTGATGACGTTCATGACGATTCCGTCCACGATTTCCGGCGGGCCGTCCATTTTTCAGCTTCGCATTGGTTCTGGGGAGGTTCTCACCGCGGGTGACGAGGCGGATTTGCTTCTGGCTTTTTATCAGCATTCGTATGAAAGGCACGTGGATTCTTTGAGAGTGGGAGGCGTGGTGCTTTACGATTCGGATCATGTTGCGCCGCGCGAGGAATGGCGGGAGCGATACCGCCACGTCGGCGTCGCCATCACCAGCCTGACCATTGAGGCCATCGGCGGCACGGCCCGAGACAAAGGAAAGAACATTTACGCGCTTGGACTGATTGCCAAAACCTTTGGTTTGAACGTGGCTAAGCTGGAAGACTTGATTCGGGAACGTTTTCAAAGCAAACCGGAAAACGTCACCGCCAACGCGCTGAATGCCTTTCAAGCCGGCTATCAATACGAGATAGGCAATATTCTGGATACTTACCGCTTCCTCGACGGAGAAGAGCGGACTCGCGATCAACTGGTGATGACCGGCAACGAGGCCTTGGCTTATGGCTTGATTGCCGCCGGCATTCGCTTTGGCGCCGGCTACCCCATCACCCCATGGTCCGACGTTATGGAGGTTCTCCGGCGCGAGTTGCCGAAGTATGGCGGCACATTTGTGCAGTGTGAGGATGAAATTGCCTCTGTTTCCGCCGCTCTCGGCGCCGGTTACGGGGGACGAGTGGCTGTGACCGGTTCCAGCGGTCCGGGAATTTCGCTCAAAACGGAGGCTATTGGCTGGGGCGTTATGGCCGAAGTGCCCGTGATAGTCGTTGACGTCCAACGCGGCGGCCCATCCACCGGCATGCCGACCAACGTCGAGCAATCCGATCTATTCATCGCTTGCTACGGCGGGCATGGGGACGCTCCGCGAGTCGTTTTGGCGCCTCAAAACGTCGAGGACTGCTTTGCCTCCGCCATCGAGGCGGTCAATATCGCGCGGGCGTACAGCGTGCCGGTAATCATTTTAACCGATCAAGCCGTTGCCACTCGAATTGAAGCCTTTGACGAACCGGATTTGGCCAAGACTTGCCAGGATATATCGCCTTCGCTGGAAGCCGTGTCCGAGCATAAACCATATAACCTCACCCATTCAAGTGGCGCTCGGCAGCACTTGGCTCCGGGAACCAGAGTCGCTAGCGGCATTTATCCCATTGTCACTGGCTTGGAACACGACGAAGCCGGTCACCCGACGGCCTCGCCTAAAATTCACATGGAGATGACGGCCAAACGGCGCAACAAACTGCGCGATTTGGCGGCCACCCTGCCAACCCCGAAAATTTACGGGCCGCCAGAAGGCAACGTTCTCCTAGTTGGCTGGGGATCCACAATGGGGCCTATTTGCGAAGCTGTGGACAAGGCAAGAAAAGCCGGCGACAGCATTTCTTCCGTTCATATCCGACATGTCAGTCCCCTGCCTCCTGGCTTGAAAGACGTGTTTTCCGGATTTAATCACGTCTTCGTTGTGGAGATGAATGATGAGGGACTTTATGGGTACGGCCAAATGGCCACCCTCCTGCGATCCCGCTACTGCGATCCAAAAATCCGCAGCATTACCAAAACCGACGGCCTCACCTACAAAGTTAAAGAAATTTTAAGTCGAACAGAGTCCTTGCTCAAACGGCAACCCAATGCCTCCCAACCTTTCCCCGAATCATGAGTGAAAAATCGCCCTCCATTCTTGAACGAGACGGAAACCTCGCCATTGCGATTCCTCCCTTGGCGAATGCGGATCGAAAGCCTCTCAAAAAGAAAGAACTCGCCGCCGACCATCCTACTTGGTGTCCTGGATGCGGCGATTTTTCCGTCCTCGCCCTTTACTTCAAACTGATTGAAAAGAGAAAAATCTGGCACGAAAAAATCACCACAGTCGCCGGCATCGGTTGTTCCAGCCGCTTTCCCTACTTCGTCCAAGCGCACGGAGTGCACTACATCCACGGACGAGCGCTTCCCTTTGCAACCGGCATCTCGCTTTCTCGCCCGGACTTGCATGTTTTCGTCTTTGGCGGCGACGGCGACGCCTTTTCCATCGGCGGCAACCACGTCAACCACACCGCCCGCAAAAACGTCAAAATGACCTACGTCATCATGGACAACTTCGTCTACGGCCTCACCAAAAAACAGACCTCGCCCACCTCGCCCATCGGCTTCAAAAGCAAAACCGACACTACCGGCGCCAAAGACCAACCCATCAATCCGATGAAACAATTGGTAGCCGGCGGCGCCAGCTTCATCGCCAGAACAACCAGCACAAACCCCAAACACCTCCTCAGCATGATGGACAAAGCAATGGACCACGACGGATTCAGCGTCATCGAATGCCTCAGCGAATGCGTCGAATTCTATCCCGGCGCCTTCGATGCCTCCAATCCGCGCAAGGGCGGCGACTTCAAAGAAGTTCCCGCCGATCACGACGTTGCAGACGAAAACGCGGCTTATCGACTGGCGGACGATCCCTTTCCCGGCTATTTTGGAATCTTCTACCGCGAAAACCGCCCCACCAAAAATGCCAATGAAGCAACACTGATTGCCCAGGCGAAAAAGAAAGTTGAAGGCCTCAAAGACCGGCAAATCCTCCAACAAACCTTCGACCGCATGAAGTAACCCAAGGTAACCAAAGGCCTTCGGGAAAATAGGAATCCACAAAGATCGCCCAGGAATCCATAAAACGGAAAACCATGAATGAATCATCAAAATTAGATTAAAGAACCAATTAAATTTCCCGTAAGAATCCGAAACCACTGCGCAACCTTTCTCCGCCCCAAACACGAATATGCCCATTTACGAATACGCCTGTCCCCAGTGCCGCACCATTTTCAACTTCCTTTCCAAACGGATAAATCCCAAACGGCAACCCGATTGCCCAAAGTGCGGCCAGCTAAAATTAATCAAAGAAATTTCTTCCTTTGCCGCAATCTCTGGCGCCAAGACAGAAGCCGATGCAGACCCTGCCGAAGACAACGAACGCAAAATCATGCAGGCAATGGGAGAACTAGAACGAGACGCAAGCCGTTTTGACGAAAACAATCCTCGTCACACCGCGCATCTGATGAGAAAAATCCAACGAATCCTCCCTGAAAACGTGCTCCCCGCCGAAATAGAAACCGTCGCCAAACGCCTCGAATCAGGCGAAAAACTAGAGAAAATTGAAGAAGACATGCAAGAACTTTTCAGCCAACCGCCGCATACCGTTACTGAAGACTTCCCAGAAAACAAAGAAAACTTTGCCCTCGACCCCAACCTCTACGACCTATGAACCCCAAATCCCGCCGAAAAAGAATCTCATCTGCCCTCCCAAAAAACCTTGTTGCCCAGCCGCCTAAACCTTCCTCCCACAATGCAAACCCAGAATTCCCTTAATTCCACATATTTTTCAGATCGCTTCGACACTCTACAAACCCACTTGCCCATCGATTGCTCTTCCCAGAAAACTTTCGAGCATCGCAAAATCCCGAATTCTAATTTCCCAAATCTTCCATTCATCATTCCTAATTCTAAATTCATAACCCTAAACCCCCGCTTCTCAACTTGCAGAAACAAAGCGGAAAAAGACGCCTTTGTCATCTTGTCATTAGCAGGTTGCCAACTGCCCATCCCCAGCTACTTCCACACCGGCCACTTGCTCCCCATCCCGTTCCTTCAATCACGACCCCTGCATCGATGTTTCTTTCCTTGTTAAAACTATGACAGATTGCTTTACTTTGCGGATTCCAAAGGACTCTCCTTGCATCGATGTTTCTTTCTCTATGGAAACTGCCAAAAAACGCAACAAGGAAGCAAAATAGGCTTTTTCAATCCCTCCATCCGCTAATCCTCCGCCCTTCTCCTCCAAAAAACCTTTCTCTCCCAACCTCCGCCAACCACTCACTACTCCCATCCCTCCAGTTTCTTTACCCTCCCAAACCCCGCCGCTCTTCCAACTACCCGACAAAGAAAAACTCCGCAAGAGGTTTGAAAAACAAGGCCTAACATCAGCAAAGGCCAAAGCGCAAACCCCTTGCCACAAAACACAAATCTCCGGCCTCTTGGTTTGGCGGCGCGCAAGCCGCTGACATCTACAAATCTCTGTTGCCTGTGGTTGTTTATACAAAAGAAGGGAAAGAGGAAGAAAGGTTATGGTAGTTGGTGGTTTGCGGTTGGTCGAGAGGCGAAGGGCGGCTTTTATATGCGGAAGTATTTTATGGATTGCGTTCGAGAAATCAAAAATAATGGAGAGGGTAAATATGCTCGGCTTTTATAGGAAGGGTAATTTTATAGATTGGATAGGATTGCGTTGGGTGTTGCTTGTTTGCGGGCGGGTGGGGGTGTTTTTTGCAGGTTGTATGCGTGTGGGGTTGGGGTTTTCAAAGTTTGTGAATTGCAAAGGGAGGAGAGATGGGATTTGTGGGGAGTGGATTGAGGAAAGTAAGCGGGCTTGCAAGGAATTCTTTGGTTTTGGAGTCGATTGGAGATTAGGAAGAGGGATGGAATGGCAAAGTTGGGATTGGTTTTTATATGTGTTTATGTGGTTGGTGGAGGCAGGTTATAGTTCTTAGTAGAGCAGGAGCGAATTCAATGATTATCGCGTGGGATGGTTATAGGGGATTGGGAAATTCTGGGTTTAGGAATTTGTTGATTCAAGGAAGATGTGAGCAAAGAGGGTGGGGATTGGCTTTGCTGATTAGGAATTGCTGAGCATTCGCTACTGGGGCTGGTTGCCGGCGAATCGTTGAAGCGCACAAGCGAGGCAAGAGCTGATGATTAGTCTTGTTGATTAGGGATGCTTGGTTGTGAATGTGCTGGTTTCTGTTGAGAAGGGGGGAGGGGGTTTGTTTGTTTAGGTGTTGGAGTTGTTTGGATGTGGATGAAGGGGGAAAGGAAAAGTAGGCGAGGGGATTGGAAAGCAGAAATCACCGGGCGATGACTTTGCAAAGAAAGAAAGGGGATGATTTTGCTGTTTTCAGATTGTAAATTGCTAAATGGTGATTATGGGTTGTATGGTGGTTGGCTTGGTGGGAGATCGTAGAGGGAGGGGATTGGTTTTTGCAGGGAAGTTCCATTGGTTATTGTGTGTGAGTTGGCGGCTGAATTTTGCGACGGGCATGAAGTTTTGCCTTGTGGTTGTGGAGAAAAGTTTTGTTGGTTGGTTGGGCAGGTTGCGGGGTTTGCGGGTTGTTCATTTTTTGGGAGGATGGTTTTGGCGGTGGATGGGGGATTTTGCGCAGGGTTTTCTCTTTTTGTTTGGAAGAGATTGTTGGGATTTGCCTCGGTTTTATCGGGTTGTTTGATTTTCTCTTCAATGCGCTTCTTGGCCATGAGGGGAACATTTTTAGTGGTTTTTGGTGCGAAACGGACTTCTTCCAAGATTTTGGTTCGGGAGGGCGGCTGTTTTGCCAGGGGAAAGTTGGCTCCAGAGGCAGGACTCGAACCTGCAACCCGCTGGTTAACAGCCAGCTGCTCTACCATTGAGCTACTCTGGAAACTCAAAGTCGAAAGGAACTTTAATCAGGATCGGGGTCGGCGTCAAGATTGTTTTGTAGATTTTTTAGCGTGGCTGGCAGTTCGGACAGAAAAAGGCGCTTCGCGCGGTTTGAATGATTCGCTGAATTTTTCCCGCACAGCGAACGCAGTTTTTTCCTTCTCAACCATACACGCGCCATGGTTCTTCGGCGGGTTTTGCTCTTCCTTTTCGTCCAAAGTAGAAGAGGCTGTTGGAGTCTTTTTGAGCGCCGGTAAGGTTTAGCGGCAAGGAATTGCCGCGCTCAATGGCTTGTGACAAGGTAATTTGGATGCAGTGGCGGAGTTGCCGAACTTGCCGAAGCATTAGTTGGGAGGAAGGCGTTTGCGGATGGATGCCCGCTTCAAACAGCGCTTCGCCGGTGTAGATGTTTCCGAGTCCGGCGACGATGTTCTGCGCCAAAAGCCGGATGTGAATCGGCTGGCGAGAGCGTTTGATTTTCTGTTGGAAGGCTTCCAATTCGAAGTTTTTCGACAAGGGTTCTGTGCCTAAACGGTTTAGGCAAGCCGGATCCAGAGTCATTCGGCCGAAAGTCCGCAGGTTTTCGAAAACGAAGCATCCGCCGGTCAAAGATCATGACGACAACGGCGTGTTTGGGCAAGGCGGCGCGTTTGGGTTGCAGATACATTCGTCCGGTCATTCCCAAGTGACCGATTAGTTATACTTAAAAGAATTTCGCCAAAAGACGTCTTAATTACGCCCAATGCCCCACAAAAAAACCGCTCTTACTTTTGCCAATCCCAAAAATAAAGGAAAACAAAAAACAATTCAGCAGAAAAAGATTGCCACCTCATCTTGATCCCGTTTATTCCTGTTTCCTTCGGATGCGGAGTTCTGAAGATGGAGACGATATAATGGAGGAACATTTTCATATTTGTTTACAAAAGCGCGCAAGCCGGTTCACAATCCTGCCGAGACGCTCCAAAGAGTGAAAAAATTGCGCCCATGCCCAAAAAAAATCCCGCAAAAAGCTTTGCATTCCAAAATTGAATTCGAAAATCTCAACTTCATCGTTGGCAAAAAAACAAGGAAAGGCAATGAAAGCGCTGAGAAAATCAGAATATGTTGGAAGATACATTTTTGCTATTTCTTCCCTACTTTTCACACACTTTCCCCCTACTTTGCGGATTTGACAAAAATTCAGCCAAAATCCGAGATTTAAGATTCAAAATTGAATCTACCATTCGATTCTTCCTACACAGTTAACAGATTGCGAAAGCTCCGAGATCTAAAATACTGCGGGCTTTTGAGTTTCATCCCAAAATCCGACTCGCTACACTTCGCCACACTTGGCGATTCAGTGGATTTTTTTGAAAAAGTCGGTCCCGCGGCCTCAAAAAAGCGCATTTTCTCGATTTTTTTTTTGGAAGAAAGGGGGAAGGGAATCTCGCTAAAATCGCAAAAGTATGTGTTATTTGAGCTTTTTCGGTCGAAGAAAAAATTTGATTCCAGCCGAAAAGTGGTGGAATTTAGCCTCGCTTCCTCATTGAGGGATCTGAAACGGTGCGGATCCACATTGAGAAAATAGACATATGCAGCAAATAAGAACGATCAGTGAGCGGAGGCACAGAATCTCGCCAAAAGCGTGCCGAGGGATATTCTTTGAGGGAAGACCGTCGTTCCTTTTCCACTTTTCCTCATTCCTTTGCGCTGTCTGTGCTTTTGTGGCGGCAGGGCAAATTCTCTCTAGGAATCGCCCTTGCTATGCTGATCTCTTTTCCTCCCGGACGCCTCCGCCCAACAAAATCCCGCCCGCAACTCTGCCAAAGACATCGTCACTTCAGGAGTCGGTCTGAACAACAAAAACCCAAGGGGCATTTGGGTGGACGAAGGAAAGCAAGTCATGCTGGTTTTGGACTTTCGCTACAAGAAGATTTTCACGTACTGCTTCGACACCGGAAGACGCCTAGACAACCATCATAACGACAGAGTGAAAGCCACTGATGAGGACACGGACCCCAACACCGACGATTTCTTTCTGTTTAAGAATAAAGCGAGTGCGACAGGGGAAAAGACTGCGGAGGAGGTCATGGATGGTTGGCTCAAAGAGCCTTATCAAGATAAAGATGGTCGCAAAGAAGGTCTGTTGTTCCCCAATCCTTACGGGATTTGGGCGGACGAGATAACAAACAAAATTTTGGCGAACGGAACAACAAATCAACCAACGCTCTGGGTCTCTGACTTTGACGACGATAAAAAATCCACATTTCTGGAATCGAAGATGAAGGCAACGAAAATTTGGGAAATGATGATTGCGCTCGCCGTTGCCGGCATCCAAGCGCAATCGGGAACTCTTGAGGTTCGCTACACCAAATTAGACGGCTCTTCTCATATATCTTTCTAGTAGAGGATGATATTGAGGTTGTGTTTTTTTGATGGCCTAAAGAACATAACTTTGCCTGAAGGAGAATTACGAACTTAAGAGTTTTGGACGTCCTTAATGGTAGTTTGACTAACATATCTTTGCTTGGATGTCTGACGAATTTGATAGACCTAGTTCTTTCCAATAATCAGTTGACCAGCCTATCTTTGCCAAAGGGATTAGTGAATTTACGCCATTTGAACATTCGTACAAATCCTTTGACAAGCCTGAAACTCCCTGAAGATTTGGCAAAAAATGCCGAGGAGAGATTTCTTTTTGGGCCAATAATTGGAGATGGAGGGGGATTTCAATTGCATAGATCTCTTAATCTTGATCGTTTGTCTGTGCATTACAAGATGAGGGAGTTCGATATATTCTGGGAGTTAAGAGAGAGACCGTCATTGGTACCGTCTGCGAAGGAATTAATAAAGGATCAACGAATTGACGGTAATGGGGTTTTCAGAGTTGATAAACCTGACGGAGATGACAGCCTCTTTTCGCTATGTTTTAATCGAGGTTTATGGATCGCCGCCAATAATAAAAATGGTCCGCAGGGAAGACGGAAGCTTATAAATTCTTTGGGAGGGCAGCATATTGCAAAAATCCACAATCATAGACGTACCTTGGCAAAAACGTCGCATTTGACGGGAGGACAGTGCGGTGGCGAATGTTTCCTTCGACCTCTTCCGATTTTTTCCGTGCGAAGACGTGAGGAGAAAATCTTGCCATGTAGAGTTGAAATCTGCATGATCGGCGACGGTAGTTTTTCTATCTAGCATGTCGGAACGTAGCCGCGGCCTCTCAATAGTTCGGCGGTCATGAGGCCATCTTTGCGGGTTTCCTGTGGCCGCTTTTCTCTTCCTTTGTTTCATACCAGCCATCCGCACAGGCGCAGAAGTGCGCCATCCTGGTCGCAAACAGACGGCCTGCCGTTATTGTTATTCTCGTCGCTGCTCTGAAATCGATGGGCGTAAAGCCGAATTTAGCCGAGCAGACCATTTCGTATTATTGCCGGTTGCGCATGTAGTAGACATCAGCCGATAGGGAAACACATTCAGTGGATCGGAGAAGAAAGAAGTTTGAACGACGCCAAGCGGAACACCGCGGCAAACTTGTCAGGCGAGTATTGCGGCCATGCCAAGAGCGCGAGGATTAACGGCGGCGGCAGTGATATTGTTCATCGAAAGTTCGCTAATTCAAACTTGGCTTCTGTCCCAGCGAACTTGGTTTTGCCGGGGTAGTTTATACGACTCGCTGCAAAATCGACTTAGCCTGATCAATGAAGTAAATTGGAATGTATTTTCGTTTTGCGTTTTCCAAACCGTCAGGTTTTGTCCGGCGGGGTTTTTTGTGACTCCGGCTCGGTACGTTCAACCCTCCGAGCAAAATTCTTCGACAACTTGCGCTAACGAAGAGAAGATGGCGGATGGAATCAAATAGGAGAATTCCGACCCCATGCATGTGTAATCAACACCGCATCTACTATTGCTGTTGTTTTACGTCTTTTTAGCAATCTTTATTTTCTTTTGGCTCTCTTGTTTTTTCCTATAAAGAGGTTTGCGCTATCTTACCCGTTTGTGGCGCGATTCTATGTTCCGAGTTTGGATTGTATAATTCTCTCCTCCCATTTTGGCGGAGAGAGGGAGCAAGGTATGTGAGGTAATAATAGTGTCACAGTGTCGTTTAGCGTGAAATTCGCTTTAGTCTTCGGAGAAGAGGTATTCTAAGTCGGAGGAGGTGAGGTTGCTGGCAAAGCCTTCTTCTCTCAAGACGTCGCTAATGGTTCGGGCTTTCTTTTGTTGCAGTTCCCATATTTTTTCCTCAACGGTGCCGGGGGAAATCAGTCGGTAGGCGTTGACGGTTCGGGTTTGTCCGATTCGGTGGGAGCGATCGATGGCTTGGGCTTCGACTGCGGGATTCCACCAAGGATCGTAAAGCACTACGTAACTGGCCGAGGTTAGATTGAGTCCGGTGCCGGCGGCCCTTAGGCTCAGAAGGAAAACGGAGGCTTGCGATGCTTGCTGGAAGGCGTTGACGACGGCCATTCGGTTTTTGGTTTGGCCGGTTAGGAGGTAGGTGGGCAGGCCGCGGGTTTTGCATTCTTGTTCGAGGATTTGGAGCATTTGGACGAATTGGCTGAAGAGCAACACTTTTTGCCCTTCAGCCAGCAGGGGTTCTAGGAGTTCGATTAGGGTGTCGGTTTTGCCGGATCCGGCGTCGCTTCCCACCAGTTGGGGATGGCAGCAGATTTGGCGAAGGCGGGTGAGCGCGGCCAGAACGTGCATTTTGCTTTTGGCGAGTCCCTTTTGTTTCATTGTTTTGAAAATCTGCTGGCGGCTGCGGCGAAGTTCCGCGAGGTAGAGTTTGCGTTGTTCTTCCGTGAGTTCGCAGTCGCGGCGCTCGTCAATTCTTTCCGGCAGGTCTTTGGCAACTTGGTTCTTCAATCGCCGAAGCATCAACGGCCGCAGTTTGGCGGATAAGCGTTTGAGGGCGATTTTGCGGAGGTCGTCTGCGTTTTCGCCTCGAGGCTCGTAGGTTTCGGTGAATTGGGATTGGTCTCCCAGATAGCCCGGTTGCACAAAGTCGACGATGCTCCAAAGGTCCAGCAATCGGTTTTCCAACGGCGTGCCCGTAAGCGCCAAACGCTGTTTGGCCCGGAGTTGTTTGGCCGATTTGGTAACTTGGGCCGCCGGGTTTTTGATGTATTGGGCTTCATCGAGAATGACGGCGCCGAAGGAAAACTTTTGAAGCGCTTCAAAGTCTCGCCGGAGGATGGCGTAGTTGGTGATGATAAGGTCGTGCTGTGGAATTTGTTTCCGCAGTTGATGGCGGGCTACGCCGCTTTCCAGCACGAGGATTTTGAGGTGGGGGACAAATTTTTCCGTCTCGCGCCGCCAGTTGTGCAACACGGAGGCCGGACAAACCACTAGGGTCGAAGCGGTGCTCTTCAAAGCGGCGTTCTTGCGCGCTTTTTCTTGTTTTAGGGCCAATTGCCAAGTGATCCAGCAAAGGGCTTGCACCGTTTTTCCCAGCCCCATGTCGTCGGCTAGGATGCCGCCCAGTTTGAGATGGCTTAGGTGGCAGAGGAAGTGGAATCCTTCCTTCTGGTAGGGGCGGAGTTTTGCCCGCACGGTTTTGGGAAGATCTCTTTGGGGTACTCCTTGGAAGTTCTCTAGTTTTTCCCGCAGGGCTTGCATTTTGGCGGTTTTTCCAAATTGCGACAGAGCGTCTTCCTGCAGTTGCGCGGCGTGGATGAGGGAAACTTTTTGGGGAGCGTTCGCCAACCCGTCAACCCCCAACTCCGCCATAGTTTCTTGCGCGGATTGAACCGCCTCTGCGTCCAGCTCCACCCATCCGCCGTTGGGTAGTTTGATGAATCGGCCCGTGGCCGATTGGAGCTGCTGAACGTCCGCTTCGGAGAGTTTCATGCCCTCTTGTTCCCACTCGGCGGAAACCGAAAGCCAGTCAATGCCGCTTCCGTTGATGACCAGTTGGGGTTTCAAGCGTTGGGGGACAAGAAAAAGCCGCTGGAAGGCGGCGTTCCCCAAATAGTCCGCCGAATCGGGGCGATCCGGCCAAGCGCCGGCCAAAGCGCTCAAAAAGTCTTCGTCGGCGTCGCCGATCCACACTCCCGGCTCAGGGGTAAACCAGTCCAAACGGCGAAGCCATTCCGCTGCGACGTCCAGACGCTCGTCATCCAAAAATTCGGTTTTGCCATCGGAGATTTTTCCTTCCTTCGGGCGGGAAACGTTTTGCCATTCATGCCCGTTCCATTGCCATTGGCTTTCGTCAACGTCGCTGATCGCCTTAAGGCGCAGGCGCACCGTGTCGTTGTTTAACTCGAAGACAAATTGAGGCTTGGCGGTGTGAGTGGTGCAAAGTTCATCCCAATGACTTTCCGATCCGGCGGCGTTTTTGCGCAAGTGCGTCAAAAGTCGATGGGAAAGTTTGCCGACGGCTATGATGGGTTTGCGTTGGAGACGGCTCAGAAGATCGGGATCAGGAGCGTTGCGAATCAGAAAAAATTCCTCGCCCGCTAATATGAGGGACGGTTGCCCGGCAAAACAGTGCGCATCGCCCAAGGAGACGGCCTCCTTCCCGGGAATCTTTAAAACGTGGGCAAAACAAAGTTCCTCATCTCGTTTTTCCAATTGAGGCAGGAGTTCCGCCAATCGCCCCGAAAATCGCAGGGAATCCCTCTTTGTTCTTTGTTCCAGCCGTCCGCTTCCACCCCATTTGGCCAGCCACTGCAAAAGCTCGATCCCATGCAGATGGATTTGGCGCCGATCCGGATCGGCGTTCCCATAATTCTCCCCCAGCCATTGAACAAACTCCCAATCATCGGGGGGAAACGATTCTCGTTCCAAAGAAGAACGATTGCTCAATTCGACGATTTCGCCCAAACTGCGAACCTTTTTTCCACTTCGGGGACGGAACAAGACTAGCCGGACGACTAAGTTCTTCAGCGGCGGATTCTCCTCAAACTCGCCGACTTCACAGACCGCCCGCACCGAAGCGCGCGGGGCGTCCAGATGAACGGGTTTCGGGGAAAGAAGCCAATTTTCAAGCCCGGCAACCAGTTCGCGCTCTTTCTCCGCCTCTTCCAGCGCGGCCAGCCGATCCCGATTTGTGTAGGCCATAAGTTCCGCCGGCAAAGGACGCTTGGCGCGAAGAAAGAGCAGGGCGGTCGCTTCCAGTCTGGCTTTGCCTTTGGATTTTAGCAGATTAGGCCACCAATCACTGCCGGCGAAGTCCCTTCGGCTCAAAGAGATTTGCTCAAAGTAATCGTCGAGAAGCAAAAAGGCGCTTTGAGAATCCGAACACCTCGCAAACTTCTCCAAAAGCGCCTTGCGTTCTTCAATGGCTGTCCGCGAGTCCGACAACTCCCTGCGAAAATCCGCCCAAGCGCCGTAGGTCTTGTCAAGCATGACGTTATGAGCGTCGTACTTTGTTTTCAGCGGGGAACGACTATTGCCGTCTGTTTTTCGGCCTTTAGGCATGATTCTACTATGATATTTTTGTCCAACAAAACCCACCCGAACTTCATTCAGGTTCCTCCTACATCGCTCAAGCTTTTAAGCAATCCCGCACTCTCTCGTTCGCAAAACCGCTCCTCGCCAAGGCGCCAAGCAGCCCAGTATGTTGTCCAGAAACCACTTGGCGTTCAATCTAAAAAGAACTCTCTTGAAAACAAGCTTTGAAGAAAATCTCTCCAATAATTTCCGAACTCAACGGCATCCAACGAAACAAGTCCCTCACGATGACAATTTTGGGCAAACACAATTCCCGCATCATAAACCGCGCTGCTTGCCAGAACCGCAAGACCTTGAAGATCGACGGGAAACATCCGGGTTGGCTTGGTGTCCCTTGCCGATCGAAGAACCGTTGAACGCGTGAACGCGCCCTCCCTCCCTGCAAGGCTTAGGCTTGGCGCCAAAGTTGTACTTTATGTTCTTCCATGTATCCCCGGGCAGAGCGTCCGTTCCAAGAGCGCCGCTGGGATCATAACCACAATGAACCATGCAATTCTCACAACGAGAATCCCGAGCAACCCCGCCCACTACCCCGTACTTCTCCCAATCCACCTCCGCCAACATCTCCCGATAAGAGGCATAATGGCCGTCCGTCATCAAATAACAAGGCGCCTTCCAACCGGCAATGTTCCGAGTAGGCACCGCCCACGCCGAACAAGTAAGGTCGCGCTTGCCAGCCAAAAACTCTTGATAAACCGGCGTTCCAATAATAGAAAACTTTTTCCCCCATTCCTCAATTCGAGCGAACTTTTCCCGCGTCATCTTACGGGTCAAAAAGAAATCCTCCGGCTGTTTGCCCAAGCGGGCCAACATGTCTCTCTTCGCCGCGTCGTAATCATAACCCGGAGAAATGGTATGGCCGTCCACCCCCAGCGACGAAAGAAATGCAAACATCTCCTCTATTTCCGCCACATCCGTCTCCTTGTAAACAGTCGTATTCGTGGCCACCCGATAGCCCATATGTTTGGCCATCTTTATCGCGGCAACGCACTCCTTAAAGACGCCTTCCCGCTCCACTATCAAATCATGAGTGTATTCCAAACCATCCACATGCACGTTCCAATACATCCACTTCGACGGAGCAATCGTAGGACGACGCCCCTCCTTGCCGCGCCGAATCATTTCCCCATCCTCCTCCGTTATCAAACCCTCGCCCAACAACCTCTCCAAAAGCGGCTCCTTCGCATCGCCATACGTCGCAGCCAAATGATCCTTCATCTTCTTGCGCATAAACACGCCGTTCGTGCAAAGGTAAATAATGCGCGATTGCTCTCGCAACCCTTCCACCAACTCTTCAATCTTAGGATAAATAAGAGGCTCGCCGCCGCATATCGACACCATCGGCGCCCCGCATTCCACGGCGGACTGCAGGCAGTCCTCCAGATTCATCATATCCTTAAGACGGGTAGAGTATTCCCGAATCCGCCCGCAACCCGTGCATGTCAGGTTGCAAGTATGAAGAGGCTCCAACTGCAACACCATCGCAAACTTAGAAGTCCGCCGAATCTTGTGCTTAATAATGTGACGGACAATTTTGGCCGTCAACGCCAAAGGAAATCTCATAATAACCAAGAGGTCGATCTACAACCTAATGCCAAAACACTGTTCTCAACTCAAAAACACCACGGACGCAACCACATCGATCTTCCACTAAGGAAAAACACCGGCGCACCAACGACAACCGAAACCAAAGCCGGGAAACAACATCGACGAAGGCGAAACCGACTGCCTCGCCGACAATCCACCGCAACCCGAAGCAAACGCCGGCAGCATAACAACGCCGCCCCCCCTTGACATCCCATTTTCAAATCCATCCCGCCAACAGTAGCCCTTTGCCACCGCCATCGGCAACAAAAATCTGCTCCGCCACTGGAGATAGTCGACACCCGCCAGAGGAAACGGCGAGTTCTTTGCAAAAACAAAAACAAATGCCTCACCCTCAACAAGTTTAGTTAATAAAGATCGGGTTTTCTTTGTTCGATTTTGTTAGGGGGACAGAGTCTTGTTTCTGGTTAGGAAGATGCTGCTGAGGATTGGATGTGGGTTTGGTTTTCATCTTTGTGAGAAGCGGAGTCTTTCTTTGTTGGCGCAGTTGGAGGGAATGGTGGGGGTTGAGGAGGGTAGAGAAAAAGGAACTTGGGGAAGGGGAGAAGTGGGTGGTTGGCGGCGGTTGGGAAGGAGGGGGAAAGGTTTTTTGGAGGAGAAGGGCGGAGGATTAGCGGATGGAGGGATTGAAAAAGCCCCTATTTTGCTTCCTTGTTGCGTTTTTTGGGCTGTTTCTACAAAAAGGAAAGAAACATCCACGCAAGGGGAGTCCTGTGGAATCCGCAAAGTAAAGCAATCTGTCATAGTTTTAACAAGGAAAGAAACATCGATGCAGGGAGAGAGAGATTGAAGGAACGGGATGGGGAGAGGTTCAGAAAATCTGTGGAGACTCGACAAGCAGGCGGCGGCGCGGTAATTTATGGTCAACAGTGGATGAGAAGTTGGAAAGTTTGCGGAGGTTGATTCGTTCCTTCGGTTCGTGCGTCGTTGCCTATTCGGGGGGCGTGGATTCCGCATTTTTGGCTGTGGCGGCCTTTCGGGAATTGGGACGAAGGTCGGTAGCCGTCATTGCGGATTCGCCCAGTCTGGCGCGTCGAGAGTTGGCGGAAGCGAAAACGCTTGCCAAAGAGTTTCGGTTTCTTTTGGAAGTGGTGTCTACTGAAGAGTTTGCCCATGAAGACTACCTCTCGAATCCAACAAACCGATGCTATTTCTGCAAGGCGGAATTGTTTCAGAAGCTGACTGCATTTGCCAAGCAACGCGGGTTTGCAACCATTCTTTATGGAGAGAACGCCAGTGATTCTGCGGAAATTCGACCGGGGCGGGAGGCCGCGGGAGAGTTTGCCGTTCGCGCGCCGTTGAGAGAGGCGGGATTGACGAAGGTGGAGATTCGCCGTATCAGTCGGGCTATGGGATTGCCGACGGCGGAAAAGCCGGCGCAACCGTGTTTGAGTTCGAGGATACCTTATGGCGAGCGAGTGACGCCGGAAAAGTTGAGAATGATCGAAGCCGGGGAGCAGGCGATTCGTCGGTTGGGAATTCGAGATTTGCGAGTTAGACTCCACGAAATCAGGGGCGGATATTTGGCGAGGGTCGAAATTCCCAAAGGGGAATGGCCGCGCTTTCTAGAAGGAGATTTGAGAGAAAAGGCCGGGAACGCCCTGCGCGAGGTCGGCTTTTGTCATGTGACTTTGGATGTATTCGGCTACCGAAGCGGAGGGCGCAGCGCAGACGCGGTTTTCTCACTTCGTGAGAAATCGAACCGGCGATAAGGGGTTTTGGGAACGGGCGGGTTGGCCGCAACTTTTTTCGACGCGGCTTGTTTGATAAAACGATAAATCGCGATGGCGCAATTCTCTTACAAAGCCCGGCGCCGGTCGGGGGAAATCGTCAAAGGGGTACTGGATGGAAACGATAGGGGCGCCGTCCTCGTTCAAATGGAGCGGCTGGGGTTGTTGCCGGTCAGTTTGGAAACCGTCCAAGGAGAAAAAGTCGCTAAAAGTTCCCCCGTCAAACGCGGCAACCGTTCGGCTTCTCTGCCTCCCTTCCTGCGCGGCCTGATGAATCGAAAGCGCAGGCCCAAACAGCAAGAACTGGCCACTTACACGCAGCAACTGGCCAACCTGCTTCGCTCCGGGATGCCGCTGGCCGTCGCGCTGAACAGCATGGGGCACTTGGAGTCGAAAGGCATTTCCCCGGAAGTCAGCAAGCAACTGCGCCAAGACGTGATGGAAGGAAAAAGCCTTTCGGACTCCATGAGCAAGCATCCTCACATCTTCTCGGAATTGTACGTCAACATGGTAAAAGCCGGAGAGCAGAGCGGCGCGATCGAAGAAGTCTTGCGCCGCTTGGCCGCGCATTTTGAGCGCTTTGCCGAAGTGCAGCAAAAGTTCACCTCCGCGCTGATTTATCCGGCGGTTGTGGCCGGAGTCGGGTTAGCGATCGTCGCGCTTTTCATGACCGTCATTCTGCCCCGGTTCACAACCATTTTCACGGAAATGAACGTGCCCCTTCCCGCTTCGACGCAAATGCTCATCTCCGTGAGTCATTTTTTCGCAACTTGGTGGTGGGCGATTCCTTTGCTCCCCGTGCCGTTGGTCATCTTTTATCGGAGATTCTCCGCGACAGAGTTTGGCCGGCGGAGCGTCGACAAGTGGAAAATCTCCCTCCCGGTATTGGGGAAAGTGAGGAAACTCAATCTCTTCGGCCAATTTGCCCGCACGCTCTCCACCTTGCTGCACAACGGCGTTCCGGTGCTGACGGCGTTGCAGATCACTGAAAAAGTCATTCCCAACGTAATCCTGCGAGAAGCAATCCAAAAAACGCGGGAAGGCGTGACAGACGGGAAAACGCTCGCCCAGCCGTTGGCGCGCAGCCGAGTTTTTCCCCAACTGATGATTGACCTCATCCAAATTGGCGAGGAAACGGGCGATGTGCCGGGCGCCTTGCAAAGCGTGGCCGAAACTTACGAGAACGAGTTGACCGTTGCCCTGCGAATCATGACCAACCTCATTGAGCCGGCGATGATTGTCTTGATGGCGCTCGCCGTCGGCGGGTTGCTTTACAGCATTCTTTCGGCAATGTTTCAAATCACTTCCTCCATTGGCCGATGACAACGCGCAGGCATCCGCGTCTGGAACAAGCGGGGTTCACTCTCCTTGAGCTGATGATGGTGGCGGCGATTATCTTGCTCGTGCTGGCTTGGGGCATGCCAAATATGTTGAGGGCCGTCCAGAAACAAGGAATAAACAAAGCCGCCGCGGATCTTATGGAAGGCTGTAAACAGGCTCGCGCCTATTCGATTTTGACCGGCGAGCCGGCCGAACTGGTGATTCGAGCCGAGGATGGACAAATGATCGTTCGAAAAGCGGCGTCGCCGCGTTTGATGAGGCAGTCCGGCGGCCAAGCGGTGGGAGTCAGCACTGCAGGAAAGGCGCAGGAAGGCAAGCTGACCGGCTTTCGGCGCGCCTTCGATGAAGACATCGCCTTGGAAATGTTCGACGTCAACTTTGTGGATCAAATGCAGTTTCCCGAAGGAATCGTCCGCTTTTATCCAAACGGAACCAGCGACGAATTAACTATTGTGTTGCTCTCAACAAACAACGAACGGCGCCAAGTCTCGCTGGATCCCGTCACCGCCGTCGCCTTGATGGAAAATTGGGAAAATCGTTCGTGAACCTTTCGCAAACAGTTCCTCAAAAGCCGACGGCCTTCAGCCTGCTCGAAGTGATGATCGCCGCTGGAATCTTCTTCGCTTCGATCTTCGTGATCCTTCGATTGACCACGCAAAACCTGCGCGCGACGAGAACTTTGCAAAACTTGAACGTCGATACAGGAACGTTGCCTTCGCTCATTGTTATGACCAATAGACTTGAGGAAGGCCCTTTGCCGTGGGACATCAAAGAGGCCTTTGAGAGCGCTAATCCGGGCTTTTCCTGCGACGGAATGGTGACGGCATACACAACCAACGGGCTTTTCCAAGTGGATTACGCGATCTATTGGCAACACGAAGGGCGCGCCAAAGAATCTCGAAACAGCATCCTCTTATGGCGTCCTTTGTCCTATTCTGGAACCCAGCGCCTGCAACGATGAAACTTTCCTCTCCGGCAAGATCCTCCGCCTTCACTCTCCTTGAAATCATGCTGGCCATTGGGATTTTTTCCGGCCTGCTCATTGCCGTTTACGCCAGTTGGAGTGCGATTTTGCGGAGTTCCCAGATAGGTTTGAACGCCGCAATAGAATCTCACCGGATGCGAGTCGCCGTGCGCTCCATTGAGGAATCCATCAAATCGGCCATGATATTTGAGCTAAACCTGCCTCTTTACTCGTTTATGCACGAGATAAGATCGGACTTTTCCTATTTCAGCCTGACCGGCCGTTTGTCGGATTCATTTCCGGGAAGCGGTTTGTTTTACGACCAACCCATCCGGCGCGTTTCCTTCGTCGTCGAGGAAGGAAATCAAGGCAACCAATTAGTTATGCAACAAAACCCAATCCTGTCGATCTTGGAAGAGGGGGAAGAATCCTATTCGCTCGTGTTGTTGAGGAACGTTGCTGTTTTTTCCTTGGAGTTCTGGGACGCGCAGTTAAGCGATTGGTCTCCAGAGTGGATTTACACCAATCGGTTTCCCGCGATGATCCGCTATTCTTTGGCTGTTGCCCCTCCGGGTCGAGATAAAGCGACGGAGGATTCCATGATTCAAAGGATCGTGCATGTGCCAGCCGCAACCGTCCGGGCAAATTGGCAGCGCCCCGCAATGGCCGGTGGCGGGCCTTCCCAGAAACAACCGCCGCCGCCAAATTAAACGCCGACCTAAATTCCCCCGGCAGTTCCAGAAGAATGCCGAAATGAAAATCACAACTCCCAAAAAGCCCCGTCAACAAGCGGTTGCTTTGGTGATGGTGATGCTGGCGGTCTTGGCTCTCGGCGTCCTAGCGGCCAGCTTTGCCTTCTCCATGAAAGTAGAGTTGCGGCTGGCGGGCAACCTCGCCAAAGAGCTCGATATGGAATGGCTGGGACGCTCCGGCCTGGAACTCGCCCGCTTTGTTTTGGCGGAAAAAGCGAGCATCCCCGAAGAGAGGGGCTTCGACGCCCTAAGCCAGATGTGGGCAGGCGGCCCTTTGGGCACCAACGAGGTTCTTATGGGCGTCTCGCTGAGCGACGTCCGCTTGGGCGAGGGAATCATCAACGTGCGGATTCAAGATTTAGAGCGAAAATTCAACGTCAACGTCGTCGACGAACCTTTTCTTGACCGAACAATGCAAGTCATGGGCGTGGCCCCATCCGCATCAGAAAGGATCGTAGACTCCCTTCTAGACTGGTTGGACGGCAATCAGGAGCCAAGACTTCACGGAGCGGACGGGGAAGACTACATAACAACGCCCAATCCTCCCTTCCCCCCCTACATGACGAAGAACGGCCCGATTGATCACATTGCCGAGCTGCTTCTTATAAGAGGCATTGAGCCAAGCCTTTACTACGGTCTTGGATGGGAAACATCCTCCCCGTTGTTGCCCAACAGCAACCCAACCCCCGAAACTGCGGGACTCCGCGATATTTTTACTTCGATCGGAGGCCCGCGAGTGAATATAAACACGGCCTCCGCCCTTGTTCTGAGTCTTCTCCCCGGCCTAAACGAAATCCTCGCCCGCGAAATCGTCCGATTCCGACAAGGAGAAGACCAACTAGATGGGACAATCGACGACATGCCTTTCAGAAACCTCAATGACTTGCGAGGAGTTCCGGGAATGGATCCAGAATTAATAGATCACTTGCGACGCTTCTGCATAACTTATAGTAAAACATTTGAAGTCATCGTCGAATCGCAGTTCGGAGACTACGTGAAAACATATCAAGCAATACTAGTCCGGCCCAATCCGAGAAACGTATTCGTCGTCAGCTTCCATCCGCTCTAAATCCTCCGCCGCTTTTGAAAAAACACTTCAAAACAAAAAGAATCTTCTTGAGGCGTATCCAGCCCAAACTTGACATTGGATCAAAAGAAATCTCCGCAACAAAATCCACATTACAATAAACAAGATCAAGAAGAGACGGAGACAACTTCCTCTTATAATATAAAAAAGAGACGGCCCGAAGACCGCCTCTTGCATTTGTTTGATTATCTGTTTCCGGACTACTTCGAAATCACTCTGGCGAAACCAGCGACACGAGCCGCAGGCGAAATCTGAGCCAACTCTCCCAGATTGAAGGTTATTTTGGCAACGTCGCCATCGCCGGCAATCAGGTCTCCATAATCGGCCCAATCAGCCAAGAGATTTGTGGAAACTTGAACTTGGTAAGCGCTACCCGCAACGGTCATAAAGGAAACTTCAATGTCGCCATCGGCATTCACCGCAATGCTCAATACAACTGCTTGGCTGCCGGCAAGGGGATAGTCGGGAGTGCCGGCGCCGGCATTGCTCAATAGGCCGTTCTGCGAAATCATCGTCCAACCCGAAGCCCAGTTCGCCGCGCCAAACGCCCCCACAAAGTCCACATCGCTGAAAAAGCCGTCCCCCGGCTCCGCCCAACCCTCTTCCCAAGCCGGACTCCCCTCCATCGGACGCGGATCCATCCGCTCCGTCTCTTCCAATGCCCACTCCCGATTGACCCGCCGCAACCGCGGATCCGCCCCATACTGATTCCCATAACTCGCATCCGTAAAAAACACCTGCGCCCTATCCGTAGACGCATTCTCTTTGCCCGAACCAAACCCCCAAAACAAACTATTCCGTATCTCCAAATCTCCCGCCGCTATTCGCGCCGCCATGTTCTCCTTCGCATCATCGGATATGTCTAAGGCTTTGTCCTCAAACTCCATAAAGATGCTGTTGGCATAATGCCCCCCAGCGTTCTCCCGGAACTTCAACGCATCCTGCCCCCCTTCTTTTACTCCGTTGCCAATATAAGTCGCATTGTAGATCGTCGGCATGCTCAACGGCAACGCGTCAAAGTTGTCCACATCCCCATCGTGCTCTCCCCCGCGATCCCCATCCGACGCTATCGAAAACCAAAACTGCCCCTTCCCCCGATACCCCTGATCGTAATCATAACTATCATCCCCGCAATACGCCACCACCGCATGCTTGACTTCCACCGCCCCCCCAAAAAACTCTATCCCGTCATCTAAATTAGCAAACACTTCCACATACTCGATCCGCGTCCCTCGGCCAACGCCTCCCAACGTCAACCCGTTAATCTCGTTGTCGTCCGCTATCTTCGTCCCCCCGTGCCGTATCGACACATACCGCAACACCCCTGAATTATCCTCGTCATCATCCCCGCCAAACTTCCCGCGCTCGTCCGTCGCCGGCAAACCCTCTATGTTGTCGGTGATCGGCGAACCGCTGTCCGCCGGACTATTTAAACTCGCCCGCCCCAATATGATTAGGCCTCCCCACTTCCCCCGATCCCGAGGCCCCAAATCAAACGGATCCTCCAAATCATCTTCCTCCGCCGTGAAGATGATCGGCTTCTCCGCCGTCCCTTCCGCAAATATCTGCGCCCCAGGCGACACCACCAAAACGCTGGCGCTCTCCTGCTCCCCAGGCTTGCCTTTGATCACCGTCCCCGCCTCTATCGTCAACTTCACCCCGGGCGATACAAATATCCGCCCATCCAACACATACGTGTTCCCCTCTTCCCAAGTCGCATCCTCCGACAACGACTCAGTTACGGCAATTTCGGCAGTTCGTCCCGGCGACAGTAATGCGCTGGACGCCAACAATATTCCGCTAATCAGCAGATTCGAGCAAAAGTGCAATTTCGGTTTATTACTTGTCATAAATATTACTGATATTATTGAGTTATGTTGTTTGTGATCCAAAATCACGGGTAAAAAATAGAAATGAATTGTGAACTTTAGACGACGCGATTGTTACAAAACGGTTAACTTTTTTGTTTTGAAGAAGAATCGGACTGTTTTGTTTTCTTGCTGAATTTTTAGGGTTTTAGAATTCATAGTTTAAGGAAAGGCTAAATGCTCGGCCGCGGCGATAGGAGGCGTAAACGGCCTCTTTGCCGTCTAGTTTGCTCACCAGACGATGCTCGGCGTCGAGAAGGTTTTTGGCGGAGAATTTGCACTTCCAATTCTTCCACAAGTGCTGGGATAGAGTAAAGTCTAATGAATGCGTCGGCTGTTCCAGCACTCGAGGCGACTCTTTCACCGTGAAGGCCACTCGCTCTCCAAAGACGTTGTAAAAGAAACTTGCGGTCGTGCCCCAGTCGGCGTTTTGATAAGTTAAATCTAGATTGACAATATAAGGTGATTGTCCTACGAGCGGCCGGGTGTCTTCAGTGCCGAATTCGAATTCAAAGGGCACGGTGTTCACTTCCGATTGAACATAAGCAAAGTTGGCGCCCAAGGTGAAGTCAGACAATGCCTCGTGCGCAAAGTCCAAAGTTTTGCGCGCTTCCATTTCAATTCCTAGCAGGGTCGATCCTTCTCGATTTTCGGGTTGAATTTGGCCGTCGTTCGAAATTTGGCGAAGTTCAATGGGGTTAATAAGGTTCTTGTAGAAAAGGCTCGCCGCTAATACTTCGCCGGGATTGGGAAACCACTCCCAACGAAGGTCGTAGTTATGGGCAGTAGTCATTACGAGTTCCGGATTGCCGTTAAATTTTCGCCGGTTGACAAATTCTTCAATGGCTACGTCCGCAATTTCTTTGAAGGTGGGACGGGCGACGGTTTGGCCGTAAGCTAGACGAACATTCATATTTTCGCGCAACTCGTAGATCAGGCTTGCCGCCGGAAGAGGGTGCGTTTCGTTAATGTTCGACGGTTCGACGGTGTCTTCTTTGCTTAGTTTGTTTACCTCCACTGCCAACAGGGTGGACTCGAATCGAAATCCTGTAATTAAGCGCCACTTTTCAAAGATCGGCACATCCATCATTGCATAGCCGGCCTGTATCGTCTGGTCTCCTGTGTATTCATTCCGTTGAGATTGCGTCAGATAATAGGAAACATCGTCTCTAGCAAAAGGGCCTTGCCCGGCGGTGACTTTCCGGATGTTTTCAGGCGAGGCAAATTGGCTTAGATTAATATGAGTGATGTCATAAAAGGACGAATCGGCAAATCTGCGATACGAAAATGCGTCTTCTTGAAAATCGCGATCCGATTGGGAGAGATAGTAGCCGACTTTGAAGAAGCCGTCTTTATCGCCCCATTTCTGAAAATGCAAGGGCACGGTCGCGTCCCAGCGGAAGTTGAGGTTGTCTTCTTGGACGTTGCGAAAGAGGCGCTTGGGAACGTCTTCGGTCGATGGTGTGATTCGGCGGGAACCGTTTCCCAACACGGTGTAGGCGATAAAGCGGAGATCTGGTTCGTTTTGAAAAGTGGAAGAGGTGGAAACATTCCACTCCATTTCAATATCTTGCCAACGGGGGAATTTGTGGTCGCCCCGAAAATGGTAAAATTGAAGTTCGCGCTCCGTGAAGTGCAGCGTCTGTCGTTCTACAGTGTCTTCGTTCAAGTTGACGCCTCGTTGAAAAGTGGCGGTGTCTTCGGCGGTTCGAGTGTATAGGAAGTTAAAGTCCGCAACGTGGTTTTCCGAAAACTCGTAGGCTCCGTTGAAGAGGCCGCTCCATGCGATTTCTTCAGTGCCGGTTTGCTCGTCCAGCGAGAGGTTGGACTTGAAGCCGGAAGTCGTGGCCGTGAACCGCCCTTGCTTTTTGTCTCCGTTGTAACTGAAGCCTCGATCGTAGCCGAAGCTGCCGACAATCCCTAGTTTTCTGTCTCCCAACTCGATTGTGTCGCCGCTGGAGATGGAGAAACTTCCGTCCATTCCAGAACGTTCTCGTTTCACGCCCATAGCGGGAGGGAACAGACTGTTCAGACGCTGGATTTCTTGGACCGCATCTTCTTTTTCCACTGCCGAAGCCCTTCTATTTTGCACTACTTTGTCTTGTTCTATGGAGATTAAGTGCGCGGGGGCTTCTTGTTCGGTGGCTTTTGAATCCCACTCGTCGGGAAGTTGGCGGGCGCTCCCGGCAAAACCGGCCAAACCGACGCCTCCTCCTTCATAAGTTACAAAATCGTCTTCGAATGAGGATTGCGTGTTGACGCCGCCGCCGGTGGAAAATTTGAAAAAGAAGTCTTCGGGAAAGGATTTGGTGACGATGTTGACCGATCCGCCGGTGAAGTTGCCCGATTGATCCGGCGTGAAGGTTTTGCGAGTCGTAATGTTTTCGATGACTTCGGAGGGAAAAATATCGAGTTGAACGGATTTTTTATCCGGATCGGCGCTAGGCACGGCGTTGCCGTTCAAGGTTGTGTTGCCGTAGCGTTCGCCCAGTCCGCGGATGAAGACGTATTTGCCGCCGATAACCGAAGCGCCCGTGACTTTGGTCATGATCTCGGCGGCGTTGCCTGCGCCAGCCTGCGAGAAAAAATCCGAACCGATGGCGTCGGTCATTGCGGCGGCGCTTTGCCGGTCGCTGAGCAGGGCGATGCTTTGATCGACGAAAGGCTCGGAAATAACTTCGAAGGGTTCCATTTCGTAGAATTCCGGTTTCATTTTGAGGTTGGCGGTGGAAGTTTGGCCGGCGATTACCCGAACGTCGCCGACGGTGGATCGGACATAGCCGGATTTGGAGAAAATCAATATGTGACTTCCGTCGGGAACGTTTTTCAGGAGAAACCTTCCCGATAGGTCGGTAGTTGTTCCCAAAGTAGTTCCTCGAAGCACGACCGCCACTCCGGGAATGGGAGTTCCTTCCCAAGAATCGGTCACGGCGCCGGCAATCTCGCCTCCACCGTCTTGCGCCTTCAAATCGCTCCACGAAAAAGACAAGACTAAGCAGAGCCCGGCGAGAATCGTTTGCGCGCGATCCCCAAGTCCGGTGATTGATCGCCTGCTTAAAAAATTTCCTTCTCGGCTAGAAAACACTTCAAAGAATCTTTTTCGGCAGGGGATAAATCGCCGCGTTTGAGTTTTCTGTTTTGTTTTCTTCAAACGCGTTGTCGGAAAAATCAGTTCCAAGTTTTTTCAGCAACGATTATCTGGAGGGGGATCGGGCTACTCGTTCCACTGCGTCCAGATATTTTTGCACATAGTCGCGCGGGTTCGTTCTTTGCGCTTTTTGCAACAATTCCAATGCGGGATTGTATTTTTGCTGTTTTACCAGTATTTGCGCGTGCTTCAGCCAGGCGTCTGCTTCGAACCCGGAAATTTTAGCGGCCATTTCGTAGCGAAAGACGGCCTTTTCGCTTTCGCCTTCTTGGGCGTAAAACTCGCCGGCCAATAACAATGCTTCGCCGTCCAAGGGATTTTTCGAGATAATCTGTTCCAAAACCGCCAAGGCTTTTTCGCCCTCGCCATTTGCGATGGCGGCTTGGGATTCTAACTTTAACAGTTTGGATTCCTCTTCAAGGCTCATCGCCTCTTGATGATGTTCTTTGATTTTGCGGAAGAGTTGTTCGGCTTCCATCCAAGCGCCTTGGCTCACCAAGATTTCGGCCGCCCGGAGTGAACGCCGAACATCGCCGGCCCCATCCTTTTCAATGGCGTCCAGATACACCGGCAAGGCCAGTTCCAGCGCGCCGTCCAACATGTAGATATCTCCGAGAAGCATTAAATCGGCGAGGGTGGACTTCTTCATTTTTCGGAGCATTTCAAAATTGACCGCCGCCCGTTGGTTGTCTTCCATCTGAAGAAAGACGTTGGCTTGCAATGCCCAAAGACTGGCGCTTTCTGGATTCTCCGCAAAAACTTCGTCCAGCAAGGCGACGGCTTGCGAATAGTTTTCCCGCGCGATGTAGCTTTTGATCAAGCCCAGCTTCCAATCCTGAATTTCAGGGGCAAGCAACATGGCATTGAGGTAGGCGATCTCGGCCGAAATGTGTTTTTCCAAGTTCAAATAAGAAAAACCAAGCATGCCGTAAACGGCGGCGTTCTCGGCGCCGAGATTCAGCGCTTTGGTCAAAGACCTGGCCGCTTCCTCGTAACGTTCTTCCTGCGCCAAGGCGAAGCCCAGTTGCTGATGCGCTCGGCGGAAGTCCGGAAATTTGCTGAGCGCCAATTCGAATTGCGGAATGGCTTTGGCGGCGTCTCCTTCCTGAAAATACAGAGAACCTAATGCGAACGGCAACCGCGCGTTGGAAGAAGGAACAATCATTTTTTGCAGACGCCGGATGGCTTCGCCGGGATTGTCGCCCATCACGTCAACAAGTTCGTTAAACGCCTCCCGCTCTTCTGGCGTTTGAAAGAGCGGCTCGATCTCTGAATTCACCCCGTAGGCGCCCATAAACCGCTTGACGAATTCAGGATTGCTCCAGAAATGGACCCGCGTTTCCTCATCCAAACCGGCCGACTGCGCCGCCGCTTGGCTCGCTAACAATCCCAGAAACAAGGAGAGAAACAACCGTTCAAGAAAAGATTTCCAACTCATTTGATTTGCTCAGTTTCAATATTAACGGAGATTGAAGAGAATTTGCTGGCGCACATAAGAGCGAACGGCCTTTCCCTCTCGAGTGCCGGGCTTGAACCGCCATTTCCGAACGGCATCCAAGGCCGGCTTTTCAAACTCCGGCCGGCTGGAAGACTCAATGCGCAAATCTTCCACGCGGCCTTCTTCATTCAGCACAAACAACAGAACTACGGAACCCGTAATTTTTGCCTTTTTCAATTCAATAGGATAGCGCGGTTTGATTTGGGAAATCGGCCGAGGACGCTGATCCAAATCGGCAATGTCGAAGATCGCCACTTCCGCAAGCGCTTGACTGCCGCCAAAAGCAAGACGGCTGCCAAAAACTCCTCCACTTCCGGCGCTAACGTTCAAATCCAGATCGCCTAACGACAAGGGCATCGACTGCTCGCTCAATTCCGGCGGAGGCTCCGCTTCTTCAGGTTCGGGCGGCGGCGGCGTTTCCATCTCAGGCGGCGGTGGAGGCGGCGGAGGTAACGCGGTGTCAATCCGCATGATTTCCAGAGATCTTTTGGTGCCGCTGGAAATGAGTTGCGTTAGCGGCAACACTAAAAAAACACAAAGCGTTCCCAGCAAGGCGCCAAAAACCGTCAAAGACCAACTAACGCGGGAGGCTGGAGGATTATAAACCTTTCGCATCGATTCTTTTAGAAGGTTTGAAGGAACGGTTTCCCCGAAAGATGCTCCCAAAACAACGCCATGCTCATCCTCCGGAATGCTCGGTGGCCAAACTCACATTCTTGGCGCCGCCGAGTTTGGCATTGTTCAGCACTTGAACCACAACGTCGTATTGGGCGTTTTTATCTCCTTGGATGATGACCGGCAGGTCGTCGGATTGCGTCAGCCGCTTCACCAAAGAACGGACGCCGCCAACACCTATTTCGCGCTCTCCGTAAACAACTTGCCCCTTGCTCGTCACGGCCAAAAGAATGCTGTTCTGCTCCAAACTCACCGCCGACGCAGCTTGCGGCTTGTCCACTTCAATCCCGGTCTCCTCGACGAAAACCGTGGTGACGATGAAAAAGATGAGAAGAATGAAAACCATGTCGATCAACGGGGAAACGTTGATTTCGGAAATTTCCTCCGTTTCGGTGATGGATCGACGATATTTCATCCCGCCACCGGAGAGAGGTCCAGACCAGAGAGTTCTTGGGGTTGAATATCGGTCACGGGATCGCCGGCCGGCCCCGAAGGCATTCCCGGTTTCTTGAATTGTTGCACCGTCCGGGTCTCCAAATGGGCGAGAAAAGCGTGATACTCGTCCCGTTTCCGCTTGAGCATTTGCACCATCATCAAGCCCGGCAACGCGACGCAGAGGCCGACTTCTGGAGGAAACAAGGCGGCGGAAATGCCTTTGGCCATCATTTCGGCCATTTCGCCGCTACCGGCGCCGATGGACTGGAAGGTTAGCAACATCCCCATCACCGTGCCGAGCAGGCCGATCAACGGCGCCGCCGTTACCAAAATGTTGGTAAAGGCGATATTGCGGTCAATGCGAGGAATCTTGGAGGCCGCCACTTCCGCAAAGCGATTTTGAATTTCCTCCAAGGATTTCACATTGTCTTGGGTGTAGCGAATGATTTCGCCAATTTCGCCTTGTCCGCTCGCCGGATCCATCACCCATCGTCCCCAAGTGGATTTTGGAATCCGGCGGAAGTCCCGTTTTGCAAAATACAAGAATAGTTTTAGCGCCGATCCGTAGATGAGAATGCTCAGAAAGCAGAGAGGCACCATTGTCCATCCGCCGGCAGTCCAAATACTCCATATGCGTTCGAAAAAAAACTCCGTCATGATTTTTCACTCTCCGTTTTTTCTACTTCAGGAAGGCCGTTGACAAAGCCAACCGTCACTTGCTCCATGCTTCCCAAAATTCCTTTGGCCTTTCGCGAGACAATCGCATGGCAAATTAGCGCCGGCACGGCGACCACCAGGCCGAATTTTGTGGTGATCAACGCTTCTGAAATCCCCGCGGACAACATTCGCGGATCGCCGGTTCCAAAAACAGTAATCATATTGAAGGTGTTGATCATCCCGGTCACCGTGCCTAACAGTCCAAGCAACGGCGCCGTCGCCGCCGTCAAAGCGATAAAGGGAAGCATACTCTGTAGCGAGGGCTTTGCGCTCAGCATGCGCTCGTAAAGAATCTCTTCGATGTATTCGGTCTTCTCCCGGCAGTTTTCAATCGCCATTGTCAAAACGTCGCCAACGACTCCTTTCATTTTGGCGGCGTGTTCTTTCGCTTTTTGAACGTTGTCCGCCTTGATGCAGCTCAAGACCAGTTGCAAATCTTCGGGAGAGACCAAGCGGTTTTGCGACAAATCCATCCACCGGAACAAAGCAATCAATATGGCCGCAATGCCCAAACCCAATATGGGAATCATCACGGGACCTCCCTTCTTCAAATGCTCTAGAAAAGTATCCTCCGTGGCGGCGATCTTCAGCGCGTTTCCCAAACTAGCGTCCACCGGCAACATTCCCGACTTGGACTCTGCCAAAGCGTGAGCCAAACGCCTCCTTTTGTCGCCTAAGTCGATCACCGTCGGCTCCGGCGAACCAAGCTGAAGCCGCGCCAAGCCCCCGTTCTCCGATTCTTCGCTGGAAAAAACGGAAACCGGCCCAACCAACACAAATCTGCCCCGTTCCAAAACACCGTTCGGAGAGAGCGCCCGCCCTTCAAAAGAATCGCCTCCCATCAAGCGTTCTATTCGATCCAGCGATGCATTCAGCAAAGCCGCCTGCGCCTGCATCTTGTCGATAAACGCCAAATCCCGGTTCGCGGCCGCTTCCTTCGCCGCGTCAATGAACGCCTCGTAGCGCTTTGCCTCACTAATGTGTATGCGGGTTTCAAAGCTTTGAACGTATTCCGAAAACAAACCAGAAACGTAGGCGCGCTCTTCTTTCAATCCGTTCAGGTTGGATTTTAGCGCATTCAGTTCAATCAGTTTGTTGTCGGCGCTTCGTTGTTTTCGGGACAATTCTTGGCGCTTTTGTACCGTGCGGTTCTCTATGTCGTTCAGTTTCTCGGCGATGGGAACTTTTTCTGCGGCAATGGAATCCCGCAGGGAAGACAATTCCTCAAGCGCCGCCGCAAGTTCCCGGGCAGTATCAGCACCAATCTCCTCCAAAGACGCAGCGCGATTCCACTCGCCGGCAAAAGCCGCAATACAAACAAAAAGCAAGACTTTCGAGGGAAATTGCATACTTGCGGATCTCTTTTGCCGTTATCGAATGGTCACGGGAAGGTCCACAAACGCCGCCGGTTCGGAATTTTCATAAACGCCGATTGCCTTGGCAATGGCCGGTCCCATTTCTTTTTGAACGCGCCAAGTCCAACCGGCGGAGGAAGAAACGCCGTAGCCGCAAAACCCGCCGGTCTTGTCGATGAAATACGCCTGCCCCAATCCTATGTACAAAACCCGCGTCTGCACTTCGGCACCGGACTCAGCTTTCCGCAACTCAGAAACAACGGTGAGACTGCCGTTAAATTGGTCTAACTCCGCCAAAATCCCCACAATGTTCTGCAACCGGACAGACAAACTCGACTTGGTGTTCTCGGACTCCTTGGGAATCCGATTGAAAAAGGGCGCGATTTTTTCGACAACGGGAGCGGGAAATCCCGGCGCCATACCGCGAAGTCTTTCCTCCAACTTGCCAAGAGCGGACCTCAACTCGCCGCCGGCCCGCTCCAAAGCCTCTGTTTCCTTTTGGACTTCCGCCAATTCCTTGTCGGTTTGGCTACTGCCGGAATCTACCTGCTCCAACTGTTGCTCCAAAGACTCCAATTCCCGTTCAAACGCCGCAATGGACTGGCCAAGAATTTCTTTCTCCACCGCCCAATCGCTTCGCGCCTCAGCAATCATCTTTTTGGCTTCCACCCATTTTTCCACCACCGAACGCGTGGAATCCAAAGCCGATTCCGGCCGAACAACGCCCGCGCAACACCACAAGCCAATCCCAACAAACCAGAAAAACTTCATTCGCTGGGCTAGATTCCTCAAAAAAAGTGACGAATAAAACACGGTATTGTTACGATTTTGTAAAAATGAGCGAATCCGCTACCGTCCTCCGTCTTCTTTGGTTCACTAAGAGACGAAGTTTTCAACGCTTTTTTCTGGCCAAAAAGAGAATAGCCGGACTATGAATGGACGGGAATCAAGACAAAATCATGAAAAACAAACATAAGCGCGAATCCGCGACGCTTCCTTCTGAAAGACGCTGTTTTCTCAAAAGCTTCGCAGCCGCGCTCGGCTTGCCGATTGTCTTTGGAAACCAACCGCCCTCGGCGCTTGTTTCCCGCCTTTGGTCGCAAGAAGCCTCCGGCCTGCCGGAATCCAAACGGCTACTGACTATGCTAAGCGACCGGCCTCTCAACGCCGAAACGCCGGTCCGCTTGCTGGACGACGCCGTCACTCCCAACCACCTCCACTTTGTTCGAAACAACGGACATATCCCCCACCGCGCTCTTTGCGGCGACCTCAACGGTTGGAAACTCACCGTCGACGGCGAAGTGCGCCGCCCGCGTCGCTGGACACTGAACGCCTTGCAACGAGAATTCGAACACTGCGAAGCTCAAATCACCATTGAATGCGCCGGCAATGGCCGCGCCGGTTTCCATCCTCCCACACCCGGAAACCAGTGGACGCTAGGCGCGGTCGGATGCGCGCGCTATCGCGGAGTTCGCTTGGCCGACGTCCTGAACGCCGCCGCCCTCAAAAACTCCGCGCGCTACGTCGCCTACTACGGAGAAGACCCTCACCTCAGCCGCGATCCAAAACGGGACGCCATCTCTCGCGGAGTTCCCATCCAAAAGGCTCTCGACCACCACACTTTGCTCGCTTGGGAAATGAATGGAAAACCGCTCCCCGCCGAACACGGTTTCCCGCTGCGTCTCCTTTGTCCAGGCTGGCCCGGTTCTACTTGCGGCAAGTGGCTCCGCCGCCTCTGGGTCCGCGACCGCGTCCACGACGGCGCTAAAATGACCGGCTCTTCCTACCGAATGCCCAAGCATCCCGTCGCCCCAGGTGAAACCGCTCCAGAAGCAGAGATGGAGATTATCACGCTCATGCCCGTCAAGTCGATAATCACCCATCCCGAAACCCGCTCAAACACATCTATTCACGCCCCTATCGAAATCCGCGGCAAAGCCTGGAGCGGAACCGGCCGCGTCCAACAAGTGGAAGTCAGCCTCAACTTCGGCGCCCGTTGGCATCCCACAACCCTATCCCCCGCACCCAACCGTTACGCTTGGCAAAGTTGGACAACCCGCCTTCAACTGCCCGGCAAAGGCTATTACGAAATCTGGGCCCGCGCCACCGACGACCAAGGAAACGCGCAACCCATGATCCTCCCCGGCTGGAATCCCAAAGGCTACCTCAACAACGCCATGCACCGAATCGCCGTCCACGCCGTTTAACACCTCCCAGCCATGCCCGCCTTCCCTTCCCTCCTTCGCCTGAAACATCTCCTCCTCAGCACCGCTATGCTCATCGCCGAAGACAAACCGGAATCCAATCAACCAAGGACGGAACCCCGCGCTCAACAACCGACAATCCAAACGACAACCCGCAATTGGGCAAACATTCCAACCTTCCCCACAGCCGGGCAGACAGAATCCCTTCCACTACGGCAAAAACACAAACTCGCCAAAAACAGCAGAGGCGAAAGAAAATCAACAACCGATAAATCCACAACCAGCCTCCGCAAAAACTCCGCCGCAACCTCAAAACAACTCCGTTCGGCAGGGACAATCCTTAGTAACCACCCTCTGCGCCTCCTGCCATTCCACTATGCTCGTCTACAACGCCCGCAAAACCAGCGTCGATTGGAGAAAAACCCTGTCAAAAATGGAAAACCAAGGAATGCCCAAACTGCCTACCTCCTTGCAAGAACCTCTAATTCAATACCTAACAACCGCCCTCGGCGTCCCAATCGACACCCCCCGCCAAAACTACGGCCCATGGGCAGATCGCCGAAACACTAATCCCTTCTGGTAAAACATCCTCCGCGTTCATACAAGCAGATTGAATGATGTCCTCCTCTAATAGATAAATCTCCCATCAGGACAATACAAACGCATTACCCTTTCTAACCCGGTCGGCGCGGCAACAAGCTTCTGCCAAACCAACAAAACTTTTCTCCCCAACTACAAGGCAAAACTTCATGCCCGCCGCAAAATTTAGCCGCCAACTCAGACATAATAACCATTAGAACTTCCCAGCAAAACCAATCCCCTCCCTTCCACAACCTCCCACTAAGCCAACCACCATACGCCCAATAATTAGCACTTAGCAGTTTACAATTCAAAAACGCCGAAGTTCTCCACCTTTTTGCAAAGCCATCGCCCAGTGATTTGCGCTTTCCTATATCCTCTCGCCTACTTTTCCTTTCC
Source organism: Limisphaerales bacterium (assembly GCA_965204945.1). Lineage (GTDB taxonomy): Bacteria > Verrucomicrobiota > Verrucomicrobiia > Limisphaerales > AAA164-E04 > UBA2970. Next base: position 2,360,685 of record OZ242022.1, on the reverse strand, counting down.
CCCTTCATCCGCATTCAAACAACTCCAATACCTAAATAACAAACTCCCTATCTGCCATTCCTAATTCCCAGGCACGACCATCCGCCACCGTTTCCAAACACCGGCAGTCAGTAACCAGAGACCAACAGCCAACAACTTCCTCCCTCTTTGCCCTATATCTTCCTTGAATCAACAAATCCCTAAACCCAGAATTTCCCAATCCGCCAGCAAAACCATTGAATTCGATCCTACTCTACTACCCACCACAACCTGCCTCCACCAACCACATAAACACATATAAAACCCAACCCCAACTTTGCCACCATCTCCTCTCCCATTGCAATCCAAAAACTTTGAAAACGCCCTCCCCCACACGTATGAATCATGCAAAAAACACTCCCCACCCACAAACAACCAACACCAACGCAATCCACAAAATGACCATTCCTATAAAAGCCGCCCTTCGCCTCTTGACCAACCGCAAGCCACCAACCACCATAACCTTTCTTCCCCTTTCCCCTCTTTTGAGTAAACAATCGCCGGCAATAGAAAGCAGAAGGGCACGGCGTCTTATTGGCAGTGAATTTCAACCGCTTGGTGCGGAGTTGTCATTCATAAAGGTATCATCTCTGAATCGGAGGAATACGCATCGGTGTTTGGTTTGTTTGCTTTGGGGTTTGTTTCCTTTCATCGCTGGCGAATGCAAAAGAAACACCAATAATCCATAACTTTGTAACCGCTGCTAGCGGCCGGTGATTTGGGATTCAAGTATAGTGTATCAGTAGTCAATAGGGCATTGCGCGACCGTGCTGATCCTGTGGTAGTGGCTGGTGTAGAGGGAAACTGGGAGGACAAAGCAAACTTATTGCGAGATTCGAGACCGGCGGACGGCGACTTGTGGATGGAAAGTCTGGAATCAGCGGCCGGTATAATAATGGCAAAAACCGCTTTTTCTTATCATGTTTTAGGTGGTTGAGAAAAGGGATGAGGAGTTATGAATTTGGAATTGGGAATGACGAATTGGTGGCGGGTGGCCGGTGAGGTTGAAGTGGAGAGCGAAAGGATTCATGGATTTGCGGTTAAGAGGCTTGTGATCTGCAGTTGATCTAGAGGCCGTTGTCTATAAACTAAATGATTAAACGGCGATTGGGTTTTTAACTTTGCTTTCATCTTTTGGGAACGGAGTTTTTTTGTTTCATAAGGAATGATGAATTGGAATTGCGGGAACGCGCGCTAGACGATACTGGGCGCGGAGTGTTGGGATGCCTTGTTGCGCGAAGGTTTTTTCAAAATCGGTGGGGACGGTGGTTAATTCGGGCGGAGCGGCGGCGGCGAGGAATTGTGGATTTTTGCCAAAGGTTTCCAGCATTTGCCTAAAATAGTCTTCGTTGTCGGTGCGGAGGAAGACTTGGCCGTTCGGTTCGAGAGCGGCGGCCAGATTTTCGGCAAATTTTGGCGCAATTAAACGACGTTTCCGATGTTTCTTTTTTGGCCACGGATCGGGGAAGTAAATATGGCAGGCGTGGATGGATTTTGGAGGCAGTAGGTATTGGATGCAATAGGAGGCTTCTATTCGAAGGATTTTTAAGTTGTCTAGGCGGAAGCGGATTGCCTTGCGGTTCAACTTTCGGATTCTTCCAAGCAGTCGTTCGATTCCTAAAAAATTTGTTTCTCGGTGTTGCGCCGCGTAGGAGGCCAGGAAGGATCCGTCTCCGCAACCGATTTCCACTTCCAAAGGCGCGGGGGAAGGAAAGAGGCGCGCGAGGGGAAGGGGTTCAAAGTAGGAGTGGGGAGTGTAGATTTTGGTGGATTGCGGCTGGAGTTTTGGCGCGTTCAATGGGTTTTGAGGAACACGTCGACCTGTTCGCCGGGGCGAACTTCGAGTTCTGGAGGCAAGGCTACAAGGATGGGCAGGCCGAGGTCGGGACTTGCCCCCATTGTGGCGAATGAAGCGTCGTCGCCGAGTGTTTCCCATTCCGGTCCAATTCCTTCGACGCGTGAGGAGGCTTCTTTTCGGCGAGGCCCTCTGGTTTGAAGTCGGACGGGAGTTCCAAGTTTGATGGGAGTTTGGATGGGATGTTTGACGTAGGCGAGCAATTGGGTGGATTCTTCGGCGGTGACGGTGAAAACGATCTCTCCTTTCACGATGTTTTCACCGGGCATTCGGTGGATTTCGCTGATTTTTCCGGTGATTGGGGCGAGCAAGGCGTACGGTTGAGAAAGCTGTTCAATGTTCTTTAAATGCGTCCGCAGGCTGGCCTGCAAGCGTTTGGCGGTTGCCTCGGACTCGGCGTCGGAAAAAACGTCTAATTCTTGCAAACCTTCCATGGCGGTTTCCATTTCGGAAACCAGATTGGCGGTTTCCCTCACTTCGGCGGCTAATGCTTCAACGGTTTTTTGCGAGAGATCGAGTTGGTCTTTGGATATCAGTTTCTCTTGGAAGAGCTGGCTGGCGCGGGAAAGCTCGTTCTCCGCTTTTCGAAGATTGACTTTGGCGACGGCTAGAACAACTCGTTGCTCTAGCCATTCCAGCCGCAGACGATAGTAATCGACGGCGTTCCGTTTTTTTTCCACCATCGGATCAAACTGACTCCGAAGAAAATCCAGCCGCAAACGAAAGGCGTCCAATTCCGCCCGAACTTCGTCGGGTTGTATCAAAGCTAGGGTTTCTCCTTTTTCGACTGATTGATATTTATCCACGTTGAGGGAAAGCATCGCGCCAGCCACCAAAGCTACAACGTCGGCCTTTTGGGCGACGGCTCGGCTGACAATGGCAGGAGGCTGGACGCTTGCCGTCCAGAGACCGATGACGGCGAGCAAGGTTGCGGCGAAGATTATCGGCGGCAATTTCCGGCAACGAAATTCTCGCCAGCGAAGCCAAGCGGGGATAGGGATGGGTTCTTGCGGTTCCATCTCAAATTTCGGATTCGGAGTCTGCCATGAGTCCGGTGACGCGCGAAACTCCCGGGATAGTTCGCAGTTCCGCCAACAAGGCATCCAGAGTCGATGGGTCCCGCATTAGCAGGCGATAAGAAAAATCAGCGCCTTCGCGGTCGTCCAGAGCTCGTTGATTGGCGCGGGCGCTTTGAATTGTGTAAAGGCCGAGCAAGTCGTCCACTTCGTTGATTTGGGATAGGGGGCGGCCCCAGTGGAGGTTGAGTATCACGTCGTAACGATGCCTTGAGCCAAAGGAAGTGTAGTAAAGATAGAGCATGATGAGCGCGGTCAACCCGCAGCCGATCACCGCCGTGGCGAACTTCATTGTGCCGCAGGCCATTCCGATTACGATGACGGCCAGCACGTAAGTAGTGTCCAGCGTGTCGCGGAGGATGTTGCGAAAACGCACAATGGCGAAGACCGCCATTAATCCGAAGGCGGTTACAAGGTTGTTGGAAAGCACCATCATGACTAGGGCGACGATGACTGGCATCACAATCAAGGAATTGACAAACGACTTCGAGTAGGAAAGCCCGCTGTGAGTCCAAATATAAATCCAGGCAACCCCGTGGCCGCAAAGGAAGGCCAATAACAATCCCAACGTCGTCAGCGTTAAGTCCGTTGGCAACGTGCCGAAGTCTCCTTGAATGAGCCGATCCACGAAATTCGTCAAAACTCGTCGTTGGAAAGGGCCGAAAGAACCTGCTCGCGGCGCACTAAGTGAGAATGCTTCGGATTCGAGGAATCCGAAAAGAACGCGGGCAGGGGAGGAGCGAATCGATGGTTTCCATTTCCCAAACGGTGCGGGCCAATTTGATTGGCGCCGTCCACATACTTGGCCGCCCCGCATTGAACGAGGTTGTGAATCCGCACCAGTTCTTTGAACCAGTCCGGGAAGCGATTGGTGAACTTCAACTCCAACACCGCGTGATCGCCAAAAACTCGAACGGGATTGGACATTTCCGGTTTGAAAGAAGCCGAAGGCTCTGGCTCGCAGCGAACCTCCCGATCCACGGTCACTCGAATAGAGTTGTCGCGCTCGCTCATCCACGCCTCTCGCAAGTAGGCGACGTGGGCGACCGGCCGGGCGTTCAATTCAGAAACCAATCTGCAAAATTCGCGAATGGCATGTCGTTCCTTTCCTCCCTCGGCGAACAATTGGCTCGAAGCCGGCAGTTGCCCCGCGAGGATTGCGTCTACCGCTTCGTGCGTCGCGCTGCCTCGTTGTTTGGAAATTGTGTTGTCCGCGCGCCGCTTAATTTCAAAGTAAACCGGCGACCGCGAGTGGCGCTCGTAGAATCGCAGACGAAGCTTAAAGCGATTTCGATCTCCGTTGATGGTGGATTGATAGAGCTTCAAGTCCGGCGAATCCAAATACAAACTGTGAACGGGATAAGACCAATTCGGCAAAGTGGCGCCGTATTCGTCCAACGCCAGATAGCTTTGCACAAATTCTCGAACTGCAAGGGCCGTCGCCTCGCTGACGAGATATTTGCATTCAAATCGCCGGCTTTGTAGGTTGTCTCGTTCCATTCTATTTGCGCCAAACTTCTCTCTCAACAGCTTCCCCTCAAAGGGCGTTTTCTTCAATAATCTTCCCTTCCCAAAACTGGTTGAAAGCAAAACAGCGTTCCAACATTTGTATCCATCATTATAAGACAATCCCGTCCAAAAAGCAAGCGGGCAATGAGCCGAAGAACGCGCCTCCGTTCTTTCTTGCGCCATTATAGAGCAAAGGCCAGATCTTTGCCGCTCGCTGGAAACGGGCTATTGCTCGCGAATCTTCGCCGCCAAGCGATTCAGCCCTTGCGCAATTCTTTCCGCCTCTTTCCGAGTGGCATCCGGCGTAAAAACCAAAACTCCGTCGCGGATCGGCTTTTCAATTGCCGGCGCGGCCAGCCAACGGCCTTCGGGGAAAGCCGCGTAAATCGCTAAATGCCGATTCCGAAAGCGGTGCGTCATGTTCTCCAGCAAGCCAGCACCGCGCCGATCATATTGAATCCAAAGGCGAAATCCTCCCGGAGCCTCCACCACTTTGGCTTCCTGCACATAGCCCTCGTCCAAAAAGGACGATGGCGAAATCGCAAACTGAATCGGCGAGCGCCGATAAATCGAAACCATTTGAAACCGTCCAGTTTGATCTGGATTCACGCTGACATAAAGGCGAAGGGCGCTGTATTCCTCCTTTCCCTGTTTGGAAGCGCATCCGCCGGAAAGCAAAGCGACCTCAACCAACAAAGCCGCAACCGCCAAACCCGCGCCGCCAATATCGACTGCGCTAAAAAAGAGAAAGCCATTCTTTTTCCCCCTGCAAAAATCCCTTGCCCAACTGGATAGATTCATAGTAAAAAGTGAAAAATTTAAACGATATTTAGAAAACTATGGGACAACAACACAACAAAGTCCAAAAACGAAAGCGACGCAACCGCTATTTGAAGCGGAAAAGGATAGCGGCAAAAGCCAAATCCTAAGTTTCTCCAAAACCTAGCGACTCCTTTTCCCGCTTCCGCTCCCAAATTCGGAGGAAAGGTTCCCGGTTTTTAAGAGACTTTTCCCTTGCCGCCGCCCGAAATTTCGAGTATGCAAGGGATCAAAACATCGCGCGAAACCCAATGGGTAACAAAATTTTTTCGCCAAACACAGTCAAAAAAGCTTGACCTCATGAAAACAATCGTAAAAAAATTAAACCGCAAACCGCAAACCGCAAACCGCAAACCGCAAACCGCAAGCCGGGCCGGTTTTACGCTCATCGAACTTCTCGTCGTCATTGCCATCATCGCTATTTTGGCCGGCATGCTGTTGCCCGCCCTCGGCAAGGCCAAAGAAAAAGCCAAAGCCATCGGCTGCATCAGCAACAACAAACAACTCGTACTCGGCTGGATACTTTACGCCGGCGACTACGACGAAAGATGCGCCAACAATTTCACCATTCCCGGAACCGAATTCGCCATCACTTCTGGAAGGTTTGACAACTGGGTCAACAATCTCATGACTTGGGCAGCCGACAACTCTCTGCGCGCTCGAAGCGTCACCAACATTGCTTGGGTAAAGAACGGTGTTTTGGGACCCTACACCGACGGCGCCGTCGGCATCTACAAATGCCCCGCCGATCACTTCCTCAGCTCGGCTCAAAAAGCGAAGGGCTGGAAGCAGAGGCTCCGAAGCATTTCGATGAACGCTTTCTTTGGTCTCTCTGACAGCAGAAACGAACGAAACGGCCGCGGCGTCAGCTGGTTTAGTCCGAACTATCGTCAGTTCCTCAAAACGACGGACGTGCCTCAGCCAAGCATGACTTACCTGACGTTGGACGAGCATCCGGACAGAATCAACGACGCCTTCTTTATCACCGATCCGAACGCCAACCAGTGGGGTGACATTCCGGCCACTTATCACAACCGCGCCACCGGGTTTTCCTTTGCCGATGGCCACGCCGAGGTTCACAAATGGCAAAGCGACTCTACCGTCTATCCAGTTACCTTCGGCAACCTCAACGTAAGACCATTCGATGCAGCCGGCAGACAGGATATAGAATGGTACGAAGAGCGAATTCAGCTTATTCCCATTCGCTAAGATCGCTCCGTTCCTCAACCGTGGATTCCTCTTCCTCAGCGTTTTCCGGCGAGGAGATCGGCTGAAGCGAAAGCGAGTGGTCAACGAAGTAGTATCGGTTGGCCGGAAGATTCTTGAAAATTCGGCTTTGGCCGTTTGACCGGCGAAGGATTACTCGCTTCGCTTGTCGGGTTTTTCCCAGTCCGAAGTGGAGGCTTGCGGAGTGCTGAGATCGGTAAGAATCGCCGGTAACGATTTCGTCAACGGCAATGTGTTCGCCATTTTGGACGGTGACTTGAGTTCCCGCCGGATCCAAGGCTCCGTCTTGGCGGGCAAAGCGGAAGCCGATCCAGTTTTCTGTTTTTGGCAGTTCGTTTCGGTAAATTCGCAGGGTTTGTCTGGCATCGGGCCAACGCTCGAAGTGCGTCATCAGCACGTCCACGCGTCCGTCTCCGTCAAAGTCGTCGGCCACTGCGTTTCGAGAATCTCGTTGCAGGCCGAGCCCGAAGAGATAGCCGGCTTCTAGGAAGGTTTCTCCGTTTTGATTGAGATAGAGCCGATTGGTTTCGTAGCCGCCGTAGGAATGCCCTTTGGCGCGGGTGGCCGCGAATTTTGCTTGAAAGTAGGCGTGGGCTTTTGGGCTTCGGGCGGAGTTGGCCACAAAAGCGTCGTGGAGCCAGTATTCCGGCTCGTAGTCACGCACGGATTCTCGGCTTTCCATGCCGTTGGCGATGAAGACGTCGGGAAATCCGTCGTTGTCAAAATCCGCCGAGCCGCAACCCCAAGCCCAGCCGGCGCGGGCAATGGAGCGGCTGAGGGCGTTTTGTTCAAATCGGCCGTCGGCGCGGGAAAGGAACAAGCGGTTGCCGTAAGTCATTCGAGAACGCATCAAGGGATTATCCGTCAATCCTTCTCGCCGCAAACCCATAGATTCTAGGCGGTCCACGGTGGGCGAAGTCATGCCGATCATCAAAAAATCCAACCGACCGTCCAAGTTGAAGTCGGCGAAAGAATGCGCCATTCCAAAGCCGTAAGGTTCCGCAAGGGCTGCCGCCGTTGCGTCAGCGAATCGGCCTTGTCCGTCGTTCAGGTAAAGTTCGGCGCCGGCAAAGTCGCTAACAATGGCCAAATCGGGTCCGTCCCTTCCATCCGCGTCGACAAAGGAGGTGCTGTAAATTCGCCGCCGCCGTTTCGCCGTTAGGCCAGATTCCGCCGTAGCGTCCGCAAAGCGAAGACCTCCCTCGTTGCGCAGCAGATAAAACGGATGGCCGTCGTTGGCGTCGTAGAAAGGCGTCGGCAAGGTTCCGTTTTCGTAAGGCACTTTGTATTGGCCGATGAAGATGTCCAAGTCGCCGTCTTGGTCCGCGTCGCCGCAAGACATCGCCATAGGATACTTGAGGTCGCGCGGGCTGGGCCAAAGCATGACTTCCGGCCGGTCAAAAAGCCCGCCAACAGCTCCGGGAAGCAGAACAAGCCCTTGGTGTTTCACGCAGAGAAGATCGGCAAAGCCATCTCCGGTGATGTCCGCCAGCAAGGCCGTGGAAATCAAATGCGGTGGAAAAACGCACAGCGGCTCCGCTTTATGCCCGTCGCCGCTTCGGTCTCGATAAACCAAATTTTTCCCGGCCAAGATAATCTCCAAACGCCCGTCGCCATCAAGATCGGCGACGATGAGCGGGTCAATGGAATGCGCGTTTTCTGGGGGAACGATTCGCTCTTTCAAAACGAGCCGAAACGGCGCCCGCCCGCGCAGGATTCGAAGTTCCAATTGCCTAGCGTCTATTTCGGCGATGGGGATTTTTCCTCGATTCTTCCCGACCGTTTCCCACTTTACGGCCAGCGTTCCCTCAATCAAGGCCCGGCGAGAAGATGTCTCCGCCGTCAAGGCCGCCGGGTTCTCCGGATTTGTTTTCCAAAGCCCGGCGCGGAAGAAAAACTCGCTCCGAATCGGGGAAAGATTGCGCAGAAAAGAGCCGCCCACCGCTTTGGATTGTCCGACGGAATTCGCCTGAAAGCGTTGATGGCGAAACTCAATCCACTCCAAACGCCAACCCGATTCCCAAAATCCACGCACCCACGCAGCCCATTCTGAAGGCGACAATGGAGAATCCTCGCCCGCCCGGCGATAAACCTGAATTCCCTGAGGCCGCGCGGTTTGCGCCAACCGCCAGCAACCGACGCGGACCGTTCCCAAGTTTAGTTCGGCAACGCGGGCGAGTTTGTCCTCCGCGATATTGATTTCATCCCAAATCGCTTCCACCGTGCGTCCGCAATGTTGGGCCAAAACCTCCGGCGCCCAAACGGAATCTGCCGCCCGCTGCTCGCGAAGACAGAGTTGCCGCACCTGGTTGGAGAGTTGGATTGCGGGAGGCAACTCGCCCTGAGAGGGAATGTTCGGATCTCTCCAAAATTGGAAAGGAATCCATCCTGCCAAAACTGCCGCCAGCAATGTTCCCGCAAAAAGACACCGCCTTGAAATTCGAAAAATCACGGCCAAAAGGTGGAGCGGCGTTAAAAGCCCCGTGCGCAATTCCAATTTCACTCTTCGCGGATGACTGCGCGAAAGAAGGAAGCGACTCCGTTGGACAAGGGCCTGCGGATTTCGCCTTCGGTTCCCCGCGGCCCCAAAAACGGCGACGGTTCTCCCAACTCAACGGTTCGCCAATCCGGATGGGAATGCAGCTCGCTCGCCTCTTGCAGTTCAAATCGCCAGCCCACGGCTTCCGCTCTGGGAAAACGAATGGAAATCTGCTCGCCAAACCGCGACACGCGAAGTCGCCAGGCGTCTTCGGAGTCCAGTGGGTTGGTGCCCAATTGAAATTCAAGACGATTGGAAAACCGATCCTGATCAAAATCGCCGTCGGCCGCTGCCGAAGGCTCCTGCGAAGACCCAAAATATCGTTCTCTCCAGTCCTCGTAGGTTTCCGGCGGAAGCGCCTCAATCCACCGGCGAAGCAGTTGAATCGCTTCTCGATCCAATACATTGGAAGCCAAAGGAGGCATCCGATCCGAGCCTAGCGAGGAAATTCGCCGCAAAAGTTCGGAGGACTGCGGATCGCCCGGGACGATAAGCCGACGCCCCGGATGAATGGATTCGTTGGCCAAAGCCCCATAAACCAGCCCCGTTTCCTCCGCTTCCAACCGCGCGTCCCACAGACCGATGGCCGTCCCGCCCGGTTGATGACACTGGCTGCAGTTGGCGTCCAAATACGAGCGCACTCGGTCAGCCGGGCTTTGGTCTTCATCGTTCGCCGAAGTTGAACGCGGCAGTCCGGCAACGCTGTCCGGCGGTTCCAAAAAATACCCGGCCTGCGCCAGCGCGAGGATTTGATTTGCATGCGCATCGCCGTACCAGCGCGCGCGGTTGAGTTGAGCCGTAGAAAAACCGAGAGCGCCGCCGCCCAGTTTGGTGTGGCAACTCAAACATTCGCTGCGGCTGGGATAGTGCCAAACTTGCTCCCGCAACACGCCATTTTCCTCAATCCTCAAAGTCTCGTCCATTCCTTCTTCGGGAACGAGAAAGGCTTCTCGCTGCCCGTCATCCCAACGATAAGTCATCCCGTAAACTCCGGAGTCGTGTTGAACAATGAAACGGGTTTCCAAGCGCCGCCGAGAATCCGCATCGCCAGCCTTCCTCTCCAACTCAAAATGCTTTATCCACACCGTTCTCGAAGGAAACTCCCAATTGCCGTCCGCCGAAAACTCAATCCGTTGGGACAAGTCCGGAACGCTAAACCAGCGAGTTTTGACCGCCCCGTCCGACCAAAATGGCGTGTTGATGGAATAAGGCAGAATGCCCGGATTCGGCGTTAAAGTTGACAAATCGGCAAAAGCGCCGGTTGCCGACAAGGTTTTCGGCAAAGGAATTCCCTCAACAGCTTCCTCTCCGACGAGACGCAACAAGCGGTTGGAATTGAAATCCGCCGCAAGAACGTCCCCGTTTCGAGGATCCGTTCCAAAAGCCGAAATTCCGGTTTCCCGCGCAATGTTATCCCAGGCCAGAACGCGGCCTCTCTCATCGTGCCTCAGCAACCAAACATTGCCGCTCACATAGTCCGCAAACACATAGGCGCCAAACAGTGCAGACCAGCGTGAACCGCGATAAACAACGCCGCCGGTGATTGATCTTCCCTGCCTTCCGCCGTTACCGTGGGAATACTCCAAAAGCGGCGGCTCAAACCGAACGTCATCAGAAACAGCGCCCAGATTCGGACCGATTAGAGTTCCCTCGCGATAGTTCCAACCATAGTTGCCGCCTTTCACAATCCAATTCACCTCCTCGCGTTGCCCTTGCCCCACATCCCCGGTGTACAGCGCTCCCGTCGCCGAATCGAAAGCCATCCGCCACGGATTCCGCAAACCCACCGCCCAAAACTCCGTGCGCACCGCCGTCAACCGAACGCGCCGTCCGTTGAACTCCTCGGCGCCAACAAAGGGATTATCCGCCGGCACAGAGTAATGCGCAGCGCCGTTCTCGTCCGTTTCAATGGCCGGATGCGGATTCGGCTCCAAGTTGCTCGCGCGTTTGTCCACATCAATCCGCAAAATTCCCGCAAAAAAATCCCTGTCGATCCGTTGACTGTTGCGCAAGCTGTCATTCGCATTGCCCTCATCTCCCAGAGAAACATACAAATACCCGTCGGGGCCAAAATGCAGGTCGCCGCCATTGTGATTCCCCGCATCATCTCTCTGGCTAAACAAAATAACTTCCGAATCCGGCAACGCTCGATTTGGATTCTCCGGGTTTACCTGAAACCGAGAAAGCCGATTCGGCTCTCCCGCACCCCTAGCCGTGTAAAACACAAAAAACGTTCTATTCTTCCGATAGTCCGGATGAAACGCCAATCCCAAAAGCCCTTGCTCGCCAGAGCTAGACTCCGTGATACTCGTCAAGGACAAAAAAGTCTCCCGACTGGGATTCTCCAAATCGGGAATCACCCGAATTCGCCCGGCCCGTTCCACCACGAACAGCCGGTTCTTCTCTCCCGGAGGCGCAACCAAAGCCACCGGTTGCGCAAACGAACGAATCTCCGGAAAAGCCCGTTCCCACCTAAATCCCAAAGCCGGCGGCCGCTCTGGGATCGACAAAGTTGTGTTAGGAACACGCTCCACAGGTTGCCCGTTCAACCAGCAATTCGCCAAACACCAGAACCCCCCGACCAAAATGCGCCAACCCTTCATTTTCCCATTTTTATCGGCTCTACATGCCTTTTTACTCTTTACTAAATTATTCTTAGAATTCATGTCAATCTTTCTTCAATATTCCATTTATTGTTTTGCCGCTTCTTTGTCGGCGCGGCGATATGCGTTTGTATGAAATGGACAAACATATCCGCGGCGCTATTGCTTCTAATTAATGTGTAAGTCAACTTCTTTAGCTTCCGCGCTTCAAACGGGCTAATTATTAAAAATCCTCCTATTTCTCTCGTTTTTCGCAAAAAAGAGTTTCCAGAAAAATAGAGAAACAAAGTTCTGTGCTAGGACATCATCATGTGTGTCTCCGTATAATCGATAAGCAACGCCAATTATGTCAAGGTAAGAAGGGAAAGACACTGTGACGAGACGAGGAACAATACCCTCAAACCAATGCTTGGAAACCCCGGCCAGGCGGATATCTCCGCGACGAGATTGGAATGAGATTTTGATATTTAAGTCCTCTGCCAAAGTTTCGAATTTGCCGCCGTCTGTTGGCATCTTATATTATATTTAGATTTTTGCTTTTGGTAATAAGGTTTCACTGCGTTGGCTATCGGCTATCGGCTCGTATGAGATATATCCCAATTCTCCAAAATTTTGTTAGTATTTCAGTCTCGAATTGTTTTGCAAACTTTCGTATTTAACGAAACTCAGGATTCAGGCTAAAGAGTCCGACTTGATGCTGTTTGTCGGGGAGGTTATTTCTTGGAGGATTTTTTCTTGGCCTTCTTGGGTCCGCGGCCTTTAAAGGTGAGTTCGGCAATGCCGGATTTGTCGAGTTCTCCCAGTCCCAGTTCCACCATTGTATCGTATTGCTTTTTGGCGGCTGCGGCCAGGGGCAAGTTCAGTTTTTTTTGTGTGCCGAGGGCGAGGGCAATTCCAGAGTCTTTGGCGGCGTGGGTTGCGGAGAAGTAGCAGTCGTGATCGCGTTTTTGCATGTCTTCGCCATCAGTTTCGAGGACGCGGGAGTTGGCTCCGGTTTGGGAGAACACTTCGCGAAGCATTTTGAGATTGTGGCCGAGGGCCGCGCCCAAGCCCAGTCCTTCGGCCAATCCGGCGGTGTTGATGTTCATGACCATGTTGACAAGGGCTTTGACTTCGGCGGCGGAACCGGCCGGGCCGATGTAGCGCAAGGAGTTGCCCAGTTTGGCGAGGAGCGGTTTGACTTTTTGAAAGGTTTTTTTCTCGCCGCCGCACATGAGGTAAAGTGTACCTTGCCGCGCTTGGGGAATGCTGGAGGCCATGCAGGCTTCGATGGTTGCGGCGCCAGCTTTTTTGGCTCTCGTTTCGATTTTGACGTGGATTTTTGGGGAGATTGTGGCGCAGTTGATGAAAATCTTGCCTTTGGCGTTTTGAAGCAGGCTGCCGTGGACGGGGCAGATTTTTCTGACGGCAAAGATTTTGTCCATTGCCGCGTCGTCGGTGACGACGGTGAAAACGACGTCCGCAAGGCCGGCCAATTCGTCTAGTCGCTCGCAACGGGTTGCGCCAAGTTCATTGGCCAACGCGTCGGCGGCTTGCTCGTTCAAATCAAAGATGGCGGTTACTTTGCAACCGCATTCATTCAATCGGCGAGCCATGTTGGATCCCATTCTGCCGACGCCTACAAAACCTATTTTTTTCGCTACAATCATTTTCTTTGCGCTACGTTGTCGTTTGCGCCTTGTCTGCCGGGGCACGAATATTTCCGACAATTCGCCAAGGCAACGCGGAGAAAAATAACTCCGATCCACAGAATCTGCACGTCTTTTTTTGAAGCGAAAGAGAAAATTCTCAAAAGGAATATTCGATAACTTTGTTTGAACGCGCCATTCTGTCTCCAAAAGAGGCAGCAAAGTGTGACATAATGGCATCTTTGCAAATGAGTTGTCGGTAGGATTTTCGAATGGAAAAATCGATGAAAAATTTATAATTCATTTGTTTTCAATGAGTTATGGATTAGGATTAGTGGATTGGCCTTTCAATTGCTAGGGGGATGGATATTAGGAAAGGTTTCGGATGGCAAAGGTGCTCGGCATAGATTTAGGCACGACCAACTCCTGCATGGCGGCGATGGAGGCGGGCAAGTCGATGGTTTTGGAGAATTCGGAAGGGAAGCGGACGACGCCGTCGATTGTCGCCTTTACAAAAACTGGCGAGCGGTTAGTGGGCAATGCCGCAAAACGGCAGGCGGTGCTGAATCCGAGAAACACCGTCTATTCTATCAAACGGTTCATGGGGAGGAAGTTTGACGAAGTCCGAGAAGAAGCCAAGCGAGTTCCGTATCGAGTTGTCAAAGCGGCGAACGGGGACGTCGCCGTGGAAGTCGACGATGCTGGAAAAAACAAACAATACAGTCCGCCTGAGATTTCGGCGATGATTTTGAGCCAATTGAAGGCCGAAGCCGAAACTCGGCTGGGAGAGACGATTTCCGAAGCGGTAATCACGGTTCCCGCCTACTTCAACGATTCTCAGCGGCAGGCGACGAAGGATGCCGGACAAATCGCCGGTCTAAAAGTGCTCCGAATTATCAACGAACCCACGGCGGCTTCTTTGGCCTACGGTTTGGATAAGAAGAGCGATGAGAAAATTGCCGTCTATGACTTGGGCGGGGGAACCTTCGACATTTCAGTTTTGGAAATCGGCGACGGAGTCTTTGAGGTGAAGGCGACCAACGGAGACACTCATTTGGGTGGGGATGATTGGGACAACAAGATCATGGATTGGGTGATTGATGAGTTTAGAAAAGATTGCGGGGTGGATTTGCGCCATCAATCCGACGCCATTCAGCGCATCAAAGACGAAGCGGAGAAGGCGAAAATAGCGTTGTCCAGCGCTCAAGAATACGAGATCAATCTACCCTTTATTACCGCCGATGCCAGCGGCCCCAAACATATTAGCATGAAGTTGACTCGTTCCCGCTTGGAGCAGCTTTGCGATTCTCTTTTTGAGCGGACGAGAACGCCTACCCAAGCATGCTTGAAGGATGCGCGCATTACGGCAGACGATGTAAACGAATTAGTTCTGGTGGGCGGGATGACGCGGATGCCACTGGTTGTGGAAACGGCTCAAGGATTGGTGGGGAAAAAGCCGCATCAAGGGGTCAATCCGGATGAGGTTGTGGCGATTGGCGCCGCTATTCAAGGAGGAGTTTTGAAGGGCGATGTCAAAGGCTTGTTGCTATTAGATGTGACGCCGCTGTCCTTAGGCATTGAAACTCTGGGCGGGATTTTTACCAAGTTGATTGAACGCAACACCACCATCCCGTCGAGGAAGGCGGAAATCTTTTCCACTGCGTCCGACAACCAGCCGGGCGTTGAAGTGCATGTGTTGCGAGGAGAGCGGGATCTCGTTCGGGACAACAAGACCATAGGGAAGTTTAACCTTACGGACATTCCTCCGGCGCCTAGGGGAGTGCCTCAGATTGAAGTGACTTTTGATATAGACGCAAACGGCATCTTGAATGTCAGCGCCAAGAACCTCGGCACTGGAAAAGAACAAAAAATCACGATCACGGCGAGTAGCGGCCTCAGCAAAGAAGAGATTGAAAAGATGAAGAAGGACGCCGAAGCCAACGCCGAGCAAGACAAAAAGCGCCGCGAAGAAATCGAAACTAGAAACAAGGCGGACAGCGCCGTTTACCAAACCGAAAAGACGTTGTCGGAAAGCGGCGACAAGATTTCCGCAGAAAACAAGGCCAAACTGGAAAGCGCCATCAAAAATGTGAAAGAGGCTTTGCAGGGCGCCGATTCTGCCTCTATCAGATCGGCGGCGGATCAATTGAATGAGACTTGGCAAGCGGTTTCCAAAGATCTGTATCAATCCGCAACGGCAGAGCAGCAAAAAACCAGCGATCCCGCTCCCAAAGGCGAAGCCGATTCTCACGCATCCGCGAAACCGGCGGACGCAACCAAAAGCGGCAAGGATCCCATCATTGATGCAGAAGTGGTTGATGAGAAGAAAGATTGAAAAATTTCCCTTGAAAATCCAGAGCGTCTCGTTGATCTCTGCGAGTGCAGAAGGAAATAGAGAAGCTACTCATTGTAACTAAATAACACACTAATAAAATAACACTGATCTATGGCAATAAAAGTAAGACCCCTCGGCGATCGCGTTCTTGTAGAACCGGCCGAGGAAAAGGAACAAAAACAAGGCGGAATCATTATTCCTGACTCCGCAAAAGAAAAACCAACCGAAAGCATCGTCGTCGCCTTGGGCACGGGCAAAACCGACGACGATGGCAAAAAAGTGCCCTTCGAAGTGAAGAAAGGAGATCGCGTGCTGGTCAGCAAATACGGCGGCACGGAGATCAAACTCGACGGCAAAGAATACAAAATTCTGAATTCGGACGATATTCTGGCAATTGTTGACTAATAAAGACTCACTAAGAAAAAAGAAAGACTAAACTATGGCTGCAAAACAATTGGAATTTGACGAGAAAGCTCGTCAGACGTTGCTGCGAGGAATCAATAAACTTGCCCGGGCTGTTTCCGCAACACTCGGCCCCAAGGGGCGCAACGTGGTGCTCGACAAAAAATTCGGTTCTCCGACGGTGACTAAGGACGGCGTGACCGTCGCCAAGGAAATCGAATTGGACAATCCCTACGAAAACATGGGCGCTCAGATGGTTCGCGAAGTGGCTAGCAAAACCAGCGACGCCGCCGGCGACGGAACCACTACGGCAACCGTTTTGGCTGAATCGGTCTACCGCGAAGGCTTGAAATACGTCACTTCCGGCGCCAACCCCATCGGCATCCAGCGCGGCATTCAAAAAGCGGTGGACGCCGGGGTGACGCAATTGGCCAAGATTTCCAAGAAGGTCAAAGACAAAGACGAAATCAAACAAGTCGCCACCGTTTCGGCAAATTGGGATCCGGCTATCGGGGAAATCATCGCGGATGCAATGGACAAGGTCGGCAAAGACGGCACCATCACGGTGGAAGAGGCCAAGTCCATCGAAACCACTTTGGACGTTGTGGAGGGAATGCAGTTCGACAAGGGCTACCTTTCTCCCTACTTCGTGACCGATTCCGAGTCCATGGAAACTCGCTTGGCGGACGCCTACCTTCTGATCTTTGAGAAGAAGATTACCAGCCTGAAAGACTTGCTTCCTTTGCTGGAGAAAGTGGCCAAAGTGGGCA
Source organism: Limisphaerales bacterium (assembly GCA_965204945.1). Lineage (GTDB taxonomy): Bacteria > Verrucomicrobiota > Verrucomicrobiia > Limisphaerales > AAA164-E04 > UBA2970. Next base: position 2,343,904 of record OZ242022.1, on the reverse strand, counting down.
AACCGTTGATGATCATCGCCGAAGACGTCGAAGGAGAAGCGCTGGCGACTCTCGTGGTTAACAAACTGCGCGGCACGCTGAACGTCTGCGCCGTGAAAGCACCCGGTTTTGGCGACCGCCGCAAGGCCATGCTGGAAGACATCGCCATTCTTACCGGCGGGCGTTGCATCACCGAAGACCTCGGCATCAAGCTCGAAAACATCCAGGTGGAAGACCTCGGCAAAGCCAAGTCCGTCGTCGTGGACAAGGAAAACACCACCATTGTCGAAGGCAGCGGCAAGTCCTCCGCCATACAAGGCCGCGTGGGGCAAATTCGCCGGCAGATCGAAGAAACCACTTCGGACTACGACCGCGAGAAATTGCAGGAGCGCTTGGCCAAGTTGGCGGGGGGCGTGGCCGTGATCCACGTCGGCGCCGCCACCGAAACCGAGATGAAGGAAAAGAAAGCCCGCGTGGAAGACGCTCTGCACGCCACCCGCGCCGCAGTGGAGGAAGGCATCGTCCCCGGAGGCGGAGTCGCTCTATTGCGCTGCGTTCCGGCAATCAAAAAAGTGGAATCGGCCAACGACGACGAAGAGATTGGCGTCAAAATCGTCCAGCGAGCGGTGGAAGAGCCCTTGCGGGCGCTTGCCGCCAATGCCGGCGAAGAAGGCTCGTTGATCGTGCAGGAAGTCAAAAAGCGCAAATCCAGCGACGGTTACAACGTCGCCACCGGCAAATACGAAGACCTCGTCAAAGCCGGCGTTGTGGATCCAACAAAAGTGACGCGAACCGCGTTGCAGAACTCGGCCTCCATCGCCGGGTTGCTCTTGACCACTGAATGCCTGATCACCGAAATCCCCGAGCCGGAAAAACCCGCTCCCGGCGGCGATCATCACGGACCCGGCGGTGGCGGCATGTACTAAACCCGCCTGCGTAAAAAGAAACTGCAAGAGGTTGGCTCCCAAGCCAGCCTCTTTTTTTTATTTTTGCGAGAATGCAATACTCCAGCCAGTGATGGCTGATTTGAATAAAAAGAAAACTTGCCCGACAGCAAAACAATCGCTACAAATTCCCTTTCCAGTTTAACAAAATGTCCAAAGAAACAATGAGCACGCCAACCAGACAAATAAGTTATGCTATGTTCCACCAAACCATTCCAACCGCAATCCGGCCAATCCCACCGCTTCACAAAAAGATCGCGGCGCAAAAACTCCGCTTCATCGCCCTTGCCGCTGCTCTTGCTTTTCTATCTCTAAACCTCAGCGCCTCTCCGCTTCACGATGCCGTCAAGAATCGAAATCTGGACGAAGTCAACCGCCTCATCTCCGCCGGCGCCAACGTCAACGCTAAGGATGACGATGGAACGATACCATTGCACTGGGCGTACCAAAGTACCGTTTCCATTGTGGAAGCCCTTGTCGCCGCTGGCGCCGATGTGAACGCCAAGGAAAACAAGGGACGAACACCGCTACACTGGGCGTCCGGCGTTCCACTAGGTGGTGAGTCTATCGTGGCAGCTTTGCTTATCGCCGGTGCCGACGTCAACGCCAAGGATACAATATATGGGCAAACACCACTGCACTGGGCATGGAGTGCGGATATTGTGAGTCGATTGATTATTGCCGGCGCCGATGTCCACGCTAAGGACAATGATGGAAAAACGCCGCTGCACTTGAGCTGGAGAAATGCGGACGTCGCAAATGCTTTGATTGCGGCCGGCGCTGACGTCAACACTAAGGATAATAACGGAGAAAGTCTGCTCCACGACGCTATTCAGAAGCGGACGGGCAATTTCGATAATGTAAAACTAGACGAAGTGAACCGCTTGATTGCGGTTGGTGTCGACGTCAATGTTAAGGACAACAAGGGAAGAACGCCTTTGCACCGCGCCAGTGATTATGGATATGATTCCACAGTGGAAGCCTTGCTTGCCGCCGGTGCTAGCGTCAATGTCAAAGACGATATTGGACAAACACCACTGCATATGGCTAGTGGGGACATCACGGCGAATGTTTTGCTTGAGGCGGGTGCTGAAGTTAATGCAAAGAGCAATAGTGGATGGACTCCTCTTCACTTGGCCAGCTGGGAATCAGAGGACGTTTTGCTTGCCGCCGGTGCCGATGTGAACGCTAAAACCAAAGGTGGATGGACGCCATTGCACATGGCCGTTAGGATCCCTAGGTGGGGACATGACTTCGAAATTATAAACACTCTGCTTGCCGCCGGTGCCAATGTCAATGCCAAGAGCAACACTGGATGGACGCCGCTGCATATGGTCGGTAGACATGGACATGTCGAATCAATAAATGTCTTAATTGCCGCTGGCGCTGACCTAAACGCCTTGAACGACAATGGAGAGACTCCGTTGGACATAGCCATCCTCCATGATGGGTATATTAGCAGAGAAATTTTAATGCTTTTATCGTCGGATTCTACTTCTCCTGCGGAGCCGGGAGAACCAACAGAAGAGCCGATTGTGGGAACGTCGGCGTTGACGATTGAACGGGTTGGGGAGAGGACGGAAGTTCGTTGGCAGGGTGGCGTGTTGCAGTTTTCGCCGGAGGTGAATGGGCGATGGCATGATGTGATTTTGGATCAAGGCTTTTTCCGCCTTAGACGGCAAGATTAGTGAATGAGCGGCGAGGAATTTCGCGGTCTTTCCCTTCATTGTTCAAAAACAAAGAAAAGAAACAAAATAAGGCGAGAAACGCCAGCGGCAATTCCACAATTTAGAGACAAAGATAGGAATAAAATAGTGCGGAGAAGGTTGGCGGTGATTTTGCAATTCAGAGGCGAGAATGAAAAGAGGCTAGGGTTGGGAAAGGAGCCAGAGGGTTTGGTATGGTTCCAGTGTAATGGGTGATTGGGGGCGGGACCATTCGGTGTTGGAAACGAGTTCGCGCGGTTTTTCGGCAGCGATGAAGTCGCAGATTTCCAGTTTCAAAGTTTGATCGGTGAAGTTAAACAGGCAAAGGACTTGGTTTCCGGAAGTGGATTTTCGTAGCAGGGCAAACACTTTGTCATCCAGATCGAGGATTTCTTGGGAGGCATCGGGATGGAAGGCGTCGTAAAGAGCGCGTCTTCGGAGGATTTCAATGAGGCGAAAGAAGATTCGGTGGCAAGAGGATTGTGGATTTTGGAGGATTTGTTCGAGTTCTTTTTCGTCCCATTTTTTTCGGTTGATTCTTCGCGGCATTCCAGAGGCTTCGACGCCCGAATGATCGTTTTGTGTTGCCGTAAGGCTGTGTAGATAAACGCCGGGAATTCCTTTCAGCGACAAGGCAACGAGTTGGGAGCATAGAAACTTGGCTTCGTTTTGCCGGTTGTTTTTCGATTCCATATCGCTCAAGGCGGAAAAGTAAGTGGCGTTGATTTCGTAGAGGCTTTTGGAGCCGTCAGGTTGAGAGCGATAGGAGAGAAGGCCGCCGCGTTTTTTGATTTCGGCGCATAGAAAGTCGATCTCTTCGGCCGGCAAGATGCCTTCAAGGGGACGCACTCCGATGCCGTCGTGCGAGGCGGTGAAGTTGAAAAAAGCGGTGTTGGGCGGCAACTTTGGCAGCGATTTCGCCCATTGGGAGAGATGCTTGGCCGTGTTCTTCAAGAGGCCGTGAAGCAACAGCGGCGGCAGGGAGAATTGATAAATCATATGCGCTTCGTCGCCGTTGCCGAAGTAGCGGATGTTTTCTTCCTGCGGAACGTTGGTTTCTGTGAGAAGGAGAACGGAAGGGTCGGCGATTTGCAGGATGTCGCGGAGAAGCCGGATGACTTCGTGGGTTTCTTCCAAATGCAGACAGGCGGTGCCGGTGTTTTTCCATAGAAAGGCGACGGCGTCGAGCCGGATGATTCGGGCGCCGTTGGCGATGTAATGAAACAACACGTCCAGCATTTCAAAAAACACGTCAGGATGGCGCCAGTTCAAATCCACTTGGTCGGCCGAGAACGTCGTCCATACGTGTTTCTGTCCGGACTTGGTGGCGACGGGGGTAAGCAATGGACTGGTGCGAGGGCGGACGACTTGCGAAAGATCGGCGTTGGGCGACTCTTCAATGAAAAAATTGCGATAGGGCAAAATGCAGTTTCGATAATCGCGAAACCACGGACTTTTGCTGGAGACGTGATTGAGAACCCAATCGAACATCAGGTCAAAGTGATCTTTCAAAGCGCGGACGTGTTGCCAATCTCCCAACGCGGGATTCACTTTTCTATAGTGGATTACTGAGAATCCGTCGTCAGAAGACCAAGGATAGAATGGCAGAAGGTGAATTGTGGAAAACGCTCCCGTCAAATGCCGCGCGGCAAATTGCCTCAGAGTGGATAGCGGAGGTTTCCCCGGAGAGCAAACCGAATCGCCGTAAGCGATCAGCACGGCGTCTTTCTCGCTCCAAAGGCCTGTTGATGTTTTTGCGCCGGCGGGTTGCGCTGAATTAGCGGACGCGATATCATATCCGACGCCATAGCGCCCGATCATCATGCGAAGCCGATTCATCGATTGCTCCGCGCAATTGGGATAAAGCCTTTCCAGCCGAGAACGCAGGCGGGCAACAATGTCTTGAGGCAACAAATGAGTCATGTCCGGCGGATTCAACACTCAAACGCAGTCTTTGACAAACCATGAATGCCGGCCGCAAAAAGCCAAACCCAAACGACGCGCCTTCCTATACAAGGCAAATATCCTTGGATTTTGACGAGGAAAGTCGACATTTTTTCCTGCTTTTTGGGCGATATCGAGATCGGCTAGAGTGGATGGGCTGGCGCAAACTCAGGCGCAAGATCGAATCAAAACAATCTGCCGGAGCCTCGTTTTTCTCTCACGATTACTGCCCAACCCGAATCTCTCGGAAGTTCTCCCTTGCTCCGAACGGCCACTTTGGCAAAGGCCGCCAAGGATCCTCGTTTTGATGCGGAAACGGGGTCCACGAAATTTTCAAGATAGAAACTCGGCTCGTTGGCGCGAAGGGTTAAAAGCCTCGACACCAATTCTTTTGTAAGTCTGGGGCGCTTCCGGCTTTGGTTGGAATTCTGCACCAGTTTGCCCAAGTGCGGATGATGCAAAATCAGACCCTTGGATGCCTGTCCGCTCAGCCAATCCTCGCGCAAGTCCACGAGGATGAGGTGATGATTGTCAAGCAAGTCTTCCCGCAGGATGCTAAAACCGCCCAGTTGGACGGACATGCCGAGGACGCCGACAAATCGTTCTCCGTCAGAGTCCGGACTGATGAAGACCGGCACAGAGTAAGCCACTTTGAGCGAGGCGTCCGAAGTGCTTTGATACACGACCGAATGATGCGGCCCCTCGATGTAAGGAGGATCGCCGGGCAACGGATCGTTGTCTTTCGTTTGAGGAAAATCCCGGCCGTTCCCGTGAAAGTAATCTCGGTGAGCATAGTTCTTTCCGATGGACCGGCCGGGCGGCGAACGCGCCACTTGCCTACCCTGCGCGTTGCAGAGAAACCAAGAAGCGGATTTGAGCCCGTCAAATGAATTTCGATGATGTTTGAGGCGGGCTTGAAGAATGTTTGCAGTGGCGTCGTGATCTACGGCATCCAACGATTCCAAAGCCTCCAGCAGGCGAGGGTCCCGCGCAGCTAAGTTCAACGCCTGCCAGCGGTTGCTCATCTCCAAAGCCACCGTTTGCGCCGCAAATTTGACGGCGGTTTCCATAGACTCGCGGGTTTTGCCTTCCGTGGCTTCGGCAAAACGCCACAAGAAAACAGAGCTGATTACCAACACGAACACTAAGGCCAACAACAGCGCGCCGGCCATTTTGGCGGCGCCTTGGTGACTTCGCTGCCAGCGAAGCACTTTCTCGGCCGCCGTCTCCGAATGTCCTGAAACGGGTTCTCCCGCCAAATAGCGTTGAACGTCGTCGGCCACTTCGCTCGCTTGCTCATAAACGCCGGCTTCATCGTTGCCCAAAGCGCGCCAGCAGATGCTTTCCAAAGCGGCGGGAATGGTTTTGTCCACCGCCCTCGGACTTCGGATGGTTTTGCCTTTTGGATTGCGGCCTTCGCGGGGCGGGCTTTGCGATTCATCGGCCACCCGGTTGGCGAGCAGTCTGTAAAGCACCGCGCCGAGGCTGTAAACATCCCAAGCGCGACTGGGCGGGGCCGTTCCCGCAAGTTGATCCGGATGGCAATAGCCTTGAGTTCCCGCGCCGCAAAGGCCGCGTCGTTCCGCCAAACCGGCAAAGTTTCCGGGAGCCACAACCGCCGCCAATCCCCAATCAATCACATAAGTCTCTCCAAACGCGCCGAGCAAGATGTTTTGCGGTTTGAGATCGCAATGCACAACGCCGCGCTCGTGAGCATAGGCAATGGTCTGCGCCGCGGAAACGAAGTGAGTCAAAATTTTTCGCAACGCCAGCATTTGCTCCCGTTTGGTTTGCGTCTTCCGCGCCCGATGATACGCGTGGATCGCCTCTTCAAACGTCGGCCCGGTAACATAGCGCATTGCGTAGAACGGCAGATTGTCGGCCGTCCGCCCGAATCCGTAGACCGGAAGAACGCCGGGATGATCCAACCGCCCGGTAATTTTGGCCTCGTTCAAAAATCGATCTTGATTGAAAGGGCTGTCCTTGGACGGTTTCATAAACTTCACGGCCACGTCGCGCCTCAGTTTTGAGTCTCTCGCCCGTCCAACAATCCCCATGCCTCCAAAGTCAATCGGCAAAAGCTCGCTCAATCGCAAAGTCAAAACCGCTTCTTTTTGGGGAAGAGACTCCGCAATCGGCGCTTCGTCGCCTTCCAAAACGCCTTCCTCTTCCAACAAAACGCCGACTTTTTCCAAATCGGCAATCTGCCGCCCCACTTCCGCCGCCAGTTCGGGGCAGTCCACGCAGAGTTCGTCCACGCTCGGCGCTTTGCCCGCCATCTTTTCCTCTTCCCAACGCTCCAAAAGCGCGTCGACGGCGCTTTGCCGCAAAGCCTTGCCGCAGAAAGATTGTTTTTTGCGCTTCATGCCAAACGAACTGCCCCGCCAATCCCAGATTACCGGCTCAACGCCTCCGCTAAGGCCAGCTTCGCATTGCGCCAACGCCGCCGAACCGTCCGCGCATCGACGCCCAAAACCTCCGCGCACTCCAATTCCTTCAATCCGTGATAAAAGCGCAAGTTGAACATTTCTTGATGCGAGGGCGGCAAATTGTGAATGACGCTATGAATCTCCGCCCGCATCGCTTGTCGGTCGGGAGTATTTGTGTCCTTGCCTTCCAAAACGGCGTCGCGTAAGTTCTCCGCCGTCTGCCCCTCCCAGTTCATATTCAACGCCGCTTCCCGCGCTCCTCTGCCATTCCTTCCATAATGCTTGCGCAGAAGATCAATCAACACATTGCGGATCAAAACGGCGGAAAATGAAAAAAAGTGAGCGGAATTTTCAAATTCCTTCCTCGCCAGTTCCTTCAACAACTTCGGCCAAACCTCGCCCATCACGTCGCCTGTTTGCTCGTAGGCGGCCACGCCGGGAAATTGACTGCGCAGATTTTGACACAAACGATTCAAACGATGAAACACAGACTCCACCAACTCATCCCGCGCAACGGTATTCCCATCTTTGGCCACCGCCAAAAGCCGTGTGACGCGATGCGCGGTGGATTGAGATGCGGCAGTTTTCGGATTCATCTCGTTTCCCAAAATATGATGCAACCAACGAACACAAACACTCCGCCACTATACTGCAAAACTCCCTAAAAACGAACTTCTTTTCCTCTCTCGTCTTAAAAGCCAAAGCGCATTCCAGACTCTCGCCTTCTTTTCCGCCAAGTTTGGATATTTTTCCTTTTCAATCTCATCGCCTTCAACTGTGTTATCACTGGACTTGCCTCCCCTCTCTGCCTCCTTCCCTTCGCCACTATTTGAAACCTCCAACACGAATCACCAACCACTAAACCGTGTTAACGAATTTATAGAATTTCGCACAACTATTCCCTGCCGATAGGTTTCAGAAAATATTTATGTCCCCAATCATTACCTAATCCTGCGGCCTCAAACGGAAAAAACCTTGATCCAAAATCACATCCCGCCACCGCCCATCCGCATTGGGAGAAAACTGCAACACACCATCTTCCCAACGAACTTCCGTCCTCTCCCCAACCCGTTCAATCGTCAACGCCGATGTTCCCACAATCGGCTCTTCCGTCGGCACAGAAGAAATCTTCGTCGGCGTCAATGCGTCTATAATCTCTACAGCTGCCTCAGAAGAATGATCTCCATATTGTATAGCCACATCCTGAGGCGTCTCTCCGTTGTCATTTACAGCATTAACATCCGCACCTGCTGCAACCAAGGCGCTTACGAATTCACTATACCCATCCCTAGCGGCCGTATGAAGCGGCGTCCAGCCAGTGTCACTCTTGGCATTCACATCAGCGCCAGCAGCAACCAAAGCGTTTACAGTTTCAACGTGCCAGCTTATATGCAACGGCGTCCAGCCACCTCTGGCCTTAGCGTTGGCATCGGCGCCTGCCGCAAGCAAAACGTCCACGAATCTTCTGTTGCTTTTAGCCGCCCAGTGTAGCGGCGTCCATCCGCTATTGTTCCTTGTATTGACATCCGCGCCAGCAATAAGCAAGGCGTCTATGATAGATGGATTTCTCCATATCTCGCTATAAGAAATGGCTTGGTATAACGGCGTTCGGCCTTTGTTATCTTTAGTATTAACATCGGCACCGGCGGCAAGCAGTGCGTATACAAGAGGCGCATTCCCTCGGACGGCTAGGTGCAATGGGGTCTGTCTGCTGTTGTTCACGGCATTAACATCTGCGCCGGCTATAAGCAAATCGTTTAATGTTCCTAAATCCGAATATCCCTTAGCAGCGTTATGCAACTGAGTGTCTCCGTTTTCGTCCTTAGCGTTGACATCATCGATGCCATGGTCAGTGGTAATCAAATCTTTCAAAATAGCCGCCCAATTTGCGTTCATATCCAACGGAGTTCTTCCTTCATTATCCTTGGCGTTGACGTCGGCACCGGCCGCAAGCAAGGCTTTCATGATATTCACAATAACTTCTTCTGGTGCTGAAGAAGGAGCAGAAGAGACACGATGCAGTGGCGTCCGCCCATCGTTGTCTTTAGCGTCGACGTCGGCGCCAGCTGCAAGCAAAGCATATACGACGTCTACATTTATTGCCACATGCAGCGGCGTTTTTCCATTATTGTCCTTAGCGTGGACATCGGCTCCGGCAATAATCAATCGACTCGCCATATCCGCACTTTGTGCCCAGTGCAGTGGTGTCCATCCGCTATTGTTCCTTGCATTGACGTCGGCACCAGAAATGAGCAAGACTGCCGCAATGTCATTAAGACTATTAAAACTAGCTAAGTGTAGCGGAGTATGTCCCTTGTTGTCTTTAGCATTGACATCGGCACCGGCGGCAAGCAAGGCTTCCGTAATATAATCACGACTGGCGAAGTGTAGCGGCGTCGCTCCAAACTCGTCTTCTTTAGCATTGACGTCGGCGCCGTTGGCGATGAGGCGGTTGACTTCGTCTAGATTTCCGTTTCTGGCGGCATCGTGGAGCGAGGCGGCGTTGGGATTTAGAAGCGGGAAAGCAAGGGCGGCGGCAAGGGCAAGGAGGCGCAAGTCGTGCGCAAAGTTTCTTATCCAGCGGAAGATTGGCCGTGTGGCTGCCGCAATTATTTCGTTTGGCATAAAGAAAAATTGTTTGGTTTCGGTTGCAGTTGTTTTGTCGAGCATGGCGAGAATTCGTCGGTTTGTGCTTGGAATGGTTTGGTTAAACATAGCGGTTTGTCTGGTTGGCATCGTCATCATTTCGTTGGACATTTTGCTAAACTTGAAGAGGAATTTATAGCGATTATTTTGCAAGCGGGCAAGTTTTCTTTTTTCGCTAGATAGGTTGGAAGTTGGCTTGCAGTTGCCAAAGGCAGACCAGCGGACGGCAAAAGTTTTTCTTTTGTTTATGGGGTGGTTTGCGTTGTAATTGCGGGAATATGAAGTTTGGGATTTGCAATGAGATTTTTGAAGGTTGGGAAATGGAAAGGGCGATGCGCTTTGCCAAAGCCGTTGGTTACGACGCGATGGAAGTGGCGCCTTTTACGCTGGCCAAATATGTGACGGAAGTTTCTGCGGAAAGACGCGCTCAAATTCGCCAAACGGCAGGTGAGATAGGCCTGGAAATTTCGGCGATTCATTGGGTGCTGGTTCAAACTGAAGGGATGCATATGACGCACAGCGATGAGGGCATTCGGAAAAGAACGGCCCGATACTTTTGTGATTTGGTGGATTTCTGCGCGGATTTGGGAGGATCGTTTATTGTGGTTGGCTCGCCAAAACAGCGCAGTCTTTTGCCCGGTGTCTCTTTGGCGCAGGCTTGGAACTGGGCAAGAGAAGTGTTTGCTCCGGCGATTCCCCGCGCGGCGGAGCGAGATGTGGTTATTTGTCTCGAACCATTGGCGCCTCCGGAAACTGATTTCATCAACACGGCCGAAGAGGCCATTCGCTTTACCCAAGAGTTGGATTCGCCTCACTTCAGAATTATATTAGACGTCAAGGCGATGAGTTCTATGGGCAAGCCTATCCCGGATATTATTCGTGCGTCTGCCGGCCGGTTTGCCTACTTTCACGCTAATGATAAAAACCTCAAAGGGCCTGGATTTGGCGATATTGATTTCAAACCAATTGCCGAAGCGCTAAAAGAAACCGGCTACAATGGTTATGTTTCGGTGGAGGTTTTTGATTTTTCGGAAGGAGCGGAAACCATTGCCAAAAAGAGTTTGGAGTATTTGAAGGCCAGCTTCGCTTGATTGCTTTTTGCTTTTCTGCGAGCAAGTATTTTATTCTATCTAATGTTTTTCCGTTACATATTTTAGAGTTGTTTTCATAGCGTTATTATTGCGTTATGAGGAAAGTTGGCGGTTATTCACGCGAATTTGCCAAATGGGTTTGTGTTTATTCCGCTTTTTTCTTTTTCTTTTGCCTATTAGATCTTTTGTTCTTCAAGGAGTGTTATTGGCATGGGGGATCTTTTTTCTTTAGTTATGCTAAAGACTTTCGGGGAATTGCAGGGTTTGTTCTTCTGGATACTTTTCCGTTTCTGGGACTCCTTTGGGATAGTAAAGAACCTCTGCGATAGAATCGTCAAAGTCGACGATTAGTTTCACTTTGCTAGTTGCCGTTGGATACAGAACAACTGGAGTCAAGTCGATGATTTGAAGTTGTTTTTCCAGTTCGTCTGCAATCTCTTTGGCCGTGTCATTAATCCAGCGATATGCTTCGGATTCAAGATCCATCCATCCTCCTCCTTTCCCCAAGTCGAGTCTGGAGCAGTTCGACAATTGATGGAGCAGTCTCATTTGAACACCCGAGTGCATCATGCAGTCGTAGTCTTGATTTGTGCGAATGGCGCATGTAAACAAAGCCTCATTATGCAAGAGAGTTTGAATCTCTTTGTGGAATTTTTCTTTGATTTGCGCTTGCTCGCAGGCTTTGGCAACGATGGCGCAGATTGCAACTTGAAGCGCATCGCCTTCATCCGTTTTATTATTTGATTCCGTCATATTGAGTCTCTTCGATTTATTTTGTTTCGTTTGTTATGTGTTGGGATTGTTCTCTTTGTCTATGGCGGCGACGTGTTCCCGATAACGGCGCAACTCTTTGCGGACGACCGGCAGGAGCACGTAAAGTCCGATTAGGTTAGGCACGACCATAGAAAAGTAAAGCGCGTCTGAGAGGTCAAGAACTTTTCCTAAGGAAGCGGAGGCGCCGACAACGACGCAGGCGCAAAAAGCCAGCTTATAGATCAGGTTGACGACTTTGTTGTTTCCAGTGAGGTAGCCGACGGCCTGTTCTCCATAGTAAGACCAGGAAATCATGGTGGAAAAGGCAAAGAGCAACACCGCGATGGAAAGGAGGATCGGAAACCAGCCGATAACTTTCTCAAAGGCTTGAGAGGTGAGCCAGATTCCCGCTTTGTCGCCCGTTCGCTGCATCAAGTCAGCATCCCGCACCCAAAATGTTTCTTCGCTATTGTCCTCGCCGCGAGCGATGACTTGAGACCATTTTTCCAACTCCCTCACCGGCATTTTGGCGGGCACGGTTGCGGCCGCTTCTGATTCTTGGCCGGGAGATGTTTTGAGTTCTTTTGCTTTATCGCCCAAATGCACGATTATTTTTGCTTCTTCCTCCGCCAAGGCGCTGGCGGAAAAAAACAATTGCTTGAAGAAATTGGCGGCGATGCCAAAGACGTTCATGGACTCGGTTTCCGCAACTAAGTCTTCGGAGAAAACCCATCCTTCGCCGCCGTCTTGCGCTTGCACTTTGCTCCATGTTTGCTTCTTCCATTTTTGATCCTCTTGCTTTACTTGCGCCACTTGCAGCAAAGTTCCGGGCGGCAGCTCCTTTGTCGGCGCCGACTGCTGCGCTTGAGTATAGGCGTTGATGGGAACGGCGCCGACGTTGGCGTCAATCTTCCACATTCCGGTCACCACGATGACCAACGCCGTCGTCGAGCAAACCACCACGGTGTCCACAAACGGCTCCAACAAAGCCACCAAGCCTTCGCTGGCCGGTTTGTCGGTTTTCACTGCGGAGTGGGCAATGGGCGCGGAGCCGACGCCCGCTTCGTTGGAGAAGACGCCCCGCCGGATGCCCTGAATCAAGGCGCCCAAAAAACCGCCGCCGGCCGCTTCAGACGAAAACGCGCTGTTGATGATCACGCCGATTGCCGCCGGGATTTCCGAAAAATGGGAAAGCAAAACCACGGCGGAAGCCAGCAGATAGATCGCGCACATAAAGGGAACGAGAATCTCCGTCACTCGGGCAATCCAAACGATTCCCCCAATGATAACCAGCCCCACCAACACGGCAAATAGAACGCCAAACACGATCTTGCTTTCTTGAAACAAGCCGAAAGTTTCGGAGAACTGGGCGTGGGCTTGGTTGACTTGATACATGTTTCCGGCGCCCAAAGCCCCGCCGATGCAAGCCAACGCGAATAGAACGGCCAGAACCGCTCCCAGCGCGCCCAGCACTTTTCTCGCCGATTTCCCGGCCAATCGCTCTTTGAGGCCGTCGCGCAGGTAATACATGGCGCCGCCGTGAACCTTGCCCTGCCGGTCAATTTGTCGATAGCGAACTCCCAAAGTGCATTCGCAGAATTTGGAGGTCATCCCAAAAATCCCGATCAAAATCATCCAAAAAACAGCGCCCGGCCCGCCAATCCCAATCGCAATGGCCACGCCGCCGATGTTTCCGATCCCCACCGTGGCGCTCAACGCCGCAGAAAGCGCCTGAAAATGAGTAATCTCCCCCGGATCCTTGCGGCTGGAATACTTCCCTCGCACCGTGCGCAACGCCAATTTGAAAGCGCGAAAGTTAATGAAGCCAAAGAAACAGGTCAGGAAAACCGCCGTGACGGCCAACAGAATCAACACGACCGGGACCTTCTCCCCAAAAATGGTTACCGGAAAGAAGACGATCTCAGACAAGGCCTTTGATATCGGCCCGATGGCGTTGTCGATCCGTTGATCAATGTCCAGATTGGGAACGCTAGTGCCGCTCTCCTGAGCCAACGCCGGAGGCGACGCGGCAAGACAAAAGAAGAAAGCCATCCATCCGAGTATCCAAAAAAAACGCATAGGCCAGAGTAGTTTACAATATAAAACGCAGACATTTTGGCAAACGAAACTTCCTTTAGCAAGGAAAAAAAACAGCAAACCGTCCCCAAACCGAATCTCGTTTTTTAACGGCAAAAGGGAACAACTCTTGGCAACTCACTCGAAAATCCGGCCAAACTACTGGGACGCCTTCTGGCTTTTGACGAGTCGTCGGATGATTTGGCAGCAGTTAAACGAAGTTTGGAATTGAACAACGGTTCGCCGCGCCCAACCTTCGCAACGCCGTTGCATGTCGGCAACCAGCCGCGGCCGTTGATCCGCCAAATTGTTCCTCTCCATTCGGTTCGAAGCTATGTTGTAAAGTTCCCAAGGGCCGTTCGAACTCCAAACCAACTTCCAATCTCCTTTCCTCAAGGCTCGATTGCCCTCGTACTCCCCGAAAAACCGAGCATTGGCGAATCGGCGAGTCGACCTTCGTCAGCAACGGCACTAAGGATTTGCCCGAATGCGGATTCACCAGTGAATCGCCAAAACGGTTTGGATACTCGCCGCCAACACATTCGAGACTCGAAGACCACAAAAAGCGCGAAAGTACGGCCATTTAGTTTTCCGCGTTATAAAAACAAGCATGGTCTATATTAAAGACAAAGCAACGGTGGATGGCCAAAACCTTGCCTTAGATTTGCGGGATTGAGAACCAACACTATGGTAGAGCGCTTGGCGCGGCGGAAAAGATCAAAGCAACGCTGTTCGACCCGGAAGCGCCATCGGCCGCACCGGCAATTCTTGATTCCAATCCAGATTGTCCGGAACTAATTGTTCCTGCGAATTCATGGCCTCCTCCCAAGTGACCTCTCGTCCCGTGTAGGCGGCCATGCGTCCCAGAATTCCCATCATGCAACTGGTCACCATTCGGTCGCCGTCGTTGATCGGCTCGCCTTTGCGAATAGACGCAAACAATTCATCATGCTCGACTTGATACATGTTTTCCTTCGGCCCTTGATAGCGCCACGGGTTTTCCCCTTCCATGCGCACGTCCCGCCATCCGTTGATGAGCCCCGTCCCTTTGGATCCGTAAATGTAATCGCTGTTCTCATTGTAACAACCGGCAATCTGCCGGCTGCCGAGATGGGTTCTAAGCCCGCTCTTGTATTCATAGACCACTGAGAAATGATCGTAGATGTTGCCGCCGTGAGCTGGAATTTGCCGCCCGCCGTTGGCAACGGCCTTGACGGGCATTTCCTCCCGCAAAGCCCATGCAATTTTGTCCACGCTGTGAATGGCCTGCTCGCAAATGCTGTCTCCGCTTAGCCAAACAAAGTTCTGCCAATAGTGGAGCTGCCAAGCCAAGTCAGTCATATCCGCCGGGCGCTGAGTTTCTGGAACGATGGGGTTGACGGGGCCGGTGTAGTAAGTGGCGTAAATCGATCGGATGTCGCCAACGGCTCCGTCATGAATCCTTTGGTAAAAGGCCCGGCGCGGAAAATCATAACGCCAACAGAAACCGGCCACAATCGCCAGGCGTTTCCGCTTCGCTTCGGCAACCGAGGCCATGACCGACCGCAGACCGGGAGCGTCTGTGGCCATAGGTTTTTCGCAGAACACGTGCTTGCCGGCGTCAACGGCCGCCTTAAGATGCTGCGGCCGAAACGCAGGAGGCGAAGTTAGGATGACCACGTCCACGCCGCTGTCAATTACCTTTTGATAGGCGTCTAAACCAAGAAAGCGCCTCGCCGGATCGACGTCCACTTTCCTCCCGGCGGCTCGCTTCAAGCTGTCCCAGCTTCCTTGCAACCGATGCGAAAACACGTCCCCCATCGCCGTTAACCGCACGTTGGAATCCGCATTTAGGGCTTGCCGCGCGGCGCCCGAACCCCGCCCGCCGCAGCCGATCAATCCTACTCGAATCGTCTCGGCATTCTGCCCCAATAAAGACTGCCTCAATCCAACGTAAGGCGCGACCGCGCCGCCGAGAATTACCGCTGAAGAGGATTTGATAAACTGCCGCCGATTGCCGGCGGGTTCTTTATTCAGTTTCTCACTCATAATATTACAAATTCAAAAAACAAATCTAAACAAAGTTGCCTCCATACAAAAGAGAAAATCATCTTACCATTGTATCCGCCAATTTAAAAAACGGCGCGCCTAGTGTTTTTCCAAACCAACTTGTCACTTTTTTAGCCGATGCCGCACTCGGTCGTATTCTGGGTTCACACACTTGTCTCCCCATCGTTTTAGCGTTGCCAGCAGGCCGGCGTCCGTTTCCTCTGCCATCCCTTGATCCCCGCTCTTGTCAATCCAATTTTGAAGCAGTTTGCGATGGTCTTGCAACACTTTGTGAAATCGCGGGTTGTTCGCCAGGTTGTGGATTTCGTGAGGGTCGTTTTGCAGGTCGTAAAGTTCCTCGGCCGGCTTGTGACTTCCGAAAAACAACATCTGCGTCGCGTTCAATTGGCCCGAAGCGGCCAGCCTGCGCAGCTCTTTGGACACCGGCCAACCGTCCTTGTAGTTGGGTTGCATGTAGGGGCGGTCGGTGAGGTAGTTGCGTAGATATTTGAAGCGCGGCGTGACTAATGCGCGGATTCGCTCAATTGTGTAGTCGCAACGATCCCGAGCCGCAACCACAAACTCGCGCGGCGAATGTTGCGGACTGAGGAAGTCCGCTCCCTCCATCCACTTCGGCGCCGTTATGCCGGCCAGCGCCAAAGAGGCCGGGGCCAAGTCAATGCCGCTAACCAAGTCGCGCCGCGCCTCCCCGCGGGGCAACCCCGGCCCAGCCGCAATCAAAGGCATCCGAATGCCTCCTTCATAAAGAAACTGTTTGTGTCGATGCATCTTGTAGCCGTGGTCGCTGAACAAGAAAATCACGGTGTTCGCATACAAGCCGTCCCTCTTCAATTCTCGCACAATCTCCCCGACTTGCCCGTCCGTGTGCAATAAGCAGTCATAATGATGGGCAATCTCCTCACGCACCAGAGACGTGTCCGGATAATACGGAGGCACAGGCACAACCTCCCGATCCACAATCGCCGCCGCCCGCCGGCCGAGCTTCCCGCCGCGCAACTGAATTTGACCGAAGAAAGGTTGCCCCGCCGGCTTGAGACGCCAACGCGTCCCCGGCTTCTGAACCGAATACATCGCGCTCAAGTCATGTCGAAAGTTATAGTCGTCCTTGCCCGAATCGTTAAAGGTAAAGTAGCCGGCCTCTCGAAAAAGCTCCGGCAGGGTTTTCACCCCCGCCGGCAACTGAATGTCGTCAAAGTCAGATCCCATGCTTTGCCCCCGAAAAGAAGCCCGCCCGCTGCGATGGTTGTGAATTCCGAAACTGGTTTGCATCGCGCCAACAATAATCGCCGAGCGTGTCGCCGAACAAACTCCCGCCGGCGTGTAAAAACGATCAAAGCGAATCCCCTCTTCCGCTAGAGCGTCCATGTGCGGCGTTTGGATCAACGTCTCGCCATAACAACTAAACCAACCACTGACGTCCTCCAGATAAATCCAAAGAATATTCGGACGATTCTTTGCCTTTTCTTCATCCGCCGCCGCCGTAAAGCCAGCCAACCCAAAAACCGTTGCCAATAAAATGAAAACACGCATTTCTCAATGTTAGCTAATCCAAAACCCGCCGTCAAAATATTTCTTTCACTTGTGTTTTTGCGCAATTGCAACGGCTGAAGCTCACTCTGAGGAAATGCACAATATCGTTGTCAATCGACGTCGCCCGCCATTTGCTTATCGCTTGTGATGCCCAAGCCCATAGCAAGGGAGGCCAAATCCGTCCAACCATTGACTCCAACTTCCTCCGCCAACAGCCGAGCCAAAACATCGTCCAAGGCCAATCCGAAAGTTATAAATTCAACAAGCGCCCAACTCTTCCAACAACCCCACGGCGCCATGATGTGATGATAGCGCTAACCTAATCTCAAACAATGGATTCAACCTCATTCTTCAGTTGCATAGACAAAGCCAATAACAAGTAATCGAATACGCTCAGCAACAGCGATTGAGTGCCGGGCTGAAGAATCTCTTTTAGGAATGAAAACGGCAAGGCGAACAACGGGAAAAAGCGCGAGGGAAACAAAAAGCCGCCGACTTCCCCGGCGCGAACAGATTCCATATCAAACGATCAAAACTAATGAACCAATCTAGTGGGCAAACAAGCTTTTGTACCAGTTGCATCTCCCGTTCAACGCCGTGCCAATAGCCAAACTCAATGTCCAAGCTAAAAGCCCTCCGCGGAAAGTTCCTCCGCTAATCGTTTTCCCTTCCGATTCGCCTGCTCTGGACTTAGTAGTGTCTTGCCGGGCATTGCGAGCTTAGCCTCGTTTATAAGTTCCACTTCTTCCGCTTTTTCTCCAATTCCTTTAGGTAAGCATGGAACTTTTCTGGATTGTGCGCGATGTTGTTTTCTGGATTCTGATCTTCCGACGCGTTGCATATCAGACTGTGCTATTCGGCTGGAGACTCGATCCAACAAATCTCGATCCAAAATAGTTTCTGCGATTCAAAAAACCACAAAGCAATCCCGGATATTTTTGAACTTATTTGTCTTTTTTCGAGGTCGGGAAACATTCGGCTTTTTGGGCTGTTTTTCCCGCGCTTTTTTTTGGCGGGCGAGGGTGAATGACGTTGTAGTTCTAAATCCATCGGCATGCCTTTGGCAACCGATTAGTAACGGCTTGGCGTACTATCCAATCGGTTTTGGCAAGCGATTGGAACCGGCGCAGGATTGCAGTTGTCGTACCAACGGATTTTGCGCGGCGTGCTTTTGTTTTCGTTCGAGTCGATGTTTGGGCGAATGCTTGGTTATTCTTCGCTGCCTCCGAGGGTTTCGTAGTAGCGGCGAACGAGCTCGGAGTATTGTTGCGGAACGGGATCTCGGTCAATAGGTACTATGGCCTCTTTGGAAAGCCGACGCGCCAATTCTTCCCCAATTTGCTGTTGAATTTCGGCTAGGGGTTTTTCAATTTGCAGTTGGACGAATTCCCACTGGGGTTCTTTGCCGCTGCGTTTGAATTCAGCGCGTATGGCGCGGGATCGGTCGCGGACGGAGGCCACTTCGTTTTGCAAGTCTTGCACGTCGATCATTTCTTCGACTTCGCGCAGGCGATCGGAAAATTGAGTGAAGTTTTGGCCGGTCAGCGGGCCTCTGTCGCCGCCGTTTGGCTTGTTTTCGTTGCCGATATTCCAAGCAGTTCGCAAGTCGGATGATTGGCTGGGTTCGCCATTTTGTCCGGCAGATTCTCCAGATTCGCTTCGGCCTTCGCCGTTCTCTCGGCTTTGCGGGTTGGCGGATCCGTTTTGCGCCTGCTGCGGAGATGGGTTTTCGGAATTGCGCCGTCCCGGTTGTCGGCCTTCTGGCGACTCGGACGCGGTCCCTGTTTCTTGTCCGGGAAGGTTGCCGGCAATTTCGTTGCCGACTTCTTCTAGCAATTTATCCAAAACCAGGCGAGCGCGTCGGAGAGATTCCACGCCGTCGCCGAGAACGCTTTCCGCCGCGCGGTCAATGCGGTCTTGAAGTTCGTCGACGGCTTCGTGGGCTTGGGCTTCGAATTCCTGCGCTTTGTCAATCAGGCTCAGACGAGCAAGTTGCGAGGTATATTCGAGCTGCGTGTTGACTTCTTCGGGGTCGACGGCTCGGTAGGTTTCGTGCAATTGCCTTGACAAAAGTGGTTCGGCGCTTTCGGAATCTTCGCTAACGGAGCGAACCTCTTCCATAAGCGATTGAATCTCTTCCTTTTGCCGTTCGACGTTTTCCATCACTTGGGCGGCTTCTTCGGACTCGGCCAAAGATTGCCGATTCTCCTGATCAACAGCGGAGAGACCATCGCGAATTTCATCTTGCCGTTGAGAAAGTTGGCGCGCGCGTTCTCGCATGTCTTGCATGGCTTGGGAAAATTGCCCGGAATTTTCCCGCCGATATTCATCCCGAAGTTCTTCCAAGCTCTGCTGCGTTCTGGCGCCGGAAGCGAGGGCTTGAGAAACTTGCCGATCTTCCAAAAGATCGGCCGCCTGCTGCGCTTCGGAGCGAACTTGATCCAGTTGAGACAACGCTTCGGCGGATTCCGGAGTGTTTTGGTTGGCGACTCGCTGGCGAAGTTCGTCCATATCTTCCAGCATTTGGCGCTGTTGATCACGCAAACGTTTTAACTGGTGTTCAATGTCCTCTTTTTCCTCCTCGTCGGCTGCATCCAAGGCGGTCTGCAGTTCTTGAAGTCGGCGGTTCAAATCTTCCTGACGGCGGGCAAGTTCTTTGAGACGGTTGAATATCTGGAGTTGTTCGTTTTGCTGCGCGTCTTGCTGCGAAGCGGCTTGGCTTTGTGTTTCATAGCCGTCTGCCTCATTGGTCATTTCCAGTTGATTGAGCTGCTGCTGGGATCGATTGCCTCCACCGCCGCTACCACCACCTTGCCCTTGAGACACCCGAAACTCTTCGGGCTGAATTTGAAGCAAATAGTGATAAGCAGTTCTCGCAGTGCCAACAGCGGAAGAAAGCTTCGTCGGCGATTTTGCCCCAACAGAGTCTTCCAAATGCTCAATCGTCCGTTCCATCGCGTCTTTGGCCTGCTGCAACATCTCTTGCTCTTTCTCGCCTTCCACTTCCTGTTGAACTTGCTCCAACTGTGTTATGGCGGCGCTTTGCGACTCCTGAACTACATTTACATCCTCCGCAAATTGCTCCGAAGCTTGGCGACCCGATTCTCGCCTCTGGATGTTCCAAGCCGCGTTGATAATCTCTTTTTGCAGACGCAGAAGCTCCATAGCCGGCGAGTTCCCTTGTCCTTCCCCTTGTCGCTCTGGACTCCCGCCGCCGCTTTGATCCTCTCGAAACACCTCCTCAAAAGGCCGAATCTCGGCAAAATACATGTCGCTGTAATTGCGCCTCACCTCCCCATCCGGGCCAACATCATCCGCCCAAAGATAATAAGTAACCAACGACTGCGGCCGCAGCTCAAAATCCTCCAACTCCAACAACTGATCAATCGCCCGCCTCTCCTTCGCACCAGCCCCTTCCCCATGCTCCACCAAAACAGCCTCCCCATCCCCAATCGCATACCCGAACCCATAAGCCCCCATCCCGTAATCATCCCAAACCTCCCCCTCAAACTCCACCTCCTCAACAGCCGAAAACCGCTGATCCCCCGCAGGAAAACCCAACTTCAAAACAGCCTTGCGATTCTCCTGCACTTGAACCACAAAATCCACCACAGCCTTATTCTCCCGCCCCTCCAAATCCTCCAACCTCAACTCATAAGTATCACTCTCCGCCAAAGAATCAAACCGCGCCCAATACACATTCGCCTGCTCCGAATCCGCCTCCAAATCCACCTCTCCCCCCTTCCTCCCCACTAAACTCCCCGCAACAACCGCCTTGTTCAACAACAACCTATACTCCAACCCCGCCCCCTCAACAGCCGTAACACGCCGAGTATCCTTAATCACCCGATCCGACAAACCCGTATAACCCGGATAATCCAGCGAAGCATCCGCACGCACCAAAGCCGGATACTCAAACACACCCAGCCGATACCGCTCCGTCCGCTCTCCCCCATACTCCACATGATACAAAGTCTCCGCATCCACCGCCCCCAAACTATTCCCAAAAACCGGATCCTCCAAATTCCGCGCCAAAGGCAACCGCCGAACACCCCCCTCCGCCGAAAAAACAACCAACGTCGCCTCACTAGGAACCCTCTTCCCAAATGTCGCCGTCACAACCACGCTGCTCCCCCGCTCAACCACCGCATTCCCAGGCAAAACCTCAACATCCCTCCCAACCGCTAACTGCTCCGACGACCCTCCCCCGCCAAAACCCGCCAAAACCACAGCCACAAACACAACCACGCTCACCCCATAAAAAAACTGGCTAAACAAAAGCCTCTCCCTGCCCCGCTGATCCCACGGACTCCGAAGATTCTTCGCCAAAGCCTCCCGAATTACTCGCTTCTGCAAATAACCAAAATCCCCCGTCCGCCCATCCGGCGCCACATCCATCGCCGTCAATAACAACGCATGCAAATCCGGATGCTCCCGCTCAATCCTCCGCGCAATCTCCCGCAAATCCACCCTACTCCGACGAACCCCAACCCGAACCAAAAAACCGCCCCCAAGAGCCGCCCCAACCAAAACCAACAAATGCCCCCACGAAACCGCAAAACCCCCATAAAACCGACACAACAACAAAACAACCCCAACCAACGCCGCCCCCAACCACACCAAAGACTGCAAACGACGAATCTGCCCTTGCCTCTGCGCCTCGGCAATCGGCGCCAACTTGGCAACAAGAATCGGATTAACCATAACCCCCTCCTTCTACACAATCCGCAATCCCTTGCCAACCTCAAAAATCCACCCGCCAAACAATCTCAGATCGCGTTTTTAATTTTGATTTTTCAACAGCGGCGCCTTGATTCATTTTCTTCGAATTTTTGATTTTTGAAGATTCGAGTTAAAAATCTTCCAAATGGATGGAATAAATCCAAAAATCCATTGTTATATGAGCTTTTTTCGTGTTGAAAATTCCCATTTTAAAAATCCTAAAACATTCCAGAATCTTGCAAATAAAAAAAGTTCGGGAAAGGTTCGCTCAAAATCTTCGAAAGGGAAATGGAGGGAAAACGCTTGATTTTCCTTGTTATTTCAGCTTTTTCGAATATTCCAAACGGCAAAGACAAGCCAAACACGGCCAAAAAATGGCCAAAAAACGGCCTGAAAAAACTTCCCAAGTCACTTTTTTTCCGGGAAACCCCACAAAGTCCGCAGTATTTTAGCTTTTTCGCTTGAAAAAAAGACGCAGACTCCGCAACTCCCGGCCATCAAATCAATTTGCCGGATGAATCGACCACCGAGATTGTCATCACGGTCACGGCGGAGAACGCTGCCGTCAAGGAATACACCGTCAACGTTACTCGGAAATCCGCCGAGCG
This sequence comes from Limisphaerales bacterium, assembly GCA_965204945.1. Classification (GTDB taxonomy): domain Bacteria; phylum Verrucomicrobiota; class Verrucomicrobiia; order Limisphaerales; family AAA164-E04; genus UBA2970. The sequence goes on along the minus strand of OZ242022.1, from coordinate 2,321,427 downwards.
CACCCCGATTAAGGACTTCAATAACAATAATCTTTCCATGATGAACGCCGATCCTACCGGCCTTTTTGGGAATGCCACATCAACAAACATAGCCAAAAACCTATGGGTGGCCGACGAAGAGCAGAATAAAATTTACGCTTACGATTTAGCATCCAAAACTAAGATAGCAGCGGATGGCTTCAATACGCTCGCCGCCGCCGGGAACACGTCCCCTTGGGGAATTTGGTCGGACGAGACAACCATGTGGGTGACGGACTATTCAGGCAACAAGGTATATGCTTACAATATGGGGGGGAAACAAAGGACAAGATACCAGCAGAGAAATTCAATTAATCAATAGCTCGAAATCTACAGGTCTTTGGTCAGATGGCTCGACCATGTGGGTGGCTTCTGAAACCTTCAAAGAGATTTACGCCTACAATATGTGGACAAACAACATGCAGGGAAACCCGGTGTGGGACGGAAGCCGAGTAGTGCGAATAGAGATTAAGGAGGAGGGGATTACTAACAAGGTTTTTTTCAAGGATTTTAAATTCTTAACACTAAACTCTGCCGGTAACAAAAATCCTTTGGGAATCTGGTCGGATGGCACGACGATGTGGGTGGCGAATGGCGACCCTGACAGCGATGATAATATTAAGATTTACGCATACACTCTATCGACCAAAGCGCGCGATGCCGCCAAAGACATCAACAATTTGAAAACCCAATTGGGCTTGGGCAGTCGTACAGAATTTAAAGGGGGGATTTGGTCGGATGGCGTAACCCTGTGGGTATCGGTTGTTCATACGGATAATCGGGGCAAGAAGCTCTACGCCTTCAATCTGCCGCAGCCGACCGCTAGAACCAGATCCGGTCCCTCTGAGGATGCCTCATTGAAGGATTTGCGCTTGAGCGGGGTGACGCTGACTCCCGCCTTTTCGCCGGCCCAAAGGAGGTATACCGCCATGGTGTCTCATGATGTCGCTTCGACAACGGTGACGGCGACGCCCAATGATTTGGAGGCTGCGGTGGAGATATTTTGGGCGAGCGACGAAGCGGCCTCTAGGGAAACGGCCCGGCGGGGCGCCCAGGTGACTTTGGAAGAGGGGTACAACCTCATCGTCATGGACGTCGAGGCCGAGAATGGTCGACTTGAAATTTATTTCGTGGAAGTGACGAAGGCCGAGGCGCCGCCGGTTTCGGGCGGGCCGTTGCCGCAGCCGCAAAGCTTTCAACCTTCGGCAACTTCCAGCGCAAACCAAGCGGATTTGGCCGGTTCATCCATCGGACTCGGAGAAGGGGAGAGCCGGCTGATATTTGCCGAGTCTCTGCCGAATGGCGGCGTTCGATTCGTGTTCCTTGTCCCTGCGGAAGAATTCCAAATGGAAGAAACCAACAATCTGCTGGCGCGAGAATGGAGGCCGTTGCCGGAAGACACCTTCCAATCCACGCGAGAATCCCTTGGTGACGGCCAAGACCGATTGACCATAATTTTGCCCGAAGCGGCGGGGAAACAACGATTCCTTCGTTTGACGCCGCAACGCTAAGGAATTCCCAGAACCAAAGGAAAAACGACGCAAGAAATTTTAGTTTAGAAGTTTAGAAATCAGAAGAGATACGGAGTTACTGTCAAAATATTTACATTTTTTAAAGACAACATTATGGCAACTAAATTGTACAAAACTAGAATCTGCGCTCTGCTGGCTATTGTTGGATTGTCGTCGGTTTTGACGCAATCGACAGTCACGGCGCAGACGATCCCCAATGCGAATTGGGACATGGTGAACAGCCCTGGATCCGTGTTGCATGGCAGGACGGTAGCCGTGGCCGACGAACTCCTCCGAAGCTTGAATTTCGAGCAGTACAATCAAGTCACCAACCTTGCGCAACTTCACAACATCACATCGCTAAATCTCCACAGAAAGTTCAATCGTAAAGTCAATGGCGAATGGGTCCTTCCCGCGTCCCCGCGAGTCAGCGACTTAGCGGGCCTTACCAACTTAGTAACGCTGGATATTAGCGTTAACTTCTTCACCAATTTAACTGCGGGGATATTTGACGATTTGGTGGACCTGCAAACGCTGAATTTCGGAGGCAACATCTTCTCTGCCCCGTTGCCTTCGGGGATATTTGACAGTTTGGTAAACTTGCAAACGCTGTATCTCGATAGCAGCTTTTTGTACCCGTTGCCTTCGGGGATATTTGACAATTTGGTAAACCTGCAAGAGCTGAGACTTTACAACAACCAACTCTTGACCACCTTGCCTTCGGGGATATTTGACAATTTGGTGAACCTGCAAAGACTGGGTATTTCTTCCGGTGGCGCTTGGCGCGAAGGAATATGGGTTTCCTATTTGCCAGCGGGGATATTTGACAAACTTGTCGGTGTTCAGGGGATTCATGATTATTTTCTAACCTATGATGGCGTCATTTCCCTAGAGGCGTCTGAGGCGGAGGTGGACGAGGGGGAAAGAGCGGTTATCAATATTAAGCGGAATTTGATCGCCACCAGCGCTTTTTCTGGCGTCTCCTCGGTAGACTACGCCACGAGCGACGGCACGGCTCGTGCCGGAGTGGACTACACGGCGACCAGTGGCACGCTTACCTTCAGCGAGACCAACGTTGTCCGCGCGGCGCAAGCCATCTCCATCTCTCTTTTGGAAGACGACGTGACCCATGAGTCGCCCAAGACCTTTACGTTAACCTTAAGCAATCCTACCAACGCCGTGTTTTTGGACGGCGTTTCTGAGTTGACGGCCACCGTTACCATCACAGACGACGAAGAGCCGCCAACCGTCTCTTTTTCTAACGTTCCGCTTAACGCCCATATTTTGGAGGTAACCGAAGGCAACGAAGGCGCAACCAACGCCGAGTTTCAAGTTCAACTTGGCCAAGCCTCAGGCCGAACCACTTCCGTCCTCTACACCACGCAAGACGGCACGGCGATTGCCGGCGAAGACTACATCGCCGCCAGCGGCACGCTTACCTTCCTCGCCGGCACAACCAACCAGATCATCTCCATTCCCATACTGGGGGATGAATTAGACGAACCAAACGAATCTTTCAGCGTAATTTTGAGGGATCCCACTAACAGCATCCTTCAGCCTAGAACGGTGAGAGTCGAAATCATAGACGATGATGAGCCTGCGCCCCCGGTCAACGTTCACGTCTCCTTGCCCGGCGGAGTAACCTTGCCATCGCTCATGTTCCAAACAACTAGCTTGTCTCTCAGTGAAAGTGGCAGTGACACCTATCAAGTGCGGGCCACTTCCTCTCAAAACAGAAACATGATCGTCAACATACAAACCGCGCATCCCGGAGTCACCGTGACCCCCAGCAAGCTGATGTTCAATCAAAACAATTGGCAGACCTATCAAACCGTGACCGTGACGGCCAGCGCAGAAGCCGCCGACACCAACGAGCAAGCATACATCATGCACTCCATCCCCGCCAGCAATGGCTTTATCGCCAACAACAACGCCGGCGTCGTTTCTATAACTCTTGCCCACACCATCCTGGAAGAACCCAACGGCAAAGACATCGTAGAACCCGAAGAACCCGTTGACCCAGAACCGCCCACAAACAGCGAGCCTGTAGATTACGACCAAGATGATAACGGCTTGATTGATGTTAGCAACTTGACGCAGCTGAATGCGATTCGCTGGGACTTGAACGGCGACGGCCAACCCGACAAAGAAGAGTTTGCCAAAGCTTACAACCAAGCCTTCCCCAGCGCCATCGCCAACATGGGCGTTCCTGCGGAAGTCCCAATTCGGGGCTACGAACTCACAACGAACCTCCACTTTGATTCTCACAAAAACAATCAAGCCGATGAAGAAGACCCCTTTTGGAATCCAGGAAACGGCTGGCAGTCCATCGGGGTTTTCGCCAACCCTTTCCAAGCCGTTCTAGAAGGCAACAACCATGGGATTGTTAACCTGTTCCAAGACCAGAGCGACGCCGCTCTTTTCTATGAGAAGCCAAGCGGTTTGTTTGGCGCAATCGGCAATCGGGGGCAAGTGGTCAATGTAGGCTTAGAAGGCGTTCATATTCAAGGGGTTAACTTTGTGGGTGCATTGGCCGGGTTGAATCAAGGGCTTATTCGCAATTGTTCTGTTCGGGGTCGGGTAGCAGGAGCGAACAGCGTTGGGGGTTTAGTGGGTCATAACTTTGGCCATATAGCGGACAGCCATGTTCGAGCGGCGGTTTTGGGGAACATTGGGGTAGGTGGTTTAGTGGGCTGGAATGCGGGCGGTTTAATTGAGGGGAGCACCGCGCCCGGCCAAGAAGGCCAAGAGTCTCTTGGATTAGTGGGCTTTGGCACGCCGGCGCGCTGAGGAGAATCCCGCATTTTCCGAGAGCATCTTCGTGGTTTCGCCCCTCTTGTTTAAAAAGGGGGGCGTTTTTTTTTACATTTTTTTGGAAGATTATTTCCCCAAGTTCCATAGAGAATTTATCGGGAGAAAGGAGAGAGCGGGGTTATTCCAGCGGAGCTGCGGGGCGTTGATTCCCATCTTTTCGAGGGAGGCAATCGAAAAGAGAGGGGAGTTTCTCTGGCGCAAGAAGCAAGCGGTTAGGGCGGTGGCCAAGAGAGCGGGCGGGAAGAGGCGCCCAGCCAATCAACCGGCGCTTTGCAAAGCGCATTCGCGTATGAGGGAATCTAGGAGACTTGGCAGGTCGATTTAGATAGCGACAGCCAAACCGAAGATGCATGGGACTTTGGCAAGGCTAATGAATATCCCGCTTTGCGCGCCAACTCCAATAACAAACAACCTCCCCACCGGGCAAGAGTTGGCCCGCAAAGGCGTTCGTTGCATTAGCGGGCAAAATTCTTCTTGCTAGAAGAATTGGTTCAGGTTTTGCCGTTTGAAGATAGGGCAAAAAGGATAGAGGAAGATGCCTGATCGGCAACGGGTTTGTGGGGGAGCGGGAGCATTGGGATAAGACTCGATACTGGTGGCTTTGCCAAGACGGGAAGATGCCTGAATAGTGTCTTTATTCCGAATTTCAGGCCATTGAAACCGCATTCAACAGGGTAAAGATGCGAAGTTCCTGCCCGTTCGCCGGAGGCAACGGGAAAGAGAAATTTCGACTCCTGCCAAATTTCATGTTCAAACTGTGATATTCGGCAGGGAGACCCGATGGACGAATCTTCCCGCTTACTTAGCGTCAAACGCAAGAAAAACAAAAAGACCAAGGGCGCGCAGGCTTTTTTTTTCGAGAAATCTCAACTTTTTTTGAGGTTTTTTGCGCGCCGTCCGCTCATCCATGATGTCGTGATTCCGTCCGCAGTGTGTCAAGGAAAAAGCGGAAGCGCAGGCGTGGTTGTCTTCCTTGCTTTGTCAATCTGCTCGGTGATTGCCACCGCAAGTTCCAAAGATTGCCGGGCGGATTCGCCGGAGACGACGGGTGCTTGGCTGGCTTGCACGCATTGAATGAAGCTTTCCAGTTCCAGTTTGAGAGGCTCTTCCTTTTTGAGGGGAACTGGCTCGCGGACAATGCGGCGGCCGGCAAACTGGCCGACTATGCTTTGTTTCTTTCGCTTTGCGGCCAAGAGCTTGCGAAAGAGGGAAGATTCTTTTTCGTCTTCCCGGGCAAGGCGGCAGAGATAGCCTTCTTGTTTTCCGTAGTCCAACGATACATAGCAGGCCGGTTGACCGTCGCTGAACACGCGGATTTTTCGCATTCGATCGGGACTGACTCGGCTGGCGGTGAGGTTGGCGATGCATCCGTTTTGGAAGCGAATTCGAGCGTTGGCGATGTCTTCAGACGCGCTCAAAACAGAAAGGCCGACGCCTTCCACGGCAATGGCGGGAGACCGCACAAAGGCAAGCACGACGTCCAAATCATGAATCATGAGATCCAAAACGACGCCGACGTCCGTGCTGCGGGCGGGAAAGGGGGAAAGCCGATGGGCTTCGATGAAGCGGGGCTGGGCGGCTTCTTTTTGGAGGTAGCGAAAGACCGGGTTAAATCGTTCGACGTGGCCAACTTGAAGAACTTTGCTCCGTTCTCGGCTGAGGGCGACCAGTTCGGCGGCTTGGGACGGTGTCTCGGTCATCGGTTTTTCGACGAGGACGTGTTTATTTTGTTGCAAAAGATATTTAGCGAGACCGAAGTGAGTTGAGGTGGGAGTGACGACGCTTACGGCTTCGCTTTTGGCAATGAGATCCGCAAGGGTTTGGGCAACGGGAACTTGATGTTGTTTGCCAACGGCTTCGGCGGCGGCCGGATTTTGATCGTAAATCCCGCAAAACTCCACAACGCCGGCCCTTGCCATCTCGGCGTAAAGACGCGCATGCTGCCGCCCCAAAGCCCCAACGCCGACGACGGCCGCTTTGATCGGTGCTGGCATACGGCTTTTACTCTATCCAGCATCTCTAATTTTTAGCGAGTCGTTTCTCTGGAAATCGCTTTCAATCTTGCGAGAGAGAGGAAAGTTTGCGTAATCTGTTTGATTCCGATGATTTTTGCAGAGACAATCTTTTCTGGTTCTGCGGCTTTTTTGTCGGGCTATTTGCTGGGATCAATTCCTTTCGGCTACTTGCTGGGGCGATGGAAGGGAGTGGACTTGCACCAAAAAGGAAGCGGCAACATCGGCGCGGCCAACGCCGTGCGGGTTTTAGGCAAACCGGCCGGTTTTGCGGTCTTGATTCTCGACGCGCTAAAAGGCGTGTTGGCCTGCTGGCTGGCAAGTTCGGAAACGGGGCAAATCACGGCCGGCTTGGCAGCGGTTTTGGGACACAACTTTCCTTGCTGGCTTCGCTTCCAAGGCGGAAAGGGAATCGCCACTTCAGCCGGCGTGCTGTTGATTTTGACACCAATAAGCCTGGCTATTGCCGGGGGAGTTTTTCTGATTCTGGCGGCGGCAACTCGAGTCGTTTCGGTTGGCTCGCTGGGCGCTTCCGTCGTCTTGCCCTTTGCCGTTTGGCTCGTCGAAGGCTGGGGAGAGTTGCTGGCCGCAACCGCGCTGATGGGACTGCTGGCCGTTTGCCGGCACCGCGACAACATAAGACGCCTGCGAGCGGGAACCGAACCGCGCTTTGGCAAAAAAGAGAAAGGGAAAACAAAATGCGAGTGACCGTTCTAGGCGCCGGCGCTTGGGGAACGGCGCTGGCCAAACTCGCCGCTGAAAACGGCCATCCAACCACGCTTTGGGCGCGAGACGCAAACTTGCTCCAAGCGATTGCCGAGAAGCGCGAAAACAAGCGGCGCTTGCCCGGCGCGCCTTTGCCTCCAACCCTGCGCACCCAGCCGGAACTGCGCCGCGCCTGCAACGGAGCGGAAATTCTAGTCATCGCCGTTCCTTCCAAAGCATTCCGCCAAGTGCTGCGGCAAGCGGGCGCATTCAACGGCCCGGTGGCCACCGTCACCAAAGGAATTGAATACGACTCCGGCTTGACGATGAGCGGCGTTCTCCATTCAGAAATGACAAGCGCCGTTCCAGTCGCCTTCTCCGGCCCCACCATCGCCCAAGAAGTCGCCGTCGGAATGCCGTCCGCAGGCGTAGCCGCCAGTTCCCAACCTGAAGCCGCCGCCGCCGTCCAAAGCCTTTTCCATCGTCCGGCTTTTCGCGTGTATTCTTCCAGCGACGTGCTGGGCGTCGAACTGGGCGGCGCCTTGAAAAACATCATCGCCATCGCCGCCGGCGTGGGAGACGGGCTTGGATTTGGCAACAACAGCAAGGCCGCTCTTCTTACCCGCGGCATTGCCGAAATCCGCCGGCTCGGCATCGCTGCCGGCGCCAAGCCGGAAACCTTTGCCGGACTTTCCGGACTGGGAGACCTCACCGTAACCTGCTTTTCCCCGCTCAGCCGCAATCGTTGCTTTGGCGAACAACTGGGGCAAGGCCGGCCGGCGGATGAAATTCTGGCCGAAAGCCGTTCGGTTGTGGAAGGCGTGGCCACCACTCCTTCCGCCCGCCAACTGGCGAGGCGACTGCAAGTGGACACTCCCATCATCGACGAAGTCTACGCCATGCTTTGCCAAGGCAAAGCCGCCAAAGCCGCCCTTCACTCCCTGCTGTTGCGCGAAACCAAACACGAAGACTAATTCCCAAAAAAAAAACAATCCTAAAACCGCCAACGGCCCCAAAATTGCGGATTGCAAATCATTGGCCACGAACTGCCTCCCGAATGCGCTGCAACAAAGCCGCATAATCCTCCACCGCTGGAAACTGCGGAAACTGCGCCTTCACGTTTTCCGGAGCGCGAAACAAAACCCCGGCGTCCGCTTCCTGCAACATCGTGATGTCGTTGAACGCATCTCCGGCCGCAATCACTCGATAATTCAGCGAATGAAACGCCGCCACCGCCTTTTGCTTTTGGTTTTGTTGCCGAAGGTGATAGCGCACAATTCGATCCTCTTCCACTTCCAAGCGATGGCAAAAAATCGTCGGCCAACCCAGCTGCCGCATCAAGGGCTTGGCAAATTCTTCAAAAGTGTCGGAAAGAATAATCACCTGCGCAAAAGAGCGAAGCTCGTCCAAAAAAGCCCTCGCCCCTTCCAGCGGCGAAAGAGCGCCGATCACTTCTTGAATGGCCGAAAGCGTCAGGTCGTTGGCGCTCAAAACTTCCAGACGGCCTTGCATCAGCTCGTCGTAGTCGGGAACGTCCCGCGTCGTCAGTTTTAGTTTTTCAATCCCGGTCTTGCGCGCAAAAGCAATCCAAATCTCCGGCACCAAAACCCCCTCCAAATCCAACGTCACAATCACCTGCTTGTTCATATAATAAGTTGTTATGTTTTCTGCTGCAAATTTAGAAATTCAATCCGCGCTAGTCAAAAGAGTTCTTTGTTGGTTTCTTTTGAATTGGGTTGGTAAGGTTTGCCGGTGACCATCGGCTCATAGGAAAGCATTCGCCGGGCTTCGGCGCAAATATCATAGGGATAACCTGTATGCCGACAAACATTCTTGTCTATCGCTAACTGCACGCGGCATTCATGCGCTTGCGGCAATCGCTTGCGCTGTTGCTTGCACTCGGCATCATAAACTTTCGCTAACGCCCGAAACGCCGACGGCCGCATCCCATACAATAACGGCATTGGAATGCGGTTGAGTTTGACATTCCCAAGATGGACATATGCTGGTTTCTTGTTCGTTCTCGCCAATATCGCTCCCAGTTTGGCGAGGGTGCTGTTGAGGATGAGGCAGACGGCTTTCTCCACCGTTTCTTCGTCGACATTGGTGATGGTCTTGGCAACTTTTATGGTTGCCCACGATGCGCTCACAGATGGCACGGTGGTTCGGCAGGCAAAGTTTTTGATGGTAGGGAAGTTGATTCTCCAAGCAATTTTCAAACGGCTGGGGTTCTTTAGAAACTTAAAAACTTCCGGGTTTGTCTTCTTGGGAACGGCGTGGCAGTCGGGTTGGACTTCCAAAGTTTTGCAGTAGTTGGTGTCGTGATACCAAAGCGCGGGCTTGGCGTACATTTCTCCGGGATGATCGGCAATTTCGGCGCCTATAATTATCTGGGTTCTATGCAGAATTTTGATTTGTTGGCCGAAGGAGGATGTCCAGTAAGTGGGGATTTGTAAGGCGATGCGATAGAGGTCGTTGCTGAGAAACTGGGTGGCGTTCCAATCGCCTCGTTTCATTTCTTCCGGTTGGATTTCGTCGACTTTGCCGTATTGGGAGAGAAACTTTCCGGAGTCGTCAAGGATGGCGTCGGCGCACAGGTTGGCGTCTGATTCGTAAACCGGGTTGTCGGTTAGTTTGATGACTTTGGTGGGCGTTGGCGTCTTCTTTTTGCGCTTCAAGACTAATAGCATTTCGCCGATGTTGGTGTGGCCGGAGAAGAAGATTCGTCTCGGATCGTAGGAAACGATGAGGTATTGGATGTGGAAGTGTTCAGCCAGCCAGATGCGGAAGTCTTGCCCTGTTTCTCCAGAAGCAATCATCGCCGGCGCAACGAGTCCGGCTTTGCCGATTTTCGGGTCAATGTATTTGTGAACGAGTTCAATGAAGCCGTTGGTGTTGTGCGAACTGCTTAAACTTAAATCTTTTCCAATTTTCTTTTCTCTTTCGCGGAGTTTCTTTTCTGTTTCCGGGTCTTTTTGTTTGTGTCGTTTGAATTTGATGGTAAAAGGCGGGTTCATGATGGCGAAGTGAAATTGTTTGCATTCTATTTTTTTCTCTTTGCTGTCTGGTTTTTTAGCGGTGACTGGCGGGTTGAAGAACAGGTCATCCATTCCTCGCAGCATTTCTAGCGAGCCTAATCGGGCTTCGGTTTCTCCTTCCGGGACGCCGAGCATCATGCTTCGCAGTTGGGTGTTTTCAAATTTTACGCCGGGGGCGATCATTCCCAATCCGGCGGCGGTTTGGAAGACGGCGCGGTTGTTAATGTCAAAGCCATAGAGCATTTGCTCGAATAAGGCTTTGGCTACTTCGGGGTTCTGCTTTGTCTTTTGCAGGATGTAGTTGGCGCAAGCAATCAATAACGTTCCAGAACCGCAGGCAAAGTCCACGATGCGCAGGTTTTTGACTTGGTCGAGGTTTTTCCATTTGATGTTCGCTTTATGGAACATCAGGTGCGTTAGCATAGTGGCGGCGGGGAGAGTGGTATACATGGCTCCTTCCTGCTTAGCGGCCGCTATGGAGTTGCAAAAGCTGATGCCCACGAGGTCGTGGTGATGCGCGCCTTTGGCGCTCTGAATATCGTGGGCGGTTTGCGCAAGCCTTTTGACGGCGTCGTTGCTGCGATGACTGACAGTCAATGCTTTCAGGATGGCGCAGTTCCATTCTAATATGTCTTTGTAATCCACATCCAGCCATTTGGCGTAGGCGTCCTTGAGGCTGGCGATGATGTTTTCGGAGTCGATGCACTCTTGCAATGTTGGCGGGCGGGCGGCTTTTTTGCGGAATTGGGGGATGAGGTGGATGATGTCGTCTAGTTTGGTATGGAACATGAAGACGGTCAGCAAATCGATCAGCAATCCTTGGAAGTCGGTTTCCGCCGCCGCTTCGCCGAGTTTATGCATGATAGAGTCGGCGTTTTCGGAGAGCTTTTGGAAGGCTTCGTGGACGGCGATTTCAGCGTCTTTGGCTAGGTCTTCCGGTTGGCCGAGTTCGCTGGGAAGGCTTCGGATGAGGGCGGGCAAGTCTTTGACGTCGTAGTCTTTCCATTTTTTCCATTTTGGCGACTTCTGCTTGCTGCGGATGCGGAGCGGCGTTCGCACGGAAACTCTCACCTTTCCATGTTCAAGGTGGTCTTGGTTTTCAATCTGGTCGGGATAGATGAGAGCGAGGGCGCCGTCGCAGAAGCGTTTGCCGGCTTTGTTGAAGATTAGCTCGTCGGCTTGGCGGACGGAGGCTTGTTTGTTGGCGCCCAGTTTGATACCCCAACCGCGTTTGGCCTCGATGCCGATGGTGTAGCCTTGGACGTCGAAACAGACAAGGTCGACTAATCGTCGTTTGCCTTTGTCGTATTTGAAGGGGTGTTCGACTCCCGTTTTGATTCCCGCTTTCCGCAGGATCTCAGCGAGGTAAGCAGTCAATGCATTTTCGTTAGCCATTTTTTTGTCTTCGCGCAAGATTCATTTTTTGGAGCGGCTTTTGCAACCGTTAAAGCGACTTTTTGGCGGGAGCGGTGTTTTTGGAGGGAGAATGTATAAGATTTTGATTGGATTGATTGTTGTCGCCGCGGTTGCGTTTTTGGCGATTCGGATGATGCCTCGTTCCAAGCCGTCGGCGGAGGAAGTTTCCGCGCCAACGCAGAGGGAAGCAACGGCGCCGCAATCTTCGGCAAGGCAAGCACCAGCGGATGATTCTCGGTTTCGGGAGTGGATTATGGGAAATGCGGGAGCGGGGGAGCGAAGCGAAGCCGGTTTGCGGGAGTTTGCGCGGCGGGCGGATCCGGGCGGTTTTTCGTATCGCGAGTTGGAAAGGTTGTTGGATTCTTTGGCGGAAGATGCGGCGGAGGCTTTGGTTTTGATGGATCGGATTTTGGAAGAGCCGAATTCTCGCTGGAAGCCAATGGAAAGGGAACGTTTGCTGCGGCGGGCGGGGGCTTTGGCGGCGAAGGCGGATTTTGAAGGTTTGGCCGAGCGTTTGGAGGCGTTGGGTTCGTTGGATGAACGCTCGTGTTTTGTGCAGGGCGCGGCGGAGGCGTTGGCGAAGCGAGGCGTTGGGGAAAGTTTGGCTTGGGCGGCAACTTTGGAGACGGAGTTGCGGGCGTCGGCTTTTTACGGCGCAAGCAGGGCGTGGGCGCAGACAGAGGCGGAAGAAGCGGTTCAATGGGCGGAAGGTTTGGAAGAGTCGGAGCTTCGGCGACAGGCTTTGCGCGGATTGGCGGCCGGCTGGGTTTTGACAGCGCCGGAGCGAGCTTATGAATATGCGGCCAACGCGCCGGAGGATTTGCGCGGCGGCTTGATTGTGGAGATGGCCGGCGCCGTTGTTTTTTCGGATCCCAAGCGGTCTTCTCAATGGGCGGTGGAGGGCGGTTTGCTTTCTCCCGTTGGAGACGAACGGCAGAAGGCGATTTTGGAGGAGGGTGTTTTCGAATGGACGGCGCAGGATTTTGAGGGAGTTTTTGCTTGGTCGGAGAGGATTGCGCGATCTGACTTGCGGGATTCAGCGATGACTTCGTGGGTGGATTATTGGGCGCAGGAAGAGCCTCAGAAAGCAACGGGGTGGGCGGCGAAGTTTCCCACCAAACGTGCGCGCGCGGATATGCTGGAGCGGGCTTTGGCGCGTTGGTCGCAGGACAATCCCCAGGATGTTGCCGGCTGGTTTGAGACGCGTCCCGTCGAGCTCGACGAGCTGGTGCTGTGGAAGCAAACTTTGCGCAGAACCGCCGCAATCGACTGGATGGCGGCGCAAGACTTGGTGGACGCCGTTGCTGAGCCCACATTCAAAAGGATCGGCGAAGAATTGATGCAGTCTCTGCCGATTTCAGAATGAGGAGCGGCGCCGGCGAAGACGGGAACGTTCCCAATTGGGACGTTTTGCGGGAGCGAGTGAGGCGGGCTTTTGATCCGCAGCTGCTTCGAACTCTGGGACGGCGCTTGTCGGATTTGTTGGCTAGGCACTTTGCGGCGGCGATGGATGAGCGATTGCCGGTGATGGGTTGGCGGTTGCCGGAGGAGAACGTCCGCGAGGCATCTGCATGTTTGGACAAAGGCGGCGGCAAAACAGCGGACGGCGAGTCGTTGGCGGACGCTTTCGAGTCCTTGCTGGAAAGGGCGTTGTCCCGCGGCAATCAACTTCACAATCCGAGATACGTCGGCCATCAAGTGCCGCCGCCGATTCCGATTGCCTCCTGGTTTGACGCTGTTGGAGCGATGACCAATCAGGTAATGGCCGTTTATGAAATGGGGCCTTGGGCGACGGCAATGGAAAAGGCGATGGTCGACCGCTTGGGACGCGCAATCGGCTGGGCAAAAGGAGAGTTCTCCGGGTTGATTACGCACGGCGGTTCTTTGGCAAACTTGACGGCCTTGCTGACGGCGCGGAACGTCTGCTTCTCAGCGGTTTGGAAACAAGGCGTTTGCAAAGAGGCCGCGCCGTTAATTCTGGCGCATCAAGACGCGCATTACAGCGTGACGCGGGCGGCGGGCATCTTGGGATTGGGAACGGAGAACGTGGAGCGCATTCCGTCGGACAATCAACGTCGCATGGATGCGGAAGCGTTGCGAAAACGGCTCTGCCACTTGCGGCGGGAAAAGCGGACGGTGATGGCCGTAGTTGCCTGCGCCTGCGCCACGCCGATTGGTTCGTTTGATCCGTTGCGGTCTATCGGCCAAGTTTGCCGCGAGTTTGGCGTTTGGCTTCATGTGGATGCGGCGCACGGCGGCTCGGCTTTGTTGAGTCGGCGGCATCGGGATTTGGTGGACGGATTGGCGCTAGCGGACAGCGTGGTTTGGGACGCGCACAAAATGCTTTACGTTCCCGGCTTGTGCGCCTTTGTGTTTTATCGCCGTGCCGAATGCGCCGGCGCCACATTCCATCAAAGCGCGGATTATCTTTTTGATCCAACGGCGACGCAGCTCGGCGAGTTTGATATCGGACGAAAAACCGTTGAATGCACAAAACGCGCGGCGGCCTTTGGTTTGTGGGGCGTTTGGAGTTTGTTTGGGGAGTCGCTGTTTGCCGATTTGGTGGACCTTTCCTTCTCAATGGGCAGGGTGTTTTACGAACTATTGCTACAAGCCGAAGACTTTTGCCCGCTACATGTTCCAGAGTGCAACATCGTCGTTTTCCGGCACTTGCCCGCCGCTTTGGCGGAGGCTTCCCAAGAAGTTCTGGGCAATTTTCAACTGCGCTTGCGGCGGCGAGTGGTGGAAAAGGGACTCTTTTACTTGGTGTCGACGAAGATTGACGGAGTCGGCGCTTTGCGGACGACAATCATCAATCCTTTGACAACTGGCGCGCACCTTGCCGAGTTGCTGGAAACTTTGCGGCGGGAAGGCAAGGCCCTTTTGGAAGAATCGTCTCAACAAGCGAATTAGCAAGCCTCCGCACCAATCCGCCAAAATCCATGAGTCTAACCACCGCCAAAGGCCGATTTCAAAGTTCCTCCAAGCCTAAAACAGCAGAATTTTTACTAACGACCCGCCTAAACAAAGCAAAGGCCAAAAAGAAAATGGAAAAACTCGAAAAAGGGAACGCCCTGCAGGAAAAAACAAACTATTCACTGGACGATGCCGAAGCCACCGTCATCGCCGGCTACCAGAACGGCAAGCAATCCGTCAAAGTGAGAGATGCCGAAGGCCATGAGTTCCGCCTCACCTGGTCGGACAATTTGGAGATTGGCGACATTGTCACCTACCAGTTCAACGGCAGAACGAAGAACGGCATTCCCCGACACGCCGCTTTCCTACGAATCCGATGACTCCTTTGACTTTTTATTCCGACGAATCCAAGGTCCCACCGCATCCACAACGCCACGAGCAGGGCAAGCAGCGAAGACAACGAGAAAAGCGAACCCCAAAAGATCCCCTAAAGACCACCCCCTTAATATCGGCGCGGAGCCGATCATAAATGTCGGCGCGATATCTTCTTCTGGCAGAGCGGTTGCTATCCAAGCAACGTTTGATATCAAAGCATAGGGAAGATAGAGAAGAAAGAGAAGAAGACACAACCACCACCGATACCGAAACCTTGACACTCCCACGACCGTACCGACCACGCAGAGTGAAAGAATAAGAAACAAACCTAAATCAAAAAGCCAATCCATGCCCGAAAACATAGACGACAGACAAAGCAAATGCAAGAAAAATTTTGCGGGAATCGGCATTTTTTTCGAGAATTCTGCACTTTTTTTTCGTTTTTTTTTTTTGCTCAGCCGCGAAATCACCGCCCTGCAAATCGGCCTGATTGACTTGAAAGAAGAAATCAAAACCCTTTGCCAACAAGACAAGGAACTTGCGCGGAAGAAGACCAAAAACAACGCGGCCATTGAAAGACTGCAATCTGCGCTCGCAAAATCGCTGGAACGAACTCCGGCGCGGCCAAGCAAAATCCCAAGCCGACAAAATGGATGCCGAAGGCAAATTGGAAGACTTCCAATTCACTCAACTTGCCAACTACCAGAGCAAACGCATCGCCGATCTTGAATCGGAAAACCAACATCTCAAAAATGAAGTCGAGAAACTCAAAGCGGAGAATGAAAGCCTCAACCAAGCCCTCGCCAGAGAATCAACCGTTGGGAAGGAACGACAAAAGTGAGAAATAAGTGACTAGCGGCACACGGTCGGCGGCGATGTTGTCTCGGAAGGGTGGAATCTGTTTTTATGGCCCCATTCCGGCAAAGTCCAAGAAGACGCTTCCGCAGGTGAACGTGAACGAGATTGCGCGTCCATTGCAATCACGTCGGCGTTAAAATCAAAATCATTTTTGATGAGGCTTGCCCGGCGCGTTTTGGCTGGCGATCTTTGCCGCCAGACGGAGAGCGTGGAACAGGCTGGAAGGCGAAGCCTTGCCCTGCCAAGCGATGTCCAGCGCCGTCCCGTGATCCACGCTGGTGCGAACAATCGGAAGGCCGAGCGTGACGTTCACGGCGGAGTCAAACGCCAGCGCTTTGATTGGGATGTGTCCTTGATCGTGATACATGCAAACCACCGCGTCGACGGCCTTGCGCCGGCTTGGCAAAAAAGCGGTGTCCGGCGGCAAAGGCCCTTCCACTTCCAAGCCCTCTCGCCGGGCGGCTTCCACCGCCGGCAGAATGATTCGCTCTTCTTCGCCATTCCCAAACAGGCCATGCTCGCCGGCGTGCGGGTTCAGGCCGCAAACAGCCACCTTGGCCTTTCTTCCGCGAAGGCGCTCCATGCTCTCGGCGGCAAGATGAATGACTTCCAGCACTCGCCGGGAAGTGAGAATCTTTGGCACTTCGGCGTAGCCTGCGTGCGTAGTGACAAAGGCGCAGGTCAATTCTTCCGAATACTGCATCATGCACCACCGCTTTGCGCCCGTGCGGTGCGCGAAAATTTCCGTATGTCCCGGAAACTCGACGTCCGCTTGCCGAAGTGCTTCTTTATTGAGCGGCGCCGTGACAACGGCATCCACTTGACCGACCAAAGCGGCGTCCATGCCTCGCTGCACGAACGCATAACTGGCGGCGCCGGTGTTGGCGTCCGCTTTTCCCGGCTGAAAGGCATTGATGTCCAAAGCGGGAACGTCCACGACGACGGATTGGCGGCAACTTCCAAGCGCGGCAAAATCGCCAACGGAAACGACGGGCGCGGACAATCTCCCGCCCAACTGGGCTGCGCATCGGCGAAGAACTTCGGCGTCTCCAAAAACCGCCGGAACGCAGTGCGCGGCGACTTCCGGGCTGTCCAAAGCGCGCAGGCAAATTTCAGGCCCTACGCCCGCCGGATCGCCCATCGTAATTGCTAAAACTGGTTTGCGCATCTTTTCGGCAACTTCAAAAATTCAATCAGCGCTAATCAAAATAGTTCTGGGTTGGTTTCTTCTGGATTGGCTTGGTATCGCTGGCCGGTTACCATTGGCTCGCACGCTAATAGATGTCGTGCTTGCGCGCAAACGTCATAGGGAAAGCCGGTGTGTTTGCAAACGGCTTTGTCAATGGCTATCTGCACGTGGCAATTGTGCGCTTCGGGCAAACGCTTGCGAGGCTGTTTGCACTGCTCCTCATAAACCTTTGCCAAACCACGAAACGCCGATGACTTCATGCCATATAATAAAGGCATCGGAATGCGGTTGAGTTTGACATTCCCAAGATGGACGTAAGATATCGTCTTGTTTGTCCTTGCCAAAATTGTTCCCACTTTGGCGGGCGTGCTGTTGAGGAGGAGGCAGACGGCTTTCTCCACCGTCTCTTTATCCACATCGGGAATGTTGTTGACGACTTCGACAGTTGCCCAAGATGCACTTACAGAGGGAACGGTTGTTCGACAGGCAAAGTTTTTGATTGTTGTAAAACGAATTCGCCAAGCAATTTTTAATCGGCTGGAGTTATGTAGAAATTTTAAAACCTCTGGATTCGCCTTCTTGGGTTTTATATAGCAGTCCGGCTTGACTTCCAACTTGTCGCAGTAGTTGGTGTTGTGATACCAAAGACAAGGTGTTGCGTGCAGTTCTCTGGGATTCTTGCATTTTTGGGCGCCAATAATTATCTGGGTTCTGTGCAAGATGTTGATTTGATTCCCGAAACTGCTTGTCCAGTGTTTGGGGATTTGTAATGCGATGCGGTAGAGTTCGTTGCTGAGAAACTGCGTGGCGCTCCAATCGCCTTTCTCCATGTCTGTTGGCTGGATCTCATACACTTCTCCCCATTTTTTCCATTCTTCCGGGACGTTCCGATAAATGTCTTTGGCGCATTGCATGCCGTCCACTTCGGTGGCCGGGTTGTTGTGTAGTTTGATGACTTTGGTTGGCGTTGGAGTCTTCTTTTTGCGATCCAAAACTAATAGCATTTCGCCAATGTTGGTATTACCGGAGAAGAAGATTCTTTTGGGATCGTAGGAAACGATGATGTACTGGACGTGAAAATGTTTAGGAAGCCAAACTCGAAAGTCCTTTCCAGTCTCTCCAGAAGGAATCATCGCAGGCAAAACGATTCCCGCTTTCCCGGCTTGTCGGTCAATGTATTTGTCGACCAGCGCAAGGAATGCAGTTGAATTTCCAGCCGCTGACATCGCAGGATTGATTTGCCGAAGGTATTGCTCTCTTTCTCGCAGTCGTTTTTCTATTTGTTTGTCCTTCTGTTTGTGCCGAACAGCCATCCTTGTAAAAGGCGGGTTCATAATGGCGAGGTGAAATTGTTGGCATTCGATGGGTTGTTCGGGGCGGTCTTGGGGTTTGGAGATGACTGGCGGGTTGTGAACGAGGTCGTCCATGCCTCGCAGCATCTCCAGTGAGCCAAGCCGTGCTTCAATTTCTCCTTCCGGGATGCCGAGCATCAGGCTGTGCAATTGGGTTTTGTCAAAGGCGACGGCGGGCGAGATCATGCCCAGTCCGGCGGCGGTTTGAAATATAGCGCGGTTGTTGATGTCAAAGCCGTATAGCATTTGCTCTAATAAGGCTTTGGCCACTTCTTCAGGTTCTCCAGTTTTCTCGTGTTGCAGGATATAGTTGGCCGCCGCAATCAATAAAGTCCCAGAGCCGCAGGCGAAGTCCACGATGCGCAGGCTTTTGATTTCTTCTAGGCTTTTCTTATGGATGTTGGATTTATGGAAGAGCAGATGCGTCAACAGAGTTGCGGCGGGCAGCGTAGTATACATAGAGCCGTCGTGCTTGGCGGTTTCTATGGAATTGCAAAAGGTCAGGCCGACGACGTCGTGATGTTGGCTTCCTTTGGCGCGCTGAATGGATTGGGCGGTTTTGGCGAGGATTTTGACGGCGTCGTTGCTTTGCGGTTTGGGCGGCAGGGAATGGAGTATGGACTTCACCCACTCCAAGATGTCTTTGTAGTCAATGTCTAGCCATTTGTTGTAGGCGTCTGTGAACTTCGCTATGCTATCGCCGGTCAAGCACTCAGGCACGGTTGGCGGACGGTCGGCTTTTTTGAAGTGCTTGGGAATGATTCCGTCTAGTTTAGTGTGGAACATGACAACGGCTAACAGGTCTGTCAGCAATCCTTTGACGTTGGTTTCTTCCGCTGCCTCTCCGATGGAGCGCATGATGTATTCAACGTCTTGTTTGTTGAATTTTTTGAAGGCTTCGTTGATAGCGATTTCGGCTCTTTTGGACAGTTCTTCCGGTTTGCCCAGTTGGCTGGGAATGCTTGTGAGGAAGCCCGGCAAGTCTTTGACGGCGTAGTCTTGCCATTCGGGAGTTTTCTTTTTGCCGGTGAGGATTGGCGTTCGAACGGCAACTTTTACTTTTCCGCTTTCGAGGTGATTTTGGTTCTTATAGCCGTCGGGATAGATGAGGGCGATGGCGGCGTCGCAGAAGCTCTTTTCGATGATTTCTTCGGCTTGAGCGATAGAGGTTTTTTGTTGTCGTTTAGATTGTTGACCCAGCCTCATTTTGGCTTCGATGCCGATTGTGTATCCTTGGACTTCGCGGCAGACAATGTCCACGACTCGGCGTTTGCCTTTGTTGTATGTGAAGCGAATTTGCGGCTCCGCTTGGATTCCCGCTTTTTGCAAGATTCGAGCGAGGTCCGCATTGAGTGAATGTTCGTCCGCCATTGAGGCGGCAAGCCTACTCAATGGAATACAAAGCGCAAGATGGGAATCTGGGGGGCTTGCCGCTTTTCCAGCGGATGCGTAAAGTTTTTGTTATGTTTTTTCAGAGAAAAGAACGTCGTTTGCCGTTTCGCTGGTTTGCTTTTCTTTGCGTTTTTCTGGGGTCGGCTTTTTGTTGGATTGCCGGCGCCGAGCCGACGCGTCCGCCGAATATTGTCTTTATTATGGTGGATGACTTGGGCTACGGCGATTTGGGTTGCTTCGGCGGCCAAGCGATTGAAACGCCGAACTTGGATCGCTTGGCGGCTGAGGGGATCGCTTTTTCTCAATGTTATTCCGGTTGCACGGTTTGCGCGCCCGCGCGGGCAACGCTGATGACCGGCAAACACATGGGCAAAGTCGCGCTTCGCGGCAACACCGGCGGCATTCCTTTGCCGGCGGAAGAAATCACGCTCCCCGAACTTTTGAAACAGGCCGGCTACGCCACCGGCGGCTTTGGCAAGTGGGGACTGGGCGACATCGGCACGGAGGGAGTTCCCGAAGCGCAGGGGTTTGACCTTTTCTACGGATATTACCACCAAATCCACGCGCATTATTTCTATCCCGATTATTTGGTGCGGAATGGCGAGAAAGTGATGTTGCCGGGCAATGCGGGATTTTACGACGCCAAACCAAAGGCGGGTTTTGTAGAGTCGGTCAATCCGGAAACGGGAAGAAAGCGGCAGTTTGCCCACGAGCTTATTTTTGCCGAAACGCTGAACTTTATCCGCAAGCATCGGCAGGATCCCTTTTTTTGTTATGCGCCTTGGACGCCGCCGCACGGCCGCTACGAGTTTCCGACCGATGATCCAGCGGCTCTGAAATACGCCGGCCGGCCTTGGTCCATCAAAGCCAAAGTGATTGCTGCAATGGTCTCGCAAATCGACCGCCAAGTCGGCGAGTTGTTGGACTTGCTGGACGAACTGGGAATTGCCGAAAACACGATTGTCTTCTTCTGCTCGGATCACGGCGCGGCGGAACGGCTGGATGGCGAACTCAATTCCTGCGGCCCCTTCAAAGGCCGCAAGCGAAGCATGTATGAAGGCGGATTGAGAACGCCGATGCTCGTTCGCTGGCCGGGCAAAATCGCCGCCGGACGCAAAAGCGACTTCGCTTGGTATTTTCCCGACGTTCTGCCAACCTGCCTGGATTTGGCGGGAATGCCCGGCGCAGCAACGCCCAAAGGTTTGGACGGCGTTTCCATCCTGCCGACTTTGCTGGGGCGAGGCTTGCAACGGCAACATCCCGAACTTTACTGGGAGTGGCCGAAATACGACTGGAAAAACCGCCGATACACCAACTTGATGCAAGCAATCCGAATGGGCGATATGAAACTCCTCCGACACCAAAGAGGCCAATCTTGGGAGCTTTACAACATCGCGACCGATCCCGGAGAAAACGACGACTTGGCGGCCATTTACCCCGGCATCGTTGACCGAATGAGCCGGCGCATGCAGGAAATCCGCGCGCCGCAAAAACCCCTCGCAGAGCCAACTATGCCGCCGGGCCGCAGATACCGCTGATCGCGCTTTGCCGACAAGCGTCAACAAAATTTTGGCGGCAAAAGCGAAGAAAAAAGTCTGGACTTTTTAGACAAGCAAACTATTGTGCATTCCGCCATTGAGGCAAATAGCGCAAAATCTAATCACAGAATTTATGACGTTTATGAAATCCGAAGAACACAAAACAAACATTGCGGCGGCATTTTTCATGTTGGCCGCCGTTGCTTTGGCTGGTTGCAGCGATCCCGCCGAAGGCGTAAAAGAAGCCGAAGTCGCGGCGCCCGCAGGCGAAAGCGCAGAGCCGGCAGCGGTTGCCGGCGCAAAAAGCTACACAATCCACCCGGACTCCAAGATCGACTTTACCGGCTCCAAAATCACCGCCAGCCACAGCGGCGGCTTCAAAACCTTCACCGGAAAAATCTCAGTTGCCGACGGAAACATCGCGCCGCCGAGCAGTATCGAGATCGACATGAACTCCACTTGGTCAGACTCCAATCGCTTAACTCGGCACTTAAAAAGCGACGACTTCTTCGGCGTCGAGACCTATCCCATCTCAAAGTTCATCCTCACCGCCGCAGAGCGCTCCGGAGAAGAATACACAATCACCGGCGACCTTACCCTCCACGGCGTCACAAAAAGCATCCGCTTTCCCGCAAAAATCTCGATTGCCGACGAGCAAGTGAACCTGACGGCCGAGTTTTCCATCATGCGCTTTGACTTTGACATCGTCTATAAGGGAAAGGCCGACGACTTGATTCGCGACAGAGTGGTCATTCGGCTGGACGTCAAAGCAAACGCCGACGCTTGATTCCCTAAACACGGTAAAAACCCAATTCTGCGCCGCGTCGACTCTCCACTTGTGCCGGATTCCGGCGCGAACCGGTCCATTGCAGCCAAGCCGTGAACGAAAAACCCAGCAAACAGCGGCGCATTCTGAACAATCAAACCGCCAAGGTTTTCCACTATCTGCAAGAAAACCTTACCGACGCCGACTCCTTCCGCCTCGTCTCCGCTTATTTTAGCATCTACGACTACGACCTGCTCGCCGAAGAACTGAACGCTATCCGCCAAGTTCGCTTTCTCTTCGGCGACCCCGCCTCGATAAAAGACCCCGATCCAGGCGCCAAAGAACCCAAGTCCCTCGCCTTTACCGAGGAAATCCGTCAAAAAAAGACTGCGCCTTTGCCGAAGCGAAAAAACCGCCGAGCAAAACCCAGCGGTTGAAAAAGGTAAACGGCAGTTGTGAAGAGACAGGCTATTCTTGCTGCCGTGCCGCTTCTTCCAGCATGCGCAAAACCTCCTGCATTTTCCATTCTTCTTCGGTGAGATTTGGCGGAGGTGGCGCGGATGGCTCAGGAGGTTCCACCCATTCGCCTTCTCCGTTCGCTTTCATTTCTTCAATTTCAGCGGGCGTCGGGATAATCACTTCGCCATTGTCGCCGCGGATCAACGGCACTTGAAAACCGTCCGGCGTGGTAATATTGGCAAAAAAACCGTCGCCTTCAGCAGAGATAACCGGCCGGTCGTTGGCCATTAGTACGTTGTTCCCTTCGCCAACGTTCATTACGCGATTCTGGAGCTCGTGTCGTTCTCTTATGTTCCAACTTCGATCCCATTCATCGTAAGCCGCTTGCCAGCCTTGGCTAATCACCAGAGGCGAATCGCCCACTTTCAAGTCAAGATCATCTTTATAGGTAAAGAAAGATTCTGGAATTTCATCCATCCCTTCAATCTCGTCGACAATTTTGTCTCGAAGAGCCATAGCCTCCGCTTCCGGCATGAACTCCCGATCCGGCCACCTTCTTTCCGCGTGCAACTCATACACGATGGATTCAAAGCAACATTCCGCTTCTTCGGCGTTGGTGACGTGCCTTCCCAGTCTGAAGCTGTACAGTCACTGCGTTCGTCGGGGTCTTTTTGCGAGTAATGATGGTATTCCCACAAGCAGTTGAATATCTTGCCAGTCGCCACTGGATTGCCTCCTCTGCCATGCTCCTCCAGAATGTGATAGAGCTGCTCGAATTGAGGCGTGAATCGCATTTCGTTCTGAAAGAACATTTTCAAATAGCCATGGATGCCGGCTGGCGAATCAGGGTTTGAAAACTTAATCGTCTCCTCGGTCATCACCACGTCGGGATCGGTTGTCGGCTTGTAGGGAAAGTTAGCCTTCCAATTGGCCAGCCTTTCCGCCTCTGCTTTGTCTTCTGCGGTTTCTTCCTTCTCTTCTGGCGGAGTCAGCAAATTGTAGATCATCGCCCGCTCATAGAGGGAAGGATCGCCTCCCACCGGATCCTCCTCGCCGTAGAGGATGGCGTCCACATGGCGAGGAATAATCTCCTTAGGGTCATCGGGCGTTTTGTAGCCTCGTTGATTAAAAAGAACGATCAAAAAGGAGGCAAAGATCAATGCTCCAATACTCCCCTTCAAAAGATCTTTTTTGATTTTTCCACTCATCATTCTCCTCTTTTTAGTTTACCAGTTCTCGGTAGTAATCTTTTGATGCGAGTAAGGTCCCGTCCATGTGGAAGAAGATGGCATGTTTGTGGGCATTGTGCTACCGTCACTGAATGTCGCCGTCGCCGGATGCCCTGCAGAAATTTCCTTTGTCGTCCTCTTCCAGTACAACTTGCTTTTGTTTCTGCGCATTCTGTAGCTATCTAGACGAGAACTTAAGCTGAGCAAATCCACTGTTTGGGTAGCACTCTTGTCGGCTGGCATGTCCGAGGCTATTCTTACCGTCTTATTGGCTCTTGGCGTGTAAATCCAACCCTGCGCTTTTATTGCCTGCCCCCGACTATTCCGAGTCACGTCATAGCGCATATCGGAAATATTGGCGTGGACTTCTGGGTTGTATGTGAAACCACGATATTCCAAATCAGGATCCGCCTGCCACTTATTGACTTGGGAATCGAATACATGGCTTAAGTGATTCATCTCGGCATATCCCGACTGAATAACGTACCCTGTATTTCCCGTATCTTCGTCGCCGAAGTTGCCGTAATTGTACGCATCGTTAATACAACCGGGAAGATAAAGATTGTGACCATAAAAGGATTGGGAATCCGTTGTTACGTAGTATTCTTTGTCTTCATCCCATTGAACATAGTCTACCCAAATATCCCAATACTGGTAATGGCTTTTCAGTTTCTCGTCGGAGGCATAATCCTCGTCGTATTTCCATTCTGAAAACTGTTTCTCTCTCCGCTCAATGGTCCTCGTCCAACGTACCACGAGCTCGTCGCTCCGTCGAGACTCTCGACAGCGATGTCGGTGTCGGCAACGAGAGTTCCATTGGGCGTCTTGATTTCTTCAATAACCCATTCCCCTCCTTTCCAAAGCGCCATGGCAGTAATGCTAATGCCAATACCTATAAGAACCCCCACCAAGGTGAGTTCTTGCGTTTCCACGGTATCCTCTGCAGGCGGGGCGGCGGTTGCTCGTTGCGATTGGAACGGCATGAGCAGGAGGCCGGCGAAGAGCAGGCCGTAAATCGTGCTAATGCCGGCGGTTTGGAAGATTGTGGCAAGGCGGGAGACTTGGCCGCAGCGGACGCCCTCCTTGCGCGTCAGTGGGGAAAGGAGATTTTGGAGGAAGGAAACGATTCCTTTGGCGGTTTTTGCCAAAATCCCGTCTTTGTCCGCTCCGCCGGTGGTTCTAGCGAGCCGTTCTTGCGCAGAATGGCTCCCGGCGCAAAGCGCAGGCCAAGGCGCCTTGGTTGGTTTGTCGGTTTCGATCAAATGGCCGACGTCATTGAACATGTCTAGTCTCGTAAATAAGCAAATGTAACTGAATTGAAGGAATTTATAGCAATCACCGAAATGTCGCGCAAATAAAAAATCAAATTGCTTTTGAAGTGTAAAAGCGCGCTATTTGAGCTTTTTCGGTTTTTGAAGATGCTCATTGGGAAAATATTTTGTTTTTTTGAGGATTGCGGCCGCTTTTTATCGCAGCAACTCCGTTATCCAAATGATCAACTACTGGCCGACCGAAAACCTGAATATCTACCTCAACCTCCAAAACCGCGTCCCCGCGCGAATGGCTCTTGCCGACGCCGCCGCAAGAGGCAGCGACAACTCCCTCGCCCATGACGAAACCCCAAAAACTGCCCAACTAGAACTCAACTTCCGAGACCGCCAACTCCTAAAACTCCGCGAAAACATCCTCAACCTCGACGATCTATTAGACAACGTCGTCATGAGCGACTTCACAATGGACTACTTCCTTGCTCAACTCCGCCAATACTTGGAAAAAACAAAGCCGAACTCGAATCCGCACCCATCGGCGCCTACGCCATAACGCATCCAAAACCCGCGAACAACGCCGACCCCGGCATAATCTTTCTCTTGCGCCAAACCAACGCCCAAAACCCCAATCCCCGCCAGCGCGCCGCAAGCCTCGTTCATCCATTTTCCCTTGTTTACATCAAAAACGACGGAACCATCCGCTATGGCTGCGCCAGCATCCGCCAAACCCTCGAACTCTTTGAAAAAATTGCCATCAGCCAAACAGAACCCACCCTGCGCTTCTGCGACTGGTTCGACCACAAAACTGCGCACGGCAAGAAAATGCAACACTACAACAACCTGCTCAAAAAATTCGCCAACCACATTCAGCAAGTGCACAACGCTCAATTCGCCGCCTTTGCGCTCGGCGGCGGCTGCGAATTCGTTCTCCCAAAAATCGCCTAGCAATGCAAACGATCTTGAATCAATCGCCGGCTGATTGTGGCTTTTCCGCTTTGGATTTCAAAACTCATAGAGGGCGCATTGCCGATGCGCTTGGGCAAGGGAGAGGCGATGCCTTTTTTGCGGGGGCGCAAGGCTTGTTGGAGGGTATGGAAGTGAGCGGGCTTTGTCGCATGGTCAGAGGGGCGAGCAAGGGGGGCAGGGGCGAAGTCTGAGCAGGCCTTATTGGATGTTTGTGGTTGCGTTCGTTTGCTTTTCCAATGGACTGAGGAAGAAGCGGCAAGCGGGGGAGGTGGGGAATCTTTTGATAGGGGCGATGTTCGCAGTTTTCTTTTCCTTGCCGCGCAGCAGAACGGCCAGCATTGCGCTCGCAGTCCATAGGCTTTGTTCCTCCGCGAAGTCAACGAACGCTTAGTCATTCCGGCCGTTCTCTTTTGCCGAAGGGCGCCTAACAAACTAACTCTTGCCTTTTGTTATAGCCGCCTCAAACAAACGCCATCCAGAGCGCGATGCGCTCGGCCATGTGTCCTGGATGAGAGAAATCCAGCCTTCCGCCCCCGCCTCTGCATGGCTGGACGCCCAAGAACTCAACAAACGCTTTTACGATGATCTCTTCGCTTGGTTTGAGCGGGCTTGCCAACAAGCCCAATTCCTCTTAGCCGGCCTCAAGATGCGCAAGCTTGAAGAGCATATTATCCGCCTCCTCACCTACTTGCTCTTTGTTTGGTTCCTCAAAGAGAAGGACTCCTCGCCACTTTGAACGCCGAAGTCTACAAGCGCGGGTTTCTCCCCAAGAAGAACATGACTTGCTATTGCTCCCCAAAGGAAAGGGCCGCCCCCGAAGCCCGCCCTTGCCTCTTCTTGGATAGCCGCGCCCATCAAGCAGGAAGCCTCAATCTCTTTTAGACCGCTCCCCATTCACATTAGAAGAAAACACGCTCATCAAGCAGGAAGCCGCGCTCGACCCCGAACTGCTCGGCCAAGTCTTTGACAACTGATTGGCCGCCTACAACCCCGAAACCCGCCAACGAATCGGCTCTTATTACACGCCGCGCCCAGTGGTAGATTACAGGGCAGAAGAAGCATTAGCGGCAACATTGGCTCAAGCGTGTTCGCCAAGCGATGCCGACACAGGGTTTTGGCAAGAGCGCATTCGCTATTTGCTGGACTACGAGGATGCGTTCAACGACGCCCATGAACTCTTTTGCAGAGGCCGAAACCAAAGCCCTCTTTTGCAGGCGATTGCCCATCTCCGCATCCTAGACCCCGCCGTAGGTTCTGGCGCCTTTCTTATGGCCGTCCTCTACAAACTCCCCTTAGCCTTGCGCCGCTTAGATCCATACAACTAACGCTGGGCCACCTTACAAAAAGAACGCGCCCGCACAAAGGCAGACGCGGCCTTTGATACGGAAAATCAGCGAGAACGCGATGCTGAGTTGCTGGCGATCAGCGACACTTTTGAGCGGTATTCGGGCGACTTTGAGCGCAAGCTGTATCTGTTCAAAACAGCATTTTCGGCGTGGATATTCAGCCTATCGCCACGCAGATCGCCAAGCTGCGATTTTTCATCTCCCTCGCCATCGAACAACAACCCAACGACAACCCTAACAACTAGAACTGGCCCCAACCCCCGCCGTTCCACAACGCCAATCTCAACTGGCCGCCAACCGCGAGCGACACTTCCACGCCGCCCTTCCTCCAGAGAAACAGCACTGCCGAAACAAAGACAAAGAACTCTGCAACGCCGGCTTTTCCCCTGACGCACCAAACGCCCCAGCCGACAATCCATGTTCGGCATCGCCCAAGGCTTCCCCATCCTCATCAGCAACCCCCTTACATCCAACTCCAAAAGAACAAGGGCCAACTCGCCCAACTCTATAAGAGCGCCGGCTTGGAAACCTTCATCCGCACCGGCGACCTCTACCAACTCTTCTACGAAAAAGGTTGCCAACTCATGTCCCCCAAGCCCTCCTCTGCTTCCTCTCTTCAAATAAGTGGTTGCGTTCCGGCTACGGCCAGAAAACGCGCGCTTACTTGGCGTCCCGAACCAACCCCAAACGATTATTAGACTTCGGCGGCTTTCCAGTCTTTGAAAACACCATCGTGGACACCTGCATTTTGATGGTTCAAAAAGCGCCTCCCTCTGGTTCCCTCAAAGCGGTTTCCCTCAAACACAAGCCATTATGAACAAAATGCAATCCATCAGAACCCCATTCCGAGACATCCGCCACTACCAAGCCAACCGGGCCAAGTTTTGGCTGATTGACACCCACAACGGATACAACGACGTTCCCGCCGTCAATGTAGACGACTACCCGGCCGCCAAAAATCACTTGGACAAGTTTTACCCGCAACTGGCAAAACGTCAAGACCAAGGCAACACCCCCTATAACCTCCGCCACTGCGCCTACCACTAACTCTTCCTAAAAGAGAAAATTGTTTGGCCTCCATTGGTGCGGATTGCCAAAGATGATGTCGAAGAAAAAGATTTTCCGAGATTTTCTCTTGCTAGAGAATGCACATTAGCCGGTGCTCCCATTATCACTAGAAAAATCCTCAAGTATTTAGCGGCATTGTTGAACAGCAATTGCGCGAAGAGATACTTTAAAACTATAGTGCCTATTTTGGATAATGGAGGCTATCAAATAAGTCAGCAGTATGTCGAATCTCTTCCCATCTCAAAAATCTCCGCCGCCGAACAACTTCCCTTCCTCCGCCTCGTCGATTGCATACTGGCGTCCAAAGCATCTAACGCCTCGGCGGACGTCAGCGAATCAGAGAAAAGATTGACCGTCTCGTCTATTCTCTTTACGGCTTGTCACCCTCCGAAATCTCCACCATAGAAGATTCGTCAAAATAAAAGAAAGCGAATAAAATCTTGCCTTGCAGTCTGTGAACCGTTAAAGATGCGCGGAGGATAGAAGAAATGATCAAGATAGAAGGTTTTAGAGTTAGGAACTTCAAGTCGCTCCGGGATGCGGAATTGGGGCGACTGCGCTACCACACCTATCAACAGACCATCCGCCGCTCACCCTATGACGGCGGTGATTGGCAAAAACGGCACCGGAAAAAGTGCCCTGTTCGATGCGTTCGGGTTTCTCGCCGACGGCCTCAAATCCGGCGTGGAGGAGGCCTGCGGCGCACGCGGCCGCGGCGGCTTTGAAAAAATACGGACCCAAGGACAAACGGGCCCTATCGAGTTTGAGGTGTATTATAGAGAACGCGGAAACGCCAGGCCCATAACCTACGAGGTCGCCATTGAGGCGGATGAGTTCGGGCGTCCCTATGTGCTACGAGAACGCCTCAGACAAAGGCGAAAAGGCCAGAAATTTGGTCGACCATTTTCGTTTTTAATGCTCAATAATGGTAGCGGCGTGGTATGGAAGGGAGAACGAGAAGGGCGTCAGATTGATGAAGAAACCCTAGACTTTGACCTTTTCTGGAAAAAAATCACAGCAGAGGAATCCAGCGAGACGGAGAGTATCGAGTTGGAAGACCGCCGCAAACTGGGCATTGCCACGCTCGGCGCTTTGAAACAACACCCGCGCATCGCTGCTTTTCGCCGCTTCATCGAGGACTGGTATCTCAGCTACTTCACCCCGGACGCGGCGCGTAGCCTGCCGTTGGCCGGCCCCCAGCAACGCCTCAATGTCCACGGCGACAACCTCGGCAATGTCGTGCAATTCATGGAGCGCGAGCATCCCCGGCGTTTCCAAGGGATTCTAAAACGGATCGCCGATAAAATTCCGGGCATAGACCAAATCGACACGGAAAAAACCAGCGATGGGCGGGTGTTGCTCAGATTCAATGACAAAGGCTTTCAGGCCCCCTTTTACGCACAGCAGGTATCAGACGGGACGCTCAAGGTATTCGCCTATCTCTTGTTGCTCGAAGACCCGACACCGCCCGCGTTTCTCTGCATTGAGGAACCGGAAAATGGCCTGTATCACAAACTCTTGGAAACCCTCGCTGACGAATTTCGAGAACACGCCAACCGCCGGGACGGCTCGCAAATTTTTATGACCACACATCAGCCTTACCTCGCCGATGCCTTAGAACCAAAAGAAGTCTGGATTTTGGAAAAGGACACGGACGGCTTTTCGACCGTCCAGCGGGCGAAAAGGCCCTCGACATCTTGGTACCGAAGATCATCGACAATCAACATACATTTCGGATTATCCCTTACCGGGGCCTTGGTCGCATTCCAAGAAATCTCAAAAGTAGAACGGATGCGAGCAAGCGTCTTTTGCTTGACCAACTCCCCAAGCTATTAATAGGGCATGGGAGAATATTTGCCAACTCCCTCGCCAGTTCCCCGGCAGCGGTGATTGTGGTTTGCGACTTGGACGACAAGTGTTTGAAAACATTTCGCGACGAACTCTTCGCCATCTTGAATGCGTGCAACCCCAAGCCAGAGACCCGATTTTGCATTGCCATAGAAGAAGGCGAGGCATGGTTGCTCGGCGACATCCCCGCGATCAAGGCAGCGTATCCGCAAGCCAAGGACGGTGTATTGAACCATTACCAAAACGACTCGATTTGCGGCACATGGGAACTGCTGGCTGACGCGGTATTTGTCGGGGGATCAACCGCGCTTAAAAACCAGAGATGGCGGGCCATAGGCAAAGAAAAATCAGCGTGGGCAGAGAAAATCGCGCCACAGATGAATGTCAATAACAACGCATCGCCCAGTTTTCGCTACTTTCGGGGAAAGATTCGAGAGATGATGAGGGATTCGTAGCGAACCGCCCGCTTCTGCCTTGAGGCTATTTTGACATCGGCAACCGGTGGCTACAAGAGATTCAAAACTTTCTGGGAAAGCCATTTGTTCGGGGCATCTTGATAGCGCATCTGCGGACTAGTGAGACTGTTGGGAGGGTTTGTTTTAAGAGAAGAGAGAAAGGAAGGGGCTTTTCTTTTTTTGAGGATTTTGGTTTGGTAGGCGGGGTTGGGTCTGAGGGATGGAACTTATTCAAGCGATATGATAACGAAAGTGAGCGTTGTTTGGAGTGTGTGTGGTTTGGTGTTGGCGGCGGGTTTGTCAAGCGCCTTGCCGGCCGAGGAAAGCGGGAAGGAGTTGTTGCCGTTGTTTGGACAGCCGTTGCAGTCTGCGGCGAAGGTGCCTCGTTCGGCCGTGGAAACTCTGCGAGTGGAGTTGGGGCGGGTTTTGTATCACGACAAGCGGTTGAGTCGGGACAATTCGATTTCGTGTAATTCCTGTCACGACACGCGGCGATTTGGGGTGGACGGGAAGCGGTTTTCGGAGGGGTTTGGCAATCACTTGACGGGAAGAAACTCGCCGAGCAGCTTTAATGCGTTTATGCATATTGCCCAGTTTTGGGATGGGCGGGCGCCAACGGTGGAAGAGCAGGCTAAGGGGCCGATTTTGGCGGAGGAGGAGATGGCGATGCCCTCCGGGGAAGAAGTGGTGGAGAAGTTGGGCGGGATTTCGGGCTACAAGGAGTTGTTTGCGGCGGCGTTTCCGAACAGTGAGCCGCCGATTACTTACGACAATGTGGGCGAGGCGATTGGGGCGTATGAGCGGTTGTTTGTGACTCCGGGTCGTTTTGACTGGTGGTTGGCGGGGCAAGAGGAGGCGCTGAGCAAGCGGGAGAGGCGCGGATTGGCCAAGTTTGCGGCTTATGCTTGCACGACTTGCCATTCGGGGACACTTTTGGGCGGGACGACGTATCAAAAGCTGGGCTTGGTGAAGGCTTGGCCGAACCAGAAGGACGCGGGCCGTTACGAGGTGACGAAGCAAGAGGCGGATCGAATGTTTTTCAAGGTGCCTTCGCTTCGCAATGTGGCAAAGACCGCTCCTTATTTTCACGACGGTTCGGCGGATACTCTGGAGCAGGCCATTGAGATGATGGGGCGGCATCAGTTGGGTTTGGAGATTCCGAAGGAGGATATTGCGGACATCAAGGCGTTTCTGGGCAGTTTGACGGGGAAGTTGGAGGAGTCCGTGGCGGCGGCGCCATCATCGTTTCCGGGAGAGTAGGCTTTCTTTGAGGGGCGCGGGCGGGATTTTGTTGCGCGTTTCTCCGACGGCCTTTACAAGACGGTTGTGTTTCGTTTTGTGATATGGGAGGTTTGAAGCTGCATATTCCGGGTCCTGTGGAAGTGAGCGAGCAGACGTATCGAGCGTTTTGCTCGCCGATGATCGGCCATCGAAGCCAAGATTTCCGGGACTTATACGCCAAAATCCAGCCAAGCCTCCAAAAGCTTTTTTTCACGGAGCGTCTGGTTTTCCTGAGCACTTCTTCGGCTTGGGGGGTGATGGAGGGGGCTTTGCGCAACTTGGTGCGCAAGAAGGCGTTGTGTTGCATGGGCGGCGGGTTTTCGGACAAGTGGTTTGCAGTGGCCAAGCGTTGCGGGAAGGAGGCGAGCGCGTTGAAGGTGGATTGGGGATCGCCGATTTTGCCGGAGCAAGTGGACGGCGAGCTGGCTTCGGGGGAGTTTGACGTGCTGACCGTGGTTCACAACGAAACTTCGACCGGAGTGATGAATCCGCTGGCCGAAATCATGGCTTTGAAGCGGAAGTATCCGGAGGTTTTGTTTGTGGTAGATTCGGTGTCTTCTTTTTCCGCCGTGCCGATTCCGTTTGACGAGTGGGGGATTGACGTTTTATTGACGGGAAGCCAAAAGGCGTTGGCGTTGCCGCCGGGTTTGGCGCTCTTTGCGGTTTCGGCGGCGGCTTTGGAAAGGGCGGCGAGCGGGAAGGATCGCGGCTATTACTTTGACTTTCTTGAGTTTCAAAAGAACGCCGAAAAAAACATGACGCCCAGCACTCCGTCCATCAGCCACGTTTTTGCATTGCGTTCGAAGCTCAAAGAGATTTTTGACGAAGGCTTGGAAGAACGCTACGAACGGCATCGGAAGTTGTCGGAGATGACCCGCCGGTGGGCGACGAAGAACGAGTTTGCTTTATTTTCGGAAGCAGGCTACGAGTCGCGGACGCTTACCTGCGTGAACAACGGCGCCAAACCGGGCGGTCGATTAGTGGATGTGAAACGATTGCGGCAGAAGGTCAAGGCGGAAGGCTTTTTGATTGACGGCGGCTACGGCAAGATTCAGGGAACTACATTTCGCCTTTCCAACATGGGCGATGAAACCGAATCCTCCATGCAGGCGCTTTACGAAGCGCTTGACAAAGGATTGGCGCAGTTGTAAAAGAACGCATAGAAACACAGACACTTTTTCCCTACTCACGACGAGAACGAACTTTTGAAAGAAACTATGAGAAGCGCAAATCCTGTTTTGAACGCCCACACTTTTGCCGGGGCGCATTCGCATTCGCAAGACGACGCGATGACCATCAACGGCACGGTGCTGAAGACTGGCGCCTTGTTGTTGGTCGTGTTTTTTGGCGCGGTCTTCACGTGGAACAAAACGATGACAATGGAGGGAAGCCCGCCGTGGGGTTGGATGATGACGGGAATGGTTGGCGGGTTGGTCGTCGCCATAGTGACGGTGTTCAAAAAAGAATGGTCGCCTGTGACCGCGCCTTTGTATGCCGGGCTTGAGGGGCTTTTCTTGGGCGGGGTTTCCGCTTTGGCCGAGCGGCAGTTTGCGGGATCGGGGATAGTGTTCAACGCCGTCTGCCTGACTTTTGGGACGCTTTTTAGTTTGTTGTTCATTTATCAAATGGGCTGGATTCGAGTGACGCAGAACTTTCGGCTGGGCGTGGTTGCGGCGACGGGCGGCATTATGTTGTTCTATTTGGTTTCGATAGTTCTCAGTTTCTTCGGCATTTCGGTGCCTTTGATTCATTCGACCGGGATATTCGGCATCGGGTTTAGTTTGTTTGTGGTGGGGATTGCGGCGCTGAACTTGGTTTTGGATTTCGACTTTATTGAACACGGAGCCGCCGCCGCCGCGCCCAAGTATATGGAATGGTTCGGCGCCTTTGGATTGTTGGTGACCTTGGTGTGGCTGTATATTGAAATTCTGCACTTGCTCTCCAAACTGCAACGCCGTTAAAGTTAAGTAAATGCCGGGGAGTCCATCCAAGACGAACGACCGAACTTTGGCCTACGTGAGATGACGAAAGAGGCATTTGAAAATGAGCGATCTAGAAAACAGCACGGTAAGCCTCCGAGATTATTTGGATGCCAGATTCGATGCTATTGACTCTCGATTTGATGCCATTGACGCTCGATTTGATGGTGTGAACGCCCGCTTTGACGGCGTGGACAAGCGGTTGGATAAACTCGAAGCGCGGCTTGGCAATCTGGAAGTCGCGGTCGAAAGCAACACCAAAGCCATCGCCCGCTTTGACGGCGCATACAGCGTTTTTGAGCCTGCCGTCTGGATAATTGCCGGCTCGCTAATCGCTGTCATCCTCGAGAAACGATTCCACTGGTTTAGCAAAGCATGGCACTGGATTTGCGGAACTTCCCAATGACTTTTTGACTTTTTTGATTGCAGAACGGAGAACTCGCCGCTATGACTACTGCCTTGAAAACCTGCGCAAAGGAAGGAAAACTCATCCACCAAGCCATCCAATGAACGACAAAATGAAAACCGCAATCTCAATCATCGCCATCGCTTGTCTCTGCGCTTGCACGTCGACAAACGAACAACCGCAAATCCAACCACCGCGTACCGCCTACACACCAGACATGAAAGAATTCTGGTTGGAAGAAAGCGCCCCCGACAAATGGCGCGAAGCACTCAAGACATGGACGGACAAAAACCTGAAGAACGTCTTTTTGTCTGTCTCCGCACAACTCACCGAAAGAGAAAAGAAATCCAACCCCGAATCGCTTTTCCACCAATCCTTACACGAACAAGCAAAAATAGACCTCAACGTTGTCGCCATGTACCAAGCAATCAAAACAGAAATGATCCGAAGGGGACTTTTGGAAGAATCCGACAAATGAAAACCGCCAAAGAACAAATCCTCGAATGGCTCTACGGAAAAGAAGACGACTATTTCACGTTGGTGATTTGGAATGAAACCATCCAATCCACTGCACTCGCAATCATCGCCTGCCTAATAACCGCAAACATCTTTGCGCGGCGCGGCGCGGCCAAGGAACCAATAATCCGCAAACAAACAACGAAACTACCCGCCAAACCAAAACCAACCAACCAACAACGAAACGACGAAAAACTGCGGAAGAAGAAAACCGAAAAGGAACGGCTTAAGGAATCTTTGGACGCCATGGAACGCCTGCGCCCAAAACCGCGCTAGAATCATAGACGACAAACGGCTCGCCATCGCCTGCGCTCTCGGCTTGCTCTGGATTTGCCAAATAGACGTCCAATGACCGCGCCAAAAGTTTACTGGATTTTCGATGCCGCGCACTATTGACCCATCTGCAAAATCTCTCTGGAAGCCTTCTAATCCCTTTTCAAAATGAAAGACGACAAATCTCTCTGCGCCAAACTTCACAACTGGAAATCTCCAAAACCGACAGACGATTTAGGAAGAGCAAACAATCTAGACGAACAAGGCATCGAGCGAAATTCTTTGACAACTTCCCGCGCAAACGCCTATTCTTAAATCGAGATATGATCCGCTCATTCCAGCGCATAGGCATCTTTTTTGTTGGCGGGGTTTGCATGTTCTTTGCGGAGTTGCCGTTGACGGCGGAGAAAACTTCGTTGGAAAATCATCTTTCTCAATACTGCTTTGGATGCCACGGAGAAGAGAAAACCAAGGGAGGATTGAACCTTGCCCAACTGTTGACGCAACGGCCTTTGATAAAAAACCGCGAGCAGTGGAATCACGTTGTGGATTTGGTGAGCGCGGGCGATATGCCGCCGGAAGACGAAGCCCAGCCGAATGCGGAGGAACGGCGGGCGATTCTTCGTTTTTTGGACCGGGAGTTGAATCACTTTGACTTTTCGAAGATTGACGATCCCGGTTTTGAAAATGCCCGGCGACTCACGAATCAGGAATACAACAACACGGTCAGCGATTTGTTTGGGAAGCCTTTGGCGCCCGCCGATCGGTTTCCGGCGGACTTGACCGGCGCCAGCGGATTTGAAAACTCCGCCAATACGCTTTTTCTGCAGGCTTCCCGAATGGAAAGGTATATTGCGGCGGCAGAACGGATTGTGGAGTCTGCTTTTCCTGCGGAAAGTTTGTCGGACAAAGAATCTGCTTCGTTTCAAAGA
The DNA here is from genome assembly GCA_965204945.1 of Limisphaerales bacterium. Lineage (GTDB taxonomy): Bacteria > Verrucomicrobiota > Verrucomicrobiia > Limisphaerales > AAA164-E04 > UBA2970. Next base: position 2,285,501 of record OZ242022.1, on the reverse strand, counting down.
ATCTTTTTCGTCTTGCCGGGGGATTTGCGGCGAGATGCGGAAGAAACGGTGGAAACAGAAGCGGCGGCGCGGCGGGTTTTGGAGCGGTTTTTGCTTCGCGCTTATCGGCGTCCGCCGTCAAAGGAAGAACTTTCCCAAGCGATGGAACGCTTTCGGGAAACTCTGTTTCCGAACTCCGACGTGAATGGTTTTATGAGCGCGGTCAAGCAAGTCATCCAAGCGACGCTCATTTCGCCAAAGTTTTTGCTTCGCATCGAGCAAGGGAGGGAGGGCGCTGATTCTTGGCAGATTAGCGACTTTGAATTGGCTTCGCGACTTTCTTACTTTCTCTGGGCGACGATGCCGGATGACGAGCTTTTTGAGTTGGCGTCCCAAGCCAAGTTGCGCGAACCGGAAACGCTGAAAGCGCAAATCCGCCGCATGCTCCAAAGCCCGAAGGCGGAAACTCTCGGCTCCGTGTTTGCCGCGCAGTGGCTGGGCTTTCGATTTATCGGCAACCGCGTTCGGTTGGATCCCATTGATAATCCGTGGTGTACGGATAGTCTGATGACCGCCATGCGAGAGGAGTCGGGGCTTTTCTTCACTTCGTTGATTCGCGAAAACAAGACTTTGGATGACATGATCGCCGCCGAATACTCTTATCTCAACGAAGAGCTTGCCAGAGAGATTTACGGCATCGATACCGTCAAAGGGAGCCGGATGCGGAAAGTGCGTCTTTCGGATCCCAATCGGGGCGGCATTTTAACCCACGGCAGCCTCATGGCCGTCACTTCCAACTATAAGCAAACCAGCCCCATCAAGCGGGGCAATTGGATTTTGGAAACGGTTCTTGGTCGTCCACTCCCGCCGCCTCCGCCCAATGCCGGCGCTTTCAAAGAAGAAGTTGAAGAAAACGACTCGCTGACCTTTCGCCAAAAAGTGGAACTCCATTCCAGCGATCCCAGCTGCCGAAGCTGCCACAGCAAGATTGATCCGCTCGGATTCAGCTTGGAGAATTTCGATTACTTTGGCCGCTGGCGAGACAGTTATCGCGTCCGAGTCATCGAACGAGACGACCAACGAGCGCTTGCCTTGACGTTGGCGATGCGGTCGCTTAGCCAGCAAGAACTGGACGCGCGCATTGACGACTTAGACTCCGGACCAAACGCGCGCCAAAAAATTAGAGAACGCCTCCGCAAGCTTCGTCAACTCGACGAAAACGCCCTTCATGCCCAATTGACAAAAACGCTTAGCCCCGCGCAGCAAAACCAACTTATCCGAACCTTGGATTGGCTGGAAATCCGGGTGGTTGACGAAGAAGCGGACCGCCGTCTGTTCCATGCTGTTGAACGGTTGCGCGCCCTTCCCCAGAAACAAGTGGACGCAAAAATCGCGTCATTCGAGGACGACCCGGAGCAACGAGCCGAAGTTGCCGAGACTTTATGGGAACTACGTCAAATCCCCGAAGAGGATTTAGCCGCTGATTTGGAAGACTTTTCCGAAGATGTTCGGGAAGAAATTCTTGATCTGCTAGAATACTTGGGAATGATGAGAAACGAAGAAAAGCTCAACCAACGGCTTCGGGAGCATATCCTCGCCCTTCAAGAACTCGACCTTCGCGAGCTGGAGGAGCGAATGGATGATTTAGAAGCCGAGCCTGACGAGCGCGAAGAGATTGCGCAAGGCGTGAATTTCCTGCGCAACATCCCCCGCAAAGAGCTTTCACAAGTGATTGAAACCGAATGGAATGGCGGCGAGCGGGAAGAAATTCTCGATCTTCTGCTGGCTATGAACATTCTTGAATCCGAAGAGGAGGAAGAAGAACCCCGCCGTCGTCCCCGCTTCGAGCGCAAGCCCATAACCGCCGAGGCCGTTCTGCCGGACGGCACGCCTTTTCAAGGGCCGGCGGGACTTCGCAAGGTTCTTCTAGAACAACATCGGGAAGACCTCCTGCGCCAGCTCGCTTCCAAAATGCTGGCCTACGCTTTGGGACGGCAACTGGAGTATTTTGACGAGTCCGCGATTCGCTCCATTATGAAGCAAATGGAGGCCGACGGCTATCGGCTGCAATCTCTGGTCAACGGCATTGCGTCCTGCTATCCTTTCCAATACAAAAAGAATCCCGAACCAACGCAAAATTTATGAAGACCGCAAGAATCTCTCGCCGAACCATGCTGCGCTCCTTGGGCGCCGCCGTCGCTTTGCCCGCGCTGGACGTGATGTCGCCGTTGCGCTCTTTGGCTTCGCCCGCCGTCGGGAAAACCAATCGCGTCGCTTACTTTTACTTTCCCAACGGAATTCCCCGAGGCGTCTGGCATCCGGAGAAAGTCGGCCGCAATGGAAAACTGCTGCGGCTCAATGAATGGATGCGTCCTCTGGAGCCGTTCAAATCCGACATTCTGATCCCCGACAACGTTTGGACGCCGAAGGGAAACGGCCACGGCGCAGGCACCGCCACCTGGTTGACCGGCCAAGACTACGACGAACGCCAAGTGAACGCCGGAGGAATTTCCGTCGACCAACTCGCCGCCAAGAAAATCGGCCAGAACACTTTGTTGCCTTCCTTAGAACTGGCCTCCAAGGGCGAGGGCTACTTTTCCAACTCCTTGCCGCGCAACGCCATTTCTTGGTCCAAAAACGGAATTCCCCTCACACGAGAAGTGGAACCTCGCGCTGTTTTCGACCGAATGTTCCGCCCTCCTTCGGGCGGCGCCACTCGTCGATCCGTGATGGACATCGTTCTCGCCGACGCCAAATGGTTGCGAAGGCGCGTCAGCCAAGCCGATCAAAACCGCTTGGACGAGTATTTCGACTCCATTCGCGCTTTGGAAAAAAGAATCGAATTCGCCGAAAAGCAAACTCAACGCAGGAAGGAAGACAAAGCGCTTACTGATGCGTTGAGCCCGCCGACGCCGGGCATTCCCAGCGACCACCAAGAATACATCCGGCTGATGATGGATTTGATTGTTCTTGCCTTTTGGTCGGATGCAACGCGCGTCGTCACCTACATGCTGGATCACGGCCAATCCAACCGCTATTTTAACTTCATCGACGGAGTGAAAGGCACTTGGCACGCATTGTCCCATTACGGCAACGCCTCCGGCATGACCGAAGACGACGATGGAAGCACTTCTTGGGACTCCGTTGAATCCAAGCGCGCTATGTATGCCGAAGTCACCCGCTGGCACCATCGGCAGATGGCTTATCTGTTGGGCAAACTCAAATCCATCGAAGAACCGCAAGGCGGCACTCTTCTGGACAACAGCATGCTTTTATACGGCAGCAGCCTCGGAGACGGAGACGCCCACGACGAAAAGGATCTTCCCACATTGATCGCCGGCGGCGGTTGCGGCACGATCCGCGCCGGCAGGCAAATCCAATTTGACGGCCGAATGGACTTGTCCCGAATTCATCTTTCCTTTTTAGAAAGGCTCGGCATTGAACAAGAAAGATTCGGCACCGGCGCCGGTTCCGTTAGCGAACTTCGGGGTTGAGATTTGGCTACTTTGCCTTTAGTTTATCCGTTGTCGCCGAAAACGACGGCTCTCTTTTCCGTTCTATGAGGCAGGCAACACTTTTTGGAAAAAGCGGTGTTAAACCTTTGTGTTGGATTCTTTGTAGAACAAAATCTACCATCGTCAAGAGGCGAACAAATTTATGAGGCAAAAAACGCTTATGAACACAACCAAAACTCCCCCTCCCCCCCCCCGCTTTCGTTGCGGAGGATTTACTCTTTTGGAACTTTTGGTGGTCATTGCCGTGATCGCCATTCTTGCCGGCTTGTTGCTTCCGGCGCTGGGGAAGGCCAAGTCCAAGGCGCAGGGCATCAAGTGCTACAACAACTTGCGGCAAATTTCTTTGGCTTGGAATATGTATGTGGCCGACAATCAAGAAGTGATACCCGCCGCCAGCGATCCAAGAGAATACCTTGGGTGGCCTGCCGGGCCTCCTCCCTTTGTTCCCGCTTGGGTGACCGGCATTATGAACTTCGATCCCAATAACCGATCCAACTGGGACGTTCGCCACGATATTCACAAGAGCCCGCTTTGGTCGTATCTGGGCAACAGCGCCGGCGTTTTCCGATGTCCGGGAGACAAAAGCCAAGTTTTGGTGGAGGGACAATGGCGGCCGAGAGTTCGTTCCATGGCCATGAGCCTTCACTGCGGCGGCTGGGGATTGAAGGAGCAATCCGATTACTACGGTTACCGGATTTATTTGAAAACAAGCGACTTTGTCGATCCCGGCCCCGCCAACACTTGGCTGTTTATGGACGTGCGAGAAGACAGCCTGGACTTGGGCAACTTTGCCGTCTCCATGCGGGGCTATCCGGAAAACCCGCAAATAGCGGAATTCGCCGACTATCCCGCCCATTATCATAATGGCGCCGGCACTTTGGCCTTTGTCGACGGCCACGCCGAATCCAAGCGCTGGATGCATCCGGACACCATTGCGCCCATCGTCAAAGGCGAGATATTGGAGGAACCTTCCGATCGGATCGATTCCCCGATCAATCCAGACATTCTCTGGCTGCAAGAACGCACGACGCGGAAACTTCCCTACAACAGCAGACAAAGCGACGAGGATCTTCGCGATCGCTGGGAGAGTGGGCATTGAACCAAGCGTGCGGGTTCGCGCAGCCGAATTCTGTTGTTTTGAAAAAATTAATCTCGACAAACACACGGCGTCTATTGTAAAAGAATTTGCTTTCTATGATGAATTTCGCAAACAAAACTCCCGCATTTCTTCTATCGTTCATGCCTTTGGCGACAGCCGTTCTGTGCTTGGCGGATCCGTGGCCGCAATGGCGGGGAATTCACCGCGACGGCAAATCGGCGGAGACCGGACTTTTGAAGGAATGGCCGCCGGAAGGACCTCCGCTGGTGTGGAAAATCGACACTCTCGGAGAAGGCTATTCCACGCCTTCAGTGGTTGGAGGCAAAATCTTCGGGGTCGGCTATCGAGGAGCGGACGAAGTTGCCTGGGTGCTGGAGGAAAAAGACGGTTCCATAGTTTGGGAAACCAGAATTTCTCCGGCGGCCAGAGAGGACATTGGTTATGCGCACGGGCCGAGATCAACGCCGACGGTCAACGGCAAGGATGTTTTTACATTGGGCGCCGGAGGCCATCTCACCTGCCTCGACGCCGACACAGGGAGCATTCGATGGCAAACGAACCTAAAAGAAGACTTTGGTGGGGAGATGATGTCTGGCTGGGGATACTCAGAATCGGTACTTGTCGACGGCAATCGAGTTGTCTGCACGCCCGGCGGGGGAAAAGGCGCAGTCGTTTGTTTGAATCGCCAAACCGGCCGGCCAATGTGGCGCACTCGCCAACTCCGCGATCCCGCCGCTTACACTTCCATCATCAAAACAACCATTCATGGAACCGATCAATACATCAGCCTGACCGGAAAAACGCTGGCCGGAATCGAGCCCTCTACGGGCAGGATGCTGTGGAAAATTGAACGAAAGGGCAAAACCGCCGTTATTCCCACTCCAATTTGCAAAGGCAACCAAATCTTTGTGACTTCGGGATACAACATTGGTTGCAACCTTTTTGAAATCGAGCGGAAAAACGGGCAATTCTTCGCAAAAGAAAACTACGCCAACAACGCGGTCGAAAATCACCACGGCGGCGTTATTCGAATTGGCGATTATCTTTACGCATCCAACGGCGCCACAATTGTCTGCTTGGAAATGGCGACCGGCAAAGTGGCTTGGGAAGAGCGCAGCGTCGGAAAAGGCTCGCTGACTTACGCAGACGGGCATCTATATTTGCGAAGCGAGCGAGGCCCAATCGCCTTGATTGAAGCCAATCCCAAAGAATACATTGAAAAAGGCCGATTCAAACAGCCGGACCGGAGTCGGCGCCGCAGCTGGCCTCACCCGGTCATCGCCAACGGCCGCCTTCTCCTGCGGGATCTAAATCAGCTCTTTTGTTACGACCTCGCCCTGCCAACAGCCGCCGCCAAGTAAAAAATCCAGTGTTTGTCGCAATCTTCCCAGATCGGGAAAGTCTGCCTTCACCAAACTAACGCCGTGACGCATCGCCAATTGATTTCGCGCCGGGCATTCGCCGCCAAAGTCGTCGTTGGAGGCTTCGCAGCGGCCGGAACTGTTTTCCGAACAAGTGCGAAAGAACCGAGCGATACAATCATCCGACATGGAAAAATTCGCCAATCCGTTATGGGCTGGTGTTTCAATCCGATGCCCGTGATGGAGTTGGCTCAGCATTGTCGGGACATCGGCTTGGAAGCTATGGAAGGCATTGCTCCCAGTTTCTACCCAAAAATCATGGAACTCGGACTCAAAATTTCTCTGGTGGGCAGCCACGGCTTCGCCCAAGGCCCTGTTTCAATGGCGAACCACGAGCACTGCCGCAAAATTCTCAGGGAACGGATTGATCTCGCCGCCCGAATCGGCGTGGAAAACGTCATCACTTTCACCGGAATGAGCGAGCCGGGAATTTCTCCCGAACAAGGCGCCAAAAACTGCGTCGACTTTTGGAAGAGTTTGATGAGTTACGCGGAATCAAAAAAAGTGAGGCTCTGTCTGGAACATCTCAACTCCCGCGACGACTCGCACCCTATGAAAGGCCATCCGGGATATTTTGGGGACGACGTCGATTTCTGCGTCGACTTGATCAAACGAGTCCACTCTCCCAGCATGAAACTGCTCTTCGACATTTATCACGTGCAAGTTATGCACGGGGACGTCATTCGCCGCATTCGGCAGTATCAAGACTTCATCGCCCACTACCACACGGCCGGCAACCCCGGACGGTGCGAGTTGGACGAGAACCAAGAAATTTATTATCCGGCGGTCATGCGGGCCATCCTCAAAACCGGGTATACAGGCTACGTCGCCCACGAATTCATTCCTACTTGGGAAAATAAAATGGAATCGCTCAAACACGCCGCCGCTGTCTGCGACGCGGCGGTTTAAGAAAAATCCCCGAACGACGCAAGCATTCAACTCTGACTCAGCCGCTTTTTCGGCGCTTCAAACAGCATTTTGTGCGCGCGGGAAAGAATCGCCTCTATTCGGGAAGCAAAGGGCGACTTCGTCAAAAACGGGCGCAGGCTGCCTCGCCTCAAGTCTCCGGCATTTTCCCCCGGAAACCAATGATCGGCATTTCCCAATAAGTTGTATCTCATTTTGCCCCATTCCACTAAGTCCAGCGACTTGGCATAGGTCCACAAACGCAAAATCTCCACAATGTTGACTTGTCCGGGAACTTCTACATATTCAGGCAGGCCTCGCCACCAATTTTGGCACCAATCCTCTCCCAAAGCGCGGCGCATTTCTGTTCGCAATCGTTCCTCAATCGGCGCTATCGTTTGTTCCATCGAGTCATAGTATTCTAAAACCTTAAGATGCTCGTCAAAATCAGACGGACGGGCAGCGCCTAAGCTAAGAGTCTGCACTTCCGGCCTCGACAAACAATAAAGATCGTTAAACACCATCGGCGACAAGTTATCGCACAACTTCACCAGCTTTCGGGGCGGATCATATAATTTGCCGCCTTTGTCGTTCGGGCTGATGATGAAAACGCCCATATCCCGACGATGCGCTTCTACTACCGCCTGCCAATTCAGGTCATTAACGAAATACCAATGAACATTGATGTAATCAAAACCATCGCTTTGCACCGCTTCTAAGATTATATCCGGCGTGGCGTGGGTGGAAAATCCAATATGTCTCGCTCTTCCCTCTCGCTGCAACTTTCGCGCTTCCTCCAAACAGCCGCCTTTGCGAAGGCTCCAATCCAGAAGATCCCGATTATTGACGCCGTGTAGCGACAGGAGATCAACGTAATCTAACTGCAGATACTTCATGGATTGCTCAAAAGTTTGGCGAAACTCCGTCGGCGTCGCAAACGGCGCCACCTTTGTTTGCACAATGATCTTGTCCCGATCGATCTTCGGCAACAACCATCCCAACTGCATCTCGGAAGTTCCATACCCTCGAGCAGTTTCAATGTGGTTGATGCCTAATTCCAACGCCCGATGAATGGTCGATTCCAAGTTTTCTTGATTCTTTCGCGGAATCTCTTCCGGCGCGGCATCGTTCCAACGGTGTTGGTAACGCATTCCCCCGCAAGAAAAGATCGGCATCGAAATCTCCGTTTTCCCAAATCGTCGATATCGCATTTCCTTCCTATGCCTTTTTTCTTCCAAGCAAAACAACAGTGGATCGGTTCTTGGTTTTGTCTTGCCCGTCGTTTTCTCATCAAACGGGAACACTCATGGTTTGCGCCATTTTGGCGTTGTCTGCTCGTCAGTCCAGAATGGGGAAGGGAAACAATTGAGAGGGGCGGCGCTGAGACTTCATCAAGGCGGCGATCTGCGCCGTGATTCTTGGATGCTCGGCGGCCAAGTCCGTTGACTCCGCTACGTCTGCGTCCAAGCGATAAAGCTCGATTTTCAAAGGGTTGGGGTTGTTTTTTCTCCGCATGTTTTGGCGGATTCCCTTCCACGGCCCAAGCCAAACCGCTTGCTGGCCTCCGTATCCCGGGAATTCTCGATACAGAAAATCGCGCTCCGGTTGATATTCTCCCAACAAAGTTGGGGCAATGCTCACCCCGTCCGAGTCTGCCGGCTTCGCCGCATCCGGCGCCGTCAAGTCCAGCAACGTCGGGAACCAATCTTCAAAGCCCGTTCGGAAATCTGAAACGCTTCCCGCCTTGATTTTTCCCGGCCAACGCACAATGAGAGGCACTCGCACGCCGCCTTCGTAAAGAGAGCCTTTGAGACCGCGCAGAGGATGCACGCTTTGAAAAAAATCGGCATCCACTTCGGCCTTCAGATGCGACGTCCCGTTGTCCGAAGCAAAGACCACAATCGTTTTTTTCTCCAACTCAAGCTCCTTCAAAAGATCTAGAATGCGCCCCACATAGGTATCCAGCTTTGTGATCATCGCCGCGTAGGCGGCGCGGGGTTTGAAGTGCGGAGTATAGCCGTATCCAGCGGCGCGAGTAAAGGGCGGGTCGTTCCACCCCAAGGCGAGATAAGGTTGCAAGTCCTCCTCCGGAACATGTAAAGCCAAGTGCGGAATCACCGTAGGATAGTATAAAAAGAAGGGGCGGTCGCGGTGTTTGCGAATAAACCGAAGCGCCTGTTCATTAATCCGATCCGGAGCGTAGTCATCTCCATGGAAACGACGATAACTTTCGGCCTTGCCGACATCCGCATCCTTCGGAAACGATTGATGTCCGGGAACGGGAGGATTGTTCTTCAAGCCAACTCGCCTGCTATCGCTCCACAAATAGGAAGGATAGTAGCTATGAGCGTGCCTCTGGCAGTTGTAGCCGAAGAAACGGTCAAAGCCTTGCCGAAGCGGATCGCCTTCCGAGCCGGGAAAGCCCAGCCCCCATTTCCCAAAGGCGCCCGTCGCGTATCCTTGAATGCCAAGCATCTCCGCCAACGTTCGTTCACTCTCCGGAAGCGGGCGTTGCCCTTCCGGGCGGACTTCGCTGTTATTGCGCATAGCGGCGTGGCCGGGATGTTTTCCCGTCATCAGCACGCACCGCGAAGGCGCGCACACAGGGCTACCCGAATAACTTTGGGTAAAACGCATCCCCTCCGCCGCCAACCCGTCAATCCTCGGCGTCTGAATCTTGCTCTGCCCGTAGCATCCCAACTCCGCATAACCGAGATCATCCGCTAGAATGAAAACGACGTTCGGTTTTTCCGCCGCCCGCAAATTTGCGCAAAAGAAGACAAAAAGCGCCGCCGCCGAAATCGCTCCCATCGAAAGAAATCGAAGTTTGAGCATTTTCGAGCGTCGGCATTTCTCCGAACCCTCCAAAGGAAACTGGTTGGGATGGCAAATCTCTAGCCCAGTTCTCTGAACGCAACGCAAAACAATCTTCCTGCAAAATTGCCGAGTGAATTTCATAATACAGCGAAAAAAAGAATGCCGCCAAACGCTCCGTTTGGCAAGGCTTGTCCCGCCTCCCAATGCAAATTAGCCGGCCACCCGCTTCGGGTAATCAAAGTCAATGATCAAGCGATTGGCTTCTTTTTCCAAACTGCGCCAACTCTCCCCGTGGAAACGGCATTCTAAAATTCCGCATGTGGGGACGTTAAGGATGTCGGTTCTTCCCAGAAAATGTGCCAAATCGGTAATCGCCGGATTGTGTCCCACCATCATCACCGTTTGCCAAGCTTCATCCAACTGCCGAATCAAACGGAGCCAAACTTCGACCGTGGCGTCGTAAAGCGCTTCCTCAACCTTTACCTTCGTCTTCGGCACTTCCAAACTCTTCGTAAAAAAGCAGAGTGTCTCCCAAGCTCGCCGGGCGGGACTGGCAATCGCTTGGTCAAGGCGCACGCCCTTGTCGACCAATCGCCGAGCCATTCCCGGCGCGTTCCTCCGCCCACGGGGGTTGAGCGGCCGTTCCCGGTCCGACAGACCCGGTTCCGCCCAACTGGACTTTGCATGCCGAAGCAGATACAAAACCTTCATAATTCCATCCTATCGACAATCGGCGAAAACAGCCTTTCCCGCAAGACGACCGAAGAGACCCACCAACTGCCCGCTCAAGCGCCGCCGCGGGTCATTGAAGTTTACGAAGCCTTTTTCTCTCTATGCTTCCGATAGTAATCGGTATAATAGCGGTTCTGGTAGTAGTAGTTATTGTAGTAGTAAGAATACCTGGCTTTCCTGAGGTCCACTTCGTTTATGATGGCGCCGATGATATTGGCGCCTCCGTTTTGAAGCTGCTCAATGCACTTCTTGGACAAGTGCCGTTTGCTCCGGTCAAATTTGGTAACGTACAGAGAACCGTCGGCAAGCGAAGCAAGGATGAGCGGATCGCTCACCGCGAGGATTGGAGGGCTGTCTATCACTACGCGGTCGTATTTCTTTCCTACCTCCGCAATCAATTGTTTCAAAGCGTCGGAAGTGACCAACTCAAATGGATTCTTCGACAAGTTCCCGCTATGAAGCAAATCCAGATCGGGAATCTCGGTGCGGTGGATGAGGTCTTCGATTGAGCCTCCGCCTGATTCGATATACTGCGTAAGCCCTTTTTGCCCTTTTTCGAATTCAAAAGTGGCGCGCAAGGACGGGCGGCGAAGGTCGCAGTCGACCAGCAACGTCTTCAAACCCATCTGAGCGTTCACAATGGCGAAGTTGGAAGCGATGAAGGACTTGCCTTCGGTGGGCGCGGCGCTGGTGACGGATACGACGCGATACTCCCTCTCCGGATCGGCAAGGGCAACGGTCGCCCGAATCGTCCTGAAGTTCTCGGAAACATCCGATTGAGGCTGCAAGTGAGCGTATAAACTTCTGTCGTGGGATACCTTGGAATCCACTTTGGGCACATGCCCCAAGTAATCTAAGCGCAGATACGTCTCAATATCATCTTGCGTTTTGATGGAGTCATCTAACAAGTTGACAAGGAAGGCCAGCCCGACGCCAAAAATAATTCCGCCGACAATCCCGACAATCAGCAAAAGGGTCTTATTTGGCTTAACCGGATAGAGCGGTTTGATGGCCCGATCGACAAAATGTATGTTTTCTTGAGTCTCTTGCGCTACCAACTGCATCTCTTTGGCTCTTGCCAAAAGCATGTCGTGGACGGCCCGCTCTTTCTCTTCGTCTCTTTGCAACATGTTGTAGTCGATGCTTTTTTCGTTCAGTTTGTGCAGTCTTTCCTTGGCTAGGTTGAGCCGGTTGAGCGCTTGTTTTTCTTGGTTGCGGGCAATCTGGAGGTCCTTATTCATAGCCTCGAGAGCGGCTTCGGCCTCTCGTTTGATTTGGTTTCTAAACTCCTGAATTTCTTTCTTGATCTGCAAGACGGCCGGCCAATCTTCCCGATAGCGTTCAAGGAATCCTTTCAGTCTGGTTTCGGCAACGGACAAGCTGGATTTTAGGGAGGCGATGACATGCTTGTTGGCGATGGAGGAAACGACGTTTTGAACTTCTTCCCCGCTCTTTTTGGCCTCGGCGGCGTTGTTCACAATCTCTTCCAGATCATTGATTTCGCTCACCTTCATTTCATAGGCTGTTTGCGCTTGTTGCAACGACATTATGGCAGTGGCCAGCTCGTCCGCAAAGGAAACCTGAATCGGATTTTCTCCGTTGGATTCTTCGCCTATTTCAAAGTTGTGAATCTTTTTCGCCGATTCGGAGACCTTGTTTGCTTGGACTTCCAACTCGGTGTTCAGCCAGTCCAGGGGGGCGGAGTATCTATCCCTTCGCTGATCTCGGTTGCTCTCCAAGAAGAGGTCGACAAGAGTGTTTGCGATTTCCTGCGCCTGATCCTTGTCGGTATGTTCCACGCTTATTTCGACCAATCGAGACAGTCGGCTGGGATTGATGTTGATATCGCCCCGCACCGCGCTCGCTATATCCGCAGCATTGGCGTATTTTTCTGTTTCATCTAGTTTAAGTTTTCTCACCACTTTTTCGATTAGCGTGCGGCTCACCAGCTTTTCGTATTGAGTTTCCAAGTAGTCGCTATCGTGGAAACTGCGATTGAGAGAGAGGGGCTGACCGCCGAGGTTGACTATGGTGTTTTGAATTCTGCCGATTTCTATTGTCGCCGTCGCCCGATAGATTTTCGTGGCTCTGAAAAGATAGAGCAGCATGAGGGCAAACACCACGATGAAAGTGGTGATCATCCACCAGCGACGTTCGTAAAGAACGTGCCAATAATGACGAAGATGACTGGCGCCTCTGCTTTGCGGAAGTGTTGGGTCTTCGAATTCGTTTTCCATATTGTTTCGCTTAAAAGAAGGATTCGCCGACCACGATGACGTCGGACGGCTGTATTAGAATTTGTTTTTTAGGATCCAGAGTCAGAAGGTCAAAGTATTTGAATTCTCTCACTTTGCCTTTCTGAAACAACTTAATTTCGCTCTTCTTGGCTTCGGGCGTGAACCCGCCCGCTTTGGCGATTGCCTCAATCACGGTGAATTTTTTGCCGGGAAGAATGGGATAAACGCCCGGAAGTTTTACCTCGCCCATTACGGAGAAGGTTTGCTCTTTGTAACTCAACACAATCACGTGCACTTGCGGGTTGACCAGATATTTTTCGTCCAGCAACTCCGTGATCTGTTTTTTTAATTCGCCGGCGGTCTTTCCCTCCACTTGGATGGACCCCAAAAGCCAGTAAAAAATGATGCCGCTCGCTTCGACGCGGGTTTCCATTTCCAGTTCGGCCTCGCCCAAGACGGAAATCTTCAGAAAATCCTCAGGCTGGATTTTGTAGTCCGAAGCGGCGGCGGCTTGAACGTTCTCCATCGTTCCCATCCCTCCAACCAACGCAGAGGCCAGCAAGCAAAAGATTTTGAAGTGTCGCATAAATGAATTCTTTTAAAGTGTTTCTTGTCTAATAACCAGCTCGAACAATCCAAGTGATTGTGTTGACGCCGTAGTCAACAACCCCCGGGCGGCGCTCCTCCCAGAAGAATCCGTGATCATCATAAGAGAATGATTGCCACGAGTAAAGAAGGCTGGAATGGAGCCATTCCTGAATTCTGTATTGAACGGTCAGCGCGGCGTTCAAATTTTCCGCGCTATCGCCTTCGAAATCTCCAGATTTCCAATCGACGAATTCCATGTTGCCCGAAGCGCGAACCAGCCAATTCTTGCGCCGACCAAAAGGCTTTAGCACAGAAAGGCCGAATTGATTGCTGACGCCGGGAGAGCCATCTATTTGGTTGCCGACAAGCGTCTTCCGAATGTAATCCAGTTGGGGGAAGATGTCTCTTCCGATTCGGTATTTTAGGGACATCTCGACAACCGGACGAACATAAGTTTCCGAAGGAAGCGGAGTCCCAATAGTATCCAACCTCCCGGTGATGGAACCGCGCTCAATGCTAAAATCCACTTCGCCCGTCAGGCGGTCGGTAAAGTCGCCCTCCGCGCTCAATCCCCCGCCAAAATACCTTCGTTCATCGTCGGGGCGGTCGACGAAGCGGGAGCGGTCTATCGTGAGATTGCCGAAGAAACCGTGAGCGCTCAAAGAAACCTTGGGGCGAATCTGAAATCCAAACCCCTTACGGAATCGTATGTTTTTGTAGTCGCTCACCGGAAGATTCACTGGAAATTCTTCGCTTTCTTCGCTGTAGCCATACTTGCGAGAATTGTACCTGCCCTCGGTTATGGTGAAGGTTTTGCGCGAAATATCGAATCTGGCTTTGACGGTGCCGTTCAGATAGGAAGTCTTCACCAGCAACTCGTCCAGCTGTTGCACGGTGCCAGTGTCGGGATTATATCTAAATCTCTGGTAACCGGATAGAGGAGAGGCACTGCTGTTGAATAAGACGTTGGGAATCAAAGACCATCGTCCGCTGGAAATGTTTCCCGCAAGGCTGGCGCCGTGGCTGCTAGAGTTTTGTTCCGAGTGCTCGCGGAAAAAATTGTGCGTGTATTCGTAACCGGCCAACAGCGAGCTTTCCTGCGGTTTTCCCAAAAGAACAACGGCGCCTCCCGACACGGCGCTAATCCAATCCTTTTCTTTCTCATTTTCTCGGAAGAAGATGTTGTCGTTGTAAGTTTCGGAGATTTGGAAGCTGGGGCGCAGGCTCACGTTGCCAATGCGATGGAAAAGAAGGTCGTCCGGCTCCAGCGCCTTGGCTTCGCTAAAAGCGCCGCCGATTGCCGTCAACAAGAGGCAAAATCGCCCCATTGCCGACGAAGACACAAGTCCGAAAAGTTTGATAACCGGGTCAAACATATTCAACTTTCAGCAAATGACGAGCAACTGTTTCTCGGTTCCGTCCATTTATGTAAAGATTAGCGTCTCTCCCAAAACCGCAGGAGATTCCCTGTCAAAAAAAGATTTATGGCATGAACCAACGGGCATTTCAATAATTTTTTTGCCAATAAATTGCGCCAAAAGCCGCCGAACGGAGCGGATTTCCGCTTGCGTTCCTATCGTCCTCGGAGAATCTGACAGAATTTTGACCCAAAAGTTAGTTTCCAAACGAAGAACGGTTTTGGCGGGATGCGGTTTGTTTTTCAATCGCTTTCTCACGGGGATTTTGCCGAAGTCGGTTTTGTCTCGCCAGAATTCCGGGCTTTTTCAAACATCGACAGAATGGCGGCTTTGGAGCGAACGGCGGGGTTCAGGCTAAAGACGTTCTTCTCCAAAACCGGCAAGTCCAGCCGCGACAACAGCGTTTTGTCGCCGCCGCCGATCAAGATGCTCTGATCTCCATTGGTTTCCGAAACGATTAATCCCGCCGCCGCCGCCGTCTTGCGGGCGCAAAGGTCTTCCAAAGCGCTGATAATGGGCTTCCGCCTTTGCAATACTTCGTGCACGTCGTGATCTTCGACGGAAGAGAGAAGAATCCGAACCTCGCCGTCTTGGGAGACCAAAGATTCTTGGTTCATGTTCACAATCTCTTCGGGCAAACGCCCCGCCATCAAGGAAACCGTCCCGTTCATCATATGCTCAAGACAATGAACTAAATAAGGCAACAACTGTTTTTTGCGCGATACGACGCCGGAAAGCTCATAGGCGACCGCCTCCACAACGGGATAATGAATCCGGGAAAGAAACTCTTCCGGCCCGGCCGCCAGCAGGAGAGAAGATTGTCTGACCACGTCCGTTACCAGCAGACTGGAAAAAAAACAGCCATTTTCCCGCCGATAAGATTCCAACGCCTCCACAACCGCCTCTTTGCGCTCCCAAAAGTTCTTGAACCCAATCTCTTCAATCTGAGCGACGCTAAATTTCTTGCCCGACTCCGTGTATTCCTTGCAATCCGCCGCAATCGCTTCCTTGGCCGGCCGGCCGGTGAGAACGGAGCCGGAACTAAACAGCTGCTCGGTGAAAACCGCCGGATCAATGGAAGTGACCGCCGAAAGACGCGATAAAACGGCCGCGTCCAACTCAGTCGTCGTTGGCGAAGTCAAATTCAACGTGTCCGAAACCAGCCCCGCCATCAGCAAGCCCGCAATTTGTTTGGACAGAGGCAACTGGTAGGTAAAGAAAAGATCGGCGACGATGGTGCTTGTGGAACCCACCGGACGGTTCACAAACAGCATCGGCTGCCGCGAAGTGAACGCACCAATGCGATGATGATCAATAATCTCGATAATTTCCACTTGATCCGCGCCCTTGACCGCTTGCGACAACTCATTGTGATCCACCAAAATCAACTTGCGATCCACCCGCTTCAACAAATCCGTTTTCGATAGAACCCCCACTACGCGCTTGAGCGCGTCCAAAACGGGAAACGCCTGAAACTGCGAAGACACCGCCACATCCCGAATAGCGGCCACCGCCTCGTCCTCCCGGAAACTCAAGAAATGCTCATGCTTCATATGCCCGACGCCGATGGCAGACCGACACAACATCACCGTCGTCGCCGAATCATGCGGAGAAACCAACAAACTCACCTCGTTGCGCCGAGCGCGAGCGACCACATCCTCCTCCACCGCCAAATCGCCGGTCACAATGATCGCCCGAACCCGATGATCCACCGCCAACTCCTGAATATCTCGCCGATCCCCCACCACCACAATCAACTTCTCCGGCGGATAATTCGGCAAACGAGCGGCAAAAGAATCCCGACTCATCGCGCCCACCATCAAAATCAAATCCTCCTCCCGATCCGCATACACCCCAAAACACAACTTCGCCCCCAAAGCGCGCGCCAAAGCCCGAATGCTCGCCACGACTCGACGTGAACGAAAATCTCGATTGCCCGCCGCCATCAAAAACTTTCCCATCTTAAACACCGAAATCAGCCCGTGACAAAACCGATCCTCATCCACAATCGGCAATACCCGCAAATTCCCCGCCTCCATCATCGCCAGCGCCTCGCTCGCCGTCGCCCCAGGCGATATGCAAGAAACCTGATGCTGCATCACGTCTCGAACCTTTGGTGAAACATCCGCCACAAAGCGCGGCGGCGCCGCTCCAAACCGCCGCAACACAAAATTAATCCGGTCATTGACATCCCCACAACGCGCCGCAATCACCCGCTTGCTCCCCGTCAACCGCTTGAACTCCGCATACCCAATCGCCGAACAAATCGAATCCGTATCCGGATTGCGATGCCCAATGACAAGAATCTCACCCACAACAAAACAAAAAAACAGCGCCGCCCCACAAACCGCAGAACCCCCCACAACCCAACAAGCGCGCCAATCCCAGAATCCAATTCAAACCGCCGCAAAGTCAAGAAAAACCGCATTCGCCATTGAAAAACGGAGAAAAGTGCGCTTCTGCAGCCAAAAAAAAGACGAGAAAAGAGGAAAAAAGTCCGAAAAAAGCTTGCGCTCAGGGTTGATTTGTGATTTTCTTGATGGCGTAAGAAGGATTTGGCGAGGCGATTCGTTATCGGGTCTCTCGCTGAATATCACAGTTTGATATGCAAATGCATCGGGAGATTCGATCGTCTCTTCCTGTTGGCTATGGCAAACGGGCGGAAAACTTTCGCAATTGCCTTGCTGAATTCTTCTTACACGGCCTGGACGCGGGAAGAAGTTTCCCAAAGGCGCCGGCCAACTCGGAGAATACAGAACAGATTAGATACGCAACTCGACATGAAGAAAGTAACATTTTACTCGAAACCGCTTGACGACTCCAATGGAACGACCAAGAATGAACAAAACAAAGCCATGCAACCTGCATCGCAAACAACCGAATCGCCGGAAACGGCAAAGAAACATCTCGGCCTGCTCGCCGTCCTCGCCATTGGAGTGGACGCCGCCGCATCCTTTTTGAAGGCCAAAATGGAGAAAGCGGCGGCCGTTGCCTCCAAAGTTGGCGCCGCCATTTTGAAGTCCAAGAAAGCGGTTTCCTCTACGGCGCCCGCCGTCCTTGCCCGAATTCGGCCTGAACTGCCGAAGAAAGCCCGCCTCGCGGTCAGCGCATTCCTCCTCGCCAGCATCATTACCCCACAACTGAATGCTTGGATAAATTTAATTTATCTTCCCGTTTACGAACGTGTCCATTATGTGAAAGTGTTTGATGAGACATATAGGGAAGGCTTCCAACACCGTTGGAAGATATATGGATACTACTATTCGGAGTACTTTTCTAGCCATCTTAGAGGGTTACGGTTATATGGCGGAGCGGGACTTTTTGGATACGCGACAAAACAAACAGACATCCTTGTACCGAGTATTTGGCGTAGGACGGACACTATCTATTTAACCGACATGACGTATATCTCACAATGTTTTGCCCACAATAGTGAGGGGGAGGTAGTAAGTTGGATATGCCAACGGAGTTTTGTTGAGTTGATACCACATAAAAAAATAGGAAGAACTGATAGATTGTGGAAATCGGACCACGATCTATCATACTACGATTCATGGAAATGGCGCGATTATTATTTTTCGATCGCTGTGCCAGAAACAGAACCGGGTAGACTTGGACCTGATAAATTTCAAGTACAGTTTCAATCTCCACGCTATAATGGAGAAAGTCTGCCTCTCCCTGCAGGGAGACGTTGTGTGTCACATGAGTTTCCTGCCTTCCCCGGTCCTTTAGTTTTTATTAATCCTTGTATTCCGAGTAACATGAGCGTGCCAGAAAACGGCTACATTGATTACGAAGGCGCTTGTCTTGTTATTTTTGCGCCTAATTCAGATGACGACGAATAAGAAGAAAGGAAAAACTAGACCATGAAAAGACCCATCCTAATCATCGCCTCCGGCGTTGTTGTGATTTCGCTTCTCTTGCTGGTTAACGAGAAGTGGATCCAAAAAGACAGCGCGCCGAAGACTGCCGACAAACAGCAAGAATCTGCGGCTGAAGGGCAAGGTTCACCAACAGAGCAAAGGACAACAGACAGGCCAACATCAAAGCCGCCCGTCTATGATTTGTCCCAAAAAGCCCACTGGTACGACCCCGAAACGACGGTCGGACTTTACAAATCGCAAACACTCTCCGAATGGCTTAAGCCCTTCAACCCCACTGCGAAGGAATTCCAGATCATCGCTCAATATGAAAACGAGCGTAAAAAACTCAAGGAATCCATGTCCGAAGACGAGTACTACTCCGTGGAAGGAAGAAAAAGGCTCATCGACGAAATCCTAAAGCTGAACAAGGAACTTCGGGAACAGCTGGGGGAAGAACGAACGCAATTCTATGCGGAAGTTCGAGAACTTGAGACGGGCTATTACAGAACTTGGAAGGTTTTGACCGTCAACGGCATTAGCGAAGAGCGCGTCGCCGAGTTCCGCGAACTTGCGGACGAATTCAATCAGCAAATGTACGGCAGGCCTCTTTACAAGGCAGAAAGAAAGGTAGCTCGTTACCTTACAGAAGATTCTATCCGTTTAAATCGAGGGGAGAGAAAACAAATAGCCAAAACCTTTAGGGATAGAATTGAAAAAGAGTTTGGAAAACAAGTGCTAGACGACGTCCTTTTACTCAATGGTCGTATGTTTTTCATGGATCAATTGGACTTTGGAGATAAGAATCGAGTTATCAGTATGTTGTTTGATGAAAATCAAGAAGAGAGGCTAAATAGTTTGTACAATGTTGATTACAATCTTCATAGTGAAGATAGTTCTGCCAAGAAAAAAGGCGAGGAGATAGATCGTTTAATAAAAAGAGAAAAGGAGTTCATGGAAGAGTGGGCAAAAAAATATGGCGCACAGCAAGCAGTGCCGAGAGAGCCTCCAATCGGTTGGATTCCTTAACCAAGTTTGAGTTTGTCGTTTTTCTTTTCCAAACCGTCGGGCATTCCTCGGCGGTTTTTTTGTCTTTTCGTTGCCGGAAAGCGAGCCGGGGGCGCCAAGCATTGCAGAGGATATTTGCGATATGAAGAGCAAGGACTTTGGGATGGCGGAGTTGGAAGAATGGGTTGCGTTCTTTGAAGAAAAAGATGAGGCAAGTTGGCCGAAGTAGCCAGCGAATCCTCTGGCGACAGTCCATAAACAAGTTTGAGTTTGTGCTGTTTTCTTTTTTCCAAACCGTCGGGCATTCCCCGGCGGCTTTTTTGTCTTTTTGTTGCCGGAAAGCAAGCCGGGGTCGTCAAGCATTGTAGAGGATATTTGCGATATGAAGAGCAAGGACTATGGGATGGCGGAGTTGGAAGAATGGATTGCGTTCTTTGAAGAGAAGGGTTGCGAAGAGTGGGTCGGAGTAGCCGACCTTAGGCTTAGCTTGAAGGACGCTTATACGGGGGTGGCTATTGGTCTTCGGACGGGTTCTGAGGAGAAGGAGGCGATGTTGCGCAAGGCGTTGGCATTAGCGGAGGAGTTGAGGAAGTTCAAGGAAGCATCCGGAGGATCCGGTGCCGTGGCTGGAGGGGACTCATAGGGTTTTGAGGGAAACGACGGAGATGGTTGGAGGATTGGTGGACGAGGCGGAAAAGGAGCGGTTGGAGCGGGAGAAGCAAGAGCGGATGCAACGCATCTGGACGGGGCTTTTGGTAATGTTTGGGGTGAATGGGTTTTGGGCGGTGTTGCGGCGGCAGCGTCGCATAAAGAAACAGGCTCGCCTAGAATGAACTAATCCTCTTCTTTGCCTTCCTTCTCTGCCGGCAATTCAGGAGATTTACCCGGTAGCGTGATGGATAATCTTGTCACAATGAGCGATGCGGAGTTTGCGAGCTGTTGGGCAAGTGTTAATGAAAACGCCTCGCCGCCGGCTCAAAATCCCGGCGGTTTGCTGTTGGATGAACTAACACTGTCGCCATTGAAATACGGACGATAGTGGAGAACTTCGCTTGCTCTCGCGTCTAGTCATGGTAGAGATGAGGAAACAACCGGCAACGGCAACATAAGCGACGACGCAATGCCCGGGAGTAACAGATCAAATGTTTCCGGCGTCTTGGAATAACCTCTGGATTACTGAATTAAGTTTTTCGATTTTTTAAACTGTGGGTTTTTAGGATTTGGCGCGAGGAGGAGGAGGTTCTTGCGGATTGGCGGAGTGTTGGGCTAGAGTTTTCTTGTGAACGATACGGTGACCAGTCTTGCGAAGGGGCTTTTGCAATCCTATGTTCGGCATGGCGGGATTAATCACGTGGACGGGGTTAATCTCCCCTCAAAGTCCGCCATTGCGCAAATCACGCAAGACCTCCTTAAGTTGATGTTTCCGGGCTATTTTTACGATCAACAGATTCACCGCGCCGAGCTGATGGCTGAAACGGCGCATTTATTGGCTTCGGTTCGCGGGCGGTTGGAGGACGAAATTTACAAGAGTTTGGAACATTTTCCGCCCGAAGGATTGCGGCCGGCCGACTTTCGAAAAGAGGCCGCTTGGTTGGCGGGGAAGATTTTGGAGCAATTGCCTTCCATTCGAGAAATTCTGCGCACGGACACGGAAGCGGCTTACAATGGGGATCCGGCTGCGTTGAGCCGCGAGGAGGTGATCGTCGCTTATCCCTTTATCGAAACGATTGCGGTTCAGCGGCTTTCGCATTTGTTGTACTTGCGGCGAGTCCCGTTGTTGCCACGCATTATGACTGAGTGGGCGCATAGCCGGACGGGGATGGACTTGCATCCGGGGGCAAAAATCGGCTCCTATTTTTTTATTGATCACGGCACTGGCGCCGTGATTGGGGAAACCAGCGAGATTGGCAAGCGGGTAAAAATGTATCAAGGCGTGGCGCTTATTGGGCGCTCTCTCTCTGGCGGCCAAGCCCTGCGGGGCAAAAAACGGCACCCCACAATTCACGACCGAGTCACTTTGTATGCCAACGCAACGGTGATGGGAGGAGACACCGTTGTAGGCGCGCGCAGTACGATTGGCGCCAACGTTTTTCTTACTCACAGCGTCCCGGCGGACTCTTTGGTCGTTGCGGACGACGTCAAGGCCAAAGTGTCCAGCAAACTGAGCAAAAAAAACGGCAACAGTGGCTGTCCCATTTAGCGGCGGCGAAGATTGCGCTCTGGGCGGACTGCCTCTGGCGATTAAAGAAGACGTTCCAGACACAGCCGAGACCATGTTTCATAACTATCGGGATTTTCAGCGGCGTCCCAATAAGCCTCCACCATACTAACAAACTCTGGAGAATGGACTTCCCCGCGACTGCTCCTCTTTGCGTTTTCAGGCAATCGCATAACGTGGACGACTCCAAAATGCGCTCTGCCTACTTCCGTTGAATCATCGTTGATGACTGCTACCGCAGGACTTTTGACAGGCTCAAATCCCGTCTCCTCCCGCACCTCCCGATTCATCCCCGCCTCGTATCCGTTCCCGCCGGCAAAGTCTTGCTCGGTAATGTGGCCGCCGATGCCGACGGAGTATAAGCCGCGCAATCGGCTCTCTCCGCCTTTGCTCCCCCGACGATAGCGCAAAATCTTCTCCTTGAACATTTTCCCCTTCAAAACCATGACGTACGGAATACACTGCTTGAAGCGGTAGTTCTGATCCGCCTCAGATCTAGGCAGGAAGAATAGGTTCTCCGGATTGTCGAGCAGACGCAAATACCGATTCACGTGCAAAGACATTCCTTGAAACATTCCCGCTTCCTCCAAAACCTCCCGCTTCAAACAAAGCACTCTCTCCTCAGGCTCTCTCATTTCTTTTTCCTTTCCAGAGCCAAACAAAAGAGAAAGAAAAGGAAAATAGCGCAGAAGTCAAAGGGAAACAGTGAAATCCGCCATCGATTCGCCATGTTTTTCCGTTTTTTCCGCCGCGAGATCGGCGGGAAGAAACATTAAGGGAGGCATGAGAACAGTCCGACAAACATCCACTCAAACAGCGGCGAGCCCATCATTCTCCTCTATCTTCGTTTGACTCTTTTCCATTGAAAATCTAAAAGCGAACTAGCAGGCAGATTTTTCTGCGGGCTTGCAAATTTGGCGAGGATCTGTTCAATATTTATTAATGAGTTTGATTTGTTTTGGAGAAAGTCGCGCGAGAAAAGCCGAGTCTCCAAAGCCCGGGTTTGCCGATAAAGCCATGCGATTTTTTAGAGAACAACGATGGGTAGGCTGGATTTTGTGGATTTCGGCGGTTGCGTCGGTCGGCGATTTTCTGTCAGCGTCTGCGCAAGATTCCAAGCCGACATCCTTTGCTAACTTTGCCCGGCCATTTATTCAACAATACTGCGCCGATTGCCACGGCGACGAAAAGCAAAAGGCCGATCTCAACCTAGAAGCCTTTGAAGGGCATCCCGCCCTTTACAAAAAACGGGAACTTTGGGAAAGCGTGCGGGACATGTTGGCCGAGCGCGAAATGCCTCCCGAAAAAAAGGCGCAGCCCAGCGAAGAGGAACGCATCCGCATGGTTCAATTTATCAACGAAGAGTTGGCGGAATTTGACTGTGCGGAACTCAGCCGGCCGGGCCGGGTGACCCTTCGGCGGATCAATCGAGCGGAATACAACAACACGATTCGAGACTTAATGGGCGTGGACTTCTCGGCGGCCGCGGATTTTCCCTTGGATGAAGTTGGCTACGGCTTCGACAATATCGGCGACGTTCTGTCACTTTCTCCAATTCTTATGGAAAAGTATTTGGCGGCGGCCGAGCGGATCGTCTCTCAAGCCGTTTTGTCCGAGCTTCCGGGATGTCCTCCACTGCTTTCGGAATCACGCGCTCATCCGTCTCCAAAAGCCTTGGCGACGGACCGGCATCCAAAAAAATCTGCGAGAGCGGAAGAGTCAGACTTGGAATCTGCCCGGCGCTTCTTCACGGCCTTTGTTCCCCGCGCTTATCGCCGCCCAGCTTCGCCTGAAGAAATCCAACGTCTGCTTGGCTTGACGTCAAACGCGTTGGAACAAAACGCGAACCTTGAAGAATCCGTTGGAATTGCCGTGCAAGCGGTGCTGGCATCGCCCGGTTTTCTCTATCGTTGGGAGCTGGATCCGGAGGTTGAGGACGGGAATTCGCAAAACTTGGCCGCCGCCGTCCGCTCTCTAAACCCCTACGAATTTGCGTCCCGTCTTTCCTACTTTCTCTGGAGTAGCATGCCTGATGACGTCTTGTTTGAGTTGGCGGCGGCGGGAACTCTCTTGGAGCCGGCCGTTGTCGAAACCCAAGTCCGCCGGATGCTGGCTGATCCCAAATCCACGGCGCTCGCAACCAACTTCGCCGGCCAGTGGCTACAATTTCGCCAGATCGAAACCATTGCGCCGGACCCCGAATTGTTTCCCGCCTTCGATGAGGAGTTGCGCCAGGCCATGCGCCGGGAAAGCGAACTTTTCTTTGAGGCCGTCATGCGGGAGGATCGAAGCATTCTTGAATTTCTGGACGCCGACTTCACTTTTGTGAACCGTCGCCTTGCGGATCACTACCAAATCGCCGGCGAATTCGGCGCCGAATTTCAACGCGTCCGCCTAGACGCTCAGAGCGCGCGCGGCGGGATTTTGACCCAAGCCGGCACTCTTGCCTTGACCGCGAACCCGACGCGCACCTCGCCGGTCATCCGCGGCAAGTGGGTGCTGGAACAAATCCTGGGCACGCCTCCTCCGCCTCCTCCGCCCGAAGTGGAAGAACTGGAAGAAAGCCAAGAAGAAGCCGCCGCCGCTTCGCTTCGGGAACGTCTTGAAATTCACCGATCTCAAGCCGAGTGCGCCGTTTGCCACGCCAAAATGGACCCCATCGGATTCGCTTTTGAGAACTTTGACGCCGTCGGCGCGTGGCGCGATCTCGACGGCGCCTTCCCCATAGACGCCTCCGGCGAACTGCCGGACGGACGCCGCTTCAATGGACACAAAGAACTCATCACCATTCTGAAAACCGAAGAAACCTTTCCTCGAACGGTCGTCGAAAAAATGTTGACCTTTGCGCTGGGGCGAGGTTTAGAATACTATGATAAATGCGCGACCGACGAAATTTTGGCGGCGGCCAAAAAAGCCGACTTTCGGTTTTCCGCCTTAGTCGTCGCCATTGTGATGAGCGATCCATTTCAAAAAGTCAGTTTACAACACGAATCTCAATGAATGCAATCCATCCCCTCAACCGTCGAACCTTCCTACGCGGACTAGGCGCCGCCGTGTCCCTGCCGCTCTTGGACGCCATGATTCCTCTCCGAGGCTTGGCTTCCGCCGCAAACCGGAATCCCATCCGAATGGCTTTTCTATTCGTCCCTAACGGAATGCACATGCCCGACTGGACGCCAAGCCGGGAAGGCCGCTACTTCGACTTGCCCAAAATTTTGCAAACCATGGCGCCCGTGAGACATGACCTCACCGTCTTAAGCGGATTGACCCACGACAAAGCCCGCGGCAACAGCGACGGCCCCGGCGATCACGCCCGCTCTGCCAGCGTCTTCCTGACCGGCGCGCAACCGCTTAAAAGCGAAGGAGCGGAAATTCGCGCCGGAATCTCCGTCGATCAAGAAGCCGCCAAAGCCATCGGACAGCAAACCCGTTTTGCCTCCCTCGAACTAGGCACCGAAAAAGGCAGACAATCAGGAAAATGCGACTCCGGCTACGCCTGCTCCTACTCCAACAACATCTCCTGGCGCGACGCCGCTACCCCCCTGGCCAAAGAAACCAACCCCCGACTGCTCTTCGAGCGGCTTTTTGGCAACAACAACGCCGCCGAAAAAACCGAAAGCGCCCTCCGAAGAAAACGATTTCAAAACAGCATCCTCGACTTCATCCTTGAAGACGCCAAACGATTGAGCCGCAAAGTCGGCAACAAAGACCGCGCCAAACTGGACGAATACCTTGACGCCGTCCGCGAAATCGAACTCCGGCTGGAACGATCCGAAAGGAACGGCCAACAACGGCACGTCAACGCCCTTGCCGAATGGGACAAACCCGAAGGCACCCCTGACTCCTACGAAGAACACATCCGCCTTATGGGAGACATGATGATCCTCGCCTTCCAAACCGACGCCTCTCGCATCGCCACCTTCATGCTCGCCAACGAAGGAAGCAACAAAAGCTACCGCTTCATCGGCGTTCACGAAGGCCACCACTCGCTCTCCCACCACCAAAACGATCCCGCAAAACAGCGAAAAATCAGCGACATCAACCAGTTCCACGCCCACCAAGTCTCCTACATCCTGCAGCGCCTCAAATCCATCCCTGAAGGAAATGGCAGCCTTCTAGACAACTGCATGATTCTTTACGGCGCCGGAATCAGCGACGGCAACCGCCACAACAACGAAAACCTCCCCATCATCCTCGCCGGCAAAGCCGGCGGCGCCCTCCAGCCCAGCCGTCACCTTCGCTACCACTTCGAAACCCCTATGGCCAACCTCTACCTTTCCATGCTGGATCAACTCGGCGTCCACAAAGACCGCTTTGGCGACAGCACGGGCCGCCTGCCGGGATTGTTCAGTTGACGCAAGAGCCGCCAAACTCAATGTTAGAACCTGTAAACGGAGCAGCAGTTCCCAACTCATCAGAGAAGGATTCACGCACATCCGAACGCTCAATCAACCGCAACCAGAGCCAATGAACTGCTCGACGAAGAAATAGAAATATATACTCTTGCCCTGAACAAAGCCGCCAAAACCGTCCAAACCCGAAAGCAAGAAAGCCGATGATTAGAAAACAAGCACTCTGCATCGCACTGACCGCAATCGCAACCGGCATGACTGGATGCGCAACCTTCACCGAAAGCGAATCGGAAGTCCAACAAAGACAAAGGAACCTCCAATATGTAGACCGCATCAAACTCGACATGGAAATCGAAGAATGCAAGAGAGATGTCTGAAGATATAATTCGAACCAGAGACAAAAAGGAGAAGATGGATATTATAGATTGGCGATTCCCCATCCAAAATGGAAGGCCCCGCCTGTGAGTGTGCCGGGCAGGACTTTTCAAGGATTTTTTACCGTGGATCCTAATTAGAAAGGAAAACAAAACATGAGCCGAAAATATGAATTTGTTCTTCAGGAAAAGACCATAACAATTGGAGGGAAAACAGAGACGGTATCTGTTGAGAAACATATCGACGAGGCTCTCAAGAATCCAGAAAGAAAGATTTACACGCTTGATGAAGAACCAGCTTCTAAATTGTTCCCAAGAGAAGCAATCAACCACGCCAGAAGAAAGCCAAGCGTTGTGGCTGACAGAACAATCGAAAGGAAGGGCGCCGTCGCGCCTGAAAGGGAATCTCACAAACTAGCCAAGCATGCACTCAAGAGCGGCGACAAAATAGCCATTCCAAACGGAGATGCTTTCTTAATCAAACACCTAGAAAGAGAGAAAAAGATTGGGTCCATAGTTGTGGACTTGCTGGCCACCGACGACAAGGGGCGCAAACTTATTATCGAATTTTACCTAACTAATATGAAAGAAGGAAAGTCAGCCATCGAATACACACAGACATGTAGAGAAGAAGGAATCCAAGGAATCGAGGTGGAAATCTCGTTTATCCAAGAAAACAAACTAGCCGCCAACAAAGACGAGGCAATCAAACAAATTAGAAAAGAATTTAGAAACAAGAGAACTAAAACAAGGATAATTTTTGAAGAAGGGCAAGAAGACGACATTCCAAACAAATGGACGGACAAACCTAACCACTATCTAAGTTTTTCCGAACAAGAACCAATTTGGAGAAAGGAAGTACATGAACTGGAAAGAAAAACTGCAAGAAGCAAGGACAGAATACGAACAATCCAAGCAAGCGCTGCAAGAGGCGAGAGAGAATTCGCGCAGGCAGGTGAACGAGAAATACCTTCCGCTTTCGATTGCCAGAAAATCCAGAGAAAAATACTATCAATTGAAAGAAAAATTGAAAGAAAAGAAAAAGCAATTGAAAGCAACAAAAGAGGAATTCGATCAAACAACTTTAACATTGAATATTACGGAAAAGCGTGCGAAAGAATCAAAAGAGAAATTCATGACGATGACGCAGACCCATTCTAAAAACAGCACTTCATCAGGTCTCCGCACCACCCTTGCGGATTCTTCCGAGTAAGAACAGACTAGAAAGGAAACAGAGATGACAGAGACAGCGCAAGTATTAGAGGCTAGGTCGACGTGTAAGCAAGCGAAGGCCATGCGCGCGCAATTCGATATTAGTCGGGTTGGCTATAACGACGTGCTCATATTCTTGGTAGGAAATGCGGAAACACTCTCCAAGAAAAAGAAGGAATTGCGAAAAAAGCCGACAACCTAAACAAAATGTCCGAGCAAATCGACAGAAAATGGAAAGCACTCTATGACTAGCGAACAAGCCAACCGAATCGAAGAAAAACTCGACCGCATCGCCGAAGGCCTCGAAAACCTCGCCGGCAAAAAGAACAAAGACGACTTCGACGATGTAGCGGACGAAGACTCAGAAAAAGAGAAACAGAACGTCCTCAAGAAACGTCCGTCAAAAGACAAAAAAAGGAAGACAAACAATGATCCAAAAGAAACGGTACAAACTGATTCTCAAACTTCACCCGCCGGGTGTGCCTTGCGCCGAAGCCAACTTTTAATTGCGCTATGATATTTCGAATCCTCCAAAGCCGATGGGCGCTCTTGCTTTTGACCGTCTGCCTTTGCCAACCGTCCGCTCAAGAGAACGGTCCCACAATCTCGCAACTCGCCGACGATCTCAAATCGGGAAACACGCAAGAGCGCCGCAATGCCGCACGGTCGATCAGCGAACTGGGACCGGAATCCGCCACCGCCCTCCCGGCATTGATCCTTGCGCTTGACGATGGAGACGAGCAAGTCTGGTTTCACGCCGTCACCGCCATCGCCCGCATTGGACCGCAAGCCTTGCCGGCCGTTCCCGCGCTACTGGAAGACTTGGCAGAATCGGGTCGCAAAGGCGCCAACCCAAAATGGTACCGCTCTTCCTTTGCCCTCGGCAGCATCGGCTACGTCGCTCTTCCCAAACTGCGACCCGCCCTAAAAAACCCCGACTCCCGCATCCGATCCGGAGCCGCCAAAGCCCTCGGCTGGCTTGGCGAAAAAGCCGCTCCCGCAATTCCCGGCCTTGTGGAACTACTAAGCGATGAAAACGAAAACGTCCGACTCCACGCGGCGGAAACGCTGGGAAAAATTGGCCCGCCCGCTCTTCCCGCTCTCCGCAAATGCCTGCAAGGAACCAACCGGCAACTACAATTGTCCGCTTTGTCGACCGTGCAGACGATGGGAATCAAAGCGCGCCCGCTCTCTGAAATTCTCATCTCCATCGCCGGCGACGACCCCGCGCTCGGACTGCAAATCCAAGCCCTGCGCGCCCTTCGCCGCATCCAACCGGAACCAGAGTTTTACGCTCCGGTTCTTTGGCCTCTCGCCCTCCATGCCAATGCAGAAATTCGCCGCGAAGCCGCCGAAGGCATCCTCGCTTTGCCCGCCGAACTCAGCGTCCCCCGCCTCGCCAAGATGTTGAACAACCCCGACGCCTCTATACAACGTTGGGCGGCGGACATCCTTGGAAGAATCGGCCCCGCCGCCGCTGCCGCCGCGCCCGAACTCATCCGACAAATAGAACAAGACAACTCGCCGGAAACTGCCGAAACCTTCAAAGCCTCCATCGCCTCGATGGGAATCGCTGCCGTCGACGCCCTGTTCCAGCACATAGGCAAATTAGACAGCGGCCGCATCCTTCCCGATCATTGGGCCATTCACAGCCTTGTCGGAGCCGGCATCCCCGGCCTAGCCAAACTTGCCGACGTCTTGCAGCACGAAAACGACTCCGTCCGGCTCGCCGCTCTTTACGGCATTCAAAAATTAGGCGTCGACGGCAGAGACGCCCTGCCGAAAGTCGAACGCCTTCTCCGCGATCCCAACGACCGAGTTCGGGCCGCCGGACTCCGGTGTCTCATCACCATTTCGCGCAAACCGGACCGCTACCAAAACGACGTCCATCGGTTTCTGGAAGATGACAGCGCGGAAGTTCACCAAGCCGCCGCAATCTCCGTCCCGGCGCTCTCCTCAGTCGGCGAACCCATCATCAGCGCGTTGGAAAAACTTCTCCGAGACCGCAGTGACAAAGTCCGTCTCGCCACTCTCCGCGCCTTCAAAAGCCTCGGAAGCCGAGCGTCTGCTCACTCCGAATCCATTGCAACGCTCCTAGGGGAACAAAACGAAGATATCCAAGTTGCCGCCGTGGAAGCCCTCGGCGCCGTCGGCCAAGCGCCTCCACTGGCAGTCGCTCAAATTGCCCACCTCACCTCGCAAGCCTCCGACCGCCTCCAACTAGCCTCCCTTCGCAGTTTGGCAAAACTCGCCGACGCAACGCCGCAAACAGCCGACGTCTATCGCGCCTCCCTCGCCCATCCAAATCACGAAATCCGGGAAGCCTCCTTGATTGGCTTTGGGAAAACCGCTTCGGAAACGTCCGAAGTTCTCTCTATCAGCGTTGCCTCTTTGGAAGACGAATCGGACGAAGTCAAACTGGCGGCGGCCGCCAACCTTGGTCGTCTTGGCGATAAAGCCGTGACCGCAACCCAACCACTCATGAATCTTTTGACAGTCCGTAGCGATCATTTCGCGCGTTTTTTGGAAGCGTTGAAGGAAATTCCGGCGCACTCCAGCCAAATAGAAACCTACTTAAAAGGCCTCAACCACACTAATCCTGCAGTGCGCGCTTATGCTTGCGAGCAACTTGGCGACCTCAAAGAAAAAGCCAAGCAGGCCGTCCCCAAACTCAAACTTTTGGCGCGGCGAGACCGATACGGCGCCGTCAAACGACGCGCCAGGCAAGCTCTCGAAAACATCGTCGGCGCCAACCGCGGCGATTGAAGCGCATTCTACTCTTCCGCCGCTGCGCCGCCGCTGGCGGAAACGGCCTCCAAAGCCTTGTCCAACCGGGCAAGATACTTTGCCGGCTCCGCCTGAAAGTCCTCAGTGCAGCCCTTGCAACAGAACAGCACCAACCGCCCTTCGTGGACATACTCCGCAGGCTCTCCCATTGAACCCAACTCGCTGCCCTCCACCAGACAAACTTCTAGCGGATACGCCGCCTTCTGCGCCGTCAAATCCTCTTCAGCCAAAGACGCCGTCGGGCCGTCGGCATCGGAATCTTCCGTTCCATGACGTTCGCTCCCGTTCTCATCCTGCGCGTGAGGATGATCGTGATCCGAATCATCATGATCATGCCCGCCTTGACCGCATCCGGTCAAGCAGATCGTCGCCAAAACCGCAATTGCCAAAACGGACCCTCGTAAAACTCTCTCGATTACACTTTTCATCGTTCCAATCAAATACCGCATTCAAAACACCAAATTTAGACACACGCCAGACGCCAAAGCAAGCCTAAACCTTCCCAGAAAAACAACAACTGCCCCCCTCGCATCCAAATTCCCAGCCAACACCCACCCACCAAACCCACACAAATAATAGGATACTAAGCCGTTACCAAAAGCCTGATTCATCAACCGAAAACAGAAATTCCCCACCACCAAACCAAAGGCCAAATTTAACTTTACTTGTCAATCAATTTTTCTATCAACGAAAAATAGTGAAACCATCCAACCGGCGGCTCGGCTCTGGCGGAGACGTCAGAGTCAACAGCAATCGGCCAATGATGTTGTTGGCTTGCGAAGCCTCGTATTCAGGCATCTTCCCGTCTTGGCAAAGCCACCAGTATCGAGTCTTATCCCAATGCTCCCGCTCCCCCACAAACCCGTTGCCGATCAGGCATCTTCCTCTATCCTTTTTGCCCTATCTTCAAACGGCAAAACCTGAACCAATTCTTCTAGCAAGAAGAATTTTGCCCGCTAATGCAACGAACGCCTTTGCGGGCCAACTCTTGCCCGGTGGGGAGGTTGTTTGTTATTGGAGTTGGCGCGCAAGACGGGATATTCATTAGCCTTGCCAAAGTCCTAAGACTCTTCCGCAGTCCCATCCTCATCTAAATCTAACTTCCAAGCTTCCTAGATTCCTTCGTAACCAAAAACACTTTACAAGGCGCCGGTTGCTTGACTGGGCGCCTCTTCCCGCCCGCTCTCTTGGCCAGCGCCCTAACCGCTTGCTTCTTGCGCCAGAGAAACTCCCCTCTCTTTTCGATTGCCTCCCTCGAAAAGATGGGAATCAACGCCCCGCAGCTCCGCTGGAATAACCCCGCTCTCTCCTTTCTCCCGATAAATTCTCTATGGAACTTGGGGAAATAATCTTCCAAAAGAAATGTAAAAGAAAACGCCCCCCTTTTTAAACAAGAGGGGCGAAACCACGAAGATGCTCTCGGAAAATGCGAGACTTCTCCTCAGCGCGCCGGCGTGCCAAAGCCCACTAAACCAAGAGACTCTTCTTGGCCTTCTTGGCCGGGCGCGGTGCTTCCCTCAATTAAACCGCCCGCATTCCAGCCCACTAAACCACCTACCCCAATGTTCCCCAAAACCGCCGCATGAACATGGCTATCTGCTATATGGCCAAAGTTATGACCCACTAAACCCCCAACGCTGTTCGCTCCTGCTACCCGACCCCGAACAGAACAATTGCGAATAAGCCCTTGATTCAACCCGGCCAATGCACCCACAAAGTTAACCCCTTGAATATGAACGCCTTCTAAGCCTACATTGACCACTTGCCCCCGCTTGCCGATTGCGCCAAACAAGCCACTTGGCTTCTCATAGAAAAGAGCGGCGTCGCTCTGGTCTTGGAACAGGTTAACAATCCCATGGTTGTTGCCTTCTAGAACGGCTTGGAAAGGGTTGGCGAAAACCCCGATGGACTGCCAGCCGTTTCCTGGATTCCAAAAGGGGTCTGCTTCATCGGCTTGATTGTTTTTGTGAGAATCAAAGTGGAGGTTCGTTGTGAGTTCGTAGCCTTGGGCTTGGGTATTATTGGGGATGCCCATGTTGGCGATGGCGCTGGGGAAGGCTTGGTTGTAAGCTTTGGCAAACTCTTCTTTGTCGGGTTGGCCGTCGCCGTTCAAGTCCCAGCGAATCGCATTCAGCTGCGCCAAGTTGCTAACATCAATCAAGCCGTTATCATCTTGGTCGTAGTCGGTTGGAGGCACTTGAACTTGTTGAACTTCTTGCTGCTCCTCTGACGGTGTTTCGGGTTCTTCCTCTTCGACGACGGTGTGGGAAAGGGTGACGGAGACAATCCCGGCGTTGTTGATGGCTAGGAAGCCCGGGCTGGATGGTATTGAATGCTGGATGCCTGCCTGCTCGTTGGTGTCGGCGGCATCGGCGCTGGCCGTCACGGTCACGGTTTGGTAGCTCTGCCAGTTGAGGGTGGTGAACATTAACTTGCTAGGATTCAAAGTGATTCCAGAATGCGTCGTTGCTAGGTTGACGGTCGTGATGTCTCTGGCTGGCAAGGAAGTGGGTTTCACTTGGTAAGTGGCAGAGCCGCTCTCGCTCAAAGACACCTGCTTGGTGTTGAACATAAGCGAGGACGAAGCCGAGCCACCGTTCCCCGAGGGGAAGGGGGTGATTATCGGAGTCACACCGCCGCCGCCATTGTTCACATTGACTGGGGGAGAGGTCGGAGGGTCTTCAACTCCCCCCTCTACGATGGTTACAAATAAATCGCGGGAGTTCTCCCTGCGACGAATAACTACCCCGTCGGGCTGCAGCACGTCAGCTGTCGCTGTATCGCGATGAAACTGCCCGACGTCGCCGGAGATTGTAAATCTTACCTTAAATTGTTCCGTGGGTTCGTCTACGTTGTCGTCTATGATGGGAACGAAGATGGTTTTGTGGAAGTTGGTTACTCCGGCGAGGAAGGTAAGCGTGCCGCTGGTTTCGGTGTAGTCTTCGCCGGCTTTTGCCGTGCCATCGACAGTGGTGTAGTTCACGGTGATCGGGTTTTGGACATTCCTCCATCTTCTAAGCGTAGTTCCCACAGGGATCTTGGCATACACTTCTGCCGATTCTTCATAATGCCTCAAAGTATATGAAAAAGCACTTCCAGAAGAAGTAGGATCACAAAACCTATAAACTCCCTGATACAAGAGAATCGATAACCCATATTCATCTGTCCTTATATTTAGTACCTGGCCAAATTCCACAAGAGATGATCCTACATGCAAAGTCCTAGCGAACAGCCTAGTGTAGCCCTCTCTTTGGTACACCTCTTCCAATGTCCAATAATTACTATGTCCATGAAGAACCAGAACCGTTGGGCGTTCGACTGTGAAAGACGGCGTGCACAAATCATGATCTCTTAAGAATTCCCAATCGTAGACGAACTTTCGTTCGACTGTCACTGCTCCTTCTCGAACTTCTATGCCTCTTTCTCAGCTAGAATCTACGGTGTTTCCGACATAGACCTCGCCAAGATATCCCCTGAAATCACGGCCATCACGGCCAAAAACCAAAGCCGGCTGCATTCCAACAGCCAAAAGCAAAGCGAACAAAAAAGTTTTCCTAAGTGTCTTATTCATTGTCTGAAAAATAGTGTTAATAGTTTAATGTTGTCGTACTCTCAAATAAAGCAAAAAATCCCAGTTTATTTTAGCGGAGTTAGGCGGAGGAATCGTTGTTTTCCTGCCGCTTTCGGTAAAATTATGGTCAATCGATCCGAGCCGCCGCCATTGGATTCGCGCAGGATTTTGACTTCCTCCTCCGGCAATGGCCTCCAAGTTTCTCCCAAAAGATCGGGCGTTTCCTCGATTCCGAACTCTTCGGCATTGGGAACGGCAAACACGAATCGAACGCCGCCATCCGCCAAAGGCTCGGCAAAAATCAATTGGCTCTTCCATTCTCCCAAGCCGGCGGCCGAGGCGGAACTCGCCGATGGATTGTCGCCAACCAATGCAGATTGGAAGACGGTCAACGGCCCGCCCGATGTCGGCGACGCTTCGGCCTTCGTTACTTCAATAAGATAAGTCGACCGAGATATTCCATTTTCGGCTGTGACGCCAACGGCGATGATATTGTACCCTTCTCTCAAGGCAACATGAGTACCTTTTCTATCGGTGATTCAGGTTGTGCGCGAACGCCGGAAAAGATGTTCACCGATGTCCCTGAATCATTGAGCGTCGCCGTCACCGTCGTGGAAGCAACGGTGTAATCTACGAGCGCCGTGTAAATCTCTTCATCGGGCGAAAAGGCGGGATTCAATCCGATTCCGCTCAATCTCAAAGCGATCAACGTGGAAGCATTAGAAACGTCCGAACTGTCGGAAACTTCGGCATTCATATCGTAGGCGTATATCTTTTTATCATACCAGTTCAAAACCCACATGTTGGTCCTATTTAACCAGATGCCCCAAGGGTTTTCGTTGGTAAGGCTTAGTGTGAATTCTTTGTTAACGACTCGAGATTTAGTGGTCAAGTTTTATCACCTAGATTATAGGCGAAGATTTTTTGCACCAGAGCATTCCCAACTTTGGCTTTAAAACTATCATCTACTACCCACATTGCCGACTCGTCTGCCCAAAGGCCTCATGTAGATCCGTTTCCGGAAGATTCTAAGGCGTTGAAGTCTTCGGAAGAAGGATAGTGATTTGTGGAGGTATTTAGATCGTAGGCGTAGATCTTATCGCGCCCTGAGTCTGTCACCTACATTATCTCGCCATTCGACCAGATTTCACTGGGAGTAGAAGTATTTCCCTTCAATCCAAATCCTTTGCCACCGTCCAGCTTGCCCTATTTGTTATCTACCATCTTATAGACGTAAATCCTATTATCCGCTGAGTTCAAAACTCATATATTTGTCCCATCAGACTATAGGCCTTTTGGATTGGCGTCGGAGTTGCATGTTGTCAAAAAATTGAAGTCTCTAAACGGGAGTCGTCTGTCGTTATATCTTCGTTTAACATTGACGGTGTATTGTTTAGTGACGCCATTTTCGGCAGTGACAGTGATTGATATCAGGTTGAGGTTGCCGAAGTTCAAGTTGACTTGATGGCCGGAAAGGATGGGGCTTGCGTCGGGCGGAGATATCTCCACGGTGATAGCGTCCAGATCTTCCTGCACGGCAGCGACCGTTGTGAAAGTTGTTGGATGAAGCACGTAAGCATTGGGGCACTCGGTTGTGTCGCTTTCAAAATGCTCTGAAAAAAAGTTCATTTCCGTAATAGACGTTGCTTAGTTCCAAGCTTTCTAGTCTAGCGAGGTGTTTCCGGAGTGAGGCTGGTTCTAGGCGTATAGATTGCCGTCTTCTGAGTCCGCCCCCTACATGCTTGTTCCATATGACCAGAGTCCAGATGGATGGTGGTTTCCGACGGCTTTTAGTGTGTTGGAATCTTTCCTTTCTTCTCGGCAGCCTCCCGTCAATTTGTGGGCGCAAATTTTGGCGTTATTTGTATCTCCGTTTGCTACCCAAAGCGTTTCGCCATCCGACCAAATAGCGGTTGGTTTGTGATTTTTCGGCTCCGCTTAGTAGATCCTGCAGTTTCCGCTCAAAGTTCCCACCATCCTTGTTTGTTTTTCGGCTTTTGCTTTTTACATCGTAGGCGTAAATTGCTCCGCTACCTCCGTCTGCTACCTGCATGGTCGCTTCATCCGACCAGATATCGCTAGGAATAAGAGAAATAGTTTCTTCCATCTCTTCCCCTGTACGAGATAGCCCACTAAAATCCTTACTTCCATCCGGATCTTTGTTGGACATTTTATAGGTGTATAACTTGGCGTCAGCCAATCTGATACCCACATCGTTGCGCTCCGACCAAAGGCTTCAAGGCGAGAAATTATCAGTCGTCAAAACGAAATCTTGGGATTCAATACGTTGTTTCATTTATTGGTTATAGGCCAAAATCTTTTTGTATTGTTCGTTATTCACATTCGCATAAGTATTACCAGATTCTGCCACCCAGATTGTTGTTTCGTTTGCCTAGATGCTCTGAATTGTGGAGTTGCTCGGGACTAAAATATCTTTTGACGGATCGTTGTAGGTGAAGAATTCTCGATAGACGTCGACTTTATAGGTTTGGCTTCGGGGGAGGGTGTTTGTGTTTGCGTTGGTGACGGTAACAGCAATTGGGTTGTTCCCGACGGCTAAATTGACTTGGTAGCCGGGCCTTGTCATGTCGGCGTTTGCCAGGGAATAGGAAACGCCGCTAACTTAGTGGCCGTCTGTTGTGTATTCGCCGTCGCTGGGACGGAAAGTCTTCGGCGAAACCGTGAGGTAAGAGGTTGCGTAGGGAATAAATGCATCATATCGAGTAATGCCGCTATCGAATGAAGCATTGAGTTGGACTTTGAAGTCTTCGTATTCATGGTTGCCGGGCGGGATGTGTCCCGTCAACTCCAAAGATCCCAAGTTGGCCTCGTTGGATAATCGGTAGGCGTAGATTTCTATCTTTCTCATCTGTTACCCACATGGTCGTCTCGTCCGACTAAAGACCCTTAGGCCAGTGGTTCCCGGCGGCGACCAAAGTGTTGAAACCCTTTGCCGCGTTTCGCGCCGCCGCCATCCCGGTTGTCGGTAGTGTGAATGCGTGAATCTCGCTGTTTTCTCCATTCCGATCCACTATCTACATCGTCGTTTCATCGGACCAGAGGTCTATCGGATGTTCATTTATCTTCATCTTTGGCGTCTGCGAGGGGGTTAAAATCTTTGCTAGAATCGCGGCTCTTGTCCGACATTTTGTAGGCGTAAATCTTGTTGTCGATTTTATCGGCCACCCACGTGGTTTCCCCGTCCGACCAGATTCCGTGAGGCCTGTCGTTGCCAGCGGCTTGCAATTTATCGAAGTCTTTGGAAGGAACGCGACTTCCGTCGGCTAGATTGTAGGCGAGATTTTCTTTACATGATTGGTTGTGCTTCCTGCGAAATCTGACACCCATATGGTCTTGCCATCCGACCAAATTCCTTGGGCTTAATTATTCTCTCCGTCCAAGTTGAAACCTCCGTTGTGCTTCCGTCAAAAATTCTAGATCCTTCCGAATCCTCCGTCCATCTGTTACCATTTGAGTCCTTCCACATGTTGTAGGCATAAATCCGGTCCCAGCCATGGTTAGCTACGTACGTGGTTGTGCCATTTGACTAGAGGCTGTTCGGAGCGCTGTTTAATCTCCTTTTTTCTTCTTTGGAAAGAAGAACGTTAACATCATAGAGTTTGAATTCTTTGTCGTTGTCGAGGTTTCCTTTCAGTACTCCTTCGGATGTATTCGTTTCGCCAGCATTGTTTGTTACGCTCGTCCAGTTCAATGAGTAAGCGAAAATCTTTGTATACATATTGGTAGAGGTGGTTGTGTCGCCATTCGTAACATACGTAAGAATGGTGTCATCGGCTACCTAAATCGTCGTTCCATCTGGCCAGGTTCCAACAAGAGACCTATTCTTGGTGTGTAAAACGAAATCGTCGTCCGTCTTATGGTGGCTATTCAGACGTCTTTGATTTTCCAAGTTGTGTGCGTAAATTTTCTTGTCCCGAATGTTAGACACCAGCATGTACATTTTGTTGTTGATCGTGACGGCGCAAAGCCCCACAGGATTTTTGTTTCCGCCGGCGAATCCCAAGGTGTTGAAGTCTTCGCCAGATTTGCGTTCAGTGAAAGGACCTGGTGTGGCGATTGGATGGAGAGCGATCAGTAACGCAAGCGCAACTCCCCAAAAGACTCTCCACGCAACGGGCAAACGGATCGAAGGAACGGCAAAAGGGAAAAGAGAATGGCGATCTTCTTGGGAGTTTGTTAGGCGGGGTGTCGGAAGGGGCGTTGGACGTCTGCATGAACTTTTGAAGAGGCGGATTATCAATTTGGCTTTGCGGCCAAGGCATGGAGCGAGGATTGGCCGCAAGTTGGGGCGCTGCCAAGTTTTTCCTCTTTTAGGGGAAGGGGGCGAATGAGGCTCGATTCCGAGAGGGAACGTCGATCATCGGGATGACAACCGATCGATCTTGGCGGGTTTTGGCTGTCTTCTTCAGCATTTCCATAACTCAAAATATGTTCGTTTCTTTCTCCGAATTCTTCGGCATTTCTCGATCAAACAAGAGAAAAATAGAGGAGATTGGGATCAGATACAACATTTGTTTCTATTTTTTTCAAACTTTTTTCTCAATGGCTTTTAGAATTGCCTCGATTATTGGTGCC
This sequence comes from Limisphaerales bacterium, assembly GCA_965204945.1. Classification (GTDB taxonomy): domain Bacteria; phylum Verrucomicrobiota; class Verrucomicrobiia; order Limisphaerales; family AAA164-E04; genus UBA2970. The sequence continues at coordinate 2,246,811 of OZ242022.1, read as the reverse complement.
AGCAAGTTGACGACGATTTTTGTTGGGTTATTTTTTGTTAACGCGCTGTTGGCTTTGAAAAATTGGGGATTATTCGGCAATCGATTGGCAAGAGCATGGAGGCGGTGAGATTGAGTTTCTTTCTCACGGCGAACGCATTTTCCGGGAAAAACGTTTGCCCAATCTTTCGGGAGGGATTGTGTTCGTGTGAAGATTCTCTGTTGACAAGGCGCTATGAAGTGGCAATCTATAAATTGCGCAGACTGGTAAAGGCGTTATCGGCCGCCGGCGGGCAGATGATTGTATAGATAGCGGGTTAAAAGTTGGTATAAGTGCGGGGTTGTATTGACGCCTTCGCGAATTGAGTGGGTTCGGTTTGGGTAGGCCATCATGGTAAAGAACTTGTTGAGGGCGATTAGTTCGTTGATTAGGGCTTCGGTGCCTTGATAGTGCACGTTGTCGTCGCCGGTGCCGTGCACAAGCAATAGGTCGCCTTTGAGCCGATTGGCAAAGTGAATTGGGGAGCCGTCTCGAAATCCGGGCACGTTGTCTTTTGGCAGTCCCATATAGCGTTCTTGGTAGATGGTATCGTAGTAGCGTTGGTTGGGGACTGGGGCAATTGACATTCCCACGGCGTATTTTTCGGGATATTTGAACATCATATTCAGAGTCATGGAACCGCCTCCGCTCCATCCCCAAACGCCTACTCGCTTCGGATCGAGTTCCGGTCGTTGCTTCAGCACTTGTTCTAATGCGGCCGCTTGATCTTGCGGCGCTAAGATGCCGACTTGGCGGTAGACGCACTTCCTCCAATCGCGTCCCCGCGGGGCGGGAGTGCCGCGGTTGTCGACGCTCATCACATAATATCCGTTTTGTGTATGTAGAAGATGCCAGAGATAGCGTTTGCCTCCCCAGCGATCTAGTACCGTCTGTCCCGCGGGTTCTCCATAGACAAACACAAGCAGGGGGTGCTTTTTGTCTAACGAGGCTTTGGGCGGAGACATGATCCATCCGTCTAATTCGACGCCTTCTTCTATGGTCACGCGAAAAAACTCAATAGGTTTGCGGTTCAGTTTTTCCCATGCTTTTCGCAGTTTGGAATTATCGGTAAGCGGACGGAGAACTTGATGATCTGGGAGGCTTACAAGATCGCGGACTAAGGGGAGGTTTGCAGACGAGTAGGAGTGTATGGCAAATTGGCCGTCTGGGGAGAGCTGATAGCCGTGAACGCCGGCTTGATCCTTCGGAGTCACTCGCATTGCTTCGCCGCCCGTTATTGGGACGGTGTAAAGATAGCGCTGAGTTGGGTTTTCCGGCGAGGCAATGAAGTAAACGCGGCCGCCGATTTCGTCGATTCCTTCTAGGTGAATAACGTCGTAATCGCCGGGAGTGAGCAGTTTAAACTCTTTGCCAAAACGGTCCGCCAGATATAAATGACGCCAGCCGTCGCGCTCGCTAAGCCAAAGAAATCGTTTTCCATCTTTTAGCCAGCGCAGAGGACGCACATGTTCCACCCATGCCTCGTCTCGATCGATTAGTATAGTGTGCGATTCTTTGTTACTTACCTCCCAAGTCATCAAGCGGTTTGTGTTCTGCAGGCGGTTAAGTTGTTGCAGGACTAGTGTGTTGCCGGAGTCGCCGTTCCATTCTAAAGAAGCGACGTAGTGATTGCGTGGATCGCCGGGCACAGGAATCCATTGAGTGTCTCCGCCGGAGGGATCGACAACGCCCACGCGGCAGGCTGGATTCGTCTCGCCGACTTTTGGATATGGAATCGGGATCAACTTGGGATAAAGCCCGTCGGTGTTATCCATCAAGTAGAAGACCCCGACTCCTTCGGTATTGATTTGCCAGTAGGCGATTTTGGCGCCGTCGGGACTCCAGCGAAACCCCTTTCGCAGGCGAAATTCTTCCTCATAAACCCAATCGAATGTGCCGTTGATTATATGATCTGAACCGTCGCGGGTTAACCTCCGCATTGTTTGCGTCTTCCAATCCTCGATGTAAATGTCTCGATCGCGGACGTAAGCCACACGATGATCCACGGGCGAAAAGGTCGCGAACATTAAGCTGGACGGACGGGCGTCTTTTCCCAGTTGGCGCAGCTCGTGGCTGGTAACGTCAAACACCCAATAATCGCCGCGAGTCTTCGCCCTCCACACTCGGCGGCTGTTTGTATACAGCAACAGATACGCGCCGTCATGCGACCAAGAGTAATCTTCAATGTTGAGGGGACGTGTCTCGCCGCTCGGAATTAGATGGCGGGCGGCGATCAAAACCCGTTTCTTCTCCGAACCGGGAATGTAGAACACAATATCCTGTCCGCCCGCCTTGCCTTCGGACTTCTCAACAATCGTATATCCCGAGCTGTCCGGCAGCCAACGCGCCGGGCCAAAAGACTCCTCTTGGAAATCGTCTCCTTCAAAAATCCGCTCCAGAGTCAAGCGAGATTCGTCCTTCTCGTCGCCGGCAGATTCCTGAGAGTGAAGCCCCGTTATCGACAACCCGCCAAGCAAGGCCGCAAAAAGAAAAGATCGGATAAAAGAAGTGCGCATGAGAAAGTTTCGTTTCATCAGGTTCCATTTCAGCGTCTCAAAAAGCCGCGTGTTTAATTGATTGGCAACCGATAATAGCCTCAAATCCCGCCTTGTCAATTCGCAATCGCAACTTTCTTGGATTGCTTTTCCAAAAAACATCGTCCAAAGTCTTTGTCGACAGCGAAAATTTATAGCATGAAATCCTTTGCCGTTCGTTCAATCGCCGCCTCCCTTGGGTTGTTTTTCCGACGTTGCGACGTTCCGCCGCATCTGACCAAAGCGCTTCTGTGGACTCTCCTTTCCGCGTTCGCCTTTGCTTTGGATGGCTCTGCCCAAGTCCATAAGTCGGATGGGGCTTGCAACATCGTGTACGTCTCGCTTGCCGGAGAAAAACAGATTCAAATCTACCGCCAAAAAGACGATTCAGGAGCGCTTGTTTTGGCCGGGCAAGTCTCTACTTCGGCACAACCCGGATTCCTTGCGGCCAACGGTGACGGCACCAGACTCTTTGCTGCCTATCGATCCTCCGGGGAGATTGCCAGCTACAAAATGGATCCCAAAACAGGCGAACTTCAACTCCTCTCCGTCATCTCCGCGGGAGCGGATCCCGCCTACCTTGCTTTGGATCGCTCTGAATCTTTTTTGCTCTCGGCCTATTACCGCGCTGGAAAAGTGGGCGTCCACCAACTCAATTCCCAAGGCGCGCTCCTGCCTGAAGCGGTTCACTGGCGTCCCACCGCCGAAAAAGCCCACGCAATTCTGGTTCATCCCGACAATCGATGGGCTTATGTTCCCCACACCGGCCCGAATGCGATTTATATTTTTTCCTTCGATGCAAAAAACGGGCATTTGTCGCCGGCGAATCCGCCGCTCGTTCATACCGGCGCTGGAACCGGCCCCAGACATCTCCAGTTCCATCCTCAATTGGACTGCCTTTATTTCGACAACGAACAAGGCAGCAGCGTGAGCGTCTTTGGCTTTGACCGCAACACGGGGCAAATCCGCCTTCGGCAAAGCTTGTCCACTCTTCCGGCAAATTTTGACTCGCCCAACACTTGCTCGGATTTGGAAATCACTCCAGACGGCCGTTTTCTTTACGTCGCCAATCGCGGCCACGACAGCATTGCCGGCTTTCGTGTTTCTCCCAAAACCGGCCGTCTCCAATCCATCGGGCAATTCCCCACCGAAACCACGCCGCGTTCCTTTGCCGTCACGCCTTGCGGCAAGTGGATCGTCGCCGCCGGACAAACTTCCGGACACCTTCAAATCTCCGAAATCCAAAGCAACTCCGGCCAACTTCTCCCGCGCCATCGAACAAAAGCCGGCTCTCGTCCTTGGTCCGTCCTAGCCGTTCGCGGCCTTCCCTAATGAGACCGAATCCGCACATCGTCCAATCTTTGAAGAAAGGAAAACCGCAAACTTCCCAGAAATCGGCGGCGGCAAAAATGCCGTTTTGATAGTTTACGATTCCGATTTTCTTCCTAATACTCATCGCTATGGATCCGAATTTATACCGAGTCATTCACGTTCTTGCCGTCATTCTGCTGGCCGGCCTTGCCTTCGCCGCATTTGCCAACCCCGCAAAAACCTCAAAGCGCAAAGTGCTCATAGCCTCCGGCGTTTGCAGTTTGCTCGCGCTGATTGCCGGATTTGGGCTCGTGGCCAAGCTCGGCATTCCCTTCCCGTTCCCAGCTTGGATTCTCGTCAAACTCTTCTGCTGGATTGCCCTCTCCGCAATAGCCGGAATCGCCTATCGACAACCCAAAAAGATACCCTGGTTGGCGGGCGCAAGCATTGCCCTCCTTCTGCTCGCCCTTTGCATGGTCTATTATCGGGGCGGGCTGGAATAATCCAAAAAGCGAAAAACGGCAACATCCTTCTTGCGCTCAAAAAACCTTCGCCGTTCCCGCAAGCCGAATCGAATGCTTCATTGAAGAACTGGGCAAAAAAAAAAAACTCCGCTCCCAAAAAGATGGAAGCGAAGTTGCTTTGAAGAACGAGGCCGATTTTTAGCGGAGGCCAAAGCGCAGGCCACAGATCACGAGCCGATTAAACGGCGGATTGTTGCTGTTGTTTCCTTTGCCAGTGGCGGCGAATAATCACAAAGCCCAGCGCAAAGAGGCCGAAGACAAGCGCGTATTCCTCTGGTTCGGGGATGATTCTGCTCACTAGCGGCTGGCTTGCCACCAATCATGGACTACTGCCGCCGGTTACAAAGTGGCGGCTTGGCGGCGTTGTTTCTTTTGGCGGTGGCGATGAAAGAAGACAAAGCCGAGCGCAAACAAGCCAAAGACAAGGGCGTATTCCTCCGGTTCAGGGATGACTTGGCTGTGGATGCGCAAAGTCACTCCGCTGCCGGCAAAGTTCGGGTTCAACCCCACAAAGATCCCCACATTCTTGATGAAAAAGTCTCCAATCGGCTTGTTGATTAGCAAGCCCGACCCCGTCCAAGAAGACGCCTGCCCATTAAGAAGCCCATAGTTGAAGTTGCTGTTGACCCGAATGCCGATTTCATCGGCGGTATTCACATCGTTCATGAACATCCGATTAATCGTGCGGTTGACGGGCGTGGTGCCGATGGTGATGGTCGGCGTGTTCGTCGCATTGGCGGCAAAGGTGATGTTGGTGCGGCCGCCGCCGGGAATGCGCTTTCTTACCGACTCGATGTCTATGGTGTTGGTGCTGGAAAAGAGGGGAGAAAGCGTGATTTGCGCGTTGGAAGGGAGGTTGGCGTTGTAAATGTCGCTGGCCGTTTGCCAACCATCCGCCGAAGAATGATTGCCGGAAGTTCTTAGCTCCCCGGCGGTAGCGACGGTGGAGGATCCGCTAAAAATCCAGATGCTGTTGGTGGGGGTATCTTGGCTGGGATAAACATCAAGGATCAACTGCGCTTGGGTGCTGTACCCCCCCCCCCCGCGCAAAGGCAGGCGACGGCGGCCAATAAAGATAGTTTTCGTTTCATAAGAATCTATTTATTAACTGTTAAAAATTTCTTCATTTTTAATTTCCCAAAAGAAGAAAGTCAACCCAAAAATCACAAAAAAATGAAAAAAGTTTGAGAAAAGTTGTTTGAAAAACGGCAAAATCCGCAAAAAGCGCAAAAATTCTGCTTTTTTCCGGTTGCGGGAAAAAGTTTTGAAGCGACGCCGGGGCAAATAGCGAGTGGATTGGATGAGAGGATTGGCGGGCAAAAGGCCAAGACTTGGCTGTTTCGGCGCGGTTTGTCGGTTTTGGGAATTTTATTCCTTCTGGCGGGACGGGAAAATTCATAGTCTTTCCCCTTGCCGTTGCGGAAAAAAGAAAGCTTTGGAGGCGGTTGGCCGTCCAATCGGCGCATTGGCTTTCGTGGATGATATGGGCGAGCCAAAGCTGGTTTTGTCGCGAATTGGAGCAGAGTGCAAAACAAGGAAACCCTCAAAAAGCGCGCAAAATTCCATCTTGCTGTTAGCGAAGCGCCTCCTTGCCGTTGCGGAAAAAGAAAGTTTCGTGGAACGGGAAGGGATGGGAAAACTGGAATGGGTGACTCCAAAGGGAGGGGATTCGTGGGGGAATGGGCGGATTGTTTTCGTTTCTGGCTGCGGGTTTTTCTTGGGTTTGGTCTTTTGGATACTTTGCGATTTTTGAGAGAAGACTAGAGCTGGGAGTAGTATTGGTCGACTTTGTTTGCGACGTCTTTGAAGCTGATGTCGATTTCGTAGATGCGTTTGAATTGATCTATGGCTTCGGCGTTTTTGCCGCTTTTTTCGAGGACGACTCCCAGATCGTAAAGGAGTTCTTTTTTTTCGTCGTCCAGTTCGGGTTTGTCTTTGACGGCGGATTGGAGGGTGCGTTCGGCGAGGTCGAGCATTCCTCGATGACAGAAGCATTGGGCGAGGAGTCGTTGGGCTCGTGTTTTGAGATAGGCGCTGGCTTGCGCTCGCTGAAATTCTTTGATGGCTTCGGTTGTTTTTCCTCGTTTGAAGTAGCGCTTGCCTAGTTCGAGTCGGAGGGACAAATCGGTGGGAAAACGTTCTGCAAGGGAGCGGCAGTTTTCGAAGTCGCAAAGTTCTTTGCGGTGAAGGACGGCTTGGCGCTTGGCTGGGTAGTTGGGGTCGAGTCGATCTGCTTCTGCGTCGAATTGCGCGAGTTTGAGTTCGGCAAGGATTTGGTGGATTTGGGGGTCGGCGCCTTGTTCGGAAGCGGCTAATTGTTCGAAAAGAGGAAGGGATTGTTCCCAATCGCCTGACTCTCGGTAAATTTCGGCTAGTTGGCGAAGAATTGACAGGTTGTCGGGATTTTGGGCGAGTTTTTCCCGGCATTCGGCGGCGAGTCTTTGGAGCGAGTCTTGGGACTTTGTGGTTTTTTCTCGCTCTGCCAGATGAGCGGCTTCGTTTTTGTCTTTGAGGACGTCGCGGAAGGTGCCTTTTCCTTCGGCCAGTTTTTCGTAGCCGCCTTCGCCGAGGGATCGTTTTGCGGAAGCGTCTTTGAGAGCCTGAATAATTTCGGGATCGCGGGGGTTTTGGGCGGCTAGCTCTTTGAGGATGTCTTCGGCTCTCGACGTGTTCCCGGCGAGGAGAAGCGCTTCGGATAATTTGAGGGTGATTTCTTTGTCCGAATGCAGGTTTCGATGCGCTATTTCGAGCGACAGGACGGCGGTTTTGGAAAATCCGCAGGCAATGGCCGCTTGGGCGAGGGTTTTGTGCGCGGCGATACTGTTGGGGTTATTTGACAGAATGGATTCGCAGGCGGCGAGGGCTTCTTCCGGGTGGGCGCGGAGGGCGATTTGGGCTTTGGCCAGAGAGGGGGAGCTGCTGGCCGTGCCAAGCATTTTCTTAAAGAATCCTTTTTTTCCAGCGTGACGTTTGACTTGGGTAGCGCGGAGGACTTCGCGGGCTTCGTAGCAGGAGGGCGCGTTTTTGAGAACGTTTTCCAGCAGGGTGACGGCGTAGTCCAGATTGTCGCGGTCAAAGGCCTGCTTGGCTTTGTCGAATTGTTCGCGCAGTTGCGGCGGGAGGTCGTTGGCCTTGGTTTCCGGCATATATCGGCGTCGATTTTTTTTTTTTGCGGAGGATTCTGCCCGCTGTTTTTGTCCGGCGCAAAGTCCGCCCGCTTTGGTTTTGATTGTTGGGTTTCTTCTCGTTTTACGCAAGAATACACTTGCGTTTTTGGGGTGATTTGAGTGAATGGGTTTTCTGTTTGCGGTTATGGTGGAATTGGCAGACACGCAACCTTGAGGTGGTTGTGCCGAAAGGCGTGCAGGTTCGAGTCCTGCTAACCGCACCATTTCCGATTTTTGGGGTAGATGAGGCGATTTCTGGACTCTGGGAATTTTTGTTTTGCGAAGGAGGGTATCAGCTTTGGCGGCGTTCCAGCAGGCGTTCGACGTATTTTCCCAGTATGTCTGTTTCTAGGTTGACGTATCCTCCTTGGACGGCTTCGCGGAGGTTGGTGGTTTCCAAAGTGCGCGGAATGATCCAAACTCGGAATCGCCGGGACAACACTTGGGCGATTGTCAGGCTGATGCCGTCCAGGGCGACCGAGCCTTTGACTGCCAGATATTTCATCAAAGATTGGGGAGGCGCGACTTCGAGTCGCCAGTCTCGGCCATCTTTGGCCCATCGCGTGATCTTGCCGACGCCGTCGATGTGTCCGGATACCCAATGCCCGTCCAGCCTTCCCTCGGCTTTCAAGGGGCGTTCTAGGTTGACCAGCGATCCTGCGGCAAGGCGCCGAAAGTTGGTTTTCTTCCAGGTTTCCTCAAGAATATCCGCCGCGATCAAGCGGGCTTGGCGTCTCCCGGAAATCTGAACAACCGTCAGACAACAGCCGTTCACGGCGAGGCTGCTTCCGAGTTTGAGATCTTTGCCCGCGGAGCGGGTTTGAATCTCCAGCCGGATGCCCTTTTGCCCGCGGATCCAGGCTTTGACGCGGCCCGTTTCCTCAATAATGCCCGTGAACATAAAGATTGTTTCCGATTGCCGGCGCTTTGGTTGTCAACTGTTCGCGCGTTTGTGAAGTGCCGCGGATTGATTGGGAAACAAGAGAGGCCGTGAGCAGCAAGTCCTCTCCCACTCTCTTCCATTGGATGTCGGCGAGAGAAAGGAACTGCGCCGGATCGTTTTGCCCGAATCCGCCGACCGACTTTCGAGAATCAGCGCCGCCCAGAATTTTGGGAGCGTAGAAAAAAGCGATGCGCTGCGCGAAGCCTCCTTCCAAAAAGGCGGCGTTGACTTGTCCGCCGCCTTCGACCAAAAGGCTGGTGGCGCCCTCTTTGCCCAAGCGTTCCAGCAGCCACTTCAAAGAAGGGAATCGGCCTCTCCGATCTCCACTGGTTTCCCCGAATCCAAGGCCGCTGGGCGCTTGCCAGACGGCAACCCGCTTTCTGAGCCGATCCACTCTTGCTTGGGAGGCTTGGGGACCAACGACGATTGTGGTAAGCGCGGCGCAACGACCGACGCATAATTGCGCGTCCACCGGAGTTCGGGCGCGGCTGTCCAACACGAAACGCCGCAACCGTTTTTGCGGATGCTCCTCCTCCAAACGCGCGCCCCGCCGAACGGTCAAACTCGGATCATCCGCCAGAACCGTGTTGATTCCCACCAAAACCGCGTCGCTGCGAAAACGCATCCGCATTCCTTCCCGGCGCGCTTCTGCGCCCGTGATCCATTTGGACTCGCCCGAAGCGGCGGCAATTTTGCCGTCCAAAGTCATCGCCGCTTTGATCGTCACCAATGGACGCCGATGCGCAATCCAATGGGCAAAGCCGGGATTGAGCGCCTCGGAGGCCTTGCGGAAAAGCCCTTGGGAAACGCGGACGCCGGCCTCTCGCAGAATGGCGAAGGCGCGCCCGGCGTGTTTTGGGTTGGGGTCTTCGGCGGCGGCCACAACCCGGCCGATTTGATGTTGAAAAATGGCGTCCGTGCAGGGAGGAGTGCGCCCTGCAGTGGAGCAAGGCTCCAAAGTGACGTAAAGAGTGCTTTGCCGCGGAGAACGCCCGCGTTCCAAAGCCGAATGTATGGCTTCAATTTCCGCGTGCGGCTTTCCCGGACCGCGATGCCATCCTTGGCCGAGAATTTCTCCATTTTTGGCCAACACCGCGCCGACCGTCGGATTGGGTGAAACCAAACCGACGCCGCGTCTTGCCAGCAGGAGCGCCCGCTTCATCAACGCCGCGTCGGCCAAAGAATCTTCTCCGTCGCTCATACGAAAATCTGCTCGCTCTTTTTCCTCCCGCGCGCCAATCGGGCAAAAGCAAAAACTAACTTTCCCAAACAAAAATTGACAATCCAACAAAAATGCGGAAAACTTCCTTTTCTTAGCTCAATTTCCCGCATGAAGTTTGAAAAATGATTCAATCCATTCAATCTGCTTGGCGCAAGTTGAAAGAGTTATGTTTGCGTTTCTTCTCTAAACACCCTCCGACTGAAAAACCAAAGCCAGAGAACTCAGAAGACCAGAATCCCCAAAATTCGCCGCCGGAAGAAAGCGCGAAAACCAAAGATAAATCTTCAAAAGGCGTCAAGGAACCAGACTCAAATTCACCATCGCCGGCGCAAACTCACCCTTCTGAGAAAACAGAAACGGCGACTCCACCGAAACAACCGCAGGAAAACCAGACGCAAGTTCTCGCCGAAGAAACGCCTGAGCCATCTCCGCAAGAAAGCTCCGACTCTTCAGAAAGTTCTGACGCCGCAAAGGATGAGATTTCAAAAACTCAACAGGATCCGCCAAAGGAAGAAACGCCGCCGCCTTTGGATTCTCTGCCTCCGCCAGAGAAATCCCAACCGCAATCTGAAAGCGAGCAAAATAGAACTCCGCAAAAACAACAGTCTAAGCCTCCGAAAGCCCCAGGAAAACGAGGCAAAACAAACCAAATCGCTGAAAACGACAATCGTGCGCCAAAACCGCGACCGCCTCAATGCCGCTTTGTCTGTTATGAAGAAAACAACGGGCGCTGGGCGGTCGCGCTTGCTATAGAAGGGGGACAAGATGTGCAATCAGTGCGGCAAGGAAAGGAGATAACCGCAAACGATGGCCGCTACATCTTGGAGGACATTAGCGCTGAAGTGACGGTCGAATTCAAAGGCGAACATTCTTCCAAAGCTCTGAATCTTTTCGACGAACACAACGATGAACACAAGTTTGTCGTGTTCAAAATGCGGAAGGACTGGCAGGGCGAAGGGCAAAAAGTCAAGACTCTTTCCAGCGGCGAGTATATAGTTTTCGCGCATAAGTCTTGCGGCAAAAGAATCGGCAAGCCGCCGATAGAGGCCGGACAATGCCGCTACTCCGATTTCAGTGCGCATTTTTTCTTCCTTTCCGAAGACAGCGAAATGAACGACGGCTTTGAAAATTGCTCTCTTCCTTCCTCGACCAAACGGTTTTCGTTGAAGGGACGAAGTTTCGCCGACGACTCTGACTTGGGCGAGTTGTTTGGCGGCGATGCGCCGCAGTTAATCGATGCCGAAGAATGGCGAGGTATCTCTTGGATTGTGGTTGGAAGAGAAAAAGGCGGCAAAGCGCTAGCCAAGTTTCGCCCCGAAGAAAAGACGATTCATCCCAAAGAAATTCCGCTTGCCGAAGTTTTGGGCGAGCGTAGCGGTTGGTTCTTTGTCCGCATATACGACGCCAAAGTTAAATTGTTGGATAGCTTCGATTTTCGCCGAGCAAAAGGTTTAAAGAACATTTTCATCAACAATCAGTCGCTTGGGGAAGTGGATCCGATTGAGCCGTCAATGAACGGTCATACGAAAACCATCGTTCAATTTGGAGGAAACTTGTCTGTGCATCCGGCGGATGATTCTAATAGGATTTGTAAAGTGAGGGAAAACACTTTTGCCGTTTTACCGCATCCAGACAACGACGGGACAAAGTGGGTTTTGGGAAGCGGCGAAGACTGCGTGGAAGCGGAAATTCTTCTGCCGAGGATTTGGTGGAAGTTCATCGAGGAAAAAGGAAAAGAAGGCGATTGGCGAGACACTCCGATAGAAATGGAGCGCGAAAAATTTCGCAGGGCGGAAAACGAGAAAATTCGGATTCGTCTCCCGTTATGCATTCCAGAGATTGTCGTTGGCTTTGACGACTTGAACTCTACGGATAATCCAACATTTCGAACCAAACTTTCCACAGATCGAAAAACTTGTGAGGTAGAACTCCGCCTAGATAGTTTTGCTGATTATCAAGACATCAAAAAACCACTCCGCAAAGCGATGGATCTGCGCGTGAAATTAAAAGTAAAAGATAGCGATGTCGTTTTCCCCATTGTCCGTATCCCTGCCGATGCGAAACCGAAGCCGTTGAAAATCAAACCTGATATTGGCGAGGGTTTTAGCCCCGGGAGTTGGAAAGAGCAAAAGAGGAATTATACCAAGAAGGGCTGATGTTCGCCGCCAAAGCGGCAGAAAAATTTGATGCCAAGGGTCTAAAGGAGACGATTCTGTTTGACAATATCCAAAAGTGTCTGACGATTCCTTTTGACCCGCGTCGTCGAGAATCCATGCAACCTAAGAACGCTGAAAAGTTGAAAGCATTTTTTAAAAAGCATTTTGAAAAGGAATAACCATGCCTAGCGAAAGTGAAATTCAAAAGTGGCACAATGCAATACGGACGCGCTACGAGAATTATTTGAAAACTTCGTTTTACTTCAAAGACACTTCGTTGCGCGAATCCTTTGCCCAAGCATTGCGGAAATATGAATTGGTGAGAAAGGAGATTCCCGAACCAGCGCGAAGTTTCCAGAGCGGAGACAAGGCGCGCAATCTAGCCAAAGAGTATTTCGAGGATAAGGCCAATTCGCTTTTGCCGGCTTTGCGTGGGGATGATTTATACAGTCATCAGGAAGAGGCGATTCGTCTTGTCTATGGCGATAAGAAAAATGTGGTGGTGGCCACCGGCACTGCCAGCGGCAAAACCGAAAGTTTTCTCTATCCTATTTTATTTGAGTTGTATCGCCAGCATCTGGCGGACGAATTGCAGAAACCGGGAGTGCGCGCGCTGATTTTATATCCAATGAACGCGTTGGCCAACGACCAGCGGCAGCGATTGGGAAAGATTTGTGAAAAATTGACCAAAGCAGGTTCGGGATTCAAACCAACTTTTGGCCAATACATCGGGGAAACACCGAAAGACAAAGAAGACAAAAACAGCCGCTATAAAGACTTCAAAAGGCGCGAGGAAGAGAGACTTCCGGGCGAGTTGATTTTCCGCAAAGAAATGCGCGAAACGCCGCCGCACATTCTTTTGACCAACTATTCTATGTTGGAATATCTGCTCATTCGCCCGGACGACAGCCCGCTTTTTGACAACGGCATGGGCAGGCATTGGCAGTTCATCGTGCTGGATGAAGCGCACCAGTATCGCGGCGTCAAGGGCATGGAAATGGGAATGTTGATTCGGAGGCTCAAGCAACGTTTGCGCGCGGGCGGACGCGGCGATCAATCTTTTCGTTGCATTGCGACCAGCGCCACCATTTCCTCCGACAAAAGCGATGTCGGCAAAATCGCGGTGGCCAAATTTGCCGGAGAATTATTTGGCGAGAAGGACGGTTTTTCCGCTGAAAATATCGTTTTTGGAAAACGGAAGGAATCCGAAAAACAGCAACCGTCGCGCTTTCATCTCTTTATGCGGGCGCTGGAAGGGGCGTTTCTAGTTCGCGAAAACGGAGCGGACAAAGTCGTCTTGAACCGCATAGAAGGCGAAAATTCCGCTCGTCCTCTGGAAATCGCTTTGTGCGGCGAATGCGGCCAGCATTATTATGTTGGACAAGTAGGAGGCTATCCGAGATCCGAGCCACGAAAACTTTGGCGTGGATTTTTATCTGCCTTTGCCCGAAGAACAATCGACTAAAGACAATCTGCGGCTGTGTCGCCATTGCGGGAAAATTTTGAAATACAGTTCCGATTGCGAATGTGGTGAGGCCGAGTCGTTGCCAGTTAAAAAATGTGTCGCGCATAAAGAACACAAAGACCAACTGAAGAAATGCGAAGCTTGCGGATACTCCCGGGGCAGCTCCGGAGACCCTGTGCGAGAAATCGTTCACGGCACCGACGGGCCGAACGTCGTCATTGCGACCGCTTTGCACGGTTTGTTGTCGGAAGAAAATCGGAAAATCCTGGCCTTTGCCGACAACCGTCAGGAAGCGGCTTTTTTCGCTTGGTATGCGCAGGATAGCTACGAAAAATTCCGCGACCGCAATTTGATTTGGCGCGCGCTCACTCATGGAAATGGCGAAGTTTCGTTGGATGGATTAGCCAATTCCCTGCAGAAAATTTGTGATGAGAATCAAGTATTTCCTGAAAACGAAGACAGCAAAGACAGAGAGCGCAAAGTGCGCGCCATGATTTACCGGGAAGCCGTTACCGAAGAGCGGCGAATTTCACTGGAAGGCGTTGGTTTGGCAAAGTGGTTCCTCAAACTGTCTAAAGGCTTGCCGCTGCCGCAGGAGATGCTCAATCCGCCGTGGAATTTTACGGAAGCCGAAGCGAGATTGTTGATTGCCGTTTTGCTGGATGACTTGCGCATTCGCCGCGCAGTGCGTTTTCCCGGCGATCCGTACTGGAAGACGGAGAAGAAGGAGGAGAAAGTGTCGGACTATCCTCAATTATCAGTCTGTATAAACGAACCAAAAGGTCGAAAGAAAACATTTGGATGGAGCAATCCGCAACGCTCGATAGTAGGGCATTTTCTGGTTCGTTTGTTGCCCGATGATTTGAAAATGAACGAGAAAAAAGAACGGGCGCAAGACTTGATGCGCGCAATCTGGAAGAAAATTTGCCAGTATGATGATAACACTGAGGCTGCGGACAAACTTTTTCTGCGCGCTGATTCTAGCGGAGGCTTTCATTTGAATCTCGCTTGGTTGCGGGTAAAGGCGGCGCAAGAGAGCGATGATTTATGGCAATGCGATACCTGCGAGCGATTGCAGTTTTACAATGTCCGCGACGTTTGCCGGCGGAATAAATGTCCGGGAAATTTGATTGCGCTAAAAGCGGGAGATTTGGCGCCGAACCACTACCGAAATCTCTATGAAAACAAAGAGATGCCGATTCGATTGAACGCTGAAGAACATACCGCGCAGATAAACAGCGGGGTGGCGCAAGAGCGGCAAAAGCTGTTCATAAAGGGCAGAATCCATTTGCTGAGCTCATCAACAACCTTTGAACTCGGCGTGGATCTGGGCGATTTGGAAGCCGTGTTTCTTCGCACTCCGCCGCTGCGCCTGCAAAACGAAAAAATCATTTCCCGACACATCACGGCCACTGCTTTGTCTGCTTTTTTCCGCAAAAACCAGGATCGATTTAAGGATGTCCAAAGTCTCGTCGGTGATTGGGGAAATCCGCGAGGACGGAAAGATTTCCAAAGTTTTTGCGAGCAGAATCGAGTTTCTCTGGAAACCGCTTTGCGTTCTATCGTGCCTGAAGAGATGCACGAAGAAACCGGATTGGCCGGCGATGGCAGTTGGATAGAAAAAGTGGCGGGCAAAGCCAGCCGCTTTGCGGAAGTGGAAATGCCAAGCGGTGATTCCCAAATACGGATTCCCAGTGGATGTTGTGGAGTTGGATACGCATTCGTCCAGCAATTCCGAAGCCGCCAAGGTTTCTTTGCAACGAGATTTATCTCAAGCCATTGCCGAATATGCGCCCGGAGGAAAGGTCGTCGCCAATAAATGGGAATGGGAATCCTACGGCGTCAAAATGATTCCGGGCAAGGAACTGCGGGTGATGCGCTATGAATATGATGAGCAACACAATTTCGAACAATGGGAAGAAGGCGATCCGAAGGCGCCGGATCAATCCCAAAAATACTTGTGGCCTCGGTTCGGTTTTGTGACGGATTTTTTCAAAAAGGAAAAAGAACCACAAAGGCGAGCGCAACGCCTATACACAACCCGTCCCTACTTTGCGGGTTTTGATGAAAAAGTAGACCCCGAAGCAGATACACGGGAGTTTTTGGGCGTAAAGATTACGCCGGCTTTGCCGGGGACATTGGTTGTCTTGTGCGAAGGCAAAAACGGCCGCGGGTTTCATATTTGCCTGAAGTGCGGCGCCGGATTTCCTGATAGTAAAAGTCCTCCTCATAAATCGCCGAATGGCGCTGATTGCACAGGAACTTTATACAAGTTGTCACTCGGCCACGAATTTGTTACCGACGTGACGCGTCTGGATTTTCCGGGCGTTGCCGACATATGGGAGGCGTATTCTTTGGCGTATGCGGTCTTGTTGGGGGCGGCGTCTGCTTTGGAAGTGCCGGACGCTGATTTGAACGCCACAATAACCGGAAGTTTGAGAGCCAGCGGGCTTTCCATTGTGTTGTACGACAATGTGCCCGGCGGCGCCGGCTTGGTGGCCAACTTGTATGAGGAAGAAGACACGTTCATAGATGTGTTGAAGGCGGCCAAAGAGCGAGTTGGAGGAGAGTGTGGCTGCGGTTCGGGCGAGAGTTGCTACGGTTGTTTGCGAAGCTATCGCAATCAGTTTGCGCATCCGGATTTGCAACGAGGTTTTGCTTTGCAATGTTTGGAAAAGGCGCTGGAGGGAAGTGATTAGAGGTTGGCGGCGGCGGCTTTGCGAAGTTGGCGCACTGCGGCGCGCAAGTTGGGTTTGCCAAAGAGAGAAGAGCCTGCCACCAGTGTATCGGTGCCGGCTTCTACGCATTGGGCGACTGTTTCGGGGTTGATTCCGCCGTCCACTTGGATTCTGAAGCGGAGATTTTTCCGCTCTCTCCATTGCGCGGCGGTTTGAATTTTGGGGAGAACTTCTGGGAGGAACGCCTGCCCGCCGAATCCAGGATGCACGGTCATGATGAGAAGCAAGTCGATGGATTCGAGGTAGGGAAGGACGGTTTCTATGGAGGTTGGCGGATTGACGGCAAGCCCGATTTTAAGGCGGGAGTCTTGGATTTGCCGAAGCAGTGAGGGGATTTTGGGTTCTAGTTCCGCGTGGACGGTGATGGAGTTGGCGCCGGCTTTTTCAAAAGGTTGAATCAGAATTTCCGGACGTTCGCACATGAGATGGACATCCAGAAACAGAGGAGTCAAATGGCGAATTGTTTTGACGACGTCCGGTCCGAAGCTGAGGTTAGGCACAAAGTGGCCATCCATAACGTCGAGGTGAAGCCAATCTGCGCCGGAGCGATGGACGCGTCGAAGTTCTCGATCGAGGCGAGAAAAATCGGCGGCTAGAAGCGATGGAGCAATGATGAAATCCCGCGCGGATGTTGGCATAGGATTGTAGGAGACCGAATAGTGCGTGGAGAAAATCTATTTTCTGGCTAGGGCGGAGATTTTTCCCAAAGTGAATTTATGCGGTTGCGGGCGCTGTTCCGTCAAAGCCGGGGTTCACTTCGGCGTCTGGGGAAGCGGATTTTTCGGGTTCTTTTTGTTGTTTGGCGGCTTCGGTGGGGATTGGCGGCGGCGTGTCGGACGGGATGGCGAAATTGCCGGTTTTGACGATTTCCTCAACTTGGGATCCGTCCAAGGTTTCGTATTCGAGGAGGGAGTTGGCGATTTTTTCGAGTTTGTCGCGGTTTTTATGGATGATGCGGCTGGCTCGTTGGTAGCCTTCGTCGATGAGGCGTTTGACTTCTTGGTCGATTTCTTGGGCGGTGCTTTCGCTGTAATCCTTGCTTCGGATCATTTCTTTGCCGAGGAATACGTAGTCGCTGTCTTCGCCGTATTGCACCATGCCCAGTCGTTCGCTCATGCCGAATTGGCAGACCATAGCGCGGGCGATGTTGGTGGCTTGCTGGATGTCTCCGGCGGCGCCGGTGGAGAAGTCGTGGCTAAAAAGTTCTTCGGCGATGCGTCCGCCCATGGTCACGGCAATCATGTCTTCCATTTCTTTTTTGCGGCGGTTGAGCACGTCTTGTTCCGGCAAGGACATTGTGGATCCGAGGGATTGTCCGCGGGGGATGATGGTGACTTTGTGGAGGGGGTAGGTATGTTCGAGGATTACGTTGATGAGGGCGTGGCCGGCTTCGTGCCAGGCGGTGATTTGTTTGTCTTCGTCGGACATGGCCATGCTGCGCCGTTCTCGTCCCCAGCGGACTTTGTCTCGCGCTTCTTCCAGTTCGTGCATGCCGATGGCTTTTTTGTTGCTTCGCGCGGCTAAGAGGGCGGCTTCGTTGAGGAGGTTGGCCAACTCGGCGCCGGAGTAGCCGGGCGTGCCTCTGGCGATGACGGCAAGGTCGGCTTCGGGGGCGAGTTTTACGTTGCGGGCGTGCACTTTTAGGATGGCTTCTCGCCCTCGTATGTCGGGGAGGTTGACGGTGATTTGGCGGTCAAATCGGCCGGGCCGCAAAAGGGCGGGGTCTAGCACGTCGGGACGGTTGGTGGCGGCGATGATGATGATGCCTTCTTGGGTATCGAATCCGTCCATTTCCACCAGCAGGGCGTTGAGGGTTTGCTCGCGCTCGTCGTTTCCGCCGCCAAGGCCGTGGCCGCGGCTGCGTCCGACGGCATCAATTTCGTCGATAAAGATGAGGCAGGGAGTGTTTTTTCGGGCTTGTTCAAACATGTCTCGCACGCGGCTGGCGCCGACGCCGACGAACATTTCCACGAAATCCGATCCACTAATGCTGAAGAAGGAGGCGTCCGCCTCGCCGGCGATGGCTTTGGCGAGGAGTGTTTTGCCCGTTCCGGGAGCGCCGATCATAAGCACGCCTTTGGGGATTTTGCCGCCTAGTTTTTGGAATTTTTTGGGGTCTTTTAGGAATTCGACCAGTTCGGAAACTTCTTCTTTGGCTTCTTCGACGCCGGCGACGTTTTTGAAAGTGGTTCGGTTTTTGTCTTTGGAAAGCATTCTGGCCTTGCTTTTTCCAAAGCTGAGGGCGCCTTTGCCGGCCATTTTGATTTGGCGGAAGATCAAGAAATAAATCAGCGCCGCGATAATGACAAAGGGAAGGAGGCCGGTGAGGAATCCGATGAGCAGAGTGTTGGTTTCTTTTTGCTCGAATTTGCCGGAATTCAACATGGCTTGGTTGAGTTCAGGCAGAATTGGGCTTTTCATCCAAAATCCGACTTCTTGCTGGCTGGTGTCATCGGAGGCGAAAGTGCCGTCGGAGTTCCAGGTGCCGGCTTTGCGTACGCCGGTGATTCTTTTCAAATCCTCGTATTGAGGATCATGGGTGACGGTGCCTTTCACCACTAAGTGGATGTTGGTGACCAGATGGAAAAGCTGGCTGTGTGTCAGCTGCTCGCGTTGGGTATTCCTTTTCTCGTTATGCAGGATCAGCAGAACAAGGGGAAGGATGACGAGAAAGGCAATCCAAACCAGGATGCGGGGAGGAGACTTCGAGTCTCCGCTTTTGTCGTCTTTGGCCGGTTTTTTGTTTTTGTCAGGCATTATCGTTTAGGGAAAGACTAAGCGTTTTTTTGAGGAAGGCAACAAGGTTGGATCGTTGTCGTCGTTTTGTGTTTGGCGGCGAGGGCTCGCAACGCCGTTGCATTCTTTTGGAGAATGGATTTTTTGATTCCAAATAAATTTCACAATTCCGATTCTTTCCGCAATAAGGTTTGGGAAAGGTTTGAATTTTTTTGGAAGAGAGCGGCTTTTTCGAGCGCTTCGACGTAGTCGGAGAGGATGTTCAACGCTTCCCGCAAGTGAGGATCATGTTTTCTGCCTTCCTCTTCTTCGTCTTTCTCTTCATTGGTTTGATTGTTGGAGTCCGTGCCGGCGTTTTTGTCGTCGTTCTTATTTTCGGCGTTTTCTTCGGGCATTTCGGCGGGCAGGGCTGTCAGATAGGGCAGCGGCGTCAAGGGGTCGTCTTCGTTTACTGCGGCTAGGGATAGCAGGAAAACGGATTCTTTCGGCATGGGTCGGTTTTGGCGCTCTTGCTCTCGGGTTTTTATCTGCGCTTCTTCTTGTTGGGTTTCGGCGATTCGCGCATTTTCGTTTAAGGAGAGGAGTTGGCTCTTTTGGAACTTGCGGAATCGGTCAATGTCTTCGCGCACGTAGGCAAAATCTTGATCTTGGCGGACGCGGGCGTCGGATAGTTTTTTCAAGTTTTCCAGATAAGGGTCGACTCGGTTCAGGCGGGGATATTTTGCGGGTTGGATTTCGTCGATTTCCATGCTGTTGGGAAGATGTTCTTCACCGATTTCCATATAGTCGAAAACGGAGGGGAGAACGATGTCGGGATGGACGCCGAGTCTTTGTGTTGGGGCTCCGTTGACTCGGTAGAAGTTTTGGGTGGTAAATTTGAGATTGCCGGAGTTTTGGGTCTGCGCTCCGGAGCGGTTGCGGAACGCGGGATGGTTGAGGCTTATCATCATTTGCACGGTGCCTTTGCCGTGGGTGGCTTGGTCGCCGACGATGATCGCCCTTCCGTAATCTTGCAGAGCGGCGGCTGTGATTTCGGATGCGGAAGCGCTCAGGCGATTGACCAGAACGACAAGCGGTCCGTCGTATATGGTTTGCGGATCGCGGTCGTAATGGGGTTTTATGAAGTTGCGAGAATTGCGCACTTGCACCACAGGGCCTCTGGAGAAGAACAGTCCCGTTAGCTCAACGGCTTTTTCGAGGATGCCGCCTCCGTTGTTTCGGAGGTCCAGGACGATGCCGTTCACTTTTTCGCGTTGGAGGCGTTGGAGGATTTTCCGGACGTCGCGAGCGGAATCTTGGTAGTATTGCGGGAGTTGGATTACTGCCAACGTGCGAGGCGGGCGTCGCATGCGGATGTTGCGCGGAATATCGATGATTTTGGCGCTGGCTTGACGGTCTTCGAGTTTGATGACGTCTCGGATGAGGGAAACGACTTTGGTTTTCGAGCCGTCGGCCGGTTTGATGGTCAAGCGAACTTCGGTGTCTTTTGTGCCGCGAATTTTGTCGACGACTTTCCGCAGTCTCATGCCGACGACGTCTTCTGGCTCGCCGTCCGCTTGGGCGACTTTGATGATGACGTCCTTCGGTTTGATTTTCTTGCTTTGCGCTGCCGGGCCTCCGGGAACGAGCTCCTCGATTTTGCAATAGCCGTTTTCAGAGCGAAGAAGGGCGCCAATGCCGGTCAGTTGCAGTTTGACGTGGTTGATTTCGAAGTCTTCCACTTCGGAAGGACACATGTAGTCCGAGTGCGGATCGTAAGCGTGGCCGATTGCCGTCAGATAGCGTTGGAGAATTTCGTCGGGCTCGAGGCTTTTCCAATCTTTGAGCGCCCAAGTATAGCGTTTGGTCAATCGTTCTTTGACGTCTTCCGGCGGCTCTTCGTCCAGCCTCCCTTGAAGGATCTCCGCCTTGATGTGCTTTCTCCATAGTTCGTCGGCCTCTTCTTCGGTCGCCGGCCATGGTTTTTCCGAACGGTCGAGATCCAGAGCTTCGTCGGTTTCAAAATCGTGATCCACTTCCAGCAAGGGCTCCACTTTATTGACTCTTTCCTCAAGCCTCGACAAGTAGCGTTCGAAAATCTCGAAAGCCGGGCGGGCGTCTCCCTGCTTTGTCAGATCGTCCAGCAGGGTTGCGTATTTGCCTCGAAATTCTTCCACGTCGATCTTCAAAAAGATTCGGCGGCGGGGATCCAGAGCGTCCAGATAGTTTTGGAGCGAGACTTTCGAAAGTTCGTCGTTGAACTTTTCTTGCCGCAAGTGATCCTGGCTCAGGATGCGCCCCACTATCCGGGCGATGTGGCCGGATTGGCCTTCGCTAAGTTGGACGCCCTTCGCTTGGGAGAGGAGAAGGAGAGAAAGCGTTAAAAAGAGGTGCCGGAGTTTCATAATCATTTCTGCTTGACCAAGCATGCCTTCTTTTTGGCGGGAATCAATCCTTTTTTGGGATCTATATTTTCAAAAGGCAAATTCTTCCGATTGGCGTTTGAGGCAAACTCATTCATGGAAATCCGGAAAGCGCTCTTGCTCCAAGCTCGCTTGGGGCAAAGTTCTTCGGATCGCCGCCGGTCGTGACGGGGCGAGAATAGTCGTTGAATATCCGCCCGGAAACATTTACTCTACGCCCGGATGTTGGACGACCGCCCTTATATGAAGAGTGTTTCCTTCGGTTCCGTTTGCCCAGTGGTAAAGGCGATTCTCTGGACAAACGCGGCCGTCTTCGTATTGCAGGCGCTCTTGGAAAAGTGGGGCGGCGTTTATACGGTGCGGGAGGTTTTTCCTTTGAGCCAAGAGGGGCTTGCCCGCGGATATGTTTTCCAACTGATCAGCTATCAATTCCTTCACGGCGACTTGTGGCACTTGCTGGGCAATCTTCTGGTCATCTATTTCATCGGCAAAGAAATGGAAAGGGTTTTGGGGCGGAAGAGTTTTCTGGTTTTGTATTTTTCGGCGGGCATTGTCGGCGGGCTTTTGCATATTGCTTTGGCTTGGTTCGGCATTTTGCCCAATATTCCGGTAGTGGGCGCCTCGGCCGCCGCCTTCGGTTTGGTAGCCGCTTTTGCGGTTATGTTCCCGAATCAACCGATTACTCTGCTGCTTTTCTTTGTGCTGCCGGTTTCTTTTCGGGCGCGGACATTGTTGTGGATTGCGCTGGCGCTGGCGGTTTTCGGAATCGTGGCGATGCAGGAATCCAGAGTGGCTCACGGCGCTCATTTGGGAGGACTTTGCGCCGGAGTCGGCTATGTGTATTTCTTCGTTCGCGGGCGTTGGCGGTTTCAAAAGCCTGCGTTTTCCCGGCAAAGTCCGCAAAGGCGACGGGCGAGGCGAAGCGGCGGCAAACCTTGGGAAAGAGTTCGTCCCGTTGCCGAAAAAGGGCGAAGCGGCGCGGACTTCATCAGCCGGGAGGTGGATCCGATTCTGGATAAAATATCAGAGCAGGGCATTCACAGCCTCACGGAAAAAGAACGGCGGCTTTTGGAGTCTGCCCGCTCGAAAATGAGGCGGGACTAACTAACCGGCCTGCAATATTGGCACTCTCTTTTTGTTTCTTGGCGATTTATGATTGGACGCTACTCCCGCCCGGAGATGCGGGAAATTTGGACCGAGCAAAGGAAGTTGGAACTTTGGTTGCGGATTGAGCTAGCGGCCGCCGAAGCCTTGGCGGAGCAAGGAGTGATGCCCGCCAAAGATTTTCAGACAATGCGGGACAAAGCCGCGTTCTCGCTTGCTCGTTGTCGGGAATTGGAGCGCTCTTTGAAGCACGATCTCCTTGCTTTTACCACCAACGTCGCGGAAAACATCGGCCCTCCCGCCGGGCGTTGGCTTCACTTCGGCTTGACCAGCAGCGACGTGATCGACACAGCCTTTGCCCTTCAAATGACCGCCTCGGCCGATTTGCTTTTGAAAGATTTGGAAAAACTGCGGCAAGTCGTTGCTAAAAAGGCGCTGCGCTTCCAATTCACGCCGATGATGGGGCGCAGCCACGGCATTCACGCCGAACCAACCACCTTCGGCTTGAAGATGGCCTTGATGCACAATGAGTTTGGCCGGGCGCAGGAGAGGTTGACAACGATCCGAAGCCGAATTGCCGTGGGAAAGATTTCCGGCGCCGTGGGAACGAACGCCCATTTGTCTCCCCAGACAGAAGCCGCGGTTTGCCGTCGATTGGGGCTAAAACCGGCGCCGATCTCTACCCAAGTCGTCCAGCGGGATATTCACGCCGACTTCATTTCGTGCCTGGCTTTAATTGGTTGCAGCGTCGATCGCTGGGCAACGGAGTTTCGGCATCTGCAACGCACCGAGGTTTTGGAGGCGGAAGAGTTTTTTTCCAGCGGGCAAAAAGGCTCAAGCGCCATGCCTCACAAACGCAATCCCATCACCGGCGAGCGTTTAAGCGGCCTGTCGCGAATCCTTCGCGGCAATGCGACGGCTGCTTTTGAGAATGTTGTACTGTGGCACGAGCGGGACATCAGCCACAGCTCTGTGGAGCGAGTGATCTTTCCTGATTCTTGCATTTTGCTGGACTATATGTTGGACGCGCTTGCCCAACTCACCGAGGGATTGATCGTTTATGAGGGAAACATGCGGCGGAATTTGGAGGCTTCTTCGGGCTTGTGGCACTCGCAAACCGTCTTGCTGGAATTGATCCGGTGGGGACTGAGCCGCGAGCGGGCTTACGAAATCGTACAACGAAACGCGATGGAAACTTGGAAGGCAAAAAACGACGGCGATCCAAGCGCCGACTTCAAAAAACAACTCCTCTCCGACCCGGAGGTGACGGCGCGGATAGGCGAGGAAACGCTGGAGGAACTTTGCGATGCGCGGTTTCACTTTCGGCACATTCGAGAGCGGTTTCGCAAAGCTGGAATTCACAGCCCGGAGGATCCTGAGAATTTTCCAAACTCATGAGCCGGCTCAATGGCAAGACAATCGTGGTGATGGGTGGCAGCGCGGGGCTGGGAGGCTCGGCGTCGGCGACCTTTGTCAAGGAAGGCGCCAAAGTGGTTCTTGTGGGACGCAACGAAGAAAACGTCGATCGGACGGTGGCGCGATTGGGGGAGGATCAAGCGGCGGGAATTGTTGGCGACGCGCGCGCGCCAAAAACAGCGGAAGTCGCCGTCAAAACAGCGGTTCAAACTTTTGGAACGCTCGACGGCCTCTACCATGTGGCCGGCGGATCGGGTCGGCAAATGGGAGACGGGCCGTTGCACCAAATCTCGAATGCCGGTTGGGAGGAAACTTTGTCGCTGAATCTGACTTCCGTCTTTTATTCGAATCGCGCCGCTGTCCGGTGGTTTCGAGAACGTTCTGTTGCGGGAACGATTTTGAACTGCGGTTCCGTGTTGGGGTTTTCTCCGGCGGCGCGTTATTTTGGAACGCACGCATACTCGGCGGCCAAGGCTGCTTTGATTGGCCTTGCTCGGTCGTGCGCTGCGACGTATGCGGAGACGGGCATTCGTTTCAACGTCGTTGCCCCGGCTTTGGTCTCCACTCCAATGTCCCGGAGGGCGCAGGCGGATGAAGCGATCCTTGCTTATGCGAAAACCAAACAACCGCTGGCAACGAAGGGGATTGCGTCGGTTTCCGACGTCGACGGAATTGCGGTTTATTTCATGTCGGACGAATCGAGGGGAGTGACGGGGCAAGTTCTGGCTGTGGATTGGGGCTGGTGCGTATCCGAAGGCCAGTGGAAGGAGTGTCGGCTTGAAGAATAAGGGAAAGCCGTTTACAAATGCAAAGGAGAAGAACTCGGCTGCTTTGTTGAAATTAGAAGGCGCAAGAAATGAAACTGTTTTTGCAAAACAAAAATCCAACCATCCGTTTTGACAGGCGGCTGAGGCGGCGAACGAACGGCGCCGCTTTGGCCGCGCTTGTCTTGTCTTCTTTGCCGGGCTGGTGCGCGGAATCGACCCAAGTGGCACTGCGCTTAAGCGCCGAACAAATCCGTCCGGGAGAAGCCGTCTGGGCCGGCGTCCATTTCACATTGGCGGAAGGATGGCACACTTATTGGCGACACGGCGGCGATGCGGGAGAGCCCCCTCAAATTCACTGGGAACTGCCCGAAGGAGTCTCGGCGGGCGAGGTTCAATGGCCGACGCCGGAAAAGCACAACAAGGAGGGCGTTTACTCCTATATCTATTCGGAAGAAACCATGTTGCTGGCGCCTCTGTCAATTTCAAACGCAGCGAAGAACCTGTCCGTTCGCGCCCGCGTGGAGTGGCTTGAGTGTCAAGAAGAGGCCTGCATTCCCCGTGAAGCCACCGTGAACGCGGCGCTGACGGTGGGAGAAACCGACAGAATATCGGCTTCGGCGGGGCTTATCGAACGTTGGAGGGCAAAGGTGCCTCGAGTCAATGCCTCCCTTCCCATCGAAGCGGAATGGAGCGGCGCCGGAGAAGAAAACAAGCGCAGTTTTCTGGCCTTTCCGGGCAAGGGAGAAAAATGGGCGATCAAAGATTTTTATCCGCACGGCTACGATGATTTTGACGTCATGGGCGGAACCGTTGTCCGCCAAGTCGAGGAAGGCCGAGAGGGGATTCAGAAAACCGTCTTCAATTTCAAAGAGCAATGGCCAAAAGAAATCGCCGGGTTGGCGGTCGTTCAAAAGGCGGATGGAGAAACCGAATTCGTGGAGACCTTGTTGACTATCGGAGGCGATCTGCAAGAATCGCCGCCGGACAAACAGCCGAGGACCGGAATGTTTCTGATGCTTTGGTTCGCCTTTTTTGGAGGATTCATCTTGAACTTCATGCCTTGCGTGCTGCCGGTGATCGCCCTCAAAATTTTGGGCTTCGTCAACCAAAGCCAATCATCTCCCGGCAAGGTGAAACGGCTTGGTCTCCTTTACGCTGTGGGAGTGGTCGCTTCGTTTGTGGCTCTTGCCGGACTCGTCATCGGAATGCAATGGGCCGGCCGGCCGGCCGGCTGGGGAACGCACTTTCAAAGCGTCGAGTTTTTGGTGTTGATGATGATTTTGGTGGCGTTGGTGGCTTTGAACTTCTTTGGCGTTTTTGAAATTCGCTTGGGCGGGCGGGCAATGGGAGCGGCCGGCAAGATTTCCGGGAAGAAAGGGTATTACGGCGCGTTTTTCAACGGCGTTCTGGCGACGGTTCTGGCCACTCCCTGCACGGCGCCGTTCCTGGCTCCGGCTCTTGGATTTGCTTTTGCGCAACCGCCTGCTTGGATTCTGCTGTTCTTTGTGACGATCGCTCTGGGTTTGGCCTTTCCTTATGTGGCGCTCAGTTGGAATCCTCGCTTGCTGGCCTATTTGCCGAAACCGGGCCCTTGGATGGAAAGATTCAAAATGGCTATGGGGTTTCCCATGATTGCGACCGCCGTGTGGTTGTATTCGGTGGCTTTGTCGCACTTTCCACCGGGATCTGAGGCGGCGTTGTGGCTGGGGATTCTTCTGGTTTTGGCGGCCTTGTCCGCCTGGATTTGGGGACAGTTTGTACAGCAAACGGCGGTTCTGCGGCCGTTGTCCATAGGCATGGCCTTCCTGGTTGGCGCCGGAGGGTTTGTCTGGATTTTGGAAGGCGAGCTAAAATGGCGCGCGCAGAGTTTTCCCGCCGAGGCGTCCGGAGGATCGATAGTTGAGAAGGGAATTGAATGGCGGACTTGGTCTCCTGTCGCGGTGAATGAGGCCAGAGCCGCCGGGCATCCCGTGCTGGTTGATTTCACGGCAAAATGGTGCGCCAGTTGCCAAATCAACAAGCGCAGCAGCATCGCCATCAATCCGGTGCGGGAAAAACTTAAGGCCATTGGCGCCGTGACGTTTCGCGCAGATTACACTCGCAAAGATCCTAAAATCGCCGATGAGTTGAAACGCTATGGTCGGGCTGGCGTGCCTTTGGTTCTGGTGTTCGCGCCCGATGAAAAAGTCCCGGCTCAAATTTTGCCCGCTTTGTTAACTCCCAAAATAGTTTTGGCCGCGCTGGACCGGGCCGCGAAAAACAGACAGGGAATGGCGTCTCATTGAAAATTGACCTCGTCTTGCTCGCGCGTCTCGGCCCAAATTTACAGGAAAGAAAATCTTGAACATCGGGTTTTCCCGCCTAAATACGAAACGACAACAACTGTTCAACGGATTCCTTCATGAAAGTCTTTGCCGGCAATTCCAACCGACCGCTTGCCCAAGCCATCGCCGAGTATATCGGGATTCCTTTGGGAAAAACCACCGTCGCCGCCTTTCCGGACGGAGAAACCTTCGTCAAGATTGAGGAAAACGTTCGCGGCGAAGACGCCTTTGTAGTGCAGTCGACTTCCCCGCCAACCAATCATTATTTGATGGAATTGCTGATTATGATTGACGCCCTGCGGCGGTCCAGCGCTTCGAGAATTACCGCCGTGTTGCCCTTTTACGGCTACGCCCGCCAAGATCGGAAAGACCAGCCCAGAGTCCCCATCACCGCCAAACTCGTCGCCAATCTCCTCGTCGCTTCTGGGGTGAACCGCATTCTGACTATGGATCTTCATGCCCAACAAATTCAGGGATTTTTTGATATTCCCGTGGATCATCTTTACGCGGCTCCCGTCGCCTACGAATATCTCAAGGCCAAGAAGTGGAAGAATCTCGTGGTTGTCAGCCCGGATGTCGGCGGCATCAAAATGGCGCATGCATACGCCCAAGCGCTAAATGCCGACCTAGCCGTCGTCGCCAAGCTCCGAAGAAGCCCCACCGACGTCGAGCCGATGTCGGTGATTGGCGAGATTCGCAATCGAACCGCGCTGGTAGTGGATGATTTGACGGAAACGGCAGGCACATTGGCATGCGCCGCCAAAGCCCTAAAAGAAAAAGGCGCGAGGCAGATTTTGGCCTGCGTTTCCCACGCATCGATTCAATCCGCAAAAGCCGCGCAAAGATTGCGTGAATCCGCTATTGACGAATTGATTACAACGGATACAATTCTCCGCGAGCCCGTTGAGGGGTCGCAGGTGACGACTTTGTCCGTAGCTTCGTTGCTGGGAGAAGCCATCAAGCGAATTCACAGTAATTCCTCCGTCACCTCGCTGTTTGAATACAACGGCGACCGCGCCCGTTAACGACGGTTGGCCTTATCGTGGATTGACAATAGAAAATCACGATAGAAATAATGAAACAAACAATTGGATTAATGTTGGCCGTCGCATTCTTTTGCGGCGGGTTATTGGAAATGCAGGCCGATGTGACCGTGCTGAAACTCTATGCGGACGGCAAGCCAAAACTGGAAGAGATTAAAGAAGATCAGAGCGACGGCGTTCCGAATACTTGGTTTCTCATTAATGACGATGTTGATCTGTTGGAAATCATCTACTTGGAAGGTAGTTCGTCGAGCGATCACGGATCCACTCAATTCGCTCTGAACGGATGCGTCAATCTGACGAACATCGTCGTCTGCGCAAAGCCTGCTGGGAATTTGATTTTCTATTTGGGCGACGCGCAAATGGATGCGAAAACCTTGAAAATCCGCGCCGTCGAAGAACAGGAATTCAGAGTCTTCTATTACAATGAAGAAGGAGAGGCGGTTTTCCCAACCGACGACTTCTGGTCTGCGCCGATAGATAAGTACGTGGGCATCTGGGTGGCTTCCGAAGAAATTGACAGACGTGGCAAAATTGAAATGAAAATCATTTTGGCTTGGATTGGCGGATGGCTGGCAAATCACGAAATCCACATCCATGATCGGATCGGAACTCATGCAAGAACTTCTGTGTTGAGACAGGAATTGGGTTGGCGTGCATTTCCTACGGATAAAGAAAACAGGGGTTTCTTTTCTGTAACTGAACCGAAATAAAGAGAGAATCATTAGCGGAATGAAAGATATTTGGAAAATCATGTTTGAGATTGCTGGCGGGATTGATTTTGGCGCCGGCGTGTATTGCGGCGGCGGTTGTGGTTTGTTATTAATGGATTGAAATATGAAGGCAGTTCTTCTGAATGCAGAAATGCGAAGCGTTTTGGGAAGAAACCGGGTGAAAAAAATTCGCGCCGCCGGCCGAATTCCCGGCGTTCTTTACGGGAAGAAAATGGAAAACCAAGTCCTCGACGTTTCCGAAAAGGACTTTGAAAATCTGGTGCATCATTCCGTATCGGAAAATGTTTTGGTCGACCTTTCCATTCAAGGCGAACGGGAGGAAAAACACCTGGCCATGATCCAAATGGTGGATCATCATCCGCTGAGCGGGAAAGTGCTCCACGTGGATTTTCACAAAGTATCCGCCGATGAGCCGGTCACCATCACCGTGCCCATCGAAACCAAAGGGGAAGCCATCGGAGTCAAAACTTCGGGCGGAACGCTGGAACATGTGTTGTTTCGCACCAAGGTCAAAGCCTTGCCCAAAGACTTGCCGGCGGTGATCACAATTGACGTTGCCGAAATGCAGGCGGGCGAAATTCTTCATCTAGGCGAAATCCCGCTTCCTGCAGGCGTCGAGGTGTTGGGCGCCGAAAGCATACCGGTGATTACAATTACGGAGCCCCGCCTCAAAGCCGATTCGGCGGAACCCGAAGCCGACGAGGAAACTTTGGAGAAATAATCGACGGATTTATGACTCTTGAACCAAGCCGATGAACATTGCCCAATCGCTCAAACAACCGTTGCAAAATGCAAAGCGCTTATCTAGTTGCCGGGTTGGGCAATCCCGGAGCGGCTTACGCCAATACTCGACACAATGCCGGATTTCTGGCAGTGGACGGCTTGTGCTGTCGAATGGGTTGCGAACTCAAACTCGAACGTCCATTTGAAGCGCGATGCGGGAGGGGAAATTTGGCCGGTCAAAAAATCCTCTTTTGCCAACCGCAAACGTTTATGAACATCAGCGGCAGAGCAGTAGCCAAGATGGCGACGTTTTACAAAATCGACGTCGGCCGTATATTGATTTTGGCGGACGACGTGGATCTGGAACTGGGCACAATCCGCCTGCGCAGGCGAGGAAGCAGCGGGGGCCACAACGGACTCAAGTCCATTGAAAAAGAACTAGGAACAGAGTGTTACGCCCGCTTGAAAATCGGAATCGGGCGGCGAAAACCAGGATCGGTTCACGGACATGTTTTGGGACGCTTTGAAGAGAGTGAACAAGAATTGTTGGCTTGCGTTTTGGAGCGAGCGGCGGATCAAGTGGTGGCCGCGGTGACGGAAGGATTAGAAGCAGCGATGAGCCGTTACAACGGTTTGGTTGCGAAAATGGCGGACTAAAATCAATCATGAGACAATACGACGGACTATTTATTTTGAAAAGGATTGGTCACGAAGAGGACCTCGGCAAAGTGATCGACGGCATCTCTTCCTGCATTGCGGACGCCGGAGGCAAGGTAACCTCCATCGAAAGAATGGGAAGCAAAACCTTTGAGCGCGCGGCGAACAACAGGTTCAAAAACGGCTACTATTTTTCCGCGCTGTTTGAAATCTCGGCCGAAGGCCTCAAGCAAGCCCAGGCGGCGTGGCGGGAGAATCACGACATCTTTCGCTCCTTCCTTTGCCGAGCCGCCAAACGGCCGCCCCTCGAAGCCCAACCCAAAACATCAACCGAATAAACTCCGATTCTTATGTCCTCTTTCAATAAAGTCATTCTTATGGGCAACCTCACCCGGGATCCGGAACTTCGCTACACTACCTCAGGCATGGCGATTGCAAACATCAGCCTGGCGGTAAATCGAAAGTGGTATAATGAAGCAAGGGAGCTTCAGGAAGAAACCACCTTCGTCATAGTTGACGCGTTTGGAAAGCAAGCCGAAACCATCGGCCAGTATTTCAAAAAAGGAAACCCGATCTTCTTGGAAGGCCGTCTTCGCTTCGATCAGTGGGAAGATAAACAAACCGGGCAGAAACGAAGTCAATTAAAAGTTGTTCTGGAAAACTTTCGGTTTCTACCTTCCGGGCAAAGCAGGGAAGGCGGTTCGCCGCCTTCTCCCCGCCGAGCCTCCGCAGACATCGAACCGCAAAGGCCTCCTTCAAAACAGCCGCAAAGTCTGCCGCCGTCCGCCGAGCCGCAAAGGTTTCATCAGCCGTCAAATCAGCCGCCGCCAACGGACAACGGGCCGCCTCCTGAGGAGGACGACGACGTTCCATTTTGACAAGGCTTTGTAAATCTTGCGCCGGCACTGTGGGAAAAATTGAATAAAATACTTGCAGCAAATGTTCTGAGAAGATTATGGCAAAAAAAGAAGTGATTTTGGTAAAGCCCGTTTCTGGTTTGGGCGGGGAGTCGGATCGCTGTCAAGTAGCGGCGGGATACGCCCGCAATTACTTGATTCCGCAGGGATTGGCGATTCCGGCAACGGCGGCCAACAAGAGGCAACTGGAAGCGTTGAAGGCGCGTCGATTAAACCGGGAAATGTGCGAACTCAACGCCGCCACGGAATTGTCGTCGAGTCTCTCCAAACTGATGCTGACCTTGAAGGCGCGCACTGGCGAAAAAGGCAGGCTCTTCGGTTCGGTTTCGGCAAGCAACATCGCCGCCGAACTCAAACAGCAGTTTGACGTCGACGTAGATCGGCGGAAAATCCACCTTGAAAATCCCATCAAAGAGATGGGCGAGTATGTGGTGGAACTAAAATTGCACGGCAAAGTGACCGCCGAACTGAGAGTAAAAGTGGAAAGCGCCAATCAAACCGACGACGCCAAAAAAACCGACGGCGCAAGCGAATCCACTGATTCAGAGTCGTAATTTTCGGCGTTCGCTAAAAAATCTGAGTTTGCTTTGGGAAACGCCGGTTGGAAAATAAGCAAGCGAAGTGTTGATTTTGCTCATGCGCAGGCATTAAATTTTTGCCTGAACCGCGTGCGCGCGTAGCTCAATTGGATAGAGCGTCGGCCTCCGGAGCCGAAGGTTGTGGGTTCGACCCCCGCCGCGCGTACCAGATTTTTTCCTCTCTCTCTGGTCTTCATTTTTTGCCAATCCGCTTTTGTGACAAGGCAAAGTGCGAAGAACCATTATTTGATTGGGAAACAAACCGTCGTGATCAAGTCGTTTTCCGGCGTTTTGCACGGATTGTTTTCGTAGATTTCAAAAGGAGGAATCTTTTTGTCTTGGACAAAGATTTTAGCCCGCGCGCGGAGCATTCCCGCCGACCACGCATTGCCCAAGTGCCGATACGGCCCCGTGTGTTTGATGGAGAAAACACGGCAACCGGGCAAATCGCCGGAAACGAAACCATCGGGCAAATTTCCCGGCACTTCGTCCACCGGGAATCCCGTCGTGTATCCTACGATGCCTTTGGCAAAGTCCCATTGATGGTAGTTCGCAAATGGATTTCCCGACGGCTTTGGCCCCTCCTTGTGGATCCAATCTTGCAGCTTTTGAAAATCGGCCTTCATCCGGTCGCCGATGTCAGGAATGGCGCACGATGTTTTGATGCCGACATAAGAAAAACCGGGCTGCGCAGTTTGGCCAATGAAATCCAGTTTTGACGGGACCGAACCGATCTCGATGAAATCCTTAAGCATTGTCAATCCGCGCTGATAGTCCATGCCGATGAGCGTGGTCATCATCGGTTTCATCCAAAATAGGAAAAAAGGAATCGAGCCTTTCATGCTCCAAGTGACTTCCGTGCCGCCATCGAATTCCTCAAATATGAACCGGACGGTCGCAACCGATTTCCAAGGCTTGAAAAAAGTCAGCTGACAATCGATGGAACGGAACGGATCTTCGTTGACAATCTTGATTTCGCTACTGCCAAGGATCTTTCCCTCACAACTGTGGCTCTTGCCGTCGTCAGAGTATTTCACCAAGCATTCCGGCTCGGCGATTAGCCAAGGCGACCAAGCCGGCGATTGGCGAAAATCGCGAATAACAGCGTAAACTTTCTCCGGCGGCGCTTTGATCTTCGCCGATTTTTCAACTCTCAATTCTGACATACGCAAATCTTTAGCAGTCAATACTGCCGCGAAACAAGGTTTTGCGTCAAGAAAATAGAAACGGATCCAGTTTGCCTTTGCCGGAAAAAGAAACGCCGGACTATCCGCAAGAGAAGGAATCCAACGCCAATCGGCCTTCGTATCAACGATTGTGAGTTTCTACCCGGCTTTTCTCTTCGTGGATTTTAGCGATGCCCCAGCCCGTGTATGCCAGCGCAATGGCGATAAGAGGCGTAAAAAGATTCAGAAAACAATAAGGAAGGTAGGCCAGCGGAGACACCGTCAGCGTTTCCTTCATAAACATCCCGCAACTGTTCCAGTAAATCAAAGGCGAGCTCAAAGTGCCGGCGTCTTCCAGAGTGCGTGACAAGTTCTTTGCGTGAAGTCCCTTCCGTTCGTAATCTTCCCGATACATGCGTCCGGGAACGATGATGGAAAGATATTGATCCGCAGCCGCAACGTTCATGCCCACGCAAGTGCCTACGGTGGCCGCCACCAGCGAACCCGTAGAGCGGGCGAGCCGAAGAATGGCGCCGGCAATTGCCCGGAGAAAACCGCAACGCTCCATCACCCCGCCAAAAGTCAGCGCGCAAAGGATAAGCGAAACGGTGTACATCATAGAATCCAATCCGCCTCGATGGAGCAATGGATCGACGGCGGCATTTCCCGTTGCCGAGGTGTAGCCCCACTGCGCGATGTCAAGTATCTCCTTCAACGAGACGTTCTGAAATCCCACGGCCAAAACGCCCCCCAGCAAAGCGGCGACAAGAAGCGAAGGCAAAGCCGGAATCCGCCACACTACCACGATCACAATCAACAACGGCGGCAAAAGAAGCAACGGATTCAAATCAAAGGCTCCGTCCAACGCCGAAAGCATAGCGTCCATAGACTCCGCGCTCGCCTCTCCCGCAAATCCGCGCCAACCCAAAATCCCGTAGAGAAGAAGCGCAATCGCCAGCGCCGGCACGGTGGTGAAAAGCATGTGCCGAATGTGCTCAAACAACTCCGCGCCGGCAACTGCGGGGGCTAGATTGGTCGAATCCGAAAGCGGCGACATTTTATCCCCAAAATACGAACCCGAAATAATCGCGCCCGCCGCCATTGGAAGCGGAACGCCCAATCCTTTGGCAACCCCGATCAACGCAATCCCCACAGTGCTGACCGTAGTCCAAGAGCTTCCCGTGGCGACGGAAACCACGCAACAAATGAGACAGCCGGCGACAAGGAAAATGCTCGGATGCAAAATTTGAAGGCCGTAGTAAATCATAATCGGAACAATGCCGCTTGCGATCCAAGTTCCAATCATAACCCCGATGACGCAAAGAATCAGAATCGCCTTCATCCCGACTGAAATCCCTTCCACGATCCCGCTCTCTATCTCCTTCCATGAATTGCCTAAAAACAATCCCACAATCGAGGCAACCGCGGCGGCCAAAATGAGTGGAATGTGTGGATCCCATTCCTTGCCGTCGTGCAAAAGAGCGCTCCCAATAAGAAACCCGATCAAAGCGAGAATGGGAATCAGTGCATACCAAATCTTTGGCGGCGGCTCTGTCGCCGCGCCGTGTTCTTGATTTTTAGAAGTCACGCCCTTTTACAATAAAACAAAACGATCCTCCGCGGCAAATAAAATGATACAGGATTAGAAACCGAGTCTTGACGGTTTTGCTTTGAAAGTTTCTCTGCTGAAGAATCGGGGCTGTGAAAAATTGTGAGACAAGGAAGAAGGGACTTTGCGGTTTTCTTTTCGAGGAAAGGCTTGTTGAATGGGGGCGATGAAGCAGCGACGGGCAAAGGTTCGCAGGTACACGGCGGAAACGAAGATTGATGTAAGTTTGGATGTCGACGGGCAAGGGGAATATCAGATAGAGACCGGCATTCCTTTTTTGAATCACATGCTGTGCCTGTTTGCCAAGCACGCCGTGTTGAATCTCAATCTTCAATGCCGCGGAGATGTTGAAGTGGACGGACATCATACGGTGGAGGATTGCGGCATCGCGTTAGGGCAAGCGTTTCTTAAAGCTTTGGGAGACAAGAAGGGAATTCGACGCTACGGGTTTGGTTTTGATCCGAGAAACCCGTTGGCGGCGGAGTCCTACGCGCCGATGGATGAGTGTTTGGCGCGCTGCGTGATTGATTTCGGCGGGCGGCCTTACTTGGTCTGGCGCGGAATGGGAGCGATGGGGTTTAAGATTGCCAAAGCCGAAAGAAACCAAGACATGTCTTCCCGCTTTCGCTTTGGTTTGGCGCGCGAGTTCTTTCAAGGTTTTGCCAATGAATCGCGGTGCAATTTGCATATGGAATTGCTTTACGGGGAAGAGCCTCATCACGTTGCGGAAGTTTTATTTAAAGCCTTTGCCAAAGCGGTGGATGCGGCCTGCGAGCGGGATCCTCGCATCGCCGGGCAAACGCCAAGCACCAAAGGGAAATTGTAGCGGAAGAGCCGGCGATTCAATTACCTTTGGGCGATGATTGCTCTCGCTTAGATTGCATGTCCATTTTCCACAACTGCTTTTGGGTTCGATAAACGATTGCCACCAAGCCGATGAGAAGTATCCCCAAGAGAACGGGGACGGTAATGCGCCACTGGGAAGTTCCAATAAAAATAATAGCGGCGTTTAGGACAATAGCGAGAATCCGCACCTCAGTGGGGCCGATGCCAAAGTAACTAATTTCAAAACGATTGGTCGCCGCAAACCAGAGGAAGGAATTCACCATGTAGCCTCCCGTGATCAAAAGCAGGCCGAAGAAGTAATAATCCAGTCCTTCAGGTGCTATCATAGAGTAACCAATCACAATAGCGCTTTGAAATACATAGTCCAGCAAGTGGTCCATATAAAAGCCCCATTTGATCAACCCGGTGCCGCGACGCCGTCCCAAGGCGCCGTCAAAAAGATCGCTGAAGTATTGCAAAACAATCAAGGCCGAAACCGCCCACAGCCAATGGAGATTGCTTTTGGCCAGCCAGAAAAAGACTAGAGCCAGCAAACTCCAGAGGAGGGTAAGCAAAGTCAGATGATAGGTTTCTACGCTGTCCGGGATGCGGGGCAACCATTGGTCGACAAAACGTTTCTCCCAACGTCCCAAAATGGAGGCGCCCACTTTTTTGTCGCCGGCAAAATTAGAATTGGACATAGGCAAAACTTATAAATTCCTTGTCAATATTACAATGTTAAAGAGGAATGATTACGCTGATGATAGTAGAAGGAGAGGAATCCGGCCGGCATTCGTTCGTTCCTTGGATCCAGTCCGCTCCGTTCTTTTTATGCGCAATGGATAAAGGCATAGGGGTTCTTTGCGAGTTGGCTGCTAGATGTAGTTTATATCGCGCAATGAAAATCGCTTTCCGGCTTATAGCAAGTGTCGTTTGAGAAAGGAGTTATAGAGCTCGCAACGCGGCGCAACGTCAAATTGAGAACTGCCCACAATAAGGCCGGAACTTCTCAATCGATAAAAACTTTCGGGAGTCGGGCAGCCATCCCCTTTCAAAACGCCTCGCATGATTTCGGTAAGATTGGGGTCTTTGGCCAAAAGCACGAGGATGCGGCGCAAGTGATCGCCGAAGACGCCGTCATCACGGCCGGCTCTGCCAATGAAGGAGGCGAGCGATGTTTTTTTTGAGGCGATTTCGTGAAGGCTCCGCCGGACGAGATACGGATGGCCGCCGACAAACTGGCGGAATGGCTCGCGCTCGGCGGTGGACAGCGGGCTGTCGTAGAGTTGGTTGAGGTCTTCAATTTGCTGCGTTGAGAAATCTTCCAGCACAATCCGCGTGCCGACGTTGAACGGCGATTGGTTCATATCGGCGATGAAGAGGTGCGCTTCGGTGGCGTAGGCGATGGCGAGGGTAAGCCCGCTCCAAGGGCCGGAAGGATCCAGGGCGCGTTCGTTGTGCCAAGAACGGAACAGGCCAAAGACTTCGCTGCCGTAATCGCGGGGAAAGAGTCGATCCACTTCGTCCAATCCCCAAACGAGCGGGGCGTTCAGGTTATTCAGCGCTTGGCGTCGAACGAATCGCTCAAAGTTCACATTGGGGCTGCGACGTTCGTCCCAGACATCGGAGGGCAAGACGTCTAATTCCAGTTGATCGGCCAGAGATTCTGCAAGGCTTAGATAAAAACTGCCGATGTCAGAAAGATTGCCGGCGTTGAATTTTTGAAAATCGGTGAGAGCGACTTTGGCGCCTCGCTCGCGGGCGGTTTGGAGGCCTCGCGCCAAAAGGGAAGTCTTCCCAATCTGCCGAGCGCCTTTGAGCAGAATGATACTGTCACAGCGGAGAATTGCGTCGCGAAACTCGCGGTCCGCGGGACGTTTGAGGTAATAGTCCGAATGGAGAGGCACAGCGCCGCCGACCGGTTCAAAGGGAAGCGGCGGCGCCGGTTTGCGCGGTTCGGGGATCCGAATGGGGCGTGGTTTGGGAACGGGGCGGGGAACAAGACGAAGCCCTCTGGAAACGGTGGAACGGGCGGGCGAGCGCCGCACGGCTTTGGCTATTCTTTGGAGCAAATTTTTCGCAATGGCCGCATTGTCGGCCTCGCCTTCCCAGAGAAAATGTTCAACGGGGTCGAGAATGCCTCCAAAGGGATCCGGAAGATCGCCGTGCCAATGGATGCGGATGGGAATAATCGCGGGACAGCCTTCATGTCTTTGGGCGTTGTCGTGGGCGATTTCCACTTGAAACGCCAGCATTTCATTGGCGACGGCGGGCTCGGATAAAAAAGGAACGACAACGTGAGCGGAGCGGATGGCGTCTGCAATCTCCGCCGCCCATTGGATGCTGGTTTCGGCGGACCGATCCAAAAAGACCGAATAGCCGTTTTGGAGAAGTTGTTTCTCCAGATAAAGAGCAAGCCGCTTTTCTTGATCTTCCGCAGAACGGAACAAGATCACGACCCGCAGACGATCCGGATCAGTCGACTTGGCAGAGAATGAAGACATGTTTTTGCGCAAAAAGGTAATTCTCTTGTGACACCGTGCAACTCGCCTCTTATAGGAACAAAAGTTCCCATGAGAAAAGGCCCTCGCAGTTTGACCGAACCGTCGACATAAATCAATCCTCCAATCCATCTTGCGGCATTTTTCAATCTCCGCTGATTCCCTAGCGCGAAAAGACGGCTTGGTTTTCTCTCCTTGCGTTCGCGCCGGCTTTCTGTCACAAAACGGGAATGAAATCGGCGTATGAATTAGCCATGGAACGACTGCAGTCGAATTCTCCCAGTGTTTCCCTCACAGACGAACAACGAGCCAAAATCGCGGAACTGGACTCGGTCTATCAAGCCAAGATTGCGGAGAAAGAAATTTTCCTCAAAGGACAAATGGCCAAAGCAATGGAACAAGGAGACTTGGAGGCATTGGCTTCTTTGGAAAAACAACTAAGCGTTGACCGCGCCGCCTTGCAAACCGAGCGAGAAGAAAAAAAGGAAAAAATCCGCGCCGCAACCAATTAGCCGCTTGCGCCCCATTCAAACGCTCGCGCCGGAAGAAAAACTTTGCGCTTCCTGCGTGTTTTCTCCTGCCTTTGCAACCAACGAACGGCAAAAGCAAAGCCTCGCCAAAACCTGATCTTGCCCGCTTCGCCGCCGGCGATGAGGCTGTTTGATTTTTAGTATTCCAGTTTTTCTTGGTTGAGAGGTTTGTTGTTGAGCGGGTTGATCATTACCGGCAACTTGGGAAAGACGGGCTCAGGTTCCACAAACAAGTTCTCCACCGACCAGTGTTGCATCACTCGATAATCCCGATCAAATTGCGCATTCGGCATTCTAAAAGTGCCGCAAGAACGAGCAATCTTTTCCATTCCGTCCGACCATCCCTTGCCATCCAGCGTAATAAAAATGCCCGCCGCCACTCTCTTTTTAGATTGGATGGTTTCTTTGAAAGCCTTGACGTCGTTGATGGTAAAACCTCCGCCTTTGACCTGCACAATCACTTCGTCTTTGCCGTCTTCGGTTTCCCCAAGCAACTTTCCCTTGCCGTCAATCCCGCCGTCGCAACGTTGGATTTTGTTGGAAAGAATGCCGATGTTCCCAAAGTTCAAAACTTCTCCCGCCCACGATTCGAAAGCGAACTTGTCTTGCTTGGCCAGCAACCTTGCTCCCGCCATGTTGGTTGGGATGCCGTAAATGGGAACTTCGATTCCGCACTTGTCTCTCATCCTCTCCTTAGTCACCGAATAGACGGAAAACACGGAGATGTCGATGCCGACAAACTGTCGTTTGTTGTTGGCGGCGGAGTGCAAAGCAGTGCCGCATCCGCAAAACGGGTCAAGGATGACGTCGCCTTTGTTGGAAGACGCTTGTATAATGCGGTCTAGTAATTTCAAGGGCTTTTGAGTTGGGTATCCTAACCATTCTTTTTTACTGCGCGCTGCGATTGCTATGTCTGTCCACCAGTTTTCAAGGACTTTGCCACGTTTTCTCATTGCTTGGATTTCTTTAGGGTTAAATGCGTCGCCTGTATCAAAAGCTTTCCGAGGCCTCTGCATAGGGTCTTTGTAGGGTATCCGCATTTTGTTTTTGTTAAATGTCCATTTTTTGCCCTTCGAATACCAAAGTATAGTATCGCTTTTGCGGTTGAATTGCCTCATTTTAGGTGAGCCGGGGCCTGTGTAACACCACACAATTTCATTTCTAAAATTCTTTTTGCCGAAGATGGCGTCCAATAACATGCGAAGGTAATAATTTGCAAAGGGATCGCAGTGGAGGTAGAGAGAGCCGGTTGGTTTGAGCATGCCGTGCAGTTTCCAAAGTCTATCGGCCATATAAGAAAGGTAAGCCAGCATTCCGTCGTCTTCCTCTTCCAGCCAATCTCTGAGAGATTGGATAAGCTTGCTTGCCGGATGCCCAACCGATTTGCAAATGCGTTTCGTGCGTGCGATGGCTTTGTCATCGTAAGTCCACATGTCTGTAAACGCGTCCATAGAGCCGGTGTCTGTTTCTTGGGCTTTGGCAGTGGGCGCGCCGTAGTTGCGGTTGCTGTTGAAGGGCGGGTCGCCGTAAATCAAATCCGCCACTTCCTTGAACCCCTTCTTTTCCCAATTGCTAATTATATCAAAGCAATCCCCGTAGTATGCCGCATCTGGTATCATATGTTTCCTATTTTATTGTATAAGCGATTTTTTTGTTGGCGATTTATTCCTCTTGTCAAGGTTGCCGGCGGCGGATGGATTCTTGCAGTTGGGTAAGGCATTTTTCCCAAGGTTGAACGCCGAGGTTGCCTTGTCCGTGGATGCGGACGGAAACGGAATGGGACGCCGCTTCGCGTTTGCCGACGACCAGCATTGTGTGCACTTTGGCTTGTTCGGCGTTTTGAATTTTGCCGTTGATTTTATCGCGCCCGGCGTCGATTTCGGCGCGGACGCCGTTTTTGCGCAGGGTTTGGTAGATTTGGCGGGCGAAGGGAAGAGGCTCTTCTCCAATGGGCAAAACTCGCACTTGTTCTGGGGCCAGCCAAAGCGGAAAGTTTCCCGCGTAGTGTTCGATTAGAAAGGCGATGAAACGCTCGTGCGTGCCAAGCGGGGCGCGATGAATGCAAAGGGGCGTCGCCAATGTGTTTTCCGATGTTTTGTAGGCCAGACCAAAGCGGAGCGGCACGGCAAAGTCCACTTGGTTGGTGGCGATGGTAAACTCTCTTCCGGAGAGGCTCCAGACTTGGACGTCAATCTTCGGGCCGTAAAAGGCGGCTTCGTTGGGGATTTCCACAAAGTCTATGCCGCTACCTTGCAACACTTCGCGGGCCATTGCTTCGGTCTGCTTCCATAACTCCGGTTGGTCGACGAATTTTTCGCCCAGCTTTGTTGGGTCGTGCGTGCTAAAGCGCATTTGATATTTCTGGAAGCCGAAGATTTGAAAATACTTTGAGTACATTTCGTTGACGGCTCGGAATTCTTCGGCGAATTGCTCCGGCGAGCAGTAGATGTGGGCGTCGTTCATTTGCATGGAGCGGACGCGCATTAGTCCCATCAATTCTCCCGATTGTTCGTAGCGGTAGCAGGCGCCGTATTCGGCCAAGCGAAGCGGAAGATCGCGATAACTTCGAGGCACGGCCGCGAAGATTTTGTGGTGATGGGGACAGTTCATTGCCTTGAGATAGTAGCGCTCTTGAATTTCCCGGCCGGTTTGGTCTTTTCCCTCGCCCACTTTCATAGGCGGGAACATGCTTTCGGCGTAATACGGCAGGTGGCCGGAGGTTTTGTAGAGGGTTTCTTTGGCCAAATGCGGAGTGCGGACTCGTTGGTAGCCGGCCGCGAATTCGGTTTCTTTGGCTAGTTTTTCCAGTTCCTCGATCAGCACGGCGCCTTTGGGAAGCCAGAGGGGCAATCCGGGACCGACGTCGTCGTCAAAGGCGAAGAGCGCCATTTCTCTGCCGATTTTGCGATGGTCGCAGCGCTTGGCTTCTTCCCGCGCTTCCAGCCACGCTTCCAGTTCGGCTTTTTTGGGAAAGGCCGTGCCATAAATGCGCTGTAACTGCGGGTTTTTCTCGTCTCCCCGATAATAGGCGGAAGCGACTTTTAACAACTTGAAGGCTTTGACGTTTCTCGTGCGCCGGACGTGCGGCCCCGCGCAGAGGTCGATGAATTCGCCATTTTGATAAAAGGAGATTTCTTCTCCATCGGGAATGTCGGCGATGCGCTCGATTTTGAACTTTTGGCCGGCCGCCGCGAAGTGGGCGAGCGCCTGTTCGCGGGTTTTGACGATGCGCTCAAAGACTTGGTTTTCTTTGGCAATCTGTTTCATTTCCGCCTCGATGCGCTCAAAGTCTTCCGGCGAAAACCGATGTTTCGGGAGATCGAAGTCGTAGTAAAACCCCTCTTTGGTAGGCGGGCCGATGTCCAGCATGGCTTGCGGCCAAATCCTCAAAACCGCCGCCGCTAATATGTGGGCGCAAGAATGCCGCAACCGTTCTAAATCGGTCATCTGGCGCCGTTCTTCCGGCGTTTTACGAGCGGACAATTCTTTTGCGTCTTTCATCGAGTTGCCGGCAGAATGAGACAAATAATAACTTCATCACGGGCGGCAAATTTTGCCAGCCCAAGTTGGCAAGGCAAGCGAAAATTGGGAACAATGGGAAACTATAGGCCGCGCGTCGGAAAGGAAAAAATCGTCCGGCGCGGAAGAAAAAGGCTTGCATCGTCGGGCGCAAGAAGGGCATTCTTTGACCGTTCGCTGTTCTGAGTTCCCCCGGCTTTTTCGTTTGCGGGAGCAAGAGAAACGCGGATTGGAAACCACAGACATAATCTATGAGCGCCGCACAACCTGAAGCCAAACCGCTTACGCCCACGCAGTGGCTAATCTGCACCATCGCCGTCATTGGGTTCGCCTTCGATATTTACGAGCTGCTGATGTTGCCTTTGATTTTGGGTCCGGCGCTGGGCGAGATAGCGGGAGTGGCTCGAGGAACGCCGGAGTTTTCGCAGTGGGTGGGCAGGCTTTTTTTCATTCCCGCCTTTGCCGCCGGCATCTTCGGCCTTCTGGGCGGCTGGTTGACGGATAAGTTTGGCCGGCGGCGGGTGTTGACTTACAGCATTTTGCTTTACGCTTTTTCGGCGTTTGCGGCGGGATTTTCCACAACGCCCTGGATGCTTCTGTTCTTTCGCTGCACGACGTTCATCGGGGTGAGCGTGGAGTTTGTGGCCGCCATTGCCTGGCTGGCCGAGTTGTTTCCGAATCCGAAACAGCGGGAAAAGGTGCTGGGCTACACGCAGGCGTTTTCCTCCGTGGGAGGTTTGATGGTAGCCGTCGCCAATGGTTTGGTTATCAAATATGCGGCCGATTTTCCGGTGTTGGCGTTGCCAGATTTTTTGAATGCGTTTGGCGGGAAGATTGACGACGGCAACGCTCCTTGGCGTTATACGCTGATTTCCGGACTGTTGCCGGCGATTCCCTTGATTATCATTCGTCCGTTTTTGCCAGAGTCGCCGGTATGGAAGCAAAAGAAGGCGGCGGGAACGCTCAGACGTCCGAGTGTATTGGATCTGTTTGCCACTCCGCAGTTGCGCAAGGCGACTTGGCTTTCCGCCGTAATGGTGGGTCTGTCTTACGGCGCGGCGTTTGGGGCGATTCAACATGTGCAACGGATGATTCCCGGCCTGCCTCAAGTGACGTCCGCCCCGGCAAAAGCCGAAGAGGAGGGACAAAGATTGACGGACGCCGCCCAAGATGAGGGGGTTGGAGATCGATTGCGGGGTTTTTGGGTTCGCTGGAGTCGATCTGCCGAGATAGAAGATCCCAAATTGAGGGCGCAATCGATTGCTTCGCACGTCACTAAGTTTCAAGAAGTGGGAGGCTTGGCGGGGAGGCTTCTGCTGGCATTGCTTGTGGTGTGGATTGTTAGCCGCCGCAATTTGCTGCGCGTCTTTCTAGTGCCGGGGATTGTCGTAATGCCGTTGGTGTTCCTTTATGCCGCGGTGCATGATCTCACGTGGCTCTACTTTGGAATGTTCATCGTCGGCTTGTTGACAATTGGGCAGTTCAGCTTTTGGGGCAACTATCTTCCGCGGGTCTTTCCCACTCACCTGCGAGGCACTGGCGGTGGTTTTGCCGCGAACATTGGCGGACGCATGCTTGGCACTTCTTTCGCATGGATCACCGCCAATATCGTTGCCGCAACCAGCGAAAGCGAAATCCCCTACACAACCCGATTAGCTTACGCGGCGGCAGGCATCGCTGTTTTTGTCTATTTGGCAAATTTTATCCTCTCCTTCTTCCTGCCCGAAC
This sequence comes from Limisphaerales bacterium, assembly GCA_965204945.1. Lineage (GTDB taxonomy): Bacteria > Verrucomicrobiota > Verrucomicrobiia > Limisphaerales > AAA164-E04 > UBA2970. Next base: position 2,203,454 of record OZ242022.1, on the reverse strand, counting down.
CAAAGGGAAAAGACCTGCCCGATTGACCTTTTTCCTCTCGCCGCCGCATGAGAAAAGAAGCCCGACCAGAACGCCGCGCAAAAGCAATGAACGACAACGAGCGCGGGCGAGTGCATTTTGGCGACAACCTACCGATCTTGCGGAAAACGCCGTCGGGTTCAGCCGATTTGATATACTCAGATCCACCGTTCAATACCGGGCGAACGCAAACACGAACACAACTGCGCACCGTCCGCGATGATAGCAATGGCGACCGAACGGGCTTTCAAGGCCGGCGCTATCGATCCGTTGCGATTGCAAAGCGAGCGTATCATGACAGCTTCGATGATTACATAGCGTTCCTAGAACCGCGGCTGGTTGAGGCGCATCGGCTGTTAGCTCCAACCGGTTCGCTCTATCTGCATTTGGACTATCGCGAGGTTCACTATGTCAAAGTGTTATTAGACGGTATCTTCGGGCGCGATTGTTTTCTGAACGAGATTATATGGGCCTACGACTATGGCGGCCGCGGCAAATGCAAGTGGCCGGCCAAGCACGACAACATTTTAGTGTATGCAAAGGACGCCAAGCGATATTTCTTCAACGCCGAAGCAGTGGATCGCATTCCCTATATGTCGCCGGGTTTAGTTGGGCAGGAAAAAGCGGCGCGAGGAAAACTACCCACAGACACTTGGTGGCATACCATTGTGCCAACCAACGGGAAGGAACGAACGGGCTATCCAACACAAAAACCGTTAGGAATAGTTCGGCGAATTGTGCAAGCGTCTTCTCGTCCCAATGACACGGTGTTGGACTTCTTTGCTGGCAGCGGAACGCTGGGCGAAGCAGCCTACGATTTAGATCGGCGGTTTCTTCTAATGGACAACAATCCAGAAGCGCTGGAAGTAATGGCAAAACGATTCGCCCGAATGCAAGGAGTCACTTTCAACGGATTCAACGCCCGCGCATGCCAGCCAAAGAATCGCCAAGACGTCTTGTTTAGAAAATCGAGAACTGCTTCATAAGAAACCAGAGACAGCTGTGAGTCAACAGATCAAAGATCCCGATGTCGGGAGATTGGCATCCATTGCGTCCCTGTTGGAAAGCGATTACGAGGAGAACGAGGACTGGATTGGAAGTCCTTTCGCTTGGATCAAAACGCGTCCCTCGCGGCAAGTTGGCAAAATCGGCGAGCAACTCGTTTCGGGTTGGTGCGCGGCGAAAGGCCTCAGCGTCGGGCCAAGCGGAGATACTGAAGCCGACAAGGTGATTCAGGGACGCAGGGTCGAGATCAAGTTTTCGACTCTCTGGAAAAGCGGCGTCTACAACTTCCAACAAATACGGGATCAAGACTACGACTTTCTCATCTGCCTTGGCTTGTCGCCGTTTGACGCTCGGTGCTGGGTGATTCCCAAGAAGGCGTTGTACGATTATGTCATTGGGCATACCCCTCAACACACTGGGGCCGGAGGCACAGACACGTTCTGGCTTTTGTTTCCGGCGAACAATTCACCGATATAGCTCGAAAGCTATGGCGGCAAGCTCTCCCAAGCGTTCCAAACACTCAGCGACTTGTAGGTTGTCGCATGACCACAGTCTGCGAATCGAACGATTAATTTGACATCCTCCTGTTTTTCTTGCCCGATAGATATTCTTCCCCTCTTCGCTGGATTTCTTTTGCTTTTCAAAACGGCCCGCGCTATAAACCCAACCAGTTACTCTTATTTCAAATAACAATTAAATATCGTTTTTGCTCTCATGAGAAAATTAAACCGTCGACACTTCGTCAAAAACACCTTCGGCGCCGGCTTCGGCCTGGCGTTAGCCCATCCGCACTCCAAAGTCCTCGGCGCCAATGAAGACATCCGAGTCGCCGTTGTCGGCATCAACGGACGCGGAAGCTCCCACATCAAAGGCTTCCGCAGCATTCCCGGCGTCCGCGTCACCGCTCTCTGCGACATTGACGACTACGTCATCCGCCGCCGAGTCGACCAACTGGAAAAAGACAACGCCCCCAAAGTCTCCACCTACGCCGACGTCCGCAAGCTCTTGGAAGACAAAAGCGTCGACGCCGTCGCCATTGCCACGCCCAACCACTGGCACTCCCTCATCACCGTCTGGGCTTGCCAAGCCGGCAAAGACGTCTACGTCGAGAAACCCTGCAGCCACAACGTCTTCGAAGGCCGTCAATGCGTTGAAGCCTCCCGCAAATACAACCGCATCGTCCAACACGGCACGCAAAGCCGCGCCAGCAGCGGCTGGGCCAAGCAAATCGCCGCCGTCCACAGCGGCAAATACGGCAAACTCCTCGTCTCCAAAGGCTACTGCTGCAAACCCCGCTGGAGCATCGGCTACAAACCCTACGAAGAAGTCCCCGGCAACGTGAATTTCGATCTCTGGCTCGGCCCCGCTCCCGAACAACCCTTCCACCGCAACCTCGTCCACTACAACTGGCACTGGTTCTGGGACTTCGGCAACGGTGACATCGGCAATCAAGGCGTCCATCAAATGGACATCGCCCGCTGGGCCATCAAAGACGCCACCCTCCCCAAATCCGTCGTCGCCATCGGCGGACGCTACGTCGACGGCCCCAACTACGCCGACCAAGGCCAAACCCCCAACATGCAACTCGCCGTCTTTGACTACGGCCAAACTCAACTCGTCTTCGAAACCCGCGGCCTCGTTGGTAAAATGAGCGACTTCCCTCGCATCGTGGACAACGAATTCTACCTCGAAGCCGGCGTCATCCGCCAAGGCAAGTTCTTCGAAAACGGACAAGGCGACGGCCAAGACCTCGGCGAAGTTGACTTCCAACTCCACAACGGCAACATCTTCGAAAACTTCATTGACGCCGTCCGCAGCCGCAATCGCCGCCAACAACACGCCGACATTTTGGAAGGCCACTACTCCAGCGCCCTCTGCCACCTCGGCAACATCTCCTACCGGCTGGGCTGGCAATATCCCTTCGCCAACCCAACCACCGCTCTCGGCGAATCCGAAGTGATCACCGACTCTCTTCGAACCGTTCTGGAAAACACAAAAGCCATCGGCATTGATCCCTTGCGCTCTACATACCAACTCGGACCCAAACTCCGCATCGACAAACACGCCGAGCAATTCATTGGCAACACTCCCGCCAATCTCCTCCTCTCGCGCTTTTATCGCAAGCCCTTTGTCGTCCCCGCCGCCGTGTGAGTTTGCCAACCGCCAAAAACACCGCATCAAACAAACATGAACGAACACCTAAACAAAGACAGTGTCGCCGCAGCTTTCAAGCTGGTCATGGAAGAGTTGGACAAAGCCAATCAGGAAATCACGAAACAAATCACGCAAGCCTCCATGAACGCGGATTATGAGAAAGGCCAAGTTCTTCTCGACCGCGGCAAGAACCTCAAAGCCTTCCAAACCCGTGTGAACGCCCTGCGCCAAGAATGGATCGACGGCATCGACATTCTTGAGGATCCTCCAGAAGATGATCCGCCGCCTAAAATTTACAGACCCCCAAACGCGCCTCAAACCAAATTGAGAGTGACGTTTCCCTACGGAGAGAGAATTGAAAGAAACTCCGCGAGGAATACCTTTGTCGAAACCATCCAAAAGATCGGAATCGACAAAGTCCGCAAACTAGGGCTTCACGGGAATGGAGTTCCTTTGATCGATTCTGCCCCACGCCGCGACGGTAAAACATTCGCGCAACAAAAAATCCAGGGATGGTATATTTGCCTCTATTCAGGCACTCGAAAAAAGAAAGAGCAGCTCGATGAAATTGCCCAGCATCTTGGAATTCGCTTAAAAGTGGAAATCATTTCCAAAGACAAATCCACACTTTTTTAAGAAAAACCGTAAAAGAGACGCATTTTTATGATGGACGCAAAAATTCAAGGGATTGACGACCTGTTTGACGATTCCGTTTCTTATCGCATTCCGCAGTTCCAGCGCCCTTATGCGTGGAGCGAAAAACAATGGCAACCATTATGGGAAGACGCCCACAAAATGGCGGATCGCATCCTCAAATATCGTCAAAAAGATTTACTTCCTCACTTTATGGGGTCCATCCTTCTGCAACCGATGAAATCGGCGGATGCCAAAGTTAGCCAAATTTTTGTAGTGGACGGCCAGCAAAGGCTCACGACGTTGCAACTCTTGATCAAAGCCACGCAAAAGGCGTTTCAAAAATCGCTGAGCGATACCAAAAAATTCAACTTGGACAAGCTTTTACTCAATGACCGAAAGCGAACTGGGAACGACCCTCTCAACGAAACTAAAATTGTCCAGTCCAACAGAGACCGACGAGTTTTTCGGGCAGTCATTAGAGATGAAATTAAATTAGAGCATCAGTCCCACGACATCACAAAAGCTTACAACTACTTCCATGAAAATGTGCTCGAGTGGGTCAGCCGCCATGCAAACGTCGATGTCAGAGCGACGGCTTTGCACAAAGCCCTCGTCAAGCAGTTAAAAGTGGTGTCCATTATCTTGGCACCCAGACAAGAACCGTACGTCATTTTTGAAACCCTTAATGCACGCGGAAAACCGTTGACCCAAGCCGATCTTATCAAAGGCACGATAATGTACAAAGCCAACGTTATCGACGACGAGCAGAAGGCGGAGCAGCTGTTTGGAATGTTTGAGGATATCTGGTGGCATTTTTTAGATGGACAAGGGAAAGATTCTCAGATCCGCCTCGACAGATTCCTAAACTATTGGATCATGATGCGCATCAGCAAATACGTTACCTTTGATCGTACGGCGGAAGAGTTTCGCAACTACATTCAGTTCCAACCAAACATTGAAGAGGTTGCAGAAGACATTAAGGAATCAGGATTAGCTTATTGGAAAATTGAGAAGAACAAGTTGCCGGGAAAAATTAAGGAGGACGAGCCGCCGGGAGAAAGAATAGCATTGTTTCTAGAGCGAATTAAGACGATGAAAATCGGCGTAATCATGCCGCCCTTGCTGTGGCTTTACACGAACGACGTTTCCGAAGACGAATGGCAAAGAATTGCTCGCGCATTGGAAAGCTATCTAGTGCGGCGAATGCTGTGTAAAATATACGGGACAGGACTGAAGAATCTTTTTACTGATATGGCAAAACCCTTGGAAGCGCAAAAAAGTCAACCAACGGATAAAGTCATAATCCAATTTTTGAACAAGAAATTTGGAGGCAATCGCTGGCCCGACGACGACGAAGTGATTTCTTATCTCACTAATTTTTCAATGCCCGGAAGTAAAGCGCAGAAAATGATGGTTTTTGAAGCCATCGCAACAAGCAAACCCATGTCTGCAAAGCCGCTTGGCGATACCAGCGAGCTAACCGTTGAACGTATTTTGCCGCAGGGAGGCTTTGCAGTAAACCCCAATGGTAATTTAGATGGATTCGTCGATTTCATTGGAAATTTAACTCTGGCAAGCAAAAGATTGAATTTTGCTATCCCCAACAAATCATGGGAAAACAAAAAGAAAGCATTGCACCAACACAGCGGATTGTATCTCAACAAAGAGTTGTTGGATAATGCTCCGGAAGTATGGGACGAAACAACAATTGTGAAACGTAGCGAGCGATTAGTGCAAGCGATTGTCCAAATCTGGCCCCACGCCGACGGCATTTAACCGAACAAAGCCATTGCCGGCTGTGGTTTTGTTGCCGAAAGTGTAAATTGATTGTTTTTATTGTTATGATGTATCGAATTGTTTTGAGAGTGTTGTTGTCGCTGGCGTTCGCGTTTTGGGCCGGCGGGTCTTTGCAAGCGGCGGATTATGTCATTGTGGTGGATACGTCCGGGTCGATGACAAGAAGCGTTTCTCCGAGCGATTCGCAGAATCGGATTACAACGGTGCAGAATGCGCTACAAAGCTGGCTTCAAGCCTTGCCTTTGGGATCGCGGCTCACGTTGGTTTCGTTTAACTCTGGAATCCAATCGCAACGCGAATTCATTTTCCGAAACAAATTGGATCATCAGCCGGCGCTTGTCTGGTGCGACGGAATCGATGAAGAAGCAGAAGCGCATAAAACTGGAAAGACACATTTGTGGACGACTTTGCGCAAGGCATTGGAGGTGGCCACGCGCTATGCAAACGAAAATCCCGGACAAACAGTGCAGGTAAGAGTGTTCACCGACGGGCAAAACACCGAAGAGAATGAAGATGTCCCCACTTTCAATGAAGCTGTGAAAGGTTTTCCGGTGGACGGCAAGAGCATACAAGGTCACCTCGTCATACTCGGCGACTTCAAGATGGATGTAAAAACCCAGAGAGATATAGGAGACCATTCCGGTTTTCGCCTCAGACACGATCCCAACTTTGAGATTTTGTTGTCTCCGGTCGTTGAATGGCGGCCGAAGGGCCTTCGTGTTGGCAAGGAAATGATCGCTTATGAAAACTCTTCCTCGATTTACAAAACTTATAGTTGGAGCGTGAACGGCCAACCGGTTTCTACCAACAAAGTTTTAAAGCACATTTTTACAACCAGCGGAGAGCATGCCATCCGTCTTGAAGTAGAAGGGGCGCAAGGTGGTCAAGAACATTCGCAAGTAACTATTCAGGTTTCTGATCCGTATCAGCCGCCTTCGATCCGCTCCGAAGTTCTCCACTGGAAACCCCTCAATCCTTCATCTATGCAATCCGTCCGGTTTTACGGGCGCAGTTTGGGACATCCCGTTGCTTACAAGTGGGAGATCGATGACGAAATCAAAGGCAGGGAGTTGGATTTTGAATGGAAGTTTGCTTCCGAAGGCGAGTTTTCCGTTGTCTTTTCCGCGCAGAATGAAAACGGCAAGTGGTTTCCTTCCGATCCACAAACTCTCATTGTCCGCGAACCGTCCGCCATTGTGAATTTCCGAGCGAATCCAAAAACATACCATCACAATCAAGTTGTGCAATTTGCCAACGAGTCCCAAGGCAACTTTGTGTCCTTCCGCTGGGATTTTGGCGACGGCCAAACCAGCGCGGAAAGATCGCCGCAACATCAATATGAAAACGATGGGGATGATCCAAAGACTTTTAGAGTTCAACTGGTCGGCAAACTTTCCAACGGCCAAGAAATTCGTAGCAAAATCCATAGCCTGACTATTCTGCCGTCGCCGCCAACTTTATTTATTCCTCCTCCGCCCATTCCTCCTCCCCAAGCGGCGATTGGTTTGGATAGCCCTTCTAAAATAGGAGTGGGGCAAACAGTCCGCTTTCTGGACGAGTCCATCGGCTTGATTCAATCTTGGCGGTGGAACTTCAACGATGAAAGTTCTAGCATGGAAAGACATCCTGAATTCACTTTCCAAACGCCGGGTGACAAAACCATTACGCTAATCGTGCAAGGCGACGGCGAAGAGCAATCCTCGGCCAGTCTTTTGATTGCCATTAGTCCAGAGCCTCCAAAAGGTTGGTTGCAGCGTTTCTGGTGGATTCTGATTCCTGCAATTTTCCTCTTGTTCGTTTCGGCAAAATTTTGGGGAAAGATCAGAAAAGCCCGCAACGCGCCGCCTGTGCCGCCCAACAAGAAAATGCGCGTGGAAATCTCCGAAGTTTCGAAGTCGAAAAAAGACAACAAGCCCAACGCCGGCCAAAACCTCAAGCCGTTGAAAACTTTCGTTTTGGAAATGCAGGACAAAATCTACCTGAGCCAAACGGATGCGACAAATGATGGCGCCGGCGATGAATTTGTGTGCGATATTCCCGCAAAGGGTTGCTATTTCCAACGGCATTCGCATCTTGGTTTTTTCTCGCCGGGAAACGACGGCAAACCTCATTGGCTCAAGTTTTCAGATTCGGTCGAAATCACGGATGATTTTGGCGCCAAAAGAACCTTGACTATTGACATTTCCGAGGAGATAATACCGGAGACTTTTTAAGCCGAACAGACGAATTTTTTCATTTTATTTAAAGCATTATGGCAGAAGACAACGACAAATTCACTATCAGGCCTTGCTTGTTTATCGGGCTTGGCACTAATGGCTGGGAAATTCTTCAAGACCTGAGAAAATTCGTGCTCGAAGAATTTGGACGAGCTGGACTTCCCTGTTTTCGTTATCTGGCTATCGAAACGGACAAGAATAAAGAGCCCGATGACGGATTTATTCCCCACAATCCAGAACCTTATGAGGAAATTAAGCCTCTTCATATCACCGTTGCCGACGTGGACAACGTCCAACAACAGATGAAGGGAAGCGATGGACAAGACTCCAGCCTGAAAGATTGGCTGGACAATCGACTCATTGAACGGGGGCAGAAAAGCTACGAGGCCGGCGCTGGAAACCTTCGGCAAGCCGGCCGTCTCTGCCTCTGGAAAAACTGGAAAAATAAGGTTCGCCGTGAATTAATCGAGTCCATTGAGGCAATTCACGATGCGGGTAATATTCTTGCCGCAAACAAATTCTTGCGCGAGGAATATTTTCCAGACAAGCACCCCGGCACTGACCTTCCCGCGAAATCTCTCGTTAAAATCCAACCGAAGGTCTACATCTGCGGCACCCTTTGCGGCGGCACTTGCAGCGGCGCCTTTATCGACGTGGCCTACTTCGTCAGCGAACTGCTCGGCATCCGAAGAGAGAGCGCTATGATGGAGGGAGGTCGTCCGGAAGTCATCGGTCTTTTCACCGTCATGGACGATGTTCATAGCAAAGATCCAAAGTACAAAGTCCCCAGCGTTAACTGCTGGACGGCGCTACGTGAACTCGACTTTTATTACCTAGAAAAAAGCCGCTATTATGTAAAATTCCCCGACGGTCAGGAAATTGACACTTTGGACGCCCCGTTTGACACGGTCTATTTGCAATCTATGAAAAACCAAGAAAATGGCGGATTTAAGGGGGATAATCCAAAGGATCTCAGACGAATGTGCGCTATGAACCTCTTTACCGAAGTTGTAGCTGGGCTTGCCGATAAAAAAGCTGCGATCCGCGTAAACCTTAAACAAGTTGAAGGCTATCTCCAACCCAATAATAAAGGCCACATGCGCGCTTTCAGTTCCTTCGGGCTTTCCGCTATCTGGTATCCTCGAAACCGCATCTCCCGGGCAATCAATCGGCAACTTGCTATCCGCATGATTAATGGTTTGCTTGATAATTCAGATATTGATCCCAACAAAGCGGATGACGGAGTTCAGAATGACTGGGGCGCTTCTTACGAGCGAGCCCAAGGGAGCTTGATTGGCACTGTGGCAAACGCCCAAGTCAATCTTGATCTGCCGGCCGAAATCAACGGTCTTTTTGGAAGTAAATTTGCCGAATTCAGCCTTATTGGATGGGAAATGATCGACAACTTCATGGCAGGATTTCCAGTCCGAAGCAATACACTGGGAGACCGTCTAAACCCCAATGGAGATTATTACCGCAGGATTGACAATGCCAAGATTTTGGTAGCCAAAGACTTGAAAGAAGACATCCGAAAAATCGTGATCCGCTACATGAACGATCACACTAATGCGGAGACGAAAACCTACATCCAGGGAATTCTTCAAAAAATAAAGACTGCGATTGCGCAACTTCCGGCAAACCTTCCTCCATTTTCCTTTTCTTCAGACTTGGTGCTAAACAAATACGGCTCCGGTGATTTCCGGAAACGATGGATTCGCCGGAAACAACGAAATTGGGATCTTTTCCTACGAATCTTTTCCAAAGAGAAAAGGACCAAAGTGGAGAGCGAATATCAGCAAACCGTTCGCAATGTCGTCTGGAATCAATGGCAACGGGAGGCGAATGATCGGCTGAACGAAATTCGAGATCACTATCTCCACGGCATTCTTGCCGATTGCCAATTGTTTTTGGAAAAACTGTCCAGAGACATCGCCTCCCAAAGTGGTAGGTTGCCACTTTTCCGGACCACTTGCAAAATGCAAAAAGAAAAGCTGTTAGAACTTCCAAGCGCCAACAACTTGTCGATTATTACGCGGGGAGAACCATCCAGTATTGTTGATGACGTGGAACTTGGTGTCGCTGAAATTATAAAGACCTACGACATCAAGTCATTGCGCGATGAGTTTCTGAAAGGAGAGCCCCTGATGTCGATTCTTAAAAACCAAAATACGGATCGCCTCGTTTTCCGCGTGGACAAAACCTTTGACCAGATCAGCCAAGGGGTGACTGACAAATTTCAAGTCGGCAAAAAAGCCATCTCCGACCTCAAACAACTTAATATTGCATTGCTTGTCCGCAGCTCTTTTCCCCACGTAGAAATCATTAACGGGTGTGATCTTCTGAGTTTGGCGGCCACGCAGTCGCCAAACTTCATTTTCTGCAAAGATTCCCAGGCTGGCAAAGAATTGTCCCTACTTGCCAATAAAGAGGCGCCGGGAGGAAGAGAGTTCACATCAGAGTTCTCTCCATTAGATCACTTCATTTTTATCTATCGGGAAGAGATAGGGCTGGCCATCTCCGACTTCGTCATTTGTAAATACGCAAGCGAACAATTGGAAAAATCCGAAGAAAATCCCCCGGTCTGCACTAATTTTACCCATAAACACGGGGAAAACTACTTCAACCTTCAACGTAAGGAATCTTTAGAGAATCTTCACCAGTGGATAGAATCTTTACTAGATCTTTCGCCTGAGTCGTTTGAGAAAAGAAACGAAGACATTGTATTCGTTCAGGTTATCGACGGTCTGAATAAGCATCTCTTGATTAAGCGCAAGGGATCGTTAGACGAAAAGGAATTGCGCGAATACCTTGAACAAAACGACGAGCAGACTTTGATTAAGCAGTTTCAAGAGAAACTCCGCGCCCTTGGTGAAGCAGAAGTAAAACAGCGCATGAATGAAAGAGTGGACAAACTTTCTGACATCGACAAACAAAAAAAGATGGAGAAAAGTCACGACCAAATCCTCAACGAAACTTTTAAGAAGGATGAAGAAAGCAAGGAGGATTCGCCGGATAAGGAGAGGGAATAAAAGGGAAGGCTTGGCACCACCAAAGCGAAGAAGGTTTTTGTTTCTTGGTTTTCTTTTCGGTTGTTGTTTGTGAATTGAAGGAGGTTTCTTTTCCAGTCTTTTTTCCATTGTGGGATTAGAGAAAATTAGCGGCCGATGAAGGCGCCGTCCGTTTCCTTCGCCACATTTCTGAGGAACTCGCCAAACTCTTCGTCAAAATAATCTCCAATGGCAACTACGTTCACTGTCACTCCCTGTCTTTGTTTCTCATTGCGGCATAACTGGAGAATTTCTTTCATGTTTCTACTGACACTTCTTCCCGTTTGATAATTGCCTTCATCGGTTTTGTTTTGCGAGAGTCGGCCTTGTGAATTTTCGTCCCAAAGTCTTGGTTCACCATCAGTGAAGAGAATGATGGTTTGCAGATTCGGATCCTTATAGGCTTTTGCCAGCGCCTCAATAGTATGAGTGCCTCCGGCCGGTTGGACGTCTTGAATGTGTTGAATTAGCCATTTTCGATTTCTTATCCCATTCGGGCCGGAAACAGGAAGGTATCGATTGGCGGGAAAGGTATTGAATTCGTGATTATAGTGGATCAGGAAGCAGTTTTCTATGGGCAAGTGCTGAAGCCATGTTTCCACAACCTTAATGGATTTTTCCCATCGGTTGTCGTTTTTCATGCTGGAGGAGCGGTCTAGCAAAAGTCCGACGTATTCTAATTCTCCTTCCAAGCCTAATAGTTCCTTGCGCACTACTTGCTCCATTCTTTCAGGCTGATTTGGCGCCATTTCTTTCAGTTGGTCGTGCAACTTGTGTTTCTCTGCCAAAGCCAATTTCAGTTCCTGTTCCCGGTTTTTCAACTGCTCTTCAAGCGTATTGATTTTTTCCAGCAGCTCGGCATTTTTGCTTTCCGCAACTTCTAACTTTTGCTCTGCCTCTTCGAGTCGATCTTGTGTTTTGGCCAATTCTTGCTTCGTTTCTTTGAGTCGCTTTTCGAGCGTATCAATTTTTCTAAGCAACTCGGTATTTTTACTTTCTAACTTTTGCTCCGCTTTGGAATGTTGATTTTCCGCTTCGGCTAATTCTTGCTCTGCTTCTTTGAGTTGGCGGCGCAACTTATCTTCCTCTGTCAAAGTGGGTTCTGGTTCTTGTTTTTGGTGTTGTAGTTGTTCTTTCTTCTCTTCTTGCGAGTTCGAGCTTTGTTGTTTCCCTTTGACTAGTTGCGGCGCGGCGATGAGGACAACGCCGACGACGGCCAACCAAGCCAGTTCGTTGAATGAGATGAAAAGAGGCAGACCAAAGCCGCTATGAGAGTTGCGGTTGTGTTTCATCGGAAAGGAAAGAAGTTATTGTTAACGGTTAATAGATTTTGAGTCAATTGTGTTTTTCGTTTTTGGATGATGGGTCGCTCTTCCATCTTCAGCTTTTTTAATTTGATGAGGAGGAATATCATTTCCTGCTAAACATTTGACGCAATCCCTGCCAGAAGCCCTTTTGTTCTTTAATTTGTTCTGGGATTTCTTCGATCATTTTTCGCAGTTTTTCCAACTCTGCGTTGATGCGAGCAGTTCCTTCGCGCATTTCTTTCAAGGATTGGGAAAGGTTGGACATTGGTGACAAACTTTCGCTTATTCTTTTGGCAAAGTCATTTATCCTCCGGGCAAGATCATCAACAAAGTTTCCGGCCATTTTCGAATTCCAGTTTGGATCGTTCAAATGTTGTTGCAGGCTGTCCGCATAGCGAATTACCGTCTCTGAAGATGCTTGTAATTGTTGGCAGGCGGTTTGGAAGCTTTCGCCGAAGTGCTGGATTTCTTGGCTGGTTTCGTTGGTTTGGTTTTTCCAAATCTGCGTTTTTTGGGAGGCGTCGGTGATTTGTTCGCCGAGGGTTTTGAATTGGGCGAGCAGTTCTTGAATGTTTTGGGTCAAGGCGGTTGCGGTTTGTTGCAGGTCGGTTTTGAAGGATTCAAAGGCTTTGTTGTGTTCGGCGGTTTGGGCGGTGAGACTTTCCAAAGATTGGGAAAAGTTGGCGGTTTTGTTGGTGCCGTCGCTTAGTTTTTGAACGAAGTTTTCAGCGGTTTGCAGGGAATTGTTCAGTTTGTGGCAGGCGGTTTCAAAGGCGGCGCAGAAGTCGCCGATTTCTTTGTTTGCGGATGTTTTTAGTTTGTGGCACAAGTTGCTGAAATTTTCGATAAAGTCGTCCATTCGTTTGTGGGCGGCGTTGGTTTTGTCTTTCCAACCTTGGGTTTCCTCATTTGTTTGTTTGATGATTTTCGCTGAGAAGATCGAATTGATCGCGCAGTTCTTGGACGCTGGATTTGCCGTCTTCGCCCAGTGTTTTTAGCGAGTTGGAGGCGGATTCTAAATGGCTTGCCAGTGTTTCTATGCGGTCGGATTGATCGGCGATGGTTGCGAAGTTTTGTTGCACTTTGTCAGAGTCTTCGGCGATGCCTTGCAATGCGCCGTCCATCCCGGTCAACTTTTTCTCTAAATGGCTGATTGCGCCGAAGGCTGATTTGGAAACTTTGCGCAGGTCTTCCAAACCTTTGGCGCCGCCCTGAATTTCGCCGACCAGTTGGGTCAGCACTTTGGAAAGTTCCGAAGCATCCATCAGGCGGGAAAACTCTTCCATGCGGGTGCTTTCGAGTTCTTTCATTCGGTTTTCAAAATTTTCAAAATTTTTGGCGATTTGGTGAACGACGTTTTGGGTTCGTATCTCGTCGAGTTCGGCGTCGAGTTTTCGGGCTTCTTGTTCTTGTTTGAATGCTTTGGCGCGGAAAACGTTCATTCCGATCAAGCCGATGATAGTGCAACCAACGCTGGTACCGCCTAGTTTGAGTAAATCTGGGGTCAATAATTCTTCTAAATTTTGGTTGGATTGGACGCGCATGCCCAACTTGTAAAGAACGCCGCCTAATCCGGTGATGGTGGCGATGTAGCCGACAAAATAATAATGCTCGGCCAGTTGATTCAGTCTTTCGGCATCGGTTTCCGTTTGTTTCTTGGGAAAATAGAGAAGGAGTCCGTAGACAATAAAGCCGACCATCCAGACAAAGGGAATCCTTTCCCAATTGAATGCAGCGGAAAGGGCAACCACTCCGGCGGCAATTATTGGCATGAGTTTCGTCATAAAGTTTCGTCTTTCGTTTTTTCTGATTTTTGGCCGAGTGCTTGGAGATTATACAACACAACAATTCGACGAACGCTTTTTCGGGGCGTTCTGCGGGCGGTTTCTCTGTAAGACTTCGCCTGCGACGCGGGAAGATTCGGCAATGTTTCGCTTTGTCTTTCCACGTGGATTGTCAGCGTGATTTAGTCGTCGCTTTAGCAGTGGCCTCCTTCGGCGGCCATTTTGGCCATAAAGTCGGCGGCTCGTTTTTGAACTTCTTCGGGCGTTAGTTTTTCGATGCGGGAGCTGATGGTCCAAACGTGGCCGAATGGATCGCGGATGGTGCCGGAGCGGTCGCCGTAGAATTGATCTGAGACGGGCTTGATTTCCGTGGCGCCGGCTTCGATGGCTTTGGCAAAGACTTCGTCCGATTTTTCGACGTAGATGCAGGAGGAAACCGGCGTGCCGCCGTATTTTTTCGGGCTTTCGAATTCCATCGCCGGACACGGATCGGCCAGCATGATGACAGAGTTGCCGATTTTGAGTTCGGCGTGGCCGACGGAGCCTTCGGGGCCGGAGAGTCGCATTTGTTCGATTGCGCCGAACACTTTTTGGTAGAAGGCGATGGCGTCGTTGGCGCCGTCGACGATCAAGTACGGAGTGATGGTTCCGTATTCCTCAGGGATGGGATTGATTGGATTATTCATAAATAAGTTGAAAAAAAGAATTATAAGCGAAGCAATTTTGAAAAGCAAGACGGAAACGGCCGGGAGATTTTGGGGCTATTTTTGGTTGCCGAGCTGTTTTTCGAGTTGATGGAATCGTTTGAGCAAGTCGGGCAGTTGGCGGAGGGCAAGCAGTTGCCGTTTGACTTCGCGGTCGCCTTGGGCGGGTGAGCCGAAGACTTTTTGGCCGTCTGGGACGTCGCGCATGACGCCGGATTGGGCGGCGATAATGGCGTTGTTGCCGATTTTGAGGTGGCCGGCGATGCCGACTTGTCCGGCAATGACGGCGTGGTCTCCAATAGTGACGCTGCCGGCAATGCCGGTTTGAGCGACGATGACGCAGTGTTTTCCAATTATTACATTGTGGGCGATTTGCACGAGGTTGTCAATTTTGGCGCCCTTTCTGATGATGGTTTTGCCGAAGGCGCCGCGATCTACGGTCACGTTGGCGCCCAGTTCGACGTCGTCTTCGATGAGAACGCCGCCGATCTGCGGGATTTTTCGGTGTTTTTCTCCATCAAAGACATAGCCGTAGCCATCCGAGCCGATGACCGAGCCGGCTTGGATGCGGACGCGTTCTCCCAGCACGGTGTCAGCGTAAAGAACGACGTTGGGAAACAGCCGGCTTTCGGCGCCGACTCGGCAGTTAGCGCCAAGATGATTGCCTCCGTAAAGCACGGCTTTGGGTCCGATGGAGCAACCGGGTCCGATGGAGCAACCGGGGCCAATGGAAGCGCTGGGATCGATTTGGGCGCTTTGGGAAGCGGTGGCGGAAGCGTGCATTCCGGCGGGAAAGGTTTCCTCAGGATGAAACAATTCCAGAAGTTGCGCAAGGCCGACGCGGACGTTGGCGACTTGAATTAGCGTTTTGTTCGCGGTTTTGTAAAATTCCGCAACGACGACGGCTGAAGCGCCGCCTTCCAAAGCGTCCTGAAAAAGCCGACGGTCTTCGGCAAAGGCGATTTGTCCCGGCATGGCTTCTTTGGCCGAGGCGACGCCGACAATCGGCACTTTGGGATCGCCCCGCAAGGTGCCTTGGAGGCGGGAGGCAATGTCGCCGGTCGTCAGTTGCATGGAAAGGCTTCGTCAATCAACAACGACGGATTTCCAGCTCGGCGAGGGCGTCGGATCGGACTTTGCCTCCGCGGCGGTTTCGGCAGTGTTTTTTGGATGCCGTAGCGTGGCGATTTGGTTGGTTTCCGACAGGGTGGCGATGGAAGGTTTCCAAGAAGCGGCGTCTTCTAAAGCGATTCGGGCAAAGGCTAAAATGGTGAGCCGGTCGCCTACCGCGCCCAATCTAGCGGCGGCGCCGTTCAAGACAATTTGCCCGGCGCCGGCGGGAGCGGGGATGGCGTAGGTTTCGAATCGGGCGCCGTTGGTTTGGTTGCCGCATAAGACTTTCTCAAACGGCACAATGCCGACGGCTCGCATCAAGTCTTCGGAAATCGACAAGCTGCCTTCGTAGTTCAAGTTCGCTTCGGTCACTCGCGCTCGATGCAGTTTTGACTTCAGCACTTCCACAAAATAATTACCGGCCATAACTCGACAATACTTTTGGTTGCCTTTCCAAGCGATTTGCCACTTGGGGCGGGACGAGACGTCGTTGACTTGCCCCGGCGAATCCACTATAAGAGAGCGGTCTAGCAAATCAACACTTTTACATTTTTTTGACGACGATGACGAAAAAAACTCTTCGCGTAGGGATGATCGGATACCGGTTTATGGGGAAGGCCCACTCCAACGGTTGGCGGCAAGCCCCGCGCTTCTTTCCTTTGGAGGCCGATCTCGAAATGCACACTATCTGCGGGCGCAATCCTGAAGGGGTTGCGGCCGCATCCCGGGAACTGGGCTGGAAAAACGCTTCCACAGATTGGAAAGAGGTGATCGAGAATCCGGAAATCGACATCATCGACATCAACACGCCGAATGATTCGCACGCCGAGATCGCCATTGCCGCCGCCAACGCCGGCAAGCACGTGCTGTGCGAGAAACCGCTGGCGCTCACCGTCTGCCAATGCCGGGAAATGCTCGACGCGGCCGAAGAGAACGGCGTCGTTCACATGGTCTGCCACAACTATCGGCGCATCCCGGCCATCGCTCACGCAAAGAAAATGATTGAAGAAGGCGCCTTAGGCAAACTCTTCCACTACCGCGCCCGCTACGCCCAAGATTGGATTGTCGATCCAAACTTTCCTCTCGTTTGGCGTCTTCAAAAAGGCGTAAGCGGAAGCGGCGCGCACGGAGACATCAACGCTCACATTATCGACTTGGGACGATACCTTGTGGGCGAATTTGCCGAAGTCTGCGGCTTGATGAACACTTTCATCAAACAGAGGCCCCTTGAAGACGCCGCAGAAAAAAGAGACGGACTGGGAGGCACTGCGGGCGCGGCAAAAATGGGCGAAGTGACCGTGGATGACGCCGCTATGTTCATCGGGCGGTTTGCAAACGGCGCCCTTGCGAATCTGGAGGCCACGCGATTTGCGCTCGGCCGCAAAAACAACATCGCCATCGAGATCAACGGCAGCCAAGGCTCCCTTTTCTTCGACTTTGAAGACATGAACCGTCTCCAATTCTTTGACAACCGCCAGCCGGAAGACCGCCAAGGATTCAGCGACATTCTCGTCACACAGCCCGGAGGAACGCATCCCTACGTCGGCCAGTGGTGGCCGCCGGGGCATATCTTGGGCTACGAACATACCTTCGTCCACACTTTGGCGGACTTTGTCAACGCGGTCCTCGCCGGCCAATCCGTTCAACCCACTTTTGAAGACGGCCTGAAGAATCAGCGAGTTTTAGAAGCGGTGGAACAATCGGCAAACACAAAACAGTGGACGACGGTTTAGGGCAAAAGCGCAAGGGTCGCTTCCATCGAAGTCGGAATTCGATCCATTTCAAAATCTCCGCCGATTGGGAAAATATGACAGATGAGTAATTTAGAAAAGGCAGTCATTGCTACAGCGGTAAATTGGAAGAATAGAACGCTCTTCATCGGAGACAATCTCGACGTAATGCGGGCGATGAATTCGAGGACGATTGACCTGATATACCTCGACCCGCCGTTCAACAGCAAAAGGCTATACCAGTCTTTGAGCGGAACTTCTTTCAAAGACTTCTGGACGTTTGACGACCTGCGGGAAGTGGAGTTTGGCTTGCTGGCGCACCAAAACCAAAAAGCCTACGACGTGGCTCGCGCCGCAGGGCAAGTTCACGGCAAAGGAATGCAGGCCTACTTGACCATGATGGCCACTCGTTTGATTGAATGCCGCCGCCTGCTCAAAGAAACCGGCAGCATTTACCTGCACTGCGACCCTAGCGCCAACGCCTACCTGCGCCTCCTAATGGACGCCATCTTCGGCAAAGACAATTTTAGAAATGAAATCGTGTGGCATTACAACCGGTGGACAGTCAAATCAAAGAAATCTTTCCCAAAATTGCACGACACTATCCTGTTCTACGCAAAAAGCAAAAAGACCAAAATCAACCCCATTCTTGTCCCCAATCTAACGCCAAACCCATCCCAATATGTCAGCGCAAAGGATGAAGACGGAAAAACAGTGGTAAAGAAAGACGCATCGGGAAAGCCAATCAAGCGGACGCCAAGCAGTCATCTTGTTGTAGGGAGTACTTGGGACATTCCGATTATTAGCCCTAACTCAAAAGAACGAGTGGGACAAAAAACGCAGAAGCCGCAGGCGTTGTTGGAGCGGATTATCAAGGCGAGCAGCAATTCGGGCGACATTGTGTTGGATCCGTTTTGCGGATGCGCCACGACTTTGGTTCAGTCCGATATTATGAGCCGTCATTGGGTGGGGATGGGTGGGGATTGACATCGACAGGATGGCCATCAAAAAGATTAATCAAAGAATGACCGGCGCGGGCAAACCGGGAATGCCTGTGGGAAGCAAGCCAATCATTAGGGAAGTAGACAAACACGGATATCCCAGCCGATCAGATCGCGGCAAACCGATTGACAACAAAGACGCCAAGCAAATCCTTTACGGAGTTCAAGAGGGGAACTGCAACTTGTGCGGATTGCATCTTCCCTACGCTTTATTTGAAGTGGATCATATCTGGCCAAAGTCAAAAGGCTTGGATGAAAGCATTGGCAACAAACAACTGCTTTGCTCGCACTGCAACCGCGTCAAGGGAAACGGCACAATGGAAGAAGCCTCCGCCAAGTTGCGCAAAGCGGGGATTGCCGTTGTAAAGCCTAAACGCTACGCCAACCGAAAGAATTCAGTTTCTTGAGAAACTTCGCCAAAATCTCAATTTTGAGAATAGAAATTTTGCCGCCGAATTGTAAAGAGAGGAGAAGGTAGCGAATTGGTGGCGGCAAAGCATAGAAGGGAACATTATGACGAAGTTATCAAAATTTTGCGGGAGGCGGGAGCGAGGGAGTGATGGATTTTCAATTACGAATTAGGAATTGAGAATATCCTTTCTTTCTTTTTCCATACTTCGGAAATGAAATCGTATTTTGCGGGCGGCTTGCGGGGGTTTTGGGTCGATAGGGTTTTGAGGAGAGATTGGATGCGTTGACGAGGGGTATTGTTGCCGCAATCGACTAAAAGCGCGGCAAGGGTAGAGGCAGGCAAGAGATCAACGGAGAATAGCGGCGGCGAATGGCAAGGCGGGAGAAGATGTTGGCGGGATGGATTTTTGGGAAAAATCTTAAAAAAGGCTTGCGAAGGTTTTCCCGATGCGGCAGTGTTTTCCGTCTTTGGCCGGGAAGGCGATTTTTCTCGGCTTGGCTTTTGTTTTGCGAAAGGTTTGTCGACATCGCGCGATGCTTGCGTTGAGATTGTGGATTGTCGTTTTCGTTCTGCTGGGATTTCCGGTTTTGGGGCTGGGAGCGGAAGCGGATGGCGATGGGGCAAGGCACGGTTTGACGCCGGATGCGGTGCGTTTGTTTGAACTGGGTCCGCTGGTTGTGACGAATTCGATGTTGGTTACTTGGGTTGTGGCCGGCTTGTTGATTTTGTTTTCGCAGTTGGCGGTTCGCAAGGCCAAGCTGATTCCGTCGGGTTGGCAGAATTTTTGGGAGTGGTTGGTGGAGTCGCTTTACGGATTTTTTGAGGATATTTTGGGCGCAAAGCTGGTGAAGAAGACTTTTTGGTTTTTTGCGACGGTTTTCATTTTTATTCTCTTTTCCAACTGGTTTGGGCTGTTGCCCGGCGTGGGGACGATTGGCTGGGGAAACGAGGATTCTGGCGGGGAGTTTCACTTGACGGAACCGTTGTTGCGCGGGGTGAATGCGGATTTGAACATGACGGCGGCGATGGCGTTGGCCTTTTTTGCGTTTTGGATTGTGTGGGCGTTTCAAGCAAATGGCGTGGGCGGCGTGGCGGCGCATATTTTTCAGGTGAAGGGGCACGGCGCCAGTTTTTTGGGCATTTTTTTAGTGGCGATTTTTTTGTTTGTGGGGGTGGTTGAGATTGTGTCGATTTTGGTGCGTCCGTTGGCTTTGATGTTCCGTTTGTATGGAAATATTTTTGCCGGGGAGAACATTTTGGAGACGATGTTGCACATGGGCGGTTTTTGGTTTGGCTGGCTTTTTGCGTTGCCGTTTTATTTTTTGGAGTTGTTGGTGGGGCTGGTTCAGGCGTTGGTGTTTGCGTTGCTAACTTCTGTGTTTACGATGCTGATTTGCCGACACGATGGCGAAGAACACGCGCATGGTTCCGGCGATTGAGGATTGGAAAAGAATTTTGGCGGTTGGACCGTGCATGTCAGCGGAAACCGCTCGGTAAAGTTAAAGAAAGAAAGGTATAGGAAATGACGGAATTGTCCTTATTGGCGGAGTTATCGGGAAGCATTCACGTTGGATTGGCGGCTTTGGGGGCGGCCATTGGCGTGGGTTTTGTAGGGATGAAGGCGGCGGAGGCGACCGGACGGAATCCAGATGCGTCCGGGAAGATTTTAGTGTCCTCCATTATTTTCGCCGCTTTGGCGGAAGGAGTTGTGTTTATTGCAATCTTTTTGGGAAATTTGGGAGGGTAATTGAGGTCTTGCCTGAATCATGAGTGGAAGTTGGGGCGGGCAAAGGCTTTTTTTGTTCGGCCTTTTTTGAATTGTGAAGTATGAGTTCTTCGTTCATTTTCTTTGCGGCGGCAGCGGTGGAATCGGGCGGTGAGGGTGGCCTTGTCGAGATTTTGGATCGATTCGGCGTCACTTGGGGGTTGTTTTTTTCCCAACTGATTGCCTTTGTCGTGGTAGCGTTGTTGCTAAAAAAATACGCTTACCAACCTATTTTGACCCTGCTGGAGGAACGGCGTCGGCGAATCGCCGAAGGCATGGCCAACGCCGATAAAATCAAACAAGAGCTGGTCAGCGCAGAAGCCGCCCGAAAGCGGGTTTTGGAAAACGCCAATGTTCAGGCAAACAAGATGATCGAAGAAGCCCGGACGGCGGCGGCGCAAGTTCAGGAAAGAGAGAGCCAAAAAGCGATGGCGCAGGCGGAGCAAATTCTTTCCCAAGCCCGCGAGGCCGCCGCCGCGGATCACGCCCGGATGCTGGCCGATTTGAAGCAAGAAATCGGCAGCTTAGTCGTTCAGACAACGGCTCAAGTCATCGGCAAAGCCCTCACTGCGGAGGATCAAAAACGTCTGGCCGAAGAGGCCAATCGCGAGATCGTTTCTTCCAAACTCTCTTGAAACGCAACTACCAAACAAACCTAGAGTGATAATCCACTGGAAGAACTGGAAAAGCGCGGAAGAGCTGTTCAATGGACTCGCATCGCTCTTCCTCGACAGAAAACTCCACAAAAGCAAGGGAGAACGCCGATGAGAACCGCAATCCAAATAACCGTCATCCTAGCCATCGCATGCCTCTCTGCCTGCACCACCACGCAATCCATAGAGGAACGCAAAAACGAAATACTAGTGGAGGAAATCAACAAAAGAACCGAATTGTTAAATTTCACAATATGGATACTCGACCACCAAAACAAAGAAGTCTTCGAGTTGAGAAAGGAAATCGCAGAACTTAAGAAACCCCAATGAACCCCAAAATCACCCAACAACTTGTCCACTTCTTGTCGACCACAATCGCCGTCCCCATCGGAGCCATACTCGCCCATACCTACATCGATTGGGAAGAGAAACGGAAAGCCAAACAACAAATCTACTCGAAATGGAAAGCAATCCACGACGAAGCAATGGACTCACACGACCCAGAAATTCGGAAAGAACTTAAAGAATGGTATGAAAATCTACCCACCAAAGAGAAGCAACGCATGCGAGAACTAGAGATAAAAGAATGGGGACTCGACCAATGAATAACGACCAGAGAAAAGAGCGCAACCAACACACTAGGAAATGGCCTGAGTGCGAACCCAAACTCAGCGAAATCAAAGCACTCAAAGCATTGATGACGACACTGCCCGAAGTGGATGTCGACGCCGATGAGGAATGGAAGAGGAAACGCATTGAGCATGCGCCCTGCCTGAATTTTCGCCGATGAAGAACAGCAAACAGGCGCGGCGAAACGGGAAGGCGCTCTTTCGGAGTTGTTTGGTGGAAGATCGATTGGATGAGGCCAAAGTTCGTGAGGTTGTCCGCAAGGTTCTGGAGCAGAAACCGCGGGGTTGCTTTGCCGTTTTGAGTTACTTTTTGCGCTTGGTGAAAGCGGAAACGCAGCGACGAACGGCCGTTGTGGAGTCCACAACCGTGTTGTCTTCAGAGTTGCGAATTCAAATTTCTGAGAAACTTGAGAGGATTTACGGGGCGGGTTTGGCCGTTGGATTTTTGGAAAATGCGGCGTTGATAGGAGGCCTTCGCGTTCAAGTGGGCAGCGACGTTTACGATGGTTCGCTTCGTTCCCGTTTGAGTCAGATGGCCGCCGCGTTCGCAGCGGATTGAGAGATTTATTTTACTTATTTGTTTTACTGATACCCAACTATGAGCAGCAGTTTATTGCAGGAAATCGAATCGCAGATTCGCGGCGCCAAAAGAACAGTCGCCCGCGAGAACGTTGGCGTGGTTCGGGAAATTAGCGACGGAGTCGCCAGAATTGAAGGCCTGACGGACGCGATGCTCAACGAGATGATTGACTTTGGCGAAGGCGCGGTGGGGCTTGCGCTCAACCTTGAAGAAACCGAAGTTGGCGCCATTGTGCTGGGCGATTACACCGGCATCAGAGAGGGGCAAGAAGTCAAAACCACCCGGAAGCTCCTGCAAGTGCCGGTGGGCAAGGCCATGCTGGGCAGAGTGGTTAACGCTTTGGGGCGTCCGTTAGACGGCAAGGGGAAGATTGACGCCGAAGCCAGTTATCCAGTGGAAAAGATCGCCCCCGGCATTGTCAAACGCCAATCCGTCTCCCAACCGGTGCAAACCGGCATTATGGCTGTGGACGCGATGATTCCGATTGGGCGCGGACAGCGCGAGTTGATCATTGGCGACCGTTCCACCGGCAAAACAACCATCTGCATCGACGCCATTATCAGTCAGGCTCGTTTGAATCGGGCGGCGGAAGAAAACGAAGACCGGGACTTTCGCCCGCTTCACTGCATTTACGTGGCCGTGGGGCAAAAGCAGTCCAACGTGGCGCAAGTCATCAGCACTTTGGAGGACGCCGGCGCCATGCCTTACACCACGGTGGTTTGCGCTTCGGCGTCGGACTCGGCCACCAATCAATACCTCGCTCCCTTTGCCGGCTGCGCTATGGGCGAGTGGTTCATGGACAACGGCATGGACGCGTTAATTATTTACGACGATTTATCCAAACACGCGGTCGCCTACCGCCAAGTGTCTTTGGTTCTCAAGCGTCCTTCCGGCCGGGAAGCTTATCCCGGCGACGTGTTCTACCTGCACAGCCGCCTGCTGGAACGCTCTGCCCGAGTGGGGGAAAAATACGGAGGAGGCTCGTTGACGGCTTTGCCGATTATTGAGACCCAAGCCGGCGACGTCTCGGCCTATATTCCCACAAACGTGATTTCGATTACCGACGGCCAAATTTACTTGGAAACCGACTTGTTTTATCAAGGCATTCGGCCGGCGATTTCAGTGGGGCTATCCGTCTCGCGCGTAGGCAGCGCCGCGCAGATTAAGGCCATGAAGCAAGTGGCCGGCCGCGTCAAACTTGATCTTGCCCAGTTTCGCGAGCTAGCGGCCTTTGCCCAATTTGGCTCCGATCTGGACGCCAAAACCCAAGCGCAACTGGAACGAGGCAAGCGAATCGTCGAAGTATTCAAACAGCCGCAATACAACCCCGTGCCGGTGGAAGTGCAGGTGGCGGTTCTTTACGCTGTGCAACACGGTTTTATGGATTCAGCAGCGGTGGACAAAATCAAGGATTTTCAGGCAAATCTCGTCGAATACCTGCAAACGCGGAAGCGGAACGTGCTGGGTTTGATTGCCGAGCGCGAACAATTGACCGACGAAGTTGCCGCGGCCTTGAAAGACGCGCTCGAAGAATTCGGACGGACTTTCCAATAAACTCTCATGCCCAGCACGCGAGACATTCGGCGGCGCATCAAGTCCGTCAAAAACACGGCGCAAATCACCAAAGCCATGCAAATGGTAGCCGCCTCCAAAATGCGGCGCGCCCAGCAAACCGCCCTAAACGGGCGCCATTATGTTGTGCTCATGAATAAAATGCTGAGCGAAGTCACCGCCAACGCCGGAGACTTCACCCATCCTTTAATCGAGAAAAAAGAAAAGGGAAAGCGCGCCTTGATCGTTATTAGCACGGACAAAGGCTTGTGCGGCGCGCTCAACACCAATCTGCTGCGAGAAGCGGCCAAAGCAGAGGCGGAATCCGCCGTATTTGTGGCCGTAGGAAGAAAAGCCTCGCAATTCGTCGCTCGCACACGGCGCGAGCTTTCCGCCGAATTCACTTGCAAGGACGTGCCTGAATTTGCCGATGCGCGAGCCATCGCCAAATATGCTTCGGAGTTGTTTCTGAAAGACGACGTCAATCAAGTCGACGTGCTGTTCACCAACTTCATCTCCACCCTTAACCAGCGTCCCGAACGGCGTCCATTCTTGCCGATAAGCGAGATTGCCGCCCTCGAAACAAATCTGACAGACGAAAAAAGCGAGATCGAATGCAGAACAAACCCCCTAGAGTTTCAATTTGAACCCGCCGCCGGCGAAGTGCTTGGCAACTTATTGCCCCACTACTTGAACTACCAAATCTACCAACTCCTGCTGGAGTGCAAAGCCAGTGAACACACCGCCCGCATGGTGGCCATGAAGAACGCCACGGACAACGCCAACCAGTTAATCAAAGACCTCACCTTGGAATACAACAAACTTCGACAAGCCAGCATTACCAACGAGCTGTTGGAAATCACCTCCGCCGCATTGTCCGTAGGATAGACATCGTTTGCGCCCGCCCCGCCAAAAATGATTCCCCTCTCTCCACTCGACCAACCGCAAGCCGCTGCCCATGAAAACTCTCTTCCTTCCCGCAGTGGAGCAGTGGAGATTGCGTGCTTTTTGGGCGAATTTCTTTCGCCTCCCACCAATTTTTTCCATTTTCTTCACTTTTTCACTTTTTTGGATTTGAGGGTTGACTCAAGGCGGAAAAGAGACTATAAATAAAGAAACTTTCATTAAGGAAAGTCAAGAGAACGGTTATTGAGCAGTTATTTTTATGTTTGAAGTGATGAAAAAGCTATCCTTACAATATGCAAGCGGCAAGCGGCAAGCGGCAAGCGGCAAGCGGCAAGCGGCAAGCGGCAAGCGGCAAGCGGGCATGGGTCTCTTTTGGTGGCGTTGGTAGTGTCGGCGCTTTCTTTGGCTTCTGGGGAGCAGGGGCAGGCGCAACTTGTCCTCACCATCAATCCTCTCCAAAGCGACACTAACACAACCATCTGGACTTTCTCCGGCTCCTCCACTCCCTTCAGCACCGGCAGCATCCCCACGGCCACCGCTGGATCCACAGGAACCGATAACACAGGATTTCTTAGTCCCTTCGCCGGAAACACCAATAGCTTAGGCCTTCCCTCCGGCACGCAATTCCTCACCGCCAGCGCTCCCTCCCGCTACGCGACAGCAGGCTATCATTCCTTGACGGCCAATCCCAATTCAGACTGGAATCCGCAAATCACCTTCCAATCCGCCACCGCAACTAACACCCGATCCATCAGCGACATCTATTTGTTCAACAATCTTTCCATTGATTATGTGGGCATTCGCGTGGCCGGCTCTTCGGCGCTGAGTTATTCTGCCAGCGACGCTGTTTCTTGGAGCGGGCAAGGCACTATGTCCTATTCCATTGGCAACTTCACGCTCACCGCTGCGGGCGAGTATTTTTACACTTATAACGTCGGCCCGAATTTTGTGGCCGCCGGCATTTTGGGGGCTCCGAGTTCGGGCGGATTGCGTTTGGTAGTGTCCGGCGAGCCAAGGGCTTTGGTGCCTGAGCCGGAGGAATATGCGCTTGTGTTTGGCTTGTTTGCTTTGGGTTTTGTTTTCTTTCATCGCCGTATAACGAAAAAGAAACAACGGCAAGCCGCCACTTTGTAGACGCTGCTGACAGACAGCGGCCGGCAGAGATTTTGAGAACGCGCGCTAGCCTCTCGTTCCTTCGCCGAGTTTTCTCTGGAACTTTTGCGCGGCTTGTTAGAAGTACAAGCAAAAGTTACTTAAGCGTCGCCATTCTGTAACATTAAAGCGAGAAGATCCGCAACATGGCTTCCGAAAATCGCGAGATCATCCAGACCAATGGCCTCTCCGCCTCTGATTTATGCTTGGCGGACAGCTGGAACGCCGTCGAATGCAAGACAGACAATCGCCTCGTTCATTGGGAAGCCGCCCGCGTTGCGATTGCCAAGTTAAAGTCACAAGGATTTTTCTGCATCCAAGACGCTTCCGCTCCCGATCCGCCAGAGTTCCTTTGGCATCTTCTAACTTTCTGCTACGCCAAGAAAATTTTTGGCTCCGGGAGAATTGTTCAATGGCTACGAAAAGAACACTGGCTTCCTATAAAGCTAACCGAACGGTGCATGCTCGCCCAGGATTTGCGCCGATTCCGCCAAAACAATCGAAAAATCCTAATGCTTTCCCTAGAAGAATTCTTCAAAAAACAAACTTATTCGGAAGCAAGAGACAACCGCGCCGACAAAACCGAAACCATCCGCAAACTCGCCAAACAATGCCTCCTCTCCGCAATTCAATGGGACGTCGGCGAACTCGACGACTAAATCAGCCTTGTATCGCCGCCACTTGTCCGACTTTTTCCACAAGATAAATGACGCGATTTCCCCATAAATATCATTTGCGCCGAACGTGGCAACAGCAAAGCAAACCTCAATAAAATCCTATCCTTGTAGACATCCAACCAACGGCAAGCGCAAAACAAAATTCAAAAACCACACAAACCAACGCCAAGAAAAATCCTGGGGAAATTAACAAGCGCAAAACAGCAAAAACAAAGAAAAGAAAGCGGGAAGAAAAATCAGCATGATAGAAACCCTTGGCAACAAGAATTGGCGGCCGCTAGTCTGGAAGATCCCTTGCCTAGGATGCGAGCTATTGATGGGCGGCTGGGTTATTGTTGTTATTCAACAGCTTCTTTCAGCATTCGCATGGCTTCTAGTAGTCGCCGTTCTTCCTCGCTGATTTGAGGAGAATTAGAATCCTGTTGCAGCGGCGTGTTTTCAAACTGCTCCTCTAAGGCTTTCATGGCTTCGGCAAACGGGCGAATACTGCCGCCTTCCATTTCTTCTAAATCAAACCTTTGGCCATCCGACATAAAACTGCCAAAAGAACCCGCATTGGCCATGATAAGTTCGCCATACGCATTTACTAAAGTGCCGTCCGCTAATATCCCTCTTAGACGCATCCTTTCTCTTTGTTTTACCCATGCCTCATCGAGCCGTCTGTACAGCTCGGCCTCCACTTCTTCATAAGCGGCCTGATACCCCACATACGGCGTTATCAAAGAATCTTCCCCTTCTAATGACTGCCTGTAATTCCTATCGTGAGAACCAGCAAAATAACCGGCGTAAGCGATGTCGGCCATGTTGGGAACATCTCGGATTAGCTCTTCGGCTACGGCGCGAGCGAATTCCACGGGCTATTCCTCGCGATGCTGAGGCGGCCAATCTCTAGGATTGCCTATTGCTGACACAATCCCTTCTTTGAAGCTTTCCGCTCGCTCTCTCCATGTAACAGTCCTCCAAGTATCTCTTCCACCCGATTTAGAGGGCACCCGCCTCATAGACGGTTCCCCGTTGGATTGTAGCACTATTTCTTCGGGATTATAGTATAAGGTTTGGTAGTAGTCCTGAAGACATGAGAACGCATTGGCTATGGCGGCCGGCTTTTCGGTTCTGCCGCGCTTTTCCAAGAGGCGATAGAACTGCTCGAACTGCAAGAAACCCTGTTTTCGTTTTTGAAAAAGTTTTCCAGCTTGGAGTGGGTAGACACGTTGCTGTTGGCGCTTGACGGCTTTGTTGGATGGGCGGGGGCATAGAAAAACCTCGGCAAGATGTGTCTTGCCGAGGTTGAAACGGTGAACTTTCGATGGCCGGACTACTTGACGAGCAACGGATCACCGGCTTTCAATTCGCCCATGTATTTGCCATTGTAAGCCCAAATCAATTCGGGCAGTTCCAAGAAACCCGCCGCCGGGATTTCGTTGATTAAGCGATCCCTAATGGCGATTGCCTGTTCTTTGGGAATTCCTTCCCATCCGGTTCTCTGGTTCACTAACGGGCCGATAATGAGCGTTGCCAGTCTTTCCGTTCGTTCCGCCCAAGTGACGTCACGCACTTCGTATTTTTGCGTGTTATTAGCTCTCATGGCTTCTATTTGGGCGTCGATGAGCTCATTACTTATCTGGATTTGTTTTTCTAGGGGGAGGCTGTAAAACTCCGGCCCCAGAGCGACCATTGTGTTGACCGGTTCTGGTTTTGGCAGTTCCACTCGGACGTTTTCTCGGTAAACCGAATCGGGGGATTGTTGCGCCGCTTTGTGGTATTTTGCGAGCGTTCTGAATGTTACAGCGAGAGCCACCGTGCTTCCCACTTCGCCGAGCTCTTCTTCGATGATGTCGTGCAGTTGTTCGAACTCTTCGGTGTAAGGCACCCAGCTTTCGTAGAACATTTTCAACAAGCTGTGGTTTCTAGCCAAATCGCGCATTTCTCGGCTGGCTCGAAAGGCATCAGGATCGTAGGTAATCTCTGGATGCGGGGTTGGCTCGAACGGGAATCGGTCTACCCAATCTTGCCTGCTTTCCCACCATTCTTTCTCCGCTTCATCGAGGGCTCTTTGCTCTTCTTCTTGCCGTTTGAGTTCTGCTTCGTAAGCATCGCTTTCGGCGATTTGCTCTTGGGTGGTCCAGACTTTGTTTCCATTCTCGTCAAACCAGTACTCTCCAGTGCCATTTTCTGGTTGCGCTGGCTCGTTGACAATCGAAGTTGTTTTCATCGTTGCTTGCTCGGTTTGCGGAGGCTCGACGGATTCTTCCACTACTGGCTTTGATGGCGAGAAAACGGACACCAGCATGGTTATTAGGCCGCCGATGGCCACGACGGCGAATCCGCCGTAAAGGAGTTTATCTATTTTGGTCATCTCAATGTTCTCCTTTTCTGCTTTGTTTCGGTTTTCCTAATTGGCGTCATGGTACTTCTGAGCCACCACCGGTTCCCATCCGACTCTTACCCAGCGATACTTTCCGCCACGACTCATTTGTCCTCTCGCTCTTCGCTGTTCATAAACGGGCCGTTTTGAAATGAATCGTTTGATGCCTCTGTAGATTTCGGGTTCGGTGATTTCTTGGTTATCTTTGCAGAAGTCAAAGTCGAAGGTATGGTCATCCCAGCTCTTGATTCCGTCCCCGGTTTCTTGGCTGAAGGTTTTTTCAGCATCTTGCCATTCCCCCCATGTTCCGTTTGGATTGAGTTCTCGGTATTTCCATCTGGCTTTGGCTTTGTAATAGTTGGCGTCGCTGTCGATGGCGTTTTCCGTTCCGAGTTTTTTCAAAATCGGGGGAGGATCGACGAAATCGCTGAACATTACAAAACTTCCCACTTTCCATTTTTTAAGGTCTTCCCCGCCTTTAGTTAATATTATGGTTGGATGCATGGCACGATACAATGCGAGTATTCTTGCTTCTTCTGCCGCATAATGATCTGTTCTTGCTTTGATAGGGAAGAACATTGTTTGCGCATGCTGGGTGGTCGTTGCAGGCACTATTGCAGACCATATGCTTTCTGTGGTGCTGGCTATCCTGCGTTTCATGTGGCCTTTTGCTTCCGACTGCGTCATGGAGCGATTATTAAAGGCGTCCCATCCTTCTGCGCTTTCTGGATCGTCTTCTTTTTTCATTGTTGCTATTGTTGTTAAAACATTTCTAGGCGAAGGTGTGTGTGGACTGGACGATCTCCAAAAATACTCATTGGAGAGCCAGTGCGCGCCGTGGACGGTTACGTAGGCTTCTTGGTCTTTGTTATTTTGAAAGACCCTGTCTAGTGCGCTGTGAACTCCATATTCGGCAAGAACGGCGATGAGCCATTTTCCTGCTACGATAGCGCCTTTTTTGAGAACGGGTTTGGCGACCACCACGACTGGCACAGGAACTGCGGCTGGTCGTGTTCTACTTCGATTCGGTACGGGGATTGTTCTACGACTTGGCGTTTGCACTTGGTTGGTTCGCGCTGTTCTGGTTGGCATCGCTCTTGATGGAGCCGCGATGTTTCTGCTTCTACGTGGAATTACTCGATTTGTGGATGTGGTAGGTGATTTACTTCGGTAGGAGGGCGGAGTTTGTCGCGTGATTTGATTTGTGGATGCGGACGCCGCTCCTGCTTGCTCGATGAGGCTTGTCGTCAGCATAGTGGCGATGCAGGTGAGCGCAAGGACGACGAGCAGGCCGATGCGTTTGCGCGTCCAGCGGGATTCCTTCTCCGCTTGGCCGTTTGCCGTCGTTTGCGATGCAGTTTGCGTGTCATTGTTCTTGCTATCCTTGACCGATTCGGGGGAATCGTCAAGCCGTTTTGAAAAGAATATTGTTTTTTTCATGCGAATCTATGTAGCTAAACTGTTTTGTATTCTCTGATTTGGCCGGCGCCTTTGGGAAACCTCTTCCCGCGTCCAGGCCGATTGTCAGTTCCAAGCGGAGCAAATCACGCGAGTTTCCACCTGTTTGCCGAAGCCAACAGGGAAAGGTAATTACGACTCTCCCGACGCATTGCATATCCAAACTGTGATATTCCAGCGGGGAGACCCGATAGCGAATCGCCCCACTTGGAACTGACAAGAGCGAGAAAAGCAAAAATTCATTTTGAGCGCAAGCTTTTTTCTCAACTTTTTTGTCTTTCTTCGATTTTTTTGATGAAATCTGCTGAATTGAGCGATTTTTCTTCGTTTTTTGTTAGCGGCGGCGGTTTGTTTTTTGGTTTTGGGGAGCGTTTTGCAACGGTTTAGTGACGGCTTAGGGATGGTTTTGATGGGTTGCGGGATTGGTTGGCGGAATCAGAAGTTCAATTAAAGTCAATTGAGTTTGGGGTTATGTAGGATGAGTTTGGTGGTGGATTTGGTGATTTCGTTGCGGATGCGAAGCTCTTTGACTTTCCATTGGCCGTTGATTTTTTGAAGGCCGGAAACTTCGAAGGTTTTGACGCGTTTGCCTTCGGCGTTGTAGGCTTCGGCGTAGACTAACCCGAAATGTTCCCGAGAAATCCAAGAGCGGACGCGGTTGTAGCCGAAGTTGGAGGCGGGTTGGAGGCGGCTTTCTAGGACTTGGCAGGCAACGCCTTTGCGCATTTTGATTCGGACGTTGGGAAGGATTTTTTGTTGGGGCCAGTAGAAGAATTCTAATCCTAAGTCAGCAGGCCAAAAGTCGCTGTGGGCAAATGACGACATGGCTTCTTGAGGGGAGAGCGGCCGTCCAAGTTGGCCGGGGTTGTCGGATAAGTAATAGCGAGGGGTTTGTTGAGGGTTGTGGAGGATGGTGAGGCGGGCGATGTTTTTGTTTGGGCTGGAGACGGTGAACGTGCTGTGAGTTGGGCTGTCGTTGGCGTGGCGTATCCAGATGGCTTGGGTAATGCGTTGGCCGCGGCGTTGTTTGGTTTGAAGAGTACCTTGGAGGGGTTCGGCGCTGAGAAGTTGGGTTTGACGCATGTGTTGCGCTAGTTGTTGGCCGGGATCTAAGGAAAGCAACCCCGTCAAAAAGGAAAGGAACAGGATTTTCATATGAGGCTGAGTCGAACGGCGTCGCCAATTTGTTCTACGAAGCGCACGGCGACGCGGTTGCGCACTTCGTTTGGCACGGCAAGCCAGTCGTGCCGATTTTGGTCGGGGATGAGTATGGTTGTGATGCCGGATCGGAAGGCGGCCAGGGCTTTTTCGCGGATGCCTCCGACAGGAAGGATGCGGCCGCGCAGGCTGACTTCGCCGGTCATGGCGAGGGCGGGGCGAATTTGCCGTTGAGTGAATAGGGATGCGATGGCGACGGCGATGGCGATGCCGGCGCTGGGGCCGTCTTTGGGCGCGGCGCCGGCGGGGACGTGAACGTGAATGTCTGCGGGCGTGATGTGAAGTCCGAGGATGTCGGATTGGCTGCGCAGGCAAGTGAGGGCGGTTTGGGCGCTTTCTTTCATGACGTCGCCTAGCGAGCCGGTGAGGGTGAGGCGTTCGCGCCCCGGCAGTTGTGCAACTTCAATGTGGAGGACTTCGCCGCCGGTGGGCGTCCAAGCCAGGCCGCAGGCGACGCCGCATTCGTTTGGGGTTTTGGCATCGGCGGCAGGATAGCATTCGGGGCCGAGGTGTTTGGCCAACCAGTCGGCGTCGATTTGGATGGGAGTGGATTGTCCGCAGGCGATGCGGCGGGCGGCTTTGCGGGCGACGTGGGCGATTTGCCGGCATAGTTGCCGGACGCCTGCTTCCCGCGTGTAGCCGTGGATTAGGCGATCCAGAACGGATCCGTTGAGTTGCAGTTGGGATTTCAGGAGGCCGTGTTCGTCTATTTGTTGTGGGATGAGGTGGCGCTTGGCGATGAGTTGTTTTTCGGTTGGGGTGTAGCTGGGCAGTTCGATGACTTCCAATCGATCTTGCAAGGCGTGGGGAACGGGGTCCAGCCAGTTTGCGGTGGCGATGAAGAGCACCCGAGAAAGGTCGAAGGGCACGTCGAGGTAGTGGTCGGTGAAGCTTTTGTTTTGTTGTGGGTCGAGCACTTCCAGTAGCGCGGCCGCCGGGTCGCCGCGGCCGTCGGCGCTCATTTTGTCGCATTCGTCCAGCAGGATGACGGGGTTGTTGCTTTGCAGTTGTCGGAGGGCTTGCATGATTCGTCCCGGCAAGGCGCCGACGTAGGTTCGGCGGTGGCCGCGGATTTCTGCCTCATCTCGCATTCCGCCTAACACAATGCGGGCGAAGCGGCGTCCGAGGGCGTCGGCCACGCTTTTTCCGAGGGAGGTTTTGCCCACGCCGGGCGGGCCAACTAGGCAGAGGATGGGGCCTTTGAGGTGTTGTTTGAGTTTGAGGACGGCCAGAAATTCGAGGAGACGTTCTTTGACTTGGTTGAGACCGTGGTGTTGGGAGTCGAGGATTTTTGCGGCTTCGTTTAGGTCCAGTTTGTCTTGGGTGGATTTTTTCCAGGGCAGTTCAACAAGCCATTCAATGTAACTTCGGGCGACGGTGTATTCGGTGGAGGATGGGGGGGTATGTTGAAGGCGGTCGAGTTCCCGCAGGCAAACGTCTTTGGCTTCGGGTTCTAATCCTTGGTCGTCGGCTTGTTTGCGGAGCCGGAGGATTTCAGCGGCGGCGGGATCGGATTCGCCCAGTTCTTTTTGGATGGCGCGGATTTGTTCGCGGAGAAAGCAGTCGCGTTGGCTTTTCGACATGGAAGCGGAGACTTCTTCCTGAATTTTCGAGCGGAGGATTAGCACTTCCAGTTCTCTGCCAAGTTGGGGAAGCAGCCTCTTAAAACGGTCTTTGACGTCGGGAGTTTGCAACAACGTTTGTTGGTCTGGCAAGGAGAGGTTAAGGTTGCCCGCCATAAGGTCGACCATGACGGCTGGATTTTCGCGTTTGAGGATCGCCAGTATGGCGTCTTCGTTGAGGGAGTTGGATAGTTCGGCGATTTTTTCAAATTGGCTTTTGGCGGTGCGGATCAAGGCGGTCATTTCCGGGGAGTTTTCGGCACGGCTGGGCAGAGTCGTCAGCGTGGCTACGAGATAGGGATCGATGGCGACGTATCGTTTAATTTTGAAACGGTCCAGCCCTTCAATTAGAATTCTCACGGATTCGTCGGAGCCTTTCACCATTTTCTGAATGCGGGCGAGGCATCCGTAGTCGTAAAGGTCTTGTGGGGCGGGATTCTCGGCCTCCGCGTTTTTTTGGAGCACCAGCCCAAGAAAACGGTTTCCGGCTAAAACGTCGTTAATGAGTTGGCCTCCTTCGGGGGATTCGATGAGCAACGGAGTAACCATGCCGGGGAAGACGACGATGTCCGAAAGCCCTAAGACGGGGATTTTTTGGGGAGCGCTTTCTTTGGCCGCTGTTTCGGGCAGTTCCGGGTTTATGGAAACTTCCAAAGCACCGGAGGCCTCTTTATTGACTGGTATCATTTGAAGTCTTCCGCTCTGGCGGCGCGCGCAAAACCGTCGGACGCTATTTTTTCCCCTCTTCAGAGTTTGACCGTCCGGCGATAGGAGCTTCCACGCGCAGAATGCCGTTGTGATATTTGGCATCCGCCCGGCTCAGATCATAGCCCTTGGGCAGGTCGATGTAAAAACGAAAGTCGCCGAAATGGATTTCCATGACAATGAACTTGCATCGGGCAGGGCGGTTAAGACGTTCCGGGGATCGACTGCCCGTCACACAAAGCCGATTGCCCTCCGCCTTGATATGAAGGTCTTCCGGCCGCATTCCCGCCACTTCCACCTGAATCACCAAACTTTCCTCGTCGAGGAAAATATCCGTGTTCGGCGTCCAAGAAGTCTCGGAAAACCTAGTCACGCCGTCAAAACGAAGAGAGCTTGCCAATCGCGCGCCGGAAGGAATTTTGTTTGACGCCATAAAAACTACAACAATTTGCGGCCCCTCCGCCTAAACCTTGCGCCGTCGGGCGCTTGCAAATCTTCCCACCTCGCCTCCCTGAAAATATTTCCGCAAAAGGAACCTCGATTCCACCGGCTTCTCAATTTTCAATTTTTTCAAAACTTCTTTCTAGGCATCCTCGCCTTCGGCCTCTCCTTCGCCGGTAATTTGTCCGCAACAAACTCGTTGCCTCATGATACCTCAAAAATGGAAATCCGCAAGTGTTGGGAGGAAAACGCCGCGCAGAAGAAGGACTTTTTGTCCGTCAACTAGAGCATCGTTCCCGCCAATCGCAAATTTCGAAGAAAACGCGGCGAAATTCCTTTCTTTCCTTTCTTTGGGAAAACTACCCTCTCCACGAGCGGCATCCCGTAAACAAAGGCCCGCCTCCGACCATTTTAACGACAAGCAAATCAAAAGAGAATTTTCTGCCTGTTTCGAATTCAGAGGCCATCCAGGCCGGCAATTAACGAACTTCTTCACCTTGAAGGCCAACCCCAACTTGCTGCCGCGGATCATTACTCCGTTTGGCACTGGAACCATCAATAGAATTAATCTGTCCTATATTCCTTCTTTGAAAGGGCAAGGATCCTATATTTTAGACATTCGCGTGAAGATATCGAATTTGAGATATTCATCCGGAGACGCAATCTCATGGAGAGGGTAAGGCACCTTACCTTACGCCGTCACCAATTTTACCGTCAACAGTCTCGGCGAGTATTATTATGGTGATCCCTTTTTTATAGCAAGCAGCACTGTAGTCACGTCGAGTTTCAACGGATTGCAGGTGGTCAGTTTCGATACGATTAAGGGTTTTGGTTTTTAAATCTTAAGAATGCGCGGTTGCCTTTTAGCATATTCGCCCTCGGCTTTGTCTTCCTCCGTCACTTTGTAACCGCCATCAGCAATTCGTGATTGGGGTGATCCACGGATCGGTGACTTATAGCCGTCAGTCTTCGTGCAAGTAAATCAGCGGGCGGAGTGTTGTTTGTGGTTCGAAGATGCTGCTGATTGGATGTGGGATTAGTTTGTATCTTTGTGAGAAGCGGAGTTTTTCTTTGTTGGCAGATTTGAAGAATGGTGCGGTTTAGGAAGGAGGGGTGAGGATTAGCGAAAGGAAGGGGAGCAGAAAGTGGCTTGGCATTGAAATGGGAGAGCATTTTTACACCGTGATTTTGCCAAGGATGAAAAAAGTTCTGGCCAGCCATCAATCTGGCGTCAGCAAACAAACCGACTATAAAGGCGGCGGAGTATTAAAATACTACGCGCTAGAACAATATGAAGAAACCTTGCGAAACGTTCATTACCAAGACGGCGAGCAACTGGAAATCGACAGCGCAAAATCTCCCTTTGAGCAATATGTCTTCTTCGGCGACGACAAACTTGCCTACGCCTGCCAATTTGCCCAAGACGACAAAATCGAAATCAACCTGCAAGGCTTATACCCCGATGTGGACGTTGCCGAAACCTTATCCAACTTACTCGGCAAAGCCATCCACCGTTTGGACGCAAACCAAGTCACCTTCGCCGACGGCACGATTGAAAAGATTAACCCCAAAACTATGACCGAGAAAGAAAAACTCCACTTCCTCTCCATCCTCAAACCTACCCTCTGGTGGGGTGAAGGCCATTAATAGTAGAGACTAAAAAGATATGTACGCAAAGAAAACCCAAATTGAAAACTATGGACCAATTGACCACCTAGAAATTGTTTTTCCCTTCAACGGAGACAATCCCAAACCCGTTTTGCTAGTCGGACAAAATGGTTCTGGCAAAAGCATTTTACTATCCCATATCGTCAACGGTTTGATGGATGCCCAGGGCATCGTCTATCCTGAAAATAGCGAAGTAAAAAAGGAAAAGTGTACAAACTTCGATCTCCTACCTATATTAAATCTGGAAGTGAACACTCTTGCGCGAAAATAGAGTTTGAACGTGATATATATTTCCAAGAATTAGTCTTAGATCGTACAAAAGAAAAATTTCCTCAAAAGCCCTCGTTTTCAATCAATAGTATAAATAAATTATGGAAAGATATACCCAATACGGAACAAAGTTGGCTGGGATGTACTTTTCTAGAATTTGCGCAAAAGGACAGCCTAAAAGAGATTTTTCGAAATAACTGTATTCTCTATTTTCCTCCCAATAGATTTCAAGAGCCGGCATGGTTAAATGAAGAAAACTTAAAAACCAAAGCTGAGTACACAACTTTAAGTCATATACATGGACATTCTAACCGTAAAATTATTCAACACTCGCCTCTCCACGATAATCGAAACTGGGGATTTGGCTTAAATTACGACAGTTCTGTTTATGAAATCAAAATTAAAGAGCTGCCTATATCAATAGATCCTTATTATGTCCCTATATTTCTAGGATCCAGTGGACCAACAACATCTCTTTATCGTCAAATTCTTTCTATTCTCCGAATTATTTTCCAAGCAAATGAAAATCTAGGATTTGGAGTTTATTCGAGACACGATAGAGGGGTTGCTTTAATGCAAGATCGTCAAATTCTTGTTCCTAATATTTTCCAATTATCTAGCGGAGAAACTTCTTTGCTAAATCTATTTTTCTCTATCCCCAGAGATTTTGATTTGGCCGGGGAAGGTTTCACTAAAACCGAGGAAATTCGAGGCATCGTTGTTGTAGATGAAATTGACTTACACTTGCACACTGTCCACCAGTATGATGTGCTTTCCGAATTGATGAAAATATCTCCACGCGTCCAATTTATTGTCACAACTCACTCTCTGCTCTTTATTCTTGGAATGCAGAAAACTTTTGGAGAAGATGGTTTTGCGCTTTACAGGTTGCCACAAGGTCAAGAAATTAGCCCGGAAGAATTTAGCGAATTCGGCGATGCCTATCGAGCCTTCGCCGAAACCAAAAAGTTTAAAGAGGATATACGAAAAGAAATTGAAAATGCTCAAAAACCTCTCGTTTTCATGGAAGGCAAAACTGATGTAAAATATTTGGAGAAAGCTGCGGAATTGCTTGGTCAGAAAGAATTACTCCAAAGAGTTGAATTAAGAGACGGAAATGGTTTTGGGAATTTGGATAAAATCTGGAAAAATATCACTCCTCAACTTTGCAAACTAATTAAGCAGAAAATAATTCTTCTCTATGATTGTGATAAACCAAACAAGGACGATAAAGGAAACGTGTTTAAGCGGCATATCCACCTACATGAAAATCACCCATTGAAAAAAGGCATTGAAAACTTATTTGAGAAAAACTCTAGAAAAAGCGCAAGAATTCAAACCTGCATTCATAGACATCGAAGAAGGACATAAAAGAACTGTACGGGAGCAAAAGGAAAGCGTCGTTGAAGAGTGGACTGTTAATAAAGATGAAAAAACCAACCTCTACGATTGGCTTTGCAAATACGGAACAAAAGACGACTTTAAGCATTTCCAAGTAATATTTGATTTACTGGAAGAGATACTTGAATTTTAATTCCGTTTAATCAGATCATAAAAATACTTATGGAAAAGAGGAATCGATTGGCGGGGGAGAAGTCGCCGTATTTGTTGCAGCATCGGCATAATCCGGTGGATTGGTTTCCTTGGGGAAAAGAGGCTTTTGAAAGGGCGAGAGCCGAAGGCAAGCCGATCTTTTTGAGCATAGGGTATTCCACTTGCCATTGGTGTCATGTAATGGAGCGCGAGTCCTTTGAGAACGTTGAGGTGGCCGCGTTTTTGAACGAGCATTTTGTGAGCGTCAAAGTGGATCGCGAGGAGCGCCCCGATGTGGACAAGATTTATATGACGGCGGTGCAGGCGATGGCGGGGCAAGGAGGCTGGCCGTTGAGTGTGTTTTTGACCGGAGAGTTGAAGCCGTTTTACGGCGGCACTTATTTCCCGCCGCCGCCGCTTCTGCTTGAGAAAAGTTCCGCTGTCTACTAGCGGACGGCTATAACAAGCTTACCATCGTCAACATCGTTGCCGACAAAAGCACCGATATGGCCTTTTCTTCTTCCACAGGCATCGTCGAAGTCTGATTGTCGCCCGCAAACCTCGGCTGGAAGAAACCTCATCAACACACAGCCAACTGGTTTCTTTGCACCGCCCTCAAATATTCCCTAAATCGACGCTTTTCAGCCAGCAGATCCTTGCCCAAACAAGTCACTATAAGCTGGAAAATGTCCCTATCGATGGCACTTTCTTGACGGTCGGCAATCAATCCTTAAGCGAAGCCCTTGCCGCATCCTACAAAGTAGGCTGATGTTGCATCCGCATTCGGGATTACTTGTTGCCTTAAACCTCTTGCGCCTTGACGCAGTCCCAACTTTGGTTGCCCAGTGAAGCAAAGCCGTTAAACCTGAAGATGACGACATTGTCCAAAGTGGGCAGATGGGTCTTGCTGAGCTGATACATAAACGGCCCTGCTCCACGCGTCCGTGCAGAAAAACCGCGCCGAGCCTCACAATCTCCACGAGGCCCGTTCAAGAGAGCCTCCCCCAGCCCCCTCCACGGTCACCTATGCTGCTTTATGGAGTCATGATGCCAAAAAAAACGCAAATGATCTGCCAACCCGACCGCAAACTCAAAGCGAAGAAAGGGCAGGAAGAACGCGCCAACACACTCTGGCATAACATCGCCGGCAGATGTCATTTGACCGTTGATTTCGGATTAGCATCCCAGCCTCTCGCCATTGCCTTCATCAAACGCAAATGCATCGGCGGCACCGCTTGGCCGAATGTGAACTTTGCCAATGAAGTTCACCCAGATCGGAAAGATTGGGATTACTCCTTCGCTTTATGGGGCAACAGCACCTTAGAATCGCTTTCCCTTCCGATTCGCCTGCTCCGGACTTAGTAGTGTCTTGCCGGGCATTAAATTACCTTCAAAAGTAATTGTGTTAACTAACCAATGAAAAATTCTCTCTAAGAATTGTTTGTTGGTATAGAGATGATTGCCTCGCTTCCCTTCAATTGATCCTTTGAAATGGCGATGCGGTTGGTTGGGATCGTGTTTGCTGGCTACTTTGTAGCTTTCTAAGGCGACTATGGTATTCGCAATTTGAATGGGGTTCTCTCTGGCGCCTTCTTCTTCAAAGATGCGGTAGGCCTGACCAAACTCCGGCAGATAGGGGTATTGGATATTGTAAAAACCTTGTGGCAAGTTGGGGTTGATTAGAATCCGCCATTGTTCCATGATCTCAGAATCGGGTTTTCCGGCTTCTTCCACGGCTTTTTCCATCTCGGCAAAGAGTCTGTCTTCTTCGAGCCTTTTTTCAGTGAACTTGCCCACCTCTATAGTAGAACTCGTCGATCTCAGCCTCATTTATAAGTTCCACTTCTTCCGCTTTTTTCTCCAATTTCTTTTGGTAGGCTTGGATCTTTTCTGGTGAATGCGCGATGTTGTTTTCTGGATCAAAGTCACCTCTTTGCGTTCAGTCGGGTTCTGAGTAAAGAAGATGATGTCGACGGCGGCCAAAATCTGTAATAATAGTGTACAGACTTTTCATGATGTGACTATTCGTTCTCGGTTGACTCTTGTTGTCTTTCGAGAAAAGCGCATCGGTGTTCTGGCATAAATTTTTGGCTTTCTTCTTTTTGTTTTCTTTCCACTTCCAACCTGATTTTTTCTCTTAGGTGGCCATGATGGCGCTTCTTTGCGGCTCGGAATTCGCCATCCAATCAGTCCTTGTCTGTTTCAACTATGATTGAGTCTCGGTCTTGGTCAAAGGCTTGGGAATACATTGGCGGTTGCGCTGTGTGTCTCAATGCGCCGTCTGCCGCTGAAGGAAGTTTCTTAAAATGGTGTTTTGCTAACGAGCGCGAGCTTGCGTTCATATTAGTAGTCGATAGGGCGTCAGTTGCCGTTTTCTTGTGTTCTTGTTGGAGAAAAAGTGAGTTTTCTTGCGGTCAGATTATTTTCCTGCGCTTTTGGGAAATGATTTTTCTCTCTCGTTTGTCGATTTGGTAGAGGGATCGGAGGGAATTGAAACCATCTTATGACCGGTCTGTCACGCTAGCCAACATTGTAAAAAGCCGCTGATTTTCCAGCGGTTTAGAAAAGTCAAACTTAAGCGAGGCAAGGTGATTTGAGGAAGCGGTTAGGTTCCGAGTTTGCGGTCGTCCGGCGGCTTTACCGTCGCTAGCCGTCTGCGGAGGATTGTCGCCCGCAAGCTATCTCGTTCTCCGGAGTTTTTTTTGCTTTTTGCTTGTTTTTGGATGTGGGCCGGCTCGGTCACGAGGAGCAGTTCGTCCACTAATGCGCGATAATCGGCGGGAAATAAGTTCAAGTCTACTCCAAGCCTCAGTAAGGAAAGGTGGTTTTTTGTTTCTTTGGACGAAATTACGTGGGCGTAGGAAAGATTTCCATAAGCTCGCCCGATATAGTCTCGAAGCTTTTTTTCTTGGGTTTCGCAAAGTTTTTGGCGGGCGTCTTCTTCTTTCTCGACGATTTGTAGGACGGTTTTTTTGAGTTTCTCGACGATTTCGGACTCGGACACGCCGAGTGTGCTTTGGTTGGACACTTGAAAGACGTTTCCCAGCGCTTCGGTACCTTCGCCGTAAAGCCCGCGGACGGTCATTCCTACTCGGTTGGCCGCGTTAATCGTCTGGTTGACGTGATCGGCAAGAACTAATCCGGGCAAGTGCAACATTGCGCTCACTCGAATTCCGGTGCCCACATTGGTGGGACACGCCGTGAGGTAACCGTATTGGGAGGAGTAGGCGTAGGGAACTCGCTTTTCCAGCATGGAGTCAAAGGAGTCCATTCGCTTCCAGGCTTCCTTTACTTGAAGGCCGGGCAGGATGGCTTGCATGCGCAGATGATCTTCTTCGTTGATCATCACGCTGATTTCCTCGTCGCCGCTCAGAGCCACCGCGCTTCCAACGCCTCGAGCTTTGTGTTCTCGGCTAATCAAGTGGCGTTCGACAAGAATCTCCTTATAGATCGGTATCAGATTGTCCATGGTTTCACAGACGCCGCCCTTCATAGGCGGAAGGCCGGCGACTGCGGGGGCCAAGATTTTCAAGGCCTCCACTCGCTGCGCTATTTTGGAGCGGCCGGGAAAAGGCAGACGATCCAGGTTTCGCGCCAAACGAACTCTGCTCGTCAGGATGATATTGTCCCAATTGTTCACGGGATTGCCGCGACGGACGCAATCTTCCGGCGGTTTCAAAAATTCAATCAGTTTTGACGGCGTTAGTTTTGACGGCATTTTATCTCTCCTTATTCCTTGTCGTCGTTCCTTGGCGACGAAGAGAGTTTTCGAATTTCTTCGCGAACCGCCTTCAACTCATCTCGCAGGACGGCGGCTTCTTCAAATTGCTCGCGCTTCACCGCGCGTTTTAGTTGTTCTTGCAGTTGGAGGGAGCGGGCTTTCAATTCTCGGGGAATTTTTTTGGCTTTGATTTTTTCGGGGTTTTTCCCGACGTGGCTCACTGCAGGATGCATGGATTTGAGAATTTTCTTCAGTTTTTCCTCAAAGGCTTTGTAACA
The DNA here is from genome assembly GCA_965204945.1 of Limisphaerales bacterium. GTDB lineage: Bacteria > Verrucomicrobiota > Verrucomicrobiia > Limisphaerales > AAA164-E04 > UBA2970. Next base: position 2,161,338 of record OZ242022.1, on the reverse strand, counting down.
ATGGGAGCAACCCAATCTTCCTGTTTTTTTGAGGTCGGCCTGAGTGTATCCACAAACACTGCAACGGAGCGCCGGCTCGCCGCCGGTCGAGGATAAAGTGGTCGTTTTCTTTCCCTGAATCCCGCTTATCAAGTCAGAAACCAGAGAAGCGTCGTCAATTCCCCTCTCCTTGGCGCAGAACTCGCAAAGATCCACCCTCGTGGTCTTGCCCTCCTCTATCTGGGACAAATGCACCCTGGCTTCGTTCTTTCCGCAAACATTGCAAAGCATATCTTCGCTCCCAGTTTATCGGCCCGTCCGCAATAGAAATAGAGAAACGTCGGCCATCAGTTTATTGTTTTTTCCCCGAAATTGGATCGCCCGTCGAACGCGTCAAATCGTGATAAACAGCCACTAACCGCCGAGTCACCGGACCGGGAACACCTTCTCCAATCCTCCGCCGATCCACTTCCACAACCGGCACAATTTCCGCCCCTGTGCCCGTCAAAAAACATTCGTCCGCCACAAAGACGTCGTAGCGCGATAGATTTTCCTCCGCCACTTCCAGCCCCGCCTCTCGAGACAGCTCAATCGCCACCTTTCGCGTGATTCCGTAAAGCGCGCCCGCCGCCAACGGCGGCGTATAAAGTTTTCGTTCGTTCACAATAAATAAATTGTCGCCGGTGCATTCCGTCACAAACCCCTCGGCGTTCAACAAAATCGCCTCCTCGCAGCCCGCAATGTTGGCCTCAATTTTAGCCAAAACGTTATTCAAGTAGTTGAGCGACTTGATCGCCGGGTTTACCGCGTTCTGCAAGTTGCGCGTCGTGGAGGCCGTTGCGATGCGCAATCCTCTTTCGTAATATTCCGGCGGATACAGACGAATCGCGCCGGCAATCGCGATGATCGAAGAACGTTTGCAGCTCCGGACGTCCAATCCCAGACTCCCCTCGCCGCGCGTTACCAACAGCCGAACATATCCGTCTTCGATTCCGTTCTCGGCACAAGTCAACCGCACAATCTCGCACATCTCCTCCATCGACGCCGGAATCGGCAACAAAATCGCCTTTGCCGACCGAAACAAACGCTCCACATGCTCGCGCAACCGGAAAATTCGCCCATTGTAAGCGCGAATCCCCTCAAAAACCCCGTCGCCGTACAACAAACCGTGATCGAACACCGAAACTTTCGCGTCCTCTCGATCCAAAAAATTCCCGTCGATATAAACCTTCATCCCAACCAGAACGGCCTCATCATAAGCAAACAGGACATTTTAGGCAATCCCTAACAAAAAGGCAAAAGAATCCCCACAAATTTCGGCGGAGAACGATTTGGCTGCGCCCCAAACTATCCAAGCCCCCCAATCACCGTTCTCTGAACCCGATTCGTCCGATTCGGTTTCAGAGGCCTTCCGCTGGCAATTCACCTAAGGCATTGGTTGAAGTGGATTTTTCGTTCAATATCATGCCCCTTTGATTGTTTCCGTCGTTCCGCTCTGCTGAAGCGCTTCGTGAGGAGCGCGGCGGGCCAAATCCTAGTTCCGTTAACGTGCCTGATATGACAAGAAAAGCGATCATGGCGGCAATGCTAAGTCCGCTGACGCCGACAAGACGAGTGGGTTTGATCTGCCACCACATAATCACGCCGGAGATGCCCCAAAAGACCAACATCAGACCTGTGGCGTCCGCAGCCAACGTCCACAACCATCGGGCGCCGAGATTATCAGGGTAATGGTGAAGTTGGTGCAGACGGGTTATCGCGGAGCGCAAGTCCAACCTCGTCCCAGTTTCGGTCGCTCGACCATCTAAACGGCCGTTCAATAAGTTGCAAGTCGCGTTCCACAATTGGCCATCGCGGCCACGCACTTGAAACAACAATTGCGGACTGGAACGAGAACGCAACTTAACCTCTTCGGACGGGTTGATATTGGCTTGCTCTAACAACTTCAGAATCTTGCGCTCGGCTCCATCTAGTCCTGGGATTTTCACGTCAACCGTGGAACCGGCAAAGGCCGGGCGTTCAATTGGTTCTTTGTTAGACTTTGGTCGCGTTTCAATCCGCGCGCTTCCATTATGAAGATTAAGCCAAATGGTATGTTGACTTGATTCAGTGGCGGCGGTGTAAGAAAGCTTCCTTGTCAACCACGCTTTGCCCGGAGAAACCAATTCGAATTCGGGAGTGTCAGCGTCGTTATTGATGCCGGCGACCACTTGGGCAGCGAAACTCGCCGGATCCGGCGGAGCAAAGCCGACAGTTTTTCTTACAATCTCCGGGTCGCTGCGGTGAACTATTTTCGCGGAGGCAAGCCAAGTGGGATGATTGAACAACACGCCGCTGGCGCCAAACAGCAAAACCCAAGGCAACAGGATCAGCCCTGTATACATATGGGTTCGGCGCACCAACTTCATAAACCGGCTATAGTGTTTGCCGGTAAAACGTCGCCTTTTGCGATTCTTTGCTAGAGCCTTTGGAATGGCGCTTTGGTTGGATTTGGAATTTTCTGATGTGGACATGTATTTAGCTAGCAAATGAATTTATATCTTGTAGACAACCCCTATTGATTACAAGAATTCCGCTTTATCTTCTATTGTATTATTGCATTTTTTTAGTGAATGATTGCTATGATAATAAAATACAATCAAGAGGAGGCCTCACGAGATCGCAGTGGTGTGGGCGGAGGCGAAAAGCGAGAGTCCGTCGCGTTTTTTTTTTGCCGAAGCTTAGTCGCCTTTTTCTAGCGGATACATGGCGGGGCAGCAACCCATTGTTTGGCAAAATGCTTGGCTGAAGTGGCTGATGCTGTTGTAGCCGACTTCCAGCGCGGCTTCGGTAACGTTCCATCTCCCGTCTCGAAGTAGTTCCGCGGCTCGCTCCACGCGGATTGACCGCAAGTATTGCGGGATGGTCATTCCGGCTTCTTGGGAGAAGGTGCGGCTTAAATGATACGGGCTGCAACCTACCATACGGCCGAGTTCCTTCAAGCTGGGCGGTTCGGCCAAATTTTCGGAGAGCAGGCGTTTGACTTGCGTTGTTCTCTCTTCGGCCAGTCGTTGATGTCGTCGGCAAAACAGCTCTTCTTGCGGCGTGACGAACAACAGATCGCAGGCTAATTCCAGCGCTTTGGCGCGATACCAAAGAGGCTGGGCCGCGGCTAGAACGGGAGGTTTTCGGACGCGGGAAACCCAAGAGTGAAGAGCGGAGTTTAGGCGGCGCACTTCGCCGATGGCCGAGCGTTTCCGGCGGTGTTTTACGGCGGATTGCACAAGCGGATGAAGATGTCCGCTATTCAAAGGCAGGTTGTCCGCAAGAAATCGGACGGAAAAAGACAAGGTTAGAAATTGATGACGGATTTGAGGCTGGCGAGCCGTTTCGACGTTGGTTTGTCCGCAAAAGACAAACCAGACCTTGCCCACGTCAAACTCGGCTCGCTTTCCTCCGCAGACCAAGGTTCCTTCCCCCTTCAAATTGAAGCAAACTTCCAGACGATGCGGGCGGTTGGCGGTGTTTTTGTCTATCTTGCCGCCTTGAAAATCCGACCATTCCAAGGCAAAGCCGGCGCGGGACAAGTCGCCAAAAAGAAGAGTCCGATCCGGCGCGGAAGAGCGCGGCCGTTCCCGGCCGCCGGCTTCTGTCAACGGGCGTTTTGCAAAGGCGCCAAAAGACGGCCGACCGACAGAATCCATCAGAGTCTCTTTGAAAACTGCCGCCATAAACACTCTTTGCGATCTTCTCGATGCCGCCCGGAAAATGTTTAAAAATGCACTTCGATGCCGGCGTTGAAAAAGCGAGGCAGTCCGGGACGCGGGCCGTGGGGATGACGGGAGGCAATATACTCCCGGTCAAACAGGTTTCGAACGCCGCCGAAGAGGGTTGTTTGTTCTTTGATCTGGTAGCGCAGCGAGAGATCGGCAACAAAGTAGCTGTCCGTCTCGCCTACTCGAGCGTCCCAAGTTCCGTCCGCTTGTATGTTTTCTTTAGTATTGCTGGCGCTGGTATAAGTGGAAGGAACGTAAGTCATCATGAGGTAGGCGGCGAACTTATCATATTCCAAGCCGACTTCTGTATTGAATTGGTAGTCAGGAATGTAAGGCACCTTCGCGCCGTCAAACCCGCCCTCAAATATGGACTCTGATTCCTCGTTCCGCGCATCTCCGTCAAGTTCGGCATCAGTCAAGGTAAGAGAAACTCGAACCGGGGTTCGCACCGCCCAGTCTTGCGCTTGGCCGGGATCGTAGCCCAGCGTCAGTTCCATACCCATAGAGTTAATGTCTCCTACGTTTTCGGTGACTGGACTTCCACCGCCGCCAATGTTGCCGCCGACAATCAAGTCGTTGAAGCTGGTATGAAACAGGACGGCCTCGGCCATAAGTCCGGAGTCCGGATTGGCGTAGCGGCTTCCCAGTTCGAAGCTAAGTGAAGTTTCCTCTTCTAGATTATTTCGAATGGAAGATCGCGGACTGGGCAGGGAAAAACCGCGATGCACTCCGAAGAAGGCGTTCCAGTTTGGATTCAGTTCGTAGGCAATGGAAAGGCCGGCGGCAAGCGCGTCAATTCTTCCATCACCTGTTGCGCCTGCAAGCCGTTCTTGCGGTGTTCTGTCTTCTCGTCGGCGATTTTGTTCGTATTCTTGGTCTACGGTTTCATAGCGGATTCCGGGGGTGATGGTGAGGCGTTGCCACTTTATTTCGTTTTGCGTGTAAATAGCTAAGGCGCGGGATTGTTGGATTCGGTCTCCGGCTGCGCCCAAAGCGCCGGGATCGTCATCGATAATGGCGCCGTCTTCGTTTTGATCGTAGTCGACGTTCCATTGGAAGCGATCCACTTCGTCAAAGTGGTAGCGGATGCCGGTTTCCCATTGATGCGTTACATCGCCGGCGTCAATATCCACCGTGGCGGCGGTTTGAATTCCGTAAATTTTGTATTCGCGCGAGTTGTTGCGAAGCCTCCATTTGCCAGCCGCTTCACCGCGCAAAATTGCCAAACCGCCGCCCATAGAAGTGTCTAAGAGCGCGGAGGAAAGACTATTATTCTCCAGTCCGCGCAGTGAATGGAGTTTGGCCCAGTTGCGTTTGAAGTGTTGGAGGTAGCCGGTGGTGGCGATTCGGAGATTGGCTGTTGGTTCCATAATATGGCGAAATGTGGCGCGGTGGTTTTCAGTTTGAATGTTGTCCAAGCGGGAGGCGGCGTAGCGTTGGAAGGGATTGGCGGCGAAGTCGGCTTCGGAGAGGCCAAGATAGGTTTCGTCGGCGTCCAGGTCGGAGTAGCCGTATTTGACTTCAAAGCGGTGATAGGTTTCCGTTGGCGGTTCCCAGAATAGTTTGATCATTGGCTCGACGCGGGTAAAGCCGGTATCCTCGCCGTCAGCAAAGTCGGGGGCCGTATCGATGGTTTTGAAGCCATCGGTTCGGTGGTAGAAGCCTTCGACTAGGTAGCCGGCTTTGCCGCCGCCGCTGATGTCTTGGGAGTTGCCGTGCCAAAAGTGGCCGAGCATTTCGTTGTGGGATCCATAGGAGAGTTTTAGATAGGAGAGATTGCCGGTTGGGATGGGCGTGGAGATGTAGTTGATAGCGCCGCCGGTGATATGGGGGCCGTATTGGATTTGACGGGTTCCTTTGAGCACTTCGAGTCCGTTCATTCGGGCGACGTTGGGGCTGTAGTAAGCGGAAGGAGCGGAGTATGGGGCCGGGGCGCTGAGGATGCCGTCTTCCATGATGGTGACGGCTTTGCTGCGTTCGGTAGTAACGCCTCGGAGGCTGATGTTGGGGAAAAGCCCCATGCCGTCTTCTCCGCGGAGATAGACGCCGGGCACTTGGCGGAGGACGCGGTTGACGTCGGCGTTGAGATAGCGGCGAAGAATTTCTTTGCCAAGGTAGGCGCCGGAGGCGGGCAAGGTTCGTTCGGCTTCTTCGGATCCGATTAACACTGTTTCCGGGAGCGGCACAAGTTTGGATTCGGTGGTTGTTTCGGGGGCGGCGGTTGGCGGGCTGGATTCTTCTTGGGCTTGGAGAATGGGAGCTTGAACGGCCACGCCGATGGTGAGGATTGCGGCCAAGCGGCCAAGCTTTGCGCGGGCGGAAGCCGTGGTTGAATTCAACTTGCGATGGGACGGATTGATTGACTGATTCATAGATGTAAAAAACGATATTGAGACTCGGTCTCGTTTGTTCGAGAGCATCCTAATTGAGATTGCGTCTCAATTGCAATTGTTTTTTGTGGTGTTTCGTTGCTTTTTTTGTTTGGAAAATTGCTGACTTTTCCGTTCGGATTTGCCAGAATTGAGGGAATTGATTTTCTTTGACTCATTATGAAAAAACTTGCTTTGTCCGCTTGCATTGTCTTTTTGTCGGGTTTTCTTTTTCCGGTGCCGCTCTTTTCCGGAAGCGTTTCCGGCGTTGTTCGTTACAACGACAAGCAAACAGGCTCGATTCAAATTTTGGCTTCGCGAACCCTTCCGGGAAATAAATCGCTAAAACTGGACGGCAACGGGGATTATGTCTTCGTGGATTCGCTCACAGACCTTTCCGGATCTGAAATTTCGGTTCAGTATTGGTTTCGCGGCCGTTCCATTCAATCGGCGGTTCGCCAGCAAAGTAGCGGCTGGATTGTGGCCGGCTGGAACAACCGACACATCCTTTCCCACGACGGAGGCACGGCGGGCATTGCCGCCGGCGACGAAGTGATTGACGGCAACTGGCATCAAGTGACAATGACTTGGAAACAGAACGCGGCGGGAGGCTTTCGAAGCTATCTGAACGGGAGGCTTGTGGAGCAAAGGGACAGCGTGGATGCGCCTATTCCCAATATCAACGCGCCGCTTTATTTTGGGACATTCAACGGCAACGGAGAATTTGCCGACGGCGAACTGGATGAAATCGCGGTGTGGAAGCGGGCTTTGACTCCCGAAGAAGTCCGCAATGACTGGTTTCGAAAGCGGACGGGAAGCGAACAAGGACTGGTTGGTTATTGGAATTTTGACGACGGAACGGCGGACGATCTTTCGTCCAACGGCTACCACGGCGAACTGATGGGAGACGCCGACATTGTGGATGCCGACATTCCCGGCTTGGACGCATTTTTTATGACGGAGTTGAGCGAGCCGGGCGCTTATTCCATTGACGGAGTCCCCAATGGCGATGGCTATCGGGTTTGGGCTTTTTTGGATGCCGACGGAGATGAGCGGCGCGGCGAATTAGAACCTTCCGCGGTCTACAATTCCGGCAATCCCTTTGCCGTTTCGGGGGATGCGACCGGGATTGACATCTTGCTTTTAGATCCTCCTCAAATCACGGCGCATCCGGCCGACATTCGAATTGGCGCCGGCGCAGAAGTGCGCCTTGGCGTTGCCGCCAGCGGCTCGCAACCGCTTTCGTATCAATGGCGGCGCTACGGAGAAGACCTTGCGGACGGCGGAAACATCTCCGGCACTGATTCGCCCGAACTGGTGATCCGCAACGCAGTGGTCGACACAACCGGATCTTACAACTGCCGCGTCGCCAACGCCGCTGGCGAGTCATTTAGCAATGCGGCCAACGTGCGAGTGATCGAAGGCGGCTTGCAAATCTCCGGCGTCATTCAATACGAAGGCGATCAAATCGGCCCCGTTCGCCTCGCCGCCTCGCAAATTCAAGAAGGCAACCGCGTGCTTTTTCTGGACGGCAACGGGGACTTCGCCATCACAACGCTTACAGACTTGTCGGGAATCGAACTCACCGTTCAATACTGGTTTCGCGGCCGTTCCATTCAATCGGCGGTTCGCCAGCAAAGCAGCGGCGATTGGATTGTGGCCGGCTGGAACAACCAACACATCCTTTCCTTTGACGGCGGCATTGCGGGCATTTCTGCGGGAGACTCCGCCATCGACGGCAATTGGCATCACCTCGCCATGACTTGGAAGCCAAACGCGCGGGGCGGGTTTCGGAGTTATTTGGACGGCCGACTCATCGAGCGGAGAAACAGCGCCGATGCGGAAATTCCCAATCTCAACGCGCAGGTCTACTTTGGGGCATTCGACGGCCAAAGGGAATTCGCCAACGGCAAACTGGATGAAATCGCCATTTGGGAAAGAGCGCTTTCGGAAGGCGAGATTGCGAGCGGTTGGAACGTTCCTTTGACCGGCGGCGAAGAAGGACTGATCGGCTTTTGGAATTTTGACGAGGGCCTTGGGGAAGATTTGAGCGACTTCGGAAACCACGCCGAACTACACGGCAACGCCGCCATTTTGGAAGAAATCGTTCCCGGACTCGGCAGCGACGTCTTCTCCGCCGTTTTGCAATCGCCCGGCGATTACACGCTGGACAACATCCTGCCCGGCAACAACTTTGCGGTGACCGCCTTTCTCGACGTCAACGGCAATGGCGCTCCCGACGAAGGCGAGCCGGCCGGCGAATACGCCAACAATCCATTCGCCTTTACGCAGAACGCCTTCGACGTCGACATTCTTTTGACCGAACCGCCGCGCATTTTGGATCAACCCGCGGATGCGCGAGTTGCGTCGGACTCGAATCCCAGCCTTGCCGAATTCACGGTTCAAGCCGCCGGCACCGCGCCGCTTTCCTATCAATGGCGCAAAGACGGCGAAAATCTTTCTTCCGCCGACAACGACTTTCAAGGAGTGAACTCTTCCACGCTTCAAATCCTCAACGCCGCCGCGCAAGGAGACAGCGGATACTCGGTTCTCATTTCCAATGAAAAAGGAAGCGTCCTCAGCCGCGACGCAAAGATTTTCGTCGTTCCTGCGGACCACGTTTCCATTGCCGGCCATCTCCAATACACGGGCTTACCCGCCGGCAAAATCCACGTCACCGCCGTCGAATTTTTGCCCGGCAACCAAGCCTTGAAGCTCGACGGCGCTGGCGACTTTGTGGAAGTGACCGACTTGAACGACCTTTCCGGCGCAGAAATCACCATCCAATACTGGTTTCGCGGCCGTTCCATTCAATCCGCCGTCCGCCAGCAAAGCGGAGGCAATTACATCGTGACCGGCTGGAACAACCAACACATCCTTTCCCACGACGGCGACACAACAGACGGCATCTCCGCCGGCGAAAACCTCGATGACGGACGCTGGCATCACCTCGCGATGACTTGGAAAATCGACACGACCAACGGATTTCGGAGTTATCTCGACGGCAAACTGGTGGAGCAGCGAGACAGCTCGGCCGAAGAAATTCCATTTCAAAACACCGCCCTTTACTTTGGCTCTTTCAACGGTCAAGACGAATTTGCCGAAGGCGAACTGGACGAAATCGCCATTTGGGAAAGAGCGTTGAGCGAATCAGAAATTGCGAACGGTTGGAACGTTCCTTTGACCGGCAAGGAAGAAGGTTTGATCGGCCTGTGGAAGTTTGACGACGGCACTGCCGATGATTCTGCCCCACACGGCTACCACGGCGAACTTTGGGGCGATGCGGCCATTGTTCCAGCAAACATTCCTGGATTGGGCAACCCCGTTTTTACCGACGTCTTCGCCGAAGCCGGCGCCTTTTCCATGCCTCGCCTTCCCAAAGGCGACAACTACCGCTTGGCCGCCTTTGTTGACGTCAACGGGAACTTCCTGCCTGATCCCGACGAACCATCGGCCATCTACGTCGGCAATCCCTTCTCTCTTGCGGAAGATTTGACTGGAATCGAGCTCGACCTCGGCGGCTTGCCGCCAATTGCGATTAAGCCGGTTTCTTTAACAATCCAACTCGCCGAAGACGGCAACATTACCATTTCCTGGCCCGAAGACAGCGGACTTTCCCTGTTTCAAACTGACGCACTGCCGGCGGAAACTTGGACGCCGGTCACCGGCGCGGACGGCAATCAAGCCGTTTTGTCCGCAGACCAATCGGCCCGATTTTACCAACTGCGCCATTCACCGCGATAAACAAAAGCTTTTCCATGACATCCTCCGCAAACGCCGCCGACAAAGCCTTGAGCCATTGCGTCAACCGCCGCGCCTTCACCTTGATCGAGTTGCTGGTCGTGATCGCCATCATCGCCATTCTAGCCGGAATGCTTCTCCCCGCGCTCAGCAAGGCCAAAGCCAAAGCCCATCAAATTAGCTGCGTCAACAGCCTTCGCCAACAATCCCTCGCCGCCCGGCTTTACTCCGGCGACAACGACGACCGCTATGTTTTCACATTTGCCGTGCGAGGCCCCAACACTTGGAAAAAACCTTGGTACGCCTTTTTGCATCCCTACCAACAAACCACCAACTTAATCCTTTGCCCAACGCGCACTCCCAGATTCAAAGAAAAACTCCGCCAAGGAACCTTAGAGGTTTATTCCAACGCCGAAGGCTTTGAATTCATCTCCAACTACGGCCTCAACTTTCGGCTCGGCGGCTGCGACTGGCCAAGCGCTTGGCCGAAAGAAACTTATCCCCAACTGCGAGATTCCCAAGTTCGCAACCCTTCTGGCACGGTTCATTTAACCGATAGCGGCAGCCGAGCGCTCAAAACCAAAAACCCCGAAAAATGCGTCACCGTGGATTCCGAAGAAAAACCCGAATGCTGGATTGTGCACGATCCCGCCAGCGACAAACCTTCTCCTCGTCTCGCCGTCAATCCTGACGACCCAAACTGGGGAGGCCCGCTCTTGCGGCACAATGGCAGAAGCAACGTGGCCTTTGCCGACGGCCACATCGAATCGCTCCAAGCCCGGCAATGGTATTGGGGCGACACCCCTTGGCTCAAACCCAACGAAGGCGGCCAATGAATCGCTTTCCTATCCATCCATTCCGGCAAGGCGAACGAAAAAAAAAACTTCCCCGCGTTCCCTTTACTTTATCCGATAGCGCAAAACCGCCGTTTGCTTGCGAATGGACAGGCCGCGAAAGCCGTATTCCGCGCAACCTCGCAATCGATAAAAACGCATTTCGCCATTCAAAGGGACAGCGATGGTTTGCAGGGATTCGTCCAGATACTGGTTGGCTTCCATTTGATAGCGTCCGTCAATCGTCGGCGAAGAAATCAGCCAAGGTTCCCGGCGTTCCGGCTCGGCATTTCCGTCCAGAACTGCTTGGATTTCAGCCAAATAACGAGAAATTCGAACGGCGTAAAAAGCGCTGGGCTTATCTTCTTCTTGGTCGGAAAGATAAACCCACTCCCCTTTGCCCGTGTTGTGATAAAAACCACCGGCGTCAAACAAAGCGGCCGAAAAGCCAGCGCCTTCGGGAACGGTGTTGAAAGCGCCGTCCACGCTGTGATTGATGCCGGCAAGCGCCCATTGCCCGGCCTCTCGAATGAAAACGGCGCCGCCCGAATCGCCCGCGGTCAAATGCGCTTCGTTGAATCCGCCTTCGCGGTCAAAGTCCGCAACGAGATATTGCCGCTCGCCCGGCAGAACGCCTTCATCCAGTTGGGACAAGTCCAATATGTCAGTCACTTGATTTTTCCCCCAACGGCGCCGATTATCCGATCTTCCGGGCATCCAACCGCGCAACTCGTCGCCGTTGGAAGTTTCCAGCCGCACCGCATCCCCTCGAACCGTGCCCCGCCCAAAGACCACCAACTCCTTTCCCACTTCGTCGCTAGAGGAATAAAGAGTCGCATACGGCTTTGGAAACCGTCCGCAAATTTCCCAGATTCGAAGGTCAACAGAGCCAATTCGATAGCAGGCTTTCGCAGTGTAGGCCGCTCCGCGATAATGAAAGCGATCTCCAAGCCTCCCCCCAACGTGCGAGGCCGTGATGAAGTGCCGCTCCCCGATTACCGTTCCCAAAAACTCTCCCCAATCCCCTTGAAACTGCCAGCCGCTCCCCGCCAACTCGCCTTCCGGAGTGCTCGTGTTGTGATCCGGATTCCCCGTTCCCAGAAAAATCACCGCCCGCCCGCTTTCCCCCAGAGGCACGCAAATGGCCACGCAAACGATCCAGAGAACCTTGCAAACATGGAAACAAGAACCACCCCGCGCAATTCCCCTTCGGATCCCAAACAGCGCGCTACAAGGAAGAAGCCGCTTCATCTCGTTCGGTTTCTGAAGACTCCGCCGACTTCAATGGTTTCTTCGGCGAAAAGGCCTCCGTCAAGCGAGAAACTACTTCCCGGGCCAGCACTTCGTAAGCCGCCGCGCCGGCGCTGTAAGGATCATAGTGGATAATCGGCTTGCCGTGACTGGGCGCTTCCGCCAGCCGAGTCGTCCGCGGAATAATGGTGTCAAACACCCTCTCCGGGAAAAAATTCCGCACTTCGCCAACCACTTGATGCGACAGACGAGTTCGTATGTCAAACATCGTCATCAAAATCCCCAGCAGTTCGAGCTTCTTGTTGGCGCCCGCCTCCTTCAATTGCTCCACCACCTTCATCAGCATGGCAATGCCTTCCAAAGCGTAATACTCGCACTGCAATGGCACCACCAGCCAATCCGCCGCCGCAAAAGCATTGAGCGTCAAAATCGCCAGAGAAGGCGGACAATCCAGAAGGACGACGTCGTATCGGCCGGAATGAACAATGCCGTGAAGACTGCGCCGCAAACGAAGAAGATGATCCTGCATTTGGGCGAGCTCCACCTCCGCGCCGCAAAGATCCACCTCCGACGGAATCAAATCCAAACGCTCAAAACTCGTCGAGACAACCTTCTCTTCCAACGCGCCCTCGCCTAGCAAAGGACGATAAATGCTCCCGCCCGCCTTTTTCTCCACGCCCAGCCCGCTGGTCGCGTTGGCTTGAGAATCAACGTCCACCAAAAGCGTCCGCCACTCAACAGCCGCCAAACAAGCCGACAAATTAACGCTCGTAGTGGTTTTCCCCACCCCGCCCTTCTGATTGGCAACCGCAATGACATGCGCCGACACGCAAAGGATTTAAGGCAATCCTCGCCTAAAAATCAAGGACTCCACAAAACCGTTACACCTTCACAAAACCAACACAAATAGGAAACTAAGCCGTTACTAAGCCGTCTCAGAAGGCTTGCCGATAGATTTTTGAAACCGCCAACCAGCCCATCTTGCCCGCCAAAAAACAGAATTTCCCTCCAATCTCGAAAGAAAAAAAGTTAAGAAAAGTGTTGACGAAGGTGTTGATTTTTTCGGTTTTGCCCATCTTCGGTGAGGTGATTTGCTTGTCGGGTCTCTCGCTGAATATCACAGTTTAGATATGAAATTTTGGCGGGAGAATCGTACGCTTTTCCCTGTTTTGCTCTGGCGAACAGGCGGAAAACTTCGCGCTTTTGCTTTGCTGAAGATGGGTAATCGGCCTGAATTACGAAAATAAAGACACTTAAAGATACGAATCAGCAAAGAAAGACCGTTTTATGCACAAATTAAAGAACGAAATTAATCTTGACCGCGCCGTTGCCGCGGTGGAGAATGCCTCCACAGGAGAGAAACCGATGAACAATTCATCGACAAAGACGCCGTGGCACCTGCGCTTTGCGCCGGGCGCCATCCTGAGGCCTATCGGACGGCTTGTTTCCAAAGCCGTCTCGCTGGCAAGCGCAATCATCCAACCCATTCGCCGACGGCTCAATCAATGGAACTGGCGCAAGAAAACCGCGCTCGTCACCGCTCTGGCAATCACTGCCGCCGGAAACTTCGTCTATCAATACAAAGCCAATGCCGCTTGGCCAGCCGTCATTGCCGCCGCCTATGGCACAGACTTTTTCGTTAAACTCTTTACCGGCTACGCCATCACCCAAGGCCTCAATGCGGCGTTTAACACAGCCATACTCAAGGAAACCGCCATCGCCGATACTGATACATGGCTGTACAGCAAGCGGAAGTTGCGCGTGCGAAGATATGAGTTCGACGACGACGGGAGCAACAAAACATTAGTTCACAGCGTCGACGCCCAAGCCGAGGCCAATCAACTCAAAGCGTACGACACCAGCAGCACCGACTCCAGAAACACACCCTCCACCCTTGATGCAGACGACGTCCTCGACTACTACGTGAACCACAACGCCGCTCTCCGAAGAGGCATCGAAGTAACCTACGCAGTCCTCGTGCTACGAAACGGCTCATGGGAGCCCTTGTACACATGGGATCGACGAAGGCCTGAAACAAGATACCTTGAAACCTACACCGATTATTACGGTGGCTATGTCAAGCCACTCACTGACGCAGAAATTCAGGAAGACTTGGATAAAAGACGCAGAAACTGGTATAATCCCCGAGCCAGATGGCGATGGCCGGTTACTGTCGGCCCCTTAAAGAAGGGTCATAGTGGTGGGCCGCGCTATGAGTACCTACACCTGCGAAAAGGAAGTGAAACTCTGGTCGGACTTTAAACACGTCCCCATTCCCGGCGGCGGCGGGCTTTCTCCTACCGAACTGGAAGAACCCGGCAGTCGCTCCACCTACGTTACCAGATTTAGCTATTACGCCCGCGAAGCTGGATTCATCTACAACATCCGAACCAGAACTCCCGATGATGAGGAGCCTTTCATTGACTATCCTGAACCAATGTCATGGTGCGACGACAACTTCAAGCGGTTTGGACTGACCCAAATCCCGTGGAGCAGCTTCAAAATCATCGGCACCCCCACATGGGTAGGGCGCGCTGAGCGTCACTTTAAACACAAGAAAATCTATCGATGGTGCTTAACGTGTAACAAAAAACACCGGCCGGGCCGGAATCGTAGAACCGGGTGCAGATACACAACTAAACACGAGTACCCCGTCTACCAGAACGAGAACGTCATCAAGCCGTCCGCATAAAAAGAAAGGAGAAATTACCGATGAGAAGTGTTTACATTATCACGGGAGGCATTCTGGCTGTGATTGCCGTTGTCCTCCTCGCTCCCCAAAAGCAAACCAAAACGGAAGAGAAGGCATCAGCGCCGCTTGACGAAATGGACGCCATCATCCTCAAGAAATACGGGGATGACTTGACTCCCGAAGAGAAAGAATGGGCCCGCCAAAGCGTCGCCGAAGACCTCGCCCGGGACAAAGCCGAGATGCGCAAATACGGTCGCCTTCTTACCGATGAAGAACGGTCGGAACAATGGTGGAGAGAGCAAGACGAAGCCGAAGCAAAGGCCGCCTACGCCAAACTTTACGAAGAACGAAAAGAATGGATCGACAACTTCCCTTTCCAGAGAGGGTATCACCCTGACATCGTCTTTGACCCGGGAAACAACATCGCGCACAGTGATGAAAAGTACCGCGCCTACAAAAAGGAGTTGGAAAGAAACACCGATGAAGCCTTTGAAACCTACGAAGCGGAATCCGAAAAAGTCTGGGCAAGAGACGATCTCACCACGGAAGAAAAACAAGCGGAAGACGAAAGACTCTGGCGCGCCATAGAACTAGCGGACCAGAGATACCATAACGGCGACCCTGAAATCGAAGAGCAACGGCGGATTATCATGCGGCACAAACGGCTAGACGGATTCTATAAACAGGCCTACCGCTACTCTCCAGAGTTCGAGCAAGCCTACCGCATCTTTGAAGAAGAAGGCGTCGGAGACAATCCCATTCGGATTGCGCATACCATGGTCGGCTTGGAAAACTACTTTGTAACCAGCCAGCAGGCCAGCCAGCATGATCCAGAAGAACTGCATCCTGTCCAAACCCGATGGGATCCCAAAACGAACCAAAACCGTCGGCTCACTTGGAAAGAGCAACTAGAAAGGGATTTCCGTGTTGTTCGCAATTGCGTTCGGAGTGAGTGGGTAGCGGAGCCGGGGGAAGAAAGGCCAAGTGTGGAACTTGCTGAAAGGATTCGTGATCGTTTGATTGCGGAGATTTCACCTGACGGATTCACCGGTCAAACTTTTCTTTTTGGCCTGATGGATCCGAAGGATGAAGACATGGTTCCTGGGCAAAGTCTTTTGGCGGAACTTTGACAATTGGTCGCAATGACGCCAAAGCAAAAGCAAATGAAGAAGCAAATGAAGAAGCAATGGAAGATATCGAAGAAGCCGGGATAGCCAAAATACAGAGATCTCAATGATTAAAGGAAACGCTCAAAGGCGTCGCATTGAAAACATTGCGAGGCATAATGACGTTGTGTCTCAAATTTGGGAAGATTGGCGAGAGTGCTTGCTTGAATTCGCAAATTCAGGCTCAGAGGATGAAGAATCAGAGAATCAAGACTAAAGCAAAAAGAAAGGAGACAAACAGAATGAAAGCAAAGAAATTTTTTGGTTTCGATGAGTCGGTTGCGCGTTACGCTGTGATGACTATCATGGCGATTTTTGGCTTAATTATCTGCGGCGAATACTTTGGTTGGTTTGGCAATGATCGCTACGAGGAATTGAAGAAGTCTCACCGCGAGAAAGTTAATCTCTTGACCCTTCAAAACCAAATTCAGTCGCGGGAGATCAGCGAACTCAAAGATCAATTGCGCCTTTTGGAATCTTCGGCAAAGAAGCCGGAAGTCGAGCAATCTCAAGTGGAAGAAGTTCAAGTCGAAGAAGAAACGCAGGCGCATAAACCGCTCCAAGTGGAAGAGTTGGTATCCATGAACGATCCAGAGTGGCAGGCTTGGCTTTTGGAGAATGCGGACGCTAAGGATCGGAAAATACTGGAAAGCTACTTCCAACAAAAGAACGAATTCAAGGCGTCTTTGAACCCGTCGCAAAGGCAGGAGTTTGAGGCCGAAGTGGAGAAGGCTTACGCGCATTTGCTGGCGAATTCCGGCGTGGAAGGCGAATTGTCGGACTTGCAAAAGCAAGTGACCCGGCGAAGCGCGGAAACCGTAGCCATGACGATGGTTAAGACAAAGTGGCAATCCAGGGAGTTTTTGGATCGGTGGGATGCGAAAATGGCGGCACTTGAAGAGGAAGCGGAAGAGAGAAATCGCCTGTATTACGAGGAATTAGAAGAGGAAGTTCGTCTGATTCATGAGGAATTCGGGTTGCCTCCGTTTGACTGGGGATTAGTAGGAGAAGTAGAAGTAGAGTTGTCTCCGGCTCAAAAGGAAGAAATGGAGAAGGAATTCGAGGCGATAGTGGAGGAAGCCGAACGCCGAGTGGCAGAAATGAAGAAGGCCGAAGGTGAGTGAGAGCGACACCGCATTATCGGGTTTAAGGAACTGATTAAAGAACGGTTTGATCACTCTGAAAAGCAGAGGGACTATCGGTTCGAGCAGATTGAAAAGCAATTGAAGGAAATGGAATCTAGCCTGACATCCCAATTGAAAAAATAGACGATGACATTCGAGGGAATGGGAAGGTTGACATTAACGTTCAATTGGATCGCTTGGAGAATTCAACGAGTCAGTTGGAAAAATCAAATGATCGGCTAGAAAAAGTCAAAGAAAATGGCTTAAATTGTTGGTAGGCGCAATTCTGTTAATTGCAGCAAGCGCAGCTGATAATCGTTTTTCATTGATAGAAAAATTGATTGGCAAGTAAAGTTGGTCTTGGCCTTTATTTCGCAAGCCGCCGGGTTTTGGCTCGGCGGTTTTTTATGGAAAGCCAAATGGAAAAGCACTATTTAGCCTGCGATCTTGGGGCGGAAAGCGGACGCTTGATTGGCGGCGGCATGGACATTGACGGTCGGCGGCTGTCGTTAGAAGAAATTCACCGATTTCCCAATACGCCGATCCGCGCGGACGGCTCCATTCATTGGAATCTGGACTCGCTTTACGAAGGACTTTTGGCCGGCCTCAAAAAAGCGGCGGCTCTCGGCCTGCCATTCCAAAGCATCAGCTGCGATTCTTGGGGTGTGGATTATTTATTGTTGGACGCTGGCGGCGGCGTCATTTCGCCGACTTTTCACTATCGAGACCCTCGCGTCTCCATTGGCATGAAGCGCGTACTGGCCAAAACCGACTGGCCATCCATCTTCGCGGAAACCGGCGTTCAATTGATGCCGATCAACACGCTCTTCCAACTCGCCGCCGAAGCGCCCGCGCGTTTGGCCAAGGCGAAAACCATTCTGGGAATCGGCGATGGATTCAACTATCTGCTGGGAGGCCGCCCCGTCATTGAAGTTTCTATGGCCAGCACATTTCAACTTTACAATCCTCAAATCAAATGCTGGTCCCAAAAACTATGTGAATCGGCGGGTTTGCCAATCGGCCTTTTCCCCGAGGTCGTTCCCTCCGGCGCTACCATTGGGAGGCTTTCCGACAACGTGAAACAAGCCTCCGGTTTGGGCAGCTTGCGCGTTGTCGCCGGCTGTTCCCACGACACTGCGGCGGCCGTGGCCGCCGTTCCCGCCGAGGAGGCAAATTGGGCTTATCTCAGTTCAGGCACTTGGTCTCTTCTGGGAATCGAACTTTCCTCTCCCATTCTTACGAACGCCTGCCGCGACCTCAACTTCACCAACGAAATCGGATGCGGAGGCACTACCCGGCTTTTGAAGAACATCAGCGGCCTCTGGCTGTTGCAAGAATCCAGAAGAATCTGGGAGGCCGGCGGGCAAAAGTTTGACTATGCGGAGCTCGCCCGCTTGGCTTCGCAAGCGGCGCCGTTTCAATCCCTCATCAATCCAGCCGACCCGCGTTTTGTAGCGCCGAAGGACATGACGGAATCCATTGTCGCCTTTTGCCGAGAAACCGCCCAACCGCTTCCAAAAACACCGGGAAGCGTCGCGCGTTGCGTTCTCGAAAGCCTGGCGCTCCTTTACCGCCAAACCGTCGAAGAACTGGAATCCGTCATCCAGCGCCCCGTCAAAATCCTGCATATCGTCGGAGGCGGCTCCAAAAACCGCCTTCTGAACCAGTTGACTGCCAATGCGATTCAACGCCCCGTCATCGCCGGGCCGGCAGAAGCGACGGCCGCTGGAAACATCGCCGTTCAAGCACTGGCGGCAGGAGACCTCTCGGACTTGACGGCCATCCGAAAACTGGTTCGAGAATCCAACAAATTGGAACGTTATCAACCAGAACAAGCGGCGGAATGGACAGCGGCGTCCGGCCGATTTGCCCAGATTTGCAAGCGCAAATCTTAAGAGCGAACCTCCACGCTAGCGACCGCCATGGCCGCAATTCCCTCTTCCCTTCCCAAAAATCCTATTCCCTCGTTGGTCGTGGCCTTCACTCCCACGCGGTCTGGACTCAATTTTAGCGCCTCGGCAATGTTGCGCTTCATTTCCAAAACATAGGGACTCAACCGAGGACGCTCGGCAATCACCGTAGCGTCCACGTTCACAAGAACTCCCCGGCGAAATTCCACTTGGCGACGCGCTTCCTCCAAAAAAGTTCGGCTGGCGGCGCCTTTCCACATCGGATCGTCATTGGAGAAAAACTGGCCGATGTCTCCCGCTCCGACGGCGCCCAGAACGGCGTCGCAAACCGCATGCATCAAGACGTCGGCGTCCGAATGGCCGGCCAACCCTTTGGGATGCGGAATGGTCACTCCCCCAAGAACCAGCGTTTCTCCCGCCTTCAAAGCATGCACGTCGTAACCTATGCCTACATGAACCATAACATTTGGCGAACACAAAGTGGATATAAAGCAAGCGACTCAACGACCATCAAAAAATGCGCATTCAAAACTCATATCCATACTCGCTTCTATCCATTTCTAGGCCGCGCTAAACCGTGGCCAAAACATATTCCATCCCTCGCTGTTTGCACCACATATCCGCCGCTTTGCGCTTGCGTCGGACGTCGTCCGAATCGATCCGACCGGGATCTTTTACCTCAATGATCGCCTTCTTGCCATCTTCGTACTCCACAAGAAAGTCCGGCATATACCTTCGTTGGCGCTTTTGGCCGTCGATCCACGGAATGGTGACACCGTGCCGCTTTACCCACTTGGCAACGTGCGCATCGCTCTCCAAACGATCCATCATCCGCCTCTCCAAGTCGCTGTCGTGGTTCTCAAAGTTCCACGGACTCTTCGCCGGGTTTTCGTATTTCCCGCGTCTGCTAATTGCCATATTCAATCATTCCGGCCACCAGTCCGGGCATTGCCGAGACTTTTTTCCTCACCTGCGCCAGCATCTTCCAAACGAACTCCACTTCCGAACGCTCGGCCAGCCCAAGCGATAAGCCATTGAGAAACTTGGCGCGAACGTGTCGCAATAGGGCGCTATAAACTTTTGCCTTGTTGTCCAAAACCGCGTAGCCGGCCTCGACGGTCAACTCCTCGGCCATCTGGAGCAAACCGACCTTCACCGCCTCGCGCAACTCTTGATCCGATATTTTCACCACTGCAGACTTAGAATCCTCTTTGCCCGGCGCCGAGTGAACGGTTTTCCAACCCTCGCCGCCCAACTCCCGCCCTACCACGACGGCGATGTCCACTTCCGTAATCTCCACCGCCGTGGGATCGTACTCAATCTTGTCCAGCGATTCCCTCCAATCTTCACAAGGCTCTGGCGGTGACTGGATTCCGCCAACGTCAAACTCGCCATCATCCGCCGCCGAATCCGGCTCCGGCACGTCAATCACCAAATGCGGTTTGGTTAGCTCTTGCTTCGGCGGCGGTTCCGGCAAGTCTTCGGTCTCGTCAAACTCATCGTCAATCGAAACTCCTTCCCGCTTTTTGGCGCCAAATATGTCCCACAACCATTGATGCTCCAGCTTGGGATGATCCACGACGGCACAAATCTGCCGCTCATCCGCTTGAACGCCCCTTGTCCGCACTCGGCGCAGACCTCGCCCAATGACTTGTTGCCCGTAGACTTTGCTGCTGAACTTGCGCAACAGTAAAATAACGCCCACTTCCGGCACGTCCCATCCCTCGCGCAGCATCAGCACGCTCACCACCGCTTTGTAAGGCTGGCGGCTGCGCCGCGCCTTCTCCAGTTCTTTCGCCCGCCCCAGGTCAGTCGCCATCCGCCGCTCGTCGTCGCCGCTGTCCTCTGTAACCAGCAGTGTCTTTGCCTTGAAATAGTTGTTCAGCGTCTGCTCGGCTTTCATCGCGTCCAGCTTGCACACTGCCACCACAAACAAAATCGGCTGATACCGATCCTTTGCCCTTCGTTCTTGCTCTCGCAACCGCGCCAACGCAATGGCCATCTGCTGCTGCATCGGCTTGGGATCCGTGACCCACTGTGTGGCGTTCACTCCAAGCCGATCCACTTTGTCCCAGTCAATTTCCTCCACCTTGCGCTGTTCGCCTGTGTGCGCGTCCGTGTAAGTCAACTGCACGGTTTTGATGTCCGGCTGATAAACTACCGGCGTCTTGATTATCTCGTTGGCCAGCGCGTCGGTCACGCCGTATTCGTAAATCATAGCGCTGTCCGGCGTTTTTCCGTCCTCGCGATCCGGCGTTGCCGTCGTATCCAAGCGCAGCGCAATCTTTTCCCGCATCAGCAAGAGGGTTTCCTCATACTTCTCCGCCTTCGAATTATGCGCCTCGTCGTTGAACACGGCGAAGTTCGGCCCGTTCATCAATCCCGCCAGATTGCTCCGCCCGCCTTGATTGCTTTGGTAAAACTGATGAATGTTCCCCAAAATCACGTGGGCGCTCAGCAAGCTGGACCAACCGCCCTCTTTGCCGCCTCCCAAAGTCGTCAGCGCAAAATCATCCGCCCGACAAGACGCCCAATCCGGCAACAAATCCCGATCCCGAAACACCTTCCCCTTTTGAAAATCATCCTCCAAACGATCCCGCACAATCAAATTCGGACAAAGCAAAACAAACTTTTGAACCCCGCACGCAATGCGCAACCACGCAATCACAGCGGCGATAATCGCCGTTTTGCCGCCGCCGGTCACGATGTTCAAAAGCAATCCGTCCGCGCCCAATTCCGTCTTCCCCAAAACCTCGTGCGCATACACCACCCGCAAAAACGCATCCCATTGATGATCCCAAAGACTCCGCGCCTTTTTCGGATTTTCCTTGGAACTGAGAAACTCAATATAATTAGAAGAATCAGGATTCAAACCCGGCCAGCCGTCCCGCCACCAGCCCTGAAAATCGCTCTCATACTTTACAAATTGATTGAACATACCAGTTCACCAAACCTCCGTCTGACGCTTCATCAGCGGAGAAACATTGTTCGTCGCGCGGGGGGAATCTTAGTCGTTGTCGTCTCCATTTTTCTTTTTAATTTCCTTTGTGATGTCTTCAATTAGTTTTTCTCTATCCATCCTTTCTCTACACCTTCTCTCAGATCTAGCACCAAGAACATGACCAATAATATAACTAATGCCACACATAATGCCTACTAAATTTCCTTCATCAATCATATCTAATTACCTCCTAACAATTACAACGAATACAATAAATAAAAGAATTCCAACTATCGCAGCTATCATCAATAAACTCATATCCAATCACCTCCTACTAACATTTATTCCACAGGCATTTAGCGAGAAAAGAGAAATTCCCCTTTTGCAAACGCGTTTTCTCGCCGCTAGCCGATTCAAGAAACCTCAATCTCCTCCTTCCAAAATCCTTCGCCGCCCTTGTCGTCCTGCACGCGGCAGGCCACCCAATGCTTTCCCGCCCGCGCAAACTCATACTGCGCCCAAAGCCTTGGACTGCCGTCCTTCTCTCGCGCAAACGAATACCCTTCGGTGCTGCGAAACCGCCGGCCGTTGTATTTAAAATCCCACTGCACATTGGCAATCTTTGTCTTTGGATCGGCGTTCATCACAATCGTGTCGCTGGCGTCAAACTTGTAAATCATCCGCTGCAAACGCCGAACGCCCACCTCCACTTGCGGCGGCGATACAAAGGTAAGAAAGCTCGCGTAATCGGCATACTTGCCGGCCAACTTGGCCACATCTTCCCGGAAATTTTGCGAGTCAATGCGCGTCAAATCCAATCGAATAAAGTGAAAATCCACCTCCTCCAACTTGCGCAATTGCTCCGCCGCCTGCTTGGCGTCCGCCCGAAACGCCCAAGCCAGCATTATCCCCTCCCGCAAATTCGTCTGCTTGTAGCGCGCCGTCTGGCGAACCGCATTCGCAAAGTCCTTCACATCCGCCGCGCTGACCCGCTCTCTCGGCTTCGGCGAGCCAACCCAAACGGGAACCGGCCCCTTCCAGCCGTGAACGCCCGCTTCCTCGCTCTTGCCCTTGGCGCCAAAACACTTCAAAACAAAAGCCCGAAAAGTTTCCGGCGGCATCTTCGACAAAGCCTTCGCTTCATAGACGCCCCAGTTCTCCAGCGTAAAGTCCGGCACGGCAACGGCCTTGCTCGATTTCTCGTTCATTTGCGTCTGCTCGGCTTGGTCAATCAAGCGATCCCGCGTCACAGAAACAGCGGCGCGGGACTGATCGCAGGCGATGAAGCGGCGGTTCAATCTTTGCGCGACTGCCGGAGTCGTGCCGCCGCCGCAAAAGAAATCTCCCACCACATCCCCCTCATCACTGCTCGCTTGGATTATCCTCTCCAATAAAGCCTCCGGCTTCTGCGTTTTGTAGCCGATCATTTGTTTGCGCCACGCAGAGACATTCGTCAAATGCGGGTCCGCCCACCAGTCTTCTGGGATTTTGCCGAGGTTGTGTCGATCTTCTGATGCTGTTCCTTTATTTGCGCCGTGAACTCCACGAGCCGCTGTGAACTTTGCGATGTATGGTCTGCGGACATTTTCAGGGCGGAATTTGGTTTTTCTGCGGGGGTCTTTTTGGGTGAGTGCGGATTGGTTGGATTTGCCGTAGCAGAGTATCATGTCGTGTTTGCGGGGGAAGTAGAGGTTGGCGCGGCTGGGGCCGGTGTAGCACCAGATGATTTGGTTGCGGAAGTTGTGGTAGCCGAAGATTTTGTCGAGCTCGATTTTGAGGTAGTGGCCGGCGTGCCAATCGCAGTGCAGATAGAGCGAGCCGGTTTGCTTCAATAGCCGCTTGCTCTCGGCCAGCCGCGCGTTCATCCATATCAGATAGCCGTTCAAGCCGTCCTTCCATACATCCGAAAAGGAGCGCCGCTCGCCGGCGTCGTTCCAAACTATCGAATACTCGCGCTGCGAAAAGAACGGCGGGTCAGCGTATATCAAGTCAATGCTCTCCGCCGGCAACGAGCGCATTACTTCCAGATTATCCCCGCAAAATAGTCGGTTGGGATTCAATTCGGGATGCCCGAACCGCACGCGCTCCACCACTTGAAACGGCAAGGAAATGCGCGGGAAAAGCTTGCGGAAGCCGAGCCGCCTATCCCAGCCCATCGGCTCTTTTTCCACCGGGATGGAGCCGAACCTTGCCGGCGGCCGCCAAAAGTCCGCCTCATCCGGCAACTCAATCCATCCTGTGCCTTCGCCGCCGCTTTCTTCATCGCTCGGCGCCTTCCATTCTTCTTCCGCCGCCGATTTTGCTTCTTTGTCGCCGCTATGTTGGGATGATTTTTCAGGCATAAGATTTTAAATTACGAATTACGAATTAGGATTTGAGAATTAGGGAATTGGGAATTGAGGATTGGCGATTTGAGATTGGCGCGGTTGCGTTTTGCCGCGAGAAAAATTGGGAATTCATCATTCCTAATTGGTCATTGAGGCAAGATTGTTTCTCTCGCGGTTTTCCTCAGGGCGGCTTTTGGAAAGATCAAAAATCGCCGCTATCCAAGTGATGAAGCGGAGACAATCCCCGCCTTCGCCGATGCTCTCGGACTTCCTCCCTAATTTTTCGATCCTTTTCCGCAATGATTCTCATCTGGCGGCGGAGTATGCTCTCTTCGCCCTTCGTCCAAGGATGTTTCTGTGGATTTTTCATGGCAGTTGTCTTCTTTTCCCCGTTAAATGGCTTCAGTCAGATTGATCGACTTCTTTTTTGTCCTCAGCAGCGTCGGCCTTTTTGCCAGATTGACTTTTGTCACTGTGTTCTTCTTGTTCCCTTAGCTCTTGTTCTAAATCCTTTACTGCATCACTGTATGCTTCTTCTAGTGCATCATTGTATGCTTTATGTTCCGAATGCTCTTGTTTTACATCTTTTACTACTGGAGAATCATAAATCGATTTTTTCTGGGGGATAAGTTTATCGCAAACCCATTCGTAAAGTAAAACCATGCCTTCGGGAGGCGTATCGACGATATTGAAAAGTCGCTCTTTCGCCTCTTTTCTATCGATTACAAATCCATGAGATGGATAGTCTCGAATAAGAGAAGCAAGATTGTCTTCTCTTTTCAAAGATCCGCAATCACTCATTTCAATGAGACGCAAGCCGTATTCGTGGGCAATTCGTAACGCTCTTTGCTGTTCGCCCAAAGTTATCGGGTCAATCTTGGCGACAATCGGCGAGATGAATTCTTTGGCTAATTCTTTGGCCAACTCGGCGACTTGCTTCGTTGGAAGAGGCGTTTCTATGGAAATACCCTCAAACATTTTTTTGAAAGATTCCAACATTCGATCCCGAAGATCGTCCAATGCTTGAATCAGGTTCAGCCCGGACATGTTTTCGAAAAACTCACCCGGTTTGGAGATTTGAACGTCCAAAGGGCCGAGCTCGCCTCGATCACCAAAGATCAAGGTGTCGGCGGCAATGCAAATTAGCGTCCCGGCGGATTTACAACGGTCGGGAATGAAGATGTCGAGCATGGAATAGTGATGCCGTAAGGCGCGAGCGATGCGAAAAGCGGCGTGAGGATCGCCGCCAAGCGTCACAAGAATGAGGCAAGCCATTTTGGCTTTTTCCTTTTTCTCAATTCGAGATTCGATTGCCGAAGAAAGAAGGTTGTATCCTTCTCTGGAAATCTCGCCATAGTAAAGGAATACGTCGTCCGGATATCCTTCTAAAAAAGCGTCTCGGATTTTGTCGTTTTTCTCGCTCATTTTTCGCCTCGCTCCGCGTCGTTCTCTTCGATTTCTGGTTCCTTTGCCGCCGCCTCGACAATCGATTCTTCAGGTTCTGGTGCCGTCAATGGCTCTTTCGCAATCAACGGTTCCGGTTCTTTGGGCAAGGATGGCTCTGCGGATTTTGGCGCCGGTTCTTCGCTTTCCAACAGGGGAAAGTTCTCCGCAACGGAGGCAGATTCCGGCGGCGTTTCTTCGCTTAGCAACTGCGGCGTTTCTTCCAAAACGGCGAAAGTCTCCTGTTGCGCGGGGGCTGGCGGGAGAGGCATCGCCGCAGTTTCTTCCGTAATGGCCGGCGGCGCTTGTGGTTCGGTTTCTTCGGTTGGGATCAATGGCGTTTCCCAAAAAGGCTCGGCGGTTTTCTGTTCGGTTTCCGCCGCCGTTGCAGTCTCCGCAAGTGATTCTTCGGATTCTTGGGGAGAAGGTTTTTCCAAAACAGGGAGAGTTTTTGGTTGCGGTTCTTTGTCCGTCAATGGCGGCGGTTTCTCCAAGTCGGAGGCCTCGTCAAGAACGGCGGTTTTCTCGTGTCCGGGATGGGGGGCGCGTTGGTTTCTGGGGAGAGGAGTGATCATCACGATCAAGCCTCGGCCGATTTTCCTTGTGGGAGCGTCAGGATGTCCCCAAGCGCCTAAGTCATTCACAAATTGTTCCACGACTTCAAAACCAACTTCTTTGTGGGCGTTTTCCCGGCCTCGGAAACGGAGCGTCACTTTGACCTTCATGTCCTCGCAGAGAAAGTCGATGGCGTGGTTCTGCTTTGTCTGCAGGTCGTGCGGATCAATTTTGACGCTGAGCTGAACTTCTTTGGTTTTGTTGGCGTGCTGGTTTTTTTTGTTTTCCTTCTTTTTCTTCGACTGCTCGTATTGATATTTGCCGAAGTCTACCAAGCGGCAGACCGGCGGGTTGGCGTTTTCGGCAATTTCGACAAGGTCGACTCGGCGGGCGCGAGCCATGCCAATGGCCTCGTGTCGGCTGAAGACTCCGAGCTGTTTGCCGGCGGAATCAATCACTCGGACTTCCCGAGCGCGAATCCTTTCATTAACGCGAATTCGAGGACCGCGGAAACGACGGCTGCGAGAAAAGTGAGGACGGTTCAAGAAACCCCCATGGGCTGAATTAAGCGCGTCAATCGGGCCGTTTTACGCGCCTCTGCGGTGTGCGTTCGTCATGTCTGAACAAAATCAATCCCTTGCACTTAGCCGAAATTTTTGAAACAAAGCAAGAACTTTTTTTTGTGAATTTTTCGCGCCGGGATTTTCGCGCAATAATTCTTTGACCTAAGGAACAGCCTTGTGTTTTGATTTCGGCGGGCAAGGTTGACTTCGTGGCCACCGTAAAACCATTCCGAGCGTTGCGCCCCAAGCCCGGCTTGGCGGCGCAGATTTGTGAGCTCCCATACGACGCTCTATCGAGCGAAGAAGCGCGGCAAGCCGCAATCAACCGCCCCCGCAGTTTCTTTCGCGTTAGCAAACCAGAAATTGACCTGCCGGCCAAAACCTCTCCCGACAATGCGGCAATCTACGCCAAAGGACGGGAAAACTTCGACCGCTTCCTCCGTGAAGGCCTTTTAATTCAAGATAAAACCGCCCGCTATTTTCTGTATCGACAAATTATGGGATGGCACAAACAAATCGGACTCGTCGCCGTGTCCAGTTGCGCCGAATACAATTCCGGCCTCATCAAAAAGCACGAACTAACCCGCCCGGAGAAGGAAGAAGACCGAGTCCAACACATAGAAGCCCTTGACGCCCAAACCGGTCCGGTCTTTTTAGTCTACCCCGCCCACGCCGAACTGGACGCGCTCTTCCAAAAAATTGCCCAATCCACTCCCGCAATCGACTTCGCAAGCAACGACGGCGTTCGCCATAGCTCTTGGATCATCCAAAACCCGAAAGACGCCCAATTCATCGAAACACAATTCGCCTCCATGCCAAACACCTACATCGCAGACGGACACCATCGAAGCGCAGCAGCAGCAGCAGTGTCCCGACGACGAAAGGGCGCCAACCACAGCAACTTCTTTCTCACCGTCCTGTTCCCTCACAACCAAGTCCAAATCCTCCCCTACAACCGCTTTGTCCACGACCTCAACGGCTGGGAACCAACAGCATTCCTAAAAAAAATTCAGCAAACCGCCTCCGTTGCCAAATCCACCACTGCCGTCGAACCCAAAACCAAACATCAATTCGGAATGTATCTCGCCGGACGCTGGCATCGGCTCGAATTCCGCCCAGAAACTTCGCCAACCCAAAATCCCGCCGACCTTCTCGACGCCGCAATCCTCCAACGCCAAATACTAAAACCCTTGTTGGCCGTCGAAAATCCTCGAAAAAGCCAACGCATCTCCTTCATCGGCGGCATTCGAGGAACCAAAGAACTGGAAAAACTAGCGGACAAAACCCCAAACGGCGTCGCCTTTTCCCTGCATCCCCTCCGCATCACCGACCTGATAGCCGTCGCCGATCAAGACGGCGCCCTACCGCCAAAAAGCACGTGGTTTGAACCCAAACTGCGGGACGGCATGTTCTGCCACTTGCTCCGCTAGGCAATCAGCCGTCGCACGTTCTCACAAACAAAGAGACGTCAAAAACGAGAACCAACTCCCATGAAAAAGCCGAAACAAATCCCAACAATCCCTTCCAAACAAAAAGAGACCCCCGCGCAAAATCCCCTCCACCGCCAAAATCATCCTCCCCAAAATGAACAACCCGCAAACCACGCAACCTGCCCAACAGCCAACAACAGAAAACCTCTTCTTCTCCCTTAGCAAAGATAACCCACCAACAGATTGACAAAACCAATCCCCTCCCTCTACAAACTCCCACCAAGCCAACCACTATACGATCATAATTAGTATTTGGGAGTTTACAATTCAAAAACAGCAAAGTTTCCCACCCTTTCGTGAAGTGAACACCCAGTGACTTGTGCTTTCGCACCCCCTCGCCTACTTCTCCTTTTCGCCCTTCATCCGCATCCAAACAACTCCAATACCTAAACAAACTAACACCTCTTCTCTTTTCAATAAAAACCAGCACATTCGTAGCCAAGCATCCCCAATCAGCAAGAGTAATCATCAGCTCTTGCCTTGCTCGTGCGCTTCAACGATTCGCCGGCAAGCAAAGCCAATCCTCACCCTCTTTGCCCATATCTTCCTTGAATCAACAAATCCCTAAACCCAGAATTTCCCAATCCCCTATAACCCATCCCACGCCATAACCATTGAATTCGATCCTACTCTACTACCCACCACAACCTGCCTCCACCAACCACATAAACACATATAAAACCCAATCCCAACTTTGCCTCGCCAATCCCCACCCACAAATCTAATCTCTTCCTCGTCCCTTGCAATCCACAAAGTTTAAAAACGCTAATCATAAACACACATACAACATGCAAAAACATTACACCCTCTCGCAAACAACCAACACCAACACAATTCACAAAATACTCCTTCCTATAAAAGCCGCTTCGCTACTCGACCAACCGCAAGACGCCTACCACCCTAACCTTTCTTCCCCTCTCCCTTCTTTTGTATAAACAATCGCCGACAACAGAAATATGCTCATCCCATCATTTGTTTTACAGCACAACAATCCCAACAAAATACCCTCGAGCATCCCTCCTAAGCTCAAAGAAGAATCCACAACCGAAAACCAATCCCAACCGTTGACTACAAAGCTTATATAAAAACACTCCCCCATTAGCCACTCCAACAACGATTCCTCCCATTAACCAAACCCCAACCAACGAAACTTTCTTTTTGACAACCGCAAGATGAGATTTCTCACTTCCTTGACAAATTCGGCGACCAACCCGATGACAACAAGTCGGTCAACTTCTTCTCTTCAAAACCCCAAATCCATACCTACCTTCGCACCCTTTGCAGTTTTGTTATCCCTTCCCGTTGTTCCACGAAACATCCTTTTTCCCGCAACGGCAAGGGGCAAGACTATGAATTTTCCCAGCCTGAATTCCTCTTTTCGTCTCTTTTTCGCGCTTGGATGAGCGGATTTTCCCGTTTTCCAAACAACTTTTCTCAAACTTTTTTCATTTTTTTGTGGATTTGGGGTTGACTTTCTTCTTTTGGGAAATTAAAAATGAAGAAATTTTTAACAACAAACTAGATTCTTATGAAACGAAAACTATCTTTATTGGCCGCCGTCTTCTGCCTTTGCGGGGGGGGGGGGGGGACAACGCCCAAGCGCAGCTGATCATTGACGTCTATCCGAGCCAAGACACCCCCACCAACAGCATCTGGATCTTCTCCGGCAGCTCCAGCATCGCCTCGCCTGCCACTCTAAGAACTTCCGCCACTACGCACAGCAGTGCCGATGGTTGGCAAACGGAAAGGGACATTTACCAAGCCAATCATCCTTCTAACGAGCAAATCACCCTCTCTCCCCTCTTCTCCAGCACCAACCGCCTAGACATCGCTTCAGTGAATGCCCGAATTCCGGGCGGCGGCAAGAGCAACATCGTCTTTGCCGTCACCGCCACCAATACGCCCACCATCACCATCGGCACCACGCCTGTCAACCGCACGATTAATCGGATGTTTATGAACGATCAGAATGTCGCCGACAACATTGGCATTCGGGTGAGCAGCGGCTTCAACTATGGGAGTTATAGTGGGCAGGCGTCTTCTTGGACGGGATCGGGTTTGTTAATAAACAAGCCGGTTAGCGATTTTGTTACCGGGAATGTGAACAACTGGGCGAATCTGAACCCGAACTTTGCCAGAGACGGAGTGACTTTGCGCATTCACAGCGGGATCATCCCTGAGCCGGAGGAATACGCGCTTGTGTTTGGCTTGTTTGCGCTAGGTTTTGTTTTCTTTCATCGCCGCTGGCAAAGGAAACAACGGCAACAATCCGCCAGTCAGTAGCCATTGATTTGTGAATTGGTGATCCGGTCTATGATAGGCGGATTGCATCCGTCTTTCTCTGTGTCGAGGGAAAGTCTGAGATCAAACGAACGGCAGATCAGGAATCCGACTCGATTTCTTCCGCCGATGTCTCCTGGTCTTTTCTCCGACGCAGAAAGCACCCAAGCGCCAAAAAATCATACACAGAGTGGGCGACAATCGGAGCCAGGAGATTTTCCGCCGCCTGCCAAACCGCGCTGAGATAGATTCCGATGCAAAACGCGGCCGCAAAATAGCCCTTCGTCAATGCATGGCAAACGGCAAACAGGAAACTCGCCGCCAAAACCCCAACCACAGGATCCGTGTGAACCGAAAGACCGCCCTGCAACACCGCTCGAAATAAAACCTCCTCCCCGACGCCGGCAACCGTCGACAAAAGAGCAATGGAAAACCACGACTCCTTCCCGAAACATTGCCCAATCAACGAATCGCAACAATCCCGAATCTCCACGAAAAGCGGATGTTCCGAGCGAAGAATCCAACCCAGAAAAGCCAGCATTGGAAGAACGGAAACCAACCCGATCCACGCGCCCTTTGCCTCCCATCGAAAATCAGCAAACAAAGGAACGCCCAAACACCAAGCCAACAACCAAGCAATCACCAACAGCGAACTTTCTAACAAAATTGCGCGCCAAAAAAACGACGAATCTTGTCCGAAACTCCCGCCATTTCCGCTTTCCGATTCCTCAACCACTTCCTTAAGAGAACAAAACTTGCCAAGATTTAGCGGAAGGCTCAAGACGCCGGCAAAGACGCGAACAAACTATCCGGCACGGCAACCGTCCGACCAGACTTCAAACAAGCTAGCGTCTTTCCACTTCCATGTTCTTCAATCACGATTCCATCCACTCTCCGCTCCCGAAATTCCAGCGGAAGTTGATGCTGAAAAATAGTTCGTCAGATTGGGAAGAGAAGGCGTTCTGCGACGCTGTTTTCCCTCCAGTCAACGCTGAATTATGCGGTTTGTCAGCGCGCCGGCAACTGCTTTCTAAACTCCGCACACAAACACTCCTACTCCCTTCCAACTTTTAGCGGTCATAAATCGGCTTGCCTCAGCATCCTCAAACCACCATTTAAACCGCCAATCGGAAAATTTCTCCATATGAAATTGTTTCCCCCAATTTCCCACAAACCTTCGGGGGGCGCTATAGTAATTCTTGAATCATTGCCGCTGGATCAGTCCGCGCCCTTCCAATTCTGCCAAAATCTTTTCCACAACCTCTCCGTTCGAATCGAACGATAGCCGACCTTCTCGAAAACTTCGGCAATGCGCGTCAATACTCACTTCCCGCAGAATCATCGAAAGCGACCGTAGCGCCAACCCACTGCATAAATCCAACGGCCCTTGCGACGGCGTCCGTAGACATCCTCACCTGACGCGCTGCAACAAAGACTTCACCCCGGCGTCGCACCGAACAAAACAAAGTCGACGTCTCCGACGTCAAGCCTGATCCCAAAAGCGCCGGGAGAAAAGCAAACAGCGCGGGGCAAAGGCGCCAAACCAAACCTCCACGTTTTCCCATTGATCCTTGTGCAAGGAAGAGTGATGCGTCCGAAATCGCGCCGAGTCAACTCGGCCGCGATTACAAGTCCGCAGTCAACTTCTCCGCCTCGTTGCGGAAATCCTTGTTGAGGAAATTAACAAACGCCAAACGCCTCCGCTTCGGCGCTTTTTTCATCAAACCCTCCATCAACATCGCCCCTGCACACTTCCCTGCGATCGAATGACGTCGTTTAAAGGCAGAGTAGTGGAAAATTCGGGCAAGTCCGACTCTACGTTTTTTCCGAAAAGAAAAGTTTGCATGTTGTCCAACCGACCAATAGTGGCCAAAAGAGCAACCGCTTGAATTAGCTTTTTGCCTGCCGCCTCATCGAATGAATCGACCTTGCCCGTTTTGCCAGCATCAGTTTTATGCGTCCTCCCCTGTCATTGGGCGTCAGCTGGCGGCCTTCTGGTTTTGTCCCCACTGATATAGCATCGGAAAACAAAACGCTTGTAATGCTTTTGAACTTTCCTTAGCAACCAATCTGCCTTGCCATTTTTCCACGACAATTGAAGCATCTTTGCCGCGCTGTTCATGGTTTAGATTCACATTTTGTCTCTGTTTTTTCCGCCAACTAGAATGCGCGGCAATCCTCCTTCCATATGCGCTACAACTTCCTCCTCCCCAAGTAAAGCCCTCGCCAGTTCTCAAGAAACTTTGCCGGACAATGAATTGCTGAAACCTACAACGCCAACATTGCCGGGATTGAGCGCTGTTGGAACTGGAAGTTTTCTAATGCCTCCGGGCTACGATGTTTTATGCGGGGCATGTATTTCTAGGTTGTTTGTCTCTGAGTTGGTTGTCTTTAGGTTATAGAGTGGAGATTAGATGTTAGATGACACGAGAGGCGTTTGGGGGCGTTGATTGCGTCCAAAGATCTCTAGTTTGGATGCATTTATAGAAGATTTATGAGTGGAGATGAGTTTTGAGAATCTTTTGGGCTATCCAAAAGTTGGGAGGGAAATGATTTGCTTTCTCCAACGCAATGGATAATCCACTAAGTTTATCTAGGTTGCTTGGGCATCCAAAAGCTTGTTTGTTTGTCTGGGTTGGTTAGTTGTGAGGGAAGTTAGGATATGAGGGTGTTGTTTTTGTGGCGTTGTTTCCCTCCGTGAACGGAAGGCTCCGCGCACCATTTGGATGCAAGTTGCCGAACTGCGGCGTAAATGCTTTCTCCAAACCCTAGCCAATCGCAAAGAACGGCTTTGTCTAAATCTCTGCGGGTTTTATCGATGTCGGCAAGGTAAGCGGGGCGGAAGGATTTGCGCTTGAAATCGTCAAAGATGGCTTTGGCTTGCTGGATTTGCGTTGGGGTCAATTCCCGAAAGTCTAATACCGGCAAGGTTTCCATCGATAGCCGGCTGACGATGGCTCTGCCGGCTTGTTGGCGAGTGGCATGCCACCAGTAGCAGAGCAATCCCAAAGTACTGTTGCCCCAAATCGAAAAGGCATAATCCCAACTTTTGTTCTTTGGAAAGTTCACATTCGGCCAAGCAGCGACGCCGCCACTTCATCGAGGGAAAGGTGGGCGCGGCGGACCTAAACCGTCTGATAGGTTATGCGCTTGCTGAATCGTCTCTTCAGAAACTCCCAACTGTCGAAGGTGTTCGTTATACCGCTTTTGATATTCTTCCGCTTCTCGGCGGGCTTTCTCCTCTGCTTTTTTCAGACGAGCCGCTCTGTAATCCAGATAACTTTGATACGCGCCCATAGATGACTCTCCTATTTGAAACAAAAACCAAATAACGATGACCGAACCAAAAACGCGGCTCCAAAGTACGTCGAATATCTCCAGCCAACTGTTGCGCCATTCATCAACAAGCGTAAAAGCGGATACCGCAACGCCGCAAATTGAAAGAGCGACGTAAAACCAGACTCTCTATTTTGGATGGATTGACCGGATCAATTCTTTGAATTTGCTTTCATCATCGGCCATCTCCTTTCTTCTGGTTTGTCAATGTCTTTCATTACCAGACAGGCACAACGCGAATAGGTTCTTGTTCTTCTTTGGCTGGAGGCACATGCTCACAACTCCTCCCCTTTACGCGAAAGAATTGCATGTCTTTGGCTGAAATGAGCGGGAATCTCAATGGACTGCTGCCGATGTAGTCTCTCCATTCTCCGCTGACGGCGTTGGCGGTTTGAAGCGTGCCGGCTCCCCAGACAATTTCCATTTCTTTGCCGTTGGCGGTTGTGTGCGCGTTCTTATTTCGATTTTGGCAGTTCCCAGTTCCAGTTCCGTCCATTGAATTGCGAGCAACCATCCGCTGTGGTGTCCGTCTCGGATTTTGATGCGGTTTATCGTTGTTCTCGGCGCGGCGATGTTGCGGAGGCCAGAACCGTATCCATCTATAGAAATGTCGTCCGTCACCCGTCCAGTTCCTTTGCTGGGCTTGATGATTAGGTTGGTCAGGTTGATGCATCCTCGGACATCGATGAGCCAGATGCGTGCGTGTTCAGGCACGACAATCTCGGCTATTTAGGGTTTGTCGGCTTCTTCGAACGCAATTTTTTCCCTCCACGTTATTCCATTCGTGTCGGTTATCCATGCGAAGTTCACTTCTTGCGCTTGGGATTTTTCCAGAGGCACGGCGAGCAAGCCGGCGATGGCTATTAGCAATCCAAATGTTTTCTTTCTGCTCATCGGCTTTAATTTAACCTGCTTTTTCTTTGTCAACCCCGATTGTCCAGTATTTTTTTATTTTGATGGTAATTTTGCGCCAGTCGCTTTCTTGGTGGCCGCGCAAGCGTTTGGCGGCGGGGCCGGTGTTTTCGCGGACCGCTTGCAAAACGAGTTGCTCGGATGCGGCCAAGAATTCCAGCGAGCCAATCTTTACTTTCCTGTCTTTTTGCCGGCCAAAAGGCATGGTGTAAATGCAGGAGCGGTCGTAGATTATGGCAGGCTCTTTCCCGGACAAACACGATGCGGTCAAGTGCGTAGCGTAAGGCAAAACATCGAAGCCATAGAGAACTTGTTCTATCATAAGAGGATGCAGTTTTGTGGGGTTGCCGCCAGTTCGTTCATGGCAATTGACAATCTGATCATAAACAGCGGACAGCAAGGCGCCGGTGCCACAGGCAAAGTCGGCAATGCGCAACCGGCCAATGGCTTCCTTATCTTTCCAATCCATTTTCATTTTGGAAATGGCTAAGCGGGCGAGTAATGCGGCGGATTCGGGCAAGGTGTAGAAGGCGGCTAGGTATTTGCGGTCGATGATGAGCCGTTGGAAGACATGGCCGGTGAGATCGTGTTCGTAAAGCAGGCCATCCTCGTGGATGCGCTCGGCGGCGTTGGTGAGAGCTTTTAGAATGCTGCTGGCTTGTCCGGCGGATAAGATGTTGATGATTTTGTGGGCGGTGTCAAAGATTGGCCAGTAGTTGATGTCGAGGATTTTCTCCCAAGCGTCCAAAGCATTTTGTTGGCGGTTGCGTGCTAAGCGGCCGCAGACTTGATGAATGGGTTGGATGTGTCCGTGAGCGCCGGCGATGCGTTCGTGGAAGATGAGGGCGTTGGCAATGATGGCGCCGGCGATGCGGCGAGTTTGGATGTTTTTGTGTTTGAGTCTTTCTTTTTCGGGGAGGTCGTTGGTTTTGAGAACCTCGGCTAATCCGAGCGCGTCGAAGATTTTGTCGGTCAAATGATAGTGTTTGGTGTATTGCAAAACGGAGACGGCGCTGTCGATGCTCTCGCGTAAGTCTTCTGCGGCTTTGTCAAAGGCGCTTCTAGGAACGTCGACTAAATGGACGAGGTCGGCTAGATCGCAGACCGAGCCTTTCAGCCAGCCGTGTTCGGGAAAGGGATTTTCGTTGGCGTAAAGAACGCGATAGCGCAGGCGGGCTTTGGCGGGTTCGGATTTGAGATTATTTGCTTGGCAGAGTTCATGGGGATAAATCAAAGCGATGACGGATTCGAGAGGGGAAGGATTTGGTTTTTGAGGCGCGACTTTAATCGCTCTTGCGCTTCGTTCTCCACCTTGTTGGCGGGGGCGTATTCGGCTTCGATGACAATCGGCGCCCTGCCTTTGCTGGTGATGGAGATGTCCGGCTGTTTGCCGGGGCTTTTGGCTAGGACTTTCGTTCTTTCCGTTTCAATCTTGTAGAAACTGGGCAACATATCGGCGAGGCGATTGCCTAACTCGATGTTAAGGGCTTGTTCGGATTGGTTGGACATTTTGAATAAATTGGGCGCGTTTGCGTTTGGGGATGTTGTTTTCTGCGAGGAGCGTTGTCAAGGGTTTGTTTGTTGGGGGTCTGAAAAATGGGTGTTTTTACAAGAAAAGATGGAGCCAATGATCGGATTTGAACCGATGACCGACGGTTTACGAAACCGTTGCTCTACCGCTGAGGTACTGAGTACATTGGCGGGGCAAGCAGACAAAAGGGGCTTGCGGGTTTATTGTGGAGGGTTGAGGGGAGTGGTGGTGGTGTTGAGGTGGAGGAAGTGGAGCCAGGTTTGGGTGACGGGGCGTTGGTAGATTTTTTGGAGGGCGGCGCGATAAAGGGCGAGTTGGGAGGCGTGAAGTAGGGTTCGTTCTGGGAGTTCTTTGGGTTGGATTTTGTCGGATTTGAAGTCGAGGAGCCAGATTTCTTTGGGTTGGATGAGGGCGAGGTCGACGGCGCCTTGGATAATCATGGGCACGTTGTCGACGGCGGGGTTGTTTGTGATGTCGAAGCCGAGTTTTTGGAGTTCTTGGCTGGTGAATTGGGCGGTGAATTTGAGTTCGCGGCGCAAGAGGCGGGGGTTTTGGTTGCGGATTTGGGTCCCGATTTGGGATGTCCAGAATTCGATGATTCGGTGGAGTTGGATTGTTTCTGGATCGCTGGGTTGGAGGCGGTTTTGGGCGAGGAGAGTTTGAATGGCGGCGCGGGCATCTTCGATGTTGGTTGCTTGGTCTGGAGGGAGGAATTGGAGGATGCGGTGCCAGGCTTGGCCGCGGGTTTGGGCGGATTCTTGTTGAGGGTTTTCGGATTTTGGTTTTTGGGTTTTGAATTTTAGGGGCAGGGGTTTTGGGGAAGGTTCGTCGGCGTCGAGTTGGCTTTGTTGTTTGAGGATGCTGGCGGAGGCTTTGGCTCGCTGGGTTGTGGCGGTGAGGAAGGGGTAGCGCCAGTTGAGTCGTTGGAGGAGGGTTTGGGAGTTGAGGTCGGTTGGTTTTAGAGGTGGCGGGGTGTCGTTGTTGTTGGGTTTGGGCGATTTGGATTCGTCTTCGGCAAGGTTTGGGTGGATTTGCCAATGGATTCCGTTTTCGGCGCTTTGCGCGAGGTTCGGGTTGGAGGCGAGGCGCGTTTGGCGGACGAGCCAGGGGCCAAGCCAGTCGAGGAAGGAGTTTGCGCGCTGGGTAGAATTTTCTTGGATGCTGCGTTTTGGCCAGGTTTTGAAGAGGGTTTGTTCAGTTGCGGCACCGGTGAGGAGTAGGCGTTCGCGGGCGCGGGTGAAGGCGACGTAGAGGAGGCGGGCTTCTTCGGCGATGAGTTTTTCGCGTTGTTTCTTTTTGCCGAGCCGGTGGGGAAGGGAGGGATAGGTTTGGGCGGTGCCGGGGAGTTGGAGAGTCCAGCATAGGCCGTAGCGGTTGTCGAGGATCAAGGGTTGGCGGATGTCTTCGGTGTTGAATCGTTTGTCGAGGTTGGCGAGAATGACGATGGGAAATTCGAGGCCTTTGCTTTTGTGGATGGACATGAGTTGGACGGCGGCGTCGGTTTCTTGGGGGACGGGGTCGATTTCGTGTTTGGACTGGCGGAGTTCGTCGATGGATTGCAGGAATCGGGCGAGGTCGGGGAGGGATTGGCTCTCCAAGTCGCGGGCGATTTGGAGGAATTGTTGCACTTGGGCTTGGGAGTTTCGCCAGGGGGTTTGGCTGGACAGGGCTTCGAGGTAGCGGGATTCGGCGAGGATGAGTTGGACGCGTTTGGGGATGGAGTGGGTTCGCCCGGCCAGTTTCCAGCGTTGGTAGTTTGTCAGGAATTGGCTGCATTTTTTCTGCGCTTCGGCCAGCCATGTTTTGCTTTGGTTGGGGAGGTTTTTTTGGAGTGTTTGGAGTTGAGGCGAGTCGTCTTCGGACGGGTTTTTGTGGAAGCGCCGGAGCGCCTGCCAGAAGTAGCCTTTGGGTTGGGCGAGGCGAATGATGGCGAGTTCGTCTGGGGTGAGTCCGCAAAAGGGCGAGCGCAAAACCGCCAGGAGTGGAATGTTTTGGAGCGGGTTGTCGAGGATTTTCAGAAGCGCGAGGAGGTCTTGGATTTCGGGAAGATCGAAAAAGTTGTCGGCGGGCATTTGCACGGGGATTTCGTAGTGGCGGAAAACCTGCGAGAAGAGGCGGGCGGCGCCTGCGGGTGAGTTGGGTTGTGTTGTTGGGGTGAGGGAGCGGAGCAGGATGGCGAAGTCCGCCCATTTTGCCGGGCGAGGTTTTTGGGTGTCGGCGTCAAGGATTATTGTTTTGCCGTCGATGAGCGAGCGGATGCGGCGGGCGATGATGTGGGCTTCTAGTGTTCTGACGTCCTCGCGGTTTTCTTTGGTTTTGAGCGCCAAGTGGAATTCCACCGGCGTGCCGGCGTCCGGGTTTATCGAGTTGTCGGCGGCTTGGGCGGGGAGGAGTTGGTCGCTGGCGTTGTAGGGAAAGCCGGCGGCTTGTTGGGATAGCGCCGCGAAGAAGTCGTTGAAGAAGCGGAGCAGTTGAGGGCGGCTCCTGAAGTTGTCTTGAAGGTGGATGACGGCGCTTTTTGGCTGGCGTTTCCAGTCTGATTGGTAGCGTTGGAGCAGTTTTGGGGTGGCGCCGCGAAAACGGTAGATGCTCTGTTTTTCGTCGCCGACGAGGAACAGGTTGGCGGAGTCTCCTTGTCGGCAGAGGGCGCGCAGGATGGCGTCTTGGGCCTCGGTGATGTCTTGATATTCGTCGGCAAAGACGTATTTGAATCGCGCTTGCGTTTCGCGGGCGATTTCGGTTTCTCCGTCGCGGTCGGGGCCGCAAAGGAGGTCAAGCGCGAATTGTTCCATGTCGTGGAAGTCAAGCGCTTCCCGCTCTTTTTTGCGTTTGCGGAAGCGTTTTTGGAAGTCTTCGGTTAGTTGGAGGAGGGCGAGGATTTGCCGGCGGCATTGTTCCCAGTCTTGGAGCAGGGGCGACAAGCCGGGCTGATTTGCTTTTTCATCCCAAAACAGGGATTCAAAGAAGAGAGCGTCTTGGAAAAATTCTTTGAGTGGTTTGCGGGCGATGGTTTTTTGGCCTTGGGGCCAGGCTTGGTCGGCGGCGGCGATGTTGCGGAAGCAAGAGGCGAGGGCGTTTGGGGCGTCTGGCCGGGCGAGGGCGGGGCGCAGAGTTTCCAGTTCGTTGATGCAGGATTGCAGGTTTGGACAGGATTCAGCGTCGTTTTTCAAGGCGGGCAAGAAGTCGTCGTTCCATTGGGGCAAGGCTTCCGAAAGCCAGCGGAGCCACAGATCGGGGTTGGCGGCTTCGTAGCGTTGGCGTTGTTGGCGCATCCATTGTTCCGGCGCCGGCAATAGTTGAGTATGGTCGTGGAGTTGGAGAATCCAGGCGCGGATTTTGTTGACGCCGGCTTGGCGCATCCATTGGCGGATAGATTCGGCAGAGGGCGAGGTTGAGCGGCATCCGGCGTCCAATGTTTCCGCAATCGCTTCTTTTTCGAGGGCGTCGCGTTCTGCCGGCGACAGCGTTCGCAGTTGGGGGCTGAGGCGAAGCTCGTGAGAGTGTTCGAGGATGAGGCCGAGCGCGATGCTGTGGAGTGTGCCGATTTGGGCGGTGTCGAGCAAGGCTAACTGCTCGGCGACGCGTTGTTTTGTTTCTACGGAGGCTTTTAATCCTGCAAGAGTTTCCGCATCGAAGCGCTGGTTTAGCTTTTCGGCAATGCGCCGCTTCATTTCGGCGGCGGAGGCTTCTGTGAAGGTGACCATAAGGATTTGGTCTAGGTAGATTGGGTTGGTTGGGTGGAAGAGGCGGTCTAGGCATCGCTCTACCATAGTGTGTGTTTTTCCGGTTCCGGCGCCGGCAAGGACGAGGACGTTTCCTTCGGCGCGGACGGCTTCTTGTTGGGCGGCGGTGAAGTTCACGGTTCCGGCTCTTCGGCGGAGGAATGCAGGGTTCGATAGGGATGCGCGCCGGCGTCTATTCGGCACACGGCCGGGTAAGGGCAGTAGGCGCAGGGAGTTTTTTCTTTGTGTTTGTAGGGATTTGCGGCGATGTCTCCGGCGAAAATGCGCTTGCCGATGTTGCAGATGGTCTCTTCAAGTTGTCTTGTCATTTCCCGGAATGCTTGGGGAGGCATCGCGCTCTGTCCGCCTTTTACGGAGTCGCCGTCCTTGTTGAGGGCGTAGGCAATTTGGTCGCCTTTGGCTTGGTTGGGACGGTTGTCTAATTGGCGGAGGTGGTCGAGGTTGAAACGTCCGTTCCATTGAAAGGCTTGCGGACGGTCTGCGTGTTTGGTTTGGGCGTCGTTTCGGTGGCTGGATCGGGGCGCCTTGCCTTGCAGAGGGACGAGGAATGCGCCGGCGGGAGAGAGGGAGTTGATTTTCAATTGTCCGGCGATTTCAGGGTGTTGGGCGATGGCGTTTAGGTAGATGAAGAGTTGCAGTTGTATTCCGTTGCGCAAGAGGATGGGATCGAGAGCGGCGTTGCCCGATTTATAGTCGATGATGACTGCGGCGGTTTTCCCGAATCCCGGCCTTCGAAGCACGTCCAGCCGATCAATTTTTCCAACAAGAGACAATTGGACGCCATTTTTTAAGGGAAGCGTCCAGGGGCCGACGACGTCGTTTTTTCCTCCAAAAGCGAGTTCGGCCGTGTGCGGATCGAAGTCGTATTGTTGCATCCATTGGATTGTGACGGCGATGAATTCTTGCAGTTTCTCCCCGGCGGTTTCTAGGGAGAGGCGGGCGGCTTCGTTTTTTTGGAAGACGCCTTGCTGGAAGACGCCGGCGGCGTTGGCGATGATTTGAGCGACTAGTTTTCGCGCTTCTTGGGGAGCGAGGTCGCGCCATTGCCGTTTTTGCGCTTGGACTTGGCGGTGGAATTTTTCGAGGACTTCGTGTTGAAAGCTGCCCAATGTTTTGGCGTCGAGCCGCTGTTGGTTTCGTTCTTCGGCTTTGAGGCCGGAACGCAGGAAGAATTGGAAGGGGCAGGCGGCGAATTGTTCGAGCCGAGAGGCGGAGGAGCGCAGGGTGTTTGCCGCTGCTTCGGCTTCGGCCTCGCTTTTTGCATCGGCGGCGGTGTAAAGAATTTTGGCGAGGGCCGGCGAGAGTCGTTCTGAACCGGCTTCGACCGGGAGCGAGCAGGGCGGCAACAAAGGAGCGGTCTCCAAAGATTGAAAAAGTTTTTCCACTTCGAAATCCGCCGTCTGCCCAGCCTTTGAGTGGAAAAGCGGCCGAATGAGCTCGCTCCAATGCTCGGCCTCTTGCAGAGGCGGACGCCCTTGCCCCGTCCAGCCGTCCACGGTGCGCTTGCGGGCGAAGCGCCGGGTTTTGACGGAGGGGAAGAGACGTTGAAGGTGGGCAATGATGGAGGAGGGATTGAGCGGCCGGCCTTCGGCGTCTTGCTCCGCGTAACTGACCCCCAACTTTTTCCTCGGCCGAGTGCAGGCGATGTAGGCGTAAAATCGTTCGTGGGCAAGCCGACGTTTGACCGGCGGAAGCCAACGGAAAGCCGATTGCTCCAGTTGTTTTCGATCCGCCTCCGTAAGCAGAGGATGCCGCCGCGGGCGGGCGGGGAAGACGGATTCGTTCAATCCCAACAGCAAGGCGAGTTCGACTTCTGGATTTCTCGTGCGGTCAACGGCGCCGACAAGAACTTCATCCGCGCTCGGCGGGATGACGCCGACCGTGAGGTTGCCAAGACCATTTTCCAAAATCGAAATCCAATCCGCCAAAGGCCGGCGCATGTCGGCAAAAGCAAGCCGAACGTTCTCCAACCACACTTGGAGTTGTTGCCAGGCGGCCGTGTGAACGGCGGGTTCGCCCCCGACGGATTCAGCCGCTTCTTCCGCCGGGAGATCCCACTTTTCAAGCTGGTCGGCCAAGGCGATTCGTTCCCAAAACCGGCGAATGGCCTCGGCCAGTTCCGCTCCGCTGAGAAGTTTGCTATGGACGTCGCCGTTGGCGAGCAACTGCGACTCCAATTCTTCAAAAGGAGCGATGGAGGCTTGACGGAGCCGCTCCAAGGACTCCGCCAACGGATGCGGGCAGATATCAGAAGTCAACGGACGCCGCCATTGGCCTCCTTCGATGTTGAATTCCAAAGCGACGTTTTCCAAATGGCAAATTGGTTCGATGCCGCCGCCAAGCAGTTGCGTTTTGAGAGCGGCAAACCAATCCGCGTTTCGCCAATCGAAGGCAAGCAAACGCAAGGCGCTTTGCGTCAGAATCACCGCCGGATGATGCCGAATGGAATCGCGCTGGTCGATAAAGTGCGGAATTTGGTAGCGGTCGAAGATTTGTCGAATCTCGGTTGCGTAGTTTTCCAAACGCCGGACGATGACGGTGATTTGGCGAAAACGGATTCCCTCTTCCCGAACGGAACGCAAAATGGCGCGGGCGGCGTGAATGACTTCCGTTTCTGGATCGGTGCAGGCCGTTATCGCAACATCTTCCGCCGCAATCGGCAGAGGCCTTGGCTCCATCCAACGGGCTTCGAGATGTTGCAACGACAGGCTATCTGAAAATCGGGATCGTTCCCGGTCGCGGGGAAGACGCACAATTTCCATCTCAACGTCCGGAAGCCCCTCAATGCGCTGGCGGCAAC
Organism: Limisphaerales bacterium; assembly: GCA_965204945.1. GTDB lineage: Bacteria > Verrucomicrobiota > Verrucomicrobiia > Limisphaerales > AAA164-E04 > UBA2970. Next base: position 2,118,597 of record OZ242022.1, on the reverse strand, counting down.
GTTGCCAGGTTTCATCAACGGTCGCCCAGAGGTTGAGCCAAGAAGCATTGCTCGGTTTTCCCGGATCCACGCAAAAACACAAGTTCGCCCGCCTGCTTCGGCGCACTACAGCGGCCAACAAGGCCAGTTCCTGGGCGGTCATCTCCGCAAAACCATCCAGCCAAAGTTCTTCCACAGAAAAGAGAGAGGAAGTCTGCGAACAAAGCTGCTCCGCGGCCAGTTCCAGCAAAGACTCCGTATCCTTAAGATCAGCCTGCAAAAGCCACTGGCGATACAGCCCGGAGAGAATCGCCAAGTCATGCAACTTGTTCCGCAACCTTGGCGAAAGTTCCTCGCGCTCTTTCAATCGATCCAACTTTTCGACGTCCACCCGTTGTCGGCCAAGTTCCTGCAAAAGCGCAGCCAATTCCCGTGCCAAAGACGGAAAACCGGCCGACGCCCGAAAAGATCGCAACCGTTTTGAATGTTTGTCGAGCAAGGATCGGAGGAGCATAATCCGCCCCTCGTCGCTGAGAATTCGAAAAGAGCCGGGAGACAGCTCGCTCAAAACACGCTCCGCAAGGCGGGCGAAGGAAAGAATCTCCAAACGGGTGTATCCGCCCAACCTGCCGTCCGCCAGGATTTGAGATTCGATTTGGAAAGTAGCCTGCTTGGGAGCAAGGAAAAGAAGCGGAGTCCCTTCCGGATCTTGAACAAGGCGCCGACGAACGGACTGAATGCAACGATGCGTCTTGCCGCTTCCAGCAGGGCCTAAAATAAATATCGCCTTCGTCCGGCTCATAGCTTAAATAGCGCCGCGCTAACTTCCGCAACCGTTGCCCTTTCAGAAAGCCAACCGCTTACCGTTCCTAATCTGCCTCTCCAAAACTCTTTTCCGCATCTCTCCTTTTTAAGAATTTCTCAATCGACCGTTCCTCAACTTCACCTATGATCCACCATGTAATTCCTATTATGAGATCATAACTGGCGCTAAATCCACGATATTTAAACTCGCTGCCTCTTATGTTCTCTTTATCCCGTGTCCATGTTGCTCTATATGCGCGGGAAATTTCTTTTAGGGTTTGTCTTGCTCGTACAAGATCATAAATCATGGATAACTGGGAGTTCTTTCCTTGTTCCATTCTCGCAACGGGATGCGCTTCTGGACTTCCCGCGAATACTCCCGTGAGCCGCCGGGGTAACGGATGTTTGGCGACACCTTAAATGCTCTTTGATTTTTGTTGTCGTCCAGCGTTTCGGTTAACGATGCGCATTCAGCCAACAACACTGCCGCCGCTAAAAAAATGCCGTTCTTCATTTTAGAATCTACCATTTTCGGAATGACCGTCGTCTGCGAATCTCTTCCTTGACAAGTTTTCGTTTGCAGATTTTATCCGCTTTCCTATCTGCGATTGCTTTATCAAAAGCCTTAATTTGCGCTTCTTCTCGATCTTTGATTTTCCTCAATAGATGCTTGGCAATTTGGATAATGCCGTAAAACGCGCATTTTGCAGTCTTGCCGACAATCTGTGCCATCTCAAACAGACATCGCCCAGACAATTCCAATCACGGCCCTAGACCGATTCCTGTCCGCATCAGTTGGCTCAAATATCTTTGTCTACATACCCTGGCGCCTTGAGATCTGTTTCGCTTGCCCTTCCGATTCCATCTTGTCCTGTTTTTCAAATGTGTCGCTCATTTTGTTTAATGATGTTCTTTTATCTAATTGACTCTAACAATAAAGTTTTACAATCGCGATTCCGGCAAAGGCGCTTTTTACGCCTTGCCGCAACATTGTTTGTACTTCTTGCCGCTTCCGCAGGGGCAGGGAGCGTTTCGTCCCACTTTGGGTCCGGTGCGCACCGGCTCAGGGCGGGGTTTGCCGGCCGCTTCGTTAGCTTCGCCAACCATGCGTCTTGCCTTTTGCCGAGACGTTGGCGACGCCTGCCCTCTGTCGCCCGCAAACGCATTGGCGCCTTGATGCACGGTTCGCTGCGGCAGCTTGGCCAAAAAGTTCTGAAACGCCATCAAGCTGGATGCGCTTCGAAATATGTTATGGCAAATCTCCGACTTGATGTTCGCCATCAATTCGTCAAAAATTTTGAAGGCTTCGTTCTTATACTCAATCAACGGATCGCGCTGACCATAGGCGCGGAGGCCAATGCTGCTCCGAAGCCCGTCCATGCTGTATAAGTGCTCTTGCCAAAGTTTGTCCACGGCGCTGAGAATGGTAAACCGCTCAATGCTGTGAAGCGCCTCTTCGCTCTCGACGCTAACCTTCAATTGATAGGCCTCCCGAACGCTGCCGGCCACAAACGAAGCCGCGGCCATTTGCGCCGGACTCATGCCCTCAAAAATCGAATCCCGCGCCTTGGCCGATTCCGTTGCCGAATTGGCCTCTCGTAGAATCTCCTCCTCCGCAATGCTCAGCGGAAAGTTCAGGTTAACCCAATCAGCCAATGCCCGAATATTCCACTCGCTTGTCTCCGCATCCGCCGACGAATGCTCCTCCACTTTGGCGACGACCACTTCCTCCATAATGTCCAACAACCGATCTTGCGCGCTCTCGGTGCGGATAATCTCATTGCGAAAGCCGTAAATCACCTCGCGCTGTTTGTTCATCACATCATCGTATTCCAAAGTCCGCTTGCGTATTTGAAAGTTATGCTGCTCAACGCGCTTTTGCGCAGTTTCAATAGAACGATTCAACAGGGGATGCTCCAATTCCTGCCCCTCTTCCAAGCCCACTTTTTCCATCACCTTGCTAATGCGATCCGAGCCAAACAAACGCATCAAGTCATCCTCCAACGATATAAAAAAGTGGGAAGAACCGTTGTCGCCTTGGCGGGCGCAACGGCCCCGAAGCTGGCGGTCAATGCGACGCGCCTCATGCCGTTCGGTGCCAATCACATGCAGTCCGCCCAATTCGTTGACGCCTTCGGCCAGTTTTATATCCGTGCCGCGTCCCGCCATGTTGGTGGCAATGGTCACCGCCCCCTTGTGGCCGGCGCGGGCAATAATCTCGGCTTCTTGTTGGTGATACTTGGCGTTTAGCACTGAGTGCACAATCCGCTCTCTCTTCAACAATCGAGAAAGATATTCACTCACTTCCACGGAAATGGTTCCCACCAATATGGGACGCCCTTGGGCGTGAATGTCTTTAATCTCCTCAACAACCGCGTTATACTTTTCGCGCCTGGTTTTATACACGGTGTCGTGCGCGTCTTTCCGCGCCACCGGACGATTGGTAGGAACGACTAAAACACCCAGCTTGTAAATGTCTAAAAACTCGCTGGCTTCGGTTTCCGCCGTGCCTGTCATGCCGGCAAGCTTGGTATAAAGCCGAAAGTAGTTTTGGATGGTAATCGTGGCGTAAGTCTGCGTCTCTCGTTTAATTTCCACTCCTTCCTTGGCTTCCACCGCTTGATGAAGACCCTCGCTCCAACGACGACCCGTCATTAGACGGCCGGTGTTTTCATCAACAATAATCACTTCGTTGTTCTGCACAACGTATTGAACGTCTTTCTCATATAAGCAGTAGGCTTTGAGAAGTTGCGATATAGTGTGAATCTTCTGCGCCTTGGCCTCGAACTCCTTCTGCGCCTTGGCCTTCGCCTCCATCCTTTGCTTGGCGTTCTTAGATTCATCGCTGTCAATCTCATGGTAAATCTCCGTCAAGTCCGGCAACATAAAGGCGTCGGGGTCTTCCGGGCTCAGAAAACCGCGTCCCTTTTCCGTCAAATCGGCGTCGTGGCTTTTTTCTTCTATCGCAAAGAACAGCTCTTCCTTTTGCGCGTATAGATCCTTTTTAGTTTGATCAGTGTGAAGCGTCATCTCCGCCTTGTTCATAAACTTCACATTCTCCGGAGTTTCCAAAAAACGCAAAAGCCCCGCGGACTTGGGATCGCCCAGTTTCGTGCGATATAACAAAAGGCCGAGTTCCTGCGCCAACAAATCGGCGTTCTCCGGAGAAGAACCGTTTTCGGGGCGGAGTTTTTTGGAAATCGACTCCGCTTCCCGCAAGTAGTTTTGGCAAAGCTTTTTCTGCCGCCGCACCAAACCTTCCACCGCCGGCTTCAGTTGATCATAGCGATTGTCGGCATGCACCACCGCCGGCCCGCTGATGATGAGCGGCGTTCGCGCCTCATCAATCAAAATGGAGTCCACCTCGTCCACAATCGCAAAGTAATGTCGCCGCTGCACTTGCTCCTCCTTTTTCGAAGCCATGCCGTTGTCGCGCAAGTAGTCAAAGCCAAACTCCGAGTTAGTGCCGTAAGTGACGTCGCATTCGTATTGCTCGCGGCGCACCATCGGCGGCTGGTCGTGCAAAATGCAACCCACGCTCAATCCCAAAAACCGATATACCGCGCCCATCCACTCGCTGTCCCGCGAAGCCAAATAATCATTCACCGTCACAATATGAACGCCCCGCCCGGACAACGCGTTCAAATACACCGGCAAAGTCGCCACCAGCGTCTTGCCTTCACCGGTGGCCATCTCCGCAATCCGCCCCGAGTGCAGCGCGTAGCCCCCAATCAACTGCACGTCGAACGGGATCATCTCCCAGCGAACGCCGTGTCCCTTCACCAAAACCTCCGAACCGCACAAACGACGGCAGGCATTCTTCACCACCGCAAAGGCTTCTGGCAAAATGGCGTCCAACTCCCGCGCCAAGACATCGTCCTCTTCAATGGAAGAAATCCGCGCCCTCCACTCCGCCGTCTTCCGCCGCAAATCCTCGTCGCTCAACGCCTGATAGGACGTCTCAATCTCGTTGATTTGCGCCACCAAACCCCGAAGCTTCTTCACCTCCCGGTCGTTCCGCGTCCCGAAAACCTTCTTAAAAACCGTCTTTCCAATCCCAATCATTCGCGGCCAAAACGCTACGCAAAAAACGCCGAGCCGTCAAAACATTCTCGCCCCGCCGCAATCCCCAACCGCGCCCTGCCTTCCCAAAAATCAACAAAAAAGCCAACCCCGAAAAGGGATTGGCTAAAAGGAAGAAGGCGCAAACTAGGCTTGGGCAAGGCTTAGTCGTCTGCGGCTTGGTCCGTAGCGGGCGGAAGTCCCAAAACCTCTTCTTTGTACCACTTCAGCTCTTCCGCTATCTCTTCCTCGCTCATGTCTCCAGCCAATTCCAGAGAAAATCTTTCCTTCGCAAGTTCTAATTCGACCTCCGTAATTTGGCCGTTAGAATACAAACGTTCCATGCGCATCATTTTGTCCAGATAGACTTTCTCTTCCTGCCCATCCGGGCCAAACATGAACGAGTCCCATTGGTCACCCATCACTTCTCTTGCCATGGATTGGAGTTCCCTTTCCACTCTCCAGCAGTCTATGTCCTTCCCTTCCAGAGAGGCCATCCTTTGACGACCTTCCTCAAGCAACTCAGGGGTGCTTCCACCCGCCATCACTTCTTTTTGAATGGCCATCCTTCGATCGATGGCGGACTGGTGCGCTTCCGAAAACAACGCTCTGTCGCCGCCAAACAGTTCATCTACCATGTCCGCCTGCTTTTCCCGATAGGTGTACAAGGCAACGAACTCTCCCTTGCTGGGTTGAAACCATTCTAATTCCGACCGCATGTCCCGGGCTAATTGCGCATGCTCTAGCTTGTATTCCCGCAACTCGTAGGGCGACAAATACTCGCTCATCCGCGCCCACTGCTCCCGCTCTAAATCCCGAATGGCTTTGTTCGCCATGTCGTGAGCCAAACTGATGATATGTTTGGCTTTGTACTCATCCTTCGTCACATACTCAGCCAATTTTGGCTCGTACGAACCGATAAAGGAGTCTTCTTCTTTATTCCGCTTGCGTTCTAGCTCTTTGAGTTGAGGAGCATATTCTGCGGCAATGGCATGAACCGCCGCCCAATCCGCTTCGCTGGCCTTTTGACGCGCACGTGGAGAAGTTGTTTTTCCCACGTTTCCGCCGGCCTTTTCTTCCGCCATCGTCTTTTGGTTTGTCGTTGTTGTCGTCTCATAGCTTGGACTCAACACAATGTAAGCCAAAACCACCGCAAACAAACTTAGGGAAACAATTATCGCTCTCATTTTCGCTGTTCTCCTTTCTTTGCTTGAGGTTTAGTTGGACGACGATTCTTCGGAACGAGGCCGGAAGTGGGAACGCCTAAAAACTTTGCCATAAGAACTGCCTTTCTTGATTTCTATTTCGATTTCCAACTTGGGATTTGCGAATCAGTCTCGCCTTCTTCCAAAAATTTGTCCAGTCTATTTTTCAATCCTCTTCTTCGCTTTTTTCCTTTGTCCTTCCCGATTCTTCGTTTCGCTTCAAATCGCGCCGTATTTCGTCCATCTCGCTTTCCAAATAACCCATCCTGCTTTTCAAACCGCCTTCGCCGTAATATCCTCCGTCAATCTCGTTTTTCAAATCGTCCATCTTCCTTTCCAAATCATCCATCTTGTGTTTCAAATCGAGAATCTTAACATCTAAGTAACAGCCTACGACGCAGATGAAGCTTACGGCGCAGAGGAAGTTGAAAAAAGCCACGTCGCCGGGCGGCATCTCGTCCTTCAACCAAGAGAATAACCAAAAGACCCCTAAAGAGCAGGCGAATATCACGAATATTTCAATCAAAAATCTCATTTTCTTAATTTCAAAGTGGCGGTGAATTTAATCTGGGGGCAGATTGGCGGATTTCTGGAGGGAAGGCAAGGAAGGATCCTCTGGGTTCGCCGTTGTTTGGGGCGGGGCTTGGGCGGCGGCGGTTTTTGGGGTTTTGGGGGCGGGATTTCTTTCAATCTTTTTGGTTCAAATCGCGCTGTATTTCATCCATCTTGCTTTCTAAATTGGACAATTTTTCTTTTACTTCACTTTTCAGCTCACCGATTGCCGCAATGATCCAAGTAAATGAAGAAACGATGATGAAAATCAATGGCATCACGACGAAGTCGGGTTCCCAATCAAACCACAAATAGGCCCCTAATATGATCGCCAAAGTGACGGCAAACGTGATGATAGCCCCAGAGACATGTTTCAAGAGATGTTTATTTTGATCCCTCATTTTTCTAGAGCGTGTTGGCGCTAATGGAGCATGGCAAAGATGAGGGGGGAATGCGATGAGCCCCGTGAATATCCCCTCCAGTTTGTCCAAGCGGGAGAAGACTCGACGATAGCCTTTTAACCCCCAAAACAATCTCTCTGCTTCGTTGCGCTTTTTATACAATTCCTTGTCGTATTGCCAAGGATGGCGACAGCTTTTCAAAAGAGGAACTACCGGATCCAATCCCATTGCTTAGGCTTGCTGGCGGTTCTCCTCGCCTTCATAATACGCCCTATCCATCAGCAAACAGAACTTTGGCCAGACGATTTCCTATCTTGCGAAGGAGTTTTCTCCCCGCAGGCGCATCATGCCCGTTTCCCGGAGACAAAGAAGAACTTCCCCCCGTGCGCTTCTTTGCGGCAAGCATGGGAATTTTAGTAGTCCAGCCTTCGCTGGACTTTCTGATGGACGGCGCGCCTTTTTTAGCGCGCTTGTTCCAGCGGGATGAACCTTTATGCTCGCGCTGTCCAGCATCCGTTTTTCTGGCGGAGCGTCCGTCTGCGCCTTTGCCTTTAATTTTTCAAGCACTCTATTCCAAACGCCGCTTTTCGTCCAGCGGTTCACATGCGACAGTAAATGGTATTCCACTTTTCCTCTTTGTTTGGGCAAATGCGGCGCGATTTGTTAATATTGTTCTTCCGTGAACTGCATAAATCCTACGGCGACTTCTCTGCCTGCTTCTTCGACTCTTTCAGCCGCCCTTATACACATGGATGAGAGTCTGCCGCAAGCCAAGCGGAACCTTCTTGCGCATCTTCCGATAAGCGCGGCTGACGCGCATCCGCAGAAGTTCGACATCCTTGCCCGTTCGCTTCGCCCAAGCCTCAAAAGTGATCCCGTCCACTTTGTTTCGAATAATCCGCCTCTGCCGTCTCCGCATCCAACGAACCGAGAAAAGACGTCACAACCCGATGCGCTTCCTTCGCCAACTCTTCCTGCTCCAAAACTTCGTCCGGCGTCAGCATCCGCTCTTCCACATATTCCTCTGCGTCCCGCTTTTCCACTTCCGTCGACATTCGATACGCCACTGGCGACTTTCCACCATACTTCCCGGCATTCTGAACCACCTTCAACCAAAACTTATTCTCTTCGTCCGGCAACTCCGCCCATATCTTCAACTTCGATCCCAAAATGCCCCGCATTTGCCTTCCGTAAGCCGCCACCAAAATCAGAAAAGGCTTATCCATAAAAGGGCGATCCTTCGCCTCTCTCCGCCGCAATCTGCGCCAGCAACTCCCTTGCCTGCTCATCGGGGATGCAATAATCCGCATCCAGAGCCAATCCTAAATCATCCCGCGCCCAAGAATCCAAACTTCCATGCTCCAAATTCCTCCTTCATAAAAACGCATTTTTGCTTGACAATCTGTGGAATTCCTCCAACCTTGCTGATCCAACCAAACTCAAGCAAAACAAAAAATCGAAAAAACTGTTACAGAATGCCGCGAGCCGTGTTTTAACCGATTGAAACTTGGTATTAATCAGTTACACTGACTATGCAAACAAAGACAGATCACAGACGGACTCGGCCTTTTGGCCAAACCAACCAAGACGCCTTGGCACATGCGCTTTGCGCCGGGAGACATCCTGCGGCAAATCGGACTTGCCGTCCTCGCGCTGACCATGCTGGTTGGCGTTCAAACGCCGGCGGCATGGTCAGCGGGAATTTCCCGTGTGATTACGCGAGTGTATTATTCTCCATCTCGCTCCGCCCACCCCAGAGACCTGAAGGCGGACATAACCGTGTACGGGATAGACACAGGCGCTGTTGGATGGAGGTTGACGGTTCCTTACCGGGATCAGCCCGGCACCACAATGGACAAACCCGGCTTTGACGCCGCACTCACCAGCATCAATGACACGCTCGCCGAGGACTTGGTTAGCGCGATGGAAAAATACGAGAACGACATCGACGCCATGACTGCGCGGGAGATCGCTAACATAACCAATTGCTTGGCCCGAAATGTCGGCGTAAAGTTCCCTAATTGCACACAACCGGCTCTCTCCTCTTGGGATGTACACATGCTCTTCGCCATTGAAGAGCTGGAAGATTCGGTGAACAGCGCGGTTAGAAGAGCCAATTCGGCGGCTGCCGCATTGGTGAGCAGTTACAGCAATTGAACAGGAATTAGCACAGAAACCACAAACGAAACTAGATTTTACTGACATGAAGAAACTAATTTTTGCCCTAATGATTGCCATTGCCGTTGCCTCTAGCGCGCCGGCCAATGCGCAAAGCACCACTACATGCGGGTTTAATGCTTGCACTAAGAGCTTCGAAATCTCTGTCCTGACAAGCGATTCAAAACTCGCCGACTTCTACACGTGCTACAACGCGGCGTGGATCAGCTACAATGGAGAAATTCGGAAAGCCAAATCGTTTTATTGGAAATGTATTGCTGCGGCAGGAGGAACTGCCGTGTCCACCTTCGCAGCTTGCAAAACTGGAATTTTGGAAACTGCAAGGTTCAAAAGCTGGTTAAAGAGGAAGCTCCCAAGGTATATTCCGCTCGCTTGCGAAACCAAATCGTTAGCGGCGGGGATAGGATTTGAGGTCGCTTGCGGGTGGGAATATTGGGTGACTCTGGATGCGATTTGCATTGACCTAGACATCGCGGTAGAGCTGTGCGCCAATGCAGCGGATCGTAACTACAAGAAATGTGATTTGTAAAGGAGGGTAAATGAAAGTGACTAGAAGGGAAAAGTTCTTTAGGGGCTCGGCGTTGTGGCTCATCTTTTTGATTCTCTTGATGATATTTCTATTGTTCTTTCGCAAGGCAAGGAAATTGAACAGGGAGGTTGAGCTGCAGCGGCAGTCAGGTGTGGTCTTGGCTACACAAAAGGAAGTTCTTGAAGAGACTAGAAACTTGCTGATTGAGATTTCTAACCTAGTCTCCAATGCATCGAGTCCTCCGAGAATTGAGCAGGAAACAAACAACGAACGAGAGCAGTAGCTATGAAAGCAAATAAGACAGAACCTGAACAAACATGGGCAGAGATCTTTGTGGGGGCTTGGAATTCGATCCTACTCTGGGTGATTATTTTGCTCGCCTTTATCATTGTTGCATACGAACACAACGGGGACGAACGAAGGGCGCATCACGAGGTGTCCATGGCTCGAATCAAGCAACAGGCGATCCTTGCGGAGAATCAAAAGTTGTTGGGAGCAATGGCCGAGCTGGTTCGATCCTCTTCTCAACACCAATCCAGCATGGCAGGAATGGAATCAAATGCTGTTCAAGAGACAGCAGGTCTGAATCCTGATGCCATAGATTCCGTCCCGTGTTGCGGTGACCCCACCGAATTGCCTCCATTATTAGAGATGGCGATGGGAAGGACTTCCTGAAGACGCGCCTGTTGAGGGGGCGGTTGAACATGAACTAGAGAAAATAATCGAGCAAATGCCAGAGGGCGCCCGCGTAAAAATGCAGTACTACTTATACCAAATGAAAGCATTTGAAGCTGGTTTGGGAGAGTCTGACCTTGCTGAACTGGAAAAAATGAAGGCAGATGTCCTGGAGCAATTCAAGGAGCAAGAGGCCATGCTCATGCAGGCAGATGAGGGAATGGAGTTCTCTGCGGAGGAGCGGGAAGCTAGAAAAGAACTAATGGAAAAGACGGTTCACTTTCGTGCCGTCTCAAGATTAATGATAAGAAAAAGGGAGATCGCTATTCAAAAGAAAATCCAAGAGGCGAGCGAGACGGTTCGTCAAGCTATCTACACGCCTGAAGAGATAGAGCAACAAGATGCCATCCAAGCGGTCACCGATTTGGCGTTTCCTCCGAAGGAAGAGTGACAAGGCGTCTTTGCCTTTGCGGAAACAAACCGTCGAGATTGGTTTCTCATAGGTTTCCTTTTTCTTTGGCAGAAGGATTAGCCGGCGGCATGCTAGTCGGGCGAAGATGGCTTTTTTAGACGGCCACGTGGAGCATGGGAGTTTGCGGGATTGGACGTTGCCTGTTTCTGCGGTTTGGAACCGCTGGCATCATCGCAATCAAATGCCGGCGGAACTTTTCCAACATTTCGATGCGGATAACTGGGGGCCTCTTTACGGCGCAGATGAGTTTGTGCCGACGTCTGATAGTTGAACTTGTATCGTCTTTATAGTGGATAAACGACGCCCTTGGCGGTTCGCGCTAAAAGGCCAATGTCATAGTGCATGTCTGATATCATAGGCCAAGTTGAACTGAATTCGAGAGATTCATAGTAACTGCCGAAGTGCTACCCAAGGAAGAAATCAAATTATTTTGGAGGCGCAAAAGCCCGCTATTTGAGTTTTTTGGATTTGGGATGCTTGGCTGGCAAAAACAATCTGGTTTCCTTTTGATAATTGCGGCCGCTTTTTTTTCGAATCTATGGAATATCCAGAGATTCGGTTGAACCGCCGATTATTTATCGTAAACACGCCTTAATACGATTTCGGTGTGAGTTTGGGAAACGGAAGGATTGTAAAGACGGCTTGGCGACCAACTTGCAATTGCTGGCTGAAGTCTGGTCAATTCCGTGAACAAGAAACTGCATTCCTTCTCTTGAGGATTAGATTGAGGCAAGGCATATCTCTGAGCGTGCTTGAGGTTTTTCTTGGCATTGTCGTCTATTTTATTTGTTTTTCTGGAACCGGCGGACGGGAAGGGAAGGCGTTGGTAGATTGGGGAGCAAAAGGGCGGGGAGAATTCTGGAGTTGACGAAAGAAGTTGAGCGAGGTTGGATTTTTGGGGACGATTTTGAATGAAACGGCACAAAACATGAGGCGTTTGCTTTCCCAACTTTGCTGGTTGGATTCCTTTTTCCGAAGGCTTCGGGGAGTTTGTCGATTGTTTTGTCTGGCGGCTGTGACGGCGGAGTTTGGATTTGTCGGAGCCGTTTGTTCGGCTGTTGATTTTGACCGGGAAGTGCGGCCGATTCTTGCGGATCATTGTTTTTCTTGTCACGGACCGGATGGAGAACAACGTAAAGCCGGCCTCCGGTTGGACACGAGGGAAGGGCTTTTGGGCGCGCCCGGCCGTTTGGGGCCTTTTGTGCCGGGCAAGCCGGAGAAGAGCGAGGCAATTGTTCGAATTCTGGCTGAGGACGCCGCTGAGCGGATGCCGCCGCCGAAGGCGAAGCGTCCGTTGAGCGAAGAGCAGATTGAGACGTTGCGGCAATGGGTGGCCGAAGGCGCCCGCTGGGAACGGCATTGGTCTTTTGAGCCGGTGAAGCGGCCCGTTTTGCCGATGATTGACGATTCTAGCTGGGCGCGAAATGAAATTGACTTCTTCATCCGCCGCCGATTGAAAGCCGAGTCGATTGCTCCCGCTTTGGAAGCTTCTCGCGAGGAACTGATTCGGCGGGTGCATTTGGATTTGCACGGATTGCCGCCGACTCCGGAGGCTGTGGACGCCTTTATTCAAGACCCGTCGGCAAGCGCCTACGAGCGCCTGTTGGATCGTCTTTTCGCTTCGCCGCGTTATGGAGAGCGAATGGTTTGGGATTGGCTGGACGCCGCGCGATACGCCGATTCCAACGGATACCAAGGCGACCGAGAACGGACAATGTGGCCTTGGCGGGATTGGGCGGCCAGAGCGTTCAACGAAAACATGCCTTATGACGAGTTTACCGTTTTCCAACTCGGCGGAGACCTGCTTCCCCATCCCACTCAAGAGCAGGTGTTGGCAACCGGTTTCAATCGAAACCACATGATCAATGGCGAAGGAGGCCGCATCCCGGAGGAGAATCGAGTCGATTACGTGATGGATATGACCGAGACCGTGGGAACCGTTTGGCTCGGCCTCACGCTCAACTGCTGCCGTTGCCACGATCACAAATTCGATCCTCTAAGCCAGCGCGATTACTACGGCCTCTTCGCCTTTTTCAACCAAACGCCGGTCGACGGCGGCGGCGGCGATCCACAAACCTCGCCAGTGCTGGCTCTGCCAACCGAGCACCAACAAGCCCGAAAAATTCGCCTCGACGCAGACAAGCAGGCCGCCGAGCAATCCCTGAGACGATGGGAAGGCCGGGAACTGAGCGCTGTTCAACCCCGTAAAATGGACGACGAAGTCCGTCGGATTTTGGATGCGGACGTCGCTGATCGCAAAGATCGGCAACTAGATCGCCTCCTTCAATACGCGGAGAACCGAAGCGCTGCATACCTTCGGTTGCTCCAAGCCTTGAAAAAACTCCGCCAACAACAAGACGGCCTCAATCGGGAGATTGCCAAAGTGATGGTGATGCAAGACCGCGCCGAACCGCGCCCAACCTTCGTTTTGACAAGAGGGTTGTATAACAAGCCGGGTTCGAGTGTCGCGGCGGCAACGCCGTCCATCTTGCCTCCCATGCCCGCCGACTTGCCGGAAAACCGGCTCGGCCTCGCCCGCTGGCTGGTCTCGCCTTCCAATCCCCTCACTGCCCGAGTGTTTGTAAACCGACAGTGGGCAATGTTCTTTGGGCAAGGCATCGTCGCCACGCCGGAAGACTTCGGCGTCCAAGGCCAAAGACCTTCCCATCCGGAACTGCTGGACTGGCTGGCCGCAGAGTTCATGAGTTCGGGTTGGAACGTCAAAAGCCTGCAAAAGAAAATTCTTATGAGCGCCGCCTATCGCCAATCTTCAAAAACCACGGCGGAAAAGCGGGAACGGGATCCGGCAAACCGCCTCTGCTCGCGCGGCCCGCGTTATCGTCTGCCGTCGTGGATGATCCGCGATCAAGCGCTGGCCGCATCCGGCCTTTTGGTCGGCAATATCGGCGGAGTCCCGGTCAAACCCTATCAACCCGCCGGCGTATGGGCAGACTTTACTTTTGGGAAAAAACGTTACCAAGCGGACAAAGGCGCGGCGCTCTACCGCCGAAGCCTCTACACCTTCTGGCGTCGCATTATCGGCCCAACCATGCTCTTCGACGCGGCCAAACGGCAGACTTGCTCCGTGAAATCCGCCCGCACAAACACACCGCTTCATGCTTTGGCGACGCTGAACGACATTACCTATCTCGAAGCCGCCCGCGTGCTGGCAGAGCGCGCGATGATCGCCGTCGATTCCCCAAAACAGCGGATAATCCACGCCTTTCGTCGAGTTATCGGACGCCGACCCCAATCCGAAGAGGCGCAAATCCTTCTGAATCAATTGGAATTGGCCATGAAGGAATTCACCCAGAAGCCGACAGCTGCGGAAGCCTTGCTTGCCGAAGGCGGAACCCAGCCCGACGCCGAGCTAAATCCAGCGGAGCTGGCCGCTTACGCCTCCGTGTGTAGCCTAATTCTGAATCTGGACGAAAGCCTGTCAAAACAATGAACCCGATACCCGAACATCGCCGCCAACTGACCCGCCGAGAATTCCTGGGACAAACAAGCCTCGGACTCGGCGCGGCAGCCTTGGCAACATTGCTGGAACCGAATCTCCATGCCGACAATGCCCGCCCATCCAGCGTCGACGGCCTTCCCGGCAGGATCCCGCACCTTGCCCCGAAAGCAAAGCGCGTGATTTACCTTTTCCAAAACGGCGGTCCTTCCCACGTGGAACTCTTTGACGGCAAAACCACATTAGCCGCCATGCACGGCCGGCCGGTTCCTGATTCCTATGTTTCCGGCAAACGCTTTAGCACAATGACCGGAAAGCCGTCCGGCAAACTCTTGTTAGCCCCGGTTGAGCCCTTCCAACAGCGCGGGCAAAGCGGCGCATCCGTCAGCGACTTTCTGCCCCACACAGCCTCCATCGCCGACGAACTATGCTTCATCAAAAGCATGCACACAGACGCCGTCAACCACGCCCCCGCCATTTCGCTGCTCCTTTCCGGCGGGCAAATTCCCGGGCGCCCGACTATGGGCGCCTGGTTAGATTACGGGCTTGGCAGCGCCAACGAAAACCTGCCCGCCTACGTCGTGCTAACCTCCGTCACCAAAAACACCACCTGCGGCCAGATATTCTACGACTTTTATTGGAGCGCCGGCTTTCTTCCCTCTCGCCATCAAGGCGTCAAATTCAGAAGCAAGGGCGAACCCGTCCTCTATCTCTCCAACCCAAAGGGAATGAGCCGCAAACTTCGGCGCGGACTTCTCGACGGCTTGGCGCAACTCAACGGGCGCCAATATCAAGACTTCGGCGACCCGGAGATTCTCTCGCGAATCGCTCAATACGAAATGGCCTATCGCATGCAAACCAGCGTTCCGGAACTAGCGGACTTCTCCGACGAATCAAAAGACACCTTGAAAATGTATGGACCGGGCGTCCAAGAGCAGGGAACCTTTGCCTACAACTGCCTGATGGCCCGGCGACTTGTGGAACGCGGCGTTCGATTTGTGCAACTCATGCACGCCGGATGGGATCAACACAACAGCCTCACTACCGAGCTCTACAACCAATGTAGGGACACCGATCAACCTTCAGCGGCCTTAGTTCGAGACCTGAAGCAGCGGGGACTGCTGGCGGACACCCTCGTAATATGGGGCGGCGAATTTGGAAGAACTCCCTTTATACAAGGCAATCTTGAAGACCGCAAACGTTGGGGGCGCGACCACCATCCCTACGCCTTTACCCTATGGATGGCCGGAGGCGGCGTCCGACCTGGAATCACCTACGGCGCGACCGACGAACTTTGTATGAACGTCGCCATCAACCCCGTTCACGTTCACGACTTGCAAGCGACTATTTTACACTTGCTGGGTATTGACCACGAGCGTTTTACCTACAAACACCAAGGCCGTCGTTTTCGCCTGACCGACGTTCACGGACGCGTCCTCTCTTCTATATTGGCTTAGGCTTTGCCGTCCGACAATTTTGTTGGATATAATTCATAATGTTTTGCGGACTCCGCTTTTTAAAATAATAGTTGTTGTTCGCTTGTATAAAGTAGCTCTTTGTCAAACACGGCCTGCGTCGGCTCATTTTACGATTCGCGTTGTTTCTAATGTATACGCAAAAAGTTTTCAATTGACGTTGGCTTTTGTATTGTCCTGCCGGCGGTTGTATACAATTTTCGGCTGGTGAAGGGAGACTTGTTACAGAATACCTTGTGTTTGGGATTGGGGGCGACGTTGCTGGCTTCGGCGGCGGGTGTTGCGGTGGCGCTGGCTTCGCTGGCGTTGCCGGCTCGGTTGGCGAAGACTTTGCCGGTTTGGGCGGCGGCGAATCTCTTGCTGCCGCACTTTCTGGCGGTTGCCGTTTGGATGGAGATTTTGGGAAGCGCCGGGTGGACGGGAGGCTTGGGGAGCGGTTTTTTGTATTCGATTCCCGGCGCCGCCGGCGTGTTGGGTTTGTTGTTGTGGCCGATTCCGTTTTTCTTTCTTTGGGCGAGGCGGGGGTCGTTGGTGCGGGCGATGGAAGAGCTGGAGCCGTTTGTTTGCGGCCGTCGTTTGTTTGTTGGAGCGCTTTGGCCTCAAATGCAGCGGCCTTTGGCTTGGGGGGCGTTGTTGGCGTTTGGACTGGCGGTTAACAATCTTGCGGTTCCCGGAATTTTGCAGGTCAGGGTGTTGGCGGCGGAGGTGTTTGTAATGTTCAACGCTGATTTGCGTTTGGGTCGTGCCTTGCAGATTGGGTTGCCGCTTTTGGCAGCGGCGGCCGCTTTGGCTTTTTGCGTTCGCGGACGAGACTTTGGTTGGAGCGGACGAAGGCGAGACTTTTCAAATCGATGGATGCGGCGGCGTTTGGGTGGATGGATTGTGGGGTGCAGTGGGGCAGGGATGATGGCGGCGTTAGGTTTGGGGTTGGTTGTGCCTTTGGGTTGGTTGGCGTTGGCGCAAGAAACGTGGCGGGATTTTGGAGGAGCGTTTGCCGTGAGCCGTCGGGCGATTTTTTATTCGGTGTTGTTTGCGTCGTTGGCGGCTTTTGGGGCGGTTGTTTTTGGGGTTTTGCTTCGCGCGGTTGTTGGCGTCCGATTTTTTTGGGCGTTGTTTCTGGCGCCGGGGACGTTGGTGGGGGCCGGGTTGTCTTTGGCAAACAACTGGGCGCTTGGCGGCTGGTTGGTGTTGGGTTGGATGCCGGTGGTGGGCGCGTTGGTTTTGCGCTATTTGGCTTTGGGCGTGAGCGGCGGCGGCGTTGCTTTGAACGGGGTGGATGGTCGGTTAGTCGCGATGGCGAGGCTGGAGGGGCTGGAGTTTTGGCGGCGTTGGAGGCATTGCGTTTTGCCGGCGGCGGGAAAGGGGTTGTTCTATTTGTGGTGGATGATTTATTTGTTTTGTTTGTGGGAAGTGGAGGTTTTGATTTTCACGGTGCCTCCGGGCGTGGAGACTTTGGCGTTGCGGGTTTTTAATTTGCTTCACTACGGGCATACTGGTCAAGTGAATGCTTTGTGTTTTTTGCTGATTTTTTTGGGCGCGGCGCCATGGATTGTGGGGAGGCTTGGGCAAACGGCTCGGCGATGGATTGGGATGGCGGCGGTTTTGGCTGGGGTTGGGCTTGGAGCAGGATGCGGCGGAGATGCGGAGATTGCGCGCTCTTTGGATGGTCGTTTTTTTTCGGCGATTCAAGCGACGGGGGGAAAGGGAACTGGCGTCGGGCAGTTTAACAAGCCTCGCTCTGTGGCCGTGGGGTCGAATGACGATGTTTTCGCCGTGGATATGACGGGACGAGTGCAGCGCTTTGATTCTTCGGGGCGTTATCTGAGTTTCTGGCAAATGCCGGAGACAGAGCGGGGTCGTCCCAAAGGGATGGAACGGGATGGCGATGGGCTTATCATTGTGCTGGAGCCGCATTATGCCCGCGTGAATCATTTTACGCCGGAGGGAAAGTTGGTGTTTCAGTGGGGAATGCGGGGCGTGGAGCCGGGAAAGTTGGCGTTTCCTCGGTCGGTGGCCTGCCATTCGTCGGGGGATTTGTTTGTGACGGAGTTTCAGCAAGTGGAGCGAGTGCAGCGCTTTTTGCCGGCGGGAAAGGGCTTGGTTTTGGCGTTTGGCCAGGCGGGGGATGAGGCGGGGGCGTTCAATCGTCCCGAGGGGATTGGGATTGATCGTTGGGATCGATTGTTTGTCGCCGACTCTTGCAATCATCGGATTCAGGTGTTTGACGATTCGGGGCGTTGGATGGGAGGATATGGAAAGCCGGGTTCGGGAGTGGGAGAATTGAGTTATCCTTACGACGTGAAGATTGACGCGGAGGGAAATCAGTTTGTTTGCGAGTTTGGGAACAGCCGCATTCAGGTGTTTGATCCGGAGTTTCGATCTGTGGAAATCATCGGCGGGCCGGGATCGGCGCTTGGCCAATTCAGCAATCCGTGGTCTATCGCCTTGGATTCAGAGGAGAATCTTTGGGTGGCGGATTCAGGGAACCATCGCATTCAAAAACTCATTCGCAAGCGGGCGGCGCCGTGAATATGCAGTTTTCCAATCCGGAGTGGCTTTGGCTTTTTCCGCCGGTAGTTGCGTGGGTGGTTTGGCTGTCGCATCGTTCGGACGCTTCGCTGGCTCCTTGGCGCCGTTGGTTGGTGTGCGCGATTCGTTTGGTTGCGACGGCGTCTTTGGTTTTGGCGATGGCGGGGATTCAGAGGTTGGACCCTCGCGAGGGGATGAACGTGATGTTCCTGTTGGATCGTTCGCGAAGCGTCCCCGAAGCCCAACAAGAGGCGGCTCGTCAATACGTCAATGAAATCGTCCAAAAGAAAGAAAGCCAAGATCAAGCGGGAATCCTTGTGTTTGGCGGCGACGCCGGCATTGAGCAAATGATGCAGCCGCGGGTTGAGCTGGGGAAGATTCAAGCGGTTGTGCAAACAGATCGCACGGACATTTCGGCGGCGGTTCGATTAGGCACGGCCACCTTCCCTGAGCACGGCCAAAAGCGACTCGTGCTACTTTCCGACGGCAACGAGAATCTGGGAGAAGCCCTTTCCGCCGTGGCCGGCGCCCGGCCTCTGGGCGTGTCTGTGGATGTGATTCCGTTGGGAACGGAGCGGCGCAACGACGTTTCCCTGCAACGGCTGGCGCTGCCGGGCAACGTGAAAAAAGGAACAACTTTTGAGGCGAACATTTTTGCCCAAGCCGACGAGGGCGGAGCCGCAACCGTGCGCTTGTTTCGCAACGGCCGCTTGCTGGGAGAGCAGGAAGTGGCTTTGGAGGCGGGAAAGAATCTTTTCACCTTTCCGCAGTCTTTGCCGGATTCTGGATTTTACACTTACGACGTAGAAATTGCCTCCGCTGGCGACGCGGTGGCGCAGAACAACCGGGCCATCAGTTTTGTGAACGTTGCCGGCGATCCGCGCATTCTCGTCATCTCCGATCAACCCCCCTTGGATCAAGAACTGGTAGATGCGCTGCGATCTTCTCAACTGGACGTTTCGGCCGGCGGCTTGAGCGGCTTTCCTCAGTCTCTGGCGGAAATGCAGAGCTACGACGCCATTTTTCTGAGCAACATCGCGGCCGGCGATTTGGGCAATAGCGCCATGCGGTTGATAGAAAGCGCCGTCCGCGACTTTGGCGTCGGCTTGGTATGCGTGGGGGGCGACCAAAGCTACGCCGCCGGCGGTTATCGCGGCACGCCGTTGGAGCGGGCGCTGCCTCTGGATATGGAGTTGAGCAGCAAAAAAGTCCTGCCCAGCGGCGCCTTGGCAATGGTGATGCACGGCATGGAGTTTAACAACGGCAATCAAGTGGCTCGGAAAGTGGCCGCCGGCGCTTTGAACGCCTTGGGGCCGCAAGACGAACTGGGCGTCGTCCTCTGGGACGGAAGGGAGCGCTGGCTGTTTCCCATGACCAAAGCGGGCGATAAACGCGCGCTTGCCGCCAAAATCATGGGAATGAACCAAGGCGATTTGCCGAGCTTTCAAAACATCATGGCGATGGCGCACCGAGGATTGAAGGCGTCGACGGCCAATCTGAAGCATATGATCGTGTTCAGCGACGGCGATCCGGGCGCGCCGTCCGAAGCGCTGATGAAGTCCATTGTCGGCGACCGAATCACGGTAAGCACGGTATTGATTGCCGGCCATGCCGGGCCGGAAACCATGCAGTGGATCGCTTCCCGTGGAAGAGGCCGCTTTTACGACGTGCGCTCTCCGGACAGATTGCCGCAAATTTTCATCAAAGAAACCGCCGTCATCCTCAAGTCGGCCATCTCCGAAAAGCCCTTCGTTCCCAAGCGGGCGGCCGCCAGCGAGTTAATTCGCGGCTTGGGAAGAGAACCCTTGCCGCAACTGTTGGGATACGTGGCTACGGCGCCCAAAAACCGGGCGGAGATTCCATTGGTCACGGAAAACGGAGACCCCTTGCTGGCGCATTGGCAATACGGGTTGGGACGGGCGGTTGCGTTCACCTCCGATGCGCGGGCAAAGTGGGCCTCTTCATGGCTGTCTTGGGTGCAATATCGGCAATTTTGGTCTCAAATCGCCCAATGGGCCTTGCGCCGAGTGGAGAACACCGATTTTTCCACCGAAGTCACCGTCGACAAAGGGATCGGCGCCATTGCCATTGAAGCCGTCGATGAAGAAGGCAATTTCCGAAACTTCCTAGAACTCAATGCGCGGGTGGTGAAGCCTTCGGGGGAAAGCGAAACAATTCGACTGGGGCAAACCGCGCCCGGCCGCTACGAAGCGCAATTTGAGGCGCGCGACGTGGGCGCCTATACGATGAACCTAATGCTAATGGACGGCGAAAATCTTTTGGGAACCCAGATGGCCGGAACCAGTGTGAGCTTTTCACCCGAATACGCAACCAGCGAGCCTCATTGGGGACTGCTGCGGCAACTGGCCGCCGCTTCGGATGGAGGCGTTTTCTTTTCCTCTCTGGAATCCGCGAATCCCTTTGCCAGCAACCGCGTCAAAACCTTCCAGCCCAACGACTTGTGGGAATGGTTTTTGAAACTGGCAATCCTTTTGTTTCCCCTAGACGTGGGACTGCGCCGAGTGCAGCTGGATCAAGACGACTTGGCGCGGGCTTATCATCGAACAATCGCTTGGCTGTGCTTTTGGCGGCAAAAGCAATCCGCGCCCAAACGAGACGAATCCTTAAGCGCTCTGCTTCAACGCCGCGACGCTATTCGCGCCCGCCAATCTCGCCCCGCTCCCGAAACCGCAATCCCTGAAAAGCCGCCGACAACCGTCCGCCTCAACCCCACGGGAACGACGACTCCCGTCTTTCAAAAAGCAAAACCCAAAAAAGCCCCACAACCCGCCGCAGAAGAGTCTCCGCCCAAAGAGAAGCCGGAGGAACCAGAATCCACCACCAGCCGGTTGCTGGCCGCGAAGAGAAAAGCGCAACGCAAGCGATGAACCGCGTCCGTCCCCCTGCGGCAAGGCAAGCCGCCCTCCACAGAGGCCGGCGCCGGTCGAGAAATAAAATCGTTGCGAAAAAGAAGGGATTCATGGCTTGATTCCTGCCGCTGATTCGGGGACGGCATTACCGGCAACCGTTCCCATGCGGCGAAGGGGAGAACCAAACAATAGATTAACAATGCGGGTCACCGTTTTTTATTCAGGACGAGTTCAAGGAGTGGGATTTCGATACACGGTCAAACAGCTGGTTTGCGGTTACGAACTTTGCGGCGTCGTGCGGAACCTTGCCGACGGCCGGGTGCAACTGGTTGCGGAAGGATCCGAGAAAGAGCTGAAGGCCTTTCTCAAGGCCGTTCGCGACTCTGGCTTAGGGCCGATGATTCAAGCCGAAAAAATAGCTTGGTCCGAAGCGACCAACGAGTTCCGGGGTTTTGAAATTTTGAGCTAAACGGGATTTATCAAGAATAAATGAAGTACGCGATTATCGCAGATATACATGGAAATCTGGAAGCGTTTCACGCCGTGTTGGCGGATGCAAAGGAAAATCAATGCACTCACTACGCCTGTTTGGGCGACGTGGTCGGCTATAACGCCAACCCCAAAGAATGCTTGGACAAAGTCCGCGAGATGCAACTTCCCTGCGTCAAAGGAAATCACGACGAATACTGCTCCAGCGAGGACGGTTTGGAAGGATTCAACCCTCACGCCGCCGCCGCCGTTCATTGGACGCGAAACCAACTCACCGAAGACGACCGCGCCTGGTTGCGCAACCTCCGATATTTTCGCTTAGTGGCCAATTTCTCCATCGTGCACGCTACCATGGACGTCCCCAAACGCTGGGGCTACGTCTTCAACAAACTGGAAGCAGCGGCGAGCTTTACCTACCAACACACCAGCGTGTGTTTCTTTGGCCACACCCACGTTCCCGTAGCCTTTGTGCGCGACAGCACGGTGCGAGGCGGAACCTACTCCAAGTTTCCCGTCGAACCCGGAAAGAAGTATTTCGTCAACGTAGGCAGTGTCGGCCAATCCCGCGACGGAGTGCCCAAAGCAACTTACGTCATTTACGACCTCAACTTAGGCACTATCGAATTAAGACGGCTGGATTACGATATGGAAACCACTATGCGAAAAATCCGCGAAGCCGGCCTGCCGGAACGCTTGGCAGAAAGACTCCCACTAGGAAAGTAATTTTCCCATTCACAGCGCGCCAAAACCAAAGAGAACTTATGAAGACAGGAAACATTTACTACGGAGACTGCTTGGAACTCATGGAGGAATGGAAGAAGCCCGAAAACTGGACGGGGCCGCCGGCGGACTTGATCTATATGGATCCGCCTTTTAACAGCGACGAAGTCTATAACAAACCGCACAAAAAAGGCGAGGACACAGGCTCCGCCCAAGACATTGTCTTTACCGACATATGGGAGTGGGATGCGGCCGCCATCGAACGCACGCAGAAGATGATGGGCGCCGTCGGCCATCCCGCCAGCAAGCTGATGGAAGCCTTAAGCATTCTGATCCCGCAATCTAAGATGCTTTCTTACATTAGCTACATGGCCGAGCGGCTGGCGGTGCTGAAAGACTTTCTCAAATCCACCGGCAGCATTTACCTGCACTGCGATCCTTATGCCAACTACTACTTGCGCCTGCTGATGGACGCTGTCTTCGGCCAACAAAACTTCCGCAACGAAATTATATGGAAGAGGCGCGCTGATAGCCACAACCTCGCATCGAAGCATTTGGGAAAAATCCATGACGTCATCCTCTGGTACGCCAACAGCAACGAAACTAAGTACCGCATCCAGTATTTACCGTACGAAGAAGAATACGTGAAAAAAGCCTACAAATACAAAGATGAAAGAGGCAAATATCGTCTATTGCCTTGCACCAACGAGACTGGCGGCAATAAAATTTACGAATTCATGGGAATTAAGAGAGCATGGAGATTCTCGAGGAGTAAAATGGAGGAGTTGTACGCATCTGGCATGTTAGTTCAGCTAAAGACTGATTCGGTGTTCAATTACAAAAAATATCTAGATGACGCCAAAGGAGTCAAACTCCAAGATTTGTGGTGCGACATTCCGCCGGTGCGAGGCAAGAAGCGGCAAGGTTATCCGACGGAGAAACCTGTTCCGTTGTTAGAGAGGATTATCAGAGCCAGCAGCAACGAAGGGGATTTAGTATTCGATCCCTTCTGCGGTTGCGGGACAGCGTTAGAAGCCGCCGCCCTGTTGGGTAGAAGGTTTGTCGGCATTGATATTTCTTTGTTTGCCGTCAAAGGCGTGTCCCGCGAGCGCTTGCGCAAGAACGGCGTTCCCTGCGCCATCGAGGGCATTCCCAAAGACTTGCGGCAAGCCGAAGAACTAGCCAAACGGGACAAGCATAAGTTTGAGTGGTGGGCAAGCGAAAGCATGATCCCCGGCGGGATTATCAGCAACAAAAAGAAGGGAGCCGATAGCGGCATAGACGGGCGGGGCCGCTTGCTTAATAGAACTGCGAGGAAGAGAAACTTGGTGTTAGTGCAGGTGAAGGGAGGCAAGCCGACATTGAGTCAAGTGCGGGACTTTGCGCAAGTGATACAAAGAGAAAAGGCGGCGGCCGGAGTGTTTATTACATTGCGCAGCAGGGATTGGAGCGGGCCGATGCAAGCCGAAGCCAATAGTTGCGGCAAGTTCCGCATTCCGGGCGTAGCGGAGGAATATCCGGTGATGCAGCACTGGGCGGTGGAAGAGCAGTTTGGGGAGAATCCCGGCCGGCCGAAGTTGCCGCCGATGCGGAACGCGTTAAACGGCGAGCCGCTCGCCCAAACCGACATGAACTGGAACGCGAAATGAAAAGCAACTAAGCCGGATTGCGCTTTGGAAATGTAGCCGACGCTTCATCCAAACCAAAAAATGTTGAAAATTTTTCCATACACTCGGCGTCATTTTTCGCCATTCAAAAGCATTAGGACTCGTTGAGGATTGGGAAAGTGTGTTCTTTTAATTGCAATTGCTCGTTGTGTGTAATAGAATAAACATTATTCTTCTCGCCGCGTATTCTTTATCACGTCAATGGAAAGAAAGATGGAAAAGATAGTAGTCAATCTGAATCCTGTTTTGACAATGAAAAGTGGAAATAGATTACCGCAAGCGATAGCCAAGCAGTGAAGTTCTCGCTGTCGCCCGGCAATGTTCACGATGCGCCTGAGGGAAGAAAGTTGTTGAGCAAGAGGGAAACCAAACGGCCAAAGTTCTGTTTGCTGATGGACAGGGCGTATGAGGGCGAGGAGAACCGCCGGCAAGCCCAAGCGATGGGAATGAGGCCGATAGCGCCGCCAAAGAAGAGCCGTCTCCATCCATGGAAATACAACAAGGAATTGTATAAAAAGTGCAACGAAGCAGAGAGATTGTTTCGACGGTTGAAGGCTATCGCTGCGGGTTCTCCCGCTTTGACAAACTGGATGAGATCTTTTTGGGGTTTATCGCATTCCTCCTCATCTTTGCCATGCTCCATTAGCGCCAACACGCACTAATAAGGTACAATCCAAACGACGGCTCGTCAAGAGAAGCGCGGAGTCATTCTTCGCGTCTTGGAAAGCGCAAAATTCTATTCATTATTGACCAATCGGAATGGAACAAAAAAATGCCGCTTCAGGGTCTGGAAACAAATCGGGTAATGTATGTGAAACAACGAGAAGCACATGCCTTTGGCCGTATTCAGCAGCCAATCACCTCACCACAGATCGTTGACATCCATTCAATAAATCGCCATCTACTTATGGAAACGGGAAAACGGCTTCTCCGTTTGGCGCTATTAGTATAGCGGACAGCGGACGGCGGTTACAAGTTTCTAATTTTGGCTTTTTGAACATGGATAGAGATGGATAAAAGGAAAGCGAAACGAAGGGAATCGTCTGTTTTGCCCTTATCTTGTTTCCCTCATTCTTCTTCCAGTGCGATTTCCTGTTTTGAAACTGCGAAAGAGTGAGAAACGACAAACCAGATTCTTCGGCTTTTGCGGCGGTTACAATTGAATCGACGGCTATCTGATCGGCAAAGGTTTGTGGCTGGCAATTAGTAGTGGCAGTAAGTTAGCGGATGGAGTCTGATATAAACCGGTGTTATGTTTGGGAGATTTTTTCCCAAGGCCCGGTTACGGCTAATGTGATTCCCGGAAACTGAATGTTTACAAAGAGCGTAGAGTGTTCCGGCGCAAAGCAGACGCCGCATAGTTCGGATTTTCCAAAGTAGCCGTTCCGGGCGAGCGTGTAGATTTTCCCTTCCGGAGTGATGCCGCGCAGGTATTGATCTTCGGCGCCGTCTTCACAAAGGATTACATCTCCCCAAGGCGACACCGTAAGGTTGTCTCCATATTGTAGCAGGCGGGTGTTGTTTGGTTCCAAGTAAAGCGTCAGCTTGCCCGGATGCTTGGATTCTTGCTCGGTTCCTTCGTGAGGACTGGGAGAGTAGGTGAACACTTGGCCGGACTTGGCGATGCCGCCGTTTGTGCAGGCGAAGTAAATTTTCCCGGAGCCGTGCCACATCCCTTCTCCGCGCGCAAAGATGGCGGCGCCGGCTTGAAAGGCGTCTTCTCGGAGTTTGCCCTCCAAGTTTTCAGTGTCTTCAATCAGCATCCACTCAACCTCCATTGGCCTGCCAATGGGAATCGTCGGCGCGCCTGAATCCGGCCAATTCCGCGTGTCGCAGGATTTCTTTGCTCTCACAACGAGGGCTTCCAGCCGGCCTCCGGCCTGCAAGTTGCCCGGCTCGCTGGGAAGAAAGCGGGTAATCAGACCATCTTCCTCGTCTTCGGTTTGATAGACGATGCCCGTAGCGGGATCCACGGCGACTGCTTCGTGGCGAAAGCGGCCCATCACTTTCAAAGGAATGGGGTCGCAAAGAGATGGATTGGCGGTTGCCGGCACTTCGAAGTTGTAACCGTGATGCTGGTTGTGCGCGTCGCCGGCTTTGACGGTTGTTTCCTCGCAAGAAATCCAACTGCCCCAAGGGGTTGGCCCGCCGGCGCAGTTTCGCTCCGTTCCGGCCAAACTCAGAAAATGCGATTCCACTTTCCGCCTCTCCAGATGGTAGACAAAAGTGGACGTGCCTCCCAACGAAGGACGACCCTCTTTGCCGACGTCATAAAGCTTCCCATCGGGCACTTTGGCGGCCAACTCGTTCATCAAGCCGTAAGGTCCCGGAAAAGTGTTGTCGTTGGTCAATTCATGATTGCAAACAATGGCGACTCGTTCCTTGTCCAGCGAGAAAGCCGCCATGCCGTCCGGAGCGCCCGGCGTCCGAAACCCATCGCTCATCGGGTCGCCAGTCTTCGACATCACGGCGTATTCAAAGCCTTTTGGCAGATCCAGAATTCGATTCGGATCATCGATCAGCTTCCCATACGCCTCCAGTTCGCTTTGGTAAGGTTGAGGCTTTGCCGACGCCTCCAACAAACGGGAAAGCCCGGCAAACCCAACGGCCACCGACCCGGCGCGCTGAAAGAATCTTCGTCTTGAAATCGTCATCGTCCCCCTCCTTCGCTACTCTAACGCATCCTGACTTGTCGAGAAGCAAAAGCTTGTCTGACAAGCGAAACTGCGTAATGGAACATAAACTTCACTATTCCGTCACAAAATCAAGAAGTTTCAGATCGAATCTTCCGCAAGCAAAGCGCCGACGCCACATTTTCATTTTTGAACGACCGCGCATAAAACGGGCACAAAAAAAGCCCTCGGCAAAGTTTCCCTTCGCCAAGGGTTGCAATGGAAGAATTGCAGTTTTGAAACTACCTGATGAGAAACGGATCGCCCGGCTTCAATTCGTATTCGTATTCTTCGCTGTATGCGAAGCCTGTTTCGGGCATCTCCAAGAAGCCTTCCGCCGGAATTTCATTGAGCAGACGATCCCGAATTTCCGTTGCCTTCTCCATGGACATTAGACGACTGTCATCTTCACGTCTCACTGGAGGGGCAGTTATCGCTCCTAATATTAATTCTTTTAATTTGTCTGCTCTGTCCGCCCAAGTGACATCTCGCACTTCATATGGGTTGTCGAAATGCGGATTGTTTTCTCGGCGAATTTCCTCCGCAGTTTCCATCATGAATTTGAACTGCTCTTGTTTTGACATGCTCTGGAGCGTTGCTTGCCCTTCTGGAGGGAGGTTTTTTACCGCTATGATTACAGGTTCTTGTTTAGGCATGGGACGACGAACGCGCACATTCTTCCGAAAAACTGAATCTGGTTCGCGTTGAGCCGCTTTGTGATAATCTTTGATCGTTTCAAACGCCTTTGCTAGCGGGATGGGATGGAGTTCTTCGCCGAGCTCTTCCTTGACGATGTCGTACATCTGTTCGAATTCTTCGGTGTACGGCAATTTGCTTTTGTAGAATCCTTTTAGGAAGGTGTGGTTGTCCACAATGCTTGCCATTTTGCTGTAGAGTTCGGCTTTCTCTTCCGGCCATTCTTCCACATTGACGGGGTCATAGACGGCGGGATCGTGGGTAATCTCAGGATGCGGAGTTGGCTCAAACGGGAATCGTTCTATCCATTCCTTCCTGCTTTCCCTCCATTCTTTCTCCGCCTTTTCCGCTTCTTCTTTGGCGCGTTTGGTGTCTTCTTCGGCTTGAATCCACTTGGCGAGCTCTGGATCGTTTTTTATCAGCTCTGCCAGCTGTTCATCAGCTTCGCGTTGCCGGCGAGCGTTCTCAACGCCTTGCCGCCACTGCTCCATCTGGTTGGGAACGTCTTCAATCTGTTTAGCAGATTGCTTTTCCACCGTTGCTTTTGGTGTCTTGGCGGTTTCTTCCGCTGTTTGTTTTGGCGGCGAGAAAACAGACACCAACAGGGCCATGATGACGGCCAGCGCGACAACGGCAAAGCCTCCGTAAAGGAATTTATCTGCTTTGTTCATTGGATTGCTTCCTCTCTTGTTTGGTTTAGTCTTCTTCTTGAACGACAACGCGCCTGACTTTCTTCACTTTGGACCAACCAAATCTGCTGTAGCGTCCCCAATGAATGGGTCCGTATTAGTCCTTCGAATTTTTGATTTTCGAAGCGGCGTCTGGCGGAGTTGTTGATGTTTGGCGGTATGCTGAGAGATTGATTGTTCTCGCAGAGCTCTTCCACCCGGTCGGTGTCGGGTTCGTAGGATTTGAAATCGTAATCTCTGGAGTCTTTTATTCCCGGGTACTTTGAAGTGCCGTCCGGGTTCACGTCGTTGTACGTCCATTTGACCGTGCCTTTGTAGTCGTTGGCTCTGGAGTCGTCGGGAGTGTTATCACTCAATGCGGCATGGCCGGTGACGTTTTCAAATTTGCTTTCCATTTCGTAATCACCGACGTTGTAAACGGTGGTGATTTTCTCAAATTCAGGACCCCAATACAGCGTCGGATCCTCGTATTTCGTTTTCAATGCGTTGAGCATGGCTTGTTTTATCTGGTCGAGGCTGTCGGTTCTGGCGAAGATCCAAACATCTTCTAACCAGCCGTCATAAGGATGGCCTGAAGGCCAGTAACGCATTTTTGGATCGTAATCGGTGGTGAACAGTTCGATTTGAACGGAAGTGTAGGAGGCTCTTGTGTGGAGCAAATACCCTTTGGCTTCTGCTTGTCGCATGGCCGTTCCATCCGAGTTTGTTCCGCTGAGCGACGCGTTGTTATCTTGGCGCAGTTGTCTGGCGTTGACGGTTGTGGTTGTCCAGTTTCCCTTCCATTCGATAGTGTCGTAGTTCCATTCGTCCACCTTGTGCGTGTAATCGTAGGAGTTGGAAAGCCAGTAGGCCGTGTTTGCGACGGCTTTGGCAGTCGGGACAAGGGTAGTGCCTAGGGATTTGCTTAAGCTCCCGTTGGCGTTCAGCAATGCTTTTTTGGCCGCGGTCAATCCCTCGCCAATCACCCAAGAGGTGATCAAGTCAATGGTGAATATTGCCGCCTTGGTTTGAATGGGTGTCAGTCAAGTCTTGCCGATACCGGCGGTTGGAAAGATTGCGCCAAGTCGGGAGACTTTTGGGCCGCCGCGGACGATATCCTTTTGCGTTTGAGAGGGAAGAAGGTTTTGGGCGAAGGAAACGACGCTTTTGGCGGTTTTTGCCAAAAGCCCGGCCACCGCAATCCCCCGCGATACCAAGCATCGCGCCTTTTAAATTTCGTTAAACGTTCCATACTATTCCTTTATTTCGATCCATTACCTACTTTTTCAAACAGGCGAGTGACATGCACACTTGCATGCCCCAACAGGAATTCGACCATGCCAAAATCTGCTACACAAGAGAAATTTACGGAGTCCCATATATTTTGAGAATTTCCAGAAAAAAACGCGTAACTCCTTGAATTCCTAATGCGTTAGGTGGTTTTCCGGTGATTAGGCCTCAGCAATTTTTTGCCGAAAAAGTAGGTTTTTTTGGATTTCTCCACTCAAATCGCCACCGATTTAGTGTCAACACACGCCCTAATCTCAAAATGGCAATGGATCTAATTTGAGGGATTTTGGCGAATTTCTGAAGGGAAGGCAAGGCCATTGGGTTTGCCGTTTTTAAGACGGGGCTTTTCCGCTGGTGGTGGTTAATTTGTCCAGTCCATTTTTTTAATCTTTCGCCACCGAATCTCGTCGCTTTTCGGCCTTCTTCTTTATGTGGACGATCGGACTCTTTTTCTTCCGCTCGCTTCCTTCTATGGGGACGTACTCTTCCTTCGCGGAAATCAATTTGGCTTGACCCGAAAGAACTCGGCGGGACTGGAAGACCGAATAAAAAGACGACGCGTATCGTCAAAAGTGATGTCCGTCCACGGGCCGTCGATGCTGGGAGCGGACTGCAACTGACGATCCCAAACAATCTCGACGCCTCCCTCTTGACGGTTCAACCATATCTGCGGCTCACCGCCATGAACCTCAATGGTGAATTCGGTGCTTTCATTGAGAGGGTTTGAGCTCATGGGTATTCTAAAAACGCCATCATCGTCCGGTTCTCGATTCCTGATCAAATTCTTTGCCGACGGGATTCTGACAGGCAAATAATGCGAACGGTCGGAATAGTCTTGTATCACCAGAGAAAACGGCACCATATCTTTATGCACTTGCAAAGTAAAATCGTCCGGCAATCGGGAAGCAATCACTACCCGAAGCGGCCAGTCGGCGTCTTTGCCTATATCTTTGGGAAGTATTAGTTTAGTCAGACGACGTTCTTCAGGAGAAGACCTCCGTTATCGGTTGACAAAGTGTGCAGCTTTGTCAAACCTTCGGGCAAATGGAGGGCGGTTGTGTATGGGGAAAAAGCAATTTCTCAACGTCTTTCGCCACCTGATTGGTGTAAGAAGTGCTATGTTCGGCGTGTAGGGTCTGTTCGGTGTATCGAATCTCCAGCATTTCCGGATCGGTTATTTCCTGCGCCGTTGTTTCTTCGAATCCGCCAGCAAAGCATGCGGCGGCCACCAAAAGCAATTCCAATGTTTTCTGTCTATTCATCGGTTTCCCAACCTTCATCTCGTTCATCTTCATAAAATCTTCAAACCAGATTTCCCAATCTCAAAGTGGCGGTGAATTTAATCTGGGGGCAGATTGGCGGATTTCTGGAGGGAAGGCAAGGAAGGATCCTCTGGATTCGCCGTTGTTTGGGGCGGGGCTTTGGCGGCGGCGGTGGTTGGAAGGTTTTGGGGGCGGGATTTCGGTTCTGAGACGGCTTAGTATCGGCTTACTATCGGTTTTGCGGCGGTTTGGCGAGGCGTTGCCAGAGGCGGGGAAAGGGATAGGCAAGGAGGGTTTTGACGACGATGATTTTGACGGCTTGGCGGGAAATTTTGGCGCGGCGAGATGAATTAAGCGGGTCGTCCAGCGGGAGCGCTTTCAAAGTTTTTAAACCGATGAGAACCGGCCAAGCGCAGGCCAAGCGAACGCGAACCCAGCGCCGAGGAAGTTGGTTGGTGTATTCCCAGCCGTCCATAAGAAGTTGGTTGGCTTTTTGCGCATAGCGCTGGAAGGGAGTCGCCATTTTTTGGCGAGTTTCATCGGTGGATGGGATGGCAAGATCCTTCGGCGACAGACCGCTTTGGAGCAGGGCGTCTTGGGGCAGGTAGCATCGCCCTTGCCGAAGGTCGTCGGAGAGGTCTCGGAGGATGTTGAGCAGTTGAAGTCCTTTTCCAAAGCGAACGCCGGCGCAAAGAAGTTCTGGCGGCGGACTTGGGTTGGCACTGAGTGTTTGGAAGCAAATTCGAGTCCAAAACTCGCCAACGCAACCGGCCACGCGGTAAGTGTAGTCGTCCAATTCGGCGTCTGATTTGAGGCAGATGACGTTTTTGTCGGAGGCATTTTGGAAGCGTTGCAAATCTAGGCTTTGCCCGCTGATGATGGTTTGCAACACATCTTGGATCAGTCGACGTTCCTCTTGACCGACGGTTTGGAGCAGGTTGACGCTTTCGCAAATATGATCAAGAAGTTCTTGCTCTTTTGTTTGAGTTTGGCGGGGCGGGGAAAAGGCAATGGCGTTTGGCTCGATGCGCCCGCTTTGGATAGCCTGCGCCAGTTGGCGAAGCGAGGCCTCGCGGGCGGCGGGATCAACGAGTTTTGTGTCGGCGATGGTGTCTGAAGTTCTGGCCAGCAAGTAGGCGATGCCGATTGGATGGCGTACGGGAGCGGGCAAGATCCGCAACGTCAGGCTAAACGAACGGGAAACGGCTTTGAGAAGATCGGCGGGCGGAGAATTTGCCGGCGATGGAGGCCTTGCTCTATTTTCGCTGTTTTTCCAGTCAGCCATCCGCATTGTCGGCGCGTTCCCGGTTCAATCGGGTTTGCCAGTATTCGAGTTGGCGTTGGACTTCCTTCCATCCCGGCGAGCCGGTTGTTTGGCGCTTACCAAGCCCGCGATCCAATGAAAACACCGCCAGCGCGTCGCTTTGGAAACGCGGATATACCGATTGAATATCGCACAAAGTCAGTTTGTCGAGCGGACGGTTCTTCTTCTCTGCCAAAGCGACTACTTCGCCCACAAGGCAATGGGATTTCCGGAAGGGAACGCCGATTTGGACGAGGTAGTCTGCAAGGTCCGTCGCCAACAGGCTGGGGTCTTTTGCGGCGGCTTGGCACGATTCATGGACGACGTTGGTGTGAGCGATCATTGCCGACAGAATGCGCAAGCAGGCGCGGACGGTGTCGGCTGTGTCAAACAATCGTTCCTTGTCTTCTTGCAAATCGCGGTTGTAAGTCATCGGCAGGCCTTTCAACAAGGTCAGCACGGAAACCAGATTCCCGATCACTCTTCCCGACTTGCCGCGGGCGAGTTCGGCCAAGTCTGGATTCTTTTTCTGCGGCATCAGGGAAGAACCCGTTGTGTAGTCGTCGGCAATGGCGATGAATCCAAACTCGGCGCTTGCCCACAAAATCCAGTCCTCAGACAATCGTGACAAATGCACCGCTAACAAGGCGGCGGCGGCCAAAAACTCCACAACGAAGTCTCGATCGCTAACCGCGTCCATCGAATTTCGGCTGATCTGCGGCTTGTCTTGCGCGTCCACAAAACCCAGTTCTTTGGCAATCCAACCGCGATCCAAGCGAATTGTCGAACCCGCCAAAGCGCCGCTCCCCAGCGGACAAACATTGATTCGCTCAAAAGAATCGGCAAAGCGAGCAACATCGCGCTCCAGCATTTCCACATAAGCCAAAAGATGGTGCGCAAAAGGAACCGGTTGCGCCCGTTGAAGGTGCGTATAGCCGGGAATGACCGCGGGCAACGAACGCCTTCCCAAGTCCACGAGCGCGGACTGAATCCGAGAAATCTCCTCAATCACCTTCACCGCCTCGTCCCGAAGCCACATTCGCAAGTCCAGCGCAATCTGATCATTGCGGGAACGCGCCGTGTGGAGTTTTGCGCCGGCCGGAACACGGGCGGTCAAGGCCGACTCAATGTTCATATGAACGTCTTCCAAGTTTGGATCCCAAAGAAACTTTCCCCCCTCAATCTCGTTTCCAATCTCCTCCAAACCCTTCAAAATATCGTTGAGTTCTTGCTCCGCGAGAATGCCGGCTTGGCAAAGCGCACGAGCGTGAACCATGGAACCAACAATGTCCTGCCTCCAAAGACGCTTGTCGAAGGAAACCGACTCCGTGAAATCAATCAAACCTTCGTCCGCCGTCTGGCCAAACCGCCCGCTCCTCGATACTGGAAACCCCTTTTTCATCACATCAGCAAAAAACAACGACGCTCTATCTACTCGCAGAATCACTCATAACTTTATTAAACGAAAAAAGCGTAAAGCATCCCAATCAAAAAGAAATAAAATATGTCTGCCTCAAACCGAATGCGCCGAGTCTTGCAAACGAACTACCGCTCCCTTGCCTTCGTAAACGCCAAAACCTCAAAGACGCATCCCAAAAAGTCCGCGCTCCGAAGCCGAGAAAATGGGACGGCCTTTCTCCATATTGCTTTGTAACGATCAATCCAAAGATTCTAAACGGACGATGGGGAGGATGCGGTAAAAGGCGGCTTTGGAGGAAGTGTCGAGAGGGATTTTTAGATTGTCTTCCTCGATGGTATGTTCGCTCAACGTCTCCCACTTTGCTAAGTCTGTGGATCGCTGAAGAAGGAAAGTCTGCGCGCAACCGTTAGCCTCTACAATAAGATGCGTCCCTTCAATGTGTATGCTTGCCAAACGCAAACGCAACACTCTATTCAACGCTCTTTGATATTTCTGGATTACGCTCCGAAATGCACGTTCAGTGGCAATGTATCCCTTGTAAGGTTCGGCATTCAACGCTCCGTCGCTTTTGTAACTGCCGACGATGTCCCTAATTTGAGAATCTGCATCCAGATCAAGCTCTTCAAATTCTTTGCGTTCGGGAATTTGGTAGGGAGCATCATCCAATGTGCCTACCACATCTATAATGAAAGAAACAAGCAATGATTTCTGGAGCTTTAGTTGGGCATGGAAGTCGGCAGCTTGTTTTTCATAGCAGGGCGACTGTGAGTCGTCCGGTTGGGTGTCGGAGACTTTCCACAACTCCAGAAAATCTTGCAGAGGGAGAAGTTCTCTTATTGACCTCTGCGCGTTGGTCATTGTCCCAATACATAGAAAAACAAAGAGAAAAAGAAACCACGCCAAAACTCGATTCGCATTCATCCTAAAACTCCCTTCTAATTGTTCGTTCTGTTTACCTTCCGTATCTCATTTCTCAATCTAACTGAGGCACCAACCGCAAAATTCTAGCGCGCGTCACTGGCACAGTAATTTTCATCGTGTTCTTTGTTGGTTTGCTTGTCAATAACTTATAATTTCTTATTTGCCAAACTATCAAAAAGAAAGCCAACTCCCGGAAGAGTTGGCTTGTTAACTGGCGTTTTCCTTGTTTGTTTTTAGGTCAAGGGGCGCTTGGAGGAGGATTAATAGGAAGTTTTGGGGTTTTGCCGGCGCGGATGGCTTCCGCCGCTTCTTCCCAAGGGGGCTTGCCGCCTTGCCGGAGAATCTCGATGGCTTGCTTCAATTGAGCCTTTCTCCATTGTTCCATTTCCTGCTCATGCTGTTCCTTTTGGGCGGGCGTCATCCAAGACGTCAACTCTTCGCTGAGACGTTCCCGCATAGCATCCAATTCCTCCCTTCGCCGTTGGGATTCCTTCGCCTTCTCCACGCCTTTCCTTATAATCTCCAACTTTTCTTCAAAAAGATCCTCTTTGCCCTCAGGGACATCAGCGCGGTGCATCTCAGCTGTTTTTAGCAACCCTAGCAAACTCGCCTCCCACGATCTATCCGGCTTTTTCTGGTGTTCCTCCCATTCCTCCCGCGACATCTGCAACTGCTTCTGCCATTCATCTTCCAGAGTGAGAGAGTTCTCGAGATTAAGATCGACGCCGGTTTCGGCCAACACTTCCGCATCGATCCTTGCCTTTCTTTCCTCAGGACTTTCTTCCGTTGCGGCGTTTCTGGCGGCGATGTTTCGCGGATTGGTCGCTTCGTTCACTCGTCGCAGGAACGCTTGAGCGGCGGATTCTTCCGTTTCCGCAGCGGGCAAAGCGGTCGTCTCCGTTGTTTCCATGCTTTGGCCTGACGATGTCGCTGTTTCCGCATCAGGAGCGGAAGAGACATTCGGCGCCGTCGGTTTGGCAATGGAAGGCTTTGAAGACTTTGGAGCCAGCCAAAGAATAGCCAGCATAATCAACAATCCTCCGCCGACAATCCAGACGGCCTTTGATTTTGAGTGAGTTAATGAATTCATCGAGTTCCCTTTCTTTTTTCTTTGCGTGTTAGTCTTCCCAGATTTCCCGGCACTCCCTTTCCCGCCGGAGTGCTTCACCTTCATACCTTCCCAATCTCATGTAAGCTTTGTACATTCTGTCACCGTACTTCTTCTTCTCCTTTTCTCTTGCCTCATCAATCTTCGCTCTCAATTCGTCATCATCCAACCAATCGGCCACCTCTTCTTCTAGCCAATCCAAAAACGCCATGTTGTCCCGATAATCTCGCTCAATTTTGCATTGCGCAAGGCAATACCAATAATACACGAATGCAAGATCCCTGTTGAGTCGGTAGCCGCAAAAGTCGTCTTCGTAGTCCTGCCGATTGACCTGACGGAGAGTGCAACCGCAATCTCCAGAGGTTTGGGCTTGCGCGGCGGGCGGCGCCAAGGGTCCCGTGCTTTCGGGGCTCAGCGCAACAACAGCGGCGATGGCGAGGATGCAGAACATTTTGCTCAACGATTGAAAACCCAGCGTCTTGCCGGGAACGGTCTCTACTACTAACAATTGCTTTCTCATAAGCCAATAAACGATATGTATTCCAATGTCAACTGTCTTTTGGCCTGAATGCGCAGAATTTTCTCCTTCAGCGCCCTTCTTCAGGCCGAAATGGAAACAATTATTCTGCGGATGAACGCAAGAGTTCGTTCCTGCTTGTTCGCCGAAGCGAGAGGAAAAACGTCGACGGTTCTCCCGACACTCTATTTCAAACTGTGATATTCAGTGGGAGACCCGACAGAGGATCATCCACAAAATAATTGTTCCAAAAGCGAGAAAAACAAAAAGCAAATCGGTTGGCAACACTTTTTTGAGTTTTTTCGATTTGTTTTGTGAGGCGGAAGAGGCGGTTGGCGGTTTTTCTCTGTTTTGAGTCGGGTTTGCGGCGGCGGGTTGTAGATTGGTTTTTGCGCTTTTTGAAAGTGGAGGAGAGAAGAGCGAGTGTCCAAGATAGTTCGCAAAGATCGATCAAAGCGGTCCGGAAAATATCCTGAATTTTGAATTCTCAATTTGGATTGTGTGAATGCCGGGTTCGTGAGGGAAAGGCTTGACGAGGAGACTTGTTTTGGGGTTAATTTTGGTTTTCGTGTTGTGGTCGTGTTTGGGTAAGAATTTTTTATGAAAATGTTAGGCAAAGCATTGGTTTTGGCGGGATGCGCCGCTTTGTTGTTGGCGGGTTCTGCCGAAGGGAACGATTCCAAGGGAACCATCGCGATATCGGTTCTCACTACGACGAACCCTTTTTTCAACGTGATTACCGAAAGCTTGACGGAGGAAGCGGCCAAGCACGGATATGAGGTTTTGAGCGTCAGCGGCGATTTCGACGTGGCCAAGCAACACAATCAGGTCAAGGATTTCATTATTAAAAAAGTGACGGCGATTGTGTTGTGTCCGTGCGAGTCCAAGGCGATCGGCCCGGCGATCAAAGAGGCCAATGAAGCCGGGATTCCCGTCTTTACTGCGGACATTGCGTGTTTGGCGCCGGATGCCGAAGTGGTGACTCATGTGGCCACTGATAATTTGGGCGGCGGACGAGAAGCCGGGAAGGTCATGATTGAGGCGTTGGGGGAGGCGGGAGGCAAAGTTGTGATACTGGATTTTAAGTCGGCGGAATCCTGTTTGTTGCGCGTGCAAGGGTTTAAGGAAGTGATCGGGGCGCACAACCGCAAACATCCGGATCAGAAAATCTCCATCGTGATGGAACTGCCCGGAGAGGGAAAGAGGGAACTCGGCTATAAGACGACCGAAGACGCCATTCAAGCGCATCCCGATCTTGCCGGGATTTTTGCGATTAACGATCCTTCGGCGCTGGGCGCCCGCGCCGCTCTGGAAAAAGCGGGCAAGGCCGACCAAGTCAAAATCATTGGTTTTGACGGCCAACCGGAAGGGAAACGGGCGATCAAGGAAGGAAAAATTTACGCCGATCCCGTTCAGTTCCCCGATCAAATCGGGCGCAAGACGATGCAGGCGATTCTTGCCTATTTGAACGGGGAAGAAGTTGAGCCTGAAATTCTGATTCCCACCCGGCTTTATCGGCAAAGCGATGCGGAGAAGGATCCGGAATTGAGCGATGGCGGAAATGATTCTCCATAAATTCGGAAAGGCAGCGGCGCGGAAGCGTTTTGTTGTTTTGTTGGTTGTCTCTTTTTCGCTTTCCTTTTCACTTAGGAGTTTGCGTTTTTTGGCGAGTTTAGTTCGTTTGTGGCGATGAATGGTTATTTTTCTTTCTTCTGCGGAAGGGCTTTGCCCTTTGGTTTCTTGATTTTTGCGGTTTGGCCGCGAGCCGTAACGGAGACGGAAATTCGGTTCAACCGCGATGTGCGGCCGATTCTTTCCGACAAGTGTTATCGTTGTCACGATCCGGATAAGAATGCCCCCAAGCGGATCTTCGATTGGACGTGGAGTTGGAAGCAAAAGCGGATCGCGGCGAGTATTTTGAGTTGGAGGCGCCGATTGGGGCGGCTAAAGGTCTAGCGGCGAAAATGGAACCATAAGAGGGCGGGAAATGGACATAGAGAGGTTCAAAGAGTTTGACGCTTTGCGCCCCGATGACGAGGTGCGGACCGGCAGCGTTGATCGCATCCAGCCTCAAGACGCAGACAAATGGCCGAAGAATCTGCATCCGTCTATTCATGCCGCGCTTGACGGTATTGGCATGGGGAAGCCGTACAAGCACCAGTTCGACGCCGTCGCAAAATCTCTGAACGGCGCGGACGTCGTCTTGGAATCGCCAACGGCAAGCGGCAAGACGCTGGCGTTCACCGTTCCCATGCTGCACGCGCTGAAGACCAATCCCGGCTCTCACGCCTTGATGATTTACCCGATGAAAGCCTTGGCGTTCGACCAGCGCTCGCAAATCCAGCCGCTTTGCGAACTTTGCGGACCGCCACCAGGAGTTGAATCGTGGTTCGTCGATGGCGACCACAAGATGTCAATAAAGACAATGAAGTCGAACCCAGTTCCAATCCTCATTACGACCCCGGAATACCT
Source organism: Limisphaerales bacterium (assembly GCA_965204945.1). Classification (GTDB taxonomy): domain Bacteria; phylum Verrucomicrobiota; class Verrucomicrobiia; order Limisphaerales; family AAA164-E04; genus UBA2970. Next base: position 2,080,204 of record OZ242022.1, on the reverse strand, counting down.
GAACATGTCGTTTCTGGGCTGGAAGGAAGATTGGCGTAAATTCCTCGGGAAGCTGCGGTATGTGGTCATCGACGAAATGCACGAATACCGGGGATTCTTCGGCGGAAACATGGCGCTTCTGTTGCGGCGCTTCTTTCTGCACTTGAATCGCATTGGGGCGCGTCCTCAAGTTTTCCTGTCCACCGCTACCTGCGCCAACCCGAAGGAACATGCCGAGAATCTCACAGGGCGCACCGTAGAAGTAGTTTCCGCCAAAAATGCCCTGCGCCCCAAGCGGCATTTCATGTTCGTAAAACCGAATATTCCTGATTTCAAGTATCGGGACATTCTTCAGCGGCGCGTGGAGCGAGCCGCGCTGGCGGTGATGGACCAAGGCTTGCAGGCGCTGGTGTTCTGTCCGACCAAGAAGTTCCTCGAGGACGCATACCGAAGGTGTCGGGCCAGCGCGGAAAAACTGAAGCTGAACCCGGATAAGATATCTCCGTTTCACGCCGATCTCAATCCGGTCGTCCGGCAGGAAATCCAGCGGAGAATCAAGAACGGCGACATCAACATCGTGTTCACGACGAATGCGCTGGAGCTGGGCTTGGACATAGGCGGTTTGGACGGCGTCATCCTGGTCGGATTCCCGGCCAGCATCATGTCCGCTTGGCAGCAGATTGGCCGCGCCGGGCGCAGCTGGAAAAGTGACGCTTTCGTTCTGTTTTATGCGATGAACGATCCGATAGACAGGTTCTTTGTCGGCAATCTGGATGTTTTTCTGAACAAACCCTTCGACGAGCTCGTAGTTGCCCCGGACAACGAGGAGCTTATCAAGAGACATCTTGGACCGCTTGCATACGATGCAGACGGTGAATTGCGTTCTTCGGATAGAGCCATCCTCGGCGATGTATTTTACGACGCGGCAAGGAAGGGCATGGGAAAGCCGGTCAAGGGAAACTTCAGGCCGCACGCTGCGCTGAGCATGCGGGGAAATTTCGGGCAGTCGTTCATGCTGAAGAGCGGCGCCGAAGAACTCGGACAGATCTCGGCGATGCGACGGTTCCGGGAAGCCTACATCGGCGCCGTCTTTACATTCTTCGGAAGGAAGTACCTCGTGCATTCTCACGAGGTAGACGCCGTGGTGCTGACGGACGTCGATCCGCACCTGAAGACCGAAGCATCGTTTTTCGGGGTATTGACGACGAATGACATATTCAAGGGCCATGAACGTCCATTCAAGAACCCTGACTATGGAAAGTACCAAATCTGGCACGGCTCGCTGAACGTCATCATAAATTTCACCGGCTACAAGCTGGTCGATGAACGCAACAGCAATACGGTAGATCGCGGGGCGGGCGGCGAAGCGCATTTCGAGAAGAATCTTCACGCGTTTTGGATCAATACTTCGCAGAGTGACGTCGCCGTTACAGGGATCGGTGCGCTGCAGCACTTGATTCGCGTCGGTGCGATGTTCGTCATTCCAGCGGACAGGTTTGACGCCAGCACTTATTCGAAGGCAGGCAATGAACCGACGGCGTCCTATTACGAGAACTACTCGGGCGGCATTGGGGTCGCCAAGAAACTGTTCGAAGTTTGGCCGACAGCGTTGAGGAAAGGCATTGAGATAGCGGAGAATTGCGGCTGCCGTTCAGGATGTCCCAACTGCATCGAGCCAGCGAAATCGTACAACATCAGCAAGACCGACATAGACAAGCGCGCCGGAATCAAGTTGGCTCATCTCATCTTGGAAGCGGCGGATGGCGGACCCGATTCCGAGTGGTCGGGCGGCATGATGGTTCCAGTGTAAACAGACCCGCGCTCATGGAAAACCAGAACGGGAGAATGAACGAATTGGACTTCAAAGACCTAATCAGGCAGGGTTTCGACGAGTATCTGGAAGACCTGAAAAGCCATTTAGGTGTTTGCGCTTTTGGAAGCGGGTTTATTCATTGGCAGCTATGAGGGATTATTTTTCTTTTTTTGGCGGCAGGGTTTTGCCCTTTGTTTTTTTTCTTTTTGCGGTTGGGACGCAAGCTGTAGCGGAGATGGAAATTCGGTTCAACCGCGACGTGCGGCCGATTCTTTCCGACAAGTGTTATCGCTGTCACGGCCCCGATCAGAATGCCCGGCAAGCAGATCTTCGATTGGACGAGGAGACGGCGGCAAAAGCGGATCGCGGCGGGCATTTTGTGATTGATTTAGACAGCCCGTCCAAGAGCGAGCTTTGGGCGCGAATCACCGCAACGGACGAGGAGGAGCGCATGCCGCCGCCGTCTTCGGGGAAATCCTTGAGCGAAAAAGAAGTTCGGACTTTGCTTCGATGGATGGAATCCGGCGCAAATTGGGAAAGGCATTGGGCTTATGTTCCGCCGGTCAGGCCTTCCGTGCCGGAGGTTCGCAGTCCGAGTTGGCGGCACAATCCCGTGGATCGATTTATCGGCGCTCGTTTAGAGCGGGAAGAATTGTCGCATTCGGCGCCCGCGGACCGCCGCACTTTGATTCGGCGCGTCTTTTTGGATTTGACCGGTTTGCCGCCTTCGTCCGCAGAAGTCGAGCGTTTCGTCGGCGATTGGGGGCGTTTCGCTTTTGAGCGCGTTGTGGATCGTCTGCTGGCCTCCCCGCATTTTGGGGAGCGAATGGCGGTTTATTGGTTGGATTTGGTTCGTTATGCGGACACGGTTGGCTATCACGGAGACCAGCCTTACAGCGTCTGGCCGTATCGGGATTATGTGATTGGCGCGTTTAACCGCAACATGCCGTTTGATCAATTTACTCGCGAGCAGTTGGCCGGAGATTTGTTGGACAACTCAACCCGCGAGCAGCGCGTGGCTTCGGGCTACAATCGTCTTCACATGATTACTGCCGAAGGAGGCGCTCAGGAAAAAGAGTATCTGGCAAAGTACGCGGCCGATCGAGTGCGAACCACTTCCAGCGTTTGGCTTGGTTCCACGATGGGTTGCGCGGAGTGTCATGATCACAAGTTTGACCCGTTCACCGCCAAAGATTTTTACAATTTTGCCGCCTTCTTTGCGGACTTGAAGGAAAAGGGATTCTACGGAGGAAGTCGATGGGAGCCGCAAATGCCTTTGCCTTCTGCGGCTCAAGAGTGGGAGATGGCGGCGTTGGAAAAGCAGATTGCGGCTTTGGAAGCGGATTTATCGACCTCGACGGAGTTTTTGGTCAACGCTCAGCTCGCTTGGGAAGGCCAGATTCGAGAGCAAGACAAAGACGGGCGGTTGGTGTGGGAGGCTGTTGCGCCAAGCCAAGTCCAATCCCTTGAAGGCGCGTCTCTGCGGTCGCTGGCGGATCGCTCGGTGCTTGCGTCGGGCAAGAATCCAGAGTCCGACACCTATGAAGCGGTGCTTCCGTTGGGTCGGCGGCGAGTGACGGCGATTCGATTGGAGGCCTTGACGCATCCTTTGTTGGACGGCGGGAGTCTGTCTCGGGGCGGCGGGAATTTTGTGCTGACCCATTTCAAAGTCGAGAAAAAGGGAAAGGAAGGCCAAGAGTTAGTGCCGATTTTCCGGGCGGAAGCCGATTTTTCCCAAGGCGGTTTCGACGTATCCAAGGCCATTGACGCCGACGAGAAATCGGGCTGGGCGGTGGACGGCGGCAAAAAGAAGGAAAATCGGACGGCGGTCTTTACTTTTTCGGAGCCTGTTCTTCTGGAAGAAGGCGAGGCGTTGAAAGTGACGCTGGCGCAGCGATCTTCGCGCAAACGGCACAACATCGGCCGTTTCCGCTTGTCCGTGATTTCTTTGGAGCGGCCGGGACTTCAAGAAATCGGCTTGCCGGCGGAAGTGTATCGAGCCGCGTTGACGGCTTGGGCGGATCGCGGGGCGGAGGAGCAATTGTTGCTGACCAATTACTATCGGCAACGTTCTCCGTTATTGGACGGCGCCCGTTCTCTTCTAGCGGACGCTCGTTCGAATCGGGATCGTTTGGAGCGAGAAATTCCCACCATGCTGGTGTCGCAAAGTGTGGAGCCTCGTTTAATGCGCGTCCTGCCGCGCGGGAATTGGATGGATGATTCTGGAGAAGTGGCGCGTCCTCGTTTTCCGGCTTTCTTGGATGGCGGGTTGTCCGCGCAAGAGCCTCTTTCCCGCCTGCATCTTGCCGAGTGGATCACGTCGAAAAACAATCCGCTGACCGCCCGCGCCTTTGTCAATCGGCTTTGGAAACTCTATTTTGGAAACGGCTTGTCCAAGGTTTTGGATGACTTGGGATCGCAAGGAGAGTGGCCGACGCACCCGGAGTTGCTGGATTGGCTGGCGGTCGAGTTTATGGAAAGCGGTTGGGACGTGAAGCGCATGGCGAGGCTGCTGGTGACTTCGCAGACCTATCGTCAAAGCGCCGGCGCCTGGCTGAAAGAGAGAGACCCGTTCAACCGTTTGTATGCCCGCCAGTCGGCCTATCGCTTGGATGCGGAAGTGGTGCGCGATGTGGCGTTAAGCGTCAGCGGCCTGCGCGTGGATCGGATTGGCGGCCCCAGCGTCAAACCCTATCAACCGTCCGGATACTACGCCCAACTCAATTTTCCCAAGCGCGAATATCAAGCGGATTCCGGAGCCGGCCAATATCGCCGCGGCCTTTACACGCACTGGCAGCGCACTTTTCTTCATCCCAGCATGAAAGCCTTTGACGCGCCGAGCCGCGAAGAATGCACAGCCGAGCGAAATCGCTCCAACACGCCCCTTCAATCCTTAGCGCTGTTGAACGATCCTAGTTACGTGGAATCTGCCAGAGCCTTCGCAGAACGCATCGCAAGCAGCGAAGGAGACGCAGAGACAAAAATTCGCCGGGCGTTCCACGAAGCCGTATGCCGCCGTCCGAGCGCTTCCGAAGTCCAAATACTCGCCAAACTTTTTGCGGAAAGCCGGAGCCGTTTCACCAACGACGAAGAAGCGGCCCGTCGGTTGACCGCCATTGGGCAAACGCCGGCAAACCCCAATCTTCCGCCCGGCGAACTGGCCGCTTGGACAATGGTCGGCCGCGCAATATTGAATTTGCATGAAACCATCACCCGTTATTAAGGAGACAATTCAATGAGAAACCCGGAGGATATTTTGACTCGGCGGCAAAATCGCCGCTCGTTTTTGAACCGAAGCGCGGTGGGCATCGGATCCTTGGCCTTGGCTTCGGTGCTGGAACCTTGGCGGGCGCAAGGCCAAAGCGCGCCGGACGCCAATAGAACGCAAAAAGCCAGGCGGGTAATCTACCTTTGCATGGCCGGAGGTCCTTCCCACCTTGAAACCCTCGATTACAAACCCAAACTGACGGCAATGGACGGGCGACCGATGCCGGAGTCCTACACCAAAGGCCAACCCATCGCCCAACTGCAAGGCAGAGAGCTCAAGTGCATGGCGCCGCAGCACGAGTTCCAAACCTTCGGGCAATCCGGCCAAAGCCTCTGTTCCCTGTTTCCAAACATAGGAGGGATTGCCGACGAGATTTGCATCGTTCGCTCCTTTCACACCGAACAAATCAACCACGACCCCGCGCACACGTTCCTCAACACCGGCACTTCGATTTCCGGCCGGCCGAGCATGGGGTCTTGGCTTTGGTACGGCTTGGGCAGCGAAAGCGAGAACCTGCCGGGATTCGTGGTGCTGACTTCCTTGGGCAAAGGCGGGCAGGGGCAACCCATTTCCTCGCGCCAGTGGCACAGCGGGTTTTTGCCGAGCAATTTTCAAGGCGTCCAATTTCACGCCTCCGGCGATCCCGTTCACTATGTTCGACCTCCGGCGGGAGTTTCCCAAGCGGATCAAGGCCGATTGGTGTCCGCAATCAACGCATTGAACCGGGCGCGGGACGAAGTGGTGGACGATCCAGAAATCGCCACCCGCATTCGCCAGAACGAAATGGCTTTTCGCATGCAGACCAGCGTGCCGGAACTCGTGGACATCCGCGGCGAACCCCGGCACGTGCTTGATCTTTACGGAACGAACGGCGCCGACGGATCCTTCGCTTCCAACTGCCTGCTGGCCCGGCGTTTGGCCGAGCGCGGCGTCCGCTTCATTCACCTTTATCATCGCTCTTGGGATCATCACGGCGACATCAAGAAGAACATGCGCATTAGCGCCGGCGAAGTGGATCGCGCCTCAGCGGCTCTAATACTGGACTTGAAGCAGCGGGGAATGCTGGAGGACACCCTCGTCATTTGGGGCGGAGAATTCGGACGCACGCCTATGGCGCAAGGTTCTGGCCGCGATCATCACATTCGCGGCTTTTCGTTGTGGTTGGCCGGCGGCAGTATAAGGGGAGGCATTCATTACGGCGAAACCGACGAACTCGGTTACAAAGCCGTTGTGGATCCCTTCCACGTCCACGACCTTCACGCCACTATGTTGCACCTCTTCGGCATAGATCACAAACAGCTTACCTATCGCTTCCAAGGCCGAGACTTCCGCTTGACCGACGTTCACGGAAACGTCGTAGATAAGATATTCGCATAATATAAAGTCAACTCGCTTCCGCTGACGTTGAATGGGAGTCTCCCACTCGTTTTTATATTATGGTGATGTGGGTGGCGGGGGAGAGTTGTTGAAAAAGTTGCTCGATGTTGATGCGAACGGCGTCCGAAGCAAAGCCGCCGTCCAATAACACAACCCGCCGCGGTTTATAGTTCGCCAAACCTTTGGCGAATTCTTCAGTCAATCCTTCCTCAAAGCAGGCGATGGCATGGCTGTCGCCGACAAAGAAAACCTGCTTGTTTTGGATGGTTTGGGTTTGTATAGGCGAATGCAAATCTAATCCTAGTATCCACATCGCTTCAAAAAGCAAGTCTAGCGGTTTGCGATTGGGCAAGAGGTTGTCGGCCAAGTCCATTAGGTTTTCTAGTTTGTATTCATCGGGTAAGAGACGGCAGTCTTTGAAGTTAGAATCGCCAATCTTCAATACGCGGAGGCCGGAGGTGTCGCCGAGTTGTTGGGCGGCGCGGCGGATGCGCTCTTTGCCAATATCCGCAATGGTTTTGTAGCCGGCTTTGAAAGCCTCTGTCTTCTCCCCGCATTTCTCCGGCAATTGAACCATGATGAACCGCCGATTGCCTCCATCTTCTTTGTTTAGTTTCATTACCGCATGCGCCGTCGTGCAACTCCCCGCAAAGAAATCTAATACAATATCGCCTTCCTCTCCTCCTTTGCCCGCGCTGGTCGACAACCGCAACAAATGCTCCACTAACCGCACCGGCTTGGGATTTTCAAACATGCCTCTGCCCATCAATTTCCGCATTTCCGCATTCGCTTGCCGAGTGCTGCCATATTCTTTATACGGCCAAAATGTTGTCGGGCGCATCGTCTGACTTGTCTCGTTCCAGAATGTTTTTACTTGTGGTGTTTTCTTGCCGTTTGAATCGAGTAAAATTCGATTGTCGTCAACTAACTCCTGCAGTCTCTTTTTCGAGTATCTAGGATATTTGCCAACTGGGATTTTCCATTTTTGCCCGTTTGGAAAAGTGAATTCGTAGAGATTTGATTCAGTCCCGCTTTTTGCGTGAATTGGCGCAACTAAATAATCACCTCGTGGATCATTATCGTAGTTTTTGTAAGTTCTCCGCTGTTTCTCGGTTTTCAAGAATCCGCCAATTTCCACTTCGCTGATTTCTTTGGCGTAAACATAGACGAATTCGGTGTTGGAGGAGAAATGTTTGGCGTCGTTTTTGATGGTGTCCATTCCTTGCCAAGTGATTAGCGCCAAGAAGTTACAAGCGCCGAAGATTTCGTCGCAGAGTTTGCGCAGGTTATGTTGTTCGTTGTCGTCAATGGAGATAAAAATGACGCCATCTTGGGAAAGCAAGTTTCTCGCTAACTTCAAGCGAGGGTAAATCATAGAAAGCCAGTTGGAATGATAGCGCCCGCCGCTGTCGGGGTTGGCGATGAGTCTGCCCTCTTCATCGCGCTCGGCGGTTTTCTCGCTCCATTCCTTTTTTGACATCGCGAATTTGTCTTTGTAAAGGAAGTCTTTGCCCGTGTTATACGGCGGGTCAATGTAAATGGCTTTGACGCGTCCAAGATAGATTTCCTGCAGAAGTTTTAGAGCGTCTAAGTTATCTCCTTCAATGAACAGGTTTTGGGTGGTTTGGAAGTGGAGGCTTTCTTGCGGTTGCGGGAAGAAGGATTTGCGGATGGGTTCAGACGCCGCCGCAATCGCCGCACGCTTGCCCGGCCAATTGAGTTGGTATCGTTCGGTTGGGCCTTCGATGAGGCAGTCAGAGAGTTCTTGGCGCAACAGGTCAAAGTCGATGGCTGGTTGGATTTGGCCGTCTTTGCCTTTGGCTTCGGTGAGGCAGTGAGGAAACAGCCGCCGAACGGCGTCAATGGGCGAGAATGTGTTTTTGCGCATTGTGGAGCGGGAGTTTGGATTTCTGGTTTTCGTTTCGGCGGGAAGGTTAGCGGCGGCGGAGAGGCAAAGCAAGAGGAATTCTTGTCGGTCTTCGTTTTTCCGGCTATTTTTGGCTGTTTATTTGCGCCGCAAAGCCGAATGCAAAGGAAAGACAGAGTCAAAGAAAATGAGGTCAACTTCGCTTTGGGGGAAGTTCTGCGGGATGCCAAAGCGAATTGGCGCAGGATGGATTGCGTGCATGTGGAGCGCACGGACATTATCGCCGGCAATGCTTCGTTGAGTCCGGACATTTTGGTTTTGGATCCGCGCATGCCGCCGGTGGCGATTGAGTGCGAGTTTGGCTCGCATCCAGATGGCGACGCGCTGGGCAGGATCGGCTTGAAGGTCAAAGAGACTGGACACGAAATTCGCACTGCTTTGGCGGTGTCCGTTCCGGATCGTTTTCAGAGGATGAATGGAAGGGAAATTCGATCCGCATTGCGCCGAAGAGAATCCATTGCCTTCGCTTTGCATCAGCAAACTTCATCGTCCATTCGTCGCCGATTTCCGATTGCAGGGTTTGCGCGGGGAAGCGTGTTTGACCTCGCCCGCTTGGTTTCGGCGGCGGCGCTTCCCAAGGAATATGTGGAGGCCGTCGCAGAGAAAGTGGCTCAGCGCGTCGAGCAAACCGCCGCCATTTTGCAGGCCAAGTTGCCGGAAGAGCAGACGATTCAAATCGCCAAAGAAATCTATCAGCGCTCTCCCTTCACCGCTTTTCGCACCACGATTGTGCTGTGGCTTAACGCCTTGCTGACGCAGCAACGGCTTTGCGTTCAAGGAGTGGACGTTCCGCCAATTGACTTCATGGGGAAAGACTCGGTTCAACCCTCGGCTTTGGCGGCGGATTGGTCGGCCATTCTTCGGCAGAATTGGAATTCCATTTTTGAGCCTGCGGCCTCTGTTCTGAGGCAAATCGGCAGTTTACATCCCGGCGCCACTGGACAAGTTCTGCGGCATTTGATTCGGGAAGTGGAGCGGATAGAAACTTCTCAGCTTGGCCTGTATATCAGCATCGGCGCGGAGTTGTTTCCCAAACTTTCCGAGGATCGCAAGGAATCTGCGGCCTTCTACACAACGCCGTCAGCCGCCGAACTGCTGGCGGCTTTGACCATCTCTTTCGAAGACCGCGCCGATTGGGCGGACGCCGATTTGTTTCGCCGCATTCGAATGGCGGACTTGGCCTGCGGCACGGGAACTTTGCTTCGCGCCGGCTATTCTAGGGCGCAGGATTTTTACGAACAAAGCGGAGGAACGCCGGACACTCTCTTGGCCTTTCATAGAGCGGCGATGGAAGAAGGCCTGATTGGCACGGACGTCAGCCCCATCGCCTCGCACTTTGCCGCCTCTTCTTTGGCGGCCATTGGGCAGGGAGACGCTTACGGCGACACGCAAATTGGCTGGGTCAAAGTTGGCGGATCCAATGCGTTGACGGGCTCGCTGGAATATCTGGCGGCCGGCAGCATCCCAGACCTCTTTGGAGAAGTCGTCGGCGCCGCTTCCGGCCGTTCTGCACTCCAGTCTGACTCGTCTGACCCGCAGAAGCATTCCATTTCCGTGCCGGACGCAAGTCTGGACTATGTTCTGATGAACCCGCCGTATTCTCGGACGCGCGGCGGGCAAAGCGCCTTTGACATCGCCGGATTGAGCGACCGCGACCGCGACGCCTGCCAAAAGCGTTGGCGCGAATTGACCGAAGGCGAACCCGTCAGCAACCAAGCCGGAATGGCCGCCAGTTTCTTGGCGCTCGCTCGCCAAAAGTTGAGGCCCGGCGGCAAAATCGGCTTTGTGTTGCCGTTGACGGCCGCCTTTGCCGACGCTTGGAGCCGCACTCGGCAAATGATTCAGGAAGAGTTCGAAAACATTATCGCCGTCACCGCTTCTGACGGCTCGCTTTCCGCCGACACGGGAATGCAGGAAATGTTGCTGACCGCCACACGCGCCAAAAAAAGCCGCGCTTCCTCGCCCATTCGTTGCGTCACACTTCGCTCCATTCCCTCTCGCTTGGGCGAAGCCGGCGAGGTTGCCCGCGCCATCCGCCAAGCCGTCCGCAAAGTTTCGTAACTTTAAGAAACTTTTATTGGATTTTCACAGGAAAACAAAAATAATGAAGAAAGAAAACACAAAGAAGTGAGCGATGAGGAAAACAAAGAGAGGCAGGCGATATGGGGAATTCGGAAAAAGCATGAGCTTTTGTTCTATACGGTTCTGCTTATTTTCGGAGGATGGAACATTGCCCGGTTGGATTGGAAAGATTGGGATTCATTTGTCATTGCCGCAGGAGAAAGAATACTTGCCTCGGTTCTTATCGTTTGGTTTGCTTATCAAGCAGTACATTGGATTGTATCAGTTATCATGAGTGCGGGAGATTTTTTCCTTCGACAAATAGAACGGCGCAGAGAGGAAGATCGGAAGCGCAAAGAAGAAGAAGCAAAGAGGCTTCGGAATCTGCAGGAAAAAGCCCGGCGAGAAGAGCGAGAGCGAATAATCCATTCCCTTTTGGAACAAGGGGTGGATGAGAAAATAGTTCAATCCGCCTGTTCCTCCTCGAATGAACGCTAGCGCCCGTCCCATCCATGTTGGAGGCGAGGAGGTTGGCTCTGTTGCCGTGTTTGAGCCGGAGGAAGACGGCGCGCCGTGGAGTTATCTCGGCGTGGAAAACGCCGATTTAGCCGTCGATTCTCTGATGCTCGCCAAAGGCGAATTGCGCGAGTGGAAAAGCGGCCAAACGCATCATATCCAATGCGGGATGACGACTTTGGAAAAGCTGTTCGCCGTCGGGCCAACGCATCATCTGATTGGCCATTTGCCCGGCCGAGAACCGATTGGCGCGTTTGAGTTTCATCGGTTAGCGGACGAGCGGGCGATTGCCCGTGATGCATCTCTCTGGGAAGCAAACTGCAGAACGCAGAAATGGCTAATCGCCGAGCCAACGCATAAAGGAATTGAAGTCCGCAAAGAACTAGCAACACGAATGCGTCCAAAGAAAAGCAAACTGCTTTATCAGCGGGGAATGAGTTGGTTTTCGCAGGCTTTATTGGCGGCGTCAACCAGAGATGACGTCATCGGCGGCCGGGCTTGGACGACTTTGCGGATTGGCGATGCTAGAATTCGCAAAGCGTTTGCGCTCTGGGCGAATAGCATTTTAGGCTTTATCGTTCATTGGACTCGCGGGCAGAGAACGCAAAAAGGAAGATCGACAACGCAAATCGGCGCGTTGCGTCAGATTCCGTGTCCTGATTTAGCGCGCTTGCCTGCCGCCAAGTTAGCGCAAGCCGCTAATCACTTTGACGAAATGGCAAAATTAGAATTGAAACCCGCTTGCCAAGCGCATTGCGATGAGAACAGGAAACGCATTGACGAGGCCGTTTGCGAGATGCTGTCTTTGCCTGCAACTTTGGAAAAGACAATCGACAAACTGCGGCATGCTTGGTGCGCTGAGCCATCCGTTCACGGAAATAACAAAACCGCGCTCAAACTGCTGAAGAAACAGAGCGATTGAATCGTTAAAATAAAATTTGCGCGCGAACGAGAAATGGATCAGAATAAAGACGCAATGAGTGTGACTTTCAAAGAAGAGAAACAACGAGAAGTGGAGGAAAACTTTGAATTTTTTCAATCGGTTCTGCCGGATCTGCTGGAATCTCACTTTGGAGAAACTGCGTTGTTGCGTCATCAGAAGATCGTGGCTTTCTTCGATACGGCGCAGGACGCGCATACCGCCGGAGAAACGTTTTACGAGGACGGGATGTTCTCGATTCAGAAAGTAGATCCTCGTCCGATTGACTTGGGAATTTACTCTCGATTCTAATCTCATGCCTTGCATTTGGGGACAACACGACAATTCCAAGATATTCTTAAAAGTAGCCATTTTGCCCGCCGGATCCTCTCGAGGAAAAATAAGCCCGACGCAAGCGCGGTTTTTTAAGGCGTTAGTCGATACTGGTGCAGAATCGACTTGTATTACCAAATCCGCCGCTGATCAAGTGGGTCTGTTTCCGATTGGGCGAATTCCCGTTCAAGGTGTGTCTGGTGTCCAGACGCACAATAATTACCGTTTTCAAGTTGGTTTCCTGTTAGGTAGACCTATCAATAAAGGCGGGAAAGATATTTTGGGAACGTTGTGTATGTTTCACCAAGACATTGAAGGATCCGAATTTGATTCCGGCGTCAATGATTTTGACGTGCTTCTCGGCATGAATATCCTCTCGATAGGATCGCTCAAAGTGGAAGGCAACGGGACGTTCAGCTTTTCATTTTGAAAAAGCTGCTGTTCGGTCGTTCTTGGAAGAAAAGCAAGAGGGGCAGGGCGGCTATTCCCGCGGCGGCGCTCCAAATGAAGGCAAGCAGGGGAAGGTGTTCTTGGGCGTTGGGGGCGAGGATGCAGGTTTCGGTATTGACCATGTGGCGGATGAAGTTGAAGACGAAGTGGCAACCCAAAGGCGCCCCGATGCTTCCAAAGAAGCAAAGCAAACCAGTTAGCAAATAGGCGGCGGCAAACACAAAGAACAACCAGCAACCGGGTTCGACGCCAAGGTGCATTGCGGTGAAGATGAAGACGCTAAGCAAGACGGCCCGATGAAAAGAGAGTCCGGAATGGAGGAGACGCATGGTAATGATGCCGCGAAAGAGGAATTCTTCCCAGATGCTACTGCCGCCGGCTGCGGCGATGATTTGGGTCCATTGAAGCCAATCTGTTTGATGTGGGGCGACAAACTTAAGGGAGAAATGAGGATTTATCCAATGCGCGGCCAGCAACCCAAGAAGCCCCAGACTGAGGCCGATGGCGAATCCAATGAATAAGTGCGGCAGATTGCGCCAACTGCCGAGGTGGATTGTCCCCGCCTTTGGCCGGGTTCGCCAGCGATGATAAAGCAAAGTGAAGCCGGCCATTGGGAAAACCATGGTTAGAACGGCGAGATTGCCGAAGGCGGAAGGAAAGCGCATCCGAAAATACTCAAAAAGGCCGCGCAAGCCGGCGGTGAGCAAAAAGGCGAGGACGAATTCCGCAAGAATTCCCAGCCAGCGGAGCATTCCCGTTTGGATTGCGCGGAGTTGGTTTTTATTGCCTTTCATAAGGTATTGCGGTGCTGAAGTTTTCTTTTGTTCGCCGGGCAGTGGATTGTTGGCGCGCTGTATTTTGAATAAGCGATTCTTTGCCTATTTTTTGCTTAAAATTTGTTGTTCGGCAAGCAAAGAGCCTCTTTGAGAATGCGGCGGACAGCGCGGTGAAACTTTCTCGTTTTGGGTTTCGTCTTTTGTTAAGATAGCAACATTCGCTTCGTGGAGCGGAATGGAGATATGCGATTTTGGCGGGAAAAGGTTTGGCTGGCGCCGTTGGCAGTGGCGGCAACGGTGTTGTTGACCGGATGGTGGTGCGATTCCGAAGTTCGGCGGGCGGTGGAGCGACAGATAGGCCACGAACTGGACTCGCTCATTGCATCCAGTGTGACGGCTCTCGATGTGTGGATTGACGACCAGCTTCGCTTTGTCGAAACTCTGGCGTCAGAAGGGAAAATTCAATCCTTGGTTGCAGCGGCGGTTCGAGTTTCCCAAGAAAATGCGGAAGCAGAGGCGTTGCGTTCCTACAAAGAAGTTCAAGAAATTCGGCGCTATCTGGGGGAGCGGCTTCGAGTGTTGGGGTTGGGATTCGTGGTCATTAATCCGGATGGAATCATCATTGCAGTGGGGCCGGAGGAAATGTTGGGCTACCAATTGCAAGACGAGGCGAGGGAGAAATACCAGCATATTTTTGAAAGCGGCGAGCCGGTGTTGCTAACGCCCTACAAGCCGGCGCGGATGTCTCCCGCTCGTCGTCGTGCGTACGAAGAAGCCGGCCGGAGATATCGTGATTCTATGCGGCGGCGGGAAGGCGAAGAGCGTCCGCTATTTGGAAGTCGGAATGCTGTCGGCCCGATGCGAGGAGGACGCGGCGAGGGAGGCGAGTTTCGCGGCGTCGGGCGTCCGGGGGAAAGACGCGGAGACCGAACGATCATGGCGGTTGCGGCGCCGATTCGAGCGATGGAAGATCAAAAAGTGGTTGCCGCTCTTGGATTAATTATTGAGCCCAGGCGAGAGTTTACCCGCATTTTATCGGTTGCCCGACCGGGAGATTCGGGAGAAACCTTCGCCTTTTCTTCCGACGGGATCATGTTGTCGCAGAGCCGATTTGAAGAGAGATTGAGCCAATGGGGGTTGATCGAACGCGGGAACAGATCGGCGCTGACGCTCGAACTTCGCGATCCCGGCGGCAATCTTGCCGAAGGCTACGAACCCAAGGAAGCCAAAGAGTCCTGGCCTTTGACTTCGCTGGTTCGGAATGCCGCGGCGGGAGGCAAGGGAATGGCAGTCAAAAAAGTCCGCGATTATCGCGGAGTTCCCGTGGTCGGCGCGTGGCAGTGGTTGCCGGATCATCAGTTTGGGATCATTACCAAGCTGGATGCGGAAGAAGCGTTCAAGCCGTTGCAGTCTTTGCGTCTGATTTTCCTCATTCTTTTGTTGCTGTGCATTTTGTGCGGGATTGGCCTCTTTCTATTTTCTTATCTCAACATTGCGTTGCGTCGGCAGATGAAAATGGCGTCTTTGGAAGCAAGGGAGTTGGGACAATACACATTAGTCAAAAAAATCGGCGAGGGAGGCATGGGATTGGTGTATCAAGCGCGGCACGCCTTGCTGCGGCGGGATACGGCGGTTAAATTATTGTCGCCGGACAATGCCAACGAGCAGGCGATCCGGCGCTTCGAGAGAGAGGCGCAACTGTCCTGCCGGCTTCTTCATCCCAACACCGTTCGGATTTATGATTACGGCCACACTCCGGACGGGATTTTTTACTATGCGATGGAGTTCATCGACGGCCTCGACCTGCGGGAGTTGATTCAGGCGGAGGGGCGGCTTTCCGAAGGGCGGGTGATCCACATCTTGCAACAAGTGTGCGCTTCTCTCAGCGAGGCTCACAAGGCGGGATTAGTGCATCGAGACATCAAACCGGCCAACGTTATTCTTTGCAATCGGGGAGGCATGGCGGAGGACATGGTAAAAGTGTTGGATTTCGGATTGGCTAAATCATATCAAGACTATGCGAAGGTGTCGACGGAAGTGTCGCACGGCTTGACCATCGCCGGCACGCCGCAGTTTATTTCCCCTGAAGCGGTGTCTTTTCCAGAGCAAGTAGACCATCGTAGCGATATTTACGCTGTCGGCGCCTTGGGGTATTACCTGTTGACGGGAGAAAATGTGTTCGATGGAGAATCGGCCTTTGAGGTGCTGCGGAGACATGTTTCCTCAACGCCGGAGCCGCCGAGTGAACGGCTGGGAGTCGCCGTGGAAGATTCTTTGGAAAAGGCAATCATGGAATGCCTAGAAAAAGAACCTTCCAATCGTCCACAATCAGCTCAAGCCTTGGTCGCAATTTTGCGCAGTTCCTCGGCCTACCAAACTTGGACGGATAATCAGGCGGCCGAATGGTGGAAGGAGTTTCAAAAACGTCGAGCCTCTCGCCCCAGTCCAGACTCTCAGGCGACGGCTATTTCCGAACGTACCTTGCAAATCCAACTCGACCCGCGCACTCGAATGGCGAGGTAAAGGCTGAAAAAATTCTATGCCCCCCAAAAGAAAAAGATTGGATAATAAATTGTTTTCTAGAATGAATAAACATTGGCCGCTTTAATAACGGAATCAAAAAAACAGGCGGCATTATATCATAAGACGAATAAGCATAAAGCGGTTTTATTTTATTATGTTTTACCGTTTCAGACCTTTTGCTTTCTTTGCTTTTGGCATGCCCCGAAGACATTCGAAAAAGCTGGACAAATTTCAACGAGGATATGTTGGCATAATTCTACAAGCTATCGATACAATAATATAATACTCAGTTCAATAATATAATCATGCGCGTTCTACTTGCAATTTATAGCTTCGTTTTGGCGGCGGGTTTGTCGGCCTTTGCCGCCGAGGGACCGATTCGCGTTCTCTTCCTCGGCCACAAAAGCGAACACCACAACTCCCATCTTTACTATCCGATGTTGCAGCAGGCGCTTGGCCCGGAGGCCATTTACTTTGACTATGTAACTTCGGTGGAGGAAGCCTTGGGCGACGCGGGCTTTCTACGCCGTTTTGACGCACTTTTGCTCTATGCGAACCATGCGGAAATTCTGCCCGGCCAGTGGCGGAACCTGCTTTCGTTCGTCGAAGAGGGCGGCGGCTTTGTTCCTGTGCATTGCGCGAGTTGGTGCTTTGCCAGCGAACCCGGCTACGGCCGACTGGTTGGCGGACGGTTTAAAAGCCATCGAAGCGGCGTGTTCCCAGTGCGGACTATTCGCCCCGACCATCCCGCCGTCGCGGGAATTCCTCCACTGGAGGCATGGGATGAATCTTATTTCCATTCCGACCATAACCCGACCAACCGAACGGTGTTGCAAGTGCGGGACGCCGTGCCGGGAGATCCGCACACCGAGCCGGAGCCGTGGACTTGGGCGCGAACGCAAGGGAAGGGACGAGTGTTTTACACGGCTTCGGGGCATGACCATCGGGTATGGAGTCGTCCAGAGTTTCACGCGCTTTTGAAGCAAGGCATTTTATGGGCGGTTGGCGAGGAGAGGCGGGCGCATTATGAGGCGTTTGTCAATGGCCGAACTCCTCTTCAATACCAACGGCGCGCCGATATTCCAAATTATGAAGGCCGGCCGGAACCTTTGAAATATCAACTCCCGCTGTCGCCAAAGGACAGCATGGACTACACCCGCGCGCCAATGGGATTTCGATTGGAGTTGTTTGCCGGCGAGCCGAACATCGTCAATCCAATCGCTTTGAGCTGGGATGCGCGCGGTCGATTATGGGTTGCGGAGAGCGTCGATTATCCCAACGAAATCCAACCGGGACGGCAAGGCAACGACCGGATCAAAATTTTGGAGGATACGGATGCGGACGGGCGTTGCGATCGAGTGACGGTTTTTGCCGAAGGATTGAACATTCCCACTTCTCTCCTTCCCTGCCGCGTCGGAGTCATCGTGGCGCAGGCGCCGGATATGCTTTTTTTGAAGGACTTGGACGGAGATGATCGCGCGGACGCCCGCCAAACCTTGAACACGGGGTGGGGGATTGGCGATACTCATGCGGGGCCGTCTAATCTGCGCTACGGATTCGACAACCAAATTTGGGGGGCAATTGGCTATTCGGGGTTTGCCGGCAAAAAGGCGGGACAGCCCAACCGCTTTGGCTCCGGCGTGTTTCAAATGAGCGCCGACGGCAAAAACATCACCTTCCTGCACCAGTTCAACAACAATACTTGGGGGCTTGGCTTCAATGCGGCCGGCGACGTCTTTGGCTCGACGGCCAACAACAATCCGAGTTTCTTCTGCGGTTTTCCGACAACCGCTTACCAACGTTCTCCCCGCAAAATGACGGCCTCCATGATTGCTGATTCCGCCGCCTTCCATCCGCTAACTCCCAACGTCCGTCAAGTCGACGCCTTTGGAAACTACACGGCGGGAGCGGGACACGCTTTGGCTGTTTCCGACGGGTTTCCAGAACCTTGGCAGGATTCGATGGCTTTTGTCTGCGGCCCAACGGGGCATCTTTTGGGAGGTTTCCAAATCCGGCCAGATGGCTCCGGATTCCGAGCCGAGAACGCCTTTGCCATTGTCGCCAGCGCGGATGAATGGTTTTCGCCGGTGGCCGCGGAAGTGGGGCCGGATGGAGACCTCTGGATTGCCGATTGGTACAACTTCATCATCCAACACAACCCAACGCCGTCAACCGCCCGCGGAGGCTACGACGCCAAACGAGGCATCGGCAACGCCCACATCAACCCGAATCGAGACCGGCGGCACGGCCGCATTTATCGCCTTATTTGGGAAGACGCCGCCCCGCCGAAAATTGCTTCGCTCCAAGGCGCTTCCACGCGGGAATTGGTGCAATCTTTGTCGGACGCCAATTTGTTTTGGCGACTCACCGCGCAACGACTGTTGGTGGAATCTTCCTCCGAAAACGCCGTTTCCTTGCTTCGGAAAGAAGTATTGGCAGGTGGTCAATCGTCCATCCACGCCTTGTGGGCGCTACACGGCATGAACCGATTAGACCGCCAAGCGCATCAAGCCGCTTTGTTGAACAAAAACCCAAAGCTAAAACAAAACGCCGTCCGTGCTCTCGGCAACGACGCAATCGCCGAACAGTTGTTGTTGGACACGGCGGTCATTGCCGACGCCAATCCGGCCGTGCGCCGCGAAGCGTTCACCAAAATGGCGCAGCTCGCCGCTCCCTCCGAAACCGTGAAGCGAGTGATAAGCGGCCTGTTTCTCAACCCGGAAAACCGCGAAGACCCCTGGCTTTCGTTGGCTTTGAAAACCACGGCGCAGCGGCTGGATATTGCATTAGGCGAGAAAACACTGGGACCTAATCTCCTGCAAAATCCTTCCTTTGAAGAGGGATTGGGCACGGTCGTCACCGCTTGGAGTCCGCATATCTATCGAGATCAAGGCGATACCTTTTTCTCGGTAGTTGTGGAAAGCCCTCCTTTTGTCCGCAGCGGACGCCGCGCCTTAAAAATTGAATCTCAAAAAGGCGCCGACGCCGGATGGCGCGCCGAAGTTGCCGTCAAACCCAACACCGAATACCGCCTTTCCGGTTGGATTATGACGCGCGGCCTCAGCGGCGCGATGGGAGCGCTTCTCAACGTCCACTCCATGCAAGGCGCCCTCACCACAGCCCTGCAAAAAGAGAAAGACTGGACACAAGTCGAAGTCACCTTCAACTCCGGCAACCGCAGCTCAATTCTCATCAACTGCCTCTTTGGCGGATGGGGAACTTCCACCGGCGCCGCTTATTACGACGATCTGTCGCTGCAAGAAATCCTGTTCCAACCCGCCTTTGCCGAGTCAACGCCGCTTTCAGGAAACGCCGCCGTCGGAGAAGAAATCTTCCGCCAAAACCCGGCGGCCTCGTGCATCCGCTGCCATCAAGTAAAAGGCGAAGGCGGAATCGTTGGCCCTCCATTAGACGGCATCGCCGCCCGCAAACAACCGGACTACCTCCGCCAAAGCTTATTAGAACCGCAGGCAGTCCTTGCCGAAGGCTACCCCGCCGAAGTTTCCCCAATGCCTCCCTTCGGCGTCTTGCTCACCCCTCAAGAAATTGAACATCTTATGGCCTTTCTCCTCTCCCTAAAAACACCCCCAGAACCCGGAACCGTAAAACCGCCGCCTCAACCCATCTCTTTTGAATAAATCCCTTTTCAATCGGCCTTTGAACTATGCGCTCACAACCGTTTGACAAACGCACGCAAAACCTTAAATTAAAAACTTGCCTGCCGATGAAAATGATTGAATCCAAAGTAGAGATATCCGATTCTTCGGCGACGACGTATAGAAAAGAATAAAAGCAATAATTTTTTGTAAAACGACGTATCAGAATCAAAAAATGCGAATGATTCGGATAAAAATTGGCGAGACAATGGGCGGCCTTGCTGGCCGGTCTTTTGGCACTGCCCGTAGCGATGAACGGGGCAATTTTTTACCGCTATGACTTGGATCCTCGAAATGGCTCTCATTCGGACGCTATCGATCCTGCTGGAGAAGAGGATGTGTATCGAATTACGGTCACCGGCTCTGGGACGTTGACGGTTCACAGCACGGGTAGCACGGACGTCTACGGCTATTTGTTGAGCAGTTCGGGCAGCGAATTGGCTTCCAACGACGATGGCGGGCAAGGCTACAATTTTCAGATCAGTCATTCGGTGAGCGCGGGAACTTATTATGTTCGCGTGCGGCATTTTTATTCCACCGGCACCGGCAACTACAGCATCAGCAGCAGCTTCGATGGCGGTTCCCATTATTACGGATCCATCTTGAACCTTGACGATTCCCTCAAGTCATCCATTGACTCTGCGGGAGAGGAAGATCTGTATCGGATAACGCTTACCGAATCGGGGACGTTGACGATTTACAGCACAGACGTCACAGACACTTATGGTACATTGCTTGACGGCGCGTGGAACGAACTGGCTTCCAACGATGATGGAGGCCCAGTCACGAACTTTCGAATTAGCCATTCGGTGAGCGCGGGAACTTATTATGTTCGCGTGCGGCATTATTCCACCACCGGCACTGGCGACTACCAGATCACCAGCAATTTCTATGCATCCTTTTCCGGTGGTGGCGGATCATCGGGAAAAGGCGATGGCGGCAGTGCTTCCGGCAGTAGCAGTATATCTTGGGCATATACGCTTTCGCTCAATGGTTCATCCTCGGACGCCATCGATACTGCGGGAGATGAAGATTGGTATCGGGTAACAGTTGTCGAATCTGGAACGTTGACGGTTTATAGCACGGGGAACACGGACGTCTACGGCCATTTATTGAACAGTTCGGGCAGCGAATTGGCTTCTGATGACGATAGCGGAGAAAACAGGAACTTTCAGATCAGTCATTCAGTGAGGGCGGGAACTTATTATGTTCGCGTGCGGCATTATTCCACCACCGACGTTGGCGATTATGGGATCACCAGCAGTTTTACTGCTTCTTCTTCCAGCAGTGGAAGTTCGTCAAGTGGCGGAGTCGTTGGATTTTCGGTAAGTGACTGGGAGCGGGCCGTCGTTTCTGCGGGAACGACCCATAATTCAATCATGACAACGCCCGTTGACACTACAACCCATCCGACGCACAACCTTGCCGGCATGACGGGAGCTTTTAACGCCACTTATGAGTTTGTGGTGAACGTTCCCCAAACAGATCAATTTTCCCCCGTGCTGCTTGGCGATAATGTTTGGTGGTTGAAGTTTGATCAGGAAAGAAGGTCTTCTACGCAGGTCAATCAGCTGGGCGTCACAAGACGAAACGTGGGAGACTATTTCTTCACATCAATCTCCGGGCGGAGCCTGTCCAGTCCCTACAGCCGCGACGCGCATATTGTTTACACTTACGATGGCGCGGATACAGAGGTATTTGTGGACGGCCAACAAGTGGGAATTATGTATGGATACGGGCATATTTTCACAGATGCGGCCAGCGAGCTTGGCTGGTCTCCATTCCTTCCAGATAGCCACCATAATCTCAAAGGACAAATACTTGCCTTTGCTTCTTATCGCGAGGTTCTCCCAGATGAAGAAATACAAAGCCACTACAACGCCGCATTCCCTTCCGGGACACAAACTCCACCCGCCGTTCCTCAACCTCCTCAACCAACCATCAATCCGGATGGCGACGAAGATAACGACGGACTCACTAACGCTGAGGAAACCCAGCTCTTTGCCGCTTACAATCTAGACCCTCACAACGCCGACAGCGACGGCGACGGAACCAACGACGGCTATGAAGATTTTGACTCCGACCAAGTTACCAATATCTTTGAACTTCGGACTTTCCATTCCGATCCCTTGGACGCTTACAGCCTCGACCCAAACAATCAAGTTACCGACTCCGCTTGGCTGTTTCTTGCGCCATTGGATTCCTCCAGCGCTTTGCAATTGGCAAGAACTTGGGGACAAATCCAAGCGGGACAATCCTCCGCTCCTACTACTAACCTCTTGATAGATCATCATGAAACCGAAACCTCCAACGGACGCGCCTCCATCCGTTTCACCGGGACGACCGTTGTCGACGGAGTTACTCATCTCAACTTTGTTTTTACACCTAGAAACAACACGGAAGAAACCTTTGATCTTTACTTTCGTCCCGGCGTATCCGGCACGACTTACTGGGCATGGATCGAAGCTCTTCCCTCCGGCCGAACCATTGGCGTTCCCCTTTCTCAGTTCGCCTCCCCGCAAGGCTTCTTCACCGGCGGCAGCCGAGCCGATACCGACGGAGACGGCCTTACCGATGGCTTCGAGTTGCTCGTCAGCAAAACCAACCCCACCAACCCAGACTCCGCAGTCGACCGAAACGGAGACGGCCAAATAGATGCCGCCTTCTCCGGACTGGCCAACAACCACGTTTATGATTCGCAAGAAGACTTTGAGCCGGACAACCTGCGCAACGAAGCCGAGTATTATCTAGGCACCAACCCCTTCCGAAGCGACTCCGACGACGACGGAACCAACGACGACGAAGAAGAACCGCCCACTCCTCCCGGCGCACTTCCTGGCGATGGGGAAGAAGAATATGACGAACAGCCTTTTGCCGGGCTTTCCAACGGGCTTCACGAATACTCTGGGACTGTTAACCTTACCGGAATATCTGCCACACCCGACGACATGGCTGGTATCATTCTCGAAAAAACTCCAGAAGGCAACGTTATCTTGTCCAGCGCCAAATCCACAAGTAGCAATCAAGTTGAAATCGCCGCTAAGGTCATAGTCCGGAGGCCTAGAGAGCGTTTACCTTTTACCGGTGCTCCTTATCACCCCCCAACTGGGCAAAATGGAGGGAAATTACCGATATCAGAATTACGAGGGAGGTATCCCTATATAGCTAACAACAGTGGTTCTGGAAGATCAGTGGGTAACGGTTTTAGCACCGGATTGACCCAAATGAATCAGTCTGTTATTGATACTTGGGATGAGGAGGTTTTGCGATATTATGCTCAGACAGCACGATCAGGTGCTAATCATCACTTGTCGGCAGTAATGAGAACCAATCAAAGAATTCAGGATGCTCTCGATGCCGGGGAAATTCCTTCACCGGGGTTGTTGAGAAAACTGAACAATGACAGAAAATCCTTGCTTATCCAAACGAGACGACTAACAGCAACGCATCTTGCCTTAGCTAAAAAGGGATTAGTTGGCACGGCAATTCCCTATTTTGGTACTGGGGCTGTTCTATTTGCAGTGTTGGGAAATAGTAGCGATCACGCCGCAGAGTTTGAAGCGGCCTTTCGGCAATATGCTGATGGTGTGCAAAATAACGATTGGATTGACCTGGAGTTTGGTGCGCAAGCCATTGCCACTGCTTGCGCTAACCTAGTTGGAATAACTCAACCCGTTTGGGGCTATGTGTATGACGCTCTGGCACCATAGTATTAGGCGAATCCTATGAAACTAACGATGTTTTACGCTCCTCAGTCTCGGCGGATGAAAACAGCCGGATTTTTACATCCCGATGTTGGAGTCTCTTGCTATCTTTATCATCGCGGTCGAGTGTATCGTGATTGCAAAGAATCTGACAATCCTTTTTTCTTCTATGACATTGTCCTTTCTCGAGATAAAAAGCTGATTGGTTTTGGGTGTTCAAATGTGGATGTTCGGAAAAAAGCACCTTGTTTGCGCCCACTATTTAACGCTGTCAATGCGGTGGTGAATGGCCAGCCCAACGCCGTTAATCCTGCCAGAGATACCTTTGCTGAGGTGACGAATAGCAATTATAGCGACTGCGATATTTATTGGTATTTCACCAAGAGTTGGGAAGAGTTTCAAGAACGAGTCAACGACAACAAAAAGGAAGTGCTTGATGGTGGGGACGGTTTTTTCTACCCAGTCTGCTACATCGGATTTCCTCCCGACTATTGTTGTTTTTGGGAGGGATATTTGGCCAACAATCAACCTGAGGGCGACTGTGTTCTTGGGTTTGAAAGTTGGAATTATCCATTAGGTTTTGAGTTAGAGACAGAGAATATTCCTCAGTGGATAGACTCAAGCACGCAACGTCCGGTTTCTTCCTAGCGGAAGGGAGTTTTTTTTCTGTTGCTATAGATGTTAATAGAAATGTTTTTGGATTGTCTGGAGATGAATCTGCGGAGTGCAACAACCTTACCCCTGGTTCTGGTAACGTTGTGTTGAATTTTATTCGTTGGTAAAGTAAAGAGGAATTTCATGGAAAAGAAGAACTATTCATTTCAAACAGCTTTATTTCGAGATCCGGTATCTCAACGGATGAAAGCGTCCCAATTGGTTTTGTCAGAAAAACATCGAGAAAATTCCTGCCGCTACTTGAACCGGATATACGTATCCAATGTCAACACTTGCGCTGAGGATGATCTTGGCGAATACAACATAATTAAAACCCTAAAAAACGAACTGCTTGGAATTGAGTTTACAACCCCGACGATCAAGGATCAGCCGTGGGCAAAATCCATTGTGTTTAACTGCCGCAACGCTATAGTTTTGGACATTGACAACGACGGCATAATAGAGTCGTTTTACTATTTTTTTACAGAAACATGGCAAGAATTGAGAGAACGTCTCGGAAAAGAATTTCAACTAGATAAAAGCAACTACCCACGGCATCAGCCGGGATCAATTTGTTTTTGGGAAAGTGATTCAGCGAATCCATTACCTAGCGGAGGTTTACTCTTTCACACAACTTGTCTTTGGAAAGGTCTTTCAGATAGTGGCGAGCCGATTGAAGACGCCGTCATTCTGATTGATGATTATGTGGAAGGATATCCTAATATAAATAAATGGCCTCGGCTTGGCTTCAAACTAGAAACCAAGAACATACCCGAACCAATTCTCAAAGAAGAGTGCAACGAGAATTAGTATCCAATGAATGGAAACGCAGTCAAAAAGGCTGTTTATTATGGAAAAATTAAATGACTTAGGCGATCTAATGCTTTTCTACGATCCAACATCGAATCGAATGAAAGCAACACCTATTGACTTACGTTCGAATTGGAAAAAGACTCTCTCTTACCGGAATCGAATATATACAAGATCCAGCTATGGCGAAGGCTCGCCTTGTGGTTACGCTTATTCCTCTGACAACCAAATTTTGGGAGTCGGCGTGGATTTAGAGATTAAAAAAAATATGCCGTGGCTAAAACCAATGCTCAATTCTTGCAACATTATTTTACAGAAATGCGGTGACGAGTTATTGGAGCCATTTTTTTACCTTACGGAAACCTTGGAGAGTTTTGTTGAACGACTTCCTGATGATATTGGAGAAGTATGGAATGCGAAAAAAGATGGCAGGGAATATTTGAGAGGAGATCTTTCTTATTATTGTCCAGCAACAATGTCCGGTTATGCCTATGGAAGTTATCTTTGGGAAGGCATTTCTGATGATGGGGATCCCATTGGAGATTGCATTATTCTGCTCAATGATCCTGATTTTCGCCATCATCAAGTTGACAATCCTGAATTTTTAGAAACCGAGAACATCACCGAACCAATTCTCAAAGAAAAGCGCAATGAAAATTAAATCAACATCCCTACCGCCTTGTGATTCTAATAGGTTGTGAAACAGATGGGGTCAATTGGTGCAATGCCTTCGGAATCGCTCAAGAGCCTAGCACGGTGGATGACTACCAAGATTTGGGTCTCAAACCCCGCGCCATTGTGCTCTGGGAAACTGATGTTACGGCACCAGAGGGTGCCCATCCCTTTAACATATTTGGACGACAAGCACTTCAACATAGAAAAATGGCGGGGGCTTTAGGCGTTCTCTTTGCCAGCTGGATGGCCAACGACCCCTTGAATGTATGCATGGATGCTTTTGCACGAAAAGCATTGGAGGGAACGATACTGGGCATAGATAAATTCAGGGGAATGCAGAATTACAAAATTTATGGTTGTCAGGATCTGACACGAAACGGACCGTGACTATAAACAAAAGGAAAACGATGAAACGAGATTACAAAAACTACTTTCTAGGAAAGCGGTACCAATCTGCCGGATATCGGCTAGCTTTCGCTCTGTTCATTTTTCTGTATTGCTTTATTACCTTAGGAGGAATGGGTTCACATCATCTTACGACTAGTGAGGCTTTTAGGAGAAAGATTGAGGAGATGTTTTTCCAATCGATCCCGCTTTTTCTATTCCCCGTTCTGATATGGGGGAAACGCTGGCAAAGAATTCTTGCGCTCTTGTTGTCCTTTTTCCCTTTGGCCAACCTATTTGTGCACTTGATGATATTATTGGGCATTGACTAATGGCTTGCCAAAGGAATTTCAACGCAGCCCAGAGGAAGAAACAATAAGCCGAAATTACAAAAACTACTTTCTAGGGAAAGGCTTTAACAGCACGCTATGGCGATTTCTGTGTACGCAACTAATCTATCTAATGTGGATACTTCTTGGCATTTTCACTCCAAGTTACTACCCGGATGGGTTGAATTTTTCTGAGAGAATATTCACAGGGATAGTTGCAGTGATCGTGATTGCTTTAGTGTTTTCGATTCCTATAATTTTGCTCCCAGTTGTGGTGTGCGGATCCCTTTGGCAGAAGTGCGCGGCCCTGTTGTTATCCGCTCTTCCAGTAGTGGTAATCCTGTCTTTTTTAATGGAAATGCTATGAAAATCTTGTCAATAAGCGGTAAGGAAAACGATGAAACGAGATTACAAAAAATACTTTCTGGGGAAGCGGTACAAATGTGCCGGGTATCGGCTGACTGGCACTCTGTTCTTTTTTCTGTATTTCGTGCTTATTCCAGCAGGCAGGATGCACTTTCATCCTACGCCTTGGGAGGCTTTTGGGATGAAAGTGGAAGAGGTGTTATTCCAATCGATCCCGCTTTTTCTATTCCCCGTTCTGATATGGGGGAAACGCTGGGAAAGAATTCTTGCGCTCTTGTTGTCGTTTATTCCTTTGGCCAACTTATTTGTGCTCTTGACGATATTATTGGGCATTGACTAATGGATTGCTAAAGGAATTTCAATTCAGCCCGGAGGAGCAATTTATGCCCAATCGAAACTGGAAAGAGCGGAAGGAGTGTTGGAAGGAGTATTTTTTGGGAGGAGCGCTCCAAAAGCGCGGGCTTTCGGGTTGGATCGCTTATTTTGGGGTTTCGTTGAAGGCGATCAATGCCGGCGATGATTCCTTTTCGGCCGCAAAAGGGTTATCGTTTGGGAGTGTTCGGGTTGTCGATTTGCCGCGATTGCGTCTTGGCGCCGTAAAAACCGCCGGGCTTTCCGTTGTTTCCTGTTTTTGGACGGCGCCGTCGTTGCGGGAGCGGGGCGGACGAAATGTCAAAGTCTCGTTTGGAGGATTCTGTTTTTCGTGGAATTTTGCTTTGGCGTTTCTTTTTTTCGCCAAAAAAAAAAATTCAATTTTTTCTTGCATGGATTGCTGGATTGGTTTTTTCTCTCTTTTGAAATCCAAAATTTTTGAAGAAAGGCTTATTTTTATGCGTAGTTTTTACTCCACACATTTTTTGCGGAATGCGGCTCGGTTGGTTGCCGCGCTTGCCTTATTGGCTGGTTTGAGGGGGGGGGGGCTAGAAGCCCAGAACTTGGAAGATGGCTTGGTCTCTTATTGGCCGTTGGATGAGGTTCGGGGGACGAAGACGCCGGACTTGATTAGCGGTTATGATATGGATTTGACGAATTTGACGGCGGAAGACTTGGTGGAAGGGCAGGCGGGCCAAGCTTTTGAGTTTAACTTTGATCGGCAGACTTTGCTTTCGCGGGTGCATCAGGCGGGCGAAGACTTGCCGGCCAATCAGCATGAGTCTTGGACGTTGTCGATTTGGGCGAAGTTGGAAGGCGCGGGGCAGAATGATCTGCGGATTTTTTCCGAAGGGAACACGGAGGACAGCAATCCGTTGTTTAACTTGGGGACGCACAATGGGGGCGCTTCCGGGCAGTTGGATGTGTATATTCGGCAAGATGGTTGGCAGACGGTGGGGCATATTTACACGGTGGGAGAGCCGTTTGACGGGGAGTGGCATCATATTGTGTTTGTGCAGGAGAATGGGGCGCGGTCGATTTATATCGATGGGGAGTTGGATGGGATTGAGGGGTTGTTGGAGAAGCCGGAGGGGGATTGGCTGGTGAATAACACTTCGATAGGGGGGATATTGCGGTCGTCGGCGTCGCATTGGGTGAATGGGGTTTTGGATGAGGTGGCGATATGGAAGCGCGCTTTATCAGAAGAGGAAATCTCCGAAATCCAAGAGAACGGGATGAGTTCGATATTTTCGCCGCTTGCCAGAGGTTTGGTTTCGCATTGGCCGTTGGATGAGGTTCGGGGGACGAAGACGCCGGATTTGATTAGCGGTTACGATATGGATTTGACGAATTTGACGGCGGAAGACTTGGTGGAAGGGCAGGCGGGCCAAGCTTTTGAGTTTAACTTTGATCGGCAGACTTTGCTTTCGCGGGTGCATCAGGCGGGCGAAGACTTGCCGGCCAATCAGCATGAGTCTTGGACGTTGTCGATTTGGGCGAAGTTGGAAGGCGCGGGGCAGAATGATCTGCGGATTTTTTCCGAAGGGAACACGGAGGACAGCAATCCGTTGTTTAACTTGGGGACGCACAATGGGGGCGCTTCCGGGCAGTTGGATGTGTATATTCGGCAAGATGGTTGGCAGACGGTGGGGCATATTTACACGGTGGGAGAGCCGTTTGACGGGGAGTGGCATCATATTGTGTTTGTGCAGGAGAATGGGGCGCGGTCGATTTATATCGATGGGGAGTTGGATGGGATTGAGGGGTTGTTGGAGAAGCCGGAGGGGGATTGGCTGGTGAATAACACTTCGATAGGGGGGATATTGCGGTCGTCGGCGTCGCATTGGGTGAATGGGGTTTTGGACGAGGTGGCGATATGGAAGCGCGCTTTATCAGAAGAGGAAATCGCTGAAATCCAAGAAAGCGGCGTGCCTGAGTCGATTTCCCGGACGCAGCCGCTTGTGATTCGCGGTTTTGCCGCCGATTATCCGGCGGTAGTGAAGGACGGTTCTGTCGTGTTGCGTTGGGATGCCAGCGCGGATGCGGCATTGAGCATTAATCACGGCGTGGGCGATGTTACGGCGGACTCTGTTTTTGGCGTGGGAAGCAAGGAGGTTTCTCTTGAGGCGACGAAGACTTTTACTTTGACGGCGACGCGCGATGGCGATTCTGTTTCGGCGGATTTCAAAGTCAGCGCGCTGGACGGCGTGCGCGATGGCTGGACGCTGATTGACAACTTTGACGCTTGGCCGGCGGGCAGCATCAACGGACTCGGCTCTTGGAAGAACCCGGTGGGGGCGGCTCAAGTGTTGGAAAGCGATTCCAATCATCCTAGCCAGTCTTTGATCTTCGGCACGGCGGTGGCTCTCAACGCCGTTGAATTGAAGTCTTTGAAAATTGAGGAAGGCGAGCGATCCACTCTGTTTTTCCGGGTGTATGCGGCGCCGGAAGCCGATGGCGACACGGTGCATTTTAACCTTGGTCTGTCCGAAAAGCCGATTCGATTTCAAGGCGATTTCGCCAATAATGTCGGGCCGTTTATTCAATTTAACAACGCAGAATCTGAAAACTTAGTAGATTTGAAGGCTGCGAACAACGTTGGCGGCGCGATCGAATTCATAGGAACTGCGGACGATATTTTAAAGTTGGGGGAGACTTACAATGTTTGGCTGGACGTGAACAATCGATCCATTGACGAAGGAGACACGTTTAACGTTCATCTCCAACAAGTCGGCGGTGAGCGAAAGACGCTGGCTGAAGACTATGTTTCGGATCGCAATCCGGCGGGCTCCGTCGATCTTGGCGTCGTCCAGCCGCAGTTGGACACTCTGTTCATGGCCGTGTTGACCGCCAGCGAATCAGAAGGGCTTCTCCGGCTGGACGATTTCTATTTGAGCAACACCGGCGAGTTTAACGACACCGTTCCCATTGCGTTGGGCGCGACGGAGTTTCTGTCCGAAGTGGAGTCTCCTGAGCCGCCGATGGAGCCTGCGAGCATTTCCGTGTCTGTCAACGATGATGGTGTAATCGTAATCGAGTACACGGGAAGATTGCACGGCGCCAAGCAAGTGGACGGCCCGTTCCATGAGATAGCGGATGCGCCCAATCCGTTCCTCGTTGATCCGACCGCGGGCGATGAGCCGGCGGGCATGATGTTCTACCTTGCTCGATAGAAAGGGGAGAAAAAGTTTGGCGCGGCCGATTGGAATGGGATAGAGTCGTCCACTTTGTGGCGAGGGAAAGAAACTGCGGTTGGTTGTTTTTGGAAAGATGATGCAGTGTATTTGGAGTTGGATTCCGTTTAGAAATCTGCGGACGCTCGTCTTGTTGGGGGCGCTTGCGGCGATTATTCCAGCAGGACAGGCTGCGGATGGCGGCGCCGGCGATGTGCGAGCCGTGGTTGAGCAGTGGGTTGCGATTGAGAAAACGATATCCGAAGAGGCCTCTGCCTGGAAAGAAAAGGAGCGGCTTTTGCGGGATCTGATTAGCTCCGCTCGCTCTGAGCGCGAGAATTTGAATGCGCAAATCGCCGAAGCCAAGCAGACCGCCAGCGCCGCCGATCAAAAACGGGCCGAGCTTGTATCCCAGAGGCAGGAGTTGGAGGCCAGCGCCGAAGCCGTGCTTCGATTCCTCTCTGGAATGGAGCAACGTCTCCGCAATCTCAAAGCGCGATTGCCGCGGCCGTTGCAGGATTCTTTGGCCGGCCACTTCAAAAATCTTCCGGAAAATGCGGATTCCTCTCGGCAAGGATTGGCGGCGCGAATGCAAGGCGTGGTCAGCATTCTGGACACCATTCAGAAATTTGACGGCGTCGCGCAGGTTTTTGAGGAAGTGCGGACTTTGGCCGATGGTTCTGTGGGAGCGGTTCAGACTCTTTACTTGGGTTTGGGAGCGGCCTATTTCCTTTCCGAATCTGATGAGGATGCGGGTTTTGGTCTGCCTTCTGATAAAGGATGGAGTTGGGTTTCCCGGCCGGAGATTGCCGAAGCGGTGAAAGAAGCCATTGCCATGATTGAGCAGAAGACGGAAGCGCGGTTTGTGCCGTTGCCGGTGCAGGGTTTAAAGCAAGTGGAATGAGGCGAGGTTTTTGTCATTTTGCGGGGCGCTGGATTTTTCGGATGGCGGCAATCGGGCTAATCACCGCGTCTTTGTTGGGCGCGTCCGCGCAGTCGTTGGACGCGCTGGCTGATCGACAACAGGCCAAGCTGCAGGACGCAATCCGCCGTTTGAGCGAACAGCGGGAAGCCGTTCAAGCGGCCCAAGTGCCGCTGGCCGAGGAATGGAACAACCTTCAGCAAGAAGTCAAAACCCTCCGCACAACGGCGCGAGAACTTCAAGCCGTCCGCGACAGCCGAAGCATTAGCTTGGAGGCGATGGAGTCCCAAGTGAAAGAGCGGCAGCAGGAATACGACTACATTGCGCGAGTGCTTTCGGGCGAGTTCATCGCCGGCTACGAGACTTCCCTTTCCATCGGCGAGTTGTCGCTCCAAAGAGAGTCCATTCGAGACCTCAATCTTTTTTTGGAAAACGAAGACTCCACCGATCAGGAGAAAATGGAGCGAACTTTGTCCTTGCTCCGCTCGGCGGCCGAACGGTTGGAATCCTTAATCGGCGGGAAGCGGTATTCCGGCCAAGTTTTGAGCCGAGAAGGCCAGTTGGTAAATGGGCAGTTTGTCCAAGTGGGTCCGCTCTTGTATTTCTCCAATGAATCAGGCGAAACAGTCGGATGGGTCGATGAAAGCCGATCTTTGCAGCCGCAAATTCGCCCTTTGGAAAAAAGTCAGGGACAAAGGATCACTGAAATCGTCCAAAACGGCAAAGGAGACTTGCCGACAGATTCCACCGTTGGCGATGCCATTGAAATTCGAGAAACTAAAGAATCCTTGAGGGAACACCTAAAAAAAGGAGGCATTTGGGTCTGGCCGATTGTGTTTTTTGCCCTGATTTCTTCTTTGGTGGCCGCTTACAAAGGCATTCAAATCTTCAGCATCCGACAGCCGCAACACTGGGTAGTAGGCAAAATCGTCAAGCTGTTGCGGGACGGCAAGAAAACAGAAGCGCTGGACTTAGCCCAAAAGCAGCCGCAGCCGGCCGCTTCTCTGCTTTCGGCCGGCGTGGAGCATTCTAACGAACCGGTCGAATTAGTAGAGGAAGTCATGTATGAATCCATGCTAGATGTGCAACCTCGGCTGGAGCGTTTTCTTAACTTGATTGCCGTGACCGCCGCCACGGCGCCTCTCCTTGGATTGCTCGGCACCGTGACCGGCATCATCAAGACCTTCAAGTTAATGCAAGCCTTTGGCGCGGGAGATCCCAAGCCTTTGATTTCCGGCATCTCCGAAGCCTTGATCACAACCGAACTCGGCCTCGTGCTGGCCATTCCCGCCTTAATTGTACATGCGCTTCTGTCCCGCAAAGCGGCCGGCGTGCTGGCTCGGCTGGAGCGCTTTGCCTTAGAATTCGTCAACGGATTGTCCCGCGGGCAAGCCAAAGCGGCCCAATCTCCCAAACAAGGAGGCGTCCGTGGGTGATTCAGGCGGCTTTTTCCAAGACATGAC
Organism: Limisphaerales bacterium; assembly: GCA_965204945.1. Lineage (GTDB taxonomy): Bacteria > Verrucomicrobiota > Verrucomicrobiia > Limisphaerales > AAA164-E04 > UBA2970. The sequence continues at coordinate 2,047,754 of OZ242022.1, read as the reverse complement.
TTTGATTTGGGTCAGCGGCGGCTGGCTGATGATCCCGCTTTTTCTGTTGGCGGTCGCGCTCTATTACACCGCGCTGAAGTTGTTTTTGAATCTTCAGTTCCACTTTCTCATCCGCGCCCGCGTTTATGATTGGTCGGACAAAGAGATAGCCGAGCGAATTAGCGGCCGCTGGCGCGTGTTGTGGGACTTGCTGGACATTGGCGCTTCCACCGCCCGCGAAGTGAAGCGGCATTTTGAAGAAATTCACAACGAATACCTTTTGCCAGTCAATCGCCGCATCAAATTCTTGGCGGTTCTCATTGCCGTCGGTCCCTTGATTGGCCTGCTGGGAACCGTTACTGGAATGCTTTCTACCTTCAGCGGCATGGCCGCCAGCCACAACTCTCGTCTGGACAGCGTTGTGACCGGCATTTCCGAAGCCTTGATCACTACGCAGACGGGCTTGATCATTTCCATTCCCGGCCTCGTTCTCCTTTCTTTGATTGTCCAACGACGCAACCTGCTCCAGCGGGCAATTCTTCGCCTAGAACGCTACAACACCTACTGGATGCTCCACGTCGAATGGCTCTTCCCCGAACCGGAAAACGCAGACCAAACGCCAACGCCGCTTCCGCCAAAGGAAAATCCGCCGGCATCACAAAACAACCCCTCGTGAAACACCGCCGTCAACTCTTCAACGCTCCTGCGCATTCAGACGAAATCAATGTTTCCCCATTGATCGACATCGTTTTTATTCTCCTGATCTTTTTCATCGTCACCACCGTCTTTGTCGAAGAAACCGGCGTTGAAGTCCGCAGACCGCAAGCCGCCTCCGCCTCTCAACTCGAAAAACAATCCATCCTGATCGCCATCACCGCAGACGGCACCGTCATCCACGGCGGCAATGAAATCGGCGTGCGCGGGGTTCGCGGCGTCGTCAAACGACTGTTGAAGCAGAAAAAAGACCAGCCCGTGATCGTCCAGGGAGACAAAGCGGCCACCCTCGATATCTACTCAAAAGTGCATGATCAGGCCGCTTTAGCCGGCGCGTTGCGCATCAACTTGGCCACTCGACAATAATGCCCGCCCAACTGCCTCAACCCAATCGCAATCTGACCGGCCTTTTGGCCTTGGCCGGCGCCGTTTTCTTGGCCGCGCTCCTCTTTCTCATTATCCCCATCAGCCAAGCGCTCCAAGACAGCTCCGTCCAAACCGTAATCCTCCGTGAAGTGGATCCCGTTGTCTTGACTCCGCCCAAGCCCCCGGTCATCGAAGAAAAACGCCAGATTGAAAGAACGCCGGACAAAATTCCCGAACTGGAACCCGAACCGCCCGAATTGGAACTCAGCCAACTAGAACTTTCCCTCAACCCCGGCGTCGGCGAAGCCCTTTCTATGGGCGTTCAGGCGGGAGACTTCCAAGTCCAAGTGGACGCCATCGGCGACATCGAGAAAATTTTTGACTTTGCCGAACTAGAACGGCCTCCTGACCTCATCAACGGCCGCATGATCAAACCCGATTTCCCTCGCGAACTAGAAAGACGCGGCGTCAAAGAAGTCAAACTCACTCTGGAAATCCTCATCGACCAAAAAGGCAAAGCCCGCTTCCAAAAAATCCTCGCCTCTTCCCATTCCCATCCCAAGCTGGATCAGGAAGCCCGCCGTCTTGGAAATCTTTTGCGCTTTACCATCACCAAAGTCGACGGCCAACCCGTCAAAGTGCGTGCCAAGTTTCCTCTTACCCTGCAATCTCCTCGCTAACGCAATTTCGCCAACGCCATGAAGAAAACCTCCCTTTGCATCCTAATTCTTGCGGCGACAACCGCCGCCCTATGCGCCGCGCCCTTTCCATTAGCCGATTCTGACCCCGACAGCCCGGAATTCCGCAACCGCTTCCTCGCTTCCTATGGCGTCAACGAAGCCATCGAACCCAAACTCACCGCCCAAGACCGCCCTCTTTACGAAGAAGCGCTTCCCTTCCTCCGCTCCCAGCCAAGCCAAGCCATCCAAATCGTCCTCGCCAAGCTCAAGCCCGACAGCAACCCGGCCTTTTCCTTTCTTCTCGGCAATCTCTATTACCAAATCAACGACTACGACAACGCCGAAAAACACCTGCGCCAAGCCGTCAAAAAACTTCCCTCCTTCCGCCGCGCCCATCGCACGCTTGCCTTAATCCACATCCAGCGAAGCCAATTTGCCCAAGCCATTGAACCACTCTTGACCGTCATTCGGCTTGGCGGCGGCGATGCCCAAACTTACGGACTTCTTGGCTACGCCTATCTCATCAACGAAAAATACGAATCCGGCCTCGCCGCTTACCGAATGGCCAGAATGTTCAAACCCGACAGCGTCGACTTCCGCCGCGGCCAAGCCCACTGCCTCCTCTTTACGCACCAAACGCAAGCCGCCCTGGCTCTCTTTGACGAACTCATCGCCGAACAGCCTGAAACTGCTGATTTCTGGCTGATGCAGGCCAATGGCTTTCTAGCCGACGGCCAACGCGCCAAAGCCATCGCCAACCTCGAAATCGCCGCAGACCTCCAACAAAACCAAACCGACTGGAGCGCGCTTGCTTTGCTGGGAGACCTTTACCTCAGCGAAGACGTCCCGCGCCAAGCCCTAAACGCCTACTTGCGCGCCCTCAACGGCGAAAAACGCTCATCAAACTGGAAATCTCTGATCAAACCTCTCGACCAACTGCTCGCCCGCCGTCTTTACCCCGAATCCCGCGATTATCTCAACGCGCTCCAGCAAGGCCAAAACCCGCCGCCAACCGACGAAAGCCAAAACCGCATCCAACTTGCCCAAGCCAAAATTGATATGGAACTCGGCGATCCCCAAAAAGCCGTCGCCCAACTTCAAGACGCCGTCAAGGAAGACCCCCTCAACGGCGACGCTTGGCTTCTCCTTGGCGAATACAACCATGCCAACGCCGATTACGAGCAAGCCGCCTTTGCCTTTGAACGCGCTTTGTCCGCGCCCGGCTTTCGCCACCAAGCCCTTGTCGCCCTTGGCCAAACTTCCGTCGCCAAAGGAGACTTATCCCAAGCCGTCCAATACCTGCGCGAAGCCGAGCAAATCCAATCCAACCCCAACATCCGCAACTATTTGGACGCCCTGCAAAAACGACTCGACGCCCAAAACTAGAAAAAAATTCAATCTCACGAAAAAAAATCGCAAAAAAAGCTTGCGAAACGAATCTGAAACCGTTATTTCAAAACGCATTGCACATTAATATGACGCAAAATAGACCTATGAAGACAACATCGTTGATCAAGAAACTGTATCCATTCGCCTTATTGGCCGCGCTTGCGCTCCCCGCAGGCAACGCTTGGGCGCAGGAAGAAACCCCGGAAACCGCCGCGCCCGGCGGCGAATCACCGCCGCCGGAAACCATGGCCGAACCCATGCCCCAAGAAGGGCAAGACGAAGAAATGGCCGTCGAACTCGAAGAATTCGTCTTCGTCGGCTCTCGCAGGCAAGACCGCTCTGTGGCAGACTCCCCAGTACCGGTCGACGTCATCGATGGCGAAGACTTTGCCACGCAAGGATACACGGACATGGATTCCATGCTCTCCACCGTCATTCCTTCCTACAACGTCAACACCCAGCCGATTAGCGACGCTGCGACATTCGTCCGCCCGGCCAACCTGCGCGGATTGCCGCCGGACTCTACGCTGGTGCTAATAAACGGCAAACGACGCCATCGCGCTTCGGTCATCACTTTCCTTGGCGGCGGCGTTTCCGATGGCTCGCAAGGTCCCGACCTCGCCTCCATTCCCTACATTGCTTTGGAGCGAGTGGAAGTCCTGCGCGACGGCGCTTCCGCTCAATACGGCTCGGACGCCATTGCCGGCGTTTTGAACTTCGTTCTTAAAGACGACGCCCAAGGAGGCCGAGTGGAAACCCGCTGGGGACAATACTACGAAGACGACGGCGCTTCGTGGACAATCGCCGCCAACGCCGGCATGCCATTGATGCGCCAAGGCGAGCAAAACGGCTTCGCCAACTTCAGCATCGAATACACCGAAAGCCAATCCACCATCCGCAGCGTCCAACGCGCCGACGCCCAAGCCCTCATCGACGCCGGCTTGCCGGTTCGCGAGCCTTACGCGCAAATCTGGGGATCGCCTGATGTGGAATACGACTACAAGTTCTTTGGCAACATCGGCATTGACCTCGGCGACAGCGCCCAACTCTACATCATCCCCAGCTTCGCCAAACGCAAAGTCGAAGGCGGCTTCTTCTTCCGCAACCCCACCAACCGAGGCGGAATATGGAGGGGACCCAATCGTTTTAAACTTACCCATCAAACTGAAGCACACTATGGAGCAAATTCACATCGCGGAACATTCTACTCAAATAAACGTTGGAGCGAAATTCCTCCGGATGAAATACGAGAAGAACTACGAGCAGAATTCCGAGCAGAAAAGGGCTACATCGTTTCTGACGATCTCACTATGGAGCAGATAGATCACAATAAAGCGATTGATGAAGAAATTGATGGATTGATTACTGAAGGATTAGTCAGTCAAAGAATCGATCAAAGAATTTCGGGAGAGATTGAATCTGAAGGGACATATCCCACCGTCAAAGTGGCTGTTTTGGACCCCGCATTGGTCGAGGCTTATGAATCGGGTGCATATAACACCGAAGCTGGTGAAATCCCAGATGAAGTTGTAAGAATCAATCCAGACGGATCACCCAATCAAGACGCACTTGGTGCCGTGGTTACCGATCCCGCTCTCTTCGCTTTCAACGAGAAGTTTCCGGGTGGATTCACTCCGCAGTTCGGCGGCGTGGTAACGGACATGAGCATCGGCGGCGGCCTGCGCGGCGAGTTGGAAAGCGAATGGAACTACGACGCCAGCGCCTTCATCGGCCAGCACAAAACCGAGTTCTACATGAGAAACACCATCAACCCGCAACTCATCGCTCACGAGGATTTTAGAGCGAATCCCGCCGGCATTCCTACCAACCTGAGACCGGGCAGCTACATCGAAACTGACTACGTTCTCAATGTGGACGTCTCCCGTCCTTTTGAGACCGGCATGTTCCATTCTCCTTTGAACTTCGCCGCTGGTTTGGAATATCGAGTGGAAGAGTTTGAGATTGAAGCCGGAGAAGAATATGCTCACTGGGCAGACCGCAGACAAAACGGAATAGCGGCGCAAGGTTTTGGCGTTGGTTCTAATGGTTTTCCCGCCTTTCCGCCCCGGATTGCGGGAGTAACTGACCGCGGCAGCTATGCGGCTTATCTGGATTTGGAAGCCGACATAGTGGAAGACTGGCTTGCTGGTTTTGCGCTCCGCTATGAGAACTACGACGACTTTGGCGACACCCTCAACTTCAAGCTGGCATCCCGTGTTCAAATGGGAGACAACATCGCCTTGCGCGGATCCGTCAGCACCGGTTTTCGGGTGCCAACCATCGGGCAGACAAGCGTTCGCAATGTGACCACTGAGTTTGGCTCTCTGCCCGGCGGTGGTTACGGCTTGCGAGACAAGGCCACTTTGCCGGCAAGCGAAGTTCCCGTTGGTTTAGCCGAACCGCTAGAGGAAGAAACCTCCGTCAACTTCAGCATCGGCACGGCGATCAATATCGGCAAACTGGACCTCACTTTGGATTACTACCACATCAAAGTGGAGGATCGGATTGGTTTGACCAGCCCGGTAAATTGGCCAGATGATGTTCCCAATCCGGACAACTACACTGCCGTGGGTTGGTTTGCCAATGCCTTTGACACCACGACGCAGGGAGTGGACATTGTGGCTACCTATCCCATTGAGCATTCAGGAGGCTCCACTGTTCTAACCTTTGCCGGCAACATCAGCGACACCAGTGTGGACGAACGAGATGAGGCCATCATCGGAGACGACCGAGTGGATTTGTTGGAAAACGCCTTGCCGGATATGCGTTTGACCTTGAGCGCGACTCACATGATGGGACCTTGGCGCGTTCTTCTGCCCCGCCTGCGCTATTACAGCAGCTTTGTGGAACATACCGCCGCCAACTATCCGGGTTGGAGACTTGATGCAGGCAGTCGCTTATTAGTGGATACGGAAGTGGAGTACAACTTCGACAATGGCGTCAGTCTTGCCCTTGGTGCGCAAAACATTTTCGACACCTATCCAGAGAGAAGTCATCCCGGCGCGAGTGCTGGTGTTGGAACTTTGTATCCCGAATCTTCGCCGTATGGGTTTAACGGCGGTTTTTACTACTTGAAAGCGGCCTACACCTTCTAACGGCTTAGGCTTGTTGGTTTTGTAGTTTTTGTGTGTCTATGCGTCCGTTGGCCAAAAGCCGGCGGGCGCATTTTCATTAAAAAAAGAGAGAATGGGAAAAATGGAATTCAACCAGTTGGAAACCGCATTGAGCGAAAAGAAATCGTCTCCGCCCGAAAAAGAAAAAGAGCAAATCATCGGCGACATTCCCGTTGATCTGCCGTTCAAAAACGGCCGCTCCTTCCTTTTCATCAGCAAAGACCAGCGGCTTTATACCCACGGCATTCATAAATATCCCGCCAAGTTCTTTCCCGAACTTCCGCGCTGGATCATTCAACGATTCAGCAAACCCGGCGACATTGTTCTGGATCCCTTTATGGGAAGCGGCACCACAAACTTAGAAGCCATGCTTTTACAACGAGCCAGCATCGGCATTGACGTGGATCCATTTTCCCGCCTTTTAGCGAGCGTCAAAACCACTCCCCTAGATCGCAAAATCTTGCGCCAAGCGCATCTTCATATGGAAAAACATTTGCGAACTTATGATTCTTCGGCGCAAACCGCTCCCTTGCCGGTTTTTCCTTATCGAGATCGTTGGTTTGCGCCAGACGCCTTGCAAGAACTGGCGCACATCAAAGCGGGAATGGAAAAGCGGAAAATGCCGCAAGAAATTAAAAACTTCCTGCTGGTGTGTTTTTCATCCGTTGTTCGCCAATCTTCCCAAGCCGACAACAACTGCACCCGCACCGTCATTCGGCAGAAACTTAACAAACAAGTGCCGCCCGGCTATCCAATTCAACTTTTCCGCAAAAGACTAAAAGACGCCGTGGAAGGCATGATGGAATTCACTCGCGCCGCTTCCAATGCGGCAAAAGTGGAAATCCCTGAAGATTGTAGCGCCACCAATCTAGCGCGTTACGATGACAACACTTTTGCGTTGGCGCTCACTTCGCCGCCTTATGTGAACGCCGTTGATTATCCTCGAACGCATCAGTTGGAAATGTATTGGCTGGGGCTGGCCGACGGTTCGTTAAGAGATTTGAAACGAACGCATGTGGGAACCGAAGTTGTGAAAGCTGTGGAATACACGACGCTTTGCAAAACCGGCATTCGTTCCGCCGATAAAGTCATCCAGTCCATTTACGCAATAGACAAGCGGCGCGCCTTCATCGCCTCTAAGTATATTTTGGACATGATTCAAAACATGCGAGAGGTCTATCGGGTTTTACAACCCGGCGGGCGATATGTAATTGTGGTCGGCTCCAATTCCATTCGCGGGCATTTGTTTGAGAACTGGCGTTACCTTGCCGACGCCGCTCCCTCTCTCGGCTATAAAGTGGAATGCCGATTCATTTCCAAAATTATCAATCACTTCATCAAAGTCCCGCGAGAGGAACGCATCAACGAAGACCACATTTTAATCTTAAGAAAGTAAGTATGGAACTTTCATCTGGTAAACTAGCGTCTGCCAAAGGATTCGCTAATGAGAATCGATTGCTCGCTGCGCTTTTGGAACGAGGCTACAACGCCTCTCGTGTTGATCTGCCGCACTCCACTTATGATATTGTCGTAGAAAGAGCGTCGGATAATATTATTCGCGTCCAAGTCAAGACCGTTGGCACAAGTGGATCCGTGTCTTTCACGGGAGGCATTCGAGGAGGCGTGGATCGTGAATATAAGTCTAGCGTGAAAGAATACACGCAAAATACTCAAACCTCCGATATTGTGGTTGGAGTTCAATCAAGACGCACGAACGGTGATAGCGAGATAGACTTTTTCTTTATTCCGACTCTCTACATAGAGAGATTGGGGCAGAAGAGTCTGTCTATTAACAAAATTCCCCAAGCCCGCAATAACTGGAAAATTCTAGAGCGTTGCAAAGAGCGAGAATTTGTTTCAGACTTCTTTGGAGTGAGTTTATGATGTGAGGCAGCTCTTGATCAGAGGTTTGTAGCGAGTGTCTATAAATGGAAGTTGAGAAAACGGAAGACAAGTCCAGAGAGACGATCTGGGGAATCAATCCCAAATACAGAGGATGGTTTTACGGCGTTGTTTCGGTTTACGGCTCTGTTCTGGCTTTGCTCACGCTGTTTCAAGACCATAAAAGTTGGGTTGAAAAACTCAACGAGGTTGGGTACAGTGTTGTCGCAACGGTGGCTACGGTTTGGTTTTTATTTCAAACGGGAGATTGGATTATGGCTTTTGGAGATGTGCTTCGAGAAAAGGCGAGGAAAATCGCAAAGAAAAGACTGGACAAAGAGCGGGCGCGGATTCAAGCGCGGGTGACGAGTGCGCTTCGAGAAAAGGGAGCTTCCGAAGATTTGATCGGCGCCGCTCAGACGGCTTGCTTCCCAGAAAATGGTTCCCAATTCGGCGAGGAGGCGTCGCCGAAGGAACGGGAATAAAACCCGGCGAATTGGCGGAAACGAAAGGAACGCAGATTTATGTCGCAGGCAATTATGGATCCGGAAGAAGTGCGGCGGTTTGCGAAGGAACTCAAAACCTTCAATACCGGTTTGCAACAGCGGATGTCGTTGTTGGAGGCGCGTTTCAAGGCGTTGGGAGATAGTTGGCAGGATCAGGAGCATCGGAAGTTTGCCGATGAGTTTGGGCAGATGATGCGCGCTTTGAAGAAGTTTGTTGAAGTTTCGGATCGGCATGCGCCGTTTCTGTTGCGCAAGGCGCGGCGCATCGAAGCGTATTTGGAGCAGCGATAGCCCGCAATGTCGGACAAAGCCCATTTGTCTTCTGCGGAGGGTTTGGAAGTCTTTCGAACGCGCTTGCTTCGTTATTTGGAGAAGGCGACGCTGGTTGTGGATGAAGCGGGCGGCGAAGTGCGGCGCATGCGGGTTTGGTTGCAGGATCGGAAAAAGTTTTGGGAGCGTCAACTGCGTTTGCGTTCCCGCGCTTTGGAAGAGGCAAAGCACGAGGCTTTTGGAGCGAGGCTTTCTCCGTTCAAGCAGTCTGGCGAAGCGCGGCAAATGGCGGTTCGCCGCGCCAAAATTTCGCTGCGGCAAGCTGAGGAAAAACTTCGTTTGACGAGGCTATGGATCCGTCGTTATGAAGGCGATGCGGAGGCTTTGGGGCGCGAAGTGGAAAAATTGAGAACCGTCTTAATTCAGGATGTCAAGAAAGGAAGCGCTGGTTTGGAGCGAATTCTGCGCGCGCTGGATGGCTATTGGGGCAAAATTGAGAGCGCCGAAACCTTGCCCTCTTTGGAAAACATTGCGTCGGGAAAAGCGGATTCAGAGCGCAAGACATGAGCTTGTCCGGAAGGCACCATCTGACGGTCTTGACAAAAGACTTGCTGCGGCATTGGGAAGAGACTCGGCAGTTTTGGCAAGATCGAAAGGCGAAAGATTTTGAGCGGGATTATTTGAAAGAGTTGGAGCCGAGCGTTCGGCGGGCGGTGGACGCGATGGAGAAACTCGAAGCAATTTTCGCGAAAATGAGGCGGGATTGTGAATGAGCTGCTCACCACGGGGCAAACTTTGTCGATTGTGGATTCGTTGCGGCAAACGCTTCGCGATGCGGCTTGTCAAGAGTCGGCTTTGCGCGCCGAACATGACAAGAAACTGGAAGAAATTCGTCACCGTCACGGTCTTTTAAAAGAACGATTCCGACGGCAAGAAGTGGAGGCGAAACGGCAGGCGCTCGCAGATTTTGAAGCAAAGGAGGCGAAGATTCGCGCGCTGCATTTGTCTCGGAAACGCCGAATCCAGCAGGCCTCCGAACGCGCTTTGGCTATGATTCGACAATCGGCCGAGCAATTGCGTAGCCAGCAGAAGTACGAAAATCAAAAAATCCTCTTGCGCGCGAGCCGAGAACACGATGCCGCTTTGCAATCCGCCAAGCGCGAGCAGCAAGAGTTTCAAGGGAAATTGCAAGAGGAAGCGGAGCGTTTCAAGAAATTGGCGGATCGTTCTCGGCGTTTGTTTCGCGGGTATGCTTCTTGGGCAAGATTGCTTCGTCGGCAGATTGGGAATGGCGCGAGTTTTCTTTCCGAAGATTTTGATGAGCGCGCCATCCTGCGAAGCTTTCAGGCGACGGCCGGCGATTGGGAGACGGAGTTGAATTCCCTGGCTCAAAGTTTTGTTGTGAGACTTTTTTCGTGGATTTCTTGGTGGTTGATTTTGGCAGGTATTCTTGGTGTTGGGGGAGGGATTTTCTTGACGCCTGCGGCCTTGGAAACGCTGGGAATTTTTTGGGAGACGCTGGCCTTTGCGACGGCCGGCGGATGTTTTGGTGTTTTGGCTTTGTATGGAATTGGGTTTGTCTTTGGACGCCTTCGGGCGAAGCGGATTGCTGAAGAGTTTTGGCGAGCGCAAAGCTTGTTTTCGCGCTGTCAAGAATGCGCGGATCGCAGCTTTCGAGAGGTTGTGAAACAGATCAAACGGCGATTTCAAAACGTCGAGAACCGTCTGGATCAAGCCTGGCGTTCCGCGGATGCGGAAGCCTCAAGGCGGTTGCAAAGCGGAACGGAAAAACTAGAGGCGCAGCGCGAACGTTTGCTGCGTCAACACGAGCGGCGGTTTCAATCCGCTTTAGATTCTCATCGCTCCTCAGGCGATCTTGCGGGCGATGAATTCGCTTCGGAATTGGCTCGCGCCGAGGCCGAAGAAATCCGGCTTGCGTCGGAAGTGTCCGCCCAGTTTCGGCGGCGGATGAACGATTTGTCGCGCGAATGGCGAGCCAAGGCTTCCGAATTTTTGCGAGCTTTGGAATGCAGTCGCAAGGCCGGCGCCGAGGTCTTTTTAGATTGGAAGCCGGGCGCTTGGGCGGATTGGTCGGCGGCAGTGAATGTCGCGGCGGCGGCGCGGTTTGCCGAATTGGAAGTGAATCTCGATTGCTTGGTCGAAGAACTGCCTCAAGATGCGCAGTCGGCTTGGGTCGGAAAGAGTCTGTTGGCGGTGCCGTTGGCCGTCAAAATGCCCGTGGGAGAGGCCTTGCTGTTCGAAACCGATGACGACAAAAGCGGCGCGGAAGTGGTTTCGGCCATGAATGGAATCTTGCTGCGGCTCTTGACAAGCTCGCCGGCGGGAAAGATTGCGTTGCGGATTTTTGATCCGGCGGGTTTGGGGCAGAATTTTGCCGGGCTGATGCATTTGGCGGACTACGACGAGCAGATCATTCATCGCCGCATTTGGACTCAGGCAGACCATTTGGATCGGTGTTTGCGGGAGTTGACCGAGCATATGGAAAAAGTGACGCAAATGTGCCTGCGCAATGAGTATGAGACGCTTGCCCAATACAACGAAGCGGCCGGCAGCATTGCCGAAAAGTATCATTTTTTGGTTGTGGCCGATTTTCCGATTGGTTTCAGCGAGGCGGCTTTTCGGCGGCTTCAAAGCGTTGTGACCAGCGGGCCGCGATGTGGCGTTTTTTTGATCGTTCATCGGGATTTGCGGCAAACTCTGCTTGATGAAGCGTTGGAAGAGGATTTGCGCTCGCATTGCCAATGGTTGCGGTTGCGCGGCGGCGGTTGCGAGTTTGGCGGGCGGCGATGGCCGGGACTTCGCCTGTGTTGGGATGCGCTTCCTGATGCCGAGTTGGCGGTCGAGATTTTGCGCAAAGTGGGACAAGCCGGCGTCGAAGGAGGCCGAGTTGAAGTGCCGTTTGAATCGGTCGCTCCCGTAGCGGGCAAACTTTGGTCGCAGCGCGCCGATGGCGGCGTTCAAGTGCCGATTGGGCGAACCGGCGCTTCAAAATGGCAGCACTTAACTTTGGGCAAGGGAACGCAGCAGCACGTTTTGATTGCCGGCAAGACCGGTTCCGGGAAATCGACGCTCTTTCACGTGATAGCGACGAATCTGGCCTTGTGGTTCGGGCCGGACCAAGTGGAGTTTTACCTCGTTGATTTCAAAAAAGGCGTGGAATTCCAGTGTTACGCTCGGCGGCGTTTGCCGCACGCGCGAGTAGTGGCCATTGAAAGCGACCGAGAATTCGGCCTCAGCGTTTTGGAGCGAGTGGATGAAGAATTGCGGCGACGCGGCGAACTGTTTCGCCGACGCGGCGTGCAGGATTTGCCCAGTTATCATAAAGCGTCGCCGGGCGAGACTTTGCCCAGAACACTTGTGATGATTGACGAGTTTCAAGAGTATTTCGTCGAAGAAGACAAAGTGTCGCAAAACGCAGCGGCCTTGTTGGATAGAATCATCAGGCAAGGGCGCGCCTTTGGCGTTCACGTGATTCTAGGTTCGCAAACTTTGGGCGGCGCTTACACATTAGCTCGAACCACCTTCGCGCAAATGGCCATCCGCATTGCGCTTCAATGCGACGAAGCCGACGCCTGCTTGATTATGGACGAGAACAATGCGGCGCCAAAGTGGCTTTCCCGACCCGGCGAAGGCGTCTACAACGACAGCGGCGGCGCGCCGAAGGGAAACCACCCCTTCCAAACAGTTTGGCTTTCCGATGCGGATCGAGATTGCCGTCTGGAACAAATCTGCCAACTAGCCGACAAAACCCAATGGCAAGACAAAACCCCAATCATTTTCGAAGGAAACGCCCCCGCCGACATCGCGGAAAACACCCTACTCACCGCGGCTTTAAAAAACAACCCAAGCAAAACCCCCAACAAAATTCGTGCTTGGTTAGGCGCCCCCAACGCAATCAAAGGCCCCACAGAAGCCGTCTTCGAACTCCAAAACGGCAGCAACCTCCTCATCCTCGGCCAAAATCAAGAAACAACCTTCTCCCTAGTCCTCTGTAGCGTAATCTCCCTAGCCGCTCACTACCCTGCCAACCAAGCCCAATTTTGGATTCTCGACTCCATTCCCAATCACGCCCCGCATCGCGAATGGATAGACCGCTTGGCAACGATGCTGCCGCATCCCGTTCGAACATTAAAAGATGCGAATTTAGAGACGCTGATACAAGAAGCCGATGCCGAAAAACGCCGACGCGAAACAAATGAAAATACATTCCCCGCCATCTTCCTAATCGTCATCGGACTCCAATCCTTCAAAAAACTCCGACCCGAAGACGAGTTTTCCTTCCCAACCGAAGCCGACAATGCGCAAAGCGAAAAACCCGCAACCGCCTTCGACCGAATCGTGCGCGAAGGCGGAAAATTAGGAATCCGAATCATCGCCACAACAGACACCTACAACAACCTCCAGCGCTCCCTAAACCGCAAAACGCTTTCCGAATTCGAAATGCGCGTCCTCCTCCAAATGAGCGCCAATGACTCCGCGTCCCTAATCGACAGCACCCAAGCAAACCAACTAGGACTGCACCGCGCCCTCCTCTGCCACGAGCGAAAAGGCTGGCAAGAAACCTTCCGCCCCTACGCCCTCCCCAAAAGCGATTGGCTCGCCCAAACAAAATCCCTGCTCGCCCAACGCCAAACACAACACAAACCAACTTGCGCATCCCAATAAAAAATCCCGCAAAAAGCTTTGCCTTCCAAAATCGAACCCAAAAATCTCAACTTCATCGTTGGCAAAAAAAAAAACAAGGAAAGGCAATGATTGGATTCAGAAAAAACGAAGAAACCAAAGAAAAAATCGAAAGAAGAGGGAAGAAACGTTGACTTGGATTATGCCTCACTTTATCTTTTTCCTTTTTTGGTCTTCAAATCGCTGAGAAAATCAGAATATGTAGGGAAGATACATTTTTGCTATTTCCCCCACTTTCCCCCTACTTTGCAGATTTGACAAAAATTCAGCCAAAATCCGATATTTAAGATTCAAAATTGAATCTGCCATCCGATTTTCTTACATAGTTAACAGATTGGGAAAGCGCTGAGAGAGCAAAACCGAAATCTTCCAAATTCGAGAAAGCTGAAATACTGCAGACTTTTGAGTTTCTTCCGAAAATCCGACTCGCTACACTTCGCCACACTTGGCGATTCAGCGGATTTTTTTGAAAAAGTCGGTCCCGCGGCCTCAAAAAAGCGCATTTTCTCGATTTTTTTGGGAAGAAGGGGGGAAGGGAACCTCGCTAAAATCGCAAAAGTATGTGTTATTTGAGCTTTTTCGGTCGAAGCGGAAGGAAAACAGCGATTCCTTCGGCTGACGCCGGTACCGGCTTTGAATCAGGATGTTCTTCCCGAGGCAGTGATACTTTTTCCTTTCTTTTTGGGTTGTGGCGGTAAAATCCCCGGAGGTTGATAAAGTGAGGATTATTTATGAAAACAAGGACGACTCGGATGGGAGTGGTTTTGGTTGTGAGCCTGCTGGCCGTTGTTTTGCCTCAGCAAAACACTCTGGGAGAAGTCATCAATACAGAGGGCACCGGCGATGCTTCTATGAGAGATATAACATTAAGCGGGATAGAAGTTAAGTCCCGCTTTTTCCCCGGATAATTTGTATTAGGGCGTGTTGACACTAAATTTCAAAATGACTGACGGCAGTGCGAGAAGTCGAAAATATGATTCAAGCCCTAGTCGCTGGAAAATATCGTCTAAAGTATTGGCATTGAATGACAATGAGTTATCGACATTTTTCCTTAAATCCATGGAGTGTTCAGGGGTTCAGGAAAATGCTTGCGCGAGAAAAAAAAGATTGTGGGCGAAAGTTCGAATCTGGTTTTTTGGAGGTGGAAACGTTAGTTGACCGAAACAAACAAAGCAGATGCAATCTCTTTGGAAACTCAGAGGCGCGACTCTCGGCGTTGCAGAGATTGGATCGCGGTCGCGGCGGTGACGAAAATCAAGGAAGCGGCCGTTTCCCTCGTTTCCAAACTTTTCTCCCCTCTGACGCAAAAGGAGGGCGTCCGTTTGCGGCCAGGAAGCCTTCTGCCTTAAGCGCAATCTTTCAAACCGCCGGCATCGGGATGCTCTTCGCGGCCTTCTGCTTGTGCCCTTGCCAAGCATTGAAGCGCAAAAGAGCGGTGGCGGTGTTGGAAGCGTTCTTGCCAACTACATTTACGACGCTCTCACCGGAAACAGAGTCCAAATCACTCCTCCCATGGACGGTAAAATCATCGCTAAACCAAAATTGGAAGCGTTTGGCGGATATCGCAAATACGAGACCATCAATGGATACTCGCACAGCGGATTGACTCCCGATGTTGACGTAGATCGCAAACGAGGCTACGATGACAAATGGCCCGAATACTTTGACGTGGATTACGGCGAAGTAGTGGAAAACCCGACTGCGAACCAGACGCTGAACCTAGCAGGGGATTAAACTCCAACAAATACGAACTCCGAATGCATGCGGAATTCAACGACCACGGCGACGAATACAAGAGCCGATCCCAAATGCAAAAAGAATGCTCCACCGCCAAACTCGGCTACGTTTAAAATCGATACATTCAATACAAGAAAACAGGAAGGTGGGTTTATTACGGCACAAGCGAAAGAAATCAAATGCTACCATCGCTTAGTGGACAAAATCACGGACATCGACACTCGACTAGCCAACCACCAGAAATACACGGCGCAAGCGCTGTGGGGAAACTGGATCATTTGACTTGGAAAAAAGAGGAAGAAGACTATGCTGTGCACAAACAGCCCTACTTTGGGACATGAGAGCGTATGTATTGAGCGCCATCAGTCCTAATTCTGTGAGAGTCCCAATACTTCGGAAAAAGAACACGTGGAGTAACACAGTCAACGTGCGAGGGCAGAGCCAGTTGCATTGGTCATCCATGACGGTAAATGAGCCATGGGAAGCCCCCCTACACCCTTTGGGATCGGAATCAACACGACGAACTCAACAGCAAGTAAAAGAAAGGAGAACGAGGAAATGAAACACAACGACACAACTCAAAACTCGGAAAGCAGGATTATTGCTCTGGACGTTGCTCTTACAATCGGCGTC
Organism: Limisphaerales bacterium; assembly: GCA_965204945.1. Lineage (GTDB taxonomy): Bacteria > Verrucomicrobiota > Verrucomicrobiia > Limisphaerales > AAA164-E04 > UBA2970. The sequence continues at coordinate 2,031,782 of OZ242022.1, read as the reverse complement.
TTTCTTGTTGTCTTCATCGACGGAAAGCGACCTGAGGAAACGCCAATTGCAAAGCCAACGCCGACGTCGCAACCTGAATCCCCCAAAACGGAAAAGGTAATCGGCGGATCCGATGGGTCGGAAGAATTTCGGCAACGGCACAACCGCGCGCTCTCGCCCGGAGCCAGAGAAGACAACCGCAGAAAGCTCTGGGAGGAAAACTTCCCCTACAAGCCTACCTACGATCCTGCAGTCACGGTCACGGCGGACATGATCTCTGATGATCCAGAGAACTTGACACCCATATTGAATCACTTCTCTTTGAATGCGTTTTTTGAAAGCGATTTGAGATTTTCGCCGCAGTTCGAGCAACTCTACAGAATCATGGATGAATACGACCGAACCGAGAACCCCATCGCCTTAGGCTGGAGGTTTGAAACTCTTCGAGAGTATCACATGGTGATGAGGGAAGACTCGAACGAAATCATAAGGAATTCGGACGGCACCCTTTATGGGGGAAATACACGAACGAACATCACTCAGCGAGAAGAATTGGATGACATGAAATCGTGCATCTGGTCGGGAACGGACGATTGCATGTGATGGCCGCACAAATATGAAATGTCTGAGGAACAGGCAAAAACCGTGGTGGACAGACTTATAGCAACGAAATTCACGGATGGGAAGACATGCAAGGTTGGCTCGGTGGTGATTCTGAGGCTCACCTTCCCGAATCAAGAAGAGCGTTAAAAGTAGGGGATCTGTTGGTGCCTTATGAGGGCTATCAGGAAGGTTATAACGCATGGAACGACGATCGGAATCGACGGATCAACGAGAGAATGGCTAAAAAAGGAAGAAAGATAGGCGTGCCGGCACTTTGGTGAACGCAAACGGCGAGCCGATCAAACCCGGCACAGGTTCTTTTGGTAGATTTCTGTCGGACGGCCAAATGCTTGATTCGCAGGAAATGGAAGACGGCAGTGTGCCTCTCTCTCCTGAAGCGATAGCCGTTTTAGGCGAAGAGTTTGGAAAACAAGAACAGCCTCTGAGTCCCCATGTTTTGAGAAATCCTGCTCCTACCGATGAAGAATGGCGGCTACAAGAAGCCTTCAGAGGAAATAGGAGGCTGAAGATGAAGGATCCAGAGATAGAGACACTTAATGATCTAAAGATATTTGTTCGTGGAAAGTTTGAGCATCTCGGTGAAAAATTCAGCACAAAGCTTGAAGAGATTGACAAGCATCTGAAAGAACTAAAAAATAGTTTGACGGCAATGGAAAAGACGGCATTAAGACTCGTGTTTCCAATTTGGAAAGATTCAGGATCTTCTTAACAAGAGGTGGAGTAATCGTTCTGACTGGTTTGGTTGCTCGTTATTTTGGATTGCTGCAAAAATTAGTGGACACCATACCCATTGGTTAATCTCGCTTTGGTTATGATCCATTGATTTCGGCGCGGCGGCTTTTTTTTGTTAGAATTTATGCAGTTCACGGAAGAACAATATTAACAAATCGCGCCGCATTTGCCCAAACAAAGAGGAAAAGTGGAATACCATTTACTGTCGCATGTGAACCGCTGGACGAAAAGCGGCGTTTGGAATAGAGTGCTTGAAAAGTTAAAGGCAAAGGCGCAGACGGACGCTCCGCCAGAAAAACGGATGCCGGACAGCGCGAGCATAAAGGTTCATCCCGCTGGAACAAGCGCGCTAAAAAAGGCGCGCCGTCCATCAGAAAGTCCAGCGAAGGCTGGACTACTAAAATTCCCATGCTTGCCGCAAAGAAGCGCACGGGGGGAAGTTCTTCTTTGTCTCCGGGAAACGGGCATGATGCGCCTGCGGGGAGAAAACTCCTTCGCAAGATAGGAAATCGTCTGGCCAAAGTTCTGTTTGCTGATGGATAGGGCGTATTATGAAGGCGAGGAGAACCGCCAGCAAGCCTAAGCAATGGGATTGGATCCGGTAGTTCCTCTTTTGAAAAGCTGTCGCCATCCTTGGCAATACGACAAGGAATTGTATAAAAAGCGCAACGAAGCAGAGAGATTGTTTTGGGGGTTAAAAGGCTATCGTCGAGTCTTCTCCCGCTTGGACAAACTGGAGGGGATATTCACGGGGCTCATCGCATTCCCCCTCATCTTTGCCATGCTCCATTAGCGCCAACACGCTCTAGTGTCTCAAGAGAATTCAATCAGACGACGTCCCCACCCTGAACAAATCTTTTTAAATCTCTGGAAATTCCATAGATTTCCAAATTTTGCCGTGAAAATTGCTATATTGCTCTACCCGTTCAATGCTTTAGACGATTTCTCCGTCGGCTTGGACTGGAAAAATATTTTTACTTTCTCGCACCCGCCCCGTCAGCCATTTTGAATTTTAGTGTCAACACACCCTAGCGCAAGTCAAAGCGGGTAAACCATCGCTGAGCCAAGTGCGAGACTTTGCGCATGTGATCCAATCCACCGAAGGAGCGGTGGCCGGCGTGTTTATCACGGTGGATAAAATCGGCAGCAAGGAAGGGGATGGAACGGATGAAATGCGGCGAGTGACGGCTCAGTTGGGAACATTCCAGCACGAGCATTCAATGGTGGAGTTTCCAAGACTGCAGTTTTGGCACGTCGAGAAGTTCTTCTATAAGTCGGCGCATCGGCGGTTGCCTGAGTTGCTGAAGATGGCGGATCGAGACGGCAAAGCGTTAAGAGAGATGAAGGTAACCGTCGAGCAATTGGATTTTTGGCGGGCAAGCGGCGCTGGAAGCTGAAATAGACAAGGAAATCAAAACGGAGAAATCTAGGAGGCTCGGAGTATGCGGTGTGGGTGAATGGCAAGCGCAGCGGCCGGGTCTGGCGGCAACCGAACTTTTGGGGAGGCGTGGATTGGATCGCGGAACGGCAATTGCTTTGTCCGCTTGTCGTGGATGAGGCTTTTGCGCGGGTGGTTGCGTTTTTTTGGGGGGCGTGTTATATTTGGCGGCAGATGAACGTTGTCTTTTTGGAGCAGACAAGTTTGAGGCGCCGCGTCCTTGAGGGGATGCTGGCGCTGTTTTTTGGCTTTTTGTTTTTGCGGCTGGAAGGGGCCGCATTGGACGAGGCGGAGGAGGCGTTGCGGCGCGGCAATTACGAGGATTGCATTGAGCATTGCCGCAATTTCATGGGGAAACGAGGACGCCCAAATGAAGATTGGTTTCTTCTTTTGATGGAAGCGCAGATGACGCTTGGGAAGTATGCCGATGCTTGGGAAACTTTGCGGAAGGGGTTGGAGGCGACTCGGGAGCGCAGCGTCCGCCTTTACTATGCCGGAAGAAAAGCGGCGCAGTTTCAGAACAAGCCTGAGATTGCGGAAGAATTTGTCGGGAGGATTGACGCATTGGTTGGAAGAGGGGGCGGGGCGGTTTACGGCGATCCGGTCAATCTAGTGGCCTTGGGCAAGACGGCGTTGATTCTTGGGCAGGAGCCGCGCTGGGTGCTTGAGTTTTTCTTTGATCCTGGACGGCAAGCGGATCCGCCCGTGCGGGAGGCCATTTTGGCGGCGGGAGATTTGGCTTTGGAGAAAGAGGATTTTGCGGTGGCCGGCGCTTCTTTTCAGGAAGGTTTGAACCGCTTTGGGGAAGACCCTGATTTTTTGCTCGGCTTGGCGGTTTCGATGAGCAATAGCGAGCCGGAAGAGACGGCGGCGTTGCTGGAGCGGGCTTTGGAGGCCAACCCCCGGCACGTTCCCTCTCTGTTGTTGCTTGCCGATCACGCCGTCAATGCCGAGGAATATCGCTTGGCGGAAGAGACGCTGGACAAAGTGTTGGAGGTCAATGGCGATCATCCTGAGGCTTGGGCCTATCGCGCCGTGATTGCGCATCTAGAGTCGGATTTTGAAGGCGAGCGGGAGGCGCGTCAGCGAGGCTTGAAACACTGGAAAATCAACCCGGCCGTGGATCATCTCATCGGAAAAAAGCTCTCTCAAAAATACCGATTCCAAGAAGGCGCGGATTATCAGCGGTCGGCCATGAAACTGGATCCGGGATGGACGAAGGCGCAGTTGCAGCTCGCTCAGGATTTGCTGCGGTTGGGACAGGAGGAGGAAGGCTGGCAATGGGCGGCGCGTTCGCACGAGAAGGACGGCTACAACCAAACCGCCTACAACCTGCTGACGCTGAAAACCACTCTGGACAAATATGCCGTGTTGGAAAGCGATTCCTTTCTCGTTCGGATGCCGGCTGAAGAAGCCCCGATCTTTGGGGACGAAGTTCTCGAACTTTTGGAAGAGGCCAAAGCTGATCTCTGCGGGAAATATGGAGTGACGCTGGAACATCGGGTCATCCTCGAATTGTTCGATCATCAAAAACACTTTGCCGTTCGCACCTTCGGCATGCCTCACAATCCGGGGTTTCTCGGCGTGTGTTTTGGCAACGTGATTACCGCCAACAGCCCTTCGGCTCAAGGCGGGCGTCCGTCTAATTGGCGGGCGGTGTTGTGGCATGAGTTTTGCCACGTTGTCACGCTGGCGATGACTCGGAACAGAATGCCTCGTTGGCTGAGCGAGGGAATTTCCGTTTATGAAGAAGTGCAAAAGGACTTTTCGTGGGGACAGTCGATGACGCCGGCCTATCGGCGGCGCATTCTGGACGGTCGGCTTGCCCCCGTTTCCGAATTGAGCGCCGCCTTTCTGAAGGCGGAGACGGGAGAGGACATGCAGTTTGCCTATTACGAGTCTTCGTTGGCGGTGCGCTACATAGTGGAAACCTACGGCGCAAAGACGCTGATCGACATTCTGTGGGATCTCGGCGAAGGCGTTTCGATCAACCAAGCGCTTGCCAAAAACACCGTTCCCATCGATCAGCTGGACGAGCAGTTCACCTCTTACGCCAAAGCTCTGGCCGCCGGCTTGGGAGAGGGATTGAATTGGGACGTTCCCGAAGATTCCCTTGACGGCGTCCCCATTGAAACCGCTCTGTCAATGAGCCCGGACAACTATTACCTGCTCCTGCGGCGCGCCAAAGAACGTATCGATGAGGAACAATGGGAAGAAGCCATAGAGCCATTGCGCAAAATTCTGTCCCGCTATCCCTTGCAGCCGGGCAACGGTGAGGCGCCCCGTCTGCTGGCGCAATGTTATCGAGAGTTGGGAGACGTTGAAAACGAACGACGAATCCTTCGGCAAATCGCCGAGTCCGACCACGAAGCGCCGGATATTTATCGGCGACTCGTCCGAATGGACGCAGAGGCGGAACGATGGGAACGGGTCGACGAAAACCTCATGCGATTGTTCGCCGTCAATCCGTTTGTTCCGCAGTTGTATCGGGATTGGGCGCGTTGCGGCGAAGCCCTTGGCCGGGACAATCAGGCGATCCGCGCTTGGGAGAAACTCCTTTGCTTGAATCCGCCTGACGCGGCCAACGTCCATTATCAAGCGGCGCGGCTTCTGCATCGGAACGGCGAAGAGCGGGCGCGCGGCCACGTTTTGCGAGCGTTGGAGGAGGCGCCGAGATTTCGAGACGCCTATCGACTGTTGCGGAACATCAAAGGGTTGGAGGAAACTTCGTCTTCTCCCGCGCCGGCCTCCAAAGGCGAGTAAGGCCGGCAGCGAAACGAAGCGCAAAAATCAAAACCCCATGAACCGGCCTTTTGCCTCACGCCTTTGGAAACTGCTTTGCTCCTTGTCTTGCGGGATTGGCGGTCTTTTTTTCTTCGCCGCTTTTTCAGACTTCTGCGCCCAAGCGCCGTTGCAAATGTTGGACCGCGGCAACGTGCCGGAATGGAAAATTGAAGAAAAATTCGAGGCCGACGTGTTCACTTTCGTGCGCATCCAATACACTTCAAGGCAATGGCGCCGCTCTATGGGCGGGGTATGGCATGTGGATTATCCGGAAAGCGACCTCAACTTTTCCTATCGTCTGCAAGAGTTAACTTCGCTGAAAGTAGACCCCGCGGGCAAAACCTTATGGTTAACCGATCCCGAACTTTTCCAATATCCGTTTGTCTACCTCATCGAGCCGGGCGATTTGATATTTTCCGAAGACGAAGTGCTGGCCCTGCGCAAGTATTTGCTGGGCGGCGGGTTTATGATGGTGGACGACTTTTGGGGCGAAGCCGAGTGGCGCAATTTTTACCGCGAGCTCAAGCGCGTGTTTCCCAACCGCGAGCCGCAAGAGCTTCCCTTGTCGCATCCGATTTTTCACTGCGTCTTTCCGCTGGATGAGAAACCGCAAATCCCCAACGTCGGCCGGGGCATGCGAAGCCGATACGACGGAATCACTTGGGAAAGATGGGACGCCCAATCAGCGCAATACAAAGGCGTTTTTGACGACCAAGGCCGAATGATTATGATCATTTGCCACAATACGGATTTAGGCGACGGATGGGAATGGGAAGGCGCCAACGAATACTTCTTTCGCGAGTTTTCCGAAAAGAAAGCCTACCCTCTGGGAATCAACATTGTGATTTACGCGCTGACCCATTAAACCCAATTCGCGCCGCAGACAAAGCCAACAACAAAAAGGAACTAAGTGGAATCAACGACGAACACCGACGAAAACAGAGAACGACAAACCGTGGAACAAATCTTCCAAGGACGCAACCGCATTCGGCAAGAACTCGCCAAAGTCATCGTTGGGCAGGAAGAAGCCATTGAGCAAATCCTCATCGCCCTCTTTGCCGGCGGCCACTGCCTAATCACCGGCGCGCCCGGACTGGCCAAAACCCTTTTGGTCAAATCCATCGCCCAGATTTTTCACCTCCAATTCCAGCGCATTCAATTCACTCCCGACCTCATGCCGGCGGACATCACCGGAACGGAAATCCTCCAAGACAGCGAAGAAGGAAGGCAACTTCGCTTCGTTCCCGGCCCCGTTTTTGCTAACATGATTTTGGCCGACGAAATCAACCGCACTCCGCCCAAAACCCAGGCCGCTCTGTTGGAAGCCATGCAGGAAAACCAAGTCACAGCGGCCGGCGTGCGGCATTCTTTGCCTCAGCCCTTCTTTGTTTTAGCCACCCAAAACCCCATTGAAATGGAAGGCACTTACCCGCTCCCCGAAGCGCAACTGGACCGCTTCATGTTCAACATCGTCATCGACTATTTGCCGGAAGAAGACGAAGCAACCGTCGTCGCCCGAACCACTTCCGCCGCGCCCGAAGCCATTTGCCCCCTGTTTTCCGGCGAAGACGTCCTGCGTTTCCACGAAATGGTGAAAAAAGTTCCCATCGCCCAAGACATCGTGCGCTACGCCGTGAGACTGGCCGCCGCTTCCCGTCCGCAGCAAGAAAACGCCCCCGACTTTACAAAAAACTATGTCAGTTGGGGCGCCGGCCTTCGAGCATCTCAATACCTCGTTCTTGGCGCCAAAGTGCGCGCCCTTCTTCAAAACCGCGCTCACGTCGTCCAAGAAGACCTCCAAGCATTGGCCAAACCCTCCCTTCGCCATCGCATCCTCGTCAACTACCGCGCCGAAGCCGAAGGCGTCCCCGTCAACCAAATCATCGACCGCCTGCTGGAACAAGTCCGCCCCTAACTCCCTCAAAAAAACGCATTGCGTCCATTGACAAAAACGAACCGGCGCCTGTTCCCGCTCAAAATTGCTGGGGAAAAAGAGCGCGCCGCCATTCTCTTCCCCTCGGCAAAACCGAGACAAAGCCGTTACTAAGCCGTCTCAGATGGCTTTTGGAGCCGCCAAAACGCCCCCAAACCAGAAAATTCCCCAAGCCGCCCAACCGCCCCAAAACCCCAGAATTTTGCCTGCGCCCGCCATCCCGCAAAAAAGTTGAGATTTCCGCTTGACTTGCTGCCGGAAATGGCTTTTCCTCTCGCCGATGAAGTTTACTTTGCATTCTTTTCGTTGTTTGGCGACGACGCTTGCCGTTGCCGGAGTTTTGCGGGAAACAACCGCGCAAGAAACGCTCACGATTGAATACACTACCGTCAACAACAGAGCCGAATCGGTGAGGCATTTTGTCGAGGTAGAGAAAGATATTCGGGAGTTTGGGAACGTTGGGAACTATTCCGGTGATATTCCCCTTTCGCATTTCGACAGAATGGCTACCCTCATCTTGCCCGAAGGCTTGTCGAGTTTGAAACGGCTCGATATTAAGTTTAATAATCAGGCTAACCGACTTAGTAGACCATTTTTTCACATTGTCTTGCCGAAGGGCATGACGAGTTTGGAATTCCTCAGGCTTGGCCATGGTCGATTGACTAACCTTGTTTTGCCTGAAGGCATGACGAGTTTGACAAATATCGTTACTTACGATAATTTATTGACCAACATTGTCTTTCCCGAAGGCTTGTCGAGTTTGAACAAGCTCCATCTTGAGAGGACTCGACTGACCAACTTTGTCTTGCCCGAAGACATGACGAGTTTGAGAGTCCTCCAGCTTGATTCCAATCGATTAACCAACATTGTTTTGCCCGAAGGCCTGACAAGTTTGGAAGTGCTTCATCTACAGGTGAATCAGTTGACCAACATTGTCTTGCCCAAAGGCTTGTCGAATTTGAAACAGCTTCGCCTATCAGAGAATCCGTTGACCACTCTGACCTTGCCCGAAGGCTTAACGAGTTTGAAAGACCTCCGTCTACCGCAAGTGGTATTGTTGCGAGTTCCTTCCGGGATGGACACTAATTATTTGGATATCTCCATCACTAGGAGGTGGGATACAGAGAGCAAGGGATTCGGGCGTTGGCTCGAAGAGGGGGAATCTGTTGATCCTCCTTTCAGGATTGAGTTTTATGGGGCATCGCCGCCTTCTCCGCCTCGTCTTACCTATCGCCGATTGGCGAATGGCTTGGAGCTCTCTTGGGAAGGCGGCACGTTGCAATCGGCCCCAACCATAACCGGGCCTTGGCAAGACGTCGGGTCTTCCGGCGGCGCTTTCAAGCTCTTTTCATCTTCTCCCGCCGAGTTTTTCAGGGTCATCAAGCCTTAGCCTACCTTTGAAGCATACGCTTGGCATCTCTTGGCGAAAGCAAATGAAAAGCCAGCAAAGCGGTTTCCTTCCTCGAAAAGAATTTCACGACGGAGCAGATGGAGAAAGGGCAAGCGCGGGCGGCGGAACTGCATCGCTTGATAAAGGAAAGGAAAGAAAACCCGAAGCCGTCCGTTGAATCTCCATGAAAACGAACGACCAAGAAATGACCAACAAAGAGCTCCAAATCTGGATCGCAGGCGAGCTGAAGAGTTTCCAAGCGGAGATAACCGGCGAGTTGAAGAGCTTTCGTGCGGAAGTGAACGGCGAGCTGAAGGCGATTCGGACGGAGTTGAAAGGCGTTGAGTCTCGGTTGGACACCAAGATTGGAGGGGTTGAGGCACGGCTGGGAAGTTTGGAGTCTCGCGTGGATGGTTTGATGATTGGGGTAGCCGTTCCGGTGGCGGTGTTTGTTCTTCTGGCCGCGACGAAGTGGGCGTGGGATTATTTGGGCTTTTTGAAGAAGTTTAGGGAAGAGAAACATGGTTTGCGGCAGAGCGAATTAGGATTAGGAAAGTCGGCGAAGTGAGATTTTTAGGAAAAACAGGAAGGCGCGCTAAAGAACTGAGTCGGATATGGAGGAGGAGGCAAAGAGCGAGTGGAGCCGGCACGGGTTCATTAGCCCGCGGGCGCTGATGGCCATTGCCAACTTGGAACTGCGCGCCAAAGTGGTGGTCGAAGGCTTTTGGAACGGCCTGCACCGCAGTCCCTCGCACGGCTTTTCCGTAGAGTTTAGCGAATATCGCCAGTATTCGCCCGGCGATGACCCGCGCTATTTGGATTGGAAACTCTTTGCCCGAAGCGACCGCTATTATGTGAAAAAGTTTGAGGACGAAACCAACCTTCGCTGTCACTTGCTGGTGGATCAGAGCCGGTCGATGGAGTTTGGCAGCCAAGGTTTTTCCAAACAGCAATACGCCAACACGCTGGCGGCCACTTTGGGGTATTTTCTGTTTCAGCAAGGGGACGCCGTCGGCCTGCTGTCGTTTGCGGAACGGATTGGCGATTTTTTGCCGGCGCGGCACAGAAGCGGCCATCTCCGCCGCATTATGCTGGCTTTGGAACGGCCTCCGCGCGGCTCTTCCACCGATCTCGCCGCCCCGCTTCGCCGCATTGTCGAACTGGTGCGCAAGCGCGGGCTGGTAGCGTTGATTTCGGACTTGCTCGCCCCGCTTGAAGTTTTGGAAAATCGCCTCGCCTCCATTCGCGCTTGCGGCCACGAAGTGCACGTCTTCCAACTGCTAGACCCGGCCGAACATCGCTTTACCTTTACGCAGGCCAGTTTGTTCCAAGACGTCGAATCGGGCAGGGAAATTTTTGTCGACCCAAGTCGAGCCCGCCGAGGCTATTTGGAGAAGCTGGAAAAACATCTCGCCATCGTCCGCGCCATTTGCCATAAAAACGGCATCGGCTATCATTTCCTCACCACCGACCAGCCTTTGGAGCGGCAACTGTTTGACTTTTTGAAAGCCAGGCTGGAAAAGCGCGGCGGGCGAGGAATGCGCGGATTGTCTCAAAATCGGCCAACAATCGCCGGCTTTTCCCGACCATGAACTTTCTTTATCCGATCTTTCTCATCGGATCGTTGGCCGTAGCGTTGCCAATTCTATTTCACCTCATCCGCCGCTCCCCGCGCAATCGAATTCCGTTCAGCGCGCTTCGCTTTCTCGAAGCTTCTTCCCCGCGGTTGACGCGGAAAAGCCGTTTGGAACATCTTTGGCTTTTGCTCCTGCGTTGCCTGATTTTGTTGCTGTTGGCGGCGGCCTTTGCCCGTCCTTATCTAGAGAGCGCGTTGGGGACTTTTGACGACGAAACCAACCCGCCGCGCCACTTCTTTTTGCTGGACGCCAGCGCCAGCATGAAACGAGGCCGCGCTTGGGAAGACGCCCGCGCCATTCTTCGCCGTCAACTGGAGCAAATCGAAACGAATGCCCGCACCGCCGTCTACGTATTTGACACCCAACTCCGCCCCCTGATTACCTTTGAACAATGGGACGCCGCCAACCCGCCGAACGGCCGCGCCGTCCGCCTCCTCAACCGAGCCAAGCAAATCTCTCCCTCATGGAAAGCCACTCACTTGGGCAACGCCCTCTTGGCCGCCATCGATCTCCTGCAAGAATCCACTCCGCCCGGCGAAGAAAATCAAGATTGGCGGATACACGTCATCGGCGACCTCCAATCGGGAATGTTGCGGGACGGACTGCAAGGCTTTGAGTGGCCAAAACACTGCGTGGTGGAATTGCATCCCGTGGCCGTGGAAGGAAACACCAACGTCGGCCTTCATCCGATGCCCTCCGCAAACGGTTGGGAAGAACACGAAACCGCACGGATACGAATTTCAAACGCCGCCTCTTCCACCGCAGAAACCTTCCTTCTCGGCTGGGCAAGGCGGGGAAGAGAGCAGGCGCCAGTCTCTCCAATTGAAGTTTACCTTCCTCCCGGAAGAAATCTCGTAAGGAACGCCCCGCCCGAACCGGTCGACTTTTCACCCGACGTTCTGCGCATTCTCGGCGATGATCACGACTTCGACAACGCCGTTTGGCAAGTTCCCTTTCGCGCCCGCGAAAGCAAAGTTCTCTACCTCGGCCAACCGGCCGGCGGCAACCCGGACACCTTGCTCTTCTATCTGGAAAAGGCGTTTCAACAAACCCGGCGCCACGTCGTCTCCGTAGAAGTCTTTCCTCCCGACCGCATCCTGCCGCAAGAAGCCGTGAAAAACCTCCGCTTGATCGTAATCGGCGGACCTCTCGCTCCCGCGCTGACCGAACAAGTGAGCCGCCTCAACGCCGCCGGCGTCACAACGCTCATCGTCCTGCATCAAGCAAGTTTGGAACCTACTTTGCAGGCAATCCTCCAAGACCCGGACACCGCCGTAACCGCCTCCCCATCCAAAGATTACTCGCTCTTTGGTCAAATCGACTTTCAACACCCGCTGTTTTCCTCCTTCGCCGACCCGCGTTTTAGCGACTTCACCAAAATCCGCTTCTGGAGCCGCAACCATCTCCATCTGGAAAACAGCGAAACCGCAAAAACCATTGCGCGATTTGACGACGGACTTCCCGCCATTGTCCAATTCCCCCGCGCCTCCGGTTCCCTCTTCGCAACCGCCTTCGGCTGGCAACCCAAGCGCAGTCGCTTTGCCCTCTCCACAAAATTCGTGCCTTTTCTCTACGCTCTGCTGGATTTTGGAGCCGAAACGCGCCAAATCCAATCCCGCTACTTCGTCGGCCAAGAAGTAAATCTCTCCTCGCTGGCCGATGCCGGCGCCGTTTCCATTCAAACCCCTAGCGGCGACTTAATTCCGCTGAACGATGCTTCACGGTTCCGGGAAACCTCCGAGCCGGGCATTTACACCATCCAAACCGCCGAATCCTCCATCCGATTCGCCGTGAACCTCCATCCCGCTGAAAGCGACACCGCTCCCATTCTAGAAGAAACCCTTCTCGGCTTAGGCATTCCCCTCCGCCAAAACATTTCATCGGAAACAGCGAACCCATTTATGGAAGAAACAAAGCGCAAACTCAAAGCCGCCGAAATAGAAAACAGCCAAAAGTTTTGGCGTTGGATCGTGGCGGCGGCCTTGCTCGTCGCCGTTTTAGAAACACTGTGCTCCGCCTTGTTTTCCCGTCGGGAGGAAGCGGATTCCTTTGCCACGGAAAGCAAGTAAGCCCAACAAGATGGTAGAAGTTCAATTCCACGGCTTCTCCTTTGAGCACTGGACAAGAAACACTTTCTTTGGCGGGTATTTGGGCAACTACATGCAAAAATGGGACATCCCCACTTGGGAAAACAAAAAGGAAGAAGTTCCCATCGAATGGAGAAATCTTCCAGTATCTATAAAGACTGCAAAGTGGGGAAGCCCTATTGGATTAGGAGATGCCATAAGACAACGGAATATCAACGAATCCTTTGTAATGATCGCTGGTTTTTGGCGGCAAAGAACACCTCAAGAAAAATGGTTTGAAGAAATAGGCGTTGTCAAATTCCATCCTGAATTTTGGAATAGTTTATGGGGTGCTATATCCTTAGCAACGCTTCAGGAACTTGATTCGAAGATTAAAGATTTAAGATTGCACTATTCAAATGCAAGGAAAGTAGCCAAACAATGGAAGTCTCGATATGCAAAATCTAGTAGTAAGATAGTAATCAATCCCAAAATTGACTCGAAGAAGCAGAGAAGGATACAATGCTCTTTGCCGTTTCAAATCTTTTGGGAAGCTGCGGGCAGAAAGCCGGCAAAGCATAATAATTCAATTTTATTTGGCAAAAGCTTTCCCAATCCTGTTCAGTCCAAACCACGCCGGTTTATCTAATATTAATTTTCGGTTGGATAGCTTGACTTTGAATTCTTGTTTCCACGAGAGTGGCATATTTCGGCTCTTTTTCCATGCCGATCCAACGGCATCCGTTTCGTTCAGCGGCCTCGGCGGTCGTGCCGCTGCCTAAGAAAGGATCCACAATCAAGTCCCCTTCTCGGCTGCTGGAACGAACCAATTGCTCGATAAGAAGAATGGGCTTTTGCGACGGATGGCCGATCTTTTCTTTGGAAGAGCCTTTCAAAGACGGCACGCGGAGGATGTTTGTGGCATACTTTCCTTTGCGCAGGTGTCGCTCTCTGGCTTCTTTATTTTTATACCGCTTGTCTTTTAAATACGATTGTATTTTGTTCTCTTTATAGGGAATTCGGATGGCGTCTTTGTTGAAGTAGGGTTTGGAGTTGGCGGATTTTCTCAATACAAGAATCATTTCATACTGCGGGGTAAAGGAGTCATAGCGTTCGTTGTAGCCGACGACTCTGTCCCAAATAATCATGTCGTGAAACTGCAGTTCTTTTGTCAGAAAAGAGCAGGAATGTAGCCATACATGTTCGCGCTTTCCCAACTGCCCAAAAATATAAAGTAGTCCGTCCGTTCGCAAGATGCGTTTGCATTCTCTAGCCCACTGCATTGTCCAGTCGAGATAGTCGTCTGCGGAGCGCCAAGCGTTGTCCCACTTTTCTTTTTGTAGAACTTGAAAGTAGGGAGGGTCGGCGACAATCATTTGTGCGATGCCGCTGTCGATTGTGGGCAAAATTTGCAGCGCGTCTCCACAATAGATTATGCCGTTTCCGACGGCCACTTGATTGGGGGTTATACTAGAATTATTTAGTCTTTGCTCGGTTGCTTGTTGGTCGCCAAGACGCTTCGCGGTTTGGTCGGTTGTTATCGTGTTTTCCATAGGCGACAAGTTTGCGGGATTGTTTCTTATTGGCAAGGAAGAAGGCGCTAGAATATGCGCTGGATTGAAGATTGACAAGGGGGACAAATTTTAGAGAAATCGGGCTTGTCGTTCTTCGTCGATGGCTGTTTGCCCGAGGCTTTGCGCCGCGTTCTGCCGCCGTTCTAGGAGGTATTTGTCGGCGGAGGGATTATAAGGCACGGGATAGTCGCCGTCGTAACAGGCCGTGCAGAAGGAATCTTCCGGCAGGCCGGTGGCTTGTAGCATGCCGCTTTGGGAGAGGTAGGCCAGCGAGTCTGCGTTTAGGTATTCGCAGATTTGCCGGCGGGTTGCGTTGGCCGCCATGAGCTTGGAGCGGTCGGGAAAGTCAATTCCATACATGCACGGGTGCATGTGGGGCGGGCAGCTGACCAGCACGTGAACTTCTTTGGCGCCGGCTTCTTTTAGGTTGTTCACTCTTGCCTTGCTGGTGGTGCCTCGAACGATGGAGTCGTCCACTGCGATGACGCGTTTGCCCTGCACCAAGCCGGAGACGAGGTTCAATTTTACTCGGACGTCGAAATCTCGGATCAATTGGGAAGGCTGGAGGAAGCTCCGCCCTACGTAGTGGTTGCGGACGAAGGCCATTTGGAAGGGAATGCCCGATTCTAGCGAGTAGCCAAGAGCGGCGTAGTTGCCGCTATCCGGCACGGGCACGACCATATCTCCTTGGATCGGATGTTCTCGGGCTAGTTGGCGTCCCATGGCGACTCGCGTTTCGTAGACGTTGCGGCCGGCAAGGTTGCTGTCCGGCCGGGCGAAGTAGACAAATTCAAAGACGCAGAGTGCCCGGCGGCGGTGAAGGGGAAAGGCGTCGATGCTACGCAAGCCGTTTTGGTCGATGATGACGATTTCGCCGGGTTTGACGTCACGGACGAATCGGGCGTGAATCAAGTCGAGGGCGCAGGTTTCGCTGGAGAGGACGTAAGCGCCGTCTACTTGGCCGATGGAGAGCGGACGGAATCCGTGTCGGTCTCGCACGCCAATTAGTTCTTCGGGCGTCATGATGGCCAGGGAAAAGGCGCCTTCGATGCGGCGGATGGTTTCCACCAAGCTGTTACGTCGGCTTTGCGCCAAAAGGTGGAGAATGATTTCGCTGTCTACGGTCGTCTGGAAAATGCTGCCTTTCGCTTCCAGCTCGTTCCGCAGCTGGGCGGTGTTTGTTAGGTTTCCGTTGTGGGCGACGGCGATTTTGCCGCGGTTGCAATCGACGATGATCGGCTGTTCGTTGCCCGTGGAAGAGGATCCGGTTGTGGAGTATCTTGTGTGGCCGAGGGCTTTGTCGCCTCGGAGCCGGGCTAGGTTTTCCGGTTTGAAGACTTGGGAAACCAAACCCATATCCCGCCGATCGAAAAACTGATTGTCTTTGCAGGAAACGATTCCGGCGCTTTCCTGGCCTCGGTGTTGTAGCGCGTAGAGTCCGTAGTAGGCCAACTCGGCCGCCTGAGGATGGCCGTAAATGCCGAAGACGCCGCAATAGTGCTGGGGATAGTTTTTCATGTTTTTGTGTTTGACCTCGTTTGCGGCCGGGATTCCATCCGGCGGCGAATCGCCGTCCACCAAGCGTTATGCAGATCGTCTAAAGGCCACGAATAATCGCTCTCGCCATAGCGAATGCGCAAGAGGCGACCGCCCACAACACCGATGCGCGCGGCGGGAATGCCGAGAATGGCCGCCTGCCCCAGCACTTTGGGCAGGAACGGTTTGGCGACTGATACCAAGATCCGGGCCTGCGATTCTCCAAAGAGCATGGCTTCCGCCCGAACGCCGTCTTGGTGGTTGAGTTCCACTTGCGCTCCCAACAGTTTTGGCGCGCCGCGTCCTCGCTCTTGCGAGAGACAGCACTCGATCAGCGCAACGGCCAGGCCTCCTTCACTGCAGTCGTGCGCGCTTTGGATAAGGCCGCAAGCGATCCAGCCGCGTAGAGCGTCGGCAATTTGTTTCTCCCGGCGCAGGCAAACCCTTGGAGGTCGACCGGACTTGACGCCTTCGAGGGCTTGGAGATAGGCCGAGCCTCCCATCCCTTGCAAGGGATCGTTCTCATTCACCGCTTCCCCAAAAAGTAGAATCGCGTCTCCTTCTTTTTTGAACCACTGGCTGGTGATACAGTCCTGGTCTTCAATTTGTCCTACCATGGCAATGACCGGCGTGGGGTCAACGGCGCCCTTGGGATTTTGGTTGTAGAGGCTGACGTTGCCGCCAATAACGGGCGCGTCGAAAAAGTCGCAGGCCTCGGCAATGCCTCGGACGGACTCTTGCATCTGCCAAAACAGTTCGGGGTTGTGCGGGCTGCCGTAGTTTAGGTTGTCGGCAACTCCAATCGGCAGGGCGCCGGAGCAGGCAAGGTTTCGAGCCGCTTCGGCCACGGCCAAACGCCCGCCTTCGTAAGGGTCTAAATACACATAGGCGGCATTGCCGTCCAACGTGAGCGCCAGATATTTTTCAGGAAACAGATCGCCGGGTGACGCTGTGTCCGAAATCTCCGGCAAAGAGTCCTGTTTGACGCGAATTACGGCCGCGTCCGAGCCGGGTAACAAAGCGGTTCCATTGCGGACCGTGTAGTCGTATTGCCGATACACCCAGTTTTTCGAGGCAATGGTCGGCCATGCCAAGAGCTTCGGCAAAGCGGACTGAGGCCCTTCCCGGAAGGAAACGCGGTCAAGAGTCAGTCCCCAACAATCCTCCAAATAAGACGGCCGGCGGCTTTCCCGGCGATAAACCGGCGCTTCATCCGCCAATGCCTTTGCCGGCACGTCGACGACAACGGCGCCGCAATGGCGAACGACCATTCGCCCGCCGTCCGTCACACAACCGATCTCCGACCAAGACAACCCCCATTTCTCAAAAATTCTCTGGACTTGCGCTTCCCTTCCTTTGCGAACGATGAGGAGCATTCGCTCTTGGGACTCGCTCAGCAAAATTTCGTAAGGAGTCATGCCGCTCGCTCTCTGCGGCACTTTAGCAAGTTCGATATCAATGCCGGTTTCTCCCCTTGCCGCCATTTCGCAAGTCGAGCAAGTCAAGCCGGCGGCGCCCATATCTTGAATCCCCTCCACCGCGCCGGTTTGCAGCAGTTCCAAGCAGGCTTCCAGCAAGAGTTTTTCCATAAAAGGATCGCCAACCTGCACGGCGCCGCGTTGTTGCGCCGCGGACTCTTCGGTGAGACTTTGCGAAGCAAAGGCGGCGCCGGCCAAACCGTCTCGCCCCGTCGCTGCTCCCACGTAAAACACCGGGTTGCCGATTCCCTTCGCTGCGCCGCGGACAATTTGCTCGTGCCGAAGAACGCCGAGAGCAAAGACGTTGACCAAGGGGTTTCCCTCATAAGACGGATCAAAATAGACTTCGCCGGCTACCGTCGGCGCGCCAAAACAATTTCCATAATGCCCGATGCCGGCGACCACGGCTTGAAACAACCGACGGCTTTCAGGAGAACTCAAGGAACCGAAACGAAGCGAGTTGGCAATGCACAAGGGGCGGGCGCCCATAGTGAAGATGTCCCGCAAAATGCCGCCCACGCCGGTGGCCGCGCCTTGAAACGGTTCCACGGCGCTGGGATGATTGTGGGATTCAATCTTGAAGGCGATGGCCAACCCATCGCCAATGTCCACAATCCCGGCGTTTTCCTCTCCAGCGCCCACCAAAACCCGGCGACCGTTGGCGGCAAATTGTTTTAGCAGCGGGCGCGTGTTTTTATACGAGCAATGTTCGCTCCACATCACTGAAAAGACCCCTAACTCCGCATAGCGCGGCGCCCGTCCCAACAAGCGTTGAATCCGTTCGTATTCCTCCGCCGTCAAACCGTGCCGGGCGACGACTTCCGCTGTGACTTCCGGTTCCATCTAATCCACAAAGCGTTTTTGAGAATTCCCACCGAGCGGTCAACCGTTGCCGCCCTCGGCCAACGTTTGAATCATGCTCTCCAATATCCACCTGCCGTCTTCGCTTCCGGCAATCTTCTCGCAAGCGCGCTCTGGATGCGGCATCAATCCCGCAACATTCCCTCCCTCGTTGCAAATGCCCGCAATGTTTCGCAATGAGCCGTTCGGGTTAGCCGCCTCCGAAATTCCGCCTTGCGCATCGCAATACCGCCACAAAACCCGCCCGTCGGCCTCCAATTGATCCAGCACGGACTCTTCCGCCACAAAACACCCTTCCCCATGCGCAATCGGAACCCGCAAAACGCCTTCTTCCGGCGCCGCCCGCGTAAAAGACGTTGCCCGATTGTCGATGCGCAGAAAGACTTGCTCGCAACGAAACTCCAAATCCCGATTGCGCACGAGTGCCCCCGGCAAAATCCCTGCCTCGCACAAAATCTGAAAGCCGTTGCAAACGCCCAAAACCAGCCCGCCCGACTGCGCAAAAGCCACCACCGCCTGCATCACCAGACTAAACCGCGCAATCGCCCCCGCCCGCAGATAATCGCCATAAGAAAAACCGCCCGGAACCAGCACCGCATCGCAATCCGCCAGAGACGATTCCTCGTGCCAAAGATACCGCGCTTCATGCCCCAAAACGCGAACCGCGTGAACGCAGTCCTGATCGCTGTTCGACCCCGGAAATTGCAAAACGGAAAACTTCATGCGCCACCTCAAACAAGGTCAGGAAAGAACGGCGACAATCCAATCCCGTTCAAATAATCCCCCGCGCCGTCTTTCCTCCTCGCTCCCACAACCGTGCGCCAAAAAGTCCATTTCCATTTTTGCCAATAATCCAAACGACAATGCCATTGCTAACCGCTGGAACTACCGCCCGCCGTCAAAAACCAACTCATAGTCCTCAATCACCGGATTGCTCAAAAACCGTTGGCACGCTTCCTCCAACTTCTCCCGCACTGCGCCGCCGTCGCCCTCCACTTCCAACTCAATATACTTGCCAACCCGCGCCCTTCCAATCCCCTCGCAACCAAGCTGCGCCAAAGCCTTCTTCACCGCTTCCCCTTGCGGATCCAAAACCGCCCTCTTCGGAGTAATCGTTACCTTCGCCATCATATTTCTTCCGCCAAACTCTTCCCTAAACTTCCTCTCCCGTCAAACTTCTTTCCTCGCCAACACCTGCCCAAAAATCAAAACCTCCAAAAAAAAATCCGCACACTTGACAAGCCTCTCTCAATTTGTATAAGCGCAATCTAAAAAGGAAATCTTGGCGAACAAACCAAAAACAAGAATAAACCATTGCGGAAAAACGCTCCCCAAATGGAAACTTTTTGACTGCAAAAAACTTTGACAAACCGCGATAACAGAATAAGGTTTTCCCCAAGTGAAGCCGAAATTTTTAGAACAAACCATTCGCATTGCGCACTGCGCGGCCATTTTACTTCTGCTTACCGAAACAAGCGCCGGCGCTTTGCGGGCGGACGACGTCCAACAATTCCAGTCGTTCCTTAGCCATCCACCGAACATTCTCGGCCTGCGTTATGAAACTTCTAATCCTCCGCTTTCCAATCACATCGAATATCGGCTGGCGTGGTCAAGGGACGCCTTCCGCATGGAAGAGTTCGGCCGCAAACTAACGGTTGTCACCGGAGATCAAACAGCGGAACACGTTGTCGCCGGCGCCAGCGGCAAATATCGCGGCAAGTATTGGGATCACAGCGCAGGCTACGGCGCAGGCTTTGCGGCGGGAAGTCGCCTCACTATCTACGAACAACCTTCGCCAAGTTTGGGGGAGTTTTTGCAAGACAACGACGGCAAATCACTCCAAGAGATCGAGGCTTTTGCGGTATTGCACTTAGGCATCCGCTTTGCCTCGCCGGATACGATTATATTCAAGGGAAAAACTTTTTCTACACTGCCGTATATTGGCCTTGAAGGCGCTATCAAAACTATTGGCGCCGACGGGCGGGTGAAGGAACTAGAATACGAATACAACGGCTTGCGGGCCGTCGTTTCTTACGAATACGACAACCCGGTCTTTCCCGACCATTCCTTTCTGCCCTGCTGGTTTAGAACCGTGATGACAACTCCGGAAGGAGAGCATTTTCTAACAAGCGAGAACCGAATCCACGAATGGGGGATCACCGAAGACGCCCTGCCCACAGCGATGATGAACCCGGAACTTGCTTACTCTAACTCCACGATAACCCGCATCTCCGGCAAACAAGGCGTGCGGGAACTTGGGGAGCTTGGGGAGGGAAAGCAAATTCCCATAAAGGTTTCCAGCATACGCGAAGACAGGCAACAAAAGGGGCTTCGGATTTTCCTAACGCTTTCAGTGATGAGCTTGTTTGTAGGGATATTTATTTTCAATTGTTTGCGGGCAAAAGAAATAAAAACGCCTTGATCTATTTATTGAATGGAGAGCGAGTTTTGCGAACGAGAACTTAGAATTAGAATTCTATGAACCAATCAAATCATACAACACAACCGGAACGATCGGGCAAAGCCATTGCCGTCGGCATCATCACGGCAGTCACAGCGTTAACCGCATTAGCCTCTTATCTTCCACCATGTTGGGTAGATGACGCTGAGATTTGCTACAAGAAAGGGCAGTTTGCCTTTGCAGCGGGAGGTGCGGCGGCAGGGCGAGGTTGCCCGGATCATTGCGTCTTTCCTCAGGATCTTTATCGCCCCACCGTAAGAGAGTTTGATCCTGAAATAGATTGCACCATAGGAAAAATGGGCACGCGATTCTCTCCAAATTCTTACCTAACAACCCTCGACCTTCAAAGAAGGTGGCCTCACTCAATGAGGAGAGGTTGTGTCGTTGTTGGTGTTGCTTACGGTGGATGTTGGAACGGCCATGGATTCATTATTGAATGCGATGGAACAGAGGTGGATCCTAATAGCGAAGAATGCGATTAATTATGCTTTTGCAAGTACTGGGTAATGATAAGGTGATAAACCGCTATCTTCGTTTGTTTCATCTTTCGAGCAGCATGTTGCTGGCGGTTTTTGGATGCATCAAGCTGATTGCGTGGTCCGTCGACGCTTCTATTTTATCGCAGCCTGATGACATCTTTGGAGTAAGTCGGAAAACTGTATATCTCGTTGTAGGGTCGTTTGAGATGCTAGCAGCTTTTTACTTGTTATTGGGACGGAATGCATTTGTAAAGACTGCCGGATTGTTTTGGTTGTCGTTGCACTTTCTTTTCTATCGAATCGCTCAAGAACAAATTGGCTCATTGTTGCCGTGTCCGTGTTTGGGCGTAGCGGCGGATTGGTTTCCGGGTCCTCCGGTTGTTCTGGATAGCATGGCGCACGGCGCGGCATTGTTTCTCCTATTGGGCGGCGGTTTCTTTCTTGTCGTCGGAATTTGAAACAACCATTTTAAGATATGCCGCAAATCATAATCAGAAAAAAGACTTGCGTCATTTTTTCTTCGATTCCGTCGTGAGTTGGAAATGGAGAAAAAGAAAACTCATATGAGTTTTCAGTCATGCTTGTTTTTCTTTTTAGGACTCGCCAAGCGCGGAGAATTCTGGCATTTTTGTCTTCTTTAAAGATTATTCACTAATGCTATGAAAAATGTTTTGAACATGACTTTTGCAAAAGATGTTTCGTTTGTCCATTTACCTCTTCGAACTCTCCGCCGCCCAACGTTGTCGCGGCGAAAGTTTTTGGCTTCCGCCGTTGCGGCGTCTGCGGTTGCGGCAGCGGGCGGTTGCGTCTCGCCTTCGCGCCATTCCGCTGTCGCCTCTCGATCTGTCAAGTTGGGGATTTCGACTTACTCGTATTGGCACTTCAAGACCGAAAAGTATCCTATCGAGAAGATTATCGACCACGCCGCCGAGTTGGGCGTCGAGGGTATCGACATTTTGCATCGGCAAATGGCGAACGAGGCGCCGGCCTACCTTCAAGGACTCAAGCGTCGGGCGTTTCTCAACGGCGTAGACCTCATCGCGCTTTCGATTCATCAGGACTTTGTGGATCCCGATCCAGAAGTTCGGCAAAAGAACGTCGAGCACACCGTTCACTGCATGGAATTGGCGCACGAGTTGGGCATTCCGTGCATTCGGCTCAACTCCGGCCGATGGAACACGATTGCGTCTTTTGACAACTTGATGGCCGCTCGCGGGGAAGAGCCGGTGCTTGCCGGACACACGGAGGACGAAGGCTTTGAATGGTGCGTGGACTGCATTGAACGGTGTCTGCCTTCGGCGGAGTCGCTTGGCGTGGCGCTGGCTCTGGAAAACCACTGGGGACTTACCCGAACGCCGGAAGGTTTGTTGCGAATTGTCAACGCCGTCCAATCGCCTTGGCTCGGCGTGCTGATGGACACCGGCAACTTCCTTGAAAATCCCTATCCCAAGCTGGAAGCCATTGCGCCCCAAACCATTTTCGTGCAGGCCAAAACCTACTACGGCGGCGGCGAATGGTATACGCTGGACTTGGATTATCGCCGTATCGCCCGCATTTTGAAGAGCGTCCATTATTCCGGCTATGTTTCGTTGGAAATGGAAGGCAAAGAATCCGCATCCACGGCGGTTCCAAAAAGCATTGCGATGTTGCGAGAAGCATTCGGCAGCATTTGATCGCAAAAAAAAAAACGCCAGCAAACTCCCGCATTGAAAAAGAAAATCACAAGAATTAAAAAGGCGAGGCAATGAAGTTTCTGCATACGGCGGATTGGCAGATGGGGATGAAGGCCGAGACTCTCGGCAATAAAGCCGCCGAACGCGTCCGCAAAGCGCGACTGAACGCCGCCCAACGAGTCATCCAAGTTGCCAAAGAGAACGAAGCCGAGATGATTCTCTTTGCCGGCGATATGTTTGAAGACAACGCCGTGGATCGCTCGCTCGTCAGGCAAACGGGCGAGATTCTTCAATCCTTTGGAAAACCGGTTTTCATCATTCCCGGCAACCACGATCCATTAGTGCCGGGTTCTGTTTGGGAACATTCGGTCTGGAAGGAAAGCGAAAACTTGCGTGTTATCCAGACCGCCGAACCTATTGAACGGAAAAACTTCACCTTATTTCCCTGCCCGATTAAAGAAAAGCATTCCACCAAAAATCCAATGGCTTGGATCGATGCCCGGCAAGAAAGCGAAAGAATCTGTATCGGTCTGGCTCACGGCAACGTGGAAAACATTCCCGAAGCGAAGGATTTTCCCATTCCTCTGGACGCGCCTTCCCGCTACGGCTTGGACTATGTTGCGCTGGGACATTGGCATTCTTACAAAACTTATGCCGACAAAAACGGCGCCAAACGCATGGCTTATTGCGGCGCGCACGAAACGACTAAGTTCGGCGAGCCAGACAGCGGCAAAGTCGTTTTAGTGAAAATTGCCAAACGCGGCGCAACGCCAATTCTCAAACCAATCCCAACGGGGAATCTGGTTTGGAAAACATTGGAGAAAACCATCCGCCAACCGGGCGAACTTAAAGCATTGGCAAAGAAACTCGACGCTGTTTCCCAACCGAAAAGCACGTTATTGAGGATTCATTTAAAAGGAATTCTCTTCCCAAAGGCAAAGGATCAAGACCATCTTACCGAAATCAAAGAAAAGCTCGAGACCAGGGAATTTCTCTACGGCTCTTTGAATGACGACGAATTGACTCCGTCTCCCGCTGACCACGAGTGGAACGAGTGGATTGAAACGCTGCCTCCCGTGTTTCAATTCGCCGCAAAGAAACTGCAAGAACAGGCGGCGCAAGACCCCGATGGAGGGGAAGGATTAGTAGCCAAGCAAGCCCTTCTTCTCTTATTTGAACTTCACAAAAACACTGACGCATGATTTTAGAACGCTTGAAAGTATCGAATTGGCGCAACCTCCGAAAACCGGTGGAACTCAAAGGACTCAGCAAAGGAATTAACATCATTCACGCGCCGAATGGAACCGGCAAATCCTCTCTCTTCGAGGCTTTACGCAGTGGAATTTTTGATGCGCACTACAGCAAAAAAATCAAAGCAGTTCAACCTTGGGGTTGTTCGCTTCCCGCTGAAGTAGAAGTGGACTTTGTCCACAATGGAATTCATTACCGTATAGAAAAGAGGTTTCTAAAAAGAAAATTCGCTTGTTTGCGACAAAAAGAGGAAGGAGTTTTTCAACCTCTAGTCGATGGCCGGCAGGCGGATGAAAAAATTCGTGAAATACTCAAAGCAAGCAACGGCGTAGGTGCTGCCAAACCGGAACATTGGGGATTATATCAAGCGCTATGGGCACCGCAAGGAAAGCTGGCATTGGGTAGGCTTCTTTCTCGGGATTTAACCACGAATCTTCAGGCCGCTTTGAGCAATCAACTGATCGGCGAAAAAGACAACCTTTTGGAAAAGTTGTTGGAAGAACGCTATCAGGAATTCTTTACTAATAAAACAGGAGAGGTAAAGAAGGGAAAGGACGCGCCTCCGATAGTTGCCCTCGAAGAAAAACGAGACCAATTGCAGAAAAAATGCGACACACTTCGGAAAGAATATCAAACGCTTCAAGATGAACAACAGCGGTTCCAAGAAGCCAAAACCAACCACGAACAAACCCAACTTGAAGTGGGCGAGTTGCGCAAGAAAGTCGAGCAAACCCGTCGAGAATCGGAAGAATACAAAGAACTTAAAAGCGAATTGGAAAAACATCAAAGTGAGGAGAAAAACGCCCGCAACCAACACAAAAACCTGTCTGAGAAGATCGAACGAATTCAAAGCACTCGAGAGAACATCAAAGAACTGAAAAAGAAGATTGCTGCCACTAACAATCTGATTCAGCAATTGACCCAAGAGCTAAAAACCGCCCGCCAAAAGGAAACAGAAGCGCAAGAGAAATACAATCAGGCAAAAAAAGCCGCCCGCAATGAACTTGACAAATTAGACGAACGCAAAGACGCCGCCCGTGATTTTCTCGACGCCCGAGAATCCAGCGAGGAACTGACAGAACGATTGAAAAAACTTTCCAACGAGCAAATCCATCTTGCCGATTTGAAGAAACAGAGAAACTCTCTGGTTGCGCCCGATGACCAGCGGGTGAGAGAAGTTCGCAAGGCAATCGCTTCAAGGAACGAGGCAAAAGCCGCTCTGCAAGCTTCTTTGATTCACCTCACGATTGAACCTTTGCAAGACGCCCGCGTTCGCGACAAAAACAAGAATGATTTACAATCCATAAGCGGCGGCGAATCCGAAACATTCTCCGGTTCGCCGGAAGTGGCTGTTGAAGTGGAAGGATTCGGTTCCATTCGCGCCGCCGGGCCGGAAGGCGACGCTGAAAAACATCGGCAAACTCTGGCCAAGTCAGAAAAGAAAATCAACGAACTTACTCGTCCCTATGGCACGCAAGACCCGGATCAACTTCAGAACTTGCTGGAAAAAGCAAAAGATTTGGACAATCAAATCAAACAATCGAAAGATCGAATTCATGAACTTCTGGATGAGGAAACCGACGACGAACTGCGTCAACAACACGAAACGATCAAGGATTCGGTGAGCAAGTGCCTTGAAAAGTATCCGGAATGGAGGGAAAAGTTGCCTGTTCCCAGCGAAATGCAAGCGGAATATAAAACGCGCCAACGCCAGATTGAGGACGCCGTTAACTCAACAGAAGAGGAACTCATAACCGAGCAGGAAAACAAGCAAACGGTCGACAAGCAGTTGACCAAAGCAAAAACCAATTTGTGCAATGCTTCGGAGAATTTGAAGACGGAGAAAGAGAAGTTGGAAAGGGATCGGCAAGACCAAACCCTCAAGCAACTGGAAGAGAGGAAAAGTGAATTTTCGATGACTTGGGATGCGGCGAAGACCAAAGTTGCGAATTGCAAGAAAAGACTTTCCGGATTGTCCGAAGAAGCCGTTCACTCTTTGCCCAAACTGGAGAATCAGTTGACTGATAAAGAGGAAATGGAGAAAGCGAAATCTGCTGGAGAAAATCTGGCGAAGGGAAGATTGCAAAATTTGGCGAACGAAGGCGTTTACTCTCGATTAATCGAGTGCAAAGAACGATTAGCGGAAGCGAAGGAAGGAGTTCGGCGGGAACAATTGCAAATGGACGCGACGCGTTTGTTGCGCGAGGCCGCGAACAATTGCAAGGAGGAGATGCTGGCTAATGTATCGGAGCCGGTGGAGGAAAAGGCCACTGGAATGTGGAAGCGAATTGCGGGAAATCGGCTTGGGCAACCGCGTTTTTCGGGGGATTGTCGATTGAACGGCGTTCAGCCGCAGGCGTTGGAAGAAACTGTGGCTTGCGACAACCTTTCCGGCGGCGAGCAAGAGCAGTTGTTTCTCATCGTCCGCTTGGCTTTGGCGCAGGTGTTGGCTGAGAAGGAACGGCAACTTGTGGTATTGGACGACGTGTTGCATGCCAGCGATGGCGAGCGCATAAAAAGGCTTTGCAAACTGCTGGAGAAAGAGGCGGAGAAAAAACTGCAAATTGTCCTTTTGACTTGTCATCCGGAGCGTTATGCAGATTGGAAAGGCAAAGGCGTCCGATTTTTTGATTTGCTTGATAGGATTGGCGAATTGCAATGAGTCTTGGGCGGAAGGCGGGGTTTTTGTTTTTTTGAAAGTTTTGAAAAGCAAGCAAAGGAAAGGCGGGAGAAATGGAAACGCCGGCCGCTAGCGGTCGGTTGGCGGCTTTTGCGTTTGGCTTCCGGCCAATACGGCGGTCACTTGGCCTTCCAAAGCGGCGTAGACTTCTTCTTCGCTGCGGCTTCCGTCGATGATTTGAAATTGAAACTCGGTTTGGAGGCGCATGAAGTGCTTTTGAATGAGGTTTTGGTATTTGAGGAAGCTGTCGAACATATCGCGGGAAAGTCCTAAGTCCATGCCGCTTTCCCAGTAATCGAGCGCGTAGTTTTTGGCGAAGGAGCGGCGGATGAGTTCTTCGGGCGGGACGTTGAGGTAAAAGACGGCGTCTGGCACCAATGCGATGCCGTAGAGGTTTTTGACCCAGTTTTTTTCTTGTCCGCGGGCGATGTCGCGCACCATCAGGGTGTAAATGTAGCGGTCGGCCAGCACCATGAAGCCGGCCTTTAAGGCGGGGATGATGGTGTTTTCGGTTTGGTCGGCAAAGTCGGTGGCGTAAAACAGGCTTAAAGTGGTGTTGCAGAGGATGTTGCCTTTTTTCGCTCGCTCCAGTTCTTCGCTGATGAGGCTGGAACGTTTCAAGCCCACTTGAACGGTGCCGTGTCCGGCGGCTTCCAGCCATTGAACGAGCCGTTGGATTTGCGTGGATCTGCCTGAACCGTCCGCTCCTTCGATGACGATGAGCTTGCCGGTGAGCGATTGGACGTCGATGCCGGGGATGCCGTGTCCGTAAAACTTCTTGGGCGCCGGCGCCGGCACGAGAACTTTTTGCATCATGGAAGGAGAATTCGGCATGCTCGACAAACCGGGCTTAGCTTTGAAAATCGTCCAAACGGATTCGCGCGGCGATGATGGTTCTCAAAATGCTCTGCTGTTCTTCCACCAAGCGGTTGGCGTCGATGATGGTGAAGTCAAACTCCGTGCTCATGGCCAGATATTGCTCCAGTATCCGAGATTGAAAGATGCGAAAGCTCTCTTGAATGTCGGAAGACAGGCGCAAGTCCATGCCCGCTTCAAAGTATTTGAGCTGCGTTCGGCTTTGCATGATGCGATCCAGAGAAGTTTCCAAATCCGCTTTGAGAAAGAAAACAATGTCGGGCGCGGCGGCAAAGTCGTAAATCTCCCGAACCCAAGCCGGCGGGCAACCCCGCACGGTGTCGCGAGCAAAGGCGGTATAAACGTAACGGTCGCAAAGAACAATGTATCCGGCGCGAAGCAAGGGGACAAGCTGCCTTTCGTAGCGGTCGGCAAAGTCTGTGGCGTGAATGAGGCTAAAAGTCGTCGGCGTCAGCAAAGCGCGGTTTTTTCCCTTGCTGGTTGCAGACTTCACCAAAATGGAAGAATTCCACTTGCTGAAAAAAACGCGGATGCCCTGCTGTTCCAGCCACTTTTTGACAAGGTAGATTTGCGTGGACTTTCCCGAACCGTCCAAACCTTCCACGGCAATCAGCCGGCCGGGCCAATCCAACTCTCCTGAGGGCTGTCTGGCCATAAAGCGCAAAGACTGCCCAATCTCCCCAGAAATAACAAGCATTTTTCCCGCAAAACCAAACCAACAAAGAACAGAAAAAATCCTCTCGCTTGAAAAAAAGTGTTTTTTAGGGTTGCAATTGCGGCGGCAAGCGAAGAGGATTATCGAATCCAGTTTGATTTAGTAGGCCGAGAACACAGGCGGCACGACGAACGGTTTTTTGAATTAGTCAAACGGCAAAAAAGTTTATGAAGAAGACGAAATCAGCAGGGGAGTTTTGGAAACGACAAACCAAGGCGCGCGGGTTCACCTTGATCGAATTGTTGGTGGTCATCGCCATCATCGCGATTCTGGCGGGCATGCTGTTGCCGGCTCTGGCCAAAGCCAAAGCCAAAGCCAGAAAGATCAACTGCGTCTCCAACCTCAAACAATGGGACTTAATCTGGCGCTTCTACGCCGACGAAAACGAAGGCAAGTTTAGCAACGGAGACATCGGCTGGGCGCGAGGCGAATGGGTTCACGCCCTCGCTCACCATTACGCCGAAAAACCTTGGCTGTTGCTTTGCCCCGACGCCAAGCATCGGCGCGCCAAAGGCAGCACTCGAACGGAGCAGAAACTGCCCATTCATATCCCGAAAAGTTCGGGCCGCGTTTTAGATTGGGGAGGCCCGCACACCGCCTATGATCTGCCCGCCTACCATCCCAAAGTGAACCGACTGCCTTCCAATGAACTTTGGAAGTGGCGCACCAGCAGCTACGCCAACAACAACTGGGTTTATGATCCGCTTCCCAATGCAACCGCCATTCAAAACCGGCTTGCCGTCGATCACTGGGGTTCGTTTGACAGGATTGGCGGGCATTCGCCGACGGAAATTCCCTTGTTTATGGACTCGATGTGGCGCGGAGGCGGGCCGGACGACGATATTGCCAACAAAGATCAAGCCCCAAATTACAACGGTCAGTGGTTTAATTTCGGCTATGAGTCGGCGCACTTTGCCATTGCGCGGCACGGGCGGGGAATCAACATCGCCTTTTTTGACGGGCATGTTGGCTCCACTACTTCGCCGAAGCAGATTTGGAGTTTCCAGTGGCATCGCCGATACAAAAAAGTGCCTCAAGATCGCAACAAGACTTTTCCCGCGTGGATGAACTAGCGTTGTTTCCAAAAGCGAATTTTTGGAACGCGCGCATTCAAAGGCCGACCAAAGTGATTCGGCGGGCGCGCGTTTTTTCTACTTTGCGGAAACTTCGCCTTTGGAATAGGCTTGCTTGGGAAAAGGAAATCGATGCTTGCCGCTTTTTTGCGCAGAGCTGATGCCAAGGCCGAATTCGCTATCCTTTCGCTGAAAACTAAATCGAGAACATGCAGGAAAAGAGAGTTTCACACGAAGAAATTGCCCGCGTCGCTTATTTGCTGTGGGAAGAAGAAGGTCGCCCGCAAGGAAGAGACAAAGAGCATTGGCGCAGGGCGGAGGCTGTTCTTCGGAAGAATTGGGAATCTCCGGCGAGGCCGGTTTTGGCACCGGAAAAGAGAAGAAAACCTTCCCGCAGAAAATCTGACGCGCCGCATTCGTCGGAGGAAAGGGAGTCTTCTTCAAAGAGCGGCGCCAAAAAATCGGGCTTTCAAAGGCGGGCGGCGCCAAAGAAGAGCCGCCGAAAGACAAGCAGAGATTTTGCGCGAAAGGGAAAAAGGAAACCGACGCGAAGCGGCCGCTCAAGAAAGTCTTCTACGGCTTGATTGGGAACGGAAAGATTCCGCCGAAGTTTTTTGTTGGGGACTTTCCCTGCCGCTTTCTTTGGGTTTGCGTTGTCGGTCGTTTGCGGGCGGTTGCATCCGACGCTTGAAATTTGAGGGTTTGGCTGTTTGGATAACTGGATGATTTCCGTCTCCGTTTTATCGCGTCGTTGGGGGCAACTGGCGTCTGTCGTTGGCGTTTTGTTGTTTTGCGAATCTTCTTTTGGGCAAGGCGCGCAGGAAGATTATGATCGGGCCGACGGCCTGCGGGATCGGTTTCGAAATCGTGTTTTTCGGGCGGAAGTGATTCCGCATTGGATCGACGGTTCGCGAGGATGGTATCGAGTTCAAACTGGCGAAAAAGAGTTTGAGTTTGTTTTGTTTGACGCCGGGAAGGGATTGCGGAAACGGGCTTTTGATCACGGCGCGTTGGCCAAGGCGCTTTCGGAACTTTTGGATTTTTCGGCGGAGGCCGGCAATCTTCCGCTCTCGGCGCTTCGGTTTGGATCGGACGGCCGTTTGATTGGCTTTCAGGCAAAGGGTCTCGTTTTTGAGGCGGATTCTTCGGCGGTGGGTTGGAAGCAAATTGGGAAAGCCTCGGCGGAGCGGCAATCTTCTCGTTCCCGCGATTCGTCCTTTCCCAAGCCGAATTCCGAATCTCCGAACCAAAAATGGCGCGTGGAAATTCGGGATCGCAATGTTTGGCTAGTATCCCAAGCGGGCGACGATGAATATCCACTTTCGTTTGAGGGAAATGAAGAAGACGGGTATGTGGACGAAGTGTATTGGTCGCCAAATTCGAGTCGTTTTGCGGCGATTCGCCGCCGCAAAGCGCAAAACCGCCAAGTGCATTTGGTGGAGTCCAGTCCCCGCGACCGCCTGCAACCTCGCCTGCATACTTTGGATTATTTGAAGCCCGGCGACCGAATTGCCGTTTCCAAGCCGCATCTTTTCGAGGTGGATTCCAAGTCGGAGATTCCGGTTTCGGACGCTTTGTTTTCCAATCCTTGGCGCATTAGAGACTATCGCTGGGCGGCGGACTCTGGAGAGTTGTTTTTTCTCTATAACCAACGAGGCCACCAAACGCTCCGAATCATCGGCGTGGATGGATTTACCGGCGCGACGCGAGTCGTCGTCAACGAGACCAGCCCCACTTTCATTGACTACGCTTACAAAAGGTTTAGCCGTCATTTGGAGGATTCCGAGGAAGTGATTTGGATGTCGGAGCGAGACGGCTGGAACCACTTGTATTTGTTCGATCGGGCAACGGGCCAAGTGAAGAACCAAATCACCCAAGGCGAGTGGGTGGTTCGCAAGGTGGACTTTGTGGACGAAGAACAGCGCGTTATTTGGTTTCAAGCCGGCGGGATCTACCCGGAGCAAGACCCTTACTACTTGCATGCCTGCCGAATTCGCTTTGACGGCTCCGGTTTGGTCGTCCTTACCAAAAGCAACGGCACGCACACCGTCCGCTACTCTCCCAATCGTCGATACTTGACGGCTACTTGGTCGAGAGTGGATCAGGCGCCGACGACCGAGTTGCGCGACGGCAAGGACGGTTCGCTGATTACGGTTTTGGAGCAAGCGGACGCAAGCACTTTGGAAGACGCCGGTTGGCAGCCGCCGGAACCGTTTGCCGCTAAGGGGCGCGACGGCAAAACGGACATTTACGGAGTGATCTATCGCCCTACCAACTTCCGGGAAAGCCAACGCTATCCCGTCATTGAGCATATTTACGCCGGTCCGCACGGCTCGCACGCGCCCAAATCCTTTCGCGCTTTTCGGACGGCGCAGGCGATGGCCGAGCTGGGCTTCGTCGTGGCGCGCATTGACGGCATGGGAACTTCGAATCGATCCAAAGCCTTTCACGACGTTTGCTGGCAAAACTTGAAGGACGCCGGCCTGCCAGACCGAATTCTCTGGATGCAGGCGGCCGCCAAGCGGTATCCGCACATGGATATTTCCCGCGTCGGCATTTACGGAGGCTCGGCCGGCGGACAAAACACGGTCAGCGCCTTGCTGCATCACGGAGACTTCTACAAAGCCGGCGTTGCGGATTGCGGCTGCCACGACAACCGAATGGACAAAATCTGGTGGAACGAACTTTGGATGGGATGGCCGGTCGGCCCGCAATATGCCGAAAACTCGAACGTGACTCACGCCGGCAAACTATCCGGGAAGCTGCTGCTCACGGTGGGCGAGCTGGATCGAAACGTAGACCCCGCCTCCACCTTGCAACTCGCAGACGCCCTGATACAAGCGGGCAAGGACTTTGAGTTTTTTCTAGTGCCGGGCGCCGGACACGGCGTTGGCGATTTCTCTCCCTACCTGATCCAAAAACGCCGAGACTTCTTTGTCCGCCATCTTCACGGAGTACAACCCCGCCGCAGCAAAGCCAAGACGAAGAGCGGCGTTGCCTCCGTGCCTTTGGCCCTGCGAAAGAATTGGAAACTCGACGGCTTCTACCAAAAATGGCTGGACAGCGACGGCTTTCCCATCTTGAGCTCGGAAAAAGTCTCGGACTACGCCCTCTTGGAGGCGGACTACCTCATTGACCAAATGTTGCGAGGACGCGACGACGTCCGAAAGGCGCTGATCGATTTGCGTTTTCGATTCTCCATCATGGCCGCTAATGAATTCACAACCGACGTCCCGGAACACGCCAACTTGATCCCCAAAAACTTCTGGGATCGCCGCGCTCGCGGACTGGGCGCAACCCCAACGAGGCCGGCGGTTTCCTGCGGCGAAGAAAACCTCCTGCAGTTTTCCGGCGATCCCTACCAAGGCGAGAACATCCTGATCCACGAATTCGCCCACGCAATGCACGAAGCCATCCGCGTCATCGAACCCAGCTTTGACGAACGGCTGGAAGCCCTCTTCCAAAAAGCGACAGAGGCAGGCCTTTGGAAGGGAAAGTACGCTTCCACCAACCGCTACGAGTATTGGGCGGAATGCGTCCAAAGCTACTTCGACGACAACCGGGAAAACGACGCCTCGCACAATCACGTCGACACCCGAAGCGAACTGGAAGCATACGATCCCGGAATCTTCGCTTTGATTCACGAAACCTTGCGAAACAATCCTTGGCGCTACACGCCGCCAAAAGAACGGAAGACAGCCATGCACCTCACCGGCTATGATTTCTCCCAAGCCCCCGCCTTTGTTTGGCCCAAACGCTTGGCCAAAGCCTTGCCGCGAGGAGAAACCGATTCTGGCAAGCGCCGCAACGAAATCGTCCCCCACAACATCGAAGGTTGGACAATTTGGGTGGACATTCAACTCCTAGAAGGTTTTGACGAAGCGCTGGGCAAAAAAGCACTCGCCCTCCTCCAACACCAACTCTTCGGCGTCAAACTCCTGATGCCCGAAGACCGCGTTGAAAAACTGCAACAAATCGCCATCCGGCTGGATCGCGACAACAAAACCTTGCGAGGCATCCAATATCATCCCTCCCGGCAATGGCTGCTCAACAACGGCCACGACCCCAGAGCGGCAAAAATGGTTCACATCCCGCAAGCCCGGCACTTCGTTTCGCGCTCCCTCTCGGCCACGCAACCCCGAGTCATCCTGCACGAACTCGCCCACGCTTACCACGATCAGTTTTTGGGCTTCGACCACGAAGGCATCCGCCAAGCCTTCCGCCAAGCCAGAATCGGCGGAAAATACGAATCCGTCCGGCACGTCAAAGGACACTTCACCCGGCACTATGCGCTGAGCGACTTCAAAGAATACTTCGCCGAAGGCACGGAAGCCTACTTCGGCGCCAACGACTTCTATCCCTTCGTGCGCGCGGAACTGCAAGAACACGATCCGACGCTCTTTCAAATCTTGCAAGAAATTTGGGGCAAACTCTAAACCCCGGTGCATCAGGAATTCGGCCAGCAGGACATAGCTTTGATTGCTTCTCAAAGACTACCCCAACTCCGTTTAAGAGTCAAGTTTCTATTTTTATTTTCAATGATTTTTTTCAAGTGCCGTGACAGATTTGTCACAGCGGTTTGATTCAAGTTCTCCGCATCTGTTATCGGACTTGCTGTTGATTAAGACTGCCAGTGAAAGTCGATGTTATCGGCGCAATCTCCCGAATTGGAATTTGGATGGGCGTCTGTTCTTCTGGTTTCAATCGGTAGAATACACCAACATCACGCCAACCCCAGCTGCGCCTTGTTTGCCCCCAGACCAACATGTAGGGCTCTGGTGAATTGTAATAATAATCCCTTCTTTTCCCACGATGCCTGCGATCTCCCTGTCCTTCTTCATCTATCCACCTTTTGAAATTAACAGACCTCTGTAATTGGCCATCACCCCAAACAAGAACCCATGAGTCTTTGAAGAAAGGAAGCGTCGTGCGCAACCTGACTATTTCTACACCGTTCTTCCTAATTTCTACTTCCTTGAATCCGTCTAATCCGCTCCACAGAGACAGCCAAGAAGGTAGGGAAATCTTCATGTTCTTGCGCATATTTCCACTCAAACGAATGGCCAGTTTGGGATAACGGGTAACATCTATCGAGGTATCTTGCTGTATAAACAGGTTGGTGAGGTTGTTGTTTCCTCGCAAATTTGCAATTCCGCAAATCAATTCTGTCGGCCTTATACACAGCGTGTCGTAATTCCAGTTTCTCTATTCCGCTGTCTTTGTAGTCAAGAGTGTACCTTTCCCATATTTTTTCTTCCGCCTGCATTCCTATAACGACGGCCAACAGCGCGGCCGTCCCGATAATAAGTTTCTTTGTTGTGTTCATGTCTTGTTCTTATACTCCTTCACTTGTTTTACGAATTCCTGCCCGGCAACGAGTTTGATATCCTTGCCATCTTCCTTGCATTCCAAAGCCGGCTCAATCTTCCTTCCATAACTGCCATGCATTCAGCGCGGGTCCCGCCCAATCAATGCGGCGCGGTGACTTTGCGAAAAGGCCGAGCATACCAAGCCCAAAATCGTTTCAACGTCCGCCCGACGTCATCGGCCGCCAAAAGCACGCAGGGAATCAAAAAGAGCGTAATCCCCGTAGCAAAGAGAACGCCGAAAGCCAAAGAAACCGCCATCGGAATCAAAAACTGCGCTTGCAGGGAACTGTCGAAAATCAACGGAACCAATCCAACAAAAGTAGTGACCGAAGTCAGAAAAATGGGACGAAACCGACGGCATCCGGACTCGGTCACCGCTTGGAAAAGAGGCACGCCCCGCCGCACCCGCTTGTTGACGTCGTCCACCATCACCAAAGAATCGTTCACAACCACCCCGGCCATAGCAAGGATGCCGAACAAAGACAAATCCGAAGGCGTGATGCCCAGCAGGATGTGGCCAAGCATGGCGCCAATGACGCCGAAGGGAACGACCGAAAGAATGTAAATGGGTTGAAGAACCGATTGAAAGGGAATGGCCAAAAGCGCGTAGAGCGCAAACATCAAGGCGGCAGCCCCAATGAGGAAACGCTTGTTGGCTTCTTCGGCCTCGGCCACAAATCCAGTGTACTTGAACGACAACTCTTCGTGATCGCGGAGTATCTCCCGAATTCGGGGTTCCGCCAACCGCGCAATGCGGAGAACGTCCACTTTTTTGCTGGCCGGCTCCGCTCCCACCCGCGTGATTTCGGCCTTGTCGTTGCGTTCGATAAAGGAAGGCGCTTTGACGAAGTTGACGTTCGCCACCGTGAAAAGCGGCACCTCAGCGCCCGCCGGCGTGCGAATTCGCAGTTGCTCCAATGTGTGGAGCGATTCTCGCTGCTTTTTAGGCAGGCGAACCATGATGCGGTATTCGTCGTGTCCGCGCAAGATTCGCTGCGCTTCCTCGCCGTAAAACGCTTGGCGAACTTGACGGGCGAGGGTTTGCTGAGTTACTCCCAAGTCGGCGGCCCTCGGTTTCAGTGTCAGTTCCAGCTCGTTTTGTTGATCGCGGTTGTGCGCCCAAGCGCTTTCAATTCCATCGTAAGAACGAAAAACGTCGGCAATCTGCCGCGAGACTTGGCGTTTCGTCTCGGAATCCGGCCCGCGAAGTTCCAGTTGCAGCGGATCGCTTTCTCTCTCCCCATCGTCGCCGCGGGTCTTCTGCGTGCGAATTCGCAGCGCGGTGTTTCCCGGCAACTCGCCGATCAACTCGCGCCAGCGGCCGATAATTGCGTCGTTGTCGGGACCGGGCTCCGAGCGAAGTCCGGGAGGCGTCAATCCTAAGTAGATCACGCCGTCGGACGGATTGTAGGGTTTGCGGGCGTAAGAGGTCCCAATCAGCCGCCAATGGTTGCCGATGTAGGATTCTCCCGTTTTTGGATCCACAAACTCGCCGCGCATCGTCTCAACGGCGTCGCTCATGCGATCCAAGTATTTCCTCGTCGTGTCAATTTGCACATGTTCAGGGAGGTCCAAGCTGGCGACAAGCTCCGGCCTATCGACTGAAGGAATGGATACATAGCCCAGCCTGCCGCCGGCAAAATAGCCCGCCAAAATCAGTGCCGACGCAATGAAAAAGGCAATGGCGCTCAAGCGATAAGCAATGACTTTTTGCAAACAGGGAAAGTAAACCTTCCGCACAAAATTCTCCAGCGCGCCGGCAAATTTGGCCTGCAACCGAGCAACGGAATGGCGAGACTTTCCGATCCGCAGGTGTTTCAAATGCGCCGGCAGAATCAGCTTGGACTCCACCAGCGAAAACAACAGAACAGGAGCCACAACAAGCGGAATCTGGCGGGAAAAATCGCCAGTCATCCCTTCGAAAAACAAAAGCGGCAGGAAGGCCACAATCGTCGTCAAAATCCCAAACGTCACCGGCACGGTCACTTCCCTCGTGCCTTCAATTGATGCCTCCAAAGGCGCTAAGCCTCCCTGCATCCGAGAATACACGTTCTCGCCGGTCACAATCGCGTCGTCCACCACCACGCCCACCACGATGATAAACCCAAACAAACTCATCATGTTTGCCGAAACGCCAAAGAAGTGCATCATCAAAATGCCTCCGGCAAAACTCACCGGAATGCCCGCCACAACCCAAAAGGCCAGTTGAGGACGCAGAAAAATCCCCAAAACAATCATCACCAAAACGGCGCCTTGCAACAAAGAACCGGCCAGCGTTTCCAACCGACTTTTGAGAGAGATCGCCCGGTCGTTGTGAATGCCCAAAACAATCCCTTCGGGAAATCGCTCCCTCGAATTCCAAACATATTCGCGCACTTTCTCGGCAATATCCAACGCGCTCTCCTTGCCCGTTCGAAACGCCTCCACCCGAATGGCCGTGCGCCGATTGAATTCCGAAGCCACTTTTTCCTCGTGAAAATCCTCCGCAATCTCCGCCACTTCATCCAACAGCAGGCGCGATCCATCAGAAGAGCGAAGCGGAATCTTGGCAAAATCCTCCCGCGTATAGGCCTGCCCCCGCGTCCGAACGGCAAGACTCCCGCTGGAACTGCGAATGGCGCCGGCCGGCAAATCAATCGAAAATTGCCGAATCGCATTGGCCACGTTCTGAAAACTCAAGTCGTAGGCCTCCATCCGGCTCGAATTCAGCTCAATGGAAAGCTGCCTCCGCGGCGAACCGTCGGCGCTCACCCGGCTAATGCCCGGAATGTTCAACAAATCATCCCGAACCCGCCGCGCCGCCTCCAACAACTCTGTCTCCGGCAAGTTTCCCGTCACCACCACCCAAATCACTTCTCGCCGATCCGAACGACTCGGAATGCGCACTTGAAATGGCTCGTTCAGCGCCGGCAAAGTGGTAATCGTTTTTAGCAGAGACTCAATGTCCTCCTTCAACTCGCGCAAGTCCACGCCCGGCTTGGCCTCCACCCATATCCTCGCCCTCCCCCGATACGCGTCCGCATTCAACTGCTCCACTCCGTCCAAAGACTCCAACGCATTCTCAATCGGAATCAATATGTCCTTCTGCACATCCCTCGGCGTGGCGCCGGGATAAGATTTTGAAATGTAAATCCCCCCGTAAGCGCGATCCGGCTCCAACTCCAATGTAATCTGAAAAAAAGCGCAATACGCCCCGCCCAGCAAAACGGCGGCCATCAGCAAGTTGGCGGCAATGCTGTTTCTGGCAAACCAAGCAATCATTTCTTGCCCAAATCCCCCTTCCCAAGACCGCCCTTTTTAGTCTTTTTAGACTTCTTTTCCTCCGCTTTATCAAAAGGCAAATCAGCGGCCGAATCCTCCACAATCACCACCTTCCCTCCGTCCGGCGCATGCACTAGCCGCGTCAACACCAGCAAAGTCCCCTCTTCAATCCCCTCGCCCCGAATCACAAAGTTCTCTTCATCCGACCACACCGGATCCATCACCGCCGTCTGCAACTCAAGTGCCGTCGCATCCGCCAGCCGAATCCGATTCAATCCCCGCACGGCATCCCGCGGAATCACATACACCCCCTCCAGAATCCGCCCCGGAATGCCCGCCTCCACCGGTTGCCCCACATGCAACGGCTCCCTCTCCGTCCGAATCCCAAACGGATCCTCAATCCGCGCAATCGCAAACAACTCCAAAGTGCTGGCGTTCAAAGCCCCCTCCGTTCGCAAAATCTTCGCCGGCCAAACAAAACCCGAATCATCCTCCAAATTATCCTCCAAACGAATCTCCAACGGCGCGTCCAAATGCTTCTGCGGCAAAGAAAGATCCCCCAACGAACGAATCGGAACCGGCAACCGCACCTCGCTATACCCCGTCGCAAACACAACCCCAAGCGTCGTCGCCGCCCCAATCGTCTCGCTAATCCCCACACTCCTCGTCAACACCCGCCCGTCAAAAGGCGCCCGAACCTTCGACCGCTCCAAATTCCGCCTCGCGCTCCGCACCTGAGTCTTCGCCAACGCCAACTGCTTCCTCGCCTGATTCAACTGCGGCTTGCGCAACACCAAATCATTCGGCTCCTCCTCATACCCCAAATCCTCCCAATTCAACCGTGCTTGATTCGCCCGCGTTTCCTCCTGCGCATAATTCATCTCCGCCGCCGCCAACTGCGCCTCCGCCGTCGCCAACGCCACCTCAAAATCCACCGCATCCAACTCCAACAACACATCCCCCTCCCGAAAAAACGCCCCCTCCTCAAACTCCAAATAAATCTTCTCCACACGCCCCCCCACCTGCGCCGTCAACCTCACTTGGCTATGCGCCCGAATCGTCCCCTGCGACCGCACAACAATCTGATAATCCTCCCGCTTCAACTCCCGCGCCCGAACCTCAATCGGCTTCGGCTCCGGCTTCACAGGCGACTCTGCAGGAGGCTTCCGCGAAAGCAACCCAAAACCCGCCCCGCCAACCCCCAAAAAAACCACCGGCAACAACAACCGCACCCAAGCAGCCCCAAACCGCCGCCCTTCACTCCCCGTTCCTTCAAAATTACCGCGCACAAATCCCATAGACTACCCTCTCAATCCCTTCGTTACAATCCCATATTTTTCTTGTCTTGTTGGGGGAAATTCGGCAGCTTCCCAACCGCTCGCGCCATGAAGAGAAAACATCGGCAACCAATCGCCGCCGCCTCCGCAAACAAGTGGGCCGACAACGCCTCCTTGCGCCCCCCAACCCGGCCATTGCCCCCTTCCCCCGAAACCCATGCTGAGCGATAAAGAGAAGCAAGAGCTCATTCGGCTTATTGAGGGCAATCGGCCGTTGCCGGACAAATACCGCTGGATTCTCTTCGACAGCAATCGGCGTCAAGTGGAGTTGGTTTGGAACGGCAAAACGCCCGATGTCTGCGCCACCGTTCTTCCCTTCCAAACCATTGAGCATATTGACGAGCCCCGCGCTGAAAAGCCCGCTTCCGAAGAGGCAATCCCTCTTTTCTCCATTGACGAGCGCGGGCGGCAGTTAAGAGGCTGGACGAACAAACTCATTTGGGGCGACAACAAACTCATCTTATCGGCCTTGAAGAACGGCCCTTTGCGGCGCGAGATAGAAGCGCAAGGCGGTTTGAAGTTAATTTACAACGACCCGCCCTTTGATGTGGGCGCCGACTTTACAATGCCCATTAAAGTTGGCGAGAACACATTCACCAAACAACCTAACATCTTAGAAGAGATAGCTTATCGAGACACATGGGGAGAAGGCGCTGATTCCTACCTTTCCATGATTTACGAGCGTCTTCTTCTGATGCGCGATTTGCTGGCTGATGATGGGAGCATTTACATGCATTGTGATTGGCGACTCAACAGTCATATTCGCCTTGTCCTTAACGAAATCTTTGGCTCAAAAAACTTTCGCAACGAAATCGCTTGGAGAAAAACAAATAGCCCAAAAGCTCAATCGACATGCTTTGGTAATCAAAAGGACACTATTTTCCTTTACTCCAAATCGAGCGATGTTTGTTTTCATCCCGCGAAACGAAAACCAGACGAGAAATACCTTAAATCTTTTAGATATAAAGATGAACGAGGAAGGTACCAAACCGTGGCACTTTCTAATACAACCGATCAAGGAGGATTTGCCAAGATGCAGAGTTTTGAGTGGAGAGGGAAAACTGCAAGGTGGGTGTTGTCATATCAAAATTTAGAGAAAGTTTATCTCGATGAATTGTCGGGGCCTCCGGTATCAGATATTTGGACAGATGAACAAGTTTCCCCAATTCAAGCAAGTGAGTCTTTATACTATCCCACACAAAAACCTGAAAAACTTATAGAGCGCATTATCAAGGCGAGTAGCAACGAGGGGGATTTAGTGGCCGATTTCTTTTGCGGGAGCGGCACGACCGCCGCAGTGGCCGAAAAGCTAGGGCGCAAATGGATTGCTAGCGACTTAGGCAAGTTCGCCATTCCCACCACCCGCAAGCGCATGATCGCCGTCCAGCGAGAGCGCAAACA
Organism: Limisphaerales bacterium; assembly: GCA_965204945.1. Classification (GTDB taxonomy): domain Bacteria; phylum Verrucomicrobiota; class Verrucomicrobiia; order Limisphaerales; family AAA164-E04; genus UBA2970. The sequence goes on along the minus strand of OZ242022.1, from coordinate 1,991,174 downwards.
ACAAGGCCAGAACTACCGCGCCTTTGAAATCCTCAACTTAGGCAAATACGAGCGCCAGCACTTTGTGGCCGTCAACCGCAACCTGCGCCCATCCGACCAGCAAAGACAACGGCACCAAAAAAGAGGGGAATTCGTCCAACTTATTCTTCATGCCTACTGCGCTCAAAAGATAGAGCAATCCCGCGTCTTTCCCGGCAAGAAATATGATCGGATGGTGGTGGTCGGCTCCATAGACATGGCGGTCAATAGGCTGGATATAGAAGAGGTGATTGGAGCGTGCCGCCGGCATCGAGTCACCAAAGTAGATGTCTTAGGCTTTGAGTTTGAGATGGGCTTGTTTCCGCATGCCTCAGAAGAGGCCAAGTCCAAAGGCATTGCGCTATCCCCGAAGTATATTCCGCGCGAGGTGTTTGACAAGCGGGCGGTGGAGCGGAATCAAGTAGTGTTTCACGATATGGCTTATATTGGGATAAGGCCGCATATTGAGGAGGGGAAGGCGGGGAAGTTGGCGACGGTGGCGGTGGAGTTGGCGGGGTTTTCGGTGTATTGGACGCAGGATTCAATAGCGAATGCGGAGATGGCGTTGGAGAAGAAGCGGAGCGGGAGCAAGATCATCGTGGACAATGGGCAGATTGTGAAGGTGAGCAAGGACAAGCAGGGGGTGTTGCGGCGGGAAGTGTTGACGAGGCAGTGGACGGATTGGATTGACTACTGGGCGGTGGATTATGAGTTTGAGAGCAAGAAGGAGAGGATATGGGAAAAAGATGAGGAGACGGGGAAGTGGAGGGAGCAGTGGACGGGGGGTTATGTGTTTGAGAACGAGTGGCAGAGTTTTCGGACGAGGAAAGAATGGCGGTTGGAGTTAGTGAGCGCGCCGCGGGAGTGTTTGCCTGGCCGGCGCAAGCTGGCGGTGAAGGTAGTCGACATCTTCGGCAACGACACCATGAAAACTATAGAGGTAATGATATGAACGTGGCCTCAAAAGTGACTCCGGAAGTTCTACGTTGGGCAAGAAAAAGCGCCGGCATCCGTCTAGAAGAAGTTGCGGAACAATTGAAACTCAAACTCGTCACGGCGGAAACCATCCAACAGTGGGAATCCGGTCAAGGCAATCTTACTTATTCGCAGCTGGAGAAACTGGCAAAAATATATGGGAGGCCCGTTGCTGTCTTTTTCTTTCCAGAACCACCAAAAGAACCGAGCTTGAAAAAGCAATTTCGATCCTTGCCGGAGGCTTATGTTGAAAAAATTCCCACGAAAATACGATTTTTGATTCGCGACGGAATGGTCAAGCAAATGAATTTATATGAACTTTTAGGAGACACAAATCCCGCAGAAAGAAAGATTGTTCAGGGGATTGTCGTACAGGATCGCATATCTGACAAAAATTTAAGGGCACAAGCGTGTAATTTGGCGGCACAAGCAAGGGAATATATTGGCATTTCATTAGAGAAACAAACCAAATGTAAGGATGAAAACAAGGCTTTGAAAATGTGGCGAAATGCCCTGGAAGAATGTGGTTTATGGATATTTAAGAATGCCTTTCATGACGAAAACTATTGCGGGTTTTGCCTGCACGACGATCAGTTTCCCATTATCTATCTCAACAACAGCATGGCGAAATCTCGACAGATATTTACTCTTTTCCAGAGTTAGCGCATCTGTTGAGGCGCAAAGGCGGGGTGGATATGCGCACGGCTCCTCAATTAGTGGATGATTATGAAGAGGAAGAAGTGTTTTGCAATGCGTTTGCCGGGGCGTTTTTAGTGCCTGACGAGAGTTTTCGGCAACATGCAAAGAAGAATCTCCAAAATGAGAAAATCAAAGAACTGGCAAAGATGTACAAAGTCAGTTCTGAAGTGATTAGACGCAAGTTGCTTGATAAAAATCTTATTACTCAAAAAGAGTATAAAGGTAGGAGTGAGGAATGGCAAAGAAAATTCCCTGCTGGCAAAAAATCTTCAAAAAGCGGCGGGGATTATTACGCTACTCAATGCGCTTACCTTGGGCAGAAGTATTTACAGGTTGTTTTTCGGCAATACCATCAGCAGAGAATCAACGACTGGGAACTTGCGGATTATTTAGGGGTTAAAACCAAGTCTCTAGAGAAATTGGAAAGCTATGTATTAAAAGGATGAGAAGAATGAGTCTTAGTCTCTTTACTGAAAATTGTTATGTGATGGATACGGGTTTCTTTGTTACATGTCGTTCATATTACCATGAGAATTTTCCTTCCTTTTGGGAAAGGATGGATGAGGCTGTTTCTGTTGAGAAAATATCCTCTGTAAAAGAGGTGAAAAAGGAATTGGAGAACTATGGTGGAGAGCAAGAGTGCCTTCTTGATTGGATAAAAAGACATAAGCATATTTTCACTGAGCCAACCATTGAAGAGCAAGATAGAATTCGAGAAATATCGGCGATTCCTAAGTTTAAAAAGCTCGTCGATTACCAAGCCCAAATGCAAGGAAGACCAGTGGCGGATCCTTTCGTTATCGCTAAAGCATGGGAGACTGGGGCGGTTGTGGTCACAAAAGAGAGCCGAAAGAAAGAGGGGAAAATTCCTGATGTTTGTAAGCATTTTGGGGTCAAATGTATGAATACAGAAGGGTTTATGAAGAACAAGGGTTGGGAGTTTTGATTTATGTCGATGCTTCGGGAGTGAAAGTTTTTATCTTGTTAGGAATGATTGTTTGCGCTCTGCTGTTTTTTTATTATCTGTAGGGGCTAGACGTTGAATTTGAAGAGCATGACGTCGCCATCTTGGACGATGTATTCTTTGCCTTCCATTCGGTAGAGGCCGCGCTCTCTTGCGGTAGCGATGGATCCGCATTGGATGAGGTCTTGGTAGGCGACGGTCTCGGCTTTGATGAAGCCTCGTTCGAAGTCGGTGTGGATGACTCCGGCGGCTTGGGGCGCGGTGTTTCCTTGTCGGATTGTCCAGGCGCGGACTTCTTTTTCGCCGGCGGTGAAGAAGGTTTGCAGGCCGAGGAGTTGGTAGGCGTTGCGGATGAGGGCGTTGGCGCCGGATTCTTGGACGCCGAGTTCGGCGAGGAAGTCTAGGGCTTCGGTTGGGTTGAGGTCGAGGAGGTCGCTTTCGATTTGGGCGCTGATGGTTGTGGTTTGGCAGTTGTGCTGTTTTTTGGCGTGTTGGCGGACTTGTTGGACGTGGGGATTTTTTGAGGCGGTTGCCAATGCGTTTTCTTTTATGTTGGCGGCGAAGATGGTTGGTTTTTGGCTGAGTAGGAAGAAAGGGCGGGTGATTTCTCGTTCTTCGGGCGCGAGGTTGAGGGTGATGGCGGGTTTGCCGTTGTTGAGGTGGTTGGCGAGTTTGCGGAGGACGGAGGTTTCGGCAATGGCGGTTTTGTCGCCGCGTTTGGCGTCTTTGGCGCGGCGGGCAATGCTGTTTTGGACGGATTCCAAGTCGGCGAGGATGAGTTCTGTGGTGATGGTTTCTATGTCGCGGACGGGGTTGATGGAGCCGGCGACGTGGTGGATGTCTGGATCGTCAAAACAGCGAACGACTTGGATGACGGCGTCGACTTCGCGGATGTGGCTGAGGAATTTGTTGCCTAGTCCTTCGCCTTGGGCTGCGCCTTGGACGAGGCCGGCGATGTCTACGAACTGGATGCTGGCTGGTATAACGGTTTGGGTTTTGGCGATTGCGGCCAAAGGTTTGAGGCGTTCGTCGGGGACGGAGATGACTGCGACGTTGGGGTCGATGGTGCAGAAGGGGTAGTTTGCGGACTCCGCCTTGCGGGTTTTGGCGAGCGCGTTGAATAGAGTTGATTTGCCGACGTTGGGCAATCCGACAATTCCAGCTTTTAACATATGGTTCGAAATAGATTGGGCGGATCGGCGGTTTCCGAGGCCTCATCCCGAGTTTTGCTCGGGATGCCTATTTGGGCAAGCAATGAGCGCGGCGAATCGGCGGGAAAATAGTTTTGGATTTGAAGATTTTTCCAGCGCGCCGATGCGGGTTGGAATAGGGAGAGAGGTCGGAGAAGGGCGGCAAGTATGAGGTGTTTTGCGAGGGGTGCGAAGGTTTCCTTTCTCGACGGAGCGGGGGATGCGTCTTAGGATGTTTGTTTTTTGACGGCGAAGGCTCCAGATTCGGTTGTGGATTTGTTGCGGGAATTGATTCGGATTCCCAGTGTTAATCCGGCTTTTGCCGCGGGGCGCGCAAAGGGGTTGGGCGAAGAGCGGATTGGCGGTTATTTGGCGGCGATTGCTCGGCAAGAGGGGTTGCGGGTCAAAAGCCAAAGCGTGGGTTTGCGGCGGAAAAATATCTGGGTTGTCTTGCCGTCGTTGGGGCGTCGGGAGCGTCGAATTATTTTGGCGCCGCATTTGGACACAATTGGTGTGGAAGAGGAGGGGCAGTTGCGGCCTGAACGTCGCAACGGGAGGATTTACGGGCGGGGAGCCTGTGACACTAAGGGGTCGGTGGCGGCTATGTTTTTTTCACTGTTGGAGTTGGCGCGGAGTGCGGAGCGTCCGCGCCGCACGGAGATTTTGTTTGTCGGCTTGGTGGATGAAGAGAATGCGCAACTGGGTTCGCGGACTTTTGCGGCTAAGTGTCCGCCGGCGGATTTGGCGATTGTCGGCGAGCCGACTCGGCTTCAAGTCGTGACGACGCATAAGGGGGATTTTTGGTTTGAGATCGAGACTCGCGGCAAAGCCGCTCACGGTTCACGGCCGGAATTGGGGCGGAACGCCATTTTGGAAATGGCAAGGATGATTGTCGCGCTGGAAACGGATTACGCTGTAGCGTTGCGCAAAAGGCGTCATTCTCTTTTGGGTTTTCCCACGATTAACGTGGGGGTCATCCAAGGCGGGCGGCAGCCGAACGTGGTTCCTGATCGTTGTCGGATTCAAGTGGATCGTCGTTCGTTACCGGGCGAAAGTTTGGCGCAGGTTGAGGGGGAGTTGCTTCGCGTGGCTCAAAGGGCGAAGGTGCGGGCAACAGTTTCCGACTTGCGGCAAAGGCTGACTCCCGCTTTGGAGACTGATCCCGCTCTGCCTTCGGTTCGGGATTTTCTTGGGCATATGGGGCGCAAAAGAGTCTGCGGGGTGGATTACTTTTGCGATGCCGCCATTATTGCCGGCACCGGAGTTCCGTGCGTGGTTTATGGGCCGGGGGACATTGCTCAGGCGCATACGGAAAAGGAGTGGATTTCTGAACGGTCGTTGTGTTTGGGCGCGGAGCGGTTGCTTCGATATTTGAGGTCTCTGCCATGAGCGAGTTGCCGCCGCAGATCACGATCATCATTGCAGCGCGGACGGGGCAAACTCCGCGGCGCGCGCTGGACGGTCTTTTGGATTGCCGGTTTCCTCGACGTTGCTTTGAGGTATTGCAGGCCGGCGGTTGCGGGCCGAGTCGACAGCGAAACTTGGCCGCCAAAGAGGCGAAGGGGGAGATTTTGTACTTTCTGGACGATGACTCGGTGGTTTGCCGTTTGGCGTTGGAGCGTTTGCTGGAAATTTTTGCGAAGCGGGATGCGGTGGCGGCGGTTGGCGGGCCGAGTTTATGCCCTGAAGACGCGCCGCCGTTGCAAAGAATTTTTGCCGCTTTGATGGGAAGTTGGCTGGTTTTTGGGCCGAGTTGCGCTCGCTATCGCCGAGTTGGTCGGGGGCGGTTCACGACGGAAAAGGAACTTATTCTTTGCAATTTGGCGGTTCGCCGAAGCGAGTTTGAGCGCTTGGGCGGATTGGATGAATCGTTGTATCCGAACGAAGAAAACGCTTTTTTGGATCGTTTGCGGAGCGAGGGAAAAGCGCTTTGGTATGATCCGGATTTGTTGGTTTATCGGTATCCGAGAGGCACCGTTGTTGAATTTTTGCTCATGTTTTTTCGCTATGGTCGGGGGCGTGGGGAGCAAGTGCGGAGGCATCCCAGCCGGGGATCGATTCTAAACTTTGTTCCCGCTTTGTTTGTGTTGTGGTTGGCGGCTTTGGCGGGGTGGGTCGCGTTTGAAAGCTGGGCGGAATCTTGGCGTTCGCCGTTTGCTTGGCCTTTGTGGTTATATGCCGCGCTCTTGGCCTGTCTTTCGCTGAAGATTGCCTATTCGCTGGGGATTGTGGCCGGTGTTTTGGCGGCGCCTCTTGCGGGGCTGGCTCATTGCGCCTATGGGATCGGACTTTGGAAGGGATTGTTTTTTTCGGCGGCGGCGGCGAAGCGGGCGGGCGCAAAGGGTGAGGTTGTGGTTACTAGCGTGGATTTGAACGGCGCAAAGAAGGCGGGTAGATGAGTTTTTTTCGGCAGGGGGCGTGGATGGTGACGGCGACAACTTTGGCGGGTTTGTTCATGTTTGCCGTGCATTTGGTTCCGGCGCCTTGGTTTAGCAAGGGAGATTATAGTCATTTTTACACGATGATTATGATTGTGAATTTTTCGATGATTCCGGCGCTGGGGTTGCAGACGGTTTTTGCGCATGAAGCGGCGGCGGTTCGGGACGAGGCGGGACAGCGGTGTTTGGCGGGGAATACAATGGGCATTCTTGCTTTGTTCACGGGGATTTGGGCGGCGGCGGCGGCGTTGATTTGGGTGGGGCAGGAGCGGGTTTTGCAATGGTTGAAGTTGGAGGACGCCTGGGGGTTTTGGGTGACGCTTTGCGCGGTGTTGCCTCATTTTTGGTTGCCGGTGTTTTGCGGGATTTTGCAGGGCAGGCAGTGGTTTGGCTGGTTGGGCTGCGCGATTGTGAGCAATGGTTTGGGGCGTTTTTTGACGGTGGCGCTGGTTCTTGTTTGGCTGGGGCCGAAGGTGCATTGGTTGATGATTGGCGCATTAGTTGGTGTGGTTGCGGCGGTTGGGCTGGCGGTTGTGCCGTGCCGGGGTATCTGGGCGCGCGGCGCGGATCGGATTCAGTGGCGGGCTTGGTTTGGGCGGGCGCTGCTTTTTGCGCTGGGGCCGGGGATGGTTCAGTTTATGTTGACGGTGGACATGATTGTGGCGCGGGGCCGGTTTGAAAAAATGGTGAGCGATGATTATGCGATGGCGGGAGTGCTTGGCAGAGGTTTGTTTCTGTTTGTCGGCTCGATTGCGGGGGTGATGTTTCCCAAGTTGGTGAATCCGTCATCCAAAGATTCCGGGCCGAAGTTAGTGTCGCGGACGTTTTGGGCGACTCTGGTCATTGTCGGATTAGCCGCGGCGCTGAGCAGTGTGATTTGCTGGGATGCGGCGCCGGCGCTTTTGCAATCTGCGGCAACGATTTCGATTTTGCCGGGCGGCGCGGCGGATTGGCTTTTGGAGAGGAAGGGGCAAATTTTGCGGATTGCCCGTCTCGTGCCTTATTTTTTTGGGGCGATGGGGTTGTTGGCTTTGGCGAATGTGTTTGTCAATCACTTGGTGGCAAATCGGGAGTTTGGGAAGGTGGCCTGCTTGCTGCCGGTGCCGGCGATTTACGGTTTGGGATTGGTCTCGTTGGATTTTGCGCCGACTTCGCTGGTTCTCTGGGTTGGGATGGCCAGTACGGGGATGTTGTTGGCGGCGGGTTTTCTCAGCCGCCACATTATTGTCCAAGAAAGGAAAGGGCGCGGGAGGAAAAGATGCGAAACGCTCTGAAAGCATTGATTGTGGAGGATTCGGAGTTTGACGCTCGCATAATGGCAAGCGTGCTTCGGCAGGGCGGATATGAGCTGACAAGCCGGCGAGTCGATACCGAGACGGCCTTGCGGGATGCGCTGGGCAATGGCGATTGGGATGTGATTTTGTCGGATTATAATCTTCCTGATTTCAAGGCGACGGACGCGTTGCGGATTTTGAAGTCCACGGGATTGGATATTCCGTTCATCATTATTTCCGGGGGGATTGGCGAGGATGTGGCCGTGTCGGCGATGAAGCACGGCGCCCACGACTATTTGATGAAGGGGCAACTGGCGCGGTTAGCGGTGGCGGTGGAGCGGGAAATGCGGGAGGCGCAAATCCGCCGCGAGCGCCGACAAGTGGAAGCGGCGTTGAAAGAGAGCGAGTTGCGCAATCGCCTGCTGTGGGAGAATTCGATTGACGCGGTCCTTTTTATGGATGAAGCGGGGCTGATCCATTTCTCCAACCCCGCCGCGACGGAAATCTTCGGCTATTCGGCGGCCGAGTTGATTGGCAGGAGCATCGAGAAGATTTTGGAGAGATCGGGTTTGGCGGAGATGCGCCGGCAAATGCTCCAAAGCGCCAAGGAGCAAGGAAAGGCCAAGGGAAAAGGGCGTTTGTTTGAAACCGAAGGCCGAACTCGATTAGGCAAGACCATTCCGTTGGAGATTGCCGCCAGTAGCCTGGCGCTACATCGGCGTCTTATGCACGTAGCCTTTATCCGCGATATTTCAGAACGCCAACGAGCCCAACGCGAGCTGCGCGAACACGAAGAGCAGTTCAAAGCCGCCCGAGATATCCAGCAGTGGATGTTCCCCAAACGTTCTCCAGACTTTCCCGGCTTCGACATATCCGGCGCCAGTTTTCCCGCCGAAGCGGCCGGCGGCGACTATTTTGACTATGTATTGTTGCCAAACGAACGTCTTGGTTTGGCGGTTGCGGACGTCGCCGGACACGGGATAGGCCCCGCCCTGCTTATGGCCGAAGCGCGGGCGTATTTGAGGGTGCTGACCAAAGGCCTGAGGAATGTTGGAGAGATTTTGACGCGGGCCAACCTTGTGTTGGCGGAAGACCTCAGTTTGGAATGCTATATTACGATGATCCTAGCGTCTATTGATGCAAAGAAAAGGCGCTTGAGCTGGGCCAGCGCCGGGCATCCATCCGGGTTGATCCTCGACAAGACGGGGAAACGCCGTGTTCAAATGTCGCGCACAGGGCCTCCGTTGGGCGTTCGCAGGGACACTCGCTACGGCACAAAGTCCAATGCGGCCTTGCTGGACGGAGACATTGTCGTTTTGTTGACCGATGGCTTTGAAGAAGCCCTGTCGGAAACCGACGAGTTTTTTGGCACCGACAAAATTTGCGAACACGTGCACCAAAATCGGAAACTGCCGTCCGGCGAAATTCTGGCCTCCCTGAGAGAAAAGGTAAGCGAGTTTGTCGGCTCTCAAGATCAAGCCGATGATCTCACCGGAATCATCGTCAAGGTTGGTTCGTAGGCGACGAAGGCAGGGGAAGATGCTCAATCGGCAAGGCATGCCCGCCGGAGTATTCTCCCTTCCCTAGATCGACCAATGGATCGCGCGTTTGATGGTGACGCCAGAATTGAACGCCGAGAATGCCGGCCGCGATGAGGAAAATCAAAAAAACCACGGGAACGGCGAGTTTCCAATTGATGCGCGAAAGATGCAGGGCGAGAACCTCAAGGATCCCTTTGGAGCGCGTCAGGGAGTTTTCCTCAGAACTGGCCGCGTTCTTTGGATTCATCTCCTTTTGAAGCGCCTCCAGCAGTCTTGGAACGTCCATCTTCAAAAGCGCCGCGTAACTTCGGACAGAGCCGCGCACATAAATGGACGCGGAGAATTTGCCGTAATCGCCGGCTTCCAACGCGCGCACGTGATCGCGTCGGAGCTTCGTTATCTCCGCCACGTCTTCAATGGAAAGTCGTTGCTGCTCACGAGTTCTGCGCAACTGTTCGGCGACGGTCTGCATCAGCGAATATCCGGAGTCAATTGGCCGTTTACTATGAATCCCATTCCCCAAATCGTCAACACAATCTTGCCTTCATGCCATTTTGCAATCGGCCTTCATTAGATTATTCAACCGCAAGGAAGATTCCCTGACTGAGGTTGACGTAGCTTCCCGAACCGCTTTGTCGCAACTTGCCGGCGCGGATGCGATAGACTTTGGGGCCGGAAGGAACCGAAGAATCGATCCAGTTTGGGCTGGAGATCGGCGTTGCGTCCGCAAGGGGAACAAACGGCCCGTCAATGCCGTTGACCGATCGGTGAACGTAGTAGTGAGCCCCATTGGCGGGAGAAGGAGACCAGCTCAAGGAAACTTGGTTTCCTTGCGCGGTTGCCTGCGGATTAAGCGGCGGAGGGAGAACGTGAATGCGCAAAGTAGGATCGCCCAAAATGCTCAGCATCCTAGGAGGCGCCAAGTCGGGAGAATAAGAGGAGACAATGCCGCCGTTTGGCAAGACGTCGTGGTTTTCATATTTTGTGGGATCATTGAATTCCTGCATGCCGACGGCCAGCGGCGCCCCTAGCCCAAGTTTTTCCAAGCGCCACTTGTTGGGATAGTAGTATAAAGCGGCCAAGCCGGAATGGGGCGTTGCCAGAAGGGCCTTCAACCAATTGTTTGCGATTAGATTCCAATCGCCAAAGTAGGAGCCGTAAACAAGGTAAAAGCCGATGGAAGGCTCGTTTTCCAAGACGGCGAGATCCTTCGTAGTGTGGCGATAGTTTATCGAAGAATTGTGGAAGGCCCAACCCGATAGGATGCCCGTGCTGAATCCGTTCATCTCGTGAAAGCCGAACATGGCGGAGACTCGTTGCGGAAGGGGACGCATGTTGACAAAGCGATCTTCGGCAACGCCGTAGAGGCTGGCCGAGAGATTCTGCGCGTTGTAGAAACCATTGGCGGCCTCGCGGGTTTGTCCAAGGCCGCGGAAACCGAAGAATCGCTCTTGGAACGTCAGGTCGCCGTGGCGGTATCGATGGTTTTTGTTCAGATACTGGCGGAGAAGTTCAACTTCGGCCGATCGGACGGTGAGATTGGGGTATCCGGGAAGAAAGGTGGCGTTCGTAAAGGCCGGCATGCGCGCGAAATCAATGCGTCCAACGGCGCTACCATAAGGCTGAGGCAAGTAGTTTTGATCCCACTTCCCGTCTCCGGGCTCGTTGGAAAGCGACGAATTATTCCCATTGGCAGTGGATACGCGGAGCAAGTCCGTCCAAAAATGCTGATTCGTTGTCCCATAAAACCCATCGGCAGACCACGCGCCTTTATGATCGGCGTGGCCGTCCGCCGCAAAGGTTCCGGACAATGGGACGGGAACGTGTCCCAGCAGAAGAACGACGTTAGTGCGATTGGGCGCGCTTTCCAAATCAATGAGAGACTTGATCCCGGCAATGGATTGGGAGTTCTGTTCGAGATCGTCGTCGTTTTGACGAGGCACGAGATGGGAGACCACTTCCCATCCGTCGCCGACCAAGTTGAGCGTCCAAGTGGCAATTTCGGCGGACAACAAAGGCGCCACGGAGTTTTCGATCAGCATAATTGCCTTTCCGCGCTCGTGCGTCGGCGGCAAGTCAATCGCCGCCGTCAAATGTTGCTGCAGCACTATCGGACGGGTTGCGGAGAAATTCAGCGCGTTCGTGTCCCAAATCCGATATTCATACGCCAAACCCGAATCGACCGTCCGATCTTCAAATTGCACTCCCCGATAATTATAAACCTGAGGAACGCCCCAGTTGGTGCTGCCCAAAGGGCGGCGGAAGATTGTGGACCGCAAGGGAAATTTAGGAGCGACCGGAAAGTTTCTCTCCAGAACAATCGTATTATTCGTGCGGTTTACCTGCGCGAACCAGTTGCGGTCGGTCAGTATTTGTCCGCTCCAGGTATGCAGAGGGTAGTTATATGTGTAAAGTTGGTCCATAGTAACGTCGGCGCTCAAGCTGCCGTCGTGTTGGCTTCCCAAGGCAAAGCCTCCCGCAATGGCCGTCTCGTTAGGCAATTGATCCGGATCCACGCCCGGCCCATAACCTGCGCGCCGCCCGTTAATATAAAGATAGGCGTTTGAGTATTCCTGCGCTTGCAAAGGGTTTTTTCTTCCATAAGGGTAGGTGATCCGAGGGCCGTAGCATAGTTCCACTTCATACCATTGCCCTATATGAAATTCAAGAGGCTCCGATTCAATATAAGTTTCCCATCTCGATGTATTCGAGTTCGCCCCTTGAGAGCCAAAAGAAAGTTTGGTGCGGTCTTGATTGAGAAAGAGCCCCCACCATCCGTTGCCCCGCCCTTCAGAACTATATCGCCCCACTTCCAAAAGACGGGAGCCAAAAGAATGTCCGTCTTCCCCGCTACTCCAACTATTGGGCTTAAACCAAAATCGAACCGTTCCGCGAAGCAAATTGAGGTTGATTCGATTGTCCGACTCGATGACGCGATAAACGAGCCGGTTCCCATTATCCGCGCGATAGGCTTCGTCCCCTCGGGAATTGAAACTCGGAACGGGAACTCCCCCCTCGTTGAGCAAAGGTTCCTGCCCCGCTTCTCCCAAAAACTCCGCCGTGTCAAAGGCAAAGCGGCTCAATGCCCGCGGCTCAAAAGCGTATTCGTTCGCTGGCAAAGTGCCGTCGGCAATCTCTTGGGCGTCTAACACGCCGTCGCTGTCGCTGTCGGCCAAGCGCGGGTTGGTTTCGCCTTCATCCACCCTGAAATTTCCATTGCTGTCTTCGGCTATGTCCAAAATCCCGTCGCCATCTTGGTCTTGAACGCCATCAAGAACGCCGTTGCCGTCGCCGTCGGCCAAATCAGGCATGGAACGATATTGGAGAACCTCCATCCCGTCGCCAATACCGTCGCCGTCGCTGTCGGCGCTCTGCGGAAGCGAGCCAAGCCAAACCTCCAGCCGATTCGGCAGACTATCGCCATCCGCATCTTCCATTCCGTCTGAAACGCCGTTGCCGTCCGAGTCTCCGCTGTTCGGATTCAAACCAAGAGCCATTTCGACCTCCTCCGGAAGGCAGTCCTGATCCGCGTCCGCGCAGGGAATATCATAAATTTGAGCCATTGTCCGAGCCGTCAAAATGCCCCCGTCCACAACCGCCGTCGATGTGTCCAAGAACGAAACTCTGCCAAAAAGAGAATCCGAAGCGGAGGAAACGACCCTCACAATCGGACGGATTAGAGAGGCGGGAACGTCTGAAACCTCATAGCGCCCCGAAGCGTCCGTAGCGGTCGTCCGCGTCGTTTCCGCAACGTGAACCCAAGCGTCGGCAACCGGTTGCCCGTCGGGATTGTAGACGAAACCAATAATCCTCCGCGCAACTTCAGAATTCCCCACCGCAATCTCCATGCTCGCAGTCATCCCCTCATAAACCGCCGAAAGATGAACAACCCCCGCAGAATGCCCGGCAACAATCCCTTCGGCAGAGACGGAGGCCACAACCGGATTGCTGGAACGATACACCGCGCGATTTGCAGGCGCCGTCACATCCCGCCGACTCCCGTCCGCCATTACGGCAATCGCCCGCAACCTTGCCGTCGCTCCCACGCCCAAACGCGCGGGATTAACCGCAAGAGACAACGAAATAACCGCCTCCGGAAGCGCATCGCTAAAAGTCAATTGATCCGCCGCAATCCGAATCGTCTTCCCGGGTATAATTTCCAAAGGATCGCTATACACATAGCGCAGTTGCCCGCCGTTCGGCTTGAACCCAATCAACCGAGCGTAGTAAGGCAACGCCGTTCCGTTCGCTTGGGAAGAAACAGATCCAAATTGCGGAGGCACGCCGACGTTAAGAATTGTGAACGTCCCATCCGCATTCACCAGAGCGCTTCGGCCTCCCACTTGCACTCGCCAAGTCGAATCCAGCGATTGAGACTCCTGCCCAAACACATGAAGCCCGGCGCCAATCCAAAGCGCCAAAAAACAAACCCATTCGCGCAGCCAACAAACGCGTTTGCGCGTAAAGCTCAAAACCCTCGCAAGATCCACTTTGCACCGTCTCCACACATCAAATAATACAATTCTCTGTCTCATCTTATCATTGTTTTTTTCATACTTCCCACTTATAGTAAATGACAATCTCCCTCTCGGCACTTTTTCTCGAATTATAGAATTAATTTTAGCGAAAGGAGAAAATAGTTAAAAGGTTTCATGGCGGTTGACTATTGAGTGGGCGGCGCGGAAGTTTCCAAAGAGGGCAAGGCTTCTATAATTTTCATGGTTTCTAGGCTGACGGTGATGACTTTTTGGATTAGATGGACAATGTATTCCTTGTCGTCCGGGCGGTTGGGATCGTTGACAATGCCGCTTCGTTTGTCTTCTTTGACGCGATATTGATCCAACACCCACTCCAGCGCCGAGCGATTTCCCAAACGATAATCAAACACTGCCGGCGGAATGCCGTCCAAAGTCAGAAAGTCGTTATATTGAATCTGCGTTTTGTCTTTGGAAAAGCGCATCTTTTCCACGCGCCAGCTTAGCGGCGTGTCCGGGGCTTCAATCAAGTTGAGCGGATATTCGCGCTGGTCTTCATAGCGGAGATGCAACTCAGCCAGACGTTGTCCCGCTTCGGCAAAACCCCAAAAGTCCGGAGCGTAAGGGATGCGAGGCAAGTCGCGCTTGAGGTTGGCTTGGTAGCGCTTGCGATAGTCTGGATGGTGCAACAGACCGTAGATGTAGTGGAAAATATCCCATTTGCCGATAGCGTTGTCTTGATAGTGCGATTGAAATTGTTTCCAAGCCCAGTCGGTGATGTTTTCGCGGCGGTTCGCTCCGTCCTCATCGTAAGTGTAAAAAGGAAAGCATTGAGAACCGTCAATGGTGGTTAGTGTTAAATTAGGTATTATCTGCGCGCAAAAACACCAATAATCAGTGCGCCATCCGACGCCGGGAATAATAATCACTCGGTTTTCCTTTTCTGTCTCCGATGTAGGGAATATGGAAGGAAACACGAACACTCTTTGATTCATCAATCGATCAAAGTAGAGATAGGATTTTGTGAAAGGACGGTAAAGGGAAGACCGTACCTTTTCGGGAGATAAAGCAACGTCTTTTTCCCCTTCCAGCTCTTGTTTCAAGCGGTTTGTCCATTTAATTTTTCTGCCGTCGGAAATGACAAAATCATCAACACTTCCTTTTGGATCGGGGAGGCGTTTCCAACGGTCGAGCTCGGCGTTGTAGGTATCGATCATGCGTTGCATGTTTTCGAGAAGATCTTTGTGCTGGAAGTTGTACGCCCATGCATCACGGCCTGTTAGGACACCATTACTGTATGTTTTGAAGATGGCTCCCATCGCCCCGTTGCCATTGTCGGCCGCTTTGGTGGTCTTATTGCCTATCGGGATGAAGGTGTCAAAATCGCTTTGAAGTTCTTTTGTCATCCAAGCATGCCGACTGTCTGGTTGAATAAGTTCCCATTGGACGGCGTTTATACGTTGTTCGTGCAGGAAATCAAATTTTTTCTCTCTGTTCCACAAATCGTCGGTTCGATAGTAGAAAATGCGGGCTTGCTGGGATGGTTTTCTCTTTGTTTTCACGAACAAGCTAATGCTTACCCCGACCCGAATGCCAAACACATTGGAGTCAGATACCTTCAATCCTTTTCGCGCGTTTCCGCCTAAGTCGAGAATGTAAACGGCGTCAAAATCATCGGCTAAATGTTTTCGCAGGCCGTCAAATGAAAAGCCGTCAATAAAGCTGTTGTTGGTCACAAAAGCAATAATTCCTTCCTCGCCAATTCGATCCGAAGCCCAACGAATTGCCTTTACATAGGGATCAAAAAGAGAGTTTTTAAGTGTAGCGTTAGAGTCCTTGGCGTAGGTTTTCCGCACTCGTTGGTCTATGGTTTGGTATTGGCGGTTTTTGTTGTTGTCGTTTTCGTTCACTTGGCCGGCGTTGTAGGGCGGGTTGCCGACAATGACAAAGATCTCGGTTTCCTTTTGCCGTTTGGCGCGTCTGGTGTTTTCTTCGGTGAACAAGGCCAGCTGCCGATCTTCCGCCAACTCAAAAGTGTCCACAAAACACAAGCCTTCAAAAGGTTGGTAGCGTCCCGTTGCTTCGTAGAACTCGCGCTCGATGTTCATCGAGGCAATGTAATACGGCAGCAGCATCACTTCGTTGCAGTGCAGCTCTTGCTTGTATTTGTGTTCCAGCGCCGTTTTGCGAATTTCCCGCATGATGCGCACGATAAAGTTGCCCGTCCCCACAAAGGGATCGATAATGTGAACGCCGGAATGGGAAAGCGAACTACGAAACTCGGTTTTCAAGATGTGTTGGATGCTTTTGACCATGAAGTCCACAATGGGTTGCGGTGTATAAACGATGCCGTGGGTGTCGGCCACTTGGACGGAAAAGCCTTGAAAGAACTGCTCATAAACTGTGTTGAGAAAGTGCTGTTTTCGAGAAAAGTCCTCAATGGTCTCCGCCGTGCGCTCAATGGCGGTGTAAAAGCGATTTAGGCTTTGGAAAAATTCCCGTCGGCTGAACGACTGAGAGGTAAGCGCGTGGATGAGGGTTTCGATTTCGTGGGCGATGACGTTGCGGCGGGTGAAGTCGGGATTGTTAAAAACGGTGCGGAAGATGCGCTCGGTTAAAAGATGCTGGATAAGCATTTCTTGGACAGCGGCTTCGGCCAGATTGGGGTTGATCGTCAAGCGCATTTTTTGAAAAAAATTGGCGAAGGCATCAGCAAATTGAGAATTGTTTTTTTGTTCTTGTTGGATCAACTTGGCCAAGCCTTTCCCGATTTGCGGCACTTTGTCTTTGAAGAGGGCAACGGCTTTTTCCCATTCGGCGATGGCGGGCGGATGATAGGCAAAGAAGACTTCGAGCGTTTGGACGAGTTGTTTGGGGTCGCTTAGGTCGGCGTCCAGAACGCATCGGTTGTCTTGCCAGAGAATGGCTCGCTTTGGAGTTTGGAAGAGGATGTTGTCTTTGGGGTAGCCGGCTTGGAATTTGCGGCGGACTTCGGCGGGAAGGTCGTCGTGGATGTCTTTGGCTTCCCACCAGCCGTGAGTGAGGTGAAAGACGTCAAGCAGGGCGCCGTCAAGGAGAATGCGTTTGTCGCGCTTAAGTTGAAGGGAGAATTCGGGGACGAGCGTCCATTGGAATTGGCGGGCGCAAGAAGCGAGAAGGGATTGGAAGGCGGAGCGGACGGCGCTTTCGTGGTCAACGCCGAGTTTTTGGAATTGGTCGAGAGCGACGTAGAACGCTTGGACGGGTTTGTGCGTCGTTTTGATGTTCAACTTCGGCATCAGAGAAGACGGCTTTTGGGGTTTGGCGATTGTGCGAACTTGCGATGGTGTTTCATAAACGAATCAATTTGCGAATCAATTTGGCCGAAGACATCCATTTTTTCCAAGAAATTCTTGCGAGGCGGCAAAGCGAGCGAGGTGGGATGTCAAGCGCATAAAGAGCGGATTTGTTATTTGCTTTGAAAACGGCAAAATCGCAGGCGCAGGGCGTTGCCCACCACCACTAAATCGGAAAAGCCCATTGCGGCGGCGCACAGGAACGGATTGAGAAAGCCAAGCGCCGCCAGAGGAATGCCGGCGGCGTTGTAGAAAAATGCCCAGAACAAGTTTTGTTTGATGGCGCAAAGTGTTTTCCGAGCCAGAATCAAGGCTTGGGGAACGGCTTGAATGTCGGATCGCAGCAAAATGATGTCGGCGGATTCTTTGGCCAGATCGGAGGCGGAACAGACAGCGATTCCGAGGTCGGCTTTTTCCAGCGCCGGAGCGTCGTTGACGCCGTCTCCCACAAAGCAAACTTTTTCGCCTTGTCGTTGCAATGCGGCGATAAGTTCGGCTTTTCCTTCGGGAGAGATTTCTGCATGCGTGGAAGCGATGCCCAATTCGCGGCCGAAAGCGGCGGTGGTTTGCTGTTGGTCGCCGCTGACCAAAGAGACGGAGAGGTTCATCTTTTTGAGCGATTGAAGAACGTCGATGGCGGCCGGTTGAATGCGGTCTCGCAGAGCAATGGCAGCCACAACTTTTTTGGAAGTTGCCAACGCGAGGGTTGTGGCGCCGGTTTCCGCTTGTTGGCTGGCAAAGTCTTCCACTTCGCTAATGTCGATTCCGATTTGCGCAAGCCAGCGAAGGGAGCCGAGTCGGAAGGTTTCTTCGATTCCAGATGCCGGGCAAATTCGCAAGGCTTCCACGCCTTTGCCCGGAATTTCCTTCCAAGCAAGCCGAGAGATTTCCAACGCCGTGTCTTCCAAGTGTTTGGCGACGGCTTGGCTCAGCGGATGTTGCGACGGCTTGGCGAGCGCAAAAAGAATCTCTTTCCAATCCGACAAAACGGGAGCGTTTCGCCGCTTGTCTGCGACGGCTTTTAGGGCGGCGACTTTGGGCGCGCCTTGCGTCAAAGTGCCGGTTTTGTCGAAGAGGATTTGGGTGATCGTTCCGCATCGCTCTAACGCTTTGCCGTCCCGAATGAGAATGCCTTGTTTGGCGGCGACGTTTGTGCCGGCCATAATGGCAATTGGCGTAGCCAGTCCCATAGCGCAGGGACAAGCGATAATGAGAACCGCCGCCGAATGAATCACGCTTGCCGCCAGAACGGAGGCGGGAAGCGCCGGTCTCCAAAGATATTCGGAAAGCCAATGGTGAAGGTCGGCGGCTTGCTCAGGCAAAAACAGCCAAACGAACAGCGTTCCCAAAGCGATACAAACCACGATGGGAACAAAAACATTGCTGATTCGGTCAGCGAGTTTTTGAATCTCGGCCCGGCTGTGTTGCGCTCGTTCCACCGCGCCGATAATGCGCGCCAAAGCCGTCTCCCTTCCCGCGCCGGTAACTTCCACTATCAGCGAGCCGGACAGATTCAAAGTGCCGGCGTAAACCGATTGGCGAACGCTCTTTTCGACCGGCATCGATTCGCCGGTCAACGTCGATTCATCGCAAGCGGACGCGCCTTGTAGGACTTTGCCGTCAACGGCGATTCGTTCTCCCGGAGCGATTTGAATGCGTTGCCCAATACGCAGGGAAGCGGCCTCCACTTCCTCAACATTGCCGTCTTCGCGGAGCAGTTTGGCGCGGTCGGGCGCAAGAGACAGCAAGGACTCCACTGCGCCGGCGGCCTTGCTTGCCATCCGGCCTTCAATCCAATGGCCAAGCCCCACAAACGCAATAATCCCCACCGATTCCATAAAGTAAAGCGCCTGCGCCGAGCCTGAGAAAAGCGCGAAAACGCTGTAAGCAAAGGCCGACGTCGAGCCCAAACTCACTAGCGTGTCCATATTAGAACGCCCCAACTTCAATTGCCGCCACGCCCCAATGTAAAAGCGGCCTCCGCAAACAACCTGCACCGGCAACGCCGCGGCAAAAGCCAGCCAACGAAACCAAACTTGCCGATGCCAATCCGTCGTCCACTCGGAAATCATCAAAAAAAGAAAAATGACAAAGGCAAATAGAACGCGCGCCGGCCAATCCCTGCGCTTGGTTGATTTGTCAAAACGCCCGCCGCGCCTTTCCATCAGCGAGGCCTCATAGCCGGCGGCTTGGACGGATTTTATCACTTGCGCATCATTCCGAAGCGCAGGATTCCTCCATCGGACAAGCGCAATTTGCGCCGATAAATCGACCTGAACGCCCGCAACACCATCGGTTACCTCAATAGCTTTGCGAACATGAAGAGCGCAGTTAGAACAAGTCATGCCTCCGATTTTAAAAACAACCTCGCTAGGCAAATCTCGCAAAGACACATCCATGAAATATAAACGAAAAGAAGAAATCCTGTCAGGCAAATGTTTCTTACCTAATCCCGTCAATGTTTTCTTTCAAAATGCGGATTTGCTTTTCCAAGTCACTACGCATTTCCTCGGCCTTTTTAAGAATGTTATCGCTAGTTTTCTTGATGCTATTTGCAGATTGGGTAATCTCTTCTAATCTTTTGATCTCGTTTTCAATATTCGAAATGGCATTGTCCATTGCTTCAGGATCCACGCCTTCCTTGCTGGGGGTTTTGGCTTTAACGCAAAGCGCGACTGCAAGCGACAAGCCGGCCTCAAAAATCACATCGCTGCTTTCATCTTCCGCATCCCATACAATCATTACGTCGTTTCCATAGCGAGTGAGACAATCAAGACCATCAGGAGCTTTGTTTTTGTCGAGAACAAACAAACCGACTTCGGCACCGCGATTCTTTCGAGCTACTTCCAATTCCTTCCATGCAGCATGAAGAGTGGATCCTTGCTCTGACTTTGCCTCGACGACAATTTTGCATCTAGCGGCAGCATGCTCTGGTTCAAGTTCGATGACGACGTCTCCTTTCCTAGTTCTTTCGAGACCTAGTTTATTCCCGGTGTGTGTAACAGTATGGTTTGCCTTTTGACTCCACTTGTGGATGAACTTTAAAACACCCTCCTTCTCGAAATCAATGCCTCCTTTGGGAGCGTTTTGGGCTGCTTTTTTGGAGCCAATTCTCTGATCCAGCTTCTCGATAAACTCGTTACATTTAGCCTGCAACTCATTGCCCAGAAGACTCAGGGCGCTATCTCCCTTGTGCAAATTGAATTGCTCGCGAAAATTGTCGAGTATCGTTTGGTTCCGCTCAGTCATTGTTTTCCCTAATGGAGAATTGTCGCCGTCAATTTGCTTGCAGATTATTTGTTCCAGTTCTTCATTTTCTTCAATTAACTGCCGAATTCGTTGGTGGAATTGCCCGTCGTTTGGATTGAAGTATTTAGTGAGAACGGATTTCGTGTTCTCAATTATACGGTCTCCTTCTCGCCGAATTTTTTCGGCGTCAATTTGGCCTTGGGCGTGGTGGTTCGCCATAACCCCTATCCGCATTGCTTGGATGGCAAAGAGTTTGCCTTTTTCTCCTTCCTCGTGTTTCTCCAGTTCTTCGCGCAACTCCGGGTCAGAGATGCGCAAATGCAGTTCCATATTATTGTTACTATTCGTCATCATAAATTTTCAATGTTATCTGTGATTTTGATTAGTGTGGTTGGTAGACTTCGGCGTCGAAAGCGTTGACCATAAAGGTAAAGTTGGGCGGAATGGCTTGGGTGCGCAAGTGTTTGATGGCTTGGTATTCTGGGGAAAACCAAAAGGCTTTTAGCGCTTCCATAGAGGGAAATTTAAACAGCGTGAACTTGGCGTTTTTGTCCGGCCAAATTCCTTCGAGTTGGGTCAACACTTGTTCGCTATCCCCGGCGACTAAAAGTTCGGCGCCGGCTTTTTTGAGTAATGGCTGCACTGCATGGAAATAAGGTTCCAAGGAGGCATGGCCTTCTTTCATAATGGAACTGCACACCAGATAAGCGGGTGTGGAGCGAGAAGTGGTGGAGATTGTTTGCGGAGTGGAATCGGTTTTGTTAAACATAGACGCGCTTATTTAAGTTTTATTAAGTTCTAGCAATATGGAACATCTGTCTTTGCTTTCTTATTTTCTATCTTATCCTTGCAAGGTCGGAGCGGGTTAGGGGGTTGTTACTTTCATTATGCCGCGCATAAGAATGTGGTGGCCGGGGAAGGTGCAGACGTAAGGATAGTCGCCGGATTGGCTGGGCGCTGTGAATTCGATGGTAGTTTCTTCTCCGTGGTCGACTAATTTGCTGGAGGCTAGGATTTTTTCGCTATCCGGCACGAAGTGTTTTTCAAAGCCTTGGGCGCCCAGTTGGAGGGCGGCCATGGCAATTTCATCGGCGGATTCGGGCGCAGTGAAGACGATGTTGTGGGGCATGAAGTCTGGGTTGGCGAAGGTGATGTGAAGTTTTTTGCCGGCATTGACGGAGAATTCCTTCACATCATAGCGCATTTGTTCGACGAGGGTGCCGATGCGGATGAAGGTTGTGTCGGCAGTGTCTTGGACGACGCCTGATTGGGCTGCGGTTTGTATTAGCTCTGGTTCGGGGCGCGCAACTTGGGAGGTTTGGACGTTGTACCAAAAGTGTTGCACAGTGCCGGCGGCGATGCGGGCGTGGGGTTCGGGGCTTTTGAGGAGTTGTGTTAGGAGTTGTGGGTTGCGGACGTTGTGTTGTTGGTGGAGCCAGAGGGCTTCTAGAAGGTGATGGGCGTCTTCTTTTTTGCGGGGGTCAAATTGTTGCATCCATTTTTGGCAGGCGTTGATGACTTGGTCTGTGTCGCGGCCGCTCAATTCGATGCGGGTTCGGTAGCGGACGCCGTCTATGGGGTGTTTGAGGTTGTCTAATAGTTGCGGGATGGAAGCGCCGGCGATGTGAACGAGTTGTTGCAGGGGGCGACCGATGGCGGTTATGCGATATATGCGTCCGCGTTGGTGATCGCGGTTGGGGTCGCGGAGGTTATGTTGCATGTGACCGATGATGACGTTTTGCCAATCGGCGATGTAAAGGGCGCCGTCGGCGCCGAATTCCATGTCGGTGGGACGGAAGTTTTTGTCGCTGCTGACAAGGAGGTCGGCTTTGGGTTCGCCCCAGACTTTGCCGGTGTCTGGATTACGTTCCAGTGTGTATTGCTTGATGCCGAGGAAGCCTATGGTGTTGAGGATGAGGAAGTCGCCTTGCATGGATTCTGGGAAGTGGGCGCTGGAAATGATTCCGTTGGCGGGGACGGGGCGGACTTGTTTTTTGAGAAGTTCTTGCATGCGGAATCCGGTTCCGTGAGGGATGACTTGTTTGGCGTTGCCGCTAGTGCCGTCGTTGGCGTAGTGATAGCCCCAGTAATCGAAGCTGATGCCGTGGGGGTTGGGTCGGTTTTCGGCGTGAAAGGCGATGGTGTGCCGGCGTGGATTGAATCGATACATGCCTGAAGCGCCGGTGCTGAGCGGCGCGTTCCAAGGGCTTTCGATGGTGTTGACTAGGAAGATGCCGCTTTGCCAGTAAAGGCCGCCGTCAGGGCCGTAGACAAAGGCGTTGGCGGCGTGGTGGGTGTCGGCGGAGCCAATGCCGTTGAGGTAGCGGACTTCCTCATCGGCGACGTCGTCTCCGTCGGTGTCTTTGAGAAACAAGATGTCGGGTTGTGAGGCGACGAGAACGCCGCCGTTCCAAAATTCGATGGCGCTGGGGTTGTGAACTTTGGCGAAGGTGATGGCGCGGTCGGCCACGCCGTCGAGGTCTTCGTCCGGGAGGATGAGCAGGCGGTCGTTCATTTCCTTGAGAGGCTCCCATTTGGGATAGGTGGGCCAAGCGGCGACCCAAAGCCGGCCTTTGGCGTCCACGGCCGTTTGAACGGGATTGACCAGTTCGGGGAACATCTGTTCGTCCGCAAAGAGGTTGACGGCGAAGCCTTCGGGGATTTGGAGTTTGGAGATGCCTTCCTGCCCGCTGATGTAATGGAGGGAGCCTTCTTTTTGAGGGTTGGAGCTGCGACTGCCGCCGCCGACGTTGGAAATCACTTCAATGGGCGGCGGAACGTTGCCGTCGTCCACTGCAAGGTCTTCGCCTTGGGACAGTGACCAAATGCGGCGGTCGCGATTGGCGGTCATAATATCCAGCATGACCAGCTCGTGTTGGAGGACTTCAAAGTTGGTTTGGTCGTTGACGAATTTGAGGCCGGAGCGCCCGCCCCAAACGTCGTTGCCGGAAGTGGCCCGATAGCGGTTGAACCAGTGCCAGTTTTTATCGACGACGGCCTCTTTGAGAGAGATATCGCCCTCATCAAATTGAACGGAACGCCTCAGCAAGGCGGAGGCTATGGCCTCGCCGATTAAACGGTTGCCGCGCTCGTTTAAATGGACGCCGTTTAGCGTGAGAGGTTCGGCGTTGGCGTCGTAAAGTTTTTGGGAAATCTCAAACAAATCGACAAAGGCAATAGATTTGTCGGCGGCGACTGAGGCGATGGCATCGCGATATTGGGCGAGGCGGAGGTTGTTGGCGCTTCCGTCCGGGAGGTTGCGATCGCCAAAATCTTCGTGAGCAATGGGCGCAAAGAGGACAAAGCGCGGCGCATGAACTCCGTTGGGACGCAGGCTTCGATAGTCTTCGATGAGTTGATCCAAATTGCGCCGAAACTCGGCCAATCCCTCTTGGCCGCGATAGGATTCGTTGTAGCCGAAGAAAACGAACAAAACATCGGCCTTGCAGTGTTTGAGATACTCTTGCTGCGACGGAAAGCCTTTGCTTCGGGGCTGTTTGTCCACTTGATCGCCGGGAAAGCCCAAGTTGCGGAAGGTCAAATTCTGCCCGGCGAGCTCGCTTTGCAGCAAAGTCTCCAGCCAACCGTGATGTTGCATTCGTTCCGCCAGCGAATTGCCGATCAGGCAGACGCGTTCTCCGGGACGGAAGTCAAAAGCCGTAGCGGCGGCGCAAGAAAAGACAGCCGACGCAAAATGCGCCGCAAGACAAAGAAAACAAACATGAAATGATTTGAACATAAGAAACTTCACAAATAATTTGCCCTCATTCCACTCTTTTTTTCATGCTTTGTCTATGTTTTTTTGTTGCGCAGAGGAATTCATCTTGCGCAAAATAAACGGAAACGATCCGCCAAATGCCAATAAGGAAAATCCCGGTCAAACCGAATATGAACCTGCAGGAAGCCGCCGCTGAAATCAGAAAAACATCTCTCAGCAACCGGGAGCGCGGGGATTGCTTCGAAAAAATCGCCAAAACCTTTTTTTGGCAAGACCCTTATTACAAAGACCTTTTCATCCAAGTCTGGCGCTGGGGTGAATGGCCGGATCGCGACGGCCAAGACACCGGCATTGATCTCGTTGCCCAAGAGCGCGGCAGCGGCGATCTCTGCGCAATCCAATGCAAGTTTTACGAACCGCATTACTACCTTCAAAAAGAGGACATCGATTCCTTTCTCTCCGATTCCGGCAAAAGCTTTGGCAAAAGCGGCAAAAAGCATTTTTCTCACCGCCTGATTATTTCCACTACGGACAAATGGTCTTCCCACGCGGAAAAAGCCATCATCGGCCAAGTCATCCCTTGCCGGAGAATCAGCGTGGACACACTGGCCGCAAGCCCGGTGGAATGGAAAAGCATCCACAAACCCGAAGAAACCACCCGAAGAGACCAAAAAGACCTTCTGCCGCACCAAAAAACCGCCTTGGCCGCCATCCTCAAAAGCTTTGAAAAAGCCGACAGAGGCAAGCTCATCATGGCCTGCGGCACGGGCAAAACCTTAACCTCTCTTCGAATCGCCGAAGCCATAGCGCCCCAAAACGGCTTCATCCTTTTTCTCGTTCCTTCCATTTCGCTTCTTTCCCAAAGCCTGCGCGAATGGTTTGCCGAGTCAAAGTGGCCGCTGCGTTGCTTTGCCGTTTGTTCGGACAGCAAAATCGGCAGAAACAGCGAAGACATGCGAACCCACGAACTGGAAATCCCAGCCACCACAGATTGCCAAACGCTGGCGGAAAAACTTGCGGAAGACGGCGGCGACAGAATCAAGGTCGTATTTTCCACTTATCACTCCGTCGAAGTCGTGGCCGATGCCCAAAAGCTCGGCGCGCCCGCCTTGGATCTCGTCATCTGCGACGAAGCGCATCGCACCACCGGCGTCGAGAGAAAGGAAGAAGACGCCTCCCACTTCGTAAAAATCCACAACAACGAATTCCTCCGCGCCAAAAAGCGCCTTTATATGACCGCCACGCCGCGCATTTATTCCGCCGACGACAAGGCCAAAGCCAAACAGCACGACGTCGAATGCTTTTCTATGGACGACGAAGCCACTTACGGCAAAGAGTTTTATCGCCTCGACTTTTCCGAAGCGGTGGCCAAAAGCCTGCTCTCCGACTATCGATTGCTCATCCTCGCCGTAAATGAAGCCCACATCTCCTCCGTTTTGCAAAAATCTTTGTCCGAAAGCGGCGAACTGCGCCTTGAAGACGCCGCCAAGATTATCGGCTGTTGGAATGGGCTGGGGCGGCGATTTGTCAACCCCGAAGCCGCTGATGAATCCTCTAGCCCCATGCGCCGCGCCGTGGCCTTTTGCAATACGATCAAAAATTCCAAGCAAGTGACCGCCATGTTCTCTGACATTGTGGCCGAATATCAAAAGCAACAACCTGAGGCTGGCGCCGCTCTTCCATGCGACCTGAAGCATGTGGACGGCAAAATGAATTCTTTGCAGCGCAACTCCAGCATCCGCTGGCTCAAAGAAAGCCAAGAAAACGAGACCCTCTGCCGCATCCTCAGCAACGCCCGCTGTCTTTCCGAAGGAGTCGACGTTCCCGCTTTGGACGCCGTGATGTTTCTCAATCCCAGAAAGTCCATCGTGGACGTCGTCCAATCCGTCGGCCGCGTGATGCGCAAAGCCGAAGGCAAACAATACGGCTATGTCATTTTGCCGATTGCCGTGCCGCCCGGTGTGCCGGCCGAACAAGCGCTCAATGACAACAAAAGATACGAAGTCGTTTGGGAAGTTCTGCAAGCCCTGCGCTCCCACGATGACCGCCTCAAGGACGACATCAACAAGCTGGAACTCAACAAACGAGCGCCCGACACAATTCAAGTAATCGGCGTTGGCTTGGAAGACGAAGACCAAGAAGAAACCGACACGGAAAAACAACGGCGTCTTTCGCTCAACTTCAGCATTGACGAATATCGAGAGGCCATTTACGCCAAAATCGTCCTCAAATGCGGCGATAGACGCTACTGGGAAACTTGGGCGAAAGATGTCGCCAAAATTGCCGAAGCCCATAAAACCCGCATTCAAGGCCTCCTCCAAAGCTCCAACACCCACTATAGAACGTTGTTTGACGAGTTTCTGCACGGCCTGCAAGACAACGTGCATCCCGCCATTGTGGAAGAGGAAGCCGTGGAAATGCTGTCTCAACATCTAATTACCAAACCCGTCTTCAACGCCCTTTTTGAAAACTACGACTTTGCTGCTCAAAACCCGGTTTCTAAAACCATGCAAAGCATGCTGGACTTGCTGGAAGACCAACAACTAGACGCCGAAACCCACAAGCTAGACAAGTTTTATGAAACCGTTCGAATGCGGGCGAGCGGCATAGACAACGCCGAAGGCAAACAAAAAATCATCATCGAACTGTACGACAAGTTCTTCAAAACCGCCTTTCCCAAAATGGCCTCTCGCTTAGGCATCGTGTATACGCCGATAGAAATTGTGGACTTCATCTTGCAAAGCGCCCAAGACCTAATGCGAAAAGAGTTTGGCAAAGGCCTAAGCGATGAGGGAGTGGACATCCTCGATCCTTTTACCGGCACCGGCAGCTTCATCGTGCGCCTGTTGCAAAAGGGATTTATCGAAAGCAAAGACCTGCAACGCAAATACACGAGCGAACTGCACGCCAACGAAGTCATCTTGCTGGCCTACTACATCGCCGCTATCAATATAGAAGAAGCCTACCACGAAAAAAGGTTTCTAAGCGGATTCCGGCCGGAAGAATACGAAGCTAGAAGAGAGGCAAGGAAAAAAGCGCTGGCCTCTTCTTATGAGCCTTTCCCGGGCATCTTGTTTACTGACACTTTTCAACTGGAGGAGAAAAACTGGATGGAAGAAACCTTCTTCCCAGAAAACTACTCGCGGGCCAAACGCCAGAGAAAACGCCCCATTCGCGTCATTATCGGCAACCCGCCGTATTCCGTCGGCCAAAAAAGCGAAAACGAAGCCAACAAAAACCTCAAATATCCTAAACTAGACAAGAAAATTGAAGGAACTTATGCCGAACATTCTTCGGCTGCTCTCAAAACGAGTCTTTATGATTCTTACATTCGCGCCATTCGCTGGGCCAGCGACCGCATTGGCGAGGAAGGCATCATCGCCTTTGTCAGCAACGGCTATTATATTGACGGCAATGCGGCCGACGGCCTGCGCAAATGTTTGGCAGAAGAATTTACTTCTATCTATTGCTTTAACCTGCGCGGCAACGTTCGCAAAAATATGTTGAACAAACATGCTGGCGAAGGAGGCAACGTCTTCGGCCAAGCCAGTATGACCGGAATTGCCATCACCTTGTTTTGCAAGAACCCCGCAAAGGCCAAGAACGGCCCTTGCAAAATTTACTATCACGATATTGGCAATGATTTGAAGGAAAAAGAAAAACTTGAAATGATTAGGAAACTAGGAAGCATGGACCGAATGGAATGGCAAACAATTCAACCTAATGCGCAATACGATTGGATTAATCAACGCAATCCCGAATTCGCCACTTTTTTGCCGATGGGAGACAAAGAAAATAAGAAAAAAGGAGGCGAATTAGTTCCCAGTGTCTTTCGTTTGTTCAGCGGCGGAGTCAAAACAAATCGAGATGCTTGGGCGTATAATTTTTCTCAAAGAAAAGTAGCCGATAATATGGAATCTATGATTGCTTTTTACAACAGCGAGTTCAGACGATATAAACAAGCATCTGCAGGTGAAAATGTTGCCATTGATGTGGATAAATTTGTTGACAGCAACCCGAAGAAAATTAGTTGGGATGGCACGTTGAAAGCAGATCTCAAAGAACGAAAATCAGGAGTATTTTCTGAAGGGAAAATCCGTCGTGGAATTTACAGACCTTTTCAAAAACAATGGCTTTATTTTGATAAGCAATTCAATAACAGTGTTTATAGGATGCTTGATTTCTTTCCTACGCCCGATGCCAAAAACTTGGCCATTTGTATTACTGGAGATGGAAGAAGAGATTTTTCCGCTATGCTGGTGGACACGATTCTTGATTTGTCGTTAGTGTCGGCTACGCAATGCTTTCCGCTTTACACATATGGGACGGGAAATGGAACTGACGAAGAAGAGGAGAACGGTTCTTTTAAGGAAGTGCCGTCGCCTTATCGCATGGAAAACATTCCCAACGACACTTTGTCCATTTTTCAAAAACATTACCAAGATAACACAATTTCTAAACTAGACATTTTCTATTATGTTTACGGCTTGTTGCATTCGCCGCAGTATAAAACCAAATATGCACACGATTTGAAAAAGATGCTCCCGCGCATTCCCATGCACAAAGATTTTTGGGCATTCAGCCAGGCCGGCAAAGCCCTCGGCGATTTGCATGTTCATTACGAAACCGTGAAGGAATATCCTCTGCAAGAAGTGGCCGCCGACTTGGGTTTGGAAAAGAGAAGAGTAATCAAAATGAAATTTCCCAAAAAGGAAGGCAAAGCGGACAAAACCAAGATTGTTTACAATCCGCATTTAACTTTGACGGGCATTCCTTTGGAAGCCTACGATTACATTGTGAACGGCAAAAGCGCCGTCGAGTGGGTTATGGATCGCTATCAACATAAAGTGGACAAGGATAGCCAAATTACCAACAATCCTAATGATTGGAGCGAGGATCCAAACTACATTGTTTGTTTATTGAAAAAGGTAGTCACCGTGAGCGTGGAAAGCGCGCGCATTATTCAAAAGTTGCCGAGTTTGGAAGAAGGAAAATGACAATCGGCGAATCTCTCGCAAACCGCAAAACGGCGTGGCAATCCGACGATGGCGCGTCCGCGCTTTACTGCGCCGACGCTTTCGCGCTTATGAAGGACATCCCAGCCGACAGCGTCGACTGCATCTGGACCGACCCGCCGTATCTGCTTTCCAACGATGGCGTCACCTGCGTGGCGGGCAAGCGCGTCAGCGTCAACAAGGGCGACTGGGACAGAAGCGGCGGCGTTGAAAACGACCACGAGTTCAACCTGTCTTGGCTAAGCGAATGCCATCGCATCCTAAAGCCCGCAGGAACCATATGGGTAACCGGAACGTTGCACATATACCTCAGCGTCGGCATGGCGATGATGCAGCTGGGCTATCGCATTCTAAACGACATCATTTGGGAAAAAACCAATCCTCCCCCCAACCTTGGTTGCCGTTGCTTCGCGCACTCCACCGAAACCCTGCTGTGGGCGACCAAAGCCCCCAAGGGCAGCAAGCGCAAATACACCTTCCACTACAAGGAAATGAAAGCCGAAAACGGCGGCAAGCAGATGAAGACCGTTTGGCGGCTGCCGGCGGCCGGCAAGAATGAAAAGCGGCACGGCAAACACCCTACGCAAAAGCCAGTCGCGCTTATAGATCGATGCCTGCGCGCAAGCACAAACCCCGGCGATTTGGTGGTGGATCCTTTTGCCGGCTCCGCTACCACTGGCGTGGCGGCGATAAGGCTGGGCCGCCATTTCATCGGCAGTGAACAGGTTGAGGAATATGCCGAGTTGGGGGTTGCGCGGTTGGGGGAAGTGGGATGTGGTACAGCTAACGCTATTTCCATCCCGGAAACCGCCGATTTCAAGATGCAACAGCAGTTGCTGGAGACGCCGGCTCAATACCAACCAGCAGCCAATAGCGAGGTGTCTGGATGACTCTTATTCCCATTGACGAATCGGGCAATAGCCCCAGTTGGCAAGCGATTTTCGACCGTTACGAAATCGCTGACCACAACTTCGACGCTGCGCCTTTTCCCATATCAGCAGAGCAAATCAAGCTGGCTTGCCAGAACTTTACAAAAACCGGCGAAAAGGAAGTACGGATACTGTGCAAGCAAGACACGAGAGAGTCCCGCCCCCAAGTCTTTCGGGATCGGGGACTTTTCCTCCTTCCAGTCAGGAATGGCGCGTATGTCATCGTCAAAGGCGAAGGCTACATCGATGTCCCAAACATTACTTCCCCCTTGCAGGATTACCAGAGCGCCTTTCCGTTCGATCTGGAAACTTCGGGAGTGGGCAACTCGGAAATGCAACACCTGGATAGGGCTTACGCCCTGAGCTTGATCCGGCATTTTGTTGGGGATGATTCTCTCGTGCTTACGATCCGCGGGAGGAAATACACGCCGCAATTTGATTTCGTAGCCAACGGCTTTCCTATTCGTGTGGAAAGCGTACAGACCGAGGTTGATGGTGGTTATGAAGGAAGGAATCAAGTTGTGCTGGTTGAGGCTAAAAGCGGCAACGCCAGTAACACCATCATCCGCCAGATCTATTACCCGTTCCGCCAGTGGCAGAACCACACGGCAAAGCCGGTTTCAACGCTCTTCTTTCAGCGGACAAGCGATGACGAATACCACATATGGCAGTTCGTCTTCGACGCCCCAGCCGATTACGGCAGCATCCGCCTGCTGAAATCCGCTCGCTACAAAATCGCAACAGCGTATTGCTATTGAGTGGGTTATGGATCGCTATCAATATAAAGTGGACAAGGATAGCCAAATCACTAACAATCCCAACGATTGGAGCGAGGATTTGAACTATATTGTTCGTTTATTGAAAAAGGTAGTCACCGTGAGCGTGGAAAGCGCGCGCATTATTCAAAAGTTGCCGAGTTTGGAAGAAAGAAAATGAAAAGCATCAAAGCGGAATGTGTGTTTGCCGGCGGCGCGGTGTTGGCGGAAGGGCCGGTTTGGGATGAGCAAGCGCAGTTGTTGTATTGGGTGGATATTGAGCGCGGGAAGATTTGCCGTTTTGATCCTGTTTCGCAAAGCAACCAAGAATGGCTTTTGGGAACGAAAGTAGGCTTTGCAGTCCTTACGGAAAGCGGGGATATGCTGGCGGGAACGCAGGAAGGGTTGGTTCGCTTTTCGACGGAAACGGGGCATTGCGCGCAGTATGCGAATCCAGAGCCAAACTTGCCCGACAATCGCTTCAACGACGGCAAATGCGATCCGCAGGGAAGGCTTTGGGCGGGAACGATGTCGGTAATGGAAACAGAGGCGGCGGGCAGTTTGTATCGGGTGGATGCGGACGGGAATGTGAATCGCTGTTTGACTTCGGTGACGATTTCCAACGGCTTGGCTTGGAGCGCGGATAGGATGTATTACATTGACTCGCCCACTCGGCGGGTGGACGCTTTTGACTTTGACGCCTCAAAGGGCGCAATTTCCAATCGGCGAACGACGGTTGCCTTGGCGGATGGATTGGGGTTTCCAGACGGGATGACAATGGATGCGGAGGGGAAGATTTGGGTGGCGCTTTGGGAAGGCTGGGGCGCGGGGCGTTTTGATCCGACAACGGGAGAAATGTTGGCCAAGGTGGAAGTTCCGGTTGCTTGCGTGACTTCGTGCTGTTTTGGCGGGCCGGATTGGGAAGTTTTGTATCTTACAACCGCAAGCCGAGATTTGAAAGAAGATGAGCGAGAGAAGCAGCCGACGGCGGGCGGGATTTTTGCGGCCAAGCCGGGCGTTTGCGGGACGCCGAGCATTCGATTCAAAGGATAGATGAACGCGCCAACACTGATCGATATCGGCGTCAACCTGACGCATAAGTTGTTTCAAGAGGACTTGCCCGAAGTGCTGGCGCGGGCGCGCAAAGTTGGAGTGCGGCAAATGGTTTTGACGGGGGCGACGGTTGAGGGAAGTTGCCAAGCGCTGGAATTGGCCGGGCAATATCCCGGCTCTCTCTTTTGCACGGCGGGGATTCATCCGCATCATGCGACGGAATTTCGGACGGATTCGTTGGAGGCTCTTCGGGCGTTGGCGGCGGATGCGCGGACGGTTGCCATTGGAGAATGCGGGCTGGACTTTTATCGCCGTTATTCTCCCCGCGGGGCGCAGGAAGAATGTTTTCGGCGGCAACTGGGCTTGGCGACGGAACTGGGTTTGCCGGTGTTTCTTCACGAGCGGGAGGCGCACGAGTCCTTTGCGGCGATTCTTAAAGATGTTGCGGCGGATTTGAAGGCGGCGGTGGTGCATTGTTTTACGGGAAACCAATCGGCTTTGGCGACCTATTTGGATTTGGGTTGTTTTATTGGGATTACGGGTTGGATTTGCGATGCGCGGCGCGGTTTGGAGTTGCGAAAGTTGGCGCCGTCCATTCCATTGGAACGTTTGATGATCGAGACCGATGCGCCGTATCTATTGCCGCGCAATCTAAATCCTCGCCCGAATACGACCCGAAACGAGCCTTCTCATCTTGCGCATATTGGGCGAATGGTAGCGGAGATTCGAAAAATGCCTTACGAAGAACTAGCGGCGGCTACGACGGCAAACGCCCGGCGTTTCTTCCGCTTGCCGAACGCAACGACGAATTGAAAGAAAGGAAAAACCTACTGGAGAGAAGATATTTAAGGACTCGCAAGCCCTCGGCGAGGCTCCTTTCCAGCAGGGAAAACAAATGTTTTTTCGTAATGAACAAACCCTCGCCAAGAGCGAACTTAAATCAGCATAGAACGAAAAGGCAACCCTGAAATTTTCTTTATCGATTGACCGAAAAGATAAGCGGAAGGATTGGAAAAAGTGAAGAAAACCCCGCTGGAGAGGGAAAATTAAGGTATTAACGAAACCCGGCAAGGCCTTCTCCAGCAGGGGGAAACAAACGTTTTTTTGATGAAACACCTTGCCAAGAGCAAACCTAAACTTCACCAAGAACGAAAAGCAAGCCTGAAATTTTCTTTGCCGATATTGTTTGGCAGGCGGGCAAAGAGATTGGAAAATAAGAAAAACCCCGCTGGAGAAGGGAAGTTAAGGTTACTATAGACCCGGCAAGGCCCTTCTCCAGCAGGGGAAACAAACGTTTTTTGATGAGATATTCCTTGCCAAAAACAAACTTGAACCCGATGAGAACAAAAAGCAACCTCAAAAATCAAAAAATAGGGGATAATGCGGAATGAAGTTTGTTTCGTGGAATGTGAACGGAATTCGAGCGGCCTTGAAAAAGGGTTTTTTGGCGCAGTTGGAACGCTTTGATGCCGACGTTCTTTGCCTGCAGGAAACCAAAGCGAGGCGAGAGCAAATCGCCAATGCGCCGTGGCCTTCGGCGTATCATCAATTCTGGAATGCGGCGGCCAAACCGGGCTATGCCGGCACGGCGGTTTTCAGCCGAGAAAAACCGCTGAACGCAAGCTTCGGCATGGGAGTGAAGAAACACGATCAAGAAGGGCGACTGATTCATTTGGAATACCAAGACTTTCACCTCGTCAACGTCTACACGCCAAACTCGCAAAACGGATTGGCGCGGTTGGACTATCGAACTCAAGAGTGGGATGAGGCATTTCGGGAATGCATAAAAACGCTGGACAAGACCAAGCCGGTGATTTTTTGCGGCGACTTGAACGTAGCGCATCAAGAGATTGACTTAGCCCGACCCAAAGCCAACACCCGCAACGCCGGGTTCACTAAGGAAGAGCGCGATTCGTTCACAAAACACTTGGAAGCCGGGTTTGTGGACACTTTCCGGGAATTTGAGAAAGGCGGCGGCCATTATTCTTGGTGGAGCTATCGAACGGGCGTAAGGGAAAGAAATATCGGCTGGCGGATTGATTACTTTTGCGCATCCCAAGCATTGCGGTCTCGCTTCGCCGGCGCCTGCATTATGCCCGAAGTGACCGGCTCGGATCATTGCCCTGTCGCTCTTGAATTGCGCTAACATTAAAGCGCGTTCACTTCCAATCCAAACCAGACGGGAGATCGGAAGCCAAATTCTCGCATCCCTCCGCTGTGACGACGACAAGATCTTCAACGCGCACACCGCCAATGGCGTTTGAATAAAGTCCCGGCTCAATCGTAAGAGCGTCGCCGGCAATCAGCGCCGGCCCTTGAAAATCCAAAAGAGGCGGCTCATGCACTTCAAGGCCGATGCCGTGACCAGTGCCGTGCGTCATAGAAGGAATCTGTCCGGTCAAAGCGCCTCGTTCCGCGCGGTAGCCGTGTTGCCGAATTGTTTGGACAGCGGCTTGGTGAACGCTTTCTCCGCTAACGCCCGGTTTCACCACAGCTACGGCGGCTTTCTGAGCGGCGACTACGGCCTCGTGCATCGCCTTCACTTCGTCGGGAATCTCGCCATGAACAACGGTTCGCGTGCAGTCTCCGTTGTAAAAAGTGATTTTGTCGCAAGGGAAAACGTCGATAATCACCGGCTGGCCGGTGCGAAGCGGGCCGGCGCCGGAAAAGTGACAATCCGCCGCCTGCGGTCCGCCGGCCGCAATGCTTCCTCCGGGATTATGAAACCCTTCTTCCAGCAACCATAAGTCAATCCAAGTCTGCAAACGTTCAGAAGTCAGCGGCGCGCCGGCGTCTTGAAGAATTCCATCCGCAGCGGCCTCGGCTCTGGCAACCCGTTGGCAGGCTTGAAGCACAACCTGAGCGGCGACCTCTTGCGCTTTCCGCAGCCATTGAATCTCTTGCGCGTCTTTGGCGCGGCGTTCGCGAATGCCCAGCGCGGGATTGTAGCGCAGATTGATGCCGCGCCGTTTCAGTTCGTCGGCAAAAATCAACGGAAACGAGCGGTCGGCTTCCACTTCCAAAATCCCTTCTCGGCTTAAAAATTCGGCCAAAGCCTGCGCCGTTGCCGTTTCGCGGTCGCCCGAAAGTCCTTTGGCCGGCGCCCAATCAGCCGGGCAACAAACCCGATCCACCTGCGCCTTTTCACGAGCGCGATCCATTTCTAGATCGCGCAAAATCAGCGTCGAGCCATACTCCGTTTCAATCAAAGCGGCCGGATCGCCAACGCTAAATCGAATGCGATGGTAAAGTGTGCGGTTGATCGCCGGAACCCCGGCAAAAACACGAGCAATGGTCGGCATAGGCAAAAAAAGTTTTCCCCAAAAATAAGCAAACAGCCGCCTCAATGCATCACAAAAATGCAAATCCGCTTGCGCATTCGGCGGTTGGCCGTTTAAAGTTTCCGCTATGATTTCTGATACGGTGCAAGAGACAAATGCGGAACGGATTCAACGATACGGCCGGCGAGCAATTGCTGAAGAACCATTGAATCGCGAAGAGGCCTTATGGTTGTTCGGCTTGGAAAGTTCGGCGGATATTTGGGACTTGCTGGCGTCCGCCAACCGCGTGCGCGAACATTTCAAAGGCAATAAAATCCACCTCTGCTCCATCGTCAACGCCAAAGCCGGCGGATGCAGCGAAGACTGCAAATTCTGCGCTCAATCAGCCATTTGGCAGGGTGCTTCGCCTCGCTACGGCTTTGTCGACAAAGAGCCGGTGGAAGAAGCGGCCAAAGAAGCAAAGCTCAACAACGTCACTGCTGTCGGATTAGTCGCCGCTTGGAAGGGATTGAAAGAAGGGCCGGTTTTGGACGAAGTCTGCCAGCGCATCCGGGAAATGGCCGCCGAAGGCAAAGCCCGCCCCGACGCATCGCTCGGCCTAATCCAAAGCCAGGCCGTCGCCGACCGCCTCAAAGAAGCCGGCCTCCAATGCTACGGCCACAACCTGGAAAGCTCCCGCAACTTCTTCCCCAACCACTGCACAACCCACAGCTACGAAGACCGCCTCCAAACCATCCGCTACCTCAAAAACGCCGGCATCAAAATCTGCTCCGGCGGCATCATCGGCATGGGAGAAACCCGCGAAGACCGTTGCGATCTAGCCCTAGCCGTCCGCGAAATCGGCGCCCACATCGTGCCGATCAACATCCTGAACCCCATCCCCGGCACGCCTTACGAAAACAACCCGTCCCTGCCGCCTTTGGAAATCCTCAAAACCATCGCCTGCTTTCGCCTCCTTAATCCGCGCAAAGAAATCATGATCGCCGGCGGCAGAACCGTCAACTTGCGCGACCTCCAAAGCATGATATTCATGGCCGGCGCCAGCGCCCTGATGGTGGGCAACTACCTCACCACCCTCAACCAGCCCGTGGAAAAAGACCTCCAAATGCTCCAAGACTTAGGACTAGACCCCCACTGGGACAAACACAACTTCGCCGATCAACAACAAGAACAAACCAGAGAATGCCCAACTAAACCAAAAACCGCCCAGAAAGAGAAAGAAACCACCGCCGCTTGAACAAACCTTGCGAACCAGAAAACATTTAAAAGGAAAAGATAAAACACAAATCCAAAGACATAAAAAGAGAAACACTATGAACCCAGAACTAGAAGCCCTCATCCACCACGACGCAGACTTAGAAGATGGTGATCTGCAAGACCAAGACATAAGCCACGCCTCCCTAAAAGGCGCCAACTTAAAAAATGCTAACTTGGATAGCGCCAGATTGCCATTTGCTGACTTGCGCACGGCCAACTTGGAAGACACTAACCTAGAAGGCGCTGAGTTGTTCCTTGCCGATTTGCGCGGCGCTAACTTACGCCATGCCAAGTTACAACACACCAATTTGGAAGATGCCAACTTAAAAGACGCCGAATTGCGCTTTGTCAAGTTGCAATTCTCCAGATTGTCCGGAGCCAATTTGGTCAATGCCGACTTGTCTTTTGCTGAGTTGCAACACGCCAGCTTGCGTCGTGCCAATTTGCGCGGCGCCAATTTGCAACTTGCTGACTTGCGACACACTGACTTAGAATATGCCGATTTGCGGGGTGCCAATTTGCAAGGTGTTTTCTTATGCGATGCCCGGTTGCAAGGCGCCAACTTGCGCGGTGCTAATCTACGCGGCGCGGACTTGGGAAATGCCAAGCTAAAAGACGCTGGTTTGGTTGGCGCCGATTTAGAAGACGCTTATTTGAAAGATGCCGATTTGGATAGCGCCAGATTGCGATGTGCTAACTTGCGCAATGCTAATTTAGAAGGAGCCAACATAGAAAACGCCGACTTGCGTGGTGCCGACTTGCGAGGAGCTAAGTTGGAGGGAGCTAAATTGAAAAACGCTGACTTGCGATATTCTAACTTAAAAGGCGTGAGAGATGCCGACTTGACCGGAGCCATTTTGCCAGCTGCCGACAGACTAGAATTTCTGCTATCAAGTTCCTCTACTCCGCCAGCCTCCGAAGACGAAGAAGACGATGACGAAGTGTAATTCTGAACGCCGTCTTGATAGACGACGAGAAAGAAAATAACCAAGAGAAACGGAAAACTTTGACTTAAAAACCCAAACCCTGTCCCTATGAACATGAACGACATTGGCGGCAAAGAGCGGCGCTTCCTCGACGCATTAGAATCCCTCTTCACCGGCGCGCAAGTGGACGGCCAGTCCGGCTTCATCAACCTGATGCGCCTCAAACGCCGCTACTTCCAATCCCTGCGCCCCCAACTCCTCGCCGCCATCAACCAACGCGCCCGCCCCCAAACCGCCGAACGCGAAGAACTCTTTGACAAATTATACACCTTCTTTGGTCGTTACTTTTGCGAGAGCGGCTCCATTTACTTCCGCCATCTGCCCGCCTTCGCCCCGATCTATCAACAAGTCTATGCCGACGGCCAAGATGTTGCTCTTTCTTGGAAAACCCAAGACCTTTACTATGTCAAAAGCGACACCCTCATCCGCTCCATGCCCATCGTATTAGAACATCCCACTAGCCCGGATAAAAACCTGCGCTTTTACTTTGACGCCGGTCAGCTGCAACACAAACAAAACAACGAAAAGCGCGAGCTTCTCTTCCAGTTCCAACAAACCAAACACGGCGCAGACGGCCCCGTTCTGCATTTAGAAGTTCGCTACTCTCACAAAGGGCGCAAGACCAACATAGAAACCATCTTGAAACAAGCTCGCCAAGCCCAGCCCCGCATCCGCTTGTCTGAGGAGCAGCTGCAAAAAGCCTGCCGCATTTTCCGCCGTCAAACGGAGGCCGATTTCTTCATCCATAAGAACGCCCGCGCCTTTTTGAAAGAACAATTTGATTTATGGATGTATCAATACCTTTTTCGGCAGGAAACTATTTTCCAAGGAAAGAGAATTCAACAGCTGCAAGCCATACAACAAACGGCTTATGATATTATTGATTTGATTGCTCAATTTGAGGATGAGTTGCGGCGGATTTGGGAGAAGCCGAAGTTTGTGCGCAATGTTCACTATGTGATAACCCTAGACAAACTGCCGGGAACGCTATTGAGAAAACTAGCCAAACACAAAGGGTCGATGGATCAAACCCAAGAATGGAAAGAGTTAGGGATGGTAGAGGAAGGTTTCCATTTTGAGACGTTCTCAAACTCAACCCAAAGCACAAACATCTGCCATTAGACACCAAACATTTTCAAAGCGTGAAGTTGGAAATCTTGGCGACGCTGGGCAATCTGGACGAGGTGTTAGACGGCGAGCTAGTTCACAGCGAGAACTGGCAGGCATTGAACACCTTGCGGAAACGCTATAAGGAAAAAGTCAAAACCATCTACATCGACCCGCCTTTCAATTTAGATGGGAGCGATCAATTTGATTATCGCACCAACTACAAAGACTCCTGCTGGGCAACCTTGCTGGAAAATCGGCTGGCGCTGGCCAGAACATTATTGAGCGAGACGGGAAGCATCTTCGTGCGTTGCGACTACAACGGCAACTGGATTGTAAGACGCTTGATGGATAACTGCTTTGGAGAAGAAAATTTTACAAACGAAATTCAAATAAACAGATCTAAAATTGCAAGAGAAGGAATTAGTCTGGCAAGACTTGCTACCGCATGTGACACCTTGTTTTATTATAGAATGAAAACAGGATCAGTTTTTAACATAGTCTGGAGGAAAAGAAGTAGAGAATCTAAATGGGTTAAAATGCATTCGCCTTCAGAATACAAATCTAAAATAGAAAGAGTAATTGGGAAAAGTGTTTTGTGGCCTCCAAAAGGGCACCATTGGTCATTTACTCAAGAAAAGTTGGATAATCTTATCGAACTTAAAAGAATAAGATTAATTGATCAAAGTTATATTGACGTTAATGGAATAGAACAAAACAAAATGATCGAGTATCTTGAGAACACAGAACAGCCTGTCGATTCTAACTGAACGGATATACCGGGCTATATGTATCAGACAAAGCCGACGTTGTTTTGGACTTCTTCCTCGGTTCAGGAACAACCACCGCCGTGGCACAGAAACTCGGAGGGATTCAAAAAGCCTATTTTGCTTTCTTGTTGCACTTTGGGCTGTTTCTACAAAAAGGAAAGAGACATTCACGCAAGGGGTGCCTGTAGAATCCGCAAAGTAAAGTAATATTAAGGGAATTCTGGGTTTGCATTGTGGGAGGGAGGGGTTGGTGCGGAGGGGATGTTTGCTTGCTATTGGTGTTGGCATGGCAAATAGTTTCCACGGGGGGACGGTATAAAGTAGATTGCGCATTTGTAGGAGGGCATAGTTGCGGCGAGTCGCTAGGGAAGTTCGCTTTTTTGCCTGCGCGGGAGGAAAGAATGTCGAGGTTAGTTTTTGGGGTGTTGGATGCTTGGGCTGATAGGAAAGCGTGTTGGAATGAATCTGCGAGATTTCCAAGGCAAGCGCTGGCGGCGGATTTTGAGTGGATGATTTTTCAAGGCAACTTTGTGTCGACGGAGCGTTGTTGCGGAAGTTGGCGAGGTTTGGGTTTTCTAAAAAGCGGAGGAATGGTTTGCGTCGTGTTTTTTCCTTTATGATGAGTTTGAGCGCTGTTTTTTATTGCCGTTTGTTGCGGGCGGATTCAGAGCGGTCGTTTGCGGACGGCGTGCGTTTGAGAGGAATGTGAGGAAAGAGAAGTACGAGGTTGCGGTTGGCGGGTGCTTTGACTGTTTGCGGATAATTGAGATTCAATGGCGATAAGGAGCGGACATTGACGGGGAAAAAGGCAACTCAAAGGGAGGCGCGGGCGAAGCGGCGGCGTTTTGAAGATTGGATTTCCATTCAAGGAGCGCGGGAGCATAATTTGCGGGGTGTTTCCGTTCAGATTCCTCGGAACGCTTTTGTCGTGGTTACGGGGGTGAGCGGTTCGGGCAAAAGCACTTTGGCCTTTGATTTGCTTTATGCCGAGGGGCAGCGGCGGTTTTTGGATTCCACAAGCGCGTATGCGCGGCAGTTTGTGCAACAACGTCCGCGTCCGGACGTGGATTGGATTGAGGGATTGCCGCCGACGGTGAGCATTGAGCAGCGAAATACTCACGGCGGCGGCAAAAGCACCGTGGGGACGGTGACGGAGATTTATCAATTTGTCCGCTTGCTGTACGCGAGGCTGGGCGCGCAGTTTTGTCCTGACTGCGCTTTGCCGGTAGAGCCGCAGACAAGAGATCAACTGTCGGAGATTCTCGCGCGGGAGAGCTCTCGCCGAGGCGCCCTTTCCATTTTTGCGCCTTTGATTCGGCATCGCAAAGGGTTTCATTCGGCCTTGGCGGATTGGGCGAAGGCTCGCGGGTTTCGAAGGCTTCGCGCGGACGGACGGTTGTATAGCGTGGATCAACCGTTTCGTTTGGATCGTTTTCGGGAGCATGATGTGGAAGTGGAAGTGGGTATGGTTCGGCCCCGTAGAACTCGCTCGCAAGCCTTGTCTTCGCAAGTGCGGGAGATTGTGGATCAGGCGATTCAAATAGGGAAGGGGGTGCTGTACGCTGTCGACGGCAAGCGACGCCAATCCATTCATTCCACTTTGCGGGTTTGTCCGGGCTGTCGTCGTTCCTTTGACGCATTGGATCCTAAGAATTTCAGTTACAACTCTTCCAAAGGCTGGTGCAAAACCTGTCGAGGATTTGGCGAAGTCTTTTCCATGCCGGAAGTGGCCGATCCAAGCGGGCGGGACGAGGCGGCGGAAGACTCGTGGTTTCATTGGCAGGAAGGGAAGCGCGAGTTGTGTTCCGCTTGCCGGGGAAGTCGTCTCAATCCAGCAGCTCGATCCGTGTATCTTTGTTGGGACAATGCCGGGAAAAAGGCAAAAAGGGAGCGTGGGAAAAAGCCGGCAATGGAGGGAAACAAAGCGCCCGGCCAGTCCGTAGATTCCATTGCCCGCATGACCGTGGAAGAAGCCGCCCGCTATTTTGGCGGCATCCGGCCTTCTGCGCGCGAATCTGAAATTCTTCGAGACATACTTCCGGAAATTCGGGAGCGACTTCGATTTCTTTCCGAAGTGGGGTTGGGTTACTTGCAGATTGGCCGGGGAGTCACCACTCTTTCCGGTGGAGAAAACCAACGAATCCGGTTGGCCGCCCAGCTTGGATCCAACTTGTCCGGAGTGCTTTATGTGTTGGATGAGCCGACCATCGGACTGCACGCCCGCGATAACGGCCAGTTGCTTCAAACCCTGAAGCAGCTGCAAGCCCGCGGCAATTCGCTGGTCGTTGTCGAGCACGACGAAGACACCATCCGCCATGCGGACTTTGTCGTGGACTTGGGGCCCGGCGCCGGAGTGGAAGGCGGGAAGGTCGTATGGGCCGGTTCCATGCGGGACATTCCTTGTTTGCCTCCTCAAACGCTTTCCGATTCGGTCACCGTTCAATGTTTGCAAGCGCGGAAAAATTTTCCCTTGCGGGGAGAACGTCGCCGGGTTCGGTTGCCAAACCGGTCGCCAAGCCGGCGAACGCCGGCCGCAGAGGAGGAACCGAGGCTTTGCCTATTGGGAGCGGCGGCCAACAACCTCAAACAACTTGACGTATCCATCCCATTGGGACGGTTCGTCGTCGTCTCCGGCGTCAGCGGATCCGGCAAAAGCACCCTAGTGCGCGAGTGTTTGCTCCCCGCAGTGGCGCAGTTAACCGGGCAATGCATCCCCAACACCGCGTCCGCTATTCGCCGTTCGTCATTTGTTGACCCCAAAGTAGCACAGTGTCGGGCAAAGGTGGAAAATTGCGTTAATCTCGGAAAAGTATTCGAAATTGATCAATCCCCCATCGGCCGCACAACCCGCTCTGTGCCCGCCACTTATGTAGGCGTCTTTGACGCCATCCGAAAGGTTTTCTCTCAACTGCCGGCGGCGCGGGCGCTTGGTTACGGGCCGGGACGATTCTCCTTCAACAACAAGAAAGGACAGTGCGCCGAATGCAAAGGAGCGGGAGAACTCAAGCTAGAGATGGCCTTCCTGCCGCCAGCCTACGTCCACTGCGAAAACTGCGACGGTTCCCGTTACTCGGCGGAAACCTTGGCCGTTCGCTATCGGGGCAAACACATTGGCGAAGTGCTGGAACTCAGCATTGCCGAAGCCTCTGAATTTTTTGGACGATTCCCCTTTGTCAAGCGCGTTCTCGACGCCCTCCTTGAAACGGGATTGGGCTACCTTCAACTCGGCCAACCCAGCCCCACATTGAGCGGAGGGGAAGCGCAACGCATCAAACTCGTGACGCACTTGCTGGGAGGCATGAAACTTGGCCTTCCCTCCTCGACGCTTTCTGAATCCAACCCGGAAAACGCCGAATCAATCGCCTCGCTCGCAGATAAATCGGAGCGAAGAGGAACTAGAAAACGCCATATTTACCTGCTCGAAGAGCCTACCATCGGCCTGCACATCGCCGACGTCCATCGCCTGCTGGCCGTGTTGCAGCGGCTCGTAGACCAAGGACACTCCGTCATCGTCATAGAACACAACCTCGACGTCATCGCCGAAGCGGATTGGGTCATCGATTTGGGGCCTGAAGGAGGCGCCGCCGGAGGGCGAATCATAGATCAAGGCCCCCCGGAAAAAATTATCCGCAACCGCCGCTCTCATACTGGCAGATTCCTCAACGCCTTTCTTCAATCAAGGAAAAATAATTAAAACTTTTTTCGATCTAATTCTCTAAAAACGCCATCATTCATTCCGCCGAAAAAATTGAAAAATTGTATAAAAATAGATTGATAGAGAGGAGTGTTGGTATAGTATGAAAATTGCGTTACAGAAACCTAATTCAGTTGAACTTGAATGTGAGGTAGTCTGTATATTTACAAAGTTCAATTCTAGCAGTCCCGTCTTTGCGAAAAGTAGCGGAAACCGTTGCCGGGAGTTTTCCTAAACAATGTTACGCTCCGCAGAATTGCAAGCCATGCATATCTTCAAAGGGT
Source organism: Limisphaerales bacterium (assembly GCA_965204945.1). Lineage (GTDB taxonomy): Bacteria > Verrucomicrobiota > Verrucomicrobiia > Limisphaerales > AAA164-E04 > UBA2970. Next base: position 1,948,167 of record OZ242022.1, on the reverse strand, counting down.
TAAGCGCCATTATGCCATTCGTTCTTTTTTGACTTCCGCTCAGCGAGAGGATTCACGTTATCGTAAAATTTTTATTGCAGTGAGAAGGTCGAGGACAAATTAGACGTACTGATTGGAGGGGCGCTTTCAATTTTGGCGTTTGCTGGAATTGGGGTTTGGATTGAGTGTTTCTGGATTTTTAAAGTTCTTTTTTACGGTGATTTTGGAGGGTGTTTGTTGGTGCCAAAGAGGAGTGTTTGGTTTTCTAAGCGTATATTTGTTTTAGGGTAACAGCGGAATTAGAATGTTTTTCTAGGTCGATTCGTTTGGGGACGGGGAGTGCGGATGGGTCGGATGGTTTTAGGGCGTTCTTTGGGGATGAAGAGGAGGGGGCATCCTTCATAGCCGAAGGCTTTGCGGAGTTCTCGGGCCAAGTGTTTTTCGTGGTGTTTGGTGAAGCGTTTTTTTCGATTGATGAAGAGGAGGAAGGCGGGAGGTTTTTGTTTGACTTGGACGGCGTAGTAGAACTTGAGGCGGGCGCCGGATTTTCCGGATGGCGATTGTTTGCGAAAGGCGTCGTGCAAGGCGCGGTTGAGGACGGCCGTGGGGATGGATTGTTTGAGTTGTCCGGCCACGTAGCGAATGGTTTCTAAAAGCCGGTCCAAGTGAAATCCACTGCGCGCTGAGGTGAAGATGACGGGGGCGTAGTCTAGGAAGAACATTTGTTGCTGCACCCACTGGCCGAACAAGGAAAGTTCCGTCGGCGAATGGCTTCTGCGGCGGGCGGGGGAATAGTCGCGTTTTCTGGTTTGAGCTTTCCGAACGGCGTCGGCGTAAAGGTCCCATTTATTGACGGCGAAGATGCAGGCTTTTCGTTGTTGAACAATGAGGTCGGCGATTTTTTTATCTTGCGTGGTGACACCGTCTTGGGCGTCAAAGACGTGAAGGACGAGGTCCGCTCTGGCGATGGCATTTTCGCTGCGCTTTATGCTGAAAAATTCGATGGAGTCGCCGACGCGCCGTCGCTTGCGAATTCCGGCGGTGTCGATGAGGAGGTAGCGTTCTTGCTCGCCATCGGTTTGGATAGCGAAGGGCACGTCGACGCAGTCACGAGTTGTGCCGGGAATGGGGCTGACGATGACTCGCTGGCTTTTATCGAAGGCGTTCACGATGGAGGATTTGCCAACGTTGGGGCGTCCGACAATGGCGAGTTTCAATGATTCGGGATTGGAATCGGATTTGGTTTCCGTTGGCGGATGGGGAACGCCGGAGGTTTTCAGGGCTTCGTCGACGGCGCGGCGGAATTCCGAGATTCCGCGTCCGTGGATCGCGGAGATCGGGAGGATTGTTTCAAAACCCAGCCGGCAGAATTCGCCGGCGTCCAAGGCGCTGTTTGGATTGTCGGCTTTGTTTGCCGCGACAATGACGGGCTTGCCCGAACTTCGCAGTCGACGGGCCACTTCGGCGTCCAAGGGGAGAACGCCGTCTCGGACGCTGACGACGAGGACGAGGACGGATGCTGTTTCAATGGCGATTTTGGTTTGGTTCACGGTTGCGTCGGCAACGGCGTCCTTAGCGATTTCTCCGTCCACGAGGCCGATGCCGCCGGTGTCCACGAGGATGATCGGTTTTCCGCGCCAATCCATTACTGCGCTGAGGCGGTCTCTTGTGACTCCCGGTCGGTTGTGGATGATGGCGATGCGCTTTCCAATCATTCGGTTGAACAGGGCGGATTTGCCGACGTTCGGCCTTCCCACAATTGCGATGACGCGGTCCACGGGGGGACATTTTGGCGGAAAAGGCGGTTTGTCAGAAGAGAAAAACGCTCTGAGCCGGGAATCAAAAATACGCTTGCGAAAGTATGGACTTTTGTGCCATTCTATGAAGCCGTGATCGGCCGGTTTGCAGAGGATGAGTCCGAAGGGATTTTGAAGCGTTTTGGATTCGCTTTTGGCGTGGTTCTTCTTTGTTATGCTTTGATGTACGGTTGCGACCGCCATTTGCGGCTCAAAAACGGGCCTTGGGATCTGAATTTCTCAAGGGAAAGCGACGGCACTCCGAGATTGGTCATTAACCAGGCGGCCTTGGGCATCACCAACGTCATTTTGCGTCTGGAAGGAGAAATTGTTCGTCTGGATCCGACTCTCGTTCGGTTTGAGGGATCCGAATCGATGAAAATTCCGTATGGGAAAGTGCAGGCTTTTTACAGGAGTTATTTGCCGGGGATGATTCGGCTGGATTTATTTGGGCACGATGTGGAAATCCGGCAGCGGGCGTTGATTCTGAACTGTAACGAACGAGGATGGCAATCCGACGAAGTGATTACCTTGAAACCGGAACAAAAGTGGAGAGCTGTGGCTGCCCGCCAGAATGAGGAAGAACGGCCTTGACCGGAGCGCAAGCGGCGGCTTCCGTTTTTCGTTACTTGGCGGCGGCAGTCCCTTGGCGATAGGAAATCCTCGATGCGACGCAAAACAAAACAACGAGGCTTGACGAACTGGGCTTCTCTTGGCTACTTTGGGCGTCCGATGGTGGCCGTAGCTCAGTTGGTAGAGCCCCAGATTGTGGTTCTGGTTGTCGCGGGTTCGAGTCCCGTCGGTCACCCCAACTTCCTCTCTTTGACCGATTGGATTTTGCGAAATTTGGCAGAGCGCTTTTCCGACGGCGGGGAGTTTTCTTTTTCCTTTTAAAATCTTCGTCCGTGGTTTACGCTTCAAGCGTTTTTTAGGATTTTGGCGGAGGACGGTTAGGGCGGGCTTTCTTGGGGAGAGGCTTGCGGCTGTCTGAAATGGTGCGAATGGGAACGAGAGATTATGTTTGGACATCCAAAAGGTTTAAGGACGTTGTTTTTTACGGAGCTATGGGAGCGGCTGAGCTACTATGGAATGCGGGCCCTTCTAGTTTTGTTTTTGACGGCAACCGTGGAGCAGGGAGGGTTTGGCATGACGGCGGCTATGGCGGGGGCGATCTATGCTTTGTATATTTCGATGGTTTATTTGGTGGCCTTGCCCGGCGGATGGATTGCCGATCGCATTCTCGGCATGCGTCGGTCGGTGTTTCTGGGCGGGGGAGTGATTGCCTGCGGTCACTTCTCTATGGCGATCCCCAATCAAACTACTTTCTATCTTGGTTTGGTTCTCATCGTCATTGGAACCGGCCTTTTGAAACCTAACATCAGCGCCATAGTCGGCGAGTTGTATCCTGAAGGCGGCGCTCGGCGGGACGCAGGTTTTTCGATTTATTATATGGGGATCAATTTAGGGGCGTTTCTAGGGCCGCTAATTTGCGGTTATCTAGGGCAGTCTTACACGGGCGGAGAGCCTCGGCAAATCGTATTTGGACTGCAGGCGAATTGGCACTGGGGGTTTGCGGCGGCGGGCGTTGGGATGGTGCTGGGGCTAATTCAATATCGGCTGGGCTACAAAAACCTAGGCGAAGCGGGCGACATGCCAAGGGGGGATGCCGCCGCTCGATCTGTCGCTGTTCTGCAATTGCTGGCGGGCATCGGCGTCTTTGCTTTGTTGGCGGCCTTATTCAGCTATTTGCGGGCGATGGGGATTATTGGTTGGACGGTTTCGGATGTGGCCAAGGGCTTGGGTTATGGAATTGCTTCGATTGTAATTTTGTATTTCACCTGCCAACTTGGCTTGGGCCGTTGGACGAGTGTGGAAAAGAAACGAATTGTGGTCATCTTCATTTTAGTGTTGGCTTCGGCGGTGTTCTGGGCGGGGTTTGAGCAGGCGGGTTCTTCGATGAATTTGTTTGCCGACCGCCACACTGATCTTTCGGTGCCGGGTTGGGTAGAAACTGTTGTAGGCTGGATCCAACAAGCGGCTAGTCAATTGGTTTTGTGGTTGGCTTCGGCGGTGTTCTGGGCGGGGTTTGAGCAGGCGGGTTCTTCCATGACCTCGTTTGCCGAGGGTATCGGCTCTTTGAAAATAATGGAGAAATACCCTTCTTCGTGGTTTCAGTCTCTGAACCCGCTTTATATTATAGTATTGGCGCCAATGTTTGCCTGGATGTGGGTTTGGCTGCGGCATCGGGAGCCTTCGCTGCCGGTGAAGTTCGGAATGGGTCTGTTGTTGATGGCGGTTGGTTTTCTCGTTTTGGGCTGGGGCGCGACTTATGCCGACGAAGAAAATAAAGCGGCCGCTTCTTGGTTGGTGGTGACTTATTTTTTCCACACCGTGGGCGAGTTATGTCTTAGCCCGGTGGGGTTGAGCAGTGTGACTAAGTTGTCGCCCAAACCGCTGGCTGGGCAAATGATGGGAATGTGGTTTACGGGCACCTCGTTGGGAAGCTTGTTTGCCGGGTTGGCCGCCGGATGGTTTGACAATATGGAGCATCATCTACTTTTCTGGCGGGTGGCGGCAATTGGCGGCGGCTTTGGAATACTTTTGGTGTTATTGAAGGGGCCGATCCAAAAGCTTTGCTGCGGCGTCAAGTAGAAGACGACGCATTTGGAGACGACGCCCCGGCTTCAGAATGATTGCAATCCCAAGGCGGGGAATTCCGGCTGTCAAAGTCTCTTATGCGCGAGTGCCATTGCCAAACGTCTTTTCCGCAATTGCAATGGCAAAGGCCGCCGGATGATTTGCGATCGCCGACTTTGTGCGCGGATATTTGGAGAATGGATTTTGAAGAATCTCGTTTCGCCGGGGCGTCTTTTCGCTGTCTTTCTTTGGAAGAAAAGGAGCGGGCCGTCCGGTTTCGATTCGAGCAGGATCGGCGGATTTTTCGAGCCTTTCATGCAGGCAAACGGCGGATATTGTCCCGCTATCTCGGAGTGTCTTCTGAAGAAATTGCGTTTTGCAGAGGGGCTTGCGGCAAACCGATTCTTGCCGTGTCTGAGGAGTCGCCGAAGTTACAATTCAACCTTAGCCATTCAAAAGGGCTTGCCTTGCTGGCCGTGCGGTGGGGAGGGGAAGTGGGAGTGGACGTGGAAACACTTCAACCCGCCCAAAGAATGTCGCCTATTTTCAATCGATTTGCTTCGGAGCCGGAAAAAGCCGCTTTTGCCTCCGCTCTGTCTGGGAGGAAAGATTCGGGGCAATTGTTGACCGCTTGGTGGGTTGGCAAGGAGGCTTTTGTCAAAGCGGTGGGGCGGGGTTTGTCTCTGCCCTTTGCCCGGTTCTCGATTGGATTGGGCGTTGCCAGCGGATGGAAGTTAACCGAAATGGGAAAGGATTTTGGAGCGGTCTCTGATTGGAGTCTGCGTTTGTTTTCAGTCGGCCATCATCATCTGGGAGCCATGGCAACCTGTCCGCCCTCAACGAGCATTCGGGCTTTCCGGGAAAATGGTTGAACCCGTCAAGATTCGAGAAAATCTGTGTTCTTTGTCGACCGGAATTTAATTCAATGCGTTGAGAGAGCTCGATGCTCCGTCGGGAAAAACAGCGAGGAAAAGCGTTTCTTTGATTTCAGATTTTCATTAAATTGAAATAATGTTTGCCGTCACCGATTTTTTTGACTTAGGAGAAACGAATCACGCCGCTCTCTTCGACGGGGCGCGCTATGTTTGGGACGCTTTGCGATTGATTCAGGTTTATGTGGACAATCGTCCCGCATTTTCTCAGCGGCACACGGTAAAAGGCCGGGCGCATGTGGATGACAATGTATCGACCGGAGAGGGAACAATAGTGGAAGCGGGCGCCGTGGTTTTGGGTCCTTCCATTATCGGGAAGAACTGCCAAATCCGACCTAACGCTTATGTTCGGCCTTATTCGATCATCGGGGATGAATGCGTAATCGGCCATGCCAGCGAGATCAAACACTCCATTTTGTTCAATCAATGCCAAGCGCCGCATTTCAACTACGTCGGAGACTCCATCTTAGGTTGCCGCGCGCACTTGGGCGCCGGCGTGAAAATATCCAATCTCAAGTTGGCGGCGGGAAACGTGATGGTGGATCAGTTGGATGAGTCCGGCCAGCCCATAGACAGCGGATTGCGCAAGTTTGGAGCCATTGTGGGAGACGGATGCGAAGTGGGATGCAACGCCGTGTTGAATCCAGGATCCATCTTGGAGCCGGCCTCCATCATTTACCCGAACGTCAGTTGGCGCGGGATTTTGCCAAGTCACATGATCGCCAAGAACCGGGCGCCCGTCGAAGTTTCCCAAGGACGCCCGCGCGCCGGATGGCCTCCCAATTTCCCCTCCGGCAAACGGTCGAATTGAACAAGAGAGGTTCGCGTAGCAGGGCAAAGGATGAAAAACGACGGCGAATGGGAAGAACAAGCGGAAGACGGCGCGGATTTGGCCGCGTTTGTGGAACATTTTTTCTCAGACCAAGGGCCTCTGGCCGCCGCAAAAAATTTCGAATACCGCCCACAACAACAGGAAATGGCCGTGGCCGTGTCTCAAGCATTGGAGAATGGCGAGCATTTGATTGTGGAGGCCGGCACCGGAGTGGGAAAGAGTCTGGCCTACCTCGTGCCTTCCATTCTCTTCGCCTTGTTGAGCGAAAAAAAGGCGGTCATCTCAACGCAAACAATCAACCTTCAACAACAGTTGACGCAAAAAGACCTTCCCGATCTGCACAATCTTTTGCGAAAAGAGATATTGCAAAAAATTCTAAAAGAGCCGTTTCGTAGCTGGTTAGAAGTTCTAAAAGAAAAAGAGCCGTTTCAATTCGCAATGCTGACAGGCCGGGCGAACTACCTCTGCTCCCGGCGGCTGGAACGCGCGAGTCGACGGGCCAACGGCCTGTTCACCGATCCAGAGTGCCAAGAACTCAAGCGAATTTATGAATGGTCCCAAATCACTCAGAATGGAAGTTTAGATGATTTGAAAGACTACCTTGTCAAAATTGGCAGAAAGCCAGACGAAAAAGTATGGGCGCAAGTATGCTCTGAGCTAGGCGCATGCTCTCCCAAACAATGCGGCGGGAAGTCGGATTTTGTCAAGGAAGGCAACCCGATGTGCTTTTTTCAAAGAGCAAGAAACAAGTATCACTCCGCCGATATAGTTGTGCTAAATCACTCTTTGTTTTTCTCTTTGTTAAAAGACGAGAAGGATGACTCAAAAGGCCTTATCTTTCCCAACGACTTTGTCGTTTTTGACGAAGCGCACAGCCTCGAAAAAATCGCCTCCCAACACGTCGGAATCGATCTTCGCAGGTTGCAAGTCCGATATGCTCTCAACCGCTTGTGGAATCCCAAAACCAAAAAAGGACAGATGACCGTTCTCCCGCGCTCTGCGGGGTCGAGAAAAATTATCAAGCAGGTAGAGCAATTGCACAAAGACACGGAAAATTTTTTTGATGAACTGGAAAAAGCCGGAGACAAACTAGCCTCTTCCCGCAAACCAAACACACAAAGAAAAGACGATAAACGCGCGCTGTGGAAAACAATCCGCGTTCGGCATCCTAATTTGCTGAACGACTCCTTATACGATCCGCTGAAGGCCTTGCGCGAGCAATTAGTAGACTTCATCCAACAAACCAAAGACAAAGAGACCAATCAAGAATTAGGCGCATCCAACAATCGTCTGGCGGACATTCAGAGCAGTCTTTCCCGTTGGCTCGGCCAAGAGAAAGAAGACTATGTATACTGGATAGAACGAGCCGGCAAATCGCAGAAGAATATTTCCCTTTGTGCATCGCCCATTCATATTGCCAACTGGTTTCGCAAAGAATTATTTGACCGGAACACTTCGCTGATTTTGACCAGCGCCACCTTGTCCCTCGCAGAGTCTTCAGATTCGACAAACCAAGGATTCAATCACTTCATTTCCAAAATAGGTGGAGAAGACATTGCCGCCAAGCAAGTAGGTTCCCCCTTTGACTATCCCAACCAAATGCGCGTCTATTTGATCAGTGAAATGCCCGACCCTAGAGAAAAAGAATTTGAAAACGCATTAGCGCCTTGGATTCTCCAATCTCTAAAAAAAACGCACGGAAAGGCGCTTGTCTTATTCACTAGTTACCACCTTATGAACACCGTGTATGACGCTGTGCGTCAATCCGCTGAAAAAGAAGAAGACAACCACCGCATTTTAATACAAGGCGACGGTGTTTCCAACCCCAAACTCCTAGAACAATTCAAACAAGATACTGATTCTATACTCTTTGGAACCGACAGCTTTTGGCAGGGAGTAGACGTGCCGGGCGAGGCCTTATCCAATGTCGTCATCACGAAACTCCCTTTCGCCGTGCCTTCTCATCCGCTAGAAGAAGCGCGAATCGAAAGCATCGAAGCCCAAGGAGGCAATCCCTTCCTCGAACATACCCTGCCGGAAGCAATTTTGAAGTTCCGGCAAGGCGTTGGCCGCCTAATTCGAACCAAGTCAGACCAAGGAATAATTGTGGTTTTAGACAGCCGCATTGTGCAGAAATTCTACGGCCAAAACTTCCTGGCGGCCATTCCCCAATGCCCCATTGACGTTGTATAAAGAAGAAAAGTCGAGTTGTCGGGGAAAGAACGTTACCCGGCCGCAATCTTTCTTTGGCAAAGCCCGCCCCATCAATCTTTGACAACTCCTTTGCGGAGCAGTGCCGGTGGTCGGACTCGAACCGACACGAGATTTTACCCTCCCGGGATTTTAAGTCCCGTGCGTCTGCCAATTTCGCCACACCGGCATTCTTGCTACGCTCATCCTCGTTCGAAGTGCAGTTAACCTATCAAGCCCTACCCCAAAATACAAGCCGGCAATGCGGCCTTTGAAAAATTTCAAATAAAATTTCTCTGTTTTTGCGTTTTTAACCATTTTAAATAACTGATGAACTCGAAAATTCGTCTCTGCTACCGCTCGTTACTACATGCGTAACCATTGCCCTCTCTGCAGTTCAAGCCCAAGACGTTGCCGTCGAGGGCATCAAAAACTGCGTTCGCAAAGGGAATACGCTGGAGATCACCTACACCGGCGTCTTGAAAAGCGCGGACAATCCGCTCGGCCCTTTTGAGCAAGTGGCCGGCGCCTCCTCGCCTTATGTTATATCGCTGGACGGATTTGTCAGAAGCAGCGTAAAAGTTCTACCTTGCGAAGTTTGTCGGCAACGGGAATGGCCAAGAGTCCGCCAACCGATTGATCAAAAGGCAAACCCACGATCAAATTCAGGCAGCCGCCCGGCTCATCCTCCGCTACAATGCCCAAGTCAACGCATTTTACGGCACCATCCAAAACATCACCTCAACCGTCCTGCGTTGTGTTTATGTGGAAATATACCTCTCCGACGGAGCCGAACTTGAAACAGCTGTGGTGGATCTTGCGACCGGTAAAAGCGCGAACCTACTCTTACCCGCTACGGAGCAACCATTCGACACTTGGCGCGCTCACGCCGACAGAGAAGATGATAGGGACGATGATAGAGATTGATGATAGGGCAATGTTCTCAGGAAAACTTTCTCACAATGCCAAGAGCTAAAGTTTCCCAACGCCTATGCTCATGGGAACGAAATGGTGGATGGTTCAAAGCAATGTGTTTTGTTGTTTGTGTTCGCTGACTACAAACAGACTTATCATCGCTTTGAATTAGAAATTCGCAAATTCAACACCGTCCAAAGGCAACAAAACTCTATGGAACTTTATGCAAAAATGCATCTCAAAAAACTAAGGCAATAGAAAATCTCCCGCGGTATATCAAAGTCGTTCCCCTGCGAGAAAGGAACAGCGAAAAAAGCAATCTAAAACCACTTCTAAGGCTCTGATAAAAGATATTCCTCAATCAATCGCAACACTTCTTCTTCCGGTTGTATTCTGTTCTCCCTCTTCCGCTCAAACGCTTCGAGTTCGGTTTTCGCTTTCTCCAATCTGGCTTGAGCGGCCTTTTTGTTAGCAATGACTTGTTCGCGGCCATACATAAGAGGAATCACCTCAATTTCGATCAGGGCTTTCATGTCAGAATCGTTGAATAATGCCTCCAAAAACAGGCGATCCTCTTCGCTTCTCTCTTCCGATACTAAGGCCATCATTTGTTCGCGAAAAGCATTTTCATTCAATGCTAATTCAAATCTTTCTTCGAGGAAAATCCCTTCCGCTATTGGAGGCTCGACCTCTTCGGGAAGCGCGGGCGTAATTTCAGGAGGGAAAACATTTACCGATTCCGATGCTGTTGCTTCAGCTTGGCGGGATTCTCGACGTTCGCGCATTTTCTGTCGGTGTTTCTCGAGTTTTTTGCTGTGTAATTCTTGTTCCATTATCCAAATCTCATTCTCTTGAGCTTTCCGCTCTCTTCTGTCGGATTGGGATTCTTTGATGAAAACCTGATTAAATATCAGCGCAAAAAGGGCGGCATAACAAGCCATGACTATGCAATTGGTAATGGTGACAATCCAAAAATGTTTTACTTCTTTTTTCATGATCAACTTGAGACTTCTCCATTCAGAATAAGGTGGTTGACGATTAATCGTCAATCTCCCTTCCTCTTTTTCTTATTTCATTCGGTAATTCCTCGGTACAGGTTGTTAGGGATGCCGTCTCCGTTCCTGTCATTCAGGTTTGCATTCCGAATTGCTCTTTCTCTTCTTGCTTGTTCTTCCGCTCTCTGAATGGCGCGGTCCCGTCGTCTCCTCGCTCGATTTTCATCTCTTCGTCTTTTGGCCTTGCAAGCATTGACTCTCTCATCGTGACTATCTTCAGCCTCTTCCAATTCATCCCATAGATCCTTTCAGCGAACAATTTGATCTTTAATCACCATTACGCATAAATCAGTTCAGATATTTTTCGAGTGCTTTTAATGCCTTATTTGTCCATCCATTCGTCAGGGTTCATTATTGCGCAAGACTAAGTACATTGAAGGATGCTTCTCCGTAAACCGTTTTGTGCTCTTTTAATCTTTGTTTCCAATGAGTACCCCATCTCAATGCTGTTTCTGTGACGATACAGATAGCGACCTCAATGTGGATTTGGCGAATACAACCATCGTAATCGTCCCATGCATCCCACTTTTCATCAGCCATTTGGCCAGCTGATTGCGCTTTGCACTTTTCTTCCTCCAGTTTGGCTCCTTCCAAATCATTATGATAATCTTCCCCAATGCTCAATTCATTGCAAGGCATATATCCCCACACTTCGTCTCCGCCAACGATTTGCCAATCGGCCGAATCAGGAATGTTGGATGGTCGTTCCCATGGTTGGTAGTCATCCGGAAGCGGAAACTCGTACCAACAAGCCGAAACTACTGTTCCATCAGCCAAAGTGATGTGGCTGTGATTGTCGTTTGCGGCATCCTCATGCGCCGTTAGATTTCCAAATGGAGCAAGAAACAATCCTACAAAAACCATTTTGACGGCTAGGGTTTTTCCGAATTGGGAAAGCGCTGGGGATGTCTTTCGTTTTATGCGCTCCATGATGCTAATCGTTGTTTTGGATCCGCCTTTGTTTGGGGTGGGCGGACGGAAGGAATGTTGGGGTCCGTTTTTCGCTGGGTGGCTCTTGCGAGATGCCGTTGGTTCTGGGAACCGCAAGAAGCGGCTCTCTTCCTCTGTGCAAAACTTTATCGTTTTCATTTTCTTATTTTACTCTGCTATTCAACTTAACTTGTTTGGCCAGTTTGACTTGCGTCCAAACTTGCCCCACTGTCCGATACCGGGCCGAGTCATTAGCAGGCTAAATGCGGGAGTTCCTAGCATTCGGTCGAATTTTTTGATTAGCAGGCGTTCCGACAGAGTCCGATTCCTAGTAACTTATGAGTTGGGAAACGCCACAAACCCGGCTTTTGCAAAGTTATATGTTGGAAACGATTTTGTTACAGAATTGTTACGAAATGTGACGATGGGAGAATTTTTCACGGGACGAAGCCGATGTTTCCGTGCGGAAAGATTTTTTGAAAACTTGCGGGACGACCGTTGTCGATCTGAGTTTTCCGACGCGAAATTTAGGCAAAATGAAGGCAAAGAAAGGATTTCAAAGACAAAGACAAAGCAATTCCAAAGCGGGCTTCAATCTGCGTTGGGGCAGAAATGTTTGTTTTTTTTCTTGCAACGGAAGGCTGTTTGGTGGTTCATGGGTTTTTCGGGAGCGACGGGCATGCGAGGGAGATTGTTTTCTCGGTGTTTTGTGTTTTGATGAAGGTGTTTCCGAGAGCAGAAAGAACTATAATGATTGCGCGTTTATTTTTATTTGTTGGGGCGGTTGCTTTGTCGACCGCAGTTTCGTTGGCGGATTCTCATGCGTCAAACGTCGAAGGGGTTTGGGAGGCGACGGTGACGCGTCCAAATGGTGAAACGGCGGAGTCGACGCTGACGATTCAAAAGAAGGATGGAAAGTGGTTTGGCGCGGTGGTGAGTGGTCAAGGAGAGGAACGAAAGTTGGATCGGGTTTCGTTTGAAGAGAAGTCGTTGAAGATCGAGGTGGATGTGGAACGAGATGACTGGAGCGGCGTGATCGGGGTCAAAGCCAAGTTGGACCCCGAAGGCGTTTTGAAGGGAAACTGGTATGTCAAAGAGGATGGCGACAACCAAAGCGCTTCCGGCGACTGGAAGGCGGTTCGGTCGTTGAAGGCGGCTTTGGCGGGGACTTGGAACGTCGTTGCCAAAACCAACGAAGAAGATTTCGATCATCAAGTTGTCTTTTCTAAATCTAGTTCCGGCTTTTCCGCAACCGCTCATAGAGGGGAAGATAGCTTGGAATTCGCCAAAGTGACCGTTGAGGGAAATAAGTTGCTTTTAGAACTTCCCTTCGATGAAGGGATGGTGAAGGTGAAAGCGTTTCAGCGGACGGCAAAAAAGATAGTCGGCGAGTGGACTATGTTTGACGATTTGGACTCGGCAACGGATTCGGGCGAATGGGTGGCGACTAAGTAACTTGAAACCACTACCGGAAAATTGCGTCAATTGCGCCGCTCTCCTGTTGATTGGGGAGTGGTTTTTTGTTTGTAATTGGGCAAATTAGATTCTTTTTTATACCTTCAATTTGTGTTCTCATTGCGCGAACTAGATTCTCCGCGTCTTCTATGGAGATATTACAATCGTTTGGCGCGGAGTTGTGTTAGTTGGCGGCGACCTTGGGAAGTTCGGGAATGGCGGGGAGAATGTGCCAGCCGAGATCGTCTTTGGTGTTTGTGTCTTTTTTGTGGGGTTGAACGCCGCCATTGTCCACGCCGTTCTTGCCGACGGAGTAAAGCAGAAATCCCGTTGTCTCTAATCTTTGGTAGTGCCAAGGTTCTTGGCTCATCGGGTCCATAGGTGGAGAGGGTAGCCAGTCGGGAGAAAGAGCGGCGAGGGTTTCCGGGTAAGATTGGCGGGCGAGGTAAAAGCGTTCTAATGCGACGGCTACTTTGGCTAATTCAACATGGTGTTGGGTTTGCACTGCTTGTTCAAAGGCGCTTTCAAACGCCGGCAGCAACATTTTGGCGAAGATGCCGTATGTCAAGAGAGGTTGTTTTAGGTCTGGCACTTTGCATTGACTCCACGGTGTGATTCGGGATTTTTCCAAAGTTTTTTCCGTGTTTGCAATCATTTCTTCGTAGGCAACAAGCGCCATTGTCCAGTTGCGTAGAATCAAAGCTCGAGCGCAACCGCCGGCCCATAGATCGAAGACGGACTGGAAAAAGGTAGAGCCCGCAAGGTCAGACGGCATGGAAAATGAGTCGTTTCCTATGATTTCCATTTGTCTGAGGGCTTCGTGAAAAGACATCTTGGTTAGTGGAGCGATCATCGCATGGCCGAAGGCTCGTTCTGCGCGAAACGAGTCCGGGACAAGCGCGGGGAAGTCCCATTGATGGAGCGATTCGGCCAAGCTTTGCCATTGCTCGTCGTTGCCGACGTGAAATTGTTGGGCGATGTGAACTCCGTTGATAATAATTCGGACTTGAGCCATTTGCACAAGGCGGGAAATCAGAATGTCGGAGTCTCCCGTTTGGGCGAGTTGAAAGCCAAGCCGAAGCATTCGGAAGGCTTCCTCGGCGTCGCCGTTCACGGCGCAGGCCGCGCTGCGATAATAGGCAAATAGGGTAAATCGTTTGAGATAGGACAAGTGGGGGAGCATCATATGTTGAAGCTGCTCCCAATCATAGGGATACTGATCATATTCTCGGCGAACGGCTTCTTCAAGTTGTCGGGTGGATTCCTCTGCGGGTTGGTAGTAATCTAATATCAGCGCGGCAACTTCTTTCCAAGAAGAGGGAACTTTCGTTTCGGCAACGGCGCCGTCTTTGAGCGCGAGCGCGTCCAAAGCGATCTTATGAACGGTCTGCAGGGTTGTCGCGGCGGAGAAAGACGGATTTTCCTTCGGAGTGTCGGGATAATGCAGGCCGTCAAAACGTTTCGGAGCGGAAAATGTTGCGTAGGGAGAGGAGCCGTCGGCGTCGGTTTCGTTGATTTCGTTTCTGACGGTTTGTCCTTCGGCAGTAGATTGGCCAGCGATGGCAAGAGGTTCTAGGAAGGGATGCATCCAGATGTTTGACGCGTCGGAAACGGGCGACGGTTTTAGGGAATCCAACCGGAGCGTTTCGCCTCGATTTTGCAGTTTTGCTTCGTGTTGGCTGATTTTGGCGTTTTCCAGCCATTGCGCCAATTGACCGCCTAATGGGAGAGCCAAAAGGGCAAGGAGATAACACAGCAACGCGGGAAGTCCCGTCTTAAAGCGCATCGCCAGCAAAACAAGCAAAGCGAACGGATTCGTCAAAGGGAAAATGAGCCAAGGCCGCAGCCGGCCGCCTTTCTCCGATCTAAATCCTGCGCGGATGGAAAGAATCCAACCCAAAAGCGCGAAGAAGAAGGCGGACAAAAGCGCGAGAAGTGCCAGCGGAGGAAAGGCGTCTTTGAGGAAGGAAAAAAATTGACCGGTGGTTTGCATAGAGGGAAAGTTGCCTTTTGAAAAGTGCTTGGTCAACCTTTTTTGTCTCTTCGGAATAATAATTGCTTTTCATGAACCGCGCTTTGGCCATATTTAAGTGGATGCGACATTTTACTGATTTTTTCGGCAAGATTGGGCGCGGGATGTTTTCGCTCGCGTGTGTTGGGGTTTGTTTGTTTGCGCTGGGAGACGCCGATGATGAATTCCGCGCGTTGGCCAAAGAGTATGTGGATCGGATGCCCGCTTTGTCGCCGATCTCGGCCACTCAAATTGGCGACCACCGCTTTGACGGCGAGATGGATGAGATCAGCGCGGAGGCCTTGCAACGTCGGTTGAACTTCCACAAAGAGTTTCTCGCCCGGCTGGATCGGCTGGATCACAACGCCTTGTCGCGCGATTTCCAAGTGGACGCGGCTTTGCTCCGCCACGCTTCAGAACACGGAGTTTGGCGAATCGAAACATTTCAAGATTGGGCATGGAATCCGTTGATTTACACCGCAAAAGCCGGCGGATCGATATACGGATTAATGGCGCGCGAGTTCGCCCCGCTAAATGTTCGTCTACAACAGGCGACGGAGCGATTGGAAAAATTTCCTCTGTTCTTGGAGCAAGTGCGGGAAGTGTTGCAACCTCGGCGAGTGCCTCGAGTCCATGCCGAAACTGCAGTGAAACAGAATCGTGGAGCGCTTAGCATCTTAAAAGAAATGGTAGCGCCGGCGGCGGGAACTTTGCCGCAAGCCGAGCAAAACCGTCTCCGCCAAGCAATGGCAACCGCGCAAGCCGCAATCCAGTCGCACGGCGAATGGTTGGAAAAAGTCTTGCTCCCTCAGGCCGAAGGAAGCTTCCGAATCGGCCAAAAACTCTTCGACCAAAAACTGGCCTTTGCCCTCCACACTCCGCTTCATCGCGAACAAGTCAAAGAGCGCGCCGAACGCGAATTCCAAACCGTTCGCCAAGAAATGTATGAAGTCAGTCGCCGGATTTACTCGGAACAATTCCCTTTGACGAAGTTTCCAAAAAATCCCAGCCAAGCCTACCAACAGGCAATCATTCGCGCCGCTTTGGAAAAAACCTACTTAGACCGGCCCGGCAGGAACGAAATTCCCCAAGTCGCGCGGGCGCAGGTAAAAGAAGCGACCGATTTTGTAATCCGGCACGAAATCGTAACAGTCCCTGAAGATCCCTTGGAAATCATTCTAATGCCGGAGTTTCAACGAGGCGTTTCCGTGGCCTATTGCGACGCTCCCGGCCCTCTGGACAAAGGATTGAAAACCTTCTACGCCGTGTCGCCAATTCCCGACGATTGGACGGAGAAACAAGTCGATTCGTTTCTGCGCGAATACAATACCTGGTCGATGCACGACTTGACGATGCACGAAGCCGTTCCCGGACATTATCTGCAACTGGCCCATTCCAACCGCCACCCCTCTACCTTGCGGGCGCTCCTTTCTTCCGGCACCTTTGTGGAAGGTTGGGCGGTTTACAGCGAACGGGTAATGGTAGACGCCGGATACCTCGACGGCGACGACCGAATGCGCCTCATCAACCTAAAGTGGTATCTCCGAGGAATCACAAACGCCATGATAGACCAAGCCATCCACGTCAATAATATGACCCGCGAAGAAGCCATGCGCTTGATGGTAGAAGGAGGCTTTCAAGAAGAGCGGGAAGCGGCCGGCAAATGGACGCGAGCGCAACTTACCTCGGCGCAACTCAGCACCTACTTCGTAGGCGCCCAAGAACATTGGGACTTGCGGCGAACCGTCGAAAAAGAATGGGACAGCACATTCACTCTAAAACGCTACCACGACCAAATACTTTCTTACGGTTCGCCTCCAGTGCAATTCGTCCGGGCGCTGACGCTAAACCTCCCCATTCCCCAATAAAACGCATATTGATTGGGGAACTAAAGAAACTCCTGTCGTTGCAAAGTTTTGATACTTTTCATCGGCGGGGGAGCGGTGTAGTTTTGCCGTAGACGCTCACCCAACCGACCACAACTTCAATCTTTTTGACGCCGTAGCAAAGCCTCGGCACGGCGTTTGGAATCAACACTTCCGTCGTAATCCCTCCGTTTTCTGGGGTAGGGAGGTTGTAGGTGAGTTTGACCATTAGAAGCTGCTTCGCCAGCAAAGTGTTTCGGGCGGGCATTACGTCGCTGTAAAGCATGCGCGGGGCATGGCTTCTCCGGCATTGTCCATGTAGCGTCCCCACTAGTTTCGGCGGGGGGAGCAAGCGTCCTCAACAAGCGACTAATGCAATTCTCGACGGGCAACGCCCGTGTTCGGACATCTTCCCGTCTTGGCAAAGCCACCAGTATCGAGTCTTATCCCAATGCTCCCGCTCCCCCACAAACCCGTTGCCGATCAGGCATCTTCCTCTATCCTTTTTGCCCTATCTTCAAACGGCAAAACCTGAACCAATTCTTCTAGCAAGAAGAATTTTGCCCGCTAATGCAACGAACGCCTTTGCGGGCCAACTCTTGCCTAGTGGGGAGGTTGTTCGTTATTGGAGTTGGCGCGCAAGGCGGGATATTCATTAGCCTTGCCAAAGTCCTAAGACTCTTCCGCAGTCCCATCCTCACCTCATCTAAATCTAACTTCCAAGCCTCCTAGATTCCTTCGTAACCAAAAACACTTTACAAGGCGCCGGTTGATTGGCTGGGCGCCTCTTCCCGCCCGCTCTCTTGGCCAGCGCCATAACCGCTTTCTCCTTGCGCCAGAGAAACTCCCCTCTCTTTTCGATTGCCTCCCTCGAAAAGATGGGAATCAACGCCCCGCAGCTCCGCTGGAATAACCCCGCTCTCTCCTTTCTCCCGATAAATTCTCTATGGAACTTGGGGAAATAATCTTCCAAAAGAAATGTAAAAGAAAACGCCCCCCTTTTTAAACAAGAGGGGCGAAACCACGAAGATGCTCTCGGAAAATGCGGGATTCTCCTCAGCGCGCCGGCGTGCCAAAGCCCACTAATCCAAGAGACTCTTGGCCTTCTTGGCCGGGCGCGGTGCTTCCCTCAATTAAACCGCCCGCATTCCAACCCACTAAACCACCTACCCCAATGTTCCCCAAAACTGCCGCATGAACATGGCTGTCCGCTATATGGCCAAAGTTATGACCCACTAAACCCCCAACGCTGTTCGCTCCTGCTACCCGACCCCGAACAGAACAATTGCGAATAAGCCCTTGATTCAACCCGGCCAATGCACCCACAAAGTTAACCCCTTGAATATGAACGCCTTCTAAGCCTACATTGACCACTTGCCCCCGCTTGCCGATTGCGCCAAACAAGCCGCTTGGCTTCTCATAGAAAAGAGCGGCCTCGCTCTGGTCTTGGAACAGGTTAACAATCCCATGGTTGTTGCCTTCTAGAACGGCTTGGAAAGGGTTGGCGAAAACCCCGATGGACTGCCAGCCGTTTCCTTGATTCCAAAAGGGGTCTGCTTCATCGGCTCGGTTGTTTTTGTGAGAATCAAAGTGGAGGTTCGTTGTGAGTTCGTAGCCTTGGGCTTGGGTATTATTGGGGATGCCCATGTTGTCGATGGCGCTGGGGAAGGCTTGGTTGTAAGCTTTGGCAAACTCTTCTTTGTCGGGTTGGCCGTCGCCGTTCAAGTCCCAGCGAATCGCATTCAGCTGCGTCAAGTTGCTAATCTCAATCAAGCCGTTATCATCTTGGTCGTAGTCGATAAGTGGAGGCTCTATCGCCGCGTTTTCCGAAGACCCTTCGGAACCGAGTTCGTCGGCCTCTATGGCCGCCGCAGGCGAAGAAATGGAGACAGAGAGCGCGCCGGCGTTTTCGTGCGCCACGAAGCCTTCGCTGGCGTCAATAGAGTGCACGATGGAGATTGGCTCGTCAATATCGGCGGCATTGGCGGTTGCGCGCACTTGGATGGTTTGGAAGTTCAGCAAGGTGGTGGTGGTGAAGATTAGTTTTCGGGGTTCTACAATTAACTGCGGATGACTGCTGCGGATGCGGACGATCATATCCGACACGCGGGCGGTGACGCCGCGCACTTGGTAAATGGCGGTTTGGCCTTCGGCTAGGCTCAGCTCGCTTGTATTGAAGATTAACAAGGGAAATCGGCCGCTGGGAAACGGGCGTTGCGCGGGAGAGTCCGCGCCTGAGGGTGGGGGCGCGTCATCGTCTGTAATTTGGGCTTGCATGTGATTGGGATGGAGGACGGCGTTGGCAGGGTTGCTGAGGTGGATGGTGAAGGTTTCGTTGGGTTCAAAGTCAGTGTCTCCCAAGATGGGAATGGCAATAGTTTGGGTGAGGTTGGTAGCGCCGCGGGCGAAGGTGATGGTGCCTGAGGCAGAAGTGTAATCTTGGCCGGCTCTGGCCGTGCCGTCTTGGGTGGCGTAGTCTACGGAGACGATTTGATTGAGAACTTGGCCTTCGCGCAGCAGGAGTTGCACTGGAAACTCGGCGGTAGTTTGGCCTGCGTCGCCTTCGGGGAGGGAAAGGAAAGTCTGCGCAAAGCCAATGACTAGCGGCCTCTGCACGATTGGCGGAGGCGCGTCGTCGTCTACAATGGTGATGGTGGCCGGCAATGGAGAGTCGCCGTCGGGGAAGACAGCGTTGGCGGGACTGCTGAGGATTAGATCAAAAGTTTCGAGGGGTTCGTTGGTTGCGTCGTCGAGGATGGGAACAGAGATGGTTTGGGTAAGATTAGTCGCGCCGGCGGCGAAGGTGATGGTGTCAGTGGTTGCGGTGTAATCTTGGCCGGCTCTGGCCGTGCCGTCTTGGGTGGCGTAGTTGACGGAAACAGCAGAATCGGGAATGGAGTTGTTAATTATTTTGACGGCCAGCCGGATGGTTTCGGTTCCTTCAGTCACTTGGGCTTGATTTTGCTCCCAAGCGATGACGGGCAGGGGGGCGTCATCGTCTAATATAGTGCATCGGGCGGTGTCGACCAGCAGACGGGCGTTGACTGGATTGCTCAAGGTGATTGTAAAGGTTTCGTTGGGTTCGTCGGTTGTGTCGCCGAGGATGGGAACGGCAATAGTTTGGGTGAGGTTGGTCGCGCCGGCGGCGAAGGTGATGGTGCCTGAGGCGGATGTGTAATCTTGGCCGGCTGTGGCGGTGCCATTAGTTGTGGCGTAGTCAATGGATACGGCTTGGCCTGAGGCGCGCGTCAAGCGAACTTGGAACTCGGCGTTAGTTGTGTCTTCATCGCCTTCGGCGATTTCCAAAACTGAGGGGGTAAGGAAGAGAGCCGCCGGCCCGTCGTTGTCGACGATTGTGGTTTGCGTCGTGCTGACAAGGAGGCCGGCGTTGGCGGGGTTGCTTAGAGTGATTGTAAAGGTTTCATTGGCTTCGTCTTCGGTGTCATCTACGAGGGGAACGGAGATGGTTTGGATAAGATTGGCGGTGCCGGCGGCGAAGGTGATGGTGCCTGAGGCGGAAGTGTAATCTTGGCCGGCTGTGGCGGTGCCATTAGTTGTGGCGTAGTCAATGGATACGGCTTGGCCGGAAACTTGGCTCAACCGAACTT
Source organism: Limisphaerales bacterium (assembly GCA_965204945.1). Classification (GTDB taxonomy): domain Bacteria; phylum Verrucomicrobiota; class Verrucomicrobiia; order Limisphaerales; family AAA164-E04; genus UBA2970. The sequence goes on along the minus strand of OZ242022.1, from coordinate 1,927,962 downwards.
GAAACTCGGCGTTGGTTGCGCCTTCGGCCACGGTCAATGTTGAGGAAGTTAGGGAAAGTGTGGGCTGGGCGTCATCGTCTAATATAGTGCATCGGGCGGCGCGGGTAAGGAGGCTAGCGTTGACTGGATTGCTCAAGGTGATTGTAAAGGTTTCGTTGGGTTCGTCGGTTGTGTCGCCGAGGATGGGAACGGCAATAGTTTGGGTGAGGTTGGTCGCGCCGGCGACGAAGGTGATGGTGCCAGTGGTGGCCGTGTAGTCTTGGCCGGCTGTGGCGGTGCCATTAGTTGTGGCGTAGTCAATGGATACGGCTTGGCCTGAGGCGCGCGTCAAGCGAACTTGGAACTCGGCGTTAGTTGTGTCTTCATCGCCTTCGGCGATTTCCAAAACTGAGGGAGTAAGGAAGAGAGAGGGGGGCGGGGGCGGCAAAACATCGTCATCGGCAATGGTGATGATGGTTTCGCGCATGGAGGCGCCGCCGCCAAAGTTGACGTTCACGGGGTTGGAGAGGCGGACGGAGAAGGTTTCGTCCGCTTCTTCTTCGGTGTCGCCGTGAATGGGAATGGAGATGGTTTGGGTGAGGTTGGTTGTGCCGGCGGCAAAGGTGATGGTTCCTGAGGCGGAAGTGTAGTCTTGGGGAGCGGTGGCGGTGCCGTCTTGGGTTTCGTAATCAATGGTGACTTGGGCGTTGGGAGATTGGGTGAGTTGGATGTGGAAACCAATGGCAGTGGAGCCGCTGTCGCCTTCGGCCACGGAGAAGGAAGTGACGGGAAGGGAAAGGTCGACTTCGGGCAAGGCGTCGTTGTCTAAGATGGTGATCGAGGCGGTGAACTCTTCGTCCGCCGTGTAGCGGCTGGATCGAGTGAGAACTAACTCAAAGATCTCATCCTCTTCTTCCACAACATCCCCTCGTATAGGAATGGAAAGATTATAAACTTGCGGTCGGAACCAAGTGCTAGCCTCCAGGAACGCTAACAACTTGTCGTTGATCGGGGAGAAGTCGTTATCTTCTTTTTTGGCGGTGCCGTCTCTTGTGGCGTAGCGGATGGTGATGGAGTTGGTAAGGATGCCTCTGCCTAGTAGGACTTGAAAGTTGGCGTTCTTTGCGCCTTCATCGCCCTCAACCACTTCCATCGTGGAGGGAATAATGGTGATGGGAATCGCATTCGTCAAAAGACTAGAATACACGGGGTTGGCATGCAGCCGCAGTCTGGAATTGGGCAGGTTGTTTAAGTTATCGAACATCCCCTCGTAAAAAGGGAGGTTAGTCAACGCATTGTTATTCAGTGTGAGCCATTCCAGATTGGCGAGAGGATTGGGGAATAAGTCGGCCGGTAGAGAATGGATTTGGTTATTGTGAATATATAAATTTCTCAGCCGGGCAAGATTGTCGAAGACGCCGTCGGGAAGGGAGGTCAGTTGATTGTAGTTAAGATACAGGAAGATCAAATTGGTTGTATGGTCGAAGACGCCGGCCGGCAGGGAAGTTAAGCGGTTGTTGTTGAGCCTCAGGGCATACATTCTGGTGAGGTTGTCGAAAACCCCGCTAGGCAGAGAGGTCAAGCGATTGTAGAAAAGATTCAGCGTTCCTATTCTGGTGAGATTGTCGAAGATGCCATCCGGCAGGGAAGCGAGTTGGTTGTTGTCAAGATACAGCTGTGTCAGGCGGGTGAGATTTTCGACGCCGTCTGGCGGAGAAGTGAGCCGATTGGCGGCAAGATCCAGAATCGTTAGGTTGGTCAGATTGTTGAGGAGGCCGGACGGCACGTTGGTTGAGTTACTGCCCAAAGTGGTGCCGCTAATTCTCAGTTCTTCTAGCTTGGTGAGATTATCAAAGACGCCTTGCGGCAACCAGCGCAGGTTTCCAGTTTGCATGTAGTATAGTTTGGTTAGGTTGGTCAGGCTGTTGAAGAGAGTGGAAGGCCAAGTGCCGGTCCGCAGTCCGGTAAGGTCTAAGGTTTGTAGGTTGTAGAGGTTGGCAAAGAGGCCGGAGGGCAGGGAACTCACGGGGATTCTATCCAAGTCCAGTCTTGTCAGGTTGGTCAGGTTGTTGAAGAGGTTGGCCGGCAAGGAAGTCAGTTGCAAGTTGCCGCTTTGGCTGGAAAGGTCGAGCGTTCGCAGATTGTAAAGGTCGTCAAAAAGGCCGTCCTGCAAAGAAGCGAGTCGGTGGTTGAATAAGGTCAGCGTCTGCAGATTGGTGAGGTTGTTGAAAAGGCCGGACGGCAGGGAAGTGATTTGGTTGTTGGAGGTAAGGTCGAGCGTTCGCAGGTTGGAGAGGCCGGCAAAGTCGTTGGCTTGCAAAGAGGTTAGTCTTTGATTTCTGAGGCTTATCTGGGTGATATTGGCTAGTTGGGAGGTGTTGGTGACTTGGCTGGCTTGCGTGATGCTACTCCCCAAAGCGTTCAAAATGGCGTCGGCGACTTTTTGGGTTCGTTCGTGGAGGACGGAGCTGGGGCTGTTCACTTGTTGCGCGAATGCAGTTTGCAGAGAAAACGCAACAGCTAAAATTGCGCTGATGCACGCGAGGATGCGCGGGTGGCATGGTTTCATGGCGGTTATTAGAAAGGGGTTGTTGCGTGAGAGGTATCTTGGCGTCTTGTTGGCCAAGGTTGGTTTGTCGCAAAGTGCGGGGGGGGGGGGGGGGGGGTACTTTACTGCCAGCAAAGGGATTGGGATTTTCAACGTTGTTCATACTCACTTTTCCTGAATCTTTCATATCGTTCTTTGACGTCGTCGTTGGCTTTACGAGATTTATTTGCGGGATTTTGTCCAGAAAAAGATATTTGTGTCAAGCAGATTTTGCGCAGATTCGAGGGAAAGTTCTCCTTTGCGTGTTGGGCGGATTTGGATTGTCTCAAGGGGAGGGTTAGAAGTGGTCGGTGACGGCGCCAAGATGGGCGGAGCCAACGGTTTGGGCGTATTTGGCGAGGACGCCGCGGGTGTATTTGGGCTGGGGCGCTTTCCACCGGGCAAGGCGGGATTGGATTTCGGAGTCGGGAAGTTCGAGACTGAGGGTTCGGTTTTGGGCGTCGATGGAGATGGGGTCTCCGTTTTGGACGACGGCAAGGGCGCCGCCTTCGTACGCTTCGGGGGTGATGTGGCCGACGACAAAGCCGTGGCTGCCGCCGGAGAATCTGCCGTCGGTGATGAGGGCGACGTGGTTGCCAAGTCCTTTGCCCATGATGGCGGAGGTGGGGGAGAGCATTTCTCGCATGCCGGGGCCGCCTTTTGGGCCTTCGTAGCGGATAACGAGGACGTCGCCTCTTTGGATTTTGTCGTTGAGGATGGCTTGGAGGGCGGTTTCTTCGGAGTTGAAGGTTTTGGCTCGGCCGCGGAAATGGAGGCCTTCTTTGCCGCTGATTTTGGCGACGGCGCCGGTTTTGGCGAGGTTGCCGTAGAGGATGACGAGGTGGCCGTCTTTTTTGATGGGGTTTTGGAAGCTGCGGATGACGTCTTGGCCGGGCGGGTAGTCGGGGGCGTCGGCGAGGTTTTGAGCGAGTGTGCGTCCGGTGACGGTGAGGCAGTCGCCGTGCAATAGCTCTTTATCCAAAAGCCTTTTCATGAGGGGAATGGTGCCGCCGATGTTGACGAGTTCGGCCATGACGTATCGGCCGCTGGGTTTGAGGTCGGCAAGGACGGGAACGCGTTGGCCGATTTTGGCAAAGTCGTCAATGGAAAGCGGCACTTTGGCGGCGTGAGCGATGGCAAGAAGGTGAAGCACGGCGTTGGTGGAGCCTCCGAGGGCGGTGACGACGGTGATGGCGTTTTCAAATGCTTTGCGGGTGAGGATGTCGCTGGGGCGGATGCCTTCTTTGAGGAGGCGCATTACAGCTTGCCCGGCTTGTTCGCAGTCGGCGCGTTTTTCTTTGGAAACGGCGGCTTGCGCGGAGCTGTTGGGCAGGCTCATGCCGAGGGCTTCGATGGCGGAGGCCATTGTGTTGGCGGTATACATGCCTCCGCAAGAGCCGGGGCCGGGAATGGCGCAGGCTTCGAGTTCGTCGAGTTGGCGGTCGTTGATTTGCCGGTTGGCGTGCTGTCCGACAGCTTCAAAGACGGAGACGATGTCGACGTTTTTGCCTTGGTAGTGTCCGGGCAGGATGGTGCCGCCGTAGATGAAGACGGAGGGGCGGTTGAGTCGGGCAAGGGCGATGAGGCATCCGGGCATGTTTTTGTCGCAGCCTCCGATGGCGATGACGCCGTCAAAGCCTTGGCAGCCGGCGACGGTTTCGATGGAGTCGGCAATGACTTCTCGCGAAACTAGGGAGTATTTCATGCCTTCTGTGCCCATGGAGATGCCGTCGGAGATGGTGATGGTGTTGAAAACGACGCCTTTGCCGCCGGCAGTGTCCACGCCTTGAGCAACGCAAGAAGCCAGTTGGTCGATGTGCATGTTGCACGGGGTGACCATTCCCCAAGTGGAGGCGACGCCGACTTGGGATTTGCGGAAGTCGGCTTTTTGGAAGCCTACGGCGTGAAGCATGGCGCGGCTGGCGGCGCGTTCAGGGCCGTCCACCATAACGGAGGAACAGGCGCGTTGGGCGGGCGGCGGATTGCGTTCGGCGTTGGTTTCAGAGGGAGGCTTTAGAGCGTTCATGATTGGAGAAAGACGACAAACGATGATTGCAAGGAGTTGGGGCGGTTCCCGGAAGCAGACAACTGGTGGGTTCTATTTCGATGTTCACAACTAACGGGGAGGCGAGGGCTGTGCAAAATTTTTGGACCCGCTATGTTCATGGTCAGACGCCCTGCCGACCGCCGTCAATAACGCGGGTAGTTGTCGCATGCGTTGCGGAACTCATTACAAAGGTGGCAAGCGATGGAGCAGAACAAAGCGGGATGAAGGGTTTGTCATTGCCCTAGCGCGGATTCGATTTCTTTGGCGACTTCGGCGGAGTCGGGTTTGACGCGGGGCGCGAATCGTTTGAGGATTTTTCCCTCGCGGCTGATGAGAAACTTCCCAAAGTTCCACTTCACATTGCCGGGAAACGGAGAGGTTTTTCCCGTAAGCGCGGCGTATAAGGGATGTTGTTTGGTTCCCTTGACGTGCAGTTTATCGAACATGGGGAAGGTCACTTTGTAGTTGGCGCGGCAAAATTCCTTGATCTCGTCTGTTGTTCCCGGCTCTTGGTCGCCAAAGTCGTTGCAGGGGAAGCCGAGTACTTGGAATCCTTTGGGTTGATATTTGGAGAAAACTTTTTGCAGTCCTTCGTATTGCGGAGTGAGGCCGCATTGGGAGGCGACGTTGACGATCAAAAGAACGTCGCCCTTGTATTTTTTCAGGGAAGTGGATTCGCCGTCGATATTCTTAAGCGAGACGTCGTAGAGAGACGGCGAGTTCTCGGCGTGAATGGAAGAAGCGGCAATCATAAGGAAAACGGGAATCGAAAATTTTAGAAACTTCATAAGCGAGAATTATGGCGTTCCTTTTTCGATTGTCAAACGCAAAAATCTCGGAAGTTTTTTATTATCGGAGGCTTTGTTTTTCTGAGCGGCTTTACGGACTGGCAGAGTGAAAAGCCTCCGGCAAATTTTGAATTATAAGTTCTGGGAAGCAACCAAACAAAACCACGCCGCCGGCCGCAAGAATCGCAATTGTTCTGAGGACGGGATCGGGACGAGCGTTCCCGGCAATGGCATCGCCGCCCGCGGTGTAAGCCTGCTTGAGAATCCGCAGGTAATAATAAAGAGAAAGAACACTTGCCGCGATGCCTGCGGCCACCAGCCAGAACATCCATTGGGCGGCGTGTGTGGATTGAAGAGCGGCGGCAAACAAGTAAAACTTTCCGAAAAAACCCGCCAAAGGCGGAATTCCCGCTAGAGACAAGATAAAAATCAACAGGCAAAAGGACTCCACGGGGAATCTTTGGTGAAAGTTGGCGAAGGAGGCAATCTGATCGTCGCCGCAAGTTTTCTCGACGAGCAATACCAACGCAAAGGCGCCGAGGACGGCTAATCCGTAGGTGAGCAAATAGTAGATCATAGACGCGGTTCCGTGGGGATTGTTGGCCATGATTCCCAGCAGAACGTAACCGCTGTGCGCAATGGCCGAGTAAGCGAGCAGCCGTTTCATGCTGGATTGCGCAATGGCGGCCAGATTGCCGATCAGAAGGGAAGCCAAAGCGAGCAAAGCCAAAAGAGGAAGCCAGCCGACGGCGCCCGCCGCATTATCGCCAAAGCCGATCCAAGGAGACAATCCGACCGTCCATATACGGGCGAACAAGTAAAACCCGGCGAGTTTGGAAGCGGAGGCGATGAGGGAGGCGATTGGCGGGGCGGCGGTTTGATAAACATCCGGCGCCCACCAGTGCATAGGCGCGGCGGCAATCTTGAAACCAAATCCCACGGCGACCGCAATCATGCCGATGCCCATCAAGGGCGATGCGGCGTTGGAGATCGATTGCGCGGCAATTTCAGAAAGCGTCAAGGCATAAGTGGCGCCGTAAATGAAACTAATGCCGAAAAGGGTGAACGCCGCCGAGACGCCGCCCAGCAGGAAGTATTTCAAAGCGCCTTCGGCTGTCTGCCGGCTCTGCTTGCGCAAGGCAACCAGCGAGTAAAATGACAGGGCGACTGTTTCCAGAGACGCAAAGGCCAGAAGCAGATGTTGGGCACTTACCATGAGCATCATGCCCGCTAAGGCAACCAGCGCGATGAAGTGAAGCTCGCCAAGATGATCCGTGAACGCCGATCTTGCGGACATCGCCAACGCGCCCAAAGTGAGGCCGATCAGCGCCATCTTAACGAGACCGGTTGCGGGCCCAAAGTGAAGCCAATGGGACAAGGCGCCGGCGTCGGGCGGACCGATTCCAATGGAAAGAACGGCGGCCAGACATCCAAACGCGCTGAGGCCAAAGGCAAGCGCGCGCCTTCTTCGAGCGGTTTGGCCGTGCATCCAAAAAAGGTCGGCGGCCAAGGCCGCCAGCGCGGCAATGACGAGGATCGTTTCCGGCGCAAGCAATAGGAGAATGTCGCTGTAGCGAGTTTCCATCAGTTCTCGATGAGCGGTTCCAGAAGAGGCGGGGAAAGGCTTGGCCCTATCAAGTCTAAAAGCAGGCTCGGATATAGGCCGACGGCGATTGTCGACGCCAGCAGAATGCACGCGCCCGCTTTCTCGTGGATCGTCAACGGAGGAATCGGTCCTTCAGGATGAGGGGCGAAAGGTTTTTCTTTGGCGAAAAATGCCTGAAACATTGCCCGCAAAGTGTAGACGGCGCCGATGAGAATTCCGACGCCCGCTAAAACGGCCAAAGCGGGAAACGCCTTCCACGCGCCGATTAGCACTTGGAGTTCGGCGACAAAGCCGCTGAATCCCGGCATGCCCATGCTCGCAAACCCGGCCAAGACGAAGGTTCCCGCGGCAAATGGAAGCCGCTTCGCCAAGCGGAAGGCTTCCAACTCGCTCAAATCACGCGTTCGCGTTCGAGAGCAAACCATTCTTCCCACAACGCCAAAGAGCAGGCCGGCCAAAATGCCGTGCGAAAACATCTGAAGCACGGCGCCTGAAAGGCCGGCTTCCGTGCCTGCCATAAGCCCCAAAAGGACGAATCCCATGTGGCTGACGCTGGAATAGCCGATCATAAACTTGAAGTCTCGCTGCACGAGAGCGGCGGCGGCGCCGTAGACAATGCCAATAGAGGCCAAAAGCGCCAACTCATCCCGCCACGCTTCCAAGCCAGTCGGGAAGAGCGTCATCGGAAACCGCAACGCGCCGTAAGCGCCCAGTTTCATCACAACGCCGGCCAGAAGCATGGAGGCGCCGGTCGGCGCGGCCGCATGCCCCGTCGGCGCCCAAGTATGAAACGGCCACAAGCCGGCCAGAACGGCAAAGCCTAAGAAAGTGACGGGGAAGGCCCATAGTTGAAAGCTTGGCGAATACGAATATTCCTTCAATTGAAGCCAGTCGAAGGTAGAAGCGCCGGCCTCCACGTAAGTAGCCAGCAGACCGAGCAGAACGAGAGCGCTCCCCGCAAAAGAGTAAAGCGCGAGTTTCATGGCGCCGTATTCTTTGCGCGCCGAGCCCCAGATTACGATCAGGAAGTATTTTGGAATGATAGCCAGCTCATAAAATACAAAGAGCAGAAAGAGATCGAAACTGAGAAATACGCCGTAGCACCCGCCGACGAGCGTCAGAAAAAAGGCGAAAAACTCCCGCGAGCGATGTTGAACATCCCACGAAAAGAAAATTCCCGCCACGGCGGCCAGCCCGGTCAACAGCGTCAAGGTTAAGCTAACGCCGTCTGCGCCCAGTTGATAGCCAATGCCCAGAGAAGGCATCCACGAGTGTTGGACGGCAAATTGAACGGCGCCTTCGCCGTCTGGAGCATTATATTGCAGGCAGCCGACAAGGGCGCAGAGAAGCCCGAAGAGCGCGAAGGCCAAGGCCGTGCGGCGGCAAGCTTCGGCAGAAAGCCGAGGCCACAACCCGCAAACTAAGGCGCCGACAAAACTAGAGTAAATCGTCCAGCTTAGCATAGGCGCTTTTAGTTTTGCAGTGCCAAGGGCAAGGGCGAATCATTCGGATTCCTTTGTTATTTTCGCTTTGTTGGATTGGAAGAGAAATATAGCGGTTTGTTTGCGGCGGAACGAGTTCGCTAAAAGTTTGGGCATAGGTGCTTCCGTCTTCGCATGGTTTGAGGAAATTTTGGATTTTGTCGACGTTGCGGCGTTGGCTTTTTGACGAAGATATGGATTCCGTCGAAGGCTCTTGCAGGGAATGGTCGGCATTCTGGGTCATGTCGATTTCTTGGTCGGTTGGTTCGAGGATTGGTTGGCGCATATCAAAGATTTGAGTTAGTTGTTCGGCGGTTGCGGCTACGGCGCTTTGCCGATTTGGGCAAGCCAATGCAATGTGGTTTCGTTCAGAAAGCGCAGCAAGTATTGCGGATACACGCCGGCAGAAATAATCAACGCAAGCGCGGGGGCAACCACTAGCCATTCCTTGGGATTTAGGTCCGGCATTGTCCGCCATTTTTCGTTTGGGGGGCCGGCGAAGACTTTCTGAATCACGTTCAAAAGAAAAACGGCGGTCAGCAGGAGTCCCAGAGTCGCCAGCGCCGTCGCCCATTGGACGTGGGCAAACGCGCCTTTGAAGATAAGGAATTCGCCGATAAAGGCGTTCAACCCCGGAAGACCAAGCGATGCAAGCAACGCAGTCCACGCAACTGCGGCGAAGCGGGGTGTTATGGAATGCAATCCGCCAAAGTCTCCAATGCCCCGCAATCCTTCGGCTCTGGATTCTAGTCGACCCAGAAGGAAAAAAATCAGGCCGGCAACGACGCCGTGATTAAACATGTGCAGGCCGGCGCCGTTTATGGCAGAGGCGGCGTCCGTCGTTAGAGAGGCGTCCGCCCGTCCGCTCATAACGGCGAAGGCGCCCAGGAAGCAGTAGCCTAAATGATTGATGGAGGAGTAGGCAAAAATCCGTCTCAAATCGGTCTGGACGCAGGCGGCCAAGGCGGAGAGCACAATGGTGCCGACGGTCAAAATCAACAAAGGCGTGGCCGCCTGAGCGGCTTGATCGGGAAAGATGGGAAGAATGAGCCGCAAGAGCGCGTAAAGTCCCATCTTCGACATCGCCCCGGTCAACAGCAAAGTTACCGAAGCGGGCGCTGCGGCATAGGCGGCCGGCGCCCATGTGTGAATAGGATAGATCGGAACTTTTACCGCGACGCCGAAGAAGGCCAGCCCGAAGAGCAATAACCCCACTCCTTGCGGCGAAACGCCTTCTTTCCATCCCAGATTCACGGCGACGCGGGACATTAATTCGCCTCTCTTGGCTTGTTCGGCCAGTTCGGCAAAGTCGAAAGTTCCAGTTGCGGCGAAGAGGGCGAGGAAGGAAAAGAGCAGGGCGATGCTGCCGACAAATGTGTAGAGGAAAAAGGGAACCGCCGCCGCGCTTTGCCGAGGATTCCCCCAAAGCCGGATCAAAAAGAAAGCCGGAATCAAACTCAGTTCCCAAAAGAGAAACCAATGGAAAAAGTTCAGCGCGGTAAAGACGCCGATCAAGCCGGCCTCCAAAAACAAGATCAAGGCCGCAAACCGATGCGGACGAGGCGCCGCCTCTTGCGCCGTCGAGAGAGCGACGGGTGCGAGCAGGGTGGTTAGGCCAACCATAAGAAGACTCAAGCCGTCCACGCCCACGAAGTAGTCCACGTTCAAGGCGGGAATCCAGCGGTATCTTTCGATGTGTTGGATCGTCCCAACGCCGGTATCAAATCGAAGTCCCAAAAAGAAAGCGACGGCAAGAGTAAGAAGGCCGATTCCCGTGCCGATTCTCGTTGCTTTTCGACCGCTCCAACCGCCGCCAAAGCACCACAAAATCCCCCCGCCAAAAAGAGGAATGAAGGTCATAAGGCTGATGAGCGGAAGATCGTTCATAGGCGCAACCAAACGAAGACCAACGCAACGATTGCCAAGCTCGCGCCGGCGATTTTCAAGTAGCTTTGGATTCGGCCGCTCTGGATTTTTGCAAGCAGAGCGGAGGCTCGCCGCACACTCAAGCAGAAGCAGTCAAAGCCGGCGTTGGCCAAGTGTTCGTCGGCAATGCGGGCGATCCAGGCGATTCCTCGAACAAACGCGGCGCACAATTTGCCGACGCGTTCCAAGATGCGGCGATCCATAATTTCCGCCAAGTCGCCGAGAAACCGAAGGCCGCGCAGGACGGTTCTTTGGTAAAATTCGTCGACGAAAAACTGATTCTCCGCCCAATGATAACAGCGCGGCAACATTCGCCGCAAAGGGTCTTTCTGAGCGGCGGGACGGAATCGAGACGGGCGATACAGCAGCCAACCAAGAGAGATCCCCGCCAGCGCAATCGCCGAAGAGAGCAGAAGCAATCCTAATATTTTTGTTTCCAACAACGCGTTCATAGAAAACTCAATCGCCCGCCCTTCCAGGTAACTTTGGAAGGCGGGAAAGGCCGGCGTGCCGACAAAGCCCAGCAGGACGGCTCCGGCCGCTAAAACGAAAAGTGGCAACGTCATCACCGCGGCGCTTTCTTTCGGACGGGCGAGGGATTGTCGATTCTTCTCCATTCCAGCGCGCGAACGGTTTTCGCCAAAGAACACGTAGGCCATTTGCCGACTCATGTAGAAGGCGGTCAAAAAGGCGCCCGCAAGCCCGAAGAAGAAGGGAAGTTGCGAGGGATTCCATGCGCCGGCCGCATGGAGAACGGCGTCCTTGCTCCAAAAGCCGGAAAGCAGGGGAAAGCCCGATAGCGCCAACATGCCGACGGCGTAGCAGGCAAAGGTGAAGGGCATGCATGGCCGCAAGCCGCCCAGCCTTCGGATGTCTTGCTCTCCGCGACAGCCGTGAATGACCGAGCCGGCGCCCAAAAAGAGCAGCGCTTTGAAAAATGCATGCGTCAGGAGATGGAACATGGCTACGGCCGGCCCTCCCGCGCCCAAGCCCAGCATCATGTAGCCGAGTTGGGATATGGTGGAATAGGCCAAGATGCGTTTGATATCGGTCTGCGCGACGGCGACTATGGCGCCAAACAAAGCCGTCAGGCCGCCGATCCAAGCGGCGGCGGCCAAGGATTCCGAAGAATTCGCATCCCCGGCAACGGTCATCAAAGGATAAATTCTGGCCAGCAAGAATATGCCGGCGGCCACCATTGTGGCGGCGTGGATCAACGCGCTTACCGGCGTCGGGCCTTCCATTGCGTCCGGCAGCCAAACGTGCAGCGGCGCCTGCCCCGATTTTCCGATAGCGCCGCAAAGAAGGAGCAACGTGATGATGGTGGGAACGGCGAGGCCGAAGAACGCGGTTTGGACGCCGAGCCTCGTCAGCGAGGCCTCCTCCAAACATCCCCCGCCTTCGTCGTAAAACAAGAGCGTTCCCGAAGCGGAGGAAAGCCAAAGCATTCCAATGAAGAAGCCGACGTCTCCGATTCTGGTAACAATAAAGGCTTTTTTTGCGGCAGCCGCAGCGCTGGGTTTGTGAGTCCAAAACCCGATCAAAAGATAGGAAGCCGCTCCCACCAACTCCCAGCAGATAAATAGCAGGAGCAGGCTGTTGGCAATCACCAGCCCCAGCATCGCGGCGGCAAAAAAGCTCATTAGACAAAAGAACCGGGCGTATTGTTTGTCCGAAGCCATGTAGCCGACGCTAAACAGAAAGATCACGCACCCCACAAACGCCACAACGACCGCCATCACCGCCGCAAGCGGGTCCAATATCCAGCCAATTTCCATAGAGGCAGTTCCCATCGAAAACCATTGGATGTTCACCGTTTCTCGCCAGACTTCTCCTTCGCTTTTGGATTCTCCCAACGTTGCCCAAAGGGCAAGGACGGAGAGAACACAGGAAGCGGCCATCGCCCCGACCGCAAGGAAGGAGACTCCCTTTTTGCCCAACCGCGGCGCCAACGCCAGCAAGCCGGCCGCCAGCAAAGGCAAGAAGGGAATCAACCAAAGTATGTGGACGACGTCGTTCAAAGCCAATGGGCGCGCTTGTTCAATGACGGGTTTTCGTTTAGCCCTTCAATTCGTGGATTTTTTCCGGATCGGCCGTTCGATGATGCCGATAGACGGCGATAACCAACGCCAGCCCAACGGCGGCTTCAGCGGCGGCAATGGCAATGGAGAACAAAACGAACAGCAATCCGTCCAATGACTCCGGACGGGGTCCAAAACGCCAAAAGGCAATAAAGTTCAAGTTGGCCGCATTCAACATTAATTCAATCCCCGCCAGAATCAAGATGGCGCTCCGTCGAATCAGAACCGCGGCTAATCCCAAACAAAATAGGAAGGCGCTCAAAATCAAATAGCTGGATAACGAGGCCACGGCGCTTACGAGGAGGAAGAGGGTTTGTCGGCGGATTTATCGGCCGGATTTGCCTCGGGCGCTTCTTTCATGGCAATGGTAACGGCGCCGATCATGGCGACTGTGAGAAGCAGGGCAACCACTTCAAGCGGGAGAACGTATTCCGTCATCATCCTTTCTCCGATATTTTGCACCGAAACATCGATCTCAGCGGCGTCTGGCCGAATCATCGACGATTGCCGAACGGCCCAAACTAAGCAGGCAAACACGGCGCCGCTAATGAGAAGGCCGATCCCGCGGCCCGCAGAAAAGGGAGACTCGCTCAAGTTCGGCCCCGAATTCCTCGTCAGCAAAATGGCAAACAGAATCAGAATTGTGACCGCTCCGACGTAAATTAAAATTTGCGCAAACCCCAAGAATTGAGCGCCCAGTTGCAAGTAAAGCATGGAGACTCCGACAAAGGCGACCGCCAAACAAAGGACGCAATGCACAATTTGACGGAAAAACACAGCGCCGCCGGCGCCGGCAAGCGCAATCAAGGCGATAAACACAAACGCGGCGCTCATTCTCTCAATCGGCAAAGCGATAGACTCGCCGGGCAAGCTTTGTTTTGTCGGAAGGTCTGCCCAGAAGCCAATACGGAACGACAACGCACAGCGCGCAAAAGAGCCAGCCCAGCCAACCGTCGCCGATATGGAACCAAATCGCAGCGGAGGCCAAAGAGGCCAGCGTCATCGGCAACATAAACTTCCAAGCAAGGCTCATCAGCTGATCCGTGCGCAGACGGGGAAGCGTGCCGCGAATCCAAATGAAAAGGGCGATGAGACAGGCGAATTTGCCGAAAAACCAAACCGGCCCCGGGACAAAATCCAAAACCGGCAGCGGCGCGTGATAACTTCCCAAGAACAAGGTGACGGCCAGACCGCTCATAGCAAACAATCCAAGATATTCCGCTAAAAAGAAAAGCGCATATTTGAAACCTGAGTATTCAGTCATATGTCCGGCGATGATTTCGGACTCGGCCTCCGGGATGTCAAAGGGAGATCGATTGGACTCCGCCAACGCCGCAGTAAGAAACAGCAGGAAAGCGGCAATGCCCCAAGGAGTCGCCGCGTGCCAATGCCAGAAACCGCCCGACTGCTCGGCGGCGATAACCGCCGGGGAAAGGGATTGGGACAGCATAACGACGGGAACGACGGAAAGAAGCAGAGGCACTTCGTAACTGATCATTTGCGCAATGGCCCGCATCGCGCCGAGCATGGCGTATTTGTTTCGGCTCGACCAGCCCGCCATGAATACGGCCAGTTCCGCCGTGCCGCCGATGGCAAAGAAAAAGAGAATGCCGGCGTCCAAAGGCGCCGGCACAAGCTGCTTCCCGTAGGGAAGCACGGAAAAGGCCAAGAAAGCTGGAATGACCAAAAGGATTGGCGCCAAAAAGTGAACGATTTTGTCGGCGGAGCGCGGCACGACGTCTTCCTTGAAAATCATTTTCAACCCGTCAGCTGCGGGTTGCAAGATGCCCGCCGGCCCCACGCGATTCGGCCCCAAACGATTTTGGATGCGTCCCAGCGCCTTTCTTTCCAGCCAAGTGGCCAACGCAAAAAATCCAGAGAATGCGCCGATTAAAAGTGGAATGAACAAGAAATGGCCGGCGGGCGGGCGTTCAGCCGCCAAACCAATCAGGCTGTTTTGAATGTGGGGAATCCAGTTTTCCAAGGTCTATGGATTGGGATGGGAGGCTTTGTCCGCCGCCGGCTTTTGTTTTTGCGCTTTGGCGGCGGCTTTGGCTTTGGCCTTTTCAACTTCGACGGCGCGGCGGGCGTCTATTGCGGCCGCTTCCGCAGGGTGAATGCGACGGTAATATTGGTTGGATTTTGCCAATTGGCGCTTGTCTAAAAGCAAACCGCCAAAGCGATCGGTTTGGCTGAGTTCAAATTCCGTGTCCATCTGGATCGCGTCAAAGGGGCAGACTTCCACGCAAATTTGGCAGCTCATGCACACCGATATGTCGATGTCAAAGGCTGACGGCTGGAATTGGAGCTTCCCGACGAAGTCCGGCTTTTTCGTTTTGTCTTTCTCAATGTAAATGCACTGGGGCGGGCATTCTTTTTCGCAAATTCGGCAGGCGACGCAACGGAGTCCATCCATTGGATCCTCGCCGTCGTAAACGAGGAAGGGAAAGTTGCGGGCGTTTTCTTTGGCGGGAATTTTTTGCTCCGGGTATTCGACCGTCGTCAAATAGTTTTGGGGCGAGCGAAAAGTTCCGGCAAAGTTCTTTGCCGTCTGGAGCATTCCTTTGATGATGCCGGCGCCTGTCACTTGCAAAAAATCTCTCAATCCACTCGCGCAAACCAGTCTAGCGGTCCACTTCTCCCAATACAATATCTATGCTGCCAAGGATCACGACCACGTCGGCCACGGCGTGGTTCAAGCACATGTCTTCAAGGATCGTCAGGTTGACGAGGCTTGGCGGGCGGACTCGATAGCGATAGGGCTTAGGCGTTCCATCGCTGATGAGGTAAAAGCCCAACTCGCCTTTGGGTCCTTCAATTCTGCCGTAAGCCTCGCCGGCGGGAGGGCGGAATCCGCGCAGCCTGGCTTTGGGATTCATAATGGGGCCTTGGGGAATTTGCCGCAGCGCCTGTTGCAGGATTTTGAGAGATTCCCGCATTTCAAGCATTCGGATCATGTAGCGATCATAAACATCGCCCACCTCGCCTAAAGGCACGCGAAAGTCAAACTGATCATAAATGCCGTACGCATCCACTTTTCGGAGGTCGTAGTTCACGCCGCTGGCTCGGAGCATTGGCCCGGAAACCCCGGCGTTCACCGCCAACTCCGAAGAAAGCAAGCCAACTTGTTGCGTCCTGGCCTTGAGGATTTCGTTTTCCGTGAGAAGCCGCTCGTAGTCGTCGAGGAAGGCGGAAAACTCGTCGATGAACTTTTGCGCTTGCTGTAACCAGCCTTTTGGCAGATCGCAGCGGCATCCGCCAAAGCGCATGTAATTGCACATCATGCGGGAGCCGCTCAAAGCTTCAAAAAGGTCGAGAATCTTTTCCCTCTCACGAAAGGCGTACATCAGAGGCGTGCCGAGGGCGCCCATATCCATAACGAGGAACCCAATGAGGCAGGTGTGGTTGAGCAGTCGCGTCAACTCGGCAAGGATTACTCGGATGTACTCGGCGCGCTCTGTAGCTTGAATGCCCGCCAGCGTTTCCACTGACAAAGCATAGGCCCAGTTATTGGTCATCGAGTTAAAGTAGTCCAGACGATCGGTGTAGGGCATGGAGGCTAAGTAAGTAGCGCTCTCCGCTATTTTTTCGTGGTTGCGATGCAGGTAGCCGAAAACCGGTTTCAAGCGAACGACTCGTTCCCCGTCCAGGGCGACGTTCATTTGAAACACGCCATGCGTAGAAGGGTGGTGCGGCCCCATAGAGATTTCCAAGAGATCTTCCGACGCCAACTCGCCTTCTAGTTCGATTTGTTTGCGAATTGTGTAACTCGGCTCGGCGGCGGAAGCGCCGTCAATGCTGGATTTCTGCGTCATCATAGGTTCTGCGTCCGCTGAGACTTTTCCAGAACTTTTCCGTGAGGCGTCGGCTCGTATTCGTAGTCATCGGGTTCCACATAGTCTTTGCGCATGGGAAAATCTTCAAACTCTTCCCACATCAACAACCTCCGCAAGTCCTGATGTCCTTTAAAAATCACGCCGTAAAGATCGTAAACTTCTCGCTCTTGAAATTCAGCGCTTCGCCATATCCCCGCCAGAGAAGGCACGACGACTTGATCCCGACGATCCCCAGTCCGAACGCGAAGAATGAACGGCCCTTTCCGAAGCGACACCGAGTAAAAGTGATAGACCACTTCCAAAAAACCCGGAATTTTCTTCTCGACGGTTGTTTCCGTTTTCCCTTCTTCGCCCTCGCGCAGCGCTTTGGTCTGAATTTTCTCTTTAATGATTTTGTCGGGCCAATCCACTCCGGTAACGTTGGAAAGATAATCAAAAGCCGGCTCGGCGTCATTTCGCAACCACCAAGCGATCTCCAACAAATCCACGGCGGCTACCCGCAACGAATTTTGCTTCGACGGACTCGGATTAGCAACAAGCGAGACCTCCGCCTTCGGAAAGGCTTTCCGAATTTGTCCGAGAATAGATTCGGCAATGCTCATATTTTTCGCGCAAAGACAGGCTTCTGCGCAAGGGCGGTTCATCCCGTTTGCCGGGCATCGGGCGGACGCCACACGGCGGGATTGCTGGGCGGCGCCAAATCCTTTTTCCCAAATTCAGGAACGGGAAATTCTGATGGAGCATCGGCGCAAAGATGACGAGGCCTCCGTTCCCCTTTGAGCGGCTGCTCGTCAATTTGACGCTGCAAAGTCATAAATGCATGGATCAACGCTTCCGGCCTCGGCGGACATCCGGGAATGTGAACGTCGACCGGAAGATAGCGGTCAATGCCCTTAAGCACGTTGTAACCCTGTTTGAACGGCCCCCCGGAAATAGCGCAAGCACCCATGGCGATAACATACTTCGGCTCGGGCATTTGATTGTAAAGCCGAACAACTTGGGGCGCCATTTTTTTAGTCACGGTGCCGGCGACAATCATCAAATCCGCCTGACGAGGCGAAGGACGAAAAACCTCAGCGCCAAACCGAGCCAAATCATAACGCGCCATCGTCGTGGCAATCATCTCAATGGCGCAACAAGCCAGGCCAAATTGAAGCGGCCACACGGAATTGCGCCGTCCCCAATTGTGAATGCCCTCCAAAGTGGTTGTAAAAACCCCGTGCTTTTGCAGCTCGCCGCGCATGCCTTCGCCCATTCTCTGATTTCTAATCCCAGCCGTCAACGCCAATTCAAAACCCCCTTCCCCCACGCCCACACAAGCCCCTCCACAACTAAAAACACAAAAACCAACATCGCCCAACACGCCCCAACGGGAAGCCCGACAAACGCTACCGCAAACGGCAAAAGAAAAACAGCCTCAACCTCAAATATCAAAAAAATAATGCCATACAAATAATACTCCGCCTTAAACCGAATCCAAGCGTCCCCTTGCGAAACCAAACCGCATTCATAAGTGGCGTTCTTGTCCCGACCGGGCTTGCGCGGCGCAAAAACCCTAGACCACAACCAAGCCGCGCAAAGAGGCGCCAACGCAAAACCCAAAGCCGCCAACGCAAACAACGCCAAAAACCCATACGCAAAATCCTCCATAACCAAAACCCTTCTTCCATAGCGGAAAACACAACAAACCGCAAGCAAAACTCTTCTGCTCTCGCAACCTGCCAAAACCATCTCTAAGCCGATACTAGCCGTCCCGAAACGCTCCAAAAACCAGAAAACAAACTACCGCCCAACCCACCTTCCCAATCCCCACAACACCTCCCAAACGCCAAACAATCACTTTCCCAAGCAAATCCCATCAATCAGAAAATCCCTGCCCAACAAAAATCGGAAAGAAAAAGAGGAAAAAAGTTCTAGAAAAAACTTCATCCCGTCTCGGATCAAATTGGGCTAGATTAGCGGGGCGTCATCGTTTTACGGGCGTTCCTTTTTGGGTCGCCTGCTGAACGTCACAGTTCATTTTAGGGTTTCGGAGGAGGCCGTATACGCTTTTCTTCGGCTCTTGGGCGAACAAAGCGGGGTTTTTCTCTCGCTTTTTGCCTGCAGAATGTTTACGTCGGCCTGGACGTTGCCGTAAATGCGCCATTGTGACCGAAACATAAGAACATATTGACCGAATACTATTATGGCAACATTACATAGAATTGTGCTGGCGATTGCTAGCTCGTGGAATAACGGAATCTCTAGCCCCGCCCCGCAAGGCAACCGGGCTTGGAGCAACGAAACAACCGCCTTGGCCGAACGCCAAGAGCCAACCTCGGCTGAAACTCTTCCCATTCTCAACCCAATCGGAAAAGGAATCGGAAAGTTTTGGATTCCCATCCTCCTCGTCACCGCAGCCATGCTGACGACAAGCATCGAGCAAGCAGGAGCGGCGTCCGCATCCACAAATCAAATCACGCGACAAACTCCGCCCTCTTACCGAAGTAAATCGCCTACCTCATCTACCAATCGGGTAATTCCAGCCAGAAGAAACATCGCGCCTCCATCAAGAACCGCGGTGCCAACCTACAGGCCTTCAACCAATCGAGTGACCAGACCTCCATTGAGAAGAACGACGCCATCCACCAATCAAGTGTCAAGGCCAATTCCCAATCGAAATAAGGTCATTGCGCCAAGAACTTCATCAAGAACTACTCCGCGGCCAAGACTGACGACTCCGTCCAGATCAACGACACAAGCAAAGAAGAAGAAGCCGGGAAACCCGCCCACAACTCCGCCGGGAAAAGGCGTCGGCGATGGCATCGCCGCCAATTACATCTACGACGCTCTCACCGGGAATAGAGTAGCTGTCTCTTCGTCTATGGACGGCACAATGGTCGCTGTTCCCGCCGTCAACCAGAGGAGCGGAATCAGAAGACTCGACACCGTCGACGGAAGCAACTACGCATCAGGGCCCGACAATGATTCTGAAGAAGACTCATTTGACGCCAACCACAAATGGACGGAATACTACAAAGTCTATTACGACAACATTGTCGACAATCCTCACTACGATTCCGACAACCAGTATTCTGAAAAATACCGAAGCGAAGAGGGTTTAGGCGTCCGCGAAGAAGGAGGCGCAATCACTGAATACGGCGACGAGTTCTTGTCCGCGGGCAATATGGTCAAAAAATTCGGCGGCGCAAGAGGTGGAACAAGAATCGACGACGAAGGATTCGCGTTCACGATTTGGACGAAAAAAGGAAAATGGCTTTGGAACGGAGAAAGCCAAAGAATCAAATGCGAACACGAGCTGGTGGACGCAATCCAAACCCCCAACGACTCACGCCTCGCCAACGGCCAAACCTACAAAGTGGGAGTAAAATGGAAATTGGAATGGCTTAGTAATTACGGGATGCTACCGGGCGGAACGGGAGATGGTTTCATTTTCAGATCCCGCGATCGGGCGTGGCGCTATCACTACCCGGATGACGAATTCAGCGCCACCGGCGCAAGCAGAAAATCCGTCACATTACTCGAAAAGAACTCTCAAATATGCGATGGCCCGGAAGCTCTAGGTCGAAGCCGTCTGTACTGGGAAGGCATACAGGAAACAACAGGTGGTGGGTTATTTGGGGGAGGCACGACCCGAACTCGTTGGGAACGAAGACAAGACGACGAACTCAAAGAAGAAGACAAGAAGAAAAAGGGGGGGCAACTAAATGAAAAAAGACAACAACACAGCACCAAACTCATCAAGCGGCGCGAGCAGGATTCTCGCGCTGGGCGTTGCCCTGACCATCGGCGTCTGGTTGGTAATCCTGATTAGCGGCAAGCGAACGGAAGAGAATCCGACAACGGCAAAGGAAACGCCAACCGCCCAACCTGAAGCCAATAAAGAGGCAAAGGTAATCGACGGATTCGATGCGGCGGCGGAATTTAGGGAACGGCACAACCGCGCCCTCTCGCCCGAAGCCCGCGAAGACAACCGCAGAAAACTCTGGGAGCAAAACTTCCCTTGGGAACCTACCTATGATCCTGCAGTCACGGTCACGGCGGATATGATATCCAATGATCCAAAAAGCGAAGACTTGCATGCGGTGACTACCCACTCCGAGCTGGAAAACTTCTTCAAAAACGAAAACAGGTTTTCCCCGCAGTTCGAGCAGTTCTATCGCATATTAGAAAAGCACGGCAGAACCGCAAATCCGGCCGCCATCGCCAATGCGTTCTCATGCCTTCAAGACTACTATCGTGCCTTAGACCATGACTCCGAGAAAATAGTGCTACAACCGAACGGGGATCCGGTGTTGGAACAAGTGCCGTCTACAACGGGCGGAAGGGATACTTGGAGGCCGATGACTTGGGGAGAGATGCGGGAAAGCTACAAGGAAGGAATTGCGTCTGCGCTGTGCCGATATCAAGACTGGCCGCCACAACACCACGAAGATTGGTCTGAGGATCTTGCGTTCTCCGTAGCCGAAGCGCTAATCCGAGATGTTCCCAACATGGCCGACATTGCTTACGCCGGCTATTTTGGTGGGGATTATAGCGATCGATACAGGCAGTCACTAAAAGTGGGAGATTCTTTGATGACGCCGTATGTGGGGCATCAAGCCGCCTATGAAGAAGTGGAGGCTGAACGGCACAGACGGCTCAATGAAGCATGGGCAAAACAAAGAGAAAAGAAGATGCGTCCCAGAGGCATCCGAGCAGACGGCACATTAGTGAATGCGAATGGCAAACCTATCATGGCCAACGAAGGTTCGTTTGGTGGTTTTATGTCGGATGGCCAAAGGTTTGATTTGCAACGAGGCGAAGACGGCAGAATAATGCTCTCTCCCGAAGCGATGAAAGCCTTTTAACCCCCAAAACAATCTCTCTGCTTCGTTGCGCTTTTTATACAATTCCTTGTCGTATTGCCAAGGATGGCGACAGCTTTTCAAAAGAGGAACTACCGGATCCAATCCCATTGCTTAGGCTTGCTGGCGGTTCTCCTCGCCTTCATAATACGCCCTATCCATCAGCAAACAGAACTTTGGCCAGACGATTTCCTATCTTGCGAAGGAGTTTTCTCCCCGCAGGCGCATCATGCCCGTTTCCCGGAGACAAAGAAGAACTTCCCCCCGTGCGCTTCTTTGCGGCAAGCATGGGAATTTTAGTAGTCCAGCCTTCGCTGGACTTTCTGATGGACGGCGCGCCTTTTTTAGCGCGCTTGTTCCAGCGGGATGAACCTTTATGCTCGCGCTGTCCGGCATCCGTTTTTCTGGCGGAGCGTCCGTCTGCGCCTTTGCCTTTAATTTTTCAAGCACTCTATTCCAAACGCCGCTTTTCGTCCAGCGGTTCACATGCGACAGTAAATGGTATTCCACTTTTCCTCTTTGTTTGGGCAAATGCGGCGCGATTTGTTAATATTGTTCTTCCGTGAACTGCGTAAACTTCCTACTGTTGGCTCGAATCGTCAGCCTTGGCGACATAATTTACATTTACACAGATCAAAGCACCTATGGCCAACGCCATTGGTGTTGTCCAGTTCATCTTCGTCCTCCTTCAGTTCATTCAGTAGTTGCATCATCACCCAAGTTGCCGCTGGTTGGTTCTTCTTCGCTTCCATGACTGGGGGCAGGTGTCGGCGTGGTTTCCCCGCCATCGTCAGTGTTGGTCACCGGCGCAGGAAGAGGAGAAGTTTTTTCAACAGCAAACCGCCGGGATTTTGCGCCGGAGGAGAGGCGTCCTCATTGACGCTCGCTCGCCAAAGCGCAAAATCCGCATCGCCGGACGCAATGCGCACTGCCTCCGTCCACGACAAATTAAACCAGCGATTCAACTCTTCGTTTGCCAAAGTGGATTCCCTGACAAAGATCATTTCCTGTCCGGCCTTCCATGTTTTTAACTCTTGAGATTGTCCGTCCCATACCGCTTGCTGCCGAGTTTTACTTTGTCGTGAGCATCATTTGCCATTTGAAGCAAGGCGCCGTTGTTTAGCGTCTCGTCCTTTTTGTTGACTTCGTCTTCCGGAAAAATGCCTAGATGAACCCAAAGCGGACGGAAGACTTCCAGCACTGCCCGCTGTTGCGCCAAATGTAGTTCGCTGTCCATCCTGTCGTATTTGCTATCTTCGTCGTTCGGATACTTCTTTTCCCAATCTGCATCTGCGCCTCCTAGGCTGTACCCGGCGCATTCGGTGTAAATCTCATGCAAAAAATCAGTGTCGGCCTGCGCCATATCGCCGTTGAATCTTGCGTTTTCCAATGAGACTGCGTTATAGTAATCTTGGTAGGTATCGGTTCTTTTAGCGTCGTATTTGGACAACGCGCCTTTTATTGCGTCATCGCGAGCATCCGTCAGATTTGTAATTTGTTTGTTGTAAATAGCGTCGCAGTTGTCGCAGTCTATGGCGTCCCAACTCCCTTGACCGAAAATTCCCGGACCTTGTGGGTGGGCTGTTATTGGGTGGCGAGTTGCTTTGCGTTTGAATTTCTCCGTTCGGCAAAAGCGCAAAACAGAGGCCAGTGACTGCCAGCATTCCGTTCTTCCGCGGAGGATGTCTCCCGGCGCAAAGCGCATGTGCCAAGGCGTCTTGGTTGGTTTGGCCAAAAGGCCGAGTCCGTCTGTGATCTGTCTTTGTTTGCATAGTCAGTGTAACTGATTAATACCAAGTTTCAATCGGTTAAAACACGGCTCGCGGCATTCTGTAACAGTTTTTTCGATTTTTTGTTTTGCTTGAGTTTGGTTGGATCAGCAAGGTTGGAGGAATTCCACAGATTGTCAAGCAAAAATGCGTTTTTATGAAGGAGGAATTTGGAGCATGGAAGTTTGGATTCTTGGGCGCGGGATGATTTAGGATTGGCTCTGGATGCGGATTATTGCATCCCCGATGAGCAGGCAAGGGAGTTGCTGGCGCAGATTGCGGCGGAGAGAGGCGAAGGATCGCCCTTTTATGGAGTTGGCGGCGGCTTACGGGCAGGAAATGCGGCGCACGTGAATGACTCACACGAGATGGAGTCGGCGGAGGCAAGAGTTTTGGGCAACGATCGTTCAGAGCATCGGGCAGTATTCTGGGAACTCTCCCATGATGCACTGGTTGGCGGTGATCGCCAAGCTCAAAGCAATCGAAGTGTATCAGAGGCGGAAGAAGTTGCCTTGTCAGGTCGAAGATTGGGTGATAGACCTCCTGTCGACCGTGAACAATGATGCGATTGCATCGTCCCGCTTGGCATCGTCTGACGATGTGATGGATCGGGAAGAAAAGGAAGAGTCGGCGCATCAGTTGATGCGTTTTTGGAGTAGTCGGAGGATCGCGCAACCCGCTCCAATACGCGCACTCTGGCAAGCTGCGCCATCGCTTCCATGCGGCAGACTCTCATCCATGTGTATAAGGGCGGCTGAAAGAGTCGAAGAAGCAGGCAGAGAAGTCGCCGTAGGATTTATGCAGTTCACGGAAGAACAATATTAACAAATCGCGCCGCATTTGCCCAAACAAAGAGGAAAAGTGAATATCCCCAACTTTCAAACGCTCAATGCCATTTTGTATAGGGCGGAGAATGGATGCAGCAAATGGCGAGGCTTGCCCGCTCCCTGCGGCAAGGGGAATACCATTTACTGTCGCATGTGAACCGCTGGACGAAGAACGGCGTTTGGAATAGAGTGCTTGAAAAATTAAAGGCAAAGGCGCAGACGGACGCTCCGCCAGAAAAACGGATGCTGGACAGCGCGAGCATAAAGGTTCATCCCGCTGGAACAAGCGCGCTAAAAAAGGCGCGCCGTCCATCAGAAAGTCCAGCGAAGGCTGGACTACTAAAATTCCCATGCTTGCCGCAAAGAAGCGCACGGGGGGAAGTTCTTCTTTGTCTCCGGGAAACGGGCATGATGCGCCTGCGGGGAGAAAACTCCTTCGCAAGATAGGAAATCGTCTGGCCAAAGTTCTGTTTGCTGATGGATAGGGCGTATTATGAAGGCGAGGAGAACCGCCAGCAAGCCTAAGCAATGGGATTGGATCCGGTAGTTCCTCTTTTGAAAAGCTGTCGCCATCCTTGGCAATACGACAAGGAATTGTATAAAAAGCGCAACGAAGCAGAGAGATTGTTTTGGGGGTTAAAAGGCTATCGTCGAGTCTTCTCCCGCTTGGACAAACTGGAGGGGATATTCACGGGGCTCATCGCATTTCCTCCTCATCTTTGCCATGCTCCATTAGCGCCAACACGCTCTAGCGTTTGATGGATTGACACTTGGCAATTGACGAGATGGGATTTTGCGCTCTTTGGCGCACTTCGCGGTTTTGGACAAGCCCTCAATCATCAATTCCAAAGAATCCCAAATCATCGCCCGTTGCAAACCCCCTACCGCTGAGCATAAAAATTTTTCATTTTTTTGTAAATTTAGGGGCTTGACGACGGGCGGGCGAGAGCGTATTTAGAAGCCAAATCCATTGCGGATTAGTTTTGGAAAAGTTTCTGGAAACAACGGATTGCAGTTTATTTTTAGAATTATTTTTGAGAAATGATTGAACGCTATGAAATCGAAATTTGTCGAAATTCGGGCATCGGCGATAAGTCTGCTCTTCTAGCGGCTTGGATAGCGGCGGTGACTTTGCTTTCTCTCGTTCCCATTGAACAAAGCCAAGCGCAGCTGATCCTTACCATCCATCCCCTCCAAGACCACACCAACAACACGACGCTTTGGATTTTTAGCGGCTCCTCCACTTCCCACGCCACCAGCGCCCAAATCCGAAACCAAGCCTCCTTAAACACCGACAACCAAGACACTTGGCAGATTGACAGCAACAACGGCAACATCTTCGACGGCAACAACCCTTAGATCAAAAATGGGAAAGTTCTTACTCTACCTCGGACTCTTATCGCACAAAAGAAGAATGGCAGAGAATTGTCGATGCGGGAGCCTTGATGAACGGAGACTCCAACCATGCCACTCTGGATGTAGGAGACTGGATACGCGGCGGCAAGGCAGTCATTGACAACAGTCCTTCTTCTAAATCTTGGAAATACGAATATCCGGCAGTCAGGCTTTACACCGAGCTGTATAACCCGGACAATCCCGGCGGCTCTATAAGCGCGGCCTTGCGCAGAGAAGCGCAAAGCGACGGCCTGATGTTCAAAGCCGCCGTCCAGTTTGATAAAAAGCGGTTGAGGTATGTAAGCGACGCAGAGGCAAAGAAAAAGGGATCCTCCGGAAGCTTTGGATACTGGGATTACTCTGGGCCTTGGGAGGAAGATCAAAGCGAAACTGTCGATCTGCGGGCTTGGGAGCATGGCGCAGAGAAGATGATTGACATCTGCCCGGACAATCATGTGGTCAAAAACGAGCAGGCCGTGGGCGGGCTGAAATACAAGTGGGGCAAGAACAGAAAGACTCACGATGCCACCATCAAGGAAAAAGCGGATGCGGAGACGCCGGATGACGAAGCCACCGAGCATACGGAAAGGAAAGTCTACGTGGACACTTGGATAGTCATCTTTTACGATGAGGAAACGATTCCCACTCGCTAACTAAAACGACGGAGGAAAACGATGAAGAGGTCATATTGGATCCTTTTGTTTGGGGTGGTAGTGATAGGGGGGTTGTTATTGTTAGGGCCGCGGCCGCCGGAGAAGCAAGAGGCGATAGAAGAGAAAGCGCCACCCCCCAATGCGGAACAGGTTGCGAAACCAAATGAGGTAAGATGGCAAGGGACGCAGGGGCGGTCGGCATTCCCGGCAGAAGAGCGAGCCGAGGCTATTCGTTTGGCGAACTGGAAGGCGAACTTTCCTTGGAAACCGACACTCGCCAAAGATTACCGGTTCAACCCGAAACAAGTCATGTTGCGCTACGCTACCCGACCTAGCAATAGGAATTACCCGATGACCGCGTGGGAAAAACAACTGCTAGAGCATGGCTTGAAGCATCGAAGACAGGTGGACAAAGACGCGGGAAGAAGACACATGGCTTTGAAGGAATTCTTTGAGTGGGAAGGGCGGTTTTCAAAGCCGTTTGAAGACTTCTACCGCATCTTAGAGAAACATGGATTTGACTACGATCCCTATCTGATCTCTCGTGCCTTCGGTCACTTATGGCATCACCACTATTGCTTAGCCAACGAAGGAAAGAACATATTTGGTAATGACAGACCGCAAGGTTACCGGGAAAGCTTGACTTCATGGTTTTGTACTTCTGAATGGATGCATCTAAAAATGCTTTCGGAGGGAAATGTGCCGAATGCATGGAAGCTAGCCGATCATTTGATTGCGGAAGTGGAAGGAGTGTTAGAAGCGGTTCCAGAGCATCCAAATCTGATTCCGAACAGTCTTCAATGGGGTTCAACAGATCTGCATGCATTAATGAACGGAGAAGAAGAGCTGCTAGTGCCATATGAGGGTTGGTATGAAAAGCATGTCTTGCGAGAAGCGGAGTGTAGCGGAGATATCGAAATTCGCTATCCGCCGGGCGTCGATCCCGAAGTGGAAGCGGTGAACGTGAGAAATTCTCGCTTGACGGATGCGTCTGGCGACCCGGCTCCTTATTATGAGGGGATGGAAGTGGCGATAGTGGATGAGAAGTTAGATGGGGAGATTCCGTTGCGGGTGGCCACTGATGGGACGGTTCGGTTGCCGCCGGAGGAGGAGTATGAGGCGATTTTGGAGAGGATTACTCCTTCGCCGCCGCCAATGTCGGAGTTGTCTCCGGAAGCGAATCGTTGAAGGCAGAGAACCGGCTCCGTCAAAGTAAGCAAAGACAAGGCGAATGAACTAATCGTTCATTCAAACAAGACGGCAAGACAGCGCAGCAAGGCCGCTTTGATTTGAGGCTGGCCTTTCTTTGCGGCTGGCGATAAGTTAGTAGTTTGTTTCGCTTTACAAGGAAGCGGAGGCTGTGTAGTTTTTTGTTTGGTGAGCGCGGGGCAGAAAGAGCGTGTGGTGATTGGGATGAGCGGCGGGGTGGATTCTTCAGCGGCGGCAGCTTTGTTGCAAGAGCAAGGTTATGAAGTCGTCGGCATTACGCTGAAGCTTTGGCCTCAAGACTGCATTTCCCGGGCGGAGGACAAGTGTTGTGGGCCTCAGGCAGTGATGGATGCTCGGAATGTGTCGCATCGTTTGGGCATTCCGTTTTACTTGGTGGATGAGGCGGCGGATTTTCAAAAGGAAGTGATTGAGTATTTCGCTGCGGAATACCGCGCCGGACGCACGCCCAATCCCTGCGCAATGTGCAATGAGAAGGTCAAGTTCGGCGCTCTGATTCGCCGCGCTCGGAGGCTGGGCGCCGAGAAGATTGCTACGGGGCATTACGCGAGGATTGAGCGCTCTGCGGATGGGGGGCGGATGTTGCTGAAGCGCGGCAAGGATGCTGGCAAAGACCAGAGTTACTTCCTTTTTTCATTGAAACAAGAGCAATTGGCGCGGACTTTGATGCCATTGGGCGGGCTTGCCAAGTCGGAAAGCCGCGAAGTGGCCCGCCGAAGCGAGTTGCGAACCGCCGACAAAGAGGAAAGCATGGAAATTTGCTTTGTTCCCGATAACGACTACAAGGCGTTTTTGAGGAAGACGCAAATGGTAAAAGCGCGCAAGGGCGAGATTGTGGACTTAGCGGGGAATGTCCTCGGTCATCACGACGGCATAGAATTTTACACCATTGGACAGCGCAAGGGGCTGGGAGTTTCTGCGCCGGAGCCTCTTTATGTTTTGAAGCTGGATCCTGTTTCCAATCGGGTTATTGTCGGCGCCGCATCCGAATTAGAGCAAAGAGACTTTGTCATTGAACGTTGCAACTGGATTCCTTTTGAAAAACCTCCCGAGAGAATTCGCGCGCTTGCTCAGATTCGTTACAATCATCGGGGCGTGTCCGCTGTTGTCGTTCCCGATGCAAACGGGCGGGCAATGGTAAAGTTGGAGAGTCCGCAACGGGCGATTACTCCGGGACAAGCCTGCGTCTTTTATCAGGATGATTTAGTTCTCGGCGGCGGCTGGATCGCTCGCGAGTCTTTGGAAACAGCAGAGCAACACTTGATGCCGCAAGCAAACGCAAATCACTCGCCGCCGGAACATTTTCCCCAATGATACCGCCTATTCGGCCCGCTCCCAAGACGCCTAACAACTTGACGGACTCTTTTACGAGCGCCTCTTTGCCAAGATATAAAGAGTAGTCGGCAAGAATGGCTCTCAAGACAAAGGCCGGCAATTCCATATTTGTAGAATTGGGCGTTTCTGATGAGCCAAAATCTCGTTAAATTTTCTTCTCATTCTAAAAAATGTCTGAACCGTCTGTCAATAGCGGCGGAGGCATTTTGCAGATTGATTTTTCGTGACAAAAGGAGGTTGGGGAGGCATCATAAGCGGATGGCTTTGTTGTTATCAGAAAGTGAAATTCAGGATCGTCTTTCCTCCGTTCCCGGCTGGCGGCGCGAGGGGAAAACCATTGTTCGCGAGTTTGAGTTCAAGGATTTTCTCGGAGCGATTGATTTTGTGAATCGAATTGCCGAGGCGGCGGAAGCAGCCTGGCATCATCCGGACATTGACGTTCGCTGGAACAAGGTTCGGCTATCGCTGAGCACTCACGACCAAGGCGGCTTGACGGCCATGGACTTTGATCTTGCCGGCGCCTTTGACCTCAAGGCAACGGGGCAAGGGCGATGAAATCGTGGAACACTTCGCGCCCACAAGGGACAAACGGAAAACGCATTTTGGTCGACGCTGGTACACCCGGAGCGATTTGAACGCCCAACCTTCTGATCCGTAGTCAGATGCTCTATCCAATTGAGCTACGGGTGCGTTGCGCAGGAAGGGAAGGCTAGCATTTTTCTCTTCAAGCGCAAGCATTTTTTTGTCGCTTGATTGGCAGTCCAATGGAGTGAGGTTTTGCGGTTTGTTTCCTTTTTCCAGCGAGCAGAGGCGAATCGGGCAATTTCGAGCGTAGATATGTCGGAAGAAAGTCATTCTGGAGACAAGCGTCGCAAAAGGAAGTTTCGCCGCAAGAAGCGCCGCCGTTCGGATCGGAACTATCAACCGATGCGGGAGGGCGTCGTCATCTTTGCGATGTTTGTTTTGCTGATTGGCGTTGCGGGCGTCTGTTTATGGGCGGTAATTCCCGGCATTCTGCGTTATCTGCGGCTCACTTTGGGCTAGTGAGGAAATGGCTAAAGGCGCTCCTCAAAAAACTGCGCGGCGGCTTGTTGCATTTCGGCGCTGAAAACGTGTCCCGCTTCAAATTCGCGCAGGAGCAAGCGATCCGAGTGGTTTGCTTTTTCATAGGATTTTTTCAGCTTTTGGCAACCTTTTAGAACGCCTTCCGCATGGAAAATCCCGTCCCGATTTCCGGTCATTACCAAGAGGGGATTCGGCGCGTTCATTGCCGCCACGTCTGGATAGTCCAAGTAACGATGGAGGCCGGGCACAAGCATGGAGGAACCAATGGCATGCTTGGCGTTGGATTTGAGTTGGTAAGGAACCGAAGTCATCCAACCAGCGATTGCCACCGCCCGGATTCTTGAATCCAATGCGCCCAAGTAGCAGGCGCGAATGCCTCCCAAAGAAAACCCAATCGCGCCAATCCGATTGCGGTCGACTTCGGGCCGAGTCAGCAAGTAATCCACCGTACGAATATCCTCCCAGAAAATCAGCCCCGGCCAAGTCGTGCCGGCCGCCATCAAAGTGAGGTTGACGAGCGGCTCCATTTGAAAGCTTCGGGCATTGAAGGCGCCAACGCGATCTGCGGCCAAGTCATTCGGCCGGGCGCGCCAATCTTCTGGGTCGTCATCGAGAATCATCCGGCGCTCGCCCCAGTACATCAAATCTATCACCACAACCAAAAAACCCCGCCTCGCCAAGTCCGTCGCCAAACTTCGGCCGGCATAATAGTGTTGTTTGAAATCTTGTAGCACCGCATTTTCCGCATCGGTTTCCACCAGTTTCTCCTTGCCCCACAAATAGAATCCGGAGTGATCGTGCAAGGCGACTATCGCCGGCGTTTGGCGCTGCGGAGCGTCTTTGGGCGACAACACATAGGCGGGCGCCCGACTATACGGCGAGGTGTTGAACTGGACTTTTTCCAATACATAATCTCCTTTGTCAATGCTTTCGATCGTGCGCCCTTGAGCGGGCCACTTTGGCAAATTATGTTGCAGCAAATCCACAATCTTCGCCCGCGCCATCCGTTTCCAAGACTTCAAAGAACGGAATTGAGGTTGCGTAAACGCCAAAGGAAAATAAACTCGGGACGCTAACTTTTCCACCAAAGGCCACAAGCTGCCCACATCGGAGCCGGTTTGCAATCTGGGCGCGGCCGCTGGAGAAACCGGAAAAGGCATCCGTGAGCCTTGGGCAGACAACATCTCTGAATTCGCGGCTCCGGCGCCCGCGCCGGCCGCCAACAAACTCTTCAAAAAATCGCGCCGCGGCCGCTTCCAAACGCCGCCTGCATCCGAAGGAAAACCCTCTCTGAAAAACTCATCCTTCATTTGCTTCTCATCTTTTGTGCAAGTGGAAGATTGATCAGCGGCCGCAGAAAAAGAAACAAAGACGAGAACGTTGTCTTCGGCATTCGCCCTCTTCCAAAGCCACAAGCCCCGCCATTCGCATCACTCCATCTCGCCAAATTTCGTTCACCAAAGCGAGAACGAAAAACTGCCGTTGTTGACCCGCAAAGCGGATTTTGGCCATACTCCAAACTTGATGACCGACGAGCAACACGACGCCCTGATCCAGTTGTTCCGAGATCGAAGCAAGCCTTTGCCCTCCGCGCCCGCCGAACTAGAAAAACAAATCCCGAACGCAGTCGACAACTTCAAAGCCGTGATTTTTGATGTTTACGGCACGCTTATCAGCTCGGGCGCCGGCGACATCAGCCTTGCTCAACCGGCCGATCAAAGCGACCTCATCCATCGCTTGCTCCAGAATGCCGGACTTAAACTTGCAACACCTCCGACAAACTATGCCACCCAGCTCAATCAAGAAATCCAGCGACGCCATCAAGAAGCCCGCCGGCAAGGGATGGACTTTCCAGAAGTGGACATTCTAGAAGTTTGGGGGACTTTGATTCGCCGATGGACTTGTCAAAACTCCATAAACCAGCCCGATTTGTTCCAGCTCCGCCGTCTTGCCGTCGAATATGAATGCGCGATGAATCCCGTTTGGCCGAACGAAGGTTGCCAAGAAATTATCAATGACTGCCGCCGCGCCGGCCTTCAGTTGGGAATTGTGTCCAACGCTCAATTCTACACGCCGCTCATGCTGGAAGCCCTGCTGGGCAAAACGCCGTCCGCGCTGGGCTTTGATCCCGCCCTTCAGTTGTGGTCCTACCTCGAAAAACGAGCCAAACCCGATCCCGCTCTCTGCGAAACAATCGCCCGCTGTCTCCAATCCCAATTCCACATTCAACGGAAAGAGACGCTCTTTATTGGAAACGACATGCTCAAAGACATATGGGCATCTCAGCAAGCGGGTTTCCACGGCGTTCTTTTTGCCGGAGATCGCCGTTCCCTTCGCATGCGGATCGATGACGTTCGCTGCCGCAACTTGAAGCCCTACGCCGTTGTCACCTCGCTATCCCAAATTCGAGAATTGCTATCGCCGCCTTACACGAATGAATCCCCCCTTAAAACATAAAGACGTCCTGCTACTTATGATGCGAGCGAATACTAGACATGAGCAATATGGAGAAGGGAATCACCGATGCCGTGTCGGCGAATGCGCGGAGTGGAACTGTCTTTCTTGGCGATAACTTGGATATAATGCGCGGGTTGAACCGCCGCATCGCCGATGCGATAATCACCGACCCGCCCTTCAACTCGAACCGCCGCCACAATCATAACTTCGGCACTCCGCCCAAAACCAAAAGCGGCCAAGCCAAGCCCGGCTTTGACGATGCGTGGACGATGGATGATTTGCGCGCCGAAGAGCATGAACTCCTGCACGAGCAAGAGCCAGACCTCTATCATCTTTGCGCCCTCGCCCGCAAGACGCATTCGCCCGGCATGCAGGCCTACTTGATAATGATGGCCACGCGCCTGCTCCAATGCCACGAGCTATTGAAAGAAACGGGCAGCCTCTTCCTCCACTGCGATCCAACCGCCAACGCCTACCTCCGCCTAATGCTCGACTCCATCTTCGGCAAACAAAACTTCCGCAACGAAATCATCTGGTGGTATGGCGGAACTGGAAATCAAAAGAAATGCTTCCCTCGCAAACACGACACCATCCTCTTCTACTGCAAAGACCACAAAGCGGACACAAAGTTTAATCCCATAATCATCCCCGCAAGAAAAATCTCTGGCTGGACGGGAAAAGACACCAAAAAATGCGATTCTGTCTGGCCAATCAACACGAAGTTCCAATCAGTTGAGAGGAGTTCAATAACGGGCTATGCGACGCAGAAGCCGCTGGCGTTATACTCGCGGATGATATTGGCGGCGACGAATGCGGGAGATGTAGTTTTAGATCCCTTTTGCGGATGCGCCACGACGTTAGTGGCGGCGGAGAACGCCGGCCGTCAATGGATAGGCATAGACAGAGACGAATGCGCCGGCGAGATGGTGATTCAGCAACTCACTAAATTAAACGAGGGAAGCGAAGACTGGCTCCGCAAAGTCATCATCCGCAACGACCTCCCCCAAAGAACAGACGCCGGCAAAATCCCGCACTACTCCAAACACAAAACCCATCTCTACGAGAAACAGCACGCCAAATGCGCAGGTTGCGGCTTTCCCAAAGAATCCTTCGCGCTAGAAATCGATCACGACATCCCGCGCAGCAAAGGCGGCACCGATCATATTAGCAACCTGCAACTGCTCTGCTCCCGCTGCAACCGCCGCAAAGGAACGGACAGATTGAAACACTTGCGCGCCAAACTCCGCAGTGAAGGCCTGCTCTACGAACAACGCGAGGAACGATAATCCGTCTGATTCCATTGAAATAAATTTGGGGAATCCAATGAGATTGGATAGCAATCACGAAACAATGAAATAAGAAACAGATAATTCTGAACGCTTGCAAAGCGATGTTACAAGGCACGCTTAACGGCTTGATCGACTACATGGGCAACCTAGACGAAATCAATAGAAGTCCGCATTGGAAAAAGCCGGAGTCCGTTAAATAGATTTTGTCGGAATTCAAAAGGCCGATGTCCGCAAAGGAAGTTCATGCAGAGTTAAAGAATCGGTATGGAAAGGATTTTTCAACGCTCAATTCTGTCTGCGTTATGCTGGAGACTATGGCTCGGCGAAAGAAAGGCGAGGTAATCAGAATGGATCAGGGGGTTTATGGAATTCGGAAAAAATCATCGCGATGAAGGGGATGATAACTGCTTTATGGGTGATTGCGCTTATGGCTTTCGTGTTCGTTTTTGAAGGCTTTTTATACGCCGTTTTGCTTGCCGTTGCGCTTGTGTGTGGTTGGTTGCTGGCAAAGAAATGAACAAACGAGAATCAATAGAGACTTTTCAAGGGAAAGTGGTAAACTCTATAAACTCCTCGCATTGAGAACGGGACATTGAGACCGTCATCATAGGAATGGAGTCGATTTGGATTTTTGGCGCAATGGACGCAACGAACTATTTGTGGGTGGGCTTGGGTAGCGGTTTGGGCGGAATGGCGCGGCATTGGGTGGCAACGTCGGCGTCTGGGAAGCTAATCGGCTTGTTTCCTTGGGGGACGTGGATTGTCAATGTTTCCGGTTGCTTTCTCATCGGCCTTGCCGTCGCGCTTGCTCTTCGAGGCGGCTTTTTTGCTTCGGCAACGGCGCAGTCTTTCTTTCTGACGGGTTTACTGGGTGGTTTCACAACCTTTTCCGCCTTCGGCTTTCAAACGTGGCAACTCTTTCAACAAGGGCAAAACTTGCTCGGCTTGCTCAATGTTTTGGGGTCGGTTTTGGCCTGCCTTCTGGCTGTTTGGCTGGGAGTAAGAGCCGGGCATCCGCCCATAGAATAAACCGAAAACTTGAGAAATCGTTGTTATTCATGGAAGAAACATTCTGCCCGGCGAGATTTTTCTTTTCAATTCAACAACAAATCTCTATTTTCACTAGCCGACTCCTGTGATGAGTGCGAACGAACAAAGACTATGAGCGAGAGCAACGATCTCTTTCCAAAACTTCACAACGCGATGTGGCCGGGTCTTGTCGGCAAGGGGGACGGCGAAGACCAAGAACCGCCAATCTCCCTGCATCGCATGCTGGAACTCACCGCCAACGCCGAAGTTGACGGAGAAAAATTCGCCGGCATCGACTATTTTCTCTTCCTGCCGCACACCGATCCAAAGGCGGACGACAACGCAATTCGCGCCATTGCGGACGGCATTGCCGACAAAGGATTTGCCGTTGGGTCGCTAGTGGCGCCGGTTTGGCCGGGAACCGTTGGCGACTCCGCTATGGGAGATGAAGCCGCCCGCGAAAAATTCTTGGAAGCCGTCAAAGTGGCTTGCCGAATCGCCGGCATCTTCAACAATCACGGCGTGCGGCAATACGGCGTCATTCGGATTGACTCCGCCGAATTCGGCGTGGAGCAGTGGCGGCAAAATCCCGCCGCCAACACAAGCAAGATCGCCGCCACATTCAAAGAAGCCGCCAAAATCGCCGCCGACTACGGCGAGAGACTTGCCGCCGAAGGCGAAATCTGCTGGGCGGGCATGCACAGTTGGAAAGACATGCTTGACCTTCTCGAAGAAGTCGGCATGCCGGAAACCGTCGGTTTTCAGGCCGACCTCGCCCACACTTACCTCTATCTGCTCGGCTACAACGCCCCCGAACACGCCTTGCTAAAAGAAGACTATTCGGAGGAGGAATTCTGGTCGGCCTACAAACAAATGACCGACAAACTCCGCCCCTGGACCATTGACTTCCACGTCGCCCAAAACGACGGTCAAGTTCACGGCGCTGGAGACCACGACAAAACCGGCAAACACTGCCCGGCCGACGACCCCAACGGAAAACTCGACATCGTCCAATGCGCCGGCTATTGGCTCCAAGACGCCCAAAAACGAGGCATCCGCCACATCTGCTGGGACGGCTGTATGTTTCCCAACGCCATGCTTGAAACGCCGGCCATGTGGAACACCGTTTTGGCTAAAATGATCGCCGTTCGCCAAGCCCACGGTTGGCGCCAATAAAAAACCGCTTTCAAATCAAACAAAGTCAAAAAACTATTCGACTCCTTTTCTCCTTTTATGAGCGACAAGAAAAATCTGAACATCGGCCTCGTCGGCTACGGCTTCATGGGACGAACCCACTCCAACGCCTACCGCAAAGTCAACAACTTCTTCGACTTGCGGTATCACCCCCGGCTAAAAGCCGTATGCGGGCGCAGCGAAGAAAACGCCAAAGCCTTTGCTGAACAATGGGGCTACGAATCTGTCGAAACCGATTGGCGAGCGCTTCTTTCCCGCAGCGACGTCGACGCCATTGACATTTGCGCCCCCAACAACACCCACGCCGAAATCGCCGTCGCCGCCGCCAATGTCGGCAAAATGGTCCTGTGCGAAAAGCCGCTGGCCATGAACTTTGCAGAAGGCGAGAAAATGGTCCAAGCCGTCGAAAAAGCCGGAGTCCCCAACACCGTCTGGTACAACTACCGCCGAGTGCCAGCCGTCACACTAGCCAAAAAACTCATCGACGAAGGCCGGCTCGGAAAAATCTTTCACTACCGCGCCAACTTCCTCCAAGACTGGACCATCTCCGCCGACCTTCCTCAAGGCGGGGAAGGCCTCTGGCGACTGGACGTTCGCGCCGCCGGATCCGGCGTCACCGGCGACCTCCTTGCCCACTGCATCGACACCGCCCTCTGGCTCAACGGCAACATCGACGGCGTCACCGCCATGACTGAAACTTTCGTCAAAGAACGCATGCACAACCTGACCGGAAAAGTCGAAAAAGTTGGCATCGACGACGCCTGCGCCTTCCTGTGCCGCTTTGCCAACGGTTCTCTTGGCCTCTTCGAATCCACGCGCTACGCCCGCGGCCACAAAGCCCTTTACACCTTCGAAGTCAACGGCGAACACGCCTCCGTCAAATGGGATCTGCACGATCTCCACCGCTTGGAATACTTCGACCATCGCGATGACTCCCTAGTGCGAGGCTGGCGTTCGGTTCA
Source organism: Limisphaerales bacterium (assembly GCA_965204945.1). GTDB lineage: Bacteria > Verrucomicrobiota > Verrucomicrobiia > Limisphaerales > AAA164-E04 > UBA2970. The sequence goes on along the minus strand of OZ242022.1, from coordinate 1,891,582 downwards.
CGTCACCGACGGCGACATGCCCTACATGGATAAATGGTGGGTGCCCGGCCTCCAAATCGGCTACGAACACACCTTTGTCCACCAAGTGGCCGACTTCCTCGACGGCCTCGCCAAAAGCCGTCCCACCAGCCCCACTTTTCGCGAAACCTTGGAAACCCAAAAAGTCTGTGACGCCGTCCTTTGTTCCGCTCAGTCCGAACAATGGGCAAAAATCCATTAACCTCAATCGCAATACAATCGGGCTGCAACAATTCAACCCAAAACAAAAACAATGAGCGCTTGGACGGGACTGAAAAACAACCGCAGCATTACCGAACTCCCGCACTACGCAATCAACAAATCGGTTCCGGAAGACTCCTTCTATACTAATAAGAACGCCGCCAAGCACTGCTACAACGCCTTCCTCCAAATCGCGGACGAACGCAAATTAAATCTAGACAATTATATCTTTATAGAACCCTCCGCCGGCGACGGTTGCTTCTTTGACTTGCTTCCCCAAAACAGACGCATTGGGCTGGACATCCAATCCTCCCGAAACGACATCGTCAAAGCCGACTTTCTTCAATGGTATCCTCCCAGCGGAAATTACATCGTCATCGGCAACCCTCCCTTTGGACACAGAGGCGCCTACGCCCTCGCCTTCGTTAATCGGGCGTTCTTATTCGCAGAAATTGTCGCCTTCATTTTGCCGATGTCCTTCTACAGCAACGGCAAGGGAACTAATATGAAACGAGTCCGAAACGCCCGATTGCTACATTCCGAAAAGCTCGAACACGAATCCTTCCGCCAACCCGGCAGCGGAGAGCCCGTCTCCGTGAAAACCGTCTTTCAAGTCTGGCAAAAGGGCGACGACACAACCGTCTTCACCGATTACGATGTGAGCGAATTCGTGGATATCTACACGGTCTGTTCCTCTCCCGCTCGCCGCTGCGGTATGGATAAACTTAACGCCTACGATTGCTATATCGCCTCCACCTTCTACCGCGATATCCACATTGTAAAAACTTTTGATCAAGTCAACTACGGATCAGGATACGGCATCATTATAAAACGCAAAAAAAGAGAGGTGCGCAAAGCATTGGAAAACGCCGACTGGCTAAAATACTGCTCGGACGCCACCAACCACTGCAAACATATACGCATGCACTCCATCCGGCAATGCCTCGGCGAATTGGGTTTTGGAAAGGTATTGAGTGAACCGAAACACTTATTATGAAAGAAAAAGCTCACGACATCTTTCAAAGTTTACTGGAGAAGAAACCCTCCATCTATGAACAAATCTGGAAGGGAAGGCTGTTTGAGAAAATCAAATATATCGCCACTACGGAAAAAGGGGATTTAGGCGAGGATTTTTTGGAACGCATATTGCGTCATTTAGGCTATTCAGAAGTTCACACTAAGAAAGGAAGAAGAGGGCAGTACGACGTGTCTATAAAGAGCGGCGAAAAGTCTATGTTCTTTGAAGTAAAGGGGGCGTCTCAAGATACCAATGGTAATTTTCAATTTAACGGCATACGCTACGATACAAACTATTCTCATCTATTTTGCTTAGGGATCACTCCAAGCGCTCTTGCTTATCGAATCGTCCAAAAAGGGCAGATCGGAGGCGGAAATTATAAAATGGTTACTATGGCGAAGGGATCCAACGCGACGTTCAAACTGACGCGAACTCTGGAACAACTGAAATCCTTTGACGCTTTTGATACGGACATTAAAAACTTTCTTGAAGAATCGAATTCTATCAATTAGAAGAAACACACTTTTACGACACTTATGCACTATAAAGAGAATCCTATGAAACGGAAAACATTTGCCATAACATTCATCTGCCTAGCGTCGGCAATCGCGTTATCGGCCGAAGACGTGGACACGAGCAAACTGCCGCCGGTGAACACCAAGCAGGAAGTGGACTTCGTCCGCGACATCAAGCCCATTTTTGAAAAATCCTGCTTTGGCTGCCACGGAGCCAAACCTCGCGCCAAAAGCAAGTACTTCATGAATGCGCGCCAAACCGCCATCGAAGGCGGCAGCAGCAAAGAAGCCGCCATTGTCGTAGGCAAAAGCGACCAAAGCCCTCTTGTTCACTTCATCGCCGATCTCGTCGAAGAAATGGAAATGCCGCCCCTCGACAACCGCGACAAATACCCCAAAATCACCAAAGAACAGATCGCCCTCATTCGCGCCTGGATTGACCAAGGCGCCAAGTGGCCCGAAAACCTCAAACTCGCCCTGCCCGAATAAGTCCTATCTTTTCAAACTCAATCAACCTAAGAATGTTACCATCGCCTCGGCAATCTTGCTGTTGTGATGCAGTATCCATTCTTGTGAACGCAACGAGCCGCATCGAAATTGTCGAAGGCGACATCACCCGGCCGGAGGTGAATGCGATCGTTCAACGCCGCAAAACAAATCATTGATCGGTAGGGATGGCGAGGATAGCAACCTACATCGCGTTCCCAGCGATTTTCGACCGGCGCTTACGGCTTTCCATTTCAACCATCCACTGAAATCGCTGTCCGAAAGGTTGTGAAAAGAATCCGCAAATCATCCTCGACATTGACCGCATTCTCCTACGTTGCTATGTTGCCTTAGCATCGAATCTCTCCAAGCCCATAAAACTACCTTCGGCCGTAGGGACTGCTCATCTTACAGCACGACGCTTTGCAGAGACATACTCCAAACACACATCCTCACAACCATCCGCAGATCGCTTCTCTAGCTGTCGGCCGTTGATTTGGAGTTTGGAGTTTTTCACATAGAAGGCGCGGACAAAGAGAAAGACGAAAAACAAAGAAACAACCGCGCCTTCTCCTCCTTTTGTTTCTCCAATCTCGTTCGTCCCATCCCTTCATATTCCCCTCCGTTTTCCAGCCCAAACCCCCTTTCCCTAACTACACTAACAAAAAAAACTCCGCTCCGAAAAAATCCCCAACCACTTCGCCACAAACCACAAAACATTGACCGCTAATTCATCGCAGAAAAGCCCGCTTCCCAACTTGCAGATACAAGATTAGGAAAAAAGCAATCTCCGTTGTTATTGGTTGCCAATCCCAGACTTTCCTTCCACACAAATCGCTACACGCCGGCCTCGAATCTCAAGGTAATCTTGCCTCTCTTTTTCATTTCTTTTGCATTCGTCGGCGATGAAAGGAAACAAACCACAAAGCACCCAAGCGTGTTTACGAACCACAAATCACAAACATTATGCGCAGCTCACTATGGCTTGTTGGCGTTGTAAAGTTGTCTCTCGGCAACTCCATAACTTGCCAAGAGTCTCGGGGATGTGGAAGTTTTGGCTACTTCTAATGCTACTGCACCCGACTGCAATGGAACTACCGATGCCTCCAAGGCCTCCCGTGCCGCCAAAAATCTAGATGGTTAATTGCGCTTGGCTTTGGAGATAGGGAAGGCAGGCGAGCAGGGCAAGGATCGGTTTCCAATTCTTCATAAAGTCCGCAAAATAACGGAGTTTCCCGCCGCCGTCAATCCTGTCTGCCGCGCCAAAGACCGCGAATTTCGTCCAGCACGCGCCGCAGTTCTTTGGCCTCTTCAAATACCTTCTCTACATGCGAACGTAGGCCAAGGTCGGGCCGGCAGTCGGCGTCCATTGCCATTTGCAATCATTCTGACAAATCACGGATTTCGGTGACGGCCATGAGCATGGCGGAATCAATGCAATTGCGCTGATAATCGGCGCCAATAGTGGAAACGATATTCTTCTTTAAGTGGTTGAGACGCTGTTCTAGCAACAGGCTAAACAACTGGAACTCTTCGGTTTGCGTAATTGGAATGCGGAAGCTGTCCTCGTGTTCGTGCTGTGTTTTGGGAGAGACAAGAGGCCTCAGCATCTCCTCGACAATATCCAACTCGGCAAACGCCAAATCCACCTGCTTTTGAACGTCCGCCATCGGCGCCAGGAAGATTGCGGGAATTCTCTTCAAAACGCAAACCGAGCCACAGCCATAAAAGAAAACCGCCAAGCAGAAACGCTTGATGATTGGCCAGATCTATCGAGACCAAAACAGAACTCTACTCAGCCAAAAGACTTTGGCACTGCACAAGATCATCATCCTCTGGATCCATCATGCCAAAAAGAAAGGTTTGACTAGTGAACCCGTCCGGCGGAATCCCCGCAATTAATCGATCCCAGATTCGTTCGGCAAGTTCCACGCTCGGCCTTTCTTCCCTAGGCGCTGCTACCCACTCATTATGAATGAACGCAATTGCGAATGATATGGAACTCTCTCTCCAATTTCTCTCCGAAAGTAGGCTGTTTCCAATCTTGGATTTCATTATCCCAGAGTTCACTGGTTGGATGCGGTTGGTTGGGATCGTGTTTGCTGGCTACTTTGTAGCTTTCTAAGGCGACCATGGTATCCGCAATTTGAATGGGGTTCTCTCTGGCGCCTTCTTCTTCAAAGATGCGGTAGGCCTGACCAAACTCCGGCAGATAGGGGTATTGCTGCTCGTAAAAATCGGCCAGCTGTTTGTGACGATTGAGAAGGCGCCATTGTTCCATGATTTCAGGATCTGGTTTTCGGGCATTTTTAACCTCCTGTCTGATATTGTCTTCTTCTTTGTGTTTTTCTTCGAAGGACAGATCGTCTCTTGCCCAGATTTCCCAGTATTTAGTCTTCATGCCATGCCATAATTTGCCCGATTTCTTCTCTAATCCTTCTCGGTAGACTTGGAACTTTTCTGTACTGTGCGCGGTGTTACTTTCCGGGTCAAAGACGAGATTTTGGTGATATCGGGGCTGAAAGAGGAAGTTATCGATCCAGTCTTTGCGTTCGGCGCAAAGCTTGGCGTAAGCGGCACGATCGGCGGCCGCGTCTTGTTTCTTCCACCATTGAGTCGCTCGCTCGTGGGCAGTGGGAAGGCGTCCGTATTTTCGCATCTCCGTTTTCTCCTTGGCGAGTCGTTCGACAATTTTTTGGCGGATAATTTCTTCATTTTCGGGAGTCAAGTCAGTTCTGTATTCCTTGAGGATGATGGCATCAATTTTATTGAGCGATATCGATGCCTCCTCTTCCGTGTTGGTCGTCTCTTGGGGAGCAAGGAAGACAATGGCGGCCATGACCAGAATGCCTCTCGCAATGATGTAAACACTTTTCATTTCAGATGTTCTCCTTTCTTGTTTGGTTTTTCGTTTATGGCTTGCCGACGCTCTCGTTTTGGTAGACGGGGTATTCGTATTTGGTTGCGCGTTTGCATAGCGGATGCACACGACGACACCAACTATGTCTTATGTTATGTGTTGTGCGCCAGAGAGTAGTATATCTGGATTTTGAAGTATCTTGTGGCGTCTCCGATCCATTCGAGTCTGCTGATGATTTTGAAATCGATATTCATCGAGTTCTTCCTGCATTTCAGCCGCAGTGGGTTCCTTGACGTAGCCTCCCCCAAGAGAAGGTGATGCTTTGAAGCTATCTTTGACTAGGCCGTCAACGGTACCATGTGAATAAGGGCGTCCATGAGCCATCCGATTTTTGCTCGAGGACTGCGTAGGTTTTGGAGTGGCCGTTGAAATTGGGGTTGTGGCTGACTTCAGCCGGAACTTCATTTTAGTCAAGGGCGGCCGGGCTTAAACTGGAGTCAGTGCCGCTGGTGTTATAGGCTTTGTGATACAATGCGTTGGCTTTGGCGTCGATGCTGCGGCCTTCTGTTTTCGTACCTGAGTCGTCGTAGGAATAATTTCGTTCGTAATATTCTCGGTTGAGGTAAAGCCATCCGTCAGGTTGCGCATAGGCGGTTTTCTGGAGTTTTTTTGGAGAACGCAGCATTGAGCGCCTTGTTGAGTACGTATCCGGCAAAGAATTTCACGAAGAAATCTCCGGATTTTGTGGCAAGGATGGGGACGAAGAAGGCCTCATGCGTTCTTTGGTGATAGAAAACGCCGGTAGCAGTGATTGCGAGAGTGGCCACTAGGGCGGTTTTCTTGCGCTAGTTCCATTGATTGAGCCGTTGGCGTAGAGGATGGAGTTTCGCTGACAAGCGAGAGACTGCGTTGACGGCGAGCATCCCGATGCCGGCGGTTTGAAAGATTGCGCTTAAGGCAGAAGGCTTCCTGGCCGCAAACGGACGCCCTCCTTTTGCGTCAGAGGGGAGAAAAGTTTGGAAACGAGGGAAACGGCCGCTTCCTTGATTTTCGTCACCGCCGCGACCGCGATCCAATCTCTGCAACGCCGAGAGTCGCGCCTCTGAGTTTCCAAAGAGATTGCATCTGCTTTGTTTGTTTCGGTCAACTAACGTTTCCACCTCCAAAAAACCAGATTCGAACTTTCGCCCACAATCTTTTTTTTCTCGCGCAAGCATTTTCCTGAACCCCTGAACACTCCATGGATTTAAGGAAAAATGTCGATAACTCATTGTCATTCAATGCCAATACTTTAGACGATATTTTCCAGCGACTAGGGCTTGAATCATATTTTCGACTTCTCGCACTGCCGTCAGTCATTTTGAAATTTAGTGTCAACACGCCCCTAGTTGGTTGGATTGTTGTGAAAGATCTTATAGAGGTGTAGTATGACGGCCTGGTCGAGGTTGATGGAGTAGTTTGGGGTGTTGGTGGAGATTGTGCGGTTCCGCCAGCGCGACTAATAGCAATAGCATTCGGACTTTCCGCAGGCTTCAATAGTTAGCGGAGTCAAAACCTCTTAGTAAATTTTGCTTTCCGCCGCCAATGATTTTGGAAACATTTGCGACGCCAATGCGCGCCTCAACGTTACCCTCTCTTTGTCTTCCTTGTTTTCCAGCGCGAACAACCCCCATAGACGTCGAATCTGCGAGAGCCAGAACGGAGTTTAGGGAGCGAGGACTCCTTTTGCCAACAACGCCAGCAATATGCAACTTTGTAGCCGCCATCATTTCTTGTCTCGGCCAACAGCGGGCATTGATTTGCGCTCTGCAGCCAAGTGGTTCATGGTTTGGCTTTTGTTGAGATTGGACTCGTTTTTCAATCAACTCCGCTACTATCTTTCCGAAGCGAGGTTTTTTTCGTTTCATAACGAATGGGAAATCTGGATTGTGGGAGAACGCGTCTTAGTTTTTGAAACGCCGGACGGTTCGGGCGGTCTCTAGACTTTTTATGGCCTTATTGAATGGAACTCCTGATTCGCCCGCGGATTCTATGCGGAACGGTTGCGAAAAACAGAGCAAGCGCGACCGATTCGGCGCCGAGTGGATGGAGGATTTTCCTTCTCCGTCGATTGGGGATCATCTAGAATTGAACGTTTTGGTTGCGGGCGTAGGGTTTAGTTTTTTCATGTGGCGGAGTTGGCGCAAAACTTTTGTTCGATGCGGTCTTTGGATCGCGCTTTTTTTGGCCGAGACTTTTGCTTGCGCGGCAACGACGGTTTCCGTGCCGGACGCAATTGCGCATCAGGGAAGGCCGGTTTCCATTCCGATTGTGCTGGAAACGGACGTCGAGTTAGTGGGGATTCAGTTCGACGTTCGCTGGGAAACCAGCCTATTTGACGCGGCGACGTTGGTAGCCGACCCAAGCCTGCCCGAAGAAATTCGGGTTCAGTCCGGCCGGCTTTCCGCGGGACATTATCGTTTGGCGGTTTATGGAACGGGAACCGGCTATTTGCCCAGCCGGCGAGTGGCGCAACTGCAACTTGTCGTTGCTGACGGTTCTCTCTTGACGCCGAGCAGGATTCGATTGGAGTCGTTGCTTTTGGGAGGCGCGGCTTCTCTGGTCGCCGTTGGCGGGGGAGTTCTGAGGTCCGGGACTTTGTCGATTGTTCCAACGCCGCCGGAGATTCATTTATCTGGCCGAATTCGTTATTACAGCGGAGGGCAGGCGATTTCCGGCGTCACGGTCAAAGTTCGCGGAGAGGCAACGGCGGACGGCGTCGGCAATGAGGATGGAAGTTTTGGCATTCGAGCGCCGTCGGAAGTTCCGATTGCGCTTTCTTTGGAAAAGCGGACGGATTCGCCGCCCAATCGGGGGGTGACCGTGCTGGACCTTCTGCTTGTGGAGAGGCACGTTCTGGGGAAGGAACCGCTGGAATCTCCCTGGAAACGCCTTGCCGCCAATGTTGACCGCCAAGGCGGGATCAACGCGGCGGACGCTTTTTTGATGAGGCAAGTCATTCACGGAAACGCGGACCGCTACGTTTCCGGCCAGCCCGTGTTCCGTTTCTTGCCGGCGGACGCGGGGTTTTCCGACGCCGCGCAACCTTGGGAGGCGCCCGACTTTATTCGGCACGAATCGCCTGCGGGAGATCTATCCGATCAAGATTTTATCGGAGTCAAGCTGGGCGATGTAGACGGTGATTGGGGAGGCGTCAACTCCCAGGCGATCAACCCAATCGGCTATCGGTTGTTGTCGATTCCTTCGGGAAAACAGTCCGCGCCGAAGAACGAATCCGTGGCGCTGGCCATTGGATTCGACCAGAGTCAAAGCTCTGGAAAAGAGTTTTCCGCTGCACTGCGCGCCGCCGAAGGATTTCATGGAGTCACTTCGCTACAGTTCACTTTGGTTTGGAACCCCGCCGAGCTGGCCTTTGACGGCGTCTCCCAGTTTGACCTGCCGAATCTTTCCGAAAGCCATTTTGGAACTCGCCGGGCGGAACGGGGAAGATTGAGTTTTGTTTGGGCGGACGCGTCTTTGGAGGGATCGATGCTGTCCGGTGGGGAATCCCTTTTTTCCCTTCGCTTTCGGCGCTTGGCCGACAACATAAAAACTCCCATGCGATTTGGAGCGGAGCCGACGCCGGCCTTGGCTGCCAAAGGGCTTTTGCCGGTGAATCTCTCCCTGATTCGCTATGAGGACAATGCGGCGCAAGAGGCAAAAATCGACTTTGACTTTGTGACGACGGAGACGGGAATCTCGAAGATTCTTTTGGCGATTTGGTGCGAAGAGGGCGCGCGTTGCTACTTGGAGTGCACCGATCATCTGCCGACGGTTGACTGGAAGACGATTGACGAACAACCCGGCCAAGGCGGTTGGATTCGCTTTGAAGACTCGCCCGCCAAAAACCAAAGCCGATTTTACCGCGTCCGAAAAGAGTTTCCGCAAACCAGAGCCGGAGAAAGGGCGGCGAAATGATATTGTTCCCTATTTTAAGCGCAATCCGCGTTTTTCCCACAATCCGATTGGCTTGGATATGGACGGCCGGACTAGGACTGCTGGCCGCCGTTTCCGCTTGGGCGCAACCATCCAAGCTCGGAGACTTGGACGGGGACGGCAAGGCCACAATTCACGACGTGGCCGCCATTCTAAACCACGTGCACGGACGCGTCCCCTTGCCGGAATCTCTGGTCTATTTTGCGGATGTGGACGGCAACGGGATTGTGAACGTGGCCGACGCAGACTTGGCGGCGGCCGCCGCGGTAGAGGGAACTCCGCTGACCGACGTCGCCACGCGGCCGGTTCTCTCCTCCTTTCGCCCCTACACAAACCGAAACATTTTCTCCTTCGAGGGAAACGCCCTTCCCCGCGTCCGGGTTCTTGTAAGGCACGCTCTCGGCGCAATCGAAACGCAGACAGACGAACGAGGAGTCTTCGACATCCAAGCGCCTTTGGCCGCGAACCAATTTCGGCAGTTTTACGTTTCCAGCTTTGACGCCTTCGGCAACCCCACTCCTCCGCTTCCTTTCCGCGTTTTGCAAGACTCGCAAGGGCCTGCCGTTGAGGTGCGCTCCCCGCCGCAGGGAGAAGAAACCTTTCTGAGCGAAATCACGATTGCGGGGACGGTGAGCGACGCATTGAGCGGGCAACACGGCTTGTCCGTCACGGTCAACGGCGCAAACGCCGCAGTGTTCCTCGGCGACGGAAGCAACGGATCATTCCTCAGCGCCCCGATCTCCCTGCAAGAAGGCGAGAACCGCATTTTGGTTCTGGCCACGGACGTTGTCGGCAACGAAACAGCGGTCGAACTCGTGGTGAACCGACGGAGGCCGGAAGGCTTTCGCTTGCTCAAAGAATTCGGCGATCTCCAAGAAGGCTTGTCAGGCGGCCAACTCAGCAAACCAGCCAGCGTTCTCGTTCTCGATCCGAACGGAAGACCAATTGTCGGCAAGCCGGTCGTCTTCCAAGTCTTGGGCGGACTTGGCAAAATATCGCTTGCCAGAGATGCGACCGCGCCGGGGAACTTGCGGCTGTCCGCCTTAACCGATTCCAACGGACGGGCGCAAGTCTATTGGCGGTTGGGAATCCTTGCGGGAAAAGGAAATCATCTCCTGAAGGCCGAAAGCCGCGACGTCCAAGGCCGAACTTACTTTGCCGCTTCTGCGCTCCCAAGCGACGACGTCCGCCTCAGTTACATCAGCGGCGACGGTCAAATTGCGGCGACGGGAACCGCGGCGGCAGAACCGCTTCGAGTTTGGGTGAACGACGGCGCCAACGCGCTCAGCCAACGGGAAGTAACCTTCGCCGTTCTCACCGGCGGAGGCAAAGTCGGCGGGCGGACTTCTTTTTCCACAACCAGCAACAATGCGGGATTCGCCGAAGTGCAGTTCGTGCTGGGCGATGAGGCCGAAGCGCAAACGGTGTCGGCCAGCGTGCCGGGAAGAGCGGCTCCCAACGTGCTGTTCGCCTTGCGAGCCGTCAATCCCAATCTGGACGAGGAAACAACGGTCGGAGGCCTGGTGTTGACGCCTTTTTCGCAACCCGTTGCCGCCGCCAAAGTCGAAATCATTATCGAAGGACGGCCCTTTGAATCAGCAAATACCGATGCGGCGGGAAGCTTTCGGTTGACCGGCCTTTCTCCCGGCGCCGCCGTACTGCGGTTTTGGCTCCCCGCCGAAGAGACTTCCAACCAACCGTCTTCGCGCCCGGCCGTTGCAACCAAAGAATTGTTTTTGATTCGCGGCATAGAAAACCAACTCCGCGATCCAGTGGTGCTTCCCTTCACCAAAAACCGCTCCGCAATCCCCTTTGACGGCGCCTCGGACGTTGAGTTGACACTGCCGGGCATAGAAGGATTCCGCTTGACAATCGCCGCCGGATCCCTTGCCGCCGCCGATGGAAGCATCCCGACGATAGAATCCCCCCTGCTTCTGTCGCTTACCCAAATCCCGGCGCACGGGCAGTCCTTCCTCGCATGGTTGCTAGAACCAGCCAACGCCCAATTTTTGTCGCCTCCCCAAATTCGCATTCCCGATCTAGCGGGTTGGGCAGGCGACTTCAGCATGGGAGTGTTCGATTTCAACAACCGCATCCGCCCCTTCCGCCGCACGGCAACAGCAAGAGCCGAAGAAAAATCGCCCCACTTCTCGACAAAACAAGGAAAAACACAATTCCGCGCCGGCTTTGGATTTGCCGCCCCCAGCCTTCAAAATGGGCGCGGAACCATCGCCATAACAAGAGAACCGCCCCCGCTTCCTCGACGATGACCGAAAATTGCCAAGTCCAGCAGGCCCTCGCCGCCTTTGACGCCGCCAACGCCGAAGATCCCAACCGCAAAAAAATCAACGGTCAATCCCAACCGCACGAACTTATCGACGCCCAACGAGTAGCCAACTGGGTTGCGAAACTACAACCAAACGCATCCCCCGCCCTCCGCCTAGCCAGCCGCTGCCAGCACATCCGCCGCTGGAAAAAACCGCGCAACCAATACCCAAACACCAGAAACGGATACCTCAAATGGCGACAAGACTTGAAACAATTCCACGCCGACGCCGCAACAAAAATCCTCCGCCAAATCGGTTGCGAAGAACCGCTAATCCAAGCCGTGCGAAACCTCAACCTAAAAAAAGAACTGAGCCAAAAAAAAGGCGACGTCCAAATCCTAGAAGACGCTCTGTGCCTGACCTTCCTCCAATTCGAATTCCCCTCCTTCCTAAAACGAATCCCCGAAAAGAAAATGATCCGCATCCTGCAAAAAACTTGGAACAAAATGTCCCCAATGGGACGACAACGCGCCCTCTCCATTCCCCTTAAAGAAACGGCAAAACAACTCCTGCAAAAAGCCCTGCCAACCCAACAACCCCAACAAAAAAACACCACCGCCGTGATTCTCCATCCATAGCCCCAAAACAAAAATCGTTGTTGATCGCCGGATCTAAATCAATTATCCTCCCTTTCGTTTGGCGAGAAATCTCCGAAAAGCCGAGAAAATGAGAGCGAGATAAAAAATGAAAAAAGATTGATTCCTAGAATTGAATCGAAGAAGATAGCCTTCGTGTCTGGGAAAATTATGAAGGCAAACTCGTTTTCAGCCGTTTTTAGCGGATTAAGAAGCCGGCCAAGCCAAAAGATCCGCAAAGCCGCCCCTCAACCACCGCGGCAATTCCAAAAAGAACCCGCCAAGAAAAATCCGAAAATCAGAATAAAATGCTTGCATTCTGTTTTAACCCGCTCTATCTTTCTCTTTTTTGGCCGAGAAATGCTGAAAATTTAAGACGACTATCCAGAGAAAATCTCGAAAAAAATGAAAATAAATGTTGCATTTTGTTTCAACTCACTCTATTTTTCTTTTCCTTGGCCGGCAACAAATGGTCAAAATGCTGAAAATTTGAGGGAAGTATGATGACTTACTTACTTACAGAAGCGCAAAAGACGGCCAAAACCCGCCAAGGCCAACTTCTGCCCCCCCCCCCCGCTGAGCGACGTTCTTCCCCAGAATCACGTTCCATTCGCCGCTCTTCCCATAAAAAATGAAAAAAAACTTGACGACTCCCAATCAGCGGCCAAACTCCATTCAAAGTTTTGCTCAAAAAGCCAAATTAATAATTCGCATTTTCGAAAACTCATGAAGAAAACGTTCCCTCACGACGCCCATCCGACCAAATCTCAGGAAGAACGACATTCCCTTTTCCCTTTGGCCGTTCCTTCGCCGCGCCGTCTGCGCGTTGCGACGAGATTCTCTTTTGGAATCGCGCTCGCTCTGCTTTCCCTAGCCCTCCCGAACGCCTCCGCCCAACCGTTCGCCTCGCGCGACCTCGATAAAGAATTCGAGACCTCTGGCTACGGATTGCCCAACAAAAATCCTAGCGGCGTTTGGATGGACGAGGATCGAAGAGTTCTGCTGGTGCTAGACCACAAGAGTGAGAGAATTTATTCGTACAGCGTGAACCCGGACCCCGAAAACCCAAAACGCCTAACCCTAACACGCCTAGACGATCACCATAATGACAGCACCAACACAAACGAGGTCAGCGCCAACACAGACGATTTCCTTTTGGATATGCCAGATAACCTCCGACCTTACGGCATTTGGGCAAATGGAAAAAATGATGGATCAACGCTTTGGGTGTCCTACTTCAGAACAGACAAGGACGTAGATGAAACAGGTAAAATCCTCGCTTACACATTAACGTGGACTGATTCGACCGAAACGTTGCCCGAAGGTGCGTGGAATAAATATGCGACGGGAACTCGCATCGCGACCAAAGACGTCACCGTAGTCCCTGGTACCAGAAAGCCTCACGGCATCTGGGCCAATAACGAATACATGTGGGTCGCCGACTACAGCAAACGGAAGATTTACGCCTACGAGAAAGATGGGAATACCTATAAACGAAAGAACTCTAGCAACGACATCAAAAGACACGGTGGTGACCCAAAACTAGATAGAGACGATAATGTCGACATGGTAGGCCCTCAGGGTATCTGGTCGGATGGGACGACCATGTGGGTAGCGAGTATTGAAGGGACTAGGCCCGGCGATCAACAAAGAATTGAAGCTTACAACATGTCCAATAGCTTTCGAGATCCGGACAAGGATTACTGGACTCTAAGCGGAGCAGGAAACGACAAACCCCGCGGGATATGGTCTGATGGGGAAACCATGTGGGTGGTCGACCAGACCGACAACAAGTTTTACGCCTATCATGCCTTTCTATCCCCCACCACCCGCAACGAGAATCAAGACTTCGAAACACTCAAAGCCGCCGGGAACAACGTCCCTGAGGGAATGTGGTCGGATGGCCAAACGCTTTGGGTGGCCGACGATGGTGATGACAAACTGTACGCCTACGACTTGGCCACCACAGACCACATTCCCGACAAAGACTTCAACACCCTCAGAGCTGCCGGCAACGACAAGCCTCGCGGCATCTGGTCGGATGGGGAAACCATGTGGGTGGCCAACGATGGTGATGACAATAGTGATGACAAACTGTACGCCTACGACTTGATCACCAAAACCAACATTCCCGACAAAAACTTCAACACCCTCAGTGCTGCCGGGAACAACGCACCTAAGGGGATGTGGTCCGATAGGGAAACGCTTTGGGTGGCCGACGATAGTGATGACAAACTGTACGCCTACGACTTGACCACCAAAACCAACATTCCCGGCAAGGAAATCACCACCGAATCTACGGACGCCAAATTGAACGTCGATCTATTCAAATCCTACATTTGGTCCGACGGCATCACCATGTGGGTATCGGCTTTTAATAGGAATGGGACCTCGGACTGGACAGCGGCGGCTACCAATCGAGAGGATGATACAGCAGGGATTTACGCCTACAACATGTGGACGAACAACGTGCAAGGAAATCCGGTGTGGGACGGAAGCCGCGATACAGACAAGGAATTTGGCAATTTGATAACTACGAATTTAACATATAACGGAAACGACAGACCTCACGGGATATGGTCGGACGGCGCCACTATGTGGGTGGCGGAAAAAGATGATTACTTAGGGGGCGCCACAAACAAAATCTACGCCTATCGTTTGTCGAATGCGGCCAGTTTGGGCGCCTTGGAGTTGACGGGGCATGTTCCCAGCAGGGAATACGAAGACTTCGAGAAGATTCAGCTCCATCCATTCTTTGATAGCGGCACAACTCGATATACCGCCTCCGTTCCCTACGCAACCGAGAGTCTCACGGTTTCTCCGAGGACACTCCGCCCCGTCGACCGCCCCACCAATGGAGTCTTTTCCATTTCGCCGGTAGACGCAGACGCGACAAAAGACGGTCACCAAGTCAACTTGACCGTCGGCGACAACCTAATCTCCATCACTGTCACCAACGGACAAGCAACCGGCCTCCCCCGAACCCGAACCTACACCGTCGATGTCACGCGAGAATTCTTCACCTACAACGATCCGTCCAAGGATGTTGCTTTGTCGACGAGTTGGATACCAACAAACGTAGTCGTACGAGGTCTTTGGACGGATGGCACAACCATGTGGCTATCCGCTCGGGAAACAACGACAACGCAAGACCAAAATGGAGAAAGCACCGACACACACTCCGGAAAGCTTTACTCCTATAACTTGCAATCCTCCAACGTCATTTCTACAAACAACCTGACGCATAATAATCCTTATGGCATTTGGTCCGACGGCACAACCATGTGGATAGCAGACGATTCTTCGGATGACGACAAACTCTACGCCTACGAATTGGAAAGCGGGGATCGCCTCAATTCCACCAATGACTTCAACTTGGATGACGCGAACGCCAATCCTCGATGGATCTGGTCGGACGGCGAAACTATGTGGGTGACGAACTATGGAGACAACACAATTTACGCCTATGGAATGTCAAACAAACTGCCTGCCCCAACTAAGAATATTAATATAGCAGACGTCGACACCGCAACTGCCAACCGTGTCGGCCTTTGGTCCGATGGCGCAAGCCTTTGGATTGCGGACAACGCAGACGACAAGTTATTTGCCTACAAACTGAAAACGGATGTATCTTCATATACAATTCACTGCCGGGAGGAAACCAAAGACTTCAACACGCTGAAAGCCGCCAAAAACCACAACCCGGAGGCCATCTTTTCAGACGGATCGACCATGTGGGTGGTGGACAATACGGCTAAAAAAATATTCGCCTATAACCAGCCGCTCTCCGCGAACAATAAGCTAAAAAGATTGGAACTGAGCAACGTCTATTCCGAATCGACGTCAATGCGTATTGCAGAGGTTTTTTCAAGCGTCACAAATAATTATTCAGCCTATGTGGTTTATACAAATTTTTCCACGACGGTCACCGCCATCGCGCAGGATCCAGACGCCGGCGTGGCGATCCAGCCAAAAGACGCAGACGCCAACACAGACGGCCATCAAATCAATTTGGCGGAAGGCGACAACACGATCAAAATCACCGTCCATGCCGAAAACGCCGACGTCAAACAATATACCGTCAATATTAGACGAAGATATAACGACGGACGACTCCCGTTTAGAGACTTCAATTTTTTGACAATGGGCAACACCGACGCCAAGCCAACAGGCCTATGGTCTGATGGAACAAATATGTGGGTTTTGGACCAGAAAGATAAGAAGTTTTACGTCTATAAGATGACCGATCACGAATGGGGACGGCGGGACGATGATAAGGGATTTGAATTGAAGATGAGTAATTCTGCTCCCGGGGATATATGGTCGACTAACGGGATAATGTGGGTGCCGGACGGAGGCGATAAAATCTATGCATATAATCTAACTGCCGACGCAAATCACTATCATAGTTCCGAAGACTTCAACACCTTAAGCTCTTCCACCAACAACTCTCCTCGCGGGCTTTGGTCAGATGGGACAACCATGTGGGTAGTGGATGATAGTGTTTCAGTTGGCAATGATCTTGTGAGAAAAATTTTCGCCTATAATCTTAATCTAGGTGATACAGACAAATCTCGAGTCGTTAACAAAGAATTCACACTAAGCGTTGATAACAGCAACCCTTGGGGCATTTGGTCGAATGGAACGAACATGTGGGTTTTGGACTGGAATAATGAGGGAACTAATTATGCAAAGTTATTTGCCTACAAAATGCTGGACGAAAACCGGGGCGATCCCGATCCATCTAAGAACATCGATCTATTAAAGGACATTACTCTAAATGGCGAAGGGGAGATGGTTAGATCGTATTTGGGAAACCCTCGGGGGATATGGTCGACTAACGGGATAATGTGGGTTTCGGACTTGAATGATAAAAAGATATACGCCTACGATATGAATGCCGAAGTTTCCGGCGCTTCGGACGTTTCTAATGATGCCACGTTGAGCATTTTGCGATTGAGCGGGGTGGTATTGAGTCCCGCCTTTTCTCCTGAAAAAGAAACTTACACGGCGCTTGTGGAACACGACGTCGCTTCGACGACGGTGACGGCGACCCCCAACGATTCAGGGGCAGCGGTGGACATCTTTTCCGGCGTTCGCGGCACAACCAGAAGCACTGCCGACAAAGGCCCGCAAGTTTCCTTCCAAGAGGGATACAACATCATCGCCATTGACGTCACAGCCGAAAATGGAATATCTCGGTCGACTTATCTTATTGAAGTAACGAAGGCCGAGGCGCCGCCGGTTTCCGGCGGGCCTTTGCCGCAGCAGCCGCAAAGCTTTCAACCTTTGGCGACTTCCAGCGCAAACCAACCGATCTTGACCGGTTCCTCCGACGGCCTTGAAGAATGGAAGAGCCGCCTGATTTTTGCCGAATCTTTGCTGGACGGCGACGTCCGATTCGTCTTCCTCGTCCCGCCGGAAGAACTCAAAATAGAGGAAACCGCTGATCTGCTTGGCGGAAATTGGCGGCCGCTACCGGAAGCCGGAGTCAAAATCCTGCGGGAATCCAATGGTGCCGGCCAAGTCCGATTGACGATAATTTTGCAGAAAGCGGCAGGAAAACAACGATTCCTCCGCTTGATGCCTTTGACAACAACCGTAGACCTTAATCGAACAATTACACCATGAAACAAACATTTACACTTACACTTTGGATCGCTTTAGTTTTTGCAGCCGGAATGCCTGCGGCTTGGGGGCAATCAGAGGATTCTGCAACTGAAATTCGTTGGGTTTGGGATACCAACGTTGTCAATTATGTACCCGCAAATCCTGAGATTTTGGAGCACTACCTTTCTGTTAGTGTTCTCGCTTCCTATACTTATGAGGGAAGCCGTTATGTCAACCGAACGAACGTAGTCAGCGGCTCTTTTGGGCCATTGCGACGTTATGGCTCTAGTACACTCATAGAAGCTCGTCGCTCTGGGACTGTTCGTTACTTTCGCGACACCGGAACTTATCATGTCATAAAAGAAAATGGCTTGCGGGGATTAGAGTTGATAGCAATAACGCAGTGGGGTACTTGGGTTAGAGACACTATTACTGGTGATCTCTATGAACCTGACTATCTATATTATCGGGAGGGAGGGTTTTCTAAGGAGCATCGGTTTACAGTCGAAACCCCATCTACGATTTGGATAAACGGCATAAGTTCTACTCATTATGGCATTTACCAGGATGTAGGCGGGCATTGGACTTCATTGAATATACATGTGCTTGACGGAGGCTTCGGCCGCCCAATTCTGAATCCGGGAAATTATGTTATTTCATTTGAAGACTCTTTCCTACTGCGATGGAATGCTGATGAGCAATATTATGATGATCCGGACAGATCATTTAGAGAAAAAGCCTCATATAGGGATGGAGCCCCTTTTTCTTACTCCTACCGATTATCTCATTTCGAGAAAACGGAGGAAGAAGTGTTTGCTAAGTTCCAAGTTGAATTAAAGAATGGCCCCTACCATGAGAATATCACCTTGGACTACGCTACGAAAGACGACACGGCCAAGGCAGGGGAAGACTACGTCGGAACCAGAGGCACCATCTTCATCCCCGCCGGCACGACCAACTTCATCCAAACCATCTCCATTCCTATTCTAGACGACGAGGTAGACGAACCTGAACGAGAAGCCTTTAATTTAATTTTCAGCAACCCCACCAACGCTCGGATTCTTAAAGAAGCCAGCATTAGAAGGGTAGATCCCAGGGACTTCTATAATAGTGATGGGACGGTTAAAAGTAAATATTTCGATGAAGATGGAACACTAATCCTCCCCGTTTTTATTGCAGAGTGGACAATTGAAGGGCCTCCTTCTCCTGTGAATGTGAACAATGGCGGTGGTGGAGTGACTCCGATAATCACGCCGTTCCCCTCGCGGCCCGGCGGCTCGACTCCGTCCTCGCTCATGTTCAACACCAAGCAAGTGTCCTTGAGTGAAAGCGGCTCTGCCACTTACCAAGTGAAACCCACTTCCTCTCGTGGGTTTGAGGATATAATTGTCAACCTAGAAACGACGCATTCTGGAATCACCGTCAATCCTAGCAAGCTGATGTTCACACCATCCACTTGGCAGAGCTACCAAACCGTGACCGTGACGGCCAGCGCCGATGCCGCCGACACCAACGAGCAGGCAAGCATTAGGCATTCAATACCATCCAGCCCGGGTTTCCTAGCCATCAACAACGCCGGGATTGTCTCCGTGGCCCTTTCTCACACCGTCGTAGGAGAGGAAGAACCCGAAACACCATCAGAGGAGCAGCAAGAAGTTCAACAAGTTCAAGTGCCTCCAACCGACTACGACCAAGATGATAACGGCTTGATTGAGATTAGCAACTTGGCGCAGCTGAATGCGATTCGCTGGGACTTGAACGGCGACGGCCAACCCGACAAAGAAGAGTTTGCCAAAGCTTACAACCAAGCCTTCCCCAGCGCCATCGCCAACATGGGCATCCCCAATAATACCCAAGCCCAAGGCTACGAACTCACAACGAACCTCCACTTTGATTCTAACAAAAACAACCGAGCCGATGAAGCAGACCCCTTTTGGAATCAAGGAAACGGCTGGCAGTCCATCGGGGTTTTCGCCCATCCTTTCCAAGCCGTTCTAGAAGGCAACAACCATGGGATTGTTAACCTGTTCCAAGACCAGAGCGAGGCCGCTCTTTTCTATGAGAAGCCAAGTGGCTTGTTTGGCGCAATCGGCAAGCGGGGGCAAGTGGTCAATGTAGGCTTAGAAGGCGTTCATATTCAAGGGGTTAACTTTGTGGGTGCATTGGCCGGGTTGAATCAAGGGCTTATTCGCAATTGTTCTGTTCGGGGTCGGGTAGCAGGAGCGAACAGCGTTGGGGGTTTAGTGGGTCATAACTTTGGCCATATAGCGGACAGCCATGTTCATGCGGCAGTTTTGGGGAACATTGGGGTAGGTGGTTTAGTGGGCTGGAATGCGGGCGGTTTAATTGAGGGAAGCACCGCGCCCGGCCAAGAAGGCCAAGAGTCTCTTGGATTAGTGGGCTTTGGCACGCCGGCGCGCTGAGGAGAATCCCGCATTTTCCGAGAGCATCTTCGTGGTTTCGCCCCTCTTGTTTAAAAAGGGGGGCGTTTTTTTTTACATTTTTTTGGAAGGTTATTTCCACAAGTTCCATAGAGAATTTATAGGGAGAAGGGAGAGTGCGTTTATTCCAGCGGAGCTGCGGGGCGTTGATTCCCATCTTTTCGAGGGAGGCAATCGAAAAGAGAGGGGAGTTTCTCTGGCGCAAGGAGAAAGCGGTTATGGCGCTGGCCAAGAGAGCGGGCGGGAAGAGGCGCCCAGCCAAGCAACCGGCGCCTTGCAAAGCGCATTCGCGTATGAGGGAATCTAGGAGACTTGGCAGGCCGATTTAGATGAGGTGAGGATGGGACTGCGGAAGAGTCTTAGGACTTTGGCAAGGCTAATGAATATCCCGCCTTGCGCGCCAACTCCAATAACAAACAACCTCCCCACCGGGCAAGAGTTGGCCCGCAAAGACGCTGAGGTAACCCCAAGCAACGGGATTAGGCCGTTTCGCCTTCGTCGTTGCAAGGTTTTTCAATGGCGCGGAATCGGGAGCGCAAAAAGCCTCACGGAAAATTCTACGCCAAAGAAATAAATATTAGCTGACGAATAAGCCTGCACCCTGTCTATTGATGAGGGTCAGGAGAATTTGGGCAGCCGTTCAAGAGGCGGGCATCAGGCCTGCCCGCCAAAAATCGCTGTTTCTTTTTGCGATCCCGACAAGATAGTCGGGTGAGTGGCTTTAAAAGAAAAATCGTGGAGATCGAAAATCTGATGAAGACCGCTTTGCCTTACCCCGATTCCCCGTCCAACTAGCATCCAAAGCCCAAAATAAATTTAACTTTTAGAAGGAATCAGTAATATTGTCCTTGTGTCATCAAAAACATGTAAACGGTACCTTGTTGCCAAAGGTTTGCCAAATAAAGTTTTGGACAATGAGTTAGCGGCGGATGAGGTAAGGGTATCGAGCGCATCTCTCTCCGATGATCGTCAAGCAAGCCTGCCCGATGATTGCGGATTGTCATCGTCTATTGCATCGCTCTCGAACGACATTTTGCCAAGTGAGATTCCTCCGCCAAAGAGAACGCTCGCCCAACTCTCTCGCCCGAAGAAAGAAAGCATATCGCGAACGTCTGCGACAAAGCCCGCTTGCTAAGCAATTCTGAGAAATCATAGGCTAAGAACTCCTCCGCAAACAAATATGCAGCCACGTCTCAAGCAGGGGGAAATGCTTTGAATCCATTTCCCACATGGCCTAAGCCATCCGCTGCCGCCCCGCCGATTTGCACAAAACACTCGAAATTTGCCGAGGGCAAAAACTTGTCAAAACCAAATATGGAAACAAGCAAACCTATATCCACTCCGTCACCGTCAAAGAATTCCCGCTTTTGCCAACCGTCCTTCGAGATTCCATTTTGCCGAAAACCCAGAAAAGTTACCGATGAATCAAGTGGAAACCATCCGCCTTTTTTGATCCACTGGAAAACCGTCGGAACGGCATTTTTGTGTTGAAAAAGAGGGTGGATTTTCGTTCTATTGTTTCTTCGCGTTGGGCGTTTGCGCGGGAACTTGCCCGCGGGAGCGCTTGCATGAGTGGAATGAGAAACAAGCGAAAAACCAAAACAACCCGGCCTCCGAAGGCCGTTGCAAAGAAAGATCCGACCGCGTCCTCAACCGCCGCCGCTGTTTCCAACGGCCAAAAGCCTGCGAAGATTCGGTTTTTCCGAAAGTTCGACTGGATGGTTGCGGGAGCGGCCTTTTTCTTTGTGTTTCTGGGCTATTTATACACTTTGGCGCCGGACGTTACTTTGGAGGACAGCGGCGAGCTGGCCGTCGCCTCTTATTACGCCGGCGTGCCGCATCCTCCCGGCTACCCGGTCTGGACGATTTACACTTGGCTGTTCACGGTTTTGGTTCCGGTTTCCAACATTGCGTTTCGGGTGGCTTTGGCTTCGGCGTTTGCGGGCGCGTGCAGCTGCGGATTGCTGTCTCTCATGGTTTCGAGGGGGAGCAGTATGTTGATCCGGAGCGTTTCGGATTTTCAAGGTCTGGAGGAGCGGACGGAAAAGGCCGTCTCCGGCGTTGCCGCATTGGCGGCCGGCTTGTTGCTGGGATTCAACGGTTTTATGTGGTCTCAGGCGGTGATTGTGGAGGTTTACACGTTCAGCGTGCTTTCCTTTATGGGGGTTCTCGTTTGTTTGATGCGGTGGATGCATGCTCCTTGGTATCGGAAATATCTTTACTGGGCGTTCTTTCTTTTTGGGATTTGCATCAACAATCATCAAAGCTTGATTGTGGCGGCGATTGGGTTGGAGATTGCCATTGCCGTCGCCAATCCGCGACTGGGTCGGGATTTGTTTTTGGGCAACTCCGTCGTTTTTATTCTGGGACTTTTCCTAAAGCTGAACGGCGTGATTACGGCGTTTGACGCCAATCCTCCTTTGTTCGCCATCTACGTTCTAATCGGGATTAGTTCCATCGGCGCTTTTCTTTGGTTGTGTGCGAAGACGCGGGAAGTGTTAACCCAGTGGAAGCCGGTTCTGTGGATGCTCTTGGCGTTTGCGGCCGGCCTTTCCTTTTATTTGTATATGCCGCTGAGTTCGGCGACTAATCCGCCGATGAACTGGGGCTATCCGCGAACTTGGGAGGGATTCTTGCACGCCTTCACCCGCGGGCAATACGAACAGCCCAATCCGATGACCTCGCCGATCAGTTTTGCGCAGCAGGCGTGGTTGTATGTGAAGGCGCTGGGCCGAGAGTTTAACCCGATTGTTTTGCTGGCCGCGCTGACGCCGTTTGGCTTTTTCGCGCAAATGCAGCGGCGCGAAAAGGCTTGGTTGGCGGGGCTGGCCGGCATTTTCTTTTGTTTGGCCTTCATTCTAATGATCCTGCTCAATCCGCCGCCGGACCGCCAAAGCCAAGAGCTGAATCGAGTTTTCTTTTTGCCCTCGCACGCCTTGGTAGGGCTTTGGGCGGGATATGGTTTGAGTTTGATTGCGGCGCTTTTGGCGGCTCGATATCGGCAGTTTCGGGGGCGGGGCTTGCTGGGAGGTTGCGCGGCTTTGGGCATCGCTTTGTATTTGTGGGCTTCTTTGGATCGCGTGCATCTGTTGGATCGGTTTGCCGCCGCGTATCTCGTGGTGTGCGCCGGCGTCTTTCTGGTGGGTTTGGCCGCTTGCCCCGCCAAAGCGCCTTTGCGGTTGGTGCTGGCCGTGTTTGCCGCGATGCCGCTTCACTCTGCCTTGACTCATTGGTGGGAAAACGAAAAACGAGGACACCTTTACGGCTATTGGTTTGGACACGATATGTTTGAGCCTCCTTTTGATCTTTATCCGTCGATGACGAAGAACGCCATTCTCTTCGGCGGCACGGATCCGGGACGGTTCAACCCCACTTATATGATCTTTTGCGAGAGCTTTCTTCCGCCGTCCAAAAAACCGCGCGACCCCGAATTCGACCGGCGGGACGTTTATTTGATCACGCAAAACGCCCTGGCGGACAAAACCTATTTGGACTACATTCGCGCCCACTATTTCCGAAGCGCCCAAAAAGACCCGCCGTTCTTTCAGGAAATGCTGCGTTCTGAAAAGTCCAGAGAACTGGGAAAAACCAATCTCTTGGCTCGTTTGGCGGCGCCGTTGGACTGGGCGATGACCGCTTTGGGGCGCTCCGTGGAAGAAGGTCGCCGGGCAAAGAGGCTTTATCCAGAAATAGAAATCTACACGCCGTCCGACTGGGATTTCCTATATGTTGTGGACGAACACAAAAAAGAACTGGAGCGAAAGCGTCAATTAAACCAACTCAAGCCCGGCGAAGTCGGCAACATGGCGCAGGTGTTGGCGATCAATTCCGTCTTAGCCAAGCTCATCTTCGACAAGAATCCCGAGCGCGAGTTCTACATCGAAGAGAGTTTTCAAATGGATTGGATGTTTCCGCATCTGACGCCTTTTGGAATCATCCTCAAGTTGAACAGAGAACCGGTCCAAGCCATCACTGAAGAGATGATGGACCGCGACCGAGAATTTTGGGGACGGTACATGGAACGTTTGATTGGCAATTGGATCACCACGGAAACCACGGTGGAAGAATTGGTAGACTTTGCTAGGAAGGTTTATCTGCGAGGCGACTTAGAAAACTATCAAGGAGACAGAAAGTTTCTGAGGGAAAGTTGGGCGCAAAAAGCCTTTTCCAAACTGCGAAGCGCCATCGGCGGCGTGTATGCCTTCCGATTGTCCCCGCAGTGCCCGCGGGAACTCCAGCCCCAAACCCTCGAAGAAGAGCGGCGACTGCTGGAAGAAGCGGAGTTGGCTTTTCGGCAGGCCTTTGCGCTTTGCCCGTACAGTTTGGAGGCGGTTTATCGATATGCGAATCTTTTGTTAACCGTGGGACGCGTGGACGACGCCCTCCTGCTCGCGGAAGTTTGTTCCGAGTTTGATCCGAAAAATGCGCAACTTCCGAATCTGCGCGCTCAACTGAATCAGAAAAAACAAGAGTGGGAAACAAAGATTCAGTTGAGGGAAGAATTGCCGCAATTAGAGAGTCAGTACAACCAAGATCCCGCAAACTTCACCGTCCTTGCCAGACTGATCGCAGGATATCTCAATCTAGGCCAAACCAACGAGGCGCTCCGGTTGCAGGAATCGGCGCTCAACGACGAAGGCGCCTCGGCCGAAGTCCTGCTCGTGGTTTCCTCCGCCTACATGCAGTTGGGACGATACACCGACTTGGAAAAGGCCCTGCTCCGGCTTGTCGAGCGAAAGCCGAAAGACCCCGCCGCTTGGTATGATTTGGCGGCCACTCAAGCCTTGCTGCAAAAAAATTCCGAAGCCCTCGCAAACTTGAGGCAGGCGGTTGAATTGGAACAACAACGCCCCCTGCCTACGGGAAGCGAGACTCTCTTATCGAGGTCTCAGGAAGATCCCCGCTTCCACGGCATCCGCCGGCTCCCCGAATATCGGCAGTTGATCGCCGGGCAATAAGCTCTTGCCGGCGAAAATGTTCCGCTACACCCCGACCTTTTCCATAAACGCGTAACAGAGCATGTGACAAACGCCCATCTGGACGTCTTCCACTCGGCCGTAGTGTTCGGAATCCACGACAATGACCTCTTGAGCCAGCGCTGCCAAAGCCCCTCGCTTGGCGCCGATCATGGCGATGGTTTGCAACCCGCGCTCCTTCGCCCAAGAAACAGCTTTGACGACGTTGGGCGAATCGCCGCTAACGCTCAGTGCCAACGCGACGTCCTTCGGCGCGGCGTAGTTTTCCAACTGCCGCCAAAAGACGTCCTCATAAACGTAGTCGTTGCCAACAGCCGTCATCCAACTGACGTTGTCGTTGAGCGAAAGAACTTGGAACCGTCTGCCGTCCAAAGCATCCGAAGCCCCTTTGCCCAAATCCGTCGCAAAATGCGAGGCGTTGGCGGCGCTCCCTCCGTTTCCAAAGACAAAAATTCGCCGGCCCGCCTCGACTGCCTCTTTTAACAAAACGACAATTTTGCCGACTTGATCCAAGTCAATCGAATCCAACGCCCGTTTTTGTTCGACCAAGTAGTTTTGAATCCACTGCTTCACAGCGCGGCATTCTGGATGATTTCAGCGAAAAATCGCAACTGCAAAGCCGCCGCCTTTCCTTTCTCCGCCGTCGGCAGGAACAAATTGAGAAGGCGCGCCATGCCTGCCGCTTCGGCTTTGCTCTTTTACAATTTCTTGCCGATTATCTCCGAGGCGCCTTTATTTCTGCGTTGGTCGCCCGGCATGATTGAATTTCCTTTTGCCGCTGCTTCCGGCCTTGTTTTTGCAAAATCAGAATTAACGGAATTTGCTCTTGACGCTCTTGGCCGTGTTGGTTTTTCTTTCTAATCGGAAATTAGGCGCTCTTTGGACGTCTCTGATTCCGCATTTTAACGGTGTTGATAATATTCCAACTACGATTTATATTATTCTCTGCGCTGTTTTTCCTCAATTGTGGGCGCAATATCGATGACTAGCGTTTCTGATCTTGGCAAAGAATTTGGCGAAGTAGTTTAATAAATCCCGTTCTCTTGATTCTTCTCTTTCGGGATTGACGGAAAAACAATCACGGGTTGTTCTGGATGTTTTGTCTGTCTCGTGATTTTGCAGGTTCGAATCCTGCCTTCGCCTCCTTTATTCTGGACGAGAACGTGGGCAATTAATCCGCATCTTGGAAAAGAAGAAAATCCTAAATGCCTTCTATCCAGTGGCTGATTTTTGTGTGTCCACATTGCGCGTTCCGCTTTTCTTCCTCTCTTCCTTTGCTTTTCTGTTTGCCTATCGAGTCCGTTCCTCATACACTGGGAAGGCAAAATGGAAACGGAGCGACTAGACCACACTTTATAGGATAAGGTGTTGGCGGGGAGAGTTAGACGGAAATCCAATAGCAGAAAGCATCGAATTTCTACATTTATATCCGCAAAACAAACGGCATATGACGACAAACGAAATCCTCAAAGAACTCGAATCTATGGGCAGCGAGCGCACAAAGAAAATGCTCATGAAAAACCACGGAGTGCGGGAGCCGTGCTTCGGCGTCAAAATCAGCGACATGAAAAAGATCGTCAAACAAGTCAAAAAAGACTACCGGCTCGCCCTAGAACTTTACGCGACGGGCAACTACGACGCCATGTATCTAGCAGGCTTGATCGCGGACGACGACCGCATGACCAAACGCGACTTGCAACGCTGGGTGGGGAATGCTTACGGCGGATCGTTGCCCGGTTGCACCGTGGCGGCAGTGGCGGCGCAGAGCCGCTACGGTTGGGAAATGGGAATCAAGTGGATTGAATCCAAAAAAGATTTTGTAGCGCATGCCGGTTGGACCACGCTCTCTGACTTGACCGCGCTAAAAGAAGATGCGGCGCTGGATTTGCCCCAGCTGAAAGCGCTGTTAGAGCGAGTCAAAAAAAACCTGCACAAAGCGCCCGACACCGTCCGCTACGCAATGAACAACTTTGTAATTTGTGTCGGTTGCTACGTCAAGAGCTTGACCGAAACAGCCTTGAAAATTGGAGAAGCCATCGGGCCAATCACAGCAGACTTGGGCGACAACCAATGCCGCATTCCCTTTTCTCCCGACTACATACGCAAAGTCAAAAAACGAGGATCGATTGGCAAAAAGCGGAAAACAGTAAAATGTTAATCCATATAGGAGAGAATGATATTGTCGTGCGCTAAGAGAACGAATAGAGGCCGGCTCTAAAAGAACAGCTTCCATCCCTTTCCTCCTCTTCAAAGAGAAGCCAATGCCACAACCCAACCAGCCCTTCCCCCTGCACATCGCGCCACAGCGTTGCCCGATGCCGAACACGCAAACCTCGCGCCCTTGCTAGTAGGGATGCGCGCTTCCTTTTGCCGGGTGGTTCTTTTCTGCGAGACGGCCTCTTGTTGCGAGAGGGCGGGGATTTATGGTTTTTCGATGGAGATTTTATTTTCATAAATTTAATCTGATCTGAATGCCGCATTATAGTTAAAACTTTCATAAAGATTGGCTCTAAAAACAGGTTATTTGGAGGGATGGAAAATTTCTGACATTTTTGGATTCTTTGTATACGAACAAAGTTAGTGGTTAGCAAGCAACTTAGTGGTTAGTGATTTGGGTTGGAGTAGGCAAGGGAGGATGGCAAGTCCGGCGGTCATGCAGGCGAAGACGCCGATGGTCATGACGAAGCCGAGGCTTTGGATGCCTCGGTGATGGGCGAGGAGGAGGCTTCCAAAGCCAGCCATAGTCGTAAGGCCGGAGACGAGGACGGCTTTGCCGGTGCTTATGGAGAGGAGTTCGGGTCGCCGTTCTTCTCGGTAGCGGTTGAGGATGTGGATTCCGTTGGTGACGCCGATGCCGACGACGAGGGGCAGGGTCATAATGTTGGCGGGGTTGAAGGGGATGTTGAGGATGCCCATGAGGCCGAGTAGCCAGATTGAGCCGAGGGCGACGGGCAAAAGGGCGAGGAGGACGGCGAGACAGGAGCGGAAGTGGAGGAGAGACAAGACGGCGATGACGGCTAGGGCATAGAGGGCGGTTTCTTCGTAGCTTCGTTTGAGCAGGCTGGTGTATTCAAGGAGTTGGACGGGGGTGCCGGTGATGACGGGCGGGTTTTCGAGGCGGGCGGCGAGGTTTCGGAGGTCTTGGACGAAGGTTTTTTGATGGCTTCGTTCCCAGAGGTTTTCTTTGGGATAAACTTGGAGCAGGTGGCGGCCGGATTTGCCGATGAATCGTTTGCGAAGGCTTGGCGGCAGGTCGTCTGCGGTTGGTGGATCGCCGGCGTCTTGGTTGGCGAGGGCGTGGAAGGTTTGGCGAAGGTCGTTGAAGAGGGCGTTTTGAAAGGAGGCGAGTTGTTGGGAGGCTTGTTGCGGCGGGAGACGGCGCATGTTTTGCTGCAGACGGCCGGCGGTTACTTGGAGCACGCGGAATGTTTCGGCTTTGGGAACGGCCGGGTTGGCCTGGCTTTTTTGAGGGCGTTGTTGGTTTGGCGGGTTTGAGTCGGCGGCGGTTTGTTCCGATGCTTGGGCGGCTAAGGAGAGATAGGATTGGAAAAAGGTTAGGGCTTGGGAAAGTTCGTCGAGGTTGACGGGTTGAATGGAGGGCGCGGCGAATTGTATTTTTGCGGCTTCTTGCCGCAGGCGGCGAATGGCTTCCAGTCTGCGGTTTTTGGGGGCGCTGAGGAAGCCCGTCACGGAGTCCACGTCGGCTACAGAGGGGAGGCGGCGGATTTCTGGTTCCAGTGTTTTGGCTTGTTCCAAGGATTCAGCGATGACGAGGGCGAAGATGACAGATTGGTCGGCTTCCTGGATCAGTTTTTTTTCGTATTGAACGGCCGGGAGGTTTTCAGCCTGCATGTTGAGCAGGTTGTAGTCAAAGCGGATTTTGGGAAGTTGGGTAAGGGAGAGGCCGACGAGGAGGAGGCCGACAGCTAGTGTTTGTTTGGGGCGGCGAAGCCAGATTTGTTCGACGACGGCGCGGTGGTTTTTCGAGGTTTTGGGAGAGTGGATCTGTTGGTCGAGGGCGTTTTGTCGGCCTCGAAGGAGAAGGACGGGCAAGATGGTCGTCATGGGGATTAATGTGAGGATCATGCCGCCGCCGGTGATCCAGCCCATTTCTTGAACGCCTTGAAATTCGGTAAAGGTCATGGCGCAAAAGGCGGCGGCGGCGGTTAGGCATCCGGTGAAGATGCCTTGTCCGGTGTGGATGAGGGATTTTTGGATGGCGGTTTCGGCGCAAGCGCCGCGGCGGAGTTCTTCTTCGTAGCGTGTGATGAGGTGGATGCCGAAGTCGATGGCCAGTCCGATAAGCATGGGCAGGAAAGCGATGGTGAGGATGTTGAGTCTCCCTACCAGAAGCGTGGTGTAGCCCATTGTGTAACCAAGTCCGATAAGCAGGCAAAGCGTTGCTTTGATCGGCCGTCCGGTTTCTTGATAGCAAAAGGAGAATATCAAAGTCACGAAGGCTAAAGAGATGCAAGAGGCGAGAAGGGAGTCTGTTTGGGATTGGCGCATTTCATCGAGCGCTAGAACGGTTTCGCCGGTGACGCCGACGTTGACGCCGGGAACTTCGGCCTGAACGGCCGCCGTCAGTTCTCGGAATCGGGCGACGGCTTCTTTCTTGCGATCGGATGCGGCGGGGCGGGCGGTAACTAAGTAAATTTTGCCCTCGGCGAAGGTGAGGTATTTCTTTCGCAAGGCTTCCCGGTCGGGGTTGAAGAGTGTTTCGGCGTCGGGAGAGGGCGGGACGCCTTGGCGGGAAAGGGCGGCATTCGCTTGGGAAAGAATGCGTTGCAAGGCGGGCAAGGCAGACGCCAGCGCGGTGTTTTCCGATTCTTTTGAAGCGGTTCGAAATTGCCGATTCACTTCGTTGATCAGGGATTCCAGGCTGTTGACGCGTTGAAACGCCTCCAGTATTGGCCGCGCCTTGCGGATTTGTTCGCGCATCGTCTGGATGACGGAATCATCTTTTGGGAAAAACAAAGCTTTGCGGCCGAGCCTTTTGAGGTCTCCTTTGTAGAAAACGCCTGAAAATAGTTCCGGATCGGCGTCCAACCGCGCGCCCAAGCGTTCCACAAACTGCCGATTTTTTTCCGCATCCTCGCTTTCGACGACGGCGATGACGTCGTCTTCGCTGTCGAAGCTTGCCTTGTAGTCGAGATAGTTTCGGTGATAGGGCTTGTCGGCGTCTACCAAGGCATTGCGGTCGGTGTGGAATTCAAGATTCTTGACGGTGTAAAAGACGCTGGCGAAAAAGAGAAGAATTTGGGGAAGGAGAAAGGCCTTCGGATATTTGCAGACGCCGATGGCAAGGCTTCTCAATATCCGAGCGGCGAATGAAAATGACACGGCTTCTTCCGTTGGTTTCTTTTTTCTGAGGAATCCAAAAAGGACGCGGTGGAAGCGGACAAGCCGGCTATTTTGCGGGAAAATCGGCGTTGGAATAGACTTCTTTCACGTCGTCGTGCTCTTCCAGCAATTCTATGAGTCTGGCTACGCCGGATGCAGCGCCCGCCTCCACGGGAACGAGCAAATCCGGCAAACAAGTAACGCCGGCGGAATCACATTGGCCGCCGGCCTCTTCCACGGCACAATGCACGGCCTCGAATTGGGAAGGATCGGCGATGATTTCATAACCTTCAGGCTCCGCTTTGAAGTCTTCGGCGCCGGCCTCCAAGGCGGCTTCCATAATTTTGTCTTCCTCGGCATTTTCCCGGGAAACGATAATCTGCCCCTTGCGTCGAAACAACCGGGCAACGGAGCCGGCGGAAGCAATGACCCCGCCGTTTTTGCTCAAAATATGCCGAATCTCCGCAGCGGTTCGGTTTTTGTTGTCGGTGCTGATCTCGACAAGCAAAGCGACGCCGGCCGGCCCATAGATTTCATAAACCATGTCCTCAAAGTTGGTTCCTTGGCCGCCGCCAACTCCCTTTTGGACGGCCCGGTCAATCGTGTCGGCCGGCATATTGGCTTGCTTGGCCTTCAAAAGAACCATCCGGAGCCGCGCGTTCAAGGTAGGATCCCCTCCCCCCGCCTTAGAGGCGATGGTGATTTCACGGGATAACTTCGAAAAAACCCGGCCCCGTTTTGCGTCCAGAGCCCCTTTGAAGTGCTTGACTTTAGACCATTTGCTGTGTCCTGACATATTTTTCCTGCCGCTCGCCGCCGCAAACTTTGCCAAGTTCGCAAGCCAAACAAAAATGATAGCCGGAAAAACAGCGCGGTAAAATCAAAAAAGCCATTGCCCCGCCTTTCCGTCATCC
Organism: Limisphaerales bacterium; assembly: GCA_965204945.1. Lineage (GTDB taxonomy): Bacteria > Verrucomicrobiota > Verrucomicrobiia > Limisphaerales > AAA164-E04 > UBA2970. Next base: position 1,860,323 of record OZ242022.1, on the reverse strand, counting down.
GACGCTTAAATGCCCCAGAGCCAACAGCGCGTAATACGTGTATTCGCAATCCAGCGTTTCTTCCCGCCAATGTCCGTAAAAAGAGCCTTCATTCGTCCACAACGTGTCCAAATAATCCAAACACAATTCCCTAAACGGCTGAAATGAAACATCCAAACCAGCCAAAGCATGAAGCGCAGTGGCGGTGGAAAGCAAATCCGGTGCCGGCGTCTGAGGCGAAGCCAAAAAACCGCCTTGACCATGAAGCCTAGCCAAAAGCCATTCGCCCGTGGCGCCGCCCACAAAAATCCCTCGATCCCGCAAAACCGCCACAGCCGCCGCCGTAGCCGTCGTAGAGCCCGCCCAAACGCGCCTCTCATTCGCCCAACTGCCGTCGCCAATCTCCAAATGTTGAAAAGCCTGCGCCAAACGCAACGCGTCTGGAACGCCTCCCCGCAAGTCCTGCCAAGCGCCGTAAGCGAGAAAATTTCCGTAAGCAGTGCTGATCAGAGAAGCCGGGCTGGGATGAAACCCTCCGTCTCCCGCCCGAAACGCATCTAGACGCAACCGAAACACATCCGCCTGCCCTGCTTCAAAACCCGCAAAAGAACGACACCGAATCAAACTGCACAAATGCACAAAATCCAGCCCTTCCCCCGCGCCAAACCCGGCCAGCCAAGAGCGAAGCCTCGACTTGTCCAACTCCATTCGCAGCGCCAGCGAAGCATCAATCCCGAAAACCGTATAGTAAAGATCACTACGGCCTTCCCGGTCGCAGAAACCGCCGTCGGCGGTCTGCTGCCTTCGCAGAAAACCCTCCACCAACTCCACCGCCCCGCCAAGCACGCGCGACGACAACCGAGCCACCTGCAACATCTGAAGACGAAGACTCATAAAAATTACCAACCGCCAAATAATAAAAGTAATTAGTAGATCGACGCAATCACTAATACATCAACGGCTAGTCTGCATCGGCGGACCACGAAAAGGCAATCCAATCCAACATCATATAAATAAAACTAGAAATCTATAAACCAACACTCGATCCCAACGCTGCGGAATAGTTTTCATCTGTTAAAAATCACTCCCAACTTGCCTGCCGCCTCATCGAATGAATCGACCTTGCCCGCTTTGCCTGCTTCAGTTTTGTGCATCCTCCCCTGTCATTGGGCGTCAGCTGGCGGCCTTCTGGTTTTGCCCCCACTGATATAGCATCGGAAAACAAAACGCTTGTAATGCTTTTGAACTTTCCTTAGCAACCAATCTGCCTTGCCATTTTTCCACGACAATTGAAGCATCTTTGCCGCGCTGTTCATGGTTTAGATTCACATTTTGTCTCTGTTTTTTCCGCCAACTAGAATGCGCGGCAATCCTCCTTCCATATGCGCTACAACTTCCTCCTCCCCAAGTAAAGCCCTCGCCAGTTCTCAAGAAACTTTGCCGGACAATGAATTGCTGAAACCTACAACGCCAACATTGCCGGGATTGAGCGCTGTTGGAACTGGAAGTTTTCTAATGCCTCCGGGCTACGATGTTTTATGTGGGGCGTGTATTTTTAGGTTGTAGGGTGGAGATTAATGTTAGATGACACGAGAGGCGTTTGGGGGCGTTGATTGCGTCCAAAGATCTCTAGTTTGGATGCATTTATAGAAGATTTATGAGTGGAGATGAGTTTTGAGAATCTTTTGGGCTATCCAAAAGTTGGGAGGGAAATGATTCGCTTTCTCCAACGCAATGGATAATCCACTAAGTTTATCTAGGTTGCTTGGGGATCCAAAAGCTTGTTTGTTTGTTTGAGTTGGTTAGTTGTGAGGGAAGTTAGGATATGAGGGTGTTGTTTTTGTGGCGTTATTTCCCGCCATGAACGGATGGCTCCGCGCACCATTTATGCGCGAGTTGACGAACGGCTTTCCAAATGCTTTCGTCAAAGCCTAGCCAATCGCAAAGAACGGCTCGGTCTAATGCTTCGCGGGTTTCATCCACATCGGCCCGATAAGCGGGACGGAAGGATTTGCGATTGAAATCGTCAAAGATGGATTTGGCTTGCTTTATCTGCGCTTGGCTCAATGCCCGAAAGTCTAATACCGGCAAGGTTTCGGCGGAGGTGAGAGACACCCTAGATCTGCCGGGTTGTTGGCGGTTGCCGTGCCACCAGAAGAGGAGCAAGCCTAATGTGCTGTTGCCCCAAATGGAAAAGGCGTAATCCCAACTCTTTTTGGGAAAGTTCACATTCGGCCAAGCGTCGCCGCCGATGCACAGCTCTTCGGTGAAGGCAACGGCGAGAGGTTGGGATCCTAAGGTAAAGTTGAGGTTGAAATGACATCTGCCGGCGAATTGGTGCCAGACTTGGTTGGCTTTGTCTCCCATTCTCGGACGGGCAATCAGTTTTTTGTCGGGTTTGCAGATGAGTTTGCGCTCTTTTGAGCAGTTATGATTCCAGAGAGTCGGATAGGTGTCGGTTGGTGTGGGATCAGAATCGCTCAGTTCAAACGGGCCGCGGGGAATACGGGTTTGGTTGGATTTGTCGGTGCGGATGCGGGGAGCGGGGCCGGTGATGTCTCGGCTCAGTAAACCTCGTTCGCCAACATTTTTCAGCTCGGTGATTGCCAGATTTCTTGCTTCGCATTTTGGCAGATGAAGTTTGGATTGCATGAGTTGGTAAGCGGTTTGGACGAGTTCAAAGTCGTGGATGCGGACGAGATTCCATTTTGGATTCTTGCGCTGGATATTGGCTTGGATGGTTTCTCCCATTTTCTCTTTGCCGCAAAAGACTTCGTCGGCGCCAAACGGTCCGCTTTCTAGTTTGCGTTTGATTTTCTTAGCACTCAGTTCATTCAGTTTTCTGGCGGTTTCTCCGGCGGCTGCAAGTTTGTCGGGGCGTTGACGCAAAGAAACAAAACGAGTTGGGACGGGTTGCGATTTGGGGATGTAGGCGCTTTTCTTGCGGGCGATGACGAGGCAATCGGCCATTGCGGTGTCTGCGGAGAAGGCGACATCGTAGTTTTTGGGAGTGGCAAGGCTGACGATTTCCACTTCTTCGTAATGCTTGGCGAGGAGCGTGCGGAGGTCTTGCCATGATGCGCCGGCGGCGACGGTCAACGGCAAGACGAGGGCAAGGACGCCGCCGGGTTTGAGTTTGAGTTTCCTGTTGGCGACGGCAGCGAATGCGGAAGCGATGCCGGCGTTGCCGTGAGCGCAAGTCCCTTTGCTGAGTTTTTTGAGTTTATCTCCCATTTCGTCCATATCTAAATCAGAGGTGCCAAAAGCGGCCATCGCGGGATTGATAACGTCGACATGCTTGCCTTCGTGGTTGGTTGGACGAGTAAAGGGCGGGTTCATAATGACGAGATCCATCATGCCGTCTTTGATGGTGATTTTGCGCCAGTCGTCGCTTTCTTTGCCGTGGCCGCGCAAGCGCAATCGTTTGAGGGCGTTGGCGGTGTTTTCTTTGGTTGCCTGCAAAACGAGTTGCTGGGATGCGTCCAAGAATTCCAGCGAGCCAATCTTCGTATCTCCATTCTTTCGCCGTCCATACGGCATGGTGCAAAAGAAGGTGTCTTGGTAGGTGATGTCTGGTTGTTTGCCGGACAAGATGGACGCCGTCAAACAGGTAGCGTAATGAACCACGTCAAAGCCGTGAAAGACGTCTTCCATCAGGGATTGATGCAGGTCGGCGGGGTTGCCGCCGGTGCGTTCGTAGCGGTTGGCAATCTGGTCATACACGGCGGACAATAACGCTCCCGTGCCGCAGGCAAAGTCGGCAATCTTTAACTCTCCGATTTTATCGGCGTCGCTCCAATCGAGGTCTTTCATTTTGGAAACCGCGAGGCGGGCGAGCAATGCGACGGAGGTGGGCAGAGTGTAGAAGGCGGCCAGATATTTGCGGTCGACGATGAGTTTTTGAAAGATGTGGCCGGTCAAGTCGTTTTCATACAGCAGTCCTTCCCCGCGGATGATGACCACTTCGCAGGCGAGGCGGTCGAGGGTTCGGCAGGCGATTTGCGCGTCTAGCTCATTGATGATTTGGAGCGCGGTTTTGAAGATTGGCCAGTAGTTGATGTCGAGGATTTTCTGCCAAGCCTCTATCGCCGCTTGTTGCGCGTTCTTGCGGGGTTGAGTGAAGAGTTGGTGGATGGGCGGGATGCCTTCGTAATGGTTGGCGATGCGCTCTTGGAAGAGCAGGGCGTTGGCAACGATGGCGCCGGACATGCGGCCCGCTTGCACCCGCTTCTTTTCCTGCCGTTCTTTTTCGCGCAATTCTCTGTCTTTGGGATTTTCGGTCAAGCCGAGCCGTTTGAAGATTTCGTGGATTTCTCCCTCGTTCAATTTGCGGGGAACGGGAATTTGATTGGCGGCCAGGGTAATGTTCTCTTCCAAATTCTCCGCGCATTTTTGGAAGGCGGTTTCCGGCACGTCGACTTAGACAAAAGTTAACCGGCAAAGAAGTATTGGGACTTGCCTTTGCCAACGGTGTGGGTAAAAAATTCGACCTGAGTTTTTGAGCGCTTTAAAATCGGGCGGCGCCGATTACATAGAATGGTAAGATAGACATGCTCCCAAAAATATCGTAAAATTGAAAGATGCCGCATAACAAACCTTTTGACATTGAAAGAAACTAACAATCTTGTTCTTCTTGTGAAGATTAATTAAACTATGAGCGCATTAAATCATTCCGATTCTCCAAACGATTCTTTGAACGAAGTTTTGGAAATTATCAATGAACTGGCCAAAAAGTTGGTCGGTGGCAACTACATCTATCGAGGGGAACGCAAGTGCTATGGCAATGGCAAAATCTCTTCGAGTCTTTATCGCCAATACCAAGGTCTCAAAGGTCTTGATATTGAGGTTGTTCAAAAAAGAATGGTCAAGGATGCCGAAAAATACACTACTCTTACTGATGAACATGAAATCCTGTCTCAAATTCAGCACTTTGGTGGCGATACCAATTTGATAGATTTCACCACCGATTACCTCATTGCTCTTTTCTTTGCCTGCGATGGCGCTATGGAGGAGGATGGCAGGCTGATTTTACTGCAAAATTTAGAGGATGCGAGCAAATGCATCTGGTATCCTCGCACTCCGAAAAATCGGATTATTGCTCAGAAAAGCGTATTCGTTCAACCGAAGACAGGTTATCTGGAACAAGAGTCGTTTCGTGCAATCAAAGTGCCAAGTAGTCTCAAAGATCATATTTTGAAATATTTGCGAGAATCTCATGGCATTTCCAGAGAAACTATTTATAATGACCTCCATGGATTCATTAAAAATCGAGAGATTCATAAAAGGGCCCATGAAGAGTTCTACTGGGCTTTGACCTATCAGTATCGGTCTAATAATGAGAAGGCTATCGAACATTACGACGAGGTGATTAAACTAAAACCAGATGATCCCGAAGCCTATATCAATCGAGGCGCTGTTTATCTTAAGAAAGACGATTTTGAGAAAGCCATTCAAGATTGTACCAAGGCGATCGAACTAAAACCGGATTATTTCGAACCCTATTACAATCGAGGCTGTGCTTACTGCAAAAAAGGCGATTTTGAGCAAGCCATCCAAGACTGCACCAAGGCGATTGAACTAAAACCAAATGGTCCCGGAGCCTATATCAATCGCGGCATTGCTTATCGCAAGAAAGGTGATTTTGAGCAAGCCATCCAAGATTACACCAAAGCGATCGAACTAAAACCAGATGATCCCGGAGCCTATAACAGTCGCGGCGTTGCTTACTACGAAAAAGGCGATTTTGAGCAAGCTATTCAAGATTACACCAAAGCGATTGAACTAAAACCCGATTATTTCGGAGCCTATAACAATCGAGGTTTTATCTATATCGAGAAAGGTGATCTGGATCGTGCGCTGGAGGATTTGGAAAGGGCGGAGGCTTTGGCGGAAGAGCAGGGGTTGTCGGATCTTTTGCGACGCATTCGGAAACCACTTGAATGATATGGGTTCAAGCGGCGACGTTTCTTAACCGATAGCATTTTTAGTTTGGTGCAGAAGGCGGGAAAGGCATCGGGGTGCTTTTCAATGGTTGGTTAGGGATTGAGGAAGTGGAGGCGGAGGGGGGCGAGGCGGGAGTGGAGCTCGCCAAGGAGGCGGGTTTCGGCTTGGGGGGTTGGGGCGGCGAAGGTAACGCTGAAGCGCAGGAAGGCGCCGGCTTCATCCCATGGCACGGTGGAGATGAGTTTTTCGCGGATGAGCCATTGGGAGGCGGCTTCGGCGGAGTTGAATTGGATGCGTTGTCCGTTGGGTTGGGTGATTGCCCGCGGGGCGGGGGTGTAGAGGAAGAAAGAGCCTTTGGGTTTGGCGGCGTCAAAGCCCAACGAGCGGAGGGTTTGAACGAGGCCGTCCATTCGGCGGGAGTATTTGGCGGCGATGGTTTTGGTGATTTCGGAGTGGTTGAGGCACCAGGCGGCGGCGTGTTGGATGGCGAGGAATTGGCCGGAGTCGGTGTTGTCTTTGACGTCGCCGTATGCTTGGACGAGGAGGGGGTTGCCGGCGACGAAGCCGCAGCGCCAGCCGGTCATGTTGAAGGCTTTACTGAGGGAATGGAGTTCGATGCCGATTTCCTTGGCGCCGGGAATGGAGAGGAAGCTGAGTGGTTTTCCTTCAAAGAGGAGGGCGGCGTAGGCGGCGTCGTGGATGACGATGAGTTGGTGTTGTTTGGCGAATTCGACAATTTTGGCGAAGAATTCGGTTGTGGCGACGGCGCCGGTGGGGTTGTTGGGGTAGTTGAGGACGAGGACTTTGGCTTTTTGGAGAATGGCTGGAGGAACGGAATGCAAGTCGGGCAGGAAGTGGTTTTTGCGGCGCAGTGGAAGGTTGTGGACGAGGCCTCCATAGTAGCGGGCGTGAGTGCCGAAGACGGGGTAGCCGGGCGTGGTCATCAATACGTAGTCGCCGGGATTGATGAAGGCAGCGGGCAGGATGGAGAGGGCGGATTTGCTTCCAATGGAGTGCAGGATTTCGGTTTCAGGATCGATGTTGGAAACGCCGCAAACTTTTTCGAGATATTTTGCAGCGGCGTTTTTGAGAGCTTGACCGCCGTTGTCGGCGTATCCTCGATTTTCCGGTTTGCCGGCTTCTTCGGTCAGGATTTGAACGGCGCCGGGAGGAGCCATTTCGTCAGGCTCGCCCACTCCCATGTCGATGATTTCGATTTTGGGATGAGCTTGGCGGGCGGCTAGTTTTGCTCGTTTGATTTTTTCAAACTTATAGATGGCGGGCGATTTTCCGTATTGGCTGCCTCCGATGCGTTCGGCGAACAGGTTTTGAATGTAGGATTCCGACATAGGTGAGGTTTGTGTGATTTTATTTGGTTGTTTTTAGTTGTTTCAAAAGAGAAAAAGAATAGCGGAAATCGGGCGCGCGGGCAAGTTTTTTGCTTGAGAATGGCAAAGAGAAGAAGCCTCGCGGCATTTTTGTTTTGGTGGTGGTTTGAACTGGTTGCGCTTTTTCTGAGGCCTCTTTATTTTTTGCGGTGGTTTGGATATAAAATCGAATGCGGAGGAAACTGGCCAAGGCGCTTTGGGCATGTTGCTGACTACTGCGCCGGGCAGTGTGGAGTTCCGGAGCGGAGTGGCTTTGGCCGAGGGAGCGCAGCGGAAAGGGGTTCGGGTGTTTTTGTATCTTTTGGATGAGGCCGTGAAGGGGGCGAGGGAAATGCGCAGGCTGACCGAGCAAGGCGTTCGGATCAGCGCCTGCGCGTATGCGGCGCAACGCCGCTCGTTGCCTTTTTGCGAACATATTGTTTACGGCGGGTTTTCGATGCTCAACGACATCATTGCGCATTCAGATCGCTTTGTGTCCGATTGCGCCGAGAAACATCTTTTGCCGCCAAACAACAACATGCTCATTATCGTTTCCGCCGATCCGCGCGCGAATCGTCGAGCGGCCGAAGCGGTGCGAGTGGCGGCGGGTTTGGCGGCGCTTGAAGAATTGCGCGTCGGAGTGTGTTTTTGCGGGGATGGGTCCTTGATTCTCAGTCGGTCCGCTTCTTCGTTTGCGGATGGAGAAGTGATTGAGACGTCCCTGCCCGTTCTCGCCAAACATGCGGCAAATATTTGGGCAAAGGCTGATGATTCGTTTCTCGAAGGGGAAAGACAAATGAACTACGAACGTATTGGCGCCGATGAATTGGCCGCAATTACCGCCTACGCTGGCTATATGATTCGCTTTTAACGGCGGGTTTTGTCATCTAAAAATCAAATCTAAAATACTAAAATCTGTAATTTCCCTTATTTCCCAACCAATAAGAAAGCAGATTACATAAAACACAAATTTACTAAAACCTTTTGATTGTTTTGGTGTCACTTTGCATTGAATCTATTTTGCGATTCAAGTCGTCAATCTTATCTTCCAATCTTTTTATGTCGTCGTTGTTCATTTTACTTCTTTTTTGCGCGGAGCGGTTGCGGATCTTTGCGGTGGACTAAGTAAAGCCAGGCGACGGCCGCGGCCGTTGCCGCAATGCCTGCGCAAAGGAGGTAGGGCAGTTGCGGACGAATGTCGTATAGAGTGGCGGCCGTCAAGGGGCCAAAAATTCTCGCCAGAGTTCCGGCGCTTTGGGCGACGCCGAAGGTGTTTCCCTGTTCGTTGGCGGGGGCGTTGAGGGAGATCATGCCCATTGTAGGAGCGCGATTGATTCCGGAAAACAGAGCATACAAACCTAAGACCGCCAACATAGCGTAGTCCACTTCCACAAAAGGAACCAAAAAGAGACTGGCCGCAACGCCGAGCAAACCGGCGCTAATTAGGAACGGCTCTCCAAAGCGCTTGACAAGTCGACCCACCAATCCTTGCGCCAGAAAGGCGATCAAGCCGCACCAAGCGAACACATAGCCGACTCGGGTTTTATCGTATTCAAAAGGCGGTTCTTTCAACAATAGCGGCAATGTGCTTTCAAAACCGGCGAAGCAGAAGGTGGCTAGAAAGAATATCCCGATCAAAAGGCCCAACTTTGGCTGGCGCAAGGTGTGTTTCCACTGCTCGAACTTGGGACGATCCGGCGCCGGCTTGCTGGAAGATTTTCGGCTCTCTGGAAGAATGACGCAGGCTAAAAGGAAGTTTCCCCCGCAAATCGCCGCCGCTACCCAGCCCGGTCCGGGCAATCCAAACAACTTGGCGCTTATCGCGCCGATCGCCGGGCCGAGCATAAAACCGACGCCGAAGGCAACCCCAATAAGCGCCAGGCCTTTGGAGCGATTTTCCGCCTCCGTGACGTCTGCGATGTAAGCGGAAGCAACAGAGAGGTTGGCCCCGGCAATCCCCGCAAACACCCGCGAAACCAGAAGCATCCACAGGCCGAGCGAGCCTTCCAAATAAGAAGCCGCAGCAAAAAGCACATAGGAAAACGTCGATCCCGCCGTGCTAACCAGAATGACGGGGCGACGGCCTACGCGATCCGAAAGCCTGCCCAACCACGGAACAAAAAAGAACTGCATGACCGAATACGAAGCGATGATCGCTCCGATCTGCCAGCCCGGCGCTCCAAATTGATCCGCATACTGCGGCAACAGCGGCAGCACAATCCCAAACCCAATAAGATCCATGCAAACAGTGAGAAAGATAACCAGTCGCGAAGGCTTTTTCATGGACGAATCCGGCAAACCGCAAACCCTAGCGCATCTCCCGCCAAACCGTTAAGAACAAAATTCGCGCCAAACGGCTTCGCGCAAACTATATGAGCGGATGCTTATGCGAATCGGACGCACGTCCTTCTCCAGAAAAACTCGCATCGTCGGCCTCCGCTGATTTTGCGCCGATTGAACAAAGTCATCATAAAGTCGGCTGAGTCGGTTGAATTTGCGGCCGGCATCGCCTACAATTTGGCTATGCCGATTCTTGAAGAACCGGAAGTCACAACACGCCCGCGCGCAGACGCCCAACTGGATCCGGGCTACTTGGTAATTTGCTGGGATGACCCCGTCAACTTGATGGACTACGTCACTCACGTTTTTCAGAAGGTCTTCGGCTGGCCAAAGCCAAAGGCCGAACGCCACATGTTGGAAGTGCATCAAACCGGCAAAAGCCTGCTCGCGCGCGAAACGCTGGAAAAAGCGGAACACTACGTCCACCAACTGCAAGCCTTCAACCTGCAGGCCACGATGGAACGCGATCAATGATCGTCATGCGAGTCTTCGAGAAAACCGACTCCGCCCTCGTCATCGAACTCGGCCTTGCCGAAACCGAATTCCTCAAACAAATCCTCTCCGACTATCCGCTCGTGGCCAACGAATCCCGCCGCTTCTCCGCCTTTGCCGATGCGGAAGAAGTTCAGGAAAACACGCAACTCCTCCAAAGCAGCTTGCGCGAACATACTCAAACCAACCGCGCCAAACTCCAAACATGGCTGGCCTCGCCCAAAACTTGGAAACCCTTCCCAGACCGAACCCTGCTCTCCCTCAAAACCGAAGACTGCAGTTGGTTCCTCCAAATCCTAAACGACCTTCGTATCGGCAGTTGGCAAAAACTCGACCGCCCCAATCCTGAAAAACTCGCCTCCGTAGAACTCAATCAAGAAAACGCCTACCCTCTGCTTGTCATGGAAGTATCCGGCCTTCTCCAAACCCTGATCCTAAACGCACTTTAACCAAAACAATCCCAAGCATGACCTCTCAATCAGACCACTCACCGACTGTCCAACCAAAAAGATCCGCAAATGCGAAAACAACGCCCCGCAATTCAAAACGCACTCCGTCCAAAAAAGAACCAACAATCCACACCGAACCGCCCGCCAACCTCGTCGCCGTCGGCGGCAACCTCAGCGCCCGGCAACTGCTCGAAGCCTATCAAATCGGCCTCTTCCCTTGGTCCGTCCATCCAGTCACTTGGTGGTCTCCCGATCCGCGCGCCATCTTCGAATGGGACCGCCTTCACATCTCCCGAAGCCTCAAACGTCGCTTGCGCCAAAACCCATTCCGCATCACCTTCAACCAAGCCTTCGGCCAAGTCATCCGCCACTGCGCCCGCCGCCCCAACGGCGAAGACAGCTGGATTACCCAAGAATTCATCCTCGCCTACGAAAATCTGCACCAACTCGGACACGCCCACTCCGTCGAAGCTTGGAACGCAACGCAACTCGTCGGCGGACTTTACGGCGTCGCCGTCGGCGGACTCTTCGCCGGCGAATCCATGTTTCACCGCCAAAGCGACGCCTCCAAAATCGCCCTTTGCTACCTTCACCAAGCCTTGAAACAAGCCGGCTTCGCCCTCTTCGACATCCAAATGCTAACGCCCGTCACCCAGCAACTCGGCGCCGTAGAAATCCCCCGCAGCCAATACCTCCAACGCCTCCAAACCGCCATCCGCCTGCCTTGCCTCTTTCCCACCACATCCTCTGCCTAAAATTCATTCCCAACAAAATCAATCACCAACCAAGCGACGTCGAGCCAATCTCTCCGGAAAACTCGACTTTTGATCTGGCAAAACTAAAACACGCCGACATTTAACCGCTGGCAAAATTCCTCCGGCCAAAAAGTGAATTTCTTTTTTGCACCAAAGCTCTTGACTTCTCTTGTTTTCGGTTTAAACTAAATTTTTTCAATTTCACGGGGTGTTTTCCTTTACCGGGGCGCCTGCCGAATAACAGTTCAATTTTATGAGCTTTGGAGAAGCAGAACGTTCCGCTTCGACGGTGTTCGGGCAAATATGCCGGGATTTATCTCGCATTTTTTGCCTTGTGAATATCTACACCGGTCCGGTACGGCGGGCGTCGAGTGGCGCCATTTTCGCATTGAGCCGCAACACAAAAACCGTTTCACTGCAAATTCTTATTAGTCATGAACACACTAAATGCAATACATCCCGGCGCTTTGCCGAGTTTCAATTCGGTCGCAACTAAGGCATTCCTGTCGTTGCTCCTTATGATTGAGGGTTTTCTCCTCACCCGAACGCGGCGACGCGCCTCGCATCTCGCAAAGACGCCAGCTGGCCGCAACCTTCCGCACTTCAGAATATCACGGATTATTCAATCCGCATTCTCCGCTCTGCTCTTGGCATTGGCGGGGATTTTGGCCTTGCCAAATGCTCAAGCGCAAAACCAACCCAAACCATTGTACGAATGGAGCGGCGAGAGTTTCGAGACAATGCACCACCGCAAAATTAACTTCTTGGGATTGGCTTACGGCTGGTATAAGTCTTACGAAAGAGAGGATAGGTTGCACTCGAAAATCAGCAGCGAGCTCTCATACGCACGGTCAGAGACTTACTACAGCAAGGAGACGATAGAGACATACGGAATTACAAGCAGCCGAATCAAAACCACAGAACGAAAGAACGGAACTTGTTACACGGAATACTGGAATTTCTGGGAGGATGGCCCTGATTATTGGCGGGAGAACAACCAGTGCTTTCTTTCTATCAACGCGCCAGATTGCAAAGGATCTTGGACAGAGAAGAGTAGCGTGCAAAAGACGGAGTTTATTCAAAGACCTTATCTTTATGTGAAAGCCAGTCCACAGCAGATAGGAAGAGTGACGTGGGATTTTGTCTTTCAATTCACAAAGTACAACCGTAGATCAAGGAATATTGGGACTGATGTTTGTACAACGACCATCACGTTGAACGGCCCCAGCGTTACGAAAATCTTCGTCCCATGTAGCGGCCGGCGAAGTAGGAGGTCTTCGACGAAGTACGTGTGCTACGACGGGGTCAGTATTTACGAAAACTAAACTTGCAACAGAAACTAAAATCATGAAAAAGATAATCATCATTTCGTTCGGAATTGTGGTCATTGGAACGCTTTTCTGGCTAAAGAGCCTTGAAGAGCAAACATCCTCGGCCGCAACAAAGTCTCCATCCGACAAAACCGCGACAACTTCTCAAGAACAAGCGGCAACGAAACCGACTGAAAAGGACGATCGATCCCGGGGCATGCCTCAATTTGACTTGTCGAAGAAAGCGCACTACTACGACCCGGAAACGACGATGACGTCAGTTGGCAAAACTTTGGCGTGGCATCTACAGCCCTTTCATCCCACTCCGCAGGAGTTTCAGTATATTGCGCAATTCGATGCGGCTCGCGACAAGCTGAGGAAGAGCTCGATAAGCCGGGGCGATGATTGGTTCACTCGGGCGGCCCGAATCGTGTTTGGCACCGAATTGGACAAACTAAAGCGACGATTCAAACAACAGTTGGGAAAGGAACGTTACGACCGCTATCAATATGTAATGCTAGGCAGAGACGGTTATTATGAATCTTGGCGCGCGGTCGCGGCCAGCGGATTGGACGAGGAACGCGTGGAGGAATTGCGCGCGTTGGCGACGGAATACAACCGCACCGTTCACGGAACCGAAATCGACGAGAAAATCCATTTTGAGAGTGAGGCCGAACTCGACGAGAGAATCGAGTTTGAAAGAGAGATGCGGGAGAAGGCTCCCGGTGTGGCGATGCTCCGTAGAGGCGAAATAGATGAACGAGGAAAACTTATTGCCTCTTATCGGGAGCGAATCCGAAAGGAATTCAGCCAGCAAATGTTGGACGATCTTTTGGCTTTTCCAGACGGATACCGCTTGTTTCCCGACTTGGACGTCGGCCTCGTGGAAGATGAATACAAAACTGCTTGGAACGACGAAGAAACCCGGAAACGTTTGGAAAGACATTACAACGTTACCTTTAGGATTATCGATAAAGGAGAGGAACTGCCAGAACATATTCGGGAAACCCAACAATTGCTTCAGCGGGAGATGGAGTTCCAAGCAGAGCAACGGAGAGAATTGCAAGAACGCCTACAATCCGCTGATTTGGAGACAGAGCAAGCAATTGATGAAATCCAAAATCCCCTAGACCCCATTGCCGAATAAACAATTCCAAAACCATCAACGAACCCCTCGGTGAAGAAATTTTTGCCGAGGTGTTTTTTTGCGTATTTGTTGCGGAGTTTGAAAGTGGGGACGGGCGGCTATCTCCGTTGAGTTGGCGAGATGAGATACCGGTGTAGGAGCGAGATAAAGCAATACCGGTCAATCGGCAGTGTCCGGAGTGGCCAAGGTTGTGGGCGAACGTGAGTTGCAAGAATCCAAGCGGGCGCAAATAGAAGTTGCCGAGCCAGTTTCGGTTGTTGTAAAGAGACGTCACGTATATCAAAAGCTTCGGCGAACGGGCCGGAACTCGCGCTTTTTACTCTGCGTTTATTGTTTCAATCGGCCTGCACGTGGGATCAGTTCTCGCAGGAGGGATTGACGAACGGACGGAAGTTCCTCAGTTTGACTCCCGTTGCCTGAATAAAAGGATTAAACAAAGCAACAAAAGAACATCTATGGCCGAGGAGTTCGGAATCGAGGAAACCGCCGATTTGCTTGGAGAAGCTTGGCGGCCTTTTGCCGGATGATGCCTCCTGAGCAGAGCGAGAATCCCTTGGCGCCGGCCAATATCGTTGACTGTGATTCTGCCGCAAGCGGAAGGGGAAACAGCGATTCTTGCGGTTGACACCCGCGACTCAGGCTAAAAAGGCCTTGAATCAGGAAATTCTTCCCGGAGAAGCAATTTTATTTCCTTTTTTCCCTTGCTTTGTTGGCGGGCGGTGGCAGAATGGAGGCGGATTAAAAAAGAGGAGTTGGATTATGAAAAACTCGCCTTGTTTGTTGTGGTTGATGTTGGTGGTTGTTTTGATTGGGACCGTTAGAACGCCGCCGGTTTCGGGCGGCCCTTTGCCATTGAGTTTCCAACCTTCCTCAGCGGCGACAGCTGGGAAAAGCCGATTGATGTTGGCGGCTTCTTTGCCGTTCGGCGGCGTTCGTTTTGTTTTCCTTGCCCCCAATGCCGAAGTGGAGGTACAATCCAGCCTAGATTTGACGGCGGGAAGCTGGACTCCATTGCCGAATTCCCAATTCCAAATCCGGAGGCAAAAGACTTTTCACGGCCAAGCGATCTTGACCCTAATTTTGCCCAAAGCCGAGGATGAGCAAAGATTCCTCCGCTTGATTCCGCGCCGTAAATGAATTTCCGAAATCGAAAAGAGAAATAGAAAATATTAGTTATGTTTGCAAGGACCTTAAATTACTCGTTGTTGGTTGGCTTGATGCTATCCGTTGTGACCGCGCCGTCTTCTATGGCGGAATTACACCCTGACGCTGGAACGGACGAACAACCGCTTCAGGATGGTAATGTACCAGTGTCGGCCGGCGGCTGGGTATTGGATACTTCTTATTTAATTAGCCGTTTCATCCACTTCGGCAATGGACTCCCACCTCTCCCAGGCATGAGCACTAATCTCTGGTATACCCCTGATGAAGAAGCGCTCACCCACCGGGAGTCGCCGTATGCTCTACTCCACCAGCCGGGATCCGTTTTACACGGCAGAACCAGAACAGTCGCCGATGCGATCCTGTTTACCTTGCATATCGATGCTTCGCGTACGAATAATTACCGAGACGAAGGTATTCCAATCCTTCATTACAACCAAATCACCAACCTGTCCCAACTCCACGGCATCGAGGCTTTCCCCAGCCTAGAAGCGATGCCATACGGATGTTTGACAAGAATTCTTCGCTCCGGCGACTTGGAGGGCCTTGTCAACGTGAAAGATATGAAGTTTGACCTTGTGAGGACAGTTGAGGATGGGGCGTTGGACGATCCTCTCACCAGCCTAAAAAACCTAGATTTAATTTTTCCCCTTCAGGTTTATGAGGGGTTCTTTGATGATGTGGAACATTTGGAGTTTCTGCGTGTTGACTCTTTGCCCGGCACGAATACCGTTTTTCGAAAAAACTATGACCGACTCATTAGCGGAGATCTCACCTTATTAATCAAAAGCAGTTCGTCGGTTAGGAGTCTGTCGCCTCCGGTCAATGTGGGCGGAGGCTATGTGTTTCCGGGGGTATCTCCAGCGCCGCCGCCCACGGAGGAGGTCGGCCAGAGATCCCAGGATTTGAGGTTCACTTCGACATCGTTGTCTTTGGCGGAAGGGGAGAGCGCCACTTATCAAGTGCGCGCCACTGCTTCGCGAGCCGGAGACATGGTGGTCAACCTATCCACCGCGCATTCGGGAATCACCGTCCATCCCAGCCGGTTAACGTTCTATAGCCATAACTGGCAGACTTTCCAAACCGTGACCGTGACGGCCAGCGCCGATGCCGCCGACACCAACGAGCAGGCAGGCATCCAGCATTCAATACCATCCAGCCCGGGCTTCCTAGCCATCAACAACGCCGGGATTGTCTCCGTCACCCTTTCCCACACCGTCGTCGAAGAGGAAGAACCAGAAACACCGTCAGAGGAGCAGCAAGAAGTTCAACAAGTTCAAGTGCCTCCAACCGATTACGACCAAGATGATAACGGCTTGATTGAGATTAGCAATCTGGCGCAGCTGAATGCGATTCGTTTTGACTTGAACGGCGACGGCCAACCCGACAAAGAAACATTCGCCAAAGCTTACAACCAAGCCTTCCCCAGCGCCATCGCCAACATGGGCATCCCCAATAATACCCAAGCCCAAGGCTACGAACTCACAACGAACCTCCACTTTGATTCTCACAAAAACAACCGAGCCGATGAAGCAGACCCCTTTTGGAATCAAGGAAACGGCTGGCAGTCCATCGGGGTTTTCGCCAACCCTTTCCAAGCCGTTCTAGAAGGCAACAACCATGGGATTGTTAACCTGTTCCAAGACCAGAGCGACGCCGCTCTTTTCTATGAGAAGCCGAGTGGCTTGTTCGGCGCAATCGGCAATCGGGGGCAAGTGGTCAATGTAGGCTTAGAAGGCGTTCATATTCAAGGGGTTAACTTTGTGGGTGCATTGGCCGGGTTGAATCAAGGGCTTATTCGCAATTGTTCTGTTCGGGGTCGGGTAGCAGGAGCGAACAGCGTTGGGGGTTTAGTGGGTCATAACTTTGGCCATATAGCAGATAGCCATGTTCATGCGGCGGTTTTGGGGAACATTGGGGTAGGTGGTTTAGTGGGCTGGAATGCGGGCGGTTTAATTGAGGGAAGCACCGCGCCCGGCCAAGAAGGCCAAGAGTCTCTTGGATTAGTGGGCTTTGGCACGCCGGCGCGCTGAGGAGAAGTCTCGCATTTTCCGAGAGCATCTTCGTGGTTTCGCCCCTCTTGTTTTAGGGGGGGCGTTTTTTTTTACATTTTTTTGGAAGATTATTTCCCCAAGTTCCATAGAGAATTTATCGGGAGAAAGGAGAGTGCGTTTATTCCAGCGGAGCTGCGGGGCGTTGATTCCCATCTTTTCGAGGGAGGCAATCGAAAAGAGAGGGGAGTTTCTCTGGCGCAAGAAGCAAGCGGTTAGGGCGCTGGCCAAGAGAGCGGGCGGGAAGAGGCGCCCAGTCAAGCAACCGGCGCCTTGTAAAGTGTTTTTGGTTACGAAGGAATCTAGGAAGCTTGGAAGTTAGATTTAGATGAGGATGGGACTGCGGAAGAGTCTTAGGACTTTGGCAAGGCTAATGAATATCCCGTCTTGCGCGCCAACTCCAATAACAAACAACCTCCCCACCGGGCAAGAGTTGGCCCGCAAAGGCGTTCGTTGCATTAGCGGGCAAAATTCTTCTTGCTAGAAGAATTGGTTCAGGTTTTGCCGTTTGAAGATAGGGCAAAAAGGATAGAGGAAGATGCCTGATCGGCAACGGGTTTGTGGGGGAGCGGGAGCATTGGGATAAGACTCGATACTGGTGGCTTTGCCAAGACGGGAAGACGCCTGAATACGAGGCTTCGCAAGCCAACAACAATAGCATGTAACTAGAAAATCATTCTTTGCACTCTCGGCAATCGTACATTGTCATGGATTTTTCTATTATGCCAATTTTTATATTGTTATGTTTCGATGAGGCTGACTACCGGGCAATCTAGTCACCGAGCGCGCTCCGGCAATTTTCGTTGTCGGGGGTTTTCTTTTATTTCTGAGTGCTGTTTTTATCGGTCATCTTTTTCTTGCGCTGTTTTCTTATTTTTCTTCCCGCTTTCTTTTCTTCGTTTTTGTTTTTTCAACTTCTGGGTTTTCTTGACTGCTTTTGCGGGTCTCGGGGTTTTGCGCTTGGGCTTTGATGCCGCAGTTGGGAATGGAAAGTTTCGTTTCTTCTAGTTTATTGGGGAACGCGGGGTCGGAGATTTCTCTTTTTCTTTGGCGGGCGGGTTGGCATGGTTGGGGCGGGTTTTGGTTTTGGTTTGGGTTTGGGTTGCCGTTGCGTTGGTTTTGCGCGGCGCCTTTTCCGGGCAAAGTTGGGTTCGAAACAAATTTTATGTCATTGCTTGAAGGAAATCTTTTGGTCGCTCAATCGGGCGGGCCGACGGCCGTCATTAACGCCAGCGCGGCGGGAGTGATTGAGCAGGCCGGCAAACACGTGCAGATTAGCGAGATTTACGCGGGAAGAAACGGCATTCTCGGCATTTTGGAGGAGGATCTGTTTGATCTGAACGAAGAAATGGCCAGGTCGGTGGAAGCGCTCAAGCATACTCCCGGCGCAGCGTTTGGCACTTGCCGTTACAAAATCAACTTTGCCAAGGCGCCCGAGCAGGCCGCCAAAGACATGGATCGTTTGTTTGAGGTGTTTCGAGCGCACGACATCCGATTTTTCTTTTACATCGGGGGCAATGATTCCCAGGACACTTCCAACAAAATTCATGAGGAGGCGCTTCGGCGAGGCCACGAAATGCGCGTGATCGGCATTCCAAAGACGATCGACAACGATTTGCCGCACACCGATCATTGTCCGGGCTACGGCTCAGCGATCAAGTACAACGCCGCCGCCGTCATGGAAGTGGGCGCGGACGTCGGAAGCATGGCCACCGATGGAGGCGCTTGTTGCGTCCTGGAAGTGATGGGACGTTCCGCTGGATGGATCGCCGCTGGAACTATCCTCGCCAAGCGGGATCCCAACGATCCTCCGCACATTATTCTCTTGCCAGAAATTCTTTTTCGAGAAGATGCGTTTCTGGATCGCGTACGGCAAGTGGTGACGGCCAACCGATATTGCATCGTCGTCGTTGGGGAAGGTCTCAAAAACGAGGCTGGCGAAGAGATTGCCGCCGATAAAAATCGCTTGGACGCTTTTGGCCATCCCGTGTTGTCCGGCGCGGCGGATCGCTTGGCGGATATCATTCAAGGGCGCATTCAGCTCAAAACCCGAACCGTCAAGTTTGGCTACGCGCAACGATCTGCCGCGCACTATGCCAGCGCCATTGATGTGAAAGAGGCCGTCGCTTGCGGGCGGGAGGCTGTCCGCGCGGCGGTTGAGGACAACCTCAGCGGATACATGGTGAAAATTCTCCGCACCGGCGAGTCTCCTTACATTTGGGAGACGGGGCTTCACCCATTGGCCGAGATTGCCAACGTGGAGCGTTTGCTTCCTCGGGACTGGATTGAGGAAGACGGATTCTTGCCGAACCAAAAGTTCGTCGACTACGCGCGTCCGCTCATACAAGGCCTCAACGAGGCGCCCACCGAAGGCGGCCTTCCCAAGTTCGTTCGGTTGACCAAGCTTCCCGTCGAAAAGAAACTGCCGGCGCGCTCAACAGCATTTCCTAAACCGTCCCTTGCCGGCGCCAAGCTTCCTGCCTTCGCTGCCGCTGAGCCCGAGAAGCATCCGCATGGGAAAGATATTCCCGTCCATTTATTGCGGGCGCGCCCAGAACATGCCGATGATTCGGGAGAATCGAAGGAATAGCGCGCAGAAAAGATTTCCACAACCCAAGACCTTTTCCCTTTGGAAGAAGAGTGGAAGGCGGCGCATTTTGCCAAGCGAAACGACTTTAAAGCGCAAACAGAATCCAGACCAAACTCAGGCCAATTCGATACCAGCCGAACAATCGGAAAGTGTGGGTTTGAACATACGCCAGCAACCACTTTACCACAAGGAACGACACAACGGCCGAGACCAAGAAACCCAACCCCACCAAAGCCCAGTCTTCAGGCGGAGCGCTTTTCTCCGCGCCGACGGCGGTTGCCTTCCAAATTTTGTAACTACTCGCCGCCAGCATGGTTGGAATGCCGACAAGAAAGGAGAATTCCGTTGCCGCTGGGCGGCTGGCTCCCAGAATCAAGGCTGTCAAAATGGTGGTTCCAGAACGCGAAGCGCCGGGGAAAACAGCCGCCGCAAGTTGCCCCAAGCCCACAAACACGGCCATCGTCCAAGTGATTTCCGAAGACATCGGACGCGAACCCGCATAGCGCTCCACTACCAAAAACAAAACGCCGCCCGCTAAAAGCGCTCCGATAATCGGCCCCTCCGTTTCCGGCAACGAGAACCCGTTCTTTTCCAGCAAGTAGCCGCCAACGCCGGTGATAAAAAAAGCCAAGGCGACTTTGGCGGCAAAGTCCCTAGCTTGGCGCTCTCGCCAGAAAAAACAGAATTGCTTGAGGCGATCGGGAAACAAGGGCAATACCGCCAAAACCGCGCCGGATTGAATGACAATGTTAAAAAGATCGGACTGCCTCGTCTGCAACAAGCCTTGCGCCAAAAGCAAATGTCCCGTCGAGGAAATCGGCAAAAACTCCGTAATCCCCTCGATGATTCCAAGAACAATGACCGCAATCCAATCCGGCACGTCATCTATTGACGCCGAATCCAACTTTTTGGCAAGAGTGAAATCCTACAGTTTTCCATCGGCAAGGTTGATTTCCACTGCTTGAATCGTCCTTGATCTGTCCAGATGCGCTGGCTTTTCCACGTCAGCCGTGATGTTTTGGTTTATAGGATTGCGGTGGTTGGTTGGGTTGGTCTAAATTGCGCTTATGGAGGTTTAGCTATGAGTGAAGTGGAATTGTTTGAAAAGTTGTCGGCGCGGTTAGATTTATCAGATGCTAGGATGGAGTTTCGAGAGGAATGTGATAAGACAATGGAGAAGATCAGGGAAAACTTCTTCAAAGTGGTTGCTGAAAAATTGAGGCGAGCATCGTAAAATGACGGATAAAGAATTGAGGGCATATGAACCATGTTGAAAGTTACCGACAGAACGAAGATTACGCCGCATTTTTGGCCAATTGGGATTCGGCGTTTTATGGGAAGTATGTCGATTCGTTGACGCCTGCCGGAGACAAGCGGAAAGTTCTCGACGTCGGCTGCGGCGTCGGCCAAGTCGTTCAGCAACTGCGAAATCGCGGACTCGATGCCCAAGGCGTGGACGTTTCGGAGCCAAATATTCGAGAGGCCAATCGGCGGACAGGCCGCTGCGCGCTTTACAACGGCAAGCATCTTCCCTTTGCCGACGGGCATTTTCACGCCGTCGGTGCCTTCAATGTCCTGGAACACGTGGACGAGCCGGAAGACTTCATCCGCGAACTTGTGCGAGTGCTGGTTCCGTCGGGGCGCTTGGTGATTTCCAGTCCCAACTTCCTTCGCGTCTTCGGCTGGCGAGATTATCATCCCCGAATGCGCGGCTTCGGAAACAAAGTGAAAAACGCCCGACGCCTCCTCGCCATTCGACGACAAATCAAACAAAACCCCAACGGCGTCTGCTTCGAGAGAATGCCGCCCATTGTCAAGAAACCATTCGCGCCCGACGACGACGCTGTCGTGGCGACAAATCCGTTGCAAATGAAGTTTTTTGTCGAGCAAAACGGTTGCCGAGTCGATGTCCTCGAATGCACCGATCGGCACGTTCCTCGACCAATCCATTGGTTCCTCAATCTTCCTTGTCTCCGCTTTCTTTGGTTTAACAGCTTCCTCGTCGCCACAAAAACGAACGCTTTTTCCGCACTCAAAAAGCGGCGCTTCAAGCAAAACAGAATCGACAAAACAAGAGCCGCAATAGTTTGCGCCGGCGCTACAATCCCGTGGGATGATCCAAAAAGCTCCAGCGAATGCCGTATTTCTCCGCCAAATGATTCGCCAAAGCCTTTACCCCAAAAGTCTCCGTCGCATAGTGGCCTCCGTAAAGGACGTTAATCCCCAACTCCTCCGCCCGCGCATGCGTCCAATGAGGCCCTTCCCCAGTAATAAAAGTATCCACCCCTTCCGCCGCCACAACGTCGATTTCCGCGCCGGCGCCGCCGGTGACAATGCCAATATTTCGACAAAGAGAACTCCCGCCGGGCAGAACAACCGGCGATGCGTCCAAAACATCAGCCAACCGATCAACCAAAACTTCCAAACGAATCCTCGACCGCACCCGAATGCCCAAATGCCGCCCGCGCTGGAAAAAGAATGGGAAATGCCGCCGCCAGCCCAACGCCCTTGCCAAACCCGCGTTGTTGCCGTAAAGAGGATGAACATCCAACGGCAAGTGAACGCTGTAAACCGCCAAACCCAAACCCAAAAGCGACTCCATCAGATCAAACGAAGAACCCGTCCACGGATGCCGCTTCGACCAAAACAAACCATGATGCGCTAACAACAAATCAGCGCCCACTTCTCCCGCCATTTGAACCGTCGCCAACGAAGCATCCACCGCCGCCGCAACATGCGAAACCCCGCCTCTATTCTCCACCTGCAACCCGTTGCACGCCCCCGGCCAATCCTCAAAACCATCCACCTCAAGCAATCGGTCGCAATACTCCGCAACCTCCCTCAAAGAAACCTTTCGCATTTCCACATCCAAGCAAACTTTGCCCCGCCTCTCTAAACACATCGAATAGAAATTATAGCAATCCTGCTGACAAAAAACAGAAACCACAACCCAACAAAAAACGTAGGGCAAAAAACCAATAATTTGAAAAAACAAACAAAACGGCAAGCAAAAATGCGTTCCTATGTAATTCCTCAAAAAGGCCTCGTTGATTCACACCGGATCATAAAAAACCTCGACAAAACAAAATTTGCCGGGGGAAACCAAGTTTAAATTAGTGAACTTTCAAGGAATAAACTACTTAATCAGCAACGGATCGCCATCTTTTAACGCGTCTTGTTCCAATGCTCTTTCTCACCGCAAACTCTCGTTTGATCCGCCATCTTTATCACTCCTTAATTCTTCTAAAAACCTCATAAAACGACATCGTCAGGAAGTTGTTAATACCTTTCCAAAGCGCGCCGTCTGCTTCTTTGCCAACGCCAACAGACTAAACAAAAACCGCCGAGCGCAAACACACCCCGACGGCTCAAAAAGAAAAACAAACTTAACCACTTCAAATCTCGACTCGGACGTTGAGCGCAATCCATGCAATCACCCCAACGATGAGAACCACCGCCAGCAAAATATCCACTAACTCAATCATCGCGGTCAAAAATCTGTATGTTTGTATTCGTCCGAGCCGTAAAGCGGAGACCAATTTTCCGCATCGAGATGCTGGAACTCTTCCTCCGGCCATTGATTTCGATGATGCCATCGATTCCAAACCGAAGCCACCGGCAAAGTCCAATCACGTAAACTTCCATGCTCTACGTGGCCATCAAAAAAGTCATGTTGGAACGGCCAGCATGCCTCCGAGTCAACGGGAAAGTATACTTTGGATAATCCCGCCAATGCAGCTGTGTTAAACCGCTTCCACGCCATGGATGACCAAAAGCCGCTTTTTGAACTTTGCCAGAAGCAAAAAACTCCCACCCCCCCCCTTTTTTCCCATAACTCACCGCATCCGCCGGCACCGCAATCTCCGTTATTTTTCGCGAGTAAAAGTCAGGCGCCCAAGGGTGTTGGACAGACTCCCGCCACGGAAGAAGTTTCTCAGACTCAAGCATTCCCGCGTTGATTCCATAAGCAAAGTTAAACTTTACAGGCAAAATCTCTTCCTTAAAATGAACAGGCCCACGAACGATACGTTTCAATTGCGGCAAATTCGCAGAGCATTGAAAGACATTGGTATTCTTGTCTAAATACAACGACCACAACAAACGTTCTGCAGGCACGTGATGCCTAAAAGCCCCTGATTCATAACCCGGCCCCCAACGGTCAGTAGGAGGCGGCTGCAGCGACACTATTGGAGGCAAATAATCGTTGTAGTCATGGATGTACATCTGCATCGCCAAGTTTATTTGCCGCAGGTTGTTGGCGCAATCAATGCGTTTGGCGGCGGCTTTGGCTTTGCCGAGAGCCGGCAACAAAAGAGAGGCGAGAATGCCGATGATGGCAATCACCACCAGCAATTCAATCAAGGTAAAAGCCCGGTTTTCGTTCTTTGGAGGATGGATTTTCATATTTCCAAGAGAGCAAAAACCGGGCCAACCACAAAACCGATGACCAACAAAATCATTAGCGGATAGTATTCCGCGATGTCCGAGGCGGAGGATGAACGATATACGAACAGCTAGAACCATAATCAAAGCGAGGTGAGCCGGTATCGCCAGAATAATGCCAGCCACCCCACGGATAATAACACCAATAGCCTTCAGTGTAGCCATGAAGCACGCCAGAATTTCCAGGAGCCCAATCATCAGGAATTTCAGGATCCCAGTCGATAGTGCAGAAATATTGAGAAAACTCAAACGGAGCAACCGACGTGTTCAAACCCACCTGAGCCGCCTCTTGATAAGCGTAAAAATCCACGCGGGCAACCTGAGTGCCACGAACCCATTCAGCGCCGGACCCTTTGGACCAATCATAATGCCCTTCGTAAATGGAAACACCGTAGTTGTTCCACGGATTGTCTGGATCCCACCAAAACTTATCGTAGGAAAAATAAAGAGTGCCACCTCCAGAAAAACCCCTCCGAGAAATGTTTGCGGAAGTGAGCACATAACGATCATTGCTGCGGTCGTAAAATCTCTTCAAGCCGTGCCAAACAACTTCGTAGCACTGATTCGATTTTCCAGAAGGAACATCAAAATCCACGTACAAAGTGGCATAGTCAGACGAAGACCAATCCGAATCTGCATGATGAAAGCAGACGTCATAAACCGACGGATCACAAGCGGCTTGAACCTCGCCGGTTGAACCGACGAGCAAGCTGATTCCAACGACGACAGAGGCCGCCGATTGGAAGAAAGCGGAGAGTTGGCCGCCGCGGACGCCCTCCTTGCGCGTCAGGGGGGAAAGAAGGTTTTGGACGAAGGAAACGAGGGCTTTGGCTTTGGGCGCAAAGCGCAGGTGCCAAGGCGCTTTCTTGGCTTTCAATTCAAGGACATGCTCGACGATTCCGGTGGATTCGTCAAGCCGATTGCTAAAAACAGGAATATTTCTCATCTGCTGCTACTTTCAACTAGTGACTTTATTTGTGTAATTTCAGACCAATGAAAGAGTCTCCAAAAGAGCAAAGACACGACGTTCCCGCCCGTTCGCCAGAGGAAACGGGAAAGAGAATTCGACTCTCCCAAAGCAAAAACATCTTCAAACTGTGATATTCAGCGGGAGGTTCGACAAGCAAAAGATCATCCCGATGAGGAAATCAAAACAAGAAAAACAAAAATCCAGCTGGTTGGCAAGCTTTTTTTTTTTTCAAGAAATCTTAACTTTTTTGAGTTTTTTTTGCGGGATGGGCGGATGCAGGCAAATTTTGGGTTTTGGAGCGGTTTTGTCGGCTGATGGATTCTGGGGTTTTGGAGAGTTTTGACGGATCAACAAGCCATCTGAGACGGCTTAGTATCGGCTTTGCTGATGGGAAGGGAAATTTCGCGCGTCTCTTCTTCCAAGTGAGTTTCGCAATCCATTTTGAGGGAACAGACCAAGGAAGGCTTGGGGAAAAATGAATTCAACTTGTCGAATCCAACTTTTCCTTTCTGGGCTTGATTGTCTTTGAGGAATTCTCCAGCATTTTTTGAAAAACTGGAAGGAGCGAGGGCGCAATGGATTTGTGGCCGGGGCTTTTCAAGAAATGCTGGATCTAATGTTTGTTCGACGGATTGTTGTCGGCCTGCGGGTTTTGTTGTTGGGGATGGTTCTGCTGTCCCATTTGGCGCAGGCGCAGGAAGGAGACCGCAAAGACCCTGAGGGGATGGTGCAGGAGGAAGTTTGGCGGCGCTTTGCCGTACCGCCGGCGCCGGCGTTGAGTCCGTCTGAGGCCTTGTCTTCGTTCACCGTGCCGTCTGGTTTTCGGGTAGAATTGGTGGCGAGCGAGCCTCTGGTGGGAGATCCGGTGGAGATTGAGTTTGATCCCGACGGCCGTTTGTGGGTGGTGGAGATGCGCGGCTACATGCCGAATCCCGCGGGAACGAACGAAAGCGATCCGGTGGGACGGATTGTGGTGTTGGAAGATGAGGACGGCGACGGGCGCATGGATCGGAGTGTCGTTTTTTTGGATCAGTTGGTGATGCCGCGGGCGTTGGCCGTGTTGAAGGACGGAGTGTTGGTTGCCGAGCCTCCCAATCTCTGGTTTTGCCAAGATTGGGACGGCGATCTGCGGTGCGATGAGCGGCGCTTGCTGGATGACAATTATGCGGCGCAGAACGATCCCAAGCTGGGAAAAAAGTCGAACCCCGAACACGCTTCCAACGGTTTGTTGTGGGCAATGGACAATTGGATTTATAGCGCCAATCATACGGCTCGATTTCGATTTTTGAACGGAAACTTCATTCGAGAGGAAACCGCGTTTCGCGGGCAGTGGGGAATATCCCAAGACAACTACGGGCGCCTGTTCTACAATTCGAACAGCGATCATTTTCGCGGCGATTTGACGCCTTGGCGCTACTTGTCCCGCAATCGGCATTTTGTCCGCTTGGCGGGCGCCAACGTGCGCGTCAATCCGGATCAAACGGTTTGGCCGGGGAGAATTACGACGGGCGTCAACCGCGGTTATCGTCCCAACGTGCTGCGGCCGGCCGGCACGTTGTCCCGATATACCGGCGCTTGCGGCGCCTTGATTTATCGAGGGGACAATTTCCCGACCGAGTTTTTAGGCGACGGATTTGTGTGCGAACCTACGGGCAATTTGATTCGGCGAAACAAGGTTGCCGAACGCGACGGCGTTGTGACCGCCGCCAACGCCTACAAACAAAAAGAGTTTTTGACTTCGACTGACGAACGATTTCGCCCGGTCAATCTTGTCAACGGCCCTGATGGTTGTCTTTACATCGTCGATTTTTATCGAGGCTTAATCCAGCACCGCATCTACCTCACAACCTTTCTGCGAAAGCAAGTGGAAGAGCGCGGATTGGCGGAGCCAACCGGTTGGGGGCGGATTTATCGAGTCGTTCATGAAAAAAAGAAACCCAAGCCGGCGCCGAAGATGAGCCAAATGACCTCGGCCGAACTCGTTGAGGAACTGACGGCCAAAAACGCATGGCGGCGAGACACGGCGCAGCGCCTTCTGGTAGAACGGCAGGATGCGTCGGCAGTGGGCGCGCTTCAAAAGTTGGCGGGGCAAACGCAAACACCGCTGGCTCAGATTCACGCCCTGTGGACTTTGCGCGAGCTGGGCGGATTGATCCCATCCGCAGTGCGTCAAGCTTTGCGAAGCCCGGATCCCAAAGTGCGCTCGGCGGCCGTCCGAGTCTCCGAATCCCTTGCAGGCGAGTTGGGCGGCGGGCGCTTGCTTTCGATTTGGCTGACTGCGCTGAACGACGTTCCCGAAGTGCAGTGGCAACTCGCCTTGTCTTTGGGAGAAATCCAAGGGCCAACCGTATTGGCGCCTCTCAAGACAATTTTGGAGCGAAATCTGCATCACGACTACATTCCCAGCGCAGTTTTGAGCGGCGTTTGGCGGCGGGAGTTGGAGTTTTTGGCTTTGCTTCGGAATGGCGGCGGTGTTTGGGCGAGCAAAGCGCCGGAAGCGGCGGCGATTATGGAAAAATTGGCCGGCGCCGTTTTCCGGGAGGGCGACGCCCTACGCATTCAAAGACTGCTGGAATTTGCGGCCGAACCGAGCGAACCAGAATGGCGAAGCGAATCCCTCTTGCGCGGCCTACAACAAGCCGCCTTTAAAAAAGTGCAAGGCAAGACGCGGTTGGCCGGCGATCCAATTTCCGTAAGCGGCAAGCCGGCGGCGCTCGAAACAATGGCCAAAAGCCGATTGCCCGAGCTGGCCTCTCTTTCGAACCAACTTTTGGAAGTCTTTCAATGGCCCGGAAAGGCGGAGGCCGCAGAACAAGAAACCTCCGCGCCGCTCACTTCCCGGCAGCAAGCCCGATTCGAGCAGGGAAAAGAACTCTACGCGCTCATTTGCGGATCCTGCCACCAAGCTCACGGAGGCGGTCAGGAAGGTTTGGCGCCGTCTCTCTTGAATTCCGACTGGGTTCTGGGTTCTGCCGAGCGGATGACCCAAATCGTCCTTCACGGCTTGCAGGGGCCGATTGTGATTGACGGGGAAGAATGGAATCTTTTCATGCCCGGATTAGTGGACGTCTTGAACGACGAACAACTGGCCTCCGTGATGACTTATGTGCGCCGGGAATGGGGGCATGAAGCCTCGCCCGTGGATCCGGAATTCGTGGCCGCCATTCGCGCAAAGTATGAGGATCGAGTGGATATGTGGACGGTGGAAGAACTCGGCGAAGAGTAATCTGCCGCTCTTATGAACGCCTTTCAACTGCGGGGAAAGCGCGCGCTGATCACGGGCGCGGGATCGGGAATTGGCGAGGCGATTGCCCGCGTTTTTGCCTCGGCCGGGGCCCGCGTCATCGTTGCGGACGTGAATGAAGAAACCGGCAACCAAACGGCCTCAACGATCCAAGCGGAAGGAGGCGCCGCCGAATACCGCCAACTGGACGTCGGCGACGAAGCAAAATGCCGCTTGCTCGCCGCCGAAGTGTTGGAGCGGCACAAGCGCTTGGACGTTCTGGTCAACAACGCGGGCGTTGGACATGTCGGAACCATCTTGCAGACCGAAAGTAGCGATTTCGACCGGCTTTATCGCGTCAACGTCCGCGGCATATTCCACCTTTGCAAAGCATTTTTACCGTCCATGATCCAAGCGGAAAAAGGCAACATCATCAATCTCGCCTCTATTGGCGGAGTCCTTGCCGTTCGAGATCGCTTGGCCTACTGCGCCACCAAATTCGCCGTGGTCGGCCTCAGCAAAAGCATCGCCCTAGACCACGCCAAACAAGGCATTCGCTGCAATTGCCTTTGTCCGGGCAGAGTGGAAACCCCTTTTGTAGCCGCCCGTTTGCAAGAATATCCCGATCCAGAAGCCGCCTATCGAGAAATGGCTTCCACACAAGCGCTAGAGCGAATGGCCAAGCCTCTTGAAATTGCGCATGCGGCCTTGTATCTAGCCTCCGATGAATCGGCCTTTATCACCGGCACCTCCTTCCTTATCGACGGCGGATGGAGCGCCGGAAAGTGATCTAATGGCAAGGAGAATTCAGAGCGCTCGGGCGAAAAAGCAAAGACCACAAGCTTCGACAGCTACGGATTGCCGGGTTCATTTACTCAGCATGGGAACGAATCTTACAGGAATCAGATCCTCGTAGTGAAAACCATCGCCAATGCGCGTAATTCGGAGGAGTCGTTGCCGTTCCGTTCCGGCGGGCAAAACCAACCGCCCTCGGCGTCCCAGTTGTTTAAGAAGCCGCTCAGGAACAGACGGCGGCGCGCAAGTAAGCATAATAGCGTCGAAAGAATCTTCGCCGGGCCACCCCTCATAACCGTTGCCCTCGAAAAAACGGATGTTTGTGTAGCCCAGTTTGCCAAGCCTCGCGCGCGCTTCTCTGGCCAGATTCGGCACAATCTCGATGGTGAAAACTTCTTTGACAACCTCCGCCAAAACAGCCGTCTGATAACCGGATCCCGTGCCGACTTCCAACACCCGATTCACGCTTGAGGAAAGAATCGACTCCGTCATGTAGGCGACGATGAATGGCTGAGAGATAGTTTGGCCGTGGCCGATGGGAAGCGGACAATCGCCATAAGCCTCCGGTTGATACGATTCCGGAACAAAGACCTCGCGGGGAACTTGGCGCATTGCGGCGATCACTTTGGGATGCGCAATGCCGCGATGCTTCGCCATCAGCTGTTCTTGAACCATCTTTTCCGACTTCGTTTGCAATCTATGAATTAAAAACTATAAATTATAAATTAGGAATTCCAAATTTTAAGGATCAGCGCCTATAACTCCAAGCGCGCATTGCATTGCAGAAGGAACTACCTCCACTATATCCTATAATAAACGATAACGCTTCGTAGCAACTGGACGATCGAGGTTTAGAAATGCGGTGCGAACTCGTCCTTGCCTTCGCCTAATTTTGCCAATCCATAGTCCTGCAGATTGTCGTTGAATACTGCAAAGAATTCCTTGTAACGTTCCAAGTACTCTTCCCCAAAATTACTACGGCCGCAACCCAGTTTCTCAACCATCAAATTGAGAGCGAGATCCCGAGTACTCGCCACGAATTTTCCCCGAACAAAATGAAAGGGCTGGGCGATGAACTTCTTTACGCCGATGTCAATCAGTTCGTCGGCAAAGCCGTTGTTATTGTTCACTAACAGCAGCGGCGTCATCGTGATGCAGGTTGCAATGCCGGCGTCTTGCGCCTCTTTGACGGCCGCCAGCCGGCGGGGATTGGACGGGCAAAACGGCTCAAAGGCGCGGCGAACGTCCTCATCACCAGTGGTGACCGTCATATTTACCTGCGCGCGCCCGCCATTGTCTTCAATGCGGCGGAACAAGTCGCAGTCTCGAACTACAAGCGGGCTGCGGGTTTGCACTACTAGCTTTGGCTTATGCCGCTCCGCCACCAATTCCAACAAGCCGCGAGTTATCCGCAGTTTCCTCTCAATAGGCTGATACGGATCGGTAACGCTGCTCATATAGATGATCTTGCCGTCCAGAGCGCCGGGCTTGCGCTTGTCCAGTAGCGCAATGGCGTTCTCCTTGGCCGTTACCCATTTGCCCCACGAATCTCGCTTTTCCACATCGCAACTGAAAAAGGCGGCGTAGCAATAAGTGCATCCAAAAGAGCATCCGCTGTACGGATTCAACGTGAAATCATAAGCGCCCATAAAGCCTGTGGACTTAGTCAGGATTTCGCGCGCGGGTTTGTAGGCGTCATGCATCTGCAATCTTCCCAATACCGACTTCATTTTTTCTGCTCGACGTTGAACTTCTTTGCACTGCTCGTCCGATGACATCTGATTGAGTGGGGGTTTTCCAACGCATCAGCAAGTATTTGCTTGCCGTTTTGGCGATGGATGCATCCAAAGCCTTGACCAGTTCATCTCTAGAGTCTTTATATTGCATCGCCTTGCTCTTTTTTTTCAATGCGCTTGCTGGTTGAGTATGCTTATTTGCTTTCCGTCTGTTGTGAGGAGGGATTGAGAGTTCTCTTGAGATTTCGGGACTTGATTAACCTTTGAAGATGACGAGGATGCCGTAGTCCGTTATCATAGCCTTGCTTGCCATGTCTTGGTGGGAGTAATGGATTGTGTGGATGCTGAGGATGTTTTTTTCCCCAATTTTTTGGAGAAATTCGGTCGCTTTGCGATCAAACATATCTTTCCCCACTTCAACGCATTCTGAGCGGCGGATGGTTTTGATGTGAATTTTTCGCTCTCCGTCTTTCGCGACTTCCAAGGGAGGCAACGCGGCTTTGATGAGCGGCTCTACGGGGCCTTGATGTTGTGGCACGGTGAAATGATGTTCCTCCTTGGCGGCCGCCGAGGAAGCGATGGGCGACTGAGTGCGAACGTTGGCTACGTCGGCTTCCGGAACGACGAGGAAAGTTTTGCACGAGGGACACTCAATCTCGGAACCGGATCCTCCGGCGTCAACGATAAGTTCTTGTTTGCATTTTGCGCAGCTAAAGATGATGTCCATATTTTCTCCTGATTTAGTTTTCCGCTTGCTTTGAGTAATGGAAAAGAAAATAAGTCTCTTCGCCGTTTATTGCCAGAAAATTCTTCGGAGGTCTCAAAGTTTTCGCGCCGGCTTATTCTCGTCCGATTTCTTGCGCAGACTTCCGGGATTGAAGCGAATTTGCTTTTTTCCCGTTTCTGTTTATGTTTTCGGCCATTGGAACGCTTAAAATACTTCTTATGAAAATGTTCAAGACTTTATTTTTCTGGACGGCGATTCTTGCCTGCTTGTCGCCGCTAAGCGCGGCGGCGCAATCGAATCTTGAAGCGACGCTTCCCATCGATTCCGCCGTCACGGTCAAAACACTCCCAAACGGCCTGCGCTACTACATTCGGGAAAATCAAAAGCCGGAGAACCGCGCTCTGTTCCGTTTGGTTGTCAACGCCGGCTCCTTGATGGAAACCGAAGCGCAGCTTGGCCTGGCTCATTTCCTCGAACACATGGCTTTTAACGGCACGGAAAACTTCGAGAAGCTGGAACTGGTCAACTTCCTTGAACGCGTTGGAATGCGCTTTGGATCCCACCTCAACGCCTACACTTCTTTTGACGAGACGGTTTATATGCTGGAAGTTCCCGCCGATGATGAGGAAGTGATCAAGACCACCTTCCAAGTGCTGAAAGACTGGATGCAAGGCATTCAATTTGACCCCGAAGAAATCGACAAGGAACGCGGCGTCGTTATCGAGGAATGGCGCTCCGGCCGAGGTGCCCAAGGAAGACTGAACGACAAACAGCTGCCCGTCATTTTTCACGGATCGCGCTATGCGGAGCGGTTGCCCATCGGCAAGGTCGAGATCATCGAAAGCATTCCTCGCGCGCAATTCATCGACTTCTACCAAAAATGGTACCGCCCAAACTTGACGGCGATTGTGGCTGTCGGCGATTTTGAAAGCGCCGAAATCGAACAACGCATTCTCGACGCCTTCTCCAATCTCAAAAACCCGGACAACGCGCCGCCGCGGAAAAGCCATCCCGTTCCCGACCACGAAGAAACCTTGTTTTCCATCGAAACCGATCCCGAACTGCAGGCCACCGTCATTCAAATCGCCTACAAACGCCCTCCGACGCCGCAAGGC
Organism: Limisphaerales bacterium; assembly: GCA_965204945.1. GTDB lineage: Bacteria > Verrucomicrobiota > Verrucomicrobiia > Limisphaerales > AAA164-E04 > UBA2970. The sequence continues at coordinate 1,827,730 of OZ242022.1, read as the reverse complement.
ACTGCCGGCGCCTACCGAAACTCCATCGTCGAAAGTCTCTACACCGCAATGCTCAACCGCCGCTTGAGCGAACGCGTCCAAGAAGCCAACCCGCCCTACCTTTACGCCGCCGTCGCCAAAGCCCCCTTCGTGCGCAACAAAGACGTCGTCCTGCAAATAGCGCAAGTCAAAGACGGCGCCTTTGAAGAAGGCCTAAAAGCCCTGCTCATCGAAGCCAAACGAGCCAAGCGGGACGGCTTCACCGCCTCCGAACTCCGCCGAGTCAAGGCCGATGCCCTGCGCTCAATGGAAACCGCCTATGCCGAGCGAGACAAAACCAACTCCAGCGCCTACGCCGCCGAATACACGCGCCACTTCCTCCAACAAGAACCCATCCCCGGCATCGCCAAAGAACTGGAACTCTACCAAACTTTTCTTCCCAGCATTCAACTGGAGGAAGTGAACGAAATCGCCGGCGACTGGATCACGCCCCACAACCGAATTATCCTCTTCAGCGCCCCAAAAAGAGACAACTTGGCCGCTCCCAAAAAAGAAGACATCCTCAAAATCATCCAAAGCGTCGACCAACTGGAAATCGCCGCCTACGACGACGGCGATTTAGAAGCCCCCTTGATTCCCACGCCGCCCAAGCCCGGAACCATCGCTTCCAAAAAACAATACCCAAAACTCGGCCTCACCGAATGGAAACTCTCCAACAGCGTCCGAATCCTCCTCAAACCCACCGACTTCAAAAACGACCAAATCCTCATGCGCTCTTTCAGTCCGGGCGGACACAGCCTAGCCTCCGACAAAGACTTTCCCTCCGCCTCCATCGCCGCCAGCCTCGTTGCGAACAGCGGAATCGGCACCTTTGACCTCATCCAACTTCAGAAAAAACTGGCCGGCAAAATTGCCGCCGCCTCGCCGCAAATCGCCGAACGCGCCGAATCTATCCACGGATCCGCCTCGCCCCAAGACCTCAAAACTATGCTCCAACTCGTTCACCTCTACTTCACCGCGCCCCGCGCCGACCGCAAAACCTTCCATTCCATGATGGCCCAACTCAAAGTCAGCGTCGCCAACCGCGCCAACGATCCCCAAGTCGTCTTCAACGACGCCATCCAAAAAGCCCTCTACCAAAACCACCCAAGACGCCAACCGATCAACCAAGCCTTTTTGGACAAACTCAACCCCGAAACCGCCTTCCAAATCTACCGCAACCGATTCGGCGATGCCTCCGACTTTACCTTTGTCTTCGTTGGCAACTTCACGCCGCAACAACTCCAACCTCTCGCCAAAACTTACCTTGCCAGCCTGCCCAACCTCGCCCGAAACGAAGAAGCCAAAGACATCGGCGACGCCAAAAGCCCTGGCAAAATCCAAGTCCAAATCAAAAAAGGCCTCGAGCCTAAAAGCTCCGTCCGCCTCACTTTCCACGGCGACGCTCCTTGGTCTCCCGAAGAACGCTTCGCCCTTCAAAGCGCCGTCGACGTCCTTCAAATCCGCCTGCGCGAAGTGTTGCGCGAAGACAAAGGCGGCGTCTACGGCGTCGGCATTTCCGGCGGCCTTACCCGCTACCCCAAAGGCCGCTACTCTGTCCGCATCTCTTTCGGATGCGATCCCGACAAAGTCAACGAACTCATCGCCGCCGCTCTCTTCGCTGTCGACGAACTCAAAACCAAATGCCCTTCCCCGGACAACTTTGGCAAAATCCAAGAAGCCAACTTGCGCGACTACGAACGCGGCCTCAAAGAAAACTCCTTCTGGCTTTCCAACCTTGCCTACGCCGCCGAAAACCAACTTCCCTTCGAGCGCATCCTTACTTTCCCAGAACGCGTCGCCGCCCTTACCCCCAACCGCATTCAACAAGCTGCCCAAAAATACTTCAGCGGCCAAAACCTACTCACCGCCATCCTCTTCCCCGAAGAAAAATCTGGCCAAACCGAAGAAAATCCCTAAAATTCGCCGCAATTTAAACCAATCAAAGAAAGCCAAAACCTATGCCCGAACGATACGACGGAAACCTCGAAGAACTCAAAGACGCTGTCGCCGCCTGCGGCCTTGACGGCGAATGGAAACTCAGCGACGTTGCCTATTACTATTCCTACCGCGCCAAAACCGGCGAAATCGTCAACTGGTGGCCCAAAAAGAAAAAAAACAAAGCCCTCCAATTCCAAGGCCGCAACCAAAACGAATTCCGCAGCGCACTCATGGCCGAGATTGAAAAACGAAGAAAATTCCGCCCCCGCCCCGCTCCCAATGCCGAACGCAAAAACGCCTCCAAAAAACGAATGCTCAAAAAACAGGAAATCGCCTCCGAAAAACAAAAACAAATGGAAAAAGAACTCGGCAAAGAATCCGCCGACAAACTCCTCAAAGCCGCCCAAAACCCCAAACCAGAAGACAACAAAAACAAAAAACAATAATCCCAACCACCCAACGCCAAATCCAAAAAACAAACCGTGAACGACAAACACAAACACCTCGAATTCATCCAACAAACCATACACCGCCTCGCCGACAACTCCTTCCGCCTCAAACAATGGAGCGTCTTCCTCGCCGCCGCCACACTCGCTCTGCTCTCCCAACAACCTGCTCCAATCAGAGGGGCAATCTTCATTTCCCTTATTCCCGTCTTCATTTTCTGGGGACTCGACGGTTACTTCCTCTGGCAAGAACGGCTTTACCGAAAACTCTACGATCAAGTTCGAATCTCAAATGAAAATGAAATCGACTTTTCCATGAATACCTACCGATTCCAAACCGGCCAAAAACCTTTCTTTCAATGGCTTTGCGCTACCCTTTCCAAAACATTGTTTCCATTTTACGGCTCTTTCGCTCTGCTAATCCTCATCGCTTGTCTAATCTTCAGCCAATAGATAGAATTATGCGCAGAGTATTTTTCAGTTTTAAGTTTGATCACGAATGGAAAAACGACATATTGTTGGGGCCAGCTTCCAGACGATTTTTATTATAGCGGTCGGTTTCCAGTTGATTACCGTTCCATTATTCGTTTTACTCGTGGACAAAAGGCAAAACAGTTTCTTAAAAACAAATCGAATGAAAATAAATATCCATCGAACCGTTCTCGCATTGTTGCTATTGACGACAACTTCGGCATTGGCCGCAGACTTTGAAAAAGGAAAAAAGGCCTACGACAAAGGCGACTACAAAACCGCCTTGCAAGAATGGCAACCACTAGCCGAACAAGGCCACGCAGAAGCTCAGCACAACTTGGGGAATATGTACAACGATGGTGAGGGGGTGACCAAGGATAACCACCAAGCCGTGTTTTGGTACCGCAAGTCCGCCGAGCATGGAAATGCTAAAGCCCAGTTTAAACTGGGATACATGTATGCCAACGGCTGGGGTGTGACTAAAGATGAAAGTCAAACAGAGATTTGGTGTCGCAAGGCTGCTGAACAAGACCGTCTCCGCAAAGTTGCAGAGCAAGGAGACGCAATTGCCCAGCTTTACTTTGGGGTTATGTATCTCAATGGCTGGGGCATCTCCAAAGATTACGGGCAAGCCGCGTTCTGGCTTCGCAAATCCGCCGAACAAGGAAATGCTAAAGCTCAAACCAACCTGGGAAACATGTATCTCAATGGTTGGGGCATCCCCAAGAATTACAGCCAAGCAGTGTCTTGGTATCGCAAAGCTGCTGAACAAGGACTTGCACAAGCTCAGCACAATATGGGACTCATGTACGCTAACGGCCAAGGAGTTCCCAAAAATGATCGACAAGCAGTATCTTGGTACCGCAAAGCTGCTGAACAAGGACTCGCAGAAGCTCAGACCAACCTGGGACTCATGTATGAAGAGGGTAAAGGTGTTTGGAAGAGTCACCGCCGAGCAGTCTCTTGGTATCGCAAGGCCGCTGAGCAAGGAAACGAAGTAGCTCAAATCAACATGGGAAACATGTATCTCAATGGCTGGGGCATCTCCAAGAATTACAGCCAAGCAGTGTCTTGGTATCGCAAAGCTGCTGAACAAGGACTCGCAGAAGCTCAGACCAACTTGGGAGTCATGTATCTCAATGGCTGGGGTGTTGCCCAGGATTACAACCAAGCGGTTTCTTGGTACCGCAAAGCTGCTGAACAAGGACTCGCAGAAGCTCATAATAACATGGGGTTTATGTACCTCAACGGCAAGGGTGTTCCTACGGACTATGTTCGAGCGTACGCTTGGTTCAATCTCTCTTCGGCGAAAGGTTGTAAAAATGCGGAAAAGGCGCGAGACGGTTTACAGTGGCACATGACTCCTTCTCAGCTAGCCAAGGCGCAGGAGCTCAGTCGAGAGATTGAGTCACGGATTGCACAAGGCTATGAAGGCGAATTGGATTCGCTTCCGGTAGCCGATGCTTCAGAGCCGGTTTTGGAGGAGCCGGAACTGGAACTGGAAAGCAACGCGAGCGGTTTTGTGATCGGGCGGGACGGGGAAACGACGTTCATCGTCACCAATCATCACGTCGTCGAAGATTGCGACAAGGTGTCCGTTATTTATGCCGGCAAGTCGTACGAGGCTTCGGTTCGGGCAAAGGACGCAAACAGCGATCTGGCCTTGCTGGAAACAAACATTCCCGCCGCTCGACCGGCTTCCTTCAGCCGTTTATCTCGCGCTCGTTTGGGCGAGGCGGTTACGGCGGCCGGCTATCCGCTTCAAGGTTTGTTGTCCAAATCGCTCAATGTGACCGGCGGCAACGTCAGCGCTTTGGCCGGCTTGGGTGATGACGCCAAGCATCTCCAAATCACCGCGCCTTTGCAGCCGGGAAATAGCGGCGGCCCGTTGTTGGATGCTTCCGGCAACGTCGTCGGGGTTGCAGCCAGCAAGCTAAACGCCATTGCCGCCGCCGAGTTGACCGGCGATTTGCCGCAAAACGTCAACTTTGCGATCAAGGCCGCTTTGGTGCGCAGTTTTCTGGACATTCACGCCGTGGATTATCAACGGCTTCCCTCTGAAACAAAACTTGAGCCGGAACAACTCGCCGAACGCGCTCGCCAATTCACCGTCGCCGTTCACTGTTGGAAGTAAAACTTTTTGGAGAAGATTTTCCCAAACAAAGTAGAAAAGGATTCGTTCATTTTTTGAAAATTGAGCGAGGTGTCAGTCGTAGCTGCCAAAAGCGTTTTTAAAAATTAGAATTCTTCCTATTTTTCCAGCGCATTGCGGAATCGCGTTTGAAAAGATCGAACCAAAAAGACAGCGTTTTTAGATGTTTTTTCTAAATTCGGCGTTCACTGCGGTTTTTTTGACGGTTCATCAACCTTCCCAAGAAAACGCTAGGGCAATTTCACAAAAGCCAAAAGTTTTCTTTGCAGAGGTAAATCAGAAAATGAGGATAGAAAAAAACCGACAAGGGAAAAACTATTCCCCTGCCGGTTTTGGCAAATGTTGTTTTTTCCAGTTCGTTAGGCGAACAGGGCGTGAACGGCTTGGGCTTTGACTAGTTCGCGCGGTTGATTGAGGTGGTTGTAGACGATGGTTTCCGGGTCGATGCCGACTGCATGGTAAATGGTCGCGAGCAGTTCGCCGGGATGCACGGGGTCTTCCAGCGGAGCGGAACCGGTTTTGTCGGATTTGCCGTGAACGTAGCCGCGTTTGACTCCGCCGCCGGCGATGCACGCAGTGTAGCAGTAGGGCCAGTGATCGCGTCCGTCGTCGCTGTTGTTGTTGCCGGAGGTGCTGACGCCGCGCTGGGGACTGCGCCCAAACTCGCCGACGGCAACCACTAGAGTGTCTTCCAGCATTCCTCGTTGGTCTAAATCCGTTAGCAGGCCGGAGAATCCTTTGTCGAGCATGGGGCCGGATTGCTTTCGCATGCGGTCGGTAAGGCCGACGTGAACGTCCCAAGAGTGATTGTCGGAGTTGGCGACTTTGGGCCAGATGACTTCGACGACGCGTGTGCCGGCTTCCACAAGGCGGCGCGCCAATAGGCAGCTTTGCCCGAAGGTGTTGCGGCCATAGAGGTTACGAATGGCTTCGGGTTCTTGTTGGATGTCAAAGGCGTTTCGAGCGCGGCCGGAGATGATGAGGCTCAGCGCCCGGCTGTAGTATTCGTTTAGGTTGAAGCGTTCGACGGCTTTGTCGATCTCAGGCATGGCTTCGTTGACGGCGTCTCGCAAACGGGCTCTCCGCCGAAGGCGGGCGGCGAATACTTCCGGACGCATTTCCAAATCGTCGGTTTTGAGACGATCCATTTTCTTCATGTCCATGTCGTCGCCAGACGGGTAAAGATTGTAGGGATCGAAGGCTTTGCCGAGGAATCCGGCGGTGCCGGCTTTGCCGACTACGTTGCTTTCCTGCAAGGGGCGCGGGAGCATGACGAAGGGAAGCATGGGTTCGGTAGGCGGTTTCAGGCGGATGATGTTGGATCCGAAGTTGGGGAAGTCTTTTGGGCTGGGAGGCTCCAGTTGGCCGGAGGGGCTAACTTTGTCCGTGGTGTAGCCGGTCATCATTTGGTAAATGGCCGCCGTATGGTTGAACAAGCCGTTGGGCGTGTAGCTCATGGCACGAAGCATGGTCATCTTGTCGTTGACCTTTGCCAAATGCGGCAGAACTTCGGTGAACTTTGTGCCGGGAATTCGGGTGGAAATGGAGGAGAAAACGCTTCGAACGTTGTCGGGCACGTTTTCTTTAGGATCCCACAAATCCAAATGGCTGGGGCCTCCTTGGAGGTAAAGCATGATGACGCTTTTTGCCCGGCCGAATCCTGCGCCGCCGCTGTGTTTTTGCTGTTTGGCCTGCGCCTGCATTTGGAACATGGATCCGAGGGTCAAACCCAACATGCCGGAGCCTCCAACTCGAAGAAGGTCGCGTCGAGTCATTTTGAGCTGCGGATCGCAAAGATCCGTACTGAATTCGCCTGGTATTCTAATCATGGCCGTTTCTTTCTTTGATGGTTAAAACATTAAATGGTAATCTTGTAATTGTTCCACGGTAAATATCGTTTCGTCATTTATGCGCCAATTCGACGTTTGTTGCAAGCATTTTTATTTTTATTTAAAACTCATAGAGCATCCTCCGCCCAATAATCCTCCCTCGACAAATGAATCCGACGATGCTCCCGGCCGACACCAACGCAACTCCGCAACCGCCCAGAACGAAAACCAGAACGCCCCAAAACAAACACAGAGGAAAAGCACGACCAACGCATTCATCGCCGACCAGAACAGCAGGAAAACAGCCAACTCAGCGAGCAAACCGCAAACCACAAAAGAGCGAATAACGGACTGGCTTCCCTAGCATCATGAATTCCACCACCCAGCCAAAAGCCAAAGTAACAAATCCCAAAAACAAGCAGAACCCAGAAACCCAAACTCATCAAAAACCGAAAGAACTCCCACATGAGCCCCCCAATGAAAAACGACAAGCATCCAGAAACCAAAACCACGCCCACGCAAAAACAGAGGAAAACAAAATCAATCATCAACTAAAATCCTCCCAATACACACAGCCCCCCTCTCCCAGAAAATCCTCCAAAAATCACCACTCATCGCTTGTCATTCTCCCGCAAACACCTTCGCCCACTTTTGATTGGCGCAGAGCAAATCGTCTTGTTGGGGGAGTTGCCCCAAGCATCTGCTTGGTCTGCGGCGGAGGCGCTGTCTTTGTCTTTTTCTCCGCTTTTTCAACAGGTTTTTCCGACGCTCCAAACACCGTCTTATTTGTCGCCCCGATCTCTTTCTCCTGCTTTTGGATTGCTTTGTAATCGGACATCGTGCCGTGCGGATATTTCCGCTTGAACTTCCGCAGCGACACTTTCCCCTCTTTCGCGTCGTTGCGCAGATTTAGCTCCGCATCCGAAGCGCGCTTACGGATTGTCATTTCCTTTGTCATCTCGCTTCTGAATCTTAATGGTTGAACAGGAAGGCGGGACTGTTGATCAGCGCCCAGGCAAGGTCTTGAGCGGCCGTCAATCGTCGGTCTTTCATCTGTTTTGCGCTCAATGCCGCCGCTCGGCGCAGCTCGCGCAGGCCGGGGTCCATCGGCAAAGGTTTGCTTGTCAGTTTTAACTGGTCTTGGAGTTGCTTCAGCTTGGCGTCCATCGGACGCTCTTTTTGGGCTTCTTTGAGCGCAGCTTTGAGCGTTTTCAGTTTGGGATCAAAATCTTTGAAGAAGGTTAACAATTTTTTCTTTTGTTCAGGGCTTCGCTCCGCCGCCGCAATTTCAAGGATTTCGCCAACAGTTTCCGGCACGCCGAAGTCAACCGGCTTCGCGTCTGCGGTTACTGAAAGGCGAAAACGTCCCAAACTGTGTTTGCCGTCTTGATACTCTTGCCGCAGTTGGAAGGTCAGGAGGATCGGTTTTCCGTCGCCGAATGGTTTTTGGACTTCGAAGATGGCTTCGTGGGATTGGCCGAACTGGGGCGCGATAGCCCAGCCGTCGTTGTTGTTGCGTGCCTGGCCATTGATCGCTGAGGCGACTGCATAGTCTTTTTGGCTGAAATCTGCTTGGGCTTTTTCCAACTTCACTTTGGTTCGTTTCTCAGGATCGGAAGCCGGCGCCCAATACAATTCGAGTTCCGAGAGGACAAAGTTGCCGCTCTCTGAGCGTCCCGGTCCTTTTTTGGGCAGGCGTTCGTCGGCAATGGCTTTGATCTTCACGCCGGAGATTTCTTTGATCTTTGTTTTCGCTGTCACTTCGTAAGTTCCTTTGCCGTTTTCTCCGGAAGCGAACACGGAGAGGTCTCGTTGCAGAATCAAAGAGGCCTGATTGCTCGCCTTCAATCGCAATGGGTCCATCGCGATCCAGTCGGTTGCCCGATTTTCGGAGGCCTCCCAAGCGGCCAAGGCTGTTTCCGCATTTTTGTGGTAATTGGCGATTTCCTGTTCGGCGGCTTCAATGTCCGCTTTTCGCTTCGCTTTGGCTTTGGCTTCGCGGGGGGCGATTTTTGTTTGGTAGGCTTCCAAAGCGGACTTAGCGGCAGCGATGTTTCGTTCCCGTTCCTGCTCTCGCTGTTTGACAATCGGGGCGATTTGTTTTTCGTAAGCCGCCAAGTTCTCTAAAAGTGATTCGTGCGACACCTTCATGGTTGCGAGAATTTCTTCGACTTTTTTGATTTCTTCGGGCGTTGGCTCGCGGTTCAAGATTCGCATGTAAAGTTCTTTGATGAGTTTAGCGTCTTCTTTTTCGGCGGCGACCAGTTTGGCGATGGCGTTTTCTGGATCGCTGACTGCTTTGTCGACGGTGGGGCCGCTTACCAGAGACATCACCGATCCCAGTTGGATGTCGTTAGAGCGTTCGCATTCGCAGGCGCTTTCGCGGGCCGGTCGACCCAAGTTGGCCAGAAAGCCATCTTCTAGTTTTACACCGACATCGGGCAAAGCTGCCGCGCGGGTTCCGCGGGGAACGCCGGGAAAGTCCGAACTTGTTCCGGTGGCAAAGTAAATGGCGTCGTACAGCACTTCGGCGGGCAGACGCTTCGGCATTGCGTGGGAGAAGTTGATTTCGTCGTCCTCGTTCCACGGATTCGTTTTGACGCTCAATTGATACGTCCGCGATTTGCAGATGGTCTTCAACAAATGCCGGGCGTCGAAACCGCTGGCGATGAAATCGTCGGTCAACCATTGCAACAACTCAGGATTGGTGGGCGGATTGCCCGCCCGGATGTCGTCAATCGGCTCGATAATGCCGACGCCAAAGAGGTAGCCCCAGATTCGGTTGACGTAGCTGGACGCAAAGTAGCGGTTGTCGGAGGAGGTGATCCAGTTTGCCAAACGCTGACGGCGATTTAGGCTTTCTTTCGCCGAAGTTGAAGTCGTTGCAGAGTAGGGGAAGGCCGGCGCCGCAATCTGCCCCGTTCTTTGATGAATCACTTCTCCTTCCTCCTTTTCATAGACCACTTCGTAAAGAGGCTTGCTTCCCTCGACGGCGGTTCCGCCGATTCGTTTGTCTTTGCTTGCCGGGTCTTTTTTGAGGCCAATTCGGGCGAAGAAGGCCGACATTTGATAGTATTGATCTTGCGTCCAACGTTCAAAGGGATGGTCGTGGCATTTGTTGCAGTTGAACCGAGTGGCGAGAAACAAGTGCGTGGTGTTTTCCATCGTTTCTTCCGGCGAGCGCAGGATTTTGTAGTAGGAAGCGGCGGGATTTTCTCGGTTGGAACCGGAAGCCGTCAGGATTTTGCGGGCAAATTGATTATACGGCGTGTTTTGGGAAACTTCTCGGCGAATCCAATCACGGAATAGTTCGGCGCCTTCGGCGCCGAGGTATTTCCGATTTACCTGCAGAAGATCGGCCCACTTGTTGGCCCAGTAATCCACAAATTCCCGGCTGTCGATTAACTTGTCAATCCACTCTTCCCGCTTGATCTTCGAGTCCCTATTGTCGGCGACAAACTGGCGAACGTCCTTTGCCCGTGGAGGCAGACCGGTCAAGTCCAAAGTCACGCGGCGAATAAATTCGACGTCCGTGCAAACTTCGGAAGGCAGGATTTTCATCCGCTTCCATTTGGCGGCGGTAAATTCGTCGATTGGGTTGTAGGCCTCCGGCTCTTCCCAAACGAAACCGCTCCGATCTCCCATCACGGTCAAAGTCGTCGCCGCATAAGCGCCTTCAAACCGAGCCAACAACGGCGCCTCGCCGCGGCGCAACGCGTGAACGATTCCGTCCTCTCCGGTAGAAGCCACTTCGCCGTTGCCGGTTTCGACAAACGCTTCGGCAGTGACGTCTCGCTGCATTCCATTTTCATAAGCGGCGACAACTCGCATTTGCTGGCGGTCGCCAATTTTTTCGACAACGGGATTCTGGGGGAAAAGGCGAATGCCGGCCACGCGGCTGGCCGATTCGTCAAACGGGGCGCCTTGGCTGATCCAAGCCTTGAGGATTTCGTAGTAGTCCTCTCCCGGTCGAGTTCGTTGCCCGCCTTCGTGAGGCACTCCGGCCGTCGCCTTCAATAGCATCAAACTGTCTTCCGGCGACGCAAAGTTGACTCGACGGCCTGCGTGATCGTCCACAAAGGCGCGCACGTCGTGAATGGGATCGTATCCGCGCAGCGAAAGCTTGAAGCCGTTTTTTCCGTCTTTGGAGCCGTGGCAGGTGCCGGCGTTGCAACCCAAAGCCGAAATGACCGGCATTACGTGAGTGACGTAATCGGGAGAGAACTCTTCATCAAAGCCGGAAATCTGGACGGAAACCGTCAAACTTTGCCCGCCGTAGCGAATGGAAAGAGCGCCCGCGCCGTTTTTCTTCGGGCGGAGCATTCCCGTTTTGGAAAGGGAAACCAATTCCTCGGCGCCAGAATAGGAGGCCTCTCTTGTTACGTCTTCCGCCGCACCCCCTTGACGCCAGCTCCTGACCACCAACTGCGCGTAATCGTAAGGATGAGACAACTTCACCGTTTGCGGCTCCGCGCTCAATGCAAAGATTTTACCCGCCTCGCCGCCTTGCACCGGCGCCGCTAGGAAGGCTTGGTAAAGCGATCCATCCGCGGCGTTCAAAACCCGAATCACGCCGTCGCCGCCGGCAACGGCAACCCGCCTGCCGTTTGGATGGAAGGCCACTGCGTAAATCCCGGTCGGAAACGATACGCTCGCCTTCAACGCCACGCCTCTTGTGCGATACGCCTCCACTTTGGCCTGCTCTTCGGGTTTGCGGCTGGAAACCGTCTTTTGCAAAATGCCAATCAACTCTTTGGACAAGGTTCCGTCAAAGTCGCTACTGTAAACATTCACCGTTCCCTCGCCGTCCAAGCTGCTTCCCGCGACAATGGATTTGCCGTCCGGGCCGTAGTCCACTCCAAAAATCCGTCCCGGCATGGAGTCAAACCGGCGCATTAGATTGGCGTTGTCTCCAATAACGCGTTTGGATTTTCTGACCATGCGGTAAATTTGCGGCACTCCGTCGGCGCCGCCGACCAAAACTTCGTTTCGCTGCGGATGCCGAGCCACGGACAAAATGCCCCCCTTCAAAGCGCCGGGAGTAATGGACGTGATATTGTCGACAAATCGCTCCGTGGCAAACTCCGTGAGCTTCGCCGTTTGATCCCGCCCCACCGAAACAATGTGTTTGCCGTCCACGGAAAAAACCGTGTCCAACACCCAGTCGTCATGCGCTCCTTGATAAACAACTTCCCTTCCCGTGTTGCTTTCAATGACGCGCAAAGTCGTATCCGCGCAACCAAAGGCGATGTACTTTCCATCGGGCGACCAACTGGCGCCATAAACCGTGTCAAAGGACACCGGCGCCGAGAGGAGCAGTTCTTGTTGAACGACGTCCCAAACTTGCACTTCGCCCATTCGGGCCGGCAATCCGCCGGTCACCGCCAGACGCTTTCCATCGGGAGAAAACCGAACCGATTCAATCCGCTCCGAAAGCCCAATCAAACGCCCCATCAAACCGCTCCCGTCCGCATGATGCAAAAGCACTTCGTGAAAACCGGCCACCGCCAGAACCTTCCCGTCCGGAGAATAATCCAAAGAAGTCACCACCGGCGGCAATCGATATTCGGGCGGATTGTCCCGGTCGTGCCGTTGGCGGACGTTCGCCGGAGTGTCGTCTTTGGCGCCTTGGGCAATCCAATGGCGAATCCACTCAATTTCAGCGCCCTGCAAAGGATCGCCCTTCTGCGGCATTTCCGCCTCGCCGTTGATCGGCGTAATCAACTCCACCAAATAACTGTGATCCGGATTGCCGGGAATAATCGCCTTGTTTTTGCTGTCGCCCCCTTTCAACAAAGCCGCAAAGTCCGTCATTACATACCCGCCGCGCGATTTTGCCGGCTGATGACATCCATGGCACTGCGCCTGAAAAATCGGCCGAATCTGCGAGTAATAACTTACTGCAGCCCCCTCGCCTTGCTCATCCGTCGCCGCCACCCGGCTTGCGCCGCTTCCCAACCAAAAAAGCAAAACCAACGCCCCGACAATAATGCGGAGTCCTCTGCTCGCCCGTCTTTCAAGAAAATTCATCGCTTCGTCAACTGACATACCGGCTCTATAAAATGCGCAACCCATTCGCGCTTCTTTGCCTAGTGAAACCTTCAACAAAACAAAATCCAACCAAATATTCAACTACAATTCTTTTCCCTCGTCACGTTGAAAATTGCGCCAATCTGCGAGGAACTTCTCTAGCCAAAATTAATTTTGATAACGAAGAATCATCCAGAAAGCAAGACGCAACGACAAAATTTAGTTAGGATTGAGGCAAGTTGCCCGTATAATCGGCCTATGGAAAATCACCAAATCCAATGCCGTTACTTCTCTCAAGAAGACTTGCTGGGCGCCGGTTGCCTCGACCTCAAAATGGCCGTCGACGCCGCCCGCAACGCCCTCAAAGAATTCCAAGCGGGAAACGTCTTATTCCCCGATAAAATCGTGCAGATTTTCAACGACCAAACCCAAGAGCGAATCAACTGCCTGCCCGCAACCTTCAAAAAACAAGGAATCTGTGGCGTCAAATGGGTTTCCGTCTTCCCGCTCAACCCCGCCAGATACGGAAGGCAAAACTTATCCGCCGTCATCCTGCTTTCCGAAATCCAACACGGCTTCCCCATTGCGTTCATGGAAGGAACGCTCTGCTCCAACATGCGAGTCGGCGCCATCGGAGGCCTCGCCGCAAAATACCTCGCCCGCAAAAACGCCGAAACCATCGGCTTCATCGGCGCCGGCGAACAAGCAAAAATGCACCTCATCGCCATGAAAACCGCCGTCCCCTCCCTCAAACACTGCCGCATCGCCGCCAAACTCCCCGAAGAAGAAGAACAATTCATCGCCGAAATGTCCCCAATCCTCCCCCAACTCAACTTCACCCCCACAAAAACAAAACTCGACGCCGCCGTGAAAGACGCCGACGTCATCGTCACCGCCACCAGCGCCCAAGCCCCTCTCCTCAAAGCCGAATGGCTCAAACCCGGCTTCTTCTACAGCCACGTTGGAGGCTGGGAAGATGACTACTCCGTAGCCCGCCGCTGTTCCAAAATCGTCTGCGACGACTGGGAAACCGTCAAGCACCGAACCCAAACGCTCAGCCGAATGTACCGAGAAGGAAAACTCGGCGACGCCGATATCCACGCCAATCTTGCGGACTTGATAACAGGAAAGGAACCCGGCAGAGAATCCGACGACGAATGCATTTACTTCAACGCCGTAGGACTTTCCTACGCCGACATCGCCATCGCCTACGCCATGTATCAACGCGCCTCCAAAGCAGGAATGGGACAAATCCTGCAAATCCAAAACCAAATGATCTTCGAACACGCCAACCTCAAAAACTGGCTGCGAATATAAACCTCAAACATGCAATCAAAAACTTACAAAAACACCTCGGCTTCGTAAAAAATTCCTTTTTCCATTAACAGTTCTTTAAGTCCGCATCACTCACTAAGCGCCCTCACAAACTCATCCGGCCTCGACCACATGGATATGGTGGACAACGACCCAACCATCTGCACGTCTTCATCCCTACACACACCAACGGTATCGTCAAACAACGAAACAAAGCGGAACAGATAGGGGACGGATTTAAGGTGTTTCAAATCATACCATGTTGCAAGCACATGCTCCGCCATTCGATGCGCTTCTTGCCGACTGCTCTTGCTTAAAACATGTACCAGAGATCTGCGTTTCGAAGTGCGAACATGGAAATTCACTCTCCAAACATGTCCGAATCTTCCATTAAACTTTTTGTCACGATCAAACGTTAACTTACGTTGTGTCAAGTAGTCTGCCACTTCGTCCACAATCTTGGGAACGGCACGGGGAGGACGAAAAGTGAACCATAAGTCCGAAACCCGAAGCGCGGCCTGCGCTACCCGCATAACTACATCCGCCAACGAATCTCCCCGGCGACAACGCGCTTGCAACATGCCATTGCAAAACACAACTCCGTGCGTCATGCAGACGTCTTCAATAAGCCTCTCCTGCTTAACAGTTCGAGTCCGATCCACAGTCTGCATCCGCAACCAACCAGTGGTTTCCGCTAAATCCGTCACTGTAATCACATCCCCAGATGCTTTGCAAAACAAATCAATATAATCCCCGTCGGGATATAAAAACGGGGTTCGTATACGACAATACTCTCCATGAGAAGAACAAACAAATAGCGGCCCAATCTTGCCCCGCAACGCATCGCATATTTCTTTGCTATTCGCCATAAAACATTTCCTCCTGCAATAACGGCAGCGGAGCCATTTTGCCATCGTGTTAAATGTTGGCCTCAGCGCAAAACTGCCGCCAAACAGCCGCCGGGTTGGAAATAGACTCGGTAATATCTTCCGGCACGTACGCTTCTTTATCCCTATATTTCTCAGTCCACTTGTGCTTATGCATCTCCCCAACTCGATGGCATTCCGGATTATGATGATCCTTACCCATATCCAGGGCATAAATCCGTCCTACTGGATTTAAAATGATCGAAAACGACAAAGTCCCGGCTAGCGGATTGCACCGGCCTCGCACAATCAAAGGCCACTTTGCGTTGGAGAAAATCTCGAAACGAAACTCTCTCGCCGGCGAATGATCTTCATCCTCACACCACTCTATATTTCCATCAATCTTCTTTGACTTGTCGTTAAGGATGACGTCGAACTCTGTATTTGTAAAAGCAAAATCCATCACACCCGAAACATTCGCATGGCTTCGTCGCCGAGGTGGTTGATTACTTTGACGGCGATGCGGCCGGAATTAGGCTTCATAAAAGGGCGCGAAGTGTTCTTCCGCAAACTCGCCCAAGCATCCTCGTTTATTTCCGCCTTCAAACTCCTCCTCAGGGCCTTATACGGATCATTCGACCCCGGAAAATACGCCTGACGCACAAAGAAACTTTCCTCGTTATAGTTAGTATCTACAAACCAACAGGCGATCTTGTCCGGCTCGTGACTGCGAACTTCTCCCTTGCTTGGATCATACACATCCACCCCGTGTATTGTTACCTGCGTCCACTCTTCTTCAGTCAAAGCCAGTGGAAAGTCCCGCTCGCTCATCCCTTGCAAAATCTCCATCGCCATCTTCAACTGCTCCCCAATATGCCCTTCGCCGGGCAAATACAAACTCTCATCCTTGTCCCAAACAGAAGCCTTGCCCAACCGCGCCAACAACTCTTCTTTGCCCGTTTGATTCATCTCTTCCAAACTCCCGCAACTCGAAGCTTGTAAAACTTGATCATAATTCCCCACCATCTTTCCCTTCTTATCCACAAGCCAAAGCCCGGTAGTCACCGTCACATCCGGCTCTCCAAATATCACAAACAAGTTGCCCTTCCCGGTGTTCTTCAAATCCGCCATATGCAAGTCCGCATTCATCCGCGCCTTCAATATCCGCAAACGCCCAATCTCGCTCAAATCCGAACACTGCGCGTCATAATTAAAAGCGCAAACCACTAATACATCAAAAACACCATCCCTAGCTTCCTTCGCCGCCTCCGCTATATCTACTCTAGACACCGTTCCATACTCTGGGCCAATGAAAATAGCCGCCCGCTTGTACCCTTCATCGCCGGCCTGCCATATTCCTTCCGCCACAATACACTTGCCGGGCCAAGGCTCCAGCGAAGAAAACTCAATCTTATCTTCTTTATGAACTTGTTGCACGCCGGCGCTTCGCAAGTTCTCCAAAATCATATCTATAAAGTCCGGGTTTTCTCCGCGCTTGCGCATTTCCATTCGCTTGATGTCTTCCCGCTTTTGCTTTTCTAGCGCGGGGTCCACAAAATCGCCGTCTTCATTGGCAGTCAACATATGGTGCGGAGACAAACTTTCCACCGTAAAAGGGCCGGCCACTCGGACAATGTTACTATCTTCATATGGCTTGTCCCAGAGAACTTCATAATCCGCTTTGGATGCGATGGATTCGTCTATCTCCTTTTGCCGCGCAATGCGCTTTTGCCAAAACTCCGCTAATATAGATTCCGATTCCTTTGGCCAGTCTTCCGGCATCTCTCTGGGAACTTCCCATTCTTCTAATGTAGAATCCGAAGACAACAAGGCGGACAATCTTTCCCGCAACGGCAACAATGCTTTTTCATGCTTTTCCCAAATGGCGTCAATGTCGGCGTTGTTGGCGATGGACTTCAAAGTAATGTGCGGCACTTTTTGATACACAAAACCCATCTGCGCATTGCCGCCCGCCTTCTTTTCTTTCATCGTGTTTTCGTTATTTTCGGATTTCCTTGTTGCCAAACATCCATCCCCAGTTGTTTTTGAGCCAGTGAAATTTGTTTTCAATAATGGTGGTGATTACCACGGCGGCCACCACGGCGGCGCCAGTCCAAAACAACGCCGACATCGCCGTCGATTCGCCGTCCATTCGAGCGATGGCCGTTGTGTTTCCATTGACGGCCACTTCCAGTTTCTCCACGCCTGTCTCGACTTTGCCAATCTGATTTTCCATAGCGTCGAATCGATTTTCCACGCCGTCAAATTTTTCGTCAAACCGAGCGATGCTGATTTGGATGGCGGTTTGGCCTTTTTTGAGTTGTCCGACTTCGGCGCTGATTTGATCGACTTTGTCGCTGAGTTGGCCTACTTCGGCGCCGATTTGGCCGACTTCCGTTTTGATTTGGCGGATTTCTTGGAGAATTTCCGCATTGGTTGGCTGTTCGTCACTCATTGTCGATCCTTTCAACCGATCTCATTTGTCAGCGCAAAATACCGCATTATCTCAAAAGGAGAATTAAAACAGACTGCCCAATCGCGCGCAACCATTTTTCCATTTTTTGTCATTCCGGACGGGATGATTAGGCTTGAGATTTCTTGCGTTCTTGGAGTTTGTAGTAGGGGAAGCGGGCGGCCATCATTCGAGAGCGGGCTAACGCTAATGCTACCCGGCTCGTGTCTATGACAATCCACCGCCTGCCCCATTGCTCCGCAACATACGCGGTCGTGCCGCTGCCGCAGGTTGGATCTAAAACTAAATCCCCCTCATCACTGCTCATCAATATGCACCGCTGAATTGCTTTGACGTTCGTTTGAACGATGTAAATGATATCCTGAGCGCCTGCCATATCATTCCAAAGATGATCCAGAGTTTTGACGGGAAAATCCGAGTGCTTTTGAACGTAAAGAGGCTTTTGCCCTTTTCCCCAAACTCGATCTGCTTTTATCAATCTGCTCATTCCTGTTGCGGTTGTTTTCCACGAGTATCTGCCTCTTTTGATTGCTCGCCCTTCAAATTCAAAATCGTAAAAGCAAGTCTCGCCCCAGCCTGCCGACAGCAGATTGCCTAAAACGAAAGCATCGGCGTCTGCTGGCAAAAGATTTGTGTTTCTCTGCTCTCGTTGAGTCATTGAACGTTTGAATCCGTCTGCGAATTCCACGTGTTTGTACGATGAACCTCCGCCGATTTCTTTGTTCAAAAACAGCTGGTTGTATTTCACATTCTTTTTCTCTTTTGCGTACCAAAGAATGAAATCGCATTTTCTCGGCAACAATTTAGAACCCAGCGGCGCTGTTTTGGTGAAGATGATTAAAGAGACAAAATTATCTCTGCCGAATATTTCGTCTAGCAGGTTGCGCATTAGGTGGACGTTTTCGTCGCCGATTTGGAGGAAGATGGAGCCGTTGAAGCGCAGAAGCTCTCTGCTGATTGTTAGCCTGTCGCGGATGTAATCGAGGTAAGAGTTGACGCCGTGTTTCCAAGTGTCGCGGAAGGCTTTGACTTGTTCTGGCTCTCTCGTGATTTGCGCTGTTTCTCCGTCTTTGACCGCGCGGTTGCCGGTCGTCCATTGAAAGTTGCTGTTAAACTTGATGCCGTAGGGAGGGTCGAAGTAAATCGTTTGGACTTGCCCGCTCAGGCCTTCTTTTTCGGCGAGGCTGGCCATCACTTTCAAGCTGTCGCCGAGTATCATTCGGTTCTGCCAGTCCACTCCGTGATGGTAAAAGGAAACTTTGTCCTTCGCGGGCAGGCCGTCAAAAGCGTCTTCAAAGAGATTGGCCTGCTTGGCTTGGCTTGTTGGAGATTGCGCTTTCAAATCGTCGATGAGCGCTTTGGGATGCACCTTTTCTTGGATGTAAAGCGGATGCAGCTCTGCCGTCAAGTCTGCTGGATTGGCCGGCTTCTTATGCTTCCAAACCAGCTGCGGATCCGCGTCCATATCGCGGTGTTGCGAGGCTTCCAGCAAAGCGGGAGAGGGATTGGAGCGCGGGCGCGGAAAGCGGACGGGCTTGGGTTTTTGTTGCTCGGCGGTCATGAAAGGCTGGTGTTGCGCGGTGGGAATGTTTTTGCGCTTGGCCTTTGGATGGGAAAGACTCTCCACCTTCTTCAAAGGCTTCTTGGCTTTTTTGCTGTGTTTTTTCATGGCATAGAAAAATTAGGAATTAGGAGGAACGAGATGGTCGGCGGTTTTTGTTTTTTGGTTTGGCGGTTTGTTTGGCGCGTTGGGCTTCCATATGGAAGTAGAGTGCGTGGAGGTGAGTGGGGAATTGGTATCCGCCACGGATTTCGGGATCTCTTTTTAAGGCGTCCAGTTTTTCCATGCGACGCAGGAAGTTGTCCATTGCTTTCTTTTCTTTGTCTGTCAGATTTCTCCCTAAATCGGCTCTTCGGAACTGCAATTGAGGAGATTCGTAGGCAATTTCTCGCAGAATAGAACGGTATCGTTCGCTGCGGATATCGGCGAATATTCCCGGTTGCAGGTATTTGT
The DNA here is from genome assembly GCA_965204945.1 of Limisphaerales bacterium. Taxonomy (GTDB): domain Bacteria; phylum Verrucomicrobiota; class Verrucomicrobiia; order Limisphaerales; family AAA164-E04; genus UBA2970. Next base: position 1,808,176 of record OZ242022.1, on the reverse strand, counting down.
TTCCAATGATATCGGCGGCTAACCAGATGCCTTTCAATATTTCGTTTTCGCTGATGTTTCGGCTTGAGGCGATGCGCCAGACGGCGTCGCCAATTTCATGCGCAAAAACGGGCAGTCCGCCGGTGAACAAGGCGAGCAATTCCAAGATGCTGTCTTGCAGTTCAATCTCCTCGGAACGGAAGATTCTTTTGTAAAAGTTGGAGGTTCCTTCGTTTGACCATGGTTTAACGTTGATTAGATCGAAGATGCGAGGGACGGACGGGTTGTTTTTTCCCAGTTCTCGGAGTCGTTCTTCGATGCCGACGAGGATGAGACAGAGCGGAAGGTTTTTCTCGGAGACGGCGATGCTGTCCACGGTGCTTTTGAGCCAGTGGGCAAAGGTTTCATCGGAGGCAAGGCCGTTGATGTTGTCTAGGATGATCAACAACGATTTTTTCTCGCTGTCGTCCAGTAATTTTTGGATGACGGGAGCGAAGTTGCTGGCAAGGTGAGACATATCCTGTTCTGGCATGCTGAATTCCAGTTTGACCGGCAAGCCGGGCAATCCCACTTCCGCTTTTTTGATGTGGTTTTTGAAGAACTCGAGGATTTGTTTGTGCCAGGGTTTGTTGACGCTGTTCAGGAGAGTGTTGAAGGTTTTTCGCAGCATCCCGTTTAGTGTTTGGACGTTTCCGAGGGAAACGTAGGCGACCATAGCGTTGTGGTCTTGTTCGGAGGCATGTCGAACGAGAGAGACGAGGGAGGTTTTGCCGATACCTCGTTCGCCGCTAACGAAGCCAACTTTGAGATTGCCGAGTGCGGCGGCTTTTACCATTCCGTTTAGCCGTTCCAATTCATTGCGGCGGCCAGTGAATAGTTCAGGTGGGGCTGGTAGTCCGGGTTTGAAGGGGCTGAATTCGGGGTTCATTTTTAGGCGTTATTTGTTTTCGAGTATTTAGGGATGCGTTGAGTTTTTTGGCAAGATTTATTGGGTGAGTTTTTTGACTACGGAGGCGAAAGTTTTTTCAATATCGTCTCCGTCGGTAAGTTCGGCGAATTCCCAGCGTCCGTAATCGCCGCGCCAATTGACGCCCGGAATCCAGTAGGTTTCCATTGTGTTTTTCTTTTCTTTGCCGTCTTCTCGCCGGTAGCCTTTGATTTCCACCACTAAATGCAGAAGATCGTCTTCGTCGTCGCGGTCGTTTATCAACACGATGAAGTCGGGGAAGTAGCGGCGGGATTCGCTGCCGGAACGATAAGGGACGGTGAAGTCGAGTCCTTGATTTTTGACGTAAGAGCAAACTTGGGGATGCGATTCGACAACGCGGCAGAACTCGGCTTCCCAGTCGCTGTCGCAGACGGCGTAGTTAATGGGACAACGGCGGGGGTCGGTCTTGTAAGTTTTTTTGATGGTAGAGAAATGGACGTGAGCGGTGGATCCGGCGGGGTTGTAGGGAGACAGGATTGCTTGGATTGGGTAATCGCCGACGTGCCGGGAGACGATGCCCGCGTGGATGCGCTCGCAGGCTTTGTCGGCAAGTTGCCTGTAAAGCAATTGCGAAGGCTTTGCGCCGCCTTTGCAGTGGAGGTGGCCGTCTCGCCATTGCTTTGTAATGTGTTTGAGTTGGCCGTAGAGGTAGAGTTTGGGATGGCCAAAGCCGTCTCGCCACTTGGTTTCCAGCAAGTAATGAGCGAGATGATAAGTCACGGTTGTCGAGCGGGAGCGCAAGTGTTCCACGGTCAAGTCGACGCCTTTCCCAATAATGCCTTCGTTGCGAGTCTTGGTTGCGCCCACGAGGTCCGGCGTGAGAGTTAATGAGGAGTCGTCGTTGAATGTGGCGGAAAGTCGTTCTGCTGGAAGTTCGGCGCGATAGCCTTCCACTCTGGGAAAGCGGATTTCGAGGTGATCGCGGTCTGGGCGAACGGCGCGGACGTGGACGATGGGCTTGGGCGGTTTGCGCTCGGTTTCGTCCGGTTTGGCGGTGAAGTCGAAGGGAACACCCAAGACGTCGGCGTATTCCACGTTGAAGAGGTCGTTTTCGTTCAATTCGTAGGATTGCCGGCGCAGAGCGCGGCCGACAACTTGTTCGCAGAGGAGTTGGGTGCCAAAGGCGCGGACGCCGAGGATGTGGGTGACGTTGTTGGCGTCCCAGCCTTCGGTAAGCATGGAGACGGAGACGACGCAGCGGATTTGAGCGCCGAGAGTTCCGGGTTTGCCGACGGTGTTCATGACTTCGCGCAGCAAGTCTTGGTCGGAGATTTTCTCCGCATGCCTTCGGTTGCCGGTGCGCGCTTGAATTTCTTGGCGGAAGCGCTCGATTTCGTCAGCGGCGATGGCGCGGAAGTTTTTGTCCAGCGCTTCGCCGGATTCGAGCTGTTCGCTGTCGATCAGCAGAGTATTGGGACGCGGGAGTGGTGTTCCATCGTCGTGGAAGTTGCGGAAGAGGGGAAGGCGGCCATGTTCGAGCGGGATGCGGCCGTCTTCGTCGGGCTCGCCGCGTTGGAAGCCGGCGATGTAGTCGTAGACCAGTTTGGAGGTGGCGGTGTTGTTGCAAACGATGATAAAACAGGGTGGAACTTCGACGTTCTCGGCTTGTCGCCATTGGTCGAACACTTTTTCGTAGTGGCCGTAAAGCGCGGCCAGGGCGGTTTGCAGCTTCTCCGGTAGTTTGATTGGATCCAGTTCGGCGGCTTTGCCTCGCCCCTTCTTGGGCATTTCGCCGCGAATGTTTTCCCAGAGCGCGCGGTATTGCGGCATATCCGCGCCGGGAATGTTGTCGGAGACAGGCACGCGGGGCAGCTTGACAATGCCGCATTCAATAGCGTCCCACAGCGAAAAATCGCTCATCGTCCACGGGAACAACGTGCCTTCTTTATAGCCAGAGCCGCGCAGAAAAAACGGAGTGGCCGATAGGTCGAAAATGCGGTTGAGGCCGAGTTTGCGCTGCACGGCTTCCAATCCGGAAATCCACACTCGCGCCGCCTCTTGGTTTTTCTCCGCTTCTTTGCGGGCGTCGCCCGTTAGGTTGCCTTCTTCGCTTTCGTCGAGCGGTCGTTCGCGGTAGCAATGGTGGCCTTCGTCGTTGAAGGCGAGAATGTTTTTCATGCCTGTGAGTTCGGGCATGACCCGCCGGAGCATTTGGCCTTCGGTTTCTTTGGTTTTCAACTCCGGGCCTCTCCTTCCTTGTATTAGAGCGCGGCCGACTTGAGAGAGATCCATCTTTTCTCGCAACATAAAGGCATGGTAGTTGGTGATGACGATTTTGGCGCGAGCAATGTCGCCCAGCATGTCTCCCGGCACCAGTTCGCGCTTCTTGTAGTAGTTGTCCCGGTCGTTGGGAAACAAAACGCGCAGGCGATCTTTGATGGTAATGCCCGGCGTCACCACCAGAAAGCCGCGCGTGAAGCGGCGGCTGTTCGGGCGGCGCGCGGCGTTAACAGCTTGCCAAGCGATGATCATGGCCATCACGGTAGTTTTGCCCGCGCCGGTGGCCATCTTCAAAGCCAAGCGAGGCAGGCCGGGATTGGCGTCGTTGTTGGCCGCTTGCAAGTGTTCTAGGAATTGGCGGCCGGTTTTGCCGATTTTAGGCGCCACTTCGGTAAGCCAGATTGCCGCCTCCGCCGCTTCCATTTGGCAAAAGAAGGGACGGAAGCCTTGGAACTTGTGGCTGCGCCAATGTTTCAAGAGCCGGGCAGTCTGCGCCGTCACTTGCCATTTGGCTTGGGGCAAATCCCGCCACTTGCGCAGCTGCTGGCGCAAGCCGTTGATGATGTGCGCGAGTTTCTGGTATTTCTGGTCATCTTCGCCGATTTTTTCGTCAAGCAACTCCTCTTGGCGTCTTCGAGGATTGGGAACGGGCGTGATGAACGCAGCCTCACGCCGGCCCGACAAGATGCGCCCGGTGGGCTGGCCTTTTTCATCAAGTTTCCAGTGCCGCGAAGGGCATTCGTAGGGCGAGTTTAGAATCGGCTTCTCAAAAAACGAACTGGGCGTATTGCTTTTCATTTGCGTCGGATGTTCACAAAATGGCGTTCCATTTTGGACGGGACAAAAGGTCGGCCGCAACGGACAACCGCCCTTTAAACCTCCGCCAACCCGAAAAGAGAAAGATACGGCGAATGTGGACGCAAAGCGAGAAAATTATCTTGCCCGCGCGCTTTCCCGCCTCTGCTGCCGGAATGCTTGTTCGTTTTTTTCAGCGCATGGAACGGGCAAAAGAGACACTGGCCAAAGAGCGCCGTTTTTTCTATAAAAGCTAAATCTATGCTCAATTGCTCCATCATGTTGGACGGTTCCGCGCAGACCTACGGGAAACGAACGGCAATCCTGGCGGGCGGCGACTCGTGGACTTACGAACGCTTGCATCGCGCTGTCGGCCGGCTGGCCAAAGGATTGGCGGCGGCGGGAATTGCTCCCGGCGACCGGGTAATCCTAGCATGTCCGAATCGGATAGAATTCGCCATCGCGTTTTTCGGAATCCTAAAAACCGGCGCGGTTGCAGTGCCGGTGAGCATTCTGTGGAAACAGCGCGAGTTGGCGTTCGTCATGCAAGACACGCAGGCCAAAGGCGTCATTTGTTTTGAAGGCTCGGCCGCGCTTCCCATCGGGCAAGAAGGCCGGGCGGCCTTTGAAGAGACGGATGCCTGCTCGCACTTATGGTTCATCCCCGGCGACTCGGAACGAGAAACAATCGACGGCGCGCCGACCATCCAATCGCTAATCAACCAAGCGCAAGATTCCCTCCCCACCGTAATGACCTCCCCTGAAGACATAGCCGTCATTCTCTATACTTCCGGCACTACGGGAAAACCCAAAGGCGCGGCGCTAACTCATCAAAACATTTTCACGGCGGCGCTCACGGCAACCCGGCTCGTCGATATGCGCAAAGAAGACGTCTCCCTCGTGGCGCTTCCCATGTTTCACTGCTACGCCCAGACGGCGCAGTTAAACGCCGGCCTGCTCTGCGGCAGTGCGTTGGCGCTGTTGGAACGATTCGATCCCGACCAAACGCTCCGCTCCATGCAAGACCACGGCGTCACCCTCTTTTGCGGCGTGCCGACAATGTACTGGACATTGTTGCACCACAAAGTGCCTAGACAATATAAGCTCGACAAAATTGCCTCCCGCCTTCGCTTGGGCTGCTGCGGCGGCGCGTCCATTCCCGCGGAAGTGCTGCGCGAAACGGAGGCAAAATATCGGTTTCGAATACTAGAAGGATACGGCCTCTCCGAAACCTCGGCTATGACCACTTTTAGCCAGTTGCATCGTCCTCGAAAAGTAGGATCAGTCGGCTTGCCGGTATGGGGCGTGGAAGTGCAAGTCGTCGATGAAGACACAAACCCTCTGCCTCCGAGATCCAATGGCGAGGTAGTTGTCCGGGGGCACTCAGTAATGCAAGGGTATTACAATCGTCCAGAACTCCTCGAAGAAGTTTTTCGCGGCGGATGGTTTCATACAGGCGACGTCGGTCAAATGGACGAAGAAGGCTATCTCTATCTTACAGACCGCGTCGCGGATGTAATTATACGTGGCGGATTGAACGTGTATCCGCGGGAAATTGAAGAAGTTCTTGCATTCCATCCCGCGGTAGCGCTTTCCGCCGTTGTGGGCGTGCCTCACGAAAAATATGGGGAAGAAGTGGCGGCCTTTGTGGTTTTAAAAAGCGACAACTTGGCCTCGCCTGAAGAAATCGTGACTTGGACGAAACAAAAAGTAGCGAACTATAAATATCCTCGCCTAGTAAAAATTGTAGAATCCCTGCCCTTGGGAGCAACGGGAAAAGTGCTAAAAAAAGAACTGCGCGGGCGGGACTTCTCCGGCGAAGTTTGACTCTACTAGATCATATCTTACTATAACCTACCCTCTTATGAAATTCACTCAATGGATTCTACTTAGCATAGTTTTGACGTGCTTTTGCGGCGCGGTCCGCCTCTTTGCGGCGGCCGGCGACCGTCCCAACATATTGTTCATCTTTTTGGATGACTTCGGATGGAAAGACACCTCCTACATGGGCTCCGATTTCTATGAAACACCGCATCTAGATCGATTGGCCGCCGAAGGAATGATTTTTACAGACGCCTATTCTGCCGCCGCCAATTGCGCTCCCGCTCGCGCCAGTTTGTTGTCCGGACAATACACCCCGCGGCACGAAATCTATAATGTAGGCACACGGCCGCGGGGCGACCAGCGGTTTCGCAAATTGGAGCATGTGCCGGGGCGGAACGTTTTGCCTTTGCAAGTCAAGACGTGGGCTCAAGTGGCGCGGGAAACCGGCTATCGAACCGCCATCATCGGGAAATGGCATCTAAGCCGCGATCCGATTCCTTACGGATTCGACGTCAATATCGGGGGAGGCATATCGGGCAGTCCGCCGAAAGGCTACTATCCGCCGCATCCAAAAGTTCCCGGACTGGAAGAGGCGCCGCAAGGCGAGTATTTGACCGACCGATTGACGAAGGAATCCATTCGCTTTATCCGCGAGACGCGGGATCGTCCCTGGCTAGTTTATCTGTCGCATTTTGCCGTTCATACTCCCTTAGACGCGAAGCAATCTTTAAGGGCAAAGTATCGATCTAAACCCGCAGGCAATCTTCATTATCATGTTCCAATGGCGACGATGATTCAAGCGGTGGACGACGGAGTGGGCAAGCTGCGGGCGGCGCTGGAAGCGCTCGACATATTGGACAATACCATCATCCTCTTTTTCTCAGACAACGGAGGCTATGGTCCGTCCACGGATATGGCGCCATTAAAAGGGTATAAAGGCACTTATTACGAAGGAGGCATTCGGGTGCCTTTCTTTGTGCGTTGGCCCGGAACAACCATCCCCGGCTCGCATTCTTCGGAACCAGTGATTGGTGTGGATATTTTTCCCACATTGTGCGCGATGATGAAGGCGCCTCTCCCTTCCCAAACTTTGGACGGACAAAACTTGGAGACTCTTATGCGCGGACAATCCACCTTATCAAGCGCGCGGTCTCTTTACTGGCACTTTCCCGCTTATCTGCAAGCGTATCAGGTATGGAACGAACAGCGGGACCCCTTGTTTCGCTCCCGGCCTTGCAGTGTTATTCGAAAAGGTGTTTGGAAATTGCACCACTATTTTGAAGATGACGGAGTCGAGTTATATAATCTAGCGACGGATGTTGGAGAGCAATATAATCTGGTTTTTTCCCAACCTGATCTAGTTCAAAGTTTGAAAAAAGAATTAGACGAATGGCGCAAGAAAACAAACGCGGCGATTCCCCGTTCGCCGAACCCGCACTATGACTCCGCCGCCGAAGAATCCGCAATTCAGCGAATGACCAGCCAAAAGCCCAATCTGCAAGGAAGGGAAGAATAATCCAATGGAAATGGACTTCCTATTAGAAGGCCAATGCGCCGCCCGCAACAAACGCTTTTATCGCGATTGCCGAGCCGCCGGATGCGATACAAGAATCACCGAACTAACGATCACCGCCGCGCCCGCCAGCGTTCTGATATTCAACTCTTCCCCGCCAATCCACCAACCTAAAAACACAGCGATCACGGGATTGACGTATGCGTATGTCGACACCGCCTGAGGACGGCAAACTTTAAGTAACCAACTATATGCAGTGAACCCCACCAATGATCCAATAAAGACGAGATAGGCATAAGCAAGAAGCGAACGCTGCGACCATTTGGCGGCGGGATGTTCTTCCCATTCTCCGGAAACTGCCCCCGCCACAACTAACGCTGCTCCGCCCAAAACCATCTGCAAAGCAATCCCCATCAAAGGAGAATCCGGTTTCTCCGTGTAGCGGGCAAAAAGAGAGCCGACCGCCCAACACAAAGCGGCGAACAGCAAGACGACGGCGCCCAACGGATCGGCTAATCCCTCGCCCGTATCAAACGGATTCCCAACAAGTATCAAAATGCCGAAAAAACCAAGCGCAATACCCAACACGCTCAAAACACCCGGAAAACATCCTCCCGGACGAATAGCGTCCAGCACTGTAATCCACATGGGAATAGTGGCGATCAACAGCGAGGCAAAGCCGGAAGGCGTCGTCTGCTCCGCCCAAGTGAGCCCACCGTTGCCAAAACCAATCAGCAAAACTCCCACAACGAACCCGTTAAACCAATGTTTGGCGGACGGCACAGGTTGCCCTTGCATTCGAAGCGCCCCGAAAAGAAGCGCGCCCGCAATGACAAAGCGGCTCCCGCCCATAAACAGCGGCGGCAAAGTTTCAATGGCAATCTTAATGCCCAAGTAAGTGGAACCCCAAATCAAGTAAATGGCCGCAAACGCGAAAAGAATCCAGCCCTTTGGCGGCGGTTGCGACAAATTCATATTTTTAAATATCCGGTTCCCTTAGTCGGCGATTTAACGGCTCCAATAAAAGCAAAAAACCCCTCTCGCCGAGAAACGAGAGAGGCGGAGCGAAATCTTCAATAGAATAGCGTTACTTCGTTCTCCGCCAATGACTCGCTGCGACAACATCCGAGTCCGACACCAACTTGCCGCGCAAAAACCAATGCACCCAACCATTCACAAACCCACTTCTAACCCAAACCCGCCAAAATTGCCAAACAAATCAAACCCAAAAAACCCGCAATAAAGAAAACAGCCAACTTGGACTCGCCTCCAACGGATCTGCAAATTCCAATCCAGCCGAAAACAAACTCGCAAACCAACACTTTCCCAGTTGCATTCCCATCAATTACCGTGTAAATTTTCTCCCAAGTCCGCTCTCCGATAGCGCAACCCAACCATCGGCAAAAGGCGGACCCAACGTTCTTTTGCGCCAATGTAGCTCAGCGGTAGAGCAACGGTTTCGTAAACCGTCGGTCATCGGTTCAAATCCGATCATTGGCTCCATCTTTTCTTGTAAAAACACCCATTTTTCAGACCCCCAACAAACAAACCCTTGACAACGCTCCTCGCAGAAAACAACATCCCCAAACGCAAACGCGCCCAATTTATTCAAAATGTCCAACCAATCCGAACAAGCCCTTAACATCGAGTTAGGCAATCGCCTCGCCGATATGTTGCCCAGTTTCTACAAGATTGAAACGGAAAGAACGAAAGTCCTAGCCAAAAGCCCCGGCAAACAGCCGGACATCTCCATCACCAGCAAAGGCAGGGCGCCGATTGTCATCGAAGCCGAATACGCCCCCGCCAACAAGGTGGAGAACGAAGCGCAAGAGCGATTAAAGTCGCGCCTCAAAAACCAAATCCTTCCCCTCTCGAATCCGTCATCGCTTTGATTTATCCCCATGAACTCTGCCAAGCAAATAATCTCAAATCCGAACCCGCCAAAGCCCGCCTGCGCTATCGCGTTCTTTACGCCAACGAAAATCCCTTTCCCGAACACGGCTGGCTGAAAGGCTCGGTCTGCGATCTAGCCGACCTCGTCCATTTAGTCGACGTTCCTAGAAGCGCCTTTGACAAAGCCGCAGAAGACTTACGCGAGAGCATCGACAGCGCCGTCTCCGTTTTGCAATACACCAAACACTATCATTTGACCGACAAAATCTTCTCTATGCCTCGACCTTCAATGGAAGCGAATTTGCCTCGGTGAGTGAGTCAATCTGTCTCACATGGAACGTTTCGAGTAAAGAAATGGCCTTCAAAGCTCGGTTTTCTTGGCGATTTGCCAAATTCCATCGGCTTAAATTTCTTAAATGAAGATTGCTGCTGACTTCGGTGTGCTCGTTAACTACCGTTTTCCAATCTGTATTAATAGCGGTTAATTTGGTCGCCGCTTCGCACATTTCAAAGTCCAAAATTGAGAAAACGGCGGCCGCCGTTGTCATTGGAATTGGTCTGCTCGCTGGGTCAATCGGGGACGTTCAATCTGCTTGCGATCCGTCGGCCTTTGACGTCTGTTTCCATAAATCTTTGGGAAGTTGGTCTTCTTCGGATGGCTACGCTGCGATGGATATTGAGTTCAAAGGCCAGTTTGGAGAACAGTAAGAAGTCATTTGGCATGGTCTTAAGAAATTGCTCATCTGTGACGCCAGGATTGGGTTTCGGTACATTCTATCCGTGATGACTGTTAGTGACCATCCGTATTCAGGCGATTTTCAACAGACTCTTTATTACGAAAAATTTTAGTGGGATCACATCATCCCGTGGGATTGGATGGAAAGCTTAGAGCGTCTTCACGTAAAAATTACAGAAGATTTGACCCAAATCTCTGAAGCCTCCAGAGGTTTTAGAGGAGAAAGGCAAAAAATCGACTTTCCGCAAAAAACTCTGAAGCCGAGTCGTTAGAAAATCGTCTAACACATTGAATGGCAAGTGGCAAGGATTGACGCGCTTTTTTGGCAAAGCTATGAACTTCTATAGATTTAGCATAGATTCAGGATTGCGCTAGGATTTTTCGTCTGGTTGAAATCCCCTCTTGAGGCGTACGCCGAGGTTATTGACAAAGTTAGACAGCATCGACATGAGAAATCAGATTAGTGTGAAAATGAAGTCGACTCTCGACATTTCCGGGATCGCGGTGGCCGGCTTTTGGCGCGCATGGTTAAAGGCGTTGTTTCCTTCCTCCAAAATCTCCTTTCCCCACTGACGCGCAAGGAGGGCGTCCGCTGCGGCCAAGTCTCCCGCCTTGCCACAATCTTCCAAACCGCCGGCATTAGCACGATTTACGGCCTGCTCTTCGCCGGCCTCCTGCTCATGCCGTTCCAATCGCAACGAGCAACCGCCGCCCCGCCTGCAGAGGATACCGTGGAAACGCAAGAACTCACCTTGGTGGGGGTTCTTATAGGTATTGGCATTAGCATTACTGCCATGGCGCTTTGGAAAGGAGGGGAATGGGTTATTGAAGAAATCAAGACGCCCAATGGAACTCTCGTTGCCGACACCGACATCGCTGTCGAGAGTCTCGACGGAGCGACGAGCTCGTGGTACGTTGGACGAGGACCATTGAGCGGAGAGAGAAACAGTTTTCAGAATGGAAATACGACGAGGATTATGCCTCCGACGAGAAACTGAAAAGCCATTACCAGTATTGGGATATTTGGGTAGACTATGTTCAATGGGATGAAGACAAAGAATACTACGTAACAACGGATTCCCAATCCTTTTATGGTCACAATCTTTATCTTCCCGGTTGTATTAACGATGCGTACAATTACGGCAACTTCGGCGACGAAGATACGGGAAATACAGGGTACGTTATTCAGTCGGGATATGCCGAGATGAATCACTTAAGCCATGTATTCGATTCCCAAGTCAATAAGTGGCAGGCGGATCCTGATTTGGAATATCGTGGTTTCACATACAACCCAGAAGTCCACGCCAATATTTCCGATATGCGCTATGACGTGACTCGGAATAGTCGGGGGCAGGCAATAAAAGCGCAGGGTTGGATTTACACGCCAAGAGCCAATAAGACGGTAAGAATAGCCTCGGACATGCCAGCCGACAAGAGTGCTACCCAAACAGTGGATTTGCTCAGCTTAAGTTCTCGTCTAGATAGCTACAGAATGCGCAGAAACAAAAGCAAGTTGTACTGGAAGAGGACGACAAAGGAAATTTCTGCAGGGCATCCGGCGACGGCGACATTCAGTGACGGTAGCACAATGCCCACAAACATGCCATCTTCTTCCACATGGACGGGACCTTACTCGCATCAAAAGATTACTACCGAGAACTGGTAAACTAAAAAGAGGAGAATGATGAGTGGAAAAATCAAAAAAGATCTTTTGAAGGGGAGTATTGGAGCATTGATCTTTGCCTCCTTTTTGATCGTTCTTTTTAATCAACGAGGCTACAAAACGCCCGATGACCCTAAGGAGATTATTCCTCGCCATGTGGACGCCATCCTCTACGGCGAGGAGGATCCGGTGGGAGGCGATCCTTCCCTCTATGAGCGGGCGATGATCTACAATTTGCTGACTCCGCCAGAAGAGAAGGAAGAAACCGCAGAAGACAAAGCAGAGGCGGAAAGGCTGGCCAATTGGAAGGCTAACTTTCCCTACAAGCCGACAACCGATCCCGACGTGGTGATGACCGAGGAGACGATTAAGTTTTCAAACCCTGATTCGCCAGCCGGCATCCATGGCTATTTGAAAATGTTCTTTCAGAACGAAATGCGATTCACGCCTCAATTCGAGCAGCTCTATCACATTCTGGAGGAGCATGGCAGAGGAGGCAATCCAGTGGCGACTGGCAAGATATTCAACTGCTTGTGGGAATACCATCATTACTCGCAAAAAGACCCCGACGAACGCAGTGACTGTACAGCTTCAGACTGGGAAGGCACGTCACCAACGCCGAAGAAGCGGAATGTTGCTTTGAATCCATCGTGTATGAGTTGCACGCGGAAAGAAGGTGGCCGGATCGGGAGTTCATGCCGGAAGCGGAGGCTATGGCTCTTCGAGACAAAATTGTCGACGAGATTGAAGGGATGGATGAAATTCCAGAATCTTTCTTTACCTATAAAGATGATCTTGACTTGAAAGTGGGCGATTCGCCTCTGGTGATTAGCCAAGGCTGGCAAGCGGCTTACGATGAATGGGATCGAAGTTGGAACATAAGAGAACGACACGAGCTCCAGAATCGCGTAATGAACGTTGGCGAAGGGAACAACGTACTAATGGCCAACGACCGGCCGGTTATCTCTGCTGAAGGCGACGGTTTTTTTGCCAATATTACCACGCCGGACGGTTTTCAAGTGCCGTTGATCCGCGGCGACAATGGCGAAGTGATTATCCCGACGCCCGCTGAAATTGAAGAAATGAAAGCGAACGGAGAAGGCGAATGGGTGGAACCTCCTGAGCCATCCGCGCCACCTCCGCCAAATCTCACCGAAGAAGAATGGAAAATGCAGGAGGTTTTGCGCATGCTGGAAGAAGCGGCACGGCAGCAAGAATAGCCTGTCTCTTCACAACTGCCGTTTACCTTTTTCAACCTTTTCAACCGCTGGGTTTTGCTTGGCGGTTTTTTCTTGCCTATGCGTTTGCCGATGCCGGCGGTTTTCGAAAAGGTTTCCCTTTTTCTTTGGCAAGGGGATTAGCCATCGTCATGCTGGGCGGGCGAACATGGCTTTTCTTTTCTAGATGACCATGTGAAGCATGGAAGTTTGCGGGATTGGACATTGCCGGTGGTTGCCGTCTAGGATCGCTGGCATCATCGCAATCGCTATCCTGTGGAGGTTTTCCAAAAGTATAATGCGGACAACTGTACCCACTTTATGGCGCAGATGAACTGGTGGAGACTTCTGTGGATTGAACTTTGCTCGCCTTTACCTTTTTATAGCGGAGAAATAACGCCTTTGACCATGGTTGCCAAAAGCCGGGCGAAGAGCAGGTCATAAAAGCGCTCCCAACGATGGTGTTTTGGGAGATTGCGCCAAGTCGAGAGACTTGGCCGCAGCGGACGCCCTCCTTGCGCGTCTAGGGAGGAAAGAATGTTTTAGAGGAAGGAAACAGCCGTTTCCTTGATTTTCGTCACCGATGCGACCGTGATCCCTGCAATGCCGAGGGTCGCGCCTTTGATTTTCAAAAGAGATTTCATCTGCTTTGTTTGTTTCGGTCAATTAACTAAGGCGTGTTTACGATAAATAATCGGCGGTTCAACCGAATCTCTGGAAATTCCATAGATTTCCAAATTTTGCCGTGAAAATTGCTATATTGCTCTACCCGTTCAATGCTTTAGACGATTTCTCCGTCGGCTTGGACTGGAAAAATATTTTTACTTTCTCGCACCCGCCCCGTCAGCCATTTTGAATTTTAGTGTCAACACACCCTAATATACCCTCTTAGCATGTTGCCATCGATCTTGAGGGTTCTTATTTTTGGCGGCCGCTTTTTAGCGTTGTTGTTTGGCGGCGAGAGCGTCTTGCAGTTGATTTAGGGGCAGGGTGTTGATCACGTCGTTTTTGGTGAGCCAGCCTTTTCGCGCAATGCTCACCCCAAAACGGAGAAACCCGGCGTGCTCTGCTCGATGCGCGTCGCAGTTGACGACGCACTTCACACCCTTTTTCTTCGCGTAAGCCCATAGCCTCCAATCCATATCGAGGCGATGGGGGCTTGCGTTAAGTTCGATCCAGGTTCCGGTTTCGGCGCAGGCGTCAATCACGGCTTTTTGGTTCACTGCGTAGGCTTCTCGCTCAAGCAATAGGCGTCCCGTCAGGTGACCCAGCATATGCACGAAGGGATTTTCCGCCGCTTTGATAAGCCGCCGGGTGATTTGCGATTCGCTTTGAGCAAAGCCGTTGTGAATGCTGGCAACGACCACATCCAATTCGCTCAACAAGCCGTTGTCAAAATCCAGCCGGCCGTCGCTGAGAATGTCCACTTCCGAGCCGGTCAGCAAACGAAACGAATCGCCTTCGGCTTTCAGTTGGGCGTTCCAGTCTTGAATGGATTGAATTTGCCTTCGCAGTTGGTCTGGATCCAGTCCGTTCGCTTGAAAAGAGGATCGGGAGTGATCCGTCACCGCCCAATAATCGCAGCCCAGATCGCGGGAATGCTTGATGATTTCTTCCAGAGACTGCCGCCCATCGCTCCAAACGGAGTGGTTGTGAAGCGAACCTCGCAATTCCGTCCACTCCAAAAGTCTAGGCAAGGCGTTCTTTTCGGCCGCTTCAAATTCTCCGCGATCCTCGCGCAGTTCCGGGGGAATGTAGGCCAGTCCTAGTTTGCCAAAAATCTCCGACTCCGTGGCGCAGGCTTCCAACAACTCCGCCGATTGCGCCTCCTTCTGGGAACGAAACAGACCATACTCGTTCAACCGAAGCCCCCGCTCAATCGCCCGCTGCCGCATCACGATGTTATGCTCCTTGCTTCCCGTAAAATAGGCCAACGCAAAAGGGAACTCCGCGTCGCCAACTGCCCGCATATCCGCCTGCATTCCGCCACGGAGGACTACTCCGGCCTTTGTGCCTCCCGCCGCCGCGATGGACTCTACCTCCGGTTGCTGAATGAAAAATCGAATAACGGCTCCGGCATCCTTGGCGGAAACCAAAAAATCTATGTCGCGAATAACTTCCTTATGCCGTCGAAGACTGCCGGCGAGACTGCAACGAATCACGTCGGGATGGGCTCGAAGCCGATCCAGCATCGGCTCCGCAACAGCCAAAGCGTCGCTGATCCGGCGATGCGAGGCGTGCCTTCGCCGAAAAGCGATCCCCGCGAGAATCTTCTGCTGCGTTTTTTCTCCAAAGCCGGACAGCCCCGCCACTTGCCCCGCTTGGCAAGCGGCCTCTAACGCTTCTAGGGAGGCAATGCCTAGCTTCTGGCGGAGAAGGTTGATTTTTTTAGGTCCTAATCCGGGAACGTCCAGCATCGCCAACATTCCTTCGGGGACGGACGTCTTCAAGTTTTCTAGATAACCCAACTTCCCCGTGTCGACCAATTCGGCAACCTTTCGTTGCAAGGCATCGCCAAAACCTTTGATTTCGCCCAGACGCCCTTCTTCAACCAGAGTTTCCAGCGATCCTTCCCACTGACTCAAAGCGCGAGCGGCATTTGTGTAGGCACGGGCTTTGAAAGGATTCTCGCCCTTCAATTCCAGCAGAACGGCGATCTCTTCCAACGCCTCAACCACGTCCTTTTTGTTCATACAATGGAAACGATAACCATCCAACCCCGCCGTCGGCAAAGCCAAACGCATCCGCACTTGCCCCAGCACAAAACGAATCCAAAAAACTCCCCAATCTTTCTCCAACGCATTTATGCCTCTGGCAACGAAACATAAAATCGGCGCTTTTTAGAAACAGGCGAGAACTATCTTCGGCTTTCCTTCCAGCCGGATTTATCACTCAACTCTTAACTCAGCAAAAGAAAACCGAATTGCCATTCCATCAATCTAACCACCTTGCCGCGCCTTCGCCAACAAAGCGGCGGATGGCACAGGTTTCTCCGCTACATTCTTGTTGTTGTGGGGATTTTGCAAAAGAGCGGGCTGGCTAGTCCAATTTTCTCGTTGACTCTTGGGTTGGATTGAGGCAAACTCCCTTTCCTTTGGTTGGGGGCGTAGCTCAATTGGTTAGAGCGCTGCCCTGTCACGGCAGAGGCTGCGGGTTCGAGTCCCGTCGCTCCCGCCATTTTTTCCCATCGATTGCGCCAGAAACCAGCCGATGGAATGCGGCATAACGCAAAGATTCCTCCCTCAAAAAAGAATTCATAACAATCCCCTATATCCTCTAATAAAAAACAGCTACGAATGCCGCGTTGCGCAAGGCGGACGGCAAAGATTGGCTATTGCTTTTTTTTTGATGATCCATTCGAAGATGATTTCTACTTCATCGCCGGTTTTGATCAATCCAAAGGCAATTTTCGGCGCCGGAGGTTGGATGCCAAAGTCCGTCATCTTCACCTTAGTTTTGCCCGTAATGCGCAATCCTCCTTCGCCGTGTTGCACCAAGTCTATCGGCATGGCGATGCGCTTTTTGACTCCGGCAACCGTCAGGTCGCCTTTGGTATCGTAGCGGAGCGGATCGCCGGATTTCCGTTCTACATTAGACGGCGTCATCTTTGCCAAGACGTAGGTAATCTTCGGATGCGCTTGTTGCTTCATGGCGCCGTGCATTACGCTGTCCATTGTGCTTTTGCCGCTTCTGATGGATCGGACGGGTATCTGAACGTTCACTTGGGGAAGGTTTTTCAGCGCGGGAACCGTGGTTGTGGAAAGGTCGGATGGAAACTCGCCATCCACATTCATAAACCCGGCAATGAGCGTGCTTTCAACCTCCCAATCGTGAACGGTTGACGTTCCTTTAATCTTGATGCTACTCCCTCGAGGGACGCCTTGATAGCGCACGATCTCAGCGACGGCGGCGCTTGCAGCAAGCAAAGATCCCAAGAAGAGACTAACCAATTTCATTGTAAAGTATTCTGTATGTTTCATTGAGGTCATATCTTTCTATATTCTGTAAAAAAGCGGTGTTGCGGATTGATTTTAACTAAGGTCGAACCAGCGGTCTTCAAACGCGATGGGAGCGCCGCGGACAATTGACTCGTTGATTTTTAACGCCGTCACTGTGGATTCATAACCGACGTCAATATCGGCCGCCGGCATCATAGATTCGTCCAAGTCCGATAAGTAGTCTGCCAATGCTTCCGGGTCTTCCTCTCCAAAACCCAGGATAAAGTCTTCCACGCCGGATTGATGCACGTAGACATTGTGAACGAAGGCCTCCAGCGCTTGATAGAGGGGCGTATTCGCGTATTGGTCGGCTTCCTCCTCGTTGCCGCCGCCGGTCACAGTAGTCAATTGGGTGGCGTCTGCCGAAAGAGCAATCCCGATCTCTTTGTAAAAGGTTTCCTTCAAGGCGTAAACTTCCCAGCCGAGCAGCGGCGCGTCGGCTTCTTTGAACATCCACGCCTTGTTTCCTCGCACCATCATGGCGGCGGAAGAGCCGTAGTAAATTTCATAATCTCCGTCAAAGGAATTCGCCAGTGTAGCGTCGTAGCTCAGGCGAATGCTTCCGGGATATTCCACAATTGCTTGAGCGGTGTCCGGCACTTTGCGCCCGTCGTTCCATTGAATAATGGAGCCGAAGCCATGCGCGCCCACCGGCCGTTTTCGAAAGAACCAGGAAACTGCGTCGATTTGATGAATCCCAACTTCGCCAATCAAACCGGCCGACAACTTCTCATCCAAACGCCAATTGATTTCGCGTTCGCGTTCGTTCGTGGGAGCCGTCCGCCGCCAACTAATCTTCTTATGCCACTGCGCCCGCACCTGCGCCGTCTTTCCCCAAGCGCCCGTCCGAATGAAGTCAAAGAGAAAATGTCGCTGAGAGTCAGAGCGGTATTGCAACCCCGCTTGAAAATAAAGCCGCGGATGCTTCTTGGCGGTCAACGCAATCTCTTTTGCTCCCTCCACAGAATTGGATAACGGCGCCTCGCAATACACATGTTTTCCGGCGGCAAGAGCGTCTTGGACAATTCGGCCGTGCTGATGGGTCGGTGTGCAAACGACAACCGCTTGCACTTGGCCGTCCTCCAATAAATCCTGATAACGTTCGTATTTCGCCGCCTTTGGCGCCGAACGCCCCGCTCGCCGCAAAAAGGCGCCGTAAGGATCGCACAAAGCCGCAATCGGAGCGTTGGGCAACAGCGACAAGGTGGAGATTACATCGCGGCCGTGATAACCGCATCCAATCACGCCGACGTTCACGGGCGGCCCAACCAGTTTGGCAGATTCTTGAGCGGCGGTTTTCTTCGGGGCGGAAACTAGAGCGCCGCCAACAAAAGCCGCCACCGAACCCAAAGAGCCTCCCTTTAGGAAGTTGCGGCGATTAAACGGTTGAGATGGATCCACTGGATTCATAAAAGTTTTAGAAGTTGGTTTTTCTCAGTTTCGGCTAAAAAGTTGGATGGTTCGCAGAATTCCTCCCGCAACGCCAATGCAGACAATCCCGCCAGCCACTCCAAACATTATTTTCAAACTCTCTCATAGTTCAAAAATACCTAACAACAATTCTTGTTCACATTCCCTACAAAACCGAATCGTTTGATCATCTACCATCTATTTCATTTAGAACTTTACTCAAATGCTCTAATGCTGACATAGCATTTCGCGATGCCTCGAATAGATTAGGGTGTTTCTTTTTCATTTCTTCACTCATTTCCATCAATTCAGCCTGTTTCAGCACGTAGATGCAATCCTCGACGTCTTGATTAGCGCCAAATGCGCATTGCTTATCCCTAAGACTTAGGTCTGTTGCAGTGGCAAAACCCAATAATCGTCTAGAAAGATTTCTTAGAAAATGAACTGCTTTGAAGTAATCACAAATCAAACGGAAATGATCTACTTCTTTGTGAAACCTATCGCGTTCAGCCCCCAAGAACATGAAGCATTCATTTACTTTATTTTGGGCGTCTAATACGAAAATCTTACGTCGTCGTCTTAATTCTGATTCTGTCATATTTACCTTTCTTTCGGTCAAATTCTTTTTCGTTATTCCTGCGGTTTCACTTGGAAGAACATCTTGTTTTCCAAAACAGCGGGAATTCTCAACGGACTCAATTCCACGCCGCCAACTAATCTCCAGTCATGCCCATCTGGATTCTCTGATGCGTAAAGATTCCCCGCATTCCACCTGACCACCATAACGCCTTGTTTCCTAGTCACCTCTACCTGTGGATTCAAGTCTTCCAAATAAATAACCTCTAAGTGATTCCAGTCGCCTCTATCACCGAATTCGTTCTCTATCGTAACTTTTCTCTCCAGCCGTCTAGGTATGACAATTCGTTTCAATCCAGAATCTTTTGCATACACGATCACATTCTCTCCGGTATCCTTCCCAAAAACAATAGTATGAAGACGTGAGCAATTCTGGACCTTGATATTGAAAAGTTTAATCATCCCTTCTGGAAGAGAAAGCGTCTCAATATTCGTGTTTTCAAGATAAAGGTAGGAAAGACTAACCAGCCTTCCCGCATTTCCAGATGGGAACTGAATTGTTTCTAGCGGGTTGTCCGAGAGATGCAGATGACTTAATTCCTTCAACCCGGGCGGAATTGTAATTGTCCTCAACTGCGTGCCGCTGATTTCAATGTGTTCCACCGTATCCCAATCACTAGGCATCTTTACATGTTTCAAGGTTTCCATGCCCGATGTATGTTCGCTAATGGACATCCGTTCTAACAAATCAAACCCCCTAGGTATCTCAATGGAATGGTAGTTCTCTCTGTAATCTGGCCACACCCATCTCCAACCTGTAGCATTCTTTTCGCGTAGATGCGTCTTCACCTCGCCGGTCACCAGTGTGATTTTGATTCCAATCCTATCATCCCACTGCGCTTGCGTTTCCAATAACCCAACGCAAAAGAATGCGGCGGCCAAAAGCAATCCAAATGTCTTGTTTCTATTCATCATTTCAAAGTCTCAATCAAACACAGCGCAATTATCGTTTTTCCAATCTTCCTCTCAAATTTTAGCGGAGCGGCTTGATTCGCAGATTGCGGAAGGCGATGGCGCCGTGGTCGCCCTGCAACAAAATCGGTCCCGGTTGATCCACATGGCCGTCCAATTCACTGCCCGTGGGTTTGTTCACTTCCACGGCGTCGTGAATTTTTACTCCGTTGAGGAAAACGGTGACGCGATTTTCTCGGATTGTCGCTTCGACTTCCTGCCATTCTCCCGCTTTGCGGGAAACGAAAACATCCGCCGGCTTGATTCCGTAAATGGCGCCGTTGCCTCCCGTCGTCAACTTGCGGCCGGCGGCGTCTTCCAAAATCTGAATCTCGTGACGGCCTCGCAGGTAAAATCCGCTGTTGCTTCCTTTGGGAACTTGATATTCGTAGCGAACGGTAAAATTCCAGAATTTTTCTTCGGAAACTAAGTCCGTGCCGTGTTCTCCTTTTGGAATGGTGTTGACCAAGAGGCCGTTCTGCGCGCTCCAGCTGGCCTTGCCGTCTTGTCGGCGCAGTTTCCAGCCGGACAAATCCACTCCGTTGAACAAGGGTTTAAACCCTTCCGCTTTCTCCGCATCGCTCAGGGCATAGCGAGTGTCCGTCGGTTTTGCGTCGCCCGGCGCCAATCCCAAACTCCATAAAATGCCGCCGAGGATGTGCTGCTGATATTCGCGATTCGTCCAAACATCTTCCCGATGCCCCAGAGAGGTGTAAAACACTTTGCCCTTGCCGAAGTTCTTGCACCAAGCAATCGGATAGTCGCCGGGAATTTTGGAATTCGGATGATGATGCAAAGTCAAAAGGCCGTGAACTCGCCGGCGCTGAAAGCTCTTCAAAATGTAAATCTCGTCGAAAATTTTGAAGTGCGGCCCGTAATGCAAGCAAGCGGCGTGGCGAGGGTCTTCATTGACCGCGTCCACTTCCACTTGCGGCCCGTGGGTTTGAAACTCGCCGCCGAGCATTTCAATATAAGGGCGAAACTGGTGGAAGGTGTCCGAGGCGGAGTGCATCCCGGCGAAGGCTTTCCCGGATTTTATCCAGTCGATGAAGGCTTCTTTGTCGGGGATTGGCAATTCCCCGGTGGTGTTGGCAAAAATGACGCCGTCAAAGTTTTTTAGCCTTTCAGGAGACATCTTTTGCGTCACTTCTTCGTCCGTTCGCGCATAGTCAACGGAAAAAGCGCCGTATCGTTCCGCCAACGATCCCAGAACCGCTTCCGCCGTCGGAATGGAACTGTGCCGAAATCCTTTGGTCACGGTGACCACCAAAAGTCTTTTGGCTTCTTCCGCTTCAATCAAGCCAGCCGACGGGCCGCCAATCAGCGAAAAAACGGCAACCCAAGAGAGCAGGCGATGGAAAAAATTTGTTCTCATAGCGTCTTTAAATTCGTTAGTCATCCGTCTATAAAAGCGAGAGGGGCACTTTTTTCAAGCCTATTTTCCTATTTTGCGATATTTTGTCGGGAAAAACCTCCGCGACCCAAACGCAAACTCAAAAACAGATTGGCTTCGTTGACTTTTGGCAACGGTGATTCCGGGATTTTGCGCCTCGCTCACAAAAAAAAGAAATAGCCGTCAAGCGCCGTGCCGTCACTCGCAAAATTCGCCAACCGCCGGCTTTTCCGCAAGCAGTCGATATTCGTTGTCCCGCTGTCGCGGCTCATACCCGGCGTCCGCAATCAATCGCTTCATTTCCGAAACGCTCGTCCGAAAAGTCGTCCCCGCTTGGCTGACTACGTTCTCTTCGATCATCAAACTGCCCAAGTCATTCGCCCCGTGCTTCAAGGCGACTTGCCCCACTTCCAACCCCTGCGTGACCCAAGAACTTTGAATGTTGGGAACGTTGTCCAAATAAATCCGGCTTAAAGCCTGCATCCGCAAATATTCGCTCGCGCCAACGGGATTCGCTTTCAATCGCGTATTCTCCGACTGCTGAAAAGTCCAGGCGATGAAGGCCGTAAACCCGCCGGTTTCCTCCTGTTGCCCGCGCACTCGCTCCAGATGTTCAATGCGCTCGGCCAGCGTCTCCACATGGCCAAACATCATTGTCGCCGAAGACCTCAACCCCAAACGATGCGCCGCGTCCATCACTTTTAGCCAGTCATCCGCTCCCGCTTTGAGCGGCGAGATGCGTTGCCGCACTTTATCCACCAAAATCTCTCCGCCTCCGCCCGGAATCGATCCCAAACCGGCCTCTTGAAACCGGGACAGCAAGTCTTCCAGCGGCATGTCAAAAAGATCGCGGAAGTGGATGAATTCGCTCGGACTGAATCCGTGAATGTTAATCTGCGGGAACTTTGCCCGAATGTGGGACAAAAGATCCAGATACCAAGCCATCGATAGCTTCGGATGATGCCCGCCCTGCATCAAGATTTGCGTGCCGCCCAAGTCAATCGTCTCGCGGATTTTTTGATCCAATTCCTCAAAGGAAATTACATAGGCGTCGGCCTCTTTCTCCGTGCGGTAGAAAGCGCAAAACTTGCAATACACATTACAAACGTTAGTGTAGTTGACGTTGCGGTCGATGATGTAAGTCGCAATTTCGTTGCCGCGACCTTGGTACGCCGTCCGCTTGGCCAGTTGCCGCCGCCGATCCGCTAACAGCCCCAACTCCTCCAAAGGCAATCCATACAAAGTCTCGGCCTCGCGGGCATGAATGCGCTGGCCGTCCCAAACTCGCTGAAGCAGGCCGTCGTCTGCGGTTTCAATCTTCCTCATGCTATCGCGCTTCATTGCCTTGCTTGCCGCCGGCTTGGCTGTCGGATCTTGCTAAATCAGCGCGTCTATAACGCCACGGAAACGCCGCTTTTTCGGCTGGATTCAAGACAGGCCATGAGCACTTTCTGAGTTTTGAGCGCGATGACGCCCCATTCGGAATCGACGTCGTTGCGGAGCACACGCTCGGCAAAGTTGCGGAACAGCGCTGTTTCCTGAGCGCTTGGATGGCTGTTGCTGTATTCTTGCGCGGTGACTCGCCGCTCGCGACGTTCCATGTTGAAGTCGCAAACATGTTGATTGCTCGCCATCCTGGAAACGGTGAAACCCACCTCGCTTCCGTAGCAGGGAACCACAAAGTCGTCCAGGCAAATGTTGCCCTCGGTGCCGCATAGATGCGCCCATTGCTGGTTGGCCACTTGGAAAGAGCAGAAAAAACTAGCCGAAACGCCGTTTGCAAAAAACATTTCGCCGGAAAACTCTACCGGCACAGGCTCCGGGCTATCCGCCCGCGCCGCCCCTTGCAACATGTTTCCCGTCACCGAAAGAGGCATTTCATAACGCATCGCCCAAAGAGCAAACCGAATGTTATACCATCCCAAATCTCCCAAACACCCCAACGGCTCCAAGCCGCTGTGCATGCGAATGTTGCCTTCCAGAAACTCCTTGCCCGCGCAAAAACTAAACTGCGAACGGATATGGCGAAGGCTTCCAAAACTTGCGCTGTCGTCCATCGCCCGACGCAAAGCAGACAGCCGTCCGCTATGCATAAACATAACGCCGTCCATAAACTGAACCCCGGCAGACCGACAAGCCTCCAGCATTTCTTCCACCTCGCCAGCGCTTGCTCCGCAAGGTTTCTCGCAAAGAACGTGCTTGCCGGCTTGGGCGGCCTTAACCACCCATTCCTTGCGCATGCCCGTTGGAAGCGGAATATAAACGGCGTCCACATCCTCCCTCGCCAAAAGCGCCTCATAGCCTTCCATCGCTTCCGGGTAAGAAGGAAACGAAACATGAGCCGCGCATTTCTCAATCCAAGCAGCCGCCTTGCCCCGATCCCGACTGGCAACCGCAACAATCTCGCCATTTCCCGACAAAGCGACCGATTGCCAATTCTTCATCCCGATCCACGACGCGCTCAAAAACCCCCAACGACACTTCCTCCCTTTTCTCATATCCGCTCAATCACAAATAACCAGTTCCAAACTAACCATTCAAATCCCAAAACAATTCCTTGGCAAGCCATTTCCACTTGCCATAGCAAACCAAACAGACATTCAATAGTAGAAAAACCTCCCAACATCCAAACGAGTGGCCTTTCATATTATCCCAACCAACAATTCCAAACAATACGGACAACACCCAAATCACTCGGAAAAAACGAAAGCAAAAAATAGTTTTCCTCCCCCGGAAACCTGACTCCGTCCCGCTAGGGTCAACGAAAACAACACCAAAGGAAGGATCCGCCCATCCTTCGCTCCCCAACCGGAAAAGCAAGCGCCTCAAGCAAGCATTCCTTTCGCAAGTTTGGCTAGTTCGTCGGCTTCAGGCGGAGGAAGGTTTGTTCGGCCTCAGCATTGGGCAGGATAATCGTCACTCGCGCAGTGCCGTCTTGCCGGTCTTTCCATGCCAACTTGTATTCTTCCCCCTCTTCCAAAAGACGCCACTCCGCCCGCTCTCCCAAACCAGAACTAGCCTCCACTCCCCACTCTCCCAACCCCGCCAACGGCATCACAAACTCAAACTCAACGCCCCCAGAAAACGCCCTCGCCGCCACCAACCGCACTGGCGCCGCCTTCGCCTCCACACTCCCCGCCTGAAAATATCGCTGCGCTTGGCCAGACAACGCCGCCGCCGGCCGCCGCACAACGATGGTGTAAGTTTCCACGCTTTTGTCCGCCGCAATCACCGCCAGCGCAATCTGATTCTCTCCTTCGGCTAGAACTACCTGATGGCCAGCCGCATTCGCGTCCGCATCCTCCCTCCAAATCACCACCTGCGCCTTGTTATGCTTGGCCGCAGCCGTCAATGTGACCGAATCAGTCGCCGCCGCCACCGTCGCCGTGTAGCGAGTAGGACTCCCCGCCACTTGCCCAAAGGTAAGAACTGGACTCAATCTCAACGAACCAAAACTCACATCGCCAGAGAGCGCCCGGCGGATGGCAATGGTGTAAGTGCGGGAGTTGCCGTTGGGAGCGATCCCGGTAATGACAATTGTATTGTTCCCTCCTTCCAAAGCCACTTGATGCCCCGCAGTGTTGGCGTCCGCATCCGCCGGCGATATGGAAACCGAAGCTGAGGCATGGCTGGCTTGGGCGGTAATCGTCGTCATGGCAGTGGCTGTCGGAACGGAGGCCGTGTAAGCCGTTGTGCCAGCCGCAAAGACCGGCGACAAAGCAGCCCCGCTCAAAGCAAGCGCCTTCAAAGAGGCGTCGCTCGCTAGAGCGCGGCGAACGATTACCGTGTAAGTGCGGGAGTTGCCGTTGGGAGCGATCCCGGTAATGACAATTGTATTGTTCCCTCCTTCCAAAGCCACTTGATGTCCCGCAGTATTCGCGTCCGCATCCGCCGGAAGAATGGAAACCGAAGCTGAGGCATGGCTGGCTTGGGCGGTAATCGTCGTCATGGCAGTGGCTGTCGGAACGGAGGCCGTGTAAGCCGTTGTGCCAGCCACAAAGGCCGGCGACAAAGCAACCCCGCTCAAAGCAAGCGCCTTCAAAGAGGCGTCCTCGCTCGGCGGCGCATGATAGGCATATAACTTGTCATCCGCAGCGTCTACTACCCACAGCCTCTCCCCATCCCCCCACAAACCCCAAGGCTCTTCGTTGCCCGCCGCCCGCAAGGTGTTAAAGTCTTTGCCCGCCGCCCGCCGCCCATTCGCCAACTGATAAGCGTATAACTTGGCGTCTTCCTTGTCCGCTATCCACATGGTTTGCCCATCGGCCCATAGCCCCGCCGGATCATCGTTGCCCGCTTCTAACGCAAACTCTTTGCCCGCGTTCCGACTCTTGCCCGCCAACCGATAGGCGTAAACATAATCCGCCCCGTCATCCACCACCCATAAAGTCTCTCCATCCGCCCAGAGGCCGGCCGGATCATCGTTGCCCGAAGCTAAGGCAAAGTCGTTTGTGGAGGCATGGCTCTTGCTTGTGAGATTGTAGGCGTAAAGCTTGTCATCCTCGCCGTCCGCTATCCACATGGTTTGCCCATCGGCCCATAGTCCCGCCGGATCATCGTTGCCCGCCGCCTTCAAGCCGTTAAAGTCCGAACTAGAAGCCAATCGTCGGCCATCGGCCAAGTTGTAAGCGTATAACTTGGCGTCTTGGTTGTCCGCCGCCCATAGAGTCTCTCCGTCCGACCAGATGCCCCGCGGCGCCCCGTTCACTGAGGCGAGCGCAAGATCGCGAAGCGGATTCCAACCAGTAACGCCAATAGAAGCCCGGCGAATGACGATGCGGTAATCCTTCGTGTCGCCGTTGGGGGCGGCAACCAAGATGGTAATGTTGTTGTTGCCCTCGGCTAGAACTACCTGATGGCCGGCTGTGTTCGCGTCCGCATCCGCCGGCGATATGGCAAGAGTCGCCTCCGCATGGCTGGCTTGAGCGGCGATGGTGGCGAGGTTAACGGGATGAGAAACGACAGCCGAATAGCGAGTGCTGATGGGAAGAAAGGAAGGCGAGAGCGCATGGCCGACCAATCTCAAAGACCTTAGAAGATTGTCGCCGGAGCGCAGCCTTCGTGTGACGGCGATAGCGTAGTCTTTGCCGGCGCCGCTTTCCGCGGTGACCATGATGGTAATGGTATTATTCCCTTCGGCTAAGGCCACTTGATGCCCCGCAGTATTCGCGTCCGCATCCGCCGGCGATATGGAAACCAAGGCTTGGGCATGGTTGGCTACGGCAGTCACGGTAGTTACAGCGGTGGTTGTGGCTACGGCGCCCGTGTAGTTGGTTGTGCTGGTGGAAAAAGTGCCAAAGTTGAGGAGGTTGGTCAATCTCAAAGTCTTCAAAGCGTTGTCGCCCGACGGCGCCGGCGGCTGCCGATACGCGTATATCTTGTCATCCCAAGGATCCGACACCCACATCGTCGTCCCATCCGACCATAAACCACGAGGATGCTCGTTGCCCGCAACCACCAAAGTGTCGAAGTCCTTCATGGGATCTCGTTGTTTGCTAGCCAAATTGTAAGCGTATATCTTGACGTCTCCGTCCCTGTTTGTCACCCACATGGTCGTCCCATCCGACCAAATCCGGTTCGGTGCGCTATTCCCGGCGACGATTAAGGTATCAAAGTCTTTGCTCGGATCACGGCTCTTATCAGCCATCTTGTAAGCGTAAATCTTGCCGTCCGCAGAGTCTGCCACCCACATGGTTGTGCCATCCGACCAGATGCCGCCAGGAAAAGTATTTCCTGCGACGATTAGTGTGTTGAAGTCCTTGCTTGGATCGCGCTGTTTGGTAGCCAAATTGTAGGCATAAAGCTTATCATCGTACCAATCGGTTACCCATATGGTTGTGCCATTAGACCATAAAGTCGCAGGATTAGCATTTCCAGAGGTGATGAGGCTATTGAAATCTTTGCCAGCATCACGGGTTTTATCGGACATCTTATACGCGTAAATCTTGCCCCCTCTGCCATCTGCCACCCACATAGTAGTGCCGTCGGACCAAAGGCCTTGCGGCGAGACGTTTACCCCGTCCAGTCTGTCAAAATCCTGCGCTGAGTTGCGCGAGGTGGCGAATGTCCCCCTGGTAACGGCGATGGCATAAGTGCGGGCGGATCCGCTTGATGGAGTGACGGTGATTGTGATGTCGTTGACGCCTTCAGTCAAGACCGCTTGATGGCCGGCTGTGTTTGGGCCGGCGTCCGCCGGCAAAATGGAAACCATCGCGTTGGTGTGAAGAGCCGTCGCCGCAACC
Organism: Limisphaerales bacterium; assembly: GCA_965204945.1. Lineage (GTDB taxonomy): Bacteria > Verrucomicrobiota > Verrucomicrobiia > Limisphaerales > AAA164-E04 > UBA2970. The sequence continues at coordinate 1,780,718 of OZ242022.1, read as the reverse complement.
GTCAAGTTGGTGACAGCGTAAGGAACCGAAGCCGTATATCGAGCAATGACGCCGTCAAAACTAGGCGTTAGCTCGGTGTTATCGCTCAAACTCAAACCGCTCAAGACCGCACTATTAGATAAGTGATAAGCGTAAAGCTTGTCATCCCAAGGATCTGACACCCACATGGTCGTGCCGTCCGACCAGAGACCGCGGGGATGCCCGTTGCCGGCAGTCACCAGTGTATCGAAGTCTTTGCTTGGATCGCGGCTTTTATCACTCATCTTGTACGCGTAAATCTTAGCATCCTCCCGGTCCGCTACCCACATCGTCGTGCCATCGGACCATATCCGGTTCGGCGCCGTATTTCCCGCCGCGCTCAAGGTGTTGAAGTCTTTGGAAATATCCCGGCTCTTGTCGGCCATCTTATATGCATAAATCTTGCCGGCTTTTGAGTCGGCCGTCCACATAGTTGCGCCATTAGACCAAAGTCCTGCAGAATTGGTATTTCCGGCCGTTCTTAGTGTATCGAAGTCTTTGGAGGCATCGCGGCTTTTATCGCTCATCTTGTATGCATAAATCTTGTTGTCTCTATAGTCCAAAATCCACATGGTGACACCATCGGACCAAATGCTACCAAGAGCAGTATTTTCGGCAGCGATCGATCTATCAAAATCCTTGGAGGCATCGCGGCTCTTATCGGCCAAGTTGTAAGCATATAAACGAATATCTTCCCAGTCCATCACCCACATCGTCGTGCCATCGGACCATAGGCTACCTGGTGCAGTGTTTCCGGCGGCCTCCAAAGTGTTAAAATCCTGCGTGGAATTGCGCGTCGTAATTAGGTTGGTGACGTTGACGATGTAGACACGGGCATCGCCGCTTGACGGAGTCACGGTGATGGTAATCGTGGTTTCGGCGCCATTAGCCAAGGCCACCTGATGCCCGGCCGTCGCCGTATCCACATCCGCCGGCAAAATGGACACTGACGCAGTGGACTGAGCCGCCGTGGCCGTCACTGTCGTTTGAGCGCCTGACTGGAAAATGCTTGCCGTGTATTGAGCGGTACCGCTATCAAAAGCGGGACTCAAACGCAACCCGCTCAAACTCAAAGAACTCAACACCGCCGCATCGGACAAGCGATAGGCGTATATCTTGTCGTCCTGCGAATCCGTCACCCACATCGTCGTCCCATCCGACCAAAGGGCCCGAGGTTGATTGTTTCCCGCCGCGCTCAAGGTGTCGAAGTCCTTGCTCGCATCCCGAGTCCGCGCCGACCGATTGAACGCGTATATCTTGTTGCCCACATTATTGTCCTGCCCCGTGTAATCCACCGCCCACATCGTCGCCCCATCCGCCCAGATGCCTTGGATGAAGCGATTCCCAATGAGACTGTTGATGTCGATCTCTTTGGCCGCATCTCGGCTCTTGTCGCTCATCTTGTAGGCGTAAATCCTGTCCGCCGTGTCGGAAACCCACATCGTCGTCCCATCCGACCAAAGGCCTGTCGGATTGATGTTCCCAGCGGCCTTCAAAGTGTCAAAGTCTTTGCTTGGGTCGCGACTTTTGTCGCTCATTTTGTAGGCGTAAAGCTTGTCGTCCTCCCAGTCGGCCACCCACATCGTCGTGCCGTCCGACCAAAGGCCTTTCGGCCAGCGGTTGCCCGCATCCCGCAAAGTGTCAAAGTCTTTGGCAGGATCGCGCTGTTTCGTGGCCAAGTCGTAGGCGTAAAGTTTGGGGCTCTTCTGGGAGTTATTCAACACCCACATGGTGATGCCATCCGACCATAAACCATACGGGCTGTTAATTCCATCGGCTTCGTTGAGATTGTTCAAATCCTGCGGTGAGTTGCGGGAAGCGAAGGTTCCCGTAGCGGCCGCTAATGCCGATGGTTGCGCGGCCAAGCAGGCGGCCAGGCTCAGCAGCGCAATCGCCGTTTGGACAAGACGGGAGGAAAACGAGCGATACTCCTTGGTTGCCCGGCAAGAGGCGTTTTGGTTGGGCGCCGTTGAATCTGATTCCGCCGATTTTGTATTTGAAAACGCCATTTTCCTATTTCTGTTTGCCATTGTCTTCACAAAAGAGAAGATATGCTGCCCGCCGAATGCTTCGCCGTCAATCTATTTTTCCCAGAGGTTGCAAAAAGGCGCTATCCGCAGGGAAGAGCGGATTCCATGATGGATTCTTCGGAGGCTTCTTGACGGGCAAGCTCGGCGGTTTTGCGGCCTTCGCATAGAACGAGGATGCGGTCGGAAATTGCCAACACTTCGGGAAGTTCTGAAGAAACCACGATAACGGCTAAGCCGGATTGGGTAAATTGATCAATCAAACGGTAGATTTCTTTTTTGGCGTTGACGTCGATGCCGCGCGTTGGTTCGTCCAAGAGCAAGACCTTCGGCTGTGTGGAGAGCCATTTTGCCAAAACGACTTTCTGCTGGTTGCCGCCGCTGAGGTTTTGGATGGGTTGGCGAAGGGACGGAGTTTTGATTTGGAGGCGGCGAATGAAGTTGCCAACCAGATTTTGTTCTTTTTTGGGGTGGATCATCCCAAATCTCTCGCAAGACGGCAGGGCGGAGAGGCTGGCATTGGCGCCGACACTCATTTTGAGGATTAGTCCCTGCGCTTTTCGGTCTTCCGGGGCAAGGGCGATTCCGGCTCGGATGGCATCTTGCGGCGATCGAATCTTTACCGACTTTCCTTCCAGTTGGATTGCGCCTTGAGTTTGGCGGGGATGCAAGCCGAAGAGAGTTTCCAGCAGTTCGGTTCTGCCGGCGCCCATGAGGCCGAAGATTCCCAGCACTTCGCCGCGGCGAACGGAAAAGTTGACGTCTTTGACCAGAAAGCCGTCTTTGCCGCGGGGGCTTTGCAGGGAAAGAGAACGAACGACAAGCGCTTGGCTAGATTTTTCGGAGCGTGTCTTCGGAAATAGATCGGAGAGATTTCTGCCGACCATCATTTGGATCATGGCGCTTCGGTTTAGCGAAGATAAGGGATGAGCGCCGATGAGTCTGCCGTCGCGGAAGACGGTTACATGGTCGGCGATTTTGAAAAGTTCTTCCAGTTTGTGAGTGATGTAGGCGATGCCAACGCCCGATTTCTTAAGCCTCCGAATCAAGCGGAAGAGGATTTGAACTTCTTGCTCGGTAATGGCCGAAGTGGGTTCGTCCATAATGAGAATCCGTGAGTTCAAAGAGAGAGCCTTGCCGATTTCAACAATCTGTTGTTGGCCGACGCGGAGTTGGCGGACGGGAGTCCGGGGAGAAACGTCGCATTCCAGTTCGTCTAGAATCCGAGCGGCGTTTCGGTTAATCTTGGAATAGTCAATCATGCCCAGTCGGGTAAGAGGCTCGCGTCCTAAAAAAATGTTCTCGGCGACCGTCAACTGCGGAATCAAGTTCAACTCCTGAAAAATGATGGCAATGCCGGCGTCCCGCGCTTCTCGAGTGCCTTGAAAGCGAACCCGGCGTCCACCCAACAAAATCGAACCAGAATCCGGCGGAAACACACCCGCCAAAATGTTCATCAAAGTGGACTTGCCCGCCCCGTTCTCTCCCAGCAAGGCATTGAGCCGTCCCTTGCGGACAACGAAGTCCACCTTATCCAACGCCTGCACACCGGGAAAACTCTTGCTGATTTCTCGCGCGTGCAAAAGAACTTCGCTAGATTCGAGTTCTCCTCGATGCCGACCTGCTGTTTCCATTTTCGAGCCCTTAGGTCGACGCCAATCTAACGGCCTTTCATCGTGCGGACAAGGCATAGTCTTTCGGCGGCTCGTTTCTTCTGGTCGGATTTCGCTTGCCGGAGAGGATCCTTTTGGCAAATTTTAAGGCTGTTTGTCATCCGCGCACAACGGCTGGCGATCGATGAACGCAAAGCCCTTGCTTAAAAGGGCCCATAGCTCAGCGGTTAGAGCAGGCGACTCATAATCGCTTGGTCGGGGGTTCGAGTCCCTCTGGGCCCACCATCCTCCTTCAAGAAACCACTGATTGTTAAGCGTCGAAAAGCCGACGGCTGCAAGTTTGAAGAGTCCAGTGGAATGTGAAAATTGAATAAGCGGCGGAAATTGCGTCTCTTGCGAAACCATTTCGAAATGACAAATCCGCTCCTTCATGAACATCTCCGCAATTCCGAATTAAGAACTTCTTGGCAGAGACAGTTTCCTCCACAGACTTATGAGAATGTGGAAAGTTTGTATCGCTAGGCGTTCACTTCACAAAAAGATGCGGAAACTTTGCTGTTTTTCGGATTGTAAACTGCTAAGCGTTAATTAATTATGGGTTGTATGATAGTTATCTTAGTGGGAGGTCATAGGAGAAGGAGTTTTTTGGTTTTGAAGAAGTTCCATTGGTTGTTGCGGTTGGGCTAGCTGTTGAATTTACAACGGGCATGAAGTTTTGCTTTGCTGCCGATTGCTAGAGCGTGTTGGCGCTAATGGAGCATGGCAAAGATGAGGGGGGGAATGCGATGAGCCCCGTGAATATCCCCTCCAGTTTGTCCAAGCGGGAGAAGACTCGACGATAGCCTTTTAACCCCCAAAACAATCTCTCTGCTTCGTTGCGCTTTTTATACAATTCCTTGTCGTATTGCCAAGGATGGCGACAGCTTTTCAAAAGAGGAACTACCGGATCCAATCCCATTGCTTAGGCTTGCTGGCGGTTCTCCTCGCCTTCATAATACGCCCTATCCATCAGCAAACAGAACTTTGGCCAGACGATTTCCTATCTTGCGAAGGAGTTTTCTCCCCGCAGGCGCATCATGCCCGTTTCCCGGAGACAAAGAAGAACTTCCCCCCGTGCGCTTCTTTGCGGCAAGCATGGGAATTTTAGTAGTCCAGCCTTCGCTGGACTTTCTGATGGACGGCGCGCCTTTTTTAGCGCGCTTGTTCCAGCGGGATGAACCTTTATGCTCGCGCTGTCCAGCATCCGTTTTTCTGGCGGAGCGTCCGTCTGCGTCTTTGCCTTTAACTTTTCAAGCACTCTATTCCAAACGCCGTTCTTCGTCCAGCGGTTCACATGCGACAGTAAATGGTATTCCCCTTGCCGCAGGGAGCGGGCAAGCCTCGCCATTTGCTGCATCCATTCTCCGCCCTATACAAAATGGCATTGAGCGTTTGAAAGTTGGGGATATTCACTTTTCCTCTTTGTTTGGGCAAATGCGGCGCGATTTGTTAATATTGTTCTTCCGTGAACTGCATAAATCCTACGGCGACTTCTCTGCCTGCTTCTTCGACTCTTTCAGCCGCCCTTATACACATGGATGAGAGTCTGCCGCAAGCCAAGCGGAACCTTCTTGCGCATCTTCCGATAAGCGCGGCTGACGCGCATCCGCAGAAGTTCGACATCCTTGCCCGTTCGCTTCGCCCAAGCCTCAAAAGTGATCCCGTCCACTTTGTTTCGAATAATCCGCCTCTGCCGTCTCCGCATCCAACGAACCGAGAAAAGACGTCACAACCCGATGCGCTTCCTTCGCCAACTCTTCCTGCTCCAAAACTTCGTCCGGCGTCAGCATCCGCTCTTCCACATATTCCTCTGCGTCCCGCTTTTCCACTTCCGTCGACATTCGATACGCCACTGGCGACTTTCCACCATACTTCCCGGCATTCTGAACCACCTTCAACCAAAACTTATTCTCTTCGTCCGGCAACTCCGCCCATATCTTCAACTTCGATCCCAAAATGCCCCGCATTTGCCTTCCGTAAGCCGCCACCAAAATCAGAAAAGGCTTATCCATAAAAGGGCGATCCTTCGCCTCTCTCCGCCGCAATCTGCGCCAGCAACTCCCTTGCCTGCTCATCGGGGATGCAATAATCCGCATCCAGAGCCAATCCTAAATCATCCCGCGCCCAAGAATCCAAACTTCCATGCTCCAAATTCCTCCTTCATAAAAACGCATTTTTGCTTGACAATCTGTGGAATTCCTCCAACCTTGCTGATCCAACCAAACTCAAGCAAAACAAAAAATCGAAAAAACTGTTACAGAATGCCGCGAGCCGTGTTTTAACCGATTGAAACTTGGTATTAATCAGTTACACTGACTATGCAAACAAAGACAGATCACAGACGGACTCGGCCTTTTGGCCAAACCAACCAAGACGCCTTGGCACATGCGCTTTGCGCCGGGAGACATCCTCCGCGGAAGAACGGAATGCTGGCAGTCACTGGCCTCTGTTTTGCGCTTTTGCCGAACGGAGAAATTCAAACGCAAAGCAACTCGCCACCCAATAACAGCCCACCCACAAGGTCCGGGAATTTTCGGTCAAGGGAGTTGGGACGCCATAGACTGCGACAACTGCGACGCTATTTACAACAAACAAATTACAAATCTGACGGATGCTCGCGATGACGCAATAAAAGGCGCGTTGTCCAAATACGACGCTAAAAGAACCGATACCTACCAAGATTACTATAACGCAGTCTCATTGGAAAACGCAAGATTCAACGGCGATATGGCGCAGGCCGACACTGATTTTTTGCATGAGATTTACACCGAATGCGCCGGGTACAGCCTAGGAGGCGCAGATGCAGATTGGGAAAAGAAGTATCCGAACGACGAAGATAGCAAATACGACAGGATGGACAGCGAACTACATTTGGCGCAACAGCGGGCAGTGCTGGAAGTCTTCCGTCCGCTTTGGGTTCATCTAGGCATTTTTCCGGAAGACGAAGTCAACAAAAAGGACGAGACGCTAAACAACGGCGCCTTGCTTCAAATGGCAAATGATGCTCACGACAAAGTAAAACTCGGCAGCAAGCGGTATGGGACGGACAATCTCAAGAGTTAAAAACATGGAAGGCCGGACAGGAAATGATCTTTGTCAGGGAATCCACTTTGGCAAACGAAGAGTTGAATCGCTGGTTTAATTTGTCGTGGACGGAGGCAGTGCGCATTGCGTCCGGCGATGCGGATTTTGCGCTTTGGCGAGCGAGCGTCAATGAGGACGCCTCTCCTCCGGCGCAAAATCCCGGCGGTTTGCTGTTGAAAAAACTTCTCCTCTTCCTGCGCCGGTGACCAACACTGACGATGGCGGGGAAACCACGCCGACACCTGCCCCCAGTCATGGAAGCGAAGAAGAACCAACCAGCGGCAACTTGGGTGATGATGCAACTACTGAATGAACTGAAGGAGGACGAAGATGAACTGGACAACACCAATGGCGTTGGCCATAGGTGCTTTGATCTGTGTAAATGTAAATTATGTCGCCAAGGCTGACGATTCGAGCCAACAGTAGGAAGTTTACGCAGTTCACGGAAGAACAATATTAACAAATCGCGCCGCATTTGCCCAAACAAAGAGGAAAAGTGGAATACCATTTACTGTCGCATGTGAACCGCTGGACGAAAAGCGGCGTTTGGAATAGAGTGCTTGAAAAATTAAAGGCAAAGGCGCAGACGGACGCTCCGCCAGAAAAACGGATGCCGGACAGCGCGAGCATAAAGGTTCATCCCGCTGGAACAAGCGCGCTAAAAAAGGCGCGCCGTCCATCAGAAAGTCCAGCGAAGGCTGGACTACTAAAATTCCCATGCTTGCCGCAAAGAAGCGCACGGGGGGAAGTTCTTCTTTGTCTCCGGGAAACGGGCATGATGCGCCTGCGGGGAGAAAACTCCTTCGCAAGATAGGAAATCGTCTGGCCAAAGTTCTGTTTGCTGATGGATAGGGCGTATTATGAAGGCGAGGAGAACCGCCAGCAAGCCTAAGCAATGGGATTGGATCCGGTAGTTCCTCTTTTGAAAAGCTGTCGCCATCCTTGGCAATACGACAAGGAATTGTATAAAAAGCGCAACGAAGCAGAGAGATTGTTTTGGGGGTTAAAAGGCTATCGTCGAGTCTTCTCCCGCTTGGACAAACTGGAGGGGATATTCACGGGGCTCATCGCATTCCCCCTCATCTTTGCCATGCTCCATTAGCGCCAACACGCTCTAATGGTTAGGGGATGTGGAGTGTATCATAGTGGTAAAGATACAGCCTTCCAATCTGGTTATGAGGTTTCAATTCCCTTCCTCCGTTCCATTCGTCTTGGGCTCGTTGTTTTTCCAAAATTAGAAGCAATCTTTCTTGACTTGGAGGCGGTTTGGCTTCGAGGAATTTTTCAGTCCCTCTTACGGAGTCTTAAAAGTTCGGGATAGGATGAGAGAATCTCTTCGACATTTCCGGCGTGAATGATTAGCGATTTTCCTGAATCTGGGTTAAGTACTGCGGCGGCGATGATCAAAGCCAAGGTTCTGTTGATCGGTGATTCTTCTTGTATGATGAACGTGGACGCGGCGCGGCTTTCGGAATTGCTCGGCGTCGATGTTCTCAATCTTGGCTCCGTGCGGGTTCTGGGCTTGAAAGCCTATTGCAAATTGCTGACCAATCATTTGGAATTTAATGAGCCGAAAAAAATCGTGCTGTTAGTCAATCCAAACTTCGTTCGAAAAAACTCGCCGTCAAAAGTTCACGTTGACGCCTTCGATCATTATCTCGCCGGCCGTGATTACGACTATGGCGGCGCGGACAATCTTTGGGATTTGCGGAGGATTCTCGGTGTTTACATCGTCGAGGGTCGTTTGATAGGCAGACTCCCTCTGCCTTTGCCAGAGCGATTCGGCGACTTTTACGGATTCACCACGGAATTGTATCACTACATGGAGGAACATCGGGGTTCCGCCGTGGATCCGAGAATTTTGAATGAGAATGGCTTGAGAGGAAGCAGCGATTATTGGGTGGATCCGTTGTATCGAGAAGAATGTGCGCTATTTTCGGCTTCTATACCGTCCTCAACTCAACTGTTTGTCGGTTTGACGCCTGTTCCAGAATCCTTCTCGAATGAAGAATTCCGCGCCGTCCAATACAAGTCGCTCCTGCGCGATTGGGCGGCTGCGTTCCCGGCGGCGGTGCCGATAAACGGTTTGCCTCCGACGCTTCCGGACGGATACTTCGCCACCAAGACGCACTTAAGACCGCAAGCGGTTGGTATCTTCACTGAACGGTTGCATCAAGAGCTGCTCTCTGCCTCTGCGACGGAATGAGGTTTGCCCGCGGCGGGTTGAAGATTTTGATTGCGGCGATGCGGTGATTAGAATAGTCTCCGCAGGTTGCGGCAGAGAGGGCTGATGCGCATTATGAACGCTAGATTCCAACAACGGGCGAAACGACGGGCGATTATCCGCAGCCGAATGGCACAGGGCTTTCGAGTTCTTTTGATGCTCATGGCGTTTTTCGCGGTTCCGGCGGAGAAGGTCTCCGCGCAGAAAATCTCTTTGATCCGCACTGCGGAGGGGGGCGTTGCCCTGCGCATCCCGGAGCGGCCGGGACAGTGGTTTCGGTTGGAGTGGAGCTCCAATTTGCTGGACTGGCGGATTGCCGGGGATTCCGTTGCCGGCCCGGCAGAAGTTGCGGCAGTTCGTCCGGGGAAGAATGTTGTGTTTTATCGAGCGCGCGGTTTTCCGGAGCCAGCCGGGCCGTTTGTGGTTGCTGTGGTCGGCGATTCCACTGCCTCTGGAGATTTTCCGGGGCAAAACCCGCCGCGGGTTTTTGGCTGGGGCGATGCGTTGATGTCTTTTGCCAATTCGGAGACAACGCTTCTGATGTCGGCCGCTGAACCGGCGCTCGGCACGAAAACCTTTTTCAGTTCTCCGCGTCCGGCCCAGATTCTCGCCCACTTCGAGCCGGAGATGGTTTTGATCCAACTGGGGCAGAGCGATGAATTCTCGCCGCACGTGGAATTGCAGGCGACCACGCTCGAAGAATATCGGGCGAATCTCAATCGAATTATCGACTTGGTAAGAGGATGGAATGGCGCGCCCATCCTGCTCACCCTGCTGCCTTTTAGGCCGGATGGCCGCTGGGCGGAAGCATGGCCGACGAACGGCCGGCCAATCTCAGAGGAGGATAGGGCAAGACAAGCCGGAAGGAGCGAGGCGGTTCGCGAATTAGCTATAGAGCGGGGCGCTTACTTGATTGATTTGCATGAAATAGTCGGCGATTTCTATCTCTCTTTGAGCTCCGGAGAACTCGAAAACTTGGCGGCGTATGACGCGCATCATCTGTCGGAGCTTAGTGCTTTGAAGACGCTGGGAAAATGGAGTTTTTAACTTTGCTTTCGGATTTTCTCGAGCGGAGTTTTTTTGTTAGGGAATGGCGAGCTTTGACGGGAACGCAGAAAGGAACACGGGGATATGGGGGAAACGAGATGAGGAAGAATCCTGTGATTTTGAAGTCATTGGTATCTTTCGTTATTTCCATGTAAATATCAAATTTCTTTTCCCTATATTTATATTTAAGAACTGAAGATTGGAATTTTATGAATGAGCATTTGGGAAATGCGTTTTAAGTTTTAATTTTGGTTTTAGTTTTTGATGGAGTCGGGAGTTTGGATGGGTTGACTCGTTTTTTTCGGAAGAATTGTTGGAGCAGTTGAGCGCATTCCGCTTCGCGCACTCCGGATTGTTGTTGGCAATGATGGTTGAAGGTGGGGAATTGAAGCAGGTTTAAGGCGCCGCCGGCCGCGCCGCTTTTGGCGTCTGGAGCGCCGAATACGACTCGTTGGATGCGGGACTGCACCATGGCTCCGGCGCACATGGCGCAGGGTTCTTTGGTTGCGTAGAGTGTGCAATGGTTCAAGCGCCAATCTCCGAGCGCGGCCTCAGCCTGAGTGATGGCCAAAATTTCGGCGTGGGCGGTCGCGTCTTGCAACAATTCTACTTGGTTCCACGCGCGGGCGATGATTTTGTTTTCTTGCACGATGATTGCTCCCACGGGGACTTCGTCCGTTTCTAATGCTCGGAGGGCGCAGCGCAGGGCTTCTCCCATAAACCATGCGTCGCTGGATAGATTGAGGATGGGGGCGTTCTTCATGCGTTTAGAGGATTGGTGAGTTTTTGGCGGTAGATTGTTGGCGCATCCAGTGGTTGACGGCGTTGGCGCGTCTCCAATGCGCTGCGGAGAAACTGTCGAACGGATAAAAGCCATTTCTCCGAGCCGCAATCCGACAAGGAAAGGCCGTAACGATGTCAGACAAGTTCGAGGTCATTGGCGTCGACTTTGACGGAGGCGGCTTGCCCGATGAAGTTTAGGCGAAGCAGAACCGTGCAGGCGCCTTCCCGTTTCTCGACCCAAGCGGTCAACCCTTGAAGCGGTCCTTTTTTGATGGAGACTTCGGTTCCTTCGGCAATTTGCGGGGCAAGGCGGATTTCCACATCGGATTGGATGGCGGCCAGAATTTCTTCCAGTTGTTGTTGGAATTCTTGCTGGTCGGGCACGTCCAGCAAGCGGGCGACATAACCGCTTTGATAGATTTTCTGCCTCTGGTGTTTTTCGAGTTGAAGGAAGAGGTAGCCGGGAAAAAGAGGCTTTTGGAAAGAGACGGTTTTGCCTCGGTATTTGTGGACGGTGCGAACGCAGGGAAGGGTTGTGGAAACGCCGTGGCGCTCGGCGTATTGGGCCAATTTTTTCTCGCAACGGGCTCGAGTATGGGCGACGTACCAAAGGCGTTTTTCCGCCGAGGAAGGAAGAACTGCGGTTGCATCCATTTTCTGTGGGCGAAGTTTCGGGCATTTTCATCGCCATTTCAAGTTTCCGTTGGTTTATTAGGCGAAATTTTTTGCGCGCACACGCCAAAACCGTGCTATATTAAGGCGTTATGGAAGCAATGGTGGAAGACTTTATCGCTTTTCTGCGGTTGGAGCGGGGACATTCGGAAAAAACGCAGCGCACTTACGCCGCGCTGTTGGGGAAGTTCGTCCGCTGGGCCAAAAGGCAGGGAATATACCAATGGGAAAGCGTGGCGCTAGAACACTTGCTGGGGTTCTTGCAGTGGGAACGCCGGAGGCCTTTGGCCAATGCGTCCAAGGATTCTTCCCGCCGGCTGCGGCCAGAAAGCCTTTACTTGGAAATTGCGGCTTTGAAATCCTTCTACAAATTTTGCGAAAGCGAAAACTACTTGCCGCAAAACACGGCGGAAATCCTTTCTCTGCCTCGTCGTTGGCAACGCCTGCCCAAATGTTTGAACGCCGATGAGATTCGACGCCTCCTCTCCCCAGAGTCTCCTGAAACTTCCAAATCACTCTGCGACCAAGCCGTGTTGGAATTGGCTTACGCTTCGGGGCTTCGGCTGGCGGAACTTCAAAATCTTCGCTTGGAACAACTCCACTTGGAAGCCGGATTCATCACCGTAATCGGCAAAGGAAACAAAGAGCGGGCGGTGCCGGCCGGCAAAACCGCCTGCAAAGCCCTCAAACGTTACTTGGAAACGGGGCGTCCCTCCCTAATCACTCCAAAATCTCCCGCCAACGTGTTCCTCAACCAGCGCGGCCGTGCCTTTGCGCCTGTGACCCTTTGGTTGCGAATCAAAAAGCGAGCCAAACAAGCGGGCATCAAACAGAACGTCACTCCGCACATGTTACGCCACAGCTTCGCCACTCACCTTTTGGAAAACGGCGCCGACCTGAGAGCAATCCAAGAAATGCTCGGGCACGCAAGCATCGCAACCACGGAAATTTACACTCACGTAGAATCCTCCCGCCTTCAAAACATCCACCGACAATTCCACCCCCGAAGCTGATTGAAGATTGAAACACCGCCCCCTCAATCCCTCGGATCCCTAGCGCGTTTCCGCCAAAAATCGCTTTGGAAGAAGAGGCGCGCACGGCATTCCCTTCCCCTCGGCAAAACCGAGACTAAGCCGATACTAAGCCGTCTCAAGACCGCTTTTTGAACTTCCTCAAATCCCAAAAATCCCAGAATCCGCCAGCCGACAAAACCGACCCCAAAACCCCAAATTTGCCTCCACCCGCTATCCCGCAAAAAACTCAAAAAAGTGCAGAATTCTCGAAAAAAATGTCGATTCCAGCAAAAAAAAGCTTGCCAACCAACTTGATTTTTCATTTTCTCGGTCTTGAAAATATCAAATGGGAGGGATTCGTTTATTGGGTCTCTCCTGCTGGAATATCATAGTTTGGACATGAATTTGCGTTGGGAGAGTCGCATGCGTCTTTCCTATTTGCTCCGGCGAACGGGCGGGAACTTCGTAATTTTTACTCCTGTTTGGTGTTTTCAATGGCCCGAATTAAAGACACTTAAAGATACGAATTAGCAGAGAAAGACCGTTTTATGATCCAATTAAACAATCGAATTAATCTTGACCGCGCCAAATGCGCGGCAGACAATGCCTCCACGGGAGAGAAAACGATGAGGAATGCATCGAAGAAGACGCCTTGGCGATTGCGCTTCGCGGGAGCCATCCTCGCGGTTGCCGGCATTCTGCTTGCCTTGTCTGGCCGAGAAATCCAATCGCAAAGCAACTCGCCCACCAACAACAGCCCAACCAACAGCATTCCGCAACCCCAAGGGCCGAGAATTTTCGGGCAGCATCCTAGGGGTTGGAACGCCATGGACTGCGCCGACTGTGACACGGTTTACGACGAGAAAATAAAAGATCTGACAGATACGCGCGACGATGCAATAAAAGCCGCGAACACTAAATACTCCACTGCAATTGCTAACGCCACGCAAACCTACGAAAACGCCGTTAAACTGGAAAACGCAAAGTTCAATAGCGATATGGCGCAAGCCGACGCCGAATTTTTGCAGGCGCTGGAAACCGAATGCACTGTCTACACTTTAACGGGCGGGGTTACATTGTGGGGCGGCGCCACTTATGTGGGGAAGAAAGCTTTCACGAAAATAAAAGTTCGGACGATGGCCATTCTGCGGAGCGGCGCTTTGCTTGTTGGCGGCGCCATATCCAGTCTCGTCTGCGTTCGAGCGGAGCAAAGAGTTTACGACGCAAAAACAGAGGGGTTGATGGCGGTGCATAACGCAAAAATTCACCAACTTTTTGACGATTGGCGACAGGCACTGGACGATGCTAAGGCAACGCGAGACTCCGAAATCCGCAACGCCCACGCCGAATACAACCGACTCAAGCCGCGCATTGACAGGCAGTACCGAAACTGTAAAAGATTCTTCAATTGCGAAGAAGAAGAGGAGGAAACCAACGACGGGAATTGCGGCTTTAACTAATTTTTCCAAATTAACAAGAAACCTTAACGAATTATTTGCCATGAAACTAAAAAGCATTACTAAGTTACTCACTAAGGAAATCCTCCCGGAGAACAATGTCGTAACAATATGGGCCCCATTATGCATTGCCGTGGTTTGTTTTGCGGTGGGCTATACCCACTCGCAACAGTCGGACGACGGCTTTTTGACGGACGACGAGCAGCTGTCCACTCAAGCCAACGACTACAAAAAGGCGCGCTCGCTCAAAGCGCAAATGCTCGACAATCTGACGGACGAGGAACTTGCGCTGTATTGCGCCTTGACCGGCGAAACGGCGGAACAACTCGACAAGGAAGAATCCGAGTTCAAAAAAGCCTTGCTAGCTAAGCCTGAAGTCTTTGAAGAGCATGTGGAAGACTTTTTGAAGAACCATCCAGAGCCGAAGAACGATCAGCAGCTTTTGTGGAGGATCTACGTTGGATCGGAGATTGCGAAGCAACGGTTGGTGAGAGGCTCATTGACTATCCGTCAGCAGTTAGAGCTGGGAAGGAAGAACATTCTGGCCAACAACCAGAAATACTACCAGAGCGTTACCAACTACATTGCCGAACTCGAGGAATCCTTGAAATTCCGGGTAGATCTGGAAAAGAAACGGCCAAACAATGAAGACTACAAATACCGCAGGATGGAAAGAGAGCTGAGTTTGGCGCAGCAACAGGCGAAGTTGGAAGCCTATCGTCCGCTTTGGGTTCATCTAGGCATTTTGCCAGAAGACGAAGTCCATAAAAAAGACGAGACGATAAACAACGGCGCCTTGCTTCAAATGGGGTCAGACGCCCGCGCCAATGCAGAACGGCGGCAGCAAGCAATCTGGGACGGACGGTCTCAAGAGCTCAAAACATGGCAGGCCGAGGAGGAAAAGATAGAGGCGCGGTTTGACACGATGACGAACGAAGAGATAGAACTTTGGGTGGATATGGAAGGGTTGTATGGCTCGATGCGGCAGATTGCGTTGGACGATGCTAAGTTTGCGCTTTGGCGGGCAAGTGTCAATGAAGCTGCCTCTCCTCCTGTGCAAAATCCCGGGGGGTTGTTATTGGAAGAAACTTCTCCTCTTCCCGCGCCTGTGACCAACACCGATGACGGCGGAGAAACCTCGCCAACGCCTGCGCCTAATCCCGGCAGTGAAGAAGAAACCACGAGCGGTGGCAGCCTTGGCGATGATGCAACACCCGGCAGTCCAACAGTTCCCGGTGGCTTAGAGTAGTTGCTGGCTTAATTGGCTCTCTTTTCAAACCGTCGGGATTCATTTCTCGGCGGTTTTCTTTTGTGGGGGAGGCTTGACAGCGGAGAGGCGCGAGGCTTGACTGGAAGGCATGAACGAGCCGCCAAACATGAACGAGTGCCTATACCGAATTGGGAATTTGGAGAAGAGCGTCAGCAAGTTGGAGACGGTCATTGAAGATCGGTTTCAGCATTTTGAAAAGCATTTGGAGAAAATGGAATCCAGCCTGACCGCCAAGCTCGACAAAATTGACGAAGACCTTTGCGGCAACGGCAAAGACGGCATCCACATCCGCTTAGATCGGTTGGAGAATTCCAAGAAACTGGTGAGCCGCTATTTTTGGATTGTTGTCGGAGCGGCCGCTCCCGCTTTTATTAGCATTTATCTTTCGTGGGCAGGAATTTCGTTCCAATGAAGGGAACGAGCCGGCGCACAATGGCGGACATGCAAAAGCAGGTGGACCCGCCTTGGCCGAGTTGGATGTGATTGAGGAGATGTTGAGGCCGTTAGTGGCCGCCCGAAAACTGCATCAGCTCGAGGATTCTGGTGTCCGCCTTCCGGTCACGCAAACCAAAGAATTCCAAATGCTTGGCCGATGGTTGCACCAGCGCGTTGGGCAGTTGCAAAAGCAGATTGTTTCTTGGATAGGGCCGGAAACGTATCGGCGCCGCTACACCGATTCTGCCATGCTGATGGCGGTCACCAAAATCCGTGATTTGTCGGAACGATTGAAGATGGCGATGGACGACGACAAACGCCCCGACCTTGGCCTGCGCGAGCATGTGGAGACCGTGTTTGAAGTGGCCAAAGAGTTGCGGCGCATGATGGATGAAATTCGGAGTCTCCGCCGAGGTACAAGCGATTGATTTTGCTTGACTTATAGATGGGTTTTAAGCAATCTGGTTGCGTCTGATCGGACTCCGCGTAATGGCGCAATCCGATTGACACAAACTAATCGGAAGTTCGCGCTTTTGGAAATTGTGCGTGGCCTTCCTCCTTCATTAATTAGTTCCGGCGGTCGTGTGGAACTCACCTCCATGCGACCGCCACTTCTTTTCCTTTCCAACCGACGGCAACTTTCCTTCTTGGGCATCCTAGGCGGCAAGATAGGCAGTCAGGCAATCGCCTGAATCCTGACAAAAATGTCACTTTCCAAACCAAACAAAAACACCTAAGCCGGGGAGGAAACCATCTTAGGCGTCAGTGTGACGGTTTATTGACGCATGGCTACGGAAAACTTAATTAGTATTCTCATACAAGAAGGTTGCCGCGCGAGGATCACTCTGAGTGATGCCAAACTTGCAGGAGCATCGCATCACATACTTCTCCTCGTCAGGCTTGTAGTAGAAAATCAATCGCAAGGGAAGCCCAACAGAGGATCGGAGAAAATGGATGTTTGCGCATTCCCAAACTCCTTGTCCGTCAGATCATCGGAGGAATACATCGGCCACGCCGCCATGCTGATTGCCCTCGGATGGAAGAGGGCGCCTACATACCTTTGTGTATTGGCAAAGTCGGACTCTGTTCCGTGGTCGTTCTTGATTTGTTTGTAGGTTAACGACCCTCCAGTGCCTAATGATTTGCCAGACCCAGTTGCAACGGGAATGGTGTAAGATCCAGCAGTGGGCTCAATGTCCGACATCTCAAAGCCCTACTTAGCGACGTCGCGATCAGTCTTTACAAAATGCACTCGATGCAACGAGATGTTCTTCACTACCCCATATTTCTTGTTGCGCAAGCTGCTGGTTGATTCGGTGTAATTAAGCCGATTAATGTTGTCTTCTCCTTAGGAAAGGTCATAATTGGCCACATGAACTAAGGTACACCCCTCGTCTACAGGAACCTGGAGATTGAAAAGTTCAGACTCTAAATCCGTCATAATATCGACGGATAATTGATCATCAGTAATTTGCCTACCCCGAAGCTGAATCTCTGAGTCGTTCCCCGAAACCGTAGAGCTTTCATTGTCAGCAAAATTGAATGGCTGTAAGATGCTGTAGAACTTGTCGTATCGACAATCGCCGGCTTGATTTTGTCTCTGGTATAGGCAGAGTTCTTCAAAAGACTGAATTCCGCTGTCGGGACATCGATAGATTCACCCGCGAGAAGTCAGTCGTAATCTCGTTCAACGGTGCAGTTACAGTCGTCAGATTGGGAATTACCTCCGCCGCAACGAAGTCAGTAATCTGACCCGGATAATTATGAGTAAGTGCCATTTTTACACCTCCAATTCATCTAATGATTTAGGTTACAGAATTCCAGCATCTTCAAGATCCATTCTAATTCCGCAAACCTTCCTATCAAACTCGTCCACTTCTTTTTGAGAACCCGTCAAAGCAATGCCCCTTCGAATCTGCAGAGCCTTCCCCATGACAAATGCCCAGCTACTCTCCAGCCCAATCTCACGGCCAGATGTTTTCAAAACCTTCCGCTCACCAGATTGGTCTTCCAAAGCCCCAATCGCAAGCGCATCGGCGCCTTGGGATTGACCGCCTGACTCAAAGCTTCTGCATGCCAGCCACGGTTCGCTCCAGCTTGGCAATGCGGGCATCTTTCTTGTCATGCTTGCCCGGCGCTTTCTTTTCATCCTTTGGCATGTCTTCATCCTCCTCCTCTGGATAAGGTTCTTCGCCGTTCTTCTTGCGAGCCTCGTTCAATGTCCGCAAAGCCTCCAGCTCGGCACTTTTATTTGCCTCCGCCGTGGCATGTTGTCCGGCGGTTGACAACAACGGCTCTTACTATGCTATGTGTATTTCCGCTTATTAACTATTCCGGTATTCGCGTCCAGTTTCCCGTCCACCGGCACCGGGCCGGTGTCAACATTTCGCAGGCATAACAAAGCGAGAGAAAATTCCCGCTTGTTCACCCGAATACCGAGGGAGAGTTTCGGACCTCCCCACCGACACCGACAACAAACTGTTCTATTTGGCAGGCGCCCCGGCAAAAACGGAACACCCGCAAAATGTTGACACGAAGAAAAAATAACCGATTTCAAGAATCCGTCAAGGTCTTTTTTAAATTTTCTTCGATTTTTTGGCGAGGAAGGGAATTTTGTTCTTTTTTGCGGTTGGAAGGATTTTTGAGGAGGCTTTTCTTCTCCGTTTTCCTGCGGATTGTTCGTTTGGAATTCAATCCGCAAAGCAAATGGAGCGCAATTATCCTGAGGGCATTTTTTCGTTTTTCTTTGGGGATGGTTTGGTTTGGCGGGATTGCGGGTTGTTGTTTTTGGTTTTAGGAAAAGATCTGACTTTTTTGGTTTTTCAAGCCTTCTGAGACGGCTTAGTAACGACTTAGTATCCTCTTAGTAGCGGCTTAGCGACGGCAAAGCGGTGGAGTTTGGTTTTTAGGCGGGGAGGGAGTCAAAGGGGAATTCAAGGCCGATGCCGAAGGGGTTTTGGTTGACGGTGCGCAGGGAAAGGGAGCCGTCTTTGATGGTCAAGGAAGGCCAGCCGTGTTCGGTTTGGTGGTAAAGGTCGGGATGGCTTTGCAAGATTTGGTTTTGAAGCGAGGCGTCAAAGGCGAAGAGGCCGGCGCAGTAGTGATGGCCATTGCGTTCTACGGATTGGATGCCGAGGCAAGCCATAACGGCGAGGTCTTGCAAAAGGGCGACCGGGCCTTGATTGCATAAGTCTTCGCCGCTGATAATCCATTGTTTGGTGGGGGATTGGCGGGCGCGTTTTTCGATGAGGCAACGGTTGGCGATTCCTTTGAAGACGCCTTTGCAGTTTTTGTGGCTGGCGCCGTTGTAGCCGAGTTTTAGGGCTTGGGGCAGGGCGCAAAGTTCGCCGTCGGATTCGTCGATGATGGTCGGGGGGCGTTGTTTCCAATGGAGCAAGTCGTCTGTTTTTTGCAGAGCGACGTTGCGGTGGAGCGGTTGCTCGACAAAGAGAAGTCGGTCGGAAAGCCAGCCAAACCATTGTTCGCGGCGCAGGGCTTCCCAGTAAGCGCGGAAATCGGAGGCGGAGGCAAACTGCTCGTTGCCGTCGAGGCTGAATCGGGCTTTGCGGACGTCGCATTGGCGGGTTAATTGGCAGAGTTCTTGCAGGCGGGGGAGGTCGTCGTTCAAGTTGCCGGAGATTTTGACTTTGAAGTGAGTCAATCCGTATCGCCGGATGCAGGCTTCCAAAGATTGAGGCAGGCCGTCGTGAAGTGTTTCTGCGGGCGGGATTTCGTTTTCTCGCAGGGGATCGCTCAAGCCGATTGTGTGGCGGGCAGTGAGGCGGGAAAGGGGCGTTTTGGGAAGGAAGTCGCTTGGTTCTGCATTGCCGAGTTCGGGATGAATTTGATTGAGTTGAATTCCGAAGGCGTTGGAGGAGACGGCTTGGGCAAAGGTTGTTTGGCGCACTCGGCAAAAGGCTTCCATTACGGCGCGTTCGGCGAGGGAGGTGCCAAAGTGGACAAGGAGCGGCGGGTATCCTTTTTGCGTTCCGAATTCGGCCTGCGCCTCGTAAAGCGTTTGCCAAAGGCCGAACACCGTGGCGGATTCTATGCCGACAATACGGTTCAAGGCCTGGTGAATGACTTCCAGCATTTCGTCGATTTCTTCGGACAATGGTTTGTCCGGCACTTTGGTGAACCATTTTGGCGGAAGCAAATCCGAGGCGATGCCAAAGGATTGGACGCCGTCGATTCGGGCGCGGATTCGGACAAACGCTAAGGGAAACTCGGTCATGGTGGCGATGCCGTAGCGGAAGGGCATGCGGGTTTTGAGTTGGATGCTTCGCAGATCGCTTTCGGTGACGACAATTGACATAAGGTGCTTTCCTTGCTTGTGAAGTTTTTAGGCGTGAAGTAAGTTTTAGCGATGCATTCGGACGAGATTGGAGAAAGCAAAGCAAAGCTTCGGGAAAGAGTCAACGTCATTGTTGCCGCCGAGCCGGTTTATGACATTCATACGCATCTTTATGATCCGGCCTTTGGTTCGTTGTTGCTTCACGGCATAAACGAGCTGCTGACTTATCACTATCTGACGGCCGAAGTGTTGAGGCACACCAGCCGCGCTGAGGCATTTTGGAAAATGTCCAAACAAGAACAGGCCGATCTGATCTGGGATCGTTTGTTTGTGCGGCATTCGCCTGTGTCTGAAGCATGTCGAGGCGTGTTGACGACGCTTCACCGGTTGGGACTGGAAGTGGAGCGGCGGGATTTATCCGGCATCCGAAAGTGGTATACGGAACAAGAGCCGGAGGCTTTGATCGACAAGTGTTTGACGGCGGCGAATGTGAAGCGGCTTTGCATGACAAACTCGCCTTTTGATCCCGCCGAGCGCCGCATTTGGGAAAGAGGTTTTTCCAGAGACTCAAGGTTTGTCTCTGGATTGCGGATTGATCCCTTGCTTTTGGATTGGCCGAGCGCCGCGTCCGCTCTCAGGGACGAAGGCTACAACCTCGTCGCAACGCCGGACGAGTCCTCCGTTGTTTGCGTTCGACGGTTTTTGGCGGATTGGAGCGGCAAAATCGATGCGAAATATCTTATGGTTTCTCTGCCTCCTTCCTTTCGGTATCCTTCCAACGAAGAGGCGTCCAAAGTTTTGGAACGGGCGGTTCTTCCGCACTGCCGGGAGCACGGCATGCCTTTGGCTTTGATGATGGGAGTAAAGCGGGCGGTCAACCCGGCGCTTCGGCTGGCCGGCGACGGGATGGGACGAGCCAACTTGCAGTCGCTGGAAAACTTGTGCGCCAATCACCCGGACACGCGGTTTCTCTGCACGGTTTTGGCTAGGGAAAATCAACACGAACTGTGCGTTTTAGCGCGGAAGTTTCCAAACCTGCACGTTTTTGGGTGTTGGTGGTTCACCAACGTGCCTTCGCTTGTGGAGGAGATGACGCGGATGCGTCTGGAACTCATCGGACTGAGCGTAACGCCGCAACACTCGGACGCGCGGGTTCTGGAGCAGTTGATTTACAAATGGTCTCATTCTAAGGAAGTGATTGCCAACGTGCTGGCCGACAAATACGCAGACCTAGCGCAAGCCGGCTGGAAAGTCTCGGGTGCCGAGATTCGGCGCGACGCCGGCGACTTGCTGGGCGGCGCCTTTGAACGTTTTTGCGCCGGCGAGACGGAAAGGGAAAAAATCGGCGCATAACGAGCTTGCTTTCCTGCGCGCCTTCGGCTATTTATGGCTTTGTCTCCGTGGTAAAACGACAAACAGCCGTTCCCGTTGCAAAATCAGATTCTGCGGCGCAACCGAAGGCGAAAGCCGTCCGCCAAAAGAAACCGCAATCGAAGCATAAACCGCCCATGACGCCGCCGTCTCTTTCTTCCAAAGACTCCAATTCCTCTCCGGCCTCTCCAGCCGTTCCCCGCGAGGAAACCTTGCTTCCCGACGCCGCCAACAAAACGCGCGTCGGCCAGGACGCAGACTCGACCATCAAACTTTATCTGCGCGAAATCGGCCAAGTAGACTTGCTCACTCCCCAAGAAGAACATGAACTCGCCCTCCGAATCCAAAACGGCGACGCGGAGGCCAAAGAGCATATGATCAAAGCCAACCTCCGATTAGTCGTGCGAATCGCCCGCGACTACGAAGACATCGGCCTGCCGCTGCTCGACTTGATTAGCGAAGGAAACATCGGGCTAATTCGAGCCGTAGAACGATTCGACCCCGAAAAAGGCAACAAACTCTCCACCTACGCTTCTTGGTGGATCAAACAATCCATCAAACGCGCCCTGGCCAAACAATCCAAAACTATCCGCCTGCCCACTCATCTGGTCGAAAAAATCTCCAAACTCAGACGAATCGAAGACAGCCTGCGGAAACAGTTCGACCGCGATCCGACCGATAAAGAACTGGCCGAAGAATTAGGCATTCCGCCTCAAGACATTGCCCGGCTTCGGAACATTGACAACCGCCCCGCCTCTTTGGACTCTCCGATCTTCGAAAGCGAAACAGCCACTCTGGGCGACGTCGTCCGCGACGAAAAGGCAAAAGCCCCCTCCAAACAGCTGGAAGAAGAAGACATCCTCAACCTGCTGGCCAACCTCCTGCGCAAACTCCCAAAACGCGAAGCCTCCATCCTTGACTACCGATTTGGCCTGAGCGACGGCAAAGAACGCACTCTCGAAAAAGTCGGCAAACGCTTCAAAATCACCCGCGAACGCGTCCGTCAAATCCAAAACGACGCCCTCGCCAAACTCCGCAAACAAATCGAAAAACTGGAATCCGGGCAAAAATAGCGCCGAAAACCCCAAGACGCCGATTCCCAGAGCGAAATCCCTAATCATCAGCCATGTCTTCCTCCTCAATCCTGGCCGCCGCAGTCCGCAACATTCCCGACTTCCCCAAACCGGGCATCCAGTTCAAAGACATCACGCCCATCCTCTCCAATCCCGCCCTGTTTCGGCAGGCCGTCGACGCACTCATCGAACCTTACCCGCCCGGAGACATTGACCAAATCATTGGCATCGACGCGCGAGGATTCATCTTTGCCGCTGCCGCTGCCCTGCGGATCCGTGCCGGCTTCATCCCCATTCGCAAAAAAGGCAAACTTCCCTTCTACACCCACGAAGAGAGCTACGACTTGGAATACGGAACCAACACCGTGGCCATCCACGCAGACGCCATTCCGCCGGGCGCCCGGCTTCTCCTCATCGACGACTTGTTGGCTACCGGCGGCACCGCCGGCGCCGCTCTCAAACTCCTAAAAAACTTCAAAGCCCAAGTGGTCGAAGCCATTTTCCTAATCGAACTATCCACCTTAAAAGGGCGCGAAAAAATCCCCCAAACGCCCGTCCGAAGCATCATCGCCTGTTGAAAAGAAGCGCCATTCCACTCTCTTCCTCCGGCAAAAGCGCAACTCAAAAAACTGCCGACAACTTGCAAACCCGCCGATTTCCCGCCACAAACTACAACCTGCGGGAAACCCTTGCCAGCGGCCAAGCATTCCGCTGGCGACTCCGCCAAAATCAATGGATCGGCGTCATCCAAGATCACTGGGTCAAAGCCTTTGCCGACGCGAAAACCCTAATCCTCTCCACAAACCATCCTCAACCAAACTGGAAACTTCTGAAACACTATTTCCAAACAGACGTCGATCTTGGCAAAATCATTCGGCAATTCCCTCCAGACCCTCCTTTGCAAAACGCCCTCGCGCACTGCCGCGGACTTCGGCTTTTGCGGCAAAACCCTTGGGAAACGCTCGCTTCCTTCCTCCTCTCCTCCAACAAACAAATCTCGCACATCGCGCAGATTATCGAAGCCCTCGCCCAATGCTTTCAACAGCCGATTCTCGTCCCCAAAGGCGAGCCGTCGGCCTGGCAATTTCCGACCCCCGAAGCCCTCGCCGGCACTTCCGAACGCCGCTTGCGCCGCCTCAAAATGGGCTATCGAGCGCCCTACTTGCGCGAAGCGGCAAAAGCTGCGGCCGAGCGCTCCGTCAACCTAACCGCACTAGACAAACTCCCCTACTCCGCCGCCAAAGAAGCCCTCATCCAACTGCCCGGCGTCGGCCCCAAAATCGCCGACTGCGTTCTGCTCTTCGCCTACGGCAAACAAGAAGCCTTTCCAATGGACGTCTGGGTAAAGCGGGCGCTGGAAGAACTTTACTTCCAAGGTCGGCGTATGCCCCAAGTCCGACTCCAAGCCTTTGCCGCGCAACACTTCGCCCCCTTCAACGGCTACACCCAACAATACCTTTTCCACTTCATGCGAACAAAATGGAACCGCGCAACTCAAACCAACCGATAATCGCTAACGACTCCGCCGCCAGCTCTCCATTCAAAATTGACGATTCCACTTGGACGCGCCCCGCCAAAACGCTATAATCCCACGCATGGCAACAACTGCTTCGAAATCTCCGCGCCGACTGAACCTTCGCGGCCCGAAAATCATGAAGGAAGTGCAGGCGCAAGTCGTCTCCCACTACCGAAGCAATCTCATCGACTACCTCCGCGCCCGCGGAAACACCCTCTCCGCCGGCGACCAACTCACCGTCCGTCTGGCTAAAGAATTCGGCTTCTGCTACGGCGTCGAACGCGCCATCGACCTAGCCTACGCCGCTCGCAAATACTTCCCCCCCGAACAGCGGATATTCCTCCTAGGCGAAATCATCCACAACCCCGAAGTCAACGATCAGTTAAAAGATATGGGCATACTCCCCCTCGCCAGCCGTCCTAAACCGGACGAACTTGCCCAACTCGGCGGCGACGACGTCGTCATCATCCCGGCCTTTGGAACCGAAGTCTCCACGCGACAACAAATCTCCTCCATCGGATGCACCATCGTCGACACTACCTGCGGCGACGTAATGAGCGTATGGAAGCGAGTCCGCCAATACTCTCGGGACGGCGTCACCAGCATCATTCACGGAAAAGCCTGGCACGAAGAAACCATGGCCACCAGCTCCCAAACCTCCGCCGCCAACGGCCACTACCTCGTTGTCTTCACACTCGAAGAAGTGGACTACGTCTGCAACTACATCCTCAACGGAGGCGACCGAAACGAATTCCTCGCCCGCTTCCAAGGTGCCCACTCCAAAGGCTTCGACCCCGACCTTCATCTTGCGGCCATCGGCATCGCCAACCAAACCACCATGCTCCGCGGCGAAACCGAAGAAGTCCAACGTCGCTTCAAACGCGCCCTCCAAACCAAACACGGCGCCGAAAACATCCACCAACACTTCCGATTCTTTGACACTATTTGCGGCGCCACCCAAGAACGTCAAGCCGCCCTCCAAACCCTCCTCCAAGAACCCATGAATCTCCTCCTCGTCGTCGGCGGATACAACTCCTCCAACACCTCCCACCTCGCCGAAATGGGCGAAGCCAAACTCCCCACCTACTTCATCAAAAATGCCGCCAAAATGATCTCCGCCCAAAAAATCCTCCACTACGACCGACACCAAAACCGCGAAGTCGAAACCCAAAACTGGCTCTCCCCCTCCGACCGCACCATCGGCATCACCGCCGGCGCCAGCTGCCCCAACAACCTCGTCGAAGAAGCCATCCAACGCCTCTTCCACCTCAAAAACCTCTCCATCTCCAACTACCTCCCCAATCCCTAATTCCTATGCAAGCCAACAACCCACGCATAACCAGAGAAGCCCAACTCCTCGCCCCCTTCGCCCAAAAAAGCCAAAACTCCAGAGGCCGACAATACCCCGAACCCGAAGAAAACTGGCGAACCCCCTACCAACGCGACCGCGACCGAATCATCCACTCCCGCGCCTTCCGCCAACTCGGCCACAAAACCCAAGTCTTCCTCGACAGCACCGGCGGCCGCCTCCGCACACGCCTTACCCACACCATCGAAGTCGCCGCCATCGCCCGAAACCTCGCCCAAGCCCTCAACCTCAACGAAGACCTCGCCGAAGCCATCTCCCTCGCCCACGACCTCGGCCACGCCCCCTTCAGCCACAAGGGCGAACAAACCCTCAATCAACTCATGGCCAACAACGGCGGCTTTGAACACAACCGCCAAAGCCTCCGCGTCATCGAACTCCTCGAACACAAACACCCCAACTTCCCCGGCCTCAACCTCACATGGGAAGTCCGCGAAGGCCTCGCCAAACACCACACCGCCTGCGACTCCCCAACCCCCAACCGCCAATTCCACTCCCCCAACCCCAGCCTCGAAGCCCAAATCGCCAACCTCGCCGACGAAATCGCCTACGACAGCCACGACCTCGACGACGGCATCCAATCCGGCCTCCTCTCCGAAACCCAACTCACCAAAGACCTCGAAATCTGGTCCCAAGCCAATACCCAAATCCGCAACGCCTTCCCGAACGCGTCAACCGAAACTCGCCGCCACCTCATCATCCGAACCATCATCGACCGCCAAGCCAAAGACGTCGTCGCCACAACCCTAACCAACCTCGCCCCAACTCAACCCCAATCCCCCGACGACGTCCGCCAACTGCCCCAACCCCTCGCCAACTACTCCCCCACACTCCGACCCGCCAAACAACAACTCAAAAACTACCTCTTCAAAAACCTCTACTACCACCCAAAAGTCCACCAACCCACAACCCAAGCCACTCAAACCCTCGAGAAACTCTTCCGCCTTTACCAAAAATCCCCACACAACCTCCCCCTCCAAGCCCAAGCCCAAATCCCCACACAAGGCCTCCAACGCGCCATCTGCGATCACATTGCAGGAATGACCGAACACACCCTCTATTCCCGATCTATAGCGTTTGGTCTTATATCTTTGAAGTCTTAGCCTGCGTCCATCCTGCAAAGTGGAATTCGCGCTCTTCCTTTTCCTCTTTGCTTTTTCCCAATTGTCAGAGCTTGTTTTTGGGGCTATTCTTGGGCGGTTGGGCGAGAACAACTCCAAACAAACAATCCTAGACGAAGAATCATCAATCGCCGGCTGATTGTGGCTTTTCCGCTTTGGATTTCAAAACTCATAGAGGGCGCATTGCCGATGCGCTTGGGCAAGGGAGAGGCGATGCCTTTTTTGCGGGGGCGCAAGGCTTGTTGGAGGGTATGGAAGTGAGCGGGCTTTGTCGCATGGTCAGAGGGGCGAGCAAGGGGGGCAGGGGCGAAGTCTGAGCAGGCCTTATTGGATGTTTGTGGTTGCGTTCGTTTGCTTTTCCAATGGACTGAGGAAGAAGCGGCAAGCGGGGGAGGTGGGGAATCTTTTGATAGGGGCGATGTTCGCAGTTTTCTTTTCCTTGCCGCGCAGCAGAACGGCCAGCATTGCGCTCGCAGTCCATAGGCTTTGTTCCTCCGCGAAGTCAACGAACGCTTAGTCATTCCGGCCGTTCTCTTTTGCCGAAGGGCGCCTAACAAACTAACTCTTGCCTTTTGTTATAGCCGCCTCAAACAAACGCCATCCAGAGCGCGATGCGCTCGGCCATGTGTCCTGGATGAGAGAAATCCAGCCTTCCGCCCCCGCCTCTGCATGGCTGGACGCCCAAGAACTCAACAAACGCTTTTACGATGATCTCTTCGCTTGGTTTGAGCGGGCTTGCCAACAAGCCCAATTCCTCTTAGCCGGCCTCAAGATGCGCAAGCTTGAAGAGCATATTATCCGCCTCCTCACCTACTTGCTCTTTGTTTGGTTCCTCAAAGAGAAGGACTCCTCGCCACTTTGAACGCCGAAGTCTACAAGCGCGGGTTTCTCCCCAAGAAGAACATGACTTGCTATTGCTCCCCAAAGGAAAGGGCCGCCCCCGAAGCCCGCCCTTGCCTCTTCTTGGATAGCCGCGCCCATCAAGCAGGAAGCCTCAATCTCTTTTAGACCGCTCCCCATTCACATTAGAAGAAAACACGCTCATCAAGCAGGAAGCCGCGCTCGACCCCGAACTGCTCGGCAAGGTGTTCGAGAATCTCCTCGCCGCGTACAATCCAGAGACACGCGACACCGCACGCAAGCAAACCGGCTCCTACTACCCGCCGTTCCACAACGCCAATCTCAACTGGCCGCCAACCGCGAGCGACACTTCCACGCCGCCCTTCCTCCAGAGAAACAGCACTGCCGAAACAAAGACAAAGAACTCTGCAACGCCGGCTTTTCCCCTGACGCACCAAACGCCCCAGCCGACAATCCATGTTCGGCATCGCCCAAGGCTTCCCCATCCTCATCAGCAACCCCCTTACATCCAACTCCAAAAGAACAAGGGCCAACTCGCCCAACTCTATAAGAGCGCCGGCTTGGAAACCTTCATCCGCACCGGCGACCTCTACCAACTCTTCTACGAAAAAGGTTGCCAACTCATGTCCCCCAAGCCCTCCTCTGCTTCCTCTCTTCAAATAAGTGGTTGCGTTCCGGCTACGGCCAGAAAACGCGCGCTTACTTGGCGTCCCGAACCAACCCCAAACGATTATTAGACTTCGGCGGCTTTCCAGTCTTTGAAAACACCATCGTGGACACCTGCATTTTGATGGTTCAAAAAGCGCCTCCCTCTGGTTCCCTCAAAGCGGTTTCCCTCAAACACAAGCCATTATGAACAAAATGCAATCCATCAGAACCCCATTCCGAGACATCCGCCACTACCAAGCCAACCGGGCCAAGTTTTGGCTGATTGACACCCACAACGGATACAACGACGTTCCCGCCGTCAATGTAGACGACTACCCGGCCGCCAAAAATCACTTGGACAAGTTTTACCCGCAACTGGCAAAACGTCAAGACCAAGGCAACACCCCCTATAACCTCCGCCACTGCGCCTACCACTAACTCTTCCTAAAAGAGAAAATTGTTTGGCCTCCATTGGTGCGGATTGCCAAAGATGATGTCGAAGAAAAAGATTTTCCGAGATTTTCTCTTGCTAGAGAATGCACATTAGCCGGTGCTCCCATTATCACTAGAAAAATCCTCAAGTATTTAGCGGCATTGTTGAACAGCAATTGCGCGAAGAGATACTTTAAAACTATAGTGCCTATTTTGGATAATGGAGGCTATCAAATAAGTCAGCAGTATGTCGAATCTCTTCCCATCTCAAAAATCTCCGCCGCCGAACAACTTCCCTTCCTCCGCCTCGTCGATTGCATACTGGCGTCCAAAGCATCTAACGCCTCGGCGGACGTCAGCGAATCAGAGAAAAGATTGACCGTCTCGTTTATTTCTTTTACGGTTTAACGACAGATGAAATTGTAGCAGTGGAAGGGAAAGCATGAAATCTCGTTCTAAAGAACTACTCGACCGAGCGATTGCCGCAACAGTGGCAGCCATAGAAATTTACAACAAACCCAATTTCCTATATCGAGAAGAGACCTTTTCTATCTTGGCAGTGAATGGATGGGAATTACTCATCAAGGCAAAATGGTTGAAGGAAAATAATAATAAGATAAGATCTCTATACAAGAAGGAACCTCATCAGAATAAAGATGGTTCGAGAAGTAGAAAGAAGAGAATCAAGCACACTCGATCAAGAAATCCGATTACTCTTAGCCTTAGGCATCTCACTATAAAATTAGTTGAACAGAAACATTTGAATCCAAATGTGCAAAAGAATATAGACGCACTACTTGAATTATGCAATTCTTCAGTTCATTTGTACGACCAGTCAAAAGAATTTGCAATCAAGATTCAGGAAATAGGAGCTGCCAGCGTGCGGAACTTCGCTTTGCTCGTGGAAGAATGGTTTGGTCGGGATTTGAGCGAGTTCAATTTATGTTTAATCCCATTATCATTTGTCACACTGCCCACACAAACAAAAGCAGTTGTCCTCAATAAAGAGCAGAAAAACTTTTTGCATTATTTGGAGCAACTTGAATCTAATAGTAATAAAGCGGACAGCAAGTACTCGGTTACTGTCAATATTCCCATGAAATTCAACCGTTCCAAATCTGAAGATGCCTCTGATGTTCGAATTACTTCCAATCCTAATGCACTGGAAGTTCGCTTGACTGAAGAGAATATTCGTGAAAAATATCCTTGGGACTACAATAAACTAACGACGGTATGCCAGACACGATACCGAGATTTTAAGTGCAACAATCAATACCACAAAGTCAGAAAAGATCTACATGAAAATAGTAGATTTGTTTTTACTCGCCGCCTTGATCCGAATAACCCAAAAAGTTCTAAGAAGAATTTTTATAATCCTAGCATCCTGCAAGAACTGGACAAACACTACTCGAAACAGTAGATTATATCCACATATTCGAATTCGCTCGATTGATTTATGGCTTTACAAACGCAGATTGAATGGACTGGGGTGACTTGGAATCCGGTGACGGGTTGTTCGAAGGTGAGCGAGGGCTGTCGGCATTGTTATGCGCATCGGCTAGCGTTGAGACTTCGGGCGATGGGAAATCGGCGTTATGCCAACGGTTTCCAAGTGACGTTGCATGAAGATTTGGTGGATGCGCCGCTTCGGTGGCATTCGCCTCGCGTGGTGTTTGTGAATTCGATGAGTGATTTGTTTCATCAGAAAGTGCCAGTTCGTTTTCTTCGGCAAGTTTTCTCGACGATGAACAAGTGTCGGCAACACACTTTCCAAATACTCACGAAGCGAAGCGAGCGGCTGAGGGAGTTGGCGGCCGATGTGGAGTGGACGAAGAACATCTGGATGGGAGTTAGTGTGGAAAATGAGAGCGTATATCATCGTATTGAAGATTTGCGGCAGGTTCCCGCTCATGTACGGTTTTTGTCGTGTGAGCCGTTAATTGGTCCGATGGAAAAGCTGTCTTTGGACGGCATTCATTGGGTGATTGTTGGGGGCGAATCGGGGCCGGGAGCAAGGCCGATGGAAGCGGCTTGGGCGCGTTCGATTCGGGAGCAATGTAAGAAAGCCAGCGTTGCGTTCTTTTTTAAGCAATGGGGTGGAGTTTGCAAGCGTCAAAACGGCCGCATGTTGGACAATCGCACTTATGATGAAATGCCGGTGTAAAGCGCAAATAATAGGATATAGTTTTATTGACCGGGCGTATGAATGAATAAGGTAAAGATTGAATGGAGGAAGGGAGGTTAGCGAAGTTGTTGGAGCCAGGGTTGGATTTTTTGGAAGACTTCGGCGGTGGAGTTGTTGAGGATGCAGTGGGGTTGGAGGAATCGGCAGTAGTCAAAGCAGGGTTTGTGGGGGCAGGGTTTACCTTCGATGTAGGCGGCTTGGGGATGGTTGGGAAGAAACCATTGGGGGCGTTGGGGACCGAAGATGGTAAAGGTGGGGATGCCGAGAGCGGCGGCGAGATGGCCGGGTCCGGAGTCGTTGCCGATGAAGGCGGTTGCGTTTTTCAAACGGCGGATGAGTTCGGCGAGGTTGACGGGGCAATGGGCGGAGTGGCCGAGGGATTTCCATTCTTTTCGTTGGTTGGGGTCGCAGAGGATTTGGGTTGGCCAGCCTATGCGTTGAAGTCGAGCAGCGAGTTGGGCGTAGCGGGAGATTGGCCAGATGCGAACGGGCTGGGCGGCGCCGGAGTGAAGAAGGACGAGGCGAGTGGCGGATTGGCTGGGTGGAGAATGCGAAGGGCAGCGGAGGGAAAGGCCGAGCGCTTGGCCGAGGGTTTTCCATTGGGCGGCGCGGTGTGCGTCGGGATGGACTTGGGGGAGTGGTTCGGTGAGGAGGAGTTGGCTACCTAAGCGGGGAAAGCCGATGCGGCGGGGCGCGCCGGAAAGCCGAAGGATGAGGTGATCGCGGGGATCGCGGCGGGCGGAGGCGGCGATGTGCGGTTTTTGTCGGCGGATTTGCCGCAGGATTGTTTGGAGGGTTTGCCAAGGCCAACGGCGCAGTTGGTATTTGCCGGTGAATTGCGTCCAAGGGGCGATGAAGGGAAGGACGGTGATTTTGGGGCAAAGTTCTTTGGCGAGTTCGACGGCGTGGGGTTTTGCGAGCAGGGTGGTGTGGAATTGTTGGCTGGCGGCTTGGAGGAAGGCGGAGCCGATGGCCAGATCGCCGATGCCCCAAAATTCGGTGATGAGCAGGGTTTTCACGGGGCGGGTTTTTGGGCGATTAGATAGGCGGACCAGCCGAGCCAGTGGATTTTGGCAGTGAATTTTTGTCGGCTGGCGGGCAGGAAGTAATAGAAGGGGTAGGCGAGGGCAAAGAGCCAATTTCTGGAGGTGCCGGAGCGGAGGATTTTGAGGCGGTTTTTTCGGGCGTGTTGGGCGAGGGCGCCCGTGCTGACGAGTTTGATGTGTGTTAGGTCGTCAAAGAAGTTTAAGGTAAAGGCGCCGGCACTTAGGCCAGCAAGGCTGGGAAGGGTGAGTGTTTTTGGATGAGGGGTTTCGAAGTAGACTTTTCCGCCGGGTTTGAGGAGGCGGGCGATTTCGGAGATCAGGATTGTCAGGTTGTCCAGATGTTCGACCAAGTGCATGCAGGTGACGGCGTCCATAGATTGGTTTTGCCAAGGCAGTGTTTCAGTGTTGAGATTGGCTTGGCGGTATTGACATCCGGGCGGATAGCGGTTTGGTTGGCTGGCGACGTCGACGGCGTAGAAGCGGAGGTCGGGGCGTAGTTCGTAGAAGTGGCGAAGGGTTTCGCCGTCGGAAGAGCCGAGGTCTAAAACGTGGCCTTTTTGGGGCGCGGAAGCTAGAAAGCGCGATCGGGTGTCCAGCCAAGGAAAGGCGCGGAGAAGTTTCCAGTTCATGCTCGGTCGGTTTTTTGAGGTTCGTTTTGGCTGTCGACGGCGCTTGAGGAAGAAGCGGAGCGGCTTTGCGGGCGTTTTTGAGAGGGCAAGGCCAGCTCTTGATAGACTTTTTGGTAGGCTTGAAAAACCTGCGAGGCGCAGCGATGCCGAACGGAATCGCGAATGTTTGCGGGCGATTGGAATTCATCTGGCGCGAGGATCGCTTTTTCAAGGCATTGTTTTAGGGATTGCGGGTCGTCCGGCTGAAAGAGCAGTCCGCAACCCTGTTTTACGATGTCTGGGCATCCGCCGCTGTTGGAAACGATGGCCGGCAGTCCCAGCGCCAAGGCTTCCATCAAGGCGACTGAACAAGGTTCGTTGGAGGAGGGAAGCGCGAACAAGTCGCTTTGCAGGAGTTCGGCGGCGACGTCGGCGGATGGGCCGCAAAGGCGCAATTGGGATTGCAGTCTGCATTGGCGAATCTTCTGGCGAAGTTTGGCATCGAAGGCGCGGGATTCTGGGAGTTGGAGCGTTGGCCCCCAAATGTCGCATTGGATTTTCTCTCGCAAGGATTGGGGCAACAGATGGATGGCTTCGACCAAGAGGTCCCATTTTTTCCAGCCGATGAGGCTGCCGACGCCGATAAGTCGGAGAGAGCGGTTTGGGGAGCGGAAGCCTCGCCGTTCGGCCAAGGGGCGCTGCAAGAATTGGTCTCCGTAGCAGGCGGAGATGGTGCGGACTCGGTCGTTCTGGGCGTTGAGGCCGTAATGTTTTGCCATGTTGGAGGTGAGGAGCGTTGTGTGCATTCGTTTGCGCTTGGTGGCCCAGCGATACAAGCCGGTTTGGCGGGCGTAATTGTGGTTGGTAAAAAGCGCCGGCCGCTTTGTCCATTGGGAAAAAAGCATGGCGACCGGCAAGGCGCCTCTGGAGTGGGCGTGAACTACGTCGTAATGTTCGGCGCCAAGCAGCGCCAGCAGTTCGCGGGTTGCGGGAATTGCTTGCCAAAGCAGGCGCAAGCGGTTTTCGGATTCTGCATGAGCGGCGCGGCTATAACGATATTCAAGAGCGGGTTGGCGGGTTTCTTTGTAGGCTTGGTTGACCCATACGGCGTGCTTCCAGCCGTCTGCGGCGCTGGCGCTCTGCAAGTTGCGAATGACGGAAAGGACGCCGCCGGCATCTTCTCGCTCGCCCGTCAAGTGCAGAATCTTCAAGGGATGTTTGTTCGCCATAAGGGGACTGGTTTTGCCGCAACCTTTCGCGAAACATAGTAAACCGCCGACTTCGTTTTCGGCAAGCCGTTCCTTTGGCTGAAGTTTTTTTCGTTGGCAAAACTTGTCGCCGCCGATAGAAAGGGAGGAGGCAATTTCAAATCTATTTTTATCGACGAACCGATGGCCACTTATACTTACGAAACCATTCCGCAAAAAAAGGGGCAAAAGCTCCGGCGTTTTGAAGTGCAGCAGAAGATGACGGATCCGCCATTGAAGAAGCATCCAAAAACCGGCGCGCCGGTCAAGCGCGTGATCACCGGCGGGAGCGGTTGGGTGACTCACGGCCCCAGCATCATGTCGATGAACACCAAGAAATCTTGACTTGCGGCGCCAACCTTCGCCTTTTCCAAAGCCAAACAAATCCGCGAGAAAGAAGAGATTGCGAAAAAAAGCGGATTCAGAGGAACGACCGACAATGCTTTTGCGCAAAAACAACGGGAAACGGCCACGATCCCTTGCTGCCGCGTCTTCCAATAGAAAAACGAAAAACGCCGAGACTTCGCCCGAATAAACAAAAAGTGAAACTTACCCGAATCCAACAATTTTCCCCGGCGCTCTTGGCGCTTTTGCTCCCGCTCTCTGTGGACGGCTTGGCTCGCCCTTGGCGCGTCGACCAAGTGCCGAACGGAAACAGATTCCGTTGCACGCTTTGCCATATCCTTCCCAACGTCGCAGGACCAAAGAACGCTTTTGGCGACGCCGTCGGCGCCGTTGTCGGCCGGGGCAGCAAAGCGGAATTTTGGTCGGCATCCTTAGCGCAACTGGACTCTGACGGCGACGGCTTCACCAACGGCCAAGAGCTGGGCGATCCCGATGGCGATGGCGAGCCGATTCCCGAAGCGCAAGTCACGCATCCCGGCGATCCCGCCAGCAAGCCGGAGACTCTTTTTGGAATTCCCAGCGCCGAAACGCTTGGCTTGAAACGGATCGTTCCCGAGAAAATTCTCTTCGAAACGGCTTGGGATAATTGGGAAAACTGGGCGGCGGACACCGCAGTGGTTGGAACGCACACTTTTCTGATCGGCGCCAACACCTTCGCTGAACCGGCGGAAATCGGAGGCCGACAACATTCTCTTGCCCTGCAACCGGCCGACGGCGGAGAAGCCAAGAAAACAGCGGCATTTTACAGCGACGACGGCGCTCCCCACAACGGCCGGATAAATGCCTCGCGCCAAAGGGGAAATCCGCTCCAAATCGCCGGCGATCAAAGGCCGGGAGCCAGAGGATACGCCGTGGGAATAGAAGCTTCGCCCCATGTTTTCCCGGCGTTTCAATCCGACAAGCGTTGGAACCTCGGATTCCACCGTTCTGCGGACGGCGTTTACGCAACCGCGCAAATGTTCTCTCTTGATTTGCCAACGCGCGCTCCCGTGCCGACTTCGTTGGCCGTGGACGCCGTCAACGGCCGGCTGACCCGCGGTTCGCCCGCCGGCAATCCCATCGGACACTTCGGCGGAGACTTATCGATCCTCGACAATGGAAACGTCGTTCTCGTTGCCCAAGATCGCTCCGGCCTCCGAGAATCTTCCCCGGTTGTAGCCGCCGTCATCCTCGCCCGCAACGGGTCGGTTGTGCGGGAAAGTTGGGTTGTGGATTCGCGCGATGTTTGGGCCGGCGTTTCCTCCTACAAAGGAGGATTCTGCATCCACGCGCTAGACCGGCTCTACTTCCACAACAACGACGGAGAACGGCGCGGGCAAATTCGCCAAACCGATCTGCCGGAAACTCTGCGCTTTGACGCCCAACAAGACGCCTCGGCGCAAATCGCCTCGCACATCAACCGTTCCCTAGTCTTCTTGGCGGGAAGGGCCGATTTATTCAGCCAACAAGGCGAGCGGCGAAAAGACGCCTCCGGGCAATTCCGAAAGAGTGTTCAAATCGCCGCCTTTGACGCAACAACGCCAAAGTTCCTCTCTCGCCGAATCGTCAGCGAAGCATCTGCCGGCAACGGCGGTTCGGACGCCTTTGGCCGCGTCGATATAGCCGCAGACGCGCTGGGACGCGCGGCCGTGGCCTTTGAAGCAAAGCTGCAAGAAACCGAAAACCCGCAAACGCTTATTCGCGTGCTTGCCTACAACCCGACGGCTGACAAATGGAGCGACCCTACTCCCAGTTTCTTCGCCTTTTCCAATCCCAACCGCCCGGAAAGCCGCTCCGTTTCTCCCTCCATCAGCATGACCACTCAGGAAATTCTAGTAGCCGCAACAGGAGAAATTCATCGGGCCAACCATCCCGGAACGGACGCTTCGCGGCATACCATTTTCTATACCATGTTCTCCCATCCGGATCCTCAAGACGATCCCACTATGGGAATCCTTCCCGCGGCGCCTATTGTCATTGAAAACGCCTCCATAGCCGAAGGGAATACTATCTCCATAACTTGGACGGGAGGCGTCGGCCCCTTCCTCTTGCAGAGCAAAACATCGATTGTCGATCCTATGTGGCAAGGGCTTATGGAATCCGCAGAACGAACCGTCGCCGCTCCGATCCGCGGCCCGATGAGTCTGTTCCGCCTTGTAGATCTCGGCGCCGGTCCATAACGCAGATCCGGCTGCTGGCGATCTGATTCTATTTCATCATATATGAAAGCATTTTCTATAAAAGGTATAAGTCTTATAGTAGAAAAGCACCAACCTAACGCCGTAGAAATAAATTCCATCGCTGGAATCATAAGACGGATTTGTCGTTGTCTTTGCGTAGCGGGATTTTGCTTGAGGTAGGCGGGAGGTTTTTGACGGTATTGCTTGATAGGAATGGAGTCGGGTTGATGAGGCGGACGGGATTGTTAAGCGGGCGCTGGGCAACCACGGCAAAATTGGAGTGACAAGTTTGGCGAATGTGGCCAACTTGTTAAGTGTCCGGCGCATGGTTTGGATTCCTTTGCGGGCCGATTTAGATTTTCGGCGGAATGGATTCCATCGACGGCGGGAAATAATATGTCCAAGCTGCCTGTAGAATTGTTGTTTGCGCTTCGTTATTTGAAGCCAAAGCGAACTTTCGTTTCCGTCATCACGATGATTTCGATTGTCGGCGTGATGTTGGGCGTGGCGGTTTTGATTGTCGTGATTGCCGTGATGAGCGGTTTTGACCAACAATTGCGAGAGAAGATTTTTGGGTTTAACCCTCATCTGCGCGTGCTGGAAAGGGACGCGAGCATGGCGTCTTACCGCGAGGTGTTGCCGAAGGTGCTTGAGGCGGAGGCCGTTCGAAAAGCGGCGCCCTACATTGCCGGGCCAATCGTCGTGGAAACGCAGACGGCAACTCCTAGAATAGCGATGCCCTCTTTGATAGGCGTAGATTCAGAGCGCGAGAGCAGTATTTTGCCAGAAAGCGTGATTGACGGCTCCTTTGACGTGGAAGGGCAGGGCGTCGTCATCGGCCATCGCCTGGCGCGCGCATTAGGATTGAGTATAGGAGACCCAATTGCCGTGTATTCTCACAGCGGACTTCGGCAAATCCACCGCTTGACGCGAAGCGGAGGAGAGCAAGAGCCTTTGCCGCTGCCGGACGACTACGTTGTGCGGGGAATTTTCGACACCGGCTATTACGAGTATGACTCCAATGTAATCGTTTGCTCTGTCTTCGACGCGCAAGAGATCTTCCTCAACGGAGCGGACGCCGTGCACGGCCTTCACGTGATTCTCCACGATCCCTACGACGCAAACGCGGCGCAGACGGCGCTTCAAAAAAAGCTGGGAGACGGATTTACAATTCACAGCTGGCTGGAAGAACACTCCAGCCTGCTCAGCGCTTTGGTCGTGGAAAAAAACATGATCCGATTTCTCCTCTTCTTTATCGTTTTGGTAGCGGCCTTTGGAATCACAAGTTCGCAAATTACCTTCGTCGTGCAAAAAACAAAAGAGATAGGAATGTTGAAAGCCTTGGGCGCCACTGCCCGGCAAATTCTGCTCATCTTCCTCTGCCAAAGTTTTATTGTCGGCATTGCCGGTGTAATCGCCGGATTCGGACTAGGCCTCCTAGCCGTTGAATATCGCAACGAATTCCTCTTGTGGATGAATCAAGCGGCCGGCTTCGATCTCTTTCCCGCAAGCGTCTACGGCTTTGCGCTTTTGCCGGCGGTGCTGGACGCGGCAGACTTGGCGACCATTTGCGGAGGATCGCTCTTGATCTGCTCGTTGGCGGGCGTCTTGCCGGCCATTAACGCCAGCCGCTTGCGCCCGGTAGAATCCTTGCGCCATGAGTGATACCGAGTCAACAATGCCTCCCGAAACGGTTGCGTCTCATTCCATGCTGACTGCGGCCAACGTCGCAAAAAGCTATCGAATCGGCAAAAAAACCGTCCCCGTCCTGCGCGGCGTGAACCTCAAACTGAACGCGCGAGACTTCCTAGCGATTCACGGCGCATCCGGCGCCGGCAAAAGCACATTGCTCCACTTATTGGGGGGAGTGGACGCCGCAGATTCCGGCGAAATTTGCTTCAAAGGGAAGAAATTTCAAAAATGGAAAAGAATCGAACTATCCCGCTTCCGAAACCGAGAAATCGGCTTCGTTTTCCAAGCCTACCATCTGTTTCCCGAATTTAGCGCTTTGGAGAACGTCTGCATCCCCGGCAAAATCTCGCGGCGACCGACGGCGACGCTTACTCAAAAAGCCTCGGCGCTACTCGAACAAGTAGGCTTAAAAGACCGCATGAACCACCGCCCTTGCGAACTCTCCGGCGGCGAACAACAGCGGGTAGCCATCGCCCGATCACTCCTCAACAATCCCTCCTTATTGCTTGCGGACGAGCCAACCGGAAACTTAGACTCCGTCGCCGGCCAACAAATTATCGATCTATTAGAAACACTGCGCAACGAGCATCAAATTGCCTTAGTATTAGCCACTCACGACTTGGAGATTGGAAAGCGCGCCCGGCGAGTTGCCCGCCTTGTCGACGGCCGCCTGCAATAAAAGCGCCGGAGAACTTGCATAGTAGATTGCGATTCTAATTGTTGATAAGCGCGCGGGCGACGAATTCCCTCTGCGTTGGCCTGCCTTCTCTATCCCTCAGCCGAATGCTTGAAAAGCCTTGGTTATGCTGGGCAGACAGCCGTTAGGCTAGATCAGATTGGATTGTCGTTCCGATGTTGACGAGTGGTTTGCCGTTTAGAGGATTGACCATTATCGGCATCTTCGGGTATTCCCCTTCTCCTTTATTTTTGAAGCGGTCTGATACTGGCCAGTGTTGCATTCTGCGGAATCGCCTCGTTCCGTTTGGCATTTTGAAAGTTCCCAGCGAGAGAGCCTTTTGCTCGAATCCCTTTGTCCATTCCTTGTCGTCCAGCGTAATGAAAATGCCCGCCGCCACTTTGGGGTTGGATTTGATGACTTCCGCAAACGCCCGGACGTTATCTTTGCTCACGTGGCCGCTTTTGACTTGGACGATGACTTCGTCCTCGCCGTCTTCGGTCTTTCCGTAAAGCAATCCTTTGCCGTCGATGCCGCCGTCGCCTCGTTTGATTTTGTTGGAGAGAATGCCGATGTCGCCAAAGTTCAGCGTTTCCGCCGCCCACGCCTCAAAAGCGAAGGGGTCTTGTTTGGCGAGCAACCGCGCGCCGGTGATATTGGTTGGTATACCGTAAACGGGAATGTCGATTCCGCATTTGGATTTAATGCGTTTATGCGTGACCGAATGGATAGAGAAAACCGAGATGTCTATGCCGATAAAGCGGCGGCTGTTATTGATTGCGGAATGGATGGAAGTTCCACAGCCGCAGAAAGGGTCAAAGACGATGTCGCCTTCGCTGGTGGATGCCTTGATAATGCGGTCCAGCACAGCCAGCGGTTTTTGAGTGGGGTAGCCTTCGTATTCGTTGCCTCGAACAAATGGAATTTCCCACCAGTCTTCCCGAACGACGCCTTCTGACTTCAAATAGATATTGGAATAAGTGCCGTCTTTGTTGAGTACTCTGGCATATTTTTTGCCCTCTTTATCAGTCTTGTTGTAGCGACCCACATGATCTTCGGCAACCGGACGGCTTGCTCCAATCCGATTGAAGAAGTGTTTGTCGGATTTTGAGTAAAAGAGAATGGAGTCGTGTTTTTTTTGAAACCATCTTTTCGCCATTCCTCTTCCACCATAACACCAAACAATTTCATTCCTGAAGTTTTCTGGGCTGAAGATGGCGTCCATAAGCAAGCGCAAGTAATAGTTCGCGGTTGGATCGCAGTGGAGGTAGATGGATCCCGTTTCTTTGAGAAGTTGTTGGCAAAGCCAAAGACGGTCGGCCATGTAGCTGAGGTAGGCCAACATCCCGGAATCGCGCTTTTCCAAATAGCCGCGCAAGCTAGCAAAGAGTTCGCGGGCCGGATGAGCGGGAGTTTTGAGGATGACCTCGACTCGCTCGGCGGATTGCTCGTCCCAAGTCCACATGTCCGTGAAGGCGTCCATCGAGCCGGTGTCGCTGTCTTTGGATTTGGAAGTGGGCGCGCCGTAGTTGCGGTTGCTATTGAAAGGCGGGTCCAGATAAATCAGGTCAATAATTCCCTGCACGCCCTTTTCTTTCCAAGCGGTCATTATATCGGCGCAATCGCCATAGTAAGCCGCGTCTGGTTGGTAATCTAGGTTTAGCGTTGTCATGTTTTATCGAGATTTTGCGGGGTTTAGGTAGATATTGCCGTTCTTCCCTTCCTCCACAATCACCAGCAGATTGGCCATGTAATGTTTGTCGAAATAATCGCCGATTGCTTTTGAAACGATGGATTCGCGGCCGTCTTTGGTGGATCCTGCGAGATTGCGGAGGGCTTGAAACCAGCCTTTTGGCTTGCCGTCGTTGGCCGTTTCCCGCCCTGTTTTTAGACTTTTCTCGGTCATGTCTTTGTCTTTCGTTCCGCCTCCGATGGCGCAGTGCGGAGACATTCATCATAGTTTTCTTCTAATGCATTCATTCAACTTGTCTCTGGACAACGTGGCGCATATGCAGGGCAATGGCAAGCGTGATTTATCGATTTCCATTCCCATGTCGCCATCAAGTATTTGAGTGGATTGTCGGCAAAGTGCGGCGTTTGCGCGCAAGCTTGGGGGGATAAGATTTGTCCGGCGGGACGGATTGTAATTAGGTAAAACTATGTGACGGTTTTGTTTTTGGATAAGAGAATTGGGTTGCAGTTGGATTGGTCTCTTTGTTTTTACTGTTTGTTTTGGGGCGGGGGTCTTTGGCAGTGAAGCGCGAGTTTTGGCGACGGAGTATCGGGTTTTTGTGGGGACTTATACGGGCGGGGAGAGCCGGGGAATTTACTCGTTTTCTTTGGACGCATCCGAAGAAAAGATAGAGGCGTTCCGCTTGGCGGCGGAGGCGGAGAATCCTTCGTTTCTCGCCATTCTCTTTTCGTTCCATTTGTCTCTTTTCATTTCCCCTTCATCCAATCTTACAGGTGGATTTCGTAGACCGTGATTGTTCCGTCGCCGGAGAGGGAGATGGAGAAGTTGTCTTCCGCTTTTTCTTCGTGGGTTATTGTGAGAGTTGTTCCTGCGACTCGCATTTGCTTTTGGACGGCATCAGTTCCTTGAAACCAGAACGTGAGAGATTTGGATAATCCACCGGTTTGGAGTTGGACGACGATTCCGAGTTCATTGCTTGTGCGGTCAGTGGGCTTATAGCGGAAGCTTCCATGCGTGATTGGTCTTCCGAATTGTTCGATTTGGAATGCGCCGGGCGCTCCTTTCTCTCCCTGTTCTCCCCGCTCGCCCCGTTCTCCCCGTTCTCCTTGTTCGCCTTTCTCGCCTTGCGGTCCAGGCGGGCCTTGCGGGCCGGGAACAGTGGATGCCTTGCCGGGTCTTCCTCTGGCGCCCGATACCCCCTGCTCGCCTTTTTCTCCTTTCTCGCCTTGCG
The DNA here is from genome assembly GCA_965204945.1 of Limisphaerales bacterium. Taxonomy (GTDB): domain Bacteria; phylum Verrucomicrobiota; class Verrucomicrobiia; order Limisphaerales; family AAA164-E04; genus UBA2970. The sequence goes on along the minus strand of OZ242022.1, from coordinate 1,739,412 downwards.
GTCCAGGCGGGCCTTGCGGGCCGGGAACAGTGGATGCCTTGCCGGGTCTTCCTCTGGCGCCCGATACCCCCTGCTCACCTTTTTCTCCTCTCTCACCTTGCGGTCCAGGCGGGCCAACCGGGCCTTGTTCTCCTTGCAATCCCGGTTTTCCCGGCCTTCCCGTCAATCCCGATACTCCCTGCTCGCCTTTTTCTCCTTTCTCGCCTCTCTCACCTTGCGGTCCAGGCGGGCCGACAGGGCCTTGTTCTCCCTGCAATCCCGGTTTTCCCGGCCTTCCCGTCAATCCCGATACTCCCTGCTCACCTTTTTCTCCTTTCTCGCCTTGCGGTCCAGGCGGGCCTTGCGGGCCGGGAATGGTAGATGCCTTGCCGGGTCTTCCTCTGGCGCCCGATACTCCTTGCTCACCTTTTTCTCCTTTCTCGCCTTGCGGTCCAGGCGGGCCTTGCGGGCCGGGAATGGTAGATGCCTTGCCGGGTCTTCCTCTGGCGCCCGATACGCCGGGTTCTCCGCGTTCTCCTTTCTCACCGCGTTCTCCACGCTCTCCTTGCGGTCCCTGCGGGCCTTGTGGACCGGGAACAGTGGATGCTGCGCCGGGCAGTCCCCGTTCTCCACGCTCTCCTTTTTCTCCTTGCGGGCCGGGAACGGTGGATGCTGGGCCGGGTTCTCCACGCTCTCCTTTCTCGCCTTTGAAGTGGGGCAACAAGGCATTGGTGAGCGAGTTGGCGATGGCTTGGCGTTTGTTGGCGTCCAGTCTGATGATGAAGTTTATCATCTGCGAGCCAGTTATGGTGAGTCTTCCCATGCCGTCGATACCGATGGGATCGCGAAATTTGATTTGGAATTGGTCGTTCTCCACCGTGAGAGGGTCGGCGACGCTGTTTGTGCTGACTATGTTGGTGATTGCGCCGGCTAGGTTTTGGAAGCGGAAATCGAGGTTGTCATTCCAGCCGAATTCGTAAGGCTGGGGGGGGGGGGCTTCCTCTTCCTGCGATTGCGTTGGAATTGCGGTGGCCAGGGCAATCAGGGCGATTGCCGCCATCATCTTTATTGTCCTCATTGCAACGAAAGAAAAGCAAAAAGCAATTGGATCGCAAGCTTTTATTCCATCGTTATTTTCCGCATTGATTCTGCGACCGGCAAACTTGAGTCGACTGGCTTGAAAGTGGAAGCGCCGACGCCGGTGTGCGTGCAGTTTCTGCAAACAGCGAAGGCGGAGTGAGTTAGTTTTGAGAGGCCGCAGACAAGGCTTGCATCGCTTCCAAACTGCGGGTATCTTTTGTAATTTATGTGGTTTTCAAATGATTCAGAAAATTGGGCTAGGGGGTTGGCTTTCCTGCTGTTGGCGTTGTCGGCGTCAACGGCGTTTTGGCTGGCGGCGCACGCGCTATTTCCAAAATTCAGCGATCAATCTAGCCGTCGTTGGCAAAGACCGTGGCAGGACATGGGGCTTGGACTGGGGATTTGCCTGTTGTTTTTTCTGTTGGCGTTTGGGGTTCAAAGGTGGCTGGACAATTCTTCGGTGGTTTTCAAAGTTCTCGGCGTCTTGGGCGTCGTTTTGGCAGGCGCGCTTTCTCTTGCGGCGCTGGCCGGCCTTGCGGGATTGGCTTTGCGAATCGGCGCCGGCATGAAGGGAGCGCGGGAAGACCGCCATTCCTGGCTGGTTTCCTTGCGAGGGAGCGTTGTTCTGGCGGCGATTTTTGGGCTTCCCGTGTTGAACGTCTTTTTCCTTCTGCCCGTTCTGTTGGCCGGCGGGCTGGGGAACTTCCTAATGACTTTGATTCGACGGGAGCCTCCTCGTTTGGGGCGGGCGCGAAACGTTGGTTCCCGAAGCCTTTCTCGAAGCAGACGAGGCGAAGGAGAGCATTTGGATCGTCCGGTTCGGCAGCCGCGTCGGGCAAGACCTCTCCGACGCCGTGACGATCAAGATGCGCCGAGAACGGATCCACGAAAGACAACGACGGCAAAAGGAAGCGCTTCGTCTGCCGGCGACCAATAACCGTTTTGGCTTGACCAAGTTCCCGGCAATTCGACACAGACGGCTATCCCGTTCGTTTTGATCTGGCGCGTTTGGCGGCATGAAAAAGCCAAAGAAGGGGAGGCGGAAAGTTGTCGCGCTGATTTTGGGCGCGGCTTTTGCCGTTGTTTGGATCGTTTTCTTGTCCTCGCCAACGCCGACTTATCAAGGGAAAACAGCGGAAGAATGGATCGGCAAGCTGCATTCGCCGAAAAACTACGCCGAAGCGGCCGAAGCCATTCAAGCCCTGCAAGCGATTGGAGCGCCGGCCGTCCAGCCTTTGCTACGCGCTTGGAGCAGTCTTTCAGGGGGTGAATTATATGCGGACAAAGCGTTGGAGGCCATTGGCGAACCCGGCGTCGAGCCTTTGGTTCGTTGGCTGGAAAAAAGCGACGGCCGCTTTCGCAGATGGACGCGGCGTTTGTGGTTTCAATTGCCGCGTTGGATGCAACAGCGCATCCGATGCCCCGAAGACGGAGGTGACGCGGCGCAGCGGGCCTATCCCCTTCTGGCCGCGATGGGACCGGCAAACGAGAAAGCCGTCGAAGCCTTGCTTCAAGGCTTGGAGCATGAAGATTATCGTTGTCGGACGCTGGCGATAAATCTTTTGCCGCTGATGGATCGCGTTCACGCCGAGAAGATTGTCCCGGCTTTGATGCGGTCTTTGTCGGATCCGGCCTCACTGGATTGTGTGGTTGCGGCTAGGAAGCTGGCTCACTTTGGCGCTCATGCCGCGCCGGCGACTTCGAGGTTGATTGAATTGCTTCAATACGAGGACGGATTGCCGGAAAGCCGTTTTCTGCGCATGGCGGCGGCGGATGCGTTGAGAAACATCGGCAATAGCTCGGCGCCGGTGATTGACGCGTTGGCGCTTGGGCTGAAGGACGAAAACGTCGTTTGCCGGGCGTATTGCGCGTTGGCGTTGTGGCAGCTGGGGAAGGAGCGGAAAAGCGCTTTGCGAGTTTTGGAGGCATCTTTGGGCGCCAATCACGCCGCCGCCGAGCTGACGCGCATTTTAACCCGCTTGGCGCGTTTGGAGACAGACGACAAACCGCCGTTGGAAGGCCGTTTGGAATCTCTTTTGGCTCACCGCGATTTGAGAATTCGAATCTACGCCGCCGGATGTTTGTGGACGATTTATCAAAATCCGACGCAAGCGATGCCCGTTTTGTTGGATGCTTTGGAAAACGGGAGCGATGATCAAAAAAGGCTTGCGGCGGACCGATTGGCGTTGATGGGAGAGGCCGGAGGCAAAGCCGTGCCGCTGTTGATCCAAATGGTGAAAATCCAACCAGCCGCTCGCGCCAAATACGGCGCAATCAAAGCCTTGGGGAAAATGGGAATGGCGGCGGCGGATGCGCTTCCCGTTTTGCGAAAAGAGCTATCTCATCCGTCGGCACAAGCGCAGATACTGGCTTATGAAGCGATTGAACTCATTCGCGCGGGGGCAAAGGCGCCGGGTTCTTTGGATTGAACTGCCGTGCTTTTGCTTCGCTTGGCTTGCGGTGCTCTCTTTCCCCGCCGTGCAGTGAGGGAGAGCCGGCAAAGTTGGTTGGAGAACGCCGCCGCTCTGCCGGTAGCCTTTGCTCAGGTTCGAGAGGACGCGCTTTTGGATCAAGCGGTGGTTCGTGGTTTGGGGGCGGAAGCGCGCTTGATTATGGTGGCTTCCGGCGGTTGCACGGCGGCTTTGCTGGCTTCCATGCCTCAAGTTCGTTCCCTGCGCCTCGTGGACGCCAATCCCGCACAACTTGCCTTGACTAAGTTGAAACTCCGCTTGCTTTATGAGATGTCCGCTGAGCGACGGCTTCGGTTGTTGGGGCATCTGGGCATGCCTGCGGATGCGCGGCGGCAAACGCTAAAAACGCTTTTTTCCGAAATTGGCTTGAAGGAAAACGTTTTGGGACCGATTTCTTTGGTTGCCCAGTTGGGGCCGGATCACGTCGGTCGTTACGAGCGAGTGTTTGCCGCCTTGCGACGCGCCCTTGCGTCTTCTCAAACCGAACTGGACTCGCTTCTGTTTCTGTCCAATGTGGGCGAGCAAATCCGGGCGGCGGCGCCTGAATCTTTGCTGGGAAGACGCCTTGACGAGGCTTTGGAAAAGGTCATGTCGCTGCCGAATTTGGTTCGGTTGTTTGGGGCGGAAGCGACGAACAATCCGCTTGTTCCGTTCTCCCGCCACTTTGCCCGGCGAATTCGCCGCGTGCTTGCGGAAGGGACGGCCTGCGACAATCCCTACCTTTGGCAGATGCTCAAAGGGCGTTATCCGGCGGGTTGTTTTGCGCCGTGGTTTGCCTGCGCGGCGCCTCCAACTTTTCCCGAAATTGCGTTCGTCAATGCTTCAATGGAACAAGCGCTGGAATCGGCCAAAGAACCTTGCGACTTTATCCACCTCTCGAACATTCTGGATTGGCTTTCCCCAAAAGCGGCGGCGCGAACGCTCCAACTCACCGAACAAGCATTGAAGCCGGGGGGGCGAATTTTCATCCGCCAACTCAACTCCGCCTTGGACATTGGGCGGGCAGGGGCGATGTTTGAATGGCTGAACGAAGAATCCGAGGCGTTGCATAAGAAGGATCGGAGTTTTTTCTATCGCGCTCTTCACTTGGGCAGAAAGAAATGAAAATTCACCTTCTCACTGAAAGGCCGCCGCCAAACATGGCGCGTTCGCTGGCTCAATTCGAGAGGCAGTTTCGCTATCCCCTCGGCAATGAACGCTTTTTCAGAATCCATCACGGCGAGGACTATTCCCGTTTCTTTCGGGCTATGGGCGAGGGCGCCAGCTTTATTGCAGAGCGAGGCGGGAACATCCTAGGCACAATCGGCGTCGCCCGCCGCTCATTGATTCTTCCCAATGGAAATGTGAAAAACGTAGTTTACATCGGCGACGCCAAAGTGGCGCCCGAAAATCGCGGTGGCAAAGTGTTGTGGCGTCTCCTTCAAGCGGTTCGAACTTGGACCGTCCAACACGCAAACGCCGCCTATTCCGCAGTAATGAAGGGAACGCCGATCCTCCCCACCCGCTACACGGGACGGCTCGGCATCGAACCGTTCGCCAAGCTGGCCGAAGTCGTCATCCTGAAAATCCCGGCCAAGAAGGCTTTCGTTCCCTTCCAAAAAGATTGGAAAATCGACGCGGCGACCGGATGGAATCTCTACCGGAAATTGACGCAAGGCTCCGCTCGATGCATCGGCGGCAAACCCGATATGCGTTCCCTAGCGCCGCCGCAATGGTTGGCATCGCCGAATGGCCAAGCCGTCGGACTGCTGGAAGACACTCGCCAAGCCAAGAGGTTGCTAGAATCGCCCCGGCCTTTCTCCGGCGATTCCAGCGCCGACAAGGGTTTGGAAATGCGCGTCTCGCATCTTACCCATTGCGCTTGGTTGGAAGAAGAAGACGGAATCGCGTTGTTGCAACAGGCGCTGTCGCTCTTGACAAAATACGATTTTGATGCGATATTTACTGCGGCGTCTTTTGCAACGGCGGAAACCATCGTAGCCCGGCTTGGCGCCGAAGGGATCCTCCGGGCTCGCGCCGACATCTACGGCGCCGGCCTAGACGCCGGAATGATTTGGAATATCAACACATCGGAGATTTGACTATGGACAAAGAACGTCGCGCTCCTAACGTCGTTGCGCACGCGGATCGTGCATTGCAACGAATTGGCATCCTCAACAACCGCTACTTGGCCGCTTTGAAAAGCGGATCCATGTCTTTGGACTGCTTCCGAAAAACCCAAGAACAATTCTTCTTTGCCGTTACCTTTTTCCCTCGGCCAATGGCCGCTCTGGTGGGGCGCATCCCCAACCCAACGCAACGATTAGACATCCTTCGCAACCTAGTGGAAGAACACGGCGAGTTTGACGAAAAAGCCTTTCATCACTCCACCTTTCAACAATTCCTTCGCTCCATCGGAAGCGATCCAGAAACACTTGACGAGCTCTTTGTCTCGCCGTCCGTCCGGGCCTTCAACAGCGTATTGATTGCCTCCTGCGTTCTAGACGAAATCGAAGTGGGCATCGCCTGCTTGGGAATCATCGAATACGCCTTTGCGGGCATTTCGGCCGTCATCGGAAAGGCCGTAGTAGAGCGAGGCTGGGTGCGGTCGGAAAATCTTGTCCACTATAAATTACATGCGGAAATCGATGAACGCCATGCGGCAGAATTCTTTGCCGTTATCGAGCCCCTCTGGCGGGAAAAACAAAAGCGTTACTATATCCAACAAGGACTGGACCTAGGCGTCTATATCTTCGACCGCCTCTACCGAGATATGCTTGAGGAGGCTGAGAAAACAAACAACCCCGGCGATAAAAAAGAATAGTAATCAGAAAAAGATCCCCATGCGCTTTCTAATATGTTTTCATCAATAGAATTATAGATAACTAAATATAGCGCCGAAAAGTAGGAATTTTATCAAGCGTTTCAGCGGAATGGAGATGCAAACCAGCAAAGAAGTCCCTTGTATAAAGCGCTATTAAAAACCCATAAAATTTAGCCATCCACTGCCGGCTCGGCGTTTTCGCATATAACTAGAGACATGCGTTCCACTTCGGCTTGAGGCATTTCAAGGTAAAGCGGCAGAAAGACAATTTCCTCCAGCAGACGTTGCGCCCGCGGGGGTTCCAAGTCAGGACGGTCTTGCGGCGCCTTCACGGTCGTCATACTGCCGTGAGTGCAGGCGTCAAAGCCGCAAGACCGCAACGCCGCCAGCGTGCGCTTCGGATTGCCCACGCGTATGGGAAACAGATCAAAAACGTGCCGCTCGGCATCCTTGCCGACCGGCGGAAACTTTGCGCCCAGCCGCGCCGCCAATTCTAAGCCTCGCTTCCGTTGGTCGTTTGCCCGATCGGAGTTGAAGCGACGCAACCGACGCGCCAGCAAGGCCGTCAACGGCGCGCATGGACGCAGGCGCAATTGCCGCAGAAATGGCGAGTCATCAAAGCCGCGCGCTTGCTTTTTAAGCCAAGCGTCATAATCCATGCTTGCCCAAGTCAATGCATGCGCCAATGCCGAGAATGGCAAGCGGCCGCTAATCGCCTTCAATGCGGAATACTTGGCCAAACGAAGCAGATAACGTCGGCGGGGTTGTTTTGCGTAGCGGCGCTGGATAGCCCGCATTCGCGCCGCTAAATCGGCGTCGCGCACGGTCAACACCGCTCCGCCCAGCGCCGTCGCCGTTTTGATTGCGCCGAAGCTGTGCATGGCGACGTCGCATTGCGGAGGCAGGGCGAAGGGAACGCCGTCAAAGGCTTGGGCGCGGTCTTCTACAGCCAACAATCCGCTTTGCCGAGCCTGCGCGTTCAATTCGGCAAGGTTCAGACGGGCGCCAAAAAGATGCGCCGTTACTAGGACGCGGGCTTGCGGCGTGATGGCTTGACGAACGGCTTGGATTGTCGGGCGCAAGCCATCTCCATCCACATCCAACGGCACGGGTTTCAATCCGTTTTCTTCCACAACCCGCATCATGCCCGGCACGTTAAGCGCGCTCATCAGCACTTCGCTTCCCTTGGGAAGACGGAGCGCCTGCAACAACAGATCAAAACCCGTGCGAACGGAAAGACACACGATCGCATGACCGTCGATTGACCATGATGATTCGATGTGTTTTGAACAGCCTCCGCCCGGCCAAAAACAGCGAAGCCCTCCATAGCAGAAGTCGCTCCATGCAATGTCCAGCCGTTTGCGCGGCCACAAGAGCCGCCGTCTTTGGCCTCCATCGCTTTCTTGCGGGAGTTGCCGCGTTGGAGATAGTTTCAGCATAGCGCGTTGTTTCCGCTTGGGAAAGTATGAACTATCTTACACGGTGCGGCAACCATCTCTAGTTTTCCAAAGACGACTGCGCCGAGCAAGAAAAACTGGCAAGTTGTATTGGATTCCATAGTAGAAAAGGAGAATTTTTACCGGGAGAGAATTAAAAACATTCCCGATGACGAGAGGGAAAGAGCGGGCGCGCTGTTGCGTTGCGTGCCGGATCGGACGGAGTGGGAAGATCTGCAACAAATGCTTGGCAATTCTTTCTGGTCTGTGAATCATATGACGCAGTTATATCAAAATCTCTTTCCGCATCTTTTGCTGGTGCTATATGCGGGAGTGGCGTTTCACGAGTATAAAGACGCTACTTTTTGGACGCATTTTTGCCGGGCGATGGGACTGGATTCTATCTCACCGAATTGCAAGAACAAGCTAAATAAAAATTTTGCTCAGGCGGCAAAGGCTTCCAAGCTTCATGATATTATCAAAACTGCCGGCGGTTGTTCTTTTGTCGGCACGGCGGTGTTTTTCATCGGTGTTCCCGTTTCTCTTTGGGATGAATTTTTGATCATTTGTGAGTGGGCTTTAGATTCCAAAGGATGGAAGAATTTCTCCGACGATCAATGGCAAGCAGAACTAGAAAATCGATTTGGCAGATGGAAACGCTTGGTGAAGTTTTTGACGGAGAATCGGAAAACGGCGACGGAGTTTATCCAAGAGATGCTAGAAGCCCGCAAGACGCTGATGGAGGACGACCAACTGAACCTTTCGGACATCCGCCAAGCCAGCATTTTGCGGCCTGAATATTTTGAGGAAGTGCCGAAAACGGCGGAGTTTCCCCGTCCCAACGATCCAGAATCTTTGCTCCAACGCCGGCCGAGACTTCTTTGGCGAGATAATCGGATAGCCATCCACTTGCCGCCCGTTTCGGAGGAAGGCGCCGTTTGGCGTTTTGGCGAGGAAACAAAACCGTCGAGCAATGTTGGGACGGAGTTTCCCATCCACGGCAAAGCCTTTCAAGATCGGTTGACCATCCAACTTCAATCTGGTGAAAAAGCACAAACCTTCCGCATTCCGGGGCTGCATCTCTTTGGAATGTGGGATGAAGAATCCCGCCGCTTTGTGAACCCAAATCGCGCTCGCTTGCCGTTGCGTTCTTATCGATTGGTCTCGCAAGAAAAGTTAAAAGTGGATGCAAAAGGCTGGGCCAAAGACGATGAGGAAGAAACAGAAAATGTGCCGCTTTTTCTAGAAGATGGCGCGCAGGTGTTTGTTACAAATCTTTTCCCAGCAGATGACCGCCCGAAGTTGAAAGTCAACGGACGCAAAATTGAGTTTTGGCGGTGGGAGAATGTAAAACTTCGGCTTTATTCCGGCAGTGAAAACTCTTCTGCGTGCCGCTTTTTACTTCGGGAAGATTGTCCCATCCAAATTGAGCAAAATCCCCATCTAGTTCTTGAAATTCCTGAAGGGTTTGTGGAAGATGACGACGATCTTTGCGATCGGGAATTTGAGGTTTTGGCGGATGGGAAACATGTTTCGGGAAAATGGCGCTTTTTCCACGAATACGATGGCAAAGAAACAAAATGGGAGTATTACGAATATCTTATGGATTTGCCGGAAAGTTCGTCCGCGGCCCATACACTTGGCGAGCATATTATTCAAGTTCACTCTCGGCATGTCGGCGTCATTCCGCTGGGCAAAGAGAAAGAATTTCGGGTAGAAATTATTGAACCGTTAGAAGAAGACTGTTGGCCGAAACCTGCGCAAATGGAAAAATATTTGTTATGGGTTGTCCTCTCGCAAATTCAAAAAGAAGCCACTTGGGAAAACTTCTGGATTGCACACCAAACCGTGGCCGGGCTTGCATTTGTAAAGATAACTCAAAACGATTGGAAGAAATTAGAAAAACATGGTTACCTTTCCCGTCGCCGCGTTCGCTTTGAAGTTTTGAAAAGTTGCATGGTTTTTAAGCCAACACAAAAGAATCAATTTACGGCTTATTACTGCGGTTTGGTCAATCGCCTACACTCGGTTGTGCGTGAGTTTCCGCCTATAAAGATGATTGAGGCCAAGCAGGAACGCGGTTTTCCCGCGCATTTGGAAATTCAATGGCCGCCAAACTACCGGTCGTCTATTCGTAACATTTGCCAGAGAAAAAACATTGAAATTAAACAACATAGATTATGGAACCATTGACAAACCGTTTTACAAAAGAGGTCTTCGAACCCTACTTGGGATTGCTGAAATCTAATTATCGCTTTCATAGAAAGTTTGAGCACGCCCGCCGATCTTGGGAAGACAAGCTTACCGAACAGGAACTGGTGCGGGGACCTTTTCTAGAAAAGTCGCAAAGCTATGAGAAAGGCAAGCCGCTGGAAAATTTGGGACTTCATCACCAAACCGTCAAAACCATTCAGTCTCGCCTTGACAAAGGCAGTCTTTACCAACACCAAAGCGATGCTCTTCGCCTTGTCCTTGCCGGGCAAAACGCCCTCATTGCCACAGGCACTAGCAGCGGCAAAACCCTTTGCTATCAAATTCCGATTTTGGACGACTTGGCTCGCGATTCATCGCCGGGACTTCGCGCCGTGATTATTTATCCGCGCAACGCGCTGGTGAACGACCAACTTTTGGAATGGAAAAAGATTCTGCGACAACATCCCAACATTACTTTCGCGCGTTTCACCGGCCAAACGCCGGCCTCGCAGGAAGAATACGAAACACGATTGCGAAAACAAATAGAGCAAGAGTTAGAAGAAAAAGAGCCGAATCTATCCTCATATAAACTTCAGCGCAAGCGGGAGAACAAGTTGGAAAATTGTTTGAAGAAAGACCCTAAAAATTGCCTCAATCACCGCGACGATATTCGCCAAAAACCGCCGCACATTCTGATCACAAACTTTTCTATGTTGGAATATTTGCTGGAACGGCCTGTGGACGCGCCCATCTTTGAAAACGCCCAACTTCGCTTTTTAGTGCTGGACGAAATCCATGCCTACCGCGGCATTCAATCGACGGAAATTGCTTTCCTCATCCGCCGTTTGAAAGAACGTTTGAGGCCGAAGCAACTTGTCTGCATTGGCACTTCGGCCACCATTGGCGACGAAACAAAGGAAAGCGGCGACAAAGCGCGAAAGTTCGCCGGCGATATTTTTGGCGAGCGGTTTGTTGAACCTAATCCGATTCGCGGCACAACTGCCGAGCCGAAGTTGCGTTCGCCATCGCATTGTCCAAGCCCCGCGCAGTATTGCGAAGCGGCCAATGCATTGCGCGACGGCAAATCGATGCAAGAAGTTTTGAAGTTTCTGGGTGTTTGCGGAGAAAACGGAGACCTCGCCGAAGCGTTGACGCGCGATGAAAACTTGCGCCGACTGCGAACCGAGATTCTCACAAAACCAACCTTGCTGGCGGATGCGGCGGAGAAACTTTTCCCCAAACTGGAAAAAGAAGAAGCCTCAAAAACTTTGCAATCTATGTTGGAACTTGTGGCTAACAGCGGCGAAGAAAATCAAAACTTTTTGCCCACCCGCCTGCATTACTTTGTGCGGGCGCAAGGGGGTTTGCACCTTTGCTTGCGAAGCGATTGTCCGGGACGCACGGCAAACGGCCCCGTGTTTTTTGTGTCGCGGCAGAACGACCGAACTTCTCGCGGCAAGGAAACTTCGGATTGCGCCGAAGGGCATTGCCCGGATTGCCATGAAAGCGGGCAAGAATCCCGGTTGGTGGAAACCGTTTCTTGCCGCAAGTGCGGCTATCTTTACGGCGCTTTGCAAGACCTTGGCCCGCGCCGGGCGCAAAATCCCGGCAATCTGTCGGACGAAGTCGAACCGTCCTTTGATTCGTTCAGCACGGAGCTTGGTTGGGCGGCGGATTCGTTTTGGTCGTATTTCAGCGTGGAGAACGACCTGCCCTTTCCCAAAACCAACAGCATCGATGAGGAAGATGTAGACTCCGCAAAGCTGTTGGAATCGCCGGCAGAAATTGAGTGGTGCGCTTGCTGCGGCAAGAAGAAGGCTTCCGCCAGCGATTATTGCGCCTTCCCGTTCCCTCGAATGTCTTCGTCGATTTTGTCCAGCTTGGCCGTCAGGCTGGATTCTATCTTCTCCAAACTGCCAATCCGGGCTAGGCACTCGTTCATGTTTGACGGCTCGTTCATGCCTTCCAGTCAAGCCCCGCGCCCCTCCGCTGTCAAGCCAACGCCAAACAAAAGAAACCGCCGAGAAATGAATCTCGACGGCTCTATCTATCGACCTAAAACAAGCGGAACTATTCAGCTAGTAAACTCTGCCCGGGCACCATATCCTCGTCTTTTGGATTCATCATGCCCACGAGAAAGGTGTTGCCAGTGAATCCGTCCGCAGGAATCTCGGCAACTAATCGTTCTCGGATTCGATATGCTTGCTCTCTGGTTATGTTCTCTTCTCCGGGAATCAGATTCCTTTGACTCATCATGTTCCCCGCAATACAACTGTACTCACTTTCCAATTCTTCTTTCCAAGTGATGCGCCGTCTGTACGTTTTCTTATCAGGGGGGTTAATTTGAGGGTCAATTGTTATTCGGCCCTGCTTTTGAGGTGGGATCTCGGTTCTGGTTTGGAAGGGATGCAGTTCGTCGAGACCATGCTGGTTGGCTTGCCTTCTAGTTACAAAGTAGCCTTCCAAGGCTAACATCGTGTTTGCAATCCGAATGGGGTTATCGCCGGCGCCTTCCTCTTCAAAGATGCGGTAGGCTTGTTCAAACTCCGGTAGATAGCGGTAATCCTGCGCATAAAAGCCGGCCAGCCGTTTGTGGCGATCTATAACCCGCCGTTCCGCCATGATTTCAGGGTCGTGTTTTCCTGATTCTTCAACCTCTTGCCAGAGTTTTCGGGCCGCCTCGTGTTTTTCGTCGGTGGTCATTTCATCACCCATTGACCAGATTTCGTGGGTTTTCCTATCGTATCGGTCCTCTGCCTCCTCCCGTTCCTTCTGCCGTTCCTCTCGGTAGGCTCGGTACTTTGCGTCACTGTGCGCGATGTTCTCCGGGTCAAAAATCATGTTTTGGTGGTATCGTGGCTGGAAGGGAAAGTTGTCGATCCAGTCTTTCCGTTCGGCATAAAACTCGGTCCAAGCGGCCCGTTCTTCGGCTTCATCCTGTTCTCTCCACCATCGTTCCGACCGCTCGTCCGGTGTGAGAATGCGTCCGTATTTGCGCATCTCGGCTTTTTCTAGGGCGAGTTGCTCGGCGATGCATTCTTTGTCTGCTGGAGACAAGTCATCTCCGTATTCCTTGAGGATGAAGGCGTCAATTTCGTCGAGCTGGCTGGACGGCTTCTCCTCCGCAATGGTGGACGTCTTCTTTTTGGGAGCGAGGAGGACAACGGCAATCATGACCAGAATGCCTCCCGTGATAATGTAAACACTTTTCATTTCTCTGTTCTCCTTTCTTTTTAGTTAGATGGTTTTTTGACGTTCTCGTTCTGGTAGACGGGGTACTCGTGTTTAATTGTAGTTCGGCACGTACTTCTATGTCCACGGCGGCCCGGCCGGCGTTTTTTGTTATGCGTTAAACACCATTGATAGATTTTCTTGTGTTTGAAGTGACGTTCGGCGCGGCCGACCCATGTGGGGGTGCCGATGATTTTGAAGTTGCTCCACGGGATTTGGGTCAGTCCAAAACGTTTGAAGTCTTCGTCGGTGTAGGACAATGGTTCAGGATAGTCAATGAAGGGTTCCTCATTTTGGGGAACTTTGGTGACGATGCCGGAGTTATAGCCGGCTTCGCGGGCGTAATAGCTGAACTCAGTGACGTAGGTGGAGCGACTGCCGGGTTCTTCCAGTTCGGTGGGAGAAAGCCCGCCGCCGCCGGGAATGGGGACGTGTTCAAAGTCTGACCAGAGCTTGACTTCTTTTTCGCAGGTGAAGCTTTTGACGGTGCGTCCCACTCTGGGACCTAGCTTTAGGGGGCCAAGAGTGTGCGGTCTTCGGTTGGGGGCTTTGCCCCTTCTAAAGGAAGCATTCCAGCCGTCTCGAATATAATCGAGGTCTTCCTGAATTTCTTCAGCGGTAGGTTTCTTGACGTAGCCTCCCCAAGAGTGCCAGGTGGTTTGAATGTATTTTCGATTAGGATGGAATCGGCTCCAAGTGTACATAGGTCCCCATGAGCCGGCTTTTTGCTCAAGGATTTGGTATTCTTCGGTGATGCCTCGTCGGAGATTGGTGTTGTGGCTGACGTAGTAGTCGATGACTTCGTCGGCATCCAGGGTGGAGGGAGAGAGGTCGGTGTCGATGCCGCTGGCATCGTAGGTTTTGTTTTGCGCGGCCTCGGCTTGGGCGTCGACGCGGCTGTCCGTTGTTGTAGTCGAGCCGTCGTAGGAGTAATCTCGTTGGTAATATTTCCGCTTGCTGTACAGCCATTTCTCGCTATCGGCGATGGCGGTTTCTTTGAGTACGGCGGTGTTAAACGCCGCATTGAGGCCTTGGGTGATGGCGTAGCCGGTAAAGAGTTTAACGAAAAAGTCTGTGCCATAGGAGGCGGCGATGATGGCCGGCCAAGCGGCGTTGGCTTTGTATTGGTAGGCAAAAGTGCCGGCGGCAGTGACTGCCAGAGCGGTGACGAGCGCGGTCTTCTGGCGCCAGTTCCATTGATTGAGCCGTTGGCGAACGGGCTGGATGATTGCGCTGGCCAATGAGCCGGCTTTGAAAGCAAGCCGTCCGATTGGCCGCAGGATGGCGCCCGGCGCAAAGCGCAGGTGCCACGGCGTCTTCTTCGATGAATCGCGCATCTTCTCCTCTCCTTTGGAGGCATTGTCTGCCGCGCAGTTGGCGCGGTCAAGATTAATTCGATTGTTTAATTTGTGCATAAAACGGTCTTTCTTTGCTGATTCGTGTCTTTATTTTCGAATTTTGGCCGGCGCCTTTGGGAAACCTCTTCCCGCGTCCAGGCCAGTTGCTAACAACAAGCGGAGCAAATAACGCGAGTTTCCGCCTGTTTGCCGAAGCCAACAGGGAAAGGTAATTACGACTCTCCCGACGCATTGCATATCCAAACTGTGATATTTCAGCGGGGAGACCCGATAGCGAATCGCCCCGCTCATTGTTAGCGAGAGCAAGAAAATCAAAAATTCACCGTGAGCGCAAGCTTTTTTTCGAACTTTTTTCGACTTTTTTCGGGATTGGAAAAAATTCGGCTTTTTAGCCTGTTTTTTGGGATTTTTTGATAGGCAAAGATGGGCTGGTTGGCGGTTTCAAAAGTCCATCGGCAAGCCTTCTGAGACGGCTTCGTAACGGCTTAGCTTCCTATTTGTGTTGGTTTTGATGGTTTGCGCTTAGGTTGCGGCGGTTGGGAGTGGATGGGTTTTGGCAAGCGGTTTAGAGGGAGAGTTTTTGGAATTTTTCTTCGATGAAGGTGGTGTTTTGGATGCGGGCGAGTTGGGCGTAGACGCCTTTTTGTTGGAGCAGAGAGTGGTGGTTGCCGCGTTCGATGATGCGGCCTTGGTTCATGACGAGGATTTGGTGGGCGTTGCGGATGGTGGAAAGGCGGTGGGCGATGACGATGGCGGTGCGTCCGGTCAAGAGGCGCTCAAGGGCTTGTTGAATGAGTTTTTCCGTGGCGGTGTCCACGCTGGCGGTGGCTTCGTCGAGGATGAGGATGGGGCTGTTTTTGAGCAGGGCGCGGGCGATGCTGATTCGTTGTTTTTCGCCGACGCTGAGTTGGACGCCGCGTTCGCCGACTTGGGAGTCGTAGCCGTCGGGGAGTTGGGCGATGAATGGATGGCAGTTGGCGGCTTTGGAGGCGGCGAGCAGTTCGGCTTCTGAAGCGTCTAGGCGTCCGTAAAGGATGTTTTCGCGGATGGTGCCGTTGAAGAGGAAGGATTCTTGGCTGACGACGCTGATGGCGGCGCGGAGAGAATGTAGGGAAAGGCGGGAGGTGTCTTGGCCGTCGATGGCGATGCGTCCGCCGGATGGTTCGTAAAAGGCTGGGAGCAGGTTGACGAGGGTGGATTTGCCGGCGCCGGTGGGGCCGACTAAGGCGATCATTTCTCCCGGAGCGGCTTGGAAGCTGATGTTGCGAAGGGTTTCGCGCTGGTTTATGTAGCGGAAGGAGACTTGTTGGTATTCGACTCGGCCTTGCAGGGGTTGGCGCAGGGTTTCTTTTTGGTTTGGGCGCTCTGTTTTTTGGTCGAGGATGTCGAAGACGCGTTCGCCCGAGGCGCGGGCGGCCTGCATCATTTGGTTGAGTCCGTGAAGTTTGGAGACGGGTTCGTAAAGGAAGGCGAGGAAGAAGACAAAACCCATGAGCTCTCCGACGGTCATGGACTCGGCGATGACTTGTCGGCCGCCGACCCAAAACACGAGCGCGGTGCCAAGGGAGTTGGCAAAGGCCATAGAGGGAGAATACAAGGCCCAAGCTTTCATGACGCTGAGGGCGCCTTGTTTCAAGCCCTCGGCGCGGGCGGCAAAACGGCGGTTTTCGTGTTTGTGACGGCCGAAAGCTTTGATCTGTCGGACGCCTTGCAGGTTGTCCATCAGCAAGGCGTTCATGGCGGAGGCGGCTTCCCGCTGTTTGCGATAGCGGCGATGGGCGGTAAGCGTGTAGGCCAGAACGCCGCCGATGAGGAGAGGAAAGGAGACCAGGGTCACCACAGCCAGAAGCGCGTTCTTGAACAGAAGAATGCCAAGGACGCCGAGAACGCTCAGGACGGCAATGACGCCCTGTTCTGTGCCGTCAATGAGCACTCTTTCGACGGCGTTGACGTCTTCAATGACGCGGGTCATGAGGTCGCCGGAGGCGCGTCGGTCGAAGTAGCGGACGGGAAGTTCTTGAAGGCGTCCGTACACTTCGACTCGCATATCGTAGATAACGTTCTGTTCAAAGTGGTTGTTGATCAGGATTCGGAGGCTGTTAAACGCTTCCAGAAGGAAAAAGGCGCCGATCAAAACAAAGATTACCCAAGAAAGTTCCTCCGCCTTTCCCTGACCGATGACCTCGTCGATAATGTAGGGCGTCAGGCTTGGATAAACGAAGGTGAAGGCAAGCGAGATGACGGCGCATCCAATCGTTCCCGCCGCCATCCACTTGTAGGGGAGAAGGTAGCGGACGACGCGGCGGGCGATTTCCCAAGAAGAACGCGGGCGGGCGCTAAAAGTGGAAAGCCGGCGCGGCGGCGAATCTCGGCGAATGCTCACAGGGCGGAGAGCATGAAAACAAAGCGGGAATTCTTCAACAGATGATTTTGAAGGAAAGGGCCTGCCGCCTCAACAGCCTTCTATACGCGCCTGAAAAGGAAAATCTTGAAGCCAAAATTCCGTAAATTGAGGAAGCGCACCTTGCGCGAACGGACAAATGGGGTTATTATAGAGGCTATGAATTGGCATTCTCGAATCGCAATGTTTTTTCTGTTGGCGGCGGTTGTTTTATTGGGGGGATGCGGACCTCTGAGCAATTCTTCCGTGGACGAGAAAAAGGAAGCGCACTTTTTGGCGGGCAAAAAATATCTCGTCAACCGCAAGCCCGAAAGAGCGCTAGAGGCCTTTGAAAAATCTCTGTTGGTGATTCCCAACTCGGCCAGCGCGCATCTTGAGTTAGGCAGCCTGTATCTTGAAGAAGAGTTCGAGAATCCGGCGCGGGCGATTTATCACTTTGAGAAAATGCTCCGCCTTCGAGAAGACCATCACATGGCCGAAGAGGTGAGAAACCTCATTGATAAATGCAAAATGAAGATCGCCGGCGAAGTGATGCCGTTGCCGGGATCCACGCGAACCAGCGAAGAAATGAATCGGTTGCTCCGGGAGAAGAAGAAATTAACGGGCGAGAAGGAGAAATTGACGGAAAAAGTCTCCCAACTGCAAGGAGAAATAGACAAACTCAAATTATCGTTAGACAGGATAACCGCGCCTCGTTCCCCTTCTCCGGATTCCGGACAAGAAAACCTTTTAGCCGGTCAAAACTCGCCGCCGTCCGCCGTCAACCGCGCTCTCCCAACCGCCGAAAATCCGGCAAATCCCTCGCCACCTCGAGAAAACCGCAGATTCATCAAGCACATCTTGGATCGAGGAGATAGCTTTTACGCGCTGGCGCGGAAATATGGTTCGAGCGCGAAAGCCATTCAAAGAGCCAATCCCAGCATGCACCCCAAACGCCTCCAGATCGGCGCCGTGGTCAACATTCCCCTCTCCTCAACCCTCACTGCGTCGACCCAATAAGCGGGCGCTTCCCTGCTTTGAAGCAATCCAGTTGCGCTGCGGCCAAAAAGCGCGAAGTTTCCCAAACAAGATTTCATCTGCGTCTTTACAATAAGCCAAACTCGGAATACACTTTTGACATGGCTTCTCAGTTCGACGACACGGATTTTGTAGACCGCGATTTTCAGCAGTCGAAAGAGTCCCCAGACGATTCTCGCAGACAACCTGCGGGGCGGTCTCCGCAACAACCGCATCCTCCGCCCACCCGCGAAGACCTAGAAGCGAAGGTGGGCGACACGCAAATGCGTCTGGCCGAGCTGAGACGCCAGCAGGAAGAACTCGAACGCCAGCGCGTCGCCTTGGAAGAAGTGCGCCGGCGCCGCAAAGAATTTCAGGATGGAAAAACCGAAATGCAGAAGCATTTGACTCGCGGCACCTCCCTGTTGGAAGAAGCCGCCTCGGCCGCCCAGCGGGACGCCGCCCAAATGAGCAAAACGCTAATCAATTTCCGCCAAGCGCTCGAAAAAGTCCAATCCTTCTCCGAAGAATCGTGGACGGCCGAAAACATGGAAGTCGAATTGACCCGCGCGCTCGCGGCCATTGAAAATGCGCGGATGGAATGGAATGCGGCGCGTCTCAAGTGGTCTTTCCTGAATGGCAAAAAAAGCCCGGCACAACCCAAAGCGACGGCAACTGGAAGCCCGGAATTCACTCTCGCTTCGTTGGCCAACCTGCCCTTTGGCCAATTGTGTCGATTGGGCTTTGCCTTGACTTGGCCGCTAACCGCCATCGTCGGCCTAACCGTTCTATTGGCTTTGTGGCTCCTCAAGTCTTGAAAATTTATCGGGAAAAACCGTTCCTTGCGCCGCCGCCAGCATGAAACTTCAGAAACTTTTCCAACGCCTCGCCGATCCAATCAAAAAGCGCGAACGAGCCCTGCAAAAACAGATGCAAGGCGTCCAGAGCCAAATTGACGCCTTGGATGAAGAATCCCGAAAAACCCAACAACTGCCCCGAGTGCGCTCCACCGTCCGTCCCGGAAAAAGCATCCCGCCGCAAAATCCATTTTCCGCCGGCCAAGAATGCACTTTCGAACCAGAGGCAAGCGAGACGGCTCAAACCAGCAAATCCCTAGAAGTCGCCGCGCCTCATTACAACGAACACGGCGTCAAGAAACTGGACGCCGTGCATCTTTGGCGGCGGTTGCGAAACTGCTTCCGCCGAACTCCGGCCCCGCAATCGAAATTCGTCGATTATCTAGCGGCGGGAAGCATCCAAGGAATCCGTCCCTTGCGCTACGAACGGCGGATTGCCAGAAACCGCTTCCTGGCGCTCTTCGTTCTCCTTTTGGTGATTCTGTTTGGCATTCTTGTTTTGTTGCAGAGCCATTCTTAAAAGCGCAACCTCTCTGGTATGACCCTGACTTGCAGAAATACAAAATGCGATGCTCCGCTCGCTTTGGATTCAGCAACATTGACTGGCGCGCCGCTACCCTGCTCTTCAAAGCCTAATCATGTGAACTGCGGCTAAAAATTCCTAGGAGCGGACAACGCGCCCAGCCTAGGAATTCTGTCGGCTCTTCATTGGAACGAAATTCCTGCCCACGAAAGATAAATGCTAATAAAAGCGGGAGCGGCCGCTCCGACAACAATCCAAAAATAGCGGCTCACCAGTTTCTTGGAATTCTCCAACCGATCTAAGCGGATGTGGATGCCGTCTTTGCCGTTGCCGCAAAGGTCTTCGTCAATTTTGTCGAGCTTGGCGGTCAGGCTGGATTCCATTTTCTCCAAATGCTTTTCAAAATGCTGAAACCGATCTTCAATGACCGTCTCCAACTTGCCGACGATCTTCTCCAGATTGCCAATTCGGGTTAGGCACTCGTTCATATTTTCCCCAGTCGTCATGCCTCCCAGTCTGCTAAAATGACCCGCATCGTTGTCAACCCCCAGCCACAAAACAAAAAAGTCGCCTGTTTAATCGGCATTTTTCAGCCCATCTTTACTCCGCCGCATTCGCCAAATCAACGGATTGAGCGGAGGCAAGAAGACGCCGGGACTCTTTGAGCAGGAAATCAATGTCGGTGAAAGGTTCGTAGCCAATATCTTGCCAAAGGACAAAGCCATTGCCGTCAATAAGAAAGGCGCCGTGCAGCGGCGTATTCTCGAAGTCGTCAAAGGCGCGATACTCTTTGAAGACGCTCAAATCGGCGTTTGAAAAAAGCGGAAAGGGAATGTCGCCAAGAAGTTCGCTCTTGTCTAGAGAGTCTCTGAGTTCGTGCAGGGATTCCGTGCTGACGGCGGCGACGGCGACGTTCTGATCCGCAAATTCCCGAATTCGAGGCTTCATCTCATGGAGTTGCTCAACGCAGTGAGCGCAACCGTAGCCAAGGTAAAAAAGGAGGAGCAGAGGCTTGCCGCGATAATCGGAAAGTTGGCGACTTCCGCTCCGAGCGGTTTGAAGATTCCAACCGGGCGCACTCCACGGACTCCAGCGGAAAGGGCCAAGATTGACCAGCTTCGGTCGTTTGCCGGCGTCTGCGAAAGCCTGCCCGGAACGCCGCCAATTTTGCTCGGCGCCAAGTTCGGGCACCAGCGCCGTAATGCGTTGGAAAATGGGCGCGTCAGGGTCGATGCTTGCCGAGACTTCTTGCAGTTCCTTGAAGGCAAGCGAGGCCTCCTCCCGTTTGTCCGCGACGTGAAAAACCTCCACGGCGGAGGCCAGGATTTGCGCTTGACGAGGCGCAGACTCTTTGGCCTGCCGAATGAGGTCGACGGCTTTGTCGGGATTTCCCAGCCGGAGATGCAGTTTGGCAAGACGCTCTTTGGGGATGCGTTTTGTCTTTGCCAAGTGTTCTTTGGCGGATTGAAGGCGGTCTTCTAGAATCGCAATATGCGCGTCCAACTCGGCAAGTGCGGCCTGCAAGTTGCCAATGGATCCGCTGTGCTTGAGCATCGCTTCGGCCATATCCTGAGCAACGTCGCGGGCGGATTTCTTTTTTTCCATGCCCGTTTCTTCGGCTTGCTCCGCGTCGGCGAAGCGCTCTTGCCGTTTCTTTTGCAGGAGGGATTCGAGAGGTTTTTTGGCGGCGCGAATTCCGTCGACGTCCCCTTTGTGATAGGCGGCAAGGGCAAGGGCGGTCTGCCGCTGAATTTGGTCTGCCTCCCGATTAGAAGGCTCCAGATAGACGGTGTCGACCAAGCGAAGAATTTCTTCCCAAAGTTCATAGCGCACAAGGGTTTCCATCAGCCGCCGCCGTCCGTAAAAGGCGCTGCTCCCTCGCTTGGCGGGAAGATTGTATTTTGGATGGCGGGGGAGTTCGATCATGTTTTTAGCCAAGTCTACGGCCTCGCGAACGCGTCCCAAGTGATTCAAGTTGCGGATGAGCCATTCGTTGTTATGGGCGAAGTTGTGAATCTGATCCGGCAAAACTCGGTCGCGCATCATCCTCGCATGATCCACGCGGGCGGAGGCTTCTTGTTGCCAAGCGGCCTCCGCATAACGATGAAGCCGCGAGAAAATATGGCCGGGCATGTGCCACATATGGGCAATGCCGGGGGCACTCTGCCCACAGAGAGAGGCCGAAGCAAGCGCGCGTTTTGACTTTTCATAATCCCAGAGATGAATGCGATAGTGATGCGCCGGATGCATCGGTTGCGCGTCAAGGACTTGTTGGATCAAAGCGTCCACGGCCTGATGCGAGCCAATGGGATGACGCCGTCTGTTCTGGTAAATAGCAACAGCCAAGAAGGCCTTCGCCTCAACATCGTCCGGATATTGATGAATAATTTCTTCTAAATCGCGAATCCGCCGCCGACTCCGCTTTTTGTCGTCTTTTTCCTCTCCAAGATAGAAATGCTCGAGGCTCTCAATCCACAACCGCTCGCGCGGAGAAACAGCCTCTTTCCGCCGAACGGCCTCCTTAACAAACCCTTCGGCGCGGCGGCGGTTGTTGACGTTCGCCATCGCCATTCCCCAGTAGGCCATAGCGCAGGCCGGCTCCAAAGCGGCAATGTGGCGAAAACTGCGCTCCGCTTCAAAATACCAAAATCCGTGCAGCTGCCCCACTCCTTGATTAAAAAATTCCTGAACCTCGCGCGAATTGGTGGTAATGGGAAAATGCACGTTCCCGGTGTCTCCCATAAAGTAGGCCGCTTGACGCGGACCTTCGTTGAAAGCCTCGCCGTGAGCAGAATGCCCGGCGGGAATTGTTTCTTCAGCAATCTCAGAATTAGACGACCCATTTTCAGCGCCGAAAAGACCAATAACCCCCACAAAAAAGACAAGCCCAAATGTTTTATGTTTCATAGAATTTTGCCGGCGACTAAACTCAAAAGGAAACAAAACAACCACAAAAAAACAAGCCCAAAATGAAAAATCTCCTGTGAAGCGGGAAAAATCCGACAAACCAATCAAAAACCGTCGACCCAAGAAACAGCCTCCGAATCGACAACGCATCGCTCCATCTTCCATGCGTTCGCATCGGCCTGAATTGCCGGCAGAGAATAAGCAAAGAAGAGGCTTAGTTCATTCTGAAGGAGTCTGTTTCTTTATGCGACGCTCTTGACGCAACACCGCCCAAAACCCAATCACCTCAGAAACCACTAAAAGCGCCGTCCCAATGATCTGCATCCGCTTCATCTGCCGCTCCCGCTCCTCTCTTTCCAATCGCTCCCCTTCCGCCTCGTCCACCAATCCTCGAACCATCTCCGTCGTTTCCCTCACAACCCTATGAGTCCCCTCCAGCCACGGCATCGGATCGTCCGGATGCTTCTTGAACTTCTTCAACTCCTCTCCCAACGCCAACGCCTTGCGCAACATCGCCTCCTTCTCCTCAGAACCCGTCCGAAGACCAATAGCCACCCCCGTATAAGCGTCCTTCAAGCTAAGCCTAAGGTCGGCTACTCCGACCCACTCTTCGCAACCCTTCTCTTCAAAGAACGCAATCCATTCTTCCAACTCCGCCATCCCAAAGTCCTTGCTCTCCATATCGCAAATATCCTCCGCAATGCTCGGCGCCCAAAGATCGCTTTTCGGCAACGAAAAGACAAAAAACCGCCGAGATGCATCTCGACGGTTGCGAAATAAAAGGCAAACGGCAAGCTCGCTTTTAAGGAACTTCGCCAGAATCTTCTTCAGGTTCGGACTGCTGTTCTTCGAGGTGCTTTTGCCACTCTGCCGCAAGTTCCATTTCTCGCTCGCGCAGCCTCTCCATCTCGGCTTTGTGTCTTTCAAAAGCCCCATCATCTTCCTCGCCAAAATTGACGTCATACAAACGCTCCAAACGCTCCCGCTGTTTCGGGTCTTGGGTCAAAAGAAAACGCCGACCGGGATTGCCAAAATCCAATTCATCCATGTAAAAGGTTTCTCCACCGAGAGAAAGGACGTCGTCAAGAACTTGTTTTCCAAACTCTTTTTCAATCCGATCTTGAAAGGTTTTGGCTAATTGCCTTCGTTCAACAAATCTGCCCGAAGAAAAATCATCCCGTGGCGGTGGGCGGATTATACTTGACTTTCCTCGAAAAAGCGGTCTGCCGTGCATTTGCTGATTGAATTCGTCCGCTAGTTCGCGGAACTCGGCGACTCGATTTTCGCTGATGCCGTTGACGGTCAAAACCTTCCAAGTGTCGTAATAGCCCGACACACGTCCCCGAACTTCTGCGTAGAATTGCGCTCTTTCCAATCCCATGTCTTTCCGAATTTGCTTATGCAGCTTTATGACCTCATCAACGATCCGATTTCTTCCCTCCACGGAGTAGTACTCATCTTCGGTTTGGGATTCATCGAGTTTTTTGCGCGATGCCTCGTATTGAGCGATGATCTGGAATTCCTCCGCTGTTGGTTTGAACGGTTCTAGCCATTCGGCAAGCGTTTTGGACGAACCCCAAAATCCAATGGTCGTTTCCGGGTCGTACCAATGGGCTTTGTTGGACAAATCATAGACCGGAGGCTTTGATGTTGGCTTGCCCGTTGTTCTTTGCTCTGCTGTCGAGCCCTGTCCTTCAGACGCAGATTCTTGCTGTTTTTCGGCAGTCTTCGGCGCGCTGTCCTTTTGGATCCATTTCTCGTTAAGCAGCAAGAGAAGCGCAATCACAATAACGCCGCCGGCGATGATTAGTATGGGTCTTTTCATGGTTTATTTCTCCTCTCATTCGTCGTCGTGAACTGTAATACGATTCCTCATTACATTGTACAAAGAGTAAATAATGACGCCGTTTGTCGGCATGCTCATGTTGTTAGGCACACAAGGGTAGTGGATAGTCTCATAACCAGGGTCGGTAATACCAAAAGACTCACAACTTCCATCCGGTTTCGTACTGCCTTCTAATCTTGCTAAAAAGAATGATCGCCCATGATAGATGATGTCGCCGGGCGAGGGAGGTCTGCTAGGGCTAGAATAGAAAGGACATTTCCACTCTTCGGTGGTTCTTACCCTTACTAACTCAAGGCGTCCCGTAAAAGTTCTAGTAGTGGTTTCTGTGGTTATCTTTTTTCCCACCTGGGAATGATTGACTAAGTTGCGAACTTCAAGGCGAGCTGGTCTCTGCTGTGCTTGACCGTTTTTGTCTTTCCAATAACGCACACAAATACCCACGCCGGAGGTATACCATGTAGTTTCATAAAAGCCAGCTTCCCACTTGCTCTCACCGTTGTGACGACAGTAATATGCCACCCCAAACATCCCCCACTCTTCGCGGAAAGCAGGGGAGAAAACCTCTGAATTGAATCGTTCGCTTAGAGTCCAAACCTCATTGTAATAATCGGCTAGGTCAACGATAAAGGGAATAGATCGAACTGCCTGAACATTGTAGTGTACCTTCTTATCGTAGTACGGCAACGGGCCGGTAATATTCAACTGCGCCATCGCTTGGGGTTGGACGGCGAAGATGCCGGCGAGGAGCGCGAGGATGGGTGCGCTGACCGCGAGGCGGGCTTTGCCTTTGGCAAGGTGGTTCACCGCAATCTTTTGCGATTTGGGTTGGACGGCGCCAATGACGGCGTCCGCCGCAGCGGAGATCGTTTTCTTGGACTGCAAAACAGCAGCGCCAACTTGAGAGACAACGGCCGCCGCTTTCTCCATTTTGGTCTTCAAAAACGATGCGGCGGCGTCCACTCCAATGGCGAGAGAGGCCAGCAGGTGGAGACGTTTCTTTGCCGTTTCCGGCGATTCGGTTGTTGGCGATGCAGGTTGCATAGCGTTGTTTTGTCCATTCTTGACCGTTCCATTGGAGACGGCAAGACGATTTTGCAGGTTTATCTGGTTCATGATGTCGAATTCTTTACTGGATTATACTGTATTCTTCGAATGGCTGGCGCCTTTGGGGAAACCTCTTCCCCGCGTCCAGGCCGTGTAAGAACCATTCAGCATGGGAATTGCGAAATTTTCCTGCCCGTTTGCCGGAGGCAACAGGAAAGAGAATATTACGGCTCTCCCGAAACATCGTCATAAACTGTGATATTCAGCGGGAGACCCGATAACGAATCCCCACGCCGAATGGCTCTTACGCATCCAAGAAAATCAAAAATCCACCTTGAGCGCAAGCTTTTTTTCGAACTTTTTTCCTCTTTTCTCGATTTTTAAGCGTTCCTTAACGGCTTAGTGATGGTTTTCGGCGGGTTGCTGAACGGTTTTTAGGCCAAGTTTTTCGACGTTGAAGCGAAATGTGTTCTCGTCCGGCGGAGCAATCTCCACGCAAGATTGGAAAAACTATCCGACAAAAGAGAGCGGCTAATGGTTGAAGAGGAATTCTTTGGTGTTGATGAGCGCCCAGATGATGTCTTCGTAAGCCATGCGGGTTAGGTTTTTTGCTTTTGTTTCGCTGTTCTGGTTGGCGACTGCGGAGGAGACGGCTTGCTTGCGGTCCAGATATTGGAGGGCGACTTGGAGTTCGTCATCCGTTGGGTGGCGGCTGAATGCCATAAGGTAGAGTTCTCTGATTTTTTCTTTATGGGAGCGGCTGTGGTTTTGGGACCATTGCGCGGCTCGACCGGCGTCGGAGGCGAGTTTTTCTTGGAGTGTTTTAGAATTGAGCAGGTGAAGGCTTTGTGCGAGGCTGGCGTCTTGGGATCGTTCGCATTCGCATGAGCTGGAGGAGTCGGGGCGGCCAAAGACGGTGAGAAAGTAGTTGTCGTTGTTGAATCCGTTGTCCGGCAATTCGACGGCTTTGGTGTCGGGCGGCAGGCCGTCAAAGGCCGCCGCGGCGCCGAGCATTTCGTGGATGGCGTCGTGGAGCGTTTCGGCCATGAGACGTTTGGGGTAGTAGCGGGAGAAGTATTGTTTGTCTGTGCGGTTGTATTGGTTGGGTATGGAGCTGAGTTGGTAGGTTTGGGATTGGCAAATCCATTGGACGAGCGCTTTGAGGTCGTATCCAGAATGGATAAAGCGCCGGGCAAGAGATTCTAGCAATTCTGGATGCGTGGGAGGATTGGTCTCTCGCAGGTCGTCTTCGGGATCGACGAGGCCGCGCCCGAAGAAGTGTTTCCAGTAACGGTTGACTAGGGACTTGGCGAAGAAGGGGTTGTCTTCTGCCGTCATCCAGCGGACGAGTTCGAGCCGTGGGTCCATAAGCGGACTCAATCTTGCCGGTTCGCCTCCGAGTCCCGCCGGCTTTACATATTCGCCGGTTTTGATGTTTTTTGTTTTGGCGTCGCCGGGTTTGTGGAAAATAAGTTCTTCGCTTGGTCCGGTTCCCGCCGCCCGACCCACGCGCGAGAAGAACGCCGCGAAGCTGTAGTAATCGCGCTGGCTCCATTTCTCGAAGGGGTGATGATGGCATTGGGCGCATTGGAGGCGAACGCCGAGAAAGAGCTGGGCGGTGTCTTCCACTTGCTCGTTGAGTTGGTTGACTTGGCGGTACCAAGCGACGGGCGGGTTGTCCGCAATGTCGCCGGAAGCGGCCAAGATGGATCCGACGAAATCATCGTAAGGCAGATTTTGTTGCATGCTTTCGCGAATCCAATTATGGAAAGCGTAGGTGCCTCGTTTCTCGGCGTTGCGCGTTCGTTTGTTGCGTAGCAAGGCGCTCCATTTGTTGGCGAAAAGCGCGCCGTAACCCGGGTCTTCGAGGAGGGTATCGATCCATTGGGCGCGTTTGTTCGGCTCGTTGCTGCGGAGGAATTCTTCGGCTTCCCGGATTGTGGGCAAACGCCCGGCAATGTCCAGCGTCGCCCGGCGGAGGAAGGTGGAGTCGTCGGCAATTTCGGAGGGAGGCAGGCCGACGGACTTCAGTTTGCCAAAGGTGAATGAGTCAATGAAGTTGTTTGGGGGCGGCAGTGGGCCGACGGGAGCGCCCAGCGGCACGCTTGCGCGAAAGACGGCGACTTGAGCCTGATAGCGAATCATCACGGCGACTTCGCCGGGTTGTTCGCGGAGATGAAAGAGGCCTTCTTCGGTGACTTCCGCCATTTCTTTGACGTTCGGTTCAAAAAGAGCGCTTCGGGTAACGTCTTCCCGGCTGCCGTCGGAGTAGCGGGCGATGACGGCCAGTTGCTGATTGCCACCCATCTCCATGAGCCGCTGTTTAGGGAAGACTTCAATAGACTGCACGGCCGGATCGCCGGGATTTCCGTAGGGCATGCCTTGTTGAATCCAGCGCCGAATCAAGTCGTAGTCCGCCGAACCTTTTTCCAAACGCTTGCCGCCGCCATGCGGAAGCTCGGCAATTGCTTTGCGCAACAGAAGGCTGTAATCCGGCGCGGCGGGAAAAAGCCGACGCCCGCGAGATTCCAGAACGAGATGTTCGTAATCTTCCGCAGGTTCGAAGCCGAGCAGGGAAAGACGAAATCCATTTTGTCCGCCGGATTTGCCGTGGCAACCGCCCCCGTTGCATCCGGTTTTGGTGAAGATGGGAACGATTTGATTGGCGAAGTTGATGGGACGATCTTCTTCGAAACCGGTGACTTCGACTTGAAGCCGAGCGTTCAATCCACTTGGAAGAGATGCAGTCAAAGTGGTTGCGCCATTAGATAAAGGTTGAAGCCAGCCAGAGTTGTCCACTTCCACAACGCCGGCCGGATTAGAATCGTAGTTGACTCGGCGGGTAAAATCTTCGGCAACGCCGGAAGCAAATTCGCCTGAGACCAACAGTTGCCGACGATCGTTGGATCCTCGGAGTTGAAGCGTGCCATCAGCATCTCCCAAGACGCCATCATAAAAGCGCAAGACATTCGGGATTCGCTCTTTGTCGGGGGAGTTTGCATCACTCGCAAAAGCAAGCACATCGGAGACGAGCAAGGCAAGCAAGCCAAGCAAAAACCGGCAATAAGAAAAATTGTAAAAATTCATGGCCGTTAATGTATTTATGTATTATAGTTCTTTAAAATTCTTCAATGAAACAATAGATTCATCCGGAATTTTCGGACATCTATCATTACTTTCGGACGCCTGGGGTTGCTGTCAGAGTTGCGAAAGCCTTGCTGGAAAGATCCGCCGCACTGGTCTAGGGAGTTCGCGTCTAGGCCAAGGAAATGTATTCCTTCCAGAACGAATTCGGTTTTTCGCAACCTAGAAGCCGCGCCCCGCGCTATCCGATTCAGCTCGTAATCGGATTTGCCGCCTTTCAGTGCATCGTGCCATCGCTTGAATGAGCGCTCTTCGTCGTTATACTCCACTTTGCCCACTGCGAGTATAAGCTCGTAATGTCCGTGCTCGCTTACGGCGCTCGCGACCGCTTCCATATCGTTTGTGATGATCCGATGGATTGCAGAGTTGATCGCATGAGCTTTGAAATCCCAGTTGATTTTGCAGAACGCGTCGAATTCGGTTCTGCCGTATCGCATGCCCGGCATTTCCAATATGCTGTCAAAGGCATTTTCGCACAGGAATTCGAAGTAGAAGCCCATCCATTCCATTTGCCGCCATTGGCGGTTGCCGGCGTTTTTCATTTCAAGGATGAACTGCCTGCCATCCCACAGCTTGGGCATTCCGTTGGCCGCTTCTTCCAAGCGTGCGACTACGTCGGTTATTTCTTGCGCTATTGCCATAGCGTCGAAATCCTTTCGGTTTTCACATCGGGAGTTGCGCTTATCCGGTATTTGCCGGATCTGATTCGCTCCAAAGCGAACTCATAGTAGTCCGGCACGATTTCAAAGCCGATATAATGTCTGCCTTCGGCTTTGCTGACAACGGCGACTTGGCCCGAGCCTAAGAACGGGTCCATAACCACATCGCCTTCCTCGCTTGAATAGGCGAGTATCTTACGGATTATCTCTGCGGGAAGCTTGGTCGGGGTTTTTTTGTCGCCCTGCCAGTACTCCCGCTTGATATTCCAAACATCTTCTTTATCCTCATAATGCGCGGAGCCTCCATTGGAAGTTTTTTCCTCTTTTTTATATCGCGCATAGGGATAAAACCGTCTTTTGTTGTCATCTTTGCAAACATAAAGACAATGATAATGCGATGTTACATATTTCCTTCTTGTCGTGACCCCAAATTGATATTTCCAAATCAAATGATTGACCGTAGTCAAATTGCAAAAATCGATGGCGATAAGAATTTCTTTGAGATGGTTCCAACCGGAAAAGAGATAGATACTGCCTGAATTTTTAAGCGTTCGGACGGCTTGGGTGAGCCATGCAATGGTAAAATTTAGGTAGTCGGTTTTGTGAATCTCGTTATAGCCTTCTAGAACTCGTTCATCAGTTCTGTTGTAGTTGGCGCGTTTTGCCTTGAAGTCTATCGCAAAGGGCGGATCCGTGATGATTAAATCCACGCACTGGTCGGGCAACTCGGCCATAAGTTCGACGCAGTTTCCCTGTCGAATAAAGTCGACGCAGTTTGTTAGATTTTCCTTTGCAGTCATTTGGCCGGATGGGAAGTTTAATTTAGATTGGATATGTGTCGGATGACTTATTGAAAGAGTGGACGTTCCTATGATTGCATCCAATGCGCCGCATTACGGCCGCGATGAACTTTTCGAAGATTTCTTTTTCCATTTCCAAGTCGTTTATGAATTGCTGAAATATTCTGCGGGCCTTTGTAGTTCAAATCAATTCGGGAATGGGTTGGCGCCCGTCGGTTAGATAGTGAGGCCGGCCGGCGAGGTCTTTGACGGTGGTCTTGTTTACATCCAGTCCCACGTTGTGGTAGAGCGTGGCGAGGATTTCTTGAAAGTGAA
Source organism: Limisphaerales bacterium (assembly GCA_965204945.1). Classification (GTDB taxonomy): domain Bacteria; phylum Verrucomicrobiota; class Verrucomicrobiia; order Limisphaerales; family AAA164-E04; genus UBA2970. Next base: position 1,709,369 of record OZ242022.1, on the reverse strand, counting down.
CGGGGCGCTCTTCGACCTCGCCTCCTAGCCGATCCGTCGCGCCGATGGCTTGTCCGGTCTTCATGCCTCCGCCGGAAAGGAGAGCGCAGGAAACGCGCGGCCAGTGATCTCTGCCGGCTTTGGGATTGATTTTGGGCGTTCTTCCAAACTCGCCCCAAACGATGATGGAGACGTCTTTGTCGAGGCCTCGTTGGTAGAGGTCGGTCACCAAAGCGCGCACTCCTTGATCGAGCATGGGAAGGTCTTCGCGGCAGCGGCTGAAGTTGTCGCCGTGATAATCCCAGAAGCCGAAGGCTATGGTAACGCAACGAACGCCGGCCTCCACCAATCGCCGCGCCACGAGAAATTGTTCGAGAATGCGAGGCGCCGCATCACCTCGAACAGCTGGGTCGCCTTCGCCGTAGCTTGCAAGAGTGTGGGCGTCTTCCTTTTGGAAGTCCAATGCCTCCGCCAGCCGGCTGGAAGCCAGCATCCCCAAGGCTTGTCGCTCGAAAGTGTCCAGACCCTCCATAAGCCCTTCTCCGTCCACATCGCGCCGAAACCGATCTAAACCGGCCAAAAGCTTCTCCCTATCGCGCAACTGATCTAAGGTGATCCCATTGAGAGTCATATCCGCTCGGCAATCGCCTTCGGGACGAAAAGAACGATGACCGATGCCGAGAAAGCCCGGAGTCGCGGCGTTATAGGGGCGATGTTTCATTCTCGGCTCTAGGCCGACAAAGGGAGGCACGCCCGGCTGCGTCACTCCCTGTAGTTTGGAAATGATGGCGCCAAAAGTCGGCCAACCGCCGGGCGGCGGCGGTGTGCGGCGAAGCTTCCCGGTAAAGCATTGATGGTTGCTGTGATCGTCCACCGCGCCGACGACCGAGCGCACTGGAATCAACTTGTCCATGATGGAAGCCATTTTGGGCAACAGCTCGCAAATCTCAATTCCCGGCACATTCGTCCGAATGGGCTGAAACTCGCCGCGAATTTCTGACGGCGCCTCTGTTTTGATTTCGAACATGTCTTGGTGAGGCGGCCCGCCGGGCAAATAGATCATAATAATGGACTTTTGCGAGCGGCCGATTCCTTGTTCTTGCTCCGCCTGAAGAATGTTGGGAAGGGCAAGCCCGCCAAACCCCAAGGCGCCGATGCGAAGAAAGTTGCGTCGGGAAATGCCGTCGCAAAAACGGCGGGACGTTCCTGGAATAGTAATCATGGCCGGTTTTTATTTCAGATTATTCCGCAAGTGAGGGCGACCGCGAAGTCAAAAGTGGAGAAGGGCGAAAAACAGCCGCGCAAGAATGCTGTCGCCCGTCGTCGCCTTCTTATGGATTGCGATTCGCATTTTGGTCGAATTCGTTTTCCCATTTTCTTTTTTTCAAAAGCCAGCGTCCCCAATTTGCTGGAATTTCCGCCCTTTATACCTTTTGGGAAAAAATCGGCAATCTTTTTTGCTCGGCCTAGCCTTCAAAATCTCAAAATAAATCCGAGCCGGAATTCAATCCGCGCTTGTCGGACGCGCTCAATTCCAAACATTCCATCTTCTCCCGCTTGTCGTTGCGCCGCTGGAATTCCCCACAATAGAAATAATATGGACGGCGTCTTGCGTTTCGTTCCGGTCTGGCGGATAGGAATCGGCAAGATCGGCATCGCTTCAAGACAGAGCGATTCGCCCAAGAATTTGGATTTCACGGTTTACGGCTGAGACAAACAAGTTTTCCGCTTGGTCGTTGCATGGTTTTGCGAAAACATTGCAAAGATTCCGTTGCAGTGGGTTGTGTCGGTCTCGTCGTGGGTTGCTACAGGCAAAGCTTGGTTTCCCCAAGCGTCCCAACCCGGAAATTGCCTTCTGGCGAATAGTTCCATTTTACTTTGAGTGGGAAACATTTGTTCGATGCGGTTTCGGACTTCGTTGGGTTTGGCGGAATGTTTTCCCCGCATTTCCGGCACGAGTTGGCGGATGTTGCGGGCGCCGCGCGGTTGGGGGATTTTGCCTCGTTTGAAGACTAAGCACAGTTCGCATTGAGAAAGCGTGTAAAAGCCCGGATTGGTTTTCATTTTGTCCCATACAAAGGCGACGGTTGCCCATTGAAAGCGCCATGCTTTTCCTAGGTCGATGGCTTGGTCGAGATGAGGAGAAGTTGCCCACATGAAAAGAAGGGAGTTGTCGGCGGCCATTTTCCAGATTTCCCATTGCGACATTTCAGCGGTGGTTACCGTTTCATAGTGGCGGACGGCGCCGCCGGTATCGCCGGAGTTGGGGCCGGCGTGTTGCAGTTGCCCTTTATAATCCCAAGGCGGATCAGCGTAAAGAATATCGTATTTTTTGTTTGGAAGTTTTGGATGATTCATCTTGTTCGTCCCCCTTGTTTGCAGTGAAGAGACATAAAAGCTGATTATTCAAGCGCACACCGGCAAATGCGTTAAAGCGGCTGTGTTTTGACAATGTAGACTGATTAGCTATAGTCGAAGTTGAGTTTTGGTGGAATTATTTCGTACCATTTCCCTTCTTTGTATTTGGTAATTGGTTGTTGTTCTTTTTGCCAAAGTATTGACGCAGCTTGTACTGTTAAGTTTGTGAAATTTTGTTTTTCTTTTTGTTTAATTTTTATGGCTGAATGAAGATCAATATACAGTGTTCCATTTGTGATTATGTCACTTCCGCCTATTCCTTGTGGTATTTCTAGCCATGATATTTCTATTTCTTTATTTTGTTCTTCTTTTGTGTTATGGGCTATGTATTGGTTTCTGTATGTTGTAAATAATTTTTGAGTTTCTATGTGTGTTTTAATTATGTTTTGGGCTGGCTCGTTATTTGTTCGTAATAATACGAGACCTCGTGGTGGTTTTTTAAGAATGTCTATGATTGTTTCGGATTCTTTTATGTTTTTAAATGCTGAGTAGTATGTGATTACGCCTTGGTGGAATATTAGGTTTCTAGTAAGGAATTGTTGATTGTCCTCTTTTGTTTTTATTGGTTTTTGTGTTGTTGTTTCATTTATTTCGATTGACGCCTTGCATAGGTTATATGCTAAAAGAATTGTGGTTAGTTGTTTGCTGGGGATGATTTTGTTAGATGGTTGTTCTGGGGCGGCATTGTTCATGGTGGTGTGTTGGTGTGTTATCTTTGGTCGTTATGTGTGGATGAGTTGTTGTTTTGTTTGCTTTTCTTTATTTCTGTCTTTGTAATATTTTGGTTTGATGGGTGTTATTCCATATTTTTTCTTGAGTTCTTTTCCCGCTTCTTTCATTGTTTTATATCCTCCTTTAATAATGTTACAGCTTCCGCAGAGAAGTTGCAGGTTCTCGATATTGTTTTCTCCTCCCATTCTTTGAGATGTGATGTGGTCTATTTGAAACAGTCTTGGTGGCAGTTGAATTCCGCATAGGTTGCATTTATTTTCTTGATACTCATATAAGACAGGCAGTGCTTGTTCTCTGGTCCATTTATTATTTTCGAGAAGTATTTGTTCAAGTCTAATTAGCCAATTTTTCTGTCTGTGTTTTATTGTTGATTTGGCTAATCTTGGGAACCCTTTTATCGCTGTGTCGTGGATTATTGGTAATATTCCTACTGGCAGTCCTATTCCGTATTGTTTAGGTTGTGTGAGTCTGTCGTTTATTTTGTCTATTGCTTCTTTGTCGCAGTCGATTCCTACCCATCGTCTTTTTAGTAATTCTGCTGTTATTAGTGTTGAAGAACAACCGCAAAAAGGATCTAGGATTATTTCTTTTTCGTTTGTAGTTGCCCTAATCATTCTTTCGTTTAGCGCGATGGGTTTTTGTGTTGCTTGTCCGCATCTTTCTTTTGAGTTGTTGGCTATTCTTTTTATGTCGATCCAAATGTCTTGCAGTTTTGCGCCCGGATGTTCGTCTAGGTACATGACGTGTCCTGCTAGTTTTGCTGTTCCATCATCATTTAGTTTTATTAATCCTTCTTTTAGCATTTGTTCTCTTTTATCTAAAGAGTGCGCCCATGTTCGTGTTTTTCCCGGGGTTGTTCCTCGCCATGTTTCTGGTTTTTTGTTCGGATTGTGATTAGGAGCGTCTGAAGGGTATAAAGCATATATTCTTTTTGTTTTAGGGTCTGTATGTTTGAAACTTTCCAATTGTTTCTGAGATAGTGGTCCTCTAGGTTGGTTCCATGTCGATTTATCTGACATGGCATAAAATAGGATGGTGTCTTTGATTTTTCCGAATTTTTTAGTGACGGCGTTGTTGGCGTCTGTTCTTTTTCCAAGTGATTGCGTTGCGGAAGTTGTTTTTTCCAAAGATGGCGTCCATGAGCGCTTTGAGGTATGCGTGTGCGTAGTCGTCGCATTGAATCCAGATGCTTCCTGTTGGTTTGAGAATTCGTTTCATTTCTATTAATCGAATTCCCATCATGATTAGGTATGCTTTCATTTTCTTTCCGTGAGAGCATTCTGCCGCCATAATTACTTGAAAGGCATCGGGATTGAGCTCGGAGATTTCAATGAGCTCGCCTTTGCGGACGTCTGACATTGTCCAGTTGTCATGATAATTTGTTCCGCTTAAAGATTGTCTGCTTTTTCCTGTGTTGTATGGCGGATCCGTGACGATTGTGTCAACCGTGTTGTCAGGCATTTTTCTCATTACATCGAGGTTGTCTCCGATGAATAAAGTTCGGTTCTTCCAGTTTGGCTTGTGGATGACTAATTTCGTTTTCATTTTACACCTTAAACTTCAGTAGCATAATAATGCCGTTCCAGTGTTTTGTCTTCGGCTCCGTTTGGATAGGCGCCATAGCAGTATCTCCCAGATAGACGTCATATTTCTTTGGCGTTGTTTTTATTCTATTCTTTGTTGCTCTCTTCCTGGACTAGGGCGCAGAAATCCCATCGGTTAGGCGGCTAGAAGCCTCCTTTGGGGTCTCGGAACGGGGGGATTTGTGCTGTTTTGGATTTAGGGAACATAGGTGCAGTGTCTTTGTAGCGTTCTTCTGCTAGTCGTTTGATTTCAGCGGCAATAATTTGGTCTCTATTAGCTGATTCTTTTCTTTGTGTTCTTCCTTTGAAGATATAATCACTTTTGAGGCTATCTTTATCAGGTAATAATCCAGTTGTTACATAGCAAGCTAATGAAATCCATTCACGAGCGTCTATTTCATCTAGATTCTCTCCTTCTAATTCTTTGATAACTTCTTCTAATAAATGTGGGTTGATTTCGGCTAATGCTAGGTCTTTTTCTGTGTAATTGGTTGGTTTGTCAGTTTTGATTCGTTTAGAGACAGTGTCTGCGACTAAGAAAGGGAATGCATGGTATTCGTGTTTGCATTCGGATATAGTGGGTACCTTATCGTATCCTAGTAAGTAATGTGTTCCGCCATCTTTGAAACATACTAGACTCATAGGTCTTGGTCCTTGTGTTATTTTGAGGAATTTTGAGTCTCCTAATTGTTTGACTTTGTTTTCTAGTTCCTTTTGTTCTTTTACAGTTAGCCCGTGTATTTCAGGGTTATGTTGATGTCCTGCGGACATGTATTTACTGCAGTTTTTCAGTTCGTAATCTTGTAACTCTTGAGGTTCCATGTATTCTTTCATAGCATAATGTGTATTAGTTATATTTTGGTTTAGGTGACTACTTTTAGTAGTCAGTGTTGCTTTCCACGATGGCTAGTTCGATTACACAAGTTCGGGCATGGGGCGGCATCCGGGTTCGACGAGGTAATGAGGGCGGCCGGAGAGGTCGGGGACGGTGGTTTTGTGCGGGTCGATGCCGAGGTTGTGATAAAGGGTGGCAAAGACTTCGCCGAACCGGACGGGGCGCTCATTCGCTTCGCCGCCGAGTCGGTCTGTGGAGCCGATGGCTTGGCCGGTTTTCATGCCGCCGCCGGCAAGCAGGGCGCAGGAGACGCGCGGCCAGTGATCGCGGCCGGCGTCGGCGTTGATTTTTGGGGTGCGGCCGAATTCGCCCCAAACGACGAGAGAAACGTCTTTGTTCATGCCGCGTTGGTGAAGGTCGTTGACAAGGGCGGAGACGCCTTGGTCAAGCAGGGGCATGTCTTCACGGCCGCGTTTGAAGTTGCGGTTGTGCCAATCCCAACGGCTGAAGGCGAGTGTGACGCAACGGGCGCCGGCTTCCACCAAACGGCGGGCGATGAGAAAGTGTTCGAGATTTTTGGGGCCGCCGTCCGCGCGGTTTTTTGGATCGCCTTTGCCGTATTCCTCGCGAATGCGGGAGGGTTCACGGGCGACGTCGAGGGCTTCGGCGAGTTTGGAGGAGGTGAGAATGCCGAAGGCTTGTTGGGTGAAGGCGTCCAACCCTTCCATAGCGCCGCTGGAATCGACGTCGCGCCGGAAGCGGTCAAAACCGGCTAGCAGGCGGCGGCGGTCGTTGAGCTGGTCGAGAGTGACTCCGTTCAGGGTCATGTCCTCTTTGCCAAATCCATTGGGCTGGAAGGGAGCGTGGGTGGGTCCGAGGAAACCGGGTTTGCCGGGGTTGGCCCAGCGCATCTCTCCCATTTTGGGAGCGAGGCCTACAAAGGGAGGCATTTGCGGAGTGACAGGCTTGTGAAGTTTGGAGAGGACGGCGCCGAGAGATGGCCAACCGCCGGCCGGAGGTTTGGGGCGTCGGAGAGAGCGTCCGGTCATGCATTGATAGGCGTCGTGATCGGGATCGGCGCCGACGATGGATCGAATGACCGCCAAACGATCCATGATGGCGGCCATTTTGGGAAAGTGTTCGCAGATTTGGACGCCGGGGACTTTGGTGGAAATGGGTTTGAATTCTCCTCGAATTTCCGAAGGCGCCTCTGTTTTTAGGTCGAACATGTCTTGATGAGGCGGGCCTCCGGGCAGGAAAATCATAATGACCGCCTTGTGAGAGCGGCCGTTTCCGGCATCGGCGTCGGCGCGGAGCAAGTCCGGCAAGGCCAGTCCTCCCAGTCCGAGTCCTCCGATTTTGAGAAAGTTGCGGCGAGAAACACCGTCACAAAATTGCGTTGTGCGTCCAGATATAGTGATCATAGCATAGATTCAGGTTCAAGTTGTGCTTTTTGTTTATTAATTGGCGGAAAGAAACAAGTTTGTCAAGCATTTCTTTTTGATTTTGGAAAATCGAATAATGGGAATGGATGGGCAGGATGAAATCTTTGCTTTCCTTTTAGGAAGTCTCGGCTAAATTGCGCGTCGCAAAAGCAATTGGACATTCGACAAATAAACTATGGGATCCGACACTTCTGACGCCAAACCGATAAATGCCCCGCCTTTAACCGCCTTTTCTCTTCCGCCGCGCTTGGCGGGGAATCCGCCGGGCGTTCCCAAGTATTTCGTTTCCGTGAAAAGCCGGGACGGCGGCGATGTCATCCTCGGCGATCCGCGGGCCACTCGCGCTTTGGTCGCCTTGATGAACGTTCACGCCGTGAACGGAGGCGCCGCCTGTCATTGGGGCGGGCCGGCGGCCTTTGCGGAGATTATGGCGGCGATCCACGGCATCCTCTTCCGCCGCCAAGATCGCCCGTGGCACGAAGTCTACAACTTTGTGAACGATGCCGGCCACACGGAAAACGGCATCTACGCCTTGCGGGCAAATCTCGGCTTTGACGGCATGACTTTGGAAGACTTGCGCGGATTTCGGTCAATTTCCAGCAAGTTAACGGGACACGGGGAATCGCACTTGAACCCCGAAGGCGTTCTTTTGAGCAACGGGCCGCTCAGTTCGGCCGTGGCGCAGGCGCAAGGGCTGGCCATCGGCGACCGAGTGGCCGGACGAAACCGAACGACGATTTTGACCGTGTCTGACGGCGCGTCCATGGAGGGCGAGGCCAAGGAAGCCTTTGCCGCTATTCCGGGCTTGGCGGCCAAAGGAAAAGTGAATCCCTTCCTTATGGTAATCTCCGACAACAACACCAAGTTGTCCGGCCGAATCGCAGACGACGCCTTTTGCATGCAACCTTCCTTTGACGCGATGGACAACTTGGGTTGGCGCGTGATTCACGTGGAAGACGGCCACAATTTGCAAGCGGTCTTTTCCGCTCTCGAACAGGGGCTGGCGAGCGCCCAAGCAAGGCCGGAGAAACCGGTGTGCCTGCTGGCCAAAACCATCAAGGGCTTCGGCGTGAAGGCCACTGAAGAATCCGCTTCCGGCGGGCATGGTTTTCCTCTCAAGGGCGGAGAGAAGATTATCGAATTTGTGTCGGAGATTTGGGATGGCGAAGCGCCGGCGGATCTAGCGGATTGGGCGCGAGAACTGCGCCAAAAATGGGAAAACAATCAAGCCGCCAAAACCGCCGCTTCGACCGCTTCCGCCGTCGTTCCCAAGAGCAAAGTTCAAGCCGGCTTGGCCGCGGCCGCGATACAGGCCGCGCGAGAAGGGCATCCGGTGTATTCGGTTTCCTCCGACGTGCAAGGCTCGACGGGCATCAGCGCCTTTCAAAAAAGCTTTCCCGACCGCTTTGTGGAAGTGGGCGTTGCGGAGGCCAACATGGTGAGCGTCGGCGCCGGCTTGGCCAAAGCGGGATTCATCCCCATCGTGGACACTTTTGGACAATTCGGCGCCACCAAAGGGAATCTGCCTCTAACGATGGCCGCCCTTTCCCAAGCGCCGATGATTGCTGTTTTCTCGCACGTCGGATTCCAAGACGCGGCCGACGGCGCTTCGCATCAGGCCACCACTTATTTTGCCGCCGTCAGCGCCATCCCGCATACAATCGTCATCGCTCCGTCCTGCGCCGACGAAGCCGAAGCATTCATGCGTCAAGCCATCCGGCGGCAAGCCGAAGCTCGAAAAGCCGGACAAAACGGCGAGACCGTAATCTTTTTCGTCGGCAGAGAAAGCTATCCCGTCCACTGGATGGAAAACGCCCGCTACCAATGGGGCAAAGCGCAAGTGGTTCGCGAAGGCGCGGACGCCGTCTTGATCGGCAACGGCCCTCTCTTTTCCCAAGCGTTGCAAGCGGCCGCCTTGCTGAAAGCCGAAGGCATTCATGCGGCGGTGATTAACAATCCCTTTGTCAACCGAATCGACGTCGAAACCATCGGCCGAGCCGTATCCCAAACCGGCGGAAAAGTCGTCACCATCGAAGACCATCAAATCATTGGCGGCATGGGCGCCCAAGTTTCCCACGCTCTTTCCAGAGCCGGCATCCCGCATCAAATGCGATCCTTAGGAATCAAGGGAAAGTTCGGACAATCCGCCTATGTTGCGAAACACCTCTACGAAAAACACGGCCTGACCGCCGTAGAAATGGCCAAGGCAGCCAAACAAATCCTAAACAAAGCCTAGCCTCTCTAAAATAAAAATAACGAATAAAACCTCAGAAAAGAGAGGTAACTTATGCGCCGGCAAAGGAGCGCATAACATAGACAACAGATGAAAACAGGAACTACTTATTACGGAGACTGCCTCGACTTGATGACGCAGTGGAAAGAAAAGCAGGCAGGCCCGCAGGCGGATTTGATTTACCTCGACCCGCCCTTTAACAGCAACGCCAACTACGGCGTTCTATACAAATCCGAAGCCGACAGCAAAGAAACCGGCCCGCTAACTATGTTTACCGATATGTGGACTTGGAATGCGGCGGCGAAGAAAAGAGTGGCCGACCTTTGCCAAAACGCCGCGCATCCCGCTAATGAAGTCATACGAGGCATGCGAACCTACCTCGGCAAATCTGGGATGCTCTCTTATGTCAGCTACATGGCCGAACGCCTCGCCTTAATGCAAGAGTTGCTAAAAACCACCGGCAGTATTTTCTTTCACTGCGACCCAACCGCCTCTCACTACATCAAAACCATAATGGACGCCATCTTTGGCGCGCAAAACTTCCGCAATGAAATCGTATGGAAACGAACTTCTTCTAGAAAAACAAAACGCAAATTCCCTGCCATCCACGATATAATTTTGTTCTACGCCAATGGCGAAGACAATCTCTTCCACGACGTCTTCCTCGATCACGACCCCGAATACCTTCGCAAGTTCTATCGCCACCAAGATGAATTTGGAGTGCATAGACATGAGGCTCTCACCGGGCCGGGCGTCACGAAAAAAGGCGATTCGGGAAAGCCTTGGCGCGGCATTGACCCTAATAAAGTGAAAAGGCATTGGGCGGCGCCGGGAACATTTCCTGATCATGTTGCCAAGCCCGCCAATTGGGATGCGATGTCAATCCACCAAAAACTAGACTATCTAGATTCAGCGGGCTTGATCTATTGGCCGCCAAAGGGAGACATTCCTCGGTTCAAACGTTATCTTTCCACCAGCAAGGGACGGGTACTGACCGACATGATATTAGACGTCCCGCCACTTTCCGCGCATTCGAAAGAGAGGATGGGTTTCCCGACGCAGAAGCGGATGGCGTTGATAGAGAGGTTTATCAGGGCAACTACCAATCCCGGAGACATTGTGTTGGATCCATTTTGCGGCTGCGGCACTACGCTGGAAGCGGCGCATCGGCTGGATAGAAAGTGGGTGGGGATTGACGTCTCGCTTTACTGCGTCAAGGCCATTGCGGAAGACCGCATGTCCGAAGCCGGCATCCCCGTCAACATTGACGGCATTCCCAAAGACCGCGCGCAACTGCTGGAACTTGCCAAAACCAATCCATTCGTCTTTGAATCCTTTGCGGTGGAAAGCATTCTCGGCATGGTTGCCAACAAAGTTCAACAAGGCGACAAAGGCATGGACGGCAGGGGATTCTTGCTGAATAAAACCACCGAAGGCAAAGACTTGGTGATTGCGCAAGTTACCACCGGCAAGCCGTCGATAGACAAAGTCAAAGCCTTTGCGCAGACCATTCGAAGCAACGAAGCCGCCGCCGGAGTTTTCATCACGCCCGCCGGCAAAGGATGGTCAAAGGGAATGGACGAAGTCGCCGCCGAGCTAGGCACATTCAAACAAGAATACAACCCCGAAGAATACCCCGTGATGCAACACTGGGCGGCGGAGAAACAATACGACGAAGTCTGGCCCAAGTTGCCGCCGCGAGTCAACATCCACACCAAAAAACCCTTCCCCCAAGACAACCTGCTGCTCGCAAAATAACGCGGGAAAAACATTCCATGAAGAAAGAAGGAAGCGGCGCGCGAATCGGGCAATGCGAAAGTAACAGAGGAAATGATGACCGAAAAAGAACCCGCCTTGTTCTTCTGCGGCTGGATCTCAGGTTGGTGGATGATTGGCTTATAGATTATTCTGGTGCTCACCGAATAATTTCAAACCAACGAAAAGAATAGTAGGCGTTGTTGACGACAATGCCGATCAACAATATCCAACCGAGGAACACAACGACCGAGAGATGAATCCCAAGCAGTTTGAGTCCGATGACCGAGCCAAAAAACGCCAGAGGCACGGTTCCCATGATAATCAACGGCTGCATCAGCGATTCGAATTGGGAGGCCATAATCACGTAGACGAGAAAGATGCTGAGCGCAAGGGCCAGATACAAGCCGGCCCGGCTTCGTTCCCATTCTTTGTTCTGCCCCGAAAAGGCGAAGGAAGTTTCGGCGGGCCAGAGGATTTCGTTGGAGAGGGTTTCTTCAATCTTGTCCACGGCTTCTCCGAGGCTGGCTTGGCCGAGGTTGGCTTGGATGAGGGCGACTCGTTTGCCATCGACTCTGCGAATTTCGCTCGGCCCTTCGCCAATGCGCAGGGAGGCAACGGCGCTTAGCGGAATTTGCGGCGTCACGGCGGTAGTTCGACTTCCTTCCATCGCTCTTTGAGTGACGGCGAGGTTTTCGATCTGCCGCGCAGACCGGCGATCCGCTTCTTCCAGTTGCACGATAATGGGGATGCGCCGGTCTTTGAGATTGTAGCGAGTGGCCTCAAAGCCTTTGACGAGGGTTTTGACTTGCTCGGCAACCTGGCCAAGATTGAGGCCGTAGTGGGAAAGCCTCTGGCGGTCGTAGGCGATTTGAATTTCAGGGGCGCCTTGACGGAGGGTGGTTTCCACGTCGGCGAGTTCCCGATGGTTTTGCAATAAGGTTTCGGCTTCTTGCGCCAGCTGCCTCAAGGTTGGAAGGTCGTCTCCTTGGATTTCGACGACGATGGGTTTGTGAAAGCTGAAGAGAACCGGACGGACGACTCGCTCGGTAATATCCGGTTGGTCGCTCAGGTAATCGCGAATTCTTTCCAGAATTCTTTCTTCGGCGGCGGCAACCGAGCGTCCGGCACTCAATGCTCTCAAACCAGAGCCATTCTTCGATTGCGCAAGTATCTTAAACCGAGCGGAGTGCTCTCCTTCGTCCGACCTTTTCTTCAATCAGGCCGTTATCATCTTGGTCGTAGTCGATAAGTGGAGGCTCTATCGCCGCGTTTTCCGAAGACCCTTCGGAACCGAGTTCGTCGGCCTCTATGGCCGCCGCAGGCGAAGAAATGGAGACAGAGAGCGCGCCGGCGTTTTCGTGCGCCACGAAGCCTTCGCTGGCGTCAATAGAGTGCACGATGGAGATTGGCTCGTCAATATCGGCGGCATTGGCGGTTGCGCGCACTTGGATGGTTTGGAAGTTCAGCAAGGTGGTGGTGGTGAAGATTAGTTTTCGGGGTTCTACAATTAACTGCGGATGACTGCTGCGGATGCGGACGATCATATCCGACACGCGGGCGGTGACGCCGCGCACTTGGTAAATGGCAGTTTGGCCTTCGCTGATGGTTAGGCGGTCTGCGCTAAATATGAGCGAGGGCAGACTAAACTCGGCGGGGACGGGGCGACAGACGGGGTTGTCGTCTAGGATGGTAATGGTGGATTGCAAAGTGTTGGCGTTGTTGGGAAATACAGCGTTGTTAGGGTTGCTTAGTATGAGGCGGAAACTTTTGCTGGGCGGTTCATCTAAGGTGTCACCGCGGATAGGAATGGAAATAGTTTGTGTAAGGCTTGTGGTGCCGGCAGGGAAAGTAAGCATGCCGCTGGTTGTGGTATAATCTAGGCCGGAGGTGGCGGTGCCATCTTGGGTAGTGTAGCGAACGGTGATGGCTTCGGCGTAGGCTTGGCTTATGCGCACTTGCAGGTTGGCGTTGGTTGTGCCTGCATTGCCTTCGGCCACTTCTAAAATAGTAGGAGAAAGAGAAATCTCAATGCTAAGCGGATTGCCGCTCAGTTCTACTTCGTTCCTCAAGTTCATCAAGCGGTCAAAGATTCCATCGGGCAAAGAAGCCAAGCGATTGTTTTGAAGACGCAAAGTTTCCAGATTGGCAAGTTGATCAAAAACACCGGCCGGCAAGGCGCTGATTTGGTTTCTGGAAAGGTCCAAAGTGTTCAGATTAATAAGATCATCAAAGATTCCGTCTGGCAAGTTAGTGAGTTGGTTGTTGTCAAGATGCAGAGTGCAAACCGGAAAGGCAGGCGAAGTCGTTGGTTTGCAGAGAAGCGAGGCTTTGGCTGCGCAAGTTCAAGTTGGTGATGGAAGAGAGTTGGGCAAAGTTGGTGACTTGGTTGGCGGCAGCGAGGCCGGGCAAAGCGTCTAATATGGCGGCGGCCGCTCTTTGACTGCGGCCGTGCAATACGCTGGTGAGAGAGAACTCTTGGCCGGTGACTAAAACTTGGGTGTCTTCGTCTCTGGTGAAGGTTTCCAAGCTTTACAATCTTTTAAAGGGAATGGACACCTGAGGGAGGGGATTGTTGTTTAGAACTAGGAACTAGGGTTTGCAGGTTGGGCAGCTCGTCAAAGATATTCGCCGGCAAGGAAGTTAAGCGATTGTTTCCAAGATATAGCGTTTGCAAGTTGGTGAGCCCGTCAAAGAGGCCGGCGGGCAGGGAAGTTAGTTGGGTATACCTAATACTCAATGTTTCCAAGCCGGAGAGGCCAGCAAAGTCGTTAGATTGCATAGTTAGGCTTTGGTGTTCAAACTCCAATAAAGTAATCGTAGCCAGTTGATTGGCGGTCACTTGATCGCAGGCGGTGATACCTTGCAGAGCGTTTAGGATGGCATCGGCGACTTTTATCGTTCTGCCGTGAAGAAGGGAGCCGGGGCAGTTGACGGTGTTTGCCGGCGGCGTGGGTTCTTCTGTTGGCGGGTCGGTTTCCGTTCCCGGCGTGGTTTGAGCGAGTGCGGTTTGTTGCAGGGCAAAAGCAATGGCCAGCATTCCGCCAGCCAAAAGCGCGCAAGTTTTCATTTTCAACATATCCATTTTGCTTTTCAGAATTGTCATAAAATAAAGGGAAAAAATTCTGGGACGGATTTTCCACTGATTTCAGGGAAAAAGTTTGGGTTTTGTTTTATTTTTTTCGTTGGGATTTTGGAATGGATGGGTTTTGCTTTTTTTTGGGGTTTTTGAGGTTGCCGGCGGTTCTCGACGTGGATTTGGGAGTTGTCGAGGCGGCTGGCTGGTCAGTGGTTTAGGTTTTCGATTTTGGCCATTTTCATTAAATGTTTTTGCAGGCCTTGCTTTAAATCTTTGTCGCAGTGGTCGGGAACGGAGATAGATTTCGCTATGCCTTCCTTGACAAAGATATGATGGCTTCCGTGAATTCGCTCCAATCGCCATCCTTGCGCTTGGAGTAAGCGGCAAAAACGCTTCCCGCTGATGGTTTTCACACGGCGACTTCAATGGCTTTGGCTTTTTTGGGGATAGGGTTGTCCGGAGTGTTTACGGACAGGTAGCCTTCGATGGCTTCGCGGATGTTTTTGCGGATTTCTTCGAGGGTTTCGCCTTGGGTGGCGCATCCGGGAAGGGAGGGCACTTCGGCCCAGTAGCCGCCTTCTTCCGCTTCGTGGATGATTGCTTTTATTTTCATGGATTGGCTTTCTTTGTTTGGCGTTTTTGTCGCGTCGTTATCGTTTGGTGGATTATTTTGAGGAGGGATTTTGGGGATTGCAAGGAAAAAAAGCGTTTTAGAGGAAGAAATTTTTTAGCGAGGATTGTTGTCGGGTTTGTTGGGGAGGGAGAGGGAGAAGACGGCGCCTTTGTGGTTGTTGTTGAGCCAGACGCGGCCGTTGTGGGCTTGGATGATGTGTTTGACGATGGCGAGACCGAGTCCGGTGCCGCCTTGTTCGCGGGAGCGGGCTTTGTCGACGCGGAAGAAGCGTTCGAAGATGCGTTGTTGGGCGTTTTTTGGGATGCCGGGTCCGTCGTCGGAGATGTGGATGGTGATGTTGTCGTTGTTGGGGTTGGCGGTGGAGTGGATGCAGACGTTGCCGCCGGGTTTGCCGTATTTGATGCCGTTGTCGACGAGGTTTTGGATGACTTGGTGGATTCGGTCGGGGTCTGCCCAGATTTGGGTTTTGGTTTGAATTTTGGAGGTGAGTGTGATGGATTGGGATTTGGCGCGGTCTTGGAGGTCGTCGAAGACTCGTTGGATGAGGGAGGCGAGTTGGATTTGGGCGTGGTTCATAGCGATTTGGCCGGATTCGAGTTGGGAGAGGGCGAGGAGGTCTTCGATGAGGAAGGTGAGGCGGTCGGTGTGTTTTTGGATTTTTTGGAGGAATCGTTCATGGTCTTGAGGGTTGGGGGCGTTTCCGTCGAGGAGCGTTTCGACGCAGCCTTTGATCATGGAGAGCGGAGTTCGGAGTTCGTGGTTGACGTTGGCGATGAAGTCTTTGCGTTTGTTTTCGAGGAGTTTGATTTGGGTGAGGTCGTGGAAGAGGACGATGACGCCGGATTGGGCGTCGGAGTCTTTGAGGCCTGCGGCGCTGATGGAGAAGTAGCGGTTTTTTGCGGCGGATGGGAAGTTGAGTTCTCGGCCGGCGACGGGGCCTTGGTTGGCGGCGGTTTGGACGATTTCATGGAGTTCGTGGGAGCGGATGGTTTCTAGGAGGGTTTTGTTTTGGATGTTGTTTGGGAGGTTGAACAGGCGTTGGAGGGCGGAGTTGACGAGGCGAACGCGGCCTTTGCCGTCGAGGATGAGGACGCCTGCGAGCATACGGTTGAAGAGGGTTTCTTGCTGGGCTTTTTGTTGTTCTAGCTCTTTGGAGAGGTGTTGTTCTGTTTCGGCGCGGGCGCGTTTTGCCGCTGCCAAGCGGGCGGAAAGGGCATGGATTTTGCGGCGGCTGATGGCCAAGACGCAAAGGAGCGCGGCGGCAAGCAGGGCGGAAAGGAGCATCCACATGAGATTCGTTTGGGATTGTTTGACTGTGGCGGGCGCAGTGTTTCTTTTTTAGTCGTTGAGGAAACGATAGCCGACTCCGCGGACTGTATCGAGGAAGCGGCCGGCGGTATCGAGTTTTTCGCGCAGGCGGTGGATGTGCATGTCCACTGTTCTTGTGTCGATTAGGTTGCTGTTGTATTTCCATACGTCTTGGATCAGGCGTTCGCGGGATTGGACTCTTCCTCGTCGTTCGGCCAAGAGAGCGAGCAGTTTGAATTCTGTGGGGGTCAAATCGATTCTTTTGCTTCCTACTTTTACTAGGTGGCTGGGCACGTCGATGGTCAATTCGGAAGACTGAAAGTAATCCAGCTTTCGCGTGGTTTTTGGCCGGCGGTTGAGCAAGTTTTTGATTCGGAGAACTAATTCTCGCGGGCTAAAAGGTTTGGTCAAATAATCGTCCGCGCCCAATTCGAGGCCTAGGACTCGGTCGATTTCTTCGGCTTTGGCTGTCAGCATGATAATGGGAAGGCAGGAGGTGGCCGTGTTTCTGCGAAGGATTTTGCAAACTTCCAGGCCGTCGACGGCGGGAAGCATGACGTCCAGCACGATTAGGTCTGGGAAGAATTGGCGCGCTTTGGAAAGGGCGGATTCGCCGTCTTCGGCTGTGATTACGTCGAGGCCGGCGGCTTTTAAGTTGAAGCTAATTAATTCTACTGCGTCCGGCTCGTCGTCGACAACTAGGATGCGTTTGCTCATGTTTGATTGAGTTATTGTCGTTACGAATCTGTCACTTTAGCGACGTTCAAGTTGCGAATTGGAAACAAACGGAACGTCGAGCAGGATGCATCGCCATCCAAAGTTTTTCGCATTTCAAAAAATCAACAATAGAAATAAAATTGTCAAGATGACGGCAACCAACCCCAAAAACCATTGTTTTGCCTGCGGTCTCTTTCTTCCCTCGCCAAATTCGTTTTCGACAAAGGCGTCGTAGTCAAATTCGTCGGCGTCGTAATCCACGCCCATCGCCTCGTATCGCGCTCGATCAGACCAGCCGGTTTCCTCGCAAGAACCGCATTCTGGACAGGCCGCCACTTCGTCGGGCAAGGCCGCGCCGCACTGGGGACAAAAACTATCCATAACAGCGTCGTCAACGGAGGCCTGCAAAGGAAGGCGATGCTTTGTCAGGATTCTTTATAGGCAACTTGGTTGTTTTCATCTATCGCCAAGATTCTATCTTTTTGAAAGTTTTTGATAATTGTTTGGATTTCTTGATCTGAAATGCCTCCTTTAAATTGAAACATTGCAGTAATGCGTGGAGTTCGTCCGCTGACATTTCAACGATTAGTGTGCCGAAACTCGTCTCGCCGATTTTCTTCATTGTTATGTTTTGGCGTTTTTGGACGCTTTTAGCCAACGCCGGCGTATTCTTCGTCGGTGGTTAGGTCCATTCCCATAAGCACGTAGTCGTGGCTGATGGCTTGCATGTCTCGAACGTAGTCGTCCAAGCGGAGCAAGTGGCTAAATCCTAAAAGGGCGAACATGCGGATGGCTCTTTCTTGGCCGGCGATGAATTCGGCTTCTAGTTTTTCTAATCCGATCTGCCGGGCGATTTCGATTCCCTCCGAGACGATGTTTTTTGCCAGTCCGCGTCCTCGAAACGAGGGGTGGATGAGGACGCTGATTCGGCCGATGTGCCGTTTCCAACCGCTTAATTGTTGGTGGAGCGTGCAGGCGCCGATGACTTGGCCTTCGCGCAAAGCCAAGAGCGGGAGGTTGCGGCCGAGATCGATTTTGGAGCACCAGGAGGCGATGACTTCTTTTCGATGCACGTGATGTTTGATGAACATTCGCTCGCTTTCCGGCACGGCCTGAAAAAACTCCCAGAACGGGGTTTCGTCCGAGGATTGCAAGGGACGCACGCGACAATGGAGCCCCGAATCTAAAGACAGCGGTTTGGGAAAGCTCTCTAAAACGACTTCAAGCATGGAAAGTTCTTCGGACATGCCGACAAGGTTAGCGCAGAATTTCTGATTGGGAAAGCCTCTTTTGCGGGAGGATCGATTGGAATCATGTTTAAAGAATTCGGGAGCGGGATACTTCGCCGCTAAGTCCAAGCGACGCCATCTCCGCTTGAGCGGCCCGCATTGGATCCACGCTCCATCTTCCCGCCAAGCGGAATATCCGTTCCACATTTCTTTGATACAAATTGGGCGAATCAAAAAGGGAGGCTTCCGGCGACTCGCCGTAAGGGAAGACCGCCATTTCCGTTTTGCGTTCCGCATCGGAGAACTCCCCTTGATTCCACAGCGTTTCCCCATGCCAAGCGTAGCCTCTAATGATGTTGCCGTGGATTGCCCGAGCCCAGGCGTGTTCTCCGTTGATTGAGTTTGCGCAGAAGTACTGCGCTTCTCCCAAAGCGACGCTCAAGTTCATTACAAACCGAAAGCACTGATCTATGTCTTCAGAAGGCGTCGGCAAATGGGAACCGAACACGAGTATCCAGCCGTTGATGGGCGGGGAGACAAAAAAACGGTTCCCGGCGGCGGCCTCGGCAAGACCTTCCGTCCAACAACACGCGGTGGCATTGGCCAAGCCTAAGGCATCTTGAACCGCTCTCAAATCCCGACTTCGAATCGCCGCCCAACAACGAGGAGGATCCAACACAGACCAATTTACCTCCGATTGAGAACGGCTTCCGGCAACCGGCCTCCTTATATTTATATCTACGGCGGACGAACGGCGATTCTGCAAACAGCGGAGGGCCAAAAACGCGCAGACAATGGCAGAAACCGTCATCGTCAACAAAAAGAGCAACAACACCGGAACAATATCTTCTCCCCATTCCATATCGACAAATCCATGTTAAAAACTTCCAACGTTTTCAATCCTCGATCCACAAAGCCAAAGCCCAATAATTCGGCGGGCGCATAATCAATACGTTGCCTCTTGTCTTCATCGGGATTCCGAATACCATGTAATAGACATTCTTGCGCGAGCATTGTTCAAGAATGTTCGTCTGTATTACCGCCGGATCCACTGCGTTCACCACCGTCGTTTCATCTCTAAACTCATCCGCCATCCCCTTTGCAAACACTTATCCGGGCAATTGTTCCCAAACCCATCGAATACCTCGATCTCCAATCCGATTCAAAAACCAAAAGACTAAAATGCCGAGAATCGGCGCGAAGTCAAAACGGCCAAACATCAAAGGAAATCTGCGCAAAGGCGACAAATACACTTTTGCCGTCCGGTCGATAAACGGCCACACGTCATGCTCTCCGAAATGCACGTAACTGTGTATAAGATGCAACACCAAAACTGCGGCCATCACAAGGAGAAAACTGCACCCAAAAGAAACCGCAACAAACGGGCTTTGCCACAGAATCGTGGAAACCGACCATTCCCGAGGAATCTCTCCGATTCCGAAGACAAGAAGCGCGCTTCCAATAGCCAGCCACAAGCCAGCGCCCGCAAAGAGCGCCGCAAAAACCTTCCAACCAACGTGCCGCGAAGCGAGAAATCGAAGCTGCTGATTTACAAAGTTCTCTATGGAATCCGCTGGACCGCTAGAACGGCAACAGAGGCTAATGCCAAGCATCCAAAGATAATACAAATATAAAAACACGAAAAAACTGCCGATGGAATAAGCTAGTAATTCGGTGAACAAGTCTGGGCGGAAACTGATCGATAAAATTCGAAAGTCGACGGAGGGAAACCTGCCTCCGGTCATTGAAAAATTCCAATAAGCAGCGGCGCGAAGAATGAGTAGCGCCGTTAGGCTTCCCAACAAAACTAGGCGGCCGTGGGCGGCGGAAGTTTCTGGTCGCATGGTAGACAACAAAGTCAAGGGGCGACTTAACCGCGCGGCGGCGTGGGAAAAAGCAAAAGCGCCGATCCACAATCCCAGCCCCGCAAGATTCAGCAGAAGGTTAATTGTCTCCAACATAGGAAGTTATGATAACAAAAATTGCCGTGGGAAAGCCGAGAATATTAGATCGCACGGCGTCCTTACAATACTTGACGGCCGCAGTGTGAATATCATTCGAAAACTCGTTTCTCTCAACTAATTTAATCACTATGATAAGCGACGCTAAGATATGGCAAATTGCATTGATAATTTTTAACGGTTTCGTGAATGTTCGTCACTATGCTAGCAAGATCGTTAGCGGATTCATAATTTAGATTAACCTTTATTATATTGAGTGTTGGACATCGAGACGTATCCGCTACCTTTCGAGCGCCTGCAGCAAGGTTTTCGCCATTGCGGACGGTGTTTCCGCAACCAGAATTCCGGCGTTGCGAAAGGCTTGGATTTTTGCTTCGGCGGTCCCTTTTCCTCCGCTGATGATGGCGCCGGCGTGTCCCATACGTCGGCCAGGCGGAGCTGTTGTTCCGGCAATGAATCCGGCGACGGGTTTGCGGCAATGGCCTCGAATCCAATCGGCCGCTTCTTCTTCGGCCGAACCGCCAATCTCCCCGATCATAATGACGCCGTGCGTGTCTGGGTCTTCGTTGAACAGCTTGAGAATGTCTAGATGAGAAGCGCCGTTTATCGGATCGCCTCCGATGCCGACGCAAGTGGACTGGCCGGCGCCTTGGCGAGTCAACTGCCAAACGGCTTCGTAGGTGAGGGTTCCGCTTCGGGAAACGACCCCGACGTTGCCTTTGCGGTGGATGTAGCCCGGCGCGATGCCGATGCGGCAGCCGCCTTGGGATTCTTTGCCTTCGCCGGGGGTGACGATTCCCGGACAGTTGGGGCCGATGAGGCGGGTTGAGGAGCCTTGGAGCGCCTCTTTGACTTGAGCCATGTCTTTGGCGGGGATGCCTTCGGTGATGCAGACGGCCACTTGGATGCCGGCGTCTGCCGCTTCCAAAATGGCGTCGGCGGCAAAGGGCGTCGGCACGAAGATTGCCGAAGCGGTCGCTCCGGTTTGGGCAACCGCTTCGGCCACGGTGTCGAAGATCGGCACTTTCTCGGCAAAAACCCGTCCGCCTTTGCCCGGCGTTACTCCCGCGACGATGTTTGAGCCGTAGTCCAAGCTCAATTTTGCGTGGCGCCCGCCGAAGGAGCCGGTGATGCCCTGCACCAAAATCTTTGTGTCTTCTTGCACCAAAATCGCCATAAAATTCTTTGATTCTTCTTCAGACGACTAGGACGCTTTGCCCGCCGCTTCCACAATTTTTTTCGCCGCATCCGCCATGGAGTCGCCGTTGATAATGGTTAGGCCGGATTCTTTCAGAATTTTTTGGCCAAGAGCGACGCGGTTGCCTTCGAGTCGGACGACTAACGGCAGGGTTAATCCGGTTTCCCGCGCCGCCGCCGCAATCCCTTCGGCAATCACGTCGCACTGCATGATGCCTCCGAAGATGTTGACCAAAATGCCCTTCACGTTGGGATCGCTTAAGATGATTCGAAAGGCGGCCGTTACTTGTTCTTTGCTTGCGCCGCCGCCGACGTCCAGGAAGTTGGCCGGATTGCCTCCGAAGTGTTGGATGACGTCCATTGTCGCCATAGCCAGGCCGGCGCCGTTTACCAAGCAGGCAATGTTTCCATCTAGTTTGATGTAGTTTAGGTCGAACTGGCCCGCCTCTCTTTCGAGGGTTGCCTCTTCTTCGGGGTCGCGCATTGCCGCAATCTTCGGTTGCCGATAAAGCGCGTTGTCGTCAATCGTGATTTTGGCGTCGACGGCCATGATTTTTTGGTTTCCCTCGCTGTCTTCCACTAAACATAGCGGGTTAATTTCGACCAGCGATGCGTCTGATTCCCAGTAGGTTCGATAGACGTTTTGAATAAGCCGCGCTGCGGAAACGATCTGATTGGAGGGAATTTTCAATCCCGCCGCCATTTTTCTGGCTTGATGGGGCATCATGCCGAGGGAGGGATGGATGGTTTCTCGGAGAATGGTTTCAGGCACTTTTTTTGCGGTTTCTTCGATGTCCATGCCACCTTGGGCGCTGGCCATGACAATCGGCCGTCCCATTCGGCGGTCAAGAAGCGCGGCCAGATAGAATTCTTTAAGAATGTTCTCCGCGGCGGCGATGAGCAATGTGCTCACTCGTCGGCCGCTCTCTCCGGTTTGTTTGGTGACGAGGATTTCCCCAAGCATGGCTTTTGCTTTTTCCTCCGCTTCGGCGGCGGATTGGCAAAGGTGAACGCCGCCTCGGAAGCCATTTTTGAAGACGCCTTTCCCGCGTCCGCCGGCGTGGATTTGGGCTTTGACCACAAGTGAGCGGGCGCCGGCGGCAAAAAGCCGCTCGGCAATGGATTTTGCCGCAGCAGGGCTTTGGCAAGGCTCTCCCGCCGGAACCGCGACTCCGTGCGCGGCGAGCAGTTGCTTTGCTTGAAATTCGTGCAGGTTCATTATGTCTATGGAAATTGGGAGGGCGGCGACGATTGCGTCCAAAGGATTGCCCGATGGCGACTGTCTTTTCAAGCAGGCAATCGAACGGCTAACGTTGCTGGATCGGTTGAACTCGGAGGCCGATCTCTCCTATGTATTCGCTCTGCGGCCGAATGAGCCGGTTGTCCGAAAGTTGCTCCAAAACGTGCGCCGTCCATCCGGCCGTGCGGGCAATCGCAAACAGGGGCGTAAACAAGTCGATGGGAAGCCCCAGCGAGTAATAGACGGTGGCGGAGTAGAAGTCTACGTTGGCGTGCAGCCCTTTTTCTTGCAGCATAATTTCGGCGATGCGCTCGCTCATTTGAATCCATTTCGGTTCGCCCAACTGGGCGCCGAGCTTTTGCGCCATCCGCTTCAGGTGGGGCGCCCGAGGGTCCAGCACTTTGTAAACCCGATGTCCGATGCCCATGATTTTTTTCTTTTTTTCCAAGCAATTGGCGATGAACCCGTCCACCGCTTCGACGGAGCCAATTTCTTGCAACATTCGGATGACGCCTTCGTTGGCGCCGCCGTGGAGCGGTCCTTTCAGCGTCCCAATGGCGGAGCAAATGGCGGAATACATGTCGCTGAGCGTCGCAATCGTCACTCGGCTGCTAAAAGTGGAAGCGTTCATCCCGTGGTCGGCGTGGAGGACGTAGCACATGTCCAAAGTTTTGATCGTTTCCTCGGAAGGCTTTTTGCCGTCGATCAAATGCAGAAAGTTGGCCGCCTCGCCCAAAGAAGAATCCGAAGGAGGCAGAGGTTTGCCCTGCCTCGCTAGATGAAAATAAGCGGTCACTATCGGGATTTGCGCAATCAGCCGAAGCGCTTTTTGTCGTTGGCCGCGCATTGAGTTCTCTTCCGCTTCCGGATCAAAACAACCCAATGCGGAAATCGCCGTCCGAATCGCGTGCATAGGAGGGGTCGAACGGGGAAGGGAGCGCAGCAAATCTATTACTCCTCGCGGCAGGTCTCGAAAGCCGGCAAGCGTCGCCCGCAGTTCGTCCAGTTCGGCTTGATTGGGCAGATGACCGTGATGCAGTAAGTGCACCACTTCTTCGTAGCCCGTTTGTCCGGCCAATTCGTCGATGTTGTAGCCGCAGTAAACAAGCTCTCCCGCCGAGCCGTTGACGGCGCTCAATCGGGTCTTTGCGGCCACAACGCCCTCCAGACCTCCTTTTGAATTCGTCTCCGTGTCCGTAGTCATCCTTTGTTCTAATCCCGCAGGTTGTGGAATCATGCCTGCTTTCGGAATCCAAGTTACAAAATTCCCTCCGCCATGGTCAACGATTTTCAAGTCGGATTCGCCTTCTCCCAAGCCGCCGAGACAAAAGGCTTCGCGAATCCAAAGATTCCATTCCGCGTTTTCCGCCAAACGGCTTTCCGAACGCGGCTTTGGTTTCCTATCTTTTCTGAATGAAAGATTGACCCGCCAAAGCCGCCTGCTTAGTCTCCTTGTTTTTCCCGCGGCATCATGAAATCAAAGAAGACAGCGCAGAACATCGAATCGGTGATGCGCGAGAAGCGGAAGTTTGCGCCCGACAAGGAATTTTCCCAGCGGGCGCGCATCCAATCGCTCGCGCAATATCGCAAAATGTACAACGAGTCCATAAAGAACCCCGAGCGATTTTGGGAGAAACAAGCAGCCAATGAGCTGTTTTGGTTCCAACCGTGGAAAAAAGTGCTGCAATGGAAGGAGCCGGACGCTCAATGGTTTGTCGGCGGGCGGACAAACGCCAGCGTCAATTGTCTCGACCGCCATTTGGATGCCGACCGCGCCAACAAGGCGGCCATCCTCTGGGAAGGCGAGCCGGCGGCTCCGGGAAAACCCGGCGAAGAACGCGCGCTTACCTATCGCCAACTTTATAGGGAAGTCTGCCTTTTCGCCAATGTGCTCAAGAGAAACAACGTCCGCAAAGGCGACCGCGTGCTTCTCTATCTGCCGATGGTACCAGAGGCGGCCGTTGCTATGCTGGCCTGCGCCCGCATCGGCGCCGTCCATTCCGTTGTCTTCGGCGGATTCAGCGCCCGATCGGTTGCCGAGCGAATTCAAGACTGCGGCGCCAAAATCGTCCTCACCGCCGACGGAGGCTTTCGCCGGGGCGCCATTGTGCCGCTCAAAGAAAACGTCGACCAAGCGCTCAAGATCAAAGCCAAAGGAAAATCAATCGCCCAAACCATCAAAAAAGTTATCGTGCTGCGGCGGACGGGGAGCGAAGTAAAAATGAAGCGCGGCCGAGACCTTTGGTGGCACGAAGAAATTTCCCAAGTCGACGACCGTTGCCCGCCCGCCAAGCTCGACAGCGAACACCCGCTCTTCATCCTCTACACCAGCGGATCCACCGGCAAACCCAAGGGCATTCTCCATACCACCGCCGGCTACCTGCTGGGCGCTCAATTGACCGCCAAATACGTCTTCGATCTCAAGGACTCCGACGTTTACTGGTGCACCGCCGACGTCGGCTGGATCACAGGGCATAGTTACTTAGTATACGGCCCTCTCGCCAACGGCGCCACCGTTCTCATGTACGAAGGCGCTCCCAATTGGCCCCAACCCGACCGCTTCTGGAATATTGTGGACAAATATCAAGTCAGCATTCTCTACACTGCGCCCACCGCTATTCGCGCCTTCATGAAATGGGGCGAACAATGGCCGAAGAAACACCGGCTCCATTCCCTGAGACTTCTTGGCACCGTCGGCGAACCCATCAACCCGGAAGCCTGGATGTGGTACCGCAAAGTCATCGGCCAAAAACGCTGTCCCATCGTGGACACTTGGTGGCAAACCGAAACCGGCGGCATCATGATCGCTCCCCTTCCAGGAGCCATCCCAACCAAGCCCGGCACCGCCACCTTGCCCTTCTTCGGCATCCTCCCCGAAGTTGTCGACGACCAAGGTAAGGCCGTTCCCACAAACACCGGAGGCAAACTCGTCATCCGCAAACCCTGGCCCGGCATGCTTCGCGGCATCTGGGGCGATCCCAAACGATTCCGTCAAACCTATTGGAACGAAGTTCCCGGCAGCTACTTTACCGGCGACGGTTGCCGCCAAGATGAAGACGGCTACTTCTGGATCGTGGGACGCATTGACGACGTCCTCAACGTCTCCGGCCACCGCATCGGCACCGCCGAAGTCGAAAGCGCCCTCGTCAGCCACAAAAACGTGGCTGAAGCCGCCGTTGTCGGCAAACCCGATCCCCTCAAAGGCCAGTCACTCACCGCCTTCGTCACCCTCAAAGGCGCCGCCCAAGCAAGCCCCGAACTCCAAAAAAACCTGCGCAACCACGTCGGCAAGGAAATCGGTCCCGTCGCCAAACCAGACCAAATCCGCTTTGCCGACGCCCTTCCCAAAACCCGCTCCGGCAAAATCATGCGGCGTCTCCTCAAACAAATCGCCGCCGGCGATAAAATCAAAGGCGACACCACCACTTTGGAAGACTTTTCCGTGCTGGCCAAACTCAGCGCCGACGATGAATGAAACAAAAATCTCCCAACCAATCGCCGCAGAGCCTTAAAAATCCAATGCAAATAACTTGAGAATAACTTTTTCAAAAAAGTTCTCGACAAAATGGATAAACCAAGTTACTTTTCCAAAGTTTTCCAGATTTTGCCGAAATCGGTTGAGTTATTAGTAACAGAAATAGATACTTAAAACGACATGAAACAAAACATATTGGTACATCATTCCAAATTTAAGGCGCAGACTCTCGGCATTGCCGTGATCGCCTTGGCCGCCAGTCTCGCTCCCTTGCCGAGCACGGAAGCGAGCGGCAAGGGCGTTGCCGCCGGCGTTCTGGCCAATTTCATTTACGACGCTCTCACTGGCAACAAAGTTCCCGTCACTCCGCCGATGGACGGCAAAATCACGGCCAAACCCAAGGTGGAGGCGTTTGGTGGTTCCCGCATGACCCAAACCGTTAACGGCTACGCGCACAGCGAATTGACTCCCGACAGGGATAGAGAAAGAAACCGAGGTTACAACGACGACAAATGGACCGAATACTTCAACGTGTCCTACAATGAAGTGGTGGACAATCCCGACTACGACCCTGACGCCGAACCCGGAGAAGCCAACTCCAGAAAATACATTCTAGGGGATTGGGGCAACGATTACGGCGATGACTACATGAGCACCAGCAAAATGGAGAAGGAATACGCCACCGCTGAAAAAGGATGGCGTTCCGACGATAACGGCAGAGAATGGACCGAATTCACCAAAGAAGGCAGATGGGTGTATACTGGCGAAAGCGAGCGCATCAAATGCAACCATCGGCTGTTGAACGAAGTCACCGTCGGCGACAATCGGCTGGCCAAAAAACAAACTTACAAAGTGGAAGTGAGGTATCAATTGGATTATTTGACTTGGTCCAAAGAGGAAGAAGACTTCATAGTGAAGATCTTTGATGATTGGCAGAATCAGGAACATACATTGAGCGCCACCAGCTCCGGTTGGAAGAAAATCAAAATACTTAAGAAAAACACCAGAATCTACCAGTTAGAGGAGAAGGGAAGCAGTCGGATTTGGTGGAAAGGCCGAGCGTTCAAACCGTTGCTGGCTAAAAACTACATCGTTTGGGATCGAGAGCAGCACGACGAACTCAACAGCAAGTAAAAGAAAGGAGGACAAAGAGATGAAACGCAACGACACAACGGACAATTCGACAAGCAGGCTTCTTGCGTTGGGCATTGCCCTGACCATCGGCGTCTGGCTGGTGATTCTGTTGACCGGTAAGCAAACGGAGGAGAATCCGACAACGGCCAAGGCAACGCCGCCGCAACCTAAAGTCAAAGAAAAGGCCAAGGCAATCGACGGCTTCGATGCGGCGGCGGAATTCCGGGAGCGGCACAACCGCGCTCTCTCGCCCGAAGCCCGCGAAGACAACCGCAGAAAACTCTGGGAGCAAAACTTCCCTTGGAAGCCAACTTTCGATCCGGCAGTCACGGTCACGGCGGATCTGGTTTCCGATGAGCCGGGAAGCACGCAGGCCACAGACAACCACTTTGAGTTGAAGAAGTTCTTCGACAATGAATTGAGGTTTTCGCCGCAGTTCGAGCAACTCTATCGCATCATGGAAGAGTACGACCGCACCGAGAACCACCTTGCCTTAGGCCGGGCTTTTGACACTCTGCGGGAGTATCACCGAATACTGCGGGAGGAGAACTTGGATGAAATCATAAGGAGGTCGGACGGCACCCCGGTGATGCGGCGCGTGCGCGGCGATCTCGTAACTCTATCGGACGGCACGAAGGGGTGGACACGCACGGACGAATGGGAAACGTCCACTTGGGGTAAACGAGCGGAATCCATGAAGAGCAGCATTGCATCGGCAATAGCCGCCAAGAGGCATTGGCCGCACAAAGAGAGGATGCACTACGATCAAGCCGAAGAAGTGGTGGAACGACTCATTAGTGAAATCCACGGTTGGGAGGATGTGAAAGGTTGGTTGGTTATGGGTGATTCTGGCGTGGGCGATCCAGATGTAAGAATGGCGTTGAAAGTGGGCGATCCGTTGTTGACGCCGTATGTAGGCTATCAAGCGGGGTATGATGCATGGAACGATGAGCGGAATCGCGCGATCAACGAAGGCATGGCAAGGAAACGGTGGAAGAATCGTCCAGCGGGGATTTTGGCGGACGGCACTTTGGTGAACGCAAACTACGAGCCAATCCAAGCCAGCGCCGGTTCTATTGGCAGTTTTGTGAACTCCGGCAAACCGTTTGCTTTGGAAGAAACGGAAGATGGCCATGTGCGTCTCTCCCCTGAAGCGATGGCCTCCTTGGACGAGAGATTGAGAAACAAAACACCGCCGCAGAATGCTAATCCTCCTGCTCTCGCCGAAGAGGAATCGAGAAGGCAGGAGACTATAAGGGAGGACATTATAATTATTGAACACGAAAGCGCCATTGAGTTTAGGCAAGAATAGTCTTCTCCTTCGCAATTCCCATTTTTTGTTTCCAACCGTCGGGGGTGTTTGCGCTCGGCGGTTTTTTTGTTTGTCTTTTTCTTTGGCGGGGATTCGCTTATTGTCACCCCGTGATTGATTTGGAGGAGACGGTGCCGGTGGAATATGAGCCGTCTGCGGAAAATGTAGTCTGCCGTTACGCTAACGGAGTGCGGCTGGCGCTTGATTTTCTGAAAGATCCGTTCGGAGATCGCTCGCCGCATCACATCACAAGTCTGGGAACTTGCCCGGTTCGATTTGTCGGCGAAGGAGGTTGGGTGGAAACCGTCGATAGCGGCCGGATCACGGGGGAACCAAACTCCCTCCTCAATTCTCTTCAAAGCGAATTGCCGCGGGAACGAGGCATCGACGCGGCCTCGCATTCTCGTGATTTTTTCGACAACATTCGCACCCGAAGCTATCCCCGCGCCAACGCCGAAGTAATGCGCCGCTCTTACATCGCTTGTCATGCGGCGGCGATTGCCTGGATTTTGAAACACAAGTTAAGAATAGACCCGGTTTCCGAACGTTTCCTCGACGATCCCGCTTGTAACAGAAAGAATAAACAAAATATGCGCAGTATTTTCCCATCACAATTCGTCCTCTTTCCCAAGTTCGCGTTATTTTTCGGCATTGGCTGTTTCTGCCTACTAAGCGGGATTTTGGCGGGGGCGTTGGATGAGTCCGCTATCCAAAACCGGCTTCAACAGCGCGGCCTAGAAGCCAATGGCGTTTCCCCAACTGCAATGCCGCCGAAATGGAACAAGAACCAAAAAAACCTTCCAGAGAAAGTCAAACCGGATGATTCCTTCGGCAATTTTTCGACCTTGCCGGGAAATCCGCTC
Organism: Limisphaerales bacterium; assembly: GCA_965204945.1. GTDB lineage: Bacteria > Verrucomicrobiota > Verrucomicrobiia > Limisphaerales > AAA164-E04 > UBA2970. The sequence continues at coordinate 1,680,240 of OZ242022.1, read as the reverse complement.
TTCCTTCAAAGTCGTCGATTTCTTTGCGCTCTGGCATCCCCTCCGGCGAAGCAAGACGACGGACAAAAAGCTCTCGCCGCTCTTCTGGCCGATTGGAACAAAGACGACCTTTCTCAAGCCGAAGCGCAAACAGCCATCGATTTGCTTTGGGCCGATTGCCGCAAACGCATCGCTGCGGAGCGCGCTGCCGAAATTAAGGCGCAGTCCATCCAAATCAGAGACAAAACGCTGCGCTACCTTGAAAAAACATTTGGCCGTGCGCCGAAAGGGGAACGTTCCTTGTGGATATCCATGCACGGCGGCGGCGGCGCCCCGCCGGAAGTGAACGACCGCCAATGGAAAAATCAAATCCGGCTCTACCAACCGCCCGAAGGCTTTTACGTCGCGCCCAGAGCCCCCACCGATACTTGGAATCTGTGGCACCAGCCGCACATCGACGGCCTGTTTGATCGGTTGATCGAAAACTACACGGCAACGCGCGGCGTCAATCCCAACCGCGTTTACCTAATGGGCTACTCCGCAGGAGGCGACGGCGTCTATCAACTCGCAACCCGTATGACGGATCGCTGGGCGTCTGCCTCCATGATGGCCGGACATCCCAACGACGCCCAGCCCGACAACCTGCGCAACATCGGCTTTGGCTTGTTCGTAGGCGGCAAAGACAGCGCATACAAACGCAACCAAATCGCGACCAAATGGAAAAACCTGCTCTTCAATCTGCGCCAAAATGATCCAAACGGATACCCGCACCTCGTGCGCATCTACCCCGAAATGGGACACTGGATGAACCGAAAAGACGCCGAAGCCCTCCCGTGGATGTCTCAATTCCGCCGCAACCCTTGGCCGAAGAAAATCATTTGGCGACAGGCCAAAGGCATCACCTCCCGATTTTACTGGCTGCAAATCCCCAAACAACATTTAGCCAAAAACCAAAGATTGACCGCAGAAGTCGACGGCCAAACGATCCGCATCGCCGCCGAAAACACACCTCAACTCATCGTGCGCCTTTCTGATTCCCTCGTGAACCTCGACCATCCGATAACCGTCATCGTCAACGGCAAAGAACAATTTCGCGGCAAAGTGAACCGCTCGGCGCGGGAAATCTCCCAATCACTTCAACAACGCGCCGACCCAAGCTCCGCCGCCCTTGCCAGCATAACGCTAAACCTCTAACACAACGGTAATGCCGAATCTTACTCTGTATCCATACGAGAATGCTCTTGCCTCTCTTTGAAAAATTCAAACCTCGCAATCGCCGCGCATGGCTTAGGCTTACGTTAACTCGCTCCTCTTCAGTTTTCCTCTTCGGTTGGCTTCCAATACGCAAAATCGGCTTGCTGCGGAATCAACAGCTTGCCCGTTCCGGGATGCGCTATCTCCGGAAAATCCGGCAAGCCTTCAAACATCGTCTCTTCTCTCGCCCGCAAATCGCTTCCTACGTCTTTTCTTGATAGAGGCGGTCACAAATTGTGATTTCCTTTCAATCTGGCAGGGTGCATGTGTTCTGGAGCAATTTCTCCGCCATTGATCAAACGGCTTTTAATCATTTCACAGTACCCAGGTTGCAGTTCACACGTCAGATATATCAATCCCAGTTTCTTGGCGATAACAACTTCGGATCCACTGCCGCCGAACAGCACAAAGGCGGTGTCGGCAGACTTCGTGCTGGCCTTGAAGAGAATCTCTGCAAGACCTTTCGGGATTTGGCATGGGTGGCTGGTCTTTTGGCGGGAAACATTCTTGACCAAGTCGAAGTACATCCACGAATACGGCATGCGTCCTTTATGCCCTTGCGCGATCCTCTCTTTGATGCGGACGTCCTCTGGGTTTTTGTAAGGCTGCACTACATTGTCTTTATAGAAACGGTTGCGCTTGGACTTGGTGGCGTGCAGGATAGAGCGGTGCGCAGTAGTGAATCGGCGAGAGGAATGGCCGACGTTTGTGTTGTAGCACCACACATAATCGTTGACCTCATGCGCGATTTTGTCAAGGCATAGGACGCGCAGGTGCGCATTCTGCTTGGGGTAATTGATAAGGAACATGTTGCCGTCAGTGCGTAGAACTCGCATGCACTCTTTCGCAAGAGCGATGTACCACTGCACATAATCGTCCCAAGACGATGTGAACTTGTGCCCGTCGTACGCCACGCCGACATTGTAGTCAGGATCGCCGTAAATCACATCCACGCAGTCGTCCGGCAGGTCGCGAAGGACTCCCATCACATCGCTGTTAACGATGCGGTTTCGGTATTTTTTAGGGAATGATTTCATAGTCTGTCCAATCTATCGCTCAAAGAGCGTGTATTCAGCGTTTCGTATTAATCGTATAGATTCAGGATTCCTGTCATCGTCGAATGTGTAGAGATATAGGCGCAGTCGGTCATCTTGCCTTAACAAGTAGCAACAGTTTATAGAAAACATTTTGATTCTCTCGATCTCCCGCAGGTAGTAGCGATACGGGCTGAATAATTGAAACACATTAAAGTCAAGCGGTTCGCCATTCTTTGCTTCGAAAACCGTTATCTTATTTTGATGCTCCATCGTGAGGTCGATTTCAACCTGCACTTTGTCGGCGTCGATGTTGTCACCGCCTATCCGATACGACAAGGGGACTTTCGTTCGGTGCGATCCGTATGTCTTGGGAGACGCCGTTATATCTTCATAAAGAAAATCGTGGATGACTCGCTGATTGATCCCCACAGACAAGATATTGCTTTCGCTGGTGTTGATGTTGTTCAAGATACTGCGGCGATACGGCCATTTTCTTTTGGATGACTCTGGGACAGTCTCAAAGCGATGATAGCCGGCGCCAATGCCGAATACGAACTGGTGATTGCCGTTTCCCAAGTGAATCACGAAAGCGTCGTCCGCAGCTAGTGTGTTAGGCAACAACAAAGACGAGTCTATCTTGGTTGCCTCAAACGGGTTGACAAAGCCTATTCGAGCGCATGCTTCTTTGACTTCTTCGTTGCTGAACACGAAGTTACCTCGCTCTTTGCAAACGGCGTACAGCGCTTCCAAAACCTGCTTCTTCTTGCTTTGAGATGGCGACATAATTAGGCGTCGAGGTAAATAAGGTCGACGAGTTTCTGGTTCATTTTGAAGCGGCGGTTGCCGTTGGCGTCCCAGCGGTTCCAGTTATTCTATTGCATCAGGTGTTTGGCGCAGTCGACGTAATACACCGATGAAGTTTGCATCTCGGCTTTCCGTTCTTTTTGCGCAGATGTCATTTTTTAATTCCATACGATTCCGAGTCGTTTCCGCTCGGCGGCCAAGCAGTCTTGCGGACTTTGTTTTTAAACCGTTGCCGATCAATTTTGGCGGCGCATTTGGGCTTTCCAAGAGTCGGGTTTTTCCGAGACGTCGCTGTCGTCTTCGTAGTATTGCTGGAGGGTAATCAGTTGTTGTTTCAAGCGAGCGGTGAGTTGGGCTTGTTCGGGTAGGCCGTAGAGGTTGTGGAGTTCGTCTGGATCGGTTTGAAGGTCGTAAAGTTCCCATTCGTCGCCGAATTGGTAAAAGTGCATGAGCTTGTGGCGTTCGGTTCGGATGCCGTAGTGGCGCGGCACCATGTGATAGCTGGGATATTCGTAGTAGTGATAGTAGATGCTCCGCCGCCAATTGGCCGGCGATTTGCCATGAAATAATGGGACAAGCGAGAGTCCCTGCATGTTGTCGGGGATGGGCGCGCCCGCCAGTTCAAGAAAAGTTTCGGCGTAGTCCAAGTTTTGGATCAGATGAGTATTGCGGGAACCCGGCGCTGTGACGCCCGGCCATTGGACGATGAAGGGCATTTTCAGGGATTCTTCGTACATCCAGCGTTTGTCGTACCAGCCGTGATCGCCGATATAGAAGCCTTGGTCGGAGCTGTAAATGACTATGGTGTTCTTGTCGAGGCCGAGTTCTTTCAATGCGGCGCGAAGGCGTCCCATGCTTTCATCTATGCCTTTGACGCAGCGCAGGTAGTTTTTGGCGTAACGTTGAAATTTCCAGCGCACAAGTTCTTTGCCGGAAAGATTGGCTTTGTGGAAGGCGGCGTCTTTGGGGCCGTAGGCGTCTCGCCACGCTTTGAGTTGTTGAGGGGTCATGCGCTTCATGTTGTGCCATGCGCCGCGGTCTTGACGTATTTGCGAGGGCGCTTGGTTGAATTCCGGCGTCAAGTCGACGAAGAGATCATAGTTCAAATCCATATGTCGGTCGATTTCCAATTCTTGATATTGAGCGCCGGGCGCGTTGTCTTTCCATTCGTCGAAGAGAGTTGGCGGTTCCGGGATTTCTGCGTCGTCGTAAAGGCGGAGGTGACGAAGCGCGGGCATCCAGTTTCTGTGCGGTGCTTTGTGTTGTACCATGAGCATGAACGGTTTGTCGGCTTGGCGTTTTTCTTGAAGCCATTGGACGGCCAGATCGGTCACGACGTCTGTGCAGTGACCGTCGATGCGGCGGCGTCCGTCGGGAAAAATCAGGTCGGGATTGTAGTAAAGCCCTTGTCCGGGAAGCACGGCCCAGTCGTCGAATCCTTGGGGTCGGCCTTTGAGGTGGCTTTTGCCGTAAATGGCGGTTTGGTAGCCGGCTTGTTGCAGGAGCTTGGGGAAGATTTGCTGGTTCCAGTCGAAGGTGTTGCCGTTGTTCATGAATCCGTTTTTATGGCTGTGCTTGCCGGAGAGGATGACGGCTCGGCTGGGACCGCAGATGGAATTAGAGCAGAAACTATTTTCAAACAGCATTCCCTCATTGGCCAAGCGGTCGATGTTGGGCGTGGGGTTTACCGATTTCAACCAGCCGTTGTAGGCGCCGATGGCGTGCGTGGCGTGGTCGTCGGTGAAAACAAATAGAATGTTCGGGCGAGCTTCTTTGGCGTGCGCTGGGGAAGTCATCGTCGCTACGGCGGCGAACAGAGCGATAAAATGATATTTCATAAACTAAAATGAGTTGGGAAAACTTTAGGCGAGACGGATTAAAAGGGCAAGACTCAATCTTTGCCGACATCAACTTCTGCAAGGCCGCAAAAGGCGCGGGACGTCTGCGGGTTTTTCTTCTTGTCGGCAAAGGCGGCTTAGATTTTGCGCAGCCGGATATGTTCTTCGAGGATGCGTCGGTATTCTCCAATTTCGACGTCGCGTTCGCAACAGACCAGCATCAAGGCGCCGTCGGAGCGGAAATTGCCGTCCCATTGGATGACTTGTTCGTCTGACCAATCCGGATTGTATTCGCGGAGTTTGTCATCGGAAAAACGGGAGAAGTAGGCGCGGACGTTGATGTCCGTTTCGTCCATATCCAATGCGGAGGGTAATTTCTCGTAGTTGGGCTCGTTTGTGGCAGTCATAAAAAAAATGGGTCAATAGCCGCAGAGGGCGTGGTGTTTTTCTTTGCGATTGTAGGTTAATTCCATGTCGGAGGGTTGGTGGCAAATGTGGCAATAGTCCGACGGAGTGATCTTGCGGTGTTTTTTTACGGATGCGCGGTGGATGTTGTGGCAGGAGAGACAGGTTGTGCTTTGGTTGGACGCTGTTTCTCCGTTTCTTTCCGGCTGTTTTTTGAAATGCAGGCTATCGCGTATGTTTGCCAAAATATGCCGTTCTCTCGGCGGAGTCGCGGCCAATGCCTCTGGGGAGAGATCCACGTCAAAGTCGGCAAAGAGATTGTCGCCGACGACGTGGTTGTTGGCGTAGGGCAGGCCGGAGGCTTTGGATTTGCCGGTTCGGATGTGGCATTGGCCGCAAGTGGAGGCAATCACGCTTGGCGGGTCGTTCCGTTTTTGGGAAAGAAAAACGAGCGAAGTATCCTTGGCGTGTTCCAAGTCCACGACGCCGTGGCAGGCGTAGCAATCAATGCCCGTGGCGGAGAATGTCTGCGTCCGAGGGTCCACGGCGGTGGCATGGCAACCAGCGCATTGTTGCCCGAAGGTTTTCGCGTCCCAATGGAAGGGATCTTTGTTGACTAGGGCGAGGACGCCGTCGGCTTGGTTGGGTTGCAGAATGGCGGACAGAATGTCCAGCCGACCGTACTTTTCAGATTTTTTGAGCAAACGAACTTGGCGCTCGTTGCCGAGTACGAAGTGAACTTGGTCCGCGAAAGATTGTAGATTGGGATGGGAACGCAACATGGCCTCAATTTCCGGAACCGCGGCGATCGGGCGCAAAGTTCTTTGGTGTTCATTGATGTTCCAAGTCGATCCTACCGGGTTGCGGTGGCAGAAGAGGCATTCGTCTCCCGTGAGGTAATCGGGCAACGGTTTCCCAACATGACTATTTCCAGTCGTCAACGCGTTTGCGTGGGGCGGATCCTCGGCTATTGCCTGCCGAAGGATCAAGGCAAACGCCGAAAGGATAAAGAGGCGCAAGATGCCGATTCGCACGGGACGCATTCCTGAGGTTGCTTTTCGCGCGAAAGGATTTACGACTCGGCGCGGACCCAACCGTAAGCGGCGTTGTCGCGCTCGCCGCCTTGTTCCAGATAGGCGGTTTTGAGTTGGGAGAGAGTGTCTTTTGGGAACGGTCGGAGTTCAAGATTCGCGGTATCGACGCCGTAAATTTTGGCGGCGTTGAGGCCGAAGATTTTTGCCTTGTCTTCTTTGGTGACTTTTGCGTAGCCAAATTCCTCGCAAAGTTCATCGGAGATTTGAAAGCGCTTCATGGCGTCAATGACCCACTGGGGCGATCCCCACCAGAGGCAATCGGTTCCCCAAATGACGTGGTCGGCGCCGTAAGTCTGAATGTTCTTTCCAATCAGATGTTGGCACAAAAGCGGATGAATAATGGCGGTCAAGCCAAAGGAAGAGCCGATTTCGCAGTAGACGTTGTCGATTTCGGGGTGCCGTTTTTTGATTTTCATTAGATCGGCATGCCAAAGGAAGTCGCCGGTTTCGGGATCAAAAAAATCAGGGTGTTTGGCTTCGGCTTCGCTGGGACCGTGCTTCAATGCGCTGTGATAGACGATGAAGGTAAAGTCGGGGTGATCCAGGGCGGCCTTTTCCAGATCGCCGGGATGGGCGAAGTGGCCGAGCGTGCGGGATTGAGCGGCAAAGCCTTTGTGAACGCTGAGGACTTTCAATCCCAATTCGGCGGATTTTTCATAGAAGGGGTAGGCCATCTTTTCGTCGTCCATGCGAAAGCCGTTGCCGGAGCGGCCGGGATCGGTGTGGCAGTACCACTTCCAGGAATCAATGCCGTATTGTTTGACCTCGCGTTCCATTTGGTCGAAGAGGGCGGGGAAGTCGGGCTGATTTTTGACTTTGTCCCAATAATGATTGGGGGCGCAATTGCCTTGGCAAAAGGCGCGGGTGCCGCCGGCGATTTTGTTGAGCTGCTTCTTGGCTTTGGACATCAGCCAACTGGGAAGAATGCCTCCGCGTCGGTCTCGTCCCTCAAGGATGTTGCCGGCCTTGTCTTTGTCGATTTCGCGGCCGGGAATGCCGGAAACCACGGCAAGGCTGGTTTCGCTGTCGAAGAAAATCTCTTTAACAAAGTTCGGAAAGCTGTATTCGTCGGGGCTGTCTTCGAGGCGGACTCCCATGCCTTGGAGGATGCTGTTGCCGTATCGGCGGATGCCGAGGGGAATGCTGTCGGTAAAATGCGTCTGCACGTCGAACACAAAGTATTCTCCTTTGGGAAACTTCTCTTCGGAAGCGTCCGATTCCAAAGTTTCTGCTTCAGCCACGTCCCAAAAAGGCCCGTAAACGAGGTTACTGGCGTAAAAGGCGGTGGCCATCCCCATCGAGGATTTGAGAAAATCCCGCTTGGACATCCCAAGCGCCTTGGATTTCTCGGCGGCCATCTGATCAATGCGATGTTCCCATTCCCGCTGCTGTTTGTTTTGCGGACGGGGAATGTATTCTTCGTTGGAGACGGGTTGCGTCGGGACGGGCGACTCCAAGCCTAGCTTGCGGTCGCGTTGCCATTTAGGAATCCACATAATCTTCTTTCTTAGTTTAGACTTTTCAACAACTTTACCATGGAGACACTGCCAGCGCAACATTTGTTACGAAAAATTTCTCCAAAATTGTCCGGCTGTATTTCTCTCGGCCGGTTCCAGAATGCCGTTCGGCTTGAGCAAATTCGCGGAAAACGAAACTTCGATAAAACCAAAGCCAAACAAAACGATAACCAAGATTCACAGCAAAGAGAACGGCAAAACGACGGGAGTCAAAGATCGAGATTCTCATTCCCAAGGGGCAGACGAATTTCAACCCGAAGGATTCGGCATGTCACGACCTTCTACCGTTGCGGATTGCCACAATTTAAACCGAGTCCCAATTCTCCACAAAGGAAACAACATCCCCCCGAGTCGATTCCGATCCTGCAGGCCCGTCCGCGAACAAATGATTCAGATTTTTAACCTATATCCATTTCCATTCATCATCACCTTCAATCAGTTCGTCGAATACATCGAAATTGTTTAGGAACTTTTGGAACACTTCGGCAGTGTTGTATTTCGATTTAATTAGCACTTTTCCATCAGAGGCTATGCGTAGGTTTGTCTTCTGATTGTCGGTGTTCTGATATGTGTCGAGGCTGATGTTATCGAATTTTTCCACATCTTCCGTCTTAAAAATATAGTAGTTAACCTTATCCTTGTCCCATACTTGAATCCAGACGTAAAAAACGCGTCCGTCGGCTAGATGGTATCGGATTTTAGGATGGAAACTGTATGTTCTTTCAGCTGGATTGCCTTTGTCCACGCCTTCTGAGGTTTTGACTTGAATGAATCTGACTAACATGCGTATGGAATCTGCGCCACATTTTTCACATAAGTTACTGACAACGTTGGTATTCCTTCCCCGGTACTCCGCTTTGCGTCGCAACGATGTTGTGAAATCTTTGCATCTATCGCAGTAGCACTTCATGATGATAAAATCAAACTTGTCATCAATATATGCTCTATAAACTTGCCACTTTCTTTGGTGCAACTCCATAGCAAGTCGCATCTCACCGTAGAGTCCTATGACTCGCTTCTCTCCACCCTCATCCTCTGACATAATTATACTCCAACCACGGGTCATCAAACATGGAGAGATGTTGTCTGACGTTTGTTATGATAGATTTTCTAAACAGCCTCTTATTAAGTTCAATGCCGATGCCGTGCCTCCCGGCTAGGATTGCTTCAATAGGAGTTGTGAAACTACCAGCGAATGGGTCAAGAACGGTTTCGCCTACGCCGCTGAATACTTGTATAGCGTAAGCCGGTATCTCGCGAGGAAACGGAGCAGTATGCCCAAGGATGTTTTTGCCTTTGGAATTGATCTTGATGACCGGCGGAAATTGCACCAAATCGCGTCGCCATTTTCTCAGGAGCTCTTCATTTACTCGGTTACTTTCGGTTCTCAATTGCGTCATAACATGACTTCTGGCTGAAAACCGTTTGCCTCTATTTCCTGCCGACCGCTTCATGCACTCGTTATTTTTACATTCCCATGATTTGATGCCGACTCCAGAATATGCGTTGCCGTTGACTTTCAAACAACCGCAGATGGGACACGGGTATATAGTTTCATCCTTCCGATGCTTATAGAACACAAAAATGTGTTCATAACAGTTGACGGGATACTGGTAAAGCGGGAACGGGCTATCACCGTTTTTATGCCTTTGCGACTGGACCTCTCCTTTGTCCCAGATGAAGTCGTCAACGAAGCGGAAACCCACATCCTCGAAAATAGAAGTGAAGTGTGCTCCCAACGGTATCCGACGCTTTCCCCATGATGATCGGGTATGCAGATTGTCATTATCGTATATGTCGCCAACATTGAAGACAAACGGACGATGATTGTCTAGGACCCGATAGCACTCCTGAATAATCTCTTTCATGTCGCTCAGGTATTCATCAAGATTGCGCCACTGTGAATAGTCTCTGGCGTTATAGTAGGGTGGAGATGTGACCATAAGATGAATACTCTCGGACTTCATTCCTCGCATCAAATCCAAACAACTTCCCCAAAGCATTTTGAGTTTGTCTTGTTCAGAATTAAGAAAGCTATCTAGTCTTTCGTCATGCGCGTACTCTGATTGGTGTATTTCCTTTACAGTTTCATAGTAGATGCGGATGAATTCGCTGATTGTTCTCTCTTGATTGCCGCGAATCTCGTTATAGCAGCGGGTCATGAGTTTATCCAGCTGTTCTTGGAAAAACTCTCGTTTGAGATATCTGGTGCTGATCCTAAAGATGTTATCTAAGTAAGGATGATGTTCAGCATCCTCTCTTGATTGGTGACCGGGCGCGACGAAACCATGCCCGTCGGATGATAACCCTGCACTCGTTGCAGACGATGATTGAACGGCTGTGCCCTTCTCTTGTATGGTCTCAATCATGCAATCAAAATACTAACTGGTTGATTACTCCAATCATCTTCAAATCATCGAGAATAGTAAATACTCCGTCGGAAAAATCAACCGCCGCATATTCGATTTTCGGATTAGGATTTTGCGCTCGAGTTTCGATGGATGCAGAGAGAACGTCGGTCTCGACAGAAACAGCGGTGGCCGTTTTTCCCATATTTGGCCGGCGAATGGCGGCCGCGACAATAGTCACCACGGTGTTGATGGAAAACAAAAATAGAGCCATTTGCCCCACGAGAGTGCTGATTCCTCGAGGACAACGCAACCACGTTTTTAGATTTTTCAAATATTTTTAATCTCTTTGCCCATTTCTCGTCGGTGGTTAAAAGGATTGTTTTTCTTTGCCTGATTTGTTAAGTTCGCTTCACTCGTTTTTTTGAGAAATGAGAGGGCTTTCCAATAGTTTATGGATCCAAAGCAAGACGCAAAGAGCGGTGGGAGCGAAGGGAAACCGACGACCGCAAACGATAGTTCAACAGAGGCGAGTACAAGCGCGGACGGCAAGTACGACGCTTCCAAAATCGACAAGTTGGAGGGGTTGGAAGCGGTGCGAAAGCGGCCGGGCATGTATATCGGCGATCCGGATGAAAATGGATTGCATCATTGCGTCTATGAAGTTCTCGACAACTCCATTGACGAGCATTTGGCCGGGTTCTGTTTCCGCATCGAGGTAGCCGTTCACGTGGACGGTTCCGTTTCGATTCGGGATGACGGGCGAGGCATTCCAGTCGATGTCCATCCCAAGTTCAAAATCCCGGCGGTGGAATTGGTGCTGACGAATCTGCATGCTGGCGGAAAGTTCGGCCAGGGAGCCTACAAATACTCCGGCGGCCTGCACGGCGTGGGCGCCAAGTGTGTCAACGCGCTCTCCGAATGGTTCAAGGTCGAGGTTTCGCGGGACGGTCAGGTTTACTTCATGGAATTTGCGCGAGGAAAGACGGTGCAGAAGCTGGCGGTGATCGGAAAGTCCTCCCATACGGGGACGTTGGTGACCTTCAAGCCGGACGAGGTGATTTTCACGATCACCACGGAGTTTCAATTTGAAACGCTGGCCAACCGCCTGCGAGAATTGGCCTTTCTTAATCCGAGACTGGAAATCTTTCTTGCCGACGAGCGGGAGAACGATAAATCGGAGCGGTTTTTTTATGAAAAGGGCATTGCGGAATTCGTGGCGCAACTGGGCCGGGGCAAAACTTTGATCCATCCCGCCCCAGTCGTTTTGGAAGGAAAACGGGAAGTTCGCGTCGAGGGAAAGCCGGATGAGGTGTATGTAGACTGCGTGTTGCAGTATAACGATGGTTACAACGATCAGATTCTTTGTTTTGCCAACTCGATCCGCAACAGCGACGGCGGGACGCATCTTACGGGATTTCGGACGGCCTTGACCCGCGCCGTCAACCAATACGCTCGATCCAACAGCTTGATCAAAGAAAAGGATCCGGCAATTTCCGGAGAGGACGTCCGAGAGGGATTGGTCTGCGTGATCAGCGCTAAATTGCCCAACCCGCGCTTTGAATCGCAGACCAAAGTCAAACTGGTCAACACCGAAATTGAAGGCGTCGTCTCCTCCATCGTCTACGAAGGTTTAATGGCTGAGTTTGATCGCTCGCCCGCTTTGGCCAAGCGAATCATCGAAAAATCCTTGATGGCCGCCCGCGCCCGCGAAGCCGCCCGCAAAGCCCGCGAAACTGTCCGCAAAAGCGCTTTATCCGGCGGCGGCTTGCCCGGGAAACTGGCCGATTGCTCCGAGCGCAACCCCGCCAAGACCGAGCTGTACATTGTTGAGGGAGATTCCGCCGGAGGCTCTGCCAAACAAGGACGCGATCGAAAGTACCAAGCCATTCTCCCCATCCGAGGCAAACTCATCAATGTGGAAAAGGCGCGTTTGGATAAAGTGCTGCAAAACAACGAAATTCGCACCATGATTACCGTAGTCGGCACCGGAATCGGCGATGGCGATGGCGAAGGCGCTTTCAACATCCAAAAACTCCGCTACCACAAAGTCATTATTATGACGGACGCCGACGTCGACGGCTCTCACATACGCACCTTGCTCCTGACCTTTTTCTTCCGGCACATGCCCGAACTGGTGAAACAAGGCTATATTTACATCGCGCAACCCCCTCTCTACCTCATCAGCCGGCGCAAGCGAGTGGAATACGTCGACGACGATGCGGCTCTCAATCAAATCTTGACCCGACTGGGAACCGACGACGTCCGTTTGAAAAACCTGGCCGACGACAAGGTGATCCACGAAGAGCAACTCGGCAAAATCCTCGAACTACTCGAAGCGCTGGACAAGTATGCCAATGCCCTCCGACGGCATGGCGGAGACTTCAACGACTACGTCGAACAGCGCCGGGAAGGAACCTTCCAAATGCCCCGCCATTTAGTCATCGTCCGTGAAGGCAATGAGGAATCCGTTCACTATTTCCACTCGGAGGAAGATTTTGCTCAATTTGGCCGAGAGAATGCGGACTTGGGTCTTTTCGAAGAAACCGATGCCGGCCCGGAAACCGGCCCGCGAGCCAAAAACGCTCTCATCCGCCGCGCCCGGCACGTGGAACTACACGAAAGCCGGGCCGTCTCTCAACTGCTGGAACAACTCGCCAAGCACGGACTCAACGTCGATCACTATTCCGCTCAGGACCTTCCCCTGTTTGAACTCATTGAAGGAACGGGCGAAAAACAAAAAGTAAAACCCCTCTTTTCCATCGGCGAGATTTTGGAAAGCATCATGGAAGTCGGCCGCAAGGGACTGGAAATCAAACGTTTCAAAGGATTAGGCGAAATGAATCCGAAACAACTCTTTATCACGACAATGGACCCGGCACGGAGAAAGCTGCTACGAATCGACGTCGCCGACGCCATCGAAGCCGAAGAAATGTTCACTAAGTTGATGGGCGACGAAGTGGAACCGCGCCGCCAGTTCATTGAAGACAACGCCCTCAACGTCAGAAACCTCGATGTATAACCTTTCCGGCCAATTCAACGAAACCTTCCGCTCTCTCACGGGAAATCCGCCCTTTCCTTGGCAGCGGCGTTTGTATGAGAAGTGGGTTTCGGGAAATTTTCCCAAATCCTGTGATCTGCCAACGGGCGCCGGCAAAACCTCCGTCGTGGCTCTCTGGCTCATCGCTTTGGCGGAAAATCCAGAAGAGATTCCAAAACGGCTGGTTTACGTCGTCAACCGCCGAACCGTTGTGGACCAAACGACCGATGAAGTGGAAAAAATTGCGGAAAAATTTGCCAACACCGACTGCCGGGAACTTTCCAATCTTTGCGCAAAATTATCCCGTTTATCCGCCATTGAGTTTCCAGAACGAAACCCGTTGGCAATCAGCACTCTTCGCGGACAAATGGCGGACAACCGCGCTTGGTCTGCCGACCCGTGCCGTCCGGCCGTGATTATTGGCACCGTGGACATGATCGGCAGCCGTCTTCTCTTCGGCGGCTACCGAATCGGATTCAAATCGCGTCCGTTGCATGCCGGCTTTCTCGGACAAGACGCCCTGCTTATCCACGACGAAGCCCATCTGGAACCGGCTTTTCAAACTTTGGCCGAATCGATTGTCAAACAGCAGAAAGAAGACAGCCAAAACGCCGACGCCGCTTGCCAACTCAATCTCGTCAGTTTGACGGCAACGCCCCGCAATGATGCTGAAGAATCGTTCCATTTAGAATCCGACGACAACAATCATCCGATTCTCTCCAAACGGCTTCACGCTTCCAAAAATCTGCGCTTGCAGACGCCAGACGATCCCAAGCAAAAGTTGCCTGAGAAAATTGTGGAAATTGCTTGGAAACACCAAGACTGCGGCAAGCCAATTCTCATCTACGCTTGCCAAGTCAAGGACGTTGAAAAAATTTTCGAAGACTTAAAATCCAAACTGTCAAAAGGGCTAAAGAATGAACAGAAAACGGAAGCAGAAAAACGCGTTCTTTCCTTGACCGGCACTATGCGCGGACTCGAACGGGACAAGTTGACAGAAGATCCGATTTTCCAGCGATTCCTCAAAAAGGGCAGAACCAACGGCCGCATTTCCTCCGCTGAGAACAATCAAATGGCGTTCCCAGAACTTTCTTCAGCAACGGAAAGCGAAGTCGACAAAAGCCAATCCAACTCTGAAGAAACCGTTTACCTTGTCTGCACCAGCGCCGGCGAAGTGGGAATCGATCTTTCCGCCAAACATCTGGTTTGCGACCTGAGTACTTTTGAAAGCATGGCGCAGCGCTTTGGCCGGGTGAACCGCTTCGGCGAACACGAGCAAAGCCGCATCGACGTCGTTCATCCTGCCGAGATAGAAAAAGGCAAAAGCGATTGGGAAAAGCGTTACAACGCCGCGCTCAGAAAAACGCTCCAAATCCTGGAATCTTTAAAAGGCAACGCCAGCCCGCATTCTTTGAGCAAAATTCCCGCCAAAGAACGCAAAGCCGCGTTTAGCCCCGAACCGGAAATACTGCCCACTTCGGACATCCTTTTTGACGCTTGGACAATGACAAGCATCAAAGGCGAACTTCCCGGACGCCCTCCTTTGGCGCCTTACTTGCACGGCATTTCAGAAGGCGATCCGCCGCAAACGGCAGTCGCTTGGCGCGAAGAAGTGGAGCGCATCACCGGTGATTTGCTTCAAGAACATCCGCCGGAGGACTTGCTGGAAGCCTTTCCTCTAAAACCGCACGAACTGCTGAGAGATCGTTCGAAAAGAGTTTTCGATCATCTTCGAAAAATCGCCGAACGGCATCCTGATGAACCAGTTTGGCTGATTGACGAACAGAATCATGTTGAATTCTTGAGCGAGCAAGGGGAACCACTTAAAATGATCGATTTAACAAAGAAGGAAAGAATCCAATACAAAACCGTTCTTCTCTCGCCCAAAGTGGGAGGATTGTCCAAAGGTATGTTAAGCGGAAAAACAGAGAAAAATGATTCGACTCCGCTCGACGTCTCTTGGCAATGGCGGGATGAGAACGGTAAACTTCAACAATGGACGGACGAAAATGGCCAGCCTCGCCGCAAACGATTTAGAGGATCTAGCGAAGACAAGCCAGAAGGATGGCGATTAGTTCGCAAAATCAATCTTTCGCAAGCAGAAGAGGACGAAGTGGAAACGGATGAAGAACCTTCAGACCGCAATATCTGGTTTTGGTATGAATCCACTTGGGGCGGCGATGGCGAAGGTTACACAAGCGCAAAGGAGGAAGTCTCTCTGGAAGATCACACCAACGACGTTGCCCAAATCGCCGAAGCGTTTGCCAAACAGCTAAACCTTAGCGATAAGATTGCCGGTGCTTTGAAATTGGCGGCGCGTTGGCACGATCTCGGCAAAAACCGAGAACATTGGCAACGAAGCATCGGCAATCCCAATCCGCAAAACTGCTTGGCAAAATCAGGCCCGAAGATGTCGCCGATGAGACTGGGAACCTACCGCCACGAATTCGGCAGCTTGATAGACGCTGAAAAAGAGCCGGAATTCGCCGATCTTTCCTCAGAGGCAAAAGATTTGACACTTCACCTCATTGCGGCGCATCACGGGCGGGCGCGTCCGCATTTTCCGCAAAAAGAAGTTTTTGATCCCGACAACCCTCTGCCAAAAGCCGAGAAGATTGCGGACGAGGTGCCGTTAAGATTTGAGCGACTGCAACGTCGCTACGGCCGCTGGGGACTTGCCTATTTAGAATCGCTGTTGCGAGCCGCAGACTACGCCGCCAGCGCCGGCCTCACTGCTAAAAAGGAAACCGCCAAGTGAACGAATCTTCTCCACAAATTAAAATCGACGTCGACCCAACCAATCCCGGCCAATTCTTCGCCTGCTGCGGCCTTTTGGAACTGGCCGACCGCCTCACCGGCAAAGCCGAAGGCTGGTTTGAAAAAGACAAGGGCGAGTTTGTAATCAATGCAAAAATAGGTTTAGAAACTTTAACGCAAAAAATCGTTCACGCTCAACTAAAAGGCAAAGACGACGAAAAAGACTCGGCTGCTGTCTTGATTGACAAACCGTTCATGATAAGAATTGATTGGTGGAAGAAATCCAGCAAGGATGGCAAAGAATTCAAGAATTGGGCTGGCCGGCAAAAAATCCATAATATTCTTAACTACTTGCGTGATAGTTTGAAAGAAATTGTAAAAAAATCGGGAGTTGGATGTGATTTATTATCTCAAAAGAATCATTGCAAATCTCCCCCTTTATATTTTAGCTCTGATTTCGGAAGTCATTCATCAAGCATTGATGTTGGCTTCAGTTTGGATGCTCTGCAAGATACTCCGAGAACTCGAATGAAAATACTAATCATGCCTGCGACAGAGTTTTTCGCATTTATTGGCCTTCAGCGTTTTCGGCCATTGCGTTTGCGTAACAGAGATGAATTTATCTATGAAACTTGGGATATTCCTCTTAGTCCGAAAATTGCATCAATCTGCGCTCACGAGCGTATTTTTTCTAGAAAATTTCCCAAATATAGGTTTGAATCGATAGATCGAAATAAATACTATAAAGCTTTTTTGCCTGCAACACTTCAACCTGTATAATATAGCAATATGAGTAATTCTCCAGAAGAGATACTAAAACAATTCGACAAATACTTAGAGTCCGAGGATGTGGCCGCTTTGGTGATTCGGGAATCCTTGATTCCCGTGGAAGGCAAAGACGGCGTCGTGTTTCCCGCAACTTACGCTGCGGGAACTGGCTTCAAAGGCGGCTACAACATAGATTCCCACAAAGAGGAACAAAACGTTTGTTTAATCGACAGCGTGGGGTCGCAAGCTAATCGAATGGAACCGTTGTTCAAAAAACCTCCTTACAACGCGCTTGTGCCGCAAATCACCGTTCAGGCCGGCAGCAAAAAGATCAACCTGCTGGATGCCGGCCATCGCGCCGGCGACGCCATCGCCCGCTGCTCCGCTTTGCAAGAGCCGTTGCAAAAAGCTTTCGAAGAGGTTTTGGCTTCTAATTACGAGCCGCTGGCGAGAATTGCGCCTACTTCGCTGGTCTTCGGCGTTTGGGATTCACGCAATACCCAAGCTAAACTTCCTCGTCTCATCGCTTCCACCATCCGTGCCTTTGACGTGCGGGAATTGACGCGCTCCGCTCAATACTTCCCGGCGGCAAAATACGTGGACGACGAACTCATCCCAGATCACAAAGGCGTAAAGAAGGAAAAAGAGGCCTACGCAAAGCGAGGCTTTGTTGCACATCCCGCAACCGGCACGCACGGCGGAGTGATTGTTGATGGCTTCATTCGCCGCGACGCAACTTTGGGCTTGACTGCGTTGCGACTTCTCAAAGCAAAAGGAGACGAGAATGCCGAAGAAAAGGAAAAGACGTTGACACTCCGCCGTTACATTTTTGGCTTGGCGTTGACGGCTTTCACCGCTCGCATAGAAAACTACCTCCGGCAAGGTTGTATGCTGGTGAACGACCCGAAAGATCCCGCTGAAAATTATTGAAGTTCAGCGGAATGGCCAACGGACTCCAATTCACTTCGGCCATGACAACGCGCTGGCTTTTGCGCAAGCGGCGGCAAAAGAGTTTGGCGTTGGTTTGACTGAGCTCCTCAAAGAAGACTGGAAGGATGCAACAGAATCCGATTCCTCTCCATGTTGGACGGTTCGGTTTGACAAAGGAAAAGCCGAAGCGGATCTCAAGAAAAAAGAGTCCGCAGGGGACTAATGCGCTCATTGCAGTGATGAAACAATTTCTTTGCATTCAAGTGCGCTTTCTTCGTGGTTCGTGTCATGGACGCGGGGACGGCGATGTGCCGGAATGGCCTCCCTCGCCATTGCGTTTGTTTCAGGCTTTAGTGGCGGCTGCGTCGTCTCGATGGGGCAAACAAATCGATTCAGTGGCTGATTTCTTGCGTTGGCTAGAAGGGCTTTCCGCTCCGGAAATATTGGCGCCGCCGGCTCGCAGAACAGCGTCTTTCCGGCTTTATGTTCCCAACAATACGGCGGATCTTGCAGTGCCGGCTTGGAAGAAAGGGAGCCAAAGCAATTTGAAAGATGTGAAGAAATATCAAGGGATGCGAACGGAAAAAGACGTTCGCGGCCATCAGATAGAAAATGAAGACGAGGACGCTCCCGTTTCGTTTGTCTGGACTGTCGAAAAACTTGACGGTGATGCCCGCTTGCATATCGACAGATTGAAAGACGCGGCGGCCTCTCTTACGCATTTGGGTTGGGACATTGATATGGCGGCGGCCGATGCGCGACTTCTTTCCGCCGCCGAAGTGGAAAAACTTCCCGGCGAATCCTATCGACCGGTGGATGAGGAAACCGATCTTCAAATTCGCGTTCCCATTCCCGACACTTTTGACGCTTTGAAGAAACGTCATCAGAAATTTCTCAACCGAATCGAGGGGAAAAAGCAAACTTTTCAACCGGTGCCGGATCTCACAACGTTCTGCAACCGCTATTATCTTACTGCAAACAAAAGCCGCAAACCGAGCGTTGCCGCCTTTGCGCTCCTTCCTCGAGAACAAAATACAAGCGCAAGATTTCAAGCCTTTGATCCCGTCGAGCAAGGCACGGCTGTCGCCGCTATGGTTCGCCACCGCGTTTCCAAACCGGAGTTTCACAAGCAATTGGGGTGGGAACCGAAAGACCTCGCCATGCTTCACGGACACGGAGAAACGGAGAATGACGACCGCTCGCACCAATCCGTTTCCGGGCCTCGGCTCGCAATCCTTCCGTTGCCAACCATAGAACCCCGCGGCCAAGGCCAAAGCAAAGTTCTCGGAAGCATCCGACGCGTTCTGCTCACAATCATGCGAGGAGATGAAAAGGCGTCCGCAAAATTGGATGAAGTACAACGACTCCTTGCGGGAGAAGTTCTCCGGCCAGACTCAAACGCCCGAAGAACTCCCTCCGCCGTTCTGTCCCCGATTCACAAAGACAAAGTCGTCCAAGAATATCTCCACCCTGCGGAAAGTTGGGCAACCGTTAGTCCGGTCGTTTTGCCCGGCTTTGACGATCCGGGCGGTTTGCGCCGCAGGCTTCGCCCTCCTCAAGTCGAAAATCTTTCCGCAAAGGAAAAAAAGGAAATCCTCTGCAAACTAGAGAAACGAATAGAGCACCTCCTTCGCAAAGCAATCCTTCACGCCGGCTACTCAACAGAGATGGCGGAGAATGCGAAACTCTGCTGGCGCGGCACTGGTTTTTGGCCGGGAGCGGCGCTGGCTGGCAAAAGCTCTGTGCCGAAATACCTTCGCCCCTTTCGTCGGTTGCACGTGCGGATTGACTGGCGAGATTCCAAGGGAAAACTAATTGAAGTAAACGGCCCTGTTTGCCTCGGCGGCGGCCGCTTTCTTGGAATGGGCCTGTTTGCTCGCTATAATGTTGCCGCCATTTGATAAGGATTAATCTGAATACGATTCGTTCCATAAGAAAAATCTATGTCTAATACCATTCCACCAAATGAACCCTCGGCTAAGCTCGATTCCTCGTCATTGCCGTCTGAGTCCATTCGGAAAATCAACGTCTCCGAAGAGATCAAGAATTCCTTTTTAGATTACTCGATGAGTGTAATCATCTCCCGCGCTTTGCCGGATGTGCGGGACGGCCTAAAACCCTCGCAACGCCGCATTCTTTACGCGATGAACGACTTGGGTGTGGGGCCTGCAAAAAAACACCTAAAATGCGCCAAGATCGTAGGGGAAACAATGGGCAATTACCATCCCCACGGCGACCAAGCCATTTACCCTACTCTGGTACATATGGCGCAACCGTGGGCGATGCGAGACATTTTAATTGAAGGACAAGGGAACTTCGGTTCCGTCGAGGGCGATCCCCCGGCGTCCATGCGTTACACCGAAGCGCGCATGACCCATCTAGGACTCAGCCTAATGGCAGATATGGACAAGGATACGGTGGACTTTGCCCCTAACTACGACGAAACCCGCATGGAGCCGACGGTCTTTCCCGCCTCGTTCCCCAACTTGCTGGTCAACGGAGGAACGGGAATCGCCGTTGGCATGGCCACCAATATTGCCCCCCATAATTTGGGAGAGGTCATCGACGGAGTTTGCGCGCAGATTGACAATCCGGCGATCTCCATCGAATCGCTTATGCAACATATAAAAGGCCCCGATTTTCCCACAGGTTGCCAAGTGTGCGGCATGGAGCCGATACGGCAGTACTTCGTTACCGGGCGGGGCAGTCTCAAAATTCGCGGCAAGATTGACTCCGAAGAAACCAAGAGCGGCAAAGATCAGTTGGTCATTACTGAAATCCCCTACAACGTCAACAGAGCGACGCTCGAAAAACGCATCGCCGATTTAGTGAACGAGAAAATCATTACGGAAATCTCCGCAATGCGAAATGAATCCGACGAGAACACCCGCTTGGTAATCGAATTGAAGCGGGACGCCATTCCCAAAGTCGTCATTAACAAACTCTACAAACATACCCAACTAGAGACGACTTTTAGCGTCAATATGCTGGCCATTGATCACGGGCGTCCCAAAACCTTAAACTTAAAGGAAGTTCTCAATTGCTACATCGAGCACCGCCGCAACATTATTCTCCGCCGCACGAAACACGAACTGCGCAAAGCCGAAACCCGCGCGGAAGTTTTGGAAGGCTATCTAATCGCCTTGGCGAACCTTGATGATTTTATTCGCATCATTCGGAACTCCGCGAATCGAGAGCATGCAAGGCAACGTTTGTTGGACTACAATTTTCCTCGAGAACAAGTGGAACAATTCGGCATTCTAATACGCGACGGAGACCGCTTGATAGAAAACCACTACCATCTCAGCAAGACGCAAGTCAACGCCATCCTCGAACTGCGCCTCTACCAACTTACCGGCCTTGAAATCGATAAAGTAAAAGGCGAGTACGGCGAACTGTTGGAAAAGATCCAAGACCTCCGGGATATATTAGCACGGGAAGAACGAGTATTAGCCATTATCAAAGAAGAACTTCTTACAATCAAAGAAAAGTATGCCACGCCCCGATTAACGGCACTGATGATTGATGAAGGGGAAATGGCGCTGGAAGACCTTATCGCGAATGAAGGAATGATTATTACCTTGACGCATGACGGCCTCATCAAGCGCACCAAAGTAAGCGAATATCGCGCGCAACGCCGCGGCGGCAAAGGCGTTATCGGAATGTCTACGCAAGCCCGCGCAACGTCCGACGATAAAAACCTGGATTTCATTGAACATCTTTTTTCCGCCAGCGCTCACGATTATCTAATGTTCTTTACAAATACCGGGCGCGTCTATGTCGAACGAGTGCACGGCATCCCCGCTTTGCCGAGAACTTCCAAAGGCAGAAGCATTGCCAACATTCTAAACCTTCAGCCTGATGAAAAAATTGCCGCCCTAATCCGAATCCTCTCTAAAATTTCCGAAGATGGCGAAGACGTCACTTGGAAGCAACCGGGCTACTTGTTTTTTGCTACCAAGCTTGGAACCGTCAAAAAAACAGCGCTCGCCAATTATGCCAACTACCGCAAGGTCGGACTTCAAGCAATCAACATCCGCAAGGAAGATCGCTTGATCGCGGTGAAATTAACCTCCGGTGAAAACGAAGTCGTGCTTATCTCCCATGCTGGAAAAAGCATTCGGTTTTCTGAAAAAGACGTGCGTTCCCAAGGGCGCTCCACATTCGGTGTTCGAGGAATCCGTCTAAGCAACGACGACGCAGTAGTGGGATTAACGATAGTCGAACCAGACGCCACTTTGCTAGTGGCCGCCGAATTAGGGAAAGGCAAGCGAACCGGATTCGAGGATTACCGCCGACAATCGCGCGGCGGCCAAGGCATTATCACAATGAAAACCACTGGAGAAACCGGCAAAATAATCGGCGCTCTCTCTGTTCATGATAGCGATGAAATCATGCTCATCACCAGCGGCGGCCAAATGATCCGAACCCGAGTCAAAGACGTGCGGAAAATCGGACGCAACACCCAAGGCGTTCGGTTAATGAATCTCGACACAGGCGACCGCTTGCAGGCAATTGCTCCCGTTATCAGTGACGAAGCCGATCCCGAGAACGAGAAGACAAACACAGGGGAGGAAGCAATTCCATCAACTGAAAAGAACAGGAATAACAATAATAAAAAATCGTCAACCCCATCCAACAATGCTTCTTTGATAAATCCACAAACTCCAAATCTATAAAATAATGTCTCGCAAAATTGTAGGAGAAAATAGATAAATCTACCCCAAAGCAAAACCTATCCTAAAGGCAAAACAAGTGGCGATTCCTCAACCAAAACAATCTGGCAATTCTTTGCTTACTTCGCTAGTTCCTTAGTTCTTCTTCCAACCTGCGTCGATCTTTTTCCTTTTGTCTTTGCTCATGCCAATTTGCTATACGCTCTTGCGTATTGCCTCGAGGCTCCCCTTGATAATGTGTCCGCGCTATCCAAAACTCTTCATCTAACCAATCTTCATCCGTTAACAACCGATCTCCCCATACGGTTTCTATCTTTCCCTGCCCAATCGAGCCATCTCCCTCCCGCACCAATCCAATGTCTGCGTCATACAATTGGCCTATCAAAAATTCATTAGTAATACCATACATGGAAAAGATGTCTTGCAACGATTTCTTATACGCTTCCTGCCTCCGAAACACTCCCCGCTCCGCCAACAAATCTTGTATTTCCTTTTCCGAATAAAACTCCAACTCTTTATACCGATTCTGAATCGCAGTAATCTCCGCCTTATGGTGCGCTAATGCCCGAATGATACCGCTATAGTCTTCAATGTCGTAACCGTTCTCCAACAGCAAAGTCATCACTCGCCGCAGGCCTGGATCCTCTTTGCGTTTGGAATACACCCAACTGGCAATGTGAAAGTGGCGGTTGACTTTATCTCGATACTCCCAGTCATTGCTTTGAAGATAACGTTTCGGATCAAAATAGTCGTCGGGAGACTCCGCCAATCGTTGTGCCCTTCGTTCCCGGTCGAGAAACGGCGCTTCTCGCGCGGCCATAATTTCCCTCAGAGTGGGAATGTTGAGGCGAGAGACAGATTCGGAAACAACAGCTTTCTTCTTCTCTTCTTTCTCTTGAATCACGAGAGGCTTTTCGGGTTTCGGATCTTTAGGCTTTTCTCTAAAAGATTGGAAAATAAAACCGGCTAGAAACACAGCGCAGAAGATCATCCATAGAAAGTCTTTTCGTTCCATAATCAAAAAATAATGTTTTGGATTGTAAAAAGTGGTTGTAAAAGTTTGCGGGTTACTATTCGTCGGCGCTGGCGATGTTTTTCCAGTCTTCGGGGTTCTGGTTGGGCCAGTCTTCTTCGTGGGGCAGGTTGTCGTAGTTCCAGCGGCGGCGCTTTTCCGGCACAGGCGCTACCCAGTTGTATAAAGTGTCCGCTTCCACATGGCCGTCCGCCAAAACCATGTTCGCCTTCCCGTTGTGCCGCCGGCTGATTGAGGAAGCATCGACACGAATAAATGGGTGTTGGATGTGCGGGCCGATAAATTCTCGTTGTGTAGGAGGAAATCTAAAGAAACTTTTTTCGAGGAGAATATAAGACACTCGATCCCCGACAGCAATCATACCCGATGGACTGCGGATGCTACTCATTTTTCGGGATTTTCGGAATAAACTTCCAATGCCTTTCTGAGGAAATTCGTTCTTGCTCCACAGGCTCCATGGCTCTAGAGTAGTGCCTTGCGCGTTGATTCCGTAACTGAAACTCCATGCTTCCCGAACTGATTTCATAAAATTCGAATCTCCAAAAAGGGTACCTGAAATTTGTGTAATGACGTCGGCCACTTTCTTCTTGTTGTTGCCCAGACAATGCCACACGTTCGTATCACCGCCGTGATAGTTTAATAAAAGCATGCTATTCCAAAGATTGTAATTCCAGGACTTTGTCGGAGAAATCCCATGAAAGGGGAATCCTCCGAATTCGAGTGGGATGACATAATCGTCGTTATCGGTGGCGTAGAAATGAAAGGCCAAGCCGATTTGTTTGAGGTTGTTGGCGCAGTGAATCCGGTGGGCAGATTCTTTGGCTTTGCTCAAGGCAGGCAGGAGCAGTCCAGCCAGGATCGCAATAATCGCGATCGCGACCAATAGTTCAATCAACGTAAATCCGTTTCTCCAATTTGATTTCATTACCTCGATATGAATCGATAGATCAAGATTTATTCGTCGGCGCTGGCGATGTTTTTCCAGTCTTCGGAGTTTTGGTTGGGCCAGTCTTCTTCGTGGGGCAGGTTGTCGTAGTTCCAGCGGCGGCGCTTTTCCGGCACAGGCGCTACCCAGTTGTATAAAGTGTCTGCTTCCACATGGCCGTCCGCTAAAACCATGTTCGCCTTCCCGTTGTGCCGCCGGCTAATCACCGAGGCGGAAGAATAACGATAAAACGGTTGCGGGCTAATGAATTCATTGGAAGGAAAACGAAAAATAGGATAATCCAGTCCCCATGTGAAGTAAGCCACTCGGTCGCCGACGGCAATCATTTCAGAGGGGCTTTGAATGCTACTCATCTTTCGAGAATTCCAATCCCGATACCGGCTGCCGATGCCTCTTTGCAAAGGAAGCCAGAAAGAAGACCCGTTGTCGGCGATTGTTCCTTTCATATTGAGACCATAACTATGGCTCCAACTTTCGCGGTTGCTTTTCACAAGGTTGGAACCGGCCATGTTGCCGCTCGCCGCAAACTGTTCGAGATGCCAAGCCACTTTCTTTTTATTGTTGGCTAGGCAATGCCACAGATTGGTATTGCGGTCGTGGTACGCTTCCCAGAGAACGTGTCGCCAATAGTTGGGAGGAGGAGTGGCTCGAACATACTGAGGGACATAGTCGTTGTTATCTGTGGCGTAGAGATGAAAGGCCAAGCCGATTTGTTTGAGGTTGTTGGCGCAGTGGATTCGATGGGCAGATTCTTTGGCTTTGCTCAAGGCAGGCAGGAGCAGTCCAGCCAAAATGGCAATAATCGCGATCACGACCAACAGTTCGATCAACGTAAATCCATTTCTCAAGTTTGCTTTCATTACTTTGATTAAAGAAGCAATATCTATGCCAAAGATGGGAGGCGGGCGGCTTTTTTCGCCCGTCCCCCGGTATTTTTGTCTTCGGACCAATTTCAGAGGCTCAATAAGGATAGTCCTTCAACGCTGTCAGCGAACTGTACACCGGCACCCAGTACCAATCCAAATAATGCGGAGTGCCGTTTCGGTATTCCCTCGGATAGGCGACTGCGTGACCCATTCCGTAGTAATAAACGAACTCCGTATCCGATTTATCGGAACCTTCCGCAAAGTGATCGGGATGAGCCGCAACCGAAGCATTGACATAGCACCCGGTTTTCCACGTAACTTGATCGGCGTAATAATCCGCGCTGTTTCCAATGGGAGGTTCTTTGATGCCCCAATCGTTCCAATCGTAACCTTTGGGAGACTCCCAGTCATCGTTGATTCGTCCCCAGATCGGATCCGAAGCGGAAATTGAGATTTCCAAATCCATTGAAGGCAATGCCGGAAACCAATTGGTTACGTCATTTGAGTGATCGTAAAGATGGATGCCCACCGAGGAAATGTAAGGCGGTGCCAGCCTCAAGCCTCCGGGAAAAGACCAAGTGGGGTCGGGATGGATTGCCTTGATTGTCGATGGTCCGGCGGGAGCAAGCAGGAGGCCTGCCAGCGCCAGTCCTGTTATCAGAGACTTTCCAATGCCGCGAAGCGAGGAAATCTCTGCCGTTGCCGGCTCGGAAGGCCCGAAGGCTTTGCCGAGCGTCGTTGAAGCGTCTTCGCCCAAGTTGGGAAACTGGAGCGAATCGTTCGTTTTTCCAAGCGCCGTCGAGCGACGGCCTCGGACCTCGTTATTCTGCAGTTGTTTTGACTTCATGTTGATTATGCAATTATGGATTCAACTTTAGTTTGATTAGATTGGTTTTCGCCTCAACTTGATCCACTGACCTTTACCGGGACGTTGTAACGATTCAACAGACAAAAGAAGCGAGGAAGAATGCCACTCATTCACGCAAACATCGCAGAAGTTGAGTTCGGATCCCTCCATGTCCTGACAGAAGCTGTTCTAGTCGGCGGGCGCCCCAAAACGAAAAAGGAACGCCCGTTAAATCATTACAAGACAAAATATGGCCAAAATCGAGACTTGGGTCAACACTTTTTTGCGAAAAAAGTCACTTTTGCGTAAATTTTTTCCGAATCTGGCTGAAAAACGCTGTTGTCGGCGGGGTTGACGAGGAGTTTTTTGGGAGAAGACGCCTTCGGCTGGACATTTTGGCAAGCCTTCCGTAACGGTTCATCATCAGTTCCGTTGGTTGGATTCGGGTGGTTGACGTTTTAGAAATAGGTAAGCGTTCGTTTGTCGGAAAGGTTCATTTTCGGGGTGGAGTCGCAGATGGAATAGCCGGGGATCGGAAAATCGTTTTGGAATCTCCATTGATTTGATTTGCGATCCAGAGACTTTAACTTCTCTCGCGTGGCCGCTGGTCATTGCTCTTCTGCGATTAGGAATTCTCATCTAACTATCTCCAACAATGATAAGTTCGTGAGACTTCTTGACATGGTGATTTGTGCCGTTTTCTATCCTGTTTTTTCCAATGCGAGTTTCTCCTTGCCCTAATGTGTATTGCCATTCCACTTCAATAATTCTAAAGTCCGAATACCATTGATGAATTGTTTCACAATCGTTGTAGGAAAGCATAAACCCACCTTTGTGCTTAGTTAACAAATGATGAAGCCGCTCATGGTGAAATTCATTGTGGTGAATTGGAAAGTTTCTTTGGGGATAAATTCCTCTGAACATTTTACTGTCGCCATCTAGAAAGTAAGGCGGATCACAGTACAGGAAATCTCCATTGTGTCTTGGTATTGTTTCTTCAAATGTTCCCTGAGACACGATTAAGCCGGGACACTTAAAGTTTGCTACCTTGTCTATTAGTCTTTCAGCTCTTTCTGGATCCTCGTAGATTTTAGACATCCAGCCAAGGAAACCAGGACCGTAGCTAAGATTATGATTGAACCAGTAGTGAGCCGCCAGTTCCAGCTTGTTTTTTATAGGGTTGTCTCCAGTCCAGTGTTCTTTCAGTCTTTCCTTGACGCGTTTGTATGTCTTTTTGTCTGGACTCCACTGGGAAATGAGGCTGGCTAACTTTTTAGGGGATTTTAACTGTACTTTCCAGTAATTGGCGAGTATACTAAATACATCATATCCGACTACTTTCATGTCCAGCTCTTTTGCGCAGGCGATTTCAAAGGAACCTCCTCCAAAGAACGGAGACACTAGCTTGACAATATTGCCGGGCAGTTCTTTGGCTAAGTGGCCGACTGCAAGGCTTTTTCCGCCTGCGTAACGTAAAGGCAATCCGCCATATCTTTTAAACTTTCCTTTTTTGCCAGCCAGACCGTTCAGAAAGCAAGTTCTGCGATCTTTGGACTCTAATGGGAGCAGTTGAGTTGGCGTCGATGTCATAACGACTAAGTTTAGCAAAGTCTATCGTTTGCGCCGAACAATAAATTATCGCGCCTCAAACGCTTGCCGATTTCTTTGAAAATCATAGTTTCCATCTGTTTCATTATGACTTTTCAAACCGTTTCGGAAAGAAAACTAAGCAACTTGCGAACTCGGTCAACACTTTTTTCGAGTCTGGTTGGAAACGCTGTTGCCGGGGAATCTAGTGAGAAGTTTTTGAGCAAGAATCTTCTGTCTTTGGTTTTTCGCCTTTGAGAAATCTTCCGCAACGGTTCCGCAATCCTGTCAATAACGGTTCTGTTTGTTGGATTGGGATTTGACGGTTTGGGAAATAGATGGTAAGTTTTGTGGAGAGGAATGCTTATGATTCGATGGATTTCTTTGTGTTTGGTTTTGTGTGGGAGTTATGCTTGCGCATTTGCCGATGGGGGGAAGCGGGGGCGTTCGTTTGTCGGGCTGGTTGATTTTTCGGAGTGGACTTGCAAACAAAGGAACGAAGAGCGGAAGGTCGTTTTGGAATCTCCATTGATTCGCTCGGCGATTTCGTTTGATGAGTTGGTGGTTTCGTGGAATGCGGCGCCTTCTTCTTGCTTGTCTGTGGAAGTGGATGTTCGCGTGCGAGAACGGTGGGCGGGGCCTTATCTGCTTGGACATTGGATTGGGGGGGAGTTTGCTGCCGGGCGGACAAGCATCAAGGGGCAGAAGGATGCGATGGGGAAGGTAAGCACGGATACTTTGGTTCTTTCGGAGCCTGCCCGCAAGGTTCGGATTCGGGTTGTATTTCCATTGGGGACTTCCGGCGTTTCAGAGCTTCGATTTGTTGGTTTGACTTTTGCCGATTCTAGCGCGGCGCCGAAGGCATTGATTTCTGATCGACGGGCGTGGGGCATGGAGTTGGCGGTGCCGCGTCTTTGCCAGTTGGATTTTGAAGGAGGAAAGGTTTGGTGCAGTCCGACTTCTGTGGCGATGGTGCAGGCGCATTGGGCGAAGGTTTTGTCTCGTTCTGAACTGGAGGTGTCGGTGCCTCGGGTTGCGGCGGAAGTCTTTGATCCCGGTTGGGAGGGGACGGGGAACTGGTCGTTCAACATTGCTTATGCGGGTTCTTTTCCGGGGATGCGGAGCTATGTGGTGAGGCTTAGCGATGTAGTGGAGTTGGAAGCCTTTGTTTTGGCGGGGATCCCGGTGCCGGTTTCCGTTTCGTATAGCGCGCTCAAACGGGAGTCTTTCCGAAAGGGAGACGGCCACTTGGTTGTTTGCGTGGGGTTTGATGGGAATGGCGACGTTGTCGTCAACGATCCGGCGAGGTCGCCTTCCGTGCGCTGGGTTTATCCGCGGATCGACTTTGTGAAGGCATGGAAGCATTCAAAGAACACGGCCTATTTGATTTATCCGGAGTCTGCTCTTTTGCCTCCGGACTCGCGCGGACTTTGGTCGGTTCAATGAACGGCGCAAAAAAAAGAGTTGCATGCGCGCCTTTATAAGTGGACAATGAAAGAACAACTTTTACTTTATATCAGTTTATGAAAATCAATAGGAAACACCGTTTGCTCTGTATTTACGTCTCTCTTTTGTTCGTTGGGGGGCTCGTTGCCGGTTCGTTATCCAGCCGAGGGGAGGACAATGTTCCTCCGACTGGATTTCAGCCGTTGTTTAATGGGGAAGATATTAGTGGTTGGCATGGGATGGGGCATTTTGATCCGCGCAAACTTTGGGCCATGAGGCCTGAAGAGCGCGCGGACAAACGTAGAAAAGACATGGAAAGTGTGCGGCGGCATTGGCGCGTAAAGAATGGCGCTATCGTGAATGATGGACGGGGTGTCTACCTCACTACGGATGGCGACTACGGCGACATGGAATTGTTGATTGACTACAAAACGGTCGCCAAAGCGGACAGCGGCATTTACTTACGAGGCAATCCCCAAGTGCAAATCTGGGACTTTACAAAAGAAGGCGGAAAGTGGTCTATTGGGGCGGACAAAGGATCGGGCGGATTGTGGAACAACTCGCCCGGAGCGGCCGGCAAAAATCCTCTTATGTTGGCAGACAAACCCTTCGGTGAATGGAATCGCTTTCGCATCTGGCAGGTGGGAGATCGGACGACGGTTTTTCTAAACGGGCGTCTAGTTGTCGATCATGCCGTGATGGAAAACTTTTGGGAACGCAAAGATCCCCTGTGGCAAAAAGGGCCCATTCAATTACAAACTCATGGGGGAGAAATTCAGTGGAAGAACATTTACCTCCGGGAAATTCCCGCCAAGGAAGCAAATCAAATGCTTGCCGAACCCGGCTTTAAACCCGTTTTCAATGGCCAAAACCTAGACGGTTGGGAAGGCCTGATAAACAACTACCAAGTAAAAGATGGCGCCATAGTTTGCAAGCCCGGATCGGGCGGAACGATTTACTACCATCAACCGTGGAGCGATTTCATCGTTCGCTTTGAATTCAAGCTGCCGCCCGGCGGGAACAACGGCCTGGCCATCCGCTACCCCGGAAAGGGAGACACGGCGTATGTGGGAATGTGCGAGCTTCAAGTTTTGGATAATAGCGCCGCCAAATATGCTCGACTAGACAGCCGCCAATATCATGGATCCGCTTATGGAATGGCGGCGGCGAAACGCGGCTTTCAACGGCCGGTGGGGGAATGGAATTATCAAGAGGTAACAGTGCAAGGCTCTACCATACAAGTAGTGCTTAACGGAACTACTATATTAGATACGGACTTGGACGAGGTTCAGCAATTCATGTCCAATCGTCCGCATCCCGGCAAGAAACGCAAGTCCGGCTACTTCGGCTTTGCCGGACACGGAGATCCAGTAGCCTTTCGCAACGTTCGCATCAAGGCGTTGCGCTAAACAGGCTCCGCGTTACCGCCAATCCCTGTTGAGACACTCAAGGAAAAGCCGGCGCAATCTTTAAATTGTTGGATTCATTTGCAATGGAGGAAGTCATGATGTTTCTAAGCGTTTCAACACTAAACCCAAAGTTCAAGAATAGATGAGCATTGCCACCCGAAAAGGCGACGACGGGACGACTACCCTGATGTATAATCGCCGAGTCTCAAAAGGGGACCCAAGAATTGAGATGCTAGGTTTTGTGGACGATCTAAATGCGTCCTTGGGGCAAGTTCGATGCCAGTCCGACGCATCAAGGATAGCGAACAAAATTGAGAGAATCCAAAAGCAACTTGTCGGGCTGATGGGCGAGTTGGCAACGGACGGTGGTGATCGAGAACGTTATCAAAAGGACGGATTCCGGCTGGTTGACAAGGAGTTTGTAGCGCCGATAGACAGGCTGGTGGTGGAATTGGAAAGTCGAATGTCTTCTTTCCAAGGATGGGCCTATCCTGGGAACAATCCCGTCTCGGCAAGTTTGGATGTAGCGCGATGCATTTGCCGTAGAGCCGAACGGCAGCTTTGCCGTTTGGTAGAATCGGGAAGCGAACCGAATCGGGAAATCCAACGTTATCTAAATCGTCTAAGTGATGCGTTGTGGCTTTTAGCGCGCTATGTGGAATCGGGCAAATTTTAGTGCAAAGGGAAAGAGAATAACATATGAGTGATTGGCAATTAAAGAAAGAGGTTTCCGAAATTAAGGAGGCTCTCTTAGGCAAAGGTTATTATGATAAGGGATTGAAAGGCGAGATAGAAGATATTAAAAAGGCTGTGGAAGACGTGGACGGTTGTCAATGCAACATGGGCATTGTTCATAACATAGACAGGCATGTTGTGGATGCTTGCAATCAGACGGACAGCTTAGAATCCACAGTGGGTTTGCATACGATGTTGCTGGTTGTGATTGGCTTGATTTCGTTGGCGAACTTGTTTCGAGGGCGTTGATAAAGTGTTCTCTTTTTGATCGGTTTCTTATTGTTGAGGGTTTTTGGGCGGCGGATTGCGTTGTCGAATTAAAGTCAGGTAAAGCTCGTCGTTGCGTTGTCTGCGTTTTGTCCATTGCCATTGGGTTGAGTCGTTGAGTGTGGGGAATGCTTCGCCGTCGGCGATGGTTGGCGCTTGGTTTCCACCGACGATGAATGGGCAAATGGTAAGATTGATTTCGTCTATCAAGTCGAGTCGGAAGAGGGATTGGTTTAATGTTCCTCCTCCTTCGAGGAGTAGCCTGCGGATGCGCCATTTTTCGCGCAGCCAGACAAGCGCTTGGCGCCAATGGATTTGTTTGCCTTTTGTGATGTGAATGCCGGCGGCGATTGCTTGGTAGAGTTCTCTGGTTTTTTGGGGAGCTGAGTTGGTGGTTAGGATGAGAATGGGCGGCGTGGTGGTTTTAAAAAGAGCCGACGTCAAGGGGAGGGAGCCGGTTCCGGTGGCGGCGATTCGATAGAAGGGTTTTTGGTTTTGCCGGCGGTTGTGCTTGGCGGGGAGTAGGGAGGCGTTGTCTTTGGCGATTGTGGAGGCGCCGCATAGGATTCCGTTGGCGGTTGCCCGGAGTTTATAGAGGTTGGATTGGTCTGCTTCTGAACCGAAACGGGAGAAAAGTGATCGGGGCGCCGCAATTTTTCCATCGGCGGACATGGCCATGTTGACGAGCAGATAGGGGCGTTGGCTTGGCGGCGGATTGGAATGGAGTTTGGGCATCCTGATTTTTGCTGAGTGGTTTTTATTGGATAAGCATGGCGTCTCCGTAGCTGAAGAATCGATAGTTTTGACGGATGGCTTGGGTGTATGCTTGGCGGATGAGTTCGATTCCGCTTTGTTGTTTTGGCGAGGCAAAGGCGCTGACGAGCATGAGCAGGCTGGATTTGGGGAGGTGAAAGTTTGTGATTAGCGCGTCGACAAACCGAAATTCGCAGGGAGGATAGAGGAAAAGTTTCGTCCGGCCTTGTTGGGGGTGAAGGTTTCCTTGGTTTGCGGCGGCGACGGTTTCTAAAACGCGGACTGAGGTTGTGCCGACGGCGACGATGCGGCGCCCTTGCGCTTTGGCCTTCGTCAAGGCGGATGCGGATGCGGCGGATAGTTCGAAGGTTTCTTCGTGCATGGAGTGGTCCGCGATGCGATTGGCTTTGACGGGGGCGAATGTTCCTAAACCGACGTGGAGTGTGACGGGAATCAAGGAAATTCCTTTTTTTTGCAGATTTTTGAGGAGTGTTTCCGAGAAATGGAGGCCGGCGGTAGGAGCGGCTACGGAGCCTCGATGTTGCGCGTAAACGGTTTGGTATCGGTTGGCGTCGTCAAATGAGCGGCGATTGGCCGCCCCAATGTAGGGAGGCAGGGGAACTTCGCCGTATGCGTCCAAGTCTTCCAGTATGTTTTCTGTGCCGCTGAACTGAATTAAGCAGAGGCCGTTTGGATATTTCTCCTGCACTTCCATTCGGATTGAGGAGTTGAGACCGTTCGGGGCAAAGATCGTCGCCGTGGAGCCGGCCGGCATTCGTTTTCCCGGTTTGAACATTCCCCACCAGAGGTTTTGCGCTTTTTCCTCTAGAAGAAGGATTTCTATGGCTTTCTGGCCTTCGCTTTTCTTTCCGCGCAAACGAGCGGGGATCACTTTTGAATCGTTTAGGACGAGAACGTCGTCGGGGCGGAGAAGTGTTTCCAATTCAGAGAACCGTCGATGGCTGAGGGATTTTTTTTCTCGGTTCAAGATGAGCAGCCGGGATTGATCGCGCACGGCAACGGGCTCTCGCGCAATCAGATGGTCGGGTAGCGCGTAGTCAAACTCTTTCAATTCAAGGGGCATTCGTTGCCGATTTCATTTTCCAAGAGGGAAAATTCCTATGGATAGGCGAGAAATTCAACCATGAATCCGTTGCCGAGGGGGGAGGGACTTTGGTTGGGCGGAGTTTTGGAATTCCGGCGGCTGGCGATTTTTGACGATTTAAAAATTTGACGAGTGGGGCAAATAGGGTTATTGTGTTGCGAAGTGTTTCATTATGGAGATCGCAGAATAGGGAAAATTTGTGGAAATAAACGGAATGGCTCGAAATGGCTGACCACGTCGAAAATGCTGAAAACGCTCCGCATTACTTCAATTCTGAATATGAGTTTGGGATTGACGCAAAGCGACGTCTTCAGATTCCGGCCAAATGGAAGCCCGGTCTGTCTCGGTTTACTCTGTTGCTTTGGCCGTTGCGTGCGAACGAACCGGATTGTCTCCTCGGTTTGCATCCTGACAGTATGAAGTATTTGACGCAAAGATTGAAGGAAGCTCCTCTGCGCAAGGGAGATGCTTGGAGGCGGAAAATCGGCAAAAGTTCGGCTGATGTGGACTTGGACAGCGCGAGCCGAATTTGTCTGCCGAAAAAACTGGCCGACGTTGCCGGGTTGAAGAAGCGCGCCGTGTTGGTGGGAATGGTGGATCGGTTTCAGATTTGGGATCCGGAGCGGTACGAAAACGTCCGCCCCTTGGATGAAGAAGGCGATCCTGATGATCATTACGATGATAATAGTCAACTTGAGCAACTGATACAAGGCTTATGAGTTTGGGGCGGTTATTGGCGGTTGGAAAGTGCGTGGACAGAATGCCTGCGGGCGGAAATCCGTTCCCGTCGGGGGAATTGAAGTTTTTGTTGGGTGTGAAAGCTCAGAAGTTGGGCGAGGCCGCGTCGAAGTCGGTTGCCGGCATTTCCGATGGTCGAAGAGCATTCCGAGTCAAAGAAAAGGGTGGAAAATTTTGCTTTCCAAAGGCATGTCGCCGACAAACAACCTCTGGATTATCCCTGCCGAGGCGGTTTTCGATTCAAGGAGAGCCAATCCAACGAAAAGGCTTTTTGGGATCGCCTTGGGATGTGCGAGTGTCTGCCTCGGTGTGTCTGGAGTTGGGGCCTCGGCTGTTTCAAGAGAGACGCAAGTTGGGGCTGCGACAATGGTTAAGGAAGGGGTTTCTTATTTTGCGCGGGAAAAAGGAGAGAAAAATCGACGATTTTTATGAAAAGCAGTGACGTTCAATCATACGCCAGTATTGCTCCACGAAGTGATCGAGGGCTTGTCTCCCGTGCCGGCGGGGCGATATGTGGATGGAACGGTTGGTGGGGCTGGTCACGCGCGAGCCATTTTGGCGGCGAGTTCGCCGAGTGGCCGATTGTTCGGATGCGACCAAGATGGCGAAGCCATCCAAGAGGCGCGATCCCGTCTTTCCAAGTTTGGGGGGCGGTTTGAAATTCGGCAGCTCAATTTTGTCGAACTTGGCGGTTGGCTGAAGCAAGAGAGCATGAATGGAGCGATTCTAGATTTGGGAGTGAGCTCGCATCAGTTGGACGCGGCGGAGCGGGGCTTTAGCCTGCGCCGCGACGAGCCTCTGGATATGCGAATGGACGAGCGAAGGAGCCAAACCGCGGCGGATTTGGTTAACGAACTTGGAGGCAACGAGTTGGAAAAGATTTTCTTCGAGTATGGCGGGGAGCGTCGGGCGCGGATTTTGGCTCGGGCAATTGTCGCAGAGCGTCAGAAGGAGAGATTACAGTCCACCTTGCAGTTGGCGCGATTGGCGGAGAAAATTCTTCCACGACGGGGTGGATTGCATCCGGCGACGAAGTTGTTTCAAGCGCTTCGAATCGCAGTCAACGACGAGCTGAACAAGTTGGATCTGGGGTTGAGGGTCGTTTGGTCATTGCTCAAGCCGGGCGGGCGTTTCGCGGTGATTACGTTTCATTCCGCCGAAGCAAGGCGGGTGAAGAGATTTGGACGGCAAATGGCGGCGGACTACGAAGTTCGCGGGGACTTGGATGTGCCGGAGTTTCGGCGGCCGAAGCGAGCGGAGTTAAAGTGGGTGGAGCGGCGAGCCGTTCTGCCTCAACGGGACGAGGTGTTGCAAAATCCTCGTTCGCGAAGCGCCCGACTTCGGGTAATGGAAAAGTTGTGAATGTCTGCCGCTCTACATGGAAATCGCAGAGGGGCGGGAAGTGTTTTTGAGTTATATTGCGTTGTGAAAAAGAGTCATAAAGAAGTAGTGATGGGAACCGGATGGTTAGTTAAGGCGATAATTGTTTGTCTTTTTATTGGAGGCAGTTGTGTCGGTTATCTGTGGCAGAAGAGCCAAGTCCACAAGTTGGGCCGGCGGATTCAGAAGCTAGAACGGGAACTAGATCATCTTGAAAGAGGCAATGAAGCCCTCCGACAACGTTATTCGACACTAAGATCACAGCCGGAGCTGAAGCGGCGATTAGCGGAATGGGGATCAGATTTGCGCGAGCCCTCCCCGGAGCAAATTTACCGAATTCGAGAAACAAGCAATGGGCAGGAAGTTTTGGTGTCTGGAGAACCGGATCCCTCCCAAAATCGTTACAGCAAGCGGGATTAGCTCGTTTTGAAAATCAGAGATTAGAGAATTAGAAAAAATCATGGTTTTTCGAATTCAGTTGCGGCGACTAGTTCTATTCGGCATCCTCTTGCTGTTGGCGTTTTTGCTGCTCTTAGGAAGGTTAGTATTCATTCAGATTTTCCGACATGACGAGTTGCAAGCCAAAGCGTCCAAACATACCCGGAGGACCTACATCAAACAAACCCGGCGAGGCGATATTTTCGATCGGAATGGATTGTTGCTGGCCGGCACGCAACGTCTCAAAATCCTCTGCGCGGACCCTAGCCGAATCGGAAAATACTATCGACCCTTAGGCGCCTTGTTGGCTACGCACTTAAAGGTAGATTCAGAAGCGTTAATAGAACGGTTGCGTCCCAGGCAACAAACCAATTCAGCAGGGAAGGTAATCATCGACCCCCATGTGCGGCTGCGTATCAAAGTGACCGAAGAAGAGTGGGAAGCGATTCAGGCTTTAATGGCAAAGTTGAAAATTCCAAACGAATCCCTTCTCTCTAAAAAGGAAAGAAGGTTTTTGAGCGAAATGCGAAGCCAAGCAATTTTTGTCGAACCGGTGGACAGCTATCGTCGCCGTTATCTCAATGGAGAATTGGCGGCGCACGTTTTAGGTTTTGTGCGGACCGAAGAGCGACTCGTCAGGAACCAATCTGTTTTTTATATCAGCGGCCAAGCGGGAGTGGAAGCCGCTTTTGATCGTTATATGCAAGGCGCGTTGGGATGGAGAAAAACGGAAACCGACAGCCGTCGGCGCGAACTAGTGGCCTTCCGAAGCATGGAAGTCAAAGCGCAAGCGGGCCTCAACGTTCACCTCACAATTGATGCAGGTGTGCAGGCGATCGTTGAGGAAGAACTCAGCAAAGGCGTCGAGAAATCGCGACCTTTGACGGCAACCGTCATCGTAGCGCGGCCTTATACCGGCGAAATCCTAGCATTGGCGAATTATCCCACTTATGATCCGAATCATCACGGCGACTACCCGGCCGAAAAACGGCGCAATCGAGCCGTTAGCGACCAGTTTGAACCCGGTTCCACCTTCAAGACCATTTGCGTGGCTTCGGCGTTGAATGAAAATATAGTGAATCTTGAAAGCCCAATAGAATGTGAAAACGGCATCGTATATATCTATGACAAGCCACTTCGCGATGATCATCCCCACGATACTTTGATAGTAAGAGAAGTTCTCGCGAAGTCCTCAAACATCGGCACCTTCAAAATCGCCCAGCGCCTGGGGGAAAAGAGACTATATCAATATCTTCAAAAGTTTGGAATCGGTTCGGCGACGGGAATTTCCCTTCCGTCCGAACGGCGGGGGATGCTTCGTCCTCTGTCCCAATGGTCAGGTTTGTCCATTTCCCGAGTCCCTATTGGCTACGAAGTCGCGGTCACTCCCTTACAGATTACTATGATGATGTGTGTGGTTGCCAATGGCGGCTGGTTGATGCGTCCGCTTATTGTGCAACGTCTTTCCGATGAAGAGGGAAACACGGTGATTGTTTGTCGTCCGGAGAAGATACAGCGAGTAATTACTACGGATACAGCCCGCCAAATGACCGAAGCCTTGGAGTCCGTGGTTCAGGAAGGCGGCACGGCGCCGAGAGCTAGGCTAGACCACTATACAGTTGCGGGCAAAACGGGAACTGCCCGGAAATACATCCCTAACGAGGGATATAAGCGCGATAGATATTATGCCTCGTTCGTTGGTTTTTTCCCTTCGGAAAAGCCGGAGATTGTGATTTCCGTTATTTTTAATGAACCCCAAGGAAACATATACGGCGGAGTGATCTCCGGCCCGGTGTTTAGAGAGATTGCCATGAAATTAGCCAATTATCTGAATATCACACCGTCCAACCAATTGAGACATCGAAACGGGCGTCCCGATATTCTTATAACAAAGTCCCAGCCTCGTAAAAACCAGGCTGCTCGACGGCAACAATGAGAGATATGGAGAAACGACGGAAGTGAGAAAACCGCTTTCCAGTTTGCTGGCAGAGATTTCGGATTTCAAATTGATTGGATCCGACGCCGTGCCGGTAACGGGGGTCACTTGCGATTCTAGGCAGGTTGTGCCGGGGAAGATTTTTGTGGCGATTTCCGGCGTTTACGAAGACGGGAATCAATATGTGGGCGAAGCGCTAGATCGAGGGGCCAGTGTAATTGTAAGCCATAGCGGAGACATGCCCTTTGGCCGTCGCACGGTGTTGCAAGTGTCGAATACCCGGCAAGCTCTTTCTCAATTAGCCGCGGCATGGTATGAGCATCCAAGCCGGTCTTTGGGAATCACGGGCATCACCGGCACGAACGGGAAAACGAGCGTCTCGTTTCTGCTCCGGCATATTCTTCGGCGGCGCGGTGTTTCATGCGGTTTAATTGGCACGGTTCGATATGAAGTTGGTGATCGGCATATTCCGGCTGTCCGAACGACTCCGGACTCTGTTGAATTACAGAAGTTGCTGCGGCGAATGGTAGACGAGGGGTGTGAAAAGGCGGTTATAGAGGTCAGTTCTCATGCGCTACAACAAGATCGAGTGGAGGACGTCGTTTTTGAATTGGCCGCTTTCACCAATCTAACCCGAGATCATCTGGACTATCACGGCGATATGAAAAACTACTATCGGGCTAAGCGGCGCCTTTTTGCACTGCTTGCTCTCTCGTCGGGCCACAAGGCGGCCATCCTCAATACCGATGATGCATATGGACGCCGATTGCATGCGGAAATAGGCGACTTGCCGACGGTGACTTACGGAATGAGTTCTGCGGCGGATTTTTCCGCTTCAAATATTGAGGGGACGCCGGAGGTAACCCGGTTTGACTTGCTCGGTTGCGGAACGTCTCAGAGAGTCCGTGTGCCGTTAGTCGGAGTTCATAATGTTCAGAATTGTCTGGCAGCAGTTTCGTTGGCGGCAGAAATGGGATGCTCTTTGCCGTGCATCATCGAAGCGTTAGAGACGGTTCCGCCCATTCCCGGAAGGCTGGAGACGGTTGCTCTTGGCCAGCCCTTTGCCGTCTTCATCGACTACGCTCATACCGCGGACGCTCTGGAGCGTGTTTTGGAAACCTTAAAGGCGTTGTCGCCTAATCGTTTGCTTCTTCTCTTTGGTTGCGGCGGCGGGCGGGATGCGGGGAAGCGGAGCGAAATGGGCAAAGTTGCGGCTCGGTTGTCCGATCTTGCCTGGATTACCAACGATAATCCGAGATATGAAGAACCGGAGAAGATTGTTGAACAGATTGCTTTGGGAATGCGGATTGGCGGCGGGTTGTGGGAGGTGGAATATGATAGGCGCCGGGCCATCGATAAAGTCATTACTGAGGCGTCTGCCGGCGATATTGTGTTAATTGCTGGAAAAGGCCATGAAGCCTATCAAGAGACGAGCGGCTCGGTTATTCCTTTTGAGGATCGATTGTATGCGGAGGAGAGTTTGAGAAACCTCGGATATGATTCTGGGGAGATACGTTTAGCGTTGTGATGGAACCTCGACATTTAGGTTTTATTGCGAAGGCATCCGGAGGAGAGTTGCGGAATGTCAGCCCTTGGAATCTTGCGACTGGGGTTAGCACGGACTCGCGCTTGATCAAAAAAGACGATCTTTTTATTGCTTTGGTAGGCGACCGCTTTGACGCTCATAAGTTCATTACCGAAAAATTAGGGAAGACTGCCTGCGCTTGTATGGTAGAAGCGGCGCGTCTGGGCGGGCAACTGGCCAACTGGCCGCAAATTGTGGTGGAGAATACGCGGGTTGCTTTGGGACGTTTGGCGAAAATCTATCGTCAATCCTTCCATCCGTTAGTGATTGGCGTCACCGGTTCCAACGGCAAAACATCCACAAAACGTTTTCTAAACAGCGTATTGTCAAAACGGTTAAACGTCTGCGCCAGTCCGGCAAGTTTTAACAACGACGTTGGCGTTCCTCTGTCGTTGTTACAATTAAGTAAAAGCGCTCAGGTTGCGGTGTTCGAAGTGGGGACGAATCATCCAGGGGAAATTCAACATTTAACAAAGATGATTCAGCCTCGCTATGGGGTCATTACTTCTGTTGGCCGAAGCCACTTGGAGTTTTTTGGATCTGTGGAGTCGGTTGCGGAGGAGAAAGGATTTTTAGCGGAAACATTGCCGGAAGACGGGGTTCTGTTTGTGAACGGGGACATTCCTCTTCTGGATCGGATTTTGGCGCGAACGCGTTCGAGGGTTGTAAAAGTAGGCTTTGAAGAATGGAATGACTGGCGAGTTCTAGATTGGAAACTCGGCGAAAAAGGAATGGAATTCTGGATGCAATCGAAGCCGTTGAGAGGAACCCAAAAATTTCGGCTGGCCGTTTTGGGGTCTCATCAACTGATCAACGCCGGTTTGGCTTTGGCAGTGGGGGCGGAATTGGGTTTGACTGTTGAAGAATTAGAAACGGGGATCGCCCAGTGCGGCGCGGAAAGAATGCGTTTGGAGTGGGGCAAGTTTGGCGGCGTTACCTTGATTGATGACAGCTACAACGCCAATGAAGACTCAACCATTGCGGCATTAAACACACTGCGGTATTTTCCTTCTCGTGGAGCGCGCTATTGCGTCCTCGGCGATATGAGCGAGTTGGGCGCATTTAGTGAGGCGGCGCATTCTAAAATAGGACGCGAGGCGGCGCGTTGCCAAGTGGATCACATTATCAGCGTGGGCAAATGGGCGGAGAAAGTCCGGCGGGCGGCCAAAGAAAACGGCGCCCAATCGGCCGAAGCCTACACAAGTTGGACGGCGGCGGGAGAGTCTCTCAACAACATTTTGAGAA
The DNA here is from genome assembly GCA_965204945.1 of Limisphaerales bacterium. GTDB lineage: Bacteria > Verrucomicrobiota > Verrucomicrobiia > Limisphaerales > AAA164-E04 > UBA2970. The sequence continues at coordinate 1,639,477 of OZ242022.1, read as the reverse complement.
GCGGAGACATCGTGTTGGTAAAAGCATCTCGAGCCACCGGGTTGGATCGGCTAGTCGAGTTTCTTAAGCAAGCTTTGTCGCATCGGGAAGGCGGTTCGGGAGCGGATGGAAACTCTCCTCGAATAATATGAAATAGCGCTACCATGCTTTTTTATCTGCACCAGTATATTTTGGAGAGCGTGGCGGGGTCCTCTTGGGAAGAGCCTCTTTCGGGGCTTCGGGTGTTTCGATACATCTCTGTGCGCAGTATCGGCGCGGCGTTTACGGGTTTGATTCTTTCATGGTTATTAGCGCCATTCGTCATTGAATGGTTAAAGAGACTTAAATTTCGGCAAAACTATAACGACAAAGCGGAAGCCGCCGGAGGGATGGTGCGAATTATCGACAAAAAGGGAACCCCGACGATGGGAGGCGTCCTCATTGTTTTGTCCCTCGACCTGGCTGCATTGCTTTGGGCGCAGTGGAATTCCTTTGTGTTGCTAACTTTACTATCATTGGTAGTTCTTGCAGCTCTAGGTTTCTACGACGATTACTTGAAGGTAACCAAACAAAACAACGCGGGAGTAAGGTCCAAGGTAAAAATAGGGGTGCAAGTTACCCTCTCCTTTGCCATCGCTTTATATCTGTGCACAACGCCGGAGACGAAAAACTTGATTGCGAACGTGATGGCGCCTTTCTTCAAGCGTCCCATCTTGGAAAACGCCGCATGGCTGGGCACCGGCATCACAGTTCTGGCAATTGTGGGGAGTTCGAACGCCGTCAACTTGACGGATGGACTGGATGGCTTGGCAATCGGTTGCACCATTATTGTTACAATTGTGTTCCTTGTTCTTACCTACGTTGCGGGACACTTCCATTTTGCCAGTTATTTGCAAATCCCTTATGTTCCCGGCGCTGGCGAGTTAACTGTATTTTGCGCCGCCATGTTGGGAGCGAGCGTGGGCTTTTTGTGGTATAATTGTCATCCCGCTCAAGTGTTTATGGGAGACACCGGCTCGTTGGCCTTAGGGGGCGCTTTTGGGATTATGGCGGTTTTGATTCACCAGCCCTTGATTTTGGTTATTGCCGGAGGCGTCTTTGTCGTCGAAGCGGTCTCCGTGATTTTACAAGTGGGTTGGTATAAATATCATATGAGGCGCTTTGGCGTAGATCGGCGGCTATTTTTGCGAGCGCCCCTGCATCATCACTTTGAGAAAATGGGTTGGCACGAATCCAAAGTTGTTGTTCGGTTCTATATCCTTTCCGGGTTGTGCGCTGGATTGGCTTTGTTAACTTTAAAGATACGCTAAAGAGTCCGAACAAAAGAAACGAGAAAGCGACGAAAATGGAAAACCTTGGCGGCAAACAAGTCTTTGTGGTTGGCGCGGGCGTTAGCGGGCAAGCGGCGGCGCTTTTGTTGGCGCGGCGGGGCGCTTCGGTTTGGCTGGCGGATGAGGCCGCGGCGAATTTGAGCGTTGCTGAGGTTCATGATCTGGAATCCTTGGGAGTCGATATTCGATGGAAATGCTTGGATTTGCCGGGCCGCTCTTGGGACTTGGCGGTTGTGAGTCCCGGAGTGCCTCATGCATCCAAATTAATGCGGCAACTCTTACGGCGCCGCGTGCCTATAGTTAGCGAGGTTGAGTTGGCTTTTCGTTTTTCAAAGTGCCCGGCCGTCGCCGTTACCGGCACCAATGGCAAAACCACGACCACTCGCCTGATTGAATCACTCCTGCGGCATAGCGGTCGGAAGACCTTGGTTGCGGGCAATATCGGGCGTCCTTTTTGTTCCGTGGTGGATGGCAGTGCGGAGTTAGATTGTATGGTTTTGGAGCTTAGTTCCTTTCAGCTTGAATGTGTGGATTGTTTCCGGCCGAAGGTCGCCGTTTTGTTGAATCTCGCGCTCGACCATATGGACCGCTACGCCAATTTTGACGATTACTGTCGAGCCAAAGCGCGAATCTTTAAAAATCAAGGCAAAGACGACTGGGCAATCCTGCAGTGGGAGGCGAAGGAGCGTTTGGTGAAGCTCGGCGTTGAGTTTGGCGGGAAGGCGCGGACTTTCAGTTTGAAGAATCCGGCGGCGGATGTCTTTTACGATCGCGGTTTGTTGATGAAGCGAATTCGGGGCGGGGACGAAGTGATTTATGACTGCGGCGCCGGGAAGCTCGTCGGCGCCCACAATGCTGAAAATATAATGGCGGCTTTGTTGGCGGGACAGGCTTTGGGCTTGGCGATCAAGGAAATGCAGCCGGCGTTGGCGAATTTCCGCGGCGAACCTCACCGGTTTGAAGTGTTGGAGCCGGTTGGGGGAGTTTTGGCGGTCAACGATTCCAAAGCAACAAACCCGGATGCGCTTCGGGCCGCTATGGAAGCCGCCGCCGGTCTTTTGGCGGACGAATCAAGTCGTTTGTGGCTGATTGCCGGCGGGTTAAATAAGCGTTTGTCCTTTCAAAATCTTGGGCATCTCGTAGCCGTCAAGGTATACAAAGCCTTCCTTTTTGGGCGGGATCAAGAGGAAATTCGTTCGGCGTTGGGCCGCTTCACGGAGTGCTTCTTGTGTCAGACGCTGGATAAGGCGGTGCGCGACGCATTCCGGCAAGCCCGCTCTGGCGACGTAGTTCTGTTTTCACCGGGATGCGCCAGCTTTGACCAATTTCAAGACTATGCCGATCGAGGTGATCAATTTTGTTCTCTTGTCGAGAATTGGCGATTGCAACAGTCTATCGGCGGCAAAATGTCCGATAGGGAACAACCTCGAGCATCAGAAGAATCTTTGGAGCGGGGGAGCGATCTGTTTTTCGCTAGTTCGCGCCATCACAAACAAAACAGAATAGATACAACGACATCAACTTTCAACTATAAACCTTTAATTCTATAATACTGCCTATGTACCACAATCCGTTACTTCCGTCGGGATCATCTTCTGATGATCGTCAACATGATGATAGCCAACATCGCAAAACCAAAATACTCATTACGGTAGGCGCCATCGTTGCGATGCACGTCGTTCCGATTGGCAGCTTCCTGCTATTCCAGGGGTGCAAAAAATCGGAGCCTGAATCCGTTGCCGATTCAGGGACGAATGAGGAAACTCTTTTGTCCGATTCCAACGAGCCGAATCCGAATTTGGAAAACACGGAAAACGCTGAAGAGGATTTGCTTGTTGTGGATGGCGATGTGCCTAATTTTTTGATTTCCGATTCCGAAACAAGCGAGCCTTTGGAATCTGCCGTCTCGGAGAATTCCAGGTTGCCGGCGGGCGAATTGGACCGGGAAGAGCCGGGTGATTTGGGTCTTGTGGATTCGAGTTTTGACAGAGAGGAAACTCCGTCGCCTGAGCCGGAGGTTGTGGAGTCTTCGCCTCCGACGTCGCCGACTTCTCACAGTTTGGATTACACAATCAAGCGGGGGGACAGGCTTTATACTTTGGCCAAAACGCATGGGTCTACTGTAAAGGCGATTTTGGGGGCTAATCCCGGAATCGATCCTCGGAGGCTTCGCATTGGGGCGTCCATTGTGATTCCAAGAAACGCCGATTCCTTGCAATCGGAGGCGCCTTCGAACGGGGGCGGCGAACCGCCTTCGAACGGGAAGGTGTACTCCGTGGAGAAAGGCGATACGCTGATCCGAATTGCAAGGCGCAACGGCATTACGCTGCAAGCGTTGCGCGAGGCAAACGAGTTGCGTTCCGATACGATATTGATCGGGCAAAAGCTCAAGATTCCCATTGCGGAAGTGGCTTCGGCGGCCGCTCGGTAGCGGCAATTTGGGCGCAATCTTCAAGGTTGATTTGGCCTCTTGGACATGCGGCTTGCCACTATGTTTTTGATTCTCTCCGTAGCCGGCCTGCTCACTTTGGGCATGGTGATGCTGTATAGCGCGGTGATTTACGGGGAAGATCAGACGTTTTTGTTTCGGCAATTGCGTTGGACGGCGTTGGGGGTGCTGCTGGGTTATGTCGCTTCTCGTATGGATTATCGCTGGTTGCAGGATTGGTTTTGGGTGTTGCTGGGTAGCGGGATAGTGCTGTTGGCTTTGGTATTGCATCCGGATGTGGGTACGCGACTTAACGGGGCGCGCCGTTGGATTGTCTATGAGGGATTTAGTTTTCAGCCTTCGGAGTATGCAAAGTTGGCCTTAGTTGTCTTTATTGCATGGTATGGGGATCGCTATCGCCGTCATATGCCGGCGTTTTGGCGGGGGTTGTTCGTTCCGGGCTGCATTGTGGGCGGCGTGCTGACGTTGATTTTTGTGGAGCCGGATCGAGGCACGACAGTGCTTTTGGGCGCGGTTGCGGCGGTCATGTTGTTAATCGCCGGGGCGCGGTGGAGGTTTGTTTTGCCTCCGTTGATGGTTGCCGCGGCGCTCTTGGCGGTTTCGTTGCAGGCGGACCCGGTTCGCAGTCAGCGTTTGAAGGCGTGGGTAAATCCGGAGGCGATGAAGGAGGACACCGGTTATCAGGTTTGGCAGTCTTTGTTGGCGCTGGGGGCCGGAGGTTGGGAGGGGTTAGGGTTGGGAAACGGCCGGCAGAAGCTGGGCTTTTTGCCGTTGCATGAAACGGATTTCATCTTTTCGTTGATTGGTGAGGAGTTGGGTTTGGCGGCGACGGCGGCGGTTGTTCTTGCTTTTGCCGTGTTGGTCGTTTCCGGGATTTTTATTGCGGCCAAAGCTCGGGATAACTTCGGTTTTCTGCTGGGTAGCGGGATTGTGTTTCTGATTGGTCTGCAGGCATTCATCAATATGGGGGTGGCAACCAACACGTTGCCGAACAAGGGCTTGGCGCTTCCGTTCATCAGTTATGGTGGATCGAGTCTTTTGATGATGCTGATTTCCGTTGGAGTGCTGGTCAGCATCGCGCGGCGAGGAGGGGAGGCGGAGTCTTTGGCGGACTCGGTTGCTATCGAGCCGGAGCCTGTGTCGACATGAACAAGGGGAGAGATTCCAGTCGGCGCAAGGTGGCGATTGCCTGCGGAGGCACGGGCGGGCATTTCTTTCCCGGTGTGGCGGTGGCTCAGGAAGTGAAGTGTCGAGGGGGGGAAGTGATGTTGTTTGCTTCTCGGAAGGAAGTGGATCGCGAGTCTGCCGTCGCCCTTCCCGATGCCCGAATTGAGTTTCTTCCGGCGGTGGCCTTGCTTCGGGGGCGGTGGCTTGCGTTTGCTTGGGGGGAAATTCGGTCTTTGTTTCTTTGCTTGGCGAGATTTCTGTGTTGGAGGCCGGAAGTTGTGCTGGTTATGGGAGGGTTTGCCGGTGTGGCTCCGGCCGTTGCGGGTAGGTTGTTGGGTGTGCGCGTGTATTTGCATGAGGCGAATTCGGTTCCGGGAAGGGCGAATCGTTGTTTGGCGCGTTTGTGCCGCGGGGTTTTTGTTGGTTTTCCGTTGGAGAAAGGTGCTTTTGGTGGGCGGAAGATTGTTGTGAGCGGCACTCCGGTTCGAAAAGAGTTTCGGCAGGCTTTGCGGCCGGAGGTTTGTCGGCGGCTGGGTTTGGTTTCGGGGGCGCCCGTCCTTTTGGTTATGGGGGGCAGCCAAGGCGCCGAAGCGCTGAATGATTTGATGGTGGAAGTGGCGCCGCTTCTTTCGCGTCGGCATCCGGATTTGCAGATTATCCATCTTACGGGGAGGCATGATCATTCATCGCTTCGGGATCTTTACGAACGGTTGGGGTTGCGATGTTTCCTCAGTGAATTTTACCCCAATGCTTCGGAGTTAATTCGGTTGGCGACGGCGGTGTTGTCGCGGGCGGGGGCTTCGAGTTTGGCGGAGTATGCGGCGGTTCGCCTTCCCGCTTTGCTGATTCCGTATCCTCATGCGGCGGAGGATCATCAGAGGAAAAACGCCGTAATGTTTGCGGAATCGGGAGCGGCGGAATGGCGGAAAGAACGACGCTTGCGCCCATCGGAGGCGGCGAGAGTTCTGAGCCGTTTGCTTTATGATCAAGAGGCGCGGCGGCGCATGCAAAAAGCCTTGCAATTTTGGAATGCTGAAGGCGCCGCCGCCAGAATCGTGGATGATTTGATGGAGGCGGAAAACTCCGAATGGGAAGTTTCCGGAGCAAGTTGGAAGGAAAGGAAAACGAGAGGCCGCGATGCCAAAGAATCGGAAAATCTTTGCGCCGGATCGGCAAGGTTGCATTAAAGAATATGAGACCGACAGAACTTCAGCATTGGTATTCCCATTCAAAACGCGGCGCACCCGTGCATCTTGTGGGAATTTCGGGTTGCGGGATGGCTTGTCTGGGGCATTTGCTTTTGGACAGAGGTTTTGCAGTGTCTGGCTCCGACTTGGCGCAGAATGGATTTTCGCAATCGTTGGCCGAGCGGAATGCCGTGATTTTCCGAGGGCACGATGCCGGCCGTTTGTCGGATAGTCATCCGGAGTTGGTGATTTATTCTTCGGCCATCCCGCGGGATAATTCCGAGCTAGCCGTTGCCCGGCGTTTGGGGATTCCCACGATTCGCAGGGCTGCTTTTTTGGCGGCGGTTCTTGCTTTGCAGAGGTCGGTTTGCGTCGCCGGGATGCACGGCAAGACGACGACTGCGGCTTTGTTGGCCTTTGCGTTGCGGGATTTGGGTGTCGCCGCAAGTTATGCTGCCGGCGGGGACGCGCCTCAGTTGCCGTCGCCGGCCGCTGACGTTGGCGCGGCTTTGGCCGATGATGAAAAGTCAAGGCGTCCGTGGTTTGTGGCCGAGATTGACGAAAGCGACGGCGGCTTGCGGGATTTCCACCCGGCGGAGTTGATTCTCCTCAATATCGACGACGAACATTTGGATTACTTTGTGAGTGTCGACCGCGTTCGCGCGGAGTTTGAGTCTTTGGCGGATCGGACTGGGGGCGGCAGTGTATTTTGCGCGGACGACGGAGATTTAGTCGAAGTATTTTCGAATCGTTCCGACGCGGTTTCGTATGGCTATCATCCTTTGGCGGACTATCGCATTGAGTTGGAGCCGTTTGATTATGCGCAGCCGGCGATGGAGCGTTTCGGGCTTTGGTTTCGGGGTCGTTTGGTAGGCAGGTTTACTTTGCGGCTTGCGGGCCGGGCGAATGTTTCCAATGCGGCGGCGGCCGTTGTTTGGTTGCTTCGGCAGGGTTTTGGCGCCAAGGAAATTGCGGGGGCCGTCGCTCGATTCAAAGGAGTTCGGCGGCGGCAGGAGGTTTTGTTTTCTGATTCGCGGTTTTGCGTGATGGACGACTACGCGCATCATCCGACGGAAATTCGGGAGACCATTCAGGCGGTCCGGCGCCGCGCGCCCAAGCGTTTGATTGCAGTTTTTCAGCCTCATCGCTACACCCGGACCGAACGGCTGATGCAGCAGTTTGCCTCGTGCTTTGACGATGCGGATCGCGTTTGGTTGACCGAAATTTATTCGGCGCGAGAGAGTCCCATTCCGGGAGTTTCCGGCGAGGCTTTGGCGGCGATGATGCGGGAAGGCGGGCGGCGTCTCGAATGGAAGTCTTCTCTGGATCGGCTTTGGCAAGGGGTTCGCGGCGATTTGAAGTCGGGGGACGTTGTTTTGTTTATGGGCGCTGGGGAGATTACCCGCGCGGCGCATCAGTTGGTGGAGGCGTTGCGGGCGAGTCGAACAAAGGCGGCGCCGGAGTTTGTTTCCGGGTTGGGGAAGGATTTGAGCGCTGGGAGCGTTGTTCGGTTAAAAGAGCCGTTGGCTAGGCGAACGACGCTCCGAGTCGGCGGGCCGGCGGATGTTTATGTGGAGCCGGCTTCTTTGGAGGATTTGGCGTTGACACTTCGGCGGGCCGGCGAGCACGGGCTTCCGGTGTTTGTGTTGGGAAGAGGCTCCAACCTACTCATCCGCGACGGCGGCATTCATGGGGTGGTGCTTTCTTTGTCGCAGCCTGCTTTCTCCGAACTGAAGGTTCAAGGGGAGCGCATGGTTTGCGGCGCGGGCGCTCGTTTGAAGTCGATTGCCGCGGCGGCGCGTCGCAGAGGCTTGGCCGGGCTGGAGTTCTTGGAGGGGATTCCCGGAACTTTGGGGGGCGCGTTGCGAATGAATGCGGGGGCTATGGGATCGTGGATGTTTGACGTTGTGGAGCGCGTTCGGTTTCTCGACTATGGGGGACAATTCCACGAACGCCCGGCGGCCGAGCTGCACGTCGAGTATCGTCGATGTCCTTTGTTTGAGAATCATTTGGCCGTTGAGGCCGTGCTGCGCGGAGAGCCTTCTAGCGAGGCGGATGTTGGCGAGAGGATGAAGCGTTTTAGCGCCAAACGTTGGGAATCGCAGCCGGCGGCGGCCAGCGCGGGATGTATCTTCAAGAATCCGGCCTCCATTCCCGCGGGGAAGTTGATTGATGAGTTGGGATTGAAGGGGACTCGAGTGGGAGGCGCCTCGGTCTCTGAAATTCATGGAAACTTCATTGTCAACGACGGGAAGGCGACCGCTGAGGATGTTCTGAATTTGATTGATTTGCTCAAGAAGCGGGTGCGCCAGTCCCGCGGAATCGAGTTGAAAACCGAAGTGCAGATTATCGGAGGATGAACGAGCGATGGAACATTGCGGTGATGTCGGGGGGGCCGTCTGCGGAGCGAGCGGTGTCCTTAGATTCAGGGCGGGCGGCGGCGGCGGCTTTGGTTTCCAAAGGACATCGGGTGACGATGTTGGACCCACAACCCGGAGCGTGGCGTTTGCCGGAAAACGTGGAAGTGGTCTTTCTCGCGTTGCATGGAACTTATGGGGAGGACGGAACCATTCAACGAGAATTGGACGCATTGGGCGTTCCTTATACAAGTTGCGGCGCGGAGGTCAGCTCCCGCGCTTTCGACAAAGTGAGGTCAAAGCGCGCCTTCCAATCCTGCGGAATTCCGACGCCTCGATTTGGCGTTTGCAATGGCGGCGCTTGGCGAGGATTGCCTGCCGCGTTGAACTTTCCTTTGGTTTTGAAACCGGCCTGCCAAGGTTCGAGCGTCGGGGTCGAGTTCCTTCAAAACGAGAAGCAGTGGCAAGAAGCCGTTGCTCGCACGGCCGCCTTTGGGACTGTGTTGGCGGAAGAGTTTATCGAAGGACGGGAGGTTGCGGTTAGCATCCTTGGTCGTCGGGTATTGCCGATTGTGGAAATCCGTCCCAAGAGCGGCCGCTATGATTATCGCAGCAAATATACGAAGGGGGCTACGGAGTATTTTTGTCCCGCATCATTGGACGCGGGGTTGGATCGGGCGATTCGGGCGACTGCGAAGAGGGCTTTTGCGGCGGTCGGCGGCGGCCCGTGCGCCCGGGTGGATATGATTGTGCGAGGGCGGGAGTTGTTCGTTTTGGAGGTGAACACCATTCCCGGCATGACGGCGACGAGTCTGTTGCCCAAGTCTGCCTGCGCCGGCGGAGTTTCGTTTGAGGAGTTGTGTCATCGGTTGGTTGCGTTGGCTTTCGAAAAGCAGGGAATGGCGTTGACGGAGTGTTGAGGTATGGATTTTGGAAAAAAGAAATCGATGTTCAAGGAAGGCGGGGCGGCGAAGAAGGATCGTCTGGACGTCAAAGCGCGCCGTCGGGGGTTTTGGCATTGCCGGCTCTGTGCGGTTGGTCGACTGGTGGTTTTGGTTATTGGTTTGGGGTGGATGGGATGGAAGGGAGTTCGGGCGACGGTGGATGCGTTTCTCTTGAAGAATGACGCCTTCGCTCTGCGCCACTTTGAATTGCGGACCGACGGCCGGCTAAGCCGAGAGCAAGTGTTGCGTTGGACGGGCGTTCAGCCGAGGGAGAATATGTGGGCTCTGGATTTGGCGCAAATTAAACGGAACTTGGAAATGGCGTCTGTGGTGCGAACGGCGGTTGTCGAGCGGATCATTCCCGATCGCTTAAGGGTGAGAATTTGGGAGCGGAGGCCTGTCTTCAAAGCCTATTTCTTAAGCCCCGACAAGGAGCGGAAAGGACGGATGACTCTCAAACCTTATATGATTGATTCGTCGGGATTTGTCTTTTTGCCAAGGGCTGGCGAGGGCGAAGAGTTGGAGCGGGAGAGTTTTTGGCAGCGTCTTCCCGAGTTGACCGGGATTAGCGGGCTGCGGTTGATACCGGGAGAGCGGGCGCGATCGGGGCAAGTCGGCTTTGCCATTCAAACGCTTGCCGCCTTTAGGGCTTCGAGCATGGCGGATCGCATTCAGATTCGTTCGATTGATGTTTCCAAAAGGCAAGCGCTGGTCATCAAAACTTCCGACCGACAGGAAGTAACCTTGGGACGGGGAGAAATCGTGTTGGACGCGGCGAGGCGGGAAAAGAAACTGGCGACTCAATTCCGAAGGTGGGAAATCATGTTGAACAAGGCGAGGCGGGAAAACATGAGGTTAATCAGCCTGGACCTTTCTGTGAAAAACAACCATCCTTTTCAATGGGAGCGGCGGACTCGCGATATTCCGCAGGAAGAGCCGCAACCGCAAATTTCAAAGAGAACGGAGACGTGATGTTTGCGAGCAAGAAAATTGTGACCGGACTAGATATCGGCACCTCGCAAGTAACGGCGGCGGTTGCCGATTCTGGGGCGTCGGATGCGGATATGCCCAGGATTCTTGGGATCGGCCAGGCCAAGTCGCGCGGCGTTCGAAAGGGCGAGATTGTGGACGCGGATTTAACGACGGAAGACGTCCGTAACGCCCTCGCCCAAGCCGAACAAAGCGCGGATCAAGAAATTCGCAGCGTTCACTTAGGCGTTTCCGGAGGGCATTTGCGGAGCTTGATGAACCGGGGCGCTCACCCCATCGTATCAGCAGAACGCGAGATCGCAAAGGAAGACGTTATGGACGTCGTCAAAAACGCCAAAGCCGTCAACCTTCCCAACGATCATCATATTATTCACACCGTTCAACAGCATTTCTCTGTCGACGGCCAATCCGGAATTTTGAACCCGATTGGATTGCTCGGCGCCAAGATTCAAGTGGACTTGCTCATCGTGCACGGCGAAGTCAATCGGTTGAAAAATTCCATTCAAGTAGTCAAGAACCTCCGGATCGAAGTGGAGGAAATTGTCTTTTCAGGATTGGCCTGCGCGTTGGCGGTCTTGAATTCACAGCAAAAAGAACTGGGAACGCTCGTGCTAGATTTCGGCGGCGGCGCCATTGAATACGTGGTCTACTACAACGGATTGGTCAGGCATGCCGGAGTCTTGCCGGTGGGCGGGGATCACATTTCCAACGACTTGGCCTACGGATTCAAAATCCCTTTGGGGCGCGCCGAGAAACTCAAAATTCAACACGGATCGGCTTTGAACGGCCGCCATTTGCCCAACCAAACGATCACAATCCCCGACCTCGTCAACCAACCCGATAAAACCATTCACACCGAGCATCTAAGGCACATCATGTCCCTTCGAATCTCCGAATGTTTTGAGCTGATCGAGAAGGAACTGGAGAAGGCCGGCTGTCTGAACATGGTTCAATCCGGCGTCGTCATTACGGGAGGCGGGGCGAGAATCCCCGACATCATGCGCCGTGCCGAACATGCCTTCGGCGTTTCGGCATGGGGGGGCGTCGCTGGAAACGTCAACGGCCCGGCAGACGTTTTGGAGCAGCCGGAATTCGCCGCGGGAATTGGCTTGGCGAAGTTCGGCATTTTTGAATTGCGCAAACGGCGGGAGCGAGAAATGAAGCCGCCAAAATGGGGACGCTCCTTCCGACAATGGTTGCAACGGCTTTAGTTTCAAATGGGATTTTCAAAACTCACCGAATCGAATTTTACAAACAGCTTAAAGCTTATGAGAAACCCTCTCAATTATTTTCACTCGAAGGAACGTTTTTCGTCCGCGGTCGACGAACCCAGCGGATACCAATGCCGCGCCGCAAGATTTCCGTTTTCGACCAAGATCATCGGAGTCGGCGATGCCGGATGCCGCGCCGCGGATATTTTGGCTTGTGAAGAGTTGCCGGGCGTGGACTTCCTCGCCTTGAACAGCGACCTTTGGGGACTGCGGGCGGTGAAAAGCGCCGAGAGGGTTCAGTTGGGCAAAGACGTGCTGCGGGGATTAAGCGCCGGCGGCGACCCTCAATCAGGGCGGGCCAGCGCGCAAGCGGATCGAGAGCTGTTGGCAAAGCACTTTGACGGCGCCGATTTGGTGATCTTTCTCGGCGGATTGGGCAGGGGAACCGCAAGCGGCGCTTTGCCGGTCGTAGCCCGGCAGGCAAGGGAAACGGGCGCGCTCGTTCTCTCCTTTGTCTCTTTGCCCTTTGATTTTGAAGGGCATCAATGCCGCCGACAAGCGGATGCGGGCTTAAATGAATTGCTGGCCGCTTCGGACGCGGTGGTTTCGTTGCCCAACCAAGCCTTTCTCAAAATCGTCGACGAACAGACCCCCCTGCCCAAAACCTTTGAAACTATCAACAGCGCCTTTGCGCAAGGCGTCCGCGGCGTTTGGCAGATGGTTGAGAGACCCGGGCTCATTGACGTCAGCCTTCAAGACCTGCGCTCCGTCGTGCGAAATAAACGCGCCAAAAGCTCCTTTGCGGTCGCCGAAGCAGAGGGCGAAAACCGATCGCGACAAGCCGTCGAAGGCTTGCTTGCCTATCCGCTGTTAGCCGGCGCCGATGGCCGGGTTGAAGATTCCGACGTTCTGCTGGTCAACATCGTCGGGGGCAATCTGACGATTGCCGAAGTGCAATGGATCGAAGAGCAATTGCGCCGCCGCGCCGGAAAAGCAAAGGTGATCCTTGGCGCGTCCGCGGATTCGTCCCTCGAAGAAAAAGTCGGCCTGACTTTAATCGCTTCTTGGAATCGGAAGAAACAATCCACCACTCTAGAAATTCAAGCGACGCCGGAGGACGACGTTTCCTTTTCCGTGCCGATTGAAGGCGCGAATTCCGAAACTCCCTCCTTCAAGCAGTTTGAAGAAACGTCAAAATCCACTTCGAAAGTAGCGGCTCGTTCCCCCGGTTTCGTCCGTCCGCGGCGGATGGGCAAACTTCGCCTCAAGCAGGAAATGTTAAATTTGAACTTCGTTCCCGGCGGATTGTTTGAGAAGAGTCCGCCCGCTATTTACAACGGAGAAAATTTGGACATTCCCACTTTCGTTCGACGCGGGCGGGAGTGGAATTGATAAGTGTAACCAATCTGTGTTTGGGAGCGTCTATTCCTCTTAAGTTCCTCGACAACAAGACATAAAATTTCTTTTCAAATGAATCGCTACTTCTCTCTTCTGTTTTTCCTCGCGTTGTTTCCAGTCTGGATCAGTCCGCTTTTGGGACAGCGAGGCGGCCTTCCCCCAGGCGGAGAACCACGAGATCGCATTGAACCTGAACCCGAAGATCTCTCATTCAAATACGGCGCGGCCAGAATTCCCGATCGCGCCGCTTTTGAAAAGATCTCCTATAAAGGAGATAGCGTGGGGCCGGACAGCTATCTTATCGGCCTCGAATTCGTCAAATTCATCATTAAGAATTCAGGAACCGATGACGTCAAAGTCTACTTCATGAACACGAAAAACTATCAAGGGCACCCGCCTTGGATGAGAATGGTGGGCATTGACAGGGAGGGAGCGGTGCGCGGCGCGTTGACTTACATGCCTCTAATCGCCTCCCCAAACGGAGAGCCCGGCTTGTACATTTTTGATTTTCAACCCAATGATTCCTACTTGTTTGAAGAAATCCAAATGTTCCAAGACGATTTGATGAAGTTTATGCCCATTCTTAAAGGAAGAGTGGCCTTTCATCCCTTGCCCGGAAATCTGGAGCGATACAAAAGCGAGAAAGCCCTATACGACGCTTCCGACGTGGCGGTTTATCTGGATGAAGACCTCTACAAAAACATAGCCTATTTGCCTCTCAACCCGGCGGTATCCTTCGGGCGACTGCGGCTAATGAACGAAGAAATTCGCCCCTCTCCCCGCGACATTGTGATTTGCCGAACCCTTCCCAACCAAATGCCGCGAGTTGCCGGCGTGATTTCCGAAGTGCGGCAAACCCCGCTCTCGCACGTCAATCTGCGGGCGATTCAAGACAAAACACCCAACGCATTCATCCGCAACGCCTCGCAAAACGAACAAATCCAATCCCTTCTGGGCAAATTGGTGCGCTACCAAGTCACATCGCAAGTCTATCGCCTCCGCGAAGCCGAGCAAGACGAAATGGATCGCCATTTTGCCAAGATTCGTCCCGCCAAACCCCAAAAACCGGCCAGAGACCTTTCCAAAACGACAATTGAGCCTTTGAAGAACATTCAATTTAAAGACGCCTCCGGCTTCGGCGTCAAAACGGCGAATCTGGCCGCGATGCATCGCTTCGACTTCCCTCCCGGCACCGTCCCAGACGGCTTTGGGATTCCCTTCCACTTCTACGTCGAGTTTATGAAACACAACCGCTTGGACGCCGCCGTGAACGCAATTTTGGATAATCCGAGCATCCAAAACGACCGCGAACTCCTGCGCAAAGAACTCAAAAAACTTCGAGATCAAATCAAAAAAGGAAACATGCCGCCTTGGATGAACGAAGCCGTCGCCGCCGCGCAACGCTCTTTTCCCGAAGGAATTTCCATCCGTTGCCGTTCCAGCACCAATAACGAAGACCTGCCGGGTTTTAGCGGCGCCGGGTTGTATGATTCCTTTACCCACAACCCAGACGAAGGGCATCTCTCCAAATCGATCCAACAAGTCTTCGCCAGCCTCTGGAACTTTCGCGCCTTTGATGAAAGGGAATTTTACCGAATCGATCACAAACTGGCGGCTATGGGAGTCTTGCTCCATCCCAACTTTAAAAGAGAAAAAGCCAACGGAGTCGCCGTTACCGAAGACGTTCTCTACGAAACCCAAGAAACCCAAGGAAACTACTACCTCAACACGCAAATCGGCGAAGATTTAGTGACCAATCCCAAGGAATTTTCCACCCCGGAAGAAATTCTCCTAAGTTGGTATGCGGAAGACGGACATACCGTAGTCCGACAATCCAACCAAGCGCCCGAAGGCAAAACCCTGCTGGAAGAAACCCACCTGCGCGAACTGCGCAACCATTTGAAAGAAATCCACAATCGCTTTGCCAAACTGTACGGACGCGAACGGGAAGACCGCGGCTTCGCCATGGAAATCGAATACAAAATCACGGAAAGCGGAAAACTGGTAATCAAACAGGCTAGGCCTTGGGTGTTTTCCAATCCCACCCAACCGCCGCCCAACCGACAAACAGACCAAAGTTGAAAACGCCGAAGACTCTCGGCGAAAAGAAAAAACACTTTCCCAAAAATGCTTTCCGTTCGCTGAATTAAAAAATTTTCTTGACCTCTCGCATAATTTGAGTTAAACAAGCCCTTTCATTAAGCGCAATACAACGAAATATTATCGACATAGCAAACCATCAACATAATCTTTTGAAGCCATGAACTCATCAATCACCAACCAATCCCCCCCCCCCCCCCCCCGATCCTCGGGATTTACTTTAATTGAATTGTTGGTCGTCATCGCCATTATCGCCATCTTGGCCGGCATGCTCCTGCCCGCTCTCTCCAAAGCCAAAGACAAAGCCCAAAACACTCTCGACTTCAACAACACCAAACAACTCATGCTGGCCATGCTCATGTACGCCGGCGACGACGAAGAACACATGCCTCATCCTGGATGGGGCACCGACGGAAGGGGACCTGACTCATGGGCATACAAAGGCAGTGGCAGTAATAGTCCTCAACCTTGGGCCGGAACTGTCTCATTAGCCGATTTGGAGAGACAACTTGAGAGACAACGACAAGAAGGTTTTCTCAAAGGGCAGTTGGCGACTTACCTTGGCAATGCCGACAAAATCATGATCTGCCCCAAGGATGCGGTCGAGTCCAGAGGCGTCAAACGAGACAAATATCTCCAGCGAGGCATCAAAATTACCAGTTACACTTGGAGCGGCCCCCCGCCAAACGGCAACGACGGCAGCACCTACAAAACCACCTCTCTCCCTCCCACGGCCATTCTTCAATGGGAAACGGATGAGAACCGTCCATTTTATTTTAACGACTCAGGCAACCATCCACACGAAGGCATTTCTCAACGGCACGGCGGCGGAAACTCAATGACTTCCCAAAATCAACGTTCCAAAGACGTTGGCGGACGTTCCACCGTTGGCGCTGTCGGCGGTCACGCCATCAATCTCACCTTTCGCAGGTTCTACGAAATGGTGGGCAATCAGAAACTCGATCCCAACGTCCCCGGAATTCCCAATCGACCGACCGAACTTCCCAATGATCTTTACTGGCGTCCCGGCCATCCAACCGGCGGCTGGTAAACCACTAACTCCAAAAGCGCAGACAATCTTATGAAAACCTCCATACTCTTTGCCTTTGTCGTTTCGACAATGCTCGTTGGTTGCGGCGGCAACAACGAAGAAAATAATGATCCGGCCGCCGCTGTCGAAAAACCAAAGATAGCCGCCACTCAAAAAACGGAAAGGAAAACTCGCTCCGTATTGGACAAAATCGACGACGCCTTGGATGAAGGCAACTATATGGCGGCCGCGGACATCGCCCTCAGACAAAGCAAAACTCCGGCGGATCGGCGAGAAAACGTTCAGTATGTGTCAGATGCCATTACCGGCGCAATGTCCCAAGGAGATGCCAAAGCGCACCAAGCCTATAAAAAACTAAACGCCTTTTGGATGCGACAACAAGGCCGCTAATTGGTTACGACCAAACAATAGTCTCCCTTTTTGAGAAGGATTCCAAAGACCCGTCCAAGCTTATGAAATGCGCCGCTAAGGAAACGCCAGCGCCCATTTCCGCAAACTGGAACAAAATCCAGTAGGCGACATATTTTGGCGACGGACAATCTCTCCTCTCAGAAAAATTTTGTGGTTTTGAAAAAGAATCCGAGTCAATCGTGGATGAACAAAGTAAAGAATCCAAATTTTCTTGTCGTTCTTTTTCAGAGGATTGAACTTGAACTACTAACCACTATCCGCCAATCGCTGCCTATACTTGGCTAAATCCTCTTTGGTTACTGCGTCCGACGGAACCAGCCGGTAGTGTTTCTCCGACACGATGCGCAAATCGTCACTCTCCTGCTCGAACTCGAACAACGCGACGACGACGTTCCGCATGAATTAGATCCCGACGAGCCGGCAGATCAAAGACGGCAATTTGGCGCCGCACAATGCGATGTCCTGCTCGATCTACTTGGCCCATGCCGGGGACGGTCGTCCGAAAATGATTCTGGAGCGAGTAACACGCGACGCCGAGAAAGATGTCGATTAGCCGGTTGTACTCACACGGGTCAACACGGATTAGAGTGTGTCCCCGCAAGCCGAATCGAATGATTCGTTGCGAGACTGAATAGAAAATGCACAAAAAAACTCCGCTTTGGGAAAAACCCGAAGCGAAGTTGGTTTGAAAAAACGAGGCCAAAGCGCAAAGCGCAGGCCGCAAATCACGAGCCGATAGCGGCGGCTTTTCGTTTCTTTTGCATCATGCGGCGATGAAAGAAGACAAAGCCCAGAGCAAAGAGGCCGAAGACAAGCGCGTATTCCTCAGGCTCGGGAATCATGCTGTGCACTCGAATGCGCAGGTTGTTTGCTTGCGGCCCCGTCCAAGAGCCAAGAAGCCCCCCCGCAGCGGGCGCCCGATTGCCGTTGTATGAGCCGGGAGTGGTGAGGTGAAAGTGGGCAATCGGCTTGTTCGTCATTATCGCCGCTCCAATCCAAGTGACACCTACCGCGCTGCTGCCGTAGGTCAATTGGCTGGACACTCGCGGCCCGATGTCGTCCCAACCCGTGTTCCAAACATTATTTAGATGCATAGCGGCGATGGTGTTGGTGCCGCGGCCGGCGTAGCCGAGCATGGGCACATTGGTGGCCGTGCTGGGAATGGTGATGTCGTCGTTCGTGTTGGTGGTGCCCCAGTTGATGGTTCTTCCCTTCCAATAATCCAAAGTTTCGAGGTCGTTGGGCGCATTAGTGGTCGAAGCGGTGAAGAGCGGCGTCAAGTTGTAATTGGCGGCCGGCGTGAGCGAGGTCGGATCCTGAAGAAAGGCGTTGTCAGTTTTGTGCGTGTCGCGCCTGTCATAGCCTCCGCTGGTGCGGATGTGGGGGAAGGCGTTGGCATGCGTCCAACCGCTGGAAGAGCCGCTGAAAACCCAAAGCGTAGCGTTGGTGTCGTCTCGGCTAGGAAAGATGTCTAGATACAACTGCGCTTGGGCGTTGTACCCCCCCCCCCCCGCAGATGCAGGCGACGGCGGCCAATAAAGATAGTTTATGTTTCATAGGAATCTAGTTTGCTGTTAAAAATTTCTTTCCTTTTACCCTTCCAAAAGAAGAAAGTCAAACCTAAAAATCACAAAAAAATAAAAAAACTTGAGAAAAAATTGTTTGGAAAGGGCAAAAACGGGAGAAGACTCGCAAAATCTCGCTTTTGGCGGCTGCGAAAAGAAAGTTTTTTGAGGCGGTTGACGACAAAGCGGATTTCGCTTGAGGGGTTTTGCCGGATGACGAACTTCCTGATTTTAGGCGTTTTGGTGGCTCAAAAAGCGATCTGAGACAGCTTAGTAATCGGTTTAGTGGAGATTTTGCCGATGAAAAAAGAAATTTCACCGCATCTCGTCAAAACGCCGCCATTGGTGGCCCCTAGTGTCTGTTTATGGCGTCCAACAGGACGAGCGTCTCGTGCAGCGGAAGCCGACTGATCGAATCCTTGAGTAGCAGCCTTGCCTGTTCGGGCGGCCGGCTGTTTGCTGAAACTCAATTGTTTAACGACGGATGCTCTAGATTTTCCAGTTGGCGTTCTTTTCTTTGTTCAGGCAACGATCCACGGTCCGCGGTAGTTTCTTGTGAGCCAAGAGCGATGGCCGGAGCCTTTTACAAACTTCATTTTGACCGGGTTCCAGAGGATGGCTTGGCGGTTGTAGTAGGCTTGGTTCATCAAGTGGCAAGCGATGGCCGAGCGGGCGCCGACGCCTTCGTGGGTGATGGGTTTTTTGCGGCTTCGCATGCAGGCAAGGAAGTCCTGAACATGGTTGGCGCTTTCGTAAAGGCGAACGCTTGCGCCCTTGAGGAACATTTCTTCGGCTTTGTCCAATTCGTCGCCAAGTTTTGGGCGGGGATTTTGCTCTTTTAGGTTTCCCGCAAGGATTTTCCCTTTTCGGCTGATGGCAAACTGGCCTCTGGTTACTTGGACGTCGCCGTCTTTGCCGAAGAAGTGGGCGCCAATGCCTTGTCCGTGGACGGTGGCAATGCCTCCTTCGTAGATAAGTTGGGCGCCTTTCATGGCTTCGTTGTCCGACGGGGGCGTGGCGGCAATGGGACCGCTCTCGTCTTTGCCGAGTCCCCATTGAATGATGTCGAGATGGTGAGCGCCCCAGTCGCAGACCATGCCGCCGCCGTATTCCTTGTAGTTTCGCCAATGCGGAAAGTGATTGTGAACGCCTCGCGGGCTGAGGGTGGAGTTGTAAGGGCGAAGCGGGCCGGGACCAATCCACATATCCCAGTCCAATCCCGGTTCCATTTCTTCTTCCGGCAAGTCGCAGGGGATTCCCGGCGGCCCGAAGTTCACCGCCGCTCGCGTGATTTTGCCGATAACGCCGTTGCGCACAAGTTCGCAAGCGACGCGAAAGACGCGGGAAGAACGTTGCTGGGAACCGGTCTGGAGAATTCGATGATTGCGTTTCACCGCCTTCATCACGGCAATGGATTCGTGAATGTTGTGGGTAAGCGGTTTTTCGCAGTAAACGTCCTTGCCCGAATCCAAGGCGGCGACGGTTTGCAAGGCGTGCCAGTGGTCTGGCGTGGCGATGCAGACGGCGTCGATGTCGTCTCGAGCAATCAATTCGCGGAAGTCGTTGTAGGCTTTGCATTCCGCATTGCCGTATTTCTTGTCCACCTGCGCTTTGGCGGCCAGTCGCCGCGTGCGATCCACCTCGGCAACGGCAACCGCGCGAACGGAGCCGTCCCGCATAAAGTTATTGAGCAAGCCTCGATTTTGCTTTCCCATCCCGATGAAGCCGATATGAATGCGGTCATTGGGCTTGGCCGAGAGAATCCCGGCTGGAAGAAAAAGCGGCGCGCTTGCGGCCATAGCGGAAGTCTTCAGAAAAGATCGTCGATTTGTCGTTGGATTCGATGTCATGCAAGCGAGCATAACCGCCGCCAACGACAAAAGAAAAGCAAAAAATTGCCTCTAAAAATGTCGCGCTTCCCACTCACGGTTTCCTTGCGATTTTACGGTCAAGATTGCCGTCGTTCGGTTTTGCGCGCTGGATTTCGTTCGAGAATAGAATCCAGCGTTCCTTATTGAGAAGCGGCTTCGGCATCTGCCATTTCTTCAATCTCTTCCCACTGCAGATCGATCATCCTTTTCTGGAGGTCAACTTGTCGGTATTGGTTTTGGATTTTCAGATAATACGCCTCGATTTTAGCTTTTTCGAGGAATTCATCCGTCACTTCATCCATCACGTTTGTGCATGTGGAAACGAAAAGGCAAACGAGGATCATGCCGAGGTAGTGTTTCCATGAAAACTTGGCCGGGGTCGGCTTTGGCAAAGGCGGCAGAGTGTTCATTAGTTGGTCGGTTGGTTTTTCATCTGTTTTCCATTTCTTCGATCATTTCCCAAAGAGCGTCGATTCGCTCATATTGCTCGTTAATTTCTTGTTGAATGTCTTGGGTTGCTTCCTGTAATGCCTGTAATGCTGAAAAGGAGTCGTTGTTATTTTGCCTGGATATTCCCCTCGTCCATGCGGTGACCAAAAAGAAACGAGGATCATGCCGAGGTAGTGTTTCCATGAAAACTTGGCTTGAGGCGGCTTTGGCAAAGGTGGAGGAGCATTCATTGGTCGATTTGACGGATAACTCTTTGCGAATTCTTGCTTTTATTGAAAAAATTTTGGCAAACCTTGGGCATCTCGCAGGATTCGTGTCAAGGAAAAAGCGGGATTAATCGGCAGGCTTTTCAAAATCCAACCGCGAAAAAAGAGTTCCTCGCCGGATGCGCCGTTGACGAAGCAAAGAGATTGTGGTTTCATAAAAGCCGAATGCACTCGTTTTTTGCCGCCCTGCCCGTGGGTTCGTTGATCGCGCTGTTGTTTTTTGGGATCGCATTGTTGCTGGTTCTAATTCTGCGCTTCAAGATTCAGGCTTTCCTTGCGTTGCTTCTCGTTTCCGTCGGCGTGGCGGCGGCCTCCAAGTTTGTGAATCCAGAGGCGGTGCCCCTTACTCAAGTGGCGGAAAAGATTGTAACCAGCATGGGAGGAGCGCTCGGCTTTATTGCGACGATTATCGGACTTGGCGCCATCTTCGGCGCAGTGTTGGAACATTCCGGCGGGACGCGGGCATTGGCGACTTCCCTAGTGCGAATCTTCGGCAAACAAAAGGCTCCGTGGGCAATGTTGATCACCGGCTTCGTCATTTCGATTCCGGTTTTTCTCGATGTGGCTTTGGTAATGTTGGCGCCGTTGCTCTATGCGCTTGCGCGGGATACGAAGAAATCGCTTCTGATTTTCGGCATCCCTTTGGTGGCGGGCATGGCGGTTACACATGCCTTTGTGCCGCCGACGCCGGGTCCCGTGGCAGTCGGCTACATTTTGGGAGTGAACTTGGGATGGGTGATTTTGTTCGGCCTCTTGATTGGTTTGCCGACGGCGATTCTCTGCGGCCCTTGGATAACGGGAAAGATTGTCCGAGGAATCAAAGTAAGCCTCCCCGAACCGGATGTCGACGCAACGCCGAACTCAAAGAAGTTGCCGAACGTGGGATGGATTCTGTTTCTAGTGGCGCTTCCAATCGGGCTAATTCTTGTCGGCACGGTTGTTGAGCAAGCAACCGCGGCCGGAGTGGAAGACAGCCTCACAAAACAAGATCGGAAGGAGGCCTTGCGGCAGGCTTTGCAAACGGCGCCTCCTCTAACGCAAGTTCTCTACTTTCTCGGACACCCGGTGATTGCGTTGCTGTTGTCGACGGTGGTTGCCTTGTATTTTCTGGGAACGCGACGAGGTGTGAGCAAAGAAGTGTTGCTGGAAATTTCCACCAAAGCCTTGGGACCGGCCGGCATTATCATCCTCATCACCGGCGCCGGCGGCGTCTTCAAAGGAGTGTTAGAAGCCACCGGCATTGCCGACGCCTTGAAAGAAGCCTTCGGAAACTCCGGAATTCCACCGCTTGTATTAGCCTACTTGTTCGCCGCCCTAGTGCGAATCGCCCAAGGCTCCGCAACCGTGGCCATGTTGACGGCCGCAGGATTGATCGCCGGTTTCGTGGAAAACCTGAATCCACCAAACCTAGCCTTAGTGGCTGTTTGCATCGCCGCTGGCGCAACCGGTTTCTCGCACGTCAATGATTCCGGATTCTGGATGATTTCCCGCTATCTCCGCATGTCCGAAGCCCAAACCCTGCGTTCTTGGAGCGTGGTTTCTACCATGATTTCCCTCGTGGGATTTAGTTTCGCCTTGCTCATTTCCTTGTTTGTTTGAAAAACGTAAGAAACCAAACCGACTGCACAAAAGTATAGCCAACAAATCGAAAATGATTATCGAACTTCCCAAATGGTTCGACTTGCACGCCCACTTCCGCCAAGGGCCGTCAATGGCCAGCTACCTCCAAGCGCATAAGAACATGGGATGCGCCGGTGTCGTTGCGATGCCCAATACAATTCCTCCAGTTTCCCAAGTATTTCCCCCCAATTCAAAAACCAGTTGGTCTATAGAACAATATCTACAAAATCTACAAGCCAGCGGAGGAAACGCATTAGATACCCTGATTGTGCCGTTATATTTGACCCGCAAAACAACCCCGGAAATGATTGTCCAAGGCGCCAAAAGCGGTCTCCTCAAAGCCTGCAAATACTACCCCCCGCATGAAACCACCAACGCCCAACACGGCATACCTATAGACCAATGGATAGGCGGAGACGTGTTAAGGCAAATGGAAGAAACCAAAACCATCCTCTGCCTGCACGGCGAACAACACGGCCTTTCTGATGAAAACTATTTGGACGCCAAAACCAATGCGGAGTCAATTTTTTACCGTGAAAAAATGCCGAGGCTCTGTGAACGACATCCTCGCCTACGCATAGTATGCGAACACATCACCAGCAAAGAAGCCGTCGCCTTCGTGCAATCGGCGGGCAGTCGTGTAGGCGCCACTGTTACACCCCAACATCTGCTTTATACCATCGGCCATTTAATTCGCGGGCTTCGGCATCCTCTTTACTGCCTGCCGGTCCCCAAGTTTGAGGCGGATAGAGCCGCCCTTCGCGCGGCAGTCACTACCCCAAAACAAAGCCAATTCTTTGCGGGAACCGACAGCGCTCCCCACACAACCAAAACCACCAAATGCGGATGCGCTGCCGGTTGTTTTACCGGAGGCTACGCCCCGCAATTATACGCGATGGCTTTTGAAGAAAGCGGCGCTTCACTGAACGCCAAATCCGGCCGTTTGCAATTCGAACGTTTTCTTTGCGCCAACGGCGCCGCTTTTTACAATCTACCCCTCTCTAAACATCACTTTCACTTAGAAAAACACGCCCAAACATGCATTCCATTAGAAACACCTGAAGGCCCGGTCATTCCCTTGCCGCTCGGCATAAACCTTCCTTTAACATGGCGATTAGCAACAAACTCCACTTCTCAAAGATAATCTGCCGCAACCCCTACAATTTATATCCCGAAGACAATCTCCATTCTCCGCTACACCCGAAACATTCGCATGACTTCGTCACCGAGGTGATTGATACGGCGTGTTGTCAAAAATGAGAAATCTCAAGATCTGCGGCTTGGAAATCCGCGCAAACGAGCCGTTGCCAACGGCCGAGCGTCTTTGTCCAATCCGCTCAGTTGCCGAAGCCTCTCCGCAACGATTTTCAACGAGCGGTCTTTCGCTTTGCGCAACTTGTCTGCGATTTCGCAAGCCCGCTCATAGGCTTCGTCCACGACAATGCGCCGATCCACGACAAACCAAATTCGCCGGGGCGCCGTTCTTTTGGAAACGGGAGAATCGAACTGCGCCGCCAAAGCGTAAACTGCTATATCGATGCAAGCGGTCTTTCCGCTGGCCGTTGGCAAGTCAATCCACTGAGGTCATTCGCCATCATTCTTGCTATTTTATTTTTCAAGAACGAGCAAATATTCTGACTTCATTCCTTCTGGATTTTGATTATTTCTCCCCTTAAACAGTTTTCGATAAACGATTTTATCTTCGTATAAATCTACGAATTTAAAATTCAAACTGTTCATAAAATACTCATATAGAACTTTCCAGATTTCCACTTCTACACCTTTCATTTTTGGGTTTCCAATAAGAACGCAAATCTTTCCTTCTTTCTTCAATCTTTTAGACGCATTTTCTAAGGACTTTATCGTGAACCAAAAATAGGAATCGTATAACTTTAATAAATCCTTTCTGCCTATCTTTTCTCTAATCTGGTTGATATAATCGCCTTCTATTTTTGATGGAGATTCTCTAAAAGGAATTTCTTTGGACATGCATTCTTTAATCCTTTCTTGCGAAATTCCCGCCCACATCATTTCCAGTTTAAATGTTCTCATATATTCCTGCGCATGAAGATATGGAGGAGAAGTAATAATACAATCTATTTCTGGAATTTTACGGAAATCAAATTCATAAGAATCCGTTCCCAAAAAGTACTCCGGTTTTTTTAATCTTCCTTTCGACTGTATTAAGGTGTCGACGGATTTTTTTATATCTTCAAGAATGGCAAAGCCCATTCTTTCGATTTGCTCAAACTCAAACAATGCGAGATCGTTCAGTTTCTTCTCAATCAATTCTCTTTTCCTTTTCGAAGTGTACAATTTAGGCATTGAGTGTTCCGCATAAGAATAATACTTTGAAATTTTGAACAAAGCCAAAGCAACGGCATTTTTAGAAATAAGGTTCTTTTGATCTTTTAATTCGTGAAAATTAGTCCAGACTTTGCAAAAGTAATTGTATAGCTTTTTTGGGTACCAGTAATTAAGATTGACGTTTATCTTTTTAACATCTTTTGGGTTCCGATTTAGCGACTCTTTAAGAATTTTTTTCGCTTCATTATAGGATTCTCTCCATTCTTTCCTTGCGAACGAAGGCATCTTTAGGGGGTAGAAAAAATCCAGTAAAGGATTTATGTCCAACATATAAGATTCATAACCATGAATGGAGGCTTCCACCCCCATTGTCCCGGAACCAGCGAAAGGATCAAGAAGGACGTCTCCTTTCTCCGTGTATTCATCTAAGCAAAACCTCACTATTTGAGGAATAAATTTAGCGGGATGATAATACAGAGAGTGGGTTAAGTATGTAGATTTCTTAATCTCACTTACTTTTTCTCTAAATGAAATGACTTTTGCTTTTGGAAACATGATAAACAAATCTCAATAATATTAAATCGCGAATATAATGAGCTTTTTCCGACATAGTAGCAACAGGCAAAGAATCTTCACCCCATTTTGGAATTATTGTCAACGCCAATTCATTTGCCAGATTTAGATATTCTTCGTTTGTAGTCAAACTAGAAATATCATAAGTTTCAGATTTTAATAATTCGTTAAGGTATTCAATATTGTTTATTCCTTTAAGTTCAATATTTTCCAATTCCAACGAAGCAATTCCATAAGCGAGCCATAAGTCGTCAGATCTTTCAAGCGTGGCAATTATGTTTTTCATGGATTGATAATCAAGTTTTGCGTCTTCGCCAGTCCAATCGGAAATGGTTTTAATAATTTCTTCGTTGCCATAAGCGAGCTTTAAAACTACTCCTTGATGAAGTTTTATTCCTTTTTCAATATTGTGAGTAAAATCTTCTTTGGTTATCTTTTTTTGGAAATATAGCTCAAGGGACTCGTAAATTTTACTGATTGTAATATTTTTTTGATTGCTTTTTATTTTCTCCCAGATGCCAATAAGGTAAAATAGCTCGGCGTCTTTCTCAGCATTTATCTTCATCACTCGACGCAATGCCTCCACAAGAGACCCTTTTGCAGTGGTGCCGCCGGTGTCATCTCTTGACCTTAATTGCAATGCCAAAATTTCCCCTTTTTCCCTTCTTGCTACAACGTCAATATCTAATTTTGAATCGTAGTCTTTAAACACTTCGGACATTAGACGTTGTTTATCTTTTTCTTTATCAGGAACCATGAACTTGTGATTGGATTGCTTTATGGCCTCCTTAAACAGCTTTTCAAGCGCTTTCCCCTGTCTTGCTCTATAAGAACTATGAACGAATTGATGAAACGAGAACAGATAAGGATAAAACTTCGCCAGAGAATAAGACTTTCCAATCTTTTCCGAACGAGTAATGCCCGCGGTAAATTGTTTAATGCTGTCTAAATTATCCTTGACTTCCTTAAAATTATTCTCAAACAAGCGTTGTATTATTTCTTGAGTCAATCCCAAAGGACTTTTCAGGATAATTTTGGCTATTTGTGTATTCTCCTCATCTTTACACAAAGTTAATAAAAACCTCTCTTGAAAGTTATTTCCTTCTATATTAAAGATCTTTCATAGATAGATCAACGTTCTCGTCTGTTTATCTCTCTTTATTTGGGAGAGAACATTAGTCGAGCAAAGCTGAAAAATGGGAGTCGGATTTCTGATGTTTGCCGTATCCATCTCTTTGGCGATTTTAGATTTGCGAAAATCAACTCGTTTTGTTTGTCTCTCGTCGTTTTCTTCCCCTTAACTGTCCCACAAGATGGTGTCGGCCAAGCGGTGCGGCGATTGCAGGCTCGTGATTTTTCCTATGTCATCGCGAAATTTTCCGTTTTACGATCTTCTTCCTTGTTGCCAGTGGGCGTATAGTAAATCGTTTGGACTTGCCCGCTCAGGCCTTCTTTTTCGGCGAGGCTGGCCATCACTGCCAAGCTGTCGCCGAGTATCATTCGATTCTGCCAGTCCACTCCGTGATGGTAAAAGGAAACTTTGTCCTTCGCGGGCAGGCCGTCAAAAGCGTCTTCAAAGAGATTGGCCTGCTTGGCTTGGCTTGTTGGAGATGGCGCTTTCAAATCGTCGATGAGCGCTTTGGGATGCACCTTTTCTTGGATGTAAAGCGGATGCAGCTCTGCCGTCAAGTCTGCTGGATTGGCCGGCTTCTTATGCTTCCAAACCAGCTGCGGATCCGCGTCCATATCGCGGTGTTGCGAGGCTTCCAGCAAAGCGGGAGAGGGATTGGAGCGCGGGCGCGGAAAGCGGACGGGCTTGGGTTTTTGTTGCTCGGCGGTCATGAAAGGCTGGTGTTGCGCGGTGGGAATGTTTTTGCGCTTGGCCTTTGGATGGGAAAGACTCTCCACCTTCTTCAAAGGCTTCTTGGCTTTTTTGCATTTCATAATGATTAATTGTCAGCGTCGTTTTTCTTTACAGGAGGACAGGACTTTCCTTTTTTTCGGTTGAGTAAAGCGCTTATGGCAATGTCTATGAGAGAAATGTCTTTTATGTTTCTTTTTTCGAGAAACAAATCAAACAGGGGATGAGACTTGGATTGGTTTTTGCCGTGATGTGCCGTTGTGCCTTTACGGGGAGATTTGGGGCGAGGTTCCCAGATTAGCAATCCGATATAAACGGGTTCTCTAGAATAGTATTCGTGTTCTTTGTATAAGGAGAACAACCAGTTGCAGAAGTGCCTGCCGTTAGCCAGTTGTTTTTTGTAATCGTCGGGATGCCGGGTCTTTTGCTCGATTACAAAGAGATATAATTCATTTTTGAAGTTCGTGGCGACAATGGCGTCGCACATTTTTGCAATGTGCTCTGGACGAGGCGGCTTATATCTAAAAAAACGAAAAGGCGGTTTGCCTCGCATGTCTAAGGAGAAGGCAAAGGAGCAATCACTAGGAGCGCGCAATTTCACTTCATTATCAAGCAACAAATAGTCGAGATTATCCCTTTTCAGGTGGTAGTCTGTATGGATGGTTTTTTCTAGGGTGTTAATCATTGGCGGTGGGTGTTTTTTGTTCTTGAAGGGTATAGAAGATATCGTTGTTGACGTTGTTTAGCTTTTCAATCACTTCGTCGAAGGTGGTTGCATGGATGCCGTCATCGGGAGTGATATTAAAAGGCTTAATGGTTTGGTTGTCGAAGAGGTAGGCGTCGACTTGTTCGCGTTTGAGGATTTCATCGTTTTCGTATTTGTGTTGTTTGCGCAGGTCTTTGACGGCGTCTTGACTGAGCATGATGAGAGAGTTGATTTCGCGGACGATGTAGTCGCTGTGAGTACTGATAACGACTTTGAGTCCGTTGTTGACGAGGCGCGCGAAGAGGCGCGCGATTTTGCGCTGGTTTTCTGGATGGATATTGAGTTCCGGCTCGTCGATCATGAGGATGCTACCTTTGCGGGCTTGATGTTCAAGGTAGAACCAGAGGCCGAAGATGCTTTTGACGGTGCTGGAAGTTAGGTGGAGTCCCATGTAGCGAGTTTTTCGGCCATCGCGTTTGATTTGGTAAGGTTTGAATTCGATGTTGCCGTCGCGATCTACTTTGTAAGCGCCGCCAGCGAGTTCTTTTTTTAGTTCTTCGGCAAAGCGGTGAAAGTCTTTGGATTTAAACTTTTGGGTTTCTGGCAACATGTTCAACCAGTTGATGTATCTGGCGATGGGAATGGCGTAGCGGGAGCGGATGACGTCGCGGAGGAGTTCGGTAACATCGATTTTTTCTTTGGAGGCGTGATGGAGAAGGGCGGTGCGTCGTGTCCTGAGTTCGCGGAAGAAAAGGTGGAGGCCATTGCGTTCGGCAGGCATGAGAAAGACGTCGGGTAGATTTTCGGGCGCAGGGGCGGTTTGCCATGAGTAATCGACGAGTTCGAACCGTGCGTCTTTTAGTTTTTCCGCTGATGTGTTGAATAGCTCGGGGAGTGTCTCTGACACAATGAAATTGAATTCTGTCGAGTTGGGGAAGTTTTTGCTTTTTTCTTTTGTGAATTGCTTCAACCAATGACGCCAGTAGTCTTTTTCTTCTGTGAATCGCTTCAACCGTTGGCGCCAGTAGTAAAGGGAGTACATTGTCCAAGTTTTGCCGGTGTTGTTGGGGCCGCAGAAGAGGGTGAGCGGTTTTTGGGTGAATCTGCCTTGGCGGACGCTGCCGAGGTTGCAGACGCTGAAGGTGGGTTCGTCGGGCAACGGCGGTTTGCGTTCGGCGGCTGGTTTTTCCGTTGGTTGCACTTTCATCGGGTTTGTAAAGACGCTGACGGAAAAGTACCATTTTCAATGACGGTTGGCAAGATTTGTTGAGTTATTCGGTGAATTTCAATTCGTTGCGACGGCCAGTGAAGAGTTCGGTTGGGTTTCGTTAGCGCATTTTCGCTGAAAAGCTGAAGCGGGAATTTAGGGGTTGGTTTTTTGTTTTGCCAGATTTTTGAGGGAGGGAAAAACAAAGAGAGGCAAGCGGACGATTAGCCGTCAATAGCGGTTTCTAGTTTTTTGTCGAGTTTGGGCGGTTTAGTAAGAAAGGATACGGCGATGAAGATGATGATGGACGTCAGAAGGGATACCGTGCCGATGCTTACGGAGCCGGGGATTTTGTAAAGAGGCGCAGCTTTGGGATATTTGCCTAAAAGATCGAGGCCGACGTTGACGAGGATGCTGGCGATGATGGCGGCGGAAGCGGCTTGCCGGGTGGCGCGTTTCCAGTTGAAACCGATGGATACGATGGGAACGAATGCGGCGGCAAACAATCCCCAACCAAAGGTGCCGAGAATGGCGATCAAGTCTCCGTGCCGCTTTGCCCAGAGAGCGAAGGCGGTTGCGGCAATGGCTAATAAGATGGTGGCAATCCTTGCCAATCGCAGTTCGTTGGACGCCGTGCGTCGGAGAAACACTTGCGGGAAATCTCTAGCAAAGACTCCGGCGCCGATGTTGAGGAAGGAATCCGCCGTGGACATAATGGCGGCAAACAGGCCGGAAAAGGCGATTCCAGCAAGCCAGGCGGGAGCGTGTTGTAGTAGAAACACGGGGGCGGCGTGGTCTTCATCTAATAGTGGGGCTGCTTGACCGGTGATAACCAGATATTTCATGACAAAGCCGACGGTCATCCACAAAAGAATGCAAATCACATAAGCGGGGGCAGTTACAAGCAGGCTCCAACGGACAGTCTGTTGGTTTCGCAACATGAGGAATTTAGTGATGATGTGAGGTTGTCCACTCCCGCCGAGCGCAAAAAGAAAGAAAAAACCTAAGCAGGCCATCGGCCCTAAAAGTCCCCAAGGACCGACGGCGTCTGATAAGTTGGCTTCCCGGAATGCATGAGTGATGTTTGCCGGCCCGTTGGGAAAACTTCCTTCGCCGGCGGTTGTTAGAGCGATCCAAAACAAGGCGGCGGAGGCAATTACCATGATAAATCCTTGGGCGACGTCGGTGTAAAGACCGGCGATGATGCCGCCGAAAACCGCATAAAGAATTACCACCGTCATTCCGACAATGGCGGCCAGAGTAAAGTCGACGTTGAAGAAAGTGGAGGCGACGGTTCCGAAGGCAAGGATGTTGGTGCCAAGATAGGCGACGACTCCTAATAAGATGACTAGCGCGGTAAGAAAACGGCATAGCTCGCTTTGGTATCGAATGGCCACCGCATCAGGCAAAGTGAGGACGTTGAAAAGGTCGGAAAAGATTTTGAATCGTTTGGCAATTAGCAACGAGGTAAGCACAAAGCCTAAGATGGCGGAACAACAGATCCAAAAGGAGGAAGCGCCGAATTTATAAACGAGTCCCGGTCCCCCGATAAAACCAAAACCGCTCATCATAGTGGAAAAAGTGGCAAAGCCCATTAGTAGCGAGCCGATGCCTTTGCCGGCGATAAAGAAGTCGCTTGAGGTCTTGGTTCTTCGAGAAGCCCAAACGCCGATGCACAAGCAACCGATCAAGTAAGCGGCGATGATGGATAAAATGAGCGGGCGTTCTTCCATGATTGTTTTATGCTAAATTAGCGATTCTCATTCCGTTTTTCTAAATGTTTTAGAGTGTGCTTTGGCAGGATGGATTGATGAAAAGTAGTGATCCAAAGAAACACGTAAGCAAAGGGGCCTAAACTAATGCCGAACACTAAAAGAGCGGTGGCCGGTTCCATGCCGCCAACTAGGATTTTTGGATAGCTAATACTTAGATCCAGAGAAAGTATTCCAAGGACGACTGCCGTCATAAATGCGGAAGCTGCAGCGTAAGCGATTCGGTAAGGTTTCGCGCTTGGCGTTGAAAGCAAGCTTCGTTGAACCAAGATGGAAAAGAGTATTTGTGTGGCGATGCCGCAGGTAAAAGTATGGATCGGAAGAGGAAGATGATCCACAAACAAAATGCTCAGCAGGATAATCCCGGCACAAACGCCTATGACGGCAACAAGCCGATCTTGGTTAGTGTTCATAGAATAACGGCGGATACTTTTGTCAATGAGGAATTCTTTTCGATCCGCGGATGTAAGGAGGATTGAGGAAGACGCGCTCAATCCATTCAGGAAGCGTATGCCACGACTTGGTATGCGTCAATGTGCGGTGATTGTTGCTCATTTTAGCTTTCGTCTTCGCTCCGATGCCAAAATAGAGGTTGCTTGATGGTTAGCTCTTTACCGCTCAAGGGATGCGACAACTCAGGCAATATGGGAAAGCCCGCCCACATCGCCTCATCATCATTCAGTTTGTCGTCGTTCTGCTTGATGTGCCAGTGTTGCAGTCTGGGATATTTGGTCGCCGACTGCGGATGCTTGAACTTGCCCGCTTGCTTCGCAACTTTATCCATATCGCGAGTCCAATGATCTTCCTCTAATGTAATGAACACGCCGGCAATCGCGCCCTTCGTCCTTTGAATCTTATGGTCAAAGGCTCGGACTTGATCGATATTCGGCTTGCCGGCCTTCACTTGCACTAGCACTAAGTCTTTCTCTTCACCATTTTCTTTGACGGGATATAACAGCACCCCTTTGCCGTCTATGCCGCCGTCTTTGCGCTGATGCTTGTTGGCGACAAAGCCCGGATGGCAGGTTTCTACCGCCCAAGTTTCAAACGCAAATGGATCGTCTTTTGCCAATCGCCGCGCCGCCGCCATCCCCTTAGGAATGCCTTTGATTTCAGGGGTTCTGCCGATTTCTTTAAGCCGATCGTAAGTCACGGTTTCCACAGCAAACAAAGAAATATCAATGCCGACAAACTGCCGCTTCAATTGCTCCGCCGCCACTACCGCTGTGCCGCATCCGCAAAACGGATCCAACACTAAATCGCCTTCGTTGGAAGACGCTTTGATTATCCGTTTGAGTAACGCGAGAGGCTTTTGCGTTGGAAATCTCGTGCGTTCTTTGCTGATTGTTTGCCCTAGAGAAGGAATGTCTGTCCACCAACTAGGCACTGGACTGCCAAGCATATCATCAAGGTAAGTGCGTGTTTTGCCTCGATACTCTTTGTACTTGCGCCCGTCTTTGTCAGTTTTGGAAAACTTTTTTATCTGCGCATCCGTGAGATGCCTAAACTGATGATTGAATCTTGGCTTATCCCCTTTTGAGTAGTAGAGTATAACGTCGTACTTGCGATGAAAGCCGTATTTAGGCGCTTTGCCACCGGGCGGGTAACACCAAACAATTTCATTCCGGAAGTTTTTCACGCCGAAGATGTTGTCCATCACCAGTTTCAAGTAATGGCTGGCGGTGGGGTCGCAATGCAAATAGATGGAGCCGGTTTCTTTGAGCATCAGTTTCAGCAAGGCAAGCCGTTCGGCCATATAAGACACATAGGCAAGGATGCCTGTTTCGGGGATGAGATCGTTCAATGCACGAATGGATTGGCGGGCCGGATGATAGGGAGAAGTGTCATGTTTGAAGGGGAATTGGCGAGTGTCGCAGATGTATTTCACGCGTTTGTGCGCTGCTTCCGTCCAGTGCCAAATGTCCGTGAAGGCGGTTTCCTGCTCGGTGTGGCCGCCTTCTCGGTTCGCCTTTTTGCCCCAGAGGATGTTGTATTTGGCGTTGCTGTTCCAGGGCGGGTCGAGGTAAATCAAATCCGCTAGAATCCGCGCAAACGGGTGCGAGCTGTTCCAGTTGCACCATTGCGTGAGGTGGTCGGCGCAATCGCCGTAATACACCGTTCCCTGTTCCATTTCCTTTTCAGTATCTTTTTGTGTTGGTGTCATTTTCTCTTTCTCTTGTTTCGCTCTCGATTTTGTATTGCAGGGATATGAAAAAAGCCTGCTTTTGCGCATTGTAATTGTTTTCAGGAATCTTTGTTATCTTGTTGTTTTCCCCAGGCTTTGGTTGCGGATGGGAAAGAATTCGTTGCCGTCTCGCCAGCGCGGCCATTGGGGGTTTTGGGAGATTTGGTAAATGACTTGGGACAAGAGCTGCAAGTCTTTGACGGCGCCGGCAAGGTTCCAGTCGGCTTTGATTTCGTCGGAAACTTTATGGTAGTCGTTGTTGCGGTATTCGGCGCTTTTGCGGAGGCCGTAGTCAGTGGGGCGTCCGATGTATTCGATGCCGGAGCGGAGATACAGTGCGGGGACGCCTTGTTTGGCGAATTGGAAATGATCGGAGCGATAGTAGGAGCCTTTTTCGGGTTCGGGATCGCCTTTGACGACGCGGTTTTGTGTTTTGGCGGCTTGTTCGACGAGTGTGTCCAGGCTTGAGGCGCCGTAGCCGATGACGACGACGTCGTGCGTGGCGCCCCATTGGTTTAGTCCGTCTATGTTGATGTTGGCGAGGGTTTTGTTCATCGGCACGAAGGGATTTTCGACGTAGTGCTTGGCGCCGAGGAGTCCTTGTTCTTCGGCGGCGGTGGCGAGGAATAGGATGGAGCGGGCGGGGGGAGGCTGTAGTTGGGCGAAGGTTTTGCCTAGTTCGAGCAGTCCGGCTATGCCGGTGGCGTTGTCTAGCGCGCCGTTGAAGATTTGGTCGCCTTCAAGGTTTTTGTTGACGCCGAGGTGATCCCAGTGCGCGGTGATGACTAGGCATTCGCCGCGGCGTTTTTGGTCTGCGCCTTGTATTTTGGCGATGACGTTTTTTGAGGTGATTTCCCGGGTTTGATTTTTGAGTCGCAGCGAGATTTTGGCCTTGAGGGGGATGGGGGCGAAGTCTGGACGGAGGGCGCGTTGTTTGAGTTCGTCAAAGTCAAAGCCGAGTTCGTCGAACATGGCGCGGGCGCGTTGGCGGCTGAACCAGCAGGCAATGGGAACGTCGTTGTTGTTTCCGTCAGGGGTTTTGATGGTGAAGTTTTCTCGTCCCCAGCTGTTGACGACGACAAAGTAGGGATAGCCTGCGGGGCCGGTTTCGTGGATTAGAACGGCGGCGGCGGCGCCTTGTTTGGCCGCCATTTCGAGTTTGTAAGTCCAACGGCCATAGTAAGTCATTTCTTTGCCTTTGAAGTAATGTGGATCGAGGCGGGACGGGTCTTCTGGGTGAGGGATTTGGGGGTCGTTGACTAGCATGACCAGCGCGCGTCCTTTGAGATTGGCGCCTTTGTAATCGTCCCAGCGATATTCCGGGGCTTGAACGCCGTAGCCGACGAAAACCAAGCCGCTGTCTGTGACGGATGCTTCGGGTTCGGGGCGGCTTGTCCATGCGACGTAGTCTTGTGGATAGGTGATGGTTTGTTTTTTGCCTTTGAGTTCTAATTCGGCGGCGCTTTCGGATTGGATGCCGACGAGCGGGACTTTTTGCGTCCAAGTTCCGTTGGGGTTGCCGGGTTGAAGGCCGCTCTGCTGGAATTGCCGGATGAGGTATTGCACGGTCAAATCTTCTCCACGGCCGCCGGGGCCGCGACCTTCATAAGCGTCTGAAGCAAGGATTTTGATGTGGTTGAGCAGGTTTTCGCTTGTGATGCTTTCCATTGCGTTGCGGAGATTTTCCGGGGGGGAGGTTTGCGCCAAAAGCGGAATTCCGCGAAGGCAGGCGAGCAAGAACAGAATGCCGGCGGCCGTGTTTGCCAAGTGCGGGTGGAGAGCGGGAACGATTGGAGAGAGTCTCATTTTCATACAGCGCCAATCATAAAGTCCAAAGGGCGGCGTTTGGCAAGTTTGTTTTTTAGGGCGATGGCGGTCGGCGCGTTGTTTGGTGGTTGAACGATCCGCTTATTTTGGGCAGGATGCTTGGAGATGTCAAAATGTCGAATCCTGAGCATTTCTGTGGTGGGCGAGGATCGCAGCGGGGCGGTTGCGACGACGACCAAGTTTCTGTTCGAGATGGGCGCCAATATCGAAGCGCTGGAGGAGCAAGTGACGCGCGGCCACTTCAGCATGACTGTGCAAGCGTCCTGGAAGGAAAAGGATTGGGCGCTTGCCCCCGTAAAGGAGGGGTTGAAGCGTTTGGCTCAGAAACTTCAGATGGACGTTCGCTTCAAGCAACATTCGTCCGGGGAGACGATGCGGCGCTTCGCGATTTTCGTTTCCAAAGAGGATCACGTTTTGCGCGGGCTTCTGGAAGCTGTTACCAAGAAGCAGATCAAAGCGTTGCCGGCCGTGGTGATTTCCAATCACGGCCAACTCCGCTCTATCGCTCGGCAGTCCGGGATTCCCTTCCGCCGGATTAACTGGTTGAAACGTCAAGAAGCCGAAGAGGAAGCCCTGAAGATTACGGAAGATTTTGAGGTGGACTTTGTGGTGTTGGCGCGGTTTATGAAGATTCTTTCGCCTCGGTTTGTTTGGCATTTTAAGAACAAAATCCTCAACATTCATCCATCGCTGTTGCCGAGTTTTCCCGGACCGCGCGCCTATCGTCAGGCTTGGGAACACGGGGTGAAGATAGCGGGAGTGACCGCTCACTTTGTGAACATGCATCTGGATGAGGGGCCGATCATCGCCCAAAGTTGCTTTGAAGTGAAGCGAAGGATGACGCTGAAAGACGTCGTCCGCAAAGGGCGGGAATTGGAAACCAAAACCTTGGTCAAAGCGGTGAAACTGCATCTGAGCCGTCGGCTGGACGTGCATTGGGGAATCGTCAAAGAAGTGTAGAGAATCGAGGCGATTGGATTGCGGGGCTAACGGTGGAACTTTGTCTTTGAAGGCGTCTTGACTCCTGAGGATGGAGGCCATAACATCTTGGCCTTTCGTTTCGGCAAGCCGGAATTTTTCCTCAGGGGATTTCCTGAAAGGTTTTTATTAGGACTTCCGAGATTGGGCCGGGCGATTTTTTTAGAACATGAACAAAGGCAAAATAGTACAAGTGATCGGGCCGGTGGTGGACGTCGAATTTACCGAGGCGCTTCCGGCCATCTATAATGCGTTGAATGTGGAATACAAAGTTGGCGAGCGGCCGGCAAAGCTCGTGCTGGAAGTTCAGCAACATCTCGGCGACCATTGGGTGCGGGCGGTGGCCATGTCTTCCACAGAAGGATTGAAGCGCGGATTTGAGGTTAGCGACACCGGCGTCCCCATTTCCATGCCTGTTGGGGAATGCGTTATGGGCAGGGTGTTTGACGTAACGGGGCAACCCGTAGACGAAAGAGGCCCCGTCCAAGCGGAAGCCTACAATCCCATTCATCGGCCGGCGCCCTCGTTGATGGAGCAATCCACCTCCCCGCAGATATTGACTACCGGCATCAAAGTCATTGATTTGATTTGCCCTTTCCTCAAAGGCGGCAAAGTGGGCGCTTTTGGCGGCGCGGGCGTTGGCAAGACGGTGGTCATCATGGAACTGATTAACAATATCGCCAAGCTTCACGGCGGCGTTTCCGTGTTTGCCGGCGTTGGCGAGCGAACTCGCGAGGGCAACGATCTCTATCAAGAAATGTCTGAAGCCGGCGTGATTGATCAGGAAAACCTCGGCAACTCCAAAATTGCTTTGGTTTACGGGCAGATGAACGAGCCGCCGGGCGCCCGCCTTCGTGTGGCTCTATCCGGCTTGGCGATTACCGAGTATTTTCGCGACGAGAAACAGCAAGACGTGTTGCTCTTCGTCGACAACGTCTTCCGATTTTCGCAAGCAGGCTCCGAAGTTTCCGCTTTGTTGGGGCGCACGCCCAGCGCCGTCGGCTACCAACCCACGCTGGCGGCCGAGATGGGAGATTTGCAAGAGCGAATCACTTCCACCAAAAAAGGATCGATCACCTCGTTTCAAGCGGTTTACGTTCCAGCGGACGATTTGACGGACCCGGCGCCGGCCACCACCTTTGCGCACTTGGACGCCACCATTGTTTTGGAGCGATCCATTGCCGAGTTGGGCATCTATCCCGCCGTAGACCCGCTGGCCTCAAACTCCCGCGCCTTATCCGCCGAAATCGTTGGAGAAGAGCATTACGAAGTGGCGCGAGGCGTGCAAAAAGTGCTGCAGCGATACAAAGACTTGCAAGACATCATCGCCATTTTGGGAATGGACGAACTGTCGCCGGAAGACAAGTTGACGGTCTTCCGAGCCCGCAAGATTCAACGATTCTTGAGCCAGCCCTTCACCGTGGCCGAAGTCTTCACCGGCTATCCCGGAAAGCAAGTGGACGTGGCGGACACCGTCCGCGGATTCCAAGAAATCCTCGCAGGCAAGCATGACGACGTTCCTGAAGCAAACTTCTACATGAAGGGCAAAATCGAGGAAATCTACGAAGAACGAGAATAAAAACCCGTTGGAAAAATCAACCGGCAAAATTCAACAATGGCCAACACGCTCCGACTAGAAATTGTAACCCCGCAGGCAAAAACCTACTCAGAAGAAGTGGAAACAGTAAGCCTGCCGGGACTGGAAGGCGATCTGGGCGTTTATCCGCACCACACCCCGCTGATGACCCAGATTGTCGCCGGAGAAATCCGCGTCGTTCAAAACGGCCAACCAAAGTTTCTAGCCGTCGGCGCCGGGTTTGTGGAAATCACCGGCAGCCAAGTTTCCGTGCTGACGGATATGGCCGTCCAAGCCGACAACATCGACGAGCAAGCCGCTGAAGAAGCCCGGAAACGAGCCGAAAAACGCCTGAAAGAAAAACTATCGGACGAAGAATTGGCCTCCGTCAAAGCCTCGCTGATGCACTCCCTAGCGCAATTAAAAGTCAAACGGCGAAAATCCCGCTAACTGTCCTTGCGCCGCCCAAACAAAGGCCAGCCGGCCCCGCCAACCGTCTCGTTCAATCTTCCCTTTGCCAATGCACAAGCGGGGAAAAGCCGCCGTAAGCCATTCGATGGCACTCCACAATTGCCTCGCATTTTTTGCCGATTTCTTGGCCTCGCGGATCTTCCATAAAGGCCTTGTTGCCCTTGTCTCGCGCTTCCCGAGAAGGCCAAACCACGTAGGCAAAAACAACCGTTTCCTCCTTCGTTGCATCAGCGAGTTTGGGGAAGGGAATCATATGTTCCACCTCCAAGTCCTCGCCGATGCACTCGCAATATTCCAGCGCTCCGAGAGATGTCCACATCTCGGCCACCTCTTCCGCCAGCCGGCGATAGGCTTCCACATTTTCCTTCCGCAAAGGCAAAACAAAGCCGTCCACATATCGCGCCTTCGCGTCCAGTTTCTGTTCTTGATTGTTCATCGTCAAAATGCCGTGTAAAAATGAATAAAAATGGCGGAGAGAGCGGGATTCGAACCCGCGGTACGTTTTGACACGTACGACGGTTTAGCAAACCGTTGCTTTCGACCACTCAGCCATCTCTCCCTCCAAAAACCGTCAGTAAACCGCGCCTTGCAATCCCAAGCAAGAAAATTCCGGCCAAAGAATTCGGAATAGAGAAATTCCCAAACCAATCTGCTAATTCTCAACCGCCGATGAACACGGAATCACCGGCTACCTATTTGTGAATCGATGGCCGCTGGTTACGAAGTGGCGGCTTGTTGACGGCGTTTCCTTTGCCAACGATGAAAGAAAACAAAGCCCAAGGCAAACAAACCAAACACAAGCGCGTATTCCTCAGGTTCGGGGATGACTTGGCTGTGAACTCGAACCAGCGCGCCTTGATCGGGGAAAAAGCTGCCAATGCTATTCGCTTGGCTTCGATAGCTCCCCGCTCGAAAATCGCCGATGGGTTTGTTGATTGTGCCGGCGCCGAACCAACGCATGCTTGCTCCGGAGTTGTAAACCAAATCAGCGCCAGTGGTGTCGCTCACCCTTATGCCTAAATCGTGATTATCACCGCCATTGTAATGATGCATATACACGGAGTCAATCGTTAGGGTGCTGCCGATTCCAAAAGAGATCGTCGGCGTGTTGGTGACGTTGTTGGGGAGGAAGATGGCGTCCCGTTTGAACACGGCGTTCAGGCGGCCGGTCAAAGAGTTGTAGTTTTTGTTGGTGAAGGTAAGCGAGGATGGAGTGAGGGCAGAAAGCGTGAATGAGGCGTTGGTGGGAAGGTTTTGAGCGTAGAGGTTGCCTCCCGTGGTTTTGAAGGTGTCTCGCGTATTGTAGTTGTTGCCGCTTCTGCGGATGTAGCCGTTGGCGATGAAGGACACCGTTGGGTTGTTGGTGATGCTGAACAGCCAGAGGGTTTCGCTGGTGGGGTTGTCTTGGCTGGGGAAGATATCGACGAAGACGGTTTGCGCTTGGGATTGCTCCCAAGAAACCAAAGAAAGCGCGGAGACGAGCAACGCCGCTAAAAGACGACAATTAAAGGCCCGCTTGCCCGCTTGCCCGCTTGCCCGCTTGCCCGCTTGCCCGCTTGCCCGCTTGCCAATTGTAAGGAGGATATTTTCATGATTTCAAACATTTAATTGCAATAAAACGATTCCAAATGAACAAAAAAACTGCCTCGTTTTTAATTTCCTCTTCGCCCCATGTCAAGACCAAAATCAACAAAAAAATGAAAAAGTGAAGAAAAGTTCGTTGGCAACGGCAAAATCCGCAAAATTTCCGCCTTGCCGTTGGGGAAAACAGTTTTGCCGTTCCATGATTAGCAATCGTTTTTTAGGAAATGGCCAATTCAAGAATGACGAATAAGCGAACGACGGGCAAGCGGCCAAGTGGATTCGCAAAGGAATTTTGGCGAGCCAAAGATTGGAGGAGTAGAATTCGATTGGCGAGGAAAAAGCATTGTTTCGGCATTGTTTGCTGGTTTGTGGATTCTTTGGTTTTGGGGCGTTTTGGCGGATCAAAAAGCGATCTGAGATCGCTTAGTATCGGCTTAGCGGCGGCTTTGCTGATGAAAAAGGAATGCCGCGCGATTCTTCTTCAAAATGATTTTTAGCGGAGACACTTTCTTGATTGATGGTGCGCGAGAGAGGACTTGAACCTCTATGTCCGAAGACACCAGAACCTAAATCTGGCGCGTCTGCCAATTCCGCCACTCGCGCCCGAGCAAGCCTTGAATATCGCTGGTTTCTTTGAAAAAAGCAAGCGACTGTTATCTAAGCCGTCGCATTTTTCTAAAGGCAGAAGCGCTTTTTCTTTGCCGAACTTGCGCGAACAAATCCCGCCGTTTTCCCTGCGTTGCGTTTATGCGCGGGCTAGACGTAGAGCGCGTTGCGGAGTTCGTGGAGCATTGTGCTGAGGTGGCCGTGACGTTTTGCGGGATCGGTTTCAAGGCTTTTGAGGATGGTTTTTTCGACGGCGATGGGGATTTCCGGGTTGAGTTTTCGTGGAGGAATGAAGTCGATCTTGCGGTGGATTTGTTTTTTGAGGATTTCGGCGGCAGTGGCGCCGTCAAAGGGTTTTTGTCCGGTCAAGGATTCGTAAAGAGAAACGCCGTAGGCAAAGATGTCGGCGCGGTGGTCAATGGGCTTTCTTTGGAGTTGTTCGGGGGACATGTAGGCGGGGGTGCCGGGGTTTTTGGCGAGTTTGAAGGCGCGGTTGCGGCGGGGTTGGGAGAGGTCGAAATCGATGAGGCGGACGTTCCAGTTGGAGGAGACGAGGATGTTTTCGGGTTTGAAGTCGAGGTGAAGGTAGCC
This sequence comes from Limisphaerales bacterium, assembly GCA_965204945.1. Lineage (GTDB taxonomy): Bacteria > Verrucomicrobiota > Verrucomicrobiia > Limisphaerales > AAA164-E04 > UBA2970. The sequence goes on along the minus strand of OZ242022.1, from coordinate 1,598,886 downwards.
GCAGTCGTGGACGTGTTCGAGGGCTTCTCCTATGTCGATAAGGATGTTGCCGATGTAGCGGCCGAGTTCTTCGGCGGGGCGGGCGATGTGTTCTTTGAGGTTGGCGCCTTCGATGTATTCCATAGCCATAAAGGGGGCGTCGCCAATTTTTCCGTGTTCGATGTAGCGGATGACGTAGTCGTGTTGTTGCACTGCTTTCAAGATTTCGCATCCGGCGAGGAATCGTTTTCTGGCGACGCTGTCGCGCCGCACTTGAGGCAGGAGTTTGCGGATGGCGACGGTTTGTCCGTCTTTGGTAGCTTGCCAAAGCTCTGCCATGCCTCCGGTGTTGATTTGTTCGACAAGGAGGTAGGGGCCAAATCGGCCGGGCTCAAGTTCGTTTGCGATTTTGTTTTTTTTGGAGAAAATACTTAGCATTTTGCCGGCTAGGGGGCTTTATAGAGGAAAGAGGCGCGGAAAGCCATAATTTTGTATTGGAGTGTGAAGTGTTTGGCGGCGATGCGGGGAAAAAGAGTTTTGGATTGGGGAAGGCGTTGAGGCGTTTTGCGGAGGCGGGGCTGTCTTTGTTGTTTCCGGAGGTTTGCCAGTTTTGCCGCGCTTGTTTTGCCGGGGTTGACGAAGGGTTTGTCTGCGCCGCTTGCCGGAAGCGGTTTCGCTTTGTGGAGCATCCGTTTTGCGATGTGTGCGGCTCGCCGTTTGAAGGCGAGGGGTTGTCGGCGTTTCGATGCGGCAATTGCGATCGGGCGAGATACATTTTTCAGGCGGCTCGATCTGCGGTCGTGGTCAATGAATTTTCTTTGGAAGTAATTCATCACTACAAGTATTATGGAATGGTTTGGCTGGACGACGTTTTAGCGGATTTGCTTTGGAAGCAGTTAGTGGCCTTGGAGTTGCGGACGGGTTGGGATTTGGTGGTGCCGGTTCCTTTGCATTGGACTCGACTGCGGGAGCGCGAGTTCAATCAGGCCGAGAAAATCGGGCAAAAGATTGCCGAGCATCTCGATGTGCCTTTGGCGGCCGATGCTTTGAAAAGGATTGCGCCCACGGTCTCTCAAACTACGTTGTCGCGCCGACAAAGGATAGAAAACGTGCGCGGCGCTTTTGCCGCCGGAAAACATGCGCAACTGCAAGATAAGCGAGTGATGGTCGTGGATGATGTTTTTACTACGGGTGCGACGACCGATGCTTGCGCGCGCGTTTTGAAAAGCATGGGCGCCGGCGAGATTTGGATTTTCACAGTGGCTAGAACCCTCATGGATCGACGATGAAGAAAGAATCCAAAGGCCCATTCAGCAAAATTTTAGCAAAAATGGGCATCAGCGACGGGAAGGAACCGGGCATCACGCCGCCTCAGTCGGGAGAGACGCAGTTGTACCGGAAGCCGAAACCAGTCGACGCCAAGCCCCGCAAGCGCGCCATCCCGGAAGGGCTTTGGACAAAGTGCCGCGGATGCGGCGAGCTGCTTTTCGACAAGGATTTGGACGCGAACCTCAAGGTTTGCATGAACTGCGGGCATCATTTTCCCCTAGGCGCCCGCGCCCGAATTCAATCGATTGTGGAGGCGGAAACCTTCGAAGAAATGAACGCAAACATGGCCAGCGTCGACGTTCTTGAATTTCCCGATTACCCCAAAAAGCTGGCGGCCAATCAAAGAAAAACCGGGCTAAAAGACGCCGTTCTCACTGGAATCGGCATGTTAGAATCTTATCGCATTGCGTTGGGCGTCATGGATTTTTCCTTCAACGGAGGCTCTATGGGTTCCGTAGTGGGGGAGAAAATCGCCCGCCTCATTGAACGCGCCACCAAAGAGCGCCTTCCGATCGTCATCTTTTCCAGCAGCGGCGGAGCGCGAATGTACGAAGGGATGTTCAGCTTGATGCAAATGGCCAAAACCTGCGGCGCCTTGGCCTATCATGCGAAGGAAAAACTCGCGTTCATTAGCGTCTTGACCGATCCCACAATGGCCGGCGTCATGGCCAGCTTTGCCAGCGTTGGGGACTTGATCGTGGCCGAACCGTCGGCGCGAATCGGTTTTGCCGGCCCCAGAGTGATTCGAGATACCACGCAATCCGACCTGCCCGAAGGTTTCCAAACGGCGGAGTTTCTCCTAGATCGCGGTTTGCTGGACGCCATCGTGCCGCGCAAGGCCATGAAGGAGAGGCTGGCGGATTATCTCGGTTTTATCGGGAAAACCAACGGAGAAAAAAGCGGATGAATCTGCCTTTTTGGAAATGGCGTCGTTCTTTTGCATGCCAAGCGCGGAAGAGAAATTTCCCAGCCGGCGACAATCTCAATTCTCTTTTCTTTTGCTTCGTAGAAATGGCTTTGACCGGCGATTTTCGAAATGAACCTTCTTTTGGTGCATAACTCGTTGAACGACTCCGCTTCGGTTTCGGGCGTTCTCAAGCATTACGCGCTGATGGCCAAAGAATGGATTCGCCTCGGCCATTCGACCGATTTTCTGCTTGCCTCCGCCGGCTTTCCGCAGTTGAAGGATTTGTGTCCAAAAGCCGGCCGGATCAGCAGCGACCGCTTCTTCAATGCCTCCTCTTATTTGGATCAAACTTGGCGATATTTTCCCGCTTACGGCTGGCGGTTGTTGAACGCCCATCTGCTGCGACTTCCCAAACAATACGACGCGGTGTATGCCTCAAATTTTGTGATATTTGACGTCTATCCGGCTTGGATGATAGCTCGGCGACAGCGGGCGGCTCTAGTGGTAAAATTGCAACACGTTCTCCATTTACAGCCGAAGCGGAACGGCTTTCTAGACAAGTTGTTCTTGCAAACGGAACGCTGGACCGCCCGCATAGCCAACCGTCGCGCCGATTTGACGATGTGCCTTTCCGAAGTCGTGGGAGAGGATTATCAAGATTTGGAGCGTCGGCTTGGGCTCAATCCTTCCAAAGTCATCCAAGCCGGTTGCGGTCTAGATTTTTCCGAGATAGACGCCACTCCGCCGCAAGAAAAGCGATACGACGCGGTGTTTCTCGGCCGGATGCACCAGCAGAAAGGAGTATTTGAATTGCCGGAAGTTTGGGCGCGTGTAGTCGCAAACATGCCTTCGGCGCGTCTGGCCGTCATCGGCGAAGGACCACATCGCCCCAGAACACAACGGTTATTTGAAAAGAAGAATTTAGCCGAAAACGTGGTCTTCTTCGGCGGCGTTCCAGAAAAACAAAAAAACGCTCTCTTGGCCGCTTCCAAACTAGGAATAAGCCTTTCCTATGAAGAAGGTTGGGGCTTGTCCGTAACGGAATATCTAGCCGCCGGATTGCCGGTAGTCGCCTATGATTTGCCGGTTTTCCGAAGCGTGTTTCCGCAACAATTAGACTTAGTAAAACCGGGAGACGCCATCGCAATTGCCGACCGACTAATCAGCTGGTTACAAAACCCCGCTCGGCAACAAGAAATCGGGGAGCAAGGACGGCGGTTTGTCCGCCTATTTGATTATCGCCAAGCGGCAGGCAAAGAACTTGCCCTCATAGAAAAGGCGGTCGAAAACCGACGAAAAAGACTATAAGCGCAGCGGATATTATTTTGCCTGCGCTTCCAACCAATCCATCGCGGTTTGCTCGTCTTGCTCTATCGCCAATTCCACCGCTCGCTTGGCGCATTCCAGCAAGTGTTTAGACCGCCGCCGCAAAGCAAAAGCCTCCGCCACTTTTTGCGAGATTCGCGCCTGTTTTTCTTTTCTCAAAAATGGCAAAACAAAGTGGTGAATGTCTTTATCGGATATTTTTGGCTGTGCTGTTTGGGTTTTATGCTTCTCGAAATACATTTTTCCGATAATTGAATATAGTAGCACTTGTAAGACAAAAGGATTGATTTTAGATTCGCAAGTAATCTTTCCTGTGTTATTTGATATGTATGAATCGGAAAACTCTTTGGTAACCAATGCTGTCTCTCCAACACTGCCGATCAAGGAAAAAACGATCTCATTTTGTTTTACTTTAGTTTCATTTTTGTACGAGAATTTTTCATTTATGAAAACTATGTTTTCCTTGCTTAAGACCCCACCGGAAAAATCGGCGCCTCTAATGTATGGTGTGCCTTGTTTTTTATCATAAAATCTGTCTAGTATTAGAGAACCTCTCTTTGTTGCGCACAAATTCCCCAGTGTATCGTAACCGCCGGGATAGGATTGTATGGCATGGATTATTTCTTCATATTTCGGCTGAAAATACTCGGCATCCATCCGCCCCGCATGCTTGGTCTCCGAATAGTTTCTAACAAAACTTAAGCAGTGCTTCGGCCTCCAATCCACCAGCCCCATCTCAGCAAGCAGAATGGTTTGGGCTTGACGATAGGTGGCCTCTGATGCTTGAATGAGATTAAAGGCTTTATCAAACGATAATGTTATCTTTGTTTGCAGTTCATCACATAACAGTGGTATCTTTACTCTCTTTAATTCTTCCGCATTGACATTTGATTGGTTGATTGAAATTCTCGCTCGTCTTTTGACATCTAGTACACCGTATTTGGTATTCAAAAACGCTGTTAAACATTCAGGAGTAATGATTTTTGGGTCTGGATTTATGCGTACAAGATAAGACGCAAAGACAATGGCTTCATCTGAGAATTTTCTAAATATACCCGTTCTGCCTACGAATGCTTGCGAGTTTGTGCGGTTAAACAGAACATCTCTGTCTTTGAGTTTGTATAATGCAACCTCATCAAGACTTAATTTTGCGTACTTCAGGATGGTGCGGTCGCACAACATATTGCTAATCTCATTCATTCTGTAAATTTTTGTTCCGATTCTCTCTTCATTCATCTCTATGGAAATACCGTATTGAGAAGAAAAAAGCACATCACCTATTGGCACGTAGTCGAGGTTCTTGTTTTTGTATGGCTCAAAACATAAATATTCGCCATCCCAACGCTGGTCTGGATGTAGAGACAATTCAGATTTTCTAACAATTGAATACCGCATTACTTTTTCCCATCTCTTTTTTCTATTTGCTTTCTTGTCTCCTCAGGTAAAGACGAGTATTTTTCTCTCATTTCCTTGGGTTTTGTTATCATTTCTTGAGCGATGTCATTCACTAAATCAAAAAGAATCGAGACTTGGTCGGTATCGTCTTCGATGTTTATTTTCCCTGGATGGACGGCTTCATTTCCAATGACGCGACAGTAGTCTAAGGCTTGTTGTATTTGCGCATTCAATCCTTTTGCGACCATGTTCTTGATGGACGTATTCAAGTTTCCTTTTTCCCCTAACTCTACACATAGTTTTTGAACGCATAAGCGAAGCAATGCGGCGGATGCGCGTGGTGAATTTTGAAATATCAATACCGCTTCACGATAAAGTTCTTTGATTTCATCATTCATATCTTCGTTAGGATCGGGCAAAGAAGATGATCTCGGATAAATCATATCCTCTAGTTGCCAGATAGTAGTCTTGAGGCAACTCTGGCACTTGGAAAAACGGAACTCGTTTGAAATATAATGTTCTGACAGATAATCGTATTGTTGCATTTCAGAAACGCAATGGTCAAGAAACACCTTTGCAGACACTTGGTGCCCTGAGTGTACTTTTGATCTGTAGTCCAAGTATATGTGTTCTAAGATATCGATGACTCTGCGTGAAATCTCCCTGGTATTCGTCCACACTTGCTGAGCCAATACTTTGCAATGTGGGCAAACGAACCTTGTTTTGCCTAATTCGGCTTTATGTGCATTATTGATATTATTCATTCAAGATTTCTTCACCTATTCAATAAACCTTCGTGGTGTTCCTACTGACCCTTTCTTGCTCATCATGGCCAGAAGCTCAGCCCCTCGCTCTTTCCCCACTTGATGAACGCTTCGGCGATGCCGTTGGGCAGTTCGCCATTGTGATTGTGCAGATCGTGATCGACGATGAGGTGTCCGTTTTTGTCCAGCTTATCTTGTCCGGTTTCGTCTTTGAGGTAAACATAATCGCCGCTGGTGTCTTTGCCGCCTTTTTCGCTCACGGCAAAGAAAATGGGGTAATCATCCACTTCGGGGCAAAGTTCATCGTCCCATTTCTGCACGAACAACACGCTGGTTTTGGTGCCGGTGTGCGGTTTGAATGTGTTGCCGTGCAATCCCACGACGGCGAGGATGCGGGCGCGCTTGGCGATGAATTTTCGGATGTATTTGTCGGAGGTGTTGTTGAACCGGCCTTGCGGCAGGACGATGGCCATGCGCCCGCCGGGTTTGAGGAAGTCTAAATTGCGTTCGATGAAGAGAATGTCGCGGCCGACCTTGCTTTGCCACTTGCCGTTTTCTTTTCGCCCAAGCTCGTATTGGCGGAGGATGCGGCTTTCCTTGATGTCGCCGGCAAAGGGCGGATTGGCCATGAGGATGTCAAACTTGAATCGACTGTTGTCGTCTTTTGACGCCCTCCGCTTTTCCAGTCTTCTAAAACCCTTGCCGTAGGTGTCTCTCCATTTTGTATCCCGCTCGGTTTTCTCCGGCCATCGTTCATAATCCAGCGTGTTGAGGTGCAGGACGTTGGTTTCGCCGTCGCCGGCGATGAGGTTGAGGGTTCGGGCGATGCGGACGGCTTTCTCGTCGAAGTCGATGCCGAACACTCGAAGCGCGTCCGTCTTGTGCTTTTTCGGAATGGCCGCGTTGGTGAACAAGCTACCGGTGATCTTGAAAATGGTATGCACTGGGAAACCGCAACTGCCGGAGGCGGTGTCTATCATGTATTCGCCGGGTTGAGGATGGAGCATTTTGACGCACATGTCAATGACGTGGCGCGGTGTGAAATACTGCCCTTTTTCGCCTTTGGCGGATTTGCCGACGAGATATTCAAAGGCTTCGTCGATGACGAGGAGGTTGGAGTTGAACAGCTTGACGTCCTGCAATCTCGATACGCAAACAGACAAGTGGCTGTCGGTGAGCTCGAATGCCGCCCCTTCGGGGAACACGCCCGGCCAATTCGCTATCGCGCTCGTGAAAAGGGACTGGATTCTGGCCTTGATCTCTGCGTCTCTCTGGCCGCTTCGTATCCTGAATTCCATTTGGCGGAATTTTCTGTCGTTGATTCCTTTGAGGCATTCCTTCCGCTTCTCGTAATCGCCGCTATCCTCTGCATCGGGCAGATTCTGTTCGAGATAAAATTCTATCTTTGTCTTGTCCTCCCGGCTCTGAAACTCGTCGAATAGTTTGGTGAAGATGAGTTTGAATACCTCTTCGAAGCCATCCACGCCCGCGTTCGCCAAAACGTCGTTCTCCATTTCGAGAATGAGATCCTTGAGGGATTTTCGTTCGTTGGCAAGTTTGTCCCTGATGATGAGGTTTTTGAGCGTGAATCGACCGCCCATAATGTCCGAGAGCGTCTGGTTCTCTTTCGGAATGTCGGTGATGTCCTCAAAATGGTTCGGGTCTTTGCGGTGGTAATGGGAAATCTGGCCGCCATTCGTCCACACGGCTATCGGCGCGCCGGTGGCATGGCAATACGAGCGCAGCTGCTCTTTGCCGTCTTTGAGTTTGGGCTTTTTTACTTCGATGACGATGTAGGCATCTTCGGGATGATCCTTGTGGGAAACGACAATGTCGGCTTTCTTCGTCTCTCTGCCGAATCTCACGGAATGTTCAAAGGCCAAGCGGCTTGGTGGATAGCGGTATTTTTTGAGCAGTCTGGCGGCGTAGAGTTGGCGGACGATTTCTTCGGGTTTGATTTGAACTTCCTTTTTCCGAAGGATGCAGGAAACGAAGGGCGTCTTCTTGCCGCGGATGGTTTTGATGAGGACTTTTTGTTCGAGGTCGTTGATTTCCTTCTTGGAGAACTGGTCAAGATGATGATTGCTGTCCTTGAGGATTGTTTGGAGAATGTCCGTTGTCTTCATAGTTGTCCCGATGGCGGGCAAAAGCATGGCGGAAATAAGCGGAAAATCAAGAGCGCGGTTGATTCTCTTTCCCGTCTGTTTATGCTTTGCTTTGGCTTGAGAGCGGTTTCAAAATTCCGGCGCGCATGAAACATTATGGATAGGACACTTGAGAATTCAGTGGTTTTGATCACCGGGGGAACGGGTTCTTTTGGGTTTCACGTTGCGCGGCGCTTGTGCCGGGCAAGACCGTCTCAGATTCGGATTTTTAGCCGGGATGAAAAAAAGCAATGGGAAATGCGGCGCCTTTATCCTCAATTTCGATATTTGATCGGGGACATTCGGGATGCGGCGCGCGTGAACCGGGCTATGGAGGGAGTGGATTTTGTGTTCCACGCCGCCGCTTTGAAGCAAGTGGATTCGTGCGAGCAATTTCCTTTTGAAGCGGTCAAGACGAACGTGATCGGCTCGCACAACGCCTGCGAAGCCGCGCGGGCGAATCGGGTAAAGACGTTTGTCGCCCTGAGCACCGACAAATCCGTCAAAGCCGTCAACGCGATGGGGATGAGCAAGGCGATGATGGAAAAAATCGTCTGCAGCCAGAATCAGTTTGAAAACGAAACCACCTTTTGTTGCGTGCGCTACGGCAACGTGATGGGCAGCCGAGGCTCCGTCATTCCCTTGTTCAAAAAGCAGATTGCCGAAGACGCGCCGTTGACGATTACAATCCCTGAAATGACTCGCTTCCTGATGACTTTGGATGAGTCCGCCGATCTTGTCCTGCGGGCGATTACCGGAGCGCAAGGTGGGGAAGTGTTTGTGCGCAAATCGCCGGCCTGCAACGTCCTTCAACTGGCAGACGCCATGCGATTTTTATTCAGCCCGCGCAAAATGGAGCATCCCGTTCAGACGATTGGCATTCGGCCCGGAGAAAAGATTCACGAGATTTTGGTGAACGAATACGAAATGCAACGAGCCACCGAAGAGCCAAAATACTTCGTCATTCATCCTGAGTATCGGGCGTCACCGGCGAAAGAAACGCAAGCGACGCCGGGCGCCGAATACACATCAACCAATGCGGAGCAATTGACCACTATGGAAAAAGTGATAGGCAGGCTGAACAAGATGGGCGAAGGCTATGATTGAAAAACCTTCGCCCCCTTCCCACCGGCGCAATGCGGCTTTGGATTGTTCATTTATCAATCGCTGCCGAGGTTGTCGAGCCAAGTCAGACGCCTTGGATCTAGTGTTGACCATGTCTCCCATGCCCTTGGCTGGGTTGTTTTGCGATACCCAAGAAGAGGCGAGGAATGCGCCCCGATTTCCTTTGTCTTGGCTATACTGCCGCCGCTGCGGCCTAGTGCAAGTAGGCGAAGATGTGGCGGACTGTGATTTATATAAGAAGTATCATTACGCTTCTTCCTCCGTCCCAACGCTTGTGCGTCATTTTGAACGCTACGCCGCTGCGTTGGCCGCCCGATACGGAGAATCATCGCCGATCCAACTGCTTGAAATCGGATGCAACGACGGAGTTCTTTTGCGTAAACTGCCGGCCGGTTGGAAGTTGACGGGAGTGGATCCCAGCGATGTGGCGCGCAATGCGGCAACGTTTAACGGCGAGAGATACAACTTAGCTCCGCGCGCTTTTACCCCCACATTAGTCGAGGAAATGCGCTGGACAGAAAGTTGGGACATTGTTACCGGATCTAATTGTCTGGCCCATATTTCCAACTTAGAAGAAGTCTTCGTCGGAGTCTCCATGGCTTTGAAACCGTCGGGTTGGTTTTGGGTAGAAGTGCATGATTTGGCGGCGCTGTTGAAAGGCGATCAATGGGATACCATCTACCACGAACACAAAGCGGAATGGAGTGAAAGTTCTTTAAAACACTGTTTGGAAAAAGTTGGTTTCGATCTGCGGGAAGTGCAACGCCTGCCTTTGCACGGAGGTATTCTCCGCTGTTGCTTCCAAAAAACCAAAACCGCCAAAGAATCCCCAACTGCCGAACGCCGCTCTTTGAAAAAGGATTTGGCGAAACTGCGCGAAGCCTATGCGAATCGCCGCCAAATAAGTCCCGTCCAAGAACTAATAAAGGCCCAAGAACAAGGCCTCCCCATCGCCGCCTATGGCGCTTCAGGCCGGGCCAACGTCTATCTTAACCAAATGCCCGAGCTGCGTTTTTCTTATATTGTGGACGACGCGCCATTGCGGCAAAATCGCTTTCTCCCCGGCACGGCGACGCCCATTGTGAACCCTTCCATCTTGCGCAAAAAGCCGCCCGCCAAAGTGCTAATCACCGCTTGGAACTGCCGGGAAGACATCGTGAGAAAAAACGCCGACTTTTCCGGCCAATGGCTCTCTGCCTTTCCAATAATCTAATTTCAATAACCGAATGCGCATTTGTATATTAGGACACCGCGGAATGTTAGGCCACGCAGTCTGTCGCTATCTAGCGGAAGCCGGCTACGAAGTGCTGACACTCAAAGAACGATTCGACGGAGAATCCCTAGCATTTGTGAATCGAATCAACGACTTGAACGTCCAATGGTGCGTCAACTGCATCGGCCTGCGCCCAAGTCCGCAAACCTCGCCAACTCTCTTAGACACCGTCAACCATCGTCTGCCCGCAGCTTGCTCCCAATACCTAAACACCAACTGCGGCTTCATCCACGCAAGCAGCGACGCTGTGTTTTCCCCCTTGTCCGGCCAATGCCTTTGGAACAAACCGCCAAATGCCACCGACCCATACGGAATCTCCAAACAACTAGCCGAAAAAGCTTTGCGAAGAAAAAACGACTTCATCATTCGATGCTCCATCATCGGCCCCGAACAAAAAACACAAAAAAACCTCCACGCTTGGCTAAGCGCGCAAACAGGAAAAGTCCCCGGCTACACCAACCACCTCTGGAACGGCTTGACCACCCTAGAATGGGCCAAATGTTGCGACTCCATCCTGCGCGAAACCTGCAAAACAGAAGGGCGTATTCTCCAACCGGCCTCCGCGCCCCTCATCAGCAAATGCGAACTGTTGCAAGCGATAGCAAACTGCTGGGGATGGAATGTTTCCGTGATACCCGTCAAGGCAAACACCCGCGTCAACCGTCATCTAATTCCCAATGTGCCGACGGCCTCCATTCGCGCCCAGCTAACAGAACTGAAAGATTGGTATCGCCGCGATACCCTTCCTTCATTTCAATCCACCGCGCCCCAAAAAGACACTTGCCAAACGCCCAATCTGCCTCATAAACTCCTCGCCAAAAGAGAAAACTAGGCAGAGACAAACCGAACACAACAAACCCAAACCCTGTCCCTATGAACATGAACGACATTGGCGGCAAAGAGCGGCGCTTCCTGGACGCATTAGAATCCCTCTTCACCGGCGCGCAAGTGGACGGCCAGTCCGGCTTCATCAACCTGATGCGCGTCAAGCGCCGCTACTTCCAGTCCCTGCGCCCTCAACTTCTCCAAGCCATCGACAGCCGCGCCCGCCCCCAAACCGCCGCCCGCGAAGAACTTTTTGACAAATTGTATACCTTCTTTGGCCGTTATTTCTGCGAGAGCGGCTCGATTTACTTCCGCCACTTTCCCGCCTTCGCACCAACCTATCAACGAGTCTATGCCGACGGCCAAGATGTTCTAATTGGAACGCTGATCGGAAACGACTCGGAATCGTATTTGAATTAAGGAATGACTACAGCGCAAAAAGAACGAAAAGCAGAAATGCAAACCTCGTCGGTGTATTATGGGGATTGCCTGAAACACTTGACGCATTGGAACAACTGGAACCGCTGGGACGAAAACAATAACGCCCGGCTGAAAATGGATCGGAAGCTGGCCGATTTGATTTATCTCGACCCGCCGTGGAACTCCAAAACCAAATACAACATCCTCTACGAACGGGCCGAAAACAAGGCCAAAGGACACACCGCCCAATCCACAGCTTTTAACGACATCTGGCATTGGACGGACGGCGCGGCGGAGCGGTTGGCCCGGCTAACCAAAGAATATATCTCTCCAAACGATGCGCTTTATCCCCTTCTCAAAACCCGCGAATGCATTGCGGGATTGACTCAAGTTCTCGGCAAAACCGGCATGTTGGCTTACTTGACCTTCATGGCCGAACGCTTGGCGCTTTGCCGGGAACTATTGAAAGAAACCGGCAGTATCTATCTCCATTGCGATCCAACCGCCTCGCATTACTTGAAACTAGTGATGGATGCCATCTTTGGTGTGAAAAACTTTTTGAACGAAATCATCTGGTACTACCGCGGTGCAGGAGTGCCTAAAATGTCCCGCGCAAAACGTCATGACGTTCTCTTTTGGTACGCCAAGGACGCTACCAAATTCCACCACTTCAATCCAGATCCAATCCGCCAGCCGTATGCTGAAGCGACGAAAAAGCGATTCTCTAACTACATTGGAAATGTCAGAGGCGGCCGAGACTATGGGACGCAGAGCCTCAACCCAATTGGAAAGCACCCGGATGACGTCATAACCCACATACAACCAATCGCGCCATCCGCAAAGGAACGTCGAGGCTACCCGACGCAGAAGCCCGAACTTCTTCTCAAGGAACTCATCGCTTCCTCCACCGCCGAAGGCGATGTGGTTTTGGATCCATTTTGCGGATGTGGGCCGGCGATTGTTGCGGCGCATAACTTGAAGCGGAAGTTTGTCGGCATTGATTTGTCTTTGTTCACTGTGCAGAGCGTTGTCCGGGTGTGGCTGGAAGAGATTGGACTAGGTGGCATTCGGATTGCGGGCATTCCGGAAGATTTAGCGAGCGCAAGAAAACTAGCGATTGATGATCCCTTTGCGTTTGAAACCTTTGCAATTGAGTTATGTCATCCAGCTTTCAAAGCGAATGTGGAGCAGCGCAAAGACGGAGGCACCGATGGCCGAGGCTTTCTACTGCAACCGGTCAAAGAGAACGGGCAGTGGAAGAATATAGTGCTGGTGCAAGTCAAAGGAGGGAAGAATCCGCCGAGCAAAGATAAGGTGGAGGCGTTTGCGAGAAGGATTGAGAAGACAGAGGAAGCGATATGCGGGGTGTTTATCACGGTGGAGGAAAAGCATTGGGGGAACGGGATGAAGAAGATTGCGCGGGAGATGGGCAAGTTCGAGCATCCGGGAACGGGGCGCAAGTATCCCAAACTGCAGAACTGGTATTTGAAAAAAGCGGATTTGCGGGCGAGAGAAGAAACGATGTTTGAAGGCTTGCCGAACTTGCCTGATTTGCTGGGCTTGGACAAGAAGCCGTTGATTCCCAAGCAAGCCGATTTTTCTTATTGGAAACCAACCGAAGGGGAAAACTGAAATGACGCATGCTGGCTTTACGCACATAGCACGCTACCAAGATGGCGAACAGCTGGAAACCACCCTCTGGTGGGGAGAAGGCCATTAATGACAGAGACTAAAAAGATATGTACGCAAAGAAAATACAGATTGAAAGCTACGGCTCTATTGACTGCCTAGGGATCGATTTTCCCTTCAACGGAGACAATCCCAAACCCGTTTTGCTAGTCGGCCAAAATGGTTCCGGCAAGAGCATTTTACTATCTCACATCGTCAACGGTTTGATGGCCGCCCAGAGCGTCGTCTATCCTGAAAATAGCGAAGTAGAAAAAGGAAAAGTGTTCAAACTTCGATCTCCTTTCTATATCAAATCAGGAAAGGAATACTCTTGCGCGAAAATAGAGTTTGAACGTGACATGTTCTTTCAAGAGTTAGTTTTAGGTCATCCGAAAGCGAGATTTCATCAAAAACCCTTGTTTTCTATCAATAGTATAAACAAGTTATGGGAAAATATGCTCGATACAGAATCGAATCGACTTGGAGGTACAAATTTTCGAGAATCTGCTCAAAAGGACAGTTTAGAAGAGATCTTCCAAAATAACTGTATTCTGTACTTTCCTCCCGACAGATATGAAGACCCGGCATGGTTAAACAAAGAAAACTTGAAAGGGAAACCTGGATATACAATTTTGAAACATATCCAAGGATACGCCGACCGCAAAATTATTCAACACTCACCTCTCCGTGAGAATCAAAACTGGTTGCTTGACTTAACGTACGACAGTTCTGTTTTTGAAATCAATATTCAAAATCAAATTATATCAACGGAACCTGACAAAAAGCCTGTTCCTATGCCTATATTTTTGGGACACAGTGGACCGGCAACACTTCTTTATCATCGGATAGTTCTTTCTATTCTCCGAATTATTTTCCAAGCAGGCAAAAATTTGAGGTTTGGCGTTAATTCGAGACACGATAGAAAGATTTCGCTAATGCAAAACGATCAAATTCTCGTTCCCAATATTTTCCAGTTGTCCACCGGTGAAACTTCACTGTTGGATCTGTTTTTGTCTATTCTCAGAGATTTTGATTTGGCCGGGAAAGGTTTTGCTAAAATCGAAGAAATTCGAGGCATTATTGTTGTGGATGAAATTGACTTGCATTTGCACACTGTCCACCAGTATGATGTGCTTCCCAAATTGATGAAAATGTTTCCGCGAGTCCAATTCATCGTCACGACTTACTCTCCGCTCTTTATTCTTGGAATGCAGAAAACTTTTAAAGAAGGTGGTTTTGCCCTTTACAGATTGCCTGAAGGTCAAGAAATCAGCCCGGAAGAATTTAGCGAATTCGGCGACGCCTATCATTCCTTCACCAAAACCCAAAAGTTTAAAGAGGATATACGAAAAGAAATTGAAAATGCTCAAAAACCCCTTGTTTTCATGGAAGGCAAAACTGATGTAAAATATTTGGAGAAAGCGGCAGAATTGCTTGGTCAAAAAGAATTACTCCAAAGTGTTAAATTAATGTACGGAGGAAGTGATTCAAAATTGGATACGCTTTATACCATATTTAGCCGTCGAGATCCAAGAAAAGATAATCTCAAAATAATTCTTCTCTATGATTGTGATAGACTAAACAACACAAACGAAGGAAACCTATTTAAACGCAATATTCCTGAACAGAAAAATCACCCATTGAAAAAAGGGATTGAAAACCTATTTGAGAAAAGAACTTTGAAAAAGGCGCGAAAATTCAAACCTGCATTTATAGATATTCATGGAGAACACTCAGCGACCATCCGCGGAGAAGAAAAATCTATCCCCGTAAAATGGACTGTTAATAAAGATGAAAAAACCAACCTCTGCGATTGGCTTTGCAAAAATGGAACAAAGAATGACTTTAAGCATTTTCAAGTAATATTTGATTTACTGGAAGAGATACTTGAATCCTAATCTCGTTTGGAAAAATTGTAAAAACACTTATGGAAAAGAGGAATCGATTGGCGGAGGAGAAGTCGCCGTATTTGTTGCAGCATCGGCATAATCCGGTGGATTGGTTTCCTTGGGGAAAAGAGGCTTTTGAAAGGGCGAGAGCCGAAGGCAAGCTGATCTTTTTGAGCATAGGGTATTCCACTTGCCATTGGTGTCATGTAATGGAGCGCGAGTCCTTTGAGAACGTTGAGGTGGCCGCGTTTTTGAACGAGCATTTTGTGAGCGTCAAAGTGGATCGCGAGGAGCGCCCCGATGTGGACAAGATTTATATGACGGCGGTGCAGGCGATGGCGGGGCAGGGAGGCTGGCCGTTGAGCGTGTTTTTGACCGGAGAGTTGAAGCCGTTTTACGGCGGCACTTATTTCCCGCCATTTGGGGCGTCTGGGCGGCCGGGTTTTTTGGATTTGTTGCGCGCTTTGTCGGAGGCTTGGCGAGATCGGCGAGGGGAGGTGTTGCGTTCGTCGGCAGACTTGCATGAGCGTTTGAGTCAACTTTGCGATTCTTCGTCGGCAACGGGGTATCCGTTGAGTCCGGTCACTTTGGACAAGGCGGCGGCTTTGTTTCGCCAAGAATACGATCCTGTGGACGGCGGTTTTGGGCGTGCGCCCAAGTTTCCCCGTCCCAGCCTGCCCGTTTTTCTTTTGCGGCACGGCGTGCGCAGCGGCAACCAAAGCGAAGTTCAGATGGTTTTGCGCACTTGTGAGCGGATGGCCAAAGGCGGCATTTGTGATCAAATTGGCGGCGGCTTTGCCCGTTACTCGGTGGATTCGAAGTGGCTTGTCCCGCATTTTGAGAAGATGCTTTACGACAACGCGCAGTTGGTTGGTTTGTATTTGGACGCTTTTTTGGTTTCCGGCGAGGAGCGATTTGCGCAAACGGCTCGCGAGATATTGAAATATGTGCGCCGCGATATAACGCATGAGCAAGGCGGGTTTTTCTCAGCGGAAGACGCCGACAGCGAGGGCAAGGAGGGCAAGTTTTATTGTTGGACGCGGAGCGAGTTGGAGGCGCTGTTGGAACGGGAAGAGTTTGAGGTGTTTGCGCGGCATTACGGCGTCACAGAGCGAGGCAACTTTGTGGATCACAGCGATCCGAATCCTTTGCCGGGGCAAAACGTTTTGAGCGTTTTGGATGAGAATCTTTCTGAAAAAGAATGGAAGATATTGGCGCAGGCGAAAAGGAAGGTTTTTGCGGCGCGTTGTCGTCGAGTGCGGCCGCATTTGGATGATAAAGTTTTGGTTTCGTGGAATGGCTTGATGTTGGGCGCTGCAGCTCGCGCTTACGGAGTTTTGGGAGATTCGGATTATCTTGCGCTTGCCGAGCGGAATTTTCGGTTTTTGTGGACCGCTTTTTGGGATGAAAGCGCTGTTTGCTTGGGGCATTGCTGGCGGGAGGGCGAGGCGGATGCGGTTCCGCTGTTGCAGGGATACGCCTGTTTTTTGTCCGGCATTGTGGATTTGTACGAAGTGACGTTGAATTCGCAATATCTTCGGGCTGGGGTTGCGGTGGCCGACGCGATGATTCGGCGTTTTTTTGATGAATCGCGCGGCGGGTTTTGGCAGAGCGGCGTTGAAAGCGTCGATTTGATTTTGCGGTTCAAGGAGGATTATGACGGCGCCGAGCCTTCGGGCAACTCTCTGGCGATGTTGGCGCTGCAGAAACTGGCGGCTATTTGCGGGCGCGAGGATTATCAGAAAACGGTGGAAAAGTGTTTTGAAGCCTTTGCTGAAAGGTTGGATCAACTGCCTCAGGCTCTTCCGTTGATGTTATTGGCGCTGGATTATCGATTGGAGCCGCCGCGCCGAATTGTGATTGGCGGCAACGGCGCCGTCGAAGAAACGCGGCGATTGATTCGAGCGGCGCACTCCGTCTATCAACCCAACAAAGTTGTTTTGGGAACGGAGGGCGCTTATGATTCCTTTGTTGTCGGCTTGCCGTCGGGCAAAGGTGCCGTCGCTTACCTTTGCTCTGGACAATCCTGCCGGGAACCTTCCAGCGATCCGGCGGTCGTTCAACGGTTTCTGCAATCGTAAAAAACTGGCCATTTTCCGCCGCTTGGCGCAATCTGTCGGCGGTTTCCCCGTGATGTTTGTCGGCGGAAGAAAACGATAGCAAAGCGCAAACGGTGATGAATCGAGAAGTTCAAGAATACACTCAAAAACTTTTGGGCGCAGAAATCTTTGCCGATCTGTCGGAAAAGAAGTACGAAAAACGGCTGGGCAAACTGCGGGCCGATTTGATGAAGACGCAGCGCAAGCTGCGAGACGCGCCGAACCCGGTTGTCATCGTCATTGCCGGCGTGGACGGCGCCGGCAGGGGGCAGGCCGTTCAGCTTTTGAACGAGTGGCTGGACCCGCGGGATTTGAGCGCGCATAGTTTTTGGGAACTTTCCGAAGAGGCGTTGCAGCGTCCTCGTTTTTGGCGCTACTGGAATGCTTTGCCGCGGCGGGGCAAGCTGTCACTCTGGTTTGGCGGCTGGTATTCCGATCTTTTTGCAGACGGCGTTGACCAGCGGCTTTCCGAAGCGGAGTGGGAGGAAAATCTCAAGGACGTTCAAAATCAGGAAATTGCCTTAGCTGCCGATGGCGCCGTCTTTCTCAAGTTTTGGTTTCACCTTACAAAATCCGAGCAGGAAGAACGATTGCGCCGCCTCTACAAAAAAACCAAAGAGCATCCGCGGGCGATGAGCGGCGATTGGAAGCGGCACAATCTCTACGAGCGCGTTGAAGCCGCCGCCTCCGCTGTTCTTGGCAAAACCCACGGCGAAAACCGTCCCTGGTTTGTGGTGCCGTCAGTCGATCTCCTCAAACGCAATCTAATCCTCGCCACGCTGTTGTTGCGTTCTCTGGAAGGCATTGTCGACCGCGCCGCCGAACCGGCTCGAAGAAAAACCCGGCCGAAAACCGATCATCGCCCGGCTTTGCGTCGCGCTTTGGACGAAGTAGACCTCAACCAATGGCTCTCCCGCGAAGAATACAAGGTAGAACTTGTCGAAGCGCAGTCGAGGCTCCATCATTTGTTTTGGGCGGCCTACGAAAAAAAGGTTTCCACAATCTTGGTTTTTGAAGGTTGGGACGCCGCAGGCAAAGGAGGCGCCATTCGGCGAGTGACCGCCGCCATCGACACTCGGCTCTTCCGAATCGTTCAAGTCGGCCCCCCAACGCAGGAAGAACACGCCTATCATTACTTGTGGCGTTTTTGGCGAGACTTGCCCCGCGACGGACGCATCACAATCTTCGACCGCTCTTGGTATGGCCGCGTCCTCGTGGAGCGAATCGAAGGCTTTGCCACCGCCGCCGAATGGCATCGCGCCTATGCCGAAATCAACGAATTCGAAAAAGAAATTGCTCGGCGCGGCGCCGTCCTTCTCAAGTTTTGGATTCACATCAGCAAGGAAAAACAACTGCACCGCTTCCGCAGCCGAGAACAAACCGCCTACAAACGAAGCAAAATCACCGAAGAAGACTGGCGCAACCGCGAACGCTGGGAAGACTACGAAAAAGCGGTCAACGACATGGTGGCCTACACCAACCCCGCTTTGGCGCCTTGGAAACTAATCGCCGGCAACAACAAACGCTTTGCCCGAATCCAAACCATCCAAACCATCTGCAATCGCTTGGAGACTGCTTTGAAATAAACGGAAAATAAACTTCGCTTCCCGTCAATCTCGTCTTTGTTTTTCCGCGCAAGATTTTGTTGACTTGCCGCAAACACTGACCAAACTCTCCCAATTCATGTCCAACATTAGAAAACGCAAACAGCCGCCGCCCTTTCCAACGCAGTCCAAAGTCCCGCCGCTGTTGCCAAGCCCTTGCCGTCAAATCGCGATGAAAATGAAAAGATGAAGCGTATCAAAGCCAAGTTCGAAGTCGTTACTCCGTGTTTTCTGGGCGGCGCCAACCATGAAGAAGAAGCCGAGTTGCGTTTGCCTTCCATCAAAGGCGTCCTCCGTTTCTGGTGGCGCGCCTTGAACTACGCCCGAATTGCGCAAACCAAGCAAAAGAAAAACAACGACATCATCGCGAGCCTGCGGGAAAAAGAAGGCAAACTGTTTGGAACCAGCGATCCGGGCAAAGACCAAGGACAAAGCTCGCTAATCATGCGCCTGAGTGCGGGAAGTCAAAAGCCGTCAGAGATTAAAGCCGGCGAAGTTTTGTGCGATAAACCCGGCAAAGTAGTTGGGATTGGAGCTCGTTACCTCGGTTACGGAGTGATGGAAGCTTTCGCAAGCAAGAAGCAAGGAACGCAAGCAGGAGAGTTGACTCGCCCTTGCCTGAAAGCGCCCTTCGAATTCACTTTACAAATCGGCGCCAAAAACCAAGAGCATTTGGAAGATGTCCTTCCCGCATTGAAACTGCTTGGTTTGCTGGGCGGGCTTGGCTCCAAATCCCGCAAAGGCTACGGCAGTCTCAACTTGATGGAATTGAAAGTTAGCGGCGTCGACACTTGGCAAAAACCGGCCAACGAAAACCAATATAAAAATCAGTTGTCAGACTTGCTAAAACCTACGCTTGACTACGGCAAAGAACCAGAAATCAGTGCCTTCTATTTCCAAACCCGCATCTGCCTCACCAAATTCAAACACCAAACAAGCATGGAGGTCATCAATAGCTACGGACGAGAAATGCAAGATTACCGAAGGGGTAAGAAGGGCAAAGAAGTGTTCGGTCTGCCGCAAGGAAAAGTAAAACCGGAAGAACATGAACGCCGCGCCAGCCCGCTGTTTTTCCACGTTCATAAAATTGGCAGCGAATTTGTCGGCGTTGCGTTGCTGTTGCAATCCCGTTTTTTGCCCAAAGGCGAGAGAATATCAGCAAAATGGGAGATGTTAATGGACTTCCTGAATAAAATCTGCGACAAAAATAAATCCATTTGGCCGTGATGAGTGAGCATATTTTGCATATTTCCATCGGTCCGGTGCAGGGCTTTGTTGCCCAAGCGCGGCGCACTCGAGACCTTTGGTCCGGTTCTTTTCTTTTGTCGTGGATGTCCGGGCAACTCATGGCCTCAGTCTTGCAAAAGGGCGGGGAAATTGTTTTTCCGTTCGTAGTCAAAGAAAACAGCAAAGAATGCGAGCCAACAGATCCAATGCTGGCAGCCATTTTGGGAAAACCGTTGCCAGAAAATCCTCACCCCAAAATCGGCAGCTTGCCAAACCGCTTCAAAGCAAAAGTGCCGGCGGACTTTAATCCAGAATCCGCAGTGAACGAAGCGAAGAAAAAATGGGAAGAATTGGCGGAGACGATTTGGAAAAGTTTTGTTGAAAATGCTGTCAATGAAAATGAAGACCAAAGAAATTTCACTCGCGAGATTTGGAAACGCCAAATCAAAGGATTTTGGGAAATTCAATGGGTCAAAGGCGACAACCCTGTAAACAATGGCGAAGACGCCAAGTGGCTGGACAGCCGCAAAAACTGGCGCTCTCACTGGCCTCCAAAAGAAGGCGGCGATCACTGCACAACAATGGGTAGTTGGCAAGAGTTGTCCGGTTTTGTTCGCAGCCGCGAACGAAAAGAGCAAGACGATTTTTGGAAGGCTTTGCGGGAGAAAGTTGGGCGGCTCGATCTTCAAGACGATGAACGATTGTGCGCCATCGCTTTGGTAAAACGTCTGTTTCCCAAGTTGGAAAACGAGCAGCTCAAAAAGACAATCGGCTGGTCGTTTCAAACAAAAAATTGGCCTTCTACCGCCTATATGGCCGTTGCGCCTTGGCTGATGCACATCGCCAAAAACCCGGCGCTTCATCAAAAACTGCGCGATTATGTTGAAACCATTCAGCAATCTGTTGGCAACGAAACTTTCAATCAACTAAGGAGCGAATACTCGACACGGTTGCGCGCGCTGAAACCGCTCGGCAGCAATGCTGATTTAGACGGCAACTTGTTTCTCGAAACCGCATTGGCAAACCCTCGCGCAACACCGTTGAAAAACGATCCTCCAAAAACCGGCGAAGACGATCCCGACAAAGAGATTCGCAAAGAACTGTTGAAATCTCTGCAAAAACTAAACGATGCCGCTGGCCGTGTTGAAGAACCTTATTACGCTTTATTACTCATGGACGGCGACCGCCTCGGCAAACTGCTCAGAAAATATAATGAGCAAGATATTTCCAGAGCATTGGATCAATTCGTTAAACAAGTGGAGAAAATCGTCCGATGCAGCAACGGCGTTGTCATATATGCTGGGGGCGATGATGTTTTGGCAATGTTGCCGGCTACCCAAGCAATCCAATGCGCCCACCAATTGCGAAAAACCTATGCCGAATCGTTTCACGATTTGGTTGACGAAAACAAAGAACACGAAACTCCAACCACAGCCTCTTGCGCCATTGTTTTCTCTCACTATCACAATCCCTTGCGCGATGTAATGAAACTCGCCCACAAAGAACTAGACGAAGTTGCGAAGGAACAAAACGGCAGAAACTCCTTAGCGCTTGCCATAATGCAACCCGGCGGCGTTCACAACCGTTGGGTTAGTCAATTCAGCGAGGCGATTGCTCAACCCGAATCTCTGGAAAAACTTCGTGAAAAGATAGTAGAAAATGAAGACCTTTATTCCACCGGCTTTTTCTACAATCTGCGGGAGCGCTATGGCAGCTGGCTCAGCGAATGTGATGATGAGAATCGTAAAACCATTTTGTTGGCTGAGTATTACAAAGGTAACCCACCCAAAGACGAAACCGAGCGAAAAGAAGCCGATGATGCCGTGAACGTCTTTCTCGCCGTCTTTCTCGCCGCTTGCCAAACACAGCAAGAGACAAAGAAAAAAGAAACAAAGGAATCATTTCATATCGAAGGCGCCTTCATTGCCCGCTTTCTGGCCGAATTAGATCGCTTTGATCCACCTAAAAAGGAGGGAAACTCATGACCGTAGTGCGCTTTGATCCGCTGGACAGTCTCTTTTTTCGAGACGGCAGTCCTTATCAGCAAGGAGAAACAAACCAATCCGGCACCGCCAGCATGTTTCCTCCCTCTCCGCCGACTTTGGTGGGAGCCATTCGCGCCGCCTGCGCTCGCGCTCTGGGTTGGAAAAGCGGCAACTGGTGCGAAAACAAAGAGATATGCGAACAACTTGGAAATGGCGAAAAATTAGGAAAGTTGCATTTCCGCGGTCCGTTTCTAGTTCATCGTAAATCTCCGTCTAATGAAGACAAGGGTAAAGAAGAAAAAACAGAGCTCTTATTTCCCACTCCGGCAAACCTAATGGGTAAGATAGAGAAACCAGATGACAAACCTAAAAACAAAAACGATAAACCAACCGTTCATTCGCCCGCTTTGCTCTTTCCATCTTCCACTGCCCTCCATTGTGATCTTGGCGAAAACATCCGCCTGCCCATTGCCGCAAACGCGGCGGAAGACGCCAAACTGCTTCACGAAAAAGGCTGGTGGATTACAGCAGAAGGACTAGAACAAGTATTGAAGGGCAATCGACCCGAAGAAAAGCATTTGGTTCACCAAAGCCAACTATGGTCAAAAGAACCTCGAATTGGAATCGCCCGTTGCGATGACTCGCGCACTACGAAAGAAGGCGCCATGTATTCGCCTTCCCATATCCGTTTGAAAAAAAGTGTCTCCATCGCAATGGAAGTGGAGGGATTATCTCAAAAATGTAAAGAGGCGTTGCCGGGCAACCCTCAACCCGTTGGCGGCGAATCCCGCGCATGTTGGTTGCGTTTATGCGAACACTCATTGCCGTTTCCCAAACTGCCTGAATGGAATACTGACGAGGAAACACTTCATTATACGGTAACAGCGTTGACGCCGATAGCTGTGCCAAATCCACCGAAACCCGAAGAAGGAAACTATGCCGAAATTCCCGGGCGCATCATAAGCGCCTGTTTGCCTCGCCCTGTGATACTTGGCGGTTGGGATTCGTTGAAATGCAGGCCGTTGCCGCTAAAACCATATCTGGCTCCCGGAAGCGTATTGTTTCTAGAAGCCAAAACCCAAGAGATAGAAAATGTAAAAAAGTTGCATAATCATGCTATCGGCGACCACACAAAGTGGGGCTTCGGTCTTATCGCCATTGGACTTTGGAATGATTCACATAAATAATAACCTATAAAGCTATTGTAATGAAACACGCAATTATCGGCCTATTGGCTGAAACCTTTATTCATCCCGGCGCGGAGCAAACCGGCGGCATTGTCGACTTGCCGGTCGCGCGGGAGAAAGCAACTAACTATCCCTTCATTGCCGGCTCCAGTTTGAAAGGAGCTTTCCTAGACGCGGCCAAACAACGCGGGATGAAAGAAGATGAACACGAACGCATTTTCGGCAAGCCGGATCGGGCGGGTAACCTGCTGGTCTCTGACGCGCGGTTGTTGTTGCTTCCCGTCCGCAGCTTGACAAGCTCTTGGCGCTGGACAACCTGCCTGCACTTGCTGGAACGACTCGCCCGCGACTTTCGACGCTCCGTCATTAATCAACCACCTGATAAAACTCCTAATGTTGCAAGCGGCAGCTACTTGGCTGCAAACGACAAGAATGGCGGAAAATTGTATTTGGAAGAATGCAATTTTACATCCGCTAAACCGGACGCAAATCTGGAAAAATGGATAGGAACCATTAGTCAGTTAATCAACGACGCTAACGCGCCAAACCGGTTGAAAGAGCGGCTTATCGTGCTGCACGACGACGACTTTGCTTGGTTCGTCGAGAATGGCCTTGCCGTCCAAGCGCGTAATAAGCTGAAGGAAGAAACAAAAGAGAGCGAGAACCTGTGGTATGAAGAAACTCTGCCGCCGGAGACGCTGATGTATGCGCTGCTGGCAGAACGCAATTCTGATGCCGGCAGTTTGAGGCCGATTCGAAACATTTTCCAAAACCGTCCCTATCTACAAGTTGGCGGCAACGAAACCGTCGGCCAAGGTTGGTTCAATGTAAAATGGGAACAAAAGGAGCAAACAAATGACTGAGCAAAAGCAAGAAAAGCAAAGCCTCGATCAACGCCGCGCCAAACATGCGCTGGACTGCATTAAAAAACGCCAGAAGGATGGCACAAAACAGTCGGACTATTTGAATTACGTCAAAGCCTTGCCTGCAACAATTTTGCAAAATGGACTCGGCCAAGCGATGGCGACTTTGCGGGCCAAAGGAAGAGATAAAAATGACCCTTACCGTCGCCTTTATGAAGACGTGCAAAGTTGGCTGTGCGATAGCGGTGAAGACGCGATCTTTCCCAATAAAATGGGTAATAAAAGGGATTTGCTTGAATCGATTACTAGCAGTGGCCAGCAAGATTATCTAAAAGCCCAAGCTGAAGCGCAGTCCTACCTCATCTGGTTGAAGAAATTCGCCGCTGCCTTTCTGAACGAAAAAGCCTCATGAAAACTGCCATGCCAACCCTCCCGCTCTATAAAGAAGTCAACGACGACAAAACTTTGTTAAAAAGCTTACCGCAAAACGGCAACGCCGGCTTATGGTATGATAAATTTTGCAGTAGTTGGGAAAATGCCAAATTCCAAAAATTCCGAAAGGAGGAATGGATTAAAACAGTCACAAATCGGCACTGCGGAAACAGTGATGAACTGAAACAACAAAGGGATCGCCGTTGGGAGATGGTGGCAAAGTTGGAAGGCCAAAACCTTTGTTTAAAAACGGACAGTCCTTTTGTCACCGGATTAGGGCGAGAGCATCCGGTGGAAAACGGTTTTCTTTGGCACCATACTTTGGGCGTTCCCTACCTTCCCGGTTCCTCCGTCAAAGGCATGGTTCGCGCTTGGATTGAGCAGTGGGCAGGTGAAAAAAATAAAGAGGAAAAAGAAGAAATCGACCGCATTTTTGGACCGAAACAACCGACAGAACAGCCTCAAGTTGGCGCAGTGGTGTTTTTGGACGCGATACCTTTAGATAAAGTTCGTTTAAAAGCGGATATAATGACGCCGCATTATGGCGAGTATTATCAGAATAAAAAGAGACCAGAGGCTCCCGGCGATTGGATTAGCCCGGTTCCCATTCCGTTTTTGGCAGTCAAAGAAGACACAACCTTTCACTTTGCCATTGTGCCTCGCCGGCAATCTTGCTTAGAAACGCCGGCAGGATCCGGCGAATCAAGAGGCGGTCATCGCAGCGATTGTGAGATCGTGATCGGTTGGTTGAAAGATGCGTTGGAGTGGATTGGCGCCGGCGCTAAAACTGCCGTCGGCTACGGCCGCATGAGTTGTGACGAGGCTGCGCAAAAGCGCTGTGAGGATGAATATGAAGAACTTCTTCAAAAGAAAGTGAATCTAATAAAGATGCAATGTTTTTTCGAAGAAGATGCTAGATGGGTGGGAGAAAAGATTCACAGTGGACGATGGGATGGAGAAAACGACGACCAGAATAGAATCAACTTCTTGAACGATGTTGAGAAGTTTCTAGCCGATAAAAAGGAACTCAGTAGAAGAGCGTGTAAGTCATTGCGCGAAAAGATGACGGAATTTTGGCCTAGAATCATGGAGGATCCAGATGCTGTGAAAGGTAAAAAGAAAAAGTGGATATACAAAGAGAGACCGCGCAATTTGGCAAAGAAGTTGAATGCTCTTTGTAAAGAAAATACAACTGAGGGAGAGAAATAATGTCGACGAAAGAAACGGAAACATTGGAGCATCCCCAGCACATTTTATTGATTGCCACTGTTGGCGGCACGGCAGAACCGTTGGCGGCGTCCATTATGCACTGGAAACCGGCTAAGGTTGTGTTTGTGCCGTCACAAGACACAAAGGACAAAATAAAAAGTATTCTAGAAGTACTACACAATAGGCAATGTCATTTAGAAGAGGGAAAATACGAGGTGCTTGCTGTATCCGACGGGCAAGACTTCTCCCGGTGTGTGCAGAAAATGCAATTTCGATTAAAGGCAAAGGTCAAAGAGTGGATTGAGCTCAGTGGCGGCGATGATCATTGTTGCGTGGTGGATTTTACCGGAGGCACCAAGTGCATGAGCGCCGCTTTGGCTATGGTTGCTCGTCCGTGGCCGTCCGTGCAATTCTCCTATGTTGGAGGCAGTGAACGCGATAAGGACAAAGTCGGCATCGTCATTTCAGGTAAGGAACAAGTGGTACAATCTGCAAATCCATGGGATACGCTCGGTTATCAGGTGGTGGAAGAATCCGTAGTGGCTTTTAATCACCATGATTATGGAGAAGGGGCTCAATGGCTCATTGAAGCTCGAGATAATACAAAGACGGGGCACATCAAAAAGGAGTTGTCTGCTCTTGCAGAATTTATGGAAGGTTATGATCTTTGGGCTCGGATAGAATACAAAAAGGCTTATGGCAAGTTTCTTCAATGCGGTAAGAGTTTAAATGACCTCGCTGCTGTATTGAAAGGAATTGTGGAAAGAATGGAACTACAACAACAACTTGATAGAGCTAAGTGTCGGCTGGAGAAGTTAAAAGAATCGATAATAGAACCGCCTTCTAGTTGTACACATGAATTGCTGGAAGATTTAATGGCCAACGCGGAGCGACGGAAAGAGGAAGGTCGCCATGTAGATGCCGTGGCGCGTCTTTACCGCGCTGTCGAGCTGGCGGCGCAACTGCGTTTATGGGAAAAATACAAAATAGACACTGCCAAAGTTCCATTAGAGAAATTGTCGGAAAGTCTACGTCGCCGCTTGGTACCGAGTGCTGAGGATGGAAAAGTAAAGATTGCTCTGCAGGATGCGTATGAACTATTGAATTCTAAAGAAGACGAATTGGGGAAAATTTTTACCAGCGAGTTAAAGTGGAATACCGGAAATAAAAAATCTCCATTGACCGCGCGCAATCAGTCCATCGCCGGCCACGGTTTCAGTCCCGTCTCTCCAAAGATTACCGAGAGCTTATGGAAAGGTCTGTTACGGCTGGTGGAAGTGATGGATATAAGGGAGGATCAAATTTTCCGGTTTCCTAAGTTGGGAGAGTGATGGGGTTTTGTTGTTAGTATTAGCGGGGGAGGAGTTCGTAGGCGAAGCCTTTGAGGTAGTGGGTTTCTGGGATTGTGGGGATGACGGGGTGGTCGGGAGATTGTTGGAAGGCGGCAATTTGGCGGAGGCATTGGCGGTTGTCGAGGGCGGCGGCGGCGATTGTTTCTTGGAAAGTGAGGGTATCGATGTGGTGGGAGCAGCAGAAGGTGATGAGCAGGCCTCGTTGTTTGAGGATTCGGAGGGCGCGGAGGTGGATTTCTTTGTATCCGCGCAAGGCGTCGCTGATGGAGGAGCGGTTTCTTGTGAAGGAGGGCGGGTCGAGGATGACGGCGTCGAATTTGTTTTGGTC
Organism: Limisphaerales bacterium; assembly: GCA_965204945.1. Taxonomy (GTDB): domain Bacteria; phylum Verrucomicrobiota; class Verrucomicrobiia; order Limisphaerales; family AAA164-E04; genus UBA2970. Next base: position 1,571,556 of record OZ242022.1, on the reverse strand, counting down.
GGAGTCTGGCTTGGTGGCGGTTTGGGCGTTTTTGAGCCAGTCGAAGACGTTGGCGGTTTGAAAGTTGCAGCGGTTTTCGAGGTGGTTGGCGGCGGCGTTGGCGTTGGCTTGTCGGATGGCGTTTTCGCTTTGGTCGAGTGCGAGAACGGAGCTTTCGGGCGCTTGGGCGGCGGCGTGAAGGGTGAAGCCTCCTTGGTAGGTGAAGCAGTCTAGGATTTGTTTGCAGTTCCACTGGGAGAGGAGTTTGGCGACGGTTTGGTAGTTGGTTTGTTGATCGAGGTAGAGGCCGGTTTTGTGGCCGGAGAGGAGGTCGACTTGGAAGTGGAGTTTGTTCATTTGGATGGGGATGGGATGAGTTGCTTTGGCGTCTTGGGGCGTCGGTGTTTCTTGTTTTGGCGGGTTTGTGGGCAAGCCTTCGGTTTTTCTGGAGGCTAAGTCGCGGCGCTGGATGATTTTGGCGGGTTGGCAAAGCGTTTGTAGGGCGGCTTTGATTTGGGGCAGTCGTTGTTCTATGCCGAGGGAGGATATTTGGAGGGAGCAGATGTTTTTGTATTTGTCGATGACTAGGCCGCTGAGTTCGTCGCCTTCGGCGTGGACGAGGCGATAGGAGGAGGCTTGGGGCATCAGTTTTTTTCGGAGGGATTGGGCGGCGGACAAGCGGTGGTAAAAGAAGGATTGGTCAATGCTTTCCCGTTTTCGCGACAATAGACGGACGGCGATTTTGGATTGAGAATTGTATAGGCCGATGCCGAGGAATCGGCGTTTTGCGTCTCGGACTTGAACGGCTTGGCCGTCGATTGGGCGGCGGGTGTTGTTTTGAACGGCTCCTTGGTAAATCCAAGGATGACCGGCCAGCACGCGTTCGGAAGCGCCGCGTCGAAGGTAAATAGTGGGAAGGGTTTTCAATGGATGGAGCGGAGTTGTCCTAGTCCTTCCAATCGAAAGCCTTTTTCTTGATTTCGTAGAGAAAGCCGACGGCGAACAGGCCGAGAAACAGCATCATCGAGCCGAAGACGAGGTTGGCGTTCTGCGCCAGTTGCTCTTTGTAGACGACCGCCCAAGGATATAAAAAGACTACCTCGACGTCGAAAAGAATGAAAAGCATGGCCACTAGGTAGAATTTGACGGAAAATCGGGCGCTTCCTTTTCCGACGGGAAGCATGCCGCATTCGTAGGCGGTGTCTTTGGTTCGGTTGCGGCGGCCTCGTTTTCCAAAGGCCACCGATGCGAGCAGTGTGCCGGCGGCGGTGAGGACGACGACAAGGCCGAGAAGGAGGACGGGAATGTATTCTTGCAGTTGCGAATCCATAGGCAAAGGCTAAGAAGGCTTCGGCTGTTTTTCAAGCGGAAAAAGGCTTCGCTGGTTATTGAGAAAGAGCGTGGGTAAGCTTTTAGCTTTATGTTTGAGAGAGTGAAGGATCGGATTGCGGCGTTGAACGAGAAGTTGTCTCATCTGCGGAGGTATCTTTGACGTGGAGACCATTCACAGGCGGCAAGCGGAGCTGGAGGAGGCGATGGGGCGGGAAGGGTTTTGGAGACATCGGGAGCGCGCTCGAAAATTGATGGATGAGTCTGCCGCGTTGAAGCGAAAACTTGAACCAATCCAACGCGCGCAGGCGGAGTTGGAAGAGGCCGAGATAATGGTGGAACTGGGAGAGGCGGAGCCGGAAGACAACCAAGCCGGCATCGAATCGGAAGTTCGCGCGGAGGTGGATCGGTTGGCGCGGTTTATGGAAAATCTGGAGTTGAGAACGTTGCTGAGCGGCGCCCACGACCCGAAGAGCTGCATCATGAGCATCAACGCCGGCGCCGGCGGCACCGAGTCCTGCGATTGGGCGGATATGCTGTTGCGGATGTATCAACGCTGGTGCGGCCAACGGGGATACCAAGCCGAGATTATAGACTTGTTGCCCGGCGAAACCGCCGGCGTGAAGAACGTCAGCCTGATGATTGTCGGCGAAAACGCCTACGGATTTTGCAAAGCGGAGCGAGGAGTGCATCGCCTGGTTCGCATCTCGCCGTTTGATTCCAACAAACGTCGCCACACCAGTTTTGCCAGCGTCGACGTTATTGCCAAGATGGATGATCCGATTGAGTTCGACATTCTTGCCTCCGACCTGCGCGTCGATACCTTTCGTTCCGGCGGGAAGGGAGGGCAGAACGTCAACAAAGTGGAGACGGCGGTGCGCGTTACACACTTGCCGACCGGGCTGGCCGTGGCTTGCCAGTCGCAACGCTCGCAACACCAAAATCGGGCGACGGCCATGACTTTGCTCACTTCCCGTCTGTATGCCTTGAAAGAAGACGAATCCAAAAAGGAAATGGAGCGCTTTTACGGAGAAAAGGGTAGCGTTTCGTGGGGCAATCAGATTCGGAGTTATGTGTTTCAACCATATCAAATGGTAAAAGACCTTCGGACAGGCATAGAAACCAGCAACGTCCAGAACGTCCTAGACGGCGGCCTAGATTTATTTGTCAACGGATGGCTACGGGCCGGATGCCCGACAAAACCCAGCGCAGACGCCGGCAACGCATAAGCAGTGACGATTCTGGATCAAATTGTGGCCGACAAACGAGCCGAAGTCGCCCGGCTCGCAAAACGAGAAGTGACGGCCGAGTTGCTCCGAGAGAAAATTGCCGCGCGAGGAGGCGTTCGCCCCTTCCGCAAAGCATTGATTCATCATCGCTTTGGAAGTTTGGGACTGATTGCCGAAATCAAAAAAGCATCCCCTTCGGCCGGCATAATCTGCCCGAACTTGAATCCCGCCGACATGGCAAAATCATACGAATCAGGCGGCGCCTCCTGCTTGTCCGTCCTCACAGATGGAAAGCATTTTCAAGGATCGCTCCACGACTTGAAAACCGTGCGGAAGGCCTCCAAGTTGCCGATTCTTCGCAAGGATTTTGTGATCGACGCGCGGCAAATTCTAGAAGCCGTAGAGTGGGGCGCGGACGCCGTTTTATTGATTGCCGCGATTTTGGACGACCCAGCATTAGAGGCACTGCATCAACTGGCCACGGCGGCTGGCTTGAACGCGTTGGTGGAAGTGCACGACGAAGCAGAACTCAAACGCGCTCTGCGCATCAGCGCGGACTTAATCGGCGTCAACAACCGAAACTTGCGAAACTTCGCCGTCGATTTGGAAATCACTGAGAAACTGGCGGCCAAACTGTCGACATTGCCAAACCGCGAGTCACTGCTTTTAGTAGCCGAAAGCGGCATTCGGACTCGCGAAGACGCGACTCGTTTAGCCCGTTGCGGCGCGCAGGCGCTGTTAGTAGGAGAGACATTAATGCGCGCCGGCACAAGCTCCGTTGCAAAAAACATCGCCAACCTAATCAAAATTCGCCGCTAACGGCAAACAGAATTGGAGCAAAGAGTAAACGCGTGGCATTCTCCATTGGCGAACCGCCAAGGAATGGACGACGTTTCCCGACAAATCGTATTATGATTCCACTGAACAAGAATAGTCCGATAAAAACCAGCCTCTCGCGACACAAAGAGAAAAGGAGAAAAGAGCGGAACGGCAAAGCGATAATGACAAATCCGCACAACGCAGGCATTGTGGTCCCGTCGTCGTCTTTCACTGCTTCAACATCTTGTTGGAGAATCTCCTCGACAAAACTAACTTCCCCAACAAAGCCATCCAAAAACAATCGAGCGCACTCCTTCCATACGAAAGTTTGAAGCCATCACAGACGCTTTGCCTAATTGTTTATATCAAAAACACCAAAAAACTAGTTCCCAACAAAACCCCATCCCGCTCGACAAAAAGCCAAAGAGCATAGCAAGTCATACATGCCTCTTAGCCAGCGTCCGCTAGGGATGTAGAAAAGCTCTCCCATAGACTTGACACGACAAGGATGGACACCGGCGGATTCAGATAATGGATAAAAAAGAAACACGAGAAGATAAAAGGGAATACGCCAGCCATAGACAAGCGGCCGCAACGGGCAAGAAACAAACAGAGAGAAGACGATGCGAGAATCAATCTAGTGGAGAAATCTTCCGCCTTAGAGAAGCGTTGGCTTGATTTGTTGGCCGAAGAAGGGGAATCCTTACTGCAAGCGCTATTTCTAAGACAACCTGACAGGGCAATCTGCGCCGAACTTAGGGCATGCCATTCCGCCGGTCAAAGGTTGTAAGCGTCTTAGTCGCCCAACGCAAAAGCCCTTGAAGAGGTTAGAATGCTATAATCCAAGCAAGTGAGAATAAAGAAAACATGGGATTACGCCTTTGGGAAAAACTGCTTCCGCATCCAGACCGATTGACACCAATCAAGTGGAGCAAATAAAGCGAGTTTCCGCCTGTTCACCGTAGCCAACAGAAAAAGATGATCGCTTCTCTCGCCGAAATTGCATATCCAAACATGTGATATATCAGCGGAAGAGACCAGATAGCGAATCGCATCGATAAGCGTTAGTAAAAAGCGAGAACAACAAAAAGGAAGGTGAATCGCAAGATTTTTCCACTTTTTTGAGGATTCCACGATTTTGTGTCTTTTTTAGACGGCGGCCGTTGTTTTGCGGGCATGTGGATGGGAGACAGCCGCATCGGGAAGATGATGCTGAAGCATTCATGCTTTTGTTTCAATCCTTCGGGAATTCTTCATCCACACTGTAAAGCGGCGCACAATTGTCCGCATCTCGATGAATCAAAAGATACAAATGCGCTTTGTTGTCATAATGCCAATGGCGATGAACCTCTTCCACAACGTCAATTCCCGAAGACTCAATGCTTCAACATGCCCATCCGGAAAAGCGAAGTTCTCCTTGCCGGAATGACGACGAGTTAATTGAAACACATAGGGTTTCCACGGAAGCGGAAACCTCCACACTTCTCCTCTCGGCCGCGGATCATCGCCTAATCGAAGATGATCTAAAGGCGAAACAATCCAACTCCTCTTTATAGGAGGAGAAGTCCGATTAAAAAGACAATCGGGATCTGCCAAGGCTAATCGATACGCGCTAAATCCATTAAGTTGCAGAATTTTTTGCTCCATCGTGTCAGGCGTAATCAACTTGTAAGAGGTCACGATTCGTGTTTGGCTGATTCGGTGCGAGCGTCCGGTTGCTTGGTCTTCGATGGCGGGATTCCACCAAGGATCCGAAATGGATTACTGTGTCCGCGCCTGTCAAATTCAAGCACACTCCTCCGGCTTTTGATTTTGAGATTGTTGTTGGCGACGTACTGTTTGTTGGTTTTGGCTTGGGCTTTTCCAAGCAAGTTTTGGTTTTGGGACGAATAGTGGCTGATCATTTGAATTTTTTAGGATTGGGATTGACTTTGCCGTCGCGCGTGGTTATTTCCCATTTCTTCAGATAGCGAATAATTTGCAATTTTATTTATGAACGAAAGGCAAGTTCTCTTGAGCGGGCGGATTCCAGCCGTTCCGAATCGTTTTTCCGCAATCCGCAACACTCTGCCCCCCTCCGTCAACTCTTTTTTGCCAAGCGCAGACTTCAAGTTGGGACGAGTAGGGGCAACGGCACTTTGCCAGAATTGCCGCGTTTTGGGAGCAAGATTGAGGTTGACAGAATGCGTCCGTCGGTCGCACTTTGAACGGAGCTGTCCGAATTAATAGGCGCCGTGGATCGGCCCTTTAGGATCAAGAAGCAAGAACAATATGACAAATTCGACAAATTTTAGGAACGGCAACGGGGAAGAAAAGAAAAGCCGTCTGAGCATTTACATCTTTGGGTCCATCGTAATCGCCATCTTGGCGGCGCTGGTGGTTCCCAACTATGCGGCCCAATTTGAGTTGGGGGGCGAGATTTTTCTTGAACTGCTCAAGATGATCGTGGTGCCGCTGGTGGTTACCAGCGTGATGAGTGGCATCCTCGGCCTCGGCGACGTGCGCAAACTGGGAAAGCCCGGAGGTTGCGCCGTGCTGTATTATTTAAGCACGACGATTCTCGCGGTGGTGGTGGGATTGCTTTTAACGAACTTGATTCAGCCGGGCGTGGGCTACAATGAACAGAGCGACTTGATGGAGGAAGCGGCGCAGAAAGGCGGGAAAAAATCTGCCGCCCGCGAGAAGATTGTGAAATCGCTGGAGGAGGACACCGGCCTGGAGCAGGGGGAAATTGCGGAGATTTTCCCGCAGTTGAAGGGCGGGTCCAAGGAAGTCAGCTCCATTCTCAAGAATCTGGTTTTGATGCTGTTTACGGACAATCTCTTTAATGCGGCCGCCCAGACCGAGCTTTTGCCCCTGATTGTCTTTAGCATCATCTTTGCCGGCATGTTGACGACGATGGGATCCAGAGTCGGGCAGCTGACGACGATGATCAATCAAGTCAACAACGCGTTGCTGACGTTTATTATGCTTTTAATGCGAATCGCGCCCATCGGCATCTTTTGCCTCGTCGCCGGACGGTTCGGGGAAGCGCAAATGAAGGGTGAATTCGTGGAAGAACTGCAAAAAGTCGGCGGTTACTTTGTCACCGTAGTCGGCGGGCTGGGCATTCACGCCCTAGCCACTTTGCCTTTGATTTACTGGCTATTGACCAAACGCAACCCGTTTTTGTTCATCCGCCACATGTTGCAGGCCATCTTGACCGCCTTTTCGACGGCCAGCTCTTCGGCCACTCTCCCAGTCACTATGGAATGCGCCCACAAAAACGCCGGGGTTTCCAAACGGTCGACCGAATTCGTGTTGCCGCTTGGAGCGACGATCAACATGGACGGAACGGCGCTTTACGAAGCGGCGGCGGCCATTTTCATTGCTCAGGCGATTGGCATGGATTTGACCTTGACGCAACAGCTGATTATTGCCGTGACGGCGACTTTGGCCGCCATTGGCGCTGCCGGCATTCCCGAAGCAGGCTTGGTGACGATGATCATTGTTTTGAACGCGGTTGGACTGCCGGTGGAGTACATTGGATTGATTCTTTCTGTGGATTGGCTGTTGGACCGCTTTCGGACGGCGGTGAATGTGTTTGGCGATTCCGTCGGGGCGGCGGTAGTGGATCGGGTGATGACGCCCGGATCCGCTCAATCTAAGGGATAGAGTGGGGGAACTCTGCGAAACGGACGATTGCAGTGAAGCCCGCGGCAAGCGACATCTTTTAGCAGGCGGAAACCGACATCGTTGGGAGATGAATTCGACGATTCTTCGCGAGAGATGGTGCCAGAGGCAGGATTTGAACCTGCGACCAAGGGCTTATGAGTCCCCTGCTCTGCCACTGAGCTACTCTGGCTTTTGTCAAAATGCAGGAGGAAACCTGCCGAAGGGGAAGCATAGCCCGGTTGAATTCGTTGAGACAAGCTGTTTGTTCGGGTTCTTTTTGGAGCGGATCCGCAGCTGGTTCCGCAAAATTTCTCCCGTTCGATTGCTGGGAGGAGAGATTGCGGCGGCGAGTTCTTTCCTTGACAGCGGCGGCGGAAGGCAGGCTTAATCGGCAAATTTCAAGCGGTTGACAATGGAAAGAGATGAGAGCCGTTGAGGTTTTAGGCACTCCCCTGCGAGTGACGGCGTATGAGGCGTTGTCGGACTTTTGTCATGAGCGGGTTCGGAGCGCGGGTGTTTTTGCCATTGATTTTACCAATTCCCACATTGTCGCCATGCGCCGCCGCCGTGCTGATTTTCGGGAGTTGACTTCTTGTTTCGACTATTTCGTTCCGGACGGCATGCCTTTGGTCTGGTGCATGAATTGGGGAGGAAAGGCGCAGATGTCGGACAGAGTTTACGGCCCTATGTTCATGCGCGAATGCCTCCGCCGCACGCGCCCGGAGTTTCGACATTTTTTTCTCGGCGGATCCGAAGAGTGTTTGGAACGGCTGGAATCACGGGCAAAGAGATTGAATCCTGGTTTGACCGTGGCTGGCGCCTGCGGCGGATATTTTTCAGCGGAAGAAGAGGGCAAAGTGGCGGCGCAGATCAACGAGGCTACGCCTGATTTTATTTGGGTGGGGTTGGGGACGCCAAAGCAGCAGCAATGGATCAGCCGATGGAAGTCGCAGATTCAGAGGGGGGCGTTGTTGGCGGTGGGCTATGCGTTTGACGTCAACGCCGACACCAAGCCGGACGCGCCGCTCTGGATGCAAAGGCGGGGCTTGGGCTGGGCCTTTCGCTTGGCTTCGGAGCCGAAGCGATTGGCGCGGCGCTACCTATGCTACAACAGTTTGTTTTTATTTTATTTGCTTTGGGACGGACTTCGCGGGCGGGCGATTCGCAGGACGACGGCCGAAGGCGTTTTGTGATTTGCGGGGTTTATTGTGGAAAGTTGCGGGAAAATTAGTTAAATCCGTTGCGGAATTATTTCTTTCATGTCTGAAGGGAAAAACACGGTGAGTTTCGTTGAAGAGCTCCGGGAATTTTGGGAATTCCTGCCGCAGAAGCCGGTAGTTGGCGTTTTGGCGCTTGCTTGGCTGGCGTTGTTTCAATTCTGGGGAAGTTCCACCTTTGGATACGTGGACACGGCCTCGCTTTTTTCGTGGATGTACAACGCGTACACCGCGCCTTTTTCGGAGGACGGCCACGGGCTTTTTATCCCTTTCGTTGTTTTGGGTTTGCTTTGGTGGAAGCGAAGAGAGCTGATGGCGTTGCGTTTGGCGCCGTGGCCGTGGGCTTTTCCGATCTTTGCCGCCGCGTTGCTTTTGCATCTTGTTGGTTTTATGGCGCAGCAGGCGAGGATTTCCGTTGCGGCGTTGTTTCTGGGTCTCTACGCCATTTTGGGGTTTTGTTGGGGGCGGGGCTGGTTGCGGTGTACTTTCTTTCCGTACTTTTTATTTGTCTTTTGCGTGCCGATTGGGTCGCTGGCAACGGTGGTGACACTTCCGCTGCGGCTTTTGGTGACGCAGTTGGCCGTTGGATTTACTTCGATTGCGTTGCAGTTGGATGTGGTGTGTGATGGCACGTTGATTTTTGATTCGGCGAGGTCCTATCAATACGATGTGGCGCCGGCGTGCAGCGGGATTCGAAGTTTGATCGCTCTCTTCGCCTTGGCGACTATCTATGGATTTGTCTCTTTCCAATCTCCGTGGCGAAGGGCGGCGATGATGTTTTCTTCGATTCCTTTGGCGATTTTGGGCAACGTGCTGCGCATTGTTATGGTGATCGTGGTGGGAAGCGTGTATGGCGAGGCGGCCGGCGAAAAGGTGGAGCAAAAACTGGGTTTTGCCACGTTTTTTTTGGTGGGCATTATCGGCTTGGTGATTATTAGTCGTTTTTTGGAAGAGAAAAAGCCGGCGGCAAAGTCGCAAAATGAAGATTAAAGAATGGAAAATTCCGGCAGCGGGTTTGGCTCTGATAGCGGCGGCGGCGGTGTTTTTGTCTTGGTGGTCGGCGAATCAGCGCTTGGGCAAGCCGGGGATTCGGGTTGTGTCCGCCAGAGGAGGGGAGGGGGCTTTGGAGATTGCGTTTCCCGATTCTGTCTTGGATTACGAAGGAAAAACGTTGCCCGTGAGCGAAGTGGAGAAGAACGTCTTGCCGCCGGACACGACGATATCGAAGCATCTCTACACGGCGGCGGCAGACCAATTTGGAGTGATGCTTATGGGAGTTTTGATGGGAACTGACCGCACGAGCATCCATCAGCCGGAGTTTTGCCTCAGAGGAATGGGGTGCAAGATTGTGAAGTCGGAGTTGGATGACGTGGTGAAGGTGAAGGGAACGAAGCCGTATGACTTGCCGGTGGCGGTGCTACGGATAGAGAAAGAAATCGAAGGCAGGGTTTATCCTGGTTTTTACGTTTATTGGTTTGTGGCGGACGGCTTGACGACGGCGCGGCATTGGGAGCGGATGTGGTGGATGGCCAAGGGGCTCTTTGCCACCGGCGAGTTGCAGCGTTGGGCTTATGTGAGCTGTTTAGCGTTGTCGAGGCCGGGAGGTGAGGAAACCTCCTTGAATCGGGTGAAAGAATTTCTCGCCCATGCGGTTCCGAAGTTTCAACCGCGTCCTAAGTCGTTGGTGGAAAAAGAAGAAGAACGGAAGGCTGCCGCCGTGGCGGAAGAGTAAAAGCCATGTTGTGTTATTTGCGCTTGCGAGTCTTTGTCGGCGTCCATTTTCCGGTTTCTCCATTGATGCCGGGCGGATGAGGGGCTTTGCAAAAACGGAGAGGATACTTCCTTAAAGCGAGATGTTAAGGCGGCAACGGGAGATTCGAAATGGCTTGTTGAGGGTTGCGGATGGCATGTTGTTTGCCTTGGGCTTTCTTCTGGCCTATTTTCTGCGCTCCAGTGAATTGTTCTTAGGTTCTTATATTCTGGACTTTTTGGCGGTTTTTGGAGGCACTAAGGAGATTGAGAGTTTTGAGAGTTTTTTTCCGTGGATAGTGTTGACGTTGCCCTTGTCGTTGTTGACTTTAGGTTTTTTGGGATTCTATGATCGGCCTTTGTTGCCGTCCCGGAGGGAAACGGCCTGGCAGTTGTTCAAAGCCTGCACGTTGATAACGGTCGCTTTGGTTTTGGTGATGTTTCTGTTTCGGATTCAGCTTTCTCGCGCGGTGATTATTTTGTTTGGAGGGATCAGTTTTTTGCTGATGATGACCAAGGAGGAAGCGGTGCGGCGCTATACGGAGGCAAAGATCGGCCGGATGCGGTTCCGGCGGCGGTTTATCCTCATCGGCGCATTGGAAGACACGCAGAAGCTCAACGACGAGGTGATTAAAGAGTCGAAGTCGGACTTGCAGATTGTCGCCGAGCTGGACGTGAACAAAGTCTCTGTGGAAGAGTTTTTGAGATTGTTGCATAAACATTCGGCGAATGGAGTGATCCTGTCGGCCAAACACACCTTGTTCGGCCAAGTGGAACGGGTGATTCAGGCGTGCGAGATAGAAGGCGTGGAAGTGTGGATGTTGGCGGATTTTTTCCACACGGAAATCTCGCGGACAATTTTGGACGAGTTCAACGGCCATCCTATGATGGTGTTTCGGTCAACCCCGGACATCTCTTGGCAGGCGGTTGCGAAGCAGACCATTGATAAGATTGGCGCTTGCGCGGCTTTGGTTTTCTTTGCTCCGATCTTGTTTTTCTGCGCCGTCTGCATTCGGCTTACCTCGCCGGGACCCGTTCTCTTTCGTCAACAGCGCAGCGGTCTCAATGGACGACCCTTTACGATGTTCAAGTTTCGGTCGATGGTGACGGATGCGGAACAAAGGAGGCGGGATCTGGAAGAGTTGAACGAAATGCAGGGGCCGGTTTTCAAGCTGTCGGAAGATCCAAGGATAACGTGGATCGGACGATTCCTGCGCCGACGGAGTTTCGACGAACTGCCGCAGTTGCTTAACGTGTTAAAGGGAGAGATGAGTTTGGTGGGCCCCAGACCCTTGCCCGTGGATGAAACGTTGCGGTTTGATGATTTGGCGCACCGCCGGCGACTCAGCGTCAAGCCCGGGCTGACTTGCCTCTGGCAGATCAGCGGACGCAACGAGGTGAAGGATTTTCAGGAATGGGTGCGTTTGGATTTGGAGTATATCGACAATTGGTCGTTGTGGTTGGACATAAAAATTCTTTTGCGCACCGTGCCGGTGGTTCTGAGGGGAACGGGCGCCGAGTAGAAACAGTTTCAGGAAATGCGGGGCAAAAATTATATCCATTGGCGATTTAGCGGGGGAGGCATTCTTAAAAGCAAATGCCCGAATGGAAAAACCGGCGAGAAATCGAAAGCCAACTTTTTTTGTTTGACACTTTCCTTGAATCTCGCTAATTACTCTGTTGAACTTTGCAACACGAAGCGGAGGAGCGGTTTTTCCGCGACGATTCTTAGTTGCCCGGTTGGAAGAGGACAGCGGACTTTATGAAGCCAAAATCATTTTTGGGGATCGACTTTGGAGCAGGCACTCTGAAGGTCGCCGAGTTTGAGCCGACTGAGTCAGGCGGTCTTTGCCTTTGCGCCTTTGGTTGTTCTCCATTAGGACTGGCCGGCGCCCAGGAAGCGGCCCGCGAGGGAGTCATCAAAAAGGCTCTTCAAACCCTGCTTACGGAAGAGGAATTTGCCTCCCGCGACATCCTAGTCTGCGCTCCCGGATTTCACGCCTTTTCGAAGTTCGTCAAATTGCCGCCGGTGGATTCCTCGAAAGTGACGCAGATTATTCAATACGAAGCCCAACAAAACGTTCCTTTTCCTTTGGAGGAAGTGGTTTGGGATTATCAAATCCTGGGAACCCCGGCCGGCGGCGAGTTAGAAGTTCTGTTGATTGCGATTAAAACCGAGGCGGTCGAAAAACTCTTCAAAACCTCCGAAGCCAGCAACCTGAGGCTGAACCTTGTCGACGTAGCGCCGGCGGCTTTGTGCAATGCTTTCCGCTACAACTATGGCGACATGGATGGATGCACCATGCTTTTGGACATTGGCGCCAAAACGAGCAACCTGCTTTTCTTTGAAGGAAGCAAAGTCTATTCGCGCAGCATCAACATCGGCGCCAACGCAATCACCCAGGAATTCGCCAATGAGTCGAAGATTCGATTTCCCGACGCCGAGCGGTTTAAAATCGAAGAGGGCTTTGTCAGCCTGGGCGGCGCCTACGAAGACCCCGACAACCCCAAACAGGCGCAAATCTCAAAAATCGCCCGCCAAGTGATGACCCGGTTGCACATTCAGGTAAATCAAACCATGCAGTTCTATCGAAGCCAACAAGGCGGCTCGGCCGCGCAAAGGCTTTTCTTGGCGGGGGGCGCTTCCATCATGCCCTACACCGCTCAATTCTTTGCGGAAAAACTCAACATCGAAGTCGAGTATTTCAATCCATTCCGAACGATCCAGATTGATCCGTCCATCAATCTGGAAGAACTGGCGAAGGTGGCTCACTCTTTCGGGGAAGTGGTCGGGCTGGGTTTGCGCCGGGTAGTTCAATGCCCGGTGGAACTCAACTTAATGCCCAAGGCCTCCTTGCAGCGGCAGGAATTCAATCAAAAGAAACCTTATTTCCTTGCAGCCTCCATTATTCTGATTCTGGTTGTGACGGCGTTTGCCTGGTTCTTTTCCCAAGTGGCTCAAGGAAAACAAAAGGGAATTGCGAAGGTGCAAGAGAAAGCGCACCCTTTGCAGTTGTTGGAAGACCAGATGAAACCCGAGCAGAGAACCTTGGAAGACCAGATGAGGAAAGTGCAAGAGCTGTCGCGATTTCTCCACGAGCGGTATTATTGGTCGGATGTCTTGACCGAAATTCGCGAATCCATGTTGGAGGCGGAGCAGAAGACCAAAGAAGCACTAGGGGGCGTTGAGACGGGAGTTTGGATTCACTCGCTCAAACCGGACATTGATGGTTTGGATTTAGATAGCGACGAACCTCTGGATTACGATGATTACGAGGAGGAGTTCCAACCATGGGAGGACCCGGAAATGTTGAAGCGGATGTACGAAACGTACGGCGGCTATGATCCATACAGCCAGTACGGCCCCGATGGCTACGGTATGGAACAGGAAGAAGAAGTCGACGAGGAAGAAGGTCTTTTAGTGCGCCTAAATCTTATATGCAGCGGCGTCAATAGAGTTAACAGAATTGCGAACGATCAATTGGCTCGAAATTTGCTCGAATCCCTTCGCTCTCGAACAAATAAGTTTGATCCGGAGGGGACAAAATTTCCCAAGAAAAGCGAATTAGAATCGGTTAGCGAATCTGAGGACACTTTCCAATTTGAAATTACCATTCAATTAGCAAATCCAATAAAACTTTAAAATCATGAATTGGGTAAAAAATAATCTTCAACTAGTCTTTGGCGGATGCGCCATCTTGGTTTTGATAGGCGCCTCAGGTTGGTTTCTTCTTACTCAAATGGAAAAAGAGAAGGACGTGCAAGCGCAACTAGAACGGGAGATCAACAATTTGGACCGTCTCAAAAATCACAATCCCCATCCCAGCATAGACAACATCGCCAAAGTCAAACAAGAACAGGAGAAAATTCAAAGCGAGCTTCTCCATCCGTTGCAAGAGTCCTTCAAGCCTTTTCCCCTCCCTGAAAATCTCGACGCATCTGCATTCAAGATATTTTTGGAAAAGGGGATTGCCTCGATGCATCGGGCGGCCCAAAACGCGGGGACTCAGCTGCCTAGAGAAAGGAATGACTCTGAATACAGTTTCTCTTTTAGTGATATTCGGACAAAGCTCTCTTTAGAATCGGAGACTTTGCAGCCGCTCGCTTTCCAACTGGTGCAATTGGAATCGCTTTGCCAAATCCTTTTTGACGCCAAAATTCATTCTATCAAAAAAATCAAACGCCCCGAAGTCAAAGTGGAAGGAGAGTCTGCGGAAAAAACAGACGATGGTTACGGAAATGATTACCCCGAAGAACAAAAACAGCAGAGTGATCCCTACTACGACATGATGATGATGAATTACGCACAACAGATGGCGGGTTATCAGAATAACAACTCTTCCGAGGGCTTTGCCACCGGTTTGTCGCCGAATCACTACATTGAAGAAACGCCGATGACTAATGAAATTACCGGAACCATTCTTTATCCCTTTCGGCTGAGGTTTCAATGTTTTAGCCGAGAACTATCCGACGTGCTGTCCGGCTTAAATAACAGCGATCACTTTTTCCGAGTCAAGTGGATGGCGGTTGAGCAAAAGGGGCGCGGCAGTTCGCTAGGTGGCAACTACTCCTATTATGCAAGCGAAGGCGGCAAGTACAACCCTTACGACACCGCATACGTATCGCCTCAGGCAATGGGAGGGTATGGAGGAAGTCACCAAAACGTCTCAACAGCTGGTTTGGAGGAAAAGCCCTTGACGGTCAATATGTTGGTGGAGGCAATCTCCTTTCCTCCGCCGATGGGCGCAAGTGAAAAAACAGAAGCGGACTCCGTCGCTGACGATGCGCCCGCTTATGAACGTTCCAGACCAGCTGGGCTGTAGCAATGGAATTCTTCAAAAAACACTACGAGAAGGTAGTTCTCAGCCTCGTGCTATTATTGTTGGCCGCGGCGGCGGCGTACTTGCCCGGCCTCGTTCAAGCGGTGGACCGAGATATTGACAACGAGATCAATCGCGAGAATCCGAAGCCGTTCACGCCCTTAAATACGGAAACCAATGTAGCGATTCTGGAGCAAAGTCAAAAGAAACTGCGGGTCAAGCTTTCCGGCTCTAAACACAATCTCTTCAATCCGGTAGGATGGATCAAAAACAAAGACGGCAACTTGGTTAAGGATCGCTTTTATGGCATGAGAGGCCCGGAGGCATTAATAGCCAAAAAAATTGATCCGCTTTATTTTTCGATTGAGTATGACAATGTTGTTACCAATAGTAATGAGATTTTCTATTCCTTTGGGGTGACTCGACAAGCGGACGCCAAAAAAGCGAATCGCCGGCGTATGATGAGGCGAGTCCGGATAGGCCAGGAAACAGACATCTTTACTTTGAAAGAAGTGAAGGGAAAACTGACTCGTCCGGAGGAATTCGTGATCCGCCTTTTGGCCGATAATCGTGAAATTCGGGTCAGCGGCAAACAGTCAGAGCCGTATAAAGAGATTGCCGGATACACCGTGGATCTCATCTATGGACCCGAAGAAAGAAAGTTCAACGCCAAACGAAGAGGGGACACAATTAGAATTGCTAAAAAATGGTACGAAATCGTTGCCGTCTTAGAAAACGAGGTCGTTATTAAAGACAGCAGAACGACCAAGCAGACGACGATTCTCGTCAATGCCTCCGAGTAAAAATCATATGGGTTTCCAATTAAAAACAAAACGGCTTATGCTACGTGTATTTAGAACAGCGATGAATTTAATGGCGGCGATTGCTGTCGTTGTGACAACAACCGGCCAGTCTGTTCAAACTTTGGTTCAGGATGAAATTGTGCGCCGAGAAGAGGCCTTAATCGTCCTACGAATGAAACTGGAACAGGCCGAGTCCATGAAAGGCGAAGGAGACTTTGCGAAAGCCGCTTTGATGTACGAAGAAGCTGTGCGACAGCTGGAAATTGTGGGCGAGATTCCTCAAGTAGAAAACGAACGCGAACGCACATGGAAAGGCATGTCCGCCGTCCGCTTGAAGTTGGCCGCTTTGGAACAACGCAATGGCAGGTTCTTTGAGGCGGACAAACAGGTTGGCAGGATATTGAAGCTCAATCCCAAAGATGCGGAGGCGCTTCGGTTCAAGGAAGCCAACGACAAATTGTTGGCCGAAAACCGCGGCAAAATGCCCAGCAAAGAAACACTCTTTCTTATTCCGGAGATTATCGAAAAGAAAATCGACACCTCCACCTTGGTCAAAGACGCGCAACTGCTCTTGGAGGCCAATCAATTAGAAGAGGCGGAAGAAAAACTCTCGTTGGCCGCTAAAGAAGACCCCGAGAACGACGCTGTTTGGTACTACTGGCGGATACTGGCGGAGAAAAGATATAGCCGCGAAGTTCAAAAACGGGAAATCCACTCCAAAAACAAAATGGTCGAAGTGGAAGAAGCCTGGTCGCCGCCGTTGCAACGCCACAAATTGCCGGAACCAAACCCCTTCGCCCGCACCAATCTTGTCCACACCAGTCCGGGACGCCAAAAAATTCAATGGAAGCTGGAGAACATTGTTTTGGATAACGTTCTCTACGACGGGATACCTTTAGTCGACGTGGTCAAAGACCTGTCTGAACAGGCAAAGAAACGGGATACCGAACAAGTAGGCGTCAACTTTTTGATTAATCCCAATGTGGATAACCAGTCGCAGTCATTTAGCCAGCCCAATCAATTCAATCAATTCAATCAATTTGGCCCGCAATTCAACCAGCCGGGTATAGATCCTGCCACCGGTCTGCCCTTGCCGTCGTTGCCTGTGGAGGAAGTGGATCTTTACAGCGTTAGCATCAACATCAATCCTCCGCTAAGAAACGTGAGATTGAAAGACGTCGTGGAAGCGATCGCTCGAATCGCGGAGACGCCGCTTAAAGTTTCGATTGAAGATTGGGCCGTAGTCTTTTCAAGACTCGTTGGGAATCCTGAGCCGCTTTACATCCGCAATTATCGCGTGGATCCCAACACCTTTATTCAAGGCATGGAAGGAGTGACGGGCATCTTTTTGGATTCTCTAATTCAAGGCACTGGCGGCGGTGGAGGCGGATTCGGCGGCGGTGGCGGTGGAGGCTTTGGTGGAGGCGGCGGATTCGGCGGTGGCGGTGGCGGCAGCTTTCTGCCAATTCTTGGAGTTGATCCCACAGGCTTGGGCGGCGGCGGAGGCTTTGGTGGAGGCGGCTTTGGCGGTGGCGGTGGAGGCTTCGGTGGAGGGGGGGGCGGTTTTGGTGGTGGAGGCGGCGGCAGCCAGTTTGGCGCCGGCGGTTTCTCTGGCGTTTCTCGAGTGACATTGATGCAGGACTTGCAAGTCTTGGTTCGCAACTTCTTTGCGGCGGCCGGCGTTAATTTTACCACGGGGCAGGTTGTTGGCGGCGGAGGCATCGGCGGCGGGGGAGGATTTGGCGGAGGCTTCGGTGGAGGCGCCACTGGCATTGACGGACTGGGGGGACAAGGGATTGACGGCAAAGCGGTTTTCTTCAACGACCGGACGGGCATCTTATTTGTTCGAGCTACGCTGACGGATTTGGACATTATAGAGGCAGCTATTGCGGCGTTGAACGAATCGCCTCCGCAATTGACCATCGAAGCCAAGTTTGCTGAGTTCACCCAGGACGACAGCCGGGCTTTGGGATTTGACTGGTTGCTAGGCAATACTTCGGTCAGTGATGAAATAGTTGTTCAAGGCGGTAGCGCGCCTTCCATGTGGGGCGCGAATGCGCCGGCATTGGGAGGAGGAAGCGCATCCGGCCCGAGCACTATTTTTCCAGGCACAGGCGGCGCCCCAACGGCTTTCCCAAACACCGCTACCGATCAGTTGCTGAGCAACGGGTTGCGAAATTTTGGTGGGAACGGGACTCCGATTCCTCCGCTGGCAACCTTCACGGGTATTCTAACGGACCCTCAATTTCGAGTGGTTATTCGGGCTATGGAACAGCGTGGAGGCGTGGACGTTCTCGCCGCGCCGGTGGTCACGACCCTCAGCGGGCGTCAGACAACGATTAAGGCGAACGACATTCGATCCATTGTCGTGGGAAACACTGCAAATCAACAAGGCGCGGGAGGCGCAGGGGTAGGCGCGGGAGGTGGAACCACCGTTGGTTTTGGCGGCGGCGCCGCGTTGGGAACAACAATCCAACCGGCAACGTTTCCGATACCGACGGGACCGACGCTGGATGTGATCCCTTATGTCTCGGCCGATGGATACTCCATTCAAATGACGATATTGCCCTCTTTGATTGAGTTTGTCGGCTATGACGATCCGGGTCCCTTTGCCGTGATTGCCCAAGGCGCCTCAGGAAGCGGAGTCGGCACTCCTTTGATCGCCCAATTGCCTTTGCCCCGGCTTCGAGTTCGGCAGGTGGTGACGAGCGCCGTTGTTTGGGACGGCCAAACTGTGTTTTTAGGCGGCTTAATGGCCGAAAACGTCCAAAAAACCAAAGACAAGGTTCCCGTCTTGGGAGATATACCTTTTCTCGGCCGCTTTTTCCGGAGTGAATCCTCCTTTACCGAGAAAAAGAATTTGGCGATTTTTGTGACGCCCAAGATCATTGATCCCGCCGGCAACAGGGTTCATACGGAAGACAATCTTCCCTATGAGCCTAGCACGGTTCCACCTCGAGAAGCTCCTTTGAATTTCTAAGTTTTCAGTGATCGGATCGAGCAAAAGGATTGAGGGAAAAAATGATAATTTTACGGTTGCAACATAGAAGATGGCAGAGTTCTTGCTATAAATTTAGGGATAATGGCGAGGGTCGCTGGTTTTTGCATGATTCGAGTTTATGATGCAGCTGGCTTAAAATAGACTCATAAGAGGAAACGCCCATGAAATTGGAAAAGGAACGATTGGTATGCGCTTCAAGAACGGCGACGTTCTGCTTGTTGGCTATCGCTGTCTTTGTTTGGCCGGGACAACATTTGGAGGCGTCCGTCAAACGGTTTGGCAGCGAGTATTCCGTTCTAGGTCGACAGGTCGGCGACCAATTTTTTCCCAAGCTCGCTCTCAACGAATCGGGCGGTTATCTGGTTTGGCAGGACAACAACGTCGACGGTGACGGTTTGGGAATCAGTGCGGTGAAGTTA
Source organism: Limisphaerales bacterium (assembly GCA_965204945.1). Classification (GTDB taxonomy): domain Bacteria; phylum Verrucomicrobiota; class Verrucomicrobiia; order Limisphaerales; family AAA164-E04; genus UBA2970. The sequence continues at coordinate 1,552,537 of OZ242022.1, read as the reverse complement.
GACGCAAACTTCAATGCTGTCCGGGGTGCCTTTCTCGTGAATCAAGCAGCGAAGGGAGAACAACAACGACCGAATGTGATCTTGCTCGGCAATGGCGGCGCCGCATTCGCATGGGAGAGCAACGGCGACATATTCGTCCGCTTTGTCAACAGCGCCGGTGTTTTTCTCGGCCCGGAACAAACCGCCAACGCTTATCTCCCTAGTCTGCAACGGGATCCCGCAATGGCCGCCTTGAAAAACGGCAATGTAGTCGTCGTATGGGGTAGCATGGGACAAGATGGCAGCTTGCAAGGAGTGTTCGGCCAGATTTTTAATCCGCAGGGCAATAAAATAGGGAAAGAATTCATGGTCAATCAATCCACCCTCTTTAACCAACGAAGTCCCGCCGTAGCGGCTTTGCCGCAGGGCAATTTCGTGGTCAGCTGGATTTCAGAGCGTTTGGGCGCACAGACGAGCGGCCGGGAATTGACGGTAACGGGAGGCGAACGCTATCGGGTGAGCCTTTACGGCCGCGTATATGACGAACAAGGCAACGGAGTGACGAATGAATTGCTTTGGGGCGAACCTTCGACAATCGACGCCAATCCTGCCGTGGCGGTTCTGGACGACGGTTTTGCGGTCTTTACAAGCGGACACAATAATGTGGAGAGAGTGTTCGACTCATCGGAAACGCAGAGTGGTTGGGATATTTACGGTCGAGCATACGATTTTACAGGCACCCCGCGGGGCGAGCGATTCCTCGTCAATCAGACCACCTACAATCATCAAATGATTCCGGCGGTTGCAAGTCTAGATGGCTCCGTCTTCGTGACATGGACGAGTGCGGGGCAAGATGGGCATCGCGAGGGGGTGTTCGGGCGCATCATCAATCCGTCGGCTCCGCTAGATTCTTCCCCAGAGTTTCCCATCAACACGGAAACCGGCAATCAGCAGATGCTCCCGGTCGTGGCCGGCGGAGGAAACCGGGCCTTGCTCGTTTGGTCCGGTTTCAGCGGCGGACGCGACAGTTTTGATTTGAAAGCCCAAAAATACGTTGCCGACTCTCTCTTGCCGGAACCGGAGACTCCCTTTGTCTTCGGCGCCGGGTTCTGGTCGCTGGGAGTCAGTTGGATGGCGGTTGAAGGAGTGGAATCGTATGAAGTTTATCTGGATGACGCCGACGCGCCGGTGATAGTCAGTGAAAACACTCACACCTTTACAGGACTTAACGCAGGCGCCGAACACTCCGTGAGAATCGCTTATGTCTTTCCTAATGGCGAGAAGTCCCCCCAATCCTCCCCGGGAGTTGCCCGCACTTGGGGACGCGACGAAAATTCCGACGGTCTTCCCGATGAATGGCAACGATCCTATTGGGGAAAAGACAGCGACAACTGGCCTGATAGAAACTCGGATTCGGATGGCGACGGCGCCAGCAATTTCGATGAATTGCTGGCGGGGACCGACCCATCCGACTCAACCAGTCTTCTCCGAACGGCAATCATTTCCTCCGGCCAAGGCTTGCGTCTGCGTTGGAACACGCAGCCGGGCGGCTTTTATCAAGTAAGAATTTCCACCGACGTCCGTTCTTGGTTTGACGTCGGAACGCCTCGACTGGCGGTGGATGTTTTTGACTCCATTTCCATCGGCAACAATCAAGGTATTGCCGTGTACCGCGTGTTGCGGCTCAAATAATCATGTCAGCCAACTTCAAAATGAACGAATTTATCCGAAAATTTCTTGGGATCCTCGTATTTATCCTTGTCGGAGCGGAGCATTTGTGCGCCTTTTCCCTACTCGGCCCCCGCCCCCCGTGGCAGACAACAAGATTGGATTATCAGCCTGTGTCTCCGGGGGCCAGACCTATAGGAGGCCCGATGAACATCCATGAAGAATACCGATGGAACGTGCCGATTCTCTACTACGGTTACAGCCCAGAATTCCTCTCCTACTTCGGCCAGAAGGGAGTGGAGGCAATTGAAGAAGCAGTTGCGATAATCAAAGATCTTCCCTCAATGGAAACCGTGAATTTAGACGATTATCAGCTGGAATCAGGTCGAATCAATTTGCGCGCCCAAGCATTGGGATTAACGGATATCAAGTCCGCGGCCTTGTCCTTGATTCTTCAGATTCGAGGGCTTGCGGATCCAACCCGCTATGTCTTTACCCTTCGCAACCGCTATGTTGTGGAGAACATTCCTTTCTATCATGTAATCAAGAGGAATTTTGATCCGGTGACACTGCGTCCTAGCTCTTACATCAACGGCACCTTGTGGACATACAACGGTTTTGTTGAAGGCGATGGTTGGACTGCGGTGGGGAATTTTCCAGTGGATCCTTTGGAGAGATTGCTGCCTCGAACTTTGCCTGTAGTTGCGTATGACGGCTCTGGTGGATCTTTCATCGTTCCCGACGGCTTTTACTGGACGCAGTTGACTCGGGACGACATTGGCGGGTTAAAGCATGTCTACCGCAGTTCCAACTTCAATCCGGAGAACAGCATTCCCGGCGTTACCGACGGCAGCGGTGGCGCCGCCATTGTCGTTCCGGATGCCGGGCAACAACCGATAGGATTTCCCGGTGGTACCGATTTTACCGATTTTCCCGGCATAATTAGCGATCCGGGAGAGAGTCCAACCGACTTCCCGATCATATCCACAAACACTCTGCCTGTCGGTCCGCCGGCGCCGGATCCTGTTGGAGTGGCCGCGCCGGCTGCCGTTCGGGGTGGGATTGACTATATCGGAATGGAACGTAGCGACTATGATGCGCTGTTGGGCGTTTATTTCGAACCGAGGGAATATCGTTACAACGAAACAATATTAACGAACAACCGAATTGCTTTCCGATCTTTAACCCGCACGGTAACACAACCTGATATTATTTTTGACGCCCGCGATCTTCAAGGCGGAGACGGCACTGAAGGTTGGTTTATTTGGTCGGTCACCTCTGCCGACGGCTGGTTGAACAGCGATGCTTTGGATGGCATTACCGGCGATGACTACGGTCCGGGCGTGATTACACCGTCATTTCGCATCAGTTTCAACACAGCGGGCGATGCGTACTTGAACTCACCGTCACCGTTCATTGGCGTAAGTGAAGAGGATGACTTTAGACTGCTTAAGTGGGGATGGTTTGACGGAAGCACGAACGACCCCGTCGTTTTTCCGGTAGGCACCTCAATTCTGGATTTGGAACGGCAAGTAGGCCAATAAAAACAAGTTTTGCTTTATGATTAAAAAGTCATTGCTCTTATCTGGGCTGCTGTTGACGGCGGGTTTAGATTTAAGCCTCCAGTCCCAACCGGATCCGATCTACTTGAACCGGGGGATGGTAGACTTCTCGGATTCTCCCGTCATTAATGCGCTCGCATTTGCGAATTACGGGTCGTTCAACGTTTCATCGGACCTGCCGTTCGATACTATGAACACACTCAACTTTACAAACCGCGGCATCATGTCGGCCTCTGTTGGCTTTAATTTTCAGCACATTGCCTCCAATGGAAGACGCTCGCCGGCATTAAATTTTGTGAACGATGCAAGGGCGGAAATCATTGCAGAATCTGGTTTATTTATCGGTAGTGGTTTTATTACCGGCAACGATTTGACCGTCAGTCCTGCTTTTCTTCAAATTGCAGCTTCCAACGTGGTCAATCACGGTTACTTGCGGGCGGCGGCTTCGGGTTTGCTTCGGATTGAGGGGAATAATGTGAATCTTTTCAACGGAGGGTTTGAGATTGAGCCGATTGCAGGCGTTGGAGGAGCTGTTGGCACGACTAACTTTCTTCCGGACACCGCTATTCAGGACATTTATTGGGGGGGGATAACCAATTTAGTGTGGGACACTTCCAGAATCTTGATTCCAGCCGGAGATTCGCTCAGTGTTATCGCGCCGCCCCATTCGGTAACCAATGCGGAATTCTTTCTACCTAGTATAGAATTGCTCCAATTGCCGAATCCGGAATCTTATGCGATTTCCAACGTTTTTGGAACCAACGTTGTTGTTCAATCAGTCTTCGCGTTGGCGGGGCCTGGAATGAGAACTGCCGCGAAGTTCTTCCCCAGTTTTAGAGATCTGACATTAAACACGGCGCTGTTAGAAATCACGGCCAACATCACGAACGTCGTCAATGGGGATTTGGATCAAATTAATCTTTACCTAAAAGACGAATTGGCATGGAACACCAACCATACGCAGTTGCTTAACGTGTATACCGGAACTTATCGACCGGCGGTTTATGATGTGAGCCGGAGCGCTCCTTTTGAGTGGTTGTTTGGATTGCCGCCGAATGTGGAGGCTGTGCCGGAACTTCTTTGGGGTCCGACTTACAGCAATACTGTAACCACAAACTTATATGCCGCCTACAGCGCGCAAGCGGAAAACTCAGTCACTCGTCAGATTTTAATTGAGGACTCGTCGGTTGACGATTTGCCAGGACGCATTGAGATCAACGCTGGAAATCTGGATCTCAGGAACGCTCGTTTCCGCGGCGAAGGGATTGTCACTATCAACGCGGATCATTTAATCAGCAGTGCCGGATCCGTAGTGGACTCTCCGAACGTTAGTTTCAATTTGACATCCACCAACGGCATGCTCGACGTGCGCGACGTTGGCAAAATGACGACCGATCGATTTAGAGGTAGACTGCAAATGTTCAGCATGATCTGGACAAATATAAATACTGTTGTGGAGGAAATAGAAATAGATCCGCCTCCGGATCCAGATAACCCCGATCCTGATCCTATTACGGTATCTGTGACGAATACGTTTAACATCTTTCATCATATTCTGGTAGTAGACGGGCGCGGGTTGCAGACGGGTGATGTTCCTGTGTTCACGTATGACTTTACCGCCAATGGCACGAATGTTGTCGTCCGTGACGCCATGCAGATTGTGCGCTCCTTCCAATCGGATGCGCAGAATTTAGAAGTAGCGGGAGACCTCAGTTTTTTTGGAGATATACAAAACATTGGGGCGACCAATCTGCCCAATCTGCGAGAGCTGACTATTAGTGGTTCGTTTGACGTGCCTAATCTTGTGGCTTTTGGCTTCGGCGCCGAAGGTTCTTTTGAAAGATTTGTGAACAATGGCGCGCTCTCTGCATTCAGCCCTAGAATTGCCGCCGATTATTTTGAAAACACGGGCGAGATTGTCGGCGGAGGCAATGTGGAAATCCATACGCAAACAGCGAAAATGGACGGCGGCAATATTAATTCGGGACGGGACATTGTTCTGAATGGGCGAAATGTCAAACTTAGGGAAACGAGAATTGCTAGCGGACAAAGACTGTTGATTGATGTTTCAGATGTGCTGACCGACAGCGGACCGGGTTCGGAGAACTTATTGAGCGTTGGCGACGGGTTCATTATGCAAGCGAGGCCTTCGGCGGGCGATTTATTGGGAACTACTATTGAAAGTACAGTGCCGAGGTTTTCCCGGATTGATCATGTTTGGTCGTCTGAAGATCGAGGGGCTATTGCCGCGGGCTTTGAAAATAATTCGGCGATTGGGCAATTAATTCTCAGTGCCCCGCGTGGAAGCCAAGTCCGATTTTTGCCCGCTAATGTTCCCTCCGCTATCTACGTCGACCGGCTGGAATTGCAAAGCGAGCTGGCGAACGATTGGCGGAATGGTTTGCTGATTGGCGAAGGGATGGTTCTTTACTTTGCAGACGCAAACCTTCCTGTTGAGGAACTTGACGGCGCTTTGGAGGGAAGGTTGCGTTGGGTTCGAAGCTATGCAGGAGAAAACAGTTCGGTCGATATTATAATTTCGGAAACGGGTCGGACGGTTCGGGTCAATCGAGGGTTTCGAGAAAGTTTGACCATTGATTCTGATGGCGATGGAACGGCCAACGGAATCGATCCTACGCCGTTTGAAGGCGTTATCTTGACGGATATCGAAGTGGATCCGGGAAAGGAAAGCGTGCAGACCAGTATTTCATGGATGGCGGCGGCGCGAACTTCTTATCGGGTGGAATATCGATCCGTCTTTGCCGGCGGTAGTTGGGAGTTGCTTCAGTCAGTTCGAAACGAGGCGGGTGAACGACAAAAGATAACGGTCATTGATGAGGTGGGACTTGATAAAGATACCCGATTCTATCGGGTTACTTATTCCTTAGAGTAATTGATTGGCGAAGTTGCTTCCTCCGAAAGGTAATAAGAAGATGAGAAGATTTACAGCAATTGGATTCTTGGCGGTGTGGGCGAGTTTGTCTTGCGCCTTTGCCGAAGTGCTCAAGCCTCAGCAGGGATGGGCAATGGTCGATGGCCATAAAGCGCATCCGCAACAGCTTTTGGCAAAGTTAAAACATGATGATCCCGTCAGCCGGGGACGGGTAAAGCAACTGTTACTGCAGAAAGGTCTGGCGATGGACCGCGAGTATTCATTAGTGCCGGGGCTGTGTCTGTTATCCGCGCCGGCGATTCAAGGATTAGGGCAAGCGCAGCCGGATCAGCCTGTTGCCGTCCAAAAGGGAGAAGCTCTGAAAAGGTTGATTCAAGATTTGGAAGGGAGTGGTTTGTTTGAATATGTAGAGCCAGATTATATATGGCAGGCTTCTAAAATGCCAGATGATGCGGACTTTCATAACGGCAGGTTATGGGGATTGAACAACATTGGGGCGTTTGGAGTGGATATTGAGCCTGAGGAGGCGTGGGACATCACTACGGGATCGCGCGATGTGATTGTGGGAGTGTTGGATACTGGGGTGCTTTACAGTCACAATGAACTGGAAGATCAGATGTGGGAGAATCCGGGCGAAGTGCCGGGGGACGAGATTGATAACGACGAGAACGGTTATGTGGATGATGTTTACGGCATGAACGCCCTTTCCAATGGCGGGGATCCTCTTGACGACCATGGACACGGAACCCACGTTGCGGGCACTATCGCCGCGGCCGCCAATAGCGGAGGTCCGGTTGTCGGAGTTGCTTGGGACGTCCGCATTATGGGGTTGAAGGTTTTAGGGCCTTTTGGAGGAACGAGTTCCGACGTCATGCAAGGCTTCGAATATGGAGTGGAACAGGGTTGCAAGGTGATTAACGCCAGTTTGGGCGGCGGAGGGCGCAGTCAATCTATGTTCGAAGCCATTGCCAGAGCGCAACAGCGAGGCGTCTTGCTGGTTGCCGCCGCTGGAAACTCCGGTTTGGACACGGATATTTTTGCCAACTATCCATCGAACTACGATCTGGACAACGTGATTAGCGTTGCCGCGATAAACCGCTATGGTGAGATCTGGGCGTTCTCAAATTACGGCGGCAAGACCGTCGATATTGGAGCGCCCGGCGTGGATATTCTTTCGCTCGGCATTGGCGATGACAGCGCTTATCAGGAAAACAGCGGCACAAGCATGGCCGCTCCGCACGTTGCGGGAGTTGCGGCTTTGGTATACTCCGCATTTCCTAATGCCAGCGCAGAAGAGGTGCGCGATCGGATTATTAGTTCTGCGATTCAGGAAAGTTCTTTTTCCGGCAAGATGGTTTCCGGAGGAAGGCTAAGCGCCTTTAGGTCGTTGGACGTCAAACCTGACGATCTTCTTGAAATGACGGTTTTTCCTCCTTCTCAATCCGCACTCCAAACGGGCTCTAAGGTGACAGTAATTGTGCGTGTTACCGACGTCTTTGGAGTCACGAACGCGATTGTTACGGGAACGACTTTGCCGGAAGGCGATTCGATCTCTTTTAGAAATGACGGCATGGCGCCGGATGTTTTGCAAGATGACGCTTTATACACCGCCGAATTGACCATGCCGGAAGAACCAGGTGAATACGTTTTCTTGGTGCGAGCCGAGGCGCCTGAAGAGGAGGAAAAGGAATATGTCTCGGAAGAAGTGCGCTATCACGTCGTGGAACCGCCGGGGAACGACGATTTTGCGTTTTCGTTCAAACTGCCGGCAGAGGGGACGAGCCAACCGTTTGAAGTAGCTGACACGCGTTTTGCCACCATTGAGTGCGCGGACAGGAATGGCCAGAGGTGCGAGTGCGAGAAGAATGGAGATGGAGATGCCTTCGATGACGGATGCGCTCGTGCGGAGCCTTTCCACGCCGGTGTGTATGATTCCGATTACAGCCTCTGGTGGACGTGGACGGCGTCTGAGGATGGAGAAGCGTTTATCGACACGGTTGGTAGCCATTATGACACGGTAGTCGGCGTTTACACCGGAAATGAGTTGTTGACTGGGTTGACGCCGGTTGCGTCTGCAACCGGTCCGGTTGACCCTGATGAAACGGGAAACCATGCCCAACTGAAGTTTTCAACGGAGCAGGGGCAGCCATATCGGATTGCGGTGGCCGGCGCGTCAGAAGAAGAATCTGGAACTTTGCGATTTCGGTTGACGCCGAATGGCTCTGCAGACTCAACGGCTCCGAAAGTGGTGATCCGTTCCCCCGCAAGCGGTATCAATTCTCCGGAGAAACGAATTGAATTAAGCGGCGATGTCTTCGATCCTTCGCCGAATGCGAGCGGCGTAGAACGTGTTCGCATTCGCCGCGAGGGCGAAATTTCTTCTTGGGGAGCTACGGGCACGACGGAGTGGACTTATTCCGTTCCGCTTTTGTCGGGACGGAATGTGATTGAGGTAACGGCTGTGGACTTTGCCGGCAACGTGTCTGAAATAAAAACTGTGGAAATCAATTACTTGGCATCCGGACCTCCCAACAATCATTTCTTTGAAGCCGAACTTCTTGAAGGAATATCCGGCGAGGTGAGAGCCGACATTCGCGAGGCGGACAAGCAGACTGGAGAGCCGGATCATTCTGGAAACAGAGGAGGGGCTTCGGTTTGGTATGCTTTTGTTCCGCCCGAGGACGGCGTGCTGGAACTCGAGATTTTAATGGCGGATTTTGACACTTTGCTGGCGATTTATACCGGGGAGAAAGTGGCCGATCTTCAACACGTGGCTTCTAACGACGATGCCGATCCGGATGATCCGGATCAACGGGGGAGGAGCGCGATTTCGCAGGCGCTTCGCGCCGGAGTTCAATATTGGATTGCCTTGGACGGTTATCCCGACGATCTCGGCGTGGCGGATATGCGCTATGCCTTTACGCCTGGGATGGTGTTTGACGTCAGCGTGGAAAGCAGCCCCGGCGGGAGCGTTCATCCCGGTGGCGGAGTCTTTGCGGCGGGCGCCGAGCTGACGTTCCAAGCGACACCGGAGGACAATTTTCACTTTGTCCGTTGGGAAGGCGACGTGGAATCGACTGCAAATCCTTTGACTTTGGCGGTTAGTAAGGATTTTCGTTTGAGAGCCGTCTTTGAGTCTTCGATTTCGGATGGGTTTGAGTCCGGCGATCTGACGTCAATGGAATATAGTTTTAGAGGCGATCAACCTTGGGAGGTGATAGAGTGGGGTATGGACGAAGAACCGCCGGTGCCGTCTTTTGTGGGAAATTTCTCGGCGCGGGCTGGAAGAATCGGCGATGGGCAAAGCAGCTTGCTCATTCTGCGCGCCGAAGTTGCCGGCGGAATGGCTTCGTTTGATTTTCGAGTCAGTTCCGAAAAAGGCTGGGATTTCTTTAAATTTTACATCAATGGAGAGATGGATTCTGATTTTGAGAAGCAGTCGGGCGAAGTTCCTTGGCAAAGTTACGAGTTTGTTCTGCCGCCGGGCAATGTGGAATTGGAATGGCGCTATTCGAAGGACAACGTTTCCTCAAGCCAAACAGGGGACGACACCGCCTATCTTGACAATTTGAGTCTTCCGTTTGATCGGCCAAAAGCTGTTGTTCCTCGGCTGTTTGTGGATGTCGTTCCTGAAGGAATAAAACTTCGAATTGAGGGGGAACTCGGCCGAGCGTATCAAATTGAGTCTTCCGAAAATTTGGCGGATTGGTCGCCGTTTGACGTTGAGCCGGTGAATAATGAGGTGGTCATAGAGGTTTCCGGTCCGGAATTTGAAGGATCTCAACAGCGTTTTTTCCGGGCGGTTATCCAATAATGAAGCTGGTTTCGGGCGAATGCTTTTCCCGCTGTTTCTGTAGCCGGAAAATTTAAGATTTTCATTGGCGGATTGAGGAAAATTTCTTTGGCTAATCTTTTAATTGTGGGGTGAGTGTCGTCGGTATTACGGGTGGGATAGGTATGGGGAAGACGTTTTTGTCGGGTTTGTTGGGGAAATTTGAATTTCCCGTTTTGGATGCCGATGTGTTAGCGAGGGAATTGACAGAGCCCGGCGGGGAGGCGCTGCCGGTGGTTGTTCAAATCTTCGGATCGACGGCATTAAACGATGAAGGCGGGCTGGATCGTCGGCGAGTTGCGGAGATTGTTTTCAAAGACTCCGATAAGCGAAAACAGCTGGAACGCGTTCTTCATCCTCGAATTCGATTGCTTTGGAAAGGCCGCGTGGCGTCGTTCCGATCTCAGGAAGCCGGGCCGATTTTCGTCGTTATCCCTTTGCTTTATGAAACCGGCGCAGAGGATGAATTGGACTTTATCGTTTGCGTGGCTTGCCGAAGAGAAGAGCAAAGGGAGCGTCTTGCCGTTCGGGGTTGGAGCGAGGATCACATTCAACAGAGATTGAAAGCCCAGTGGGCGATTGAGCGGAAAATGCATTTGGCGGATATGATTGTTTGGACGAGTTGTTCGTTTGCGGCGACGGTTCGCCAGGCCGAATGTTTGGTGGAAAATGTCGTGCGCTTGACTAGATCGAAGTAGCTTGGATTATGAATGATAAAGGTAGGTGAACGAATCTTTGTCGGACTTAGTTTGACGAGCGTGGAAATTTGTTGATTCAACGGATGAAACCAGAAGATTTTCAGAAACAGTTTGCGGAATTGATGCGGCAACACATGCCGAACTTCGGGAATCCAGCCGGATTTCAGGCGCGCTCCGATCCGCCGGGGGAGACGCAAAAGGAGGAAGAAAAAGAGAGTTTTTCGTTCGACTACCGCCCTCGAGATGTCAAAGCCTATTTGGACCGGTACGTCATTCAGCAAGAAGAGGCGAAAAAGGTTCTGAGCGTGGCGTTGTGCGATCACTACCACCATGTTCGCCTTGCTCGGGAAGGCAAATCGTTGCCGAATTATGCCAAGCAGAACATTCTGATACTCGGCCCCACGGGCGTGGGAAAGACTTATTTGGTTCGAAGCGTCGCGGAATTGATAGGCGTTCCTTTTGTGAAAGGAGACGCGACGAAGTTTTCGGAAACAGGTTATGTCGGCGGCGATGTCGAAGATCTTGTCAGGGAGCTTTACCGGCGATCGGACGGAGACGTGCAAAAAGCCCAGTTCGGCATCATCTACATTGACGAGATTGACAAGATCGCCCAATCAGACCAATCGGTCGGCAGAGACGTCAGCGGTTTGGGAGTGCAGACAAATCTTTTGAAATTGATGGAGGAAACTGATGTTTCCGCGCGGTCGCAGCAAGACGTAGCCGGGCAGATTCAAGCGATGATGGATTTCCAGAATCGAAGGAAAACCGAAAGCCATATCAACACCAAACACATTCTCTTTATTGTTAGCGGAGCCTTTGAAGGTTTGGAAAGGATCATCAAAAAACGGTTGAACGAATCGGAAATCGGTTTTGCAGCGGCGCTACCGCCGGAAGATCTCTCTAATGGAACAAACTATCTAGACCGGGTGGAAACCAGCGATTTGCTGGACTACGGATTTGAGCCGGAATTTGCCGGACGATTGCCGGTAAGAGTGGTCTGTCGGTCTCTTACGGAGGATGATCTCTATTTTGTTCTCAAATCTTCGGAAGGCAGCATTATTCGTCAGTACGAAGCTGATTTTGAGGCGTATGGAATTGAGATTCTCTTTGCCGAATCGGCCTTGCGCCGCATTGCGTCCTTGGCGGCGGCGGAGAAAACGGGCGCCCGCGGGTTGATGACCGTTTGTGAACGGGTTTTTCGAAACTATAAATTCGAGCTTCCCAGCAGCTCCGTTCGGCGTTTTGAGGTGACTCGAGATGTCATTGACGCCCCGGAAACCCATCTGAATCAAATTTTGCGGCGACAAGAGGATCCAGAAATTCAGGCGGCGAAAATCTGGATTGATGAATTCACCCAAAAGTTTGAGGCGTCTCACGGTTTGACTATTCGGTTTACGGAGGATGGAATGCGAAAACTCATCGTCGTTGCTGCGGAAGGAAAAAATTCTCTGCAAGAGATTTGCCAGACGCGCTTTAAGGATTTTCAATTTGGGTTGAAGCTGATTGCTCAAAACACGGGGCAAAGCAGATTTGATCTGGATGCCGTCGCAGTGGAGAATCCGGAAAAGGTTTTGAGCGATTGGGTAGTTGCCAGCTATCGTGATTCCCAGAAAAAAGCTGTTTCTTCCGTAGAGGATGGCGTTTCGGACGAAACTTCTTCCAACCACGGGCAAGTAGGAACATGAATCTTTGCCTCCCGGCTGATAATTGAGGATTTTTGAAAATCGCGGGAAATTTTTTGACCCGGCGCAAGTTGTTTGACTTATCTTCCCGCTTCTTGTTTTGGCCGTTTTTACTGTGGAATAAATGCTTTGATGGTGTTGATGTCTTCTGAGTTCGAGATTGTCTTTGTTTGGGATCAAGCGAGGCCGGAGGGGAAGGCGATTATTGTTCTTCTGGTTCTGTTTTCGATTTTCGCGTGGAGCGTTATGGCCTCAAAAGCAATGCAGATGCGCCGCGCAAGCCGATGGAATCGATTGTTTGATCAAGAATTTCGAGCGCAGAAAGAGCTGCTTTCGATCTTCAATCGAAAAATTCAAGTGGACGGTTGCCCGCTTTACACCGTTTATCAATCCGGATGCTTTGAATTGGATCTGGGACTTCGGCGGGTCGAAAAAGAGCCCGATGACCGCGGCGGCAAGGTGAGTCTTCGAAGCGCCGAACATGTAAAACGCGCTTTGGAACGAGCCGTTGCCCGGGAATCCTTGCGGTTGGAGTCGGGGCTGATTCTGTTGGCGATTGCGGTAAGCGGGGCACCTTTTCTGGGCTTGCTGGGCACCGTTTGGGGGGTAATGAGCACTTTTGCCGAAGTCGCCCGCATGGGAAATGCTCAGTTGACGACAATGGCTCCCGGCGTGGCTTCCGCTCTAGTAACGACCGTGGCTGGTTTGTTGGTGGCGATTCCTTCCATGTTCGGCTATAATTGGCTCGTGCATCATTTGCGGGTGTTGACCGTGGATATGGATAATTTTGCTCATGAGTTTGCTTCCAGAATGGAAATTGAATTTACAGATGAAGTCTAAAACAAAACACAAATGCTCAAAAGTCTCGGCCTCCCAGTGAATTGCTTGGCGGGACCGGAACGGAAATTTAAATAATCCCTAACAGGTAAAATATGCGAAGGTTTTCCGATAGAAACGCGCTAGTGACGTTGAGTGATATTAATATTACTCCGTTGCTGGACCTTGCCTTTGTTTTGTTGATTATTTTCATGATCACAACTCCGTTGCTGGATCAAGGGATAGCTTTGTCGCTTCCGCAAGGAGGCAGCCCGGATGTTCCCCTGAAACCAGAACAAATCCGCGTTGTGGAAGTGAGCGCCGAAGGAAAATACTATCTCAACCAAACAGAGGTGAATCTGGCCAGTTTATCATCGACCATGGCCGGCGCCTTCCGAGCGGATCCCAATATCGTCGTCTACTTGCGGGCAGACAAGACCGTGCAGCATGGTCGGGTAATGGCCGTGCTGGATTTGTTGACAAAGTTGGGAATCTCCACCGTTTCCATACGCACAGAGTTCCAGTGAAGATGAACCAGAAAAAGTATTTGCTCGTTTCCGCAGGCGTCCACGGGGTCTTGCTGTTGGTTTTGTTGATTCTGCCTTCGTGTTTTCTCACTCCAAAGAAGCCGCAACCTCCCGCTTTGAAGATTAACTTGCAGTCTGCTGCTTCCATCGAAGCCGTTTTGAGGCAGCAGACATTGCAAACAACGCCGCCTCCGCCTGCGTCCGAACCCGTTTTCATAGATCCTGAACCCGTCAAAGTTGAGCCTCCAAAGCTGACGCCAAAACCACAACCAGTTCCCAATCCAAAGAAATCTCCAAAAAAAACGGCTCCCACTCTTCAAAAATCCAGGATAGAACCAAAAAAACCGCTGCAAACCAAGCCGAAGAAACCAGAGACAAAGAACAGACCCGACTTCAACAAATTCAAGAAGACAGAGCGGCCCACTCAAATCTCCGCCAAAGAGCGAAAGCAGCAACGAGAGAGAGCGGCTAAAGCCGCCCAAGATCGAGAGGACGCAATTCGCAAGAAACTAGAAGCATTATCGGGGCAAAATTTGTCCGGCCCGTCTAAAATTGGCGAATTGGGCGACAACACTTTGGAAAACTGGCGTCAATTTGTTAGAAAATCCTACAATAGAGCGTGGCAATTGGTAAAACAGACGACGGAAGTTTCGAATTCTCGTTCTACTGTCAAGGCGAAGGTGGTTGTCGATCTCGATGGATCCATTGCTTCCGCCCAGATCGTGCAACCTTCCGGCCTTGCGGAGTTGGATGATTCCGTTCAAGATGCGCTGAATCGAGTCAGGAAAATTGACAAAAAACCGCCATCAAAAGCATCAATCAAAGATCGAACCTTTACGATTACTTTCAATCTGAAAGATGGACGAATTAACACAGAATAAAACTGCCCCAATAAAACGATTCCTCGCAGTTTGTTTTAGTTTCTTGGGCGGTGTGTTTTTTGAGGGAAACAGCGTCGCTCAGAATGAAATCCATTTAGAGCGGTGGCAGTCTGGGACGATGGACCCTGTTCCCATCGAACTAAAAGGATATTCGGGAGAAATCCTCAAAGTTCTGACCTTTGACCTTGAGGTGATGGGGTGGAAAGTCGTTCCAGCGGGAAAGGGGCAGTTCGTCTTGGCCGGCGGCAATGAGGGCGGGCTTCACGGGCGGCTGGAGGATCGTCTTGGCGGCGGGAGCGCGCTTTTTTCGTTGCGTTATTCAGTGGCCGGAAGACGGCAAGCGCATTCCCTTGCCAATGCCGTAGTCGAGGAAGTTTTTAAGGAAAAAGGCATTGCGCATACAAAAATCGCCTACAAGAACTGGTCGGCGGGGGATTTTCCCGAGATTCACGTTGCCGATTACGACGGGCATCGCGCCAAGCCGGTGACTTGGGATCGGTCTAACGTTGCCGCCCCCGCTTGGTCTCCCGGAGAATGGAAACTTTTTTACACCTCCTACAAACTGGGGAATCCGGACATATTTAGCCATGATTTGTCGTCCGGTCAACGTTCCGCAGTTTCCCGTTATTCTGGTCTAAACTCCAGCGCGGCCTTGTCGCCCGACGGCCGCCGGATGGCGATGATACTCAGCAAAGATGGCAGCCCGGATTTGTATGTGGCCAATTCGGATGGCCGGGATTTAAAACGACTGACGAAGACTCGGGAAGTAGACGCTTGTCCCTGCTGGTCCCCGAATGGCAACCAAATTTGCTTTACCTCGGGCGTGGGCGGCGGCGACAGACTGTACCTCATCCATCCGTCGGGAAGCGGGATGCGGCGACTCAGAACGGCTGGAGTGAGCGGAGTGTTTTCAGAGGCCGACTGGTCGCCCGATGGTCGACAAATCGCTTTCACCGCTCAAATGGGACGACGATTTTACATCTGCGTGGTGACTGCAAAGGGTGGGGAAGCAAAGGTGTTAACGCAGGGAGAAGACCCATCTTGGGCGCCGAATTCGAGAAATATCGTCTTCATGCGAAAAAAAAATGGACGCAAAATATTATCTATACTTGACGTTCCCACCAAACGAGTCCAAGATGTCCAAAATATTTCGGGAAACAGTTCACAACCTGCTTGGGCTCGTTGAGATGAATTTGACCGCTGGCTAACTGACTGAACAAGCTGATGAATAAAAACGTCCTTCTCAATACATTTCTTTTGTTGGTGTTTTTTATGGCGATTGCCGGATGCCGACGAGAGGCAAAGTCGTTGACTCCAATCCCCGGCAACGAGGGAGCCATTGTGGGCGATGGCGACCCCGCGGGATTGCTGAACAACTATGATGACCCCGATCCGGGCGCTGGAGGCACGCTAGATGATAACGGATTTTTGAGCGCCGACGGACAAAGCCCTCTTCCCGACCGCGACTCCATTATTGGATCCAGCGAAGACCGCGAAACTCTTGCCCCGCACACTGTCTATTTTGGCTTCGATCGTTCCTCCATTTCGACGAAAGAATTGATCAAAGTGGAAGAGGTGGCCGATTATCTCAAGGCTGAGGCCAAGACAATGGTCAAGGTGGAAGGCCATTGTGACGAACGCGGGACGGACGAATACAATCGAGCGCTTGGCGAGCGGAGGGCCTTGTCCATTCGCGAAGTGCTCATCCAACTCGGAGTGTCTCCGCAGCGGATCACCACTGAAAGCTGGGGCGAAGACCGTCCTGCAGTTCTAGGCGAGACCGAAAGCGCCTATGCCAAAAATCGGCGCGGAGAATTTGTTCTTTTGAGACCATAGTTTTCGATCCTTGCCTTAAAGGAAAACAAGGCCAAAGTTGATTTTGACACTTTACTGTTTTACATCAATACATTAACTTTCATTTGTAAATGGCTATGAATACGACGTTTTTCGCCTTCCTCGGCCCGTGGGAAATTGCGCTGATTTTGGGACTTGCCCTGCTTATGTTTGGCGCCAAGAAGCTTCCTGAACTGGCTCGCGGTTTAGGACAGGGCATCAAAGAGTTCAAAAAGGCCAGCCGCGACGTTCAGAACGACCTGCAACGAGCCATCGACAATATTGAAGAGGATTCGTCCCTTCCCGGCCCCACCGACGCTTCCAGTCCGACGGAACCTCCAAAATCCTCAAAACCAGAACCAACCGACGCCAAGGCCAACGAGACGCCCAAAACCTAAACCAACGCCTCGGCTTTTCTTTCTTTCATGTCCGAGTCCGAGCATCTGTCCCAAAAGGGCGTCCCGTATCCTGAAGAAAATGAGGAAAAAGGCGGCGGCCCCGTCAAAACCTTTTTGGAACATTTAGAAGACCTGCGTTGGACTCTTCTCAAATGCTTGGCCGCGGTTGTTCTTTCCATGGTTTTCTGTTTAGCGGCGAGCAATTTTCTTGTTTCGTTCCTGACTTGGCCATTGGACATCGCTCAGGCCAAGCAGTCGGAAAGCAAAGACCTCAGCATTTACTGGGGAGAAAAACGCTTGATGATTCTTCCCGAATCAGTGGCCACCAACGAATTTCCCGAAATTCAGTCTGAGGATTCTGCGCATCGCGCAATTCTTCGTCTTCAAAAGGCAGGCACCAATAGATTTTCGGTGATGATAGAGTTGGAGCCTGTGGAACGGAACGACTCCGAACCCGGCAATGGAACGCCTATGTTAAAGAATTACAGCCCGATTGGTCCGTTCAAAGTCGCGATTCAGTTGATGCTGTACGGCGGTCTTGTCGTGGCTTCGCCGTTTGTGATTTTTTTTCTGGGGCAGTTCATTCTGCCAGCCTTGCACATTCACGAAAAGCGCTTCCTCTATCAAACCGCGGGCTTTGGCGTTGTTCTGTTCATCTTCGGCGTCGCGCTCTGTTATTTCATTTTGATGCAAATTGCGTTGAAGGCAACGGTGCAGTTTTCGCAGTGGATGGGCTTTGGATCCGACGAGTGGCGGGCGGCGTCCTACATCAGTTTTGTTTGCAAGTTGATGTTGGCAATGGGACTAAGCTTTCAATTGCCCGTGGTGCTTCTGACAATGGTGAAGGTTGGTTTTCTGGATTATGCCAAACTGGTAAAATTTCGGCCGTATTGGATAATCATCAACTTAGCTGTTTGCGCCGTGCTGACACCGACCGGCGACCCCGTAACCATGTTTCTAATGGCGTTGCCGTTGCAGTGCCTTTATGAGTTGAGCGTCTTCATCTCGCGGTTCTGGGAAAAGCGAGAAAAAGAATCGGAAACGAGCATGGAAGGGCAAGATGCGTAGCAAGTGGCTTGGTCTGCCTAGCCTTTGTGGCCGTTGTGGCTTTGGCCAACTATTTGTTCCAATGGCCGCAAACGAAATTGGGAGTCGCTTCGCCCCTCTCGCTCCAACAACTCTTTGGCTATATCAACGCCCCCTTTGCCTGGCTTCTCGGCATTCCTCCCGAACACTGCGCCGCTGTCGGGCAAATCCTTGGCGAACGAATCGTCCTCAACGAATTCTTCGGTTACCTCAGCCTCACGCAGCAAGCCTCGCAGTTTGATCCGCGCACCTTTACAATCGCCTCCTACGCGCTTTGCGGCTTTGCCAACTTTGGAAGCATCGCCATCCAAATCGGCGGCATCGGATCGCTCGCTCCCAACCGACGCGGCGAATTAGCCTCGCTCGGCCTCCGCTCTATGCTTGGAGGCCTTTTGACTTGCTACCTGACCGCCGCCTTGGTAGGCATTGCGATCTAGAGATTTCGCTTTTTCACCGCCAAAAATCCGCCTATTCTAAAACTCAACGCATTCCATGAACATCCTCGCAAAAATCGCGATCTATCTCACCTTGATTACCGTCGCCGTCTACTTTGGAAAACACTTCCTTCGCGACTATCAAACTGTGACCTCGAAAAAATCGAAAATTCAAATGCTCGATGATCCCCCAGCAAATATCGACACCCCCGCCGAAAATCAGAAACCAAACGCAGAAATCCAAAATCCGGAACCCATTCCAACCGCAACCGAGGACGAACCGCCGACAACCACCCCAGAACCCGCCGCCGGCAACGCCGACTCAAAACCCTCTCCAACATCCTCGCCCGCCCCTCGACTCGGATTCTACGGCGGAGGCCTCTGCCTTCTCATCCTCTGCCTCGGACTGCTTGCCGCTTGGGACATTTCCCAATTTCTCGGCAACCGCACCGTCAAAACCCTCTTCAATGAAGACAATCAAGATATGCTTGACGACGAATACGAAACCGCGGAAACCGAATGGGGAAAAGGCAACTATCTCGAAGCCATTCGCCTTTTGCGGGAATACCTCGCCAAACGCCCTCGCCAACAGCACGCCGCCCTCCGAATCGCTGAAATTTACGAAAAAGACTTGAACAATCCTCTCGCCGCCGCCTTGGAATACGAAGAAATCCTCCAAAGGAAACTGCCCAGAGAACGCTGGGGATGGGCCGCCATTCACTTAGCCAACCTTTATTCAGGCCCCCTAGCAAAACCCGAACAAGCCGTCACCCTTCTCCGCCGCCTAGACAACGAATACGGCGATACGCAGGCCGCCGAAAAAGCGCGCCGCCGCTTGGCGATGATTGACGGCGCCGATACTCCAGACAAATCCTAAGCAGTCTAAAAAACATCGCCTGCCGCAATAAGAACGCACAAGTAGAAAACAAAGTGGAAAGCGAAAGAAACATGAAAACTGAGGCAAAGGCAAGGGCGCACTGCGAAGCGACGCACTCAATTGGGCATGTTTGGAAGGTGAAGACTTTTTTAAGAGTCGTTCTCGCTAAAAAAATTGCTTTGAAAGAAGATGCCGCAAAATCCCTTTTCCCATCGCCATATGAGCGGTGGATCCTTGACTAATCCGTTACATTAGCCGCCTCAGAACGCCTATCAAACCGCCCAAATGCCCAAAACCAACAAATGCCCAAAGCCAGGCAAACTGCGCCGCCACCGGCTTTGACTCAACCATCCCGCCAGCGAATTCTGCTCATCACTTAGCCGTGGAAGAAGAAATCACGGCCACAAACGAACGGCAACCGCTAATCCCGCAAGCCAATCCGCCTTGCCGCTTGGCCGCCGTCGCCTCTTGCCTCTTCCATCCTTGCTGATTCAGCGAAAGCCAATCCGCCGCTTGGCCGCCAACTCACTGCTTCCAAAACATCCTTTTTCCCGACAACGGCGAGGAGGCGCTTCGCTAACAGTAAGATGGAATTTGCGCGCTTTTTGAGGGTTTCCTTGTTTTGCGCGCTCCTCCAATTGGCGCCGAAAGCAGCTTTGGCTTGCCCATCTCATCCACGAAAGCCACCTTGCCTCTTGGATGGCCAAACCGCCTCCAAAGCTTTCTTTTTTCGCAACGGCAAGGGGAAAGACTATGAATTTTCCCAGCCTGAATTCCTCTTTTTGTCTCTTTTTCGCGCTTGGATGAGCGGATTTTGTCATTTTCCAAACAACTTTTTCTTAACTTTTGTGCATTTTTTTATTTTTTAGGGCTTGACTCTTTTCTTTTGGGAAATTAAAAAGGAAGAGATTTTTGACAACAAACTAGATTCCTATGAAACGAAAACTATCTTTATTGGCCGCCGTCGCCTGCATTTGCGGGGGGGGGGGGACAACGCCCAGGCGCAGTTGATCCTTGATGTCTATCCCAGCCAGGATACCCCCACTAACAGCATCTGGATCTTCTCCGGCTCCTCCACCGTCGCAACCCCCGGCACGCTACGCACCAGCGGCAACGCTTCTAGCGCCGATGGTTGGCAGACGGCCAGCGACATTTACAACGCCAACAAGCCTTCCAACCAAACCATCACCCTCTCTCCCCTCTCTTCCAGCACCAACCGCCTAGACATCGCTTCAGTGAATGCCCGAATTCCGGGCGGCGGCAAGAGCAACATCGTCTTTGCCGTCACCGCCACCAACACGCCCACCATCACCATCGGCACGACGCCCGTCAACCGAACTATTAATCGGATGTTCATGAACGATGTGACTGCCGCCGATAATATTGGCATTCGGGTGAGCAGCACTTTCAACTATGGGAGTTATAGTGGGCAGGCGTCTTCTTGGGTGGGTTCAGGTTTGTTGGAGAAGCCGATTGGGGATTTCTTCATCAAGAATGTGGGGGCCTGGGCGACGTTGGAGCCGAACTTTGCCAGAGACGGAGTGACTTTGCGCATTCACAGCGGGATCATCCCTGAGCCGGAGGAATACGCGCTTGTGTTTGGCTTGTTTGCGCTAGGTTTTGTTTTCTTTCATCGCCGCTGGCAAAGGAAACGTCGCCAATCCGCCACTTTGTAAACACCGCCAGTTCTTTTGTCCCGGCAAACAGTGGCCGGCAGGGATAGCCTCTTCGCGTCAATCCGGTCAGTGATCCGTGATCCGTGGCAGACGAGTAGCGCAAAAACTGCATTTTCCTTTTCTGTTCGTTTCTGAGTTTTCGGAACGGTTTTTTGTTCTTCGATGGCCTTGAGTCTCTTTTCCTTCTTCTTGCTCGTTTCCATTCAAAACAAAATTCTGCTCAAAAACTTGCGTTGCTGAATGCACCGGGACAATCTTGCCCGTGGAAAAGCCTCGCCAGCGGCTTTTAAACAATCCCAGTTGCCTTCATTAGAATCCTGCGCTAAAATAAGGGTTTTGCAATGGAACGGCAAAAGACCTAGACAAAACCGTCGCCATTCTATGCCCGCGCCCAAGCAAGTTAAATTGTTCGTCAAACCCTATTGCGGTTGGTGCCGCCAAGCGATTCGTTGGCTCCAAGCCCGCGGCATTTCCCACGAAACGCTCGACGTGGAGGCCGATCATGACGCCATGCTGGAAATGATTGAGAAATCCGGCCAGACTTTAGCGCCGGTCATTGAAGTGGACGGCGCAATCTTGGCGGACTTTGATGCCGACGAACTGGCGAAGTTCTGGGCAGAACAAATCACCGATTCCTCCATTCAAAAGGCCGATTCGTGACCGACTTGGCGATCCAATCCAATCTTGCCCGACGCCTTCCCAACTGGTTGCGTCGTCCGCTTCCAATCGGCGGAGCGTTTGCCAAAACCCAGACTTTGCTGGGCAAACTAGAACTGCACACCGTTTGTGAAAGCGCCAAATGCCCCAACCGCTGGGAATGTTGGAGCCGGGGAACCGCCGCCTTTATGATCGCCGGCAAACGTTGCACGAGGGCATGCGGCTTCTGCGCCGTGGACACGGCCTAGTAATCAATCGTCTGATTTGCGGCTGAGAAGAAAAATAGGCTTTACAAAAGACTTTCTGATGCAGTAACGTCAACCAACTTTTTTCATTATGCGTATTCTGACTATTTCTATTTGTGTTGTGGCGGCGACGTTTCTGTCGACCGGTTGCGCGGGGCCAGAGCGAAAACTCGGCCGAGGATTAACCAATCTGACCGAAGTAAGCCGTTTGGGAGAGTTACGTTACTCTATGGAGCAATCGGCGATTTGGAACAGCCCGGAAGAGGGATTGTCGACTGGGTTGGTTCGCGGGATTCGTCGCACCGCAACGAGAACGCTCCTAGGCGCTTACGAAGTGGCCACTTTTCCAATCCCCAAGTACGATCCCATTTTGAAGCCCGAATACGGCCGGTATCCAGATAACTTTCGGCCAAATCTCCTCTCCGATTCCATATTCGCCGCAGATGGCGCGCTGGGATTCAGTGGCGGAGACGTCGCTCCGTTCTTGCCGGGGAGCCGCTTCAAAGTTTTCGATTACTAGGATAATGTTGGTTGAGGAAGGTCGCCGGCAATAAAGGAGCCGGCGCCTTTTTTGTTCCTTCATCTCATGGAAACGATTCGCTCCGGCTGCAAAATCAATCTTTTGTTAAACGTTCTGCGCCGACGCAAAGACGGATTCCACGAGCTGGAAACCGTTATACAACCGCTTCCTTTGTTCGATGAATTGTCCGCCAAGTTTGCCGACCAACCGGGCATAGAACTTTTATGCGATCATCGCGAAGTCCCAATCGGAGCGAATAACCTGATTTGCCGAGCGGCAAACGCCTTCCAAAACGCGTTGGGAAGAAACGACGGCTTGCGGATTCATCTCAAAAAAAACATTCCAGTCGCCGCCGGACTAGGCGGAGGAAGTGGCAATGCAGCAGCCGCCCTGCTGATTTTAAACCACCTGTATGATAACGCGCTGTCACCGGAAAGACTGTCTGAAACGGCCTCTCAATTGGGCTCAGACGTTCCCTTTTTTTTGAAAAACAGCCCGGCCCTTGCCTTTGGTCGAGGAGAAAAAGTGCAACCCTTGCCTCCGTTCAAGATTTTTGAAGACGCTTGCGTGATCCTCGTCAACCCCGGTTTTGGCGTGCCTACGTCGTGGGCTTATCAAAAACTTCAGTTGAACGAAGCGGACGGAAATCTTGCGCCGGTTTCTGCGGATGAATTGATCCAGTTGCTTCAAGCAGGCAATTGGGAAGCCTCGATGAAAGGGCTTTTCAATTCATTGGAACGTCCGGTCTTCAAAAAGTATCCCGTTTTGGAAATCATGCGGTTGGAATTGCTGAATTCCGGTGCATCCGGCGCTTTGTTATCAGGTAGCGGCGCCACGGTTTTCGGGATAATTCGAAACAAAGAAACCGGCGAAAAAGTGCGTCAAAGGTTTTTGAAAACTTTTGGAAACCAATGCTGGAGTTGCCTATTGCCCCTAACAGAAGAATAAGCGCACTAATCCATGTTCATTGCGGAGGAGGATGTGGAACTTATTCAAAAGGAAACTGATTTGCCCAAGCGCAACTCGAACACACACAAACACATTCGCATCGTGTTCGCGGTTGCAACGAGAAAGAAAAAGCGCCTCTCAACCTGTCAAGCCCCGCCCAAAGCACTCTGTTTCACAAAGCATAAAACTTACTCTTCGGGTTTGAGAGTTGGGTTCGGTTCCTGTGGCATATCTATTTCCCTATCCACAGCGCCGCCAAGAATCGGAGACAAATCTTGCTTAATTTGGCCATTAGCGCGCATTTGTTCCGTTTCTTCTAGCGTCGGCAAACGAATGGTGCCGTCTTCGTTAATCGGCATGGGAAAGCTTTCGTGCCTGTTGTTGATGACGCGGTAGTTGGCGCCTTCAAAGCGTTTGACCGGATCGCCGTCTTTGTCCACTAAAATCCCCTCTTTGATTTTCACAGGCGGAAACAAAAATCTCTTAGCTTAATGAGATCGGTGAGGAAAACAAAAACCGCCTAGAAATGGAATCTCGACGGCTCTATCTATCGACAAAACAAACTCAAAGCTGACCGCGAACGTCCATCACAATCCATGCAATCACCACTGCAAAGAGAAACACAGCCAGCAAAATATCCACTAAACCGATCATCTCTATTCAGCAAGAAGACTCTGACCGGGGACCATGTCTTCATCCTTAGGATCCATCAGCCCAAAAAGAAAGGTTTGACCAGTGAACCCGTCAGGAGAAATCTCGGCAATCAAACGATCACGAATTCGTTCAGCAAGTTCCATGCTCGGTCTTTCTTCTCCGGGCTCCGCCACCCACTCGCTCCGAACGCAATTGCGGACGACATAGAAATCCCTTTCTAGTTGCTCTCTCCAAGTAATGCGATGGGTTTGTCTCGTTTTTGGATCCCTTCGGGTTTGGAAGGGATGCAGTTCGTTCAGATCGTGTTGGCTAGCCTGCCGTTTGGTTACAAAGTATCCTTCTAAGCCGACCATGGTATGCGCTAGCCGAATGGGGTTATCGGCAATACCTTTCTCTTCAAAGATGCGGTAGGCTTGTTCAAACTCTGGAGCGTAGCGGTAGTTCTGTTCGTAAAAACCGGCCAGCTGTTTGTGGCGCAAGATAACTCGCCTTTGCTCTTCGATTTCAGGATCGAGTTTCCCCGCCGCCTCTTTCTCCTTTTCGATGCGGAGTTTTTTGCATGCCGCATGTTTTTCGTCGGTGGTCATTTCATCGCCCATTGACCAGATTTCGTGGGTTTCCCTATCGTATCTGGCCTCCGCCTCCTCCCTTTTCTTCTGCCGTTCCTCTCGGTAGGCTCGGTACTTTGCGTCACTGTGCGCGATGTTCTCCGGGTCATAGAGAATGTCTGGATGGTATCCGGGACTAAAAGGGAAGTTGTCGATCCAGTCTTTCCGTTCTTCGTAAAGTTTAGCGTAAGCGGCGCGTTCGGCATCCTCGTCTTGCTCTCTCCACCATTGTTCCGACCGCTCGTCAGGAGTGAGAATGCGGCCGTATTTGCGCATCTCGGCTTTGTCCCGGGCGAGGTCTTCGGCGACGCTTTGGCGGGCCCATTCTTTCTCTTCGGGAGTCAAGTCATCTCCGTATTTCTTGAGGATGATAGAATCAATTTCGTCGAGATGGCTGGACGCCTTCTCTTCCGTTTTGTTTTGCTTTTGGGGAGCAAGGAAGACAACGGCAACCATGACCAGAATGCCTCCCGTGATGATGTACATGCTTTTCATCGGTAAGTTCTCCTTTCCTTGTTGTTTCGTTATGGCTTGACGACGCTCTCTTCTTGATAGACGGGGTATTCGCGTTTAGTTGCAGTTTTGCAAAACGAAAAAAATGGAGGAAGAGTCGTCCGACCAATGCCCGCGTAGCATCTGGTATGTCTTGTGCACACTCGCGATTTCCTGTGTTTGAAGTGGCGGGTGGCGTCTCCGGTCCAAACGGGTGTGCCGATAATTTGGAAGTTTTCCCAAGGGATTTGGGTCAGGTCAAAACCCATGAAGTCGTGGTCTTCCCAAGACTTTGGCTCGGGATAATCAATTCGTTTTCTCTCTCTTCGGGGAACTTTGGTGACGATGCTCCCGTTATAGCCGGCTTCGCGAGCGTAATAGCTGAAGCTGGTGACGTAGTTAGGGCGGCTGCCGGGCTGTTGGAGTTCGGAGGGGCCGGCGGTAGTGTTACCGGGAACTCTGGTAAAACCGAATTCCGACCAGAGTTTTATTTTTTTGCCGCAGGTGAATTGCTCCCTTTTGTAACTGGTTCGCGCTCCGAGTTTCAGCCTGCCCAGTTGCATGGGACGTTGCCAAGGTCGTCGAGTTCTTGCATTGTTCCAATCCTCTCGCATCTGGTCAAGGTCAGCTTGAATCTCGGCGGCCGTGGGCTCCTTGACATAGCCTCCCCAGGTTTTTGTGTAACCTCTCGCCTGACGTGCATTGTGGTATTTATTCGAGTCTGTGTATAGCTGCTCCCATCCACCATGGCCGTCTTCCACGAGGATTTTGAATCCATCTCTGCGGCCGGTGAGGTTGGCGTTGTAGCTGACATCATCCAGAACTTCGTCGGGATAGAGCGAGGTTGGGTCTAAACTGGAGTCGGTGCCGCTGGTGTCGTAGGTTTTGTCTTGTTTTGCGGTG
Organism: Limisphaerales bacterium; assembly: GCA_965204945.1. Classification (GTDB taxonomy): domain Bacteria; phylum Verrucomicrobiota; class Verrucomicrobiia; order Limisphaerales; family AAA164-E04; genus UBA2970. The sequence continues at coordinate 1,526,668 of OZ242022.1, read as the reverse complement.
GCCACGGCGTCGACGTGATGGCCGTTCTGTCCGCCATTGCGGGTGGCCGCGTCGCCATAGTAATAAGTCCGTTTGAGATATTCTCGGTGGCGGTAAAGGGGTTCTCCGTCGGGGGTTGCGGCGGCGGTTTTCTGGAGTTTTTTGGCGAATGCAGAATTGAGCGCTTTGTTGAGCGCGTAGCCGAAAAAGAATTTCACAAAGAAATCTCCCGATTTGGTAGCAAGGATGGGGCCGAGGAAGGCAGCGGCATGCGCTCGTTGTTGGTAGAAAACGCCGGCGGCAGTGATTGCCAAAGCAGTCACTAAGGCAGTTTTCTTGCGCCAGTTCCATTGATTGAGCCGTTGGCGAATGGGTTGCAAGATTGCGCTTGCCAGCGAGACGGCATTGATGGCGGCAGTCAATGTGACGGCGATTGCCGTTTTCCAGTTCCAGCGATTTGACTTTGCTTCGGTTTTCACTACTTCGGACTTTTCAGCGATTGAATCGGATTCTGGAGAGTTTGTCATGGTTAATTTTCCTAATTTTGACGGTTTGTATGGATTTCGAGGATTGGAAAACAGAACGCCGGCGAATGCGCGGCGAAGATATTCCCCAAAGCGACCAGTTTTCCGGGTTGAGTCGAGTCGGTTCGAATGTCGTTGCTTCGTCATCTCAAAAACAATCTGTTCAATATTTTACTGTAACGGTTAGCCAAGTGTTTTTGGAACCTTTCCCCGCCAGGCCTGCTTAAATGGCGCAAAAGGATGCAAGGGGGAGTCTGCGCTTTACAGCGTTCCCATTCCAGCCTATGTCTATGGTTGTTTGGATGTTTGCGCGGCGATGAGCGGAGCGATCTTGTTTTCCGGCGTCTTTGCGCTTGTTGGGTTTAAACTGCTCTCTGCGGGGTGGTTTTGATGTTTTCCTCACTCTGCGGGCTTTTTTGCAGAACTGTTTTTATCGATGAGAACTGCGTGGAACTGTTTGTTTTGCCGCTTAATCAGAAACCGTTTTTGTAGAGGTTTCGGCGTTTTGTTTTAGGCTTTGTTTCTAGGTTGTGTTGGGAAGAATGGCTGGAAGATGAAACGGAGAAAAAAGTCTGTCCCGTTCTACGCGCTTGGCATCGAATGCGGCGGCACTCGGACGACTGCGCTGCGGCTGCGGGAAGATGGCCAAGCGAGTCCTAGGTGGGAGTATTCCGCGGCTAACTTGCGGTTGATTGACGATGAGCAACTTGGGAAATTGTTCCAACAAATTGCCGACCAACATGAGAATCCAAAATGCGTCGGCGTGGGCATGGCCGGCGTGCGGACTCAGGAGGATTGCAATCGAGTTCGCCGGCAAGCCCGCTTGGCGTGGCCGTCCGCAAAAATGTACATCACCGACGATTTGGAAACTGCGCTGGCGGGAGCGTCTGAATCGCGGCATTCCGCCCAAATTTTGATTGTGTCCGGCACGGGGTCTTCTTGCATCGGGCAGGGCAAAAGCGGCCGGCAAGTGCGGGTAAGCGGTTGGGGGCATCTTCTGGGCGACGAAGGCGGCGCTTACGGCATTGGTTTGGCAGGGCTGCGGATGATGGTGCGGGAGGCCGATCGGGAGGGAAAACCGTCTCGATTGTTGCGGTCTTTGCTTCGGAGGCTCGGTCTTTCGTCTCTCGAAGAGTTGGTTGCTTGGTGCCAAAATGCTTCTAAAGCGGGGATTGCCGGTGTTGCCGTGACAATTTTTTCCGCCTGGAAACGAGGGCATCCCGGATGCCGCAAGGTTGTTTGCCGGGCGGTGGATTTTTTGGCGGCGGATGCGGCGGCTTGCTATGAGCGCATGGGAAGGCCGGCGAGCGCTCAGTTTCTTTTAAATGGAGGTTGTTTTGCGCGGCAGCCGCGCTTTCGGGAATTGACGGCGGAGGCCTTACAAGTGCGGGCGCCGGGATGCGAAGTATCGCCAATTCTTCCGGACGGAGCAAAAGGCGCGGCTTTGTTGGCCGGAAAACACGGCAAAGTCGAATCGGAAAAACGGTCGGAGAAAAGTGTGGAACTGGACGTGATGCGGATTCTCCCGGACTCAACCGCAACTTCGCCAACGGAGATTCGTCATCCGGGATCGATGCATTTGGATCGACTTTCCATTCGGGAGGGCATTGAGTTGATGGCGGCCGAGGATGAACGTTTGCCGGCGGCGATTCTCTCCCAAGCGGCGGCGATTGAGAAAACGATTCGATGGACGGCGAAAAGCCTGCATGCCGGGGGGCGGTTGTTTTACGTCGGGGCAGGCACCAGCGGGCGTTTAGGGGTATTGGACGCCAGCGAATGCCCGCCGACCTTCGGTGTCGATGCGGAGCAAGTGCAAGGCGTCATTGCCGGCGGAACCCCAGCTTTGCAACAGGCCGTTGAGGGGGCAGAAGATAGCGCAATGGCCGGCGTTTTGGAAATGGATCAACGGCGCGTTTCGGAGAAAGACCTCGTCCTTGGCATTGCCGCCGCCGGCAAAACTCCCTTCGTCTGGGGCAGTTTAGCGGCGGCCAAGAAAGCGCGGGCAAAAACCGTCTTGCTTTGCTTCAATCCGCATCTGAAATTTGCGCCGAAGGCCAAGCCCGACTTGGTCATCTGCCCGCAAGTCGGGCCGGAAGTGCTTACGGGTTCCACTCGCCTCAAGGCGGGAACGGCCACCAAAATGATTTTGAACATGGTGACGACCCTCTCAATGACGCGTCTCGGAAAAGTGGAGCAGAATTTGATGGTCGACCTTGCCCCCGGCAACGCCAAACTGCGAGATCGAGCAGTGCGAATCTTGATGGAGTTGGCGGATTGCAGTGCGGAAACTGCGCGGAAAACATTGGAGGCCAACGCTTGGCAAGTCAAAAAAGCCTGCCGAAAATTGCAAAGCGCCGCTCGGCGCCAAGAGAGAACAAAACGCCGCCGCCGTCAATAGAAATCGTTTGCGCAAGAACCTTGTCAGTGGGTTTTTCTGTTGCGATTCCATCGGGCAAGTTTCATGCTCCTGCAAAATTAGGAGGAATCTATGAAGATAAATTATCGCGCAATGCGATGGCTGGGGATTTGGGGAACGTTGCTTTGGGGGTTTGCAGGATTGAATTTGTCGGCGCAAGAGGAGGAAGGCGAGGCAAGGCCGCAAATTGTGTTCGTCTAGCTGGATGGGGAAGAACTGGCGGTAGAAGTGGAAGTGCCAAAAGGTCTGCGGCGAGTTACATTAGAATCGCGCACCCGTTTGGAACGAGGAAGTTGGGTGCCTCGGCGGGTGCGACGGCTTGATGGGAAGGGAGGCATCATTGTTTTTCGCCTCAAGCGAGAAGCGTCCGTTGAAATGTTGCGCGTGAGGGGAACTGCGGAAGAACCTTTGCCGACAAGTTTTTACGAGGGAAACAAGTTTTTTCCCGGTGCAACTTCATCATCGCAGCCGAGGCTGGGAGATAACAGCGGAAATATAACGACGGGTCCCGGTGTGATGGACTTCACACAGACTCCGGTGCCAAACGTGGTTTCGGGCGTTGAAGACGGCGATGCGGCGCCCCGCGAAGTGGAAGAATCCGACATTTGGCGAATGAACGGAGACCTTTTGTATTTCTTCAACCAGTTTCGCGGCCTTCAAATCATCGACGTCAGCGATCCGGATTCGCCGGAAGTCACCGGAACCTTGAGCCTGCCTGCCTCCGGCGAGCAAATGTATGTCATGGAAGACGGCCGCGTCATCCTGCTGGTTCACGATGCTTGCAACTCTCTGGGCGCGGGCGAGGGAAGTCGAATCGTCATCGTCGACGCGACCGACAACCCGCCTTCCATACTTTCCATCCTTCCGGCAAGCGGCGCCATCATGGAAAGCCGGCTCGTCGGCACGGCGCTTTACACGGTGTCTCAATTCTACGCCCCCGTGGAAGAAACCGACGCGCAGACCGCCCGGATTGGGAGGCACTGGGAATACCGGCTGACGGTTTCTTCATGGGATTTGGCCGTTCCGGAATCGCCAATTCATCAAGGAGAACATCCAATTTCCGGTTCGGCGCAGGCGGTTTACGCAACGGAAAACGCTCTGTTCATTGCCGTTTGGATAGGCGCCGAACAGCGCTCCGAAGTGGAGATGATTGATATTTCCTCGCCCGAAGGTCTTTTGACGCCTCTGTCGCGGATTCGAATTGCCGGATCGGTGTTGCACAAGTTCAACATGCGCCTCCAAGACGATGTCTTTACAGTGATTTCACAAAAGCCCGTTTTTCCTCTTTCCACATGGTTGGAGACCTTTGATGTTTCCGATCCGCTCCGGCCAAGAAAGCTGGGCGAGCTAGAAGTCGTGCGCAACGAGTCATTGCACGCAACCCGGTTTGACGGAGACAAGGCATACATTGTCACCTTCCTGCGCATAGACCCCTTGTGGATCGTCGATTTATCCGATCCATCCCATCCAACCATTTCCGGCGAGTTGGAAGTGCCCGGCTGGTCCACTTACCTTCAGCCAATGGGAGATCGTCTGCTCTCCGTCGGCGTCGAAAACGCCCAAGGATCCCAAGTGGCGGTTTCCTTATTTGACGTGCGCAACCCGGCCAAACCCGCCTTGCTCAGCCGCCTGCCCTTAGGCGAAAGCCATTCGTGGACGGAAGCCAATCACAACGAAAAAGCATTAGGCTTCTTCTCGGAAGCCGGGCTAGTGTTGCTCCCTTTTAGCGCAGTCAATCGGGTTCCCTTGGATACTCCCATTGCAATCGACGGACAACCATTGGAACCCTCTGCCGCCTACATTCGTAGCAAACAGAAGGGAGTGCAACTCATTGAACTGGTAGGGGATGATCTAATTCTAAGAGGCGTGATAGAAGAGGAAGCGCCGCCCAGAAGAACCACATTACACAAGAATCGAATTCTTTCCTTGTCCGGCAAATCCTTGCTGACGGTGGATGCCTCCGACTACGATCATCCGAAAGTGTTAAATAAGTTGCGCTTGTCTTGGTCCATCGACCAAGTGATTGTGGAAGGAGATTACTTGATTGAGTTCTCTTATGGCAACCGAGAAAACCAAGAAGCGCCAGCAATTCAAGTCGCCTCCCAAGCGGAACCGCATACAATTTTAGCCGAGTCCGTCCTGCCTCAAAACGGACCGATCCAAAAAGCGGAAATACACGGCAATCGGCTCTACATAGTTCAAGGAGGATCCGGGCCTGAATTTAATGTATACGACTTCCACCTTCTAATATATAACTTAGACAATCTACCCTCCCTTTCCTTGCTCGGTAACGCAAGCTTCCGCCTTGACGAAAAAACTGATCGAGAAACAGATTTCATCATCTATCCAGGGTCGGTAGGCGACAAAATCAAACTGCACTTTCCTTTTGAAGACGTTCTCACAATCTCAATTAGCAAAGAGCGGTTTTATATCTCTTTTGACTCTACTATTCCTTTTTCCTTTATACTTGCCGTAGAGCCTCGTTATCGTCAGCATTCGGAAACTTATGGGCATCAATTAGTAACCTTTGACGTCGGGCAACCCGAAGAAATCCGCTTGTTGTCGGATTATCAAATCCAAGTGGAAGGATCTAATCTTAGCGAAGTCTTTGCTGCCGGCTCTACTCTCTATATGAGCTCTCAGGCTTGGCGATCCTATGAGGAAGGCACGTTCTTTCCCGCCGAGCCGGCGTCCGGAGACGTCCGGATGCGACAATATTTTTTAAACGTAATAGACCTCACCGACCCTGCAAATCCTACCGAACGCCAACCAGTCAACATTCCCGGCTCATTGGTCGGCGTTGGATGCGGCGGCGCCCTCCTTTATACCCAAGCGCCGCATTGGGATGAACAAACTTTAAAAAGCGATGGGCTGGAATGGTTGGATGTTAGCGCTTACGATGGTGTGTCCGCCAGTTTGGTAGACTCTGTTCCACTATCTTCTCACTGGTTGAACCCAATCCTGGTAGATAAAGACATAGTATACGTCGGCTCTTCGCAAACCATCTTTTATTCGCCGCAGGCAAAGGCAGAAACGCCGCATGATACGAATACTTTGACGGCTTATCGCTTGGCAGACGCCGGATCTTTTGAAATAGTTTCGCAAATGGCGTTGCCCGGTGCGGCGCGGGAATTGCGCTTGCGCGGGGAGATTTTGATCCTGCGTTTGCTCACCGTCGACCATCAGGAAGAGACATGGTTTTACGATGTGTCTCAGCCCGGAGAATTAACGCCCTTGGGCGTGGGTTCGACGCCAAACTGCTTCGGATATAATCTCATGACGGCCGAAGGTTCGACCAGCGGCGGCCTTTGGGTTGCCGGCGGCGATTACGGGGCTTTGCGGATTTCTCTGGAAGATGATTTGAATCGAATTCTCGCAATCCATTGGGGTATGTTTGAAGGAAAAGACTGCGCCGAATACTGCGCCATCCGCATGGAAGCACGGCCGGGAGAAATCCAATTGGTCGGGGGCATAAGTTCATGGCGCATCTTGTACCCGGACGAATGGCAAGAACTTATCGGTCTCGTCAATCTTGAAGAGATGCGCCGTTTGTCCGCGACAATGGAATGCCCGGATTGCGGCGATGAAGGAGGAGAATGGGTGCAAGTCTTTACGCCCCATGGCGACGTGCGGGTAATTTTTCCTAGAGGCCCCGAAGACGGCGAAATCCTTTCTCCATTAGCGGGAGCGGTTTCTCCGTTGGCGGAAAAAATGCGAGGCTTTCTTCCCAGATTCCACCCTTATTGGCCGGGCTGGCCAAGTCAACAAAGAGCCGAAGAACGCCGCAGACAGGAAGAAGAGCGCCGCAAACGAGAAGAAGAACAAAGAAAGCAAGAGGAAGAACTGCGTCGGCAAGAAGAGGAACGAAAGAGACAAGAAGAAGAGCGAAAGCAAGCCATAGAAAAAGCCAGAACGGAAATGCTGGCAGAGTTGCAAGAAGAACTGCGAGAACTGGAAGCATCCAACGATGCCCAAAAACTGGCAAAATGGGCGGAGTGGAGAAAGATAGTAAAACAACTTCTAGAAGAACCGGAAGAGACGGAAGAAGAACGAGAGGCCCTGTGGCGCGCGCTCGCAGAGGAAATATACATCAACTTGCCGGGCAAAAAACCTCCCCCTCTTCCACCTACGCTTCCTCCTCCAGATCCCGCCGTGGTGAAAGCCATGCCGGAACCAACACCCGAACCGATGCCGGAAGTAAATTTGAATCAAGTGACCGAAGTGCACTGGGGAATTCACTGGAAAATAGCCTATGACGACTACTTCACCGGAGATTGTGAAATTCGCTTGTTAGCAAATTCAGAAAGCGTATCTATGATCATAAACAACTCAAGCGATTATCAAGAGAGAAGTGAGGATGAGGATTGGTTTCTCGTTCGTGCAAGCAAAGCCATGTCGCCGGAAGCATGGCAATCCCTCCTCGACGCCATAAATATCGAAACCTTGCGCAAACTTTCCGCAACGACTGAATGCCCGGATTGCGAGGACAACGGCAGAGAATGGCTAAAAGTGTTCACGCCCCAAGAGGAAGTGAAGCTGTCTTTCCCAATAGGGGAAAAAGACGGCAAACCCCTTTTGCCCTTGGCCGAATCGACTTCTCCTTTGGCGGAAAAGATGCGGGAATTCCTCCCCGACTTTGCCGAATCCGGAGGGCCGGACTGGCCGGAATATTGGGAGAATTGGTGGGACTGGCTTGACTGGATATCTTGGTATCCTGAGGAAGATTGGTAACTTCACAACAGGCAACTTCTTGGGCGCCGTGGATCGGAATTCTTCCAAACAATGCCAATTGTTTAGCGGTTGCCGGCTTCCCTCTTCAAGCAGTAAGCGGCGTTAGTCACATACTTTTCGGCCCATTCGCGGAGACCCTTTCGTTCTTCGCAAGTGAGAGCGCGTTTTACTTTGGCCGGATTTCCAACGACCATCGAACCGGGCGGGATTCTTGCGCCGCCAATGACCAAGGCATTGGCGCCGATAATCGATTGTTCCCCCACTTCGGCGCCGTCCAAAACGGTCGAGCCCATCCCAACGAGACATTCATTGCCAATGTTGCAAGCGTGAAGAATGGCGGCGTGACCAATAGTCGACCACTCGCCAATCTCGCAGGCAAACTCTTCGGCAACGTGGAGCACCGCATTGTCCTGAATGTTGGCAAAATCGCCGATGCAAATCCGATTGATGTCGCCTCGGACGACGGCGTTGTGCCAAATGCTCGCCTGCCTGCCTATAGTAACGTCGCCAATCACAACGGCGCCTTGGGCAATGTAGGCGCCTTTCCCAAGGAAGGGTTTCTTGCGTCGATAAGTGTTGAGCAACAACTCAATGTTCGCCATGCGCCCACCATAAAACCGAAGACAAAGGAATCAATACAAAACCCGCCAATTATAAAAAGAAAACTCATAACAAGTTTTAGATTTTATCGAAACTAAACAGTTAGATGCTTTCCGATCCGGCCAAAACCTCTCTTTCCATAAAAATCATCGATCTTGAAAAGAAACAAACAATTAGACACTGAAGCATTCAATGGACAAAACGGTCGATTGTTTGCGGAGAAAGAACAAGTAAAAGTATGAAAATGGTCTTCAAAAACGCTGGCGTTTCAATCCACTTCGACAGTGTTCATATTATAGCGGCCACGTTGTCCGGTCAAGCGCAGCAACGTTTTCAGGCGGGGACTGGTCGGGGATTGGAAAGGCTATAGCCCGCGCTTTTGTGGAGTGGGCGTGTAAGTAGGGAATCACCGGTCGTGTTCTCCATTCTTTGGAGGGGGCAGCGGAGGAAATGGAAAGCGGAGTTCGGAGGATTTTGCGCGAAAAAACAACGAAGGCAAAGGCGCCTTTCGGTTGAGCCAAAAAGCCGGGCAACAGATAATTGCCCGGGGTTGCCAGTTCAATGTTGCCTCGCTGAACAAAGATCGTCCTTTGAAGAATGAATGTTTCACCGTATGCGATGAGCAAGTCGAATCTTGGCCAGATGATGCGCGCGTTGGCTTTGGAGTGAGGAAGGTATGGCGTCCGCATCGACGCCTTGGCGACTGGTTTTTATTCTCACGGATATTGCTTGAAAACTTTGGGAGGATCCGCCGCGGGTTGGGCTTGGCCGATTCCTGAGTAGGCTGTTTGTCGGCCATGCCCGGATGAGGGCGGTGTTTGACTCTTGGCAATCTGGGAAGATTCAGGGAACGTGCGGGAGCGATTGATGAAGCAGTTGAACCGGAAAATCCGTTGGAGGCCGGCCGTGGCCATTGTCGTCGGCGTTGGAGTGGTTGAGGCGGCGGCCTACTATGTTTTGGGGACGGTGATGGGGGAGAAGACGTGGCAGGCTCTTTCGTTGATGGGGGCTGCGGTTTTGGCTCTTGTTTTGTTGCTCGTTTGGTGGGTGCTGTTTAGCCGGGTTTGGTGGGGGATTCGCCTCATCATGCTTGGGGCGGCGGCGGCTGTGGGAGTCGTGTTTGCGCTGGTTTTTCGGATGGCCGGTGTTTCGGGCGAGATGTTTCCGAAAATTGCGTCTCGCTGGAGCGAGACTGCGGAGGAACGGTCGGCGGCGTTGCTGGAAGAAACCAAGAAAGGTTCCGGCGGCGTTATTTCTGCGTTCGCAGTGTCCTCAGAACCGCCGGTTGAGGGCAAGCGAATGGAGGCTCTTTGGAGGCCTTTGTGGAAATTGCAAGAGGGCGATTGGCCGCAGTTCCGGGGGCCGGATCGGGACGGCGTCGTTCGGGGTACCACAATTCCAGAGGATTGGGCGCCGGAGAAACCTCTTTGGAAACGCCCCGTGGGATTGGGTTGGTCGTCGTTTGCCATAGTGGGCGATTGCGCGTTCACGCAGGAGCAGCGGGGGAATTTTGAAACCGTTGTGTGTTATGCCGCGCAAACCGGCAAGCCGCTCTGGGTTCACAAAAACGAGGCAAAGTTTTCCGAACCGTTGGGAGGCGTCGGACCGCGCGCCACGCCGACCTTTGAGGACGGTTTGCTTTACGCTTTGGGCGCGACGGGCATTTTGGATTGTCTGGAGGCGCGAACGGGGAGTCTCCTTTGGACAAGGAATATTTTGAAAGACGCCAAAGCGCAGAATCTCCAATGGGGAATGGCCGGCTCGCCGCTTATCTACGGCGATTGGGTGATCGTCAGTCCCGGAGGAAGCGATCAATCCAGCTTAGTCGCCTACGACAAACATTCCGGCAAACGAGTCTGGGGAGGCGGAAGCAGCCGGGCGAGTTACAGTTCGCCGCTAGTTCACCGCGTTCAAGGGGAAGAACAAATCCTGATATTCAACGGCACGGGGCTTTTTGCGCATCGGCCGGGGGACGGTGCGGTGTTATGGAAATACGAATACACGAACATGCCCAAAATCAACGTGGCGCAACCGATTCCATTGAGCGCCGCCAACTTGCCTTTGTCTTGGCCTTCGTTGGAAGAGGACGGCGGCGCAGAAACGGCTCGAATTCTTCTTTCCACCGGATATGCCAAAGGAAGCGTATTGCTGGACTTGACTCTTTCTCCAAAGGGAGAATGGACCGTGAAATCTGCGTGGCATAGCAGACGACTCAAGCCCAAGTTCAACAACCTCGTCGCCAAAGACGGTTACGCCTATGGAGCGGACGAAGGGATTCTGACTTGCATAGACTTGGAAAACGGAAGGAAGAAGTGGAAGGACGGCAGATACGGTTACGGGCAACTTTTGTTAGTGGAAAATCTTTTATTGATTTTGGCGGAGTCCGGCGATCTCGTTCTCGTCGAAGCCAATCCCAAAGAATTTCGCGAAGTGTCGAGAATCCGCACTTTGAAGGGAAAATCGTGGAGTCATCCCGCCATCGGCAACGGTTTGCTTCTCGTTCGAAACGGCCGCGAAGCCTGCGCCTTCTCATTGCCTTAGTTTGTGAAGCCGCTAAAAGATCGATTCAACCAATCTTTTTCTGAGAATTCTTATAGCATACGAAAGTATAATTCTATAGTGTTTGGTCGTTCTAGCGGCGGGTAATTAGACAGCATACATCCTAAAAACATGGTATTTTATTATGAAGTCCACAATTCATTTTCATGCAATCATTGCGGGCAATCCATCGAAGCGCCAAAAGAGTATCGAGGTATCGTGCTAGATTGTCCCACTTGCCAACAAAAGACGCTTTGCCATCAACCCAAACCAGTTTTGAAACGGTTACAACGCAAAAGTGCCGTTATTTTCAAAGCCGCATGGAAAGTAGCATGGATACGGGTAGTTGTGTTTTTATCACTTATTTTACTCGTCGGGTTTGTTTTCTTTCCCGAGCACCTTAGCACCTTAATCCTTGTCGGTTTGTATTTTCTGCCTTCTTTTATAGCTTACTCAAGAAAACATCTCAACCTTGGTGCTGTTTTTGTGGCTAATCTTTTTCTTGGCTGGACTGTTTTAGGCTGGGTGCTTTGTTTGGTATGGGCTCTCGTGTGGACTAAAACTAAGAAATTTTGGTATGGGCTGTTATGAGGACTGAAACTGAGAAATAGTAAATTCTCACAAATTAGTCAACACGACTTATTGTTTTTGGAGGCACGGGGCAATCATCGAGGCGGCGCGGTTGGCGGCGCCTTGGTTTTCTTGGACGACGAGTTGCGCTCGCCGTCCCAGTTCTTGACGGCGAGAGTCATCAGCCAAAAGCAGGCGCAAAGTGGTTTCTAATTCGGCGGCGTTGCGCACTTGGAGAATGCCGTCTTTGTCTAAGAAAGTTTTTAGAATTGCTTGGAAGTTTTCCATAAAAGGGCCGGCGACAATGGCGCAACCTGCGGCGGCGGCTTCGATGGGGTTTTGTCCGCCTTGGGCAAGAAAGCTTTTCCCGATGATTGCGATTGATGTCGCGCTATAAAAAGAGCGCAACTCGCCGGTGGAATCTAGCACCAAACATTGACCTTGAGTTGTGTCGGCGTCGAGGTTTTCTTGCTCGCTGGAATTTTGGCTTGCTTGGAAATCGGAGCGAAGCCGGGTTTCCATTCCCAAAGCGCGCAGTTCTTGGCGCACTTGATCGCCCCGCTCAAAATGCCGCGGCGCCATTATCAGAAACAAGTCCGGGAAATCACGGCGCAGGCGCGAAAAAATCTCTCCCAACAAACGCTCTTCGCCGGCGTGGGTGCTGCTTCCCAGCAAGATTGGCGCGTTTTGCTTGGCGCCGGCCCATTGGAGCAAGGCTTGGGGTTGGATTGCTGGCTTGGTGACGGAATCCGCCGCGTCGAACTTCAAGTTGCCGATCACTTGGATGCGATTGGCGCGGCATCCTACGGACTCCAAAATTGTTGCGTCTTGCTTGTTGGAAACGGCGATGCCGGCGAGGCGGGAAAAAATAGGTTGGAAGAGCGCGCGGAATTGGCGGTAACGCTTGGCCGAGCGGGGAGACAATCGGGCGTTTATTAGGAAGACCGGAACTTGTTTGTCGGCCAGTTGCCACAGCAGATTCGGCCAGATTTCCGCCTCAACGAGCGTCACAATTTGCGGACGAATGATCCGCAATGCTCGGCGAACAATCCACGAAAAATCAATGGGATAATAAATTTTGACGGCGTTTTCAGGGAGTTGGCGGCGCAACTCGCTCATTCCTGTGGAAGTCGTTGTGGAAGCCACAATTGTCCAGTCTTGAAGTTGCTTGCCGAGCCTCCGAACCAGCAAAGCGCACAGATGGACTTCTCCGACGCTGACGGCGTGAAACCAAATCACGCGCTTGCCTTGAAGCCGTTCTGTCAACTTTGCGGAGTAAAGGCCGAAACGTTGCCCGAATCCATCCCGCCAATTGCCCCGCCGCCAAAGCCGAAAGCCGTAACAAGGCAGAGAGAAAAGGAAGAAGGCCGCGAAGAGAAGGTCGTATAAAAATCGCATTCTGCAGTTCGCGCCGACAGCAATGGGTCAGCGGAAGAATATCCACCAGATTACCGCAACCACCGGGATCATAATCGGCAGGGTGTATTTGAAAACGTAGCCCAGAAAGGACGGCGCGTGAATTTTTTGATGATCGGCGATGGACTTAACCATGAAGTTCGGCCCGTTTCCGATGTAAGTGTTGGCTCCAAAAAAGACCGCCGCCACGCTGATGGCAACGATGTAGCGATTGAACTCCGGATTTTCCAGGAGTGCCGTCACTGGAATTTGAGAAAGCGCCGCTTCTTGGCGCTCCGCAAATATGCCTTCGGCGGCGTTAAGAAAGCTCAGGTAAGTCGGCGCGTTGTCCAACACTCCGGAAAGCAGGCCAGTTCCCCAATAAAAAAAGCTGGGCGTCACCTCTCCCCATTGCCCGGCGTTCGCCTTCAACCACGCCAGCGCCGGCATCATCGTGGCAAAAATGCCGACAAACAGAATGGCCACTTCCCGAATCGGCTCAAAGTTAAAATGATTGGCCTCGTGAATGCGTTTTTGGGTCACGAAATAGGAGCCGATGGCAGCGGCAATCATAATGGCTTCTCGCAGAAACTTCGGATAATCCGGCGGCGAAAGAAAGACGGAAAGCAAAATCAGCCCCAGAAAAAACAAGTTCACACCGCCCTCGAAATGCCATTCATCCCGCGGCTCGGCCAAGGTTTCCCGCACATTCTTGGGCGCCTTGTGGTAGTTGACGATGTCCACAACATAAAAAATTCCCAGCAAGAGGCCGATTCCCGCCAACCACATCGGCCAGCAGTTCTGCAACACCCACCAGAAGGGAATCCCTTCCAAATACCCCAAAAAGAGCGGCGGATCGCCAATCGGCGTTAGGCAGCCGCCGGCGTTGGAGACGATAAAGATAAAGAAGACGATGTGATGCGCCGTGATACGGTATTTGTTCATGCGAATCCACGGGCGAATCAGCAACATGGACGCTCCCGTCGTCCCCAAAAAGTTGGCGATGACCGCTCCAAACAAAAGAAATATCACATTGACCAGCGGCGTCGCCTCGCCCTTGACTTTAATGTGAATGCCTCCTGAAACCACGAAAAGCGAGCCGACCAAGCAGATAAAACTCAAGTAATGCTCGGCGGTATGCGCGACTTCGTGGTAATCGCCAAGCCCAAAGAGATAATACGCCAAAGTAATGCCGCCGAGGGCGTAGGCTACCTTCGGATAATGCTTTTCCCACCAGTGAAAGAAGAACAGCGGAGCCAAGGCGATCATCGCCAACAACAGCCCGAACGGAAGAATCGACCAAGGATTAGGTTCGCCAATTGCGCCAAACATAAAGCGAATAACTAAAGCCGCCGCCCCGATTAAAGTCAAACGCAAACCGCCGAGAAGCAAGCGGCAAAGGCACAAGCCGGGAAGTTCATTTTTTGCCGTGATTTTTTGGAAGGAAACATGCTAACCTTGCGCCCGTGACGACGGATCCCACCACGCCTAAAAAGTCGCTGACCATGGTTGATTGCCGCAGCTGCGGCTCCAAGGTATTCATTCCGGCCGACCTGCCCCCGTTGGGATTGACGCCGTGTTCAAAGTGCCGGGCAGACGTCATGATGCCCATGATGTTGCGGCAATTCAAACTGCTCCGCCCGATTGCTTCCGGCGGCATGGGCACCGTCTATCGAGCGCTGGACACCAGCCTCAACCGCGAAGTAGCTGTCAAATTGATGAAGGACGAGATCCAGACGGATCCAGACGCCGTTGAAAACTTTCAGATCGAAGCCCGCGCCTGCGCCTCCCTCAACCACACAAACATCATCCACCTCTACACCTTCGACGAACACCAAGGCAAACGCTATCTGGTTATGGAAATCGCCGACAACGGAAGCTTGGACAGCCGCATCGAAGAAGAAGGCCGCTTGCCAGAACTCGACATCCTGGACATTGGCACCAAAGTCGCCGCCGCGCTGGACTCCGCCCTGCAGAAAAACCTCCTTCATCGCGACATCAAACCGGGCAACATCCTATTCAACCAAGAAGGCGAACCTAAACTGGTCGACTTCGGCCTCGCCGTCTGCTCCCTCAAAAACACCAACTACCACAACTCCATCTGGGGCACGCCCTACTACATCGCCCCTGAAAAAGTCAACCGAGAAGCCGAAACCTTCTTCTCCGATATGTACAGCCTGGCCGGCACCCTCTATCACGGCTTGACCGGCCACGTTCCCTTTGACGCCCCAACCATCGAAGAAGTCGTCGCCGCTCAAATCCACACCCCCCTCACGCCGCCCAATCACGTCGTCAACGCCATCACCCAAAGCACCAGCGGCGCCATCTACCGCGCTATGTCAAAAGACCCCGCCCACCGCTACCCCAACTACGCGGAATTCATCATGGCACTGGAAAGCGCCCGAAGCCAACTCCTCGTCCGCATGTACAATCCCTAAAATGGATTCGCCAAAACGAAAAAAAGACAAGAAAGCGCCGAGAGAACTATGGAAAAACCGCGGCAGACAAAAATCGCAATTTGAAGTTGGATCAGAAAGCAAAGCATCGCCATTCTTCCTCAACGAAAACTCGACGCCGCTAGCCGCTAACCGAGAAAACATTTTCCGCTCCCAAATCAAAAAGCCATGAGCATTGCCGCAAACTTAGCGCAAATACGCCAGCGAATTGCAGACGCCTGCAGGCGTTCTGGGAGGTCTCCGCAGGAAGTAATGATTCTCGCCGTCGGCAAGGGACGCCCGCCCGAAAGCATTCGAGAAGCCGCCCAATGCGGCCTAACCTCGTTCGGAGAAAGCAAAGTTCAGGAACTCAAACAAAAAGCGGCGCAATGCCCAAGCAACCTGCGCTGGGAATTCGTTGGACATCTGCAGACCAACAAATGCCGCAAAGCCGCCCGATTGGCGCAAAGGATCCACAGCGTTGACAGCGAGCGAGTCGCCCAATCCCTTAACAACGCATGCGAAAAACTCGCCAAAACAATCCCTGTGCTCCTCGAAGTCAATGTTTCCGGCGAATCCGGAAAATACGGATTTCGCCCCGATGAAGCGCTTGAAAAACTGCAAATTCTCAACGCCCTCGACCGACTGGAAATTCACGGCTTTATGACTATGGCGCCTTGGAGCAAGGAAGCGGAGAACGCCCGCCCGCACTTTCACCACTTGAAACAACTCCAAAAAGAAGCCCAAGAAATCCTAGGCGCCCCCCTCCCAGAACTCAGCATGGGAATGAGCGGCGACTTCGAAATAGCCGTCGAAGAAGGCGCTACCATCGTCCGAATCGGCAACGCTCTCTTCGGCAAACGCCGCCAAACAACCTAAAATCCCCTCTGCTTCATTTACAATGGACTCGTTTTCTCTAATCTTGCGGCAATGGAATTGAGCGTGGAAACCTTTCGGGTGGAACTTGCGGCGGCATTGCAAAACTACGACAAATACGTCGTCTGCCTCGACAAACCCACCCCAGACTGCAAGAAATCCCTTTGCCGCCTAATGGAAAAAGCCATCAAAGCTTACCTCAACCGCGCTCCCGGCCTCCGCCACGGAATCGCCTTAGACCGCCAAACCACCATCATCCTTAGCCAAACAGAATCCGAAACACCGCTCTGTAGCATCTACTTCAACCTGCACTCGCCCTACCACAAAAAGAACTAACCACCCTCAACGACGCCGCAAAATTGCCTGCACCGGATAATGATCCGAAGGATAACGACCCTCTTCATTCGTGTAGTTAATGGACGCATTCAGCGTTAAAAACTCTGCCGAATGCAGAATCCAGTCAATGCGACTCCCCTCGCGGCGTCCAATCCAAGCGGAAAAAGTGCCTTCGCGCGGACTTTTCTCCGAATGAATGGCCCGATAAGAATCCACAAAAAGTGATCCCTCAAAACCTTTCCCCCGCGCCAAAGCATTGTAAGGATCACTGCCTTCGCCCGCATTGAAATCCCCCGCCAAAATCACCGGCATCTCAACAGACTCCGCCCAACGGCCAATCAACTTCGCAGACTCCAACCGCGACCGCGAACCGCGATGATCAAAATGCGCATTCGCAAACACAAACCGCCGCCCCTTCCCCTTGCGATCCCGCAAAATCACCCACGAAACCATCCGCGGCAAAGACGCATCCCAACCCCGACTCCCCGCCAACTTTGGAGTCTCGCTCAACCAAAAATGCCCCGCATCCAACAACGCAAACCGATCCAGCCGATAAAAAACCGGAACCATCTCGCCCTTCGCCTTGCCGTCATCCCGCCCCACCCCGTGAAAACCATAGCCCTCAAAGTTTTTTCGAAGAAACTCCGCTTGAAAACCCAACACCTCCTGCGTTCCCAACAAATCCGGACCAAACATCTGAATCGTCTCCAAAACCAAATAACGCCGATGCTCCCAACTGTTCTTCCCATCATCCGCCGAACCAAAGCGAATATTGAAACTCATCACCCGAATCGCCGGCTCGCGCACCTTCTCCTCCGCCCCGCAAATCCCGCCAACGCAAAACAACACCGCCGCCAACCCAGCCAACATTCCGCTTGTCCTCTTCTTCATACCCATTTCCTACTTCACCGCTAACTTCTCTCCTCAATAAAAAACAAAACTCCATCCAAAACAACATGGAATCCATCCCTAAACCGTTGCAAATCGCCTCAAAAAACAAAAAACAAAACGCCGCCACCAACAAAAAAACGAAGAAAAATCGCTCAATTCGCCAAATTTCATCAAAAAAATCGAAAAAAGAGGAAAGAAGTTAAGAAAAAAGCTTGCGCTCAAGGTGGATTTTTCTTTTTCTCGATTCCAATCCACTTCCAGTAGTGAAGATTCGTTGTCGGGTCTCCCTGCTGAATGTCACAGTTTTGAACATGAAATGCATTGGGAAAACCGCATGCGTCTTTTCCCGTTGTCTACGGCGAACGGGCGGGAACTTCGCATCTTTTACTCTGCTGGAAGTGGATTATCGTCCCGAATTAATAAAGACACTTATTGAATTAAAGACACGAACCAGCAAAGAAACTTGTTTTATGAACCAATTAAACAACCGAATTAATCTTGACCGCGCCGTTGGCGCGGAGGACAATGCCTCCAAAGAAGGAGCAACGATGAGGAATTCATCAAAGAAGACACCGTGGCACCTGCGCTTTGCGCCGGGCGCAATCCTGCGGAAGAGCGGAATCGTCGCCATCCTCGCCATCGCAACCGTGCTGACGACCATCTCGGCGATGGCAGTGCATCCCGTCGTCGCATTTATCGGTGGGTGGGCCGCCAGTGAAGCATTGAGCGATGCTAAACAAGACTTGATGGATCACTACCTCAACGCAAAGATGGCGACCGCATCCGTCAATGGCGCATACTGGATATCCAACTCTTACAGCTACAATTTGACCGCAGGAGACGATTACGGCACCCTCGATTCCAATACCACCACGAGCCTGCAGGCAACTCAAGGGCATGAAGTGGACGACGACCCAAGCGGAACGGAAAATGGAGTGGCAATATCAGAGGAACGCGCGGAATCCTTACTGGAAGTGCAAGGATGGTACGCCAGAATTGATTTCTCTGGATTGGCAGTCAATGACGACGGAGAAGAGGTCTGGGTAATATGGATGTCCGCAAGAGGAGACAAATTTGCAGAGGTGAAAAAGAAAGGTATTGAAGGTATACGCAAATTAGAGGACGACGACTCTTACGAGTGGGATAACGATTGGTGGGTGAAAAGCACTATCATCCGCAAGGTGGGAAATCACAAAATGGTGAGCGAGTACAATGATCCCAACGTCCCCAAAGTGCCAGAATTGGCAACGCCCGGCCCCACCTCAACGAAATACTACTGGGCCACCGTGGCTTGGACAGAGCACGCCATAGATATGTATGGACAGGCGGGACCAGGTGAACCAGATAAAAGGAGAGTCAGATTTCGGTCGCATCGAACGAGTCCGAGAAGAAGGGAACTATGCCATTTGAACCAAATAATCAAAGACCAGCACATCTCCGCCGGCATTGCCCGAAAAATTGAACAGCGGACAACCCGAGTATGGGGTCCAAGAGGCACTTGGAGAGGCATAAAATCTGGTTGGATTACGAAACACAGGCTTTACGTAGTTCACGCCAATGAAGGCGACATATACGGCGCCAGCAACTAATCAAAAGAAGAAAAGGAGAGCAAACCAATGAACAAGACAGAT
Organism: Limisphaerales bacterium; assembly: GCA_965204945.1. Taxonomy (GTDB): domain Bacteria; phylum Verrucomicrobiota; class Verrucomicrobiia; order Limisphaerales; family AAA164-E04; genus UBA2970. Next base: position 1,507,746 of record OZ242022.1, on the reverse strand, counting down.
AAACTTCTTTACGGAGGCTTTGCCGTTATCATCGTGGCCGGCATCGTGGCCATGCTGGTGTCCGTTTTCTCCCCGCCAAAGCAAACGGAAGAAACCGTCGAGATTCCAAAAGCAACGTTGGAAAAACAATCTGCTAAACAGATTGAAGACGTTCCCAACCAGATGGAGCAGTGGCGGCAAGGCGTTGAGAACGCTCGCCGGCAACGCGAAGCTGATGAACAGCTGGCAGAGCTGATAAAAAACGATCCAGAGCTCGCCAAGTGGATTCAAGCCGAAGAAGACACCAAACGCGCCAAAGAAGAAGCGGAAAAGGCGGAGAAAGAATGGAGGGAAAGCAGGAAGGAATGGATAGAACGATTCCCGTTTGAGCCAACTCCGCATCCTGAGATTACCCACGATCCCGCCGTCTATGACCCCGTCAATGTGGAAGAATGGCCGGAAGAGAAAGCCGAACTCTACAGCAAAATGGCAAGCATTGTGGACAACCACACCTTCCTAAAAGGATTCTACAAAAGCAAATTGCCGTACACCGAAGAATTCGAACAGATGTACGACATCGTCAAGGAAGAGCTCGGCGAAGAACTCCATCCCATCCCGCTAGCAAAGGCGTTTGAAACGATCAAAGATTATCACAAAGCGGCTCAACGCGAACCAGATTCAGTTTTTCGGAAGAATGTGCGCGTTCGTCGTCCCATGCCTAAACAAGAACCTGTAATCATAGCGGTAAAAAACCTCCCTCCAGAAGGGCAAGCAACGCTCCAGAGCATGTCAAAACAAGAGCAGTTCAAATTCATGATGGAAACTGCGGAGGAAATTCGCCGAGAAAACAATCCGCATTTCGACAACCCATATGAAGTGCGAGATGTCACTTGGGCGGACAGAGCAGACAAATTAAAAGAATTAATATTAGGAGCGATAACTGCCCCTCCAGTGAGACGTGAAGATGACAGTCGTCTAATGTCCATGGAGAAGGCAACGGAAATTCGGGATCGTCTGCTCAATGAAATTCCGGCGGAAGGCTTCTTGGAAATGCCTGAAACAGGCTTCGCGTACAGCGAAGAATACGAATACGAATTGAAGCCGGGCGATCCGTTTCTCATCAGGTAGTTGTTTGTTTGAGGTTGGTTCTCTTTTCGCAAGCCGCCGGGTTTTAGCTTGGCGGCTTTTTGTTAGAATTTATGCAGTTCACGGAAGAACAATATTAACAAATCGCGCCGCATTTGCCCAAACAAAGAGGAAAAGTGGAATACCATTTACTGTCGCATGTGAACCGCTGGACGAAAAGCGGCGTTTGGAATAGAGTGCTTGAAAAGTTAAAGGCAAAGGCGCAGACGGACGCTCCGCCAGAAAAACGGATGCTGGACAGCGCGAGCATAAAGGTTCATCCCGCTGGAACAAGCGCGCTAAAAAAGGCGCGCCGTCCATCAGAAAGTCCAGCGAAGGCTGGACTACTAAAATTCCCATGCTTGCCGCAAAGAAGCGCACGGGGGGAAGTTCTTCTTTGTCTCCGGGAAACGGGCATGATGCGCCTGCGGGGAGAAAACTCCTTCGCAAGATAGGAAATCGTCTGGCCAAAGTTCTGTTTGCTGATGGATAGGGCGTATTATGAAGGTGAGGAGAACCGCCAGCAAGCCTAAGCAATGGGATTGGATCCGGTAGTTCCTCTTTTGAAAAGCTGTCGCCATCCTTGGCAATACGACAAGGAATTGTATAAAAAGCGCAACGAAGCAGAGAGATTGTTTTGGGGGTTAAAAGGCTATCGTCGAGTCTTCTCCCGCTTGGACAAACTGGAGGGGATATTCACGGGGCTCATCGCATTCCCCCTCATCCTTGCCATGCTCCATTAGCGCCAACACGCTCTAGAAAAAACCTAAATCACCATTCAGGTTCGGTAGTTTCAACCGTCCATTCTGGAACCCATTCCCAAGTCTTTTGCAGTACTGTGTCGCTTCGTTTGGTGGACTCGATGGGATTGCCGCTGATATCTAAATCATAGGCTTCGACAGTGACGTTCTTCGTATTTATGTTTTTGTGCCACTTGATGTCCATTCCGCCTCGAACATATTCAGCCCGAATCTGTTGATTGTCATCGCAAATGTGAGCTTTATCTTCTTCATCTTCCCAGACTTTGGCTCCAAGTTTGGTTGTTTCGTCCTTTATCCAATCCTAATAATTATCTCTCCAGTCGCCGTATTTACAATGACCTGGACATCCGTCGATGCTGTTTTTTCCAGTAATCCAAGTCAAATGTATCAGATTGAACCATATTTTAATGTTATATAGGAGTTCGGGATTCTGCGCCGCTTTTTTTTTTTTTTTTTTGCAACTCATTGTCCAACGTGTTACTGAATAGAGACGGATTGCTAACGTCGGATTTGACCTTGACCGCGTTGTATTCCACCTTTCTAGAAGTGCCCGCTGTCACGGCGATGCCGCTAGATAGCCAATTGCCTTTCACAGTATTCTCCCGATCTAGTCTGGCACCGGGGCTGCTGAGTGTGTAAATAGGATAAAAGTAAGCCCAATCAGACCACGTTTTGTAGCTGTCATCGCTTTCTACCGCACTGAACATTCCATCTTCATATTTTCTCATGTACTCTTCGTCGTCGTCATTCCATTCAATGATATAGTAAAGGTAAGAGTAATCAGCGTAGTTGCTGCGAATATAGTTTCCAGAGGAACCGTTGCCGTATTCAGTGAATTCGCAAATATTCTCCTCCCTGCGCGTCCAGCTTACTTTTTTGATTCATCAAACTCGAGTTCTGGTCGAGCTTTGAGTTTAGAGCCTTTGTCACTTGGATCATTGAGTTTTAGAAGATAGTAATAGCCGTCGCCAAGACTGTAGGCTGTTCCCAAATGTGAAAGGTACTTCCAGACTTTCTTTCCTTTTTTGTACCAGTTGTAGGCAACGATTGGATTGATGACTGCCGCCGGAGTGGAGGTAGCAAAGATTCCCGCCATGAGCAGAGCTGTTGTCTCGCAAGAGAGCGGGCTTGAACTGGCGTTTTGACGGTGCGGAATGGTTGCGGTTGCGATATCGATGCTGGGCGAGTCGACGTTTGAGACACGGAAGAGACAGCCAAGGCAAAAAGGCCGCTGCCATTGCATCCGCTTCCGCATTGGACAATAGAAAGGATGCTGTCTCCAGCATAGTTTCCTTGAACGGAGGGAAGGTTTCCTCAACCGCCGCCAACGAGCCAACGGAATCCGTATTCCAACTTTCCCGCGTCAAATGAAACGAAGATTGCTGCTGAAAACTTGCCGTTAAAAGTGACAATAAATTGGCGAGCGCTAGCCATCCATATGCCATAGCCGCTTTCAAAACGCTCCACGCTTCCGCGACATTCCAAGAACACCGCCAAAAAAGTCCCAATAATCACATCGCTTATCAATCCTGCGCAATCCAGTTCAAGCAAGAATGGCGCATTAGGAGAGTGCTAATTAATTACTCAGATTCAAGGGGAATCCGTCAAATTCAGGCTAAACTATCGCTAGGGGATCATTTTTAACAACCCACTGGAATGCTTTCATAAGTCATTAAAAATAAAGAACTTACATGGTTTTCATATTACTCCGGCAAAAATCAACAATTATCTAGATTCGATGGCAATTTACTCCAAACGCCGCTGTGGCGACGCTGATGATGGGCGACAATGAAGTTTTGATTTTCATAGCCGTTTTCTATTAGTGTACTGTTTGGTGTCTTTTCTTGCGAATAAAGTTTTCTGGCAACCCCAAGAGCAGACCCGCCTAACATCAGCACGTTCATGCGGAAGGATTGGCATGTTCATCCAAACAAGGCAACGAGACGAAAATCTCGATACCGCGCTTTCATTTCAAACTTTCCTATTAGCGATCCACCTGACGAAGCGAGTCTCACGGCGAACTGCAAAATCAAACTTGCCGCAAACCGAATCGGAATGCGGCGCAAGCGTTTTCTCATCTTTTTGATTTTTTCCTTGGAGCGGGAAGGCCGAGCAAAGTTCTTTGGCAAGAAATCGGTTTTAAGGGAAATCACGGCACGCCGGCCGTAATGTGGCCTTAGAGTTCTCGGCGCCAATTCGCTGTTTGACCTTTTCCACCGTTTTTTCCATTCTCTTCGGCGGTATGTTCAGATTTCGTATTTTTTGTTTTGCGTTGGCTTTGTGTTTGGTTTCGGCGACGGCAAGCGGGGGAGATGATCAGCATGAAAAATCTCAATCCAAGGAGACTGCGTTGGCTGCGTTGCAGCCGGCAAAGGGCAATTATCTAAGGATTCCGCGTGAGGCGTTTGGGCAGAGGTTTTTGATGTCGATTTCGGTGATTCCGCAAAGTAGGGCGGCGACCAGCACGGGGTTGGCGGGCAAGATTGTGACTTTTGAGTTGTTCGCCGACGGGGTGGATTTGTTTGAAGACCCTGAAGGCTTGGTAGTGACCGACGATTTGCCGGCGCGGCGGCTGGTGGCGTCTTTTCCGATTGTGGAGGAGACCAAAAAGTGGGTGACGATTGACTTCAACAAAGGCATGCGCCGCGCTTTTGCCGACATTTGGTATTCCATTAGCCGAAGTTTCGATCCCTTTATGGGAGAGGAGACCTACGAGATTCCGGGCGCTCGAGTGTTTGAGGTTTCCAAGATGGACGGCCAAGTGGTGATTCGGCAAAGCGCCCGAGTGCGCAGCCGCCAATTCAGCCCCGATATGGAAAACCGCTACGAGATTCGCTATTTCATCAAGCCTTACCAACCGGGCGATTATCAAGGGAAGGAATACAACCGCCGGGACGACCGCTATGTTCGTTTTTTCGAGACGGCGGCGCGTTTGGAAAAGACGACGGGAAGGCCTTCCACGCGGATCGCCCGTTTTGACCTTAGCAAACCGCTCAAGTTTTACTACAGCAACAACACGCCAAAGGCCTACGAGGAAGCGGTGAAGGGGGGCATTGAGTATTGGAATCGGGCCTTTGGGCGCAAAGTGATCGAGGTTGGCAAAGCGCCAGAAGGAATCACGGCGCCTTCCGCCGGCCATAACATCGTTCAATGGGTTCCTTGGGACAACGCCGGTTTTGCTTACGCCGATATTTTGGTGGATCCGATTACCGGCGAGTCGCAGCGCGGCCAAGCTTACATGACCAGCGTTTTCGCAATTTCCGGGAAAGCCAGCGCCCGTCGGATTCTCCGTCAAATGCGGGACTCGGCAAAGGAAGGCGAAGAGGAAGAAGGCGATGACGACTCAAATGACGGAGGAGAGAAAGAGCGCGGTCGAGCGAGGTTTTGGCCGCATTCGACGATTTGTCACTTTCCCGCGCAAGCGTTTGCCAAGCAGTACGCCGAAGGGCTGGAGGCCGTTTTGGCGCATCCGGCCGTCAGCGACGAAATGGTTTTGCAAATGTCCCAAGACTACGTCCGCGCCATTGTCGCGCACGAAGTCGGGCACGTTCTGGGCTTGCGACACAACTTTGCAGGGAGTCTGGACACGACGGTATCCCACGAGCGTTTGGAAAAATGGCTCAACGCCTATCTCAAACAGGAAGACCTTTCGGAGTTCGAAAACGACTACACGGCCAACTCCATCATGGACTATCAAGTATTCGTCGCCGCAGCTCTGACGGGAGCCAAGATGCGCGCCACCGAAACGGTTCTGCCCCACGATCGGAGGGCGATTTTGTGGGGCTATTACGATGACCGCGAAGTGGCCGAAAAGAAGACTCTTTACGCCGCCGACCGCGACACAAGCATTTGGAACGACGTGAACGTCTTTGACTACGGCGCCGATCCCGTAGTGACTTCCTATGCGGCCATTTCAGACGCCGTCCGCCAGCTGCCCAACTCTCTCATCGAACAGTTCATCCGCGCCAAGGCGCCGCAAGACCCGCGCGACCGAATTCCTCTGGAAGAAGTGAACCTCTCTTTTTCGGTAGGTCCCGTCGGCTTTGAGCTTCAGGACATGCTTCAATGGTTTGGCAGCTCGGCTCGTTCGTTGACCGTGGAGCGGCAGTTTGACTTCGTCGGCCCTCTGAACCAAAAAGAAGTGCAACAGGCTCATTGGAAACGCTTGAATGAGCAGATCGAAAGTCTGGGAGGCATTGACCGCGCCATCTTTTCCTTCTTGCCGGAAGAATTGAAACTGAGCCTCAAGGAAAAGCCAAAAGGCGCGGCGGTCGCGCCCCGGTTCACGGCTGAATCCCTGAACAAAAGGCTGGCGGCGCTTTTGGAATCACCGGCATATCAAAAGTTCGTCGGTCTGGACGACAAGGAATACGAATTCACGGAAGAAGAACGAAAACTGATCGCCGAGCGGGCGAAAACGCTCTTTGCCAAAATGAGCGACGCGCTGGTTCTCGAGGCCTGCAACATCTTCGCTTCCGTCAGGCGGGACCTCGGCGTGAACGCCAACGAGACGCTGGCCGACAACGACATCGTTTCCCAACTGGAAAAGCGCATCATCGAGTTTGCCGAAAAAGTGATTCTGGCAAAGGACAAGAAGAAAATCATCAAAGGCAAAATGAACGGCAAGGCCTCCGTCGAAGTGACCGACTACAAATATGCGCGCCAAACGCGTTTGGCCGCCGCACGGATGCTTTCGGATTCCATCGGCTCCTACAAAAGCTGGTCCAAGGAAGGAAAATCAGCGATCCATAAAAAACTCAAAGGCGAAGTGGAAGACGCTCTGCTCATCAAACACTTAAAATCCTTCCAAGATTCCATGCTGTCCCGATCTTTGCGCAAGTGGTATTTGGATCAGCAGGAAATTCTGAGACTGTTGCCCGCCATCCGCAGCAGTTCAACGCCCCCTTCGCCATCGGCAAAGTAGCCCCTAAAATGAATCGAGAAAATGATCTCCAGATTTAGCGCAAACCGTTTCCATTCCAAAAATGCGAATGCCTTATGAATCGGATAAAATCCGCGCTGTTTCTGGACTTCGACAGCCTATTCGGCGGCTTGCATTTGCGAGACCCGCAATCCGCCTACGCCTTTGCGGAGAATTCGAAAGAATGGCTGGACGCGCTCTCCACTTACCGCTTGCCAGAAGGCGCGCAACGCCGCGACCTATTAATTCGGCGAGCGTATTTGAATCCTTACGGAGTCGTCAAGGACAAGGAAAGAGGCAACTCAAAAGGAAGGATTCTCTTTCTGCATTTCGGCCCCATACTTATCCGGTCGGGATTTGAAGTGGTGAACTGTTTCCCGCTGACGAAACAACAGAAGAACGCCGTCGACATTCGCATCGTCATCGACGTCCTTCAAAGCCTGAACCAGACGACGCTCTACGACGAATTTATCATCGTCTCTAGTGACTCGGATTTTCTCCCGCTCATTCAATGCCTGCGCGCCAACGGCCGGCGGACAATGATTATCTCTAGCGGACAAACCGTGCGGGCCTACCGCAACGCTTCCAACGCCTTCATCGACGCGGCGGATTTGGCCGATGCAATCTCTCCACAGAACGAACCGCCGGCGACGGATGTACCAAACATACCAAACAAAGCCCAGAAAGCCGCCGAAGAATCCCCCGCCAAAAACGAAACCGCGCCCGCAGCCGAACCGCCGGCAACGGATGTGCAAAGTAAAGTTGCGGAAACAGCCAGAGAACTCATTGCCAACAATGAAAACGCCACGTCGCTAAGCGATATAAGCCGGGAACTTCGGAACCGATTCGAGCAAGCAATTGAGCAATCGCCGAGCAAGTGGTTTGGTCACGCTACCTTATCTAAATTTCTTCTGCAGAGCTTTGACGACCTAGAGCAATCAAGCAACACTCTTCGGATAATCGGCAAAAACCAGAATCCAAAAATCTCCGCCAAAGATTTACCGAAAACTGATTCAAAAAGCCCAGTGGAAAACTTGCCGGAAATTGTTGCGCAAATCTGCCAAATCACAGACTTGCCTCGTTTGAGCACGGACCACTGGGCGGAAACTTTGAAGATGCTTGCCCATTACGCGAAAAACCACGAACACGAATTCACACTGTCCGAGTGCATCATCTGGGTGCGGGATCAACTCAAAGAAAAAGAAATTCCGGTGGGACGAAACGCCATTCAGCACATCATCCACTGGGCAAAACACGGAGGCGTCATTCTGGACACCGATACACCTCCAACCGCCGATCAGATTCGGGAAGCTGTGATTCAAAACGCCATCATCCGCGCCGGCGAAACCAACATGGACTTGACGTCCGAAGGACAAAAAGAACTGCGCAACTGGCTTCAAGGCAAAGGCAACTCCAGTTAAAAAAGAAAGAACCGCGCCCTCCGCTCTATCCAACCGCCGGCCAATCTGCTGTTTCTCCAACTTCTAAAAGCGAACATAAAATAAATTTATCACTCTTTACGAAACAAAAACACCTGCTTCTCAACTTGCAAAAACAAGATTGAGAAAAAACAATCTCCCTCCATTTGCCGCCTACAAAGCGCCTACCTCTGCTTGGCTAATCACCAATCACAAACGTCGCAGTCCCGCAAATCACGAGTTGCCGGCTATCAGCTACGGAGTTGTGGCTACTTAACACTTCATTTGCATCATGTGGCGGTGGAAGAAGACGAAGGGGAGAGCAAACAAAGCGAAGACAATCGCGTATTCTTGGGGTTCGGGGACGATCAAGGACGCGGGCGCGGCGCGCCGCGCTGACCGTCCTTCAGGACTCGCTGTCGATCTGGCGCACGACTCTCTCGATGGCAGCCTGTATGAGCTTGATGTTGGCTTGATCGGGTCTCTCCATTTCGTCGAGCAATCCTCTGCGCCGCGCTTTGTTGCGCTGGTAGGCTCCGCACAGATGGAAGCCGATGCAGCCCGAGTTGCGGAACAAGCCGGCGAGAACCTCGGCATACCACTTGCCGTTGTTGGGAACGAATCCTGCCTCATCGACAGGGAGGAGTCCGGCAGCGTCGGCTAGGAGCACGGGCTTGCCGGTGGTCCGGTGCCACTCGTCCAAGTGGGGGATCGGGTCACGGAAGTCTTGGAAGGACAGCACGTCTACGTACGGCAAGGCCGCTTCGACGATTTCCATCGGAAGAGGCGCGTTCGCCTCGTAGCGGTCGCCCAAGATCAGGTGATGGGGGTCGTGCCGCCGAATGGCATCGTGCGTTGTCTTGTAGTATTGGCGGGCCAAGTCGGATAGTTCCCTCCTCCCGGCGGAGGTTTGAAGCCTGTCGGGATCGAAGATCGGGCCTCGCCATGCGTTATCGGGTCGGGAATGCACCCAAGTCGGGCAGTCGCTGTAGAAGTAGCCGATCAGGTTGCGGTCTTCGCTCAACTCGGCGCAGTGCGACCGCGCCACGTAGTCCGCCCACTCCTCCCATTGCTGGCTCCGAAAGTCGAAGTGGCGCGTGTGCTGCTCCCACTGGTGCGACTCGATGAAGGGCAACAGGTGGCAAAAGGGCATCTGGAGCGACCGATACTCGTCGTCTGTGAACGCGCGGGAGTGCCTCCACTTGCGAACCGTGACTTCCTGTACCCACCCGACTGTGTTGAATCCCCATCGCTTGAGATTCGGCGCGACCGACTCCTTGATCCACTTCGTAGTGCTCCCTCCGTATTTGTCGCGCCAGATATGGATGTTTTCCGGGTACCGCAGGGTCGCAGGGTCGATGTGGTTCAGGCCGATCGAGAAGAATCGTGCCCCTTCAGGTGTAATCAGCCACCAGCGATCTTGGCGATGGTCGAGCGTGAAGAATCCTTCGGGCTCGGCCTGCGTAGTCGGGGCCGCGGAAATGGTCGGAGCCAGACTGGCCCCGAGCGCCAGCGAGCTTTGCAGGAACGATCTTCGTGTCATGGTTGCGGCAACCTCCGCGCGCGCCGCCTCAGCGCTCAAGAATGGCCAGCGAGACTCCGTGGCTCGACGGGGCGGGGAGGTAACTTCGGTGTTCTTAGATGGCGTGTTCACGATGACAAACGATGATTTGAATTGTTCAGTTCAGGCTATTCTGCTCTGGATTTTTCTTCCGTAAAACAAACTGTGCAAACAAAAAAATAAAAATTCTCCGCATTTTTTTCTGAGATTTTCACGAGGCTTTTCTTTTGAATGCTCTGCGCTTGGTTTAAATGCGCTTTAATTGGACAGCGACCAGAGGGTGAGTGTTTGCGTGTCTTTTATTAGGATTCTGTTTTTGAGAAGTACCGGCGGCGCCCAAGTGGGATTTTCGGACACGATGTAAGAGGCGATTTTTTCGTAGCGTTTGCCGTTGGCGGCCAAGATTTGCAGTTCTCCAGAATCCAAAAGAGCGAGAATGTGGCCGGGGATTGCCAAAAAGGACGCATGCTCTCCGGTTCGATAGGGGCCTTGCCAGAGGACTTCGCCGCTTTTGGCGTCGAGGCAGAAGATTCGGCCTCTTCCGTAGTGGGAGAATCCGTAGAGCAAGCCGTCGTTCACCACGGCGGTGCTCATATCCAGCGCCACTTCTTTTTGCTGCCATTGTTCTTTTGCCGTCCAGCCATTGCTGTTTCGCGTTGGCTGGACGCAGCGGATGCCGCGGTTTTCGCCGCCGACAATCACTTGCCCGTTGTGGATTGCTGGCGTGGGCATGTTTTGGTTGTTGCCCACATGAGGAAAGGAATACTGCCAAAGATGGCGGCCGGTTGTGTTTTCCACGCCGACAAGATTGTTGTGGTTCCATTCGATGATTTGGCGGACGCCTTGAATTTCGGCAACGATTGGGGAGGAGTAGGAGGCGCCGTCGTTGCCTTGACTCCAGATTTCGCGGCCGGTTTTGGCGTCCAGAGCAACCAATGCGCCTTCCTCGTCGCCGCCAAAATGAACGATGACTCGTTTGCCGTCCACCAGCGGAGAGGTTGCGGCGCCCCAATAGGGATAAGGCTTGCCAAAGCGGCGGCTGTAATCGCGCCGCCAGAGAAATTTGCCCGAAGCGGTTTCGTAAGCGGAAAGGATTCCCGTAATGCTCATCGTAAAAATCCGGACGTTCGCCAATGCCGGGGAAGATTTTGGCCCCTTACCGTGAAGTTCGCCTCCAAGCCCCATTTTGAAAGGCACGGCGTGGCTTTGGCGCCATTTGACGGCGCCTGTTTCCAAGTCTAGGCACCAAAGCGTTTCTTCCTCGCCTTGACGGGCGTGTTGAAAAACGAAGCCCCCGGCGACGAGCGGAGAGCCATAGCCGGCGCCCACTTTGGTTTGCCAGACTTTTTTCAATTGCTTCGGCCATTGCTTTGTAGTGTGAAAGTCCTTTGCCCAACCGTTGCGGTCGGGGCCTAGCCAACCCGGCCAATGCGCTTCTTCGGCGGGCAAAGATTGCGGGACGACGGCAAGGGCAAAGGCGGAGACAACAAGGATTTGACGGATCATATTGACTAAATGTTTTCCAAAAGATAGCGCGCTTTTGCTGGGAAATCAACGAGAAAGAATAGCGGTTTTTTGGCGCTGGGCGGCTTGCGTGTTTAGCCGGCGGATTAATCTTCGCCGCTTGGCAATGGTTTGGAAAGCCGCTCAATGGAGAGGCATTTGCCGGTGGTTTCGTCGGCGTCAAAGAGGACGCCGTGAAGCGCAATTCGTTTCTTGGCGACGCCGAAGCGCTGGGGCTGGTTGGTGAGGAAGCGTTGGATGACGGGATTCACTTCGCGCCCCAAAACGCTTTCCTGTCCGCCGGTGAAGCCGGCGTCGCAAAGAAAACCGGTGCCGCCGGGAAGGATTTGCTCGTCGGCGGTTTGAACGTGAGTATGCGTGCCAACCAGAGCCGTGATGCTTCCGTCAAGGAATCGCGCCATAGCAATTTTTTCCGAAGTGGCTTCGGCGTGCATGTCGACGAGGATGATGGGAGTTTTCCTTCGGAGAGAAGGAAGGGCGGCGTCGATGGCGTGAAAGGGGTTGTCTAATGCGGGCATGAACACGCGGCCTTGAAGGTTGACGACTGCAACCGAGCCGACTCCGGGATGCCGCCACACGGTTGATCCTTGGCCCGGTGTGCCCGATGGATAGTTGAGCGGACGGAGAAAACTGGATTCTTCTTGCAGCAGTTCCCTCACCGTCCGTTGATCCCAAAGGTGGTCGCCCGTAGTGATGACGTCCACTTGCGCTTGGTAAATCTCGGCGGCTGTTTCCGGCGTAATGCCGGCGCCTCCGGCGGCGTTTTCTCCATTGGCGACGACCATGTCGATGTTGCGTTGACTTCGAAGGAGGGGAACGAGTTCTCGAACGGCCCGCCGTCCCGGAGAGCCGACGATGTCGCCGATAAAAAGAATCCTCACTTGCAAAAAACTATCCGAAATCATTCCAATGACAAGAAAAAGTGCCGCGCTGGTTTTGCTGGTTGACGTCTCTAAAAATTCTCCTTCAAAATCACCGAATGCGATGGGCTGTTTTGTTGAGCATTGGATTGTTGCTATCGAGCGCTTGCCGGAATTCTCGAACCGTTGCGCCGAAATCTTCAATGGAGCGGGAACCCGTTTGGACGGATGCCGAGAATGCCTCAACGATAAAAGGCGGCCGGCCGAATGGAAACGCAGTGATCTTTCCAATCACAAGCGGCGACGGAACGGTGGTAAAAGTGAATCAGAAACTGCGCTTTGCGGTGTTGGAATTCCCGTTGCATCCAATGCCGGCAATCGGTCAACATCTCTTTCTCTATCGCCGCGGGCAAAAAGTGGCTCGAATCCAAGTCACAGGCCCCGTTCGCGGGCAAACCGTTATAGCAGACATCCTCGAAGGGAATGCGGAAGAAAACGACGAAGTACGAGCCGATTAACGCACTATTTATTTTCCTTCCTTCCGCGAAGATCTGCTCCGACAGACAATCTCCGCCAACGCAGTTCGAAAATAGAGGGGACGACGACGACAAAAGACTGGATCGCAGAAACCAAAGCAAAGTTTTCAACCGTCAAGCAAAGTCTTGGGACAAGTGCTGAAGAAACTATTCCAACGTGGGAAGACTTTCGTTTCCATTTAAGTTTCTACCAAGATTGCGTCTATATTATAGTGGGTTAACTTCTACCTCGTTCCTTCGCTCCACTCTATTAGATTGGGCGCAACAAATATGCTGGTTTGCCTTCAAGTATTCCAGCAAGGCTTCCGCCGCCCATTGATGGCCAAGCGGAGTCCAATGCGAGTCATGCCTCCAACGAACGTCCTCAATCTCTCCGCCTTGGCGGCGGATATAATCCGTCTGGTCGATGACGGGAATGCCTCGCTCTTTGGCCAAATCATTCATGCGGTCAAATATCAGATCGCCTTGAGTGCCCATAGTCATCGTGGATAAAATAACGAGCGAAATACCATCTTGATCCGCACGTTGCTTAAATTGATCTAAGGCAAAGGCCGTATATTCCAAGGCTTCTTTAAAAACCGGCGGCAAATTTTCCTGATGAAAAACACTATATATAGACGTGGTCGAATATAGATGAGCCAGCACTCCCTTCTCAATTGTAGTCGGCCATCCGTTGGTCAAGTAGTTATAGCGAGGTTGCTGACTCAGAATTTCCACCCAAAGTTTTATCTCAGGATGCTCACCAGGCTTCGGATGAGTATACTCCCATAACAACAACTTGGAGTGCAGCCACTTGGCCAAATAAAACCTTCTAGACGAATAAATTCTCATCCTAGAAGCCCAAGACATTGGCAACCGCTGCAGCATATGCTCTCTGAATTTTGGATCCGGATCCCGCAAAGAAAATGTTCCATCTTTGCTTTTTTGCGCGGTGACAAATGGATTGTGATCTGGATCCAGCCCTTGGGTATCCAATGCCTGCAGAACCGGATGATTGTTGGCAAAGTCGTTGATAACAAACACAAGCGCCAAAACACAGGGACGCAGAGGTTGGATAAATTCATCATAATACGGCAACTGATTGATCTGTCCAGTGTTGGCTCGACCAAAGGCCGAGGTGGTGATGTTCAGGAGAGGCAATTCTTTTTCGGCAATTTGTTCTAGTCGAATATGAAACTTTTCAGCAGAATGAACTTCTTTTGCTTCCACAAAGGAATCCCCGATAAAGACAATATGGCAACCTGTCCCTCTTTGTTCCGGGCTTGGAGGCTCCCGGTCTAAGAAGCCTAAGCTGTTGACGCGTTGGACGGTGAAAAACTCGCTATGCTCCCTTGTCCAGTGCACTTCTGTATTAGGCCTGCGGATCATGCCCGCTTCGGGATGAAAGCGCGAGGGTATTTCGCCATTGAGAAACGGCCATTTGAGACGGAGACATGTTTCTAACGCAACGCAGGCCAAGGCTATTCCGGCTAGAAACAATAAGCCTCTTCCCGCGATCCTGCGCAGTCGTTGCAGGATTGGGCAGGGAAACTTGTTAGGCCTTCTGATCATTTTTTCTGTTTTTCGAGTTGGTTTTAGTTTTCAAAAGGTTCAGCGTTACGGCATGCTTGCTTCATTTACTTTATTAGAATGAGTGCGGCAAATATGCTGGTTTGCCTTCAAGTATTCCAGCAAGGCTTCCGCCGCCCATTGATGGCCGGCAAGGTTCCAGTGGCCGTCGTGCCCCCAACGCGCATCCTCAACATCTTCGCCTTGACGGCGAATGTAAGCCGCTTGGTCAATCACCGGAATGCCCCGCTCTCTGGCCATAGCATGCATGCGATCAAAAGGAAGATCCCCCAACGTGCCCATGCTCATGGTAGACAATATAACCAGCTGAACACCATCTTCCTCCGCCAGCGCTTTGAATTGATCTAAGGCAAAGGCCGTGAATTCCAAGGCTTCCTCAAATATCGGCGGCAAATCTTCTTCCTTAAAAACACTATATATGGAACGAGGATGATCATACCTTTTTTTCTCGGTTAAGGAAGGCCATTCTTTTGCCAGAGAATCGTAGCGAGGGCGCCGGCTCAAATGATTTACCCACATATTCAACTCTGGATCCTCGCCCGCTTTCCCGTGGGTGTATTCCCATAACAACAACTTGGAGTGCAGCCACTTGGCTAGATAAGACCTTTGAGACGAATAGATTCTCGCTCGCCGAATCCAAGACAGCGGCAACCGCGGCAATCGAAGCTCTCTAAACTTCGGATCCGGCCCCCGCAAATCCAATATCCCCTCTTCGTTTCTTTCCACAGTGGTAAACGGATTGTGATCCGGATCCCATCCTCCGCTGTCTAAGGCCTGCAAGACTGGATGGTTGTTGGCAAAATCGTTGATAACGAACACCAGCACTAAAACGCAGGGTTTCAAGGGACGCGCAAACTCATCCCAGTAAGGCAATTGATTGATCTGCCCGGTGTTGCCAATCCCAAAGGCCGAGGTGGTGATATTGAGATCGGGCAATTCTTGGGCGGCCAGCCGTTCCAATCGAACATGGAATTTATCGGCGATGGAGACTTGTCTGGCTTCCACAAAAGAGTCGCCGATGATGGTAATATGGCAACCTGTTCCTCTTTGTTCTGGGCTTAGAGGCTCGCGGTCTAAGAAGCCTAATCGGTTGACTTTCTCCACTACGAAGAATTCGCTGTAAGGATTTGTCCAGCGCATTTTCGCGTTGGGTTGGCGGATGATGCCCGCTTGGGGATGGAAGTCCGAGAGGATTTCGCCGTTTAGGAATGGCCATTTGAGGCGGAGATAGGTTTCTAATGCTGCGCAGGCGAAGGCTATTCCAGCTAGAAACAACAAAGTTCTTCCCGCAATCTTGCGAAGACGTTGCAGGATTCTCATGGGAAACTTTTTCGGTTTTCTGCTCATGTTTTATATTGTTCGGTTTTCCTATAAAATGTCTTTGTTGGTTGACGGCTATAGTATGGGAACAAAGTTTAAGTTCTGCACGAGAAATGCCCATTGGTCGGCGATTTCTTTGATAATCTTGTTAGTGGGTTTGCCGGCGCCGTGTCCGGCGCGGGTTTCTATGCGAATAAGCACGGGCGCGTCACCGGCATGACATTCTTGCAGGCGGGCGGCGTATTTGAAGCTGTGGCCGGGTACGACGCGGTCGTCAGTGTCAGCGGTGGTGATGAGGGCGGCGGGATAGGCGGTTCCCGGTTTCAGGTTGTGGTAAGGAGAATAGGCGTAGAGGGTTTTGAATTCTTCGGGATTGTCGGAGGATCCGTAGTCATCTACCCAGAAGCGTCCGGCGGTGAATTTTTGAAATCGGAGCATGTCCATAACGCCGACGGCGGGAAGACAAGCGCCGTAGAGGTTGGGGCGTTGATTCACGCACGCGCCGACCAGAAGGCCGCCATTGCTGCCGCCTCGGATGGCGAGTTTGTCAGGCCTTGTGTAACGGTTTTCGATTAACCATTCAGCGGCGGCTATGAAGTCGTCAAAGACGTTTTGTTTGTGGAGTTTGGTGCCGGCTTTATGCCAAGCCTTGCCGTATTCGCCGCCGCCGCGGAGGTTTGCTTGGGCGTAGACGCCGCCCATTTCCATCCAGGCAAGATTGCTGATGGAAAAGCGGGGAAGCAGGGAGATGTTGAATCCTCCGTAGCCGTAGAGGAGAGTCGGCGCGGCGCCGTTGGGTTGAAGGTTTTTTTGATGGCTGATAAACATGGGAATGCGAGTGCCGTCTTTACTATGGTAGAAGACTTGTCGGACAAGGTAGTCGTCGGGGTTGAACGGAACTTTTGGCCGGCGAATGATCTCGCTTTTGCCGGCCAAAATATCATAGTGGTAAATGCTGGGGGGCGTGTTAATGCTGGTAAAGGAGTAAAAGGTTTCGGTGTCCGTTCGCTTGCCGTCAAAGCCCGAAGCCGTGCCGATGCCGGGAAACTTTACTTCCCTGAGAAATTCCCCGCTGATATTGAATAGTTTGACTTGGGTTTTAGCATCTTGAAGGTAGTTGGCGATGAACACGTCGCCGACAATGCCGACCTCAGATAAGGCGTGATCTGATTCCGGGATGATTTCCTTGCGCTCTTGGGGGCGATGAATGTCTATGGCCACTACGCGGCCGTTGGGCGCCTTGAAATTAGTTTTGAAATAGAACACCGGGCCGTCGTTGCCGAGGAAGGAGTATTCGTTTTCAAAATTGTCGATAAGGTCAATGGGGAGAGCGTAGCGCTCGCTTAGATCCCGATAAAGAACTCTGTAGCGGTCATCCGTGCCCTTCCACACGGTCAAAACTAGATAACGGCCGTCTTCGCTTACTTCGGCCTGAAACCCCCAGTCTGGAAATTCAGGGCGTTGGTATACAAGAACGTCTTGCCTCTGCGGCGTTCCTATTTTGTGGTAGTAGACTTTTTGATTTTTGTTGAGAGATTGGAAAGTGTCGCCTTCTTCAGGCGCGGGATAACGGCTGTAGAAAAAACCTCGTCCGTCCTGAGTCCAACTTGCATTGCTGAACTTCGCCCATTTCAATTCGTCGTCGAGGACGGTTCGAGAGTCCGTTTCCATAAGGCGCCAAACGCGCCAATCCGAACCGCCGTCTTGAACGCTATAGGCCATGTAATGACCGTCCTTGGAAAAAGAAACATTGCCGAGCGCAAGAGTGCCGTCTTCAGACCATGTGTTTGGATCCACAACCAACTCCGGCTCATCGCTCAGCGTTTTCTGCCGGTAAAGGACGTTTTGGTTTTGGAGGCCGTCGTTCTTCCAAAAGTAATACCAAGAGCCTCGTCGGAAGGGCGCGCCGATTTTTTCGTAATTCCAGAGCTCGGTAAGCCGCTTTTCAATGGCCTTGCGATGAGGAAGCGCCTCCAAATAGCCGAAAGTAAGATCATTCTGAGACTGCACCCAGCCCCGCACCGCCTCAGACTCGCGAACGTCCTCTTCCAGCCAGCGATAAGGATCGGCCACTTGGACGCCGTGATAATCGTCCATTTGATCCACTTTCTTCGTCTTGGGATAAGCGAGAGATTCAGCGGCCGTGAAATTCATAAAGACAATCCATCCAACCACGGAGATCGAAAGAAAAAAAATCCGCTGTCTCGGCAACATATCGGTTCCCATTCGTTTGCAAATTCGTTGTTTTAGACCGCGGAAACATCTTCCAACGGAAGGACAAAAATACCGAGCAACCGGGAGAGTGCAAGATTTTTGTTGGTTGGACCGAGTCTCGTTCACAATGTGACCTCTGAATTTCGAATCCATCCTTCGTCGTTGGATGCAGAACTCCGCTTCACAAAAAAGATAGAAGCGAAGTTGCTTTGAAAAAACGAGGCTAACCTCAATCCAAAGGCCAATAGCCCAAACCACAGACCATCAACACTAGCCGAAGGACTTTGACCCCCAATCACTAGCCACAAATGCTTAATCCCCTATCGCCCAGCCTTCTTCTGCCTCTTGAAAAAGCCACACAACCCCCCAAAGCCTCCGACCACTTGGTTCGCCAGCGCAGCAACTAGCCAGCTATATGTCACCAGCCGTGGATCCCCGCAAATCCCCGGCTGTTGGAGGAGGCAGGCGAATCTACAAATCACAAGATACCGACCACGAAGCTATGGTGGTTTGTCGTTTTTGTCGCTTGCCGCACAAACAGCCAAAAAGTCCGCATCGCCAAACCAAGGCTACAAAGTGGCGGATTGGCGTTTCTTTTGGAAGTGGCGGCGGAAGAGGACAAAGCCTAGCGCAAACAAACCAAAGACATAAGCGCGTATTCCTTCGGCTCAAGGATGATGGTGCCGCGATGAAAGCGAAGCGAACGGCAAAGTCAATACAACCAATTCCCATCAGCGCAGAAACTAGCCGGCTACAAGTCACTGATCCGTGGTTCCTCGCCAACCAACGGCTGTTGGAGAAGGCAGGCGAATCTACAAATCACAAGATACCGGCTACGAATCTGTGGTGGTTTGTCGTTTTCATCGCTCGCCACAAACAGCCAAAAAGTCCGCATCGCCAAACCAACGCTACAAAGTGGCGGCTTGGCGGCGTTGTTTCTTTTGCCAATGGCGGAGGAAGAGGACAAAGCCCAGCGCAAACAAGCCAAACACAAGCGCGTATTCTTCCGGCTCAGGGATGATTCTGCTCACTAGCGGCTGGCCTACCACCAATCATGGACTACCGCCGCCGGCTACAAAGTGGCGGATTGGCGACGTTTCCTTTGCCAGCGGCGATGAAAGAAAACAAAACCTAGCGCAAACAAGCCAAACACAAGCGCGTATTCCTCCGGCTCAGGGATGATCCCGCTGTGAATGCGCAAAGTCACTCCGTCTCTGGCAAAGTTCGGCTCCAACGTCGCCCAGGCCCCCACATTCTTGATGAAGAAATCCCCAATCGGCTTCTCCAACAAACCTGAACCCACCCAAGAAGACGCCTGCCCACTATAACTCCCATAGTTGAAAGTGCTGCTCACCCGAATGCCAATATTATCGGCGGCAGTCACATCGTTCATGAACATCCGATTAATAGTTCGGTTGACGGGCGTCGTGCCGATGGTGATGGTGGGCGTGTTGGTGGCGGTGACGGCAAAGACGATGTTGCTCTTGCCGCCGCCCGGAATTCGGGCATTCACTGAAGCGATGTCTAGGCGGTTGGTGCTGGAAGAGAGGGGGAGAGAGGGTGATGGTTTGGTTGGAAGGCTTGTTGGCGTTGTAAATGTCGCTGGCCGTCTGCCAACCATCGGCGCTAGAATGATTGCCGCTCGTTCGCAGAGTGCCGGCGGCGTTGACGCTAGAGGAGCCGGAGAAGATCCAGATGCTGTTAGTGGGGGTATCCTGGCTGGGATAGACATCAAGGATCAACTGCGCCTGGGCGTTGTCCCCCCCCCCCCCCCGCAAATGCAGGCGACGGCGGCCAATAAAGATAGTTTTCGTTTCATAGGAATCTAGTTTGTTGTCAAAAATCTCTTTGTTTCTAATCCTTCCTCCGCAACGAGTCAAGCCCTAAATCACAAAAAAGAGAAAAAAGTTTGAGAAAAGTTCTTTGGAAAACGGGAAAATCCGCAAAAAAAGGGAATTCGGGCTGGAAAAAATTCATAGTTTTGCTCTTCCAGTTGCGGAAAAGAAAGTTTTTGGAGCGGTTGACGAGCAAGCGGCGCCGGCGCATTGGAATTCGCTAAGGAATGGGTGAGCCAAAGCTGGTTTTGGCGGAGTTTGTCGGCTTGGCGCATTCTCTGGTTTTTGGGAATTGGAAGGAATTTTCTTTGGGATTGATTGGGTTTGGTCGGGTTCGCTTTTCTCTTGGATCCACGATATTGGATAAGAGGGAATGGGAACGCGAGCTAATCCAAATCCAACCCAATAAAGAAAAACCTTTTCAATAAAATCGGATTGCGCATAATGGCTTTTTCCTAGTTGGCGCCGGTTTGTGTTTGATAGTGTGGCAAGCGATTTGGCGCTGCAAGAGGGGAATGGATATGAGCGAAGATAGAAATCGGTTGGAGCAAGACCTTCAGATGATTCGGACGGCCCAAAGCAAGGGGGTTGTCCAGACAGTAAAAACATATGCCCGGCTTTCTGGTCCGGGCTGGCTTCAAAGCGCCATTACTTTGGGAGGCGGCTCGCTTGCGAGCAGTCTGTATCTCGGCATTTTGGCGGGCTACGACATGCTTTGGGTGCAGCCGGTGGCGATGGTTTTGGGCATCGTGATGCTGAGCTGCATTGCTTTTGTGACTCTTTCCACGGGGGAGCGGCCTTTTCAAGCGATCAATCGGCACATTAATCCCGTTCTCGGCTGGGCGTGGGCGATTGCCGCGTTGTTGGCCAACATGGTTTGGAGTCTGCCGCAGTTCGTTTTGGCCAATGGCGTGGTGCAGAAAAACCTCGCGCCCAACCTGCTGGGCGGCGAGCCCGGTCGATGGATTGTCTGTGTTTTGATTTTGGCACTCACGGTTGGCATTACTTGGAGCTACGGCAACGGCAGCCGCGGCATCAAAATTTACGAGGGGGTTTTGAAGGTTATGGTGGCCATGATTGTGCTCAGCTTTATTGGCGTAGTTCTCAAAGTGGGTTTTTCGGAGGATGGTTTGCCTTGGGGTCGAATACTCAGCGGTTTTATTCCTGATTTGAGCCGTATCAACGCGCCGGCCGAAGGCTTTGTTCCGCTTCTGGAGGCCGTTCCGGAGGGCACTCGGAGTTTTTGGCGAGAGCATATTGTATCCAAACAGAGGGATGTGATGATTGCCGCCGCTGCGACAGCCGTGGGGATTAATATGACTTTTTTGCTTGGTTATTCGCTTTTGGCCAAAGGCTGGGGCAAAAGTTTTCGGGGCTTGGCGGTCTTTGATTTGTCCACCGGCATGTTTGTTCCCTTTGTGTTGGCCGCCAGCTGCGTGGTGATTGCTTCTGCGAGTCAATTTCACCTTCAACCGGCGCGCGGTCTTGGCGAAGTCCACGAGGCGGGAGAACGCGTCGAGCCGAGTCCAAAGTCTGCGCGGGAGTTTCAGAAGTTGATGGAAGCGCGGGTCAAAGGCACTTGGACGGAGGCGGAAAGGCAGAGCGCCCAAGACGATGCCTCGCTGGATGCTTTGATTCAAGAGAAGCAGGATTCCGGCGAAATTGCCGAGGCGGAAAAGAGACTGGCGGCCACGTTGGCGGACCGCGATGTTTTTGAATTGGCGTTTTCTTTGGAGCCTTTGACCGGCAAGGGCTTTGCGCATTGGATTTTCGGGCTTGGCGTGCTTGGCATGGCGCTTTCCACCATCACCATTCTTATGCTGATCTCTGGGTTTGTGATTTGCGAGATGTTCCGTCTTCCTCATTCGGGCTGGCCTTTTAAGCTCGGTTGCTTGGCTGCCTGCACCGGCGTTTTCGGTCCCTTCTTTTGGAAGGATTTAGGCGCGTATCTTGCGGTGCCGACTTCGGTCTTTGGCATGGCGCTTTTGCCGATCGCCTATATTTCTTTTTTCCTGTTGTTCAACCAAAGGTCGTTGAGCAAAGAACACTTGCCCTCCGGCCTGGCGCGGTTTGTCTGGAACCTTCTTCTATTCGTTGCCGCGGGAGCGGCTACCTTCGCCAGTTTGTTCGTTGTCCATCAAAAAGCGGGAATATGGGGATGGATCGGAGTTGCATCGTTGTTGGTTGCGGCTCTCGTCGCCCATTTTAAAGGCAAGGGCAAACGCTCGCCTTCTCAAACCAAGGAATCGCCCGCGCCCAACCCATAATGGACGGATGGTTTGTAGCGATCCGAAATGTGAGTTTGTAAAAAACGACCTGAATAGAAAATCGTCTGGAAGAAAAATGACCTAAAGAGGTTTCTATTTCCGGCATCTTTTGGGAGTGATTTTCTCCCGTTGAAAGACTGTGCGCGCAAGGGTAGATTGACGTCAATTTTTTGGAAGCGGTTTTGCGGCATTACAACATTGTCCTCAAAATCAAAATAGAATCATGGATTGCGAATTCGTACGGATTTGTTAAGGTGAACGCGTTAGCCTAATGAAATTGTTTTCCTATTGCCGATTTTCTGTGGTTTGGGTTTCTGTCGCGCTCGTTTTGGTGTTTGAAGCGGCCGCCGATTCTCTTTCTCCGGAGCAAACGGAGTTCTTTGAGTCGCGGATTCGGCCGATTCTGGCGCAGGATTGTTACGAATGCCACAGCGTTGCCGGGAAGCAAAAAGGCGGCCTGCTTTTGGATCATCGGGCGGGTTGGCAGGCCGGGGGCGATGGAGGCCCGGTTATTGTGCCGGGAAAACCCGAAGAAAGCCGGCTTCTTTGGGCTATTCGCCACGATGAGGAGACCTTGGCGATGCCGAAGTCCGGCGCCAAGTTGGAGGAAGCCGTCATTGCCGATTTCGTTCGATGGATTCGCATGGGCGCGCCGGACCCTCGAGACAAACCTCCCTCTCGCGAACAAATTCAACAAGACAAAGACTGGGAAGCGGTTTTGCAGAGGCGCAAAAGCTGGTGGAGTTTTCAGCCGATTGTCGACTCTGTTCCGCCCGAAAGCGAGTGGTCGAATCATCCGGTCGACCGATTTCTGGAAGCGCAACGCAAAGCCAAGGGGCTGGAGGCCGTCGGCCTTGCTGACGCCAACGTTTTAGCGCGCCGTCTTTACTTTGCCCTCATTGGCCTGCCTCCCACCGCGGAGCAAGTTCGCGCTTTCCTGCGGGCGCACGAGGAAGATCCTGCACGAGCGGTGGAGTTGCTGGCGGATGAGCTTTTGGCCAGCCCGCATTTTGGCGAACGCTGGGCGAGACACTGGATGGATTGGATTCGCTACGCCGAGTCTCACGGCTCCGAAGGCGATCCGCAAATCGGAAACGCGCACTTGTATCGCGACTATCTCATTCGAGCGCTCAACGCCGACGTTCCCTACGATCAACTGCTTCGAGAGCACGTTGCCGGCGATCAACTGCAGCCGCCGCGCGTCAACGAATACATGGCCGTCAACGAGTCCTTGATTGGCACCGCTCACTGGCGCATGGTTTTTCACGGATTCGCCCCCACGGACGCGTTGGACGAAAAAGTCCGGTTCACCGACGATCAAATCAACGTGTTCTCAAAAGCGTTCATGGGGCTGACCGTTTCCTGCGCCCGCTGTCACGATCACAAATTCGACCCCATCAGCCAGAAAGACTACTACGCATTGTTTGGCGTTCTTGGCTCGACCCGGCCGGGACGCAAAGCCATCGACCTGCCGGAAAGACAGAATCTTCACCGCGCCGAACTCGCCGCCTTGAAGCCGCAAATCCTTGCCGCCGTTGCGGAGGATTGGCTTCGTTTCATGCCTGAATTCAGGCAAAGGTTGGCCGCGGAATCCGATCTGGTAAAAAGCGCGGAATCCAAGGAAGCCTTGCTGCATCCCCTCCGTGTTATCGATCAAGAAGGCGCCGCCGGCAAAGCTTTTTCAGAAGCATGGTCGGTCTTGACGCAAACTTGGAAAGCGGAACGTCGGCAATGGCGGGCGCATCTGGCGCGAGGCTATTCCATTCGTTGGCGATTGGATCAGGAGAAAGATTACGCCCAATGGTTTGCCGAAGGCGCCGGATTGGCAACGGGCGTCTCCCGCGCCGGAGATTTTAGCGTCGCGCCCGAAGGAGACGCCGCGCTCTCCGGCATTTATCCCGGAGGCGTCTTCACCCACTTGCATTCCGCCAAACACGGAGGCCGGCTCTCCTCGCCGGACTTCCGCTTGGACGGCGACTACGAAGCCTGGATGCGCGTTTGCGGCGACAACCGTTCCATGTCCAGATACGTGGTTCACAACTATCCCCGCAGCGGCACCGTTTATCCCGTCCGCGAGTTGCGCGGCGACAAGGGCGCAAAGTGGCATTGGGAACGCTACTCGCTGGATTATTGGAACGGGGAGGACGTTCACCTAGAAATCACCACCGCCGGCGACGCTCCCTTGCTGGTGAAGGAAGAGCCGCGCTCTTGGTTTGGCATTCGTGAGGTTGTCGTTCTCAAACAAGGAAGCCCCGCGCCGCCTCAGAATCCTAGAAACTACTTGAACCCGGTTTTTCAAATCGCCGAAGAGCCCGCGCCCGCCAATCGCATGCAGGTCGTCGACGCCTATGAAGCCGCAGTTAAAAAGGCGGTGAACAATTGGAAAGCCGGGCGTCTTTCCGACGCTCAGGCCGAATTGCTTGACCGTTCCCTTCGGCGCGGCCTGCTTCCCAATTCTCTTGCCCAACTGCCTTCCGCCAAACCGCTCCTAGAAAACTATCGGCGGCTGGAAAACGCCATTCCCGTTCCCACTCGAATTCCCACCGTCGCCGAATGGACGGCTCAAGACCAACCCTTGTTTGACCGCGGCAACCACAAAAAACCGCTCGAAAAAGTGCCTCGGCGCTTCCTCGAAGCCATTGACGACACTCCCTACCAAACAAAACGCAGTGGCCGCCTTCAACTTGCCGAAGATTTGCTTCGCGAGGACAATCCGCTCCCGCGCCGAGTCATCGTTAACCGCATTTGGCATCACCTTTTCGGCAAAGGATTGGTTCGCACGCCGGATAACTTTGGCCGACTTGGCGCCCGCCCAACGCATCCGCGGCTTCTAGATCATTTGGCCGCCCGATTTGCCGGGCGCAATGAATGGTCCATCAAACGCATGATTCGTTACCTAATCACGACGCGTACTTGGCAACTGGCCGGCGAAGCGCCAACAGCCGCTCGCAAGCGAGACCCGGCCAACGACTTGCTGTCCCGAGCCAACATCCGCCGTCTTGAAGCCGAGTCCATTCGGGACTCCCTGCTACAAGTCTCCGGAATGCTAGACTTGATGCCCCCCGCCAAGCCAATCGCCGGCAACCAACCCAACCGCTCCGTTTACGTGAGAGTTATTCGCAATCGTATGGACCCGTTTCTCGGCCTTTTCGACGCTCCGGTGCCGTTCTCCGCCCAAGGCCGCCGCGACGTCACCACGGTTCCCGGCCAATCCTTAGCGATGATGAACAGCGAATTCGTAGCCAACGCCGCCCAACAATGGGGAAGCAGGCTTCGCCTTCAGGCCGAACAATTCGACGTCCGCGAGTTGATCGACTCCGCTTGGCAACGCGCCTTTGCCCGCATGCCGTCGCCGCAAGAGCGCCGGCAAACCGCCGAATTCATCGCCCAACAAAAAGACGCTTACAAAAAACGAGCCGCCGCAATCTCCCAACGAAGGCAATCTCTCGAAATCCTCCAATCAAAACAAGCCAACCTCCGCCAAACGGCGCGAAAACGGTTGGGCGGCGACCTGCCCGCTTCCGAAGACAACCCCGCCTTTTTGAAACCAATATCTCAATGGTTGTTTGACGAAGACGGTCGCGACGACGTCGGATCGTTGCACGCGTCGCTGGAAGGCAACGCGCAGATCGAAAACGGCGCATTAGCATTGGACGGAAAAACGGCCTTTGCTCGAAGCGTTCCGTTGACGGCGGACTTGTCGGCCAAAACATTGGAAGTCTGGTTGCAACTGGACGACTTGGAACAACGGGGCGGCGGCGTCCTCTCCGTCCAAACGCGAAACGGCGCGGTTTTTGACGCCATCGTATTTGGCGAACGCCAACCCCGCCGCTGGATATTGGGAAGCGACGGGTTTGCCCGCACCCAAGACTTTGGCGGACCTCGCGAGAAACAAGCCCTCAAAAAGCCGATTCACCTGGCCATCGCCAACGCCGCCGACGGCACAATCACCGGCTACCGGAACGGCGAACTCTACGGCAAACCTTACCGCGCCTCAAAAACGCCAACTTTTCGCGCCCGGCAATCCGAAGTCCTCTTCGGCCTTCGCCACGGCCAACCGGCCGAAGGACGTCTATTCAAAGGCAAAATCCTGGAAGCCCGGCTTTATGACCGCGCCCTTACCGCCAAAGAAGTCGCCGCCGCCGCCAACCGAAACTCCCGCTTCGTTTCCGAGCGAGACTTGCTCTCCGTCTTGACGAAAGCCGAACAAAATCACTGGCGCCAATGGAAACGGGAGATTGCGGCCTTGCAAAAAAACTTATCCCAAATGGAATCTTCCGCCCCCAAACAAGGCGAAGACGAGGTTTGGACGGACCTAGCACTTGCCATTTTCAACATGAAGGAGTTTATCTATGTTCGATAGCCGCCCCCCCATCTCGCGAAGAAAAATGCTCGAAAAATGCTCGAGCGGTTTTGGTTTGCTGGCGCTCGCCGGCCTCTTGAACGAAGACAACCGTGAAGGCAGAAACCGGATGCTCGCCGCCTCAGTCCCGTCGCCGCATCCCGCTCAACAAAACGAACCGAAGGCCAAAAGCGTCATCCTCTGTTACATGTCCGGAGGCATATCGCACATAGACTCCTTCGACCCCAAACCCCGCCTCCGCCAAGAGGCCGGACAACCCATGCCCCTAAAAATCGAACGCACCCAATTCAACAACAACGGACAAATCTTCCCCTGCCCCTTCGAATTCCAAAAATACGGACAAAGCGGCCTCGACGTCAGCAGCCTCTTTCCCCACCTGAGCGGCTGCGCCGACGATCTTGCCGTTGTCCGCTCCATGACCAGCCCGGTCAACGAACACGCCCAAGGAAACTTCGCCCTCCACACCGGCTTTCCCTTCCTCGGCCATCCTAGCGCTGGCGCTTGGATCAGCTACGGACTCGGCAGCGCAAACGAAAATCTGCCCAGCTACGTCGTCCTAGAAAGCGGCCACGCAGTCCCCCCGCACGGCGGCGTCGGCCTGTATAGCAGCGGCTTTCTGCCCGCCCAACATCAGGCCTCGATCCTTCAAGCAGACGGCGATGAAGCGGTGGCCAACATCCGCCCACGCCAAGCAATCAACCTGCAACGATCCCGGCTGAACTTCGTAAACCAAATAGACCGCGGCTTTCACACAACCATCCAAGGCCACGACGACGTCGAAGCCGCCATCCAAAACTATGAAACCGCCTACCGTATGCAGTCCGTCCTCCCCGAAATCTGCGACATCAGCGGCGAAACCGAAGCCACTCGCAAACTTTACGGCCTAAACGACGCCGACCCGGAAAAAGTCGCCTACGGCCGCCAAGCGCTCCTCGCCCGACGCCTCGTCGAACAAGGCGTCCGCTTCATCGAGCTTTCCTGCCTCACCAAACGCATCGGCGCCGGCGGCGCCGCCAACCCTTGGGACCAACACGGCGAGCTCGAAAAAGGCCATCGCAACATGGCCTACCAAGTCGACCAACCCATTGCCGGCCTCATCAAAGACCTCAAATCACGCGGCCTCTTAAACCAAACCCTAATCGTCTTCACCGGAGAATTTGGACGAACCCCATTCTCTCAAGGCTCTAATGGGCGAGATCACAACCCCTACGGATTCAGCCTCTGGCTGGCTGGCGGTGGCGTCCAAGGCGGCGCCGTGCGCGGCGCCACTGACGAATACGGCTACCACGCCGTTCATCAAATCTCCACCATTTACGATCTCTGGGCCACCGTTCTCCATCAACTGGGCATCGACCACCAACTCCTTACCTACCGCTACGCAGGCCGCGACGTCCGCCTTACCGACGTCCACGGCCACGTTATGCAAGAAATCCTCGCATAACAGCCTCTCGCACTGCAGTGTTCCGCCTTTTGTTGGATGAAGATCAGCTCAAGCAAAATAAAATCTACATGTCAAAATGCAGTATGGACCCGCTATGGCGCAAAAAAGTTCTTGGACGGTTGTTGAAGAAAACTTCATTTCTTTGGGCAGGAACTATAATTGCCCTTGTAATAGGAACATTCACAGCCGGCATGTATGTCGCGCAATATAAAGTATTTCCCTATGCAATCGCGCAGAATCTGGGAAACAATCTGAAAGAAGCAGCCCCCGCTCTTTTTCCGCAGATTCCCAAAACTATCCTGACGCATTTATATGCTTTGGAGACAGAATTAGTTCCTCTGGAAAAGTTTACGGGAACAGGCGGCGCCATTGAAAGCCTGATCAACGGAAACCTGTTGATTGCAACCCCTCACGGACGCATTGCGCGGATCGCCCCGAACGGAAGAGTATCTTATTTGAGCCAAAAAATCCCGATGAACAAATCGGGTTTAGAGGCATATATCCACAGCCATCCGGAATTTCTCATTGATATAAAGAGATTTCGAGTTGCCGACATTCTATTAAAAGAACATTCGTCGGAACGTTTCCAGCTATTTGTCTCCCATCACTATTTTGATGGAAAAGGCGTTCGATTTCGCTTGTCCTTCACAACCCTCCTCCAAGAAGAGGATCGCTTTACAATCCTGCCGCGATGGGAAACTTTATTCGATGCGTCGCCGTTGTCTCTGAATTTTAGACAAAGCGGCAATCAAGCCGGCGGGAAAATGTTAATGGACGGCGACGAACACTTGCTAATTATAATTGGCGATCATGGCAAAGATGGGTGGGAAGGTATCCGCGAAATGCCCAATCTGGTGGACAACCCGGATTTCCATTTAGGAAAACTAATTCGGATTGAAATATCCACCGGGGAGGCCGAAACGCTGACTAGCGGCCATCGTTGTCCGCAAGGATTGGCGCGCGATAAAAATGGCCGCTTATGGGCAACGGAAAACGGACCGCAAGGCGGCGACGAACTTAACCTGCTAAAATGGGGGGGGGGGGGGGGGGGGGTACACTATGGCTGGCCTCATGTAAGTTACGGCATTCGGTATGGCGGACGAATTCAAAATACCATTGCAAAGAACCTTGCCGGCCAGCATGAAGGATTCCAAAAGCCGGTATTCGCTTGGGTGCCTGCAATAGCGCCCACCGGCATAGTTGTGAATGAGGCGCGCTGGTTTCCTTTGTGGAAGGACGATTTTCTCATTGCCGCCTTGCGCGGAAAATCCATCTATCGTTGCCGCCTTTATAACGACCAAGTCCAATATGTTGAGAAAATTAAAATTGGAAAAAGACTGCGGGATATAGAGTGGATGCCCGACGGCCGCATCGCCCTGTTGGGAGATAAAAGCGAAGTGCTGTTTTTGTCTCGCTCCACAAAGTACTGCACCGATGAATATCGAAAGATGCGCCATGTGTACGCGGCGGACTGCGATTCCTACGAAAAATAACGCATCTGGATCGTGCCACTTCAGCGCGTCATCGAATCAGCCAAGAATGGAACGGCACTTTGCGCACGCGCCCGATGGGCAAAGCCATTTATGATCCAACGCAAGCAGGCAATCCTCTTGCCAAACCTCTCGAAAAAAACTTGCCAACAACGCCGAAATAACGGAACATAGCGCTTTGAAATACAAGTTTCTTTTAAGCGAAATAACATCATGAAAATTCAGGTGACAGAAGAACATATCCGTCAAGGGAAACCAAAAGACACGGCCTCCTGCCCGATTGCGCTGGCCATCAAAGACAATCCGGCCTTTGAAAAAGCGGCTGGATCCGTCGAAGAACTCGGCGTTGGCTACAACTACAGCCTTGCCGACGGGGAGAGAACGGTTGTCGCCGACGTCCGCAAGGAAGGTCTGCTGAAAAGCCGCTACAAACTGCCCGATGGCGCGCTTCAATTCGTCAAGCAATTTGACAAAGGCGAGCCAGTCGAGCCAACCGAGTTCGAACTCACAAAAGCCTCCGTTCAAAAATCCGCCAAAAAGAAAAGCGACAAGAAGGCCGAAGACGTAGTCCAACCCACCGATCTAGAACCCGCCAAAGTCTCCGCCAAGAAATCGGCAAAAAAGAAGACCGCAAAAAAAGCGGCCAAGAAAACGGCAAAGAAAGCGGCCAGCGCAAAGAAGACAATAAAGAAAGCGGCCAAAAAGACCGCAAAATAACACAATCCACCTCCGAAAAAAGCGGCTGAACTTGCGCTTCGGTTGCTGGTTTTGTACTTCGAATTCTTGACACGATGGACTCAACTGGAACAAAATGAGGATTCGGACTTATGATTGACGGCAAAGAATTGCGGGCTTATACAGCTTTTGGAAAGAATCAAAAGAATCAGATGGCGGAAAAAGAGTTCGCAAAATCGCTAAGCAAGTCTGAGGCATAGGTATGGAAGAAGAACGGCGCGATCGATTGTCCGAATTGCAGGAAGAGATCTGTAAACAGGAAGGCGTCTCTTCCCCAACTCTTCAACGCTTGTTGGATGCAGTGCAACGACATTCTGAAAACCCCCGAGCGACTGGTTTGTTGGACGAGTTGATTGAGATATTGAATGACGATATCCAAACAAAAGAAGGAGAGGTGGCAACTTGAAGGCGGAGATCGTGATTGATCGACTTACGGTCGAAAACTTCGGGCCGTATTATGGCAAGACAATCTTTGACTTCCGGCCGGTTGAAGGCAAGTGCGGCATTCTTATCGGAGGCAAGAACGGGGCTGGCAAAACCTATCTTTTGAGGGCGCTCTATCTTGCTGTTATTGGTGATGAGGGAGTCGACGATTTGAAAAAAGTGGAGCCAGGTTTTGATTTCAACCAATCGCTCAACCGCAAAGCCAAAGCCGAAGGCAAGCCCAGCGTCTGCTTGGAAGTTCAATTGTCCCGTCGTGAAGAATCTGGGAACGATCGCGAGGGGAATTCCTTGACTTTGATTCGCCAAGTTAAATGGAAGCCAAACGGCGCGCCGGTTTGGAAGTCGTATGCAATCGAAAACAACGGGAATAAAGAACACGATGACACTCGCCTGCAAAAATTGCGCGACAACTTTCTTCCCCGCCATTTGGCGCGCTTTTTCTTCTTCGACGCGGAAAGAGAGCAAAACGAGAATCTTTCTGAAAAAGGTATTGTTGAAGGTATCAGTCGAATTTTGGGACTTTGGAATTATACGGAACTGGAAAATTATCTTCGTAGTTTGATCACTAGTAAGATTCCCAAAAAATACCGGCCAGGTTCTTCTCATCTGGAACACAGAAAACTTTCGGAAATCATTGCTGAAATTGAAAAAATTCAGGGAGGTATTAAGGCTCTCGATAGCGAAAA
This sequence comes from Limisphaerales bacterium, assembly GCA_965204945.1. GTDB lineage: Bacteria > Verrucomicrobiota > Verrucomicrobiia > Limisphaerales > AAA164-E04 > UBA2970. Next base: position 1,476,697 of record OZ242022.1, on the reverse strand, counting down.
AGAGGACAAAGAATTAGAATGGAAACGTCTCAACTCAGAAATCTCAGAGATTGACGAAGAATTGAAGTTTACAGGAGCGGATCCTGTAGAAATCCAAAAGGAGAAGGATAAACGTAAGAAAATTGAAGAAGAAGAAAAAAAGATAAGAGAAAAACTGGAAGCCGCTTGGGAAAAGGCTTTGCCGATTGCGTTATTAGGCAAGTTTCGCAAAAGCCTACATTCCCACTTAAAACAAGAAGAAGGTCGGATTGAATGGGAGCAAGGAAAAAAAGCGGTGGAGCCGAAAATTCCAGAAATTGAAGAGAAGGTTTTTATTTTAGAACTTAGCAAGGAGTTTGAGTTACCCAAAGAGTGTCTTGCTTATTACCTTAGACGGTTACGCCAAGCGCTCAATGATCTTTTCTATCCGCCGCCTGATATGCCGGAGCGCGTTTATGTTTGTAATCAACCAATTATTAGCGATCAGATTCGCAGACAACTTGCAGACGGGACGGTATCGGTCAGCGAAATCAAAGAAGCTGTCCAGCGCAGAGATATACTTTCGGCGAATTTGCGAGAACTGGAATCCAAACTAAAAATGCTTACTCCGAATCCGGAAGCCAAAGAACGCGCCAACGAACTTAGACAGAAGAAAGGCCGTTTGGATGAGCAACGAACCAATATCGAAGAGCGACTCAAGGAAATCAAAATCGAAGTAGATCAACTAAAACAGAGATTTAAGGAACAAAAACAAGAAGAAAGAAACCAAAGGAAGGTGGTTGAGAAAGCCAAGAAAGGGCGAAATTTGATTAAATCGGCAACCCAATATCGGGAAACAGCGGAAACAATTCGTAAAAAAGCGGCCGACAAAATGAGGGCGGATATCTCGACAAAGGTAGGCGATTTGTGGATAGACATCACCAACCGCGGTCACGAGTTTCTAGGGATGCATTTTGGCAAGGATTGGAGATGTTTTCTGGATCAACAACCTGCCGGCGATCGTGAAACTTGGGATAAAGTGAATCCTTCTGCCGGGCAACGCCAAGTTCAAATACTGGCCTTTTACGAAGTATTGCGCCAACTGGCTCAGCGTGTGCCTCCTATGGTAGTGGACACGCCGCTAGGAAGGTTGGACAAAGAAGTGAGCCAAGCGGTTCTCGACAAAATCTACTTGCGGGGACATCAATCGGTAATCCTTGCTACCAATGCGGAAATGGATCCCGATGGTCCCTTGTTTCAGTTGGTGAAAAATCAATTGGCGCGCGTTTATACCTTAGAGACTCATGAGAATCTGAACAGTCCGCACTATGAAGTCCGCGTCGTCGACAACTACTTTGGAAAAAACTTATGAAGTTTAAGAGGTTACAGTTCCATCCGAGCAAAGCAGTAGAAGAATTTATTGAAGGAGTTCACCGGCGGGTTGGTGCTCGAAGCAGGAATGTTTTAGGAAGAGCCGGACTCTTTCTAGCGCTTGGTCGAGGCTTGCCTCCAGAATTCAAACTGAATGAGCATGAGAGGGGAGAAATAAAAATTGCTGATCAAGATGTGATAGGTAGCGAAGAACTAATGGATATGGTTCTCGCCGCGCTGAATTATCGCATGGGAAAGACGTTAGAAGAATCTGAATACCGGAAAGCGTTTCGGAGACACTTTGAGTACGGTTGCCTGCAGTTGAAGCAAATTTGGGAAGACTCTGACAAAGATGAGACGAAGTTTGTCGCCGAGCTTTTGAAGCACTGCAACACGGATGATTTTGGCGGAGTGAGCAAGGATCGAGCAGTTTCCGGGCAAGCATCGCCGGTTGTTTCGGAGCCGGTGAATCTCAATCTGTTTGCCGACGGCGAATCGTGGACGATGAACGAGGCCGGTGGGAATTCTTTGCTGGTGATTTCCGGCAAGCCGGGAACGGGCAAGAGTCAACTGGCGCTGGATCTTCTTGCGCAAGTGGCTCGGCAGGGTGTGCGTTTTGTTTTCTTTGACTTGAAAGGCGAGTTGGAAGATGATCCGCAGAATCCGAAGCAACAGGCAACACGCGACGAATTCCTCAAATGGACGGGCGCTAAATATGTTCGTTTGATTCAGGAAAGTTTGCCCATTAATCCATTGCTTTGCGATGAGAACGCAAATCAAAACGCCCCCATTGCCTATGAAATTGCAGCGTTGATCCGTTGTTTTGCGCCGCAGTTGGGGGCAAAGCAGGAAAGGGCGATTGCCGAGGCGTATCAGGCGTTGTCCGCACCGTCCTTTGCGGGGCTAGCGGATGAACTGGAAGGCATGGACGCGCCAGGCGTTGGGACGGCGTTGATTCACAAAATCGTGGATTTCAACTTGTTTGCTTCCGCGCAAAATGCGGTGTCTCCGGCCGAATGGTTGCAATCCTCTCTGGTGATTGACTTCAAGGAATTTGGCAACGACACCGTCACCAAAAGTCTGGCGGTGGCGTTGATTCTTAACTTTTTGATGAAGCGTATGAACCAATCCCTTCCCGTTGAAAACGGCGTGCAACCGTTGAAGTGCGTTCTCTTTGTCGATGAAGCGCACTTGCTTTTGCCGAAGGAAGGCAAGTCAGGTTTGCTGGGTTCGTTGGCGCGGCAAGGCCGCTCTTGGGGTTTTCCCGTGTGGTTGGCCTCGCAAGATGCCGACGCATTTTTCACTACTGGCGCCAATGCGACAAACTTCGCTGATTTGGCGGGACGCGGTCTTCATTTTTCCCCTGAAACGCTCGATGCCGCTGCGCAGCGCAAGATTTTGGGTGAGTTGCCGTCTCGTTTTCCGGAGAAAGGCGAGGCGGTGTTGCGAAGCCCGAATGAACGACTTGCGATTGGCAAGGTGCGTCAATTCTGGCGCGATAAAGGAAGGTAAACATTGCCAAAACCCGGCCTTTGCCCTCGCCCGTCCAATCCGCTTTCGCCGCCCAACCGCTTTCCTCACTCCTTCCCCATTTCCGCTTGCCTTCTTCCACCAGAGAGTCTAGAAACGAAGAAATTTTCGAACATCGCGATGAAACAAATCTTATTCTTATTGGCGGCCGTCGCTTTGCTTTGCGTCTATTGGGGGCAAGAAAGTTCAGAAGTCCGTTTTTTCAAATCGACGCGAAAAAAAGCCGAGCAAGGGAATGCTGATGCGCAAAACAGACTTGGCTGGATGTATGACTATGGCCGAGGCGTGCCGCAGGATGATGTGGAAGCGGCAAAGTGGTATCGCAAAGCCGCCGAGCAAGGAAATGACTTGGCGCAAAACAGCCTTGGCGGGATGTATTACTTTGGCAAAGGCGTGCCTCAGGATTATGTCGAGGCGGCAAAGTGGTATCGCAAACCCGCCGAGCAAGGAGATGACTTGGCGCAAATCATCCTTAGCACGATGTATTACGAAGGCAAAGGCGTGCCTCAGGATTATGTCGAGGCGGCAAAGTGGCTTCAGAAAGCGGATGATCAAGGACATGCCTTTGCGCAAAAGAAACTTGTCGTGATGTATGCCAAAGGCCAAGGCGTGCCGCAGGATGATGTGGAAGCAGCCGAGCAAAGAATTGCTGAGGCGCAAAAGAAACTTGGCGAGATGTATTACGAAGGCCAAAGCGTGCCGCAAGATGATGTGGAAGCATACGCTTGGTTTCTCTTGGCGAAAGCAAATGGAAACGAAGAAGTCAGCAAAGAGATTCCCATTCTTGAAGAGCATCTCACGGCGGAGCAGATTGAGAAAGGGAAAGCGCGGGCGGCGGCACTGCATCGCTTGATAGAGGAAAGAAAACCCGAAGCTGTCCGTTGAATCTCCATGAAAACGAACGACCAAGAAATGACCAACAAAGAGCTCCAAATCTGGATCGCAGGCGAAGAAAAGCCAAGCGCGGGCAGCGGAACTGCATCGCTTGATTGGCAAACAAAGCGAACGGTAGTCTCGAATGGAATGTCTTTTTTATTCACAGCGGCATAGCGCGAAGGGTTGGAGAGTTGTTGGGTTTATAGGATTAGATTTTGCCGACGGATTTATAGCCGCTTTTCTATTTAGAAGGTGGCGAGGATGTTTTCTAAGGCTTTGGCGGGGTTGGGAGCGGCGCAGATGGGGCGTCCAATTACCAGTCGGTCGGCGCCGGCTTGGAGGGCTTCGGCGGGAGTCATGGTTCGTTTTTGGTCGTCTTGGGCGGCGGTTGTGCGAATGCCCGGAGTGACGAGTTTGGCATCGGTTGGGAGGGTTTGTCGCAAGCGGACGATTTCTTGCGGAGAGCAGACAAATCCTTGAAGCCCGGCTTTGATGCCCAGTGAGACGAGACGATGCACTTGGTCGGCGACTGGGCTGCGAATTCCGATTTGTTGGAGGTCGTCTTGATTCATGCTGGTAAGAACGGACACTCCAAGCAGCCAAGGCGGTTGGATGCCGAGAGCGGCGGATTCCTCTTGGGCGGCGGTTTGTGAGGCTCGAATCATGTCTCGTCCGCCCGCGAGGTGAATGGTCAACATTTGCACGTTGAGGCGAACGGCGGCGCGAACAGCGCCGGCCGCCGTGTTGGGAATGTCGTGGTATTTCAGGTCAAGGAATACGGCGGCGCCTCGGTTGCGGATGCGGCGGATGATTTCAGGGCCGGCGGCGGTGAATAGTTCCATGCCGACTTTGAAGGCACTTGCTTGGTTGCCGATGCAGTCGATTAGGGCGGTTGCCTGCTGGATTGTGGGGACGTCGAGGGCGACAATGACGGGGTTTTGCATTGGAAGGTTTTCTCGGCGCTTTCGCGAGATGGCGCTGGCGTCCAGCTTGTTGGGGATGTTTGTCATTGCGGATCGCGGGGCAGGGAGTCGAGCAGTTGACGGGCCAGCGCGTAGTCTGGGCGAATAGTTAATGCTCGGCCGGCGGCTTGTTTTGCTTCGAAGTAGCGGCCGAGTTGGTAAAGGATTGTTGCTCGCGCGTAGGGGATGTCTGGGTCGTTGGGGGCGGCGGATTCGCCTTTGGATAAGGCTTGGAGGGCGTCTTCGGGATTGCCTTGCTGATTTTTTGCTAGGCCGAGGTTGTACCAAGCGCGGGAGTGCGTTGGATCGGATTGGACGGCTTTTTCAAAGGCGGCCACTGTTTGGTCGAGATTGTTCAACTCATTCCACGCGAGGCCGAGTTTGTATTGATATTCGGCTTCGTTGGGAGCGAGTCGGCAGGCGGCTTGGAGTTCTTTGAGGGCTTCTTGGCGATTGCCGATTTGGCTGTGCACGATGGCTAGTTCGTAGCGGATGGGCGGCGAGTTGGGATCCCAATGCGCGGCTTGGGCGTAGTGGCGCAGGGCGTCGTCGAGATTTTGTTGGGACAATGCCCAAGCGCCGAGTTGCATTTGGCCGGTGGGTTGGTCGGCGTTGTGGCGCATGTAGTGGAGGAGTTCTTGGCCGGCCTGGCTGGAGGCGTCGAGTTGGTGTCGGAGCGCCCAAGCGGTGTTGATGCGAACGTTTCGACGCGGGTCTTCCAGGAGGAGGTTCAGCGCGCGGACGGTTTCTGTGTGTCGGTTTTCGGCCAACGGGGCAAGGGCAACGGCGGCTTGGGCGCGAACAAGGGCGTTGGTATGGGCGAGCGCGGAGAGAAGGGCGTTTTGCACTTCGGGGCGGTTGATCCACAGGGACAAGAGGCGGGCGGCGCTGGCTTTCCAAAGCGGCGATGTTTCCGCGTCATCGGGGTTTTCCTCCGTCGCGTTTTGAAGCATATGGATCAATGGTTTTCGCGCGGAGGCTAGTCCTTGCCGAGCTTCGGCGATCCATTGAGTTCGCCGGCGTTCGTAGCGATTCATGCGGTCTCCATACCAGTCTTCGACGGCGCGGAGTGCCCATTCCACTTTTTGGTCTTGATGGCATCGGTTGCAGGCGTTGGGGATGCCAAAGCGTTGAGTCATGAGGGGGTCGGGAATGGTAAAGCCGTGATCTCGGCGCGGATGCCGTTGCATGTAGGTGGTGTGAGGCATGTGGCAGTTGACGCAGAGGTTGCCTTCGCTGTCTTCGGGGTGGCGGGAATGGGCGAGCGGCTCGATTTTCGGGCTGTTAGGATGAGAGCCGTTGTGACAGCGCATGCAAAGCGCGTTGCCGGGGAGGATGGTTTTGGTGGAGTGTGGATGGTGGCAGTCCATGCAGTGAACGCCCGCTTGGTGCATTCGGCTGCTGAGGAAGGAGGTAAAGACGTAGTTTTCGTCGCGCACTTGGCCGTCCGGATAGAAGATGTCGGATTCATCTGGAACGGCAAGGTTGTAGTGGTCAAAGTAAAACTCTCCGGGATAGAAGTCTCCGGTAAGTTCAGCGCGGCGGGAATGGCAACTGCCGCAAGTGTCGAGGATTTGCGCGGGAGTGCGCTTTTGGATGGAAGGGTCTGGAGTTTGCGGTGTTGGGTTTTGTTGTTGCCACTGGACGTGGTCTTTCATCGGGCCGTGGCAGGCTTCGCATCCGACAGAGAGTTCGGCCATAGAAGTTTTATACGCGTCGGCAATGGGATCGTAGTTTTTGCGAAGTCGTGTATTGTGGCAGGAGGCGCACATGCTATTCCAGTTCATGCCTCGTCCCGTCCAATGTCCCCATTCGCCGGGGCGTCTGTCTTCCTCGCCGTAGACGCAAAACCAGCTCTTGTCGGCGGGATCAAAAGCGGCGTCCATCGCTTGAAAACGCCCGCCCTCATGCGGAACGAGGAATTGGCGGAGCGGGTTGTGACCGATAATTCGGCGGACTTCGTAGTGGGCGATTTCGCCTTCGAATCCGAGTGAGGCAATTTGTCGACTTCCATTAGAAAGCGTTGGATGCGTCTCTGTGCCGCCGTGGGCAAAAGGGCGTTCGTTATGAAAAGCGGGATCGTCCAAAGTGGGGCTTGGCAAACGCTCGGCCAAACCGTGGTTGGAGATTTTCCAAGAATCAAAAGCGGATGGATGGCATTCCCGGCAACTTTCCGAGCCGGCATATTGCGCAAAAACAGTTTCCTCCGGTTCCAAGATTGAGGTGGATGGGTTTGTCGCCGCCGGCTTTTGCTGAGTCGGCCGCATTTTTTGGATGAGGAAGATTCCGCAACCCACGGCCAAAAGAAACCCAACGGCCGCCAACTGCCACTTTGACTTTTTTTGGGGGCGCGGTTTCGAATGTTTCTGTCTCTTGCCCATAAGCGGCAAAGTCTGATAGTTAAACGCCCATTTTGCAACAAACAACCCCGCCGCCAGCGCAAAGTTTCACAACGAAGAAACCCGAAAGTTGAACAACCTTGCTAAAAGATTCTTCGAAGACTGCGCTTTCTTCCATGACACAAAATATGCGGGAACGTTACACAAAACACCAACTCGGAAAACATTTGGAATTTTGTCGCCGTTGCCGTATAATTTCCCTGTCGTTGTCGGATCTAAATCAAAGAAACGCCGTTCATTATGCCGCCATTTTACGTCACAGATCGAGAATCTTTCTCCGCTTTCTTTCCGTTGTTGCGTGTTGTCGCTTTGCTTGCATTGCCGTCCGCAAACTTGGAACTGAATTCGCAAGTCGCCTCGCTTGTCGTGGATGATCCGCATCCGCAGGCGCCGCCGCCGTTTACGGCGGTTGGCGACTGGACGCCGCAAGAGGAGACGACGTTTTTCCCCTTCAATGAAAAGAGACGCTATGATATTGGCGAATTGACGGACGATGAGCAAGCCTACGTCGAACTCGTCAATCGGGCGCGGCTGGATCCCAAAGCCGAAGGCCGGCGGCTTGTCGAGACAGAGGATCCAGACCTGCTCGGCGCTTATCGTTCTTTGAATGTCGATTTGGACTGGGTGCTTAATGCTCCGGAGGAGGGATTTAATCACCTGCCGGTTGCCGGCGTTCTCGTGCCGAATGCGGCGTTGACCAAGGCGGCCCGACGCCATACGCAGGACATGTTTGACAACAATTTTCAAGGACACGGCGGCAGTGACGGAAGCGGCCCTGGCGATCGTGCATTAGACGCCGGCTATTCATTCACTCGAATAGGGGAAAATGTTTATGCTTTTGCAAAATCGATCTTTCATGGGCATGCGGGGTTCAACGTGGATTGGGGACGCAACGAACCCCGCGGTATCCAAACCCCGCCCGGACACCGCTTGGCTATTCACGATCCCGCATATCAGGAAATCGGGGTTGGCGTGATTAACGGCTCGAAGGAGAATGTGGGGCCGCAATTAGTGACCCAAGAGTTTGGAACTCGGCACAACACTACGCCCTTTGTCACCGGCGTGGCTTACTACGATTTGAACGGCAATCGCTTTTATGATTCCGGCGAAGGTTTGGGAGGCATTCGGGTCGATGTGGAAGGTTCGGACTTCTACGCATTGACTTACCCTTCCGGCGGCTTTGGCGTGCCGGTTCCTCGCAACGGCAGATGGCAAGTTACTTTTTCAGGAGCGGGGTTTGCGGAGAAAATCGAATCGGCTGTTGTGTCTCGTTCAAGAAACGCAAAAGTGGACTTTACTCCAATTTATCGACCGCCGCAGATTGCCGGCCCGAACACCATTCCAAACGGGATGGACACTTCATTTACCTTTTCAACCGTCGACGGCGCCACCGCCTATCAATGGCGACAAAACCGCTTGATTCCCATTGACGGCGTTGAAGGCGCGGAAAACCGCTTGAGCGATTTTGAAGAGGAAACCACCGGCAGATATTCCGTCCGCACTTCATCCGTCAAACATTCAGGCCGATATAGTTTTCATCTCGTTCACCCAACGGGCGACAAACAATTCCTCAACTGGAATCGAGTCTTCCGTCCGGGCAGGAACGGCGCGCTACACTTTCGGAGCCGATTGACGATTGCCACCTCGGACGAAATCGCGCAAGTGGAGGCAAGTGTTGACGACGGAGCGCATTGGACTGTGATTTGGTCTCAAGCCGGCAATGTGCAAGGGGGGACTCAGCGCGGTGAAACCAGTTTCCGCCGGCGAACCGTCGATCTTTCCTCCTTCGCCTTCCAACATATTCGTCTCCGCTTTGCCTTTGCAATGAAAGCTGGCGGGAAACGGTTTCCCTATGATGGGACGTCTCCTCTTGCATATGGTTGGTATTTTGACGATCTAGAACTTGTGAACACAATGGAAGTTGCCGAACCTTTACTACACGAAGTGGAGGAGGCAGGCCGGTTTGCGTTTGCGCCGCCAAGCGAAGGCAATTATTTGTTAGAAGTTCGCGCCCAAGTGTCCGACCGCTGGTATCCTTTTGGCCCGTCCAAACTTGTAACGGCAACCCGCTCCGCAATCATCGAGCCTCCTCCGGTAAGTCGTCCTGCGTTGATTATCACGGCGAATGATGTGATGCGTGGGTTTGGGGAGACGAATCCGGTGTTCACGGTGAGTTATGTTGGTTTTGTGAATGGCGAGGGGCCGGATGTGTTGGGGGGTGCATTGGTCTTTGATGATGGTGGGGGTTCGGAGGATGCGGTAGCGGGAGTTTATGAGTTGACTCCTTCGGGGTTGACTTCTTCGAACTACGACATTGCGTTTGTTGCGGGTTCTATCACGGTGGCGAAGGCGCCTGCTGAGGTCACTTTGGCGGGTTTAGAGCAGGGATATGATGGGTTGCCGAAGTCTGTTTCGGTGGTGACGGTTCCGGAGGGTTTGGATGTTGATGTGACTTATGATGGGTCTATGGATGCGCCGATGGCTCAGGGGTCTTACGCGGTGAGTGCTGTTGTGAATGATCCTAGGTATTCGGGGAGCGCTGAGGGGGTTTTGAAGATAACGGATTCGGCTATTGTTACCTTGTCGGATTTGGCTCAGGTATATGATGGCACGGCGCGCATGGTGTCTGTGGCGACGGATCCTCCTGGGTTGGGGGTTATTGTCACCTATGATGGCGCTGATGCGGTTCCGGTTGGCGCGGGGATGTATGAAGTTCGCGCGGTGATTAGTGATCCGAATGGGGTTTATTCTGGTTTTGCGGAGGGGAGTTTAGTTGTTGCGAAGGGGGTGGCGCAAATCAGTTTTGTTCCGGGTTCGTTGACTCGGCCGATTAACGGGATTGCGGCGGCGGGAGTTGTGACGGTTCCGGCGGGATTGGAAGTGGGGGTTACGTATAGCGGGGTTGATGCGTTGCCTCAGTTGATAGGGGGGTATGAGGCTGTGGCGACCATTGAGGATCCGAACTGGGAGGGGAGCGTGGCGGGGATTTTTGAGATAACGAGGGCGCCGCAGCAGATTACGATGCAGTTGCCTGTTAGTGTGGTAAATCCGGGGAGAGAGTTGGCCTATGGTTTGTTTGGGGTGGCGACTTCCAATGATCCGGTGAATTTGCCGGTAGTGTTTTCGGTTGGGTCGGGCACGGATGCGTCTGCGCTTGCTTCTGTTTCTGGGAGTTTCCTGATAATTCGGGGGGTGGGGAATGTTGAGTTGGTTGCTAGTCAGGCGGGGGATGACTATTGGGCGTCGGTGGAGCGTGTTTTCATGATCGAGGTGACTGGTCAGCCGGCTGTTCAGCTAGCGGAGATACAAGTTTCGAATTTGGAGCAGGAGTATGACGGGAATCCCAAGCCGGTGGTTGTGGCGACGGTTCCGGCTGGTTTGGAAGTGGTCATTACTTACGATGGCGGTTCGGAGGTTCCGGTGGACGCTGGGACTTATGCGGTTCGTGTGGAGGTAAATGAGGAAGGTTATGAGGGGGTGGCAACGGCTACCTTGACTATCAGTCCGTCTGCGACGAAGATTCCTGTGGATATAGAGATTACGAATCTGGATCACATATATGACGGGAATCCGAAACCGGTCACGGTGACGATGAGTCCGGCGGGGGTTGCGGCGAGCATTACCTACAATGGAGGTTCGGAGGTTCCGGTGGATGCTGGCACTTACGAGGTTCGCGTGTTTATTACGGCTGAGACGCATGAGGGGTTCAAGATTGCTATGCTGACCATTACTCATGGGGTTGCGGAGGTTAACTTTGTGGAGGCTTCGTTAAGTCAGTTGGTAGGGCAAGTGAGTCCGGCGGGAGTGGTGACGCAGCCGCCGGGGTTGAATGTGCGCGTTGTGTATGCTGGGTCGTCGGAGGTTCCGGAGGCGATAGGCGAGTATGAGGTTGTGGCGACTGTTGAGGATTCTAACTGGAAAGGCAGTGCAATGGGCACATTTAGGATTCGTTTAGCGTCGCAGGAGATTAGTGTTGGGGATTTGACGGATTTCACGCCTTGGCCGATAGCGATGGAAGGGGTGGCGATGATTGTGGGGCCTTTGCCGATTGTGGAAGCGACTTCGGGTTTGCCGGTGACTTTGGAGGTGGACGAGGGCAATTCGACTGGGGAGGCGACATTGTTTCCTTCGGGGACTCGTTTGAATGTGACGCAGCCTGGGGACATAGTATTGATAGCGCGGCAAGCGGGGGACGGCAGTTGGGCGCCTGCGGAGAAAAGCTTTGTGTTGACCTTCACGGGCAGAGGAGTTCCCGTCCAAGCACCCCAGGTTATACGATTGACAAGTTTAGAGATTGCCAACGGACAAGTCCGCGTTGCATTTGAGGCTGATTCTGGAGAACCTCAGGCATTTGATTTGTTAATAGCCTCAGATCCCTCCGGCCCTTGGCGCATTGATCCAATGGCGAACATCCTTGCGCTGGACAATGGATTCGCGGCGACAACCAGCGCAACCGGCGCCGACAAACAATACTATCGCATCCAAAGTCGGTGAACAAAACCAACCTCATCAAACAAGGTAATTCTGCTCGCCGGCGAAATATTATGAAGATTGCAGTTTCCTTTCCACTTTTCCGCGGTAGGCCAACGTGAAACGCACTCTGATTTTTCTCTTCATCATCGGCGGGGCATTGTTACCCTTGTGGGGACAAGAGGCGGATTCCTCTTCAAATTCTGCCAAGACGGAACCGGCGGAACAACACTACCAACGCCTTCTCGAACTAGACGACACCATATTACAAAAGATTAGCGAATGGATTCGCGCCAGCCAACGGGCCGACGCCTTAGAAACGGAAACCATCGCGTTGGCAGGAAAAATCAACCGCGCCGTTCAACCCGTCAAAGAAGCTTACGAAACCTTCCTTTCCGCCCATCCAAACCACGCGCAGGCGCGATTAACCTTTGCCAGCTTCCTCTCGGATATTGGCGAAGAACAAGCCGCCCTGCCTCACCTGCAAAAAGCAGTCGAAATCAATCCTCATTTGCCCGCCGCTTGGAATAACCTCGCCAACTACTACGGACAAAACGGCAACGGCAAAGAAGCCTTCGCTTGCTACGAAAAAGCCATCGCACTCAACTCCAAAGAGCCATTGTATTACCACAACTTCGGCGCGGTTGTGTTCCTGTTTCGCAACGATGCTAGGGAATACTATCATCTCACGAATACCGAAGTGTTTGACAAAACGCTGTCGCTCTATAAAAAAGCGTTAGAACTGGATCCAAAAAACTTCGATCTGGCCGAAGACATCGCCCAAACATACTATGGTATAAAAACCTCCGATCAACCTTCTAAAATGGCGCATCCCCAAGAGGCGCTCGACGCTTGGCAATACGCCGCCTCCCTTGCGCCCAGCGACTTTGAAAAACAAGGCGTCCGCATCCATCTCGCCCGCATTTACCTTGAAATGGAAAACTCCGAACAAGCCAGACGCGAACTAAACCAAGTTACACTTCCCGTCTATCAAACGCTAAAAGAACAAGTGGGCAAACACATCCTAGAATTCCAATCTTCCCAATCCCAAGAGAATTAATATAGTATTTATTGTCCACACCGAACTTGAAAATGCTGGAAGAAATTCAAAAACAGAATAACCTTTGCGGAATCCAACGGCATATCTTCCTCTGCGCCGACCAAACCAATGCCAAGTGTTGCCTGAAAACCGACGGCTTGAAATCTTGGAATTATCTCAAAAACCGCCTCAAAGAACTGGAACTTGCCCCCAACAAAGCCAAAATTTTCCGTACCAAAGCGAATTGCCTGCGCATTTGCGCTCGCGGGCCCATTGCGGTCGTCTATCCCGAAGCCGCTTGGTATCACTCATGCACGCCGGAGACGCTCGAACGAATCATTCAAGAACACTTAATCAAAGGGCGCGTCGTCCAAGATGTCTTGATTGCGGAAAATACAAAGTTCGGAAGCAAGCGCAAGCAGGCGATTACTTTATAGATTCTATAAAAACACAGACAAAGCGACCGCCGCTACATATTCCTATACAACCCATAGGAATCATTAGGTTGGAAAATAAGATTAGACTTTACGAAAGCAAGCAGATTGTTTTGTGAGTTTTAACAGATTCACTTTGCCGTCGGATCACAAAACTTGATTAACAACATTGACAGGAGAACCGTTCATAAAACTTTCCAAGTTCTTCACCGCCGTTCGCAACAGACGTTCTCTCGCCGCCCAAGTCGCCCATGCGATATGCGGAGTTATGTAACAATTTTTTGCCGCGCAAAGAGGACTGCCGTTGTGGGGCGGCTCTGTTTCCAATACATCCAATCCCGCCCCGGCCAATCTTCCTTCGTTCAACGCAGCGGCCAAGGCTGTTTCATCAACTAGTGCGCCGCGAGCGATGTTCACCAAATACGCTGTTTTTTTCATCAGTTTCAATCTTTCCGCATTTATCAAATGACGCGTTTTCGGCGTGAGCGGGCAGTGCAAAGTAACCACGTCGCTTTGCCGCAAAAGTCGTTCCAGTGAACAGAACAAGACGCCGTTTTCTTCGCCGGCCGTCCCAGAACTTCGAGTCGCCATTGCCTTCATGCCGAAAGCCTGAGCAAGACGAGCTACTTCTCGTCCGATTCGGCCATATCCAACAATGCCGATTGCGGCGCCCGCAAGCTCGAACAAAGGGCTTTCCCAGTAACAAAAATCCGAACATTGGCTCCAAACTCCTTTTCGCACGCTTGCGGCATGATGTCCCACATGCTGGGTCAACTCTAGAATGTGCGCAAAAGTCATCTGCGCCACAGACTGCGTTCCGTAAGCCGGCACGTTGGTCACTGGAATTTGTCGATCTCGTGCCGCTTTTGTGTCGACAACGTTGAAGCCGGTGGCCAAAACGCCGATGTATTGCAAGTTGGGCAAAGCGCAAATAGCCTCGCGATCCAGAGGAGTTTTGTTGGTCAAGACAATCTCGGCATCCCTAGCGCGAGAAATTATTTGGGATGGCAAAGTTCGTTCAAAAATCGAGCATTCTCCCAACTGGCGCAGTCCAGCCCAACTGAGGTCTCCGGGATTCAAAGTGTATCCGTCCAGCACCACAATCCGCCTGCTCTTTGGAATTTTCATTCGTCTCCTTTGAAAAAAGTTCGCTCAAAAAATCAAAAATGTTTTGACAGCGCCTAAAAATGTTCTATTTTTCCTTCTCGCTTGCTTTGAAAAGCGAACAAAAAAAACTCGCTTTCAAGCGGAAAATTTAAGAATTTAAGAAATAGATAATGAACAGAATTCGCAATCGAAAAAGTCGAACCATTTCATCGCCCATGAACTTTATGAAGCAGTCCAAACAGCTCCTTTGCCAAACAACAATTGCGGTTGCCTTCGCCGTTGCCGGACTCCAAGCCAACGCCGAAACTCTCGAAATTCAAGTCACAAAAGACGACGGCAAGTCTTACACCTTTGTAGTAGATCGAGACATTGAACGTTTGGATTTCTCCAATTTTGACCTAACAAGCCTCATCTTGCCCGAAGGTTTGTCGAATTTGAGGACGCTCAGTCTTTCCGGGAATGTATTGACGAATCTCACTTTGCCGAAGGGACTGTGGAATTTGACTTTGCTGGATTTTAGGTACAGCGGGGCGAGCCTGACTTTGCCTGAAGGGTTGGTGAACTTAAAGACGCTAAAAATTAAAGGGAATTCGTTGACGAGTCTGACATTGCCTACGGGCTTAGCGAACTTGCAAACGCTCGATCTTTCGGAGAATCGGTTAACGAGTCTGACTTTGCCCGTGGGGTTGGCGAATTTGTGGACGTTGAATATTGCCACCAATCAGTTGACGAGTCTGGTTTTGCCGGCGGGATTAGCGAATTTGGGCTCGCTCAATCTTTCTGGAAATCAGTTGACTAACCTAACTTTGCCGGCCGGTTTGACAAGCTTGTCGGATTTGAATCTACAGGACAACCAATTGGTTGAGTTCACATTGCCGCGGAGCAATGTGCGGACGTTGAATCTATCGGAGAATCAATTGACGAGACTAACTCTGCCCGCCGGGACAACCAGCCTGAGAACACTCAATCTCTCATGGAATCGGTTTAAAAGTTTGTCTCTGCCCGAAGGTTTGTCGAATTTACAGACGCTCAATTTGGACTGGAACGAATTGACAAGTTTAACTTTGCCTGAAGGGCTAGCAAGTCTGACAAGTTTGAGAGTTTTGTGGAATCCATTTAGGCGTTTGCACGTCCCTCGTGGAATGAACACTGACGGTTTGAGAATCTGGTATCATGTCCTATCAAGTGAGAGGGAATCTCTTGTCGGGGATCTTCCGGCGGACGCTACGTTCAGCATTGCCATTTACGATCCGGCGGCGATTCTCAAAATATCCCACTTGGAAGACGGTGTAGAAATCTCTTGGAGCGGCGGCGTGTTGCAATCCGCCCCAAACATCGCCGGTCCGTGGAATGATGTCAACGCCATCAGTCCAGTGCGCCGTCTCCGTAGTTCTTCGCTTTCATCAGAATTTTTCCGTTTGCGAGTGGAGTAAAGTTGTTCCTTTTGCCGTCGGCGGTGAAGGAAAACAAAGCAACTTTCTTTCCGCTTTACAAGTTGTTGGCGATCCAGTCGCCGAGTTCGGAGGTGGAGCAACCCATTTGGCCGGCGCCAAGCCCTTGGATTTTTTCGCGGGCGGCTCGAATGACGGCTTGTTCGACGGCTTGGGCGGCGTTGGTTTCTCCTAGAAAGTCGAGCATCATTTGGCCGGCGCAGATTGCGGCCAATGGGTTGATGATGTTTTGGCCGGTGTATTTTGGGGCGCTGCCGCCGATGGGCTCAAACATGCTGGTTCCTTCGGGGTTTAGGTTTCCGCCGGCGGCAATGCCCATTCCGCCCTGAATCATGGCGCCAAGGTCGGTGATGATGTCGCCAAACATGTTGTCGGTTACGATGACGTCAAACCACTCCGGATTTTTGACGAACCACATTGTTGTGGCATCGACGTGGGCATAGTCGCGTTGAATGTCGGGAAAGTCTTGCCGGCCGATTTCGTGGAAGGCTCGTTCCCACAAGTCAAAGGCGTAGGTAAGCACGTTGGTTTTGCCGCAGAGCGTCAATTTTTTCTCTTGGTTTCGTTTGCGGGTATATTCGAAGGTGAAGCGCAGGCAACGCTCGACGCCGCGCCGGGTGTTGACGCTTTCTTGGACGGCGATTTCGTGCGGGGTGCCCTTGAACACGAATCCGCCCGAACCGGTGTAAAGTCCTTCGTTGTTTTCGCGCACGACGACAAAGTCCACGTCTTTCGGTTTTTTGTTTTTCAAGGGGCAAAAGCGCTCGTCGTAAAGTTTGACGGGGCGGAGGTTGATGTATTGTTCCAGTTCAAAACGCAGGCGCAACAAAATGCCCTTTTCTAAAATGCCGGGCTGGACTTCGGGATGTCCGATGGCGCCGAGCAACACGGCGGGAAAGCGTCGAAGATCGTCGACTGCTGAATCGGGCAAGGCCTCCTTTGTCCGCAAATAGCGATCTCCTCCGAAATCGAAAGATTCGTAATGGATTTTGAAATTGAATTTTTGGGCGGCGACGTCCAACACTTTGACCGCTTCCCGAACCACTTCGGGTCCCGTCCCGTCCCCTCCGATTACCGCAATATCGTAGCTGTTCATTGAAGTTTTTTGTCGGCTAGAAGGCGTTTTACCCTGCCTTGAAAAGAGGAGGAAGTTTAAAGCGAATCTCCGACGAAGGCAAATCAAATCTCGCGTTGTTTTCTCGGCAAATATTTCCTTGCCAACACAATTCTTGTGGGATAATTTAGTTGGGTTTTATGGAATTTCGTTGCCGAATTCCGTGGATCTTGATTTGAATGGAAGAAAGAGAGAGGGTTATGTCAAAAGTAAATCGTCGTCGTTTTATTCAAACCAGCGCTGCTGCCGGCGCTGGGATCATCGCCATGCCTTATATCGGCAAGGTGCTGGGAGCGAATGAGAAGTTGGGAGCGGCCGTCATTGGCGTCGGCGGGCGGGGAAACTCGCATCTGGGCGCCTTTGTCCGCGATGCGCGAACCGAAGTGCGGGTGATTGTCGAGATTGACGAAAAGATTGGCCGCTACCGTTGCAACGAAATTGAGGAACGGCAGGGCAAACGCCCCGCCCTCGTCAGCGACATGAGACTGGCCTTCGAGTCTACCGACGTCGATGTGATGAGCACGGCCACTCCGAACCATTGGCATGCGCTGGCCGGGGTTTGGGCTATGCAAGCGGGCAAGGACGCCTACATTGAAAAGCCCATCAGCTACACGATAGCCGAAGGGAGCGCCTTGGTGGCGGCTGCCAAGAAGTACAAGCGGATGTGCCAAGTCGGCACCCAGTGCCGCTCCAATCCGGCCATCATCAACGCAATGAAGTTCCTGCGCGAGGGAGGCATTGGCAAAGTTCACTTTGCCCGCGGTCTTTGCTACAAACGGCGCAAATCCATCGGGCCCCTTGGGGACTATAAAGTCCCTGATAACGTCGACTTCAACCTCTGGAGCGGTCCGGCGCCTTACACAATCCCCAAACTTACCCGCGAGCGATTTCACTACGATTGGCACTGGCAGCGGCACTACGGCAACGGAGACCTTGGCAATCAAGGCCCTCACCAGACCGACATCGCCCGCTGGGGACTGGGGATTAACACTCAACCCAAAGCGGTTTTAAGCTATGGCGGCCGCCTCGGTTATCAGGCCGAGCGCAATAATCCGGGATACGTCGACGCCGGCGACACGGCCAACACTGAAGTCTCGTTATACGACTATGGGGATAAGTGCATCGTCTTTGAAACCCGCGGACTGGACGTCACCGATTCCGACGACGAAGAAATCAATCGGCTCTTCAAGCAAACCAAAGGCAATAAAATTGGCGTGATTTTCTACGGATCCCAAGGCTACCTTGTGCAACGCTCTTACACCCATTGCATTGCCTATGACAAACAATTCCAAGTCATCCGGGAATTCAAAGGCGGCGGCGACCACTTTGGAAACTTCATCAAAGCTTGCCTCTCCCGAGATGCAAGCCGTCTAAACGCCGACGCCTGGGAAGGTCATCTTTCCGCAAGCATTAGCCACCTCGGCAATATCTCCTACTATCTAGGCGAGCAGCATCACGTCTCGCCCAATCGCGCCAAAGAGATTCTGAGCAAAGTCAAAAGCCTGGATGACAACCTTCACACGTTGGAGCGCACTATCAAACACCTGAAGAAAAACGGCGTGGATCTGGATCGGTATCCGATTTCTATGGGGCCGTTGTTGCAATTGGATCCAGCGAGGGAAGTTTTCCCTAAATCCGCCGCCGCCACGGCGCTTACTACCCGAAACTATAGAGAAGGGTTTGCATGCCCTACGGCCGATCAAGTTTGATTAGTAGCAAGGGGTTAGCGGTTCATAGCGTTGCCGAAATCAATTCCTTTTGAGTTTTTGGGGACGAACATTAGAGCGCGTCGGAAATATATTGTTAGTGGAATATTGAGAAAGAGTTGGTTATGTCAAAATTAAATCATCATCGTTTTAAAGAGGCGGATTCGGAAATCATCGCGGAAGATGAAGTGACAACGGAGAATCTCGAGGCGTTATTTAAGCGAGCCTTCTTTAGCGCAAAAATTGACGAGAACGAGCGTCTTGTTATCGGCACCGAAAGCATTCGAAGAATCTTTGTGGGAGTGGATGAGGATCGAAAACTGCTGAAATATATGGCGGCATTCGGGCTCAAGGAAGAGGCGCCTTTAGAATTGAAACACGCATTTGTCAACAGGATGAATCATCGTGTTATCTTTCCACGCTTCTCGGTGGTAGAAGAGCGTTCCGACGTGTTGATAGCGGATTATTTCCTCACTTTTGAGGGAGGCATTCTCGCCTTTCAAATCATGTCCGCCCTTCGTTTGTTTTCGCGAGTTGTGCGCGGTGCCATTAATGAATGCGATGATGACGACTTGGTGGAATAAGTTTGAGAAAGAGCCCGCTGAGAGCAAAGACGATCATCCAAACTCCTCTAACTTACAATTCCCAATGGCTTCAATCTGCTATTTTCAGCGCGCCGCGCTTTTTTATTTATCCCTCTTCAACTTCAGCTCCACTAACTTTGCCCAATCAAAATAGTCCGAAGCCATAGAGGCAACCCGCGCGACATGTGCCGTCGCCAAGTTCTTTGTCTCGCAACGATCTTGTTTGAGATTGTATAATTCCCAATTCTTTTCCAACTTATCCCATACCAATTTCCAATCACCTTGTCGGATAGCGCGGTTTCCCGCCCAATACCATGAAAGCGAGGAATGGCCTTTTCGAGACTTTCCAAACAGCAGAGGCGCCATGCTCTTTCCCTCTACGGGCAACAGATTCCGTTCTTTATATTCTTGGGGATATTCCGTGCCGGCCAATTCGAGGCATGTTGGCAACAAGTCGATAATATGCGCCACCGACCGATTAATAGAACCGGCCGGCACCTTTCCCGGCCACCACGCAATCATCGGCGTGGTAATCCCTCCTTCGTGAACCCAAGACTTATAGCGGCGAAACGGCGTATTCTGAGCCCAACCCCATGAGGGTCCCACCGCTACGTAATCATCCTTCGGGCCGGGAATGCGTCTCTTAGGATCTCGGCTTCCCGGCTCTTCCGAACAGCCGCCGTTATCGGAAAGAAATAAGATCAAAGTGTTGCTCTCAATCTCTTCTTCTTCCAATGCCTTCAGCAAACGGCCGATGTTTTGATCCATTGAATCGATCATTGCAGCATAAACCGCCATGCGAAAGTCCTCAAAATTATGATCGGCGCCGGCCCATTCATAAGCCCTCGAGTCCTTCTGGGTAAGACTCCAATTCGCCGCCGCTAAGCCCATCGCTTGTTGCCTTTCCCAACGAGCCGACCGCATTGCGCCCCAACCTCCAAGATAACGGCCGCGATACTTTGCAATATCTTGCGGCTTCGCATGAAGTGGATAGTGCGGTGCCGTATAGTTTAGATGCAGAAAGAATGGCTGTCCCGCCGAGGCAAACTCCTGAATGGACTCAATGGCGTGATCGGTAAACGCATCCGTCGAATAGTAATCATCGGGGAAAGAAGTTATCGGTAGATCGTTTCGCCCAAAACTTCGGATCCTTCCTCCTTTATAGGCAGGGTCGGGACGAGCCGGATCAAAGAAATTACAACAACCGTCCAACAACCCGTAAAACTTTTCAAACCCACGAAAATACGGATGCGTGGAACGATCAAAGTCCCGATGCCAACTCCCCGCAATGTCTTTCTTTATTCCCTGCGCTTTGAGCAAATGCCACTTTCCAGACAGCGCCGTTCGGTATCCGGCTAACTGCATCCCTTCCCCTAAGGTAATCATATTCTCCCGCAAGTGCCCCGGCTCGCCGAAACGCGGATAAAGACCCGTCAAAATCGACGCGCGAGTAGTCGTGCACTTGGCGTTGTTGTAAAACTGTGTGAACCGCATCCCTTCCTTTGCCAAACGATTCAGGTGAGGAGTTTGCACTTCTCCCCCGTAACAACCGATGTCCGAAAACCCCATGTCATCACA
The DNA here is from genome assembly GCA_965204945.1 of Limisphaerales bacterium. GTDB lineage: Bacteria > Verrucomicrobiota > Verrucomicrobiia > Limisphaerales > AAA164-E04 > UBA2970. Next base: position 1,456,118 of record OZ242022.1, on the reverse strand, counting down.
CATAATTAAAATGATATTCGGACGCGGATTTGACTCAGAGAAAGCTGCCTGAACAACGGCAAACAACGCCAAAAAGAAAAAAAACATCCGCGCCGCAAAAAATGCAAAGGGACGTCCCCAACCGGAAATATTATCTAAAACTCGGATCATTTCGGCAGAATATCGTAGTTGCCTAAACAACGCAACCCTAAAATCAATTGCGCATTAAATTTAGCAAGAGGATCGATGAGGCGCAAATGGCAAATCTAGCGAATATGTAAACTCTTTCGCCGGGTCGTTCAACCCGCCCACTGGTAAGTGGTTAGCCGAATCAGAAGCAAGATTTGCACTATCCAAAACAAGAAGACGACAATCCACAAAGGGGCTTTGGATGGAAAACTTTGCAGAAAAATACCCGCGGCGACAAAAATCGGAAACACAACCGCTCCATACCTCGTCAAAGAAACAAATTGTCCGCTCATCGCCGGTAGCAAACCCAAAGCCAACGACCAGACGACCCACTCTCGATTCAATCGCCAAAGCGAAGGCAACAACGACAGCCCGGTAATAAAAAGAACCCGATCTAAAATGGAACTTTTGAATTCGTGCCAGTGCATTGTTTGAAAAAAAGCGGCGATGAATCCGGGAACGTCCGCAAGGTTGGCCATCGAATGAACGCCCCAATACTTCTGCGCTTCAAAACCAGCGAAAGCATCGCCGGTCGCCATGCGCATCACGGCAAAGTAAGACAGCCAACCCAGAGGAACAGACGCTAAGACATGCCAAGAAAGATTGCGCCGATCAAAGAACCGCCAAACCAAAGGGAGAAAACAAAAAACTCCCGGTCCCCGCACCAACGGCAACATACATCCGCATGCCCAAATTAGAGTGTGACGGCCTGTTTGAAGCCCGCGCATGAGCCCCATCAATAAACAGAAAAACAAGGACTCGCTGTAGGGAAACTGAAAGAAAAGGGACCCCGGATAAAACGCCAACATGAGCAGGCTTGCCTTTGCAATGTTCTGATCCGAGCCATTGTCTTTGCCGGGCAACTCGACTGCGGAGTTTTGCGATACTTCCCGGCGACTCCAATCCACGACTACGCGATAAAACAAGGCCAACCCCAAAAACGACAGCGCGTTTGCCAACACCAAGCTTGAAACCACGTAAGCTTTGGAAAGAAGAAGAATCTCCAAACAGCCACACGCCGGCGCGAATCAAGGCCGGCCACAAAGGATAGAACGCCGCCGAATAGGGGCTGGCCGAGTAGCCTTCCTTGGCAATGAACAGGTAATGCGCGCTGTCATAAGCCGTGAACACCGAGAGCGCATCGGGTTTCTTGCCCGGCGGCCATTGAACCCACAACTTGCGAAACCGCACCTCATGCACTTCGGAATTCGCCCACGCCGTTGCCAAAGTCACTGCAAGCAGAATCGCCTTCAGCAATGCGGCGTAGCCAATGCCGCGCCGCCAATCGAAAGCTTCGTCCGCCTTTCCCGCGCTCATCGGTCAATCGGGCGACGAGGAGAGAAAAATTCTATGCGGCGATTTTTGGAGCAAGGCAAAGAGAGCTGCGCCCAGCAAACACGTCAGAATCATCCACGCCAAAAACTCTTCGCGATCCTTTGCCCACGGCCACCATTCCAAAAAGTGTCCGAGGCATTTGCAGGGCGCTTCTATATCGCCGTGCAATCGCGCCAAACGATAGCCGGCAAAACCGCTCCCCAGCCAGCCAATGCCATACAGCGTTCCCCAACCCAAAGGGAATTCAAACGCCGCATACGCCAGGCAAAGTTCGAGAAAAAGCGCAACCGTCAACAACGTCCCGTAACGAATCCCCGTCAGCGGATCCACCGCCGCAAGAACTTCCGTGCCTTCCCAAATGCTGAGCCACTTGGAAAAAGCGACGAGAAGCAACAACGCGCCCGCGCAACGAATCCACCGCTTCGGCCATACAAGCGAAGAAGTGGATTGTAACTTTGACGGTTCGGCAATTGGGTTTTGCATACGAGAGGCAGAGCGACGGTTTTTCAATGTGTTAGAAAATGGTTTCGTAAATGCGGTGGGGCAATAGATGGGCGTCTATCAAAACGGTCACCATCCAGCGCTTCTGCGCGGGATCCCAAAAATGACGCAACAAAAAGGGCGCCGCGCCGCCCGTCTCGTCTAAGCGAACATACAAAAAGGTATTCATACAAACGACTTGGCCGTCCCGTTGCAGAACATCCTCCAGTTTAGGGCTTACATGAAAGAAAGTGAACCGCCCGGAGTTGTCGAAGGGGCTATATCCTATGTTGGGAAAAGTGCCGTCCATTGCGTGGCCGCGGTAAGCGCGGTGTTCAAAGAAAGGATATTGGTCAAGAGGAGAGGGCGATTCCCGATGTACGGCGCACTCTGCCTTCATTTCGTCCAAACAAACCGCTTGGAAGTACCCTTTAAAATAGTTGCTGGGAGAAATCTCTTGAAGAAATTGAAAGAACAACTCTTCGTAATCTTGATCCGTTTGCGGAGGTTTTACCGTCGGCGGCTTGCCCCAATTTTCCCTCCAAACACCGCTAGACTCAGCAAGATTTGGGAGATAAGAATGGATTTCCAATTCGCGGTCGGCGTGGTCGATTAAACGATGATAGAATTTTACATGATAAACACCGTTGGTGCTTCGAGTGCGGGGTTGGTCGCCGTTGAAGCGAAAGCGGCTCCAAGCCTCGCGCGTTCCCTCTCGATGCGCCTGCAGAAAATCTACAACGGAATCCCAATAAGCCGTCTTCTGGGCGTCGCTCAGAAGATATTCCGCTCCTTGAATCTCCACATTGCGCAAGGCCGCCACGAAGGACTCCCAATCCTCTAGCGAAACATAGTTCTTGTCCAGCCAACCCTGAATGTCTTCCTTCGCCCAAGCCTGAAAATCCTCACTGTCGCCATGATGCAGATCCGGCTGGCGCAACAAATAAAGAAGGATAACGGCAAAAAAGGGAATCAGCAGAATAAAAATTCTCTTGTCTTTTAGGGTTTTCATTTTCAGTCAATGGTTCGATGCAAAACTAAACTTTTCCGCGCATGCGAGACGATTTCGAGGAAGACAAAACACCTTCGTTGTTCGGGCAACGACCCTGGTCGTCGTAGGCGCAGCATTCTCCATCCGCATCTGTGCATTCCCCATCTTCCTTTTTCTCGTTGCACATCTCATTGCTGCCACACTGGAATTTTTTGCCCGTCTTTGGATGGATGCATCCGTAGTCCACGTAATAAGCGTGAAGCCAGCAGGCGGTTAAGGTGAGCGTGACGATCAGCGCGCCGGCCGTTGCCATCCGAATCCATAAGAAAAATTATGAATCTCTCATAAAAAATCAAGTTTGCCGTTTCCGCGCAAGCCTGTCAAACAAAAATCATCAAAAAATGAAAGATTTTTCCGCTCGCAGAGTCTTTTTTATTGCGGCGTTTCATAATGTAAAGTTTTTGTTGCCAAAGGTGGGTGGGATAAAGCAAGAATAGTGCTGATGTCGGGAAGTCTGATAACAAACGTTCACTTGATTAGTCCGGGTTGCGAAATGAGCGGGGCGGCAATTGCGATTGCGGACGGAAAGGTAGAAGCGATATTTGGCGCGACGGAGGCTTGGCCGGATTATCCGATTCTTTTTGATGCGGCGGGGGCGAAGGTAGTTCCGGGCTTCATTGACATTCACACTCACGGCGTTGCCGGGCGAGATGTTTGCGATGGAAAGCCGGATGCTGTGCGAGACATTGCCAAGGCGAAGCTTGCGGAAGGCGTGACTACTTTTTTGCCGACGACTTTGACCTTGCCCGAAGAAAACCTTGTGAAGGCTTTTGGAGATGCGGCCACTTACTTTGCGCAACAAGATTTTGCCAAAACTCCCGGCTTTCATATTGAAGGGCCGTTTATCAATCCAAACTATGTGGGCGCGCAGAATCCAAAGCACATTCGCCCGCCAAACCTTCCAGAGATGGAAAAGTTGGCGGCGATTTTGCCGATTCAGTTGGTTTCTTTGGCGCCGGAAATGCCCGGCGGACAAGAATTGATTCGCTTGCTTTGTCGGCGCGGCATTACGCCGTCTCTGGCACATACGGGCGCAACTTACGAGCAATTCCTAGAAGCCAAGCAAGCGGGAGCGAAACACTTGACGCATTTTTGCAATCAGATGACCGGGTTGCATCATCGGGAAATTGGATTGGTTGGCGCCGGCTTTCTCGATGAGGAAATTATGGTCGAAATCATCTGCGACAAAATCCATGTTTGCCCAGAAATGATTCGCTTGGCGTTGCGGGGAATTGGGCCGGAGCGATTGATGTTGATCACCGATTCAATGGCCGCTTCCGGACTTGCCGACAACGCGACTTCCTCTCTTGGCGGGCTGGAAGTGTTTGTTCGGGACGGAGCGGCTCGTTTGGCTTCGGGCGTGCTGGCGGGAAGCGTGCTGAAAATGAACGAGGCTTTTCGAAACTTGGCGGCACTGTCCGAACTGCCTTTGGTGGATTTGGTGCAAACGACGGCGTGGAATCAAGCCAAGTCGCTCGGCTTGTCTCAGTTGGGAAAGATTGCGCCCGGATATTGGGCGGACTTGGCGGTGTTGAAAGAGGATTTTTCGGTTCGGGCGGTTTTTGTCAACGGCGTTCAACAAGCGATTTCCGTTCCGCAATAACCGACGATAGTTCAATCCACATTGCCGGCCAATAACGCTTAGAAGATTCCCGGCCAAGCAAAACGCAAACCAACCGCGCAAAGACCACTCTTTCTTTCGACCGCGCCTTCCCGTTCCTCAGGCCAGAAAAGCCTGTCCAATCCATGAGAAGAATAGAAACAATCCCACAACAAAAAAAACCGCCGAGAATTGAATCTCGACGGTTGTTTTCCTATCGACAAAACAAACTCCAAACAAACGACTATTTGATTAAGAGAGGGTCTCCATCTTTCAATTCGTCTTCGTGCTTTTGAACGTAGCAGAGGTTTTTGTGTCCTTTTTCAAGGAATCCTTCCCCCGGAATTTCATTGATCAGACGATCCCGAATTTCCGTTGCCATCTCCATGGACATTAGCAGACTGTCATCTTCTCTGGGCATTGGCGGGCTTCTTAGCGATCCTAGGATGCTTTCTCTCAAGTCTTCCGCTCTGTCCCCCCAAGTGACGTCGCGCACTTCAAACGGACTGCCAAAGGATGCTTCGTGTTCTCTTTGTATTTGGTTAGCGGTCTCTTCAATCAACTTGAGCTTTTCTTGGTTTGACATGTTTTGGTAGGTTGCTTGAGCTTCTAGGGGAAGGTCTTTGAGTGCGATGATTGTGGGTTCTTGTTTAGGCATTGGACGACGAACGCGCACGTTTTTACGATAGACTGAATCTGGATCATGTTGCATTGCCTGATGGTATTTCCGAATCGTATTGAACGTCCATCCTAGCGGGATGGGGTGGAGTTCTTCGCCGAGCTCTGCCCTGACAATGTCGTACATCTGCTCGAATTCTTTGGTGTACGGCAATTTGCTTTCGTAGAACCTTTTTAGGAATCCATGATTGCTTACCATTCTCGCCATTTTGTCGTAGGCATTAGTTTCTTCTTCAGTCCATTCTTCGGTCCACTCTTTCAAGTGGTGAGGGTCATAGACGGTTGGATCGAAGGTAATCTCTGGATGGGGAGTTGGCTCAAACGGGAATCGTTCCACCCATTCCTTTCTGCTTTCCCACCACTCTTTTTCCGCCTTTTCCGCCTCTTCTTTGGCGTGTTTGGTGTCTTCTTCCGCTTGAACCAGCTTTGCGAGCTCTGGATCGTTTTTTATCAGCTCTGCCAATGCTTCATCTTTTTCACGTTGCAGTCTCGCGTTCTCAACGCCTTGCCGCCACCGCTCCATTTGGTTGGGAACGTCTTCAATTTGGTTTTCCACCGTTGCTTTTGGCGGCTCGACGATTTCTTCCACAATTTGCTTTGGCGGAGAAAATACGGACACCAGTATGGCCACGATGCAGGCAAGGGCGACAACGGCGAATCCGCCGTACAGAATTTTGTCTGTTTTGTTCATCTGGTTGCTCCTTTCTTCTTTTTGATTAGTCAATATGCACTACGACAAGCCAGTTTGTCCTAGACCACCCCATACGGTACGTTCCTAAAATGCCCGGAATTCTTCCGTGTATCAGTTTTGATCGCTGTTCGATTTTGCGGGTAATGCTTGCGGTGATATGCGGCGAGTCGATTGCTTGGTTGTTGTGGCACAGTTTCCTCCATCTTTGATTGTCTCGATACGCTTCGAATGAGACATCTAAATCTTTTTCCTCTCTATTTCTTGATCGACCATACATGTCTATATCGACCTTGTCCCAATATACGGTGCCGGTGTAGGTTTGCGTTTCTCGTGGACCCTTGTCTCCTAATTGTGGGATTTTTGGGACGTTGGGATCGTTGAAATCGCTTTTCATTTTGTGACTTCCCACCCTAGAAGTCCACTTTGTTTTTACCCACAAATCGTCCTTCCATTCGTAAGTGGAATCTTTTTCCTCTCTGCGGATGCGGTCGAGAGCTTGGGATGCCACTTCTTCAAATGAGTCCTCCCTTGCTTTTATGCCTACTGCCCAAGCCGTGTCACCGTTGTCGTTCTCTGCGCATCCAGAGGCAATGACTATCCTACTTATCTCTTGGTTTGTCAGATAATAGGAAGCTGTTTCTTCATCCATGGTTCTTCTACCGTAGCTCTGCCAATAGTGCCATCCTCTTGGTGTGCCGTCTAATTCGTCCCATTGGACCGCTAGGTCACTTCGGAGAACCGTTCCGTTTGCTAGTGTTCTTTCAAATTTGTGAAAGTTGAATCCCCAGTATGCTCCGTTGACGGATGCGGTCGCCATCTTTGCGTTGAGGTAGCGATTAATTAACGCTTGTTTGGCCGCCGTCAATGTTTGGCCAGCAGCCCATCCGGTAAGAAAGACGACGACGGGATGCAGTGCCATAGCCGAGATTGGCGTCAGCAAGGCGACCACCGCGACGATGGCGATGATTGCCTTCTTCCGCAAACAGCTGGGCGCAAAGCGCAGGTGCCACGGCGTCTTGTTTGATGAATTCCTCATCGTTTTCTCTCCTTTGGAGGCATTGTCCCCCGCGCATTTGGCGCGGTCAAGATTAATTCGGTTGTTTAATTGGATCATAAAACGGTCTTTCTTTGATTAAGTGCAGTAACGTCTATTCAATAATTTCAAGCCGATGAATCTATCCAGTAGAGTAAAAGACGTGAAGTTCCCGCCCGTTCGCCTGAGCGAAACAGGGAAAGCTGATCGACTCTCCCGCCAAAATTCCATATCCAAACTGTGATATTCCGGCAAGAAGACTCGATGTCGAATCGACTCACCAGATAGATTCAAGACCGAGAAAAACAAAAAGCAAGAGTGAGCGCAAGCTTTTTTTCGAGAAATCTCAACTTTTTTTACGGGAGGCTGGCGTAGGCAAATTCTGGGTTTTGGGGCGGTTTGGCGGCTTTGTGAATTTTCTGTTTTTTGGGAGGGTTGGCGGTTCAAAAAGCCATCTGAGACGGATTAGTCTCGGTTTTGCCGATGGGAAAGGGCGTTTTCTTCCCAAGCGATTTTGAGCGGGAACGGCTTCTAGTTTGGCTTTTTAGCGAAGGCTTGGCGGTTTTGTTTTGGGTGTTTGACGCCGTCGGTTTTATCGTTCATTCTTTGGCAAGCGGTTTGGAACAATTCTTATGACGAAGAAGCAATTGACACTCGGACATTCTCCGGATCCGGACGACGCCTTTATGTTTTGGGCTTTGGCTAAGGATCGAATTCCCACGGGCGGCTATGTTTTTGAACATGTTTTGCAAGACATTCAAACGCTGAACGAGCGAGCCGCCAAAAGCGAACTGGACATTACGGCGGTTAGCGTTCACGCCTATGCGTATGTTAGCGAGAACTACGCTCTTCTGCCCAGCGGGGCAAGTATGGGCGATGGATATGGGCCGATGTTGGTTGCCAAGCAAAAGTATAGTCTTGAAGAGATTGCTTCAAAAACTATTGCAGTTCCCGGTGTTAGAACTAGCGCTTTTCTGGCTCTTCAACTTTGGATGGGAAGATCGGCAAGGGAGTTTTCATTTCGAGTTGTGCCTTTTGATCGGATTTTTCAAGCAGTGCAAAAGGGCGAGGCGGATGTGGGCTTGATCATTCACGAAGGCCAACTGACTTATGAAAAGGAAGGGTTGTCTCTTTGCGAAGATCTCGGCGTTTGGTGGGGAAAGGAGAACGACGGACTGCCTTTGCCACTTGGAGTCAACGCCATTTGCAAACGATTCCCGGAGGAAGAACGGAAAACCATCGCCAATCTCCTGACGCAGAGTATTCAATACGGTTTGGATCATAGACGGGAGGCGATTGACTACGCCCTTCAATTTGCGCGAGGCATAGGGACTGCGGAGGCGGATCGGTTTGTCAAAATGTACGTCAACCATTGGACGCTGGACTGCGGCGAGAAAGGGCGCGAGGCAATTCGCCGTTTCCTTGGTCAAGCTTATGAGGCAGGGCTGCTTCCTCATCGGCAGGAGTTGGAATTTGTCGGCTGAGGAATAGCTTTCTTTCGCTGATGCGGAAGACGGCGCGCTCTTTTCTGTTGTGCCGAGGAAGGTTAGGTTTTTTTGGGGGTGGGCTGATGTTGTCCGACATAGCCGACGACGACTTTTTTGAGTTCGGAGTCCCAAGCGAAGGCAATTCGGATAGTATGACGTTCGTTTCGGCTTGTGCCGGTGCCGATGTGTGGTTCTAGATCATAGGTTTTCTGGTCGATGGTGGTTTTGTAAGAGTTTGGATATTTTCCAATCGCGTATTCACTTTGGTTTGCGCTGTAAAACCAGTTGGAGCAAGTTTGGCGCAGGGATTCGTCCAGATTGGGATTCGGGGCGCCGTTCATGCGGGCGTCCCGGTAAATTATGGCGAGCCATTGTAGCGCTTTGAAGATTTCATCGGGTTTTCCAAAGCGGTTTTTTTTCAAGTCCCGTCTCGAATCGTTATTCAATTTCACCAGAAGTTCTTCGGGATAATCGCGTTCCGCTTTTTCAAAAGCCTCTTGAACGGAGCGCACTTTTCCATCCGCCTTTTGCCCTTTGGCGCCAATGGCGGACTTCCGTCTCATTTCGTTTTGGTAGGCTTCGCGCCACGTTTTTTCGTCTCCGCGGCTGGTGTCGAGGCTGGCTCGCAGTTTTTTAATCTCTTCTTTGTTGTCGGCGTGGACTCCCTTCAGTTTTTCGTTTTCTTGCCGGAGTTGTTGGATTTGGTTTTTGTCGGTTTTGGAGGCCTCCTGCAGGTGGCGCAATTCTTTTTCTTTGGCTTTCATTTGTCTGTTTTCCCGTTCGGGTTGGGTTGAGGCAGAACGGGTAGAGAGACTTTTCGTTGGAGGGGATTGCCGAGCCAGCATTTCTTTTAGTTCGCTGTGGACTTTGTTAACGCGGTCGGCGGCCTCCTGCTGTTTTTTTTCAAAAGTTTTTTGCAGGGTGTAGGTTTTGGCTTCTTTGAGTTCTCGCCGCCGGCCGGAGAATCGCTCAAGCGCTTTTTTTAGATTATCCGTAAGCTTGCGGACCAAGTCGAAGTCTGGGGAGATTGTTTCCCTCGTCACAGAGGGAATCTTGAGTTCTAGGAAAGCCAAGTCGTCCGCAAATTTTTGTTCCACTTCGGCCAGCGTGTTTTTCAAGGAGCCAACGACGGATTGTTCGGCTTGTTTTGATTTTCGAATTTCCTTAATCCGTTGGCAGAAGGAATCAAAGCGAATTCCCCAGAGGGGATCGTCGCAAGGGAGACGATTCAAGTCGTTTGTCCATTCGTTCAGGGGCAGCGAGTCGGCTTCTTCGATTTGGTGGGAGAAATGGATGTGTATGACGTAACAGAACATCAAGTCCACGTGTTCCGAAGAGAATTCGGCATCCTGCGAGTCGACAAAATCCTTTCTGACGCTTGTCCATTCGTTTGTCTTCGGGCAACCGCGCGGGCAGTTTTTTCTGGCTTGGATTAGAATGGCGGGACGGCTTTTGTCGGCTTTCAAAAAGCGCAACACTGCGTCTTCAAGTTTCCGATGCGTTTCCTCCCAGAGGCCGAGCATGAGCAAAAGTAGGGGCGATTCTGGCGATGAGGAGTGCAACATTTGGAGTAGGGGGTCTACCAATATCTTGGGACATGCGTCCAATGCCTTTTCCGGGTCTTTGAATCCCGGGATTGCGGGGAATGCGGCTTTGATTTGTTTAATCGCTTCTTTGATTTGTCTCTGAGATTCGGGGGAAATGTTTTTCCACTCTTCCAGCGCCTTTTTGATCATTGTGCGGATTTGGTGTTCATCCAGCACGGCGGCCAAACTCACCCTGGAGGCCACTTCCGCCTCCCAATCGTCTACGACTTCGTTCTGGTTCATCACTTGCCTTTCTATTTTTCCGTTGTTTTTTCGCTCGCCGTTGATTTTGCGCATTCATGCGCGTCGGATAAAAGCGTTCTCAAAATAGTTTGATATTCATCGTGCACGCAACGACGGCAACGGGCAAGCAATTTCCTCTAACGGCGAGTTTGGAGACTGAAATCCGCCTGAAAAACCCGCAACAAAAGCATCGAGGCTTTTTCATCGACGCTCGGCTCCATTGAGAAAATCGGATTCCTGCTTTACTGAAGAAAAGAATTCTCCTAGACTTTTGGCCAACTTGTTGGTTTTTTGCGTTGGCGGGCGCGCACCGCACGTTTTGCCGAAAGCGCGCTGTTGAAATCCATGCCTTCTTCTTTTCCGCGCGAAGTTCGCACTCGAGGTTATGTTATTCGGACTTTTCGATTGACGGACACCAGCCTGATCGTCGATTGGCTCACAGAACACAAAGGGAGGATTTCTACCGTAGCCAAAGGCGCCTTCAGGAAAAAATCCGCCTTCGCGGGAAAGCTGGATTGGCTCTTTTACGCCGAAATTTCCTACCAGCGAAGCCGCGCATCCAATCTCCACACGCTCAAAGAAGTGGAACTGCGAGCCTCTCCCAGTCAAATTCGCCGATCCGTTTCCAGACTGAATCAAATCGCCTACTTTGTGGAATTGATTCGGCGCGCTACGGAAACAGAAACCCCCATTCCCGACATTTTTCAACTCTTCCATCAAGCCGTGAACCAAGCCGAACAAGGCGTTCTCGGAGCGACTTTCATCCTATGGTTCGAATGGAGACTTCTGGATATTTTGGGATTGCATCCGGCAATAAACGACGGCCGCTTGGACGAAAATTGCCGACAAATCTTGACTTTATGGAACCGAAGTCCTGAGAAATTTCCCCATGAACGGCCACTCCTTCCACCGCAAATCGCCCGACTTGGAAGCCTCTTCGCCAAACACTGGATCGCAGAAATTGGCCGATGCCCTCCGTTGCGAAACCGTCTGCTTCAGTAAACTTCAACGCCTCTGATTCCCGCCAACTTCAACACAAAAAAAAGAACGACCGCTTCAACGCTGGCGCTCTTTAAAAAACAGGCATTCACCCGTAAAAACTGCGAACCCGGCAAAGCGAAAACCAACCTGCCCAGACGCCTTTGGCGTTCTCAGTTCGACACCCAGTTTATGTCTGTTCCCGTTTGTCCTTACGATTTCCCATTAGCTTCGCCTTGTTTTGTTTCAAGTATTTTTCAACCGCGGGGCGAGGCTCCAAGCGAACGGGAACTCCCTTTTGACTCAAATTTCGCAAGTGGCGGTAATGGCAAAGCGTCTTGCCCAATTGAACGATCTCGATATGAAACTCGCCCACTTTCCACAACTGCCCGACCTCCAAAACCGGCTTTGCCTCTGCTTTCTTATCCACCTTCATAAATCCCCATTCTCCTCCAAGCCTCCCCGCTTTGTCAATTTTAATCGGAAAAGAAAAAGACACGTCCCCAAAAGGAAACGCGCCCTTCTGTGCGTTTGGTTTCAAAAATCTTGGATTACTGCGCAAAGACCGCTCTTTTGTGGGACGCGCCTTCCCGTTCCTCAAGCCGGCAAAGCCTCCTCAATCCATGAGAAGAATAGAAACAATCCCACAACAAAAAAAACCGCCGAGCCAGAACCCGACGGTTAAACAAAGCAAAAACTCCAGCGCCGTTCAAAACTCCACGAGCTCATCCCAAGGCGTAGGAGGTTGCCAACCAGAAGAAGAAGGCATGTCCGAATCCCGCCAATGCTTTTGATTGTCGAAGTTAAACCGTGTCCAATTCTCCACCGAAGGATAAAGAAGTTGCCGCAACGTCTCCGAGCCAACATGCCCATCCGCAAACAGAACGTTCGCTTGCCCAGAGTGCCGACGAGCTATGTTTAAAGAATAACGACTAGAATGAATACCAAGGAAACCCTGAGAAAAAAGATCCAAATGAAAATTACCAAGGGAAGAATTACCAAACCGAGAGCCATCCGCCTGAACAATCATGCGCGAAGAAGAAACCACTTGAAAATCCCGAATCCCTCGAGTCCAACCACTAGGCCGCAAAGGATGCCCAGAAATCCCCCACCACTTCACTTCACGAAAGAAAGAAGACGGTATTAATCCAAAATCATTTTGCAAATATCCCCATGGGATGAAGTCCGGTCCCCACGGCGACGTAATTCCCGGCGGCGGTTGCGGCGGCGGCGGAAGCCTATCCGCAGCTTGAAACGCTTTCAAAACCCGCTTCTCCGCTGGACAATTGAACAAATTCGTTTGCCCACCCAAATAGAAGAAACTAAGCCGTTGCCAAAAATTAACGCCAGCAATCAAATAATCGCCATTATCGTTTGCGTAAAGTTGCCGAGCAATTCCAATTTGCCGCTGATTATTGAGGCAAACCGTTTTATGCGCCGTTGCCTTAGCCCGCGAAAGAGCAGGCAGTAATAGCCCCGCCAAGATGCCGATAATAGCAATGACCACCAACAACTCGATCAATGTAAAAGCCCGACTCTTCAATCCAGCCATTCCTTAAAAGAAAGCCTCACCACCGAAATAAACGGGGACATAATAGCCATTCCCATCGCTGTCCGAAACCCAGCAATGCATGTTGTACTTGCCCACAGGCATACGCTTGCCTTTGGAATCTCGATCCGTAACGTACAAAGTAATGTTCACATAATGATCCCCCGTATAATAATGCTCACCTCTAACATGCCGCAAACCGTAAAATTCAGGCTTAATCCTCATGCTGAAGTATTGCCCGCCAGTGCCTCGAGTGCCGCCGGGACCGCCACGAACAAAATAATCGAAATGAACGTCTCTACCACTAGAGTCCGAAGTATACCATCTAGACGAGAAATAGCTAAATGTCTCGCTAAAATCCCCTCGCTCAAGCGGATTATGCAGAACGGCATCCGTCGTCCGGAAAATGTAACCATACCATTCCCAATGAGAAAGACCAGTAACTGAAGGCGGCAACCATGTAAACATCTCCCAACCATGCGAAAAATCCACCGAGACTCGTAACCCCGCCGAACCATCGTCGTGAACCGTGATCGAAGAAATCACCGGAGCGCAGACGTTCACGGTGTTATGGCCCCCCGGCCCCGTTTGAACTGGCTCAGCAAGCAAAGAAAGCGATCCGACAAGCAAGCCGATTCCAACGACGACAGCGGCCGCCGATTGGAAGAAAGCGGAGAGTTGGCCGCCGCGGACGCCCTCCTTTTGCGTCAGAGGGGAAAGAAGGTTTTGGACGAAGGAAACGATGATGCCTTTGGCTTTGGGCGCAAAGCGCAGGTGCCAGGGCGTTTTCTTGGCTTTCATCTCAAGGACATGCTCGACGGTTCCGTTGGATTCGTCAAGCCGATTGTTCAAAACAGTGATGTTTTCCATAAGCTACTTTATTTAATAGTGACGTTATTCCGAATTTCAGGTCGATGAAACCGCATTCAACAGGGTAAAGACGCGAAGTTCCCGTCCGTTCGCCGGAGCAAACAGGAAAGAGAATATTCGACTCTCCCAGAGCAAAAATCATATTCAAACTGTGATATTCAGCAGGGAGACCCGATGACGAATCACCCCGTTGAAACGGTTTCAAAACCAAGAAAAGCAAAAATCCAGCTCGAGCGCAAGCTTTTTTTCAAAAAAATCTTAACTTTTTTGAGTTTTTTTTTGCGCTTTGGCGAGGGCAGGCAAAAATTCTGGGTTTTGGGGCGGTTTGTTGGCTGGCAGATTCTGGGTTTTGGGGTTGGGGATTTTGGCGGTTTCATAAGCGGTATGAGACGGCTTAGTATCGGCTTAGTCTCGGTTTTGCCGATGGGAAGGGAATGGCGGCGCGCTTTTCTTCCCAAGCAATTTTTAGCGGAAACGGTTTCTAGTTTGGCTTTTTAGCGAAGGCTTGGCGGTTTGTTTTGCGTCGGCGGTTGTTTGGTGTTTTTGCCAAAATTGCTTATGCATTGTTTGTGGGTTGGGAATGATTGACTCTTCAAGAATTTCTAAGGCGCGGAGTTCGCTTGGTGGAGGGGAAATGTATCGCTTTCCAAAATAATGGCTAATATTTTTGGTTGTGGATTGTCATGCATGTTGTGGAAGCGGCACAATCCGATGAGGATGCCTTTGTGAAGGTTGTGGCAACGAGGCTGATGCCCGCGGCTGACTGATGGAATGGATGGAAACGACCAGGAAAGTTCATCGCTTGCCGGCTTGTTTGAAGCGCTGGAGGCGCCGCTTCTGCGCTACGCTTGTAAAATGGTGAAACGACCCGAAGTTGCGCAAGACTTGGTGCAAGAAGCCTTTTTGAAGCTGCACGCCCGGCAAGACTCGGTGTCCCAGCCCAAAGCGTGGCTGTATCGGACGGTTCACAATCTGGCGGTCAATTGCCTGCGGAAGGAAGGCCGAATGGTGCCGTTGGTTTCGGACGAATCAGAAGAAGCGTCTGCTCCAGAACAAGCGGCGCATGAGCCGTTGCCGGATGAATGCCTTGCGCGGAGGGAGACCGTCGGCCAAGTCCGCCTTCTTTTACAGAAGCTGGAGCCGAAGAAGCGCGAGTTGATTCGGCTCAAATTTGAAGAAGATCTTTCTTACAAGGAAATTAGCGAACGCACCGGCCTTAGCGTCGGCAACGTCGGCTATCAACTGCATCATTTGCTGAAAGACCTCGCCGTCGAGATCGAGAAAAACGGAGTTTTCAAATGAATCCGCCCCTGACTAAATCCAACGACGCCGAAGCCCGGATTACGGCCTTTCTGCTCGGCCAACTGCCGCCCGAAGAGCAAAAAGCGGTGGAGAAACAAATCGCCGCTGACCCTAAGTTGTCCGCCTTGGCCAATCGTTTGAGGAAGACCATTGCTTTGCTGCGGCAAACGGCGCCGTTTGTATCGGAGCGGGGCGATTTGGAGAGTCGCCAAAACAAAGAGACTCAACAAGCAGTCCAAACAAAGGGGCAACGACAATCGACAATCGGGCTTTCGGCGGAGGAAACTTCTCCGGAGACGAGTGAGGGTTTGTCTTTTCCGGCTGGACGGCGAAAGGCTCTCTTGGCGACGCTCTCCGCTCCCACGGTTTCCCAGTCGCCGCCGCAAAGCATCCTGCCTTGGTACTTGCCTTTGGGCGTCGCCGCCTGCTTGGTTGTCGCTCTTTCGTCTTTTCTTGTTTTGCCCGGCTTTTTCAAAACAAAAGCGAAGAACGATGGACTCACGGTTTCCGACACTGCCGGGCAATCTGTCCGCCTGCTGGAACGCGAACCCGTTGTTCGGGCGGAGGAGGAGATGCGGCGTCGCCTTTACGATAGCGGAGACTCCCTTGGATCCAATCTGCCGCGGACGCAAAGCCCGGCGCAACCAGCGGTTTCTTTGGACGCCCTTTCGACGATTGGCGGAGGCGAGGAGCAAGTTTATTCCGTAGTGCCGCACTCTCTAGCGGGGGGAGGCGGAGGAAGGTTGGCGAGCGAAGCAGAAGCGTCCGCGCCATCTCATGCGCCGCGTCGCGGGGTTGCGTTTTCTTCTGCCGAAAGACCGGACGCAAGCGCGGCGAAACCGGCTTCCGCTTCTTCAACTCCCGATGCCGAGACACGATTGGGACGCAAGGTTGCGAATGCGGATCGTTTGGAGAGAGATTCTCAAGCTGCGCAAGAACCTGCCGCGCGTTATTATTTTTCTCAGAATTTAGATCGATCGACGACGGAATCCGCTCCTTCTTCAAAATCTTCCGATGCCGAAGCATCGATAAACGGCGCCCGGCAAATGGCGGCGGAAGACGGAAATGCTCGATTCTTGCATGAAAGTCTCCGCCAACCCGAAGCCCGAGAGAGGGAAGAACTCTCCCATCGGGCGCGCGGACGTTTGCCGGATTCGACGGCGACGTTAGGCGAGTTGACCGACTTCGAGAATGCTCTGCCCGCTTTGGAAGACCTTGCGGTGGACGAAGAATCTCCCGCTCCGCAAGCTGGCGGAATGCCTGCCTCCGATTTTTTTGGCGACAGATTTGGACGGGAAAGCATGGAGAACAAAAAAAAGGCTGAGTTGCGGCAGGCAGCGCCGTCTCCGTTATCTCGATTGTCTATCGCCGCCGACCCCCAGCCCGTTGTCCGAGGAGAATCCTTGGATCTCAGCCGGGGCGCTTATGGGGGATATTCTCAGGACGACGGCGGAATTGCCGGCGGCGCCCGGCAACCGCAAGAAGACGCAGTTTCTGGAGAGGAACTTTTCGCTTGGGGGTTCGATTCTTTTGGCAAAGAGGCAAACTCATTGGCCAAGGCGCCGAAGACGGCAGACGAGAGGCAGGCGTTTGACGGAGACTCTTGGGGAGTTTCGAATGAAGAAATTTTAAGCGAGCAACAATTCGGTCTCCACTTTGTGCCGGCAAAAGAGAATTTTTCGCTTGCCGAGTTTGGAGCGGAAGCGGAGAACGTCGAACTTCGCGCGCTCGGCGTCCGCCCTGACACTGCCTCGTTAGGCACCGCCGTGGAGGAACAAGGGAGAGCCTCCGGTTGGATAGAAGAATCGTATAGCGAACTGGCTGCCTCTTTGGAGGCCAAGGAGGATCGCGCCGCGGCGAAAAAGAACGTTCCAATCCGCAAGCAGGCTTTGGTCGAAAGTGAGGCGGAGGGACTTGAAGAGCGCTTGGATCGGAAGGATTCGGAAAGAGGCTGGGGCAGAAACCAACCGGCCGCGAACAAAAGGCGGCTTCAGCAGGTTGAAAGAACGATCGGCCGTCAAAAGGCGGCGGATTTATCTTCTTTTCATCAAGAACGATCCGCCGCTACCCATCCCGTTTCCACTTTCAGCTTGAACGTGAGCGACGTTTCGTTTCGGCTTGCGGCCGCAAGCTTGTCCCGAGGCATGCTCCCGGAACCGGCAACCATTCGTCCCGAAGAGTTTCTCAACGCCTTTTCTTACCGCGATCCGTTTCCCCGTTCGGAAGCGCCGATATCGGTTCACACGGAACAAGCCCGATTTCCTTACGGTCACGGGCAGGACGTTCTCCGAATTGCCGCGCGAGCCAAGTCCGCCGGACGCGCCCGCCAAACCCCATTAAACTTGGTTATTTTGCTGGATCGCTCCGGATCGATGGAGCGTCCCGATCGCCAAGCCATTGTGCGTCGGGCGTTGGAGTCTTTGGGGGAAAGTCTCCAGAACGCAGACCGTCTCAGCTTGATCACCTTTGCCCGCGAAGCCCGTTTATGGGCGGATGGATTGCCCGGCCAAGAAGCGCGGCAAGCGTTGCATTCGCTTGGCAAACTCATCCCGGAGGGCGGCACCAACTTGGAGGCCGCCATAGAAGTCGCCTACGCAACCGCTGGGAAGCACTTCCTCCCGCGCGGGATCAACCGCGTGATCCTTATGACGGACGGCGCGGCCAATCTTGGCAACACCGACGCCGAAGCCCTGCGTTCCCAAGTCGAATCGCAGCGACGCGCCGGCATTGCGTTGGATTGTTTTGGCATCGGATGGGACGGCTACGACGATGAGCGGCTGGAGGCGTTGACGAGAAACGGCGACGGCCGCTACGCCTTTCTGAACGACGTCGACCAAGTGGAAACGGATTTCCACCGACAATTGACAGGCGCGCTCAACGTATCCGCGCAGAACGTCAAAGTGCAAATCACCTTTAACGCGAGGCGCGTGGCCCGCTATCGCCAAATCGGATACGCCCGGCATCAACTGGCAAAGGAAAAGTTTAGGGACAACACGGTGGACGCCGCGGAGATGGCGGATGCGGAGACGGGAACCGCTTTGTATTTGCTGAGCATTCGTCGGGAAGGCGCCGGCCCCATTGGCGATCTTTCGCTCCGTTTCCAAGACCCCAAGACAAAAGAATACCGCGAGCTTTCGTGGAGCATTCCCTATCGGGAGGGCGTTCCGGAGATGGAACGAGCCTCCGCCGCCATGCAGTTGGCGACGGCGGCCGGCATGTTCGCCGAATGGTTGGCGGGAGTTCCCTACAGCCAAAGCATCCACTTGGAAGACCTTCGGCAACTCATCAATTTGGCGCGATCCGCCTATCCGCTGGAACCGGCCGTCCAACAACTGGAAAATATGGTGATTCAAGCGCAAAGTCTGGCCGGAGGCTTGAACCCGCAACCGCCCAATTAAGTCTTCCCTAGCCCCCAATAAATCAAAAAACAAACTTGCGACCCATTTATGCAAACACGTTATTTTCCTCGCTTTCCTCAAACAACGCGGCTGGCCTCGCTGTGTTGGCTTGGCGCCTCGCTTGCCTCGGCGCAGATCGCGGAACCGCCGCCCGCCTCCGACCCCATTCCCGTCAAAGACATCGCCGTGTCCGGCCGTCTGGGAGAGGAAACGGCGCAGCTGACCATCACGGCAAATCTGCTGGAACGCCCGGAAAAGAAAGAGCGGCTTTTGTACACTGTCCGCGTTCAAAGGGAAATTCACGTCGACGCCGCCATGCTCCGAAGCCGCCGCAAAATTACCTTCCAACGCGTCCAAGGGGAACTGGATACCGTGACTCTTGGCTGGCCCGGCAAGACTTGGCCGACGCGAGTGACCGGAGCGGGGCTGAAAAGTTGGAGCATCCAATCCGCAAACCGCGCCGAAGACTCCAAGCGCGCGCAGAGCAAAGCAACTCAAGGAGACGTGAAAGTGGAGAGACCCGAAGAGCGATTGGGAGAGGAAGCCGACAAGCGGCAAGCGACGTTGCTGATTCTGCAATTTGAAACCCCGGAAAATGAGGAAAGCGAAGAGGCGGAGGAGGGTGAAACCCAACCCGCCGAATCAAGAAGCGTCACCATCGAAACTGAAGTGGAAATCGACCGCCTACCCTTTGAGTTTCCCCTGCGGGGCTTGGAATTGGAATTTCCCGCTTTGTCGAGTGGCGAGATTCGGCTTGAGGCAAGCTCTGATCTCGCCGTGAACGTCGCGGCGGCCGACGGACTTATTCCCGTCGTCCAAGCAGAGTCAAAGCCGTCGCAACTTTCAGAACAAAGCGCGAGGGAGTTCCGCTTTTTGGGAAGCGGTTATCGGGCAAGGATCGGCATTCGTCCCCGCGATCCCGATGCGCTTCGAGTGGTTCTAACCCAACTGAATATCGAGGGCAGACACGACGAACATTCCTTGTCTTTTCAAGTTTCCGCAACCGCCGCAACGGAGAATTCCCGCGGCGCCCGCCGTCTCCTTCTGGGCGGACAAACGGCGATCACCAAGCTTTCGCTTCCCGCAGGTTGTTCCGTTCGCTTGGAGTCCGAAGGGTATGTGCTTTGGCTGGAGCGTCCGGGTTTGTATCCCGTCGCTTTTGAGTTTGTCGCAAAAATTGAAGAGAGCGACGGCTGGCGAAAGTCCGGCTTTCGTCTGCCCGCCGCCGCGTTGCTTCCTCTTCATTTGTCCGGTTTTGACGAGGCCACCGAATTTCAGCTTTCCAGCGGAGGCTCCGTGGAATCTTCGGAAACCGGCTTCCAAACCTTTCTTCCCGCCGACGGGCGGGCAATATTGGCTTGGCGATTCTTGCAGGAGGAAAAGTCTTCCAAACTGTTTTACAACACCGAGTCTCGCGCAATCGTCCGCATCGGAACGGGAGTGATGCGGCAGAGCAGCTCCACGATTGTGACGGTCATGCAGGGGGAATTGAGCCGCCTTCAATTCAACGTTGCCGGCGACGGCGAGATTACCCGAGTCACCGCCCCCGACATTCTTTCTTGGGAAGCCTCTCCGACGGACAATCCTCAAATTCAAGAGTTGACGATTCTATTCAGCCGGGCGCAAACCGAATCTTGCAAAATCGACATTTCCACTCTGTCCACTTTGGGAACCTTCCCACTTGAAACACAGCCCGTCCGAATTACGCCCCAAGGTGCCGTTCGGCATCACGGTTGGATCGAAGTCGTCAACGAGGGCGCCGTGCGGCTGGACATCGTCAACACCTTGGGGCTTTCGCGAGTTTCCCCAAAAAACGAAGCCGCAGTTTCGGAAAACGAAGGCCGGCAAGCCTATCCCTCGCAACGTTTTGCCTTCAGACATTCTTCCACGGAATACGGCTTGACGGCGCAGGTGGACGACATTCAGCCGGAAATCACCGCCTCCGCCCTCCTCTCGTATCATTTGGGACACGAGCAGACCCGCATCGAGGCGGACTTGGATTTGGAAATTCGGGAAGCCCCCATTCGGCGCTACGTCGTCCGTGTCCCCGCAGACTACGCGGCGGTCGAAGTGCAGTCCCACGGATTGGCCGACTTTTTCATCGCTCCAACCGAAAACGCCGAAGAATCAGAAATCCGCCTCGAATTCGGCCGGCCGGCGTTTGGACGGCAACAAGTCAAGTTGCGGCTGGAAAAGAACAAGGCTTTGGAGGGGAACCAATGGAGTCTTGGCAGAGTTGCGCCGCAATCCACTCGGCAACTTCGCGGTCACATCGGCGTTTCTTCCGTGCGCGGCTTTCGCATGGCGCCGGACACCTTCAGCGGCGTTTTCGAAATCGCCGCCGTTTATTTTCCCAAACAGACGGAGGGACTGCAGGCGGCCTTTCGCATCACGGAAGCCGACTGGAGCATCCGCATGAACGCCGACCCCATTCCGCAGGCCGTCCAAGCCGACTGCACCCACCTCTACACCATCGGCAACGGATTGGTCTATGGAAGCAGCCTCATCCAATTCGCAATCTCCGGCGCGCCCGTGGACTCGTTTCTCTTTGCCGTCCCCGAAGAGTATCAAAACGTGGAGTTCACCGGCGAAGAGGTTAGAAACTGGAGCCAAACCGACGCGGGCTACGAAGTCGTTCTTCAATCGCCCCGCATCGGCCCATACACGCTTTTGGTTTCCTACGAGCGCCCGTTCAAAGAAGAATCAGACACGCTAAACGCTGCCGGCGCCTTCCCGCGCAACGCGGCGAGAGAACGAGGAACGATCATCCTTTCCAGCAACCGCCAAATTCAACTGGACGCCGAAGAAGTCCCCAACCAACTCATCCGGCTCGCTCCTGAAGAGCTGTCGCCCGAACACCGCCTCCTCCTCAGCCAACCGGTTCTGGCGATTTTTCAATATCGCCAACGCCCCTTTAACCTCAACTTGGGACTCTCCACATTGAACGAAGGAAGTTCCGTCAAACAAGTCGCCGACCGCGCCGAAATCCAAACGCGAGTCTCGCAAGACGGGCAAACGGTCACCTCCGCCAAATACTACGTCAAATCCACCGGCTCCCCGCATTTTCAGTTGACGCTTCCTCCGGACAGCGAGCTCTGGTCTGCCCGCGTGGACGGGCAAAAAGTCATCCCCATCGCTGCAAACAACGCCAGCTGGATTCCGCTCCGGACCGAAGCAGACGCCGGCCGGCTTCGCTTGGTCGAAATCCGCATAGCCTCCCCATCGCGCGCCGCCAGTCCCGTCCAAGTCGCCCTGCCTCAACTCACGGTTCCCATGCTTTACTCAAAGTGGCGATTAGAAGCCGCTCCTCGTCAAAAACTCCGCTATCTAGAAGGCAGTCTCCTCTCCGAACAATTCGGCGGACGATCCAACGGTTTCCGCCAGATCCTCCAATTGTTCTCCGGACGCGGGCCTTGGCCTCCAAAAGCCCTCGTCCAACTCGCCGGCGCCGCCGTTCTGCTTGCCCTCGCAATCCTCGTGTTTCGCCTAAGCCTCCAAGCCCGGATTCGAGACTTCCCATGGCGTCGACTTGCCGCAAGATCCGTAGGCGCGTTGGCATTTCTGGTCGGCGTTTTGGTGATCGCCGCCGTCACTTTGCAGACATTGAGACAACTTCCTCCCCCTCAACGCGATCTGGAATTTGACTTCTCCTTAACCTTGCCCGGCCAAACGGCTTACGCCGTTGTCGAAAACCGGCCGATGGATTTCCTCTTTCGCGACGCCGCCCTTTACGGTTGGCCTCTAGTTTTAGCGGCGCTGATCTTTGGATACTCCAAGATCAAGATGCCTACCCCTTACCGCCCCTACGCAGAGTTGGCCGTTTGGCTTCTGACCTTTTTCGCCACTTTATCGTGGCCGAAAGGCGGCCCCGTCGCCCTCTTGCTGATGGTTGCATTCCTGCTGCGGCACTTTGCCCTGCCTCCGCTGTTGGCCGCCATGCAAGCCGGCAAAAGGCCGTCTCCCGGCCCTGCAACGGCGACGCTAACCGCCTTCCTCTTGCTCGGCCATTCCGCCGCCTTCAGTAGCGAATCTACGCCCGCGGACCAATTACCGTCCAACCGCGCCATCCCCGACCGCGTGGAACAGCAAATCCAAATTGAAGACGGATTTGCGTCCGGCCAAGTTGAGCTTCGGTGGAATGCCCGCGCGGGAGAAACCATTCCGCTGCTTCGAACGCCGGGCGTCCTTACTCGCATTTCCTTGAACTCCGAAGGCGCCAAGCTTTCGGAAACAGCCTCCCAAGCGCCGGAAGTAATTTTGATTGCCCTGCGAGACGGCCGGCAAACCGTTCAATTCGACTACCAAATTCCTGTGAAACAGTCGTCCGACGCCCCGTCCGAATTCGAGCTTCCCACGCAACACGGCCTCGTCAACCGCATCCAAATCACCTTGGACGAACTCAACGCGGAGCTCATTGTGCCGCAGGCAATCGCCATAGCCACCGTCGCCGGCGGCTCTTACAACATGTCCGAAGATGAATATGGGAATCCAATCCTTATTGCCCCTGTCGACGGCGATGGCTCTTCCAGTCGCTGGACCGTCATTCCCCAACCCATCAACGGCATCCAAATCCAATGGCAACCCCGCCGACGAAACCGAAGCGAAGAAACTCCGGTCTACTTTGCCGAACTTATCACGCTGCTCGTTCCCAGTTCCGGATTGATCGAGGGATTTCACGACGTCGCCGTCCGCCCCGCTCAAGGCGAAGTTTCCCAAATCCAACTTTTAGCGCCGCCCAAAATCGCCATTAACGACGTTTGGTCTCCAGACCTTTCCCAATGGCGTTTTGAGCCGGAAAACGGCCTGTTGAAGATCGACCTCGGCAAACCCCAATCCAAACCCTTCCTCGTCCGCATCCGAAGCCAATGGATCGCCGCTTCGCTCCCCTACACGGCCGAGCTCTCCTTTCCCGCCGTGGAAGGAGTTTCCGGACAAGTCGGCGCCGTCGGAGTGGCCGCCGGCAACGAAGTCCAAATCCAAGAAATCATCCCGGACGGATTGGCGCCAATGGACCCGCAAGACTTTCCCTCAACCCTTTTAGAACTCTGCCGCGACCAATTCCCCGACGCCGGAATTCGCCGAGCATTCCGCTACAGCCAGCCTTCTTCCGCGTCTTTGACTCTCTCTGCAGAGCCTGTGGAGCCCCACGTCGCCGTGACGACAAACGAAAGACTATCCATCGGCGAAGACCGCACGCTCCTCGCAACCACCATCGACGCCCAAATCTCACGAGCCGGCGTCTTCCACCTCAGATTCGCCCTGCCCGACGGCATGAACGTCGACAGCGTCAGCGGCAACCAATTGAGCCACTGGACAGAAGCCTCCGACAATGGCGCAAAAACCGTCACCCTCCACTTGAAGCAAAAACGACTCGGCGCCTTGCGCTTCGACGTCACTCTTTCCGGTCCGGGCATTTCCCTCAGCGAAACATGGACCGCGCCGAAAATCGCCCTCCGCGAAGCCGACCGACAGCGCGGCCAACTGCTCATCGTCCCCGAACAAGGCGTGCGTCTCCAGCCGACAACGCGCGACAACGTCTCGCCCATCGACCCGCGAACGCGAGGCCTCTCCGCCGCCAACGGAGCACAGGCCTTCGACCTGCTAAACCGCAACTGGAACCTAGTCTTCCGCATCGAACAAGTCGCCCCTTGGATCGAAGTCTCCTCCCTTCAAGACGCGCTCTTCACCGAGGGCAAAATCGACGTCGCCGTCTTCCTCGACTTTCGAATCAAAAACACAGCCGTCAATTCCATCCGCCTCGCCCTCCCCAGCGCCGCCAACAACGTCCGATTCGAAGGAGACCACGTCGCAGACGCCGTCTCCACTCCGCCGCAAAACGCCGCCAACCGCGCCGAATGGACCGTCCGCCTGCAACGGCGCGTCATCGGCAACTGCCGCCTCGTCCTCACTTACCAAAGATCCCTTCCCGAAGACGACGCCCCCTTTCCGCTGCAAGGCGCAGTCGTCCAAAACGCCAACCTCCAACGAAGCTTCCTCGCCTTGCGAACCCAAGGCCGTCTCCAAATCACTTTGCCCTCGCTCCCCGAATCACTCTACCGCACCGATTGGCACAACGTTCCCCGCAACCTGCGACGCCGCTTGCCAGACAGTCTAACCCCAGAACACGGCTTCCGCGCAGTCTCGGCAGACTTCCAACTCCCACTCGCCGTTTCCCGCCGCCAAATCACCCCGACCCTCGCCGCCCAAGTCAACCGCTTTCACCTCGCCACCATCGTTTCCCAAAACGGAAGCATCCTCACCCAAGCAGACATCCACCTCTCGCCCGGCAGCAAGCGCAGCCTCGAAATTACCCTCCCGCCAAACAGCCAATTCTGGTTCGCCCGCGTCAACGAACGCACCGTCTCCGCCTTCGAAAACGGCGAACAACTCCTGATTCCCCTTGGCCAAAACCCCCTCCCCACCGGCCAAACCCGCGTCCAAGTGTGTTTCCAAGCCGCCCCCGCCCAATCCACGCCCAAGCAGCTCGACGCCCTCCTAAAAAGCCTCAATCTGGACCTTCCCGCAGACTCCGTAACTTGGACCGTCTACCTAGACCGCCAATGGAAACTCGCCGATTGGGACGGCGACCTGCAACTCATCGAATCCCAAGCGTTTTCTCCCCGCCTTTCCTCTAAACTCGAAGACTACCTTTCCCAAGAAACCGCCCGCCAACGGCACCGCGCCCAAGAAGCCGAAGCATTCCTCCAACGAGGCAACCAACTCCTCCAACAAGGCGACGAAGACCAAGCCCAATTCGCCTTCCAAAACGCCTTCTACCTCACCCCCCACGATGCCGCCTTCAACGAAGACGCCCGCGTCCAACTCAAAACCCTAAAAACCCGCCAAGCTATGGCTGGCATCACCGTCCAACAAAACAAACAAAGCGGCGCACTCGAAAACCGAACAATCACCCAATCCGACCGAAAACTCTCCGCCCAAGAAGTCCTAAAACAAACCAACCCCGCCGACGAAAACACCCTCCTCAACCTCGCCAACCGCCTCGTCCAACAACAAGACGAAACCGCCGCCGCCCCGCAAGGATTCGACCTCACACTCCCCAAACAAGGTCAAAAACTCCAATTCCTCAAAAGCGTCCAAGTCGAATCCCTAGATAAAATCTCCCTCCGCATCCAAGCCCGCTCCGCCTCCCGCTCAAACTCAATCCCCTTCATCGCCCTCATCGCCGCCGCCCTCGCCGCAACCTATCTCGCTTCCTTGCGCAACTGCAAAAGAACAAGCCCGGCCCCGCAAAAAGAAAACGCCTAAAACACTCGCCCAGCCGCCGGCCGCCAACTCAAATAATTTTCCATGAGTTGACAACCCGGTCGGTGTCTGCCTTAATCTCCTCGTTCGCGCCAAACGGCCACGAGGCAGGATACCCAAGCGGTCAACGGGGGCAGACTGTAAATCTGCTGGCATTGCCTTCACAGGTTCGAATCCTGTTCCTGCCACCACCCCCCAATCTTGTCGAACAACAACTTCGGCAAAACCAACTTCCCAAACGAAATCATCAAGAAAACCAACTGTCCCAAACGAGACAACAACGGCATGAACGCAAATATCTTTATAGTTGCCGCAGCAAAGGAAAAAACCCAACCTAAACCCAACAAGGAAAGAAATCGGACATGAAAAAGAAACATTGGCGCCGCCAAATTTTAATCGGAACCATTCTGACGACCGCAGCCGCATTCATTTTCTTTTGGCTACAGCAAGAAGAACGCGAAAACGAAGTGACCCTGGAAGACGGCTCCATCTTGCATTATCTGGCGGCCCTGCCCGGAGGAACGCCTTACACCGAAGAAAGTCTATGGCAACGGCTGGCCCGAAAATACCTGCCGGCCAACCTCCAATCTGGAATTTCCGAACCATTGACAATAAGAGCTTTCTTAGGGGTGTCGTCCCACAGCGGCATCTCCTTCTATTTCGTGCGAAGAAATATTCCGGATTTAGTAAGTAGAAAGCCCACACAAGCGGAAAAGAAGAATTTAGATCCAAATACTGTCAGAATTATAAGTGCATCCAGTTGGTCTAAACGTGCTGTATGGCTTGAAGCGGTTGAAGAAGGAGGCTTTGTTTATCGACCAAAAAGGGTGCTCTCGTCGATGAGTATTCAGCATTCTAATAATGGCGAGCTAGAGTATTACCATTTTTTCCTGCAAAACTTTCCAAGGCACCAGAGACAGTTTCCAGTACGACTTTATCTAGCGGATGGAGACGTCTTCTCTGCAAGAGGCAAAGGTGGCCGGCTGATCGCAACGTTTACGGCAAAGAACCCATTCCCAATAACAAACTTTCCAAAATGGACGGCGACCGATCTGCCGGCGACCAATATAGTCGACGGCATTCAAGTAGTTCTAAATGATTTTGGATTCCTCAAACGGAGGAGCAACAAGATAATAGATACGCGTCAAGGACTGCGATCCAGTCTACCACCGGGGGGAGGAGGATATGAGGCATTACCGTTCCGAAGTTTTCCTCATATTGAAGTGTCCCGAGTGGACGGCAAGCCGACAACCTATCAGAACCGATCCCCTAACTATGACGTCCCTCCACACCAGTTTTTCGATCCCACAGGAAATAAAGGCGAAGCTTGCGAACTATCGCCGCAAGAACCAGTGTGGAAGTTGCAATTGAAACTTTATCGATCCCGCGATGATGTGTTTCCCGCCGAGCATCGGGGGAAATTTGCCAATCTTCCCGTTCTCGGCGCCGGCGAGGCAGAATTGATTCAAAAAACCATGGAAGTGGACGGTGTTGGATTTCACCTTTTGTGTGTTTCGGGACCCGGTTCCACCACTATAAGCAATCATTTCGAAGACTCCGACAATCTCAAAATCCATGCTGAAAAACTAGAGCACGATAAAAAACAGGAACTATTCGAAAAACTCAAAGACATCAATTATCTCGGATTTGAATCTGACGGAGGGATGACCGGTCCATCCTATTATTCATGGAAATCATCATGGGAAAATTGGAAATCAAACTATCATCTCGTTGTCGTACACATGGTAAGAATTAGTGGAATTGGAGCAAAATCGGGGCCGGTAGAAGACCTAGAGATTTTATTTCGTTTTACCGATCAAGATGGACGCCCCATAGCCTATCCCCCTCTCGTCAGATACACTCCCCCAGAGGTTGGATTAAGATGGATGCGCATTTTACTAGATATGAAAAGAATGTGAACCGTATTTCACTACGCGGAAAGATATTGGAAGACTATAGTGAACAACGTCCTTTTGAGTGGAATTGGGTATTTCCTTTGGAATTAGACGAAGGAACGCAATCCGTAAATGTGGAATGCATAGTGAATCGAGGATTGACTGCGGAATTTTTCGTTCGGCCAGAAGATGTGTTGAAATCGTTAGAAACCAATCATCGTTAGTTTTGGATTTTTTGATAGATAGAAAGGAAAAGAATTGGAATCTGGATTGAAAAAAGAGAAAAACAAGAAGGCAGAATCTATATATTCACGAAGGCGAGTTTGGATAGGAAGCGTTTTAGTAGTCTTGACAGGAGGAATTATACTTTGGCTTTGGCGTCAAGAGCAAAACCGCACGGTTGTGTTGGATAATGGCTCGGTATTGCGTTACATGGAAGCGTTGCCGGCCGGAGTTAATTATTCGACGGAGAAGGAGTGGCATCGGTTGTTGCGAAGGTATTTGCCGGCAAAGTTCATCCGTTGGCTTCCGCCGGCGGAGACGGTTTATAACTCTGAGGATGAAGGAATTGTGATTTTTTTCAGACATACAAAAGCGACCGCGCAAGAAAAACATTGGCAAAACAAATTTCCCAGTCGAAGCGAGGTAACAGACGACAAAGGTTTTGTTTATCGGATTCAAGGGGTCAGAGGTAGTACTCAAATCAGCAATGATGGAACGGAGTGGATTACCGAAATTCCCCTGCCCCGATTCCCGCGCAGGCAGAGCCAATTTCCTTTGTATTTCTATGATGATGAGGATCGGCAGATGTCCCGTATTATGATCAAAAATCCGTTGCCGAAGGATTTTCCGTTTCCAGAGTGGACGGCGGATGTATTGTCAGCGACGAATGTAGTTAATGGCGTGCAAATTGTACTTCGTGGTTTCCGTTCCGCTGGAGAGCCGCAAATTGAGATTGCCAGAGTGGACGGCAAGCCTACGCCGTTGCGGCTTCGGCGTTGGGAGTTTATGGATCCCACGGGAAACAAGACGGATGGAGGCAAACCGGAACTTCTTTCGCCTCACGAACCCGTGTGGCGGTTGGCAATGGAACTTTACCAATCTAGAGATGACGAGTTTGCCTCTTGGCAACGTGGACGTTTTGAGAATCTTTCCGTTCCCGGCGTCGGAGAAGTAATACCTCATAAAAAGGGTATAGAAGTGGATGGAGTAAGTTTTTGGCTTTTGCTTCTTTCGGGGCCGGGGAATACTCAGGTGATTACAACTGTCACCAACGGCATGCAGTTTCATGCCGATAAACTCACCCGGCCGGTGAGCGATTATGTCAAATATGCAAGTGGTCCGACTATAGGTTGGAACGCTACGTACTCGAGGTATTCATGGAAGTCTAATTACCATTTTGCGATTATTGATACGTTGGATCCGGGAGAAGACGTTGAATTGTTTTATCGAGCTACTGACCAGGACGGACGGGCATTAGATATGCAGTCAAGCGACTGGTTTGACGCCGGCATCAAAGACCCTTTGGAATCTTCTTTTCAACGACGTTACACTCGCGGATTGAAGTTAGATGACGGGGTGAAGTCTTTAAATGTGGAGTGCATAGTGAATCGAGGATTGACTGCGGAGTTTTTCGTTCGGTCCGAAGATGTGCTGAAGTCGCTAGAAACCAATTGAAGATGGTTTTGGGAAAAGTTGTTAGATGATCGCTAAATCGAAGGCTTTTAATTTAGTTCGCGTGCCGTCGTTGAAGACGGTGGAACGCTTTCGCGAGCACGTTGCCGATCTTGGCGTTGTTCTTCCTTGTGATGATCGCATAGAGACGGGGGATGATTCGCCTTTGAGGCGGCCGGTTGAAGGGATGCGAGTCAACGGCAAAAGGATTGGCAATCGTTGGGCGGTTCATCCGATGGAAGGTTGGGACGGCACGGCGGATGGAAAGCCGACGGAGGAAGTGTTTCGGCGTTGGCGGCGGTTTGGGCAAAGCGGCGCCAAGTTGATTTGCGGGGGAGAGGCGATGGCGGTTCGGCCGGATGGTCGGGCGAATCCGAATCAATTAATTTTACTACCTTCCAATCGATCCTCATTAGAGGAACTTCGGGAGGCTTTGGCAAAGGCGCATTGCGAGCGTTATGATAGTGCAGATGATTTGGTGATTGGGTTTCAGTTGACGCATTCTGGGAGGTTTTGCCGACCATATAATAAAGACCGCTGGGAGCCGAGAGTAGCCTATCGGCATCCGATATTGGACCGTCGGTTTCAGGTGGAGAGTGATGATCAGATTTTGTCTGATGACGAGGTTCGGGTTTTGATTAAATCTTATGTGCAAGCGGCGCGGGTAGCGGCGGATGCCGGGGCGGATTTTATAGATATTAAGCATTGTCATGGGTATTTGTTGCATGAATTTTTGAGCGCGTATACGCGGATGGGGAAGTATGGAGGATCTTTTGAAAATCGAACTCGAATTTTGCGTGAGATTGTTCAAGGCATTCGAGAATCTGGAAATCGCATCGATATAGGGGTGCGGTTGAGCGCGTTTGACTTTGTGCCGTTCCGGTCGGATTTGAAACGATTGGCGACGGGGAAGATGGGTCCGGGAATTCCGGAGGATTATCAAGCTTGTCTTCCATATCGGTATGCCTTTTCCACAAAGCAGGAAGATCCTGTTGATTACGATCTTGGGGAGACTTTTCAGTTTGTGAGGTTGTGTCGGCAGCTGGGTGTGAAGATTTTGAATGTGAGCGCGGGGTCGCCTTATTACAATCCGCATATACAGCGGCCGGCGGCCTATCCGCCTTCGGACGGCTATTCACCGGCTTATGATCCGCTGGTGGATGTGGCTCGGTTGATTGGGGTGGCTCGGTTGATCCAAGAGCAAGCTTCCGAAGGGATGATTATAGTTGGGTCGGGGTATAGTTATTTACAAGACTTTTTGCCTTATGTAGCACAGTATGTAGTCCGCGAAGGATGGGCGGACGTTGTGGGACTTGGTCGGATGGTGTTAAGTTACCCTGAAATGTTGGCGGATGCGACTGCAGAGGGGAGACTTGTCGCCAAGCGGATTTGTCGCACGTTCAGCGATTGTACTACAGCTCCGCGCAACGGTTTGGTGAGCGGGTGTTACCCATTGGATCCGTTTTACACCAAACGACCGGAGTTTCTGCGGCTGAAAGAAATCAAGAAGTCTTTATAGTTGGTTGTTTGATGGCTAGAAAGACTTTGAACAATATATTTAATCTTTGCCGGAAGGATGGTAGAGCAACATGTGAATTCTATAAGTCGATGAGGAGTTTATTCGTTGTGGTTTTGCCAAGATTTTCGAATTTCTATTTTTCTATTTCGGTTGGAGGGGCGCTGGTTTATTGGGTTGTGAGTCGTTCAAAGAGGATGGGTTCTGGGACGAAGCTGGAGTCGCCGACTTGCACTTGCCATGTTTCCAGGGCGTCCCGCATGCGTTTGAGTGTTTCCTGATGTTTGGGCAGCGTCGCTAAGTTGTTCGTTTCGTGGGGGTCTGCTATAATGTCGTACAGTTCTTCGATTGGTTTGTGGGAGCGGAACCAAAGGGATTGAACGGGGTTTAGTTTGCCTTCTTGGTGGAGGCGTCGCATGTCGACGAGGGTTGGCATTTTGTCCATGTAGTTGATGTGTTGGGCGTAGGGGCGTTCGGGTTCGAAGTTGCGGATGTATTTGAATTGTTTGTCGCGGGCGGCTCGCATGAATTCGAGGGCTTCGTCCATGCGGTCGCGGTGGAAGAACAACATTTCCGGTTCTGGTTGTTTTCTGCTGCCTAGGAAGATGCGTCCGTGCATGTAGTCTTTGGGTTGTAGTCCTGCTAATGCGAGGATGGTTGGCGGCAGGTCTTGGGTGCTTATGAGTTCGGCGTTGACGGAGCCGGCCTTCAGGCGTCCGGGCCAACGAGCGATCATGGGAATGTGAACGCCGGAGTCGTAAATCCAGCGTTTGCCTCGCGGGAGTCCTCGTCCGTGGTCGCTCCAGAAGATGACAACGGTGTTGTCGGCAAGGCCGTCGCCGTCGAGTCGTTGGAGAATTGCCCCGGCTTGCCGGTCCATTTCGGAGATGTTGTCGTGATACCATGCCCAGTCTTTGCGCGTTTCCGGCGTGTTGGGATAGATGGGAGGAAGGTATTTTGCGGCGATGGCTGGGTTGTGGATTTGGTTGGGCCGGAGGTTTTGTTGCAAGGCGGCGTGGGTGCCTTCTCCGTGCCGGATTTGGCTTTCGTGGGTGATGGTTAGGTTGATGACGGAAAAGAACGGTTGGCCGGGTTTTCGGTCGCGCCAATCGCCGTGTTTGGCGCCTTGTCGATCCCACACTTTGTGGAGATCGACTTGGGACTGATAGTCTGTTTTGGATTTATTGGTGCAGAAGTAGCCGGCTTGGCGCAGGTATTCAGGGAAGCAGCGAACTTCGGGAGGAAAGGGGATTCTGGTGCGCATGTGTTGTCCGCCGTAGGCGACGGGATACATGCCGGTGATGATGCCGGTGCGGTTGACGGCGCATACTCCGGAGGGAGTGAAGGCTTGGGTGAATCGAACGCCTTGTTCGGCCAGTCGGTCCAAGTTGGGGGTGGAGGCATAGTCATCGCCGTAGCAACCGAGGTTGGGGCTGATGTCTTCGCAACTGATCCAAAGGATGTTGGGGCGATTGGTTGATTCTTTGCGATTTCTCGGCGGAGTGATGGTTGCGGAATCTGGCAGGGTGAAGTTGCTGCGGGAGTAATTCCCTCCGGCGGGGCGGGCGTGGTGTTCCAGTTTATTTTCGTTTTGGATTGCGCGGATGGCGTTTTTTACGGCGCCTCGGACATGATAGTCGCCGCCTTGCCGGGAGTGTTTCTTGAAGATGCTTTGCAAGAGAGGCAGGGCTGTGTTTGCCGGCGGTCCGATTCGGGCAAAGAAATCAGCGGCGGCGCATGCCGTGCTACGTTGAGGCGATTGGGCTCCTTCATAAAGGGGAGCAAACCAAGGCCCTGCCCGGTCTATTCGGGATAGGGCGTAGCCGACGGCCATTCGCACTGGGAGCGATTTTGTGTTTTGAAAGGCGCGTTGGAGCGCTTCACTTGCCTTGCTTGCCTCCGCACCCATGTTGCCGATGTGACTGGCGGCCCAGTAGCGGGCGGCGTCATCGGAGTCGTTCAGCAAGCGAATCAAGTGAGGCACGGCGGGGGGGCCGAAAAGGCCGATGGTCTTCGCCGCACGGAGGCGCACGGTTTCGTTGGCGGACTGCAAGTCTTGCAACCAGCCTTCGAGGGCGCGCCCGGCCACTTTGGACGGCGGATTGGCGGCGGCAAGATTGGCAGCAAGAATTCCGACGCAAGCCAAGGCGGCGCTTTTCCATAAGTTTCTTAAAAAGCGCGTTCGCTTTGCGGCGACGTTTGGATAGCGGTTTTGTTGCGCAGACATAGCGAAGAAACTTAACGGAAAGGAAAAGCGAGGAAAAGCCGAAAATTTTGGCAAACGGCAAGCATTTGTTGGCACTGATCCTGCTCTTATTGAAGAGAGTGACAGCGAAGTGTATCCGTTGTCTGCAGTTTTCCAGCGGGCAGAGCGTTTGAGAGGAACTGGGAAAAAGAAAAATAGGCGCCGAAGAAGCGAAGGAGGTTTCAAGATGAGAGCGAATCCAAAAAAAATCGGCAGGCGGGAAAACCAAAACGTCCGCCAGCGGGGATTGCTGTTTTTCGCCGCGGGCGTTGTTGCTTTATGAAATGGCAAAACGCCGGGCAAAGCGAGCGGCCAAATCTGGCCAAAACGAAAAACCAGTCGGCGGAGAGATTGAAGAAAGTTCGGCGGCGGACGATCTCTGATGGAGGCAATCCGTAAAACTCAACGTTGCGGTTGCGGAGCCGGGACGGATTGTCTCAAGCTAGACCGCGGTTTGTCATCTGCGCCAAAGTCCAACGGTATTCGCCGATGAGCTGATCGACGACGCTCCGTTGTTTTCTTTCCGGCGGCAACACTTCCCAAGTGTAGGTTTCCATCTCGAAGTGCGAGCAAGTTCTCGGATGCTCTTTGATGAAGTCGAGAGTTCCCGCGATGTGGTCTGCGGTGTTGCCGAAAAGTTCGGTTGGAGGCGAGTGGAGCGGGATGTGGAAGTGAATGCGCCATTCTGGGAGCGCGGCGGCTTTTTCCTTTACGGACGAGCGCGGCGGAGCGGTTTTGGCGTCGAGCGCGTTTGTCAAATCTGGATAGCGGCGGATCTTGCCGTCTGGCGAACGTTCGATGACTTGATGGAAATAAACGTCGTCTGCGTAGGCCGACAGCGCCTTGCGGACTTCGGCCGTCGGCGTCGCTTTCAAGGCCGAGCTGAGGTGAATTTTGCTGATTGGAATTTTGTGCTGTTGCAAGCGGCTTAGGGCTTCCTGCGGATTTTCAAACTCCACGGCCATGTGGCAGCAGTCGTAGTTGACGCCCAAGTGATCCTCCAGACGCAAGTCGCCGGGGCGGTCTTTGCGCATTTGTTCGAAGAATCGAACGGTTTCCTCGCTGGTTTCCAAGTAGCAAAGGGGTTCGGGTTCCAGGCCGAGTCGCAGTTTTTTGCCTGTGCGGCGGCTGAGTTGCTCGATGTGGTCGACGCATTTCCACAAGTTTTTCCGCGCTTCGCGGGCCTGTCGGTCGTTTGAGATGAAGTTTTTGTGGGAAACCGGCACCGTGCTTACGCTGCCGTCAACACCTTCGGGAAGCAGAGAGGCCAACAAATCGAAAAGAAGGTTTGTGTATTGCAGGCGCTCTATTGCCGTCCAGTCCGGTTGGTAGGCTTGTTCCTTTACTCGCGTTCCATGAAAGGTTCCATAGGGAAAGCCGTTGATTGTAAAGACGTAGCAGTTTTCATTTTCGAGCCACTTTTGGAAGCTGGCCAAAGCATTCGGGCGGCTGAGTTCCTGAGCGGCGACAGCACTCAGGCGCAGTCCGACGGCGTAGGGTTTTTCGGGGCAGACTTGCCGGCGCACCTTTAGCGTGTATTGATTTAAAGCGTCGAAGGTCTGTTCCCAATGCTCTCCTCGGTGAATGTTTGTGCAATAGGCTAAATGAAGTCCGTGGCTGAGTTTCATTCCTTTGATTTTGGATTGAGATTGCGCAAAAAACGCGATTGTTACTTTGAGGCGTCCGGCTTTGCGATGGTGTGAGGAAAGTGAGAGGACTGTTCCATAAAGGCCTTGGGATTCCCAAAGACCACTTGGTCAATCCAGTCCGCCAAATGGCCTCGCCGGCGCATTTCCAGCGTAGCGTGCGGCACGGCCAAAGGGACGCTGACGCCCCAATCGCAGGCGCTGTTCATCCAAATGCGTTCGGCGCCGTAGATTTCCAGCATGTCAATTGCCCGCGAAGGGCTACACTTAGATTCCGGATACAACGTCATTCCCGCCCAAAAACCTTCGTCCAGAACCATCTTGACGGTGTGTTCTTCGACGTGGTCGATGACGCATCGTTCGGGGCGAATTCGGGGATCGTTCTTGAGCGCGTCTAGGATCAATCGGGTTCCCTTTCGCTTGTCTTCCAAATGCGGCGTGTGAACTAGGATCAACTGATCGCGCGCGCCGGCCAAGTCGATGTGCATTTCCAGCACTTTCAGCTCGTTTCGGCTGTTTTTGTTGAGGCCGATTTCGCCAATGCCCAGGACGTTTGGCTTGTCCATAAACTCCGGAATGATGGACAGCACTTCCTCGGCCAGCTTCAAGTCTTCCGCTTCTTTGGGGTTGAGGCAAAGCCAACAGTAGTGCGGAAGGCCGAACTTGGCGGCGCGGTTGGGTTCGTGTTCGGTTAGTTGGCAAAAGTAGTCATAGAAACCGTCGACGCTTCTGCGGTCAAATCCGGCCCAAAATGCGGGTTCGCAGACGGCGACGCAACCGGCGGCAGCCATAGCCGTGTAGTCGTCCGTGGTGCGGCTGACCATATGTCCGTGAGGTTCAATGTATCTCATGGCCGTGAACTTTCGGCAGTTTTTGCGTCTCCCGGCCAAGCGCCGCAAGCGGCCTTTGTGGTTGCCGATTCAATGGGATCAGTCGTTGGGTCCGAAAAGACGTTCAACGTCGTCGCCGCTTTGCCGGGCTGATTTCCGGCCAACACTTTTGCCGCTTGATAGAAGGCTTCCATGCGAAAGTCAGCCTTGCCTTCGCTTCGCTCCACGCGGTCGACAAACGCCGCCAAATCAATCAACTTGTGCCGGGCGTCCAAGAAATACAAATCTAGAACCTGTTGCCGTGTCATAAACGATGACCGATTGTAGATTGGAAACCGAGCCATCTTCAAGAAGTTTGACTCCAAAATGTTTCCCGGCGATAATGCCGCTGAAGAGGCTGCGCCAAAAACGCCCGCTAAACTCCTTAAATCATGAGCAGAAACGCCATCATCCGCATCCGAGGCATCGTAAAACGATACTCCCTTGGAGGACAGGAACCGAGAAAGCAAATCGGAGGGAAAATCCAAAAAATCCCGAAGAAATACCTTCTCAGAGAAGAAATCGAAGTTCTGGCGCTCCGGGGCGTCGACATGACCATTCAAAAAGGCGAATACGTCGCCATCATGGGGCCTTCCGGCTCCGGCAAATCCACGATGCTAAACATCTTGGGCTGTCTGGACCGCCCTACAGAAGGCAAGTATTATCTAGGCGGCGAAGACGTCTCCGAAATGCCGGATGACGAACTCTCCGAAATCCGCGGCCGCCAAATCGGTTTCATCTTCCAATCTTACAACCTAATCGCCCAGTTGACGGTAATTGAAAACATCCAAGTTCCGCTATTCTATCAAGGAAAAGACCTCTCCGAAACTTATGATCGATGCGTTGAGTTGTCGAATCTTGTCGGATTGGCCGACCGCCGCGAACACCGCCCCAACCAACTCTCCGGCGGCCAGCAACAGCGCGTCGCCATCGCTCGTTCCCTAGCCAACGATCCTCTGATGATCTTGGCCGACGAACCCACCGGCAACCTCGATTCCGCCACCGGCCTGGAAGTGCTCGGCATCATCGACCGCCTCAACGCCAACGGCAAAACCATCATCCTCGTCACCCACGACGACGAAGTGGCCAAACGCGCCAACCGCGTCATTCACATGAAAGACGGCCGGATCGACCGCGAAGTCGCCAACTAAAACCCCTTCCCTCAATTCATCATTCGTAGCCAAACAAAAAACTCCGCTTGGGAAAAATCCCCAAGCGAAGTGGATCTTGAAACAGCGAAATCACTGGCCGGCAACAAGGCCGCCGCGAGGCGGCAATCTTTGCCGATCCCAGACTTCCTTTTCACATAAATCACTACGCGCCGGCCTAGAATCCCGCAGTAATCTTGCTTTCTTCTTTTCATTTCTTTTGGAAGTGGCGGCGGGCAATCACAAAGCCTAGCGCAAACAAGCCGAAGACAAGGGCGTATTGTTCGGGTTCGGGGATGAATTGGCTGTTGACGACAATCCTTACCGAGCCTTGAGAATCCGCCGCGAAGCGAGGCGCCGCAATCCCAATCTTCCAATTATTGTAGGTTCTCCCGCCAAAGAAATCGCCGATGGGTTTGTTGAGGATGCCGGCGCCCGTCCAAGACGAAGACGCCCCGCTGGAATAGGAAAAAGCGCTCCCGGAGACCCGAATCCCTAAGCCATCTCGAGATAAAGTATTATCGTCCATAAAAAGGTTGGCAATGGTTTGGTTGGCGCTGGCAATGGTGATTGTGGGCGTGTTGGTGGCGCTGGCGGCAAAAGTGATATTGGTTCGGCCGCCGCCGGGAATCCTCTTTCTGATGGATTCCATGTCTATGGCATTGGTGCTGGAAAAGAGGGGAGAGAGCGGGATTGTCTGGTTATTGGGCGCGTTGGCATTGTAAAAGTTTCCGCCATGATCGGCAAAGCGCCAAGAGTCTTGTGATTCGTAGATGCCGGAGGTTCGGATGCTGCTGCTGCTCTGCGCAGTGGAGCTGCCGCTGAAAATCCAGATGGTGTTGGTGGGGGTGTCTTGGCTGGGATAGACATTGATGACGAGTTGGGCTTGGCTTTGTTCGGGGGGCGCTAAGGAAAGCAATGTTGCGGCGACTAAGAAGGCGCCGAATGCCAAACCTTTACGGTTTGCGGGGGGGGGGGGGGGGGGGGTAGATTGTATTTTCATAAGGTCAAACAGTTAATTATTCGAATCAAAGACTTACTCAATAGACTAAAAGTTGCTTTGTTTGTAGTTTCTTCACCGCAAAGAGTCAAGCCCTAAAATCCACAAAAAAGAGAAAAAGGTGGAGAAAAGTTGGTTAAAAACGATAAAAAGCCGCAAAAGTTCCTTTTTGTCGATGGCGAATCACTCGCCGCGAACACTGGCCGCCGGTTGCTGCTCTTCTCCAAAAACGCAAAATCCCCGTCTTGCCCTTGCGGAAAAGAGAGGTTTGCGGCGGGTGGCGGCCAAGCGGCGAGGTGGATTCGCTGGCGGGATTGAGACTGAGTCCAATCTGGTTTCGGCGCCGTTGGCGCCTCTCTGGTTTTAGGAAAGTGGGGAGGGATTTTTCTCATGCTTGGTTGGTTGGCTTTTCTTTTGGATGGGCCGCATTGGATCCGCGCAAACAACCGTCTAGCCATCCCGTTCTTAATCTTTGAATTTTCCTTGCCTTTTCTTTTCAAAGCGGAGATTCTTCCTCGCCAACCGACTCCGGAAAAGCGACTAACAAACGAAAGCGATAAAATGGTAAAGTGGTATTATTTGAAAGGCGAAGAACGACTCGGCCCGTTAGAGCAAACAGCCTTCGACGAATTGGTTCGCCAAGGAACCATTGCGCAGGAAACACTAGTCTGGCGCGACGGAATGGCGGATTGGCAACCCTACGGCCAAGCCGTCCAAGCGCCGTCGGCGGAGCAAATGGCGGGCGACCACGTCGCCTGCGCCCAATGCGGCAGCGTCTTTTTGAAGGAAGACGTGATTTCCTTTCGAGGAAACTTCGTCTGCGCCAACTGCAAACCCATCTTCATGGCCGAAATCACTCAAGGCGTGGAACGTGCCACAGAATTGAACTACGCCGGATTCTGGATTCGCTTCGCCGCCAAGTTTTTGGATGGGCTTCTTCTGGGGATTCTAGAATCCTTTGCGTCTTATTTGGTATTTGGAGCCTTTTTTATAGACATAGATACACCGGACATGTTTGTTTCTTGGATGATATTTAATGTCTTCAACATTTCGGCGAGGATTTGCTACGCTTGGCTGTTGACTTGGAAGTATGGCGGCACTTTGGGGAAACTGGCGCTGGATCTTCGAGTGGTTACGGCCAACGGAGAACCGATTGGCTTGTGGCGGTCTTTTGGGCGCACCTTTGCGGAAATTCTGAGTTTTCTTACTTTGCTCATCGGCTACATCATCGCCGCCTTTGATTCGGAAAAGCGCACTTTGCACGATCACATCTGCGGCACGCGAGTCATCCGCAAATGAAACACCCGCCGCCCACAACGCCCTCTGTCGGACAAGCAAACTTGGAGAGCCAGCCGGTTGCGGAAACGCGGCCGGCAATGGGAAGGATAAACCAAAGTCAAGCGTCGCCGGCCTTGCATTGTCCGGCCTGCGGCGGCGACATTTTGATTAGCGAGTTGCAAAGCGCGGCGATGAATTCTTGTCCGACCTGCGGAAAATCGTTGACGGCGCGTTTGTATCCGGCTTTGACGAGAAAAGAAACGGTTAAGTCTGGTCGGCGAATTCTTTTGGAAGAGGAGTCGGCCTGCTTTTTTCACGAGTCCAAACAGGCCGAAAGTCTTTGCGAAGATTGCGGCCGTTATTTGTGCGCTTTGTGCGAGATTGTTTTTGAGGGGAAGACGCTTTGCCCCGCTTGTTTGGAAACCGCGCAGGAAAAAGAGACAATGGACGGCTTGGTTCGAGAACGGTTTCGCCACGATTCCCTCGCCTTGATGCTGGCTTTGTTGCCTATTCTTTTGCTGTTCCCAACCATAATCACCGCGCCTGTTGCCGTCGTTTATGCAATTTTTCACTGGAACTCAGCGGGGAGTCTTGTTCGCTCCGGGAAATGGGGTTTTGTGGCGGCGATCCTTCTCGGCTTGGCGCAGATTGGGTATTGGTTGTGGATATTTTTCGTGGTGTCTTCTGAAGATTTTTATTTGTGATGGCCTCTCAAAAGTCTTACGAGAAACTTCCCGGCGCCGGAGTTTGCAAGGGTTCGTTCATCAAATCCGGAGGCCGATCCAGGACTTATCTGGGCGAAGATCATCTGTTGGTGGTAAACGCTCCCTCGCCCTGGCGGGAAAGCTACAAACGTTTTCCCTATCGAGACATCGAAGCAATTGCCGTCGTTCGCACCAGACGCCGTGTCACTCGTTTGGTGTTTTTTATTCCGTGTCTTTTTCTCGCCGGTGTTCCAAATGCTGTTGGCAGATTTGGGTTTCTTGGCGAGGCGATGGGAATGTTTCCTCTTTTGTTTTTGATTCTTATCGTGCGGGAATTTGTCAAAGGCCCGGCGGCGCGGACGGT
Organism: Limisphaerales bacterium; assembly: GCA_965204945.1. Taxonomy (GTDB): domain Bacteria; phylum Verrucomicrobiota; class Verrucomicrobiia; order Limisphaerales; family AAA164-E04; genus UBA2970. Next base: position 1,416,067 of record OZ242022.1, on the reverse strand, counting down.
GATTCGGACTCGGGTGCAAGAGGCGGAGTTGGGTTCGTGCAATCGCTGGCGGGCGGCAATGAAGACTTTGGCGTTGTTGGAGCCAAAGATTTTGGCGGCGCAAGGCGGCGAAGCAGAAACTGGGCAAAATCAAGGAAGCGTTTCGTCGCCGGTTGTTGCAAAGAGCGAAGAGCCAAGTGGACGCGAAAAATGAAAGAATTGCGCGAGCAACGGTGTTTTCATCATTTGGAGCGGGAGGCGGCGGCCAAGTGCCGTTCTTGCAATCGTCATTACTGCCGGGAGTGCGTCACTTTTGTGGGAGGCAAAATGGTTTGCGCGGCTTGTTTGGCGGCGGAGAACAAAGCGCAAACGGAGCGGAAGCGGCGGTTTGGGTTGTTGGCCGAAGTTGCTTGGGGCGTTCTGGGTTTTCTGGCGGTTTGGGGCGTGGTTGCGTTTGCAGGCAAGTTGATGATTTTGATTCCGGATCGATTTCACGACGCTTCGATGTGGGAGGAGATGGTTGAGTGACGGCGCGGAGTTTGGAAAACAGAGCGGGCTTGGCGGCTGGGAAAACTTTCGAAGAAATCGGCGGCGTGGAGTTGTGCGAGCGGGCGTTCCATTTGCTGATTGCGGCGCCGCTTCGGGCTTGGTGCGTTTATTTGCTTGGGCTGTGTCCCTTTGGATTGGTTTTGCTTTATTTTTTGACGGATATGACGGCCAGTCCCTTTGCCGAGGATCGTTTGGGGCCGTTTTCCTTTGCGGTGGCGGTTGCCGTTTTGTGGTGGCGGGCTTGGCAGGCGAGGTTTGCTGCGGAGTTGTTTGCCGTTCTTTCTCGGCGGCCTTTGCCGGCTGGTTCTGCGTTGGATTGGCTTTTTCTGGGTTTGCGTCAAATTGCCGTGTTTGCAGTGTTTTTGGTGGTTGCGCCGATTGCGGCTTTGTTGGTCGTTCCGATGGGCTGGGCGATGGGTTTTTGGCAAAGCGCTTCGGTGATTGGCGGCGTTGGAGGGGCTTCGTTGCGGCGGACTTTTCAAGAGGCGGCAGCGGAGGTTTTTGTTTGGCAGCGGCAAAATCACGTGGCTTTGCTGGTTCTTTCCGCTTGGGCGTTTTTTGTGTTTTTGAATGGCTACATGTTGGTGTTTATGGTTCCCGAGTTGCTCAAGATAGCGACTGGCGTGGAGACCGTAGTCACTCGTTCGCGGTTGGCGGTGTTGTTGAACAGCACGGTGTTTGTCGTGGTTTGCTTTGCGGTTTACGCCGTGGTCAGTCCCTTGGCGAAGGCGGTTTATGTTTTGCGTCATTATTATCTTCGGTCTCGTCGTTCTGGTTTGGATATTCGGGATCGGCTGGCGCGGATGGCCGAACAATGCGGGCGAAGAGGCTTGGCGTTGCGGCTTTTTGGCGGCGCGCTGTTTGCGGGGATGTTGTTTTCCTTGGCGCCGTTGGCGGGGCAGGCGCAGGAGCCGGTGACTTCGGGAGAGATTGGCGAGGCTATTCGGGAAGTTGTTCAACGGCCTGAATTCACTTGGCGGATGCCGTCGGCGGAGGCGAGTGGCGAGGGCGCGTCTTTGTTTGAGCGTTGGGTGCAGCAGGCCTTCCGTTGGGCGGAGAACTTTCTGGAATGGATTTTTGGCTCTTGGAATCGCGGCGGCGATTCTTCGGATGGGTGGTTGGGTTCCTTTTCTCCATCGGCCAAGCCCTTGCTAATTATTTTGCTGGCGGCCGTCGGTTTGCTGTTGGTTTGGTTGCTGTGCCGTTTGGTGTTGCGGCGGCGAAAGTCTTCGGCGATGCCGGGCTCGACGCCTCAGGTTTTCGTCCAGCCCGAAGTGGATGATTGGATGGCTTTGGCCAATGATTTGCCGGAAGACGAGTGGTTGGCTCGTGCGAGGCGGTTTGCGGAGGAGCGCGATTATCGCCGCGCTTTGCGGGCTTTTTATTTGTCGGCGCTGTCTCATCTTCACGGCAAACAGCTGATTCGCATCACGAGGGCAAAGTCCAACGCGGCTTATTTGGGCGAGGTGAAGCGACGCGAGCATCAGGTTCCGGGAGTGGCGGAGGCGTTTTCTTTTGTGGTGAAAGGATTTGACCGCGTTTGGTACGGGCGATATGAAGTGGATGAAGAGAGGCTTCGCGCTTACGAAGACCGCGTGAGCCAAATGCGGAGGATGGCGGCGGGATGAATGGGAAGGCGGCAAGACCGGCGATATTCGCTTTGATTCTGGCGCTCGTCTTGGGGGGTGGATTGTTTCGGTTGGTTTGGTTGCGATTTGAGAAGGGGGATTCTTATCCGAAGTATTCCACCTTTCGTTCGGACCCTCTTGGTTGCCGGGCTTTGTATGAAGCCCTTCGGTCTTTGTCCGGCTTGGAGGTTCGTCGGTTTCTTCGTCCCGCCGAGACTCTCTCCAATCCCGATCGGGCAACGATGTTTTGGCTGGGGGCGTCTTCTCCCTCTTCTTGGCGTCCGCCGAAGCGCTGGTTGGATTTTGCGCGTTCGGGCGGGCATTTGGTTTGGTCGCTTCGGGAGACGTATCAGGGAAGAAATTCGATCGAGAATTTGGAGTTTGCCCCAGGGTTGCAATATCGTCGGGCATTCGGCGAGGAGGCGTCTGGGAAGGGGCGAATGGAGCGTGTTTCGGATGAGGAAGGCTTGCGCGTTGAGTCGTTGCCTCGATTGGTCCGTGGGGGATTTGTCGTGGATGCGGACGGCGAGTGGAGGGTTGTTTTCGAGGCGGACGGCGTTCCGACGGTTGTGCGGAGGCCTTTGGGCGAGGGGTTTTTGACCGTTCTCAGCGGCACTTATGTTTTGAGCAACGAAGCGTTGTTGGAAGAGCCGTCGCCGGAGTTTGTGCGCTGGCTTTTGATGGGGCGGCGGGAGGTCTGGTTTGATGAAACGCACTTGGGCGTTCGTTCCCAAGCAAGCATGGTGGCCTTGATGCGTCGTTATCGGCTTTTGCCATTGTATATTAGCCTGATTCTGATTGGCCTGCTGATTGTTTGGCGTTACTCGGCGAGCCTGTTGCCGAAGTCGAATCGGATTTTGGAAGAAGAAGCTTTTGTTGATCCTGGCCGTTTGGCGTCGGGCGCGTTTGCGATTGGCGGGATTTCCGGCTTGTTGCGACGGCACGTATCGACGCAGGATTTGTTGTCGATTTGCGCGGGGCGTTGGCGGCGGAGCATGCGCCGTTCCAGCGGAGGCGTTTTTCGATTCGAGGCGGAAATTCAGCAAATCGCAAGCGAAGCGCAGGCCGGGAACATTTCTCCTGTGGAAGCTTATCGAAAGGCTGCGGACTTGCTACGGCGGTCGCAAATCGAGAAATCCAAAGAAACAGAGTGAACCCGGACATAGAAAAATTGCGGGCCGTTTTGCGGCGGGCGCAGAGCGAAGTGGCCAAGATTATCATCGGCCAAGCGGAAGTCGTCGAACATGCCTTGATCGCGATATTTACGGGCAGCCACGCCTTGATCGAAGGCGTGCCCGGAGTGGCCAAGACGCTTTTGGTGCGGACGCTGGCCAAGACGCTTTGCTGCGATTATTCGCGGATTCAATTTACGCCCGACTTGATGCCTTCGGATTTGACCGGCACGAATGTTTTCAATCTTAAGACTGCTGAGTTCCATTTGATTCGGGGTCCGATTTTTCACTCCTTTATTTTGGCGGATGAAATCAACCGCGCGCCGGCGAAGACGCAGGCGGCTTTGCTCCAAGCGATGCAGGAGCGAACCGTGACCATTGACAACGAAACCCATCGCTTGCCCGCCGACTTTACCGTGTTTGCCACGCAAAATCCGATTGAATTTGAAGGCACCTATCCCCTGCCCGAAGCGCAGAAGGATCGCTTCATGCTCAAGATTCGAATGGAGTGTCCGAGCCGTGAGGAGGAGATTTCCTTGGCTCGGCGCTCTTTGGGGAACGATGCGCCGGAAGTCGCACTGGAGAGCGGCGCCGTTGAATTGGTTTTGGAGCGGGACGACGTTGCGGCCTTTCGAGAAGGATTGAAGCATTTGACGGTAAGAGACGAGTTGGCGGCGTATGTGGTCGACTTGGTGCGCGCCACGCGGAAGGAAGAAAGCGTTCTTTCCGGCGTTGGTCCGCGGGCGACTCAGGCTTTGTTGACGGCGGCGCGCGCCCGGGCCGTTATTCACGGCAACGACTATGTTTCGCCCGACGACGTGCAGGCGTTGGCGGCGCCGGTTCTGGGGCATCGGCTTGTGTTGCGGCCGGAGTTTGAAATGGAGGGTTTGACCGTGGAAGAGGTGATTGCGCAAGCATTGGGGCGGGTTTCCGTGCCTCGTTGACGCGTTTGCCTCGGCGCGGTCTTTTCGCCTTGTCGATGGGAATGAGTTGCAGTCCGAGCCGAAAGTTAATTTTTTGCGTTTCCGGCGCGCTGTTGTCCGGCTCGGCTTTGTATGTATTGGCGTCTGGTCTTTGGCCGGCGTTCCTTTTGATCGGCGGCCTTTTTGCCGCTTGGGTTCTTTGGGACTGGGCGAATTCTCCGGGGCGATTGGACGGCATTCGGGCCAGAGTTCCGAAACGGTTTCGGCTTTCTCGCCATCGGCGGGGCGACTTTGTTTTTCAAGTGGAATGGGAACGGCCTCGCGCGATGATTTGCCGGGCGGCGGTTGCGTTTCCGGAGGTCGTTCGCGGTTTGGAGTCGGAGTTTTTGGTGGTTGCGGAGGGCGATGAAAAGAAGATTTCGATCCGCGTGCCTTGCCTTGCGGTGAAGCGCGGGCTTCGACAGATCGAGTTTGTTTGCTTGGAAACTGCGTCGCGTTTTGGGTTTTGGCGGATTCAAACTCGTTTGGCGGCAAAGTGCGAGGTGCAGGTCTTTCCGGACGTTTTGGCGGAGCGAAAGCAGTTGGGCGCCTTGTTTGTCCGTGGGGAAAGATTGGGAGAGCATTCGCTGCGGCAGTTGGGGAAGGGGAGGGATTTTGAAAAGCTTCGGGAATACGTTCCCGGAGACGGCTATGAGGACATTCACTGGAAGGCGACGGCGAAGCGAAACAAGCCGATCACAAAGGTCTATCAGTTGGAGCGAACGCAGGACATTTACGTAGTGCTGGACGCTTCTCGCCTCAGCGGAAGGCTTTGTCCGGTCCTCTTATCGGGCGAGGGGCAAACCAGCTATCTGGAAAAGAACCTTGCCGTGGGATTGATGCTTGCGCAGTTAGCCGAACGGCAGGGAGACCGATTCGGCTTTTTCGCTTATTCAGATCGGGTGCGGCGTTTCTTGCGGGCCGCATCCGGGCGGGCGCACTTCAATGCCTGCCGCGACGCTCTTTATCCTTTGGAAACCAGCGACGCGACGCCTGACTTTCGAGAACTGCTTGCCAGCATCCGGCTGCGTTTGAATCGTCGCTCGCTTTTGCTATTTTTGGTTTCTTTGGACGAAGCGCTTTTGATGGAGAGTTTTTTGGAAAACGTCAACTTGATTCGGCGGCAGCACCTTGCGGCGGTCATCGCCATTCGTCCCCGGTCGGTTCGTCCCTTGTTTGAAAACGAGGCGGTTTCCTCTGTGAACGAAATTTACGGCGAGCTGGCCGGGCATGAAAGGTGGGACGCCTTAGTTTTGTTCCAACGCCGGCTGAAAAGCCGCGGCGTGGACTTTCTAATGCCGGAGGCCGACCGCCTTGGAATCGAAGTGGTCAACCAATATCTATCCGTCAAAAAGAGGCAAATTCTATGATTCTGGATTTGGACAGATTCATCCAGCGGGAGACTCCGTTTTGGGAGGAACTTCAATCCTTCGTCTGGGAATTGGAGCGCGATCCGCATGCCCGCTTGGACTTTGATCGACTGCAGAGGTTTCATTATTTGTATGAACGCGCCGCCGGCGGACTGGGAAAGCTGGCCACTTATTCGCTTCGGCCGGAAACAAGCGATTGGCTGGAGCAACTCGTGGCCGCCGCTTATGCGGAGATTCAAGACGGCAACCGGCCTCCGTCTCGCTTTTCCTTCCGGGATTGGTTCTTTCGCGTTTGGCCGGCGACAGTTGTGAGGCATTGGCGCGCTCTGCTTCTTTCGGCTGGAATTATGTTGGCCGGAAGTTTCTTTGGCGCCGTCGTTCTGATGGTTGACCCCGCCGCCAAAGGAGACTTGATTCCCGAAGGCTTCTCTCATTTGCACGGCGATCCATCCGAACGCGTGGCCGGCGAGGAATCTCGCAAATCTAGCGGTGAGGAAGACAAAAAATGGAATTCCGCCTTTTCCGCCAGGCTGATGACCCACAACACTCAAGTGGCCGTTTTTGCTCTTTGTCTGGGGATCCTTTGGGGCGTTGGCACGATCCTTGTTCTGTTCTACAACGGCGTTATTCTGGGGGCGGTTGCCTTTGACTATGCGGCCGCGGGAGAAACCGTCTTCCTGCTCGGCTGGCTGTTGCCTCACGGGATTGTTGAGATTCCGGCCTTTCTCATTGCGGGGCAAGGAGGCTTGCTTTTGGCAAGAGCCGTCGTTGGTTGGCGCAATCAATATTCCCTCTCGGCGCGGATGCGGCTCATCCTGCCGAAACTGGTTACCATTCTCTGCGGCGTCGCCTTGATGCTGATTTGGGCCGGCTTGGTTGAATCGTTTTTGTCTCAAGACCACGAGCCGCAGTTGCCTTACGCGGCAAAGATCGCCTTCGGCCTTGCGGAAGCGGTCGTCTTGGTCGGATTCTTCGCTCATTTTGGACGTCGTGACGCAAACAAAGATCTCCAACGCGATCTTGGGGAAAAGAAACGGCCCTTTCATTCTCCGCTTCCAAGAAACCGAAGCGCCGGCCGCTTGAAATGAACATTCGGATGTTTCGAGTTCGGACGCCGGAGGGCATCGAGTTTTCGCAGCCGATTGCCAGCCCCGTGCTTCGTCTATTGGCTGTGTCCATTGACTTCGCGATCATCTTGCTGTGTGTGGAGTTGATCCAGATTCCATTGACTTTGCTTCGCGTGTTGAGCGCGGATACGGCCCAAGCCATCGCGTTTCTCGCCGCTTTTGGGATCGAAATTGGCTACGGCATCGCGCTTGAGTGGAGGCGAAAAGGCCAGACTATCGGCAAGCGCGTCATGCAAATTCGCGTGGCGAACGGCGCCGGCTCCAAGCTTTTGCTCAGTCAAATTGTGATGCGCAATCTCTTGCGCGTCGTGGATCAGCTTCCCATCTTTTACGCAGTCGGAGGGCTGACGGCTCTTTCCGACCGGCAAGGGAGGCGGCTGGGAGACATTGCGGCCGGAACCGTCGTTGTGCGCATTCCTCAACCTCGCTTCCGTCCGCCGGATATTGACGCATCCGAAAAGTACAATTCACTGCGCGATTGCCAAACCTTGACGGCGCGGCTGCGGCAGGAAGTGGATCCGGAACTGGCGGACGCCGCTTTGCAAGCCGTCCAACGCCGCTCCGCTTTGTCGCCCGAAGCGCGTTGGAGGCTTTTTTCCGAGCTGGCGGCCCGCTTCCAGTCTCTTGTTCCAATCCCGGAAGAGGCTGTTCGCGGCCTTTCCGAAGAGCGCTTGGTGCTTAACGTAGTTGACGTTCTCTTTTGCGGAGAGAAGAAATCGGAAAAGCCACGCGGCGGTCTTTTCTGAATTGATCTTGACAATTCGGCAATCTGAATGGAACGTCATCCCGAAACAATTGGTCGAAGTTGGAATGGACGCTCGCTGGAAAATAAATCGCCGCTCCCGCGTTTATCGCCTTCCTGAAATTGCCCTTGCTGGGCAACGTCTCTCAACAGAGGCAAAAGCCAACGGACCGCTACTCAAAAAGAGCATCGCCAACGCAAGCGCGCCGGGCATTCATTCGTTCTTCCGCCGGGATTGCCGGGCGCGGACTCTGCGTTGGGCAAACAAGACTTCGCGGCCGGAAATCAGACAGGAATCGGGGCTTGGCGATGCGTCCGCTTTTGCAAAGAAGCCGCGGCGGCGAACCGCAAAGAAAGCGGCGGCCGTTGTTCTGCTTTTTGGATTGGCGGTCGGTTGCGCGTCCGTGCCGGAAAGGCGTCCGTTGCCGGAAGAATTGCAGATTCCCTCCTCGTGGTTTGGCGCGGCGAGCGTTTCCGCAACGGACAAGCCCCTTTGGTGGGACTCCTTTCTGTCTGAAGAATTGTCGGCGCTGCTTGCCGAAGCCTTTGCCGGCAACCCGGATTTGCGGGCGATGGCGGCTCGAATGGAAGCGGCGGCGGCCAATGCCCGCATTGCCGGAGCCAATCTTTGGCCGAGTCTCTCCGCGCAGGTGGATGGGTCTCGACAGAAACAGAATTTTATCGGCTTTCCGATTCCAGATGATCCGATTGGAACCGCGGGCAGTTCTCCCTCCGCAACCTACACGACTTATCGGCTTAACTTCAGCACTTCTTGGGAGATCGATTTATGGGGCCGCATTCAAGCCGGAAAAAAAGCCGCTTTGGCCGAGTCGCAAGCCTCGCTGGCCGATTGGAAAATGCGCCGATTGTCTTTGGCGGCGTCGATCAGCAAGGCTTGGGTGGAAGCGGTGGCGGCGGAAGAACAACTGCAGGCCGCTCGCGATTCAGCGGCTAGCTTCCGCGAAACGGCGAAGAAGATTGAGAAACGGTATGAACGGGGACTGCGGTCCGCGTTGGATTTGCGGCTTTCGATCAACAGCGCCGAAAGTGCGGAAGCGCTGGTCGCGCAGCGGCGGAGGGAACTGCATCAAACCTTGCAACAAGTCGAGCTTCTTTTGGGGCGGTATCCCTCGGGGCAAATTTCATTGTCGGGACCGTTGCCGTCTTTGGAAGGGGCTGTGCCGGCGGGAATTCCCTCCGAAGCGCTCAAACGGCGGCCGGACTTGGCAGCGGCGGAGAGACGCTTGGCGGCGGCGGATGCGCGTTTGTGGGCTTCGCGGGCCGCGTTGTTTCCCCAAGTGAGTTTGACCCCATCCGCAGGCACGCAAGTGGCCGATCCGGAAGACTTGTTGGACGCGGGCTTGGGCGGGGTTTGGACTTTGGCCGGCAATCTGGCGCAACCCATTTTGCAATGGGGAAAGTTGCGCGCCGGCGTGGATTTGTCGAAGGCTCGGACGCGAGAGGCGGCCGCTCTCTATGTGGCCGCCGTGCTTCGGGCGTTTGGCGAGGTGGAGTTTGCGTTGCGAAGCGAGTCGCTTTTGGCCGAGCGGGAGCGCCGCGTTCAGTCTGCGGCGGCTGAGTCCGAAGCGGCGCTGGCGCTGGCCAATCGGCGCTACTCTTCGGGTTTGGAAGAGTTCATTAGCGTTTTGGAATCGCAGCGCCGCTTCTTATCGGACGCCGTTCAAGGGATTGACGTGCGCCGGGCAAGGCTTCTGAACCGCATCGATCTTTATCTGGCGTTGGGAGGGAGCGGAGATTTGGCTGCCGAAGGCCAAAGCGCGGGCGGGCGGAATGTTGCGAAGGATTTATGAACTGGATGATGTTTATGTTGCAAAAGGTCGTTCCGCCGATGTTGGTTCTTGGAATGAGCGCCGCCGCTTTATGGGCGATGGTGAAGTGGCGGCGGACAGCGACGCCGAATCCGGTGGAAACTTCCCCGCCGACGTTGGATTTGCAGGCGTTGGAACGGGTGGATTTTCCGATCTCGGTCAAAAGTCAAGGGACGGTTGAGGCCGCAACCGCCATCCGATTGATCCCGGAAGTGGACGGAATGGTCACGGCGATTTCGTCGTCTCTCAAAAGAGGGGGCGTTTTCCGCAAGGGAGAATTGTTGGTGGCGATAGATTCGCGGGATTTCGAGCTGGCGATAGCGCGGGCTTCGGCGCAAGTGGCTTCGGCGCAACTGCGCTTGGCTACGGCGGAAGCGGAGGCAAAAGTGGCGGCGCAAGATTGGCAGGAAATGGGAACGGAACAGGAAGCCAGCGCCTTGTTGCTTCGGCAGCCGCAGCTGGCGTCGGCAAAATCAACGCTCGCGGCCGCCAAAGCGGATTTAGAAAAAGCGAATCTTGATTTGGAGCGAACTCAAATAAGAGCGCCTTTTGACGGGCGAGTGAGGCGGGCGGCGGTGGACGCCGGGCAGTTTGTGCGCCGAGGCGAGGAGTTGGCGTCGCTTTTCGGCGTGGATCGCGTTGAAGTCCGCCTGCCCTTGCCTTTGGCCGAGCTGCGCTTTTTGGATATTCCTCCCGGAGAAAGTTCGGAGGATTTGCGGCGGCGGTCGATTCTCGTTGCGTTGAAAGGGCGGTTTGGCAGGCGCGAGCATCTCTGGCATGGGCAAGTAGTTCGGGTAGATGGGGAAGTGGACGTGGATTCTCGCATGGTTGCCGTCATCGCCGAAGTGAAAAATCCCTACGGAGCGGAGGATGGAACGAATCCGCCGTTGAAAGTGGGCATGTTCGTCGAGGCGGAAATTCAAGGGCGAACGGCCAAGGGCGTATACGTCGTGCCGCGCTCGTTGGTTTTGGAAAATCGGCAGGCTTTGGCGGTGGATGCGCAAGGACGTTTGCGAATTCGGGAGTTGCAGATTTTGCGGGCCGATCGCCAGCGCGCGGTGGTTGAAGGGGGCTTTGAACCGGGGGATCGGCTTTGTCTTTCCTCAGTGGACGTTCCCGTGGACGGCATGAAAGTGAACGTCGCCGGCAAGGAGGCGGAGGGCGGGGAATGAACGGAGTGATCCAGTGGTTTGCCCGCAACGGCGTGGCCGCTAACCTGCTTGTGATTTTCATCATTTTGGCCGGGTTGATGTCCGCCCGGTCGATCAAGCGCGAAGTGTTTCCGGAGGCGGAGTCGGGTATGGTCTCCGTGCAAGTGGATTATCTGGGCGCGGCGCCGGAAGAAGTGGAGGAAGGCGTTTGCATCCGCGTGGAAGAGGCCATTCAGAGCTTGGAGGGGATTAAGCAAATTACCTCCACCGCCCGCGAGGGAAGCGGAACGGTGATAGCCGAGTTGTTGCCCAACGCGGACGCCTCCGAAGTTTTGGATCAAATCAAAGCGCGGGTGGACGCCATTGACACCTTCCCGGAAGAGTCCGAAAAACCGGTGGTTCAGGAAGTTTTGATGCGTCGGCAAGTCATCAACATCGCCCTTGCCGGCCGAGTTTCGGAAGCGGCGCTCAAGCGGCTGGGCGAGCAGTTCCGGGACGAACTTGCGGCCTTGCCCAACATCACGCAAGTGGAGCTGGCCAATGTTCGTCCCTACGAGATTTCGATTGAAGTGTCCGAGCAGGCGCTTCGGAAGTACGGTCTTTCCTTTGACGAAGTAGCGGCGGCGGTGCGGCGGCGTTCTTTTGATTTGCCCGGCGGCTCGGTCCAGACGGGAGGCGGCGAGATTTTGTTGCGAACTAAGGGGCAGGCTTATCGGGGCGCGGACTTTGAAGGCATTCTGCTTCGGAGTCGCCGCGATGGAACGCAGTTATGGCTTCGCGATGCGGCGCAAGTGGTGGACGGATTTGCGGAGACGGACACGGAGGGATTGTTTGACGGCAAGCCTTCGGTGTTGATTCAAGTGTTTCGCGTGGGCGATCAAAACGCTTTGGAAATCTCCAAAGCCGTCCATCAGTTTGTGGAGGAGAAGAAGGCCCGCCTGCCCGATGGCTTGTCGATTTCGGCTTGGCAGGATGACGCCTCCTATCTTCGCAGCCGGCAGCGGTTGCTGGTCAAAAACGGCTTCTTCGGCTTGTTGCTGGTGTTTCTCTCTTTGGCGCTGTTTTTGAGAATCAATCTGGCTGGTTGGGTGAGTTTTGGGTTGGCCGCTTCTTTCTTGGGAACGCTTTGGGTGATGCCGTGGGCGGATGTCTCCATCAACATGATTTCTCTGTTCGCGTTTATTTTGGTTTTGGGCATCGTGGTGGACGACGCTATCATCGTCAGCGAGAACGTTCACGCCCACCAAGAGTCTGAGCCCGACAAATTGGCGGCGGCCATTCGAGGCGCTCAGGAAGTTGGCAAGCCCGTAATTTTCGCCGTTTTCACCACGGTGGCCGCTTTTTTGCCCTTGCTGATGGTGCCCGGCAACACCGGCCAGATCATCAGAGTGATTCCGGCGGTTGTGATTCCCACTTTGCTGTTTTCGCTGGTGGAGTCTTTGCTGGTGTTGCCCTGCCATTTGAGCCATTGGAAAGGGAATGAACGCGTCTTTGGCCGGTCGGTTTCGGCTGTTCTTCTGCGGTTTCAGGCTTGGTTTGCCGGTCGATTGAGGGCGTTTATCCGCGGCGTGTATCAACCGATTCTCGCCGCCGCTTTGCGGTCTCGTTACTTCACGATTTCCGTCGCCATCGGGGTAATGATGGTAACGATGGGACTGATTGTGGGAGGATGGATCAAGTTCCAATTTTTTCCGCCGGTGGAAGGAGACAACATGGCCGCGATTCTGGCGATGCCGCTGGGAACGCCGGCGGACTCCACTCGAAAGGCTTTGGCGAAAATTGAGGCTAGCGCCTTGGCGTTGCGCGACGAAATCGACGGGGGACGGAAAGAGGGTGAGGAGAGCGTGTTTCGTCACGTTCTCTCTTCGGTGGGGCAGCAACCGTTTAACAGGGCGCAGCAGGAGGGGGGCGGCAATTATGTCGCCAATGTTTCCAGCGCTCACTTGGGCGAAGTGCACATCGAACTGCAAAAGGCGGAGAACCGGCGGGGAAACAGCAGCCGGGAACTGGCCTCTCGATGGCGGGAATTAACCGGAGAAGTTCCGGGAGCGACCGAGTTGATCTTCACTTCCTCTCTTTTTTCCTCCGGCGAGGCCATTAACGCGCAGTTGACGGGGAATGACTTCGTCCGCTTGCGGCGGGCGGCTGAGGAGTTGAAGGCGCATTTGCGCTCTTACACCGGCGTGTTTGACATCGCTGATTCCTTTCGAGATGGAAAGCAGGAAGTCAAATTAGCCGTCCGTCCCGGCGCCGAAGCCTTGGGATTGTCGCAAATGGATTTGGGTCGCCAAGTGCGGCAGGCCTTTTACGGCGAAGAAGCCCAACGCATCCAGCGCGGCCGCGACGAAGTGCGCGTTATGGTGCGTTATCCGAAGTCGGAGCGTCGATCTTTGGGAGATTTGGAGGAGATGCGAATTCGAACGCCCTTTGGAGCGGAAGTTCCCTTCGGAGAGGCGGCCGAAGTTCAAGCCGGCCGCGGGTATTCCGAAATCAAGCGAGTGGATCGGCGGCGCGCCATTAATGTGACCGCGGACGTGGACGCCTCCAAAGCCAACGCCAACGAGGTCATTGCCGATTTGGAAGCGAATTATCTTCCGAAGCTAAAAGAGAAATATTCCGGAATCTCTTGCACTTGGGAAGGCGAACAACAGGAGCAACAGGAAACCATACAGGGCATTTTGCGCGGCTACCCCTTGGCGCTCCTCATCATTTACGCTTTGCTAGCCATTCCCTTTCGATCCTATCTTCAGCCCTTCATCGTGATGTCGGCCATTCCTTTCGGACTGGTCGGCGCCGTTTGGGGACACATCTTCATGGGAATGAACCTCACCATCCTTTCTATGTTCGGCATTGTCGCCCTTTCCGGCGTGGTCGTGAACGACAATCTGGTGATGGTTGTCTACATTAATCGGTTTCGCAGCCGGGGCGGCCAATTGATAGACGCGGTTCGCCAAGCGGGCGCGGCCCGATTCCGCCCTATTTTGTTGACCTCGTTGACGACCTTTGTCGGCCTGATTCCCTTAATTCTTGAAAAAAGTGTGCAGGCGAAGTTCCTGATACCGATGGCCACCTCGCTGGCGTTTGGCGTGATGTTTGCCACGATGATTTCGCTGTTCTTAGTTCCCGCCGGCTATCTCGTGCTTGAGGATTTGAAGGGATTGTTTGCCCGGCGGAGTCCCGTCAAAGAAGCAAAGAAGAGCTGAGGCCAACTTGCCGATGGATTTTGCAGAAAATTGTCGGCGGGCGAGTTTATTGGAAGGGCAACGCGCGGGCGCTTTGTTTTGGCGCGGCAATCACCGGCGGATGTTGCGCGAGGATTTGTCTGTTGGTTTTGCGCGAAGGCTTTTTGGCGGGCGGGGAAGTTCTCTTTTTTTTCGCTTGATTTTTCATGAGGCGCGTCTATCTTTCTTGCTTTGCCTAAAAAGCCGCGAGTGCGGTTTGTCAAAGACGGGCGAGCGAAGATAAACAACAAAAGTAGACGATTTTATTCCAGCGTTTGCCGTTGCGTTTGGGCGGCGGTCTTTTTGCTTGGATTTTCATTATGCTTACTATGGAAGAAGCCATGCGGCAGAACGAAACGCGTTTTGCCGCCGGAGACGTTGTCACGGGGACGGTCATTGAAGTGCGTCCCAAAGAAGTGTTGGTGGATATTGGGTACAAGAGCGAGGGAGCGGTGCCGGCTTCCGAGTTTCCCGACATTGCGGAAGTTCAAGTCGGAGACAAGGTTCAAGTGCTCATCGAACGACTAGAAAATCGCGAGGGGATGGTGATTCTCTCCAAGGAAAAGGCCGAATTCAAAGAGAATTGGAAGAAGATTCTGACAATTTGCAATGAAGGCGGCACCATCTCTGGAAGCGTCAAGGCGGTGATCAAGGGAGGCCTGCTCGTGAACATCGGGGTTGAGGCGTTCCTTCCGGCATCTCAAATTGACGTCGTCCCGCCCAAAAATCTGAACGCCCTTGTCGGCAACACCTACGAATACAAAGTGGTAAAAATCAACACGGAACGGCAGAACATCGTGCTTTCCCGCCGCGAGCTCATCGAGCAAGAACGCATGGAACGCCGAGCGAATCTGTTGTCGGTGATGACTCCGGGCGACGTTCGCAAAGGAACCGTCAAAAACATTACCGATTTTGGCGCCTTCATCGATTTGAACGGACTGGACGGCTTGCTTCATATCACTGATATGAGTTGGGGCCGCATCAACCATCCTTCCGAATTGCTGCAAGTCGGCCAGGAAATTGACGTCGTCGTCCTCGACATCAACTACGAAAAAGAGCGAGTCAGCTTGGGAATCAAACAGAAGACGGCCAATCCTTGGGACAACATCGACACCAAATATCCCGTTGGCGCCGCCGTCCAAGGCCGAGTAGTCAACCTGATGCCTTACGGCGCCTTCGTCGAATTGGAACCGGGCGTCGAGGGACTGGTTCACGTAACCGAGCTTTCCTGGACCAAACGAATTTCCAGACCGTCGGACGTCTTGCGCGCCCATCAGGAAATCAAAGCGGTGGTGCTCGGCATCAACAAAGAAGAACAGAAAATCTCCTTAGGCATTCGCCAGCTGGAAGAAAATCCTTGGGACAAAGTGCTGGAAAAATATCCCCCCGGAACCAAAGTCAAAGGCAAAATTCGCAACCTAACCAGCTACGGCGCCTTTATCGGCTTGGAAGAAGGCTTGGACGGGATGATTCACGTCTCTGATATTTCCTGGACTCGGAAAATCAACCATCCCTCCGAAATGTTGAAGAAAGGCCAAGAAGTCGAGGCCGTCATCCTTGAAGTTGACAGGGAGAACCAACGAATCTCCACCGGCATCAAACAGCTCTCCGAAGACCCTTGGGAAAACATCGATCAACTCTACAAAATCGGCGACATGATCGTCGGAAAAATCACAAAACTCGCCAGCTTCGGCGCGTTCATCGGCTTGGAGCGCAATATCGACGGGCTGGTTCACATTTCGCAAGTGAGCGAGGAGCGAGTCGAAAAAATCAAAAGCGTTTTGAAAGTCGGGCAGGAAGTGACCTCGCGCGTGATCAAAATTGACAAGGCCGACCGTCGAATCGGCCTTTCCATCCGAGCCGCCAACTACTCAAAAGAGCAGCTCGAAGTGGAGCAAGCCGCGTTGGATTCGCTCAAACCCGGAGAGGACTTAGTGGCCCTCCAGCACGCCTTCAACGCCGTCGACGATGAGCCGGAAGGCGAAAGCGATGGCGAACAAAACGCTCCCCCGCAAGAAACAACCCCATCCAAAGAACCGCCCGCCCCCGCCGAATCTGCGGAATAAACGCACCTCGAAACGACAAAGATTCGAGAAGTGTCGCCGAACGGTGTTCTTTGTTGTGGGTATTTTGCATGTGTTTGGCTGTTGAGGTTATTATGTTTCTTATTGGTCATTCTTCCGATTGAGTTTTTGGTTTTTAGTTTTTGATTTTATGAAGCGTTTTTTGCTGTTTTCATTTGCGGTTGCTCTTTTGGCTTTGGCTGGTTGGCTTTGGATAAATTCTGAGCCGGCTAAGGAGTTGTTTTTGGAGGTTCATTATTCCGTTCGAGTTGTCGTCGTTGTGAGTTTGTCGGGCATGGTTTGTTGGGCTGTTTGGGATTGGATTGTTGGGTTCTTCCGATGGCTTTGGGAGTGCGTTTGTGATTTATTTGGTTTTTGATTTTGATGGGCGCATGTTGTTTAGTCAGCAACTGTTGGCGGTTTTCCAAAGGCTGTCATATCCAAGTTGCGTCTGAGTTCTCTAGCGTTGGGTCGTTTTTCGGTGTTCGCTGGAATAACCAGTTTTTTTAATTTATGAAGCGGTTGGTTTGGTTATTGTTGTTGGGGTTGTTTGGCGTTGGGGCATACTTGCTTGGCTTGCTTTGGCCGCCGGATCAAGTTGTGGCGTCATTGTTTGGGCGGGCGGAGTTGAGGGTTCTTTTGGTGGATGCGGGGAATTGGGTTCTCGGCGGTTTAGTGGTTGGTTTGGATTGGGCGGCGGAGTTTTTTATAGGCTTACCAGTTTTGGTTCAGTTTGCTATTGGCTTTCTTTTTGTTTGTGGGGTGTTTTGGTTGTTGTGGTATTTGTCTGTTTTCACTTTGGTTTTTTATGGGGCATTTGTTGTGCTGAAGAGTGTTTGTTGGTTCTTCATCTCTCTTTGGGAGTGGTTTTGCGGTTTGTTTGATTCTTGAATTTTGCCGTGTCTGTGTTCTTGAAGTCGATGGATGATCGTTGTTAGACGGAATTTCATCTGGTGGTTTGGCGGTGTTTTGGTTTAGGTTCGGCGAGGATGAATTCGCGGTTGGTTTCGGGGGCGGTGATTGTGGTTTTAGTCGCGCCAGTTGGTGAAGGGATTTTTGGCTAAGTTGGCGTTGAAGTAGCGGTCGTCAAAGGAAACTTCCCTTCCCACCCAACCGGGCAAAGAAAGGGATTGATTTTCACTTTCTAATTCCACTTCCGCTAAAATAAGCCCGGAATTCTGCTGAAGGAACTCGTCAATTTCCCACATTTTGCCTTCCCAAAAAACTTGATGGCGAGTTTTGGCGATTGCGTCGTAGTGACAGAAAGAGGCCAAAAGTTCTTCGGCGTCGGCAAGCGGAATGGGATATTCGAATTCCGCTCGGCTCAAGCGAAGGCGCGGGCCTTTTAGAGTCAAAAATCCCCGATTGCCCAGAATGCGAACTCGAATGGAACCTTTTCCTTTGACGCCGATGTAGCCTTGGCGGCATTCGAGGCTTTGTTGGACGAGAGGACGCCAGTCATCGTTGGCGACGAGGAACTTTCTTTCAATTTCGATGCCCATGGAAAATCAAGCAAGAAGGCGTTGCCTAATACTTCGCCCGGAAAAAGGCGTTTTGCGCAAATTTTCCCAGCCGACAAAATCTCGATTCAAACGGGAAACACCCCGGCCGGCGAAGAAGAAGAAACGAGGAAAAGCAAAGGAATTTTCTTTGTTCAAAAGCGTCCAATCTCCGGTTTGTGCCGTTTCCACTCGGTGGTTTGCTCGAAGGCGTGCGCCGCTTTCAGCAAGGCGGTTTCTCCAAAGGATTTGCCCAAGAGTTGAAGTCCAATTGGCAACTTCGGATTCCGAGCAAATCCGCACGGCAGGCTGATGGCGCAATTTCCCGCCAAGTTTGCCGGAATGGTAAAAATGTCTGAAAGATACATCTGGATCGGGTCAGAAATTTTCTCTCCGATGCGAAAGGCCGGCGTCGGCGTTGTGGGAGTAAGAAGCAGGTCTGTTTTTTCGAAGGCGTCGAGGAAATCCTGCAGGATTAGTGTCCGCGCCTTCTGCGCCCGGAGATAATAAGCGTCGTAATAGCCGGAGCTGAGTGCGTAGGTGCCTAAAAGAACTCGTCTCTTGACTTCCGCGCCAAACCCACGCCCGCGAGTTTTTGAGTGGAGATGAAAAGGGTCTTTGCCTTCCACTCGGAGTCCGTATCGAATCCCTTCAAAGCGGGCAAGGTTGGCGCTGGCCTCCGCAGTGGCGATCAAATAGTAGGCGGCAACGGCGTATTCGGAATGAGGCAAGGAGACTTCTAAAATCTCGGCGCCGAGGTTCTCAAACGTTCGGACGGCGCCTTCAATGGCGGCTTGAACCTCCGCATTCAAACCATCGACAAAGTACTCTTTCGGCAGACCAATTTTCAATCCTCGGACAAAATTCACAGAATCCTCAAGGTCTGAGGCGAAATCGGGAACCGTCTCGGAAACGCTGGTAGAATCGCGCAGGTCTTGGCCGGCAATGATATGGAGAAGCATGGCGGCGTCGGCAACGGTTTTCGTGAGCGGCCCGACTTGATCCAGCGAAGACGCAAAGGCGACTAGGCCGTAGCGCGAGACGCGTCCGTAGGAGGGTTTGAGGCCGACGCAACCGCAAAAGGCCGCAGGTTGGCGAATGGAGCCGCCGGTATCCGAACCCAAGGCCGCAATGCATTGATCAGAACTCACCGCCGCCGCCGCGCCTCCGGAGGAACCGCCCGGAGCGCGATCTATGTTCCAAGGATTCCGGGTAGCGCCAAAGGCGGAATTTTCGGTGGAACTGCCCATCGCAAACTCGTCGAGATTCAGCCGCCCCATAAGAATGGCTCCGGATTGTTTCAGTTTTTCCGCAACGGCGCCGTCGTAGGGAGAAACGAAGTTCTCCAGAATTTTGGACGCGCAAGACAGCCGCTCGCCTTTAACGGCCAAGTTGTCCTTGAGGGCGATTGGAATGCCCAAGAGAGGTTTTCCCGATCTTTCGGATTGAGGAATCGCGTCCGCCGAGGCCGCTTGTTCCAAAGCCTCCTCCGCATTCCATCTGAGAAAAGCGCGGCATTTTCCGTCCACGGCGTCTATCCGATCCAAGCAGGCTTGGACGAGTTCCACGGCGCTAATCTCTTTTGCCAACAGCTTTTGCCTTGCCTCGGCGATGCTAAGTTCGTTGAGCATGAATGTTTTCCGCCGGTTGGTCTCCTTCCAAACTATTCCACAATTTTGGGCGTTTCGAAGAGCCTGCCGTCTCGCTTCGGCGCGTTTTTCAAGGCTTCTTCGGGCGAGAGTGAGGGCGTCACGACGTCGGGACGGAACACGTTGCGCAACGGAACGGGATGAGCGGTCGGATCCACTCCCTCGACGTTCAGCTCCTGAAGTTTTTTAACATATCGAAGAATGTCGACCAGTTGCGAACCGTATTCCTTCCGCTCCGATTCCGTCAGCTCGATTCGAGCTAATTTGGCGGTATAATCGATGTTGAAATCTGCGCTTTCCATCTAAAAAGAATTTGGGAAATCCGCGCTGGCCGCTCAAGCCCAATGTGGAAACGGACTCCTTTGCCGAACTATAGGCTATTCTCGCCGGAACATCGCGGTGTAGGCGTCGTAACTCCAAAATTTTCGCAAATAGAAAGCGTATTGAATCGCGTTCAGCACCGTGGCCACTCGATCCAAGGTGGGACGAGTCGAACTATACAATTCCACAAGAGGAGGGCGCCTCAGGCGAATGCCATGCTGCCGCAGGCGGGGAAGATCCGGATACATCGGAGAAACCGAGCCTCTTCGAGCATAGTAGTAGCGCCCAATGGCGTCGGGAGGATAAGGCCGAACATTTTCTGGATGTCGATAAAAGCGGGAAAACCAGTTCTGCGTGGTGAGGACAATCTTCCCTCCTCTCCGAGTCACGCGGGCGAGTTCCTTGATCAACTGCGCGGCTTGATCCGGAAGAAATACCTGCATCAAATGGGAGCAATGAACCCCGTCAAAAACTTGATCGTCAAACTCCAAGGCCAGAGCGTCGCCCACCGCCGCTCGAAGCCCTTGCCGCCTGCAATACTCAACATTCTCCGGATTGACGTCCACGCCCGAAATGGCGTCCGGCCGTTTGGAGAGAAACGTTCCCGTGCCGCAACCGACGTCCAATATGTTTTTGCAATCCTCCAAAAACTTCAGCGCAATTCGATATTCGCCGTCTCTTTTGTCGCCGAGATTAGACAGAATCCAGCGGCCGACACGATGAAAGACGCCCTCGTCTTTTTGGAAAAAATCCTCCGCCGCAGGCTGTTTTTCCTGCTCAAGAGCGAAAGTCTCCCGCGCTGCGGATGCGCTCTGATTCTTCATGAAATCGTGCTGTTCTCCCGGAAAACGACTGCCAACTTGAACTCCATTCGAGGAGTGAGAATACAAACTCCTCCCCGCCGATTTCAAACACATTCTCGCAAGACGGTCTCAAATCGGCCCACGCAATTTTTCCTCCCAATCGCGGCAAAGCGAATGCAGACCATTGTCGGCGGCGGATTGTCCACTCTTCCACAACTGTCTCATGGAAAAAAAGCCCGCGCAAAGAATTGAAGAAAAAGGAAGTCTTCGCAAATTCGGCTTTCCCTTGACGGCGTCTTTCCTGTAAAATCCCACGTCGATGATGCGGGAAAAACAAGCCGGAACGAAAAAAGAGCCACCGCGCCGGTCAACAAGCCGCCACGCCCTTGCCAACTCAACCGACGCCCGCCTGAAGATTTACCTGCTTCCCAATCTAATGACCGCCGGCAACCTCTTCTGCGGTTTCGTCGCGCTCACCAGCATTGTCCAAGCCAATCCGCAAAGGGAAGACTTTACCGGCATGATTTATCGCGCCCTTTTGTTCATTTTGCTGGCCTGCCTCTTTGACTTTCTGGACGGGCGAGTGGCTCGCATGGGCGGGCTGGAAAGCCCTTTTGGGAGGGAGTTTGATTCTTTGGCGGACATCGTTTCCTTCGGCGTGGCGCCGGCGTTTTTGGTGCATCGCATCGTGCTCAAAGACGTTTTCGTCGGCCGCCCAGAAATCGGCTGGTTCATTGCCTCCATCTATCTCATCTGCGGCGCACTTCGCTTGGCCCGGTTCAACTGCTTGGCAACCGAACAAAATCAAGACAGCAAAAAAGAGTTTTTGGGCTTCCCGATTCCCGCAGCGGCCGGTTTGGTGGCCTCGCTAACTTGGTTTATTTTGTGGATTGACGAGAAGGGTTTTTCCACTGGTTCATGGCGGTATGTTTTGCCGGTGATTATGTTCTTTCTCTCGATGATGATGATTAGCGAAGTGCGCTATCCATCCTTCAAAAGCGTCGGATTTCGAACGCGCAGCACTTTTCTAAAAAGCGCCGGCGCGGTGATTTTTATCGGACTCATCCTCATTTTGCAGAACCAAATTTTGCCGGTGATTCTTCCCGCGCTATTCACCGCCTATTTGGTATACGGCTTTGTGCGCTTGAAGTTGTCGCGACGAACAAGATTGGAACTCGAAGACGACGAATTCGAATTTGAATCCCCCCCAGACTCCCGAAATTGACCTCCCCGCTCACCCAATCGCCCCCAGCCGGAATCCTCCGTGCCACTGACCACCGCGCACATGCACAACACGATGACATCAACCAACTCATGCTTCTTGTTTCTATCGACTCGCAGATCTTCCAGCTTCAAGAAATGCTCGATCCAACTAATCCTCCGAATAGACAATAGCAAGATGATCCCTCAATGATCGTTTTGCGGGAGGAAACACGAAGCATCGGAAACTTGCCGGATGAGTCTCCGGTGCCGGCTGAGATTCCATACGTAATTGGTAGAAGTAAGAATTCACCTTATTCACCGAAATCACTGGGGCGCCACCCACCTATGTACTTTTCTGCCAATGCAAGCAGTTCATCAGCGCCTTCTAGTCGCGCCTCTTTCAAATTCTCCACTCGTGCTTTTAGGGTAGCCTCGTCCCCATAAATATTGATAAGAGTATCCCAAGCCAAGATCGGAATTCGACGGACTGCTCGACTTTCCATTGAGCGACTTCTTTCCTCAGTCCGGGCGGACCGAAGAAGAGCAAGTGTAAGTTTTGGCGAGGCAGGTATTTGGAACGAATCTTCCGATGTCCCTTTTAAGCGCTTAACTTTAAGCAAAATCATAAGAATATTTATTTCCCTTGTAAGATCGTCAATTGATGCGGATCGTACCTCATGATACCATGTCTTCTCGAATTCTTCCGCTGCTTTCTCAGATACAAGTTTGTGACCAACATTTTCCTGATAACCTATCATATCAATCACTTCCATTTTAGAAGAAAGCGACTCTAATTCGGGTAGAATTTGGCGTACAGCGTCCTCAACATCGACAGGATCGTTTATAGATTTCAGGAGACGATAGATAACACGATTCACTGTTATTCGAGCATCCCATTCAAACATCCCTCTTTGACGTTCAGGGAGATCAGGAAGTATGTTAAGCAATACGATCGTTCCAGGCACTACGTGTTCCGGTCCGAACTGATCTTCGTAGACCTTCAAAGACGAGATGACATCTTCCAATCTTGTTGTGTCGAGGGAACGCAGATAACTGTCGAATGCATCACGATCGGCCATGCGAGTCCAAGCTCGCTCTGCATACAGAAAAGCCAGTAAGTTGTCACCCGCTATGCGCTCCAAATAAAGCGCCAAGATATCTTCGTGAGCAACACGACGTTCCTTAATCCACTTGCTTTTGCAGTCAGCACCATAATGGGAATTTCCGATGTGCCGTCTTGCGGCTGGAAAGAGACGATTGATCATGGCGCGAACAACCTGACCATGGTCTCCGGAGGCTTTAACTAGCATATCGATCTGCGATTTGTGTTGTTCTGTAATTTTACTATTATCATAAATGAGTTCGGATGTGTTGGTAAGACTGTTTAAAGCGCCATGCAAATTTGTGAAGACGTCAGGAAGAAACACTCGAACAGCTTCGAGCCCGAGTACATCTGCCTGAGCTATCTTTCCTTGAAGAGCAGTTACAGTTCCATGAATCGCAGCGATATACCGACGAACATCCCGCATGTTTCGGGTAAGTGGTTGAATGATTTCCATGAACACATCAGGCCAGACTTGTTCATCAAATGGACCGGTATCTTCGATGTAGGAAAGAGCTTCGTCTATCGCAGAAGATATTTGCTGGTGAAGTACGCGATCTGGAATCACGGGCAAATCAATCGCAACCTGAAGAATTTTTTCCAAGTAATCACGCCCTGACATTCCTTTTTGTTCGGAAAGCGCTTCTTCGACTCGAGTTCGATCGAATGCTACAACGTAGATAATATTTGGAAAATTGGCTGTCAATCTGATAAGCATGAACATATCTCGTATCTCCGATACCAATAGACGGTCGATATCATCGAGCACGACCACGATCGGTTTATCCAGTTTTTTCAAGATCTTTTCTACTTTGGTTCGATTTTCGCGAACTCCTGTTTTCTTCCTTTGAAGGAGTTTTGCCAAAATCTTGACTACACCACGGGTTGACCTGGGGAACACGTCACTATAATTATCAAGGGCCTTGCCTATTTTGGCGAGGCCGGGGCATATCCTCAGTTGGGCGGTGAGTTCGTCGAAGAAATGCTCTACGAGTTGCTGCGTTCCGCTGAACATCCAAGGATTAAAATCGAGTATGTGGACACCGTTCCGCTTAAATTCTTTCCGGGCAAGATTAATAAATGAAGTCTTCCCTGAACCCCAGGCACCGAGAACCCCAACTACAACGCCCTCAGTCGTATCGAGTGCCAGGACCTGCCGAGCGAAAAATTCGGCTAGGGCGGTTCTCCCGAGGGTATCGTCCTCCGGACGCTGGATGGGATTATCACCGGTGATCGTCATTTGAACCTTCTCCACGCGAGACTGTGCTTTTACCGCGCCGTGGTTTTCGTGCTGTCGGGATTATGGCTTTACCCTGAAGAACTCAGCAGGCTGGGAAGACTTGAGAAAGAGCCAACGCGGTGCGCCATAGGTGACGTCCTTCCAAGGGCCGTCGATGCTTGAGGCAGACTGCAAAACGCCCCCTTTCCAAGAGATCTCGACGCCGTCGGGTCTTCGTTTCATCGTTAGCCTCGGCGGAACTCCATAAACCTCAATGGAGACACCGTGAAAAACTGTTCTAATCAATCCATCATCGTCCGGTTCTAGATTCTGTATCAAATCCTGCATAGGCGGGATTCTGAGCACATTCTGTCCCCGAAATAGATAAAACGCCCGCATATCTTTATGCAGTTGCAAAATTGGTAGGTAGTCTTGCGTATTCAAATTCAAACGAAACGGGATGGAAGCATCAATGCCTATATCTTTGGGGAGTTTAAGGGTTGTCAGGTTGAGATTGCCTTGGTCTCTAACATTCAGTCTTACCAGGTACCTCAGTCCTGCGGGCAAATTTACGCTGTAATGGGAGGCATCCACAAACTGCCGCGTATCCCCGGTACTTACCGCCCGGGATCCGCTGTTGCGGTTTTGGTCGGTGTAATGAATCCGAAGCCATTCTTGCGCCATTGTTTCCCAGAATCCGCCGGCAAAGCATGCGGCGGCCATCGCAATGATTGGTTTCCAAAATTTCATAAAGCCCGCAAAATAACCGAGTTTCATGCCATTGTCAATCATTTAAACACGAATTTTAATCGATGCTAGCGAAAAGCCAATGCTTTTTGTTTATTGCGAAAGTCCTCAATCACCGCCGTGTCATTCTCCTTCATCCATTTGACAAACAATTTTTTGCCCGTGTGACCTTCTCTAATGTCTTCCCAAATGTCCTAAAAAACGCTTGCTCGTGGTGTTTGCTTTGTCGCCCCGCCTTCAAAACCAAATTGACTGCCTCATGGACCATCGGATCCAACCAGTTCAACGTCTCCTCTCTGACGCTCTCGCCGACTTTCTGGAAAACCCTCCAATTTTGCTCGACATATCATTTCAATTCTTCTGGGGTCGTCTTCCGCAACGAATACGCTATAAGCCGCCGCTTGCTGAAAAAGAGGGAAAATTTAACGACTTCTGCTCTTCTTGAAACCATGCGCCGAAGGCTTCCGACCATCGTCTTTGCCTCAGGCTTTTGGCGTAATCGGGCAGTTCTTCCTTTACTTGCTCTTCCTTCGCCTCCACGAATGAATGCACAAAAAGGATCATTGCACCATCTTCAGTTTGGGAAACTCGGCTAACTTCTCCCACTTCAATATCAAAGGCCAGACTTTGCAACAAATACAAGTTCGCCCGAGGATCCGCGCCGGCAAGCGTTCGACTGCTTTGGGAAAACAGGGGCATTTGAACCGGTTCGTGCCCGGCCTCTTTGCAAATGGCTTCGAAGGCCTTTCCCTGCGCCAATCCGTTGGTTAGCGAGGTGTGAAAGGTTGCCGCCGCTTCGCGGGCGTTTTCCAAAGACTTCTGCTCGTAAAAATCGGTTTGCACTTGGCCGCGAATCTCTTCCAAAGGCGGCACTTCGCTGGAAAGAACGCTGTGAAGCGCGACCAAGTAAGTGCCGTCCGCCGTGTGAAACGCCCTAGTGAAGGGAATTTCTTCCGTGAGTTGAAACACCAGCCCCGTCAGTTCATAGGAATCGCCAATTCCGGGAACCGCTTGGTCTGCGGTGAACGGCTCGGAAACTTCGGCCTTGTAGCCCTTGGCCGCGGCCAATTCCGGCAGGTTTTCGGCCTTCATTGGCTCGATATTGAACAACTCTTCTGCCAACTCCTTTGCTTTCTCTTTGGCAATCTCTTGGCCGACTTTCTTAAATTCTTGCCGTTGGATTTGCTCTTTCGCCTCTTCTTCGCCCAATACAACGCCGTCCTTCGTGAACGAATTAGTGCCTTTTTCTAGATAAATTCCGCTGATCATCTCGGCCAGATTGGTGGACTCTGTCAATCTCTCTTTCGCCTCGGCCAAGTAGTTTGTCGCGGCGAAAGAGAGATAGTGAATCCGCCGTTTCTCCGGCTCCCGATAAAGCGCCATGCGGTTGGTGTAAAAGGCTTCCAACCCCTCCAAACTTTCGCCAAGGTTCACATAATCGGTCGAAGAAAAGAAAACCGCCTGCGCGTTCGCCTGCAAGTTTTGCTCTCGATACAGCCGCTCGGCTTCCTGAGGCGTCACCAACTCGCCCGCAAGCCCGGCCAGTTCTTGCAACTGCCCAATGACCACCTGATTGTGAGCAAAACGACGGACGAGACGTTGCGAATTTCGCTTGTTTGTACCATATTGGCGCATGAGATTGGTCACGAGGTTGTCGTAAAATTCGCGCCGAAATTGATTCGTTTCCGGATCCTTAAATGCGTTCCCAATCCATTTGGCGCCGGCCTCCTCCGAAACTTCAATGCCGCGCTCTTTCGCTTTTTCCAAAAGAAGCAGGCGATTAGCCGTCGCTTGCTCGTAATTCACGCCCTGCCGCTCGCCAAAGGACAGCATTACTTCTTGGTAAGCCTCTCTGAATTCCTTGCGAGGGACGGGACGGCCGGCAATCGAGCCATCCGTGTCACCGCCGCCAAAAAAGTCCAAATTGCCGTATTGAACGTTGGGAGTGAAGAAAACCACGAACGAAATCCCCACCACGATGACGATCAAACCCAAAAGCCACTTCTGATGTTTCCGAATATGAACAAACATAAATCAAAGAATTTTAACCGCAAAGACTGCCGATTCTCTTTGTCCGTTGTCAACTTCCAAAACGCTTTGCTCGTGCAAGAACCATTGCCGCCGCCATTTTACCCACCGCCAACCGCAAAAAAAGCCCGCCGGAAAATCTCCTTTCCCAAGCGGGCGCGCAAGCAAAGAAGGAAAAACTTATCGGTCTTCTTCAAATTCCAGTCTGGGCGGAGGGCCGGGATCTCCCAATTCCTGATGCAGTCCCCTCGTTCGCCGTGCAATCTCCGCCCGAATCTCTTTGGCCACTGCCGAAGCCTGACTGCGATTCACCGCCGCAGTCATTTCCAAAGTTTTGTAAAACAAAGCGGCATGTTTCGATGAAGGGTTTGAGTGTTGTGCAGCGTCAAACTGCCGCTGAGCTTTCTCTTTAATCCAACGCGCGTCTTCCTCGCTCATTATTTCCATAAACTGCTCGGCCTCCAACATCGCCGCCGCCAAAGACGCCTTCTGCCAACCTTCAAACTGATCCAACAACTCCAAGCACGCCTTGTTCCAATCCAAGCCAGATTCCTCTATCCAATCTCCCTCAGATTCTTCCGCCGGCTCGTTTTCCGAATCTTGAAAGAGACTTTCGGCATATTCCACAATGTCTTCGGGCGGCACTTCTTCCATCAACGGATGCCAACCATCTTCCCGCCTTGGCACGCCTTCTTCCCTTGCTTGTTGCGGAGATTCCCCTTCGGGCAAATCACCACCGCAACAAGGAACTTCTTGCGGCGTAACTACTTCGGGAACAATCTCCCGGAAGGGAGGACGGACGGCTGGCTCTTCTTCCGCTACTTCGGGCGGTTTTGGTTTCTCCTGTTCCAAAACGGGAGGAACGGTTGGTGGAGCGAATTCTTCCAGTTTCGTCTTTTTGTCCGGCGGGAAAAAATCCGTTACGAGAACAGCACCCAAACCAGCGGTAATCATAGCAGAAATAAACAAGAAATTCTCCCTCCTATCAGAAACGGGAACCTTGTTTGGTTCCTTCTTATACAACCCAAACTTCTCGCCGACGAACATGAACGCAAGCCACGAGAGCGGCATGCCAAGCAAAATGTAGAGAACTGGCACATCGTAGAACACTCCTAAGAACATGAAAAAGAACACAAGTCCTCCGAATCCTTCAATGATTATGGCTTTTTTCGTAGTTTTCATAGTTATCTAGTTTCCAATTTTTAGTTTTGTAAGTCTTAATTCTCAATGCTATTGCGCAATTCATTCTCCTCGGTATCCTCCGTTTCCGTTGGCGTATCTGTTGCTTTCCAAACCTGCGGCAAAAATATCGCCAAGCCGAGCACCACAACAAAGGCCAACATTCCCAGCGCGGATATGTTGTCGCTTGTCTTTTCATCGATGGTATCAGACGGAAGATTTCTGTACCAACCCCACCGCTTGACCTTGAAGAGTATCACTACCGCAATCGCTACAAGCTGCAGAGACAAGCAAGCCCAAAGGAAAGGGCGAGGCGCGTCAAAGGCCAGCGCCAATATAACAGGAATGGACACCGCCAAAGCGATTCCCTCAGACAAAATGCATCGAGTTTTTGCCTTCATTTCTTTCTTACCAAGTTCTCCGCAAATTAATCCTCCGTGCAATCGTGAAACTCACCTTCATCCGCCACGTCTTTTCTTATGTTCACTAAGGCGTCGCAAAACGAATCCCACGAACCCCAGTTTCGCTCACTCCATTGAGCGGCGCATGCATTCCATTCCGCTTTTGCTGCGTCAGTATAAGCCCAACATCTTACCCAAGCAATTAAAAATCCCCCGATAGCCCGGTACGGAGTCTGCTTCACGAGTTTGCTCCAATTAGTAGGATTGTCCCCAATTGCAGAAAGTCCACCGCTAAGTGCGCCTATTCCAGCACCTAACGCTCCATCATCCAAGCAGTCGTCTGCCCTGGCGTACAAACAAGCCCAATAGCCGTCTTCCCAATAGCACAGATAGCGGTAATGCCAGTCGTAAGCAGCGGATTCGCAGTTTCTCACGTTGCTGACGCGATAGTCGTTTTTGCAGTTGTTCCCGCCCGGCAAGCGAAAGACGTAAGGCTGTTGAGATGATCTGACGATTATGTCTGGATCCGGCGAGCAGTTACAACCCGCGTCTCGGTAGCCGTGCGTTGCCCCGGCTTGCGCGGTTGGGGTCTGCGCGGTGGACAAAACGATGGCGGCGATGCCGAGAATCCAAAGCGTTCCGAAATTGGGAAGGACTTTGGCCGATTGTTGGCTCGGCCGCTTTGGGAAGGCGGCGAGCGTTGCGAGGATGAATGCGAGGAGGGCGAGGCCTCCCGCAACGATTAGCGGCAAAAAGGCCGCGGTTGCGATTCCGTCAAAGCTCAACGATCCATTGAGAAATGTGTCAAGTAAATGTTCCATAAGCCGAAAACAATTCCAATTTTTACTATCTATGGCCTGAACATAACGAAAACACACTTCATGCCTCCGTTCAGGCCGGATTGGAAGTTAATTCAGCAAAGAGATGCGAAAAACATTCTGCCTGTTTGCCGGAGCAACAGAAGAACTGTTAACGGATCTTCCGAGACCATCATCAAAATTAAACTGTGATATTCAGCGGGAGACCCGACAAAGGAATCTCTTCACCGAAAAAACTTCCAAACGCAAGAAAATCAAAAATCAACCTTGAGCGCAAGCTTTTTTCCGAACTTTTTCCGACTTTTTTGCTTTTTCCCGTCTTTTTTTAGCGGATTGCGGGATTTTTCTTCGATTTTTGGTGGTTGGCTGGGTTGTTTTTTTGGTTTTTGAGCGTTTTGCAACGGCTTAGTGTTCTATTTGCGTTGGTTGGGTGCGTTGCGGGTTGTTGGCAAAGGATTAGTCGGCGGCGGGGTAGGATCCGAGGGTTTTGACGGCGCCGCATTCTTTTTCGAGGGCGGCGATGGCCTTTTTGAGAGAGGGGTCTTCAAGGTGTCCGTCAAGGTCGATGAAGAAGTAGTATTCCCAGGCTTTGCGTTTGCTGGGGCGGGATTCGATTTTGGTGAGGTTAAGTTGGTGTTTTCGGAAGGGTTCGAGGGCGCGGTGAAGGGCGCCGACTTCGTCGGCGATGCGACACATGAGGCTGGTGCGGTCTTTGCCGGTGGGGGGGCTGCATTGGGCGCCGAGTACGAGGAATCGGGTAATGTTGGCGGCGTTGTCTTGGATGTCGGTTTCGAGGATTTGGAGTTGGCATTGTTCGGCGGCGAGGGCGCTGGCGATGGCGGCGGCGCATGGTTCGGCGGCGGCAAGTTGGGCGGCTCTTGTGGTGGAGGAGGTTTCGATGATTTCCGTTTTTGGGAAGCGGGTTTGAACCCAGTTGCGGCATTGTCCGAGCGCTTGGGGATGGGAGTAAAGTTTTTTGATTCGGGAGCGGCGGCCGGCGGCGACGAGGCAGTGACGGATGGGCATGATGATTTGGGCAACGATTTTGAGGTCGCTGTCCACGAACATGTCCAGCGTATTGGAGACGACACCTTCGGTGGAGTTTTCGACGGGAACGACTCCGTAATCGGCGCGGCCTTTGCCAACTTCGGCGAAAACGTCGGCGATGGTTTTTTGGGCGAGGTATTGGAGGCTGTGTCCGAATCGGCTGATGGCGGCTTGGTGGGTGAAGGTGGATTCCGGGCCGAGGAAGGCGATGGTCATTGGTTTTTCGAGGGAGAGGGCGCAGGACATAATTTCGCGGTAGATGGCTCGCAGGGAGTGGCGGGTTATGGGGCCTTGGTTGAGGCGGTCGAGTTTTTGCAGGACGGCTCGTTCGCGGTGAGGCGCGTAGATGCTGCCGCCGTCGGCCAGTTTGATTTTTCCGATTCCAAGCACGTGTTTGGTGCGCTCGTTGAGGAGGCCGACGATTTGCGCGTCGATGGAGTCAATGGCCTTGCGGTGTTTTTGCAGTTTGGCTTCGTTGGTTGGTTGGTTGGTTTTCCCGGGCATGATGAGATGGATTGTCTGTTGGCGGAGCGGCGGAGTTGCCGTCGGCCGGTCTTGGATTTGATTGTGTGTTGGCGTTGTCGGCGTTGGTTTCTGTTTTTGCTTCGGTTGAGTTTTCCGAATTGGGGGTTGAGGCGAGCGCGGGGTCCGGCGTTGTGGCTAAGCCGGGTTCGACTGTTTGAAGGAATTCTGGTCGTTGGACTTCAATTCGGCAAAGTTCGGGGGCGGCGGGCAGGTCGTCCAGTGATTGAAGGCCGAAGTATTCGAGGAAGTATTCAGTGGTTCCGTAGGTCATGGGGCGGCCGATGATTTCGGCTCGGCCTCGTTGCTCGATCAACTCTCGCTCCAGCAGAGTTTGGACAACGCCGTCGACGGAGACGCCGCGAATTTGCTCGGCTTCTGCGCGGGTAAGGGGTTGGCGGTAGGCGATGATGGCCAGGGTTTCGAGGGCGGGTTGGGAGAGTTTGGGCGGGCGGGGTTTTTGCCCGACGAGCGAGCGAACCCAAGGGGCGTATTCGCTTCTGGTGACGAATTGCCAGGCGCCGGCGACGCAGATCAATCGGTAGCTGCGGCTGGATTGTTCGTGTTCTTCGACCAATTGTTCCAATGCTTGGCGGATGCGTTTGGCGCTGGGCTTGACGAGCGCTTTGTGCTGGCGAACTTCTTCGAATTGTTCGGAAGTCGTG
This sequence comes from Limisphaerales bacterium, assembly GCA_965204945.1. Lineage (GTDB taxonomy): Bacteria > Verrucomicrobiota > Verrucomicrobiia > Limisphaerales > AAA164-E04 > UBA2970. The sequence goes on along the minus strand of OZ242022.1, from coordinate 1,385,071 downwards.
CGGCAAAGGTCGCGCAGTTCGGCCGGCGTCAGCGGTTTTTGCGCGGCGAAGAGGATGGATTCTATGGCAAAACGCAAGTCCATAGGAGTTTTAGGCGGGTTCTTTCTCCGGTTGCGGCGTTGAGGAGATAGTGGTTGTCTCCTCCTTCGTGTCTGCGGTGTTTTCCGAATCGGCGCATTGTTCCAGCTCGATTTCTCCGAAGGGTTTTCGTTGGACGGCCTGGATGAGGCGCAGACGAATCAATTCGAGCATAGCCAGAAAGGCGCAGACCACTTCCGACCTGGAACGGGCGTCGGCGAAGAGTTCTGTGAATCGAATTCGCCTTTTTTGGAGGATGATATCCCGGATGAGTTGAATTTTTTCGCTGACGGTGAATGGATCGGCGTGGATGGCTCGCGCGTCGGCTTCTTGCTCTTGGACTCGGGCGAGGACGGCGTTGACGGCTTGGAGAAGGTCAAAGACTGTGACTTGCGGGCTCTGTTCGGCGGTTTCGACGGGAGGGAATTGGGGTTTGCCGGGGTTGCGCGGGAAGATGTTTTCTTGGGCGGTTTCAAAGTCTTGGAGCCGTCCGGCAGCGTCTTTGAACTTTTTATATTCGACGAGTTGGCGGATGAGTTCCCAGCGAGGGTCTTCGTCCTCGTCGTCTTCTTGGGATTTATCTTGTTTTTCTTTGGGGAGCAGTTCGCGGCTTTTGATGTGCATGAGAGTGGCGGCCATAACGACGAACTCGCCAGCGATGTGGATGTCCCATTCTCGCATTTGCTCGATGTATTGGATGAATTCGGCGGCCAAGCGGGCGAGGTTCACTTGATAGATGTCCACTTCCTGCTTGCGGACGAGGTAAAGCAGAAGGTCAAGCGGGCCTTCGTAAACTTCGAACTGGACTTTGTATTCAGCCATTTGCTTTGTTGCGAAAACTTTGCCGTCGATTTTGCGCGAGAACATCCTATCCCTAAACGGCGGAATTTAGCAACGACAGACTGGTTTGCCGCCGCCGCAGGATGTTTTTCTCTTCTTATCCAGACGAAAATCCGTTAATTGTTTTGCCATGAAAAACTCCGCTTTATCTCGCCGTTTGATTGTCAGCGACGACCTTTGGAAAGCCATCGAGCCTCTCATCCGCACAGTCAAAGGAACGACCACCGCTCCGTCCAAACTCAGCCCCCGAATGTTCGTCGAAGCCATCCTCTTCCAAGCCCGAACCGGAAACCCCTGGCGCGATATGCCCAAAGAATTCGGCAAATGGATATCCGTTTATCATCGCTTTCGTCGCTGGGAAAGAGCCGGCCTTTGGAAGCAAATTTGGAAGCATCTCCAAAGCCTAGACGACAAACCCTTGCGCTATCTATTCATTGACTCGACCGCCATGAGAGCGCATCAGCACGCCTCCGTCGCCAAGAAAGACGGCGGCCAAGCCAAGCAAGCAATGGGAAGATCTTGCGGAGGCCTGACCACCAAACTGCACGCCGCATGCGCTGATGACCGCACCGCCGTTTCCTTTTCCCTGAGCCCCGGCCAAAGCCATGATGCCACCGCCTTCCCTGCCGTTTGGAAAGGAGTGCCAAAGTCTCGCTGGCTGGACGCCGCCGTGATGGACAAAGCCTACGACAGCGACGACATCCGCAAATTCTTGGAACATCAAGGCATCGAAGCCGTAATTCCGCCAAAATCAAACCGGAAAATGCTCTTTCCTTACGACAAAGTGAAATACCGAATGCGGCAGCAAGTGGAGCGATTCTTTTGTCGAATCAAAGGCTTCCGGCGCATCGCCACTCGCTACGACCGGCTGGCTCGCACCTTCATGGCCTTCATCCACCTCGTCTCCGCCTTCATCGCCTTCCAACCAAACGCCGCAAAAACCTAAATCCTTCGACTCTTTCAAACTCCCTGATACACATCGATGAGAGTCTGCCGTCTGGAAGCGATGGCGCGGCTGACCCGAGTGCGCATATTGGAGCAAGTGGTATGCTCTTCTCTCGCCATTTGCTCGTAAGATGCGCCCTCGATGTAGCGGCGAAAGATTAACCTCGCTGCGCGATCCTCTGACCGCTCCAAATACCGAACTAACCGAATCATCGCCTCCGCCAACTCTTCCTGCTCCAAAACTTCGTCCGGCGTCAACTCCCGATTTTCCGCAACCGCATCCTTGTCCGCCAAACTCTCCAAATCCAAATCATCCTGCTCGCCATCGTCCCGCATCTTGGCCTCCATCTCCGCCCGAAACAACACCAGCTTCATCCGCTGATGCAGTCGCCGATACGCAGCAATCGCCTGCCGCTTCGCAATCACCGACAGCCAACGCTTCACTGGAGACCTCCCGCCATAATTCCCGGCAATTTGAACGACCATTGCCCAAAACTTGTTCTCCGCCTCCTCCATCTCTCCCGCATCCTTAACGTGCGACGCCAAGATGCGCCGTATTTGATTCCTATAAGCGGCCACTAATTCCATCAAAGGCTTCTCCATTTTTATCGTCTCCGCAATCTGCGCCAGCAACTCCTTTGCCCGCTCCTCCGAGATGGAATAATCCGCATCCAGAGGCAAGCCTAAATCATCCTTCGCCCAATGAACCAAGTTTCCCCAATCAAAATCGCCTTTCATAATCACGCCTTTATGCTTGACAACCTGTGGAATTCCTCCAACCTTGCCAACGCCGTCTGAAATTAAGCAAAGAAAAAAATCAAAGAAATTGTGACACAAATCCGCGCGAGAATCGACGTCTTCAATTGAAACTAAAAAATCAATTGAATTGACTTATGCGAACAAAAACAGAAGCACTCGGCCTTTCGGCCAAACCAACCAAACCACCGTGGTTCCCGCGCTTTGCGCCAACCGTCATCCGCCAACGGCTCAATCAATGGAACTGGCGCCAGAAAACCGCGCTCGTCACCGCTCTGGCAATTCGGGTTGCGTTTGCGCTCGGCGGTTTTTTTGTTTGTCTTTTTCTTTGGCGGGGATTGGCTTATTGTCATTCCGTGATTGATTCGGATGCGAAGCTGGCGACTTGGCTGGACAAAATAGAGGATTGCCCGGTCATCGGTTTGGATACGGAGGCCGACAGCTTGTATTCCTATCCCGAACGGCTCTGTTTGCTGCAACTGGCGCTGGCCGATGATTTGCTTCTGATTGATCCTTTGTCCGGCCTGAACCTCCAACCTCTCTGGCGGCGATTGAAGAAGGCCGAGCTCGTGATTCACGCCGCCGATTACGACCTGCGTTTGTTGGCCGGCCATTGCGGTTATATGCCGCCCCGAGTGTTCGACACCATGCGGGCGGCGCAGTTTCTCGGCTTCCGGGAGCTGGCGCTTCAGCGATTGGTTTCCCATTTTTTTGAAGTGCGGCTGGAAAAAGGGGCGCGAAAAGCCGATTGGGGAAAACGCCCTTTGACCGCAAAGATGCGGGAATACGCGCTCAATGATGTCCGCTACCTTCTGCCCTTGCGCGAAGTTTTGAAGCCCCGCCTCCAAGAAGCGGATCGGCTGGACTGGCTATTCGAAACCTGCGCACGGTTGGGCGAAGAGGCGGTCAAAAGCGCGGCCGCTTCCAACGGCGATGGCTGGCGCATCAAAGGCAGCAAGGGATTCGAGCCCAGAGAACTCGCCTGCCTCAAGACGCTTTGGAACTGGCGCGAAAAAGAAGCCATCCACGCCAACAAACCGCCATTCTTTATTTTAAGCCACAAACTCCTCCTTCAAGTCGTTCGCATGGCGGCGGACGGGAAAAAATGGGAACCCTGCCTGCCAAGGTGGGTTTCCGGCCGCCGCCGCAAAAGCATGCGCGCCAGCCTCCAAGCCGCCATGCAAATGCCGCCGGAAGATTGGCCGGAACAAAAAGTTGTCCATCGCACTCCGATGACTGAGTCAGAAAAAGACCGAGCCCAAGAATTGAAGACACTCCGAGATGCGCAAGCCGATCTTTTGGGCATCGACCCGACGCTCATCGCCAGCAAAGCCTCCTTGAACGACCTTGCCCAAGATTGGGAAAACCATGCGCCGCAGCTCATGGATTGGCAGCGGAAAATCATCGAAACTTGGCCCGCGTCTCTCTCCCATTCCCCCGCGTCCGCTCCTTCCCAACCACTGCTTGCAGATTCCGAATCGCTCCTCGCCAGCCGTCAGAACAATCAATGAAAAAGTCTTTTAGAGCGTTTTTTGAAAAAGCAACCGGCCACGCACCCTACAATTATCAAGAGCGTTTGGCATGCGGCAAATCCAGCGAAGGCAAAGGGCAAAACCAAGGCATCCCGTGCGTTTCCAAATGCATCAATGTTCCCACCGGCCTCGGCAAAACCGCCGCCGTCGTGATGGCTTGGTTGTGGAACCGCGTCATTCTTGGTCGCAACGATTGGCCTTGCCGCCTCGTTTATTGTCTGCCCATGCGGACGCTGGTTGAGCAAACGCGGGACAATGTTCGAAAATGGCTTTTAAAGTTAGCCAGAGCGCGCCGATCTCTTGGGCTGTCCGACGAAACTCAAGAGAATCTGCTGCGCCTAACCTTTCATTCTCCTATCGTGCTCATGGGAGGAGGGGAACTCAGGAAGAGGAAACGAGACTGGGACATCCATCCAGAAAAGCCGGCTGTTCTGATTGGCACGCAGGACATGCTTCTCTCCCGCGCCCTCAACCGCGGCTACGGAATGAGCCGTTTTCGCTGGCCAATGCACTTCGCCCTCCTCAACAACGACTGCCTCTGGATTCTCGACGAAACCCAACTCATGGGTAGCGGCTTATGGACGACGGCTCAGCTCGATTGGATGCGGCAGGATCGATTTCAGTCGTTCAAGCCTTGTGTGTCGTGGTGGATGAGCGCCACGCTTGGGGGCGAGTTTCTCAAAACGCAAGACCGGTCAGTGGCGAAAATTCCTGCGCCTGAAATAGCCTCTCTATCACCGGAAGAAGAATCTTCCCTTGAAATTCTCAAAGCGGTGCGGCCAGTAACAATCTATCCAGATCCAAAAGGCAAAATGGGGAAACAAGACAAGACGGAATTTTACTTTCACAGGTTGTCCCAATCCATCGTGAACGAACATCTCGCCGGACATCTCACCTTGGCCGTTTGCAATCGGGTTGCCCATGCCCAAAGTTTGAAAAAATCGATAGAGAAATCAATAGAGAACACACAGGCGCAGAGATCATCTTCAAATGGGGACGTTCTGCTTCTGACGTCCCGGTTTCGCTTAAAAGATCGCAAAGCCGCTTTGGAAAAGGTCGTTGCTTTTGAAGAAGCGCGAAAGAAAGGGCAACCGCATCCGGGTTTGATCCTCGTCAGCACGCAAGTCATTGAAGCCGGGTTCGACGTGTCCACTGCCCGGCTGTGGACAGAAGCCGCTCCGTGGCCGTCCTTCGTTCAACGGCTTGGACGGTTGAATCGCGATGGAAAATTGAATGGAGACGCAAAAGCGTTTGTTTTTGAAGTCCCGGCGCAACAGGGAGATATTGGCCCTTACGACGAAAAAGATTTGAAAACCGGAAAGGAAATCGTTTCGGCTTTGAAAGAACTTTGCGCCGAAAAACATGACCTTCCTGCCCGCCAAGCATTTGCTGCCCTTAAAGAAAAGCCGAACGTTGCCAAGATCATCCGTCAAGCCTTGGAGCCGAAGCCCGAACCTTTTCCCCGCGCTAGCGATGTGCATGGGCTTTTCTCCACCGAACCCGATGTCTTTGGAGGCTTCACCGACATCAGCCATTGGGTGCGGAATATCGAGAAAACTGCGGACGTGACCGTCTTTTGGCGAGAATTCGATCCCGCAGATCAAAAGGATGCCAACTCGAATGAAGGTCCTGGCTTGCAACGAGACGAACTTTGTCCGGTTTCGGTATGGAGATTGCAGGAGTTTTTGAAAGACTCTCAAAAAGCATGGTTCTGGGAGCCAAAGAAAAAATGTTGGGAAGCAATGCGGCCTGCCGATCTTTGTCCGGGAATGACCCTCATGCTGCCGGCGGCTTGCGGCGGATATAAAACCACGCTGGGTTGGACCGGGGATCCCCAATCCAAGATTGCCGAAGATCTTCCGCCTCCCGGCCCATTTGAAGATAGAGATGACGAAGATCGCGAGTCCATAACCGGAAACTGGGTTTCCCTGGAAACCCACCTTTCGGACACCCGAAACGCCGCCGAACGGATTTCCGCTTCCTTGAATTTAGAAGAAGCCGAATCCAAATGTCTGCTTCGTGCGGCAGAACTGCATGACATTGGCAAGAGCCTTAAACGTTGGCAAGAAAATCTGCCCCATCCTCGCCCGAAAGAAGACGAGCTTTACGCGAAGTCTCCCGACGAATTGGTGGTCGACGTAACCAAGCTAAGCGACAAGGCTAGAGAGGAATGCCTTGAGCGGATTCAGAACGACCAGGATCAAACAATCTTCAAGACAGAATTAAGAACCGTTGCCGAGTCGATAAGCCTTCATGTGCAAATCTCTCTGCGTCCAAGCCGTTCGACTATGGATGAATTATGCAAACTCGTGGGCAAGCGGCCCAAAATCAAACAGTTCCGCCCCGGTTTTCGTCATGAAGTAGCTTCGGCACTCGCAATGTGGCGTCAATACTATCGCAACGAAGCCCCACCGGATTTTCCCGCGCTGACTGTCTACATCGTTGCCGCGCATCACGGCAAAGTCAGGACGGTTCTGGGGGCGAATCCCCATGTCGCCAAACCTAACGTTTGCGGGATTCCAATTGACGATTCGACCGCACTTCCGTGGAATCCAGCATGGACGCTGGACTTTGAAGCCGCCAACGACGGCGCATCCGGGGAATTCGACGCGGACGGCACTTTTATTTTCAAGGCTCCCGGATGGTCAGGTCTCGTCGCTGATCTTTTGGGCGGATGGGAGAAGAATGCCCCGAAACGAACCTGCGGCGCGGTCGGGGAAAACGAGCCTCATTCCCTCGGCCCCTTTGCCTTGGCCTACTTCGAAACGCTGCTCCGTGCCGCGGACGGACGCTCCAGTGCTCAACCTTCCCAAACGCTGAAGCATGGCTAATCGCATGGCAAGTTCCTCGTCCATTTCCATTCTGCTTCTCCGAGGCATTCCAGTGTTGATCGACGCTGATTTGGCCCGTCTCTATGGCGTGTCCACCCGCGGCTTGAACCAAGCCGTCATCGGCTTTGACCATCAACAAGACGAACCAGCATGAACGCAACCCCGCAAAAACTCTCCGCCGTTCCGCTTCCCGGACTCACACTGGACACACTCGGCCTTTATTTGGCCGCCCTCGGACTCCTGCGCATCCTAAGCCGAAAGTGGCCCTCAATCCGAGGATGCTGGCGGAACGGAATATTTCACATTATAGCCGCTGAAATAACCATCGAAGCCATCAATGAATATTTGCTTTCGTTGCAAGACGCCGATTGGCCTGAATTTGAAGAGTCATGGAAGAAACCGGATCAAACAAAAAAGAGCAAATCCAAATCTGCTTCGTTGACCGACCGATCACTCGCAAGTCCGCTGTTGTTTTACAGAACTGAACTTCCGGAAGACAAACTAATCAACTTTGATACACATTTAGTTGTAAGTCGCAATGCCATCGGAAATCCACTGCTTAAAAACCCTGGCGGTAAAAGGGATCTTCATAAAAATTGGCGGAAGGAGGTGTTAGCCGATATTGGCAATTCATCTACAAGGGAGAATAGTTTGCAAGAGTGTCTTACAGGAACGGGACAAGGCAACGTGATTCTCAAAAAATGGAACTCTGCCAACTGGTTTCCGTATGCCAACAAAATATACAACTATGCCGATCCCAGTGGAAAAGGTTCCAAGGCGCACAAGGATGGAGGTACAACCTCTTGGTCCGTAGCTCTCGCAGTAAAAGGGCTTGAGTTTTTTTCAGGGTCGCCGAACAGACGACTTAGCTCTCGCGCCAAAGGAATGGCGGCGTTTCCTTTCGTCACACAATCCGCCGCTCCCTTGGCCGAGGAAGACTGCGGAAGAACAGTAGCGGAGTTTTGGGCTCCTGTGTGGTTCAATCCCCGCACGGTGTCCGAAGCATCAACCTTGTTTCAAAACGCGCGAGCAGAAGTCGGAACAACCGCCGCTCAATCCGCAGGCGCTTTCGCCGCCGCGATCATTTCCAAAGGAATCAACTTTGGAATCGGCGAATTTAAACGTTTCGTGTTGAGCCACTCGACTGCAGAAAAGACGCATGAATTTGTGCTGACCGCCACCCTGCCGATAAGTTCTCAACACCCGGCCACAACCCCGGAAGCAATGAGACGAATGGTTTCCACCCGCAACAAATTGCCAGACGATAAGTACAAAAAAGGCAAATGGAAGTATGCCGGTCTTCAAGGCCGCATTGATCGGGCGCTCATTGCCCTTGCTGAAGCCACAGGGGAGGAACTCGAAGACTTACAGGTGGAACGTTCTTGGGAATTAATCGACGAAGTCTTTGCCTCGCTCGCTAAAGTGGATCGGAACAAGGCTTTCCGGGAAAAAGAGGTTCGCTTTGAACTCCTTCCGCTGGATTGGCTGGCGTGGCTTCTTGAACGAACAACCTATCAACGCACGGAAATTCGTTTGGCGATGTCCATCGCCTCGTTGCGCCCCGAAAAGCAAGCAAACGAATCTCAAAACACCGACAAAGCCCCTCAATGGTTTCTTGCTTATCGGCTGGGAAGCGAACGCGTTAGAAAAGGACGCTATTGGAAAATTCCAAAAGTCCCTCCTCTGCGCCGGATATGGTCGCCAAAATCCTTGTCGGAAAACTTGATCGCGCTTGGAAAACGCCGGCTGTTTGAATCCTCACCAGAACAAGTGCCGCCCTTTCAAAGCGAAATCAGCGCAAGCGTAGAAGACTCGCTTCAATTTCTCTCGCAAAGAACCGACGACGAAGCCCTCGGCAAGTGGATAGACCGTTTTAGCCTATTCAATTGGGACGACAACAGAGAATCCAAAAACCTATTGAAGCAATGGGTAAGCAGAGCGGGCAAACCGGACTCGGCCGAACTGAGCGACTCCAACGCCATGCTCTACGGCTTTTTCCGCCCTTTGTTTGATTCATCTGCGCTGGACAAGTTGCAGAAGATGGATCTGGAAGTTTCTGGTGGCGATGAGATAAAGATCAACGCCGGTCGTCTTGTTCCCATCGTTTCCGCCCTGGACAGAGGCGAAGTGGCGGCGGCCTGGGAAATGGCTTCTGCGGCCTACCGTGCGGAACGAATCGCGCTGGCTGACTTCCCGCCCGGCATATTTTCCCACAGAGACCCGAAACGTCTCCTAGCGTCGCTACTTTTTCCCGTTAGCATCAGCATTCGAGGATTGACGAAACTCTTTGAACGCTGGCAATCTCCTTCAAACCCCAACAGAGGTTGAATCTTATGAATAACGCATCCGAATCCAACAAAGACAATGCGCTGGATCCCAAAACACTGCTGGACAGCGGCGCTCATCGTCTCACGCTTCACGCAATCCTTGCCCCCACCGGCGGCCGAGACCGCATTCAACCTGCTGGCTTCCCTGATGTCGGGCATGTGATTTACGACAGTCCGCAATCCGATGGAACAACCAAAAAGGTCTGCATTGTGGACAGCGCCGCAAGCATGGCGAACCATTTAGAAACGGTTTGCCACGAAGGGCCGTTCGGCATGGCGATCCATCCTCACCTTAACGGCCTTCCTTATGTCCAATGTGTGACCGATGACGACAATGACGGGAAAAACCGTCTTGTTGTGACAAGTCTTTCAGAAGGCCACCGCCTCGCCTCCAGCCTCTTCACGGATGCCAAATCAAAAGTCGAAGCGCCAGAGAAGATCAAAGGAAAAAACCTTGGAGAAGTCTTGCTTCATAAAGAGTTCAAGCTTGAAGACCTCAAAAAACACACCCATCCCTTGCCTTCGGATTGGTGGAACGTCTTCCGGACGATTTTCCAGTTCGATCCCAATTCGCTCGTTCACGGCATCCTTTTCCCCTCAATGGGAATCAAAATCCCCCGCGTATTGACCGCGCAACTCGACGCCATCAACGCCGCCCGAGTGGCCTCTTCCGGCGTGAAGTTTGACAAACTTCTGAAGACGACATCCGGCCAGCCCATCTTTCCCAAAGACGAAGAAACCGCCACAGAAATCCGCGCGACATTTGTCATTGACTTAGCCCTTATCCGTTCTTTTGGCCGTGATTCCGAAGGTCTAACAAAAGATCAAAAAACCTTAAGCAAGCCGTCCGAGCCTTCTACCCCGAAGCCGAGTGATTCCGAAGGTCTAACAGAGGATCAAAAAATCTTTCTCTTGGCATTCGCTCTTTGGAAAATTGCGCGCTTGCTGGAACATCCATTTCGATACCGTTCAGGATGCGATCTCGAATTGAAAACGCTACACCTCAACAACAACCTGAAAGTGTCCATTCCACTTCCCCAAATCGATATCGGCGCCTACATGGGCAACGGCGTTTTCTCTGGGAAATCGGAAGACCGCATCACCAAAATTTACTGGCCGAAAAACGAACTCTTCAAAAAAGCCAAAGACAAGAAAGACACGACTGAAAACGAAGACGAGGACAACGAAGAGGACGAAGAAACATCGTGAAAATCTTCATTGAACAAACCTTTCTCTTGGGTCGCTTTCACGCCACACCGTGGAAGGCGTTTCCCTATGACGACCCGCACGGAGAGTGGCCTCCCAGCCCTTGGCGGCTCCTTCGTGCCGTGATTGCCCGCAGCTACCAACTGGAACGAGAAACCGGCGCTCCAAATGACGATGTCAGAAAGCAACTCGTCCAAGCCTTTGCCCAAAGCTCCATCTCCTGGCACTTGCCGGAGTTCACTTGGCGAGGACCCGGACTCAGGCAATACCAGCCCGCTAAATTTGAGAAAGTTCCCGCCGGTGATCAAAATAAAAAACCGGGCAAGATGACTTACAAAAAAACCAAAGTTCAGGACAATTTTTGGCTCACCTCGCTGAACTCCAAACCAATTCTATGGAGGCTTGAAAGCGAACAATGGTTGATCCCTGTCCAAAAGCTCCTGGCCGCTTGCTTGGACAGAATGACTTACTTCGGACGAGCCGAATCCATTACTTCTGCCCGCTTGCTGGATAGAGCGCCAACCAATCCATCCACAAATTGCTCCCTGACGGAAACGCGTTCGGAGACTTCCGTTCCCGTCTTGTGTCCCAGAGACGACGCTACTATGAAGCAAATTCTGATGACGACGGACGATAAAGCCGTTGCCGATTCCACCGAGCCGCCGGGCGCCGTTTGGAAATTCGCAATTCGCCCGCAACGCCCTGCCGCCAAACCGAGAAACATTATGATACAACTCCGAAATTCAGATTCGTCGAAGTTGATGCAGTTTGCCATAGGAAGCCGCGTTGCTCCGACTGTCGATTCGATTGTTGTCCTGACACACCAATTTCGAGGACGGACGATTCGCGCTTTTCTAGGCCGTCCGTGGAAGGAAGTCCAAAAAGCGGGAGACGGCAAATCACTTAATGCTGTTTCTCTTCTCTCCGGCAAAGACGCTGATGGCAAGGCGATTAGAGGCCACCGGCACGCCTATTATAGCATTTGGTTCGATCCAAAAACCCAACGCCCTGCCCGCCTTCTTGTTTGGCGAAGGAAAATCCCTTTCGACCCAAGCGAACAAAAGGCATTGCTTGTTGCCGCAGAAAGCCCCATCGGTATCATCTTCAAGAAATCCGACAAGCCAGATCCATGGACAATCCATCTAGTCCCGCTCGACTCCGCTGTTCCTCCTCCGCGCGGTTTTGATTTTAAAACGCTGTTTCATTCTTGGCGGAGCACGATTCCTATTCCTTATGTGCCGCCGCCGAGGCATGTTTTCAACCGTCGAGGCGAAGTCAAACCCGGAGAATCAGTCCCTGAGCAAATTGACCGAGAACTCGACAGACTTGGTCTCCCTAAACGCCGGATCGATTTCGTCGGCAAAGGCCGCTGGGTAAAAGTTCACCAACCGAGTGCGGAGCGAGGTGATGCCACCAACGCGGCCAAGCGTGGATTCAACGTGAAACTCACATTTGAATCCCCCACTACGGGACCGATAGCACTCGGCCATTCCTCTCACTTTGGATTAGGATTATTTGCTCCGGCTTGTTCAGACGCTGCTGGAAGAATCTCACATGAAGCCGGAAAAAGACGAAACTAATCGCGGGGAGAATCCTAAAGCGGATGACGGCGGATCTGCGCACTTTGAATCTTCCGCCAACCGGGGCGAGAACGAAAAAGAGGAAAAAAACAATCCCCGAACAAACAATCCCAGGCAAAACAGCGGCGACAAACCCGCCGAACTACCGCCAGAATTAACCGCCGAATTCACCAAACACCGACTCCAAATTTCTCCGCCGGACGCCGACCAACCGCTTCCCGCCCGCATGCTGAACGAGTTCGTCTACTGCCCGAGGCTGTTCTACTACGAACATGTGGAAGGCGTATTTCTCCACAACGCCGACACACTGCGCGGCAGCGCCCTCCACAAACGAGTGGACACCGGCAAAGGCGCCTTGCCGCCAGCCGACGGCAAAGACGACTCCAAACCAGAAACCATTCACTCTCGAAGCGTCACACTTGGCTCCAAAAAGCTGAACGTGATCGCCAAAATGGATTTTATCGAAGTCCGCACCGTTCCCCCCGTCGGACAAACCGGCGATTTGTTCGCACTCGAAGTCACCCCCGTAGATTACAAAGCAGGCGCCCCGCGCGAGGGCCAAGATCAAAACGAAATCTGGGACGCCGACAAAATGCAACTCGGCGTTCAAATTCTTATCCTGCGCGAACACGGCTACCTTTGCCGCGAAGGCATCATCTACTACTGCGCCACCCGGCAGCGAGTGCGCCGCCCATTCACTTCCGAATGGGAAAAATGGATTCTCAAAAACATTGCCGCCGCCCGCCAATGTTGCGCCGGTCCCATTCCTCCTCCCCTAGACCATTCTCCAAAGTGCGTCCGATGCTCGCTTGCCCCCGTCTGCCTGCCGGATGAAACCAGATACCTAATGCCTGCAGACGACAAAACGGCTACCGCTCCCGAAACAGACTCCGCTTCGTCCTCTAACGGCAAAGTGCGCCGCCTCATTGCCGCCCGCGACGAAGAGCGCGCCCTCTACCTCAACACCCAAGGCCTCAAAATCGGCCGCAAAAGCGAGACCCTGCAAATCAAAGAACACGGCAAACTCATCGACGACGTCCGCCTCAACGACGTCAACCACGTCGCCCTTTTTGGCAACATCCAAATCACCACCCAAGCCGTCCAATCCCTTTGCTACGCCGACATTCCCATCGCCTACTTCAGCGTCGGCGGACGCTTCTACGGCCTCACACGCGGCCACCACCAAAAAAACGTCTTCCTCCGCATCCAACAATTCCGAACAAGCGCCCAACCCCACGCCTGCCTACAACTCGCCCGCAAATTCGTGGAAGGCAAAATCCGCAACCATCGCACCCTCCTCCGCCGCAACCACGTCGAGCCCCCCGCCGAAGCCCTCAGCCACCTCAAACAAAGCGCCGAATCCACCCGCAACGCCGACAACATGAAAACCCTATTAGGCATCGAAGGCGCCGCCGCCGCTACCTACTTCAAACACTTCGACGGCATGATCAAACCACAAGAACTACCCCTTGCGGAAGAATCTGACACATCCCCAGAAGACTTCCCCTTCCACTTCAAAGAACGTAACCGCCGCCGCCCAACCGATCCCGTCAACGCCCTGCTTTCCCTAGCCTACAGCCTTTTGTCCAAAGACTGCGCCATCGCCGCCTACACCGTCGGCTTCGATCCTTATGTCGGCTTCTTTCACCAACCCCGCTTCGGCCGCCCGGCCCTAGCCCTCGACCTCATGGAAGAATTCCGACCCCTCATCGCCGAAAGCGTAGTCATCACCGCCATCAACAACCGAGTCATCTACCCCAAAGACTTCGTCCGCGCCGGCAACGCCGTCAACCTTACCCCCGCCGGCCGCAAAAAATTCATCCAAACCTACGAACAACGAATGAAACACCTACTCACACACCCCGTCTTCCAATACAAAATCTGCTACCGCCGCGCCATCGAACTCCAAGCACGACTCCTTGCCCGAGTCCTCGAAGAGCAAATCCCCGACTACAAACCCCTAACCACCCGCTAAACCATGCTTGCCACCTACATCGTCACCTACGACATCTGCCACCCCAAACGCCTGCGCCAAGTTCACAAAACCTGTTGCAACTACGGCGACCACCTCCAATACTCCGTATTCGAATGCGACTTGAGCCTTGCCGACAAAATTGAATTCGAGAAAAAGCTGAGAGATATCATCGACTCCCAAGAAGACCAAATCCTCTTCATCCACCTTGGCCCGGCGGAAAATCGCGGAGAAAAAAGAATCACCAGCCTCGGCGCCCCTTATGTTAAACTCGACGCGCCTTGCTACATCTTTTAGAAAAATTCCCCCGGCAATCCTGCCGGACGCTCTTTGACAGTCGAATCCAAAACATTCGAGCGGCAACGTGACGAGCAAAATCCCGCCGCCGCTCGCAATCCCCAAGCCATTGATAACAAGCAACTTGGAAGAATCCTTCCCAACCGGCGCTCCGCCTCAGTCCAAAAAATAAAAAAGCTCTCGCAATCCGCCGTAAAACCAACTATCCTTCAACAAGTTGCAAGGGAACTACTTCCGCACTTGAAAAAGTGCGGCCCCATTGAAGCGCAGTTCTATCGATACGTAAGTCCTATCCCGTTGGAAACTTCCGCACTTGAAAAAGTGCGGCCCCATTGAAGCGATGGGCAAAAAATCGATTTGCATTTTCGTTGAAATCGACTTCCGCACTTGAAAAAGTGCGGCCCCATTGAAGCGAGTTAGATACCCCGCCTCGGTGTCTTGCAGCATCGAACTTCCGCACTTGAAAAAGTGCGGCCCCATTGAAGCTCGCCTAGCTTGAGCCAATCGAAGCACTTGAAAAAGTTTGAAGCAGATATTCGAAACTTCCGCACTTGAAAAAGTGCGGCCCCATTGAAGCACTTGATCCGTGAGCCTACTTCCGCAAAAAAGTGCGGCCCCATTGAAGCCGAGGGCGTTAATCACTTCCGCACTTGAAAAAGTGCGGCCCCATTGAAGCAAACCCCGATATGCAGGAGTATTTTTTTCCCGGACGCAAAATACTTCCGCACTTGAAAAAGTGCGGCCCCATTGAAGCGCTTTGTTCGGCTACGGAGTCAGTGAACCGTTCACTTCCGCACTTGAAAAAGTGCGGCCCCATTGAAGCTTCAGAGGCAAATCTTTTTTTTTCCTGCGCAACTTCCGCACTTGAAAAAGTGCGGCCCCATTGAAGCTCCGTGAAGCTTGTCACTGCCGACAAGGGAGCAAACTTCCGCACTTGAAAAAGTGCGGCCCCATTGAAGCTACCCAAGATGCTCCGGCCACAGAGCTGACTGCCTGCACTTCCGCACTTGAAAAAGTGCGGCCCCATTGAAGCAAGACCGCGACCGGGAACATACCGGAGGAGCGGAAACTTCCGCACTTGAAAAAGTGCGGCCCCATTGAAGCGGATTATGCCGCGCGGCAAATATGATCGAGAAAAGGACTTCCGCACTTGAAAAAGTGCGGCCCCATTGAAGCCAGAAGTGATTACCATACAATGTGGCATCGAGAGTGGTACTTCCGCACTTGAAAAAGTGCGGCCCCATTGAAGCGAAGCCACTCTCGTCCGGTCATGCCGACTCGATTTTCACTTCCGCACTTGAAAAAGTGCGGCCCCATTGAAGCGAAATCGAGTAAAGTACTCGAATGCCTCTAAGAGTAAACTTCCGCACTTGAAAAAGTGCGGCCCCATTGAAGCATACCGTGCATGAGATTGAACTTCCTGTTGGCGAGCACTTCCGCACTTGAAAAAGTGCGGCCCCATTGAAGCTCGTTATTACCTCAGTTGCCGAAGCCTGGATATTCCAGACTTCCGCACTTGAAAAAGTGCGGCCCCATTGAAGCTATAGTTCTGATGCGCTCGAATGTGTAATCGAGCTGAACTTCCGCACTTGAAAAAGTGCGGCCCCATTGAAGCCTCCGTGATCCCGACCCCGATCGCGAAGAGGTGGAAAACTTCCGCACTTGAAAAAGTGCGGCCCCATTGAAGCAATGCCACATTGGATGGTAATAACCTCTGTGGCGCTACTTCCGCACTTGAAAAAGTGCGGCCCCATTGAAGCTAGCCAGTCTGAGTTGATACTCCAGTACTTTGTGCAACTTCCGCACTTGAAAAAGTGCGGCCCCATTGAAGCGATGGTATCACATGGCGCGTGTTTGCCCAGTCCGGAACTTCCGCACTTGAAAAAGTGCGGCCCCATTGAAGCACTCGCATCATCTCCTCGACTACTTCTCTGACTCTGACTTCCGCACTTGAAAAAGTGCGGCCCCATTGAAGCAAAACTCGAGTATTTGTTGTTTGCGAACGCGGCGGAACTTCCGCACTTGAAAAAGTGCGGCCCCATTGAAGCTGATAGTTATGGACATAGTTATCGACACTCGATAACTACTTCCGCACTTGAAAAAGTGCGGCCCCATTGAAGCGCTCCATGTCGCGGCCTGGATTCGCTCTATGCTGTCACTTCCGCACTTGAAAAAGTGCGGCCCCATTGAAGCCCAACGAGATCGTACGTACGTGAGCATCGAACTTCTACTTCCGCACTTGAAAAAGTGCGGCCCCATTGAAGCGCCTTCTTGGGCTTAGCCGAGGGCGTCTGTACAGCGACTTCCGCACTTGAAAAAGTGCGGCCCCATTGAAGCGAACAATTGGCCACCCATGCCCGTGAGCAAAGCCAAGACTTCCGCACTTGAAAAAGTGCGGCCCCATTGAAGCATTGGTCTGGAGAAGGTTCACTTTATCCATTTGTTCACTTCCGCACTTGAAAAAGTGCGGCCCCATTGAAGCTTCTCTACCTCTTCTCGATCTGGGGTTGGATCGCGGACTTCCGCACTTGAAAAAGTGCGGCCCCATTGAAGCTGACCCGTGGACGGTTAACTGGTTCGAGGATCTCTCACTTCCGCACTTGAAAAAGTGCGGCCCCATTGAAGCCATAAGAAACCTAGCCAATGTGGCAGGTAATTTCCTGGACTTCCGCACTTGAAAAAGTGCGGCCCCATTGAAGCCCGGCCATATGGGCCAGGTCCTTTATATATGCGTGTACTTCCGCACTTGAAAAAGTGCGGCCCCATTGAAGCCTATGTTCGACCCAGAAATCCTTCACGATGCCTGGAACTTCCGCACTTGAAAAAGTGCGGCCCCATTGAAGCTTGACAGACTTGTTGACAATCGATTTTCTGTCCTTTACTTCCGCACTTGAAAAAGTGCGGCCCCATTGAAGCCCAATTTGGCGGGTAATTTTCTCGGCCAGCTGGGGAACTTCCGCACTTGAAAAAGTGCGGCCCCATTGAAGCCCAGGCCAGGAAATCTGCGCTCCGTCGGTTAGCCAGACTTCCGCACTTGAAAAAGTGCGGCCCCATTGAAGCGCGTCTGGGGCGGGATCGCGAAGGAAATCCTCGTACACTTCCGCACTTGAAAAAGTGCGGCCCCATTGAAGCCTGTCATGCCGACTCGATTTTCGCGCTTAATTAAGCGACTTCCGCACTTGAAAAAGTGCGGCCCCATTGAAGCATCCAGACTGGGTACGAGTTTTACGATTTTATCTCAACTTCCGCACTTGAAAAAGTGCGGCCCCATTGAAGCCTAACGATGGGATCCAATATCCCATCGCGATGTCGGGACTTCCGCACTTGAAAAAGTGCGGCCCCATTGAAGCATAACCAAGCAAATAGCGCGGACGACGCGCTACGGCACTTCCGCACTTGAAAAAGTGCGGCCCCATTGAAGCGTAGAAATTTATCGCGTGGCCTATTAATGGGACTCTCCACTTCCGCACTTGAAAAAGTGCGGCCCCATTGAAGCTCGGCCAGAAATGGACACGGGGGCATAAAAGGCTTGACTTCCGCACTTGAAAAAGTGCGGCCCCATTGAAGCCACTGCTGTATGCGCGCCTTGAGTCGGACCCATATCACTTCCGCACTTGAAAAAGTGCGGCCCCATTGAAGCGACACTCTCTATGATGATCCGCAGACGGAATTACGGAAACTTCCGCACTTGAAAAAGTGCGGCCCCATTGAAGCGCCAACGCGGGCTCGGGCGCGGGCGCGGGCTCCTGCACTTCCGCACTTGAAAAAGTGCGGCCCCATTGAAGCTATCTTTCTCGACTTTCCTTTCTTATCGGAATATCGAACTTCCGCACTTGAAAAAGTGCGGCCCCATTGAAGCTCTTAATTAAGCGCGCGAGCTCGATGCACTCGGCGCAACTTCCGCACTTGAAAAAGTGCGGCCCCATTGAAGCACTGACGCGATGCCGACGCGCGGGCCCCACGCTAGTACTTCCGCACTTGAAAAAGTGCGGCCCCATTGAAGCTTAATATCCTCATCTAGTGGCAGAATACTGGTCTGGAACTTCCGCACTTGAAAAAGTGCGGCCCCATTGAAGCCAGTTTATCATACCCATGTGGATTGTATAACCGTCTACTTCCGCACTTGAAAAAGTGCGGCCCCATTGAAGCCAAGGTTATTGACAAGTTATTTACAGCCTTATTTACACTTCCGCACTTGAAAAAGTGCGGCCCCATTGAAGCGCCAGATAGCTCAACCAGATGTATAGCGTAGTCTACACTTCCGCACTTGAAAAAGTGCGGCCCCATTGAAGCGGCTTATTGGGGGGCGTCTGTACAGCGCCCTCCAGCACTTCCGCACTTGAAAAAGTGCGGCCCCATTGAAGCTGACCTCTCTTTGACCTATGACGTCAAGGATTATCGACTTCCGCACTTGAAAAAGTGCGGCCCCATTGAAGCCTCACGAAAGGAGTGAGGCCACATTGAAGCTGGTCGACTTCCGCACTTGAAAAAGTGCGGCCCCATTGAAGCGGATTTTCCCAGGAAGAAATACGCGAGGCGTACCTGTACTTCCGCACTTGAAAAAGTGCGGCCCCATTGAAGCCCAATATCGTTAATACGGGTACGTTCTGATTGCAAAAACTTCCGCACTTGAAAAAGTGCGGCCCCATTGAAGCGCCGCTTCTCAAGCGTTTTTTCTCCGACACATTCCCACTTCCGCACTTGAAAAAGTGCGGCCCCATTGAAGCAAAGCTAAGCCCGGATGCTATTCTGCGAGTTACGGAACTTCCGCACTTGAAAAAGTGCGGCCCCATTGAAGCCTCGCCAGCACTGGCCCCAACCGGCCCCTTTATCCCACTTCCGCACTTGAAAAAGTGCGGCCCCATTGAAGCTTCTTCTTTGTCGCCTTAGCTGAGGGCGTCTGTACAACTTCCGCACTTGAAAAAGTGCGGCCCCATTGAAGCCTCGACATCTTTTTTCTGGCCATCTGTTTTGGCCAGACTTCCGCACTTGAAAAAGTGCGGCCCCATTGAAGCTGCATATTTCGCATTATGTTCTATCCAGAAATCATTAACTTCCGCACTTGAAAAAGTGCGGCCCCATTGAAGCCTGGTACTCTAGGGAGCCCTCGTCACAGCATCGGAGACTTCCGCACTTGAAAAAGTGCGGCCCCATTGAAGCCTCTGCTCCCACGCCTGGATTGCTTCGTTCCATTGCACTTCCGCACTTGAAAAAGTGCGGCCCCATTGAAGCTTAGCCGCGCGGCACAGCCGGAAGTCTCCGGGACGCACTTCCGCACTTGAAAAAGTGCGGCCCCATTGAAGCGCGTTTCGGTGGGCTGACTGCGGCTAAGCTTTCTAAACTTCCGCACTTGAAAAAGTGCGGCCCCATTGAAGCGAATATTTACCCGCTCTGGGCTCAAGCCCAGGAGACAAACTTCCGCACTTGAAAAAGTGCGGCCCCATTGAAGCACTTTCGTGAGGAAATCTTCTTTGGCTTCTTCGCCTACTTCCGC
The DNA here is from genome assembly GCA_965204945.1 of Limisphaerales bacterium. Lineage (GTDB taxonomy): Bacteria > Verrucomicrobiota > Verrucomicrobiia > Limisphaerales > AAA164-E04 > UBA2970. The sequence continues at coordinate 1,365,213 of OZ242022.1, read as the reverse complement.
ACTTGAAAAAGTGCGGCCCCATTGAAGCATAACGGCCAAGCTGTACGGGGCCGCGTCAGATAACACTTCCGCACTTGAAAAAGTGCGGCCCCATTGAAGCAGAGAACTCGCGGTGATGCAGCGAGTAATGCAACGCAAACTTCCGCACTTGAAAAAGTGCGGCCCCATTGAAGCACAGTCCTATTACTGTATTTTTGAGATCGGAACGTGAACTTCCGCACTTGAAAAAGTGCGGCCCCATTGAAGCGTCCACAGAAGCTGTCACGCCGATGAGAAAGCATGAACTTCCGCACTTGAAAAAGTGCGGCCCCATTGAAGCCGAGTTTTCAGAGAGATCGTACGTACGTATCGATAGACTTCCGCACTTGAAAAAGTGCGGCCCCATTGAAGCGATGGACTCTCGATACGACGCCGAAGTTTGTGCCGATACTTCCGCACTTGAAAAAGTGCGGCCCCATTGAAGCTCCTTCTTTGTAGCTGAGGGCGTCTGTACAGCGCCCTACTTCCGCACTTGAAAAAGTGCGGCCCCATTGAAGCCAGGCTGACGCCGACGTCGCCGAAGTATTTGTTCGTACTTCCGCACTTGAAAAAGTGCGGCCCCATTGAAGCTCAGATCGGTCAGTGGACGGGCTCTCAGTTTTTGCAGCACTTCCGCACTTGAAAAAGTGCGGCCCCATTGAAGCCACCATGATGGACAGGTGGATGATTTCGCGTACGATACTTCCGCACTTGAAAAAGTGCGGCCCCATTGAAGCTAGTATATGTGCAGTATGAAAACCGCTGTAATCGTGTACTTCCGCACTTGAAAAAGTGCGGCCCCATTGAAGCTCCGTGACACTCACTGGTGTGGCTAAGCGTAAATTGACTTCCGCACTTGAAAAAGTGCGGCCCCATTGAAGCCTAACTGATCAACCCGAATTAATTCAAGATATTCTTCACTTCCGCACTTGAAAAAGTGCGGCCCCATTGAAGCTTATTAGAGGGCGTCTGTACAGCGCCCTCCAGTTCTAGACTTCCGCACTTGAAAAAGTGCGGCCCCATTGAAGCGCCGGTCATGCCGACCTTGTTTTGCCGTTTCGCAAGACTTCCGCACTTGAAAAAGTGCGGCCCCATTGAAGCAGAGAATTAGGACGATCCAGATGTATTTCTCGAACTCTACTTCCGCACTTGAAAAAGTGCGGCCCCATTGAAGCTCATCGTTATATGGACACGGGGGCATAAAAGGCTTGACTTCCGCACTTGAAAAAGTGCGGCCCCATTGAAGCTTGGGTCAGCTCGGGAAAGCGGCAACGGCCGCTTTTACTTCCGCACTTGAAAAAGTGCGGCCCCATTGAAGCTTGACATTATTGACATTCCTATTAATACGTTCTTGAACTTCCGCACTTGAAAAAGTGCGGCCCCATTGAAGCTCCAGTCATGCCGACCCGATTCTGCCGCTTCGCCAGACTTCCGCACTTGAAAAAGTGCGGCCCCATTGAAGCTCGGATACTTCGCGCGGCCTAAGATTTAGGGCCGGGACTTCCGCACTTGAAAAAGTGCGGCCCCATTGAAGCGATTCAGCTGCTCCCACGCGGCTTTTTCTTCGTTCCACTTCCGCACTTGAAAAAGTGCGGCCCCATTGAAGCTAAGATCGGAACGTGACCGTATTAACAATCTGGGGAAACTTCCGCACTTGAAAAAGTGCGGCCCCATTGAAGCTGAAATACATCTGGATCGTTCTGACGCGCTCGAATGTACTTCCGCACTTGAAAAAGTGCGGCCCCATTGAAGCCGACAGTTATGGACATAGTTATCGACATGCAATAACTACTTCCGCACTTGAAAAAGTGCGGCCCCATTGAAGCCTCGGTGAACTAGGGAAATCGGCAACGGCCGCTTTTACTTCCGCACTTGAAAAAGTGCGGCCCCATTGAAGCCAACCTAAACCGCAGTCTGTTGTTTTGTAAGACTCTACTTCCGCACTTGAAAAAGTGCGGCCCCATTGAAGCCAGAGTTATCGACAGGTTATTTACAGACTTATTTACACTTCCGCACTTGAAAAAGTGCGGCCCCATTGAAGCTCGGGGAGGTCGTTAATACGTTCTTGTTCTAATTGCAACTTCCGCACTTGAAAAAGTGCGGCCCCATTGAAGCTCACCACGCAAATAGCGCGAACGATATGCTACGGCAAGACTTCCGCACTTGAAAAAGTGCGGCCCCATTGAAGCATCCCGGGCGGGCCCGAGCTGATGGATCAATTCGTGACTTCCGCACTTGAAAAAGTGCGGCCCCATTGAAGCAACTGTTAAGCAAATCTTTTTTTCCCCGATGAATTTACTTCCGCACTTGAAAAAGTGCGGCCCCATTGAAGCTCAATAATGTCCATAACTGTCGAAACACTAAGCCCAACTTCCGCACTTGAAAAAGTGCGGCCCCATTGAAGCACACCACGACGAGCGTGTGGATGACTTCGAGCACGAACTTCCGCACTTGAAAAAGTGCGGCCCCATTGAAGCTCAACAGTGGCAATAAGCCAAGTATCTACATAGAAGACTTCCGCACTTGAAAAAGTGCGGCCCCATTGAAGCAACGAAAACGCAAATCTTTTTTTCTCCGGTGAACTTTACTTCCGCACTTGAAAAAGTGCGGCCCCATTGAAGCGGATTCAGCTGCTCCCACGCCTGGCTTGCTTCGTTCACTTCCGCACTTGAAAAAGTGCGGCCCCATTGAAGCGCAAGTAGGTGCAGAGCGCTACGCGGCGGGCGTCGCAACTTCCGCACTTGAAAAAGTGCGGCCCCATTGAAGCGGCGACGTCGGCGTCAGCTTGAAGCCGAAATCTTAATACTTCCGCACTTGAAAAAGTGCGGCCCCATTGAAGCTCTACTCCGCTCTGTAGAGAGCCGGACAATCCGATGACTTCCGCACTTGAAAAAGTGCGGCCCCATTGAAGCTTTACGTAGCAGTGTTTAGTTGGCATTAGATGTTACACTTCCGCACTTGAAAAAGTGCGGCCCCATTGAAGCCAGTGCTCTGCGCTGCTTTTACTCTCATCATCTCCACTTCCGCACTTGAAAAAGTGCGGCCCCATTGAAGCCCAAAGATAAAACGGCGTCCCGTCGCCGCCGCCAGAACTTCCGCACTTGAAAAAGTGCGGCCCCATTGAAGCTTTACGTAGCAGTGTTTTGTCGCCATGATATTTTATACTTCCGCACTTGAAAAAGTGCGGCCCCATTGAAGCACCAAAGCGAAAGGACATCTAAATGATTTACGATACACTTCCGCACTTGAAAAAGTGCGGCCCCATTGAAGCTAACTGATCCTCACGGATCAAGTCAAGATATTCTGCACTTCCGCACTTGAAAAAGTGCGGCCCCATTGAAGCTCCGCGATCCAACCCCCGATCGAGAGGAAGTGGCGAAACTTCCGCACTTGAAAAAGTGCGGCCCCATTGAAGCGGGTTGAGCTGTTCCCAGGCTTGTTGTGCTTCGTTCACTTCCGCACTTGAAAAAGTGCGGCCCCATTGAAGCGAAAGAAGTATAAGTGTCATTTGCGAACGCGGCGGAAACTTCCGCACTTGAAAAAGTGCGGCCCCATTGAAGCTCAGCGGCGGAGGATATATACGTTCCCCGGTCGCAGACTTCCGCACTTGAAAAAGTGCGGCCCCATTGAAGCATGCGTGGAACCGCGGACAGCGCGGACGCGATTTCTACTTCCGCACTTGAAAAAGTGCGGCCCCATTGAAGCATTCATTGCTACTGTCTGACTATATTAAATCCTGTACTTCCGCACTTGAAAAAGTGCGGCCCCATTGAAGCTTCGGTTGTTGTGCCCGGTGCTAATGGTTGATTATGAACTTCCGCACTTGAAAAAGTGCGGCCCCATTGAAGCTCAATAATGTCAATAAGTGCGTCAAAGCTGAGCCCAACTTCCGCACTTGAAAAAGTGCGGCCCCATTGAAGCTTGTGTTTGGGTTTCTCAAGAAACGCTCCATTTCTGACTTCCGCACTTGAAAAAGTGCGGCCCCATTGAAGCGAATAAAGGGGACTTTTTTCAACCCCTTCCATCCGTTACTTCCGCACTTGAAAAAGTGCGGCCCCATTGAAGCTCCATCGGCGGCGGATAGACGCGTTTTCCAGTTTCAACTTCCGCACTTGAAAAAGTGCGGCCCCATTGAAGCATTCCGGGAGGGCCCGAGCTGATGGATCAATTCGTGACTTCCGCACTTGAAAAAGTGCGGCCCCATTGAAGCATCGACGGATCATCTTTGAGGAAAGCGGCCGTTGCACTTCCGCACTTGAAAAAGTGCGGCCCCATTGAAGCCAGCCTGATATGGACACGGGGGCATAAAAGGCTTGCACTTCCGCACTTGAAAAAGTGCGGCCCCATTGAAGCTATACCGCATTGGATCGTTATCACCTCCGTAGCCGAAACTTCCGCACTTGAAAAAGTGCGGCCCCATTGAAGCGTCGATGATTTGTTGGAAATGGTCGATCGATACGCGACTTCCGCACTTGAAAAAGTGCGGCCCCATTGAAGCTAGCGGCTGGTTGTGGAAATCTTCGCGCGGTTCTCTACTTCCGCACTTGAAAAAGTGCGGCCCCATTGAAGCAAAGATCTCTCAATGAACTTGTCGCAGCGCGCGATACACTTCCGCACTTGAAAAAGTGCGGCCCCATTGAAGCCATTTCTGTGGAAATCGAGTAAAGTACTCGCATGCCGTACTTCCGCACTTGAAAAAGTGCGGCCCCATTGAAGCTATTGATACTGCAGTCTGTCGGGTGAACTACATCCGAACTTCCGCACTTGAAAAAGTGCGGCCCCATTGAAGCCTGCCGATGTGTTCCACTATCGCTGCCTCTGACAGAACTTCCGCACTTGAAAAAGTGCGGCCCCATTGAAGCGAATGTTCCAGATCTGAGAAAGAGAAAACAAGCCACACTTCCGCACTTGAAAAAGTGCGGCCCCATTGAAGCGATCGCAGTGGAGGTAAATGCTCCCGGTGTCTTTCAACTTCCGCACTTGAAAAAGTGCGGCCCCATTGAAGCTTATCAACCCGGCTTTCCGGGCGCGCCACAGGGTGTACTTCCGCACTTGAAAAAGTGCGGCCCCATTGAAGCACTGCGCCGCGCATCCTCGATATGTATCGGTTAGCACTTCCGCACTTGAAAAAGTGCGGCCCCATTGAAGCGCCCCGACCACGGGGCCAATAACAGAGGGCAAACCACTTCCGCACTTGAAAAAGTGCGGCCCCATTGAAGCCTACGGTTTGCCGTTGTATTCGGCGGCGAGAATCTCACTTCCGCACTTGAAAAAGTGCGGCCCCATTGAAGCTCGCCATCGATTTCTTCCCCCGTCACGTCGTTCACCACTTCCGCACTTGAAAAAGTGCGGCCCCATTGAAGCTTCAAAGGCGGGAAATTGGCGAAAAGAAATCTGCTCGACTTCCGCACTTGAAAAAGTGCGGCCCCATTGAAGCAGTCTTTCTTATCTCGATGGGGTCGCACTTTGCTCCACTTCCGCACTTGAAAAAGTGCGGCCCCATTGAAGCTCCGCGGCGAACTCGACTCCATGAACGGAGGATTCGAACTTCCGCACTTGAAAAAGTGCGGCCCCATTGAAGCGCGCGGGTGATCACGCATCCCAGGCGGTGGAGCGAAACTTCCGCACTTGAAAAAGTGCGGCCCCATTGAAGCAGATCCTCCTCCCGTCTTTTCTCAGGCGCCCGGCCTTACTTCCGCACTTGAAAAAGTGCGGCCCCATTGAAGCGTCCCTTGTTGTTGGCCCCGTGATCGGGGCCGAGCGACTTCCGCACTTGAAAAAGTGCGGCCCCATTGAAGCGAGATCGAAAAATATCCCGCCGTCGAGCTTATCCACACTTCCGCACTTGAAAAAGTGCGGCCCCATTGAAGCAGATTTTCTTTAGTCATAGTCTAGCCTTTCTTTTTTACTTCCGCACTTGAAAAAGTGCGGCCCCATTGAAGCCGCAACGGATAGAAACCACAAAATTAAAAACGAAGTTACTTCCGCACTTGAAAAAGTGCGGCCCCATTGAAGCAGGGCGTCGAGTCCAAACTCACAATTTAGATTTTCTTACTTCCGCACTTGAAAAAGTGCGGCCCCATTGAAGCTCCATACCCCTGTCGGATCAGCCGGCAGGGGCTTTTACTTCCGCACTTGAAAAAGTGCGGCCCCATTGAAGCGAAATGTCGCGAATTACGATCCTCCTTCCGTCTTCTACTTCCGCACTTGAAAAAGTGCGGCCCCATTGAAGCAAAATAACTGAGGCGAGTATGCGTGGAACGGGGCTTCACTTCCGCACTTGAAAAAGTGCGGCCCCATTGAAGCAACTCTTCACCGTGGAGTCTTTGCAGATCCAAAAGAACTTCCGCACTTGAAAAAGTGCGGCCCCATTGAAGCTGTCCGTTCTTTGGCGAAGGAAATGAAAGTCGATGAACTTCCGCACTTGAAAAAGTGCGGCCCCATTGAAGCGCCAAATCGTTTTCCACTCCCAGCAGCAAGTTGTTGAACTTCCGCACTTGAAAAAGTGCGGCCCCATTGAAGCCTTACCGAATCTGTCGTTGTGTCTGGCATCGTTATACTTCCGCACTTGAAAAAGTGCGGCCCCATTGAAGCAACGAAACTCATCTCCGACGACTTCCCATTCTCTGCGACTTCCGCACTTGAAAAAGTGCGGCCCCATTGAAGCCGATCCATCTGCTTCTCATTATTTGAAGATGCTAATACTTCCGCACTTGAAAAAGTGCGGCCCCATTGAAGCGGAAGTTTCCAAGAAATATGGCTTGACAATACAGGAACTTCCGCACTTGAAAAAGTGCGGCCCCATTGAAGCGTAGTATTCCGCTCGCCGTCTGTTTTCAAAGAATTGACTTCCGCACTTGAAAAAGTGCGGCCCCATTGAAGCCGGACTCTATTTTTGCAGAGAATGTCCGAGTCAAGAACTTCCGCACTTGAAAAAGTGCGGCCCCATTGAAGCTTATTATGCACAATTACACATTGTCCGATTTGATTGAACTTCCGCACTTGAAAAAGTGCGGCCCCATTGAAGCGCTGATAGCTTTGTTTTCATTGCTTCTATGACGTCGACTTCCGCACTTGAAAAAGTGCGGCCCCATTGAAGCGCATTATCCAAACAGACTTTCACAAAAAGGTTTCCCGACTTCCGCACTTGAAAAAGTGCGGCCCCATTGAAGCATATAAACGATATTAAACAAAGCGCGGTTTGGAGGAACTTCCGCACTTGAAAAAGTGCGGCCCCATTGAAGCGTACCAATGCCCCGCGCTCGTAGCGGCGGTCGGTATACTTCCGCACTTGAAAAAGTGCGGCCCCATTGAAGCTTGAGAGAGCTAGGGAGGCAATTGAGAAAACTCACGAACTTCCGCACTTGAAAAAGTGCGGCCCCATTGAAGCTAAAGATGGCCAGCCAGCGATCTAGCAGGCCATCTCACTTCCGCACTTGAAAAAGTGCGGCCCCATTGAAGCTCAAGTGCGGAAAGAAACGAGGCCAAGCAAGCGAATACTTCCGCACTTGAAAAAGTGCGGCCCCATTGAAGCTCTCTCGGTCAGACACGAGATGATGATATATGATGTACTTCCGCACTTGAAAAAGTGCGGCCCCATTGAAGCGCCGTCTGGAAAAGAGGAAAGAACCGAACTGGCTAAACTTCCGCACTTGAAAAAGTGCGGCCCCATTGAAGCTGGAATCTCTCCGCTCTCGCATCGGTCAAAGCATTTACTTCCGCACTTGAAAAAGTGCGGCCCCATTGAAGCTTGGCGATTTTTATGTATTTGAATGCCAGTTCTTTGGACTTCCGCACTTGAAAAAGTGCGGCCCCATTGAAGCCCTTTCGGGCCCGTTGCGAAAGCGCAACGGGCCTTTTACTTCCGCACTTGAAAAAGTGCGGCCCCATTGAAGCCTTTCTACCTACACTCGCCGGCGGGCTTGCCCGTCGACTTCCGCACTTGAAAAAGTGCGGCCCCATTGAAGCCTTAACGGGCCCGTTGCGAATTCGCAACGGGCCTTTACTTCCGCACTTGAAAAAGTGCGGCCCCATTGAAGCCTCAAGATTGCACGGCGCCGGGTTTGCCGTCGTTTTACTTCCGCACTTGAAAAAGTGCGGCCCCATTGAAGCATTATTCAGCCTCGGCCGTCGAGGCATAATCATGGAAACTTCCGCACTTGAAAAAGTGCGGCCCCATTGAAGCTCCAAACCGACGTCTCTAATAGATAGCAAGCGGTCAACTTCCGCACTTGAAAAAGTGCGGCCCCATTGAAGCTAGAGCGGACTGGAGTACCTCCTGCCGGTACTCATTACTTCCGCACTTGAAAAAGTGCGGCCCCATTGAAGCCGCTCAATCAAAGTAAATTCTCGGCCAACCATTCGGACTTCCGCACTTGAAAAAGTGCGGCCCCATTGAAGCATGTGGGAAATTCGGTAGAATTGTATACTTTCCGCAACTTCCGCACTTGAAAAAGTGCGGCCCCATTGAAGCATTGCGTTTGGCTTTCCGCACTTGAAAAAGTGCGGCCCCATTGAAGCTGAAATAGTGGACTCAGAAAATGCGGCTAAGGAAGCTACTTCCGCACTTGAAAAAGTGCGGCCCCATTGAAGCACTCGTTTCTCCAGATAGTCATCCTCGCCACTGTCATACTTCCGCACTTGAAAAAGTGCGGCCCCATTGAAGCCAGGTCAACTAGATTGGCCGCCTCTTGCGCGGTTTCACCTTTCCGCACTTGAAAAAGTGCGGCCCCATTGAAGCGCCGGGTAACACGCCCGGTCGTGCAGACCATTAGTCCTTTCCGCACTTGAAAAAGTGCGGCCCCATTGAAGCGTCTTTGTGACGGTGAGCGGAGTCGATGTATTCCTGCTTTCCGCACTTGAAAAAAGTGCGGCCCCATTGAAGCTTAGTCATATCTGTACTTTATCTCGTTGCGGCACCATTCCTTTCCGCACTTGAAAAAGTGCGGCCCCATTGAAGCATCTTGTTGCGGCCCCATTGCCGTCAACGAGAGTCAACTTTCCGCACTTGAAAAAGTGCGGCCCCATTGAAGCCGAAAGGAAGATGGGGAGGTTTCGGAGGCGGACGTGACTTTCCGCACTTGAAAAAGTGCGGCCCCATTGAAGCTACGTATGTCTGCATACCAGGCTTTGTTTTTTCCACCGCCGCCGAATGCAAAAAAAGTCGCCAACGATCCACCACCATTCACTCATGATCTATGGTTTGTGATTTGGCCTCATTTTTCCAGCGACTTCGCTTCGGGATTCCTCAAGCGAAGTTTTTTGTTTTGTAAAAGGTAATGAATTGGGAATCCGGGAATGCGCGCTAGCCCGCTTGGACATTGTCAAAGTTGCGGTTTGCGCAGCCAGAGAATTATTACCTTGTTGGTTGTTTTTCAAAATGGGGACGGATTTTTGGAGGAGTTTTGGTTTCGGCTTGGCGGTTCTTGACTTTCAAAAGCTGTTTTTTAACTTTATCCATGTGATTGTCATTGTTTTCCAACTTTGCGGTTGGTTGTTTGCATGGGCTCTACGGGAAGCGGCTGGTTGTTTCCTTTCCAGAATTTGCGCAGGGAATGTGCTTTGGGGATATTTTGCGGCGACGGTTGGGTTGGGGTTTGGCGGCAAACGTCTCTGCGCGGATGGTTTTCAAATGACCCAGTTGCAACCGAATCAGGGAAGTCAACCGGGATTCCGACTTCAATCCTCTAAAATCACGGGGGTGGACTTTGTCAACTATCTTTCCAGAGAAACGGCTCTCACCAACGCCGTCGTTCTCAACGGCGCCGGATTAGCGATTGGCGATGTGGATGGCGATGGATGGGCCGATTTGTATTTTTGCAGTCTTCAAGGAAGCAATCGGTTGTATCGCAATCTGGGCAATTGGCGTTTTGAGGAAATCAAAGACGAGACGATTGCATGCGAAGGGCAATTCTCCACCGGCGCGGCGTTTTCGGATGTGGATGGCGATGAGGACTTGGATCTTCTGGTCAATGGAATCTCTGCGGGAACTCGGCTTTTCTTGAACGATGGCAAAGGCGCTTTTAGCGAGAGGAAGGATTCCGGGCTGTCGCAAACGGCGTCGGCAACTTCTATGGCTTTGGCGGACATTGACGGCGACGGTGATCTGGATATCTATTGCGCGCATTATATCGACGTTATGAGTACTGCCGATCCCACAATTCAGTATGCGTTGGTGAAACGGAATGGCCGATTCGTTGTCACTCACGTCGATGGAGAGCCGACAACGACTCCCCGATTGAGAAACCGCTTTCTTGTTTCGCCTACCGGAAGGTTGCGGGAACTGCCGGAAGCGGATGGGTTGTATCTAAATGAAGGCGGCGGCCGTTTTCGCGCCGTTCAGTTTCGGCCTGGCGTTTTTATGGATGCTGAAGGCAATCCGCTGGCGCCTTATCGTGATTGGGGTTTGGCGGTGATGTTTCGGGACATCAATGGGGACGGATTTCCCGATCTTTACGTTTGCAACGACAACGCATCGCCGGATCGTGTTTGGTTGAATTCCGGCAAAGGCACTTTTCGAGCATTGCCGCCGCTCCAATTACGGCATACTAGCCGTTCCTCGATGGGAGTGGATTTTGCCGACGTCAACCGAGACGGACATGATGATTTTTTCGTTCTGGACATGTTGTCGCAGGATCCCGCCAAGCGGATGACGCAGTTGGTAAAGCAGTATTCCAGCGGCGCCGTTATCCGGCAGTGGAACGGCCGCCCCCGATACAATCGCAACACTTTGTTCTTGGGAGGAGCCGATGGATTCTTTGTGGAAACCGCTTTGATGGCGGGCGTTGCCGCTTCGGATTGGTCTTGGTGCCCCGTGTTTGTCGACGTTGATCTGGACGGCTACGAAGATTTGCTGGTATCCAACGGATTTCTTTTCGACGTTCTTGATCAAGACAGCCACGATCGACTGCGGACTTTGAAGTTGTCTAAGTTCGACCGGAAGCGTTCTCGACAATTTCATCCGCCTTTACCACTCAAAAACGTCGCTTTTCGCAACCGGGGCGACGGCACTTTTGAGGAAGTCAGCGCCCGGTGGGGTTTTGACGTCGAAGGCATTTCCTACGGCATGGCCTCGGGCGATTTGGATAACGACGGCGACTTGGACGTGGTTGTCAACCAGCTCAACCAAGAAGCCCTGCTTTTTCAAAACACCGCCCCCTCTCCCAGAGTCAAGATAATCTTGCGCGGCAACTCTCCCAACGTGCACGGCATTGGGGCGCGAATTCGATTGACTTGCGGCGAATTGACGCAAAGCCAGGAGATGATCAACAGCGGACGATATCTCGCCTGCGATGAAGCTTCGCGAGTCTTTGCCTTTCTCGGAGACTCTGACGAATCGGTGCGGCTTGAAGTGATTTGGCGAAGTGGAAGACGCGCCACGGTGCCGGCGGTTCTCCCCAATCGGGCTTACACGATTTACGAGGCTGTCTCTTCGAAAAAGGAAATCCAGTCGCTAACGAAGTCCCGGCCGTTGTTTGCGGATGCCGTCCGTATGCTGGATTACGTTCACCGCGAGGCGTCCGGCAGGGAACTGGCTTTGCAAACGATACTTCCCAGCCGTTTGGACGCTACGGGGCCAGGGATCAGTTGGTTTGACGCAGACGGCGATGGTTGGGAGGAACTTTTTATTTCCGGCGGAGTCTCGCCCGCCGTTTTCCGCAATCGGCGAGGAAGGGAATTTCAAAAAATGGAATCCTTGCCGCCGTTCCCAGAAGGCCAAGGCCCCGTTTTGGGTTGGAACAACGGGCAGGGGAAGCGATTTTGGCTGGCGGCGGCTTCGGCGCGTCTGCCTCGTGGGAATTCGAAAGACGGCGCCGGCGCAATCCACGTTTACAACGTAAAAAACGGGGAACTTGTGGACGTTTTGGAAACCGGCGCCGAGAACATTAGCGCTTTGTGCGCGGCGGACGTTGATGAGGACGGAGACTTGGATTTGTTTGTCGGCGGCGGACAGCAGTCGGGCAGATACCCCGAACCGGCGCATTCAAAAATCTGGCTGAATAACGAAGGTTTTTTGAAATACAGCGAGCATTGGAGCCGGGCGTTCCAATCCGTTGGAATTGTTCGGGGTGCTGTGTTTTTTGAATTGGACGGAGATGCGCGGCCGGATTTGGCGTTGGCTTTGGAATGGGGATCCATTCGAATTTTTCGCAATTCGGGCGAAAGTTTTTTGGAAGCGACTCGCGAGCGAGGGATGCATTCTTTGCGCGGTTGGTGGACGGGCATTGCGGCAGCCGATTTTGACGGGGACGGACGCACAGACCTTGCCGCAGGCAATCGAGGACGTAACACAGCTCTGGCGATTTATCCAACAAAACAATTTCGAATCTGGTTTGCGGATACAAACGGAAATGGAATCTTGACGGCCGTCGAATCTTGGAAGCAAGACAATCGCTGGTTGCCGATTGCGGCCCGAACGACCCTTTCTTCCGTTCTCCCGAATTTGCCTCGGCAATTTCCCACTCACTTCCAATTTGCCCAAGCCTCGATGAAAGACATTCTCGATCTGGCCTCCAACAATTTCCAAAGCCTGTCCGCCAATCATGTCGATTCCAGCATTTTTTTGAACAAAGAAGGCGGATTTGTTCCCCAATCTTTGCCGGCGGAGGCGCAATTCGCTCCGGTTTACGCAGTGAACGCGGCAGATTTTGACGGAGACGGCCGTGAAGACCTCTTTCTCGGCCAGAATGATTTCAGCGTTGCAACCCGCCTTACCCGAAACGATGGTGGGCGAGGGCTTTGGTTGAGAGGGCGGGGGGACGGCTTCTTTGACGCCCAGGACTCCTTGGCGTCCGGCCTGCGAATTTTCGGCATGCAACGAGGCGCCGCTCTAGCTGATTACAATCAAGACGGTCGAATGGACTTGGCCGCAACGCAAAAAAACGCGCCCGTCAAATTGTATCGCAATCAGGCAAGTCGCCGCTGTCTGCGGGTAAAATTGATCGGGCCGGAATCCAATCCGGAGGCAATCGGCGCCCGTCTACGCGTTGTGTACAGCGACGGCTCAATGGGGCCTGCCCATGAAGTTTGCGCTGGTTCAGGATACAAGTCTCAAAATTCGGCCGTGCAACTTATTGGAATGCAAAGGCCGGCAGTCCAATTGTGGATTCGATGGCCCAACGGAAGAGAACAAACAGCGCCTTTGAAGCGAGAAGTTTGGGAAGTGTGCATTCTTTTTGAACCGGCGAAGAAACTCTAAACTTGCCTTTTGGCGAACGAAAAATAAATCTTTACAAAAAGTGACGAAACCATATTATCTCTCTGAATCCGCGCAGAGCGGATCCCTTTAAACTATAACCATAAATCTGAATATCATCATGTTTTCCAAGAAAACCTGCACGTTAACGACGGTCGTCGCCTTGTTGTTTCCCAGCTTGGTTTCGGCCAACGACATTGAACCCGGCAAAGAATTTTACACGGCGATCAAAACGCCCGTTCCCATCGTCATTGATGGAAACCTCTCCGAATGGCGCGCCGCCGCCCTCCTGGCCGACCCCCGTTTTTCCATCCCAAAAGGATCCGGGGACGGCGGAGTGACTTTGGATAATGTGCCTGAAGATGGCGGCACTTTGGTCTTTTTCGAGGAACATGCTGGCGGCACTTGGACCGGCCCTGACGATCAAACTTCCGCCGTTCAAGTCGTTTACGACGACGACAACGTCTATTTCGGTTTCACCGTGACGGACGAATATCACGAAAACTCCCGCAACAGCGCTTGGAACGGCGACTCCGTTCAACTCATGATCGCCAATGCGGACCGGGATGCAGAAATCGCGCGTTACAACTACGCTTTGGGCGGCACGGAAGAAGAATTAGGGGAGAATACCATCATCAATCACGAACGTCGGCCTCCGGTGGATCCTGAAGCCGATCCCATTGATCCCGAACTTCTCGACACAGAAGCCATTGTCGTTCGCAACACCGAGACGAAACGAACCATTTACGAAATTCGACTGCCCAAAGCGTCGCTGGCTCTTGAGACACTGGGGGGGGGGGTACGCTTTGGACTTGGCATGGCCATCAACGATGGAGATAGAAAAGAAGACGGGCAGGATGGACAAAAAGGCTGGGGCGGACTGGGAGCGCATTCCATCGTCTTCGGAAAACATCCTCAAGAAACCGCTTTAATCACTTTGGCAACTTCCAACGACATTGAGCCCGGCAAGGAACACTACACCGCCAACCCCGCTCCGGACGCCATCATTCTCGACGGCATGTTGGATGAGTGGCGGGGCGTTCCCGTTTTGTCTGATCCTCGATTTTCGATTCCAAAAAATAGCGGACGCGATGGCAGACTTGTTCTGTTTGAAACTCACGCTGGAGGGACTTGGAGCGGCCCCGACGACCAAACCTCCGCCGTGCAGATCGCCTATGATGCAGACAATGTTTACTTCGGTTTTACCGTGACGGATGAATATCACGAAAACTCCCGCAACAGCGCTTGGAACGGCGACTCCGTGCAACTCATGATCGCCAACGCAGACCAGGATGCAGAAATCGCGCGTTACAACTACGCTTTGGGCGGCACGGAAGAAGAATTAGGGGAGAATACCATCATCAATCACGAACGTCGGCCTCCGGTGGATCCTGAAGCCGATCCCATTGATCCCGAACTTCTCGACACAGAAGCCATTGTCGTTCGCAACACCGAGACGAAACGAACCATTTACGAAATTCGACTGCCCAAAGCGTCGCTTGGTCTGGAATCGCTGGAACTAGGCACCCAGTTTGGACTTGGCATGGCCATCAATGATGGAGATAAAAAGGAAGACGGGCAGGACGGACAAAAAGGCTGGGGCGGACTGGGTGCGCATTCCATTGTCCACGGCAAAGATCCCGATCAAACCGCTCTGATTACCCTTGGCGTTGGAGGCAGTAGCGGCGACTTGATTTTCTTGTCTGCGATCAACTCCAGCATTAACACCTTTTCCTTTCGCGCCACCGACAAGGGAGACTCCATCGTGGATCCCGCCAGCGCCAAACTAACCATCAACGGCGAGGAAGTTTCCCTGCAAGCCAGCGAGAAACGGCTGGACGCCACCGACTTCTCTTGGACGAGAGACGACGTCTTTGATCCCGGCACTTCCATTACCTACTTGATTGAAATCATGGACACCGAAGGGAATTTGGTTACGGATACTGGCACGATCACGACTCCTACTTTCGGCTTGTTGGAGGCGCCGATGCGGGCGACGAGTGTAGACACTTCCAAGCCGGGCTTCATCTGGCGGGTTTGGCAAAATAATCTGGAACCGATCAACAACCTGCAGGAAACCGAAACAGCCTTGGCCGGCGAATTGCCGGACCCTTCTACCGGAGATTTGCTTATCAACTTGGCTTGGGATAAAGCCGAAGGCCCCGTAATTGGAGATCCCGTGGAAGACGGTTCGCTGTACAAATTCGAAATTCCAACCGTCATCAATCTGAATATCAATGCTCTTGAAGAACCTCCCGCCGAACATGGCAACTTCAGGCCGGACGAACAAATGCCGGGTGTTCCGGGCGAATTGAATACCACTGACGGAATTGCGGCGGAAATTCTCACCTTCATCGAGTTCCCAGAAGGCCAACTCACTATGGGCGTGAACAGCGACGACGGGTTTCGCGTGGAGATTGGTTACATCAACGATCGGGAAAACGTGATGAGGGTTGGAGAATTTCCCGGCGGACGAGGCGCTGCGGACTCTTTGCTTTTGCTGGACGTTCGCGCGGCCGGCGTTTATCCGGTTCGAGTCATTTACTTCAATGGCGTCGGGGATGCCAATATTGAGCTATTCACTGTCAAGGAAGACGACACCAAAGTGCTGGTAAACGATACCGAAAATGGCGGACTCAAGGCTTATCGGGTGGGCGTCGTGCCTGAAAAACCGGTTTTGCCGGCCGAATTTAGCATCGGCGTTCAATTGGTGGACGGCAACGTCGAGATCACTTGGGGAGTGGAGGGGCTTGTGTTGCAGAAATCTGCTGATTTGGCCAACTGGTCGGATGTTTCCGGCGCCGTTTCTCCCTATCGTCCTTCAGCGGATGGTCCGGCGCAGTTTTACCGGTTGCGCCAGTAAGGAGATTTCACACAACGATTAACGCAAGGGGACGGATTTTTTCCGTTCCCTTTTTTTGTTTCGGTTTTCTTTTGCTATAAAAAGCCAACTCGATTTTGCGGAAGGCGGAAGGCGGCCAAATTTTTTGAATTTTCTTTTTTTAGCGGATTTCGCTCAGTTCCCCAATTGACATAATTGCGCGGGTTGGCTTGGATACGGCGGGGCCTTGACTTTGGCGGAAAAAAAGCCGCTAATCATTTTGCCGCCGGCGCAGACTGTTGGCGCATGCCATATGAAAAAATCGCTTGAGGAACGGTACGATGAGGCAATGTTCTTGTTTAGCCGGGAGGATTATGCCGAGGCGATTCGCCTGCTTGAGGAAGTTTTGCTGGAAGATTCGAATTATTTTGAGGCCCGATTGTCTTTGGGAATGGCTTTTTGTCGGCTGGGCGAATTCGAGCGGGCGATTGCCGAGGGACACAAGGCGGAGCAATTGAAACCGAACGAGCAGTTGGTTCATACCAATCTCTCGCTTTTTTACATGCGGGCAGGAGACAAGGCCAAGGCGGAGCATCACGGTTTGCAGGCTCGGATTGCTTCCTGGAAGGGGAATCTCCAACCGCCTGCGAGGGGGGAGAGTTCGGAAGATTCCGATCTTTCGTTGGCAAAGCCTAAGCCTAAGCCGTATAAAACGCCGGAAAAGTTTCCGGAGATGCCGTGGAAGAAGAAACGGGATTAAGTATCCGTTTGTTTTGCCGAGGATCGAACTGCGCCCAGTTCATGCCTAATCCTTTGGAGGAAACAGGATTTGAGGAACGTCTGCGTTTGACAATTGAAGTTTCGCCGATACAATCCGTCCATCTCCCATCTACAAGGGCGGGAGACAATTTTCTGAGACGATAGGAGTTCTGTGGCCGCTAAAGACGATTATTTGCTGGATACACTGGTCGATATGGGATTGCTCGCGCCGGAGCAAGTTGAGGAGGCGCGTTCTGAGGTAGCGGCCGGCGAGGGAGTGCTGGATGCTCTGATTGCCCGGGGCGAAGTCATGCCGCAGAGCGTCATCACGGCCAAAGCCACGCAAGCCGGTTCCGAAGTGATTGATTTGGGTGCGATGCATCTGGATGACAAAGTGATTGCGTCCGTGCCGCGAAACATCGTCAAGCGCTTCAAGGCCGTTCCGGTTTATCTTTCGGAAGATACCGTGACAATGGCCGTCAGCGAGCCGTCCGATTTGGAGTTGATTGACAGTCTTCAAGTGTCTCTTGGAAAACAGGTGGAAATCCGCGTGGCGAGCGAAGAAGAGATTGAAGACGCCATCGCCCGTTACTATGGAAAGCAGCGCGATGATTCCGTCAGCAAGATGATTCAGGACATCACCGAAGGCGAAGTCGAGATCGGCAATTTGGGCGCGTTGGAGGCGGATGACGGGAGCGAGGCGGATACCGACGCGCCGATTATCAAGCTGGTCAATCAACTCGTCGTGGACGCCTACAACTCGCGGGCGTCCGACATTCACTTGGAACCTATGGCCCACACCTTTCAAGTGCGCTATCGGATTGACGGAGTGTTGCGCGAAGTGAAGAGTCCGCCCAAAACGCTTCAAAGCTCGGTGATTTCGCGCCTCAAAATCCAATCCAACATGTCCATTTCAGAGCGGCGCGTTCCCCAAGACGGCCGCATCAACACCGCTGTTGGCGAGGGAAAGAGCGTGGACTTGCGGGTTTCCTGCGTTCCCACAACCCACGGAGAGAGCATCGTCATGCGCATCTTAGACAAGTCGGAGCTGAGGCTGGGGCTGGCGGAGCTGGGATTTTTTTCCGACGATCAGAAAACTTTTGAACGGTTGATCGCTTTGCCCGACGGCATCCTGCTCGTTACCGGCCCAACCGGGTCGGGGAAAACCACGACTCTTTATTCTTGCCTGCACTTTATCAACCGTCCGAATCGCAAGATCATTACCGTGGAAGACCCGGTAGAGTATCAGCTGGATGGAATCAATCAGGTTCAAGTCAATGAGGCGGTAGGGTTGAGCTTTGCCCACGCCTTGCGGGCGATGCTGAGGCAATCGCCAAACATCATCATGTTGGGAGAAATTCGCGATTTGGAAACGGCGACCATCGCCATCAACGCCTCGTTGACGGGGCATTTGGTGTTTTCGACGCTTCATACCAACGACGCGCCAAGCGCTGTGACCCGATTGGTGGACATCGGGATCAAACCCTTTCTGGTCGCCTCTTCCACTAGGGCGATGATGGCGCAGCGCCTCGTCCGGCGGCTATGCAAAAACTGCGCAAAACCTTACGAACCTTCGGAGGCGGAACTGCGCAGCATTGGCCTAAATCCTGCTGTGATTAAAGACGCCAACTACCTAAAGGGCGAGGAGTGCGCAAAGTGCGGCAACACTGGCTATCGCGGGCGCTTTGGAATTTTTGAGATTTTTGTTTTGGATGACGACGCGCGAAAGCTTATTTACGACAAAGCCTCGACGGCGGCTTTGCGGGCGAAGGCTCGCGAGCTGGGCATGCGGACGCTTCGGGAAGATGGCGCGCGAAAAGTGGTTGCCGGACAAACCACAAGCCAGGAAGTTCTCCGCGTGACGGTAACCGACGAAGAATAGAAAATGATTGGAAAAATTCGCAGAAGCCGAAAGAAACTGAATATTCCATAGTTATGTCGTATCAGATGTCAGATTTGTTGCAGCTTGTGGTCTCCGAAGGAGCCTCGGATTTGCATATTCGAGTGGGCATTCCGCCATCCATCCGGGTGCACGGCACTTTGCACAAAGTCGAAGGCCCCTCGCTTTCCCAAGACGACGCCGAAGAACTGATGCGGAGCATTACCTCGGAGGATCATATTCAGCAAGTCCGCGAAAACGGCGGCGCCGATTACGCCTTTGCGTTGGGGGACGTGGCTCGTTTCCGCGTCAGCGTCTTCAAAGAGCGCGGCGACTTTGCGATGGTTTTGCGGCAGATACCGAACACGCTGTTGACGCTGGAACAGATCGGCATTCCGCCCTCCATTAAAGAACTGCTTTACAAACCGAGGGGGTTGGTGTTGGTGACGGGACCGACTGGATCGGGGAAAAGCACGACTTTAGCTTCCATGCTAGACATTCTAAATCAAGAGCGCGAGGACGTTCATTTGATTACCATTGAAGACCCCATCGAGTATTATCACTATCACAAAAAAGCGGTCGTCACACAGCGGGAAGTTCACGTCGACGTGCCCAGCTTCGGCGAGGCTTTGCGGCGGGTGCTTCGCCAAGACCCGGATGTGATTCTCGTGGGAGAGATGCGCGATTTGGAAACGATTGAAGCGGCCATCACGGCGGCGGAAACCGGCCACTTAGTGTTTGGCACTCTGCACACAACGGGCGCCTCCAAGACGATTGACCGCCTCGTCAACGCCTTTCCCACCAATCAGCAGGAAATGATTCGAATTCAGCTATCGACGGTCTTGCAGTCTGTGATCTCCCAACTCTTGCTTCCGAGAGCCGACAAACCCGGACGCGTGGCCGTGTTTGAAATCATGATCAACACTCCGTCCATTGCCGCCCTCATTCGAGACAACAAAACCTTCCGCATTAACTCGGACATTCAAACCGGCGCGAAATACGGAATGGTCACTCTGGACAGTTTTCTGCTGGACAAATATTCGCAGGGAATCATTTCCGAAGAAGAAGTCATCACCAAAGCCCAAGACCCGGCCACCATTATGAGCAAACTCCAAGAAGTGCAAGAAGCCATGGCGGCGGCGCAGGAGGAAGAAGAGCAAAGCTAATTCTCATGTCGGACATAGCCTCCAATCCACTGCTTGGCCTTCTTCAAGAACAATCTCTCTTGGACGACCTCCAACTGGAAACGGTGAACGACGAAGTCAACAAGAGCGGCAAATCGGCGTTTCAAGCGGTTCAAGACTTTGGATACCTCGACAAAGATTCCCTGCTTCAAGCAATTGCCAATTACATGGGCGCCGAAGTGGTGCCAATCAGCGAGTCCACCGTAACCCCCGAACTGAAAGAAATCGTCGACGCCGCCACCGCGAAAAACTATCAATGCGTTCCGGTGGCTTTGGAAGACGGCGTGTTGCAAGTGGCTCTGGCGGACCCTTTGGACCCTTCCCGAATCGACGAGATGGGATATGTGATTCCGTACCCGATTCAAATGGTGGTTGCCGACCCGGATTCGGTGGAAAACGTTCTGGCCGTTGCCTACGGAGCCGGTGGCATCGACATCAAAAGCGGCATTTCGGATATTCTCAAAGAACTGGGCGTCGAAGCCGAGTCCAAAGAGGGCAAGGGAGAAATTGCCATTTCCGAAGACGCCTTGGACCTCGGCGCCGACTTTGAAGACGCCCCAATCGTCAAATTCGTCAATCTGGTGTTGACGCAAGCCGTCCAAGACCGCGCCAGCGACATTCACTTCGAGCCGTTCGAAAACGAATACAAAATTCGCTATCGAGTGGATGGCGCGTTATACGAAATTGCGCCGCCGCCAAAAGCGTTGGCAATGCCCATTGCCTCAAGGATCAAGGTCATGTCGAACCTCAACATTTCCGAGCGGCGTCTCCCGCAAGACGGCCGCATTTCCGTCCATTTGGGAGGGCGTCAAGTGGATTTGCGCGTGTCCACTTTGCCGACTTCGTGGGGAGAGTCCGTAGTGCTTCGCGTTCTGGATCGCACGGCGGTCACCTTGGAGTTGGAGCATTTGGGCTTTCCCGCGGAAATTTTGGAATACACGGCCAAAACCATTGAGCAGCCGAACGGAATTTTCGTGGTTACAGGGCCTACCGGCTGCGGCAAGACAACTACTTTGTATTCCTGTCTGCGGCGAATCAACCGTCCGCAGCACAAACTGCTCACCGTGGAAGATCCCGTGGAATTCGACATCGAGGGCATTATGCAAGTGCAAGTTCACGAATCCGTCGGAATGACTTTTGCAGCCGGGCTACGCGCCTTTTTGCGCCAAGATCCGGACATCATCATGGTTGGAGAAATGCGCGACCTAGAAACATCGCAGATTGCCATCCAAGCCTCGCTGACTGGCCACCTAGTATTGAGCACCTTGCACACCAACGACGCCCCCGGCACCGTAACGCGCTTAACGGATATGGGAGTGGAACCCTTTCTGGTATCCTCCACGCTTGTCGGCGTCATGGGGCAACGATTAGTTCGCACCATTTGCCGCCGATGCAAAACTCCCTTTGAGCCGACTGAAAGACAACTCGGCTTGTTAAATCTCTCCTCCCATGATATAGGAGGTCGGTCGTTTCACTTCGGAAGAGGTTGCGGCGAGTGCAACGACTCCGGTTACCGAGGCCGAAAGGGAATTTTCGAGTTGTTGCAAGTGACGGATGCGATTCGGTCACTCATTAATGACCGCGCGCCCTCCGTAGTGCTAAAACAAAAAGCGGTGGAAGAAGGAATGATCACTCTTCGAGACGATGGCCTGCGCAGCATCTTTGACGGCGCAACAACAATCGAAGAAGTGTTGAAATATACTTAGAAAAAACCTTTATGCCCAAGTTCAACTACGTTGCGATGGATTCGCGAGGAAGAGAGACCAAGGGGTCCCTTGACGTGGCGAATCAAAACGAAGCCATCACCCGCCTCAAAGAAATGGCCTTTTTCCCCACAAAGGTAACTGAGGCCTCCGAAGACAAAAACAAGGCAAAAAAAGGCGCCAAAAAACAAGGCAAAAAAAAGCAGGGCAAACAAGGACTCGGCTCCATCGAAATCCGAATTCCGGGATTGTCGGGAAGAGTCAAACCCAAGGTGCTGACCACGTTTACCCGGCAACTGGCCACCTTGGTAGACGCCGGCCTCCCCCTGCTTCGAGGCCTTCGCGTGCTGGCCAAGCAAGAAAAAAACGCCACTCTCCGGCGAATCATCGGGGATCTCGGAGACAGCATCGAAGGAGGAAGCACCTTCTCCGAAGCCTTGGCGCAACATCCAAAAACCTTCAGCAAACTCTTCATCAACATGGTCAAAGCCGGCGAAATGGGAGGCGTGCTCGAAGTCGTCTTAAACCGCTTGGCCGAGTTCATGGAAAAAGCGGAGAAAATTAAAGGCAAAGTGATCGCCGCCATGTTCTATCCAGCGGCGGTAATGGTGGTGGCCGTATCCATCCTGGCCTTGCTAATGGTTTTCGTAGTCCCAAAATTCCGGGAAGTCTTTGAAGACATGCTAGAAGGCGCCGAACTCCCGCAGTTCACCCAATTCGTACTCAACGTCAGCGAAACCATAGCCACCAACTCCCTGCAAACTAGCATCATCGCCCTGGCCGTCTTTTTTGTCTTCTGGCTCGCCATCAAAACCAAGTGGGGACGCTGGCTTTGGGACAAACTCAAATTGAAATTCCCCATCTTAGGCCCCGTGATTAGCAAAGTCGCCATTTCTCGTTTCACCCGAACCTTAGGCACACTCGTCAGCAGCGGCGTGCCCATCCTCCAAGCCTTGACCATCGTCCGAGAAACCGCGGGCAACGTGATCATCAGCAACGCCGTAACCTCAGTCCACGAAAGCGTCAAAGAAGGCGAAACCATCACCGTGCCTCTGGAACAATCCAAAGTCTTTCCTCCCATGGTAATCAGCATGGTGGACGTCGGCGAGCAAACCGGCGCCTTGCCCGAAATGATGATGCGAATCGCCGACAACTACGACGAAGAAGTCGACAACGCCGTCGCCGCCATGACCTCGCTTTTGGAGCCAATCATGATCGTTTTCTTGGCCGTCGTCGTTGGCGGCATCGTCATCGCTCTTTTCTTGCCGCTCATCACAATGATCGATAAACTGGGGCAGTGACGCGAATTCAATGAAAAAAACTGCGCCAATGAGCAAAAAACGGCTAATAAATGCGAACGTGAAACAAAGTTGGCACAAATCTTTCTTTAAATCTGATGGAAAAGGGTTTTAAAATGATTGAAGAAGACAAGGCGAAAAGAGAACGAAACCAACTTGCTTGGTTGGACGAAAAAGAAAACTACGGAGAAAATCCAATGAAAACTTCAAAACACCAAACTAATCACAACCAAAACCGCGTTGCCAACCCCGTCCCTCCCTTTTTGTCGTCTGTCTTCGGCTTCACCCTCATCGAATTGCTCGTCGTCATCGCCATTATCGGCATCCTGGCCGGTCTAACCGTTACTCTGTCGGAAAAGGCCTCCTCCGAAAAGAAACGCCGCGCAACTCAAGGCTTGCTCAATCAACTGGAGATCGAGATCGAAAGCTACAAAACTACCGTCGACCTTTATCCCTATTCCAATTCCGCCCCTCCCGATCCCGACAACGATGGCAGAGTGGATGTGAGAGGCAGGACGAAGATTCTTCTTCCGGCAATGAACCCGCTCTTTTACGAACTCACTGGAACGGTTTTCAATCCGCAAACGCGCTCTTACACATCCACCCAAGGCGGCGACAGATTGAGGACGAATCAGTGTCAGAGTTTTTTTGGGATAGAAGGTTTCTATAACACGACGCTAAACCCCGATAAAACCAAGTTTTCCATCGAAAACGGCAAGAAATTTGCCCCCATCTCCGTCAACCCCACAGTGAATCTCCTGCTTGCGCCGATAAAATGGCCGTCAAATACAGACGCCGCGTTAGAGCAATATCGTCCCATTCGATCCGATCTAACCATTAGTAACACCAAAATACAGACACTCAACCCCTGGCAATATCGCGCTCCCGGCATAAAGAACAGCAAGAGTTTTGACCTCTGGGCCTACGTGCCAATTGGCAAAAAGGTTTATCGCATCAGCAACTGGGAAGAACCTAAAGTAATCAACGAGAATAACTAAATCTGCGCAAAAGTTTGGCATGAATCTTTTTCCGGTAAAAAATTCGAAACGCATTTGAACCAATCCAAATAAAAGGCAGCAAAATGAAAACGACAAATACATCAAAACCATTTATGGCGAAGTCGACTCGGCAAGGCTTTACCTTGATCGAACTTTTAGTCGTCATCGCGATCATCGGAATTTTGGCCAGTATGTTGCTTCCGGCTCTCGCAAGAGCCAAAATGAAAGCCAAAGTGGCCAAAGCAAAAACAGAAATCGCCGGCATCCAAGCGGCAATCGCAGCTTATGAAACCGATTACGGCAAATTGCCCACAGACAAAGTGTTTCGCCAAAATCTGACGACGGATAAGGGAAATAATCCAGATTTTACCTACGGAACTTTTAACCCACAAACAGGTGACTCCTTGTTTGGGACGATCCGTCCACAAAATGGTGGAAGAAGCTATGAACAATTAGATAGGGTTTTTAATATTAACAATCAAATACGGGACGCCAACAACTCCCGACTGATTGAGATTCTTCAAGATCGCACCGACTATCCCGCTGGAAACTCGCTGAATGAAAACCACGTCTTGAATCACAAGAAGATCAATTACCTGAACACCGAGTCAGCCCCAGATAACAAATCTTCTGGAATCGGCCCTGATCTCGTATATCGCGATCCTTGGGGGAATCCTTACATCGTTACGCTGGATCTCAATTACGACGGTTGGTGTCGGGATGGTTTTTACTCTAAGTCTAGCGTATCGGCAAAATCCG
This sequence comes from Limisphaerales bacterium, assembly GCA_965204945.1. Taxonomy (GTDB): domain Bacteria; phylum Verrucomicrobiota; class Verrucomicrobiia; order Limisphaerales; family AAA164-E04; genus UBA2970. The sequence continues at coordinate 1,340,599 of OZ242022.1, read as the reverse complement.
AAGACTCTGGGCATAATGGTTTAGTACCCAAGAGTATAAATAGACAAACCTATTACGAACATCGTGGAAACGTCATGGTTTGGTCTTTTGGACCGGATGGAGATATTAACCCAAGTAGCAATGCGATCTCTGGAACAAACAAAGACAACATCTTAAGTTGGTAGAATTAATAAAAAACAGAAAGGTTGAGCCCAATGAAATGGAACGAAGAACCTCAATGTAACCGGAAACAATATTCCGTCCATGGATTCTCGTTAATTGAGCTTTTGGTGGTTGTGGCCATCATCGGTTTGCTGGCTTCCATCACCTTGCCGGCTCTCCGAGGCATGGGAAAGTCAAACGCCTTGACGGGAACGAATCGGCAGTTGCTGGACGATTTAGCGCTCGCGCATCTGCTGGCTATCAATCATCGAACCACTGTTTACTTTGTCTTCCTAACGCCGGCAATTTTAGATAACGAAATAATTGAACTTATCAATGCGAATCCCCGTTACAATCAAGAACAAAAGGGAATAATGAGAGACCAAGTTCGAGGGCTATGGAGCCGTGTGTATTCCGGATACGCAATTTACGCCAAACGCACCGTCGGCAGCCAGCCCGGAAACCATACACCGCAATATCTAACCGATTGGAAATCGCTACCGGACGGCATCCTATTTGATCCCGCTAAGTTGCCGATTAGAAACCCCGCAAATCCTACAAATCTTGATCCGTTGAACCATCCGCATAAACGAGAATCGTTAAACTTTCCCGACACGGATGGCAGCCTCTTAGGCTTGCCCGTTATCGAATTCAACGCGCAAGGGCAGTTGGCTTCGGGAAGGGACGAGTCTTTAACCTTTGTGCAAGGAGTCATTGAGTTCAAACGCCACTCCAATGGTGAAATTATCCCTTTCACATCTCCGGACGACTTGGAAAAATCTCTTATCTATACATCTCAAAATGAAGGACAACCTCAGCGCCATCATATCCGAATCAACTGGTTAACCGGACGGGCTCGCGTGGTTCAACCCGAAATTCTCTAACTCTTTTCTTTGAAACAAATGAGAACAAGCGAACATTCCTTGGCGATTTCTAATAGGCGAATCCGCACGCGTCCTCGCGACAACGAGCAAGCGTTTACTATGGTAGAAATTGCTCTCTCCATCGCCATTGTTGCCTTCGCAATGGTGGCCATCATCGGCGTGTTGCCAACCGGATTGCAAGTACAGCGGGACAATCGAGAAGAGACCATCATCAATCAGGACGGCGCCTATCTGCTAGAAGCAATTCGCAGCGGCGGACTGGGATTAGACGAACTGACAAATTTCGTTGAACGAATTACAATCACTAATCGTAGCAGAGGTTGGTCAATCGGCTATTTTGGCAGCCGCCTACCGGAAGTTGGAAGGCAGATTCCACTAACTAACGGACATTTTATCATCGGCATGCTTTCGGTGCGAACGTATCAATATAAGGGAAATTATCGCCGGCCTGTTTTGTCCACCAACGAAGTGACCGCTTTGATGCGTTCGATCAGCGGCTCCGCATCGCAAAGATTCCAATCGCAAGAGTTCCGCGAAAATGCCTTCACTTATCTGCTAACAACAACCATCGTGCCTTACTTTCCAATCGCTACCAATAACATTCCTTCACGCAACCCTGATCTCGTTGCGCTCACGGCCTCAAATGTCATGAACAATCTCTACGACGTCCGTCTGCACTTCCGGTGGCCGGTGGTGAATGTTTCCGGAGAAGGCGAAGACATGCAGTATCAAGTGGGCAAAAGAGAGCAAATCTTTCGCACACTCGTCAATGGCCGACTGATGCAAACAAACGGTTCTCGGTTTTTGCCGAATAATGATTACACTACTAATCTTTTCTATTTCCAACCATCAACCTTTGCTCCTCCCGCCAAGTGAAAACTAGCCTTCCTATCAAGATTCACCCTGTGAGGAAGAACGCCTTTTCTCTTGTGGAGTTATTGGTTGCCGTTGCTTTAATGACGGTGATCATTGTCGGCTTATATTCCATGTTCAACGAAACTCAAAGAGCCTTGCGCACAAATGTAAGCCAAGTCGACGTGCTAGAATCCGGCCGATCGGCAATTGAATTGATTGTCCAAGACATTCAACAAGCCGAAGCGCCCGGCGCACTCAGACAAGCCCCGTCGGGAGAGATTCTCTTTCCTCCACCATATAAAATTACAACGGCTAGAGCAATTACAAACAGAAGCCCTCATTTTTGGTCCGGAATCCAAACAAACCGCATCCGACCTTACTTTACAGAGCCGATGACTCAAAACTTGGCTGACGGCACAATGCGAATCAACATCATCCAAGAGGTGTTTTTTCTAACTCGATCTAATCTGAATTGGGTAGCCAAAGGATACTTTGTTTCTCCGTCAAGAACCAATGCAGTATTGCCAAACGCTCCGGAAAAAATTTCATATGGAACCTTATTTCGCTTTGCCTCGCCAAATGTGATAGTCGATCCCATTAATCCGGATCGAGATCGAACTTTTCAACTTAACCGCCGGATAAATAGCAAGCCGAGGAGGGTGGTGGGCTATCAGAAAGATTACGATTTGTTACAAAATTTTTGGGATGTTTATCAGCAAGTGAAAAAGGAATATAATTTCCAAGCTTCCCATCCAAATAATAGAGGAAGAAAAATTGCAGTTGCGTTTCCTTTGATTGAGGGCGTGGTTCACTTTAAAATGCAACCGGTAGATTCCCTAGGACAACCCATGCACTATTGGATAAACCCGACGGTCGAACGAGATCACAACTCCCATTACCCCTATCCCTCAGTCGAGTTAAGGCCGGAAGAAGTAAAGACTGAAACCCGATCTGCCTTTTACGACGATGCTTTGCCTGCCTATGTGGAGTTGGAAATCGGCATTCTGGATCCGGCAACACTAGAAAAAGTAAAATCGATGGAGGGGAATCCCGAATTAGTGCAAGATTTCTTGAGTCAACAAGCAGGCAACGTTCATTTATTTCGTCGGATGGTTCGCCTGCCTTTGGCGCAAAAATAATTCCTAAAACCATGTGAAGGAAATAGAAGAAACCGGCTGATGAAAATACAATCTTCAGAACAAGGAGTAGTTCTCGTGATCACTTTGATTATGCTCTCCGTGGTGACGGTAATGGCCGTGCTGTTTTTGGGCGTCAGCCGAAGGGAACGCGCGTCAGTGACCGTGACAACCGATCATATTACAGCCAAAGCCATGACAGAATCCGGGTTTGCGCACGCCCAAGCGAATATCGTTTCGCGAATGCTAACGACCAGCAACAAGTTCAACTATGACTTTGCAGTTTCTACTAACTTTTTAAAAACAAACAAAGACGGTCTTGATGTATTTGCCACATATTTTGACGACTTTGAGAATTTCAATCCTACGAATGTAGGTTACCATTACGCATCCAATGGGTGGCCCCTCAACGAAAAGCATCAAGCCATCAATATTGGAAATTTACAATTTGATCCTCGCCCGCCAGTCTATATCCAAACGAATAGCAACTCGAAATATCCTTTAGACTTTCGCTTTTTTCTCAACTTCAATCGGAATATCGAAGAATATCGAAAGAATGGTCAAGTCCATCGGGTTCCTCATTTTGACCGCTCCGGTCTGCTTTATGAACGGGGCAACAACCGGGCGCCATTGAAAACGCCCAACAACAACCAAGCGCGGCTGAAGACACACATGGTAGGAGATCCGCAATGGATCGGTGTTCTGGAATATCCCAACCAACCGCATTCTCCCACCAACCGATTCATCGGCCGCTTTGCCTACTTAATCCTGCCCGAAGGCAAATCGCTAGACTTAAACGCCATCCACAATGACACCCAAAATCAAAATCGTTCGAAAACAGACTTCCTTCGCAACCAAGGAGTTGGACCGTGGGAAATGAATCTCGCTGCTTTCCTTAGTGACCTAAATTTTAACCAATGGAGTAATTACATTTATATATCGCCTACGAATGCAACAAGTAGCCGAATGCTGAACAACTCCCCGTTTAATGATGCATATTCTCTTCTTCACTATCGAATGAATGGAAAGTTGCCTCCCGGTTTAGACGATACCTTGTTGAGTCTCGGAATCGATGCTAATTCACCTTTTGAAAACTCATTTCAAAATGACAATGTCGATTTCTTCGCTGATGGTCCTTATTTGGAAGAACAGTCATGGTTGCCAACTGATGAAGATAATTTAAGCAAGACGTATTGGGGGGGAGATTTGCGGCGCGCCTACTACGACGTGCAGGAATTATTTGCAGAGAACCATCCAGATGATCCATTTGTGAATCGATTGAGGCAAACCGGGACCTGGCGATCAGGGAATTACAGCACTTACGACAGCTACACGTTTTACCGACTTTTGTCGCAGCTGGGTGTCGATTCCGAAGCGGACGAGCAAGCGGAAATGATGATGCTGACCTCTTCGAATAAAAAAGCGCAGGAAAGCAAAGTGAGCAAGCTGAACCTCAATTATAAATTCGAATACGATCCGGAAAGAGAGCAAACAGAGATTAAGGAATGGGAGCCTCGCGAGTTGTTTCTAAATCTAGCCGACCGCCTGCTGCAAGCAAGCCTCGATAGCAACCCGCCTGATTTCCAATACACGAACCATTTGGGACAATTGGAAAGAATTTATGGGAGAGATCATTATACAATTGGAGGCACCTATCAAAGGAATCAGGACTTTATGAATCAGGACTTTATTAATTCTGCTAATTTCTCAATTACAAACTTTGGCATTCAGATATGGCCGAGGGTGCATCCAAACCAACCTCAGTACTCGGCCGGCATTCATCAACGATTGCAGCAAGCGGCAAACATTGCCGACATAGTGGCCACCAATCGTAGTTTGCCTACCCATTTTGCGACGAACACGAATGGTCCTAGGCAAAAGTTTCCATTGGTGTTTCGGCCTCAATTCGACGTCCGCGATACAAAAATTTATATTACTAATTTTGTCGAAGTTACAACCGATGCGCTACCTCGGCTAGACGGGGATTGGTGGGATTTGAACATTTCAACAAATCACCATAAATTGAAACCTAACGATAACGTTTGGGGGATTCCGTGGGTAATTGCCGCTAAGAAAGGCTTGCCCAACTTTAACGAATTCGGGGTGCTGACTGCTGTGGAACTCACGAGAAAACTTGAAATTAACAAGGGGAGGGCGAATGCTTCTCGATCATTTTGGCGAACCAATCAGATGCTGTCGTTGAGCGTCTCCAATCTTTTTGGGGTTGAGCTTTGGAATTCTTATACTCAAGCGTATTCACGACCTTTGGATGTACGGGTTGATGTGCAGAGCGATTTTTTGATGACAAACCAGTTTGGAACATCGCTAGTTTCCAATCGCTACAACAATCCATTTTTTCCGTTCCCAGGAACGCGGCCGATACGCAACATCCAACCGAATCAATGGAAGGGAGGGGAGTTTCAATTGCCGATTTTGACCAATAGAACCATGTTGCAGGTGGCTAATCGAGGGGGGAGAATTCCGGTGCCTAGTGCTATTTATTCTCATCGCGGTGCCGGACAATTAATTCCCGTTCTCAGGCAGTATTCCAATGCAACGAATGTTTTGTTTCCCGACAATGGTTTTCCCGTTCACAGGATAGGCTTGGCGATGAAAAATCGGGTTAGATGTCTCATGACTGATCCTATCACGAGGAGAGTTGTGGATTTTGTTAATCTGGATTTCGTTAGTGGTTTGGATCTGCAAGATTTGTTAAATAATGAACCATCGGGTTATTGGATCGCCAATCGGTTGGGGCATACGAATGCGCCCACTAAGGGAGTGATGAAGCAAATATTGGTGTCATTGGGGGAGGTAGAAGAACCAGACTGGAATTCATACGTTGGCAAAGGCGCAGGTCGGGATCGCGAAAAGGCGATTGATCTTTTTCGGGCATTTCTTGGATTTCGACCGTTATATCTGTCGTCCAATCAGTTGACGGATGCCTACAATCGTTTGAGAGATCCGCCCAAGAGTTTCCGCAGGCAAGTGCCGTTTTCGCCGTCTATTCGGCTGATGAAATACGAGACTTTGCAAGCGAATGATCCGCTGGTTCACTATACTTTTGAAGACTTGAAGGACAACCAACAATTGGTTTCGAAGGTGAGGCTGCTGAAGCCCGGGCAGAGGGCGGATGATCTTCATAATCTTGGTAGCCCTGCCGATCCGGGTCGAAAGAATCAACGGTATCGACCGTGGCCATCCACTTTGGCGAAAGCGGCGAACCAATATAATATAGCGCACAAGGATCCGCTCATTCGGCGGTCAGATGACTGGCAGTTTCCAACGAACAAGTTTCCCAACATTGGTTGGTTAGGAAGAGTGCATCGAGGAACGCCTTGGCAGACGATTTATCTGAAGGGATATGTGGGGGGAGGTCAGGGAGGCGATAATAAGTTGAGGTTGTTGACGGTGGAGGATTTGCCGGACCCGAATCCAAAGTTGCTGATGCCTTATGATGCGAGAAGTTATCCCTTTCAAACTTTGGCAGTAGATCCAGATCCCTTGACGGATGAGGTAGAGGACACTTTGGCGCTGGATGGGGCAGTGGCTGGCAACAAGCAGAATATTCTAAATCTTGCGCGGACGAACTGGTTCAAGTGGTCGGGCAGCTCGGGCACGCATCCAACGAACGATTGGAAGATATTAGAGTTTTTTACAACCTCGTTGAACGATAACGCTTCCAAGGGACTTTTGTCGGTGAATCAGGCGGGGTTGGCGGCGTGGTCTGCGGTCTTCAGCGGCGTCACGGTGCAGACTAATATGCATCCGGACTGGGTACGGATGAGAGATATTCAGAGACCAAAACCCGCTGAGTATAGTGCGTTGACTATCCAACCGGCGGGGCGGGCGGGGATGCCCGGCTATGATTTAGCGAATCCCGTTCCTGGGGATAATTGTCAACTGGCGCAGATTGTCAACGGCGCTAATGGGATCAATGCGACTCGATCCCGGTTTCCCGGCGGTCGTTTTCGGCATTTGGGCGACGTTTTGGCAACGCCGGCGCTCACAGTGCAGTCACCTTTTCTGGATTGGACGAATAGTACCGTGTATCAGCAGGGTTTGGACGACTTTGCCGTGGAGCGAATTCCACAGCAGGTTTTGTCGCTTTTGAAGGCGGATGAGCCGCGGGTGACGATTTATTCGTACGGCCAATCTTTGCGGCCGGCGGAAGGTTCCTTGCGAACAGATCCCAATCCGATTCGTTTATTGAACTTGTGCACGAATTATCAAATTACAGGTGAGTTTGCGGCGAAGCGGGTCGTTCGCTTTGACGGATCGCTGACCAATTTAAACGCCGTGGTAGAAAGTGAAATCGTTATTCCGGCGGATTAGCCTCCGAATGTTAATTATAATTGGTGAGAGAAAGTGGTGCATTGATGAAGTCTTCATCCAGTAGAGCTTGGCTTTTGGCGACCTTAGTGCTTCTTGTCTTGGGGGTTTTCTTTTGGCGGAAAGTTGGCAATCCTTCGCAAACCACTCCGTCGGGTGTTTCTTCCGATATTGTTATCACCAACGGTCAAGTGTTTTTCCCCCACCTTGGAAAACCAAAGTATCCGCTGTTGACGCGGTTGTCAGACCGTGCAGGGCAATCAACGAGTGCGTCTTTTGCAACTGCATCTATCCAAGAAGAAGTGATAGACTATCTTCCACCAGAACCGAAATTTCCTTATCGCCTGCGTAATACGCTTCGCCCTCTTGAAGAACTGGCGAGACTCGATACCGCAATTTTATTGAACAACGCGTTGATCGACACCAAATCGAAGACGCCTCTGGCGGTACCGGAGCATTTGCGGGCCTCAGCGGAAACGGAGAGTTATCTGTTGCAATCGGCGGGGCGGTTTGATCAAGTGTTTGATCGGGAGACTTTGTCCCAACTAGAGGTTGAGAAGGTAGCCTACATTCCGCATAATACATGGATCGTCCGCATGAAGCCGGCAATGGCGGAGCGGCTTAAAAGATTTTCGGGAACTCAGTCTGTTCTTCCTTTTGATCCATATTTCAAGCTGAGCTATCCGTTGCTGAAATGGGCGGCCCAAAAGAGAGATATACCGGGCGTTTTGACTTTGCGGCTTACTTTATTTCGAGGAGAGGAAGAATCGGTGTTTGAAGCCTTGAAAACGATGGGAATGGAATACATTAACGAGGGCCGTTCTCCTTTTGGTCGCACAGTGGCGATCAAAGCACCGCGATCAACATTGAGCGCGATTGCTTTGCTAGACGGCGTGTTGACTGTGGAATCCCTCGCGCCGCGTCGGATGGCCAATGACTTGACGCGCGTGCTGTTGGGCGCAGACAGCTCTGCAACCAATCAAATGCTAAACACCAACCTTCACAATCTGTCCGGCGAAGATATTTTAGTAAACCTCAACGATACCGGAGTGGACGAGAATCATCCCGGATTTGACAAAGAGAGGCTTCTTTTTGGAGATTCTACAGACAATTCTGTAGTCCGCAGAGATCCTTCGGGTCACGGCACTCACATAGCGGGAACGATTGCCGGCAACGGCGCCAAATCGCCTGTGATTACCAATGCCCTCGGTTCGCTTACTAATGCTAATTTTCACGGCATGGCACCGAAAGCAAGTTTATATGTCCTGCCAGTAAACTTGGACGCCGGTCCTTTGATATCGGATGAATTTCTGCAAGAAACGGCAGCTGAGTATAACTACGTGCACTATGTAAATCAGCAAGGAGAAATAAATACTCCTCTACTCTCCAATAACAGTTGGAATTATAGAAACATCCGGGAATACGATAGCAGCGCGGCTTCTTACGATGCGGCGGTTCGGGATGCTTTGCCGGAAAAGGAAGGGGATCAACCAATCCTTTACGTTTTCTCTGCAGGAAAGGTGCAAGTCAGAAATGAACAAGGACAAGGCGGCCAATCGGACTCTATATCTTCTCCCGCGACGGCCAAAAACGTGATCACTGTCGGAGCAATCGAAACTTTGCGTTATCTTACTAATTCGGTCAAGACGGGCACCATCGACCAGATTACAACCAACGAAGATGGAACAACGATGACCAATCAAGTCGACGTCGAACAACAAGTGTTCCTGCCGGCAACGGACAGTTCAACTGAGGTAGCGTCGTTTTCCGGGCGAGGCAATGTGGGCATTGGCGTCGAGGGCGCGGGAGGCAGGTTTAAACCGGACGTCGTAGCGCCCGGCTCCTTCATTATATCAGCGCGGTCAAAAGGTTGGCAGTCTCCCGAACAGTCTCTAGACAGGCAAGTGAATACAATTTCCAATCAAGCGGCTATTTCTGATGGTCTCTCGACCTATGAAATTTTTCTGCAGGAAAGAACAATTGAAGTCGAAATTTCTCTGCAAACCAATCTAGCCTCGCCGGAAGTGTTGCCGCCATTGCCTATCTACGCACAGTTTGACAGCCCGGCTACCACGAACAATCTTGTCGGTGACACTAGCGTAAGATTGACCGATGAGGAATCTTCACCGCTTCGTATTAATCCTGAATCGCTCCCCAGATGGCTCTATTACAGCATTGGCAATACGAACGGCAACCCCGTGTCGTTTGATATCCAAGAAGTCGTATCCGTGGAAACAGGAAATGAAGAATACCTCGATGAGTTGAGGAAACTAAACGAAAGTCTGAATCCTCACTATCGCTTCGAAAGTGGAACTAGCACGGCCGCTCCGGCGGTGACTGGTTTGCTCGCGCTTATTCAGGAATTTCTGCGCAACAACGGCCTTGACAATCCCAGCCCGGCGCTTTTAAAAGCGTTGCTGATCAATGGTGCCCGTACTTCCGGCGAACTTTACAATTTTCAAGTTGACCCGATTATCAATTTTCAAGGATGGGGACTCGTCAATTTAGATAACAGTCTGCCAGCCAACCTCACAAATAATCTGCCGTTTAACTCGTCCAGTCCGCAAGACTTTGCAGGAAGAGAGTCGACGCTTCGATTCTTGGACCAACATCCTACAAACGCCCTCGCTACCGGCCAGCAGAAAAGCTGGAAGTTAACGATGGGCGAGACAAATCAGATTCGAGCTTTGCCATTGCGCCTTACTTTAGTATGGACAGACCCACCGGGAAATCCAAGCGCCGGCATCAAGTTAGTCAACGATCTCGACCTGATTGTTTCCAACACAGTTTCTGGCGAAACTCTCTGCGGCAATCATTTTACGGCGGACAGCCTGTTTACCCAAGCGACATCGGCAAGCGAATCATTGCCCTTGGACAACGTCAACAATGTAGAGAACGTGTTTATCTCGCCGCCGCTAGACACAAACTATATAGTGTCCGTAGTGGCTAGGCGAGTCAACGTCAACGCTGTAACAGATCATCCCAACGACGTAGTGCAGGACTTCGCGTTGGTCGTTTCCATAGGGGATAATGTGGAAATGGATGAACCTTTTCAACTAGAGAATTTGGAAGAAGGCGTAGAGGAAGAGTTGGATGATGTAAAATACGTGGAAACGCCGTCGATCATTGCAATTACCAACGGCATTCCTCGGCTAGCCGACCGCGTTGGGGCAAACGCGCCTCTCCTAGGAGGAATGGATGGATTGTCGCATCAATGGCAATTTTACGTCTTTACCAATTCTTCCCCACCACTGGGCACGAACGATCTTGGGAATGGACTGGGCTTTACAAATGGTCCGAATGTGGCTTTTGTTACCTTCCTGCCGCCGAACTTGGCCCGCCCGCGGAATTTCCAAGCCGACGTTGATCTCTACGTTTCGATGAATTCCGAATTAACTAACTTAGATGCAAATGTTATCAGTAATGCGATACAAGGAAATAACAGCGCCGGCACAGGCGCTTCCAGAGGTCCCGGCGGCACCGAAGCGGTTATCTTGACAAACCAAAATACGGGTAACGATCAAGTATATTATATCGGAGTCAAGTCTGAGGACCATCAAGGCGGAGAATACGCCATAGTTGGAGTTTCTCAGAATGAGCCTTTTGAAGAGCTGAATAATGGTCAACATGTGCTTAATGGCGTTCCTCTTAACCAGGGGATTATTCCGGACGGATCGCCCAATGCGCCCGGGGCTGGTTTGGTTTTGGCGCTCGGTTATACTCCTTTGACAGTTCAACGAGTGACGACGAAATTATCGTTGGTTCACGACGATATTGGCGATCTGCTCGGAAATCTAAGTCATAACGGCGTCTCTGTCGTTCTGAATAATCATACCTTGCTCAATGCTGATGGCACTTTTACTAACTTGAACGTTATCTACGATGATTTGGGAAGGATTGGAGATACCACAACGCTTGGCCTTATACAACGAACCGACGGACCTGGAAGTTTGGTCAATTTCATCGGCGGGCAGGGACAAGGTGTTTGGTTGATGGCGCAGGTGGACAATGCCTTGACGCATACCGGGCGGGTACATGACTTAACTTTGCGTCTGACGCCTAGCCGCTTGTTGGAAGGCACTAATATTATCGAGACTGTCCAATCTAATGATTTTTCCTACTTCGTTGTCGATGTGCCCACCGATGCAAGCGCTTTGGAGGTGTATCTCTCGGATTTTACCCCTCCCTTACCCTTAGATCTTTACTTGCGGCGGGGCGCCTTGCCTACCTTGACGCAATTCGACAAACGCGCTTTGGGAACGGATGGTTCCGTTTCCAACGGACTGATCTTGCAAATTACTCGATGGGATGTGCCTCCACTCAGCCCGGGTCAATATTTCATTGGCGTGTATAATCCCAACCGAGTCCCAGTTCAATTTCAACTGCGCTACATGATTCAAAGAAATCTGACGATTGCCGCCGAACAGCCGTTTTTCCCGGACAATAACGAACTAGATAAACCCATCATGGATGACGCCATTACGCGTTCGCCGATCTTTGTTTCCGACAATCGGGCAGTTGCCGACGTGAAGGTGGGGCTACGCATCGACCATCCGCGGTCTTCGGATTTAACAATGCACTTGGTGAGTCCTATAGGCACAAGGGTTTTATTATCAGAGAATCGAGGTGGTAGTGTTGCTGATGGCTGGGGTTCAGGACTAATGGAGACGTTGACCTTTGGAGGATTTTCCGATCCTGATCCTGCCGAGATTGAAGAGAAAGAATTAGAGCCTGAAAAAATGATCAAGTTTGCCTTATTGCCATATGCCTCAACTTCCGGCGCCATTGATTCTTTTTCATTCAGCGGTTTTGAGGAAATCGAACCGGATGTTTATACTGCCGGGGAGAGATTTCACGCCAATGCGGATGGCTTTTGGGAAGTTCTCTCTGGGACGGCAATTATTAGCAGTGATGATGGAGCAGCCGAAGGCACAAACTACTTACACCTCGATAGTGGGCGAGTTTCAGCCACCAACTTGCTCGTCGTATTGCCTGAAACAACATTGAATAGAACGCTGGACTTGTTTTATTCCGCTCGATCTAGCGTGGATCGAGGCGTTTCCATCGGAGCGATTTTTCTAGACGATGAGCGAGTGCAAAGCGTTGACGGCGGTCTTGAGTGGCGGCGCAATACTCCGGTACGATTTCTCGTTCCACCAAACACAGATCCAATGCCCATAAAATTAGAATTGATTTCCTTGCCCGGTCAGCCGTCCATGCAAATTGACCATATTGAAATCCGCGAACCTACGCCCGTGAAGTTCTTCCACCCGGAGGAAGCATTGAGTCAGTTCGACGGCGAACCTGCATTGGGGAACTGGACGCTGGAACTTTGGGATAATCGAGCCGGACCCGAAGACATTCAACCCGTTCTGAAAACTTGGCAACTATTGCTGAGTTTGGCCGAGACGAATTTTCCAGCCTTATCACTAAACGATGGCGAATGTGTGGCCAACACCGTCCAAGGCGACGAAATTCAATACTATATTGTCGATGTTCCTTGTAGCACAACCTTTGCCACGAATTGGCTCAACAGCAAGGGAAATCTCTTACTGCTTTTGAACGAAGACGGTGTTCCTCAAGACACTGCGGACGACAGCTTGTCAACAGACTTTAATGGCGAGGGAGAGGGCGGAGCGGTCTTGTCCTTGAACGGCACCGTTTTGTATGATGCCGAAACTAATCATATCGAATCTCTAGACACGCCGATACTTCATCCGGGACAACGCTACTATCTTGGCGTAAAAAATGTCGATCCCAAGGAGAAAAACGAGTATGAATTATGCATCCAATTTGACCAGATTGACCCTCAGTATCCGATTATCACATTAACCAACGCTGTTCCTTTTACTAATACTATTTCTTTTACCGAACCCGCTGAATTTCAATATTATAGATATCGCGCCGGCACAAATGTGATAGGGTTAAACATCGAAGTTTTTCCTGAAAATGGAGACGTCGATGCAGTGGCAAAATGGGGTCTGCCTCTGCCTAATTTGACTGATTTTGACAAGCAGTCGACAAACAGCGGCTTGGGTGCGGAGTTGATTACATTTAACAAGGGAGATTCGGCAACAACGATTCCTTCGGGGAGTTATTATATTAGCGTTTATAAGGCAGATACGAATCAAACGGAGGTTCGTTATCGTATTGTGGCTACGGAAACAATCATTCCCCCTCATCGCATCCATCCTTTAACCAATGGCGAGCCTTTCCCCTTCCAAGTGGGCGACAACACAATCGGCGAAAACGCTCGAGTCATCAACTACTTCCAATTGCGATTCGCAGACCCTGAAGTTTCTAGCATGCAGTTTGCTTTGTCAGATTTCACGGGAACAGCGGATCTGATATTGAAGAAAGATGATTTCCCGTCTATTGATGACTATGATCACATTGCCGCCGCTGATCCAGATCGCCCCGGCTCCGGGCGAATTGTGGTTCGCGCCAATGCGACTCTGCCTGACTTGAGCGGCGATTGGTATGCGGCCGTCTTGAATCGAGGAGTAGCAGACTTGGACTTTGCCATCACGGGAACTACTTTTACAGATGATCCTACTTCTATTATTAATCTTACAAACCGCGTTTGGTTCACAAATACGGTTGCGGCATCAATTCCAAACGAGCTTCGGGAGCGAGATTACTATCGTTTCGTCGTTGCGGACGAAGCGGCGAACGTGACTTTTTCTCTCCATCCTCTGGTCGGCGATGGCGTCGGCAAGGATTTAGATCTCTATCTGCGTCGCGGACCGTTGTTGCCGAGCGAAAGGGACTTTGACGCCGTTAGCGCGCGTATCAATTCCAGCGCCGAAGTTATTCGTATGGGAGGCGGCGCCAACGCCGACTTGCCGCTTGAATCCGGCGAGTGGTTGCTGGCCGTAGTGAACTACGAACAAGAGGCGGTAACTTATCGAATTCAGGCCTTTCAGAATCGCAGTCAACTACTTGATGCAGATTTTCTGAGCGGTTGTTTCAATTGGGATTCTATACCCGGCCTTAGATATCTAATTCAAGGTAAAGTTTTCCCTGAAGACCCTTGGGATGGAATCGAAGAAGATCCTATTATTGCTGATTCTAAAGAGACAGAATGGTGTCCATCGGATTCGGTGAGAGAGGTGTATCAACTTTTTCGAGCAGTTGAAGCAGAGGAGCCTCCCGATTTGGGTATGTTTATCGAGCCTGTAAAAGAGAGAGGAGAGGATTTGGAGGTGGACATTGAACTTTCGGGAGGGGAAGTTTGTTTGCATTGGGATGCCGAGTTGGGACAATCTTATACTATTGAAGGGAAGGAAAAGTTGTCGGAGGAAGAGTGGACGCAGATTGAGGTAGTGTTGGCGAATGCTGAGAGGGAAGAGTATTGCATGGAAATGCCAACAGTGGATTCTCACTTTTTCCGCATTCGGCAAAGCGGAGGATTGCCCCCTCAACCGCCGTCTGGAATTGTTGAATTTGCCCAACTTGAAGGTGTTCGGTTTAATGCGAATCAAGAATTGTGTATTACTTGGGATTCGGAGAGTGGGCTAAGTTATCTTTTGCAAGGGGCAGAGAATCTTGACGGCGCTGAATGGAATGATATTAAAACGGTTGTAGCGAATGGCAAGATGACTTCTTATTGCTTGCCGATAGACATGCAGAGTATGAGGTTTTTCCGAGTGGCGATTTTGGGAACGTTGCCGGTTTCTCAACCACGAGTCACATTGCAAGCGGAGATTTTGGAAGGTGGATTAGTTGTTTTAACTTGGAAGGCGGATCCGAACCGGCAATTTCAGGTGGAGTTCTCAGATATGATTCCGCCGAGGAATTGGACAACTATTCCAATGATTCTCTCTTCGGATAGCGGCGATTTTAGATTTATAGATGATGGCTCTATGACAGGCGAACTTAGCGATCAACGATATTATCGTTTGCAAGAGGTGGAGTAGGATTTACCCTGCCCTGCATTGTCAGCTTCTTCATTTTTCTTTGTTTTTGCCAGTTACGTGATTAGGTTCTTCTTTGTGATCGGACTAAGTCTTGACGCTTATGCTCACTTGATAGATCGCGCCTTGATTGAGGATGTTGGAAGTGGGGATGTTACTTCGCTTTCCGTTGTTCCCAAAGATTGTTTGGCGTCGGCTCGAATGGTTGCGAGGCAAGCGCTTGTGGTAGCGGGGCTTGAGGTTGTGCGGGAAGTATTTCGCCGTGTGGATATTGCGCTGGCGGTGTCTATGCGGGTGAAAGACGGAGATTCTCTTCCAAAGGGCGCAGAGATTCTTTCTGTAGCCGGGCTGGCGCGCTCTATTTTGTCTAGCGAGCGAGTAGCGCTGAATTTTGCGCAACGACTTTGTGGTATCGCCTCGCTGACTTGTACTTATGTGAAGGAGCTGGAATGGTTGCCTTGTGAAATTCTGGACACGCGCAAAACGACTCCGGGCTGGCGAGTTTTGGAGAAGTATGCGGTTGTTTGCGGAGGGGGGCGAAATCATCGAGCGGGACTTTTTGACATGGCGATGATTAAAGACAATCATTTAGCTGTTTTGGAGGGTAGCCAAAAGCAAAGGATCGCGGAGGCTGTGGCGCGCGTAAAAGCGGTGCGTCCTGATTTGCGGGTTGAGGTAGAAGCGGATACGGTGGAACAAGCGCTTTATGCAGCGGAAGCAGGGGCGGACGCGGTGCTTTTAGATAATATGAACATCCTCGACTTGCGAAGAGCGGTCGAGGCAGTTGCCGGGCGAGCCAAAACCGAAGCGAGCGGAGGCATAACGCTGGATAATCTTCGCGCCATTGCGTTGACTGGAGTTGATTTCATCTCGGTGGGATCTTTGACGCATTCGGCGCCGGCGGCGGATATTGCTTTGGACATTGCAAAAGTGAGATGAAGGGCGATGTCGAAATGTTGCGGGCGCTTTATCAAGCGGGCGCCGAGGGGATTTCCGTGAACTCTCTGGTGTCAAGAGCAGGAGCCGATCAAGCATCGATTCGAGAGCGAATCCAAGAGTGGAGGCGCTTTGGGTTCCAGATTGAGGTGAGTCCGCACTTTGGTTACCGCTTGCTAGAAGCGCCGCATCGTTTGTTGGGAGAGGACATTGCCGCTCGGATTGGTCCGGTCAAGGTGGTGGGGCGGCAAATTCAAGTGTTTCAGGAAACATCTTCTACCAATGATGTGGCGTTGCGCTTGGCTGTCGACGGAGTGGCCGAAGGCTCGGTTGTGTTTGCGGAACGTCAGAGCCGGGGGCGCGGACGGCTTGGGCGCGCTTGGTTTGGATCCACGGGGAAGAGTGTTCTGATGTCGTTGCTTCTGCGACCAGCGTTGAGGCCGCCTGAAGCCGCTCGTCTAACAATCCTCGGAGCCGCGGCCGCAGCGCGGGCAGTCGAGAAATTGACAGCCATCAGGCCTTCTATCAAGTGGCCGAACGACGTGATTGTTGGAGAGAAAAAGTTGGCCGGCATTTTGACGGAAATGCGCGCTGAGACGGATCGAATCCGCCATCTCGTCTTGGGAATTGGCTTGAATGTGAATCAAACGAAAACAGATTTTCCCGAAGAACTGAGCAGTCGGTGCAGCTCTCTTCGAATTCTCACCGGGCAAGTGTGGAACCGGGCGGCGGTTGCGGCGGCATTGCTCAAAGAACTGGATCGGGATTATCAACAGATGAGGGAAGGGCGGTTTGCGGAGATCGCCGCCGAGTGGCAGAGTCGATGCGCCACTTTGGGCCGTCAAGTTGTCGTGCAGTTCGGGAAATCCACGATTCACGGGCGGGCGGAAGCCATTGACGGTGACGGCGCCTTGTTGTTGCGAACCGGCGCGGGCTTGGTGAAACGAATTCTTGGCGGCGACGTTTGCTGCGCAACGGTAAAAATGGCTTCAATGCCTAGAAAGACCTTGTGATTCTGTGTGTCGATATTGGGAATACGTATACGCACGTCGGGATTGGCGACGGTCGGCAAATCCTAAAGTCGAAATACTTCGGCACTGCCCAATGGCGTTCCAGTGAAATCGCTGATATACTTCAACGAGTCGCCAGGCATTGTTCAATTTTTGGAAGCGTTGTTGCTTCCGTTGTGCCCGAAACCACAAAGAAAGCGCAGCGCGTGATTAAGGCCGCGCTGACCGTTCGATGCGTGAGGCTAACTCATCGGAACGTAGTGGGAATTAGCATCGACTATCCCAACCCCGCCACAATTGGCGCGGATCGGCTGGCAAACGCTATGGCGGCAACACGGTGCTATGGCGCACCCATAGTAGTGGTAGATTTTGGAACGGCGGTTACCTTTGACGTAGTGAACGCCGAATCTTGTTATATAGGAGGCATTATTGCGCCCGGACTAGGCGCTATGACGAATTATCTCCATGAAAAAACAGCGTTGCTGCCCCAAGTTCGAATCCAAGACCCCAAAAAGACAATCGGAAAAAGCACTCGCGAGGGAATGTTAATTGGCGCGGTCAACGGCTATCGCGGACTAGTATCTCATCTCTTGGACGATTTGAAACGCGAACTTACCGATCCGGATCTCCACGTCGTGGCCACCGGCGGATACGCAAAGTTAATCGCGCGAGACTTGCCCCAAGTAAAAACAGTTTGCCCCAACCTAACTTTGGAGGGATTGAGAATCCTAGGTTGGGAACACTTCGGCCAGAATTGAATTCAGAAAAACAAATACCTTGTTTCTATGATTAGAGCGTGACATCGCCGAACAATACAAGATATGATATTCTTCTAACATATGAATTCTACCACAATTCCCATTGCAACAACAGACTCGATCAACGCTCGAATCCTGCAGGTTTCTGAAGATCGAATACAAGGCTTTCACCGAGACCCGATCGGAGTTATTAGCCAAGAATCCGGCGTGAAACGAGAGATTGTCGTCAAGCGAATCCAAGCAATGTTACGCGCGGGCGTCATCCGGCGGGTGCGGCAAACTTTGCTAGCTACCAATCTTGCCCGCGGCGCTTTAGTAGCATGGCAAGTGCCGCCGCCGCGATTGGACGCCGCCTTCGACTTTATGTTCCAAAAAGATCCCTTCTCCGGCCACGTAGTCACGCGATCCACAGACAGCGACTCTCCCGGATCATCTTATAAACTATGGACGACGATCAAAGTGCCTCAGAGTTATTCTATGGAAAAACACTGCCGGTTGCTGGCGTCAAAAACCGGCGCTGAACGCTTCCGGCTTATGCCGGCTAAACGTCTCTTTGCATTAGGCGTCGGCCATGTAAGACGCCGAGGCATGCCTCCCGGAAGCAAGACCGAGGCGCCTGCCCAAGCCTCAGAAGTCACCATTGCGCATCTGTCCAACCGCGAATGGAAAATTCTAACGGCACTAAAAAGAGAATGCGCACCAGAAGAATTAGAAGAAGACTTGTGGTCGCTGCGATCTTCTGAGGCCGACGTTTCTATAGAAGAATTCTGCGCAACGGCAAGAAAGCTCAACCAACTCAAAGTTATCGGACGCTTCTCCACCTTTCTAGAACACGCGAAAACATTAAAAACCGGAGAAAAGGTAACTCGCTTCAACGCCTTGTTTCATTGGGCGGTGCCTGAAGGTATGGAACTAAAAGCCGGCAAAGAAGTAGGGCGTCACCATATTATGACCCATGCTTACTGGCGCGAAGGCGGGCCGGAGTTTCACAATGTAAACATAATGGGAGTGGCGCATGGCACGGACAAAGCGCTCTTGCTACAACACAAAGACGCAATCGACGCCCATCTCAAATCCGAAGGCATTCTAGTTGCTTATACCAACGTCTTTTGGGGCGGACGCAGTGAGATCAAACCTTCGGAAATCTCTCCCTTCGCCTACCGCGAATGGTGCCGCAAAATGAATATCAACCCCGCCACAATGCAAGATGTATAAATAAAGAATCTGTCTAAAAACGAAACACAAACGCATATAATAAAAAAGCCAATCCCCAAAAAGATTGGCCTTGTTGCGATTTGGAATTGTCGTTCTTGCCGTTGCTACCGAACCAACATGGGATCCCCGGCTTTTAGCTCGTCTGCATAGGTTTGGTTATGCCCAAATATATCCAAAGCACCTAGAGTAAGAAACCGATCTGGTGGAATCTCCGCAATCAAGCGATCTCGCAAGGCTTCGGCCTCTTCTTGGGACAACAAGATTTTCTCCGAATACCCCCAATCCTTTTTCCGACTCAAACTAACCCAGAAGGAACCTAAAATGTCCTGTTGCTCTTCTCCCCAGGTTTGTCCTTCTCGCCGCAACTTTTCCGGATCGTGTTTCATGGCGTTGTGATACCAAGTCAAGTGCGTAAACGCTCGCCCCCAAATGTACGGATCCATTTCCAGACCGGCCTCAACCATGATGTTGTGCATTTGTTCAAACTCCGGCGAGTAGCGCGCAGGCATTTCGTAGAAGTTTTTAATGAATCCGTGTTGTTTTTGCATTCCAGCTATAATCCAGTAATCCTTGTCTCGAGGAAGACGATGGCCGTTTTCATCCACTCGATCTTTCAAGACTTCTGGATCAAAGGTAATTTCAGGATGGTAGGTAGGTTCAAACGGAAAGTTCTCAATCCATTCCTGCCGACTTTCCCAGTAGGCTTTCTCTTCTTTGGCCTTCCTTTGCTCTTCCAGCCATGCTTGCAAGTGCGCCTCTTCTTCCGGGGTCGGCAGACGGAGCGTGCCGTCCGGCTCTCGAACACGATGCCTTGCATTGGCAATAGCTTCGTTCCTTGCGCGATGAGCCTCGATGTTCGCTTGCAGTCGAGACATCATTTCCTTGTGAACGTCGTTGTCAGGCTTCTTTGCCGTTTCTGGATTTTCCGGCGCCGAAATTTCCGCCGCGCTATTTTCCTCTTTCGGTTTGTGATCGATGTAAAGAACCACAAGGATGAGCAAAATCATCCAGCCAAAGCCCGCGTAAAGGTAGTTTTCTGGTTTCATGGTTTTCGCCTTTCTTTCGTTTAGTCTTCTGGCCAAAGGTTGCTGCAGTTTTGCTCGATATGCAAGTGCTTTTGTTTGACGATGAGTCTGTAGTTGTAGCTTGTGCTCTCCCAAGAGCCTCCGAGATCGCTGTACGGATCCGAAACCCATCTATGCCTCATACTGTACTTCTTCTCCGCCCAGCGCTCGACGCCTCCGACCGGCGTATTGAGCTCGGTAATTATTTCGTTTGGATCACAGAGTTTGAAGTCCTTATTATCGTTTTGAACGGCGTTCATTTCGAATCTCTTGCAGTGTTTTGTCGCAGGCCAATAGGGAGAAAGCTCACCGTAATATGCAACACGGTTCTTTTTGTAGGTGAAGCCGACGGTGAATGTTCCGGACACCCGAACTTTGGGATGCGCTAATGCAGGCACCGTGGCTTTGGAATAGACGACGAAATTGCCAACCTCCCAAATTTCACCCCCGCTAAAGACCTCTTTGCCGAGTTCCCATTCTTCTCCGTATCTTTCTTTGACAATTCGATTGGCGGCGTCTTTGTTGAACGGCTTGTCCATCGTTCCATAGAAAACGATGGTCTTTGCCTGACCATAAGTTCTACTCCATAATATCGCACCGTCTTCCGGATCCACAATTTTGAACACTTTCCTCCAGCCAGCTAGATTGGCATTTTTGAGCCTGTTCTGACGATCTCCGACAGTAGTAACAAAGTCTCCGCGAGAATTCAACCATCCTGATTGGCTAAAATCCTCTCCCGTGCCGTTCCAATCCTGCATATACTTGGGAAAATCCTCGTCGTAGTTGTAGGTTTCGCTGATCCGGTATTCTTGCCCGCGCGGGTAAATGCCGGCGCTACTGGCGGAGACTTTCAATGGCCGCGGGTCGCCGTTTTTGGCAATCCTTGCTCTCGTCGTTGGCGGAGTCGTTGGTCGGCTCTTCTTTCAATGGCCGCGGGTCGCCGTTTTTGGCAATCCAGGCATTGAGCGCCGCGTCAGTCGATTTGCCGGCAACAATTTCCGCAATAATCAAGGTGATCCAATGTGGCGCTGCTTTTGCAGTGGGCAAGGTAAACAATGCCGCCGATACGGCGACAACAACTATAGTTTTCGCTAAGTTCCTCATGATAGATGTAGTGTTATGGGCTTTAGCCCTCTTTAATTTTTTCTCTGTAACAATCATTCTGTAAAATCCCCGGCGCGCAATGCACCGGGCCATTTGGAAGCATTCTGCTGGTTCAATGCGAGAATCCCGCACAATTCCTATCAAGTATGGGAGAAAATCAGCGGACTTCCTCCTTGCTCGACAGTGTCCAACAAGTTTTTACATTTGGCGGGTGTCCCGACAAAGGACACCAGCAAAACACTTCCAAGAGCAAATATCGTCGAAAAACGGAGAAATGTCAAGCGATGGATCGAAGAAAAATGATTTTTTTCTCCGAATCTCGGCAAAATCCCGGAAAATTGACAGATTTTTAAGAGTTTCAGTTCGGGTTTTTTGCTGTAATTTGCTAATTCTTTGTGATTGGATTCGTGTTTTTCGAAAAGAGAAAGGCTCGATTTTGGCGGGTGGAAGGTAAGTTTTGGATTTTTGAGAAGGAATTTTTTATATTATGAATGGGATTCATCGTCGGCAATTTTTGTCTCAATCGACCCGTTCTGCGGCGACGCTGTCTGTGATTTTTAGTGGAGGTCGCTCATTGTTGTCAGTGGAGAGGGAACCTTATCAAATGACAATTGACCTGACTCCGGGTGCAATCGGAGTCGAAGCAAGGCATCCCGCTCGTCTGAACGCTTTGGCGGCGAAACACGGATTCACTTCGGTCGCACCCAATGTGTCGGCGTTGGCGGCGATGTCTGATGCTGAGAGGAGTCAACTCTTAGATCGCATGAAGGATCAGGGACTTCGCTGGGGTTCGGCGGGATGTCCCGTTCGATTTAGTGGCGATCAGGCAATCTTTGACACAGGTCTCAAGCAGTTGCCACAATATGCCAAAGCGCTACAAAAAATTGGCGCAAGCCGTGTCAACACTTGGATTCCTCCTAGCAGTGATAGTTTTACTTATCGGCATAACTTTGCCTTGCAAGCCGGCCGGTTGCGGGAAATTGCCAAAGTTTTGAGGGATCAGGGGCAATGGCTCGGCCTAGAATATATTGGCACGCATACTTTGTTGATTCGAGGCAAGTATCCGTTCCTCCATACGATGTCTGAAACTAAAGAGTTGATTGCGGAAATTGGCACGGGCAATGTTGGTTTCGTGTTGGATAGTTGGCATTGGTGGCAGGCGGGCGACACTGCCGAGCAGATTTTGACTTTGCAAGGCGATGAGATTATTGCCGTGGATCTTAACGACGCGCCTCGCGGCGTCGAGAAACGGGCGCAGTTAGACCATCAAAGAGAGTTGCCCGCATCAACGGGAGTAATTGACGTCAAGGCCTTTCTGAACGCTGTCCATCAGACGGGTTTTGACGGCCCTGTTCGCGCCGAACCTTTCAATGCTTTTCTCAGAAAGATGGACGATGACGATGCTTGCGCCGCCACTGCTGCCGCTCTCAAGAAAGCCTTCGCGTTGATAGACTAAGCGTTTGTGTCCATCTGCTTTCGCGATTGAAAAGAGATGGTGACGACTGCATATTGCTTTAGTCGCGCGGCGGCGGCAGAATGTTGTGGAATGGCTGGTAAGTGAACTTATACGCGACATTAGACTTCGAGAAATGAATCTTAGAATTTTGTGCAAACTGATCGGCGTGTTGCTGATCTTTTTGGCAGCGGGTCAATTTGTATGTCTTGCTTGTTCCATTGGGTATTCGGAAGGAGCTGCAAAGGGATGGAATGCGACCAAAGCCTTTTTTTGGTCTTTCTGGATTTCTTTGGTTTGCAGCGCGGTCTTGCTTGCTCTGGGACGGGGAAGCGGCAACGACTTGCTGCAACGGGAATCCATTTCAGCGGTCGGGTTGGGTTGGATTTTCTGCACTCTTTGCGGGGCGATTCCTTATTGGCTTTGCGAGCCGCAGATGAGTTGGATCGACGGTTTGTTTGAATCGGTTTCTGGTTTTACGGCGACGGGGGCGACCGTGATTGAAGATGTAGAAGGGCTTCCCAAAAGTTTACTGCTTTGGCGGGCGCTTACCCAGTGGTTTGGCGGGCTGGGAATTTTGGTTTTGTTTGTTGCTTTGCTATCATCGGCCGGCGCCGGGAGCAAGGCGTTGTTTCAACATGAATCTTCCGCGTTTGAAACAGAGGGGCCAAGCCCAAGAATACGGCCGAACTCATTTGAACTTTGGATAGTTTATGTTGTTTTTTCCTTAGTTTGTTTCTGTGGATTATGGCTTTCCCGCAAGATGGATGTTTTTGACGCGGTTTGCCATACATTCACAACGGTGGCTACAGGAGGCTTCAGCACCTATAATGACAGTATCGCACACTTCGAAAGCGCATTCGTCGAATACTGGATCATCTGTTTCATGGTGTTGGGATCCTTGAACTTCCTACTCTATCCTTGGTTGTGGCCGCATCGCTGGCGTCAGGGAAAAACCAAATGGCGACAAGACGAATCCACTAAAGTTTTTGTTCTAATTTTGTGCGTTGCCGCCTTGTCCATCTTTGTTGTTAATTGTGTTCGTGGAAGCGGATCGGATACCTGGCGCGATAATCTTCGTCCAGCCTTATTTCAAGTAGTATCCATTTTGACGACAACGGGCTTCACAACCGACAACTATGATAAATGGCCAGATTCTTCGGTTATGTTGCTGGTAATGTTAATGATAATAGGAGGTTGTGCGGGTTCTACCTCCGGAGGTTTGAAGGTAGGGAGGTTAGTTCTTTTCTTCAAGATTCTTTGTTACCAGCTTCGCATGTTTTTTCGACCTAACTTGGTTATGACAATAAAGCTGAATGGAAATCTAGTGACCGAATCGTTTCGCATGGCCACTTTATTTCTGATGTCGATGGTAGCGGTTTCGTTGTTGGTAGGCACAGCGGCGGTGAGCTTTCTCGAACCCCAGTTAAATATCCGGAGTTGTTTTTCCGCAACGCTCGCAACGCTGTGCAACATTGGCCCCGCTTTGGGAGAAGCGGGGCCGGAAAAGACTTACGCGGGCTTTCACGGCCCCGCCAAGCTTTTGCTTTCGTTTTTGATGTTGCTAGGCCGGTTAGAGTTCTCTGTGCTTTTGGTTTTGTTCATGCCGTCGCTTTGGAAACGGTATTGAGCCCGTCAGTCGAACATTCTTCCTTGCCTTGCGGATAGAAAGAACTTTATAATTTATCCATGCGACACTTTTTTTGGATTCTCTTAATATCTTTGTTGGCGGCGATTGATACAGCCGCCCAGGACCGCCCTAATATTCTGTTAATACTCGTGGATGACCTGAAGCCGGCCATCGGTTGCTATGGCGATCCTTTGGCAAAAACGCCGAATATCGACCGTTTAGCGGCCCGCGGCGTCCGTTTCGAATGGGCTTATTGCAACCAAGCGGTTTGTGCCCCCTCGCGCAACAACCTACTGCTTGGGACCCGTTCCACTTCGCTAGGCATTTATTCTTTGGGACAAAACTTTCGTCAAGCGGCGCCAAATGCCGTCACAATGCCGCAATTTTTCATGCGACACGGCTATCGGACAGAAGCAATAGGCAAAGTGCTACACACCGGTCATGGAAATCACGACGATCCGAATTCATGGAGCGTGCCCTCACTCCACGAAAAGGTTGTCGAATATCTCTTGCCGACAAATTCCGCAAGCGGGCAATTAACACGGGAAGAGGCATTTTTTACCAACCAAATGTTAAATCAGATTCGATCCCTTCCACGGGGCTCCGCATGGGAAATGACCGATGTCCCCGACAACGCGTATGCCGACGGACGAATCGCTGGCGAAGGAATCCAACGACTGCAGGCGGCCAAGCAACGCCCCGATCAACCCTTCTTCCTTGCTCTCGGTTTTGTCAAACCCCATCTCCCCTTCACCGCGCCTAAAAAGTACTGGGAAATGCACGATCCTGAGGCTTTCCCAGTAGCGCCTAACCAAAAACACCCCGAAGGAGCACCCTCCTACGCTGGCAAAAAGGGAGGCGAAATAATCAACTACGCTCCCCTCACTATCGAAAACCTAAAAAACGAAACCATTCAGCGCAAGCTAATACACGGCTACTACGCCGCCGCAAGCTTTGTCGATGCGCAAATTGGGCGAGTGTTGGACGAACTCGACCGCTTGGAGTTTTCGCAAAATACTATAATCGTGCTTTGGGGCGACCATGGATGGCATCTCGGCGACCACGGCTACTGGACCAAACACACCAACTACGAACAAGCCAACCGCATTCCCCTCATCATCGTTGCGCCGGGGATAAACATACAAGGACGCACTACACAACAATTGGTAGAAACAGTCGACCTTTACCCAACATTGGTGGAACTAACCGGCTTGCCAGCGCCAGCAGTCCCGCAACCAATCGACGGCATAAGTCTAGTCCCCGTGCTTCGCGACCCAAGCCGCTCCATACGAAACCACGCCTACCATTGCTACCCCCGACGCGGACGAATGGGAAGAGCAATCCGCACAGAACAATACCGCTTAGTCGAATGGAAAAAAATCGGCAGTCCAACAAACTCTGCCGAATACGAACTATACGACTACATCAACGATCCCGTCGAAACGCAAAACTTAGCATCCGAACAACCTGATACACTTCACCGCTTGGCCGCCATTCTTGCACTCCACCCCGAAGCCAAAAGAATCCCCTAGTCCGCATTGATAACTGATGGATCCGATCAAACAGATTCACCCAAAGTACCGGCGATGCGGAGAGCGAGCAAAGCAAACCTTGACCTAACAACAATACTTTTAACACACCAAGATCAGACTCCCCACCAAACCCAAGAAAAATGACGAAGAAAAGCCCAAAACAATCGGAAAACATCCCAGTAAAACGTCCTTTTTCCTGCTTTACAAAAACTTCGCCTTGCTCCAAAAAAGTATTAACGCCAGCCGCCAAAGCGGTTGAGTTCTCTCCCGCAACTTGCCAACGAGTGTCTCTTCGTCGGGAGGACACTCGTTGGAATAGAAAAGTCGGATGAAAACGCTGGAAGGACAGATTCTTCTCGTTTTTTGAGGGAGGGAACAGATGGGAACATTTTCCCGTCATCACTTGTTGGCAAGTTGCGGCACTGCTCGATGCGCAAAAGCCGCCGGGCAAACAATTTCATTAGATGAGTTGAAGCCGGGATTAAAGGGGATGTTTGACGCTTTTCTGACAACAGATTCGGACATTTATGATTGCACCTTTTCCAGTGCAAGTGGCCAAGATGCTGAGCTAACTCGCTGGTTTGTGGAAGAGATTGATAGGGTTTCTGAGAGGATTCGAGAGAACATCTTGACGAAGGCGGATATTCCTTTGGCCATCGATCAAATCCACAGATGAATTTTGGGAATAGTCGAAAGAGCCGATGTTCGAGAGCAACAATTTAAGGATGAATTGAAAAAACTTCAAGCGCAAGAAGCAAAGGAACATGGCGGAATAGTGCGATGGGGAGGAGTTGCCTTCAATCTTGTGGAATCTTGTGGAAAAGACAGGAACAATCACTGTGCGCTCTCGCAGAAATGGAGAGAATTATCGCACGGATCAAAAGTTGGGGGGTGCATATTTCTGAATTAGCTGGATCCGGACCAATTTGAGTGGGAACAGACGTTTTGCCACTTCTATGACGACGAAAGCGGTGAATTCAGAGACTGGACGATTTTGAATCCTCGCCGAAAGCATATAAGTTTGAGCGATGATCCGAAACGAAAGAAAGGAGAAGCCCCTCTCTTAAAAGTACAGTATGGCAAGCGGATTCGATGGATGAATTTGTCATGCCTTCGTTGGTAATGATGGCCATGGATGAGTCTAAGGTTCAGTCATTATTGCCGTCTTTGATGACTAAAATCGGCCTCCGCCCTGATTCTTTGAACGCTAAGGTTTTTCCCATTGATAAGAAGCGGATTGACCGCTTAAATACAAAGGAAGCACAAGGAGGTAATTCTATTTGCAAAGGCGGCCGGCAAGAATAAGGAGTTTGTCTTGCTGGATTTTTACAGTCGTAAACAACCGGGCAAACAGTCTTCTCTTTCTATAATATGCGATAGGCACGATATCACCAAACCTTACGTTGTTATAGTCAGGAGTCCGGAGGATGGCATCACTCACTGCTCGTTGCGAGACTACTATTGCCAATGGTGAGTTGAGTTTTTACGGGGGATTCCACTCAAGAGAACCCGGAATGGCCGAGGAATGGCCGAGTCTTGCGGCTGTGACTCTGTTGACCAGTCTGCATCATAGCAAACCAGGACTGAAGTATTTGAGTTTCGGATGCCCGAAGGTTGGTGTTGGATGGACTTGACGGACCTGAACAATGTAATTAATTACAAGGCCGATGGAATTTCTGACAAAGTTTATACTGTCAAGGAGGGAGAAGACTTCCGAGGGACTCCTCAGTCTGTCAAACTGAATTCTCGGATTTATCGGGTTATTTTGTTGGAGCGGTTGGCAAGGGGCCATTGGCGGCTTGCCAGAACAACTTTCGGCAATTGATTACGATTTGGATTTGTATGCGGAGGATTATCAAGTTTATATTCTATGAATAGTTGGGTTCAGTGTCGAGGTTTGGGAGAGACGGACGCGGTTTAGTGTTGGGAGGCAAGTTCGGGAAAGGTTGCGGTGAGTTCCAATGTGTCGCCGTGTTTTTTCTGTTGAGTTTGTAGGTTGGCAAAGAGGGTTTTCATTCTCTTCAATTGTTCCGGTTGACTGGCAAGGTCGTGTTGTTCGTGGGGATCGGAAGCCAAGTGGTAGAGGCGTTTGACTTTGAGTTTTGGGTAGAGGATGAGTTTCCAACCGTCTTGTCGAAGGGCGCGTTGGGTGTCCATGTAGGCGCTGTAAACGGGTATGTTTTTTTTGGCGGCTTGGCGACGGGAAAGAAGGGGGAGTAGGGAGCGGAATTCTATGTTTTGGCGTTGGGAGTCGCCGGCTAGGTCAAGGCAGGTAGCCATGAGGTCTTGGAGGAAAATGGGTTCGGCGATTTGTGTACCGGGTGCGACTTTTGGTCCGGCGATAAGGAATGGCACGCGGAGGGAGTGATCGTACATGTTTTGCTTGCCTAGTAATCCATGATGGCCGCAGGCGAGTCCGTGGTCGGCGGTGTAGATGATCCATGTGTTTTTTCGGAGTCCTTGGGTTTCTAGTTCGTTAAGGATTCTTCCGATTTGTTCGTCTAAGTGGGTGATGATGCCGTAGTATTCCCGACGGTGAACTTTGACTGCGTATTTTGTGCGCGGGTAGACGGTGAGGGCTTCGTCGCGAAGATTGGGGTGGAGTCCTGATGTGACGTGGGGGTATTGGGGTTGGAAGGGGAGGGGAATGGAGATGTTTTGCAAGGGGTAACGGTCGAGAAATTCTTGGGGACTTTGCCGCGGGTCGTGGGGGGCGTTGAAGGCGAGGTACATGAAGAAGGGTTTTGCGTCGTCCTGCGGGGCTTTTTTGCCGGCGTTGCGGAGGAAGTTTATGGCGTCGTCAGCGAGAACTTCGGACCAGTGTTTGCCGCCTTGCCAAAAGCCTCCGAATTTGGGGTCGGCGGGGTTCCACGGGTCTGGTTCGCCTTCAACGGGGCGATGATAGCCGAGGGGGCGTTTGTCTTTTGGCATTCCGGGACGAACACGGACGACGTGATTGAAGAGTTGTTCGGGAGGGATTCCGACGTGCCATTTTCCGGTGAAGTAGGTTTCGTATCCGAGCGATTGCATTCGGCGTGGCCAGAGGGAGTTGAGGAATTGGTTTTGTTGGATGGTGGTTTGTTTTTTGAGGTTTCGCATAGTTTGGCTGGCGGCATGAGCTCGCCAAAGTGTTTTGCCGGTGACAAGCATAGTTCTGGAGGCGACGCAGACGGCGCCTGTCCAGGATCCCATGTTGAAGCAGTGGGTGAATTGGACGCTTTGGCGGGCAAGTTGGTCTAGGCGCGGGGTTTGGACTGTTGGGTCGTCCTCCGGTCCGAAGGTGTCGTAAGCTTGGTCGTCGGCGAAGAGGAAGAGAATGTTGGGTTTAGTTTCAGAGGCCGAGGTGGTTCCCGTGAGAAAAACGAAGGCAAGGCTGAAACACGCTGTCCAGCGAGAATGAAAAAAAATGAAAGTCATGAGGTGCAGTCTAACCGGAAAATCGATTTTATGGCAACTGTATTTTTAGCAGGTCGGCGTTTTGGAACTTTTGCAGTTTTTAGCCGCCAATGAGCTTCACAACCATTTCTATTGTTGCAAAGAAGGCTCCGAGGGCGAGGATAAAGGTAAGCACGGCGAGGATTATGCCGCCAAGCAAGGCAAAGCATCCGGTTTCGGATCCGATTAGCATAATTCCCCAATAGACGAGTATGGCGAATACGGCGGAGCAAAGTAGAGCAACTATCCAGCCGCCTATTGCGATTGTCCAAACAAACCAAAATGCAAAACCGATTATTCCTATGACGCAAAAAGCGAGGGCAGCGTGGGTTGTGGAGTTTGTTGTTTTGTTCTCTTTTTCGTTCATGGAATAATTGATTAGGGCTGTGAATGATTAAATGTTTCTGGGAAAGAAGGGATTTAGGCTTTGGGTTCCAATTGGCTGAGGAATCGAGCCAAATCGCGGCGATAGTCGGAGTCAATTTCCATTTGCGTGAGTTGTTTGTGAACCATCGCCAAGCCGTTGGCTCCGGATTCGGCGGACTGCGCGTCGACAAATCGCCGGCCGGGATCGGGATGGAGAAAGCGTTGGAGGATGTGGACGAGTTGACGGTTGACGCGCACATAGGGAGGCAGGAGTGATTCTAATTGTTGGGGCAAGGTGAGTTTTAGTTTCAGAAGTTCGTTTTCGGTCGCGCTTCGGTCGGTGGTGAGGCGTTGACCTCGAAGCAATTCCAGCCCTACCAATCCTACGGCGTAAATGTCGGATTGGACGGTGGCCGGTTTGCGTTCGTGGACTTCCGGCGCCATGTAAAGCGGGGTGCCAATGAGGGGATTCGTTCGTTCGTCCATCATGGCGGCGCGTCCGAAGTCGATTAATTTGACGTAGCCTAGCGGGTCAATCATGGCGTTGCTCAGCTTGATATCGCAGTGGAGATAACGGGCGGCGTTGAGGGTTTCCAGGCCGGAGAGCATCTGCCTCATCACATAAACGGCAACGCCGGGTTGGATGCAGAGTTTGTTGTCGTAAAGATTGAGAATGGTTTGGACGCGTTTGTCGGCGCGGGCGCTGTGCCAGTTTCGATTGAGGTAGCGCTGTTTGCAGAGTTTTAAAAAGGCGCGAAGGTTCATGCCCTCGATCATCTCCATTTGAATGTATCCGATTCCGTTGGTTTCCTCGTAAATGTCGCAGTCGATGAGGTTGGGCGAGCGAGCGGAATGAAGCCGGGAAACTTGCGCCGCAATTCGTCCCATGTCCGTCCAGTATTTCTTCACGCTTGAGTAAAGGCCGGGATCGAAGATTTTGACGGCGTGTTGAGTGATGCAACCGCGCGATCCTTGGCGTTCCGCCAGAAAGACAACGCCCTGCCGCCCTTCGCCAATTTGGCGGTGAAATCGATAGGCAACCGGGTAAAAGATGGCGTGGGTGCGCAGGATGGATTGAAAGTTTTCAATCAACTGTTTGCGTCCCATTCCAACAAAAGCGTCTCGCTCTTCGTCCGTGTCCGAACCGGGAGACACAGAAGGATCGCGCAAAGTGGTCTCCGCATCGGGAGGAAAATCCTTTGGATTGTTGAGCGCGGTAGGAATCATGGATTTTTAACTATCGGCAAAGCATGCAAACAAGTTGCTTGAAAATCATGCTGGGAATGAGAAAAATCAAGTTTTTCCGCGAATTTGTCTTTTGAATCCAAGCAAGATTCCCGCGCTGAAAGGGAAGTCAATCTATTTTCGCCGCGGCTTTATCCAGATAATCGTCGATGATTCTTCGAGCATTGCTATACATACTCTGTTCAGTAGCACCAAAGTGGATTGTGTTGCGGTTGCCTGCGCTGATATCTGCGTAGGTCTCGATCACTCTCATGGCGATCTCGCGCTCTTCTTTGTTGGGTTTGGGGTCGTCGAATTGGGCGCATCCTCCCGTCAATGCGACAATGGCGATACAAAGGAATAATTTCAATTTCTTGGTCATAAATAAAATCTTGATCCTAAACAAAATCGAAAACTTTGCAAATCAGCGGTTGTTTCAATTCTTTCTTTTCGCGCTTGAGGCGCCGTCGCGGTAGCGGTTTAGCAAGGATTTGAGGGCTTTTGCTTTTTCGGGATGAGCGGCCAAAAGGTTGACGGTTTGTTTGGGGTTTGTGCGCAGGTTGAAGAGTTCGGTGGATTCTTGATGCGGTTGGACGCCAAGAGTTTCCAAAATTGTTTTCGGTTCGCGGTTGTCGGCTCCGCTGGGAGCGTCAATAAAAACCCAATCGCCCTGCCGAATGGCGAATTTGCCTCTGCCGCTGTGATGAACGACGGCTTCTCGAATGGGCGCGGCGAGTTTCTCCGAACGGAGCGCCGGCAGAATGTTGTAAGAATCTTCGCCGGCATCCGGCGGAAGATCGTAATCGATGATGGAGGCAATGGTGGCCATTAGGTCTGTGAGGCAGATGATTTCCGTTGAGGTGGAACTTGGAAGGATTTGGCCGGGCCAGCGGGCGAGAAAGGGAACGCGATGTCCGCCTTCGTAAAGGTCTCGTTTGCATCCGCGGCTGCCGGCACTGCTCCAATGGTTGTAAGTTTCGATGTGGCCGTAAGTGTTGGTTTCGGCGCCGTTGTCTGCGGTGAAGAGGACGAGAGTGTTGTCCGCCACGCCGGAACTTTTCAACTGATCTAGAATGCTTCCCATCGCGTTGTCTAACTCCAGCACAAAGTCGCCGAAGACTCCGCAACCGCTTTTTCCCAAAAACTCTTTGTTTGGGTTGATGGGGCGGTGCGGGCAAATGGGAGCGAAGAAGACGAAGAAAGGCCGCCGGGCTTGCGCGCTTCGTTGAATGAAAGCGTTTGTTTTCTCCACCCAAGCGGGAATCATTTGCTCAAAAGTGAAGCCGGGTTGTTGAAAGCCTTTGTTGTTGTTGGGGCCGACAATGTGGGCGGGGATGTGCGTATAATCAAAAGGTTCTGAAGGTTCCGCCAACGCTTTGCGATTTTCCATAAACGCCCAAGCCGGCTGAGCGAGCGCAAAGGAATACGTAAAGCCGGCGTCTAGCGGGCAATAGAGGGCGGGTTTTGACCAGTCGATGTTTAGCGGATTCACCTTGCCGTCGGGATTCTTCAACAGCCAGCGGCGTCCCAGATGCCATTTGCCGAAGTGTCCCGTTTCATAGCCGCTGTCCGCAAGCATGGCCGGGAGAGTCAATCGCTTTGGTTCGATGAGTGGTTCCGAGGCGCCGCTCAGCACGCCGCGTTTGAGCCGAGTGCGCCAACAATACCGGCCGGTCAGCACGCCGTAGCGAGTGGGGGTGCAAACTCCCGAAGGCGAATGAGCATCGACAAAACGAATGCCTTCTTCGGCCAGACGATCCAAGTGCGGTGTTTGGATTTTGGATTTTGGATTGTTGCAAGAAAGATCGCCGAAACCCAAGTCGTCGGCCAAAATCAGAACGATGTTCGGACGATTCGAATCGGCGGCGACAACGCCGGCAAAAGGCAGAAGCGCTACAAATGCGCCAATCAATATTTTGCTCATAATCTTGTTCATAGCTTGGAAAATTCATGCGCCCGAAATGGCGGCGACAAAGTTTGCAAATGGCATCGACTCTGGCGGAATCCTAATGTAACTTTCTCCACGTCGTTTCCGTCATTAATCCTGTAAGCGCTAAACATTGGATGAAGATTGAACAAAACGTCAAATCCAAAGTCTAACCTTTTTGTATGAAGACATTACTTCTTATTTTGATTGCCGCGGCCATCGCGCTTCCCGCTATGGCCGAAGACCGTGAAAAACGCGAGCGTCCGGAAAAACCTTCCGAACGCCGGGAATTTCACAAAGAAAAAGATGCCGCTCACCAAGCAGGGCGCCGCGAAGGACAGGAAGATCGCAAACGTCGACAAGATCTCGAACGCCGGGAGCAAGAGTCTCAGAGGCGCTTCGCTGAGATTAAAGAAAAGATGGAAACCCAGCGGCGCATCCTGGCTGAAGAGGAAGAAAGAGAGAAAGTCCGCCGAAAAGCAATCCGAGAACGTCGTGAACCGCGCGACCATGGAGGAGAACACTTTCGCCGCCGAGGACATGCCGGTGAGGAAGAACAACGAGGAATTCATCCAGAAATCCGCAGGCACTGGGCAGGATTGAGGGAGCGCGCCCGCCATTTTGGATTGCGCGAACGCGAGCTGCGTCTCAAAGAAAGAGAGTTGGCTCTCAAAGAGCGCGAGATCGAATTGAAGTCGCGCGAAGTTAAATTGGATTTGCGCGAGCTGAATTTGCGCAAACACGAAATAGACCTCAAAGCAAAGGCAATTGAGATGGAGAAAAAAGCAAAGGCGATGCATCAAAAAATACGTGAACCGAAAGCCAAGTCGCACACGATCCAAATCGAAACCAAACCTCATACGCAGGAAATCGAAGTCCTAACGCTCAATGACGTCGTCGAAGGTAAAATGAAATTTGGAACCGGCATTCCGGCATTCAAGCACGATGATGTGGTAGTGATTCGAAATTACGATTTGTCGGCTGAAGAGGTAAAACAGCGCGTTAAAAAACACTTAGAAGCGGTGGAAAACTCGATGGAAAACACCAAAGACCAAGTTTCAGAATCTCAAAAGCAATCCCTTCAAAAGGCAAAGGAAGCTCTTCAAAAGGCGAAGGAGGCAGTCATTATCCGAAAGGCAAGATCTCGCGACGATGATGAAGGAATAGAAGCCGTGAACTCATCGACAAAACCTGAAAAAGGGAACGTTCAACAATAAGAATTGTTGACGTATTTTTAAACAAATCAGAGTATCCGGCAGATTGTTCAAACATGGCCGTCTTGTTATAGACGGTCATTTTTCTTTTCCTGATCCACTGAGAATTTTAGCGGATGCTTTTGCATGTTTTTGAAAAAGATTTTTCCTAGTTTTTGTAAAATCTAGATTTGATTGCTAAGTTTTATTTCCAGCGCAAAGTCGATGTCAAGTTGAATGATTGCGCAGATTGTCATTGTCTGCGAGCGCGGTGTTGGTTTAAGGATTTCCTTGAGCGGCGGCGTACCCTTGCTGCATGTATTTCAAATCGCGGCCGTTGGGAGCTCGGACGTCGTAAGTTTGGCCATCGGACATTTGGAAAGTAGATTCGTCCAGCCAACGGTGAAGTTCAACGTGGCCGTCGGCAAAGGCGAGGCAGTTCTTTTCGCCGTGACGGATGGCAATGGGGTCCCACCAAGCGTCGGTAAAAGGATAGGGAAGGAGCCATCCGCCCCAGTTGAGGCCTCCAACGTCGGTTTCTTCTTCCAAAAATACGTATTTTGTCGATGGCGTTCGAAGTTGACTGAACTTAACAATGGCTTCGGGATTGTAGGGCGGGCCGTTCATGCTGCATGGGATCGCATAGCTTCTCCAAGCCTTGCCTTGGTTGACTTTTTTGCTTTTCAAAGGCGAATTGCGACGGTCGGAGAGGCAGTGATAAACTTTTGGGTCTTCTAGATAGTCCCATAAAAGCCCGTCTTTGAGGCCGCGAATTGCGTCTTCCACAGAGCCTCCAGAACCGACGATCTGACCGTTTTCTTTTTGTTTGCGGCCCACCCAGTCGCCTGCTTTGCGACCGTGGTCGTGGGCGCCGACGATTTTGTCCCGGTTGTCTCCATAGTAAAGAATCCAAGCGAGGATAAGGTTCTTTTCGTTGTTTCGGCAAAAGGTTTCTCTGCCTGCTTCTTTGGCTCGGGATAGGGCGGGGAGTAGCATGCCGGCGAGAATTGCGATGATGGCGATGACAACCAGAAGTTCTACAAGCGTAAAGGCTTGGCGCGCTGGATGGCTCATTGATCTGAATTGGCAAGGAAAATTGGCGATTGCGGACAAAAAGCACTCAGATTGGTTCTTTATTCAGAAGTCCAGATGCGGCGCTGGTTGGACTCGCCGTATTCTGCGGGGATGTTCCAGTAGTAACCTTCGCGGATGACTTCCGCGTGTTTCCGGGAAAGTTTCTCTCTCAGTTCTTTGAGGATCTCAGGTTGCGCGGAGGCTAGATTTTGCTGCTGCCGCAAGTCGTTTTCCAGATTGAAAAGCTGGAAGGCGGTTGGGCGGCTGGTTTTGATTTGGGACATGTCGTCTCGGACGAGTGGATGGGTTTTGGGGCGTTGCGCGTCGTTGGAGTGCGCAATGAGACTCCATTGGCCGACGCGCATGGCCAGAGACGGATTGACTCGATAAAAAAACCAGTAGAGTGGTTGGTGTCGCTGAAATGTTTCCGGCTTTTCGGCTAGGAGAGGAAGGATGCTGGCGCCGTCCAAAGCGCGATCGCCCGGCGGTTGAATGCCGGCAATCTCGCAAACGGTGGGGAGGTAATCCACCCCGCTAATGGGAATGGAGGATTCTGTTCCCGGCTGAATATTGCCGGGCCAGCGAAAGATTCCGGGCACTCGATGCCCACCTTCCCAGAGGTTTGACTTTTGTCCACGAAGGCCGGTTCGTGAGAAATTATTCAAAGGACCGTTGTCCGAAGTGAGGAAAACGACAGTGTTTTCGGCAAGGCCGGATTCTTTGAGATGTGTAAGAAGGCGGCCGACAGCGCGATCCACATTTTCGATGTTGGCGTGATAAGTTGCCTGTTTCCGGCTCAAATCAGGATAAAGATCCTGATACTTTTTTACCAAGTCTGGCGGAGAGGCAATGGGAGAGTGGGGTTCGTGAAACCAGACGCAGGCGAAAAATGGTTTTGACGGCTGATCTGCGGCAATGAGGTCGAGCCAAGAAGCAGTTTCGGAAACGACGATTTGGCAAGAATACCCTTCCTGTTTTCCAACCGGCGCGCCATTTCGAATGAAGTTGACGGGGTTGTGATGATTGGGCGCGGCATTGTTATCCGTTCCAAAAGAATAGTCGAAGCCTTGATCCGCAGGGGAAGGTTGATCGGATTGGAGGCGGGATAGGTGCCATTTTCCAAAATGTCCAGTATGGCAACCAACTTTCTTCAACAATTCGGCGAGCGTCACTTCTTCAGATCGAAGATGCATCACGTGGTTTGTTGGGAGGTAGCTATAAATGCCGCTTCGGGCGGGAGTCCTTCCTGTTAAAAGCCCGGATCGGGAGGGGGAGCAGTTGGGCGCGGCGGAATGGCAATCCGTGAAGCGCATGCCTTCGGCGGCCAGTTGATCCATGCGGGGCGTTTGGATTCGACTGCCGTAACAACTCAAATCCGTCCAACCCGCGTCGTCTAGAAGGATTAGAAGAAAATTCGGCTTTTCCTTCCCGGCAACGTTGCAGGAAATTAACAGCAGAATGGTGTAAAACGTCAGTCTCAATTTCATGGATTTAGTTAGTGAGGAGAGGCGAATTACTCGCAATTGTTATGATACTATTATTCTCATCGTAGATATATGATTTTCACTGCCGACGTTGTAGGAGGCCTTTGCTTGCCAAGCAATGTTCGAGCGGGTATAAGGAAACAGCGAAGCATCTCCATTGTTAAAGCAAGAGGAGGGCGCGGGCAGGTTGAAAAGTGGAAAGAAGGAAATAATTTTCAAGAGGGGATTTTGGCTTTCAGTTCTTCCACCTGACGTCTTAGATGCAGGTTTTCCAAGCATGAGAAAATGCGGCAGTTGAGCAAGATGGGATTGAATAATTTGGGCATGTAGTCAATCGCGCCCTTTTCAATGCAAGTGGCAATGCTTTCGATTTTATCCACTGCGGTGATCATAATGACTGGAATTTCGGCAATTTTTGGGTTCTTTTTGATTGCCTCTAGGGTTTGGTAGCCATCTAGCACGGGCATTTGAATGTCTAGAAGAATCAAGTCGACGGGTTTCTCTTGTAGGATGTCGAGGGCTTCCTGGCCGTTTTCGCATTGCAGGACGTTTTCAAATCCGATTTGGGCAAGGTGTCGAGTCATCAGCACGCGCATCATTCTGGTGTCTTCCACGACGAGGACGACGCGATCTTTGTATTTCTCGGGAATTTCTTGGGCCATATAATTAGTTTGTGTTTACTTCCAGGACGCCGATGGCGGCGGTCTCGTCTTTCACAACTTTTGCGACTTTGGTAGAATGGGGTGCAGTTTCGATGGTAAACGGCGCTACGGCTGCTTCTCTGGCAACCCGCCGAAATTGTTCGATCATATGGTCTAGCGAGTTTTTGGTTTCTGTTTCTGTGGGTTCGATTAACATTGCGGCGTCGTATTCCTTGGCGAAGTGCACGCAACCGGCGCCGACAAGCGTCGGGGGATGGATGCCGAAGTCGATCAATCGTTTGACAAAGTCGAACGCGCTGGTGGTCAACGAACCGCCGCTTAGCAGGCACTCGTGCATGCAGGGTTGGTCGAAAATCGGGGGGAGAAGGTCCGCCAGTTTAACTTGCAGATAGTTGGCGTTTAGCACGGCGTTTTCCGATGCCAGTCGGAGTCCCTTCGCGCCTTGGGTGAGCAGATAGCAGTAAGCCCGGAGCAATACTTCAGTGTGTCCGTAGTGGGATTTGATTCGTCCGATAGAGTTGGGGCGGTCGAAATTCGGGAATGGGAGGCTGTTTTCCGAGTGGTTTTTTTGGATGACGGGCAGGGGAAGATAGGGTTCTAGAAAAGCTTTGACGCCCACTGGTCCGGCGCCCGGTCCGCCGCCGCCATGGGGGGTTGAGAGGGTTTTGTGCGTGTTGATGTGGATTACGTCAAATCCCATGTCGCCGGGGCGGACAAGCCCCATTAGCGCGTTGAGGTTGGCGCCGTCGTAGTAAAGCAGGGAGCCGTTTTCGTGAATTTTCTTCGCAATGGGAACGATGTTTTTTTCAAACAAACCCAAAGTCGAAGGATTGGTGAGCATCAGGGCGGCCACTCGATTTGTGAGCGCTTTGTCCATTTCGTCGATGTTCATCAGGCCTTCGGGCGTGGTAGGCACGATTTGGCAATCGTAGCCGACCATAGCGGCGCTGGCGGGATTGGTTCCGTGCGCCGAGTCCGGAGTTAGGATAAGGTCGCGTGGTTCGCCTTTCTCTTCAAAGTGTTTTCGAATCATCAGGAGACCGGTGAATTCTCCGTGGGCGCCGGCGGCCGGATGCAGTGTGACTGCGTCCATACCGGTCAGCTCCGCAATAAAGCACTGCATTTCAAAAAATGCGTCCCAGATTCCTTGCAGGCTGGATTCAGGTTGCATGGGATGCGCTTTGGCAAAACCGTCCAGTTGGGCGAGGGCGTCGTTGCGTTTGGGATTGTACTTCATCGTGCACGAACCCAAAGGATAGGGGCCGTTGTCCACGCCGTAGGCTTGGCGGCTCAGGTTGGTAAAGTGGCGAATGACTTCGTGTTCGGAAAGTTCGGGCAAGTCTAAAGGTTTTTTTCGAACAGCGTCTGTTTCCAACCAGCGAGAAACATCGATGTCTTCAAAGTCGGGATCCATAATGCCGGAGCCGCTAACACCGGGGCGGCTGATGTCAAAAATTCCTGAGTTTAGCATATTGACGGAGAATTAGTTGAGAGCACGCAACGCTTGCGCAAAGTGGCCGGCATATTCGTCCAGTTCGGTTTTTGTTTTCAATTCGGTGACGGCGACCAAAAGCCGCCGCGAATTTTGCGATTCCCATTTGGAACAATCAATGCCTCCGAATATCCGTTTTTCTAGCAGGCTTGTAAGAAGTTTTGAGACGTCACAAGGGAGTTCAAGCAAAAATTCGTTAAAAAACGATCCTGTCTTGGCTCTTTGGACGCCGGGCAGTTTGACAAGCTGCGCCTCCAAATAATGCGCTTTGGCCATGTTCAACTCGGCAATGCGGCGGAAGCCGAGTTCGCCGAGCGTGCTGAGATGAACGCTAACTCGGAGCGCCAAAACGGCTTGGTTGGAGCAGATGTGGCTGGTGGCTTCGTGTCGAGCGACATGTTGTTCCCGCTCTTCTTTTACCAAGGCAAAGGCCGGCTCTCCCTTCAAATCCTTGCAGATGCCGACGATTCTTCCGGGAAGAAATTCTTCGTGCTCCTTTCGAGTGGCGATGACTCCCAGATAAGGCCCTCCGGCGTTGAGTTCCAGTCCCAGCGGTTGCGCTTCGCAGCAGACAATGTCTGCGCCATCTTGGCCCGGCGGCGAGAGGCAACCGACGATCAAGGGGTTTATGCTGGCAACGGCCTGCGCCTGCGCTGAATGGGAAAGTTCGCTAATGGCCGCAATTTTTTCAAGAACGCCAAAGCGATTCGGGGATTGAACGACGACGCCGGCAGCGGGTTTCTTGTTAAGCAGTTGTCGCGCGGCCTCGATGTCTATTTGGCCTGTGTCCGGCTCGGCAGGCACGTGAACGAGTTCGACTTTGCGGCCTCGAAGATAGGTTTTCAAAACTTGAAGAGATTGCGGCCAAAGGCTGGCCGACACCAACAACCGGTTTCGTTTGGAAATGCGGCAAGCCATCCAGGACGCCTCGGCAATGGCGGTGGAGCCGTCGTAGACCGAGCAGTTGACTGCGGGTTGTCCTAGGATTCTGCCGATAAGTTGCTGAAAATCATAAAGGACGCGGAGAATTCCCTGGCTCATTTCCGGCTGATACGGTGTGTAGGCCGTCAAAAACTCCCCACGCGAGGCAATGGCGCGAACTGTTTCGGGGATGTAATGCTGATAGGCGCCGCCGCCGAGATAGGAAATGTGAGTTGCGGTGTTGGCGTTTTGTTGCGCCAGAGATTCCAGTTTTCTTCTCAACGTCCATTCCGGCAGGGGACTCGGCAGATTGAGGAGGCGTTGCAAGCGGATGGAAGGATCGATGGCTTTGAGAAGATCCTCAACAGAATTCAAACCCATCTCCCTGAGCATCAAGGAGCGATCCGCCTCAGTATGGACGTTGTAACCAACTAACACATCGTCGAGCATTGCGAAGCAGTATCCTGTTTTTTGAACAGAAATAAAGAATTTTTTTGCAGAGCGAAGCCAAGGATCGACAAACTCAACGTTTCCCAAAGAATTCAATAATTTCTCGGGCTGCTTGACGCGAAGCCCCCGGCGAGCCGAGCGACAAAGTTACTCGCTCCAGTGCCGCCGTGATCCGAACTCTTTCTTTTGAATCCAACAATCGAACGGCTTCGCGGGCAATGGCTTGCGGCGTTGCGGCGTTCTGAATGAGTTCCGGGAAAATGGTTTTGCCGGCGAGGATGTTGGGCATGGCAATATGCCGAATCTTTACCGCCCGTTTTGCGATTTGATAGTCCAGCCAAGGCAGTTTGTAGATCACGACGGTGGGCACTCTTAAGTAAGCGCATTCGCGAGTCACCGCGCCTGAAGCGGCGATGGCAACGGTCGAACGTTGGAGAACTTCCGCCGCATTGCCAATTTGCAGTTTGACGTCCGACGGGAGCATTGTCTGAAAACGTTGCATTAAGTCTGGATGGGGAGTGACGACGGTTGCTTGGCACTTTTGGCGGCGGCGAAGTTTTTCAAACGCTTCCAGCATCAGCGGCAAGTGTCTTCCGATTTCCTGGAGGCGGCTTCCGGGCAACAGGGCGATTTGCGGAAGAGAAGCGGACAATGCAGAAGCATCCGAAGCTGAGCGGAAACAGCGGAAGCGCGTCGACATCGGATCGCCAACGTATTTTACTGGAAGATTCGGAAAACGTTTATGATACCAGTCTTTTTCGAAAGGAAAAATGCTTATCACCAGATCGACTGTGGAGGCCAGCACTGATGCCCTGCCTTCGCGCGAAGCCCAAACTTGGGGAGGAACGTAATAAACAATTCGCGGCGTCCAATTGGCAAACAGGTTTGTTTTTCCGTCGATCCAAGAACGAAGCGCTTTGGCAAAACGAAGATTGAAACCTCCGTAATCCACTAGAATGATCCATTTAGGTTGTCTTTGCTTGGCTTCCTCCAAAACTCGCCGAAAAATTCTTTTGAAGTGAAAAAATCTTCGCGCGACGTCAAACAAGCCGAAGACCGTCAAACGGGTCATGTTCTCTAAAAGATCCACTCCCGCGTCCTTGAGTTTGGGTCCGCCAATGCCGAAAAAACTGGGAATTAAATCGCCTTTTCCAATGGCGCTCCGGATTTCAGACACCAAATCGGCCGCCAAAGCATCGCCGCTTGGCTCTCCCGCCAAAATCATGATCTTGCCGCGTTGCATTGCTTCTGAATTTTGAAACTTCCTCCAACCGCGCCGAAAGCAGTCTTCCGCGCCCAAGCAGAGAATGAAGATAAATCAGGCATTGTTCCAGTGTCACGTCGATTTCTCGTCAATTTGTCTGGAAAAGGAAAGGCCGGAAGCAGGAATCTCAGGCGGAGAAATTCCGAGAATTGAAAGTGGCCATTTGTAAATTCTCCCCTTAAACTCCCTCTCGCCACGAGCAAATCGCAAACGAAACTAAATAGCAATGGCATTGACGGACGACGCAGTAAGCTTGAGCAGCGTTTCCAAGTCCTACGGAAAACACCGGGCGGTAGAGAATCTGGATTTGCGGGTGCCCCAAGGAAGCGTTTATGGATTCATCGGGCCAAATGGTTCGGGCAAAACCACGATCCTTCGGATGATCTTGCGCATTATCCATCCGGACGAAGGGACAATCAAAGTGATGGGACGGACAAGCACGCGGGCGGCAAACGACCCAATCGGATATCTCCCCGAAGAGCGGGGGCTTTACAAGAAAATGACCGTCCAGCGGCTGTTGCTCTATTACGCAAAGCTCAAACAAACGCCAAAAGCGGAGGCAAAACAACAGATGGAGCGCTGGTTGCAACGAATGGGACTGCTGGACTGGAGAAGCAAAAAAGTCGAAGCGCTCTCCAAAGGCATGGCGCAAAAGGTTCAATTCATCGCCACGGTAATTTCCCGCCCCAAACTCGTTATCTTGGATGAACCGTTTTCCGGCTTGGACCCCGTCAACTTAAAC
Organism: Limisphaerales bacterium; assembly: GCA_965204945.1. Classification (GTDB taxonomy): domain Bacteria; phylum Verrucomicrobiota; class Verrucomicrobiia; order Limisphaerales; family AAA164-E04; genus UBA2970. The sequence continues at coordinate 1,298,399 of OZ242022.1, read as the reverse complement.
ACGATTCGGGAAGCGATTGTATCGCTGCGAAAAGAGGGAACCACCGTCATCCTTTCCACCCACGACATGGAAATGGCCGAGCGAATGTGCGATTCAATTTTCATGATTTATCAGGGGAAAAAAGTGTTGAACGGCACCTTGCAATCCATTCAGCAACGGTACGGCGAAGATACCATTCGGATGTCCATTGAGGGCGACAAACAGAAAGCAGCGGCGTTGGCGGGTGTCCAAGATTGGAGAGATTTTGGGCAGTATCAGGAGATTCGGTTTTCCGGAGACGCGCAAGCACTCTTGCGACGGTTGGCCAATGCGGTGCGTCTCAAATCCTTCACGGTAACGAAACCGTCGCTGCACGACATTTTTGTTCGCATCGCCTCGCCCCAAAAACCCGCCGCCAATGAATAAAATCATCACAATTGCGTCCACCGAATACGTCAACGCGCTCCGAAGCAAAGCGTTTCTCATCGGGCTTTTGGCAATGCCGCTTATGGTGGGGTTGATGATTGTCGTGCCGCAATTCACCAAAGACAAAGTAGACCTCGCCGACCGAAAGTTCGCGATAGTCGATTTTAGCGAACGGCTTGGCGCGGTTATCGTTCAGCAAGCCCAAGAGCGCAACAAAACCGACGTTTTTTCCAATGGCGATGACGAAAAAAACAAGCGCGGACAAGCGCAACCCCGATTTCTCCCCGAACTAGTCGCGCTGGGAAACGCCGATTGGGAGGACCACGTCCTGCAGTTGTCGGATCGCGTCCGCAAGAAAGAACTATTCGCCTTTGTCTTGATTGGCGAAAAAGCGATGGATCGAGGCGCCGAAGGACGCATCGCCTATCACACTCAAACGCCGACTTTCCAAGCGTTGCCCTCGTGGTTGGAGCGAATCATCAACCAAGAAGTGCGGCGCGTTCGATTTGAGCGGGAAGGATTGGATTCACAGCTGATTCAAGAAATCACCCGGCAAGTCAACGTGGAGCGGCTTGGCTTGGCTTCGCAAAGCGAATCGGGAGAAATCCAAAAGGCGAAAAAAGAAAACCAAATCGCCACCTTTGCCATTCCCGCCGTCTCCATGTTTCTGCTTTTTATGATGGTCATGTCCAGCACGCCGGCCTTGCTCAACAGCGTTTTGGAAGAGAAAATGCAAAAAATCATCGAAGTGCTGCTTTCCTCAGTCACGCCGTTTCAATTGATGATGGGAAAGCTGCTGGCGACGGTTTCAGTGGCCTCGACTCTGTCGTTTCTCTATCTGGGCGCCTTGACTTGGATTGCCTGGAATCGCGGCTTTTTGGAGTGGATTTCGCTTTCTTTGTTCTTTTGGTTCTTCTTCTTTTTAATCCTCGCCATTTTGATTTTTGGGTCCATGTTTCTCGCCATCGGATCTACCTGCAGCGAAATTCAAGACGCGCAAAGCTTGATGGTTCCCGCGATGCTTTTGGTGATGATTCCCGTGATGACATGGTTGCCGATTCTTCAATCGCCGACGGGGAATTTCGCTCGCTGGATGTCTCTCTTCCCTCCGGCTACGCCAATGTTGATGATGCTTCGAATGGCGATACCGCCGGGCCTGCCTTGGTGGGAAATTCTACTCGGAGTCGTCGTAGCGATGGGCTTTACGCTTTTGACGGTGGCAAGCGCCGCCAAAATCTTCCGCATCGGTGTCCTTTCGCAAGGGCAAACGCCCTCCTTTGGCCGAATGCTCCAATGGCTGCTATCCAAATAATCCAAACTTTGTCGCAACGATACGGCCTCCTTTTTCGCAACATTGCGCCGGCAATTCGTTTCTCGTTGCGTCGCCGTTCCGCAACGAGCCGAACCCGTCGGCGCTTTGATGACGGGAAAAACAAAGCGGAGAATTCTATCGACGCCCGTTTGAATCTTTCCGCTTTTGGCGGCCTTGATGCTAGAATCGCCGGATTCATCTCAACAACATGCAGTTATGTTTGGAGGCCGTAGGCCGAGAATGCGTTGTTGGACTTGCGCGGCGGCAATTTTCGTTTCGGCGACTCTGTTAACGCTGTCGCTTCGGCGGTTGGAATGGACGGCTTTTTGGTCGGCGCTACAAGGAGCAAATCCGCTGGGACTGTTGCTGGCTTGGGGAATTTTTGGGGCAAGTCTCTTCTTCGCCTCGTGGCGTTGGCATTTAATGTTGCGCATCGGAGGCAACGCGGTGCATCCGGGAGCCAGCGTTCGGAGTGCCCTCATTGGCCATTGCGCTCACACGTTTTTATTTGGAGTGATGGGCGGCGACGTGGCGAAAGCGTGGATTTACGCCCGTTGGCACCAGTTAAAAAGCGCGGAAGTGTTAGTCGCGGCGCCCTTGGATCGTTTGATGGCTTTGGCGGGGGCGATTGCCTTTGGTCTTTTGATGATGGGTTTGGGGATTTTTTCGGGTGGATTCGAGCCTCTGCGCGATGATGACTCATTGCTATTGCCGGCGGTTTGGATTCTTGGAGTAACGGGGATTGCGGTTTTGACGGCGTCGGTTGTTTTCCGATGGAGGGGAACACGGTTTCAATCGCTGGACAGTTTTCGAAAAATCTTGCGGCAAAATGGCGCGAAGTTATTGCGGGATAAAAGCGCGCTGTTTCAGAGCGGTTTGGCGGCCTTTGGCGTGCATGCTTGTTTGAGTTTCACAATGGCGGTTTGTTTGGCTTCGGTTTCTGATGCGGAAATTCCTTGGCTTGCGGTGATGTGGTTGTTCCCAGTCATCTCGATAATTTCTGGATTGTCAATTGGAGTAGGGGGGGCCGGATGGAGAGAGGGCTCGGCGCTGGTTCTTTTGGGTTTCTTCGGAATTCCGGCGGAGGACGCGGTGGCCGCAGCCCTGTTCAACCTGATAATCGGCTTTGCTTGGTGCGCGGTGGGTTTTGCGATCTGGAGGCGCGGCGAAGCAGAGTTAGCGTCGACAAAAAGCAAAACTTTGCCGCGGACGATTTCCGTAGTGATTCCAACGTGGAATGAAGCGGATTCGTTGTCGGAAACGGTGCGCTCCGCCAAATGTTTGCCCGAAGTCAAGGAAATTCTGCTGGCAGACGGAGGCAGCGAGGATAAAACACCGGAGATTGGAAAATTGTTGGGTTGCCGAGTTTTTCAAACGATGAAAGGACGGGGAATTCAAATGCGAGAGGCGGCTCAACGCGCCTCCGGCGACGTCGTTTTGTTGTTACATGCAGACACGGTATTGCCCAAGGACAGCGGGCGGCTTTTGTTGAATGTGTTTCGAGATCGACGGGTGGTCGGCGGGGGGTTTTGGAAGCGGTTTGACCGGTCAAGTGTTTGGACTTGGGGTTCGCGGTTTCGTTGTTTGATCCGGTTGTATCCCGGCGGCCTCGTGCTGGGAGATCAAGCAATGTTCGTTCGAAGAACGGTGTTGGAAACGCTGGGCGGCGTGCCGCCCCTTCCCTTGATGGAGGAGTTTGAATTATGTCGTCGGCTGAACCAGACAGGACGCTTAGCCTTGGCGGATGGAACGGTAGTCACTTCGGCGCGAAAGTTTCGCCAACTGGGCGTGTGGAAAACATATTGGTTAATGTGGCGGGTAACCTTTGGTTACTACTTAGGCACGCCGGTTCATAAGTTGGCGGAGATATATTCCCAAAAATAATATCAATTGAGAGCAGAAAACACGAATCTTTCCTAATTTCATTTTTCCTAATTTACTCCGAATCTTACTCCGAATCGCTAGATACTAATTATTAGAAATGAAAAAAGTTTCCATTGAAAAAATTCGATCTTTCAAGGGCAGGGAACAATTGCCGGTCTTGACGGCCTATGATTATCCAATGGCAAAGATCTTAGACGAGCTGGGGATGCCGATGCTGTTGGTGGGAGATTCATTAGGCATGGTAGTGTTGGGATATCCGGATACCACTCATGTGACAATGGAAGATATGGAACACCATGTTCGATCAGTGGCGCGCGCTAGGCCGGCGGCTTTGGTCGTGGCCGACTTGCCTTATGGAAGCTGCAAAACCCCCGAAGATGCTGTGTCCAACAGCCGGCGTTTGTTGGCCGCCGGCGCGGACGCCGTCAAAGCCGAGGGCGCCTTGTCCATTGAGTCGCAAGTTCGAGCCATTGCCGACAGCGGCATTCCATTTATGGGACACATCGGCATGTTGCCGCAGCGCGTCCAAGAAGAAGGCGGTTATCGGGTTAAAGGCAAGGCGGAGGCGGAAAAGATGCGGCTTGTCCAAGAAGCGGCTTTGCTGGATGACTTGGGCGCCTTTGCCATCGTGCTAGAATTAGTGTTGCCGTCCGTCGCCGCCGCAATCACTAAGCGCGTCCAATGCCTAACAATCGGCATCGGGTCGGGAACGGAATGTGACGGACAGATTTTAGTGAGCCACGACTTGGTAGGCGGGTTTCCTTGGTTTACTCCTCGATTTGTAAAACCGCAATTAAACGCGGCGCAACTTATCAAAGAAGCGATCCAAAGATGGCAACAGGAAGTGCGCTCTCTACAAAACCCCGCGCAGCTCAAGCCGCCGCGTTTGACTCATATCAGCCGTTCGGGCGAGGCGGCGATGGTTGATGTTTCTCGGAAACCCGTTTCCCTGCGTTCGGCAACGGCCGGCGGCGCCGTTTTTCTGCGGCCTGAAACAATCCAACTCATCCAATCCAACGAAATCGCAAAAGGCAACGTTCTGGCCACGGCACGGTTGGCCGGCATCTTGGCCGCCAAGAAGACTGGAGAGCTCATTCCGCTTGCCCACCCGCTTTCGCTTGCCCACGCCGAAGTTTCGTTTGAAACGCCCGCATCGCTCGACCGTCTTTTGATTTTTGCTTCCGCCAAGATTGCCTCGCAAACAGGCGTTGAAATGGAAGCGTTGACGGCGGTTAGCGTGGCGGCTTTGACGATTTACGACATGTGCAAAGCCATCGACCCGGAAATGCGAATCGGAGACGTGCGGTTGATTTCTAAAGAGAAAATTCCCGCAGAGTAGGTGAGTTCTTCATTTACATTGTCTGAGAAAAGCTCATAATTTTTCGCATGCAAGTCAATGCGGGAATCATCGCCATATCCGATAGAGCGGCGCGGGGTTTGTATGATGATTTGGGCGGCCCCGCCTTGAAAGAAGCGGCGGTTGGATATGGTTGGACGGTGGTTGGCGACGCAGTGGTGGCGGACGAGAAACGAGAAATCCAACGAGCGGTCAAGGAGATGATTCAACGAGGAAGCAACCTTGTGCTGACAACCGGCGGCACAGGAATTGCCGCTCGCGATGTTACTCCGGAGGCGGTTCGCGAAATCGCCTCGCGCGAGCTGCCGGGCTTTGGAGAAGTAATGCGCATGGAATCCATGAAAATCACGCCAAACGGCATTCTTTCGCGAAGTCTGGCCGCCGCAGTGGACAAAGCGCTCGTCCTCTGCTTGCCCGGCAAACCCCAAGGAGCGGTCCAATGCTTGGGCTTTGTCGTCGGCGCCATTCCGCACTGCGTCGAAGTTCTTCAGGAAGTTCCCACAAGTTGTTAGCGTCGGATTGGTTTTCCTCGCTTGCACGTTGCGATGCCTCCGCTTGACATTGGCAACCGATTGCCAAAGACTAAAAGGGAACGGTTCGGGCGGAAGGAAACCAGCAGCCTCGCGCTTATGTCCAATCCTAAAAGTAGTGAATTAATGGAGAAGATTGTCTCCGTGTGCAAACGTCGCGGATTTATTTTTCCCTCCTCGGAAATCTATGGAGGCATCAATGGATTTTGGGACTACGGCCCTCTTGGATCCGAATTGAAGCGCAACGTCAAAGATTGCTGGTGGCAAAGCATGACCGGCGAGCGCGAAGACGTCGTCGGCCTAGACGCCGGCATCATCCTGCATCCCCAAGTCTGGAAAGCCAGCGGACATGCCGACACCTTCAGTGATCCGATGATTGATTGTAAAAAGTGCAAAGGGCGCTTCCGGGCAGATCAACTGGATTCCAGCGCCTGCCTTGAAAAGCCCGGCAAAACGGTTGCCGCCTGCGAAGAGGAAAAAACCGAACCCCGCGCATTCAACCTCATGTTCAAAACTTCGGTCGGGCCGGTGGAATCCGAAGAAAACATCGCTTGGCTGCGGCCGGAAACCGCCCAAGCCATCTTCGTTCAATTCAAGAATGTCCTCGACGTCTCCCGCCAAAAAATTCCTTTTGGGATTTGCCAAATCGGCAAAGCCTTTCGCAACGAAATCAACCCTCGAAACTACACTTTTCGGTCGAGAGAATTCGAGCAAATGGAACTTGAATTCTTCATCAAACCAGACGAAGTCGCCCAAGCCCGAAACGGCCTCCCGCCCGAAGAAGTCGACGCCAAAACCCCGCTTCCCAACTGGGGCTGGAAACATTGGCATCAATACTGGATTCAACAACGTTTGCGTTGGTATGAAAGCATCGGCCTATCCGCCGACTCTCTACAATTGCACAGGCAAACCAGCGACGAGCTTGCCCACTATGCGCGGGCGACCGTCGACATTTTGTTCCAATTTCCCTTCGGAGCGCAGGAACTGGAGGGCATCTCCGCGCGAGGCGATTACGACTTGCGCCAACACCAAGAACACAGTGGAAAATCCCTAGAATATTTTGACGCCGACGCAAAGATAAAATACCTGCCGCACGTCATTGAGCCAAGCGCCGGCGTGGATCGATTAGTTCTTGCCCTCCTATGCAACGCCTATAGCGAGGAAAAAATCCCCAATGCCAAAGGCCAACTAGAAAAACGCGTCGTTATGAAGTTTCATCCCAAAATCGCCCCCTTCAAAGTCAGCGTATTCCCCTTGCTAAAAAACAAGCCCGCGCTGGTGGCCAAAGCCAAAGAAATTTACAACTCTCTTAAAACCCAATTCACCTCCGTTTATGATGAAACCGGATCCATAGGAAAACGTTATGCCCGGCAAGACGAAGCCGGAACGCCGTATTGTATTACCATAGACTTCGACACCATCGGCGACGGAAACTCCGCCAAAAACATAAACACCGTCACCCTGCGCGAGCGAGACACCACAAAACAAATTCGAGTGGCCATTGCCGACTTGCCTTCTTTGCTAAAAGAAAAACTCGCCTAAACTTTTTCGTTTTCTTCCTCCTATCCAACCACGGCGGGCAACCAAATTCGGCAAATTCCACACCCAACTGAAATCCGCGAACCATTCGCCAGAACCCCTCGAAAAAAATCCCCTCGGTAAAAAATTGAAAAAAAGCTTGCAACCCATCCAAAATGCCCTATCTTGTTCTCAATTCCTAAACGTCTGTCGCGAGATTCCGTGAGAATCAGGCCTGACGGCCACGAATTAGAAAGAGCAACAGTATATTATTGGACATGAAGAAACTCTCTTTTTATTGGAACTGGTTGGCTCGCGTAGCCAAAGCAAGCAACACACAACGCACCGTAGCAATGAATACGACAACGACGAAGTCAAAGATGAACGGAAAAACGGCAATCCTCGTGGTTGCAACAATAATCGTGGTTGCCTTGACAACTCAAATCACCGGGCCGACAGCGCAATCTACAGGCACACCGAATCTTCCCGATCCACCGCCGCATCGAGAAGTCGTTCTTCCGCCCTTCCCGCCCGGTGCTTTTAACAGTTGCATAGAGCAATACTATTCGAGGTTGGGAACAATCGCGCAAGGGGCGTCGGATTGGCGGAAACGCATCGAAGAAAAGTTTGACGCCATGTTGGCTCCTATCGATGCCTTGATTGCGGCTAGGTTCAAGTTGATGGACGATCTCGAAGCTAAAATTAGGAGAATTGAGACAAGCCCGAGATACATCGCTGCATATGCTGGCATAGGCGATTTGCAACCACTCCTAGATGAAATTGGTGAGTTGAAGGAGGCGATTCAGAATGCATGGAATTCAATTCGTAAGTTAAGAAAGCAAAAATCTCCAATTTTGGAGTGCTATGACAAATGGATAGATTGGTTAAATGAAAAAACTCAAAGAGAAGTGAACGCAGCGTGGGAAGAATACGAGAATTGCGCTGACAGCGAAACAAACAACGACTAAAATTGTTAGAAAGAAAACAGAAAGGAATCTTTGATCATGAGAAAGCAAGGTTACGTAATCATTGGGATGGGCATAGTTGCCCTGATGGGAGTCTTTTGGCTGGCGCATCTTGGCAAGGAAAAAGCAGTGATGACGGCAAAGGCCGACAAGACAGAAAACCAAGCCGAAGAGATAACAGAAGCACAAAAGGAGGAGAAGAAACACACCTTTGCCGAGTTTGTGGAAGCACTGCCTGAGGCACTGGAGACTTTGACTGAGGACGAAGCGGAGACCGAAGCGAAGCGAAAAAAGAGGCAAGCCTACCTGAACAGTCCAAGCGGCAACGAGAGAGAAACCATCTTGAGTGGATTGGAGATTGAAGGAGACCCAGAGTTAACTGCATCGTTGAAAGCAATTGCCGAGGAAGATTTGAAGGCCTACGAATCGCTGGATGTGCAAGGTCGGGCTTTAGCCGACTTAGGCGATTGGATTTTTCGGCAAGAAATCAAGCGAAGTAGCGCACAGAGGACAGCTGCCTATCTAGAAGCCCAACGCACGACAATCAGCTTTGAAGAATTCCGCCGAGTGACGGCTCGATACGAAAAAGACAAGCCGGCCAGTTTTGCCACCATCGCCGAAGCGAAGGCGAAAGATGCAATTTCCAGAGCAGAAAGCGGTTGGGCCGTAAAGCCGGAGCCTTGGCAAGAAGTGGCCGCCTTCTTGCGAGATCGTAGAGACTTCTCTCAAACAGAACTAGACCAAGGCTTCCCCGATGACCCTCTCTGGCACGCCGAGCATATCCAGTGGATAGAACAAACCGCCCAAACCATCGGCATCCCCCTTGACAACCCCGAAGATAAAAGTTGGATTGCGGAGAAAATCGCCGCCGCCAAAGAACAACGCTATCAAGACTTAGACGCCCCTTTGATTGAAGAACTCAAAAAGATTGACGAAGAGATGGCCGCTGAAGCCGAAGCTTGGGCGCGAGAAAGAAGTGGTCACCCAACGCAATCAGATAATTAAACAGGATAGAAAACGGCGCGCGCAAAGAGAGCATGAGCGGCGTTATAGAGAAGAGATGGCGCGCAATCCGGTGTTCAAAGAGATGGAGATGGAACGCCAGCGCAAAGAACGCACAAAAGCCCGCCAAGTTTTACAACACCAAACAACCGAAAAAACCTCTGATTCAAAGGCCGAATAAGTTTTTTGTAATTGAAGCAGGATCTCTAAGAGTGCTAAGAGTGTGGTTTGTTTGAGAAAAAGTCCAATTCTTTCCAGTCTCAAAACTTTCTAAGTAAGTCAAGCAATGGAACGAACTCTTTGTAAAAGTTTTCTTTGTTGTTTTTTGTTAGGATTTTTAGACAGGGGCGCGCCAAGGACAATAGTTGAGGAGTTGGACTTCGGGTCGGTTTTCTTGGATGTGGAGGATGGTGACGCTGGCGTAGCTGAGTTCGAAGGCGTCCATTTGGCGCGCCGACGTTTTGAGGATCCAGGCGAGCAACATGCGAAGGACGCCGCCGTGTCCAAAAACGCCGATTCGGTTTCCATTTTTAGGGCGGAGGAGAATGTTCCAAATTCCTTGAATTCGGGCGCGAAATTGTTCGATGGGTTCGGCGTTGGGAATGGCGTTGGATTCCAGCAGGTGAAGCCAATCGCGGGCGCTTTTTCCATATTTTTCCCGCACTTCTTCCCAGCGGAGTCCTGTCCAATCGCCGAAGTCCACTTCTCGCAGGTCGTTCAAAAGAATGGGTTTTATCCATTTTTGGCAGGGCGCGGCGGTTTGGACGGCTCGTTGCATCGGGCTGGAGAAGCATGAATCAAGGGAGCGCCGCCGCAGGAATTCAGCCAGAGCGCGCGCTTGGATTTGGCCTTGTTCGGAGAGTTTCATATCGATTCGTCCGCCGAAGGTTTGGTGATAAGCGGTTTCCACTTCGGCATGTCTCATCAAATAGAAGGATCGAAGTTGTCGGCTCATTGTCCGGCGCTTGGAGTGTTTGGCATGGGCGCGATGGCTTTTTTTTGCAGGTTGCAGAGGGCGTTGATGCCGATTTTGGCCAGATTGAGCATTTGTTCGAGGGCGCGGGTGTTAAAGGTGGTTTTTTCGCCGGTGCCTTGGATTTCCACGAATTCTTGCTCTGAAGACATGACGATGTTGATATCCACTTCGGCGGCGGCGTCTTCTTGGTAGCAAAGGTCAAGGAGGGGATCGCCGTTGACGATTCCAACGCTGACGGCGGCGATGGATTGGACGATGGGCGATTTTTCCAGTTGGCCTTCTTTGAACAAGCGGTCGACGGCAAGAGAAAGCGCGACGAAGCTGCCGGTCACAGCGGCGGTTCGAGTGCCGCCGTCGGCTTGGATGACGTCGCAGTCGATCCAGATTGTGCGGGCGCCGACGGATTCTAGATTGACGGCGGCGCGCATGGAACGGCCGATAAGCCGCTGGATTTCCTGCGAGCGCCCGTCGATTTTGCCGCGGGTGCTGTCCCGCATTTTGCGGTGGGTGGTTGAGTAGGGGAGCATTGTGTATTCGGCGGTGATCCATCCGCCTTGAACGTTTTGCTCTTTCATCCAGCGAGGCACTTTGTCTTCGATAGTGGCGGCGCAGAGGACGCGGGTGTTGCCCCATTCGATTAGCGTGGAGCCGGTGGCGTGAGGGGCAATGTGGTTTTGAAAGCGAATCGGCCTGAGTTGGTCGGGTTGGCGTTGGTCTGCGCGAGGGAATGAGAGGGATGTTTCAATAGGTTTTGAGGCATCGTTCATATTTTCCTCGCATCCTAGTAAAAAACCTTGTCCGCCGCAACGAGAAACAGAAGAGAGGAAGGGAAAAAGCGGAACGAGAATTGGATCTTGAAGATCGATCCGGCAAAAGTAGGATTCGCTCTATGTTCATACGCATTTGTTTTCTATTGTTAAGTGGTTTTCCGATTTCCGGATTTGCGGCGGAGAGGCCGAACATTCTTTGGCTTTCCGCAGAAGATATTAGCCCGCATCTTGGCTGTTTTGGCGATCCCCACGCCATCACGCCGCATTTGGATCGGCTGGCGACGGAAGGAGTGCGCTACAAGAGGGCGTTTACTACGGCGGGAGTATGCGCCCCTTGCCGAAGCGGGATCATCACCGGAATGTACCAAACCACCTTGGGCACGCATCATATGCGTTGCCGAGCAAAGCTGCCGTCATTCGTCAAGCCTTTTCCCGTTTATCTGCGCGAGAATGGCTACCATTGCTCCAACAACCTCAAGGAAGATTATCAATTTGAGACGCCGTCGGAGACTTGGGATGATTCCAGCGGCCGCGCGCATTGGCGGGGACGACCGAAGAAAGATCAGCCTTTCTTTGCGGTTTTCAATTTCTCAGGTTGCCATGAAAGCGGCATTGCCAACGAAAGCAAATATCGCGCGGTGACCGCGAGACTGACGCCGGAACAACGGCAGAATGCGGACTCCTTGACCAATCTTCCGCCTTACTATCCGGATACTCAGGCGGCGCGGGAGGATTGGAAGCGGAACTACGAGCTGATTACGGCAATGGACGCTTGGGCGGGGCAATTCATCCGGCAGTTAAAGGAGGACGGACTCTACGAGGACACCATCATTTTCTTCTGGTCCGATCACGGCGTCGGACTGCCGCGAGCCAAACGTTGGCTTTATGATTCGGGAACCCACATCCCGTTGATTGTCCGCATCCCGGAGAAATGGCGAAAAGACGGGCAGGGCGCACCGAATTCCGAGACCAAGCGATTAGTCAGTTCCATTGACTTTGGCCCAACGGTTCTTCGTTTGGCCGGAATTGAGATTCCCCAACACGTTCAAGGCAGGCCGTTTCTTGGCGCAAACCTGCCCCCGGCGCGCCGATTCGTTTATGGAGCGCGAGATCGAATGGACGAACGCTACGACATTATTCGCATGGTTCGAGATCAGCGGTATAAATACATCCGAAATTACGAACCGCAGAAGACGTTTTACCAGTATATGAACACTTCGGAGAAAGGATCGATGATGAAAGAACTTCGGCGGCGCCACGAAACGGGCATCCTTCGGCAATCCGCCGAACGCTTCTTCTCTCCCGCAAAGCCCGTGGAAGAGCTTTACAATACGGCCGCCGATCCGCACGAAATGAACAATCTGGCCGCCGATCCCCGGCACGAAAAACGGTTGCTGGGAATGCGAGAAGTTCATCTAGATTGGGTCAAGGAAACAAAGGATCTCGGCTTGATTGCGGAGCCGCTTTTAGTCGATCTAGAAAAGAAAATCGGCCATCGCTACGGAATTCTGCGCAGCGAAGGCGGAGAAAACCTTGCCCAACGCACGGCTCGCGCCGCCGTTGCGGCGTCTGGAGAACGACAAAATTTGCCGACCTTGATGAATGCCCTCGGCGATGAAGCGGCGGCGGTGCGCTACTGGGGCGCCGTTGGAATCGCCAACATCGGCAAAGCGGCGGCAACAGCCGAACCCGCCGTTCGCCAAGCCCTTCTTGACCCGGCGCCTGTAGTTCGAACAGCGGCCGCCTATGCTCTTTGTCGTCTCGGCAAACCCGCCGACGCCTTGCCCGTCTTGACCTCTGTTTTAGAGAACGGCGGACAATGGGAACGACTGCACGCGGCCATCGTTTTAGATGAAATCGGCGAACAAGCCCGGCCCGTCATGGACGAATTGCGAAAAGCCCTACAACCTCGCAAAGAACTTTACGCTGGCGGCAAGTACACCGTCCGCGTCGTCAACCGCGCTTTGAATGAACTTGAAGGCACTCACCGCAACGTGCGTTAATTCCATATAATGGCAGGGCGCAAATAGAATAATACAACGGGAAATACATAATGACCACCATCAACCTAGACTATAAACCGAATGCCGCTTATTACGGCGATTGTGAGGAAATCATCCAAGCATGGAAAGAGCAAGGGGTGCAAGGCCTCATCGACCTGATTTACCTCGACCCGCCCTTCAACTCCAACCGCAACTACGGCGCCCCCACTTCCAAATCCAAAAAGAACGACAGCGGCTCGCTAGACGCCTTCACCGATATGTGGACTTACAACATGAAAGCCCACGAACGAGTCGAACGCATCATCAACGAACAAAAACTCCACCCTGCGCATCTCCTAATCAAAAGCCTGTTCCCGTATCTCAAAGAAAACGACCCCGGCATGCTGGCTTACTTGTCCTATATGGCCGACCGCCTCCGCCTGCTGAAAGGATTGCTCCGAGAAACCGGAAGCATTTATTTGCATTGCGATCCATTCGCCAACTACTATCTCCGCTTGCTGATGGACGCTATCTTTGGACCGAAGAATTTTAGGAATGAGATTGTTTGGCATTACTCAAACCTAAGCGCGGCAAAACGATACTTCCCTCGCAAACACGACACCGTTATTTGCTATGGGAAATCACGACAAGACATCAAAACGCAGAAAGACCCGGCGTTCCAAACTAAATTCAATCCAGACGCCGTGAGAGTGCCTTACTCTGAATCATCGCATAACCGAGTTAAATACAAGGGGTCTGGATTCGCTAAAAAAGCAAAAGGAAGTTGGATTCACGAAGAAGGCAAAATACCTGACGATGTTTGGGAAATCCCGCTCCTCAAAGGCAATGAACGCGAAGGCTACGCCACTCAAAAGCCGTTGAAACTACTAGACCGCATCATTCAAGCGTCCACGAATGAGGGGGATGTAGTGCTGGATCCTTTCTGCGGTTGCGGCACGGCGATGCATTCGGCGGTCAACAACAAACGTCGGTTCATCGGCATGGATATTTCCGTGTTCACCATCTATGAAGTGGCGCGCAAACGGCTCAAAAGAGAATGCGGTCTGGACGTTCCCATTCTCGGCATTCCCACCAACTTTGACGGCGCCAAGATGCTGGCCGCCAAAGACAAAAGGAAGTTTGAAGATTGGGCGGCGGAATCATTGACCTTTGGGAACATCGGCATTATTTCCAATAAAATCAAAAGCTTTGACAGAGGCATTGACGGCAGCGGACTGCTTTACGGACAAACCGAATACGGCGAAGACAAAGTCATCGTCCAAGTCAAAGGCGGCAAATTCACGATCAACGACGTTCGCGCTTTCAAAGACCGCATCCGCTCTCTCCCCGATGTTGCGGCCGGCATCTTCATTACGCTGGACGGCGACAATCCCAAAAGCAAACACCGCTGGACGAAAGGAATGGAAGCGGAGGCAATGGATTTAGGCACTTTCCAAATGCCGGGCGGCGACAAAACCTTTCGCCGCATGCAGCATTGGTCGGTGCGCGATAGATTCAAAGGCAAGGACGGGAAAGGCGTTTATCCAGAGATGCCGATAATGATTAATCCATTCAATGAGAAGCCGATGATCGAGATTGGCGACACCATTCCCAACAAGCCGTTGCCGATGGCCGGCAAGCCGGCGAAGCGCGGCCGCCGCCGCAACGGCAAAACCAAACCAGATTTATTTTGAATTTGGCAAACCGCTTGTGAACATCGGCCACACTTTCTAATCCTCCCTTTTGCGCCTCTGGGAGCGGCGCAGTCCAACGAAACTATAAAGTCATCAGTTGCGTATTTAGAAATGCAACATGGACAACCGGCACGTCAAACAGAGATATAAAGAAGAAATTCAACAGATTCTTATACTTGGCAGAGTTGGCGAATTGGTTGATCCGCAAAGAAATCTGAGGCGGCGACGTATTTTAGAGGAACTAACAAATCAAAATCCTTAGCGCTTGGGGATGGTTTTGGAGATTTCCCGGATGTTTGGAGGCAAAGCGATTTGTTCGACGGTTCCGTTTGGCCAACGAATTTCAATTCCTGCGGGAGGTCGAGAGCTGCTCAAGACAAGTGCGCTGGGATTTTGGGACAGGTAACCGTTTCCCAATCGGATTTCGTGGACGGGGCCGGGAGTATCGTCGGCAAAAGTAAGGCGCACTTGGGCGCCGATGGCCGCTTGATTGTTCGGGTCGCCTGTGAGTTGGACGCGGAGGCCGGAGCGTTCGATTTGGTTGTGATAGAGCCGCGTCGTTCCGTTGTTTTGCGCGGCGGCCAAGTCGAGTCGGCCGTCGTGATCATAGTCGCAAAGCGCAAGGCCTCGGCCTTGTCCGTAGACGGCTAAACCGCTGACGCGAGGCGGAACGGCGTGGAAGTTGCCGTCACCTTGCCCAAGCAAGAGCAATGCGTTGCCGGCATCTTGGCGTCCGTTTGTCTCTGCAAGAGACCAAATGTTCTGGGTGAGAACGACGTCGGTATGGCCGTCATTGTTCACGTCTCCGGTGTCCAGACCAAACACGGGAGCAAATTGCGCTTCGATGGGGAGGGGACGGGCTTCAAAGAAATCGCCGCGATTGAGAAAGACCATCGAGTCCAAGACGGATGCTTCAATGAATTGCATGGGCGGGAAAGAGTCGCTTGCGAGGATTTCGGCAATTCGCGCTTGTCCGAAGGCCGTGTAACTGCGGTATCGCTTGAGGAGCGACGGAAAGACGGCGCCAAGCGTCATCCAGTCTCGTTTTGGCACCCAGTCGGCGAGTTCCAGATCATAATCTGCTTCCAGCAATCGTTTTCCCATTGCGCTACGGCTTTCGAAATACAATCGGCGAGGGAAGGACGCGCTGTTTCCTTTCTTGGCGTTCTTTTGGTAGGGAAAGTGGTTTTGGCCAACGTTGCGTCCCCAGTTTCCGGCGACGATGTCCATTCGACCATCCGCGTCAAAGTCTCCGACGCTGACGCTGTTCCACCAGCCAATCCAGTCATGAAAGCGAGAGGTTGAGGAGTTTTGTCCTTTTTGCGCAGTTTGACGGATTGGCGGGTTCCAAGATTGGAATTTCCCGCCTTGATTGCGAAAGAGGCGAATGGGCATCCAATCGCCCGACAACACCAAATCGGGCGAGGCGTCCGAGTTCAAGTCGGTGAAAACAGCGCTTTGAACCATTCCCAACTGGGAGAAGGCTTGCGAAGACTCGGCGTCTAGGATGAGTTGTCCGGCTTGGTTGCGAAGCAAGTAAGAAGAGGGAGGATCGGGGTAGAGTCCAGCTTTGCGGCTGCCGCCGACAAAGAGATCGAGATCGCCGTCGTTGTCCACGTCGGCCATGGCCAAAGGGCCGCAGCTATCATCAGTGCGCAATATATCCCGACGATCAGTTCCATGAAGAACGGAAAACTGTCTCAAGGCGGAAGCGTTCGGGCGGGCGTCTTCGTAGTTTGTTTCCCCGATAAGCAACAAGATGTCTTGGTCGTTTGGTTTCCATCCTAAAATTGCGCCGTGATCGAGGGGAATGGCGGAATCGAAGGCTTGGGCGCGTTGGCGGATGAACTTTCCTTGTCCGTTGTTGCGAAAGACGCCGAGTTTGCCTTCTCTTCCGGCGCCGATGATGAGATCTTCCCAACCGTCTCCGTTGAAGTCAAACCAAGTGATTCCCGGCCCCATCTCGCTCAGTTTTCGCGGCAAGAGCCTTTGCGTCAAGTAGTCGTTGTAAGATAAGTCGGAGTGTCGATGATTGAGGTTGGCTGTTGCGTCTTGAAACATAGTCGTTTGGGAATTTTGCGGCGGCGCAAATAGGGAAGGGGAGGGATTAGGCGGCTCGATGATTTCATAAAGGTGATTGACGCGAGCTTTTTCAATCGTTGTTCTGCGACCGCTTCGCCAACGAACGCGGATTGTCGTCTGCGCGCGCAAATCGGCGGCGAAGACCCGGCTTGGATCATCGCTGGAAAGGTAGCGACCGCCGATGACGAATTCCTGCGTCTGCGTCGGATGTTGACCGGAGAGGACGGCGACTTTGGCGCCGATTCCCTGCGTGTTGGGAGGCGTTCCTTTGAGGCGCACTCGGATGCGCGGTTTTGAAGAGCGATTGCGCAGGAGCAGAGGCGGGTCGTTGAGGCAGTTGATCGCCAAGTCCAAATCGCCGTCGTTGTCCAAATCAACCAGCGTCATGCCGTGGCTAATTCGAGTGGAGTCAAATCCCCAATCGGCGCCGGCGTCGGCAAAGGTTAAATCACCCCGATTGCGGAAGGCGGCATTCGGTGTGTTCAAACGAGGAAAGCGTCGGCGAAGTTGGAGCCGGGCAATTCCTGAAAGCGAACGTTGGCGGATGGCCTCGTCAATCTCGCGGGAAACATCGGCATTCTGCGCGTCGCGCCAATGGCCGGTAGTAATGAGAAGGTCTTCATATCCGTCCAAATCCACGTCGATGAAGGCCGGACACCAAGACCAATCCGAGGCATCCAAGCCGCTCAATCGAGCAATCTCGGCGTAGCGGCCGTCGCCGCGGTTCAGCAAAAGTGTATTTCGCGGAGATTGCGGGCGCTTGCTTTGGGAATTGCGATATTGTGCAAAAGACGTTTCTTCCATCACCTGCACTTGCCGAAGGGCGTGCCGACGGCTCAGCATATCCGCCACGAAAACGTCGTCTGCGCCGTCGCGATTGACGTCCGCCACATCCACCCCCATTGAAAACAAGCTGGTCTGTTGAACGGCTTCCTCCGGAAGAGGACGAAAACTTCCCTTGCCGTCGTTGATCCAAATGCGGTCAGGAGACTGAAAATCGTTGCATACATATAAATCCGGCCAAGAATCGCCATTGAGATCGCGCAAAACGGCGGCCAATCCCCAATCATAGGGCGGGGGAGCCGGACGCCCTTTTTCATTTAGGAAAGCGCCGCTGTTCCAAGGAATCGGCGTCAATCGTCCATTGCCGTCGTTTCGGAAGAGCTGATCCGCTTGCCCGTTTTCCAAAACGCCGCTTCCTCGGTCAAAGGAAAATCGACCAATCAAATCGGGAGACGAAGCCGGCCGGCCGTTGTAAGCGACAAGTTCATAAACGCCTTTGTGGATTCGAAGGTCAAACTGCGCATCCGGCTCGTCTCGCATTGTGGAGTTGCGATAATTGACCACGTAAAGATCCAGCCAACCGTCGCCGTCAATGTCCGCCAAGCTCATCGAAGTGCTACCCTGCGAGTTGGACAAGCCCCATGTTTGAGTTTGTTCTTGGAAAACACCGCGTCCGTCGTTGAGGAAAAGGCGCGTCCCCCGGCGAATTCCATTGACGAACAGATCCGAATCGCCGTCGCCGTCAATGTCCGCAAACACCGCGCCAGTGGAGGCTTGGTCGGCGCAGGCTGTTTGGGAAAAAGCCGTGATGTCTTCAAATCGCCAGTCGCCCAGATTTCGATACAACGCGTTGGCGCTTTCCAAGCCGCAAAAGTAGAGATCGCAAAAATCATCGCCATCCACATCGGCGGCGGCAACGCCCGAACCGTTCAAATAAATCTGGTTGGTAATGGAAACTTCGTCCCGAAGGCGATTGAGAAAATCAACGCCGGTCACCGCCGCCGACATTTCCACAAATCCGTCCGCTTCTCCCGTTTCCACCGTCAAGCGCGCCCGGCGATGATTCTCGCCTTCCTCCCAGTTCAACGGCTCGGCCGCAAACAAAGGCGCAACGCAAAGAAATATCCAGAGAATGCTTGTTGCGGCAAAAAGATTTGTGGCTTTCATTAATGTGTTTTCCTTCACGGCAGAACTTTCCAAATTCTCATTAGCGAAACCGCTTTTTGCTTCGTTGGATTGCGAAACGAATCCTTCCTTGCTTTCTCGAAAGCATCGCCCAGTTTCAAAGAAAGGGGAAGGCAGTTTTGCGATAAGCAGCCCGATTTGCCATCGCAACGCATCCATCCGTACTAATATCATTCAACAAAAAAACCGCCGAGCGAACCCGACGGTTTGGAAAAAAGAATCAACCTCAAACAAACGACTATTTGATTAAGAGAGGATCCCCCTGTTTCAATTCGAGTTCGTAGCTATGGTCGGAACCAAATCCGCCCCACCCCATTTCCAAGAATCCTTCCGCAGGGATTTCATTAAGCAGCCGCTCTCGAATGGATTCCGCTTCGCTTTTTTCCACTTGATCCATCATATGTCCAATAATGATTCTTTTCATGCTTTCGGTTTCTTCTCCCCAAGTGATGTCGCGCACTTCAGAGCGGGGTTGGGCATAATATGCCTGCAGTTTCTCCGTGTACTCTTTTCGTTGTTTATAGCGGAGTTCTGCGGTCATTTTCCTTCTTGCTTCTCCGGGGAGGGCTTTGTAGGCCGCCAATTGTTGCGGGGTTAGACCAGCCAACATATCCGGCGGTTCAGGCATTGGTTGCGGGCGGATGGCCACTCGAGCGTTTTTTTTGTAGACCGCTTCTGGGTCTTGAGCCTTTGCTTGATGGTACCTCTGAAGTGTGCGAAACGTTCTAGCGAGAACGGTGGGGTTGTCCGCTTTTTCGCCGGCTTCTTCGTGGACGATGTCGTACAACTGCTCGAACTCTTTTGTGTAGCGCAGTTTGCTTTCGTAGAACCTCCGCAGAAAGCTGTGATTTTGAACCCGCTCGCGCATTTCCCAGTAGGCTTTATCCTTTTTCTCTTCCGGCCACGATTCTCCTCCGTTAGGATCATAGACGGCTGTATCAAGGGTGATTTCAGGATGATGAGTTGGCTCGAACGGGAATCGTTCCACCCATTCTTGTCGGCTTTCCCACCATTCCTTCTCCGCCTTTTCTTTGGCTAATCGCTCGGCTTCCTCGCGTCTGAGCTCCTGCTCGCGAGGCGTTCCGGCGTCCAGTTGTTCTTGAGTGAGGAAGACTTTGTTTCCGTTCTCATCGAAGTAGAAATAGGGGTATTCATCTATCGGCGGCTCGTCTATCAGCGCGGCTGTTTCCACCGTTGGTGGTTCGTCGATTTGCGGCGTTGGAGGTTCGGCGGTTTCTTTCGCTGGTTGTTTTGGAGGCGAGAACACCGACACCAGCATGGCGACAATGCCGGCGAGGGCGACGGCGACAATGCCTCCATAAAGGAATTTATCTGTCTTGTTTATCTGGTCTGCTCCTTTCCTTTTTGACTTATTGTCCTTCGTAAACAGGCTCGTACTGTTCTACGTCGATCTTGGTGCCCACTACTACGCTGTTCGTTTTGTACGAACGCCCGTCCCGCATGGGAAATCCAAAAGGTCCCGTTCTTCTGAACACTTTGGTTATCCTGTCTTCAATGCGGGGTTTGACGACAAATCTTCGGGTAATGCCGTCGTTAATGTCCGGTCCTTCGGTGATTGCTTGGTTGTCTCCGCAGGCCGAATGGGTCCTTGGGTGGTATTTGTAGGAGAAAAAGTCAAAAAATATCTCACCGTCCTTTTCCGTTCCCCATGAGCCGTCTTCCAAGACTTTGCAGTACTTCCAGTAGAGGCGTCCTTTGTATTTGTTGGCGCCGGATTCTACGGCTTTGGGATGCGCGAGGTCCGGCCATTTAGTGGGAGGGAATTTGCTTTCCATTTTGTAGGCGCCGACTTTGTAGGTCATCTGGCTGATTTCGAACCCCGTTCCAAAATAGAGGGTGTCATCGTTCATCTGTTCGAGGACTTTGGCTTTTTCTTGTTCGAGGCAGTCGGCTCTGGCGGTGACGTACACATCGCGCAAGTAGCCGTCGTAAGGGAGGCCGTTATAGTAACGCGGTTCTGGATCGTAATCGGTAGTGAACAATTCGTAGGTAACCGTTTTGACGGAGCATCTTTGGTTCATCAAATACACTTCGGCCTCGTCGGTTTCCATCGCCATCCCGTCTTTGCGCGTTCCCACCGCGTTGGTTGTTTTGTAATCCCCTTGGCTGGCGGTTACGGTTTCGGTTGTCCAGTTTCCCGTCCATTGATAGGTGTCGCCGTTCCAACCTTCTATTTTGTACAGGTTCTCGTACCAGTTGGTTGTCCAGAATGCGCCGATGACGCTGGCGCTGGCTTCCGGGGGATTGGGCCTAGAAGCGGCGGCCAATAGCGCCGCTTTCGCCGAGCTCAATACATCGCCAATGAGCCAACTGGCGGCGGTTACGACGATGAAGGTGACGGTTGTCGTGACCGGGTCTGCCGCCTTGGTTTTTATCGGCGGAGGGATCATCAGCATCGAGAGAACGAGCATGACGACGACTCCTACCTTCCCTATTAGTTTGAGCGTCAGCGGCGTTTTCTTCTCCGTTGCCGGCGATTCCGTTGTTTCCGATGCAAGTTGCATGGCTTCGTTGGAGTTATCTTGACCGATTCCGTTGGGATTGTCAAGCCGCTTGTTGTTGTTTAATTGTGTCATAATATCGAGTTCTTTATTTGATTGTGTCGTTTATTGCGTTTTGGCCGGCGCCTTTGGGAAACTTCTTCCCGCGTCCAGGCCGATTGAGAACAGCAGGCGAATTAAAAACGCGAGTTTCCACCTGTTTGCCGAAGCCAACAGGAAAGAGAATATTACGACTCTCCCGACGCATTGCATATCCAAACTGTGATATTTCAGCGGGGAGACCCGATTGACGAATCAACCCGCCTACTGTTCTCAAAAGCGAGAAAAACAAAAATCCACCTTGAGAGCAAGTTTTTTTTTCTTAACTTTTTTGCGGATTCGAGGATTTCTTGTCTTTTTTTTCGCAATTTTGCCCTTTTTCCCGTCTTTTTTTAGGTGCAGAGGCGCATTTTTTCTTCGTTTTTTGTTGGCGGCGGCGATTTGTTTTCTGGCTGTGGAAGGGTTAGGGAAGGGGATGAGATGGTTTGGTGCTTGGGAGGCAACTGAGGAAATTTGGCGAGAGCGATTGGGTTATCGCTCTCGCCAGCCTTCCGCAACGGTTTGCTAACGGACTTGTATCGGCTTAGTGATGGTTGGGTTTGTTTGCTCGGCGTTTATCGGGCAATGATGAATTTATTGCCGGCCTCGATAGGCACGGTGGTGCTGGGCGGTGTAGCGTCGGCAATCGGCGTATATTCTCCGTCGATAGTGTTGGATTCTAACAGAGAAGCGCCGCTCCATTCGATCACCAAGTTTCCGTCTTGAACGGAGAAAAGGCTAATCGTCGCTGCGCTGGGAGGAGGCATCGGCGTGAATGGCGTGGATCCGCCGGTAATCCGCGCGTTGTCAAAGAATCCCTTAGTTTGGTTGCCTCGCACTGTTCCGTCTGCGTCTGCGGGGCCGACGTCGTCCGCATAGGAACCAAATCCAAAAGACAGGTTGTCCGAAAAGGGAAAGTCCACTTCCGCGCCAAAAACATCATCCAGAAATAGTTTCGCGGTGGATCCGTTCAGCACCATCTTCATCCGATGATTCCTGCGGTTGTCAAAGGAGCCTCCGTCAAAGGCGGGGATGTTGACGCCGTTGCCGGTTCTTTCGTTGTCGTCGTTGCCGGGAACGCGGTTGTAGCGCCAGCCGAAATTGCGGGCGTCATGAGTGGTATGATCCACGAAAAAGACGTAGTTGTCTTCGCTTCGCGCCCAAATGCCCGTTCGGCTTTCCGAGCTCACTCCCGCCGCCAGAACGAAGTCCACCATTTTGCGGTCGATTTCAAAAGTCAGAGGCTCGGCGGCGGAAGCGGAAAAGGTTTGCTTGGTGAAGAGCGCCAATCCCGGCCAAGCAGGAGTTTCGACTTCTACGTGGATGAGGAGTTGGCCGTCTTTTATGGAGATTGTCGAATCCGGAGCCGGCTTGGCGGCGCCGCTGTCGTTGAATGAAAAACTATCTTCGCGCCACCTTGCGGGGTCAAACGAAGTCCCTGAAAAGTCGTCGATGAGAAGCACTTCCGGCACGGAGACCACTTCGACGCGGATCGGATCGCCAACGCAGACGCTTGCGTCGTTGCTCAATGTCAAAGAGGCGGTGCCGAGACCAGTGGGATGAATGCGGACGGTTTGGGAGTTCGAAGCGCCAGCGGCAAAGTGGAGTGTAAGCGCTCCGTCAGTCGCTCCAACGGGAACGGCGACGTCGGCGTCGCTGCTTGTGATTGTTACGGAAACATCCGCAGAGTCATTGGCAAGGCGAGGGACGGTCACCGTCATGTCTTGGGTTTGCGCCAAAGTAAGTAGCACGTTGGAATCGTCGGTTTGTATGCAGGGGAGCGCGTTTTCGATCTTCACGTTGTCAAACCAGCTAGTGACTCCGTTGTCGGTATCCTGCGCATAGGCGCCAATCTCGAAGTGGATGCCCGTGCTGACTTCAAATGGAAATTGGCCGCCGGAGACGCCGTCCAGGAAGACTTCAACATTACTACCGTCGGCCACCAGCTTCATTCTGTATACTATATCCGATTCCGTCATTTCCGAAAAAGCGCCAATGACCGTTCCTGCGCCGGTTGGAGAGCCGGGATTTACATTCACTCGCCATCTTGTGATGTCTCCATTTTCGATCAGCTGCGAGAAGAACACGTAGCGAGAGCGGTCGTCGTTGGCGATGAAAACGCCGGATCTTGCGCTGCTGCCGAAAGAATCGATAGAAATGCGGTATCCTTCAAAAACAAGGTTGAGGTCTTCGGTAGCCAAGTAGCCGTCGGCCGTCTTCAAAGAAGCGCCCCCCCAAGCCGTGTCCGGTATAACGTCGATTTTCAAACGGCCTTCGGTTTGCTCCACGGTCAATTCGCCGCCGGTAGCGTTGCCAAAACCTTGTTCGCTGATTTGCCATTTAGAATCGTCGATGGAGTCGCCGGCAAAATTTTCCTCCAGCAACAGGCCGGGGTCGGAAATCACGGCCACGGCCAACACGTTCGCCGAGTTGACGTCGTTGCTTTCGATTCGGAATTGCGTGCCGCCGGGACTGCTGCCAGCCACTCTGAAGGTAGTCGTGTTCTCGCCGCCGGCGGGGAAAGTGAGTTCCAGTCTGCCGTTTGCGCCTCCTTCCGGCACGGCGATGCTTGGATCCTCACTGACGATGGTTAGGGAAATCGCTCGTTGCAAATTCAATCCTTGCGGAATGCGCACCGTGATCGGCGGGCTGATCGCATTTTCTCGAACGCTAATTCCAGTGTCGGCAAGAAAGGAAGCGCTTCCCTCGCTTTCGATAACCAGATTGTCCCAAGTTGTGTCGGCGGTGTCGTTGTCAGCGCGGGCATAAGAGCCGAAGTGAAAAACAACGGGGGAGAAGGGAAAGTTCACTTCGGTGCCCTCCATCCCGTCCAGAAGCAGTTTTACCGTGGATCCATCGGCCACCATTGTCATTCGGTGCAGGCCGCCGTCGTCAAACGCCGCGCCGTTAAAAGCGCCGATATTGGTGCCTCCTCCGGTAGGCACGTCGCCGGCTTCGCCGATTTTTCGGTTGTAACGCCAGCCTCCTTCGCCTCGCACGTCGGCAAAGAGAATGTATTTGGTTTCGTCTTCGTTGAAAATCCACAGCGCGCTTCGAGAAGCGGTTCCTTGTCCCGCTTCCTCCACGCGGTCGATGGAAAGTGTGATCTTTTGCGATTCTGATGGGGCGAAGGTCGGCACAATGCGCAAAGTGCCGCCGGACCACCATTGTTGCGTGGTGGTGCCGACAAAGCGCATCACTCCGTCGCCGGCTTCGGCGTGAATGTCGCCTTGGCCTCCCTCAAAGAACGGGTTGGCCGCTTGATATTTGGTTTCGTCGATTTCGTTGGACTCAAAATCATCCTCAAAAATCACTGCGGAGGGGGGGGGGGGAGGGGATTGCGCATAGCCGGTCAAGGAAAGAGAAAGCGCGACGACAGCTGCCAACGACGGCAGCGTTCTTCCGCCGATATTCAACATCACCGCCATTGTTGGTTTCGTAGATAGTGGTTGAGTTTGCATAATTTTTTACCTGTTTTTAATCAATGAGATGAGAGAAGAATAAAGAAAAATTTAGAACGAGCAAAGGTTTTTTTGCCTGTGCCGTCCGCAGACAAGATTATTCTTGATGTCTGGCAGAGAGCGCAATTAAATACTTGCGGTTCGCGGAACGGATGAGGCAGATTTGTCTTTTGGAAATGGATTAACCGACGATAATTCGTGAATGGCGAAGAAAAGCAAATGAAAAAGAACGCGAAAGGCTTTAGAATGAAATCTTCCCAGCAGCATGACAAATAAACGCAAACTCCAACACAAAACCCGCCTTCTTGTTTTGTTTTTGGCCGCAAGCCCTTTGATGGCGGAGGAATCTGCGCCGGAACAAAACCCGGCAAACGCCATTGCTCGCTCCGCCGGATCTTTGACGGAATCGACGCTGAATTCGCACGTCCGGCGAATTGACGAGATCGTTCAGGCGGGCTTGAAAAAGCAAGGCATGCAGACGAATGCACCGGCCGACGACGACGTGTTTCTGCGCCGGGCCTATCTCGAAATTGTGGGGCGGATTCCCAATCTCGAAGAAGCCCGTTCGTTTTTCCAATCTTCCGCGCCGCGCAAACGTCGAGATCTCATTGATCGACTTTTGGATTCCGAAGGCTACGTAAGCCGAGAGTTTCACTACTGGGCGGATTTGTTGCGAGCGCAATCCCGCCTGCGAAATGCCCCCGGCCAACATTATCTGGACTGGATCAAGAATTCGTTGCGGGAGAACAAGCCCTACGACCAGATGGCGCGCGAGTTGATTCAAGCCGAAGGATATGTCTGGGAAAACGGCGCGGCCGGTTATTACCTTCGAGACGCCGGGATGCCGCTAGACCATATGGCCAACACCTTTCAAATATTCTTGGGAACGCAATTGGTTTGCGCGCAATGCCATGATCATCCCTACGACGAATTCACTCAATTGGATTACTATCGGCAAGCGGCCTATGTCTTCGGCGTCAAAACGACGGACAGAGAAGTGCTGAAAGAATATCGAAAGATCAATCGCCGCTTGTCCGACGGCGAAGACATCGATCCTGAAGTGCAACAGATGGCGCGTCGGATGATTCGACCGCTCCGCTACCGAGTCCACGAAACGAATGCCAAGCTCAAACTCCCGGACGACTATCAATACGATGACGCCAAGCCCAAGTCCGTTGTAAAACCGGGCGTTCTTTTTGGAGATAAGATTGAACTGGATCGAGGAGAGAGCCAACGCGACGGCTACGCCGCATGGCTAGCCTCGGCGGAAAATCCCCGCTTTGCGACGGTGATTGCCAACCGCCTTTGGAAACGGGTTATGGGTGTAGGCTTGATTGAGCCCGTTGACGATTTGGCGGATGGTTATTCGGCCTCTCACCCAAAGTTGATGAACTACCTGACGGAAATGATAATCCATCTCAAATTTAACCTGCGAGACTACCTCCGCGTGCTCTACAATACGCAAACTTGGCAACGGAACGTTTCCACGGAAGAATGGACAAAAGGCGACCCCTATTACTATCCCGGACCACTGTTAAAACGGATGTCCGCCGAACAACTTTGGGATTCCATAATCGGGCTGATTGTTCGAGATGTAGACGAACGGCAGGAACGCCCCAACCAAAATCAACGCTACTACACTCAAGCAGAACAATTAGCCGGCATGAGCGCCGAAAAAATACTGGCGCTGGCAGCGAAACAAACGCAGGCAAACCGCCTTCGAAACCAACAACTCCAAAAACGAAGAACACTTCAACAACAGATCAACGTCGCCAAGAAAAATCAAGATTTGGAAACATTGCGCCGTTTACAGCGGGAACAAGCGGCCCTCAACGAAAAGACGCGTCTAGCGGGGAAGAACGCAACATCGCAGGAACGCAGGCAAGAACGCTCGCGCCGCTTGGATAGTGCCGATCCTCGTTGGATCGGAATCCCCGCTGAGTTGGTGCGCGCTTCCAATCTTCCCTCTCCGGCGCCGGCGCGGCATTTCCTCCGGCAATTCGGCCAGTCCGACCGCGAAACCATCGAAAACGCCAACGATGAGGCCAACGTTCCCCAGATTTTGACACTCCTCAACGGCCCGATTCACTTTCACTTGTGGAAGCCCAACTCCCTTTTCCGGGCAACCGCGGACTCAACGAAGGACGCCGACGAGTTGCTGGATGCAATTTATTTGACAATCCTGACTCGCCATCCCAGCCCCGAAGAGCGGACGTTATTGCTCCCGGAACTCAAGAAAAATCCCCGCATGGCCGCCAAAGACCTTGCTTGGGCGCTGTTGAATACCCGACAATTTGCCTTTATCCAATAAACGGAATTTTTTTAATCATGAAAAAGCTAATCAATCAACTAGATGAATTCTCTCGTCGAGACTTCGCCGCGTATCTGGCTAAGTCCTTTCTCGGAGTCGGATTAGGTCTGCCCGCTATGCGCTCCCTTGCCTCTGAAACCTCCTTCACTCCATCGCGAACAGCCTCCGCCAAACGCGTGATTTATTTGTACATGACGGGAGGCATGAGCCATCTGGACACTCTGGACCCGAAAACAAACGCCGAAGTGCGAGGCCCCGTGAAAGCCATTCGAACCTCCGTTCCGGGAATTCAAGTGAGCGAACACATGTCGCAAATCGCCCGTCGAATGCACGAAATCGCCTTAATCCGCTCGCTGACCTCGAATCAAGGAGCGCATGAGCGAGGTCGTTATTTCATGCGAACCGGCTACACTCAGCGGGGAACCATCCGTCATCCATCCATGGGCGCTTGGACGCTCCGACTCGCCGGCAAGTTGAACCAAAAGATCCCCGGCTACGTGGCCATCGGCGGAGACAGCCGCCATCCCGGCGCCGGCTTTTTGGAAGCCCGGTTCGCGCCTTTCCCCATTGGCGATCCTTCGGCCGGTCTTCAAAACAGCCGGTTGCCCCAAGGCACCAACATGGACAAAATGCAACGGCGCCTTCGCCTGATTGATCAACTCGACGCCGAGTTCAAGGCGCGTTACGACCAGCGAAAAGTTCGGGCCTACACAGAAGCGTACCGAGACGCAACCGCCTTGATGAACAGCCGCGATCTGGAGGCATTCGACATCAACAAGGAAACCGCCGCCATTCAATCTGCATACGGAGATAACTCTTTTGGGCAGGGCTGTCTGCTTGCAAGACGCCTCGTCGAGAAAGATGTGCGTTTCGTCGAAGTCGCTTCAGGTGGATGGGACACCCATCAAAACAATTTCGAACGCATTCGGGAACGAGCCTCCGAATTGGATCAAGCCTTAGGCGCTTTGCTTGCCGATCTGGAACAACGCGGGTTGTTGAACGATACCTTGGTCGTGCTGGCCACAGAGTTTGGGAGAACGCCGAAAATCAATCAAAACGTCGGCCGCGATCATTATCCAAAAGCCTTTAGCTGTCTCATGGCCGGCGGCGGAATCAAAGGAGGATACGTTCACGGCGCCACCGATGCAACCGGCTCCGAAGTCACCGAGAACGCCGTAACCATCCCCGATTTCAACGCCACCATCGCCGACGCCCTTGGTTTGCCCCAAGACAAAGTGATCATGTCCGACTCCGGCCGCCCCTTCACTGTCGCCCACAAAGGCAAGTCGGTCCGGGCACTGTTCGCCTAGAATGCAACGCCGCCGGACAATGCCTCGAAAGAAATCAGAGCCAAAACGCTGTCCGTGGGTAGATTTGAGCAAACCCGATTACGTTGATTACCACGACTTGGAGTGGGGAGTTCCAGTGCACGATGACAAAAAGCAATTCGAGTTTCTGACGCTCGAATCGGCGCAAGCCGGCCTCAGTTGGTACACCGTGTTGCGAAAACGCAGCGGCTACCGACAAGCCTTTGCCGGATTTGATCCTCAGCAAGTGGCTCGATTTGGCGAAGAAACAGTGGAACGATTGCTACAAAATGGGGGCATCATTCGTAATCGGGCAAAGATTCTTGCCGCCATCAACAACGCGCGGAAGTTTCTTGAAGTCCAAACCGAGTTTGACTCCTTCGACCGTTACATCTGGCGTTTCGTCGAAGGCAAGCCGATCGTCAACACTCTCAAATCCCAGGACGACTATCCCTCCGTCAGCCCAGAATCCGACGCGCTAAGCCGAGACTTGCGGCAGCGGGGATTCCAGTTTGTCGGCTCGATCATTTGTTATTCTCACATGCAAGCCGTCGGGATGATTAACGACCACCTGATCACCTGTTTTCGCCGCGCTCAACTTATCCAATAATCTTAGAAGTTTGGGACATGGGAAAAATTATCCGAGATTCGAGGCCTTTGGGTTTTAGGTTCGTCCAAAGGGCTAAAAGCAAATTTTGAACGCTGTTGCGATGCCGATTCCGAACTGTTGAGAGAAACAATCAATGAAGTTATTTGCGAAAATTCTAGCTGTTTTGGCCTTGCTGTTTACTATAGGAATTGCGGTTCTCTTCGCCGTGGTGTTTTATTTTCAACAGCATCACGAAGAGTTGTTTGATGGAGGAGGCTGGCACGGCCCGATGCCGATGACTCATGCGCCTCCTCTGCCTCCAATGCCCAACTACGAAAACAATGCAAATCGATCTGCAAAACCGAAGTTCAGCCGTCCGCACGGATATTGCCAAGAGCCATTTTTATTGTCGTTCTATAACAACAATCCGGAGGAAGTCATTTGGTTTACTATCGACGGTTCCATTCCGCTGCCTACAAAAGAGCATGGCGGACCCAACGGCCGACAATACGAAAAACCCATAGCGATTGATCGAACAAGCCGTGTTACCGCGGTGTCGCATTCGCCGGGAAGGTTGCCGTCGATCCCCGTTACGCAAACTTATCTCTTTCTGGACGACATTCTGCTCCAAAGCCGAGCGGGAGCAGTCGCCGAAGGCTGGCCGGATCGCCCGGTGAACAGAAACAAGAGGCGATTTGACTACGGAATGGACCCCGAAATCATAAAGTCATTTACAAAAGAACAATGGAAAGAAGCCTTCCAGCAAATCGCGACCATCTCGCTAGCCACACCGCAAGGCAATCTGACTGACCCCGCTTATGGCATTTACACTAATCCCAAAGGACAAGGCAAAGAGTGGGAACGTTATACTTCTGTGGAGTTGATTGACCCGAACGGCGGCGAGGGGTTTCAAGTGGGCGCTGGTTTGAGAATTCGCGGTGGATTCACTCGGAATTCTTATTCCCTCAAACACGGATTCCGCTTGTTCTTCAGGAAGATTTACGGCGCCGGGAAACTCAAATATCCGCTCTTCGGCGACGAAGGCGCCGATCGCTTCGACAAAGTGGATTTGAGAACGGCGCAAAATTATTCTTGGGCAAGGCGGAGGGAGACCCATTACGGATCGCACAACACTTTGGTGCGGGATGTTTTCTGCCGCGATACACAACGCGACTTAGGGTCGCCTTATACAAGAAGCCGCTACTACCATCTCTTCCTCAACGGACAATACTGGGGAATCTATATGACCGAAGAACGTCCTGAAGCCGCTTACGGAGCCACTTACTTCGGAGGCAATCGCGAGGATTATGATACGCTCAAATGCAGCAATTTTTCAGGCGGCTATACTTTGGAAGCTACGGATGGAAACACTTCTGCGTGGAGGGAACTGTGGGAAGGCGCCCGATCCTTGGCTAGGAAGCCTAGCGATGAAGTTTACGCCAAGCTGGCCGGTCTTACACCAGACCTCGCCGCGACTAGCCAAACGCCGGCCTTAGTGGATATTGACAATTTGATTAATTACATGCTGGTCAACTTCTACGCAGGTAATTCGGACGGGCCACTCTCTCATTTTTTAGGCAATGAACGCTCCAACAATTGGTTCGCTATACGAAATCGTAATGGATTATATGGGTTCCGGTTTTTTGTCCACGACGCCGAACACACTTTGGGAACGCCGGACAGCCTCGATGATCGAACCGGCCCTTTTATCAGCCGCCATCAGAACTACTTTCAATTCAGCAATCCACAATGGTTGCATCAAGACCTCATGAGCCATTCCCATTATCGCCAACGATTTGCCGAGCTTGCCCGCAAACATTTGACGGGGGAGGGCGCTTTGACGACGGATCGTTGCGTGGCTCGATTTCGCGCTCGAGCGAAACAGATCGATAAGGCAATCCGAGCGCAATCGGCGCGGTGGGGCGATGCGGCGCGCCGCTCTCATCCTTACACTGTCGACGATTGGAAATTACGGATTGAGTGGGTCATCGAAAAGAAATTACGCGGCAGGGAAACAACAATCATTGCACAGCTCCAAGAAGACGGCTTGTTTGACTCGACAAGCGAGAAAGTTGCGTTTCCAGATGTGTCTCAATGAGCCGAAAAACTCTGCGCATTCTTTATATGTCTTATTGCTGACTGCGAGTCGCCGACTCGTTATATTCTTTTCTGTTTCCGAACAACGGCGGCATAAAGGCGGAGAAATTCAATCCAGAATGCCATGCGTTATTTGATTACTGGCGGAGCGGGGTTCATCGGGTCGCACTTGGCTGAACGGATTCTTGGACAAGGCGACTCTGTAATTGTGTTCGATGATTTTTCCACTGGAACGCGTGAGAACATTCGATTACTAGAAGGAAACGAACGATTTCGATTGGTTTATGGTAATATGAGCGACCGCTTGCTCGTCGCCGAATGCGTGCAGGAAGCGGATCGAGTCTATCATTTGGCCTCGGCCGTAGGCGTCAAGATGATCGTCGAAAAACCGGTGGAAACCATCGAAACCATGGTGGAAGGTGCGTCGAATGTGTTGAGCGCATGCGCTCATTGTCGAACGCCCGTTTTGTTGACTTCAAGCTCGGAAGTATACGGCAAATCAGAGGCACTGCCTTTTTCGGAAAATGCCGACAGCATTATCAGCTCTCCGGGGCATCACCGATGGGCTTACGCTGTTGCCAAGTCATTGAGCGAATTCTTGGCGTTGGCTTATTGGCGACAAAGCAATCTCCCGGTGGTATTGGTTCGACTGTTCAACACTGTAGGCCCTAAGCAAACCGGGCGGTATGGGATGGTGGTTCCGAGGCTAATTCGGCAAGCGCTTGACGGAGAGAATCTCAGTGTTTATGGAGACGGCACTCAGACTCGTTGTTTTTGCCATGTCCAAGACGCTGTGACGGCGTTTGTGGCGCTTCTCGACAAGCCGGAGTGCGCAGGGGAAGTATTTAACGTAGGCTCGGCAGAGCAGGTGAGCATTAATGAATTAGCGAAGAGAATTATTCAATTGACCGGTTCGACTTCGAAGATTCGACATGTGCCGTATGAAGAAGTTTACGGGCAGGGATTTGAGGATATGCGGTATCGGGTGCCTTCGTTGGACAAAATTTACCGATGTATTGGGTTTCGTCCCACACGCAACCTGACGGCAATCATCCGCGATATAATCGAATCGCAGAAGGAAACAGCATAAAGCGAGGAGCTCCAGATAAAATTGGGGATTAAAGAATTAAATATAACAAACATTGTGCGGAAAATTAATTAAGAGAAGCAAAAAGCTTTGTTCATTGGGGATTTTTGTTGTTTATCGGGCGTGCCAGCCGAAACGTTCCGAAATCGGCCAAAACACAAAACCCGACTTGCCGATTACTTTTTCGCGCGGAATGTCGCCCCAATAACGGCTGTCTCTGCTGTTTAGCGTGTTGTCGCCGAATGTGAGGTAATGATTTTCTCGAACTACGAATTCTGCGTCCGCATTCCGGAACTTTGGAGAGTTAGTCGGCATGGGCTTGCCGTCATATTCAGGGCATTCGTGCGGCCCTTCCGTTTCAAAATGCTCGAGCATTTCCTTCCAACTATAGGATCTGCCAAAATGCCTGCTTCTATCCCAATTTCGCCATCGTCTTTCCACCGTGCCGTTCACATGCCCTGAATACGCGTCTTTTTGCGGCGGATTATTGGGGTTGAATCCGTAGACAAATTCAAAGCCGGAATCTGAGGCATCCAAAGGTTGCCCGTTAATGCGTATCCGCCGATCATCGCCAATGGAAACGGTCTCCTCGCCTAAAGCCACCAAGCGTTTGATATAGTGGGTATTAGCAGTCAGCCCTTGTCCTTCAAGCCCGGTGGATTTGAAGACAATTGTTTCTCCTCGGCGCGGGCGCCGAAAGTTGTAGATCAAACGGTTGACGAACAGACGATCCCCACTTGTCACCTTAATTTTGATTATCGTCTCGCCTTTTTCGAAATGTTTTCGAGACGACGGAAAGCGGTGACTAAGTCCGGCATAGTGCCAAAGGTTGGCTTCACGTGAAACGTGCTTTGGAGGAAACCAAACGGTGTATTTTTGGTCGCCGATTTTGAATCGTTGCTTATACACGAAGGGAAAAACCGGATCGGGTTCGGAATCGATGATTTTAAAAAAGCCTTTGTTCTTTGCGGTGACGTGGTAGTAGCTTTCTCCGTGAATCCAAGAGCGGTACCATTTCTTCAATCCCGAAGGAACTACGGCATCGGGGTTGTCTCGGAGGTTTTCTCCTACAATGCCGTAGAACGTGGGTTGCGCAGAACCGGTTGGAATGGCCATTGGTTGAAAGAAAAAGGCGCGGAATCCCATCAGCGCAACTGCGACTACAAGAAAAACTTCTACGTTGTCGCGCAGGCCGGGATTAGGATAAGGGCGCAACCACTGGTTGGCGGTCGTCTCCAAATCCTTCAAAGCGATCTCAGTTTCCCCGGGAATCGCGCCGTGACGGATCGCCTTGCCGCTTCTTCGAATCGATTCTTCCAGCGCTTGAACAGCTTTGGCGGAAAGAATATCGCGTTGCGCGTTCAGATGCTTGCGAACTTGATGCCGCATTTGCGCGGCCGCGCGAATTTTCCGGGACTTTAACCAGCGAATGCAGGAACGAATCATGATTTCAATACTTGGACGAAGGCTTCTTGTGGAATGTTCACTGAACCGATGGATTTCATCCGCTTTTTGCCTTCTTTCTGTTTTTCCAACAACTTCCGTTTTCGAGTAATGTCTCCCCCGTAGCATTTGGCCGTAACGTCTTTTCGCATGGCGCGAATTGTTTCTCGGGCAATGATTCGGCCTCCGACGGCGGCTTGAATGGCGACTTGATATTGTTGCCGGGGAATGACGTTTTTCAGCTTTGTTGCGAGGGAACGGCCGCGGCTTTCGGCTTTCAAACGATGCACGATGCACGAAAACGCGTCCACCGGCTCCGAATTGACAAGCAGTTCCAACCGAACCATATCTGATTTCTGATAGCCGGCGTGTTCGTAATCCATAGAGCCATAGCCGTGCGTCAGGCTTTTAATGCGGTCGTGAAAGTCAATCAGAATCTCGTTGAGCGGCATCTGACAAGTTAACATCACGCGACGATTGTCCAGCGTTTCCGTATGTTCCAATATCCCCCGTTTTTCGGAAACCAAATTCATCATGTCTCCAATGCATTCGTTGGGGCATATAATGAACGCTTTGACCATCGGCTCTTGGATTTCTTCTATATGATTCGGGCTCGGCAAAAATACGGGATTGTCGATCTCGCGCTTCTCTCCTTCCGTTGTCACGACGTGGTAGACAACGCTAGGATAGGTTGAAATAATGTCCATTTCAAACTCCCGCCGCAACCTTTCTTGAATAATTTCAAGGTGAAGCAATCCGAGGAAGCCGCATCGAAAGCCAAAACCCAGAGCGACGGAGCTTTCGGCTTGGTAAAAGAACGCTGCGTCATTGAGCTGAAGTTTTGCCAAGTTGCTCTTCAATCGTTCGTAATCAGCGTTGTTGATAGGATAAATCCCGCTGAATACCATCGGATGAATTTCTTGAAAGCCCGGAAGTTCCGGAGCCGGATTGCGGGCGTCCGTCAAGGTATCTCCAATCTTAACGTCGAGTGGCGTCTTGATGTTGGCGGTGATATAACCCGTCTCTCCGGCCGTTAATCTTTCGCGAGCGTAGGGCTTCGGATTGAAGCTGCCCACTTCCTTGATCTCGATGTTCTTTCCGGAGTGCAACATCTTCGCCCAAACTCCGGGGTGCAATTCGCCGTTGACGACTCGGACGTGCGTCACAACTCCTTTGTAAACGTCGTAGTAGGAATCAAACAGAAGCGCTTGAAGCGGTCTTTGGGCGCTGCCCTTGGGCGGCGGCACGCGCTTGACAATGGCCTCCAGAATTTCCGCGACGCCGATTCCCTGCTTGGCACTGGCGCAAATTGTTTCCTCCCCTGGAATTGCCAAAATATCTTCAATCTGTTGTATCGTTTCCGCGACGTTGGCGTGCGGCAGGTCGATTTTATTGATGATAGGGATGATTTGCAGATTCTGCTTCATTGCAAGGTGCACGTTGGCCACTGTCTGCGCTTCCACTCCTTGCGCCGCGTCTACAATTAAAAGCGCTCCCTCGCAGGCACTGAGACTGCGGGAAACTTCGTAGGAAAAATCCACGTGGCCGGGTGTATCGATCAAATTGAGCTCGTAACGTTCCCCTTTCTTGCTTTGGTAATACATCGTCACCGGATGCGCCTTGATGGTGATCCCCCGTTCCCGTTCTAGATCCATAGAATCTAGAAGTTGTTCCTGCATCTTCCGATCGGCAACCGTCCCTGTCAAATGAAGCAATCGATCCGACAAGGTTGTTTTCCCGTGGTCGATATGGGCGATAATGCTGAAGTTTCGAATGCGATCTATTTCCATGCGCTCAACCCATCAAGCAGGAAAATACCAAGACCCTCTCGATAGAAAAAGCCGAAACTCTCCCCTTCCCTGCTCCGCCAAAAATAACTGGCAAAGTTTCATAGGAAGATTTGTTTGTTTTACTCATTGGCCGGGATTGGATTCCGCTTGTTTTGAAATCATATGGAAGTGAGAGTTTATTCACTCGGCGCGAAATCGGTATCGGCTTCGGCGAGATCAAGTTCCTGGATCCAAATGTTGCGGTAGCGGACGTCGTGGCCTTCGCATTGGAGTTTGATTCCGCCGGGGCGGTTGGTGATGCCTCGTCCGCCCTTGTTGCCTCCGTCGAGGCCGGATCGGGGACCTCCCCAGACTTTTTTGATGGGGTGATTGGTATGCACTTTGATTCCATTGAAGAACATAGTGACCATAGCCGGCTTCGCAAGTTTGCCGTTTTGAAAACGCGCGGCTCGGAAGACGATGTCGTAAGCGTTCCATTTTCCAAGTCCGTTGTAAGCGTGGTAAGGGGATTCGGATTCGTTGATGACGGCGCCCATTCCGTGTTTCGTTTTGTCGCCGTCCAGCACCTGAATTTCGTAGCGGTTTTGGAGATAGACGCCGCTGTTGCCTCCGGCTTCGGGGATGAGGAATTCAACGTGCAGTCGAAAATCGTGGTACTTCTTTTTGGTGACGATGTCGGCGGCGCCGTATTTGCCGCCGGAGGCGGCGGGATCATCGGTCATCAGAACAGTGCCGGAGTCCACGGGATCGTCGACGATTTTCCATTTGATGGGCAGGCTGGAGGCAAAGCCCGGCCCCTTCCAATAAGTCCATTTAAGGTCCAGCATTTTTCGAGAGCCGTCAAAGAGGCGTTCAGCGCCGGCAATCGGCGGAGCACCAACGCCGACTTCGGCGAAAGAATCCGCCGGCAGAATAAGAAACCAGCCGAAACAGAGAGGAACCGCAAGCAAAAGCGCTCGCGCCGCTTTAGATTTAGATTTCATTATATTTGGATCCTAGATCGTGTTCCGGAAGAATGATTCCCGTTTTTATGAGTTTATGCCAGCCTTTTGTTCGACGGCGGAAAAAATAGACAGGCCGTTCCGTCCGAGGGAGATATTGATTGGAACATGAAAAAAATCCTTGCTTGCATTTGAATGATGATGAGATAGCGTGGAGCGGATGAATCGACCGACGCCGTTGATCTTGATTCTAGCAGTTCTTGTTTGGCGGAGTGCGATCCGCCTCTTGGGAATAGATTCTCTGCCTCCGTTGGAACTGAAAGTGGCCTATCCCAAGTTGACTTTTGACCGCCCCATCACTGCCGTGAGTCCGCCTTCGGGGGATCCGCGCCTCTATTTGGTGGAACAAAAGGGAAGAATTTTGATCCTGCCGCGAGATAAAGAACTTGAGACGGTGGAAGTTTTTTTGGACATCACCGAGCGCAAACCTTACATCGAAAACGAGGAAGGACTTCTTGGTTTTTGCTTTCACCCGCAGTTTCCATCGAATGGAAAGTTTTACGTCTATTATACACAACACCAACCTCGTCGGAGCGTTCTGAGCGAATTCCGTCGCATGACCACCAATGCAAACAAAGCCGACCCGGCTACAGAGCGAGTATTGCTGGAGGTGCCTCAGCCGTACGGAAACCACAACTCTGGCTCCATGGCCTTTGGACCAGATGGCCAGCTCTACATTGGATTGGGAGATGGCGGTTCTCAAAACGATCCGCACAACAATGGACAAAACTTGCGATCCTTGTTGGGCAAAATCCTGCGCTTGGACGTCAATGAGCGATCGGAGACGAAAGAATACGGCATCCCCCTCGACAATCCGTTCGTTGGAGTTGGCAACGGCGTCTATGGTGAAATTTGGGCATTCGGATTCCGGAATCCTTGGGGGCTTTCCTTCGATTCCCAAACAGGTCAATTTTGGATGGCCGACGTGGGGCAAAACAAATGGGAGGAAATCAACTTGGTCCTCCGAGGCGGAAACTATGGCTGGAATACTTACGAAGGATTTCACCTGTTCAAGGAACCCGCCTCAGAAGCAGTCAACACAATTTCCCCCGTGATGGAATATCCGCACTCCTCGCAATACAACGATCAAGCCATTTTCCCTCACAGCCCGGGAGCAAGCATCACCGGCGGGCACGTCTATCGAGGCAACCGACTCTCAGACTTTTACGGAGTTTACTTTTACGGAGATTTTGTAACAGGAAGCCTTTGGGGACTTCGATTTCAGCATGGGAAAATTACCCACCTCGGCACAGTGGCCGAAATGCCGGCCAATGCCGAACCGCGCCGAAGCATTTCAGGATTTGGCAAAGACGCTGACGAAGAACTTTACGTGCTGTCCTTCGACGGCCGGATTTACAGACTGAAACCCAAAACAACTGAGTAACCTTCGTCGCCTTTTTCTCGCCCACAACGAACGAATCCTTTCCAACAAAGATTCAATGCCTCTGCGGGAATATTCAACCATTCCCACTCCATCCGAAACGGGAAACTTGGCGTCAATCAAACTATTCTTCTTTTCGTTTGACGGCGCTTTTTGCCTCGCCTTCACACATATATCAAACGCCAAACCAAAAGATCGCCATAATATGAACAATCCTGTAAAATTCAATAACCGGACCGCCGTAATTCCCTCAAGATTTTGTAGCGGGTAAATTCCATCTTGATTTGGTAGACTCCCCTGCCAACACGCTCGAAGAAAGGAGTGTAGTTCGCTAGCTCAGACAAATAGGCGTTCACAGATTGCTCTGGTGTATCGGCCTGCGGATCGAAGAACTTCGCCTTTAACAACAACTCGGCTACCTCTTTATAGTGCATGGGACGGTTGACACCCATTTGCTCTAATAAAACCTTCGCAACAGACGATAGCTGCTCATCGTGGAAATGCCGCTTCCGTTTTCTGATCGCCATAATACTAGATGAGTTGGTGGATGGGTTCGGCGCCTTCGACACCGACGAGTCGTTGGTCGAGGCCTGCATAGAAGTAAGTTAAATTGTTGGGAGCGAGACCGAGTTGGTGGAGGATGGTGGCGTGGAGGTGTTTGACGTGGTAGCGGTTTTGGACTGCGGCGGATCCGAGTTCGTCGGTTTCGCCGATGCTCAGGCCGCCTTTGATGCCGCCGCCGGCCATCCACATGGTGAATCCGTAGGCATTATGATCGCGCCCGGTGCCTTTGGCGTATTCGGCAGTGGGTTGGCGGCCGAATTCGCCGCCCCAGATGATGAGGGTTTCGTCAAGGAGACCTCGGTTTTTGAGGTCTTGAAGGAGTCCGGCAATGGGTTTGTCGGTGTTGCCGGCGTGGTAGTTGTGGTTTTTTTCGAGGTCGCCGTGGGCATCCCAGTTGTCGTCGTTGTGAGCGCCGCCGGAGTAAATCTGGACGAAGCGGACGCCTCGTTCCACTAGACGGCGGGCAAGAAGGCATTTTTTGCCGAAGTCTTCGGTGCGTTCATGGTCAATGCCGTACAGATTTTTGACGTGTTCGGGTTCATTTTCAATGCCCACCGCTTCTGGGGCTGTGGTTTGCATTTTGAAGGCGAGTTCGTAGCTGGCAATTCTAGCGGCTAGGTTGGAGTTATCAACGCGGTCCGCAAGGTGGTTGTTGTTGAAGTGGTTGAGGTGGTTAATGAGAGTTCGCTGTTCCCTTCGGCTCATTTGGTTGACGTTTTCCAGATCGAGAATGGGAGTGCCTCGAGGGCGGAAGACTGTGCCTTGATAGCTCGCGGGCATGTAGCCGCTGGTCCAGTTCTTGGCGCCGCTGATAGGGCCTCCGGTTTTGTCGAGCATGACGACGTAGCCGGGCAGGTCTTGGTTCGCGGTGCCAAGTCCGTAGTTAACCCAAGAACCAAGGGAGGGGCGCCCGCTGAGTAGATGGCCAGAGTTCATCATCAACATTGCGGAGCCGTGGATGGGCGAGTCGGCCGTCATGGAGTGAATGAAGGCGATGTCATCCACGTGCTGGGCTAGGTGGGGAAAAAGAGCGGAAACTGCTTTGCCGCATTGTCCGTATCGCTTGAATGTCCATTTTGGGCCGACGACGCGGCCTTGTTTTTTGTGGCCGCCGCGTCCAAAGGTTTTGACGTCAACGGTTTTGCCGTCCAGCGGGTACAGTTTGGGTTTGTGGTCGAAGGTGTCCACGTGGCTGGGGCCTCCGTACATGAAGAGGAAGATGACGTGTTTGGCTTTGCCGGGGAAATGCGGTTGTTTTGGCTCCAACGGGCTTTTCCAAGGGGTTTTGCCGTCAGCGGCAAGAAGTTGGCGGCTGAAGAAGCCGTCTTTTTCGAGCAGTCCGGCTAATGCCAGCGAGGTGAATCCTCCTCCAATGGTGTGGAGAAAGTCCCGCCGCGTGCGTCCGCAAAAAGTATTTTGAGGTTTTATAGTTTTCATTTTCGGTTCTCTTTGATTTTTAACGTTCCACAGATTTTGCCCAATCTACAAGCCATAAACCAGTCGCCAATCACTTTTTAATCGATCAATCATTCAGATTTGAGGGAATTGTGACTCTTTCCCAAACTTTGTCAAACTTTTTATTTCAAGGATTCTCTTGCGGTTTGGCGGATGCCATCCATGATTTTGGGCTTGTTCTTCTTGCGAAACAGGCTGAGATTGAACTGTTGGTGTTCCACTTTTATTTCTCAAATTTGTGCGGAGGTTTGTTTCACTTCCTCCCCGCTCGGAAGGTCTTCGCTAGGCTACGCATCGCCAGGCCGTGAAAATTCAAGTGCGGGAACATTTACGGATTGTCCCGCTCAATCCTTCCTAGCCACGCAGCGACTTGCCGAACATTGCAGAGCAAGGCATTGCATAGCAACGCAAGGACCAGACTAGCACTGCTTGGCCGCGCACCGCCGCGAAAATTCAAAAGGTGTGGGTTTTGATTTAGAGACCCACAAACTCTCCTAGACTTGACGGGCACCGACTCGCAACGCATCGCCGTGCGATGCAACGCTCGGCAGTGCTGCGCACCGCAGTGCAAGGCAGGGCAGCGCTCCGCCTCGGAAATTCAAAAAAGTGCGGTTTTGAAAAGAGATCCGCAAACCCTTCCAAGCCATGACGGGCAGCGCAGGGACTGGCACCGACTGGCAGTGCCGCGCACAGCCGTGCCGCGCCGCGCAACGCCCCGCAGGGACGTGCAAGGCAACGACCAGATCTGCCGCGGAAATCCTTACTCGGTGGTTTCCTTGTTTTCCAACTTGATGAGTTGGAATCGTCCGAAGTGGCCTGACTTCTGCGGGCGCCAATCTCCCAACCCAAGTCTTCGACCGCCAATCTCAAACCAGTGTCTGAGTTGCGAGATGTCCACCAAATCATCTTCGGCGTCAATTTCGATGTCGCAAGTCCATTCTTTGAAGTGCGGCCGAGTAATCAGAACTCGACTCCTATTGATGACCGCCGGCGTCGTCAGTTGAACTTCCTTGTTTTTGGACAACTCTTCTAGGGTTTCTCCGAGCGATTTGTCGTAATGGAAGGTTGTTTTCGTAACGATGAGACCTTCTCGAACTTGTGGACCTTGCTTGAGTTTCTTTGCAGAATCTTCAAGGACTCGGCGGATGGCGGCGGTGGGGATTTCGATTTCCCCATTTTCGCCAATCCAGAATCCGAGCAAGGTGTCGATTTCTTTAAGTCTGACCTTGTCCGCAGCAGTTCGGTTTGCACCTTTTTTGCGTTGGATTTCGGCTTTCTCTTCGACGAGAGCGTTGCTTTCGTCCATTGCTGCACAGGAGTGCATGATGATGGGCGTGAGTCCTTTGATTTTCGCGTGGTACTCCATTGGCTTATTACTTGTTGTATCGTTGTTACTATTTCTCCGAGTAAAGTTTCTTTGTCCATTCCATACGACAGGCATGCCCTTCTCATCTCCGTTGCGATTTGGTGGCATTGCTTGCAGAGGGCGGTCAGGTCATCGGCTTTTAGTTCCTTTCCTTCCCATTCTGGATAATGCCAGTGGTGCGCTTCTTTGGCCGGGTTCATGCCGCAGAATTGGCAGATGTTATTGCTGCGCTCGAATGCCTGCGCTCTTATCTTCGGCGGTATCATCCTCTTTGGCTTGCCTCCGTTGGCCGATTGCTGTTTATTTGAATCCTTCACGGCATGGCCGGGCGGTGCGAGGCGTTGCAAGGCGCTGCACGGCGTGGTTGGCAGTGCGCGGCTTGGCATGGCGTGGCCGGGCATGGCTCGGCGAGGCTTGGTTGGAGTTTGCGGGTTCTCCGATTTCAAAACCGCATTTGCTTTCCTCGTCGTCATCTTCTATTTTCCTCCTTCTCGGCACGGCGTGGCTAGGCATGGCCAGGCAGGGCTAAGATACGCTGCGCAGGGCATGGCATCGCTTTGCTTTGGAAATCCATTGTTTTCCTGTTTCATTGGCTCTTTTCGTCTTTTGGCTTGTTGGGCGGTTCGAGCGCTTTTCGCAGTTCGGCAATGTCGTTTCGGAGTGGGGCGATTTTCTTTTCCACTTCTTCTCCAACAATTTCTCCCACGATTCTTCTGGTTTCTTGCTGATACTTAATGTCGATGAAGGTTGTTATTCCCGACAACGAAATCCAGACGGCGAATGCGATGGCTACGGCGAATGCGGTTTCCATTCGTTGAATTCTGGCTCGCAGTCCACCCCCTTTTGTCAAAGTTCCACCGATGGCTTCTTTGATTTCGACGATGTCTTTACTAGTTGTTTCCGCCTTCATTTTTTTCTCGGCTCATTTCAAATTGTGCAAAGGTTGCTTTTCTTTCCGCTCCGCTCGGAAGGTCTTTGCTCGGCTGTTCTCCTCTTTGTTGGACTTTTCCTTCCTTGCAGAATTGCCAGAGGTTTTTGGTTTCTCCGTTGGTGAACGGAATTGCCACGTATTCAATCGATTCCGCCTTTTTCTCTTCCTCAGCCAGCACCGTCGTGCAGGACAACGCCAATGCTGCAATCACTAATAGTTTCTTCATCGTCTTCTTTCTTTCTTCGTAAAAAGGTTTTCGCGCTCTCGCAACTCACATGACAGAGAAATAATCAATCTAGGTA
The DNA here is from genome assembly GCA_965204945.1 of Limisphaerales bacterium. GTDB lineage: Bacteria > Verrucomicrobiota > Verrucomicrobiia > Limisphaerales > AAA164-E04 > UBA2970. The sequence goes on along the minus strand of OZ242022.1, from coordinate 1,256,269 downwards.
AAGGAATTCGTTGAGGTTGACGGCCATTAAGCAGAAGCGTTCCAGCGCTTGGTTTTTTGTGAGGCCGGCGATTTGTTGCATTTCATCCATCATGGCCATTCCATCGGCGATTTCTTCCTCGGAGGGTTGGCGATTGGTCGCTAGCGAAAGGCCGAGTTGAACTTGGTCTTTGCGGTTGTCGCCGGCTTCTTTTCGAATCCGCTCGGCAAAGGTGCTTGCCTGATCGTTGACGAATTTGCTGTTGAGCATTGTCAGCGACTGCGTAGGCACCGTTGTGGTGAATCGAACGGCGCAAGAAGAATCAGTGTCGGCCAAGTCGAATGCTTTGAGCATGGGTTCGTGCAAGGAACGTTTTACAAAAATATAAACGCTTCGTCTTCTACGGTCTTCTGTGGCGGATTTTCCCCAGGCGTTGCCCGGCCTCGATGCGGTGGCGAGGACTTCGGCCGGAATGTCTGTATAGATGCTGCGTCCGCCCATTTTCAGGTTGAGTTTGCCGCTTAGGTTGATGATGGAGTCGCGCACTTCTTCCGCCGTCAAGCGCCGCATGTCAAATCGCCAGAAGAGATTGTTTTCCGGGTCTTTTTGCATGCCCAACGGGTTGGAGGCGGAAGACATTTGATAGGTTTTTGACAACATCAGCGTTTTATGGAATCGCTTCAAGCTCCAATCATTTTTGATGATTTCAGAGGCCAGCCAATCCAGCAAGCGAGGATGCGTCGGGCGTTCGCCGTTTTGGCCGAAGTTGCTGGGAGAGCGGACAATGCCGCGCCCGAAGTGAAAGTGCCAGATTCGATTGGCGATCACTCGCGCCGTCAAAGGATTTTCCGGGCTGGCAATCCAACGGGCGAGAACCATTCGCCGGCCGGAGGATGCCGCGCTTTCCGATGGCTCATGGAGGATTGGGTCTGGAAAATCAAGAACGGACGGATAGCCGGGTTGCACCAGTTCTCCTTTTGCGTGAGCGTTGCCGCGGATTAGAACGTGGGTGTCCGGCGCTTTTCTTCCATTTTCTTGGATGCTCAACGCGCTTGAAAGCCGGGGGAGTTGTTTGCGGTGCAGTTCTTGAAATCTATTTTTGGCTTGCAAGTATTCTTTGAGTTCGGTTTCTCCGAGGGCTTTTTCTCGTTTTTGTTTGAGCAGCAGTTCCCGAGTGCGTTGGTCGGCGGCGTCTTCTTTCTCTGGATTGGAGAAGGTTGCGGCGATTTTGTCCTCAAATTTTTGAACTTGGTTTTCTAATGAAGTCAGTTGTTTTTCGTGTTCTTTTTTTCGGCGGGCGTGTTCCTGTTTCTCGGATTCGTCCGCAATCACTCGCAAAGTGTTGAGCGTGTAGGCGGATTTTTTGAAACGCCGTTGCTGGATGTTGTTCAGCGTGTTGTGGAAGAAGGCCATCATTCGATAGTAATCGCGCTGGGGGATGGGATCGATTTTGTGATCGTGGCAGCGGGCGCAACCGACTGTGAGGCCGAGAAAGACTTGCGAAGTGGTTGAAAGTACGTCGTCCAAACCGTCATAGTAGGCTTGGTCGGGATCGGCCGGCTCGTCGTCCCAAATGCCTAGCCGTTGGTATCCGGTGGCAATAATGGAGTCGGCGGTCACTTCTTCCAACTCGTCGCCGGCAAGCTGTTCCACGATAAAGTCGTCGTAAGGCTTGTTTGCGTTGAAGGCGCGAATGACGTAGTCGCGATAGCGCCATGCCTCCGGTTTTGGGCCGTCGCGTTCGTAGCCGTTGGTCTCCGCATAGCGAACTAGATCGAGCCAGTGTCTCCCCCATTTTTCCCCGTATTGGGGAAGTGAAAGAAGCCGGTCGACGACTTTTTCAAAGGCGTCGGGAGAATCATCCGCTTCAAAGGCTTTAACTTCTTCCAAAGTAGGCGGCAGGCCAATCAATCCGTAGTAGGCGCGGCGGATCAATTGTTGGCGCGTTGCCGGTTGGTTTGGCGTCAAACCCGCTTCCTCCAAGCGTTTGGCTACAAAGGCGTCCAGCGGGTTCGCATTCCAACCGTCAAACGCAATCTTTGGAGTCGCCGGTTTTTCAATGGGGCGAAATGCCCAATAGTTGCGCGTCTTTTCGTTGACTTCCGTAAGGTATTCGGAAGGCTCTTCTTTGTGGATTTTGGACTGGGATTCTAATGCGGGATCGTAAGGAATTCCCAAAGCCACCCATTTTTTCAAACGTTCAATATCCGCATCCTTCAGCTTGCCGTCCGGCGGCATTTCGTGGTTGCCGTCGCGATAGCTAATCATGTCTAGCAGAAGGCTCTTTTCCGGATTTTGCAGATTGACCGCCGGCCCGGAATCTCCGCCACGAAGGATGGCGTTTCGAGAAATCAATTGAAGCCCGCCTTTGTTTTTTCCGTTGCCGTGGCATTTTAGGCAATTTTGCTCGATCACGGGCAGAATCTCATTGCGAAAGAAGGCTAGTTCGTCGCCGGGATTTGCCGCCATCCGATCGCAATGGGAGGGGATGAGAAGACTCAGAAGCAAGGCAACTGAGTGCGCCCGCGGATTTTCAATCAGTGAAATAGGTTTCATTTCCTGTAGTTTTAAGCTTTTATTCAACTTCTTTTCGAATATGTTTTCAATAAAAAATACGGTTTTGTGGCAAGGATTCTTTTTTAGCGGACTTTCTTTTGGGAAACGAGGAGAAAATCCACCTGCTTTTTGAAGTTGTTTACTTTGGCCACCTTGACTCTGACGATCATCCCCACTTGTATGGTCCGCCGGGATGTTCGTCCGAGAATGAGATGGCGGGTGGTGTCGTAGATATAAAAATCGTCTTCCAAAATAGAAAGAGGCACAAAGCCGCTCAGTCCAATATCCTCGACCTCGACAAAGAATCCGTAGTTCCGAATTTCGACTACCAGCGCTGCGTAGAGTTTGCGTCTTTTCGCTTTGAGTTGCGCGTTTAAGTAGGCGAAGAGTTTGACTTCTTTGCTGTCGCGTTCGGCTTCTGCAGAATTTCGCTCCGTCATCGAAATGTGCGCGGCCACCGCCTTCAACTTTTTCGGCTTTGTTTTGGTTTTGTTGTCAAAAAGGCTGCGGTGAACCACTAGATCGGCGTAACGACGAATCGGCGAAGTGAAGTGAGTATAGTTCGGCTTGGCCAAGCCGTAGTGGCCGAGGGGGGACATGTCGTAGCGGGCGCGTTTGAGGGATTTGAGAAAGCTGATTTTTAGCGCCTTTCCCGTTGGCAGGACGGCAAGGCATCGAAACAGTTTTTGCACTTCTTTCGGTTTCTTGAGGTTGCCGCAGGGAACGCCGCAAGCCAGCACTTCTCCTTGATATGCTCGCAGTTTTTCTTCGGACGGAGGCTCGTGGACTCGATAGATGGTTTCGGCGCGTTGCCGCCGCATCAGTCGCCATGCCACGGCTTCGTTCGTCAGAATCATAAACTCTTCAATGAGTTGATGCGAGATGTCGTGTTTTACTCTTTCAATGCTTTTGACGGCGCCGTTTTTGTTCAAAATGATTTTGCTCTCTGGAAAATTGAATTCGAGAGAGCCTGCCTGGAAACGCCGCCTGCGAATAAATTGGGCCAGCTTGTTGGCTTGATGAATCATTTTGCCGATTTGGTCTTTGGGTTTTTGCCTTAGAATTTTCAACGCCTCCTCATAAGTCAAACGACGCTTGGAGCGAATAATCGCCGAGTAGTATCTGGAATAAATGACGGCACCATCCTCGCGGAGAAGGAATTCAATGCATTTGGTTAAACGATCCACTTTGGGTTTTAAGGAGCAGAGATCATTGCTTAGAACTTCCGGGAACATTGGAATGACGCGGTCCACCAAATAAGTGGAGTTGCCGCGTTTCTGCGCTTCTTTGTCCAATGGCGAGTCCGGCTGCACGTAGTGGGAAACGTCGGCAATGTGAACCCATAGTTTCCAACAACCGTCTTTTTGCTGTTGCAGGCAAAATGCGTCGTCGAAATCTTTGGCATCGTCAGGATCAATGGTAACGACGTTGTGTTGGCGGCAATCCACTCGGTCCTTTAAGTCTGCGGGCATCACCCAATTTTCCGGTCGTTGAGCTTCTTCCATGACGGTGGAAGGGAAGCTGGGAGAAAGGTCGTACTGCCTCAGAATGGAGAGCATATCGACGTCTTTTTTGGCGGGCGGCCCCAGAACTTCGACAATTCTGCCTTCGGGATTCATCTCTTTTGCTTCCCAAGCCAGAATTTCCACAACGACTTTGTTTCCCATTTTAGGGGTTTGCTTTGCGTCGTTCGAAACGGGAATGCAAATATCGGCGGGAATCCTAGGATCGTCAGGGGTGACGTAGAGGAACGACTTGTCTTTTTGCTCTTGCAAAGTGCCGACAATCCGGGCGCGCCTCCGTTCTAAAACTCGAACGACGACGCCGGTGGCCGTTTCCTCCTGCGCCTGCGGTTGTTTTTTTAGCCACTTCAGATCGTCTGGACGAACGAGAACTCGGTCTTCGTGCAAGGCGGTTCCGGTTGCGTTGGCCGGGATGAAAAATTCTTTCAAATTCTCATCGTCGGGAGCGAAGAATCCCTTTCTTTGCCGGTTGATTTGGATGCGCCCTGCAATGAGCTCTCCTTCTGGCGCAAGGGCGAATCGAAAGCCTTTGGCGCGAATGATCCTGCCCGCGCGTTCCAAACGCTTTAGGCTGCCGCGCAATCCGCTGTGTTTGGCTTCCGGGAGACCTAAGAGAGTCGCCAACTTGTCGACGTTCGCCGGAACGCTGGCCTTGCTTCGCAACAGTTTGAGGATTGCTTCTTCCATAAATCAAACCCGCTTTGGGAGGATGTTCAGATCGGAACGGTAGGCGAACGCCGGTTGGATTCAAAAAATTATCGTCTGAGGCGGGAACCAAAACGGCGTTTGCGTCGGCCAAAACGCGAGAATGCGGGCGTTCGGGAAGAGTTGGAGCGAAATTCGGGGGCGTTCTTTGCCGGCTCCAAACCGGGAACGATGCTTCGCTCCACGGGACGCCCGGTCAGGCGTTCAATGTCTCGCAGTTTGCCCCAGTCATCGGGCGAGACGAGCGAAATAGCCATGCCGTTTTCCCCCGCCCTGCCCGTTCGGCCAATGCGATGGATGTAATCTTCCGCAACGGAAGGAAGGTCAAAGTTGATGACGTGGCTAATCCCTTTGATGTCGAGGCCTCGGGCGGCCACGTCAGTGGCCACCAAGATGCGCAGTTTGCCTTGTTTCATGCGGTCCATCGTTCTTCGCCGAGCGCCCTGAGGCAGATCGCCGTGCAAGGGAGCGGAATTATGGCCTTGGGCGGCCAGCATGCTCGCCAGCCGGTCCGCGTTTCGCTTCGTTGCCGTGAAGATAAGCGCTTGGGTGAGTTCGTCTTGTTTCAAGTAGTTGTCGAGCAAGCGGTGTTTGTGAATAAAGTCGTCGGCATGATGCACTTTCTGCCGAATCAACTCGTGTTTGACCGTGTTCGAGGTCAGTTGTATTTTGACGGGATTGCGCAGAAGATCTCGAGCAATGGTCAGCACTTTGCCTTCAAGCGTGGCCGAGAAGAGAAGGGTTTGTCGATCTTTGGGCAGTTTGGCGGCAATGCTTCGAATGGCGCCGATAAAACCGAGGTCCAACATTCGATCCGCTTCGTCCAAGACAAAAATATCCAGACTGGAATAGTCCAGCCGGCCGCTGTTCATGTGATCTTGAAGCCGTCCGGGCGTGGCCACAAGAATGTCCAATTTTTTCTCCAGCAAGCGAATCTGCGGCGGATAAGGCATCCCTCCAATCACATTGCCGCATTGAAATCGGCAAAAACGTCCCAAGTCTCGAATGTGAGCGTTCACTTGCGCGGCCAGTTCGCGAGTGGGCGTCAAGATTAGCACTCGAGGGCCTTTTCCCCCGCGCCTTGGAGCCGTCAGCAACTTTTGCATGGCGGGCAAAACAAACGAAGCCGTTTTGCCGGTGCCCGTTTGAGCGGAGGCAAGAACATCTTTCTCTTGCAAAATTTCCGGAATGGATTCTCTTTGGATGGGCGTGGGGGTTTTGAAGCCGCAGGTTTTTACAGCCCGCTGAAGTTTGTCGGCAAGATCTAGTTTGTCAAATAATGATTCCATACGCATTGGCTTGTTTAATCCTCGTCAAGGATGTGATGTAGAATTGAGGAATGTTTTGTCAGAGAAAAATTTATCAAAAAAAACTGCTCGCCAGTCGATTCACCGAGCGGACCGCGCCCTGCGGTTGCACAGAAACCTTCACCTTCATGAGTGGAAAAACAGGAGATAGCCCCTTCCTCAAAAAATTTCTCGGTTCTGAGTTTCTTGCTCAGAGATTTAGCGGCGGAGAGTTGCATGAACTTTCTACGGCAAACATCAATTGGTTGCTTTCTATCGCCGCCAACCCCATTTGCAGTGGAATGACTCCTTCCACGAGAAAGGTCAGAACAACGATTTATCGCCTCTTTCGCAAGAGACCATTTACCTATAAACCAAAAATCGCCCAAGCGCAAGAAGAATCTTCGCCCGATTGAAGAAAAAAGGAACGATGCCGCAAAATCGAAAACATCTCCCCTCGCCCTGCCTCATGCCTCTCCCGAAAAATCCAAACCGTCTAGCCGGTTTCATGCGCTCTGTCTTTTTATTGCTCGACCGCATAGTTGAAGTAGCCGATAAACATTTCATCCCAGCTTTGTTCGCCAAAACGCACCCGTTGATTCGGATCCGGATTCAAACGATTTTGCGGCGAATTGTCGAAAGAGCCGGAGATGTGAATCTGAGTGCCCTGCGGCAAAAATTTCGGCTCGACAAGCCGATACATCCGCTGCCAATCAAAGTGATAATCCGGCGTGGACAAAAGAATCTCGGAAGAGCCGTCTGGATAGAGAGCCTCGAACTGAAAGCGTTTTCCGCGATAGTGCATGTGCGGGCTCATTTCGACCAACCAGCCGTCTTGATGAATTCGACGGGAGGCGGCGATTCGGTGATTGCGCTCGTTTTTCGGGATGTCAATGTTGATGCTAAATGCGGAGGCCGTCACTAACTGCATGTCGGGCTTTCCGTCCGCCAAGTACAGCCCCATTTTAGTAACGTCGGTAGCGGCTTTGCCGTTGGGAGTATAATGCTGTTGGAAAACGAACGTAGCTCCTTTGGGCAGGAACTTGCCCGTTCCTTCAGGAAAGAACGTGGGATCCAATCCGGGAACGTATCCCGTATAGAACCCGGCAAGTCCGCCTTGTATGGCGAAAAGATCTTCGGGAGACGTGGTCATAAAAACCAGGCTGTGATGGACGACTTCCGCATTGCCGGGAATAACCACCGCGGCTTTTAACCATGCGTCGCGCGGCACCGGGTTGGGAACCGGCAAGTAACGATAGTCCACAACTCCTTCGGCGGGAACGGGTTGCTCCGGAATTTCCACAATGTAATCCGGCTCGCCAAGCAACCAATCCGTCGGCGCGGGAAAGGCAACGGAGGCAAGCGGATCTTCTCCTTCGCCGCGTTGGGCGCCTTGGTTGATCCATTCGATGAGCAAGACTTTTTGCGCCGGTGTCAGTTTGGTTTCATTGGCAAAGCGCCCGTAATAGTCGTCCGCGTGCCACGGCGGCATTTTATTGGACATCACTTGATGTTTGATGCCGTCGGCGTTTTCCAAGACAGCGTCGTAGCCATCCAACGCGAAGGGGGCAATGTTTCCTTCGCTGTGGCAACGAACGCAATGTTCCGCGAAAATGGGCGCTATGTCCGCAACGTAGGAGATCGTTCCTAAATCGGGCAGGTTTGCCGATTCTCCCGCGCCTTCCGCCAGTTCAACGGACACCGACTCGTTGGCGAAATACTGCGCCAATGCGTTGCGAAGGTAGGCGTTGCGAAGCGTTTCCGAACCGGTGTTCACTTCCGTGATTACCGCGCCCTGATAAAAGAGCGTCCAGTCGGTCGAACGGACGGCAAAGGCTTCGGGGAACGTTCGCGGACGGAGGTTTCGCGTCACTATTCGGCTCGAATCCAAGAGAACGGGAAAGTCCGCGCCCAAGGCTTTAGCCTCCGCCTTCAATGCCTTGCGGTCAACCTTCGATTGGGAAAGAATCGCCCAGAAGAGCGCGTTCTCGCCGTATTCGTCTCGCAAGGCTTGAATTTCCGGCAGTATTGGGCTGAGGCTCGCAAGCGATTCGCCCACGACCAAAAGCACGATGACCGGAACGTGGTTGTAATAGTAAAGCTCGCGCGCAATGCCGTCCGCATCGAGCAGCTTGAAGTTATCCGCCCACGGCAGGCCGCCGTCATTTGCCTCTCTCAATCGGTAAAACCGGATGGGTTCCACGCGGCACAAAGGATCGTAGTAAGAGCGCCGGCCGTTGGAAGAGTTCAGCCGCAGCACGGGATTCCAATCGGAAGACTCGTTGAGAAACTTCTTTGTTTCCAAAATCAAAGTGCCGTCTCCGGCTGGAGGAACGTCAATGCGAATAGTCTCCCCTTCCCTAGAAACGGATAGATTCAGATCGGCAGCGCTTGCGAAGTTTGCCAACCATGCGACTCCCATCAGAATTGCGGCCAAGTCAAATAAGATTCTTGCATTCACGGTTTGTTCTTGATTCGTGGATTCCTTCAACGAAACTTTCCGTTTGCATTGAAATTCAAACATCTGTCAAACCACACAAGGCTATCATCGTCTTTTTCACTTTTCAAACCATTTGACCAGCGTTTTTGCCAGCGGCGGCGAATGAAACAGCCCGTTAGCGCAGTTGCATCCCGAAACAAAAATCCCGTTTCCAAACTCTCGGAAACGGAATCGGAAAAAGGCGATTTTGGCCGTTTTTCAGGCCGCCAATCACAAACTGCAAATCATCGGCATCCGGTTTGTCGGCGTTGCCGTTGGCGGCTACAAAGCGGCAGCTTGGCGGCGTTGTTTCTTTTGCATCTTTTGGAAGTGGCGGCGGAGAATGACAAAACCTAGCGCAAACAAGCCAAAGACAAGGGCATACTCCTCTGGCTCAGGGATGACGGCGCTGTGGAAGCGCAAAGTCACTCCTCCAGAGGCAAAGTCCGGGTTCAATCCCGCCCAGTTGTTCACATTCCCGGTAACAAAATCGCTAACCGGCTTGTTTATTAACAAACCCGATCCCGTCCAAGAAGACGCCTGCCCACTATAACTCCCATAGTTGAAGCCGCTGCTCACCCGAATGCCAATGTTGTCGGCGACATTCTGATCGTTCATAAACATCCGATTAATCGTGCGGTTGACGGGCGTCGTGCCGATGGTGATGGTCGGCGTGTTCGTCGCGCTGGCGGCAAAAGTGATGTCCGTTCTGCCTCCGCCCGGAATTCTGGCTCTCACCGAAGCAATGTCTTTGGAGTTGGTGCTGGAAAAGAGAGGAGAGAGCGTGATTTGCGCGCCGGAAGGATGATTGGCTTGGTAAATGTCCCTTTCCGTTTGCCAACCATCGGCACTGCTGTGCGTAGTGGCGGAAGTTCTTAGAGTGGCAGGCGAGGCGATGCTGGAGCTGCCGGAGAATATCCAGAGGGTATGGTTGGTGCTATCCTGGCTGGGATAGACGTCAAGGATCAACTGCGCTTGGGCTTTGTCCCCCCCCCCCCCCCCCCCCCCGCAAATGCAGAAGACGGCCACGAATAAAGATAGTTTTCGTTTCATAAGAATCTATTTATTAATTTATTAATTGTTAAAAACTTCTCTGCACTTTTACCCTCTCAAAGAAGAAAGTCAACCCCGAAATCACAAAAAAAATAAAAAAGTTAAGAAAAATTCATTGAAAAACGGGAAAAAGCGCAAAAATTTCGCTTTGCTCGTTGCGAAAAGGAAAGTTTTGAAGCGACGCCGGGGCAAATAGCGAGTGGATTGGATGAAAGGATTGGCGGGCAAAAGCTTATGTCGGCGCCGTTTGTCGGCTTGCGCATTCCCTGGTTTTGGAGAGTTGGAAGGAATTTTCTTTGAGTTGGCTTTTCTCTAGGATTTGCCGCATTGGATGAGCGCAAACACGATCTAGTGGCCGCAGACGCAGGCGTATTCGACAAAGCGGCATCCGCCGCAGGTGGAGAAATCCGCGTTGAATTTTTCGTAAACGGGATCGCCGTTCGGCGTTGTTTGGATCGTCAAAACAACTGGAAGCATATTGCCTTCCGGCAACGGTTTGTCTGAAAGGAGAACATCGCCCGCTTGGGCAAACGCTAATTTCGTAGGGGACATGCGGTCTCCGCATAATAAGGAGATGGACAAGAAGGCAACGTCAATAGGTCTTGCGTTGCCATCCACAAAAGTGAGTCGAACTTTGCGGTCTTCCTGAATCAGAAACTCAAAGTTTGGCTCCACGCTTGTAATCAATCGCCCGCCGTTGGGTCCTGCGATTTTGCCTGCCTGCATAGGGTTTTTCCCAAATGCATGGCTGTGTTGGACGTTGCTGTGCGAATGTTCGCGAGGATTCTCGCTGATGTTCTCTGGGTTGTCGCCGCAACCCGTCAAACCAACGGTTAACAGCAAGCCTATTCCTTTTCGCCAATGCTTTTTCATAAATTCTTTTCTTCCGTTTTTATCGAGATTCACAATCTTGCATCCGAGAATTAAGCCGTCGCCAGCGCTTTTTTGTCAACCGATCTTTCGGCCGCCTTCTGCCCAAACAAATAAAACACCGCCGGCGTCACACCAAGCCCCATGAAAGTTGAGGTCAGCAAGCCGCCGACAATCACTACGGCAACGGGATGCAGAATCTCTTTTCCGGGAGAGTCCGCGGCCAAAACGAGCGGCAACAAGGCAATCCCTGCGGAAAGCGAGGTCATCAACACCGGCACAGAGCGTTCTAGCGTTCCTCGCTCAATCATCTCTCGGCCAAACATCTGGCCTTCATGCCGCATGAGATGGAGATAGTGAGAGAGCATCATCACGCTGTTTCGAGCGGCGATGCCTCCCACCGCAACCAGTCCCACAAGGGTCGCAATGCTGACGTTATTTCCCATCGTCCAAGTCAATAACACTCCCCCTATCAAAGCCAAAGGAACGTCACACAACACTTGCGCGGCCAAGAAACCAACGCCAAAATAAGCCCGCAACAAAAAGGCCATCGCCAGCAACACAACGCCGCTGAGGATCGCAATGCGCCGGCTGGCCTCTTGCTGTTCCCGATACTCGCCTTCAAAGCTAACATGATAGCCCTCCGGAACCGCCACGTTCATCTCCACTTCCCTTTGGAACCGCGTGACTAGCGAAGTCAAGTCTCGCTCGGTGGGATTGACGCTCACCACGAATCGACGTTCCATGTTTTCGCGCATGATGAGGTTGGGTCCCGTGGCTTTGCGGATGTTGGCCACCAGACCTAGAGGAATGCGGCGCTGATCCACCGTGTCAATATACATTTGAGACAAACGTTCCGGAGACTCCCTCCACTCTTCCGGCAAACGCAACACCAAGTCAATCGCCCTTTGCCCTTCATATAATTCTCCAACGACTTCCCCTCCGATCAACGCGGACAACTGCCGATTCAATGATCCCGCAGTAACGCCGTAAGCCAGAGCGTGTTCTCGATTCATTTCGATTCGAAGTTGAGGAATCGGCGCTTGCTGTTCTATTTTTACCTTCTCCAATCCCGGAATCTTCTGGGCAATCCTTTGAATCTGGGTTCCAATGCGGCGAATTTCATCCAGATCCGGCCCAAAAACCTTGACTGCCACTTTTGCGGAAACTCCGCTGAGCATATGTCCGACGCGGTCCGCCAAAGGGCCGCTCAAAGCCGAAAAAGTTCCGGGAATCGTTCGCAGCTTGTCCCGAATTTCCGCCATCACTTCGGATCTCGGCCGCTCTCCTTCATCTAGTTCGACGTCGAATTCCACCGTTGATACCGGAACTGCGTGATCGCCTCGCTCCGCTCGCCCTAAACGCCTCCCCACTTTGCGAACTTCCGGCACCGAAAGTAGCAATCGATCCGCCGCATTCGCCAATTCGCTGGTTTGTCGAAGCGAAGTTCCGGGAGCCGCAGTCAAAGCCACCAAAAGCGTTTCCTCGCGAAACGGCGGCAGAAACTCTTTTCCCATCGTTGGATAAAGCGTTGCGGCCGCGGCCAGCAGAACGCCCGCCGCTAGAAACACCGCAAAAGGCACGTCCAACGCCAGCCGAATCCAAGTCCCGCGAAACACGGATTTCATCCGCCGAGCCAACCATCCATCACGAAAGCCTCTCCCCGGCTTTGGGCGAAGAAACAGCGAACAAAGAACCGGAATCACCGTCAGAGAAACCAAAAACGACGCCGCGATGCTAACAATTGTGGCGACGGCAATTGGCGCAAATACTCGCCCGGCCACGCCTTGAAGCCCCAAGAACGGAAGAAACACCAAAATAATGAACAGGGTTGCGTAGAGAATGGAGTTTCGAACTTCGGCCGAAGCGCCGGCGATTACCTTCATTCGCGTCTGACGAACTAACTCCGGCCGAGACTGCGAATTGCCCTTCGCCGCATTTTCGCGCAAACGACGGAACACGTTTTCGACGTCCACGATTGCGTCGTCGACTACCATCCCAACCGCCACCGCCAACCCGCCCAAAGTCATTGAGTTCACGCCGAGCCCCAAACATCGAAAAACAATCAACGAGATCGCAAAGGAAAGAGGAATGGCCGTTAACGTAATGACGGTGGTTCGGACGTTCAGCAAAAATAGAAACAAAACAATCGCCACCATAATCCCCCCGTCCAGAATCGCCTCTTGGAGATTCGTCGCGGCGTGTTTGATGAAGTCCGCTTGTCGAAACAAAGACATCAGCTCAACGCCTTCCGGCATGCTGGAACGCAAGTCTTCCAAGACTTTTTCCACCGATTTTGTGAGGCTCAAGGTGTCAAATCCCGGCGCTTTGGTGATGCTGAGAATGACGCCCGGAGTTCCATTCACCGCCGCGTCCCCCCGCATCGGCTCAACGCCCCAAACGACTTCGGCAACGTCGTTGATTGTGACTGGACGATCTCCCAAATGTTTAATGATTCCAGCGCCAATCGCTTCCAAATCCGTGGTCATCGCCAAATTTCGAACCATGATTTCCTGCGGCGCCGCGGACAGAAACCCTCCGGTTGAGTTGCTGACCGTTTGTGCGGCCGCTTCTCGGAGCTCGGCAAAAGTGACGTTCAGCGCCCGCATCCGTTGCGGATTCGGTTGCACTTGAACTTGTTTCACTCCCCCGCCCATTCCCAATACTTCCGCAACGCCGGGAATGCCTTGCAAGCGCCGGCGAACGGTCCAATCCGCCAAAGAACGCAAATCCATTGGGGACACTTTGCCGTCGATGCTGCGCATGCCGACAAGCATGATCTCTCCCATAAGCGATGCAATCGGCGTCAAGTAGGGCGTCACGCCGTCCGGCAAAAAATCCGCCGCCGACTGCAGCCGCTCTTGAACCAACTGCCGCGCTCGGTAAATATCTGTTCCCCAATCAAACTCTACGTAAATTAGCGAGAGCGAAACATCCGAAATCGAACGCAGCCGCGTCAATCCCGGCGTTCCCATCAGAGCGCCCTCCAAAGGAAGAGACACCCAAGATTCAACTTCTTCGGGCGCCAATCCCGGCGCTTCGGTTAGCAGAATCACCGTCGGCTTGGTTAGATCGGGAAGGACGTCCACCGGAAGCTCTTTTCCGATTTGAAACCCCGTCAAAAGCACTCCGACGGCAACCACAATCACAAAAGGCCGATGTGCCAAAGAAAAGCGTATCAGCCGGTTCAACATCGTTAGGAGATAACGGTATCGCTTTTAGCGGGCTAGTTGCGCGCGGCTTAACGCCAACAGCGCCAACAAGACGGCCGAAAGAACGCCCAGAAAAACAGACAGGCCGGCTTTTCCTCCGTTCGCCATTGCCTTCGTCTTTTGCGCCCGTTGTTCTGGAGTCATCTCCGAACCGTCCTCGTTATGCTCGTGGCCGTGCGCCGCATCCAAAGCCTCCTTCAACGAAATGGTTCCCTCGCCCGCATAGGCCAGCGGATAAGCGGCTTTGACCACAACTTCGTCTCCGGGAAACAAACCTTTCAAAATCTCCACATGCGTATCATTTTTCATCCCGATCCGCACTTCCACCCGGACAAAGGCGTTTGGAAGGTCGAAGTCTTTCACAAATAGATAGTTTCCCCTAGCGTCGCTTAGCAACGCCTCCCGCGGAACCGCCACCACCTCTGTTCGTTCACGGAGGACAATGGAAAATTCCGCTCGCATTTGCGGGCGAACGGCCTCATCGACGTTGGAGATCAGAAAAACAGCTTCGAGCGTTCCGCTTTCCGGGTCCGCCGCTGTGCCAAAGCGCAATAATCGCCCATCGCAAACAACGTTTGGAAGAGCCGCAATCCGAATGCGCGCCCGCATGCCCCTCCGCAGCAAACCCGCCTGATATTCGGGAATTTGCGCCACTGCGAAAACTTCGGACAAATCCAAAATCTCCAAAATCTTCGTCGTCGGTTCCACCGGCTCTCCAAGACTGGCATGCCCTTGAACCACCAAGCCCGTCAGGGGCGCGCGAAGGAGGATTTGAGGGGGAGGATTGCCCGGCTGTCGACTCTCAACAACCAGCGCTACTTCGCCTTCCTTCACATTGTCTCCCTCAAAAACTTTCAACTCGGCGATCCTCCCGGAAATTCGGCTACTGACGATGGCGCGACAGCTCGGTATCGCTTCAATCCTTCCCAAAGCGAAAAGCGTTTCCTCAAAAGTTTTCTTCGAGACTTGAGCCGTCTGGATTCCCAAGTTCTCAACACTGGCTGCATCGAGTATTACCCGCCCCTCAACCAATTCCGCCGCCGACAAAACTTGGAGCATTCCCATCAATCCAAATCCCGCCATTGCGGCAAAATAAATTCGACCCGCAATCGCCTTCCTAATCCAACTGGCCGGTCGCCGTTTCATAACGAATTCGCGCCAAAGAATAGTCTCGCACCGCGTCTAAAAGTCGAATCTCAATATCGACATGCTGTTTGCGCGCTCCCAGAAAAGTCCGCAAATCAACCAGCCCCTTTTTGTAAGCTGCTTCCACTTCTTGCAAGTGCCGGCGAGCGGCCGGCAATAATTCCCTTTGAATCTCGCCGACGTGAACCGCCAGAATCGCCATCGTTGCGCTTGCCTCGGCGGCCTGATTGAGAATCTCGCCTTCCAAAGCCCGCGCCGTTTGCTCTAGCCGGGATGCCTTGGCCATCTTCTCTTCAACAGCCGCTTCATTCTTGTTCCACAAAGGCAATGGAACGGCAAGGCGAATGCCGATCCGCGGTTCCATGTTGAATCCAACCGGCACATCCTCTTGGCGCGAATTGCGGACAAACAGACCGAGAGTAACGTCCCCCCATCGTTTCAATCTCTCAATTTGAATTTCCCGCGCCGCAGTTTCGGCACGCTTGAGTGCCGCTTGATAATCCGGACGCATTGCGACGGCAACCGTTCCCGCCGCAATGCACCCCGGCAAGGGAAGTTCGCCCTCAATTTCCAAAGTCTCCGAAGGCGCCAATCCAAGCAACGACTTTAATCTGCTCTTAATGCGATTTGCATCGTGGTCCAAATGGTGAATCTCCAGTTCAAGTTGAATTTCCGCCAAGCTCGCTTGGCCTGCATCTAACAAAGAAACTTCTCCCTTGGCGCTGCTTTTCCTCACAAAAACCGTCAACTCTCCGGCGATTTTGAGCTGCTTTATGCGCAACCGCTTTTGCGCCTTCAAGGCAAGAATCTCCACGGCGACGGTCTTTGCCTCAGCAATCACAAGCCGCTCTCGGTCGGCAAAATCGCTTGCGGCCGCCGCCAAAAGAGAATCCGCCGCCGCTTTTTCCCGCCGCAATCGACTCGTGAGAGGGAATTTTTGATTAAAACTAATCCCGCCGCTGAACTCAATGCTTTCTGGACTGTCTTGGTAATCGATCTCGATCTCAGGATTTTCCCAACGCCCCGCTCCCCTTAATCGCGACCGAGCCTCTTGAACTCGCAATCGATCCGCTTGAAGACGCAGATTTTGATTGCGGACGACCTTCGGAATATCCGCCAAACTTAACGACAAACCATTCCGAACCGGCAACAAGACGTCCACCGCGTCCGCCGCCGAATTCTCTGAATGAATCTGCTTTTCCTCGCTCCCGTAGAAGGCCGTGGAGGTTGCCCACAGCAATAGAATAATCCAGAATGCTTGTTTTACCGACGTCGGACGCACACAAAACAAAATACATTAGGTTGTCGCAAAATTGTCAAACATATTGTAATTGAGAACGCTTTTTGCTTCCTTGTGACCAACGAAAAATGAATGCGAAACGCACAAGTTTCTGGACATTTTCTCCCGATGGTTTTTTAACTCTTCTCCAACTTGTGATGAATCGTGCCTTGAAAAATCCCATGCCGCCAAAGACCGCATTCCTTTATTTCCTGATCGCCATTCTCGTTGTTTCCGACAACGTCGCCGCCCAAAACGCCGGAGCCAGCCCCCCAAAACCGCAGATGCAACTCAACAATCGAGATAAACAATACAAACGCATTCACCAGTTTGCCTTGCGCCTGATCCTTCTCCTTCGTTTCGAGGAAGCAAAGGCATTTTTAGAGTCGCATTTAAAAGAATCCCCCGATGACCCCGAGTCGCATTATCTCATGGGCGTCTGGCATGCCCGACAAAGTCAATTTGAAACGGCGGCCGAATGGATGGCCAAAGCGGTGGAAAAAGGATTACCGCCCGGTCGAATCGCAGCAGGTCCGCGCGCCTTGTTCCGCAACGCTCAGCAGGAATCCGACTGGTTTGCCGAGTTGTTTCAGAACCTTGAATTCCAACTTGTTCACGGTCCTTTGCTCGGCAGGCTCACGCATTCCTCCGCCTCGTTTTGGGTGCGAACCGCTCATCCAAGCAAGTTCGCGATTATTGCCTCCCGTTCGGCAGATTTCAGCGAACCGCTGTGGACTGCCAAAGGAGAGACTCATGCCAAAAACGACTGCACCGGCAGCGCGAATCTGAACGGATTATCTCCAAAAACACGTTACTTTTACCGAGTGGAAATCAATGGCCAAACGACGACAAACAACAACCACGATTTTCACTTTCAAACATTCGCCCGGCCGGGAGAAAAGACTCGTTTGCGACTGGCATTCGGCGGCGGCGGCGGATTCGTGCCTCCTCACGAGCGGGTGTGGTCCACCATTGAATCGTTCGCTCCGCAGGTCTTGTTGCTTCTGGGTGACAACGTTTATATCGACGATCCAAAGTCCTTAATCATGCAACGCTACACCTACTATCGCCGGCAGTCCCGCCCTGAATGGAGACGACTCACCGCAAAAACCGCCGTCTTCAGCATCTGGGACGATCACGACTTTGGAACCAATGATTGTTGGGGAGGCCCAGAAACTCACTCCCCTTTCTGGAAACCTCACTATGTTTTTCGCTCCTTTCAGGAAAACTGGATCAATCCGGCTTATGCAGGCGGCGACGCACAACCAGGATGTTGGTATACATTCTCCATCGGCGATATTGACTTCGTTATGTTAGATTGCCGCTACTATCGAACAAACCCAAAGCAACCCACGCCGACAATGCTGGGCCCCGCGCAAAAAGAGTGGATGAAACGCACCGCCCAATCGCTAAATGGAACCTTCAAAGTAATCTGCTCCTCAGTGCCTTGGGACTTTCGAACAAAAGGAGACAGCCTCGACACATGGAACGGATATCCAGCCGAGCGGGAAGAACTCTTTTCGTTTTTTGAAAAACAGAAAATCGAAGGAATACTACTTATGTCCGCAGATCGACATCGATCGGATGCCTGGAGAATTGACCGCACCAACGGTTACGACTTTTATGAATTCAACTCCTCGCGTTTGACGAACCAACACGTGCACCAAGAAATGACCAAAAAAGGAGCGCTTTTTTCTTACAATAAAAAGCAGTCCTTCGGCCTAGTGGACTTTGACACCACCAAAGACAATCCCACCGCAACTTACTCCGTTGTCAACATTGATGGAGAAATCATCCACAAGCTAACTATTCAACGAAGCCAGCTGCGTTTTCCCTGAACGAGTTGGGAAAGCGACTTCGGAAAAATTAGCCCGGCGGGAACTCGCAAGGCACTCTTTCCAGCAAGGAAGGGACATAAAGAATACTACCCTTCTACCATAGTATTTTAACTCAGTTTAGAAGCCAAACATACCTTTCGGATTCAAGTAGCAATCGCCTCTGTATAAGTTTAGGTTGTAATTCAACGTCGGCTTGGTCTTGCGAACGGTTTCGACGCTTCTTTATCTTTTTATCAAACACAATTGAGTCTTTTTAGAAAACGCTCAGTCGAAGGCTTCCGCAGTGACGGTGAGCAAAGCCTTTCCACTGGGAGCGTCCCAAATTCTGAGAATGCCATCTTGCCCGCCGCCGGCAACATAACGGCCGTCGGCCGAAACGGATTCGGCAAAGATAAACCCGCGCGCGCCTTCCATAACGCGACGTCGTTTCCCATCCAAGCCGTATACGGCAATTGAGGCATCCCCAGAGCTCGCCAAAACTTCGGCCTTGTTTCCCAAGAAGCCGACTCCGGTCGCCTCTTTTTTAAAACCTTCAATGTTTCTCTTCCTTTCTCCGGTAACCGCATCCCAAATTTTGACAACTGCGTCCGCCCCGGCGCTGACAAGGGTTCGGCCGTCCGCCTGCCACGAAACATCTAGCACGTGATGTGTGTGACCCTCCATTGAATGCTTTGTCTTTCCGCTAGCCAAGTCCACGACTCGAACGAATCTGTCCGCGCTTCCTGAGGCCAAATACTGATCGTCTGGCGAGAATTCCAAGGCGGATACAGAGTCACTGTGAACTGTTTTGAGATCATGAACAAGTTCCATGGTTTCCCAATTCCAGACTTTGATTTCACCGCTTCGGCTCGGCTCGCCACCACCAGAGGCCAGCCATCTTCCGTTCGCGCTGAAGGCAAGGGCGTTGACGCGGTCGACGAATCCGAACTCTTCGCCCCAAGTGCGGCGCAACGTCCATTTTGGAGTGAGGGAAACAACGCGGCAGTCCCCATTCCCGGCGACGGCCAAAATGGAGAGTTCCGTCAAAAACCGCGCCGCAATCCAACGCGGCGATTCCAGAGAAACATAGTCCAGTTCTTCGCCGGTTTCAGCCTGCCAAATGCTGAGGCGTCCCCTCGGTTCCAAAGCGACGATTCGCCTTCCTTCGGGCGAAAGATCAAGAGAGCGAAACGGAGTCAGAGCCGTTTGCAATCGGGATTGAGCGTCGGAGAGGGCTTCCCTTCCTTCCGCAATCGATGCCTCTGCTTCCCGCAACAATTGGATGGCTTTCCGGCTTTGCGCTTTCTGTTGTTGCACCGATTTCTTCGCCAACTGAAGCTCGTGTTCCGCAATGGATAGGGATTGTTGCGCTTTGGCCCAATTCGCCTCTTCCGTTGCCAAGGTTTTCTGCGCCGTCTTGGCTTCGTCGGTTGCTTTTTTCTTGGGTTCGCCGCTCTCTGCGGTGATTCGATCCAGATTCGATTTCGCTTGGCCGGCGGCGAATGCTAGATTGGCCAGTTTTTCGAGCGATTGATCCAGTTTTTGGCGAATGTTTTCCAATCTTTGCGCAGAGTCGGGGGACTTTCCCGCCGCTTGGCGCAATTGCTTTGCCAATTCCTTTGCTTCTCCGGCGGCTTTTTCCGAACGGATCTGGGCGTTTTTGAAAGATTGTTCGGCTTTGTCCACTTGGCTTTGTAGTTGTTTCACTTTTTTATTAGCGGTTTCGTAAGCCTTTTCGGCGGTCTCTCGTTTTTGTAACGCCTCGTCGGCCTCGGCCTTTCTCTCGGCTAAATCGGTTTCCGCTTTGGCTTCTCGCTCAGTTTCTTTCTCCAATTCTTTTGCTACGTCTTCAGTTTCTTTTTTTGCCAGTTCGCCGGCTCCTTCAAGGAGCCTCAGCAGCCTCTCTTTCTCTGCAACTTGTTTTTGCTCTTTGCGGGCGCCTCGCAAAATCGCCGTTTGCTTTTTGGAGATTGCGTTCCAAAGCCCGGCGTTGCCGTTTGCCGCAGTCACGGCGATCCTGTTTCCCCGGTCTGACAGGAATAAGCATTGACTTATGGGATTTTTCAAATTGAGTTCGTTTTTCAAATGCCCCATTTTCCAGTCAAACAGGCGCACTCGTCCCCCTTGCTCCGCCACCGTCAAGAATCTTCCATCGCCTGATGACGCGGCTAATCCGACGATCTCATTCCCTTTGATTTTTCGCTCTCGTTCGAAATCGTTTCTTGAATTTTGTTTCCACAGCTCGATGCCGCCCAAAACCGCAACTGCCAGGCGATGGGAACCGTTTCCCCAGCAACTCAACCGCGCGTCTCTCGTCTCCGGCGTCTTCTTCCCGGAACTGCTGCCAACGGCAATCACTTCAAGCGACCCTCCTTCAAAAACGACGGCAATGAGGCTTCCGTCGCTCGAAAGACTGACTTGCTTTATCGGCTGCTCCATTTTGCCCCGCCAATGCAGCAACAGCTTGTTCGTGGAAAGTTCCCAAGCACGAACTCGTCCCGACTGAAAGCCGAGTCCCAAGACCAATCGATCTCCGCTGAGGCCGACGGCTGTCACCGAGTCGTTCGGTTCAATCCGCAAGGAGAAATCTTCCATTCTTATTTCCCGCTCCCAAAGCTTCACTTCGCGAAACCCGCCAGTCGCAATCCAGTCTCCTTCCGGATGAAACGCAATGGAGTGGACCAAGTCCAAATGGCTTCGCCGGCCGGACAAATTTGGATCGCGCAGCCGAGACGCCATCTTGCGGACAGGGATTTCATACACGACAACCTCGCTGCCGCGTCCGTAGGCAACGTATCGACCCAAGGGTGTCAAGGCCACCGAGTAAATAGGCCGCACCCGCTGAGGAACGGGTTGCCAAACGATGTTGGAACGGTCGGCAACTTCGCCTTGGGCGCCTTCCCCAATCCAAAGCCGCAACAAACCCAACTGCTCCGCCGTCAAATTCCTCGCATTCGATTTGTTGCCAACCGGCGGCATAACAGAATCTTCGTCAAGATGAGCGGCCGCCCGAAATAACAAACTCTTCTCCGGATTTCCGGGAACAACGACGAGACCGGATCTGCTCCCTTGGCGAATTGTAGCCGGAGTTTCCAAAATAAGACCCGCTTTCGCCTTCGTTTGGTTATGGCAAGCGAGACAATTGGCGCGGAATGCGGGGAGAATCTCCCGTTCAAAATTCACCGGCTCACTACGATCCAAAGAAGCAATTGGAATCGCCGCAAAAACCGCCGGGTTCAAGACGAGCAAAATAGAGAAAAGTTCTCGCAAACGCCCGCGAAGAAAGTTTTTCCCAATTGTTTTCAGATTGTTGAAATTCCAGTTCATTAATGCATGCCGTTGGATGTCTTAAACATCGACATAAACAACGCTTGATTTCTACTATTACAACAGATGACTGGAGAGAACTTTTTGAAGGTCGTAGATGTTTACCTTCTTGTTAAATTTCTTTTGAATGGGCTCTGATTCACTTCCAATCCATATTTTGAGTTCGGCATCCAGATCAAAGCTGCCCGAAGTTTCTATGCTATACTTTGTAATTTTAGAATAAGGAACCGTTAAGTATTCTATTTTGCTTCCGGTAATGCCTTGGACGTCCACGATAATTAGTCTTTTGTTCGTAAAGATAAATTTGTCTCTGAAGATATGGAAACCAACTTCAATGGATTCGCTTTCGATAAGCAAGTCCCCATACTCGTCGGTTAACTTCGCCGAGTCCGCCACGCCGGCGTTTCCTAAAATGTTGGATAGTATTCCCATAGTATTATTCTCCTTTCTTGGAACTAGTTAAAACTCGTCTTCGCCGTTTGCCTTCTCATTGGATAAGACCTCGATCTGAATCGGCGGGCTGTAGGTAGAAATTGTCAAATCCTTAGCAGAAGCGCCCGGTTCCCTGCTGTATTTGCCCTTCACTTCGGCATAAAGATAGAACTCGTGCCGGCCGGGGTTTAGTTTGTTTTTGGCTAAATCCAATCGCAACGCGCCGGCGTTTTTTTCTTTCTCAATGGAAACTCCCGGATGCCTTAATAGAGGCTTCAATCCTCGAATTTGAAAATCCAAATTATCTGAAAACCCTTTCAAACGGCTCACTCGAATCGGAATCTTCAAAACGCCGGCCTCAGTTGTTCGCCACGGTTGGTTTCGCTCTCCTTCGGCAAACACGCTTACTGGAAAAGCTTGGCCGTCAGCCACGGCTAGTCTGCGATGCGGTGTGAGGCGGGTCATCACCGCTTCGTTGTTATAGTCTCCCACTTCCCAAACTACTTGGCCATGCTCCACCGGCTGGGAAACCAAAGTTCCGCCAACATTGGCTTGGGCCAGTAGCGTCAATTTTCCCGCCGTTGTTTTTGCCTCAGAATCGGCTTCAACCAGCAAAATCCCCTCTGAGCTGTCGGCGGCAATGGTCGTCGGATGCACTCGGATTCCCTTTGGCGACGTCTCGGCAAACACCTTCACTGGTCCGCCAAATCCGTCCATCCGACTCAACCGAATGCGAAGAGGAAGAACTTGGCCGGGAAGGAGAACGGAAGATTCCACTTTTGCCCGGCGATTGAGATTTCGATGCAACGTCGACTGCGCCACCGAGAAGGCTCGAAATCCCGGCGAAGGCGGACGAATGCGGAGTTCATACAATAATCCCGCCCGATTTCTCGTTCCGTTGAACAAATCGCTGATCGTCAATCGATAGCGGGCGTTCTTCTGAATTTCCAACCAACCTTGCGGATCCCATGCGCGCAGAGGGAAGGCGCGCTCTCCCGGATCATACGGCGCGGCCAGTTCCAATACTTGGGTCGCCTTCCCTTCACCCTCCAGACGTTCGACGACGACTAATGGACTAGTGCCGTAGCCAAGCCGATGCGAGCGGACTTCAATCCGATAACGATCTCCTTTCTTCGCATCGAATTCATAAACGTCCCGATCCCGTTTTGGATAGAACATTCCCGAAACGGCGACGGGCGGGCGAACGATCTGTGGCTTGGATTCTCCGGAAACGATTTCCTCTTCAACAATCGAATCCAGCAGCGAAAAGTGAATTCTTTTTTGGGAAAGTTCATCCGCATCCTGCAAGGCCGAATAAAGAAAGCCGGCTTGATTTGGAACGCCCAGAAGAGAATGCGACGCTCCCGCCAGCGAAGTGCCTCTCTTTTCCGGCGTTCGCGCCCGCAACGAGGCGCGCTCCCAAAAGCCGCCGGAGGAGAGGGCAATGCGGATCTTTTTTCCTTGCGGCAGATTCCTTCCAAAAACATGAAACTCTCGCTTCACGCCTGGCGACGCGCTCAAAGGCAATACGCAATCCACATGCGGTCCATCGTGAATCGACAAGCGATAAAAAAATGGATTCCCTCCTCGATAGATCAAGTCATGAACCGCAACGAACAGCGGCCCCGTCGTTTCCGCCGTGTAATCCAGCAAGCGGCCTCGCGCATCCCGCTGCAAAGAGCGGCCTCGCGCATCCAACAATTGGATAACCGGATCGATTTTTGAATCTATCGCTTCGCCAATGCAAACGACAATGACGCGCTGCCCCCGCTTCGCAAACAATCGATAAAAGTTTTTTTGATTGACCGTCGCTCTCCCGTTGACCGTCACACCAAGCGAAACCTCCAACGCATCTTGCATTTTGTTTCCCGGCGAGTCGTCGGTTTTCTCCTCTCTCGCTCCTACGGAAAACAGCCGGGAGTTGGACATTCCAAATTTCCCGGACGCCCAAAGCTCATACAATCCAATTTCGATCTCGGCGGGAATTTCCACGATGAATTCATCCTTCTTTGGCTTGCCCTCGCCGTCAATCTTCTGCCGGGCTTGAATGCGCTCGTCTGAAAAAGAAAGCGAAGCGAGAGCATCCAAATCCGCGCCAAAGACGCGCACTTCAACCCTCGTTCCTCTTTGTCCGCCGGGAGGAAAAATCGCGTGCAATTGAGGTTGAGGAAATTGAGCTACCAGCGTTCGGCCAGAACTCGTCAAAAGAAGAATCCCCCAACCAAGCAAGCGCATCCAATCCCAATTTCTCATTGAACGTTCCGCTTTGAAATTCATTCCGCAACTACGCAATCAAATCATAAAGAACATGACCATGCACGTCCGTTAATCGCCGATCCATCCCATTGTGTCGATAGATCAACTTCTCGTGGTCGATGCCCATCAAATAGAGAATCGTCGCGTGAACGTCGTAAACCAAAGTGGAACGCCTCCGATCTTGCGGACGAAAGCCCCACAAATCGCTCTCGCCCGCCGTCGTCCCGCCCTTGATTCCGCCGCCGCACAACCAATTGGTAAAACAAAACGGATTGTGATCCCGACCTTTGCTTCCCTGAGCGCAGGGCATGCGGCCAAACTCGGTTGTCCAGAGAATCAATGTGTCCTCCAACATGCCCCGCTGCGCCAAATCTTGAATCAACGCCGCTGCGCCCGTAGCCATTCCCCAAGCCAAGGGGCCGTGATCTCGCTGAACGTCCTCGTGAGAATCCCAATTGCGACGCGGAAAACCATTGTCGTTGCCAGACCAAATTTGCACAAATCGCACGCCGCGCTCCAGCAAACGCCGCGCAACCAAGCATTTTCGCGAGAAATAATCCGTTTCCTCAATCGGATTGATTGTCTCCTCAAAGCTTTGTTTGCCGTGATCCAATCCATACATCTTCAAGATAAAATTCGGCTCTTGAGAAATGTCCAATGCTTCCGGCGCTTCCATTTGCATTTTCGCCGCCAATTCGTAAGAGCGAATCCGCGCCTCCAAACGCCCGTCATCTCGACTCGACGCATGTTTCTCGTTCAATCGTTTAAGCAAGGCAAATCCCGCGGCGTCACTCACTTTTGTGATATACCCGTTGTCCGGAGGATGCAGGTCGGCAATGGGATTTTCTCGGCCGGGAAAGATTGTCGTCCCTTGATGCTCGGCGGGCAAAAAAGCGGCGCCCCAGTTCTTTGGCCCGTTGGACGCAAAACCGCGATGATCCGGCAAAACGACAAAGGTCGGTAGATTGTCGTTGAGACTGCCCAAAGCGTAACTGACCCAAGCGCCCATTCCGGGAAAGCCCGGCCGTTGAAAGCCGGTGGATTGCAAATAAGTGGCTTGGCTATGCACGCCGGTTTTTCCCACCAAATTGTGAATAAACGCCATTCGATCTACGCACTTCCCCAAAGGCGCGACAACTTCGCTGAGATATTTGCCGCACTGACCGTAAGGCTGAAAAGACCAAGGCGACGCAAAGGTGTTTCCCGGACTGCTTTGAAACAACTCCACCGTTTCGCCCGGATCCCACTTTTGTCCGTGTCGGCGGCGCAGTTCAGGTTTGTAATCAAAGGTATCCACATGACTGGCCGCTCCCGCCATAAAAAGCTGCACCACCCGCTTGGCCCGTTGCGGAAACTGAAGAAACCCAAAGGCACCGCCGGTTACAATTGTCTCGCCGGATAAAGCGCTTTCTTTCCCCAACAAAAAGCCCAATGCCAAACCGCCAAAACCGCCGCCGCTTTTCCACAAAAACTCGCGCCGATTTAGCGCATTCCATTCATTTTGCTTCCCCTCCAGCCCCATCACAATCCCTCCACATTAATTTTACTCTCTTCTTTCTCCTGCTCTTCTTCTATCGCAGACCTCATTAAATTTTCATCTCCATAAGTTAATCTAAGTTTTAAAAGAAGAGTCGCGGTGTCAAAGTAAACGTTGATAGTAATAACACGGTCTCCTTTTTTAAGGTAGTGTATCGGTTGTCTACTTCTTACACCCCGTATCACGTTCTCAAATGGGATTCCTTCTCTCTGTTCTTCGATCTCTACTTGCCCCTTTTCGCTGGTTTCCACTTTTTGGGCCGCTTGAACGTACTTCTCATGGATAAAAGAACTGGAAAGATCTTCCTGAAATTTTACGTTGTATTTCTTTGCAATCACTCGCATCAACGCTTTGTGTAATTGTTTTGCTTTATCGACGTCCTTGAAGTTGGCTAAAGCCATAATAAAGCAGATTTTCTTGGTGCTGGGAACAACCACCAGCTTGTGGACGGTGAACGGTTTCACTGGGTTTGGAGGAGGAAATGCAGCGGCGTAATTTTCGTCCACTTCTTTTACATAGACTTCTCCCAACTTTAACCCAAAGGCTCCTTCTATGTTTTGCGCTGAGCCGTTGGAGACGCTTAAATCCGAGCATCCAATCCATCCAATTATGACGGAGATCAAACCCAACCGTCCAATTATAGCGAACTTTTTCATATCTTAATTCTATACTCTGACTTTTTATGTTTTCGTTGGTTAATCAATAAAAAGAAATTCGTTGAGGTTCAAGATAATTCGACAGGCATTGGCGGCGCCGTGCCGTTCAGCGTATTGCGCCAACTCATCGAGTTCTTTTGGCTGCGGCAATCTTCCAATCGCTCGATGGAATAAATCTTCCAAGTCTTTGCGCAGTCCTTTGCCTTCGCTGCGAATTGGGTCAGCCATTTGTTCCGCCATCGCTGTGATGAAACGGTTGTTGAACAAAGCCAAGGCTTGCAAGGGCGTGAGCGTTTCCGCGCGCTTGCCTACCATTATGGATGGATCGGCGCAGTCCAGCGCGGTCATAAAGGGCTGTTGTTGGGAGCGAACAATAAAGCGATATATGGAGCGGCGATGCGAGCGGGCGTCTAATGGATCGTGGAGGTGATATTGATAGTGAGGTGAGTGTTCCGGCTTTTCAATGACAAAGTCTTGAAACGAATGCCCATACATTTTCTCGTTCAAACGGTTCGCTAGAAAAAGCGCGCTATCGCGGATGGATTCCGCATCCAAACGCCGACGGTTCATTCGCCAGAGAAAGCGGTTTTCTTTGTCGACGGCCGCCGCTTTTGGCCGGGTTGTTGAACGTTGTCGATAGGTGGCACTGCAAAGGATCCAACGATGCATCGCTTTAATCGATTGCCCGCCGTCTCGGAATTGAACGGCCAGCCAATCTAACAAGTCGGGATGCGTTGGACGCTGTCCCATATGGCCAAAGTCGTTGGGAGAGTCCACAATGCCTCGCCCAAAATGGTGTTGCCAGATTCGGTTGACGATGGATCGCCAAGTCAGCGGATTTTCCCGGGCGAGAATCCAATTGGCCAAAGCGATTCTTCGTTGGCTTTCGTGATGTTCTGGCGGCAGATCGAAAAATCGCTTTCCTCCTTTGAAAATGTTGACAGCTTGCGGGAAAGCGACTTCGCCGGGACGAGTGACGTCGCCTCGATGCAGGATGCGGATTTCCCGAGGTTTCCCGCCGTTAGCGCCCGTTCCGCGAAAAGCGCCCTGCCCGGTATGAACTTTTCCGACGTACATTTTCATCGGCGGCGGCAGAGCGCTCAAAGATTGCCGCGCTTCTTTCAACGCTGTTTCGGTTGTTTCTATTTGTTTTTGCAGATTTTGAGGGATTTGCTCTTCAAACAGCGCTGCTCGCTCTTTCCGAATGGCGGCTAATCGGTTTTTTCGCGCCTCGGCGGATCGTTGGATTCCGGGAAAGACGCCGTCTACCAGATTCTTTTTTGCCCAGCGAACTCCGCTTTCAATGGAATCTTTGGCAGTGATGGTTTTGGATCGCGCTACGTTTTTTCCATTGCGGTCAAAAACTGCGAGCTCCGCCAACGCAAAGATATAATCGTTGTTGCGCGGAGCTAACTTGGTCGCCGTGACTCGCACAATTTGGATTGGCTTTCCATTCCATAAAATCCGCTGCCGAAGCACTCCCGGATTGGCCACATCCGCGCCGGTGTAATCGGCGACGGTGACTGCTCGGCCATCAAAAACGGGATGTTCGGAAACTTCTATCCGATACCGAACGGGAAATCCGAAGCCGGCGCCAATCCCGTTGTAATCATCGTAGGCCGGCGCATATTCAATCCGATCCGCCGCCACTGCCGAGCCCAAGTCGACTTGCACCCATTTCTCAACGTCGTCGCGGTCGGCAATCTCGCTGTGATACCCGTAGGCCGGATGCGCTTCGCCGGGCATTTCCAGCTCTTGAATTTCTTTCTCGATGGCGGCTAGGCGCGCGCCGCCCAATTTTTGAATGCGAGTCCGATGCTCCTTTTGTCGTTGCTCTAGAGATTGAATTTGCCCGCGCAATTCGGCGCGCAAACGGTGAGTTTCCGGATTTGTGTCGAATTCGGCTTCAGATCGATCCAAAGCGGCAAACACGGCCTGCAACCCGTAATATTCCCGCATATTGACTGGATCGAATTTGTGATCGTGGCAACGCGCGCATTGAACCGTCAAACTTGTGAAAGCATTCATTGTAGTGGTCACCATGTCGTCTCGATCCAAATTGCGGGCAATTTTGCCGTCCACCTTGTCTTCTGAAACCTCGGCGTGGCCAATCCAATCCCACGGCCCCGCCGCAAGAAAGCCGGTTGCCGCCAAACCGTCCAAAGTTCCCGGATATAAGGCGTCTCCTGCCAACTGTTCTCGCACAAAACGCGAATAAGGACGATCGTCGTTCAAAGCGCGGATAACGTAATCGCGATACGGCCAAGCATTAGGGCGAGGCTTGTCTTTGTCATAGCCGTGAGTTTCTCCGAAATGAACCAAGTCCAGCCAATGTCGAGCCCAGCGTTCCCCATATTGCGGGGAAGCCAGAAATTTTTCCACCAGCCGTTCATAGGCGAGCGGATGCGGATCATCGACAAATTGTCGAATCTGTTCTGGAGTAGGAGGCAATCCCAACAGATCATAAGCCAGTCGCCGAATCAGAACCGGACGAGCGGCCTCCGAAGATGGCGTCAGTTGCTTCGCCGCCAGCCGATGGAGGACAAAGGCGTCAATTGGGTTCTTGGCCCAAGAAGCCCATTCGAAAGGGAGTTCGGGAACGGTGGGCAAAACCAACGGCTTCAACGACCAGAATTTCGGCGCCGCTTGTTTTAAGTTGCGATCAACCGCATCAGGCCGACGGACACCTTGATCAATCCTTTGCCGAATCGCCGCAATTCGCTTGGGAGACAAAGCCTTCTCTTTGGTAGGCAACCGAAAATATGGATTGGATGCGGCGATCCGCCCGATGATTTCACTTTGCCCGCCTGTATCAGGCAACTGGATTTTGCCAGAATCGCCGCCTCGCGACTTGCTTTCCCTAAAATCCAATCGCAATCCGCCCCTTCGTGATTTCTCGTCGTGACCGGGAAGACGGCGATCTGCAAAAATCGGCAATTCCTCCTCTTCAAACGGCTTCTCTTCGGAAAACGCCGCTGGCGCCAGCAATGCCAAGCAGATTCTCATGACCAGCGATTGCGCGCGCGTTGTGCCTGCAAATTGTTTGACTCGGCCTTTCATTCGATTCCCATGTCCGTCCAAGATTTTGGCAAGAGCAGTCTGCATACCGGAAATGACGAATTGTTGTCTGTTCCATGCATCCAGTCAATCCCTTCTTTTTCGCTGTTGACCTAATTTGAATTCATCCCCTAACCTGCGCGTTACTTGTGAAGTTGAGCAATTTGCGGTTCAACTTCCGGCATACTGATATGATTGAAGCATATTGCTCTGAATGTCGCGAGCGACATGGAATGACAGACGCAGTCGAGGACGTCATGAAAAATGGCCGCCGAACGCTCAAAGGCAAATGTTCCGCCTGTGGGACGCTTGTTTTCAAAGTCCTCCGCTCGGAATCAACCTCTACGCGCCAACCGCCAACCAAACCTTTTACCAAACCGACGGCCAACTGATGCTTGTTTGGCAAGGAGAATCAAGCCGGAAGCATTTCCCTTCCCCTTGAGAAAAAAATATCACTTGGAGAAATAGAAAAATCTGCGGCTCGAGTCCTCCGCAAAAGGGAAGAGAATTATGTTTCCGCGCTCCAAAGTTCGGGGTGGGATTGAATCTCCGCAAGCACATCGGCGTCCGCCGGAGGGAACGCATAGTCGTTCAACATGGAAGCGGTGATCCATTCCACCGCGTCGCACTCAATGGGCGAAGGCGTTCCAGAATCGAGAGCGCATCGATAAAAGTGAATTCGGAGGGTTTGCTCCGGATAGTTGTGATCGACGGAGGCCAGCAACGCGCCAACCCTCACTTGAATGCCCAACTCCTCGCGCAACTCGCGCTTGAGACAATCCTGAAAACTTTCGCCCTCTTCGAGCTTGCCTCCGGGAAATTCCCAAAAACCACCCAAATGTTTGTCGGCAGGCCGCCGTGTGATTAACAGACGGCCTGCGTCAAACACTAAAGCGGCCGCCACTCGAATCGGCACACACATAAGAAAATCACTGAATCTATTGACCGTTCAGATAGACACTTGTCAGCCTCCAAGCTGTTGTAGTGGGATGAATAATTCTGAATCAGTTAATCCATTCTTTCCTTGAGTGCGGTTCTCAGGTGGATTTGTTAATTTGATTGCGAATGATTCTAGAAAGTCCGGCATGGTTTGGATCAATCTGTTTTCAGTGGTTCCAAGTTTTCCATCTTGAGTAACTGGAAGAATTACAAACCATGAAAAACGATCCCATCGACGACGAAGTCTATCCTTTGTGTGCGATTTTATTCTTTGACCTAAATTTCCTTTTGACTGTCCAATGTAGACAATATCGCGGTGATCGTACAGAATGTAAATGCCTGTTTGCTTGGCAAAATCAACGGGCTTAGTCCCTTTCATTTGGACACCAAGCAATCTTGATCGAGAATTGTCAATAAGTGACCGTTCCCAAAAAATTCCGAACGGAGTCAGTATTTTGGAATCATCTTCAGAATCTTGATCCTTGACTTCGCTCTGATCAATTTTTCCATATTTTTCATTAATTTCTTTCTCACGTTCCCTGAGAGCAATGTGCGCTTTTTTAGGTCTAAATAATATCTTTGGATTTCTGTTTACCTCTGCACTAACGGAAGCAAATGGGAGTCTAGTCTTACTGAAATCATACCCATCATCTCGACTTTCCTCCTCCCAACGTTCTTGAAGAATTTGTGCAATCTTTTTTTGGTGAACACAAAGATGTTCTTTTTTCCTCAGCAAACTCCGCATCGATGTAGATAGTTTATTCACATTTGATCTTTTTAATTACTAATTGTGTCATCAAAAGTTGAGAAAAACGGCCATTCAATTCGCTGGGGCTTCTTTGGCCGATTCCGTCGGAGACTTTTCTTCTTGCTCGGACTTTTCCGCCGTTTCCTTTTCTGTTGATTCTAAGTCGCCAATTGCATCGTCGGTCGTTGGGATTTCAGTGGATGCCTCTCCATGCGCTTCGGTTTCCGTAGTTTCAGATTTTGGCGACTCTGCGATTGCATCGTTACTTTCCAAATGGTCAGGCAATTCAACAGAATCCAGCGATTCCGTTTCCACCGGGACTTCGGGTTTTGGCTGAAGTTCCGGATGCGCTTTTAGAATTTTGCCGAGTCTCTCGCTCGCTCGGGCCGTGTATATGGAGGGAACGCCCGGCCGATTCAACTCTTCATACAAAGCCAGCGCTTCTTCCAGCTTGCTTTGGGTTTCATAAATTCCCGCAATGGCCAGTTTGGCTTGGGCGGCAATCGGCGTGTTGGCAAACCTTTCCACCACGGCTTGATAGGCGCTTTTTGCTTCTTCCAGTTCTCCGACGGCGTCGTGGCATGCCGCTACGCCGTAGAGCGCATTGTCGAGAAAGCCGCTGGAGTCATAAAGTTTAAGGAATTGTTTGAACTGCTTCCGAGCTGGATCAAACTGGCCGTTGACAAAGTGCGCGCGAGCAGCCAGCAACAACGCCCGACCGCCGGCGCTTGTTCCGGCGTAAGTTTCCGACAATGCCAGAAACTCCTCCGCTTTGACGTCGTCCGCTTGGTTTTGTTTGATCTGGAGTTCGTAAAGCGCCGCGCCGGCGACTTGCTCTTTTTGATCCGCTCGCCACTTGGCCACATACAGCGTAACGCCAATAAGCGAAATTCCGACGCCTGCGAGAAGCAGTTTTTGTTTGTGAACTTCCAACCACGCTAGAAACTCAATCCATCCGGGCGATTCTTCACTGTTTGAACTCATAAATAAAAGCGCTAATCATTGGGCGTTTTCTAAAAAAATCAAGCCGAAAACTTTGCCTGCGACGTGACTTAAAGAATATCGTCAAGATCGTAAAAACACTCTGATTCTTCCTTTCTTTTTTTGCCAATTTTCTTGCCGACCCGCTAGGCAAAATCGCTTTTTGTAAAACGTTTACTTCGCAGAAGTGACCATCGTCTTAAAATCGTTTTCGGCGGCAAACACAACCGTTTTTGGCCCCGTAAGCTTGATGAATACAAAACCTTGCCCCCCTTCCACAATGGCCCCCAACAAGGCAAAATTTTGCTTGGGAACCTTCCGTCCCAATGGCGGCCCGCTCAGATACGTGCCTTCCGCCCGCACAAATGTAACCGGCGTCTTGCCAATCTTTGACGAAGTGACGCTGTGCCGCAGCTGTTCCTTCGGCTCCTGGAACTGACGAAACCATCGATCGATGTTGTCCTGCTTTCCCCCGGAATTTCCCGTCCCGAAGTAAAAGAAGACCGCCTCCCCTTTCTCTATTCCTTTCTTGCCGGGAATACTCAGCTGCGCTTTTCTCATGGACGAGCGAGGCGTCTCCCAACGCCATGAATCAGGCTTTCTAAAAGTGAATTCGCTGACTTGGAATTCTTTCTTTTCGCCGTCCTGAGCGCTCGCTTCCTCAAAAATTCCCGCCAAAGCCAGCGCCGCCCATACAAACCTCAAACATTTCAACAAGTATCGCATAGAGAACAACATAGGAAACTTTCCCGACCCAATTCAAGAAATTCCGGCCGTCGCAATTTGAAAAGTTGCATTTTCATAAGGCTCGGCATAATCTTGCCTGCCGATGAACGTCTATTCTGATCAAGACAAAGGTTTTGATGCGCAAGTTGCCAAAATGCTGCAATCCTCAAGCCTGTTTGATCCGGCTGTCTTTAAACAAACTTCGGATATTATTGAAGCGGTGAGGAAAAACGGAGATCGCGCGCTGTGTCAATTCGCTAAGAAATTTGACGGCGGCGAACTCATTCCGGCGACGCTTCGAGTGTCGGACGCAGAGATTCGCGAAGCGAGAAAAATCCCCGTTTCCATCAAACGAGCCATCCGCGCCGCCGCCGCCAACATTCGATCCTTCAGCCGAATTTCCCGGCGAAAAAACTGGCAAATGAGAAATTCCCATCAGGCGATTGTTGGAGAGAAATTCGATCCATTTGCCAGAGTCGGCCTTTACGTTCCCGGCGGCAGCGCCCCGCTCGTTTCGACGGCTTTGATGACCGTCACATTGGCGAAGATTGCCGGTTGCCCGGAAATCGTCGCCTGCACGCCTTGCGGTACTGACGGCACAATCCATCCCGCCCTCCTCTATGCGCTTGATTTTGCCGGCGCCACGGAAATTTACCGAGTTGGCGGCGCCCAAGCCATTGCGGCCATGGCTTGCGGGACAAAGTCCATCCGCGCGGTCCGCAAGATCTTCGGGCCGGGCAACGCCTACGTAGTCACCGCCAAACGCGCCTTGTTCGGCCAAGTCGCCATTGACCTCTTGCCCGGGCCAAGCGAGCTCCTGATCATCGCCGACGAAACCGCCAAGCCGGACTGGGCGGCCGCCGACCTGATGGCGCAAGCCGAACACGGCTCCGGCCGAGAAAGAGTCGTCCTGCTCGCCACTTCAAAACGCCTCGTAAAACAAGTTCTGGAATCTATCAAAGACCAAATCCCAAGACAGCACCGAGCATCCCACATTCGAAAAACGCTCTCCCGCAACGGTTGGTGCCTGCAAGTCAAAAACCTGGAGACAGCCATTGCCATCGCCAATCGATTTGCCCCGGAACATTGCCAAATCATGACGAAAAACAGCCGTCGAGTCTCCCGACAAATCACCACCGCCGGCGCGATATTCCTCGGCCATTATTCCCCCACGGCGCTTGGCGATTACATAGCCGGCCCTAGCCACGTGTTGCCCACCGGCGGCAGTGGACGGAGCTTTTCCGGCCTGACCGTCGACCAATTCCAGCACCGAACGAGCATTGTCCAATACCATCCGGCCTCCTTGAAAAAAGCGTTGCTTCCCATCGCCGCCTTCGCTAGCATGGAAGGTTTGGACGCGCACGGGCGATCCGCCTCAATCCGCTTTATTTAATTAATCCTCCTATCTGCTAATAAAACCGCATTGCCATGCCCTCTTGCGACTCCTTAGTTCGACCTCACATTGGTTCGTTGACGCCTTATACACCGGGCGAACAACCGGAAGAAACGTCGATCATCAAACTGAACACTAACGAAAATCCCTACCTCCCTTCTCCCAAAGTGCTGGACGCCGTCCGCAACGCCGTCGGCGAACAACTGCGTCTCTACCCCTCCCCGACCGCTGAATCGCTTCGGCGCAAACTCGCTTCCCTTCACGGCTGCTCCGCCAATCAAATCATCGTCGGCAACGGCTCGGACGAACTTTTGGCGCTCGCAACCCGAGCCTTCGTCCAACCAGTCGTGAAGAAGACTCAAAAATATTCCGATCGGCAAGTAGTTCAATACTTCGCGCCCAGCTACTCGCTTTATCGCTCGCTTGCCTCCATTCACGCCGCTCGAACCAACGAAGTGCCGCTCACCCAATCCTTTGGCATCCCCGCCCCGCCGCTGCTTCAAAACGCCGGTTGGCGGCCCGATGCGGCGCTTAGCTTCGTCACCACGCCGAACGCTCCCAGCGGACGCCCCTATCGCACCACTGAGCTGCGCCGCTTATGCGCGGCCACCCGCGGCGCAATCATCCTCGACGAAGCCTACGTTGACTTCGCCGAAGAAAACGCGCTCTCCCTCGCTACGGAATTTGACCACGTCATCGTTTCGCGCACATTCTCAAAAGCCTACTCCTTGTGTTTCCAACGAATCGGCTACTTTGTCGGCCCCGAACCACTCATTGCGGCGCTTCACAAAATCCGCGACAGCTATAACGTCAACGGACTGGCTCAAATCGCCGCCCTCGCTGCCTTGGACGACCTTCCCTACTATCGCAAAAACCTTCAGACCATCGTTCGGGAAAGAAACAAGCTCGCCCGATCGCTGTTGAGGCTCGACTTTGAAGTAACACCAAGCGCCGCCAACTTCCTCCTCGTCTCCCCGCCGAACGGTTCAAAAACCGCCGCCGCCTGGCAAAAACAACTCCGGCAACAAGGAATTCTCGTCCGTTGGTTTCCCGATCCGTCTGTTCGCCACTGCCTCCGAATCACCATCGGCACTCCGGAACAAAATCAAATCCTCCGCAAAACTCTGCGCAAAATCCTCCGCTCAAAAACCAATTCAGGCATTGGATGGCCGAGTTCCTTGCCGCAATTCCAAACCGCAAAACAAACGGCAACCGCAAAGGCGAAGGGTTCTGCCCCGCAAGCCGTTTCCCCAACCTCGAACATCGTTCAATCATCGTTAGCGTCTGCCTGATGGTTACCGACTCTCCTTCCGATTCTGATCGGCTGTGGGCCGAATACGGCGGCTTCTTCCAAGATTTAGACGACTTCACCTTGGGAAGATGGATGGCGCAAACCTTAGGGCAACTCCGCGGCAGGGTTTGGCGGATCTCGCATCCCTTGCTTGGCGCCTATCGCCTGGCCTCTCAATCAGCCAACGACCGCGAGCTGTGGCAAAAACGATCGATCGCCATTCCCCACGGCTATCACGCCCTAGACTGTTGCGCCGCCCCCGTCTTGCCCCTCTTCAGCCGCGACATCGTCGAATCCGGCCTAATCTGCGAACACTGCGGAGAAACCGCCATTCCCTTCGCCCACTTGCCCAGAGAGACAAAAAAAACTCTCAAAGACTGGTCCGTACGATATCACAAAGCCCACCAAGTCGCGCACTGGAGCGAACAACAAAAGAAAGAAATCTCAAATTACTCCCATTGCTACGAAAACGCCGCAAAAGCCGCCGAACGTCTACTACACGACGCGGCCGCTCAAATCCTCCCCGCCTTCCTGGACCACTTTCCTACCATCCTCTGGGAAGACCAAGACGAATGCCTAGACGTCCGTCCCGAAGACATCGGCCAAATTCACTAAGTTCCGAGCGAGGCGAGATTTGCATAACGGGTCACAATGCGTTCTCCTGAATAATTGTTCTCTGTTGATGGCATTTAGAAAACAATATGACCTTGCGATTGCCCGGAGGCGACATTTTGTAATCAAAAGTCGAAGCCGTGCCTCATGAACTTATGACAGCCGCCCGCCAAATGCATATTGAAGCAAGAGAATCTCTATCCATTTCATTAAGAAGGAAAAGGCAGATTTTTATTTTGTGCCGAAGTTTTTATCGATTTTTTGTTGTGTTTCTCGGCGGTTTTAGGTTTAAAGTTTAATGAATGTTTGACTGTCTGGTTTTTTGCCGTATTGTTGCGTGGAAAGCAAAAATTTTTTAGGCGCAAGAGGAAAAGGCATTTTGCGGTTTGTTGTCCTTTTTTTTCGACAGTTGGGGGAAAGAGGCGCACGGGTAGAGAAAGGAAGGTAAACTGGACGGGAAAATTTTAGCGAAGTTCTATAAGAAAAATGACTGTAAGCACGGCGTTTTCCGTTAGGCGAATCGTTGCGGGGGGATATGCTCTCGGTTGGGTGTTGTTTTTGGTTTGCGCAACCGTTGGCAGCAGCGCGGACTTTGATTTTTTTGAGCGCAAAGTGCGTCCGCTCTTTGTCGAACATTGTTACGAGTGCCATTCCACTGCTTCCGGCAAATCCAAAGGAGGCCTTTTGCTGGACAGCCGCCAAGGTTGGCAAACTGGCGGAGATTCCGGCCCGGTCATCGTTCCTCGAGATCCTGATGCCAGCCTGCTTCTTCAAGCAATCCGCTACGCGAATCCCGACCTCGAAATGCCTCCCGACGGCCGCCTTTCCAAAGAGCAGGTAAAAATCATGGAAGACTGGATTCGCGCCGGAGCGCATGATCCGCGGGAAGGCGTCTCGCAGGCGACGGATTCCACCATCGACATGGATCAAGGCAAACAATTTTGGGCTTTCCAACCACCCACATCGCCGCCAATTCCCGCAGTTCAAAATCGGCATTGGCCGAAAAACGCAATTGACTTCTTCATCCTTTCCAAGCTGGAAGAGTCTGGAATCCAGCCCGTTCCGCCGGCTGAGGATGCCCATCTCATTCGCCGACTCTATTTTGATTTAATCGGATTGCCCCCGACCACTGAACAACTGCAAGAGGCGCAAAATCTTCCCGCCGAAATTCGAATGACTGTTTTGGTGGATCGCTTGTTGGCCTCGAAACATTTTGGCGAAACTTGGGGAAGACATTGGCTGGACCTCGCTCGTTATTCAGAATCCACCGGCGGCGGACGCAGCGCTCTTTTGCCGAATGCCTGGCGCTATCGCAACTACGTAATCGGCGCCTTCAACAACGACAAACCCTACGATCAATTCGTACGCGAGCAGATTGCGGGCGACCTTTTCGCCGCCGAAACCAACGCGCAACGAGCTGAACAATTGATCGCTACCGCCTTCCTCGTCATTGGCCCCAAAAACCTAGACCTCCAAGACAAAGAGCTGCTGCGAATGAACACGGTGGACGAGCAAATTGACGCCGTCAGCCGAGTGTTTCTGGGGATGACCGTCAGCTGCGCCCGATGCCACGACCATAAATTCGACCCCATTCCCACCCAAGACTACTACGCTTTGGCGGGAATTTTCCGAAGCACCAGAACGCTCAAACGTAGCAACGTCTCTACCTTGACCCGCAGAGACCTGCCCACTTCCGAGAGCCACCGCAAAGCCGTTGCCGACTACGCCCAATCCAAGAAGGAACTCGAAGCCAAAATTCGAGCCGCCAAAAAGCGCGCCCCAACCGATGAATCCAAAAGACACCTGACCGGCTTGGAAAAAGCGCTGAAAGAGCTTGCCAAGAAAGCGCCAGCGCCGATCCCGCAAACCCTTGGCGCGGCCGACGAAGCTGAAACCGGAGACTGGCATATATGCATTCGCGGCAATGCCCATCAACTGGGCGAAAAAGTGCCGCGCGGTTTCCTCCAAGCGATGACGCCGGAGCCCGCCACTGCGCCGAACATTCCGCCGGAGCAAAGCGGCCGACGGGAGCTGGCTGAATGGTTGAGTAGCCCGAATCATCCCCTCCTCGCCCGTGTTTGGGTCAATCGCGTTTGGCAGCATCTTTTTGGGGAAGGCATCGTAGCCACCGCGGATAACTTTGGCGCACAAGGAGAGCCTCCGTCGCATCCGAAACTTCTCGATTACTTGGCAGTTCGGCTCGTCCAAAATGGCTGGCACACCAAACGGTTGATCCGTCAAATAGTTTTATCGCAAACTTACCAAATGAGCTGCGCGAATCTTCCCGCCGGCAAAGCCATCGATCCGGAAAACCGGCTTCGCTGGCGGATGCCCCGGCGGCGGCTCACTGCGGAAGCGCTTCGAGACGCCATTCTATCCGTTTCGGGAACCTTGACGCACAACCGAGTAAAATCTCTATTTCCCGAAACAGCGCAAAACGACACCGCCCTGCAAAAGACATCTTTGGACGTGCCGTCCCTTCTCAACCCGCCGTTTCGCAGTGTCTACATTCCCATTCTGCGGGAAGAAGGACGGAATCCTTTGCTTCAAGCCTTTGATTTTGCCAACCCCAGTTTTCCGGTCGGCAAACGCAGCCGGAGCGTTCTTCCTACGCAGGCGCTTTACCTAATGAACAGCGAGTTTGTCATGGAAGAATCTGAGAAAGCGGCGCGGCGGTTGCTTCGAGAAAATCCGGCGGCAACCGAAGAGGACTTGCTAAATCAAGCCTGGCTTCGAACGCTTGCTCGGCTTCCCGACGAATCAGAACGGACAACGGCGCTTGATTTTCTTCGACAGACAGAGAGCGCCGTCGAACCTTCCGCCGCGTGGGCGCGTCTTTTTCACTCGCTTTTTGCTTCCATTGACTTCAGATTTTTGAAATAAAAAAGAAAACTATATGAACTCTCAACTCCAAAAACTCGACGCCGGAATATCCCGCCGGGAAATGCTTCGCCAAACCGCCTGCGGCTTCGGTTCTCTTGCACTAGCCGGCCTTTGTCAGGACGCCTTCGGGGCATCCGCCAACCCTCTGGAAGCCAAGACGCCCCACTTTGCGCCCCGCGCCAAACGGGTGATCTTTCTCTTCATGCAGGGAGGCCCCAGCCACGTGGATAGCTTCGACTACAAACCTCAATTGATAAAAAACCATCAGCGCAAAGTGGACATTCTCGGCTATCGCTTCGACGATTTTCGGCAGATGACCCAGCGAACCATAATGAAACCGCTGTGGGACTTTCAGCGCCGAGGCCAGTGCGGCCAACCCGTCTCCGCTCTTTTCCCCGAAATTGCCAAGCACGTGGACGACCTTTGCTTTCTTCATGGAATGCACACTGAAGGAATTGCCCACGGGCCGTCTACCCTGTTCCTGCATACTGGATCAGTAAACCTCGTTCGACCTTCGATCGGCAGCTGGATAAGCTACGGACTGGGGAGCGAAAACGAAAACATGCCCGCCTTCGTCACCATCATGCCCACCGAACGCATGGGAGGCCCCCAGAACTACGGCAACGCCTTCCTCCCCGCCGTCCATCAAGGAACCGCCGTCGGCAAGGCCGAGCAACCCATCCAAAACGTCAAAATCCCCCACACCGCCAACCTGCGCCTTTCGCCATCCGCTCAACAACGCCAATTCGACTTGTTGCAAAAGATCAACCGAAGCCAGTCCCAAACTTCTCCGCTTGAAGACAAAATCGAAGCCTCGATCAGCGCCTTTGAGCTGGCTTACCGAATGCAAAGCCGCGCCCCGGAACTCACCGACCTTTCCCACGAATCCGCCGCCGTCAAAACCCTTTACGGCATTGGCGACTCAAAAACCGACTCCTTCGGGCAACAATGCCTCATGGCGCGCCGATTGGTCGAGTCCGGCGTGCGCTACATCCAAGTCAACTACAGCGACAACCACGGCGGCAACCCTCGCTGGGATCAACACACCACCATGCCCCAACACGCCCAACACGCCAAAGCCGTCGACAAGCCCATCGCCGGCCTTCTCCAAGACCTAAAAACGCGAGGCCTTCTTCAAGACACACTCGTCTGGTGGGGCGGCGAATTCGGCCGCACTCCCTTCTCTCAAAACAACAACGGACGCGATCACAATCCGCAAGGATTCACCGTTTGGTTGGCCGGCGGCGGCGTCCGTCCCGGCTATGCCTACGGAGCCACCGACGAATGGGGATATAAGGCTGTCGAAAACAAACTCCACATGCATGACCTCCACGCCACCATTCTCCATTTGCTCGGACTGAACCACGAAAAACTCACCTTCCGCCATGCCGGCCGCGACTTTCGTCTCACTGACGTCTACGGCAAAGTCGCCCATCCCATCCTCGCCTAAACTCCATAACTCTTCTGAGAAAAATTCTTGCCTTGCCTCCGGGAATCGCTATTTTCGTCTACATGTCTAAGATTTTTCGTTCAATTTATTCGTTGGCGGCTTACGTTGCGGCCGCTGTTTCAGAGCCCAAGAAAGCGGTTTCCGCTGCTGCCGTTGCCATTGTCGGGATCGGCCTTCTTTCCGCACCGGTTGAGCAAGTGCAAGCGCAATCCTCTCTTCCCATTGTTTCCGAAGTGGTTTTGTCTGATTTTGATTTTACTTCGTCTGGTTGGTTTACTGTGGAGATTGATGTCGAGATTCCTTCTACCTGGGTGAACGGCGCCAAGTACTGTTGGTCCGGCCTTTACAATCGTACCTCTCTGGGCGGCACGTGATGAGTCGATTCTGAAAGTTATTCCTATAGGAATGCATTGATTAATGGATTTCTTACACTTGATTTGAACATTATCTTGAATTCTATCATTCTGCGTATTCTCTTTATGAAATTTACGCTTGCAAGATGGTTCCCCATGACCCGCGTGCCGGCGATGAATCCCATAGATATTCCCCCCGAATGGGTCGAAGTTTGTATTTTTCCGGTTTATACAGCGTTCGGTTCGGTTTTCTTTCCCGCTGCGTTTGTTTATGATAGCAATGGCAACTATTATAGCGTGCTAGTGACCATCGACTAGCTGTTTGGCTTGTTTTTCGCTGTTTTTGAGGATATGAAAAAGCAGGCGTTTACATTGGTCGAGTTGCTGGTGGTTATTGCTATTCTCGCTATTTTAACAGGGCTTTTGCTTCCTGCGATCTCTCGGGCAAAGAGTGCGGCGTATAAAGCGGTCTGTATTAGTAACCAACGGCAAATTGGATTGGCTCGGCAATTGTATGCCACCGACAACGAGGGTCGTTTAGTGCCTTTTCTGCAACGGGTGAATCAGCCGAACGCTCCATTTCCTAATAGGCATCGAACTCCGCGGGCTGCCAATTGGCAGGATGTTCTTTGCGATTCGTATTTAGATCGGAATACGGATGTTTTTGAATGTCCCGCGGAGGCTAGAAAGTTTGCGAAGGTGTTAGATATGTTTCGGCGCGCAGATCCGAGGCTTTTGTCGAATAATACGATTGCTGATTTGGAGAAAGCATGGGGATGGGGCTATGAGTCAAATTATTCTGGTTTTAGTGATGGACATGAGTTGGGGCGACGGGATTTTGGGATTGACGCGCGTCGCGGTTCAGGAATGGGAATAATTCGAGATTCGGATATAACTTCGCCGGCTCGGATGATTGCGCAGGGAGACGCTTCTCGTTATGGCTGGTGGACGTCGGAGGGTAGATGGTTTGCGGTTTGGACAAGTCCTCGCCATGATTTTGGTTTTGCTTCGTTTGCTATTCGAAATTTTTGCAACAATATTTCCCGACGTCACTCAAAGAAGGCAAATGTGTTGTTTGCGGATGGGCATGTGGGCTCGGAGACTTTGCGGCAACTGCTATATCCTTCGGTGGAGAACTGGACGCGGTTCAATTACGACAATCAGAAGCATTGGCGGGATTCAACGATGCCGAATGCTGAAGGTTGGGAACCTCTAACGCCTTGGGATGAGTTGGTGGATTTCTAACGTTCTGTTTTGTCAAGGAGACGCGTTTTTCGGTTGGTTGTTGTTTTCCCCGTTCTGCTTTTAAATGGCATCGGGCGAATTGAGGCGAGTCTTCGGAAGTGTTTTTGTTAGGGAAGATTTGGGCGGGAAGTGCCGTCTTGGTTGAGTCTGGCGATGGCTTCCATGATTTGCAGGGACACGGTGGCATAGGCTTCGCGGGTGCGAGGCTGGGCGGCAAAGCGGAGAGGAATGCCGAAGACCACCGTAATCGGGCGCAGACGGGGAAATCGCATTTTGCGGTTCCATGCCTCGTAAGCTCCGTAAAGGCGAACCGGCACAACGGGCGCGCCGGATCTCACAGCCGCCAACCCGACGCCCGGTTGCGCTGTTTGCAGTGCGCCGTCTTTTGTGCGGGTTCCTTCTGGAAACAACAACACGGCGCCGCCGGCCGCCAAACAATCGAGAATTGCTTTGAGGCCTTTGGGACTTCGCCCTTTGCGATCCACGGGCAGGGCGTTTACCGAGCGCAGGAATTGCCCGACAACGGGAAAACGAAAGAGAGATTCTCTAGCCAGATAAAAAATCTCTCGCGACGCGGCGCTACCGATGAGCGGAGGGTCCAGATACGAGACGTGATTGGAAGCCAGAATTACGGCGCCTTTGGACGGAATCCGCTCGGCGCCAATGATTTGCCACCGAAAGCAAGACCAAAAGAGGCCGCGCAGAAGGATTCGGCAAAGACGATAATGAAGTTTCATCTTGGTTTTCTTTGGTTTGCAAAAAAGGGTGCAGACTGCCCTTTTGGTCTTTGACAAGGAGCGGCGCCAAAGGAGCAAGCAACGGAGCAAGAGAGAGAACGGTTTTCCAGGAGCGATAAAACAAGCGGATGCATTAGCTTGCAGTTTCTGGAATCTTCAGATTTTGCGAAGGCATCAAACCTTCCTTGCGCATTTGGGCGCGCACGGTTGCCAAAATGGTTTTGCTAGATTCCGACGGCGTCAGGGAGGAAGTGTCGATCAAGGTGGCGCCAAT
This sequence comes from Limisphaerales bacterium, assembly GCA_965204945.1. Lineage (GTDB taxonomy): Bacteria > Verrucomicrobiota > Verrucomicrobiia > Limisphaerales > AAA164-E04 > UBA2970. Next base: position 1,213,467 of record OZ242022.1, on the reverse strand, counting down.
CGGGATCATCAAGGGAGATTGGGATCTTTGGCTGTCTTGACGATCCCGATCCTCTAGATTTTCCTGAACTCCATCGGCCTCTCGTCGTTTGGAGCGTTCGCCTATGGTGGCGTCCAGATAAAACTTGTAGTTTGTTTCGGGAAAGACGCTGCTTCCGATGTCTCGCCCTTCCATGACGAGGGAGCCGAATCGAACGCATTCTCTTTGTTTTCGCTTCATCCATTCGCGGGCTTGGGGGGCGGCCGCAATTCGAGGCACTAACGCGCTGGTTTCCGCCGTGCGGATTTCTTTTTCCGGGAAATAGTCGTTTACTAGAAGGTGAACAAAGCCTCCGGCGCAGATCAGTTTGGTTTTCCACCGCCGGCATGCTTGGCCGATAGTTTTCTCGTTGCGGACGTCGAGTCGGCGTTTCCGACAGTACCAGGCGAGTGTTCGATACATGGCTCCGGTGTCCACGTAGGCAAAACCCAAAGCCTTGGCGACAAGCCGGGCGTTAGTGCTTTTGCCGCTGGCGCTCGTTCCGTCAATGGCAATGACAATGGATTTGCGCTTTTTCAATGCCGGTTCCTTGGTTTCATTTTGCCATCAATTCTTTGCCTTCGAGTTTTTGTCCTGAATGGCCGTCGCGAATCGCCGCCCCCAAGCCGAAAGGAGGTTGGGCGGATAGTTTTTGGAAGAAATTGGGAAACGTTTTTTCCACACAGGCGGGGTTGCGCAATCGAATTCCCGGATGGCGCAACGCCAAAAGCGCAAAGCACATCGCCATACGATGATCGCCGTAAGCTTCCACAACGGCGGGACGAAGCGCGCCCGGAAACACCGTGAGGCTTTCTCCTTCTTCAACAACTCGGACGCCGCAGCGAGTTAACTCCGTTCGCAAGGCGGCCACTCGTTCGCATTCCTGCGCTCGGAGCCGGGTCAAATCCACAAACCGGCGAGGAACTTCGCCAATCGAGGCCAGAACAATAGCAGTCATAATGCTGTCGCCCAAATCGCGCTCGCGGGATAATTCTCCGCGCTGAGTTAAAAACTTCGGAAAATTGGCGTCGATCTGCCAACCGCTGCGGGGCCAATTTCGAACGCTTACTTTTGCGCCATTCTTGGAAGCCGGCAGTCCCAGGGCATTGACGCCCCAGAAGTAACTGCCGCTAGAAGCGTCCGGTTCAATGGAAAATTCGGCGCCGCCGCGCTTCATTGCCGCGATCCACCCAGAAGTCATTTTGACATAAGGCGATTGTTTCCAAGATTCTTCCTTCCATTGAATTTGCCAACCTCCCGCTTCCTCGGCGAGAAGCAACGCCGAGGCAAATTGCGAGCTTTCGGAAAGATCCACCTCGCAGGAAGCCCGCTTCGGTCCCTCGCCTTCAACGACGAGCGGAAGACGGTTGTTTTGCGCCGTCAAATGGTAACCCAGCTGCCGCAAAGAGCGAATCAATCCGGCTTGCGGCCGCTCGTGCATCCGCTTGCTTCCCGACAACCGATAATAGCCGTTGCCCAAACAAACCACGGCCGTAAGGAATCGCGCCGCCGTGCCTGCGTTTCCAACGAATAATTCCAATGGCTTTTCGACGGTTCCGCTTCGAGGGATTCGACCCGCTTGTCCGCGAACAATCAGCGTCCGATTGCATGATTCCTTCGGATCCGGCTCCGCAATGATTTCAAAGCCCAACGCCCTCAAACAGGAAACCATCAACCGAGTGTCCTCGCTCCACAAGGCGTTTTTTAAGGTAGTCGTCCCCTCTCTCAAAACCGCAACAATCAGGGCGCGGTTGGTAAGACTCTTCGACCCCGGAACGACGACTTCGGCTTGCGGAAGCCGGGAAAGCGGTTGAATAGAAATGACTTCGGGCAATCCCATTGTGACTGCCTCAACCGGACTGCTCCCATGCTTGTCGCCGGGAACGCGCCTCTTCCAAAAAATCGGCCAATCGCTCTGAATTTCCCTCGCGCAACATGCGGCGAAATTGGGAAAGACCTTCGATGTAGTGATCCAGCGCGGCAACGACATTGTCCGAATTTTGCGCCAGAATGTCTTTCCAAATCGCAACGTTTCCGGCGGCGACGCGGGTGGCATCTCGAAATCCCGAAGCGCACAACCGCCTCTGCATTGCGTCCGCTCCCGAATCCAATACATCGTGCGCTAGAATCGAGGCAACCACGTGAGGCAAATGGCTGGTACGACTCACGATTTTATCGTGTCTTGCGGGAGACATTTCCGCCACCCACCCGCCAAGTCTTGCCCAAAATTCCGCAATCCTTTGCGTCGCGGATTGCGGCGTTTCCGGCAAAGGCGTCACAACGCAGACCGCTCCCTCAAAAAGCGAGGCGCTTGCGTGGGCGACTCCGGTTTTTTCCGATCCGGCCATAGGATGACTGCCGACAAAAACCGCCGAATGCCGCCGCGCCAAAGGAGAAAGCCTCCTTGCCACCGCGTCTTTTACGCTGCCGACGTCAGTCAATAAAACGCCTTTCCGACAATGGGGCAGGAATGCTTCCGCAAGCTCGGGCATCGCGCCCACCGGCGTGCAGAGAAGGATCAAGTCCGCTTGCGCAACAGCTTCGCGCAAGTCCGACGTCGCGTCATCCACGGCGCCGCAAGCCTTTGCTTCGGCAATCGTTGATTCGCGCCGCGCATAGCCGACAACCGACTTTGCCAGCCGTCTCTTGCGGAGCGCCAAGCCGATGGATCCTCCCAAAAGCCCAAGCCCGATCAATGTCACCTTTTCGCCGGACATTCCCGACGGATTAAGCCTCAATTCCCATTCAAGACAAAGCAAAATCCGCTCTTCGCCGCAAAAAGGCGACAATCAAAAACGCCGCAAAATCCCTTTCCTCCATCGCCAAAAAACACCGTAAATCCTTGATTAAACCGTTACTAATTCGCCTCAAGATGGCTTTTGGATCTGCCAAAACGCCCAAAACCAGAAAATTGCCAGCCGAAAAACCGCGCTGAAACAAGAGCTTTTTCTCGCCAAATCCCTCAAGCGAATTCCCTTCGCCTCTTGGCCGCCGTTCGTTTATTCATCATTCTTCATTGGCCATTTCCTAAAAACCACTTGCCAACCATGAAACGCCAAAACTGTTTTTTCCCGACGGCAAAGCGGAATTTTTGTGGATTTTGGGGTTGACTTTCTTCTTTGGAAGGTTGAAAGTATCAGAGAAGTTTTTAACAGAAATAGATTTTTATGAACCAGCATATTCTCAGGAAGCAAAGTTTCTCTTTCTTAGTGGCCGTCGCCTGCATTTGCGGGGGGGGGGGGGGGGGGTAGCGAACGCGCAGTTGTTCGTCCACGTTTATCCCAGCCAAGACAACCCCACCAACCAAACCCTCTGGATCTTTAGCGGTTCCTCCCAAACGGCAGCCTCAGGGAATATCCGATCCTCCGGCAATGATTTCCTCGCTCAAGACTCTTGGGAAGTTAGTGACAAACTTTTCAATGCCAACAAACCCGACAACCAAGTCATCACTCTGTCTCCTTTGTTTTCCAGTTCTAATACCAACGACATAGAGTCGGTGAGAACCAGAACGGCGGGAGTTTGGGGCGCGGGATCTCCTTTTGCCAACAACGCCACCAACACCCCGACCATCACTATCAGCAGCGGCAGCCGAACCATTGCCAGCTTTTACTTGGATGAGGATCCTCCCGCCGGTGACGAAGATGACATGGGAATTCGCGTTTCCGGAAGCACTTTATCCTATTCTGCTGGGCAGTCTTCGGCTTGGGTGGGCTCCGGCATCATCAACAAACCGATTGGCGATTTCTTTGCGGGAACCTTCAATAATGCTGTGGTTAGAGATTTAGGGACTCCCTCTTTTGCGGCGCAATCCAACGGATCAGTGCGGGTTATCGTCAACAGCCAAATCATCCCCGAACCGGAAGAATACGCGCTTGTCTTCGGCTTGTTTGCTTTGGGATTTGTGATTGTCCGCCGCCACTTCCAAAAGAAACGCCAACAATCCGCCGCTTCCTAGCCGCTTCGTTTTTGCGCCGATGGAGACTCCGCTGTTTTGACTTTACCGCCAACTTCGCTTTGGGATTTTTCCAAAGCGGAGTTTTTTTTGTCAGCGAATGGCGGAATCAAAAAAGGAAACAAAAAAGAACATCGAATAAACAAGACAAACGAGATTGGCAAAATGGGCAAAGTGGCGAGGGATTTTGTCATCTTTTGTCGTTTCTTGCGCGAACTCCAACTTCTCTCTCTTGCATTCGTGAATTTCGTTTTGAGAAGGCGCAGGATTAGTTCGGCGAAGGATGGCCGACGATTAGCCGTTTTTGACCGCTCCAACTTGCGCTTTCTCGAACGCGCTCCAAAACGACTTCCGCAATTCTTGGATCCAAGCCAATGCTCTTTGTATACCAGACCAATTTGCCGTTTCGTTCCGTAGGGTTTTGCCAAGTCGGTTTTCCTTCGCGCATTCGTTGAGAGACCGTCCGTTCCGGCTCGCCGAGTAGCGCGGGAATGTCTTCATAAGAATGCAAGCCGTCGCTGATGAAAAAAGGCACGACCACGATATGCCGCGATTTGGCCAGTTGGTAACAGTCGCTGATTCGCGGCTCTTCCTCCATGAAGACGGCACGGACGTCGCAATAGCGTCCGGTGGATTGCAGTTGTTGCGCTTGTTTTTCGATAATCACGCGGGAATTTTCGTTGTTGCCGGTGCCGTGGCCGGCAATGAACAGGGAGACATCGGCGTTTTGGGGACGTTTTGGAAAAGGATGGGCGTCGAGAATCTCTGCCGCCCGATGCGCCAAAGCTTCCGTCATGCGCAAGTGCGTTCCCACCGGGTTGCCGTAGAAGACGCGCCGCCCGTTCCATTCGCGCACGCGGGGAAAGGATTGCTCCCCGTTTTGGCAAAAGCCCAGCTCGCGCGGGAGAACTTGCTGCGTAAAGTATCCTTCGCTAATGAAAAGAGGCGTCACGAAGACTCTTCGGGAAAAAACCTGATGCAAGACGCTGGAAAAAGAAGGCTCCAACTTCCAGAAACACTCCTGCACTTCCGCAAACAAGCCTTGCTCTCGGAAAAAATCCGCATGCCGGAAGACGGGTTCGCTGGATTCCGCATTCAGCGTAGAGCCGTGTCCCGCCAAAATCAGCGCCGCGTCTTTGAAAGTATCACCGTCCACAACCCATTCATTACTTCATAAAGATTGCGGGATTCAAGCAAACATGCGAAATCCGTCTCGCTTTATTGAAGGAAACAGCGGCGAAGCGGGAAACAAAGAATGTTGACCTCCGCGCTTTATTGGCCAAATATCTCCAGCGAGTGACGTTGCCGAACTACATTTCCATTCTGCGAATTCTTCTGGTGCCCGTGTTTCTCGCTTCGGTCGTTTATTATGTGAGCCTCGAAAAAGAGATTTATCGCTATCTCGCCATTGCCGTCTTCAGTTTTGCCTCGCTCTCGGACGCGTTGGACGGCTATCTCGCCCGGCAGTTTCGGCAAGAGAGCCATTTGGGATCGATTCTGGATCCCCTTGCGGACAAGCTGCTCTTAGTGGTCGGCATCGTGGTGCTGAGCCTGCATCACAACCCTAACCTGCTTTCCATTCCCATTTTGTTGACGACATTGATCGTCAGCCGAGACGCCTTTCTTCTCCTTGGAACTGTTCTCATCAGTTACAGCGGCAAAACGCCCCGCGTGCAGCCCAGACTCTTAGGCAAAATGGCAACCGTCGCGCAAATGGCCTTAATTCTCTGGGCCTTGCTCAAACTGCCAAACGCCGGATTCTCCGTCTGCATTTGGTTGGCCGGCCTGCTAACCTTGGCCTCTGGTGTGCAATACTTTCTTGATGGATTGAAACAACTGAACGCCGCCGATGCCTCGCCAAACTAACTCTCCAAATAGAAATGTCGGTTTCCCTTGTCTTCTTGCCTCCCTCAACGCCATTGCGCGCTAACTTGAAGCACATAGAGCGCCGGGATCGGAATTAGTGTAAAAAACAGCGATCTAGCCAAGCCAAGAAGCAAATAAAAGAGTATCCCATAAATTCCTTCGTGGAAAAGTGGTCGGCGATAAAGGGTCGTAGCGGGATTCTGCGGAAGAATCACCCTTCGGCACCGGCAAAATTGTCGTTTTGAAAATCACGGGCTATAACTCCGTCTGTTCGCAAAAACGCCCCAATAATGGCAAGCGTTTTTTTGGCGTTGACAACATGGCGAGATTCCCGCATTGAAAAGGGGCGATATGAAGTTTTGGAAACTGATAATTGCGCTGGTCGTCGCATGCTTTGCCGGCGGATTAGGGAAAACCACGGCGCAGGAAACGCCGGAGCCTGAAACGATTGAGGTTCATTACACCGACATAAACGGCACTTCTCACATTATGCGGGTAGAGAAAGATGTAGAGGTTTTAAGATTTGAAAACCTAACCAACCTGACTTTGCCAGAAGGATTGACGAAGTTACACACTTTGGAGGTTGACCTGTTCTTTTTCGAGGGAGAGAGAAAAAGACTAAAACTCCCCAAAGATTTGGCCAAAGATGCTGAGTGGACATTTAGATCGGTGACTGATGGATTAACCTCCTCAAGTATTCTCTCATTGGTGGTGCATAAAGATATGGGGCGTTTTTTGTTGTTTCTTCCTTCTGGGAGAAGAGGCGGCGCTGGGACGCCAACCAGAATCCCGGCGGCGAAGGAATTAATGAGAAATCGGATCCCAGACGGCGATGGTGTTTTTAGAATTGATCAGACCGATCATCATTATTTAGGTGTTGGAGTTATTGAGGTTTATGGATTCCCGCCCAGAATAACAATCAGGAGAAACAGCATAGATATTCTTTGGTATGAAGGCATTTTGCAGTCTTCCTCAACTATAAATGGCCATTGGAAAGACGTCCAACCCGTCCGAGTTCATACCCTAAGAGTGCGCAGGGACTTTCGCTCTTCCTTGCCCGCTGAGTTTTTTCGAGTGAAGCCTTAGGCACACTTTCGCATTATTTTGTCATGGCTGTATGGATTGCTAGATTTCTTGCTCGCGCCGCACAAGTTGAAAAAGCAACTAATACGGCGCGTCGAATCAACCAGAGACAACTCGCCAACCTTGCCGGGAAGACAATCGTCAACACGAAGTTCGAGATTGACGTGCGGGATTTTGAGCGGATGATGCAGCGGTATCGAAAGGAAGTGAATTATACACTCGCCGAAGTGCCGGTCAAACGAGCCACTTATATCGCCTTCCACGAGTTCAAATTAGACAAAAACATGATGCGAATTTTCGATCAAGAGTTAGAAGAAAGGATCGCCGCTATGCCGAGAGTAAGATTTTTCAGGAAATATACCAAAGCCAAAAGCGCTCGCTCGTTCTTGTCGTTCCTTGTTTGGATTGTCCTTGCCGCTGTGCCAGCGCGTCAAGCGATTGCGCAACTGCTTCCTCCCGACGCCGTGGATTTGTCGAAGGTAAAAATTGCGGAGTTTCAAAAAGCAATCGACTTATGCCCCGTTACTTTGGCTCCGCCCGATCCCTTGCTTCCAATCTTCAAACACGACGGAATCCCTTATCGAGCCTCCTCAAAAGAAGCGGAAAATCAATTCAAAGCCAACTCCGATTCCTATCTGGAAACCGCAAAATACCAACGATGGGAAAACAACTTCCTGCGGGCAATGAGCCCAATCTGGTGTCCCGTAACCGATCAAGTAAATCCGGGAGGTTTTGGGAAATATCGCAAACGCGAACTAGACTGGCAAGTCTGTTGCCAATTTTGCAATCCCGCCTTTGTGCCGGATTGTTTTGCGCTGGCGGAGAAGCGTTTGAAGGAACGCGCCAAGAAAGCCTACGAGTTGACCGGCGGCGCTTACAGCGCAACCCCGATATCCAACCCAATTGAAGGCGCCTTGCGGGCGGCCAAAGATTGGGAAGGAAACCGGATTCTTCCCAAGCTAGCGGCGACAACCATTCAAGACGGAGTCATTTCCAACCTAGGCGCCGCCTCAATCGAAGACGCCCGATTTGACCGCGCCTACGGCGAGTGGCGGCACTATGGAGGCGATCGCGGACACAACCGCTACTCCTCCCTCAATCAAATCAACGCCGAAACCATCCACAAACTGGAAATCGCCTGGCGATGGAAATCGGTCGACGCCGAGGTCACCAAAGCCAACCCCCGCCTGCGCCCCGGCCCTTTTAAACCCACGCCGTTGATGATTGGCGGCGTCTTGTTCACCAGCACTTGTTTCAGCCAGGTCGCCGCCATACACGCGGCCACCGGCGAAACAATTTGGGTTCACGATCCCCAAAGCTACACCAAAGGGCGCCCCGCCAATTCTGGCTTCCAACACCGCGGCGTCGAGTATTGGACCGACGGAACCAAACATCGAATCCTCATTGCCACCGGCGGCCGACAACTCATCTCCATAGACGCTCTCACCGGCAAGTCCGATACCCAATTCGGAGAAAACGGAGTCGTGGATCTGACAAAAGGACTTGGACGAAAGTTTGACAAGTCCCAGCTCGGATACAACTCGCCCGTCGTTGTTTGTCGGAATACTATCGTGGTTGGATCCGTCGTTTTCGATTACCCCAGACACCCCACCACGCCGCCCGGCCACGTCCGCGGATTCGACGTCCGCACCGGCAAAAGAAAGTGGATTTTTCATACCATCCCGCAAGAAGGAGAGTTTGGCAACGACACATGGGAAGAGGAGTCTTGGAAAAACACAGGCAACGTCAACGTATGGTCCACGATGAGCGCCGATGAAGAACTAGGCTACGTCTACCTGCCCATTGGCACGCCAACCAACGACTACTATGGTGGACATCGTCCCGGCGACAACTTGTTCGCTGACTCGCTTGTTTGCCTCAACGCCGAAACCGGCAAACGAATCTGGCACTTTCAAGGCGTCCATCACGGCCTTTGGGATTACGACTTCTGCAGCGGCCCCAACCTCGTAGATATACAACGCAAAGGGAAAACCATCCCCGCCGTCGCTCAAGTCAGCAAACAAGGATTCACCTACGTCTTCGACCGAAAGACAGGACAGACCATTTGGCCCATCGAAGAACGCGAAGTCCCACCTTCCGACGTTCCCGGCGAACGCGCCTCCCCTACACAACCTTTCCCCACTAAACCGCCTGCCTTCGAGCGCCAAACCATATTCGAAGACGATCTAATCGACTTTACCCCTGAACTGCGCAAAGAAGCGGTTCAAATCGTAAGCAAGTATCGCCACGGCCCAATGTTCCTTCCTCCCAGCGTTCCTGGAACCAACGGCAAAAAAGGATCGCTTATTCTGCCCAGCGCCGGCGGCGGCGCCAACTGGGCTGGCGCGGCGGTTCATCCTGAACAAGGAATCCTCTTCGTCCCTTCGTGGACGCGTCCCCTTCTCTTCAATCTACGGAAATCCCGCTTTAAATGGGAATCCAGTTTCCTCTACAACATCGTCTACGGAACCGTCCCCGGACCCAAAGGATTGCCGCTAATCAAACCGCCCTACTCCCGAATCACCGCCGTCAACCTCAACCAAGGCGACATCGCATGGCAAATCCCCCACGGAGATGGCCCTCGCTATCACCCGGCCATCCGACATCTAAACACCGGTCCCCTCGGCTATGCCGGCGATGAAACCATCGGGAAAGGCGGCGGCATCCTTACCGGCGGACTCTTCATCGCCATCCAATTCCGAGACCGCACTTATAACCAAAAACCCGCCAAGCAAGGCGGCCTTATAGACGCCTTTGATCAGCAAACCGGCCGACACATCTGGCAATTCGAATTAGACGGCCTCTACCCTCTAGGAACCCCAATGACTTACCTTCACCAAGGAAAACAATACCTTGTCGTTGCTTGCAACAACCACTCCGGACAAGGCCAACTCATCGCCCTCGCCTTAGCGGAATAAAATCAAATGCGCGCCGTCAATAAATACCCAAAACAACAAAAAAACGCCCCTTTTCATCCACAGAAAAAAGTGGGAAAATTGCGCAAAAAACGGATTGTCCTAAATTAATTCGAAACATTTGAGAGATGTCATAATTGAAAATTAGGAAAGAGTGGATAAACGGTTGAACATGAGATTAAAAGCCCGAATGATCCCCTTTCTGTTGGGGACTTCTCTCACCAGTGCTGTTCATCTGTCGGCGGCGAACTTGCCTGAAGAACTCCAGCAAATGCAAGACTACTTTAACAATCCGCCCGCCTTGAAGAATATTGCCTATTAGGGAATTCACTCGACGCATCGAATGGGACAGCCAATCTCGCCTGCAGAGAACTATATCCGTAATTCACAACGACAATCATGCGCAACTTTATCGAGCTTTAACCCGAGTGGATACACCAATGGTATGGGGGAAACTCTACCTTGAAGCCTTCCACTACAACTATTATGCCAATATGGAAAATTCGAAAACCAAACGAAATTGAATTTTTTCTCATCGACGGTAGCAGAATATCCAACTACAGCTCAGCGCGTTTGATTTTGTTGGAAGCGCAGAATTGTTGGCCGTTCATGATCCGGTTTCTGGCGTTCCGTATTGGCTTTTGATGGAGTGGTCGGGGAAACGAAGATCTTGCGGCGGCTTCTATTTTGGTGTTTGCGTTGACCGTCAGTTTGGCGAAAAGTGGACGGGGAAGAGACGGGAAGTCTAAAAACGAATTCGAATTTTCCCTTTATCTCGACAGGTTTTTGCGTCTGGTTGCGAAAAGTTGCCAAGTTTTTGCTTGTTTTTGTTTTTAAGGTTTTGCAGAATACGTTGCCTTGTGACTGTAAGCTAAAAATGTTGCCATTGTGATTTTGACTCGGTTTTTGTTTTTATGACCACCCCTCCTCCGGTTCCCGTTGCTCGGCGGCATGATTTGGACGCTCTCCGCGCGGGGGCGATGCTTTTGGGCATTGTTTACCACTTAGCGCTTTCTTTTGCCGAAGGCTTTCCGTGGCTGATACAAGACAGCCGGCAAGGGCAGGGCTACACTCTTTTTCAATACGCTTCTCACGGCTTTCGGATGCCGTTGTTTTTTGTGTTGAGCGGTTTTTTCACGGCAATGCTCTGGCGCAAGCGGGGATTGAAAGCGCTTTTGAAACATCGTTTTCGCCGCATTTTCCTGCCGATGATTCTCGGCGTGGTCACCATTACTCCCGCTATTTGGGCATCTCTTGCGGTTAGTTATATCTATATGTCCATTTTCCCGGCGGCGATGAAGAATGAAACCGGGCAATTTTGGCCTGCGGTTGTCGACGGGAACTTGGAAAGCGTCAAAAAGCGAATTGAGGGCGGACAAGACTTGGCCGAACAACATCCGCAATTTGGCGCGACGCCGTTGTCCCTAGCAACGCTTTACGGACGAGCGGAAGTTGTGGACTTGTTAATTGAAAGCGGCGCCGACGTCAACGCACGCAATCGGGATATGAATACGGCTCTGCATGCGGCGGCGTTTTTGGGTCACTCTGATATCTTCAAGCGCTTGATAGAATCGGGCGCCGATCCTCATGCCAAAAACTTTGAAGGCAAGACGCCACTGGACAGTTTGTACGTGGACATGGGAGTCACAAAGTGGGTGATGGGACTGATGAAAATAGAGCGCGAGGAAAAGGACATTCTGGAAGGCCGGCAACGAATCCACGAAGCCTACGCCGCCGAATACAACTTGACACCCCTCTCCTCATCGAAATCGGAAGATGCCGAAGAGGAGGAAAAAGGATTTTCCCAAATCGTTTTTGGAATTTTGCGGGCCGTTGGAATGGGAATTTGGGGAATTATTTCGGAAATTCTGTTTGGCGAGGCGCTCGGCCATTTATGGTTTCTCGGCATGCTTTGCTGGTTGGCGGCTGGTTTTGCCGCAGTGGCGTGGGGATTTGAAAAATTGGATTGGAAAACGCCGCGCCGGCTGATTCTTTCGCCGTTTTTCTGGCTGGGACTCTTTCTTTTAACTCTGCTGCCGCAAATGCGGATGGGGCAAATGGAGCATATTGGCGGGGGTTTTGGGCCGGACACTTCGTTAGGATTAGTGCCGATTCCGCACGTTTTGTTTTATTACATCATCTTTTTTGGCTTTGGGGCTTTGTATTTTGACTGCGGTGATTCAGAAGGGAAGCTGGGGCGCTGGTGGAAATTCACTTTGCCTCTGGCGCTTTGCGTCGTGTTCCCTCTGGGGCTGGAATTTTCCACAGGCGTCTTTGGTTTTCGCGACTGGATAACAGAAGAAGTCAATTTAATTGTCGGCAAATTAGAATTTTCTGCGGGTTTTTTCTCCGATTTCCGCAACTGGATTCTTTCTGAAAATTGGCATTCTCCGGCGTCTCACGTTCTTCAAGCGCTTTATGTTTGGATGATGATTGTGGGTTGCATGGGGGTTTTTCGAGCCCTTGTTCCGGCGGAAAACAAATGCGTCCGCTATCTTTCGGACTCCGCTTATTGGCTATATCTTGCGCATATGCCTCTTGTGTTTGTCGCTCAAGCTCTGGTGGCCAATTGGCCTCTTCCGGCTTTTGTGAAGTTGTTGCTCGTCTGCGTCGGCGTGATCGGTTTCCTTGTTTTCACTTATCACTATTTGGTTCGCTACACTTGGATTGGGCGGTTGCTCAACGGCCCGCGGCGGCGTCCCGCCAAGACGCGCTAAAAAGATTTGCAAGAGAACCGCCAAGAAACGAGAAGAGGGCTTGACGGGCTTTGGCGATTGTGGTAGAAAAACGGAATTGAGGCACGGATGACCGGAATGGAAAGAATCAAAAAATACTGGAGTGCATTATGAAAGAGCTAGACGGAACGAACCAACCTTCTCGCGCTGATTCTCATTGGGAAGAACGCGCTAGGCTTCACATGTTGCTGGCGTCGATTCGGCGGCGCATTTTTCTTCAAGAGTTTTTTGATTTCAGCATTCGCGCGGCCTTGCTCGCCTTTCCATTGGGGGCGGTTGCGATTGCCGTGAATCAGTTTTCCGGACCGCACGTTAGTTCGTGGCAGATTCTTTGGGGGAGCGTTTTGGCGACTTTGCTTTTTGCGGCGCTTCGGGCGGCGCTGGAGTTGCGAGAGCGATCAGAGGCGGCGCTTGCTTTTGACGCGAAGGCGGACTTGCGAGATCGGGTTAGCAGCGCGCTTAGCTTTCTTCGGCATCAGGACAAGACCAGCGCGCCGGAGAAGCTGCAAATTGCCGACACCATAGAACGGGCCGAAGCGATGAACGCCAATCGCTTGTTTCGGATTCGGCTTTCCGGCCGCGTAGCTTGGTTCGCTTTGGCGAGTCTTCTTCTAGCGGCCAGCTTTTTCGTTTCCGGCCCTTCGCCCGTGGAAACTCAGGCGGCCGTGGACGACGCCAAACTGCTACAAATCGAGGAACTCGACCATTTGGAAAAAGAATTGGAAGAAGAAACCGCCGTCAATGAAGAAGATTCCGAGTTGCAGGAAACCTTGGAAAAGCTGCGTCAACTCAAGGAGCAATTCCAAAAAGGAGAACTTTCAGATCGAGACTTGATGATTGAGTTGGCGAGGTTGGGCGACGCGCTGCGGCAACAGAGGCAGGAACTGGGCGTTCAGCATCTGGAAGAAGAACTCAGACTGATCGTTCCTCACCTGTCGGCAAACACCGAGACAAAGCAAGTGGCGCAGGCAATTCAAAAAAATCAACTGGAGCAAGCGGCCGAAAAACTGAAAGCGCTTTCCGAAAAAGCCCGAAAAGAAAAGCTGGGCGAGGCCGAAAAGAAACAGATCGCGATGAACATGGGCGCGGCGGCCTCCAAACTCGGCAAAGCTTCAAGTAATTCTTTCGGCGGAGACTTTTCGGCGGCTTCTGAAGCGCTGAAAAACTCGGACTCCGAAGAATTTGGCGCCGCTTGCCAATCCATCGGCGACAAACTGAAACGAGTCGGCAAGGCTAGAAAAATGGCCAAGGCCGCCGACAAACTTGGCGAATGCAAGGCCTCCATCGGGCAGTGCAACGTCGCCAACATCGGAGGCTATGCCAAAAACAAGGGAGACGAACAGAATGACAAAAAAGGCGGTCTGCAGGCGGGGACGGGAGCTTCTGACAATCCGCTTGGGGATCCGGCACGGCTGGAAGACGGCTATCGCCAACTTATTCAAGTCGCCGGCCAAGCGGGCGAAGGGCCGGTGGAAACGGAAACCGAAATCACCGAAGGGCAGCTCTCGCCTAGCCGGCTGGCGATAAAAAACCTCCATGCCGAATTCGAGGCGGCGGCCGAAGCGGCGATTGAAAAAGAAACAATTCCCCTCAGCCGTCGTTTCCACGTCAAACGTTACTTTCAAACCATTCGCCCTAAGGAGTAAGACGACAAGCGTTTGTTTCTCTCGCAACAAAGACTGAGAAAGACAGCGCGGAGGGCAATGGTTCTCATAGAGAACTTTTATGCGCTTTAGTGCGGCTTTAACGCCAAGGATCGCTTATCGGAGAAAAATTTTTGAAAAGAAATACTCGCTAAACAATCTGCGCCTATGCCGGACCTCACAGCCAAATTCAAACGCGACGCAAAGAAGTTTGCGGCGGGTTTTCAGAAGATTCACGCCGAGATTTCCAAAGTCATCGTTGGCCACAATCAATTAATTGAGGACGTGCTTGCGGGGTTTTTTTCCGGCGGCCACGTGCTATTAGAAGGTGTCCCCGGCATTGGAAAAACTGTTTTGGTGAACACGCTTGCCAATTCCATCGCCAGCAAGTTCGCCCGCATTCAATTCACTCCCGACTTGATGCCTTCGGACATCATCGGCACGCGGGTCGTTCATGAAGACGCCGCCGGACGAAAGCACTTTCGATTTCAATCGGGGCCGGTGTTTACTCAGGTTTTGTTGGCGGATGAAATTAACCGCGCCACGCCGAAAACTCAGTCCGCTTTGTTAGAGGCCATGCAAGAAAAAGCGGTTACGGTTTATGGAGAGCGGCATTTGCTCAAACCGCCTTTTTTCGTTATGGCCACGCAGAATCCGCTGGAGATGGAAGGAACCTATCCGTTGCCCGAAGCCCAGTTGGATCGATTTCAATTCAAGTTGCTGGTGTCGTTTCCGTCGTTGCAGGAGCTTATTGAAGTGGCCAGGCGCACTACTTCCGGGAAACCCCCGGAACCGTCGCCGGTAATCAAAGCCGCCGAAGTCGTGAAACTACAGGCGGTTGTGCGAGAAATTCCCATTGCCGAACACGTCGAAAGCTTTGCCGCCAAAGTTGTGACGGCCACGCATCCGGATTCTGATCTGGCGATTCCTCTGGTGAAGCAGTACGTAAAATACGGCGCCAGCCCTCGCGGACTGCAAGCCATGATCCTTGGAGGAAAGGTCCGCGCTTTGTTGGATGGACGCTTCAACGTGGCCATTGAAGACTTGAAGGCCGCGGCCGTTCCGTCGCTTCGACATCGAGTGTTGCTTAATTTCGAAGGAGAGGCGGAGGAAGTTCCTACCGACAAAATTGTGGTCGAGATTCTTGAATCTATTCCCGTCGAGGTTGTTTAAATCAAACCGTCATGTCCACAACCCATCAGGCAACGGACCGGGAAGAGCCTCTCTTTGGAGACAACTTCTTGGACAGCCTGGAGTATTTGCACATTATCGCCCGCAAGATTCTTTCCGGCCAAATGAAGGCGGAGCGGCGAAGCCGTCAAAAAGGGGTCAGCGTGGAGTTTGCCGATCATCGCCCTTACGCGCCGGGGGATGATTTTCGATTTATTGACTGGAATGTGTTTTTCCGAACCGAGTCGCTTTTCCTCAAGCTGTTCGAAGAGGAGGAAGATTTGCATATCTACTTATTGCTGGATTGTTCCGCCTCCAGCGACTTTGGCGCTCCCTACAAATTTCACTTTCTGCGGCGGATGGCGGCGGCCATCGGCTATCTTGGCCTTGCCGGTTTGGATCGAGTTTTCGTGATTCCCTTTGCGGATTCGCTGCCTTCAACGGCTTCCGGCCGTCTGCAAATTCGCGGCAAAGGCAAGATCTTCCGTCTGCTTCACTTCCTCGAAGGTTTGAAAGCGGAAGGCGCAACCGACATAGACGCCTGCATGAAAACTTTCAGCAGCAGCAAGGCGAAGCGGGGATTGGCGGTTTTGTTGTCCGACCTCTACGACTCCGGCGGCGCGATCGCGGCTTTGAACACGCTCCGCTACCAAAAGTTCGAGGCCTTCGTCGTGCATTGTGTCTCGCCGCAAGAGGCCGATCCCGCGTTGTTGGGCGACTTGCGGCTGCTCGATTCGGAGAGCGATCGATTCCGCGATCTCACAATTACCGAAGGGCTTTTAAAAAAGTATCGACAAGCCTTCCAATCTTACTGCGCAGAGATCGAGGGTTTTTGCCGTTCCAAGGCGATTGGCTACGTTCGCTGCCGCACCGATCATTCCTTTCAAGACGTCGTCATCCAAATGCTCCGACGGGAAAAATTTCTCCAATAAACATGGGATTCGCGCATCCGATTATGCTCGCGTTTCTGGGCTTATTTCTCCCGGTCATCGCGTTGTATCTCTTGAAACAGCGGCGGCGGCGCGTGCAGGTGGCCACTTTGCTTTTTTGGGACAAGATTCTAAAAGACGAACAAACCGTCACTTCGTTTTCGCGGCTGAGGAAATTGCTTTCCCTGTTGCTCCAACTTCTTTTTATCGCCTTGCTTGTCTTTGCGCTGGCGCGTCCCCTTGTTTCGGACAGGCTCACAGGCGCCCGAAGAATCGTCCTCTTTCTCGATACTTCGGCAAGCATGCTGGTTCGAGAGGGAGACGGCGTTCGATTTGACGAAGCCAAGTCGCAGGCGCTCAACTTGGTCAAAGGCTTGGCGCAAGGCGACACGATGATGCTGGTCACGGTAGATCAGCATCCGACCGTCATTCGTCCCTTCACAAACAGCAAACGCGAGCTGGAAGCGGCAATCGAAACCCTTTCTCCAATTCACGCGGAGACGGACTTTGCCGCCGCTTTGGAGATTCTCGATCATCTTCCAGAGAGCCGGCAAGACACACAAGTTTATCTGCTTACCGACGGCGCTTTTCCTCCCGTTGCCTACACGCCCGGCGAAGACTTGCAATTCGCCTACCTTCGCGTTGGCGAGGCGAAAGACAACGTGGGAATCACCAAGTTTCAAGCGAGGCCTCAGCCCGATTCTCCGCGTGATTTTCAAGTTCACCTCGAAGTCGCCAACGAAACGGAACAAACCGTCATCGCAGAGCTCGAATTTCGATTGAACGGAGCGCTCACAGACGCTTGGGAGTTGACCTTGCCGCCGCGCGACTCAGTGCAACACCGCTTTTCCCAATACTCCGCAACCGGCGGCGCGATTGAAGTGTTCCTAGATTTTCCAGACGCTTTCCCCATCGACAACCGCGCTTTTGGCCGTCTGGCCCCCCTTCCTCCCGTCAAAGTCCAACTTTTGATGGAAGGGAATCTCTTCCTCGAAAGCGCCCTTCTTACCGATCAGAACGTTGCCTTGGACGTTGTCGATCCAACCGAAGCCAAGTCGACAGAAAACTACGACGTCACAATTTGGGCTGCTGAGCCGCCGGACGAAACCCCCGCGGGGAATACCGTGTTTATTCATCATTGGCCGCCGGACCTCGGCATCGTTGCCAAAGGCGAACTAAAATCCCCGCTCATCACCGACTGGGAACGAAAGCACCCGATTAACCGTCACCTTGCCCTGCAGAACGTGTCCATCCGCTCCGCCCGAAAAATCACGGCGCCGGACTCTTTTCTCCCTTTGATTCGCTCCTTCGACAACCCGTTGATCCTGTTGCAAGAATCCAAATCCGGCAACAATGCGCCCGCAGATGCGGCAGAGAAGCGAAAAGTTCTGATTTTCGCCTTTGATCCTTTGGCCAGCGATCTCCCCTTGCGCGTTGCGTTTCCCATCTTGATTGCCAACGCCATCCACTATCTGCAAGGAGTCGACCGCCGGGACGGTTGGATAAATCCAACCGTCGGCCAAAGCTTTTCTTCTGTCGACTTGGCCGCTTTTCGGATTCAGAGAGAAAACGGTTTCATTCATTCGAGGAACTCCGCAGCCGAGGAGAAGGTAACCAAAGTTCTCCGCCCCGACCACTCGGAGCAAGACCTGTTCGAGCCCGGAGATCTTCTTCGAGCGGATCGCGTCGGCCTTTACTACCAAGCCGGCGGGAAAGAAACGATAGAGATTCACCCCCTGTTTGCCGTCAACTTAGCCTCGGCGGAAGAGTCCAAAATACAACCAAGTCCAACCCTCCCCATCCAATCAGAAACCCCCGTTCGAGAAATCAGAGGCGGCTTCCGACTTGGTTACGAACCTTGGTTCTTTGTCGCGCTATTCGCCGCATTGCTTTCGATTGCCGAATGGTTTCTCTTTCACCGCCGTTTGATTGAATAATGCCGCTGGAGTTTGAAAATTCGGGTTTTCTTTGGTTGGGGCTGTTAGTTCCGGCGGCGGTTCTCGCTCTTCGCTACACGCTTACCGACAGCTCGCGCGGGCAACGCATCCTCTCTCTTCTGGCTCGCGTCGTCATTCTTCTCTTGCTCGTTTTGGCATTGGCCGGCGCGCTTTGGACTTCAAAATCGCGTTCGATTGCGCTTTGGGTTCTCGGAGATCTCTCCGACAGCGTCCCCGAATCCGCACTTGTGCAGATTACAAATCTTTATCAACGCCTTCATGCCGAAAAACCCGAAGACGGAAAACTCGCCCTCGCCCTGTTTGCCGCCAAAAGCGATTGGATTGACGTTCCCGGCGAATCTAAATCCGCTTTGGAAAGTCCCATTCGCCTAAGCGACGACAACTCAAAAACCGAAACAAACATTGAACTCGCCCTCCAACAGGCGTCGCAAACCCTGCCCCACGACGCCTTCAAGCGCGTCCTTTTGCTCACCGACGGCAATCAAACCCAAGGCGACGCCTTGGCGGCCGCCAAACGTATTCGCCGCCAAGACGTCCAAATCTTCACCCAAGCTTACGAAGCCGAAGAACGAGACGAAGTGTTGCTGGAAGACTTGCTCGTTCCCATCGAAGTCCAGAAAGGTCAATCCTTCGCGGTGGAGGCGATTGCCCACGCCACAAAAACTTCGGAAGCCGCTTTTACTCTCTATCGCGACGGATTCAAAGTTAGCGAGCGGCAAATGACTCTCCAGCCGGGCGCCAACTCCATCGCCTTCACCGAAACACAGGCAAAGGAAGGGCTCACTCGCTACGAACTCCGAGTCGCCGCTTCCGACGGCGATTTCTACGCCGACAACAATGTGGCCTCCGGCATTGTCTCAGTATCCGGCGAGCCTCGCGTGCTTCTCCTCGAAAGAAACGAACGAGACGCCCGCTATCTCGCCCGGGCTTTGGAAGCGGAAAGCATTCGCGTCGAAATCCGCGAAGGACGCGGCATGCCCGGCAGACTGGATGAACTGGCGCAATACGATGCCGTTTTGTTCTCCGACGTGCCGGCAACCGAACTTTCCGTCCCGCAGATGAGACTTCTTCGCTCTTACGTGGAAGACTTAGGCGGCGGTTTCGTGATGATCGGCGGCGAGGAGTCTTTTGGGCTCGGCGGCTATTATCGAACCGCCATCGAGGACGTTCTTCCTTTGCGCATGCGCTCGGAAAAAAAGAAAGACACTCCCAGCCTGGCAATGATGTTGATCGTCGACAAATCCGGCAGCATGAGCGGCGACAAAATCGAATTGGCCAAAGAAGCCTCCATCGCCGCGGTCGAGCTTCTAAACGAGCGGGACTACGTCGGAGTCATTGCCTTCGACCACGATCACTACAACGTCGTCGACCTCCAAGGCGCCGGCAAAATGGGCATTGTCCAAACCATTTCCCAAATTCAGGCAGGCGGCGGCACCAGCATCTATCCCGCGCTGGCTATGGCGCAAGAGAGCCTGTTTGGAATTGCCGCAACCTTCAAACACGTGATCCTCTTAACCGACGGCCACTCTCAACCCGGCGATTTTGCCGGCATCATCGATCAATTGGTCGGCGACACCGTCACCGTCTCCACCGTCGGCGTTGGCAACGGAGCAGACGGCGCACTACTCCAAGACATCGCGCGTTGGGGCAAAGGCCGTTATTATTTTACCGCCGACGCCTATGATATTCCGCAAATCTTCACCAAAGAAACGATGAGCGCTTCCCGTTCCTCTCTGGTGGAAGAGCCTTTTCTTCCCCAAATCTTCAAAGACCACCAAGTGATCCGTTCCATCGACTGGGACCAAGCGCCCTTTCTTTTTGGCTACGTCGTCACCTCCCCAAAAGCCACCGCGGAAGTTTCCCTCATCACCGAACGAGGCGATCCCCTGCTCGCCGTCTGGCAAGTTGGATTGGGACGATGCGCCGCCTTTACTTCCGACGCCAAAAGCCGTTGGGCGGCGGATTGGATTTCGTGGCCCCAGTTCGGCCAGTTTTGGGCGCAGTTGATTCGTTCCGTGCTGCGTTCCAGCCTCAATCAAGGGACGGAAACCACCATAGAATCCCGCGGCAATGCCGGCTCGCTTGCCTTGGATTGCGTCAACTATGTCGGACAGTTTCTCAACGGCCTCAAAACAGACGTCCAACTGATTCATCCCAACCTCAAGGTGGAAAAAACAAACGTCCGCCAAATCGGCCCCGGCCGTTACGCCAGCAATTTTGCGCTGAATCAAACCGGCAGCTACCTCTTCCAAATTCGCCAAACCATTCCCCGCCCAGACGGCGAGCCCGAAGTATTTGCCGACTTCACTCGCGGACTTACCATTTCCTACAAACCGGA
The DNA here is from genome assembly GCA_965204945.1 of Limisphaerales bacterium. GTDB lineage: Bacteria > Verrucomicrobiota > Verrucomicrobiia > Limisphaerales > AAA164-E04 > UBA2970. The sequence goes on along the minus strand of OZ242022.1, from coordinate 1,192,860 downwards.
ATACCGTCGACTCGGCTCCGACACAAACTTCCTTAGCGAAATCGCCCGCGTGACCGGCGGACAATACAACCCGGAAACAGAAGACTTATTCGCCCTCGACAAAGATGAATCCGTTCCCGTCCGCCATGCGCTTTGGCCGAGTCTGCTGATTGCCGCCCTGCTTCTTTTTATTCTGGACGTGGCCTTGCGGCGGCTCGACCTCGCCGGGCGCGGCTGGTTCCGAGAAAAATCGCAACGCTACGGTTGACCCTCCCGATGGCGCAAAGAATCTGCTTTCTCAAACAATCGACATCAAATAAAGTCAAAGGAATAAATCCAATTATCAAAATGAAAACCGCAAACAACCGTCTTATTTGCGTTGGACTGGCGTTCGCTTCGGCGTGGGGACTTTTTCGCGCGGCGGCGGCAGAGCCATCGGAAAACCCCGCACCGCGGGACGCAAAAATTCGCGAACGCTATGAACAGATTTTGGAACGCAATCCATTCCAGAAGCGCGCGTTTGATCAAGTCTTCGAGAGCTATCTTCACTGGGAAGGCATCGACGCATGGGTGGAAAAGCTCTCTCCCCGTTTGGCAAACGCCGAGACCGGAATCGCCGCCGCAATCCTCCTCGGACAAATCTACGCCCGACAATTCAAAACCCCCGAAGCCATTGAAACCCTTGAAAGCGTCCGAAAAACCGCGAACAACGCCGCCGCGCCCGCAACAACGTTCGCCGCGTCGCCAGAGTTTAACCGACTCCTCGGCACTCTTTACTACCGACAAGGCGAAAATCAAAAAGGCATTTCCATGCTCACTCAAGCGCTTGCGGCCTTGTCCGACTTGGAAGAACGAAGCCAAGTCTCCCGCATCTTGGGCAACCTCTTCCTGCGGGAAGGAAACACCGAACGAGCCGTCGAGGTTTGGAAACAAATTGCCGCGCAATCGCCGGACGACCTCTTCGCCCAAATCGAACTCGGCGCCATTTACGAAGAAAACCGTCTTTGGGATGAAGCCGTTCAAATCTACCAACGCATCGCCGCGCTTTCCGAACAAGAGCCTTACCGACGCTGCCGGGCGCTGCGCTCCATCGGCAACTGCCAGCTCCAAGCAGAACGGTTTCCCCAAGCCATTGCCGCCTACGAAGCCGCTTTGGAACTCGTCTCCCCCGGCAACTGGCTTTTTGAAGACGTCAAACTGCGCCTCGTCCAAGTTTACGAAGACATGGGCGATCTTGCTGGATTGGTCCAATACGTCTCGGCCCGATTGAAGCAAAACCCCGCCGACGCCGAATTCCGCGACCTTTTGGCAGAAACACACCTGCGCATGAACCATCTCGACAAGGCGGAAGGCGAATACCGCGCCATCCTCGAACGCAACCCCCGCCACGCGCCAACATTCGAAAAACTCATCGCCCTCTACCAACGCCTCCAACAACCGGAAAAAATGACGGACGCCTTCGAAAAGTTGATCCAGATGTTTCCAAACGACTCCGATTATCTTCGCCGCCTGGGAGAAGCGCATTGGCAAAACGGCAACGTCGAACTCGCCAAGCAAACTTGGGAACGATTAATCTCTCCGCAAAAAACCGACCAAAGTCAAACACTCGCCGCCGGACAATGGGCAGAACTAGCCGACTGGTACGAACTTTACGAATTCCCCGACGACGCCATCCGTTGCTACCGTCAAGCCCTCGTCACTTCGCAAAAATCCGCCGACGCAAAAAACACGACACCTAATAAAGAATGGTCTTTTCGCCTGGCTGAATTGCTTTTTGCCAAAGGAGAAAACGACCAAGCCACAGCCGCTTGGGAATCCACACTAAGCGACGCCGCTTCAGGCGCCGAATACGCCGAAGTCGCCTCCATCCTCGACGCCCACCAGCAAACCAAAAAAGCCGAGAAACTCTGGAAAATCGCAACCCAAAAATCCCCTGAAAATCTCGACTTCTCCCTGCAACTCGCCCGCAACTTTATGCGTCAGGAGAAGTTTAAAGAAGCCGCCAACATCTTTGGAAGCCTCGCCGATCAAAACGAGAACCCCTATTTTCAAAACCGCGGCGAAAGCGGTCGGCTAGATGCTTGGTCTCAACTCGGCATCCTCCCCAAAAAACAAGCGGAATGGGAAAAAGAACTGCTCGAAAACCCCGACTCCATCCCCGTTCTCAGCCGCCTAGCCAAACTCTACCAACACGCCGGCCAACGAGAATCCGCCCTATCGCTCTTGGAAAAACGAACCCAACTCCAACCGAACAACGCCGACTTCCGCCGAGACCTAATTCGCGCTTACCGCGCAAACCGCCTTGCCAACAAAGCAATTGAAGAACTCCTCCTGCTCGCCGCCGATGACAAAACACGCGCCCGCGCATACTATCAAGAACTCCTAGACATTTACCTTGCCCTCGATCTCCGAGACGAATCCCTCGCCACCGCTGAAAAAATCATCGAACTAGCCCCGGCAGACGCCGAATCTCGAATCGACCTCGCCCAAGTTTATACCCTCTACCAACACCCCGAAAAAGGACTCCAACAATACCGCTACGCTCTCCGGTTGAAACCAAACGAACCGGACTACCACCGCCAACACGGCGAAGCCCTCAAACAACAAAAACGATGGGGCGAAGCCCAGATCGCCTTCCAAAAAATGCTGGACACCTCCGCCGATGACGGCGCCCGCCTAAACGCCGTCGCCCAACTCGCCCAAATTCACCAACAGCAAAACACAACAGACGAACTTATCGCCGACTTTGCCCGCCGACGCCGCAACACCCCAAAAAAACTCAGCGCCTACAAAGAACTCGCCCACATCTACCAAGAAACCGGCCACCCCACAAAATCATTGGCCGTATTAGAGGAAGGGCTTCAGAACGTGGACGACAAAGTTCCCGCCCTGCAAGCACTAGTCCGCGCCGCCTACGAAGCCCACGACTTTCCCAAAGTCATCGGATACTACGAACAACTAATTGCCCACAGAGGAAAACCATCCGCCTACGAATACGAAAAACTAGGCAACATCTACGCTCAAATCGGAGACCTCGCCAAAGCCCGCGAAACCTGGAAACAAATGGTAGAAGACTACTCACAAAGCGTTGCGGGCGAAAAGACGTCCGCCTCTCAAGACCCAAAGGCTTACGACCGCCTCGCCGACATTTTTCAGCGAGAAAACCTTCCCAACGAAGCCTTGGAATACAAACGACAAGCCGTCGAACTGGACGAATCCAACTATCAACGCCGCTGGGAATACGCCCAAATGCTAGCTGAAAACGAACGTCCCATCGAAGCCATAGAACAACTGCAAAAACTACTAAAACTAGGCGACCGACAACAACAAACACTCCCCGAAGAAACAAAAAAGAAAACCATTCGCCAGCGGCGACAAGGCGCTCAAACGCTCCGTCCATACTTTCCCCCTTATATGCCTCCCTACGGTCCATTCTCGTTTCCCTACGGCGTTCAACACATCTCTTACCATGTTGCCATCCCCTACGGCCGACGATACTACGGCGCCTTCCCGCAAGGCGCTTTTCAAGAAATCCGCCCGCATGTAATCCACTTCATGGCCTCCTTATCCCAAACCAGCAACAGCGCAGACGTCCTAATAAAACAGTTTGTGGAAAAAGCCGACGACCAACCTAAAAACACCCAAGCTAAACGTGATCTTATGCTCATCTATGAATCTTGCGGACGCATCGACGACGCCCTCAAAATGGCGGAAGAAATCCTGCAACTGGCGCCAAACGACGCCGCGCTTATACAACAGACCGCATCCTACTACGCCAGCCGGCGCCAACTCGACAAAGCCGCCTCTCTTTTGGAAAAACTGGCGAAAACCCAGCCCCAATATCAGAACCAAGCAAGACAGACGCTCATCCCTCTTTACTTTCAGAATCAAGAAAGCGAAAAAGCCATCGCCTTGACGAACCAAATGCTGGAAGAAAATCCAAACGACGTCCAACCGCTCTTCACGCTCGCCGGCCTTATGCAACAACGAGGCCAACTAGACGAAGCCATTGCACTCTACGAAAAAGCCCAAAAGAAAACCAAAAGCAACTCCGCTTCTTTTTCCATCGCCGGCCTGGCCCATCTCTACACACAGAAAGGAGATAAAGAAAAAGCCAAGAATTTGTACGCCGAGATGCTCGCCGCTGATTCTGTGACGCCTTCCAGCGGCTCTCCTCTTCGACGCCCAAGAGTGGAACTTTACGTTCCCCCGCCTCGCCATCCCTCTTCTCCCCGCTACTATGGTGGAAGTGTTTTTAGAAACCTCCCGCCGACGTTGATCGGCTCTATTGACTACCCAAAGGCCGAGGCAATGCGCCAGCTTCAAATCTTGTCCGAAGACGGCGACGTCCCCCTGCAACCTTTGATTAACCAAGCAAAGCAATTGCGCAACGCCAAAAGCCGCGACGCCAAAGACAAAGCGTGGTTGTCTGCCAAACTACTCATCGCTTCTTATCTTGCGGCTTCCGAACTTGACAAAGCGCAGCAATGGCTTGGCGAACTTAAGGACGCCGCCGGATATCGCGTGGAATGGTTCAACCTCGCCCTTCACCTTGCCGAATCCCAAGACGACTGCGATGCTATGATGCAACTTTATGATCAGGCAGAACGGCAGTTTTCCTCCCAAGCCCGGAAAATCCTTTCGGCCAAAGCAAGCGTTTCCATTCGTTGCGAACGCTACGAAGAAGCCGCCGCTTACATCCGCCAAATGATCCAGCGGCGTTTTTCTCCCGCAGAACTTGTCGCGGCGATTCGCCCCTTATCCAATGCCAAAAAAAACAAACTTGCCAAAGAACTTTTGGAAGAACACTTGTCGGGAATCAGCCGCAACGGGGAAGCGCTAGCCCTCCTGGCAAACATCTATGCCGACGAAGAAAACTATGAACAGGCCATCATTTTGGCCAGAGAAGCTTGGGATCGCTCCTCTCACGGCGGTTCGAGCCGGAGCTACCGTTACCGCAGCTACCCTCCCGGCATCGCTTCTTCTTCCATCCTTCGCTCCGCCGGAGGCCTTCTTCAAAACCTGCATCACTATTACGTCCAAGCCGGCCGTAGCGAAGAGTTGGTTCAGGAATTTGCCGACCGACTCGCCAAACAGCCCGGCTCCGTCCGCCTGCACGAAAATCTCGCCGCCTTATACACCCTCAACAACCAGAATGACAAAGCCATCAAAGTCTATAAAACCCTCATCCAAAGGCGCCCTCATCTTGTACAGGCCAAACAACAGCTCGCTCGTTTTTATTCCGAAACCGGCAACTTCGACAAGGCCACTTCCATTTACGAACAACTGCTCAAAACTCATCCCAGCGTTTATCAGCAAATTAGCTGGGAATTGCGAAACCTTTACCGACGAAGCGGCCAAGGAAAACAAATTCTCAAGATCGAAGAAAATCTGGCCAAACGAATGAGAGACCCCAATCAACTCCAGCAACTGGCCAACCGATTCCAACAAAGCGGCGAGCTGGAAAAAGCGGCCGAACTTTACAAAAAAGCGATCCAAGTATTTCCCGGACATCCCGGGCATATTTGGACGCACCGTCAGCTGGCCGATGTGTATCTCAAACTCGGCAAACACGAAGACGCCGTTGCCTTGTACAAAAACTGGCTCACCTCCTCTCCCCTCCACGCGCAAAGCGGAATAGACGGTTATGACGGTTATACCCTCCAACACTTAACCAGAGTGTATGCCTCTACCGGACGCCTGAACGAACTTAAGGAAATCAACCAAGAATTTTTGGAAAAAAACAATCCCCTCTCCAACTCTCTCACCGCTCAAATTGCCATCTTCGAAAAACGCTTTGACGACGCTATTGAACACTTGACAAAAGCCATCAACACCGGGCAAAATCCCAACGCCTTTAACGATCTTCTAGACATTGCGGAAGTCACCGGACGAATCGACGACGCCCTTGAAGGGGTCCAAGAGCCGATGCTTCAACAAAACTACTACGACAAAGGGCGCCTGGCAAAAATCTACATGGCCAAAGGAGACCTCAACCGCGGCAAGAAACTCTACAAAGACTGGATTGAAGAACAAACCAGGTCCGGGGGGCCTGTTTGGCACTATATGCGCCAGGCAGTCAACACCTTCGGAGAGTACGGGCTATGGGACGAAGTGGAAGCCTTAGTTCGCAAGCATTCCCCAAATAGTAAGAGCCAGCGACGGCGTATTGTAGGACCGCCATCCTATGAACAGCGGGAATTTAACCGGGTTGTTGCCGAAATTTACGTGCAATACAACCAACTGCAAAATATAGTCAACGAAGCCATTGATAAAGAAACCTACACGGACGCCGACGCAGAGTTATTCCTCGCCATTGCCAACCATTATCGCTGGAACTATTCCGATCAATCCGAAAGCCGTCGAGAAGCGTTTTTGTCCCGCGTCCTCGCTCGAGGTTCGGGCAATACAACAAAACTGGTTTCCGAACTAATTCAAATCCACTTCAGAAACAACAATCCGGAAAAAGCCGTGGAACTAGCCCGCCAACTTGTGAAAGACGAACCCGACAACCTATCACATCGGAAAGTCTACGCCGACGCCCTGATCAGAAACAATCAGCCGGAAAAAGCCGTAGAACTAGCCCGCCAACTTGTGAAAGACGAACCCGACAACCAAATGTACCGGCAAATCTATGCCGACGCCATGTTCAACGCGGGAAAACAGGCGCAGACGCTTGCCATGCTCTCTTCTTGGGCTTCCGAAAAAGAAACCGAAAACCGATACAACTTCCTCGCCAATTATCAGGAACGCGCCGGAAAACATGCCGAAGCCCGCGCTTCGCTTCTCAAGGCGATAAAACTTGCCGACGCTTCCAGAAAGCCAACCGCCGAACTCCAACTAGCCCAGTTTGACGCCAAACGCGGCAACCCCAAAGCGGCCAAAGAAGCGTATGCCAAACAATTTGAACAACGCGCTGATGCCCGATCTTTCAAACAATACTTCGACTTCCTACGCAACAACGACTACCTGGAAGAAGCCCGCAACTTATTCCTCAAACATAAAGACCGCGGATACCTCAACACTTACGATATGAACACAGTCTTTACGCTGTTTACAGATTCGGACAACTTCGACACACTCGTCGACATTGCGTGGAACCACTTTCGCTATACGGAAAATCACAGACGCATCTCTTTTTTCCGAAATGTAGGAGGTAACTTTCGGAATGCGGACTCTCCCGAAACGAAGGCAAAACAAAAACGCCTCCTCGACGGCTTTCGTAAACGCGCCGAAGCCGAAGAGCCGCCCAATCAAGAAATCCTCGGATTGCTCGCCAGAGCCTACGCCGACGCAAAACTGCAACAACCCGTCGGCGAACTCTACGAACAACTAATGAGGCAAAACCCTTTTAATCAAGATTACATTCTAAATCGGGCCCATTGGTTGGCCGAAAACGGGCAAACGGACAAAGCCTTTCAACTTATCGAACGACTTCCACCATCTTCAACACTTTACCAAGAAGCCAACAACCAAGTGCAAGTCATCGGCCTCTACTTGAAACATCAAGCGCCCAAACGAGCGCAAGCCGCTATTGACAAACTTTTAGATTGGAGAGGCGACGGCGACGTCGAAATCGAAATCGGCAACCTTTTCTTTTACGAAAAAGAATATGAAAAAGCGCTCGTCCACTATGAAAACAGCCTCAAGAAATATCGAAAAGACAAGCGCTTGGGAGAACAACTCTTCGTTAACATGGGCAAGTGTTACGCCCTCCAAAACCAAAAAGAAGACGCCCTCAAAGCCTTCAAAAAAGCCAGCAACATACAAACCGACGGCCACCAACTCCAAAACCTCTCTGGATGGTTATTGTCCAACAAACTTTACGAAACCGCAGCCGCTTGGCTAGAAGACTCTCGCAAAACCACCCCGCTCTCCTACGATCATATCCAAGACTTGGCTGAATGTTACATCCACTTGAATAAACCGCAAAAAACCCTTGCCCTTTACCAAAACCACTGGGACAAAAGCAACAAACGCAACCGCAACAGAGTGCAACGCGACTTTACTTCCTTAACTCAAAGACACCGCAAGTTCAAAGAACACCTCGACCAAGCCGAGCCGCATCCTTTGATCGATCAAGCCCGCAAACATCCCTTCGGCAGAAATACTCCCTCAAGGCCCATCCCTCCCAAAGAAATGTTCGAACAAATGATAAACCAGCTCCCCGCCGACGTTCCTCCAGAAATTCGCCGGCGCATCCGATCCAGTGTCCGCGGTTCGACTTTTCCGCCGCCAAATCGCATTGAATTCGAAATCGAATCCCAACCAACGACGCCCAAAACCGACGCCGACGTTCTGCCATATTTTGAGGAAAACGGAGCCATCTTGCTCGCCGAACCGCATCGTCTCGAAGCCCTGTTCAAAATCGCCTCCGAAGAAACCGCCGCCCAACTAATTAAAACAATCAACGACCTCGTTTCCAGCGAATCAAAACAAACTTACTATCGATTCCTCGCCGCCCATTTTCAGGGAAAATCTGAACTTGCCGCGCAAGAACTCGCCAAGATTGTTAAAAACCCCGACCTCAACGCCGAACCACTAAAACACCTCGCCGCCATTTGCCAAACCGCTGGACAGCACGAAGCCGCCATCGCCTTTTTGAATCGACTGACCAATGGCAACTACGAAGAAAACCACAAACAATACGCCTTGCAAAAACTGCCCGAACTTCAACTAGAAGCCGGCGACCTGATCGGCGCGCTTTCCAACTTTGTCAAACTCCCTCCAGATCGACAGCAAAAAGGCCACGCCTTCATGCAAGCCCTTTATACATCCGTCAATCGACAAAACCTGCCCGCATTTCAATCTGCCCTCAAAACCCGCATTGATGAACAACCCGATCTTTCCTCAATCTCCTTGCTTGTCGGCCTTTATCGAGAAATCCACGAAAAACTGGGAACTCAACCAGAAGCCTTTTCTCTTCGCCCGGAACAACGAGAAGAAGCAGGCCAACTTTCATCTATGATTCAATCGTGGCAAATCGCCGGCCCTTACGGCCTTCATATTTCTTCAAAACCGCCAGCCGACCCAGCCGCTTGGATAAAACACATCCACCCCAAAGACACCTTCGGCTTTATTTACCTTGACGATCTTTTCGACCTCGAAAAACGCCGCGCAAACTCTGACGACTTCCGCGCATCCATCGATCAATTAGAAGAATCCATACTGGAAGAACTTGACGAATTTGACGAACCACTACTCGGCGACGCTGCCTTTTTCTATTTCGACTTCCTTCGCGAGCTGGTTGAAGACACACCTCTGGACTCCTACTTCGACTTCATCGAATTTTTGGAAATGGATTTGGAAATGGAAAGCGGCAACCCCATCCTGGAATTTGAAGAAGACACAACCTTCGACTCCATTCTCAGCCGCAAAGGAAATCAATCCATAGGTAAATCTGCCTATGCGCGCGCCGCTTTGATTAGCCCCGACGTGCGCTCCGTTACTTTGGCCTTTGAAAGTGACGATCCCGGAATGGTTTGGGTTAACGGCCAAGCAATCCACCTCTTCCCAGTGGATAAACCAGACTCTCCAAACCGCACCCAAGCTTCCCTAAAAGCCGGCGAAAACATTTTGACCGTCCGAATTGACAACCTCCGAGGCGCTTGGTTTTTCAACGCCCAAATTGTGGAAAACAGCGACGGCATTAGCATCCAACTCCCATCCACAAAATCCCAACAAAAAGCAGATAATAAGACAACTCCATGAAATATTCCATGAAACCATACATCGCTCTCTTACTAGCTTGCGCGGCGTCCATTCAGGCGGCGGAACGCCCTCATATTATTCTCGTGATGACGGACGACCAAGGCTGGGGACAAACCGGCTACCAAAACCATCCTCACCTCAAAACTCCAAATCTGGACGCAATGGCGGCCAACGGACTGCGCTTCACTCACTTTTACGCCGGCGCTTCCAACTGCTCCCCTACTCGCGCCACCGTTCTCACCGGCAGAAGCAACGACCGCACCGGCGTTTTTGACCACGGCTACCCTTTGCGCCTCCAAGAAAAAACCGTCGCCCAAGCCCTCCGAGACAACGGCTACGCAACCGCGCATTTTGGAAAATGGCATTTGAACGGCCTGCGCGGACCGGGAATTCCCATTCTCAAAGACGACTCTCACCATCCCGGCGCCTTTGGTTTTGACACTTGGTTTAGCGTCAGCAACTTCTTTGACTACGATCCGCTGATTAGCCGACAGGGAACTATTGAACAGCATCGCGGCGATTCCTCTGAAATCATTGTCCGTGAAGCTCTCCAATTCCTCCAAGCCAACCAAAACTCCGGCAAACCGTTTTTCCTCGTCATCTGGTTTGGCTCTCCGCATTCGCCGATGATTGCCAGCAAAACCGACCGCGCGCCATTTCAAAACCTGCCGGAAAAACACCAACATCACCTTGGCGAACTCAAAGCGATGGATCGTAGCATCGGCGCCTTGCGAAACGGCCTGCGACAACTTAGCATCGCCCGCAACACTCTCCTTTGGTTCAACAGCGACAACGGCGGACTGCCCGGCTATGGAAAAGAAACCGTCGGCAACTTGCGAGGCAATAAAGGCACAATGTACGAAGGCGGCCTTCGCGTTCCTGGAATCATAGAATGGCCAGCCGTCATCCAAAAACCGCGGACAACTTCCTTTCGCGCCGGCACAATGGATATTTTCCCCACAATCGCCGAAGCCGCCGCCCTGCCCTCTTCTTCTATGTTATCGCCCCAAGATGGAATTAGCCTGATGCCTCTCTTGAAAAGCAAGATTGCCGCTCGCCCTAAACCGCTTTTCTTTCATCATCGAAATCGCGGCGTGATTATTGACGGCGATCATAAGTTGATTGCGCAAAAGGGCGCTTTTGAACTTTACAACCTCGCCAACGACGACCAAGAAACCCGCAATCTTTACAAAGAAAACGACCCCATTAGCCAGCGGCTTTTGAAAATTTACAAGGATTGGAAAACTTCGCTAAACGCCAGCCGCGAAGGCAAAGACTATCCCGAAGGCATCGTTCTGCCCAACAACCCTGAGCGACGACTTTGGAAAGACGACCCCGCTTACCAACCTTATCTCCAACAATTCCAACAAAACGTGCATTAGTAAAAAGCCAAGTTTGAGAAAATGCCAAACCAAACTAAACAAATTGATTTGCGGACTTTGGAAAAACAGAGCATTTCGCAAGCCGGTGAAAGCGCCCTGCTGAGTGAAAAAAGTTTGTCCGAAGATTGGGAAAAACCCGAGGAAGACGAGGCATGGAAAGCGTTTCTATAAAAAATTAACGCTTGCTTTTTGAACGGGAACGAGTATGAATTTTTGAAAGCGAAGGAATTATGCCGAGCCAGCGGCGTTCAATCCGCCGTATTTGGCAGTCGGTATGCATGGTTGTTATTTCAAGCTTCGGCTTGCTCTTGCCAATGGCTCGGCTCTTTCTTTTCCTTTCCTTTCCCTATTCCTCATTTTGCTATTTCCTTTGTTTCCATTGACAAACTGCAGATGCGGGGGATTAAGTCAAAGATGTAGCGGCCGCTGTTCCATTTGTTTGGATTCTTGCGGATTTGACTGCGCTTGTCGGTTTTGACTTTGTATCTGTCCACTATCCAATCCAATGCGGACCGCGCGCCCAGCCGATAACTATGGCATTCCATAGGAATAGAGCGAATCGTCAAATACCGATTGAAATGTATCACCGTCCTATCCAAGTTTGGCCTCTTCCCGCCGTATTTCATTTTCTCCACTTCATAATGCGCTGGATTGCTTTTCTCAAATCCCGCCGCTTCTTCTATCTCTAATTCTAACGGCGCAATGCTTTCATAGTTCAAATGCAGGTTTGCGAGTTTCTTCCCCGCATCCGCTGTTTTTTGAAACTGCGCCAAACTGGACGGCAATTCAATGCGCGCCGCTTCTTTTCGCAAAGTCACTTCCCATTTCTTCCGCCATTTTTGAGAATGCAGAAAGCCGTAAACATAATAGAACAAACTCTCCGCATTGACAAAATCATCTGCCGCTTTCAATCCCATTGACTCATTGAACTCCCGCAACGCCACCGGATTGATATTGCTTTGTTTTTCTCCAGCAGAATCATAAACAAAACGAGGAAGAGAATAAGTATGCGTTGAAACAAAAGAAGAATTGGGAATTACATTGGAAATCAAGCAAGTAAAATTCGGGTTTTGATGACTCAAACAAATCGCCTGATTCGGTTTTCCGATTGGAAAGAAATCTGGTTGCTTTCTCACTTCCTCAACAACGCTTTTACAAAAATACAAATGCATTTTGCAAAATGGAGAACAGACAGCGGTCGTGATTTTGCTAGGATCGTGTTCCATTTGAAAACCTTGCCGAAGCATCTTTTTAGTTTTTCTCGTCCATCCAAAAAGTTTCTCATCGTCAATGAATTTGTTTTTATCTCTCGGCTGTTGATTGAAAAACTCCATCATTCTCCAGACCCGCGCCTCCAACTCCGCTTTGTCAAAATCATACACCCACGCATCGCATGATGAATCAATTCCCCTGCTGTTGACGAGAAAAATGCGGTTCGGTTCTTTGCCGTAAAGCGGATGCATCTCTTTGAATGCTGGATCAATCTGTCCAATCCAATCTCCTCTCTCGTCTGGTTTGATTCTTTGAAACCCGCTGGACTTCAAAACTCCTTTTTGGATTGCCTTTCTCAATTCGTGTTTCTTTTCGAATCTTGTCAAGCCATCGGCAACCTGCACGTACTTAAGTACGCCGTCTCTTTGTCTGCGGTTGGTTTTGGGCTTGCGGCAACAAATCAACAAAGAAACGCCGGCCATTGAAGTGTCAAAGAATGTCTGGCCTTCATTTTTGGCATCGGCAAAGTTGCGAGCATTCCCGCGCAGATTGAAAACATAGATGAAGTCAAACTCTTTGATGAGACACTTCCGCAAACCCGCAGCCGCTTTCCCGTCAATGAATCCGCCGTTTGTAATGAACGCAAAGACGCCGTCGTTGTCGTCAGACTTTGGATCGCCGATGCGATCGCTCGCCCAGCGGATTGCGTGAATGTAATAATCGTAAAGTGTCATCAAAGATATTGCGCTAGACTCTTTCACGTAGGTTTCTTGAATGCGTTTGCCTACTACTTTGTATTTGTTTTGCGGGTTGTCATCGTGGTGGCTTTTTTGAGCCATTGACCACGGTGGGTTGCCGATGATGACGCGGATTTTGGATTGTTTTTGGTTTTCTAGAATCTTGGCGTTCTCTTTGAACCCGTCAATTTCAAAAGTCGGTTGCGGTTGGTTTGCGTTTTCATAGGCCAAGAAAGTGTCGCCGAGCCAGAGATTAGGGAAGGGCTTGCGTTTGCCCGTTCTTTCTTCGAATGCGGTGGCAATGTTGGCCTGCGCCGCGTAGTAGGCTAATGGCAGGATTTCGTTGCCGAAGATTTCGTTTTGATATTTGAAGGCGAGTTCATTGTCCGAGATGAGGGATTTGTCGGCAATCAAGCGGGCGAGGAAAGTTCCTGTTCCGGCGAACGGCTCGATGATTTGAACGCCCGGCGAGCCGAGAGTTTTATTCCAATGCGTTTTGAGAAGGTCTTGAACTGCGTGCAGGATGTAGTCCACCGCTTCAATCGGCGAGTAAGCAATCCCCAATGATTGAACTTTGCGCGGAATCGTCTTGCGGAAGAAGGATTCGTAGAAATGGATGAGGATTTTTTGTTTGGTTTCGGAATCTTTCACGCCTTGCGCTCGGATTTTGACTTCGCGGAAGAAGGGTTGCATGCCGTCCAGTTCTTTGGCTAATCCGTATTTTTCCAAATCGTCCAAAACCGAGTCTAATGCATTGGCAAGCGGGCTTTGTTGTTTGCCAAAAAGGGCGTCAAAAACAGGGCGGCTCACTTGATGCAACGCCAGCATTTCCAAAGCGTCCTCTTCTTTGACGGGCATTCCTCGCACGTTGTTTTTCAGCGCGTCGAAAAAGCGGTCAAAGATGGGTTTGGTTTCTGGGCGTTTGCTCAGGTCTTGCATGCGGGCTTGGGTTCTTTGGACGACGGCTTGGGTTGTATCGATCCATTTTGTCCAGTAATCGGGTTCAGAGATGTCGTGGACAATTTTGGCGAGGACGAAGTTTTTCAAAGCGGGGTTGAGGCTGGAGAATTCGAGTTGGTCTTGCAGGGCTTCGGCGATTTCATTGGCGGGAGATTGCTGGTTTTCTGAGCCGATGTCTTTTTGTTTGAGGTAGTCTTTTTGGGCGAGGGCAAGTTGGTTGATTTTGGCGGCGAAGCGGTCGTCGTGAGCTTTGACGGCGTTGAGGACTTGCCAAACGGTTTTGTAGACGCCGGATTCGAGGGCTTGGCGGCCGCTGACGCCTTTGGGAACGGCGATGGGGATTATGATGTAGCCGCGCTCTTTTTTGTCTGCATTGCGCATGACTCGGCCAACGGCTTGGACGACGTCGATTTCTGATTCTCTGGGTTGGAGGAAGAGGACGGCGTCTAATGCGGGAACGTCGATTCCTTCGGTCAGACAGCGGGCGTTGGTGAGGATTTTGCATTGGCCGTCTGCGGGTTTATCGCGAAGCCATTGAAGGGATTTTGCGCGGTCGCGGGAAAGTTGGGTGCCGTCGACGTGTTTGGTTTCGCATTCAAGAGATTGGCCGCCGTTGTTTTCTTGGTGTTCTTTGCAATGCTGGATGACGGTTGGGAAATGTTGGTCAAAGAGTTTGGATTGGGCGATGCGGTTGCTGAAGGCGACGGCTCGGCGGGCGGGCAGTTCGTTCTCGGCAAAGACGCCGGGTTTGCCGTGTTTGCGCAGGGCGTTCCAGCAACCGATCATTCGGGCGCCGTTGTCGAGGTTGATTTCGCTTTCTTCGGCGCGGAGTTCAGAGTCTAGATAACGGCTGGCTTGTTCTAGATCGACTTCTTGGATGATTACTTTGTAATCGCAGAGGATGTTTTCCTCGATGGCTTTGCCAAAGCCGAGTTTGTAAAAGTTTTTGCCGAAGAGTTTTTCGTCGTCCATGGAGGCGAGCAGGATTTGTTTGGCGGCGGCTTTGCGTTGGGCGCGGTCCCCGTAAATGCGGGGCGTGGCGGTCATATAAAGGCGTTTGCGGGCGCGAATGAATTCGGGGTCGTGGACGCGTTGGAATCCTTTGTCGGCTTTCGCATTTGGATCGGATTGGCCGGTTGTGCGGTGGGCTTCGTCGCAGATGATTAGGTCTAATGGCGGCAAGGGATTTTGTTGGTTTTGTTGGGCTTTGTGGATGACTTCGAGGCTTTGGTAGGTGCAGAAAATGACGGTCAAGGTTTTTGCTCTGGGTTTGTTGTCTTGGTTTTTGTGGAATGCGGTGGCGAGTTTTTGCGGATTGGTTGTGGGCGGGATTTTGATTTCGAGGAGCGGCATATGCAAAGGATCGTTTTGATTTTGGCGTTGGTCTGCGGAGGTATCGGAGCAAACGGAAAAGATGCGCAGGGGCGATTGGGCGTCGGCGTCCCAGTCCATCAGAGATTGGGCGAGCAGAGAAATGGAAGGCGTGAGGAATAAGATTATGCCGTTGGGTGCAAAGGTTTCGGCGATGCGGAGGGCGACTAGGGTTTTGCCACTGCCGCAGGCCATGATGAGTTTGCCGCGGTCGGTTGCTTCAAAGCCTTTGATGACGGCGGCCAAGGCGGTTTTTTGGTAGTCTCGCAGAGTTTTGACGGGGCGTTGCGGGAGTTTGGGAGATGTTTTATATGTTGCCAGTTCCTCTTTGAATTGGGGAGTGGTTTCTTGCGGTTTTTCTTTTGATTTGAAGTGATGAAACATTTTGTCCCAGTCAATAGAGGATTTTTCAAAGATTTCGCAGCTCCAGCGGGAGACGGAAATTTTGCTGTGTTTGTTTAAGGCGTTTTCGGCTTCTTCCGTCCAATGATCGCAGGTGGAAACAAAGATGCCTTCGGCAAAGTTCCATTGCCTGCTGTTGAGAGCGTTTGTGAAGTTGGTCACTTTTTGAGGGTTTAAGTCGATGCGGCCTTTGGATGGAGAAATGAATTTGCATTGGATGGCGATGAGTTTGTCGTTGTGAGTTTTGGCCACGATGTCGATGCCGATGTCTGTTTGTTTGCCGCGGTTTGGCCAATCGTTCCAGAGCCAGACTTGTTTGAATCGGGCGCGGTTGGCTTTTTCTTGCTGTAGGAAAGCCTTTACCAGTTGTTCGAACATTTGTCCTTTTTGGGCGGCATTGGTACTTTGGGCGTCGATTCGTTGCAACAAGTCTCGGAATGTTTTTGCCATAAAGGGATCGTTTATGCCGATTGTCGGCCGTCGTTGCAAGATTCAAGTTTGGGTTTGCAAGAGAGCGGGATTTGAAGTAAAGGAAGGGAAGGATTTTTCCGCCGCGCTGGTTGGCAAAGCGGGAGAGCAAAAAAGATACCGCATATGGAAGCGATTAAGCGTTGGCTGAGACGCCAGCTGTCCAATCCGCAAGTGGCGCTTTTGGGGGTGTTGCTGCTTGTCGGTTTGGTGGTGATTTACTTTTTCGGCGGGATGCTGGCGCCTTTTCTTGCGGCGGTTGTGATTGCCTATCTGTTGGACGGCATTTCGATGCGGATGGAAAAGCATTTGCATTTGCATCGATTGTTTGCCGTGACGACTGTTTTTATCGGGTTTTTGGTGGGGATTTTGTTTCTTTGTTTTGTGCTGTTGCCGGCCATTGTGAATCAAGTGCAAAGTTTTGTGGTGGATGGCAGTCCGAAAATCATTCGGACGGTGAAAACTTCGTTCTCTAATTTGGCGGGTTCGGCGCCGGATTGGTTGGCAAAGTTTGCGCAACCCGCTGACGAGGAAACAGAAGAGATTGGCAAGGAGGCGGAGTCTGTTGCAGAAGCGAAGTCGCCGAAGGAAACGGGAATGGAAAATGCCAGCTTTGCGCCTCTTTTGCCGTATGGACTTATGGATTCGAGGCGCATACAGGAGACGGGAATGAAAGGGACGACAAACACGGGAGCAAACGGAGGCGCTTTGGGATGGTTGAATATTGATTTAGGGGAGAAATTTGTGGAGGAAATTACGAATATTGGGCAGGTTATTGTGGCGCAGTTGCTCAATGCCTTTAGGAATGTAGTGGTGTGGATTGTGTATTTGGTGCTGATTCCGGTTTTGGTTTTTTTCATGCTCAAAGATAAGGAAAAGATAATCGCGTGGGTGATTCAATTTTTGCCGAAGGATCGCTCGCTGGCAACGCGGGTGTGGAGCGACGTCAATGCGCAAACTGGCAACTACATTCGCGGCAAGTTTTGGGAGATTATTATTGTATGGTCGGTGACTTACGCCACCTTTCGTTTGTTTGAATTGAAGACGGCGTTATTGCTTTCTCTTTTTGTGGGGTTGTCGGTTCTGATTCCATATGTGGGCGCGGCGATTATGTATATTCCGATTACTCTGGCTGCGTTTGATCATGCAGCTCTGGATTCGGCCGGCAACTGGAATCAAAAAGTGTTTTGGGAAGTGTTTTGGATTTTAGTCGCTTATACTATTATCCAAATTTTAGACGGGAATGTTTTAGCGCCGATTCTGTTGTCCGACGTTACTAGTCTGCATCCGGTGGCCATTATTTTTGCCATTTTGATCTTCGGAGGGTTGTGGGGATTTTGGGGAGTGTTCTTTGCGATTCCACTGGCTACTTTGGTGCATGCGGTGATTAAGGCTTGGCCAAAAGAGTTTGTCCACGCCCCGCCGAGCCAGCCGCCAAAAGAATGAGAGAAGCAAGCACAAGTTAAGGAAAAGCCTCGTTGGCATACGCTGGGCAATCGACTGCTGACGCAGATTAGCAATCAAATTCGCATCCGCAACGGCGCCCGCGCTTTGAAATCTCTTTGGAAGCATTCTCGCTGACAACTTTTCACTCTCGCCTAGTTGTGGCGTAGAAGTTGGCGGCGTTGGCAATAGTGAAATCGACGTTGAGAAACATTGGCATTTTGCAAGATTTAGGATAAAGTGACGAGATGATCGACAGCGCCCAAAACTCCGTGCCATCCCAAGCGATTCCCGATGAGAAAGGACATTTTGGTCCCTATGGAGGCCGTTATGTGCCGGAAACCTTGATGCATCCCCTGCAAGAATTAGAAGAAGAATACTGCAAGGCTCAGAAAGACGCCGCATTCCAAAACGAACTTCAATACTACCTGCGAGAATTCTGCGGCAGGCCAACGCCGCTTTACTATGCGGAGAGGCTTAGCCAAGCCATCGGCGGCGCCAAAATCTATCTCAAACGAGAAGACTTGCTCCATACCGGAGCGCATAAAATCAACAACTGCATGGGGCAAATCCTCCTTGCCAAACGCATGGGAAAAACTCGAATCATCGCCGAGACGGGCGCTGGACAACATGGCGTCGCCACGGCCACGGTTGCCTCCATGTTTGGCCTAGAATGCGTAGTTTACATGGGAGAGATCGACTGCGAACGCCAAGCCCTCAACGTCTTCCGAATGAAAATGCTCGGCGCCGAAGTTCGCCCCGTAGTCGCCGGCCAACAAACACTCAAAGAAGCCGTCAACGAAGCTATGCGCGATTGGGTAACAAACGTCCGCAACACTCATTACATTCTTGGAACCGCCTACGGAGCGCATCCCTATCCGGTAATGGTGCGGAATTTCCAAAGGATTATCGGCGATGAAGCGCGGCGGCAAATCTTGGAAAAAGAGGAACAACTTCCCAATCTTCTCGTTGCCTGCGTCGGCGGCGGTTCTAACGCCATCGGGCTTTTTTACCCCTTTTTGAAAGACAAAAACGCCCGGTTTCTGGGAATCGAAGCGGGCGGCCAAGGCATGCAACCAGAACAACATGCGGCTCGGTTTCAAGGCGGATCAATCGGCGTTTTGCAAGGCACAAAGTCCTACATTCTCCAAGACGAACACGGACAAATTCAGCGGACGCACAGCGTTTCCGCCGGACTAGACTACGCCGCAGTTGGCCCCGAACACGCTTGGCTGCGAGACCAACAACGCGCGGAATATGGCTACGCTACTGACGACCAAGCGCTTGAGGCTTGCTTGAAACTTTCCCAACTGGAAGGCATTATTCCCGCTCTGGAATCTTCCCACGCCATCGCCGCCATTTTAGAGCGGGCGCCGAAGATGTCTTCGGAGGAACTTATCATCGCCAACCTTTCCGGCCGAGGCGATAAAGACGTCCAACAAATCGCCGATAAAACAAAGATATAATTTCTCCCTCCGCAACTTCCGGTTTTCTAAACCAACAATCTAAAAACTCAAAAGAAATCTGATGCTAAAACGCCGCACTGGGATGTGAATAGTTTGGTTATTGTTTTCCGCATTTTTTACGAAGTTTTTGTAGCCGAACTTCGTTTTGAATTTTCTGCAGAATATTAGCCAAAGACTCCGGGCAGTCCATCCACCAATCTTGGTATGATTCTAGCTTTCTCCAATTCTCTTCCAGAAATGCATCTTCAATACCTATTGGGACATGCGCTGGATTATATGAAAGTTCTTTCTCAATCCAGTCCAAAGCCTGTTCTTTGAGCGCTTTTATTTTGTCGTTCGTTTCTATTCTGTTTTGTTGTTGCCATTCCTCGCTTTTCATTTTGGGATGAGAGAGTGACGGATCAAGGTTCGGCGATTTTCCACAAGTGTCGGTCGCTGCGCAGGTAAAGGGCGTCGCCGTAAACGGCCGGAGTGCAGAGAATGGTTTCGGCTAAATCCATTTGGCTAACGATAACACCTTCTTCTTTTGGTTCGGTGTCGACAACTTGAATCAATCCGTTTTCGTTGACGAGGTAGAGATATTTGCCCCATCCCACCGGCGTGCTACTAAAAGGGCCTTTTAGTCTCAGTTGCCAGAGCCTTTGACCATTGCGCAAGTCTCCGCAAGTAAGAACTCCGGCTTGGTTAATTGTGAAGATGCGGCTTCCAAGTACAACCGGGCTTGGCGTAGCGGGACGAAGCCGGCTGGAACGCCATAATTCTTCAGGTTCGTTGGAATCGGATCGGGGACGCAAGGCCGTAATGCCGCGCGAAGGCACCAGCAATATGCCTTCGGCGACGACGCTGGAAGGAATGGTGGCCGCTCCGTCTGAGTAGTTCCACACTGTTTTTCCAGTGGCCGGATCAATTGCGGAGACGCCTTTGCTGGATTGCAAGGCCACGAGCTTTCGGCTTGTGTCGGCGGCGTCTTCCAAGAGAACCGGCGATGTCCAGTTCGCGGATTTGGGGCGGTCCAAGCGCCAACGGTTCTTGCCGTTTTCCACGTCCAGTCCCGCGGCAAAAGACTCGCTATCGTTTTCGCTCTGAATGACCAAAGTGTTCCCAACGACAATCGGCGAAGAGGCCATGCCCAAACTGTTGCTGGCATTGGGATAATCCGCCGTCAACCCGCGCAACCACTGAAGCCGACCGTCCAAATCTAGACAAAACACGTCGTTGGAGGAAAATAGCGCGTAGATTTGTTTGCCGTCGGAGGCCGGCGTGGGCGCGGCAACGCTTGTTTTCTTATGGCACATGGTTCGGCCCGTCGCCCAAAACTGACGCTCCCAAAGCAGAGTTCCATCCTTTGTCGAGTGACAGCGAACGTGCAGCCGATCCTGATTGACTCCGCTGGCGCAACTGAGAAAAACCCGGCCTCCAACCACGATTGGACTGGACAAGCCTCGTCCCGGCAACGCCGCTTTCCAAGCAATGTGTTTTCCTTTATTCAGCAAGGCGGGCGGTTTTCCGCTTCGGACAATGCCTGAGGCATCCGTCCCTCGAAAATGCCGCCATTCGGAAAGAGATTGAAGATCGGATGCGTCCGCGCTTTGCACAGCACTTCCCCATCCCAAAACTAAAAGGAACAACTTTTTCATGTGTGTTTTCTCGTTTTATTCAATTGCGGAGCGAGTGTTTTTTATTCTGGCGGAAATCGGAGACGGCGGGCGATTTTGACTCAAGATTGCCGTGCCGTTTTTATCGCAGACTCTGAGTTGAAACTGCCATTGAACCGTCCAATCCTCCATTTGCTCGTTTTGGCAGATTTTGAGAAGAATGCCATTTTTTCCCGGTTTTAAACGCCCTTTTATTTGATACTGATCAATCCTCATCCCTCGATGATATTCATCTCGCCCGAACAAAAACTCGCCGTTCAGCCAGATTTTCCAAGCATTTTTGCAACCGAGTCGAAGTTCTATCAACATAGCTTCGGGGCTTTCAAATTCGGCGTAAGCATAAGCGACCGCCTCTTTGAGGGGGCCAAAGACGCGATTGATGTCTACCATTCCATATTCGTCGTTGGTGACAAAATCCTGCCACTTTGCCCTCGCTGCTTCCTTTCCTAAATAGTCGGCATTCCAATTTATCTCCTTTTCCGGCGGAAATACCCGATCAAAACCCAAACGGTTTGCGTTTTCGAACGGCCCGATTATCTTCCAACGCATCAAGAATCCGAAGTGCCTTGGCAAATCCACTTTCTGCCCCAAGCGGCGCAGTTCGTCCGCAATGGATTGGATTTGATCCACGTCTCGCGCCGCGCCCAACGCCTGCCGATAAATGAGCGTTCTCAACACCGTTTCTTGTGTCGAGTTCTCTCCTGCCGCTTTCTCCAATAGCCGTTGGACAGCGTCACGTCGCAACTCCGGGCTTGGATCATAAAGCATTCCGGGAAGCAAGCGCGCCGCCGATTCAGGCGCAAACCGCGCAACCAACTCGTAGGCATAACGGCGGGCGCGCGGATGATGACGGGCGTCCAAAAGAAATTCGCCCAGTTCAATAAGCGGCAAAGATCGACCGGCGGCCAACTCGCGGTCAATAATTGTGTCCGCCGCCGCCCGCAACCAATTCAAACCTAGATTCCCGGCTTCTTCCATCGCTTCCAAAACTTTAAGCAAAGATCGGCCGTCGGCTTGCTCTAATTTCCGGAGGGCAGACTTGGCTCGTTCGTTGCCGATGCCTTCTTGTCCAACCGCTTGCAGGATCGCAATTTGCCTCTCGACATCCGGCGATTCCATTGATTCACCGGCCTCGCATAAGCCGACGACGGCATTCCACAAAAACAAGCAAACTATAAAGCAATTAAGTTTCATACAATTCCAATCCCTCTCTATATCCTTCCCGCTATGAATAACAAACCGCCGGCATTAAATCAAGCCGGTTGTTTCAGGAAAATCGGCCATTAGATTCATACACTGCAGCGCTTGTCCTCCCGCCCCTTTGACCAAGTTATCCTCCGCGCTCATTACAACCAAACGCCCCGTGCGAGGGTCCAGCCGCCAAGCAATTTCCAATATGTTGGTATTCGCCACGTTCTTTGTGTTGGGAAAGTCCGCCATCCCCAAAAGCCGTACAAAGGGCTCTCTTCCATAAGCAGAGTCGAAGGCTTTTTGAATTTCCGATTCTAAGAAAGACAAAGCCTCTTCCGAAGCCAATTCGACTTTGGGAGCCAAGTAAATCGTAGTCAAAATGCCCCGGCTGACGGGAGCAAGATGCGGCGTAAATTGCACTCGCAATGATTCCTTCGCCGCCTTGGAAAGCTCCTGCTCCATCTCCGGCAAATGCCGGTGTTTCGGCACTCCGTAAGGGCGGAGACTGTCGTTGCATTCCACAAAAAGAAACGACAAGTCCGCTTTGCGGCCTGCCCCGCTGGGACTACTTAAGGAATCCGCAATAATGCTCGTCGGGCGGATTAATCCTTCTCGCAACAACGGCCAACAAGGCAAAATGACGCTTGTAGGATAGCATCCGGGGCTGGCGATGAGATCGGCGTTTCGAATGCGCTTGCGATAAAGTTCCGGCATGCCGTAAACGGCTTGTTCCAAAAGCTGCGGCGCTGGATGTGTCCGGTCGTAAAATTCTTCGTAGATCTCCGGTTTATCCAAACGAAAATCGGCGCTTAGATCAATTACCCGCACTCCCTTTTGCAAAAGAGGCAACGCAAACTCAGAAGCCATGCCATGCGGCAAAGCCAAGAAAACAATCTCGGCCGCGCTCGCCATAAAATCCACATCCGGTTGGCGAAAGATAATTCGTTCCGCGCCGGGAAAGGCGGCGAATCGGGGAAAGACGGACGCTAGCGATCTTCCCGCGTATTGACGCGAAGTCGCAAACCCTATCTCCACTTCAGGATGCCGAAGCAATCGCCCGACAACCTCCTCACCGGAATACCCGGAAGCGCCAACAATCCCTGCCTTCATTTTCAACACACTCGTTTGTTTTTATCTTCATCAGCAAGAAAACATGGAATACATCCATATTTTTGCTTTCTTTATAGACAACGTAACGGCCACGACTATTCCAACGCTAATTCGTTGAAAATTTAAAAATCCGGCGGCGTTCTTAACAGCCTTCCATGAAAACGGATTCCACGTCAATTGTTTCAATACCATAATAGAAATTCGCTTGCTCCATAAAGCGGAATTGTATAAAAGCAAATCAATTCTATAATTCCGTTGCGTCTGTTTATCGGAACTGTGCCGCCGTTTTATTATTCAGAAATATTCGCTTTTGTAGAAACTTCTATTAGAAGCATCCTTGTTTTCCCAAGAAACTCTTGAAAGTTGTCTGCGCCGTACGAATTTTCGAGATCATCTAAACAAGTTCTGATTCTTCTTCGTCGTAGGCGTCTAGGTTGGGGAATTGATCAGGGTCGGGCGCCGGCGGGTTCCATGCTCGGTATCTTTCCCGATCCACAGTTTTCCCGCCGGCCGTTGTTCTTTCCAACACTGTTGCGCCGAGGGATTCCAGCGCCGCCATCGCTTCGTATACGCTTTTCCAATCTAGGTCTATGTTTTGGAGGAACTGCGCGGGCTCTTTGGCGCGTAGTAGTGATTGCGCTAGTGGATCGGCCACTTCCTCGATAAAAAATGCCGCGTGAGGCAAGTGTTTTGTCGCCGGGATTGTAATGAGGTAGTCGTATCCAAGACGGCCGTTGTAAAACCCGGTCCAAAGAATCTTGTCGATGCCGTTGAGTACGACGCCGACGTGGAACACTTTGGGAGATTGTCGCATTTTGCAGATCACAACGCGCCGAAGGCCGCTGCGCGGTGCTGTCTTCCAATTGCCGAGGTGCGCAGTGACCGTGCCTCCGTGGAGGTTGCCCTCCTTTTCTTCCGCTTCCGTCAGTGCGAGCGCCACAACGACGCCGACCGGAATTCCTCGTGGAGTGTTTGCCGCTATCATCTTG
Source organism: Limisphaerales bacterium (assembly GCA_965204945.1). Taxonomy (GTDB): domain Bacteria; phylum Verrucomicrobiota; class Verrucomicrobiia; order Limisphaerales; family AAA164-E04; genus UBA2970. Next base: position 1,168,784 of record OZ242022.1, on the reverse strand, counting down.
TCTTTGGTTGTCGCAATGCGCGCTATCGCTTCTCTATGTTACACATCTTATGCTTTCTTGTAAACTAAACTTTGGCGCGCCTGTTTTTTTCAAGTATTTCACGAGAGGGCAAGCACAAATCAGTTAACAGAGGAACGATCACTTTTGCTAGGAAAACCGGCTTCGAGACAAAAGTCTAGGAAAAACTTGGCGAGCCTTTTCCCAGATCGACGCAGTTCTTCCAAAACTTCCTTATGTTTTATTTCAGACTTGGCCCGGCCCGCCGCAAGATTAGCGATATATGACAACCGCGCCACTTCGAGGCCGCATTGGCGGGCGACGATGGATTCCGGCACGGCGCTCATTCCCACTAAATCTCCTCCCCAACGCTCGAACATTCGAATCTCAGCGGGTGTTTCAAAACTCGGCCCAGAAACACACACACACGCCCCGGCGCATGGTAAATCCGTGTTTTCTGCCGTTGCGCTCCAAGCAACGATTGAGTCGTTCGCTATACAAGTCGCATAAGTCCGCAAACCCGCCGCCATTGTCCGTCCAGTTTTGGCCGCGCAAAGGATTGTCTCCCATGAAGTTGATGTGATCGCTCAAACACACAAGATCGCCGACTTGCCAACTTTGCCGAATGCCTCCGGCGGCGTTGGTTAACACTATTGCTTGAACGCCGCAATGGGCCAGCACCCGGATTGGAAACGTCACCGTTGCCATGGAATGCCCTTCGTAGAAATGCGTTCGGCCGGAGACAAACACGACTCGACACTCTTCTGCGGCGGCCAGCAAGATGGCCGCTTGCTCGTGGCCGGGCGTTGCGGGCGCAAAGAAACCCGGAAGGTCGGCAAAAGGAAATCGGGCTTCAACCTTCCAACCATCCAGAATTGTTCGGAAGCCGGATCCTAACACAATCGCCAAAGACGGCATTTCGGAAACAGTGCCGCGAATCCGAGCCGCCGCCGCTTGCAAGTTTGCATCCATTAGGAAAATTTTCGTTGTCAGCTTGATTTTCTTTGCCGCATCCCTAGCATCAACTCCGAATTGACTTTGCAATATGGAACTGTCGAACGACGAAATACGGCGATACTCAAGACACCTCATTTTGCCTGAAGTGGGCATGGAAGGCCAAAAGAAAATTCGCGCCGCCGCCGTGCTTTGCATTGGGGCGGGAGGGCTCGGCTCCCCGATTGCTTTGTATTTGGCCGCCGCCGGAATCGGCAAACTTGGCTTGATTGATTTCGACACCGTGGACTTCTCTAACCTCCAACGGCAAATCCTTCACGGCACGGAAGACGTCGGCAGACCAAAGGGCGAATCCGCGCGGGACACTCTTAAGAGCATCAATCCGGGGGTGGAAGTCGAGCTTTACAACGCCGCGCTGACTAGCGACAACGCAATGGACGTCATTGCGAAGTACGACGTCGTTGTCGACGGCACCGACAACTTCCCCACCCGCTACCTAACGAACGACGCTTGCGTCTTGCTCGAAAAGCCCAACGTCTACGGTTCAATTTTTCGATTCGAGGGACAGGCCAGCGTGTTTGCGCCCGAACTTGGCGGGCCGTGCTATCGTTGTCTTTACCCAGAACCGCCGCCGCCGGGAATGGTTCCCAGCTGTGCGGAAGGCGGCGTGCTCGGCATTTTGCCCGGCATCATCGGTTGCATTCAAGCCACGGAAATTCTCAAGATCCTCTTGGATCGAGGCGCTTTGTTGATCGGGCGACTGCTTCTCTATAACGCTTTGGACATGAAGTTTCGCGAATTAAAACTCCGACGCGATCCTGAATGCCCCGTTTGCGGTAAAAACCCCTCGGTCACAAAGCTGATGGATTATCAACAATTCTGCGGCGTCTCCCAAGAGCCGGAAACCGCGGAGACGCACCCAGACGAAGTCACCGTCCAAGAGATGCAAAAAGCGTTGCAAGACGCCTCGCTCGGCATCCAAGTGATTGACGTTCGCGAGCCGGACGAACTCGAAATTGCCCGCGTGGACGGAGTGCCTCAGTTCCCGCTAAGCCAACTGCCGCAACGGTTTGTCGATTTGGACCCGAATCAATCCTACTATCTTCACTGCAAAAAAGGCGGACGCTCGCTCAAGGCGTTGCAATTCCTCCGAGAGCAAGGATTTAAGCACGTGAAAAGCGTTCGAGGAGGCATCACGGCATGGTCGGAGGAAATTGATCCCGACGTGCCTCAATATTAAAAGATCGTCCGCTTCTTCATTGCCTGCCGTCTAAATCGATTCGCAAAAACCAGCCAATGCGCTCCCGCCGAGAAGCCAGAGAAAAAGCGGTTCAGTTTTTGTTCCAGCACGACTTCAACCCCCTGCCGAATTTGGAAGAGGCTTTGGATCGGTTTTGGACTTCGCAAAGAGCTGTCCAAACCAAGCCGTCTTCCGGCAAATCAGACGTTCCCAGTGAAGAAACGACCGCTGAAGAAGCCGCCGTCCGTCTCTTCGGAGACCGGCTCATCAAAGGCGTTCTCCAACACTTGGAGAAAATTGATCGCGCCATCAAAGAGCATGCGGAAAACTGGGACATTCATCGCATGGCCGTCGTGGATCGGAACGTCTTGCGTCTGGCCATTTATGAAATGCACTATCGCGAGGATATTCCTCCAGTCGTCAGCATCAACGAGGCCATCGACATCTCAAAACGATTTTCCACTGAAGACAGCGGACGATTCGTGAACGGCATCCTCGATCGCATTCGACAGGATCTCATGCGCCCCGCCCGAACGCCGGTTCCCAAAGCGGAGCGCCTTTCCCCTAATTCCAGTTGACAAAACAAAGCAGAGAAATTTTGCCAAAACAGACAATCGCAAGCCAACATGGAACTCTTCCAAAAATTCAAGGACGGCCTCAGAAAAACCCAATCCGCGCTTTCCCAAGAAATTAAGCGCATTGCCACACTTTCGCCCAAGCTGACCAAAGAAGGCGCCGAAAATCTTGAATCCGCGCTCTTAGCGGCAGATTTTGGACTTCCCATGTCCCAACGCATTCTGGACGCCGCCAAAAAAGCCTACGAAACCCAAGGCCGCAACGGAACAGATCTCTTCGCCATTGCCCGCCAAGAAGTCGAAGCCGCGCTCGACCAAAAAGACGGCGCTCTGATCCAACAAGCAGAAAGACTCACGATTGTTTCCTTAGTCGGCGTCAATGGAACCGGAAAAACCACCACTTGCGCCAAGTTAGCTCATCGCCTCAAAAAAAATGGCGGCAAAACTTGGATAGCCGCTTGCGATACCTTTCGCGCCGCCGCAATTGATCAAATTAAGCTTTGGAGCCGGCGGCTCGAAATCCCAATTACCGCCGGCAACTACGGCTCGGATCCCGCCTCCGTCGCTCACGACGCCATTGCCGCCGCCAGCGCAAAACACATCGACTACCTGTTGCTGGACACCGCCGGACGACTTCACACCAAACACAACCTGATGAAAGAACTAGAAAAACTCCACCGCGTCGTTGCGAAAAAACTCCCCGGAGCGCCTCACGAAGTGTTGCTGGTTCTAGACGCTTCCACTGGAAAAAACGCCCTCAACCAAGCGCGAGAATTTAACAAAACCACCCCGCTCACCGGCCTCGTCATCACAAAACTCGACGGCACCAGCCGCGGCGGCATGCTTGTTTCCATCCAGCAAGAACTGGGCATCCCCGTCAAGTTTGTCGGCGTAGGCGAACAAGCAAACGACCTACAACCTTTTCAAGCCAAAGAATTCGCCGCCGCCCTCTTCACAGAATAATATAAGATAGCCCAAAGACTTCGTCCCTTCTGGTCCTGTAAATATCGTCTACACAAAATTCGTTTCTCGGCCAGTAGATCAATCCAGCCAACCAATTCGCCAACTCTGCCAAGTATAAGAATCTGTTGAATTTCTTCTTTATATCTCTGTTTGACGTGCCGGTTGTCCATGTTGCATTTCTAAATACGCAACTGATGACTTTATAGTTTCGTTGGACTGCGCCGCTCCCAGAGGCGCAAGAGGGAGGATCAGAAAGTGTGGCCGATGTTGACGAGCGGTTTACCAAATTCAAAATAAATCTGGTTTGGTCTTCCCGTTGCGGCGGCGGTTGCGCTTGACCGGCTTGCTCGGCTTCATAATCGGCTTGTTCGGCACGGTCGTGCCAATCTCTAGCATCGGCTTGTCGTTGTACGGATTAATCATGATTGGCATCAGCGGATAGACGCCGTCCTCGCCTTGAAACCGGTCTCGCACCGACCAATGCTGCATTCTGCGGAAGGATTGCTCGCCGTTCGCCATTTTGAAGGTGCCGCAATCCCTCGCCTCTCTTTCCATTCCTTTCGTCCAGCGAAAGCCGTTGGGCGCATTGGGATTGTCGCCGTCCAGCGTAATGAAGATGCCAGCCGCCACTTCGTCCAGAGAGTTGATTTGGCCTTTGAAAGCGCGAACGTCGTTGATGGTGAATCTGCCGCCTTTGACTTGGACGATGATTTTGTCGTCGCCGTCTTCGGTTTGTCCGTAAAGCAATCCACTGCCGTCAATGCCGCCGTCGTGGTTTTTGATTGCGTTGGAGCGGATGCCGATGTTGCCAAAGTTCAATGACTCGGAAGCCCATGCTTCGAATTTCTTTTTGTCTTGTTTGGCCAGCAGTTTGGCGCCGGCAAAGTCGACTGGAATGCCGTAAATGGGAACATCTAATCCGCATTTTTCTTTGAGCCGTTTGCGCGTCACTTCGTAAATAGTGAACACCGAGATGTCGATGCCTATGAACTTGCGCTTGTTTTGGATGGCAGAATGCATGGCTGTGCCGCAACCGGCGAACGGATCCAGCACTAAATCCCCCTCATTCGTGGAGGCTTGGATGATGCGATCCAGCAGTTTCAACGGCTTCTGCGTCGGGTAGCCGATCCATTCGATTCTTGATTGAGCCGCTGGCGCAATATCCGTCCACCACGAAGGGACTGGTCGTCCGTTGGAATCATCCAAGTAAGTTCGCTTCCCTTTGAAGTCTTTGTATTTCCGCCCATCTGAATCCGTGCGACTGAACTTTCCTTTTTGGTAATCATCCAGCGGAGTGTAAGGGCGATGAAACAAGCCCTTATCGCTTTTCCCGTAGTAGAGGATGGTGTCGTGTTTGTTGTGAAAAGCAAGGTTGGGACCTTTGCCCTTGGGGGGTAAGCCCAAACAATTTCATTCCTAAAATTCTTGGCGCCGAAGATTGCGTCCATTAGCAGGCGGAGGTAGTAGCTGGCGAATGGATCGCAATGCAAATAGATGCTGCCGGTGTCTCGGAGCAATCCTTTGAACAGGCGCAGGCGGTCGGCCATGTAAGAGAGGTAAGCCAGCATGCCGGAGTCGTGTTTGTAGAGATACGGCTTCAAGGCTTTGATGAGTTCGCGGGCGGGATGGTAGCTGTTGCAGATGTTTTGGACTCGTTCGATGGCTTTGTCGTCGTAAGTCCACATATCCGAGAAAGCGTCCATTGAGCCGGTCTCGCTCTTTTTGGCTTTGGCGGTGGGGTGGCCGTAGTTGCGGTTGGAGTTGAAGGGCGGGTCGAGGTAAATCAAATCGATGATGCCTTGCACCCCTTGCTCTTTCCATGCTTGGATGATTTCCTCGCAATCGCCGTAATACGCCGCATTCGGTTGATAGTCTAGGTTAATCGTGGACATATTTCAATTCTTTCGGATTCGTTTTTCCCGCTCTTTTCGTTCTTCGAAGGCGCCGATTGCGTTTCCAATATTAGATGTTTCGTCGAGAAGAGTTTCGCAGTCTTTGGCACTTGCTTCTGCCACCGTCGCCAAAAACTCCTCTGATTTGTCTTCCAGCAACATCCTAATTTGTTTCATTACATTGCTTGCTGCGCTGATATTTTCGATTGTCGAAATCCATTCGCGCAGCGTTTTCATGTCGGATTCTGACAAACCAGCATCTATAAGTTTCCCTACCGCTGAGAATATCAAATTCTCCATTCCGCCTATTACAAACAACGGATCCAATTTTTCTCCATGGCCAACCTTCTCCAGACAACTTTCAAGTTCCCGATACTCGTTCAATATAAGCGAAGCCATTCGGATGATACGCATCCATTCTATCTTTTGTTCTGCATATTTCATTCTAATTTTATACTATCCAAGGAAAACGCATAGGTTGGTTGATGAATCGGTTGGCGGGATCGTTGTTAACAAACCGAAGAGCCGAGCCGTCGAAACGCAAGGGACGCCGCAACCGCACGGCGATTTTGGCCAAATTCACTATGGTGCAGGAGCGATGCCCGTTGGCCTCGTTTAGAGCAAACTTTTTGCGATGGCGCACGGCCTCGGCAAAATCGGTCACTTGCGGTTTGGGAGACGGCAGAGATTCAAGTTTCTTTTGCAAGTTGGGAACGTTGGATTTCATGCCTTTGAAAATTTTCCCTTCCGGGCCTTCCACGAAGGCGGCTTGCGGGTAGCGATTGGCGCCGTCTAGGATTATCTCGCAACCGTCGGCGTATTTGAGACGAACTTCGCGCCAAGTTCCGCAGGCATCGGGATGCTGTGGCGGGGCGTCGGCTTCAATTTCGACCGGGCTTTCGTCGTCTTTATCGAGGAGGTATTGAATGGGGTCTAAATAATGTTGTCCCATATCTCCTAGGCCGCCGCCGTCATAATCCCAGTAGCCGCGGAAGGTGGAGTGCACTCGATGCGGATGGTAGGGTTTGTAAGGCGCAGGCCCCAGCCACATTTCGTAATCTAGATGTTCCGGCACGGGTTGCTGCGGCAAGTTGGTTTTGCCGATCCAATTAAATTTCCAGTTGAATCCCGTTGCGCTGCCGATGGTGGCTTTGATCGGCCAGCCTAGGAATCCGTTTTCAATTGCTTTCTTGATCAAAGCGACTTCGGCGCCCAGCCCGTAAAATTGCCCTTGAAAACGAAACCAAGTGTTCAACCGAAAGATTCGTCCGTTGCGCTGGACGGCTTCTATCACTTTTTGCCCTTCGCCGATGGTTCTCGTCATGGGTTTTTCGCACCAGATGTCTTTGCCGGCGTTGGCCGCCGCTATCGCAATTAAGGCGTGCCAATGCGGAGGTGTCGGGATGTGAATGACGTCGATGTCCTTGCGGTCGATAACTTCGCGGAAATCCCGATAGCCGGCCACGTCGGCCCCTCCAAGTTCGACGGCTCGCTTCAAGTGATTTGCGTCCACATCACAAACCGCAAGCAGTTTGGCGTCAGTAAAGATGGAAGAAACATGCCCTCGCCCCATTCCGCCGACTCCGATCACGCCGCGGGTGAGTTGTTCGCTGGGAGGCGTATGGCCGGGACCGCCCAACAGCCTGCGAGGCACAATGGAAATGCCGGCCAAAGAAGCCAAGGAACTCCCCAAGAAGCGCCGCCGAGATAATGGAATTCTTTTCATAAGAGCAATCGAAATATTTGCACAAGTTGAACGGCGAGGATTATATCTGCGGCCATCCTTCTCGGCAACACAATTTTAGCCCAACGCGTCTTGGCGCCGGCGAAAGCGATCCGCCAAATGGGAGGCCATCGCCAATTGCAGCGGATGATAACACAGCAATGGCAACACAATCACGCCGAGATCCGGAAGTCCGCCGATGGATTCGGCCGGGAAAATGGAATGCGCCATAGGCACTCCCGTCGCCAAGCTTTTCTGCGATGCGCAAAAGAAGGCGGCCATCCGGTTGGGACGGTTGAATTGCAACCAACCGCTAGACCACCAAACCAACCCGGCACCCAGCATCAGCATCGCCGCCGCCAGAGCCAGCGCTTCGCCGACCGCGCCCCAACCTAACCGCGCCCAAGCCGCACTCTTTACCCCGTCGCAAAACGTGCAATACATAATGAAAAAGATCGAAGCCGTCGTGATTTTCGGGAACCAGGGTCTTATATTAGATAGGCGGGCTTTTAAGAAGGGCCGCAACATTTGCCCAACAACCGTCGGCAACACAATCAAACGGCAGAGTTTCCAAAACATCGGCGCTAAGGCCGCCGTTCCCTCCACTCTTGAGAAAAGCAAGATCGCCGCCCCGACCGGCGTTAGCAACACTCCAAGCAAGTTGGAAATCGAAGCGTTGAAAACCGATCCCGCAACATTCCCTTTTGCCGCCGCCGTAAAAAACACGGAGGAACTAATTGTCGTCGGTAAAAGCGCCAAATACAAAAAGCCAAATCGAATCTCCGACCGTAGCGCTTCGCCGAACAAAGCAAGCAAACCCAAGGCAAGCAGCGGAAACCCAACATAATTCCATCCCTGCACAAATCCATGCAGCTTCATTTGCCTTAGACTCTTTCGGAAATCTTCGGTGGGAAGCGCAAACCCTTGAACGAAGAAAATCAAGCACACAGCGGCTTGCCGTGTGAACTCGCTTTGAAAGACGCCTCCTTGAGCGCCTACCTCCGGCTCCAACCAAGCCAAAATCGCCACTCCCGCCAACCCTATAAGAAACAAATTTGACTTTATCCAATTCCGCACTGCGCGAAGTCTTTTTCTCTAATTCCGAGGCGCTATAAAATTATTCTTCCACTCGCTTGATCAAGAGTGGGAGCCAATAACACAATCCATTACTGCCTGAGGAAGAAAAACTTTCCTTGACTAAGGTTTGTATAGATTCCTGAAGGGGTTCTCATAACTGCCGCGCGACGAACCATATAATAAGGTTCTATATCAGAAGCATTGTCGTCGATAAATTCTTGACCGCGAACCGGAGACGAACCGGAAATCCGGCGGTAAGGACCCATAAGCTTGGAACTGCGATAAACAAAACAACCAAGTTCTTCTTGGAGGGATTGGTCCGTCGTCCACGAAAGCGTTATGGAATCTTTATTGCGGCGGCCATCTAAAGTCATCACCGGAGGAACGATGTGAAGACGCAAAGTAATATCGCCTAGAATCGACAGCGACCGGGGCACTCTTCCTCGTCTGTCGATTTCGTTGGCGGTTTCTAAATAGCAAGTTGCCAGCGGCTCGCCCAAACCCAGCGCCAATAAATTCCACTGCCCGTGAAGAGAACTCATCGCCGCCAGCCCGGTGGACGCGTTCGTCAAAGCCGCTTTGGTAAAACTGTCCCTCAAATTCCAATCGGCGCCCCAAGAACCGTAAAGCATGAGAAAGGCCGATTTGGGTCCGTATCCCGGACGGTTCATCAACGAAGTCCGATGGCGGCCGGAAGCAATCGAATCGCTTCCTCCATAACCGGCCAAAAAACCCAAAAGCGTCGGCTGCGCCATCATGAAACAATCCAATTCACGCACGGCGTTTTCCCGGTTGCCGAACAAGCCGCAGCCGTTGTGGAAGGCGTTAAGCTCAATATTGCGCCCCAACCACGGCGACAAATAAGACTTTGCGGCAGCCTGTTTTTCATAGCGAAAACGACCCATCCGATAGGCGTGATTTTTATCAAAATACCGACGTAACAAAGCCGCCTCAATTTTATCGGAACCGCGGGGACTTCCGGGCAAGGAAGACCCGGCAATGCCCGGCAAGTTGGAAAAATCCATTCGCCCCACCGCCACTTCCAAAGCAGAAGGAAGATGGTCGGAATCAAACTTGCCGTCGCCGGGTTGATTGGTGTTGGAGCGATGCGACCGGTTGGTATAAGAAACAATCTCATCCGTCCAAACCCCGTCGACGTCTCCATAATAGGCGTCGCAAGGCCAGGCTCCTCGATGATCATCGCCGGGCTGTTGATGCCCGTCCTCTGCTCGCAAACCAGAATAGGGAACGGGAACGTTCCCAATCAATAAGACGACGTTTCGCTCGCTTGGAGACTGTTGATGAAACTCGATAATTGCTGACTTCACTTCAGCCAAGCGACGTTGATACTTAGCCTTCCAAGTGGAATGATGTTCCGACGTCGTCCGCTGCGCAACAATCCAACCATCTCCTACAAGGTCCAGTTTGAACTGTTCCAGAGCGTCGATCATTCGGGCGGCAATCTTTTGAGTCGCCAAGAGTAACACTCGTCCGCGACGCTCTACCGGAGGCAAAGGGCCGATCGCCACTTGCAGACGGCGCTGCCCTACCGAATACTCATAACGCAAGCCCTGCTCCAACTCCGGCGAGGCATCCACATAACGATTCGTCGAAATTAGCGAAGAAAGAGCAGTCCAACGATCTTCCCCATCTGCCCGCCGCCGGACTTTCTCCGTTCCTTTGCCGTTGTTGTTCCAACGGAGATCCACGGAAGGCGGCGCCGATGCAACGGAGGCTTCCAAAGCGCACGCGTCTTTCCGCTGCGCAAATCCACTCAAAGCGCCCTCATACACTTCAAATGCGTCCATTGTGCCGCCAATCGGTTGATCTCCCTCGCGGTTATTGCCAAGCCATAATCCATATTGAGCGCACACCGAATCTTCAGGAATCGCGGTCACGCCCTTTCCGGGTCCATATGCCCTCCCATCCACGTAAAGCCAAGTTTCCATTGGCGAATACACCAATAAAAGATCGTGCCACCTCCCGGATTGAAACGAAACCGGCGCCGTTAAAAACGTTTCTCCCTTCCCGACCCGCTGTCCTGAGAAAATGAATTGATCGCCTTTCGGATTCATCATTAACGCCCAATATCCAATTCTCGGCGGCGGCGGAGTCCAAACGCCAATGGAACAAAAACTGGCATAACGGCCCGTCCCTTCGCCAGAATTCCAATCCGGACGAAACCGAAACCGCAAACTTCCCTCTCTCAAGTTCAACCACTTTGCCCTTCCTTTCCCACTCTCCAAACGGAAAAGAATTCTCGCGTCCTCTTTGGCAAACCTCGGCGCCCGCCCTTGAAACCCAGAAGCCCACTCCACCGCCTTCGAAGCCTCCCAGCGAAGACCCTCGTTCGCCTTGGCTCCGTCGCCGTCAAAATGCGCAAACGCAATTCGCCGAGGCAAAGCATCCTGCGAAAGAGTCGGCGGCTCCCCCATCAGCGCTCCAATCCACAGGCAACAGACTGCCTTCTTCAAAATCGCCAATCCTCCTCTCACTCAACACTTCCACTTTAAAAAACCATCGCGTCTAGCATCCGCCAACAGGAAAACGAGAAAAGCGCGCATGGAATTGCTGAAGTCAACCATCCTCAAACAACGCCCGCGCGAGCAACGCATAAGCGGGAAGATTTGCTTTGCCATTTTTCTCGTCCTCGGCAAACATAGCAGAGCCATTTCTTATGGGCAAATCTTATATCATAGAAGCCGAAAACCTCAGCAAACGCTATTCGGGGTGCATCGCCGTCAACAACATTTCCTTCCGAGTCCGTCAAGGCGAGATCGTCGGCCTTCTCGGACCCAACGGCGCCGGGAAAAGCTCGATCATGCGCATTTTGGCCGCCTTTCAGCCCGCCACAACCGGCGCGGTTCACGTAGCGGGACGCGACGTGTTTTATGAATTCCAAGCCGCGCAACAAGCCGTCGGATATATGCCGGAGAACAATCCTCTCCCCTTGGAAATGCGCGTGCGAGAGTATCTCCAATTTCGGGCAAAATTGAAGCGGATCCCAAGAGAGAAACGCCGGCGCGTGGACGAAGTGATACAAGCATGCGGCCTTGCAGAAGTTCAGAAGCGAATTATTGGTCGTCTTTCCCGAGGCTATCGCCAACGAATAGGCCTAGCCGACGCGCTAGTTCACGATCCTTCTTTGCTCATCCTAGACGAGCCAACCGCTGGGCTAGACCCAAATCAAATTCGAACGGTTCGCAAACTCATCAAATCACTCGCGCCCCGGACGACGGTTCTGTTTTCCACTCACATCTTGTCCGAAGTCTCGCTTATCTGCAGTCGAATCATCATCATTCATCAGGGAAAGATCCTGGCCGATGAATCCGCCAAGTCTCTTCGGGCTCGCTTTTCGGAGTTTTTGGAAATTCACGCCGAAATCGCCGGTCCGCACCAAGAAATTCAGCAAGCACTGCAGCAGATTCCCGAAGTCGAGAAAACCTCCATGCAAGAACTCGCCCCGCCCTTTTCCCGATTTGTCTTACGCGTCCAGTCACAACGGGACATCCGTGCAGAAGTGTTTAAACTAGCCTGCCAAAGAAGTTGGCCACTGCGAGAACTTCGCCGGCGCGAGTATTCGTTGGAAGAGATTTTCTCCCGCTTCACAGAGCAATCCGCCACGGAATGATCGTCGTATTCCATTTGACGAAACGAGAGCTTGCCGGTTTTTTTCAAACCTTGACGGGCTACGCAATCCTTGCCTTGGTCATGTTTGCGGTCGGCGCCGGCTTTCTCTACGTGATTGTGGCCATAAACGGCCAAGCGATTGACTCTCCCATTACAGAGGCGCTTTACAGCACTCCGTTTTTCTGGTTCGTCGTGCTCTTCGCCGCGCCCGCAATTACCATGCGAACGTATGCTTATGAAAAATCCGCCGGCACTTACGAAACACTAATGACATCTTCTATAAGCTCTTGGCAAGTAGTGCTGGCAAAGTTTCTGGGCGCTTGGGTTTTCTTTGTAATTGTCTGTCTTCCCTTTATTGGCTACATGCTTCTTCTACGCCCTTTTTTTGAGGATCCCTCCCTATTAGACGTCTGGACCGTGTTCTCCAGTCTATTGGGAATTGCTTTGCTTGGTGCGCTTTACACGGCGATGGGCTGTTTTGCATCATCGCTTACTTCCAGTCAAATGCTCGCCGCAATGTTCGGTTTCGCTTTAGGCATGAGCATGTTCCTCCAAAGCTTCCTCGCCTCTCGGCTGCCAACATCCGACGGACTTTGGGCAAGCATTTTTATCTATACTTCATTAGTTCACCATTTTGAAGATTTTGTCCGCGGTATAGTAGATTCTCGGCACGTTGTTTTTTACGTTACCTTGACCGGATTCTTTCTCTACCTGAACTGGCAGTCTGTCGAATCCCGCCGTTGGTTTTAAAAGCATTGATGCCATTTCCACCGTCATTCTCTATCGCCAAGCGCCGAATTGCCGCGGCGAATATGATTCTTTCCCTTGTCGCCGCAGTGGTTATTGTCGGCGTGCTGAACTATCTTGCAGTTAGACATCCCCTTCGCAGCAAGTGGTCCCAATACCATCATTTTACTCTCTCGCCATTAACGGAGCACATTCTCAAAGGGTTGACCAATCAAGTGAACGTTATCGTCTATGCCAATCAAGACGATTCCACGGCGCTTCATACGTCGATTGACTCTCTCTTGAAGGAATACGCTTATCACAATCCACGCATTAAGGTTCGCTATGTCGACTACGTCCGCAATCGTTCTGCGGCGCGCAAGGTTTCTCAAACCTACGATCTCGCCGACCAAAGTCCGTCTGACTTGGTCATTTTTAGATCCGGAGAGCGTCATTGTATTGTTACTCATCAAGAGCTCCGCGATTATCAGATCAGCGACCGGGCCAACGCACTATTGCGAGGGCAAAATGAAGAAAGACGCGTCGGGTTCAGAGGCGAATTATTATTTACCTCCGCGCTGTTGAACATCACTTCTGGAGAAACCGTATCGATTGCATATATTATTGGCCACGGAGAGCACGATCTGGAAAGCGAAGGTCCCCAAGGCTACGCCGAATTTCGCCAAGTTTTGGAAGAAAAGAACTTTGAAGTGAACCAGCATCATCTCATCAACAACCATCCTCTGTCTCAGGAAACTAGCTTATTAGTGATTGCCGGACCGCGGCGCAGATTTTTAGAGGAAGAAGTGGAGGCGGTGGAGCGCTTTCTTCAAACCGGCGGCCGGTTGTTGCTTCTTTTCAACGCTCATTGGACAGATTCCACAGGATTGGAGCAGTTGCTTCTTCGTTGGGGTGTCCGTGTTGGCAGGAACATGGTAAAGGACGTTTCCCAACGTTTAGTTAACGACCTAGTCATTTCACAATTTGGAAACCACCCGGCCACCATTCCATTGGTAAATGCAAAAGTGGGGTTGCTTATATCCAACCCTCGCTCCGTGGATCCATTGCAAACGCTTGAGGCGAAACGAAATCTGACGTGTCAAGGCATCGCTTATACATCCACCAACGGCGTTGCGCAATCCGACATTCCGTCCTTTCGACGCCGGGGCGCCATTCCCGTGATGGCTTCCGTCGAGACAAAAGCGACCGGAGATTCAAGATCTTCCGGCGCTCGATTGCTCGTGGCCGGCGATTCCTTTTTTCTTAGCAATAGCCGCATCCGGCAATACGGCAACCGCAACTTCGCCACTCTTGCCGTCGGATGGCTGACGGATCAATCTCATCTAATTCAAGGCATCGGTCCCCAACCAATGTACGAGTTCAAACTGACGGTTCCCAACCGAGAGTTCCGGCGCTTGAGTCTGCTGATGCTTGCAGTTTTTCCGGGAATCGTCTTTGCTTTGGGGCTTGCAGTTTGGCTTCGCCGTCGCACGGACGGAAATTCATGAATCATATAAATTGAAAACCAACTATGCGCTGCCGCCATACTTGCACGATTCTCCTGATTGCTGGCCTCCTTGCCGGCTACGCATGGTTCTTTGAGCGTCCCCACTCCGAAAGGAAGAAAATCGCCGCCGACAAACGAATTTTTCCTGAACTGACTGCCGACCTCGTGACGTCCTTAACAATTCAAAACGCCGCCGGCCGCCTCCAGATGACCCGGACAAACGGAACATGGCGCATCCAAAGTCCGGTTGACTATCCCGCCGAAGAAACCAATATTCGCGCACTTCTGGAAAACTTGACCCAACTTCGATACCAAGGCGAACCGGCCTCTTCCTCGGAAGAGAATCAAAGCGACCTAGACCTTTACGGACTGGAATCACCGACGCAGTCCATCGTCCTTGTCGGCGACGGCGTTTCGCTTCAACTGCAAGTCGGCGATTCAGAGAGTGCCGTTGTCTTTGTTCAACGTTCGGATTCCAAGCGGATTTACACCGTGCCGGCTCATACTTTGAAGATTCTGGCAAGAAACGTCGATTACTGGCGAAACTCAAAAGTCTTCCCCTACCCCGTTTCACAGATTAACGATTTCATTTTCAACGGCAACGGGCGTATGCACTTAAAGCGTTCCGCAGACGGCGAGGCTTGGCAAATGGTAGAACCGACGCCCGGCGCCCGTCTGGATCAAAACGCTCTTTCGATCTTCTTTCAACAATTGGCCGAACTGCGCGTGAGTTCCTTTAAGGGAACAGAGGCGACCGCGAAACACGCGATACTGGAGTTTCTGCTCGACGGCGGGCTTCGCTATCCAATCGAACTACTCGGCGCGCGCCCCGATAATCCGAAGTTGCACCAAGCGCGATTGGGTTCTGCCCGGACAGACGTCTCCATCCCGGCAACTTGGGTCCATCGCCTTTTGAAGGCGAATGCCTTTCATAGCCCTTATCTTCTCAACCAAAACCTCAAATTCGAAAAAATTACCATCCACGCGGGAGAGAAGTTTAGCTTGTCGATCAACGCCGAAGCCCGTTCCTGGCAGCTTTCCACATTAACCCAAGCGATTCCCATGCCGGCCGACAATCGCTTGGCGGCGCAATTCCTATCCCAACTGGCCGAACTGCGAATTTGTAAATTCTTTGCCGAAGACGAATGGGACGCAAGCCGCTTTGGTTTGGACTCTCCCATTCTTAGTTTGACGTTTCATCGAAGAGAGGTCGAGAACGCCCCCGGCAAAATGTTGCACGTTCAATTCGGCCGCAAAATTTACGATACCATTGCGGCGCGCCGAAGCGATGAACCCGCCGTCTACGCCGTGCCTTACGAAGCCGTGATGAGTCTCCCCGCCTACGCATGGGAATTGCGAGATCGGAAGCTTTGGAACTTTAACGCGCAAGACGTCGCCAGATTGAAGTGGACGCATCCCAATCAATCCACTCGGATATGGCAACGCTCGGGCGCCGTTTGGCAGATCGGCGACACTTTCTTGGGCGAAGTGGAGTCCGCCGTATTGAACGAGTGTTTATATCGCTTGTCAAAAGTGATGGTAGAATCTTGGACGTCCCGCAATCCGAATGACGACGACCAATACGACGTTGGCCATCACGCCCGCATTGAAATTGAGTTTAAAGACGGCAACCAAACGTCGCCAAAAATCTTGAATTTTGGAAAGATTACGTCGCAAAATCATCGCTATGCGGAGTCCGAAGTGGATGGCGAGTCGATGATATTTGAATTTCCGGGAGCGCTTTACCACCAACTCCATCAAATCTTTGGCTGGCACACGGCGACGAACCATGAAAACCAATAAGCCCAGCTTGCCGAGACGTCGTCTCCTTCGATGGGCAGTCCGTTTGGCCGCCGCATTTTTACTCACCGTCGCGCTGATCTTTCTTTACCTGAATCAAGTCGGCCTGCCTGACTTTGCCAAAACCCGGATGCAAAGCGAGTTGCAAGCCCGCGGTTGGAATGTCGAAGTGGATCGCCTTCGCTGGCAACCTCAAAAACGACAACTGCTTGCCGACGGCGTCCAATGGCGGGCGAACGGCGACGATTTTCAACCGCGCTTTTCTGCTCGGACGTTAGAAATTCACCTGCAGTCCTGGTTTGCCTTGCCTCCGAAAATCAAAGCCATCACCCTCCACAACGGCACGTTGGACTTGCCCTTTTCGGCGTCGGAAGACGCGTCCGCACTGCAGGCAACAAACGTGCAAACCAAACTCTCCCTTGCCGATCCTCACCATTGGGAAATGCAAATCTCCGCGCAGTGTTTGGGACTGGACATCGACATCCAAGCGCAAGTCACCAACGCCTACGCCTTCAAAAACTGGCGTTCCCAATCCAAATCGCCGGCAACTCAATGGCGCAACACCCTTCGCCAAATTGTCCAGACACACGAATCGCTTGGATTGGCGGGAAACTCGTCCCTTCAAATCCACTTGAACTTGGACGCCGCGCATCCGCAAAAATCAATGGCGCGCATCAAACTGCTGTGCGACCGAGCCGAATGGAACGACCGTTCCCTAGAAGCCGAAAACATCCGGCTTCACGCCCGCTGGAAAGCGGAGACGCTCGTTGTGCAACAACTTGCGGCAACGCTTTACAACGGCAATCTAGACTTCCAAGGAACTTGGAACGCCAAAACACGACGGACTACACTGGCGGGGCGCTTCGATTTTGACGTCCAACGCATCCGCCATCTTCTCTCCGACCAAGGAAGGCGTTGGCTGAGCCAATACAAATTCCAGAAACCACCCTTTGTCCAAGTCCAAGCTAGCACCATTCTTCCCAAACAAGGCGACGGCAATTCCAGCTGGTGGAAAAACCTCCAATCCAGCCTCCATCTCGCCGGTCGTTTTCATGTAAACAAAGCAATTTTTCGCACCGTGCCCCTTGATTCCGTTTCGTCTTCAATCGAATTTTCAAATATGACCTGGAGGCTTCCAGACATCCGCATCGCCCGGCCGGAAGGCGAACTGCGCTTGAATTACCAATCCGACACCCGAACAAAAGACCATCGCTGGGAAGTGAATGGCGGCATTGACTTATATGCCTACAAACCTCTGCTAAGCTCTGCGCAAAAGGAAAAACTTGCGCTTTTTGAATTCACTCAACCCATCCACATCCGCAATGGGAAAGTACAAGGGCGTTGGGGCGCCCCCAATCTCACTCAATTCGAAACAAACATCACAGTCACAAACTTCCTTTTCCGCAACGTCCCACTCTCCTCTCTTCGCGCCAACCTCGCTTACACCAACAAACTGCTAACGGCAACTCAGTTTGAACTCCACTGCAAAGAAGGCCAAATCCACGCCAACAAGGCCAAAGTGAACTTCGATACCCGGCTTCTCACCATCACCAACGCCGTCTCCACGGCCTCTCCCTCAACAATCGCCAAAATGATCGGCCCAACCACAGAACAATTTCTCAAACGATACCGATTCCTCAAACCGCCTCGAATTCAACTAAACGGCATTGTTCCCCTAGATGCGGAAAACCCCGCCGCCGTCGCCCGTTTCCAAGTGGAAGGTCGCCCATTTGCCTTGGGGCGCTTCCAATCATCCCACATCCGCGCCGATATAAACTGGATCCGCCGAAAAGTGGAGATCCAGAACGTCGACGCCTCCTTCTACCAAGGCTCGCTAAAAGGCAACATGAATCTTTCGTTAACGACAAACCGCCAAGCCGCTTTCAACATGCATGCAAAAATAGAAAACGTCGATCTCAACGCCCTGTTTGCCGACGCGCTTTTAGAAAAAAACCAACAATCACAAGGTATTCTAAATGGCGAAATTATCATCGATTCCGGACAAACGGACCATTGGAACAGCTGGCAAGGACAAGGACAAGTGAGCCTTGAAAAAGGTTTCCTTTGGGACGCGCCTCTCTTCGGAATCTTCTCGCACCTGTTCAACGCCTTCTCCCCAGGCTTAGGAAGTAGCCGCGCAGAATCAGGACAAGCCAATTTTACCATCGTCAACGGCGTTATCCGCACTTCGGATCTAACTATTCAAGAACCATCCGCACGGCTTCGTTATCAAGGAAAAATTGATTTTCAAGGAAATCTAGACGCAAAGGTAGAGGCCGAACTATTGCGAGACATTCCCATGATTGGGCAAGCCATCAGCGTCGCGCTGTGGCCCGTTTCCAAACTGTTCGTCTACAAAGTCAGCGGCAACCTCCGCGCTCCCGTCGTCGAACCAAGATACATGTTTCCCAAACTCCTAACCAATCCAATCCACTCAATCCTCAATCTCCTTAACGGAAACCGCCGCAACCTTAAACCAACTCCGCCCGAACCCGCCTCAATAGATTGACGGTCTTCTCAATTCCCACCACTTCGGAATCTTTTCGCCCCTCATATTCCACCCCAACATAACCGCGATAGCCGGCGTCCAAAACAATCTTCATCATTCGGCGGTAATCCGTGTGCGTTTCGTTGCCCTCTGCGTCAAAGTCATGCGATTTCGCGCTGACCGCCTTTGCATACGGCATCAATTCCCTCACTCCTTGATAGCGATCATACCATTCATCCCCTTGAATGCGAAAATTCCCAAAATCAGGCAAAGTGCCGCAGTTCGGCAAAGACACCATTTTCATCACTCCCGCCAACCATTTCCCATTCGACGAAAGGCCTCCATGATTCTCAACGATCACATTCAACCCAAAACCATCGGCAAAAAGAGCTAACCGACCTAGCCCGTCCGCCGCCCGCTTCATCTGCTCTTCAAAACTTCCCACATTCCCAGTAGCGGCGTTGACGCGAATGGAATGACAACCCAAAAACCTCGCCGCCTCAATCCACTTGTAGTGATTTTGAATGGACTGAGTTCGCGCGTTCCCGTTGGCATCGCCCAGTTTTCCCTCGCCGTCTATCATAATTAGCAAACTCCTAACTCCCTCTCCGTCCGCCCGCTTCTTCATCTCCGCAAGATAAGCGGAGTCCTCCGCCTTGTCTTTAAAGAACTGGTTTACATATTCCACACCATCCAATCCAAATTCCCGTTTGGCG
Source organism: Limisphaerales bacterium (assembly GCA_965204945.1). Taxonomy (GTDB): domain Bacteria; phylum Verrucomicrobiota; class Verrucomicrobiia; order Limisphaerales; family AAA164-E04; genus UBA2970. The sequence goes on along the minus strand of OZ242022.1, from coordinate 1,149,496 downwards.
GTTTTAGCAAAATCCAAATGATCCATCTTCCCGCTAAACAAGGACTTGTTAAAAGACCATTCGGCCAGCGATATCTTATACGAACGCGGCGCCTTTGAAGAAAGCGTGGCGCATCCCACACTGCCCCACCCCGCAACGGCTCCCGCCGCAACCCCAAACTTAAGAAACGAACGACGACTAATAGACTTAAACATAAAGGATTCGAATTTTTTATTTACTCTCTCATTTGCCGGCCGGTCTGTTCTTTTTCACCGGCACTTGCTTAAACAAAAAGACAAAGAGAATCATCACGATGCCGGCGAAAATCGCCGGTTTAGCCCAAAGCGGCCTCCATTCAATCGCCTTGAGCTCCGATCTTCGCGCTTGTGAAGCCTCGGCAGTCTTCGCGGCAATCTGCTCTAAAAGGGTTTTGTTTTCTCCGTTTGTGTCCAATTGTTCTCTGAGCGCATTTGCCGACTCCTTCGCTGAAGTCACTTTGGCCGCAAACGACTTGGCTTCGGCCGTTGTATGGGACGCTTCAATTTTACCCGCTGTCTGGGCGCCGAAGAACATGCCCAACCCCAAAGTGAACAAAACCAACATCCCTTGGGCCTGTCCGCGAAGCTCTTTAGGCGCTATCTGATTCGTATAAATCTGCCCGGTGACAAAAAAGAAGTCATAGCAGATTCCGTGAAGTAAAACCCCTATAAGTATCATCCACGCCACTTGGTCGGGCGCCCCCATCGCAAAGAGTGCGTACCGTATTACCCAAGCCAGCATACCCACTCCAAGCATCCACTTTACGCCCAATCGGGCGAAAAAAAACGGCATTATCACCATGAAGAAAATCTCGGACATCTGTCCGTAAGACATTGTTCGAGCGATCGGCAAATCTCCCATCTCCACCACTCGACTTGCGATCTGATAGTAGAAAGCCAAAGGAATGCACATCAAGAATGATGATATTACAAAGACTAAGTAAGAGCGATCCCTCAACAGTAATAAGGCGTCTAGCCCCAAAATTTGGCGGAACGAGATTTTGCCGCCTTTGACTGGCGGCGTATGCGGTAGCAAGAAACTGAATAGCCCCAAAGCCATCGCGATTACAGCCGTCAAATAAAACATCTTAATACTGGTATCCCAAGCCATTACAGAGAGCATCAATCCTGCCGCAATCCACCCGATCGTGCCGAAAACTCGAACCAGCGGGAATTCTTTATCTGGATTCGACATATTCTTCATCGCCAAAGTATTGCTAAGGGCCAGCGTAGGAAAGTAAGTTAACATGTATCCCAAAAACACAAGATTAATTATATTAGGCGAAGAGGATGGCGATCCCATTAACGAGATCGCGACAAACATAATCAGCCCACCGGCAAAGTGCATCACAGCCAACACTCTTTGAGCTGGAAAAAAACGATCCGCCACCATGCCAACGAAAAACGGGGAAATAATTCCGGCAATCGGCCCCACTGAGTAAGTCCACCCAATATCCTCAGCTGCGAATCCGATCGTTCCCAAATAATTCGGCGCCGTTACGTACCACGATCCCCAGACAAAAAACTGGAGGAACATCATCGCCGATAGCAATATTCTAACGTTCGTTTTCATTGCAGAATCTCAACTGTTTCCTATCCATCAAAACACACGCAAGGCGCGCCCCAAAAGGATCGACAACCAAAGGCATCCGAAGAACGAGCTCCACGCTAAACCATGCCCAAGCCCGCGGCAAGCAGGAATTTCTCGCCGTCTCGCCGGACGCAAACTTTTCTCGCGCTCGCTTCTTCATGCCCGCACACCAAATCAAAGTCCATCATCTTGCCAAGAAAAGCGCGCTAGTGGCAATGATAATATCCATACGGAAACCAAACTCCTCATGGATAGGTAAACGAGGGAGGGACGTACCAGTAATAGAATTGATAGGCGCCCGCGGGATTCCTCGCCGCCGGCGTTGTCAATAAATAATCAATCACTTCCTTGCTTACCCCGGCATCCGCCAACATCCGCACTTGTTCGGGGTTGAGTTTGGGGTCAAAAACCGTTCCCTCCTGCTTGATGTAGCCAATTATCAAGGAATCTGGCACGCCTTTTTCGGCAAGATGTTGAATGTCGACCAGTTCCAAAGGCCGACGAATCTTCATTTTCTCCACCAAGTGACCGTCCACGTCATAAGCGGCAAGGTGTTCCGAATAATCCACGTGGCGGACGGTCAAGGAGCAGCCAGCTAACAAAAATCCCAAGATGGCAAACAGACTATTGCGAGAAATCAGTAACTTTAACATTCCGCTAAAATAGACAAACACTCCAGATAAGCAAGCCGAAAACGCCAAAATCCACCGCGACCTTTGATTTGTCGATTGACTTAGGAAAAAGCGTCAAGCAACATTGACAAGCGCAATTTGTCGGGCGCGTCGCCGGCGAATGCGCCAAACAAGGTTGTGAATTCAGAATTATCAAGCAAGTTGAAACCTATTTTAGCGCCAAACAAACCCCTCATCCTATGGAAAAAACCATCCGGAAATTTCCTCCGCCGAGAACGATTTTTCATCGCAATTTTTGCGCTGTGCCTCAGCTTTGGGACGGGTTGTTCAAAATTCCCATGGTCTCCATCGCCGAAAAAAACCGATGACCGCAAACCTCCCGCCGTCCTCGTGGAAGTGACGGAAATTGCACTCGGCCCCATTGAGCGAGTTTTGACAACCTCCAGCTCGCTGGAAGCCGAGCAAGAAGTCCGAGTTATCGCACGCACCGCCAATCGAGTCGTTCGCCTGCTCGTCGAAGAAGGCGATCTTGTAACTAAAGATCAACTGCTGGCGCAACTGGAAGACGACGTCCAAAAAAGCGCCCTCCTAAAAGCCGAAAACCAAACCGCCAAAGCCAGAGAAGAATTCAAACGCCAAGAATCCCTATTCCAACAAAATCTCATCAGCGAGCAAGTTTTCCAAGATTCCCGCTACGACCTCAGACAACTGGAACTCTCCCTAGAAGACGCCAAACGAGAACTCGGCTACACCGAAATCCGCGCCCCCATCGCCGGAACCATCGCCCGACGATTCCTCAAACTCGGCGACGAAATCTCCAACGGACAACACCTTTTCGATATCGTCGACTTCAACTCCATCGTCGCCCGCCTCTTCATCCCGGAAAAAGAACTCGGCGCCTTGAAAATCGGCCAACAAGTCCGAGTCGCCGCCAACGCCTTCCCCAACCAACCCTTCAAAGCCCACGTCGACCGCATCTCCCCCATCGTCGAAGCCGGCGCCGGAATGATCAAAATCACCATCGCCTTCAAACACATCGGCCCGCTCCGCCCCGGAATGTCCGTCAACGCCGGCATCGTCGTAGAAACCAAGCCCAACGCCATCCTCGTTCCCAAGCAAGCCCTCACCTACGACGGCGACCGCCAATACGTCTTCCGCCTAAAACCCGGCCGCCAAGTAGAGCGCATCCAAATCGACCCCGGCCTCGAAGACGCTTTTATGATTGAATCCAAATCCGAAATCCAACCCGGCGACCAAATCGTCATCGCCGGCCAAACCGGCCTCAAAGACAACACCCGCGTCCGCCTCCCCAACGACCCCAAACCCGAAGCCCAACCACCCACCGAAGAAAAAGAACCCAACAACCCCGCTTGACAAACTCTTGCCCAAACACCAAAACCAACAAACCATCCACCGCCCAAAACCATTGAAAAAGAATTCACCAAGAAAAAAGTTTGAAAATCAGAATAAAAAGCTTGCATTCTGTTTTAACCCACTCTATCTTTCTCTTGTTTTGGCCGAGAAATGCCGAAGAATTCGGAGAAAGAACGAACATATTTTGAGTTATGGAAATGCTGAAGAAGACAGCCAAAACCCGCCAAGCCATCTCGTTTGCCCCCCCCCCCCTCGATGAGCGACGTTCTCTCTCGGAATCGAGCCTCGGGCACCACCAGAGTCAAGGATCGAAGAGGCCCTGAGATTTCCTTAGAAGAGGGAGACAACATTATCGCCATCGACGTCTTGGCCGAAAGCAGAACGGCTCAATCCACGTACATCATTGAAGTGACGAAGGCCGAAGCGCCTCCGACATCGGGCGGACCGTTGCCCGCCTTTCAAACTGCATCGGCGAGCGACAATCCATCGGCGAGTTCCGCCTCTGCCGGCGGCCTCGGAGAATGGAAGAGCCAATTGATTTTTGCCGAGCCTTTGGCGGATGGCGGCGTTCGATTCGTGTTTGCCGTTCCCAATGCCGACGAGTTCGGCATCGAGGAAACGCCCGCTCTTTGGGGAGAAACTTGGAGTCCGCTGCCGGAGGAGGAAGTCAAAATCCTGAGGGAATCCAATGGCGGCGGCTCGGATCGATTGACCATAATTTTGCCGAAAGCGGCAGGAAAACAACGATTCCTCCGCCTAACTCCGCGGAAATAAACTGGAAAATTTGGATTGATTTAGCGCGGGGGGGAGTACTGTACAGCACACGTAACGCAGACAAAGATAGAAAGATATTTTAGACGATGAGGAATTCATTTTGGTTCGCTTGGTTCGTTTTGATTTTGGCCATGGGAATGCCGACGGCTTGGGGTCAAACTTGGGGGCAAATTCCTGACAACATAGAAATCAAATTCGCTCCATTAATGGATAGAACAGAGGATCGGTTTTCGGGAGAGATTCGTAGTAATAGAGAGCACGTAGAGATATCGGCGGATGGTTTTGGGATGAAGCTGCAAGAAGGCAGAACTGTTTATTATCGGACAGACCAAGGAAACGTGTCGCCAGGTGGCCGTAAGTCGATGGCCGTTGCTTTTAACGTAATAGTAAGCACGAACTGGAACAACCTCAATCTGCGCTATTACGTGAAACACGGCACGGCGCAACCCGGCTACTACTTCCCCTTCATAAATGGTAGATGGAGAAATACGATAGCTTCAAGAACCGACTACATTCCATTCACCTACAATATACCAGAAGGTAGCGGATTTATACCGGAATCGAGGAGAGTGGATGTGTTATATGATGGATCTTGGGGACTTTATTATAATTGGGGAAATACCCGCACAAGATACCTCCCTAGCGTTATCCCCAAGCAACCCATAACTTACATGAGCATCCCCATCTTGGACGACGCCCATCCTGAACCGGATGAAACGTTTACCGTGGTGTTCGAGGAGAATTCCGATGACCCGCAATACGGCTGGACGTTCACTGTCACCATCAAGGACAACGACCCTGAAAGGATTCCCAACGTTGCTTTTGATGTTCTCGACTACGTAGTCTCAACCAATTTTGGACGCTTAGTGAAGATTCCTGAAGATCCACGGCAGGTTTTTGTGGAGTTTCCTGAAGATCCACGGCAGGCTTTTGAGCAGGCTACTGAATTGCAAGAATGGCATAGATGGTTTGAAGGTGATGGGGTGGATGTGATTCGGCCGATTTTTGGGGCTACAAGGGATGCACTATTAAGCACGGACTCGGGGCCTTTGTTTAACGTTGTTTCGAACATCGTTTCCAGCGGGTCAGTTCCAATTCCTGTTGAACTCACTGTGGCCACCGGCAGAACCGCTGTTTCCGTCGACTACGCCACGCAAGACGACACGGCGATTGCCGGCCAAGACTACATCGAAACCAGAGGCACGCTTACCTTCCAACCCGGTGAAACCCGGCATTACCTCAGCGTTCCCATCATTGACGACGGCCTAAACGAGACGAACGAATTTTTCAACGTGGTTTTGAGCAACCCTACTAACTCCGGCCTTTCGTTAAGAAGAACGGTGAAAGTCCAAATCCTAGACGACGACGGGCCTGTTGCGGCGCCGGTCACTAACGTGGACAGCCCGCCATTGTCGCCAATTGTGACTTCAACACCGTCTGGCGAGGCGTCTCTCATGCTCGAATCAAGCAGTTTGTCCCTCGCCGAAGGCGAATCGGACACATATAAGGTGCGCAGCACTGCCGACCCCATCAGAGACATGACCGTCAACCTAGAAACGGCGCATTCTGGAATCACCTTGAATCCAAGCAGACTGCTCTTCACTTCAGACAATTGGCAGTCCTACAAAACCGTGACCGTGACCGCCAGCGCAGACGCGGCGGACATCGGCGAGCAGGCAAGCATTCGGCATTCGATTCCCTTCAGAGAAGGATTCCCGGCTAACAACAATGCGGGGACTGTCTCCGTCACTCTTGCTCACACCTTAGTGGAAGCGGGAAGCCCCTCGCCCTCTTCAAGTGAAACCAGAGAAATTGACTTTCAACCGACAGCGGCGATCCTGCTGACTGACTATGATTTAGCTTGGGACGATGACGGCAGCCTCACTGTCGGTGGTCAGGCTTTTCCAATCAACCTCACCAACCTCACTCTTCCAATCGGCCTCAGAGAAATTGACTTTCAACCGACATCGCAGGTTCGGCCAATCGACTATGATTTTGGTTCGAATTTGGCTTTGAACAATGACGGCAGCCTCATTCTTGTTGCGGTTCCTTCAATCGGCCCCAGAGAAATTGGCTTTCAACCGACATCGCAAGTTCGGTCAACCGATTATGATCAAGACGATGACGGCTTGATTGAGATTAGCAATCTGGCGCAGCTCAATGCCATTCGTTGGGATTTGGACGGGGACGGCCAGCCGGACAAAGAAACATTCGCCAAAGCTTACAACCAAGCCTTTCCCAGCGCCATCGACAACCCCCAAGCCCAAGGCTACGAGTTGGCCGGCGATTTGGATTTTGGCGACAACCTAACCAGCTGGCAATCCATCGGCGTTTTCTCCCAACCTTTCCAAGCGGTTTTTGAAGGCAACGAGCATACCATCTACAACTTGTTTCAAGACCAGAGCGATCCCGCTCTTTTCTATAATAAGCCGAGTGGATTGTTTGGGGCGATTGGCAATCGCGGGCAAGTGGTCAATGTAGGCTTAGAAGGCGTTCAGATCAAGGGCGTCAACTTTGTAGGCGCGTTAGCCGGTTTCAATCAAGGGAGCATTGGAGTCTGTTCTGCGCTAGACAGAGTGGAGGGCGTCCACGGCGTTGGCGGTCTTGTTGGGCAAAACTTCGGCGACATCCGCCTCAGCATTGCGGAAGTGGAAGTCCACGGTGTTAGCGGCGTTGGCGACTTGGTCGGAATAGACACGATGGCGCGCTAAGGAAAATCTCGCATTTTTCCGAGAGCATCTTCGTGGTTTCGCCCCTCTTGTTTAAAAAGGGGTGCGGTTTTTTTACATTTCTTTTGGAAGATTATTTCCCCAAGTTCCATAGGGAATTTATCGGGAGAAGGGAGAGCGCGTTTATTCCAGCGGAACTGCTGGGCGTTGATTCCCATCTTTTTGAGTGAGGCAATCGAAAAGAGAGGGGAGTTTCTCTGGCGCAAGGAGCAAGCGGTTAGGGCGGTGGCGAAGAGAGCGGGCGGGAAGAGGCGCCCGGCCAAGCAACCGGCGCCTTGCAAAGCGCATTCGCGTATGAGGGAATCTAGGAGACTTGGCAGGTCGATTTAGATAGCGACAGCCAAACCGAAGATGCATAGGACTTTGGCAAGGCTAATGAATATCCCGCCTTGCGCGCCAACTTCAACAACGATCACCTCCCCCCTGAGCAAGAGTTTGACTCACAATGGCACTGAGGTAACTCCAAGCAACGGGATTAGGCTGTTTCGCCTTCGTTGTTGTAAGGTTTTTACAATGGTCAACGGCACCGCTTACTTGGCAAGAGTTTGGTTCATAAAGAGACCTCAATAAACGGTAGGCCCGCGTCGGACTTTCCCACTTGAACAAAACGACTTGTTGGTAGGCGAGATTTGCGTTCGTCATACTAAACTAGGTTATGAACGCAAATATGCGTTGGAGTGTTTGTTCGTTGAGTGAGAGGAAAGAGGTTCTGTTTATCTAGAAGGCGATAGCTTTACAAACAAGGGAAGGCGGACGCTAAGTGGTCTTTGTCTCGTTTGCATTTACCTTCCATAAAGAAGGGAGTTATGCAGTGTGTCTTCACCCAGTCCGAAGCGCGGGAAGGCTTTGAGAGATAGGATGGCGGCGAGGGTATAATCTTGTGAGCCGTTCCTTTCATCGCGGACGCGAAAACTGAAAGCGCCCGTCCAACTTCTAAAATCGCGATACAAGGTGTAGGATTGCTCTTCCAAAGTGCCGTCCCGGGCTTCGAATTGATGGCTTAGGCGGGCGCTCCAATTTTCATTGAATCGATAGTAGAGGGTATTGTATAAGACGTCGTTGCCTTCGCCCCAGGAAACGGGATACTTTGGTTCATTTCTTAGATAAAGATGTCCGAGTGTGAGACTCCAAACGTCGTTTGGAAGCAGTGTGATTTGGTGGTTGGCGAGGCGAAAATCCCCTTCGTCAACACTGTATCGAACAAAGGAGTGAAAAGACATCCATTCCCGAGGATAAAGATATAGATCAGAGCTTAGATCGCTAGTTTGCGCGGGCTGTGGATTGATGTGCCAATCGGCGAATAAGTTCCAATCAGCAAACGGTTGTGCTGTGTTGTTTGGTCCTCGTTTGGTTTGCAGCTTGTTGTGGAGTCCCAAGCGTAGGACGTTCTGGGCATCAATGCTGTCTATTGAATTGTAATCGGGGAACTGGATGGGAAGTTGCCATAGGCTGGGCAGTTCGCTGTCAAACTGGGGCAAGATCTGAGGCAGGGTGGAGGGCTCTGGAATATAGGCGTAGTTTATGGAAGGTTGCACTATGTGCCGTAGTCCTTGAATGGACCAGAAGCGGTTTGTGACTGTGTTGTAAGTGCGGGAAGCGCGGAAGTTTGCCTCCATGCCCGCGTGGAAAACTCCGCGCCTTTGTTCTTCTAATGAGTTGCCGTGGGTAGCCGCGTAGTAAGTGTAACGCCCGCCGCTTCGAGGGACGACGTTTAGCCAGTTGAAAAAAGTGATGGGGAGGACGATTTGGTGCCAAGTATCCAGCCGAGCGGTGTGGAAGTCATTCGTTGCGTTGTTGGTTTTGGCGAATCGATGTCCTAAATAGCCGGCGCTTGATTCGCTTTCGTAATAGAGCGGAAGCCGCCCGATTTGTTGTCTGAAGACGTTGAGTTTGATTTCTGGGAGTCGTTCTATTCGTTCGTAGAAGTCATTCACACGGGGTTGCGCCAACAGCGAGAGCGAGAAGTTTTGTCCGAGTTGTTCGATTTCAAGGAACGAGCGAGGTTGCGTGTTGCGGCGGTGTTCGGACTCGAAGAAATCGGGATGGATCCGCGCATCGCTCAGCTTGTGGAGCACGGCTTTGGCGGTAAAGTTCGTTCGAATGGGAACGCGATGGCTAAGACGGAAGCGAAAGCGGTTGTTGGGAATTGAGTTGGCGCTGTTTTTTCCCGGATTCTTGTCGTGCAAGTAATAGGATTGAGCTTCGCCGCTTCCGAACTTGCCTAAATCGTATTGCAAGTCCGGCCCTCCCCCAACGCCTCGCCGCGTTCGATAATCTAAATTCAGGCGGGCGCTCAGGTTTGTAAAGGCTTGGTAATGGTAAGTGGAAAGCAAATAGCCTCCGTGAAGGGAACGGTAGCCGGGCGTGATCGACCATCGATTCCCGCGTCGATCCAGATTTGCTTTAAGCCAAGGCAAATACATGACGGGAATCTTTCCTATGTAAATAACGGCGTTGCGGGCGACAAAGTGTTTTCCAGAAACAATTTGGATGCGTTTGGCTCGGATTCGATAGTTGGGATTCTTGACGTCGTCCGTAGTCAAATAAGCGCCCTCGGCGGTGTAATTCCCGGCCTTGTCGGAACCACGCAGGGAATCGCCGGCGACAAAGAAAGGAGGTTTTCCCGTGCGATAATTGGCCGCGCCCATGGTTTCCGTCCGAAAATTGTATTCCAGTCGCTCGCCGCTCCATGCTTGCCCGTCGCGTTGCAAAGTGACCGATCCTTCGGCGGTGACTTGGCCGGATGCTTGGTTGAAAGTAATGCGGTCGGCATAAAGCGACGCTTCCCTGTGCGCCGCATCTTTATACTTGACGATGACTCCGTTTTCTGCCGTTCCCACGCCGGAATCGGGATCGTAGGAGAGAGTGCTTTCTTCGGACGCCGACTCAATCTCCCACTCGGCGCTTTCCTGAGCGGAAAGGCTTGGCAAGGCGTTGGCAAGGAAGAGGATGGCGAGGAAAAACCACCGGACGAATCTCATGAGGAGGGAACTGTAACGGAAAGAGAAGATTTTGGCCAAGTTTCTTGCGAGCAATCTCGATGTTTATCCCATTGGGAGGACGGGGTCGGTTGCGGTTTTGCCGGCGACGCCGGGAGTGCGGAAACACTTGCCCTCCAAGATTTCCTCTACCGTCAACAACTGCAGTCTCGGATAAGAAACGCCCAGAATCTCCAAACTGCCCGCGCCGGCCATTTCCCGCTCGAAGTTCCGCCTCTGCGCCGGCGAAGGACTTTGCAACAATATCAATCCCGCCAGCGCCGCCTTCCTCTGCTCGCGCACTCCCGCCAGCGCGCGAACAAACGAAATGCTCGGCTTGCCTCCCTTCACTTCCAAAATCATCTCTTCCAAACGACTTCCCTCCCCCGCAAACCACAGCCGCCCGTCGATGCCGCCATCCGCCGTGCGTTTGGAAGTGACAAAGCCGCCCACTTGCTCCGTCGCCCATTTTTGAAACTGCCAAGGGTCTTGCTCCCATAAAGCCCTCGCTCCCTCCAAATCTTTGGGAATGCCGTCCAGCACATAATCCCGCCCCGCAATCAATCCGAGATGGTCTTTCAAACGAACCGCGCTGACTCGTTTGACCGCGTGAATAGCGATGTCAATCCCAATCCAACGTCTTTTCAGATTGTGCGCCGCTTCAATCGTCGTGCCGCATCCGCAAAACGGATCCAAAACCAAATCGCCCTCGTTGCTGCTTGCCTTGATTATCCTTTCCAACAACTTCAATGGTTTTTCTGTTGGGAAACCAAGCATTCCTTGTTTGTTGTAATTCGTGAATCCGGGAATGTCCGTAATAAGCGCTTGCGGATAACTGCCTGAGTCCGCATCTTGATATCGTTTCAAGCCCGGCCAAAACCCTCTCTTTGGATGATGAATCAATCCAGCCTCGTCCAAAGCGTCCAGCCGAGCGTGAACGCCTTCGATTTTCAAATAGCCGGGAATGAAGTTGCGTTCAATATATTCGGCGTACTCGCTTGTTTTTGGCGGCGCCCAATGTTTTCCACGAGACGCAATATCGTATCCCTTCCATGGTTTTCCAGACTCGCCTGTTTTTGTTTCTCCCTGTCCCGTCAAATCAGCGTGTCGCAATCGCCCTCGTTTGTCGGTCAATGGATAAAGCGACATCAGCTGTTCCTCTGTCTTCTGCGTTGCGATGGATTGGCCGTTCCAAATGCAATTTTCCGCATTATTCGCGTAATACAGAATGCGGTCGGTGTTGTTGCCGTATTTTCTGGAACTCTTATGAGCTGTGGCGCGTTTCCAAACGATTTCGTTGCGGAAGTTAGTGGGTCCGAAGATGCCGTCTAATGTGATTTTGAGGTAGTGCGAGGCAACCGGATCGCAGTGCAAATACAGCGAGCCACTCGATTTCAAAATGCTCTTCAAGCAAATCAACCTCTCGGTCATGTAGATCAAATACGCCAAAAGTTGCGGATTCGTATCGCGCAAGACGTTTTCCCAGGAGCGCAAAATATCGACGGCGAATTGAGAAACACCCTGCTGATTGGCGAGTTTTGGCAGGTTTTGCAGGGCGCGCTCCGAGTTGCCGTCCAGTTGCCACATATCGCAAAAGGCTTCGATCTGGGTGGGCAGTGGCCTGCCGGTGGCATCTTTGTAAATGGCGTTGTAGGAGCGGTTGGAATTGAACGGCGGATCCAGATAAATCAAATCCACTAAATCCCACTTCCATTCCCGCAAAAAAGTCAGGCAGTCGCCATACAGCAGCCGATTGAGGGTCGTCGTTAAATTCACGAAGTCAAACTGCCTCGAGCCGCCGCCATTGTCAACGATTGTCCATCGCAGAGTGGGGAGATAATCCACAAAAGAAGTTGAATCTTTTTCCCCGAAGGCTAAAAACTGGGTTGTCTATCTTAAAGATTTTTCCAATCTTTGCGTTTGACAAATGGTAGCATTAGGAGAAGTATTTTGATTTTGCCGATTTCGAATTTGTCATGATAAGCGTCCGTGAACCGTCCGTGCGATATGCAACCGCCTCAGATCGCCGCAAGGGATTGTCGATTGAGCGAGTTTTCAGCGAAGAGGGGGAGGATCCCTTTGATTCGGTGGCTTGGGAGAAGCGAAGCGTGGAAATCACGGATGAGCGCGGCGGCACGATTTTCCGACAGGACGACGTCGATGTGCCAAAGTCGTGGTCGTTGCTGGCGGCGAAGGTGGTGGTTTCCAAGTATTTTTACGGCGAGCAGGGAACTGCCGGGCGAGAGCGTTCCGTCCGCCAGGTGATTCATCGAGTGTGTCGGACGATTGCGGATTGGGGGGTTAACGACGGTTATTTCGGCAAGGAGGAAGGCGAGGTGTTTTACGCGGAGTTGTGCTGGCTTTGTTTGCATCAGTACGGCGCTTTTAATTCTCCAGTTTGGTTCAACGTCGGACTCTGGCATCAGTACGGCGTGGGAAAGAACTCGGCGCAGGGCAATTGGTTTTACGATCGAAGCGCAAACAAGGCGGCTCGGTCGCCCACTCAATACGAATATCCGCAGTGCAGCGCCTGCTTCATTCAGTCTGTGGAGGACAACATGGAAGACATCATGCGGTTGGCCGCCAGCGAGGCGATGCTCTTCAAGCACGGTTCCGGCACCGGCACGGATTTAACTCCCTTGCGATCCAGTCGGGAGAAACTCAGCGGCGGCGGGCGACCCAGCGGGCCGTTGTCGTTTTTGCGCGTTTATGACCAAGTGGCCAACGTGGTGAAATCTGGGGGCAAAACCCGCCGCGCCGCCAAAATGAACACCTTGCGCGATTGGCACGGAGACATTGAAGAATTCATCGACGCAAAACAAAAGGAGGAGAAAAAGGCTTGGGCTTTGATCGACGCCGGATATGACGGTTCCTACAACGGGGATGCTTATGGTAGCATCATGTATCAAAATGAGAATCTCTCCGTTCGTGTCAGCGACGAGTTCATGCAAGCCGCCCTTGGCGGCCATCCTTGGTGGACTCGCGCCGTCACTACCGGCGAGCCTCTGGAGAAAAAAGACGCTGCGAAGCTTCTGCGGAAGATTGCCCAAGGCGCGCATCTTTGCGGCGATCCCGGCCTTCAATTCGACTCTGCCATCCAGCATTGGCATACTTGCAAGGGAACTGCGCCGATCCACTCCACCAACCCCTGCTCCGAATACGTCTTCCTCGACAACACCGCCTGCAACTTGGCTTCCTTGAACTTGATGAAGTTCTCTGGCGCCAACGGTTTTGACGCGGAGCGATTCAAAGCTGCGGTGCGCATTTTTATCACCGCTCAAGAAATTTTGGTGGACAACTCCAGCTATCCCACGCCCGCCATTGCCAAAAACTCCCACATTTTTCGCACTTTGGGATTGGGCTACGCCAACTTGGGCGCGTTGATTATGAGTTACGGCCTGCCTTATGATTCGAAGGAAGCCCGCGCGCTGGCCGGCGCCCTCACGGCAATTATGACCGGCGAGGCATACACCCAATCCGCCGCCATCGCCGCGGCGATGAGTCCTTTCCAAGGTTGGCGGGACGCCCAATGCGCCGGCGTCGACCATCCCGTCGCCGCGAGTAATGCAGACTCCATGCAGGCCGTAGTGCGTCGGCATCGGGATGCGGTGAAAACCATTGAGGCAAGCTCGTTCGACGCTTTGAAAGAGGAAGCGCAAGATTGCTGGCAACGAGCCGAAGCGGCGGGAGAAAAATGCGGATTCCGCAATGCGCAGGTCACCGTGCTGGCCCCTACCGGAACGATCTCGTTTATGATGGACTGCGACACAACCGGCATCGAGCCAGACATCGCGCTGGCGAAGTACAAACTTCTGGCCGGCGGCGGCATGCTCAAGATCGTCAACCAAACCGTGCCGGAGGCATTGCAACGCTTAGGCTATGAAGAATCCGCTGTCCGGCAAATCGTCGCGCACGTGGAAGAACATGACACCATCGAAGACGTCCGCAAGGACGGAAACGCCGTTGTTGCCAGCGGATTGAAGCCGGAACATCTTCCAGTGTTTGACTGCGCCTTCAAACCTTTTCAAGGAACTCGCAGCATTCACTACTCGGCGCATTTGAAGATGATGGCCGCCGCCCAGCCTTTCATCAGCGGCGCCATTTCTAAAACAGTCAACTTGCCGAACGACTGTTCGGCGGCGGAGATTCAAAAAGCCTACGTGCAAGCCTGGCGTCTCGGCCTCAAGTGTGTAGCAATCTACCGCGACGGTTCCAAACGATCCCAACCTCTCAGCACTTCAAAGACCGGTGAAGACTCATCGACAACCAATGATGATCTGTTGCCGCAAATCGCGCAGTTGAAAGAACAAGTGGAAAGCCTCAAGCACGCCTCCACTCAACCTGTGAGGCGCCGGCTCCCAGCAACAAGGATGGCAAAAACACACAAATTCGACATCGCCGGGCACGAAGGCTACCTGACCGTCGGACTGTTTGCGGACGGATCGCCCGGCGAATTGTTCGTCACTATGGCCAAAGAAGGATCTACCATCGGCGGACTCATGGACACCATCGGCACGCTGACAAGCATGGCGTTGCAATACGGCGTCCCCCTAGACATCTTAGCGCGAAAGTTTTCCCATCAACGCTTCGAACCCTCCGGCTGGACAAAAAACCCCAACATCCGCCAAGCAACCTCCATTACCGATTACGTATTCCGCTGGATGTCACAAGAATTCACCAACACCGGCGATGCGCAAGAATCCGGCCAAGTAGAATTGGCAATGCCCGACCTTGAATCGGAAATAAAAAAAAAAGTAAACCGCCCCGTTCCGGAACTGCCGCGGAATGAGGATGTGGCAATCTCGGAAAAAATCGATACTTCTCGCCCGGCGTCTTCGCCTTCCGCGTCTCATCGCCGCAAACGGATTGAGACGTTCAACGACGCCATAGCTCACTTTCAACAAGACGCGCCAATCTGCCCCTGTTGCGGCCATTTCACGGTGCGCAACGGCGCTTGTTACAAGTGCTTGAACTGCGGCGAGAGCTTAGGATGCTCGTAATTTGTTTGCGAACTTGGAAGATTGGCCTTTAGTTCACCGGCTCGCCGATGCCTTCGCATAGACCTCGCCGCCCGCATCGGCGAACTCCTTAGATTTTTCCTCCATGCCGGATTGAATCGCTTGATTAGTAGTGACACCCTTTTCCTGAGCGTAGCGGCGCACGTCTTCGGTAATCTTCATCGAGCAAAAATGCGGGCCGCACATGCTACAAAAGTGAGCGCTTTTGGCGCCTTCCTGCGGCAGTGTTTCGTCATGAAATTCCCGGGCGCGTTCTGGGTCAAGTCCAAGGTTAAACTGGTCTTCCCAACGAAACTCAAACCGCGCCTTGCTCAGCGCGTTGTCCCGGTATTGCGCTCCCGGATGCCCTTTGGCCAAGTCGGCGGCATGGGCGGCGATTTTATAGGCGATCACGCCTTCCTTGACGTCTTGTTTGCTTGGCAACCCCAAATGTTCTTTGGGCGTCACATAACAAAGCATTGCGCACCCATACCAGCCGATCATAGCGGCGCCGATGCCGCTGGTGATATGATCGTAGCCGGGCGCTATATCGGTTGTTAACGGTCCCAATGTATAAAAGGGCGCCTCATCACACCATTGGAGCTGCTTTTGCATATTTTCGTGAATCATATGCATGGGGACGTGACCCGGCCCTTCGTTCATAACTTGAACCCCGTGTTTCCAAGCGCGACGTGTGAGATCGCCTTGCACCTTCAATTCGGCGAATTGGGCTTCGTCGTTGGCGTCCGCGATGGATCCGGGACGCAGGCCGTCGCCAATCGAAAAACTGATATCATAAGCGGCCATAATTTCACAGATATCATCCCAATGGGTATAGAGAAAGTTCTCGGCGTGATGATGAAGGCACCACTTGGCCATAATAGAACCGCCGCGCGAGACAATCCCCGTAGCTCTCTGCGCGGTTAAAGGCACAAAACGCAGCAAGACGCCCGCGTGGATGGTAAAGTAGTCCACCCCTTGTTCCGCCTGCTCGATCAATGTCTCGCGGAATACTTCCCAACTCAAATCCTCCGCTTTGCCGTTTACTTTCTCCAGCGCCTGGTAGATGGGAACAGTGCCGATGGGCACGGGCGAATTGCGAAGGATCCACTCGCGAGTGGCGTGAATGTTCTTGCCGGTGGACAAGTCCATCACCGTGTCTGCCCCCCATCGAGTGGCCCAGCGCATTTTTTCGACCTCTTCCTCCATGTTGGAGGCAACGGCAGAGTTGCCAATGTTGGCGTTGATTTTCACAAAGAAGTTGCGGCCGATAATCATCGGCTCAGATTCGGGATGATTGACGTTGGCCGGAATAATCGCCCGTCCTCTAGCCACCTCGTCGCGCACAAATTCGGGGGTGATAAATGGCGGAATCTCTGCGCCCCAAGATTGCCCCGGATGTTGTTGGTTCAAGACGTTGCGAGCGCCGGTTGGGTTGGATTCCGTGCGCAAAGCCTCCTCCCGGCCAAGATTTTCGCGGATGGCGACAAACTCCATTTCCGGCGTCACAACGCCTTGCCGGGCATACCAAAGTTGAGTGACTGGATGCCCCACCGAAGATCGAAGCGGTTTTCGCCGCTTGGTTGGCCGGGAGGGAGAGACGGACTTTGTATGTTGGCGGAAAACATAGCCGTTATCTTCCGTCCGGACTTCACGCCCTGCGCACTCCTCAACATCACCTCGCTCCAGTATCCACTGCCGTCGGAGAGGAGGCAATCCGGTTTCGACCTTGCCGGCAAAGCCAGAATCTCCCCACGGCCCGCTGGTGTCGTAAACGCGGACGGGTTCGTTGGCTTCCAACCGTCCGTCCAGAGATTTGACGGGGGCTTGAGAAATTTCCCGAATCGGAACACGAAGGTTCTTGTGCCGCTTGCCTCGCACGTAAACTTTTTTCGAATTGGGAAAGCCGGCGGCGTTCGCTGTCACTGTGTCTTTTGATGCAATCATATTGCTTTTTACTAGATGGACGTCGTGGAAAAAGCGGGCATCTCCCGGATGCGCGCCCGAAACTCCCAGCCTTGCCTCTGCAAGGAGACAGAAGCTTCCCAAAAGCCATCGACAAAAATCTGGCAAACGACTTCGGCGATGTCAAGCGCAAGAGGATCTTGGCCGGCGTTTGTTTCTCTGCCCTCGATAAACCACTTCTCCAATAATCTGTCAGACGGAACTTCATTAATTAACCGCTCTCGAATTGTCTCCGTCTCCTCCATCGCGGGAACATAGTCTTCTCAACAAATAGTAAACTACATTGACAATCCTACAAGCGATTAGGTTGAACAAGTTCTCTTTGAATAATAAGCAGGCGACCCGACAACATGGAATCACTGTCCAACTTGTGAGGAGAGCGGACAAATCACAACATAGATATGGAACGGAGCTTTTCTAAAAAAGGAAATAATTATTTTTGGCGTCTCTGAAAAATGCTGTAGATGGGACATTATTGGAAGCTCTTGGTTTTGTCTATATGATTGACGATGGAAGTCAGGGCTTTTGCGGAGGGCGAGGAGTGCGGGCGGCAAGGAAAGATTTAAGTTTTTCGGAGGTCTTGCCTCCAAAGCCCGGCACGGCGGCGATTTCCTCAATGCTGGCGAGCTTAAGTTTTTGGACGGATCCGAAGTGTTTAAGGATAGTGGTTTTGCGGGTTTTGCCCATGCCGGGAAATTCGTCGAGGAGGCTTTCGGAGATTTTTTTCAAGCGAAGCCGGGCGTTGTAGGTGTTGGCGAAGCGGTGGGATTCGTCGCGGACGCGCTGAAGGAGTTTGAGCGCTCCGGAATGGCGGCTGAGACGGAGCGGAAGCGTTCGGTTCGGCAAGTGGATTTCTTCGAATTCCTTGGCCAAACCAATGATAGGGATTTGCTCTAATCCTAGTTTTCGGAGTTCGTCCAGAGCGGCGTTGAGTTGGCCTTTGCCGCCGTCAATGAGAATGAGGTTGGGCATTTTGGCGGAGAGGGAAGGGGAATTGTTCGGATTTGCCGAATCGCATGCCTCCGCTTCTCGCTTAAGGCGCGAGTATCGCCGTCTTACTGTTTCCGCTATACAAGCGCAGTCGTCTTGCCCCTCGACGCTTTTCATTTTAAACCTTCGGTAGCCGGCTCGGTCAGGACGACCGTTCTTGAAACTTACCATAGAAGCGACGGCAAAAGTGCCGCTGATGTTGGAAATGTCAAAGCCCTCAATATGCGCGGGAGGATGCGGCAGTTGCAACGCTTGAGTCAAAGCCATGAGGTCTTGGTCCGGTTGAATCGTGACGGAAAGTCTTTGGGGCAAACGTTGGTAGCGGCCGCGCTTTTTCGTGCTGTTGCGAAGGTCGTTCAGCATATCGCGGAGTTCGGCGGCCTTTTCAAAGTCAAGTTTCACAGCGGCTTTCTTCATCTCTTGTTCGAGCTCCGCTTCCATCTCTTTGGATTGACCGTCGAGGAATTCGCAAGCGGCTTCAACTTGTTTCAAGTAGTCCTCCCGGGAAACATTGCCGATGCACGGAGCAGTGCAACATTTAATATGAGCGTAGAGGCAGTGTTTGTAATCATGCTCGTTTGGAGTAAGAGGCCGACAGCCGCGCAAGTTAAACTTTTTGCGGACGTTGTTGAGTGTCCTGCGGATTGAGCCCGAACTGGCAAAAGGACCGTAGTATCGGCAATCGTCGTCTTGTTTTAATCGTGTCAAAGTGAATCGGGGTATAGGGTCGTTGAGATTAATCTTAAGTAGCAGGAATCTTTTATCATCTCGAAAGCTGACGTTATAGCGCGGTTTGAATTCCTTGATAAGTTTGCCTTCGAGGAGCAAGGCGTCGGCGTCGCTTTTAACCTTGTGAGTGTCAAAATCGTGGATCGCGTCAATCAAAGCTAACAGCTTAGGATCCCAAGACTGCCGTCTGGATCGCTGAAAGTATTGGCTTACTCGCCGGCGAAGATCTCGGGCCTTGCCAATGTAAATCACCGTCCCGAAACGATCCCTCATCAAGTAAATCCCCGGTTTATGAGGCAAGTGATTCAGCTTGTCGCGAATGTGTTTCGTAGCTGGCACTTGACTTCCTTTTCAAACTCCGCTGCGCTAGATTTAGTTTTCGTTCTTTGCGTTGACCATTGCCCACAATTTCCCGACATGGATGGGAAAATTCGCCATGTCCACTAGCGCGATCATTTACCGCCACAGCATCTTTTGTTTGGCGTGGAATGGCCGCTTCTCTTTGGAGTGCGGAATCGACAATTCAGGCAGATGCGCAAACCGATTGTATTTCTTATTCTCGTAGTATTGCTCCATCGACCAATGTTGCAATCGGGGATACTCAACAGCGGAATCGCTGTATCGGAAAGTTCCTTGCGCGTCGGCTACCTTTTGCATTCCGTCTGACCAATCACTGCGGCGCATCGTAATGAAGACGCCGGCAACCGCATCGTGCATTTTCATCGCCATTGCGAAGTCCCTGACCTTGCCGACGGTTGGCGGCTTCTCGTCCTTGCTGGACTTGACCTGCGCAAAGACATAGTCGTTGCCTTTGTAGCTATGCAACAATCGCCCGTGTCCGTCCACGCCGCCGTCTGCTGTTTGTTTATGATTGGCCTGCATTCCGGGAAAGCAACGCTCCACGGCAAACGCCTCAAACGCAAAAGCGTCTTCCTTCTCTAACCTTCGGCAAGACGCTAAATCTTCAGGGATTCCTCCCACTTCAAACTCTCTGCCGTGTTCTTTGAGTCTGTTGTAAACCACCGTCTCCACGCTGGTCAGAGAGACGTCAATGCCGACGAACTGCCTTTCCAAGTTCACCGCAGCGACGCCAGCCGTGCCGCATCCACAAAACGGATCCAACACTAAATCCCCCTCATTGCTGGATGCTTTGACAATGCGTTTCAATAATTTCAACGGCTTCTGTGTTGGGTAACCAAGGTTTTCTTGAGCTTGTGAATTCAAATGATCTATCTCCCAAACATCCGTGATTGCGTTTCCTTTGTCGGTATCAACTTTTCTAACAATGTCAAAATCCTCCATCTTGAGCTTTCCTTGCTTTACTCTGTCCTCTACTTTTGCTTCGTCATAGATGTAAAGGTATCGTTGTCCGTTCATGTTTTTGGTGTTGTATCCAACATCCACTAGCTGCTTCTTTCTCGTGGATAATTCGGATTTAAACAAACGATGAAAAGCGAGCAGTTTCTTATCCTTTGCGTAAAACAGGATAATGTCGTGACCACGCAAGAACTTTTGGGCCGCAGCGTTTGATGTTTTTCCGTAATCCCAAACAATTTCATTGCGAAAGTTTTCTTTGCCGAAGATGTCGTCCATTATCATCTTCAAATAATGAGAGGCGTATGGATCGCAGTGCAGATACATGCTTCCCGTAGGTTTTAGCAACTGGTGGCAAAGCGCAATTCGCTCGGCCATATAGCTCAAATACGCAAGCATTCCTGACTCGCCAAGCAGAGTGCGCATCGCCTCCATGCTGGCTTGCGCGGGATGCGGATTGCCGCAAATCAGCCGCACTCGCTGCTCCGCTTTCTCGCTCCACCGCCAAATATCCTCAAACACGGTCACCTGCGCGGTGCGTCCGCCCAAGGCGTTCATGCCTTTGTCAAAGAGGACATTGTAGTTGGCGTTGCTGTTCCACGGCGGGTCGGCGTAAATCAAATCGGCCAGAACCGGCGCATTGAATTGATTCCACTCAATCCATTGCTGCATGTTCTTCAGGCAGTCTCCGTAATACACCTTTCCCGTCGTCATTCCCTTCGTCTTCATAGGCATAATTTAGTCGTTCTGTTCTTCTCTTTCCTCCTCATTGTTGCGACGCGGCATGCAGGGCGGCCATTCTCTTCGTCGAAAACTTCGCTTGCGCTGCTGGGATTGAAATGGGGAGGTTCCTAATGCTTTGGTATCAAACGAAGAAACATCTGATTCTCTTCAGCATTCGGCAGTATCACCGTCACTCGCGTATCTCTTCCGCTGTCTTCTCGCACTACTGTGCAGTCCACTCCCTCGCGTAAGATTTGCCATTTGCCCGTTTTCAAACTCGAACGAGCCTCCACCGTGAACCCGTCTTCCTTGCTGGAATCCGTTACGAGAAAAACAAAGCGAACCCCTTCTGGCGAAGTCTCCACTGCTAACAAGCGGCTTTCGGTTACTTCCGCTTTTGTGGACGGAATCGGTGGAGATGAAATGTTGTGCGCTGTCTGTTGATCATTCGAGATCAGGCTGCTAATCAAGCCAGTTTCTACAACAGAGTGTGGAGTCTGAGTTACCGAGACATTATAGATTCGAGAAGTTCCGTCCGGAGCAATGACGACAATAGTGATGGTGTTGACACCGTCGATCAGAGCGACCTGATGTCCAGCAGTTCTCACATCCGCGTCCCCCGGCAAAATCACTGTCCGCGCCATAAAATGAGTCGTTTGAACCGTTACCGTAGTCGAGGTAGTAGTTCGCGCAACGTTTCCTCTATAGCTCGTGGTGCCAGCGGTAAATTTGGGGCTCATGGTCACTCCGCTCAATTGCAGGGATTTTAACGAAACATCCCCGGAAAATGTCCGATGTACCGTTATGGCATAGGTACGGGGGTTGCCGTTCGGCGCAATGACGACAATAAAGATGGAGTTATCGCCTTCGGTTAGAGCGACCTGATGTCCGTCAGTTCTCACATCCGTGTCCGCCGGCAAAATCACCATCCGCGCCATAGAATGATTGGCCCGAGCCGTCACCGTAGTCACAGCGCTAGCCTGCCCAACATTCGTTGTATAGTTGGTGGTGTTGCCGTCAAAGTCGGGGGAGAGAGTTGCGTTATTCAGAGTCAGGCTTCCTAATGTATTATCAGAGGTGTCATCCTCAACCCAAACATTCAAAGTATAGTTCTTTATGCTCCCATCTGCGGCGGTGACGGTGATGGTGATCGTGTTGTAACTTTCTGTTAGGGCGACTTGATGTCCTTCAGTTTCTGTGTCCGCATCCTGAGGCGAGATGGAAACGGAGGCTTCGGCGTGGTTGGCCTCGGCCGTGATGGTAGTGGAGGCGACGTTGTGAGCGACGGTAGCCGTATAGTGGGTGGTGCTGCTACGGAATGGAAGAGGAGAGAGTGTGGCGTTGCTCATAGTTAAATTTCTTAAGGTATTGTCGCTGGAAAGCGTTTGACGAACTCTCACGGTGTAAGTGCGGCCAGAGATTCTAGTATTGGACGGAGTTACAGTGATTGTAATAGTGTTCGCGCCTTCGGACATGTCCACTTGGTGTCCGTCGGTATTGGGATCGGCGTCAGTCGGCGAGATTGTAATGGAGGCTTCCGAACGGTCCGCCTGCGCCGTGATTGTAACGTTAGTGATCGAATCGGTGACTGCTGAATATTCAACGATGGATTTGCGAAAAGCAGGGGACAACTGGGCGTCGCTGATTTCTAAAGAACTCAAGCTCGCCGTGTCTGAAAGGTGATAAGCGTAAAGCTTGTCGTAGGAAGAATCTACCACCCACATCGTCTCTCCGCCGGACCACAAACCGCGGGGCTGATTATTCCTCGCCGGCGACAGACTGTTGAAATCCTTGGCTACGTCTCGGTTCTTGTTCGACAAATTGAAAGCGTAAATCTTGCTGATTCCGTTTGAGCCGGCAAAGTCTGCCGCCCACATGGTTGTTCCGTCCGACCAGATTCCTTGAATGTACCGATTTCCGATGGTATTATAGGTGTCGAAGTCTTCGGATGGATTTCGGCTTTTGTCGGACATGTTGTAGGCATAAATCCTGTCCGCAGTGTCCGCCACCCACATAGTTGTCCCATCTGACCAGATTCCCGTGGGATTGGTATTTCCGGCGGCGCTTAGTGTATTGAAGTCTTCGGATGGATTTCGGCTTTTGTCGGACATGTTGTAGGCGTAAAGTTTGTCATCCTGCCAGTCCGCTATCCACATGGTTGTTCCGTCCGACCAGATTCCCATCGGGCTGGTATTTCCAGCGGCGCTTAGTGTATTGAAGTCTTTGGAGGGATCGCGTGTTTTGTCGGCAGTTTTGTAGGCGTATATTCTGGCGTCGGAAGCGTCGGCTACCCACATGGTGATTCCGTCTGACCACAGGCCTCGAGGCTGGCTGTTTCCAGCGGCATTCAGCGCATTAAAATCTAGGTCTCGGTGCCACGAAGTGGACCGAGAAACGAGTAGGGTATAGACCCGTGCATTTCCGTTTTCGCTGGTAACGGCGATGGTGATTGTTGTGTTGTCGCCTGCGGACAAAAGCACCTGATGTTTGGGGGTGTTGGGATCGTCGTCTGGCGGCGAAATTTCCACTGAGGCGCCCTCTTGAATAGCCACTGCAACAACTTCGACGTGGGCAACGTCGTAGTCCACGGTTACCGCTCTGTAAAAATCGGTGCGGCTGTCAAAGTTTGGAAGCCATTCGGCTCCACTCAGTCTCAAGAGCGCCAGATTGTTGTCGTCGGAAAGCGACGGTTCTTGTGTTGATAAACGGTAGGCGTAGATTTTGTCGTCCTTAGTGTCGGCCACCCACATTGTGGTTCCATCTGACCACAGGCCTCGAGGTTGATTGTTTCCGGCGCCTTCCAGTGTGTTGAAGTCTTTGGAGGCGTCTCGGCTTCGATCCGACAGGCTAAATGCGTAGAGTTTGTCGGCGCCGCGGGATCCCGCAAAATCCGCCGCCCACAGCGTCGTGCCGTCTGACCAGATGTCTTGGACGTATCGATTGCCAATAAGGCTTCGGATGTTGAAGTCTTTGGTGGGGTCGCGGCTTTTGTCGCTCATCTTGTAAGCATAGATTGTGTCCGCAGTGTCCGAAACCCACATGGTTGTTCCATCGGACCAGATTCCCGTGGGGCGAATATTTCCGGCGGCAATCAAAGTATCGAAATCTTTGTCGGGATCGCGGCTTTTATCGCTCATTTTGTAGGCGTGAATCTTTTTGTGCCACCAGTCCGCCACCCACATCGTGATACCGTTAGACCACAAGCCAATGGGGAGATCGTCTCCCGCTGCGTCCAAAGTATTGAAGTCTTTGAGGGGGTCGCGTGTTTTGTCGCTCATTTTGTAGGCGTAGAGTTTGCCGTCGGCGCCGTCCGCCACCCACATCGTCGTGCCGTTGGACCAGAGGGCTTGGGGCGAAGTATTTCCCGCGGTTCTTAGATTGTCAAAGTCCTGCGCGGAATTGCGCTCTGTGAATGTGGCGGCCTCGGCGGCGGAAAGACTGACGAGGAGGAGACAGGAGAAGGCGGCGCGCCGCCCGAAGCGAACGATCGAAAGGAACTGGTTTTTTGGTTTCATTTGATTATTTCTGCTGAAAGATGAACTTTTCATCTGCGGAAGAGTTTATTTCAGCTCCGATTTGCTGTCAATAACGAAAACAAAAAGATTTTTTTGTCGCGGGGAGAATTTTTATTAAAAAGTTTATTAAAAAGCTTGCCATTGGCCGGGAGATTGTTTTGGATTGGCGAACGAGAGAGTCGTGAAACTGTTTCGAAACAGTCGAATCGTTGCCGGAGGGACGGGCGGAAGCCTGGTCGTTTTGTTTATTTTGCTTTCGCTGGGCGCTCGCAGCGTCGATTTCCATTGGTTGATGCACGGCGACGAGGTGGATTGTTTGTTGACTTATCCTTCTGCCTGCCATTCCGATGAGGAACGGGATTCTGCGCCAGGGTCTCCCCCTTCCGATCGCGATTGCCCGCTGGATCCCTTTTGTCGCGCCGGTTTTTGGCACAGCATCCAAGCCTCCGAACTAGTTTTGGAGCATTTGTTGCCAGTCGATCTTTCTTGTCTGTTTTCTATTCTTCCTGAAGGGCGCGTTCGTTTCTCCGACGGCCCTCCTCGCGCGCCCCCGGTTTTGGTTTAGGCATTCTTCGTCTCCGACGCTTTTTGCGGGCGGAGGAGAAATCTTCCCGTTGGCTTGGCAAATGCCGGCGGGAACAGAAGTCCACTAAACCAAACTGTATAATGAATTGTCAGAACTACATCCGGGAAGTGCCCGGATCGGCGGGGAACCGCCAAAATGTCCGCGCTTTTACGTTAATTGAGCTTCTTGTGGTGATTGCGATTATCGCGATTTTGGCCGCGTTGCTTTTGCCTGCTTTGGGCAAGGCGTCCGCTCAGGCCAAGCGGATAAAGTGCGCGTCCAATTTGCGGCAGATTGGACTGGGTTTTCGAATGTATGCCGACGACTTTGCAGGGCTGCTGCCGATGACCGGGCACGAAACCCGCATCACAAATAAAATGTGGATTCACCAACTGCGCCCGTATGTCGGCAACTCGGAGAAAATTCGACTTTGCCCCGTCGATCCCAAGCGTAGCAAGCGTCATCAATTGAGCGGCACCAGTTACATATTGAATGAATTTTTGTCCGTACCGTTTGTGGATCCGTTTGGGAACCTAATAGAACCTTTGCCGAAATTAGACAATTTGCAGCAGCCTACGGAGACCATTTTGCTGTTTGAAACCGCTGATGACAATGCTCCGACCGTGGGCGAGGATCACACTCATTCTCGGATTTGGCTATCGGGAGGATGGGAAAGCGTGCTCGGCGACATTCAACCCGACCGCCACCGAACCGGCGCTCCTAAAAAAGACCGAAGCCAAGGGCGCGCCAACTACCTATTTGTCGACGGCCATGTGAAAAGCATTGCCGCCGCAGAAGTCAAACGACTGATTGAACAGGGCGTCAACATCGCCCAACCACCCGAATTTCGTCCTACCAAGTAAGTAGCGACGTTTCAGAGAAAAACCAGAAACATAACAATAAGCACAACACAACATATGACACCTATAAGTCAAACAAACAAGGGCCGCGTCTCCATTTGGACCGGCATTGGGGCGGCGCTTTTCGCGCTGGCGACGTCGATCACTGCGGGAGAGCGGGAGATTAGATCCGATGGACACGGCGATGTATCCATCGACTACGCCGAAGACCAATGGCAGTTGGGATTGCGTTTGGACAGCCCGCCGGGAATTCACCCGCCGGAGGAATGGATCATTGCCTTGAATCAAAACACCAAACTCCTCGTTCCCGACAATGCTAACTTCGGTTTCTTGGGCGAAGCGGGAAACCCAATTTGGGCTCTTCCGCAAGTGTCCCAAGAGGGCACTTGGTTTCTGGGCGTTTCAACGGATGAAATTGAGTCCGGAATTTTTGCCGAGAATCGTTTCGATTTGCTGCTGAGCAGCGTAAAGGGGCCGGGGGATTTTGTGACATGGAGGGCCGGCACCGGGCAAGTGGAAGTCCTGCTGAATTCACGCGACGGCATCGATGAAATGGATCAGATAGAGCTGCGCGCAGGGGGAGGGCATCTTCACAAAAACTGGGGTTTTACCTCGCCGGGAACGCATTTTGTCGGATTCCAAATGCGGGGAACTTTGGCCGGCGCTTCGGAGCCAATCACCAGCGACGAGCAACTCTATCGCTTCGCCGTGAACGTTCTCGATCGCGGAGAAGTGGAAATGGAAGTCGCCTTTGAAGATGGCGAATTGGAATTGGTTCTGCTGGACAGACACAGCGGCCATGAGGACGAACACGACCATGAGGACGAACACGGCCATGAGGACGAACACGGCCATGAGGACGAACACGACCATGAGGACGAACACGACCATGAAGGCGAACACAGCGGCCAAAAATTTGAAGCCAACGAAGCGGCCTTGCACGCCGGGCCGTCCACTTGGCAGAAAGTGCCAAACCACCCGGCCTTTGCCTTTCTGGGAAATCCGGGCGACACCGTGTATCTCTTGCCGCAGAGCGAACGGGAAGGAGTCTTGTACCTCGGCATTGCGGGAGATGCAATTGAATCCGGCATTTTTGAAAACGACGCCATTGCGTTGAACTTGATGAATGTGGAAGGTCCCGGCGCCGTCTTTCTCTACGCAACCGGTACTTTCGGCAGTCCGACGGTGTTCTTCAATTCAGAGGACGGCATTAGCCAAAGCGATGTGTTTCCGCTCTCCGCCGGCGGCCATTACCATCAAAATTGGGGCTTCACCACGCCGGGAATCTACCGTGTCGGGTTGACCGCCTCCGGCGTTCTCAATGCGGACGGACAAACGGTTTCCAGTGAAGAAACCACCTTTCTGTTTGAAGTCTTTGGGCCGACGATTTTCAACGAGGGCGAGTTGGACATCGAAATCGTCTATAAAGACAGCGAATGGGAAATCGCCGCTTTGGACAAAGCCAACGACCGAGAAATTTGCCCGTCGGAATTAATCCTTCAAGGCGGAACGGCAACCCAAATCCGCGTGCCGGACAACGAGGCTTTTCGTTTTCTCGGTGCTCCTGGCGACATCGTCAATGTCTTGCCGCAAGAAGAAATGCCCGGCGTCCTCTTTCTCGGCCTTGCGGCGGATGAAATTGAGTCCGGCATTTTTGAAAATGATGCGGTTGCGTTGAACTTGGCAAGCGTCGAAGGGCCGGGCGCGGTTTCGCTTTATAACGTGGACTCCCTTGGCAATCCAACGGTGTTCTTCAATTCAGAAGACGGCATTAGCCAAAGCGATGTGTTTCCGCTCTCCGCCGGCGCCCATTCGCATCAAAATTGGGGCTTCACCGCGCCGGGCGTTTATCGGGTTGGCTTGCAAGCGTCGGGAACCTTAGCCGACGAAAGCCAAGCAAGCGCCAGCGCAGTGCAAACATTTACCTTCGAGATCATAGATAAGAGACTCTCCATTGGATTCAACGCCGATGGACGCTTAACCCTTTGGTGGCATTCGCAAACTAACAAACAATACCAAGTGCAAGTCAAATCCGGCGACATCGACGCAGACTGGACCAATCGCTTTGCTCCCTTGACGGGAACCGGCGAAATACTGGAGCAACCGTTAGAAATGCAGTCCGATAGCGCGGAGTTTTTTCGAGTACTCCAGCTACAATAATCGAACATTGCATTAGGAAAGCGCTTTGCAACACACAACCGCCGAGGCAACTCGGCGGTTTTTTTTGTAATTGCGCTCTGCCTCATTTGCGTCTGCCAATTAAATTTATTCCTAACCTTCAGCAAGAAAACATCTCTCGTAGATATAACCCGGCAAAGGAGGAAGTAAAAAATCTTATATCCACTATAATCTTTTACTATGTTAATTTACCTGTTTTTTCACTGGCGATGCCCAACCTTCTCCGACTCTCAATAGACAGAACGACTGCCCAATTTCAAGGCATTTTTGGCAAAATTCCTTTGGACTTGCGGTATTGAACTCGAACATTTCATAATGGCATGGGATTACCATTCGCGCGCCAATGTTTTTTGCCAATTGCGCCGCTTCTCGACCCCAAAGGTTGCCGGCTACTCGGCGCTCTGGCAGCCGCCCGTTAATGGGCAAAAGCGCCAGATCAATTCTCCAATGTTGCAACCAATTTTCTATACCTTTATATAGAACGGTGTCTCCGCTATGATAAACTGTCCAGGAACCAAATCGGACAATATAGCCGAGGTAGCGATGTTGTCCGGATTCGTTGACGTCCCAAGTTTCGTGCGCTGCGGGAATCCCGTGAAATTCAAATCCGGCAACAGACTTTTGCCGCCCGGCATCCAGACCGAGAGGTTGAAATGCATCCAGACCGAGACACTCAGCGACTCGTTCCCTGTTAGCTTCTGGGACAATTAGTTTGAGGTTGGGATTGACGGACAAGAGTGGAATTAGGGTTTCCGCATCCATGTGATCTGTGTGATTGTGACTGGAGGTGACCACTTGGATGAAATTGAGACGCTCCGGCGCAATGACTTGTTCTGTCATTCGTACGTGGGGTTTGTCTGTGGAGGCATACTTTTTTGTCAGCGAATCAGAAAGGTAGGGGTCCAATAAGAGATGTTTCCCTTGCCATTGAATGAGAAAACCGCTTTGCCCCAACCACCAGCAACGGAATCGGGACTTGTCTTGGATTGTCCTGCGCACGTCATCTAAAAATGCTCTTCCTTTTTGATAAGCTTTGATCATCTTTTAATCTTCTTTTTTCGTTTTTGATCTTATGATAATATGCCAAGTTCCCTTTGCACTTTCCGCACTCCATTGGCTAGGTTTTGCAATTTTTGTTTTGCCGCCCATCGCGCGGTTTGGCTGAGGCCGCAATCCGGCGCGAAGGAAAGCCGCTCCGCCGGCGCGTGTTTTAGGCATTTTCTTACCCGCTGGGTAATGTCTTCCACTGTTTCAATATAGTAGCTTTTGACATCCACAATGCCGACGGCAACGCAGGCTGTTTCGGCAATGGCGGCGAGGATCGGCAATTCGGCAAACTCTCGACTGGCCATCTCGACGTGAATCTCGCTGACTTTCAGTTTTTGGAAGGCTGGGAACATAGGCGAGTAGCGGCGCAACCCTACCGCATGCCCTTTGAAGTTGCCGAAGCAAAGGTGTGTGGACAAGCGGCACTTACCGGCTACGGTCTCGACTGTTCGATTAAAAATATCGACAAAACGTTCGGGGTCTTCTCGATGAGCGTAACAACTCATGGACGGCTCGTCTACAGCCACTTCCATGCATCCAGCGGCCACCAAATCCTCCAACTCTTTCCGCACAATGGGCAATAAAGCCTCCGTCACCGCGTAGCGATTTGGATAATCTTCGTTTGGAATTAAACGGCCGCTGAGTGTGTAAGGACCCGGCACGCTGGCCTTAAGCCGAGGAGAAGGCAAGAGAGAACAATCCTTCTCGTCCGCCGCGCCGTTTGCAAGATAGCGATGCGCTAGCTTCTTCAATCGCATAAAATCCTCAACCGTTCCCAAGCCTTTGGGCGCGCTCAACTTGCCTATGATTCGGTGCTTGCCTCGCTGATCGTGCGCCGGCGGTCCGTGAAGGCGAGGCGGCGCGCTCTCCAAATCAATCCCCTCTAAAAATCCATAAAAAGACAAATTGAAATCTAGCCGCGTTTGTTCTCCATCGGTAATCACGTCCAACCCCGCCGAGACTTGATCGTGAACGGCGGCCAACACCGCGTCCTCAATCATCTCCTCCTGATCCGCGCTCCCAAAATCTTCCAAATGCCGCCGCGCATATTCCAACCAAGACGGGAATGAATAACTCCCCACAACCGTTGTGCCTAATGATTGCGCCTTCATTTGCCCAACCTTATCTCAAATCTTGTTGGAAGTGAAACCTTGATATTCAATGAAGTTGTCTTTGTTCATCTGCTTCCTAAACTCAATCTCGTCCTTGAAGAACTCGTTTTGAAATGGCTTGTCGTAAGATCTCTGTTCTCGGCTTTTGAAATTTTTCTCTTCCGTCAAGTGTTTTTCCCGATTTTTTGAAAACGGAAACTGCGAGGCTTTCTTCATCCCGCAAAAAACAGATTTTTCCGCTTGCAAAGGGAATCGTTGTCCATAAAATTATCCGCGTTTTTTCAAATATCAGTTTAAGAAAAGTCAATCATGAAAGCGGAAATAGTCGATTTACAAACTTTGTTCGACAGGCCGGTGTCTTATCGAATACCGCAGTTTCAACGCCTCTACGCTTGGGAAAAGGGCGAGCAATGGGTGCCTCTTTGGGACGACGTTCGCAACTTTGCCGCGGGCTGGCTCCGCCGCCAACAGAATGCCAAGTTGCGCCCGCATTTCATGGGCGCCATCGTCTTGCAACGGCAGAACAACGCCAGCTCGGAAGTTGAAAAACGGATTGTCGTGGACGGACAACAACGGCTCACCACCCTGCAACTGCTCATCCGGGCGGCGCAAGAGGTCTTTTTCAGTTTGAATGATTCCGAAAGGGAGTCTCGCTTGCGGCGTCTCACTTCTAACGAAAAAATCTATTGGGCCGGGGACAGCGACAACGAAACCAAAATCCGCCAGTCTAATCGCGACGACCAAATAGATTTTCAAAGAGTGATCCGCAACGGTAAAGAAGGTGAAATGGACGACGGGATACGGGGATCGTACAAGTACTTTGTTGGCGAGATCGCGGATTGGATGGACGAGGATCTAACGGATCGCGAGAACCGGTCGAACGCTTTAGAAGAAACACTCACCAAGCATTTTCAAACGGCCGCCATTGATTTGGACGAAGACGAGGAACCGCATATCATTTTTGAAACCTTAAATGCCCGCGGAGAGCCTCTGAAGCAATCCGACTTGATCAAAAACACCGTGATGTATAAGGCCAAGGTGATTGATGATCCCGTCAAAGCCAAGAAACTTTGGGGAATGTTTGAAAATGCATGGTGGCGTGCCCCCACTAAAGAAAAAAGTGTAAAGAGGATACATCTGGATCGCTTCTTAAATTATTGGATGGTTGTGCTCACTCAGAAGGAGGTTGCGCCGAATCGTGTGGCGGCGTCTTTTCGCGAATACATCAAGGACTGTAAACACTCTATAGAAGAAGTGGTTGCAGATGTTCAAAAGGCCGGCTGGATATACAGCCACATGGAGGAACCCATATATCCGGGAATAGAAACTTTCTTGAAGCGAATAAAAACTATGGATGTAGGCGTTACAATGCTTTTGTTGCTACGGTTGTATACTGCCGAAGTCCCCGAAGCGCGGCGGATGCGGTTTGTGCAAGCATTGGAAAGTTATTTAGTGCGGCGAATGCTCTGCGGTTTGGGGACTAATAGTCTTGGCAAGTTTTTTATTGAGATATTGCGTGAAATGGAACCTAACAATGCGGATACCATCCTAATTGAGAATTTTCGTCGGCAAACGGCAGATGGCCGACTTTGGCCGAATGACCGCAAGGTGCATGAAGAACTGGACGAGAATTCCATGCATTACAAGGGCGCCCGACAAAAAATGGTGATGGAAGCCATAGAAATGCAGATGCGAAGCGATATGGCGGAACCACTGATCGCTACAAACAAATTGACGGTTGAGCATATTTTGCCGCAGAAATGGAAGGAAAAGACTTGGCCCTTGCCGCCTGCGGTTGTGGATAAAGAAGAAGCGACGGAAGATCGCAACAAGGCGGTCAAAGCCATTGGCAACTTGACTTTGACTTCGGACAAATTGAATGCGAGCCTTTCCAATGGCCCTTGGGAAGAAAAGCGGGAAACTCTTGACAAGCACAGCGGACTGTTTCTCAACAAAAATCTGCTCGAAAACCCTCCCGCTGTGTGGGATGAAGAAGCTATTTGGAAACGCAGTCGGCAGTTGGCGGAGTTGGTCATAGAAATTTGGCCCGGCCCGGATAAATTCTAGTCAAATCTTTGACGGTTTTTCGCCAAAAGCTAAGAGTGGAATTTTATTGTTAGCGCAAGGTCTTTTTTCTCTTTTTTGCCGAAAGGTTTTGTTTATCCGCTTTTTGTGTTTATAGCATAGTGACGCGGATTGAAGAAAAACAATGTCTGATGTTTCATCCAGATCTAACTTGAAAGCTCAAAAGAAATATGTTCGGGCAGTGGGTCCGCGGTTGCGGATGTTGCTTCGCGTGGTTTTGGTTTTGGTCGCCGTATTGAGCGCGAATTCCGCTTATTTAAGCGGGATTACGTTATTAGAGTGGTGGCACGGAGAAACTTACCAAAACTATTTTTACCAGTGCATGTTTCTAGGGCATTTATTGTTAGGGCTTGTATTGTTGGCGCCGGTGATTGTTTTCGGAATTATCCATATGCGCAATGCTCGCCATCGACCGAATCGCCGGGCTGTCAGGGTCGGCTACTTTCTTTTTGGGACGAGTTTGGCGTTGTTGTTTTCGGGTGTGGCTTTGATGCGGGTGGAAGGGTTAGAGATTCGAAATCCGAATACTAGGTCCGCGGTTTATTGGATTCACGTGGTTACTCCGTTTTTGGCGATTTGGCTGTATGTGCTGCATCGGTTGGCGGGCCCTAGGATTCGATGGCGGGCGGGGCTGGGTTGGTCGTTGGCGCTTGGTGGAATTGTATTAGGGATGGTGTTCTTTCACTATCAGGATCCGCGGCAGTGGAATGTGTCCGGACCCAAGGAGGGAAGCCGTTATTTTGAGCCGTCTTTGGCGCGGACGGCGAGCGGAAATTTCATTTCGGCAAAGACGTTAATGATGGATCAGTATTGCAAGGAGTGTCATCCGGATGCCTATGAAGGTTGGTTTCACAGCGCGCATCATTTTAGTTCTTTCAATAATCCGCCTTATTTGTTCAGCGTGCAGGAAACGCGGCGGCTTTTGATGGAGCGGGATGGCAATGTGAAGGCTTCTCGGTGGTGCGCGGGGTGTCACGACGTGGTGCCGTTTTTTAGCGGCGCTTTCGATGATCCGAATTATGATATGGAAAACGACCCAACCGCTCATGCGGGAATTACCTGTACGGCGTGCCATGCGATTACGCATGTAAACAGTCCAAGAGGCAATGCGGATTATACCATTGAGGAACCAGTGCATTATCCCTTTGCCGGGAGCAAGAATCGCTGGCTTCGATTCCTTAATCGGCAGATGATTAAAGCGAAGCCGGCCTTTCACAAAAAGACTTTTCTTAAGCCGTTGCACAAGACGGCGGAGTTTTGTTCCACTTGCCATAAGGTTAGTTTGCCGTATGCGCTGACGCACTATAAGGAGTGGCATCGCGGGCAGAATCACTACGACAGTTTTTTATTAAGTGGGGTTTCTGGCGGAAATGCGAAGGCCTTTTACTATCCTGATCGAGCGGAGGCCAACTGCAACGGTTGTCATATGCCGTTGCGGGAGTCGGATGACTTTGGAGCGGATTTCTTTGATACTTCTTCGGCTTTGTCGATTCATGATCACCTTTTTCCGGGAGGCAACACCGGTTTGCCAGCGTTGCGGGGTGATTGGGAATCCGTGTCGGCGCAGCAAAGAATTTTAAAAGATTCATTGCGGGTGGATATTTTTGGGATTCGTGAAGACGGCGTCATTGACGGGAAATTGTTGGCGCCGCTGGGAGATCGATCCGCGTTGTTGGAGGCTGGGCGGACGTATTTAGTTGAAATAGTTTTGAGAACGTTGACGGTCGGACACGTCTTTACTCAAGGCACTGCGGATTCTAACGAGGTGTGGGTGGATGTGGAGGCGTCGTCCAATGGTGTGATATTAGGTAGGAGTGGTGGTTTGGGTGAGTTCAATCAAGTGGATCCATGGGCGCATTTTGTGAACGTCTATATGTTAGACCGGGAAGGGAATCGAATTGATCG
Organism: Limisphaerales bacterium; assembly: GCA_965204945.1. Lineage (GTDB taxonomy): Bacteria > Verrucomicrobiota > Verrucomicrobiia > Limisphaerales > AAA164-E04 > UBA2970. The sequence goes on along the minus strand of OZ242022.1, from coordinate 1,115,416 downwards.
GCGCAATGCTCAAGATATTTTTACTCCGCTTTACGATCATCAAATTCCCCCCGGGGCGGCGGATGTGTTACATTATCGTCTTAAGGTGCCTCCAAATCATAGGGGGACGATTGAATTGAGGGCTCGGCTGAATTATAGGAAGTTTGACACAACTTACATGCAGCATGTTTACGGCGCGGGCTTTGTTAATCCTTTACCCATTACGCTTATTGCCGAAGATCGGGTGTTGTTGTCGGTGGGTGTTGCCGATGGGAAGGAGTCGTCGCCGGAGATTGACGAGGGCGATTCGATTCCTCAATGGCAGCGGTGGAATGATTATGGAATTGGCTTGTTGTTGCAGGAAGGCGGAGGGAGAGGGCAACTGCGGCAGGCCGAACGCGCCTTTGCTATGGTAGAGAAACTGGGCAGGCCGGAAGGTCCGTTGAATTTGGCGCGGGTTTATTTGAAGGAAGGGCGGGTGGGGGAGGCGGTTGAGGCGTTGGGTCGGGCTTCTGTGTTTGATCCTCCGGCGCCGCGTTGGACTTTGGCGTGGTTGAGCGCGTTGGCGAACCGGCAGAATGGTTTGTTTGACGAGGCGATTCGGGAATTTCGCAGTATTTTAGAGGATCGCTATGCGGAGATTGTCCGGCGCCGATTGGATTTCTCCAAAGATTACGAAGTGTGGAATGAGCTGGGTTTGACTTATTCCGGGAAGGCGACGACGTTGCGCGGTCAGCCAGAGCAGTATGAGGCGACGTTGCGCTTGGCTACGGAGGCTTTTGGAAGAACTCTTGCGTTGGACCCGGAGAACGAAGCGGCGCATCATAATTTGGGGATTCTCTACGCGTTGTTGGGGGAGGAAACAGCGGCGGCTGAACATCGTCGATTGCACGAGCGCTATCGCTCTGACGACAACGCGCGGGATCGGGTGATCGCCATTGCCCGCGAGCGGAATCCGGCGGCTCGCAACGCGGCGCAACCGGTGGTGATTTATGACTTGCATCGGCCGGGCGCGCCGGGGTTGTGAGGATCGGCGGGTTGTTTCCGCGAAAGTCTGCCTTTAAAAATATCAAGGCTATGCGAGATTCGGATTTTGGCGAGGGCAAGGAGGCGGAGATTACGGTTTCCGAGGATGACGCGGTCATTGGCCGGGCGTTTTGTTGGTCGGCTTTTGTTTTTGTTGCGCTTTTGCTTCTTGCTTTAGGGGTGTTTTTGTTGCGCGGCTGTTTTGCGGAGCGGACGCCTGAGCGGGTTACCGAGTTGGCAGCTCCTGAAATTCCCAAAGAATCTGCGGCGGCGATTCCGCGGGTTGTGTTTCGAGAAATTACTGCGGAGGCGGGAATTGACTTTGTTCATAACAGCGGCGCGCAAGGGGACAAGCTTTTGCCGGAAACGATGGGAGGCGGCGTGGTTTTTTTTGATTTTGACGGCGACGGCGATCAAGATTTGCTCTTTGTGAACGGAACGGGTTGGTCGGAGAGCGATTGGGCGACGACGGCGGCGCTTTATGAGAACGACGGCGCCGGAAAGTTTGTGGAAGTGACGGAAGATTCCGGCTTGGATGCGCCTTTTTACGGGATGGGCGCCGCGATTGCCGATTATGACGGCGACGGTTGGCCGGATGTTTATTTCACCGCCGTGGGGCAAAATCGTTTGTTTCGAAATGCGGGCAAAGGGCGGTTTGCCGATGTGACAGCGTCGGCGGGCGTGGGCGGATCGGAGGCGGATTGGAGCACTTGCGCCGCGTGGTTTGATGTTGAAAACGATGGGGATTTGGATTTGTTTGTCGGCAACTATGTGAAGTGGAGTCGGGAGATTAACTTCCAATTGGGGAGCACTTTGGTGGGAGTGGGGCGGGCGTACGGGCAGCCGATGAATTTTAAAGGCTCGTTTCCGCGTCTCTTTTTGAATCGAGGGGACGGTTCGTTTGAAGACGCGTCGGAGTCGGCCGGCGTTCGGGTGGTTAATCTGGCGACGGGCGTGCCTGAGGCGAAGTCGTTGGGAGCGGCGCCGGTGGATTTGAATCGGGATGGTTGGATGGACTTGGTTGTGGCGAATGACACGGTTCGCAACTTTGTTTTCAGCAATCGATGGGATCGAACTTTTCTGGAGGTTGGGGCGCTGACGGGGATTGCTTATGACGCTTACGGCAAGGCGCGGGGAGCGATGGGCATTGACACGGCTCGGTATCGAGAGGACGGGGCGTTGGCGGTGGGCATCGGAAATTTTGCCAACGAAATGACGGCGCTTTACGTCGAGCAGAACCGTTCCATGATTTTCACGGATGAGGCCGTTCCGGCGGGAATCGGTCCCGCCAGCCGTCTGCTTTTGAAGTTTGGGCTGTTCTTTTTCGATTATGATTTAGACGGCTGGCAGGATTTGTTGACCGCCAACGGCCATTTGGAGGAGGCAATTTCTCAAATTCAAAAAAGCCAGCAATATCGACAGCCCGCTCAGTTGTTTTGGAACAGCGGCCCGGAGCACGGATGCCGGTTTCTTGAGGTAAAGGCTGAGCAGGCGGGCGGCGACTTGTTTGAGCCGATTGTTGGGCGAGGCTCTGCGTTTGCGGACATTGACGGCGACGGAGACTTAGACTTTGTGCTGACGCAGATTGATGGGCCTCCGCGTTTGTTTCGCAACGAGCTTCCGGCGACCGGGAACTGGGTTCGAATTCGCCTGCGGGGCGTCCGCCAGAATCGGGAGGGCATTGGCGCTTGGATTCGGCTTGTGGTGGACGGGCGGGCGCTTTGGAGGCAGGTGATGCCTTTTCGGGGCTATTTGTCGCAATCGGAGTTGCCGGTCACAATTGGCTTGGGAACGGCGTCGGCGGTCGAAAGTTTGGAAATCATTTGGCCGGGAGGCAGGACGCAAGCGGTGGAAGACGTTCCCCTTGGTCGAACGATAGAAATTTGGGAAAAGTGACGAACGCGGCAGCTAGAGCAGTCGAAGCCTGCTCAATCCAAAACAAACTCTCGTCGCCAAAACCGCGGCCGGCCGATCGCTTTGAGACTCGCTTTGCCGGGAAAGAAATCGCCGAAGCGTTGCGGGCGAGTCTTGGTGTTTCCGGGGAGAATGTGGAAACGAACTTGGCGTCGTCTTCGTGGTCTTTTTTGGCGGCTCTGCTTCATCGATTGGAGTCCAAAGTTCCAATCCTGTTGGTGACTTCGGGGGCAAAGCAGCAAGAAAATTTGCACCAGGACCTCCAAACTTGGCAAAACTGGCTGGCGGCGCGGCCAAATCAAAAGCCGAAGGCCAAGGAAAAAGGGAAAGCTTTTGAGTGTCCGCCGCCGGCTTTTTTCCCCGCTTGGGAGAGTTTGCCGCACGAGGCCAAACTTTCGCACGTCGACGTGATTAGCGAACGGCTGGAGACTTTGATGGCTTTGCAGGCGTTTGGCGAAAGAGCGCACGAAGAGGCGCCGCTGGTGGTTGCGAGCGTTGCCGCCGTGTTGCAGAAAACTTTCCCGCCCGAAAAGCTGGCGCGCCGAGTGAAGACAATTCAGGCAGGGCAGTTTTTGAATCCTCTGGACTTTGTGGAATGGTTGGAGGAGCAGGCATACGAGCCCGAAGCAAAAGTCACGCAGAAAGGGGAACTGGCAATGCGCGGCGGCATTGTGGACGTCTTTCCTTTGGCCAGCCCGTGGCCGATTCGCGTCGAATTTTTTGGGAACGAAGTCGATTCGATTCGGCAGTTTGATCCGCAAACTCAGATGTCTCGGAAGAAGGTAAACTCTGCGGTCGTCTCTCCTGCCGGCGAAATTGGCATTTTATTGCAAGAGATGGATAAGTCGGCCAAGTCCGGGCGAAGCAAGGTAGTTTCCAGTTTGAGTGGCTATTTGCCAAAGTCGGCCGTTCTCATTGTGTGTGATCCGGGAGAAGTGGAAGCGCGGGCCGAGCGTTATGCCGAGCGCGTTCCGGAGGAGTATCCTTTTTCGGAAACTTGGCCGGCTTTTCTGGAGCGCGTTCGTGCGGACGGGGTTCGGATTTTGCGCTGGGCGGACGGATTGGAAGGGGATCGGTCGCATTTTGCGGCGGCGGATTCTGGGAAAGGCGGCCGCGTTGGTCTTCCTGTTTTTGAGAGTTTGGAGGCGCATTGTCCGCCCAACGACGAGGCTTTTGACTTGCCGGCGGCGGAGCAATGGCGGCGGCAGTTTTTGGGGCAAATGCATCGCTGGCTTCGGCAAGGGTATCGGGTGGATGTCTTCTGCAACAATGCGGGGGAGCGGAACAGATTCTTGGAAATTTGGTCAGAATTGAGTTGGTCGGAAGAGTCCTTCGCCGGGAAGTTGAAGGTTGAAGTCGGCCTGCTGGGGCGCGGTTTTTTGGCCGAGAGCGGTCAATGGGCGGTGGTTACAGACGCCGAGATTTTCGGGAGGTACAAGGCGCATAGGCCTCGGCGGTTGAAGTCAAAGCATGCCGCCGCAGTGCGGTCTGCTCTGGAAATAGACTTTTCCGATTTGGAGGAGGGAGACTTCGTGGTTCATCTGCAACACGGCATTGGGCGGTTTGTCGGGTTGCAACGGATGCTTCCGGCGTCTGGGTTTTCAGGAAAGGCGGATTCCAAAGTCTTGGAGGATTTGGGGCCTGAGTGTTTGGTGATTGAGTATGCGTCGCGGGATTCGCAGCAGACTTTGCCTCGGTTATATATTCCCGTGATTGAGGCGCACTTGGTGAGCAAGTACGTCGGCGCCGGCAAGGCCTCACCGGCGCTCAGTGTTTTGGGAGGAAGTCAATGGGGCAAGGCAAAGGCACGCGCGGAGAAAGCGGTCGTGGATTTGGCCGGGGAAATGTTGTCCATTCAAGCGGCACGCGAGTCTGAAGAAGGACACTCCTTTCCGCCGGACACGCATTGGCAGCGCGAGTTTGAAAGCGCCTTTCTCTACGAAGAAACGGCCGACCAAAGCCGCGCCATTGAAAGTAGCAAACGAGATATGGAGTCTAACAAGCCGATGGACCGTTTGATTTGCGGCGACGTTGGCTTCGGCAAGACCGAGGTGGCCATTCGAGCGGCGTTCAAGGCCGTGATGGGCGGCAAACAAGTGGCGGTGTTGGTGCCGACGACGGTTCTTGCGCAACAGCACTACAAAAACCTGTCGGAGCGAATGCGGGATTACCCCGTCCGAATCGAGCTTCTCTCGCGGTTTCAAAAGCGGCGCGCCGCATCCGTCTTGCAATCGTTGGCCAATGGTTCGGCGGACGTTGTGGTAGGCACGCATCGTCTCGTGCAAGACGATGTGAAGTTCAAAAATCTAGGTTTGGCGATTATTGATGAAGAGCAACGTTTTGGCGTGGCGCACAAGGAAAAGTTCAAACGGCTGCGCCAATTAGTCGATGTGCTTACGTTGAGCGCGACGCCCATTCCGCGCACCTTGCACATGGCGCTGGTCGGCGCCCGCGATATGAGCACCATCGAAACGCCGCCGCAAGATCGTCTGCCGGTCAAAACCTTTGTGATGCCTTATGAAGAGCGCGTCATTCAAGACGCCATCCAAAAAGAGCTAAACCGCCAAGGCCAAGTCTACTTTTTGCATAATCGAGTGACGACCATCGACGCGGTGGCCGAGAAACTTCGCCGTCTTGTTCCCGAAGCCAGCGTGGCCATCGGGCATGGGCAAATGGCCGCCAAAACACTGGAGCAAACGATGATCGACTTTGTCGACGGCAAAATCGACGTGTTAGTCTCGACGACAATCATCGAAAGCGGACTGGACATTCCCAACGCCAACACCATCATCATCGACCGAGCCGATCGATTTGGCCTGAGCGATTTATATCAACTGCGCGGGCGGGTAGGCCGTTACAAGCGTCAAGCCTACGCCTACCTGCTCCTTCCTCGACACGCCGGATTGTTGTCTGACGCCCGCAAGCGAATCCACGCCATGAAACAATACTCCCGACTGGGCAGCGGTTTCAAAATCGCCATGCGCGACCTTGAAATCCGAGGCGCCGGCAACATGTTGGGGCCGCAACAAAGCGGACACATCACCGCAGTCGGTTTTGAACTCTACTGCCAGATCCTCAAACAAAGCGTGGCCGCCCTCCAAGGAAAAACCGTAAAGCCCAGAACGACAGTGCCCGTGAAGTTCGATTTCCTCGCCCTCAATCCCGGAGACAAACCAAGAGAAGCCGTCCGTGCAGGAACCGGGAGAATCGGGGGAGCGCAGAGACTTGGAGATCCGTTGGATCCAAAGGCAATCGACAAAAGTCTGCCGCCGCGTTCACAACGGCCGTCGGTAACTATCGCCCGCCTTCCATACAACTACATTGCGGAGACCCAGCAAAGAATCGAAATCTATCGAAAATTGGCGCAAGTCAACGATCGAGTTTCTCTAAACCAACTAAGAAACGAATTGCGAGACCGATACGGCCCCTTGCCTCAAGCCGTAAAATTGCTTCTATTAGTTGCCGAAGTAAAATGGCTCGCCGGCGAGCGCAACATTCACTCGGTCGAAATTCGAGACGGCAAAGTAATGCTGACGAGAAACCGTGATTACATCATGTTTGACGGACGCTTTCCTCGTCTCACCGCAAAAACGCCGGAAGCCAAACTCAAAGAACTGCGGCGACTTCTCTTGTCCCTGCCGTCCGATGATGCTAAATATTCCAGACATTGATTCCGAGATTTTTCAGATTCTAAAAGCCCTTGCCTTCGGCGAAGCAAAACGGCAAACTTTCCCTTAGCGTTACCGCGTCGCGCATTCGCAGATTGCTTTTATACAAACCACTCGGCTTATGCACTGGATGATGAGACATTGAGAATGAGAATGCGGGTTAGGGAAACACTAAAAGAATTGTTTTTCTTATTTTTAGCGTATTGCGCAATATAAATACATGCGGATGGCAGCCTGTAAAAAATGAAACAATTGCGAATAAAGAATGTGTTCAAAAAGAGGGAGATTATTCTTGGCGGCAGTTTCCTTTTCCTTGCCTTTGCCGTTGCGCTGTGGGTTTTCGTGTTTTCTCCCCGATATCAAGTGGAAATTCTCGACAACCGTTTTCATCTTCTCGCCTTTGAAATCTCGCGCTGTGAACAAGGCTCAAAACATACTTTTACCCTTTACGATGGCAATCCACTTATGGGCAAATTGCTGGCGTTGCTACGTCGAATCGGCATCCCCATAGGAAGTGGAGGGCTTCGGTGCTCTTCCGCCGCGCCGTGGGACGGTTGGTTTTTCACGATAGGCTACACCACGGAAAACTTCAAAGGGGATACAAATGCGCGATTGTGGCTGATTGATGAGACAGGGGAAGAGATTCCGTTGCAATCTTCAGCTATGTCAATAAAATCGTGGATTGATTCTGAGGGCAACAATAAAAATATGAGTCTAGCGCTCTGCCCGGTAAAATTGTCCGCAATAAACCAAAACGCCAATTATCACTTGCGGATTATATTGCCGGAGCAAGATTTGAAAGTGGCGTGCATTCCGTTGGGAAAGTTGGGAAAATGGAAACGATGAAAGATTTTTGGTTCCATAAACGGCAAGGCTTGGCTTGGGCGTTCTGCGCTCTCTTGGCGATGTTCGCACTTTCTTTGAGCGCGAAGGATTGGGCGGAGGATTGGTTTCGTTGGGACAAAAAGAAAAACCAAGTGAGCGCCGGCTTCAAAGATTGGCCTATTGAAAAAGTCTTGACCCAAATTGCTTTGGCGACGGATTGGGACGTCCAAATCCCCGTGGATTCAGGAGTGGCCGTTTCGGGAACTTTTGAAGACTTACCGCCGGCTTCGGCGCTGAAACGGCTGTTCGGCCACTTCAACTACGCTGTCTTCCGTTCTTCCAAGAGCGGCAAACCGCGCTTGCAAGTATTTCTGCCCGGAGTGGAAATGGTGTCCTCCGCGCTTTTATTGTCCAAACCGGAGGCCGTTTCCACTAATCCAGTATCTCTTCCCTTGCCGCCGCAAGGCAAACGTTTGCGCCCCGAAGACATTCTCAAGCGGTTCGATAAGGACGGCGACGGAAAGATCGGAAACGAAGAACGGAAGGAGGTCTTTAAGTCGCTAAATTCGCCAGATTCTCAAGCAATAAGGCCAATCACCTCAATGGATGAATAAAACTCCGCTTTCGCAAGTGGAAGGAGGCGAAGGCAAGAGTCGAACCTGCAACTCCACGGTAATCGGAAAACCGCGGTTGTTTTTCCGTCATCCCGGAAACAGAAACAGGATTAGTTAAACTACTTCGCCATTTGAACTGTTGATTGGGCAACGATTCGCCGCATTTTCGCCAGACCGATTTGGGCGGCGTCCAAGGCGTCCTTCTTCCAATATTCGCGGTTGAAGAGTTCGAGGGACAGCGCCGGGGTGGCGCCTACGGACTGGAAGATGTTCAGAATTTTTGGAAGAGGGGCAATGCCGTCGCCCGGATAGACGCGGTGTTCGTCGCCAATGGCGTTCGGCGGAGGATCGGCGGGATAATCGTTGACATGAAACACTTGGAGCGCATGGGCGCTGAGAAGGCGAAAGCTGTCGAAGTCCGATCCGCCTTTGTAAGTGTGAAACACATCGCCCAAGAAACAGGCGTCTGGATGACCACTTTCGACCGCTATAAAAATAGCGGTGCTGACTTTCCCGATGCTTTGGTTGCCGCCCCACATTTCAATTTGAGGAATCACGCCGGTCTGTTCGCCCAGTCCCAGCAATTGACGATAGCGCTCTGCTGCGGCCAAAGGTTCGACCGACTCCCCGCGCGGAACGCCGGCCGGCGGCGCGGCAATGCGTTTGCCTCCGATTTTGGCGAGAAGTTCCATATCTCGTTTTGCCTCTTCAAATCCCTGTTTGCGTTTTTCGGGATCGTTGACGATCCAACTGGCAAAACCGATCGCACTCTCGACGGTCATTCCGTAATCTTCAATCCGCTTTCGCAACTCGGCCGGCGAACCGCCTTCCTTGATATATTGACGGAGCTTTCCCATCCAAGGCTCGATGCTGTCGTAGCCGGACTTGCCGGCCACTTCAATTTCCTCTGCGGCGGAAAGATTCTGCCCTCGGATCGTGCTCATGTTCAGGCAATAGCGAAAGGCAGAAGAAGGCCTTGCTACTTTTCGCGTTGTGGCGCACGCAGTCAGAACGGAAGACGCTCCGACCGCTCCGACCGCGCTTATGGCCTGGCGACGGGTACACTTGTTGGATTCGCTTGGATTTTTCAGTTCCATCGGCGCACAGCGTAGCTGAGAGTGCGGTACAAAACAACATCCAATTGTCTGTTTTTCGCAAGCGGAAGTGTCCGGCCGTGCGGCGCGGATTATTCAGAAAATTTTCAAGGAAAACTCGAAGACGCTTGGATGCGTTCCGGAACCGAATAGACGTTGAAGCCGTCGGGACGAAGAAAGCCCGCCAAAGTTTGCGCGTTTTCTTTGGCGAATTCGACGGCCAGGCTTGACGGCGCCGACACAGAGGCGACAAAAGGCACGCGCCCGGCCAGCGCCTTCTGCATAATCTCAAAAGACGCCCGACCGCTGACAAGCAACAAACAGCTTTCCAAAGGGAAGTGGCCGTTAAGAAAGCTCCAGCCGATGACTTTGTCGACGGCGTTATGCCGCCCCACGTCTTCCCGAACGCAAACAATGCGACCATCCAAATCAAACAAGGCCGCGGCATGAAGCCCGCCAGTCCGTTGAAACTCCGCCTGCGCCCGCCAAAGTTGCTGCGGAAGCGAAAGAACTTGCGCCGATGCGATGCGAAAATCCGACCGAACAGGCGGCCAAAGATTGCGAATCGCCTCCAAAGACGCCTTGCCGCAGATGCCGCAACTAGAGGAGGCAAAGACGTGCCGGGAAAGTTTTTCTAAATCGCAGGGAGTGGAGGCGTCCAAATACAAGTTGACGATGTTCTCCGGATGCTCGGCCTCTTCCCGTCGGCAATGATCCACCTCCAAAAGCTGCGACGGCTCGTTGATAAGTCCTTCCGAAATGGCAAAGCCCGCCGCCAACTCCCGGTCGTGACCCGGCGTTCGCATCGTAATCGCCACGCTTTGTCCGCGCACCCGAATTTCCAACGGTTGCTCGGCGCTAACAACGTCTTTAACCCGCTCCGCGCTTCCATCCGAAGAATGGAAACGAACAATTTCGATAGACTCGGAAAATCGAATCCCACTCATTTTTTACATTCTCGCAACGTTCTTTGATCAAGACTCCCTTCAAAACTACATCAACGCTCTAAAAACGCAACTACGCGCCAAACCCCGCAAACCATCAGAAACCTAATAATTCTTCCCAATATTGACTTATCAAGGCGGAAACGCCTCTCAGCAAACCGCTAAACACTCGCCTTCAAACACAGCAACAACGTCGTTACAAAACCAATATAAATAAAATACTAAACCGTTGCCAAAGACCTCTCGAAAGACGGAAACAAACACCAATCCGACCTTGGTTCCGCTGAAAAAACCTGTCAAAAACAGGCCAAAAGCCGAGTTTTTTCCAATCTCGAAAAGAAAAATATAAAATTGAAAAAAGTGTTGAGGCTTTCTTCGCCTCTTTTGTTAGTGGTATTTTCCCGAGGAGGATACAAAGTTATTTTGAATAAAAGCAATGCGCTGAATTTAACTTGTTTTCACGGTTTTCAGCCGAATTTACTGGGACGCGATTATATAAAGCATTTATTTCTTTATCTCTTTTCTCAAACGGGAAGGGAAATCTTTTCGCTCTCAAGGCGCAAGTATGGCGATTTCTTATATAAATTTGAGCCGAATGATCTGAACCGAGCCTTAGTTCCTTCTATAGATTTTTTTGCTTCCTTGCCTTTTGAAAAAGTTCCCGAATCCGTCCAGTTCATTGAGAAGACAAACCAAATGCCTCCGTGGGGTGAGGATCTCTTTTTGAAGATCAAATCTGTGGCGATTCAGTAAGAATTGATCAAAGGGACGCGGGTTTTCTTTGAATTTAGAGGGAAGTTATTCGCCGGGATTTGAAGTTTTTTGCTTTTAATCGACTTGTTCGGTGACGACGCGGAGGATTTCTTGCTCTCGAGAAGCCAGAAGATTTCCCATGGAATGGAGCGATTGACGATAAGAAAAGGCGATGACAAGCAAGCTCAGTGCGGAGAGTGTGATGTTCCAATGGAACGGAAAAAACGGAATCCACCGGGATAATTCTTCCACAAGCATGGGCATGATTATCGGAATGAGGAGAGGGAGGAACAAGAATGGAAACAGCGTGTTCATCAACGCGCTTGCGCCGGATTTGGTTTTGACGGGTTGCAGGCTTCCGGGTTTTGAGCGATAAGGCGCTTTGATGGACAGGAGGTTGCCGAACAAAGTCAGAAGCAGACAGAGGGTTAAGGCCTGAAGAAACGCGCTGATCGTATAGAGAATCGGAGGATGGGCCAAGAGTTGAATCCCAAGCAGCGGCAAGGCCGTCAAGAGGAGAAACAGAGGCAGGATCGCGAGGTTTTTCCCTAGCAGAATTTCAGAGCGGGGAACGGGGGAAAGAACGAGGGCGCAAAATCCCGAACGATCAAAGCCGAAGGCATTGGTGAAAAACGGCAAAGATCCCATGAAACTAAGAAACAATATCGAGCTGGGAAGAAAGCGAACGAATACATCCGGTTTGGAAGCGGCGAGGTCGTCGAAGTAAAGGGCGCCAAAAACGACGAGTAGAAGGATTGGGATCAGAAGAGTCATTTTCGCTTCCGGCATCCGAGTGAGGCAGCGAAGAGTTCCCCATGCCACGGCAGAGGTTGAGTTGGAAATGCCGGGCAGATTGCGCTCCAGCCAATTTTTCATCGGTTTTGTTTTTCCGCTGTTTTTCGGCGTCGTTTCTTTTCTTTTGAAGCGCTGTTGCAAGCGAGGAGAGGGCATTTGAAATTCAGATTGAATGGCTCGCAAAGCGCGAATCAAGGCAAGACAGCAAAGACCGGCAAGTTCCAGCGCAATCCAAAAAGCGCGTTTGTATTGCCCTTGTTCGTTGCGGGCAATGGAAGCGGCGGCGGAAGCAGGCCAGAGCGGCGGGAAAGCAGATTGGAAGATGGAGAGGGCGGTTTCGGGTTGGAGTCGCCAATCGCCCGGCGCGTTTTCTTGCAACGACGTTCGGTAGACTTCGAAAGTTTCCCGCAAGCGTTCCCTCGCTTTGCGCAAGCGTTCTTGATGCCGTCGCAGATTCCGTTGCCGCCAATCTCTTTCCTGCGGCGAAGTCAACTGTAAATCTTCTTCGCTGAGGCCGCTTTCGGCATTCTTTGCGGTTTCTTTTATTTCTTTGAGTCTGCTCTCCGCATATTCAATGTCGCGTGTGAGTTGACGTTCGATTCTCTCGGTCTCGGCAACAGCGCGAAATCCGAACAGGGAATTGTTGAAAAGCAGGTTGGGAACTTGCGCCATGAGGATAATGGCGCATGTCATCCAGACGATGAGAGATCGCCTTCGCCGTTCATTGAGCATGAGTTTTGTGAGCCAACCGCGCAAAGCGTACGTCCACGAAGAAATCGCCAAAATCATCAGGACGAGCAGTCCGAAAGCCAAAGCCATGCGCTCGCCAAAACGGAACATTGTTCCGATGACAAATCCGGCGGAGATCGAGAGAAACAGAAGGCAGCTCGGCGTCCAGTGGGAAACAGCGTAGTTGAAGAGAAACATTTCTTTGCGGGAAATGGGAAGATGCGCCATGCGACGAGGATCCAAAGAGTCGGATCGCTGCAATTCCGCAAGCAATCCAATTAACCAGAAGAAGAGAAAGGCGGAAATAGCGCCGCTCACTAGCCAGAGAATTCTGTTTGGATTCGCGGCAAGGACATCGCTCTTTCCCAAGAAAAACGCCCCGATTGTTCCGCCGACAAGGCCGAGCAGGAAAAGAACGCGAAGGATGACATAAACGGCTGCGGAAAACGCGCTTGCCCGGTGGAAGGCATTGCGGCTGAGTTGCCAACGAAGCAGGAAAACCGCCTTGAGCCGACGCGCGCTCATGGTTAAGATGCTTGAGAGGAAGCGCCTCCTTCCAGCCAGTTTAGGGCTTTGCCGCCTTCCTCTTTGCCCACCACTTCCAAAAACCAGTCTTCCAGCGAGCCGTCTAACATGTCCATACAAGTTTCATGCACAATAGTTCCTTTGTCGATGATCGCCACGTCGGTGCAAAGACGTTGGACAATGTCTAGCACGTGCGAAGTGAGGAAGACGCTGCCGCCTCGCCGCACAAATTGTTGGAGCGTTTCGCGGAGAATGGAGGCGCTGACGGCGTCCACGCCTTCAAAAGGCTCGTCCAAAAAGAGCAGTTCGGGGTTGCCGATCAAGGCCGCGGCCATTGCGAGCTTTTTCTTCATGCCGTGGGAAAACTCCATGCTGAGTTTGGATTCGTGTTCTTCGAGATTCATCAGAGCCAGCAAGGAATCAATGCGCGAGCGCAACTCGTTTTTCTCCACGCCGTAGATGCGGCCAATGAAGGAAAGATATTCCCGGCTCGTCAAATGGTCGTATAAAGCCAAATCTTCCGGCACGACACCGACGCGCCGTTTGACTTTCAAGTCGGCGGAATCTCCCGTCAGCGTATGCCCGAGGATTTGAATGGAGCCAAGAGTGGGGGCAAGCAGGCCGGTCAACATTTTGATGGTGGTGGACTTTCCAGCGCCATTGGGGCCGAGAAATCCATAGAAACGGCCTTTCTTCACCCGCAGGCTCACTGCGGAAACGGCCCGAAAACTGCCGAACATTCGCGTAAGACCATCCGTTTTGACGGCCAAAATATCGTTGTCGATGTTCATAATTGGCGTTTTGTCAAAGCCGTTTAGAGTGGTTTCAACGGCTTGCGGCCGATTTTCTTTCCCAGAATCAAAGCCGCTCGCTTTTCAAAACAACCGCCAAAAATCCGCTAATCACCGGATGAGAATTCCGCAATTCCGCAAGGAAAAGGAATTCTCAATGCTTAGTGCGCAAGGAAAAGGAAAAGGGAAAGGAAAGCAAAAAAATCCCGCTTCCAAAACCTTTTGGAAACGGGACGCAATCTTGTCGTTGCCACTCTTTGTTGCCTGCCTATAACTCCTTAGCCACTCCGCAACAAAAGCCGGCAATATCCAACTAACTAACTAACCAGCCTACGCAACAGTGGCGGCGGCAGCCTGCCGCTTCTTTTGCCAGTGCCGGCGCACCAGCACAAAGCCCAAAGCAAACAAGCCCAGCGCCAGCGCATATTCCTCAGGCTCCGGTATCACCGTCCCCCGATGAAACCGAACCACGACCGACCCATCCGACCCAGCCGCAAAGCGTGGCCCCCCAACAGCAGTCGTCCCCAAGTTAGCGAAGGAGAAGGTGCCATCCGAAGACCCCGAATAGAAATCGCTAAAAGGCTTCTCCAATATCCCTACCCCGCTCCAGGCCGAAGTGCCCCCCAAATCATAGCGAAAAGAACTCGTGCCCACCCGAATGCCCAACTCATCCCGATCCGTAGCCCCAGAACCCGTATCCTCGTTCATAAACAAGGACGTGATAGGACGCGTCCGATCCACCGAGTTCGTCGTAATGGTCAGCGTCGGCGCCGTCACCGTCGCCGTGTTCGTCAGCACATTGGCCACATACCACCGATCCCGCGAAGTGACCGCATCCAAGCCCGTGACCGAAGCGAGCGAACTAATCACATTGCTCGGCGCATTGGCGATGTAAAGATTGCCACTGTTGCCCGTCACTTCCCAACTATCCCGCCGATCGAAGCTCGCGTTCCCCGCAACATCCGTGCGAACGCTCCACAACTGCGCCGTCGTCGATGAACCGCTAAACACCCACAACGTCTTATTCGCGTCATCCCGGCTCTGATAGACATCAATGTACAACTGCGCTTGAACGCGCTCCTCAAAAACCCCCGCCAAAAGCGCCCCCACCACTAACGCCCCAATAAACGCCTTGCTCCGGCAACGCCCCCGCTCCCCTAAACTCAATGTTCTCATATCCTTACCTTTCTTTGTATCTGCTCTAATCAATCAATAAAATAACCGATAACAGCTAAAACTAAAACGACTTTCCCACAAACGAACCCACAACGCAAGCTTTTTTTAATCTTTTTTTTCCTGCGCCATTGCGACCCGCTTTTCTTGAATATCTCCTCTTCTTCGCCCCCAAGTCAAACAAAAAAAGAAGAAATCTTCAAAAAAGTTTTCCCCTCCCGCCAAAGAAAGAGCCCTCCTCGCCAGCCAATCCCCAAGAAAAGCCCGCCAACCTCTCTCTCCTTGCCAAAGGGAAAAGAGACGGCGCAGAAATTCGGGTTTGGATTTCGCTCTTCTTTGCGTCATTCTCTGGGCGGAGGAATACTCGTTATGGAAAATCTCAGAGAGAATTCAGACATTATTGTTGAGCTGGCGGTCGCCTACGGCATGGAATTGGAAACCGCGCAAAACTACATCGCCAACAGCGTTCACTTGGATGGCGTGCGATCAGAGGTCATCAAAAAGGCGCTGGCCGCGGATGTTGCCGTGGAAGTGCAACACGCGCAACAGATCGCGCAACGAATCAAAACCATTGGGGGAAGGGTTCCGGGATCGATGGCGCTTCAAGCGGTTCAAGAAAGCCTGCAACCTCCCCAAGACCCCACCGATATTGTCGCCGTGATTCGAGGCGTCATCGCCGCCGAAGAAGCCGCCATTGCGCAATATCAAAAAATCATTCAACTTTGCGATGGGCGCGATTATGTCACGCAAGACTTGATCATTCAAATCTTGGGCAACGAGGAAGAGCATCGCCGTGAATTCGTCGGCTTTCTGAAAGAGTACGAGGAATAAGCCGTCCTTTTTGCTTTCTCAAGATTCTATGGAAACCTTTGACCTCGCCGTGATTGGCGCCGGACCCGGCGGTTGCGCCGCCGCCATTCGCGCCGCGCAACTGGGAGGGCGCGTTGCCTGCGTGGATCGGGAAGCAGGTTTGGGCGGAACTTGCCTGCGCATCGGTTGCATTCCCAGCAAGGCCTTGCTCGAATCCAGCCGTCATTTCGCTTTCGCGCGCCATTCTCTTGGCAAGCACGGCGTTGTCGTCGGCTCTGTTGGTCTGGACTTGGGAGCGATGATGAGGCGGAAGAACCAAGTGGTTTCCCGGCTTTCTCAAGGGCTTGCGCAGCTGTTTCACAAAAATAAAATTGCCTCCTTCACCGGCGTCGCCCGGTTAACTTCGCCTCGTTCCATCGCCGTTAACGGAACAAAGAAGCATTGCCAAATTAGGGCCGAGAGCATTCTCATCGCCACCGGCAGCCGCGCCGCCGCCTTGCCCGGGGTTTCTTTTGACGGCGAACGCATTCTTTCCAGCACGGACGCTCTTGCTTTGTCTTCGGTGCCTGAACATTTGGCGGTCGTCGGCGCCGGATACATCGGGCTGGAACTGGGAAGCGTCTGGAGTCGTTTGGGCGCCCAAGTGACGGTGATTGAATCCCGCAATCAAATCCTTCCCGGCATGGACGGCGACTTATCCCACGAAGCCCGAAAACTCCTTGCCCGGCAAGGCCTGCAGTTTCGGCTCGGCGCTTCCTGCCGCAAAACTGCCTTCCCAAACGGGAAGGTTTCCGTCCATTTGAATACGGGGCAGCCCATCATCGCCGACAAAGTTTTGGCGGCGGTCGGCAGAGTGCCTTACACCGCCCATCTTGGATTGGAGGAATTGGGCGTTGCTCTCGACGAGCGAGGTGCCGTTCAAGTCGATGAGACCTTTGCCTCTAACGTTCCCGGAATCTTCGCCATTGGAGATGTCATTGGCGGGCCGATGCTGGCGCACAAAGCCGAACAAGAAGGCATGGCCTTTGCCGAGTCGCTTCTCCGCGGCGGCAAGGCAAACATTCATTACGGCGCCATTCCCTCAGTGATTTTTACCGAGCCAGAAATTGCGGCGGTGGGCAAAACCGAGCGCCAACTTGTTGAGGCCGGCGTTTCCTTTCGCAAAGCAGAATTCCCCTATCGCGCCAATGGACGCGCCCGCGCCGCCAATCAAACCAATGGGTTCGTCAAACTCTTGATCGCCAAAGACACCGAAAAAATACTAGGCGCCCACATCCTCGGCGCCCGCGCCGGCGACATGATTAACGAAGTCGCTTTGGCCATGAACATGGAAAAGAGCGCCGCCGACCTCGCCCGAAGCAGTCATGCGCATCCGACCTTCAGCGAAACTTTGCGAGAGGCCGCCCGGCAAGCATGCGACTTCGGAATCCACAACTAACCCGCCTTTTGAAGCAAATTTACCCGGCGCAGACAAATCCGCCCAGCGCCTTTTGTATTGTCCAAAACCCGCGAATTCGCCAGACTATCGCCTCGCTCTGCTCCGCATCGAGCCAGAAATGACCATCGAAATCGCCATTGTCTTCGCTCTGCTTTTGGCAACCTTCTTTGCCATGACGACCGAGAAGCTTCCTCCCGACATCATTGCCTTGTGCGCGATGGGCGCCTTGCTGGGCGCCGGGATTTTGAGCCCGGCCGAAGCGTTTCGCGTCTTTGGCAACGAAGCGGCCATTGCCGTCGGCTGCATGTTCATCATCAGCGCCGCTTTGGAGCGAACCGGCGCCTTAGATCAACTAGGCGCGGCGACAGACCGCCTCATCGGACAAAGCGATGTGTCCATCCTTCTAGCTCTTCTGCCCCTGGTTGCGCTCACCTCCGCTTTCGTCAACAACACGCCGGTCGTCTTGCTCTTCTTGCCCATCGTCACCAGCCTCGCCGCCAAACGAAACATCAAACCCTCCAAACTGCTCATCCCGCTTTCCTTCGCCTCCATCCTCGGCGGATGTTGCACTTTGATTGGAACTTCCACCAATTTGCTCGTCAGCTCCACCGCCGCCGAGCAAGGCCAGATTCCATTTCGCATGTTTGACTTGGCGCCGGTCGGCGGCATCATTGCCGCTGTTGGAATTCTTTATCTGCTAACTCTCGGACGACGCCTTCTCCACGATTGGCAATCATTTAGCAAAATGATTCATTATTGAGTCTCCCGCTGAAATATCACGGTTTAGAATCGTGTTTTGGGAGAGTCGCATGCCATGCTTCTTTCTCGTTGGCTTTGGCGAATGGGCAGAGTTTCTCGCAATTACCCTGCCGAATCATTTTCAATCGGCCTGGTGGGATATGTTTCTCCAAATGCCTCGCCAACCCGCAAAAAAACCTCAAGAAATCCTCCCAGCCAGCAAAAAAATGCAGAATTCTCGAGAAAAATGTCGATTCCCGCAAAAAAAGCCTGCCAACCAGCTGGATTTTTCATTTTCTCGGTCTTGAAGTTCTCCGGTGAGTCGATTCGACATCGGGTCTCCTGCTGAATATCACAGTTTGAATATGATTTTGTCGGGAAAGACGAGGATACTTTCCTTTCCTGTTTGCTTCGGCGAACGGGTAGGGAATGTTCGCGTTTTGCCTGCATTTGCGGTTGTCAATCGGCCTGAATTACGGACTAAAAGACACAAAAAAAGACACAAATCAGCAAAGAAACTCGTTTTATGAACCAATTAAACAACCGAATTAATCTTGACCGCGCCGTTGGCGCGGAGGACAATGCCTCCAAAGAAGGAGCAACGATGAGGAATTCATCAAAGAAGACGCCGTGGCACCTGCGCTTTGCGCCCGGCGCCATCCTGCGGAAGAGCGGCCTCATCGCCGTCCTCGCGCTCACTGGCCTCATCACCGCGCTGACGCCCATTCAAACGCAAGCTGGTTGGAAATTGGTCGTCGACACCATCACATCATGGTTGATTGGCAAATCGTTGGACGCGGCCACAACGGCGCTGCTAAGGGCAAACGGCGGCATAACCATTACCGACGCCTCTCCAAGGGCAAACGCCATCGTCAACGGCGCCGACTGGCTCTCCAACGAATGGACTTACAAATACGAAGTCCAACCGACGGTAGACGGCCCTTGGGAAACCCAAACTGCATCCGCCAGCATGGGACATCAACAAGAACCCAAAACCGCGAGGGGAACGAAAAGAGACGGAACGACCATGACCCAAGCGGAAGCCGTGGCAAGACTGCACCACAGGAAATACTCCAGGAGATGGGTCAAGTTTGAAATCTTCGACGACGACGGATATTTTGAAGATGTGTACGCCGGCGCAAGGACGGACTACATAAACACGTACGTTGCCAGAGAATTCAAGAGATGAGATGGCGGAGGCATTACAGAAATGGCGGCGTAAGCAATAATGGAGCAACACCGAATGGCACGCTAAGACTCGGCCCCATCTGGAAAATAGGCACGACAACCTACAACGTCGGATCCTACGAAGCGGAAAGCAATTTCCAAAACCCGTCGGGCAACACCGCGCTCGGCAAGGCAAGCGCCGATGACCCAGACGCCGATAAATACAAAGGTACGATCTACTGGGAATACAGCAGGATTCTGCCCAGCGGACAGTGGAAGTATCCGCCAGATGAAGGGTGGTCCGATTCTGATTTCACAACGATCAAAACAAGACACGCCGTTGCCGTCGATCTTTTGGATAACAACCAAGCCATGATCGGAGAACCAAAAATCAGCGCCGGCGCCCAACGATTCTTCGAAGATCGATTTACTTACACGAATAAAATGCAGAGAGTAAAAACTGGGTACGGCTATGAAAATGGGTTTCCAGTCACCTACTATGGGATGATGCCTGTGCCGTATGTAAGCGGGAAAAAGCGTGTTGTTTCTCAAACCGAATCGGATCAATACAAAAAGACCGACTAACCAGCAAAACAGGAGACAAGCCAATGAACAAGACAGATAAACTCCTTTACAGCGGCTTTGCCGCTGTTGCGCTCGCCGGCATCGTGGCCATGTTGGTGTCTGTTTTCTCGCCGCCAAAGAAAACAGCGGAAGAAGAAACCATCGCGCTGCCGCAAACCGAGCCAGCAACACTCGCTTCAGCCACACCAACCGTTGCGCATCCGCAGATTCCGATTCCAGACGGCTACGCCGGATACTGGGTGGATGACGATGGGAACGTAGTCTACGTCACTCAAGAAGAACTTGATATGGCCAAGGCTTTTGATGCAGGTGAGACTTACACAAAAGAAGAATGGGAACAAAAGGTCAAAGAACAGGCGGAAAAAGAATGGTGGGCAAGTCGGCAGGATTGGATAGACCGATTCCCGTTTGAACCAACCCATCACCCAGAGATTACCTACGGCGATCCAACCGTCGATGTGGGCCTAGTAAAAAACCACGGCTTCCTGCGAAACTTCTACCAAAGCCGTTTGCCATACACTGAAGAGTTCGAGCAGATGCACGACATCATCAAAGAAGAACTCGGCGAAAAGGCAAATGATACCGTCCTTCAAGGAATGGTGTTTGATTGGCTAAAAAAATACCACCACGCAATGGCGAAAGACCCGGAAGAGATTCGTTGGAAGAACGTCAAGCGGACTATTCCTCCGCCTGAGCCCGAACTTCTCCCCAGCATGCTGGAAAGCCTCACGCCGGCGCAGTTGGCGGTCTACCGAGCTCTGCCCGGCGATTTAAGGCGGGCAATGACGAGGGAACTCCGGCATAGCCGACACCAAGAAATGCGGCGGCGAATCGAAGCCTATCATAAAGCCGACACAACCGAAATCGTGGATGTCACTTGGGGCGAGGAAGCGCAAAAGCGAAAAGACAGCATGCTCGCCGAGTTGGTTTGGCCCCACTTCTTCGAGCCTGAGTGGAATGAATCATGGATCCCCGAAGAGCAGGCGAGAGCTCTTGTGGAACGGCTGGTCAATGAAATCCCGGCGGACGGCTTCTTGGAAATGGAAGGAGGAGACCTCATCTACTACGGTAAATACGAAAAGGAACTAAAGCCCGGAGATAAGCTATTAATCAAATAGACCTGCGCCAAACAAAGCCCGCAAGCAAAATTCTTCAATAACCTGCGCATGGATTAACTAAAGTTTCTTTGCACAAAGTTTTACCGCCATCGCAGATGTTTTAGCAGAGCTTTAAAGCCGTCGCGTATAATATAGTTTTGTATTTATAGATTTTAGTTTTCGCAAAGGAAATGGTTTTCATTTTTAGTGGATCTTTAAGAATAGGTTTAGAGAACAATATCAACTGTTCATACATATAATAGAGAGTTTATAAGGGTGACAATTTTGTCGAGGAAGTTTCGGCATTTTTCGAGTTTGGTTTCTTGGACGAGGCGGATCGCACTTTTATGGCGTTTTTTTATAGTAATCCTGGGCGCATGTGGATTTTGGTTTTGGCGGTTTTTTTAGTTGGGGGTGATGAGTGTGTGGATGGTGCGGTTGGGTTGGAAATAGGTATTGGCGGCGGTGCGGACGTCTTCGAGGGTGATTGCTTGGTATTCGGTTTCTTCTTCTTCCCACCGTTTGTAGCCGAAGCCGTAGAGTTCGTCCAACGCAGTTACCAATGCCATGCCTCCAAGGTTTTGACGGGCGATTTTTTTTTGCCCCAGTATTTTGGCTTTGGCGCGTTTGAGCTCGGCTTCGGCAAGGCCGTTTTGGCGAAGGGATTGAATTTCTTGGGAGAGTTCTTGATCGACGCGGTCAGCGTTTTCAGGGGAAGTGCCGGCGTAGAAGGCGAAGTAGCCGGGAATGAGGCCGGGAACGTGATACGCTCCAACATAGTAGGCGAGGCCGAGTTGATCGCGGATGCGAAGGAAAAGACGGGAGCCGAGGTCGCTGCAGGCTTCTTGCAAGAGGTCAAGGGCGTAGCGTTTTTTGTCGGGAAAGGTTGCGCTTTGGGCGGCAATGATGACGACGGCTTGTTTTTTGTCCACGGTTCGGCGGACTTGAAGTTCGCGAATGGAGTGCGGTTTGGGTTGCGGGAAAACGGGGTTGCGTTGTTTTGGCCATTGACCGACGCCTAGGAGGCGGTTGACTTCGGCGCGGACTGCGTCGGTTGCAATGTCTCCAAATACGGCGAGGACGCAGTTTTTGGGAGAGCGGTGGGTATTGAAGAAGTTGTGGATTTGGGGCAGACGCAGGTTTTGGACGCTTTGGGCGGTGCCTAAGGCGTCTAGTCCGTAGCCGCTGGCGCCGAAGAGGGCTTGTCGGGCGGTTCGGAATCCGACTTGGAGGATTTGGTCGTTTTGGGACTGGATGGCGGCGAGTTGGGCGATTCGTTCGCGTTCCAGTTGGTCTTCGGCGAAGGCGGGGCGGAGGATGAGGTCGGAGAGGATTTCGAGGCCGAGGGGCAAGTCTTCGTGGAGCACTTCGATGCTGATGCCGAAGCTGTTGCCAGCGCCGTAGGTCTTGACTTGGCCGCCGACGGACTCGACGGCGTTGACGATGGCGGCGGGGTCTCGTTTGCCGGCGCCTTTCAGCAAGAGTTTGGCGGTGAGCCGGGTGAGGCCGTTGGTTTCGGCGGTTTCAGCCAGCACGCCGGCGCGGAAGACGGCGCGCAGTTCGACAAAGGGTAGGCGATGGTCTTCTTTGGTGAGCAAGCGCAGGCCGTTGTCCAACTCGGCCAGTTGGATGGCGTTTTGCGGGTGCGTTTTGGCGGCGGTTTTAGCGGCGGCTTTGGCGCCCGGCGGCAAGAGCGCGGCAAGGGTTCGGTTTGGCTCGGTTAGGTATCGTTGCGCCGCTTGCTGCACGTCTTCAGTCGTCAAAGCCTTTACTTGATTGAGGTAGCGGTTGGAGAATTCGAGGTCGTGCGCCGCCAGCCAGTTTTCGCCTAAATCCTGCGCTTGGCCTTGCATGGTTTTTTTTGCGCCGAGGGTTCCGGCCAGGAAAATTTTCTTTGCTTTTTCGATTTCCTCTTCGGCAAAGCCGTTTTCTTGGGCGCATTTTACTTCGGCGAGGATGGCTTTCCACGCGTCGGCGCATTTTGGGCCGTCGGCCACTCCACTAATGCCGATGAGTCCGGAACTTCCGGGGCTGTACGTCCAGGCATCGACGGAGTGCGCCAAGCTGAGCCGCTCTCGAATTTGCCGAAAGAGCCGGGAGCTGCGGCCTTCGCCAAGTATGGTTCCAAGAACGTCGAGCGCCGGAATGTCCGGATGGCGGACGTCGGGGATGTGCCACGCAAAGTGGAAGTGGCCTAACTCTATGGGAGATTCTTCAACGCTTTGGCGGGCGGCCGCCTGACGGGGCTCCTGCGGCAATACGGCGGGAAGCAGGGGTCGGCAGGGTTGGTCAGCGTATTCTTCCCCAATTTTCTGGATAACGGCGGAAGCTTGAACGTCGCCGACCACGACGAAAAAGATGTTTCCGGGCGCGTATTTTTCTTCGTAGTAGGCGAGGACGTCGTCTCTTCGGATGCGGTTGAACACGTCGGGGTAGCCGATAACAGGATAGCGGCAGGGGCTTACTTGGTAGGCTGTTTCAAACAGGCGGCGGCTTGAGGAGTGTCCGGGATCGTCGTCTGTCATGTCCATTTCGCGTCGAATAACGTCCATCTCTTTTTCCAGTTCTTCGGCTGGCAAGATGGCGTTTTTCATAATGTCGCAAAGAATGTCGACAATGGTCTGGGCGCCTTCTTGGGGGGCGTTAATCCAATAGACCGTGCGGTCAAAGGACGTGTAGGCGTTCATGTTTCCGCCCAGTTCCTGCACTTCTTGATCGATGCGTCCAACGCCGCGCGTCTTGGTTCCTTTAAAGAGCATGTGTTCTAAAATGTGGGAAAGTCCCGCTCCCAGCCATTGTCCTTCGTGGACGCTTCCGGCGCGGCACCATGCTTGCGCTGAAACTACCGGGGCGCTTCGGTCTTCGCGGACGATCATCGTCAAGCCGTTGGGCAAAGAGGCGAGCCAAGTGCCTTGGCGGCAGTCGGCGCTGACTTTCCCGCCGGCCGTTCCGTTCGGTTTTTTGGAAAAAGCAGACATCAAATTATTTGGCGAAAGCGGATTGGGAATGCGCCGCGCGCAAGAACGCGGGATAAGCCTTTATTGGCGCGTTTCCTTGCCGGCGTCCGAGCGAGCCCGCGGTTTTTGGCGCAATTTTGTGGGAGGAAGAAAAGGCTTCACAAATGCTTCTTCAAAGTCGAACCCGCCGGCAAAGTCTTCCTGAACATCCTGCCTCCTTTTCGAAAGTATCTCGGCCTCCACCATATTGAAAACCACTTCGCCAACGTCTTCGCAACGCAGGATTCCCCATTCTGCCAAGACGTACCTTCCCATAGGACCGAACTCCTTCAACGTGTATTGCCGCATGGTCTCTAGAAGCTCTTGCCCCGAAACATGTTGCGGTTGTTGGACTTGGATTTTTTTGTTGGGAGCGAGTTTCTTCTGCGCTTGCGCCAACACTTCGCGGATAAATTTATAGGCATCCCTTCCGTATCTGGCGTCTCGCGCAACAATTTGCTCAATTTTTTCGTCAAAATTCTCCGTTTGCATCGTCTGCTCCTTTTGTTGTCTCTTCGGCTGGGGCTTGAATTTGTCGAGGTTTTTCCAGCAAAAAACGCTGAGCAACCGCGCCGAAAAGCAAAATCAACAAGACAAGAGAGATCAACGTCTTCTCCTGCTTTGTCAAGTAGCGGGCCGCTTTTCCGATCATAAAATTCGCCATCCGATTCGAATCACAAGCGCTTCATTTAAAAGGACAATCAACCCGTAGGCAAACAAAAAAACCGCCAATTCCTCCGCGCAACCAAAAAGCCTTGCAAATAAAACGACGCAGGTTTCATGCTTTTCCCAAACGGCTTAACTTATTAACAATCCGCTATGACTGATTCCCGTCCATCTTTCACCATCGGACTGGACTACGGCACCAACACCGTTCGGGCGCTCATCGTCCGCACGGACGACGGACAAGAAATCGCCGCCGCCGAAATCCCATACGCCCAAGGAGAATGCGGAATTTTTTCCGATCCGGGGCAACCTGAACTAGCCCGACAACATCCGCTGGACTATCTAAACGGAGCCGAGCAAGCCACCCAAAAAGCCCTTCGCCAAGCCGCCAAAGCAGACCCCGCCTTCGTTCCATCGCAGATCAAAGGCATTGGCATTGACGCCACCGGAAGCACGCCAATGCCCGTTGACGAAGAAGGAACTCCCTTAGCGGCGCATCCTGAATTTCAAGAGAATCTGAACGCCTTCGCTTGGCTTTGGAAAGACCACACCTCAGCAGAGGAAGCCGCCGAACTAAGCAAAGCCGCCGCCCAACAAAAACCGGAATACCTCCAGAAATGCGGCGGCGCCTACTCTTCGGAATGGTTTTGGGCCAAACTGCTCCACTGCGCCCGCGTTGCGCCGGAAGTCATCCGAAGCGCCCACACTTGGGTGGAAATTGCGGATTGGATTCCCGCCGTGCTGGCCGGCAAGCCAGCGCATCCCGCGCGCGGCATCTGCCAAGCCGGACACAAAGGCTGGTTCCACGAGGACTGGCAAGGTTACCCCGATCCCGCCTTCCTTCGCCAATTCGATGCGCAACTCGAACGCATTCGCCAATCTCTGCCCAATGAGGCTCATCCGGCGGATTGCCAAGCCGGCCGCTTGAGTCTCCATTGGGCGGAAAAACTTGGCCTCGCAACCGGAACACCAATCGCCGGCGGCGCTTTGGACGCTCACCTCGGTGCCGTTGGCTGCGGCATCCGCGAAGGAACCATGGTCAAAATACTCGGCACCTCAACCTGCGACATCCTTGTCTCTCCCATGAACCGTCCACTGCCTTACATCGCCGGACTTTGCGGCGTTGCGCCCCACTCCGTTCTTCCCGGCCATTTTGGTCTAGAGGCCGGGCAATCCGCCGTAGGCGACATTTTCAACTGGTGGATCCACGCTGTTCAACCAGACGCCGGCGCAAACCACAACGCCCTAACCCAAGCCGCAGCAGATCGAAGGCCGGGAGAAAGCGGTCTTCTCGCCCTAGATTGGAACAACGGAAACCGAAGCATTTTAGCGGATCCTCAACTGAGTGGCTTGCTTGTCGGCCAATCCTTGCAAACACAGCCCGACGAAATCTACCGAGCGCTCATCGAATCAACCGCTTTCGGCGCAAGAGTCATCGTGGAACAAATAGAAAACGCCGGCGTTTCCATCTCCGAAATCGTGGCTTGCGGCGGCATTGCCGAGAAAAACCCGCTTCTCATGCAAATCTACGCAGACGTGACCGGGCGAACGATGAAAACCTCTCGATCTTCCCAGACTTGCGCGCTGGGAGCGGCGATCTGCGGCGCCGTGGTCGCAGGCATCTATCCAAACATCCCCGCCGCCCAAAAACAAATGACCGGCGCAAAGAAACGCCTCTTCCGGCCAACTCCCGCCGCCCAGTCGGTTTACGAAGAATTATACGCCTTATATCGCCAACTCCAC
Organism: Limisphaerales bacterium; assembly: GCA_965204945.1. Taxonomy (GTDB): domain Bacteria; phylum Verrucomicrobiota; class Verrucomicrobiia; order Limisphaerales; family AAA164-E04; genus UBA2970. The sequence goes on along the minus strand of OZ242022.1, from coordinate 1,089,346 downwards.
AACGCCTTTGGCCTCCCGCAACACCAAGCCCAACTATTCCCCATCATGAAAAAACTTTTGGAAATTCGACAAAAAGCAAGAAATGCCCGCATAAAACCTTCCGCATCAAAGCCGCGTTCCCACTAAGGCTCAATGCCTCGCCGAAGATGCCGCAAAATCCCTTTCCCATCGCCAAAAACCGCCGCGGATCCTTGACTAAGCTGTTGTTTACTCAGAAAAATGGGAGAAAAACTAGTAGTACATCCACTGCGCCGCCTAGTCACACTGCCGTAGTAAAGTGCAAGGAAACACACAACACTCCACTGCGCCGTATAGGGTCTATGTCAGAATTGCGGGGCGCTAATAGAATGAACAGAAGCCGGCGAAAAGAATTGCTTGGTCTGCGGCGCAGAAAATCATTGGGACGGTCTTAGCGAGGGGCTATTCCCGCGATGGAGACTCGAAGTCTTCGTTAGAGTGAACACGCACTAATTCATTACTAAGCTGTTACTAAATAATCCGTTACATTAGCCGCCTCAGAACGCTTATGAAGCCGCTAAAACACCCAAAAACCAACAAATGCGCAAGCCAAGCAAACTGAGCCAAAATCAGCTTTGGCTCGGCCATATCATTTTGGCTTGCCCATTCCTCAACGAAAGGCAATGCGCCGCTTGGATGACCAACAGCCTCAAAAACTTTCTTCTTCTGCAACAGGAAGAGCAAGGCTATAAATTTTCCCAGCCCAAATTCCCCTTTTCGCGGTTGGATTAGCGGATTTTGTTGGTTCCGACGAACTTTTCTTAACTTTTTTCTCTTTCTTTTGTGATTTGAAGTTTGGAGGTTTTCCGCCGATAGTGTTTTTGCTTGGGCAATTTCGGTTTTACTCTGTGAATTGGTCGAGCTTTTGGCGGGCGCGTTTGATCCAGGGTTTGTCTCGGCGGCGGTGGAAGTCGGGCGTATGTTTGTCGTCTCGAAGCACTTCTTTGAACTGGGCGCGGGCTTCTTTTTGTCTGCCGGCGGCGAGATAGGCTTCTCCCAACAGAACTCGCGCTTGGGCGTAGGTGTTGGCTTGGAGGACGGATTCCCAAGCGGCAATGGCGGCGGCGTTTTGTCCCAACCGGACATAGACTTGCGCCAACGTCATTTGGGTTTGCCCATAGTTGTGCCGAGCATTGGCGGCGATGACTGGCTCAAGGGTTTGCTTGGCTTCATCCAATCGTTCTTGTTTCCAATAGCAAGTTCCCAATAGCGCCAGAATGTCGAGGTCTTCGGCGTCGCGATCGCGGGCGGCCTCTAAATGCTGGCAAGCCTTTTCCAAATTTCCCTGCTTGAGGTAGATTTCTCCCAGCTCGGCGTGATGGTGGGCTTGGTCTAAATGGTGAATTTGCTCTTCCAATTCCTGAATTCGAGTTCGATTCGCAGGCCACGGAAACTCAAAAGCCTCTTTCCGGGGTGCGTTGTTTTGGCTTGGCCGATAAACCAGAAAGTAATAAGGAACGGCGGGAATCCAAAGGAAGATGATGGCCCACATCCAAAGCCACTTTTCCCGCCGCAGCGAGTCCCAGAACATCCAAACTTGAAAGGGCAGGAAAAAGACAAACAACGGGATTTGGTCGATCCTCTCTAAAATGCGCTCCATAAAGCCCAGCAGATGAACCTCCATCATTGGCCACAAACTTAAGTCCATTTTCGAAGCCTTTTGTCTGCGGCCAGAAGTTCGGTCAATTGCTTCACTTTCTGCGCCTGGCTTTTGTCGGCCACCAGAGTGGCGTCATCGGTTTGCACGACGATGGCATCCTTCAATCCAACTAACGCAATGGGCGTCTTTTGCTTTCTGGCGTCAAAGACGATGTTCTGTTGGGAATCAAGATGCACAAAATTCCCCACAGCGCAGTTGCCGTCCTTGTCCGGCTTCAAGTGCCGCGCCAAAGCCGTCCACACTCCCAGATCGTCCCAACGAAAACCGCCGTCCGCAATGACGACGTTTCGGGCTTTTTCCATCAAAGCGTAGTCAATGGAAATCTTTTCCAAGGCGGGATATTCGCGCTTCAGAATTCGGGCTAGTTGGGGCGGATTGACGGCGGCTTGTTGCCAACGATCGCAGGCGGCAGCCATTTCCGGTCGATGTTTTCGCAACGCTTCTTGAATTGCGGATGACGACCAAAGAAACATGCCCGCGTTCCAGAAGTACTTTCCCGAATGCAGGTAGGCCTTCGCTTGTTGGATTTTCGGCTTTTCCACAAACCGCTCGGAGCAATAGAACGCGGTTTGGGGCGGCTTTGCTCCGGCAAGCGGCGGCAGGAGCTTTCCTTTTTTGATATAGCCGTAGCCGGTGGCTGGCTCGGTGGGTTGGATGCCGATTGCCACCAACGACCGGCAACGAGAAGCCCAATCAAAACCGTCTCGCAAAGTCTGCCGGAACAGCGCTTCGTCGGGAATGAGGTGATCAGCCGGCAACACCGCCATTACTCCTTGGTTAGCCGACCGTTGGCCAACAATGGCCGCGCCCAGAACCACGGCGGCGCAAGTGTCCCGACCGCAAGGCTCGGCAATAATGTTCTCCGCAGGCAAACTCGGCAGTTGTCCGGCCGTTTGCTCTGCTTGGGCGGCGTTGGTGACAACAATGACGTTGGACTTGGGCACCAACCGCGCCGCCCGGTCGTAACATTGCTGCAAAAACGAGCGATTTCCCAGCAAGACAATTAACTGCTTGGGCGTTTTTTGCCGGCTGACCGGCCAAAAACGTTCCCCCCGCCCGCCGGCCAGAATGAGCGCAAACCAATTCTTGCGCCCGCCTTTTTGGCCAGCGGCGCGGTTTTTATCTGCGGTTTTTGCTTTCATCCATAATTTTGTCTTCGTTGGATCGCCCCAGACGAAATCGCTTGTTTTAGTCTTCCTTCCATCGAGTCCGATTTATCATCGTTAATCTTTTTCAAACTGAACTTCGTTGGCGACCAGTCAACGCAACTCCACGCGAGACTATGCTGTTTTTACGCTTTGCTTCTCTTGCTGTCGAGATCATGGCTTTACACGAAAAAACTCGGTTAGGGGGGAAGACCGAAAAAGCCGGCGCACTGTTCCTCTAGATGCGACGTCCTTCCAATGTCCGTTTACGGTTGGCGCAGACTGCAACGTGCCTGCATCCCAAACAATTTCTACGCCGGCCTCCAATCGGCGCATGGAAAGAGGCTGGGTTCTGTAATACTCAATGCGGAAAGGAGCGGATGGCGGGATTTCCTCAAATGGTTTCCATCTGCCAGCAAAAATGATTTCCCAATCATAATTGTTCATCCTCCAAGGTACTTGCAAATGAGTCGTTTTTTGAAATTCAACTACACGGACAGCCTGATAGATTCCCCATGTTGAGGGCGAACAGTCTTCCGTTTGCGTAGAAACGGCGATAACTTCTTTAATACCATCCCAAGGACCTGTCTCGAATCTTTGGCCTTGAAGTTGATACTTAATGCCGGGTATGGAATTCCAAGAGAGGCAGCCGGAAAGAAAATCAACACTCACCACCTTGCCCCAATCCTCCGGACCTAGTATAAGCCTTTTCAAACTCAGCAACCCTTCGGGCAAGATAAGGCCAGTCAATCGATTCCCGATAAGATTGAGTTCTTTCAAATTCGACAATCCTGCCGGCAAGGTTAGATTGGTCAGGCTAGAACCTTCAAAATCAAGAAATTCAACATCTTCCTCTACTAGTAGGGTATGAAAAGAGCCGTCTTCTTCGGTGTATTGAACCGTGAGCGTTTCCTGCCCGCTTGTTTCCATTTCCTCGCCGCAAAAGCATGCGGAGGCCAGTGCAATTACTATTTTCCCAAACTTCATCGTTTTCATCTTCAATTCACAAACTCAATCAATAAACCGCCTTCAATTGCTCCGTCGGCCTAATTTTTGTCAACGATTCTTTTGCCCGTTCGCAGAGCTGTTTTGAGTTCCTTCACAAAAGCCGACACTTCGGGAACCAGCGACGGGGAATCGCCCAGCGCGGCAATCCGATTCACCACGGCGCTTCCCACCACGCAAGCCTCTCCAAAACTCGCCGCCTCCCTCGCTTGCGCGGCATTAGAAATCCCAAAACCAATGGCAATCGGCAAGTCCGTGCATCTTCGAATCAAAGCAGTCATCGAACCAAGCCCTTTCGAAACAGTTTCCTGCATCCCCGTCACGCCTTCCCTAGAAATGCAGTAGAGAAAGCCAGCCGCCCGAGAAGCAATTCGGGCAACCCGATCCGCAGGCGTCGTCGGCGCCACCAAATAAATCTGCAACAACCCCGAACCCTCCAATGCCTCGCCAAAGGCCTCTCCCTCTTCCGGCGGCAAATCCAAAACCAAAAGCCCGTCCACGCCCGCCGCCGCCGCTTCCAAAACAAACTTTCTCAAACCCCGTTGGTGAATCAGATTGTAATACACATAAAGAACCACCGGAATCTCGCTTGCCTCTCGAATCCGCCGCACCGTTTGAAACACCCCAGACGGCGTCGTCCCCGAAGCCAAGCCTCGCTCCGCCGCCAGTTGGTTCACAACGCCGTCTGCAAGCGGATCGCTAAACGGAATCCCCAACTCCAAAACATCCGCGCCCGCTTCCGCAAAACCCAACGCCAAACGCCGCGTCGCCTCCAAATTCGGATCGCCCGCGCCGATATACACCACCAACCCTTTCTGTTGATCTTCTCTCAGCTGCAAAAAGCGAGCCTCTATCCGGTTCACGCCGACGCATGTTCTACGCCGGCCTCAGAAACCGCAAGGTTTAAACCCGCTCCCCGCCTGATAAATTTCCCGCTGGCCAAAGAATTCTTGCATCCAATCCGCCTCTGCCTTATAATTTTTAGTTCACATCGCATGCCAAAACTGACCATCATCGGAGCCAAAGGGAGAATGGGACAGGCGCTGATTCACTGCGCCACAAGCGATCCCCAACTCGAAGTCGCCGGCGCCGCGGACATTGGCGACGAAATTGCGCCGGCCATTGCCGCCGCCGACGTCGTCATCGATTTCAGCGTGCCCAACGCCACCCAGAAAATCGTCCAACAATCCGCCGCCCAAACCAAACCCATCGTCATCGGCACCACTGGACACACCAACGAAGATCGCGCCTCCATCCAATCCCTAGCCGACAAAATTCCCATAGTTTGGGCCTCCAACTACTCCACCGGCGTCAACGCCCTTTTCTGGCTCACCCGCAAAGCAGCGGAAATCTTGGGAGACGGCTTCGACCTCGAAATCGTCGAAATGCACCACCATCACAAACAAGACTCCCCCAGCGGCACTGCCGCAACCCTCGCAAACATCCTCGCCCAAGCCCGCAATCTCCCGCCAAACAACACCCTGAAACACGGCCGCCAAGGAATCATCGGCCCCAGAACCAAAAACGAAATCGGCATGCATTCCCTGCGCGGCGGCGACGTCGTCGGCGATCACACCGTCTTGTTCGCCGCTTCCGGAGAACGCCTCGAACTCACCCACAAAGCCGGCAGCCGAGACACTTTCGCCAACGGCGCCCTCCGCGCCGCCAAGTGGATTCTCCGCCAAAACCCCGGCCTCTACTCCATGCAACACGTTCTCGGCCTCAACGATTGAACCCGCCCCGATCCGAAATCGTTTGGAAAATGCCGTCCGCCACTAAACCAAAATCCCGACATTCCGTCTTTCTCGCCTTGGGCGCCAACTTGGGCAATCCATTAGAAAATCTGCGAGAATCCTCCAGAAATCTGCAATCTCTGGCCATTGCTCCGCCAGTGTTCTCATCGCCTTGGATCACCGCGCCCACAGACTGCCCGCCAAACTCCCCGCCCTTTGCCAACGCCGCCCTACAACTGATCCTTCCTCACGAAATCCAGCCGCAAACCCTCCTTGCCCGATGCCAAGCCATTGAGCGAGCTTTTGGCCGCCGTCCAAAAAGACAACCCAACGAAGCCCGGCCTTTGGACATTGACATCATCGCCTTCAACAACCTTGTTGAAAACTCTCCCCAACTCACCCTCCCCCATCCGCGGGCGCATCGACGCTTCTTCGTTCTGGCGCCGCTCAACGAAATCGCTCCCCAGCTCATCCTTCCCGGACACTCCCAATCCATCGCCGAACACTTGGCCGCTTGCCCCGCAGACACTTCCGCCCGCCAAATAACAAACTTCCAATGGCCAACGACTTAAATAAAATGAGAGCCAATTCAAAATCCCCCAACCAATCCAACTCACCACCCGCCAACAGCATTGACATACAAACACAATCCCGAATTCGTCATTCCAATTCCTCCGCACAACCGTCGCCACCAATGCGAAACAGCCGGTAATTTTGCGCACCTTTCCGCACTTCGTCGTTTTGAACTCCAAACCCAAAATTCCCAATTCCCAACCGGCCAAGACGCCAAAACCTCAACAATCCCTCCGGAAAAACCCTCCTCATCCTTCCTCTATTTTTCCCCGCCGCAAAAAAAACAAACTTTTCTCCTTTTTTGGGGTTGACAAATGTCGGAAAGAATGGTTCATTGAACTCGTTTTTACTTTTTGACTTACGGAAAAGAAAACTTGACAATCTAGGAAAACTCTGATCAAGCCTATGAAAAATAGTACACAACGCAACAACGCAACAACGCAACAACGCAACAACGCAACAACGCAACAACGCAACAACGCAACAACGCAACAACGCAACAACGCAACAACGCAACAACGCAACAACGCAACAACGCAACAACGCAACAACGCAACAACGCAACAACGCAACTAGGCACTGGCGGTAAGCAGTTGACCGTCGCCCTTCTTTTGACGGCGGCTTTGCTTTCTTTGTCGCCGATTGAACAAAGCCAAGCGCAGTTGATCATCGACGTCTATCCCAGCCAAGACACCCCCACCAACACTCTCTGGATTTTTAGCGGCAGCTCCAGTGTCGGCTTCGCCGGCACTCTCCGCACCAGCGGCAACGCTTCTAGCGCCGATGGTTGGCAGACAGCCAGCGACATTTACAACGCCAACAAGCCTTCCAACGCGCAAATCACGCTCTCTCCTCTGCTTTCCAGCACCAACTCCAAAGACATCGCTTCGGTGAGAGCCAGAATTCCGGGCGGAGGCAGAACGGACATCACTTTTGCCGCCAGCGCGACGAACACGCCGACGATTACCATCGGCACCACGCCCGTCAACCGCACGATTAATCGGATGTTCATGAACGATCAGAATGTCGCCGACAACATTGGCATTCGGGTCAGCAGCTCTTTCAACTATGGGCTTCTTTCGGGACAGCCTTCTTCTTGGACGGGCTCGGGTTTGTTAATAAACAAGCCGATTGGGGATTTTTTCATCAAGAATGTGGGGATCTTTGCGGGGTTGAGAGCGAATTTTGCCTCTGGCGGAGTGACTATGCGCATTCACAGCGCCGTCATCCCCGAGCCAGAGGAATACGCGCTTGTCTTTGGCTTGTTTGCTTTGGGTTTTGTCATTCTCCGCCGCCACTTCCAAAGGAAACAACGCCGCCAACGAGCCGCCACTTCGTAGCCAGCGGGTTGCCATTGGTGATTGGCGAGTCAGCGGCCAGGGATTTGGTGACTATTTGATTTGCGGCCAAATGGCTTGGGATCCGCAGTTGGACTAGCAGCCGCCGTCTGCAAACGGGAGTGGATTTTTAACTTCGCTTTAGAATTTTGGAAGCGAAGTTTTTTGTCGGCGCAGTCAAGGAAATGGCGGGCTTGGAAAGGAAAACAGAAAGAAACGCAGAGAAATGGGACGAACGAGATTCAAGAAACGAAATGAGGAAAAGGTGGCAGTTGTTGTTCCTTCGTTTTTCCCTTTTATCTCTTTTATCCTCGTCAGCCGGCGCGTTCAAAAGTCAAAATTCTCAATTCGCCTTTGCCCGCGCTGCTTTCTTTTCAAAATAATTCTTGGATTCGGCGGCGGCACTCTTTACAATTCGATTTTGTTTTTACGCAAACGGCATGACTCCTGAAAGCATTAAACAAGCGCTTCGACAGGTAAAGTATCCCGGATATTCGCGAGATATTGTCTCTTTTGGATTGGTCAAAGACGTTTCTGCGGAGAACGGCGCCGTAGCGGTCGTGATCGAACTTGCTGGCGGAAGCCCGGAAACGGCGCAAGAAATCAAAACGAAGGCCGAAGCGCAGATTCGCAACCTGCCGGAAGTTCGACAGGTTTACGTCGACGTTCGCATTCCTCAAAGCTCTCGCCCGGCCGTTCCCCATGCTCCGTCGCCGCCTTCCAATCAAGTTCCCCAAATTCGGCAAATCATCGCCATTGCCAGCGGCAAAGGCGGCGTCGGCAAATCCACTCTTTCCTCCAACCTAGCCTGCGCTTTGGCCGGGCTTGGCCTCAAAATCGGCCTTCTGGACTGCGACATTTACGGCCCCAGCATTCCCCTGATGATGGGCGTCCGCCAACGGCCCAGCCTCAGCCCTAATGAAAAACTTATTCCTCCGGAAAATCACGGCGTCAAACTTATGAGCATGGGCTTCCTGCTGGAAGACGACCAACCCGTCATCTGGCGCGGCCCCATGATTGTCAAAACCATCCAGCAATTCATTTCCAGCGTCCAATGGGGCGAGTTGGATTTTCTGCTCGTCGATCTTCCGCCCGGAACCGGAGACGCGCAGTTGACCCTCTGCCAAACCGTGCCTCTTCACGGAGGGGTCATCGTTACCACGCCCCAAGAAGCCTCTCTTGGCGTCGTTCGAAAAGGCATCGCCATGTTCCGCAAAGTGAACGTTCCCATTCTCGGAATCGTGGAAAACATGAGCCACTTCACCACGCCGCAAGGCGAGCGCATCGACATTTTTGGAAGCGGCGGCGGCCAAAAAGAAGCCCGGCGCCAAAGCGTCCCCTTTCTCGGCCACATTCCTCTTTTCCCGGAAATTCGAAAGGCCGGCGATGCCGGGCATCCTGTGGCCGCCCAAGCGCCGAACAGCGATCCCGGCAAAGCCTTTCTCGCCATTGCCCGCGCCCTTCAAACTCAACAACCGGCGGAATAGAAGACGCAAAAAACTAGCGGCGAGACGCTGATTGCTGACGGCGGCGAAAGCGGTGAAAAGCGACAAAAACGAGCGCGAAAAAACTCATAACCAAACCAACTTCCTCAGGCTCTGGAACAACCGCCAAAATATTGGCTCGATAGAGGCTTAAGTTGGCCGCGTAAGTTTCATTGCGAAACACGGCGGAATTATTGGCCTGATTTTGAAACCTTCCAATGGTCGTCATAATCCCAGTTAGTTCCCAAGCGCTCCCGTTTTTGTAGAAAAGCCCTCCGCCAGAGTCGCCGGGCGCGGCCTGAAACTCGTCCGTCACAGCACCGTAAGAACCTCGAGTAACCCCCGATTCGTCAAAATCCGTGGTTATCGCTTTGACCTCTCTGAGATCTCCTCCGCCCAAGTCATTGTCTATCGTTGCAAACGGAATGTTTTCTACGCGGTTCTTTCCCCACCGCTTCGTGTTTCCGCTACCATACTTCCAGCCTGTGTAAGTTGCGTTTGTGCTGGAAAGACTCACCTCAGACCACGAGGAATCCCAGGCGGTTTGCGTTGCTTGGCGATTTCTTCCAAAGCCGATTCCAACCACTTCGGATCCCAAGGCGGGCGCAGTGGCGCTGATGGATATTCTAGAGGCGGGCAGGTTGCTCGTTGTTCCAACTGTAATTTGGAACACGGCCAAGTCGGTGTAGGTGGACAAAATTTGCAAACCGAAGGGATCATCGGGCGTGCTGGTGGGATTCCGGATTTGAACCAACGAATTGGGCACCGCATTGTAAGAAGAACCTCTCACTGTAAAACTTGTGAAATTGCCGTCACCGATGTGAGGTGCCGTCAAAACCCAGTGCGAGTAGCTGCCGTTGTGATTAAAGCCGCCTAGATAAACCCCTGAGCCGAAGGCGCCGCTGGTGTTGACCCTTCCCACATAATTCCAGCCCGGATCATCGCTTGGCGCCGAGGTGTTGCCGGCGCCGTTGCCGGTGACAATGATGACGGCTTGTCCCGTCGGACAAAAGCATATCCAAACCCAAAGGCCGAGCAGGCAAAGGACTTTGCCCCCGTTCTGTAAAGATTTCGTGTAAAATGACACGCCCAGTTCATAAATTCGGTTCATACAATCCCTTTCCATATCCAGCGGACTCTTATTTTTTCAAAGCGGAAAAACATAAGCGGATTGAGGACTTTTAGCAAATTTATTTTTATTTTGTTGGAAAGAGATGGAAGTTTTCGGAGTGAGGAGAACAAGGCGAGGCTATGGGTTTTGAAGAAATCCCGCGCGGGAATCCTCGCTTCGCTTGACTTTATTCGCTTGCCATTTTGTTTCCGCAGAGTAAGATTAATTAGTTTTGAATTCGAAAATGCAAAGTCATGCCGAAAAAAGCGGCGTTGTGGAAATGCGCGAAAGTCTGAAAAATCTTTCTCTGTATCAGGAATTTCAAGCGGAGCGCGAAGAAATCCTTCGGCACAAGTGGTTGGAATCTGAAAAAGCGGGACGCGACATCGGCTTTGAAAACGCCCTCATCGACTGGATTATGAATCATCGCGCCAACTGGCGAAAAAGCCGGCAGGCAGGAAAAACATAAGACGCTCCCGCCTGCGCTTGCCTACTGTTTTTCCGAATTTTCCGAACCGTTTCCAGCCTTTTTGTTTCCAATGGATTCTTCCAAACTTCTCGCTGACGCCAAGTCCGTTTGCGCCGACTTGCAACGCATGGCGCAAGAGATCGCCAAAGACTTGCCCGGTCCGGAAGGCGTCTTGATTCTGGGTGTTCACGGCAAAGGCGTTCGGGTAGCCTCTCATCTCAACCGGCTTTTGGACTCTGTTTGGCGCGCAAAAATTCCCGGCGGCACTTTGGACGTCGGCATGCATCGGGATGATTTGGATCGGAAACCGGTTCCCCGCCTCCAACCCACTGCGCTTCCCGGGGCAATCCAAGACAAAACAATCCTTCTGGTGGACGACGTCATTCACTCAGGGCGCACCATTCGGGCGGCGTTGGATTCCCTCCACGACTTTGGCCGGCCGCAACGCGTTCTGCTGGCGACGCTTATCGACCGAGGGCAACGTTGCCTGCCTATCCAGCCGGACTACGTCGGCAGAACCGTGAACATTGCCGGCGAAGCGCAAGTGCTGGTCACTCCTCTTGATGAAGACGCGGAAGGTTTTGAAGTCCGCATTCAGGCCGCATGAACTGGCGCCGGCGACATCTCCTCGACATCCAAAGCCTGCGGGCGGAGGAAGTCCAAGCCGTTCTGGACACCGCCGAAACCTTCAAAGGCGTCGGCGAGCGCAACATCAAAAAAGTGCCCGCCCTGCGCGGCAAGACCGTCATCAACCTGTTTATCGAGCCTTCCACGCGGACGCGTATCAGCTTCGAGTTGGCCGCCAAGCGTTTGTCCGCCGACATCATCAACTTTTCCACCGAGTCTTCTTCTTTTCGCAAAGGAGAAACGCTCAAAGACACCGCCAGAAACCTCGAAGCGTTGAATGCCGACATTTTGATCGTCCGCCATCGCTCCGCCGGGGCACCTCACTTTCTCTCCCGCGTATTGCGCACTTCAGTCGTCAACGCCGGAGACGGCGCCCACGAACACCCCACGCAGGCGCTTTTAGACTTGTTCACTATGCGCGAAAAACTGGGGCGAATTGAAGGTTTGGAAGTAACGATTCTTGGCGACATTCTCTTCAGCCGCGTGGCTCGCTCCCTCATCTGGGCGCTCACAAAGATGAAAGCCCGCGTCACCCTTTGCGGTCCGCCGACCTTGGTGCCTCGTCGCTTGGAGGCTTTTGGATGCCGAGTCACCCACAACCTTTCCGAAGCCATCGCCGAAGCCGACGTCGTCAACCTCCTCAGAATTCAGCACGAACGACAACGACAAACTATGTTTCCCAGCCTCGAAGAATACTCGCAACTATTCGGCCTTTCCATCGAGCGATTGAATCAAATGAAACCGTCCGCCATTATTATGCATCCTGGCCCGTTGAATCGCGGTGTGGAAATTGACTCCGAAGCCGCCGAAAGCAAACGATCCGTCATTCTTGACCAAGTCACTAACGGACTCGCAGTGCGAATGGCCGCGCTATACCTAATCAACGGGGGTTCTATCCCGGAGAGCGGCGGATGAATCACGGGCTTTCGCAAGTTCTCAGCTTTCTGGCAGAACCTTCGCCGTTTCCTATGTTTTTTGACAAATCATAAAAACGCAAAAACGAAGCCGTTGATAAAACAAAGAATTCCCTATCGAAAGGCTAGCGGCGTCTGCCAAACTTTACGAACGTCTCGGCAAATTCTGGATGGAATTTAGAAGGCGGTCTTCAAGCGGCAAAAATGCGCAGGGTTTCTTAAGAAAAAAGAGAAAATTCCGCTGAATCATCCATTAGAAGACGACGGGAATAGTCGCGAGTCGGCCTATTATTGCTGCCTCGCGGCCAAGTAGCGTTCGGCGTCCATTGCCGCAGCGCAACCAAGTCCAGCGGCGGTGACGGCTTGGCGATAGACGAGATCTGAACAATCCCCGGCCACAAACACGCCTTTTGCGCTGGTTTGCGTTCCTTTTTTGGGGAGGATGTAGCCGGCCTCGTCCATATCGATTTGCCCGCGGAACAACTCCGTGTTCGGCACATGGCCGATGGCGACGAAAACGCCGGCGCAGTCAAGGACGTTCTCCTTGTTTGTCTTCCGATGTTTCAAGCGCACTGCGGTCACCCTGCCCGCCGCAACGTCCAACACTCCTTGAACCACGGAGTCCCAAACCGGTTGAATCTTGGGATTGGACAAGGCCCGCTCCGCCATGATTTTGGAAGCACGCAGTTGGTCGCGCCGATGCACTAAGTAAACGACGGAAGCAAAGCGGGTCAGGTAAGTGGCTTCTTCGCAGGCGGAATCGCCGCCGCCGACAACGACTAATGGCCGATCCCGAAACATAGGCAACGCTCCGTCGCAAGTGGCGCAGTAAGTGACGCCTTTGTTTTCCAGTTTGGCTTCGCTTTCCAATCCCAAACGCCGATGGCCGGCGCCGCTGGCGATAATCAAGCTTTGGGTTTCAACGCCTTCACCGTCCACGGTCAACTGGATGGGAGATTTCCCAAGCGAAGCCGCTTCCAGCGTGCCGAATTTTACCCGTGCTCCAAAACGTTCGGCTTGTTTTTGCATGCGCTGCATCAACTCAAAGCCGTCAACGCCCTCTGGGAAACCGGGATAGTTTTCAACAATCGTCGTCGTCGTCAACAAACCTCCCGGCATTTTTCCAGTCAAAACCAGCGGACGCAAATTCGCCCTGGCGGCGTAAACCGCCGCCGTCAAACCCGCGCAACCGGAACCTATGACCACTATCTTTTCCATAAAAGAAACGGGAAACTAATCCGCCAAAAACTGCTTGGCAAGCCCAGAATCTCTTCCCCAAAAAGCGGCAAGCCAAAAAATTATGCGGACAAGGCCGCGTCCCCGTCCTTCCAAACCGGCTCATAACCCAAACGCCGAATGATGACCGCAATTTCCTGCGGAGACCGTTTGTCGGCAATGTCGAACTGACCGGTTGCGGAACTTCCATTTGGACAAGCCCCGTTCGAAGCAACGCCAGACGCCGCCGGACGGATTCGACCGCCTTCCGTCAAGTGCAACTTGTCTTGCCCGGCTCCCGTGTAGCCTCCCGGCTCCGTATGACTGCCGGCGCTCATATGTGTCACGCCAATCGGAATCAAGCCGTCGCGCAACCAAGCCGGCTCCCGTGTGGATAAAACCAAACCCACATCCGGAAACGCGATTCGAAAAGCGGCCCACAACTGCGCCAAATCTTTGTCTCCAAGCGGCGACGGCGGCGGAAAGTCTCCGGCGCAGGGACGCAAACGCGGAAAAGCCGCCGTCAACTGCGACTTCCAGCACTTTCGCAACAAATAATCCGCATGCGACGCCAAGGCCAAAGCCTCCCGCCGCCAATCCGCCAATCCAAACAAAGCGCCAATCCCCAAACGCCGAAAGCCCGCTTCATAAGCGCGTTCCGGCGTTTCCAAACGCCAATCAAAGTCCTTCTTTGGCCCGGCAGTGTGCATTTGCCGATACACGGCGCGGTCGTAAGTTTCTTGATAGACCACTAATCCCTCGGCGCCAGCGCTAGTCATGGCGCGATACTCTTCAGTTTCCATCGGCCCCACCTCAAGAGACAACCCCGGCACTTCGAAACGCAACGCCTCCAAACACGCCTCCAAATAACCGCCGGACACAAACTTTGGATGCTCCCCTGCCACCAAAAGCAGATTCCGAAATCCACGCCTTTTCAAAGCCAAAGCCTCCCGCAAAACCTCCGCCGCCGACAAAGTCACCCGCAAAATGGGATTGTCACGAGAAAACCCGCAATACCGACAATTATTGACGCATTCGTTGGACAAATACAAAGGAGCGAACAAACGAACGACCTTGCCGAAACGTTGCCGAGTCACTTGGCGAGCGCGTTGACACATCAATTCCAGATTCGCCGTTGCCGCTGGCGAAATCAGCGGCGCAAAGACGTTTGCCCCCGTTTCCCCTGAGTCCAACGACCGTTCCACAGCCGCCGGCGAAGTTTTCATTACAGTCTTCGCCCATCCATCCAAATCCAGCCGATTGAACCGCTCGACAAAACTCACTGAAACCACGCTACAAAAAAACCGCCAAAAAAGAAGGAAGAAACGGGCAAATCCCTCCTCCTCCTCGGTTGCCGCGGCGGAAAAATAATGCTTGCTTTGTGTGTGTTGTCCGCGTACCATCTTTCGCTTATGAAACAAATGCCTCACTTTTTACGGAATCTTTACAGAAACAGAACTGCGGGGGGGGGGTAAAGTCTTCTGCCTGCTCGGCCTTTATTTAATCTGCTTTTGTCCACTGGGACAAGCCGTCGTCATCGTCACCGGCAACGGCGGCGGCAACACCTCGGCACCCTCCGATGATTTTGGCTGGGATTATGTCGGATGGATAAGTAATGGGTTGACTGGAGTTTATCTGGGCGGGTTCAATCGTAACGGCGAATATCAGCATTGGGTTTTGACGGCAAATCATGGCGTTAATGGAATGGAACTTGGCACTTTTAAACTGGGAAACGTGACTCACAACATTGTTTCAGACTCATATGTTCGCATCAAAAATCCAGCCAATCACGGCATAACCAACTTGACAGCAACACATACGGATCTTGCTCTAATCAGACTCCAATCAGCCCCAACCAACATGCCAAACCTAATCATTAGCCCAACTGCCCCGCCGGTTGGCTCTTCCGTCGTCGCCGTCGGTTTTGGGAGGAATCGCGAGTCCACTTGGTCCGCTTGGGATTACTACTTCAACGAGGTGACTCTTGATTCCTCAGCCGCCACCGATTTCGGTTACAAGTGGTTAGGCCCGTCGGCAAAACGGTGGGGAAACAACATTGTTGACAGCACTAACTCTGTTTTCGGCGATGATTCCCTAACCTTAGAGTTCGATTTTGATGATCCCTATTCTACATCAGACTCAGGAGTCACTCACGAGGCAATGGCAGTTTTAGGCGATTCAGGAGGAGGTTTATTTTGGAAAAACACAAACAGCATGTCTTGGGAGTTGTGCGGTATTCACGTGGGGATAGCGGGAGCCCCAGGTCAACCGGATTTTGATATACTCCCAGCCTCGGTTTTTGGGGCGGTTTCTTATTCGGCAAATCTTTCTTTCTACAGAAACGAAATCTTGACCATCATCCCGGAGCCAAAATCAATTGGCTTGGTTATGGGGGTTTTCGCCCTTGCCTTTGCCGCCTTCCTCCGCTTCCGCCGCCGGCAACAATTAGCGTCTCGCCATTGATACCGTGGATTATTCCGGCGCTCGCATCTTGCGCGGCGACATTTTGGGCGAAGTTTTCCCGTTGCCGGAAGCAATTTCGTTGACTTCCCTAATCCTGCGCGCCATCCTGAATGGATTGAACGAATTGGGAAAAATTTTGATAATCGTTGGGCTAGGCATTGCGGCGATTGGTTTTTTGATTGGGAGAGGCTTTGGAAAAGGCTGGTTGGGACGCTTGCCCGGCGACGTTCATTGGAGTTCGGGAAACTTCAACTTGCACTTCCCAATCGTCACCTGCATTCTTGCCAGCCTGATTTTGACGGCTGTTTTGTGGTTTTTCCGACGTTGAAAGCGCATTCATTTTTTTCAAAAAAACTGTCCGGTTTTGGCCCAAACTTCCGTGAACAAAAGGAGAAAGCGATTCTATCTGGCGCAAGGATTGCTTTGGAATGAAAAGAAAAGGTCGATTCATGAAAACTAAAGTCTCTGTTTTTTCCAGCTTGGCGGCCGGCTTGGCGGTCGCGACGTTTCTCGCCGGATGCGAATATCCCGTCCCACCGCCGAGAGCGGTTCGAATCATTCACACGAGGCCGTCTCTTGCGGCGGCGCCTGCGGAAAAACCAGCGCCGCCCGGCCCGGAATTCGAATTCAACATCAAAGACACTTTGAGCAAAACCGCCGCCGAGGTTTTGAAAATGTATGAGTCTGGCGTCGGAGCGGAAGTCCTCGCCGCCCACGTCAAACACTCGCCGAAGCCGTTCCAACTGGAAGCCGATCAGATCATTTACTTCAACGATCTAGAAGTTCCGGAGTCAGTAATCACCGCAATGATTGAGCGCGATCAGGCGCTGGGATACACCGCCGAAGAAACACCGCCGACTAAAACGCCAGCCGCCGGCAGGCAACTCGCTCCTCCCGCGGAAACTCCTTCGGCAACCACCCAAACCATCGTCGTCAAAGAACCCGCCGCTGTCACAACGCAGGTCTTTTACACTGCCTTGTCCCCTTACGGCACGTGGATGCAGGTGGATGAATACGGCTGGGTTTGGCAACCCACGGCGGCAACGGTGAACGTTCATTGGCGCCCTTACTATGATCGCGGCCATTGGGTGTATACCGACGCCGGTTGGTATTGGCACTCCGGTTACTCGTGGGGCTGGGCGCCGTTTCACTACGGGCGATGGAGTTTGCACAGCGGCTACGGTTGGATTTGGGTTCCGGGAAATGTTTGGGCTCCCTCATGGGTTTCTTTCCGCTATACAAACAACTACTGCGGCTGGGCGCCCTTGCCTCCCCGCGCTCATTACTCCGCAACCGCCGGTTTCACTTATCACGGCTCTCGGATAAGCCTTGGCTTTGACTTCGGCCTCAGTCATCGCCATTACACTTTTGTCTCTCGAAAACACTTCGGCCATCATTCCCATCATCGCCGCCGCATCGACCATAGGGAAACTCAACAAGTCTTCAACAATTCCACCGTGGTGAACAACTACATCGTTGGCGACAACAACACAATCATCAACAAAGGCATCAGCCGCGACCGAGTCGCCGGAGGCAATTTCTCCAAAATTAGAAAAATCGCCCTCAGAGACGTCGCTGCCGCCAATCAAGCCGTCCGCCCCCGCCCCGCCAATCAAAACGAAACCATTCCTGTTTACCGTCCCAAAGTGATTGACAAAAAAACCGGCCCCGCCAAAAGCCAACTGGCGCGACAAAGAACGCGCCCCACACAAAAAAGGATTCTAAGCCGATCCAAAGCAATCTCCGCTCCGTCCTACACCAGAAAACCCATCCAACCCAACAACAGCACTCCAAACCAACGACGATCCATCCAACCCAGCCCTTCTCCAAGAACTTCCTCTCTACAAAACCGCAACCGAGCAATCCCAACCCCCAGCCGAAGCATTACGCCAACATACCGAAACAAAACCCTCACGCCTCAACCCAAAACAATCCCAACCCCCAATCGAAGCGTTTCTCGGCGCCCTAATCGAAGCCAAATCTCCACTCCTTCCTACACCAGAAAACCTATCCAACCCGCCAACAACACCCCAACCCAACGACGAACTATCCAACCCAGCCCCTCTCCAAGAACCTCCTCTCTACAAAACCGCAACCGAGCAATCCCAACCCCCAGCCGAAGCATTACGCCAACTTACCGAAACAAAACCGTGACACCTCAATACCAAGCGCTTCGCCCGTCAACAAGTGGCCGTTCTACCTCTTTGCCGAAGACAACAACAAGGCGCACTCCGTCTCGACAGATGACGACGCCTCGCAGTCAAGCGCCGGCGCCAACTTACCGCCCCAAATCCTCGACGCGAACCTATGCCCCACCACCACAACGAACTTCCCGCACGCAAGAAGTCAACCGTTCCGTTCCTTCAAGAAACCGCGCGGCGCCGCCATCCCGCTCGCGACCAGTTCCATCCAGAAATACTTCGCCAAGTCGAGCCCGCTCAATCCCGCAACGGGCCAAAAGCATTCCTTCAAGATAAGTTTGAAAGGCTGGAAAAATGAACGACACGCTAAAAACTATTTGCTGGGTTGAGGTAGCGGCAATTCTCGCGATCTTTTCCTCCCCCACCCGCGCCGCCATCCCCAACACGGAAACAAGCGAAACCATCTACTCCACCGGATTCGAAACCAACGAAGGATTCAATCGAGATTTAATCACGGGGCATGACGGTTGGCTTGGATCTGTCAACGGCGCAAGCGGATCTATTTTCATAGGGGGCAATGGCTTGGTGGAAGGTGACTTCTTTGACGAGCCGGGGCGACAACTGGCGTTTATCGGTTTCTCCTTGCCCGATTCCGTTGAAACTGTCGAATTCTTTAACCTCTTGCACCCGGTCATTATTACCAATTTTCCCGATAGCGCGCCGATAATCCATTTTGAAGTAACAATGGAGATTGCTGATTCCACAAACAACGAACGCGACGTCTTCAGCTGGAGTGCCTATAATTCCAACGGTGACGTCCTATTTTCTCTTGACTTCGACAACCAAACCAAGGTGATTTCCTATATTCTTAATGATGACAAAGGAGCAATCGACACCGGGTACAAGTTTGATCACATTAGAATCTACGATCTCCGAATCAGTATGAACTTTCGCCGCAATCTCTGGTGCGCTACAATGAATGAGACGGTGATTGTCAACAACCAGCCGATCACCACTAAAGATGCCGAACTTACGTTCAGCGGTATTGATGCTGTGTGGGACATCTCTGCACCCGGAAGTCCGGGGGATAATCATATGTTCTTCGACAACTACTCTATTACTCGCGCCGGCCCGCCGCGAATTGCTCCCAGAGTGAATGTTCAAGGCATTCTGCCCGACGGCAAATGCGTTCTTCGAGTTTTTGGCGAACTCGACGCTGAATACCAAATCGAAGCCTCTTCGGATTTGAATATTTGGACGCCGATCAAAACCGGCAGAACCTCCGCGGACGAAGGCATTCTCGACTTTGTTGACGACCAAGCGCCCCGCTTTCCCGCCCGTTTTTATCGCGCCGCCACCGTTCCATAGGGCAAAAGCGAATCCCTTTTTCGGCTTGGCAAAATTTTTTCCAAAAAAAACGCTTGCCAGACGGCGACAAAATCGCTATTTCAACAACTGCGGGGTGGAGCAGCCCGGTAGCTCGTCAGGCTCATAACCTGAAGGCCGCAGGTTCAAATCCTGCCCCCGCACCCAATTTTTTCTCTTTTCTCGATCAAAAAAGAGCGCGAATTTCTTACCGTTTCTCTCGGTCTCCCGTTTATTGCGCTGTTCTTCAATCACAGTTTTGGTTTTGGAAAACTAGGGTTTGTTGCCGTTTCTTCTTCTGCATTTGGCGGCGATGAAAGAAAACAAAGGCCAGCGCAAACAAACCAAAGACAAGCGCGTATTCTTCCGGCTCAGGGATGATGCCGCTGTGTATCCGCAAAGTCACTCCTCCAGAGGCAAAGTTCGGGTTCAATCCCGCCCAGTTGTTCACATTCCCGCTAACAAAATCTCCAATCGGCTTGGGCAACAAACCAGATCCCGTCCACGAAGAGGCTTGTCCGGAATAGCTTCCATAGTTGAAGCCGCTGTTGACCCGAATGCCGATCTGGTCACCAGAAGTCTGATCGTGCATGAACATCCGATTAATAGTTCGGTTGACGGGCGTGGTGCCGATGGTGATGGTGGGCGTGTTGGTGGCGCTGGCAGCAAAGGTGATGTTGGTGCGGCCGCCTCCGGGAATTCTTTTCCTTACCGAGTCAATATCTAGGGTATTCGTGCTGGAAGAGAGAGGAGCGAGCGTGATGGTTTGGTTGGAAGGGAGGTTGGCTTGGTAAATGTCCCTTTCCGTTTGCCAACCATCCGCGCTAGAATAACCGCCGCTTGTTCGCAGCGTGGCAGGCGAGGCGACGCTGGAGCTGCCGGAGAAAATCCAGATGCTGTTAGTGGGAGTATCTTGGCTGGGATAGACGTCAATGATCAACTGCGCCTGGGCGTTGTACCCCCCCCCCCCCCCCGCAAAGGCAGACGAAGGCCACGAATAAAGATAGCTTTTGTTTCATAGGAATCTAGTTTGCTGTTAAAAATTTCTTTGTTTCTAATTTCCCAAAAGAAAAGAGTCAAGCCCTAAATCCACAAAAAAATGAAAAAAAGTTTGGGAAGCGAATATCTGCCAAGCGGATTCGATGGACTCCAAGCAAAAACAAGCGGCTATTCCAGCAACAAAAGACGGACGAAGGTCTGCTCTCTGTTGTTAGGAAGTGTGACCGTGAGATTGACGGAACCATCGCCGTTGTCTTCGCCGGTCGTTTGGAAGTCGGTGACTTCGTTCAACGTCGTCCACCGGCCGGAAACCACGCTTGGATTTGTTTGCAAAGCGAATTCGCGTCCGGCGGCCAAGAGGAAGGTGAAGGAAACGGATTCGGCGGAAGCGAAAGCGGATAAAAGTCGGCCTTCGAGAATTTCAAATCGAACGATTCTAGGAGAGGCCAATGGCTCTGGTATGTCGACAAGGCCGTTCAGAACTTCGACAATGTAATCCGCCATTATTTGCGGCTCCGTGGTCTCGGTAAGCAACACTTCGCGGTTGGGATCGTCGTTGACGGCGGCTAAGGAGGCGTAGCCGTCGCCGCCGGCCATAAGGAATTCGTTGACCACAAAACCGAAGGGTCGTCGCAGATCGCCTTGGGCTTCAAAGTTGGCAACTACCACGTCTTTTGTGCCGTCGGCTCGAAAGATCGTCAGGTTCTTGACGCGGGAGGGAGTTGTCAAGCTGGAGGCAGATTCCACGCTCGGCCGGCTTGGATCATATTCCAGAAAAATGCCGGCCGCTTGGAGAAAGCGCCCATCTGCCGTCGGATAGCGGCTGACCGCATTCTCGAAGGTTGCTATCGCCTCCGCCGCTGTCCATTCGGCAATAGCAAGCCGATTGTTAAAGGCCAAAGCAGTGTTGATGGACAAGCGGGTGATTGTCGGGCCTTGAATGCCCCGCCGAATGCCGCCGCTGTTATTGAGCGCAACGTCCACCGAAAGTTCCGATCCGCGGCCTTCCAAGTAGCGCCGGGCAAACCACAAAATGGAATCGGTGGCCAACTGCCCCAGGTTCGTTTCCCGAGTTCGCACTTCGGCGATTGCAGCAACCAGTTCCGCGGTCGTTTCCCCAACGACTTGAAACTGCTCGACGATGGAATCCGCATTTTGGAGCGAGGCAAAGATTTCCCGCACTTCGGCGATTGCGGCAACTTCGGGCGTTTCTATTCTTCCGGTCAATTCCATTCGCAACGCGGCCATCGCTTCGGGCGTGGAGGCAACCGGACCGCTACGATCATCGACGGCCCGGACGCGGCCGGCAGCGTCAAAGCGGACTATCAAGTTGCCGACGTAACGATAGTTTGGGCCGCTGTTGACCACAACAACCGAATTCCGTTCGCCGTCCGTGCGCATAACGGGATAATCCGCCGAGGCCTCGTCTCCCGACCGCAAGAGATTGAACGGGGCGTTGGCTTCGGGGCGGGCAAGAAACCCGCTGGCGGCGGCGTTCACTATAATGTCGATGCCTCGCAAGTTTTCCGTAGCACTGGGATCCGAGACAAAGTCTTGGGCGTGATCCAACAAAATAATCTTATTGATGCCTTGAGATTCCAGCAGCTCGACTTGGGCCAACACCATGTCCATAGTGTCTTCCATCGGCAGATTTGTTTCCGGATCGCGTCCGCCAACGAAGTCCAATCCGGGCAAAGCGGAATCCTCAAGCCAGTTAAAGAAGTCCAAGGGAGCGCGACCAATCAAACCAATTTTCTCGCCGCCGGCTTTTACCCATGCGCTCTTCGCCACTTTGCCGGCGTTTTCGGCAACGCTGGCTCCATCGCGGCCGATTTGAATGGCTGGCGCATCCTCCGCCACTTCGACTTTGCTAAAATCAAGATTAACAGCGAGGAAGGGATAATTCGCAGCGCGCAACAAATGAGCGAAGTTGTTAATGCCGCCGTCAAACCCATGATTGCTGGCGCCGTTGGCCGTCAGTCCCATTGCGTTGTAAAGAGCAATGTCGGCCAAACCTTTAGCGCCGAAGCCGGCATGAGCTGATGCCTCATAAAACGGGCCGGGCAAGATATGATTCCCCGCAGTGAGGTAGATGGAGGGAATGCCTTCCTTGGCCGCCAAACTTTGCAGGCCGTTGAGGATGGCGCCGTAGTTGAGGATGGTAAGCTCCAGCGTGTTTGGATTTTGGAAGGCCGATTCATTGTCTGAAGAATGCAATACTTGAAGTTTGTATTCGGCGGGAGCCGCCACTCGCACCGTGTGAATGGTTATCGTGCCGCTGACTTCGTGAGCCACTGCCAACAAGGGTTCCCCAGAAGGGCTTTGATCGGCCGCAATAAAGGTTGATCCTTCCGGACCAACATCGCCCGCTTGGAGGATGTCTTCGGAGGTGAAGTCTCTAGTGTTTAAATACCGAACAAAGAAGGCGGAGTGGGGAGAAGTAATGTCGTACATCATAACGCCGCCGACTTTTTCCAAACCAATAAAGGCGTAAACGCGGTCATCGATTTTGCCAATCGCCAGCGATTGGGGTTCCGGCCCTTGGTCGTCGCTGCGGTCGTCGAACGAATCATTTCTATAACCATTTGCATTGAAGTTTTCGCCGAGAACTTCGGCGGTGATTCGCTCAAAGTCCTCCCCGGAATCAAACACCAGATTGCCGAATTCCTCCCAGATGCCAAACGAACGGGCGCCATATGAGAAAATTTGATCGATGTCTCCATCGCCGTCAAAGTCCCCGGTGAGGGCGGAGACTTGAAGTCGTCCCATATTTTCGTCCGCTTGCAAAGTTTCCGCATTGGGATAAGAGGCGGGGTCCAAGTCTACATGGGCGACTCTCGCCGATTCGATGTCTCTGCGATGGGCGCCTTCATTTGCGCCTACAATATAAGTCCGACCCAGTGTTTCATAAGCCGCGATTGCATCCGGTTGATACATTCCCATAACCGGCCATGTTTTGATATTTACCACGCCGTCTCGATCGCTGGCGTCCAAGCCTTGCCCTTCCATACTATGGTCTTTGAAGCCAAACGGAAAGATGTTTGTCAGTTCCATAGTAGCCAAATCCAGGATGGCGGCGGCGTTGTTTTCCTGCATATTAATATAGGCCAATCGACTATCGGGAGTGACCGCGATGTATTCCGGCTCTAAGTCTTCCGCCACGGTGGAAGGGCGCAGAAACTCGCCGTCCAAATCGTTGACTTTCCCGAAGATCCGAATTCCCTTTTCTTGTAAAGTGTCTTTAGAAGAATTGAATGATGTAAAATTAATTGTAGTAACTTGGGACTGCGTTAATCGAACAACATCGTCCGGCGAACCTGATCTTAGATCCACTACGGAGACGGAGCCAAGTGGATCGATAGTATACTCTTCTAAGGGTTCTCCTTCGTTGGCCGTCAAGAGCTTGGTGCCGTCCGGACTGAAGGTTATCATATCAGGCTGCACGCCCACTTGGACGCGGTTTAGTTCCGTTCCGTGCATCGCGTCCAGGAAAACCACAAATCCATTTTGTCCTCGTACACTATTGGAGGCAGCAACGGCAACAATGCCATTGGAGGCAGCGACGCTGTTGACCCTGCGTACTGAATTGATGAGTATCGAAAATTTCAGCAATGGCGACTCCGGGTTGCTGATGTCTAAGACGTCGATCTCATTGGTAGAAGGAGCAGTCACAAAGAGACGATGCGTAAATGGATCAAAGTCGACTATTTCATAAGCGCTTTTGGCGGATGAGTCATTTTTGAATCTTGCGAACTTCCCTAGTTCGTTGAAGACGCGGACGCGCGGATTGGCCAAGTCATCCGACAAGTGGACTTCTCCGTCCAGCGCGTTTTGAACGTACTCGATGAGAACCTGCCTCTCGCCGACTTGGGTTTGTAAATTCAAGCGATCCGGATTTGATTTTGCGGCGCCAAAAGCGCGGTAGCCGTCGCCTCCGGCGGCCAGAAATTCATTGGAAGCCAACACGAAAGTTTGAGAGAGATCTCCGACAACTTGGAAGTTTTCGATCAAGGGAACGAACGTTCCGTTCTCGCGGCGAACGGTCAAATGGATTACGCGCGAAGGAATATCCAAAGCCACAGCGTCGGCAATTCCCGGTCGGCGAGGATCCAACTCGAAATCCAAACCGGCGATTTGAGGAAACGATCCCGATAGATCGGGAAAATGGGAAACCGAGTTTTCCAACGCCGCAAGCAATTCGTTTCCGTTCAATTCGAGGATTTCCAAAGCGTTGTCGAAGGCTAAGGCCGATTCGATGGAGAATTTTGTAATGTTGGGTCCCAATATTGAATTGCGAATGCCGCCGCTGTTTTTGAGCGCGATGTCCACGCTGACTTCCCTTCCCTCTTGGCGAAGATATTGGCGCGCCCGCCAAAGATAGGAATCGGCTACCAAGCGCCCTAAGTTTGTCTCTCGGCTTCGGATCTCGTCTTCCGCTCCGTTTAACGGCGAGGAAGTTGTGCCGACAACGGCAAATAAATCCTGAATTAACGACGTTTCCGCAAGCGCTTCAAAAGTGGTCCGCACTTCTTCCGGTGCTTGCAAGGTCGGCACCGACAATTCCTCGCTCAAAGCCGCAACCGCTTCGGCGGTGCTGGCAATCGGCCCGCTACGATCATCTATCCCGGAGATCCATCCTTGGTCGTCAAAAGTCACTATCAAGTTGCCGACATAGCGATAGCTTTGGCCGCTGTTGACGACGCAAACCGGATTCCCTTCGGCATCGGCGCGCAATATCGGATAGTCGACGACAGGTTTGTCGTCGGAGCGCAAAAGATTGAACGGGCCGTCGGGCTCCGCTTTCGCCATGAAGTCCGTATTGCCGGCAAAGACGATAATGTCGACGTCGCGCAACTCGCCTGCGGGAACGGGATCGCCGCTAAAATTCAGCGGATGATCCAAAAGAATGATCTTGTTGACGCCCTGCGCTTTCAAAAGATCGACTTGCCCCAGAATTTGAGGAATCGCCGGCTCCAGAGGCCGATTCGTTTCCGGATGGCGTCCACCAACAAAGTCCAACCCGGGCAAGTTCGCTTCAGGGTCAAGCGTGATGTCAAAAAGGTCGCTCGGAGCGCGGCCGATCAAGCCGATGCGCTCCCCGTTCACTTCCACCCAAGCGCTTTTGGCCACCTTGCCTTTGTTCGCCTCAATGTTGGCGGCGTCTTCTCCAATCTCAACGGCGGGAATGCCCTCGGAGAGTCGCACTTGGGAAAAATCCAAGTTTACCGCCAGAAACGGATATTCGGCCAAGCGCAACCGGCGCGCAAAACCGTCAATCCCGCCGTCCGCGACGCCGTTAAACTCATGGTCGCCAATGCTGGTGGCCGTCAACCCCGTCGCATTGAAAAAGCGGATGTCGGCCAACCCTTGCAAGCCTAAAGAATCCACTTGGGCGGAGGCTTGATAAAAAGGTCCGGGCAAGGTTTGATCTCCGGCGGCTACATAAAGAGAGGGAATTTCCTCTCGCTCCGCCAGCATTTTCAAACCGCCAAGCACGGCGCCGTAGTTGAGGAGCTTCGGCTCCAAAGTGTTCGGATCCTGAAAAGCGGATTCGTGATTCGAAGCATGCAAGACTTGCAGTGAAAATCCTTGGACGGGAGATTCCTGCGCAACGACCGACCGCAAAAAAAGCGCCCCAACCGCGCCCGCAATGAATGTTAAAGTTTGTTTTTTATAGACTGTTCGCATAAGTAGACAGGATAGCAAATTTCCGTTCACAAATTGTTCAGCGCGCCAAACCGCTTTCCCGCATTATGGTTGGCAGAAAGCAGGCGGCAAACGTTTAAGAACCGCCAAAAGAAAGAATTCACAATTTCATAAACTATCGGCTGCAATGCGGAAATAATTGACACAAAAATCTTTCCTTACATCCTTTGGCAAAAACCACAATTGCCCCCTTTCTTTTCCTCTTCCCAACGCCCCTCCGCCAATCCTAAATCCTAAGCGCTCCCCGCTCTGCCTTCGGCCAAAGCCAACGCCATTTCCTTGGCAAAATACGAAAGAATCAAATCCGCCCCCGCCCGCTTAATCGCCAACACCGATTCGTCCCGACAACGCTTATAATCCAACCACCCCATCTTCGCCGCCGCATGAATTTGCGCATACTCGCCGGAAACCTGATACGCCGCCAACGGCATTGCCGTCGCCTCTCGAAGACGCGCCAAAACATCCAAATAAGGACCGGCCGGCTTCACCATCAGCAAATCCGCCCCCTCCGCCTCATCCAAAAGAGAGTCCCGCAACGCCTCGCGAGCATTTGCCGGATCCAATTGATACGATCCCTTGTCCAAATAAGCCGCGCCAACCGCCAATCCACTCCCCACCGCCTCCCGAAAAGGGCCGTAAAACGCCGAATTAAACTTCGCCGAATAAGCAAGAATCGCCGTATTTCCCAAGCCATCCGCATCCAAAGCCCGCCGAATGGCCGCCACCCGCCCGTCCATCATATCCGAAGGCGCCACCCAATCACTCCCCGCCCGCGCCAACACTACGGACATCCCCGCCAAAATCTCCACCGTCGCATCATTATCCACCTCCGACCCATCCGCATCCAACACGCCGTCGTGCCCGTGAACCGTGTAAGGATCCAACGCAACGTCGCCAATCAAAGTCATCTCCGGCACCGCCCCTTTGACCGCCCGCACAACCGAAGGAATCAAACCGTCCGGATTCAAAGCCTCCCCGCCGCAAGCATCCTTCACTTCCGTCGCCACACAAGGAAACAACGCCACCGCCCGAATCCCCAACTCCCAAAGACGCCGACACTCCCCAACCGCACCTTCCATCGAATACCGAAAAATGCCCGGCATCGACCCAATCGGCTCCGCCGCCGACAAACCCGCCTTCACAAACATCGGCATCACCAAATCCTCCACCCCCACCCGACACTCCCGCACCAAATCCCGCCCCCCCGCAGAACGCCGCATCCGCCGCATCCGCCGAGTCCATTGCCTCATTAACTTCCCTTCCATAACCAAAAACTTCAAATTTTTATATCCAACTGCTCTATCATTCTCTCGGCATAATCTCGGATTTTGGTGACTGACTTCAACATGTCGTAATCTAGGAAATTGCGCTGATATGCCTCCGGGACTATCCACGAAACAATCTGCCTTTGCAACTGCCCAACGCGCTAGTGCAACCATCGGCCAAGCATTTGGAATTCTTTGGTTTGCGTGACGGGAAGGCGGACGCCAAAATCCTCGCGCTGATGCAGTTCTTGGGCGGCCACTAGCGGCCGCAGCATCTCCTCAATCACATCCAACTCGGCAAACGCCAAATCTACCCGCCTTTGCATGTCTCCCATCCGCGCAAAGCAAAGATGCGGGAATTCCCGCCAAAACGCAAACCCCCACAACCAAAAGAAAACCGCCGAGAAACGAATCTCGACGGTTTGAAAAAGAGAAACAAACTCAAACAAACGACTATTCTTGCTGACGGGCGGCTTCTTCCAGCATTCTCTGGGCTTCCTGCAATTTCCATTCTTCTTCGGTGAGTTGAGGCGCATCGGTGTTCTCTGGAGTGGGAGTCGGAGTGTTTCCAAACTGCTCGTCCAAGGCTTTCATCGCTTCAGGGGAGAGACGCACACTGCCATCTTCCATTTCTTGCAAATCAAACCTTTGGCCATCCGAAGTGAATCCTCCAAACGAACCTTCGCTGGCAATAATCGGCTCGCCATCGGCATTCACCAAAGTGCCATCCGCTAATATGCCCGCCGGCTTGTCCTTCGCTCTTTGTTTGGCGAAACCCTCATTGAGCCGCTGTTGCCGCTCGTTGTTCCATTCATCAAGGCCGGCTTGATACCCCTCATAGGGAACTAACAATGGATCGCCTTCTTTTAAGAACTGCGTCCATTCGCCCATAACCATAACTCTCTCGCCTTCCGAGGTGAAGTCTCCACGAAAATCAGCCATGCCGGGAACTTCGTTAACCAGTTCTTCGATGATGGAATCAACGCGTTCATCGGACATCGGCTCTTTATGAGGCCAGTCGTACCCGCTGTTAATTAACCCGCGAAGAACTTCTTTTTCGGTTTCCAGACGCTCTCCCCAAGTGTAAGACTCAAAAGGACCTCCGACTCTTTTTCGTTGCGTTGAAGGTCTACCATCTGATTCCCTCACGAGTTCTTCTGAGTCTTGCCTTGCAGCTTTGTGATAATCCGTGAGGACTTCGAAGATGCCGGCCAACGCAAGGGGGTTTTCGGTTCGGTCGTGCTTTTCCATGATGCGATAGATTTGCTCAAACTGCGGCGAAAACCTCATCTCGTTTTCAAAGAAGTTTTTCAAATGGAAGTGATGTTCTACGGCGGACATACACACGCCCGGTTTGAATTGGACGGCGGTATCATAGGAGGGTTTCCAAGGGAAGTTTTTCTCCCAAAGTTTTCTGCGGTTGTCTTCGCGGGCTTGCGGCGAGAGGGCGCGGTTGTGCCGTTCCCTAAATTCCGCCGCCACATCCCCGCCGCCAATCACTTTTGCCGCTTCATTGGCTTCGGGTTGGTCGGGAATGGATTCTTCCACCTTGGCCACCTTAGTGGTTGTTTTGGCAGAGTATTTGCCGCTGAGGTATCCACCAAGGAAGGCGCCGATTACCAGGGCGATGCCCAGCGCCACGGCGTAGCGTTTCCCGTTTGTCGAGTTGTGATTCGCGTTGTCTTTTTTCATTTAGTTGTCCTCTGTTTCTTTTTCTTTGAGTTCGTCGTATTGCGCTCGCTCCCAAATGGTTCTGGGAGAGCTAAACAAACCGTCTTCCACTCTGGACTTCCAGTATAGCCTGCTTTGGCCCAGCGCAGTCGGTCCTCCTACTATTTCCATGTTTTTCCTTCTTAGGAATCTGAGTTTTCTCCTACTCCCGCTTGTGGCGTTGAATTTCCACCCTGGAATGGCAGAATTTAGGTTCTTCAGTTTTTCTGTCTTCTTTACAACAAAGTCTCCTTCATCGGGATCGTAGGTCAGCCACACTCTTCGGTATTTCAATCCGTAATGGTATTCTTGGCCAAGGGCGAGTCTTCCGTCTGTGTTTACAATTGTGTCCACCAGTTCGTGTTCGCATTTGATCTTTTCGCTCTTGCCGTAGTAAACCCACGTTCCTTTCTTGGTGAGTTGAACGTGTTTGTCGCCCCACGAGTCAGTTACTCGACCGTATTCGGAGGTTGAGTATTTCTTTATCATGTCCCATCTCGTCATGTAGGAATCGCCGTATTCGTTCCGACTGCCCCCGCCGCCGCCATCTTCAATTTTGTATCTTTCGGAGTTCGGTTCTCCTGGTTCGGCGTCTGGGTCGTAGTCAGGATTGTCGACGACCATGTCGAAATCGACGTCGAAGTATTCCGTCCATTTATGGCCGGCGGAGTAGCCATCTACGCTTTGCGTTTTTGTGTCCACAGTCGTGCCCGTTGTCAATCTTCGCCAGTGGAGAGTGTAATCAGAGACTGTCTCTGTACGCTTGAAGCTGTTAATCTCGTTGATTGAGGGGATGGCGGTGATGGTTCCGCTCATTGCAGAGGTGACGGCAACTCGTTGGCCGGTGATTGCATCGTAGATAAAGTTTCCGGCGATGCTGTCGCCGACGCCGCTTCTCGGAGGATTGGTTTCCTCCGGTGGCCGTTTTTTCCTTGATGCCGCTTCGGCTTGTTCGATGCTTGTCGTCAGCAAGGTTGCGAGGGCGAGAACGGTGATGATTGCCTTCTTCCGCAGGATGGCGCCCGGCGCAAAACGCAGGTGCCAAGGCGTCTTTTTCGTTTGCGATGCAGGCTGCATGGCTTTATTGGGGTTATCTTGACCGATTCCAGAGGAATTGGCAAGCCTATTTTTGTTGTTTAATGTACGCATAAAACGGTCTTTCTCTGCTAATTTGTGTCTTTAATTGTCTTTGTTTTCGTAATTCAGGCCGATGAAAGAAAACCAGCAGAGCAAAAAGCGCAAGTTCCCGCCCGTTCGCCTGAGCGAAACAGGGAAAGCTGATCGACTCTCCTGCCGAAGTTTCATATTCAAACTGTGATATTCAGCAGAGAGACCCGATGTCGAATCGACTCACCGGAGAACTTCAAGACCGAGAAAATGAAAAATCCAGCTGGTTGGCAGGCTTTTTTTGCGGGTTTAGAGGATGCTAGAGCATTTATTTGAGTGCTGATTGGCGGTTGGAGGAGATCTTTCTTCCGAGTTTCAGGTTTCAGTCAGTTGTTCCGGCGCTCTTTTCCTTTCTTCCGTCATTGAATGCGCCGCAGGTTTTCGAAAGAATTTTTCTCGATGTTCTTTGGCAGGGTGTTTGACGGAGGGAACGGGTGGCTATGGCTTGGCGAGGGGGTAGAGGAAGGGGATGAGGATGCTGGCGGCGAGCCAGACGATGAGGTTGAGGGGGATTCCGATTTTGACGAAGTCGCGGAATTTGTAGCCGCCGACGCCGTAGACGAGAGTGTTGGTTTGGTAGCCGATGGGGGTGGCGAAGCAGGCGGAGCAACCGATGGCCACGCCGATGAGGAAGGGTTTGGGGTTGGCTTGTAGGGAGCCGGCGATTTGGATGACGATGGGCGCGACCATTACGGCGACGGCGTTATTGGAAAGGAAGGTGGTGAGCAGGGAGCATACGAGGATGATGGCGGAGAGGGTGACAGCGGGGCCGAAGTTGCCGGTGATTTGAAGGATGGATTGGGCGATGAGGGTGACGCCGCCGGTTTTTTCCAGCGCTAAGCCGAGCGAGAGCATGCCGAAGATCATAAAGAGGATGCGCCAGTTGACGGATTGGTAGGCTTCGTCGTTTTCCAAGCATCTGGTGATGACTGCGAAGAGGGCGGCGAGTAGCGCCAGCACGGAGATGGGAACGGAGGTTGCGGTGGCGAGCAGGACGAAGCCCGCCAAGGCGGCGAGGGCGTATTTTCGCTTATGGCGTCGAGGCGCTTGGCAGGGGGCTGTGGAGAGCAAGAGAATGTCGCGGCTTTCTTGAAGTCGTTGAATGCCAGATTGCGTGCCTTCGATCAACAGCGTGTCGCCAAATCGTAGCCGGGTGTTCTCGAATTTTTTTCTCAGGTTCACTCCCCGCCGATGCAGGGCGAGGATGCGAACGCCGTAGCGCCGCCGAAGGTCTAAATGGCGGATGGTGTCGCCTTCGAACTGGGATTGAGGGGCGATGGCGCCTTCCACGACGATGGCTTTTTCGGTTTCGATCACTTCCAAGCCGATGTCGTCGGCTTGCTGGAGGATTTCGATTCCTTGCAGGTTTTTGATTTCCATGACGGAGGAGGAAAGGATGCTGAGGCGAATGCGGTCGCCGGCTTGGAGAGTAATTTCGTCTAGGCCGAAGGGAAGGGCTTCTTTGCGCCGCCATACTTCTAGAATGCGGCCGTGGGGGAGGGTTTTGAGCGGTGTTTCGGGCAGGCGTTTTCCAATCAGCGGCGAGTTTTCGAGGACGGCGACTTCGGTGCGGTATTTTTTGTCGGCGGTAGATTGGAGGATGGAGGCCAAAGTCTCGCGGGAGGGGAGAAGGCGTCGTCCGAGAGTTAGCAGATAAAGAATTCCAACAGCGGCAATGATGCCGCCGACCGGCGCCAAGTCAAACATGCGAAATGGAATCTGGCCTTGCTCGGCGGCGGTGGAGCTGACGAGCAAATTGGTGGAAGTTCCAATCAAAGTGCAACATCCGCCGAGGATGGAGGCGAAGGAAAGCGGGATGAGCAGTTTGGAGGGTTTGATGTTTCGTTTGGCGGCGAGGCTGGTGACGATGGGCAAGAAGAGCAAGACGACCGGCGTGTTGTTGACGAAAGCGGAGGTGAGCGCAACCAGGGGCAGAAGAGCTAGAAGGATGGACACATCGCTTTGTCCGATGAGGCGGTCTGTCGCCGCGCCTAGTTGATCTAAGGCGCCGGTTCGCTCCAAAGCGGCGCTGATGATGAACATGCAGCCGACGGCAATGGCCGCTTCGTTGCCAAAGACGCGAAACGCTTCGGCCGGGCTCAAAATCCCGGCGCCCAGCAAGGCGCCCATCGCGCACAAGGCAATGATGTCGGGAGGAAGCTTCTCGGTCGTCATGGCAAAGAAGGTTGCCAAAAGCAGAGCGAAGACAATGGCGATTTCGATGGTCATTTCTGGCTCGATGCGGAGCAGAGCGAGGCGATAGTCTGGCGAATTCGCGGGTTTTGGACAATACAAAAGGCGCTGGGCGGATTTGTCTGCGCCGGGTAAATTTGCTTCAAAAGGCGGGTTAGTTGTGGATTCCGAAGTCGCATGCTTGCCGGGCGGCCTCTCGCAAAGTTTCGCTGAAGGTCGGATGCGCATGACTGCTTCGGGCGAGGTCGGCGGCGCTCTTTTCCATGTTCATGGCCAAAGCGACTTCGTTAATCATGTCGCCGGCGCGGGCGCCGAGGATGTGGGCGCCTAGTATTTTTTCGGTGTCTTTGGCGATCAAGAGTTTGACGAACCCATTGGTTTGATTGGCGGCGCGGGCGCGTCCATTGGCGCGATAGGGGAATTCTGCTTTGCGAAAGGAAACGCCGGCCTCAACAAGTTGGCGCTCGGTTTTGCCCACCGCCGCAATTTCTGGCTCGGTAAAAATCACTGAGGGAATGGCGCCGTAATGAATGTTTGCCTTGCCGCCGCGGAGAAGCGACTCGGCAAAGGCCATGCCTTCTTGTTCGGCTTTGTGCGCCAGCATCGGCCCGCCAATGACATCTCCAATGGCGAAGATTCCGGGAACGTTAGAGGCAAAGGTCTCATCGACTTGAACGGCACCTCGCTCGTCGAGAGCAACGCCCAATTCCTCCAATCCAAGATGGGCGGTGTAAGGCACTCTGCCGACCGCCGCCAAAACTTTGTCGGCGATGATGGGCTGCCCCGTATTCAAATGGACGGAAACCTTCCCGTTTGGGAAGGCAGTTTTGCGGCAGGAAGCGCCGAGCCGAAACTGCAGGCCTTGCCGGAGCAAGGCGTTTATTGGGGCGTTAGTGGTGGGGGCGCTTTTGGCGGGGGTTTTTGAGGAGCGCGTTCAAGCGCAGTTGTACATTGATGTCTATCAGAGCCGGGATGACGCGAATAAGACGTTGTGGGTGTTTAGCGGTTCATCGACGACGGCGCAGTTGTGGAGCGTTCGCACGGATGTTGCGGGGAACGCGAGCTTCGATCGGCGGGATAGTTGGGAAGTGACGGGCAACAGTGGCAATCTTTACATCGCCAATGCGCCGAGCAATGTGATTAGTTCGCTCGCTTCGGTCACGGGCTTGGATGCGGTCACTTCGCGGGATCGGTGGTATGTGGCCAATGTGCTGACGAACACGGCGACGGTGACGGCGCCGACGCTGACCATTACGACGAACTCGGTGGATCGGACGCGTCCTATCACGTCCTTGTTTATGAACGAGGATACGGGTTCTGGGGCTACGGATCGGGATGAATTAGGCATTCGGGTGGGCACGAGTTCTTTTCGCTATGATTTGGGGGGCACTTCGGCCTGGAGCGGGGTAGGGATATTGGAGAAGCCTTTTAGCGATTTCTATTCGGGGTCTTCGGATGGCACCTTCTCCTTCGCTAACTTGGGGACGACTGCTGTTGGGGGGCCACGCTTTGCGGCTGGGTCGGATGGGTCGGTCGTGGTTCGGTTTCATCGGGGGACGGTGATACCGGAGCCTGAGGAATATGCGCTGGCGCTGGGCTTGTTTGCTTTGGGCTTTGTGCTGGTGCGCCGGCACTGGCAAAAGAAGCGGCAGGCTGCCGCCGCCACTGTTGCGTAGGCTGGTTAGTTAGTTAGTTGGATATTGCCGGCTTTTGTTGCGGAGTGGCTAAGGAGTTATAGGCAGGCAACAAAGAGTGGCAACGACAAGATTGCGTCCCGTTTCCAAAAGGTTTTGGAAGCGGGATTTTTTTGCTTTCCTTTCCCTTTTCCTTTTCCTTGCGCACTAAGCATTGAGAATTCCTTTTCCTTGCGGAATTGCGGAATTCTCATCCGGTGATTAGCGGATTTTTGGCGGTTGTTTTGAAAAGCGAGCGGCTTTGATTCTGGGAAAGAAAATCGGCCGCAAGCCGTTGAAACCACTCTAAACGGCTTTGACAAAACGCCAATTATGAACATCGACAACGATATTTTGGCCGTCAAAACGGATGGTCTTACGCGAATGTTCGGCAGTTTTCGGGCCGTTTCCGCAGTGAGCCTGCGGGTGAAGAAAGGCCGTTTCTATGGATTTCTCGGCCCCAATGGCGCTGGAAAGTCCACCACCATCAAAATGTTGACCGGCCTGCTTGCCCCCACTCTTGGCTCCATTCAAATCCTCGGGCATACGCTGACGGGAGATTCCGCCGACTTGAAAGTCAAACGGCGCGTCGGTGTCGTGCCGGAAGATTTGGCTTTATACGACCATTTGACGAGCCGGGAATATCTTTCCTTCATTGGCCGCATCTACGGCGTGGAGAAAAACGAGTTGCGCTCGCGCATTGATTCCTTGCTGGCTCTGATGAATCTCGAAGAACACGAATCCAAACTCAGCATGGAGTTTTCCCACGGCATGAAGAAAAAGCTCGCAATGGCCGCGGCCTTGATCGGCAACCCCGAACTGCTCTTTTTGGACGAGCCTTTTGAAGGCGTGGACGCCGTCAGCGCCTCCATTCTCCGCGAAACGCTCCAACAATTTGTGCGGCGAGGCGGCAGCGTCTTCCTCACTTCGCACGTGCTAGACATTGTCCAACGTCTTTGCACCGACGTGGCGATCATCGACAAAGGAACTATTGTGCATGAAACTTGTATGGACATGTTAGACGGCTCGCTGGAAGACTGGTTTTTGGAAGTGGTGGGCAAAGAGGAAGGCGGCAAAGCCCTAAACTGGCTGGAAGGAGGCGCTTCCTCTCAAGCATCTTAACCATGAGCGCGCGTCGGCTCAAGGCGGTTTTCCTGCTTCGTTGGCAACTCAGCCGCAATGCCTTCCACCGGGCAAGCGCGTTTTCCGCAGCCGTTTATGTCATCCTTCGCGTTCTTTTCCTGCTCGGCCTTGTCGGCGGAACAATCGGGGCGTTTTTCTTGGGAAAGAGCGATGTCCTTGCCGCGAATCCAAACAGAATTCTCTGGCTAGTGAGCGGCGCTATTTCCGCCTTTCTCTTCTTCTGGTTAATTGGATTGCTTGCGGAATTGCAGCGATCCGACTCTTTGGATCCTCGTCGCATGGCGCATCTTCCCATTTCCCGCAAAGAAATGTTTCTCTTCAACTACGCTGTTTCCCACTGGACGCCGAGCTGCCTTCTGTTTCTCTCGATCTCCGCCGGATTTGTCATCGGAACAATGTTCCGTTTTGGCGAGCGCATGGCTTTGGCTTTCGGACTGCTCGTCCTGATGATTTTGGCGATTTCTTCGTGGACGTACGCTTTGCGCGGTTGGCTCACAAAACTCATGCTCAATGAACGGCGAAGGCGATCTCTCATCGTCTGGATGACATGCGCCATTATCCTCATGGCGCAAGTTCCCAACCTGCTTTTCAACAATTCCCTGTTCGGATTTCGCGCTGTTGCCGAGACCGAGAGAATCGAACGTCAACTCACACGCGACATTGAATATGCGGAGAGCAGACTCAAAGAAATAAAAGAAACCGCAAAGAATGCCGAAAGCGGCCTCAGCGAAGAAGATTTACAGTTGACTTCGCCGCAGGAAAGAGATTGGCGGCAACGGAATCTGCGACGGCATCAAGAACGCTTGCGCAAAGCGAGGGAACGCTTGCGGGAAACTTTCGAAGTCTACCGAACGTCGTTGCAAGAAAACGCGCCGGGCGATTGGCGACTCCAACCCGAAACCGCCCTCTCCATCTTCCAATCTGCTTTCCCGCCGCTCTGGCCTGCTTCCGCCGCCGCTTCCATTGCCCGCAACGAACAAGGGCAATACAAACGCGCTTTTTGGATTGCGCTGGAACTTGCCGGTCTTTGCTGTCTTGCCTTGATTCGCGCTTTGCGAGCCATTCAATCTGAATTTCAAATGCCCTCTCCTCGCTTGCAACAGCGCTTCAAAAGAAAAGAAACGACGCCGAAAAACAGCGGAAAAACAAAACCGATGAAAAATTGGCTGGAGCGCAATCTGCCCGGCATTTCCAACTCAACCTCTGCCGTGGCATGGGGAACTCTTCGCTGCCTCACTCGGATGCCGGAAGCGAAAATGACTCTTCTGATCCCAATCCTTCTACTCGTCGTTTTTGGCGCCCTTTACTTCGACGACCTCGCCGCTTCCAAACCGGATGTATTCGTTCGCTTTCTTCCCAGCTCGATATTGTTTCTTAGTTTCATGGGATCTTTGCCGTTTTTCACCAATGCCTTCGGCTTTGATCGTTCGGGATTTTGCGCCCTCGTTCTTTCCCCCGTTCCCCGCTCTGAAATTCTGCTAGGGAAAAACCTCGCGATCCTGCCTCTGTTTCTCCTCTTGACGGCCTTGCCGCTGCTTGGGATTCAACTCTTGGCCCATCCTCCGATTCTCTATACGATCAGCGCGTTTCTTCAGGCCTTAACCCTCTGTCTGCTTCTGACTTTGTTCGGCAACCTCCTGTCCATCAAAGCGCCTTATCGCTCAAAACCCGGAAGCCTGCAACCCGTCAAAACCAAATCCGGCGCAAGCGCGTTGATGAACACGCTGTTTCCATTCTTGTTCCTCCCTCTCCTCATTCCGATAATCATGCCCATGCTTGTGGAAGAATTATCCCGGTGGATTCCGTTTTTTCCGTTCCATTGGAACATCACACTCTCCGCACTGAGCTTGCTTGTCATCGCCTTTTCTTATCGTCAATCGCTCCATTCCATGGGAAATCTTCTGGCTTCTCGAGAGCAAGAAATCCTCCGCGTCGTCACCGAACAAGTCGATTAAAAGCAAAAAACTTCAAATCCCGGCGAATAACTTCCCTCTAAATTCAAAGAAAACCCGCGTCCCTTTGATCAATTCTTACTGAATCGCCACAGATTTGATCTTCAAAAAGAGATCCTCACCCCACGGAGGCATTTGGTTTGTCTTCTCAATGAACTGGACGGATTCGGGAACTTTTTCAAAAGGCAAGGAAGCAAAAAAATCTATAGAAGGAACTAAGGCTCGGTTCAGATCATTCGGCTCAAATTTATATAAGAAATCGCCATACTTGCGCCTTGAGAGCGAAAAGATTTCCCTTCCCGTTTGAGAAAAGAGATAAAGAAATAAATGCTTTATATAATCGCGTCCCAGTAAATTCGGCTGAAAACCGTGAAAACAAGTTAAATTCAGCGCATTGCTTTTATTCAAAATAACTTTGTATCCTCCTCGGGAAAATACCACTAACAAAAGAGGCGAAGAAAGCCTTTTCTCGATCTTATACCAAGGCCTGCGATTTCTCGTCAAAAAGCGCTTATTAAAACCTGCCTTTTCTCCCAATTGAATATATTCCTCCGCCTCTTCAGAATGCGCGTCATTGGCAGAGAACAAAAGAACCGGTTTATTCGAAACAAACAGAGCATTGTAATCGGCGTCATTAAACACTGGTTTGCAAATCTGCGAGCTCTTGGTAATGCATGGAACACATTCGGATTCTATGATGTCTTTTTTTTTTGCGGTTGACGGGTGAATGACGAAAAATTCATTCACTCCCGTAGCGATACCTCTGCTGAATCTGCCATAAAAATCTAGCGTTGTCGTTCTGGTTCTATCCACTTTATATTTTCGCTTCCTAAACAAAGGAAGCCACTTATAGTTTGGATTTAGATTTTTTAAAAGTATCTCTGAAACCGGTTTGATCTCGTCAAACTCTTTAAGTTCAATAATAGATTTCATCGAATGAAATTTAACCGAAGAATGATAAGCTGCTTTGTCGTAAAGGATGATGCCCGCCGAGGTGATTACATCAGGGAAAATATCCTTTTCACAGTCGAAACTGATAATGGCAAATAAGTGACCGGATTCGATAAGTCTTTCCTTTACCAGAGAACCATAACCGGCATTCAGAAATTCGAGAGGCATAATATAAGCCATCCTTCCCGATGAACCAAGCTCATAAAGTGATTTCAGCAAGAAGGCTGAAGCGATATTAGTGTAACCTGAGAGTCGGATTCCCAAATGTCGCCTAAATTCTTGGAAAACAAGGTTTCGATTTAAGAACTTCTGAAAGCGCATATAAGGAGGATTGCAGACGATGTTTGAGTGACTTTGCCCCCAAGAATGTAAGCAATCCTCTATAACGATAAATTCAGAATTCGCGTTGGTTTTCTGTTTCCAGAATTCAATAATTTTAGCGTCTATCTCACACGCGGAAAATACAATATTTGAATCTTTGGGAATAGCTTCGTAAAAAGCGCCAAGTCCGAAAGCCGGATCGAAAAGAGAACTCTGCCCGGAAGCGAGCACCCAGTGCGTCATAAACTCGGCGACATTCGGATAAGTAAAAAACTGACCAAAAGACTTGCGATGATCATCCTCGACATATTGGGTATATTCAAGCATCATTAATTATTTCTTGCGCAAAAATTGTTGAATCCAGATAACCCCGACCGCCTTGAAAGGTAACATAGAACAAAAGCCTTCCTCGATCCAATTCTTTTAATGCGGAACGATGTTCAGGCATATCAATCTCGCCGAGGATTTCCTTCCCTACTTGGACGTTAATTTTGATTGTGGTCTTCCTCTGATTCTTGACGTCTCGCTCAATGGAAAAAATAACCCCTTCATTTTTAGGGTCGGAACTTAATTGGAGAATCTCCTTAAATGGTATGACGTAAGCCTTGTCAAAAAACACTTGCAGATAGTAGTGCCTAACACCAAAATGTTGAATCCATCGGTTCACAAGCGCCAAATCTTCAATCTTTGGCGTAATACTCAAGTAGTCTCTTTTATGGAGTATTTTGATTTGCTCCTTCAAGAGTCTCAGGTGTTCACTGAGAGTTATAAGGTTTTTTGATGAAGACCATGATCTCAAGCGGAAATCTAATTCTCTAAACGTATTGAGTGTGGCGCTTTGTATTCACTTGTGAAGCTCTGGACTCTTTTGCAAGAGCAAGCTGGACAAAGGTTCCCGCAATAGTATGCTTCGAATTCTATTGCACTCTATCTCCGCTTTATGAGTTCTCTTTTCCATAAAGGCGGAATACTTGTTCGACAAGAAACTGCTTGAGCGAACCTTAATCGCCGCGACTGCTTTTCTTACAGAAACATCATCAATATCTAGGTTTTCTCTGGGAACATCCGGGCGGCGAAAAATTAAGAGATCGGGTTTCTTCCCAATGTTATTTAACTCATCTTGATATTTAAAGTAGAACTCGGCAAATCCTGAATCTCCGGCGGCGAGGCTGTCCGCTCGCCCGTATCGAACGGCACAGTATTCCTCTGAATACTCGTTAATGG
This sequence comes from Limisphaerales bacterium, assembly GCA_965204945.1. Taxonomy (GTDB): domain Bacteria; phylum Verrucomicrobiota; class Verrucomicrobiia; order Limisphaerales; family AAA164-E04; genus UBA2970. Next base: position 1,049,782 of record OZ242022.1, on the reverse strand, counting down.
CATTGAAGACTATCTGTTCGGCCCAATCACCTTGTTGTTTATTGGTGAGAAATTCAGAACTGGCCATTGTTGGCGGACGACCGCTAATCTGGATGTTTGCATCTATATCAAATGGAGCTGCATTAATTAGGGATAGAATAGTTTCCTTATATGTTGTCACGGGATTTTTCTCCGGGTGGTATAGAGTGTTCCTTTGAAAAAGCAATTTCAGGGAGCAGATTTTGTGTTCTTTTTGTTTTTATGGTTGCGGGACGATGCTCATGCATAGAGTTCGTAAAAGCGGCGACGGAGCTTGGTTTCGTCGTTGGGGATTCGTTGACGCAAGACGGAAGTTGGGACGGCGCCGTGTTGGAAGCGGCGTTTGGGGAAGATCGGCATTTCGAGACCGGTGACGGCTTGAATGCCGGCGCCGACGATTTCCCCTTTGATATTGTAGAGTTTTTGAGGGTCGTATTGTGTGAGTTCGATGAAGGGAATGCCTTCGGAAACTTTAATAACTTGCGGCCGAGTAAAGGGGCTAAATCCGTCGAAGTTAAAATGTTTTGCCGGAGCATAGGTGCGGGTGTAGGATCGGCTCAGCCCTCCACTATATGTGAGCGAGTGTTTGATTTTTCCCACTCCCCATCCTTCATGGTAGAGCATTGGGTTGTGAAGAACGCTGCGGATGGTAAGTTCGGGATTTTCCTCAATGGGATAGTCTTTGAGGTTTTCATCGCCGCCGTCGCCGTCGATCAGGTGTTTCCAGTTTGGGTAGCGAAGGCGGATGGCTTGGCATAGGGCCAATCCCATTGCGCCGCACTCAACGTCGAGCGGTTTATAGTCTTCAAGCACTTGCAAGGTTTTGTCGGCGTCCAGTTGGCTTGCGTCCACTTCTATAACTTCAAGAAACATCGACAGTCCCAAGGATTCTAGAAAGGCGCGGGCTTGCTTAGAATCTTCTGCGTGTTGGACGGATAGTGTAAATGCTTTGAGCCGGCCGGGGTTCATGCCGAGTTTTTGGAGGAGGTGATAGGTGGAAAGAAAGACGGCGCCGCTGTCGATGCCTCCGGAAAAACAGACGCCAATCGGCTCCTTTTCGGGGATTTGCCGCAGCCATTTGGCGATTTCATCCGTCAAGGCCTCGATGTAATTTTTGCCGATGGCCGCAATGTCTTTGGGTTGTTGGTTGTGTTGCGGGTTGAAGTATCGAGTGTAGACAGGATCGGGATCGGGACAGCCGATGAGTTCGATGGTAATTATATGGTGCGCGGGCACCATGCGGCAGTAGCTGGGATGAAATTGCTTGTGTAAGCCTTCGGATTTCAGCCAGTGAAAGATGTGATCCATGCGGTCGGCTACGATGAGGGCGGGGCCTTCTTTTCGTTTGGCGAGGAAGTAGCGTGTGGGGCGATCTAGAGAGCGCGCCAAGCGAACGGTTTTTTCTTTTTTGGCCAGTAACGAGAAGGATCCTTCGATGGCGCGAACTTGATCGGGATCGCCGCTTTGAAGGCGGCGGCGGGCTTCCTCTTCGCTCATGTTGCTGATGCGGTTGTTGCCGGGGGCAATGAGGTTGACGACCCGTTCTAGGTATTGTTGCATAGTGGTTTTCCTCTGGGTTTGAGCAAGTTCGCGTTCGACCGGTTAGGGTTAGTGGCTGTCGACGGTGATGCGCCAATCGTCGGTTCGAAATGGAGTGAGCGGAAGTCCTTCGCGGTTTTGGACGTTGCAGACGGGGTTGTCCGCCCAAGCATAACGCACGGCGATTGGTTTATCGACGGCGTCGCTCCAGACTTCGATTTGGTCGTTGCCGATGATTTTGGCGGCGGCGTGGAAGAATTGCCGGTCTTCCCCGGCGATGGTAAATCCGATGGGGGTGCGGATGTCGAAGGTGTCTAAACCGCCGCCGACGTGGGTAAATTGCAGCAGAATTTTGTTTCCTTTACGGCTCATGGATGTATAGCGCGGGCTTTGGTGGACGATGTCAAAACCGTAGTCTCGGGCGAGCGCCAATCGGGCCAAACGTTTGGCGACGTCTTGTTTGTTTTTGGGGTGGATGTCGTCGGCTTCGCCCAAGTCAATGATGACGGCTTGGCCGGTATTTGGCAATCGATCTAGGGCAAGCGTTTGGGCTTCCCGAAGTTCGGCCCAATCGCTGTCCGCCGGTTTGGGTTTCACCTTTCGGAAATCGGCCAGTTGCACCCAGTAAAAAGGAAAGTCTCCCCGGTTCCATTCGTCGCGCCAGTTTTGAATCATCAGCGGAAAGAGTTCGCGGTATTGGTAGGCGCGGTTGGCGTTGGATTCTCCTTGATACCAAATCACGCCGCGGATGCCGTATCCAATGAGCGGTTTTAGGACGCCATTGTAAAGATTGGCGGGCCGATGTTGATTGGCCAATGGGTTGCGGGGCGGGCGCGGACGTCCGCGGGCGATTGTTTTGCCTTCCGCCTTTGCCTTGGCGGTGTCTTTTTCCCATTGTTCGAGTCTTTTCTGGTAATCGGCTTTGACGGCTTCGGGATCATAAGTTTGTTCGGTTTTTTTCCATTGATCCATGAGAGGCTGGTAACGGGCGTCTGATTCCAGCAAATCGCGGCGCACCCACGCTTCGGCCGACGAGCCTCCCCATGCGTTGTCAATCAAACCGATGGGAACTTGAAGGGTTTGATGCAGTTGCCGGCCGAAGAAGTAGCCAACGGCTGAAAATCCGCCGATGGTTTCCGGGGAACAGGCTTGCCATTCTCCTTCAAAATCACGCTGCGGGTCCTGCGTGCCGACTTGGGGAACCGTGATGTGCCGAATTTGCGGGTAGTGGGCGGAGAGTTTTTCCAAGCCCGGATCTTTGGAGCTGTTGACGCCCCACTGCATGTTGGATTGTCCGGAGCAAAGCCAGACTTCGCCGATCAGAACGTCTTTGAATTGGAGGGCGTTTTTTCCCTTGATTTCCAGCGTGTGCGGGCCTCCGGCCGGGAGCGGATCCAAATGAACTTTCCAGCGGCCGTTTGCTTTGGCGCGGGCGGTGTGGCGTTGGCCGGAGATGCTTACGGTAACTACTTCGCCTTCATCCGCCCAGCCCCAGATGGGGTTGGTTTGCGCTCGTTGCAGCACCATTCGGTCTCCGATGATGGAGGGAACTTTGACCTCCGCTTTCCCAGCGGCAACCGCAATGAAGGCGCCGAGGGCGAGAAAAGGAATTGCGATTGAAGAGCGGCAACGGGAAGTGCGCTTCTGGTTCGTTTTCATCTGGTTTTTCCGTGTCGTTGTTCTCATTGAACTATTTCGCTTCATTCGCGTACTTTGGATTGCCGAAGTGTTTTTGCCAAGCAACCTTTTTGCTGGAATGAATTTTTCAAGCCCTTATTTTGCGGAAGAGACGATAGTTTGGCAAGGCGGAATTTGAAAAATTCGGCGCAAAGAAAATTGGAGAAAGATCTTGCAATAAGTCGCCGAAATTCTCAAAATCTCCTTTTTATTTGAAAAGAAAGGACAACTATGGCGAGAATTTGTCAATTGACTGGAAAGCGGCCGCGCAAGGGAAATCATATTTGGCGCAGCGGCAAGGCTAAAAAAAAGGGCGGCATCGGCACGCACATTACGGGAGTGACCAAGCGGCGGTTTTTTCCCAATTTGCAGCGAGTGAAGGCGATTGTTGACGGCGAGGTGAAATACATTCGAGTCAGCGCCAAGGCGATCAAGAAAGGTTTGGTAACCAAAGCGCCTCGGCGACGTTGGCGCAAACCCGACGCGGCGGCATAGTTTCGGATGATTAAAAAAAAGCCGGGCGCATTTTTGATTTAATGACAAAATGACAAACGAGCAGGAAAGCAAAGAAGTCCAGCGTTTCAAGGCGACGAAAATAGAAGCCGAGCAAGGAGATGCCTTTGCGCAATGGGAACTTGGCTATATGTATGCCGAAGGCCGAGGCGTGGAGAAGAACGACAAGGAAGCGGCCAAGTGGTTTCGGAAGGCGGCCGAGCAAGGAGATGCCGTTTCGCAATATGAACTTGGCCGTCTGTATGCCAAAGGCAAAGGCGTGGAGAAGAACGACAAGGAAGCGGCCAAGTGGTTTCGGAAGGCGGCCGAGCAAGGTCGTGCCAAGGCGCAATGGGAACTTGGCCAGATGTATTACGAAGGCAAAGGCGTGGATCAGGATTATGAGAAAGCGATGAAGTGGATTCGGAAAGCGGCTGAGACTGATAAAGGGCTTCTCGAGGATGCGCAAGTCAAACTTGGCAAGATTTCTGTTGAAGCAGAAAAGAGGATTCGGGAAGCGGCTGAGAAAGGGGATCTCAAAGCGCAAGTCAAACTTGGCAAGATATGTCAAAGAGACGGAGATTATTCGGAAGCGATTAAGTGGTATCGAAAAGCAATCGATCAATTGAGGGGTAATGATTAGAGAGAAGGAAAATGAAAACGAACGACGAAGAAATGACGAATAAAGAGATCCAAATCTGGATCGCAGGCGAGCTAAAGAGTTTCCGCGCGGAAGTGAATGGCGAGTGGAAAGTGTTGCGGATAGATAGAGAAATCCAATGAAATCGAGAACAAATATTCCATGCTTAGGCGCCTTTCTGCTTCTTGGAATAGGCGGAATGAATGCGCAAACGACTTTCCCACCGCCCGAAGGCGGCTGGGATTATGCTTACGAAGGCGATGCGGCCGACTATGCGCCGGGGTTTGCCTCTCTGGACGGCACTTGGAGCCACGACAACTCTTCTGATCAATGGGACGGCTCGGACATTGGCGGAGAGTTCGGCGACGACAACCGTCCGGGCGGCGCCATGACGATTACCGAAAACGGTATTGACTATCTTCGAATTCAAGACACCGGCGACCCGCGGGATTATGGGTTTTCCGATCCGGGATCAAATCGCAAAATTTACTTCGGCCACAATCTGGCCGATCACGGTGCCAGCGAAACAGTGCTGGATGACGGCATAACCCTTCACTTTCGGGCGCGAGTGCCTACTGATGGGCCGCTGGACGCGTTGCATCCGGACGGACAACAACAAAACGGCGTGCAACCTTATCCCGATAGCGGCGACGGTTATGTCACTTCAAACGGCGGCAAAGGAAATTTTGTCATCAAACAGCAAAGCGGCGGCGCCATTGCTTTTTCTTTGACGACAGTTTCGGACACTCCCGAGGGCGATCCAAAGCGCTTTGTCACCGGCTTTGCCGGCCTCAGCATGAACGAATTTGCCGGCAATGAAATTTCTGGGGACGTCAACTTTGGGCAAGGCGACGGGAAAAACGTCATTCCCCTCGACCCAACGCAGTGGCACGAATTCTGGATTGTCATCCAAAGAGACGAAGACAACGTAGGCACTCACGTTGCTTCCATTTACATGGATGGCGACACGACTCCGCAAGTGTTCAAAATGACGGCGGGCGACGGCGGCGAAGGGCAGTATAGCGGGTTCAGTTATCTGGCTATGGGCTCGACGGCCACGCCGCAGAGCGCCGCATTAGATGTGGACTTCTGCCGAGTGAAATTAGAAGCGGTGCCGCCGCCGGGAGCGTCTGCAAATCCACCGCCAAGTTATGCGAATCTTTCCCCCGAAGTCGGCGCCAATTTTGTGGACGTCAACCAAGGAGTAATCTTTACGGCGGCTTCTTCCGGTTCCATCCCGCGCGAAAACATCCAGATTGTTCTCAACGGGCGAGACTGGAGCGGCAATCTGGAAATCACGGGCAACGAGCAAGAGTGGAACGTCCAACTAACGGGCTTGCAGGAAAATGTGATCTACGAAGGAAACTTGACCGTGACCGATGCCGACGGCGCCTCCATCACCGGCATTCTTTCATTCAACACCTTTTCAAGGGAGAACAAAACCTTTGAAGCCGAGGACTTTAACTTCGACAATGGAATGTTTATCGACAACCCGACTTTGGATTCGACAGACAAGGAGAATTCCTACTTTGACAAGGGCGTAGACACCGATTCCGAAGGCATTGACTTCCACGAGCTTTCCGACGACTTCAACCGCGCTAACCAAGAAGTATGGCGTTTGCCGAACGCCGGCAATATGCCCAGCACGGTGAACAACGAAAACGAGGCGAATCGAGCGGCCTACGAAGATGCAGGGGAATTCGATTACAGTGTCAACGATACGGAAGTCGGCGAGTGGCTAAACTACACGCGGCGCTTTGACGCGGGCGACTTCAACATTTACCTTCGCGCCGCTGCGGATGAGCCGTTCGTTGTGCGGCTGGATAGAGTTACCGGCGACGCGGGACGCCCCAACCAAACCACCGAGACTTTGGGCGCCTTTCGTTCCGAAGGCGTTCGAGGCGGAGACTATCATTGGATTCCACTTACAGATGAATCCGAAGCCTTCTCCTCGATCCGTCTTGAGGGAACGGTCACTTTGCGGGCGACCATTGCCGAAGATTCGCCGGACTTGAACTTCTTTATGGCGGCGCCCGCCGTGGACATCGTCGCGCCGCCGATAGAAACAAGCTTGAGCATTGTTTTAGACGGAGACCAAGTCACAATCCGTTGGGACGGAGAGGGCGTTTTGGCTTCCGCTGCGTCGCTGAACGGCGTTTGGAGCGCCATTGCGGGAGCGAGCAGTCCGCATTCCATAAAAGCTGCCGGCGAACAGGCGTTTTTCCATGTCGGCATTCCCTTGCGCGTGGACGCCGCCAAGATTGTAAAACAACAGGTCGCCGCCGCCCTTGCTCGTTACCAAGAGGTCGGACGGCAGGTTTTTGACGAAATTTCCAGAACCGACGGAGATTATATCGATGGGGAAATTTATGTGTTTGTGTTGAACGCTGACGGCGTTTCTCTGGCGCACGCCGCCAATCCCAGCCTAGTGGGGCAGAACCTCTACAATCTGAAAGACAGCACCGGAACATTCATCGTGCAGGGCATATTAGAAATAGCCTCTCCCGAAGGATCTTGGGGCGATTATTTGTTCACGAATCCCTTGACCGGGAATGAAGAGCCAAAGCGCTCTTGGGTAGTCAAGCGCGACGATCTAATCTTTGGATCGGGCTACTACAACCCGTAAGAAAAAACACGAAAATGCCGCTTGCTTGTCTATGCGTCCGTTAGGCATTGCGGCATCCAAGACGTTTTTGAAACAGATCGGAGTACCGAGCAAAGGATTTGAACAATTGCTCAACCAGCGGTGTCTATAAACAAAGGAAAAATGGAGATGAAAAATAGATTCGGCAGGCACACGATCCGAGAACGAGGTTTTACTTTGATCGAATTGCTGGTAGTGATTGCGATTATTGGGATTCTAGCAAGCCTACTGCTTCCCGCTCTGTCAAAGGCCAAAGGCAAAGCCCGTCAAATCAAGTGCGCGAGCAATCTGAGGCAATTGGGCTTAGCCGCGCAGATGTACGCCGATGACTTTGACGGCCAATGCCCGCCGGTGAATCGAACTTTCAAAGAGAATTGGATTTACAAACTTCGGCCTTACTACGGACGCGCCGGAGCGAAGGCATTGGATCAAGAGACTCTTTCCACAAACAGCCCGGCAGACTTCAAGATTCTAAAATGTCCTTCCGACCGTTTCCGGGAATGGCGCAGCTACTTAATCAACGGCTGGAACGACTATCTCCGAAGCATTATGACGCGTGAAGAGTTCGATCATTTTACAGAATGGAATGGAACTTGGCCCGATCGTATAAAACCCCACGGCATGAAGTTGCACCGAGTTCCTTATCCTTCTGAAACCCTGCTGTTTGGCGAAAAAAGAAAGAAGTCTAATCATGTTCATATGGATTACTACCAAGGGGAGCAAGGAAATGATGTGCAACAGATTGACCACAAACGGCACGGGGTAGGATCAAATTATACCTTTGTTGACGGCAGCGTGCGCTTGCTCAAAGAAGGCAAATCTCTAAAGCCAGTCAATTTGTGGGCGGTCACCGAAGAATGGCGGCAGGCGACAGAGGGCGTGCAATTGGAACCTACAGAGTAGCGTTTAGAAACCGAGCGTTTTCTCCGTTTTTGCATATAGAAACTTGTCGTCATTCCATTGTGTCGCCGCTCGATAATAGGGTTACATAGCTTGCCCGATAAAAGATTGGCCGCCCTAGGTCCGTTCGCATACGCTATCTTATATTATATTCGGTAGAGGCTGATTTGTGAGATGAGGAAATTCCTTCAGATTGCAACTCGTAGTTTAGAAACGACAAAGCGCAAATGGCCGCAGTTTCACTTCGCAGTATCAGCGGTCCGAGTGTGATCGGCAAAGCGCCTCCGGCTTGGATATCGTTCACTTCGTCGGGGGTGAAATCGCCTTCGGGGCCAATCCAAACCGTAACAAAGCAAGGAAAGCGGCCGTGCTTGTTGCGGTAGTCTTCTAAATGTTTTCGAGGATGCAATGCGCCGGATTGGAGGCTGGCTAGAAAAGATAGTTGTCCCACCGGCAATGTGTTGCCGGAAAGAACCTCGCTCAAGGGAAGGGGAGGAAGAATTTTGGGCAACCATCCTTGCCCGCATTGTTTCATGGCTTCAATGGCAATCGTTTCCCACTTCTCTCGTTTGTTGTCGGCGGCGGCTTTGTCGCACCGAACGACGGAACGTTCGGAAAACACAGGAATGATTGCGCGGCAACCCAGCTCGGTGGCCTTTTGGACAATGGCATCCATCGACTTCCCTTTTGTAACCGCTTGTATAAGCGACAGTTCATAGGGAAGCTTGGGAAGATCTTTGCGCGCAAGCACGCGCGCTTGCACTGACTGCTTGTCAATTTTTTGGACTCGGCAAAGCAACTCGCGCCCTTGTCCGTCCAAAACGCGAATAGAGTCTTCTTTGCGAAGGCGCAAGATGGCGGCGGCGTGTTTGGCATCTGAATCGGAGAGTTGTAGCGTCTCTTCCCGACAGAGATGAGCGGGCAGGAAAAATCGGCGCATACGGCGGTTATTCTCCGGAAAAGAACTTCTTCGCTTTTTCGAAGAAGCCGCTGGCGATGGGGTTGACGTCGTCGCCGCAAAGCTCGCCGAATTCCTTGAGTTTTGCTATTTGTTCGGCGTTCAGCCGCGTGGGCACTTCCACAGACACTTTTACGTGCAGGTCGCCGTAGCCGTAGCCTTGAACGTTTTTGATGCCTTTTCCTCTCAGGCGAAACATAGTGCCGGATTGGGTTCCAGCAGGGATTTTGATTGTGCATTGCCCCTGTAATGTCGGCACCTTGAGTTCGGAACCTAAGGCGGCCTGCACAAAACTGACGGGAACTTCGCAGAGCAAATCGTCCCCGTCGCGCTCAAAAACTTCGTGCTCCCGAACGTGCAAAACCACGTAAAGATCGCCCGGAGCGCCGCCCCGAATGCCGGCCTCGCCATTGCCGGATGATCTTAAACGCGTGCCGTTGTCCACACCGGGAGGAATCTTCAATTGGATTTTTTTGGTTTTCTCTTTCCGTCCCGCGCCGCGGCACGACGGACAAGGCTTTTCAACAATTTTGCCGTTGCCTTCGCAAGCGGGACAGGTTTGGGCGATGCTGAATATGCCGCGCGAGGTCACCACTTGTCCGCGTCCGCCGCAAGTGGAGCAAGTTCGCAGTCTGGTTCCGGCAGCAGCCCCAGTGCCTCGGCAAGAGCGGCAGCTCTCCAGTTTGGTGATCGGAACTTCTTTTTCGCACCCCATCGTTCCTTCCTCGAAGCTGATTTCCAAGTCGTAACGGAGATCTGCGCCTCGTTGTGGGCCGGATGGATTTTGACGGCTGCCGCCAAACAAGTTGTCAAAAATGCTCCCTCCGCCTCTGCCTCCGCTGAACACCTCGCGAAAAATCTCAAAAGGATCGTGGAAACCGCTTCCGCCTCCGCCAAAGCCTCGAGAGCGAGAATCAAAGGCGGCGTGTCCGTATTGATCGTAGGTGGCCCGTTTTTTTGGATCGCTTAAGGCTTCGTAGGCTTCGCCCACTTCCTTAAATTTCTCTTCAGCGCTATCGTCCCCAGGATTTTTATCCGGGTGAAACTTGAGCGCTTGCCTGCGATACGCCTTTTTGATCTCCTCTGCGCTCGCTCCTTTGCGGACGCCGAGGACTTCGTAATAGTCCCGTTTCGCCATTGACTAGTCTTTTGCGGAGGCTTCTTCTGCTGAGATTTGATTGCCGGCGGCGTCCGTCGAGTTGACGGCCGTCGGTTTTGCCACAACGACTTCTGCCGGACGAATCAAGCGGTCTTTGAACTTGTACCCCTTGCGAATCTGCTCAATCACATGCTCTTCCGGAACCTCGTTGCTTTCCCGGCGCTTCACGGCCTCGTTCCAGTCGGGATTGAACTTTTGGCCGACGGCGGCGTTGATCTCTTCCATTCCCGATTCCAGAATCGCATCCTTCAGCTGTTTGAACACCATGAGAACTCCTTTTTTGAGCGAGTCCACTGAACCCGGCCCGGCATTTTCAATGGCGGCCATTGCCATATCGAAGTTGTCCAAAGTGGGAACCAGCGATTCGAGAAGGGCTGCGTTGGCATTCTTGATTTTCTCATCTTGCTCCCGCACCATTCGCTTTCTGAAGTTGTCAAACGAGGCCCGTTCGCGCTGCCATCCTTCCTGATACTCCTTCGCTTTGGCGGCCTGCTCTTTCATTTTACGATACTCTTCCGCATCCAAAGGGACGGTTTCTGATTTTCCGTCGTTTTCTCCGCTGGCCTCCGTTTCAGTTTCCTTCGCAGCCTCCGGATCGGATGGAACGGCTTCAGATTCCGCAGTTGCGTGGCCAACCGGATTCGATTTGACGGCTTGCGCTTCTAGTTCGCGATGCTCTTCCGCATCCGAATTGACGGTTTCTGATTTTCCATCAATCTTCCTGCTCGTCTCCGTTGCAATTTTGACGACACCCGTCTTCGCTTCCTTGTTGTCTTCCGTTTCTTGCTTCTCGCTCATCTCGAATTCTTTTTGTAATTGGCAAAAAGTTTTTTTGACTTTCTAGAAATATAGACCCGGCGAATGAATGCAAGCAGAATTCTGTTTTTTAAAGGAATTCGGATCCAGCGCAAAAGAGACAAAGATAGAAAACGTCGATTCCCAGGCAAGTTCTTCCCATTTTACTCTTCGTCATCACTTCTCATCCGCTTTCAACCCTTTGAATCTGCTCCGCCAGTTCTCCGGCCGGATAGCTCCAAATCTCTGCCAGAGTAGGATGGTAATGAGGCATCTCGGCCAGCTCGCCAACAGTCATTCGTTTGGCCATAGCCGCCGTGATTTCGTGAATCAACTCACCGCCGGAAGGCCCAACACAACTTCCTCCAAGGATTTCGCCGGTTTTGGCATCGGCAATCAACTTTGCGAAACCGCGCCGCGCATTCATCAGAATGGACTTGCCGTGATCGTCAAACGGATAGCAAGCCGCGCGATATTGGATGCCTCGGCTTTGCGCCTCTCGCTCCGTCCATCCTGTTCGAGCAATCTGCGGATCCGTGAACACAACCCCGATAAAAAGACGATCTTCCATTTCCTTGGCCTGTTCCGGCAAGGCAATATTACGCGCGGCAATCTCGCCTTGCCGCACCGCAAGATGCACAATCTCGTGCGGTCCCGCGCAATCTCCCGCGGCGAAAATATGCGGCGCCGAAGATTGCATTCGCGCATTGCAAACAATCCTCCCTTGCGCGGTTTCCACGCCGGCCTTCTCCAAACCAAGCCCTGCCGTGTTTGGATTCCTGCCCAAAGCCATAAAAATCTCCTCCGCTTCCACGGTCTTTTGCCCGCCCTCATGCTCAAAGCGCACAGCCTTGCCGCCCTTGCTTGCCTCGGCGGAAAGAAGCCTGGCGCCGGTGAACAGCGCCATTCCCTCCGCCCGCAAGGCTTTTTCCACCTCGATGGCAGCGTCTCCGTCAAACTCCTTCAAAATCGTTCTGCTCCGCTGAATCAAACTCACTTCCGTTCCCAAACGCTGAAAAAACTGCGCAAACTCCACCGCCACGGCGCCGCCGCCCAAAACAATCAACGACTTTGGCGCCCGCGACAAATTCAGCGCGTCATCACTTGTTAGATAACCCACCTCTTCCAATCCCGGCAATGACGGAAGCCGAACAACCGAACCCGTGCTGACCACAAAATGCGCCGCCGTCACTTCCCTACCCGAAGCCAGCCGAATGCGATGCGGATCCACAAATCGGGCTTGCTCTCGAATGAAGTCAAAAGATCCCGCCTGCAACTGCTCGCGCCGATACGCCGCAAACTCACCGACAACCGCATTCTTTCGCGCCATCACTTTGGCAAAATCATAACCAACCTGAGGAATGTCCAACCCCCAAACCTGCGCTTGCCGGGCCAAATGCAACACCTCCGCGGCGTAAAGCAAAGCCTTTGTCGGCATGCAACCGCGAAGAATGCAAAGCCCGCCCACTTCCCGTCCGCCTTCGATCACCGCAACCTTTTTCAAACCCAAACCAACCGCAGTGCGAGCCGCCGCATATCCGCCGCTGCCGCCGCCAATCACAACCAGATCGTAATCCCATTTCTTCATCGCGCCCGCTTTTCCACTCACAATAACCAAAAGTCAAGTCTCCGCACAACCAACCCAAAAAACACAAAGCCTTGCCATAAAAAAACGCCCGGCAAGACAATCACTCACCGGGCGTTGCGGTTGAAAAAAAGCGGACTCGTCTATAAATCTACTCCTACGGTGTTGCTTCGGCTTCCTTTGCTCTTTCAGCTAATAGCCTTTCTATTTCCTCTCGCAGTTCTTGCTCCGCTTCTTGCGCCAACTCTTCATCCCCGTCTTCTCGGAACATGTCTATTTCATCCTGCTTGATTAGTTTCAGCCGTCCCACTTCCAACTCTGCGGCTGTGATCTGGCCATTCGCATACAACTCCTCAAGACGCCTTTCTTCCTTGTGCATTACCATCATCGCCCTGCCCTCTGGGCCCGGCCCCGCATCGAACTCATTCCAACGTTCTGAGCTGATCCCATTAATGGAAGAAACTAAAATATCTCGCTTTGTCCGAAGCCAATCAACATCTTCTCCCTTCATCGAGTGCCAATTCATTATTTTCTCTTCCGTCGATTTATCAGACGAAAGGACAGCATTTTCTTTCATTAGTCCTGATTGCTCCAAATCAGCTCGCTTCTTAGTATCGCCCCCAAATTGAGAATCTAACAAGTCGTTCATCTTCTCGCGATAAGTGTACAAAGCCAAAAACTCGCCTTCACTGGGATCAAACCACACCGATTCCTCGCGCAGATCGCGAGCTGTCTGTGAATGCTTTAACTTATACTCCCGCAACTCGTATTTGGAAAGATATGGAGAGATTTCCGCCCATAGATCTCGCTCCTTATTCCGAATCGCCTTTTGCGCCATATCCCAAGCGAACCGTTTGGCATCGATTTCAGCCTGGACTTCGGGGAGGATGGAACCTCCGTTTGACGGAGGCCTTTCCAGTTGGTTGCGTTCCGTTTCTAGTGCTTTCAAGACTGGAGCGTATTGAGCGGCGATGGCGTTCACTGTTGTCCAATCCTCCGCGCTAGCGGATTGCGTCTTGCGATAAGCCGCAAACTTCGATTGTCCTTTCCCCTTCGTTTGACCTTTGTCGGTTTCCGAATTGGTTGCGCTGTTTTTCGCTGTCGCCGTCTTATCTACAGTCGAGCGCAGGGCAACATAAGCCAAAACGACCGCAAACAAGCTCATGGAAATAATGAATGTTTTCATGCCAATTACCTTTCTCTTTCGTTGTTTTGTAGATGTTTCTTAATTCTGATTTACTGGTGGCGTAGGCTTTTTCTTCGGCGGTGGCGCAATTGGCAACCTGCGATTTCTACCTGTGCCGGGGCCTCGGTTCAAATCATCAATAGTGTCCATTATTTCCCCTATACTTTGACCTCTTATCCGCGGAGAAATAGGGGTTGGAGGCTTGTTTGCCGTCACATCAATGCCACGTATATCTGCCCACCCACTGCCGCTGGGAACTGACAACGTCAGCGCTGTCGTTTCACCGGGGGCTAGGCTGATAGTGGTTTGGGTCTTGGTGTTGGCCGCGCTTCCTTCAATTGAGTAGGTTATTGTGACGAGGAAATTTACCTTGCCTCCGGTGGTGTGATTAGCGGTAAAATCGACTTTCGTTTTATACGTCCACGTTTCTTTCAATTCTCTACTAAACAAACGAAATCCACTGTCTTCCTTTTTCACGCCCACGGTCCACTCTTTGCCTTTTGTGTAACGAGCTGGGTTAACATGGCCATGTGAGACGTTTGTAGTGGAATTGGGAGGCACAAAAAACACGTCGCGATTCAAGCGGTTTTTAAAGTTTCCGTCTTTGAACCATTTTGTTGATTGCAAACGCTTGACAGGAAATCCTCCCAACCCGAACACACGCCAGTCCACTTTAGGCATCCTGTAAATATAGGAGGCGTACTCATCCCTTGTATTACCGGGCTCGTAAATGATGTGGGTTTTAGACAGTTCCGTATGCCAACTGCCATTTATTTTTAATTCGTAAGTGTATTTATCCTTGCCGTAGATTTCGTAACTTGGTTTAGGGATAGCTTGCCGTTGCGCTTGCGCGTCGTTTGGAGTGACGAAGGCCAGCAAGACGAGTGCAATGGCGGGAATCCAAAACTTTCCGATTCGGTTGGGAGTTGGAGGAGTTTCGGCCGAGGTTGGCTCTTGGCGTTCGTCCAAGGCGTTTGATTTGTTGCTCCAAGCCAGGTTGCCTTGCGGGGCGGGGCTTGAGGTTCCGTTGTTCCACGAGCTGGCGATCGCCAGCACAATTTTATGAAACGTGTTCATATTCTGTTCGGTCGACTATGTTCTTAACTTTCTAACACAACGACGCTTTTTCGGCAACGTCCGGGCCGGCATCAGAATTCCGCGGACAAAAAGCGAGAAAAACCCCACTCATTTGCCCAAGAGCCGAAGAAAAAGCGTATACGGCCTCCTCCGAAACTCTGAAACGAACTGTGACATTCGGCGGACGACTCAAAAAACAAGGCATCCGCGGAATCTGATGCACCCTTAACATAACTCAATTCGAGACGAAATCAAGTCCTTTTTAAACTTTTTTTCGGTTTTTTTTTGCGGGGATTTTCTCGCGAATTTCTGGATTGGCAGAGGTTGTTTTCTGTTTTTTGGGAAAAAGATTTTGAGAAGAAGCGGTTGAGATTTTGTTTTTAAGCCTTTGGCCAACAGATCAGTATCCTCTTTTAGCGTTGGATTTAAAGAAAGCGGCGAAAGCAATCGGCAAGGTATTTTCGGAGATCGTCGAAGAAGGTGTAGAAGAGAGGAATGACCAGAAGTGTGAGGAGCGTGGCGGTGGTCATGCCGCCGATGAGTGTCAAGCCGAAGGATTTGTAGCTGATGCCCAGTTCGCTGGGTTTGCTGATGGTGAGGGGTATCATGCCAATGATGGTGGTAAGGGCGGTCATGAGGATGGGGCGAAAGCGGCGTTCGGCGGCTTGTTTGAGGGCGGTGGTTCGTTCAAGGCCTCGTTGGCGCAGTTGGTTGACGTAGTCGACGAGGACAATGCCGTTGTTGACGACGACGCCGATGAGCAGGATGGCGCCGACAAAGCCAAGCATGTCGAGGTCTTTGCCGGCGATGAAGTGAATCCAAACAACGCCGATGCTGGCCAGCGGGATGGTTAAAATGATGGAGAGCGGCAGGATGAAGCTTTCAAAAAGGAATCCCATCAAGAGGTAAATGAACACGACGGACAGCAGGGCGGCGAATTGAAGGTTGGCGAGTTCTTGTTGGAAGGCTTCGTCGCCGGAAGATATTCCAAAGGAAATGCCTTCGGGCAGGTCGATGGATTGTTGGAGAAAGGCCAAGCGCTCGCGGGTTTGCGCTGCATTGCCTTCTTTTAAGTCGAATGTAATGGTGTGAGTTGTTTTTTTGTTTTTACGGGAGATGCCGCCGGAGACTTGTAGTTTTTTGACAGTGGTAAGGGCGGAAAGGGGCAAGGCGTTGCCGGTCATAGTTGGGACGCGGAAGTTGGCGAGTGTGGAAAGGTTGTCGCGGTCTTCTTCGGGGAATCGCACTAAGATGGGGATTTCGCGGCCTTCGAAGTGGAATCGAGGAAGACTTCGGCCGCGAAGGGCGTAGCCGACGACTCCGGCAATGAATTCCGGGTTCACGTTGCCGGCGTTAGTTCGCTCGCGGTCTACTACAAGAGCCAGTTCGTTGGGGGGGCGTTCGCTTCCCGATCTTGCGCCCAGCACGCCGGGTATTTTCAAAAAAAGAGGTTTCAGTTCTTCGGCAAGTTGGTGGAGTTGGTCGGAATCGTTGCCTTCAAGATTGATGACGTAGACGGTTTTTCCTTTGGCTTCTTCGACTTGGCTTTCCCGGCCGGTTTCAAACTGGACGCCGGGCGGTTTGGGAAAGGCTTTGATGATTTGATCGACCATTTCGTCGGCGGTAAGGGGGGAGTTATGATCTGGGGACAACCAGCCGTCCACCCGTCCTCCGCGATCAAAGTGAACGAACATAAATCCTTCTAGTCCCAGTTCCTTCTGTTTTTGTTTCATCACTTCTTCTAGTTGGCTGAAAAGCTCGCTTGTTTCTTTGAAGTTTGAGTTTTCGGGCATCTTGACGCCGATCTGAAAGGACGTGCGGTCTTCTTCTTGATTCATGGACACTTTAATTTGACTGCTAACAACGCCGAAGGTAAGCGCGAACAAACCTATGATGAGCATTACCAAGTCCAATCGCCTTTGCAAAAAGAAGGCGAGCGTTTTGTTGTAGAAGCGGCCGAGGGGATCGATAGTGCGATAGTAAACGGCGTCTAGTGTTTTTTCCAATGGGCCTGGTTTTTGGGCGGAAGGTTTGGATGTTTTTGGTTTGTGTCCGAGCGTTGCGTAGGCGCTGATGGGAATGAATACCAAAGCGACGAGAAGCGACGCCAGCAAGGAGATTGAGATTGGCAAGGCCAGCCGCATCAAAAAGAATTGGCCGTTGCCTTCCACTAGCGCCACGGGCAGAAAGACGATGACGGTAGTGAGGGTAGCCATAGTAATGGCGAGGGCGATTTCCTTAGCGCCTTGGACGCAGGCTTCAAAGCGGGGCAAGCCGTCTTGGACGTGGCGGTAGATGTTTTCGGCGACTACGACGGAGTTGTCCACCAAAAGTCCCACGCAGATGACTAAGCCTAATAGGGTAATCATATTGAGACTTTCCCCAGTGAAATACATTATAGTGAGGGAGATTAGCAAGCTAAGCGGAATGGAAGCGGAAACGATTAAGGTCATTCGGAAACGCTTGAGAAATAAAAACAGCACCATTGCGGCAAAAACGCCGCCAATCTGGCCGCCGTTTACCAAGTTGTGGATGGAGGATTGCACGAGGCGTCCTTGATTGAAAAATAGTTCCATCTGAATGTCGTCGAAGAGCGGGCTTTCTCTCATTCGCTCCACTTCCGCCTCCAAGCGATTGCAGATTTCAACTGTATTGGCGTCGCCTTCCTTGAAAATAACAACGGCGACGGCGGGATTGCCGTTGACCCGGACGGCAAAGTTTCTTTCCGGCTCTTCGTATCGGATTGTGGCGATGTCTTTTAGCCGAAGCCGTTCTGTGATAGGGCGGTTTTCGATTTCGTGCAAGGTTTTGTAGGTGGCGACGGAGCGAAGGAGGTATTTTTTCCCGGCTTGGCGAACGTTGCCGCTGGCGAGGGTAAAGTTGTCGCCGGTCAATTCTTGCGCCATTTGATAGATGTTCAAGCCGTGGGCGTCGCTTCGTTCTTTGTCTACTTCGATGATGACTTCTTTTTCTAAGATGCCGTCGGTGTTGACGTTGGCGACGCCGTCCATTCGTTTGAGAGGCCGAACTACTTTTTTTTCCACAAGATTGTAGTAGTCAATCACGGATGGAGGGATGGATAGTCCGAGAATGGCCACCGGCATGCTGTCTGGATCGTCTCTGCCGATGAACGTCCTTTCCACATCGTCGGGAAAGCGGAGTTTGGCTCTTTCGATGCGGTCGCGCACTTCTCTGTAGGCGACGTCGACGTCTACGTTTCGTTTGAACTGCAGAAAGACGCTGGCGCTACGTTGCGAAGAGTAGGAGTTGATGCCCACTAGATCTTTGATCGTGCTTAGTTCCTCTTCAAGAGGCATGGTAATTTTTTCAAGAACTTCCTGCGCCGGCGCGTCCCGCCAAGGAACGTGAACGCGCAAGAACTTGCTTTCGTAGCCTCGTGGAAAAAGCTCTTGCGGAATGTTTCGGCCGGCAATGCCGCCTACTACCAAAATTGTCATCAACGCGACGATGACGGTCACTTTTCGGCGAATGGAAAACTTGGCCAGCGCGGCGGCAATAGACTTCTTTTCGTTCATAAGACGTCGCCGGTTTCTGCTTTTCCATTAGAAGGCGGTTTGAACAAGGCCGATTGGAGTCGACCGGCCCATAAGTAAATTGTGGGAATCACCAAGAGGGTAAGAGCGGTGGAACTTGCCAAGCCGAAGATGACCGCAATGGCCATCGGCGTTCGGATTTCCGCGCCGTCTCCCAGTCCGAGCGCCATGGGAAAGAGGCCGAAGATAGTGGTAGCGGTTGTCATAAGAATGGGGCGGAGTCGAACTTTTCCCGCGGTTGTAACCGCTTCTTGGATGTCTAGTCCGCGCCGCCTCAAGATGTTCGTATAGTCTACCAAGACAATGGCGTTGTTGACGACAATGCCGATCAACAATATCCAACCGAGGAACACAACGACCGAGAGATGAATCCCAAGCAGTTTGAGTCCGATGACCGAGCCAAAAAACGCCAGAGGCACGGTTCCCATGATAATCAACGGCTGCATCAGCGATTCGAATTGGGAGGCCATAATCACGTAGACGAGAAAGATGCTGAGCGCAAGGGCCAGATACAAGCCGGCCCGGCTTCGTTCCCATTCTTTGTTCTGCCCCGAAAAGGCGAAGGAAGTTTCGGCGGGCCAGAGGATTTCGTTGGAGAGGGTTTCTTCAATCTTGTCCACGGCTTCTCCGAGGCTGGCTTGGCCGAGGTTGGCTTGGATGAGGGCGACTCGTTTGCCATCGACTCTGCGAATTTCGCTCGGCCCTTCGCCAATGCGCAGGGAGGCAACGGCGCTTAGCGGAATTTGCGGCGTCACGGCGGTAGTTCGACTTCCTTCCATCGCTCTTTGAGTGACGGCGAGGTTTTCGATCTGCCGCGCAGACCGGCGATCCGCTTCTTCCAGTTGCACGATAATGGGGATGCGCCGGTCTTTGAGATTGTAGCGAGTGGCCTCAAAGCCTTTGACGAGGGTTTTGACTTGCTCGGCAACCTGGCCAAGATTGAGGCCGTAGTGGGAAAGCCTCTGGCGGTCGTAGGCGATTTGAATTTCAGGGGCGCCTTGACGGAGGGTGGTTTCCACGTCGGCGAGTTCCCGATGGTTTTGCAATAAGGTTTCGGCTTCTTGCGCCAGCTGCCTCAAGGTTGGAAGGTCGTCTCCTTGGATTTCGACGACGATGGGTTTGTGAAAGCTGAAGAGAACCGGACGGACGACTCGCTCGGTAATATCCGGTTGGTCGCTCAGGTAATCGCGAATTCTTTCCAGAATTCTTTCTTCGGCGGCGGCAACCGAGCGTCCGGCACTCAATGCTCTCAAACCAGAGCCATTCTTCGATTGCGCAAGTATCTTAAACCGAGCGGAGTGCTCTCCTTCGTCCGACCGCTTCATATTGGTTGCGTCGTATCCAAAAGTGGTTAACAAGGCTTGAATGTCTTCTTGATCAGCCAGGATTTTTTCCTCCACTTGCCCCATGATTCGGCGAGTTTCTTCCAATGGCGTCCCTACGGGAAGGTTGACCTCCACGGTGAATTCGCCTTGACGCACTTCGGGCAACAATTCTGAGCCAAGCGTGCGTCCAACGAGCATCGTGGCGGCAACGCAAACCAGCGTCAGAAAGAGCATGGTTGCCGGATGCCGAAGCGACCATCCAAGCGCAAGCGGATAAACGCGATGAATCCATACGAGAAAGCCTTCCGTCCAAGCTGCGGGAAAAGCGAACAGCCAGCGCAAAGTCCGTTTAAAAATCGGCAATAACCCCTTGGCAAAAAGGGCGAGGAAAAGCCAAAACACAGACATGAACACTTTGCCGCAGGTTTCCAAAACAATGGCAAACAGCAGACGAATCCAAAGATAGGGAATGCCGTATTTCCTCCGATCGCGCCGCCAAACGGCAAGATTTTTGTGAAAATGTTGCCAGGAAGACCAGCGGACCCAACCAAAACTTGCCGTCGCTTCCGTCTGGAATTCCGGCCGCCGCCGACTGGCCAGCATCGGAATGAAGAAAAGCGCCACCGCCAAAGAAGCGAGTAGCGAAATTACTACCGATGTGCCGAGGTCGCTAAAAGCCTGCCCGGCAATCCCCTCCACAAACACCATCGGCAAAAACACGGCGATGGAAGTCAGCGTGGACGCAATCACGGCGCCGCGCACTTCCCGAACGCCTCGAATCGCCGCTTCTCTTCGATTGTCCCCCTCCGACCAACAGCGGAAAATAGATTCAAGAACGACGATGGACGAATCCACCAGCATTCCAATGCCCAGAGCCAAACCGCCAAGCGACATGATGTTGAGCGTCACTCCAAAAATGTTCAGCGGCGCAAAAGTCATCAGCAAAGACATCGGAATGCTGAGGCCGGCAATGGCGGTCGCCATAGGGCTTTTGAGAAACAAAAATAAAACGGCCACGGCAAGCCCGCCCCCAATGACGGCGGCGTTTCGAACTTCGTTAATACTGCTCTGAATGAAAACCGATCGATCCGCGACCACTTTCAGCTCCGCGCCCTCTTCGCGATAGAGACGCGCCGCAAGCTTTTCTTCCGGGTTTCTTCGATTTCCTTGCCAACGGCTTCCCCGAAATCCGCTTGCTTGTGAAGAACCCATTTGGCCAACGCGGCCAATGACCGCCTTGGCAACCGTCACCATGTTTGCTTCGGCTTCTTTGTAAATGTCGATCTGCACGCTTTCCTCGCCATTGGTGCGAGTCACAATCTCCCGCTCTTTGTGAGACCGCGCCACCTCCGCCACATCCTGGATCTTCACGTCCCCCTGCGCCGTGCGTTTGACGATGGTCTCGGCAATCTGGGACAAGTTCACAAATTCGTTCAGCGTGCGCACCATATACTCGGTGTCGCCTTCGTTCACCGTGCCTCCGGCGACGTTGATGTTCTCTTGGCGAAGCCGGTCAATCACCGTCTGAACGGAAATGCCGGTGCGCCGAAGCGCTTGTTCATCCACGCGGACGTGAATCTCCTCTTCCAATCCGCCGCGCACCCGAACGGCGGCTACTCCCTGTATCGGCTCCAGTTCCCGCTTGAGCTGCAACTCGGCAATGCGGCGAAGCCGCCGAAGACCAAACTCTCCTTCATATCGTTGCCCGCTCCCTGAAAGACTCAATTCCATCACCGGATCCAAAGCGGGATCAAAGTGCAACAGAAGAGGCCGTTCCGCCTCGTTCGGAAGAAATACCAAGTCGAGCTTTTCCAGAGTGTCCTGACTCGCTTCAGACATGTCCGTGCCCCATAAAAACTCCAGCACGACGTCGCTGACCCCGGCCCGACTAATGCTACTGATGCGACTCAACCTGTTAATCACGCCCAAGGTTTCCTCCACCGGCCGGCTAATTTCGTTCTCAACTTCCTCAGGAGCGGCGCCCGGATATTCCGTCCGCACGGTCAACGTCGGATAATTCAACTCCGGCATAAGCGCCACCGGCAACCGTTGGAAAGAGAAAAACCCGAAGACGACTGCCGCGATGAAAACCATAAGCACGGCAACCGGGCGATCCGTGACGAAGCTGCCTCGGCCCGATTCCGCCGACGCAAGTCTGTTGGCTGGCGCGTCCAAAAAGCGTAAAAATAAAATCCCCCACGCCTCAAAGCGCAGGCAACCCCGCAAGAGTGTTTCAAGAATCCAACCCTGTCAACTCATGACCAACCACCGCCAACAACCCCGTTAAATTGTCCCCCAATGAAAACCGAGCCAAAACCGCTTGCCAATAAGGCGGGCAAATTCGATGGAACGAAACATCCACTGTCACACTCGGCAAATTATGACGCAACCGCTACCGACAACGAAGTGGACGCCGCTCCCTAGTTGCCTTACGCTCTGAATCCAACGGACACAGCGGCAACTTTGGAAGACACACCGATCAATGCATTTATGAACACTGGATTGTCCAGCACCTTAAAACACCATCCAATGTGTTCTTGCCTTGCCCGCTTATCATTTATTGAGCTCTCTTTATGAACCAAACTCTTGGGAGGATACGAGGTTGTCATTGTTGAAAAACCTTACAACAACGAAGGCGAAACGGCCTAATCCCGTTGCTTGGGGTTACCTCAGCGTCTTTGCGGGCCAACTCTTGCCTAGTGGGGAGGTTGTTTGTTATTGGAGTTGGCGCGCAAGGCGGGATATTCATTAGCCTTGCCAAAGTCCTAAGACTCTTCCGCAGTCCCATCCTCACCTCATCTAAATCGGCCTGCCAAGTCTCCTAGATTCCCTCATACGCGAATGCGCTTTGCAAGGCGCCGGTTGCTTGGCTGGGCGCCTCTTCCCGCCCGCTCTCTTGGCCAGCGCCATAACCGCTTTCTCCTTGCGCCAGAGAAACTCCCCTCTCTTTTCGATTGCCTCCCTCGAAAAGATGGGAATCAACGCCCCGCAGCTCCGCTGGAATAAACGCACTCTCCTTTCTCCCGATAAATTCTCTATGGAACTTGGGGAAATAATCTTCCAAAAGAAATGTAAAAGAAAACGCCCCCCTTTTTTAAACAAGAGGGGCGAAACCACGAAGATGCTCTCGGAAAATGCGAGACTTCTCCTCAGCGCGCCGGCGTGCCAAAGCCCACTAAACCAAGAGACTCTTCTTGGCCTTCTTGGCCGGGCGCGGTGCTTCCCTCAATTAAACCGCCCGCATTCCAGCCCACTAAACCACCTACCCCAATGTTCCCCAAAACTGCCGCATGAACATGGCTGTCCGCTATATGGCCAAAGTTATGACCCACTAAACCCCCAACGCTGTTCGCTCCTGCTACCCGACCCCGAACAGAACAATTGCGAATAAGCCCTTGATTCAACCCGGCCAATGCACCCACAAAGTTAACCCCTTGAATATGAACGCCTTCTAAGCCTACATTGACCACTTGCCCCCGCTTGCCGATTGCGCCAAACAAGCCGCTTGGCTTCTCATAGAAAAGAGCGGCCTCGCTCTGGTCTTGGAACAGGTTAACAATCCCATGGTTGTTGCCTTCTAGAACGGCTTGGAAAGGGTTGGCGAAAACCCCGATGGACTGCCAGCCGTTTCCTTGATTCCAAAAGGGGTCTGCTTCATCGGCTCGGTTGTTTTTGTGAGAATCAAAGTGGAGGTTCGTTGTGAGTTCGTAGCCTTGGGCTTGGGTATTATTGGGGATGCCCATGTTGTCGATGGCGCTGGGGAAGGCTTGGTTGTAAGCTTTGGCAAACTCTTCTTTGTCGGGTTGGCCGTCGCCGTTCAAGTCCCAGCGAATCGCATTCAGCTGCGTCAAGTTGCTAATCTCAATCTTCGACGACGGTGTGGGAAAGGGTGACGGAGACAATCCCGGCGTTGTTGTTGGCGATAAAGCCATTGCTGGCGGGAATGGAGTGCTGGATGCTTGCCTGCTCGTTGGTGTCGGCGGCATCGGCGCTGGCCGTCACGGTCACGGTTTGGTAGGTCTGCCAATTGTTTTGATTGAACATCAGCTTGCTGGGGGTCACGGTGACTCCGGGATGCGCGGTTTGTATGTTGACGATCATGTTTCTGTTTTGAGAGGAAGTGGCCCGCACTTGATAGGTGGCACTGCCACTTTCACTGAGAGACAAGCGGGTTCTGCTAAAAACGGGCGAAGGCAGGTTAAATCCGGCGGCGGGCGGATGATATACAGGGTTGTTGTTGTTCGTTGGGTTGTCCTCTTTAATGGTAACAGTAGCCTCCAGTTTTAAGGCATTACCAGCAAAGACGGCGTTAACCGGATTGACCAGTTCTATAGTGAAAGTTTCGTCCGGTTCATCCACTGTGTCGGCTAGAATGGGAATGACTCCTGTTTGGATTGTCGTGCCGCGGCGGAAGGTAAGTACGCCAACTGTACGCTCGTAGTCTTCTCCGGCTTTGGCCGTGCCGTCCCGCGTTGCGTAAGTGACGGTAACGGTTTCTTGGGAGGCCGGTCTCAGGAGAACTTGAAAGGGGGCGATGTATTGTAAGCGGCCGCCATCATTGTTGGGGTCGGGAATCGATCTCCAAGGAGCGAGAGAAATAGAGAGCGTTGGCGTGCCGTCGTCGTCTATGATGGTGAAGTAGATCTCTAATATCTGTGTGTTGCCGTCGTGGTCGTGGAAAACAGCGTTGGTGATGCCGAGGATTAGACCAAAACTTTCTTCGGCGGGTTCGGCTATGTTGTCATCCAGAATGGGAATGGGAATGGAAATGGTTTGAGTCAGGTTAGTCGTGCCGGCGGGGAAAGTAAGCGTGCCGGCGGTGGATTTGTAGTCCGTCTTGTGATATGCCTCTGGCGTGATGCTGTCGGGTGGAGATGAGGGGCGGGTGGCCTAGACGACGGGGACGGGAACGGGGTCGGCTTGACTCAATCGAACTTGAACGACAGCATTGGGGACGTTTGCATTGCCTTCGGTGATCCTCGAAGGAGAGAGAAGAGCCAAAGAGATGGATCTGAAGTGCTTGTCATACAGATTCTTCATTCGCATAGACAGATCGGGAGGGAGTTTGTCAAATATCTCCGAGGGCAAGTTAGTCAACTGGTTGCCGGAAAGACTCAGCGTTTGCAGGTTGTCCAGCTCGTCGAAGACCTCCGAAGGCAAAGAGGTTAACTGGTTGGTGGAAAGACGCAGCGCTTGCAGGTTGGTGAGTCCTTTGTTAAATAAGTCCAGAAAAGTGACGCTGCTGAGTTGAGCAAGATTGGTGACTTGGTTGTATGGGAAACAATGAATCGGATGTCAACACCTAAAGCAGCCAAGATGGAGTCGGCCACTTTTTTGATCCGTTCGTGGAGAACGGATCCGGGGCTGTTAACCACTTTCTCTTGTTGCGTTGTTTGCGCAAATGCAGTTAGCTGAGCAAAAATAATGACTAGAATTATGCCGCTCAACCAGCGAATAAATTTGATATTATACGGTTTCATGTCTTTGACTACAAACTTGATTTCTCAGTGTTTCTATTGATTTCTGAGGATTCGTCGCAATTCAAAAATTTCTTGCCCGTCGTTTTTTCTTCGTCTCTGGGAATTTTTAGCGATGCGGCGCCAGCCGGAGAAAGCGTTGTTTCCCTTCCGCTTTCGGCAAAATCACCGTCAAGCGATCTTGGCCGTCGCCGTTGTCTTCTCGAAACATTTTGGATTCTTCACCAGACAAAAGCCGCCATTTTCCGCCAAGCAAACTGGAACTTGCTTCTATCCCAACTTCTTCCGCTGAGACAATAAAAACAAAGCGAACTCCGCCATCCAACAAAGTCTCGGCAGACACCAGAGGACTCCACACACCGCCGGAAGAAGAATCCGAATATTTGCCAACCATCAAAGGGGAAAAGTTTTGCGCCGTGCTTTGCGATTCTTCACCTTGCCCCAAAGCCCCGCTGCTCGAAGACTGCGCCGCCGCCGCCCGTGTGATAAGAACCGCGTAAGTCCGTGTACTCCCATCTTCAGCTGTGACATCGACGGTAATGATATTGCGGCCTTCTTTTAAAGCAACCCGATGGCCGCCGCTGGAACCTCCAACCCCGCCAGCATTGCTGCTCGCCGGCAAAATATTGACTGTAGACGCAGAATGGCTCGGTGTGGCCGTAATCGTCGTCGAAGTGACTGTATGAGCCACAGTAGCCGTATAAATCGAATTGTGAGAAGAAAAAACAGGATTCAATCCCACTCCGCTTAGCGCCATGGCGCTCAATCCAGGATCGCCGGAGGCGGCTGCTGGCAAAGTCGTAGACGATTGCGGAAGAATGTAGGCATATAGACGGTTATTATTAAATCTACGATTCGCTACCCACATTGTTTCCCCATCTGACCAGATGCCTCGAGGGTCTATATTCCCCGCGTCTTTCAGTGTGTCAAATTCTTTTTTAGGGATACGAATCTTGTCAATCAAATTTGTATCGCCTAGATTGTAAGCATAAATTCTATCATCATCAGAATCCGCCACCCACATCGTCGTGCCGTCCGACCAGATTCCCGTGAGTTTGTGATTTCCCGCAGTTCCTAGTGTGTCAGTGCCAAAGTCTTTTTCGGAATCTCGGCTCTTGTCCGCCATTTTGTAGGCGTAAATCTTGGCATCAAGGTTGTTCGCCACCCACATCGTCGTGCCGTCCGACCAAATAGCCATAGGAGAGCTATTGTGTGGATCTAAAGTGTTAAATTCTTTGCCAGGGACGCGGTTTTTGGCAACCAAGTTGGTATCGCCCAGGTTGTAAGCGTAAATCATGGCATCAATGCTGTCCGCTACCCACATCGTCGTGCCATTTGACCAGATTCCCGTGGGTCTATCATTTCCCGCAGCCTTTAGTCTATTGAAGTCCTTGCCAGGGACGCGGCTTTGGGCAACTAAGTTCGTATCACCTAGGTTGTAGGCTCGAATTTCAGATCTGAACCAATCTGCCACCCACATCGTCGTGCCATCCGACCAAATATCGTAAGGCACGCCAATGTCTCCAGAGAGGTCAAAATCTTTCTCCGGGATTCGCGACGTAGCTCCTCTGCGAGTGACTACTACGGTGTAAGTTCGAGGGATGCAATTCGGAGCTATGACAGTTATCGTAATGGTGTTATTGCCTATAGCCAAAGCTACTTGATGGCCGTCCGTGTTGGCGTCTGTATCCGCCGGCAAAATAAGAATATCCGCATCAGCATGGTTCGCCCTTGCGGTTACTGTAGCAGAACTAATTGTATGGTCCACAGTGGCCGTATAGTTGCTAACGCTGCTAGAAAAATTAGTAATACTGCCGGAAACAACGCCGCTCATCGACAAAGATCTCAACGAGGCGTCTCCGGAAAATGCCCGATTGACTGTCACCGTGTAAGTCCGTCCGCTCCGGTTTGGAGCGGTGACGGCAAAGGTAATCGTGTTGGCGCCTTCCGCAAGTCTCACCGCATGGCTATCGATATCCGGCAACACGTCCGGCGGCGAGATAATCACAGTAGACCCGGAATGGCTCGGCTCGGTGCTATTAACGACAATGATGTCATAGCCGTGAACAACGTCAACTGTGTAGCGGGTGACGACAGGATCAAAATCAGGAAATAAAGCAATGGTTTGTCTGTTTAGACCGGCGGAAAGGCTAACTTTATCCAAATCCAGTTCCCTTAGCGATGACGCACCGGCAAACAGCCGATTATAGGCATACAACTTGTTGTCCGTAGAGTCCGCGATCCACATTGTGGCGCCATCTGACCATAATCCCCGAGGCGATCCATTTCCAGCAGCCCGCAAAGTGTTAAAGTCTTTGCCCGATTCCCGCCTCCCATTCGCCAGATTGTAAGCGTATAACTTCGCATCTTCCTTGTCCGCTACCCATAAGGTTTTCCCGTCTGACCACATGCCTTCTGGATCGTTGTTCTCCATCGCTAAACCAAACTCCTTTGCAATGTCCCGTCTCTTGTCGTCCGCCATGTTGTAGGCATAAACTCTGTTTGTCATTGCCCCGTCATCCACCACCCATAAAGTCTCTCCATCCGCCCAGAGGCCGGCCGGATCATCGTTGCCCGAAGCTAAGGCAAAGTCGTTTGTGGAGGCATGGCTCTTGCTTGTGAGATTGTAGGCGTAAAGCTTGTCGTCTCCATTGTCCGAAACCCACATCGTTTGGCCATCCGACCACAGGCCGCGCGGCTGTTCGTTCCCAGCTGCCTTTAAGGTGTTAAAGTCCGAACTAGAAGCAAGCCTTCTGCCGTCCGCCAAGTTGTAGGCGTAAAGTTTGTCGTCCTCGTTGTCTGCTACCCATATAGTCTCTCCATCCGACCATATCCCGCGAGGCGCCGTGTTCGTCGACACTAAATCAAAGTCTTGAAGCGGGTTCCAGCCGGTCATGCCAATCGAAGCCCGGCGAATGGTAAGGACATAGTCTTTGGTGTCGCCGTTGGAGGCGGTAACCGTGACGGTAATGATGTTATTGCCTTCGGATAAAACTACTTGATGGCCGACCGTGTTGGCGTCCGCGTCCGGCGGCGAGAGGGCGAGGGTTGCGGCCGGGTGTCTGGCCGATGCGGTGACGGTGGTTGCAGCGACGGCGTGGTCAACATTGGCCGTATAACGAGTGCCGATGGGAAGAAAGGCAGGCCGCAATGCAGCGTCGCTAACAGAGAGGCTTTGCAAGTTGTTGTCGCCGGAGCGAGGAGGCCGGGTGACGGCGACGGTGTAGTTTTTGATGCTGCCGTTTGCGGCGGTGACTGTGATTGTGATCGTGTTGTTCCCTTCGTCCAAAGCCACTTGATGGCCGGCGGTTGCGCTGGCGGCGTCCGCCGGCAAAATGGAAACCGAAGCTTGGGCATGGTTGGCTATGGCGGTCACGGTAGTTACAGCGGTGGTTGTAGCTACGGCGCCCGTGTAGTCGGTTGTGCTGGTGGAAAAAGTGCCAAAGTTAAGGAGATTGGTCAATCTCAAAGTCTTCAAAGCGTTGTCGCCCGATGGCGCCGGCGGCTGCCGATACGCGTATATCTTGTCCCTGTTGCCATATGGATCTGACACCCACATGGTTGTGCCATCCGACCAAATCCCACGAGGATAGTCATTTCCGGCAGCAGCTAGGGTATTGAAGTCTTTAGTAGGATCTCGTTGTTTGGTAGTCAAATTGTAAGCGTAAAGTTTGTCATCCCAATAGTCTCCTGCCCATAGCGTCGTGCCGTCCGACCACATGCGGATGGGTGCAATATTCCCAGCATCAACTAAGCTATTGAAGTCTTTAGTAGGATCTCGTTGCTTGGTAATCAAGTTGTAAGCGTAAATCTTGCCGTCCGCAGAGTCTGCCACCCACATGGTTGTGCCATCCGACCAGAGACCGCTAGGGGAAGTATTTCCGGCGGCGATCAGGCTATTGAAGTCTTTAGTAGGATCTCGTTGCTTGGTAATCAAGTTGTAAGCGTAAATCTTGGCGTCTTCTCCATTCTCCACCCACATGGTTGTGCCATCGGACCAGAGACCGCGGGGAGAAGTATTTCCGGCGGCAATCAAGCTATTGAAGTCTTTAGTAGGATCTCGTTGCTTGGTAATCAAGTTGTAAGCGTAAAGTTTGTCATCCACACTGTCTCCTACCCACATTGTCGTGCCGTCTGACCAAAGACTGTGAGGATATCTGTTCCCCGCGGCAATTAATGTGTCAAAATCCTGCGCTGGGTTGCGCGAGGTGATAAATGTTCCTCTAGTCACGGTGACGGTATAAGTGCGGGCGGATCCGCTTGATGGAGTGACGGTGATAGTGATGTCGTTGACGCCTTCAGTCAAGACCGCTTGATGGCCAGCTGTGTTTGGGCCAGCGTCCGCCGGCAAAATGGAAACCATCGCGTTGGTGTGAAGAGCCGTCGCCGCAACCGTCAAGTTGGTGACAGCGTAAGGAACCGAAGCCGTATATCGAGCAACAAAGCCGTCAAAAATCGGCGCTATCTTTGTGTTATCGCTCAGACTCAAACTGCTCAATACAGCGTTATTAGATAAGTGATAAGCGTAAACTTGGGCGTCTGTATAGTCCGCCACCCACATGGTTGCGCCATCTGACCAGAGACCTCTAGGTGTCGCATTTCCAACAACTTCCAATGTATTGAAGTCTTTGGTGGGATCGCGGCTTTTATCGCTCATCTTGTAAGCGTAAATTTTGTTTTTCCAAGGGTCCGATATCCACATCGTCGTCCCATCCGACCATAAGCCATTCGGCCCGTAACTGTTCCCCGAACCGGCCAGTGTATTGAAGTCTTTGGTGGGATCGCGGCTTTTATCGCTCATCTTGTAAGCGTAAACTTTATCATCATCCCAGTCTGCTACCCACATGGTCGTGCCGTTGGACCAAAGGCCGGCAGGGTGACGGTTCCCTGCATTACGCAAGGTATTGAAGTCTTTGGTGGGATCGCGGCTTTTATCGCTCATCTTGTACGCATAAATCTTGTCATCTACAGCGTCCGCCACCCACATGGTTGTACCGTCAGACCAAAGATCGCGAGGGGAACCATTCCCTGAAGCAATTAGGATGTCAAAGTCCTCAGCGGGATCGCGATTTTTGGTTGCCAAATTGTAAGCGTAAATTTTATTGTCTGCCGCGACGTTGTTGACGGCATCTGTCACCCAAATAGTTTTTCCATCAGACCAAATCCCCTGAGGGTAGTTATTCCCGGCAGCGATTAGAGTGTTGAAATCCTGTGACGGGTTGTGGGAGGTGAACTGGTTGGTGACGGCAACAATGTAAGCGCGATCCCATATAGTGCCGCTAGACGGAGTAGCGGAGATAATGATGTAGGTTTCCTCTCCGTTGGCTAAGGCCACTTGATGCCCTGCTGTCGCCGTATCCGCATCCGCCGGTAAAATGGACACTGACGCAGTGGAAGAAGCCGCTGTGGCCGTCACCGTCGTTTGGCCGCCCGATTGAATAATGCTTGCCGTGTATAGGACTGTGCCCCTATCAAAAGCGGGACTCAAACTCAACCCGCTCAAACTCAAAGAACTCAAAGCCTCCGCATCGGACAGGCGATAGGCGTATATCTTTTCGGTTGAGTCTTGCGAATTCGCCACCCACATGGTCGTCCCATCCGACCAGATCCCCCGAGGTTTGTTGTTTCCCGCCGCGCTCAAAGTGTCAAAATCTTTGGCGGAATCCCGGCTCTTATCGCTCATCTTGTAAGCGTAAATCTTGTTGTTCGCATTGTTGTTCGAGCCCGCATAATTGGCCGCCCACATGGTGATTCCATCCGACCAGATGCCCTGAGGATAACGATTTCCGTCAGCATGTGAGGTGGCGATGTCTTTGGCCGCATCCCGGCTTTTATCGCTCATCTTGTAGGCGTAGAGTTTGTCCCCCGTGTCGGCCACCCACATCGTCGTGCCATCCGACCAAAGGCCAACCGGATTGGTATTCCCGGCGGCCTTCAAAGTGTCAAAATCTTTGGCGGAATCGCGGCTTTTGTCGCTCATTTTGTAGGCGTAAAGTTTGTCGTCCTCCCAGTCGGCCACCCACATCGTCGTGCCATCCGACCAGAGGCCGGTTGGCCAGCGGTTTCCAGCGGCGATCAAAGTGTCAAAGTCTTTGGCAGGATCGCGCTGTTTGGTGGCCAAGTCGTAGGCGTAGAGTTTGTCGTCCTGTTGAGAGTCGTAGTCGGATTCGACTACCCACATGGTTATGCCGTCGGACCAAAGGCCTGAAGGGCTGTCGTTGCCGGCGTCTTGCAAGGTGTCAAAGTCCTGCGCCGGATTGCGAGCGGCGAAGGTTGTTTGAGCGGTGGCGGTTGGCTGAAGAAGAAGGAGCGGGAGGAGGGCGAGCGCAGCGGCACAAAGGAAGCGGTTAATCGGGATTATTGCGCTGTGGCTCGTTGGTTTCGAGGGAGCGCCGGTGTCATGTTGGGTACGGTTTGGAGTCTTCATGGATTCTTTAGAATACGGATTCATTTTACTTTACGAAAAAAACACTGAGCGAAGATTGGCCGCAAGTTCGGGCGGCGTCAAACTTTTCTCATCTTTTTTGCGAAGGGCGGCGAATGGCGCGCGATTCTGGAGAAGAAATGTCACTCGTTCGGGGGGGGACGAGCTGGCTTGGCGGCAGGTTTTGGCCATCTTTCTCGTTTCCGTAAATATGAAGCACGCACGCATATTTGCTCTTAACTTTTCGGCAGTTTAGTCAAAAGGCAGATCCAAGTCAACGATTTTGAGAACTTTTTGACGGCTGGTTTGGCGGTTGCCAGCGTGGATTTTGTGGATTGCCGGGGTTTATTGGGGGCGGCAAGTTGGCGGTTGGTTGGGATGGGATTGTTTTTTAGATTGCGGGGCGGGGAGTTTTTTGTTTTGTTGGGGAAAACGATATGTTTGGAAAGGTTTGTCTGCGCAGGATTGTGTTGGAAAGGAAGCGATGATCGATTCTCGATATGAGAAGTTGGCCGATTTGTTGGTCGGTTATTCTGTTGCCTTGAAGAAAGGGGATTTTCTTTTGATTGACGTTAGCGATGTGCCGGAGGCTTTTACGATTGCTTTGATTCGGGCGGCGCGGAGGCTGGGGGCGATTTCGGTGGTGGAAACTCGCAACACGCGCATTGGGCGGGAGTGTTTGCGGTGGATGACGGAGGCGGAGGCAAAGGTTCTTCGGGATATTGAGTTGCATCGTTTGAAGAAGGTTCAAGCGTATATTGCGGTGCGCGGTGCGTGGAATGCGAATGAGAATGCGGATGTGCCGAGTGAGCGTTTGGCGGAGTATTCGCGGATTCTTCGGCCTGCGCAGAACTATCGGGTGAACAAAACTCGCTGGTGCGTTTTGCGTTGGCCGACGCCGAGCATGGCGCAGGCGGCGGGAATGAGCACGGAGGCGTTTGAGGACTTTTTTTTCGAGGTTTGCACTTTGGATTATCGGAAGATGGGCAAGGCGATGGGGCCGCTGGTGAAGCGAATGGAAAGGTCGAATCAGGTGCGTTTGAAGGCGCCGGGGACGGATTTGACGTTTAGCATTCGGGGCATTGGCGCTGAGGCGTGTTGTGGGGATCGGAATATTCCGGACGGGGAGGTGTTTTCTTGTCCGGTGAAGCGTTCGGTAAACGGAGTCATTCAGTTTAACGCGCCTACTTTATATTCCGGCACAAGGTTTGAGAATGTGCGGTTGGAGTTTCAGAAGGGGAAAATTGTGGAAGCGGCGGCAAATCATACGCGGCGGTTGAATGAGATTTTGGACACCGATGCGGGCGCCCGTTATGTGGGGGAGTTTTCTTTGGGATTGAACCCAAAAATCCAAAATCCGATGGGCGATATTCTTTTCGATGAGAAGATTGCCGGTTCCCTGCACTTTACGCCCGGACAAGCCTACAAAGAGTGCGACAACGGAAACCGATCGGCGGTGCATTGGGATATGGTGTTGATTCAGCGGCCGGAATGGGGCGGCGGCGAGGTGTGGTTCGACAAGACTTTGATTCGAAAGGATGGCCTCTTTCAACCCAAAGACCTGCAAGGGTTGAACCCCGAAAACCTTGCCGGCAAGGAAGAATGAGGAAGCAACGGAGATTTCTCTTTCCGCAAGGTCTCCCGACCGGCGTTGAAAACGGCAAAGATGCGAAAGCGTTGCGTTTTCTGCTTGATTTGCCTGGCCGATTCGCTCAGAAGGCGGGTTTTGGACTCAGAAGAAGGTGACGGCAAAGTTGGGCATTCTGGGTTCTGGGTCGGGATCCAATATGGCGGCGATTGACGATTGTTGCCGTATGGGAAAGCTGGATGCCGAAGTTGTTTTGGTGTTGAGCGACGTGGAAGATGCGGGCATTTTGGTTCGCGCCAAAGAGCGATCTTTGCCCCATGCGTACATTGCTCCCGGAGGATATCGAGCTAAGTTGGACGACCGGGCGGAGAAAGAGTTTATGGATCGATTGAAAGCAGCGAAGGTGGATTGGGTGGTTTTGGCCGGCTTTATGCGGATTATCAAGAGTGTCTTTCTCAAAGCCTTTCCCGAACGCATTGTGAATGTTCATCCTTCTTTGTTGCCCTCCTTTCCCGGCTTGGACGCCGCGGCGCAGGCTCTGGACTACGGCGCCAAGATGACGGGAACGACCGTTCACTTGGTGGATCAAGGCATCGATACCGGAGCCGTTGTCGCCCAGGAAGCCGTTCGCATTGAAGAAAACGACACGTCGGAAACGCTTCATGAAAGGATCAAAACCGTCGAGCATCGGCTCTATCCGCAAGCTTTAGCGGACTTGATTGCCGGGAGAATCCAAATTTGCGGACGCAAAACCGTCCGGCGAGAAAGCGAATTGCCTCGGACTCGGCCATGACGACGCGAAAAGACGCTCCGATATTGAGATTGGGACTTCCCAAAGGCAGCCTGCAAGAAGCGGCGCTTGAGAAGTTAGCCAAGGCGGGATATCATGTTCGGCTTGGTGAACGATCTTATTTACCGCGCGTGGACGATGAAGAACTCAACATTCGGCTGATTCGCGCCCAAGAAATTAGCCGCTACGTCGAGCGCGGTCATTTGGACTGCGGCATCACTGGGAAAGACTGGATTGAAGAAAACGGCTCCAAAGTTCATGAGATTGACGAATTGCTTTTCAGCAAGGCCACGAGGCAGGCGGCGCGATGGGTGCTTGCCGTTCCCCAAAACTCCCCCGTTCAATCCGTCAAAGACTTGGAGGGCAAACGGATTGCCACCGAAGCGGTTAACTTGACGAAAAAATATCTTCGGCGGCATCAAGTGCGGGCGGAAGTGGAGTTTTCTTGGGGCGCCACCGAAGTCAAGGCGCACGAGTGGGTGGACGCCATTGTGGAGATCACTGAAACCGGTTCGTCTCTGCAGGCCAATCAACTGCGCATTGTGGACACGATCATGAGTTCCACGCCTCGGCTGATCGCCAATTGCAAGGCTTGGAACGACGATTGGAAGCGGCGCAAGATGGAAACCCTCTCCCTGCTTTTGCGCGGCGCTATAAACGCCGAAGCCAAAGCAGGCCTGAAGCTCAACTTGCCGGAAAGGAATTTGCCAAAATTGTTGCAAAATTTGCCCGCATTGCGTAATCCAACCGTTTCTCCTCTCAGCCAATCGGGTTGGGTAGCGGTAGAAACGGTCATTGACGAGCCGGTGGCGCGAGAAATTATTCCGCAGTTAAAACAACTCGGCGCCGAAGGAATCATTGAATATCCATTGAACAAAGTAGTATATTAGCCAGCGATCTGAAGACAAATCTTATGGGATCCCTAAAGAAACGCCGAAAAACCAAGATCAACAAGCATAAACGCCGAAAGAAACTCCGCGCCAACCGCCATAAGAAGCGCACTTGGCAGAAATAAACGGCGATGCTCCAAAAGCAAACAAGATCCCCGGATCGGCCGCATTCCCCGCCCGATTCCCGCTTTCCCGTTGCCAAGCCATGAAACGCCAAAGAATTCTCTCCACGCTGACCGTTGCCGTGTTGCTCCTCCTCGGCGCCAAGCGGCAAGTTGCCCTTGCTCAATCCCCGGAGCCGGAGAAAGAGTCTCCTCCTTCCCGCAACAATTTGGCAGACGCTAGCCAGAGACGCATTCAAGCCAACGCCCGCTACGCTACGGGAATCCTCTTCCACGCCCAAGGCGAGCTCAACGAGGCCGTCAAAGAACTTCTCTTGGCGGTGGACGCAGACCCGGAAAATACGACGATCAAACTCCATGTTGTCCAAAAATTCCTCGAATGGAAAATGCCCTTGCCTGCGCTGAAAGTTCTGGAGACGTCGGATTGGCCAAAGAACCCTCCGGCGGAGTTTTTCCTTCGAAAAGCGGAATCCTTGCGCGCCTTGGGCAAGGAATCCAAAGCGCGCGACGCCTTTGCCCAAGCCCTGGAAACTTCGCCCGGGAACATGCAAGCCAGAAGGGAACTCGTCGCCGCCTACTTGAAAGAAAAGAACTTCGATGCGGCGCTCAATCTGATTCGCGAGGGAACCTCCCTTCCCCAGCTTGACAAACAACAATCCACCGGATTGGTGCGGATGTATCTGCAATGCATCGTGGCGTCATCGCCCGATCTTTTGATCGCCGTCAGCGCCGAATTAAACAAACTGCTGGAGCGGACTGTAAAATTTGAATTAGAATCTCCCGAAGACAAAATTCTCATGGCCGACGGTTTCGCCTTTGTTGGAAAGCTGAAAAGCGCTCAGCAAATGCTGCGCGAAGTTCTTGAAGACAATCCCGGACTCGGAGTCGCTCGCGACAAACTAGTCGGACTCTACCTGCGCGAAGGCAAAACCCAACTGGCCGCCGAGCAACTGAAAACCCTTTTGGCCTTCAATCCTCGAAACGCCTCCGCCCATTACCTGCTCGGATCCATCGCGGCGGACAATCAAGCCTTTGACAAAGCCATCTCCCACTACGAAAAAGCCATTCAGATTCGTCCCGAATTTGAGCCGCCCTATTACGAAATGTCCGGCATTCACCTCACCCGCCGCCAACCCCGCCAAGCCTTGGACATCCTTCGTCGCGCCCGCGTCCGCTTTTCAAAAAGCTTTCAGGGAGAGCTCTACTCAGGCATCGCCCTGGCAAGCTTGGGACGATCCAAAGAAGCGCTGAGCCGCTTGGTTGAAGCGGAGGACATTGCGGTCAAGCAGTCGCCTCAAAGATTGACGCCGTCCTTCTACTTCCGGCTGGGAGCGCTGTACGAACGCAATGGGAACTACACAAAGGCGGAAGAAAAATTTCTCAAGAGTTTAGAAAAAAAACCGGACGATCCCGAAACATTGAACTACTTAGGCTATATGTGGGCTGAGCAAGGAAAAAAACTGGAACAAGCAAGCCTTTGGATCGAACGCGCTTTAGAACTAGCGCCGGAAAACGCCGCTATCCAAGATAGTATGGGCTGGGTGTTATATCAATTGGGACAATACAAAGAAGCGCTTTCCTACCTCCTGAACGCCGAAGCAGGCGTAGAAGAGCCGGATCCCATAATTTTAGATCACTTAGGAGACGTCTACCATGCGCTCGACAATATGGAGGCCGCCGCCAAGGCTTGGAAACGCTCTCTTCAATTGGAGTTCAACGACAAAATACTTCGAAAACTTCGGGCCATTGAAAAAAATCCCCCCGCTTCCTCCTGACACAGATCCAGCCATGCCCTATCACTTCAGAAAACATTATTCCGTTCGAGAAGCCAAAGAACTTTTGCCACAAGTAGAAGAGTGGTTAGAAATCTTGGTACAACTCCGCGATCAATTGAGAAAGCTGGACCAACTGCTTAAAGACCAACTCAAAACCGGCGCGGACATAGGAGGACAAAGGGTCAACGAACAAGCCAAGAGCATCGCGAAGTTTCAACAAACCCTTAGCGAATTCCGTTCTCGAGAAATTCAGATTAAAGATTTGGATCGCGGACTGATTGATTTTCCACACTTGCGGAGTGGAAAAGAAACTTTCCTTTGCTGGGAAAAAGGCGAAGAAGACATCGGCTACTGGCATGAACTAGACGCGGGGTTTAGCGGCCGCAAACCATTATAATCCGATGACGTCGCATTTGATATGGAAAAACAAAAATCAACATTATCAAGCAAGCTGACGCTGGTTTTGGTGGTCGTCATCTTGCTGGGAACAATTGACGGATGCTCTCAGAATTACAAGATTCAGAGAATCAAGAGCTGATAATCCAAAACCAAAAGATAATCACCGACAACCAGAGAAGACTTGGAGGTGGCTACTAAAATGAAAGACCATAATTCAATCGTAGAGAAAGGTGTCGGTTTGGAATCTACTGATAGGTTTTGGCCAACCTTTGAATTCGGTCCGCCAATGGTGACGATTCTCCGTTCCGCTTTTGGACATTCGCGAACACTCGCCGCGCCTCTGCCGGATCACTTTGCCCAACCATGATTACGTAATCCAACTCAATCTCCGACAACCGCGGCTCTTGAACATATCGGCGGTATTGCCGGAGCCATTTCTTGAACTCGGAGGCCCCCTTTAGTTTTCGCCGCCGCTAACGACGGCTCCAAAGCTGAAGGCATTCTGGGAGACTCCGCCGGCGGAGATGTTTGCTCCCAACGATTATTCCGCTGCTCTATCTGCCGGTTTACTTCCCGGTAGTAAGCCGCGAAGCGCCAACCCGCAAATCCCAGAATCAATAAGATGGCGACTCCGATAACTTTGCTCATGTTTCTCGCTGGCGGATGACCCGCCCTCCCAGTTGCTCTAGTTTCTGATCAATTTTTTCATACCCGCGGTCCAAGTGATAAATGCGTTTGACCAAAGTTTGCCCGTCAGCAACGAGTCCGGCAATGACCAACGCCGCCGAAGCTCGAAGATCGCTCGCCATTACCGGCGCTCCGCTCAATGGCCGTCCCCCTCCCTTCACAATTGCCGTTGCCCCGCCTTCGATGGCAATGTCCGCGCCCAATCGGGCAAGTTCGCTGACGTGCATAAAACGGGACTCAAAAATTCTCTCCGTAATTACACTAATCCCGTCGGCTTGAGTCATCAAGGCCATCATCTGCGCCTGCACGTCCGTAGGGAAGCCGGCAAAGGGTTGCGTCGTCACGTCTACAGTGCCTAACTTTCCACCACCCCGAATGTGAAGCGCATTCTGATGCCTGGAGAAAGCGACGCCGGCCTCTCGCAGTTTGTCGAGCACCGCTCCCAAATGCTCGCAACGCAACCGGCGGATTTTCACATCCCCTCCGGTTGCCGCCGCCGCAATGGCAAAAGTGGCGGCTTCGATGCGATCGGGGATCACTTCGTGATCGGCGCCATGCAGACTCTTTACCCCTTGGATGGCGATTGTCGGACTCCCCGCCCCACGGATGTTCGCCCCCATTGCGCATAAAAAATTCGCCAAATCAACAATCTCCGGCTCGCAAGCAGCGCTTTCAATGACTGTTTTTCCCTCCGCCAGCACACTAGCCATCATTGCATTAGCCGTCCCTAACACGGTTGGCCCCACTCGGCCGCCAAGGAAAACTTGATTCCCCACCAGCCGATCGGCGCAGACTTGAACATAGCCGGACTTGATTCGCACCTCAGCCCCCAATGCCTCCACTCCCTTCAGGTGCAAGTCAATCGGCCGAGAACCAATCACACATCCGCCCGGAAGGGAAACCTCCGCCCGGCCCAGCCGCGCCAAAAGAGGGCCGAGAATGCAGACCGATCCCCGCATCTTCCGTATCAAATCATAATCCCCTCTTCCTCGAATTCTGGCGGATTGCGCGACAATCGCATTCCCATCGAAACGAACGCTCGCCCCCAGAGACTGCAAAATCCTCCCCATAAAACGAACGTCGCTTAGAAGAGGCACTCGTCGAATCGTGCATGCTTCCTCCGTTAAAAGAGTCGCCGCCATAATCGGAAGAACCGCGTTCTTCGCCCCGCTTACCTCTACCTCTCCCCGCAAAGTACACCCGCCTTCGATCAGCAAATTCTCCATGCATTCATCCTTTTCTGCGTCTTATTCTATCTTGCGTCGCCAATAATTTAAAGCACTTCCGACAGAAAACGCCAAAACCAACATTCCTCTACTCAACCCGCGTCGCACTCTAAAATGCGTTCCACTCCGGCATAATCTAGATGCCGCCGAACATGCTTCCATCCTTTCACCTCGAATATGCCTTGAACTCTCTCTCCTTG
This sequence comes from Limisphaerales bacterium, assembly GCA_965204945.1. Classification (GTDB taxonomy): domain Bacteria; phylum Verrucomicrobiota; class Verrucomicrobiia; order Limisphaerales; family AAA164-E04; genus UBA2970. Next base: position 1,010,655 of record OZ242022.1, on the reverse strand, counting down.
GCCATCGCCAAACTCAACCATCGCTCCTCCCTCCGCGATAAGAAGCCTCCGCCCATCAGATGCAATCACCTTGTAAAAATCCAATCCCTCGCCGCCGCCATCCAACGCCAAACGAGGATCGTAATCGCGAACTTCTGGCGGCAATGAAGCAATTTCCAAGCGTGGAATGTAGGGCGGATTTGAGACAATCAAATCAAACTTCAAAGACGGAGGCAACTGCGAAAACCAGTTCGACCGAACCAAATGAATTCGATCCGTCAAACCGTGCCGAGCGACGTTTCGCCTTGCCAGCGCCAACGCTTCCGGCGATAAATCCGCCGCCCAACAAACCGCGCCCTCAACGGCGCAAGCAATCGCAACCGAAAGGCATCCCGTTCCCGTCCCCAAATCCAGCACTTTCATAACCCCGCTTCCTCTTCGCTGATTCAAGCGCCGGATCGCCTGCTCCGCCAAAGCCTCCGTTTCCGGACGAGGAATGAACGCCGCCCGGCCAGACTCAATCTCCAATCCCAGAAAAGAAACCCAGCCGATCAAGTGTTGGAGCGGCTCTCGCCGACAACGACGAACCACAAAATCCGCCAGCCGGCGCGCTTCCTCTTCGGTCAACCGGCGAGCCGAAAACAAAGGAAGTTCCAACCTTCGAATTCCCGTCACATGCTCCGCCAACCATTCCACGTCCCAACGAGCATTCGGCACACCCGCTTCCAGCAAGTCTTTTTCCGCCTTCTCTAAAAAGCCCCCCAAGCCCGCCATCTATTCCTCCTTGATTTCTCTCTTTCCGCTTCGTTGGCCAAAGTGGCGCCGTTGGATCAGAGGTCGGCAGGCGCATTGTTCTCGGCGACCTTCATAGAATTGGTATATCAATAGAAAAACAGACAAAAAACCCCAAACGCCGCCAAAATTAGGAATGGAAAAAGCCCGGGACTTTGTGGAATGGTTTTCCCGGCCGCCGTCTCTTGTTTCCTTTTATCCGCCCCCTCATTAGATGGTATCGCCGTCGTATGCGTGTCTCGCAGTGGTTGGCATTCCGCTTTGGCGTTTTGACCCGGCGGCCGTCGCGGCCTCATTGAAGCTGGAGTTCGCCTCGCAGTGGTTGGCATTCCGCTTTGGCGTTTTGACAATGCCTCCCGTGAAGGCCAAGGCGTCCGCTCCGTTTTCTCGCAGTGGTTGGCATTCCACTTTGGCGTTTTGACTATCACATATCAACCAAAAGTCAAGCTAAAAACGTGACTCGCAGTGGTTGGCATTCCGCTTTGGCGTTTTGACCCGGCGGCCGTCGCGGCCTCATTGAAGCTGGAGTTCGCCTCGCAGTGGTTGGCATTCCGCTTTGGCGTTTTGACACATAATACGCGGAAACCATCCCGCGAGGTAAGGGGGGCTCGCAGTGGTTGGCATTCCGCTTTGGCGTTTTGACTCTTCTAGATGATGCTTTGTCACTAATTCACGAAGCCGACGCAGTGGTTGGCATTCCGCTTTGGCGTTTTGACTCTGCACAAAGTTTACAAGCCTAGCGATGTCAAGAACGTTTGACGCAGTGGTTGGCATTCCGCTTTGGCGTTTTGATCTAGAGGCATACGTGTCCGCGCCGGGGTCGACTATGAATCGCAGTGGTTGGCATTCCGCTTTGGCGTTTTGATCTTGTCGATAACTGTTTCCGTCTCGATGGGAGTGAGTTATATCGCAGTGGTTGGCATTCCGCTTTGGCGTTTTGATCTTCATTCCCGAGCCAGCTGGACGATGCCGGCTTTACCCCTCAGTGGTTGGCATTCCGCTTTGGCGTTTTGATCTTCTTGGAGCGTGAACCATCCCCGGATATTCCGGACTCCTCAGTGGTTGGCATTCCGCTTTGGCGTTTTGATCTTTTCCAATGGAAAGCACTGATGCGCCAAGACACGCAATTCAGTGGTTGGCATTCCGCTTTGGCGTTTTGATCTTACAACCGCAGGTTGAATTACTGACTTCGCATTGGTTTCAGTGGTTGGCATTCCGCTTTGGCGTTTTGATCTTAAAGCGGTTAAAGAGATAACCGAGCAGATTGAAAAGTTTCAGTGGTTGGCATTCCGCTTTGGCGTTTTGATCTTATGGGATTCCACCTCATCACGCAATGCGAATAGGATGTTTCAGTGGTTGGCATTCCGCTTTGGCGTTTTGATCTTGGGAATTTCGCCGAATCTCTTCCGCGACAGGATGCGTCAGTGGTTGGCATTCCGCTTTGGCGTTTTGATCTTTGACGCAGGAATGCGCCAGCGCAATTCGAGGCTTGGTCAGTGGTTGGCATTCCGCTTTGGCGTTTTGATCTTAATAAGCAAAAGATTCCCTATCCTTCCGCTTTAACGTCAGTGGTTGGCATTCCGCTTTGGCGTTTTGATCTTTGAAAAAGATAATCATCATTTCGTTCGGAATTGTGGGTCAGTGGTTGGCATTCCGCTTTGGCGTTTTGATCTTTTAACTTGCCGTTCTCTGATTCGAGAATTCAAGGACTCAGTGGTTGGCATTCCGCTTTGGCGTTTTGATCTTCGCATCCAACGATGCATAGGTTAGTCCTGCAACTTCGTCAGTGGTTGGCATTCCGCTTTGGCGTTTTGATCTTGAAAACAAAGGGAAATTCGGCAATTTTCACTTTTTGACTCAGTGGTTGGCATTCCGCTTTGGCGTTTTGATCTTTGCTTCTTTTTTATTAAATAACCCGCATTGAGATACCCCAGTGGTTGGCATTCCGCTTTGGCGTTTTGATCTTCATAAATTCCCCAGCCGAACTTCTAGTCGTGGAAAAGTCCCAGTGGTTGGCATTCCGCTTTGGCGTTTTGATCTTTGTTCTGCCTACTACTTATTTGCCTTGACCTAATAATTCAGTGGTTGGCATTCCGCTTTGGCGTTTTGATCTTTGGATTTAGCAGCTTCGCCTGGACGACTTGGAACTGAATTCAGTGGTTGGCATTCCGCTTTGGCGTTTTGATCTTTGGATTTAGCAGCTTCGCCTGGACGACTTGGAACTGAATTCAGTGGTTGGCATTCCGCTTTGGCGTTTTGATCTTGGCGCCCGTCTAACTGCTTGTCTGTCAGTGCGTTATTGCGCATGATTCGAGCGGTTATTGATTGGCGGTGGATAATGCGAGCATTCCTTGCGGTTTGGCTTGCATCTCCTTGCCCTGCTTGACGATTTGCGATTCGAGAGCCTCTTGCGGTTTGCTCACCACTTGACCTCTCGCGTTGCCAGCGGTTTCATTCCATTCCGCGCTCGCGTCGGTTGACGCCGAAGCGGAATGCCAACACACTTTCGCAGTCTTCTCCTTTGCGACAATCGCTCCAGAGATTTTTTGCTGCGTTGGGGTTGAGGGACTTTCATTTCCCTCTCTCTTGCTTGCGCTCGCATGGGTAGATTTCTCATCCATACTCATACCCCCTTTCACGGCTAACGATGTGCCGCATCCTCTTTCGAGGGGATTGTTTTAAGCGGTTTTGGCTTCCGCTTTCCGCCGTTTGACCGGCGGGAAATTGGTTTCACGCGTTCTATGTTCTTTTCGTACTCTTCCCAATCCTTGCGCACTCTGGGAGGATGTAGATTGATGGACGCGTTTTCGTCGCGGTCTTGTTTATGGCCGCATTTGGCGCATTGATAGGTGTGTGCGCGCTTGCCATTCTTGTCGATTTTCTCTTCATTGCCGCAAGCCGAGCATCTTTGCGAGCTTTTGTAATGCTTGCGCGCAAAAACAGTTTCAACACCTTCCTGTTTGGATTTATATTCAACAAAGCTGATGAGTGTGTGCATAGAGGCATCTCGCAGGTTTCGGTTCTTTATCGTTTGGAGATGCTTTGGCAACGACTCGTTGGCCTTTATTGATTGCAGGGTTTCTAGTCCGATGGCTTTGGCGCCGGTGACAAGTTGCCTACTGATAAGGTGATGGTTGGCTTCTCGGATATTAGCGATGCGTTTTTGGACTCGTTGGAGGCGCAGTAGTTTGCGTTCGTGGCTTTTGCTTCCCTTTTTCTTTTCTTCTCGGTGCTCCATCCAACGTGTGTTGTAGTGCGCCAGTATTTTGTCTTTCTTCTTCCAGTTGCCAATGTAAGCAGGCTTTCGTTTGGCGCTTCCGCTGACGGCTTGACTGCATCGGCGGAGGAGTTTTAGATTTCGTTTTATTGGTTGCGGGTTAGAAAATCGCTGGTGGCTTTGGCCGTCGAATGCGACAACTAGATTGCCTAAGCCCGCGCCAACATCCACGCCAATTTCTTTGCCTTCCGTTTTGAACGGCGGATAAACAAGCGAATTCGCCTTCATTGACAAGCTGGCATACCACTTGCCGCAGTCTAGCGAGATGGTGACATTGCAAACATTCCACTCTTTTTTGATGCGTTGGTGGATGTGTTTGCTGAGGCGGACTGGCTGGTCAATCTTGGAGAGTTTGATGTATCGTTTCTGTTTGCCGAAGAATTGGAATTGCGTCGGTGGTGTAGGCTTTCTTCCATTTTTGTTCTCTGGGCGTTGGTTCTCCGAACTTGCTGCCTGGCCGTTGGGTTTGCCTTCCATTTCGATGGCCTTTTCGAGGAATTTGACGGCGGAGTTGGCTGCGGTGGAGTCCAGTTCTTTCCAGTGGGGATTTTGATTTTTGCCATCTTTGAAGATGCGGTAGAGTTGATATTTGGCTTTTTGTTTTCCGCTTTTCCGCATTTTGAAGCCGCAGGCTTTTGTCCATTGATAGTGGGCGAGCATCATATTGAAGACTTCCTGCGTGAGTTGGATTTGGCGGAGGAGCTGGCCGTCGACGACGTTATTCGGCATGCATCGTCCTTTGATTGCCTTGCGCTGGAGCTCTTGCTTGCTCTCTGTCGTCATTTGATTGGCTCTCATTGTGTTCCCATTTGCGTGAGTTGCGGTGATGAATTCAGCCATGTTGCCGTCGAATTCGTCCGCTTCGTCTAGAACGGAGCGACATGATAGAAAACACGGCCGGGATGTCAACGGACTCTGAGATTTCGGCCTGCGGCATGCCAACGGAGACGCAATTCCTATCTCCATTCGCAGCGGAAAAAACACTCGCCAAGATTCCGCGCTTCGCAAATACTCATCCGCCGGATGAACATCATTATCGTGGGAGCGGGAGAGGTGGGAAAACACTTGGCGCAAAGTCTTTCCACCCAATTGCACGACATTACGCTGATTGATCGCAGCGAAGAATCCACCGCCTTGCTTCGGGAAAAACTGGACGCCACCGTGGTCTGCGAAAACGGAACTTCCGCCACGGTTTTGGCCGAACACAACGTCGCCGATTGCGATCTGTTTCTGGCCATCACTCGGCAAGACGACACCAATCTGATGGCGGCCTCCATTGCCAAGAAAATGGGCGCCAAGAAAACAATCGCCCGCGTTCACGCCAGCGTCGAACGCGATCGCCTGCTCCTTAACTATCAAGAACACTTCGGCATCGATCATCTGTTTAGCGCCGAACGACTATCGGCGGTGGAACTGACCAAATTTATTCGCAACCCAGAAGGCATAGTGGCCAAGGAAATCGCCCGCGGACGCATCGAGCTGCGGCAGTTGGAAGTTTCGCCAGAAAGCGACTTGCTTCAAAAGCCCTTGTCCAGCCTAGACTTGCCTCAAGGCATTCGCATTGCCGCCATCTATCGCAACCAAGAAACCATCATCCCGGAAGGCGTCGACCACCTCCAAGCCGGCGATCTAATCACACTCTCCAGCGATCCCGCGCATACGCAGACCTTTCTTGCGAGAGTGTCCCCAAAAATCAAACAAAGAGTCGAAAGGAATCTCTTCATTTTTGGCGGGGGAGAATACGCGCTGGTGCTGGCGGAGATGCTTGCGGATGAGACTCCCAGACTCAAAATGCGCATCATGGAAAAATCGAAAACGGATTGCGACCGTTTATCCCGGCTTTTGTCCGACGTCGACATCATTCACGGAGACGCCGCCTCCCGCCAACAACTGCGAGAAGAACAAGTGGCAAACGCAGACTTCTTCATTGCGGTCAGCCCGGATGACGAAGACAACGTCATGACCTGCTTGCAGGCCAAAAGCCTGGGCGCCAAATCCTGCTTGACGCTGATCCATCGGCCAGACCTTGCCAACGCCATTGAGCAAAGCCGCCTGCAACTGGGCATTCGAGCCGTCGTCAGCCCTCGTTTGGCGGCCAGTCAAGACCTTCTTCGCTTTGTTGAGACGGAGAAATTTCACGAGATCGCCGATCTCAAAGCCAACATTCAAGCCCTCCAACTGGTGCTCAAAGAAAACTCCGAATCAGCCGGCAAACGAGTCTCAGAAATCCAATGGCCCAAAGGAGGCTCGCTCATCGGCCTTGTGCGCGGACAAACCACCATCGTCCCCTCTGGCAAAGACGAACTGCGGGCGGGAGACGTCGTTTACTTCGTAGTCACGCCCGAAGCCCGGAAATCATTCGTCAAAACCCTCGCCAAATAACTTTGCCCTTACACAAATTTGCCGGGATTGAGAATCTGCCGAGGATCTAACGCCCCCTTAATTTGCCGATGCATTTTTCGAACGTTCTCCGTCGTCGCCAAATTCCACCAAGGAAGCCGCGCCAAGCCAATGCCGTGTTCCCCCGTAACCGCGCCATCCCAATCCAAAACCTGCCGGAAAAGCGCATCCACCGCCATCCGGCTTCGAGCCTCCTGACTACGATCGGCACGATCCACCATCACGTTCACATGGATATTGCCGTCCCCGGCATGCCCGAAACAAGCCACCGGAATCCCATGCCTTTTCTGAATACGAGCGGCAAAGGCAAACAAATCTTCCAACCGACCCCGAGGCACCACCACGTCCTGATTCAACTTCGTCAACCCAGTATCCCGCAACCCCAAGGAAAACTCGCGCCGCACCCGCCAAACAGCCTCGCATCCCGCCTCGCCATACCCTCGCCGAATAAAAACCGGTTCCAGCAATTTAAAAATTCGACCCAAAGCCAACACATCCGAACGCACAGCCCGCTCCCGCCCATCCAACTCCACAATCACATGCGCCCGGCAACCCGCAAACAACCGGCTACCCGTCCGCCTCTCACTCGCCGCCAAAGTAAACTCGTCAGCCACCTCAAGAGCCGACGGCAAAAAACCTTCCGAAAAAACCCGCCGCACGGCCCCAGCCGCCGCGTTCATCGAACGAAAACCCGCCGAAAGACAAGCCCGAAACGGCGGCTTCGGCAACAACTTCAGCATCGCCTCCGTAACAACCCCCAACAACCCCTCGCTCCCCACAAACAAACGATGAAGATCCAATCCCGTCTTATTCTTATGACACCTGCCACCCAACCGAACCACCTCCCCATCCGCCAAAACCACCTCCAAACCCAACACATAATCTCGAGTCACTCCATACTTAAGACAACGAGGACCGCCGGCATTCGTCGCAATGTTTCCGCCTAAACTGCAATTCTCCCGACTAGCCGGATCCGGCGGATAATAAAGCCCCTTCCTCTCCGCCTCAGATTGAAAGTCCGCCGTAATCACCCCCGGCTCCACCACGCCAACAAAATCCGCCGCATTGATTTCCTTGATCCGATTCATCCGCTCCGTCGAAAGAACAATCCCTCCCCGAACCGGCACGCAACCACCCACATAACCATAGCCGGAACCTCTCGCTGTTACCGGAATGCCGCGCCGATGCGCATAAGAAAGAACTTGGGAAACCGCTTCCACACTCCGCGGCAACGCCACCACCTCCGGCAAAGCCGAAGCAAACCACTGATCCCCTCCATACGCCCGGCGACCGCTCTCCGAAACAATCAACTCCCCCGAACGAAGAAAACCCGCCAAAGCAGACCGCCCCCAATTCCTACGACGCCTCATCAGATAATTCAGATTTCCCAGAACTTGAACCCTTTGCCTCCTCTAACAACCGTCGAGCAGGCAAACGAGTAGGTACGCTCACCGTCGACAACTTCTCAGGTATCACTTCAAGTTTACCTTTATTTTTACGTTTAGGTGACATTACACCTAGAGTGGAAATCGCCTCGCTTGCGGTATTACACTACTTTCAAACGATCCTACGAATCCGTTGTAATGTTCTCTCATATTATCCACCGCAGTTCCAAGTTTCATTAAATGTTCCACGAAAGGTAACAATCGCCCATACAATTCTTGCCCCTCTTTGACTATGTGCTTGGCGTTTTCTACTGCTTTGAATTCTTGCCAATCCATCGCTATACATTTCAGAAGTCCTGCCAAATTTAGATGAGTAGCGATTGCCATCTTTTTCTCAAAAGCACGATACATAAGATCAGGATCCCGTTCGAGTGCCACCGGCAACACAGAATCGTGCACTACCATTACCACAAAATCAGGAGTCTTCGAAAAACTTTTCCAATACTCTTTCGCAGCCAGTTCATTCGCTTGCTTCTTTATCGCTTCTGCATGACTATTTAATGCTGCAGTACGATCATCGTCTGACTTCGCTTTTTGTGCTTCCATGAGATGTTTCGTCGTCACCTTTGAATCCAAGATGATGCATCGATCGTTAGGCAAATAAACAATGAAATCAATACACCCGCCTTGATTATCTCGCACCTGTGTTTTGTAGTTCTCTCCCTTAACTAGCCCCGACAACTCTAACAATCGTTCAATGCGTATCTCCCCCAACTGTCCTTTATTCTGCGAACCCAAATCCAATACAGACGCCAAATAATTAGCGTCCTTTGAGAGCGAACGAGTTTCTTCCGAGACCTTATCGGTTTTTTCTCCGAGCCTCGCACACGCATTTCCTAAGTCTTTAATCTCATTAGAAATTGGTTTCACCAACTTTTCCACCGCCTGCTCACGTTCTTTCAAACTTGCTCCGGCGTTGTCCATAAACTGCTTACACTGTTGCTCCAAAACGTCGGCCGATAAGGCCTTAAACGAATCTTTAGCTTGCTTTATGAGATCGTTGCGCTCTTCTAGCTGCTTTTCAGCATTCTTCCAATCTCTCTCGAATCTAGTCTTCTCGGATTCCAGCCTGCGAACCTCCTGTTGCATGCCTTCTATTTTGGAATTGGCTTTTTCAATCTGTGTACTCGAATTTTCAACCTGCTTTTTCACATCCGAAATTTCCTGCTGAAGTCGAGCTTTCTCAGTTCTCAATTCTCTTGCCTCCGATGCCTCTGGTTGCGCGGATTCTAGTTGAGCTTTCGCTTGTTTCAATTCTGTTTTCAAACTTGCATTATTCGCTGATAATTGGGACGCTTTACTTTTGGCAAACGCCACTATCACCGTAACAACGGCAATGGTTACACTAATGAACGCTAAAACCATCTCCATAAACCAAATCCGTTGATTTTCTCCGTCGCTATATTTCCACTATTGTTTCCGTTGTATTTGATGCTACATGAAATCATATTTTTAGCGGAAGGGCATTCCCGGCATTCTGCCGCCTAAGCGCTTGAGCATCTTTTGATGTTTGCCCATTTTTTTCATCATCTTGCGCATTTGCCCAAAGCGGCTTAGCAAGTTGTTCAGCTCAGAAACGCGCACTCCGCTGCCGGCGGCAATGCGCCGCCTTCGCCGCGCGTTCAGAATTTGCGGCCTTATGCGTTCTGTGGGAGTCATCGCGCAAATCATCCCTTCCATTCGGCGAAACTCTTTTTCTTGTTTGGACATATCCGCGCCCCGCATCATGTCGCCTCCGCCGGGCAACATGCTCACTAAGGACTCCAAAGAGCCCAAGTTGCGCATTTGCCGCAATTGGCCTAGAAAATCGACTAAGGTAAAATCTCCGCGCCGCATTTTTTCTTCCAAGCGTTTTGCCTCGTTTATATCCACCGCCTCGGACGCCTTTTCTACTAGACTTACTACGTCGCCCATTCCCAGTATGCGGGTAGCCATTCTTTCGGGATGGAACACTTCAAAGTCATCCAGTTTCTCTCCCGTGCCGGCGAGTTTGATCGGTTTTCCGGTGATGGCTTTCATGCTTAATGCGGCGCCGCCCCGCGCGTCTCCGTCCAACTTAGTCAAGATGCAGCCGCTGATTTCCAACGCTTCGTTGAAATGACTAGCCACGTTCACGGCCTCTTGTCCGGTAGCGGCATCGAGAACCAGCAGAATCTCTTGAGGCGACACCAAGTTTCGCAACTTGACCAGTTCTTGAACCAGAGGCTCGTCGATTTGCAAACGCCCCGCAGTGTCGTAAATTACCGCGTCGCATCCTTGCTTGTCGGCTTCCTTTCGCGCTTGCCGGGCGATTTTTAGCACGTCGCTTTCGCCGCGTAAGACGAACGCCGGAAGCTCTAACTGCTTGGCCAGTGTTTCCAGTTGCTCCATTGCCGCGGGACGATAAACGTCCGCCGCAACTAACAAGGGCTTCTTTCCCTCTTTGGCCAATAATTTGGCTAACTTTCCGCTGGAAGTGGTCTTGCCGGAACCGTGAAGTCCCACCATCAAGACGGAGGCCGGCTTCGGCTCAAGCGTCAACGCTTCGTTGGACGAACCCAACAGCCGAACCAACTCATCGTGTATAATTTTTATGATCTGCTGGCCGGGTTGAATGCTCTGGATGACCTTTTCTCCAATCGCCTTTTCTTTGACGCTCTGGATGAAATCGCGGGCCACCTTGAAGTGAACGTCCGCCTCCAACAACGCCATGCGCACTTCTCGCAGGGAGTCCGCAATGTTGGAATCGGAAATCTTTCCCAAGCCTCGTAAGTTCTTAAAGGCAGTTTGCAACCTGCCCGTCAATGAATCAAACATGCCGGGCAAATTAAGCCATCCGCTCAAACATGGCAAGCCAAAGCATGAGACTTTGGACCGTGATGGCTACAGCGGATTTGTAAAAGCGGAACAAGCGCCAAAAGAGGATGCGCGCGCATCTGGATCGCCTTTATACTTCTGGGGAGAGGTTGTGGTATTTTCTCATTTCTCAAGCAACGACTTAGCGCTTTGTCTATTAGAATCGGACAAATTGCCGAAGAAAAGAATACCATACAACATTTGTATAAACGGCTATGCAAATATGTTGACTAGGCGCAACTCAACCTGCTTGCCAGCCCGCTAATCAAACGAGAACTAAGCAGTCCAATTACAATTTTTCCAGTCGCAAGTGAGGAACGGCGGCAAGATGCTATTTTCTCTTTCGAGAAGGCGGCCCTTGCGTTTGTCGTTAGGCCGGCATATTGTGGGATGATTTGCCGATTTTGGGCAGGTTTTTGCCGGCTCGTCCGTTGTGATGTTTTTTGGGTTTTCGGATCGGCGCGGTCTTTTTGCTTATGAAGAGAAGCGGAGTGATTACCGGAGCGGGAACGGGTGTCGGACGCGCCGTTGCCATTGCGCTGGCCGGGAAAGGATGGCGGCTTGCTCTTATCGGTCGCACGAAGAGAACGTTGGAGGAAACAGCGGCGGCGGCCGGTCTTGACGGAGAAGATTGCTTGTGTTGCGTTGCCGACGTTGGCCATTGCGTCGCAGTCAACGAGGCCGCAGGAAAAGTCCTCAAACTTTTCAGTTCTGTGGAACTTTTAGTGAACGCCGCCGGCACAAATACGCCCAAACGCCGGCTTTTTGAGCTTTCGCAGGAAGACTACAACCGCGTCGTCAATACGAATTTGAACGGGACTTATCACGTTATTCAGGCCTTTTTGCCTCACATGCGCAAGCGAAAGTCCGGCACCATCGTCAATATTGTTTCCGATGCGGCGCTTTGGGGCGCGCCTTTGGCGGGATGCGCTTACACCGTTTCCAAGTTCGGGCAGCGCGGATTGACGCAGGCAATTAACGAAGAGGAAGGCAAAAACGGCATTCGGGCTTGCGCCATTCTTCCCGGAGAAATCCAGACGCCGTTGTTGCGATTGCGTCCAACTCCCCCGCCGCCGGAATCGTATGCTTCCATGCTGCAGCCGGAAGACGTGGCTGCGTGCGTTTTGTTGGCCGTCAATCTTCCTGCCAGAGCGGTCGTTCAAGAGTTGCTCGTCCGGCCTCGGCGATAGACGGCAAAAAGAAATCGACGTTTTTTAGTTTTACAAATGGAGGAGAAGCCTTATGCTGACGGCTTGGAATCACATTTAAAGATTTTGTTTATGAATTTATCGCAAAGGCTTCGGCACGTTCTCGGCGGCGCGTTTTTCTCTAAAAACTTCGCCCGCAACTTGGCTTGGATTGGCGCGGCAACGTTGGCCTCCGGCTGTTCGCCGGGCGAAAACGCCGACACGGCAAACTCCAACCAACCACCAACCGAACTCACTTCCGATCACGTAGACATTTCCTATCGTTACGAGCCGGGCAAGCGCTATTTTTACGAATACAAAATCTCTTCCCGAACCAAGCTCGGCGAGGGATTGATGCCGGGAATGCCGAGCGGAAATCAGGAAATGCGTCAAAATCAGACGCAGAAAATCATCCTTTCCGTGCTGAAAGAGAATCCCGAAGGCGGCAAGTCTTTGGAAATCGAGTTCGTCGGCCTCAGTCTGGAGATGGATATGGGGGTTATGAAAGTCTCCTTTGACTCCGAGAAACCTGTGGACGAGAACGATCCGGTTGCGGCTATGTTGGCACCGGTTTTGAAGAAGATGATCGAGCATAAAATTCATGTGGAATTGGATGAAAACAACCAGATTGTCTCGGCATCCGGCTCTGAGGAAATGCTAGAAAAAATGACAGAATCGAATCCGCAAGCTGCCGTGATGCTTCGAGGCATGCTCGATATGTTTGGAAGCGAAGACTATGTTGAGAATTTCATTGAGCCTCTCAAACTGCCGCCGCATCCCGTGAAACCCGGCGATTCTTGGCCGGTCAACGACACTCAAAACCTCGGCCCGATGGGCGTTCTTTCTATGGACTTGCAGTGCCAACTCGAATCCAAAACAATGCGCGAAGGCCGGGAAACCCTGCCCATCGCATTCTCCGGAACCCTTGCCGGCAAGGCCGACTCCGAAGCGAGCGGCGCCGTTCCAATGATGGGAGAAATTGTCGGCGGCAAAATGTCGGGAAGGCATTGGTTCGCTCCTGAAATAGGAATGATCGTCGATTCCAACACGCAGATGGATATGATGATGAAGATGACTCTTCCTTCTTTTCCTCCCGGCGGCTCGGAGGAAAATCAAGAGATGGAGATGGAAACTCATCAGGAAATCCGTTACAAACTGCTCAAGGTCGAAACCGCAGAGGAAACGGGAACAGAATCGAATTCATCTCCATGACACCCCGATCCGCTGAGGGAAAAATCCATTGCCCTGCTCGGGCAAATAGCAAATCCCAAACGGCCGAATGAAATTAATGATTGTCGAAAAACGAGACTTTATGGCAGAGTTCCCCTTTGCCGAAACACAAAGATGAGCATCGGAAAATACCGCGGTTCGGCAGACAAACAGCAAATTCAGACGCAATGAAAAAAATAGAAGCCATAGTAAAGCCATTCAAACTGGACGACGTGAAAGCGGCGTTGGGCGAAGTGGGAATTGAAGGAATGACCGTCATCGAGGTGAAAGGATTTGGCCGACAGAAAGGACATACGGAAATCTATCGCGGCAGCGAATACACCGTAGACTTTCTCCCCAAAATTAAAGTGGAAATCGTCGTCGCCGACGACCGAGTGGAAGCCGCCCTCAAAGCCATCAGCAAAGCGGCCAAGACCGGCAAAATCGGGGACGGCAAAATCTTCATCTCTCCGGTGGAAGAAGCCATTCGCATTCGCACCGACGAACGCGGCGACGGAGCGCTCTAGCGCAGATTGGATTTTTACAAACTGCTTTTTTCCCTGCGGGGATTTTTCCTGCGAAGCGGGAGAGTCGTCTCGATTCTTTCCAAATTGGGAATTGAAAAAGCCCCGCTTCCAAAACTCAGAAACGGGGCGGGAAAAGAATAAAACGGCCTTCTTGCTTGGCAACGGCGACAAATTGGGAATTCCTCGCGTCCGCAAATCGCCGGCTGTTTTATTAGCGGCGGCTACCGACTGGCGGCGGCTTGCCGTTTCCTTTGCATTTTGCGGCGATGGAAGAAGACAAAACCTAGCGCAAAGAGGGCGAAGACAAGCGCGTATTCCTCCGGTTCGGGGATGACGTTTGTGTGAACCCGCCAGCGAAGACCATTCGCAACATTAACTTGTTGGCCTGCCGAGCCTCCATAAAAACTGCCGGCAGCACCCACCGCCCTTGCCCGAAGGTAAGGATCGCGAGTGGCAAAAACGCTAATCGCCACATTGGTCAGAACGCCGGCGCCCGTCCAACTCACATCGTCGCTATTGTTGTAACTCAAAGCCGAGCTCACCCGCGGACCGAAACGATCCCAATTAGTATCCTGGAGGTATAGACCGGTAATGGTTCGGGTGTTGGTGCTCTCGACGGCGAGGGTGGGAGCGTTGGTGATGACGTTGAGGTTGGCGCTGCTGAAGGCAGTGTTGCGCACGCGCAGGTTGCCGATCAGGGATTCGTAGTCTTTGTTGGTCACGGTGGTCGTGGAGGCGGGGACGGCGGTTAAGGGTTTGACGCCGGTGCCGGGCTGCGATGCGAAGAGAGGGTCATAGGAATAGGCGGTGTCTTGAAGCCAATCGCTGCCGGTGGTTCGGAAGCCTCGCCCTTGCGATTGCTGCCTCGCAATGGTGGAAGAGCCGCTGAAGATGACAAGAGTGCCGTTCTCGTATTCCTGGCTGGGATAGATGTCGACGTAAAGTTGCGCTTGGGATTGTTCCAGTGGCGCTAAGGAAAGCAAGGTTGCGGCGACTACGAAGGCGCCAAATGCCAAAGGCTTACGGTTGCGGGGAGTAGATTGTGTTTTCATGATGTTCAAAATATCTCTAATAAACTTCTCAACAATTTACCAATAATTTCTCAATAGTCAAACGAATTCGCAATGCAATCCAATTTTCGCAATGCGATTTATTTCTTTTGTACTCTGCCCCCCCCCCCCCCCCCGTCAAGCCCAAAATCAAAAAAAAAAGAGAAAAAAATTCTCGCGATCGGTGAGGTTGCGACAATGGGAGTTTTGTCGAGTTTTTGCTTTTTTTGCTTTTCTCAGGCTGTGCGCACACGGGATTTAGGCGAGGATGGGGCGCAATATTTTGCCGTGAACGTCGGTCAAGCGAAACTGCCGCCCTTGATATTTGTAGGTCAGCCGCTCGTGATCGATGCCGAGCAGATGCAGTAGCGTTGCGTGGAAATCGTGAATGTGAACGCCGTTTTGAACGATGTTGTAGCCGAATGGATCGGTTGCGCCAAAAGTCATTCCCGGCTTTACTCCGCCGCCGGCCAGCCAAAGGCTGAAACACTTGGGATGATGGTCGCGGCCAAAGCTCTTTTTCGTCAACTTGCCTTGGCAGTAGCTGGTGCGCCCAAACTCGCCGCCCCAAATCACCAGCGTATCCTCAAGCATTCCTCGCTCTTTCAAATCCTTCACAAGCGCCGATGACGGGCGATCTGTTTCTTGGCACTGTTTGGCAATCCCGCTCTGCAAACCGCCGTGCTGATCCCATCCGGGATGATACAACTGCACGAAGCGAACGCCCCGCTCGGCCAAGCGTCGGGCGAGCAAACAGTTGGCCGCATACGAGCCGGGTTTGTTCACTTCTTCGCCGTAGCGCGCCAGAACGGATTTTGGCTCGTTTGAGAAATCGAAAACTTCGGGAACGGAGGCCTGCATTCGAAACGCCATTTCATACTGCGCAATTCGATTTTCCATTCCCGCGTCTTCGGATTCGGCGATTTTGAGCTCGTGCAGTTCTCTCAATCGATCCAACAGAAGTCGCCTTCCTTCGGCGGTAACGCCGGCTGGATTGTTCAGATACAAGACCGGATCTTTGCCGGAGCGAAATCGGACGCCTTGAAACTTGGACGGCAAGAATCCGCTTCCCCAAAGACGAGAAACCAGCGGTTGTCCGCCTTTGTTTTTGGTAACCAGCACGACGAAGGAAGGCAGATTGGCGTTCAAAGTTCCCAACCCATAACTGAGCCAAGCGCCCATGCTCGGCCGCCCCGGAAATTGAGAACCCGTTTGTAAAAACGTCACTCCCGGCCCGTGATTGATGGCTTCGGTATGCATGGAACGGATGAGGCAGAGCTCGTCAGCCAAGCCGGCCAAATTCGGCAGCAACTCGCAAAACTGCGCTCCGCTCCGTCCGTGCCGCGCAAATTGAAAAGGCGAACCGGCCATCGGCAAACGAGCTTGATTGCCTGACATTGCGGTCAAACGTTGGCCTCGACGCACAGATTCCGGCAATTCTTCCCCGTGCCTGCGGTTCAACTCCGGCTTTGGATCGTATAAATCAATCTGCGAGGGGCCGCCGCTTTGAAAAAGGTAAATCACCCGCTTTGCCCGAGGCGCAAAATGGGGCGACTTGGATTCGCGCGGCAATGCTCCGCCGGCTGAAGAACCGAATAAACCTAAATCCGCCAAAGCCAATGCGCCCAACCCCATGCCGAACTTTTGCAGGAATTGCCGTCGGCCAAGACCCAGCGCCGGCTCATATCCCGCGCACAAACTATTCTTTGTTTCCATCATAATCTTTGCCTTTCTTTTCCTCTCATTGAGATAATTTTCGATTTTTGCCGCCGTGAACGGAGGGCTCAGCGCACCATTTGGATGCAAGTCCACGAACGGCTTGGTAAATGGATTTGTCAAAGCCTAGCCAATCGCATAAAACTCGCCGATCTAACTCTTCTCTGGTCTTGTCTTCATGGGCAACATAGGCGGGCGCAAAGTGTTTGCCTTTGAACTGGTCAAAGATGGCTTTGGCTTGCTGGATTTGCGCTGGGCTCAATGCCCGAAAGTCTAATATCGGCAAGGTTTCCGCGGCGCGGATACTCATACTCGCTTTGCTGGACTGCTGGCGGGTGGAGTGCCACCAAAAGCAGAGCAATCCCAAAGTGCTGTTGCCCCAAATCGAAAAGGCGTAGTCCCAACTTTCTTCATCAAAGTTCACATTCGGCCAAGCGCTACCACCAATGGATTTGCGTTTGGTGAAGGCAACCGAGAGAGGCTGAGCGCCAAAAGTGAATTGAGTATTCAAGTGAGAACGGCCGGCAGTTTCCCAGACCTTGTCGGCTTTTTCTTCCATGTCGGGACGGACGAGCAGTTGGCAATCGGGTTGACAGATTATTTGGGTTTCTAGTTTGGCATGGTGGTTCCATAAGGCGGGATAAGTGGCCGTGCGGCTGGGTTGCGTCTTATTGAATGGACCACGCGGCACTGTCCCTGTTGTCCCTGTTATGTCACGACTTAGAAGTCCCAGTTTTCCTACATCCTCGAGCGTCACTATCTTCAGGTTTAACCGGCTTTGGCCGGGCAACCAAAGTTGAGACTGCGTCAATTTGTAAGCGGTTTGCGGCAGCGAGTAATCCCGAATGCGGACGGCGTTCCATGTTGGCTTGGTTTGGCGGACAGTTGCTTGGATGGTTTCGCCCATTTTTTCTTGGCCGCAGAAGACTTCATCACCGCCAAAAGGTCCACCTTCTAATTTGCGTATGGTTTTTTTGGCGGCGAGTTGTTTGGCAATTTCAGAGGATTGAACAAAGCCGGCAGGACGGCGGAGAAGGGATATAAAGCGGGTTTGAGAATTGGGCGTTTCCCCATTCTTTCGCTTGCGGCCCACAACAAGGCAGTCGGCCATCCCAGTGTCAGCGGAGAAGGCCATGTCTTTTCCGTTGGCGGCGATGCTGACTACTTCAATGTCGATATATTTTTCAGCGAGGAGTGTGCGAATCTTTTGCCATGAGGAACCTACAGCGGCAGTCAACGGCAACACGAGAGCTAAGACGCCGTTGGGTTTGAGTTTTTTGTCTGCCAGAGCAGCAAAGGCGGAAGCAATGCCGGCGTTGCCGTGATAGCAAGTTCCTTTGCCGAGCGCGTTGAGTCGTTTTCCCATTCCTTCCATGTCTTCTTCGGTGGCTCCAAAGGCGGCAAAGGCGGGGTTGACGACGTCGGCATGCGCGCCTTCGTGGTTGGTGGCACTGGTGAAGGGCGGGTTCATAATAACCATGTCCAGGCTTTCATTAGGCACATTGGCTTTGAGCAGATCGGCGGCTTCTTCGCCAGCACTGCCAATGCGTTTGGCGGGATCGCCAGTGTGAAACAAGACTCGTTGCTCTGGTTTGTGCAGGAACTCTAGCGAGCCAATCTGGACGGTTTTATCTTTTTGTCGTCCACAAGGCATGGTGTAAAGGCGGGAGTTATCGTAGGTTCGGGTAGGTTGCTTGCCCGACAAAGTGGAAGCAGTAATGTGAACTGCATAAGGCATGACATCACAACCATAAAGAACTTGTTCTATCATTAGAGGATGCAGTGTTTCTGGGTTGCCTCCGGTTCGTTCGTGGTGGGCAGTGATTTGGTCGTAGACGGCGGACAGCAAGGCGCCCGTGCCGCAGGCAAAGTCGGCAATGCGCAACTGGCCAATGGCTTGGGCGCCTTTCCAGTTTATATCTTGCATTTTAGAAATCGCTAAACGCGCCAGCAAAGAAGCGGATTCAGGCAAAGTGTAAAAGGCGGCCAAGTATTTGCGGTCGATAATAAGCCGTTGGAAAACATGGCCGGTCAAGTCGTGTTCGTAAAGCAGGCCATCCTTTTGGATGCTTTCCGCCGCGTTTTTAAGGATTTCTAAGATTTGGCTCGCTTCTCTAGAGGGCAAGAGGTGGATGATGTTTTTAGCGGCGTCAAAGATGGGCCAGTAGTTGATGGTCAGGATGTTTTCCCAAGCGTCCAAAGTGGATTGTTTTGGGTTGTCCACATGGCGGCCGCAAACATGGTCAATGGGGCGGATGTGTTGGTGAACGCCGGCGATGCGTTCGTGGAAGATAAGCGCGTTGGCGATGATGGCGCCGGCGATGCGGCGGGTTTGCGTGTTTTTGAGTTCGCGTTTTTTGGCTTCGGGGATGCGTTGAATTTGGATGACGTCGGCTAAGCCGAGCAGGGAGAAGATTTCGTCGGTCAAATGGACGGCGAGGGAGTTCTCCAAAACCGAGACGGCGCTGTCGATGCTGTTGCTCAAATCTTTAGCGGCTTTATCAAAGGCGCTTCTAGGAACAGCGACAAGGTCGATGAGGTCGGCCAAATCGCAGACCGAGCCTTTCAGCCAGCCGGTTGTAGGGAAGCGTTTGCCTTTGGGATAAACGGCGCAGTATTCCAAGTCTTCGGCTTTCTTCAACGCTTCGTATTTGTTCTCGGCGTTGGCGAATCGTTTCGGGTAGCGCACGGCGATGGCCGCTTCGATTTTGTGCGGTTGTCCGGGAACGCTTTCGTTAACATGCTTTCTGGCTTGTTTTTCGACTTTGTGTTCTGGCACGTCCATCCATTTGGCCTCAATGACGACTGGGGAGCGGCCGGTTGCGGTAATGGTGATGTCGGGGATTCTGCCGGATGAGATGCGGGATTCCATGCTGGTTTGGCGGTCGTGCATCACTTCTTGGATGCGCCGTTCCAGCGCGGCGGTTGCAGCGCTTTCGCTTTGGGGTGTTGGGTTCATTCTAAAATTCGATGTTTTAGTGTTTTACGAGGCATTCGTCATGGCTCATTAATGCGGATGCAACGGAGGACAAAGCGGCTAATTCCGCTGTCTTTTCCGATTCGGCAAGCGCGCTGAAACCGACGGAGAGAAAGGCCTTCGCCCGATTGGTGTCTGCGGCAAAATAATTTCTTTGTTCTTGGAGCAGTTGTTGCAACACGGCCATTTCCGCTTGCGTTGGCCGACGGCTCGTCAAGCATCGAAATAAATGGGACAATTGTTCGTCGTCCTTTGTCAAACCGCTTTGGAGAACTCGCCGCGCCAAGTTCCTAGCGGCTTCGACAAACTGCGGATCGTTCAGGAACACAAAGGCCTGCAAGGGTGTGGCGGTGGTCTCGCGTCGGACGGAGCAAACATCGCGTTTGGAAGCATCCAAGGCCATCATCACCGGCGCTGGGGCGGTTCGCTTCCAGTAAGTGTACAAACTTCTTCGGTAGAGTCCTTCGCCTGAATCCACTTTGGAAGGTTTGAAAGCGGCGGCGACTTCGTAAGGTTTGACCGGCGGGCCGCCGATTTGGGTCGAGAGCAGGCCGCTTACGGCCAAGGCGTTGTCGCGAATCATCTCGGCCGGCCAACGCCGCTTTGGAGAACGGCTCAGCCAGATGTTTTCCGGGTCGGCGCGCAGCAAGTCCGCATTGGCTTCCGAGCGTTGGCGGTAGGCGGCGGAGGTCAGCAACTGGCGCAGCAATCGTTTCACATTCCAGCCGTTCTCGATGAAGTCGGCGGCCAGCCAATCCAACAATTTTGGATGCGAAGGCGGGCTTCCTTGGCTGCCAAAATCTTCGGGCGTTTTGACTAAGCCGCGGCCGAAAATCATTTGCCAATATCGGTTGACGGTCACTCTTGCGGTCAAGGGATGATTGGGCGCCGTAAGCCAACGGGCCAAGCCGAGCCGATTTTGGGGCCAATCTTTGGGAAAATCGGGCAAGACTTTGGGCGTTTGGTTGGCGACCGGCGTCGACCTCGCGTCATAAGCGCCGCGAAGCAATAAGTAGGAGGCGCGCGGGCGCTTGCTTTCCTTCATCACCATAATCTCCCGCATGCCGTCTTCTACTTTGTTCATTTGGCTTCGGAAGGTTTTCAACGTTTCCCGCGCCTCCGCAACTTGGTCGTCCACGGCGGCCAAGTAGTAGGCCTGCAAATCTTCCCTTTCTTGCGCAGACAGAGAGTCGGTCGGCGTTTGCAGCAAGCGGGCAAGGGTTTGCCCGTCAAAAAGATGGCGCATTTCCACCGGCGCCAAGGTTCGCTCGAATATGCGAAACTCATCCACCACTCCGCCCGAAAATCCTTTGTCTCGAAATCGGGCGCCAATCGCCGCGTTGTCGTGTCCGCCGCCGGTGATGTTCTTGGTCAACTGATCTTTCACAATCTCCAACTCAATGGCCTCGCCGTCGACAAAGAGCCGCAGGCCTTCGGCGCGGCTGGATCCGTCGTAAGTCACGCCCAAGTGGACAAAGCGCCGCAACGGCAAGGGATCCCGCCCCCGGACGCGAACGGCGTTGCCGGGCCAAAAGTGAATGAGCGAAAAGCTGGGCTTGCCTTCTTCTAGCAGAAATTGATAGCCGCGACTGGCGGCGTCCGTCCAAGCGCGGGAGCGATGAAAAATCACGGCGCGGTCCAAGCGTTTCGGAATCTTCGCCCAAAGAGAAAAACTAAAAGGCTGACAGCGGGGAAAATTGCCTGTTTTGAGATCGACTTCGTCATCGCCCGATAAAACGAGGCCAAGCCCGCTCTTGCCGACGGTTTGTCGATTGGCCGGCGGCGATGACGCCGGTTTTTCGGGATTCCAGCGATTGGGAATTTTGCCTTCCTCCATCGCTTCAAAATCGAAGTAGGCGAGGCCGGAAATCAACGGTTCCCGGCTTGTTCGGCCTTGGAGTAGCCAGGATTGAAAACGGTTTTTGGCGGCTTCTACGGCTTCGGCAAGGGCTTGTTTTTGGGACGGCAGTTTGTCCCGCATTTGGCGAAGCCTCTCTTTTTTTTGCGCAGAGTCAAAAACCAACGTCGGCGTCGGCACAGAATCGGTGAAATAAGAGTAAAGCCCGGCTTCGTCAATGTTGGCGAAGAAAGAGCTGAGTTGGTAATACTCCTTCTGTTGGATGGGATCGTATTTGTGATCGTGGCAACGGGCGCATTCCAAAGTAAGCCCCATAAACGCGGTGGCGGCCGTCTGCGTTCGATCGGCCACATACTCGACGCGAAATTCTTCCGGCACGCTGCCCCCTTCCACTTTTTGCGGATGCAAACGGCAAAAGGCCGTGGCCAAAATCTGGCGATCTTCCGCGCCGGGCAAAAGGTCGCCGGCCAACTGCCAAGTAATGAACTGGTCATAAGGAAGGTTGGCGTTGAACGCTTCCACCACCCAATCCCGCCAAGGCCAAACAAAACGATCCCGATCCACTTGATATCCGTAAGTGTCCGAGTAGCGGGCAACGTCCAACCACTCCGAAGCCATTCGCTCTCCATAAGACGCTCGATGCAAAAGCCGATCTATCAGACGCTCGTAGCTTCCGGGTTGGGAATCGCTCAAAAACGCATCCACTTCCCGCAACGTCGGCGGCAGTCCGGTGAGATCAAAACTCGCCCTGCGAATCCATCGTTCCCGGCTCGCCTCTGGAGAAAACCTCAGCCCGCGCTCCCGCAGCCGCGCCAAAAGAAACCGATCAATCGGGTGAAGGCCAACCGAGTCTCCGGGAATTTCCGGCACCGCCGGCCGAACAATCGGCTCGAATGCCCAATGTTTCTCATACTCGGCGCCGGAGGCAATCCAGGCTTTTAGCATCGCCTTCTCCGCATCTTTGAGACGCCGCCCAGAATTTTCCGGAGGCATTCGATTCTCCAATTTATCAGCATCAATTCGGCGGATTAATTCGCTTTGCTCCGGTTTTCCCGGCACAATCACCCGAATTCCGTCCCGATCGGCCAAAGCGCTTCCCGGCTCGTCAAGGCGCAGTTTTGCCTTTCGGCTTGCCTCGTCCGGGCCGTGACAAAGGAAACAATTCTCGGAGAGGATTGGCCGAATATCTTGATTGAAGGAGAGGGACGCTTCAGCGCTGGCGGACGGCGCCATAGCAAAAAGCATCCCGCAAAACGCTTGCGCGGCAAACTTTCGACGCAAACTCACGCTTTTGGTTATGCCTTTCATTCTTTTCATAGAAATTGGAAAAACCGACGACATCTTACAAAACTTATATAGCGCAAAAGGACTCGACATCCAATCTAATCCCTGCCGAAGTTCGTTGTCAAACCAGCGGGGAGCGGGCGAATTCTCTCTTCCTTTATCCGCCGCGCCTGCATCGGGGCGGTCAATAAAAGCTTGCGTCCTTTCTTGCGTTAAGGCAAAAGCTTGTTTTTGCCAAAATTTAAAGAACTCAGAAATGCACCTTTTCTCTTATCGAACTCATTTAGCAAGCGCGCTATTCATAGGATTGGCCGCCGTTCTCATCGCCCTTCCACAATCTCAAGCGGAGCAGAAGGCAAAACGTTTTGAAATTCGGCGAACGCTGGATTATTTGCTCTATCTGCCGGACCGCTATGCAAACGCCGAATCATTGCCGATGATTGTGTTTCTTCACGGCGCCGGCGAAAGAGGAAGCGACATTCAAAAAGTCAAAAAACACGGGCCGCCCAAGATCGTTGAATCGAATTCCGACTTTGAATTCATCGTGCTTTCCCCGCAATGCCCCGCCGGGCAACGCTGGAATCCGCAAGACGTCCTTTCCCTTGTGAATCGCATTTTGGAAACCCACAAAGTAGACCGCCAAAGAGTTTATCTCACCGGCCTCAGCATGGGCGGATACGGAACTTGGGACACGGCCGTGAACCATCCCTATGCATTCGCCGCCATCGCTCCCATCTGCGGCGGCGGCAACCCGCTATTCGCCCGGAAAATTCGACACCTGCCCATTTGGGTTTTCCACGGCGCCAAAGACAAAGTAGTGCCTCTTTCCCAATCCAAAACTATGGTTCAAGCCGTGCAGAAAGCCGGCGGCAATCCCAAGTTCACCATCTACCCCGAAGCCGGCCACGACTCGTGGACGGAAAGCTACGCCAACCCCGAACTATACAAGTGGTTCCTCAAACACAAAAAACAGACGACCAAACGTTAACGCAGAATGGCTACAGCATTCGCTCGCATGGATCTAGATTGGGCAAAGAAGCGCTTGGACGAAGACGCGGGCGAAATCTTTTCTATCGGCAAAACCGCGCCGAAACCACCAAGTCTTGGCCTTTTGCCCGCCAAATCCCCTCAAGCGAATCCGCTTTGTTGCTTGGCAGACAACTGCCTCAAAACTTTTTTCCCGCAACCGGAAAAAAGCAGAATTTTCGCGCTTTTTGCGGATTTTGCCCTTTTCCAAACAACTTTTCTCAAACTTTTTGCATTTTTTTGTGGATTTCGGGCTTGACTCGTTGCGGAGGAGGGATTAGAAATAGAGAAATTTTTAACAGTTAATAAATAGATTCTTATGAAACGAAAACTATCTTTATTGGCCGCCGTCGCCTGCATTTGCGGGGGGGGGGGGGGAGTGAAGCCCAAGCGCAGTTGTTCATCCACATCTATCCCAGTCAAGACAACCCTACCACCCAAACCCTCTGGGTGTTTAGCGGCTCCTCCCAAACGACAACCTCATGGAGCATCCGCACCTCCGGCGGTTACAGCGCTCGAGACTCTTGGGAAGTTGGCGGCAACCTTTTCAACGCGAACAAACCTAATGAGCAGACCTTCACTCTTTCTTCCTTGTTCTCCAGTTCTAATACCAACGACATTGATTCGGTGAGAACCAGAATTCCGGGCGGTGGCCGAACCAACATCACCTTTGCCGCCAGCGCCACCAACACGCCCACCATCACCTTCGGCGGTAGCAGTGGCGGCAGCCGAACCATTGCCAGCCTTTGGTTGGATGAGGATCAGAGTGTCGGTGACGAAGATGACATGGGAATTCGCGTTTCTGGAAGCAATTTCTCCTATTCTTCCAGTGTTTCTTCGTCTTGGACGGGATCCGGCATTTTGAACAAGCCCATCGGCGACTTCTTTACTGGAACCTTCAACAACAACCAAGCTCTGCTCCCTCGTTTTGCGAGTACTACCGGCCAAGTGCGGATCGTCGTTAGCAACCAGATCATCCCCGAACCCGAGGAATACGCCCTCATCTTCGGCTTGTTTGCGCTAGGCTTTGTTCTCTTCCACCGCCGCCACCGGCAAAAGATGCAAAAGAAACAACGGCAACAATCTGCCGTTTAATCGGCTCGTGATTTGCGCTTTGGCCTCATTTTTTCAGCAAAAATGGCGGATTCCATTTTGCCGTTATGAACCGCTATTCTGCGGCGGGCAACGAGAACTCTTCGCCAAACTCTTCCAAAATCTGCCGTAACAGAGCCGCCGGCAACGCAAAGGTGCTTACCCGATCCGCTCGCGCAATGTTGATTCCGACGCCGCGGCCTCTCAAATCCACAACCAATCCACCCATCGCGCGGGCGTTCACGGGAATGTCGTGCTGGATTACTTGCTCGAAGCCGGACAATCGAGTCGAAGTGTTTCCATTCAAAGACCAATTCCGGCGAAAACGGCCGAAGGAATCGGAGCGAAACCCCAAGGTGACGTGGAGATGCAAAGTGCGATCGCCTCGTTGCAAAACTAGCTCGACACTTTCCCCAGGATAATGGGAGGCAATGGCCTTTTGAAGCTGCTCCACCAAAAAGACTGATTGGCCGTTCACGGAACGGATCACGTCGCCTCTTTGAACGCCGTCCCGAGCCGCCGCTGTTCTCTCATAAACGGCTTCCACCTCCACGCCGCCGAGCGACAATCCTTCCCGCCTCAAAGAAACGCCCAGCGCGCCGCCTTGCCGTTTGACGAATCTGGAATCGGCGCTGACAATGCCTATTTTTACTTCATTCGGCGAACCAGCCGGACAAACCAAAAACTTCCCCCGAACAATCTCCCCAGAATCGGCAAGCAAAGCGGCTTTGCCAAAAGAAACGTCCAGACGAAGCGCCGCAATATCATTCTCTTCGTCCACCGCAACCGCAATCGGCGTCGCTTGGCGGCCGTCCGACAGACGAACCGCAGTCTGCCATCCCAGCTCGCTTGCCTTGGTTACCACCAGACCGTCCCGGCGAACCACCGTTCCCAAAGCCTTCGGCTTCCCGTCATCCAGGATTTCCACGGTGACCGCCTCCAAATCGTCCGCCAGTTTCGCAACCGCTAAAAGCGTTTCGGCGCCGTTGGTTCGAAGTTTTCCCGGAAGTTCCTCGCGCAATTCCGAAGCGCGCACCGCGTTTCCAATCAGCATCGCTGCGCTGAAAAGCCCCGCCAATCCTATACACCTCATCATCCGCGCTGTTTTGTTTCGCCCCATTTTCATTTCCATCCCATCCCTGATTGACGGGAGGTTTTCTCTCGTGTTTGAAGTGTTTTTAGAAGTTCTTGATATTGTTTTTCTATGTCGTCAATGGAGGACACTTTTCTTAGAAGAACGTCTTTCAGCGAGAAATCCCATTTGATTTCACTGCTTCTTCGCATGTGAACTTTTTTCTCATTTACCGTCCAAATGTTATTTTTCTTCCTAACGGGGATGGTGTTTTTAGGGGCGAGAGTGAGGTAGATGTCTTCTGGAGCAATGTCTAGCAAAGCCAAAGCGTGCCATGGTCTTTCTACCATGATTCGCTCGTGTTGGAAAGTTTTTGTTTTCTTTCCTTGGGTGGCGGTTTTGATTTCGATCATGATGTTATCATCGACTCGGATGTCCCAGCTTTTTTCCTGCGGGTCGGTTGTTCTGTCGATTTCGACTTTGTGTCCGTTTTGCCGGAGGCATGCGGCCATGAAATTCTCTCCCGCTTCGCCTCTCTGGTCTATTTCGAGTTCGGTAATGAGTTCGTGAGAGCTGTGAATCCACGGATTAACCCGAACTTTGACGGATTTTTCGATGACGCGGATTAATATTTCGGATAGTGAACTAGTCATAGTATCCGTTTTCGATGAGCGGCTGTTGGATTAGAGATTTCCTTAGGTTCAGCGCGCTGTTGGTGGATTTGAAAGCAATTTTTGACCAATCCAGATTGAGCATCAGCCTCATTATAGATCTCTTTTGTTTGTGGATGATTACTCCATAGCCTCGTTGGTGAGGCAGTTCGCTGAATTTCTTGAAGGCTTTCATGTCTTTGTAGCATGTGGACGGGAGATAGACATGACATTTTCCGATTTTGTCTTTGTTGCGGGTAGAGGCAGGAGTGCCGCCATTGGATAGCGAATATATGGATACCCATTTGTCGCAAGTTTTCTTGGGCGCGAGTTTTATTTTGTCTTTGTTGATTTTCGTCCAAACCTGAAATAAGCAAGCGATTCCTTTGGGGTCTCCGCTGGGCGTTTCAAAGGCGTCGTTGGGAAGTTCTTCGGAGTGCGCTAATGCGAGTTCTTTGTGGACGCGTTTTCCGGCGACGCCCTTGCCATCGCTGTTGAATAATTGCGGCACTATGAATCCAATCATATCAGCAAACTCAGCGGCGTAGTTGATGAATTGCAAAGCGAGGTGTCCTCTAATTCCAAAAGGAGGATTGCCAACGACAACGAAGCCGTCCGGATGCGGTTTTGGTTTCCAAAGGAGAAAATCTTGTTTGATGATTTGGTTTTTGACTGTTCCTTTGGAGTCAATGTCAATTCCCGTTCGGTTATGTTTTGGGAATTCTAGGAAGAACCAACCGCAACCGGCGGATGGTTCAATCCAGTGTTTTTGGGATAAATCCACGCCGATTTTCTCAGCGGTTTTTTTCATCACTTGGCAGCAGTATTTTGCGGTTTCCCGCTTGGTGTAAAACTGGTCTCTATCTCGCACCGCATTGCTGTTGAGGGAAATGAATCCTTGCTCCCCTAGAATTCGTTTGAAGTCGCCTTCGTATTGCCACGGCACGTTGTTCATCTCCAGCCATCGGAGGATTGCCGACTTGGAAACGCCAATTTGGGAGGAGATTTGGCTTACGCCAACTTTCCCTAACGCCTTCCGAAACAACTCGTTCAGCGTCGGTTCCACGGCGATTCTAGTGGATTCTTTTGTCATCATATCTTTCTCTCGACTTTATCTATTTCTGCGGCGCCGTTCCGCCACTGCCTCAATGTCGATCCATTCCTTTTGCCGCAACACGCGCAGCCGAATCGTCTCGCCGATTTGCCGGCTGCTGATTGCCACTCCATATTCCCAATCGTCCTCAACAGGAAACTCATCCACTTGCCGAATCACGTCTCCTTTGCGCAGAGGCGAATCTTCTCGATCCACCCGAGCCACCCGCACTCCGGGATTGGCGTCGACCGTTCGCACGCCCAAACCGCCGCGTTCCCGCATTCGATTCGGAGGAATCACCTTCCCCGCCTTCATCGATTCCCAATGACGCAGAAAGGCTTCGACGGGAGCGTGATAGTTTTGATCCAATGGCCTCCCGATGCGGCTGTGAATGCCAATCAACTCTCCGCGCAAGTTGAAAAGAGCGCAACCGGAATCTCCGCCGACGATTTGGCAATCCGAGCGCATGAGATGATCCGTTTTTGAAATAATCCTGCCGACTCGAGCAACAACCCCCCGCCCGCCGTCCAACCCGCCCGGATGCCCCAAAGCAAAACACCACTCTCCAACGCGCGCCTGATGCATGGCCGCCAACGGCGCATGCGGAAACGGTCCTTCTCCCTCTATTTTCACCATAGCGGCGTCCGCAAAACGAAAGGCGCCCAAACTCTTTGCCTTGTGGCTGTTTCCGTTCGGCAAGCGAATGCGGACTTCCCTTCCCGCGCCAACAACGTGGAATGCAGTCAACACATAACCGTCCGAAGAGACAATCACCCCGCCTCCAACGCCGCCGTTAACGGCTACCACCGCTTTTTCCGCATTCGCAATCGCTCCTTGCAAACGCAACTCCAGCGCCGTCAAATCCTCCAAATCAGACGGCGTCGCATCAGCGGGCTTTCCTTGCTCTCTCAACCACTCCAACTCCGCCAAAACCGGCCGATGATCGGAAACCGTTCGATCATCCAAAACAACCACCTTCGCTACCCGCCAAGCATCCGTTCGCCGAATCAAAACATAATCAATCTCCGATTGAGGCGCCGTCGCATCCAGCCAATCATCGGCCAACATCGCCTCCATCGGCGCAGAACCCGGAAGAGCGTTAAAATCTCCGGCAAGAACAACCGGAGCGTCCTCAAACTCACGCAACACCCAACGAATCTGCTTCACCTGACGCACGCAAGAATCCTCGCTTTGATGACACAAATGAGTTCCCCAACAATCAAAAACCGGCAAGCCGTTATCAGGAACAATCCTCGCCCGCAACAATGCGCGAGGCTCCTGCCCAAAGTCAAACGGAAGCGGATAAGTTTCAGAATACTCAATAGGAAACCGCGACAAAATCGCCAACCCATACTCCCCGCCGTCATAAGGCATCGCCCTGCCGAAGACAAAATTCATCCCGGTTAACTCGGCCAGACGAGCCGCTTGATCCACGCCGCCGGCCCGTTTCGTTCCCCGATCCACCTCTTGAAGCACCGCCACATCAGGACGCAACTCGACAATCTTCCCGGCCAAACGTTCATAATCAAACTTCCCATCACTTCCCTCCCCATGATGGATATTATACGTCAAAACACGAAGCCGCTCATATGGCGTCGCCAACAACGGACAAAAGAAAACCAACAAACAAACCGTCCCAAAAAACCGCCCCGCCCGCGTCAGCCTTGCCCTAGAAAACAACGCCAAACACATGCAGACAAAAACAAAACAATAAAACAACAACGAGAACATCCCAAAAACCTAATCACAAAAACAGCGACAAACACAAAGCTTTTCTCCCCGGAAAACTTCATCAACCCCTTCCCCTTCCCAATCCCCTTCCTAACACCAGCAAGAAAAATCCAACCAATTCGCCGAGTCAAAAAATAAAAACAAAAAGCATTGCATCCAATGGAAAACCCTGCCGCAGACTTGCGATTCTCACATTCTTTATGAACACTCCAAATTGAAACATCCGCTAAAACCCAAGTGCAACAGACCATCTCGCAAACATGATTCGGCGCCTTTTGGCAAACTTCCCTCGCTTGCTCCGCCACTTTTCGCTCCGGAATCCTCTCGGAATTCAAACGCCAAAACCACAAACATTTGTAAATCTCCGCAAAAACTGCCGAAAAATAAGCTAAAAAAGCAGTATTTTTCCCAATCTCGAAAAAAGATGGAAAATCGAAAAAAGTGTTGACGAAGGGGTTGCTTTGTGGTTTTCTTGCTCTCGCTTAACCGCCATTTGACGGGAGCCTTCGTGAAAATCGAGTCTCCCGGTCAGATGTCACAGTTTGATGTTTTGACTTGGGAGAGCCGCATGCTCTTTCCATGTTGCTTCGGCAAACAGGCGGAGTTCTTCGCGTTTTTCCGTTGAATGGTGGTATGTCTTCACGTCGCCATGGAGAACGCCATAAACTCTCCCCCAACCAACACCCTCAAGACCACTATAATTGTTCAAGTATACCCATTCCCTCGCTATTTTTGACAAGCAGTTTTCGTTCACTTTCTAATTTTGCCTGCGAACAAAGACTTGCCGCCAGCCATTGTAACAGCAAGGCAAAGGAGATTTTCCCCTCCGGGGTCTTCTCTTTTGGATGCCCTTATTGCGAAGTCAATGGCCAGAGATTGGCAAGGAGGGAATTCCTCCTCTAAAAAACGATCTCCCTTGCCAACAATCTCCGCCTTCCCCCCTTCCCAACGCAAAAAATGCGAGAAGGAAACTTGCTTCATCCTCCAAAGAAAAAAACGCCATTGGCAAAACAAGAATGTTACACTTTTTTGCGGTTTTTGTCGTTTTCAACGAACTTTTCTTAACTTTTTTGTGGATTTGGTGATTGACTCAGGGCGGAAAAGAGATTACAAATAAAGAAACTTTCCTTAAGGAAAGTCAGGAGAATAGTTATTGAGCAGTTATTTGTTATGTTTGAAGTGATGAGAACGTTATCCTTACAATAGGCAAGCGGGCCTATAATTGTCGCTTTGTAGCGGCGTTGGTGGCCTCAGCGATTTCTTCTCTTGTTCCCTTCGAACAAAGCCAAGCCCAACTTGTCCTCACTATCAATCCTCTCCAAGTCTCCACCAACTAAACCGTCTGGATTTTTAGCGGATTCTTCACCAAGGCGAATAACAACAACCACATCAGAACTTCCGGAAATTATCACTTTCAAGACACTTGGCGGTTTGATTCTTCCCGGCCAACCAAAACGCCAACCAACCCACGCCGCGCAAAGGAATTGCTTTTTATTCGATGCATCTTCCCGTTTCTCAGGCCGGTAAAACCTCCCCAATCCATGGGGAAAATAGAAACTATCCCACAACAAAAAAAACCGACGAGACGAATCCCGACGGTTGAAACAAAGCGAAAAGATGGCGAGCAGGCAAAACCTAATAGACTCCCTCTTCATCCGCCCCGTACAAAGGCGCCCAATTGTCAGCAGGAAGATTTTGAAATTCCTCAACGGGCCAACGATTCCGATGATGCCATCGATCCCAAACAGCAGAAACAGGCAACGTCCAATCCCGAAGACTCCCATGCTCCACGTGGCCATCAAAAAAAGCCATGTTCGCCCGGCCAGCATGCCGCCGACTAATAGGAAAAACATACTTCGTCCCCCGCCAATGATGTTGACCAAAAACATGCGGCGCCCACGGAGAAGCAATAACCACATCATCCCCAGAAAATTGCCAACCAATGCGATCCCCAAAACTTACGGCATCATTAGGAGATAGAATCTCGGAGACTTTGCGAACGGAAAAATCAGTTACACCCTGATTCGGAGATTCCTCAATTCCCGGACGAAGACGCTCCGAAAGAATGAGTTGCGAATTCGCTCCATAAGAAAAATTGAACACAAACGACTTCCAACGCCATCTTGGATAATCCAAAGCCTGAGAAACCATCTTCGGCAACTTCGGCCAATTCGCCGAGCATTGAAAAACATTAGTGCTTTTGCCCAGATAATCCGCCCATAAAAACCGATGCCATGAAACACCACGAGTAAGACCCCTTTGACCAGCATTATAGCCAGGCCCCCAACGTCCAACCTCTCGACGATGCAGTAAAATCGGAGGCAAATCATCCTCATGATCATCGCTAAACATATGAGAAGCCAAAGCAATTTGCCGAAGGTTGTTCGCGCAATCAATCCGCTTCGCCGCCGATTTCGCCTTGCCGAGAGCCGGCAGGAGTAAAGACGCCAAAATACCAATGATGGCAATGACAACCAACAACTCAACCAAAGTAAAAGCCCGGTCTCTGCCTCGTTGAAAATGAAAATTCAAGACATTCACTTCCCAAAGAATAAGCAGAAACCGGGCCAAACAATAACCGAGAAATCAAAAACCCGCTAATCAGAGGTGCCAGAAGAAGCGGAAGAAACAGTCGACGTGTCCCAAGAACAACGCCAGCCAAAAGACGGAGAAGGCCAAAATTCATAGGAACAACTCCCTTCATAATCAAAACGTGGAGAGCCGTGATCGCCATGATACCGCCAGCCGTTATACTTCGGCCAGACAGGAGCATTGCCAACATATTCCCAACAGCCCAACGTGTAGCCGAATTTCAACGGAGAAGGAACAGGTTCCCAATCAATCGTGCAGTAATAAGTGGACAATTCAAAATCAAGACCAGAGGAAGACCCGTCGATGTGAACGTAGGCCGCCTCTTGATAAGCGTAAAAATCCACCTGAGCCACCCAATCCCCACGAACCCAACCGCCATCTTCACCATAATCCCCCTCGTAAATCGAACAGCCATAGTTGCCGTACGAGTCTTGATTCCACCAAAACTCCTCATAGGTGAGAGTCACCTCAGAACCGCCCGAATACGGAAAGTCGCTTTCGGTATCATAAGTAAGCACCCAGACAAGCTGTCCCCCCACTTCATCGAGCAGCTTTTTGAGGCCATTCCAAACAACTTCGTACCGTTTCCCAGACTGCCCCTTGAACTGAATATCTACCGCAAAGAAGCCATCAGAAGACCAACTTCCAGAAAAAGCGTGAGTGCAAACGTCAAAGACCGGTGGGTCGCAAGCGGCATGAACCTCGGCGGGAGAACCGACGAGCAAACCGATTCCAACGGCAATGGCGGCCGCCGATTGGAAGAAAGCGGAGAATTGGCCGCCGCGGACGCCCTCCTTGCGCGTCAGGGGGGAAAGAAGGTTTTGGACGAAGGAAACGAGGCCTTTGGCTTTGGGCGCAAAGCGCAGGAACCAGGGCGCTTTCT
The DNA here is from genome assembly GCA_965204945.1 of Limisphaerales bacterium. Lineage (GTDB taxonomy): Bacteria > Verrucomicrobiota > Verrucomicrobiia > Limisphaerales > AAA164-E04 > UBA2970. Next base: position 977,981 of record OZ242022.1, on the reverse strand, counting down.
TCGTGGTGGTTTTCACCTCAAGGACATTCTCAACGATTCCGTTGGATTCGTCAAGCCGATTGCTAAGAACAGGAATATTTTCCATAAGCTGCTACTTTCAACTAGTGACTTTATTTGTGTAATTTCGGACCAATTGAACACAACCAGCAGAGCAAAAAGCGCAAGTTCCCGCCCGTTCGCCAAAGCAAACGGGAAAGAGAATTCGACTCTCCCAGAGCAAAAACCATCTTCAAACTGTGATATTCAGCAGGGAAACCCGACAAGCGAATCGCCCAGCTGATTGCGTTCAAACGCAAGAAAATCAAAAATCCAGCTGGAGCGCAAGCTTTTTTTTCGAGAAATCTCAACTTTTTTGAGTTTTTTTTTGCGGGAGGTGGCGGGTGGAGGCAAATTTTGGGTTTTGGGGGTCGGTTTTGTCGGCTGGTGGATTCTGTGGTTTTAGGGATTTTGTCGGTTCAAAAAGCGGTCTGAGACGACTTAGTCTCGGTTTTGCTGATGGGAAAGGGAAATTTCGCGAGGCTTTTCTTCCAAACGATTTTTAGCGGTGGTGTTTTCTAATCGGCGCCGATTTGATTGCGGATTGAAGAGAGAATTTTGGCGCTCCATTTTTCCATTTTCTCTATCTCGGGGCCTTCCAGCAACAGTCGGGCTTTGGATTCGGTGCCGGAATAGCGCAGGAGGATTCGGCCTCCGTTGTTTTGCAGCTCTTTCTCGGCTGAATCAAGCAAGTCCGTCAGGCCGTCCAATTCTTCGAAGGGCACTTTGTCTCTCACTGGAACGTTGCGGACTAACTGGGGGAGACGTTTCCAACATCGGGCCAGTTCTTCCAACGACTTTCCCTGCTCTTTCATAATGACGAGGATTTGCAGGGCGGCGATGAGGCCGTCTCCGGTGGTTGCGTGGTCTCCGAAGATTAAGTGGCCGCTGGATTCTCCGCCGAGGTTTAGGCCTTCTTGGCGCATCAGGTCGATGACGTGTTTGTCGCCGACGGGAGTTCTTTTGACAAAGCCTCCCGCTTTTTGAAAGGCATTGTCGAGGCCGGAATTGCTCATTACCGTGGCGGCTAAGGTTTTTTGTTTGAGGATGCCTTTGGAGAGCATGTTCAGTCCGGCAATGGCCAGCACGTCGTCCCCGTCAATCAAGCGCCCTCCTTCGTCCACTAACAAAACCCGATCCGCGTCGCCGTCGTGAGAGATGCCAAGATGAGCGCGGTGTTCCCATACTTTTCGGCAGACGCTTTCTGGATGCATGGTGCCGCATTCTTTGTTGATGTTCAAGCCGTCGGGTTGATTGCCGTAAACGAAGACTTCGGCGCCCAATTCCCTGAGAGCGCAGGGGGTAGTTTTGTAGGCGGCGCCGTGAGCGCAGTCCACGACGATTCGCATGCCGTCGAAGGTCAGTCCGCGAGGCACGGAAGATTTAGCGCATTCGATATAACGACCCAGGGCGTCGTCAATGCGGACTGCCTTTCCAATTTCCCTGGCGCTGGATCGGATGGATTCAATTTCGCCGGAGAAGACTAAACGCTCCACTTGTTGCTCAATTTCGTCGTCCAGCTTAAATCCGTCGGAGCTAAAGAATTTGATCCCGTTGTCGTCGTAGGGATTATGCGAGGCGGTGATGGCAATGCCGGCGTCGGCGCGCAGGCTTCGCGTCACATAGGCAATGCCGGGAGTCGGCAAAGGGCCGATCAGCAGAACGTCCACTCCCATAGAGAGAATCCCGGAAGAAATGGCGTTCTCCAACATATAGCCTGAAAGCCGGGTGTCTTTGCCGATCACGATTTGGTGATTGCCTCGGGATTGCGGCTCCAAGTGTTTGAATACGTGCGCCACGGCTCTTCCCAGCTTCAAGGCGGTTTCCGCTGTTACCGGCTCGACGTTGGCGCGTCCCCGCACTCCGTCGGTTCCAAAAATCCTTTTTGAAATTTCCTCCATATTTTATAGACGCTTCTGTTTTCTGCCCTCTCTCTGACTATTCTCGCCCAAGGCGCACTTTTGCCTCCGCCTGGGGCGGTTCAAGTATCTCGACTTCCAGGTTCTCTGGCGCATGCCATTCCAACGCGACTCGGAATTGATTGGTTGCCGGAATTTCCACGAGATCGGCAAACACGCGGACGCCGGCAAAGGAAGTTTCCTCCAACAACTCCAATAAATTCGAACTGCCTTTTACTTTAATTCGCGCGGCGGAAGGCTCAACAATCCATGAATGAGACGCGGATGAGTCTTGTAAAAGACGGATTGGAACGTCGTACTCCCGTATCTCTGGCAGATCCCCTGAAAGCGGAGACATCGCCGTCCAAAGAAAAACAGCGGTCAACACGGAAAACACGGAGACAGACTTCCAACCGGCCGCCAGCCGCCGGCCTCCGTCGGCATATGAAACGCGAACGCCAAACCAACGAAAAAAGGAAGACGGCCTCGCTTTGATCCAACTCTTCGTTTGGCCGAACCGTCCCTGAGAATCTTGCCCGGGCGGGGATTGGGATTCAGAGGATTCCTCAGGCATCAGGCCTGTTGCCAAAGACGGATTGGAAGCGGAAGCCGAGCCAAATAGGATGGAAGTCAAAAAAGAACGAAGTTCGTCGGCGCTGATCCCGCGGATCAACTGCCCGCGGTGGGCGTAAGAAATCATCCCAGTCTCTTCGGAAACGGCCACCACCACCGCATCGCTTTCCTCGCTCAACCCAAGGGCGGCGCGATGCCGAGTGCCCAGTGACGGGTTGAGGTCTTGTCTGCGAGTCAAAGGAAAGATGCAGGCGGCTCGAACAATTTGATCTCCTCGAATAACGACTCCGCCGTCGTGAATCGCATTGTTGGGGAAAAAAATCGTCTCCAACATTTCGGCCGTCACCGCACAGTTCACAGGCACGCCGGAGTCTACAAGAATCGTTCCCAAATCCACAGTCTGCTTGACGGCAATCAAGGCGCCGATTTTCGCGTCCGCAAGACGATCGGCGGCTTGGACGATGATTTCCAGATTCTGCCGTTGCCGGCGGAATGGACGGGGATCGGCCTCTGCTTGTTTTGTGTCGGGCGCGGCCACAACCCGCCGTACTTCCCGCAATACCTCCCGACGAAACAAGATGAGAACGGCAACCGGCAGGAAAAAGAACATGTATTGCAGAATCAGTTGCAGAACGGCAAGATTCAGCCAAATGGAAAAAGCCCAAAAACCAAAAAGCGACAAAAACCCCAACACGACCAGCTCCCCCTGCATCCGACGGGCAAACATAAAAATCCAATAGATTCCGAAGGAAAGAATCCCAATCTCCAACAGCGGCCGCGCCGCTTCAAGTAAATTCCATAAACTCACACCGCTCAATTGCTTTCCACATAGCCAAAGCCTGCGCCGTAGCCTGCACGTCGTGAACCCGAAAAACCTCCGCGCCGGCGCAAAACCCCCAACAAGCGCACGCCAAACTGCCGGAAAGCCTCTCGGAAACATTCTCGATCCCTAAGACCCGCCCAATAAAGGACTTGCGAGAAACGCCCAATACAATAGGCCTACCATGCTTTCTAAATGTTTTTAAACGACTTAGCAACTCCAGATTGTGAAAAACCGTCTTCCCAAAGCCAATTCCAACGTCCAAAGCCACTTGTTCCTCCGAAAGGCCAAAACGCGAACACACCGCCAGCGACTCGGCAAAGAATTCGTCAATCTCCGAAACCACGTCCGAATACGACGGACGCTCTTGCATCGTCCTCGGAGTGCCCAACATATGCATGCAGATGTATCCCGCGCCTTGCTCGCTGACCGCTTGAAGCATGGCCGGATTGCGTCGACTCGCTCCCACGTCGTTCACAATGGACGCGCCCAACAGAAGCGCTTCCCGCGCCACTTCGGGCTTTTGCGTGTCAATGGAAATCGGCACATTGATCCGACCCGCCAAGCGCTTCAACACGGGAATCACCCGCCGACGCTCTTCCTCCAAAGAAACAACCGGCGCAGACGGCCTAGTGGACTCCCCCCCGACATCGATGATTGCGGCGCCTTGCGAAACCATCTTCTGAGCGCGATCCACGGCCCGATGCGAATCCAAAAACTTCCCTCCGTCTGAAAATGAATCCGGAGTCACATTGAGAATTCCCATCACCAACGGAGACTCTCCCAACCGAATTTCCCGCCTGCCAATCTCCCACTTCATCCAAAGAATTTAATAATTTGACGCCCAATGCCCAACCCAAACCGCGCGCATAAAAAACATCTCTCCCAAAGCCCTCAACCGCCTCAAAGTCTGCTACAAATTCGAATCTGAAGCAAAGATGAGGAAAACCCTTCGGCAAAACCACCGCATCGAAAATTGTATCAAAATTATACTCAGCGAATCATAGAATCGCCAAGAGTTTTGCGGACGATTCCCGCTCAACACCAATTCGCCCGCAATCTCCAGCAACAAAAAAGAAACTTCTATTCCAGAAAAGCCAAAATTGAAAAACACTTCTACGGCGCGGAATCCGTTGATGTTTAGGAGTTACGTTCCATTTTCAAGCATTTCAAATCCGGCTTTGCGTTTGCCTGCACTCCGCAATAATTCTTGTTTTAGCGGATTGAAAATCGTGTTCATTCCTTGACTTCTGTCGATGCGCGCATAAAAAAAGGACACAAAATCAAGAGACTCCTTCCCATTCTTGTTTCTTCCTCCAAACCACTTAGCCACAAATCACAAAACATTGGCCGCCAATTTATCACACAAAGCCCGCTTCCCAACTTGTGGAAACAAAATTGAAAAAAAGCAATCTCCGCCGTTTGCCAATCACAAATCATCCGTCGCTAATCATAAATCACAAGGCCTTAGGCAACATAGCTTGCCAGCGCAGCAACTAGCCAGCTACAAGTCACCGGACCGTAGAACATCACAGATCCCCAGCTACGAAGCTGTGGTGGGGTGTTGCTTTTGTCGCTCTCCACAAATGCCAGAAAATCCGCATCGCCAAATCGAATCTACGATGTTGTGGATTGTTGTCGTTTCTTTTGGAAGTAGCGGCGATGAAAGAGAACAAAGCCTAGCGCAAACAAGCCGAAGACAAGCGCGTATTCTTCGGGTTCGGGGAGGAAGGCGCTGTTGACGATAATCCGCACGGAGCCAACGCTGTTCGCCGCAAAGAAGGGAGCGTCCGCCCGGTTGTCAAAAGTTCCTGCAAAGAAATCGCCAATCGGTTTGTTAATGATGCTGGCTACCACCCAAGAAGAAGCCCCAGTGCCGTAGTTGAAATCGCCGCTATATCGGATGCCGAAGTCGTCATAATGCGCAATGCCAGAGGCATCTTCGTCTAAGAAAAGATGGGAGATGGTTGCGCTGCCGCTGCCGATGGTGGGCGTGTTGGCATTGTAAATTGTAAATGTCGATCTCCATCTGCCATTCCTCTGTGCTGTTGTGATTGCAGGAGTTCGTAACGTGCTGGCAAATTGACGGTAGAGTTGACGGAGAATGTTCAAACGGTTTGGTTAGTGGAATTGTCTTGGTCTTGGCTTTGGTAGACGTTGATGAACAGTTGCGCTTGGCTTTGTTCGATGGGAGGAAGAAAAGCGCCGCCGCCGTCAAAACCGTTAGCAGGACAGACTTACTTAAATAAATAATAACCGTAGATGAAACAATTTATCAAAAAGAATCTACAAGTGCAATCCAATTCTCAATGCAATTCAGTCTATTAATAATCTTTCGAATGGAAGGGAGGGGTCAAGCCGTATGTGCAAAGAAGATGATTTTTTTCAACGATGAGGGCAACAGGGCCGGCAACAAGGCCGACGCTTTCCTGCTTTAAGCTCAGCGCGCGTCCTTTCAATCCTACGATTTCTTGTCTCCTGTTTTTTGGCAGACTCAATCCAACAGATCCACTCATTGCGCGCCAGCGGGGTAATATTCTTCCATGCCACTTGAGCCTCTGGGGGTGGAAGCAAGCAACTTTCTTAAATCCGCCGGCATTTTGTGCGCCACCCCGTCTTCCATATTTCTCTTTCTTCAAGTTTTGGCGGCGGGTGGTTGCACGGCGTCGGCGTGGTAAGAACTCCGCACCATCGGGCCGCTGGCGACATGTTGGAAGCCTTTTGCTTCGGCTTGCCGTCGCAGTGAGGCGAATTGCTCCGGCGGGAGGAACTCTGCTACCGGCAAGTGACGAAGAGTCGGCTGCAGGTATTGTCCCATAGTCAAAATATCGCATTCCACGGCGCGGAGGTCGTCCATCGTTTGGCAAATTTCCAATTCCCATTCGCCAAGCCCTAGCATCAGGCCGGACTTGGTGGCGACGGGATAATCCGCCCACTTTTTGGCGAGGCGGAGAACTTCCAAAGAGCGATCATAAGTCGCGCGGGAACGAACGCTCGGCGTCAGCCGCCGAACGGTTTCTATGTTGTGGTTGAATATCTCCGGACGGGCGCCCAGAACCGTCCGAACGGCCTCCAGTTTTCCATTGAAGTCTGGAGTCAGCACTTCGACAACGATGCCCGGATTCTTTTGGCGAATGGCGGCGATTGTCCGGGCAAAATGCGCGCTTCCCCCGTCGGCAAGATCATCACGGGCAACAGCGGTGATGACGACGTGCTTCAGCCTCATCCGCGCGACGGCTTCGGCAACGCGCTCCGGCTCGTCTTCTTCGAGGGGAAGGGGTTTGGCCGTGTCCACGGCGCAGAAGCCGCATGCCCTCGTGCAACGTTTGCCGGCGATCATAAAGGCGGCGGTTCCCCGGCTCCAACATTCCCAGCGGTTGGGGCATTTGGCGCTTTCACAAACGGTGTGCAGTTCTAGTTTGCCCAGCAAAGTCTGGGTTTTGGCAAACGCTCCGCCGATTGGAAGCGGACGACGCAACCAGTTGGGAAGGCGTCGGGCAAGATTGGATTGGATCGCCAAGTCGGTCACGAATCGGCCTTTTGAATGGAGGAATCGGTGATTTGTTCTGCCCAGAACTTCGCCAGTTCGTCGGCATCAAAGTCCGCCAAGATTGCGCCGTCCACTTCAATGACCGGCGCTAAAGTCTGGCCGGATTTCTCAATCATTTCCAGCATGGCGTCATGATCGGCCTCCACGTCGAGCGTTTCGTGGGAAATGCCGCGGGCTTGGAGCCAACGAATCGCTTGGCGGCACCAACCGCAATAGGGTTTGACGAACAATTTAACTTGCTTGGGCGCGGGCATAGAATGGCGACGGTTTTGTCTAGGTCTTTTGCCGTTCCATTGCAAAACCCTTATTTTAGCGCAGGATTCTAATGAAGGCAACTGGGATTGTTTAAAAGCCGCTGGCGAGGCTTTTCCACGGGCAAGATTGTCCCGGTGCATTCAGCAACGCAAGTTTTTGAGCAGAATTTTGTTTTGAATGGAAACGAGCAAGAAGAAGGAAAAGAGACTCAAGGCCATCGAAGAACAAAAAACCGTTCCGAAAACTCAGAAACGAACAGAAAAGGAAAATGCAGTTTTTGCGCTACTCGTCTGCCACGGATCACGGATCACTGACCGGATTGACGCGAAGAGGCTATCCCTGCCGGCCACTGTTTGCCGGGACAAAAGAACTGGCGGTGTTTACAAAGTGGCGGATTGGCGACGTTTCCTTTGCCAGCGGCGATGAAAGAAAACAAAACCTAGCGCAAACAAGCCAAACACAAGCGCGTATTCCTCCGGCTCAGGGATGATCCCGCTGTGAATGCGCAAAGTCACTCCGTCTCTGGCAAAGTTCGGCTCCAACGTCGCCCAGGCCCCCACATTCTTGATGAAGAAATCCCCAATCGGCTTCTCCAACAAACCTGAACCCACCCAAGAAGACGCCTGCCCACTATAACTCCCATAGTTGAAAGTGCTGCTCACCCGAATGCCAATATTATCGGCGGCAGTCACATCGTTCATGAACATCCGATTAATAGTTCGGTTGACGGGCGTCGTGCCGATGGTGATGGTGGGCGTGTTGGTGGCGGTGACGGCAAAGACGATGTTGCTCTTGCCGCCGCCCGGAATTCGGGCATTCACTGAAGCGATGTCTAGGCGGTTGGTGCTGGAAGAGAGGGGAGAGAGGGTGATGGTTTGGTTGGAAGGCTTGTTGGCGTTGTAAATGTCGCTGGCCGTCTGCCAACCATCGGCGCTAGAAGCGTTGCCGCTGGTGCGTAGCGTGCCGGGGGTTGCGACGGTGGAGGAGCCGGAGAAGATCCAGATGCTGTTAGTGGGGGTATCCTGGCTGGGATAGACATCAAGGATCAACTGCGCCTGGGCGTTGTCCCCCCCCCCCGCAAATGCAGGCGACGGCGGCCAATAAAGATAGTTTTCGTTTCATAGGAATCTAGTTTGTTGTCAAAAATCTCTTCCTTTTTAATTTCCCAAAAGAAAAGAGTCAAGCCCTAAAAAATAAAAAAATGCACAAAAGTTAAGAAAAAGTTGTTTGGAAAATGACAAAATCCGCTCATCCAAGCGCGAAAAAGAGACAAAAAGAGGAATTCAGGCTGGGAAAATTCATAGTCTTTCCCCTTGCCGTTGCGAAAAAAGAAAGCTTTGGAGGCGGTTTGGCCATCCAAGAGGCAAGGTGGCTTTCGTGGATGAGATGGGCAAGCCAAAGCTGCTTTCGGCGCCAATTGGAGGAGCGCGCAAAACAAGGAAACCCTCAAAAAGCGCGCAAATTCCATCTTACTGTTAGCGAAGCGCCTCCTCGCCGTTGTCGGGAAAAAGGATGTTTTGGAAGCAGTGAGTTGGCGGCCAAGCGGCGGATTGGCTTTCGCTGAATCAGCAAGGATGGAAGAGGCAAGAGGCGACGGCGGCCAAGCGGCAAGGCGGATTGGCTTGCGGGATTAGCGGTTGCCGTTCGTTTGTGGCCGTGATTTCTTCTTCCACGGCTAAGTGATGAGCAGAATTCGCTGGCGGGATGGTTGAGTCAAAGCCGGTGGCGGCGCAGTTTGCCTGGCTTTGGGCATTTGTTGGTTTTGGGCATTTGGGCGGTTTGATAGGCGTTCTGAGGCGGCTAATGTAACGGATTAGTCAAGGATCCACCGCTCATATGGCGATGGGAAAAGGGATTTTGCGGCATCTTCTTTCAAAGCAATTTTTTTAGCGAGAACGACTCTTAAAAAAGTCTTCACCTTCCAAACATGCCCAATTGAGTGCGTCGCTTCGCAGTGCGCCCTTGCCTTTGCCTCAGTTTTCATGTTTCTTTCGCTTTCCACTTTGTTTTCTACTTGTGCGTTCTTATTGCGGCAGGCGATGTTTTTTAGACTGCTTAGGATTTGTCTGGAGTATCGGCGCCGTCAATCATCGCCAAGCGGCGGCGCGCTTTTTCGGCGGCCTGCGTATCGCCGTATTCGTTGTCTAGGCGGCGGAGAAGGGTGACGGCTTGTTCGGGTTTTGCTAGGGGGCCTGAATAAAGGTTGGCTAAGTGAATGGCGGCCCATCCCCAGCGTTCTCTGGGCAGTTTCCTTTGGAGGATTTCTTCGTATTCCAAGGCGGCGGCGAGAGGATTGTTCAAGTCTTTTTCGTAAATTTCAGCGATTCGGAGGGCGGCGTGCTGTTGGCGAGGGCGTTTGGCGAGGTATTCCCGCAAAAGGCGAATGGCTTCGAGATAGTTGCCTTTTCCCCATTCGGTTTCCGCGGTTTCGTATTCGTCGTCAAGCATATCTTGATTGTCTTCATTGAAGAGGGTTTTGACGGTGCGGTTGCCGAGAAATTGGGAAATGTCCCAAGCGGCAAGCAGTCCGAGGCAGAGGATGAGAAGGCAGAGGCCTCCGCCGTAGAATCCGAGTCGAGGGGCGGGCGAGGATGTTGGAGAGGGTTTTGAGTCGGCGTTGCCGGCGGCGGGTTCTGGGGTGGTTGTCGGCGGTTCGTCCTCGGTTGCGGTTGGAATGGGTTCCGGATTTTGGATTTCTGCGTTTGGTTTCTGATTTTCGGCGGGGGTGTCGATATTTGCTGGGGGATCATCGAGCATTTGAATTTTCGATTTTTTCGAGGTCACAGTTTGATAGTCGCGAAGGAAGTGTTTTCCAAAGTAGACGGCGACGGTAATCAAGGTGAGATAGATCGCGATTTTTGCGAGGATGTTCATGGAATGCGTTGAGTTTTAGAATAGGCGGATTTTTGGCGGTGAAAAAGCGAAATCTCTAGATCGCAATGCCTACCAAGGCGGCGGTCAGGTAGCAAGTCAAAAGGCCTCCAAGCATAGAGCGGAGGCCGAGCGAGGCTAATTCGCCGCGTCGGTTGGGAGCGAGCGATCCGATGCCGCCGATTTGGATGGCGATGCTTCCAAAGTTGGCAAAGCCGCAAAGCGCGTAGGAGGCGATTGTAAAGGTGCGCGGATCAAACTGCGAGGCTTGCTGCGTGAGGCTGAGGTAACCGAAGAATTCGTTGAGGACGATTCGTTCGCCAAGGATTTGCCCGACAGCGGCGCAGTGTTCGGGAGGAATGCCGAGAAGCCAGGCAAAGGGGGCGTTGATATAGCCAAAGAGTTGTTGGAGCGAGAGGGGCGAAGCGACTCCCAATTTCGTTTGCGGCCATTGGAACAAATAGTTGGCCAAAGCCACAACGGCCACAAAGGCGATAATCATCACCATCACGTTGACCGCAAGTTTGACGCCGTCTTGCGCTCCGCGACACAAGGCGTCAATGCTGTTGGAAGCCGTGCGTTGGACAAAAAACTCGGCTTTGGCGTCGCTTTTGCCGACAATCTGATTGGGCAAAAGAATTTTGGCGATGAGAAGCGCTCCGGGGGCGCTGATGAGGGAAGCCGTCATCAAGTGGCCGGCCAGTTCCGGCCGGCCGTTCGCCCGTCCCAGTTCCGAATACACGGCCAGAACGCCGCCAGCGATTGTCGCCATTCCGCCGGTCATCAGCGCCAGCAACTCGCTGCGCGTCATTTTTTCCAAGTAAGGCCGGACGACGAACGGCGCTTCGGTTTGGCCGATGAAGCAGTTGGCGGCGGCGGCCAGACTTTCGCTCCCCGAAGTTTTCATCGCCCGCTGCATCACCCAAGCCATGGCCGCGACCACTCTCTGCAGAACGCCCCAATGATACAGAAGCGAAGAGAGGGAGGCGATCACGATGATCGTGGCTGAGATGAAGACGGCAAATATCGGTCCTGTTTCCGGCCCAAAACCCTGATTGAGTTTGGCAGTGTCGGCCAGAGGCCCAAACACCACCGCCGCTCCCTCGGTCGCAAAGGCGTTGATCCGCAAAACGGCCCCTTGAGCGAAGTCAAACAAAACCTGTCCGAGCGGCGTTTTGAAGACGACGAAGAGCAGCGCCAGTTGAATGAGCAAACCGCCGGCAACGGTTCGCCACGGCAGTTCACGCCGATTTTCCGAAGCCAGCCATGCAATGCCGATGAGGGCAAACGCGCCCAGCAAGCTGGTGAATTGCAGAATCATAAGATTTTCCGTCGAGCAATCCTTTTCTTTTTTCGACCGTTGGTCAAGACTGAGGTCAGACGAATCAGAGTATTTTAGACTTTGCGATATGGCGCGCGCGCTTTTGATCTTTCGATTCAGTTGGCCTTATGTGCGCAAGTATCGGTGGCGTCTCTACGGAGCCCTTTTGGCGGGAGCAATCTTCGGCTTGTCCAACGCCGGCGTTCTCTGGCTCACAAGAACGGTTCTGGATCGGTTGAACCCTGAAGAAAGCGCCAGCGGACATGAACTGGTTTCCAACAAAACGCCTTCAGACGCATCTTTTTTCCAACGTTCTTTTCCCCGCATGGCGAAGGCCAAAACAGCCATTGCGGAAGTTGTAGACCGATGGTTCCCAAGAATGGGCAGTCCGGTGACGGTTTTTCAGCTGCTGGGCGCCTTGTTAGGCTTGCCCCTTTTGGTGTCCGTCCGCAGCGGCGGAGAGTATCTGAGCGCCTATTGGATGTCGTGGGTAGGCGAGCGGATGGTTAACGACTTGCGAGTGGAAGTTCTAGAAACACTGAGCCGACTTTCCTTGGGCTACTTCGACCAAGCGAAGATGGGAGACATGATTACCCGCATCAACGGCGACACCTTGGCGCTCCAAAACTGCATTCGCATCGGAGTCAAACACAGCGTAACAGATCCAATAACCATTCTAGCGGTCTTTGCCTACCTAGTCCTTATGGATTGGCAACTGATGGCCGGCGCGGCCGTGTTGCTGCCCATATGCCTTGTGCCGGTGATAATATACGGACGCAAAGCGCGCCGCGCCTCGACAGACAAAATCCAAACCAACGTCACGCAGTCCAGTCTTATCATCGAGATGCTCTCTGCGATTCGGGTCGTCAAAGCCTTTGCGTTAGAAGAACGAGAAGTGGCGCGTTTTCGGCGGCTGTCCAGACAACTTTTCCGCTATACCATGCGGGGAGTTCGCTCGCAGGAGATTGTAGGGCCGATTATTGAAACCGTGTCCATGATCGCCGTCGGCATGCTCATCGTCTTCGTCGTGCAAACCGGACGCAGCGCCCCAGACCTCATTACCTTCTTTATAGGATTGATCATGTTTTACATGCCGATAAAAAAACTGGCCAAACTCCATGTCTTGTTCGAGCAGGCAAGCGTAAGCGTCGGCCGCCTCCAAAACATCCTAGCGGAAACACCAGAAGTGCAAGACTCTCCCCAAGCCGCCTCCATGCAAAGCTTCTCGAAGTCTATTCAGTTTGAAAATGTTTCCTTCGCCTACGCCCGCGCCAAGCCCTCCAACATGGCTCTCCAAAACATCCGCCTAACAATCCCGCACGGCCAAAAACTAGGCATTGCCGGCGAAAGCGGCTCCGGCAAAACCACTCTCATCCACCTCCTCTTCCGCTTCTTTGACCCGTCCGCAGGCGCCGTCCTCTTCGACGGAAAAGACCTGCGCCAACTCAAAGTCAAAGACTGCCGCAAACTGCTCGCCCTCGTCAGCCAAGACATAGTCGTCTTCGACCAATCCGTCGCCGAAAACATCCGCTGCGGACGACCCAACGCCACAAAAAAAGAAATCCTCCAAGCCGCCCAACAAGCCCACGCCACCGAATTCATCGAAAAACTGCACAAAGGATTCGAAACCCAACTGGGCGAACGCGGCGCCGCGCTTTCGGGCGGGCAACGCCAGCGAATCGCCATCGCCCGCGCCTTCATCCGCAACGCCCCCATATTAGTGCTGGATGAAGCTACCGCCGCCTTAGACGCCCAAGCCGAAGCCGAAGTCCAAACAGCCATCGACAACCTCGCCCAAAACCGAACCGTCATCTGCATCGCCCACCGCCTCTCCACCCTTCAAACCATGGACAAAATCATCGTGTTAGAAAAAGGCCGCATCGCCCAACAAGGCAACTACCCTCAACTCCTCTCCCAAAACGGCCCCTTCGCCCGCATGGCCCAACGCCAAGGCATCCAAACAAAAACCCAATAACCCGCCCGCCACAAACGCCAAACCCATCCCTCCAATCCAACCAAGAAAAGCCTAAAACGAACGAAAAACATCCCAGTAAAACCCCTTTTTCCTTGCCCCATAAAAAACCTCGCACTGCTCCAAAAAAGTGTTAACCCCAGCCGCCAAAGCGGTTGAGTTCTCTCGCCCTCAATCGGCAAGCCTCTTCTATTGGGACGCCCGCTAAATACAACAGTCTGTTTGACAACCGGACATCGAGAGAATTATTGAAGGTTTTCTCTGTGGATCTTGCAAACGTGCGGGAAAGGTTCTCGCATATGTTACGCTTCTTATGAGCAAGTTGCGGCACTGCTCGATGCGCAAAAGCCGCTGGGCAAACAGATGATTGAAAAGTGAATGAGAAGACAAAAGAAAAGACGAAAATCCCGCAAGGCGGGAGGAGAAAGTTATGATAAGATAAGCAACAGCCTGGGGCGATGAGTTCCGGGATTGTCCGGGAAATAAAGATTAGAAGGATAGCAGAATAGACAGAGGAGTGGAGCGAGAAGACAGTATTGAACGTTACAGAAGAGCCTTTCTCAAAAGACAAAGGCAAACTAATGGGAAGACAAGAAAACTATTCTTTTGTTAGTTCTTCGGCCTCTTGCGCTCGGAGAAAGAACTCACGCAACTAGAACAGCAAACCATCAATTCAATGAAACAGAATCAGACGAAACATCGAACCAACCGCAAAACCCAGAATCCGACACAGAATCAAACGACACGAACCATGAAACTACGAAACAAGTTAGACGCGATGGACTTTTTCCAAACACTACACAACTGGCTCTCCGGCCTCTTGCGCCCGGAGAAGGAAACCACGCAACCGCAACTCCAAATCCAGAATCCAATGGAACAGCATCAGACGAAACATCGAACCAACCGCAAACCGCAGAATCCGAAACCCTGCATCCGCCTGTTCTCCCCGCTGACGAACGCCATCACCGCCTTCATCATGAGCGCCGTCTTGATTTGCATTCCTAATTCGCCCATGCTTTCTCTGGTTCGTGGAGACGAAAATCACTTCTGTTACGATACCTTGGTTATTCAGGGGATAAGTCAACCGTCCTGCGATTGCAGATTTGGCGGAATAATAAGAGTACCGGGTCTTCCAGCACCCTTTCCCTATCCAAAATGCGCTCGTTCGGGACTTTTCTTTGCCACACACGATAGGTGTGTTGGAGTGTACAGTCATCATGATGGAGATAAGTACAATACTTGGTGCAATAATAGCAAGAAAATTCCTGTAAAATACTCACGTTGCAGGCTCAAACTTGACTGGTACTCACTACTTAGTTGCGCGCTACTTTCTGTTGGCTGTATTGCTGCCTGTGCTAGTTCCCCCTCAGGTTGGGGGCTTGTTGGCTGTATTGCTTGCCTTGCTGGAGAAGGTTTATTGTGTGCTCGTCCTTGCTCGCTGTTTTATTGTGAAGCACGTGTAGAACCACGGACGCATTTGAATGCCAAGAAGAAATCTGGAGGGACATGTCCGGACGATCATACAACGAACCCATCCGGCTAATCGTTCGAATAAACTGTAAGAATCAACCGATTAAAGAAGATTTATGAGGAACTTGAAATTACTAATAGCGACATTCGTTTTGGAGACCTTTGCCTTTTCAATGTGTCTGCTTTCGCAAACTGAGGATGCCTTGAATAATTGGCGCAAACCCACGGTTACAGAGATGACGAATCTGTTCCGGGTCGCTGCACGGTCTATACCGAATAAAATGGTATTTGAGGCGGAAGTGGTTGTGCAAGAGCCAACGCTGAAAGCAACGAACGAAGACTTCGACGAAGCGGTAGATTCCATGCTGGATCTAAAAACGAGGATTGCTGAAGCAACTAACGAAACACCGCCTACGAGAGAGGAAGTGGCTCAAGAACTTCGAGATTTCGCCGCAAATTACAAGGGGGAGAAACTCAGGGTTCGAGAATGGTTTTCGGGACCTCATCTTTACCGAAAAGACGAAACGAATTTTGAAAATTTAAGAAGCGACGTTAATCAACATCATCAAGATGTGGAGTCTGGAAGAATCACGCCGGAAATTATGAGGGAAATCATAGCGGCGGATAAAGCGCGGATTCAGGCGTTTCGTTCGGGAAAATTAGTGTACGATGACACTTACGTAGAGATAGGTAATCCTGATTTTCTAAAAGGGACGAAGCACCCGGATGTTAAGTTTTTTCACGTAAGCCGTGATGTGCATCCAAAGGCGGGTTTTGTGGACGCTTCTATCAATAACTCAACTGTAGCAGGAAAGCAGTATTTATGGAAGGCTTGGGTACTGGATCCTGAGTTAGCTTTTCCTCTAGTTTTTTACTTTGCCAAAAGAAACGTGGAGGCGGCCCAGAAAATGATGGACCAACCTGCTTCGGTTAATTCTTTCAAGACACTTGACTTATTTTCTCCGGACGTTTCAAGAATTAAGCAGTTTCTTGAAACCGACCAATCCGATTTGTTGATTCTTGCGCGGGATGAAAATCTAAGTGGAAAACTGACTACGCGCATTGTTTTAAAACACAAAAAATCAAAAATTAGAGAAGCCTTGGCTCTGTTGAAGAACGCCTCTAATGAGAACAATCCTATGGCGATGGCTCTATCTGAGTTTATGCCGTGTGAATACTCTTTTTGGTTGGATAAACACGATCCGCCTCGGCTGTTGCGGGCGGAAAAATCAGTGCCGGGCAAGTTTGTCTTGCTGTATGAGATGAATTCGTTTAACGAGAGCCACTTTCCCGGATTTTGGCGCAAAGAAGAAAAAGATTTGACGCGAGACCAAACTTGGATTACCGAAGCAAAGTTTCTTGGAGTTGACTTGAATCCTGACTTCAAAGATGAAGGGATATTTGGATTGAGCCTCTGGGATGGGATTAAACAAGTAGTAAAAATAAACCATGACACGGGCGAAGTTCTCTATAATCCGGCCGGGGTAAGGTTTTCGATTTCGCCGAAAACGGGCCAGCCGCAACCTCGTCCGATTCCATGGCTGACTCAACGTCAGGCTTATCGGTTTATTTTACTTATTTTTGTCTTTTTATCATGTTATCTCGTCATAAGGTCAATAAGGAGGCGACAAAAAGAAAACGAGAGAAACAAGAATCCGTATCGTATACGATGAAGAAGAGGAGTGAAGCAAAGTTAGGAGATCTTGCGCATCGCTGGCTGGTGCCGGCGGCGGGCATGTTGTTTTTGGTTGCGGGCGGGGCAAAGTTGATTAGCGTCTTTGAGGACGCTAAGATATTGAAGTTGCTGGATCCGGTGTTGCGTTTGCCGTGGTGGCTTTTGATGTCCACTGCCGGCATGGTAAATTTAGAGTTTAGTTTGGCGGAGTTGTTGGCGGTTGGCAAGGGGCCATTGGCGGCTTGCCAGAACAACTTTCGGCAATTGATTACGATTTGGATTTGTATGCGGAGGATTATCAAGGAAAGTTAGTGAATAATGTTGATTTGGATTCCATGAATAGTTGGGTTCGGTGTCGAGGTTGGGGAAGGAGTGCGGTGTGACGAACGCGCAGTTTTTGGTGGGGGAGGCGGCTATGTTTGCGCCATATGTTTCTACTTCAAAAACTTATCGTTGTCCGGAGGATGGGAGTGTGGAGGAGATATGCGGGATGGAGTATTGACGGGTTCGGAGTGTTAACTTATGGGGATGGGCATGTGGGAGGGACGGACTGGATGGGGGTGTTTTTTGTGGGTGAGGTGGGAAATATGTTGACTTTTGGCTCGTTGCGGCTTCGGTCGAATCTTTTTCTTTCTCCGCTTGCGGGGTATACGAATTTGCCTTTTCGTCTCACGATTCGCGAGTTGGGTGGTTTGGATTTGGCGACTACGGATCTTGTTAACGCTCGCTCCCTTTTGGAAAAGAATCGGAAGGCGCTTCAATTGATTGAGACGGATGTTGAGGATTGTCCTTTGGCGGTTCAACTTTTTGGGAGCGTTGCCGAGGAGATGCGGGAGGCGGCGCTTTTTCTTCAGGAGCGGGGCGTTGCTTCTGTGGACATTAACATGGGGTGTCCGGTGAGGAAGGTTTGTCGGGTGGGAGGCGGCTCGGCAATGATGAAGGAATTGCGCCAAACGGCGAGGCTGGTTGAGGGAATGGTTGGGGCTGTGCGCATTCCGGTTACAGCGAAAATGCGGTTGGGTTGGGATGCGGATAATCTTACGGCGCCCGATCTTGCCCGGGCGTTGGAGGATGTGGGCATTGCGGCTGTTTTTGTTCATGGTCGAACTCGGCAGCAGGGGTTCGATGGCAAAGTTAATTTGGCCGGCATTCGGGCCGTGGTAGAGGCGGTTCGTAGCGTGCCGGTGATTGGCAATGGGGATGTCACGACGCCGCAGTCCGCCATGCGCATGTTGGAGGAGACTGGTTGCGTTGGGGTGGGCATTGGGCGCGGCGCTTTTTACAACCCTTGGATTTTTCAACATACACAAACTTATTTGGCTTCTGGTCGGCTGGAATCCGAACCTAGTTTTGAGGAGCGTCTTCGCGTTATGCGTCGTCATTTTGGTCGAATGATCGATGTTTTCGGCGAAGGCAAGGCTTGTCTTATGTTTCGCAAAGTCGCTCCGTGGTATGCCAAACGATTTGGCCCCGCCAAGCCTTTCAATCGAAAGATTGTGCGTCTTTCCAGCAAGGAGGAATTTGAGGGAATTCTGGCGGAATTTCTGGAATGGCGGCGGCCGTTTCTCGGCGATGACGGGCAACTTTTGCCGCGCTATCGTCCCGGCGTTTTGCAATCTGAATTTGCGGATGAGCCGGCGGTTTTCCGTCGAGATCGAATTCCCGTGCCCAAAGGACCGATTGAAAAGTGGTGAACGACTTTTTCCTCGAAAACCGCCTTCACCAAAGCGTCTCCGCCCTCGCTTGATGTTGCGCAAATTATTCGGGGGCATCCGCATTCCGGAGCCCGGCCAACGGCTGGATTTTTGTGAAAACTTTCAAGTTGTCGAATTTATGCTGGAAAAGTTGAGATTCCTCCGTTCCGGGCTTGGGAATCTTTGCTTGGGTTAAGACTGGGCGATGAACGAGCGGTGTTGGGCAAACACTTTGCGAAGGGCGAGGGAGGCGGCATTTTGCAACTTTTGACAAATTCGATATTGTTCGACGGCTTCCGGGTTGGGGACGGCTTTCTGGGTTGGGTTGCTCTGCACAAATTGGCGGGTCAGCGCGGTGATGGAAACATTTTCTCTTTGTTGCAGCCGCCAACACCAAAGCGCTTGCAGGGCGGCGCCGTAGGCGGATCCTTCCTCCACTTGCAGGGTGACTACTTCGGTGTTGAACGCGTCGGCCATGATTTGCCTCCATAGTTTGGATTTGGCGCCGCCGCCCGTTGCCCGGATTTGGTTGGGACGGACGCCGAGTTTTTCGAGTCTCTCAAGGCCGTAGTTCATGCCCAAAGTCGCGCCTTCCATGGATGCTCGCGCAAAGTGTTCCGGTTGCGAAGTGCGGGAATTGATTCCCAACCAGACGCCCGTTCCGGCGGGCAGGTTGGGCGTTCGCTCGCCTTCCAAATAGGGAAGCAGAATCAAGCCGTCGCTTCCCGCGCGGACATTCCGGGCGGCGTTTTCGAATTGGTCGTGCGTCCATTGATAGTGGTTTCGAATCATTTCGGTGGCTGAGGTGACGTTCATCGTGCATAAAAGCGGGAGCCAGCGGTTTGTGGAGTCGCAAAAGGCGGCAATTTCGCCGACTGGATCGACGATGGGTTCTGCGGCGCAGGCGTAAATGGTGCCGCTGGTGCCGAAGCTGGCGGTGATGATGCCCGGCTCTGTGTTTCCAGTGCCGATTGCCCCCATCATATTGTCGCCGCCGCCGGCGCTGACCAAAACTTCCTCGGTCAGTCCCAGTTCATCGGCGGCGGATGGTTGCAAGCGGCCGACCGGTTCTTCGCTGGGAATGAGAGGCGGCAACATTGCCGGCAGAGAATCGTCAACGGCCGCCATCAACGGCTCGCTCCAAGTTCGCCGCCGCACATCGAGCAAAGCCGTTCCGCTGGCGTCGCCGCATTCCATCGTCGTCCGGCCAGTGAGCCGATAGTTTAAGTAGTCGTGGGGCAAGAGAACCGTCGCCAACCGTTGATAATTTTGCGGCTCGTGATTTTTGAGCCAGAGAATCTTCGGCGCGGTAAAGCCCGGCAAAATGGCGTTGCCAATCGCTTGTATGGCGGCCTTCAACCCGCCGACTCGTTCCGTGATTTGCCTGCATTCGGCTTCTGTGGAGGTGTCGCACCACAACTTTGCCGCTCGGATTACTCTTCCCTTTTTGTCGAGAGGCACAAAGCCGTGCTGTTGTCCGCTCACCCCTAAGGCGCGCGCTTCCGCGGGCTTGGCTTCGGCTTGTATCAATGCTTGGCGGACGGCGTCCGTCGCCGCGTCCATCCAAATTGCCGGGTTTTGTTCCTTAGCGCCCGGCGGCAATCCGTCAATAAGCCCGTAGGCTTTGGAGCCGGAACCTTCAACCTTCCCCGTGGCTGCATTGACTACCAATGCTTTGGTGGATTGTGTTCCGCTGTCTATGCCGATGACTAAAGTTCGCATGTTTTCTATGTTAGCTATAAAGGAAAACTATGTTTATATTAAACCTCGAAGTGATCGGCAATCTTTTTGTGAAAGATGCCTAAGGCGTCTTTCGCTTCCGTTTCAGCCAGAGGCGGTGGACTCGGGACACCTGCCCCATATAGCCGTTTTCTTTATATTGTTGCGCTGCTTTTTTAATATAGTTGTAGGCTTTATCCGAGTTTCCTTGCGCTTCGTGGTACAGACCCAAGTAGAGATGGGCGTAAAAAATCTGCCGCGCCCGCGCGCCGCCGATTGAGCGGCCTTGATGCGCTTGTTTGAGCACCTGCTCTTCCGTTCCCTGTCCGCCAAAGAGGGCGTAGATTTCCATCATCGGCGTTCTGGTGTCTTTGGAGATGGGCAATAGGCGTTTCCCTGCTTCGTCCAGTCCGTAAACCTTGGCCGTGCAAAGGTAGTGCCAGACTGCGTTTTCGACGTCGTTGCGGTTCACGGTTTGGTGCTTTTTAAAAAGGCTCATTCCTTTTAGATATTGGCCGGTATAGTAATAGGAGATGCCCAGTTGCCAATGGTAAGGGGCGCGTTGCGGACGGAGTTGGATTACACGCTCGAAGTCGGCGACGGATTCTTTGAATTGCGCCAGTTTGAATTGCTCTTCGCCGCGGCGTTGCCGGGCTTCAATGGAATTTGGATCCAACTTGATCGCTTTTGAAAAATCATCGACGGCCTTTTGATGGCGACGTTCGTATTGATGAATATAACCGCGGGCAAGATATAGTTTTGGTTCTTTGGGAGAGGAGGCAATCGCTTGATTCGCTAGTTCCAGCGCTTCGTTCACCATGCCGGCGTTGTAGGCGGAGATGGTTCGTTTGTAAAGTTGGTCTGCGGCGTTGTCTTGCCCGAAGGCCTGCGAGACCCCGCATAGCAGACACGCTACCAGCCACTTGTAGATTGCCGGCATTCGACCTCGCTTCGAATTATTGGAATAGGTTAAATTCATCATCGGCAACCTTATGATGTTAGATTTGCGCGAGATTCGCAACTCGTTGTTTTCTCTTGCGATTTTTGTTGCGTTCGGCGCGTTCTTTCGGTTGACAAAAACGTTCTATTTGCGCGAAGATTTGGCCTATGTCGTATGTTCGTGTTGCCTGCTCCGGCGGTTGGTTTGCCGGGATCGCGGCGGTTCTTTTGTTTTCGGAAGTTCTTCGCGCTGCGCCCGTGATTCCCGGCGTAGATCATCTCGCTGCGAATGGCGGCGACGAAGCTTTTCTTGGGGAGATTCTCATCGGAGAACTGGCCTGCGTCCAATGCCATCCAGCGGCGGGAAAACGGCTTTGGAATAAAGCGGCTCCCGACCTGAGCGCCGTCGGTTCCCGCGTCACTCCGCAATATCTTCACCGATTCCTTGCCTCGCCGCACGAAGCGAAACCCGGCGCCACGATGCCGGATCTTTTTCATTCTTCGCCCCGCGCCGAGCGGGAACAAGCAATGGAGGAACTTACCCATTTTTTAACTTCGTTGGGAGGGCCGGTTTTGTTTTCGCAAACCGGCGGCACTTTGGAAGCGCGGGCGCGGGGGGAGGAACTTTTTCATACAACGGGCTGCGCGGCTTGCCACGGCCCCCAAGAAGAAAAAGAAGGCGTTTGGTCGGATGGTTTCAAGCCCTTTGGCGATCTCGCTTCCAAAACCACCGTCGACGCGCTGGCACAATTTCTTCTCAATCCTCTTGAAATCCGCCCTTCCGGCCGGATGCCCTCCCTTTGGCTGGACAAAGACGAGGCGCGGGAAATCAGCGTATATCTCCTGCGCGAGCAACTGGAGTCATCGCAATCCGAGAATGCGCCGCCGGTTTCGATTCCGGGATTGAACGTCGATTATTACGAAGCGGATTCTCTCCAAAATCTGCCCGACTTCTCCGCGCTGGAACCCCCTGAGAAAGGAACTGCGGAAAGCGTTACTCTCAATCTTCCCTTCCGCCGCCAATCCAACCATTACGCGCTCCGTTTCCACGGCCAAATCCTGGCGCCGAAGAAGGGCGAATACCGCTTTGCGACCCATTCGGATGACGGATCGGCCATGTTCATCGACGGCGAGATGGTAGTGGATAACGATGGAACGCACGGCATGCGGCGGCGCGAGGGCGGTCGCGTTTTGGAAGCCGGCGCCCATGCATTTGAACTTGTCTATTTCAATGGTGGCGGTGGCGGCGGCCTGCAAGTCTTTTGGGATGCCGGCGGCCAATCCGGGCAATGGCAACCGATTCCCCGCGAGGTTTTCCGACGCTTTGGCGGCCTGCCTATGGCGCCGTTGGGAAGCGCCGAATTTCAAGTGGATCCTGCCAAAGCCGCCGTCGGCAAGCGGAAGTTTCAAACCTTGGGTTGCGCTTCTTGCCACCGGATGGACGACGCGCCTTCGCTTTTTCCGGCTAATAAGTCGCTGGACGAGTTGGATCTCAGCAAGGACGACGGCTGTTTGAGCGTCCCAGTGCGGCGCGGACTGCCCGATTATCAACTTAGCCAAGCGCAAAGGAGACAAATCCTTGCCGCGTTGCAAGCCCGCCGCCAATGGGAACGGCCCCGTCCGGCGGAAGAGCAAGTCAAGAAAACTATGGCGGTTTTCCACTGCTACGCATGCCATCGGCGCGGCGACGTTGGCGGTCCCGATGCCGAATTCGCCGCCAAATACTTCCATTCAATCGGAGACATTGACTTGGGAGAAGAAGCCAAAGTGCCGCCTTCTCTGGATTTCGTCGGCGCCAAATTCAAATCCGCCGCCATCCAGAGCATCCTCAGTTCCCAAGCCCTGCACGTTCGCCGCATTCACATGAAAACGCGAATGCCCAACTTCGGCCTCGAAAATCTCTCCGCCTTTGTTCAGCACATCGGGTTTGCGGACGGCCGTTCCGATCCCGACCCCGATCCTCCGTTCTTTGAGTCCGACGCCCGAATCGGCAGAGACTTTGTAGGAACGAAGATTGGGGCCGGCCTTGCCTGCGTCACCTGCCATCAAATCGCTGGCCAAGACGCCCTCGCCATCCAAGGCATCGACCTGGCCGCAACCTACGACCGCCTCCAATTCGGCTGGTTTGAGCAGTTTATGCTCCATCCCGCCCGATTCAAACCGGGCACTCGCATGCCGCAATTCTGGTTTGGCGGCCAATCCCCTTTCCCGAACATTCTCGACGGAGACGCAAAGAAACAAATCCAGGCCATCTGGTCGTATCTCTCGCTCAAAAATTCCCTGCCTTTGCCCGAAGGCATTGTCCTTGAAGGAAGCGCCGCAATGGAAATCGTGCCTGTGGAAACGCCGATCGTGCACCGCACTTTCATGCAAGAAGTGGGGCCAAGAGCCATCCTCGCCGGCTTTCCCGAAAAATTGAGCGTTGCCTTCGACGCCAACGTCGTCCGCTTGGCCAAAGTCTGGCGCGGGCGATTCTTTGACCACTCCGGCGTGGAAAGCGGACGCACGGACAAGTTTCTCGGCCCTCTCGGCGAAGACGTGTTGGACTTGCCGCCGGGGCCGGCGTTTGCCCGTCTTGACTCGCCGCAAGATTCTTGGCCGGTTGCGGAGAAAACGAGTCGGAACGTCGGCGGCCGTTTTCTTGGCTATCGCTTGGAATCCGACCGCCGGCCAACCTTTCGCTATCGACTGGGAGGCTCGACCATTGAGGAAAAGGCCGAACCCATCCTGCGACCCGGCGGCGCCGTTTTAAAACGTTCCTTTCAAATCCGCGGCGGCGCGGAAGATGCGCTTTACTTTCTGGCCGCGCAAGGCGCGTCCATCGTCGATCAAGGCGCGGGAAACTATGAAGTCAACGGCGACATCCTCATTCAATTGAAAATTTCCCCGCCATCGCGGCCCTTTCTTCGCGAGGACGAGGGAAAAAAACAACTGCTCGTGCAAATCCCAACGGGAAACGGAACTGCCTCGATCACCCAAATCATCGCGTGGTAAGCGACAACGGAGAACACTTAAAAATGGATGAATTCGACATTCGATACCAACGGGTAAAGGATGGCTGTTTTGTGGATCAACATAATAAGGAAGAGGCAAAGATTATTGTGCAAGCGGTTCGCGAGCACTTTCAAAAACATCCGGACGAAACTTTAGGTGTGGCTACTATGAGTTTGAAGCAACGAGATCAAATCGAAAACGAGATTGAAATGCTGGCCAAAGAAGACGGTCTTTTCGCAACTCGGTTGAGCAAAGACGCAAAGAAGCAGGAATCCTTGTTTATTAAGAATCTAGAGAACGTCCAAGGAGATGAGCGAGATGTGATCTTTATTTCTATGACTTACGGCCCTCAACAACCCGGCGGAAAAGTGTATCAACGATTTGGTCCGATCAACTCAGAGCATGGTTGGCGGCGCTTGAATGTGCTGTTCACTCGTTCCAAGAAGCGGATGCACGTTTTTAGTTCTATGGATTCAGGAGATATTCTTGTCGGACCAAATGCAAAGCGCGGCGTTTGCGCTCTGCGTGATTTTTTGAAGTATTGCGAGACGGGCAATCTTCCCTAAAAGACGAACCTTGATGGAAACTATGCAACGATTGAAAACTTGCCTCACAATTTTGTCGGTCGGCTTCGCCTTGGCCGCCTCGGCGGACGAATCCGAATACTACGAAATAGACACCTTGCCGGCGGATCATCTTCGCATGGAAGTCGGCGCCATGATGCTTCGGCAAGACGGACGCATGATGGTCGGCACGCGCACCGGAGAAATTTACATCATTGAAAACGCCTACGGCCCGCCGGAACAAGCCTCCTTCAAACTTTGGGCGCGGGGGATTGCGCAACCCCTTGGCCTCCTAGAACACGAAGGCTGGATTTACACCGCGCAGCGCGGCGAGCTCACTCGGATGAAAGACGTCGACGGCGACGACCAATGCGACCTTTTCGAGACCGTTTGCGATGACTGGGAAATCAGCGGCAACTATCACGAATACAACTTCGGCCCCCGGCTCGGCCCCGAAGGGTTTCTTTGGGTCGCCACCAACAAACCCTTCGGCGGCGAACCTTACGGACGCGCCCATTGGCGAGGCTGGGCCGTCCGCATCAATCCAAAAACAGGCCAAATGTTCCCTGTCTCCGTCGGACTGCGCTCGCCCGCCAGCATCGAAAACAGTCCTTGGGGCGACGTCTTTTACACCGACAACCAAGGCGAATGGTGCAACGCCTCCAAACTCGCCCATCTCGAATTTGGCGACTACCACGGCCATCCGCACGGCCTAATCACCAAAAACCTCGCAGGGACTCCATTCAACGGCTTTCCCCAGCCCGTCTCCGGCACTTTTATGAAGGACATGCGCCTGCAAAATCCGCACTTCAAAATGCCCGCCGTCTGGTTTCCCTACGACAAAATGGGCAAAAGCCCCAGCGGCATGAAGTGGGACTTGACCAAAGGAGGCTTTGGACCCTTTGCCGGGCAACTCTTTATCGCCGATCAACATCACGCCAGCGTTATGCGCGTCGTTCTGGAAAAAGTGGACGGCCACTGGCAAGGCGCCTGCATCCCCTTCCGCGAAGGCTTCCAATGCGGCATCATCCGCATCTGCTTCGGCAAAGACCACTCCCTCTTCGCCGGCCAATCCAACGCCGGCTGGGGCGGGCGAGGCAATCGTCCTTGGGGCATTCAACGCCTCCGCTGGACAGGCAAAGTTCCCTTCGAAATCCATTCCATCCAAGCGCAACCAAACGGATTCAAACTTACTTTCACGCAACCCATTGCCCCCGCCAAAGCCGGCGACTTTGCTAACTACTCCGGCGAAAGCTACACCTACAAACTCGAAAGCCGCTACGGCGGCCCCGAAGCCGATAAAAAACAACTCAAAATCATCGCCGCGACGGTTTCTCCAGACGCCAAAAGCGTCGTCCTTGTTGTTGACGATCTGCGCGCCGGCTACGTCCACGAACTCCGCCTCAAAAACCTAACCAACCAAAACGGCATTCCTCTCTTGCACGAAGAAGTCTACTACACACTAGTCAACATTCCTAAAAACCTCGCCCTTTGAACTTCCCGTCGGCTACTCCACATAACATGCAAGTCGGCATTCTTTCGGACATTCACGACAATATCAGCGCCCTTCGCCGAGCATTAGAACAACTCCAACATACCCACGCGCTCCTCTGTTGCGGCGACCTTTGCTCCCCATTCATTGTCAACGAACTTGGCCAAAACTACTCCCGCGACATCCATATCGTCTTTGGCAACAACGACGGCGACCTCTTCCGCATCGCTCAAAACAGCCGCGCCTTTTCTCACATTCACCTCCACGGCGAAATGGCGGCAATTATCATCGACGGCTGCCGCTTCGGTTTAACTCACTACGACAACATTGGCCGGGTCTTTGCCGAATCCGGCCGTTACGACGTCGTTTGCTTTGGTCACAACCACCAATTCGAAATCTCCCAAACCGACAAAACCATTCTCGTCAACCCCGGCGAAATTTTCGGCGGCCTCACCGGAACTTCTACCTTTGTCACCATCGACACCCACACCCGCACACCTCAACGCCACGAACTTCACTAAACCGCTGAACCTTACAGAAATCTTCTTGTTTTTAATGAACGGCATATAGTTGTTAGATTTGCGGAAAATTTGATCTGCTTTTATTCTTATATTTCTCAATCGTCATTGTCGGGCGTTGTAGCGTCTGTTTTCAACTTGTTCAACTCGTTAACAATGCGCTTGATTTCGGCATTCGGATCGTGAAACCAATCAGTGGACCAAATCCGTCGAATCTTCCAGCCGAGACTTTCCAAGATTTGTTGCCTCAGTCGATCGCGATCCCGAACTGACTTTGCCGAATGATACATTGCGCCGTCGCATTCAATGCCCATTAGATAACGGCCCGGTTTGCCCGAATCCTTGACCGCCACATCGATAAAGTAACCTTCCACACCCACTTGGGCATCGCATTCAAATCCTTCCCGTTGCAATGCCTCCATTACAGCAATCTCAAAATCGCTGTCCGGCTCTCGGCTTCCAACCTTGTTGTCTTTTTGAGAAAGATTGCCCGTTTCACAATACTTCAAAAAATCTTGCAGGGCGCAAACGCCGCGCTTTGCATTTGATCCGACAAGAATATCTCCCGAATCCATAGAACTAAAAACATGCATTCGCTTTTTGGAACGAGTGAACAGCACGTTCAAGCGCCTCCAACCATGCTCTGAGTTGATCGGGCCAAACCGCTGAGGCACTTTTCCGCCGGGCTGTTGCGGGCCGTAAGTCATAGAAATAAAGATCACATCTCTCTCATCTCCTTGGACGTTCTCTAAATTCTTAATAAACAAGGATTCCTGCTTCTTTGCGTCTTTACCTAACCGGGTTGCGAAGAGACCGTCTTTTTTGGCCAGCACTTCGATCTCATTTTCAATTTGATCTCGTTGCTTGGCGCTCATAGCGGCGACGCCTAAAGTTTCGTCCGGGCGCTTTTGAAAGTGTTCGCGAACCGCTTGAACAATCATGTTTGCCTCTTCCTTGTTTTGTTGACTCACAAAACAGCCATCCTTTACCCGTTGGTATCGAATGCCAAACTCCTCCGTTTCTTTGTTTGGCGATGGAAAAATCACTAAATTACCATCGTAGAATGAGTGGTTGGAAAAGGCGATCAAACTCTCGTGCCGCGACCGATAGTGCCAACGCAGACGGCGGGGCCGTGTTGGAAAAATCGACAAGGTTGTTTCCAAGATACTTTCCGAGCCTTCAATGACCGTTTCTTCGTCCTCCTCTTCGTCTCCGGCCAATTTTTGGAAAAAAGCAGTGGGAGGCAATTGCTTGGTATCTCCAACTACTACCAACTGCTTTCCTCTGGCGATGGCTCCCAGCGCGTCTTCCGGCTTGATCTGCGATGCCTCGTCCATCACTACCATATCAAATTGAAACTTGCCCGGTTTTAGATACTGGGCAACGGACATCGGCCCCATCATAAAGCAAGGCTTCAAGGCTATTAGAGCCTTGCCCGCTCTTCGAATTAACTGACGAATGGGAATGTGTCTTGTTGTCTTTTCGCACTCGCGTTCGAGTAATGCAAGTTCCGTCCAAGTTCCAATCTTGCCAGATCTGTTGCCCTCGGGAACTTCCGCTTGCTCACGAATTCTCCGGGCAATTCTCTTGCGTTGCAGTTGCTTGAGGTCGTCATCACACTTCTTGAATTCATCTTGCCGCGCTTTCTGCGAGAGGCCGGAAAAGCGCGCCAGTTCTAGATCTTCCCGAAATATCTCGCGGGACAACAAATCAAAGATTCCCGCTTGATAGGCAGATTCCACTTGAGAAACTTTAATATCGCCTTGCTCGACGCAATCGACCAGTTTTCCTAAACCCGCTTCGTTCGTGCCCTTCCTCTCTCGCAAGTAGGCAAGCCAACTTTGCAAGGACGCGACATTACCGAGAGCGCGTTGGTTTCGCTTTATTAGATTATGGATGGAATCGCCCTGCCATTGATTCCATTTGTTTTCGTCTAGTTGAGTTCGTTCTTTAAATGCGTCAAAAGAATTCTCTTGTGTATCAAGGGATTTTCTCAATTGCGCGGCACCGGTTTTCAGGGATTGAAAAGTTTTAGCAGATGGTTGCTCGTAGATGTATCGAATTAGTATGTGCTTAGCGTCCATTTTGTTCAGACAATCGGCAACCTCCAAAATGTTTGCCAGCGCGGTCAATCTCTCACTGTTGTTCGCATCTGGACCAATCGACAAGTCCAGACGGTCTTGAAATACTTCTTTATTTAATTGAGTGTATTCCTTTTTCCATTCCTCAACCTTGCGCTTGAGCAATCCGAGTTTTTCTATAAGGTCAATCATATCCGCTACCGTAGTTGTATCGTTGTCTGTTACTTGGGTAATAGCCTCGTTGATGCCGCAGTTCTCAATCGCTTGTTGCACTTGCGCTAAAGTACGAGACACAATACTATCCTTCCCTATAAGCAAAGCGTTGTCGTCTTTCCATTCTATAACTGGAGAAAACACCTTACTCAGGCCTTTTAGCTTCCCCAGCAAATTCACCAATTGTTGCGGCGCTTTTTTATGAGACAACGACCGCACGGCTTGGAAAATATTCACGGGCAAATTTAGAATGGCTTCGCCCAAAGCAACTCTGGAACCAAAACCGAAGCCGTATTCTTCTCGCACCTTGCGATACCAGTTGCGCAGTGATTCCCAAGCGGGCAAGTTGGGTGCGCAACGCAATAGTTGCTTGCGCGCCATCCAAAAACTGGGACTAAAGAAGCGGAAAACTCCGTCATTGTCTAATGTGCTTAGCATCTTTTGCAGTTCGTTTGTATCATCGGGTAAATTCTCCGGCGGCAACACTTCTTGCGGAGTTTTTTGAAGCCACATTTCTTCTAACTCCTTCCGCAGTTTAGGGAATAGTGCGTCCAGTTCTTCATTGTCGAAGCATGGGTCCGTATATTTCCAGCAAACGGGATCCAAGCTGGCAATGATCTCAATGATGGTTTTAAACTCGACAAGTCCCGCCTTATTATCAGGAAAGTATTTGGCGCGGTTTGTATTTCCGAAGGATTCGGCAAATCCTTGCCAAGGTTCTTTCAATTGATTCAGTTGATCTTGAATAGTTTTCAGATCCTCGATTGCTTTTGATAAATCGTATAGAGTGACCGTTTTGCCAACCCATTGTTTTAATTGCTTGCTACCGTCTAGCAGGTTGTCAACAACGGAGAGGTCTTGCAAAATTGCTTGAGTTCCCTTCTGGGCAAGGGATGCGTGACGTTCTTGGAGGTCACTGGACAATTGACGAAAGCGTCGCGCTCTTTGCAACGTCTCTCCACGCAACTTGGGCAGACATTCTAACAGTTCATTGTCTTGTATTGGAGGCAGTCTTTCGAGTAAATTTTTCCAATCGACCAACAGATTGGAAATACCTTTCAAAGTCTCCGCAAAACCCTCCGATTTGCAGCCGAGCATTCGGATGATTGCCGTTCTTTGTTCTCGCAAGTTCTGCAAACTTTGTCGCCATGTTTCTAGCAAGCTTTTCACTTTATCCATATCTATGTGGAGTAAATTAACATTGCAAACTCCGTACCAAGGGTGGGACTGCAAGTGTATTCCTTCGTCGAGTTGCGCGGCGACTCCTTCCCAGACTTTGCGAAAGGCTCTCACTTGGCCTTTATAGCGGAGTTGGGCGCTAAGATCATAGTTGTCTCCATTACATCCTTCGGGGTGCAGTTTTTCCAGAAGAATGGGATTGATGGCTTTGCGATAACGAGCCGCCGCCGCAAAGATTTCGTGAGGCGTCTTTTTGGTTTGTTTCCACGGTTGGTTGATGCGTTCGGCATGGCTTTTTAGTTTCTCTTTTAGTTCTTCATAGTGTTGGATTTCCGCTTCAATGTCCACTATGTCCGTTGTTGGGAGGTATGTTGAGCGATAGTGGGTGTTCAGTCGTTTTTCAATTTCTCCAAGCACTTTTTGCTTTTGAGATTTGTGGCTGTGTAGTTCTAGACAAAACTCACCCAATCCGGCTTGTTCCAGCCTTCGTTGCACAACTTCCAGCGCGGCCAGTTTTTCGGCGACGAAAAGCACCTTCTTACCATTGGACAAAGCGGCGGCAATCAGGTTGGTAATGGTTTGGGATTTGCCTGTTCCCGGCGGCCCTTCAATAACTAAATTCTTTCCATCTATAGCGTCAATTAGAGCGCTGTGTTGAGAGCTGTCCGCGTTGTCAATCAAGGGGTAGTTGCCATGAATGTTGACTGTTTCATCAATGGGATGCTCTTTGCTGAAGTCGGCGCCGGCGACTGGTTGGTTTTTCTCTTGCTCTTCGCCGGCTTCACCAAGGAATTGTTTTGCCAGCGGATGATCAAGGATGTTGGACTTCTCCGGGTCCATATCGAGATACATCAACAATTTGTTGAAGTTGAGCAAGGCGACGGTCACATAGCGGCGCACTTTCCAGCGCAGTTTGTTTTTCTCAATTACTTTCCGAACTTCTTCAAAGTAGGCTTCGGGGGTTTTGTTTTCGTCGAGCTCAGGCAGTTTCATATTGAAGTCGCTGAGAAGTTTCTCGCGCAGGGAGAGGTTGGGCATGATGTCCTCGCCAGAATAGCGGATTGTATATCTATAAGTGGATGTGTTGGCGTCCAGACTTCCCTTGGCCAATTGGAGCGGGAGTAGAAACAAGGGCGCGAGGCGGGGAACTTTGCTGTCGTCTGATTCGTACCATTCTAGGAAGCCTAAGGCGAGGTAGAGAATGTTGGTTCCCATTTCTTCAATGGCCAAGTTGGCTTTTTGAAACAGAGTTTTGAACCGTTTTTCTAATTCGGCGGGATAAAAGAGTGTCTGAATTTCATTGTCCGTATGCCTCTGGTGCCATTCCTCTGGCGATAATTCTGGAACTTCATAGTCTGCAGTCTGTCCTAAGTGTTTGGCCCACTCTTCTGCCGTGGGTTTCTTGCCGCAACCTTTTTCCATCCATTCCTCTTCGGTGGATTCCGGCACCGGCAAGAAACGCATTTCTTTTTCATTGAGCAGGGTTTCGGCTAGTTGATTGGGCAGTTCGTCGACAACTCGAAGGCTGGTTTTGGTGTGGCTCAGGTTGAGCAAGGGATTTTTCGCCGTGAGGTCGAGGAGTTTGTCGCGCATTTTTAGCAGGGCTTCTTGCGCTGTGTTTTCGGTTGGTTCGTTTTTGTCTTTGTTTTCAGGCATGGAGGTCAAACTGTTTTCTTGTCGGCGTCAAACTGGCTTTTGTAAGGGAAGGGCGGATTTTTGAAAAGGAAAAAGTCTTGTTTGCGGATTGGCTTGGTTTTGTGTTTGTTTGTTGTTGTGAGCGATGTGTCGGAGGATTTGGCGGTGAGGCATGAGCGGTTGCGGCGGCTTTATGAGGTGGGCAAGATTCTGCATTCTTCGTTGGAGATGGGGCCGGCTCTGGACATTATTTTGGAGCAGGCGATGAAGTTGACGCGCGCCAACTCGGCTTCGGTTGCGCTGGTGAATCCGACGACCGGTCTGTTGGAGATTGAGGCGGGGCGCGGTTTGCTTGCGGATTCGAGTGGACTTCGCTTGCGGGTGGGGCAGGGGATTACTGGATGGGTGGCGCGCACGGGAAAGTCGGTGCGGAGCGGGGATGTTCGGCGCGATTCTCGATACTTTCCCTTGCGTAGCGGGGTGAATTCTGAGTTGGCGGCGCCGTTGGACGTGGGGGACAAAGTGCGGGGCGTTCTCAACGTGGATTCGGAGGAAAAACACGCTTTCACCGCGGAGGATCAAGTTGTTTTAGAAGAGCTGGCTCTTCAAGCGGCCAAGGTGATGCAGAACACTTGGCTTCACGAGCAGCTTCGATTCAAGGCGCGGATGTTCGAGTCTTTGGCCGCCGTCAACCAAGTTGTGCAGTCCGCCGTCAACTTGAACGAGGCATTGGACTCGGTTACCCGTGAGGCGCGCAAGCTGATGTCGGCCAAGCTCTGCTCTCTGCTCCTGCTGGATTCTGCCGGCGGGCGCTTGGAACTTCGCTCCGCATCCGGCGCCGGACAAAACTACTTGGAAAAACCTTGTTTAGATTTGCGCGAGAGCTTGGCCGGAACGGTTGTGCGGAGTCGTCGAGCCGTGCAAGTTCTTGATGTTCGCGCTTCCGGCATTTATCGGCACGGCGCCGTGGCCGAAGTGGAGGGGCTTGTTTCGCTTCTTTGCGCGCCCTTGATCCATCGGCAACACTGCATCGGCGTTCTCAATCTTTACACCGGCGAGCGGCACAACTTTTCCGATGAAGAAATCCGCGTTTTGGCCGTGTTTGCCTCCGCCGCCGCAACAGCCATTGAGCGAGCTCGTCTTTACGAACATTTGCGCGAGCTTGAGGAAAAACTTCGGCAGAATGAAAAACTCTCCGCCCTTGGGCTTTTGGCGGCGGAAATGGCGCACGAAATCCGCAATCCCTTGACCGTGATTAAGATGATTTACCATGCCTTAGATCTGCAGTTTGACGAAAAGGATCCCCGTTCTGAGGACGCCCGCATTCTCGGCCAGACCATTGACCGTTTGAACAGCATCTTGGAACGCATCTTAGCCTACGCCCGCCATAGCGAGCCCGCTTGGCAACAAGTTCGTCCCAACGCGCTTTTGGAAGACTTGAGGCTTCTCATCCGCCACAAACTCAACAAACACGGCATCCAGTTGCGCTGCGAGCTGGATCCTCAAACTCCGCCCATACAGGCCGATCCCGGCCAGTTGGAGCAAGCCTTCCTCAACTTGGCGCTCAATGCCGTCGAAGCCATGCCTCAAGGAGGCCTCTTGACCATAAGCACTTGGCCGTTGAAAGAGAGGCATTCCGAAACCAAACGCCGGCAAATCGCCGTCCGATTTGAAGACACTGGCGAAGGCATGGCCGGGACAAAGTTAGTGCGGGCATTCGGCTCGGTTTTGGGAAGCTATAAACCCGCCGGCGCCGGACTGGGGCTTGCCATCGTGCGGCGCATTGTCGAAGCCCATTCCGGGCAAATCAAGATCCGCTCGGCCGTCAAGCAAGGCGCCTCCATCACCCTTGTGTTGCCAATCGCGCAAGACTCGTCCCCGAATCTGTCAGACGCCGGCAAAGCCCTTCGCCCCCGCGATGCTCGTTTCCCCACTCCGTCCTAAGCGAGGAACGTCGCAAATGCGGCAGAAAGTGGAGCGATTCTTTTGTCGAATCAAGGAATTCCGGCGAATTGCCACTCGCTACGACAAGCTGGCGAAAACCTTCATGGCTTTCGTGCATCTCGTCTGCGCTTTTGTCGCTTAGTTATGGCTTCGCGAGGTGGCGCCAGTGGTGGACGGATTTGCGGAGACGGACACCGAAGGATTGTTTGACGGCATGCCTTCGGTTTTGATTCAGGTGTTTTTTTGCCTTTGTTTTCGTCCTTTATTCGCTAGAATTTTAATCTCTTCTTCCAATGCGTTAATTCGGCTGTAGCACCTGTGGAGTGGATAAGAAGGCATGCCGTGAATAGGGATGGATTCCTTCGCTTCTTTTTCCAGTTCTTTGATCCTGCCTTGCAAGTATTCGATGATTTCTGGATCATTCATCTTCGGACTCCGTTTCGTCGCATTGGCAAGTCGTTTGCGCGGGTTTAGATGAATTCGTTAATCAAGCCTTCCAGCCATTCTTGCCGTCCGCTTTCATTTTTGATCGGTTTGGTCTTTTTGAGGGTGTAGGCCTCCAGTTCGGCGAAAGAGGCTTGGCCGGACTCGATGCGGGCGCCAATCCCCTCATCCCAAGACGCATAGCGGTTGCGCACAAATTCTTCCAGTCGGCCGTCCGCTCGAATGGCCGCCGCCGTTCGAAGCCCGCGCGCAAAGGAATCCATCCCCACAATATGTCCGTGAAACAAATCCTCCGGCGCAAAGCTTTCTCGCCGCACTTTGGCGTCAAAGTTGACTCCACCGGGAGCGATCCCGCCTTTTTTGAGGATGGCCAACATGCATTGGGTCGTTAGGTAAATATCCGTTGGAAACTGGTCGGTATCCCAACCCAGCAGCAAGTCGCCGGAGTTGGCGTCAATCGATCCTAATGCGTTGGCCGCCGCCGCCACTTCCAGCTCGTGTTGCATTGTGTGGCCGGCCAGCGTTGCGTGATTGGTTTCCACGTTCAACTTGAAGTCATTCAGCAAGCCGTATTCTCGCAAGAAGTTCAAACAAGCCGCCGCGTCGGAGTCGTATTGATGCTTGGTGGGTTCTTTCGGTTTGGGTTCAATATAAAATTGCCCTGAAAAGCCGATTTCCTTTTTGTAATCCACCGCCATGTGCAGGAAACGCGCCAAGTTGTCCAATTCTCGTTTCAAATTCGTGTTCCAAAGTGTGGAATAACCTTCCCGCCCGCCCCAAAATACGTAGCCTTCGCCTTGCAGTTCCAAAGTGACTTCCAGAGCCTTTTTCACTTGGGCGGCGGCAAAGGC
The DNA here is from genome assembly GCA_965204945.1 of Limisphaerales bacterium. Taxonomy (GTDB): domain Bacteria; phylum Verrucomicrobiota; class Verrucomicrobiia; order Limisphaerales; family AAA164-E04; genus UBA2970. The sequence goes on along the minus strand of OZ242022.1, from coordinate 943,274 downwards.
AAAGGCGTCGGCGTTGCAGCTAGTGGCGGCGCCGTGAACAAAACGCGGATGGGCGAACAAGCAGGCCGTTCCCCAAAGCAGTTTGACGCCGCTGCGCTCTTGCTCGGCCTTCAATACTTGGACCACCGAGTCCAGATTTTGGTTGGATTGGCGCAGGCTGTCGCCTTCGGGCGCGACGTCTCTGTCGTGAAAAGCGTAAAACGGAGCGCCCAGTTTCTCAAAAAACTCAAAGGCGGCGCGAGCGCGGTTTTGAGCGTTTTGAATTGAATCCGAGCCGTCATCCCAAGGGCGAAGAGCGGTTCCGGCGCCAAAGGGATCGGAAAGAGGATTGCGGAATGAGTGCCAATAGACCACGGAAAAACGCAAGTGTTCCTTCATCGTCTTGCCCTCAATCACTTCGTCCTCGTCGTAGTGTTTGAAGGAGAGAGGATTTTTGGACTTGGCGCCCTCGTAGCGAATCTTTTCGATTTTTGGAAATGCCGTTGTAGCCATGATTTAATTCGGCGGAGATTAAACGAAAAGGCGATCTAAAAAGTCAAGCACAACCACTCATTGAAAAATCACCACTGCGCATGCGCCGACAAACGCCAACGCAACTGCTGATAAAGGAACAAGAACCGATGCAATCATCCTTCGCCAGTCCATTTTTTCAAAGCGAGCATCCATATCCTTGCGCAGATCAGTCAACTGGGCGCTCAAATTCCTGTAATTCTCTTCGCTCATAACACCGATCTTTTTATCGGCAAAAGCCTTTTCCCACAGTAATGTGTCCGCAGTTTCTTCCATCAGCGTCAAAAGTCAAGAGTTCTTTTGAAATCTCCTTCGTCCATTCCGAAAATCGATTTTCAGTTCTCAACTTCCCAATGTGTCCAAACGCGCTTCCTCGTCCCATCGATGCCACCGAAAAGCCAAATCTATCGGCAAAGTGAACTGCCTCAGCATCGGCGATTCAACGAAGCCATCTAAAAAACAAACTTCGCTTCCGTTCAACTCTATCTTTTGGCCGGCGCACGTTGCCGTGCCAAGGATGGTTGAGGCCGTTGGTTTGTGTGGTGAAAACGCCATCCCGACTTACAATCTTCCCAGCCTCGCGCCGACAACAACTATGGAGAAATTCTTTCTTTGCCGTTTCGTCAAAATAGTTGTGGGTTGGTTTCTTTTGGATTGGCTTGGTAACGCTGGCCGGTGACCATCGGCTCTTGCGCCAGCAAATGGCGGGCTTTTTTACAAATATCTTCGGGAAAGCCGGTGTGTTGGCAAACGGCTTTGTCTATGGCTAACTGCACCAAGCAAGTGTGCGCTTCGGGCAATCGTTTGCGAGGTTGTTTGCAGTATTCGTCATACACCTTCGCTAACGCCCGAAACGCAGAAACACTCATCCCGCTCAATAACGGCATCGGAATGCGATTCCAGCTGCTGACGGACAAACGAGGATAAGATGGCTTTTTGTTTACTCTTGCCAATATCGCACCCAGTTTGGCGGGTGTGCTGTTGAGGATGAGGCAGACGGCTTTCTCCACCGTTTCTTTGTCCACATTGGTGATTTTCTTGGCAACTTCGGCGGTTGACCACGATGACCCTGCAGATGGGACGGTTGTTCGACATGCAAAGTTCTTGATCGTTGGCAAATGAACCAACCAAGCGATCTTCAACCGGCTGGTTTTTTGGAGGACGTGAGCGTATCTAGAATTCATTTCTTTGGGTTTGACATGGCAGTCCGGTTTGACCTCCAACTTGTCGCAGTATTTGGTATCGTGATAACGAAGACAAGGAGTTGCATGCAGTTCTCCGGGATGCTTGCATGTTTTAACATCTCTGACAAACCCCCCTAATGTTTTGATTTTGACTTGTTTCTCAAAACTGCTGGTCCAGTGGTTGGGGATTTGTTTGGCGATGCGGTAAAGGTCGTTGCTGAGAAACTGCGTGGCGCTCCAATCGCCTTTTGCCATATCGTCGGGCTGGATTTCGTCGACTTCGCCCCATTCTTCTACCTGTTCGCCGCGACTAATGGCTTGGGCGCAGATGAAGGCGTCTGATTCGTGAACGGGGTTGTTGGTTAGTTTGATGACTTGGGTTGGCGTTGGCTTTTTCTTTTTGCGCTGTAAGACTAATAACATTTCCCCGACTCTTGTGTTGCCGGAAAAGAAGATTCGTTCAAGATCGTAAGAAACAATGATGTACTGGATGTGGAAATGCTTAGGCAACCATAGACGTGTTGCTTTCGAAAAAGAGTTGGAAGCAGAAGACAACGACATTACTAAACCTGCTTTGCCGTTTTGTTGATCAATGTATTTGTCGGCCAGCGCAAAGAATCCTCCACCATACCCTTGTTTTGTCATCGCAGGATTAGTTGCCAAAAGTCTTTTTTCTCTTTCGCGCAGTTTCTTTTCTATTTCCGATTGCTCTTTCTTTTTCTCTTTTTCTTCCTTTTCCTTTTTTATTTCCTTATCGCTCTTGAATCGTTCTTGTTTGTAGCGAAGTTCTATCCTTGTATAAGGCGGGTTCATAATGGCGAAGCGGAAGGTGGGGCATTCTATCGGTTCGGGTTGGCGGTCGATTCCTTGGCCGAGTTGCGGGTAGGTATACAAACCGTCTTTGCCGAGCAGCCATTCCAGCGAGCCGAGCAGGACTTCTCCTTTCTTTTCGGGGTTTTCGCCGAGGGGCATGGCGTGGAGTCGTGTTTTTTTGAAGGCGATGGAAGGCGCGATCATGGCGAGGCCGGTGGTGGTTTGGAAGATGGCGCGTTGGTTGCAGTCATAGCCATACAGCATTTGCTCGAACAATGCGTTGGCCACTTCTTCTCGGTCTTTCTTCTTTGCCTCGGCCAGTTTGTAATTCAGGATGTAGTTGGCGCAGGCAATCAATAATGTTCCAGAGCCGCAGGCAAAATCCACGATGCGCAGGCTTTTGACTTCTTCTAAGTTTTTCCAATTGATTTTGGATTTATGGAACAGCAGATGCGTGAGCAGGGTTGCGGCGGGCAAAGTGGTATACATGGCGCCTTCTTGTTTGGCGGCTTCGATGGCGTTGCAGAAAGTGATGCCGACGACGTCATGGTGATGCGCGCCTTTGGCTCGCTGAATGAATTGGGCAGTTTTCGCCAGTCTTTTGACGGCGTCGTTGCCGCGATGTTCGCTGATGGTCAACGCTTTGAGGATGGCGATATTCCATTCCAAAATGTCGGTGTAATCTATTTTGAGCCATTTGTCGTAAGCATCCATGAAGCTGTCGATGGGGTCTTCGGAATCGATGCACTCTTGCAATGTTGGCGGGCGGGCGGCTTTTTTGCGGAATTGGGGTTGGTCTTTGATGATGGTGTCTAGTTTGTAATGGAACATGAAGCAGGTCAGCAAATCGACCAGCAAGCCTTTGAAGTTGGTGATTTTCGCTAGCTCTTCGGGGTTTTCTTGGCGGAGGTTATCCATGATGGAGTCGGCGTCGGCGGATAGCATTTTGAAGGCTTGGTTGACGGCGATTTCGGCTCTTTTGGACAGTTCTTCCGGTTGGCCTATGAGTTGGCTGGGGATGCCTTTGATGAAGCGGGGCAAGTCTTTGACTTTGCGGGAGTTCCATTCCGGCTTGTTCTGTTTGCGGATGTCGAGGGGCGTCCGAATGGCAACCTTGACTTTTCCGTTTTGCAGATGGTCTAAGGTTTTATAGCTGTCTGGATAGATGAGGGCGACGGCGGCGTGGCATTTGCGTTCAATGGTTTCGTTGACAACAAGTTCGTCGGCTTGGGCAATAGAGGCTTTTTTGTTGGAGGCGAGTTTGACGCCCCAGCCGTGTTTGGCTTCTATGCCGATTGTGTAGCCTTGGACGTCGAAGCAGGCCAGGTCGGCGAGTCGTTTGCCGCGCTTGTTTATGGGGAAGGGGTATTCGACTTCTGTTCGGATTCCCGCTTGCCGCAAGATTTCAGCGAGGTACGCATTCAATGCATTTTCGTTGGCCATTTCGTTAGTTATTTATTGTCTTGTCCGCATACAATACACGCTGTGGCAGCAAAGTCATTATCGCAAAATCCAGAGGTTGCGCCAATGTCTGTTGCGGATAGATCCATCATTGATGACCGCAAAATTTCAAGGGGAATAGTGCAAGTTGGGCGCAAGCCAGCGTTCGGCTTCCGACATTGTTATGTTTTTGCGTTGGGCGTAGTCGGCCACTTGGTCTTTGCCGATTTTGCCGACGGCAAAGTAGCGGGCTTGAGGATGGGAAAAATACCATCCGCTGACGCTGCTGGCCGGTTGCATAGCGTAGGATTCGGTGAGTTGGATGCCTGCGGAAGTTTCCACGTCCAGCAGTTTCCAGAGAGTTTGTTTTTCAGTGTGATCGGGGCAAGCCGGATAGCCGGGCGCCGGGCGAATGCCTTGATAGCGTTCTCGAATTAAATCTCCTGAGGAAAGGTTTTCGGTTTGGCCGAATCCCCATTCTTGGCGGGCGCGGGCGTGAAGGAGTTCGGCCAATCCTTCGGCTAGGCGGTCGGCGATAGCTTTGGCCATGATGGAGTTGTAGTCGTCTTGCTCGGCTTCGAAGCGTTGGCAAAGGGCGTCTAGGCCGCATCCGGCGGTGACTGCGAAGGCGCCCAAAAAGTCCGGCAGATTCGCGGAGCGAGGCGCGACAAAGTCCGCTAGCGCGTAGTTAGGTTTGCCTCCGCTTTTGCGTTGTTGTTGGCGCAGGGTGTGGAAGACGGCGAGCGTTTGCTCTCGGCTTTCGTTTGGATAGACGCAGAGGTCGTCTTCGATGCTGTTGGCTGGGAACAGGCCGAAGACGGCTTTTGGAGAAAGGAGTTTGTCGGCGATGATTTCTTGCAACAAACGTTGGGCGTCTTCAAAAAGCTCGGCTGCTTTTTCGCCGAAGCGGGGATCGTCGAAGATTGCGGGGTAGCGGCCTCGGAGTTCCCAAGCGTGGAAAAAGGGCGACCAGTCGATGAACGGAACGATTTCTTCCAAAGAGACGTCTGCGACCATTCGGCTTCCGGGATGCGCCGGCTTGGGCGGTTGGTAGTTTTGCCAGTCCGGTTTGGCGCGGTTTTGTCGGGCGTCTTCCAGAGACAAGATCGGCTGAGCCTGTTTTCCGGCGTGTCGTTGGCGGAGCGCGGTTTGGCGAGTTTCGTTTTGAGAGGCAAACTCGGCTTTCAAGGAAGGATGGAGCAGATCGCGGACGACGCTTACCGCTTTGGAGGCGTCTGGCACGTGAACCACTGGCCGGCGATAGTGAGGTGCGATTTTGACTGCGGTGTGGGCTTGGCTAGTTGTGGCGCCGCCGATTAACAATGGAGTTTCCAGTTCTAGGCGTTGCATTTCTTGGGCAACGCGAGCCATTTCTTCCAGGGACGGCGTGATTAGGCCGCTTAGCCCGATGACGTCGGCTTGCTGTTTTTTGGCCTCTTCCAGAATTTTTTCGCAAGGGGTCATTACGCCCAAGTCGACCACTTGGTAGTTGTTGCAGTGGAGAACGACGCCGACAATGTTTTTGCCGATGTCGTGAACGTCACCCTTCACCGTGGCCAAAAGCACTTTGCCGGCCGAGCGAGGAGTAGCGGCGTTTTCTTTTTCCATAAACGGGAGCAGGCAGGCGACTGCTTTTTTCATTACGCGGGCACTTTTCACCACTTGCGGCAGAAACATTTTGCCGGCGCCGAAAAGATCGCCGACAACGTTCATCCCTTCCATCAGCGGCCCTTCAATTACTTTCAAAGGCTTTCCATAAAGTTGCCGCGCTTCTTCGGCGTCCGCTTCCACGAAGTCGGAAATTCCCTTCACCAGAGAGTGTTTGAGCCGTTCGCGGACAGGCTTTTGGCGCCACTCCGCCTCTTTGGCTTTGGCTTTGGGATCGGCTTTGACGAAGTTCGCAAACTCAACCAATCGCTCTGTGGCGTCCGCTCGACGATCCAAAAGCACGTCTTCCACGCGTTCCAGCAAGTCCGGCGGAATCTCTTCATAGACCGCTAGTTGCCCGGCGTTGACGATGCCCATATCCAGCCCCGCCTCAATTGCATGATACAAAAAGGCCGAGTGCATCGCTTCCCGCACCTTGTTGTTTCCTCGAAACGAAAAGGACACGTTGCTAATCCCTCCGCTCACTTTTGCTCCCGGCAAATGTTTTTTGATCCAGCGCGTTGCCTCGATGAAGTCCAGCGCATAGCGTCTGTGTTCTTCCATGCCGGTAGCCACCGTCAGAACGTTCGGATCAAAAATAATGTTTTCCGGGGGAAACCCGATTTTTTCCGTCAGAATCTCGTAACAACGGCGGCAAATCTCGATTCGGCGGGCAAAGGTGTCCGCCTGTCCTTGTTCGTCAAACGCCATCACCACCACAGCGGCGCCGTATTGCCGCACTTTGCGGGCTTGCTCCAAAAAACGCCCTTCTCCCTCCTTCAAACTGATTGAATTGACCGCCCCCTTGCCTTGCACGCACTTCAGTCCCGCCTCCAATACGCTCCACTTGGAACTGTCGATCATCACCGGCACTCGGGAGATTTCCGGTTCCGAAGCAATCAGATTGAGGAAACGGGTCATAGCCTCCTCGCCGTCCAACATTCCCTCGTCCATGTTCACGTCGATCACTTGGGCGCCGTTTTCCACCTGTTGCCGGGCCACTTGCAAGGCGCCTTCAAAATCCTTCTTCAGAATCAACTTCGCAAAGCGCGGCGAACCCGTGACGTTGGTTCGCTCCCCAATGTTGATGAAATTGGCCTCCGGCGAAACACTCAGACAATCCAGGCCGCTCAGCCGCAAAACCCGGCTTGGCTTTTCGATGGGACGAGGCGGAATTTCTTTCACCGCTTTTGCAATGGCGGCAATGTGCGCCGGCGTCGTTCCGCAGCAACCGCCGACAATGTTCAACCAACCCCTTCGAGCCCAATCCGCCAATTGCGGCGCAAGACTCTCCGGCGTTTCCGGGAAACCCGTGGGCAACAGCGGATTGGGCAGGCCGGCGTTGGGATGGCAACTCACCGCCAGCGGAGACAACCCGGCCAACTCGGCCATCAGCGGCCTCAATTCCTTGGGGCCAAGAGCGCAGTTCAACCCGATGCTCGACAGAGGCACGTGTTCCAGCGACGCGCAAAAAGCTTCCAGCGATTGCCCGGTTACGCCCCGCCGTCCGCCCGGTTGGATAAAGGTTGCCGAACCCATCAGCGGAAGACGCCGTCCGCTTGAGGCAAACAACTCTTCAATGGCGAAAAAAGCGGCCTTGGCGTTGAGCGTGTCAAAGATCGTCTCCACAAACAAAATATCCGCGCCGCCGTCCATCAATCCCCGCGCTTGCTCCAAGTAGGCTTGCGCCAATTCGTCGTAAGTGACCTCTTGGACGCCGGGCTGATTGGCGTCGGTGGAAAGGGACGCCGTCTTGGTTGTCGGCCCCATTGCGCCGGCGACAAAACATTGCCGTTGAGGATGCTTTTTTCGGAAACGATCCACCGCTTGGCGGGCGGCCTCGGCGCCAGCCTTTGCCAATTCATAGGCCAGTTCCGGCATATCGTAGTCCGCCAAAGAAATCGCCTGCGCGTTGAAGGTGTTCGTCTCAATAACGTCCGACCCGGCTTCCAGATATTCAAAATGAATCTGCGTGACGCACTCAGGACGCGTCAGATTCAAAACCTCGTTGTTCCCAATCAAATCCTTTTTCCAATTCCGAAAACGTTCCCCTCGAAACTGGTCTTCGGTGAGCTTGAGCCGCTGAATCATCGTGCCCATCGCCCCGTCCAGAATCAGAATCCGCTCCCTCAAAAGAGAGCGGAGCCGTTTGTCGGAATCTGTCGTCCTCTCAAAGCGCATAAGCCGATCTGTGAATCATTCGTCTGGACAAGGATAAGGCAATTTGCAAACGCGACTCTCGATTAAGAAATTCGTTTGACTTCACCCTGGATCCAAAAGGCAAAAGCAACCCGCCGCAATCAAACAAAATTCTAATCCTTCTATCAAGATTCATTGATAGAATGGAAAAAACCGCAGACGCGAAGAATGATTAGAAACCTTGAAAAAAAAGAAAATGAAAAACGACAAGGATCCAAAATGAAAAAGACAAACCTGTTTGGCATTGCTATTCTGGCAACGGAATATTGAATCCATGCGAAGCAGTCTTTTGCTTGCTTGAATTTGGCAAAGGATTCCAGCGGCGCCGAAGAGGATTGGCTTGTTTGAATGGACGGAGAAGGGAAGAATGCGAATTTGCGAAAGCGAGAGGCGAATTTGCTTTGCGTCCTTTTGTTTCGGAAAACGGCTTGGATAATGGGCGGAGGAGATTGATTTGACGGATGAAGCCGTGCGTTTTGTTTAATCCTTTGGCCCGCGGCGAGAAGGCGGCGACGTTTCGAAAACGCTTGGAGTCATTGCGGACAGAGCTGGATATTCGCGAGACAATCTCGCCGGATTGCGCGCGACGCTTGGCCAAAGAGGCGGTTGAGCAAGGTTGCGATACCGTGGCGGCGGCGGGAGGCGACGGCACTTTTAACGAAGTGTTGAACGGCGTGGGGTTGGTTCCCAAAGCTTTTGGACGAGTTCGGCTGGGCTTGTTGCCATTAGGCACGGCGAATGTGTTTGCCAAAGAACTGAGGATTCCATTGGAATTGGAAAAGGCTTTGGAAGTTTTGCGGCGCGGAAAGGAACGTTTAGTGGATTTGGCAATGGCTTTTTTTGAGAAAGAAGGGCAAAGCGTTTGTCGTTACTTCGGGCAGTTGGGCGGCGCCGGTTTGGATGCGCGAGCCATTGATCTGGTGAATTGGAAATGGAAAAAACACTTTGGAACGCTGGCTTATGTGGCCGCCGGCCTGAAGGCGATTGCGGAAACTCCGGTGAAGTTAACGGTCTCCAATGGTATGGAAACGGCGAGCGGCGAACTGGCGCTGATCAGCAACGGCCGCTATTATGGCGGGAAGTTTGAAGTGTTTCCCAACGCCGGCCTGTCTGACGGTTTGTTGCGCGCCGCAGTTTTCGAGCGGGTTCATTGGGCGGATTTAGCGCGGCGCGGATGGGGTTTGTTCACGCGGACAATGTTGAGGCAGGAAGGGATTCGGGTTCTCCAAGGAACCAAACTGGAGTTGAAGAGCGACCAATCGGCGCGATTTCATTTGGAAGGAGACTTGGCGGGACAATTGCCCTGCGTTTTCAAGGTGTCGCCGCGTAGCTTGCGAATGATTGTTCCGTGACTTGACCATTCAGCCAAAAGGATGTAAATTGTTAGATAGTATTATGAATAGTGTTATGCGTTCAAAGCGCAAAGAGTCAACGGCGGCAAATAGTAGAAACACCGCTTTTACCTTGATTGAGTTGTTGGTTGTCATTGCGATTATCGCCCTTCTGGCGGCGATGTTGCTGCCCGCACTCGGCTGGGCAAAGGAAGCGGGCAAATCGGCCGTTTGCAAAAGCAACCTCCGCCAAATTGGAATCGCGCTGACAATGTATGGAAACGACTACAATCACTTTCCTTATATTATTAATACACCACAACGTTTGGTTTGGTTCACGCAGATTGGCGAATACTTAGGAATGGGTTCGTGGTTTCTCTGTCCTTCGTATCGTTATGAGATATCGCATGGATGGTGGGGCGAGATGTTTTCCTCTCGAAACTGCTATGCCTACAATGGCTTTGGCACGGCTGCCAGATTTGCGGGATGGCAAACTCCATCACGTATCACTCCCACAAATGTTTTAGGTCTGGGAGGGTCCGTTGAGAAGAATCTGCCTCCGCCTCCGCCGGTGAAGGTTTCCCGCATCCGCGCCCCAAGCGATATGTTGGCGATTGGGGATTCTCTGGTGTTTCGTCTAAGACCGGAATCGAAAGATGGAATAACTACTTTGCAGTTGTGTCCGTCCGACACTTTTCGGAAGCAAACCCCGCGGCATGGCAAGGGAATCAATATAGTTATGGTCGATGGACACGTGGAATTTGTCTCGCTGGAAAAATTAGGTGCTCGGACGCCGCAAGCGCGCAAGCGGTGGAACAACGACAATCGGCCGCATCCAGAAACTTGGGAGCCTCCTCCGGCGCCGCTGGAATCGGAATAAGTTTTTCAGACCAACCGTTCCCGTAACGGCAAACGATTGGAAAATGCAAAACGCCGGCAAAGAAAAGGCAAAAGCGAACATTTTCGTCCGGCTTTGAATTTTCCAAACCAGAAAAACCGCGCCATACGCTCGCCGAAGTCGCCGAATCCTTCCGCCGCCATCCCGTCATTTTTCCCACTTTGCGGGACACTCTAGTGTTGACAGAGGATTGGCGATGCGTTGGAGTTGAGGAATGCGTTTTGGCAAACTACTTTTTGGATTGGTTTTGTTCTCGGTCGTTTTTTGGGTAGCCGGCTGTAAATCCGTGCCGGTGACGGAGCAACGTTTGGTGTCCAAACCAAACATGGTGTTTTCCGACTCGCCGGTCTTTGCCTATCAATGGCAAGTGCTTACTCAGATTGAACCGGGCTCGGCTTTGTCGGGCGGCGCCCAAGCGGCGGGGTGCACCGCCTGCCAATAACCGGTAGATTTCAATGCGGATGAAACGAGGATTTCAGCGCGATTTGGCGGGCTTGGCCGTTTTGTTTTTGGCGGGAGGATTGGAGGCGTCTCCGTTGGATCGCGAACATTCGATTCGAAGCGAAGACAACGGCGCCAACGCCCTTCAAGAAAGCAGAACGCCGACCACTGCTTCGTCGGAAGAGAGCGCGTTGGAGGAACTGGATTTAGCGCGGGAATGGGATTTTGAACAAAACTTAAATATTAGCGCGGAAGGCTTGTTCACCAGCGACTTTCAAGTGACCCAATACACGCTTCAATACGGCCACGACTACAAGGCCAGCCAATGGGACTTTGGGCTAACTTATGACAAATATAGGATTGACGTGCGTTCTCCGGATTTTCATTTCAATGCCCCGCTTTCTCTACCATATGCAAAAGAGGTTTCCACAGATGCGGAGCGGTTGTTGGCGCAGCTAAATCTCACACATTCGTTGAACAATCGTGTAGTTTGGCAAGGGCAGGCAAGTTACTATGATGGATTTCAAAATTTCCGAACGTTGTGGTTGCGCACTTATTATCAGCAAAAGGGGAATGCGGCTGGTTTTGAAAGTTATCCTAAGGTTTCGCCTCGTGGATACCAGTTGGGAACGCAGTTGCGGTGGGAGTATCTGCCGGCTTCAGGGTATTTAGAGGCGAGTTTTAGTTATTATGAAGACTGGATTGCGCCCAGCGCTACGTGGGGACAGGAACTGGAGCTGGGACGAGGTGTTATTGACTCCTTTGCGTATCGGCTGGCCAGTGAAAATGTTTTAAGTCCACGCTTGCGATCTTTGTTGGAGATTCAGATGACGGACACAATGGCGCGGGAAAATCGCTGGGGCGTTCAAGGCTCTCTCAATGCGGCGCTTGGCGAGTCGTTGGTGTTGCGCGCGCAAGGCGGTTGGGTGACGGAGAATCCGGCGTCGGAAGCGGAGATGTCAGAAGAGTTTGAGGCGTTTTTTGCCGGCGCAACGCTGGAATGCAATTGGGCGGACGCATGGCTAGTGAGTGTCTTTGGTCGTTACTATTGCGATACGGGAGAGTTTCAAAATTCCTTGCCGGCGTCTAATGCGTCGCCCGGACTGAAAAGCTATCAAGTTGGATTGGGAACGCGTTGGGTTGGAGAGAAAGCCAGTGTAAAAATCACCGCTGGGCCTTACTTTACCCGATATGAAGCGGCGGATAGCGACGCGCCTTTTTTCGAGGACTTATATAAAAGCCGGGATTGGGCGGCGGTTCAGTTTGCCCTTTCTATGCGGTTTTGATTGGAGAAAAAACATGACAACGAAAATAAAGTGTGACTTAGGAAAATGGACTCGATTGACGGCGATCTTAGCGATTGGCGTTGGATTGGCGCTCAGCGGTTTTACGGCGCAAGCGCAAGAGAAACAGGTTGGCGAGATAGCCGATGATTTTGAGGTGACGAATGTAAAAACCGGCGAGAAGTTTCGGCTGAGCGATTTGGAAGGATCAATCGTTGTGCTGGACTTCTTTTCCTTCTGGTGACCCACCTGTCAAAGAAACTCAACGGTCGTTGAGTCGGACATCAATGAATACTATAAAGATCGTGGGGGGAACATCGCTGGTTTACCCGTGGTCGTAGTGGGTTTAGAGAAGGATGAAAGAGGCGTTTCCAGCGGCGCCACGCTCAACTTTGCCCGTGGCACCGGTTTGGAATTGGTGGTGGACGGCTCGGATTTGGAGGCGTTTCTCCAGTTCTTTCCGCAATCTCGATCAGGATCAGGCGGCTCGGATTTTGTGGTAGTGAGCGGAGTTTCCAACTCGCCTTCCCATCAATTGTGGGAAATCATCTATCTCCGCACCCACTATGCCCAGCGTTTTCGGGATTCGGTTTCCGATATGCGCCGAGCGATTGATTCTGTTGAAGCGCCTGTTTCGCTAGAACCGGCAACGCCTCCAAAACTTTCCCGTCCGGCCTATGTTGAGGGTCAGTTTCGTTTTGACGTGGCGGGAACGCCGGGGCGTTCAGCAATCGTGCAAGTCTCGACCGACGGCGTTCGTTGGGAAGTTCTCCAAGAGTTGACGTTGGAAGAAGATCCCGTCACATTTGTGGATGAAACTTCTTCTGAAGCCGACTTCCGGTTTTATCGCGTTCTTAGCCGATAGAGCCGACTTGCGGGGATAGGATTGACGCAAGGCGAAATGAAAACAATGGCGTTTTTCAAACGCAGTAGTTTTCGGCGCCGGAGGTTTTTTGCGAGATTGACGTCTTTGTTTACTTCTTTATGGCGACAATAAAAAGTTGACAAGGGTTTCTGCAAATTGGAAAATTTTTCTTTTGTTGCCTCGGTAGCTCAACGGTAGAGCAGTTGACTCTTAATCAATTGGTTGCGGGTTCGAATCCCTCCCGGGGTAATTACTGAGATTTGTTTGGCAATGTTGGTTTGAAGCTTTTTCCTTTCCTTTGGTGGCAAAATTAGGTTTGGTGACGGGCGTTTCTATGGAAGGCGTGTATGCTTGAATCCGGCCATCGATTGGAAGTGGATTTTCGGATTGATTACGAGAAAGAATTAAACCGCCAGCAGAGGGAGGCGGTGACTTGTCCGTCCGGTCCTGCCTTAGTGATAGCGGGCGCCGGTTCGGGGAAGACGCGGACGCTGACTTATCGGGTGGCCTATCTTATTGAATATGGGATTGCGCCTCGGCAAATTTTGTTGCTGACTTTCACAAACAAGGCCGCCCAAGAGATGATGGAGAGAGTGGCTTTATTGTTGGGGCGAGCGCTTCCCTCTCTTTGGGGAGGGACGTTTCATTCGATTGGCAACCGCATTTTGCGCCGGCACGCGCCGGCGATTGGATACCCACGGGGCTTTACCATCATGGATCGCGAAGACGCGAAGAGTCTTTTAAAGTCGTGCATTGAAGAGGAAAAGAGAGGCCAGTTTCCCAAGGCGGAGGTGGTGGGGAACATTTTTTCGCAGGCGGTGAATCGGATGATTCCGCTTGCGTCAATGCTTCAAGGTCCATTCAGCTATTTTGAGCACCTGACCGCGCAGATGGAATCCATTCGCCGCCGCTATCGCGCCCGAAAAATTGAGGCCGGACTGATGGACTTTGATGATTTGCTCGCGCTTTGGCTGGAGTTGTTGGATAAAGACGACGATGTGCGGCGTCAGTATCAACGACAATTTCGCTATCTGCTGGTGGACGAGTATCAAGACACCAACAAACTGCAAGGCCGCTTGATTGATCGGTTGGCCGAAGAGCATGGGAACGTGATGGCGGTAGGCGACGATGATCAGAGTATTTATTCGTGGCGGGGAGCGGATTTTAGAAACATTCGCGAATTTTCAAAACGCTATCCAATCGCAAAAATATTCAAAATCGAGACGAACTACCGAAGCACGCCGGAGATTCTGCGTTTAGCCAACGAAGCCATCGCCGCCAACGGAAACCAATTCGAGAAAAGACTCCAAGCCGCGCGAGATTCGGGACGGAAACCCGTGCTTGCGATCTGCGAAGACGCCGACGAACAAGCGGGCTTTGTGGCGAATCGGGTTTTGGAATTGCGAAATGCAGGCGAAAAGTTAAGTGATATGGCGGTTCTTTATCGCTCTCACCGGCACGCGATGGAGTTGCAGTTGGAACTGACAAAGCGGGAGATTCCCTTTGTGATCACAAGCGGCATTCGTTTCTTTGAACAGGCGCACATCAAGGACGCGGCGGCTTATTTGAAGTTGGTTGCCAACCCGCAAGACGAAGTGGCCTTTCATCGCATGGCAAAAATGTTGCCCGGAATCGGCGACAAAACGGCGAGCAAATTATGGAGCCGGTTTTTGAGGCAGTCGCCGAAATTGAGCATTGCGGAAAGTCTGGCGAATTGCGCTCAAGCCATTCCCAAAAAGGCGAGAACGGACTGGGCGCAGTGGACGGCTACGATGGCGCAACTGGAGGAGGAGTCCATGCGCCTTGATCCCGGCAAAATGATTGAGTGCATTCTAGACGCCGGCTACGAAGAGTATTTGCAAAATGAGTTTGAAAACTACCGATCCCGGCTGGAAGACTTGCAGCAGCTGGCGCAATACGCCCGAGAGTTTGAAAACCTAGAAGACTTTCTGTCGCAGTTAGCGCTGGAAACCAACCTCGAAACCAAAGATCGCGCCGCCAAAACCAATGAAGACGACCGCCTTCGCTTGACGACGATTCATCAGGCGAAGGGACTCGAATTCAGCGTCGTCTTCATAATCATGCTCTGCCAAGGTTTGTTCCCTTTCTCGCGTTCTCTCAGTGATGAAGAAACCGGGGAAGAGGAGGAACGCCGCTTGTTCTACGTGGCTACCACTCGCGCCAAAAACGAACTGTATTTGAGTTTTCCCAAAATGCGTTTTGCGCCCGGACAACAAGACAACCGACTGCAACCGTCCAAATTTTTGACTCAATTGCCCGAAGAATGCTACGAATCTTGGGATCTTTGCCGCAGTGAATTTTCCCACAACGCTCCCTTTTAAGATGAAATCTTTGGCTTGCCGCCTTGCGCTTGTTTGGTTTGCGATTTCGGGTTGCGCCGTTCCGCGGGAAGCGCCCGCAGATTTGTCGGTACGGCGCGGCGTCCACATTTCCACTGCATCGGCGCAAGCGTTGCGAAAGTCATTAATTGCTTTCTTCACTCATCAAGATTATGCGCTTTACGATTCCGATCGGCGCACCTTGAACTTCGACCGGCCCGCTTCCCAATGGGCAACGCTCCGTCACGGTTCTTTCGTCAGCCCAAAAACCTTTGCGCGGATCAAGATTTTCTTGATGAACACCGGGCAGACAAACTATTGGGTGGGATTCAAAACGCTCATTGTGACCGATCGCGGAAGCAGTTTTGAGCGAGAAAAACCGCTCCAAGGCAAAGCCGACGCCGAGTCGCAGGCCTTGCTCAATCTTTGGAAGTCACAATGGCTTTCCTCTTCCGAACGATAAGCCATGCCTTAGATTCTGCGGCCAATTCAGCAGAAGATTTCATCGGCCACAGATTGCCGATTCCGAATTAGCAGACACTTGATTGGCGTTTCTTTTGGCGGTGGCGGTGGAAGAAAACAAAGCCGAGCGCAAAGAGGCCGAAGACAAGCGCGTATTCCTCCGGTTCGGGGATGACGTTTGTGTGAACCCGCCAGCGAAGACCGCCCGACGGCTGGGAGGTGTACTGTGAGAGCATCCCATAAAAGGTGCCGCCGCTATCCGGTCTTCTTGCCCGGATATAAGGATCGCGGGTGTTAAAAACGCTAATCGCCACATTGGTCAGAACGCCGGCGCCCGTCCAACTAATGGCGTCGTTCTGATTGTAACTCAAAGCCGTCGAGCTCACCCGCGGGCCAAACCAATCATCGACATGATCCCGGAGATATAGACTGGCAATGGTTTGGGAGTTTGTGCTTGTGCTGCCCTCAATGGTGATGGTGGGGGCGTTGGTGATGACGTTAAGGTTGGCGTTGGTGAAGGCAGTGTTGCGCGAGCGCAGGTTGCCGATCAGGGATTCGTAGTCTTTGTTGGTGACGGAGGTCGTGGAGGCCGGCACAGCCGTCAAGTTTTTTTGGCCGGTGCCGGGATTGGAGGCGAAGAGAGGGTCAAAGGTTTTGGTGGTGTCTCGATTCCAATTGCTGCCGGTGGTTCGGATGCTGCCTGACCGTGTTGTGGTGGAGGATCCGCTGAAGATGAAAAGAGTGCCGTTAGTGTATTCTTGGCTGGGATAGATGTCCACATAAAGTTGCGCTTCGCCTTTGTCCAAAGGAACAAGGGCAAGCAAAGCGGTGGCTACGAAAGCGCCAAAGGCCAAAGGCTTACGGTTTGCGGGGGGGGGGGGGGATAGTATATTTTCATGATGGTCGATAAGTGAGTTTCGTGCAAAATAATTCTGATTAATTCGGATTCTATTCCATTCTGTAAAACAAACTACGCATTCATTAAAGCCTCTTTGCCAGCGTTTGTCAAACCAAAAAAAGAAAAAAGTTTGTTTTTTTATATTTTTTTGCGGCGGGGTTCATGGGGATTTTCAAAAATTCTTCGGAATGGGCGAGCCAAAGCTGGTTTTGGCGCGAATTGGGGGAGCGCGCAAAATTCCATCTTGCTGTTGCAGGAAGATAAGTTTTGAAAGTTTTTTGAGGCGAACGGCGGCCAAGCCCAGAGTCGACGTCTCTGGACACTGCCCGAAGCGGATACGAAAAGAAGAGAATACTGGCAAAATAGGCAAATGCGCTTGGATAGAGACAAAATCAGCCTCGGCAAACTCGTGGAAAAGAAGACGGTACACGACTATCGCGTAGCAGAAAGGTCAAAACATGGAACCCTCACGCCCTGCACGTCGCACCCCTGACCATAGAAATCTCCCAAGCCGGCAACGACTCCGCTTTCACCGTTGAAATTACCATACAGCGCGGCGGAAGCTGGCCGGAAGGGCTATATCGCAAAACACAACAGAACCGATTCTAAGGAAGAGATGGAATTGACTTCCCACAAACAACACCCCGCGGCAGTCACTCACAATTTGGAAGGATTAAGACGGTGGGACAGTTCGCCAAAAAATAAGTCGCACTGCTTTTTGTTACGTCCAAAAATACGAAGACGAACTCAAGCCGGGCTATCCAATCCTCGTCCGCTAAAAGGGCGGCGAAAGTTTCTGTGCGGAAGAAGTTTTGCCCTAGCTTCTAATTTAGTTTTTGCTAGGATGAGGAATGTATAGGTGGATTGCCTTTGTACACTTTCTTTCCGCGTTTCCATAAACCATAGCGCCGTTAATGAGAGAAACATGGAACTTGATAACAACGGGCAAACAATAAACATCAGCTTCAATAGGAAGAAAACGGAAGTTAGAAGTCAAGCAGCTCATCCCAGGGCACTGGAGGATTCCAAGTTTCCGGATCCCACATCTGCGAATCTTCCCAGTGTTGCCGATTGTCGGAGTTGAAACGCGTCCAGTTTTCCACAGACGGAAACAGCATTTGCCGAGGGGTTTCCGAAGCCACATGCCCGTCCGCAAACAATATGTTCGTTTTCAAAGAATGCCGCCGGGCAATTTGATAAGCGTTGTGATTTTCAATCCGCCAAAACCAATTAAAAGTAGGAGTTGGAAAATCCAAATAAGGCAATGGATAAATTTCTGGAACCATTCCAAACCGAGAGCCATCCGCTAGCACAATCATTCGAGAAGGCGCCGCAATATCCGAATCTCGAAGACCGCCACGAAAAGAAAGGTGAACAGTATCACGAGCAACAATCTGTAGACCATCAAAACTAGGAATGCCATAAGCCATTCCAAAAGGACCATCGATTCCATTGCCAATTCCCGCGCCATTCAGTTGATACCCAAAACCCCAAAGAAAAAAATTCAAAGGATCGTAACTCGCTTGCCCTAATTGACTGTTGGCGGATATGATTACTTCCGGATTGGAAAGTATACGAGACACCCGACGTTCAGCGGGACACTCAAAAATCTCCGGGTTCTTATCTAAATACAAATCTCGAATTATTTCCGACCAATATTGAAATCGAAACTCTTCATCTTCTGGAGTTCCAATAAATTGAACAGACGGAACTTGTACCCCATAGTCGGTAGAGTACAATTGCCGTGCTAATCCAATTTGCTTTTGATTGTTAACGCAGGCAATTTTCCACGCCGCAGACTTTGCCCGTGAGAGCGTCGGCAACAACAGCCCCGCCAAAACAGCGAGGATGGCGACAACCACAAGCAACTCAATCAACGTGAACGCTCGATTCTTCATAGATCAGAATCAACCTAACCAGAATCAAAACCTCAGCGATTTTTCCAATTTTCACGAGACACTACGCCACTGTTTCCCGGATCTTGCCGAATTGAAACTCGGGGACTATAAGAACGCCTGTCAGAAGTGCGCACCCAAGCGCTCACGCGGCCGGTTCCGGGATGAACGTCAAGCGAAAGATTAATCCAGCTTCTGGACGAAAAACCAACCGGATACATCAAAACCGTGTAGGTAGTCCCTCCTCTAGAATAAGCAGTAAAAGATAGCGCAGAAGAAAAACCACCCAAATTACAATAATCAACATCCGACTCACGAATGTCTCGATTGTTCCAAAAGCGAGCCCTCAAGTGATAATAAGGGATGACACAAATTCCCGAACGACCTCGAAGAGGAATGCACCAAATCGGAGCGCCATGCCAATTCAACCTAACCCCAATTTTGAAGCTTGTGCTCAGCGAAGGTCCTGGCGTGGTCAAGGTCACTTCTCGAATCGTCGGTGTTTGCGCTTGTGCTTCAGGAAAAGCCGCGAGCAGGCTGGCTCCGACGGCAATGCCGGCGGCGGCTTTTTCAAACTTCCCTTTGACGGCGTCCAACGCCGAAACCAATAAACTTAATAAACTTAAAAATGAAAACTTACTTATAAGCGGCCGAAAGTACCGATTCCTAGAGCCAAAGCAAGAATTTTTTCCAAAAAATGAATTAAAATCGGAAAACGCATTCCACTTCGGCAAATTATTAGGGAAAGGCAGGATGAGAAAACAAAATCGACGACGGCAATCTGAATCCGCAACTTGGGCGCGGTTGAGTTTGCGAGAGAGATCAAGATTGGTTGGACAATGGGGCGGCGGTTGGAGATGATGGCTGGTGAAAAATGGAGACTGCTTTGTTGAGTGCGGATTTGTTGCGGCGGTTGGAGCGATTACAGTTGGTAGCGCGGCGTTGGGCAAAGAGTTCGTTGCGCGGAGAACGTCGAAGCCGCGCCCGCGGCCATTCTATTGAGTTTGCGGATTATCGGAGTTATGTGGCGGGGGATGATTTCCGGCGTTTGGACTGGAGTTTGTATGGGCGTTTGGATCGGCTTTTTTTGCGGCTTTACGAAGAGGAGCGGGAGTTGCCGGTGACGGTTTTTCTAGATGCCAGCGAGTCGATGGCTTTCGGGGAGCCGTCGAAGTTTTTGTTTGCTCGGCAGGTTGCGTCGGCGGTGTGTTATGTGGCGCTTTGCGGATTGGATCGGGCGGGGGTTTGGGTGTTTCCGGAGCGGCGGGAGAATCGGGGTTTGAAGTTGCCGTTGCGGAGTGTGCGCGGGAGGCAGTCTTCGTTGCGTTTGCTGGAGAATTTATCGGCATTGTCGGCGGGTGGTTTGTCGGATTTCAACGAAGATTTGAAGCGGGGCACGTTGGAGGCCGTTCACGGGGGAACAGCGGTGGTGCTGAGTGATTTTTTGTGTCATACGGGATATGAGGCGGGGATCAAGGCGTTGTTGTCTCGCGGTTGTCAAGTGATGGCGGTTCAAGTTTTGTCGTCGGAAGAAATTCGTCCTTCGTCGTTTGGGGACTTGAAGTTTGTGGATGCGGAGACGGGCGCGGCGCAGGAAGTGACCTTTGGCAAATATCGATTGAGCCGTTATCAAGCGGTCGCAAACGCTTATGTTGAGCGGTTGGCGGGCTTTTGTCGGCGGCGGGGGGTTGGGTTTTGGTCGGTTTCGTCGGATTCGTCTTTGGAGGACTTGTTGTTGAAGCAGTTGAGGGAGGGAGAGTTTTGGCGGTGAGCGGCGGCCGGAGTTTTGGGGCATGAGTTTTCTTTCGTTTTCCGCATTTTGGTTTGCGTTGACGATTCCGGTCGTGGTTTTGTTCTATTTGCTCAAGCGCAAGCGCAAGCAACGTTTGGTTTCGAGCACCGTGTTGTGGCAACGTTTTTTGGCCGAGTCGCGGGCGAATGCGCCGTTTCAGAAGTTGCGGCGCAATCTGCTTTTGTTTTTGCAGGTTTTGTTGCTTTTGCTGGCGGTGTTGGCGTTGGCGCGGCCTTATTTGGCGGATCAATTGGCGGGCGGCGCTTTGCAGGTATTGGTGATGGATGCTTCAGCCTCGATGCAAAGCGTGGATGTGTCCCCGTCTCGGTTTGAGGAGGCGCGAAAGGTCGCTTTGGAATTGGTCAACGGATTGAAGGATTCGGATCAAATGGTGATCGTGGAGGCGGGGGCTCGCACGGCGGTTGTTCAATCGACAACTTCGGAAAAAGCGGTGTTGCGACGGGCGATTCGGTCGATGGAAGTTTCCGATGCGCCGACAAGGCTGTTGGAAGGGCTTCAATTGGCCAAAACTTTGGTGAAGGATCATCCTTCTTCGGAGATTCACCTTTTGAGCGACGGCGCCGTTTCGGACTTGGGCGAATTTGAGGAAACGGACTTGAACTTGAATTATCGTCAAATCGGGCGGGTGGGCAACAACGTCGGGCTGGTATCAATGGACGCAAGGCCGAACCCCGATGACGCGTCCACAAGAGCCGTGTTTGCCAGCGCGGTGAACTATTCCACCAACGACTTTCGTTTTGCCGCCGAGCTGCGGCTGGACGGGCGGATGATCGAAGCGCGGATGGTAGAGATACAAGGCGGGAGCTCCGTCTCGCTGGCCTTTATTGCGCGGCAAATGGAAGACGGCGTGTTTTCGCTGAAACTCGGCGTCGAAGATGATTTGGCGGTAGACAACGAAGCGCATGTGATTAGTTTGCTGCCAAAGCCGGCAAAAGTGTTGTTGTATTCCAATGGAAACGCCTTTCTAGAAAAAGCATTGCTGGCGACGGAGACAATCCATTTGCATGCCACCGACGATCCGTCCGCCGACGCCGCCAACCGCGACATCGTGATCGTGGACAACCTCATGCCTCTGGAATGGCCGAAGGGAAACGTGATGGCCGTCAACGTCGCGCCTACCAATTGGTTTGCCGATTGGGAGAGAATCCAAGCGCCGGCGGTAGTCGATTGGAAAAGCAGCCATCCTTTGCTGCGATTCATCAGTTTCGACGACGTTGAAATCGCCGAAGCGTTTGCCGTTTCTTCGCCTTTTTGGGGAGAAACTTTGGTGGAATCCAGCCAGTCTCCGCTCCTCATCGCCGGCGAGCAGGGCGGACGGCGGCGATTGTGGATTGGTTTTGACACTCTCCGATCCACTTGGCCTTTGCGCGTTTCCTTTCCGATGTTTATTGCCAACGCAGTGCAGTGGTTGAACCCGTCGGCCTCCAGCGGCCAAGAGTTGACGGCGCGAACCGGCGATCCAGTTCGAGTGGGTTTTGAAGCGACGGGCGATTCCATTTTGGTGCAGAGACCCAACGGCGAACGCGAAACTTTGCCTTGGTCGCCCTCGATGCAAAGTTTTGTTTATGGAAACACGGCGGATCAGGGAATTTACACCGTCACGGCGGGAACCAATCGGGTTCAATTCGCCGCCAACTTAATGGACGCGGCGGAAAGCGATTCCATGCCCCGCGCCGCCTTGACGATGGCTCATGGGAAGCAAGTCGAGGCGGCCGTTTCCTCGCGGGCGGACTTGGAAATCTGGCGTTGGATTGCGGCGGCGGCCTTGGCCGTTTTGATGTTCGAATGGTGGTATTATCACAAACGCACGGCGTGAACAAAATAACTTCTCTTTTTGACTGGGCGCCAATGCGGCGACTCGGCGGTTCAATCGGTTGGATGGTTTTCCTTGCCTTTGCTCTTTGGATCGGTTGCCGCCCCGCCCACGAAAACGTCGTGATTGTCTACACTTCCCAAGACCAAATTTACGCCCAGCAAATCCTGGCCGACTTCACCCGCGAAACCGGCATTCGCGTTCTTCCCTTATTTGACTCCGAATCCGCCAAAACAACCGGGCTGATGAATCGAATCATCGCCGAACGCCTTCGCCCGCAGTGCGACGTCTTCTGGAGCAACGAAGAAATGATGATGCGAAAACTAGGCCGTAGAGGATTGCTCGCCGATGCGCCAATCGCCACTTTTGGCTATCGAAGCCGCCGCTTAGTCGTCAACACAAACTTCGTCGATCCGAACGCTTTGCCGATTGACCTCAAACAACTCACCTCACCCAAATGGAAAGGCCGCGTCGCCATTGCCTATCCGCTTTTTGGCACAACCGCCGCCCACTTCATAGCCTTGCGAGCCGCTTGGGGAAAAGACGATTGGGAGCAATGGTGCCGCGACTTGGTCAAAAACAAAGTCCTCATCGTCGACGGCAACTCCGCCGTTGTTCGCCTCGTCGGAATGGGAGAAGCATGGTTGGGTTTGACAGACTTTGACGACGTCGCCGTGGGACTTCGCAAGCAACTCCCAATAAAAATGTTGCCGCTAACGCAAGAATTTCCCGTGATTGCCAACAGCGTCGCCTTGATCCGCGGCGGCCCAAATCCCCAAAACGCTCGGCGATTCCAAGAATATCTGCAACAAAGGCGAACCCAAGAACGCCTCCTTGCGCTAGGCGCTTTGGAAGGAATCTTGCCGTCTGACTCGTCTGACTTCTTGCGCACGGATTGGGAACGCATTTTGGATGATTTTGAATCCACATACACTCGGCTTGGCAAAACCTTCCTGCGCTAAACTATCCGTCCGACTCATATGACTTGATGAGATTGACGCATTCGCCGCAAAAGAGGAAATTGAACGACTTTGGATATTACTCTGATTCCTCAGAAGAGAAAGTGATTCAGCAAAGTTTGGAATTCCAACTCCTGAATTTTTTGAAGATTCTTTTGAATTTCCGCAGTGGAAGGAGACTCGGCCTGATTCATGGCGCGATGGCAGACGTCCACAAAGGCAAAGGCGTCCCAACGGCCATTGGGGATTAAGGAATCGACAAAGTCGAATTTGCCGGGGACTTTGCCGTTTTCGCCAAGTGTTTGCGAATCGGCGGACGCAAAATCGCGGACGGCATCGGCCAGCGCCGGGAAACTGGGATGATCGCCAACCCGTCGAAACCAATACTTAGCGTTGCTGTTGTCCGGCTCTCTGCGATGCATGATGCCGTGAAGAAAGCTTCCGTCGGTCGTTTGGATGCCTTGCGAGATTTCGTGGGAACCGTCCAAATCGTCGTGCCACAGCAAGGCGGCGGATTGCAGAAGACGCCGAGTATTCTCTTCTATGCCGTTGGCTTTGCAGAAGGCGTCGGCAAGTTCCAAGAGTTCGTCGCGGCTTTTGACGCCGGGACGGGAATCCGGCCCCAGTGAGGGAAGGGAGTCGGTTTGAATCGCTTGCAGAAAGGATTGAGTGAGCGGAGAGGGAATCGTCATTTCTGTTGCCGCTTCGGTTCATATTTACAGTGGATTTTCCAACCTTCTTTCATTTTAATATTTGAACGTGTAAGTGCAATTATGTCCTCGGCAAACATGCCAACGACTCCAAGTAGCGGTAGAGCAATAACGCAACGGTTTGCGGTTATTTGGCTTTTTCTGGACGAATGGCACTTCTTCCCCTCCCGGACTGATACGATGCGATTTCTTCCAGTTTCCAGCCTGCCAAACGAAGACGTGTAACCAGCCGTCCTCTCGGTTCTCTTCCCGCAAAGATCCTTCCGCAGGTTGTCTATATTCGACAACCTCAACATCATCGTAATGTGGATAAATAAAAGCATTTTGACGCACTGTACACTCGGCAAAACGGGATTTGCGCCGGTTTTGCAAAAAACATCGGGACAAGCACGTAATAGCACGTCGACCATAAAGTGCCGAAGGCAAAGGGCGGGAGCGACCATATCGACAACCTGCAGGCATTGTGTTCCGGTTGCAACTCTCTCAAAGGGACTCGCACGATGGCGTGGCTAAAAAAGAACTCAAAAAGAGAGGCGAACTGAAAGAAGAATGAACCAAACCAGAGTGTCATCGCCGCCACAACGGCGTTTTTTTGTGATTCGAAACAACGAATTCAAGAACGGCTATCTTTCGGAGAGGATGGACGGCGTAAGACTCAGATCGGCATTTCCATCGCCGTAGGCCGTCTCAAACCACCAAAAAGACAGACGGAATCCTACACTCCTCTGCCGACAAAGTTTCTCCCAACAGAGGGCATCACTTCTTTATTGGAACGAAGGCGACCGCTTGTCGCACTTTCCCTCGTCAAGCAATCTTCTGAAGAAGAGCAAAGGAAACTTGAAAGGTTATCCGCCGTCATCCCCGATGGCTTCGACGGGGCAACCTTCCATAGCCTCGACGCAAAGCGCTTCTTGATCTTCATTTTCAGGTTGCGCTTTTACGTAGGAATAACCGCCCTCTTCGGATCGAGTGAAGTTGTCCGGGGCGGTTTCCCGACACAAATCGCAGTCGATGCATTGATCGTCCACGTAAAACTTTCCGCTGACGTTTTCCGGATATTTGTTTTCGACTTCGGCCATAATTTTCAAGAGAGTTAACTCTGGTTTGGCGGATTTTTCAAGTTAATTTTGCGGCCTTTTTTCCGCCGTTTCTTTTTCGAAGGCTGCCTTTCTATTGGCGGCATCTTGCCTTTTCCTTCGTTTCCGCTACTCTTTCCAGACGCGATGGATTACATCCGGAACATTCATCATCGAGCAAAACAAGCGGGACGGCCGGTCGTTTCCATTGAATTCTTCCCTCCTAAAACAGAAAAAGGAGAGCAAATTCTCCTGAATGAAACCCTCCCCGAATTGACGGCGATTTGCCCTGATTATTGCTCGGTAACTTACGGCGCCGGCGGCAGTACCCGCGGCAAAACTCTGCGCATTGTTCAAGAAATCCAAGAAAAGCATCGGCTGACCGCTATGTCGCACCTTACCTGCGTCAACGCTACCCAAGCGGAGTTGCGCCGCTATTTGGAAAAATCCCGCGATGCCGGAATCGGCAACATTTTGGCCTTGCGCGGCGACCCGCCGGCCGGAACGGACGAGTTTCATCCCCATGAAGGAGGCTTCGAATATTCCTATCAATTGGTGGAATTGATTCGCTCTTACGGCTGTTTTTCCATCGGCGTCGCCGGTTTTCCCGAAGGCCACATCGCTTGCCGAGAAGGAAAACACGCCGATTGGAACCACCTCCAATCCAAGGCGGCGGCCGGCGCCGAATTCGTTCTGACGCAGCTTTTTTTCGACAACCGCGATTACTTTGAATTTTGCGATTACGTCCACAACCGGCTGGGAATGAACATTCCCATCTTTCCCGGCATTCTTCCCATCTTGTCCGGGCGACAAATCCAGCGATTCACTCAACTCTGCGGCGCTTCCATCCCCGAATCCATGTCAACACGGCTGCGCGTCTTGGGCGAGAACGACGCCGCTGTTGCCGAATACGGCATTGACTACGCCAGCCAACAATGCAGAGAACTTCTGGACGAGGGCGCTCCGGGTATTCACTTTTACTGCCTCAACAAAGCCCGATCCACCGTTCAAGTCGTCAAAAACCTCAATCTGCGCACTTCCTCCGCCGCGCCGAAAAAACAAGCCGACTCCATATGAAAATCCTCATCAGCGGCGCCGACGGGCTTCTTGGGAAAAGACTCTGCGCTTATTTCCGCTCCCAGTCGGCGGAAGTTCTCCCAATTGTGCGCGTCCGCTCGGATCAATCCTCAAAAATCGGAGCGGCTTGGAATCCCCAAAGCGGTTGGTTCGATCTAAATCGCATGGAAGAGGCTGATATCGTGATTCATCTTGCCGGCGACAATATTGCCAAAGGACGCTGGACGCCTGCCAAAAAAGAGCGCATCCGCGCAAGTCGAGTGGACGGAACCACACAACTCGCCAATGCCCTATCCCGCCTGGAACCTCCGCCTCGACGCTTTTTTTGCGCCTCGGCTGTCGGATTTTACGGCCATTCGGAATCGCAACCCCGCACTGAAACGGACGCCGCCGGAAAGGGATTTCTGGCTTCCGTCTGCGTCGATTGGGAAAACGCAACGATCCCGGCAACAGCGGCAAGAATCCCCACCACGCTCTTGCGTTTTGGGGCGATTTTGGACCCTGCCGGCGGCGCCTTGGAGAAAATGCTACTCCCCTTTCGCTTGGGGCTGGGAGGCCGGCTGGGTAGCGGGAAACAGTTTTTTCCTTGGGTTGCGTCGCCCGAAATCCCGCAGATCATCGAATTTCTAGCTCAACAGCCATCCGCCTCTCTGTCCCCCGTCAACGTCGTGGCACCTCAAATCGTAACCAACGGTGAATTCACTCAATCCTTGGCGCAACATCTTCGCCGGCCGGCGTGGCTTTCGATTCCAGAGTTTGTGATTCGAATCGTGTTTGGAGAAATGGGACGAGAAATGCTGTTGTCCGGTTGCCCCGTTTTGCCTCAAGCGCTCGTTGAAAAAGGCTATGTTTTCCGCCACCCAACCCTCGACGCCTGCTTCAAAGCCATTCTCCCCCGATAATCTCATTTGCTCCAATTCAAAGAAACCGCAGAGCGAAGCAATCTCTGTTTCATTTATTCAAATAATAATCTGCCTCGTCCAAGCCAAACTCTTTCGCCGCCCAAAGTGCCTCATCTAGTTCTGCGAGGATCGTTCCGAAACCCCCTTCTCGATTTGCTTGCCGTGCAACGGCAACCTATTTCTCTTTCCCATGATTGCGGATTAATGTATTCAAACATGCAAACTCAGACGAAGAGATCAATCATAAATCCATATTCCGGCTGATTCTCGACAAACACATCACCAAAGTAACTAATATAATCCCTTATCTCATCTACTCAATCTATATAAACTTGCTTGCTTTCTAATACCCAGTTTAAAAACAAACCTTCGCCAGTGGTGATTAGCGGGAATTTAGTTCCGCAATGGCGATGTTTTTATATTCAGCGGACATGTCCTTGCCTCCGTGCAGTTGAATGCCCACGGGCCCGCGCTTTACGGCAGATTCAGAATCATAACTCATCACATGCCGGCCGTTGAGCCAAACAGAATAGTTTTTGCCGATGGCGACAATGGTCATATGATTCCAATCCTTCGGCTTCAAGGTTTGCCTTATATTCTTCGCTTCCACTGGGTAGCCCTTGCCGGCGATGTAGGGCGAAGCGGTCATATCCCGATTCAAAGAACCGGAGATACCAATTTGGATTTGTTCCTTGCTGGTGCGAAGGTAAATGCCGGTGTCGACGGTCCCTCGCCCCATCTTGAATTCAAACTCCATAATGAAGTTACCGTATTCTTTCACGGTCCAAAGAGTGGAGCCTTTTTTGTTCGGGCCGCTATCCAGCTTTAGAATGCCGTTTTTAGCGCTCCACCAAATATTGTGTTCCGGAAGTTTCCAGCCGTCAAAGTTGTAGCCGGTGAACACAAGAGGAAGGTCGCCGGCAAGCACGCTTCCGGTCAAAACCACCATCGTTGCGAAGAGATATTTTATTTTTTGCATGGGAGTTTTTCGTCCAAGTTCAATAGGAAATTCTCAAGGAAATTTTGGAAATTTTCAACTTCTTTAGCAAATCCAACACAGAGTCTATCACATCAAAATCTGTGGAATCTTCCACTTGTAAAAGAACAACTATATCTGGATCGCTTTGGATGGCTTTGCCGAAAGTTGCGGATAATTTGGTGATGTTCATCTCCGATTGGCCGAGGAAATACTTTCCATCAGCGCTCACTTTTACAACAAAAGTCTGTTCAGAATCTAGAGACGCGCTCGCGCCGTCGCCTTGCCGAAGATTGGCTTCCACGGCTGGTATCGTCCCGAATTGGAAAATTGTAGTCGTCCGATAAGTTTCTCCGGGACGAAGGATACAGGAGGGAAAATGAGATTGGTTAGGGCTGTCGGGGTAATGCTGAGTTTCTAAACAAAACCCGCCCCGCCGGATGTAAGCTTTGCCGGCCTTTCCGCGCAGACGACCGTCAAGAAAATTGCCGCAGTAAAACTGGACGCCGGGCGCGTCGGTGCGCACTTCCAGCACTCGACCAGTGCTAGGTTCATACACTCGAGCGGCCAGTCGAAGGTCGGCGTTGGGATCGCCGTTGATCACCCAGTTATGGTCGTAGCCGAGGCCGAACTTCAGTTGCGAATGAGATTGTTCAATGTCGCGCCCAATAGGTTTCGAAGTCGTAAAGTCAAATGGCGTCCCGGCAACGGGGACGATTTCTCCCGTGGGGATGAGTGTCTCGTCCACAGGCGTGTAGCGCGAGGCGTTGATCTTAAGTTCGTGTCCGAGTATGTCGCCGTTGCCCTCGCCTTTGAGGTTAAAGTAGGTATGTTGGGTCAAGTTGACGGGGGTGGCTTTATCGGTTGTCGCGCGGTAGTCTACCCAGAGCGCGTTATCGTCGTCGAGTTTATAGCGCACTATAACGTCGAGATTGCCCGGATAGCCTTCCTCTTTGTCTTTGGCCAAGTAATGGAGTTGTAGCCCGTTCCAATCATCACCAGCGATGGGATGCGCCTTCCACACAACTTTGTCGAATCCTATAATCCCACCGTGAAGGTGGTTGGGGCCGTTGTTAACGGCCAGTGAATAAGTTTTACCGTCGAGCGTAAATTTTCCCTTGGCGATGCGGTTGCCGTATCGGCCGACAACGGCGCCGAAGTAAGGTTTGTCCACAGCGTTGACATAGTCTTCCAATCGGTTGTAACCAAGCGCGACGTCCGCAAAGTTTCCATCGCGATCGGGCACGGAAATAGAAGTAATAGTGGCGCCGTAGTTGGTGATCTTGACAACAACGCCGCGTTTGTTTTTCAAAGTATAGAGCCTAACGCCATCGAAATCCTCCACGCTGATCTGCGCAAAAACAGTCATAGCGGCAATCAAAGCAAGCCCGGTAAAAAAAGTATGGAATTGGTTCATCGTCTTAATTAAAAATTTTGAAAATTATCTGCGTTCCCCTCCAAAGCCACGCCTTCCGCGCCTGTCTCATCCACGATTTTATCCTCTAATGGCACGTCTTCAGCGGATATTGCTTTCATGATTTCCTTATGTTTCGTCTTGCGGACTGATCAACATCTCCTCGGAGCGGACGTTGACATTGTAGATATTGCGATTCCGTTCTTTATTTTGCATGGTTCGTTCCTCATAGCATTATAAGCCAAAAGCGGCTTGGATTTTGTAGAGAAGTTTTTTATCATTCGCGATCAGTAAGTCACGCACCTGGGCTATGTTCTTTTTCCAAGCTTGAGCAACCGCTTTTTTATAAATATCGATCATAAGCAATCTGCAATAATGTCCCTCGCTAGTCCATATTCCATCCGGCGGCGGTACTTGCCATCCTTGCGCAATCCTTTAAACGCTGTTAGAAACACATCATAGGTCCTGGTGCGAATCATGTCTATACGCGCGTTTAAGCGGTCGATTAGAGAGTCTGTAACATCGATGCCGCCGATGCGCGTGATTGCCCTTGAAGATACTTTTATGGCATGGTGACGAAGCGTAGCCCCATGGCAAAAGCGGATGGAGGGACTTGTGTTATTATCTATGCCGATAAACCCCAGAGGCCCGTCGACAACATTAAATTGAATCGGTCTTGACGGCGGCGTTTTTAAGTTGGGTAAATAGGATTCCAATTCTCTCAATGTCCCGACTAATTGATGGTCCAAATAGATCCGTGTATCCTTAACCATCTCTTCCTTGAATAGCGCTAAACAAACTGGATTTTCGGTATAGGAAAACAGCTTCTTATGAATGAAGATCACCTTCTCCAATCGATGCCGAAATAACTTGGATTGTAAAAAAGATGCCGGAATAAGCGCGGCAACATAGGGGGAATGTTTGAGGCACAAAGATAAACAATGTTTGTATAAATCATCAAACTCTGTCTTTGGAAAAGGCAATCCTCGCCGCGAGGCGCTACTTTTGTACAGCCATGGCGGGTTGGTAACACACACCCGATATCCTGTTGGATAATCATTCAAAGTGTCTCTTGATTGCACATTGATCGATTGAGGATGTAGATCATAGGACTGGTAGCGTTTGCAATGGCCCAATTCTTGCAGCATATCAATAAGATTATTGGCGCCGGCGAAGGGTTCTAGGATCACTTCTCTTTGGATCTGATGTTGCTTCGCCCATCTCATAAATGCTGGATAAGCAAAGGGATTGTGCAAAGCAGTGTAGTAGATGCCGTTGCTACGAGTATCGGAATTTGGCAGATGCTCTGCTTTCTGTTTTTTCATATTCGTCATCTGCCTTGTCGCATGAGCATATTATAGTGATTAGAATAGCCTATTTTTTCAATTAGACAGCAAAGGCAATATGGTCTCACAATCACCTATTTTCTTGTCCTTATTTGTAAGAAAACGTCCTGACGGCGCGTCTATTCTTTTGGCGTATCTATTTATCGCTTGAGCAAGCGACTCGGTTATAGATTCACCGGTTTTTTTCGCCTCAACTATCGCCATTTCCGTTTTTCTTTCTGTAACAGACATTATCTAATTATTTCTAATATCTTTATAGTTGGTCTCTTTTTAGGCGAGGAGCGAGCGGATGACTTGGCCTCCGAATTGAGAGAGTTGTTTGAATCGACCGGCGTGGAAAAAGGTTAGGCGGTTGTCGTCGAGGCCAAGCAGTCGAAGGAGGGTGACGTGAAGATCGCGGATGGGATGAACTTGGGAAACGGCGGTGGCGCCGATTTCATCGGTGGCGCCAACGGTGCGGCCGGCGTTGACGCCGCCGCCGGCGAGCCAAAAGGTCATGGCTTTGGGATTATGGTCGCGGCCGTAAGCGATGCCGCCGCGGATGCCGTTGTCTGGGGATCGTCCGAATTCTCCGCCCCAAACGACAAGCGTCTCGTCAAGGAGGCCGCGGTCGCGCAGGTCGCGGATGAGGGCGGCGATGGGTTGGTCGACTTGGGGGATGAGGGCGCCGTGGGCGCGTTCGATAAAGTCGTGCGAGTCCCAAGTGGCGTGGAAGCATTGAACAAAGCGGACGCCTTTTTCCACAAAGCGCCGGGCCAGCAGACATTTTCGGCCAAAGTGGTCGGTTGGCTCTTTGTCGATGCCGTACATTTCCAAGGTTCGTTGGTCTTCTTGGGAAATGTCTAGGAGGCCGGGTACTTCCGCTTGCATGCGGAAGGCGAGTTCGTAGTTGTCCATTCGGGCGGCGAGGTTTTGGTGCCATGGATGTTGTTGCCGGTGAGATTCGTTTAGCGTCTGCAAGAGGTTGAGGTTGGCTTTTTGATGTTCGGGCGTGATGCCGGCCGGCGGTTGCAAGTCGAGGATGGGATCGCCTTGGGGACGCAGGGGAACGCCTTGGTAGCCGGCCGGCAGGAATCCGTTGGTCCAGTTGCCGGAGCCTCCTTGGGGGAAGGCGGTTTCCGGGAGGACGATGTATCCGGGGAGGTTTTGGTTGAGTGTTCCTAGTCCGTAAGTAGTCCAGGCGCCGATGGCGGGATCGCCTCCGAAGCGGTTGCCGGTGTTGAGTTGATATTGGGCGGTAGGGTGATTGACCGAATCCACTTGGCAACCGCGGTAAAAGCAAATTTCGTCGGCAACGGTTTGGAGATGTTTCCAGTGAACGCTCATATCGGCGCCGCTTTGGCCGTATTTGCCGAAGGAGAAGGGGCTTTGGACGTAGTAGCGGCGGCCGGTTTCCATGGCGGAGTTTCTCCTTCCGTAGCGTTGGAATTGTTTGAGGTGAAGCTCGGCCAGCTTGGGTTTGGGGTCGAAGGTGTCGATATGGCTGGGACCGCCCTCCATCACGAGGAAGATGCAACGCCGGGCGCGGGCGGGAAAGTGACCGGATTTGGGAGAGAGAGGATTATTGCCGCGTTTTGGAGCGGTTTCCTCCGCTAGCAGCGAAGAGAAGGCGACGCTTCCGAGAGTGGCGCCCAGTCCGTAGAGGAATTGACGGCGCGACAACAAGGTTCCGGCGACATGTTCGGGGAACGCGGCGGCGGCGGGTTTTGATGCGAGAGAAAGTTCGCTCATAACTAGGTTGGTTTAGCAGTTTAAATCGTTTTAATAGATGTAGGCAAATTCGTTGCTGTTAAAAAGCGTCAGGCAAATTTCGGCCAGCGCTCTGGTCTCCACCGGGACGTCGGCAAGTTTTTTGTCCGGCAGAAAATCTTCAAAGACTTCCAGCATTTCGATGAAGCGGAACTTTTCGCCGGTGTTTTCTTCGACCGCTTCGCGAATGACTGAGGTTGGATATTGGGGTTTTGGGATTTTTGCGCTTTGGTGCCGGCGCTTCATTGCGGCGAAGTGGTCGAGGCATGCGGAGAGTTCCAAGCGGCTCGGCGCGCGGCAAAAGGCCAGGGCAAAGGCGCGCTGAATGGCCGCTTCTGCGTTGACCGAGTTTGTTTTGTTCTCTTTGCGTTCCGCGTTTCGAGAATCGTTTTGAAGGCGGATGGCGAAGGCTACGGCGCGGTCATAAGTGATTTGACTGTTGAACAAGCTAAACACTTGCGGCGCGACGTTGGAAGCGTCGCGGGCTTCACAGGAGAGGTCGGGATCCGGCGCGTCGAACACTTCCATAAACGGGTCCCGCAGGCCGCGAACTTTCATGGAATAAACGGAGCGGCGATGCCTTTGGTTGGGAAGGGGGTTGGGCTGCCAGGCGGTGGCGAAGGTGCCCATTACCATGCGCGGTTGCAGGGCGACTTCGAGGTTGATTTCAGGGCGGGCGGGGATGCCTCCGATCTGCCGATTCCATTCGCCGCTGACAGCCAGCATGCTGTCGCGAAACTCCTCGGCGGTCAAGCGGCGCGGCCGAAAAGCGGCATAACGGACGCGGTTTGGGTCTTTGCGCTCCAGTTCTGAAGGGAACGGATGGCGGGAGGATCTTTGGTACGCCTCCGAAGTCATAATCAGACGGTGCATCGCTTTGAAGGATCCGCCGGACTCTAGGAAGGTCGAAGCCAACCAGTCGAGAAGATTCGGATGAGTGGGTTTCTTGCCCGTTGCTCCAAGATTGTTGGGATTGCCGGCCAGGGGAACGCCGAAGTGCCACTGCCAAATGCGGTTAACGATAGCGCGGGCGGTGAGCGGGTTTTTGGGATGGGCAATCCAATCGGCCAAGGCAGTGCGACGGCCGACGACGTTTGTGGGAAAGGAGATGGCGGCCAGTTCCGGAACCAACTCGTCAAGAACGCTGAGGGCGGCGGGCAAAACCGGATCGGCTTCCGAAAAGACGTCGCCTCCCTTCAAGATACGGCCAGCTTCCGGTTGCCCGTCCGTCAAAGGATTTGCCGGCATTCGCTGGGGAAGGTAATACTTTAACCTTTTGGGCGAAACGCCGCTATACACGGAGAAGGCAATTGGCTCATACCGCTCCAGTTCCCACTGCAAACGCAGGAGAGTCTTGCGCGCCATGCGTTCTCTCCCAAAGTCTTCGACAGTAAATCCAAAGTGTTTGGGGGGAATTTCATCAGGCCCCAAACCGGCCTTCCGGGCTTCTTCTCGAGTTTTGTAAGGCAGTCCGCGCTCTTGGAACCAAGCGGCGATGGCGTTGCCGGTTTTCGCCTGCAACCGCGACAAGCTTTGCTGAACCCGCTCTTGACGGGCCAAAAGGTAGCGGCGCTCATCAAATCCGCTCGTATTCTCAGCCGGCAGAAACGGCGCCCGCCGCTCTACCGGCTGCGTGCTGTTAAACACGGCGTAGAGGCGATAGTAATCGCGGGTGGGCACGGGATCGAATTTGTGATCGTGACACTTGGCGCAACGCAGGGTATGGCCGAGAAACGTTTGACCAACAATGTTGACGGCGTCATCCAGGAAGCGTTGCCGGGCGATGGCCGGGATTTCCATGCCCGTCAGTTCCCAAGGCCCCATGCGAAGGAATCCGGAGGCGATCCAGTGTTCCGGATTCGCGGAGCTCAACTCGTCTCCGGCGATTTGTTCTCGGATGAACTGACGGTAGGGTTTGTCGTCGTTGAAAGAGCGGATCACATAATCGCGGTAGCGCCAAGCGTTGCCGCGATCAAAATCATTCGCCAAACCGGCCGTGTCTGCATAGCGAACCACGTCCAGCCAGTGCCTTCCCCAACGCTCGCCGTAATGCGGACTAGCCAGCAATCTTTCAATCAAGGCGGCGAATGCAACCCCGTCGGATCGCGGATCGGCCAAGAAAGAATCCGCCTCTTCCGGCGCGGGAGGCAAACCAAGCAAGTCATAAGTCGCTCGGCGCAAAAGAGTAAGCCGATCCGCCTTCGGCGCGGCCGGAAGACCGCGCTCCTTCAAGCCGTTTTCAATAAAGGCGTCGATGGGATGGCCGTCGCCGACGGGCGGTGCGGGCTTTGCCAAAGGTTGATACGCCCAAAGATTTTCCGGCCGATAACGGCGACTCGTCCACCCTTGGCTCAATCCCCCGCTGGTCGACACTTGAACGCTTCCATCCGCAGAAGCGTCGTCTGACTGCGCCAACTGTTGAATTCTTTCGGCGCTCGGCCAAGGTGCGCCCGCCTGAATCCAGGCTTTGAACTGCGCCACTTCGCCATCCGAAAGACGGTCATTTTCTTTCGGAGGCATTCGAAGGTCTTCGTTTTCCCAGCCGATGGCGGCGATCAGCAGGCTCTTTTCCGCATCGCCGGGAACCAAAGCCTCGCCAGAGTCGCCGCCTTTTAGCGCGCTGGAAAGTTCCCGGAGATCCAAATTCCCTTTGATCTTGCCCTCGTCGCCCCCGTGGCAGGGAAGACACTTGGCGCGAATGCGCGGCCAAACTTGATTCGCGAAAAGCCGCTCCGCCTCTTCCTCCCTAAAACCGCCGGATTCTTCCGCAACCGTTTCTGATTCAAAAAATGCGACGGCGACAAAGCAACCAAGCCAGAGCAAAAAACACGGCCAAGCCAGCCAGCCATTCGTCAATCTTTTATTCACAAACAACCCGCGGAAAAACATTGAGAACAAAAATAGGAAACAATGGCAAACTCTGTCAATCTCATATTTTCAGCCTATCAAACAATCGCGCGAGAAACCGGAAGCGAGCCGGCGATCAAACGCGGCAAAACCCAGCGGTTTGCTTCCAGCTTTGCAATTGGCAAGAGGGGATTTTGCGCTCTTTGGCGCACTTCGCGGTTTTGGACAAGCCCTCAATCATCAATTCCAAAGAATCCCAAATCATCGCCCGTTGTAAACCCCCTACCGCTGAGCATAAAAATTTTTCATTTTTTTGTAAATTTAGGGGCTTGACGACGGGCGGGCGAGAGCGTATTTAGAAGCCAAATCCATTGCGGATTAGTTTTGGAAAAGTTTCTGGAAACAACGGATTGCAGTTTATTTTTAGAATTATTTTTGAGAAATGATTGAACGCTATGAAATCGAAATTTGTCGAAATTCGGGCATCGGCGATAAGTCTGCTCTTCTAGCGGCTTGGATAGCGGCGGTGACTTTGCTTTCTCTCGTTCCCATTGAACAAAGCCAAGCGCAGCTGATCCTTACCATCCATCCCCTCCAAGACCACACCAACAACACGACGCTTTGGACTTTCTCCGGCAGTTCCACCGCGGACCAAGTAGGAGGCACCATCCTCGGCGCGCAATCCCAATCGCCCGTCCAATACAACAATGGCAGCGACGGTGCCTTGCAACCTAGCGCCGGAGATGAACTCTTTCCAGCAAGCGCGCCCTCTCGATACAGCGCTGCCGCCCTGTATTCTTTGACGGTCAACCCCACCAACATGCCGAGAATCACCCTCGGCTCGGAAACCCGAACCTTCAGCCATCTCTTCATGTTCAACGGCACGCAGGGAACGGATGCGATTGGCATTCGCTGCCGGGGACAAATTCGTTCAGTTACAATGCGCACGTTGCCTCTTCTTGGAGAGGCCAAGGCACTTTGTGCCCTATCCCATCAGCGATTTCACCATTCCCCCCGGGGACAAACTTTTTCTACAACGGCTTTGACGGCCCTCGTTGGGCGGACGACGCCAACGTAGGCATTCTGACTAATAGCACTTTTCGGGTATTTGTCTACAGCAGTCCGGCGGCTTTTGTGCCCGAACCAGAACAATACGCCCTTGTCTTCGGCTTGTTTGCTTTGGGATTTGTGATTGCCCGCCGCCATCTGCAAAAGAAACGGCAAGCCCAAGCCGCCAGTTTGTAGCCTTCGTTGCTGGCAAACAGAGGGCCGGCAGTGGTCGGAGGCTTTGGCGATTTGTGGCTAGTGATTTGGGGGTCAAAGTCCTCTGGCTAGGGTTTGCGGTCTGTGGTTTGGGCTATTGGCCTTTGGATTGAGGTTGGCCTCGTTTTTTCCAAGCAACCGCTTTTGGGATTTCCCAAGCGGAGTTTTTTTCGTTTCATAAAGAATGACGAATGCGGATTGTGAGAACGCGCGCTGAGGTCGCAGCGGAAAAGAGAGTGAAGCCTAAGCCGCAGATTGAGGCATTCAGGAGGCTTTGTCGCACGAACTTATCTTCCTAAAAAAGGATCGATGACTCGACGAAAAGAAGATTGTTGATTGGATGCGCAAAGCAGTTTTGGGTAGATTATTAGAGTAGTGCACAAAGTGATGGATTCGGCCACGATTCTGGCGATGGCGAATTTGTGGCTGCGACGGGCTTGGTTGCGGCGGCAATGTGGACGTGAATGAACAAACGGCGGCAATGATTTTGAGTTTGTCATTCTTTTTCTTCTTGCCGACTCATTGTGATTGTCCATTGGGCAGTGTGGACGGGGTTCTCGTTTCCTGCCGGGCGTGTTCATTGAGAAGCGATTTACGGGAAACTTTTTGAAATTCCAGCTGTGTCGGCGCTTCTTATCCTTTCTAAGTTTCGAAAACTTGCGGTTCGGCGATTAGTTCGTCCTTTTTATCGCCGTCTTCTGCGGTGGCGCGAAAGGATTCGAATTAGCCAGGAGGCTTGGCATTTGGCGTTGGCGGGAACCGTTGGATTGATTGGCGGCGGGACGAATCTCGTTTTCATTTCTCTGATTGATTGGCTGGCCGTTTTGGTGGATTGGCTGGGCGTTTGGTTTCCTTTTTTTGGCGGGTTGGCTGGGGAAGGACAACGAAACTGGGGATGGATTGGGATTCCTATCGGCGGCGGACTTTTGGCCGGTTTGACGCTTCACTTCGGCCTTCGCCCTCGGGTTCGACAAGGGAGCGGGAATTTTCTTGAGGCGGTGTTCCTTGGCGATGGGCGATTGCCTTTGCGAGCGGCATTGGTCAAGGGATTTTCGTCGTTGATGAGCATCGTTTCTGGCGCCTCCATTGGGCGAGAAGGCTCGATTACGCAGCTTACGGCAACCTTTGCCTCGAAAGGAGGGCAGTGGTTTGGCTGGCCTCCGTATCGGTTGCGCTTGTTGGTGGCTTGCGGGGCGGCTTCGGGAATGGCGGCGGCCTATAACGCGCCGATTGCCGGGGCGGTTTTTGCGGCGCAAATTGTGTTGGGAAATTTCGCCATGAACCTCTTTGCGCCTCTTGTGTTTGCGTCCGTCATTGCGGCGGTAGTGTCGCGCAGTTTCTTTGGATTGGGGCCGCTTTACGAAGTGCCCTCGTTCGAATTTGCCAACGACCAGCTGGCCTGGTTTTTGCCATTGGGAGCGTTGTGCGGCGTTGCGGCCGCCGTGTTTCAGAAGTCTCTGCGATGGAGCGAGACTCTCTTTGGAAAGCTGCGACTGCCAATTTACGGGCGATTAGCGCTTGGCGGATTGATCGTCGGGTTGCTGGCCATTCCGTTTCCCGGGGTGATTGGCAACGGCTATCAAGCGGCCAGCGAAGCGCTCCAAGGAAGCACGGATTCCGGGCATTTGTTGGGACTGACGTCGGCGCGGTTTGTCGCCACAGTCTGCGTTGTGGGAGCCGGCACATTGGGCGGTGTTTTAACGCCCACGCTGTTCTTGGGAGCGGGGCTCGGCGGCTTGTATTTTTACGGGATCGAACGTCTTTTTGAAACGCCGGCCTTGCCCATCGGCGCCTTCGCCTTGGCGGGAATGGGCGGTCTTTTGGCCGGCACCACCCATGCACCTCTCTTGGCGATGATCATGATTCTAGAGTTGACGCTTAACTACAGCTTGATGCCTCCTCTCATGCTCACCTGCGCGTTGTCCACCTTGATCGCCAGAGGATTGCACCCCTCGAACGTTTACTCTGAAGGTTTGGATATAAAAGGGCTTTCCAACTGGGAGACAGAACGCATCGGAACGGCCTCCCAGCGGCGAATTGGGGACTTGATGCTGGCGCCGATCCCTCCGTTGCGGGAAGCGGATTCGTTCGACAAAATTGCTGAAAGATTCCTAAAAAGCACGCATCACTTCCTGCCAGTAGTCAACGCCGACCAAAGATTAATAGGCACCGTGGCATTGCAAGATTTGAAGGAACACCTCACAAGAGGCGACCATCTGATGAGCGTCATCGCAATGGACGTGATGCGTCCGCCGCCGGACGTGCTTACCCCGCACCAGCGGTTGAACGAAGCCTTGACCGTGTTGCTTTCCAGCGAAGCGCGAAACATCCCCGTCGTGAACCATCTCGGCGAAAGGAAACTCATCGGCACCGTAGTCCGTAGCGAAGCTCTTGGCCTGCTGGCCGAAGCCATTGCGTCCAAAAACCCTGCCTCGCCGCCCTCTCGCCTGTGAAAAAGTTCCCGACAAAGCCAAACAATGTTTTTCCATTCGTTTAAAAAACCGCCGAGCCAAATCTCAATCGGCTATTCGGCCTCCGTCATTTCCTCCGCCAGCCGCTCGGCTTTCGCCGCCATCTCCTCGAATATTTCCGCCATTTCAACTTGCCCGCCGACCCGCTCGATGGAAACGCCGCAACCGGTTTTGATTCTTCCTTCGGCTTGGCTTTCTCAATCTCCGCTTTAATCATCTCTGATTTCAAGATGCTCAATTGCTCTTTGAGTTCCTTATTCTCCCGTAACTGATTTTCGTTTTGAGTTGTCAAAAGATTAACTTTCTCGCGGTAAGACTTCTTCAATTCTTCATGGCGATTATCGCCAAACCAGCCAAAGTAGTCGGCACAGATACTTAAGCAAAGAATCACTATGATAGTCGTTGACACGCGCTGGGCAGACTCCGCATCGAAACCAAAAAATTTCTCTGTTTCATTCTGTTGCACCTTTCCTTCTTTTTGCTTTTTAGTCTTGATTCCCTCGTTCCAAGCCGGCGTAATAACCTTCCCAGATTAATCCCAATTCTTGAATATGCTGTTGCCAGTTTTCAGCGCGATATTTTTTATCAACGTGGCATTTCTCGCGTCTAGAATCTAGGGCAATGGATGCTTTTTCAAGTGAACTGTCTAATTTTTGAGCGGCCGCCGCCATCACTGCCGCTAAAGTAGTATTGCATCGATTAATCAAGTTGCGCCATTTCCAAAAGCCGTGGGGATCCGCCGCTGCGCAGACCTCGTAGTTAGACAATGCTACCACCGTCGCAGCGGCGTGTATCTGCCTCGCCAATCTCACGTTATTATTGTAAATTTGGTCAAGTGAGTTCATCACATCGCGATAGACGCGTTGGAAATGATTGAGAAGCGACTGTTCCTGTTCATCAATTTGTTCCCTTCTTGCCCGGCACCTCTCCCAAGATTCTAGGCTAAGCCGATTCCGAAGTTCCAAGCACTCTTCCGGCATTGGCGGAATAAGCTCGCATTCAATTCTGGATATCCCCGAACAAGTGCAGGAATCCTACGCTTGCATCGGACTTGCCGTCGTCGCGATAATGGCGATCATGGCAGCAATACCAAGAGTCGCTCTCATTTGTTTAAGTTTAAGTTCCAAACAACATTTGAAAGCGGATTCCCATCCCCGCCTCTGCGATTACTTTTCACCACTTGTCATGCGTTTATTAAGCGGCGGAAACGATTTTCCAGTCCGATCAGAACTTTCGATTTCAAACACGCCTCTCGCCAACAGCCAAAATATCGCCGCGCCGGATTCGAAAGACGGCGTCACCATAGTCCAGTTGATCTCAATCTTCCCGTGCAATTCGTCCTCGGAAACAACAATTCGCGTCTTAGAATTGGCAAAAGGAGACGCTTGGCGGAAGAAAGTCTCGCTGCATTCTACGTGCAAGATAAACACGGAAATAGCCAGCAAGATCTCGCCTGAAGGTTTTTTGCGGGAAACAAGAGAAAGATGATACACTCCCTCCGTCGGTCGAAAAAATTCGATAACGAATCGGAATCGAAGGTTTTGGCCGGATGCCGCCTTCGCCGACAACTGGGAATTCTCATTATTGAAAGCACGTCGCACTGTCGCCGACAAGGAAAACCTGCTTGTTTTGGATGGTTTGGGTTTGTATAGGCGAATGCAAATCTAATCCTAGTATCCACATCGCTTCAAAAAGCAAGTCTAGCGGTTTGCGATTGGGCAAGAGGTTGTCGGCCAAGTCCATTAGGTTTTCTAGTTTGTATTCATCGGGTAGGAGACGGCAGTCTTTGAAGTTAGAATCGCCAATCTTCAATACGCGGAGGCCGGAGGTGTCGCCGAGTTGTTGGGCGGCGCGGCGGATGCGCTCTTTGCCGATGTCCGCAATGGTTTTATAGCCGGCTTTGAAAGCCTCTGTCTTCTCCCCGCATTTCTCCGGCAACTGAACCATAATAAACCGCCGATTGCCGCCGTCTTCTTTGTTTAGTTTCATTACCGCATGCGCCGTCGTGCAACTCCCCGCAAAGAAATCTAATACAATATCGCCTTCCTCTCCTCCTTTGCCCGCGCTGGTCGACAACCGCAACAAATGCTCCACTAACCGCACCGGCTTGGGATTTTCAAACATGCCTCTGCCCATCAATTTCCGCATTTCCGCATTCGCTTGCCGAGTGCTGCCATATTCTTTATACGGCCAAAATGTTGTCGGGCGCATCGTCTGACTTGTCTCGTTCCAGAATGTTTTTACTTGTGGTGTTTTCTTGCCGTTTGAATCGAGTAAAATTCGATTGTCGTCAACTAACTCCTGCAGTCTCTTTTTCGAGTATCTAGGATATTTGCCAACTGGGATTTTCCATTTTTGCCCGTTTGGAAAAGTGAATTCGTAGAGATTTGATTCAGTCCCGCTTTTTGCGTGAATTGGCGCAACTAAATAATCACCTCGTGGATCATTATCGTAGTTTTTGTAAGTTCTCCGCTGTTTCTCGGTTTTTGGAAAACCTCCTATTTCAACTTTGTCGATTTCACGAGCATAAACAAAAACAAATTCAGTGTTAGATGAGAAATGTTTGGCGTCGTTTTTGATGGTGTCCATCCCTTGCCATGAGATTTTGGCGATAAAGTTTATGGAGCCGAAGATTTCGTCGCAGAGTTTGCGCAGGTTATGTTGTTCGTTGTCGTCAATGGAGATAAAAATGACGCCATCTTGGGAAAGCAAGTTTCTGGCTAACTTCAAGCGCGGGTATATCATAGAAAGCCAGTTGGAGTGGTAGCGGCCGCCGCTGTCGGGGTTGGCGATGAGTCTGCCCTCTTCATCGCGCTCGGCGGTTTTCTCGCTCCATTCCTTTTTTGACATCGCGAATTTGTCTTTGTAAAGGAAGTCTTTGCCCGTGTTATACGGCGGGTCAATGTAAATGGCTTTGACGCGGGCGAGATAGATTTCCTGCAGAAGTTTCAGCGCGTCTAAGTTATCTCCTTCAATGAAGAGGTTTTGGGTGGTTTGGAAGTGGAGGCTTTCTTTGGGTTGAGGGAAGAAGGCTTTGCGGATGGGTTCAGACGCCGCCGCAATCGCCGCACGCTTGCCCGGCCAATTGAGTTGGTATCGTTCGGTTGGGCCTTCGATGAGGCAGTCAGAGAGTTCTTGGCGCAGGAGGTCAAAGTCAATGGCCGGTTGGATTTGGCCGTCTTGGCTTTGCGCTTCGGTCACGCAGGCGGGAAACAGCCGCCGCAACGCGTCCATCATCTCTGTCACATCCGAGCGCATAAAGGAAACGGGATTTTGGATTAGCGGGCGACTCGGGCGCTGGCGCCGGCGAGGATTTTTTCTACTTCTTTGAGAGAGGCCATGGAAGTGTCGCCCGGTGTGGTCATTGCTAGCGCGCCGTGGGAGGCTCCGTAGTTGACTGCTTGAGCGGGATCGCCGGTGGTTAGAAAGCCGTAAATCAAACCGGAAGCGAAGCTGTCGCCGCCGCCGACTCGGTCGAGGATTTCGAGGTTGGGGAAGGGTCGGGATTCGAAGAAGTTGCCGTTTGCCCAGCAGATGGCTTTCCAGTCGTTGATGGTGGCAGTTTTGACGGCGCGCAAAGTGGTGGCGGTGATTTTGAAGTTGGGGAAGGCATTGGTTGCGGCGCGGATCATGGCTTTGAATTTGTCCACTTCGATGGCGGAAATGTTTTCGTCAAGACCTTCCACTTGGAAGCCGAGGCAGGCGGTAAAGTCTTCTTCGTTGCCGAGCATGACGTCCACGTTGGCGGCGATGCGTCGGTTGACTTCTTGCGCTTTTGCTTTGCCGCCGATGGCTTTCCAGAGGGATGGGCGGTAGTTTAAATCGTAGGAAACAATGGTGCCGTGTTTTTGGGCGGCGCGGACGGCTTCTTCGGCCAAATCGGCGGTTGTTTTGGACAAGGCGGCGAAGATGCCGCCGGTGTGGAACCAGCGCGCGCCTTGTTTGCCGAACAAGTCGTCCCAGTCTATGTCGCCGGGTTTCATTTGCGAGGCGGCGGTGATGCCTCGATCCGGTGTGCCGAGGGCGCCGCGAATGCCAAAGCCTCGTTCGGTAAAGTTCAGGCCGTTGCGCACCGTGCGTCCGACGCCGTCGTAAGGGATCCATTGGATGAGGGAGGTATCCACGCCGCCTTGGAGGATGAAATCTTCCAGCAGGCGGCCGATTTCGTTGTCGGCAAAGGCGGTGACTACGCCGGTTCGCAAGCCAAAGCAGCGGCGCAAACCTCGGGCGACGTTGTATTCGCCGCCGCCTTCCCAGGCTTTAAATTCTCGCGCCGTTCGAACCCGTCCTTCGCCGGGATCCAAGCGCAACATAATCTCTCCCAAAGAAACCAGATCGTAGCGGCATTCCGCCGCTTCCTTGATGTTTAGCATTGCCATAGTTGCCCGCCCTTCGGAAACAAGGCGGATTATCCGCTTTGTTGCTTTTCAAGTCCAATCTTTTTTGTCGGCAATTTTGTGGATAAGATTCTTTCTTGAGATTTTGGCGGGTTTTGCTTTCTATTTGGCGCGATGAGTTTTCCAAACGACAGGGCAGATATGTCGGATCTTCCCGGCGCTGAGAATGGGGTGAAGTCTAAGGCGAATGGCGGTTCGGCGTCCCGGCTTCCGCCGCATTCGCCGGAAGCGGAGCGGGCGGTTCTAGCCTGCATCTTTCAAGATTCCGAGGAGTCCCTGCCTCTGGTGACGGCCAAGATTGCTAATCTGGATTTCTTTTACGAGCTTCGGCATCGCGCGATTTACACGGCGATGGTGGAGTTGGCGGATGCGGGAAAGCCAATTGAGCCGGTGATTTTGCGGCAACGGCTCCAAGACAGCGGGAAGTTAGAGAAAGCCGGCGGATTGCAGTATCTGGCTGCGTTGCCGGACGCCGCTCCTTCGGTGGCCGTTCTCGGCAGTTATTTGGACATCCTTGTGGAGCAGGCGATCTTGCGCCGCGTGATTCGCGTTTGCTCCGCCGCCGCCGCCGCCGCTTACGACCGGCCAGACGATGTGAACGAGGCGTTGGACGACATTGAGCGGGATGTTCTTTCCATCAATAGAGCGCAATCGGGCAAAGCGGACACATCCATAGGCGCGCTGGTCAAGAAGGCCGTTGCCACCGTGCAAAACTGGCAGGAGTTAGGCGGAGCGCCGGACGGCCTTGCCACTGGATTTGTCGATTTGGATAGGATGACGCACGGCCTGCATCGGGGCGACATGATTGTGATCGCCGCAAGGCCGAGCATGGGCAAGACTTCTCTGGCTATGAATATCGCCGAGCGCGTGGCCGTGGACCAGAAACGACCGGTCGGCGTTTTTAGTCTGGAAATGACCGCCGAGACCCTCGCGCTGCGGATGCTATGCTCCCGCGCCAAGGTCAGCATGCACGATGCGCGGCACGGCCTGCTGAATGAATCGACTTTTGCGGACGTCACCGCCGCCGCCTCGGATATGATGGAGTCTTCTCTTTTCATCGACGCTTCTGCCGGACTAGACATCCTCGGCCTTCGAACTCGCGCTCGGCGCATGGTGCGCCAGCATAAAGTGGAGTTGCTCATCATTGACTACCTTCAATTGCTCCGCTCTTCTTCGAGGCGGGCGGAGAATCGGCAACAGGAAATCGCCGACATTTCCAGTCGCATCAAGGCTTTGGCCATAGAGTTAGACGTTCCCGTGGTGGTGCTCAGCCAGCTGAACCGCGAGGTCGAATCAAGGCAGGGCAAGCCCCGCCTTTCAGACTTGCGCGAGTCCGGCGCCATCGAGCAGGACGCCGACTTCGTCGGCCTTCTTTACATCCCCGCGGAGGCCGAAGAAGACGTGGCCGTCGGCAAAGACTCGCACGCCGTTCATCTTTTGGTTGCCAAACAGCGCAACGGCCCCACCGGCGACATTCCTTTAACCTTTCTCAAAGGCTTTACACGCTTTGAAAATGCCGCCAAAATCAGCGCAGAAGATATTCATCCAACGGAAACTAATTAAAATTAAATGAGACATTCTTGGAAACGGCGCTGGTTAACTTGGGTCTTTCTCGCTTGCTGGCTGTTCCAAGTTGCCGGGCAGGCGCAACTCTCCCAACAAACCGTGGATCAAATCGAAATTCGCCACGTTGGCCCGCCCTCAGTGAGCGACGAGCGCATTCAAGCCAACATCCAAACCCGCGCAGGCGACTTGATCACTCCGTCCAAAATTAATCAGGACATCAAAAGCCTGCTTCAAACCGATTACTTCCACAACGTCAACGTCGCT
Source organism: Limisphaerales bacterium (assembly GCA_965204945.1). Taxonomy (GTDB): domain Bacteria; phylum Verrucomicrobiota; class Verrucomicrobiia; order Limisphaerales; family AAA164-E04; genus UBA2970. The sequence continues at coordinate 898,426 of OZ242022.1, read as the reverse complement.
TGGGAAAAAACAGACGACGGAATCAAGCTAATCTATTCCGTTCAAGGCAGGCCCACCCTGTCCAAAATTGAGTTTTCCGGCAACGACCGCCTCAAAACCCGCCGACTTCGGAAAATAATCGCCTCAAAAATCGGCGCGCCGATTGACGAAAAACAGCTGTTCACCGACGCGCAGGCCATCAAAGAACTCTACGAAAAAAAAGGATACCGCGAAACCGCCGTCAAATACGTGCCTTCCATTGACGAAGATCGGGGGCAGGGAACCGTCACCTTCGAAGTCGCCGAATCCCCAAAAGTTCGCATTCAGGCCGTGCGTTTTGAAGGCGCCGAGGCTTTCAAAATCAGGAAACTGCGCAAAGCCATCAAAACCCGCAACCGTTGGGCTTTCTCATGGCTTACCGGCTCCGGCGTTTACAAGGAAGACCAATTCCTCGAAGACCGCGAGAGACTCCGCGACCTTTACTACGAAAACGGCTACCTCGACTTTGCCATTCGAGACGTTCGCTTCGACTATCCCAAGCCGGACAAAATGATTCTCACCTTGGAAATCTTTGAAGGCCAACAATACCGCGTCGGCGACCTGAGAATCCAAGGCAACGAAGTCTTTTCCACGGAAGAGATTCTCTTCAGACAAACTCGCTCAGGCACCCAAAGCCGCTTGGCCATGCGTCCCGGCGACGTCTTTACCCCGCAAGGATTCGACGACAACAACCAAGCCGTGGCCGATCTTTACGAAAGCGCCGGCTATCTCAGCCCGCAAAACCAGGGCGATACCCGAATTCTTCCCCTCCAATCCGCCAACACTGCGGAAGGAACCATGGACTTGAACTACCAAATCCAAGAAGGGCAAAAAAACTTCATCGACCAAATCGACATCCGCGGCAACACCAAAACAAAGGACAAAGTCATCCGCCGTGAACTCGCCGTCGCCCCGGGCGATCCCTTCAACATGGTGCGCGCCCGCCTCAGCCAAGTGCGGCTGGAAGGGCTTCAATACTTTGACACCGTCGACCTCAGCGTCGAACCCACAGACATCCCCAACCGCAAAAACCTCGTCGTCAAAGTCGCCGAAAAAGCCCAAGGCACCGGCAATTTTGTCGTCGGCGCCGGCTTCAACTCTGTGGAAAACCTCGTCGGCTTCATTGAACTGAGCCAAGGCAACTTCGACATCGCCAAACCTCCACTCTTCCAAGGCGGCGGCCAGAAACTCCAAATCCGAACGCAAATCGGAACCCGCCGCCAAGACTACCAACTCACTTTCATCGAACCGTGGCTCTTCGACCGCAAACTCGAACTCTCCACCAGCCTTTTCCACCGCGAACTGGACTTCCTCAGCAGCATCTTCAACGAAACCCGAAGCGGCGGCACCGTCAGCCTGCGAACCCCGCTCCTCAACGACTTTGTCATCGGCGAACTCGGCTACACCCTGGAACAAGTGGAAATCTCCAACGTTTATCACGACTACTATGTATTCAAGCAAGAGGAGAATGCCGGCAAACGTCTTGTCTCCAAAGTCAGCCCCATCCTTTACTACGATACCCGCGGACCCGGCCGCCTGCCCAACATCGGCCAATTGACTCGTTTGCGAACCCACATCGCTGGCGGCCCCTTTGGAGGCGACACCGACTTTTACAAAATCGACCTCGGCACCAAACACTACTTCAAAGGCCTCGCCGAAGGCCACATCCTCGAACTCCAAGCCCAAATCAGCGTCATCGAAGAATACGGAAACTCCGACCGCGTGCCTCTCTTTGACCGAAGCTTCCTTGGCGGATTGTATTCCCTGCGCGGTTTTCGTTTCCGCGACGTCGGCCCCAAAGACAGCTTTGGCGAACCCATCGGCGGCAAAACCAGCTGGTTTGCTTCCGCCGAATACAGCGTGCCGGTCATCGAACGCTTCCGCCTCGCCGTATTTTACGACATCGGCATGGTCTATAAAGACGCCTTTAGCTTTTCCACCGATTACAGTTATCTGGACACTCCCCGCCAAAGGAACGGTACTCGTTGGGCTTTTAGCCGGCCCATCCAATGGCCAACAGGGTACACCCCAGAAAACAGCGCTCCAGCTTCTCAAGGCGATGGGCTCAGACCGACTCGCCTTTACGGTAGAACACAAACTTACAACGACAACATCGGCATTGGCATGCGTTTGGAGCTGCCCATCGGCCCACTTCGCTTGGACTACGGCATTCCTTTGACCGCCGATGCGGACAACGACGAGTCTGGCCGATTCAACTTCGGCGTCGGCTGGGAACGCCCCTTCTAAACACTCAAACACATAAAACCATCGGCAAAGCCCGCGCAAAAAAAGAACTTGCCCGCCATTCAAAATTGCTTTACAAATCGCAGAAATTTTAGAGAGAGAAACCGATCATGGCTTACACATTAAAAACTTTGAAAATCGTCGCCCTTTCCCTGTTGCTTCTGAGCGCCTCTGTTGCCCTCGCTCAGCCCAAAATCGCCGTCGTGGACATGAAAAAAGTCTTTGACGGCTATTGGAAAACCAAACAACTGGACAAAAAGTTGAGCGGAAGCTTGCAGGAATTCAACGATCAGCAGGAAAAAATGATCGAGCAGTTTCAAGCGGCGCAAAAAGAATACCTCGCCATCAAAGAATCGGCGAAAGATCCAGCCCTTTCCACCAACGAAAAAGATCGACGCAACACAGAAGCGGAAGAAAAACTACAGCAAATCCGCCAACTCGAAAACGACATCCGCAGTCACAAAAGAAGCGGAGAAGTCCGGCTGACCGAACAGCAAGTCCGACACAAAAACAACCTTATCAGCGACATTAAGGACACCATCAAAGTCAAAGCCCGCTCGGAAGGCTTTTCTTTGGTGCTGAACACTGCCGCAGTGGACATCAACCAAGCCCCCATCGTTCTCTTCACAGACGGCTCCAACGACATTACCGAAGACATCCTGGCCACCTTAAACCAAGGCAAATAACCTTTGCCAAAAGGGAAAGCGCACTCTTTGCGTTTCTCTGCCCTTTTTCCTTGCCCCCGCTTCTCGCGCCGCAATAAGAAAACGCATTGAGAAACCGGCACTCTGCCGATGGAAACAAAACAGATTTTCATATTAGCCCGCCGCAAAGCTTTTCCAACATGACAGACTACGTCGCCCTGCATCAGAAAACGAACCTCCTCTATCGCTCCGCGCTCAAACCGCTGGCCGATTCGTTAGCCTTTGAACTGCCCGTCTATTCAGAAGACGCTCCCCGCCAGCCCACCGCTCTCTTTTTAGGCAACCATTCCTCCGGCAAATCCTCCTTCATCAATCACCTTCTAGGAAACCCAATCCAAAAGACGGGACTCGCCCCCACCGACGACGGATTTACCATCATCACCTGCGGAGAAACCGCAGATTCCTTTGACGGCCAAACCGTCGCCTCTCATCCCGCGCTCGCTTGGCAAAACCTCCACCGCTTAGGCCCCGCCTTCATTTCCAAACTGCGCCTCAGAACATTGCCTTGCTCCATCCTACAAGAACTCAACCTAATCGACAGCCCGGGAATGATCGACGCCGCCAACCACTCCAACACCCGACAATACGACTTTGAAAAAAGCGTCCGAACCTTTGCCGAACATTCCGACCTCATCCTCTTCTTCTTTGACCCGGACAAACCCGGCACCACCGCCGAGGCCATCTCCATCCTTACCCATACGCTGGCCGGACTGGAACACAAACTTATGATTATATTAAACAAAGCCGACCTTTTCGCCACAATGCGCGACTTCGCCCGATCCTACGGCGCCCTATGCTGGAACCTCTCCAAAGCCATCCCCAGCAAAGACATTCCCCACATCTTCACCACCTACCTCCCAGAACAAGCCAACACCCACAACCGCCCCCAAAACAGCGTCATCCCTTTGGAAGACTTTGACACCGCGCGCAAAGAAATCATCAACAAAATCAAACAAACCCCAACCCGCCGCGCCGACAACTCCGTCAGCGACCTGCTCCAAACCGCCCAAAAATTAGCCGTTCACAGCCGAGTCTGTGACCAAATCGGCCTCGCCTACCGAAACAAAAAACTAATATGGCACAGTCTAATTATAATTTTCCCAACCGCCACGGCGCTCCTTGCTTGGTTGCTTTGGAATCAACTGGACTGGAAAAACCGCGCGCTATTACTAGCTGGTGGACTTGCAATCGGCATCCTCACCTATTTTCTCGACAAACTCCTTTCAGATAGATTCCGACACTCCCTTCGCCGAGCCGAGTTTTTAAACACCTTCTTCAACCAAGCCTACAACCACGAAATTGGACTATCAGAACGACGAGACCTGCAAGCCTTGTGGAAAAGCGTCCGCAAAGAAATGCCTCACTCCCTCCAAGCAATCCCGCCCTCCCAATACCCCTTCCGCCTTACTCGCCGCCGCCTCATCCAAGAACTAGAAAAAAACATCAAAAACAACATCCCCCAACTAAGACGCCAACTAGCAACCCCTTCCTCAACACCCTATCCTCCGCCCTCCACCTCTCACAAAATCTACTAAACCAACAAGTCCCAAAACCCTTCTCCACACAACCCCTTGAGACGGAAAAACAAAGCAAGCAAAACTAAACTACTTTCCAATTGTTGTCTTCTCTCTTGCGATGGGTTGGCCAATCGGCTTTCTAAAAATGCGGGAAGTTTTGAAGTCAATGGAGTTGGTGGTCGTAGTTCCAGCGTTTGGCGCGATCGCCGCTGAAATCGAGCAACTCGTTTTCCCTCTCCGCATCCACATGGCCGTCGGCAAACAACACATTCGCCCGCCCGTTGTGCCGATAACGGGCGCTGAAGGGCGTCCATCGACTCCACCTTAGCGGGCCGGGAAAGGCGAAGTCGATCGGATGTTCTATTTCATCTTTAAGTGTTTCATTCTCGCCATTTGGCCCTCGTTTAGACCACGGCGCATGGTCGGCGACGGCAATCATCTCGGACGGAGCGACAACTTGACTGGCGCGAATGGACTTCCAAACCCAGCCCGTCCAGTTGTTCGACGGCGACGGCTCCGGTCCAACCACCCCGCCAGGCGCCGCCATGCCGTATTTTGGACCACTAAAGTTTGTTCTGACTCCAAAGGCATTGAGGCCGTAGCTGAAGTTCCACTCATTGCGAATCATCCGCAGGATGAGATCGCTTTCTCCCCGTCGATCGGCGTATTCTTGAATGGCTTGCTTGATGTTTCGGTTCTCCGGACACTGCCACGAGTTGGTGGTTCTGCCCATATACTGATCGCAAATGGTGTGATACCAAGCGACGTTGCCAGCGGTGTAAGGACGAGAAGGGGAAACTTCCGGCCAAGGCGGGTTGTTTCTATCGGCCTTGTAATACGGCGGATGGAAGTCGTCGTGATCCACGGTGTAAAGGGACCAAGCGATGCCAATCTGCCGCTCGTTGTTGACACAGGAAATCCTGCGGGCTTGGGATTTAGCCCGGCTCAAGGCGGGCAAGAGCAGGCCGGCGAGGATGGCGATAACGGCAATCACCACCAGCAGTTCAATCAAGGTAAATGCGCTTCTTTTCATATCTTTGAAATATAGCAAAAACCTTGCCATAAAGGCAAGGTTGAGTCGAATTCTTTCCGTCAATTGCCGATTTAGAGGCCGGGATACCAAGTGCCGTTCCAAATGACGGGGACATAGTAGCTGCCGCCGTCCGAGTCGGTTATCCATCCGATTGGCCAAAAGGTGCCGTCTTGGAATCGCAGCAAATAGAAATGCGCATCCGCACGGACATCAAGGCCAACGTCGGCGACGCGTTTGCCGTCGCCGTGACTGACAATCGTGCATTGGTACGTGCTTCCCTGATTTTGCCACCAGTATTCATCATTCCAAAAGTTCCAGTAACTAACGAAGGATGAGTGATCCTCAGCGGTCAAGACGTTAATGTACTCTGGAGTGCCGAAATTGTAGACACCGGACCAGCACCATTTGTAGTACGTCCAAGCGGGTTCGCTGTCGGTCACAACCGAAATGTCGAACTTTCCGGATGTCGGCGCATTCAAGCCATCCACGTGGATTTCTAGGACTTTAGGAGTTTTGGGAAGTGGCAACGGTTGCGGCGTGCTTTGCGCTTGGATGCTTTTGGGCGGGAAGGGCAAAAGCAAAAGGGCGGCGATGACGATTCCGTAAGTGATGCCGACGCCGATGGTGGCGGCGGTTTCCTTCGGATTCGTCCAGGCTTCCTTGACTTTCTGGAGCAGAGATCGTTTCTGCGGGGTTTCCGGGTTGCGGGTTTCTTGCTTCGGGCGCGGCGAGGGGCCGTGCGTCAAAGCGTCGATCTTTTCCAAAGCCCGGTTTCCTTGCGGGGCGGGGTTGGAGGTTCCATTGGCAAACGAGCTGACTAAGGCCAGCACAACTTTATGTAGCGTCTTCATGTCGAATACAAACAATAATCGGTATTTTACTTGTCAAAATGGCGCTTACGGCTACGCCCCGGGCCGAGGTCAACGTTCAATCGGCAAAAAAGCGAGGAATGTCCCACTTATTCCCCCTAAACGCTGAAGGGATTTTGCAATCTCCCAGACACCGTTCACCGAGCTATTCTATTCGGCAGGCGCCCCAATCCAGAAAGAAGGGAACGCCGATATTCCGTTGACCTGTAATCAAAATAACCGATTTCAAGAATCCGTCAAGGCCTTTTTTTAAATTTTCTTCGTTTTTTTTGGCGAGGAGGGGAATTTTTGCTGTTTTTTGCTGTTGGCGGGATTTTTGCGAGGACTTTTTCTTCGTTTTCTCGAGGATTATTCGTTTGGAATTCAATCCGCAAGGCAAATGGAGCGCAATTATCTTGAGGGCTTTTTCTTCGTTTTTCTTTGAGGATGGTTTGGTTTGGCGGGTTGCGGTTTGTTGTTTTTGGTTTTAGGAAAACGGTTGGTTTTTCGTGTTTTTCAAGCCTTCTGAGACGGCTTAGTAACGGCTTAGTATCCTCTTAGTATCAGATTCGTGGCGGTAAAATGGCGAATTGGGATTATGGGATAATTTCTTGCAGAGTTTTTATTGTCTTCCGTTAAACTTTGTTTGTGGATCGGATGCGAAGTTGGATTGTAGAGGTGGAGACGGATCACTTGCCGCTGACTCTTGCGCGGCAAATTAGGCAAGAGTCGGGCGTTATTGTTCTTCAATCGGCGTTGTGGGGGGCAAGGGATCGTTTTTCGTTTGTGGTTGCGCGGCCTTTTGCGCGGTTGGAGGCGCGGGGCAATTGTTGTTGCTTTGTCGCGGGCGGGCGGGAGTTTGTCAGTTATGGCAATCCTTGGGCTTTGTTGAGTGAGAGGCTTTTGCGGTATGAGTTGCTGGAGGATGTGGATTTGCCGTTTCCGTTGGGGGGTGTTTTTGGTTATTGGGGGTATGAGTTGAATCGGCGGTTGACGAGAAAGTTGGTGTCCAAAGCGGCGCGGAGGCCGGAAGTTCCCGATTTGTGCGTGGGTTTTTATGATAGTTTGTGCGTTTTCGATCATTGTCTGGAGAAATGCTGGGTGGTTTCGACGGGAATGCGGGCTGATGGTTCGCGTTCGGTTGAGGTTGGGCAGGAGAAAGCGGAGTGGTGGTTGCGGCAACTTCGGAGGCCATCGAGTTCTGTTTCTTTTTGTTTTGATGCTTCGGCGGATTTTGGCGGGAATCTTTGCTCGAATTTATCGCGCGAGTCGTTCATGGAGCGGGTGAGGCGGGCAAAGATTTTCATTCGGGCCGGCGATATTTATCAGGTGAATCTTTCGCATCGGCTGGATATTCCGTTCGATGGCGATGGTTTTGAGGTGTATCGGCGTTTGGCGCAAGTGTCGCCGGCGCCTTTGGCTTCTTGGATGAATTTTGGGCGAATGCAAATTGCGTCGGCGTCGCCTGAATCTTTTCTGAGGATTTCGGGACGGCACGTGCGCACGCGTCCGATCAAAGGGACTCGGCCGCGATCTGCCAACGCGCAGCGAGACGCTCAACTGGCTTACGAACTTCAATCTAGTTCCAAAGAACTTGCGGAGTTGGTGATGATTACCGATCTGTTGCGGAACGACTTGGGGCAAATCTGCGAATTCGGTTCCGTGATGGTTTCTGACTTGGCACGGTTGGAGCGGTATCCGCAGGTGCAACATCTGGTATCCACCGTGGAAGGCGTTCTTTGCGAGCAAGTTAGCCACGTTCAGGCGCTGGCCTCTTGTTTTCCGGGCGGGAGCGTGACGGGAACGCCCAAGTTGCGGGCGATGCAGATTATTGACGAACTGGAGACTATTGCCCGCGGCCCTTACACGGGCGCTTTGGGGTTCATCGGATTCAATCGAGAGACGCACCTCAGCATTGGTATTCGCATGGCGTTTCGGGCGGAGGGGCGTCTGTTTTTCAACGTGGGTGCCGGCATTGTGGCGGACTCGGATCCGGCTGCCGAGTATGAGGAAACGATGGACAAAGCGCGAGGATTTTTGGAAGCGCTTTCCCTGAACAGGCCGGAAGGCTTCTCCCAAAAACCGTATGCCGAACAACCGCCTGCTCCGCTTCTTTCCCCATTTGGAGAGTGACGCTGATAATGGACTGATGATTGCTTACGTCAACGGCAAATATCTTCCGCAAGAGTCTGCATCCATTTCAATTTTCGACCGGGGCGTGATGTATGGGGACGGTTGTTTCGAGACGCTTCGCATCTACGGAGGCCGGCCGGCTTTTTGGGAAGCGCATCTTGCCCGATTGACGGCGTCTTTGGCCGCGCTGGCCATTCCGTTCCGGCCTGATTCCGGAAAATTGGCGGAGGTTGTCCGAACTCTACTCTCCAAAAACCAAGCGAATTTGCCGAAAGGCAAAGAGCGTGAGCGCCCTGCCTTTCTGTTGCGAATTCAAGTAACTCGGGGCCAAAGTCCGCGCGGTTATTCCATTCAAAACGCCCAAAATCCTTCGCTGATTGTTTCTTTGCATCCGGCGCCTCATTGTCCGCGAGATCCAATCCCGACCTGGCGTTTGATCACCGGCAGTCAACGGATCGACGCCCGTCATCCGCTTTGCCGACACAAAACAACCAACCAACTCTTTTCCATTCTCGGCAAAGCCGAAGCAGACCGACAAAATGCGGACGACGTCCTTTTTTTGAATCACAAGGAGCATGTGGCCGAAACGAGCTGCGCCAACATCTTTTGGTTTGACGGACACTCTATCGGAACCCCGCCTCTTTCCGCCGGCATCCTTCCCGGGATCACTCGTCAAGTGGTTCAGAAAATCTGCGCCTCCAGAAATCTGCCCTGCAAAGAAGAAAACATTTTTGAATCGGCGCTGTGGGCGAAGCAAGCAGTTTTCTTGACCCAAAGCGCTTGGGAAATCCTTCCCGTCGCTTCCCTGAACGGGAGAAAACTCCGCTCTTCTCCGATTGTGGAAAGTCTCCGGCGCGATTATCGCCGCAGAGCCGAGCAATCACCGTTTGAATGAGCCGATGTGGACGGTTGGTCGGTCAACGGCAAATGACAAAGCCGCCCGTCTTGCCGTTTTTGGGAATTGCGGAAAATCTTTTCTTCCTTCATAATCTTTGCCAAGAGAAGCGCTTGCATCGGCGTTTCCCAGTCATTTTGAAAATCATCGTCGCCATTACCGGCGCCAGCGGCGTCATCTACGCGCAAAGGCTTCTAAATCGCCTTTCCTGCGCGCATCACGAAGTCCACGTTGTGATCAGCAACTACGCCCGCCAAGTGATCGCCGAAGAACTTCCAGACGGCCTGCAGTTGGACCCGGCGGTGCGTCGTTACGGATTGAAAACCATGAACGCGCCCTTCGCCAGCGGATCCAATCCCTTCGACGCTATGGTGGTGATCCCCTGTAGCATGGGAACTTTGGGACGAATCGCTCAAGGCTTCGGCAGCGATCTACTGCTCCGCGCCGCCGACGTAATGCTCAAAGAAAAACAACGACTCCTCCTCGTGCCTCGGGAAACGCCTTTGAACCTAATTCACGTCAGAAACTTCGAGACACTCTTGCTGGCCGGCGCCACCATTCTCCCCGCCAACCCATCCTTCTATTCCCATCCAAAATCGATTGACGATTTAGCCGACACCGTAGTGGCCAGAGTTTTAGATCACTTGGGAATTGAGCAGGCCGTAGCGCCTCGTTGGCTGGAAGAGCGAGAATAAAGCAAACACATAGCGCAAGCAATCCGACGCAACCTTCATGAACAAAAACATTCGCTTATCCCCAAGCCAAAGACCAATCCCCATCCAACCAACAAGCCAACGCAGAGAGAAATAACCAGATCCAAAACACTTAAGTACGTCAAAAAAACGATATGAAAAACAATTCAAAAATCCACTAATTCATCCCAAGGCGTAGGAGGTTGCCAACCGGAAGAAGAAGGCATGTCACCGTCCAACCAATGCTTTTCATTATCGAAGTTAAACCGTGTCCAATTCTCCAAAGATGGATAAAGCATTTGATGCAACGTCTCCGAGCCAACATGACCATCCACAAACAAAATATTCGCTTGCCCAGAATGTCGACGTGCAACCGATAACTCAGGATAAAAACTCCCCATAAGATGCGGAAAAGGATGAAGATAAGAAAGCATCAAGCCTCGACGATAGCCAAACCTACCAATAAGAACCCAAGGCTGAATCTCCGCTTTCTCCAAAACCCCAAACCGTGAGGCATCCGCTTGAATAATCATCCGCGAAGGCGAAACTACAGCAGACTCCCGAATAGAATCAGGATAAGGCGAAACACCCCGAAGAACAGGAGAAGGCCAAAGAGATTCTTCTTGAGAATGCATCCCCGAAAGATTCGATTGATAACCCCAATCCCAAAGAGCAGGATTCTTCGGCCACATATGCGGCTGAAGAAGATCAGACCAGAACCCATTAGACAAAACCCGAGCTACCCGCTTTTCGGCAGGACAATTAAACAGATTCGTACTGCCGCCTAAATATGAATAGCAGAGAACATAACTCCAAAATCCGCGAAATTTACTAACAATAGAACCATCCCGAAATTGAGGAATCAAAAAGCCGTCGTTGTCGTTGGCGTACAGTTGCCGAGCAATCCCAATTTGCCGTTGATTACTAAGGCAAACCGCTTTATGAGCCGTTGCCTTTGCCCTTGAAAGAGCAGGCAGGAGCAAAGACGCCAAAATGCCGATGATTGCGATAACCACCAGCAATTCGATCAACGTAAAAGCCCGATTCTTCCAATCCATAGCGGAAAAAGAATAACCCAACAACCGCGCCAAAGACAAGAATCAATCAGCATACCAAAAGCCATTGGCATACCAAGTGCCCTGATAAAGCAGGTACGGATAATAATCCGAACGACGAAACGGCCCCAAGTACGCAGAAGGATAATCCACATAGCAGTAAATCGAAGAAACGGCCCCATCCGTAACTTCAATATACACGGTGACATCAATCTCCAAACCAGCAGAACTAAAAGGACGACCCCTAGCAACACCCTCACGTGCAATTGGCTTAAGTCTGAAACTGTAGGAGTGAATAGAATTACCCCGCGGCGGATTAAGCATGTAAACAGAAGCCGGCCAACGAAAAGTACCCGAACTAAGAAGAGATCCAGAATCACAATGGCCATCCTCATCACAAAGATAAGCACCACCAAACGCCTCCCAACCAGAACCAAGATTCACAGAAATCGAGAATCCAGACGAAGAATGATTGTGGACTTCAACGCTGTTAATGTAAGTAGACACCAGCGAAGGCGAATCGGACGGACGAGGCTTATCGGGCGGGCGTTGTCACCCCACCGCAGAATGCGCGGTGAGAAGGCCGATTCCAACGACAACAGCGGCATCCAAGGCGGAAACCGCTTTCTTTGATTCCGAAACAGCATCCGCAACCACAGCCGCCTAACAACTTAAAGACAGAAATTATTTGACATGCCGGCGAAAATAGAGATTCCCGGAAGCAACGCAAACTCTTTCCAATGCTTTTCTCAGAAAAGAATTCATAAGTAAAGTCAGAGCCGAAGATTGAATCTTGATTGCGAAGAAAATCTAGTCAAAGGAGATAGAGGAATTTTTTATATGAAATTGGCAGGAAACTATAAACCTTTCAAAACAGCACTGAAAAGACCGACCAAATAACGCCAACAGGCAGACGGCGTTCTTTCCTTCGCGAGGGAAAAGAAGGGTAGTTATCGCTGGCGTTTTGTATTGAGAACGGGATTGCGTTCGGCGGGGAAGGTATTTATCGGCGTTTAGACAAGTGGATATTCGCCGCTCCGGCCAACGTGGCCTGATCGTGCACTTTCGCAACAAGATCGAGGGAAGAGTCCTTGTCCACTTAGATAATCACGGGCAGGTTTTTCTTTTGTTTGAGCATGCGTTTGACGACGCCTCGGACGCCGCGAACGCCGATTTCGTTGCCATTATGGGCCACTTTGCCGTCCGTTGTGATTTCGATGCGAATGGAGGACTGCTTTTGAATTTTTGGAGAGGCAGAAGGCAAGGGGCGAATCCAGATGTTGCGAAAACGGACTGGATTTCCGTGATCTTGGAGGACGAGAGGTCCTTTGGCAGCGGCGCCGGAGAAGTTGGCGGCGGTGGTTTTTTTGCCGGCAATCGGAACGTGATTTTGGATAAGAACGCCGTTGTGAAAGACGGTGAAAGAGCCGGGAATCACGCCGGTTCCATCTTTGGACGGTTGGGGCGCGATGAAAATGATGTCGTAGCTTTGCCATTCGCCTGGTTTTCGGGAGGCGTTGACTAAGGGAGGTTTGTTGCCGTAGAAGGCGCCGGCTTGGCCGTTGAAGTAGGTTTTGTTTTCGTAGGAGTCCAGTATTTGAATTTCGTAGCGCCCCTGCAGGTAAACGCCGCTGTTGCCCCGGCCTTGTCCCTTGCCTTTGATTTCGCGGGGGGTTGACCATTCGACGTGCAGTTGGACGTTGCCGAAGGATTGTTTTGTTCGGATGTTGCCCGTCCAGTTGACGATCATGGCGCCGTCCCGCACTGTCCATTTGGCGGGACCTCCTTTGACGCTTTCCCATTGGGAGAGGTCTTTGCCGTCGAAGAGCGCAATGGCATCAGAAGGCGCTTGGCCGGGCCGGTCGCCGGGCGTGACGATGGGAGGCTCTGAGTCGTTCGGGTTGGCGGCGCCCAAGAGACTGGGAACAGCGGCGAGCCCGAAGAGAAGAAACGAGATGGTTTTTGTGGTTGATTGCATAGTTTTGCTGAATGGATTGTAAGTCTAATTGGTTGAATTTGCCGCAATGCAGAACAGCTCGCTGTTTGTGCGGATAAAGATCTGCCCGTGCGCCGCAATAATAGAGGAACGGGTATGGTCGTCGTATGGATTTCCCATAGGGACGTTGTTGATAATTTCGCCGTTGTCGGCGTTGACGACGATCACGTCGCCGGCGAAGTTCATAAGGTAAATTTTGCCGTCCGCGGCCAAGGGAGACGCCTCGAATTTGGAAAATCCCGGCAGTTCGATGCTCCATTGGACGCGCCCGGACTTCGGCTCTGCGCGAGAAAGCGCCTTCCGAACGTCGCTTAGGATGAAAAAGTCGCCATCGTAGTAGGCGGGCGTGGGAACGTCGGAGGAAAGCTGGCGGGTATGGCGGCTAATCCAGGCGACCGCTTGATTGCCAAGCCTTCCTGCGCCGCCGGCTCGGATGGCGTAAATGGGGTCTCTCTTGGGAGCGCAGACCAGGATGATGTCTTCGCCAGCGACGGGAGAGGGGACGTGCCTCCAGTGTCCGATTCGCCTCGGATTCCAAGTGCCCCAGCGCCAAAGTTCTTTGCCGTCGGCCGGATTGTGAGCGGTCAAATCATCCCCGCCGATAATCAGAATTTGCTTTTCTCCTTGGAACTCAAAGGGGATGGGCGTGGTGAAGGCCTCTCTGGATTCGGCTTTGGCTTGGCTGGGACGGACGCGGCGCCAGAGGGTTTTTCCCGTGCGCGGTTCCATCGCAAGGAGGTAGGACTCATTTTTGCGGTCGAGAAAACCTCTCTCGCCTACCGCTTCGTCGCGTTGCAGAACCTGAAGAAAAAGTTTGCCTTCGTAGAGGAGCGGGCTGGAACTGAACGTCCAAAGAAAGGCAAAGTCGCCTTCGGCTTTTTGGATGTTGCGTTGCCACAACTTTTTTCCGTCGAGGTCAAAGCCGGCCAATTCGCCATTGCCGTAGAAGAAAACGACCGTTCTGCCGTCGGTTGCCGGAGACGGAGAGGCGTAGTTGCTCCGACTATCCTGCTCAATACTGCCTTCGCTCAATGTATGGGACCAGAGCATTTGGCCATTTTGGCGGTCAAAGCAAAGCGCCTTTAGGGTTTTGGCTTTGCCGTCCGCGCTGGAGACAAAGACCTTGTCTTCCCAAACGACGGGAGTGGCCGCGCCGGGGCCCGGCATCTTTGCCCGCCAAACCACGTTCTCCGTTTTCGACCATTTTGAGGGGAGCCCCGTCTCTACGGTAGAACCGTTGAAGTTGGGGCCGCGCCATTGAGGCCAATTGGCCGCATCAAGCGTGCCGCCGAGAACCGAAAATACCAAAACCAGAAACAACCCGCGCCGTGTGGAATTCATTGCAAAAAATCCGTCTCTATTTTTCCTATCGAACAATCCAAAGGCAAAAATCTATAAAGGGCGAGGGCAATTTTTCCAAGCTTAAAATTGCAAGCCGAAAAAATCGGATGCGCTCCCGATCAAAATTTAATGAAAAACAACGTAATCCCTTCCATTTCCGCTGTTTTAGGTTCTTTGAATTTTTTGCGGTAAGAGCGTCGGCCGTCCCAAGCAGTTAGCGAAGATTTCGAAGCTTTATCCAATGGCGCAAACGGGTTCAACAGCCGCCATCCTCGAAATTTTCCAGCGGATCGCGGTTGGGAAGATTTATCAGACGGTCGAAAGAAATCCACCGAGGCTCCGCCAATCACAATCTTCTTCGGCGGTTTTTGAATTTTCTCGGTTGCGGAAGATGGAGCGGCGGCTTCCGCCACTCCTTTTACACTTCCCGGCGACACCGACGGGGCGGCGGAAGTTTTCTTTTCCGAGTTCCATTCTTGCCCGTGAAGACCACTCAGGCAGACGCTGGCAACAATAGCAAATGCGGCGAAACGACTCATAATGACTTTCTGTGCTTGAAAACAACAGGATGGACGAAATCTTCCCCGAAGTCAAATCCAATAAAGGCCCGGCCACGCCTTCGTTGGCCGGAAAGGAAACCGCTGGCCGGAAGAGAAACTTCATTCCATAACATCAGCAGCGGGAAAGTTTCCCCCTCCCTCCCGCCTCATAAGCATCAGGACTTTTTCAGAATTTCCTACCCAATCTAGAGTGTGTTCACTCTAACGAAGACTTTGAATCTTTATCGCAGGAATAGCCCCCTCGCTAAGGCCTCCAATGATTTTCTGCGCCGCAGACCAAGCAGTTCTCTCCGCCAGCTTCTGTCCATTCTATTAGCTTTCGCAACTCTGATATAGATCCCTATGTACTACTGGTTTTCTTCCATTTTTTAAGTGAACACGACCTAAACCATAATCCGCCAGCCTTTAATCTATAAATAGCGGCTCGTCAAACCTCAGATTCTGGAAAAACAATTGGTCTCTTGTGTTTATTATCACGGACGGGCGTCGATTTGTCAATTGTGTTTGAACGGGATTTTGCTTGAACGTTTTGGCAGAGGGCACAGGATTGAATGGTTTATGCGAAAGCGATATCAATATGCTTCGGGAGACGGCGATTCGTTTAGGAAACATCTTCAGGCTTTGCTGTTCCGGCAGCGGACGATCACGTTGTTTGGCGAGATCGACCAGGAGTCGTCCCGCGAGTTCGCGGAAAAGCTGCTGGTGTTGGCGGGCGAGTCCGATGATCCGATTCGCGTCTTCGTCAACTCGCCCGGAGGCCACGTAGAGTCCGGGGACACTATTTTTGACGTGATCCGCTTTGTGCGGCCTCGCATTTTAATGGTGGGGACGGGCTGGGTGGCGAGCGCCGGCGCCTTGATATACTGCGCTCCGCCGAAGAAGGATCGCTTTGCTTTGCCGAACACTCGGTTTATGTTGCATCAGCCGAGCGGCGGCGTCGGCGGCTCGGCGGCGGATGCGAAGATTGAAGCGCAGGAGATTTTGAAGACTCGCGAGCGCCTTAATCGGACTTTTGCCAAACAAACCGGCCAAACGCTGGAGCGGATCACTCAAGACAGCGACCGCAACTTTTGGATGAGTCCAAAGGAGGCGATTCAATACGGCTTGGCGGGCAAGGTGATTCGCTCGATGGACGACTTGCCGTGAGCGGAGGGCTTGCCATGTGGATCGTCGGCGGATTGGGACTGATTTTGCTTGCCGTTGCGGTATATGACTTGACGCAGCGGAGGCACGCCATCCTCCGAAACTTTCCCGTCATCGGCCATTTTCGATATTGGCTGGAGTCCATTGGCCCGGAGTTGCGTCAATACATTGTGACGGACAACGACGAGGAGCGCCCTTTTTCTCGCGACCAACGGCGGTGGGTGTATTCCACGTCAAAGCGGGAGAACGACTACTTTGGTTTTGGCACAGACAACGATCTGGAAGCCTCGACAAACTACTTGATCATTAAACACAGCGCGTTTCCTTTGCTGGATCCGCAGCCGGGAGAGGAAGGATACGATCCCGACTACAAGATTCCTTCGGCCAAAGTCATCGGAGCGCATCGCGGACGCAGGAAGGCTTTCCGTCCTTCTTCGGTTGTTAACATCTCCGGGATGAGCTACGGTTCCCTGAGCGCTCCGGCTGTGGAAGCGCTCAATCGCGGCGCCAAAATTGCCGGATGCTGGCACAACACCGGCGAAGGAGGTGTTTCCTCGCATCACCGCCACGGGGCGGATTTGGTTTGGCAGATTGGCACGGGGTATTTCGGATGCCGCAACGGGCGCGGCGGTTTTTCCATGAAGCGATTTCAGGAAACCATTTCAACCACGCCGGAGATTCGAGCCATTGAAGTCAAGCTGAGCCAAGGCGCCAAAGCCGGACTCGGAGGGATGGTGCCGGGAACAAAATTGACGCCGAAGATTGCCAAAATTCGAGGAGTGCCTCCGTGGAAGCCTTGCTTGAGCTCGGCGCGACACAGCGCTTTTTCCGACGTGGACGCTATGCTGGATTGGGTAGAATCTCTGGCGGAGGCATCCGGACTTCCAGTAGGAATCAAATCCGCCGTCGGCCAAATGGATTTTTGGCGAGAGTTGGTGGACAAAATGTCTCAGGGAACGCGGGGCGTAGACTTTGTGGCGATTGACGGCGGCGAAGGCGGAACGGGCGCGGCGCCATTGGTCTTTGCCGATCACGTCGCCCTGCCGTTCAAGCACGGTTTTGCGCGAGTGTTTCAATTGTTCGCCGAGGCGGGCTTGTCTGAGCGAGTGACCTTTATCGGTTCGGGAAAGCTGGGGTTCCCGGAGACGGCGCTTCACGCTTTTTCGCTAGGATGCGACATCATCGCCTTGGCGCGGGAACCGATGATGGCCATCGGCTGCATTCAAGCGCAACGGTGTCATTCGGGCAGTTGTCCCACCGGCGTGGCCACTCAAAACCGCTGGCTCGTGCGCGGATTAGACCCAAAACACAAAGCTGGCCGATGCGGCAACTACATCCTCTCCCTGCGGAAAGAAGTGTTGCGCTTGTCCAAGGCCTGCGGCATCGCGCATCCGTCCATGTTCTCGGCAAGACACTTTGAACTTTTGCGCTGAATGATAGAAAGGACGATATTGGAAATATGGAAGTATTCTTTCTTTTATTTTTGGCCGGAATACTTGCCGACACCATGTTTAAAGATAGCAAGTGGGGCGATGCATTTTTCAAGGCTGTCTGTCCTTTTCTTCTCATTATCGTCTTGGGAATTCTATCTCTGTTGATATTAGGAGAGTTAATGGGATAGATCGTCCATTATGTTTTTGAAATTTTCATTGTCAAAGCCAAGCGAGTCTACCAACGTAGCGCAATGGCAAGAGTCGCCGGTCGAAGAATTCAATCTTGTCAAAACTATATAATTCAAGTCAATCTTTACATCTTATGAATAAGGATCCCATTGTATTTAATAACACGGTTTTGCGAGACGGACACCAATCTTTGGCGGCCACTCGCATGCGAACGGGGCAGATGTTGCCGGCGGTCGATTTGTTAGACGACCTCGGATTCGGAGCCTTGGAGACTTGGGGCGGAGCCACCATCGACTCCTGCCTGCGATTCCTAGGCGAAAACCCCTTTGATCGATTGGATGAAATCAAGAGGCGCTCGCCAAAGACTCCTCATATGATGCTGCTGCGCGGCCAAAACATCGTGCAATACACCAGCTTCCCAGACGATGTTGTGGCCGCTTTTATCCAATGCTCCGCCCGTCACGGGATGGACGTTTTCCGAATCTTCGACGCGCTCAACGACACGCGCAACTTGAAAACCGCCTTTCAAGCGGTCAAGGAATCGGGCAAACACGTCCAAGGAGTCATTTGTTACACAACAAGCCCCGTTCATACCATAGAGACATTCCTACGGCTTGGAGAAGAACTCGAAGCAATGGGTAGCGATTCGGTTTGCGTCAAAGACATGGCCGGGTTAATTTCTCCCTCAATGAGCTACCAACTAGTCAAAGCACTCAAACAGCAGCTCAAAACGCCCGTCGTCCTCCATACCCACAGCACAGCCGGCATGGGCGCCGCTTCTTACTATGCCGCTGTAGAAGCCGGCGTCGACGCCGTGGACACATCAATCGCTCCCTTCGCCAACGGCACCGGACAACCGGATACTCTTCTCATGCAAAAAATGTTAGAACAAAGCAGCCGTCAACCTAACTACGACGAAGCCAAACTCCGTCAACTGCGGGAACACTTTGACGGCGTTTACAAAGAACTAAGCAACTTCACCAGCCCTAGCAACGAACGAGTCGACTCCGATATCCTAATCTACCAAGTCCCCGGCGGAATGCTGTCCAACTTCCGAACACAACTCAAAGAACAAGGCATGGGCGATCGGTTAGAGGAAGTAATGAAAGAAATACCCTACGTGCGAGAGCAGTTAGGCTGGATTCCACTAGTCACCCCCACCTCGCAAATCGTCGGCACCCAAGCCATGCTCAACGTCAAGTTCGGCCGCTGGAAAATGCTTTCTCAACCGGCTATGGACATCCTACTGGGCAAGTATGGACGAACGCCCGGCCCCGTGAACGCTGAACGACGCAAACAAGCCGAAAAACAAGGAAAACAAGAAGCAATCAGCTGTCGACCCGCAGACGTATTAGAACCTCGAATGCCCGCCTTGAAAGCCTCGCTCGCCCGGCAAAATCTTCCCGACACCGACGAAATGGCCGTCTTGCACGCGATGTTCCCTCAAGAACTCAAAAAAACTTTGCAAAACAGCGATCCTCAACCCGCCGCCCCTCCGCAAAATCAAGAGCAGGCCTCTGCACCCGCTTCTCGCCGCTACCGAATGACCATCAACGAATCTTCCTACAACGTCGCCATCCAAGAACTTGAATAAAATATTCGCGAAGGCTTCTAAATTGTATGATCAGTCCTTACGCGGAGATTGTTTAATTTTTTTGCCGAAATAGAATCACAAGAGATTGAGTTTAAATAAACTGAGATTACTTCGAACCCGCCATTCAACAGCAATCGTTTTTACGACGCCATTTACAAAGATCCCACACAACACGCAACCGTAGTGACCAGCCTACTTTGCCTACCTGACTGAACGGCTAACTTGTCTAGAAAGTGTTTTAAAACTGACTGGCCTCTCTGCATTTTTACAACGTTCTCACCACCTACCACTGCCTCACAACAAAATGATATAGAAACGAACTATATCCAATCAAAAAGGCTCGTAACACGCGAACAAACGACATCGGGATTATCCTATCCTACGCCATCAAAATTCCGTCTGCTGACGAAATCGAAAATCAAAACAAAAATTCAGCAAAACGAACACAAATATCAAATACAGTCGGGCATGATGTACCGTGTCCGTAGCACATAAGAGACCGTTCAAACTTATGCTACGAGTGGTGAGGGTTTCGCAATCCGCATCCTTCCGTCCGGCGACTGAACAAAAGGAACGGTTAGGAAAAGAATACTAAAAGAGAACATCGCGATCTGATGAAGGCAAGCTAGAACCTCGTCAGAATCTAGTGACTATCCCGGGGTAAAGCCCAGCAACATATGAGACGACATTATCCTCCCGCTCGGTATCGCAAGAAGATTAGATTTTGAATCTGATTGTGAGATCATTTGAGCGAGTTATGGTGTTTCCATAACGGAGGAGTGTGAGGATAGCTACGGATCGATATCTAAGAAATTCCATTGGGATGCTTCGGATTCTTCTCAGTAACACTGAGACTTTTCTTGTAGCGTTTACGAGCGAAACGCAGAGAATTATAGGAAGTTAGTTTGGCTTCGAGAATTTATGCAATTATAAAGCCGCGGCGCTGGTTTATAGTGACATAGAAAGCCTCTGCACCAATTTTGATTCATACTACTTACTGCATTATCCGACCGGGCCGGAATTCTTGGAATTTTGGGACGGTTAATTGCATGATTACCAATATTGGAGATTTGGCTATTACATCGATCGATAGGCTATTGAGAGTAAAAGACAATGTCGGATCGTCTATATCTATCTATGACTACGGATCGACGGACTATTTTTTACATTTGCCGCCTTGGATTGAGTCCGCTTCGCCGGGAATGAACGTCCGGCGCCTATGATCGCAACTTCAACAAGCAACGGAACGACGACTCTAACTATGATTTTCTTCAATCATCCCGGAAAAACAGGCGGATCCTTGAATGGAATGGTAGGTCGGGATTGCGGTTGTCGTCGATTGGCAAAACTGAGGCGCAAGCCAAACGCCTTCACTACGTGCACAACATTGGCCGGGGCTTTGTTTCCCGATGCCCATGGGCGACATCGACTAGGAAGAGCGTTTCCCGGCGCGCCTATCCCTTTGCATAGTGCGTTCTGCACCACGAAGACGCCCTGCGCCTCCGCATCGGCTATCTTCTTGGGCCTTGGATAAGAAAAAGAGGGAGGAGGAAATTGCGGCGCTACTTTTCATGGAAGTTCAGTGGCACGGCGAGCTTGGGGACGGCTTGTTTGAACCTCCACGCCAATGTGTTTCCAGTCGCCTCTAATAACACAACGGTCAAGCCGCTGGAGATACGGCGGGAATGTTTGCGGAAATCGCCCCGGCAGATATAAGGAACAAGAGAACAATCTAGACATTGTTCTGAAACGGAGAAAGCCGGATGTGAGAAGACAGCGAGGCCGAAGGGAACACGGAGGCCTTCAGTTGTCATTCTTTTCACGAAGGCCGGATTGTGTCGCTCTCAGAGATGTTTATGATTGAGGATCGGACGGGCATGGAGAGTCTTTGCGGGTGGGGCAGACAATGTCGCCGAACGGATTCCATTCTGATTCTTGCTTCGCGGACGAAGGCCGGGCGTCATGTTTGCCAATATAATCTTATGGCATAGTAGAAATATGAGAACGGCTATAAGGGCGGGCTTGCCGGCTTGCTTTGGCCGATGGAACACCATTTACATGCGGATAAGCTGTCGGGCAAAGAAGGATGCTCGCGGCAGAGGATTTGCCTAATAGAAGCGACAGATCGGCCGGCCTCTTGAAGCGCTTTCTCTGGACGGCGCCCGGTGTAAAAGGTTTATCCTAATGCAACCGTCGCGCTGTAAAAAACAGTCCGCAGTTTATTGGCAAGTCTCGCAGAGGTTGGATGATGAAGATTCATAGGGTTGTTGCAGGCAAACGCCCGGCTGGGAAAAGCATGCCTCAGTGCGGTTGAGCATGGATCTTATTTAGGAAGGCAGCGAGAATCGACAACAAACGCGGCGATGAGGTTGGAATTGGCACTTTTCCCATTGAAGAGCCGTCGAGATTCTTGGGCATGCGGCCAAGAGAGGATAAGGGACGCAAACGAAGCGGAATGATTGTTCTGCCGATGAAAAGAATATCAAAAGGAATATTGCCGAGTTTTCCCTCGCTTAGAGAAATTTGCAGTGTTTTTCTCGGCTCTGTCATGCCCCCTCTTGTTGGATATGTTATTGCGTTTATGCCTGCTAATATAAACATGCTATAGTGCATGATCTATGGTGTTTTGAAAAACATGAATGAGGGAAGTATGTCGGAGATTCTGCGTTTTTCTTCTCCTTCATCTATGGTCAAAACTGAAAACTTCGGATTTTGCATTGTGGATTCACGATTTGCATTGTGGGGGCGCGGCTTTATTCGAAACAGGCTAAGACGTAGTGCTTTTTTCCTTTGCGCAGGAGGAGGAACCGCCCAAACAAGAGGTCGTTCAAAGACACAATTCTTTGAGGATCCGTTTGGCGCACGTTGTTGAGGTTGACGCCTCCGCCGGCGATGTCTCTTCGGGCTTGGCCTTTGGAAGGGGCGAGTTGAGCGGCGACGAGGAGGTCGGCAAGCAAGCAGGCGGAATGAATTTTGGCTTTGGGGAGCGAGACGGAGGGGATTTCGTCGACGAGCTCTTGGAAGGCTTCGGCGCAGACACCTTGCAACGCGCCGCCGAAGAGGATTTCGCTGGCTTTCACGGCGTTTTGCGTCGACTCGGCGCCGTGAATCAGCTCGGTGACGTGCTTGGCCAACTTTCTTTGGGCGGTTCTTCGCTCCGGCGCTTGGGCGTGTTTGGCTGCTATGGATTGGATTTCTTCTTGGGAGAAAAAGGTAAAGTATTTGAGATAGCGAAGGGCGTCGCGGTCGTCGGTCCGCATCCAAAACTGGTAAAATCGATAAACGCTTGTCTTGTCCGCATCCAACCAAACGGCGCCTTCGGCGGTTTTGCCAAACTTTGTCCCGTCCGAGTTGGTGATGAGCGGCAAAGTCAATCCGAAAACCGCGGATCCTAGTTTTTTGCGATTGAGGTCGATGCCGGCCGTGATGTTGCCCCACTGGTCGCCGCCGCCTATTTGAAGCGCGCAGTCGTAGCGGTCGCGCAAATGGTAAAAGTCAAACGCTTGGAGGAGCATGTAGCTGAATTCGGCATAGCTGATGCCGGAATCGCGGTCTTGCATTCTGGCCCGCACGCTTTCTTTGGCAACCATCATGTTCACGGAAAAGTGTTTGCCGACGTCCCGGAGAAAATCCAGGTAGCGAACGTCGGCCGTCCACTCGGCGTTGTCGAGCAAACGGGCGGGATTTTTTGGGGCGTCAAAATCCAGCAAACGAGCTAGTTGAACTTTGATCTTGGCGATGTTCGCGCTCAGCGATTTGCGGGACAGAAGCCGACGCTCGGCGGACTTTCCGCTGGGATCCCCAATGGCGCCGGTGGCGCCGCCGGCCAGCGCAATGGGGGAGTGCCCGTAAAGTTGAAACCGCCTCAGCGACAAAAGCGGCACCAAGTTGCCTACGTGAAGACTGTCCGCCGTGGGATCGAACCCGCAATAAAGAGTGGTGGGGCGGGCAAGTTGCCGGGATAATGACTGTTCGTCGGTGCTATTTTCAATCAACCCCCGCCAATGGAGTTCCTCCAGAATGCCGTCCATGAACCTTTCATTTTGCGACAAACCACAGGGCAAATCAACGCAATATCCGCTTGTCTTCTGTCGTTTCGCAAAGAAGGGACTTTGCTTTCTATGTTTGACGAGAGGTGAATTCGGAGAAACTTTTATTGCCATCTCACTGGAAATTTTTAAAAATCCCGATCTTTCTTGGTTTACTCCCTCGGAAAAACCGCTGATGAGAGCGTTGGTATACAACGGTCCTTGGGACATGACACTGCAAGATCTGCCTCAACCGCAACCGGGTCCAGGTGAAGTCTTGATCAGAATAAAAGCCGTCGGGATTTGCGGAAGCGATGTTCATGGATTTACCGGCGAGAGCGGACGCCGAGCGCCGGGAATGGTCATGGGACACGAAGCCGTCGGCGAAGTTGTCGCCGCAGGAAACGGCATCGACTGCTCGAAGATTGGCGAGCTCGCGGCGGTGTTCAACATTATTGCCGAGACAGCCCCAACCGCCGAAGAAGGAGACCCCAGCTTTCTAGCCAAAAAAGTCATCGGCGTCAATTTGGCCAAACGCGGCGCTATGGCCGAATACCTCGCGATCCCCGCCGAAAACGCTTTGCCTCTCCCTGAAGGCGTAGAACCCGCCGTAGGGATTCTGGCCGAACCCTTGGCAGTCGTCCTTCACGGCTTTCAGCGTTTGGTCGACAAAAACATCTGCGCCAAACGAGCGGCGATTGTCGGCTCGGGAACAATCGGCCTGTCGGGAATTTTGGCGGCAAAAGATGCCGGGGTCAGAGATGTAGCCATTCTGGATACAATCCCGGCGAAGCTAAATCGGGCAAAGTCCTTCGGCGCCAAGCCGATACAATCCTCGGACAATGTTGATTCGGTTGCACAGCGCGTGGAATCCGCCTTAGGAGGCCAACCCGATTTAGCGGTGGACGCGGCCGGAACTTGCGCTTCTTTTCGACAGTGTTTGTCCCTTTTGCAACCGGGCGGCACAGCGCTTTTGATCGGAAATCTCGCCAAAGAAGCACCTTTGCCGCTTCAAGACGTTGTCGGCCGGGAAATCACTCTCGTTGGCACTTACGGATTTGATCGCCGCGCATTCGGCGAGGCATTGCGGATGTTGCCGAAGATTCAAGACAAACTGGCAAGATTCGTCGAGAAACGTTGCACGTTAGAAGAAACGCCGACCGTCATTGCCCGCTTGGCCAAAGGCAATCTTCAAGCGTTAAAAGTCGTGATTGAACTCTGACAATGAAAAAATCCACAATGGAAAAAAAGAGGATTAGGCCACTTTTCCACTAGCAAGATTTTTGAAGAAGCACGCGCCGCAATTCCCTTCCCATCGGCAAAACCGAGACAAAGCCGATACTAAGCCGTCTCAGATGGCTTTTTGAACCGCCAAAACGCCCCCAAACCAGAAATTCCCCAAGCCAAACAAACCGCGCCGAAACAACCCTTTCCCTCGCCCCTCCAATCCGCTTTCGCCGCCCAACCGCTTTCGCCACTCCTTCCCCATTTCCGCTTGCCTTCTTCCGCCGAAGAGCCTAAAAACGAAGAAATCGTTTAGCAAAAATGACAAACGAGCAGGAAAGCCAATATGTCCGGTTCTTCAAGGCGAGGCGAAAAGAAGCCGAGCAAGGGGGTGTCGAACCGCAAAGAATGCTTGGCTTCCTGTATTCCAAAGGCTTAGGCGTGTCGAAGAATTATGCGGAAGCGGCAAGGTGGTGGCGAAAAGCAGCCGAACAAGGGGATGAGACGGCGCAAACCAAACTTGGCTGGTTGTATCACGATGGCCTAGGTGTGCCGCAGGATTATGTGGAAGCGGCAAAGTGGTTTCGCAAAGCGGCCGAGCAAGAACATCAAAAGCATTATCATCAAAGGCATTATATCAGGCAGGCGCAAGACTTCCTTGGCTGGTTGTATCGCGATGGCCTAGGTGTGCCGCAGGATTATGTGGAAGCGGCAAAGTGGTTTCGCAAAGCGGCCGAGCAAGGGCTTGCCTGGGCGCAAAACAACCTTGGCTTGATGTATCACAAAGGCGAAGGCGTGCCGCAGGATTATGTGGAAGCGGCAAAGTGGTTTCGCAAAGCGGCCGAGCAAGGCGATGCCATTGCGCAATACAACCTTGGCGTGCTATATCACAAAGGCGAAGGCGTGCCGGAGGATGAGGTTGAGGCCTACGCTCGGTTTCTTTTGGCAGAAGAAAATGGAGAAGACAGCAAATGGATTATTTCCGATCTTGAAGAGCGTCTCACGGTGAAGCAGGGGAAGAAAGGGCAAGCGCGAGCGGAGGAATTGCGTCGCTTGATAGAGGAAAGAAAGGAAAACCCGAAGCCGTCCGTTGAATCTCCATGAAAACGAACGACCAAGAAATGACCAACAAAGAGCTCCAAATCTGGATCGCAGGCAAAGAAAGGGCAAGCGCGGGCGGAGGAACTGCGTCGCTTGATAGAACAGAAAAGCGCAGAATGATTTTTCCATTGCGGTGGATGGGGTAGGCTTGGCCGCCGAATGAACGGGCTGGCGCTTTTGGTCTCTGCTTGAGATGGAACACGGTTTTTCAAAAAGCCACTTCGCTTTTGGGATTTCCAAAGCGGAGTTTTTTTGTTTCGGAAAGAGCAGTGAATTGGATTTGCCGGAACGGCAAAGCATAGGTGAATTGTGGGATCCGTTCTTGGCGTACTCGCTGTTGAGTGGTCGCCGTGACGGATTCGCCTCGGTTGCCGCGCTTTTTGTGCCTACGAAGGCAACGGGCATTTTCAACGGAGTAGTTTTCCTCGTTTTGCGTTTTCGGCTGGGTCGGCAATTTTGGGGAAGGCGGGACTTCTCTTGACGCGCCGGGGGATTTTCGTTAGGTTGCTTCGGCCAATGACGATTGAACCTGCAAATAGTTATCTCGTTCCTATGGTGGTTGAAGAGACTGGCCGAGGGGAGCGAGTGCATGATATTTATTCGCGTCTGCTCAAGGATCGGATCATTTTTTTGGGGACTCCGATAGATGATTCGGTGGCCAACGTGATTATTGCCCAGTTGCTTTTTCTGCAAATGGCGGATCAAAAAAAGGACATTCACTTGTATATTAATTCGCCGGGGGGCTACGTCACCGCCGGCTTGGCGATTTACGACACGATGCAGTTTTTGACTTGCGACGTGAACACTTACTGCATTGGTCAGGCGATGAGCGCGGGCGCCATGTTGCTGGGCGCGGGCGCTAAGGGCAAGCGCTTTGCCCTGCCCAACGCCAGCATTATGATTCATCAGTCGCAGGGCGGCGGCAGAGGGCAGGCGAGCGATATCGAAATCCAGGTCAAGTATTTGATTCGGATGAACGAACGAACGAACGAAATCCTTTCCCGCCATACGGGGAAGAGCGTGGCTCAAATTGAGGCGGATTGCGACCGCGACAACTACATGACGGCGCAAGAGGCCAAGGACTACGGCTTGGTGGACGGAGTTGTCAAGTCCCGCAAAGAGATTGCGAATCTGCAGGGGCGGACGGACGCAAAAGAATCCTCAAGCAAGGACGAATAATTTTATGGCTCGGGAAAAGCCACCGCCCCGTTGCAGTTTTTGCGGCAAGTCGCGCGCGGAAGTTCGCAAACTCATTGCCGGCCCGCACGTCTATATTTGCGATGGTTGCGTAATGGTGTGCAAGAGCGTTTTGGACAGGGAACGGATTTCGGGCCGCCAAGAATTCCTTCAGTTGAATGATCGGAGGTCCAAAGAAAAATTCCGCCTGCGGCGGCCTTCGGAGATCAAGGAAATTCTGGATGAGTTTTGCATTGGCCAAGAGCGCGCGAAGAAGACTTTGGCCGTCGCGGTGCACAATCACTACAAACGGTTGCAATTGGAACCTGCCGCCGCCGCTTTCCGCCTTAACGGAAAGAACTCCGACTGGGACGAGGTGCAAATTGAGAAGAGCAACATCCTCATCATCGGGCCGACCGGCTCTGGAAAAACTCTTTTGGCCGGCACTCTCGCCAAATCTTTGGACGTGCCCTTCGCCATTGTGGATGCCACGACGATCACCGAAGCGGGTTATGTTGGCGAGGACGTGGAGAACATCGTTCTGCGGCTGTTGCAAAACGCCGACTACGACGTCAAACGAGCGGAAATGGGGATTATCTACATAGATGAAATCGACAAGATTGCCAAAACGACGGAGAATGTTTCCATCACCAGAGACGTTTCCGGGGAAGGCGTTCAGCAAGCGCTGTTGAAGATTATCGAAGGCACGGTGTGCAACGTTCCGCCCCAAGGCGGGCGCAAGCATCCTCAGCAGGAATACGTCCGCGTGGACACCACTCACATTTTGTTCATCTGCGGAGGCACTTTCGTCGGTCTGGACAAAATCATCCAACGGCGGCTTGGCCGTCAACTGCTTGGATTTGGAAGGGGACAAGACGAAGAGGCCGGCCTTTCCTTGGAAGGTTACGAAGCGTTGCAGCGTGTGGAACCGGAAGACCTCGTCGCTTACGGATTTATCCCGGAGTTTGTCGGGCGGCTGCCTATGCTCACAGTTTTGGAAGAACTGAACGAAGCCCAACTAATTTCGGTTCTGAAAAGCACGAAGAACTCTTTAGTGAAGCAGTACGCCAAACTTTTTGCCTACGAAGGAGTGGCCTTGGAATTTACCGACGACGCCCTCTCCGGCTTGGCGAAGAAGGCGATGGAAAAAGGCACGGGCGCGCGCGCGTTGCGAGGGATGCTTGAAAAGCTGATGTTGGACGTCATGTATGAAGTTCCTGCCCGCAAAGACATCAAAGCCGTCAAATTGACGCGCCCGTTCGTGGACGGTCTCGCCGAACCGGAATTCCTCCTCAAACCCGGCCAAGAGGCTGCTTAGTTTCGTTTCCAGATTTTGCTTTTCCGCGCGCTGCCGGCGAAGTTCCCAAGCCGCCGATGCAACTTTCCTGAAAATCAATGAATTCAATGAACGCCGTCGCCGAACATATTGCCCAAATTCCTCGATCCGGGATTCGTGATTACTTTGATCTTGTGCAAAACATGGACGGGGTGATTTCGCTGGGCGTGGGCGAGCCGGATTTTGCGGCGCCTTGGTCCATTCGAGAGGCGGCGATTTACGCTTTGGAGCGTGGGCGAACTTCTTACACCGCCAATTTGGGGATGCGACGGCTTCGGGAGGCGGTTGCGGCCTATGTTGCCCGAAAATTCCACGTAGATTACTGTCCCGACCGGGAAATACTGGTGACGGTTGGCGTGAGCGAAGCCTTGGATCTTGCGTTGCGGGCGTTGGTCAATCCCGGCGACGAAGTCCTTTACCACGAGCCTTGTTATGTGAGTTACCATCCCGGCGTTGCGATGGCTCACGGCGTTCCCAAACCCATTGCCTGCAAACGGGAAGACGGCTTTGCGTTGGCGCCGGAAGCGATACGAGCGTCGGCGTCGACCAAGAGCAAAATTCTCATCCTGAACTTTCCCGCCAATCCCACGGGGGGAACGTTGTCGCCGAGCCGTTTGGAGGCCGTCGCCGAGGTCGTTCGACAAAACAACCTCATCGTCATCGCCGATGAAATTTATGCGGAACTCACTTACGAAGGACGGCATTTTTCGATTGCCTCTCTCCCCGGCATGCGAGAGCGGACGGTGTTTCTCCACGGTCTTTCCAAAACATTTGCCATGACCGGCTTTCGAATTGGCTACGCATGCGGGCCGTCGCCGATTATTGAGGCGATGCTGCGCATTCATCAATACTCCATGCTTTGCGCCAGCATCATCAGCCAGGACGCCGCAATCGAAGCGTTGACCAAAGGCGAGGCCGCCGCCCAAGAAATGCGCGATCAATATCGTCTGCGGCGGGATTTTGCCGTGCGCTCGTTCAACGAAATGGGGCTGGAATGCGCTTTGCCGCGCGGGGCGTTTTACGCCTTTCCATCCGTTCAATCAACCGGCCAAAGTTCCAAAGACTTTGCGCTCGGCCTTCTCCGCAGCGAAAGAGTGGCCTGCGTTCCCGGCAATGTCTTCGGACGCTCTGGCGAAGGTCATGTCCGATGCTGTTTTGCCACTAGCTTTGAAAAGCTGGAAGCGGCCATAGAGCGCATAAAGCGTTACATTGTCCGATTCGCGTCACAAAACGGAGAAAAATCGAGTAAAACTCATGAACGAAAATGACAATGGACAAAGCCAGAGAGATTTTAAGCTTCAGGGAAGCGAACGAGTGCGGCGAACGACCGAAGAGAACCCGAAATCCTCTCCATCCCCGAACCCAACCAACGAATCAATTTGAATTGAATTAACGAAAACGACAACGAAAGAATAGGGAATCATGGACAATCCCCATAAACACGAAACCAACGCCAACGGCGCGCTCAGCAAGCTGATTGAGCGGGTCATGCATGGCCGGGAAACGGATGCTGAATCGACGCAAATCATCGAAAACCATCCCGCCATGCAGCCGGACATTGTGATTACCGCGCCGGGCCGCTCGCCTGTCGTCATTGAAGCCGAATACATGCCGGCAACCAACGTGGAAAAAGATGCCTATCGCTACTTCGAAGAGCCCGGCCTCAATAAAGTCCGCAACCAGACGCATCCGATTGAAGCGGCCATTGCCGTGCGCTATCCCGCCAAACTAGCGCAAGCCAAGAAAATAGACGAAGTGTTAGAAACAACCCGCCAATTGTCCTATTGCGCCCTTTATCCCAACAAAGGACGCTTCCCTACAACCGGCTGGCTCAAAGGCTCCGTCTCCGATTTAGCCGACCTCATCCATTTAGTCGACGTTCCGAAAAGCGCCTTTGACAAGTGCGCCGACGACCTGCGCAAAAGCATTGATGGCGCCGTCTCCCAGTTCCAATACTCCAGAGATATTTTGACCAACCAAATCTTCAACCTGCTTGGACTCGTCGAAGTTCTCAAAACCAAAGACCTGTCCGAAACTAAGAAACGCAAAGAGAAAAAAATCCAAACTGGCCGCGTCGCCGGCGCCATCATTGCCAACGCCCTCATCTTCCATGAGCGCATCGCCAATGCTTACGAAGGCATCCTCCCCATCAATCAGATCTGCGGCCACCCTGTGTATAGCTCCAAAAAAGCGGCCTTGACCGCTTGGGAAGACATTCTCAACATCAACTACTGGCCCATCTTTGACACCGCCCACAAAATCATCCACATCTTATCCGCCGGCAAAGCCAGCAGCATCCTAAAAACACTCACAAACGCCGCCGAGCGCATCCACGAGGATGGCCTGCTGTATGAACACGATTTGACCGGCCATGTCTTTCAAGATCTCATCATTGACCGCAAATACTTAGCCGCCTTCTACACCTTGCCCGAATCCGCCGCATTGCTGGCGCGCCTAGCCGTCGCCAAAATGAAAAACATCGATTGGAAAGACGCCCAAGCCATCGGCGATTTGCGGATTGCGGACTTTGCCTGCGGCACTGGCGCCTTGCTGTCCGCCGTTTATGACCAAATCGCCAATCGCCATGAACGCACTGGCGGCAACCCGGAAAAACTGCACAAATCCATGATGGAGCAAGTTCTCTATGGATTCGACGTTCTGCCTTATGCCGCGCACCTGACCGCATCCATATTGTCCGGGAAACAACCCGCCATAACCTACAAAGAAACATGGCTTTGCACCATGCCTTACGGACGGCAAGAAGATGAAACCGTGAAGATTGGCTCGCTCGAATTCTTAGACAAATCCGAGCAACTTGTCTTGCAACCTACTAGAGATCCGGCCAAAGCCAAACGCATTGGAAGCAAAGGCCAAGAAACCGAAGACCTCCGCAAAGTCGAGGTGCTAAACAACAGCCTCGACCTCGTCATCATGAACCCTCCTTTTACGAGGAACGTTACACGAGAAGGCGCTTACGAAGGCACTTTTGCCGCCGCCTTTGCCGCCTTTGGCGCCAGCGATCAAGACCAAAAAGACATGGCCAAGCGAATGATGCTCTTGAAGCAAGGCACTTGCTATCACGCCAGCGCAGGCATGGCTTCGGCCTTCGTTGCATTAGCCGACAAAAAACTCAAACCCAACGGCATCCTCGCCCTTGTATTGCCACTCTCCGTCGCCAACGGTTCCTCTTGGCAAAAGTTGCGCACTCTCCTCGCCAAAGATTACGAAGAAGTGGAAGTAATCAGCCTCGCCGATGCCGGATGCTACGATGTAGCATTCTCCGCAGACACC
Source organism: Limisphaerales bacterium (assembly GCA_965204945.1). Classification (GTDB taxonomy): domain Bacteria; phylum Verrucomicrobiota; class Verrucomicrobiia; order Limisphaerales; family AAA164-E04; genus UBA2970. The sequence continues at coordinate 866,875 of OZ242022.1, read as the reverse complement.
TCAATGGCCGACTGCCTCATCATCGCTCGCAAAAAGAGCGCATCACCACTCTCCAAGAGTTCTTCCCAAGCAACCCGCTTTGTTTCCCTTCTCCAACGACCCGCCAATTTTGCGGCATCAGCGGAGACCGCCAAACAACTCGCCGCCGAAAAAACCGAACGCAAATTAGAAGACGGACCCTTTGGCGGCGAGGAAGTCGTCTGCGGTAGCGAAAAAATGGGAGAAACCATCCAAGCAAAAGTTTCCAAAACGAATCCCGCTTGGAATCCTGTCCGCATCCGGGATTATTCTCTGCCTCAAACCGCTTACAAATTGACACAGTCTCAACTTTGGTTGCCCGGTGAAGCAAAGCCCTTGCCGTTGCAGGTAATTGATTTAGGCAACATCGCAAAGACTGGTTATTATCATCTGCAGATTATTAACGGCCCTCCAAATGACGCCCCCTTCAAAAGAACGGCGCCAAGCGACACTTCCACTTATCCCGCATTGTGGAGTCATAACGCCAAACAAGAAACCCATCTAATCTGCGAACCCGATTGCCAACTGCTTGTTAAACCCGGTATGGAAACCCAAGCCGCTAGAATTTGGAAAAGCGCCGGACACTGCCACCTCACGCAAGACCACACGCTCACATCCCAGCCTCTTTCCGTTACCTTCACCAAACGCAAATGCATCGGCGGACGAGCTTGGGTGAACATCAACTTTGCCAAAAAAAGTTGGGACTACGCTTTTGCTGTATGGGGCAACAGCACATTAGGCTTGCTCCTCTTCTGGTGGCACGGCAACCGCCAACAACCCGGCAGAGCTAGAATAACCATCACATCCGCTCGAACTTTGCCCGTATTAGACTTTCGGGCATTGAGCGATGCGCAGATAAAGCAAGCCAAAGTCATCTTTGACCAGTTCAAACACAAACATTTCCTGCCCGCTTACCTTGCCGACATCGATAAAACCCGCGCCTTTCTAGACGAACGCGTAATTTGCGATCTGCTGGGCTTGGATAAAACCACTTTCCAAGCCATCCGTGAACTCGCCGCCAAATGGTGCGCGGAGCCTTCCGTTCACGGAGGGAAACAACGCCACAAAAACAACACCCTCATATCCTAACTTCCCTCACAACTAACCAACCCAGACAAACAAACAAGCTTTTGGATGCCCAAGCAACCTAGATAAACTTAGTGGATTATCCATTGCGTTGGAGAAAGCAAATCATTTCCCTCCCAACTTTTGGATAGCCCAAAAGATTCTCAAAACTCATCTCCACTCATAAATCTTCTATAAATGCATCCAAACTAGAGATCTTTGGACGCAATCAACGCCCCCAAACGCCTCTCGTGTCATCTAACATCTAATCTCCACTCTATAACCTAAAGACAACCAACTCAGAGACAAACAACCTAGAAATACATGCCCCGCATAAAACATCGTAGCCCGGAGGCATTAGAAAACTTCCAGTTCCAACAGCGCTCAATCCCGGCAATGTTGGCGTTGTAGGTTTCAGCAATTCATTGTCCGGCAAAGTTTCTTGAGAACTGGCGAGGGCTTTACTTGGGGAGGAGGAAGTTGTAGCGCATATGGAAGGAGGATTGCCGCGCATTCTAGTTGGCGGAAAAAACAGAGACAAAATGTGAATCTAAACCATGAACAGCGCGGCAAAAGACGGTCCGGGCTTACAAGCGCGTGATGCGGAGATTGCGGAACCAGACGGGATGGCCGTGGTCTTGCAGGCCGATGTGTCCGATGCGGGGCAGTTCTCGGAGCGGGGTTCGAAACTTGTTTTTGGATCCGTCGGGATTGGTGTTGGCCCGCGTCCAGTTTTCCAGATCGGCGTTGATGATTTCTTCGCCGTTTAGTTGCACAAAGACACGCGAGCCGAGGGCGCGGATTTTGCAATGGTTCCACTCTCCGGCTGGTTTTGCGACGTTGATTCTCGGCGCCATGGCGTCATAAAGCGCGCCACAATCGCGTTTGTCTGCTTTTTCGCGGCCGTGCGAGTCTAGGATTTGGATTTCAAATCCTCCTTGAACGGGGTTGTCCGGATCCGTGCGGAAGAAGATGCCGCTGTTGCATTTTTCGGCGATTTTGAATTCGGCTTGGAGTTCGAAGTCATCATAGGTTTCTTCAGTCCAAAGATAGCCGCTTTTTTCTCGGCGGGTTAGGTTTCCATTTGCGTCGACGTGCCAGCCGTTGGGTTTGCCTTTCCAGCCAGCGAGAGTTTTGCCGTCAAAGATGGGGACGCTCCTGTCTTCGTCTATTTCCCGAATCCAGAGATTGCGCCAGGCGACTTGCCAGTGAGGATCGCCCCGAACGCCGTGAACTTGCAAGCCGATAAAGCCTTCGGCCGTCATAGAGTCATGGACTTCGGCCACGGGAACGCCGTTGACCCAAGTTTTCATCGTTTGGCTGACGCATAGAATTCGGTAGTGATTCCAGCCGTCGGCGCGAAAGGCGGCGCGCGCTTTTTTCTCGGAGCGGTCTTTGCTGAGCCAGCCTCGGCGGGCTTCGTCGTAGATAAACCCGGCGTTTCCATTGGAGGCAATTTCCACTTGGTAGCCGTGGACGCGTCCTTTGCGATAGGTATCGTAGCTGTTGCTGCGAATTTGCACGCCGGAATTGAGTTGCGGGTTTATCAGATTTACTTCGAATTGGAGTTCAAAGTCGCCATAGCGTTTTTCCGTGCAGAGGAAGGAGTTGGGACTGCCTTTTGTCGTCGTTCCCAGAATGGTTCCGGCGACTACTTCGTATTTTGCCGCGCCGTTGATTTGCCGAAATCCGTTCAAGGTTTTGCCGTCAAAGAGAGAGGCAAAGCCCGCCGGAGGCTTTATGTTTTCCACATCGGTTCGAAATGGAATTGCCGGCAGTCCTTCTCGGTTGTAGAGGTTGCATTCCGGGTTGTTGGCCCAAGCGTAGCGGACGGCAAAGGGCGCCAAAACTTGGGGCGAGGAAACAATGACTTGGCCGCCGCTGATTTTTGCGTTTGCCCAGAAGAATTGGCCGTCGGCGCCGGCGATGGAAAATCCTTTGAGCGCTCCTTTGCCCTTTGCGATCAAGCCGGAGCCAACGTGTTCAAAGGACAACGCAAGGGAGCGACCGTTTGTCGTCATTCGGGAATACTGCGGGCCGGAGGCCACGATGTCTTGGCCGTAGGCGATTTTTCGGGCCGCCAAGGCCAGGCGTCTTCCCACTTCTTGCTTGTTTCTTGGATGGACGTCTTCCGCCTCGCCGATGTCAATACTCACTGCCAAAGCAGTCCGTTCGTCATGAGCGGCGGCCAAGGCTTGCGCTTCCCGCAGGGCAGCCCAATGGGATTCCGTCGGTTCCGCTTCTCTTTGCATGAAGTTCGCCAACTGCACGATCAGAAAGGGAAAATCTCCGGCGCCAAAACCTTCCCGCCAATCGGCGATCATCGTCGGCAAAAGCGTCCGATACTGCGTTGGGCGATTGGCGTTGGATTCTCCCTGATACCAAGCGGCGCCCCGGATCGCGGAAGGCAACAGCGGCGCAATCATGCCGTTATACAGCACGGCGGCCGCATTGGGCGAACTGCCCGGTTTCTGCGGCAATCGATCCAAAGCCGACATTTTGGGGCCGACCCGATACTTCCACATTCCCGCCAACGGTTGGACGCCGGGCTTGGAGTCGTCTGCCGATTGCAAGAACATTTCATCGGGAGAACCGTAAATCCCGCCACCGCCGCCAGTGTCGAGAACACGGACGGTAATCACGTTTTCTTTTTCCCGCAGCAAAGAGGACGGCACGCGATAGACACGATCCTGATTCCACAAATCCGTGCTTCCCACCGGCCTGCCGTTGACAAAGGCGGTGTCCAAGTCGTCCACTTTGGCCAAATGCAAAATCAGGTCGTCTCTCCTCCACTTTTCCGGCACGGCAAAGGTTTTGCGAAACCAAACAATGCCGTCAAAGCCCGGCAAACCGGCCTCTTCCCAAAGCGACGGCAAGGCCATTTCCCGCCAGCGAGAATCCGCTTCTTTGGCGTTTGACCAGTTTGCCCCCGGCGCCGATCCGGGGTCATTGCGATTCCACCATTCCCGCATCCGCCATTCATAAGCCATTCCCGCTTCTTCGGCCTTGCTCGCCCACTCGGCAGTCTCCGCCACTGCCGGACGAAAATCCGCCAAATCATTCAAAGCGGCGGCGCTTGTCCACGCTTCGGCGACGGTGCCTCCCCACGAGGAGTCGATCAACCCAATCGGCACGCCCAAGTTTTGATGAAGTTGCCTCCCGAAGAAGTAGCCCACCGCCGAAAAATCGGCAATCGACTTGGGCGAGCAAACAGCCCAAGACGCCTCAAAGGTTTCGATGGGCTTGGGAGAAATCTTCTTGGGAACTGTGAGCAAACGAATTGAAGGGAAATTCGCCGCCGCTATTTCCGCCTCGGCGTTTTGAGATAACGAAACCGGCCACTCCATATTCGACTGCCCAGAGCAAAGCCAAACATCGCCAATCATTACATCCCGGACGACGGCGGTTTCCCGGCCTTCCACTTTTAGTTCAAACGGCCCGCCGGCGTTGAACGGCCCCAGCCTCACTTCCCAACGGCCCCTCTCATCCGCTTTGGCCAGTGCCGTTTGATGCGCCAGACGAACAACGACTTGGGCGCCGGGCATCGTCCATCCCCAAATCGGCGCTTCCACCCGCCTTTGCAAAACCGCATGATCCGAAAACAAAGGATGAAGAAACGGACGCTCCGCCAAAACTTCCGCGCCCAAAGCGCCCGCCAAAACAAAAGCCAACAGAACTGGATGCTTCATCCGCCTCTTATAGCCTGCAAACCCCAACACTGCCAACCTTATTCCATCCTCTCGGCACTCGACGACTCTTTCCATTTTTGCCTGAAGATTTTGCTCATTAGCCGAAGAAAAGAATCATTTCGCGGACGGATTTGCAGTCTGAAACAATATCCGGTCGAAAAACGATTGAACATACTCCGGCAGTTGACGGCCCCGCCGCGCCAAAACAACAAGTTGCCGCTCGAAGCGACTCCGAAACGGCAGGCGGACAACGCTTTTGCGCCGACCGTAAGAAGCCAAGGCCCGAACGGGCACAACGCTCAAGCCCATTCCCATCGAAACGAGATGGATCATCAAATCAAAACTATCCAAATTCATCGCCGGCTTCACCTCCAAACGACACTTCTCCATCCACTCCCGCAACTGCGTCCCCGTGCTGGAATCGGGAATCATCAACAACCAACTTTGCGCTTTCAACCAGCGAAGCCGGAACGCCGATCTTCGCCGCGGAATCTCCAAATACTCCCCGGCCAGCGCATCGCCCGCAAGGATTGTAAAAGAATCCGAAAACCGATGCGTCACTTGAACATAATCGGGCAGAGAACGAGGCCTGCACAAAACGGCAATGTCCATTGCGTCTTCTCTCAAATCTCTCAGCAGCGCCTCGCCCGTTGCGCAACGCAGATCATAGCAAACATCGGGGCGCTTCTGCAGCGAGGCATGAAACAAACCCGGCAAGTGCGCCAGCGCAATCGAGCGGGAAATTCCAACGCGAACCACTTTCGACCCGTCCGCAAACTCCGCTTGAAGACGCGCCAAGCAATCCCGAACCCCGTTCAGAAGCGAAGCGCCTTGCTCCAACAAAAAAGACCCGGCCGCCGTCGGACGAACAGACCGAGTCGTGCGCTCCAAAAGAGGCAATCCCAAACGCTCTTCCATCGCCTGAATCTTCCGAGTGACGGCGCTTTGCGTTACCCCCACTTCTTGAGCGGCGCGAGTAAAGCTCCCGCAACGAACCACTTGCTCGAAAACGCTCAAATCATACAAATCAAACGGCACTTTGGCCAAAAACTCATTCATTGAATTCATTAGTTAATGAATTTAATGAAATTTACGCAACATAAAAATCGCGCTATATTTCCTTCAAATAGAACTGAAAAGAGAAAGGCATTTTTTATGGCGGACAACAACAGCAAACAACCTTTGAACGCGCCGGGCGCATTTTACGTCGACGAGACTTGCATCGATTGTGATTTGTGCCGAGAAAACGCGCCGGAGTTTTTCGCGCGAGACGAGGACGCAGGCGCAAGTTACGTTTACGCGCAACCCCAATCCAACGAAGACATCGAAAAAGCTTTGGAAGCGTTGGATGGTTGCCCAACTGAATCCATCGGCCGCGACGGCAACGAATCCACCGCCGCCTAATCAACCAAAACCGTAGAATTGGATTTTCTCAAAACAACAAAAAGAAAGACACAACATGGCGGATAGAAACTGCAAACAACCTTTGAACGCCCCGGGCGCTTTTTACGTCGACGACACTTGCGGCGACTGCGATTACTGCCGAGAAGTCGCGCCGGAGTTTTTCGCGCGAGACGAGGACACAGGCGCAAGTTACATTTACGCGCAACCACAATCCGACGAAGACATCGAAAAAGCTTTGGAAGCGCTGGAAGGTTGCCCGCATGAATCTATCGGCAACGACGGCGACAAACCCATCACCGCCAACTAAACCAAAGCGATTTTCGTTTCTTAAGAAGCGCGGACTAGCGCGGGTTTCCGCAATTCCAATTCCCCGCTCTTTCCGAAACAAAAAACTCCGCTTCCAAAAAGATAGAAGCGAAGTTGCTTGAAAAAACGAGGCCGATTTTTAGCAAAGGCCAAAACGCAGGCCGCAGATCACGAGCCGATTAAACAGCGGCTTGGAGGCGTTGTTCCCTTTGCCAGTGGCGGCGATGAAAGAAGACAAAGCCTAGCGCAAACAAACCAAAGACACAACTGCGCATTCTTCCGGTTCAAAGATGATGGATCCGCGATGAAAGCGAAGCGAACGGCAAAGTCAATACAACCAATTCCCATCAGCGCAGAAACTAGCCGGCTACAAGTCACTGATCCGTGGATCCCCGCAAATCCCCGGCTGTTTGAGGAGGCAGGCGAATCTACAAATCACAAGATACCGGCTACGAATCTGTGGTGGTTTGTCGTTTTTGCCGCTTGCCGCAAACGCCAGAAAGTCCGCATCGCCAAATCAAGTCTACAAAGTGGCGGCTTGTTGGCGTTTCTTTTGCGTTATACGGCGATGGAAGAAGACAAAACCTAGCGCGAACAAGCCAAAGACAAGAGCATACTCCTCTGGCTCAGGGATGATGCCGCTGTGTATCCGCAAAGTCACTCCACTCCCCGCAAAGTTCGGGTTCAACCCCTCAAAGTTCCCCGCATTCTTGATGAAAAAATCCCCTATCGGCTTGTTTATTAACAAACCCGACCCCGTCCAAGAAGAAGGCTGCCCACTATAACTCCCATAGTTGAAGTTGCTGTTGACCCGAAAGCCAACTTCATCAACGACATTCGCATCGTTCATGAACATCCGATTAATCGTGCGGTTGACGGGCGTGGTGCCGATGGTGATGGTGGGCGTGTTCGTCGCGCTGTTGGCAAAAGGAGACCCCGAGCCCCAAACTCCCGCTATTCTATTACTCACCGACACGATGTCTTTGGAGTTGGAACTGGAAAAGAGGGGAGAGAGCGTGATTTGCTCGTTAGAAGGCTTGTTGGCGTTGTAAATGTCGCTGGCCGTCTGCCAACCATCGGCGCTAGAATGATTGCCGCTCGTTCGCAGAGTGCCGGCGGCGTTGACGCTAGAGGAGCCGGAGAAGATCCAGATGCTGTTAGTGGGGGTATCCTGGCTGGGATAGACATCAAGGATCAACTGCGCTTGGGCGTTGTCCCCCCCCCCCCCCGCAAAGGCAGAAGACGGCGGCCAATAAAGATAGTTTTCGTTTCATAAGAATCTAGTTTGTTGTCAAAAATTTCTTCATTTTTAATTTCCCAAAAGAAAAGAGTCAAGCCCTAAATCCACAAAAAAATAAAAAAAGTTTGAGAAAAATTCTTTGGAAAACGGGAAAAAGCGCAAAAAAAGGGAATTCGGGCTGGGAAAATTCATAGTTTTGCTCTTCCAGTCGCGGAAAAGAAAACTTTGGAGGGGGTTGGCCGTCCAAGCGGCGGCGTGGCTTTCGTGGATGAGATGGGCGAGCCAAAGCTGGTTTCGGCGCGAATTGGAGGAGAGTGCAAAACAAGAAAATCCTCAAAAAGCGCGCAAAATTCCATCTTGCTGTTCCAGGAAGCGCCTCCTTACCGTTGCGGGAAGATAAGTTTTGAAAGTTTTTTGAGGCGAACGGCGGCCAAGCGGCGCGTGGAATTCGCCAAGGAATGGGTGAGTCAAAGCTGGTTTCGGCGCGGTTTGTCGGCTTTGGGAATATTTTGGCTTGGGGTCGCCTTGCTATTGCGGAAAAAGAAAGCTTTGAAAGCGGTTGGCCATCCGAGCGGCAAGGTGGCTTTCGCTTGCGGGAATGGGCGAGCCAAAATGATATGGGTGAGCCAAAGCTGATTTTGGCGCCAATTGGAGGAGAGTGCAAAACAAGGAAGTCCTCAAAAAGCGCGCAAAATTCCATCTTGCTGTTAGCCAAGCGCCTCCTTGCCGTTGTGGGAAAAAGCAAGTTTTGGAAGCAGTGAGTTGGCGGCCAAGCGGCGCATTGGATTTTGCTGAATCAGCAAGGATGGAAGATGCAAGAGGCGACGGCGGCCAAGAGGCAAGACGGATTGGCTTGCGGGATTAGCGGTTGCTGTTCGTTGTGGTCGTGATTTCTTCTTCCACGGCCAAGTGATAAATAGGATCTCGCTGGCGGGATGGTTGAGTCAGAGCTGGTTTCGGCTCAGTTTGCTTGGCTGGCGCGCATTTGTTGATTTTTGAAGAGTTGGGAGGAATTTTCTCATGATTGGTTCGGGGGCTCTTCTCTTCGATCCTGAGCAAGCGGCGGCAATATCATCAAAAAGTCCAACTCCCGTCCCGATATTCGCCCGCCGGTACGACGATGCGTTCCAAGCCGGAGTTGAAGAAACTCACAGAACCTCGACAAACGACGCCTTTCTCAAAAACCACGTTGCCGGACACTTCCAAGCGGTCGCATTGAATCAACGATGGCGCACCGTCGGGAAAACGGCTTTCAAACTCGGCCAAGATTTTGAAGTGCTTCGCATCCAGCGACACAATCGGAGGCCTCCCGTTGCGGCTTTCGGCGAGCCGCAAGCGGCAGTCTTCTGTCAGCACATACGCATCCGACCAAAGGCTCAGCAAATCCGAAGTCGTCTTAACCGGCGCAAACCTCGACCGATGCACTTCCACGGCAATTCCCCGGTCAAAACATTCAATGGCCGCTCCCATTGCCGATTCCATTTGCACCACGAGTGGCGAGGCGGGGTTTTGCGGATCCAACGTTTTTCGATTTTGAATCATCGGCAAAGGCAACGTTCCCTTCCCTCGTTCCAGCGCCTCTTGCAAACGATCGAGCCGAAGCCAAAGATTGTTCGTATTGAAGTAGCCGTAGTGGAGGATGTCTTGAAATTGATTCCGCTCTTCCGGAGCGCATTGAGCCAACTCCCGCAGAATGAGCCGTCCGTCCGCCTTTCGCCGCGCCAAGTGTCCGCCTTTGCGGTCTGCAACCGTTCGTCGAGCCGTCTCCATCATGAAATCGGCGCCCGAGCCGGCAAAGTATTTCAACAAAGACAAATCCACCGAAGCGCCCAAATTATCCGCATTGGAAACAAACAAATAGCGGAGGCCGCAATCCAACATGCGATCCAGCAACCCGCTATCCACTAAGGAAGGATAAATGTCGCCGTGTCCGGGCGGACACCACTCCAAAGCCTCATCCGCCGGCCACTTTGCCGGCATCCAAGTTTTGGCGTCCAACTTCGGCACTTTGCCTTGCAAGAAATCCAGCCGTCCCTCCGAGTCGGGCAAGCCGGGATACTTCTTCAAAAAAGCCAACACCTCTTTTTGCGTGCGGAAACTGTTCATTAAGTAAAAAGCGGGAAAGGGCGACTGAAACCGCTCCCGAAAACCAAGAATCTGCCGGGCGATCACATCGAGAAACGTCCATTTGCCCTTCACTTTCAAAAGAGACTTCGGCGCGCCCAGTCCCATGCTCGTGCCCAAACCGCCGTTCAACTTAATCACCGCCAACCGCGGCAACAAGGCCGCCGAATCGCCACTCGACGGCAAGTCCTCAGCCCTTGGCAACGATTCAATCGGCTCAATTTCCGCTTCCCGAATCCAACCTGAATCTCCCAAAAGCGCCCGCAACACGCCTCGTAAAAAAGCGCGGATTGCCGCCGCCGACAACCCCGCCCGCTTCGCCTTCCTTAAAATCGCCTCAACAACGCGCCGATTTGCAGGCCGCGCCTCATCCAACCACCTTTTCCATTCCTCCATGACTTTACAACTTTACTACCACCTTCATTCCTCAAACGATAAAAGTAATGCGCAGATAACCTACTACATCGCGCTGGCAACGAGCCCAAACCCGCCAGCGCTCCTCCTCGCGAACTCTTCACCATTTTCCCGGATTCCGTTCACAAGTTGCTAGCGGCTCTTCCCTTTTATTCTCTTTGTCATCCTTCTAGGCAAGCGTCAATCTCTTTCAGACTAGCCATGCCGATGGAAAATAAATCGAACAATGTAAGTAGAAACACCTTCAATTTTTGAGAAAACTTGCATGGTGTTCATTGTCGGTATACTCTTCCTTACGCCTGTTTTATTGCTTCTCAATTAATGAGGTTGGTTCGGACGCCTCCCCAAAGATTCTTTTGTCCAAAATAAGAAAACAGCGGCAGTTGCCGCCGTGGTTAGTGCCGGACTGCTCGCTGGGTCAACTGGCCTCGTTCAAGCCCCTTACGATCTGCTGAACTATGGCGTCTGTTTCCATAAAGATTCTGAAAGTTGATCTTCTTTGAGACATGGAAAAGATTGAAAACAAGCGAGCCTTTACTTTAATTGAATTGGTGGTGGTTATTGCGATCATTGGGATCTTAGATTCTTTGTTATTGCCAGATCTTGGCAAGGAAACAGCGGCGGCAAAGCGAATTGATTGCGCAAACAACTTGCGGCAAATTGCTTTGGCGTCTCATATGTTTGTTGATAATCATTGATGATTATTTGTCTCCGATTTTACAGCATCGGCAAGAAGCGGGGCATTGGAGTCTGGGTTATAATTCTTATCAATGGCAGGGTCTTGGAGTCCCTTGGCATCGTTTTTTGTGGGCGGATTATCTAGGCAAGAATACGAATGTCTTTCAATGCTCGGCAAATTGGCCTCTTTTGCCGAAGATAGTTTCTCAGTCTTATAATCCATGTAATCATTCGTCGTTTGTGTTTAATTTTGCTTATGGCGCGAATTCGGACGTTCTTCTTTCATATCAGATTCGTCTGGGAATCAAAGAAACAGAGCATCCTGCTGTAACTGATTTTTCTATTCGTAAACTTCCTGAGATTTCATCGCCTGCTGATAGTGTAAGTTTTAGGAGCGTATTGGTTGGCAAGCTGATAGGATTGGGGTGGAGGGTGCTTGTGAGGCATCTGTGGTCGCCCCATGTGGTTCGTCAAATTCCATAGCGCGGGACAAAGTACGTTTTTCCCTATTAGCTGACGGCATGTAAGCCGGGCGAACATGGCTCTTCTGGATGTCCACGTGGAGCATGGTTCATTGCAGATTGGACGTTGCCCGTGTCTGCGGTTTAGTATCGATGGCATCATCGCAATCGCTGGCCTATGGAGGCTTTCCAAAAGTACGATGCTGACAATTGGTCTCCGCTTTACGGCGCGAATGAGGGCGTGGGTTTCATTAAATAATTGTTGTTTGGTTTATGATTAGCGAGTTAATGAAATTGCCTCGGCCGGTTTTGTCGAGTGGATTGTTTGCGGGTAAAGAAAGCCGAGTGAAAACGGTAATCTCGACCTCTAATAAGTAGAAACCGAATGAGCGGATTCTTGATTGTCGTTGCCCGTCGTCCACTTCATCTGCATTTGCTACTTTGTCATTCTCCTTGGTCTGACAAGTGGAATGAAAACTCTAATCTGCATTCTTGTACGGTTTGCACTCCATTTTTCAATAGTCACTAACTACTCTAATTCCATCTAACCGCTATAATGCCCCTTCAAAGTTGCCAGAGGGCGTTGGAGAGAAGCGCCAAGATAAACAATCCAAGACCAATCCCGGCAACCTCCTCCATAACAGAGAAAATCCAACGTCCCCCCTCGCCGAGTCCCGCGCCCTGCTTTGTTGTTCCCCTTCCCTCTACACCCCCCCAACCACTGGAAACTCTACCTAATATCTCAACCTCCAATCCCTTCTCTTCACATCACTAAACAACATCTTATTTAGATTATCAAATCCTTCCCTTCCTGCTAATCAATATGAACGGCGAGACCCAAAGAAACATTGCGGAGAATCCAAAACGCCCCGGCTCACGCATCACCTCGCAAAACATAAGACGGGATCCCAAGTCAAATAATAAGAAAACACTCATGTCTCCCACTTCAAGCACAGCATCGGCAAGCCTTCCTCCTTGCCCCCGCAATCCCAATCTGCCAACAAGATTGATTCCGATAAACAACCACCCAAGCATGGAACTATGGACATCGCTCTGCCCTTCCCTTCCCCTCTTGCCCTTCCCTCCGCCAAAGAAGTGTTTTCTCCCACTCAAAACATCTTCTCAACCCAAACGGAAAGTAGACCGGCAACATCAAAGGCCGCCATTGTAAATACGGCCTCTCCTATCAGAAGTTGAACCTTCGAGCCAGCCCTCCTCTATAAGCATAATCTCTTTGACCGCCACCACCTCAAACTCTAATAACGCAAAAGACTCTTTTCCCATCCCACGCCAAGCCGCGGACAACAAGCTCTTTACGAAGTTGGAATCTAACTTTGGATTTGCCAATGGAAACCCGCTTCCCCTTCCCGCGCGCATGGGCTTCTCTCCAAAAAAAGCTGCCTCAACAAAATCGAACCTCAGAAGATTTATGTTCTAGGGATGGAAACAACATCGAATATCCATTGAGGATTAGCCGGAGTCAGCGATTTATGAGGGAGGGGATGATAATTGTTGGATGGTTTTCAGTTCTGCGAGCGTTTGGCAAAGGCGCCGTTCTTCGATCTAAGATTCTGCTGGGAGATGCTGCGCCCCTCATCCAAATGAGGAAGCCAAGCACATTATGCAAAGTTCGTAGATTGACGGGTTGGGATGCGCCTGTTTTTCTTTGTTGTGGCGCCGAGCGCGGCTTTTCATCAAAATCAAAGCAAAGTTGGTGGGCATAGTTTTTCATGCTTTTCTAACAATACGCTAGAAAACTAAGGCAATAAGGAGGGTTAATCTGCTTTGCGCAATGGCGTTGTTTAGCGGAAGGCTTAAAAAGGAATCTCTTCGCTAAATGATTTTCAAGCGCAAGAAAATCACAAAGCAGATTTGGTGGTTTTTTTCGTGAACTTATTTAGTTTTTGTGGCGAGGGTGTTTGGCGTCTTTTTCTGTTTTATAGCGAATTCTAGCGGGTTGAGGATTGCTTTGGATTTGTTGTGGCGAAGTAAGCCTTTGCCAACGGTTGGAATTGGGAAGGAGAATTGTGTTGAAAAGGGATTGTTGGTGGGGAGGTTTTTCGAAAATCGTCGCAGGAATGGTTTGACGTTCAGGGATTGGGCGGGTAATAGAGGCGTCTTGGTGTTCGGCATGGCTGGGGGAAATAGAGAGGTTTTTGCCTTGCTTGTTGAGGGAAGGCGGGATTGGATGTCGGGATGGGTTTGCGGTTTCGGGATTTTCCTTGCGAGAATGGGATGCAAGCGGGCTTCAGTCTTTGTTGAATCGAAGCGGCTGGAAAATGACATTGATTATCAATCGGTTTTAGAAGGTGCATCTCGCTTGTCTTCGGCTGCGGGACTTCCGCAACTATCGATCTCTGGATCTGGATTTGTCGCCTGGTTTTCACTTGATGCTGGGTGAAAATGCGCAAGGAAAGACCAATGTTCTGGAGGCAATTTATCTTTTGGCGACCTTGCGCTCTTTTCGAGGAGCGGGCGGTGCGCAGATGGTTCGCTCTGGCGAGGCGGGCTATTTTGTGGGCGGCCGGGTTGTGGTTGACGGCACTCGAGATTTGTCGATTTACTGGTCTGCCGTCAAAAGGCGAATCACAATGGATCAGGAGCCGATCCGGTCGCTGTCCGATTTTTTGGGATGTTTGCGGGCCGTGGTTTTTTGCGCTGAGGATATTCAATTGATCAAAGGCGCGTCTCGCATTCGCCGTCGTTTTCTGGATTTTTTATTGACGCAGACGGAGCCTGCTTATTTGCCACTTTTGCAACGTTATATGCGGACGCTTCGCTCTCGGAACGCTTTGTTGAAACGCTCCGATATGGAGCCGGGATTGATGGAGGGTTTTTCGCGGGAGTTGATTCGCGCTGGGAACGAAATCATTGAACGGCGAAGGCGTTTGTTGCCGAAAGTCTCGACTTTAGCGCGGTTGGCCTATCGGCGCGTTTCCAACGATGCGGAGGAGTTCCATTTCCTCTACCGGCCGAGCGTTCGGCAAGACTTTGCCGCCGAGTTGGAGCGGTCGAGGAATCGGGAAGTTCGCTATCGCTCGACGACTGTGGGACCGCATCGGGATGACTTTTCGATTCTGCTGGACGGCCGGGATGCCTTTCAATTCGGTAGCGAAGGGCAAAAGCGGTCGGCGGCCATTTCCCTGAAGACGGCTCAGGCGGAGTATTTAGAAGGAGTTCTTGGCCGTCCGCCGATTCTGCTCATCGACGACGTTATGGGAGACTTGGACTTGCGGCGGCGATCCGGCCTGCTTCCGCTTCTGGAGCGAGCGCGGCAAGCGCGGGGGCAAGTGTTCATGACTTGCACGGAGGAAAACTGGCCGCAGGAGATGGGCAGGCGATTGCGCCGTTGGCGCGTGGTTGGCGGAACCGTGCGTTCGGCGAATTGACCGAGGCAGGTTTCCATTGCCGGGCAAATCCAGTTTGATAGATGCGAAAAGGCGCTCGATTTGAATTGGGATTGGCGATTTTCTTTGCCACGGTAGAAGGACTTGGCGAATCGGTTTTCCCTTGCGGAGCGCATGGTTCTCGTTATTTTATTTGCTCTTTTTAGGGCCCGTGTGGCGGAATTGGCAGACGCGCTAGATTCAGGTTCTAGTCCTCGGAAGGGGGTACAGGTTCGACTCCTGTCATGGGCACCATTAGATCGTGCTTGCTTTCATCCGAGGCGGCGAATTGAAGAGAAAAGCGAACTCAACCAATCCCAACCAATCCTAAAGAAAATTCTTCCCAATTTCTAAAAACCAGAGAATGCGCGCAAGCCAAGCAAACTGCGTCGAAATCATCTTTTGATCTTTTGCTCGCCATCTTTGGTTCCCCCATTCCCGCAAGCGAAAGCCCACCTCGCCTCTTGGATAGCAATCACCTCAAAAACTTTCTTTTTCTGCAACAGGAAGAGCAAGGCTATGAATTTTCCCAGCCCAAATTCCCCTTTTCGCGCTTGGATTAGGAATTTTGTTGGTTCCAAACAACTTTTCTTAACTTTTTTCTCTTTTTTGTTGATTTTGGTCTTGACATGGGGCGAAGAGGAAATTAAAAACGAGGCAGTTTTTTTGTTCATTTGGAATCGTTTTATTGCAATTAAATGTTTGAAATCATGAAAATATCCTCCTTACAATTGGCAAGCGGGCAAGCGGGCAAGCGGGCAAGCGGGCAAGCGGGCAAGCGGGCAAGCGGGCAAGCGGGCCTTTAATTGTCGTCTTTTAGCGGCGTTGCTCGTCTCCGCGCTTTCTTTGGTTTCTTGGGAGCAATCCCAAGCGCAAACCGTCTTCGTCGATATCTTCCCCAGCCAAGACAACCCCACCAGCGAACCCCTTTGGATTTTCTCAGGAACCTCCACCACGGCTGTCGGCAGCAGCATCCGAACTTCCACAGGCTCCAATAGTCTCGGCCTCGGAGACGATGTTCGACTTGCGGGCAACATTTACAACGCCAACAAGCCCAACAACGTCAACTTCTCTCTTTCTTCCTTGTTTTCCAGCTCCAACACTAAAGACATCAAGTCTGTAGCCGCCAGAATTCTTAGCGGAGGCAAGACCAACATCACTTTTGCCGCCAGTGCCACCAACACGCCGACCATCGGCAGCGGCAGCCGAACCATTTTCCACATTTTTATGGACGATAATTCTAGTGAGGATGGCATGGGAATTCGTGTCTCCGGAAGCAGTTCTTTTTCCTACTCCGGTTACCAATCTTCCGCTTGGACAGGCGCCGGCATTTTGGACAAACCCATTGGCGATTTCTTCACGGGAACCTACAATAGGGCGTCAGGAATATTCGATCAGGCACCCTATTTTTGGCGCTTGGCTCAAACTCGATACAGGTTGTCGTCAACAGCCAAGTCATCCCCGAACCAGAGGAATACGCGCTTGTCTTCGGCCTGTTTGCCCTAGGTTTTGTCTTCTTCCATCGCCGCATAACGCAAAAGAAACGGCAACAAGCCGCCGCCACTTTGTAACCGACAACGGCTTGCGCCCGCAAACAACGGACGGTAGGGGATTGCGACCCTGTGCTTGCCTTGTTGCCGGCGATTGATTTCGCAGTTTCAAGAGCAACTTCGCTTTGGGTTTTCCCAAGCGAAGTTTTTTTGTTCCACAACGATGGATGAATTTGGAATTCTGAATGCGGGTTGTGGGAAGCCGCGATGGTCTTTTCTTCTTCTGTTTTTTCGGCGGTTTGTTAGCGTTTTGCTCGTTCGCGAGGGAAGCATGAATTGTCATTCGATCATTGTTCGGGAGTTGCGGCGGATGGCGAGGCGTCGGTCGACGTTTCACCATCGGGCGGTAGTTTGCGCTTGGGCGATGCTTTTGCTGGGAGGGATTTCGGTTTGGATGGACTGGATGACGGCCTCCGCAGGACCCGGAACTTTTATGCCTCCTCCTAAGGGAGCGGTGGTTTTTGGAGGGTTGGCGGTTTTGCTGATGTTTGTGTGCGCTATTGGCGGGGTTGGTCTCACTGCGGATTGTTTGAGCGAGGAGCGGCGCGAAGGGACTTTGGGTTTGCTGTTTCTAACTCCTTTGTCCGGGTTGGACGTTTTGCTGGGGAAACTGGTTTCCTCGGCGATGGCGGCTGTTTATTGGATTTTAGGAATATTGCCTGTTTTGAGTCTCACTTTTCTTATGGGCGGCGTTGCGTTTGGGGAGTTTTTTCGGCTTGTCTTGACGCTTCTGAATACTTTGTTTTTGTCGTTGGCGGCGGGACTGTTCGTTTCCAGCTTGGCGGAAGACGCCCGCAAAGCGATTACCAGCGGCATTGCGCTGGTGATTTTTCTGGCAATTTTACTGCCTTTTTTGGCGGCGATGTTGCTTCCTGATTTCTTGCCGTCTGTGGATATGGAGGAGGCGTGGTTTGTATTCACTGTGAGTCCGGTTTATACGTTGCTTGAGTCTGGTGTTTTCCCTCCGATGGCGGGCGCCGGTTTTGAGCGGTTTGTCGTTTCGTTGCTGATTGTTCACGCCGTTGGATGGGGGTTGGTCGGGGTGGCGGCTTATTGGTTGCCTCGTTCGGTGAAGCGGGAGTCGGCAAAGGTTGCGGCTCGAGTGCGGAAGAGGAATCGTCGGGCGGCGAAGGTTGCTTCGTGGCGGCAGAAACCGCGATTTGTAGGATTGCGGCGGAGGGCTTTGGCGGTGGAGCCGTACTCTTGGATGATGATGTCCGGACGCTGGGGCAAACGGCTTTTGCCCACGATTTTTTGTATTTATATGATTGGGATGTGTGGGTTGGTTTCTTCTATTGGTTTTTCCAATATGGTTGCTTTTTTGCTCTATTTTACCGCCGCTTTTTTGAAGCTTTGGCTATTGGTTGAGGTGACAACGCGCATTGCGGAGGAACGAAAAACTGGCTCCTTTGAGCTGCTGCTGTCTTCGCCTTTGGGAGTTGGGGGAATTCTTCGAGGGATAGACCGCGCCTTGATTTGGCAGTTTGGGCGTTCTTGTTGTCTTTTGTTGGCCGCCGGAATTGTGTTTTACGTTGTGATGGATTCACGGCGGGATGGGATTTTGGTTTTTGGGAATTCTTTTGCCGGATCGTTTCGGAACTTTTTTTGGCCGGCGGCGGTTGTTTTCTTTTTGGATTTGTGGGCGTTGAAGTGGATTGGGGTATGGAGTGCGATGCGTTGCCGGACGGCCGCCCGGGCGTTGTCGGCTTCTTTTGGGGCGATTTTTCTGCTTCCTTGGTTGTTGGTGGGTTTGGCAAGCGCGGCAATGGGCGTTTTGCGGGAAGTTTATGATTTTAATCGGAATCCCATCATTATCCAATTGAATTCTCCGGATCCTGTTCCGTGGTTATGGTTGGCTGTTTTTGGAGGGCTGGCGTTTGGATTGGGCTTGTGGGCGCGGGATCGGGTTCTTCATCGGTTTCGTTTGTTGGCCATGCACGGGTTTGACTATGCGTCGGCGAGGGAAGAATGGCTTGCCGATGTTTCTCCTTCTCAGTCTTAAAGGCGGCGGGAATGCGGCTGTTTTGGGCGGGAAAAAGGTTCCCAAGATATTTGGAGTAAGACTTGAAACTAGAATGATTCTAATTATTGACATAGCGTTTCCAGTGGATTAGGTTGGACGAGTGAGCGAGCGCCAAGGCCATTTTGGAGCGGAGGCAGTTGAATTGGCCAAGAAGCTGTCGGCCGTCGGTCGTCGGCTGACGGCTCAGCGGGAACATGTGTATCACGTGTTGCTGTCCCAGACGGATCATCCGACCGCGGACGAAGTGTATTTTCGCGCCAAGTCCGAGAAGCCTGAAATTTCTTTGGCCACCGTCTATAACACTTTGGACGCCTTGGTGAAGTGCGGGCTTGTCAAGCAGGTGAATGTGGACAGATCCGCCACTCGCTATTGCTCCAACAGAAAGGAACACTGCCACTTTTATTGCGAGGAGTGCGGCCGGGTTCACGATATAGAACTTTCGGGCAACCTTCGGGACTTTCCGATTCGGCTCCCTCAGGATTTAAGCGCTCGGCAGATGTACCTTTCGATTCGGGGCGCTTGCAATGACCCTGAAAACTGCAATCGAAGAGTTGCGGACGCCTGAACGGCTTTTTGAATATTTTTGCCGCCCAATGAAGAATGCGACAGAGACCATCGGAAGCTTTGTAAAAAGCGAATACAAATACGGATTCGTCACCGATATTGAGACGGATTCAGCGCCTCCGGGAATCAATGAAGAAATCATTCGGTTCATTTCCCGCAAAAAGGAAGAGCCGAAGTTCTTGCTGGACTGGCGATTGAAGGCCTACCGGCGCTGGAAGAAAATGGAGCCGCCTCGTTGGCCGCAGGTTCGGTATCCCGCCATTGATTTTCAGGACATTATTTATTATGCGGCGCCCAAAGACCCGAACGATGGGCCAAAGAGCCTGGACGAAGTGGACCCCAAGTTGCTGGAGACTTACGACAAGCTGGGCGTTCCGTTGCATGAGCGGGCCCGCTTGGCCGGCGTGGCCGTGGACGCGGTTTTTGACAGCGTTTCCGTAGGCACGACTTATCAAAAAACGCTTGCGGAGCACGGCGTTATCTTCAGCTCGTTTTCCGAAGCGGCGAAGACTCATCCGCAACTTGTCCGCCAATACCTTGGGAGCGTCGTGCCGTACACCGACAATTTTTACGCGGCGCTCAATTCGGCCGCATTCACCGACGGTTCTTTTGTGTTCGTGCCGAAGGGAGTTCGCTGTCCTATAGAACTCTCCACCTACTTCCGCATCAACGCGGCCAAGTCCGGACAGTTCGAGCGCACTTTGATTGTGGTCGAAGAGGGCGCCTTCGTTAGCTATCTGGAAGGTTGCACCGCTCCGATGCGCGATGAAAATCAGCTGCACGCGGCGGTTGTGGAACTGGTGGCGATGGAGGGCGCCGAAATCAAGTATTCCACAGTCCAAAATTGGTATCCCGGCGACGAGGAAGGGCGCGGCGGCATTTACAACTTTGTGACCAAACGCGGCCTCTGCAAAGGCGCCCGTTCCAAAATCTCTTGGACCCAAGTGGAAACAGGCTCCGCCATCACCTGGAAATATCCCAGCTGCGTGTTGTTGGGAGACGAATCAGTCGGCGAATTCTACTCCGTGGCGCTGACCAACAACCGCCAGCAAGCCGACACCGGCACAAAAATGATCCACGCCGGCCAAAACACCAAAAGCACCATTATTTCCAAAGGCATCTCCGCCGGGCGCGGCCAAAACAGCTATCGCGGTTTGGTGCAAGTGAAGAAGAACGCCAGCGGCGCGCGGAATTTTTCCCAGTGCGATTCCCTGCTCATCGGCGATCGTTGCGGCGCGCATACCTTCCCCTACGTCGAAGTCCGCAACCCTTCCTCCAAAGTGGAGCATGAGGCGACGACTTCCAAAATCGGCGAAGACCAAATCTTCTACTGCAACCAGCGGGGCATTGAAACCCAAGACGCCGTCAACATGATCGTCAACGGATTTTGCAAAGAAGTGTTTCGAGAACTGCCAATGGAATTTGCCATGGAAGCGCAAAAACTCCTAGACGTAAGTCTGGAAGGAAGCGTCGGTTGATTAGACGTCGGGAAGGCAATAACGCGGCTGGAAAACCGTCGTATCGCAAATATCAAATATGTTCAGCATCGAAAACCTACACGCGGGCGTCGAGGGAAAAGAAATCCTCAAAGGCGTCTCGTTGGAAATCCGCGCCGGCCAAGTGCACACAATCATGGGGCCAAACGGAAGCGGAAAAAGCACCTTGGCGCAAATTATTGCCGGGCGAGACGGCTACGAAGTGTCGCGAGGAAGCATCAAGTTTCAGGGACGAAACCTGCTGGACTGCGGGCCGGAGGAACGGGCGCATTGGGGGATTTTTCTGGCGTTCCAATATCCGGTGGAAATTCCCGGCGTAAATACAACTTACTTCCTAAAATCCGCCGTCAACGAAGTGCGCCAAGCAAGAGGGCTTCCCGAAATGGACGCCGTCGAGTTCCTCAAGTTTATGCGACGCAAAGCCGCTTCCCTCGAACTGCCGGAGGATTTTCTAAAACGGGCCCTGAACGTTGGATTTTCCGGCGGCGAGAAAAAACGAAATGAAATTCTTCAAATGGCCGTTCTGGAGCCCGCCTTTGCCGTCTTGGACGAAACCGATTCGGGTTTGGACATCGACGCTCTGAAAACCGTCGCCAACGGAGTAAACCAAATGCGAAGCCCCAATCGCTCGCAGTTGATGATCACCCATTACCAACGCTTGCTGAACTACGTCGTGCCGGACTTCGTTCACGTCCTCCACGACGGCAGAATCATCCGCTCCGGAGGCAAAGAACTCGCCTTGGAATTGGAAGAACGAGGATACGCCTGGGCGGCCGAGCCCGAAACCCAACCCGCCTGAAGAAATTCACAAACAGCAATGGCGAGCAAAGCAATCCTTTTCCCGGAAGACAAGACGGATTTAAGACAGGCGCTTTTTGAGCGGTTTGCCGAACAATGCCCCGGTCCCGGCTGGCTCTTGCCGATGCGCAAAGCGGCTATGGCTCGATTTGCAGAATCCGGATTCCCCACAACGCAGGATGAGGACTGGAGGTTCACCGACGTCGCGCCAATCCGGAAACTTGCCTTCAAGCCCGTCCATGAAGCGCCCGCCGACGCGGAGTCTCTGTCCGAAATTCGGAAACGAAGTCTGCTGAATGGCTTAGACGCCCTATGCCTCGTCTTTGTGGACGGCGTTTTTGTTCCCGAACTCTCCGACAACCCGGCCGAAGATTCGGGAGTGTACGTCGCCAATCTCCAGCAGGCGTTTCTGGATGCCCCCGATTTTCTCCAGAAACGCCTCGCCCAGCATTCCCAGAGCAATCCTTACGCTTTTGCCGCCCTCAACGCCGCTTACTTTGCCGACGGCGCAGTCGTTCAAATTAGCCGAAATACAGAGGCGAAACGTCCCATTCGCTTAATCTTTGCGGCCAGCGGATTCGAAGAAGGACGGACGGCAAGCCCGCGCAACCTCCTCGTCGTCGAAAGCGGCGCCTCCGCCACCATAGTGGAAGAGTATCTCGGATTGGGAAAATCCGCCACCTGGACGAACGCGGTCAGCGAATTCGCCGTGGACGAAGGCGCGCTGGTAGAACACGTCAAAGTGCAAGACGAGTCGCTTGGCAGTTTTCACACCGCGGGAATTTCCGCCCGACTCGGCCGGAACTGCCGCTTTCGCAGCCATTCCTTTGCGTTCGGCGCCCGGTTGTCCAGAAACAACATTCAGGCGAAGCTCGACGGCGAAGGCTTGGAATGTGTGTTGAACGGCCTCTACCTCCTCCAAGGCGAACAACTGGCGGATCACCACATGGTAGTCGAACATGCCCAGCCCCGCTGCGAGAGCCACGAATACTTCAACGGAATTTTGGACGGCCGTTCGAGAGGAGTGTTTCACGGACGAATTTTAGTGCGTCCTCAAGCCCAAAAAACCGATGCCAAACAAACGAACAAAAACCTGTTGCTCTCAGAACAAGCCTCAGTCAACACCAAACCCCAACTTGAAATCCACGCCGACGACGTCAAATGCACACACGGCGCCACCATTGGGCAAATGGATGAAGAAGCCATCTTCTACCTCCAAGCGCGGGGCATTCCCCTTCCCGCCGCCCGACGCATGCTCATGCGAGCCTTTGCCGAAGAAATTGTGGAGCGAATTGAACATAAAACCCTCCGCGACCGCCTTGCCCAAGCCGTCTGGAATCGCTTCGAAAAGAGCGAATAATACAACTCAGTCAAAAACATAACCGCATTCGTAACCGTTCCTAACAAAAATAGAATAAAATAAATCAGCAAAGAAACAGCAAACCCTCAAGCAATAGTTTACATTATGCGAATAACCCTAAATAACCCTAAAATTAAAAACGCTCCATGGAATAAAAACATGGAAACTAATGAACAAACTTTTAAAAAACATAGTATTCGCCCTTGCGCCGCAGAGAAATCTTTCAAAAAGCAATGGATAGAAAACTGCCTCGACGAAACGCTAAAACTTCGCTGCCTTAGCAAGCAAAAAACTAAACGTAAATTAAGAGAGACTAAACAGCAACGCCGCCGCTCGAATTCCGCTTTGAACGGTTCCTCTAATATAACCTTTCTAATATTCTAATATGATCCATCATCCTACAATTACGCTGACTCGCGACGTGGAAGCCGTCATCGTGCCCGCCGGCCACCGCGTCACTTTGAATGCCGGAGAAGAAGCTCGCATCACTCAGGAACTGGGCGGAAGCTACACGGTAATCGTCAACGGAAACATGTTCCGAATTGAACACGCCGACGGCGACGCCTTAGGACGCAAGGTGAAAGCCGGCCGCCTTCGAGCCGCAACGGGCGCTCCGTTGACGGAAGAAGAATTGGAAACCGAAGTTTGGAACCAGCTTAAAACTTGTTACGACCCAGAAATCCCAGTGAACATTGTGGATTTGGGATTGATCTACGACTGCGCCGTCCGGCCGATGGAAAGCGCCGAGGGCAAACGAGTGGATGTAAAGATGACCCTTACCGCGCCCGGTTGCGGAATGGGCCCAATGATACAGCAAGACGTGCAAAACAAACTCATGTGCATCGAGGAAGTGGCCGAGGCCAACGTTGAGTTGGTATGGGATCCACAATGGAATCAAGGAATGATGACCGAAGCCGCGCGATTGCAGCTGGGTCTAATGTAATGCGCAATGTCTATAGCAATTCCAAAAACTTCCAAAGAGGAGGCCTTAGACTGGCCGGCGATAAGGCGGGATTTTCCGATCCTGAATCAAGAAGTAAACGGACGCCCCCTTGTCTTCTTTGACAACGCCGCTTCCAGCCAACGCCCTCGGCAAGTCATCGAAGCAGTCCGCCGTTACTACGAGCGCGATCACGCCAACGTGCATCGAGGCATTCACGAGTTGAGCAACCGCGCCACCACCGCTTACGAAGGAGCGCGCGAACGGGCGGCCCAATTCTTCAACGCAGATTCGGCTAACGAAATAGTTTTTGTTCGCGGAGCCACCGAAGCGATCAACCTAGTCGCTTCTTCTTGGGGAAGAGCCAACCTCAAGCCCGGCGACCACATCCTCCTCACCGAAATGGAACATCACAGCAACCTTGTGCCGTGGCAGCTCATCGCCCAAGAAACAGGCGCGGCAATCCTTTGGTGGCCGGTAAAAGGCAATGGCGAATGCTTGGATTGGCCGGCCTTAGACCGCCTGCTTACCCCGTCCGTCAAACTGCTTGCCTGCGCGCACATTTCCAACAGTCTGGGACTGATCAACCCGGTCGAAGAAATTTGTCGACGAGCGCGGGACAATGGAACAATCTCGCTCCTCGACGGTGCCCAAAGCGCCGGCCATTGCCCGGTTGACGTCCAACAAATCGGATGCGATTTTTACGTCTTCTCCGGCCACAAAATGTGCGCTCCCACCGGCATCGGAGGCCTTTACGGAAAAGAAGAATTGCTCGCCCAAATGCCTCCTTATCACGGCGGCGGCGAGATGATTGAGGAAGTCGATTACGCCGGCGCCTCGTTCAAACCTCCGCCACACCGCTTCGAAGCGGGAACGCCAAACATTGCCGGCGCCGTCGGTCTTCACAAAGCGATGGACTATCTGGACGCCATCGGACGCAACCGAATCTTCGAGCACGACGCCGCCATCGCCGCCTATGCATGCGAACAAATTCAGCAACTAGAAGGCGCCAAAACCTACGGCCCCAAAACCAAGCGAGCCGCCATAGTCAGCTTCCTGATGGAAAACATTCACGCCCACGACTTAGTTGCCTACGCAGATCGGCAAGGAGTAGCATTGCGCGGCGGCCATCATTGCACCCAGCCGCTCATGAAAAAACTCGGTATCCCCGGCACCGCCCGCGCCAGTTTCTACTTCTACAACCAACATAGCGAAGTGGACGCCATGATCGACGCCTTGCAACGAGCAAAACGCCTCTTCGGCAACTAATAAACACAAAAAGCCAGCCGCCAAAAAAAGAAAAAACATAAAGTGAAAACCACAAACAAATTACAAACAAAACCTGCTAAAGAAACAACAACATTAGGCGAAGCCTCCCTCATGCGCGACGTCCTAAAAGCCTACCCTTGGGCGCAACGAGCCCTATTCCGAAAATATCACATCGGCGGTTGCCACAGTTGCGCCTTCCAGCCCAACGAAACCCTGTCGGCGCTCTGCCAACGCAACAATCTCGACCCCGCCGAAGTACTGCGCCACATCCGCAAAAGCCACGCCGAAGACCAACAAATGCAAATCTCCCCGGCAGAAACCGCCGCCCGAATCCAACAAGGCGAAACCATTCGCCTGCTCGACATCCGCACCCAAGAAGAATGGGACGCCGTCCGCCTTCCCGGCGCCATCCGAATGTCCCAAAACACCATGCAAACAATCCTCGCCAAATGGCCTCGCAAAGGCTTAATAATCATCTACGATCACTTGGGCAAAACCAGTCTGGACGCCGCCGCTTACTTCCAAGGACAAGGCTTCTCCAACGTCCGTTGCCTAGCCGGCGGCATCGACGCCTGGTCACAAGAAGTGGACAACAACATCCGCCGCTACCGCCTAGAAGCATGACCCAAACCACAAACCAATACCATCCCATAAAGAATTCTCATTCTTTTTCCTTTTCTAATTTCTCAACAAACAATTCCCGGTATAGGATTGCACTTTTAAGTTCCCCTGCAAAAACTACCCTCCACCAATCTTCAAACAACTTTGCCAAACTCCGAAGGAATTAGATTTGTCAAAGATTAAATTTGTTGGTTTTGTTTTCTCAAATCCGTCCTGCCCAGCTTACGATGCTCCATAAAACGACACTTCCTTGTAAAGCGAAACAAACTACTAACTTATCGCCAGCCGCAAAGAAAGGCCAGCCTCAAATCAAAGCGGCCTTGCTGCGCTGTCTTGCCGTCTTGTTTGAATGAACGATTAGTTCATTCGCCTTGTCTTTGCTTACTTTGACGGAGCCGGTTCTCTGCCTTCAACGATTCGCTTCCGGAGACAACTCCGACATTGGCGGCGGCGAAGGAGTAATCCTCTCCAAAATCGCCTCATACTCCTCCTCCGGCGGCAACCGAACCGTCCCATCAGTGGCCACCCGCAACGGAATCTCCCCATCTAACTTCTCATCCACTATCGCCACTTCCATCCCCTCATAATAAGGAGCCGGGTCGCCAGACGCATCCGTCAAGCGAGAATTTCTCACGTTCACCGCTTCCACTTCGGGATCGACGCCCGGCGGATAGCGAATTTCGATATCTCCGCTACACTCCGCTTCTCGCAAGACATGCTTTTCATACCAACCCTCATATGGCACTAACAGATCTTCTGCACCATTCATCAAGGCTTGTAGCTCTGCTGAACCCCAGTTGAGAGAACCTTGGAACGGCATTGGTTGTTCCACTTCTAACACTCCTTCCACTTCCGCAATCAAACGATCCGCCAGCTTCCATGCATTCGGCACATTCTCTTCCGAAAGCATTTTTAGATGCATCCAATCGGTTCTGCAGAGCCGTCCCGCTAAGCTTTCTCGTGACGAGGCCGTCGTTCTATGCGGGTTATGTTCATCTTTTCCCCCATTGGCCATGCGATGATGATAGTTCCACAAGTCACTGAATGCAAGGAAGACAATAGTGGGATCGTAGTCAAATCCATGTTTCTCTAAGATGCGGTAGAAGTCTTCAAACGGCTTTGAAAACCGCCCTTCCCACTCAAAGAATTCCTTCAAAACCATGTGTCTTCTTCCCGCGTCTTTGTCCACCTGTCTTCGATGCTTCAAGCCATGCTCTAGCAGTTGTTTTTCCCACGCGGTCATCGGGTAATTCCTATTGCTAGGTCGGGTAGCGTAGCGCAACATGACTTGTTTCGGGTTGAACCGGTAATCTTTGGCGAGTGTCGGTTTCCAAGGAAAGTTCGCCTTCCAGTTCGCCAAACGAATAGCCTCGGCTCGCTCTTCTGCCGGGAATGCCGACCGCCCCTGCGTCCCTTGCCATCCTGCCTCATTTGGTTCCGCAACCTTTTCCGCATTGGGGGGTGGCGCTTTCTCTTCTATCGCCTCTTGCTTCTCCGGCGGCCGCGGCCCTAACAATAACAACCCCCCTATCACTACCACCCCAAACAAAAGGATCCAATATGACCTCTTCATCGTTTTCCTCCGTCGTTTTAGTTAGCGAGTGGGAATCGTTTCCTCATCGTAAAAGATGACTATCCAAGTGTCCACGTAGACTTTCCTTTCCGTATGCTCGGTGGCTTCGTCATCCGGCGTCTCCGCATCCGCTTTTTCCTTGATGGTGGCATCGTGAGTCTTTCTGTTCTTGCCCCACTTGTATTTCAGCCCGCCCACGGCCTGCTCGTTTTTGACCACATGATTGTCCGGGCAGATGTCAATCATCTTCTCTGCGCCATGCTCCCAAGCCCGCAGATCGACAGTTTCGCTTTGATCTTCCTCCCAAGGCCCAGAGTAATCCCAGTATCCAAAGCTTCCGGAGGATCCCTTTTTCTTTGCCTCTGCGTCGCTTACATACCTCAACCGCTTTTTATCAAACTGGACGGCGGCTTTGAACATCAGGCCGTCGCTTTGCGCTTCTCTGCGCAAGGCCGCGCTTATAGAGCCGCCGGGATTGTCCGGGTTATACAGCTCGGTGTAAAGCCTGACTGCCGGATATTCGTATTTCCAAGATTTAGAAGAAGGACTGTTGTCAATGACTGCCTTGCCGCCGCGTATCCAGTCTCCTACATCCAGAGTGGCATGGTTGGAGTCTCCGTTCATCAAGGCTCCCGCATCGACAATTCTCTGCCATTCTTCTTTTGTGCGATAAGAGTCCGAGGTAGAGTAAGAACTTTCCCATTTTTGAACTGGATCGCCATCGTCGTTTGCCTCCACCTTGTCTAACCACTCATAAGTGTATGCATAGTTTCCGCGTTGATGATGTTCGCCTTCTAAACTTCGAGAGTAAGTGGTTACTCCGCCATTCAAAGGAATCCGTATTACGGGATTGTCTTGAGTCACATCTTCGTTGGCAGGGCCTCCAGAGGTTCCGTTTGCGTCTTGTATTAAATAAGATACCCTTGGAATTTCGGTCTTTCTGGCGTAGGTGTCCAATTGGGCTCTGGCTCCAATTCTCGGCGTTGCGTCTCGCGGCATATTAACGTTAATCGTAATGGAAGAGTTAACGGTGCCGTCGTCGTTGACGAATTCATCGATCATTTGATCCGCGGTATAAACCGTGGTGCCGCCGGTAATAGTTCCCCAAATCAGCTTCCACAACTTCTTGGCTTTTTCTTTCCATCCTTCTGGGATTTTGACCTTCTTGGCGGCCGTCACCGTGCCACTGGCGGCGGCAGAGGCGGGAGCAAAGGCGGCTTTGACGCTGTAATAGCCCGTCCCAGAGTTTTGCGAGCCAACCTGCAAGGTGTATCTATAGCCGGCGCTCACTTGGTGGCTAATGCGGAAGTTGCTACCTGATCCGCTGTTTTCATCGTAGTCCAAGTATCCGCCGGAGTAATCCCACAAGTAGCCCCAAGTGTCGATGTTGCCGGTAGTTTCCAAGGTTAGCGTTCCCGGATAGCTCACTTGGAAGTTGTAGAAATGGTAGCCGTTGCCGCGCAAATACGCGCTTTGCGATTCTTCCCAAGCCCCCGAAGTCGTGGGAACGGGAAACTGATAGCTGCTTTGGGAAACGCGCTAAAAGGGCTCCACCAAACAGCAGGACGGCAACGAGGGCGATTTTCCCCGCCGTTAGAAAAGAGCGGGCCGACTTCTGCGCTAAGGCAGTTTTCTGTTGAGCCGCCGCGACTGCGACGACGCTGATGATGGTCAACAATGAAGTTTTGATTTTCATGATCGATTTCTATTAATGTACTGTTTGGTGTCTTTTCTTGCAAATAAAGTTTTCTGGCAACCGCAGAGCAGACACACAAACTCCAACGGCACCAGGCCATTACAAGTCACCGAGCAGTCCGATAACGGAAGGCTTCCGCTTTGTTTATCCGAAACACCGAGAGGATCAATTCTCGGCACCATTCGGGCTATTCCATTTAGCGAGCAACCCGATTTAGCGGGCCGCTCGGCGACTTGTTGAAAGCAATTTACCGAAAGCTAAATCGGAATGCAAGCGTTTTTTGGATCTTTTTTTATTTTTTTCTTGGCGCGGGAATCGGATGGGGATGCGAGCAAAATCTCTGGCAAGAAATCGGTTTGTCTTTGCGAATGGAAGGAAAAGTCCCAGGCTTTGTTGCGTTTCAGAATCCTTTTTGAAAAAAACTTGATAGAACAAGAGGGTTAGGGGGAATTGGGGAAGAGAGAAAAGGCTTGACGATTTTTGGGCTTTTTGTATAACAAAGTGGCGGAAGGGGAAGTCAATAGAGGGGGTTGTTTTATGGCGACAAAGAAATCGAAAAAGCGGCGAAGGAAGTTTCTTGTTTTTGCGGGGATTCTCGTCTTGGCGCTGGGAGGATGGGCGGCGATGCGAATGGGCAAGAAAGAGTCTCCGTTGAGCGTGGAAACCCAAGTGGTGGAGCGCAGAGACATTACGGAGGTTGTGTCGGCGGATGGGAGGATTCATCCCGTGGCGCAGGTGACGATTAGCCCGGAGGTTAGCGGAGAGATTATCGACTTGCCGGTGCGGGAGGGACAGATGGTGAAGAAGGGGGATTTGCTTTTGGAGATTCGGCCTGATTTTTACAAGGCGGCAATGGCACAACAGACGGCCAGCTACAAGTCGGCCTTGGCCGGTTTGGACTCGGCGAAGGCGAATCTCAGGAAGGCGCAGTTTGAGTTTTCCCGCATTGAGAAACTTTTCCAAGATGATTTGGAGTCTGCTTCCAATCACCAGACGGCGAAGACGGCTCTGGAAGTGGCCACGGCGTCGCATGAATCCGCGACGCATCAAGTGTCGATGTCCAAGGCGTCTTTGGATAGAGCGGCGGAGGATTTGGCGAAGACGAAGATTCACGCGCCTCTGGACGGCACGATTACGCTGTTGAATTCGGACTTGGGGGAGCGGGTTTTGGGGACGGTTCAAAATATGGGCACCGAAGTGATGATTATATCGGATTTGAACGAGATGGAGGCGCGGATAGACATCGGCGAGATAGACATTGTTTTGGTGGAGATTGGGCAAAAGGCGGTGTTGGAAGTGGACGCGTTTCGGGATCGAGAGTTTAGCGGCGTGGTTTCCGAGATTGCCAATTCGGCTCGCACCAGCAATCGCGGTTCGCAGCAAGAGGCCACGAAGTTTGAAGTGCGGATTCGGATTCAAGAGAAGGCGCCTTTTCGCCCCGGCATGTCGGTGACCGCCGATGTGGAGACGCGTTTCCGGGAGAACGTGATTGCGGTTCCGTTTCAAAGCGTGACCACGCGGCTGCCGAAGGGAAAGAGCAAGCCGGAGGAGGTGGTCTTTGTGATTGAAGACGGCGCGACAAAAATGGCGGCCGTGGAGCGGGGAATTAGCGACGACAACTACATTGAAATTATCTCCGGATTGGAGGCCGGCCAGATTGTGGTTTCGGGAAGCTACAAGGCGATTGCCGAAGACCTTGAGGAAGGCAAGAAGGTCAAAGTTCGAGGAGGCAAGTCCAACGCGTCCGCAAACGAAAAGAAGCCATGAGCCTCATTGAGGTGAATCGACTTTCGAAGGTCTATCCTATGGGCGACGAAACCGTCCACGCCCTTCGCGATGTTTCCTTGGCGATTAAGAAGGGCGAGTATGCGGCGATTATGGGGCCTTCGGGTTCGGGGAAGTCCACTTTGATGAACTTGCTGGGCTGTTTGGATTCTCCCAGCGGCGGCGAGTTTCGGCTCAACGGAGTGGAAGTGGGCGAGATGGACGACGATGAACTGGCGGACATTCGAAATCGAGAAATCGGCTTTGTCTTCCAGACCTTCAATTTGCTGGCGCGCGCGACCGCCTTGCGCAATGTGGAACTTCCGTTGATCTACGCGGGGATGGCCGGCAAAGAGCGGCGGCAACGCGCCTTGGAAGTGTTGGCGCAAGTGGGGCTGGGAGATCGAGTGGCCCACAAGCCGAACGAGCTTTCCGGCGGGCAACGCCAGCGAGTGGCCATTGCCAGGGCATTGGTGAATCGCCCCTCCCTCATCTTGGCCGACGAGCCGACGGGAAATCTGGACTCAAAAACCGGCATCGAAATCATGGCCTTGTTTGAAGAGCTGTCCCGCCAAGGGAACACAATCCTCGTCGTGACGCACGAGGAAGAGATTGCCCGCTATGCGCGGCGCGTCATTCGAATTCGAGACGGAGCGATTGCCGGCGACGAAGTCATTTGGGCGGGAAAGCAGGCGCAAACCCTGGACAGAATGGAACGTTGGTTTTCAAAACTTCCCGCCGCCCAGCGCGAACGCAAAAGCGAAGGATGAAACTGAGCCGCGAGTTGGCCGAATCGGTTCGAATATCGTGGGCGGCGATTGGGGAAAACAAGCTGCGGGCGGCTTTGACCACTTTGGGCATCGTGATCGGCGTGGCGACGGTCAGTTTGATGGGAAGCGCCATTGCCGGGCTGAAACGAACTTTTGAAGAGAGTTTGTCCTTGATGGGCACTGATGTTTTGTTCGTTGAAAAGTTCGATTGGATTTCCGGCGACTGGCGAGAAACGCGCAATCGCCGCAATATCACGCTCCGCGCCGCCAGGCGGCTGAAAGAAGAACTGACTTTGGCTTTGGCGGTTTCGGTGGAGTCCAAGAGCCAAGGAGATGTTTCTTACAAAGAACGTTCGGCTTCCTCCGTCTCCATTGTTGGCGGCAACGAAAGCACGTCGCTGGTGCGCGGATTTCTGCTGTCGGCGGGGCGCTATTTTACAAAGGCGGACGTGGATGGATTGCGGCCGGTTTGCGTGATTGGCTCTTCGCTGACGGAAAAACTGTTTCCCCATTCCAGTCCGCTGGGGCGAAGGATCAAAATTCGCGGAAAGAAGTTTGAAGTCGTCGGCGTTCTGGAGAAGTTGGGAGGATTTTTGTTCGAGGACGTGGACAATCAAGTCATCGTTCCCATCACTTGTCTGGTTGCCGACATGGTCTGGAATCCGAATGTTTCGATTGGCGTCAAGACGGCCGGCCCCGCGCATTTGGAGGACGCCCGCATTGAGACGCGGGGGATTATGCGGAAGATTCGACGGCTGGCGCCGAACCAGAAGGACGACTTCGCCATCAATCAGCAGAGCGCCTTGATGGAAGAGTTTTTGAAGACCGGAGGCGCCATTGCCGCCGGCGGGCTGTTGATTACCGGATTGAGCCTGCTGGTTGGGGGCATTGGCATTATGAACGTCATGTTCGTTTCCGTTTTAGAGCGAACCCGAGAAATCGGCCTGCGCAAAGCCTTAGGCGCCAGAAGGCGAACCATCCTAATCCAGTTTTTGTTGGAGGCCGTCTTCATCTGTTTGTTTGGAGGTCTCTTGGGTTTGGCACTGGCTTGGCCGGCCACTTTGTTGTTGCAACAGGCTTTTCCAGCCACTCTGGCTTGGCCGGTAGTGCTGGCCGCGCTGTCGGTCTCCATTCTGACGGGGCTAATCTCCGGCTATTTGCCGGCGCATCGGGCGGCCAAGTTGAATCCGGTGGACGCCTTGAGGCAAGAGTAATCTGTGATCTGAAATGTCGGCGGCGGAGATCAAGGAAAGTTTTCTGATGGCTTTGAGCGCCTTGCGAGCGAACAAAGTGCGCTCGGCGCTCACCTTGCTGGGAATTCTCGTCGGCGTCTTTTCGATCATCGCGGTGATGACGGCCATTCGCGTCATGCAAGATCACGCAGACTCCAGCCTCAGCCAACTAGGCGCCAACACCTTCCAAATCCAAAAATGGGCGAGCATCACCGTCGGCGGCCGAGGCGAACGGGACTGGCAAAAGTATTATCGGCGAAAAGACCTGACTTACGAACACGCGCAAGCCTTGGCGGAGCGGTTGACGCTGGCCAAACACATCGGCGTGGACGAAGGATTGGATTCGACGGAAGTCCTTTCCGACTACGAAAAGACAAATCCAGACGTCCAACTGCGAGGTGTCACGCCCGGCAGCTTTCCCGGAAAAAACTGGAAAATCGCCCAAGGCCGAGCCTTGCTGGACACCGATCTGGATAACAATCGCCGCGTCTGCGTTCTTGGGGCGCCGGTCGCCAAAAAAGTCTTTCCTTTCGGTTCCGCAGTCGGCCAGTTCGTGAAATATCGAGGCATAAACTACCTCGTCGTCGGCGTGTTGGAAGAGATGGGGGCTTTTTTCGGCCACGAGGTAGACAACTTTGTATTGATCCCTTTGACGACTGGACTCAACCGCTATGGATGGAAGTGGCGAAGTCTGGACGTCGTCGTCCAAGCCCCCAACCAAGAATCCTTTGACGAAGTGCAAGTACAAGCGCGCGGCGTTTTGCGATCCATCCGCAAAGTGCCGCCCGGTGAGGAAGACGACTTTGACTTCGTTTCCAACGACCTGCTAATCACGCAATTTCGTTCGATGACGCTGGCGTTTCGAGCGGGAGCGGCGGCGATCAGCTCCATTGCGCTCGTTGTGGCCGGCATCGGCATTATGAACATCATGCTCGTCTCCGTAACCGAACGCACGATGGAAATCGGCGTTCGTCGAGCCGTCGGCGCCAGACGAAAAAACATCTTGCTTCAATTCGTTATTGAGTCCGTAGTTCTGTGCCAAACCGGCGGCCTTGTCGGCGTCATTCTTGGAATTGCCGGAGGCAACATCGCCTCTATTTTCATGGAAACTCCGCCCAGCATCCCTTTGGATTGGGCGCTCTACGGCCTTTTGATTTGCTCGGCCGTCGGCGTTGTGTTTGGCACCTATCCCGCTTACAAAGCCGCCCGCATCCATCCCATAGACGCTCTCCATTACGAATAGCGAACCAGCCCGCGAAGCGAAGTAAATTCTCGCGAAAAAAAAAGGCCGGCAGCGGAAAAAGAGTGTCCACTTCCGTTTGCCAACCGCAAATCCTCGGCCACCGACTAGCTTTTATAAACCCAAATGCGCATTCCTCCGGTTTGGGGATGATCTGGTTGTTGCTGACAAGCCGCACCAGACCAGTGGAATTCGCCGCTAAGAAGAGTCCGCAAGCCTCTGCACTCTGATCTAATAGAGCTTCAGAGTTATTGTCGCTTTCCTTATAGAAGTCGCTAATGGATTTGTTGATCCAGTCCGCTCTTACCTAACAAGAAGTCTGATTGGTGAAATAGAACAAACTGCTTCCAGATACGCTAGTCCCAATGGCATCGTATGAATGATCGTAGTCCATGAAAAAAGGTACATCGTTCTGCTGTTGTCACCATTCATGACCGTCGAAATGTTGGTGGTACTGGCGGCGAAAATGATGGTGGTTCTGCCTCTGCCCGAAATTCTCTTTCTTATTGAATCGATGTCTTTGGTTTTAGAGATAGCAAATAAGAATGAATGTGAAAACTTCGTGTCGCTGGGCTTGTTGGCATCGTAAATACGTCCGTCGTTATCCAAGGAGTAAATTCCTCAACTGTCTTGATTGCTCCTCGCTAGATATTATCGAGTTGCCGGCTCGTGTTGTAGAAGTCTCTGAGAAAAAACCAGGTCTTTGGTTGGTGTTGTCTCGGCTATGGTAGACATCAATACACAACAGCACTTGACTTTGCTCCAAAAGAAACCAAAGGAGAAAACGACACAACTACCAACACAAATAAAAGAGACTGATTGCTGTTGCCCGTTGCCCTAGTTTTTATACAAACGATGGGAAGTTCTTCGTCATGTTCCATCCTTCTTGGAATGAAACAACGAATAAACGGCCGCAAAGGAAGTCCCATCCTCGTCTAACGAACTGGTTTCTAAATCCCAAGAATCGGCAATTGGAAAACCAGTCCATAATCCAATCGGCAAGGCGATCTGGCTTGTTAGCAGTCTCTTGTCCATCCCGCGTCCAACTTCAAAATGCAAAAGGAGAGAAAAGAGGAAAAAACTTAGTTGGAAACAACAAAATCGCGCAATTCCGCCTTCCCTTTGTGAAAACAGAAGTTTAGGTGATTAGTGATTTATTGAATTGGTGGCTGGTGAGGAAAGTGTGTTTTTTGGAGGGAGAGAATTTTGAATGAGGAAGACGCTTTAAGAAGAAGCGGCAAAACAAGGAAAGGGCAAAACTTCGGATTGCCGTTGTGGAGAAGAAAGTTTTGTGGGATGGGGAGGGGATAGCAAAACTGCAAGATGTGTGAAGATGGGTATGGGTTTGGAGGTTTGAAGAGGTTTCATTGGTTATTGGGGCCGGGTTGGTTACTGAATTCGTAAAACCGCGCCATCACATCTTGTGGTTGTGGGAAAAGGTTATGTCGATTGGTGTTTGGTGAGAGGGAAAGAGTTGTTATTGGAGTGGCTGATGCTGGGGGTGAGTGTTTTTATGTAACCTTTGTAGTCAACGGTTGGGATTGGTTGGTTTTTGGTCGTGAATTCTTTTTTGGGCTTGGGAGTGATGGTTGAGGATGTTTTGTTGGGATTGCTATGTTATCAAACGAATGATAAGATGACCGTATTTCCGTTGCCGGCGATTGTTTATTCAAAAGAAGGGAAAGAGGAAGAAAGGTTATGGTAGTTGGTGGCTTGCGATTGGTCGAGTGGCAGAGGGCGGCTTTTATATGCGGAAGCATTTTATGAATTGCGTTCGAGAAATCAAAAATAATGAAGAGGGTGAATATGCTCGGCTTTTATAGGAAGGGTAGTTTTATGGATTGGGTTGGGTGTTGGTGTTGCTTGTTTGCGGGCGGGTGGGGGTGTTTTTTTGCAGGTTGTATGCGTGTGGGGTTGGGGTTTTCTTATGGAGAGATTGTGGACTACGGGATTGGCAAAAAATTGGGGAGGCGTCTTGCTGTTGCGGAAAGTTGGCGTTTCGCCTACTTTGAAAGCGCATTCGCATTGGAGCGGGTTGTGTCTTATGCCAAGTCGATTTGTTTATATGCGCCGAGTGGAGTTTGCCGACACGGATATGGCGGGGATTATGCACTTTTCCAGCATTTTCCGTTTTATGGAGTCTGCGGAGCACGCTTTTCTTCGAAGTCTTGGGCATTCGGTGATTCTGAGTGATTTGAATCAGGTCATGGGATTTCCCCGCGTGCGTGCGGAGGCGAATTTTCGTCGACCGTTTCGATTTGAGGACGAGATTGAGATTGAGTTGAGGGTACGGGAGAAGCGGGAAAAGTCGTTGACTTACGGTTTTGCGTTGCGCAAGGCCGGAGATCCTAGCCGGGAAGTGCGGGCGGTTGGTTTGATAACGGTGGTTTGCGTTTGCAAGGGGGAGAATGGCGAGATGGCCGCTGTTGAGTTGCCTCCGATTCTGGCGGAGAAAATTGAAGTGGACGAGGGATTGTGCGCTCTTGAGGATCCGGAAGATCGTTGATTTTCGAGTGGAAGATTGGCGAGAATGGCGGCGCGGAATACGACTGGGAAAATTTGACGATTATGGGAACGGAAACATCATCCGGCGCCGGTATGGCGTGGCTTTACTTCGCGTTGCTGACCGTGTCTTGCTGGGGTCTTTACGGAATCCTGTTGCACAAGGGGCAGGTGACGATGGGCGATCCGGAGAGCGGGCGTTACAAGGCGTTTTTGTTTGTGGGAATTGCTTATTTTTTGACGGCGGTTTTGGCGCCTCTGGCGCTTTTATGGTATCGGGGCGAGGCCTTCAGTGGTTATACGGGCGCCGGGATGGGATGGTCGTTGACGGCGGGCATTGCCGGCGCGATTGGCGCCTTTGGCGTTTTGCTGGCCTTCGGCGCCAAAGGGACTCCGGCGGTGGTGATGTCGATTATTTTTGCCGGCGCGCCGATTGTGAACGCCGTTGTCTCTCTCCTAATTCAACCGCCGGCGGGAGGTTTGGGGGCGGTTCGATGGCCTTTTTACTTGGGGATTTTGCTGGCGGCGCTCGGAGGCATGCTGGTCACTCTCTTTAAACCAAATCCGGGGCCTCACAAACCTAAACCCGTAATGGTGAAGACATTTCCGGCTTATTTGGACAAAGGCGATTGAGGGACTCCTTTCCTTGCGGGAAGTTCGATGAAGAACGCAATGCATCCTTCGCGAAAGGATTTGGAAGCCCGACAGTTGTCGCTGTTGAATCGTTTGCTGGAGGAAACGCTCGCCTCCAACGCATTCTATCGAAACAAGATCGGCGGCTCTGCGAAGGCGACGAAGTTTTCTTCACTGGCTGCGTTTCAGGAGCAATTTCCGCTGACGACCAAGGCGGAGTGGACGGCGGATCAAGAAGCGCATCCTCCTTACGGCACCAATCTCGCCTATCCGCTCAGCCGCTACACCCGCTGTCATCAAACCAGCGGCACTTCCGGCGCTCCGATGCGTTGGCTGGACACGGCGGAGAGTTGGAACCACATCTTGGAAGACTGGATGGAAGTGATGCGCGCCGCCGGAATGCGCCGGGAAGACCGCTTTTTCTTTGCCTTTTCCTTCGGGCCGTTTCTTGGATTTTGGGCGGCCTTCGAGGCGGCGTTGAAACAGGGAAGTTTTTGCCTGTCGGGCGGCGGAATGACCACGGCAACCCGCTTGCGGGCGATGATGCAAAATGAGATTACCGTCCTTGCCTGCACGCCCACATACGCCCTGCGAATGGGCGAAGCGGCCGCCGAACAAGGAATGGAACGGCCCGCTCTGCGCCGCATTCTAGTGGCCGGCGAACCCGGCGGGAGCTTGCCGGCAATGCGCCGACGGCTGGCCGAATTGTGGCCTTCGGCCTTGGTATTTGATCATCACGGAATGACGGAGACAGGCCCCGTTTCCTTTCAATGCCCCAACCACCCCGGCATTCTTCACCTTATCGATTCCTCCTATCTTGCGGAAGTGAGAAATCCCCAGACGCAAGAGACAGCCATCCCCGGCGAACGCGGCGAATTGATATTGACCACCTTGCGGCGAACCGGCTCTCCGCTGATTCGCTATAGAACGGGAGATTGGGTGCGATTGGCCGCCCCCGACACTTGCGGCTGCGGCCGGAATCTCACGGCGCTTGACGGAGGCATTCTCGGACGACTTGACGACATGGTAATCGTGCGCGGAGTCAATGTTTACCCCGGCGCGATCGACGAAATTGTTCAGATCGCCGGCGGCGTAGCCGAATACCAAGTCGAAATTAGCGAGCATCGAAGCCTAGCGGAGTTGACTATCCGCATTGAGACGCAAAGTGGCGAAGCAAATCCGTCGTCAGTTGCCCAAAACCTCGAACGCGAATTACGACAGCGTTTAGCCTTGCGCATTCCCGTCCAGACGGTTCCGCCGCAAACCCTCCCTCGATTTGAGATGAAAGCCCGCCGTTGGGCGAAGGCGCGAGGAAATTGAGACTAGGGCGCATTCCCACAATGCGTAATGAAGAATTTAAAATTTGAAGTTTTTGAACATGAATAAAAATGATGAAGGAGAGAGGAACTTGATATTCGTCTGGAAACGACCAAAGACCCCAACAGCCTCGAAATCCCCGACCGATTCCTTATTCCCGTTCCCCAACTGCGCTGACAAAGAAAAACTATCCTTCAGAAACACTGAAGCAAAGCCAACAACCAATCCCCCGCTTGCAAATAATAACTGCTGCCCCAACTACATATCATATCACAAAACCCCGCTTCCCAACTCTC
This sequence comes from Limisphaerales bacterium, assembly GCA_965204945.1. GTDB lineage: Bacteria > Verrucomicrobiota > Verrucomicrobiia > Limisphaerales > AAA164-E04 > UBA2970. The sequence goes on along the minus strand of OZ242022.1, from coordinate 828,446 downwards.
TCTTGGAAACGATATTGAAAAAAAGCAATCTCCGCCGTTTGCCAACCACAAATCATCCGTGGCTAATCACAAATCGCAAACATCAGACCACAAAGCCTCCAGCCGCTTGGTTTGCCTGCACAGCAACTAGCCGGCTACAAGTCACCGGACCGTAGATCATTGCAAATCACCGGCCGTTGGAGGCAGGCGAATCTACAAATCACAAGATACCAGCTATGAAGTTGCAGATTGTTTTCGTTTCTTATGAAAGTGGCGATGAAAGAAAACAAACTCCAAAGCAACCAAACCAAACGCCAGCGCGTATTCCTCCGGTTCGAGAAGGATCGCGCCGTGGATGCGAATGTGAAAGTTTTGGTTTTGGTTGTTGCCATGCTTCTGATGGTCAACGATGTATCTGGCCATGCTTGAGTTTTATGTCGGAGATAACAGTCTCCAGCCTTGAAATTTTGAATGGAAGCGTTAATGAAGACGCTGACGCCCTACCAACTAGAAAAGTCTCCGCTACTATACGACAAATCACTGCTAGTGCTAATGCCAAAGGAGTGATTCTCGACATTGAAACCGCTAATGAAAGTGTCCTCGCTGGTGCCGCTTCGGGCGATTGTGGCACTTCCGGTAAAGACGAAGAAAGTGTGGTTGTCTTGGCTTGAATAGATGTCGATGAGCAACTGCGCTTGGGATTGTTCCAAGGGAACAAAAAGAGAAGAAAACGCCGAGACGATCAAAGCTGCTAGAAGTCCACAGTTATGTGCCAGACGCCTGAATTTTGACAATTTTCGATTCCAGAGCGCTCAATCTTTCCCTAAAACTTTTCCATAATAAAAACGAAAAATAACCGTAAAACAAACAGATTTTCCTATAAACGAATCCATAATGCAATCTAATCCGCAATACGATTTACGTTTTTGGAGAAACTCTTATTCGTCCAGCGTCAAGTAGTGCTTCGCAATCCAATCTGAGTTGTTAGTAGTTTCTTGCCCACTCCGCGTTAAACCTCAAAATGCAAAAGGAGAAAAAAGGAAAGAAAGTTCGTTAGAAACAACAAAACACGCAAAAGAGCGCGGCATCCCATCTTGCCGATGCGGGAGAAAGTTTTAGCGGTTGGTGTTTGGTGAATGGGAAGTAACAATGAGAGTGGCTAGTAGTGGGAGAAGTGTTTTTATGTAAGCTTTGTAGTCAACGGTTGAGGTTGATTGGTTTCTGGTTGTGGATTTTTCTTTAGGTTGGGTGGATGGTTGAGAATATTTTGTTGGGATTGTTGTGTTGTAAAGCGAATGATACAATGAACAAATCTCTGTTGCCGGTGGTTGTTCATGCAAAAGAGAAGAAAGAGGAAGAGAGGTTATGGTAGTTAGTGGCTTGCGGTTGGTCGAGTGGCGAAAGTCGGCTTTTATATGCGGAAGCATTTTATGAATTGCGTTGGAGAAATTAAAAATAATGAAGAGGGTGAATATGCTTGGCTTTTATAGGAAGGGCAGTTTTATGGATTGGATTGGGTTGGGTGTTGCTTGTTTGCGGGCGGGTGGGAGTGTTTTTGCAGGTTGTATGCGTGTGGGGTTGGCGTTTTCAAAGTTTGTGGATTGCAAAGGGGGAAGAGATTGGATTCGTGGGGAGTGGTTTGTGATTGGGGATTGGCGGGGCAAAGTTGGGATTGGTTTTTATATGTGTTTATGTGGTTGGTGGAGGCAGGTTATAGTTCTTAGTAGAGCAGGAGCGAATTCAATGATTATCGCGTGGGATGGTTATAGGGGATTGGGAAATTCTGGGTTTAGGAATTTGTTGATTCAAGGAAGATGTGAGCAAAGAGGGTGGGGATTGGCTTTGCTGATTAGGAATTGCTGAGCATTCGCTACTGGGGCTGGTTGCCGGCGAATCGTTGAAGCGCACAAGCGAGGCAAGAGCTGATGATTAGTCTTGTTGATTGGGGATGCTTAGTTGTGAATGTGCTGGTTTCTGTTGAGAAGTGGGGAGGGGGTTTGTTTGTTTAGGTGTTGGAGTTGTATGGATGCGGATAAAGGAGGAAAGAGAAGTAGGTGAGGAGATGGGAAAGCGCAAACTACTGGGTGTTCACTTCGCAACAAGGTAAGGGAACTTTGCTGTTTTCAGATTGTAAACTGCTAAATGCTGATTATGGGTTGTATGGTGGTTGGGTTGGTACAAAAAAGGGTGGAAAGAGAAATTGGGGATAGAGAATTCTCTTTTGCTTTGCTGTATCAAAGGTCGGAGGCCAATCTTTGTTCGCAGGCCGCCGATCGGCGATAGTCCGATTTTGGCGAAGAAAGGAATTTCGCCCTATCTTCTTCAAAGCGCTACGGTTAGTGGAAACAAACACCGGCTGTTGGTAGATACCAGACCAGACCAATCGCTCGCAAAACTCAAACACAACTCTGTCCACAGCCTTCTCATCAAAAGATGCAAAGGAAAGACTCCGCCCTTGTCCACTCCGCGCAAACATTATTCTCCTCTATTTTTCCGCTTTTCCCTCAAAATGCGGCATCGCACAGAATAAAAATGTCTCATTCAAGAAAACAGCGGAGATCAGCAACCGCGCCGAATCTTCGAAGCGCAAACCACTCCCAATTTTGCTCCATGCGACACCAAACGATTCCTTCGCGAAGCAAACGGATTTTTACTTGCTTTTCTCGCTGGAAGGAGATAAAGTTGTAGCGTTTTTTAAACGGTCGAGGGGTCATAGCTCAGTTGGTAGAGCATCTCGTTCGCAATGAGAAGGTCAGGGGTTCGAATCCCCTTGGCTCCACCATCCTTTTCCCGGTTTTTTACCCATCCGACGCTTTTTATTGTTTAGAGAAAACGGACGGGAAAAGCAGTCGTCGCGTCAAAAACCACTTCTCCGAGGCTCGCTTTGCAAACTTTCGGGAAACTTTGCGGAGTTTTCCTATATTTCGTTTCGTTCTGTCGTTCAAAATGATTCTATATTTTTCGCCGCTAAAGCCGAAACACATTTTAACGCCGTGATGATTCAATGCGCCTTGTCGCTTCCGATTGCTTGAGTGATTGATCGACAATGGAGCCCAAAAAGCAACCCGTCACCGTGAACTTACAATAGCGTTTCCAGAAATCCGCCTCTCTTCACCCTTTCCATCGAAAAAAAGCGAGGCGAACCAAAAAAGACACTGGAAATCAATATGAAAGAGCGAAATCTCTTTGTCGCGCGTTTGGCGTGCAGGTTCCCCCAATCCTACCAAGTTATCCACACTTCCGCTTCCCTAACTTTTCAGGAACTTGAAGTCAACCAATTTGCCAATGTCTGCCAAACCTTTCGGCTTTTCTACCCTCGCCCGCAACAAGTCTCCGCGCGCCATGCCCTGCTATCGTCATCAAACCATCGAAATCGGTGCTACCTCGCAAGCATAAGTCTTCAAAAAAGAAAAAAATCCGACAGCCCTACTTGAAAAACTCCACTCTCGGCCCGGGGATGCGGAAACGCCGCAAATCGACCCCGACAATATGCGACCAATTCCTCGGCTGGAGATCGACGATTATCTACAATCAAAACATCCCATGCCGTCAAAAGAACCAGCCTAGTCAGATAACAAGTGATTCGCGCCAAGGAGATTGACAGATTAGCCATCGATAAGGTTGAATGTTGCGCTTTTTGTGAGTTTCGTTGTTTTGTCCCTTCTTCCCATACTTTATCTCGAATTCGAAATTGTTTCCAAAAAACACACTTTCCGCACTGGCCGCCAACTCACTGCCTCCAAAACTTCCTTTTTCCCGCAACGGCAAGACGGCGCTTCGCTAACAGCAAGGAGGCGGTTCACTAACAGAGGGGCGACAATATTGCGCTTTTTGGGATTTTCTTGTTTTGCCCGCTCCTCCAATTCGCGCCGAAACCAGCTTTGGCTCATCCACCATTCCTCAGCGAATTCCACGCGCCGCTTGGCCGCCGTTCGCCTCAAAAAACTTTCAAAACTTATCTCCCCGCAACGGCAAGGGGGAAGATTGTGAATTTTTCCAGCCTGAATTCCTCTTTTTGTCTCTTTTTCGTGCTTGGATGAGCGGTTTTTGTTGACTCCATCCAATGGATTTTTCTTCCCTTTTCGTCTCTTTTTTGTGGATTTGGGGGGGTTGACACGGGGCGGAAAAGAGACTATAAATAAAACAAATCGCATTGCGAAATAGGATTGCGTTGCGGATTCGTTTATTGTAGAGTCAGTTTGTTTTTACGGTTATCTAATTTAATAATGATTATTTTCGCTATGAAAAGTGAGGAATATTTGAACGTTAGGGAGGCGAATTTGTCAAAATTCGGGCATCGGGCATCGGGCATCGGGCATCGGGCATTGGCAATAAGTTTGCTCTTTTGGTGGCGTTGGTAGTGTCGGCGCTTTCTTTTGTTCCCTTGGAACGAAGCCAAGCGCAGCTTTACGTCGACATCTTCCCTAGCCGAGACAACACCAATCAAACTCTCTGGGTTTTCAGCGGCTCTTCCAGCGGTTGGGGGCATAACAACTTGCCTCCCAGAATCCGATCCAGCGGCGGCTACGCCCGCCGAGACACGCACAAAACTTCTAACGCTTTTTTGCGGAACACTTCCGCCGCCGATTACGCCTTGATGCCATTGTTCACGGCGACGGCCACGAACGCGCCCAACGACCTCGAAACTTTGAATTATTGGGGCGGAAGAACCATCAACTGGGGCACCACGAACACCCTCGACGACATCACCATTCCCAGCACGGCCACCAATGTTCCCACGATCAGCTACACCGGCCGCGGCAGCCGAACCATCGCCGCTATGCATCTGCGAAATGTCCCCAGCACGGGTTGGGATGATATTGGGCCGCGGATCAGCGGCAGCGAGTTGAACTACGGCAGCAGCTCGGTAGCTGTTAACTGGATTGGCGCGGCTGTGATGAACAAGCCGATTTCTCATTTTCACCTCACCACGCCCGGCACATACAACGGCAATCGGTTTGGCAACGCGCTTCTTGGCGGTTGGACGGGGCCGCAAGCAAACAACCTGCGCATTCGGGTGCACAGCACGATTCCCGAGCCGGAAGAATACGCCCTTGTGTTTGGCTTGTTTGCGCTGGGCTTTGTCCTCTTCCTCCGCCATTGGCAAAAGAAACAACGCCGCCAAGCCGCCACTTTGTAACCGGCGGCAGTAGTCCATGATTGGCGGCAAGCCAGCCGCTAGTGAGCGGAATCATCTTTGAGCCGGAGGAATACGCGCTTGTCTTTGGTTTGTTTGCGCTGGGCTTTGTCCTCTTCCTCCGCCATTGGCAAAAGAAACAACGCCGCCAAGCCGCCGCAACTTCCTAGATTCGGTTTAGTGATGTGGACTTTTTGGCTGTTTGTGGCGAGCGATGAAAACGACAAACCACCATAGATTCGTAGCCGGTATCTTGTGATTTGTAGATTCGCCTGCCTCCTCCAACATCGGGTATTTGCGAGGATCCACGGCTCGGTGATTTGTAGCCGGCTAGTTTCTGCGCTGATGGGAATTGGTTGTATTGACTTTGCTGTTCGCTTCGCTTTCATCGCGGCACCATCATCCTTGAGCCGAAGGAGTATGCCCTTGTCTTTGGCTTGTTTGCCCTAGGCTTTGTTGCGTTGTGCCGCTGCTGGCAAAAGATGCAAAAGAAACAACGTCGCCAAGCCGCCAGTTTGTAGATCTCGGTTTGGCGATGCGGCGATGCGGATTTTTTGGCGTTTGTGCGGCGAGGGACAAAAACGACAAACCACCATAGATTCGTAGCCGGTATCTTGTGATTTGTAGATTCGCCTGCCTCCTCCAACAGCCGTTGGTTGGCGAGGAACTAAGGCTGGTGACATATAGCTGGCTAGTTGCTGCGCTGATGGGAATTGGTTGTATTGACTTTGCCGTTTGCTTCGCTTTCCTCGCGGCACCATCATCTCTGAGCCGGAGGAATGCGCATTTGTCTTTGACCTCTTTGCGCTGGGTTTTGCGATTGACCGCCGGCGCAGGCAACGGGCGGGCAAGTATCAGACTAAGCCGATTAGTTTTCTGCCAATCCAGTAAAGCGCCAGCAAACTGAGGAGAAAGCCTCCCCACCAATGATTTGCCCAAAGGCGAAGACGAGTTTCTCGGAGGGCGGGTTCGGGCATGGATTGCAAGGCGCTGACGACGTCGGCAAGTTCTTCGGGGTCGGCCAGTTGCCCGCGGCTGACGGAGGCGATTTCCCGCAAGGCGCGGAGGTTGACGGGTTGCCCGATTTTTTCCAGAGGAGGACGAGTGACTGGGAGCGTGGTTTCCAGCCGGCGCCCGTGTCCTTCGGCTTGGATCGTGATTTGGTGTTTTCCGGTTTCCTGCGGTTGAAAGGCGGCTGCAAAGACGCCCCAGCCTCCTTTCAAAGAGGCAAACTCGATTTTTTCGGATTGCCCTGAGGGGCTTTTGACGTTGGCCAAGACACGGCCGCTTTGCGCCGGATAGCCGGATTGGTCGGCAACAGCGGCTTGAAGATGGATTCTATCCCCGACTTCCGCTACTTCCGGCGTCCAGGCAAGGCGAATTCCCTCGCTTTTTGAAAGGTGCCGCTGATGCGCCATCCAGCGAACGATCTGGCTCCAGAAACGGTAGTGGTATTTGTCTTCCACGCCGCGCCGCCAACGCCATGCGCTGTCCGTGCCCATGAAAAGCACTTTGCCGTTTCCAAAAGGACGGGTGACAAGCAACGGAAGGCGACCCCAAGAGTTTCGCATGGCCGAGTGAACTGCCAAAACTTCCGAACCCGGCCGGCTTTTCTCGACGGCGGCGCACCAATAAAAGCCGGGGAGTTGACGCCATAATTCGTCGTTTTTTTGCGATTCTGAGTCGAATCGAGTCAACCAGTGCCCTTTGCCAACGGTGGAAAGCGCAAGCCGGGATTCATTTTGAAGGGCGATGCCTTTGGGCTTTTGTCGATCCAAAACCACGGGGATCAAATCGGCAAGAGGCCCATTGAGCAAAGTCTTTTGAAAACCGCTTCGCCCCGGCAGAAAAACTAAGCCGGCGGCTTGTTGCTCCACGAGTCCGCGAATTAATTCGAGATCGCTTTCTTTGAGTTGCTTCGAAACCGCGCCGACGTCGCCGAGAAAAATCACGTCGTAATCCGCGATTCGTTCTTTGGAGCCGGGAAAAGACGGCAAATAGTGCCGGCCGGCTCCCGTCGCAAGGCCGGGATGAAATAAAATGCAGTGCATCTGCACGCCCGGATCTCGTTCCAATGCGTTTCTCAGATAACGGTATTCCCAGCGCGGCTTCGAATCCACAACCAAAACCTTGAGCGTTTCTAAACGAACGCGGATCGAAAATGACCTCTCGTTGTTGTCGGCCAGTAATTCGTCCGGCTCGGAAAGCAAGCGAAGCCTCAAATTGCGCTCTCCCGGCTTTCGGGGTTCCCAAACAACGGCTTCCAGCAAGCTGCCTTCGGGTGGAAGAAGAACCTCTTTTTCCATTAGAATCGTCGGCAAAGCGCGGCTCTCTTCGCCTGCAACGCTCTCCACTTCATCTAACAATTGGAGTTTCGTCGAAACCTTGTGGGAAAAATCATTGCGCAACCGAACGGGAAGGGAAATCTGCTCTCCCAAGAGTCCGTAGGATGGCGCGTCGACGTCCTCAATCGCAATGTCGGGCAAAGGCGTCTCTCGTCCAACCGCCACCGCAAAAACAGGCACTTTGCGATCTCGATACCGAGTGGCCTCACCTACGGGGGATTCCCCCAGATTCCAATCGCCGTCACTCAGGAGAATGACGCCCTTCAAGTCGTCAAATCGCCGCAGCACGTTTTCCAGCGCCAAACTCAAATCGGTTCCCTCCGCTCCATCCTTGGACACGCCGGAATTGCCCAACGCCGTTGGGAGATTGTCCATTCCCCGCCCTTCCTCAACGTTCTCCAATCCTCCGCCAATCGACGGCCTCGCAAAAGCCTGAATCTCAATGCGGGCGCCGGCCTCCAAAGGCGCGTAAAACCGATTGGTGAACGCATTCTCCACCCAACCATTGCGGGAAACCGCCCGGTTGGAAACGACCGCATCCATCGTCGTCATGCTCGCCGAAGCATCGTGGAGAATAACAACGGCGGGCTTCTCCGTCCGCTCAACAAGGCGAACTCTCTCCGGCTTCAAGAGAGTCAAAACAAGAAGCGTGACGATCCCAATCCGCAATCCTTCCAGAAGACCAATCGCCAAACGAAAACGTCGACGCTTCCAATGCCCCCACGACAACCAAGCCGCAAAACCCCAAACGGCAACTCCCAAAAGAATCATCGGCAACGAAGCAACAATCGTCCAACCGCCCATAACAACTCTACAAAAAGAAATACAATTGCGGATACCCTACCCCATAAAAAACGCAAAAACTCCAAGAACAACTCATACGGCAAAAAACCAGCGCCCCGCGCCGCCATCGCCAGCCGCCGAAAATTCAACATCCATCCCACAAACATGCCGAGAAAAGATCACCCTGTCAAACCATGAGAAAACAAACCCCTTCAATTCCCTCGCGCTTGCCCCGCCCAAACACTTTCTCCCGCCATGCAATAGAATATGGATTCTTTTATAGAAAGCGTAATTAAAAACATAGCGAATAAAGTTTTCATAAACATGCGTTTCAATAGAGCCACAAAAGAAAAAGCCCATCGTTATCTCCAATATAATAGAAAGTACGCCGTTAAAAAAGGCTTTCCTACTATAGTCCTGTGGTATTGACAAAACGGTGAATTTCTTCGCGTCCTACACTGCCATCTAGTTGCTGGATATACTCACTGCTGGAGACGAACTTGAGATGATCTTGGGCATCGTCGCAATGGGAACGAATTGCCAGCCGGTCCGCTACGTCGGCATGGCTCGCCTTGCCGAGGAAGTCTTGCAAATAGGTCACGTGCGACTTCCATAACGTTATGTCATGGGATTGTTTTGACTGCAGTCGCCTCTGATACCAATCGCTGGTCCGTATAGTTTCGCCGTCAAATAATCGGCGGATTTCAGGACTATCCAGTCGCTTGCCTTCGAAGTGACCGTCTTTCATAACGTGTAGCACCGCGCGCAGTGGCGGGCAGGCAAAGGCGACGCTGCCATCATCAAAGTATTGCTGAGCGACCCGTTTTTGAGTCGCCACAACGTTATCTATTCCTTCGGCGAATACTTCTATGTCTTGGGTTTCCGGTCGGAGGATTTCATCGGTAAAAACTGCGTCCGGGTGGCTGAAGATTCGGCCTAAGAAAGTAACCGCAAAGCGCCGGGTAATGCGATAGCCTAATAGTGAAAAGGGGAGGTTGCGGCCTTGAAATTCTATATCTTCGCATTTGCTTAGGCAACCTTCCCGGATGAGGAATTGAGGGTCCCGTTCTGCGGCCGACATTCGGCACCACAGCTCTGGAATTAACAAACTAACATCGTGGTCTACTCGAGCGTTTGGCCCCACAACGCCGGCCGAAGTTAGAAATGCAGCGGAGCGGGTCAGCGCCGCGGAAACGACCATTGTATTTAAGTCAATTACCGGAGGCAAGGCGTTGAAAGGTCCCTTGGTCAAGGCGCCTTCGGAACCGGCGCCCGTTGTAGATGGGGACTTCCCCGTCATACTACAAATTACCTCGATTAAATACTCCGGCAATTCCATATAGTGGATTGGATTATAGACGGCCAAGGATCGAATGCCGGCTGCTCGATCTGGCGGATTGTTTCGCCTTCCCGGAACAACGCTATCGACGACCGTCGTTACCGGCTTGTCTGGCGGAATGCGACGCTGAAAGCGCATTCCGACTTCTGAAATATGGTTTTGTCGTTCGCTTAAAAGGTCCGGGCGGAGTTGCAAGTATCGCGGATTTTTCGACGGTTTTCCGTTCACAATTCGCGGACAAGCGCTGGAAACGAAAAAAGACGGTTTTGAACTCTTGCTGGCCTCCCGAATCAAGTCCCGCATCGGTTGGGTGTATTGAGCGAACCCAATGGAATCTTCTATTATGGCTTGAGCGTCTTGCTGCGTTAACGGCTCAAAGTTGGACAGAAAATTGCCTCCCCTTGCCAAGTCGGATTCCGTCTGTTTGTCGTAGCCGCGGTGGACGGCGTCGTCTGGTCGTTGGAAGAAGCGGTTCTCGCAGTTTTGAACAATCTTTACGGAAATTTCTTCGTGCTCCGGTTTGGCGAAATCCAAATGACGCGAGGCAAAGACCACGCTGGCCGTGATGTCGTCTTCAAGCGAGCTCTTGACTGCCGGCTGAAAGTCTTTTCGCAATCCGAAAGTGCGCCATAGTCCGGCGGAGGCAAACCCCACTCGCAAGTAGGTAGTGACCAGCTTTCGGTTGTCGCACTTTAATTCGTTGCCCGGTTTACCGTTAATAATGTCAACCGTAAAGTGGGACCGCCAATCTTCTTTCCAATCTTCTCGATAGTAACGTTTGACTACAAACACCAACTCCTTGACGTGTTGCGGAATGGAATGGAGCCATTTGTTGTAGCCGTCGGCATAGTCGCGGTTTGAGGGGGTTAACAGCTTGATCACCGATCCTAAGGAGCGTTCAAAGCTTAGGATGGACCGCGAGTCCTTCTTTTTGGTGTCCCGGAAGCGGCTAGAGTAATCTCGGTTTAACAACTCATCGACTAAGTCGAAGTCTTTTTTTATATCCGCGATGAAAACCGGCCCATATAGCACCGCGTCGGTTAGAGGTTTGGAGATTTCCGATTTTCCTCCCCCGGAAACCGTGCAGGGCTTGTGGCATACGATTCCTTCGGAAACCGTGCCTACCAATCGCCAAGAACGATTGCCGCTTGGTTTTACCATTTCTACTTTATATCCTGAAGGGCGGATATAAGTCACCCCGGGCAGCAGTTTGATCTCTTGCCGTTTCCCGCGCTGCAGCCAGCTGACGGATTGTCGGTGTAGGTCGAATTCCACGTCTTCGGGCACGTAAATAATATTCTCAAATTTCTTGTCCACGCCAAACCCTCGAGGGTCCATATTCATCCAACTCTGGTAGTTTTGTACGACTTCTTTGAAGGAATGCCCGTACCGTTGAACGTGAAGGTGGCCGCTGAAGTCTTCGCCTAAGTCGTAGGAGGGAAAGGCTATGGCGCCGCCGGCATGTTCTTCTTCGGCTAAGCCGAAGAGATTTGCCGAATAGCTGATTTGCGTTTTCACTTCTTTTTTGCAGTAGCCGAAATAGTTGTCGGCGATTAGCGTTACCATTACCCCTTTCTCGTCGCGGGCGCACAATTTGAACGCTTGTCCGTTGTTGTATAATTCGTCCGGGCGCTCCCAACAAAGCCCCGCCTCCTGCATGGCTTTTCCGGCTTCAGAACGGGGAGGGAGGCCGGCTTCCCTTTTGGTTACCGAAGTCAAATGCGGCGCCAGGATGACGCAACCGGTGTGCCCCGTCCAATGGTTGGTGTCCAGACCGGCGTCGTTCTCGGGCAAATACGGGTCTCCGGCGTTTCCAAAGATGCTTTCCACAAAGTCAAGGTTCGACACCAAGTTGCCCGGGGCGAAGAAACGAATTTCCATACGCTTTTCCGGCATTACGCCGGGAATTTCGGGGCAGACTAAGGGGCGCAACAGTAGCGAGGCAAAACACCGCGCCTTTTCTTTTTGCTCGGCCGTGAAGGGCAGTTGCATTAACTCTTCCGGAGGATCCAGAGCGCGGCGAAGCAGATTGGCAAAGACCGGCAACGGCGTCGCCAACTTGTCCGCAGGAATGGGAAGCCCGCCTTCGGCAATGTGAAACACGCCTTTGGTGGTGCGGCGATCTTTTGCGGGATTGTGCAAAACCCCCTGCCGAATTCGATAGGAATGTAGTATCTCCGAATGAAACTCGTTGCCGTTTGCCGGCAGGGAAAGCGCCCGAGCTACTCCGTGCCGATCTAGAACAAAGCTTTGCGACGGCAACCGAATAGAGGAGTTTATGGGAAACACATGATCCTCACTCCAGCGAATCGGTGTCTTTTCGTATTGCCCTCCTTCCGTGCTGACAGTGTAAAGATACTCATCCAGCCATTTTTGGATTCGCCAATCCGCCGGACAGAGGTATTTAGAGAGTAAACGTTCCCGCTGCCGATGGTGCGCCAACAAGGCGCCGGCGATTTCATGGAACTTCGATCCAGGTTGATCCACCGTCGGGCATCCCATAGACGCCAGTTTAAGGTTAATATACTCAACGGTAATGTCGTCGGGGTAAACCGGCGTTTCCACGCCAACCCCTAAGGTTTTCTCTCGGTTCATTTTCGTTGTCCCTCGGTTGAATTTGACAGCGTCTTGCCTTTCTCCAAATCGCCTTCTGATAGATTAAAATGTTGCAGAGCTTGGGGTGTATGAACGGAGAAAAAATACAAAAACAAACCGTCCGCCATCGTTGCCTCCGGCGGCACCCCAAGCAGAAATCTTCTATACAAATCTTTTATACTTTAAACCAAAAACTGAAGAAGTCAATCAAAAAACTTTCTTGGCGAAAATCGCCTCCCCTATAGCGTTCATGCAAGCGAGTTTTTTCGGCCGGCTTCAAAACGTCGGCGCCGCGCTTCCAATGCTTTACCCCTTGTCCTTCCATTAGGGATATTTTCCTCTTTCTATTTCACCAATATAATGCCAAGCAATCTCTTGCGCGGCCTTTATCCGTTGTAGTTTCCTTTATTCTTCTTCCGCGTTCCAGTTCATGTCGGTTTGGGCGAGCGGCGCGCCGTTTAACGCGTTCCGCATCGGCGGCAACTTCGGCCGGCCGGGATTCTCCCCAAACTGCTCTTCCACCGCCCAGTGCTGCATCACCGGATATTCCTCCGCTACGCCCGGAATGCGGAACTTGCCGCAACTATTGGCTTCGGCTTGCATCGGCCTGCTCCAATCCCTGCTGCGCAATGTAATAAACACTCCGGCCGCCGCCCTTTCTCTTTGTATCACTTGCGCAAAGTCCCGCACTTGACTCAATGTCGGCTTGCCTCCCTTCACCTGCACTAACACCAAGTTTCTCTTCCTCGCAGTTCTATTAAGCAAGCGGCCCCGTCCGTCTATGACGCTATCGGCTCCCTTCTTTTTGTTGCTGATAATCCCGCCGGGGATCATGCTTTCGCTTGCCCACCACTCAAACTTATGCTTGTCCCGTTTGGCTAGTTCTTCGGCTTGCCGCAAGTCTTTGGGAATGCCCTCGATGGCGCAGGGAACGCCGTTCTTGCGCAAGCGCTCGCGGGACACGCCTTTGACGGCAAACAAAGAAATATCAATGCCGATAAACCTTCTACCCAACAGGGCGGCGGCTTCTAATGCCGTCCCGCAACCGCAAAAGGGATCCAAAACTAAATCCCCCTCGTTGCTGCTGGCTCTGATAATCCTTTCTAACAACGGAACAGGTTTCTCCGTCGGATAACCTTGCCGCTTCTTGCCTCGCACCGGCGGAATGTCGCACCACAAATCTTGGAGTTTGACTCCTTTGGCGTCATCTAGATATTTTTTGTAATTGAACACCGAATCAGTCTTTAGCTGAACTAACATGCCAGATGCGTACAACTCCTCCATTTTACTCCTCGAGAATCTCCATGCTCTCTTAATTCCCATGAATTCGTAAATTTTATTGCCGCCAGTCTCGTTGGTGCAAGGCAATAGACGATATTTGCCTCTTTCATCTTTGTATTTGTAGGCTTTTTTCACGTATTCTTCTTCGTACGGTAAATACTGGATGCGGTACTTAGTTTCGTTGCTGTTGGCGTACCAGAGGATGACGTCATGGATTTTTCCCAAATGCTTCGATGCGAGGTTGTGGCTATCAGCGCGCCGCTTCCATATAATTTCATTGCGGAAGTTTTGTTGGCCGAAGACAGCGTCCATCAGCATGCGCAAGTAGTAGTTGGCATAGGGATCGAAGTGCAGGTAAATGCTGCCGGTGGATTTGAGAAAGTCTTTCAGCACCGCCAGCCGCTCGGCCATGTAGCTAATGTAAGAAAGCATCTTAGATTGCGGGATCAGAATGCTTAAGGCTTCCATCAGCTTGCTGGCGGGATGGCCGACGGCGCCCATCATCTTCTGCGTGCGTTCGATGGCGGCCGCATCCCACTCCCATATGTCGGTAAAGACAATGTCTTGGGCGGAGCCTGTGTCCTCGCCTTTTTTGTGCGGTTTGTTATAGACTTCGTCGCTGTTAAAAGGCGGATCCATATAGATCAAGTCCGCCGGCGGCCCCGTCCAGTTTTCGGGCTTCTTCCATTCCTCCATGAGTTCCAAGCAGTCTCCGTAGTAAATGTTTCCTGTCTTCATAAGTTCTCTTTGGTCTTAGAGGCCAATGTTCGGCGAGGGAGCGGGCATCTGGCGTTGTTGTAGCGCTTGTTTGAGTTTGTCGTGAAGGTTTCCGAAGGAGCCGTTGCTGAAGATGCAAACGACGTCTTGCGGCCGAGTTTCGTTGGCCAGATAACGGCAGACGGCGTCGGCGTCCGCCAAGTATTCGCAGGGTTTTCCCCGCCGGCGAATGTCTTCCGTCAACTGTTCGGGATTCAGCCTTTGGGAAGGCGCCAGTTGCTGCAGCCGCTCCATTTGAGAAAACACAACGCCGTCGGCGGCGGAGAGCGCGTCAGCCAGTTCTGTTTGGAAGACATTTCGCCGAGTCGTGTTGCTGCGCGGTTCAAAGGCGGCCCAAAGCCGTCGGCCCGAATAGGCAGAGCGCAAGGCGGTTATAGTTTCGCGGATGGCTGTGGGATGATGGCCAAAATCATCCACAATCGTAACCCCGCCAGCCACTGCCAGCACTTCCATTCGGCGGCGAATTCCCTGAAAAGTTGCCAAGCCCTCTTGAATGGCCTGCGCATCGATGCCGCAGTGCCGCGCGCAGGCGATCACCGCCAGCGCGTTTCGAACGTTCAACCGGCCGAGAAGCGGCAATCTATAAGGAACGCCGTCCACTTGAAAGGCCGATCCCGAAGCGCGCAGTTGAATATGCTCCGCCCGGATTTGGTTCGCGCTTCCAAGCCCAAAAGACTCCGCAGGGCAGTGCCGAACTTCAAGGAACTCGCGCAAGATAGGCTCATCTCCGTTGGCCAGGAGCAGGCCGTTGCGCGGAATCAGCTGGGCAAAACGCTGAAACGAAAGCCGAATGGCGGCCAAATCTTCGAAAATGTCGGCGTGGTCAAACTCTATGTTGTTAAGAATGCCGATCTCAGGAAGATAATGGAGAAATTTGCTCCGCTTGTCGAAAAACGCCGTGTCGTATTCATCGCCTTCAAGAATGATCCACGGGCTGTCTGTAAAGCGGGCGCCGCAGCCAAAGTTGCCCGGCACGCCGCCGATGAGAAAACTCGGATTGCGTCCGGCAGTTTCAAAAACCCAAGCCATCAGAGAAGCCGTCGTCGTTTTGCCGTGCGTGCCGCCAACAACGATCGAACGTTTCCCGCGAATGAAAACTTCCTTCAATAATTCAGGCAGCGAGCAGTAAGGCAGTTTTTGCGCCAGAACGTATTCTACCTCCGGGTTGCCGCGAGACAAAGCGTTGCCAATGACCACCAAGCCCGGCCGATGCGCCACATTCTCTTCCGCATAAGGCGAGCGAATAGCGAGCCCTTGATCGGCCAGAAAGGCGGACATCGGAGGATAAACCCCTTGATCGGAGCCGGTCACTTGATAGCCCTTCGCTTGCAAAGCGGCGGCGCAGGACGCCATCGCCGTGCCGCAAATGCCAATCAAGTGAATGGATCGAACGCCTTCCATCATAAGCCTAAAAAGAGTCGCGGTTTCCTCACAGATAGCCCATTCTTAAGCGGGCTTCTACTATTTATGCCAGCAGAGCCGCATTTTGCGCCAAAAGTGGCGCAAATAACGAGGGTTGCAATCAAAAGCGGATCCCCTTTTAGTCGGTTTTTGATAAAAGTTATTCCGGTTTTGATTGTTGAGAATTTGCTGTTGATTCCTTTCAATTCTATCTAATTGGTTTTGGCGCATACTTTCCTTGTAAGATCGTTCCAATTCTTTGGAGCCTTGCTGAATGGCGCGGCCTAACACTTGCATGCGCCGCCTCTTTTCCAGCCGCCGCCAGCGCCACAATTGCGAATGCGAATGATATAATTTGAGGCATATGGTTTTTCTCTTCTTAGTTTCTAGTTTATTGTTCGCTTCTTACTTTTTGCTCCAACATTTCGCCGACGAGCCGGGGATTGGCCTTGCCTTGGCTGAGCTTCATCACTTGGCCTTTAAGGAAGTTGAGCGCCGCTTTCTTGCCGGCCCGAAAGTCGGCGGCCGACTTGGGATGCGCGGCCACGGCTTGGTCGCAAAGAGCGGCAATGGCGCCGACATCGCTGACTTGAGACAAGCCTTTCTCCGCAACAATCTCGCCGGGCGGCTTGCCGGTGTCGAACATCTCGCCAAACACTTGCTGCGCAGTTTTGGAGCTAATCTTCCCGCCTTTGACCAACTCGACCAGTTCGTTGACGCTTTGAGGAGCGAACTTCAAATCGGCAAGGCCGCTCCCGCTTTCGGCCAGTTTGGCCCGCAGATTGTTGATCAGCCAATTGGCCGCCGCCTTGGGCGAAGGCGAAGACCGGGCAATCTCTTCGTAATAACTGCCCAAAGCAAGATCGTTCACTAACACTTCGGCATCCTCGGCTGGAAGATTATATGCGGCAATCCACCGCCGCTTTCTATCCAAAGGCAGTTCCACGACGCGGGAGGCCACCAAGCCCAGCCAGCCATCATCCGGCTCAAACGGCATCAAGTCGGGATCGGGAAAATAGCGATAATCATGCGCGTCTTCCTTGGCGCGCATCGTTTCGGTCACGCCCATGTCGTCCTCCCAACGGCGAGTCTCTTGGCAGAGGCCTTCCCCGCGGGAAACGGCGCGAATCTGGCGCTCCACTTCATAGTCAATGGCCCGCCGGATGCCGCTGAACGTGTTCATATTCTTGATCTCCACCTTGGCGCCCAATCCCCTTTGCCCGCGAGGCCGAACGCTGACGTTCACGTCGCACCGCACCATCCCCTTCTCCAAATCGCAATCGCTAACTTGGCCGCACCGCAAAATGCCCACCAGAGCGTTAAGATAGGCATAGGCCATGTCGCCACTCCGAATGTCCGGCTCGGAAACAATCTCCAACAAAGGCACACCAGCGCGGTTGTAATCCACGCCGCTATGCCGCTCAAAATGAAAACTCTTGCCCACGTCCTCCTCCAAATGCGCGCGCTGAATGCGGACTTTCGCAATCCGAAGAACCGCGCCGGCCACAGAACGCGGACTCCCCCCCGCAAACTCAAACTCGACGCAACCGCCCTCAGTGGACGGATGCGCCATTTGAGTAATCTGATAGTTCTTCGGCACATCCGGATAAAAATAGTTCTTCCGATCAAAACGCGCGCAACGAGAAACCCCACCCCGCAACAACATCCCCGCAAGAGCCGTCAAACGAAGCGCCTCTTCGTTTGCCACCGGCAACACGCCGGGCATGCCCAAGCACACGGGACAAACATTGGTGTTGGGCGACTCTCCATAGCGATTGGCGCAACCGCACCACATCTTCGACCGAGTCTTCAATTGGACGTGCGTCTCCAAACCAATGACCGCTTCGTAATCCATAAAACAAAAGGAAAGTTTGCCGCTTCCAAGCCAAACACGCAAACAAAAGAAACGCCAAAACCGCGGATGTGGAGGGATGAGGGAGGGATATTCTCAAGGAGAGACTTGCTTGCTCC
The DNA here is from genome assembly GCA_965204945.1 of Limisphaerales bacterium. Taxonomy (GTDB): domain Bacteria; phylum Verrucomicrobiota; class Verrucomicrobiia; order Limisphaerales; family AAA164-E04; genus UBA2970. Next base: position 810,838 of record OZ242022.1, on the reverse strand, counting down.
AAATGCAACCCAAACACATTCGCAACCCGCCCGCCGCCTCAACAAAGAAAAACCAGCCCTGACGCTGTGGAATAATGAGAAAAGCTTTGGACTGCGTTTCCTGCATAGATTGAGGCCCTTCTGCTTTGCGCTCTTTCCTTCGTCGCGCCGCTTCTATTCGCATCCGCTCCCGCCATCATCCCTCTTGCCGCTCCCAAATACCTTGCCTGCGCCGCCGCAAACTCTTCCTCCAACCAATCCTCCTCCACTAACAAGCGATCTCTCCCACCCCGTTTCTACCTTCCCCTCCCCAATCGCCTCAATCAAGTTGGCGCCCGCTATCCCTTGCCTATCAAAAGAACGCTTTGCCACTTCCCAAACGTTCTGCCTGCCTACGATACGCTCCGCTTGCCTCCACTTCCGCTTTGTGAAAACTCAACGCCCGAATCATACTACTATAATCCTCAATCCCATATCCATTCTCTAACAACAACAGCGTCACCTCACGCAAGACGGAATCGTCTTTCCTCTCCGAATACGCCCAACTCACAATGTGAAAACGCTTCTGAACTTTGTTGTCCCGATATTCTGCATCGCCGATTTAGAGATAACCCATCGAATCAAAGTAATCATCCCGATACAATTCCAACAACCGTTCGCGCTCGGCCAGTTTATGCCGCTGACTAATGTTGAATCGATTCTTATGCCATAAAAGATTGATGATATTTGGACTGATATTTCCCCATTGAGCGACATAAAAAGAACCAAAAGAATCATCTGCTGTTCCTCCATACGAAGCCCAGTCGCCTGAGGTGATATGTCCGAAGGGGCGCAAATATCGCTTTCTTTACAGGGAATAAAGCATTGATATTCCCTATAGTTGGGATCTTCCGGATATTGTTATCTAGTTCCCGCCACTTTGCGCCATGTTCTTTTTGGGAGCGGAAACGGAATCCCATCATGAGGCAAATAGATGCCTCTTGACACGTTCAAGCCGTAGCGGAAGTTCCACATCTTGACCAATCTTCTCTTCACAAAAGCCGCTCCGGGACGTTCTAAGGCATTTTTGACTTTCTGAGGCAGCTTTCGGTCCAAAGCGGCGCACTGCCAGACGTTGGTATTGTGATCCAAATACAAACCCCAAAGCAAATCCTTCCAATCCATCCCTTTATGCTCGTTGCCTGCGATTTCCCATTTAGGATCAGCCAAAGTGCGGTTATCCTTCACTTGTTCTTTGTCCATACAGAGGCAGAGTATCTTCGTAATCACCAATGTAAAGATGGAAGGCCAAGCCAATCTGCTTGAGATGAAAGGTTGTTGCTCTAATCTTTTGTTGGTGCATTTTGCGGAGGAAGTTTTCGGGTTATGATTGCTGTCTTTGAGTTTCCGCATTCAGCCAGAACACTTGCCGCCAGGCTTTTGCACCCTATTCGTATTGGATTAGTGACGCATCAGTAGACTATGTAGGATATGGAAAACTAACTTGCGTTGTGACGGAAGGTTCTCTGCTTTTCTCATAAGTAAAAATATTACGAATACATGGTAGCGTAAAAAAGCGGATTGTTGAATCGGCTGGTTTATTTTTGGGATGGATGTTTGAAAGAAGGTTGGCGGCGGAAGGCGATGCGTTTGACGGTTTCGTCGGCTATGACGCCGAAAAGAATGACGGCGCCAATGACGGCGAATTCGATGTGGGTGGGAATGAATTCCACTAACATAATCATATTTTGCAACACTCGCATTAGGGCGGCGCCGATGACGACTCCTAGTATGGTTCCGTAGCCGCCGCGAAGGCTACAACCGCCGAGGACGGCGGCGGCGATGGCGTAGAGTTCGTAAAAGTTTCCGAAGTCCGACGGTTGCGCCGAGTTAACGTCCATGACAAACAGAATGCCTCCCAATCCGGCGGTGAACGAACAAATGACATAAGCCATAGTAATCATTTTGTCCGTATTGATTCCGCTGTATCGGGCGGCTTCTTCGTTGCGGCCTAGCGCTAGCAGATAGCGGCCGTAGATTGTTTGATTTAGAAAAATTCCCGCCAATGTTGCGACAACGATTAGAAACAAGCAGGGAGCAGGAAGGCCAAATTCGTCGATGAAGGGCAGGGGGATTTCGGCGTTTGCCATCTTTCGAATTCCTTTGTATTCGGAGCCGAATCCTTGGGTTTGATCTGCTGTGAATCCGCGTGTGATGCCTCGATACATTAGCAAGCCGCAAAGGGTTACTACGAAAGGTTGCAACTTGAGTTTTGTGATGAGCAATCCATGCAAAAGGCCGATTAGCAAGGAGGTTGTTAATACGGTTAACAAGGCAAGGGACAGGGGCCATTTTTGCACGGTCAGCAACCAAGGAAGTCCGCAACCTACTAGGCATACAACGGATCCGATGGAAAGATCGATGCCGCCGGTGATGATGACAAAGGCGACGCCGATGGAAAGAATCCCGAACAAAGCCGTCCAGCGAAGCTGATTTTCCAAGTTGTACGCGCCCAGGAATTTGCCGTCGCTTAGAAGGATTGTCGCAAAAATCACAATCACCAGAATGCCGAAGATGCCGAGAACTTTTTTCATTTATCTTTTGGGGGAGGCTCGCAAAATGAGAATCTTTTTTGATTTTTCACTTTCTTTGTCGAATCGAGATGTAAAAGGCAAGTGTTTGCAACACTACGATGGCAACATTACGACGAAAATCTTGCATACTATTATTAGAACCACGGCGGCGGCTATGGGCGTCGCTGATATAGCGGGCGGGAACAAGTTGTCTGTTGAATGCTCTTTCTTCACTCTCTACTATCCATTTGCGCAAACCCAGTTTCGCTTTTCCGTTTGCGGCGTCTTCGGCGTTTGTTCTTGCCCGGTGGCCAAGCGCATTATGTTTTCTTCGCTGAGTGCTGAGCGGGGCAATTCTCCGGCAATTCTGCCTTCGTGCATTACTAGAGTGCGATCCGACATTCCGAGGATTTCCTCCATTTCGCTGGAGACGAACAAGATTGCCATGCCTGTTTTGGCAAGCCGCTCCATCATGGCGTAAATTTCGGCTTTGGCGCCCACGTCGACTCCGCGGGTGGGTTCGTCTAATAACAGCACTTTGGGGTTCAAAGCCAGCCATTTGCCGAGGACGACTTTCTGCTGGTTTCCTCCGGACAATAAGCGAACGGTTTGTTCTTCGCCGGGGGTTTTTACTCGCAGTTGGCGGATCATTTTGGCGCAAATTTCTCGTTCACTGGCGGTATGAAGAAAGCCGTTTTTTTGATCGCGTTGCAAAGCGGCCAGGCTTAAGTTTTCCCGAACCGCCATTTCCAGCACTAGGCCTTGTTGTTTGCGGTCTTCGGGCACTAATGCCAACCCGGCTTGGATGGCGTCCGTTGGTTTTTGGAGGCGGCGTTTGGTGCCGTCGATTCGCACGATGCCTTCCAGAGCGGGGGTGACCCCGAACAAGGTTTGAAGCAATTCCGTTCGTCCGGCTCCTACTAATCCCGCGATTCCGACAATTTCTCCCCGGCGGAGGGTGAAGGATAGTGGTTTTGTTGGATGGCGGGGGGTGCGCAGTTCTTTTGCTTCTAGAACGGGTTCGCCTGCATGGTGCGGTTTGTGGGGATAAAACTGCGAGACTTCTCGTCCGACCATGAGTTGCACCATGTTGTCGTGATTGATTTCGTTTCGCCGTAGTTCGCCCGCGTTTTTTCCGTCGCGGAGAACGACGACTCGGTCGGCCAGTTTTCGCACTTCTCCAAGCCGATGGGAAATATAAAGGATGGTAACGCCCTTGCCTGCGACGTCTTGGATGACTTGGAACAATTGTTCTGTTTCTCGTTGGCTTAGGCTGGAGGTAGGCTCGTCCATGATTAGAACTCGCGCATGGATCGAAAGCGCCTTGGCAATTTCGACCATTTGCTGGCGGCCGATAGGCAGGCCTCCGACGATGGAACTTGGATTCGCATCCAGTCCCACTTGCTTTAAGTACCTCGCTGATTCTGCAGCGATGCGGCGCTTGTCGATGAGCAGTCCCCAGCGTTTTGGCTCGCGACCCAGAAAAAGATTGGCTCCGATGTCTAGGTTGTCTGCAAGATTGAGCTCTTGGTGGATCAAAGCGATCCCTTGTCTTAGCGCTTTTGGGACGGAGTCGATTTTGACTTCGCGTCCGTCGATTTTGATTTGTCCGGCGTCGGCCGGTTGTACGCCCGCCAGAATTTTCATCAAAGTGCTTTTCCCGGCACCGTTTTCTCCCACGACAGCGACGATTTCTCCTTTGCCGGCGCGCAAGCGGACTTGGTCTAGGGCTAGAACGCCGGGAAAGCGTTTGGAAATGCCGCAGACTTCCAATAAGGGTTGCTGGGCGTTGTTCGCCATTTTCCGCCGGACAATCCAATTATTCTGAGCGGCCGTTTTCTCCGAGTTGTTTTTTCTTCTCGGCCCAAAAGGATTCGACGTTGTCTTTTCGAATGTGCCGGGCGGGGATGTTGATGAATTGGTTTTCGGGGATCATGGATGTGTTTCCATTGACGACTTGTTGAAGGACTTCCACGGAGCGGTAGCCGTACATGTAAGGATTTTGAACCACCGTGCCGTGAATAGTTCCGTCGGTGATTCCTTGAAGCGTTTGATCGTCTTCGTCGAATCCGACCACTTTGACTTGTCCCAGCTTTCCGGCTTGTTCCAAGGCTTCGAGGATCAGAGGCGGGTTGAAGGCGAACATTCCCACCATTCCTTGAATGTCCGGGTAGCGCGACAAGGTGTTTTCCACGTTGGCCTTGCCTTTGGCTCTGTCAAAGCCGTCGGTCAAAGTTCCCAAAATTTCGAAGCCGCCGCCGCTGAGGACTTTGCCGGGTGGATCGTCGTTCTTCGGGTTGTAATCCCGGCCGAGCAGCTCGTCAATCAAGCCCTGCCGTCGACCCTCGGCGTTGTCTTGATCCATGCGTCCGATGAAGATCATGATGGTTCCGCCATTGGGCATAACCTCCTTGACCAACTCGCCGCACATCCGCCCCGCCTTGTAGTTGTCCATTCCAATATAGACGAGGCGATCCGAATCCGGGGCGTCCGAATCATGCGTGACCAACTTTGTATGTTGCGCCACTTTATTCAAAAACTCGGTTTGATTTTCTGCGTCCATGGGGCTTACGGCAATGCCGTCCACGCCGCTCGTTATCAAGTCTTCCAGCATTCGTTTTTGATCGGAGCTTCCCGCCGGCATATGAACCGAAACATCCACTCCCAAATCGGCGCCCGCTATTTCCACGCCGCGCTGGGCGAGCTTCCAGAAAGGGTCCACCCCGTTGGTCACAAAAGCAATCCGAGCCGGCTTGGAATCCTCCGCATTTGCCTGTCCGTCTTCTGTTCCTCCTTGGCCTTCTTCGGGCGGCGGAGGCGGGGCGGGACTAGTTGGATCCGAATCCGTTGGTCCGCAGCCGGAGAACAACAACGCTCCGAGCAACGGCGCGACAAAAAGAAAAGTATTTCGAGATTTCATAGAAATTCTTCTTTGTATGGCGAAATCCTCCCACTTCGTCAAGCAAACACGTCAAAAGCCGGAACGCGAGCCTAGTTTTTGTCGAAGATTCGAAACGGAATAGAAGCGAAACAATCAAGTTTTGCGGAAGCCCGGCATCGGCGAGGAAGGCGGAATGTTATCCTATTTTGGCGCCTCCGTGCATTTTCCCGAATCCTTACCCGATGAATTGGCGGAGAGGGTGGGAATCGAACCCACCTCGGCCTGTGAAACAGACCGACAACGGTTTTGAAGACCGCGGAGGACACCAGCCACTCTTGACTCTCCGAAAAATTGCCGCCGCCGAAGGCGTGTTTCCTTTTTCCGTCCCGCCATTGACAGCTACGCAATCTTTACTTTAACATCGCCAAAATCAAAACTCCACGAGTTCATCCCAAGGCGTACGTGGTTGCCAACCGGAAGCCGAAGGCATGTCCGAATCCAGCCAATGCTTTTGATTATCAAAGTTAAACCGTGTCCAATTATCCAAAGATGGATAAAGCATTTGATGCAACGTCTCCGATCCAACATGCCCATCAGCAAACAAAATATTCGCTTGCCCAGAATGCCGACGGGCCACTTTTAAAGCATGATACCAAGGCTCAACACTCAAAGCATCCCTAAACCAAGGCGACACATGCAACCTCAACGAACGTTCACCACCCTGACCACCACCATACTTTAAACCGTTATACATCCCAAAAGAAGAGCCGTCCGCTTGAGCAATCATGCGCGAAGGTGAAACCACATCAGAATCCCGAATAGCCGGGCCTTCCCAACCCCGACCAGAAATTCCCCAAGCTCCTTTCCTTCCAATCCCAGAAGAATTTTGAAGATAGCCCCAGCCCCAAGCACGAGAAGCAAGAGGAGAAGAAAGAACCCCTTCCCTAGCCAATAAACGAGGAATCCGTTTCTCCGATGGACACTCAAACAGATTCGTATTTCCGCCTGCATACCAAGCGCAAAGCGCAAAGCCCCACGGGGGCCATCCTGACTCAGACAAATAATGAGTAACCAAAAAGCCGTCGTTGTCGTTTGCGTACAGTTGCCGAGCAATGCCGATTTGCCTCTGGTTGCTAATACAAACCGCCTTATGAGCCGCCGATTTTGCCCTGCCCAAAGCAGGCAGAAGCAAAGACGCCAAAATGCCGATGATGGCAATAACAACCAGCAATTCCACCAACGTGAACGCTTGCCTTCTAATCTTCAAACGTTTCAAAATTCCGTCCTCCAGCCGAGTAATAGACAGGAACTTCATAGAAGTCACCGTCACTATCGTACGCATAAGCATACATCGAACGAAGCGATCCGTTGCTATTAACAGTGACATAAAGCGAAATGTCCACCCAGAAAGTCTCCCACTTAATAAACCCAACAAGAGGAGGAGAACCGCCCAACGGATGAAGTTGAATATCCACAGTCTTTAACGCCTTGACCGTGTAATCAAAAGAATGCACATAGCCCGGATAAGGAAGAGGCGGACCGCCGTCGAAGCCCGGAATCTCCAGCCAACCCTGATTCGGCGCCTCCGATTCAAGAGTAGCACTGCGAGGAGATCCATCATCAACTTCTCCCTCAACACCATCCTGATGCAATTCAAACTTATCGAGAAAGTGAATATCTTCCCAAGGCTCTTCCCAAGGAACAGAGACATCAAATTCCACATCGAATCCAATAGAACCGTGATTCTCAACCCAAAGACAAGAAACTCTAGGAGCCTTGTCAGCTTCTTCTTCATCGTTCGCTTGAACCAAAAACGGAGAGACAAGCAGACCGATTCCGACAACACCGACGACAACAACGGCCGCCGTTTTCATTTTCCCTGCAAAGCGCAGGTGCCAAGGTGTTTTCTTGGCTTTCAATTCAAGGACATGCTCGACGATTCCGGTGGATTCGTCAAGCCGATTGCTAAAAACAGTAATATTTCTCATAAGCTACTACTTTCAAATAGTGATTCTAGTTCAGTAATTCAGGTCAGTGCAAAACGAAAATGCAGGCAAACGCGAACATTCCCTGCCCGTTCGCCGAAGCAAACGGGAAAGAGAATTCGACTCTCCCAGAGCAAAAATCATCTTCAAACTGTGATATTCAGCAGGGAGACCCGACAAACGAATCTTCCTGCATTTCGTTTTGCAAAACCGAGAAAAGCAAAAAGCAATCGGGAGCGCAAGCTTTTTTTTTTCGAGAATTCTTAACTTTTTTGAGTTTTTTTTTTTGCGGGAAAGCGGATGCAGGCAAATTCTGGGTTTTGTCGGCTGGCGGATTCTGGGGATTGGGGATCTTCAAAAAGCGGTCTGAGACGGCTTAGTATCGGCTCAGTATCGGCTGAGTCTCGGTTTTGCCGAGGGGAAGGGAATGTCGCGCGCATTCTCTTTTCAAAGCATTTGTTCGTGGGGACACTCCTTAACTTATGCAGTCTCGGCCGCATCGGAGCGAGGGGAAAACAGCAGACGGAATATGATTAGAAGCCCGACCGCTTTGCGTTGGCTAAGAAAGGCAAAAATGGCATAGTTTCCGGGATGAGTTATTTGCGGGAAGCCCGCCGGGTGATTGACATTGAAATCGCCGGACTGCAGGCGCTTCGATCTCGCTTGGACGCCTCCTTCAATCGAGCGGTGGATTTGCTGGTAGCCACTGTGGAGTCTCGGGGAAAAGTGGTTGTGGCCGGAGTGGGCAAGTCGGGCAATGTCGGACGAAAGATTGCCGCCACATTGACCAGCACCGGTTCGCCCAGCGTGCTTTTGGACGGCGTGGACGCCTTGCATGGCGACCTTGGCATTCTAAATGATGGCGACCTGGTTATCTTGCTGAGTTATTCCGGAGAGTCCGAAGAACTGCTGCCGTTGCTGCCGGCGATCAAGCGGTTTGACATCAAAGTGATCTCGTTGACTGGACAACCGCGCTCTACCATAGGAAAGGCAAGCGATGTCGTGCTAAACACGGCTGTGCCCTCTGAGGCTTGCCCTTTCAACTTGGCGCCAACCGCCAGCACCACGGCGACTTTGGCCTTGGGAGACGCCTTGGCGATGGCAACGCTAAAAGCCCGCGGCTTCAAAAAGAAAGACTTCGCCCGATACCATCCATCAGGAACCATTGGCCGCGCTCTGTTGCTGCGAGTGGAGGAAGTGATGCGAACGGGCGAGCGAAATCCCACAGCGCGGCAGACGGCGACGGTCAAGGACGCGTTGTTTGTGATGAGCAAGGCCAAATCCGGTTGCGTAAGCGTTACCGACGGGCGGGGACGTTTGGTCGGTGTATTCACGGACGGAGACTTGCGACGCTTGTTGGCCGGAGGAGAAGGGTATTTGAACCGCCAACTCCGAGAAGTGATGACCCGAAACCCGATTCGAATTGAAAAATCGGCGCTTGCAGCGGAAGCATTGCGGCTATTTGACCAAAAACCAATCGACGATTTAATCGTGGTGAACGCCAAAGAAGAACCGGTGGGTTTGGTGGATTCCCAAGACTTGCCTAAAATGAAGGTGATGTGACGCCATTTGACATAACGGCGGAATGCATTTAGTTTAACGGGAGATGGCAACAGAAATCCAATCAGTCATAACGCTAACTTCGGCGGCGGCAGCCGAAGTGAAGTCCATGCAGGCCAACAAACCGGAAGACGCCGGCAAACCACTCCGAGTTTTTATTGAACGAGGCGGATGTTCCGGCATGCAGTACAGCATGGTGTTCGACGAAGTGCGCGCCGGCGACGCCGTTGTCGAACAAGAAGGCGTGAAAGTGGTCGTCGACGGTTTCAGCCTGGATTACCTGCGGGGAACGGTGGTGGATTTTTCAGACAACTTGACCAGCGGCGGCTTCAAAATTCGCAATCCCAACGCCTCCCAAACCTGCGGTTGCGGACGATCCTTTGAGTCTCGCAGTTGACGCGCCGATTTCTTTTTCCCAGCTGTTTTCTTGGAGGACTGTCCGCATTTTCGCAAGGCAACAGACAAAAACAAGCAAAGAATGGTGGCTGGACCCGGGTTCGAACCGGGGACACACGGATTTTCAGTCCGTTGCTCTACCAACTGAGCTATCCAGCCGTTAGCAAGAGCCATAACTTAACCGTCCGCAGCAGTGTTTGACAAGAAAAGATTATGTTTTTTCAACAGGCCGCAACAGCGCGCTTGCCCTCAAAACACAAAAAACCCGAAGAAAATTCAGTCGCCAAAACCGGAAAAAAGCCAATCATCAACGCAAACGAACCGCAAATGAAGCGGCGTTTTTCCAGCCGACTCCTTGCACATTGATATTTCCTTTGCCGAAAAATTCATGCAAACTTCCGCCGTGCTTCCACATCGTTCCACTCGGCACCGCCTTCGGCGAGAAAGGCGGCAACATCGGCAGGCAGCTTGGATTTTCCTGTTTGCCTCCGTTGCCGTGTTTCTGGGAATGCTCTTCTTCGGCTTCAACGCGCACTCTCTTCCTTCCGCCCGGCATCGCACGCTTGGCGCCGCTTATTCCGTTTTGGTCGGGGTTGGAGTTTATTTTCTCGCGAGAAGCGCTCTTTGGATTTCCAATTCCAACATGCCCGCTTGGCGCAAGATTTGCATTTGCCTTTTCTTGGCCGCCCTTACCGCAGCCGCTGTTTTTGGATCTTGGGAAATGGGTCTCTCGCCAATCCGCAAAGAAGAACCTTGACACCGATTCCAGCATAAAAAATTGCTCAATTGATCGCGGGTTGGCTTTTTTTAGAGGGCTTGTCGCAAAACTAGCGAAGTTGAGTATATTCCCGCTTTGCGTACTTCTCGGCGGCCAATTCTTCCGCTTGGGAAACCAAATCCGCCGAAGGCTCTGGAAGACAACGCCATTGCACATTCCACATCTCGGAGGCCGCCTCAAGAAAAGCGTTTTCCCAATCTGCGCGGGCAATCGCCTTGGGCGGCGGCTGAACGGAACCTTGAATCAACAAACCGCTTCGGTCGCGTTTCTGCGCGGCGCCGGCAATCTTCTTCCCCAAAAAAACAAGATCATTCGCCTCAGCGCCCGCAAAACATCGCCCCGCCTTCCCAAAAACCACCCTTCGCGCCGGCGCCAACTCCGTAGCAAAACCCAGCTTTTCAAAAGCCCTTTGAACCCACTGATGAAGACGCAAATAACTCTCCCGCGCCCGAAGCCCGTGCCAAGCATCCCCAAAAGGAAAAGCCAGACTGTAAGTCCAATCATCCCCGTGAAGCACAAGCCCGCCCCCTGTTGGACGCCGAAGGAGCGGCCGAATGCGCGTCCATTCGCTGACATCGGCGAATTTTTGAAATCGGCCAAAAGTTGCGGACGGTTCTGCCCAGCCGTAAAACCGCAAAAGCGGAAAGCTCGCATCCCTTGCCAACCGCAAACGCAACTCATCCCAAGCCATGTTCAACGCCCCCGGCAAAGGATTCGTCTTCCAAAAATACCATTGAGCCGCCGCCACAACGTTTTTCTATACGCCAAAACCCAAAAAAACGAGAATTCCATCCAGAACGAAAATTGCGCAAATCGAATGAAAATCACACGGCAAAACCATTTTCTCCCCGCATCCAGATCAAAACTCGCCAAATTTCAAACAGCAAAAACAAAACTCTCCCCCAAACCAGAGAGAATTTTTCCTTTTTTTCCATAAAAACAAAGCGGATTCCCAATTTTCCTCCAAAGTTGGCACGGCGATTGCTTGAGAACTAAGCGGAAGCCAAAATGAAAACGACTGGGAAAAGCCTCGAGAAAAAAAATCGAAAAAAAGCTTGGCAATCCCAATCCGCTTCAGCAAGGTTTCCAACGGAACCAGTAATAATTGAACTGTAACTTAAATTATCTATCGACATGAAACAACTTATTCGCAACAAGAAAGACGGTGCCTTCACGCTCATCGAGCTGTTGGTCGTTATCGCCATCATCGCCATTCTCGCTGGGATGCTCCTTCCCGCCCTGGCCAAAGCCAAAGCCAAAGCGCAGAAAATCAAGTGCGTCAACAACCTCAAACAAATCGGACTCGCCTTCCGGATGTTTGCCACGGATCACGACGATCGGTTTCCAGGGAGCGTTCCCTACATAGAAGGAGGGGCTCAAGAGGCAGTACCAACAGGAAACAACTTTAGGAACGGTGGCGAAGACCAGTTCATCTGGATGCACTTCGGCGCCATGCGCAACGAGCTGAACACGCCGAAAATATTGATTAGCCCGCCTGATTCTCGCACAGAAGCCACAAACTTCGATTACGAAAGCGATAACGAACCCTTCAACCATAACAGCAATATCAGCTACATCATCGGCCACGAAGCGAATGAAACCCAGCCGTCTACCGTTTTGTCTGGTAACCGCGATATCTTCAACGATGCGGTGGACATGAATATTAGAACTAATCGACCTCCCGGCCGCGTTTTGCAGTGTAATTACCGAGAAAGTACCGGACGGAGAGGATCAGGGTGGGTGCGAACCGAAGACGTTCCAAGAGTGAGTGGTGAAATTCACGGACTCTCCGGCAGCAACTTTGTCTTGGGAGACGGTAGCGTTCATTCCAAAAGCACTGAAGGGTTGAAACAGCAGTTAGTGAATTCTGGATCAGGGGTGAAAACCTTCTCTCGTCCGAATCAACCAGGGAAGCCGGGAAGAAGAGCCTCCCTTCCTCAAGGCGTCAATAAAAACACTGGTTGGTTGGCTCAATAACGGCTTAGTAGGCTATTTGTTTCCTTTCCGTAGCGCGCCTCGGCTTGATTGCCGAGGCGCTTTTTTGCGTTTGCTTGGCGGTTATTTTGCCGTTATGATGAAGGGCATTGGGTATGAGAGAGATAGATTTACAAGCATTAATTCAGAGCATTGAAGCCGAGCAGAGAGCCATCGAGTCCCTGCGAAAGACCATCGAAGCCGATCACCAAGCGCGACAACAATCTTCCGAAGCCGATCGCAAGGAGCGGCAAGAGATGTCGGAAAAGATAGCGAAGGCGGCGGAAGAATCGAATCGGAAGTGGGATGAGCTGCGAGAACTTCAGATTCAATCCATTCAGAGAATGGAACGATCCATCGACAAATCCATTGCCAAGGCCGTCAACCAAATAGCCGGCTTGTTCACGATGCAATGGGGGCTGTTGGTGGAATCGTTGGTGGAACCGGGATGCGTTGAACAATTTCGGAAGATTGGAATCGATATTTCCCGAACCATGCAACGGATAGAGCGCGCCGATCCCGACGGTCGTCAAATGGAAATCGATGTGCTTTTGGTCAATGGAAAAGAAGTTGTCGCGGTGGAAGTCAAAGCAAAGTTGGAGGTTGCGAATGTGGAAAAACACGAAGAAAACCTGGGGCGTTTCAGAGAGGTATTTCACGAATATCGGGATAAAGAATTTTTGGGAGCGGTTGCCACTTTGTCGTTCGATTCGGATTCGGACAAATACGCTTGGCGGCGCGGAATGTTCGTTTTGAAACCAGCACATGGTTTGGCGCGGATTGCCACAACAGCGCTGGTTTTCTGCCAAAGCGCTTTTGAATTTACGTCTTCGAATCCGAAAAACGCATGGAAATCTTCTCCGTCGACTCTCTTCGTTGACGGAGCGCCTCTTTCATTTAGAAGATTCGTTTTGCGGATTTGAATGATTTGGCGCCGCAAAAGTCAACAGAGAGTTTTGTTTTTGGGATTCGATGGATTGGAAGGGCACCACTTTTGCACTTCGCACTGGGCGCATTCGGGATTGCGGGCGCGGCAACGCCGGCGGCCGTGCCAAATCAGCCAATGGCTCAACAATGCCCACTGCGTTTGGGGCGCCAAAGTTTGCAAGTCTTTCTCGATTTTCTCCGGAGTGATTGCCTGAGTCAATCGAAGCCTTTGGCTCAGCCTCGAAACGTGAGTGTCCACCACAATTCCAAAGTGGATTCCAAAAGCGTTGCCAAGGACGACGTTGGCCGTTTTTCTGCCGACGCCGGCCAGAGAAGTCAATTCGCTCATGGTTTGAGGAACTTCTCCGTTGAATTGCTCCACCAGTCGGGCGCAACATGCCCGGATATTTTTGGCCTTGCTTCGAAAGAGTCCGATGCGGCGGATTTGGAGTTCCAGTTTGGCCAGCGGAGCCTCGGCATAATCGCGAGCTGATCGATATTGTTTGAAGAGAGACGGTGTGACGGCGTTGACTTGTTTGTCCGAGCATTGCGCCGAAAGAATGGTGGCAATTAGAAGTTCCAGAGGCGAGGCATAGTCCAGCTCGCAATGGGCGTCAGGATAAGTTTGGGCAAGGCGCTTCCAAATGGCCGTCGCCCTCTGTTTTTTCGCCTGCTTGGATTCTTCTGGCATGGGAACGACAAAGAGAAGTTTGCTTTGCTGAAACCGCCCGCCATTCGGAGATTTTCAAAGGGAAATCCGCCGTTATGGATGTGACGGTTTTGCGAGAGAGCGTCACAAAACTTCTCGCGCTGGAATTTCGGGATACTCAAAAATTTTGCCTTCGTAGTTGCGGATGACAATTCGATTGGCGTCGCGGCGAACAACGTATTCTGGATGGATGGGAGTTTTGCCGCCGCCGCCGGGGGCGTCGATGACGAACTGGGGAATCGCATATCCCGTGGTGTGGCCGCGCAAACCTTCCATGATTTTAATTCCTTCGCTGACGCTGGTTCGAAGGTGAGAAGAGCCTGCAATAAGATCGCATTGGTAAAGATAGTAGGGGCGGACGCGGCAACGCAGAAGTTTTTGAACGAGCGCGCGCATAACTTCGAGCCGGTCGTTCACTTCTCGGAGCAACACCGACTGGTTGCCCAGCGGGATGCCGGCATCCGCCATCTTATCCAGTCCGCGTTTTACTTCCAGCGTCAATTCGGTTGGATGGTTGGCGTGTATGCTGACAAAAAGCGGGTGATGCTTCTTCAAGACGGCGCACAATTCGTCGGTAATGCGTTGGGGAAGAAAGATGGGAATTCTCGTGCCGATGCGGAGGAACTCGACGTGTTCCATTTCGCGAAGCCGACCCAGCAAATAGTCCATTTTCGAATCGCTCAAAAGCAAGGGATCGCCGCCGCTCAGAAGAACGTCTCGAATTTCTGGATGTTGGCGAACGTATTCCAGCTGTCGTTCCAACTCAGGATGAAAGCCGTATCCAGAAGCATTGCTAACCATGCGGGATCGAGTGCAATACCGGCAATACGCGGCGCATCGGTCGGTAACCAAAAAGAGAATTCGGTCAGGATAACGATGGACAATGCCGGGAATCGGAGAATTATTGTCTTCCCCGCAAGGATCGGCCATTTCCCAATCGGCGGTTTTGGTCTCGTTGATTTTCGGAATGACTTGTTGCCGAATGGGACAGAGGACGTCGTTCGCATTGATCAAATTAAAAAAGTAAGGCGTGACGGCCATCGCCAGCTTTCGATTGGCCAGCTGAATGCCTCCTCTTTCTTCCTGCGTAAGCTTGGGGATTTTCGCCTCCACCTGCGCCAGCGTGGTGATCCGATTTTTCAGCTGCCAACGCCAATCGTTCCAGTCCGAATCAGAAACGAAGTTCCAAGCGCCTTTGCCGGCGGCTTGAAAGGTTCGAAAGTTGTCTGAAGAATTGCCCAAAGAACATTGCGGCAGAGAATCTGCCTTTGTTTCCGCCACCATTAAATCTGCCATCGCTGAAAGCGAATATAAGCCAAACCCAAAGATTGTCAAGAGAAGCCTAAAAAACGCTTGGTCGCCCATCACAACCTTTTCCCATCTATTTCAACCAAGAAGGAATTTTCTCGCCCGCCCATAATGCCTGCAGCTTTTCCCGCTCGCGGACGACGCGACATTGTTTGCCCCGAACCATGATTTCAGCCGGCATCGGACGAGAATTATAGTTAGAAGCCATCACAAAAGAGTAGGCGCCGGCGCTGAGAATTGCCAGAAAATCGCCCTCTCGAACTTTGGGAAGAAACCGATCCCGACAAAAACAATCACCGGACTCGCATATTGGCCCAACAACGTCGGTGCGCACTCGAGCGCCTCTCTTTTTCCGAAGGGCGACAATCTCGTGCTCCGCGCCGTAAAAAGCGGGACGAATCAAATCATTCATGCCAGCGTCCACTATCGCAAAATTCTTCTCTCCCGTTCGCTTGACGTATTCCACTTTCGTCAGCAAAACGCCGGCGTTGCCGACAATAAATCGGCCGGGTTCCACCAAAATCTTGAGTCCTAACGGCTTCAACAACGGCACAATGCGCTCGGCATAAGATTGCGGCGTCAGGATCGAGTGCACCTCCTTCCTTTTCCACCAGCCCGGCCTGCCGCTTTCCAGAGCGGACTCATACACAATGCCCAACCCGCCGCCGACGCTGAAAAACTCAATGCCATAGCGTTCCTTGAGCTTTTTGACAAGCGGAACCAACTTTCTAACCGCGCTTTCAAAAGGCGCGACCGTCGTCAACTGCGATCCGATGTGCATTTGAACGCCCCGAATCCGCAGACAAGGCAAATTAGCCGCTTTGGCGTACACTTTCTCCGCCCGCTCAAAAGCGATGCCGAACTTGTTTTCGTAAGTGCCGGTAGTAATTTTGGAATGCGTTTGGGCGTCCACGTTGGGATTCACGCGCACCGAAATCGGCGCAGTTTTCTTCAGCCGCTCCGCCGCCGCATGAATGCGCTCCAACTCCGGCTCGCTCTCCGCGTTGAAAGCGTAAATGCCTCGACGCAAAGCCAGATCAATCTCGCGATCCGTCTTGCCAACCCCGGCAAAAACGCACTTCCCAAAATCGCCTCCCGCCGCCGCAACTCGTTCCATTTCCCCCTCGCTAACCACGTCAAACCCTCCGCCCAACCGCGCAATCGCGCGCAAAACCGCCAAGTTTGAATTGGCCTTGACCGCATAACAAACAGCGCAATCCAAAGCGCTCAGCGCTTCCTCCAGCCTGCGATAATGCCGCTCTATCGTGGCCTGCGAATACACATAAGCCGGCGTGCCGTATCGGGACGCAATCTCCAAAAGAGGAACTCCCTCGCAGAACAACTCGCCCTTTGCATAATGGAAATCATGCATTCCAAAAACGCTACCCCAACCATCGCTGCCAACCAACAAAAAAGCCAAACCCTGAAAGGATTGGCGAAAAAGGAAGTAGGCGCAGAACTAGGCTTGGATGGCTTACTCGTCCGCAACAAACTCGTCTTCCGTTTCTCCAATCATCGCTTCCACTATTCGCAATCTGGCGGCATTCACTTCCTCTAACGTAGCCTGCCCGTTAGCCCTCATCTCCTCCACTCGATCCGCCTCCAACTCCGCCTTGACTAACGCCTCACTATTCGGCCCGTGAAAGTAGAGATACTTCCGCTTTTGCGATAGCGTAGGCAAACCCGCCACTGAATAGTGAATAATCGGTCGAATCTCGTCCATATAAAACCGAAGATCGGGGTCCGTAGAGTTGTCAATCTCGGCGCGTTTCTCTTCAAACGGCTTGTTTTCCTTCAAGATCGCTACGAACTTTCTCTCTCCTCGACCATGAGCCGAGTGCATTTCCCACCAATCGCCGTCAAACTTGCCGTTCGCAAGGCTGTCAAGAGCGTTGTCATCCTCTTCTTCGTTGGCGAACAGCGACAAAAATTCGCCTTCGCTCAAAGGAGGATCCATCCACGCCGCTTTCTCTCGAATCATGCGACTCCGCCACGAATGCTCCATCCGATACTGCCGCAATTCGTAAGACGAAAGATGCTCGCTCATCCGCGCCCACTGTTCCCGCTCCATATCTCGAATCGCTTTCTCGGCGTTACACACCGCTTTGAGAGTGGCTCGCTTCTTGACTTCCCATTCATGGTTTGGGTCGCGCATGCCGCTTCCTGGTCGATAGTGTTCACTGGCCATGAACTCGTCCCGTTGACTTTCCAATTCAGCCAACTGAGGAGCGTATTCTTCCGCAATGGCGTGAACCGCCGCCCAATCCGCTTCGCTTGCCTTTTGACGCGCAGAACGTGGAGAAGTTGTTTTTCCCTCGTTGCCGGCCTTTGCTTCCGCCGCCGTCTTTTGACTTGTTGTCTTTGTCGGGTCATAGCTTGGACTCAAAGCAATGTAAGCCAAAACCACCGCAAACAAACTGAGTGAAACAATTATCGTTCTCATCTTCCTAAAACTCTATCCCAACATCGCCGCGACACCAACAAAAAAAGCCAACCCCCGAAAGGATTGGCTTGCTGATCTGTTCGTCTGTTCTCTCGACTATTCAAACGAATTCGGATTGGGAATTGGCGGAGGAGGAGGCGGCAAACCAGCAGCCTTTCTTCGCTCTTCTAACCTCCGTGCAATGATCGGCGAAGCCCAATCCTGCCACTTCCAATACGCTTCCACCCAGCCTTCTTTCGGAATCAGAAGGGAATCGCCTTCCTCCAACTCTTCGCCGTATTTCATAATCAAAACAAACCTCGTCCGAGGGTAGCCGGTGGTATCTTCCGGCGGAATCACCGCCAGTATCCGATCCCGCAAGGCCATTGCCTCTTCTTCCGGCATCCACTCTTTGGCCGGCCACCTCTTCCGGGCGTGCAGCTTGTAAACAATGCTCTCAGCATGAGAATGCGCCTTCTGCCCCCAAGTCATCTCGGTTCTTCTAAAAGCCGGCACCATTTTGGTAATCTCCTCTCCCGTGGACGGATCCACGCCGGCGAAAACCTCTTTCATAATCACTTCGTCGGGATGGTAGGCCAAAGCCTCGTGATAGTCTTGTATGTCGTTGAAGATGCCAGCCGCGACCCCGGGATTGTCATGTCGATCGTATTCCTCGAGAAGATGGTAGAGCTGCTCAAAAGTCTCAGTAAAGCGCAACTCGTTCTCAAAGAAACTTCGCATGAAAATATGCTCGTCAATCACCGGATGCATCCGCTTGCCGCCCGGATTATTCCAAGTGGCCGGGTTCGCCGGATCATAGATCTTAGGGTCAAACTTCAAGGTGGGATGATAAGTCGGTTTGTAGGGAAAGTTGGCCTCCCACCTTTCCCGCCGCGACGCTTCTTCAAACTCCTCCGGCGTGGGCGTTACCCGCACTGGTTCTTCCGCCGGCTTTGGCGCCTCTTCAACCAAAGATTCCTCTGCCGGCGCGCTGGCCGTTTCCTCTTCTTTCTTTTCTTCCGGGCGCGGGCTCAGCCAGAAAATCACCACCACGGCAACCGCCCCAAAACCAAGAATCCAATAACGTCTATCTTTCTCCATTCTCTTACCTTTCCTTCTAAATGTTACACATTGGCAAAGGAACAAACATAGCTTAGCTGAAATGAAAAAACAACAAAAAAAAGCCAACCCCGAAAAGGGATTGGCTAAAAGGAAGAAGGCGCAAACTAGGCTTGGGCAAGGCTTAGTCGTCTGCGGCTTTGTCCGTAGCGGGCGGAAGTTCCAAAACCTCTTCTTTGTACCACTTCAGCTCTTCCGCTATCTCTTCCTCGCTCATGCCGCCTTCGAATTCCAGAAAGCCTTTATACCTCGCAAGACTCAATTCGTCTTCCGAAATTTGGCCTTGAGAGTATAAACGTTCCATGCGGAACACTTCATCATCAGACGCTTTCAGTTTTTGACCATCACCTGGACCATACAAGAATGAATTCCACCTGTCTGCCCCCATCCATTCCTTTGCAGTAAGATAGAGATCCTGTTCCGCTCTGTAGTAGTCCACGCCCTTCCCTTCCAGCGCGTCCATCCTTCGTCGACCTTCCTCAAGATCCTTGCGCGTCCTTGCCGTTTTGGTCACTTCTTCCTGAATGGCCATCCTTTGATCGATGGCGGACTGGTGCGCATCCCATAGCAGCTGTCTGTCGCCGCCGAACATTTCATCCAGCAAGTCCGCCTTCTTTTCATGATAGGTGTACAAGGCAACGAACTCTCCCTTGCTGGGTTGAAACCATTCTGATTCCGGCCGCAAGTCCCGGGCTAATTGCGAATGCTCTAGCTTGTATTCCCGCAACTCGTAAGGCAACAAATACTCGCTCATCCGCGCCCACTGCTCCCGCTCCAAGTCCCGAATGGCTTTGTTCGCCATGTCGTAGGCCAAACGTTTGGCTCTGTACTCGGCCTGCACTTTGGGATCGTACGAACCAATATTAGGGTCAGGGTTTTCTTTTTTATCCCGTTCAAGTTCTAATTCTTTTAGTTGGGGATCGTATTCTGCGGCAATGGCATGAACCGCCGCCCAATCCGCTTCGCTGGCCTTTTGACGCGCACGTGGAGAAGTTGTTTTTCCCTTGTTGCCGGCCTTTTTTCCTTCTCCCACCGTTTCTTGGCTTGTCGTTGTTGTCGGCTTATCGTTTGGACTCAACACAATGTAAACCAAAACCACCGCAAACAAACTTAGTGAAACAATTATCGTTCTCATCTTCGCTGTTCTCCTTTCTCTGCTTGAAGTTTAGTTGGATTCTGCGGAACGAGGACGAAGACGTCGACGCCAGTCGGGAGGCGGCGCAGGCGGAAGACCCGGCGGCGTTCCCTGTTGAATTCTGGGCGGTTGAGGGACCTCCAGTGGCCTGTTTTCTCGCACGTCTATGCTGACGATACTTGCCCATTTGCCACTTCCGGGAACATCAAGTGTCATTAGGATAGATCCTCCCGGCGGTAGCGAAATCGGAGTGGAAATCTTCGTCTTTCTAGCACTCCCCTCGACTGAATAGGTGACCGTAAGGGTGAAGTTTCTCGTCCCCCCGGTTGTGCGTTGATCGGTGACTTTAATGTGAGTGCGGTAGTGGTAATACTCCCTACGCGTTGAGGAAATTTGGTCAATCTGTCGACCAACCATGTACGCTTTGGCTTCCATTCCAACCGCCGGATATTCTTTCCGTGGCTGGTCTACTTGTCCTATTCCACAAACCATATGGTAATCATGAATGTTGCGATAGTTCGGGTCGCCGCTATTCAGATGTTTGGTCTTTGCGTATGCGGCTGCAACGTAGTTGTAAACGTAGTTGTCGTCGCTGGGGTTCATGCTGTAGGGATAGTACACGTTATGTGTTGCGTAACCTTCAACGTTGCCTCCGGGTTGGATGACTCTGATTATCTTGAGTTCTTCCGTGCGCCAGCGGTAAAACCAACCTCGCACTCCGCTGTAAGGCTTGTATTGTTTTCTATGGGTGTCCGTTCCGTAAAGTTCCCAAGTTGGATTTTGGGCTTCCGTCTTTGTTGGCGTCAACATCACCACGGCGGTAACGACGACGCACACCGTACTTAGTAGTTTTTTCATGTCGGTATGTATGTTATGTATGCTATCTTGTTATTGTTTGTTTTCGAATCCCGCAATCGTTTTGTCGGGATGGGAAATTTTACTTTGACTCGCTTTTCGCGGCCGGCGCATTGGCGGAGTCTTTTTCTTTGGCTTCTTCTTCGGCGCGGATTTGGGCGCGCTCTTTTTCCTGCGCTTTGGGTTCTTTGGTCAAGTATTGCGGCGTTGGGTTTTGCCGAATTCATTCCAAGCGATTTGCTGGGCGGCGGTCAACTCTCGCCAGGCGGAGGCGCAACCGGAGAGAGCGGAGCGGGCCTGCCGTTGGGCGGGAGTGTTGGGGTTGACGGGATGGGCGCGCATGCGGGTGTATTGCCCGTAGCGGTTGCGGGCCCAAGTGGTGGATCCTTGGGAGCCGGAAGTGGGAACGCCTAAAAACTTTGCCATAAGATCTGCCTTTCTTGATTTCTATTTCGATTTCCAACTTGGGATTTGCGAATCAGTCTCGCCTTCTTCCAAAAATTTGTCCAGTCTATTTTTCAATCCTCTTCTTCGCTTTCTTCCCCCGTCCTTCCCGATTTTTCGTTTCGCCTCAAATCGCGCCGTACACGGCGGCGCGTCTTGGCATGCCGCCGCTCAATTCGCTCTATTAGTCTTCCCGTTTCCGCAACCAAAACCACAAAGCAAAGACGAGAACGAAAAAAGCCAAGCGCACCGAATTCTTCTCAAAAGCGGCGACTATCCTTTCGGTGATGTCGTCAGGAACGTGTTCAAGGAGCAGGAAACAAAGGAAGAGAACCGCACCGTTCCCCAACACAAACCACAGACACCCACTCAAACACCCTTTCTCTTTGCTTTCCAAAACATCCACTTTCTTCTCATGCGCAATCGCACGATCCCGCTTGGCAAGCGCAGTGGACTTTGTTTCTCCTGCTTTGCGCGGCATTAGACCAACGATTCTCGGCGATGCGACTTCACACCCCGAATCTCTTCTGGGGGCAGATTGGCGGATTTCTGGAGGGAGGGCAAGGAAGGATTCTCTGGGTTCGCCGTTGTTGGGGGCGGGGCTTGGGCGGCGGCGGTTTGGGGGTTTTGGGGGCGGGATTTCGGTTCTGAGACGGCTTAGTATCGGCTTAGTAACGGCTTAGTCTCGGTTTTGCGGCGGTTTTGGGGTTGGCTTTGGCGGGAAAGGTTCTTGCTTTGAGGGCGGGGTTTGGTGTATGGATGGCGCCGATGTTGGACATCAAAGTGATTCGAGAGCGGGCGGAGTCCGTGCGGGCGCGGTTGGCGCGGCGCGGGGACGGAGAGGAGGCGTTGGTGGATGAGATTGTGGATTTGGACGAGCGATGGCGGGCGCAGTTGACGGAGGTGGAGGGGATGAAGGCGGAGCATAAGCGGGCTTCCAAAGTGATTAGCACTTTGGTGGGGCAGGAGAAGTTTGACGAAGCCGAACGGCATAAGCGGTGGATGCGGCATCATAGCCGGCAGATTGCCAGCAAGGAGCGAAGGGCGGATCGGGCGCAAAGGGCGTTGCGTTCTTTGATTTTGAAGTTGCCGAATTTGCCGCATAAATCGGCGGCCAAAGGGGCGTCTGCGGCGGATAATATTACGGTGCGGGAATGGGGCGAGAGGAAGGCGTTTTCGTTTGCGCCGAAGAATCATCGGGCGCTTTGCGAGGATTTGGGGCTGGTGGATTTTGCGCGGGGGGCGAAGTTGGCGGGGAGCGGTTTTCTGCTTTACACGGATTGGGGGGCGAGGTTGGAGCGGGCTTTGATTCAGTTTCTATTGGAGTTACATACTTCCAAGCATGGATATACCGAAGTGTCGCCGCCGTTTGTGGTCAATCGGGCTTGTATGGAGGATGTGGGGCAGTTGCCTAAGTTTGCGGATCAGGCGTATGCGGTTCGGGAGGGGAAGGACGAGCAGAATGTGGGAAAGCATTGGCATGCGTTGAAAAAGTTTCGGCAGGCGGTTCGGCAAGGGCAGGATGAGGAAACTTTGGAGGAACTTTGGCAGGCGGTTCAAGAGGGGAAGGACGAGGAAACATTGGGGAAACTTTGGCTGGTGCCAACGGCGGAGGCGCCGGTGGCGAATATGCATCGGGGAGAGAGGTTGTCTTATGCGGATTTGCCGATCCGATATTGCGCTTATAGCCCTTGTTTTCGAGCGGAAGCGGGCGCGGCTGGAACGGGAACGCGGGGGATGATTCGCGTGCATCAATTTGACAAGGTGGAGTTGATCAAAATTGCATTGCCTGATCGGAGTTATGAAGAACTGGAGAGTATGGTAGGCGATGCCGAGCGGGTGTTGCAACTTTTGGGTCTTCACTATCGCGTTGTGTTGTTGTGCGCTGGGGACTTGGGTTTTGCGAGCGCGAAGACTTATGATATAGAAGTATGGGCGCCGGGTCAGGAGGATTATTTAGAAGTTTCTAGTTGTTCTAATTGCGAGGATTTTCAATCTCGGCGTATGGAACTCAAATATAAGTCCGAAGAGGGGAAGGGTTGTTTTCCTCATTTGTTGAACGGAAGCGGCACGGCTTTGGCGAGGTTGTTTGTGGCGCTGGTGGAAACGCATCAACAAAAAGACGGGAGTGTTTTGATTCCCGAACCTCTGAGGCCTTTTCTTCGGGCGGATCGGATTCCGCCACAATAAGAGGCGCTTTGCGGCGCAAGGGAAGTCCGATGAAGGTGTTAATCGGCTGCAGCGAAGTGCAACCGTTCTCAAAAACGGGCGGACTGGCCGATGTGACGGCGGCTTTGGGCAAGTATCTAGGCGCGGCGGGCGTTCGCGTGGGCGTGGTGACGCCTTTGTATCGAGGCATTTTAGAGGCGCACAGGAGCATTCGGCAAACAGAGCGAGTTGTAACCGTGAGGTTGAGTTCGCAAAAGGAGAATGGGAGGATTTACGAGTGCGAGCCGTCAAAGAACTTGACGATTTACTTTGTGGATCATCAGCGTTTCTTTCAGCGTGGCGGCATTTACGGGGAACGCAACGTCGATTATTCAGATAACGCCGAGCGGTTTCTTTTCTTCAACAAAGTTTTGTTGGAACTGTCGCGCCGGATTCCGTGGAGGCCGGACATTGTTCACGTTCACGATTGGCCGGCGGCAATGCTCCCCGCCTTGCTGAAAAACGAAGCGCAAAAGGGCAACTATTCCGCGCCGCCGAAAACCTTATTTACCATTCACAATCTCGCCTATCAGGGGCTTTTTCCGTCGCATTGGCTGTCGTTGACCAATCTTCCGTCCGAATACTTTACACCGTCGGGAATGGAGTTTTACGGGCAACTGAGCTTTCTAAAAGCCGGCATAGTTTACGCTGATCACCTCAGCACGGTCAGCCCTTCCTATGCCGAAGAGATTCTTAGCGAAGAGTTTGGCTGCGGATTGCAAGGTGTTTTAAGCGAGCGGCGGGATCGATTGAGCGGCATCCTCAATGGCGTGGATTACGCCGAGTGGAACACAGCGAACAACCCACATTTGGAACATTCCTATTCTTTGGAAAACATGCAAGGCAAAGCCGCCGAAAAAAAACGACTGCAACGCGACTTGGGGTTTGCCGTCGACACCCAAGTTCCTCTATTTGGAATCATCTCGCGGTTGGTGGAACAAAAAGGCATCACGCTACTGGCCGAAGCCCTGCGGCAAGGTCTGCGGAGTCCCATGCAATTTGTCCTGCTAGGTTCGGGAGAGCCGGACTTGGAGCGCATGATGCAGGAACTTGCCCGTCAATTCCCGGCCCAAGCCGGAATCAAAATCGGCTATGATACCGTCTGGGCGCACCGCATTGAAGCGGCCTGCGACTTTTACCTAATGCCGTCGCGTTTTGAGCCCTGCGGCCTCAACCAACTATACAGCCAGAGATATGGAACCATCCCCATCGTGCATGCGGTTGGAGGACTTCGCGATTCCGTCCAAGACGAAAGCGAGGGAGCGAGCCAAGCCACCGGCGTCAAATTTGCCGAATTTACCATCGACGCCCTCTTGGAAGCTATCTGCCGGGCAACAAAGATTTTCCAAAAAACGGAACTCTTCTGCGCCTATCGACGCCGTGCCATGAGCCGTGATTTTTCTTGGAAACGCGCCACCAAAGCCTATCTCAATCTTTACCAGAAAATTTTGCAATCAGACGCAGATCCATCTTTGTGATTTAATCTTCCGCTCCTTTCACCTCGATTTATCTAAAAAACGCTTGCCGCTAAACGTGGAATTTCCTTGACAATCGCTCCCTTGAGATGTTGAATTCTGTTTCTTTTTCAAATAGAAAATGGATAAGTTAAAATCAGGTCGGGTTGAATATGACAAATCAATCAAGAGTCGTCAAATTTTGCCGGGCAAGAGCGGAGTCTTTGGCACAACGATACAAGGCCGACTGCAATCTTAATCAGCGTCCAACAAACAGTTCGTAACAAACTATAAAATCGCAACCCAGAACACTATGCGCGTTTGGTTAGTAAGATTCGAAGAAACTCTTCCAATAGACCCCTCTCCCCGACTCTACCGAATGGGAATGGCGGCGAACGCACTCCGAGCCGCCGGACACGACGTGGTTTGGTGGACGTCGACGTTTGATTGCCGCATTCACCGACTTCGTTATACAAGCGACAAGGTTGTCGACGTGGACTCCGGCTTTCAGATTCGCCTTCTTCATCTAGGTTCGGGGCATTCACGCGCCGTTTCCGTCAAGCGAGCACTGGTTGGGTTTCGGCAAGCGATCCGCTTGCGGGCCAATGTTTCTTCGGCAGCCAAGCCTGATATAATCTTGTGCGCCATGCCGGCGCCGGAATTGGCTCGAATGTCCGTAACTTTGGGCAATCTCTATAAAGTCCCTGTGTTGATTGACGCCCGCGACATGTGGCCGGATGTTTTTGCGGATCTTTTCTCGCCTATCAAGCGAATGTTGATAACCCCTTACATCGTTGCGATGCGAATGGTGCTTCGCTCCGCGGCGCGCAAGGCGACGGGATGCATTGGGATTACCGAACCCTACTTAGATTGGATTCTCGGATATGCTGGCCGTCCGCAATCTGCAATGGACGGCGTTTTTCCCTTAGGGTATACGGAGCCAAAAGTGGATGCTAAGGATGTAGCCGATGCAGAGAAAGATCTTGCCGCCAAAGTGCCTGATTTAAACAATTTAGATGTGTTTAAAGTTCTCTTCCTCGGACGATTAAACCGCACCGTGTGGGATGCGTTTGAACCAGTCCTTGAGGCGGC
This sequence comes from Limisphaerales bacterium, assembly GCA_965204945.1. Classification (GTDB taxonomy): domain Bacteria; phylum Verrucomicrobiota; class Verrucomicrobiia; order Limisphaerales; family AAA164-E04; genus UBA2970. The sequence continues at coordinate 785,060 of OZ242022.1, read as the reverse complement.
GTCCAGACTCAGAAACAATTCCCGTCCCTTTCAATTTTTGTTTGCGGGAGCGGGCGATTGCGCGGAAGAATTAAAAAAACGCGCCCAAAAACATCCTGAGATTATCTTCCTCGGACACCTCGGCATCTCGCAAATGGCTGTTCTAAAAAGCCGCGCTCATGTTGCGCTTCTATGCATTGCCCGGAGGCGGGATTACCAAATTAGCCTTTCCAACAAAATATTCGAATATCTCTCGGCCGGACTGCCGCTGGCTTCCCACTTAACGGGAATAGTAGGCGATCTCGTCACCAAGGAGCAATGCGGTTTTATCTATGAAAACGGCGAAGAGTTGGCTGTGAAATTAGATGAACTCGCAAAAGACGAATCTAAACGCAATGCCTCAGGGCAAAAGGCGCGAAGTGTATTTCTGGAAAAGTTTGACGCCTCTCAAATTTACCCGAAAATGGTACATCACCTCGAACACGTCGTCAGCGCGGAAAAAGCAAAACAACGTCAAAACAATTGAAAAAACCTAGTCTATAAAAAAACTAATCCGCCCCTAATAAACATAGCCTCCGCCGCCTCAAAAAACCCGCATCTGCTCCACTTTCAAACTCCGCAACAAATACGCAAAAAAAACACCTCGGCAAAAATTTCTTCACCGAGGGGTTCGTTGATGGTTTTGGAATTGCTTATTCGGCAACGGCGCCTATGGGATTCTGGATTTCATCGATCTCTTGCTCTGTCTCCAAATCAGCGGGTTGTAGGCGATCTTGCAATTCCCGCCGTTGCTCTGCTTGGAACTCCATCTCCCGCTGAAGCAATTGTTGGGTTTCCCGAATATGCTCTGGCAGTTCCTCTCCTTTATCGATAATGTTACAGTTATGACGGGGTTGGCAGTCCATTAATTGAGGTGAGTTTCATTTCCGTGATGATGGAAAACAGCAAGGGGCGTGAAGCGCAGACGCTCCAAAGTGGCGGGCACACTTACAATGACTACGGCGATCCCGGCAATTCGGACGATCCAGACAACACGGGCAAAGCCGCACTCCCGAACAAATATGAGCAGGCTCTTCTCTCGGAATTCAAGATTCAGCCTTCTTTCGTCAAGGAAGGTTTTTCTACTTTCAAGAGCAGGCTCTTAAACTGGTCGTCAACGGCACGATCACCGACTACGGGATATATTCGGCGTCAAATCCATCTCTCGCTTGGAAACAGGCCTGTTTGACCTCTTGATCGACACGGAAGAAGACGAGTTGACGTTGGTCCTAAACAGCCGCTCTATAATGGCATCTCGCAAGAAGACGACGATTTGAACTGACTCAACAACACAGTATCGATCGAAACGCTACGCACGAAAAAAATACATGCAAATCAAGAACTTCACAGTCCACAGAGTTTATTTGATAGACACTTCGCAAAATGTGCAGAAAAAAAGACGGCTTGAGCTGGCCTACTGCGCATGTTGCTGGGAGTTATAGCGTTCCAGTACCGGCAGGCACTACCGGCAAAGAACTAAGCGATAACGGGACTTTGACGCTCGCCCAAGTCCACTCGGAAAAAGACTCGGTGAACGCGGCACTAGCACGTACCAACAAGATCATCGGGGTTGTCCTTCATCCTCGGCAATGGGCATGGCCGCGTGGTCAATACAGCCCTGACGAGTTCTCCGGCGTTCAAACATCGTCTTTCGCCGATCCGCTGAAGAACTTCCTGTTTCGTTTGATGATTTACCACATGCCGAACCTGCAACAATACCACATGGTTTGCTCAGCTAAATTCGGGTTTACTCCGATTGACTTTCGCGCTGCAACTCTGCTGTTGGGACGTGCCGTCAAAAATGAGAATCAACATTGACGATACACCCCAATAGCCATCTTCAATCGTTCGGACAAATCTCGGATTTTGGTGACCGCCATCAGCATAGCGGTCTCGATGTAGCGGCTCCGATACGCCTCCAGGACAATCCACGAAACAATCTGCTTTTACAACTGCCCAACGCGCTAGTGCAACCATCGGCCAAGCATTTGGAATTCTTTGGTTTGCGTGACGGGAAGGCGGACGCCAAAATCCTCGCGCTGATGCAGTTCTTGGGCGGCCACTAACGGCCGCAGCATCTCCTCAATCACATCCAACTCGGCAAACGCCAAATCTACCCGCCTTTGCATGTCTTCCATCCGCGCAAAGCAAAGATGCGGGAATTCCCGCCAAAACGCAAACCCCCACAACCAAAAGAAAACCCGCCGAGAAATGAATCCCGACAGCCTCTATCTATCGAGCCAACAAACTCAAACAAACGACTATTTGATTAATAGCTGATCTCCGGCTTTTAGTTCGGATTCGTAATTTGCCACATAGCAGAGGGACTCTTCTCCCATCTTCAAGAAACCCGCCGCCAGGATTTCGTTGACTAGACGTTCTTGAATTGTCCTTGCCACGCTTTCTTCCATAAATTGCCGGTCGTTTTTTTAAGCCATCAGATGGCCTATTATACCTTCCTTTAGGTTTACCGCTCTCTTCCAAGTGACATCGTGCACTTCGTAGGTAGATGTGATCGCGTTGAACATTTTTTCTTCCCATTCCTCCACCGTACCGTTTTGAATGTCTTCTAATGAAAACACTTTGTACGATGGCTCATTTTGAAGATCTGGTCTCGGCAGTTCCACTTGGGCGTTTTTCATGTAAACCTCTTCTGGATCCCGTTCCGTCGCTTGGTGGTATTTTTTGAGCGTGTTGAACGTCCATCCGAGAACAATCGTGTTATCCGTTTCCCTGAATTCTTCTTTGATGATGTTGCACATCTGTTCGAATTCTTCGGTGTAGGGCAGATAGCTACCGTAAAAACGCCGCAGAAAGCTATGGTTTTTCACTCGTTGCATCATATCCCAGAGAAGGCTTTGTCTTTCTTTTCTTCCGGCCAGTGCGCGCTACCTCTTGCATCATAGACGTTCGGATCGTATTTGATTTCCTGATGAAAGGTTGGCTCGAACGGGAAATTTTCCACCCATTCTTTCCTGCTCCCCCACCATTCTTTTCTTGCCTTATTCTGTTCTTTTAGGGCGGCTTGTTCGGCGTCTTTTTCCGCTTGAATCAACTTTGCCCATGCTTCGTTGGCTTCGCGTTGCATTCGAGCGGCCTCGACGTTTCTTTGCCACTGCTCTAGAGCGTGTTGGCGCTAATGGAGCATGGCAAAGATGAGGGGGGAATGCGATGAGCCCCGTGAATATCCCCTCCAGTTTGTCCAAGCGGGAGAAGACTCGACGATAGCCTTTTACCACCCAAAACAATCTCTCTGCTTCGTTGCGCTTTTTATACAATTCCTTGTCGTATTGCCAAGGATGGCGACAGCTTTTCAAAAGAGGAACTACCGGATCCAATCCCATTGCTTAGGCTTGCTGGCGGTTCTCCTCACCTTCATAATACGCCCTATCCATCAGCAAACAGAACTTTGGCCAGACGATTTCCTATCTTGCGAAGGAGTTTTCTCCCCGCAGGCGCATCATGCCCGTTTCCCGGAGACAAAGAAGAACTTCCCCCCGTGCGCTTCTTTGCGGCAAGCATGGGAATTTTAGTAGTCCAGCCTTCGCTGGACTTTCTGATGGACGGCGCGCCTTTTTTAGCGCGCTTGTTCCAGCGGGATGAACCTTTATGCTCGCGCTGTCCGGCATCCGTTTTTCTGGCGGAGCGTCCGTCTGCGCCTTTGCCTTTAATTTTTCAAGCACTCTATTCCAAACGCCGCTTTTCGTCCAGCGGTTCACATGCGACAGTAAATGGTATTCCACTTTTCCTCTTTGTTTGGGCAAATGCGGCGCGATTTGTTAATATTGTTCTTCCGTGAACTGCATAAATTCTAACAAAAAGCCGCCAAGCTAAAACCCGGCGGCTTGCGAAAAGTCAAAAGGACGAACTTAGCCGGATTTTATGCAATTGTAATGATGGCAATCAAAATGCCCACAAAACCAGTTGCAGTTATTCCAATCGCCCAAGTAAAGAAAGGCTTCAAAGTTTCCAAAGAATACAACCGACCATTAATGCCAGTTTTTCCATTGCCTCGAAGAGACTCGTCTATCTTTTCCCAACGAGAATCCATTTTAGCCGACTGCTTTTCAATCTGCTTAAACTTTTCGTCAATATGAGCTTCAATCTCATTAAACCGTTTATCTCTCTGCTTTTCAGACTGTTCAAAACGCTCGTTGAGACGTTTTTCCAAGCCTTGAAACTCAGTCCGCAGTCCTCGAACTTCGCTCTCACTCATCGCCGTCTCCCTTTTCTCCTGCCAATTCCACTAATTGATTATCCAAAAGACGAAAATTTTCCAAATTATCTTGTCTCTGTTCTCTGGAAACAGGCTGGACTGCAACTTGCCGATTCGAATAGTCGTCCATTCTCCACTCAAGAATGACCGCTGTTTTAACGCTCTGACGGAATGCATTGTCTTGCCATTTATCCAACGATCCTTTGTCAATCTTGCACTCTGCCAGAAGATTCTCGTAAGCCTTCTTTACTTCGTCGTCAAACTTCTTCTTTTCCGTTCGACTCAAAGACTTTTTGAATTCATCTTCTTGCTTGAAGTGCTTGACGATTGCCATTCGATCCTTGTGCTTTGCGTTCTTCAAAACCATAGCGCGAAAATCTTCATCGCTAACGGCTTCCGCATTGCTTGCCGACTCATCCTGACGAACGGCTGGAATGACAACCTCTGATTCTGGACGCGGATTCGCCGTTAAAAGATCCACCACCGCCGTTTCCAAAACCTTCAAACGTTCTTCGTGAGATCGGATTTTGAGATCCTGCCCGTCCTCATGCTCCCGCTGTAAAGCACTCAGCTCTCGTTGCGTCTCAATGATTCAGTTTTCGGTTTTTGCGCGCTCGCCATCGTCAACAATAGTCCAGAGGAACATAATGCAAATCAGAGTCCATGCAAGGACGCTCAGCACCACATTCAGCCGGAACTTCTTTTTTTTCGTAGTTTCTGTAGATTCCATTCTCTCAGCTCCTTTCTTTTAACGGGTTAATTGCCGTTCACTCTGGCAAGGCAGAGATCCAAATCCTGTGAGATGAGAGCCAATTGAAGATCATTCCGCGCAGTCTCATGACTCAAAGAGAGGTCCCTTCGATCCTTAATCCGCTCTTGTCGCAAGTTGCGTTCCGTCTGAATTAAAGTTCTCGCTGTGATGTAATCGTTGTGAATGTCATCCATCTTGGAATTCAAAGTCGCGATAATTCCCGTCATTGTCAAAGCGTGCCAAGTCATGCATTCCGCCGTCGCCGCACCGCTTGCAGGATAGGGAAGTGCGCTTGTCGCTATGATGCACTTGGTAAACTTGGCTTTGGCCGCCACGATTGCTGTTGGCTCCACCACTTTTGCGTCGCGCATAATAGCTTCATTCGAAATAGCGTGGATAGCGCTCAACTCGTCTTGAAAAATGTCGCCAGACACCTCCAAAGCCTCGTTGTAGAGAGCCTAAATCTCCTCAACATTTGCATTGTCGGTTTCGTACTCTAACTACAAACGATCAGCCGCCAACGCGCGGCATTCGTCCTCGGTTGTGGGCGGAACGTAGGTGTTGCAAACACCTTCGCAGGCAGCGGCCTCATCGGCGGCCGTAATGTACGATTCTGTTTGCGCTTGCGCTGTAGGCGGAGCAGGCTCGGCCAAAGCGACCGCAAGCACGGCAAAGCCGAGAGTCGCCAATTTACTGTGCAGGTGTGTAGTGTTCATAGTGCTTAACCTAGGGCGTGTTGACACTAAAGACACTAAAACGCCAACGGTTTGACTCAAATCTTCTGGAGTCTCCAGAGGAAAAAATTGTGTAACAAGCCGCTATGAAGGAAGGCGCGAGACACTGCCATCAACATATTTTGGGGTGCAGGGGGCCGGCGGCGCGGTGGGCGGCACGTACAAGTTTGTATCGATCAGGGGAGGCTCAGTTATGGTGGCTCGCATTGGAACCTTCGCGCTTGGCACCGTCGTCAGCGCCGGCGTTTTCGCTGCATGCAGAAGCCTAAGAAACGATACCGGGCAAAGCGCCGTGGACGCCGCCAACAAAGAAAAAGAGCTGGCCGATAAGATGTCTTTGACGAAAAGAGATAACTGCCGAGAAGACACCAATTATTGAAATGAATAACTTTGGAATTGGACGAACGACAAGAAACAACAAGAACGACTTAACAAAACTTTTACTAATTAATACGATGAAATCTTTACTCAAATTCACTTACGAATTCGCATGGGCTATGGTGCCTGTGCTGGGTCTGTTGACACTTGTTGCATGGGAAAACTGGAATTCGCATCAGCGGGTCACCACTTTTCTGGCCGCGCAGGAAGCCGGGCCGCTACCACAAAATACGGACGACTCGCTCGGCGGATTGCTGGATGAGGAAAACGCGCCGCCGCGCTCCATCCGCGCTCAATTGATCGACTTTATGTCGGACAATGAGTTTTTGGTCTTCCTTGGGTTGACTGGTTTTAGAGTCGAACAACTGGACAAAGAAGAGGCCGAGTTTGTGAAGACCATCCAATCCAACCATGAGCTGTTTGAAGCACATCTGCATGAAGCGGTGGCTAAAAAAACGGAGACCACGCTCCTTTCCCTGCGGAATACCTTTGGGGAAAACTGGGCATCTCTCGTGGACACCAACAACTTCTTTGTCCAGATGAATATCTTCTACGATGCGGAGCAGGAAGCCTTGCGCCGCACCAAGAACGGCGAGCCAACCGACCAACAACAAGAAGAAGCCGACAAGAAGAAGCTGCGGGATCGCGAATTGGAATCTTATCAATGGACATCTAACTACATCGCGGGACTTCAAGACTCCGTGAAATCTTGGGGAGAGAGGGAAAAAGATCGTCCGTTCGACGAGGAATACAAATACAGACGGATGGAAAACGAATTGCTTTTGGCGCAGGAGCAGGCGGAGTTTGATTTACACCGTCCGCTTTGGGTTCATCTGGGCATTTTGCCTGAAGACGAAACCAACAAACAGGATAAGACGCTCAATTATGGAGCCTTGCTAGACATGGCCATTCGCATTAGCGGAGAAGTGGGAAAGAAGAATCGGGAGCTTTGGAACGCCAGCGATCCGAATCTGCGGGCATGGATAGCCGCCGAGGAAGCCAAAGACAACGCAGTCATGGCGCGCGAAGCGACCTTAGTTGGCGAAGAGTTAGAGCGGTGGTGGGATTTAGACGCCTCGAATTTTGATTTAGCGTTGAGCATAGCGATGGACGATGCTAAGTTTGCGCTTTGGCGCGCCAGCGTCAATGAAGGATCCTCTCCTCCGGCGCCAAATCCTGGCGGCTTGCTATTGGAAGAAACTTCTCCTCTTCCCGCTCCGGTGACCAACGCCGATGACGGCGGAGAAACCTCGCCAATGCCTGTCCCTAGTCCGGGCAGTGAGGAAGAAACCACAAGCGGCGGCAACTTGGGAGACGACGCAAATTGAGGGAGGATGAGAAAATGAACCGGACAACACCATTCGCGTGGATCGGAGTCGTTTTAATCTGTGTCTATGTAAATTACATCGCCGCCGAAGAGTTGCTCCAACCGCAGAAAGAAATGACTATTGGAGAATTGAAGTTGTTTATTGCTGGGGAGTTTCAGCGGATTGACGAACGGTTTAATCAAGTGGACGGACGGTTGGATCGGATTGAAACTCGATTGGATAACATAGACTTTAGTTTGAAAAAACTCGACGATGATATTCGCGGCAACGGAAAGGATGGACTCACTGTTCGAATAGTCCGCTTGGAAAGCATTAAGAACTGGGCTATTTGGATAATTCCATTGACCGTAATCCCGATAATAACTGCTTTTCTGGGCGCTTTCTTTGCTCGTTATTTTTCGAATTTAGAAAAACGGCGAAAAGCAGAATTCCATGGTTAAATTGAACCATCAATATCGGCGGTTTTTTTGATTTTCTTTCGGCTTGTCGAGGCGTTTGGTTTCTTGGTTGCGGTTGGCGGGGACTACCATTAAGTTTGAGTGGATGCGGTTGTTGGTTTTCCTTTTTGTTGTTTGCTTGGGATTCGGCTCAGCGGCGGAGTCAGACGCCAAAGCGATTCAAGTTTTCCGATTCCTTGTGGATGCGGCAGGCCGTCATGTGCTTTCTCCCAGCTTGTTGGATCGCGATGCGTATCAAGCGCATTTGCAAGAGCATCCAGAGGAAGTCGGCGGGTTGCGTTTTGTGATTCGATGGAAGAGGCGAAGCGAGACGCCGGCGAATCCGTCCATTCGCGTCGAAGTGCGCCACGGAGACGGCAATACAATGGGAGAGTTTTCGAAAAGCGCGCCCGTCAAAGTTCGGAAGACGCGCCGTTCGCAATGGCATCAAATCACCATCTCCGGCGAGGAATATGCCCGGTTGGGAAAAGTGATCGCTTGGCGCGTTAGTCTTTGGGATGGGGAAACGAGGCTCGCCCAAGCGGAGAGTTTTCTTTGGTGATTCCCTTGTCTTGCCGTGCTGGTTTGCTTGGCTTCTTGCCGAGGCGTCCAAAAAATCCGCTTTGAAGAATCGCCTTTCTTCGGTAGTTTGGGCGCGATGCGAATCGCCTTCACCAAAATGAACGGGGCGGGAAACGACTTTGTTTTGATTGACAATCGCGACGGTTCCATTCGGCTCAGCGGCGATCAAGTGCGGCTTTTGTGCGATCGGCAACGAGGCGTTGGCGCGGATGGGCTTTTGTTGCTCGAACCCAACTCAAACGGCGTTGCCGATTGGCGTTGGCGGTTTTTTAACAGCGACGGAAGCGTTGCCGAAATGTGCGGCAATGGCGCTCGCTGTTTTGCGGCCTTTGTGCGGGATCTCACTCGGCCGACGGCTGGGATTTCTTTTGAAACTCCGGCCGGGATTGTTCGCGCGGCCTTTGTCAACGGTTTAGTGACGGTCACTCTCCCCGCTCCCACAGGGCTTCGGCCTCATCAAACGTTGCAGGTCAATGGCGCGGAGTTCGTTGCGCATTCGCTTCATATCGGCGTCCCGCACGCGGTGATTTTTGTGGACGACGCGGACAAAGCGATGGCAGAAGATCTTGGGCGAACGATTCGAGCGCATCCACACTTTGCTCCCGCCGGAACCAACGTCAATTTTGTCGAAATCCTTCGGCCTGGCAGTTTTCGCGTCCGCACTTACGAGCGAGGCGTCGAAGGCGAAACTTTGGCTTGCGGCACCGGCGCCGCGGCCTCGGCGATGATTGCCTCCCACATTCGGCGCATTCCGCCTCCCATTTCCGTCAAAGTGCAGGGCGGCGATTTTCTCACAATTGATTTCAAAATGACAGAGTCTGGATTTGACGACGTCCAACTGACCGGGCCGGCAGAAACCGTCTTCACCGGAGAAATCGAGATTTAGTTTGGAAAACAACAGACCAAACACCCCTATGTTTGAAGGAATCTACACCGCTCTCGTCACTCCTTTTTCAAAAGGAAAACTTGACCTGCGGCGGTTGAAAGGCCTGGTTCAATCCCAAATTGCGGGCGGCGTCGACGGCGTCGTGCCAGCCGGAACCACCGGAGAATCACCCACACTTTCCCCCGAAGAACACTTGGCCGTCATCCAAGCCACGATTGACTTTGCCGACAAAAAGCTTTTGGTGATTGCCGGCACCGGCGCCAACAGCACCAGCGAAGCCATCCACTTTACCCAAGAAGCGGAAAAACTCGGCGCCGACGGTTCACTTCAAGTAACGCCCTACTACAACAAACCCTCCCAAGAAGGCCTGTTCCAGCACTTCTGTGCCGTCGCCCAAGCCACCAAACTGCCCATCATCCTTTACAGCATTCCGGGACGATGCGGCGTTCCCATCGACGTCCATACAGTGTCCCGCCTGCGCCAAGCCTGCCCGAACATTATCGGCATCAAAGAAGCCGGCGACGACGCGGATCGGGTTTCCCGCCTGCGCCAAGCGCTTGACCAACAATTTGTCATTCTCAGCGGTGACGACGCCTTGACTCTGCCCTTCCTTTCAGTGGGAGCCGACGGCGCCATCAGCGTTGCCTCCAACTTGTTGCCCGGCCAAGTCAGCCGCTTAGTGCGTTGCTATCTCGAAGGAAACCCCCAGGAAAGCCTGGCCGTTCACCAAAAACTTTACCCTCTCTTCAAAGACTTATTTCTGGAAACCAATCCCATTCCCGTCAAAACCGCGCTGGCACTCTGCGGACGCATCGACCCTGAACTCCGCCTGCCTTTGACGCCGATGTCGCCCGCCAACCGAGGGCGTCTGAAACAAACCCTCGAAAACCTGAACATCAAAATCAAAACAATGCAAACTAACTTCTCTGATGAATTCCTCCAAAAAACGAAGTGAGAGAATGCCTCACAAACAGGATGCCATCCACCGCAATATGAGCGTTAGCTCGCGCTACCTTGGCATCCGCAAGACAAACCTCAAAAAAAGAATGCGACTAAATGCCTGGAGTTCCTTCCTCTCTCTTGCTTTGCCCTGCTTGGCGTGGATTCAAAGCACGCAAGCCCAAACCATAACCATCACCGGAACAAAGGCCAACGGCAGTTCTTTTGAACAAAAAGTTTTGCCAGACGAAACTAGATTAAATTTTTACAACCTTCAGCTAGCCGAATTGACCATTCCAAAAGGCTTGACGAATTTAGCCCAATTGTATCTCGACAATAATCATCTAACCTCGCTCACTTTGCCCAATGATCTGACAAACCTAAAATGGTTGTCTCTTCCCCATAACCAACTGTCCTCCATCGCCTTGCCAAAAGGCCTGATGAGTTTAGAAGAGTTAGATCTTTCCGACAATCCGCTAACGGCCATAAGCTACCCCGACGACTGGAACTTGTTGCCCGTTATCGGCGCAAGAACCGACGAGACTAGCTTTCATTGGGAAGTTTCTCCAAGCAGGAAAACATTATATCTAGACCGCAACCAGTTGGCTTCTCTTACCTTGCCTGTAGGATTGACAAATTTGAATCTGCTAGATCTTTCCGAGAACCAATTAATCTCAATCTCCTTGCCCAATGACTTGACGAAATTAAACTTGCTATACCTTAATCACAACCGGCTGACTTCGGCTACCATTCCCGAAGGCTTGGCGAACTTGACTCAGTTATATCTCGACAACAATCCGCTGACCTCGCTTACTTTGCCCAATGACATGGCAAGCCTAGAATGGTTGCATCTTCAAGACAATCAACTAACCTCCATCGCTTTGCCTAATAGCTTGCCAAGCCTGCGAAGGTTAGATATTGCCCGCAATCAATTAACTTCTCTTGCCTTGCCCGATGATATGGCCAGATTGGAATTCGTGTCTCTTCCCGATAACCAACTCACTTCCCTTGCCTTCCCCGATAGATTGACAAACCTAAGATCGTTGCATCTTCAAGACAACCGACTTACTTCCCTTGCCTTGCCTGATGGCTTGGCAACCCTAAGATGGCTGCATCTTCAAGGCAACCAACTCACCTCTTTTACTCTCCCCGACAACATCACCAACCTGCGCTCCTTGTCTCTCGCCGACAATCAACTCAGTGCTTTTGACTTGCCGAAGGAAGTGGCCAACTTGTTATATTTAGATCTTTCCCGCAATCAACTGACTTCTTGCACTCTGCCCGACAACATGACCGACTTGCAAAAGCTATATCTTTCCTACAACCAACTCACTTCTTTTCGCTTGCCTGATGGCTTGGCGGACTTAGAAATCCTTTATCTTTCTGGAAACCAATTGACTGCCTTTGCGTTGCCGAAAGGATTGGAAAGCCTGCAACTTCTATCTCTGGGAGGCAATCAACTCAGCGCTTTTTCAATTCCCCATGAATTGCCCCAACTGGAAACTTTTACCCTTGGCCGCAACCAACTGACTTCTTTTACCCTGCCCGACAACATGCCCAATTTGCGTTCCTTGTCTCTCGCCGGGAATCCACTGAAATCATTCACAATTCCGCAAGATTTGACAAGCCTGGAGCGCTTAGACCTCTCCGGCGTTCCGTTGGCAGCCGTCGCTTATCCCAATGACTGGGCTTTTCTCTCCCTGAGTGGAAAGGGCGAGTATTGGGGCTTTCACTTAGAAGTTTCCCCAGCTGTGGAAAGTTTGTCTCTTCGATCTAGGGGGCTGACTTCCTTGACTTTGCCGGAAGGCTTGACCAGCTTGGAAGAGTTGAATCTTTCTGGCAATCCGCTAAGGCGCTTGCTCGTGCCTCACGGGATGAACGTTGAAAACCTGGAAGTGTATGGTTTCCCAAAGTCGGAAATCACGCGTTACTTTGCCGAGACGCGGATTTCTATTCGACCGGCAGAGAACGGCCAAGTAATTGTTGAATTCAGCGGGGGGGGGGGGGGGGGGATTTTGCAAACGACCGAAAGTCTTTTGGGAGAATGGAAAAACCGACCTGAATTGAAAAGCCCATTTCACTTCTCTCCATCCGCGCCGCAAAAGTTCTTCCGCGTACGCCCGGCTTTTTAAATTTGCTCTCGTTTTCCATTTTCAAACTTCGATTACTCACGCGGGCTTGTTGGTTTCCCGTCGGCGAGGCTCAGGCAAATGATTTCTCGGTCGTTGCGCAGGTAAAGGCGGCGGTTGGCAAAGGCTGGATGGGACCAAACGAGACGGCGCCCGCCGACAATGTGGGTCGGCTCGATGACTTGGGCGCGCGCAATTTCTCGATAGCCTTGGGGAGAGAGTTCGGCAAGGATGAGTTCGCCGTGGTCGTTGGCCAGAAAGAAACGGCCGCTAGGTTTGTGTTTGACGGTGAAGACGCTTGGCCAAGAAGCGGCGCGTTGGCCGGCTTGATTTCGAGTGGGCAAATCACTACTCCACACCCGGCGTCCGGTGGCCAGTTCAACGCAACGGTATTCGCCCCGATGACCGCAGGCGTAGACAAAACCGTCTTCTATCCATGCGGTGTTCAAGACGCCTCCCACTCCAGACTTCGTTCCCCCCTTCCAAATCACTCTTGCGGACGCGCCGTCGGCGTCCACTTCAATCGTCCCCGAAATGCGGTTGAAGGCCATAAGAAACAAGCGGCGGTCTTCTAAGCGAGGCATGCCGATGGACATTCCAAAGGTCGACGGAAAAGGCAAAGACCAGAAAACTTCTCCCGAAACGGGATTCAACCCGCGGACATTTTCGCTGTCCCAAGCGATGAGTTGGCGCTTTCCGCCAATGGAATAAATGACGGGCGGGCAATAACCGGGGTCTTTGGCCGCGCCGGATCGCCAAACTTCTTCGCCAGTATTTTTATCAAAAGCCACCACCGCCGAATCTTCTCCGCCGACCATGCAGAAGAGCCGGCCGCCTTCCACCAAAGGATGTGCCGCAAAGCCCCAAGTAGGCGTTTTCGCCTGGTGAGTTTTTCGCAAGTCAATGCTCCAAATCTCCCGTCCGTCTTCGATTGCGAAACACTTTAAATGGCCTTCGGCGCCTAAGGTATAGACGCGGTCGCCGTCCACAGTCGGCGTGCAACGCGGGCCGATTGCGTAGGGATAAGCCGTGGAATAGACGCTTTCGTATTGCGCTTGCCAAAGCTTTTTCCCAGTGGATTCTTCCAAGCAGATCACGCGTTCGGTTCCCGGAATTTTCGCCCGAACAAAGTTGGGATTCCCCGCCGTTGTTTCAGGCGCAAAGGCTTCGGCCTTGCGATCCATCACCAGAACGCGTCCATCCGCAACCGCCGGCCCCGAATAGCCGCCGCCTATGGGCTGTCGCCAAACCACAGGCAAACCGTCCTCGGGAAATTCCTCGACAATGCCCCGTTCCCGCCAAACGCCGTCGCGATGCTCTCCCAACCACTGCGGCCAATCGTCTGCCAAGACCGAAACGCCCAGCCAACAAACCAACACAACTGCGCCGATTTTTCCCATTCTTCCGTTTTGGTTCATCTTTCTGTCGCTCGGTTTCTTCCAAAAAATCAAGTTTGCGGAAACGCTCGCCATTCAAAACCCAGAATTTACGAATTCGACGACGAGTTTCCAATGGTTTTATAGCGGTGGAAAGTCCAAACGCCTTCTTCGCTTTGAGGAGGCAACTCGACGAATCCGAAAACAACCCCCGCAAAGCGCGCGAAAAATGCGGAAATCAGACTTTTTCTCCATTCCAAAGAAAAAAATCACTTTTAAGTTGACAAACACTGGAAATAGTGGTTTCTTATTTGCATATTTTGTTTTTGGAAATAATTGGCAACCGAACTTTTTTGACATCATGAGAATACAATCTACCCCCCCCCCCCCCCCCCCGCAAACCGTAAAGGTTTGGCATTCGGCGCCTTCTTAGTCGCCGCAACATTGCTTTCCTTAGCGCCCCCCGAACAAAGCCAAGCCCAACTCGTCATCAATGTCTATCCCAGCCAAGACACCCCCACCAACACCATCTGGATTTTCAGCGGCAGCTCCACTGCGCAGAGCAGCAGCAGCATCCGAACCTCCGGCATCTACGAATCACAAGACTCTTGGCGCTTTGCCGATCATGGCGGAAACTTTTACAACGCCAACGCGCCCAACAACCAGACAATCTCGCTCTCTCCCCTCTTTTCTAGCACCAATGCCATAGACATGGAATCCATCAGAAAGAGGATTCCCGGCGGCGGCCGAACCAATATCACTTTTGCCGCCAGCGCCACCAACACGCCCACAATCACCATTGCCAGCGCCAACCAAACCATTGCCAACCTTTTTATGGACGATAATACTTTATCTCGAGATGGCTTAGGGATTCGGGTCTCCGGGAGCGCTTTTTCCTATTCCAGCGGGGCGTCTTCGTCTTGGACGGGCGCCGGCATCCTCAACAAACCCATCGGCGATTTCTTTGGCGGGAGAACCTACAATAATTGGAAGATTGGGATTGCGGCGCCTCGCTTCGCGGCGGATTCTCAAGGCTCGGTAAGGATTGTCGTCAACAGCCAATTCATCCCCGAACCCGAACAATACGCCCTTGTCTTCGGCTTGTTTGCGCTAGGCTTTGTTTTCTTTCATCGCCGACGAACGCAAAAGAAACGTCAAGCGAGAGTGTGAACACGCCCTAGAAGGCAGTTTCTCTGCCCGGCATCAGTCTTCTGCGCCCATAAATAGCGGACGAATATGGCGCTCGTAAAGATTCGCCGTCACATTTTTGGCGATGCTTGATTCGCATTGTTCCAGCAAGTCAAGGTATCGGTTGCCCATTTTGGCGGCGACCTTGTAGCCGACGTGCAATAGTTGCCTGATGTGCGGATTGAACTCCGGACAATGCTCTCCCGATTCTTCTTCCCTCCAACTATTCTTGCGAATGTTTTTGCGATTCGGAAGGTGCCGAACGGCGGAAACAAACTGCGTTGCGCTCCATTTTTGCGCCGTCTCCGCGGAAGGCAAACAACCGCGTTCCACGTCAATCACCGCCGCATAAGGGGCGCACAACGCATCCGCATCGGCCAGCGCTTCGGCGTAAATCTCCTTCGCCAAAGCCAAACCATCACCATCCGCCTCCGCCAGCCCGATGATTTCTTCCAGCCAAGTCGTTCCCGCCGTTTTCAAGTGCAGTCCGGCGCCCGTTCGCCTCAAAGCGCGGTGAATAGGCGCGTAAATCGAAAACTTGTCGCTGCCCGAATGCACACTCAATTTGAGATTCGACGGCAAGTCGTAGCGTTCCACCGCGCAGGCAATAACCGCCAAATCCTCGTTAAACTCCCTCTCAAACCGCTCCAAGTCCCCCGCATAATCCACGCCCTTGTTGAAGCGCCCCGAAAACTTCGGCGCAATGGTTTGCAAAGGCACGTTTTCCTCCGCCAAAGCCGCCAAAATCACCAAAAGATCCGGCGGCGTTTGCGGCTGATCCGTCTCGTCCATCGAAACTTCGGTCACAAAAGGCCTCCCCCTTCTCGCCTCGAAAATGTGCCGATACACCTTCCCCGCCTCTTGAACCGCCGCCAAATACTTCCCGGCAATCTCCCGCACTTTGTCAGCCGAAATCTCAAACGGCGCATCAATGCCCGGAATCCAAATCGTTCCCGCCAACTCCGAATGCCGCTTCACAAAATCATCCACCGCCGATCCCGCCGCCGCTCGGCCAATCCACTCCGCCACGTCAATCGTAAAAAAATCGCTGTGCGGCAAAAACCCCGCCACATTGCCCAGATGAATGTGATCCGCATCCACATAATGCGAGCGCTTCCAACCCAAAGCCGCCGTCGCCTCATCCGCCGCTCGCCGAACGCTTCCCGGCTCCGATCCAATAATTGCATGCTCCCGATGCGATTTGTTCCAAACCGGAACCACCTCCACCCCTTGCTCCAAAGCCAGCGCGCAAGCCGCCAACTGCGCCTTCGCCTGACGCCCAAACCGATCCCCCACACCCAAAGAATACTTCTCAATCGTCAACATAATTTCTTCCCTCCTCGCCGCCCGCCAACGAAACGCCGCCGATAAGGAACTTCTACTTTCCCCAAAAAGCCAAACCTTTGGCAAGCGCAACTTGCCGTTTTTTTATTTGACAAACGCCGGCAACGATAGTTTCCTCCTGCATGCTTTTTCAAAAACAAGACGTTCGAAAATTCAAGCGCAAATAGTGGAACTGATAATAGAAGATTTATGTGACAAACAGAGTTGTTGAGTTTTTGCTTTGACCGATTTTTGGAAGAGTGAATTATGAATATGAATCTGAACAAACGAAGAGAGGGAAAGAGCCGATGGTTTCAATAGGACACTCCCT
This sequence comes from Limisphaerales bacterium, assembly GCA_965204945.1. Classification (GTDB taxonomy): domain Bacteria; phylum Verrucomicrobiota; class Verrucomicrobiia; order Limisphaerales; family AAA164-E04; genus UBA2970. Next base: position 768,444 of record OZ242022.1, on the reverse strand, counting down.
AATATGCAGCATTAAGAGAAATAAAGGAAATAAAAAGAAAGGAGAAATCAAAAAACAGACGGGTAAACCCGACGGTTTAGAAAAACAAAAAAGCAATCGAAGAGGGAAACAGGAGCATGTGTGTGAGAAGAGAATACATCTGGGGCATGGTCGGGTGCTTGGCTATTGCGGATATTTTTATTCGGGTAATGGTATGGGTGATTTCAAACGAGGCGTGGGGTATTTTAAGATGCATTAGCGCGCTCGTCAATTTTGCGGCAATATCTGTGCTAGCGCTCGTGGCGTATGTGGTATTGCATGAAGCATTAAGCAAGCTGCTTCGGCTAGTTTCAGCAAGGAAAAAAGAAGAAAAAGAGATTGAAAGAAGATTTAAACAACTAGAAAGAGAGTTAGGCAAAATAAAGAAATAAAAAACATCCGAAATTGATTTAAGAAGTACTTGAGGCAAAGTGTTGGAATCACAAAAAGAGGAAGATGGTGGCATGGCACAAAAAAACCGCCGAGCAAAACCCAGTGGTTGAAAAAGAGAAACGGCAGTTGCAAAGAGGCAGTCTACTCTCGTTGCCTAGCGGCTTCTTCCAGCATGCGCAAAGCTTCTTGCTCCCGCCATTCCTGTTGAGTGAGAGGCCTTCTGTACTCTGTTTGCATTCTCATCAGCGCGGTGGTTCTTGCGGCATGCTCCCACGATTCTTCCATTAGGTGCATGTTCTTTTCCCAGTTCTGTTTTGTCTGCTCCGGCATAGCGGCCATCATGGTAGTAAATTGCGAACGCATTTTGTCTTTGAACTCTTGCATTCGCGTTTCCAGCTCCGCCAGCCCCGCTTCGTCCAATGTATTGAAGTACTCTTCGTTTTCGCGATCGATCTTTTCCAGCCGGAGACGCTGCTCTTCAGGCAAGTTCGCTCGGAGGTGTTCCAAAACTTCCTGAAAACTACCAACATCTTCGGGAAGTGCATGAGCCGATTCGAAGTTGGTTACGTTGTCCTCGCCGCCGCAACGCGGCACGGAGTCCAAGTACAGACTTGAATCTGAATCTTCGGAAAGTTCTGCGGATGGCGGCGGCGCATGCAGAGTTTCCACTCTCTGCAAGACTTCCTGCATGCTTTGCAACGCAGTTGTCATCTCGCGAACTTCTTGTTTTAGCGTGCACCCATCTTCTCGAAGCAAGCCTGTTTCCTCTCTGAAGGATTCTTGTAAGATATCTTCAGTTGAGTAGATCGACCTTCTAATAGACTTCGAATTTGAATGAAGCAAGCTTACAATGCCGAGGATAATTATGATTCCGGCTGTGTATTTGAGCAATCTTTTAGGAGTTTCTTCTGTATGCATGGTGGGTCAACCTTTTGTTTTCAGTTCAATTATTCTACTGCAGGATAAACAATATCATCCATTGCGTTTTCCAATTCATCTTTCAAGTCGTAATAGTCCAACCACCAAGTATCTTGGCAGTCATCTAATCCAATGTAATAGTTAGCTATAGCAATTGCTTGGCATCCAACGATTGCTATAGGATGGCCTAGTAAGAAGCATGTCAAAAATGCTGTCCCATAGAATAGGGCAACGTCCTCGTAACAGTCGTTGGCCTGTCGGTTTAGTCTGTTAGCTCCCTGTCGGTACGCTCTTCCAGCTTTTCCTATTTCCCTCATTACAGTCTCCCATTCTTCCGCATCTTCACAGGGAAACACTGGAGATGCTACTGCCCAATGGCCTGGATCAGGTACATTTATCAGTTTTTCAAGTCCAACGATCATTCTGCCCGGTATCCATCGTTCGCAAATGTGGTTGATGGTGTCTTGTACCACATTGCTCCGCACGGCATCATCCACATTTGCCCCATCTCTTCTTTGGGTGGTGCTTCTGGATGGAATCCCGCGCCCGATCTCGCCCCCAAATGGTGTGCGTGTGTTGTTTGGTTTGTAAAGGGTAAAGGAGCGAAGAGAAGGCCGGCGAAGAGGAGACCGTAAAGCGTTCCGACGGCGATGGTTTGGGAGAGTGCGCGCAAGCGGGAGACTTGGCCGCGGCGGACAACCTCCTTGCGCGTCAGCGGGGAAAGGAGGTTTTGGAGGAAGGAAACAACGCCTTTGGCCATGCGCGCCAAAAGCCCGGCAGTGGAGTGGCTAGGCATCGCAAGCTTCTGCATCGCTGATTCGTTCTGCTCCATGAATTCGTTGGAGCAATCCTTGACCAATCCGTTGGAATCGTCAAGCCATTTCGAGGAAAATGCTACTTTCTTCATGTCGAGTTGCGTATCTGATCTGTTCTGTATTCTCTGATTTGGCCGGCGCCTTTGGGAAACCTCTTCCCGCGTCCAGGCCGCACAACAAGAACTCAGCAGGACAATTGCGAAATTTTTCCGCCCGTTTGCCGGAGGCAACAGGAAAGAGAATATTACGGCTCTCCCGAAACACTGTCATAAACTGTGCTATTTAGCGGGAGACCCGATAACGAATCCCCACGTCGAACGTTTGTTACACATTCAATAAAACCCAAAACATCTTTGATCGTAACGTTTATCCCGTTTGGATTTTTTCACATCTTTTCTCTTTTCGTTTTTTTGATGAATGGAGCGATTTCCTCCGGCTTTTCCGTTGGCGATGGACGGTTTTTTCATCAGTTTTGAGCCTTTGGTAATGGCTTAAGGGATGGCTTGACTGGTTGCGGACAAGAGTATGAGGATGGATTGCAGGTTGTCTTTTTGGAGGGGGCTTTTTATTGTGCAGAATCAAGGGGACCGGAAGGTTTCAATGGAGTCCGTTATTAGCGTGTGATGATCAAAAATGAGTCAAAAAGACTTCCTTCGAATACGGACGAGGCCAAGCCCGCCCCGTTGCGCGGGGAAACGTTGTATATGGTGGCCACTCCAATCGGCAATTTGGAGGACGTTACGCTCCGAGCGCTTCGCGTTTTGCGGGAAGCGGACGTCGTTCTCTGTGAAGACACTCGGCGCACGGGGCGGCTGTTGGCGGCTTATGGAATCAAGAAAGCGCTTATTAGCTGCCATCGATTTAACGAACGCCAAAGGCAAGACGCGGTGATCCAACGACTCGAAAACGGCGGATCGATTGCGATGGTCAGCGACGCCGGGACGCCGGGAATTAGCGATCCCGGAGATCGCCTTGCCCGCGCGGTTTGGGAAGCCGGTTATCGAGTCGAAGTCGTTCCCGGCCCTTGCGCCGCCATTGCCGCATTAGCGGGCAGCGGATTGCCGGCCGGCGAGTTTCACTTCATCGGCTTCCTTCCTGTTAAACAAGGCCAGCGCGCCAAAACTTTGGAGCGTTTGAGCCGTCTCGAAGGCACCGTCGTCATCTACGAATCCCCCTACCGAATCCAAAAATTAGCCGAAGAGTTAACTCAATGGTTTGCCGAATGGGAAATCGTCGTCTGCCGGGAATTGACCAAAAAATTCGAGGAAGTGATCCGCGGAACCCCCACCGAAGTTCAACAAGAGATCAGCAGCCGAAAACCCAAAGGCGAATACATAGTCGTGGCGGGCAAACCAAGCCAACCGCGCAGATTTCAAGACGGCGCCGCAAATTCCACACCCACAAACGTTTCTTGAAACCTCAAACACCGCAAGGCGGCCGCAAGTCGCAATCCCTGTCGCCGTCCGTCGCTTCGAAAACCCTTGTCAAGCAATCGAAAATTTCCTATCCTTCCCCTCCGCTAAAGAAAATGAACATCGACGTCGCCGACCACAAACCAGAGCCAAACAGACCCGAACGCGTCTTTGTTGCCGACTCTCTCACGGTAAAAATATTTCCCAACCAAGAAACCGTGGCCGAAGCCGCCGCCGCCGAAACGGGAACCTATCTCAACCACCTCCTAAACAAACAACCAACGGCCCGGCTCATTTTGGCCACGGGCAACTCCCAAATCCTCTTTCTCTCCCGCTTGATCGAATCCAAAGCGGTGGACTGGTCCCGAATCGATCTTTTCCACATGGACGAATATCTCGGATTGCCGGCGAGCCACGGCGCCAGCTTCCGGCGTTACATGAAAGAACGCGTCGAGTCTAAGACCAGACCCAAGTCCTTCCACTACTTGGCAGGCGACGCCTTGCTTCCGCTGGACGAATGCAACCGCTACGAACGCCTGCTCGCCCAAGCGCCCATCGACCTCTGCTGCCTGGGCGTCGGAGAAAACGGCCACCTCGCCTTCAACGATCCGCCAGTCGCCAACTTTGAAGATCCCCGTCAAGTTAAAATCGTGAAACTCGACGCCGCCTGCAAACAACAGCAAGTCGACGAAGAACACTTCCCCTCCCTCAACGCCGTCCCCAACTACGCCTTCACCTTAACAATTCCCGCTCTATGCGCCGCCAAAAAAATCGTATGCCTCGCCCCTGAACAGCGAAAAAGCAAAGCCATTCGAACCGCCCTCAAAGAGCCGATTTCCACAAAATGCCCGGCCTCCGTCCTCCGCCGTCAAAACCATGCAACACTTTTCCTCGACACCGACTCCGCCTCCTTGCTGTGAGATCTCCGGCGATTCCTCCCTACAAAGAAAAAGCTCCGCCGAAGAACCGACGACCGAGAAACCAAAACAATGACAAAAAGGACTCCCAATTACCTACAACGAAAACCGGCAAAGAGAAAACCAACCAGATTCTGTCAAATCGCAAAAACGAACAAACAAAACGCCGTACCCTCACAAACACTACATATCCCCAACCGCAAAAACCACTCCGCCTCAATCTTTTTTTCCAAAAAATCTCCCACAGCGCCGTCGCGAAACTAGCTGCGGGCCGCAGATTTACCGGAACAATGCCTGTGATTCTCCGGCCTCCAGCGCAACAACGAATCCCCAACCACTTTGCCATAAACCACAAAACATTGGCCGCTAATTCATCACAAAATCTCCATTTCCCAACTTTGCAGATACAAGATTGAAAAAAAAAAGCAATCTCCGCCATTTCCCAACTACAAATCATCCTTCGCTAATCATAAATCGCACACCGCAGTCCCGCAAATCACAAGTTGCTAGCAGCAGCTAGAGAGTTGTGATTGCTTGGGAACATTTCATTTGCATCAAGTGGCGACAGAAAATCATAGAACCCAAAGCAACTAAACCAAACGCAAATGCGCATTCCTCCGGTTCGAGGATAGTTGCGCTGTGGACGATAATCCGTATCAAACCATCGCTGTTGGCCGCTAATAAGATGCACCCCTCTGCTCTCTGGTCTAATAGACCCAGAATTATTGTCGCTTTGCGCATAAAAGACGCTAATGGATTTGTTGTCCAGCCCGCTCTTACCTAAGAAGAAGTCTAATCGATGAAATAGAACAAACTGCTTCCAGATACGCTCATCCCAACGACATCGTATGGATTATCGTAGTCCATGAAAAATCCATCGTTCTGCTGTTGTCGCCATTCACGACCGTCGAAATGTTAGTGGCACTAGCGGCGAAAATGATGGTGGTTCAGACTCTGCCCGAAATTCTCTTTCTTGCCGAATCGATGTCTTTGATCTTAGAGATAGCAAACAAGAAAGAATGTGAAAAGTTCGTATTGCTGAGATTGTTGGCATCGTAAATATGTCCGTTATTTGTGGGGAACGAAGTAGATTGCCAAGTCTCTCGGCTATGGTAATGATTAGAGATTGTGGAGATTAGGATGCTTTGGAGGACACTTTGGGTTGCCGTAGTGGAAGAACCCCTAAACACCCAGAGCGTGTCGGCGTTGTCTTAGCTATGGTGGACATCAATACACAACTGCCCTTGGCTTTGCGCCAAAACAAACCAAAGAAGAAAACGACACAACTACCAACACAGATAAAAGAGATTTATTGCTTGTTGCTCGTTGCCCAGTATTGACGCAAACAATGGGAAGCTCTTCATCATGTTCCATCCTTCTTGGAATGAAACAACGAATAAACGACCGCAAAGGAAGTCCATCCTTGTCTAACGAACCGGTTTCTAAATCCCAAGAATCGGCAATTGGAAACCAATCTACAATCCAATCGGCAAGACGATTTACGCTTTTGGAGAAACTCTGATTCGTCCGGCATCCAGCAGTGTTTCGCAATCCAATCTAGCTTGTTAGAAGTCTCTTGTCCACTCCGCGTCCAACTTCAAAATGCAAAAGGAGAGAAAAGAGGAAAAGAGGGAAAAATTCATTTGGAAACAGCAAAGCGCGCCATCCTAACTTGCCGATTGCAATTCATGATTGAGAATCTCTGGTCGCTGACTGTTGGCTTCGCAAAGAGAGCGTCAAAAGGAAATTCGAGATGAGGAAAATTCTTCCTTTGCTTTGCCGTTGCAGGGAAGAAAGTTTATGGCGGTTGGCAGGCAAGTGGCGAGGTGGATTTGATGGAGGTATTGGGGCAGGCAAAAGAAGCTGGTGTGGGCGCTGTTTTCGGTCTGCGCATTCTATGATTTGAGGTGAGCGCTGATGTCGTCGGGGACAATCATTGGGTGTGGGCGGTTTGTTTGGCTTGGGGGATTTTAAGGTTTTTGGGCGAGAGATTGGATGATCGCAAGCGGCGGTGATGGCTGATGGGTTAAGCGTTCAAGGCAAGGTTGGGGATTTTGGCGGATGGCGGCGTGGATTTGGGGTTGGCGATGGAAGAGAATTTTGCGGCATCTTTTTTTCGTTTGGAGAGGATTGCCGGGATTTTTCGGTTTCTTCATCGAGTTTTCTTTTTTCTTTTAAGGCAACGTTGTTTGTGGGAATGTGATTTAACGGCATTAGACATTGGAGCCGCTCCATTTCATCTTTTGTCGTAGTGTTTGAAAGAACTCGTTGCCGCCCACTGAAAGAAGACGCAGCCGGCGACGGCTTTGCTGAAATTGGATGACGTCCCCTTGTTTTAGCGTGAGGGAGATTTGTCCGTCTCCGGTGAGAAGAGTCTCAGGACGCTGCGTGCCGACGGCTACTCGAACGGTTGATTTGAGCGGGACGATGACGGATCGATTGGAGAGCGCGTGCGGGCAGATGGGGGTCAAGGCGATGGCCTCCGTGTTTGGACTGACGATGGGGCCGCCGGCAGAAAGCGAATAAGCAGTGGAGCCGGTGGGCGAACAAATAATCAAGCCGTCGCATTGATAGGTAGTTAGCGGTTTGCCGTCCACGAAAACGTCCAACTGGATCATCCGGGAAAGTTCGCTGCGGCTGATGACAAAATCGTTGAGAGCGATGGAGCGAATTGTCGGGCGCGGTCTAGAGAGAACGGCTTCCAAAAAGGGTCTGGACTCGATGGCGAAGTCGCCCTGCCAAATGCGATCTAGAATGCCGCGCAGATTCGACATGGGAGCGGCGGTGAGAAATCCGAGATTCCCTGTGTTAATTCCAAGAATCGGGGTTTTCCTGCCGCCAAGCGTTCGGGCGACGTGCAACATTGTGCCGTCGCCTCCGATAACCAAGATGAGGTCCGTTTGTTCCATACTTCGGATGCAGTTGGGAAATGCGGCATCCGCGGCGGGCAGAGTTTCCAAGTCTGCTTGACTCTTCAAGCCGAAGCGCGGCTCTAGTTGAGGAGCGACGGCGATTCTCTCGGCGTTACGAACCAGCGCCGCCGCTCGTCGCAAGTTTGTCTTCCAACGAGGTTTTCCCGGATTCGCAATGAGCCCGATGCGATGAATCTTGAGCATGAGACTTTTCGATTAAACAGAGAAATTCTCGATTGCCGGAAGCCCCTAAAATAGGAGATTCACAGACGCCAATCCAGCGCAGATTCAATTCTTTGGCGACAAATTGCCGAATTTTTTGAAGCACTTGTTTGTGGATTCTTGGATCGCAGATGACGCCGCGGCCCTGATCCGCAGCCGGTTTGCCCGCCTCAAACTGTGGTTTGACGAGAGCGATAATCTTTCCGGCGGAGGCAAGAAGAGGAACAGCGGCGGGCAGTATTTTGGTCAATGAAATGAAAGAACAGTCGATGGCTACAAGATCGGCTCCCGGAAACTTTGAGGGCATTTGGGATCGTTGGAGATAGCGCGCATTGACTCCTTCCATAACCTTCACGCGCGAGTCTTGACGCAGTTTCCAAGCCAATTGTCCCTTGCCGACGTCGACGGCGTAGACTTGCGCCGCGCCATGTTGCAGCAAGCAATCGGTGAAGCCCCCGGTGGAGGCGCCCAAGTCAACAGCGGTCAAATTTCCGACTTTGATTTGGAAATATCGAATCGCATGTTCCAACTTAAAACCGCCCCGGCTGACGTATCGTTCGGATGGAATCAGTTCGACATGATCTGTTTTTTTGACAATGTCACTGGGTTTGCGGGCGCGTTGTTCGTTGATCCTTATGTTGCCCGCCAGAATCGCCCGCTTGGCTTTCTCCCGGCTGTCGCAGATTCCCTCCTCGGACAAATATTGATCCAGTCGCCGCTTCATCGTTTCCTTCCGGCGCATTTTCTTCTTTTCTCGTTCTTTGGGGAAGTTTGTTTTTTACTTCTTCGGCTGGGAGTATGGGGAAGCGGCGGCGGCGGCATCCTCTCAATACTGAACCGTCACGGAGTTCCATCTATTCAATAGAGGGGACGGTTTTTTAAATGCTACTGAAAAAAACTGCCGTAACCGGCCAAGGATGGCGGGCAAGGCAGATGGCAAAGAGTTCGCCAATGCGGGCGGTCAACGGGTGAAGGCGCTGGATTGAAAACGGTCGGCAATGGGGTTGGGGAAATTTTTTATGTTGGAGAATGTCCTAAAAGTTGAGAGCGTGGAAATGGTCGGCGCTGCGGGAATTGGGTTTGACAGATTGCCGTCTTGACTTTATGATTTGGTTTTGATTGCTTGGAAGCTGTGTTGTGGCAGGTCAAGTCGGCGAATGGAGCCGGCTTTTTTGTTCCCATTGACGCAAAGCGGAGACAGTGATTTATGAGTGAGAATTTAATGCCGTTACTGAATTATTGGGAGCGGGAAAGAGGGGTTCCTAGGAAGGCCGTTTTGGAGGCGATAGAGGAATCTCTCTTATCGGCCGCCAAAAGGGCCGTTGGCCCGGCAAGGGATCTGCGAGTTTCGATCAACCCGAACACGGGCGACATCAAGGCTTTTGCAAAGTTGATCGTGGTTGAAGAAGTGGATTCGGAGCACGACGAGATCCTTTTGGCCGACGCCCAAAAAATCAAAAAAAACGTCCAATTAGGCGATGAGATTGAAGTGGAAATCACGCCGGCGGATTTTGGCAGAATAGCTTCGCAGAATGCAAAGCAATCGCTTATTCAACATCTTCGGCGCGTGGAAAAACAGCAGATTTATTCCGAATTTAAAGATCGAACGGGGGACATCGTCAGCGGAGTTGTCCGCCGTTTTGAGCGTTCGGACGTGTTTCTGGACATGGGTCGATTCGAAGCGATTCTTCCGCACACCGAGCGAGTTCCTACGGAAGAATATCAAATTGGGGAAAGGCTTCGATGTTTTATCAAAGCCGTCGAGAGCGGCGTCAATGGCCCAAACGTCATTCTTTCCCGCTCAGATCCCGCCTTCGTTCTCAAACTTTTTCGAGTGGAAGTTTCGGAAATCAACGACGGCACCATTGAAATCAAGTCCATTGCCCGCGAGGCGGGTTATCGAACCAAATTGGCTGTCCATTCGCACGATGCGAATGTGGATCCCGTTGGAGCCTGCGTCGGCCTTCGAGGGCAACGCGTGAAGAACATTGTTCGGGAGCTGAATAACGAGAAGGTGGACATCATTCCTTGGAGCGACGATCAACGGACTTTTATCGCCAACGCGCTGGCGCCGGCCAAAATTATGTCCTTCGAGTCTAAAGACGGCGGACAGCAGATTCACATTTTAGTTGAGCAAGAACAACTTTCTATGGCCATCGGCAAAAAAGGGCAAAACGCCCGGTTGACGTCCAGGCTTTGCGGTTGCCATGTAGATATTCAAGCGCAGAAAGACACTGAAATCGGCCTTGAAGAAAAAGTAGACCGGGCCGTCCGCGCCTTTGCAAGCATCGACGGCATTACGGAAGAACAAGCCAACACCCTCGTCGCCATCGGTTTTCACGCTCTGGAAGACTTGCTCCAAGTAGAATTAGCCGACCTTCAAGAAATTCCTGAAATTGGCGGCGATGCGGCGCACATTCTCAAAGCCGCCAAAGCAGAGTCGGCGCGGAGGCTGTTAAAGCTGGAAGAAACCCAATAAAAATTGACTGACGCTTTTATTTTTTTATACGAGATTGACAAAGAGAATTCTTCTTCCGCCTTATAGGATTTAGGCTTTGCAAAGAACTCATGCCCGTCCGCATATACGACATCGCTAAGAAACTTGGGATCACGAACAAGGAAGTTCTTGCCAGGGCCAAGGAAATGGGGATCCTCAACGCTCGGGTTGCTTCCAGCACTTTGGACAAGATTACCGCCGAGTATTTGGAAGAACGAATAGGCGGAGCGTTGAAGGCCAGAACCGTCGAACCGGCGGCGGAGACTCCGGCAGACAAAGGCATCGTCATCGTCACCGCCCCTCCGGAAGAGAAACCCGCCGAAGAAACAGCGGAAAAAGAGGCGTCGACCGATAGTTCTAAACAGCCGTCCGGAGCGGAAGTTCCCGCTGATGCGTTGCCTTCGGCGGCAGATGAGGAAGCCTCTCCTTCGAAAGAAGATCAATCGGAATCTGACGAGGCAGAGGCAGACTCCGCTTTTGAAGGAGAGGAAGATTCGACGGAGAAATTGGAGGAAGACAAACCAGCGGATGACGGCGGCGAAGAGACGGAGCAACCCGGATTAGGCGCCAAAGTCGGCTTCATCCGCCTGACAAAAGGGTTGCAAGGGCGTCCACGACCGGAAGACAGAAGCCGCGGGAGACGACGTCGCAAAAACCGGAAAGAGGCTCGCGCCGCGGCGGATAGCGGAAAACCTGCCCGAAACGTCCAATCTGCGGAAAATCGAACGGCAAAAAAGCCAAAATACGTCGCCCCGTCCCAAGCCAAGCTGTTGTCTCTTAAACAGCCGATTATCGTCAGAGACTTGGCAAAAGTGTTGAGCCGAAAATCCTTTCAGATCATTGCCGATCTTATGGAGCTGAATGTTTTTGCGACGGTTAATCAGGCGATAGAGGAGTTTACCGCCAAAGAAATCTGCGCCAAATACGGCTTTCGATTTGAAATTGAAAAGCGGGAGAGAGGCGCCGGCGTCACACGCCAAGAAGACACAATTGACTTGGACGTCGACGACAAAGAAAGCGATTTGGTTTCCAGACCGCCTGTGGTGACCATTATGGGGCACGTGGATCACGGGAAGACCACGTTGTTGGACGTGATTCGAAAATCCAACGTCGTTTCCAGAGAAGCCGGCGGCATCACTCAACACATTGGCGCCTATACGATTCACTTCCCGCATCCGGAAAACCCTGGAAAGCTTCAACAAATCACCTTCTTGGACACGCCGGGGCATGCGGCCTTCAGCTCAATGCGGGCGCGCGGCGCCAACATCACGGACTTGGTGATTTTAGTGGTCGCCGCCAATGACGGAGTCAAGCCGCAAACTATTGAAGCGCTCAACCACGCCAAAGCGGCTCAAGTCCCCATCATCGTCGCGGTCAACAAGATCGACCTTCCCGGCGCCGTTCCTTCCGAAGTTCGTAAACAACTGCAGGATCGCGGATTGGTCTGCGAGGAATGGGGCGGAGATACCATCTTCGTCGACGTATCGGCTTTGGATGTGAAGGGCATTGACACGCTTCTTGAGATGGTGTTGCTTCAATCGGAAGTTTTAGAACTGCGCGCCAATCCAAATCGGCCGGCGGTCGGCAACGTCATCGAATCCGGCATGCAACCGGGCGGGCCGATTGCCACTGTATTAGTGCGCAAAGGAACGCTCAAAGTGGGCGACGCCATGTTGTGCGGCGCTTTCTGGGGCCGCGTCAAGGCGCTCATCAACGAAGACGGAAAGAGGCTCAAAGAAGCAATCCCCTCCGTCGCCGTTCGGGTGCTTGGGCTGAACGGCGCCCCCGAAGCCGGCTTGGCGTTCAACATTCTGCCGAACGAAAAACAAGCCAAGAAACTGGCGGAAGAACGCGCCTTGCAAACCCGCGAAGAAAGCGCCGAAAAACGGAACGCCGTGACTTTGGAAAATCTCTTTGACTCGCTTTCCCCGGACTCGGCAAAAATGTTGCGGGTCGTCGTCAAAGCGGACACCCAAGGCTCTGTGGAAGCCATTGTCGAGTCGTTGGAAAAGATCGAGTCCAAGAAAGTCAACCTTGAAGTTATCCACAGCGGGGTTGGCTCTTTGAATGAAAGCGACGTGATGCTGGCCTCGGCTTCCAACGCGGTTCTCATCGGATTTCACACTCGGCTGGACGCCGGCGTTTCGGACATTGCCAAACGAGAGAAGGTTCAGATCAAGCTTTACGCGGTGATTTATGAGTTGATTGACGAAGTTCGAGAAGCGATGGCGGGGCTTTTAGATCCCATCACAAAGGCTCGCGTCAACGGCGTTGCGGAAATTCGAAAGATTTTTGAGATGTCCAAAGGCGGGCGGGTCGCGGGTTGCGTCATTTCCCAAGGAAAATTCGAACGAGGCAAAGTGCGAGTCTACCGAAACCGCAACATGATTTACGAGGGAACTACCCAATCGCTCCGGCGATTTCAAGACGAAGTCAACGAAGTGCGGGCGGGCATGGAATGCGGCATCCGCATGGATCGTTTCAACGACCTTCAGGAAGGCGACATCATTGAAAGTTATTCTCTTGAAGAGGTTGCTCAAGAGTTGTAAATCGCCGGCAAACATCGCTTGGATATGGCCTCATTGCGGCACCAAAGAGTTCGCAAACTCTTGAAGCGAGAGATTGGCGAGATTATTCGCCGAAACTACTCATTAGAACAATACGGCCTGATTACCGTGTCGGACGTTCAAATGGGCAGCGACTTGAAGTCCGCACGAGTCTTCATCGGCGTCGCCGGCGATAAAGAGCAATCGCAGCGCGCCCTTCAAAGATTGCAAAAAGACCGAACGGCCATCCAACGAGAAATTGCCGGCCGAGTCATCCTCAAGTATTTGCCGCGTCTCCGATTCGTTTTGGATGCTTCCTTGGAACGAGGAGATCGAGTTCTGGAAATCATGGAAGAACTCGAAGAACCGCAAAACTCCGAAGAATGAAGACCCCTCCAAAGATTGCCTCCCGAATCATTGAGGAAATCAAAAAGCACGAACGCTTTTGCGTCGTCGGCCACCAAAGGCCGGATGGAGACTGCGTCGGCTCCCAACTGGCCATCGCCTTGGCTTTGCGGAATGAAGGCCGCCGCGTCGTCTGCTGGAACCAAGACTCGATGCCGCAAAAATTGCAGTTCCTCGATGCCGGGAACCTCTTTGCGCGCCCTCAAGCGGCGCAATCCTTTGACTGCGTTCTGGCCGTTGATTCCGCCAGTCTGGACCGCATTGGCGAAGTCCAGCAGTTCATCCGCAACCGCAAAAACCTCATCAACATCGACCACCACGCCAGCAACACCAGCTATGGCGACCTCAATTGGGTGTCGCCCAACGAGCCTTCTTCCGGGGAGATGATTTACCGCCTTCTCAAGGCCGCGCGTTGGAGCATCAAACCGGAAATTGCCGACTGCCTGTTCACCGCAATCTCTACGGACACCGGCTCTTTTCAATATCCAACCACGCGGCCTTCCACTTATGAAATCGCCGGCGACCTGGTGGACAAAGGCGCCAACCTTTCGGTCATTTGCGATCAAGTCTACCAGTCTTATCCGCTCTCAAGGGTCAAGCTTCTCAGACACGTCTACAACCATTTCAAACTAACCAACGACAACGAAATCGCCTATTTCTGGTTGCGTCCGAAGGACTACCAACGAACCGGAGCCTCTCGAGACGAAAGCGAGGGATTGATCGACCATATCCGAGACATTGATCCAGTTGTGGTGGCCTGCTTGTTTGAAGAGCTGGAACCCGAAGTTATTCGCATTAGCCTGCGGAGCAAAAGCCCGGACATCAATGTAAGCGACATCGCCAAAAGGTTTGGCGGCGGCGGACACAAGGCGGCGGCCGGCGCCAGAATTTGCGGACGACCAATGGCCGTTCAACGGCGCGTGGTCAAAGCCATTCGCGCTCAACTCGCCGCGGGGAAAAAATCAGACCTCGGCAAATCCAATGACTGATCTCCACGGCGCTCTTTTGATCGACAAGCCCGTCGGCTGGACTTCGCACGACGTGGTCGCCCGAATCCGAAGCCGCTGCAAAGTCAAAAAGGCGGGGCATTGCGGCACTTTGGACCCAAATGCGACGGGGCTTTTAGTCATCCTCATCGGCAAGGCCACCAAAATGTCGGAGCGATTCATGAAACAAGACAAATACTACGAAGGCGTCGCTCGCTTTGGCGAAGTGACCGATAGTTACGACGCCGACGGAACCATCACGGCAACCCGTCCCGTGCCTCCGTTGTCCATTGAAAGGTTGAACAAGGAAGCGCAATCTTTCGTCGGCGACATTTTCCAAACGCCTCCGATGGTCTCCGCGGTCAAAGTGGACGGAGTCCCGCTTTACAAATTGGCGCGGAAAGGAAAAACCGTGGAGCGGAAACCTCGCCTTGTGCACATTTACCGCTTTCAGTTCACAGCCTACGCCGAGCCCGAAGGCCAATTCAGCGTCGCTTGCACCAAAGGCGTCTACGCTAGAAGCTTAGTGCACGAGCTGGGTGCCAAGCTTGGCTGCGGCGCCCATCTCAAAACACTGCGCAGAACCCAATCCGGCTCCTTTCGAGTGTCCCAAGCTTTGGCCGTTGACTCCATTGGCAAAATGTCCGCGGCCGAAGTCGCCGGCCGCGTAATCCCCATGACGCAACTTGCCCGCTTCCAACAAGCTGCGGCCTCGCCCGACTAATAATCCCGCCGATAGACGCGTTTGCCTCAATGAAAGTCCTTCGCCAAATTGAAGAATTTCAGAATCTAGACCGGCGCGAAACCTTCTGCGCCATTGGCATGTTCGATGGATTGCACCTCGGACACCAGCACGTCATCCGCCGCGCCGTCCAACAAGCGAAGCGAGCAAAGGGGCTTTCCATTGCCGTTACCTTCGACCGCCATCCAGCCGAAATAATCGTTCCTGAACGAGCGCCGGCTTTGATCTATCCCTTTCGCAAACGCCGGAATCTTTTGGAAGAAACCCAGATTGATCTTCTTTGGATCCTCCCTTTCGACCGCCAATTCAGCCAAACCAGCGCGAACGACTTTTTAGAATTGCTTTGTGAACGGTTGCGGCCGTTAAAAATGATCTGCGTTGGCTCCGGCTTTCACTTCGGACGCCAACGATCCGGCAACATCCAACTTCTCCGAAGCCGATCCACAGACCTCGGCTACAAACTGCCCGAAGTCGATCCCATCCGACAACAAGGCCAAGAAGTGAGTAGCACGGCAATCCGAAAATTAATCGCCGAAGGCAGGCTGGAAGCGGCGGGCAAACGACTGGGACGGAAATACGCAGTCTGCGGCCAAGTTGTTCCCGGCCAAAAAATCGGCCGCAGGCTTGGATTTCCCACCGCCAATTTGGATGTTTCAGGCATTGTCTTGCCGCCAAACGGCGTCTATCCGGCCTTAGCGAAAGTGAAGAACAGAACATTCCAAGGGGTGGCGAACATTGGCTGTCGCCCGACCGTCAGAGAAATCGGCAAGACGCCTTTGGCCGAAGTGCATTTGTTTGATTTCGACCAAAATCTCTACGGCGAACATCTCGAAGTCCAGCTGCTCCAACGCATTCGGCCGGAACAAAAATTCCCGTCCCGACAGTTGTTACAAGATCAAATCAAAAAAGACGCCGAGGCGGCCGCGCAAATTCTTTCGAAAACGGCCCGGAACAAAACCGCAGTCCTTGCAACGCCTCAGACGCAAAATTTTGAACTCGGAACCAGATAGTTTTGTCACTTAATACTGGAAAAAACCGGTGGAAATGGTGATTCTGCCGGATCGAAAAGATGAACGCAGGGATTACCGCCATTAACGCAGAAGTGCAGAAAGCAGGGGCTTTCGCGCAACCGCTCTTGTCCGAAATCAACAAAGTCATCGTCGGGCAAAAATACCTCCTCGAGCGCCTTCTGGTCGGCCTGCTGGCCAACGGACACATCTTGCTGGAAGGCGTTCCCGGCTTGGCCAAAACCACTTCGGTCAAGTCGCTGGCCGCTTGCATCAATGCGGGATTCTCGCGGATTCAATTCACCCCCGACATGCTCCCCGCCGACGTTATCGGCACGCAAATTTACAACCCTCGGACCGGCGAATTTTCCACTCGGAAAGGCCCTATTTTCTCGCACTTGATTCTGGCGGACGAAATCAACCGCGCCCCGGCCAAAGTGCAAAGCGCGTTGCTCGAAGCCATGCAAGAACGGCAAGTCACCATCGGTAGCCGAAGCTACCCGCTTGACGAGCCATTCCTAGTGCTGGCGACCCAAAACCCCATCGAACAAGAAGGCACTTACCCGCTTCCCGAAGCGCAAGTGGATCGCTTTATGCTCAAGCTCAAGATGGACTATCCCGCCAAAGAAGAAGAGCGGCAGATTCTTGATCTGATGGCAAAAACCACGCCCCCGCCGGAAGCGAGTCCCGTGATTTCGCCCGACCAAATCCTCTCGGCGCGAAAAGTCATCAACGAGATTTACCTAGACGACAAAGTCAAAGACTACATCGTGGATCTCGTCTGTTGCACCAGAGATCCGGGAGCCTATCAAATCGACGTCGCCGATTACGTCCAACTCGGCGCCTCTCCTCGCGCGACCATCGCGCTTGCGCTGACCGCTAAGTCATACGCCTTTCTTCGTGGACGCGGATACGTCACCCCGCAAGACGTCAAAAGCATCGGAATGGACGTCCTGCGCCATCGAGTCGCCATTACATACGAAGCGGAAGCCGAAGAGAAAACCTCAGAAATCATTATCCAAAAAATCTTCGACGAACTTCCCGTGCCGTAAACGCAACGCAAAACGCCGCAGGCGCATGATTCCCCGCGAAATCATCAAAAAAATCCGTCAGATCGAGATTCGGACGAGTCAATTGGTTTCTGAATCTCTGGCCGGCCACTATCACAGCGTCTTTAAAGGACAAGGCATGAACTTTGACGAAGTTCGGGAATACCAACCCGGCGACGATGTTCGAACCATCGATTGGAACGTCACCGCCCGAATGAACCATCCCTTCATCAAGAAGTTTGTTGAAGAACGCGAACTGACGGTGATGCTACTCGTCGACCTTAGCGGCTCCGGGCTTTTTGGTTCCGGAGAACAATCCAAACGAGAACTCGCCGCCGAAATCGCCTCGATTTTGGCGTTTTCCGCCATCAAAAATAACGACAAAGTCGGCCTGTTGCTCTTCACCGACATCGTCGAAAAGTTCATTCCCCCGCGCAAAGGGCGTTTCCACGTCTTGCGCGTCATCCGCGACATTCTCTTTTTTGAACCCAAACGCCGACGGACCAAATTCGACGCCGCGTTGGAATTCCTTTCCAAAGTCATTACCCAAAGAGCCATCGTGATCCTTATCTCCGACTTTCTGGCGCAAACAGAGCCGACTCGAAAAGAAATTGAGGCGCATCTGCGACGGCGCGTGATCACCTCCGACGGATTGCGGCATGTGTCGCTCACCTCTCTTCGTCAAGCAAAAAGGAAACACGATCTAGTCGCCGTTCAAATCTCCGATCCATTCGAAATGCGCCTCCCCAACATCGGAAAAATCATTCTCAAAGACGCCGAAACCGGCCAAGTTGTCGAAGTGGACACCGGCGACGAAAGAAAGCGAACCGCCTTTGCCGGACGACAAAAAAAAGCCCGAGGCGAACTGAACAAACTCCTCCGCGCCGCCGGAATTGACAACATCCAACTCCGAACAGACAAACACTACCTCCACGAACTCAGCCAATTCTTTGAGAATCGCGAAAAACGCCGAAACCGCTGATGGAATCGACCAATCCCGCCCTAGTCTCGTCCGCCCCGGAAAATCGGAACGCCCTCTCCGACATTCACGACATCCGCCCGCTTGTGGAAGCGCCTTTCTCTTGGGCATGGCTTTGGTGGTGCCTTCTCGCCGCCGCTCTCCTCTCTCTTTTCTATTGGGGCTTCCTTTATTGGAAGAAACAGCCGAAACAGCATCCAAAACAATCAACCGTCCCCTTGGATCCTCCCCACGAACGCGCCCGAAGACTCCTCGAAAACGCCTTAGCCTACCTGCACAATCCCGAACGCTTCTGCGTCATGGTCTCAGACGCAATTCGCCATTATCTAGAAGAGCGATTCCGTCTCAATGCCCCAGAGCGAACCACTGAAGAATTTCTGGAAGAACTGCAAGAAAGCCGCCATTTGTCCAAAGATCAAAAATGCCTGCTGGCCGACTTTCTCGCCGAATGTGACTTAGTGAAATTTGCAAAATCCGAGCCCGAAGCCTACGAATTGAAAAAACTCCACGCAGCCGCCCTTCGACTCGTCCGAGAAACAGAATCCGCGCTGATGGAATCGCCAACAAACGCAGAAACAACGGCAACCGCACCGCCGCCTAACCCGCAATGATCGAGAATTCCGCCCACAATTGACCCTTATGCCCGACTTTGCTCATCCATACCTTCTGCTTTTGTTGCTTCTTTTGCCGATTCTGGCATGGCTTCGAGGGAAACACGGCCGCAGTGCCGCATTCCTGTACTCCTCTACGGATCTCGTAAGAGGCATTACCGACCTAAGACAATCCTCTCCCAAGCGCGCCGGCGCAAAACTCCGCTGGCTGGCGCTTGCCCTCTGCGTCATCGCCCTCGCCCGCCCCCGCTTGGGAGAAGGCGAAACCGCTGTCACCGCCAGCGGCACAGACATCGTCGTGGCGCTAGACTTGTCCGGTAGCATGGCGGCCGAAGACTTCTTCTCCCAAAAAAAACGCATCAACCGCCTAGAAGCCGCCAAAAATGTCCTGATAGAATTCATCGACAAACGTCGCAACGACCGCATCGGCCTCGTCGCCTTTGCCGGCCGAGCTTACATTGCCTCCCCCCTTACCTTAGACCACGACTTCCTCCTGCAGAATCTTGATCGACTCAATCTGGAAACCATTAAGGACGAAGGCACCGCCATCGGCTCCGCCATCGCCGCCGGCTTAAACCGGCTTCGAGACCTAGACTCCAAAAGCCAAAGCATGATCCTAATGACCGATGGAGAAAACAACGCCGGCGAAATGCCTCCCCTAACCGCCGCCGAAGCCGCCCAAAGCCTGGACGTCAAAATCTACACCATCGGAGTCGGCACACGAGGCACCGCCCCCTCCCCCGTCGGAAAAGACCTCTTTGGCCAAACGGTTTACCGCCAAATGGAAGTCAATATCGACGAAGACACTCTCACAAAAATTGCCGACCTGACCCAAGGCAAATACTATCGCGCAGACAGCACCGACACTTTACAAAAAATCTACCAAGAAATTGACCAGCTCGAAAAATCCGAAACCGAGACCAAACAATATCTGTATTATGAAGAAATTTACCACTGGTTTCTTTTCCCAGCACTAGGAATTCTCCTCTTGGAAACCTTTCTAAACCATACCTTATGGCGCCGCCTGCCCTGATATGGATACCTTTTTAAAATTCGAATACCCAAAACTCCTCTGGCTCTTATCCGTCGTTATACTACTCGTCTGGTTTCTTCGATGGTCTTGGCGCAAACGCCGGGCGTTGATCCACGTATTCGTCAAATCCAGACTGCTAGCCGCCTTGACCGTTGGCGTCTCCCACCAAAGACAACTTGTGAAAATGGGACTGCTTGTGCTGGCCGTCTCCCTCATCATCATAGCGCTCGCCAGACCGCAATATGGTTTTGACTGGCAAGAAGCCCGACAGAAAGGACTCGACATCATCGTCGCCATCGACGTTTCAAAAAGCATGTTGGCAAACGACATTCCTCCGAACCGACTAGAACGATCCCGACTAGCCGCCCAGGACTTGATAAAAGAAGCCCAACGAGACCGCCTCGGCCTGGTCACCTTCGCCGGAAGCGCCTTCCTGCAATGCCCGCTGACACTAGATGACGAAGCCTTCCGACAAAATCTAAACGCGCTAAGCCCCGATATTATTCCCCAAGGAGGCACCGCTCTCAAAGAAGCACTGGAAACCGCTATGAAAGCCTTCGATACAACCACCGACACCTACCGAGCTATCATTCTTCTCTCAGATGGCGAAGATCACGAAGAAGGAGCCATCGAAGCCGCTGAAGCCGCCGCCGCACAAGACTGCCGAATCTTCACCGTAGGCATAGGCACCGCCTCTGGAGAACTCCTAAAAGTTCCCGACAAAGAAGGACGCTTCACCTACTTAAAAGACCCACAAGGCAACGCCGTCAAATCCAGACTCAACGAAAACCTCCTCCAACAAGTGGCCGCCGCCGGGCAAGGCTTTTACATTCACCTGCGAGATACAAAATCCATGAAGATGCTCTATCAAAAAGGACTAGCGCCGCTGCCCAAAAGCGAACTCTCCTCGCGTCAATCCAAACAATACCGCGAACAGTTCCAATGGCCCCTCGCACTAGCTATTCTATGCCTCTTAACAGAATTATTTATATCAGACCAGAAAAAAGTCGCCCGTCCCGACGGTCCCATTAAATCAGGAACCGTCCTACAGGAAAGGGAACACTAATATAATAATCGAATAACTATGAAAACCTCACACCATACCTCGCCAAAACCTCTTGCCGTGTTCCAACGAATTTTTCGCATCGCGGAGCGCCTTCTCTTCTTAGTGATCCTCGCGGAATTCATCCCCGGCTCGCAGGCCGACACCGAAAGAGACGCACAACGTCACTTCCAAGAAAAACGCTACGAAAGCGCTCTAAATATCTACCGCCGCCTAGCCCGTGAAAACCCAGACATATCCCGATTCGCTTACAATGCGGGCGCCGCCGCCTATAGAGCGGAAGATATGGAAGAAGCCAAACAGCAATTTGCCAATGCCTCCCACTCTCCCGAGAATCTCGAACTTCAGCAGAAAGCATACTACAACTTGGGCAACACCCTCTTTCGAACTGGAGAAACAGCCGCCCATCCCGAACAAAAAATCACTGCTTGGAAACAATCTATTCAAAGCTATCAACACGCTATCTCACTCGACGAAACCGACCAACATGCCCAAGAAAACCTCGACTTCGTCAAACGCTGCTTGGAAGAACTCCAACAACAACAAAACAAAGAAAACGAGAATCAGGAATCCTCTGAACAACAACAATCCACTTCAAATGCCGAGTCCAACCCGGACAATTCGCCTCCGCAAAGCAACGAGCCGCAACCTTCCCCAGAACCTGCTACCAACCAAGAGCAAGAACAAGACAAAGAAAATCAGACGCAACAGAATCAATCCAATACAGAAAACACCGCCCCCGAAACTCCGCAACCGCAATCAAAAGACAAAGAAGAAAAATCTTCCTCCAGCGCTGTTTCGCCATCGCCCGGAAAGATGAATCCCGAACAAGCCAAACAACTGCTTGACGCGGAGCGAAACCAAGCCAAAGCAATGATATTTCAGCCTCCGCAAACACGACAAACAAGGAATCCATCTTTGAAAGATTGGTGAGCGACATTCCACACTTCCGCGCTATGAAAGCTATAAGACATCCCCTTTTCAGCCTATCGCAGCGGCTCGGCGGGCTATTGCTTGGAATCTTCTTGCCCCAGATTCTTTACGGACAAGATGCTTCCTATAACGCCGTGTTGAGTCGAAATCCAGTGCCTCTAGGTGAATCTACTACACTGCAACTGCGCTACAATAATTGCGAGCCGGACCAGCGCCCTGAAATCCCCAAAATCGACGGATTGACAATTACCTATGCAGGGCCTTCTCGCAGCAGAAACATTCAGATTATCAATAGACGCACAATCGAATCCAACTTGACGATTTATCAATACGATATTACCCCCGAAAAAGTGGGAACGTATGAAATTCCTCCTATCGAATTTCAAATAAACGGCAAGGCTTACCATACTAAATCGCTTCCTCTAAATGTTTCCAAAGGAGTGGACTACAGCCAGTACGCCTTCCTCCAAGTTCACATTCCTAAGCAAGAAACCAAACAGAAAACCTACCTAGGCGAAGTGTTTCCGATCAGCATCCACTTTAACTACTTATCAACCGCCAAATTAGAGGAAAGTCCCACTATTTCTTCCGACGGATTCGTCATTAGCGAAGCCGGCCGGCCAAGCCAAAGGCGGGTTTCCCAAAACAATCGCATCTACAACCGCGTCACTTTTAACTACCTTGCCAGAGCCGTCAAAACCGGCGATCTGACTATTGGTCCCGTTGCATTAAAAGTTGCCTTATTTTTTCGAGATAACTCTCGCCGCCAGCGGGATTTATTTGACTCATTCTTTTCTGATTCCTTTTTCAACAATAACACTATTCGTCGAGATGTGACGCTCCGTTCCGAACCGGTTTCAATAAACGCTCTTCCCCTTCCCATTGAGGAGCGCCCCAACAGCTTCAACGGGGCCGTTGGCGACTACTCTCATATGAAGGTGAACGCTTCTCCTACTACCGTCGCCGCCGGGGATCCCGTCACAATTACAATGACCATTCATGGCGAAGGCGCCTTAGAATCTTTGTCAATGCCGTCGTTGGATTCTTGGCGAGAATTTCAGCAGTATCCGGAAACTGCCACAATTAACTATTCCGATGAGATTGGACTGCGAGGCGTCAAGACCTTTGAAAAAATCGTGATCCCCAACAACGCCGAAATTCAAAGTCTTCCTGAAATTGAGTTCAGCTTCTTTGATCCGCAAGAAGAGCAATACAAAACTCTGAGGCAATCTCCAATTCCGCTGACGGTGAAACCCAACATGACGGAGGCATCTCAATCTGTTGTCGCAGCGGATGGCGAAAAGGACGGCGACATTCCGCGGGTCGCCAATAATATCGTTCATATCAAACCACACTTGGGAGGCATTGTTGATTCAAGCCGGCCGTGGTTGTGGCAGCCGTGGTTCTTGGGATTGCAAGCCATTCCCGTCATCGCTTGGATCGCCTGCTGGTTCTATCGTTCCCGCCGCAACGCCCTTCATAATAACCCTCGAGCCCTGCGGCGCAAACGAGTCAAAACAATCGTGGATGAAGGGATCCAGACCCTCGAAAACATGGCCGCCGAAAATCGTTCTGACGAGTTCTTCGCTGTTCTTTTTCGCCTTTTGCAAGAACAGATCGGCGAACGCCTAAACCTTCCCGCAAACGCAATTACCGAATCGGTCATTGAAATGAAACTCCGCAATTGCGGACTAGAGCCGGAAATTAGTCAATCGCTAGACCATCTCTTTCAAGCATGCAACCAAGCGCGTTACGCTCCCATCGACTCCAGCAAAGAACTAGCACAGATTGCCGCGACCGCAGAATCCGCTCTTCGCGGCCTGCAAAGCCTTCCGATGCCGCACGATCAATGAAACAATACTTTGTAGAGAAAACTTATTATTTGCACTCGCTCATTCGCCGAGGACTTGCTCTTTCTCTGACTCTCGTTTTTCCGGCTATTCTTACAGTGGCGAACACGACTAAAACACAATTTAACGAAGCCAACGTCTTATATGAGAAAGGTGAATACAAAGCAGCAGCCGCCGCCTACCACCAACTGCTTGACGATGGCTTTGACGCCGCCGCCATTCGATTCAACCTCGGCAACGCCCTTTACCAAAGCTCGCAATTCGGAGAAGCCATCGTCCAATACCGTAAAGCCCTTGCCCTTGCCCCTCGCGATCCCGACACTCTTGCTAATTTGCGTTTTGTCCGAGAGAAACTGGGAAACGACACCAACATCTCGCCCCACTTTTGGCGCCGGTTCCTCCTGCAACTAACAATCAACGAATGGACAATCCTGACAGTAATCCCATTTTGGATTGGGGTTACCTGTGGAATTTTTTCCTTTCTCTCCCCTAAAGAAAGCAATCGATGGAGCGTCTTTTCCCGAATTTCAATCGCCGTGTTTCTTATCAGCGGACTTCTTCTTCTTTGCGCCGCCAACGAGCGCTTCGGAAAATCATTCGCCATAGTAATCCGCAAAGAAGCTGTTGTTCGATTCGGCCCTTTTGAAGAATCCCAAAGTAGCCACAATCTGATCGACGGCGTCGAAGTTCGCATTCTCGATTCCAAAGACAATTGGCGACAAATCCGCGACCCACAAAACCAAACCGGCTGGTTGAAAAAAGACCAAATCCAGATGCTGCCAACCCCACCCTAATCCACTTGTCATACCGTCGTATAGAAGATCTTTACGACACTGATAAGACGACTATTTCTCCACTCAAAACAAAAGAAGACAAAGCAAAGAAATATAACATACTTGTTTCAAAAAGTTAATTAAGCCCTTAACACATTTTCCTTTGCAATTATATTCTCCTTTTATTGTCCTATGAAAACATGAATTTATCGTCGAATATGAGGTTTATTTCGATCCAAGTGGAAAGTCTTCTAAGTCTTTGCCTGAGCGATCCTTCGGACCGCGGCCGTCTTCAAATCGCATTAGTTAATTCTTGACTGGGAAAATGCTTCGGTTGAAGACCCTGTTGTTGACCCGATGATGGTCAACCACGTCGGATTGACCGGAGTTCTGCTGGAATTCGCTGTTATCGTCTCGTTATTTTTCCTGCGAAACGACCTTGCCCGAGCAGTCTCGTTGTTATGGTTTGCCACGATTCTGCCCCCTACCGCGCTTTGGTTCCCGGAAAGTGATGACGGCTACTGCCCTTGCTTCGGCACTCTTCCTGAAATTTTAGGGTTGAGCCCCGGCTTTGCCTCTTTCATCGCCGGTTCTTTATTGATCATTTTTCTGGAGCTGAAACAAAAGTTGAAGTTCTCTCCCATCTCGAAAATCGCTGGCCGGGAAACTGTGGCGCCTGACTACTTTTTTTTGACTTTGCCTGCCGTTGGCGAGCGGCGGTCAAGATTTATTGGCGCAGGGGCGGGATTTGGAGTTGCTCTCAAAATCGCTGTCCGATGGGTAATGAGGAGACATTGGACGGGGATTTTTTTGACGGGGTGGACAAGGGATGACTTTGCGCTATGATGCAAATGATTTGCATTAACCAACCTTGTTGAGGAGCTTGTTTATGCCAGCAGATTACCAGAAAATCCGAGAAGATAACCGGGAAGATTGGGGCAAAAAGGGTATTCGCTTGATTGGCGAGCTCCTGCCCAGATTATACAGCGACCGCGCTCACTTCATTTATGAGCTTCTGCAAAACGCCGAGGATGCTTTGGGAAAGCGTACAAACTGGAGGGGGCAACGCTCGGTCACGTTTTCTCTGGACTCCAGCGGCCTTACTGTATCCCATTTCGGGAAACTCTTTGACGAGAAGGATGTTGTGGGAATTTGCAGCGCTGGAGAAAGCACTAAGCTGGAAGATCTAACCAGCATTGGGCAGTTCGGCATCGGCTTCAAGTCGGTTTACAATTTCACCAGCCGGCCGGAAATTCATTCGGGCGATGAGCATTTCGCGATAGAGTCACTCGTTTTCCCCCACTCAGCAAATGAAAGGGCTTTGAACGCGGGAGAGACGCAAATCATCATCCCGTTCAACAAGGACTTAGGGGAAGGAGAGACCGCGAAAGAAGTAGTGCTTAAATGGTTGCAAACTATGGCAACCCGAACGCTGCTCTTTCTCCGGGAGATTGAGGAAATAGCGTGGTCGGTTGACGGAGGGCCAGTCAAGCGACACCGGAGCATCCCCTCTAAAGGGGTGTCGTCCCATCACGCCTTAAATGTTCGGCAAGTGCGATTAGTCGGGCCTGGCGATGACTTGGCAGGAGGTGAGCAGTGGATTGTCTTTTCTCGCCCCGTTGAGAAAGATGAGAAACCCGCAGGCTTCGTTGAGATTGCTTTCCTGCTGGAGCATAGCGACGCTGGCAGCCAAAACCTGTCTGTGTGTTCTGTGGCAAATTCCAAGTTGTTCGTTTTCTTCCCGACGAAGCTGAAAACCAATCTTGGGTTCTTAATGCATGGCCCCTACAGCATCCCGCCAAGCCGGGAAAACATTAACCACCCTGATAGTTGGAATCAGTATCTTGCCCGAGAAACCGCAGTTTTGTTGGTCGAAGCGTTAAGAGAGTTGCGCAGACTCGGTTGGCTTAATGCGGCAGCGCTACAGACGCTGCCGCTGAAAATGGAAGCGGATTTTGCCGAAGGCGGCCAACTTGCCCCAATGTTCCAAGCAGTTAAAAACGCCCTGCTGAACGAACCGTTGCTCCCAGCCCACAATGGCGGCCACATCGCCGGAAAGAACGCCAAGTTGGGAACTGATCTTCTGCGTAGGCTTATCACCCCTGAACAGCTAGCGGAATTGCTCCATACGAAATCTGCACTAGGGTGGATCAATGCCGACGTCACCCTTGGCAATGCTCCCATCCTTTACGACTTTCTTACGCGCAAGGACGATGAAGATGGCCTTGGGATAGATGAATTGGACTCACGCTGGCTGATTGGCAAATTGACACCGGAGTTTATGACCCTCCAAACCGACGATTGGGTTGAGAAACTCTACGAAGGACTGAGCCGTTTGGGGGTCGTGGAAAAGCTCAAGAAAACGCCCTTACTGAGGTTGCAACAGGATGACCCGCACAAGGATCCCCTGCACACTACTGCCGTTGACGATAACGGAAACTTGCAGGTGTACCTGCCCAAAAGCGATGGCACCCGAACCGGCTTTGCCACCATCAAGGCAGGCGTTTGTAAGTCTGATGAGGCTTTGGCGTTCCTCAAGAGTTTGGGTCTTCGAGAGCCTGATCCGGTCGACGATGTAATCAAGAACATCTTGCCTAAGTATGACCAAGAGGTAGTTGATATTATTCCTGACCGGGAGTATCAATCCGACATTGAGCGGATAGTCGCCGCCCTTGCCACCGATTCCGCCAGTCAGCGCAATAACTTGGTGTCTCGCTTGCGCGAAGCCAAGTTTGTCGCCGCTGTGAATGCCGGCACAAGGGAAAGCCGGTTTGTTACTCCTCGGGAAGCGTATATCCCGACTGAACAGTTGAAGAGCCTTTTCAAGGGCGTTAACGGGGTATTGCTGGTTAAATCCCGGGACGACCTTTTGGGGAAGCAGATGCGTTCTTTGTTAAGGGCGGTCGGGACGCCGGAGTATCTTGTCCCAGTTCGGATTGAATCCTCACTTACAGAGGAAGACAAGCGTAAATTCCGCCGCGAGCAATGGGATGAAAGATGGTTCGGCAACAAAGAAGTGGTAGAAGACTACACTCTTATGGGCTTGGATGCTCTACTTGAGGCATTGAGTGACCCTGCCACACAAATTAGCGTGCAATCGATCATCCTTGCTTTGGGAAGCCTTGTGCGATGCTCAAGCTAATCGGAGCGATCTGACATTTTATGGCAGTTATCGCTGGGTTCGCCACAGGCGCCGAAGTCATAGTTTCCCGGCTCGTTTCGTCAAAACACTGAAAGAAGCCGCTTGGGTTCCCGATAAGGACGGGAAACTTAGCCGCCCGGCTGAAGTGGTTTTCCAAGATACCGGGTGGGAAGAAAACCCTGCCTTAGAAGCAGAAATCCATTTTAAGCTGCCGTCGGTTATTAACAAACTCGCCGAAGCGGCGGGAATTGATCCGAGGAAATTGGAACTGATTAAGGAGCACGACTTCAGCGAATCCGAACTGATGGAGTTGGTCAAACTGAGGGAGTCGCGCAAACATAGGAAGCTGCCTGGTTTGCCTGATGATAGAGACGATCCCGTCTCTGACGATCCACCGACGGGCGGACCGAAGCCCAAACCTCCTCCCAATCGAGGAAGATGCCCAGGTTATCGGGAGTTCGTAACCTACGTGAAAGTTGACCCCAAGGAATCCGATAAAGACCCGGATGGGCTAACCCCTAAGGCTCGTATGGATCTGGAAAGCAAGGCAATAGCCTTTATCCTTTCCAAGGAACCGGCACTTCAGCGTACGCCAGAAGGCAATCCGGATTATGATCTGTGGAAACCCGACAAGGACGGTAAACCAGTTAAATATATTGAGGTCAAGGCTATGAGAGGTACCCTCGACAATCGCCCAGCTACCTTGTCCAAGACACAGTTCGAGTTTGCCCAAGAGCATCAAAATGACTTCTGGCTTTACGTGGTGGAAAATGCCGGAGACCCAGCACAAAGAAACCTAGTCCGCATCAAAAACCCAGCCGGCAAGGCGCAGACTTTCACCTTTGATCGAGGTTGGGTTGAGTTATCGGAGTAGCCCGATTTATTCCGGGCTACTCCCCATCCTATCCCCCCTACAACCACTCCCCAATCCACCGGTCATAATCCCCCACCGGGTCAACTGGCCCAGCAGTTCCGCCGACTGTCATGAATGTTGAGTGTTTCGTCAATGGGATGCTCTTTGCTGAAGTCAACGCCGTCGACTGGTTGGTTTTTCTTTTGCTCTTTGCTGGCTTCGACATGGAATTGTTTTGCCAGTGGATGATCTAAGATATTGGACTTTTTCGGATCCATATCAAGATACATCAAGAATTTGTTGAAGTTAAGCAAGGCGAAGCCGTATGCTAATCAAAAATGAGAATTCTCAACTTTGACTGCACACCGCATCGTCCGTTTTTCCAAACCAAACAGGCCTGAATATCAGCGAGGAGTGGAAGCGGTATTTGTGGATTCGGTTGCAAGGAGTGAGATTTTGGCGGATCCAAGTCCGTGGATATTGGAATCGGTTCGATGGCGCGGAAAGTCCGATTTCGGAGATTGATTTGTTGGCGGCGGTTCTGTATTTTTTTGTGTTGTTTCATTTATTAGAATAAGAGAGAAAATTCTCATGAATCCAGAAGCAAATCTCGCCGAGCTGGGGCTGGAACTGCCTCCAGTTCCGCAACCGGCCGGTCTCTATAAACCGCTTCTCATTGTCGGCGACATCGTGCGCGTCTCCGGACACGGCCCTCTGAAGGCGGATGGCGCATGTATCACCGGACAAGTAGTCGACTCTGAGGCGGGTATCGAATTTGGAAAAGCCGCTGCGCGACAAGCCGGCTTGGCAATCCTCGCTA
Source organism: Limisphaerales bacterium (assembly GCA_965204945.1). Classification (GTDB taxonomy): domain Bacteria; phylum Verrucomicrobiota; class Verrucomicrobiia; order Limisphaerales; family AAA164-E04; genus UBA2970. The sequence goes on along the minus strand of OZ242022.1, from coordinate 739,548 downwards.
CCATTAGAGATCGGCTTGGCAGTTTGGATCGCATTCGGCGAGTGATCCATTTGCTGGGGATGGTTTATGCGGCGTCGGACTTTGCCGAGCATCCCAAGGTGATCAATGGATGCAGCGAGCTTTTCGCCGAAGTTTTTGGCGCCGACAACGGAGTCGGCACTCGAAGCGCAGTTGGCGTGAGCTCTCTTCCCGGAAGAATTTCCGTCGAAATTGAATCTACATTCAAGCTAATTTCTTAGATTAGCGGAAAAAGAACCGCGTTTGTGCGCAATGTCTGCCTCAATGAACTTCCGTCGACTGCACTGCTCTTTTGGCAATCCGCCATAAATCAGAACATCGACTCTATGTTGTGGTTGACTGGATCGCCGTTCCTTCTTGCGTCCGCCCGCTCTCTCGTCGTCTAATTCGCTATGAACAAAAAACCGCCCCGCCCTTTCCTCTTCGACGCCCACTTAGACCTTTCCATGAACGCTATGGAGTGGAACCGAGACCTTCGCTGCGACTTAGACGAAATCCGCCGAAGAGAAACCTCCATGAACGACAAAAAAGACCGAGCAAAAGGAGTCGTCTGCTTCCCCGCCATGCGCCGAGGAAACATCGGTCTTTGCGTCGCCACCCAAATTGCTCGATGCGTTCAAGCCGGGAATTCCCGCTCCGGCTGGCACTCGCCCGAACAAGCCTACGCCCAAACCCAAGCCCAACTCAGCTGGTATCGCGCCATGGAAAAAGACCGACAACTCCAACAAATCACCAACCGCAAACAACTTCACCACCACCTCCAACAATGGCCGGAGACCAACCCTCCCCACTTGCAAAGCCCTGGCGGCGAAGAAAACTCTCCCCTCGCCCTTCCCATCGGCTATCTCCTCAGCCTCGAAGGCGCCGACTCCATCGTAAACCTAAACTACTTGGCCGAAGCCTATGTATCAGGCCTCCGCGCCATTGGCCTTGCGCACTATGGACCCGGAACCTACGCCGCCGGCACAAATGCCGAAGGAGGCCTCACCGATCGCGGACGAGACCTTCTCCACGAAATGGACCAAATGGGCATCATTCTTGACGTCACTCACCTCACAGACGAAGGATTTCAAGAAAGCCTCGAACGCTTCCACGGCTCCGTTTGGGCCAGCCATTCCAACTGCCGCGCCCTCACGCCGCACCAACGCCAACTTAACGACTCACAAATCCGCCAACTCATCCAACGCAACGCCGTCATCGGAATCGCCCTCAACGCCCGAATGTTGATCCCCGGTTGGATTCCGGGCAAGTCCACCCCTCGAAAACACTTCCCCACCCTTGAAACCGTCGTCCACCACGTCGACCATATCTGCCAAATCGCCGGCAACGCCAACCACGTCGGCATCGGCAGCGATCTGGACGGCGGCTTTGGAACCGAACAATGCCCCGCCGATCTGGACTCCATTGAAAAACTCCAAGCCCTCGCCCCCCTCCTCCGCCAACGAGGCTACTCCAACACCGACGCCGAAAACATTCTTTCCAAAAACTGGATTCGCTTCCTCAACCATGCACTGCCCGCCTAACTTCTCTCACTCAAAAAGCGATTCTTTCAAAGAACTTTGCGAAATTCCCGCCGAATTCTTGCCCCCAAGAAAAAATCAAAAAAAGATGAAAAAAACGCTTGCATTCCAATTCGATTTGCGGTAAGTTTGATTTTGCAACTTACATGAGACCCGCTTGTCGGGTCGACCGTTAAATGGAAGAGCCCGCGGGCGGCGGCGAGAATTTCGTCTCTTCGAAGCCGGTTGGGGTAAATAGACAAAACTCTTCACATGGACTCATGTAAGTTGCAAAGGCCTGGTGCCGTTGGAGTTATGTGTGTCTGCTCTGCGGTTGCCAGAAAACTTTTTATTTGCAAGAAAAGACACCAAACAGTACATTAAAAACATCGGCTATGAAAACAAAAACTTCATTGTTGACCATTATTAGCGTCGTCGCAGTCGCGGCGGCGGCAATCTTCACTTCGTCCGACGCGGAAAAGTTGGATGCGAATTCCGCCAGCTCGTTGGCGGCGATTGCAGAAACCTTCCCTTTGTTCAAGGAAACCATGCCGGAAACAGCATCGTTCCCATTGTCTAATGCGGAAGCGGATTCAACGGCGGCGGCCTTTTCGCCTTGTCTTTTCCTTTTGCGAATCAAACGGCGACTCGCCCAACACCTTGCCCGCAAACGCAACTATTCTGCGCCAAGCAAACGCCGTTTCCTTCATCAAATTGTTGACGGAATCGGACTCGGCCAAACACGACTCGGTGTTTTCGCTCGATGCTTTCGGGGATCCGTTGCCCTCTTTCTGGCCACACTCCTTTGCGTTCTTCCAATCCAACCAACGATAACTTCCCAAACCGTCGAGTTTGACGAATCCAGCCAAACCGTCTCGGTCACTTTCTATGACGAAAACCTAGACGCCGACGTTCACATCGCCGCGATTCCAATAATTGTAGGAATAATTGGGATTGTTGGGGCAGTGGCCAGTGTTGTCGGTACGGCTATTGCCCTGCATGATAAATACGACCGCAGCGACGTGGACGGCATGGTAAAGGCAAGAACCAGTTTGGAAACGCCGACGATGTATGCGTGGTGCAATCATTTTTATGCTGGAAAGTTGGCGTGGGAAAACAAGATGCGCAAATGCTCTTCCTGCGACTTGGGCAACTACCAATACTGGCATCGACAAAGCGCCGTTTGGATTTGGTTTGACGATAGTTGGTTAGAATATGGAACCGCGCATTGGAGTCCAGTAGCGGAGGTCTCCGGCGGCGATAGATACAGAGCCGGCTGGGAATGGGATGCCGAAAACACTCACGACGAGGATCCTGGAGAAGATTGGTTGTGGTATAATGGAGAGCCGATCACAGTCACCCGTTGGGCCTTTTTGATTGACATAGCTTACTCTGGGAAACATCGGATAGACGGCGACCACGTCGTCCGGTCCAAAATCAGCGGCACTTGGCCAAAGTGGACGGGAAGCAAGGCCGATCTCAACCTTCAAACAGCCGGCAGAAATCTAAACAGAACTTATCCTGCTCGACTAAACTTTGAATATTCGCCGAAGGTCTGGAATTCCGTTACCCACCAATGGAATCGACTTAGTTGGAAACCCGCTTATCGAGAAACGCGTTTTCGCGCTACCGACGACGATTCTAAGTCGTGGGATATTATTGACGATAACATGGTAGTTCGCGATGAATACGTTAAAGGCTGGAGCGATCTTTATTGGGAAGTGGTGAAGGAGCCTCGAACGAGACGTGTGACCGGGGATATTCACGACAATGATGGAAACCCATCAGGTAGGACTCGCACTTACAAAGTTTACTCTTGGGAATACGTGCCGCATCTCAGACAAACGTACGAAACCGACCTTGATTAATCATTGGCAATGAGACTGGATTCGGATATTGCCCTAGCGCTTATGGTAATGGCCACCAACGTTTGGGTGCTTTGCATCGGTATTCAGCAACTCATCAACATGCGACGGGTCAAGAAATTAGAGCAGAAAGTGGAACGTTGGATGGAATCAGAGATCGACAAAGCGAAAGCGCAACAAAAGAAGGACGAATCGTTATGAAGAAGAAATCTATATGGTCAAAGGAAATAAGCACAAAAGGCACCATTGTTTTGCTACTCCTTTGCCTGGTCAGCTGGGTTCCCTTGCTTTGGTTTTACGGGGTTTTGAACTTTGGCGGGAAGGACAACATTAGTCCCAAGGATCGTTTTCTACGAACCGAGGAATGGCGGCAGCGAGAGGCGGAAAAGCGGGCGTATCAAAATCGCCGGTATGCAGATCGTTTGCGAGATGCGGGGCAACGCATCGCCGCCAGGGCCGAAGAAGTGCGAATGGAAAAGTGGAAGGCCAACTTTCCCTGGCAACCTACCACCGATCCAGCAGTGGTGTATGATCCAATAAAACATCATGGAGGGTTTGGAGGATTCCCCGATTTGCCATCAGACGATCCGCCGTACATGAGAAGCGTAGATAGAGCCGTACGTGAGAACTACGTTAGTCTTAAGCGCTTCTATGCAGACGACGTGCGTTTTACGGTTCAATTCGAGCAGATGTATGGCATCTTGGCGGAATACGGTCGGACAAATAATCCGGTTATGGTAGGTCGAGTGTTTTGGAATCTCTGGCTGTACCAAAACCCAGAAAAACAAGGAAGAGATCGTTCTAATTTGAAGACGGGCATTGCAGCCTGGCTCTCCGATCCGCAGTGGTTAAATCCACATTACTACACCGATGTGGGACAAGAAGAATCTAGAGAAATTGCGGAACGGCTCGTCAATGAAGTCAAAGGTATGGATATCTTGCCTAGACCATTTAGTTTCTCTGCTGAGGAAATTGATTCGGAGAGTGGCGACTACTATGCTCGGTTAAGTTCTGGCGACTCGGAATTAGTGGGTGATTTTTTGGTGCCGTATGAGGGTTGGACGGAGGAGTATGAAGAGTGGCAGAAGAGTCAGCACAAGCAGTTTCTAATTAGTTTGACTAATGGAGACCCTTCTTTCAAGTCGGTTTTCCCTGAGTATTTTCCGCCGGTCGGCATCAAAGATAACAAACTGGTAGACAGAGATGGCGACCCTATTGTGATGAGCGAAGAAGACGCGGCGTTCTATATTCGCGGCGTCACTCCCAGAGGAGAGGTTATTCCTTTCTTTTGGGAAGAGGATGGAACCGTTCGGGTGCCAACGCCGGCGGAGATTGAGGAGATGCTGGCCAATGGCGAGATTGAGATATTGACTGAGGAAGAGGCGCAAGAGATTCGCACTATGCCGCCGAAGCCAATCTTGCCTACCCCGCCAGAACAAGCGGCGCCGTTGACGCCGGAGCAAGAGTTGCTTTTGGACATCATCAAGGAGCAGATGGCCGAGTAAGAAATATCAGTCGAGAGGAAGAAAACTAAAAGCCGTCGAGAAAAGGGAAACTAAGGAAAAAACAAGGAAGATCTTGCCGACGGTTTGTTGCTTAACGGTTGTTTGTTTGCAGTTTGTTTGTTGCTTTCTGATCGTTGCGCTGAATTCTATAATAAATAAAGACAAAGCTGATTCCTTCTGGGAATCGGTTTTTTGTTTTCATTTTTCTCAAGAAGCTTAGGGGAGGGCGAGAAACTTCGGCTTGTTGGTTGAGGCTTTGCCTATAAGATAATTGACGGGATGAGTAAGGCGGCGATTGTGACTGGTTCTTCGCGCGGCATTGGGCGAGGGATTGCATTGTGTTTGGCGGGAGAAGGTTTTTCGGTTGTGGTCAACTATGTTGGCAATGAGGCGGGAGCGGCGGAGACGGTCAAACTTTGCGGGGAGCGGGCGCAATCTAATGGTTTTGGCGGCGTTCGGGCGTTTTCAGTGCAGGCGGACGTGGGCGATTCGGCGGGGCGAAGGCGTCTTATTGAGCAAACGCGGAACCGTTTCGAGCGGATTGACTTGCTGGTAAATAATGCTGGAATTACTTCAATCGGGCGGTCGGACATTCTGGAAGCAACGGAAGAGGCCTTTGAGCGGCTGATGGCTGTCAATTTGAAGGGGCCGTATTTTTTGACGCAGGCGGTGGCCAACTGGATGATTGAGGAACGGGCAAAGAATGCCGATTGGCGGCCGAAGATTATCAATATTAGTTCCATTAGCGGGTATGCCGTCTCGACAAATCGGGGCGACTATTGCTTGGCCAAAGCGGCCTTGGGGATGATGATAAAGTTATACGCAGTTCGCTTGGCCGAACACGGCATCGGCGTTTTTGAAGTGTGTCCGGGAATTATCGATTCGGATATGACCGCGCCGGTTCGGGAAAAGTATGATCGTCGGATTGCCGAAGGATTGACGCCGATTCGACGTTGGGGACAACCGGAGGATGTGGGACGAACGGTGGCCGCCATTGCGCGGGAAGACGCCTTTGGGTTTGGCACCGGTCAAGTTTTCCATGTGGATGGCGGCTTTCATATTCGGCGGTTGTGAAGATTGAATCTGCCTTGACTTGGAAAACGATGGCCAATAACATTTGCTCTCACAGAATTTCAACGAAGTGATTACCAAAACTCGCGTTATGAATGCTGATGAATACTTGAAGAATCCGGCTAGTGCAGGCGCCTTTCATACCGACATCGCCCGGCGGGCTTTTCTCAAACGCGCAGGAACCAGTTTGGGCGCCATTGCCCTCTCTTCCCTTTTGCAGGAAGACGCGCCGGCCGAAGCCGGCGGCGGTGTCCCGGCCGCTCTGGGAGCAGTGCATCCGCTTCACTTTGCTCCCCGCGCCAAACGAGTGATCTACCTCTTTCAATCCGGCGCTCCGTCGCACATCGATCTCTTCGACCCCAAACCAACGCTTGTCAAAATGACCGGCGAATCCTTGCCAGAATCCGTGCGGCGCGGACAACGCATCACCGGGATGACTAGCGGCCAGAAGTATCACCTTTGCGTCGGCAGTCCCTTTTCCTTTCGCAAACAAGGTTCTTCAGGAATGGAGCTCTCCGAAGTGCTTCCCCATTTAGGGAAAATTGCGGACGACATCTGCCTCCTCCGAGCCGTCCACACCGAACCTATCAACCATGATCCGGCCGTCACCTTCCTTTACACCGGCCACCAACAGCCAGGCCGTCCCACTCTTGGCGCTTGGACGTCTTACGGACTCGGCTCGGAAAACAATAACTTGCCTGCCTTTGTCGTGATGATTTCCGGCAGCGGCGGCCAATCCCTTCAATCCCGCTACTGGGGCAACGGATTCTTGCCCAGCAACCACCAAGGCGTGCAATTCCGCTCCCAAGGCGATCCCGTCTTGTTCGTCTCCAATCCCCCGGGAATTAGCCGCTCCACCCGGCGACGAATGCTCAACCGCGTGCAAGCGCTTAACCTCATCCAACACGAAAGCATAAGCGATCCGGAAATCTTAACCCGAATCAAACAATACGAACTCGCCTACCGAATGCAAACCAGCGTGCCCGAACTTATGGACATCCACTCCGAACCGCCCTCCATCCTCCAACTATACGGCGCCGATCCCAACAAAGCCTCCTTCGCCAACAACTGTCTGCTTGCCCGACGCCTGGCCGAAAGAAACGTGCGCTTCATCAAACTCCTCCACCGCGATTGGGATCACCACGGCGGGCTTCCCGACGGCATCCGCAAACAGGCAAAAAACACCGACCAAGCCTCAGCCGCCCTAATCACCGACCTCAAACAACGCGGACTTCTGGACGAAACACTCGTCATCTGGGGCGGCGAATTTGGGCGCACCGCTTACAGCCAAGGCGACATCACCAAAAAAAGTTTTGGACGAGACCACCATCCGCGTTGCTACAGCCTCTGGATGGCCGGCGGCGGCGTCAAAGGCGGCACCGTTTTTGGAGAAACCGACGAATTCGCCTACAACATCATCCGCGACGGCGTTCACATCAACGACCTCCACGCCACCATATTGCGTTGCCTAGGCATCCACCACGAACGCCTCACCTATCGATTTCAAGGGCGCGAATTTCGGCTCACAGACATCGCCGGGAAAGTCATCCATTCCATCCTCGCTTAAAAACCTACTCCCCGCGTATCTTCTGGAAAAGGCAAAATCATCCCAAAACAAATTTCGGCGGCGAACAGCCCTCGCCGCTCAATGATCCTCCGAACAGCCAATCCACACAAAAGCCGCTAAATAAGCCAAAACCGCTACGCACAACGGTCCGACCGCCAACAGCAAAGACCAAACATCATCCACTTGGACACTCATCAAAAATAGAATGCACCAACCAATCACCGCTCCCATCACGAGATAAACACCGCACGCTATCAGAAATTTGCCTAACACAAGAAACACATTAGACAACCATCCAGTCCGGTCAAGCCTCAATTATTCCTCTCCCAATGCGGCTTCCCTCGCAACTGAAACATAGAAAATCAGTCCCTTATCCCAAACGCCAAATCCCGTTTTCACGCCCAGCAATGCGGAAGAAGACAGTGTTCTAGCGGACAAGAAAAAAAGACGAGCGCGCCTACACCTGTGGATAAACACTTCAATGGGGCCGCACTTTTTCAAGTGCGGAAAGAAGTAAGAAAGAAAGACTAGGGTTTATTGGCGTCGAAAAAGTTGTTGATTGCAGTTCCCCAACAACTATCTCAGATTGAGAAAGAATCGTTGGAGGAGGAGGTTCGGATGCTACCGCTTTGATTTGCGGTGCTACTGCCGCTAAAAATTCAGAGGGTTTCGCTGGTGGGGTTGTCTTGGCTGGGATAGACGTTAATCAGCAACTGCGCTTGGGATCCCCCTCCTCCCGCAAGACAGAAGACGGCCACGAATAATGATAGTTTCTGCTTTATATAAATCTAGTTCGCTGTCAAAAATCTCTTTCCTTCTATCCTCCCAAAAGAAGAAATCAAGTCCAAAGTCACAAAAAAATGAAAAAAGTTGAGGAAAATTCGTTGAAAAACGGCAAAATCCGCAAAAAAAGCGCAAAAATTCTGCTTCCGATGGACAAAGTTCCTCATCCAGCATCTAGTTTTGATGTTCTGCACTTGTCACTTTTTGTCGATGTCTGTTTTTTCGCTTTGCTCAAAGCATCCGCCCGCTTTTATCAACTTCGGAACCACTTGACTGCGTTCATTTTGCTTGACCGAGAATTTGAAAGACGCCTCACCCCATCTTGATTGGCGAAATAAATCAACAAGGGGGATCATCAGCGGCGCAATGAAAATAGCCATGCCCCACTGAATCAATTCCAGCCGAGCGTCCAAACCATTTATCCGCTCGCTCAGGCGGGCGACAACTCCGCGTATTTCCTCTTTGACAGCTTTGAACCCAACCCGTCCATATCAGTCCGAACTGTGTTGATTTCTCTCGAAACTTCAGCGCGAAACGTCTTGAACTCGCCCTCAAGCCAAACCTTCAGCTCTTTGTTTGTAATTTCGTCGTTCACAAAAATCCCCTCAATCGTCGTCTTTTCCAACCCATCCTCCCAGAAATCCTTACAATTCTCAATGAGATTTATGTTTGCTTTTAGTCTTTCGCTTAGGGGTGTCAACCCTAAAAATACAAAATGGCGTTGGCGATTTTGGCGGTTGGCGGTTTCATAAGCGCTCTCTGAGATGGATTAGTCAAGGATCCGCGGTGGTTTTTGCCGATGGAAGAGGAGAATTTTGCGGCATTTTTTCCCAATCACTTGTTAGCGAGAATGCGGATTACTCCCATTCGATGGTTGCCGGTGGTTTGCTGGAAATGTCCAAACAAACCCGGTTCGCGCCATCGACTTCGTTGATGATGCGGTTGGAAATTCGCTCCAGCAATTCATAAGGCAGTTTTACCCAATCGGCGGTCATCCCATCCTGCGATTCAACCGCGCGCACCGCCACCGTGTATTCATAAGTTCGCTCATCTCCCATCACTCCCACGCTACGCACCGGCAATAGAACGGCGAAGCTTTGCCAAACTCGGTAATACCAGCCGGCGGTCTTCATTTCTTCGATGACGATTGCGTCCGCATTTCGCAGAATGCGCAATCGCTCAGGCGTCACTTCTCCCAAAATTCGCACCGCCAAGCCCGGTCCGGGAAAGGGCTGCCGTTGAAGGACTTCTTTGGGCAGTCCCAATTCCTCGCCCAAAGATCGCACTTCGTCTTTGAACAATCGCCTTAGGGGTTCTAGCAATTCCAACTTCATGTTTTTGGGCAGGCCGCCGACATTGTGATGGCTTTTGATTAACGCGGCCGGATTGCCTGCAATCGGTTCGGATTCAATCACGTCGGGATACAATGTTCCCTGCGCCAGAAATTTGGCTTCTCCCAAGCGTTGCGTCGCCGCTTGGAACACTTCAATAAACGTTTCGCCTATAATTTTTCGCTTCTGTTCGGGATGCGTGACTCCTTTTAGTTTCTCCAAAAACTTTGCGGAAGCATCTTCATACTGCAAACGCATGTCAAAACTGCGGCCAAAAAGATCGCGCACGGATTGAGCCTCCCGCTCTCGCAACAATCCGTTGTTAACAAAGATGCAGGCGAGCCGTTTTCCAATGGCGCGATGAATCAAAGCCGCCGCCACGCTGGAATCCACTCCGCCGCTGAGTCCTAAAATCACTTTTTCCTCTCCAACCCGCTCGCGGATTTCTTCGACCGCCTGCCGCGCATAACGGCGCATTGTCCAACCCCGCCCGCAACCGCAAACTCGATACACAAAGTTTTCGATCACTTTCTTCCCTTTTGGGGTATGGGACACTTCCGGATGAAACTGCAAGCCGAATCGCTTTCGACGCAAATCCTGAATGACCGCAAAGTTGGAATTCTCCGTGACCGCGACCGCCTCAAATCCCTGAGGCAGCTTGGTCAACTTGTCGCCGTGAGAATTCCAAACCCGCATCGATTCGGGCAAACCGTGAAACAGAGGCGAAGGCTTTCGAGCCCGCAAAATTCCCCCGCCGAATTCGCGTTTTAATCCGCGCGCAACTTCCCCGCCTCCAAAATGCGCCAAGAGTTGCAAACCGTAGCAAATTCCCAACAACGGCGTTTCCAATCTCAAAATTTTCCGGTCGGGTTTGGGAGAGTTTTCGGCGTAGACACTCGACGGTCCGCCCGAAAGAATGATCCCCTTCGGCGCCAATCGCAGAATCTCTTCAGCCGACGCATCGTACCGCAAAATCGTCGAGTAAACCGAACACTCGCGAATGCGGCGGGCGATTACCTGCGTGTATTGCGAACCAAAATCTAGGATGACAATCTGCTCGCGCATCATAACGGCGCTAACGGAATCTTTGGTCGACTTGCCCGCGCGCGATCTTGGCCGCAATCTCTTCCGCCAAAGGATTCACGGATTCGGCGACAGCGAGACAAGCCCTGTCCGCGGATCATAAACCAGTCGAGACTCTTTGGGAATCTCCGGCAATCGGGCGATATGGCCGGAAGACACCACTTCTTGCAGATTGCGGGGCAAACGCCCCTCGCTCGCTTGGAACTGCTGAATCGCCTTTTGCAGACCGACCAAGCTTAGCTTTTTGCTCGTCGATTTCTCCGCTTGATTCACGGCGCCGAGATAGTCAACAGGCGCCGTCAACGGATTGCCCTCTTTGTCTGCAGTTTGAGAATCGGAGGATTTTGACGCTGTTTCGCCGCCGCAACTCGCCAAGCACAAAACCAAGCAAGCAAGCGTCATTTTCCGCCCCGCTGTTTTCCTTTGCCTTCTCTTCATTACCCAAAGCCACAAACCATGCACCGCCAACTTGCCAATGGAAAGCGAAATTTCCTTCGATTTTGCTTTTCAAAAGCAGGCCGCCGTGTTTGGCTAGTTTCTATGTTTCCTCAACTTTTCCTCCAGCGGAAACTTGAAACGCAAGCCGTAAGCAACCGACAACTGATCGACCAACTGCCTCTCTACAGGTCCGCTCTTTTGCTTACTTCAAACGACATTCATTGTTTCTGCCTAACTAATACGTTGAAACGAAAAATAGACAGCAACCATTTTTTGTTTTTCATTGTCACACCGGTAACTTGTTTGCAATCACAAAGAAGCATTCTAGCGTCTTTAGCTGCCGCGGCATTAAACCCGCAACTCAAAACTCGATCATTGATTGTATTCTTTTCGAATTCTGGCCAGCTAATTTGTTTAATGAAATGCGTTCCCTGCTTTCCAATTTTAGTGAGTTCTATTCGAAAATACAATACTTTCTTTTTCATTTCTCTTTCTATTCGAAGTCTTTATCTTCCCACTCTTCACCTCCTAAAGGGTCATCATAAGGACGGTTGTTGCAATCTTCGATAGGTCAGTGTGTAATCTTTGCTTCTCATTTCAATGGAAGCGTTCTCCTCTCGACATCTATCCATTGTTCTTTACTCCGCACGCGGAAAAATTCTGAAGAAAGCGAAGGGGTAACTCTTAAAGGACTGCTTGCTATGACGTCTTGCCAAGGGCCGTCGACGTCGACAGCTGATTGCAACACGCCGTTGCTCCAAGAGATTTCCAAACCGTTGCCTACTCGTGATATTTTTGGAGAGGCCGGTAAGTCATAATAAGAAATGCCATAATGCTCAGGCCCTACATCGAATTTGATATTCATTCCAACAGATTGTCTTATCCTCATCCACGGATTATCCTCAATAAATAATCTCAACCTAGAAAATAATCCCCACCTCAGGTGACGACTCACCATATCTGGAGACAAAAAGAGATTCGTCAACTGGTTGTCGGAAAGCCCCAACCACCACAAATTCTTCAATCCTTTGGGCAAGGTGAGACTCGTCAGCTGGTTTGTGGAAAGATTCAGATATTTCAAATTCGTCAATCCATTGGGCAAAGTGAGACTTTTCAACTGATTTTCATCAAGATTCAGCATCCCCAAATTCGTCAATCCATCGGGCAAAGTGAGACTTTTCAACTGATTTTCATCAAGATTCAGCATCCCCAAATTCGTCAATCCATCGGGCAAAGTGAGACTCGTCAACTGGTTGTGGGAAAGCCTCAGCGTCTCCAGATTTGTTAGTCCTTCCGGCAAGGTGAGATTTGTCAACAAGTTCCGGCGAAGATCCAGCCACTCCAAATTCATCAATCCATCGGGCAAAGTGAGACTCGTCAACTGGTTGACCCAAAGATCCAGCCACACCAAATTCGTCAGACCTTTGGGCAAGGTGAAACTCGTCAACTGGTTGCTGTGAAGATACAGATACTCCAAATTCGTCAAACCTTCGGGCAAGGTGAAATTCGTCAACTGGTTGCGGGAAAGCCTCAGCGTCTCCAGATTCGTTAGCCCTTCGGGCAAGGTGAGATTTGTCAACAAGTTCCAGTGAAGATACAGATACTCCAAATTCGTCAAACCTTCGGGCAAGGTGAGACTCGCTAGCTGGTTTTTGTAAAGATCCAGCCACACCAAATTCGTCAATCCTTCGGGTAAGGTGAGACTCGTCAACTCGTTGCCCCAAAGCTCCAGATACTCCAAATTCGTCAATCCAGCTGGCAAGGTGATGCTTGTTAGTTCTGATTGGACTAAATCTAACTGCCGAATATTCCGATCCACTTCGACGGTTTGAGAAACGCCGTCTTTTGTATATCGAATCTTCACCGTTTCCTGCGCTGAGGCTGGGATTGCGTTGACGAACATTGCTAATCCAACCAGAACGGCCTTCCCCTTGTTTTTGTTTTTAGTCATCTGTGTGATTTCAAAAGTTTTTTCTTTTCTAACTAAATATCCGCGGCGGCGCCTTTATGGTTGTCGTCCGATCAAAACGCTTTTATTGTTTTCAGATTCTTCTTTGCTTTGTTGGATATGGGTTTCGGCAGTCAATTCACGCGGGCGATGGGGCTTTTCGTAAACAAAATTCATCCAGCCGTTTAGCATTTCGTCCCAAGTTTGTTGTCCCCAAGGCACTTCTCGACAAGGATTGGGATTGTTAGGATTGTCGGCGGAATTGTCCCACACACCCGTTATGGTTAGTTTCGCGCCTTTGGCGGCGACAATTGGTTTTTGAAAGCGATAGACGCTCTGCCAGTTGAAATCGTAATAAGGCACTGAGAGCAGGATTTCCTCGCTTCCATCCGGTTGGACAAGCAGGTATTTGGCCGCTACACCTCGCAGATGCATATGAGGCATCAGGGAAAGAATTCGGGCGTCGTCTTGAAATTGATAAGTCGCCGTTTCGGCGTGCCAACCGGCGCCGCTTGGCACGAGCAGTTGCCGTTGCCACATGATATTGGTGCGCACCTCTCTTTTTGGAGGAGACTTGGCGAAGCGAATGCCGATGCGGGAGCGGTCAACAGTCTCACGTCCGTTGGGCGTATAGTGGAGTTCCAGCCGGAGTTTGGCGCCTGCCGGAATGCGGCGAGCCGTTCCCTGAGGATGAATGGACGGCATGTCGCCGGGCGCCCATCCCACTAAAATCGCTGTCTCTCCGTCGCGAGCAAAGATTTCTTTTCCGGGAGAAAGGATGTAGGCGATGATGTGGTGAACCACTTCGGGATTGCCAGGTTGGGCTTCCGCCGCTTGAACCCAAACCTCTTCGGCAAAGCCGGGATCCATGGTGAAATACTGATAGTCGACAACGCCGCTTGCCGGCACTTTCTGCTCCATTGGCATCGAAAGAACGAGGTCCGGCTCGCCAATCACCCATTGCGCAGGCTCGGTTCTCTTCTTTTCCGCCAAGGAAGTCTGAGTCTCGCCTTCCCTGCATCCTTGATCGAGCCATGCCAAGAGTTGCAGTCGCTCTTTGCTGGAAAGAGAACGATTGTTGGCAAACTGGCCATAGTGGGGATCTGCGTGCCACGGCGGCATTCTTTCTTCCAACACAACTTCTCGAATGGTCTTTGAAAAGCGTTTCAATTGGCGGTAGTTGGCGAAGGAGATTTGCCCCACGCGGCCTTTTTGATGACACTCCAAGCAACGAGAATCCACAATCGGGGCGATGTGTTCGGCATAGTTCAAGGCGGCATTGGCGTAAGGATTGCCGGAGTAGTCGATGAGGCATCCGCTGGCGGTTGTCTCCGATTTTTCTATCGGCTCGCCGACCAAAAGATTGTCCAGCGCGTTTTTGAGTTCTTCGCTGGCGGGCGCAAGACGCCGATGCGTCACGGTGTATTGATCATCAATTCTTCCCCGATACCGAAGCGCTCGGCCGGAATCCAACACAAAGGCTTCAGGCGTTCTTTTGGCGCCCAATGCGGCGGCGACGCTTTGGTCAAAGTCTTTGAGAACGGGAAACGGGATTTCATTTTCCCAAGCGTGTCCGGCAACCCGATTAAACGAATCTCCCGCATCCGAGTTGATCAGAAGAAACTGAACTCCCCGCCCTTCATAAGCCTTATGCAACACCTTCAAAGTCGGCAGATATAAGTTGGCCAAGGGACATTCCGTGGAAACGAAAATCAGAACCAGCGCCTTGGCGTCTTCATAGTCTCCGCACGACCGCAATCGCCTCTTCGTATCGTAAAGGGAAAAATCCGCCACCGCGTCGCCAAGCCCGATTTCAGCGCGCCGCAAAGCTTCGGCATTCGCTTGTTCTCCCAACAGCATGGCAGTTGCCAACAAAAACAAAACCGCTCTTTTCATCTCAATTTTCTTCGCCGTAACTCCAAAGCCGACGGAAATAAGTTTCCATCGCAGGTTTTCCACTCCGCCGATAAAAACGCGTCTATAAAAACATTTTTGCGGAAAAAACTCAATTCTCCATTCAGGAAAGTTATGAAGAAAGAGAAGGCTATTTCTCTCGCTTGTCCCGGTTGAATGCAAAAAGTTTCCGCGCCTGCTCTTCGCTGAGATGCGCGGCAATTTTGCGATCCGAGCGGTCAATCAAGTCGTAAATGCGCTTCTGCTGTTCCTTCTGCAAGACTTGGTATTCTTGGATGGCTTGGCGCACTAAGGGACGAATTTTTTCCTCTTGCTCGACGTTCAGTTGAAGAAACTCGCGCATCCAACACATAATTTCGTCTTCGCGAGACTTCGGTTTCTCGCCTTCTATCGCCGGCGGTTTTGTTTTGCTTTGTTGCCATCGAGCGCCGACAAATCCGCCGGCAACCGCGCCGGCAAGAAAAACGCCCAAGATGAAGCCGATGATTTTTCCAGTTTGCATTATGGAACGTAAAAGGTGACCGAGGTTTGCGCTTGAAACACTTTCTGCGGCGATCCGTCCATAGTCGCCGTTTCTGCGGCTTGAAACGCATGAAAATTTAGGAGAATGCTGATTACCATCACGGCGACTGACCCGGCAACCGCCCATTTGAGAAATCGCAACAGGCAGTCTTCCCGGCTGTTTTCAGCGCCGCGCTTCCAAAGGCGGAGCGTGCTTGCCCGCAAATCGGGCGACAGATCAAAGCGGCTTCGAACGCTTCGCGCTTCCCTTGCCCAAGCGAGAACTCTTTCCAATGCGGCATCGTGTTTTTTCATCGTTTCTCGGATTTTAGCAGTTCCTGCCAATAGTTTCTCAATTTTGCCTTTGCCCTCATAGCGCGCACGCGCACATTCACTTCCGACCATCCGGTGATTTGGCTGATTTCTTTGACGGATTTTTCCTCCAGCTCTTTGAGTTCAAGAATCAAGCGATCTTTGGGTTCCAAATGCGACAACAGCCGCTCCAGCAATTCCAGCGAGGCCGTCTTTTGATCGGGCGCTTCGGCGCGTTCATCCGCCGTCGCCATATCCAAAACGGCCTCTTGCTCTTCTGACAAATCGGCTTTGCGCAGTTCAAACCGCCTCTTCTTCGCTTTGGCCAAATGCGTAATGCAAGTGTTCACCGCAATGCGCGACACCCAATGTTTGAAGGGAACTTTGCCGCGGAACTGATTCAAGTTTTTGAAAACCCGAATAAAAATCTCCTGCGCCATATCCTCTTCCGCCATCCCTGCCGGACATCGCCTCCAAACAATTTGCATCACCAAAGGATTCATATATTCCAACAACGCCGAAGCGGCGCCTTCATCGCCCGCTCGAACTTGCGCCAGAGTCGCCTTTATTTCCTCTTCGTCCATTCGGGGCGGGTTTCGGCTCTGCGCAGTTCCATCTCCGATATTTTACTTTTAGTTCAAGTTCAAAACAACAAAACACCATTCGCTTGCCTTCCTCTCCCTCCCCTTGCCGGCGCGCCGATTCTTTTGCGCGCTGGCCATCCGCTACCAAACAAAGACTAGAGCGGAAGCGATTCTGTTTCAATTCGGCGGCATTTTTTTTCGTGTTGGATTCGCTGGCGTTCCCATGAACGGCGGCGCTTGGAAAAAGAGGCGCGCAAAATTCCCTTCCCATCGGCAAAACCGAGACGAAGCCGTTACTATGCCGATACTAAGCCGTCTCAGACCGCTTATGAAACCGCCCCAATCCCCAAAAACCAGAAAATTCGCCAGCCAGCAAACCGCGCCGAATGCTTTTGCCCGCCCAATCAAATCCGCTTTGGTCGTCCTTCCCTTCTCAAACTTTTTTCATTTTTTCTCGATTTCAATCTTGATCCTTCTCTTTTGAATGCTAGAAATGAAGCGGTTTGGTTTTGTGACCGTCATTAATTGAAGAAAAATGATTGGCAATAGGAAAATGTTTCGCGGCAACGGGAAGGCCTTTTGGGCTGGATTCATGCCAATCGCCGGCGCAATCTCGGCGATGGCGGATGATTCAAATTGCCCTGATTGAACGACGAGCGGGAAAGAGAAAGCAGAAAATTAAGATTATGACTGAACAGAAAATTAAAGAAATAGAAGACGCAATGAAGCAGGGAAAAGTCGATTGGAATAAAGTAGACGTCGACGAACGGTGCGATTTTGCATTGTCGTGTCTTGACGGCAAAGCATTTAAGGGATACAGCGCGCGCTTTCGAATTGAAATAGCATTGAACTTTCTTCGCGCAGCGGTTTTTACCAAAGAACGCCGTCAAAGGGGTGTTAGGGCGCAATTCCATCTTGGCAGGGTGTATCGAGAACGCATTGTTCCAGAAGGTAAGGATAGCGATAAAATAGCATGGATTCATTGCACAAGCGCCGCTTGGGGAGGGGTTGTTGATGCTATGGTCTTGATTGCTAAAATGCGTGAATCTGGTGTGTCTTACAGTCACGACAATGAATATTACGGAGACTATGCGTTCTGTGAGTGCGAGAAATACAAACCTGAAGATCCTGAAAGCTTGAAACTGCCGTACATATGGGCGCTTGTAGCTCAAAAGCGAGGTTGTGACGAAGTAGACAAACTCATTAAATCGTTCGAATCTGCTTTAAATGGGATTCAAAAAATAGATTGCAAAGGGAAAGCGGAAGATAGGAACAGCAAAATCCCCAAAATTCCATTTCCGGAGAAATCGGAAAGCGACAATACTTCCGCAAACATAGATGTTAATGCATTGTTGAAAAACGATGATTACAAAGGAACTGATGCCGGTTTATTGTTAAAATGAAGAAAAGCAAGATAAATAACAGGAAGGCCTTTTAGGCTGGATTCATGCCGATTGCCGGCGCAATCTCGGCGATGGCGGGTGATTAAAATTGCCCTGATTGAACGACGAGCGGGAAAGAGAAAGCAGAAATTGAGATTATGACTGAACAGCAAATTGAAGAAATAAAACGGAAAGCTGATGCGGGAGACGCAGAAGCGCAATACAACCTTGGCGTGAGGTATTATTTCGGCGAAGTCGTGCTAAAGAATTACGTTGAAGCGGCAAAGTGGTTTTCGAAAGCGGCCGAGCAAGGGCATACATGGGCGCAATACTGGCTTGGCGTGATGTATTTTCGAGGCGAAGGCGTGCCGAAGGATAAAGTGGAAGCGGCAAAGTGGTTTTTGAAAGCGGCCGAGCAAGGGCTTGCCTATGCGCAATTGGAACTTGGCAAGATGTATTTTCGAGGCGAAGGCGTGCCGAAGGATAAAGTGGAAGCGGCAAAGTGGTTTCGGAAAGCGGCCGAGCAAGGGCATGCCAAGGCGCAATACTGGCTTGGCGGGCTTTATCTTAAAGGCGAAGGCGTGACGAAGAATTACACTGAAGCATACGCTTGGTTTCTCTTGGCGAAAGCAAAAGGAGCGGAAAAAATCCACAAAGTGATTTCCAGTTTCGAAAAAGGTCTCACGCCAGAGCAGATTGAGAAAGGGCAAGCGCGGGCGGCGGAATTTCAACGATTGATTGGCACAGAAAGGCCAGAAATCCCGGAATCTAAACTTTCTGACGATGGCAAGGGAACCGATGATTACGAAGGAACTGACGACGGTTTATTGTTACGATAGAGAAAATGAAAAGAATCTTATCATTTTGGATGGCCGTCGCTTGCTTTTGCGGCGGGGAAGTGGCGGCGCAGCAAAGACTTGAGATTGAAGTCACAAGATTCGGCGTTCCTCGAACCATTGAAGTGGATCGATATATTCAGGAATTGGATTTAAGAGAATCAGGATTAACAAGCATCGCCCTACCTAATGGCTTGACGAATTTAGAGTGGATGTATCTTCACGACAACCAGTTGACGAATTTCACTCTGCCTGCAGGATTGAGGGATTTGAGAGTCTTGGAACTTTCCGGCAACCATCTGACAAACATCACTTTGCCCAAAGGATTGCCGAATTTGCAGTATCTGTACCTTTCCGGTAACGAGTTGCAAAGTCTCTCTTTAACAGCAGGATTGAGGGAATTGGAGCAACTGAATCTTTCCAGCAACCAGTTGACAAGCATTACTTTGCCAGCCGGATTAACGAGTTTAGATCACCTGAATCTTTCCAGCAACCAGTTGACGAGTTTCACTTTGTCAGCTGGATTAACGCATTTGAGGTTTTTGAATCTTTCCCAAAACCAGTTGACGAATTTCACTTTCCTAGCTGGGTTGACGAGATTGTCTCACTTAGATCTTTTCGGAAACCAGCTGATGAGTCTCACTTTGCCTGATAGATTGCCGAATTTGAAGAGTCTGATTCTTTCCGGCAATCAGCTGACAAATCTTACTTTGCCTAAAGATAGTAGTCAAGAAAAATATGGGTCAAGTTGGGGGCGGCCGTTTAATTTAAGCCTATTGATTGATAACGTTCCGTTGAGAAGTTTGAGAATCCCCGCCAGACTTGAAGGGAAGGTTTTGTTATATACAAATTCATCAGATTCGCGTGGACATCTTGATACAGATTCTTTACCTCTTTTGGATATTACCTATTATGTTCCGCCTGTTGAACTAGAAATATCGTGGGTAGGAAATGACTTGGAAATTTCTTGGAACGACAATGGCGTTTTGCAAATAGCTACTAGCGTCGACGGACCTTGGCATGACGTTAATCTAGAAAGCCCTATAAAGTTGCAACGGCATTTTATTTCTTCAATTCCCGCAGAATTTTTCCGCGTGCGTGCGGAGTAGCGTTTAGCGATGGAAAGGAAAGGATTGTTTCTATTTCCAGTCGAGCAAACTCATCGCAGCTCTAACCGATGCCGAACAAGCTTTCGCGCACTTTGGGGTTAATGGCGGCGGCTAAGATTAGGGAAATCACAAAGCCAATGGTCACATTCCGCAAATCTTTAAACATGAGTTTGTAAGCATGCTTAAGGCCTCTTCCCTTGCCGGAACGAGTCAGAGCCATTCCCAATTCCCGCCCCGCCAGCAAGCCCACAAACACCCAAGTGGTGCTCATCGGCACGTTGCTATAAATTTTGAATACATAAAGGATAATCGCATAAAGCAAGTCAATCATCGTGGCCGGGCGCACGTCGACGACGTTGGATTTCTCATCCACAACTTTTTGAATGCTTTCCCCGCCCATCTTAAACAGCAAGCCCAAGCCGCAAACGATGACGCCGACAAAGACTGCCGCCTCAACCCAAGAAAGCGAGCGCGGCAAAAAAACGGCAATGTTCGCCGCATCCTGCATCAGCCAAACCGACCAAAGACAGCCGGTGGTTGCCCATTGAAAAACGCGCCAAGCGGGATGCGCCTTGCCGGTGAACTTTCGCTGCATAAACCGCCCCAAAGTTCTCCACAACAAAATCGAGCAAACAAACGCAATACCGTAACCGATCAGACTTTTCTTGGTTACGCTCAAGATGCCGCCCGAATCGGCAAAACAACTGAGCAGCAAAAAGGTTGTAGACACTGGAATTCGCAACCGAGTTAGGATTAGCAGAAACACCGGCGCCGCCAGTTGCAGAAACTCAAACTCCGTTGGCGCCGTTTCAAAACCTTTGGAAGCGAGCCGTCCGTGACTGACGTCTCCGCCGTAGTAAAACCAACTATACGCAATAGTGGCCGTCAAAATGCTTGCGGCAAAAATCCAGCACAACCACCAAGGCGCATCCCGGTTGGAGGCGATAAAAGTGCCAAGCGTTTGGATGCTGTCGTTGGCAACAGCGGAATAGGCGGCAAAGAGAAAACCCACCCACATCGCAATCTGCGGATGAGGCGCCGTCCAATAAGCGAGGAGAAAACCCAAACCCACCATACAGAGAAAGGGATATTGAGACTTAAACCGTGAGGAGAATTGTCCCCCGCTTTTTCCTATCGTTTCCTTTCCCATCGTTTCTTCATTCCCATTCGTACGTGTTTAGTTTTGCCTCGGCTGGTTATTGGCAAACGCAATCCGCCACTCGCATAAACAGCGCAATCCGCAGATGTTAAAAAGTCTTTTTGAAACTCAGATAGTAGCGGCGGCCGTCTGGTTCGTAAAGAGAACCGGGATAACCGTCGCCGGTTTGATAATCCGCAAAGACGGCGGGCGGATCGGTGTCGAACAAGTTTTCTATGCCGATGGTAAGGGCGGTGTTGGCGAACCAACCGGATTTGTCGGCGAAGATATTGTAAGAAGCCTGCGCATCCCAAAGCAGACGGTCGTCCACTTCGGTCAATTGAAAGTCTGAGTTCACATCGGCAAAACCAGAAGTGTAGCGACCCAAAAGATGCATATCTAAGTTTTTGTAAGTCCAGCCAAAAGAGGCGGTGAATTTGTATTCCAGATAGCCATCCGAATTGCTTCCCACGTTGGCGATGACTAGAGGTTTTCCACCTTGGGAACCGATGGGCAAGTCGCTCTTTTTGATTTCATCTGGTGAGTTGCGCAGTTCAAAGTTGGTATCCGTTCCAAACCCGACGTAATCAAAGACGGGACGGTTTGGATTATCCTGCCGAAGCGCTTCCAACAGCCAAGTGAAGTTGAAGTCCCAATGGAAAATTCCAAAGCGGTCGGTTGGCAAAAGGTAGCCGGCGGCAATGTCTATTCCTCTAAACCGACTGAAACCGGAGTTTTGAAAGACTGTTTCAACTAATAGAAGATTGTTTTGAGCGTCTCGCTGAACGGATTCGCCGGGGAAAACATGACCGCCGCCAAATATTCTGTCGACCGTATCCTGTGGATTGTTGGCGACCGATCCCCTCCGTTCTATCTGCCAATAGTCCAAGCTGGCGGTGAAACCTTTGAGAAACTGAGGCGAATAAACAATCCCCAAGTTGTAGCTTTCGGAATCTTCGGCTTCGAGATTCGGGTTGCCCGCCGTGGT
Organism: Limisphaerales bacterium; assembly: GCA_965204945.1. Classification (GTDB taxonomy): domain Bacteria; phylum Verrucomicrobiota; class Verrucomicrobiia; order Limisphaerales; family AAA164-E04; genus UBA2970. The sequence goes on along the minus strand of OZ242022.1, from coordinate 717,676 downwards.
AATGTTGATTTCCGGATTGTTGTCGTCTGGATTAAACGGGTTGGAAATGGCGGCCTGACTGGCCGTTTTGCCGGCGAAGAGTTCAAAAAGAGACGGCTCGCGAAATCCTTCGCCCCAGCTTCCGCGCAAAGCAATCTGCCGGTTGAAGGCGAGGCGAGAGCTGATTTTCGGCACGAAAGTGGAACGTTCGCTGGTGATGAAGTCCTCAAAACGGCCGGAGAGATTGAGGTCCCAAGAATGGATGCCGAGGTTCATTTCCGGCCCTAAAATCGGCACAAAAGTCTCGAAGAAAAAGGCTTGGATAGAGCGGCCGGCGTTGGTTGCCGTTCGAGTGGATTCTCCCGCAATGTCTCCGGTCGCAAAAAGAAGGTCCGGGGACTGACGAATGCTTTCCCTCCGCCAATCGTAACCCAAAGCCAAGCCAAGATCTCCGCCGGGTAGTTCGTATAAATCGCTGGAAGAAACATGGGCGTAACCGAACAGGACTTCGGATTGGGCGGAGTTTTTGAGAACCGTCGTCGCATGGCCGGCCAGCGCGCGATTGTTTTCGTTCCAGTAGCCGTCGAATTGAGAGGCGCCGAAAGGATTGTAAGGGTTCGTAATGCCGAGAAACTCATTGCTGGATGGATCAAACCAAGAGTCCGCCGCGTTCATCAAACGATTTAGGCGGCTGATGGAAACACGGCGCAACAAGGAAAGTTCTTCCACGCGGCTGAGCCGAAAACCAACGTCAAAATTCCAAGCGGAGTTGCCGACTTCCACATCTTCGCCCTGAATGCCCCAAGTTGTATGGTAGGCGTCAGCATTGGTTTCTTCGGTTCGAATGCCGAATTCTTCCAAGCGAATTCTAGACGAGCCTTCAATATCTTGATTGAAGGGATTGAAAGGATTGTAAGCGCCGGGCGGCTGTTCGCGCAAACGGAAGAATTCTTTGCCGGTGGCTGGATCGACGTGTTGATTGTAACCATCCGCCGCCTTCCCTTTGGCGTTTGATGCGGGAAGGTTAATGGGAGTGGATGTGCGAGCCGGGATGACGATGCTAACTCCGTCCAAGTTGCGGAAGTTGCCGGTAGCGGTGGGCGCCAAAGTGTTAAAAGCCTCGGTTCCGACGTAGTTGGCGTCGCCGTAAGCGGAAAGCCGCCCAGAGAGTTTTCGCTTGAACTGAACGTAGCTTCCGAGCCGTTCAATCTCCGGCGTTGACTGCGCCAGGCGGTTGAAGTTGTAGCGCGAATGACTCCCAAATCCGTCCAAAAAAGTATATTGCTCGGCGCTCAGATTGCCGTCGTTGTTCTCGACGTTGGCGCCGGCAGTGCGTGTTCCGTCCGGGTTGGAAGGCGCCGAAGTGACAATGATCAAGCGATCCTGTTTGGAATGAACGCCTGCGTCGTCCAAACCGGGGATGAGTTCCATTGGCCCAAGTTGAAGCGCTTCGCGCACCGCTTCGGCAGACAGTTGCATATTCATCGGAATCGAGTTGGAGCTGAGAAACGGCGGCGTGGCGGAAAATTTTCGATTCGCATGGAAGATTGAGTTCTTCTTCAGATAAAAAACATTGCCCGACAAGTTGCCTCGTTTGCCGCCGATTCCATAGACAAGGCTGTTGTAAAATTCGGAAGAATCCGTGCCGGAAAAGTCGTTGCCGTAGCGGGTCGTCCATTCCGCGCCTTCGTAATCCGAGTCGGTGATGATGTTAATCACTCCGGCCACTGCGTCGGCGCCGTAAGTGGCGGAAGCGCCGTCTTTGAGCACTTCTATCCGCTGGATTGCCGCCGCGGGAATGGAGTTCAGATCGACGAAAGCGGTCGTTCCCCCCGCTCCGGTCGGCCACGGCGCAAGCCGTTTGCCGTTGACTAAAATCAAAGTTGAATCCGCTCCAAGCCCTCGCAAAGAAGCGGAGGAAGCACCCGGCGTAAATCCAGTCTGATTATTTTGCATCGGGATCGCTCCGCCGTTATTGACAGGCAGTTTTTGCAGAAACTCTTCCGCAGTGGCGAAGCCGGCCGCATCGAAAGCCTCTCGCTCGATCACTTGAATCGGCACGGAACGAGCTTCGTAGGCGGCACCCGAACTTGGCAAAAGGGAACCGGTGGCCACAAACTCTTCCAGTTCGACCATTTCCTCGGAGGCATCTTGCGCCACCGCTACAAAAGTGAGGAAAAACACTGTCGCCGCAACCGTTGCCTGCGTTCGTCTATTCTGTTTCATAAGTTTTATTCAATCTTCCGCCGCTCAATAAAACGGCGCGTCCAAAGTGACAGATCCTTCTTTATTGCGCAAAAGAAAAGTAAGGGCGCGCTCGATAGAATCCAGCGGCGCTTGGCGGATTGGAGTCCAGAAATTCAAAGCACCCCATCTCATCCGCAACGACGATCTTTCGCACCCGCCAATCGGGACTTGTCAAATTATCGGCAAATTCAACAGCGTAGGATTGCCCGGAAAGTCCCGCGAATTGAATGAGGAACGTCGAACCATCCCAACGGGCCGACGCATTTTTTGGCGCGTCCGCCCCCATTTGAAGCCCTATCACAATGGGGTCGTGATCAGAGGAGCGGAACGCGTCGGGCGCGAAATAACCGTCCGGCTGAAACTCTTGGTTGTAGTCTCGAACCTTGGGCTCGTCGGCGTTGACGTGCCATTCGGCAAGGCCGACCGCTTTGACGGCCAGCGTTTGACTGGCCAAGGCGTGATGCAAATAACCGGCGCGTCCGTCAAACACGTAGTTGTAAGCGGCGCCTCCCGCAAAGCGCTCAATCAGATTGACAAATCCGCCGGCCTCAATGGTCCGAATGGGATCCTCTTTGGCGTAGGAATTCAAATCTCCGAGGATCAATACATCGTGGTCAACGCCGGCAATCGATTCAGCGGACACCCAATCCAAGAGAGCCGCAGCCGCGCTGTTGCGAATGCCGCTGCAGTTTCCCTGCCCGTCGTTGGCGTCCGGATCGCCGAAGGCATCGCAAGGACTTCCCTTGGATCGAAAATGGTTCACAACAACGGTAAGCGCATCTCCCGTGAGGCGATGCCGAAACCTCTGCGCCAGCGAAGGACGCCCTCGTTTGGTGAAAAACCGCTTGTCCACCGCGTCGTCCAAAATCATAAAGTCGCCTTCCGTCTCCACAATCTTTGGTTGATAAATCAAGCCTACTTTGACGGCGTCCGTGCCAATGGTGCCGGAGTCGATGAAACTGTATTTTCCATCCTCGGACTCATTCAATCCATCTACCAAGTCTTGCATTGTCGCCCCGCTGTCGTTCTCCACTTCGACGACTCCGAGAATGTGGGCGTCCAAAGCAGACATAGCCGCAAGGATTTTTTCCCTTTGACGGCTCCGTTCACTTGCCGAATCAGCGCCGCGGCAACGTATTTCATTCGGCCCGCAAACCGCGTCGCCATTGTCGATAGTTGTGAAATAGTTGGACAGATTGAAGTTTGCCACACGCAGATTGCCGCTCACTGTCGGCGCGCTCGCCGGACGCGGGTTTTCCAAAATGAATTCAGGCGGCACGATTGGATGCAGGCGATAATCTCGATCCGGATCCCATCGATGCGCATTGATCCGCCCATAATCCAAAACTCCAATCAAGTTTTCCACTCGGTCTCCACAGCGAATCGACCTTCCCGGCGCCGTTCCCAAGTAAGGAACGGGATTGGGGTTGTCGCCGAGAGCGCGGCTATCCCGGCCGTCATCCAAAATCAAAGTCCGACGTTGGTTCTCCGCCGCCAGCGCATCAGCCTTCGCGCCCGGAGGGAAAATGCTCGTGGGTTGAAACAGCCGCCCCGGCCTTCCAAAATCGTCGGGAGAAGAAAGCGTCATCTGCCCGTAGCGGCCCAGAAAATAGTTTTGGCAAATCGTCATCGGGGAGACAATTTGAATCAACATCCCCTCAAACCGCTCCAAATCTCCCTCCTTCGCTTCCGGCAAATGAACCGCCGTCGGACGAACAGAATCTCTCCCCATTTTCTCGATCTTCGAGACTTCGTAAATTTCCGTGAAACCGTAATGCTCCTTTACCCAACCGGTGACCCGCAGCTTGTCGCCAACGGAAACATCCACGCCATTCGGATCATACACAAAAACGCCGTCCGAAGTGGCGTCATTGCCATCGCCAACCAAATCCTGCAGAAAAAATCCCCGCAGTTCATCGCCGCTCTGGAAATCTCCACTCACAACTCCGGTCGTCCTCACTTTGAAACCAACCAACGGACTGCTTGCGCCGTCCCCTTGAATCTCGAAAATCGCTCTGTCCAGCGCAATCTGCAACACGCCGTCGTTAGACAATCCCGGCGTATCCGTCTTGCCAATCGGCGAAAAATCCCCAATGGCAAAACCTTCGGAATCATTGACTCGAAAGACGTGAGCCGGCACAAAGTTTCCATTCGGTCCCACGCTTTCCAATCCCAACGAAGCCGCATAAATCGGATCGCCAAAATCCAGCGACGCCGTCAAAGAAACGCCGTCCACTACCAAGTCCCAAGGAACCGCATCCAACATTCCATCGTCATCGGCGTCCAAATCCTGACCGATCCGTCCCGCAAAACCCTGAACCAAAAGATGCGTCACATTGTCCTCGTTTTCAAAATTCAACGGCGCCGTCCAATCCGGCTTTACGCCAAAAAGGGAAAAAGTATCCTCCGCCACCAGAAAATACCGCGAACCCAAAGCGAAAGAACGCCCCGACAAATCCACCACAGACTCAATCACTCCGCCCTTCCCCGCGCCGTCGCCAATCACCAAATAAGTGAGATCATCCAAAGACTCCCCGCCAACCGTGGAGAATAGTTCAAAATACTCATCCTCGTCCGCGCCCGGCTGTTCAATGCGGATTTCGTTGATTCGCACGGCGCCGCCAACCCAGCCGCAAACCAGAACGCCCAACGCCAAAAACACAAAAACCTTCAATCTTCGAATCCTCTCTCGCCTTTTATCCATGATGGAACGCACTCAAAGATCGACAGCGAACTGGAAGCGACAAAACATTTTAAACATTTTAGAGCGCCGCCGGAAAAAGAAAGTTGATTCGCGCTACCAACCCAGCCGCATTGCCCTTTCTCCCTTTCCATCGCCTTCCCCATTCTCCAACGGCTAATGGAAGTGAACAATTACTCCGCACGCACGCGGAAGAATTCTGCGGGAAGCGAAGGATTAACTCGCAACGGACTGGTTTCATCGACGTTTTGCCAAGGGCCTTCAATACCGGTAGACTTTTGCAAAACGCCGCTCCAAGAGATTTCCAAACCGCCGTCTTTGCGAGTAATCGATAGCGAGAGAGGCAGTTCATAAAACTCAAGGAAGAAAAGATTATCAGGGGACAACAAGCTATTAGCCGAACTTCCATTGAGGGCAATGCGTCCCACTCTATCGCGCATCCCAGAAGGCAATTGCAATCGTCTCAATGAAGGAGGCAGATGGAGCACTCTCAAGCTCCTCAATCCACCGGGCAAGGTGACGCTAGTCAACGGATGATTCCGCAGATCGAGCCAGTACAAACGGAACAAGTCGTTGGGCAAAGTAACGCTGACCAACTGATTGTTCTGCAGATGGAGCTCACTCAATCTTCTCAAGCCATCGGGCAAAATGATGCTGAGCAACTGATTCCTCTCTAGATTGAGATATTCCAAACTAGGCAAGCCATCAGGCAAAGTAATGCTTCGCAACTGATTCTCCTGCAGATAAAGTCGTTCCAAACTTGGCAAGTCGTCGGGAAAAACAACATTGGTCAAGTTATTCCCGTTCAAATAGAGATATTCCAAACTGGGCAAATCATCAGGCAAAACAACATTAGTCAAGTTATTCCCGTCCAAATAGAGATATTCCAGACTGGGCAAGTCCTCAGGAAAAGAGATGCCGGCCAACGAATTCCCCCGTAGATCGAGAACTCTCAATCTCGCCAAGCCATCAGGCAAAACAAGGTTGGTCAAACCATTAGAGGATAGATCGAGATATTCCAATCTTGCCAAGCCAGCAGGCAAAACAACGTTGGTCAAACCACCAGAGGATAGATGGAGAGATTTCAATCTCGCCAAGCCATCAGGCAAAGTGATGCTTCCCAACCGATTTCTAGAGAGATCGAGATATTCCAAACTGGACAAGTTGTAGGGAAAAACAATGCTGGTCAACCGATTCCCCTGCAAATAGAGCGTTTTCAAGCTCCCCAAGTCATCGGGCAAAACAACGTCGGTCAATTCATTAGAGGATAGATCGAGCGTTTCCAAACTCACCAAACCAGCAGGCAAAGTAATGCTGGTCAACTTCGCACCCGTAAAAGGATTTCGATTCGAAGAGAGATTGAGAAATTCCAAGCTCGTCAAGCCACCGGGCAAAGTGAGGTTGGCCAACTGATTACGCCTTAGATCGAGATATTTCAAGCTCCTCAAGCCATCGGGCAAGATGATCCAAGTATAGCCCCTTTCGGAAAGCTCCAAAAAATCAACATCTCTATCCACCCGCAGAGCAGAACCGCTCGGTCCGGTGTAAATTTCCAGAGTTTGCGCTCGTGCTTGGATTGCGCCAAAGCAGGCGACGGCGGCTAATAACGACAAAGACTTTTTCCAGTTAAACATTTTCTTATGTTCAATGTTCTTCTTAAATGACGGTTTCAAACCGAAATCGCTTTGCTTTTTAGGCTCTTTGGTGGAAGGAGTCAATCTTTAAAAAAGAGAATTGTTTCCGTCAATGGCGGCGTTGCGGCGGCGAGTGGGTTTGGCGGTTGGGGGTTTTGTGGGGTGTTTTGGACGGCTTGGTAAGCGGTCTGAGACGGCTTAGTATCGGCTTAGTAACGGCTTCGTCTCGGTTTTGCCGATGGAAAGGGAATTGCCGCGAGGCTCTTCTTCCCTAGCGATTTTTAGCGGGAACGGATCCTATTCGATTCGTTGCGTCGTAATTCGCAGAATCAAAGTCAACTTTTCTAAAGGAATCTAAAGAATCCATTGCGCTTTTCTCGTCTTTCATTTTGTTCTCTTTGTGTTTTTCTAAAAAAGGTTTTTATACGGCTGGCGGATTGGAGGAAGGAAGGGCAATCTGGGATTCGCTTTCGCTTGTCGCGCTGATTTCTCTGCTGGTTGGGGGGCCGGCGGGAGGCGGATCGCTTTCGCTGAGGTTGGCCGCTTGGCGGCGAAGGCGTTTTTCCAGTTCTTCCATCATTTCCACCAACACTGCGCTCCGATCCGCCATATCCTTGGCCGCTGCTGCTGCCGCGGCGATTGATGCTCCGCCAACCGAAGATTGCGGCCACATGCCCGAAGCCGAAAAAGCCGAAACGCCGCGCGCAGAATTTTGACGGGACGGAGACAACTTCTCGCCCGGTTTCTCAAACAAATCCGCAATATAACGAGCCTTCATAACGCCAAACCGTAAAATCCGAATCCTTTCCCGTGAAATTCAAATCATGCTCTCTTCTCTTTCTCTTGACAAGATCCGATTTTCGGCGTGGGAAAAGTTCGGCATTGAGATTGGGAAGGGCTTTGCTTTCTTTCTTTACAATTGTTGCAGCAGATTTTTGAATTCTCCAGATTTACGATGAAACGCTTTCGTTTAATTTCAGTTGTCGCCGTTCTTTTCGGTCTGGCGGCGCAGGCTGTTTGCCAAGACGAGCCGCTCGTGTTTGAACCCAAAGCCGGCGTTTCCAACGGCAAACACATCGTTTTCATTTCGGGCGACGAAGAATATCGCTCCGAGGAGTCTTGCGCTATGTTGGCTAAGATTTTGAGTCAGCGGCACGGTTTCGAATGCACCGTTCTCTTCGCCATCGACCCAGAAACCGGCTACGTCAATCCAAACGAAGTGGCCAACATTCCGCACACTGAAGCGCTGGCGACAGCGGACTTGATGATTATCGGCACGCGCCGAAGGAAACTTCCCGGCCGCCAACTGCAACCCATTCTAGACTACTTGAACGAAGCCAAGCCAATCATCGCCTTCCGCACGGCAACGCACGCCTTTGACAACGATGACCGCTATGGCGGTTACGATTGGCAAAACTTCGGCAAAATGGTTGTGGGAGACAACTGGGTCAACCATCACGGCCGCCACAAAGCGCAAGGTGGACGGGCGGTTTTGGTGGAACAAAACGCCGATCATCCAATCTTGAACGGAGTTTCGGACATTTTTACGCCCTCGGACATTTACGGCATTCGGCATTTAAACCAAGAGAAAGCGGTTGTTCTGCTTCGGGGCGCGGTGACGGAGACGCTGGATCCTTCTTCCATGCTGGTTGAAGGCGAGAAGAACAACCCGATGATGCCGCTGGCTTGGTTGAAAAGCTATCCCTCGCCTTCGGGAAAACGGAAGGGACTTTGCTTTGCCACTACTGCCGGGGCGTCGGTGGATTTTCGCTGGGAAGACCTTCGGCGGCTCATCGTCAACGCCGCTTTTCACTTGACGGGGATGGTCGTTCCTTCGCGGGCAAATGCGGAGCCGGTCGATCCTTTTGAGCCTTCTTTTTACGGATTTCAGAAGAAAGACTACTTCCTTCGGCGCGGCCTGCGGACATCTGATTTCAGGCTCGGCTCTTCTCCAAAGGTCATTCTCTCCGAAACGGAAATTCAAAAGCTGGAGCGACAAAGAGCGCATCCCGGTCGCCTTCCTTTGCCGGAACACGCAGAGCGCATCGTGCTTCTCGGCAACGGTTTGGCGGAGCGGATGATTGCCTACGGATTTTTTGAAACCGAACTTCAACTTCGCTTTCCCGACCGGCGGCTTGTCATCCGCAACATGGCGCGTCCGGCTTGGACGCCGAGCTTTCGTCCGCATCCGGCTCGGCGCTCTCAATGGGCTTTTGCGGGTGCGGAAACACTTCGCCCGGAGTTTTCCATCCACAGCGGCGCCCGGCCACTTTCCCTCGCCGGATGAATGGTTGGAAACGTTGCGGGCGGACACGATTTTGGCGTTCTTCGGATTCAACGAATCCTTTGACGGTCCCGAAGGTTTGGAAAAATATCGGGCCGAACTGGAGGCTTTCGTCCAACACACTTTGATGCAAAAATACAACGGAGAATCAGCGCCTCGGCTGGCGCTCGTTTCGCCTATCGCCTTCCAAAATCTGTCCGCGCAACTCGACCTGCCCAACGGCCATCGAGAGAACGCCAACCTTGCCCTTTACAGCGGAGTCACGCAGGAAGTGGCCGCCAACTACGGGCTTCCCTTTGTGGATCTTTTCGCCCTCACCACCGAATGGTTCGGCCAAACGACGGAGCGGCTTACCGTCAACGGCGCTTAATGCAAACCGCCTTATGAGCCGCCGACTTAGCCCTGCCCAAAGCAGGCAGAAGCAAAGACGCCAAGATGCCGATAATTGCGATAATCACCAACAACTCAATCAACGTAAAAGCGCGCTTACGGGAGAAATCCATGATTTCCATCCTCAAGGAGAGTAACAAACAGGAACTGCATAACTGTTTCCATCACTATCGTACGCCCAAGCATTCATCGAGTAAAGCGATCCGTTGCTATTCAAAACAACATAAAGCGAAATGTCCACCTTGTAAGTCTCATACTCCACAAACCAAAAAGCAGGAGGAGGACCGCCCAACGGAACAAGCGTAAGTTCCTTAGTCTTTAACGCTTTGACTGTGTAATCAAAGGAATGCACATAGCCCGGATAGGGAAGCGGCGGCCCACCATCAAAGCCCGGAATCTCCAGCCAACCCTGATTCGGCGCCTCCGATTCAAGAGTATCACTGCGGGGATATCCAACAACGTTAATATCTTCATCATCCAGAAACAGCCGAAACCTATCGAAAGAACCAATATCTTCCCATGGAACAGAGACATCAAATTCCACATCGAATCCAATGGAACCGTGATTCTGAACGTTGATCTGTAAAACGCTAGGAGCATTATCTTCTCCATCATCGGCTTGAACCAGAAACGGAGAGACAAGCAGACCGATTCCAACAACACCGACGACAACAGCGGCCGCCATCTTTTCAAATTTGGACTTCAAAATGCGCGAAGCGGCGCCCAAACAAACCGCTCCTAAAGAGTAAAAATTAGGCATAACGAAAACGAAAATACCGATCCCCGAAAGGAAAGCAATCAATTTTCAAATAAAGATTTCAAAAATGAAACAAAAGAGAGGCAGATTTCAATTGCCAAATAGAACGATTAAGAAGCCGATTAAATAGGGAAAAACCTTTCAAAACCGCTCGAAAAGACCGCCAAAGCCAGCAGAAGAAAGCCGATAGCGCGATGAAACGACAGAAAGCATGGCCGGAGAAAAGGGAAAGGAAGACAAAAAAAAACCGCTGGAAGAAGATCCCAGCGGAAAACAAAACCATGAAAGAGACAAAGAATTTTATTTTTAAACAACAGCGATTCGAGCTTGCTAACACCGATTCGCACCGATAAGATAGCCGAATGCTAACACCGAATCAAGAAAGATCTTTTGAGGTTGCGGAAGAAAAGGAAACCGTAACCGTCCCCATCAAAACGACGGCCATTGCGGAAATTGCCGCGCCGTTGCCGCCGCTGACGCCAGAACAGCGCAAAGACCTTGAAACCGTACACCCCAACCTAAGCGCAAATCGAGCGCAGGATGCGAAAGAAGAACCAACAAGAACAACAACAGCAAGCCCTACCAACACCTAAACCGCCAACGACAACCGCCCCGACAACGCCCGCCTACAAACTGCAACCACACGAAGAAGAATTCCTCAACAAAGCCAAAAGCCAGAAAGAGCGCGATGAAATTTGGATTGCGATAAGAGCCGACCAACGACTCCGCCAACGACGAGAGCAAGAAAAACAACTCCAGCAAACAACCCAGACAAACCAACGAAAACCGATAACAACGAAAGCCAGAGCCAAGAAGAAACGAAGAGCGCCGTTAACCATCCTCCAGACCATACGTTACAAAGCAGGCGCCAGATACGATCTGATTGCCGCCGAGAGAATCGTTTCCCATATTTGCCGCCGCCAAGGAAACAGGAAAAACCAACAGCGCCGAGGCTGCTTTGAAAGCATTCCCAACATGGCCAAAGCATGCAGAATCCGAATCAGCCGATTCCGGAAACTCCTCGATTGGCTAACCAAGGCCGGAATCTTGATTGCCGAATACCGAGAACACCAACCCAACAAATACACCGTCGCCCATGGCCGCCAAATGATCATGCCGATGATCATCGACGACTTGAAACTAACCCCAGCCCAAAACGCCGTAGCCAGAATCATGCTCCGCTATGGCATCATCTCCATCCGCCAAGCAGCTAAACTGGCCAACACCAGCAAGAACACCGCCAGCAGAACCGCCAGACTTTTGGAGGAGAAAGAAGTGGTCAAAGTTCGGCGATTCCAAGGCTTTACCAACGAATATAAGTTTTGCCGCAAAGTGCTAAAACTCTTTGGAAGGACTGTCCCCAAAAGGCCCAGGGGACTGTCCCCAAAACGACACCCCTTAAGGAACGTCGGGCGAAAGCTTTCTCAAATCAGAGCCGAAAGAGCCAAACGACAAGCCCAAGAGCGCGATAAAGAACGCAGAAAAGCATGGGAAAAGGCCAATCCCAAGCAAGCGGCCATCCTAAAAGAGATAAACGACATAGGAAAAGCCACAGGAAACTATTTCAAAGCCTTTTTGGACAACTGCCATAGGCTAAAAAACGCTTAATAACGCTTAAACAACCAAGAACAACAACAAAGAAGACACCAGAAGAATCTCCTTGATTCCTTCTAGAGAACACGTGCGCCCTAAACCAATAACGATAAACGACGAAAGACCATGCCAACACCAGAATTAGACGAATTCACCAGACTCGACAGAGAACTGAACTTGCAAGTAGCCAATGCGCTGTTCGGATTAGACAGCGAAATCAAAGAAGCCTGCAACGACGACAAGGAAGTAACCGAAAAGATCGAAGACGTCTATTCGGCAATTACCGACTTGCAAACCGCCATTGACGACTACAAAAAGAAAACCACCCAACAGACATGACCCTTTACGAAGAACGAATCCTTTACGAATTAGCCCGATACAACTTGCCGAGAAAAATAACCGACATAGCCAAAGCTTGCCGAATCACCCCAAAGACAACCCGCCAAGCCATCCATTCCCTAACCGAGAAAGGTTTCCTAACCAACAACCACGCCATACGGAATCCTCTCCCATGGCAACTCCCGCCTGAATTCCACAGCCAAAGACTCCCCCCGAAAACTTTCATGGCCATCGCCGAAATCCACAAACATCCAGAACTGAGCCATACAGAAATCGCCTTGCGAACCCAAACCAGCAGAACAACCGCCATTAGAGCCGAGCGCACCCTAAAAGCCATTACCCGAAAATCACGCCTCAAAAGAGCAGAACAGCAAACTAAACAAATCCACACCAACAACCGAGCCCTTGCCCAAAGACGAATCCAAGAACGACGACAATTAGAGGAGCACGAAAGAAGAATCGCCCAGAAAGAACAAATCCTCAACCGGCCAGAAAAGATCCAAAACCAAATCCAATCCTTAAAAGAAGAAGTCTTGAGACCCACCAGCCCAACCCGCCAAAGCCAGATCTTTAAAGAAATCAAAAGACTAAAAAACGAGCTCCGACAGGCCAATTTTGAAGCCCTAATAACCGCTGAAAGATAACTTCGAAGATCGAATCACCGCCATTTAACCGCCATTTGCAGACGATCATTTTTGAAACATTGCGAAATAATTCTAGATACAATGATAGCGACAAGACGTATGGCTATCATTGTCAATAGCGAAAGCAAGCTTTTTCTGCAAAAAAGTGAAAAAAACCGACTTTCAACCCCAAAACAGCCCGATTCCAACCCATCCACAGACGTCACATTTGACAACGATTTAGAACATTTGACAACCCTAGAAACCGCGAAAAGAGGGAAATGGGAAAGGAAGGCCAGCGGAAAATCAAAAAAACCGCCGAGCCAGAAACCCGACGGTTGAAACAAAGCAAAAACTGCAGCGCCGTTCAAAACTCCACGAGCTCATCCCAAGGCGTAGGAGGTTCCCAACCGGAAGCCGAAGGCATGTCCGAATCCAGCCAATGCTGCCGATTGTCATAATTGAACCGTGTCCAATTATCCAAAGACGGAAAAAGCATTTGATAAAGAGTCTCCGAGCCAACATGCCCATCCGCAAACAAAATATTCGCTTGCCCAGAATGACGACGAGCAACGTTTAAAAAACTATGGCTAGAATCAATGCCATAAAAACCATGAGAGAACAGATGCAAACGAGTACCACCACCAGACTTGCCAAACCGAGAGCCGTCCGCTTGCACAATCATGCGCGAAGACGAAACCACTTGAAAATCCCGAATCCCCCGAGTCCAACCCCCAGGACTCCCACGCAAAGCCTCCCCAGAAACCCCCCACCACTTTACATCCCGAAAGGAAGAAGACGGAACTAATCCTAAATCATTTTGCAAATATCCCCAAGGAATAAAAAACGGCCCATGTGGAAGTGTTCCCCAAGGCGGTTGCGGCGGCGGCGGAAGCCTATCGGCAGCTTGAAACGCTTTCAAAACCCGCTTCTCAGAAGGACAATTGAACAAATTCGTTTGCCCATCCAAATAGAAGAAACTGAGCCGTTGCCAAAAATTGACGCCAGCAATCAAATAATCGCCATTATCGTTTGCGTATAGTTGCCGAGCAATTCCAATTTGCCGTTGGTTATTAAGGCAGACCGTTTTATGCGCCGTTGCCTTAGCCCGCGAAAGAGCGGGCAGTAAAAGCCCCGCCAAGATGCCGATAATAGCAATGACCACCAACAACTCGATCAACGTAAAGGCTTTGCTTTTCAAAAAATCCACCTCCTAAAAGGCCTGTTCAAAAGTACCGTCACCATTTCCATCGTAATAAACGGTGACAGAATAGCCATTTCCATCGTTGTCCGAAACCCAGCAATGCATGTTGTACTTGCCCACAGGCATACGCTTGCCTTTGGAATCCCGATCCGTGACGTACAAAGTAATGTCCACCCAATGATCCAACGTATGATAATGCTCCGCCCTAACATGCTGCAAGCCAAACCACTCAGGATTAATCCTCATGCTGAAGTATTGCCCGCCAGAGCCACGAGTACCGCCAGAACCACCACGAACAAAATAATCAAAATGAACGGGCACGTACTCCTCAGCACCATCATAAGTCTCCAATTCAGAACCGGAATAATCAGCGTAAAAATCCCCTCGCTTAAACGGATAATGCCGAACGGCATCATAGGTGCGAAACCTGTAACCCCAAGTTTCCCAGCGATTTCGATCCTCAGACCAAACCCACCTGAACATATCCCAGCCATGCTGCGAAAGACTCACCGAGACCGAAAGCCCCGACGAACCGTCATTCGTAACCTCCACATAATGAACCACAGGAGCGCAGACATTCACAATGTTACTGCTCCCCGGCCCCTTTTGAACTGGCTCAGCAAGCAAAGAAATCGATCCGACAAGCAAACCGATTCCAACAACACCGACGACAACAGCGGCCGCCGTCTTTTCAAATTTGGACTTCAAAATGCGCGAAGCGGCGCCCAAACAAACCGCTCCTAGAGCTTTAAAAATGAACATAGCAAAGCCGAAAATACCGATCCCAGAAAGGAAAGCAAGCAATTCTTCAAATAAAGATTTCAAAAATGAAACAAAAGAGAGGCAGATTTTAATTGCCAAATAGAACGATCAAGAAGCCGATTAAATAGGGAAAAACCTTTCAAAACCGCTCGAAAAGACCGCCAAAACAAGCCAGAGAAAGCCGATAGCGCGATGAAACGAAAGCAAGCAAGGCCAGAGAAAAGGGAAAGGAAGACAAAAAAAAACCGCTGGAAGAAGATCCCAGCGGAAAACAAAACCATGAAAGAGACAAAGAATTTTATTTTTAAACAACAGCGATTTAAGTCTTGCCAACGATAAATCGCGAATGCAACATATCCACATGCCAACGATAAATCAAGAAAGAAATTTTGAGGTTGCGGAAGAAAAGGAAACCGTAACCGTCCCCATCAAAACGACGTCCATTGCGGAAATTGCCGCGCCGTTGCCGCCACTAACCGAGCAGCAACGCAAAGACCTTGAAACCGTTCACCCCAACCTAAAAGCCCAAGTTGAGCGCAGCATGCGCCGACAGAACAAACGAGAACAACAACAGCGAGCCTTACCAACGCCCGCCTACAAACTGCAACCACACGAAGAAGAATTCCTCAACAAAGCCAAAAGCCAGAAAGAGCGGGAAGAAATTTGGATTGCGATAAGAGCCGACCAACGACTCCGCCAACGACGAGAGCAAGAAAAACAACTCCAGCAAACAACCCAGACAAACCAACGAAAACCGATAACAACGAAAGCCAGAGCCAAGAAGAAACGAAGAGCGCCGTTAACCATCCTCCAGACCATACGTTACAAAGCAGGCGCCAGATACGATCTGATTGCCGCCGAGAGAATCGTTTCCCATATTTGCCGCCGCCAAGGAAACAGGAAAAACCAACAGCGCCGAGGCTGCTTTGAAAGCATTCCCAACATGGCCAAAGCATGCAGAATCCGAATTAACCGCTTCCGGAAACTCCTCGATTGGCTAACCAAGGCCGGAATCTTAATTGCCGAATACCGAGAACACCAACCCAACAAATACACCGTCGCCCATGGCCGCCAAATGATCATGCCGATGATCATCGACGACTTGAAACTAACCCCAGCCCAAAACGCCGTAGCCAGAATCATGCTCCGCTATGGCATCATCTCCATCCGCCAAGCAGCTAAGCTTGCCAACGCCAGCAAAAACACCGCCAGCAGACCGTCAAGATCCTTGAAGAGAAAGAGATTGTCAAAATCCGCAGAATCTAAGGCTTCACCAACGAATATAAGTTTTGCCGCAAGGTGCTAAAACTCTTTGGAAGGACTGTCCCCAAAACGACCGGCCTTAAGGAACGTCGGAAGAAAGCTTTCTCAAATCAGAGCCGAAAGAGCCAAACGACAAGCCCAAGAGCGCGATAAAGAACGCAGAAAAGCATGGGAAAAGGCCAATCCTAAACGAGCGGCCATCCTAAAAGAGATAAACGACATAGGAAAAGCCACAGGAAACTATTTCAAAGCCTTTTTGGACAACTGCCATAGGCTAAAAAACGCTTAATAACGCTTAAACAACCAAGAACAACAACAAAGAAGACACCAGAAGAATCTCCTTGATTCCTTCTAGAGAACACGTGCGCCCTAAACCAATAACGATAAACGACGAAAGACCATGCCAGCACCAGAATTAGACGAATTCACCAGACTCGACAGAGAACTGAACTTGCAAGTAGCCAATGCGCTGTTCGGATTAGACAGCGAAATCAAAGAAGCCTGCAACGACGACAAGGAAGTAACCGAAAAGATCGAAGACGTCTATTCGGCAATTACCGACTTGCAAACCGCCATTGACGACTACAAAAAGAAAACCACCCAACAGACATGACCCTTTACGAAGAACGAATCCTTTACGAATTAGCCCGATACAACTTGCCGAGAAAAATAACCGACATAGCCAAAGCTTGCCGAATCACCCCAAAGACAACCCGCCAAGCCATCCATTCCCTAACCGAGAAAGGTTTCCTAACCAACAACCACGCCATACGGAATCCTCTCCCATGGCAACTCCCGCCTGAATTCCACAGCCAAAGACTCCCCCCGAAAACTTTCATGGCCATCGCCGAAATCCACAAACATCCAGAACTGAGCCATACAGAAATCGCCTTGCGAACCCAAACCAGCAGAACAACCGCCATTAGAGCCGAGCGCATCCTAAAAGCCTTTACCCGAAAATCACGCCTCAAAAGAGCAGAACAGCAAACTAAACAAATCCACACCAACAACCGAGCCCTTGCCCAAAGACGAATCCAAGAACGACGACAATTAGAGGAGCGCGAAAGAAGAATCGCTCAGAAAGAACAAATCCTAAACCGGCCCGAAATCATCCAGAACCAAATCCAATCCCTAAAAGAAGAAGTCTTGAGACCCACCAGCCCAACCCCCAAAGCCAAATCTTTATAGAAATCAAAAGGCTAAAAACCGAGCTCCGACAGGCCAATTTTGAAGCCCTAATAACCGCTGAAAGATAACTTCGAAGACCGAATCACCGCCATTTAACCGCCATTTGCAGACGATCATTTTTGAAACATTGCGAAATAATTCTAGATACAATGATAGCGACAAGACGTATGGCTATCATTGTCAATAGCGAAAGCAAGCTTTTTCTGCAAAAAAGTGAAAAAAACCGACTTCCAACCTCAAAACAGCCCAATTCCAACCCATCCACAGACGTCACATTTGATAACGATATAGAACATTTGACAACCCTAGAAACCGCTAAAAGAGGGAAAAGGGAAAGGAAGAAGATGGGAAGGAAGATTGAAAAAAACTGCCGAGCCAGAACCCGACGGTTGAAACAAAACGGAAAGCAAAAACGACAGCGCCGTTCAAAACTCCACCAACTCATCCCAAGGCGTACGTGGTTGCCAACCGGAAGCAGAAGGCATGTCACCGTCCAACCAATGCTTTTCATTATCGAAGTTAAACCGTGTCCAATTCTCCACCGAAGGATAAAGAAGTTGCCGCAACGTCTCCGAGCCAACATGCCCATCCGCAAACAAAACGTTCGCTTGCCCAGAATGCCGACGGGCAACGGTTAAAGGAAGATAACCAGAAGAATCAATGCCTCCAAAACCACGTGACGCTGTAAAAATCCTTTCGCCAAATTTGCCAAAGTGCGAGGCATCCGCTTGAACAACCATGCGCGAAGAAGAAACCACTTGAAAATCCCGAATCCCCCGAGTCCAACCTCCCGACGGCAAAGGAGAACCAGAAATTCCCCAATACTTATATCCATTAACCAAACGATCCGAATTTAAACCAAAATCGTTTTGTAAATAACCCCAAGGCCAAAAGGGACGTCCATAATTCTCAAACGGAAATGAAGGAGCAAAATCAGGAGACATGCCAGCAGCTTGAAGAAACTTTGAAACCCGCTTCTCCGCAGGACAATTGAACAAATTCGTTTGCCCATCCAAATAGGAAAAACTAAGCAAGTTATTCCAAACTTCGCCAGCAACCAAAAAACCGTCGTTGTCGTTTGCGTACAGTTGCCGAGCAATTCCAATTTGCCGTTGGTTATTGAGGCAAACCGCTTTATGAGCCGTTGCCTTTGCCCTTGAAAGAGCAGGCAGAAGCAAAGACGCTAAGATGCCGATGATAGCGATAACCACCAACAACTCGATCAACGTAAAAGCCCGATTCTTCCAATCCATAGCGGAAAAAGAATAACCCAACAACCGCGCCAAAGACAAGAATCAATCAGCATACCAAAAGCCATTGGCATACCAAGTGCCCTGATAAAGCAGGTACGGATAATAATCCGAACGACGAAACGGACCCAAGTACACAGAAGGATAATCCACATAGCAGTAAATCGAAGAAACGGCCCCATCCGTAACTTCAATATACACGGTGACATCAATCTCCAAACCAGCAGAACTAAAAGGACGACCCCTAGCAACACCCTCACGTGCAATTGGCTTAAGTCTGAAACTGTAGGAGTGAATAGAATTACCCCGCGGCGGATTAAGCATGTAAACAGAAGCCGGCCAACGAAAAGTACCCGAACTAAGAAGAGATCCAGAATCACAATGGCCATCCTCATCACAAAGATAAGCACCACCAAACGCCTCCCAACCAGAACCAAGATTCACAGAAATCGAGAATCCAGACGAAGAATGATTGTGGACTTCAATGCTGTCAACGTAAGGAGACACCAACGAAGGATCATCGGACGGAAGAGGTTCATCATCAGGACGTTCTTGCCCAACCAACGAAGGCGCCAACAAAAGCCCGATCCCAACGACAGCAGCCGCAGCAGCAGAAACCGCTTTCTTCAATTCCAAAACAGCAGCCGCAACGCAGACCGCCAACCAATTAAAACCAAAAAGATTTTTAGACATGCCCACGAAAATACCGATCCCAGAAAGGAAAGCAAGCAATTCTTCAAATAAAGATTCCAGAAATGGAAAAAAGAGAGGCAGATTTCAATTGCCAAATAGAACGATTAAGAAGCCGATTAAATAAGGAAAAAATCTTTCAAAACCGCTCGAAAAGACCGCCAAAGCCAGCAGAAGAAAGCCGATAGCGCGATGAAACGACAGAAAGCATGGCCGGAGAAAAGGGAAAGGAAGACAAAAAAAAACCGCTGGAAGAAGATCCCAGCGGAAAACAAAACCATGAAAGAGACAAAGAATTTTATTTTTAAACAACAGCGATTCGGACTTGCTAACCACGAATCACGATGGCAAGATAGCCGAATGCTAACACCGAATCAAGAAAGATCTTTTGAGGTTGCGGAAGAAAAGGAAACCGTAACCGTCCCCATCAAAACGACGGCCATTGCGGAAATTGCCGCGCCGTTGCCGCCGCTGACGCCAGAACAGCGCAAAGACCTTGAAACCGTACACCCCAACCTAAGCGCAAATCGAGCGCATGATGCGGAAGAAGAACCAACGAGAACAACAACGGCCAACGCCTAAACCGCCAACGACAACCGCCCCGCCAACGCCCGCCTATGAACTGCAACCACATGAAGAAGAATTCCTAAAGAAAGCCAAAAGCCAGAAAGAGCCCGATGAAATTTGGATCGCGATAAGAGCAGACCAACGAGCCAAACAACGAAAATTCAACGCTACGAACCGCCAAACAGCCCGTAGTCACCTATTTCCCTAATTGTGAATGTTTATTTGCGAAGGTTGTGGAGAGCCACTGCGTATCATCGGGCTGTGTAGCTTGGGGGTAAGGAGAGTTTTAAGAGGCGGGTGGAGCAGAAAGAGTAGGTTCAGAGGATAGGGAAGATATTGCAAAAATCCTGAACCATGTTCACGATGTGGAAGAGATAGTCTATTCAAGGATTCAAGCAGCGTTGATGCTTGGGATTTCTCGTGGGACGCTGGAGCGGAGGATCAAGCGAGGCGAAATAAAGGAATGCGGGCATTTGGGCTTTTAGGTTGGGGTGTACGGTTTCAAGGTCTTTGCGTTGCTGCTCGGTTAGTGGCGGCAACGGCGCGGCAATTTCGGCAATGGACGTCGTTTTGATGGGGACGGTTACGGTTTCATTTTCTTCCGTAACCTCAAAAGATCTTTCTTGAATCGTGGCTCGCATTTGGCTATCTTGCCATCGTGATTCGTGGTTAGCAAGTTCGAATCGCTGTTGTTTAAAAATAAAATTCTTTGTCTCTTTCATGGTTTTGTTTTCCGCTGGGATCTTCTTCCAGCGGTTTTTTTTTTGTCTTCCTTTCCCTTTTCTCCGGCCATGCTTTCTGTCGTTTCATCGCGCTATCGGCTTTCTTCTGCTGGCTTTGGCGGTCTTTTCGAGCGGTTTTGAAAGATTTTTCCTTATTTAATCGGCTTCTTAATCGTTCTATTTGGCAATTGAAATCTGCCTCTCTTTTTTCCATTTCTGGAATCTTTATTTGAAGAATTGCTTGCTTTCCTTTCTGGGATCGGTATTTTCGGCGGTGTATGAATTCGTTTTTCGCGATAATTGCGGTCGGTTTGGATGCCGCTCGCGTAGCGTTTTCCAAGTCCAAAATTAAAGAAACGGCGGCCGCTGTCGTCGTCGGTGTTGGTTTGCTCGTTGGGTCAAACGCCCAAGCGCAGCTGCCAACCTACGAGATTTACGGCATCGACACCACTTGGTTGCATGAATATGTTGGCGGACGATGGTACGAGACTTTAACGACAGTGAACAATGTTTATCGTCCGGGAAGTTCCAAAAAAGGAAGGGTTTCTTACCGTTCTGCGGCCCCGATTCAGGACTGTCCTTCTTCGGGACTCTGGACGACCATATTGGAAGTGCGGAGTACCGAGTGGTATCCTGACGGCTCTTGGCGCAACGTGGAACACTATACGGATCATTGCAGAGATGGCAACCGTATCAGGAACAATTTTCTTGAGAAGATACCACGAGAAAGACAACAACCCGCGGAGTGGTTGAGCAGCAAAGCGATGGTCGTCGGCAGGATTGAGCAGTCTTTTTCTTCGGGAATCAGACGCGTCAAAGAGCATGTGACGCGCTTGAAAATTACGGCTACCCACACTTCTGGGGTGAAGAATTTTACCATGACCATAAAGTACAGAGTCGAAGGGAGTACTGAGGTCACCACGGTGCAATATAGCGTTCTTTTGAGAGCGGGAGGGGGGAAGGTGATGTTTATGTCTGTTCCCGGCGGCGGCAGTTGGGCGACGATTGACAGCATCACTTTTCATGAGAATCGTCCGCCGGATCCACCGCCGGCCATTGTGCCGGTTCCTGTGCCGGTTCCCGTTCCCGTGCCTTCTCCTCGTCGGTAATCAATTTGAACGAAACAACAAAAAGAAAGAAAGTATTCGACATGAAGAAGACAATCATTACTTCCATGACATTGTTTGCGGTCGTGTTGGCTTACGTTGTCCTGCGCTCGCCTTTGGAAACAACGGAAACGGCCAAGCCCGCCGTTGCCAAAACGGAATCCGAGAAAAGCCAAACGGCCAAGCCAAAGGAATCTGCGTCAGCTCATCGCCAGTCTCTCTCCGCCAGCGCGGAAGATTGGGCGAAGGTGAACGCCATCGCCGCTCAATACGCGCCCGAATTGAAAGCGTTGGAGGCGAAGCGCAATCGCATTTTGGAAGACCCGAACGCAACGAAGGCTTGCTATGGGACATACGGTACTCCGGACTTGGATGCCCTGGATGCTCATCTCAAACTGGACTTGGCGAACAAAGCGATTCGGGACAAAGAAAGGGAGCTGTGGGCGGAACTCTCGCCGCATCTTTCTCCTTATGAGTTGCGGGAGTATAAGCTGAAGCATTCGCAAACGGCGCGTGATTTGCGGGAGGAGTCGGCTTGGTTTGAACCCAGCAAGGCCGATTTTCTGGCTTTGTACACTTATCGGGAGAAAGGGAACGATTTCTTGGATTCTCAATTTGGCGGCAGCATTCAGCGCGAACAGGAATTGATTTCGTCTGTGGAGAATAAGTGGAAAGAGATGCGCGAGAATCTGATCACTTCCGGCAAGAATTTTGAAGAGAGACAGCGTGCGGAAAACGAGTTTTTGCGAAAGGAAGTCGAGTATATGGACTATTCGCTGGCTCTCTCTCACGACCAGCAAACTTTGCGGGAGATGATGGGAGCGGATCGTGTGGATAAATACTTTGCCGGCCCGAATGCGGCCATAGAGAAGGCTTACAACGATGGGGTGGATCAATTGTACGGGTTGTTTAACAGGGGGCAAATCACAGACGACGAGATGGAAGAGCGTCATCAGAGGCTGGATGAAGAGTACAATGCGGCTTTGAAATCGGCGGCCGGTCCTTGATTCTTCCTGCTGGCTCGTTGGCGGGGTTTAGTCGGTTTCTAGGGTTGTCAAATATGCTTTATCGTTGTCAACGGTGACGTTGGCTCTGGCTTTCGGTGGTTTCGTGGATGGGTTGGAATTGGGCTTCAATTGTGTCGGGAATGTAAAATTTTGCGGTTTCTGGAGAAAAGTGTTGACATGCCTATTGACAAAACTAGACAGTACCCCTTGGTTGCTAGTTTTGTATCGTGAATTTTAATTCGTCGATTCGTTGGTTTTTCGGTGGTTCTATTCGGTTTTTCGATTGGTTTATTGAGGAGAATTTGACGTTTGACCTTAGCTAAGACGTCTATCCCGTGGCTGCTGAATTGGGAAAGGAAGGGCGGCCGGGGGTTTTTTGGATTTTGGCTTAGACGGCTCTTTTTCAATCTTCCTTCCCATCCCCCCCTCTCTTTTCCGGAAAGACGGTGAATTGTGTCGGGAATGTAAAATTTTGCGGTTTTTGCAAAAATCTGCTTGAACTGCTATTGACAAAACTGGTAACCTCTTGTCTGGAACGTTTTGTATCTAGAATTTTAATTCGTTTCTTTGGTGGTTTTTCGACGGTTCTTCGGCTTCCTAATTGGCGGTTTTCGTTTTTGCCTCAATTCGTTTCTTCGTCGTTTTCGGCTTCTTCGATCTTCTCTTCTACGAAGTTTTTCAAATCGTTTATCGCATCGTCAACTTTGCCAGCTTCTTCCCAGAATTCGGTTTCTTCGTCTGGGACGTCATAGCGGGCGGTGCTGTCCACTTCGTTGATGGTTTCAAGGATGGATTTCCACTGTTCTTTTGTCATGGTTTTTCGTCGTTTATCGTTGTTGGTTTAGGGCGCACGTGTTCTCTAGAAGGAATCAAAAGGATTCTTCTGGTGTCTTCTTCTGTGTTGTTCTCGGTTGTTTAAGCGTTATTAAGCGTCTTTTAGCCTATGGCAGTTGTCCAAAAAGGCTCTGGCAAAGTTTCCTGTGGCTTTTCCTATGTCGTTTATCTCTTTTAGGATGGCCGCTTGCTTGGGATTGGCCTTTTCCCATGCTTTTCTGCGTTCTTTATCGCGCTCTTGGGCTTGTCGTTTGGCTCTTTCGGTTCTGATTTGAGAAAGCTTTCTTCCGACGTTCCTTAAGGCCGGTCGTTTTGGGGACAGTCACTAACTAAAATTTGAGGCCGTCTCCTGCAAGACCTATCTCTAGTGCAGGTATGAAGGATCCCCGTCAGGATGCCCACCGCGACGTCCCATTGTGCGACGGTGCACTTTGAATGGCGTTTGGCTAGCTACTGCCATCTGGCTCGTAAAACGACTCCTCCGCAGAATTTGGCGTTTTGTTTGGAGTCCTTGACGGTAGAGAGAAAGTCATCGGCGACCAGGGCAAAACACTGCCACAGACCGATGGCTACCCGCACAGCCTCGGATGCGGGCGTGTGTCCGGCGCGTCCAAGCATGGCATTATGTCGACGGGTTTAGCAAGGCGCATTCCTTTATTTTGTGAGTCTGGTTGTGATCTTGGTTGGGAAAAGACTTGTAGGGCTGGTAGATGATTTTGGAGGCAGAGAATTTTGTCAGACTGTTGATTTTGGCTTGGCCGTCTTTGTCTCCTCCCATTCGCCGTGCAGGTAGTCGACGACGTCGAATGAGATACTGCGGTGGATCATCTTGATAGCTTCGTAGGCGTCTGGTCTGTATGTGGTCATGGCAACGAGTGGTGTGGGATTCGTCCATACCGACGTCTCTGACCACATGAGTAGCACTGGCTGTATTTTGCTTTGTGCCATTCTCCGCAAGCACAAATCCTGTGATCTGGATATTCCCAGATTTGCAGTTCTCGGTCTAATTCTCGTTTTGGAGGTCGTTCAAACTCTGTGTGGTCTTGCTGGAATGCCAAACATCTGCGCCGGTCGTTTGAAAAGCAATCGGATGACTCGTAGATCAATCCTTCGATTATTTTTTGGATCGACGCGATTCCCGACAATTCCATCTCTCCCCTGATAGCCTGCGGCGAGACGTTGATTTCAATGGCAAGCATTTCGGTCGGCTTATGTTTGAACTGCCGCAGGTATTCCCGTTTTGTCTTTCGATTTGTGCGATAGATTTCTATCAGAATAGGCTATTCGTTTATTTTCCAATCGACGTCGTGTTCTGGTAGATCCACTAGATTTTGATCTGAAATGCCTATCCAGTCTTAGTGTTCGTTGTCGTCTCTGCATGCGTTAATAGTAACGGATCTCTGGTGCCTCTTGGATAGGAGATGCTTCCAAGTGCCACGACGTCGACGCGGTGATTTGGGATCCAGGTACCTTTCTCGACGTTGAGAGGTTCGAAGAAGAGTCTGCCAGCGGAGATTGGAAGCGGAATTCGTCTGCCGGGCTTGATTGCGTCTTTGGCGGTTTTGTGGATTAGAGATTTGCCTCCTTGGATGCAGGATGTGCCTCAGTCAAGTGGTGAGCAAAGCGCCAAGCATTCGCCCGGCCTTCGCTTGGCAACGAGGTTGTCTCCGCACAATTCGCAGACGAGATTGCGATTCAAACCTCTGGAAACGGCATAGATGCTCGCCACGCCTCTCGTCTGAACATCTACTGGAATTAGCTCACATTCCTTCATTTTGCATGTTCGATCGCCGGGGGCTCCTGGAAATCACAAAGACCTCCGGTACATTTTCTCCCCTATGTTCCCGCTAAACACTTTATTAAAAATCTACTCAGTACCGTACTTACTTTCACGAGCCCCCGGCGCTTCAGGAGATCCCCGGCGAGTGTGTTTGGGATTAAATCCCCGCGATTTCCAGGATAATAGTACGGCGTAATCTGACCAGGAACCGCGGAAGTACGAAAAGCGAAATTATCCTCACGAGTACCAGTAACGCTTAACCATTCCCAACCGAGAGGATTGAGCAAACTCGTATAAATCCCAGACCAGTAAAATTTAGGAAGGGACAAAAGCGAATTCGGAAAATTATCAACAAAAAGCGTCATCTTCAATTCCCCGTCACTGATAAAGGAAAAGCTGTTCAAATCCACATGATGTAACGGTGACCATGCCCGATCCCGACAATTGCCCTTGAACAGACTCCATCGGCGCGATGAAAAGCCCGATGCCGACAACAGCGGCCGCAGTAGCGGAAACCGCTTTCTTTTCCATTTTGGACTTGGGGAACGCTATGCGAGCGGCATCCAGACCAACCGCAATTAACGCGTACAATGAATTCACAACCGCCAAAAATACCGATCCTCGGAAGGAAGGCAAAAAAATTCCAATAGCGGAAAAAAAGAGAGGAAGATTCCGGTTGCCTAATAGAGAGATTAAAAGGCGGAATAAATAAGGAAAAACCTTTCAAAAACGCTTGAAAAGACCGCCAAAGCCAGCAGGAGAAAGCCGACGGCCAACGAAAAAGACGGCGAGCAAAGACAATGGCGAAAGAAACGGCATGGCCAAAGACAGCCAAAAAGATGGCGAGCATGGCCGGAGAAAACGAAAGGAAGACAAAAAAAAACCGCTAGGAATGAAAACCCAGAGGAAAAGAAAGCCAAATCAAAATCCCAGGTTTTTCTTTGCTAATGCGCGATTCGATCTTGCCATCCACGAAACGCACCAATAGCCAAATCCTTCGCAATGGTTCTTGTTTTGTCAATCCTATAAACGCGCGGGCAAAGGCGGCTGCATACCGCCAAATTTAAATCAAGGAGAAATCAATAAACAAACAACCGTCGACGGCTGTGGAATGGAAAACAATTCTTTTGCGGCGGCAGGTGTTAAGCAATCAATCCCCACAAATCTAACGATGCCTATTCGCGGAGTTACAGCGGCGGATTGGAGTGGCCTTGCGGGGAGAGAGGCGTTAGGGGCAGTCTCAAAAATTTCGATGGACTCGCCGCAAAATCTCTTTGACCTCAACGTTTCTCTTCGTTATGCTTTGCGCTCTGTTTTTTGGATATGGCAAAGATTTCGATCAAAGACGTCGATCTCGGCGGGAAACGAGTTCTTCTTCGAGTGGACTATAACGTGCCTATGGAGGAGAAGAACGGGCGAATGGTCATTAACGACGCCACGCGAATCGAGGCTACCCTGCCCACGCTGGACCGCTTGATCGCGCAAGGCGCCAAGATACTCTTGGCCGCGCATTTGGGACGGCCAAAGGGGCGGCGAGTGCCGGCTTTGTCTCTTCGCCCGGTGGCTGAGAAACTGGCCGACATGATCGCCCGCCCGGTAGCTTTTATGGAGGACTGCGTTGGCGAGAAGGTGGAGAAGACGGCGGCAGCGTTGTTGCCCGGCGACGTTTTGCTTCTTGAAAACCTTCGCTACTACGCCGAAGAAGAGGCGAATGATCCTGGTTTTTCCGCCCAACTCGCCGCGCCGGCGCAAGCCTACGTCAACGACGCTTTCGGGGCATCCCACCGCGCGCATGCCTCCATTCAAGGAGTAGCCGAAGTCATTGGCAAACGGGGAGGCATTTGCGCCGCCGGTCTTTTGATGGAGCGCGAGATAAAGTTTTTGGGAGAGGAACTCGATCAACCGGCCCGTCCTTTCGTTGTAATTTTGGGCGGCGCTAAAGTCTCGGACAAAATTGCCGTTATCGACCGTTTGATCGAAAAAGCGGACGTCTTGCTTATCGGCGGCGCCATGGCTTACACTTTCCAGTTGGCCAAAGGACGCAGCGTTGGAAAATCGCTGGTCGAACCGGACAAAACGGACGTGGCCAAAGCCGCAATGGAAAAAGCCAAGGCGCGAGGCGTCCGTCTCCTTCTTCCCTCCGACACCACGGTGGCGACTCCCGTTATTTCCAACAACGTCCGATCCTTTCAAAACCTGCGGTGCAACAACGAGCCCAACATCCCCGACGCTGAAGAAGGCGTGGACATCGGCACCAACACGGCTGCCGCCTACGCCGCGGAAATTGCTCGAGCCAAAACCATTCTATGGAACGGGCCGATGGGTATTTTTGAGGACAAGCGTTTTGCCGCCGGCACCTTTGCAGTCGCCAAGGCCGTGGCCGAAGCCACCAAAACCAACGGCGCAAAAAGCATTGTCGGCGGCGGCGACAGCGTCAAGGCCGTCAACCGCGCCGGACTTGCCGGTCAAATCACCTTCATGAGCACCGGAGGCGGCGCCAGCCTTGAATTTCTAGAAGGCAAAGCCCTGCCCGGGATCGCCGCCATTCCCGACGCATAAACTCGTTTCGATCCGTAAACCGTCCAACGCACAATGGAAAAAGACCGCAAACTCATCATCGTCGGCAATTGGAAAATGAACAAAACCGTTGCCGAAGCTTTGGACCTCGTCCGCGGACTCAAACGAAACCTCGGCCAAGTAAAGGAAGTGGACATCGTCGTCTGCCCGCCGTTTACCGCCCTCAGCGAAGTTTCCCAAGAAATCATTGACTCCAACCTCCGACTCGGTGCGCAAAACATGAGCGAACACGGCGCCGGCGCCCGCACCGGCGAAATTGCCGCTGAATTCCTCAAAGAATTCCTCGTTCGATACATCATTTTGGGACACTCCGAAAGACGCCAATACCAAAAAGAAACCAACTATCTCGTCGCCCAAAAGGCCGCCGCCGCCCACGCCGCCAACATCAAACCCATCATCTGCATTGGGGAAACGCTAGAACAACACGAAGCCGGACAGACGGAAGCCGTCGTCAACGAACAACTCGTCGCAAGCCTTGCGGGACTTGCCGCCGCGCAAGTTCAAGAAACCATCCTCGCCTACGAACCCGTTTGGGCCATCGGCACGGGGAAAACGGCCACTTCAGAGCAAGCGCAGGAAATTCACGCCTTCCTTCGCGGCCGGCTGGCGGCAACTTACGGCGGCTCGATTGCTCGGCAAATCCGAATACAATACGGCGGCAGCGTCAAACCCGGCAACGCCCGCGAGTTGATGAGCCAACCCGACGTGGACGGCGCTCTGGTTGGCGGCGCGTCGCTTGACCTTCGCGGTTTTACCGATATTGTCTTTAACTCAGTTTAATTTTTGTTATGTCTTTTCTCCCTCTAATCAACATTCTTTTTACGACCGTTCTGGTCGGCGTTTGCATCTTGCTCGTGTTCTTAATCCTCGCGCAGCTTCCCAAAAAAGACGCCGGGGCGGGACTTGCCTTCGGCGGCGGAACCGCCGAAGCAATCTTTGGCGCCGGAGCCAGCACTCCGCTGGCGCAAATTACAAAATACTGCGCCGGGATTTTCCTGGGGCTTTCGTTGGCGCTGTCCGCTTTGAACGCCCATCTCTCCGGACCCGGCAAGGAAGACCGCCTAATCGACCAAGAAGCGGCTCGTCAAGCGGCCGAAACCTCTAACGAACCCGCAGTTTCTCCCGGCGACGATTCAGAAAGTTCGGTTTTGGAAGGGAGCAACGCCAACCTGCCGGAAGAAGAAGTAAGCTCTGCCCCCGCTCCCGAAGCGACTCCGCCGCCGCAAGAAACACCGGCTGAATCGCCCAATTCCGGCAATTGAGCCGAGACGGGAATCGCTCCGTGGTTTTGGCTCGTTCCCCCCTCCCCGAACAGAAAAACAGGAGGATGCAAATTTTCCCCAAAAAAACGAAGCAATCGGAAAGCCTGCGATTCGCCATTCGCAGTGAGAATTGCCTGTTGGGAATGCAAAAGATGCCCGCCGAATCTGCGCACTTTGCGGCCACGGACCCGCCGTATTTTTTGGACGGAATGGGAGAGGACTGGGACAAATCCAAATTGAATCGAAGAGTAAAGCCGGGGGTGATCGGAGGATTGCCCGCGGGAATGAAGTTTGACAAAAACCAAGCAAAACAACTTCACAAATTTATTTTGGAAGTCGGCAAGGCGTTGCATCGAATTCTCAAACCCGGCGGATTCGTCGCCATGTTCAGCCAAGCAAGATTGGCTTACGCCGTTGGCAATGCTCTGGACGAAGCGGGCTTTGAAATTCGGGACATGCTTGCGTGGAAATACGAAGGTCAGGCAAAGGCGTTTTCCCAAGATCACTTTGTCCGCAAAATGAAAATTAGCGATTCAGAAAAGAACCGCATCGCCAAAGAAATTGCGGGAAGGAAAACGCCCCAGCTAAAACCACAATTCGAGCCAATCCTGCTAGCGCAAAAGCCTCGAGAAGGAACCTTTGTCGAAAACTGGCTCAAACACAAAACCGGTTTGATGTCCCCCGACCAATCCATCCTCGGCAATGGATTCCCCGGCACCATCTTGGAATGTTCCAAACCAAAAAAAGGAAACGCATTAGGACATATCACCGTCAAGCCAGTGCCGGTGATGCGGCAGCTGATACGACTGTTTACCCTAGAAGGCCAAATTGTATTAGACCCCTTCACAGGCAGTGGAACTACCGCAGTGGCCGCGCTTCAAGACAATCGCAGGTTTATAGGATTTGAAATCGACCCCGATTATGCCGCCATTGCCGCAAAGAGAATTCGCGATGAACAAAAACTACTTTGAAAGAGTGCCAACCCAAGACGTTCTTTCTATCAATAAAGAAACATTGTACGCCGCATTTGAAGAAATTCAGTCAGATTGGGAAAACTATTTAAAACATTCAGGAATTACACTCCCGAAGAAAGAAACTTCTAAATGGTCTCAATTAGTAGTTTTAAAACACTTTGCGGGCAAGGCGGTTCACAAGGATGATATTGCGCTTTTGATCCAGAAACTGCGGGGAAAATCAGCAACCGATCAACAAGTTCGACATCTAAAAACACAAGGCGGTTGGTTTGTATTGAACAGAGGAGATTCCCTCAAAGTGGATGGAAAAGAATACTATAATCCGGAAGGTTGCCATGTCTTAGTGACAACCGAGCAATCTTTTCCGCATTCCACTCTACAAAGAAGGGCGGCAGTGGCGGAAGATGATTGGGAAGAGATATTGAAACAATACAACTACACTTGCGCTTCCTGCGGTACTAAGGTGGGAGAGTATCATCGATTTGATTCTACGTATAAAGTGGAGGTTCTGGAAAAAGGCCATATGAATCCAAACAAAGATATAGAAGCTGAAAATATTATTCCCCAGTGCAGGTGGTGTAACAAAACAGCGCGCGGAGATTTTACGTTTGACGAACAGGGAAGACCCAGAGTCGTAGCCAACGAGAGGCCGATTCGTCGGGCGGATGATGAGGTGATTGACAAAATAGAAAAGTGGATGCGGGAGAAAAGGGAGCAAGAAACGAGGAGAGGAAAACTCATATGACTTGGCGAGCGCAAACGCTGGCCTTGGCGGCCTTGTCAATGGCGGCAAGCGCTTGCGGGCCGATGTCTCTTCCGCCGGCCGATTTGGTGATTATCAACGGCAAAGAGCCTGAATCGCTGGACACCGTCATCATCAACGGGCAAGCCGACGGCCGCATTGTCTCTTCGCTATTTGAAGGATTGACTCGGCGCAACGGCGCCGGCGAAACGGAGCCGGGATTAGCCAAGCGGTGGAGCATCCGCGAAGACGGCAGGGAATACCGCTTCTACTTGCGCGAAGGGCTTCGCTGGTCCAATGGCTCGGCTTTGACGGCGGAAGACATTCTTTATTCGTGGCGACGGGTGTTGGAGCCGGCAAGCGCTTGCGAATACGCGGGCATTCTTTACTGCGTTCGCCGGGCAAAGGCGTTTCACCGCGGCGAGATTACGGATTTTGGCGAAGTCGGCCTTCGGGTCGAATCGCCTTTGACGCTGGCGGTTTCCCTCAACCAATCCACGCCTTACTTCCTTGATATTTGCGCGTTTCCAACTTTGGCGGCTGTTCCGAAGAAATTGATTGAACGGCATGGCGACCGCTGGTTGTTGCAATCCGGCGTTCCCGTTAGCGGCGCCTACACTCTGGATTTTTGGAGGCTCAACGACCGCGTTCGGCTGGCCAAAAATCCCAACTACTGGGATCGAGGCAACGTGGTCTCGGAGGTCGTCGACATCCTTCCCACCAGTCATCCCGGCGCCGCTCTCAATCTTTATGAAACCGGCGCCGCGGACATTATTTGGGACAGGGAGTTGATTCCGACGGAACTTGTACGGATTCTTCGTCATCGTCCGGACTTTCACACGGCCGATTTTTTTGGCACTTACTTTCTTCGAATCAACACTGATGAAGCGCCGTTTCAAGACCCGCGCGTCCGCCGGGCGCTGGCGCTTTCCATTCGCCGGCAACGCATTGTTGAGAAAATCACTGGCGCGGGAGAACGCATTGCCCGTCATTTGGTGCCGCCCGGAGTTTCGGGCTATGAATCTCCCGAAGGTTTAGCTTACGATCCGGCGGCGGCAAGGGAGTTGCTAAAAGACGCTGGATTCCCCAATGGAAAAGGATTTCCTCCCGTCGATTATCTCTTTAACAGCTCCAAACTGAATGAGCAAATCGCGGTGGAAATCCAGTCCATGTGGAGGGAAAACCTCGGCGTCAAAACCAATCTTCGGCAACTGGAATGGAAGGCCTACCTGCAAGACCAGCGAGAGTTGCGCTACGGCGTTTCGCGTAGCAGTTGGTTGGGAGATTATCTGGATCCACAAACCTTTCTCGAAGTGTTTGCGTCGCACAACGGCAACAACCGAACCGGATGGAAGCACGCCGCTTATGACGCGCTTTTGGAGCAAGCCAACTCTGCAATAACGGCGCCAACCCGAATGCAACGGTTCCGGCAGGCCGAAGAAATCTTGGTGGAGCGGGAAGTTCCCATCATTCCCCTCTACTTTTACACGACTATGGAGTGCTATGCCCCGAACAGAATCATCGGAATTCAGTCCAACGTCCGAGCAGAACACCCCATTCGGCTTATCGGACGCACTTTTCCCCGGATTGAAGAATGAACTTTTTCCTGCGCCGACTTCTCGGAATTTTTCCGCTGTTGCTGATCGTAAGCCTGCTTGCGTTCATGCTGGTTCGGCTGGCGCCTGGCGGTCCCTTTGACCGCGAACGAGAATTGGCCTCTCCCGAAGCCGAACGGCTTCTCCGGGAAAAATACCTGCTCGACGCCTCCTTATGGAAACAATACCTAAACTACCTAAGACAATTGTTCCAAGGCGACTTTGGCAACTCCCTCAAACACCGCAACCATTCGGTCAACGACGCCATTGCCCAAGGCCTTCCCGTTTCTCTCTGGCTGGGCGGGTTGGCCTTCGTCTTTAGCGTATGTTGGGGCGTTCCCTTGGGCTGTCTTTCGGCAACCGCAAAACACAAGGGAACGCGGCTGTTTGCGGATGCGGCCTCTATGCTCGCAATCTGCATTCCCGCGCTGGTTGTCGGCCCCATCTTGATCATGGTCTTCGCCGTCAAACTCCGTTGGTTGCCGGTGGCGCTCTTGGATTCTCCAGCTCATTTTCTCCTGCCGGTCGCCACTTTGGGCATTTACTATTCCGGCCACGTCGCTCGCCTCGCGCATCAAGGAATTCAATCAACGCTTCAATCGGAGTTTGTCGTCGCCGCCCGCGCAAAAGGCCTTCAAGAAACAACCATCCTCATCCGCCACGTTCTGCCAATCGGCCTGCTTCCCGTCGTTTCCTACTCCGGCCCCTTGCTTGCGGACTTGCTCACGGGCTCGTTCGTCGTCGAAAACTTGTTTCAAATCCCCGGCATCGGCGTTTTCCTAATCCAAAGCTCGCTCAGCCGCGACTATCCCATGATCGTCGGACTGGCCATGGTTTACGCGTTTCTCTTAATCTTCCTCAACCTCCTTGTGGACATCTCTTACCGACGCATAGACCCCCGAATCCGCCAGAATTGAAAGAAAGCGAAAGGAGGACAAGCGCAAGGCCAAAATCATTCAAACGGCGGAATAGAACCCTTTCCCGCCAAACGCAAAACAGCCAAAGCCTCCAGCGCTGCCCGGCTTTCCGCCTCCTTCTTGCTCTTCCCAATTCCTCGCCCCAACTCCCGACCATCGTGATAAGCGGCGCACTCAAACAAACGGTCGTGATCCGGCCCTGAAACCGATTCCATTTGATACTGAGGAGGACAAGAACACCAGGACTGCAGAATCTCTTGAAGCTCGCCCTTTGGATTGTCCAGACTGGGAACCAACTCAATTTTTCTCAACTCCTCCTGAAACAAACGCCGAATCCACCGTTGCGCCGCGGCAAAACCAGAATCCAAATACACAGCCCCCGCCACTGCCTCAAAAGCGTTTCCCAAAGTGGACCGCCGCTTCCGGCCTCCGCTCGTTTCCTCGCAACGACCCATTCGAAGATATTGCCCCAATCCCAAACCGCCCGCCCGCGCCGCCAAACACCGCCCATTTACCAGCCGAGCCCGCGCCGCCGTCAGCAACCCCTCGCCCGCATCGCCAAACCTCTCATAAAGCTCGTGCGTGATCACCAACTGCAACACCGCATCTCCCAAAAACTCCAACCGCTGATTGTGCAAGGAATCCCCCTCACCCGGCCGAACAGCCGAAGGATGCGTCAACGCAATCCGGAGAAGCTCCCGACGCCGAAACCGATGGCCGAGAACCGCCTCCAACCGATCCAATCTATCCCCGTTCTCCGCTCCCGCCTCCATTTTCAAATACTCCCCCCTGGCGCTCCGACCGCTCCATCCGACACCTCTTCCGCCTCCTCCTCCCCGTCAACCTCCTTCATCTCCGCCAAACCATCATCTTGCCGCGCCCCCAAAAACGCATCCACACCGCTCCGCAACAACTCCGCAACATCCCTCTGCACCGCCCCCAACTCCGCCAACTTCAATCCAGGATCGTGAATCGCAAAGACGTCTCCCGACTTCCCATGCTCGTAAACAAACACCCGCCAACCCTCCCGAACCACTTCCTCCCGAACTCTCAAAACCTTCTTCCGCTCCAACATAGCCGCCAAAATAAAGCAGGCCGAACGATGCCGCCGATCCCCCAACTCAACCAACTTCCTCAACGCCGTCTCTGCCGTCTCCCTTTGCACAGGCTCCGGCGTCGAAGGCGGCGACAAAAACTTCGCCCGCCAATGAGAAACAAACCCCTTGCGGTCAACAGCGCCGTGCCCATACTGCCCATCCCAACAATCCTGGCAAACATCCGTCCGAGAATATTCCCGACGCTCGTCAAACAACAGCGTATGGTAAACCTGCCCGTCCGAAAAAGAAACGCCGCAAGCCCGGCACGCAGCCGCCCGAGGTCGAATTTTCCATTCACTCATAAACTCCAAACACCAAACACAACCCTATACACCATTTGCCCTAAAACAACAAACCATTCCGCCAAATCACAACCCACATCCCCTAACTAACATCTCCCGCTTTCCCGCAACCGCCGACAACGATCCACCTCTTTCTCCTCGCACAGCCGCTGCAACAACGGCGCATGAATCGGCGAATAACGCACCGTCTCTAACAACCCCAACGGCGCATGATCAAACCTCGTGTCCGCATCCACCCATACAAAATAATCGTAATTCAACTTCCACATCGCCAACTCCAAGTAAAACACGGGAAACAATCCTCCCTGCCGCTGAAACTCCATTAAATCATAACACTCACAACCCCGCAACGGACGACTCGTCAACACATGAAAATCCTTAAATACACCGCACGCCCGCGCCGAATCCACACACGCCTGCATCCGATCCGCATAAGCCTCCGTCGCTATCGACCAGTAACAATAACGTGAAAATCCCATCAACAATCCGTAGCTAGGAATTAGTGGTAAAAGTAGTAAAAGAAACGTCTTAGCCGCAACAACCAATAGCCGGCGACTCGCACAAAGGAATTCGCGCGGTTAAAATAAAAAGAGAGCGCTAAAACGCTCAGCAATCCACAACGAATAAACAACGGCCAACAACCAGCGACTGGATAATTATAAACTCCCAATCCCTCATTCCCTTCACGCTGCCAACGCCTCCCGCCAAATTGCCCGATGCTTCCCCACATCACAATGCACTTCCCGCGCATACTCCGCGCACCTCTTGCTCATCCGCAACCGATGCGAATAATCCCGATACAATCGCTGCGCCGCCTCCTTCTATTCCGCAAACGGCCCGCACAAATACCCACTCTCCTCATCCACCAACATGTTGTGAAAATGATGCCCCACGGGAACCAATGGCGGACACCCAGTCAACATCGCCTCCACGACAACCCGCCCCCACGACTCCTTAAACCGATGCCCCAACGGATACACAAACACATCCAAACTCCACAAGAAATCCAACGACGCCATCTTGTTCTTCGGCAACAACTCCCACTCCGGTCCAAACCAATGCCAACGATACTGCTTCGCCATCTCCTCCGACCACGCCATTACCCGATAACGAACGTCCCCCAAGCCTAACAACTCGTAAAAATTGGGAAAATCTAGCGGAAACTTTACCGGATCCGGTCGCGACAATCGACCAATCGTAAACGTCTCATTGCGACGCTCCCTCCAATGAAAATCGTCCGGATCAATATAATTGCCTACCATCGTAGAAGGCACGCCGCGATACATCTCTTTAAACACATTCCACTGAAGGGGAGATAAGCACAACACCCGGTCAATCAAACCGGCCTTCACCGCCTCCGCCTCGCCTTTGAACTCCCACATCATCTCATTTGACCATACAATTCTCAATCCCTTGTCCTTCAACCTTTGCGCTACCCCGGAACTGAAAAACTGCAACTCGCAAATCGCCAACACAACGCCGGAAACACGACGCGGCAAATCCTTAACCATGCAGTGCGGAATGTTCAACTCCTTCAGAAAGCTCATCACTTGTTTGTTCCGGCGCCAGCTTAGATGCGTCAAAATCACGGTGAAATCCACCTCCTTATGCAACAAACGCAACAAATGCCGAATCTTCGTCGCCGCCCCGCCCAAATGCCCCAGCGTCCCATACAAATACACCTTCACTGCAGAAAAACAAAACTCCAGACTAGCCAATCTACAAAGATTGCCTCCCTTTGAAAGATAATGAATTAGTAGTTATTCACCAGCGAAGGAACGGAAATGCCCGTCCGCCCTTCGTCTTCGGAAAGTTCGTTCGAGTAGATAAACTTCTCCCGAGGAACCCATTCAATATGCCCGTCACAAAAACTTACATTAGCCCCTCGCTCTCCATGATTGTCTTTCTCGTCAGGATAGTGATCGATCCCCAAAGTTTGATTATCTACCAAACCCCACATTCGGCTCGGCCCCGGCACAACCCCCTTCAATCCAAACGCATTGTGATGCTTCACATAAGTCTGCACATTATTAAGATTCTTTCGAATCCCGTTAATCTCCTTCCAACCGCCCCGAACGGGTATCCTCGACCAAACAGGCACGTTATAGCCTACAAAACTAAAAAGCTGGTAACTCGCTCCATGAACCGGCCCAGTGCTGGAAGCGATGCTAAAAAGGTCAACCAAACCGGGACGCCCAGAATAAGGCGCAATGCCATTAATATCCTTCCGAATTCTATTTTGCGTGGACGGGCAGGCAAAACTTTGAGGATTATCCACATATCCCTGGTTCAACCAGTTCAAATCGGCGTCCTCAATATGTTCCTTAGCGGAGAGACTATGATAGCGATCCTCGTCCGCATACATCAGCAAACCATAAGCAAGCTGTTTCAAATTGTTGGCGCAGACAATCTGCCGGGCCTTGCCCCGAGCTTGGGAAAGAGCGGGAAGCAACAAACCGGCCAAAATGCCGATGACGGCAATCACTACCAACAGATCAACTAATGTAAACGCCCAATTTGCCCTCCTCATCTTCCGACCTTTCATTCCGCCGCCCGCATTCCTGCATTCAACAATCAAGATTTGCCCCGCCCGCCCTCATCGTGAAGAAACAAGCCAATCAAGCTGCCTGCCAATATAACGGCCAAAAACACCCACAAACCGCCAGCCACCCAAGGATTCGTGGAAAGGTTGCCGGCGCATGAACAAGAGGAGCCGACCATTGCCAGCCCGATTCGGTAGCAAAGAAACAAAGCCGAAAGCCCCAAAAGACTGCCATACCGCCAAAAAAGCGACACACTCGGCGCCAGAAACAAAACAGCCACAAACAACTCCGCCAAGGCCGCATTCAACAATAACCGCTTCTCCGTAAACCAAGGCAA
Source organism: Limisphaerales bacterium (assembly GCA_965204945.1). Taxonomy (GTDB): domain Bacteria; phylum Verrucomicrobiota; class Verrucomicrobiia; order Limisphaerales; family AAA164-E04; genus UBA2970. The sequence goes on along the minus strand of OZ242022.1, from coordinate 680,410 downwards.
AGCCGCATCCGCCTCGTTGAACTGGGCGTCAAACGGCACCGTCGCAAACTTCATCACCCCCGTCCCCAACAAACCCAACACCACAAACCACCGAAACCCAACGGCAACGTGATTTCTATTTTTGCTGAACCATTTCATGGCGATCATCACATTAAAACATATACTTTGTTCCCATGTAATAACATGACACAAAAGACATCGGTTGCCAGCATTCGGGTTTGGTTGTTAAAATGAAGACGACAAATATGGGATGTGCGGAGACTTTGAGCTTGGTATCCACATGGAGGCGAACGACCGCGTACATCTTAGGAGTTGAATCGTTGTTTCCCTTTGGTGGCGAAAGTTTGAGATCCGGAGGATCCGTAAAAATTCCCGAAGTTCTCACCTCATTGGCGAACTGGATAGCGGATTGTGGCAAATCGCTAATCAACACCCAACTTTTTTCAGGCGAAAATCCCGTCCAACAATCGGTGCACCAAACTCTGCCTCCCGATGCTTTGTATCGGATAAGTCCTCCAAGAAGCCATCGATATTTCCAAATACTCATTGGCGAAGACGTAGAATAGTTGTCAAATTCTCTAAGGATAGGCTCGGGAATTGCCTCTCTCGCTTGAATTTTCTCAAGTATCCCCGGAATCTTTTCTGCGGCAGGGAGGTTATACGCAGCCATTTCAACCGGATCAAATACTGTGTTGATGCCTTGTCCGCAAGGCATTCGAAATTCTACAAACTTGTTAAAGTCGCCTTGACTGTAAGCCTCAAGGCAATTTTGAATCTGCATCTTCAAAGCTTTCGTTTGTTTCGGGTTGATTAAATGAATATTCGTGCCTCGCAACATGATGGAATCAATTGCCTCACTAACTTTTTGATGGTCGGTTAAACTGATAAAAGGTGCTTCTTTCCAAACTTCTCGAGTCCTTTCCTCTTTTTTAACTGCCTGTTTTATCCGCCATCTCGAGTTGAATTTCGTCATGCTTAGAAAGACAATTCCCAAAATAGCAATCAGTCCAACGAACAATAGATTTCTCTTCTTTCCAGTCAAAATATATCCTTCCTACAGTAAGCAAATGATAAAATCAGTTTTCGACTAAATCGTTAAAATATGTATTTAGTGCCTCGATAATAGGAAGATGACAACGATATGGGTATCCAGCACTCAGGTTTAGTTGTCAAAGCAAACACAACAAAAATAGGATGCGTACTTACTTTGTATTTTTCATTAGGATTTTCTTTCAAATCGGTAATAATGTGTAATTTCACCCCCGCATAAATTCTGGGTGTAGAATCCGTACTATCTGTAGGCGGAGATAATCTGAGATCGGAGGGTTTTTTCCACATCCCATAAGAGTTGCCGGAATCCTCGCACAATTGGGAAGCAAACAGTGGTAATTTGCTAACAGTAACCCAACTTTGCTCCGGGGACCACCCTTTCCAACAATCATTACAAAAAGGTTTAAGAGAAACCCAAACCGGGACATTAGGGTCGTCAAGAGACAATAATCCACCATAAATCCATGCATACTTCCAAATTTTCATAGGAGAAGACAACGAGTATTGTTGAAATTCTTTAATATACTCCGGCGGTATTTTCACTGTCTTTTGTAGTTTTTTAAGACGCTGGGGAAATTCTTCTCGAGACGGAAGAAATTTGACATACTTATCCATTTCAGCAGAATCGAACATTACGTTGACTCCTTTGCCACAAGGCATTCGAAACTCTATGAATTTGTTAAAATCGCCTTGACTGTAGGTCGCCAAGCAATTTTCAATCTGTCTTTTTAGAGAATCTATTTGCCGTTGATTAAGCCAATGGATATTAGTTCCTCGGCCAATTACGTCGTCCATAGCTATGGACAGATCAACTTCCTGAAAGTTGGTTAGGCTTATCTGAGAAATTGGTTGCCGGCTTTCCATCATTTTATTAACTCGAACACGCCCCTTTTGGTATTTCAAAAACGTCCCCAATTTCATCACGGCAAGAAAAATAACAGCAAGTGCCGCAATGGATCCGATAAGCAACAATTTCTTCCTCTGGAGTTTAATCATATCACGAATCTTCATAGACTGATAGCAAACAAACCCAACACCACAAACCACCGAAACCCAACGGCAATCCTCGTCTTGTGTTTCCATATGTGTCGCATAATTTTCCGACTGAAATTGTTAAAATATGTAGTTCGTACCTTGATAATAGGCCGATACGAATGCTACAGGAATCCAGCACTCAGGTTTAGTTGTCAAAGCAAAAACAATAAAGGAAGGGTGTGCTCCAATTTTTCGATTGGTATTTACATGCAATCTCACTGCCGCGTACATTTTGGGTGTGGATTCATTCCTTCTTTTTGGAGGAGATAACTTAATATCGGGAGGAGAGTTTCCGATTCCGAGAGTACCGGCCTGCTTAGCAAAATATAAAGCTGAAAGAGGCAATTCACTGATGGTTACCCAACTCTGATCCGGTGAAATATCCGTCCAACAATCATTGCAATAAAGATTGCCACCGGACGCTTTGTAACGGGCAAGACTTCCTACAATCCACATGTATTTCCAAACATCCATAGATGTGGAAAGCGAATATCGTTGAATTTCCTTACGATATTCCGCTGGAATAGCTAAAGGATTTTCCGCGAAATTGCGGGCAACTTTGGCAGCTGCCGGAAGAAAATTTTTATACCTCTTCAATTCTTCTTGGTTGAATACGGTATTTACCCCTTTGCCACAAGGCATTCGAAACTCTACAAATTTGTTGAAGTCGCCTTGACTGTAAGTTTCCAGACAGTTCTGAATTTGCTTTTTCAAGGCTTTCGTCTGACGATCGCTGATTAAATGAGTATTCGTACCTCTAGCCATAATAGACTCGATAGACGTAGCAACTTCCTGTAAATTGGTCAGATTGACTAGGGATGTTGGCTTCCAGCTTTCCTTGATTTTGTTGCCTAAGTCAATGGATTTTTGCTCTTGCCAATACTTGCCGAATTTCACCAGACCGAAGTATCCTGTGGAAAGCAACAGTACTATTCCTATAAGAAAAAATTTCCTTTGTTTTTTCGTCATATCGAAGAAATCCGGCCGCGAAATTAAATTGAGATTATTTCCAAAACAAAATCATAAGTGAGCCCGGAATGCAATCCGAGCCCACACTTTCGCAAGTTTTGTTTTTCCCTAGTAACCAAGTGCTGTACAGTTACATTCACTGCCCGGAGCTAAACACTGCCCTACTCCAACTGCTGCAGTAGAAAACAGCCCCGTATCAACGTAACAGATGAGACAACAAGCTTTTGGAGTGGCACTGCTGGAATCGCAGCAGGCTGTTCCTGATACTGTAACTGTTTTGCCTCCTTTGATTTCTTTTATTTCTGTGTAGCAATAATTGCCGCTACAGTCGCCGCTCCCGCTTCCGCTTCCTCCGCCGGTCGCAGCAACCACGGCGGCGGTGAGCATGGTTGTGGCGGCGACGGCCATGCCGGTTTTGCTGAAGAGTTTCTTGAGTTTGCCCGGTTGTCGGCCCTTGTGCGCGACGGTTTCCCCGCTCCGGGCAAAGGCTTCCGAGGCTGCCTGAGCGGCCTTCTTCTTTTCTAATGCTTCGCGAATAGTCATGATAATCGATAGTTATAGTTTAGTGAGTGCGGAATTGAACGATTTTTGTTTTCCCACCAGAGAAGCCCGCCGCTTCGCCAGACCTCCTTCCCAGCCATCCTTTTTGACGACGGCCCATCCAAAATCGGAAGAAAACAACAAGCCCATATCTATTAATAGCAAAAACGAGAGGTTTTGTTCTGGAGAAAATGAACTTCTTTGCGTTTTCCAGCATTTTTTCTCAGATTTTGTCGTTGTTTTGGTTGTTTTTGTCGGCAATCCACTCCGACAAGGCTTTTGAGAAGGCTTTGTTTTGGCGGATTTTTTGGAGGAGATGGCTCACTTTGGCCTTTGATTTGAATCCCAAGAGTTTTCTGATTTCCTCGTAAGTGTAGCCTTGGTAGAGGAGTTGGACGGTTTGGGCTTGGTTGTTGTTGGGGAGGAGATTGAGGATTTCTGGGGGATTTGTGGTGGCGTTGGCGGGTTGGCTTTGAGGGTGTCAACGAGGGTTCGGGGTTGGTTGGGATTGTTTGTTTGGAGGGTTGCGTCGAGGGAGATGTGGCGGTGTTTTTGTTGGGTTCGGAGGAGTTGGGAGAGGTTTTGGCGGATTGAGGTTTGTGTGGCGAAGGTTCGGAAGGAGGCGCCCCTTTGGTTGGGTTGTAGGAGAGGAGGGCTTGCCAGAGGCTGATTAGGATTTGCTGGGCGACTTCGTGTTGGTCTAGAGGAATGGTTGAGTGTTTTTGGCAAAAGAGGTGGGCTTGGGATTGCGTCCAGTGTTGGTTTTTGGAAAGGAAGCGGTTATGAGCGTTTGAGTTGTGGGGGTTGCGTTCTGTTTTGTTGGGAGGGAAGAAGTTGGGGTTGGGTTTTACGGAGTTCATGGGGTTGCTGTGTTTTTGGGGTGCATAGCATTCTTCATGTTATGGGTTTAGAACAAAATAGGCGTCTAATGAATGGAACAAGGAAAACGGAAGCCAGGGGAAAAGGACAAAGGGAAAATGTGATTTTGGGTTTGGTGTTATTGGGTTTCTTCGCCTTTGGTGACACGAAGGGAGGAAGGGATGTTGAGTGCTTCGGCGGATGCGGCTTGGAAAATTCTCTGAAGGGGGACGTTGTTTTGGATGGCGAGGGTTTTGCAGGCTTCGTATTCGGGAGAGGTTTGGATTGCTTTGCCGTCTAGGATGCCGATTTTGACGGGGACTTGTCCGTAGGGGGTATTGACGGTGGATTGGGTTTGTTGGAGTTTGAAGCGTTTGGTTTCGTAGGTGCGTACGCCGAAGGCGGTAGTTTCTTGTAGGATGAAGCGGGCGAATTGCTGGATGGCTCGGGTTGGGCAGAGGATGGTGAACAGGATTGCGGGGCGATTTTTTTTGCTGTAGACGGGGGTGTGAAAGGCGTCTAACGCGCCTTTTTGAAGGGCTAGTTCTAGGATGTGGCCGAGGATTTCGGGGGAGATGTCGTCTAAGTTGCATTCTACGATGCCGATGGTGTCGGTGTTCCATTGTTTTTCTTTGTGGTTGGTGGAGTGCGTTGTTGGGGCGGGTGTTTGGCCGAGGATGGCGCGCAAGACGTTGGGTCGGGTTTGGCAGTTGTGTGTTCCTAGTCCGTAACCGATTTTTGTTGGGGTTAGTTGTTGCATGGGGGCAAAGGATTCGGCGAATTGGGCGAGAATGGCGGCGCCTGTGGGGGTGATTAGTTCGTGAGGTTCATCGCATTGGCTGAGGGCGGCGCCGCGTTCGCCGAGTATGGCTAGGGTGGCCATAGTAGGCACGGGAAACCGTCCGTGGGCGCAATGTACCCAGCCTGTTCCTTCGGTGATAGTGGAAGCGAGGACGCGGGGTTTGTTTAGTAGTTCCAGCGCGATGGCGGAGCCGACAATGTCCACAATAGAATCAACGGCGCCTACTTCGTGGAAGTGGACTTTTTCCGGAGGCATGCCGTGGACTTTGCCTTCGGCGCGCGCGATGCGTCCAAAGGTTTCTACTGCGTTTTTTTTGACCCAATTGGAAAGCTTGCTTGTGTTGATAAGGGTTTGGATTTGAGAGAAATTCCGGCCGTGTCTGTGGGAATGGGCAGGATTGTGCGGGTGTTTGTGATTGTGGGGATGGTCTTTTAAGATTACATTGAATTGGATTCCCTCGATATTGGATTTTTGTTGGCGGCGGATTTGTAGTTTGTATGTTTCCGTCGCGCTTGTCGGGGATTGGGATTTTTCAAGTTCCAGTTTGGCGAGTTCCGTTTTCAAGGAATTTGCGGGAACGCCGAGGTCCAACATGGCGCCTAAAAACATGTCGCCGCTGATTCCGCTAATTAGGTCTAGGTAGAGGGTATTCATTGTTCGGGTTGGGTTGAAGAATTTTGGAGGCGGTTGATTTGGTTGGCGGAAAAGGCCGCGCCAAATCCGTTGTCGATGTTGACGACAGTGACGCCGCTGCCGCAGCTGTTGAGCATTGCCAAGAGCGAGGCGACTCCGCCGAAGTGGGCGCCGTAGCCGATGCTGGTGGGAACGGCGATGATGGGTTTGTCCACCAGGCCGGCAATCACGCTGGGCAGGGCGCCTTCCATTCCGGCAACGACGATGAGGACGTTGGCCCGGCGCAAGACGGGGAGTTGGCTTAAAACTCGTTGCAGGCCGGCGATGCCGACGTCGTAGATTTTCTGGACGCGGTTTCCCATGAAATCGGCGGTGACGGAGGCTTCTTCGGCGACGGGAATGTCGCTAGTGCCGGCGCAGGCGACGACGATGGTTCCGTTTTTTTTGGGGAGAGGTTGGCTTGTCAGGGTGAGGCAGCGCGCTTGCGGATGATGATGGCTTTCTGGGAAGGCTTTTTGGAATTGCGCGGCGGCTTTGGGAGACACTCGGGTAACAAGCACGGGTTGCCGGGCTTGGCGCAACGTCGTCGTAATGCCTACAATTTGATCGGGAGTTTTGCCATCCCCGAAAATGACTTCGGGAAACCCTTGCCGTTGCGCCCGACCAACGTCCACTTTGGCGTATTCTAAATCCACGAAGGGATTGGCCCGAAAGCGAGCCAGCGTTTCGGATTCCGACGCTCGGCCGTCTTTGTAAGCTTGGAGGCATTTTTGCGCTTCCTCGGCAGTCACAAGAACAGTTTGCCACAGCGCCCCCTATCAAGTCACGGAAAAATGCTCCTCGTCTCTGTTTCTTCTTGTGAATTCTTCCAAAAGAAAGCCGGGCAAACACGGCTTCTCGTTGCGCTGTTTTCCAATGCTCTTTATGTTTTGAGTGATGGCGGACGATCTAGGCGCAGTTTATTTGGTGGGAGCGGGGCCGGGAGACTTGGGCTTGCTGACGATGCGCGGAGGCGAGTTGCTGGGGAGAGCGGAAGTGGTGATTTACGACGCGCTGGTAAATCCCGACTTGCTGCGGTTGGCGCCTCGGGGTTGCGAGTTGATTTACGCGGGCAAACGAGCCGACTCGCACGCAATGCCGCAGGCGAAGTTGAATCGTTTGTTGGCGGAGAAAGCTCGTCAAGGACGCACGGTGGTGCGGTTGAAGGGAGGCGATCCATATGTTTTCGGGCGGGGAGGCGAAGAGGCCGAATCGCTGCGGCAGGCGGGCGTTCGTTTTGAAGTGGTGCCCGGCGTTTCCTCCATTGTCGCGGCCGCCAACTACGCCGGCATCCCCATTACGCATCGAGATTTCTGCTCCGGCTTTGCCGTCGTCACCGGCCACGAAGACCCGATGAAGCCGTCTTCGGGAGTGGACTGGGAGGCCTTTGCCAAAATGCCCGGAACAAAAATCATTCTGATGGGCACAGAGCGCATGTCTTGGATTGCGGAAAAGTTGATCGCCTGCGGGATGAAGCCGTCGACTCCGGCGGGGATGATTCGCTGGGGAACGACGGGGCGGCAGCAAGTTCTAACCGGCGCGCTCAATGACATCGCCGCCCAAGCGGCGCAAGCATGTTTCCAAGCGCCGGCGATTGCGGTGATTGGCAAAGTGGTCGGCCTTCGCCGGAAACTGAATTGGTTTGAGGAGAGGCCGCTCTTTGGGCAGCGAACGGTTGTGACCCGCACTCGGGAGCAGGCCAGTCGGCTTTCTTGCCGCTTTCGGGAACTGGGCGCCGAGGTGCTGGAAATCCCGACAATCAAAATCGAGCCGCCAACAAGGAAGGAAATTCTAGCGGAAGCGATGGCGTCTTTAGGCGAATATGATTGGCTGGTTTTTACCAGCCCGAACGGAGTGACGGCGTTTTTTGATTATTTTTTCCGGGCTTTTGACGATCTTCGCGCATTGGGCAACCTTCGAATTGCCGCCGTGGGGCCGGCAACCGCTGAGAAGATTGCGGCCATGCATTTGCGCGTCGACGCCATGCCCAAGAAGTATTTGACGAGCGAATTGGTTGCGGCCATTGAGGAAGTGGAAAGCATTGAAAATCTCAAAATTCTTCTGGCGCGGGCGGAAATCGCCAATCCCGAATTGCCCCGAGAACTGACGGCCCGCAGGGCGATTGTGGACGACGTTCCCGTTTATCAAACTTTGATGGAAAAGGAAGACAAGAATGGAGCGGCGGCGCGGTTGTGGGAAGAAGGCGCCGATTGGGTTACGTTCAGCAGCAGCTCAACCGTCCAGCGCTTTCACCAACGGTTTCACTTGGCGCGGCTCAAGGCGAAATATCCGCATTTGAAATTTGCCTCCATCGGCCCGGAAACCAGCAAAGCATTGGCCGAGCTGGGAGAACAACCCACCACAGAAGCAACCGAACACACTATCGACGGCTTGGTGGCGGCCATGCTAAACTATCCGTCTGACTCGTCTGATCTAAAATAAGCGAAATGAACTGCAAGAACCAAACCGTCTTTCTTGGCGACAATTTGGATATAATGCGCGGGTTGAACCGCCGCATCGCCGATGCGATAATCACCGACCCGCCCTTCAACTCGAACCGCCGCCACAATCACTCCTTCGGCACTCCGCCCAAAACCAAAAGCGGCCAAGCCAAGCCCGGCTTTGACGATGCGTGGACGATGGACGATTTGCGCGCCGAAGAGCATGAACTCCTGCACGAGCAAGAGCCAGACCTCTATCATCTTTGCGCCCTCGCCCGCAAGACGCATTCGCCCGGCATGCAGGCCTACTTGATAATGATGGCCACGCGCCTGCTCCAATGCCACGAGCTATTGAAAGAAACGGGCAGCCTCTTCCTCCACTGCGATCCAACCGCCAACGCCTACCTCCGCCTAATGCTCGACTCCATCTTCGGCAAACAAAACTTCCGCAACGAAATTGTTTGGCATTACAAAAAGTGGTCGAACGCTGGAAAAATGTTTCAACGCAACCACGATACCATCCTCTTCTACGCAAAAGACGCCGAGCAAATGAAATTCAACAAACTCTTCGGCGCGCCCACCAAAGACCAAATCCGCATTCGCAAAGCCGGCTACAATGCGGGCAGTCAAGGAGGCAAACAGATTCTCCGAGTTTATGACCGAGTCAAAGCCGCCGACAAAATTGCGAAAGCGAAAAAAGAAGGCCGAATCATTTATTACATCGACAACCCGCATAAAGGCTCTCCTATTCCAACCGTTTGGGAATTGCCTCTCTTGGGGGGGGCGCTCACGAGCGAACTGGCTATGCAACTCAAAAGCCGTTGGCGTTATATTCGCGGATGATATTGGCCAGCACGAATGCGGGAGATGTAGTTTTAGATCCCTTTTGCGGATGCGCCACGACGTTAGTGGCGGCGGAGAACGCCGGCCGTCAATGGATAGGCATAGACAGAGACGAATGCGCCGGCGAGATGGTTATTCAGCAACTCACCAAACTCAACGAGGGAAGCGAAGACTGGCTCCGCAAAGTCATCATCCGCAACGACCTCCCCCAAAGAACAGACGCCGGCAAAATCCCGCACTACTCCAAACACAAAACCCATCTCTACGAAAAACAGCACGGCAAATGCGCCGGTTGCGGCTTTCCCAAAGAATCCTTCGCGCTAGAAATCGATCACGACATCCCGCGCAGCAAAGGCGGCACCGATCATATTAGCAACCTGCAACTGCTCTGCTCCCGCTGCAACCGCCGCAAAGGAACGGACAGATTGAAACACCTGCGCGCCAAACTCCGCAGTGAAGGCCTGCTCTACGAACAACGCGAGGAACGATAATCCGTCTGATTCCTCAGGGGAAAAAGTGATTCAGCAAAGTTTGGAATTCCAACTCCTGAATTTTTTGAAGATTCTTTTGAATTTCCGCAGTGGAAGGAGACTCGGCCTGATTCATGGCGCGATGGCAGACGTCCACAAAGGCAAAGGCGTCCCAACGGCCATTGGGGATTAAGGAATCGACAAAGTCGAATTTGCCGGGGACTTTGCCGTTTTCGCCAAGTGTTTGCGAATCGGCGGACGCAAAATCGCGGACGGCATCGGCCAGCGCCGGGAAACTGGGATGATCGCCAACCCGTCGAAACCAATACTTAGCGTTGCTGTTGTCCGGCTCTCTGCGATGCATGATGCCGTGAAGAAAGCTTCCGTCGGTCGTTTGGATGCCTTGCGAGATTTCGTGGGAACCGTCCAAATCGTCGTGCCACAGCAAGGCGGCGGATTGCAGAAGACGCCGAGTATTCTCTTCTATGCCGTTGGCTTTGCAGAAGGCGTCGGCAAGTTCCAAGAGTTCGTCGCGGCTTTTGACGCCGGGACGGGAATCCGGCCCCAGTGAGGGAAGGGAGTCGGTTTGAATCGCTTGCAGAAAGGATTGAGTGAGCGGAGAGGGAATCGTCATTTCTGTTGCCGCTTCGGTTCATATTTACAGTGGATTTTCCAACCTTCTTTCATTTTAATATTTGAACGTGTAAGTGCAATTATGTCCTCGGCAAATATGCCAACGACTCCAAGTAGCGGTAGAGCAATAACGCAACGGTTTGCGGTTATTTGGCTTTTTCTGGACGAATGGCACTTCTTCCCCTCCCGGACTGATACGATGCGATTTCTTCCAGTTTCCAGCCTGCCAAACGAAGACGTGTAACCAGCCGTCCTCTCGGTTCTCTTCCCGCAAAGATCCTTCCGCAGGTTGTCTATATTCGACAACCTCAACATCATCGTAATGTGGATAAATCCGTTTCGGTTTGGGCTTTGGCTTTTCTTCTTCCGCTTCGGACTTTGGCAACTTCTCAAAAACTACCGGCGGCGGTTCTTTCTTTTGACTTGCAAGGCGCAATTGTTCGGAAACGGAAATCACAAACAACCCCAGCATCAACGCCATCAGCGCAATGCAAGCATACATGCCAAACGCCGAGCGCGTTATCAAAACCCACGCCAAAAGCGTAAACATTCAGTAACCCGTCAAATATCTTACTCATAAATCATTTTTTGTTTGCAGGCGAATATTGGGAAGGCGTCCCGCGATGGTCAATGTTTTTGTTCCGTTTCTTCGTCTTCAATTTCTTGGATGTCGGCGTCGATTCGAAGCTTTTCGACGTAGATTTTTAGCTTTTGATTTCGACAGTCGAGGCGAAAGTCTTCCACAACCTTGTCTTTGACCGCTTCGAACGGTTGTGGTGTTACGGGTTCTTTTTCGGTGACTTTGGCGATGTGGAATCCGTGGCTGGAAGCAAACACGGGGCTGACTTCGCCGACGTTCATGGAAAAAGTGACAAACTCAAACTCGTCCATGAGTTCTCCCCGCTGGAACCAGCCCAAATCCACTTCCTCCTTCGGTTTGTCCGAAAAACGTTCGGCAACGGCGGTAAAATCCGCTCCGGCGGCCAGTTCTTCCCGCACCCGGCAACACTCCTCAAAAAGAGCTTCTTTGTCTTGGGTTTGGCGAAGGGATTTGTAGATGTGCATTGCCCGGACGCGGGGCTCCGAACTGTATTGCTTCATGTTTTCGCCGTAGTATTGGCGCAAGGATTCCTCTTTTGGCGGCGTTTCTTCCCCGCAAATCTTTTGGATAAGCTTGTCCACCTTGCCGTGAATCGCCGCTTGTTGCCGAAGCAGATTCGCTTCGTCCGGGCGAAAGCCCGTTTGGGCGAAGAATGGCGCTTCGCCGCCGTAGTTTCGCTTCATTTGTTCGATAGTTTCATGAATTTCCGCATCGCTTGGCTCCGGCATGCTACTCTCCGCCTTTTGGCTCAGCAGCACGCGGCCGATGACGTTTTCCTTCGCCTGCGCAAGGAATTCATCGTCGCGTTCGCAGCAGCTCACTTGGCTTTGCTGTTCGTGCCAAGATTTTATCTGACAAAATTCTTGATCAATCAGATCGGGATGGACTCGTTCCCCATTCACAATAATTTGCACGGGAAAGGAAACTAGCCGTTTGCGCAAAGGTTGTCAAAGCTTTGGAAAAAATAGGAAAAATTGGAGATTGACAAAGAGTTGGCTGTTCGTCTATAAATTCTTCTTTTGGAATTCTAATCATAAAGAAAGACAAGTTATGGCCATTGCAGTAGGAACAAGAGCTCCCCAATTTTCGTTGAAATCAAAGCGCGGCGAAGAAGTCATCGATCTGTCGCTCAGCGACAACCTTAACCAAAAGAACACGGTTCTGTTGTTTTTTCCGCTGGCGTTCACCGGCGTCTGCACCAAGGAATTGTGCGACGTGACCGCCGGGTTGAAACAATACGAAACCCTCAACGCGGCCGTCATCGGCATCAGCGTGGACAGCCCCTTCGCCCAAGAATCTTGGGCGCAAAAAGAAAACATCGGAATCCCGCTGGCCAGCGACCTGAACAAAAAGACCGCCCAAGATTACGGAGTCTTGCTGGACGACTTGATGGGGTTCGGCGCCGTGAGCGCTCGGGCGGCCTTCGTCATCGACAAAAACGGTATCATCCGGTATTCAGAACAAACCCCAACGCCCAAAGACCTTCCCAACTTCGCCGCCATTCAAACGACGCTCGAAAAACTCCAATAACCGATTGACGGCACCGCCGGACTTTTTTATCGGAGGGAACAAGCCAGCCCTGTTTCGGCTTGCGCTTTGTTGCCGTTCCGAGCTCGGAAAAGCGGGATTCCCGGTCGAAAGGAGGCGTTTGTCCAGATAAAATTGATTTTAAGTTTGTCTAGCCTCTCAAACTTTTCGGCAACACAAACCGCTATGAATCAAAAAGCGCAAATCGGATTTATCGGCACCGGCGTAATGGGGCAAAGCATGGCGGGACATCTGCTTGCCGCCGGCTACCGCCTTTGCGTCCACAACCGAACGAAGGAGAAAGCGCAAAACCTTTTGGATAAAGGCGCAATCTGGCAAAACACGGCCGGAGACGCCGCCGCCCAAGCCGACTTTGTAATCACCATCGTCGGGTTCCCGCAAGACGTGGAATCCGTCTACTTGGGCGAGAACGGAATTCTGGAACGCGCAAAACCAGGAACGATAGCCATTGACATGACCACCTCAAGCCCCGACTTGGCGGTTCAAATTCACCAACAAGCCCAGTCCAAAGGAGTGGCCGCTCTGGACGCTCCGGTTTCCGGCGGCGACATTGGCGCGCAAGAAGCAAGGCTTTCCATCATGGTCGGCGGCGATGCCGAAGCCTTTGAAAAAGCCAAACCCATCTTTGAGATTCTGGGCAAAAACATCGCACTGCAAGGCGGCGCCGGCGCCGGCCAACACGCAAAAATGTGCAACCAGATAGCCATCGCCTCCGGAATGATGGCGATTTGCGAAGCCTTAGCTTACGCCAAAAAGTCTGGCCTCAATCCGCGCATCGTCCTCAAAAGCATCGAAAGCGGAGCGGCGGGAAGTTGGGCCTTGTCCAACCTAGCGCCCCGAATCTTGCAAGAAGACTTCGCCCCCGGATTCTTCATCAAACACTTTCTCAAAGACATGCGAATCGCCGTCGAGTCCGCAGAAACGATGGAGCTAAACCTGCCGGGACTAAAACTAGCGAAGCAATTGTACGAGAAACTAACGGCCTCAGGCGGCGAAAATGAAGGCACCCAAGCCCTCTTTAAATTGTATCAAACGCAAATGGGAACCTCATCCTCCGCCCGCCATTTCCCGCAACGATTCCCTCCGAACGCAAAAATGATTTGAAAATAGAGACAACATGGGCTACGTTCCTTCAAACGTCGATTTTGGAATTTTACAAAAAACCCGCGTCGTCAGTATGGAATTCAATCGCCGCCAATTCGGCCAATTCATCGGAAGCGCCGTAAGTAGCCTCGCATTAGCCGGCTGGCACGGCAGCGCCAACGCCGGAAACATTTACCGAGTCCAAAGAGGCGACAGCCTCTGGAAAGTCGCCGAGAAATTCGGCACCTCCGTCGCCGAGCTCAAAAAGCAAAACCGACTCTCCTCCGATACCATTCACCTCGGCCAACTCCTATATTGCCCCAACGACGGCCTCCTTTCCACCTCCAAAAACATTTACCGAGTCCAAAGAGGCGACAGCCTCTGGAAAGTCGCCAGAAAATTCGATATCTCCGTCGCCGATCTCAAAAGACAAAATCAGCTCTCTTCCGACATTATTCGCCTCGGCCAAAATCTCCAAATCCCCGCCGGCCTCCCGCAAACACTGCGCTGGAAAATTGGACATAGAAGAGTCGACCGCAACCGCTGGCGGAAAATCATCGTCCACCACTCCGCAACCACCGAGGGAAACGCCACCAGCTTCGATCGCTTCCACAGGGAAAGACGAAGAATGGAGAATGGTTTGGCCTATCACTTCGTCATCGGAAACGGCACCGGCTCGCGCAACGGAGAAATCGAAATCGGCCGCCGCTGGAAAAAACAAATCTACGGAGGCCACGTCAACGGCTCAGACCTTAACGAAATATCAGTCGGGATTTGCCTCGTCGGCAATTTTGAAAAAAAACAACCCACCGAACGCCAACTAAAATCTCTCTACAACCTAACCCGCTACCTGCAAATCAGCCTGCTACGAGGACGGCAAGAAGTTTGGGGACACAAAGACCTGCCCAATCAATCCACCGCGTGTCCGGGAAAGTTCTTTCCACTAAAACAATACCGATCCCATTTCGCCTAAACCGGCCACTCAACAAATCCAACAACCCCGCAAACCAAAACAAGGCCACACCGCCTCTGATTTTCTTGCCAATACCTCCGCCCATGCCCATCCTATACGAAGCCCTGAAACAATCCGCCCTTCAATGGCGCAAAAGCGGATATGCTTGCGGTGAATACTCGATGATAGGCGAAATCCTCGCCTATCAAATGGAAACGCAAAAAGACAGCCCAACCCTCAAGTTTCTGCGCGAACCGCAACTCCTCGCCCTTGAAGTATACTGGTATATCCGCCTCATACTGCAAACTCCCCACATCATAGACCTATACAAACATTACTACGCAAAGAACAAGAAAGACTTTGCCGATGCTCTGAAAATTCCCCTCTCAAGAGATGTTTGGGAATGGGCGACAATAGATGAAGTAATCGAAAAGGTTAAAACCGATCTAAATTGGGTCAAAGAAAAACGAATTCAAGCCTTGCACGAAGCCACAATACTCCCCTATCCAAGTTACATCCTCGCCTTGACGATGGGCGCCGGAAAGACCGCCTTGATTGGCGCCATTATTGCCACGGAATTTGCCATGTCCCTGCGTTACTCCCAAGGCAACTTTATGAAAAACGCCCTAGTATTCGCGCCAGGCACAACCATCATTGAAAGCCTGCGCGAAATCAGCGGACTGCCCTATGAAAAAATTCTGCCCCCCAATATCAACCGAGACTTTGCCGCCAATTTGAAAATTGAGTACCCGGGCCGAAGGAAAGACATACAGGCGCAAGATGGCAGCAGCTACAACCTAATTGTTTCCAACACCGAGAAAATTAGCCTGCGCGCCAGAAGGAAAAGCAATCAAACAGAAACGGACTATCGAGAAAAAGAACTCCAAGCCAATTGGCGACTTCAAAAAATCGCCAGTCTGCCTAACCTCGGCGTCTTCTCCGATGAAGCGCATCACACCTACGGCAACACTTTTGACAAACTAAAACGAGTGCGCGAAACCATCAACTATATCCACGAACACACTCCCATCATCGCGGTGGTCAACACAACCGGAACTCCTTATTACAAAAAAGAGCATCTAAAAGAGGTTGTCGTTTGGTACGGACTCAGCGACGGCATTCAGGACAATATCCTAAAAGAACTCTGTAACGGAATACATCAATACGATATCAAGGGGCAATCAGAGAAAATAGTTTTTAACGACATCATCCGGGTGTTTTTCAGAGACTATGGAGAAGTCTCGCTCCCCAACGGAGCCAAGGCAAAAATGGCCTTTTATTTTAAAACACAAGAACACTTGACTCAATCTCGTCGATTGATTGAGCAAGCCATGGCAAGCATCGGCGAAAGCGTTGACCAAATATTAGTCAATACACAGCAGTCCAAAGCAGAGGAAATGGACCAGTTCAAACGACTCAACAACCCCGGCCACCAAAAGCGGATTATTTTATTAATCGGCAAGGGAGTGGAAGGTTGGAACTGCCCCAGCTTGTTTGCCTGCGCGCTAATCAAAGAGCAAACAAAGAGCAATAACTACGTTCTGCAAGCGGCAACTCGCTGTCTAAGACAGGTGCAGGGAAACCAGCGTCCGGCCAAAATATTCCTAGATCGCGGCAATGCGAAGATTCTAGACAAAGAACTGCAAGAAAACTTTGGGACCGACATCATCCGACTCTCCGCTGCCTGGAACCCCAAAAAAACAGTCACCATGCGCGTTGTCAAAGATCAACTTCCCAAGCTGGAAATCACCCGCACGGTGAAACGAGCCGTCCGAAACGAGCCGCCAAATCAAAAAATCGCATTGAATCCACCGAAGCCCCAACAAGCCTCGCCAATACTGCGCAGTACTCTTACCCCGGACTTTAGCGGGCCAACACAAATTCTGATGCCAACCGGCAATATAAAAGAACTGCCCGCCGCAACGGAAACAACAAGTTGTTACACCGCTGCTCATAAAATCGCTGCAAAATACCATCTGCCGACCATGCTGATTTTAAAGCAACTTAACAATCTATATCCGCAAAGGGAAATGCCAAACAGCCACTTACACGGTTTATTTCAGCAAGTGGAAGAGCAACAAGCGAATTACAAAACTGTGGAAGAAAAGATTACCGAAGCTATGGCGCTAATTCGCCTTCAAGATGAAAATGGCAAAGATGTTTTTGAAAAGGACAAAGACGGCGTTTACGTTCACCGTCTGCGCTTGCTCGAAAGGACGCATCAACAAATGAAAGAAAACGGTTTGTTAGTCGACAATAAACAAGATAAGGACAATCATAACTTGAGCTTTCACTACACTCCTTACAACTTCGACAGCAAGCCGGAATGCGCTTTCTTTCGGGATATTTTATCCGCGCTCAACACGAATCCTGACGACGTGGAAGCGTTTTTATTCACGGGCGGTTTGACCGATTCCAGAAAGACCGACTTTCATTTCGAATACTTGAGTGAAGACAAGCGCTATCATCGATATTTTCCCGACTTTGTAATTGTGAAAAAGACAGGCGAGTTTTATATTGTGGAGGTCAAGGCGGAAAGCGAGCGCGGCGATAAAACAGTGGAAACAAAGAAAAAAGCGGTGGAACGCTTGCAGAAAATGCAACCCCATAAATTCAAATACAACGTCGTTTACACTTCCACAGACGCCATAGAAGCGGATAAAATCAAACCTATTGTCGATTGGATTTACTCACAATAAGAAATTTGGATCATTTTTATCAGGAGAAATATAATGGCAGATAAACATCCATACGCTATGTCCCCGGGGCCCTTGAAGAAAACCATTAAACGCTTGCGGGAGAACTTTCCTCCCTCACTAACAGTAAAAACTTTACAGCAGTTGGGAATCGCGTCTAACAGCGAGAATTCTGTAATAAATGTCCTTCGTTTTATGGAATTAATCAATAGTAAAGGAAATAAAACTAATGTAGCAGAGCGAATATTTTTGATCCATGACAATAAGGAGTTTGAACAGGAATTCTCTGAACAAGTGAAGAATTCCTATTCTGGTTTATTTCAACTTCGTGGGGATGAGGCATGGACACTTGATAGAAATGGATTGATTCAATTTTTCAGACCAACTGATAAAACCACTGCAAGAGTTGGTGAATTGCAAGCTAGTACTTTCCAAGTCCTTGCAGAATTTGCGGGCTACAATAAAACATCTACGTCGAAATCTAAAGTCAAATCGGAAAAGCCAAAAAAGAAATCTCGCCAAAAAGATTCTGTGAAATCAAAAACCGAAAAAGTAGTAACACCGCTTCCTGTTGAGCCTTCCGCTGGAGATAAGGAATCGCGCAATTTCGGTTTGACTGTACGGATTGAGATTAACCTTCCTGCCGGTGGCAATAAGGAAACTTACGATAACATATTTAGAAGCATCCGAGAGAATTTGCTAAATGGCTGAAACATTTGAAAAATTTGAAAGAATCGTGCGCTTGTCTTACAAGCATCCTGATGCTCGTCCCAAATCTGGTGACGGTTCTCATCCGTTTGATCAGCGAAATATCCATCCAAAAATTCAACGAGCATCGAAGAATCTTTTCGACAATAAACATTTCAGCCACGCAACGTTCGAAGCATTTAAATGTATTGACAAAAAAGTTCAAGAAACCTCAACCCTGTCCAGCACAGGCTGGGATCTTATGATGAAGGCATTTAATAAGAAATCCCCTAAAATCAAGCTTAATAACCTTGATTTAATGTCTGACAAAGACGAACAAGAAGGCTACATGTTCATATTTGGAGGGGCTATGCGAGGAATCCGTAATCCTCGAGGCCATGACGATATTAGCGACACTCCAGATCAATGTCTAGATTATTTGTCGTTTGCGTCATTACTGTTGAGAAAAATAGAAAAGAAAATAGCTATTGTTCAGTAGTTCATTTTAATTTTAAAATCATAGATAGATCCAATGAAAAAGAAAACTGTTAAAATTACTGCGCTGAAGGGGCGGCCGATGCTGCATTGGGTGGGGAAGAAGCCTTTGGACAAGGTGAAACACTTTCCGGCGCAGTTGCGCGAGACTTTGGGCGTAGAAAAGCCGCCCGCCGAGCCGTCTTATGATGCGTTTGTGAAGAGCGGCCACAATCTGCTGTTTCACGGCGACAACAAGGAAATCTTGTCTTGTCTCTTGATTGCCGGGTTTCGGGGCAAAGTGGATTTGATTTATGGGGATCCGCCGTTTGATTCTGCCGCGGACTATGTTCGCCAAGTGCAGTTGCGAGGACAATCCATCAAGTTGAAGGCCGAAGGGCATACTTCCATTGAGAGCGCGCAGTATGAGGACATTTGGGCGAACGACAACTACTTGCAGTTTATGTATGAGCGTCTGATATTGTTGCGGGAGTTGCTGAGCGAGCATGGGAGTCTTTATTTGCATTGTGATTGGCACAAAAGCCATCATCTTCGCTTTTTGCTGGACGAGGTGTTTGGAGCGGAGAATTTTGTTAATGAGATTGTATGGAAGAAGACAAACAGCCCTAAGGCTCAGTCAATAAAGTTTGGAAACCAAACGGATTCTATTTTTCTTTATTCCAAAGGAGAGAATTTTATTTTTAAGAAAATCTATAAAGAGATGACTGATCAATCTCTTCGGGCATTTCAACATGATGACAAAGACGGAAAAGGGCCGTATCAAACGATAGCGTTGATTGCGGGAGGAAGCCAAGTAACTCCATCTCGAAAATCTTTCGATTTCAAGGGGGTACACGGTCATTGGCTGTACAAGAAAGAGACGTTGGAAAAATTTTGGAGCGAAGGCCGTATCTATAAAACTCCGTCTGGTTATCGTCTAAAAGATTACCTTAGAGATAAGGAGGGATCTTTAGTCTCGAATTTGTGGGTAGACGGCGCCGTATCTCCTTTACAAGCAAGGCTGTTTCCCACTCAAAAGCCGGAGGCGTTGTTGGAGCGCATTATCAAGGCGTCGAGCAACGAAGGTTCTATTGTGCTGGATTGCTTTTGCGGCAGTGGAACGACCGCCGCGGTTGCCGAGATGTTGGGAAGGCGTTGGATCGCTGCTGATTTGAACAAGGGCGCCATCCAAACTACCATCAAACGAATCCAAAAAGTCATCCGCGCAAAAAACGGCGACCTCGCCAAGCAAAATGGACGCGGCCTAATCCACTACCGAGTCAACAACTACGACTTTGCCAAACAAAATGGCTTCAAAAAGATCATCATCTCTAAATACGGCATCCGAAAAGACAACGGAGACTTGTTTTTTGACGGCGTCGTGGACGGCAAGTTGGCTAAAATTATAGATATGAACCGGCCCTTGAACCGGCTGGACATTCAGATTATCAAAGATGAGATTGCGCAGAACCGCCCGGAGGAAATACGAGACATTGTTGTTTTCTGCAATGGCGCGGAGCTGGGGATTGTTGCCGAGCTGGCTCAAGAGAAGAGTCCGATTAATCGCATTCGCGTTTGCGATATACAAGAGGACGGGGTGATTACTGAGCGACCGGCGGAGGCGGATGTGCGGATTCGCAAGAAAGGCAAGAAGGCGTTGGTGGAGATTGTGGATTATATTAGTCCTACTATTTTGGCGAGGCTGGAGGTAGATCGGACTTTGTTTGAGGAGCAGGTTGGGGATTATCGGGCGCAGATAGACTGCGTGCTGATAGACACGGATTATGATGGGGAGTGTTTTCGGATTGTGGAGAGTGATTTGCCGAAGAGAAAGACCGATCTGATTAGAGGGCGATATGAGGTGAGGCTTCCTCGTGTTGGCGCTCAGGTGGCGGTCAAGATCATCGATATGCTGGGCGAAGAATGGATTGTGGTGAAGTAGATTTTAGGTTTTGTGGAGCGGAGAGAAGATTGGGCGTTGTTGCGTCTCGATTTCCTTGCCGATTTGATTCTTTTGCCGCTCGGCAACGTGGACTTGGCAGAGGGGCTCTTACAATTGGGCGAATCGATTGTGAGGGAATTTTTTGCTTTGAGATTGAAAGTTGCAGATATTTTTTGATTGTGGAAGTGTGGTCCGCGCTTGTAGGTTTGGATCATTTCGCATTTTGTTTGCGGGGAGGATGTCATGCAGGAATTAATTAGAGAAGCGTTCGCGTTGGTGAATTTGCCATTCACGGTGCTGTTTGGGTTTGTGTTTCTGTATTGGCTTTTGGTGATTATCGGGGCGTTGGACGTGGATGCGGTCGATTTTGATTTGGATTTTGACGCGGATGCCGAAGGCGGGGGGCGATGGGGACATGCGGCCGCGCGTTTTTTTCATGCGGACGAAGGGCCGTTTATGGCAATTGTGAGTTTGCTGATTGTTTTTATGTGGGTGTCGGCCATGTTGTTGAACTATTATTTTAATCCGAGTCACTCGTGGTGGTTGGCGGGATTGCTGGCCATTCCTAATTTTGTGGCGAGCGTAGTGGCGACTAAAGCGATTGTGTTGCCGGCGCATTGTTTGATTCGGCGATTTCGTTGTAGTGAGGAGCCGGCGGAAGTTCCTTTGTTGGGGAAGATATGTCGCGTTGTTACTTCGCGGGCGGACGCTGAATCCGGGCAGGCGGAGATAGAGCAAACGGGAATGCCGATCAAGATTAATGTGCGGACGGCGGATGAGGCGGAGGTTTTGCGCAAGGGCGATTGCGCGGTGATTTACTCGGAGGATACGGAGAAGAACTTATACTTTATCAAAAAATTGGAGGACTGATATGGAAGCATTGTTGGGACAAGGATTTCCCCAGATGGTGGGAGCTATGGCGGTGATTGCGCTGGTGGTTATTTTTATCGGCGCGGCGCTTTTGGTGGTCAAGTGCTATCGGAAGATTGAGCAGGGCAAAGCCATTGTGCGCAATGGCATTGGAGGCACGAAGGTTTCGTTTAGCGGGATTGTCGTCGTGCCGGTGATCCATCGATTTGAAGAGATGGATATTTCGGTCAAACGAATTGAAATCTATCGTCACGGCGAAGACGGGTTGGTGTGCATGGATAACATTCGCGCCGACATCAAGGTGGCCTTCTTTGTGCGGGTGAACAAGACGGCGGAGGATGTGTTGCGGGTGGCGCAGTCCATCGGTTGTTTGCGGGCTTCGGATCAGCAAGCTTTGGTGGAACTTTTCGACGCCAAGTTCTCCGAGGCGCTGAAAACCGCCGGCAAACAGTTCGACTTTACGGATTTGTACAGCGAGCGAGAGCGATTCAAGGAGGAAATTCTCAAGGTGGTCGGCACGGACTTGAACGGGTTTGTTCTAGATGACGCGGCCATTGACTACTTGGAGCAGACGCCTCTGATCAAACTGGATGAAAACAACATTCTCGACGCCGAAGGCATCAAGAAGATTACCAAGTTAACCGCCGAGCAGAAGATTCTGGCCAACGAAATTCAACAGAATAAAGAAAAGACCATTACCAAGGAAAACGTCGAGGCTCGCGAGGCCATATTAGAGATGCAACGGCAATTGGCGGAAACCGAAGAGCGGCAGAAACGCGAAGTCGCCAACATCAAAGCGCGAGAAGAAGCCGAAGCCAAAAAAGTCGGTGAAGAAGAGCGATTGAAGGCGGAGCAAGCCCGCATCGCCTCGGATCAGGAAATCGGGATTTCAGAAGAAAACAAAAACCGCCAAATCATTGTCGCGCAAAAAAACAAGGAGCGCACCAACGCCATCGAAACCGAGCGGTTAGAAAAGGACCGCTTGCTGGAAGTCACCGAGCGGGAACGGATTGTGACGCTGGCGCAGATCGAGAAGGAGAAAACAGTCGAAACCGAAAAGAAAAACATTCAAGAAGTCATCCGCGAACGCGTCGAGCTGGAGAAAACCGTGGTGGCCGAACAGGAGAAAATCAAAGACGTAGAAGCCTTTGCCTCCGCCGATAGAGAAAAGAAAGTCGTGGTCACCCGCGCCGAGATGACAGCGGAAGAGGCGCTGGTGCGGGACATCAAAGCGGCCGAAGCGGCGAAGAAAGCCGCCGAACTCAAAGCGGAAGAAGAAAAATATCAACAATTGACGGCCGCGCAGGCGAATCGGGAAGCCAGCGATTTGAAGGCGGAGGAACTTTTAGTTCTGGCGGAAGCCGAGGAGAAAACCGCCGAAAGAGAATCCAACGCCGTGAAACTTCGCGCCGAAGCCAAGACGGCGGATGAGGCCGCTGTTGGAATGGCGGAAGTGACCGTCACACAAGCGCGCGCCGAGGCAGTTCGGCAACAAGGCGAAGCCGAAGCCAACGTGATGCAACTCAAATTCAGCGCCGAAGCAAAGGGCATTACGGAAAAAGCGGACGCCATGAAATTGTTTGACGGAGTGGGGCGCGAGCATGAAGAGTTCAAACTGCGGTTGAATAAAGACAAGGAAATTGAGATGGCCGCAATCCGCGTGCAAAAGGGCATCGCCGAAGAACAAGCAAAGATTGTGGGCGAGGCCTTGAAGAGCGCGCGAATCGACATTGTGGGAGGCGAAGGAGCGTTCTTCGACAAGATTGTTTCCTCCATTACGCAGGGCAAGGCCGTCGACCGCGCGGTAAGAAACAGCCGAGTGCTGAGCGACGTCAAAGAAACGTTTTTCAACGGAGACCCCGAATACTTCCAATCCCAATTTCAGGCTTGGGTCAAGCAATTCGGCTTGACGAGCAAAGACCTCAAGAACACCTCTCTTTCCGCGCTTCTGTTGCGCATGATCGCGGAAACAACAGACGGGACGGTGAAGTCCGCCATGCAACGGGCACTTCAGTTGGCCAACGACAAGGGCTTGGCGGAGAAAACCGCCGCCGAAGTTTTGGAAAAACATTCGGCGAAAGCAAAAGCCTGATTTCACGGTTTTGAATCAAAAGAAAATCCATCATGCCGGATTCGGACACCTCCGTTGAAGCGGCCGCCACCCCGGACGATATTGCGCTAGAGGGCGGCAGCTACGAAATTATCCGCGCCCGCTTGAAATCCCAAGGCGAGGAATTATCAAAACGCTTGGCCAAGTTGAATGACTTGCGCCGCAACGTGTTCGGTTCCATTCCTCTGTCGCTGCTCCGAGCCGAGCGCATTACGACGGAGCATAACTGCGTGCCCCGCGATATGGTGCCGGTGGGAAAAAATCACTTCCTGTTTGGCTACAACGTTCATTTTGGCCTCAAATCGGAAATCCGGCTGTCGGACGTGTTTTCGGTCTACGAATACCGCGATGGGGGGTTTCATGCGGCGGCGGCAGACTTATTGAAAGCGGGGCAGTTTGAAGCCGACTTTAAAAGTCTCTACAAGTATTACAAAAATACGAAGTTTGTGAAATTCTCTTTTATCGGTCCTTTTTTATTCATG
Organism: Limisphaerales bacterium; assembly: GCA_965204945.1. Lineage (GTDB taxonomy): Bacteria > Verrucomicrobiota > Verrucomicrobiia > Limisphaerales > AAA164-E04 > UBA2970. Next base: position 656,652 of record OZ242022.1, on the reverse strand, counting down.
GTATTCCGCGTGGGGAAGCAAGTGTCAGATATAAAGACATTCAAGTGGCTTGCTAAAGACGGTGATTTCACTTATATCGGCAATCGGAGCGATCACGAATTTTCCTTTCCGAAGCAGTATGAATGCGATTGGCGGCGCACGCATCGAGATTTTCACCGAGACGGCGCCCATCCTCATATTTCCATAGGAGACCGCCTTTTTGTGTCCTGCACGGGCGGGCGGTTTATCGCCAAAGTGGAAGACAACACCGAAAGCGGGAAGGGCATATACTCCGAGCCGGTCGAGCATAAGGATCAAACATTGGACGATGCGGAGATTTTTTACGCAAATATAGGCAATCTGATTCTGCTAAAAATTCGGCCCTTTCAAGAAAAGCGCTTTCGGTACTTTGTATTTAACGACAAGCTGAAGACATTGGAAAAGATTGACGCCCTAGAGCATTCCTGCGTTCGGCTTCCCGAAGATCAAGGCATTATTTTCTCGGACGGCTACTATTTGCAAACCGGCGCTCTGAAGCGGTTTGATACCAATAAAACGGAAATGCTGTTTGAGCGATTGGTGGCTTCTAACAACGGGGAGGACTACTTATATGTTTTCTACAATCGAATGATGGGGGACTACGTGCTGATGTCCTATAACTTGATTACTCAAACTGTAGAAAATCCGATCCTTTGCAATGGTTTTTCCCTGTTTCAAAATGGAGAGCTCGCTTATTTCAAGTGCGAAGAGGAAGCGCAGAAACATCATACCATTCAAATTTGGCAGACTCCTTATGTGGCGGCCGAGTATGAGAAACAGGCGGATCAAGAATCCTTTTTATATAAGATTGGCAACAGAGACGTGGTTCGGTGCATGGCGGAATGCCGCGACATTTTGAATTGGATTCGCAAAGAGGAGATTTACGCAGAGTTGTATGTGGATATTGTGCGGGCGACGGGCGATATTGCGGACGCTTACTTTTGGGTGGACAAGGCGGAGGCGTTTCATCTTCGCGAGTCTTTGAACCATATCCGAGAAACGGCCAGCCGGGCTATTGACGAGTTTGAAAAAGTCCGCCGCATTCAGAAGGAAACCGAAGCCGCGTTTGCCCGCGTCGGCGACGCAACGGAGGCATTGCTTCGCAAAATTGCCCAGAGCGATCCAACCGACGTCGACGAGTTTGTGAGCCGCTTGACCGCGCTGCGAAAGGCTCGCGGCGAAATCATGTCGTTGAAGGAATTGCGTTATGCGGACTTGCCGGCGATCCAAGCATTGGAAGGGCGGGTGGCTTCCCAGACCGATGTTTTGTCGCAGCGTTGTGTGGACTTTCTAATGCGTCCTGAATCGTTGGCGCCTTATCAAAGCCGAATTGAGTCGCAGCTGGCGCAGACGGCAAAATTGAGAAAAACCTCTGAAGGAAGGCGCCTTCAAGAAACGGTGGAGCAATCGGGCGAAGAATTGGAAATGCTCATCGAGATCGTCAGCAACCTTAAAATTGAGGACGCAACCGAATCCACGCGGATTATTGAGCGGATTACTCGGATTTATTCGACGCTGAACCAAGCCAAAACGGCGCTCAAGAATCAGTTGAGTCGTTTGGTTTCGACCGAAGGATCGTCCCGGTTTAACGCGCAAATGAAACTCTTGTCGCAGTCGGCGCTCCATTATCTGGACGTCAGCGGCGCGCCGGACTTGTGTGATGAGTATCTGAACAAATTGATCGTGCAGATTGAAGAGCTGGAGGGAAAATACTCCGATTTTCCCGAGTTTACGACGCAGCTGTCGGACAAACGCGCGGAAGTTTACGAAGCCTTCGAGTCCAAGAAACTTCAACTGGTTGAAGCGCGGAACAAGAAGGCCAACGCATTGTTGGCGTCTGCCGAGCGGATTTTGAACGTGATTCAAAATCGCTTGGCCGGCATGGCCGACTTGAACGAGATCAACGGCTATATGGCCTCCGACGTCATGGTCGAGAAGATCCGCGATCTCATTCGGCAACTCCACGAGTTGGAAGACTCCGTCAAAGCGGAGGAATTAACGGTTCGTTTGAAAACGGCGCAAGAGGACGCCGTCCGTCAGTTGCGCGATAAAAACGAGCTGTTTGTGGAAGGCCAAAATCGGATTCGCTTCGGCGAACACGAGTTCACCGTCAACGTTCAGCCTTTGGATTTGACGATGATTCACCGCGAGGGGCGCATGCATTTGCATTTGACGGGGACTCGATTTTTTCAACCGGTGGAGGATCCCGATTTTTTGAAAACCAAAGCGGTCTGGGAGCAAGAGAGCTTGTCTGAGAACAAGTCGGTTTATCGGGCGGAGTATTTGGCGCATCAAATGCTTTTGCGTCTTGTGGAACGCGGTTCTGTGGAAGACTATCTTCAAGCGCCGGCGGACGAACGTTTGGGACGGGTTCGGGCCTTCATGGAACCGCGTTATGCGGAGGCGTATCAAAAGGGCGTTCACGACGCGGATGGAGAGAGAATCTTGACCGCGTTGGCCGGCTGTTGGCGGAGTCTTGGCTTGGCGCGTTTTCAACCAATGGCCCGCGCCTGCGCTCATCTTTACTGGAAACTGCTGGAAAGCGAAGAGCAGCGAAGCCTTTGGGAGGCGCAACTTCTCAGTTTTGGCGAGAAAAATCAAGCCTTTCCTGGGGAAGAAACGCAGTCGGAATACGTGAAGGCGTTGCTGGCCGGGATCGAAGATTTTTATCGGAAGAGTCCCTTGTTTCCCGCTGCAGTGTTCCCCGAAGCGGCGCTCTATCTCTTTCATCAACTCTGTTCGAAGGAGGGGTTTATCGTGAGCCGGGAAGCGGAGGAGATTCACCGGAGTTTTGAGCAACACTTGGAAGGCCGTCAGTTGCGGAACGACTACCGCGCCGCTCGCGAAGCGGTAAAACCGGAACCGATGCGCGAGTTTCAATTGGTGCGAGATTGGGTGCGAGGCTTTGTGAGGCACGTCAACCGGCCGGAACAGCATCGATTCATCGACGAAGCGGCCGTAGTGCAGTTCGCTGATTCGGCGGATTCTCGTCTGGTATGCTCCGAAAACGCCGTTGTTTTTCTCGAAGGGCTTCGCGGAGCGCATCCCCGAATTCAAGACGGGCGGTATACTTTGGATTTTCTGGAATTTACCGAGCGCTTGCGTCGGTTTGATGCGGAAGAGGCGGCCGTTTATCGGCAGTATCAGCAAAGAAAACAATTCTTGCTCGAACGCGCTCGTCAGGCGATGCGTCTGGAAGAATTTCAACCGAGAGTTCTCACTTCCTTTGTTCGGAACCGTTTGATCGATCAAGTGTTTCTGCCTTTGATCGGCGACAATCTGGCCAAGCAAATCGGCAGCGCCGGAGCGGGCAAGCGAACTGACCTCATGGGCTTGCTCCTCCTCATTAGCCCGCCCGGCTACGGCAAAACTACCTTAATGGAATACGTCGCCCATCGGCTGGGCATCACCTTCGTCAAAATCAACGGACCCGCCTTAGGCCGTCAAATCACCTCCTTGGACCCCGCCGAAGCCGTCATCAACGCCGCCGCCCGCGCCGAAGTCCAACGCCTCAACTTCTCCTTTGAAATAGGCGACAACGTGATGATCTACCTCGACGACATTCAGCACTGTCACCCGGAATTCCTTCAAAAGTTCATCTCCCTTTGCGATGGCCAGCGGCGCATCGAAGGCGTGTGGAACAGCCAACCCCGAACCTACGACCTGCGCGGACGCAAAGTCGCCGTTGTCATGGCCGGAAACCCCTACACGGAAAGCGGAGAAAAGTTCAAAGTTCCCGACATGCTGGCCAACCGAGCCGACACCTACAACCTTGGCGACGTTATCGGCGCTCACGAAGCCGCCTTCGAAACTTCCTATCTAGAAAACGCCCTCACCTCCAACCCCGTTCTCTCTTCTTTGCGCAACCAAAGCCGGCACGATCTTCACGCCTTTATTCGCATCGCCGAAACCGGCGACCGCGACGGCGTTGAATTTGAAGGAGACTACTCTGTCGAAAACATCAACGAAATACTCAACGTGTTTTCCAAACTCGTTCGCGTCCGCAACGTCGTCCTCGCCGTCAATCAGGAATACATCCGCTCCGCCAGTCAACAAGACGCCTACCGAACCGAACCACCCTTCAAACTCCAAGGCTCCTACCGAAACATGAACCGCCTGGCAGAAAAAATCTTGCCCATCATGAACGACCAAGAAGTGCAAGAACTGGTGATCGATCACTACCAAAGCGAATCCCAAACGCTCACTTCCGGCGCGGAAGAGAACCTGCTGAAGTTTCGCGAAATCAACGGATGGCTATCAGACGCCGACCAAATTCGTTGGGAAGAAATCAAAAAAGTCTTCCGCCGAAACCAGATCATGGGGCAGGCAAACCCCGCAGATCCCGTTGGCCGCATCGTTTCCCAGCTTGCCGTTTTTGCCGAAGCCCTCCAAGAAATTCAGCAAACCCTGCAAGGCCGCTTCGAATCCCTTGCTCCTTTGCCAGACTTAACCTCTCTCTCTGCGCCCCTGAAAGAAATTCAAAACACTCTGGCAAACGAACTGCCCCAAGCCCTTGCTTCCGCAGCTTCCGACGCCTCTTTGAGCCGCCTCCAAACCGAAATCGCCCCGCTCAAACAAAATCTCTCCATTCTCCGCCAAATCCTCAAGCGCTACGAATCCGACCGAATCCAAACTTCCCCAATCGAAACCTCTGATCAACACATCGACCTTAGCGGCATTTCCATCACCCGAAACACTCTCAACCAAATCTACCAACTCATTGAAAAAGACGAAAAACACATCCAATCTGCCAAAAACCGCCCGCCGGCCAAAGATCAAACTCTTAAACAGAGTTCGCATTCCTAGTTTGTAATTCCAAATCCCAACCGTTCGGCAACCGTCAATTCTCAAAAACCGTAGAATTCGCAACCGGTTAGCGACGCGAACCGCTTGCTATTCAGCGATGAAATGGCAGAGGAGAGTGAGTTTGCGCTTTTTTGAGTCTCAACGCTCTTAAAAAAACCGAAACAAAATGCATTCTTCCTCGAAAATCTCATAGCCATCAACCGCCTTCGAATCTCAGAATTTGGAATTCACAATTTTAGTAAGGGAAAATTCGGCGAGAGATCGGATTTTCTGCACCATGGAGTTGAGGCCAGTGCTGCGCGTGGGACTGAGGTGGCGGTCAAGTTCGAGGCGGGCAAAGAGGTTTTGGGCGTCGATGTTCAGGATTTCTTGCGGCGTTTTTCCAGAGTAGAGGATACGCAACATGGCGATAAGGCCTTTGACGATTTGAGAGTTGCTATCGGCGAGGAATTCGATTCGGCTCGGAGTCCCCGGCACGAAAGTTTCTTTGAGCCAGACGGTGGCCTGACAACCTTTGACGCGGTTTTCTTCGGTTTTGTCGATTTTGTTCATGGGAGGCATTTTGCGGCCGAGTTCCATAAGGTAGGCGTAGCGGTCATCCCAATCTTCCAGAATTTCAAAATTCTCGACGAGGTCTTCGATGGTCATAGAGATTTTCTAGTTGGCAATAAGTTGGGCGGCGGCGGTTCGAGCCCATTGGTCGGCGGCCAAAATTTCCCAAAGGCCGGGGGTGTGGACGGGCTTGTGCGCAGACATGGTTTGGGCGACGGTTTCGGTGATTCGTGGAAAGGAGATGTTGCCTTTGCAGAAAGCGTCAACGGCGACTTCGTTGGCGGCGTTGAGGACGGCGGGGAGTGTGCCGCCGACAGATCCGGCCTCACGGGATAAGTTGAGGGAAGGAAATTTTTCAGTGTCGGGCTCCTCAAATCTGAGGGAGGCGATCTGAGCAAAATTCGTTTGGACGCGCCGGTTGCCGATTCTTTCGGGATAAGTGAGGGCGTATTGAATGGGCAGGCACATGTCCGGTGCGGAAAGTTGGGCAAGGATGGATCCGTCGATGAATTCCACCATGGAGTGAATGACGCTTTGCGGATGGACGATGACTTCGATTCGGGAGATTTCGATGTTGAAAAGCCAACGAGCTTCGATCATTTCAAGCCCTTTGTTGAACATGGTGGCGGAGTCAATAGTGATTTTACGGCCCATTTTCCACGAGGGATGTTGGAGGGCTTGACGGAGTTGAATTTTTGGGAATTCTTCTTTTGGTTTTTCCCGAAAAGGGCCGCCGGATGCGGTGAGCCAAAGCTTGCGGACGGAAGCCTTCGGCTTAGCGTCCAAGCACTGGAAAATGGCGGAGTGTTCGCTATCCACGGCCAAGACGCGCGCGTTGTGTTTCTTGGCTTCTTGCATGACGACTTCGCCGGCCATGACTAGGATTTCTTTGGAAGCGACGGCGATGTCTTTGCCGGCGCGAACGGCGGCTAGGGCCGGCTTTAATCCGTCTGTGCCGACGATGGCGATGAGGACGACGTCGGCGCCCGGCAGTGTGGCGAGTTCAATAAGGCCTTCGGCGCCGCTGGTTGTTCGGACTTGGGCGGGGGCTTTTGCGGACAGTTCGGCTTTTAAGTTGCCGTCGCGGATCGATATGAGCCGAGGATCAAACTGCCGGGCTTGGGCAACGAGGGCGTCAACGTTCTTCCCAGCCGCCAAGCCGATCAATCGGATGTGATTGGGCAAGTCTGCGGCTACCTTGATGGCGCTTGTTCCGATAGACCCGGTGCTTCCGAGCAAAACGACGTTTTTCATTGCGCGGGAGGGCGGCTTTAAACTGCCGTCGCCAATTGACAATACAGGTAAAACAAGGGCGCGTTAAACAATAAACTGTCGATGAGATCCAAACAACCGCCGATGCCTGGAAAAAAGGCGCCGGAATTTTTGGCGCCGGCCTCTCTTTTCAACAGCGATTCGGCCAAATCGCCGACGACGGCAAACCCGCCTAACAGAATGCCCAAAACGAAGCAGTGAATGCCGCGAAGGGGAGCAAGATCGTTCCCGGCAATGTATACCGTGAGAACGCTGGCGGCAGTGGAAATTGCCAAAGCGCCGGCAAAACCTTCCCATGTTTTTCCCGGACTGACGAACGGTGTCATCTTGTGTTTGCCGCAAAGCGATCCCACAACATACGCCCCAAGGTCGCTAAACTTTGTCACCAAGAGGAAGTAAAGCAGTAGCCGGGAGCCGTTCATTGTGGGATGGTAGTAAATCTTGGCCAGAAAAGAGAGAAGCCAGAAGACATAGAGCCAGCCAAACAAACTTCCGGCCATAGAAGAGAAGGAAATCTCCCTGCCCATCCATAGTTGAGAGGACAGCAACCAAAGCAAGAGCAACGTGAGAATCCAAATCTCGGGATTTGGAAGGCGGAGAAAGGAAGGCAAGGCAAAGGGACTCCAACCTTGCAACACGGACAAAAGCAAAAGCGCCAAACCGGCGGCAAGAATCGGCGCAGGGAAAACTCGCGTTCCGGTTTTGGAAAGCAGGCGGGCGTACTCGCGGATGCCGAAAACTCCTAAAAACGATAGAATCAAAAGAAAGGCAAGGTTGGCGACGGCCGGATGAGGAGCTAACAAGGCCGCAAGAACGACCCCCCACAGAGCCAACGAACTGGCGAGTCTCTGCCGGAAGATTTCAGAGCGTCCGGGGGAATTCTTCATCACGCGAAAGTAAGTTTTCCCGGTGTTTCCGTTGCCGAATCTTTTAAAAGAGGCGGATTGGCGTTGTAGTCTTCCCACTTTATTCGCTTCGGCGGCGCGGAGGCTTTGTTTGATTCAACGGATCGCCTTCCGCTACATGAGTTCTGGATGGAGAAGTGCATTGGATCAGTTTGAAACATTTTTCAACAAGCATTCTTTGACGGCGGATCAAATCCTTCCGAATCTTCGGTGGCGGCGAGTGTATTCTTCCAAAGCGGCAAAAAACTGCGCTTTGTGAAAATCCGGCCAGAGGATGGGGGTGACGACGAGTTCGGCGTAGGAGATTTGCCAAAGCAGATAATTGCTGAGGCGCATTTCGCCGCTGGTTCGGATAAGGAGGTCAGGGTCGGGAATGTTTCTCGTGTAAAGATGCCGGGCGATCATTGGCTCGTCGATCTCTTCGGGCAGGATATCTCCTGATTTGACTTTGGCGGCAATTTCTCGGCAAGCTTCGACAATTTCGGCACGGCCTCCATAGCTCAGAGCGAGGATTAAGGTGAGCCCCGTGTTTTTTGCCAGAGCGGATTGGGTTCGAGCAATTTGTTCCTGAACAAATTCGGGGAGGCGGTGGATTTGGCCAATCGTGGCCAAGCGGACGTTGTTTCGGTCCAGTTCCGGGCTTTCGGAGTCCAAGTATTGCGCCAGGTATTTCATGAGGGTGTCCACTTCGCTCTTTGGGCGATTCCAATTCTCCACAGAAAAGGCGTAGAGGGTCAGGTATTTGACGCCTATTGCGCCGGCAGCGCGAACAACGGCCCTTACAGAATCAACGCCTTTGCGATGGCCTTGTACTCGAGGAAGTCGACGTTTTTTGGCCCAGCGGCCGTTGCCGTCCATGACGATGGCGACGTGAGCGGGAACGGTCGCCTTGGCTTGTTCGCTGAGTTGAACTTCGGTTGCGGCCATTGCGTAAAGAGGAAGCGAAAAAGCGGTTGGGAAGCCGACGGAAAGAGAGGAATTAAGGTTGCAGTTCGATGGTTTGGTCTCGCGCCGGGCCGACGGAAACGATTCGGAGCCGGCTTTTGCTGAATTTTTCAATTGCTTCCAAGTACCGCAGGGCGTTTAGAGGCAAGTCAGACCATTTTCTGCATTCCCGAGTAGAACGAAGCCAACCGGAAAATTCGGCGTAGATTGGTTGACATTTCGCCAAACTGCCTAGGCTGTTGGGAATGTGGTCAATCTTCTTTTTGCCAAGTTGGTAGCCGACGCAGAGATTGATGGTTGGCAAGGCGTCCAACCCGTCCAGATTGGTGACAGCGATTTCGTCAATCCCGTTCACTATGGAGGCTTGGCGGGCAAGCACGGCGTCCCACCATCCGCAACGGCGGGCGCGGCCCGTGGTAGAGCCGAACTCCCGCCCCATTTCATGAAAATGCTTGCTCAACGAAACGTCTTCAGTGGGCATGGGGCCTTCTCCAACCCGGGTAGTGTAGGCTTTCATGACTCCGACAACTTTGTCGATGCGGTGGGGAGGCACGCCTGCGCCCGTGCAAGCGCCGCCGGCAGTGGTGGAAGAGGACGTGACATAGGGATAAGAGCCGTGGTCTACGTCCAGAAAGGCGCCCTGAGCACCCTCAAAAAGAATGCGATTCTGATTTTGGCAAGCCTCGTGAAGAAGGCGGACGGTGTCCACTACGAATGGTTTTAGATGGCGGGCGGCGGCGAGATAATCGGCGGCGACTTTTTTGGCGGAGAGTTCTTCGGCGCCGAGTGTGTTGAGGATTTCGTTGTTGGCTTGAATTCGCTGCTCTAAGAGTGGGAGGAATTGCTCCGTTTCCATGAGATCAATCATGCGAATGCCGATTCGGGACGCTTTGTCGCTGTATGCCGGACCAATGCCTCGTTTGGTAGTGCCAATGCGGTTCTTGCCTTTGGCGATATCTCTCCGTTCGTCTAGAAGCCGATGATAAGGGAGGACGAGATGCGCTGTTTCACTGATGAAAAGGTTCTTCTGGAATGGAATTCCCAACTTTTCAAGAGCCTGAATTTCGCCGACAAGATGAACGGGATCCACAACCACTCCGTTGCCAATCACGCACTTTTTCTCTGGGCGAAGGATTCCCGAAGGGATCAAGTGGAGGACGTACTTTTCGCGGCCGACGAGGACGGTGTGACCGGCGTTGTTGCCTCCTTGCATGCGGACTACGATGTCGGCCCGGTCAGTGAGAACGTCAATGATTTTCCCTTTGCCTTCGTCGCCCCATTGGGTGCCGATTAAAATCGTGTTGGACATGCTTGATTTGGCGGTTCGGCAAGAAAAATCCCGGAAGAAAGTTCGAGTCGACGCTTGGATTTACGGCAAGAAGTTCGCCCACTTCCGCAGCTGCGTCGTTTTGGCTTATGGATTGGGCACCGACAGGGGATTCACAATCTCGTCAATAATGGTTTCCACGTCGCCCGTTGTTTTCTCCGAATCGCCGGATTCCGATTCGGCCGGCACTTTCGGTTCTTCGACGGCGCTAGAATCACCCGGCGTTGGCGGAACAACATTTTCGACTTCGGCGGCTGCCTCGCTCTCCTTTTCTTTGACGAGGTCGGCTCGTTTGTTTAGGAGCGCGTCAATCGTCCACTTGGAAACGAGATACGTCCACTTTTGATAGGCTTCTTCGGTTTGCAACTTCTTTTCCAACAGCTCGTTCTTTTCTTTGAATTCTTTGTCCAAACGTTCTTTGTCTTCGGCGCTTTCTCCTTCCGGCGCTTCCCGTTCGGCAGGAATATCGGCGGAGATCTGAACGGTAATAGGATAAGAGTCGTCTTCATTCGGCTTGCCGATTTTGACGACGTAGGCGAATCCGTCGAAGGTTTTAAGCGTTGCCAAAATCGGCCGGTTCATTCCCGTGACTTCTTCGGTCGCTTCAGGGTCTGCAATGTCGCTGAAACTAGGGGAGGAGAGAATGTTTTTGAGGCTGTAGGTTTTGGTGGAGTCCAATTCTTCATCTTCGGCCAATCCGTCTAATTTCATGTCCTCTCCGTCTTTGTCTCTGAAAATATGCCAAGAGTCCGCTTCCTCTGGATGATCCACTTTGGCAGATTGGAGTTTTTCAACTTTGAAAAAATCTTTGTTGAGCCAGGATTTTGGATCGACCTCCACTGAGGAAAAAGTTTCCGACACGACGACGACGTTTTCTCCGCCCGCTAAAACAAAACGACCGGCGGGAACACGGAACTGCGAGGGCGACGAAGATTGCGGCTCGTTTGGTTTTCCCAATAAAAGCGAGGCCGCCTCCGGTTTGCCTTTGCTTCCAAAGGTGAGGAGTGTTCCGGATTTTTCTCCTTCTCCGGGGGGGATTAGCTGAAAACGCCCGTGTTGCTTTGGCCCTGCCTCAATTTTTTGGGCAATTTTCAAGTCCCAAACGCTTTGAAGGAGATCGCCAATTTTGGAGAAATCGGCCGGATAGTTCCAGCGGTCTTGGACCGTCCAGATTTCATCGTCTTTGGCAACGGTCAGTTCGCCGTCCGCATCCTTTATGGCGATGGAAGTGACTTCGTTGAGCGGGAAGTCGGGGAGGACTTTCCCTCCCAAAGCGCTTTCGGACTGCTTCCAGCTCTTTTGCCGTTGGAGGACGAGCAAAGTTCCCACCATGCCTACGATGAGAAGGGCGATGAAGAGTTTTACAAACTGTTTTGCATTCATCTTGCTGCGGTTTGAATTCGTTTAATGAGAGCAATAAAAATGCCGATAAAGGCGACGAAAATGGGCATGAAGGCGATGTTTATCCATTTTAGGGAGGTTTCCAGCGCGTCCACGTCTTTGCGAAGATCGCGGCGCGTTTTCTTGAGCTGCCGGTTGGTTTCTACCTCTTGTTTTCGGAGTTTTTCCAGCTCGGCCTGTTGTTCCGGCGAAAGGACGAAACGCTGGCCTTGGGAAACGTCGGTGCGATTCCTCTGAAGCTCGTTCAACTTGGTTTGGGTTTGTTGTCGTTTCTCTTCCAGCGCCCGAATTTCGGAACGGTATTTCTCTTCCGCCTCCCTTTGCTTTTCCTGAATTCTAGTGAAAGGTCGGTTCATCGAGGCGCGGCTACGAACGTGGATGAGGCGGTTGTCGCCGGCCAGTTGCTCGACAAGATTCTGAGCTAACGCCAAGTTCCCGTTCATTGTGGAAATCAAGCGGGCGCCGAGAAAGTTTTGAACGCGAACGGAAAAGTCGTCAGCAAGGAAATCCGCGTCGCCAAAGAGAACGACCGCGCCGTCCTCTTTGGATTCTTTGAGCGGCTCTTCTTCGGATTCCTCTTCCTCGTCTTCTTTGTCAATATCCTCTTCCGCATTGGCTTCCTCTTCTGTTTTAGGCTTGCCTTCGGCGAATGCGGTTTTGAACTTTCCGTCCAGCCTCAGGGCGATGGGTCGCTTTTTGTCATCGGAGGCAAAGTCCCTGGCGATCTGCTGGCCGGAAAGCCGCGCCATAAATCCGTCAACGAGCTGCGATTGCTCCGTGGACTGAATCAACACGGTTTGCTCCAATCCTTCCAACGGCTCGCCGCTAAAGGCGCCCGCAAAAGGCATCCACAGCTGATCTATTTGCGCCGTGACCACGTTGCTCCGGTTGATGCCGTTGTCGTTGACGAACAGAAAGGCGGGTTGAATCTGCGCAGGGACGCCTTGTCTAAAGGAAATTTCTTTGGCGAAGGACAGGTCGGCCACGACTTTGCCGCTGTCAAATTCTAGCCCCCAAGCTTTCAACAGATTCGGCAGGTTGGAAGTGCTGGGGGGCGGCCCCATCATGTTGTTCGGGCTCGGTTGGATATCGATAAACGCTAACGAATCGAGGAAAACCAGCAGATTGCCGCCTCTGAGAAGGAATTGATCCAGCGCGTATTCCGTTGTTTCGGTGATTGCCTTCGGATGAATGACGATCAAAACGGTGACTTCCTCGTCAATGCTTTCGGCGGTCATTTCGATTTGCCGAACTTCAAAGAGCTGCTGCAACTGCTCGATTACAACCCACGGGGATTGCCTTTGCGCCTGCCCCATGCGAGCCATCATGGGATTGGCGCCGAAAACGGGCAGGGAGCTCATCACGCCGACGACGGTTTCTTCCACGGTCATCACTTGAGAAACAGCGCGGATAATTTCGTATTCCAGATGCTCTTCCCTAGAAGGATCCAGAAACGGAATGGGGACGGTTTCATCCAACATGCTGACGGCGAGTCCCAGATAAATGCGCTCTGTAAGCGAGAGCGCCTGACTTTCGACTCCGTCCAGCCGCGCGGAATCTTCGGCGTCGGAGTCCGGTTGCGGATCGAATTTTTCAATCTTGATCTTGCCGTCGCTACTTCGGCGAAACTCATCCAACAAATCTTCCACAAGGCGAACGTGAGTCTTGAACTGCGGCGGCATCACTTTGTCATCCCGCGTGGCGTAAAATCGAATTTGGACAGGAGTGTCCAGTTCTTGCAGGATTTGCTTGGTGCCATCCGAAAGAGTGAACAACTTTTCGGCCGTGAGGTCGAAACGATACTTCGCAAAGCTGGCGATGATGTTTAAGCCAACGACAATCGCCAAGCAAGCGGCGACTCCAAAGGTGGAAAAAAAGAATAGACCGAACTTTTTCATAGTTTGGGTTCTCGTTCAGTTGGTTCTGAGACTGCGCAAAATAACGCCCGTAGTAAACAGGCTAAAACCGATGAGCGAGAGGAAGAAAACCAGGTCTCTGGAGTCAATCACTCCTCTCTGGAAACTGAGAAAGTGCGTCATAACGCTAAAGGAGGAAATTAAATTGACCAGCCAGCCCGGCGCCCATTGCACCAACATTTCCGTAACCGGAGGCAGGCCGGCCAAAATCAGAAACAGGCAGATCACGACCGAGAGAATGAAACTGACCACTTGGTTTCGAGTAAGCGCCGAAGTCATGCAACTGACGGCCAAGTAACTGCCGGCCAGCAGAACACTGCCCAAATAGCCGCAGAAGATCGGCCCCATATCCGGTTTGCCGAGATACCACACCGTCAAGACAACCGGAAACGTCAGCCCCAGAGCCAAGATTAGGAAAAGCCACGAAGCGAAAAACTTCCCCAAAACTGCCTGACTAAGAGTAATGGGCATGGTGAACAGCAATTCTAACGTTCCCTGCCGCCGTTCTTCAGACCAAAGCCGCATTCCCACCGCCGGCACCAGAAACAGATAAATCCAGGGATGCCAAGTGAAGAAGGCGGTCAGGGCGGCTTCGTCGCGTTCAAAGAATCCTCCCAAATTGCTGCTGAAGGTGAAAAAACCAATCAAAACTAGGAAAATAACGATAAAAACATAGGCCACCGGCGAAGCGAAGTAACCGGCAATCTCCCGCTTGGCAATGGTCTTTGTGTTCGAAAAACCGCTTTTCATGCTGTCTCTTCTTGTGCTGTTTCAGATTTTGTAATGCTTCGGAAAACTTCGTCCAATTTGCCTTCTTCTGTGCGGAGTTCTTCAATGCGCCATCCGGCCTGATGCGCGGCGTCGGCGACGCTGGAGGCTAACTCTTCCCTGTGCTTCGGGTGCGTAGCCGTGATTTTCAAAGTTACGGCGCCGTTGTCCGCCAGAACGAGCACTTTGTCGACCGCGCTGATTTGGGCGAGACGTTCTTTGACGGCGCCGGCGTCGGCCTCCCGCAATTGAATCACGACGGCGCCGGCGTTGGGCGATTTGAGTTTGAGTTCGTCCGGGGCGCCGTCGGCGACAATCTTTCCGCGATCCACAATAATTGCCCGATCACAGACCGCCTCCACTTCTTCTAGAATGTGTGTCGAGAAAATAATCGCTTTCTTTTCGCCCATTCGCTTGATGATGCTTCTGACTTCGTATTTTTGATTGGGATCCAGCCCGTCCGTCGGTTCGTCGAGAATAAGAATGTCTGGGTCGTGAATAATGGACTGGGCGAAACAAGTGCGATGTCGATAGCCTTTGGAAAGCGTGTCGACACTCTGATGAGCGACGGATTTGAGAAAGCATAAATCCAAAACCCGGTCCACGGCGCTTCTTTGTTTGTCGCCGGAAAGACCGCGAATCCGAGCGGAGAAATTCAGGAAACTCCGAACCGTCATATCCGAGTAAGCCGGCGCGTTTTCCGGCAGATAGCCGATCAATCGCTTCGCTTCTATTGGATTGGCGGCGACGTCGAATCCGCCAACGACGGCGCGTCCCGCCGTGGCGGGAAGAAATCCCGTAATCATGCGCATAGTCGTCGATTTCCCCGAGCCGTTCGGCCCCAGAAATCCCAAAACTTCGCCTCGCTCCACGGAAAACGAGATGCCGCCGACGGCAATCTTGGGACCAAAGGCTTTCTTTAGATTTTCTACTTTGATCATTTCTATGTCAGCAATTGTTCTTTTCAACAGCCTTGTCGACTTTCCATTCAACAACGGCAGAAGATTCAAAAAGGAAAATGAAGGAGTTTGTCAAATCTTTTTTCCCTCTTCGTCAAAACAACAACCAATCCAACCCGATAAAACGCATAGGCTACACAATCTTCCGTTTTCCTTTTTGTTTAGACACAAAAAAATAAAAATGTTCAAAAATTCAGAGCGTTTTTCTCATTTTTTCGGTTTCTCACTGCCGGGAGAAAAGCCGCATCTCCTTAAATCTCCTTAAAAAACGCCATCTGCGAAACGCTTGCACAAGCAACTTGCCTCCATTTTCCTTTCAAATCTCGCAGCTAAAAACCGAAGAAAACGCAATTCAATCGCGCTTGCGCAACAACGATTCTTTGCCCGCCATCGCCGCCATTTGCCCCCCGCAACTTGTGGCTGCGGATTTTTTATTTGCCAAAAGCCTCAATATGTGCTAAAGTTTCTTGTCTTTACGAAGTTAAAGTTGAACTCAAGAGCCAAAAGCCTGGATAAACTCTCTGGAAAATCAATCAGAAAGAGCCAAAACAAGCAATGCGGGAGACACCTCCCGGCGCGCCTCCTCGCCGAAATGGTTCCAAACTTGCCGCGATCGCATTCATTTTCACTTTTCACAGTTCGCATATCCAACCATATTGCTGAATGAATATGAGCACTTACAAATCCCGTTGCCTCAGCGGCGGGCGCAACTCCGGGTTAATCCATAGAAAAGCATATCGCTTGACAAACGCAACCCAGCCAAGAAAACGACGGTCGGCAAATTGCGCCCATTAGAATAACGCGACAAAATATGGCCAATAAAGCAAAAACTCCAAAAAAAGAAAAAGGAGACGCGGATAAAGAGGGAAAAAAGAAAAAAGCCGCGACCAAGAGAAAAATTCCCGACGCATCCTCCGCCCAAAAAGAAAAAGACAAGTCGCCGCCGGCAAAGAAAACAACCGGAAAATCCGCGCCGAGAAATCCGTCCGCCTCGCAAACCCTAACAAAAAGGAAACCCAGCGGCAGGCCGGATCCGCAAAAAAAAGTAGCCAAAACAAAATCAAACCCGACTAAAAAAGCCGAACCGAAAAAACCAAACCCAACCGAAGACAAAGACAAAAAAATCAAACCGGCAAAAGAAAAACCCACGGCGCGCAAAAGAAAATCCAAAAAACAGAGCAAACGGAAATTAACACCGAATACCGTCCCCTCGTCCGATGAGCGCAACCGAATTGATTTAGAGACCATCGTGGAGGCGTCCATCAAGAAACTTTTCCCCATCGCCAAGGAACAGGAGATGCGCCTGACGGACGAGGACGTCAACGACGTGGTCAACGACGCCCTGCTTGAAGGCGTCAAGCCAGAGGACATAGAAGAAATTTTGTCCAAAGTTCAGTCCCGATTGCGCAATTCAGGCATCGAGATCGTCTCTCAAGACGAACTAGACCGCATCAAGAAAAATGACGCCGAAGGGGCGGACAACGTCGATCTTGATGATCCCGTTCGAATGTACATGAAGCAGATGGGCAAGACTCCGTTACTGGGCAAAGAGCAGGAAGTCAAAATTTGCGCGCGGATCGAAAGTGCCGAAATCAAACAACGACGCATTATTTACCGCATGGGATTTGTCGGCAAGGAACACGTTTTCCTGGCCGAAAAGTTGATGGACGAACCGCCCAAAGAACGATTCGACCGCGTCGTGATTGACAAAAAAGTCGCCAGCCGCGACAAACATCTCAAATCCCTCCGAAAACACGTCAAGAAAGTCCTGGAGCAAGACCAATTGACCGACGGGAAGTATGCCTCGTGGCAAAACGCGAAATCCGAAAAAGCCAAAGCCAAACGGAACGCCGAATTTGAAGAAGCCGACAAAGCGTTGCAGAAAATGTTCGCCAAATTCTACTACAAACAAACTTTTCTGGAAGACATGATGTTCGCCAAGCAACAGGACAAGCAACAAGAGAAGGACAAGTGGGAAAAAGATAAAGACAAAGTGAAAGAAGTCGAGCAACGCCTCGCCAAGCAACTAGGCAGAAAACCCTGGAAGCAAGAAATCGCCGAAGCCATCAACAATCAAGTGAAGGATGTTAAACGACAAATTATCTTGCCGGAACGAGGGCGGAAATTGAAAGAGGTTGAGGAGTCTATCCACAGCCAAGCGAAAGACATCCTGCAACAGATTCCAAAACAACTAAGCCAAAAGCCTTGGGGGCGAGAGATTGTCGAGAATCTTGACAACCTTGTGGAATATGATCGCCAGATTTCAAAATGGGGACGAAATCCTCAGGAAATCGAACAGAAGATTCGCCGATCAAAAGAAGAAATTCAGCAACGGATCGTAAAAAGACTTGTTCGAAGATTGCAAGAGATACTAGAGAGAATTCGAAATCTAGTAAAGTATATCCACGAGCAGATCTCACAGAAACTGCCATGGATGAAAAACATCTTAGAGAATCTTGGCAATCTAGTAAATATGGTCTGGAACCAATTCTCGCAAAAACAAGAGCAGAAACATCAAGGGCAGGAAATCGAGGAGACGATTGACAATCAACTAAAATTCATCCTGCAGCAAATATCAGACATCCAGCAGTATATTTCAAAATTTGACCGAGAACCATCTGACGAAGATGTCGCGGACAAAATGGGAGTTTCTGAGGAACTTATCACAAAGACCAAACCTCGCGTGCGCGATTTGCGCAACGAAGACTTGGAGGACATGATGTCTTCCAAGATAGATATGTTGATGGATGGACAAATCTTCAATATCTACAAGAAGTTATTAGACAGTGTCGACGAGATTGAAGAGCTGTCGGGCATGGGTCGTCGAATGCCGCCACCTAAAAAAACCTATGCCGAGAGCATTCGCGAAAGTATTCGAAGAATCCGAAAGCTTCTGTTGCATGACGCAGAAAAGCAGGAAAAGTTGGATGACGTTCTCCAAAAGATCCCCGAAAAGATCGAAAAGGCTTTGCAACATCCATTTCTGCACTCCGGTGAACGAAAATTCATAGAAAAGTTCAGAGAATGTCTCGGGGAACGCAAAAAACTGTTGTCTAAGGAAAAAGAGTATCAAAAAATATTGGAAAAGTTTCGGAAATGTCTCGGGGAACGCAAAAAACGATCGACCAAGGAAAAGGAGAATCAAAAAGGGTTAGAAGAAGTATCAAAGAAGGTTCAAAAGTGTCTGGAGGAAAGCGGAAAATCAAAGGAGAAGGGAGATCGAAAAGTATTAGAATTTCTTGAGGAATATAAAAAACTGTTTCTAGTAAACCTGTCTATAAAATTGCCAAAGGAAGGAAAGGAGATTCGGAAAACATTAGAAAATCCTATCAAAGAATGCAAGGAACTGTACTCGGAACTATCGTCAAAAGAAGAGGATCTCCAGAAAGCATTAGAAGGGTTCGTTAAAGAATACGAAGCAATGTCTCCAGAATCGTCACCCAGAGAAAGAGAGATTCGGAAGGCTTTGGAAAATCCCCCAAAGAGTCTCGAAGAATTCCTAAAGCGTTTTGAGTGCTTTATGAAACGGATAGAGGAGCAGATTTGTGAGAACTATAAAACGCTTGAACTTCTGGAAATAGATTTAAGACTCCGAGATCTTCACAATTCAGATCTGTTGGAAAAACAAAGAGAGTCCCAGAATGAGTTAGAAAAGATTCAAGGGCGTCTTGAGGAATCCAAGAAAGGGGCCATTGCGCAGAGTATTCAAGGATTCCAGGATTTGTTGGCTGCCAAGATTTCAACCGGCTTGCAAAAAGAGAGAGCGGAGATGGAAAAACAACAGATTGAGCTCTTGGAAAGCTACGTGCGTATGCCCTACGATGAATACATCAAAAGTTATGCCTACCTTGTGGAATACCTGGGCAAGGCAAAAAAGGCCAAAGACGAGATGGTCTCCGCCAACCTTCGGCTGGTAATTTCTATTGCAAAGAAATACACCAACCGCGGCCTTTCCTTTCTTGATCTTATACAGGAAGGCAACATGGGATTGATGAAAGGAGTCGAGAAATTCGAGTATCGCCGCGGCTATAAATTCTCCACTTACGCTACATGGTGGATACGCCAAGCGATTACCCGTTCCGTGGCCGACCAAGCGCGCACTATTCGGATTCCCGTTCATATGATCGAAATCATCAACAAGTTGATGCGCGTTCAAAAGCAATTGTTGCAGGACTTCGGCAGAGAGCCGACAGCGGAAGAACTTGCCGATGAAATGGGCATTCCGGAAGAGCGTGTCAACGCCGTGCTAAAAATGGCGCAGCAGCCAATTTCTCTCGAATCTCCCGTGGGAGACAGCGGGGACGCCAACTTTGGCGATTTTATTAAAGACGAAAAGGCCAAAGACCCTTCGGACGAGACCAGCCAACGGCTACTAAAAGAACAAATGGAGAAAGTGCTGGACTCGTTGACAGAGCGGGAAAGGAAGATTTTGCGGCTCCGATTTGGCTTGCAGGACGGCTACGCGAGGACTTTGGAAGAGGTTGGCAAACAATTCAAAGTAACTCGAGAACGGATTCGGCAGATCGAGGCCAAAGCCCTTCGGAAACTTCGTCATCCGACGAGAAGCCGCCAATTAGAGGGATTCCTCGAATCGAGCGTGGATGTTGGATTGAAAAGGAAAGACGCCGAACCAGATAGATTCCGAAGCATTTAGTTATCGTCGGGGCAAAGATTCCCGTTCCCATAGTCGAAATCATCAACAAGTGAACCTGCGTTTACAAGCAATTGCCGCAAGAATTCGGCCGAAAGCCTCCAGCAAGAAAAACTCGCCGACAAAATGGCTATCCCGGGAGAGCGTCTCAACAACGCCCTGCTGAAAATGGCGCAGTGGCTAATTTCCCTCGAACTTCCTGAGGAGAACGGCGGCGTAATCTTTGGCAACTTCATCAAAGAGAACGGAGAGCACCCGCCCAATGCAATGACCTCTGAAGGAACAACGGCTTGTCCCATTGCAGAACGACTCATTCAAATGCCGGACTCCCCTGACAGAACGGGAAAGCAAGATTCTTGAGCCTCATTTTAGCCGGCATGACGGACTCCTGAAGTACGCTAGAAGAGTAGGGGGGCAAACAATTCAAAAGCACCGGGAACGGATTCGACTGGTTAAAGCCAAAGCCCTTCTTTGGAACTTTTGCCATCCAAAACCGCCAATTAAAAGGATTCCTCAAATCTTCGAAAATAGAGCTATAAAGTTTCCTCTCTAAGTTTCTCCGGCGGCGGGAGGACAAGCGTTTCAAACGAATGACGATATTTCCCATTGTCGATCGCGAGCTGCGGGTTTTATCTAAAAAAGGCTCGCTGTATTGGAGTCGCTTGCTTTTTGCCGGCCTGGCCATTGCCGGAAGCCTTTTCTTCTTTTCCATGATGCGCCATCTCCCGCCTTCCGAGGTGAGCCGGCCTCTGTTTGGCTTTCTGGCCGTTCTTACCTTCCTTTACTGCTGGACGAGCGGCGTTTGGATCACTTCGGACTGCCTTTCCGGCGAGAAGCGAAACAAGACTTTGGGTCTGTTGTTTTTGACGGATTTGAAAGGCTACGACGTGGTGCTGGGCAAGATGGCGGCCATTTCACTACACAGCATTTACGGCGTGGCGGCGGCGTTCCCTGTTTTGGCGATTCCCTTGCTGCTGGGCGGCGTGGGGTTTGCCGAATTTTGCCGGCTGATGCTGGCGCTTTTCTTGACTTTGCTTCTTTCATTGTCGGTTGGAGTCAGCGTTTCATCTATGAGCCGCTCCGCGGTAGTGTCCGCGTTGGCCGTGTTTTTTGTGATGCTATGTTTTAGCGGAGGAGGTCCGGCCTTGGCGTTGTTTTTAGATGTTTCCACAGAAGGTCAATTCCCTGATTCCATATCGAAGTTGTTGCTCGTTCCCAGCCTTGCCGTTGCTTCCTATTGGGCGATGGAGTGGAGTTACAATCAATTTTCGCGAGAGTATTGGATGTCCATCGGCTTCAACGCCGTCTTGATCCCGGGAATGCTCGTTTTGGCCTGCTTTGTCATTCAACGCGCGTGGCGCGAAGGCAATTCGGTCTTTGAACACCTTCGGCGGCTGGAATTATCCGGATGGCGGGAATGCCGACGAAGACTCTTTCGCCGGTCTTCGGTTGGCGACAAAAATCCAATCTTTTGGTTGCAATCCCGTCCGTCCGGCCATCCCGCATGGATAATGCTGGTGTTTGTTTTGGGCGGACTATACTGGATTTGGGGCAAGTTTGCATTTGGACTATCCTTTGCCGAAGATAGAGGCGTCTTCTTGGGCATTTTGATCATCATACAACTCATCGTCAAATGCTGGGCGGGAGTGGAGGCGGCGCGAAGATTTGGCGAAGAGCGGCAAAGCGGATCTTTGGAATTGTTATTATGCACGCCACTCAGTGTGCGGGAGATTTTGCGCGGGCAAATGCAATCGTTGCGTCGGCAATTTTTCTGGCCGGCATTTGTGTTGTTGCTTCTTTGGTTTATATTTTTGGCCACGTTGGATTTGTCCTCTCGCCGGGATTTATCCCACTCTGGTTCCCTAGTTTTGATGATTTTAGGCACAATGGTTTTGTTGGTTTTAGACCTTTGCGCCTTGTGTTGGTTGGGCATGTGGAAGGGATTGAACGCCCGATTTGTCAGCCGGGCCATTCTTGCCAACCTCTTCACCGTTCTTCTGCTTCCCTGCCTGCTTTTTGCTTTGATCATGTTTATAGCTTTATCATCCACTAGAGGATTCTTAAACGAGAGTTTTCCATGGGCAATGTGGTTCTTGATTGGACACGTCAGCTCTTGCGGCTGGCTTTATTATGGATACAACCAACTGACGACAAAGTTTCGATCCATTGCCGCTGGCGAACGGCCGGCTTGATATAGCCGGCTCAGCCCGTTCTAATTTGTATCCAAATACCAACACCGCAAAAACAAGCAAACATCCGGAAAACCCAGAAGTTGAAAAAACAAAAACGAAGAAAAGAAAGCGGGAAGAAAAATAAGAAAACAGTGCAAGAAAAGGATGACCGATAAAAACAGCACTCAGAAACAAAAGAAAACCCCCGACAACGAAAATTGCCGGAGCGCGCTCGATGATTAGATTGCCCGGTAGTCAGCCTCATCGAAACATAACAATATAAAAATTGGCATAATAGAAAAATCCATGACAATGTACGATTGCCGAGAGTGCAAAGAATGATTTTCTAGTTACATGCTATTGTTGTTGGCTTGCGAAGCCTCGTATTCAGGCGTCTTCCCGTCTTGGCAAAGCCACCAGTATCGAGTCTTATCCCAATGCTCCCGCTCCCCCACAAACCCGTTGCCGATCAGGCATCTTCCTCTATCCTTTTTGCCCTATCTTCAAACGGCAAAACCTGAACCAATTCTTCTAGCAAGAAGAATTTTGCCCGCTAATGCAACGAACGCCTTTGCGGGCCAACTCTTGTCTAGTGGGGAGGTTGTTTGTTATTGGAGTTGGCGCGCAAGGCCGGATATTCATTAGCCTTGCCAAAGTCCTAAGACTCTTCCGCAGTCTCATCCTCATCTAAATCGGCCTCTGCCAAG
This sequence comes from Limisphaerales bacterium, assembly GCA_965204945.1. Lineage (GTDB taxonomy): Bacteria > Verrucomicrobiota > Verrucomicrobiia > Limisphaerales > AAA164-E04 > UBA2970. Next base: position 634,254 of record OZ242022.1, on the reverse strand, counting down.
CCTCCTAGATTCCTTCGTAACCAAAAACACTTTACAAGGCGCCGGTTGATTGGCTGGGCGCCTCTTCCCGCCCGCTCCCTTGGCCACCGCCCTAACCGCTTGCTCCTTGCGCCAGAGAAACTCCCCTCTCTTTTCGATTGCCTCCCTCGAAAAGATGGGAATCAACGCCCCGCAGCTCCGCTGGAATAACCCCGCTCTCTCCTTTCTCCCGATAAATTCTCTATGGAACTTGGGGAAATAATCTCCCAAAAAAATGTAAAAGAAAACGCCCCCCTTTTTAAACAAGAGGGGCGAAACCACGAAGATGCTCTCGGAAAATGCGGGATTCTCCTCAGCGCGCCGGCGTGCCAAAGCCCACTAATCCAAGAGACTCTTGGCCTTCTTGGCCGGGCGCGGTGCTTCCCTCAATTAAACCGCCCGCATTCCAACCCACTAAACCACCTACCCCAATGTTCCCCAAAACCGCCGCATGAACATGGCTGTCCGCTATATGGCCAAAGTTATGACCCACTAAACCCCCAACGCTGTTCGCTCCTGCTACCCGACCCCGAACAGAACAATTGCGAATAAGCCCTTGATTCAACCCGGCCAATGCACCCACAAAGTTAACCCCTTGAATATGAACGCCTTCTAAGCCTACATTGACCACTTGCCCCCGATTGCCGATTGCGCCGAACAAGCCACTCGGCTTCTCATAGAAAAGAGCGGCGTCGCTCTGGTCTTGGAACAGGTTAACAATCCCATGGTTGTTGCCTTCTAGAACGGCTTGGAAAGGGTTGGCGAAAACCCCGATGGACTGCCAGCCGTTTCCTTGATTCCAAAAGGGGTCTGCTTCATCGGCTCGGTTGTTTTTGTGAGAATCAAAGTGGAGGTTCGTTGTGAGTTCGTAGCCTTGGGCTTGGGTATTATTGGGGATGCCCATGTTGTCGATGGCGCTGGGGAAGGCTTGGTTGTAAGCTTTGGCGAATGTTTCTTTGTCCGGTTGGCCGTCGCCGTTCAAGTCCCAGCGAATCGCATTCAGCTGCTCCAGATTACTAATCTCAATCAAGCCATTATCATCTTGGTCATAATCGGTTGGAGGCTGAGCCACGCGCAACACTCCAGGCAAAGACCCAATCTCCAACTAATACTTGCCGGGCAGGAAAAAGTCTTCATAACAAGAATCCAATCCTTCGCTCAAAAACAGCGCGCCAGCCACTCCCGGCTCATATGTAAAGATTGTCCCGGCTGGCCAAGTCTCGTCCGCATCGCAATCGGCCTTTCCAGTGGAAGATATAAGGCGTCGTCTTCCAATGCTCGCCTTGCGCCCGTCAAAGGATTGCCGGCGAGGAAGGCCAATAGCCAGAGCTTTGTCCGTCCGCTCCAAACTGCCATCCCGCCTGCCGCGTATCCGCTCGCTTCCATACGCCAAAGCTCGCTCCGAATTCGGCGGCGTTTCCAGGCTTGCCTGTAATCCTTCGCCGCCCATCTGACTCTTCCCCCGCAACGGATAAATCCACAACTAAGCCATCCAATGTGGGTTCTGGCACATAAAGTATGCCCCACGCTAATCCGCCTCAACCCGGCGTGTCGATCCTCCGCAAAATCATCCGTCGCCAGAATCGAATGCATAATGGCGCTCTCGCCTTCGCTGACTTCCACCCGCATCCGATCAAAGATCAACGACGCCAAAGGCCGCCCGCCCGGAGGCGTCATAAATGAAGAATCATCATCGTCCGCGATAGTGATCACCGCCCGCCTATTTGCCCAATTCAATATTCTGCGGATTGCTCAAGTCTAGATAAAAAGTCTTATTCTGCGCGTCTCTATTATCCCCTAAAATAGGAATCGTCATCGTCTTTTCCCAAGCTTCCCTTGCCGCCCCAGCCGGCCAAGTCAATGTGCCGCTGGTAAACCGATAATCTTGCCCTTGAATAGCCGAGCCATCCGAAGTCGCGTAATCCACGCTGACGGTTTGCCCGGAAACTTCGTTCCAGCGAACCGCAATCGAAACGCTTTGCGTGCTTGCCGGCGACCCTTCTAACACTCGCGCCATCGGCTGAAAATAAAGACCAGACGGCTCGTCGTTATCTTGGATTGTGACGGTCAACTCCATCGATCCTCTCTCATTCGTTAATTCCGGGTCATCATATTGCACATAAATCGGATGGCTCAAAATCACTTTGAAAATTTCCTCCGGTTCGTCAAGTCCATCATCTATTAGCAGAATTAAAATCCCTTTCGCCAAGTTGTTCGTGTTGTTGACCTCCCAAAACAAAGTGCCGCTCCTAGACTCATAATCTTCCCCCGCCTTCGCCGTGCCGTCCTCCGTTCTCCACAACAACGTCGCCGACGCATCCTGACTATCTGGCAACTGAATCGTGAACGCCGCCCGTCCGACACGTTCTCGGATACCAAAACTTGACTATCAAGGAAGGCCACAACAAATTGTTGCCCTTCCGAAAAGAAAACATATAGAACACGCCCAGGTGCACTGTTTGTTGCGTACCAGTCTTGAGCTAAGTTGCCCAGGTGATTCGTGGAAAATCGGTTGCCATGAATGTACAAATCCTGCAGGTCTGAAAGAGACCTAAATCTTTCTGGCGGCGCAGTTTCCTCAGTTAGATGATTCTAACTCAAATTCAGGTCTTCGATCGACTCGTTTTTGTCAAAGATGCCTTCGGGCAATTCGGTCAGAAGATTCACATGAAGACCCAGATCATCTAGATTCTCCATCTTATCGAAAACTCCGTCGGGCAGGTTGGTCAGTTGATTGTTGTTGGGATACAGATGCACTAATTCATCTTGATTATCAAAGAGGCCGGACGGCAGAGAAGTTAATCTGTTTGTGGATAGAGTCAGTTCAAAGAGTTTATCCGCAGGGCAGCCGAAAACACCGTTAGGCAGAGAAGCGATCTGGTTATTGTGGAGATATATGGCTGCCAACCCATCGGAAGAGTCGGATATACTATCAGGCAATTCAGTTAGCGCGTTGTCGTTCAATTCCAGATAGTACAAATTGAGGAAGTGGACAAAGATTTGTGGGTGCAAGTTGGTCAATTCGTTTTTGGAAAGGTCTAGCTGTGCCAGGTTGGCCAAACTCACGCTTGCAGTCGTGCCAAAAGTTACTCTGCCAAAGAGATTTTCTGGCAAGGAAGTGAGTTTGTTGTTGGACAAATCTAGATTCCGTAATGCATGAGGCCGGAGAAGTCTGGTAACGGAGAAGAGGTAGGCAGGCAATTCGGTGAGTTGGTTGTTGGACAAATTCAAATACGATAAATTAGGGAGAAGATCGAAGTCGCCCGGTTCGATGGAGGTGATTTGTTGGTTGGAAAGGTTTAGTTGAGTGACTTCTTTTAATGCATCGGACAGAACCGTAAACCGAGTGGAACGATAGGATCCATAGCTGTCGGAGGAGTCACCGATTACTTCTAGGAAGCGTCGGCCACTTTTTTTATTTTCTCGTGAAAGAAGTCCCCAGGATGATTGACGAGTTCTTCTTGTGGTGGAGTGGTTTGCGCGCTAGAGATTGGCGGAAGAAGGAGGAAGCCAAGCGGGGAGTTCGTTGGTTTTGCGGGGAGGGGGGGAAATGGGTGCAGTTTGTTTCGCGGGCGATGTCGGCGGCGTTGTTGGGTGCGTTTGGAGTCTTCATGAATTCTTTAGAATGCGGATTCATGTTACTTTGCTAAAAACTCTTTGCGAAGTTTGGCCGCAAATTCCGGAGGCGTCAACAATTTTTTCATTTAAATCATCGAATTCGGCATTTTTTTGGGGCTTTTCCTCGGCAGTTTTGGCGGTTGGTTGGCGTCGTGAGTCTTTGGTTGTTGGACAGCAAGTTGGCCGAGAATTTTGGGTTGGCAGGGCGGTTGGGTTGGCATTGTGTCGGTTTTTGATGGGGAAGGAAGGATGAGTTGGGAGTTGGCAATGACGCCGTCGCCTGGGGAGCGGCGAGTGGCTTTTGTGGGAGATCGTTTGACTTTTAGGTTGCGGACGAAAGGCGGGGAGACGGGCAAGTGCGCGGCGCGTTTGCGAACGACGATTGGGGCGGGGGAGGTTTGGAATGGGGAGGTTGCGCGGACTTTTGAGGCGTCGGCGCCGATTGGCCGGGCGGCTTGGCAGGATTTGCCGATGGAGCGGACGGCGGATGGGTTTCGTTTGAGTTTGGTTTTGGCCGAGCCGGGTTTTTATTGGGCGAAGGCTTATTTGATGGATGAGGAGGGGTTTCAGCATTGGCCGGCGGGGGGGAATTTTGGGGTTTCGGTGCATCCGAGTGATTATCGCACGGCGAATTTGGTTTATTGCGCTTGGCCGAGGCTTTTTGGGAAATCCAAAGAGAGCGCTCGGTTTGTGGATGAAAAGGAGGAGGAACGATTGCGTAAGTGGGATCGGCGCGGATATGCGGTGATTCCGCCTTCGGGGACGTTGCGGGATTTGAAGCGGGCGCTCGGTCATATTGTGGGGAGGTTGGGTTGTCGGATTGTGCATCTTTTGCCGGTTCATCCCACGCCGACGACTTTTGCGCGTTTTGGGCGTTATGGGAGTCCGTATGCGTCTTTGGATTGGGCGGCGATAGATCCGGCTTTGGTGGAGTTTGACCGCCGAACGACGGGGGAGGAGCAGTTTTGCGAGTTGACGGCGGAGGCGCATCGGTTGGGTGCGCGGGTGTTTCTGGATCTGGGGATTAATCACACCGGTTGGGGTTCGCGTTTATATGAGACGAGGCCGCAGTGGTTTCGTCGGCAGGCGGACGGCTGTTTTGCCAGTCCGGGCGCTTGGGGAACGGTTTGGAAGGATTTGGTGGAGTTGGATCATTCTGATCCGAAGTTGGGCAAGGAGTTGGCGGAGATTTTTCTTCTTTGGTGTCGGCGGGGGGTGGATGGGTTTCGGTGCGATGCGGGGTATATGGTGCCTTTGTCTTTGTGGCGGTATATCACGGCGCGGGTGCGCAAGGAGTTTCCGTCGACGATTTTTTTGCTGGAGGGGTTGGGCGGCGCTTGGGAAGTGACGGAGCGGTTGCTTTCGGAGGGAGGGATGCAGTGGGCGTATTCCGAGCTTTTTCAAAATTATTCGGGGGAGCAAGTTTCTCGGTATTTGGATTATTCGCTGAGGCAAATCGGTCGCTTGGGTTTGTATCTGCATTACAGCGAAACTCACGATAATTCTCGGTTGGCGTCTCGTGGGACGGCTTGGTCTTTGTTGCGCAATCGTTTGTGCGGGTTGGCCAGTGTTAGCGGAGGGTTTGGCTTTACCTGCGGGGTTGAGTGGCTGGCGTCGGAGAAAATTATCGTGCATCAGCGCACGGGATTGAATTGGGGAAGTGCGGAAAACATTGTCGAGGAGTTGGCGCGGCTCAATCGGCTTTTGGCGGAGCATCCTTGCTTTTTTGACGGGGCGGTTGTGGAGCGTTTGAGTGGTTCGGGTTCGGCGGCGCTTGCTTTGAAGAGGGTGTCTAGGGAAGGGAGAGACTGCGTTTTGGTATTGGTGAACACGGATGTTCGGCAATCTGCGGAGTTGTTGTTGAATGCTTCTGACTGGGAATCTGTTGGCAAGCCTCGGCTGGATTTGTTGGGACAGTCTTTTCCGCGGGTGCAAAGGCGGCCGGATGGTTCTGTGGAGATCGAGTTGGTGCCGGGGGCGGCTTATTGTTTGGGTTCGGCGTTGGAGCCGATGGGTTTGTCGGGGGCGGCGTATCGCCGCCGGCAAGCGGTCAAGGCGTGGATGGTGGAGGCAATTCAAGCAGCGCGGCCGGAAGGATTGCGGGGCGATTTTGACGTGGATGGATTGGCTGAGTTGGCCTCACGGCGGCCGCTTGAGTTTTTGGCGGTCGTGAGGTCTTTGCCGTCTGGTTCTGGTATTTCTTTGTGGAATGCTGCGGTGGAGCGTGGAGAATTTCCGAGGGTTTTTCCGGCGGTAGTTTTGTGGGAACTGGGGGAGGAGCGGAGGGTTGTGCTGACGCCTCCTAATCATTGGCTGGTGTTTCGGGATCGGGAGGCGTTTGAGGCGCGGTTGCGTTGGCCGGGCAAGGATCCGCTTTGTTGCGTTGTTTCGACGGAATTATCGGAGGGGGTTCACTTGGCGTGTGTGGACGCCGATCGGCAAAGGTCGGGCCGGGCGATTGTCGAGTTTCGGAGGCGGAGCAAGCCGGCCGAGATTGTGAAGGGAGAGGCGCTGTTTTTGTCCGCTGATTCTGCGGAGGGCGAAACGAGAAAACTCTTCAACGGCGAGGTTGAGAATTCGTTGGAGGCGTCGATGGTTTTGTTGACGAACGGCCGCGGCGGCATGGCGCGGTTGGCGGTCGATTTTGGTCGGGTCAAGTCGAAGTATGATTGTCTTTTGGGGGCGAATTTGCATGCCGAGGTGCCGATGGATCGGCATATTTTGGCTAAGCGGGCGCGACTTTGGGCGAATGCGGATGGGATGCTTGTCCCGTTGGGCAGGGGGAATTTGGCTTCGTTTTCTCCCGGCCCGCCGGCGAGGTGGCGGTATTTGGTTTGCGCGGGCAAGGGGCGCTGGGTTTTGTTGGAAGTGATGGCGGAGATGATGGAGGGTTCCAACACGACGGTGATTCGGTGCAAGCGGACGAAGGGGCGGCGGCTTTCATTTCGAGAAGTGGAGCGCGTTTATGGTCGAGGCAACGCCGTTCTCGCCAAAGCGTTGGCAACGGAGATTCTCGATTCGATTCCGCTTTCGATCACGATTCGGGTCGATGTGGAGGATCGGAATTTTCATTGGGAAACGCAGAGAAACGAAGATAGCGAACGGCATTTTGCGCGGCACATTCGTCCGTTGGATGGGGAAGCGGGTTTTGTTTTTTGCCCGGCGGAGTCGCGGCGTCTCCAAGTCTGTTGCGACAAAGGCAGATTTCATCATGAACCGGAATGGTCCGTTGGATTGCCGCATCCGGTGGAGGCTAGTCGTGGCCAAGTTGGTCAAGGCGATGCGTATAGTCCGGGTTGGTTTGAAGTGCCGATTGCTGCCGGAGAAGCGGCGCATCTAGTTGTGTCTGCGGAGTTGGAAGCTGTTTCTATGGCGGAGGTTTCTCGATGTTTTGAATGGCGAAGGCGCCGAACAAAAAGCCTCTTGCGGCGGGCTGGGATTCGTCCGAAAGATCGGTTTGGCGGCCGGTTGATTCGAGCGGCGGACGCATTTTTGGCAAGGCGTGGAAAGGGATGGACGGTGATTGCGGGGTATCCTTGGTTTTTGGATTGGGGTCGGGATGCCTTGATTTGCGCGCGCGGCTTGCTGGCCTGCGGTTACGAGAAAGAGGTGGTTCAGATGCTCCAAGTGTTTGGGCGTTTTGAGGAGTCCGGCACATTGCCCAACAGCTTGCACGGAGAAGACGCTTCCAATCGGGATACCTCCGACGCGCCGCTGTGGTATGGGATGGTCTGCGCGGACTTGGCGGCCTTGCGCGGCGTCTCGTTTTTGGAAACAATCGTCGACGGCGCTTTTCCCAAAAACGGCGTTGCGGCAAAGAAGGCAAAGCCGCGCACCATTGGAGAAACTTTGCGGCGAATTGCCCTCGGCTATTTGGCCGGAACGCCCAACGGCATTCGAGTGGACGCCGATTCGGGTTTGGTTTGGAGTCCTTCGCACTTCACTTGGATGGACACCAATCATCCGCCGGGAACGCCGCGGGAAGGCTATCCCGTTGAGATTCAAGCGTTATGGATTATGTTGCTCCGTCTGCTCCATAAAATTGGCGCGCCCTTTGAATCGGAATCGTGGGAAACTTTGGCGGCGCGGGCTTTGGTCTCCTTGGAAAAATTCTACTGGTTGGAAGAATCAGGATATTACGCCGACTTGATTGTCGCCAAGCCCGGCGTTGGCGCGGCCGACGGCGTTTTGGATGCGGCTTTGCGAAGCAACTTTCTTCTGGCGATCAGCGCCGGCTTATTTCGCGGAAGGCGGGCGCAACGAGCCGTCCAAGCGGCGCTTCGTCACTTGGCGGTTCCCGGCGCCGTCCGCTCGTTAGCGCCCTTGCCGACAAGCCTTCCCCTGCCGGTGCGCAACGTCGCCGGGCAACTGCTCAACGATCCTTGCCGTCCTTATTGGGGACGATACGAAGGCGACGAAGACACTCGCCGCAAGCCGGCCTATCACAACGGCACCGCTTGGACGTGGACTTTGGGAATCCTCTGCGAAGCCTTGCTGCGCGCTTGGGAGTTTTCGCCGCAGTCCAAAGCGGCCTCCCGCGCCTATCTGCAGGCGTCCCGCGGCCTAATGCAAACCGGTTGCATCGGCCAAATCCCGGAAATCCTAGACGGCGACGCGCCGCATACACAGCGCGGTTGCGACGCGCAAGCATGGGGAGTGACCGAAACAATTCGAGTGTGGAAAATGTTAGAAGGATAAAGAACAATCCAAAGGAAAAACATCGCTCGACCAAAGAAGAAAATCTCCCAACCGCTCGCGCCTTGCCCGAATCGTCCCAACTGCGTTTGCAACCGGGACGACGCCTCTCCCCAGCCCTGCGTCGACAACAACCATGGAGAAATTCTTTCTTTGCCGTTTCGTCAAAATAGTTGTGGGTTGGTTTCTTTTGGATTGGCTTGGTAACGCTGGCCGGTGACCATCGGCTCTTGCGCCAGCAAATGGCGGGCTTTTTTACAAATATCTTCGGGAAAGCCGGTGTGTTGGCAAACGGCTTTGTCTATGGCTAACTGCACCAAGCAAGTGTGCGCTTCGGGCAATCGTTTGCGAGGTTGTTTGCACCACTCATCATATACCTTCGCTAACTCACGAAACGCAGAAACACTCATCCCACTCAATAATGGCATCGCTACCCGGTTGAGGTTTTCTTTAGCAAAAGAGATGTAAGAAAAAGTCTTGTTCTTCCTTCTCAAAATCATTTCCAATTTTGCGGGAGTGCTGTTGAGGATGAGGCAGACGGCTTTCTCTACCGTTTCTTTATCTACATTGGCGATGTCCGCAACTTCGGCGCCGCACCCTGCGTTATTCAGCGAAGGTTTTGGGGTTCGGCAGGCAAAGGTTCTAACGGTTGTTAATCGCACTTGTTCAGCGATTTTCAATTGAGTTAGATTTATGCAAACCTTCTCGAACTTGGCGATGGCGTCCTTCGTCTTTTTTTTTGGTTTGACATGGCAGTCCGGCTTGACTTCCAACTTGTCGCAGTAGTCGGTTTTGTGATACCAAAGCGCCGGCGTTGAGTACATTCCTCTGCGACCATCTTCGATTTGAGCGCATCCTCGGACGCCTCTTCCCATTTGTTTGATTTTGACTTGCTTGCCAAGCGTGCTTGTCCAGTAGTTGGGAATGTCTTTGGCAATGCGATACAGGTCGTTGCTGAGAAACTGCGTGGCCGACCAATCGCCTCGTTCCATATCAGCGGGTTGGATTGCATCTACTTCTCCCCATTCTTCCCATCTCTCTTCTTGGCCGCTGAGGATGTCTATGGCGCATTTATAGGCATCTGTTTCATGGACAGGGTTGTTGGCTAGTTTGATGACTTGGGTTGCGGCCCGCGTTTTCTTTTTGCGATCTAAAACTAACAGCATTTCGGTAATGCTGGTGAAACCGGAGAAAAATCCTCGTTCTGAATCATAGGAAACGATGATGTAAGGAATGTGGAAGTGTTTGGGCAACCAGATTCGAGTCTTCTGCGCAGCGGGGTTGGACGCCAGTGCGGCGGGCGCAACGATGCCTGCTTTGCCGATTTTCGGGTCAATGTATTTGTCAACCAACGCAAAGAATCCGTGGATACTGCCTGCATTGGAGTTAATCGACAATCCTCTCGCATGCTTTCTAATTTCCTTTTCTCGCTCCCTGAGTTTCTTTTCTGTTTCCGGGTCTTTTTGTTTGAACCGTTTGTATTCGATGGTAAAAGGCGGGTTCATTATGGCGAAGTGGAATTTGTCGCATTTTACGGGTTCGGTTTTGCGGTCGATTCCTTGACCGAGTGGAGGATGGAAGAACAAATCGTCTTTGCCGAGCAACATTTCTAATGAGCCGAGCCGAACTTCTTCTTTTCGTTCAGGATGAATGCCGAGAGGCATGCCTCTCAATTGCGTTTTCTTGAATTGGACGCTGGGCGCAATCATGCCGAGTCCGGTTGTGGTTTGGAAGATGGCGCGTTGGTTGATGTCAAAGCCGTAAAGCATTTTCTCAAACAATGCTCGTGACACTTCTTCTCTGTTCCCCGTCTTTTCGTGTTGCAAAATGTAGTTAGCCGCCGCAATCAATAATGTTCCAGATCCGCAGGCGAAGTCGACGATGCGCAAGGCTTTGATTTCTTCGAGGTTTTTCCAATTGACTCCTGTTTTATGAAACATCAGGTGCGTTAGCAGGGTTGCGGCGGGCAAAGTGGTATACATGGCGCCTTCTTGTTTGGCGGATTCGATGGCGTTGCAGAAGGTGATGCCGACGAGGTCGTGGTGCTGGCTTCCTTTGGCCATTTGAATAGAGTAGGCGGTTTGCGCAAGTCTTTTGACGGCGTCGTTGCTGCGCGGTCTGGTCGGCAAGGCTTTCAAGATGGCGCCATTCCATTCTAAAATGTCTGTGTAATCTACTTTGAGCCATTTTTCGTAAGCGTCGCAGAAGCTGACGACGGAATTGTCGGAGGCGATGCATTCCGGCAAAGTTGGCGGGTAGTTGGCTTTTTTGCGGAAGTATTGGCGTCGGATGTCGTCTAGCCGAGAGTGGAACATGAAGCAGGTCAGCAAATCGACCAACAAGCCTTTGAAGTTGGTAATGTCCGCTAGTTCGTTGGGGTCTTCTTTGCGGAGGTTGTCCATAATGGATTCGATTTGGTCTTTGGAGAACTTTTTGAAGGCTTCGTTGATGGCGATTTCGGCTCTTTTGGACAGTTCTTCCGGTTTGCCCAGTTGGCTGGGAATGCGGGCGATGAAGTCGGGCAAATCTTTGACGGCGTATTCTTTCCATTCGGGAGTTTTCTTTTTGCCGATGAGGATTGGCGTCCGAATGGCAACCTTCACTTTTCCGCTTTGCAGGTGGTCTTGGTTTTCATAGCCGTCGGGATAGATGAGGGCGATGGCGGCATCGCAGAAGTTTCGGTAGTTTTTGGTGTCGACAAGTTCCTCGGCTTGGGCGATGGACGCTTTTTTGTTGGGGTTGAGTTTGATTCCCCAACCGCGTTTGGCTTCTATGCCAATTTTGTATCCTTGGACTTCGTAGCAGACGATGTCCGCGACTCGGCGTTTGCCTTTGTTGTATGTGAAGGGAATTTCCGTGTCCACATCGACTGATTCTCCCAAGTCTTTCCGCAGTGCTTTCCGCAGGATTTCCGCGAGGTTCGCATTCAATGAATTTTCGTCCGCCATTTCTTTGTCTTCGCGCAAGATTCATTTTTTGGAGCGGCTTTTGCAACCATTAAAGCGACTGTTTGGCTGGCGCAGTGTTTTTGGAGGGAGAATGTATAAGATTTTGATTGGATTGATTGTTGTCGCCGCGGTTGCGTTTTTGGCGATTCGGATGATGCCTCGTTCCAAGCCGTCGGCGGATGAAGTTTCTACGCCAACGCAGAGGGAAGCAATGGCGCCGCAAGATTCGGCAAGGCAAGCAGAGACGGATGATTCTCGGTTTCGGGAGTGGAGCCGTATGCCAAGCAAAATGGGAATTTCCAATCTTGACTGCACATCGCACCACTTTGATATGCCAAAGGAATCTTCGTTGGGCTTCAGACAGTGTTTTGCAGTTCCAATGTTTTTCCAACTATGATGACTTGCCCGCCTGCCGCAAAATTATTGGCCGTCAAGGCGGCGCGGTTGCGGACGAAAGGATTCCCATTGTTCCGCGCTGATTTTTTGGGCTTGGTGTTGGTGAACGAAGACTCCTTTTTTGTTGCCGACGATGACTTCGGGAAAGCCGTCCGCGTTCAGGTCTTTGGCCAGCACTTGAGTGCCGACGCCGGAGTCATCGTCAATAAGAAAGGGGATGAAGTCTACGGCGCCTTGGCTGCGATCTAGTTTGAACCAATACAAAACAGCGGGGGCGTTAGGCTCGGCGTCCGCTCTCGGCCCGTGCGCCCAGAAGCGTTTTCCAGTAATAATGTCTTTGAGACCGTCTTGGTCCATATCGGCCAAGTCCAAGGCGTGCAGTTGGGAAAATTTAACTCCGTAGCGGTTTTCCTCCGGCTCCTTGTTCATAAAAACGCGGGCTTGGAATTGAATGGATCCATCTTGCGGGATGTTTTCGTACCAAGCCAGGCCGTAGCCGTGAGCGGCGAGGCTGGTGATGACGTCGTTATCGCCGTCCCCGTCTACATCGTAGGCATACATTTGCGCTCCGCCGCCGGGACTAAAATCCACCGGATGAAATCGCCAAGCAGGGTCTCCGGCCAAAGAAGGAGGTTGTTCCCACCAACCGTTCTTTTCGAGGATGTCCCGCCGTCCGTCGCCGTTGACGTCGCCGACGCCCATGCCGTGCGTAAAGCGCTGCCAAGAGCCTTTGGGCGTCACCGGGCGGAACGGCCAGGGTTTCGTCGGCTCGTTCCAATCCGGCGCGGCAAAGCCAAAGTAACCGCCGGAGTTGCACACAATTTCCGGTCGTCCGTCTCCGGTCAAATCCGTAAAATGCGGGGATTCATTGTCGGTGACCGCAAGGGCAATGTGCGCCTTCCAAAAACGCTCTGCGCCGCGGGGATTTTCATACCAAGTGGTTTCCTTTCCGGGAAATCCAAAAACCAAAACGTCGTCCCAGCCATCTCCGTTGAAGTCAAAAACAAAAGTCAAAAAATTGTTCGAGTAAGCGTTTCTTCCGCTCAATGCGCCGGGATAGCCGGGAATGATTTTTGCAAATCCTCCCGGCTGCTTCAAAGTAAAGGATTCTCCATCCGAATAGTAAGTATGCCGTTTGAGGAAGTCAGGGCCTTCCCACCAATACGGGCCGGAAACCACGTCTAAAACGCCGTCGCGGTTAAAGTCGCCGGCGCTTGCGCCCTCGCTCCAAAACTGATCACTCAACTGAATCTTGTGGAAAACATGGCGATAATGGGAGGTTTGGCCGCTTGCCTCATGCCATGAGACAACAAGAAAAAACAAAAGCGCGGTAAAACGGAACATCCTCCTACTCATCCTAAAATTTTTCCCTTAGTCAAGCGAAAATCCACGCCAACCAAGCCAAACAAAACCGCAAACCGCGCAAGCCGACAAATTGCTCAACAATAAACTTTTTGCCCGCCAATCTCTTCCCTTGCCAAAAACTGCCGCGGATCCTTGACTAATCCGTTACATTAGCCGCCTCAGAACGCCTATCAAACCGCTAAAACGCCCCAAAACCAAAAAATGCGCGCCAGCCAAGCAAACCGCGCTGCCACCGGCTCTGACTCAACCATCCCGCCAGCGAGATCCTATTCATCACTTAGCCGTGGAAGAAGAAATCACGGCCACAAACGAACAGCAATCGCTAATCCCGCAAGCCAATCCGCCTTGCCGCTTGGCCGCCGTCGCCTCTTGCCTCTTCCATCCTTGCTGATTCAGCGAAAGCCAATCCGCCGCTTGGCCGCCAACTCACTACTTCCAAAACTTCCTTTTTTCCGCAACAGCAAGGAGGCGCTTCGCTAACAGTAAGACGGAATTTGCGCGCTTTTTGAGGGTTTCCTTGTTTTGCGCGCTCCTCCAATTGGCGCCGAAATCAGCTTTGGCTCACTCATCTCATCCACGAAAGCTACCTTGCCTCTTGGATGGCCAACCGCCTCCAAAGCTTTCTTTTTCCGCAATGGCAAGGGGGAAGATTGTGAATTTTCCCAGCTTGAATTCCTCTTTTCGTCACTTTTTTCTCTTTTTTGCGGATTTTTGGTTTGACAAACGCTGGCAAAGAGGCTTTAATGAATGCGTAGTTTGTTTTACAGAATGGAATAGAATCCGAATTAATCAGAATTATTTTGCACGAAACTCACTTATCGACCATCATGAAAATAGAATCTACCCCCCCCCCCCCCCCCCCCCCCCCCCGCAAACCGTAAAGGTTTGGCTTTTGGCTCCTTTGTAGTCGCCTCTGCCTTGCTTTCCTTGGCGCCACTGGAACAATCCCAAGCGCAGTTGTTCATTGACGTCTACCAAAGCCAAGACGACACCAACCAAACGCTCTGGGTGTTTAGCGGATCTTCCACTACCCGCCAACTTTGGGGCATCCGCAGCAACAACGCCGGCAACGCCAACTATCACCGCCGAGACACTTGGGATATGGCCGACAACTCCGGAGACCTCTACGCCGGCACTGAACCCAACAACCAGCACATCCCCCTTTCCTCTATTACCAACCAAAACGCCATCACTTCAAGGGATCGATGGTACGTGGCCAATGTCTTGACCAACCTCACTACCGCCACCGACCCAACCATCACCCTCACAACCGGCTCCAATCCCAGCCGATCCCGAACCATTAACACCCTCTTTATGAACCAAAGTGGCGGGGGACTTAATGACCAACTTGGCATTCGGGTCAGCGGCGGCTCCTTTGCTTATCAAAACAACGACGCTTCGGCTTGGAGCGGCGCCGGCTTGCTCAACAAGCCTTTCAGCGAGTTTGAGACGGGTTCTAACGATGGAACCATCACTTTCAACAATCTGGCGAATCTTCCCAGTTCGGGGCCTCTCTTTGCGCCGTACACGCAAGGCTCTGTGCAGATTCGCTTTCATCGCGGCACCATCATCCCCGAACCGGAGAAATACGCCTTCATCTTCGGTTTGTTTGCTTTGGGCTTTGTCTTCTTTCATCGCCGCCGGCAAAAGAAACAACGGCAACAATCCGCCGCTGTTTGACTAACGGGTGAAAAGGGTTTCCTTCTTTTTTCTCGTGTTATTTTTGAGTTTGGAAACGATGTTCTTCAACATTAGTTTGGAGCGCTGGAGGCGATTGAGTTTGCGCAGTCCAATTTCGAGCATTTCAGGTTTCCCGGTTGGTATGGGGGTCAAAGTCCTCTGGCTAGGGTTGGCGGTCTGTGGTTTGGGCTATTGGCCTTTGGATTGAAATCGGCCTCGTTTTTTCCAAGCAACTTCGCTTCCATCTTTCTGGGAGCGGAGTTTTTCTTGTTTCGGAAAGATCGGTGAATTGGAATTCCCGGAATGCGGCTAGTTCTTGCGGGCGTTTGTTTGCGGGCGGGCGAGGTCGTAGCAGATCAATCGGTTTTCACTTCGAAGGTAAAGCTTTTTGTTGGAGAGAACGGGCGCCGTCCAGCAGGGAGGCGTCAGTTCGGGAACTTGAAATCGGGCTAATTCTATGGGCTGTTTGGGGTTGGGTCGGAAGATGCCCAGGAGGCCTCCTTCGCCGAATGCGAACAGCTTTTCGTCGGCTAAAATCAAGGAGCCGCGGCCGTAAACCGTGGGAGGATGAATGCTTTTCCGCCATTGTTCATTGCGTTCCCAGAGGAGTTTGCCCGTGGCGAATTGGACGCAGCGGAAGCGGGCGTCTGATTCGTTTCGGCCGCTGAATGCGTAGAGGTGTCCTTTGTGAAGGATTGGCGTTGACCAATGAATTTCCAGCGCGCGGCTGCGCCAAATTTCTTTTACGGTTTTGCCGTCGGGTTGCACTTGAAGCAAGACCGAGCCGATTCCGTAGTAAGCGGCTGAGAGAAGGATGAAATCGCCTTGGACGACCGGGTTCATGGCGTTGACTGATTCGTTGACTGGAGAGCGGAACCAAAAGCTGAAGCGCACTTGCCCCGATTTGGGTTCCAGCGAAACCAAACCTTGGCGCATCAAGCAGAGAAGGTGGGGTTCTCCATGGATGACAGCGGCCACTGGAGTTGCGTAGCTGGCTTGCATGGCGTAATCTTTCCAAACGACGGGCGGTTCTCCTCGCCAGCCGATTTTTGGGAGGCCTTGCCAGTTGTTTTTTCCGACACTCTCCCAAATCGTCTTTCCGGTGGCCGGATCAAAGGCCACTACGCCGGAATTGGGTTGGCCGCCGACCATAGCGATGAGAAGGCCGTGAGTAAGGATTGGGCTGCTGCCGACTCCAAAAAAAGCGGGAGGCACTTGGAAGTCCGCGGCTGTGTTTCGCATCCAGATTTTCTTGCCGGTTTTTCGATTTAGGGAGAGCAGTTTGCCTTCGGCGCCGAAGGTGTAGCAACGATCTGCCGTAAGCAGAGGCGAAGAGCGGGGTCCGTTGTTGTAGCCGAAGGGGTCCACAAATTGGCTTTCGTAGCGATATTGCCAAAGAGAAGAGCCGTTAGCGGCGGAGAAGGCTTCTACAATTTCGTGGTTTCCTTTGCGGTGATGCAGGATCAATTGACCGTCGCGAATGGACGGCGCGCTGTAGCCGGTTCCGATTGGCCGGCTCCATATTTTCTTTGGCCCCGAACTTGACCAGTTTTCAATCAGGCTTGTTTCGTTGCTTTTGCCGTTGGCGGTTGGTCCCAAGAATCGCGGCCAATCTTCGCCGAATGCGGCCGTCATTGCGCCGGCTAAAATGCAAAGGAAGGCGGGAAGCGGGGATGCGGTTGTGAGCGAACGTCTTTTCATAGACGCCGAAAAGCATATGCGTTTTGGGCGGCGGTTGTCGACTCTGGAGGCGTTTCGTTTTGACTTTGCCTTCTTCTCGGCAACGGTCGGCGAGGGAGTGAAGCGAGGAGAGAAATAATCCCTTTTGCTTAGCGGAAGAAAAACAATTCCCTCGGCGATTTGGAATGCGGGATGCGGGCGCGAAGAAAGGTCTGGAAGAAATCCTTGCCAAACGCTCTCTGTTTGCTATTTCTTGGCGGTGTTAGCGTATGAACAATGATGATTCAATGGGGATGGAGTTTGTACAACGGCGATTGCCTTGGATAATTGCGGCGGCCTTTTTTGTTCTTTATCTACTAACGCTCAATCATTGGGTTCGTTGGGAGGGACTGGCTTCGGTCTCGAAGGTCACGGGTTGGGATTGGTCTCCGCAGGTGAAGAATCCGCTGTTGTATTTGGTCACTTGGCCCGTTCAATGGTTTCCCGTTCGGGTTCAGCCGATCCTTCTCAATGCTTTGGCGGCCTTGTTGGGCGCGTTGACGCTTGGGCAGTTGGCCAGATCGGTGGCTTTGCTTCCCCACGACCGCACGAGGGAACAACGCCAGCGGGAGCGCAGCGATTACTCCCTGCTAAGCATTAAAACGGCCTGGATGCCTCCCCTGTTTGCTTGTCTGCTTTGCGGTTTTCAATGGACGTTTTGGGAAGAGTCCACGGCGTTTGCGGGAGAGATTTTGTCGGTGTTTGTGTTTGCCTGCGTCATTCGTTGTTTGCTGGAGTTTCGGTTGTATCAAGAAGATCGGTGGCTTTATCGAATGGCGTTGCTCTATGGCTTTGCCATTCCGAGCGATTGGGCGTTTATCGGCTATTTTCCGCTGGCGGTTTGCGCGTTAATTTGGATGAAGGGCGTGCCGTTTTTTCGGCCTGATTTTATGGGGCGGATGATGGGTTTGGGCGCTGTTGGGTTGTCCACTTACTTTCTGCTTCCTTTGCTGATTTGGATGCAGGATTCCAGCGCGGGAAGTTTTGTGGAATTGCTCAAGCTGCAATTCCTAGATGCGAAGTTGTATTTGATCAGCATGCCCAAAACCGGCGTCTTGTTGCTATCGTTGACTTCGGCGCTTCCGGTTCTTGTGATGGGGATTCGCTTTCCCTCTTCCATCGGGGACGTCAGCGTTGTCGGCTCCATGCTCGCCAATTTTCTTTTCCGGCTCATGCATCTTGTGTTTTTGGGGATTTGCGTTTGGATGGCCTTTGATCCTTCGTTTAGCCCGAAAAACTCGGATCCGCTGCTGAGCAGCCTTCCGATAAAGTTTTTGACTTTCTCCTATCTTGGCGCTTTAGCCGTCGGTTACTTTTCGGGCTACGCGCTGTTGGTCTTTCGGGAAAAGCCCTCCCGTTCTCATCGGAAGATAAGCAGAGAAACCCGCGTTCTGAATGTCGCGGTAAGCGGTTTGTTGTGGCTGGGCGCGCTTGGTTCTTCTGCGGGTTTGTTGCTCCAAAACGGGCCTGCGGTTTGGCGAAATAACAAAAGCACTTTACTGGCTGATTTTGCGGCGCTTCTGGTTCGGAATCTGCCCGAAACAGCGGCGATTGTTTTGGCGGACGGCGCTGATTCTATTCTGCTTGTCCAGTCGGAACTGGCGCGAAGCGGGCAAGAGCGAAGTTACGTATTCATCAACACCCATTTGCTTCAAACTGAATTTTACGAAAAGCAAGTCCGGGAATCCTTGAAAACAAAGTTCCCGGACGTCTTTACCGACGACGGCTTCCCAGAAAGGTTGAACAAGATTTCCCTGCTTTCCGTATTGGCGAATGTGAAGAAAAAGGAGGAATATCCCGTCTATTATCTGCATCACAGTTTTGGGCTTTATTTTGAGGTTTTTTATCCAAGCCAAAAAGGATTGGTCACGGAACTGCTGGCTTATGGCGAGGGACAAGTGGATCCGCCGCCATTGACTGCGGAGGACATTGAATCCAATCAGGTTTTTTGGAAGGGAGTGGCCGACAAACTGGGCGATGCGATGGGAGCGCAAAGTTCCATCAACCGCGGATTGAGCGCCCGATGTTCCCGAGAGCAAAATGTTTGGGCGGTGTCTTTGCAGCGAGCCGGCCGGCTTGAGGAAGCGAAGGCCGCTTTTGAGCGATCTTTGATTTGGAATCCTGAAAATCTTTGCGCCAAAGTGAACTTGATGCAGAACAAAATTTTGCGAGGAGAGGCAGGCGCCGAGCCGGCCGTCTTCACTTCGGCGGAGAGCCAATCTATTCAAAAAAACTATGGAGGCGACGAACGGCTTATGCTGGCAAACGGCCCGGTGGATACTCCTGAGTTTTGCCGATTGCTTGGCGGCAAATTGTCCCAAGGCGGGCAATGGGCCAATCACCGCCAGGCAATGTTGCAGTATAAGCGGGCTTCTGCTTTGGATCCTTCCAACGTCGAAACGAAGTTGTTATATGCCGAAAGCCTTTGGGTAGCCGGCTTTCCGGAAGAGAGCCTGAAGCAGATTGATTCTATCCGAGCCGAAAACCTCCATTTATCTCCCGTTCAAGAAACGGGGCTGGTTCGTTTAGAAGCCTGGGGACATTACGAAATGGGCGAAAAAGCGGCGGCGGCAGGAGACGAATCCCGGCAAGCCGCATCTTTCAAAACCGGACAAGAAATCCTTCAATCCGCCCTGGCGGACGATCCAAATAACGAAGTCTACCTAGACACTTTGTTTCGATTTTACATGTTTACAAAACAAAATGAAGAAGCCTTGGAACTTCTGGATCGGCATCTGGCCATCTCGCCCAATGCCTCCTACTTGTTGCAAAACAAAGCCGTGGTGCACATGCAAATGGGGCAGTATGCCGAAGCGGTCGAACTGTCGAATCAAGTGATTGAAGCGGATCCGAAAAATTTCGACGCCCGCTTGAATCGCGCCATTTCCCGCTATCGACTCGGCGACCACGAAAACGCAAAGCGGGACTACGAAGCAGTGGCCGAAGCGTTGCCGGATCACCACGCGGTTTATTATGGACTGGGGCAAATCGCCAAGGCGGCCGGCGATATGGCAACCGCCGTTTCCCATTTTGAGCGCTACTTGGAATTGGCAACCTCAGAGACGGATCAGCGCCGTGAAGTCCGCAATGCGCTGGCCGAGCTCAAGGGACAATAAAGCGTCTTTTGCATGCTGGTCAGCCACGTGATTACCCGCCTGATTGTGGGCGGCGCGCAGGAGAACACAATAACCACCGTGTTCGGAATTCGGAATCGTTCCCGTTACCAATCGGAGTTGATTAGCGGGCCAACGCCCGCCGAGCAACCGGAAGGAAGCCTACAGAGCTTGGTGGATGGCGAACCGGGATTATTCACTCTCGTGCCGGACTTGGTGCGTCCCGTTTCTCCCGCGCGCGACTTGCGGGCGTTCTTCCATCTCAGAAGGCACTTTTTGCGGCGCCGGCCAGCCATTGTCCACACGCACAGCGGCAAGGCCGGAATTCTTGGACGGCTGGCCGCTTGCTCGGCCGGCGTGCGGCGCATTGTGCATACCATTCACGGCCCTTCTTTTGGCCCGTTTCAAGGACTTCTTCCCAACCTGCTGTTCAGAACGGTGGAGAGAATTGCGGGCGCCTGCACAACTCGTTTCATCGGAGTCGCTCAATCCATGTGCGAGCAGTATCTTCGCGCCGGGATCGGCCGGGCAGAACAGTATTCCAAGATTTTCAGCGGCTTTGATTTGGAGGCCTTCCTTCGGGCAAAGAATGATATTGCCTTGCGAGAACGGCTCGGCATTGCTCCTAATGATTTCGTCATTGGCAAAGTGGGGCGCTTATTCCGCTTGAAGGGACATGACGATCTTTTTGCCGCCGCGCCGAGGATTTTTGCGGAGAACCCGCAAGCCAAGCTGCTGTTGGTCGGCGGCGGCGAATGGAGAAAGCGGTTTGAAGGAATCGCAAGAGATTTTGGCATTGCCGATCGTGTAGTTTTTACCGGCTTGGTGCGTCCCAAGGAAGTGGCCGGACTGATCGGAATTATGGACGTGGTAGTGCATCTCTCTCGGCGCGAGGGGTTGCCGCGGGTAATCCCGCAGGCGTTCATGGCCGGCAAACCGGTCATCGCAATGGATTCGGACGGCGCCGGAGAAGTTTGCCGAAACGGCGAATCAGGCTATCTCATTCCCGTGGGAGATACGCGCCAATTGACCGAAAAGATTCTGCATTTGTCGCGGGAGCCCGGTTTGCGCGAGACTTTTGGCAAAGCAGGGCGATCTTTTGTGGAAAAGGAGTTTGCGGCGGAGACGATGCTCGCCCGGATTATCGCGCTTTATGACGAAGTGACGGCGTCTTGACGACGCAGTTTTCGGACTTCTTCCGATGCTTCGCCGGCCCTTGCTAAGGCAATGGTTGCGGTTGCGATTTATTTCGAACTGCGTTAAGTTAATGAGAGATGCGATTTATCGCCGGCATTATGGAAAAACTGCAACGTCATCCCAAGCGCGTTGTTTTTCCTGAAGGCCAAGAGCCTCGAATCCTGCAGGCGGCGCGCCAGTTTTAT
This sequence comes from Limisphaerales bacterium, assembly GCA_965204945.1. Classification (GTDB taxonomy): domain Bacteria; phylum Verrucomicrobiota; class Verrucomicrobiia; order Limisphaerales; family AAA164-E04; genus UBA2970. Next base: position 613,320 of record OZ242022.1, on the reverse strand, counting down.
TCGCTTCGTCTGGGCTCGCCGATTTTATTGGGCGACCGATCCCGAATCAAGAAAATCGCCGCCGACTTAGGCATTTCCCTGCAAGGAGTTCGGATTATTCACCCCGAAGACAGCGCCGATTTAGACAATTTCTGCCGGCGCTTTATTCGTTTGCGCAATCTGGAGGGGATGTCCTTAGAGGATGCCCGGCAAGTCATGGCGCAACCCAACTACTTCGGCGCTATGATGGTGGCCATGCATCAAGCGGACGGGATCGTTTCCGGCGCCAACGAAATCTCCGTGTCCGTGTTGCGTCCCTTCTTTCAAATTATCCAAGTAGCCCCCGAAAAAACAACCGCTTCCAGTTGCCTGATCTTGGAACTGGAGGATACTCGCTTCGGAGAGAGCGGCGTTCTGTTTATGGGAGATTGCGGCGTGATTCCCAATCCCTCCGTCCAACAACTGGCGGATATTGCTGTTTCGACCGCTCATTTGGCGCATCATCTCCACGGCAGCCGCCCGCGAGTGGCCATGCTCTCTTACTCCACGATGGGGAGCGCAAATCATCGCGGCATCGCCCGCATTCAAGCGGCGACGACCCTGGCGCGGCAAAAAGCGCGAGAAATGCAATTGGAAGCGGATTTCGACGGAGAATTGCAGGTGGACGCCGCGCTCATTCCCGAAGTTGCCCAAATCAAACTCCCGAACAGCCGCGTGGCGGGACGGGCGAACGTCTTGATCTTTCCCGACCTCAATTCAGGAAACATCGCCAGCAAAATGCTCCAACACGCGGCGCGAGCCAATGCCTACGGGCAGATTCTATTGGGACTGGACCGGCCGGCCGCCGATGTCTCGCGGGGTTCCAATGCCCACGACGTGCTCGGCGTGGCGGCCGTTGTGGGCATGCAGTCCATTGAATATTCAAAACTTTTTCCCGGAGCCGGCGCTCAACTGCCGGGCGAAACTCGGCCGTCCTTTGGATTTGCGGCGCCGTGAAAATTCTAAAAAATTCAACAACGCCGCGGCTTTTTGTGGCCGCAACCCGGCAAAACGACGGCAAAACCACCACCGCATTAGGATTGCTCGCGGCAATCCAGCAAATCTACCCGCGAGTCGGATACATCAAGCCGGTCGGCCAACGATTCGTCGACGTTCACCATCGAAAAATAGACGAAGACACCGTGCTGATGGACCAAGTTTACCGGCTCAACTGTCCGCTGGATGACATGAGCCCGATCGCGGTGGCCAACGATTTTACCAAACACTGCCTGCGAACCCCCAACTACGACGCCTTAGCCGCCCGCATTCAGCGGGCTTTTGACCGCGTCGCTTGGGAAAAAGACCTCGTCCTTTGCGAAGGCTCCGGCCATGCGGGAGTGGGTTCCGTCTTCGATCTATCCAACGCTCGAGTGGCCAAGTTGGTCGACGCCAAAGTCGTCATCGTCACTCGCGGAGGCATCGGCAGACCAATCGACGAAATCGCCCTCAACCAAGCCCTCTTTGAAAAAGAAAACGTCGAAATCATCGGCGTCATTCTGAACAAAGTAGCGCCGGACAAAATGGAGACAATTACGGAATTTGCTCAAAAAGGCCTGCAAAGACGAGGCTTGAACTTGTTGGGAGTCATTCCTCATGCGCAATTATTGTCCAGCCCGACAATGGACTTGATTCAGGAGACGCTCGACGCCCAACTATTCAACGGACGAAAGTTCATTCACAACATCGTGCGCAAAGTGGTAATCGGCGCCATGAACGCGACGCATGCGAAAAAGTTTCTTCGCGACGGCGTCTTGCTAATCCTTCCCGGAGATCGAGAAGACATCCTCGAATCCGTGTCCTGCAACACGCCTCCCACAGCTTCCCAAAAACTTGCGGGAATAATTTTGACGGATAATTGGAAACCCTCCGCCCAAATGCTTGAACAGATTCGGACGCTCTCCTGCCCCGTGCTTCTCACCAACGACGGAATCTACAAAGTCGCCTTGAAAGTCCGAGACGTCATTGTCAAAACCCGCCCCGACGATGCGGCCAAAATCTCGCTGATTCGAGACTTGGTTCGCTCCCAAGTCGACGTCGCCAAAATCTTGAACGCCATCGCTCGAACTCCAAAATCCGCATGCTAAAACTCAACCCCTCGCTCCATAGCCTGCCCGTCTATCGCCCCGGAAGAACAATCGACGCAGTCGCCCGCGAACATGGTTTCTCCCCCGCCGACGTCGCCAAACTCGCCTCCAACGAAAATCCCCTCGGACCATCCCCAGCCGCCATCCAAGCCATCCAAAACGCCGCCGTCTCCGTCAATCTTTACCCCGACGGCAACGCTTCCGCCCTAAAACGCCGCCTGAGCGAAACACTGAACCTCTCTCCCGCCAACATCCTCTTAGGCAACGGCTCCAACGAACTCATCGAATTCGTCGCCCACGCCCTTCTAAATCCGGGCGACAACATCGTCGTTTCCCAATACTGCTTTGCGATTTACCCCCTCGTAGCCCGGCTATTCGGCGCCGAAGCAATCACCGCGCCGGCATCCAACTACGGCAGCGACATCGCCGCGATGATTGAATCCGTCAACCCGGCCACCAAAGCCCTCTTCATCGCCAATCCCAACAACCCCACGGGAACTTTGGCCAACGCCGACGCCATCGAAGAACTCATCGACCGCATCCCCCAACGCATCCTCATCGTGATCGACGAAGCCTACATCGAATATCTCAACCATCCGCAAAACCTTCTGCTGAAAATCCGCGCCAACAAAACCCCAAACCTATTGCTGATGCGAACCTTCTCCAAAATACACGGCTTGGCCGGTTTGCGATTGGGCTACACGCTGGGAACAGAAACGCTCATCCGCGCTCTGGAAAAAATCCGCCAACCCTTCAACATCAACGCCCTAGCGCAGGCAGCGGCGCTTGCCTCCCTGAATGACTTGGCGCATGCCGAAAAATCCCGCCGCCACAACCGCCGAGAACGGGAAAAATTCCAAGAATTTTGCCAAGCGCAACGCCTGCCCTACATTCCCTCCTTCGCCAACTTCGTTCTCCTCCGCGTCGGCAACGGCCAAAAAACCTACCAAGCCCTGCTCAAAAAAGGCGTCATCGTCCGCCCCATGAACGCCTACGGCTTGCCCGAATGGCTCCGAATCAGCATCGGCACATCAAAAGAAAACCGAAAATGCATGAAAGCGCTGTCGGACATCCTCAACCAAAACAACAACCGACCGGCGTCCGGCGAAGATTAAAACAAAAGCGGCGACCAGAAAAATTCCCCCGCAAAGCGCGCGAGAAAGGCGAAAATCAGACTTTTTTTCCATTCCAAAGAAAAAAAATTCACTTTTAAGTTGACAAACGCTGGAAATAATGGTTTCTTATTTGCATATTTTGTTTTTGGAAATAATTAGCAGCTGATTTTTTAACATCATGAGAATACAATCTACCCCCCCCCCCCCCCCCCCCCCGCAAACCGTAAGCCTTTGGCTTTTGGCGCTTTCCTAATCGCCACCGCTTTGCTTGCTTTGGCCCCGCTGGAACAAAGCCAAGCCCAAATCTACATTGACGTCTATCCCAGCCAAGACAACCCCACAACGCACACCCTCTGGATTTTTAGCGGCTCCTCCATCGCCGATAGAAGCTTCACCCTCTTTGCCACCACCAACTACGCCCAAGGCACTATCCGAACTTCTTCCGGCAACGCCTACGATGAGCAGGACACCGCCAGATTCTCCACCAGTCCCTTCAACGCCAACTCGCCCAACAACGCCGTCCTCGCCCTTACTCCGTTCTCGGTCACTTCTTCCAGCACCAACTATCCCAAAGACTATGACTCCATCCGAAGAAGAATTCCCGGAGGAACCCGACCGCAGCTCTTTGCCGCCAACGCCACCAACACGCCCACGCTTCGCATCGGCGCCGACACCCAAACCATCTCGCATATGTTTTTGCACGGAGCCACCAACGGAATCGGCCCGCGCGTCAGCACTGCCTTCACTTACGGCGAGTCTTCAACTGAAGGAATGAATTGGAGAGGCGCCGGCTTGCTAGCCAAACCCATTGGCGACTTCAATGCGGGAACCTTCAACAGCTTGTCGCCTCCTACCCAGACCGGCACTTTTTTCGCTCGTCCGGCCAACACCTTTCAGTTCCGCGTTCACGGCGCCGTCATCCCCGAACCCGAAGAATACGCCCTTGTCTTCGGCTTGTTTGCTTTGGGATTTGTGATTGCCCGCCGCCACTTCCAAAAGAAACAACGACAAACTTCCACTTCGTAGCCGCTAGTTTCTGTGACAGCCAATCAGCGGCCGGCAGGGATAGTCTCTTCGCGGCAGCCTTGTTGCCGGCTAGTGATTTCGTAGTCAAGCGGTTTCCGATTCGCAGTGCCGCCGCCATCCATTGTCGCCAATGGCGATTGGATTTTTTACTCCGCTTCCATCCTTTTGAAAGCGGATGTTTTTTTCAGCGGCTTATGAAAAGGAACGCGAACGAAGGGGAACGAAATCCACTCAGAATTGAGTTTTGCGCTTCCTGAAAGTCAACAGAGAAGATCCAAGAAGTTTAACATCTTGTCCGTTCTTTCGAGAACCTCGCGATCTCGGCAAATTGAAATGAAAGAGACAAATCGTTATTTTCGCGAATTTTGCAGTTGCGTTTCATTCCCGCCGATTGTCTCAATTTTTGTTTAGTAGAAACTGTGCCAATTCCCAGAATATCGCCATTGAAGACGGCTTCTGGAACGGGTTTCCACATGGCCATCGCCAAAAAGCAGGTTCACAGACTGCGTTTGCCCTCGATAAGGATGACCTCTTTCCGCTTTTTCCAAATCAGGCGGGCCGGCGGCAACCGCATGCTGACATTGATCGGTGAGGATGGGTTGACGGGAGACGCGCGGATCGCTTTGCTTCAGCGGCCAGCCATCTTCATGCAAATGCGCATTGCTGCCGCTTGCGCCTTGAGGCACGGGAAACCACCGGCTTCCTCCCGCCGCGCGGGGCACCCACCAACTATGGAAAATGATAGAGAAAGACCCAAACCGCCGACGATGGTAAGCGTTCAAATCTTCCACCGTTTGTATTCCATGCCCTTCCCCGCCGTTTTCCCGAAACCACCGGTCTGCTCCTTGAAATTCCTGCGGACGCACGGGACAAAACCACATGGGAACGGTCATGCCATAAGGCTCCACAAGCGAAGGAAAACCAATTCCTACGTCCCACGGATTCAATCCCGTCATCGGCATTTCCGCCGAAGGAAACCGTTCTTGCGCGTCATCTCCCGCATACATTACCGATGCCAAACCCCATTGGCGATAATTCGAGGTGCATCGAATCGTCTTGGCTTGAAACTTGGCGCAGCTGAGTGCCGGAAGCAACATGCCAGCCAATATTGCAATGATGGCGATCACAACTAACAATTCAATCAAGGTAAATCCAGAATAACGAAGAATCTTCATGGCTCTTCAAATAACAGTTCCTCCTTGCTCGGCGGTTTCTGCGCAAAAATCTCGCGGAACGCATTCAGCATAAAGGCAAACGCAGAGGGCCGCAAGCGATTGCTTCCTAAAACGTGTTTCCGCAATCCGCATTCAAAATTCCAAATTCATCCCTCGCCTCTGAACAAAAAAACTTCGCTTCAAAAGGATGGAAGTGAAGTTCCTCTTGAAACTCTGGAATCATTCGCCAGCAGCAAATTCAGCACAAAGACGCAATTCCTATTGGCCGCCGACTTGCTAACCGCTGACTACAAAGTGGCGGCTTGTTGGGGTTTCTTTTGCATTCGTCGGCGATGAAAGGAAACAAACCCCAAAGCAACTAAACCAAACGCAAATGCGTATTCCTCCAGTTTGGAGATGATGGCGCTGTAAAGGAAATCCGCATCAAACCATTGCTGTTGGCCGCTAATAAGATACACCCCTCTGCTCTCTGCTTTCTGATCTAATAGAGCCAAAATTATTGTCGCTTTGCCTATACAAGTCGCTAATGGATTTATTATCCACTCCGCTCTTACCTAACAAGAAGTCTAATCGGTGAAATAGAACAAACTGCCTCCAGATACGCTCATCCCAACGACATCGTATGGATTATCGTCTTCCATAGGACACTAGCAACAAAAGGAATGTTGGTTCAGACTCCTCCCAGAATTCTCCTTCTTATCGAATCGATGTCTTTGGTATCAGAGTTAGCAAACAAGAATGAATGTGGAAAGTTCGTATTGCTGAGCTTGTTGGCATCGTAAATATGTCCGTTATTGGTGGGCAACGAAGTAGGTTGCCAAGCCTCTCGGCTATGGCAATAATTAGAGATTGCGGAGATTAGGATGCTTTGGAGGACACTTTGGGTTGCCGTAGCGGGAGAACCGCTAAACACCCAGAGCGTGTCGGCGTTGTCTTAGCTATGGTAGACATCAATACACAACTGCGCTTGGTTTTACTTTACAAAAACCAAAGAAGAAAACGCCGCTAAAAGAGATTTATTGTCGATGCCTGTTGTCCTAGTTTTCACACAAACGATGGGAATATTTTTATCATGTTCCGCCTTTCTTGGAATGAAACAACGAATAAAGAACCGCAAAGGAAGTCCATCCTCGTCTAACGAATTGGTTTCTAAATCCCAAGAATCGGCAATTGGAAATCAGTCCATAATCCAATCCGCAATGGGATTTATGCTTTTGGAGAAACTCTGATTCGTCCGGCGGCAAGCAGTGTTTCGCAATCCAATCTAGCCTGTTAGTCGTCTCTTGTTCACTCCGTGTCCAACTTCAAAATGCACAAAAAAGGAAGGAAAAAAGGAAAGAAAGTTTGTTGGAAACGACAAAATTCGCCATCCCATCTTGCCGACTGCAAATCCATGACTGCGAATCCCCGGTTGCTGGCCTCTAATTTTGCAAAGAGAGCGTCAAAAAGAAAAAACCCGGAGGGGAAAACTCTTTCTTTGCCTTGTCGTTGCGAAAACGGAAGTTTAGGTGATTAGTGTTCTGTTGGACTGGCGGCCATAGAGATCTATGTCAGAATTGCGGGGTGCTAATAGAATGGACAGAAGCCGGCGAAGAGAACTGCTTGGTCTGCGGTGCAGAGCATCATTGGGACGGTATTAGCGAGGGGGCTATTCTCGCGATGGAGACTCGAAGTTTTCGTTAGCATGAACACGCCCTATGGCGGTTAGTGTTTTGTTAGATTGTCGGCCAATGTGGAAAGCGGGTTTTTGGCGGGGGGCATTTTGAATGAAGAAGACACATAGGTAAGGATGACAAAACAATGCAATTCACAAAAAGCGCAACATCTCATCTTGCTGGTTGCGGGCAAGGAAGTTTATGGCGGTTGGCAGGCAAGTGGCGAGGTGGATTTGATGGAGGTATTGGGGCAGGCAAAAGAAGCTGGTGTGGGCGCTGTTTTCGGTCTGCGCATTCTATGATTTGAGGTGAGCGCTGATGTCGTCGGGGACAATCATTGGGTGTGGGCGGTTTGTTTGGCTTGGGGGATTCTAAGGTTTTGTTTTTTGGGCTTCTTTTCGATTGGCCGTATTGTGATGAGCGCGGATACAGACTAATGTTCCAAAGCCGGGCAAATAGAAAAATACTCAACGGATCGCTCCACTGGATTCGAACTAGCGCCTAGTGTCAGCGACCAGTGACTATAACGACTGGCCATGCAAAACAATCGGCCTCTGACCTCTAATAAAGTTTATCATTGAGATTTTTAGCTGTTCTTATACAGATGACGGAACAAGTTCAACTGCTTCTCGTCTAAATCGAATTCTTCTGCGACAAGCGGCCGCTGGACGCAGTCTTCGCGTCCATCGAAACTTCCGCAATGAAATCGTGTGGAAATACTACGAATCGCACAATGAGCCTAAAAGATATGGAAACAACTCATATAGCGCCCCGCATTGCGCGAATGGAAAGTATCACTTAGAACGAGAACACCATTGCGTCGAAAAAACAGAGGAACAGATGATCTTGGAAGTGGGGAGGGTAAACCGAAGACAGAATTCATCCGCGCGTTGAACGGCGTCCCCCTACAACGCAAGGCGGCGATAACAAGGTTGATATTGTTGCAAAGTCCTTTACTGTCGCAGATGCACAACTTTTGCGCAGAGATGACCGCCAACCAACAATGGGATATATTGGAGCGAAAGTATGCGCAGTTGTAGTTGTTGACGAGGATGCGAATCTTGGATGGCAAGCGTTTTGACATTCTCAGCATGGTCGAAAAAACACCCATTGTTTCTCCATCTTTTCCATGAGGTAAGACGTTGCGCAATTGCAAAATTCTCTTTGCAAAAAACGCCGAACACCTTTTTCATTTGGACAAAGTTTAACGACGCTCTATAATATGAAGACAAGCAAGCGATTAAAAAGCATTCGGGAAAAACACGAACATTATTTCTGCTAGATTTTGCATAGTTTTGGAGGCATGATTGCGAAATGGAAATGGAAAAATGACTGGAGTTTGTTTATCCTCGCGGCAGAGAAAACACTTTTGATCAGTTTTCCTTGGTTTGGGTTTCCAAGCGGGTGATTGAGTCATGATCGCGAGCCTCATATGCGATGTTGATTGTTTGGAAAGGTGAAGTTTTCGGTTTCGTTAATGTTTGCGGGACGGCGCTTTTAGAATTATACTGAAGGCTTTGGTTCGGTAGTTGGTTTTTGAAAGGATTTTTGTTATGAGTGATTCTAGTTTTGATATTCGTTCCGGGCTTGTGATTGGTCGGTTCTTGATGGCCTTCGAGCGGATATTTTCGCGGTGCATTACATTCCCCCTCAAGACGGATTTTCAGGGAGTCGTTTGGTGTTTTCTTCGTCTCATGCTACATCGGAGTTAGTTTCTTTGCTATGGTACGGTCAACCGGTGTTGAACTTGCACTTTTGGGGAGTTGGTGTTGGGTTATTTGTTGGGGGACGAGAAGTTTTTCTGTTATCAAGATTGGGGGACTTGGGGTTTGGACTTGAATCGATTGGGGGTTCTGCTCAGTTGCGTTACTCGCTTGAATAAGCGCGGTTGTCGTTGTGCGTGTCTTGGCTTTTGCGGGCGCGGAAGTTTGCCTTTTTTGGATCGATTCGGTAGACTTTGTTTGTTTTTTTCAATTGGAAGGAATGGAAACGAAGGCAAAGGTTGGATTTGGAACGGCGGCGGGGCGCAGCGCGGGATTGGTTCTGCTGATGGTTGGGATTGAGCTGGCGGATTCGTATTTGCTTCAGAATTGGGATTTGGAGCAGTTTGGGGTTCGGCCTCGCGAGTTTTTCGGTTTGATTGGCGTTGTTTTTGCCCCTTTGCTTCATGGAGATTTTGCGCATTTGCTGGCCAACGGGCCGCCGCTGTTTGCGCTGTTGCTCATTCTCTTTTGGAATCCTCGTTATTTTCCGGGTCGCAGTTTGTTTTTGATTTGGGCGCTTGGCGGGCTGGGAACTTGGTTGATCGGGCGGGGTGATGCTGTTCACATCGGCGCTAGTTTGCTTGTCTTTGGCTTGATTAGTTATTTGATCGTGGCCGCGGTTTGGATGCGGTGTTGGCGGGCGCTGTTTTTTTCCATCGCCGTCTTTGTGTACTTTGTATTGTTTGGAGGGTTTTTCGACGGCTTGCTTCACGTCGAGCAACGAGTGTCGTGGGAGGGACATTTGAGCGGCGCGGTGGCCGGTTTTTGGACGGCTTGGTTCAATCACAAACGTTAATCGCCAAGTAGTCTCTTTACGGCTTCCAGCGCAACTCCAAAGCGTTGGTTTTGCCTCGATTGGCGGCGAAGTCCCAATAAATGTGATTGGGGAAGCGGCGGGCGTGTCCGTCCAAAAACAGAAAGTTGGCTCCGTTGGAGTGAAGATTGGTATGCACGTTGTTTTGCTTTGCCACCGCCGCTCTCTTTCCGTTGTCAAAAAGCCAGACAAGCGAATGCGGCGCAGGCAGGGCGGATAGCTTGACGTGATTGCCCGAACCGCTCCCGTTGACGAGCCGATTGAGGCAGTAGTGGAAAAGGTTGACTCCGTTGCTCTTTTGCTTGTTGGCCGGACAAAGCCAAACCGTTTTGGGAAGGGCAACGGCAGGATTAGTGCGCCAAGGCAGTTCGTAGTAGCGGGGAAGCCCGATCATGTCGGGGAGATTGACATACCAGCCAAACCGAGTTGCCCGCCCGTTTGGCGAGCCGTCTAGGGGAAGGGAGTCGTTGTTTTCCAAAGCGTAAAGTTGCGTGGCCATTCCCCATTGTCTCAAATGGCTCAGGCATTGCGTTTTTTTGGCCGCTCCCATTGCCTTGCCGATTGCCGGCGAGAGCAGGGCAAACAGCAGAGAAAGGATCGCCGCCACAACCAGAATTTCGATCAGGGTAACGCCGCAGTGCTTGCGCGAGGCCAAAACGTTTTTGCCGTTCCCGGAGAAGTTCATCCTTTTCTATTGGAGGTTGTTAGAGACTTTGTCAAGCGAGTTGCCGCTCACTCGCGCCGCCGGAAAACCTTCTTGCCAATGCCTTGTCCCTTCCGCGCCAAATTCCTCAAAAAAATGCTCGCGCTAGGAATGCGCCCAACCGCGATCCACCAAAACCTCCTGCCCCGTAACGGCGCGACTGGCCTCGCTACACAGAAACAGCGCCACTTCCGCCACTTCGGAAGTCTGCACCAGTTCTGGAATGCACTGCGCTTGCCGAATCTGTCTTTTCACCGCCGGAGTGACAAACTCCCTCAATTGCCGAGCCGTCATCACCCAGCCGGGCGAGAGCGTGTTGACCCGAATCCCTTGCGGGCCGAGCTCTCGCGCCAAAGAGCGAGTCAAGCCCTGAATGCCCGCCTTCGTCGCCACATACGCGGTCATTTCCTTCGGAGCGGTGTGAAAAGTGATGCTCGAAAAATTCAGGATAGCCGCACCCTTCTTCATCCGCCGAGCCGCCGCCTGCGCCGCCAAAAAGTAAGCGCGCAAATTGCAAGCAAACAACTCATCCCATTGCCTCGCCGTCATTTTGGCAAACGGAATCCGAGGATCCGCCGCCGCGTTATTCATCAATCCGTGAATCTCGCCGCACTGCCGATCTGCTTGCTCCACCCAATCCAGCGTCTGCGCTTCCTTCGTCAAGTCAATCCGCGAAAAAACAGCGTTTCCCCCCAGCCTTTTGGCCAACGCTTTGCCAGATTTCCAATCCACATCGCCAAAAAACACCCAAGCGCCCTGAGCGCAAAACGCCTCCACCATCGCCGCGCCAATGCCATTCGCTCCGCCCGTAACCAAAACAACCTTCCCTCTCAAATCCGGGTAAATCGCCATCTTTCCTTATCCCTTTGCCAAACGCACAATAAGCGGACTCTCTTCAAAAAGAAAGACACGCCATACCCATTATGCGATCACATTGCAGGAATGACCGAACACACCCTCTATTCCCGATCTATAGCGTTTGGTCTTATATCTTTGAAGTCTTAGCCTGCGTCCATCCTGCAAAGTGGAATTCGCGCTCTTCCTTTTCCTCTTTGCTTTTTCCCAATTGTCAGAGCTTGTTTTTGGGGCTATTCTTGGGCGGTTGGGCGAGAACAACTCCAAACAAACAATCCTAGACGAAGAATCATCAATCGCCGGCTGATTGTGGCTTTTCCGCTTTGGATTTCAAAACTCATAGAGGGCGCATTGCCGATGCGCTTGGGCAAGGGAGAGGCGATGCCTTTTTTGCGGGGGCGCAAGGCTTGTTGGAGGGTATGGAAGTGAGCGGGCTTTGTCGCATGGTCAGAGGGGCGAGCAAGGGGGGCAGGGGCGAAGTCTGAGCAGGCCTTATTGGATGTTTGTGGTTGCGTTCGTTTGCTTTTCCAATGGACTGAGGAAGAAGCGGCAAGCGGGGGAGGTGGGGAATCTTTTGATAGGGGCGATGTTCGCAGTTTTCTTTTCCTTGCCGCGCAGCAGAACGGCCAGCATTGCGCTCGCAGTCCATAGGCTTTGTTCCTCCGCGAAGTCAACGAACGCTTAGTCATTCCGGCCGTTCTCTTTTGCCGAAGGGCGCCTAACAAACTAACTCTTGCCTTTTGTTATAGCCGCCTCAAACAAACGCCATCCAGAGCGCGATGCGCTCGGCCATGTGTCCTGGATGAGAGAAATCCAGCCTTCCGCCCCCGCCTCTGCATGGCTGGACGCCCAAGAACTCAACAAACGCTTTTACGATGATCTCTTCGCTTGGTTTGAGCGGGCTTGCCAACAAGCCCAATTCCTCTTAGCCGGCCTCAAGATGCGCAAGCTTGAAGAGCATATTATCCGCCTCCTCACCTACTTGCTCTTTGTTTGGTTCCTCAAAGAGAAGGACTCCTCGCCACTTTGAACGCCGAAGTCTACAAGCGCGGGTTTCTCCCCAAGAAGAACATGACTTGCTATTGCTCCCCAAAGGAAAGGGCCGCCCCCGAAGCCCGCCCTTGCCTCTTCTTGGATAGCCGCGCCCATCAAGCAGGAAGCCTCAATCTCTTTTAGACCGCTCCCCATTCACATTAGAAGAAAACACGCTCATCAAGCAGGAAGCCGCGCTCGACCCCGAACTGCTCGGCCAAGTCTTTGACAACTGATTGGCCGCCTACAACCCCGAAACCCGCCAACGAATCGGCTCTTATTACACGCCGCGCCCAGTGGTAGATTACAGGGCAGAAGAAGCATTAGCGGCAACATTGGCTCAAGCGTGTTCGCCAAGCGATGCCGACACAGGGTTTTGGCAAGAGCGCATTCGCTATTTGCTGGACTACGAGGATGCGTTCAACGACGCCCATGAACTCTTTTGCAGAGGCCGAAACCAAAGCCCTCTTTTGCAGGCGATTGCCCATCTCCGCATCCTAGACCCCGCCGTAGGTTCTGGCGCCTTTCTTATGGCCGTCCTCTACAAACTCCCCTTAGCCTTGCGCCGCTTAGATCCATACAACTAACGCTGGGCCACCTTACAAAAAGAACGCGCCCGCACAAAGGCAGACGCGGCCTTTGATACGGAAAATCAGCGAGAACGCGATGCTGAGTTGCTGGCGATCAGCGACACTTTTGAGCGGTATTCGGGCGACTTTGAGCGCAAGCTGTATCTGTTCAAAACAGCATTTTCGGCGTGGATATTCAGCCTATCGCCACGCAGATCGCCAAGCTGCGATTTTTCATCTCCCTCGCCATCGAACAACAACCCAACGACAACCCTAACAACTAGAACTGGCCCCAACCCCCGCCGTTCCACAACGCCAATCTCAACTGGCCGCCAACCGCGAGCGACACTTCCACGCCGCCCTTCCTCCAGAGAAACAGCACTGCCGAAACAAAGACAAAGAACTCTGCAACGCCGGCTTTTCCCCTGACGCACCAAACGCCCCAGCCGACAATCCATGTTCGGCATCGCCCAAGGCTTCCCCATCCTCATCAGCAACCCCCTTACATCCAACTCCAAAAGAACAAGGGCCAACTCGCCCAACTCTATAAGAGCGCCGGCTTGGAAACCTTCATCCGCACCGGCGACCTCTACCAACTCTTCTACGCACGCGACCTACAACTGTTGCGCGATGGCGGGATGCACGTTTTCGTCTGTTCCAATAGCTGGCTGGATGTCGGCTACGGGGCGAAACTCCAAGACCTTCTGTTGAAAAACGGCCATATACAAGCCATCTACGAAAGTGCTGTTGAGCGACAGTTTTCCACAGCGGACATCAACACCATCATTAGCGTCATCCGCAAGACAACCGCCAATGACAGCGATGCCACCCAGTTCGTACATCTGCTGGATCCTTTGAAGCCGCCGTTGCCGAAGGCGGCAAGCGTCGGGAGATCGCCAAAAGCCGGGTAGAACTCATCGCGGCGGCGACCAACCCGCAAAGCAAAAAATTCATCGGCGACAAGTGGGGAGGCAAATACCTGCGCGGTCTGGATATCTATCACCACATCTTAAACAAATGCGCCGACAAACTAGTTCGCCTAGGCAATGTTGCAGATGTCTTCCTCGGTATAATTACGGGAGCCAACGAGTTTTTCTATCTCACATAGGATCAAGTAGACCTGTGGACGGTAGAACCTGAATATCTCCGCTCAGTAATAAAAAGCCCGAGAGAGTCGCGTAGCCTCATTGTGAATCACTCTGCCCTAGCTAATCAAATCTTTATGTGCCACCGAAACAAGACAGAGCTGGCCGGCACAGGTGCTCTAGCCTACATTGAATGGGGCGAGGCGCATAGTTACCACAATCGGCCAACTTTCAGAAACCGTCTGCGATGGTACGATTTGGGGAGGCGAGAAACCTCGCAATTGGCAATAAATTATTTGATAGGCATGACAACGAGAACCTTCTTTACGGAATCTACTCTATTTTGGAGTGATAACTTTCAACTAATCCGTAGCAAAAAAGTATTACCTTTACGTCTTTGCGTCGCGATGAATACAACACTATCACAACTGATGTTTAATATCGAGGGCAGAGTGAATTTTGGCGGTGGTCTATTGAAAATCCAAGCATACGAGACGCAGAATCAAACTATAGTCAATCCATCGCTACTACCGTTACTAGGGCGCGTTCACTCTAATGAAGACTTCGAGTCTCTATCGCAGGAATAGCCTCCTCGCTAAGGCCGTCCCAATGATTTTCTACGCCGCAGACCAAGCAATTCTTTTCGCCGGCTTCTGTCCATTCTATTAGCGCCCCGCAATTCTGACATAGATCCCTATGTACTACTGGTTTCCTCCTATTTTTTGAGTGAACACGTCCTAGATGCGGAGCTATTCGCGTCATCGGATAGGGACGTGCTGACACTATCGCTGGAGCGCCGACAAATTGACGACGCGGTGTTCGATGCGTTGGCGTTGACAGCAGGGGAGCGCGAGGCGGTATATGCCGGCGTAACCGAGTTGGTAAACAACCGGAAGCACCGAGCCTCCAGCGTATAACGGCATTTGCGCAAGCAAGAGCGTTTGATTCTCTCGGCAACCGTCGGCCATTTAGAAAAACAGATTGACCACTTCGTTCTTTCTCTTTATGGTTTGACAGAAACCGAAATCATCTTTAAAGGAAGAATAAGAAGAGAGATAAATGGAATAAGCGGAAAAACACGGATTGGGATGGCAGGTGGAACGAAAAGAAACAGTGAGGATGAGGGGAGGCATGGTAATCCGTGTAATCCCAAAAACTCGTGTCAATCTGTGATTCAGACAAGGAAACTGGAGGAGATACAATGAATAACCAAGGAAAAGAGCAGAGAAAGGCCGTTGGCGCGCGAGGATTTTCAAGAAACACCCACATCGTTAGCGCGTCCGACCTCGAACAATATGCAAATAGCAGAGCCAGCCAAGATGTGATCCCGGAGTTGATCCGCAGGCTTGTGAAGCAGTCTGTCTCCAAACCCTATGAGATCCGCATTCCGTATGGAGACGCTGTCAATCAAAGAGGTTGGGATGGGATCGTTGAGGCGGAGTCGGCGTTTCTTGAGTTCGTCCCGGATGGCAGATCGTACTGGGGGATAGGTACCGGAAAAAATCCGCAGGACAAGGCGACCAAAGACTTCAAAAAGCGGTCGGAGCAACTGGCTATTGAGGAGCGGGCTCAGAGTTCCTTTGTTTTTGTGACTCCTCGTTTCGCTGGGTGGGGCGGGAAGAAACGAACAGAGTGGCAGGAGCGCGGAGAAGCGGAGGGTTGGAAAGAGGTTCGCATTATCGACGGCGTTAAGCTCGCCGATTGGTTGCGGGAGTTTCCCTATGAGGGCCGGTGGATGGCAAGCAAGCTGGGTAGGGGCGGATTAGGCGGGATTAGGACGACAACGGAACATTGGGAAGACATCGTTGATCCAACAAAACCGGAGCCTCCTATTCCGCCAACCCTCTTCACGGAGGGGTGTGGGCAGGCATGTGATGCGCTGCGGAGATTGTTTGCGGGGGACTTGCAACGGTTATTTTTGTTGGAGGGCGAGCAAGATGTCGCCGACTTTGTTGCAGCTTACATTGAGACTCTTGATGAAGATACCGCACGGGATTACGCCAGAAGATGCCTCTATATTAATGAAGAGGAAGCGTGGCTTGGGTTTGTCGGGTTGCGGGCGCGCCATGTTTTGGTTGCGGATCCTCGGCTCAGTTTAGATTCAGACGAGCGATCGCATCTTCAAAGAGAAGCCATGCGAAACGGTCATGCGGTGATTATTCCGCTACGTGGCGTATACAGAGCAAGAAAGAGTGAAATCATCAAATTACAAAGTCCGTCGAGATTCCAGATAGAAAAGGTTTTGAGAGAGGCCGGTTATAGTGATGGCCGTTCGCGCGAATTAGGGCGCATTGGCGGGAATCGGCTGTCTGCTTTACTCAGGCATTTACGTGGGCCTGGATCTATGCCGCCCTATGCGACATGGAAAACAGCGAGGTTCATGGCGCAAGCAGGGCTAGCGGGAAAGTGGGATGGAAAGAGCGCGGCGGATCGGGAGGCTTTGGGGAGGTTGTGGGGGAAAGAATATGGGGAGAGGATTGAGGCACTGAGAGAAGACTCGATTCGCTCGGACTCTCCCCTAATTCAAAGCGGTGAAACATGGCGATTCTTTGGTCGTTGGGAAGCGTGGGATTCGTTAGGGAACAGGATAACCGATGATGATCTGGATCGGCTGGAAAAGGTGGCCGTTGCTGTCTTAGGGGAGCGGGATCCAAGATTTGAAGTAAGCAATTCTGGAAGACAGATAAAACATTCTCGGATGCTGCGCGAGGGCTTGGCAGAAACACTCGCTCTTGTTGGTAGCCGCTCAGAAGCACTTTCCGAGTGTTCGTTTGGAAAAGCCGAATGCGTGGCTGTTTGCACCGTCCGGCGACTTTTGGCGAGTGCGAAATGGGACCGCTGGGCGAGTTTGGATTCGCAGTTGCCGCTGCTGGCCGAAGCGGATCCCGATGAGTTTCTTCGGGATGTTGAGTCAGCATTGAAGCATTTGGATCGATCACCCTTTCGAGAGGTTTTTGCCCAAGAAAGCAGTTGGCGGAACTCCATGATTGGCTTATTAGGGGCATTGGAAACCCTTGCATGGCATCCAGATTTCCTTTCGCAGGTAGCCGTGATACTGGCCGACCTAGCGACGCTGGATCCGGGCGGGAATTGGACAACTCGGCCTATCAATTCCCTTTTCGACATCTTTTTGCCGTGGCATGTGCAGACGAGCGCCTCCGTGGAGAAACGAAAAGATGCAGTCCAAAACGTGTTGCAAGAGCATCAGAACATAGGGTGGCAGTTAATTCTAGGGTTATTGCCCAACCAGCGCACTTACACGACTGGATGCCGTCAACCGACTTGGCGGGGTTACATACCGAGAGATTGGAAGCCGAGAGTGTCGGATGCAGAGTATTGGGAACAAATAAAGAATTACACCGATCTGGCTCTAGAGATAGCAAAGACGAGCGCAGAGAGACTGGGCGAGTTGATGGAATGTATGCCCGGTATGCCCAATCCCGCATTCGATAATCTTCTAGAACATTTAGCCTCAAAAGAAGTCGGCGCGTTGCCGGAGGCCAAGCGATGTATGCTGTGGGAGAAGTTAGATGGTCTAGTGCGCCAACACCGAAAATATGCGGATGCTGGGTGGGCGATGCCGGAAGGGGATATAGCAAGAATTGAGAGAGTGGCCAGAGATTTGGCGCCGGATGCGCCTCCGCTGAAATATCATTATCTCTTTGAAGAGACATTTGATCTTTTTCCGGATACGGGAAATTACGAGGAACAGCAAAAGCGCCTTGATCGAGCGCGGCAAGATGCAGTGCGGAGGATATTTGAAGTGGGCGGCGTGTCCGCCGTGCTGGATTTCGCGCGGAGTGTTTCCCCGCCCAGCAACGTTGGATATGCGGCGGGAAGCGACGGAAAAGAAGGGATGGAGGATGCGATTCTTCCCTCGCTGCTGGACGCAGAAGACGAGGTTGCAAAGGTGGTTGTGGCGGGATTTGTTTGGGGTAGATTTCAGAAAAGAGGTTGGGATTGGGTGGATTCAGTTTTGGGGAAGGATTGGGACGATGCCCGGAAGAATGCGTTCCTAATGTTGCTGCCCTTTGAGGAGGGCGTCTGGAGTCGAGTAGAAGAACGTCTGGGCAGAGAGAAAGGAAAAAATTATTGGGAAAAGGTCGACGTCCGTTTGTTTGGCCCGAAGCAAGACTTGACGTTGGCGATAGAGAAGTTGCTCGAATATGGGCGGGTTTTCGAAGCCGTCCATTGTGTTTGTTGCGCTGTCAATGACTGGGAGAGATTTAGGGAAGACCTCGCGATTCGCGCCTTACTCGCAGTGGGAGAGATGCCCGAGGCGGATGTTCGGCTAAGACAATATCGGACTGCTCGGATAGTCTCAGTGATAAAGCGTCTTCAAGAGTCTTCCGGCGTTGATCCCAAAGTCCTTAGCAAGATTGAATGGCACTTTCTCTCCTTTTTGGGCCAATTTTCAGAGGGGTCTCCAGTTACACTCGAAAGCCGTCTTGCTTTGGATCCCGCCTACTTCGCTGAGATCATTGCTCTCGCCTATCGTTCCAAGAATGAGCCTGAAAGCGGCGACGAACCAAGCAAAGAAAGGAAGGTGCAGGGCATAAACGCCTACATGCTCCTAAACGTGTGGAAAAAGTGTCCCGGCAAGATCTTGGAGGGTTCTTTTGAAGAAGAGAAATTCAAGTTCTGGTTAAAAGAGGCGAGACGAATTACGGAAGAGACAGGACATGGAGGAATTGCTCAGGAGCGGATTGGCCGCGTATTGACCTATACGCCGAGAGATCCCGACGGGCTATGGATACATTGCGCGGTTGCGAAGTCGTTGAACGCCAGAAACGCAGACGGAATGCGTACTGGCTTTACGATTGAGCTTTTCAATCAACGGGGTGTCCATAGCTTCACTGCCGGGAGAGAAGAGCGAGAGCTAGCGCAGCGAAATCTCGAAAAGGCAGAGGCTCTTGAGACAGCCGGTTATTCGAGATTTGCAACTGCAATGCGCGAGTTTGCAAAGAGCTATGAACGAGATGCGGAACGCGATGCACTGAGAAGCCCATTTGAAGGGTGACCCCGCCTCATTTCTAAGACCACCACCACAAGTATGCAAAAAGAAGAATCCAGGCGCAGCCTACAACGAGTACAGTGAATCATCTTGTCCAGTTGATCCGCCGCCTCATCCCCGAGGAATATCCCACCGTGAAAGCAAGAGAATGAGCAAGCGGGCGTTGCCTTTTATCGACTATGAGTTGTCGCCGGAGTTTGTCCGCGCCTTGCGCGGTTTGCCTCCTTGATGTGAAGAAATACAGCTGTTATGAAGGGTTGTGGGACTAATCCGCACAATCCTTCAATCTATTATAAACGACCATCAGAACCTTGTTAAAAGATTAGAATGTGGCTATCTATTGGGGATTAACAAACTGGTTTGAAACGCAGGATCAGATTGCCTACCATGAGGAATTCGCTAAAGAGAGAGACTTCTGGAATGGACTTGACCCAGTAAGGACGTTTTACCTATGATGTAAGTAAAATATTTTACGTCAATACCGTCGAATTGAAAACCCAAATCGACCACTTTGTTCTTTTACTTTACCGTTTGACAAAAATCGAAATCATCCTTACAGAAGGGACGCGAAGAGATAAATTGAATAAAAGGGAAAAGAAATCTTGACGAATGATGAAGCAATGGATTTGATCAATCTGCCGAAGAGAGTGGTGGAAGGCAAGAAGACTGTGGATCGCATCTCTTTGCCGTTGGCGTTAGGCAATGGGAATGTGGGATATTAGTTGCATGCCGAGGAAGATCCGGATTATCTTTTCCTATGAGAGATTAGAGCGTGTTGGCGCTAATGGAGCATGGCAAAGATGAGGGGGGAATGCGATGAGCCCCGTGAATATCCCCTCCAGTTTGTCCAAGCGGGAGAAGACTCGACGATAGCCTTTTAACCCCCAAAACAATCTCTCTGCTTCGTTGCGCTTTTTATACAATTCCTTGTCGTATTGCCAAGGATGGCGACAGCTTTTCAAAAGAGGAACTACCGGATCCAATCCCATTGCTTAGGCTTGCTGGCGGTTCTCCTCGCCTTCATAATACGCCCTATCCATCAGCAAACAGAACTTTGGCCAGACGATTTCCTATCTTGCGAAGGAGTTTTCTCCCCGCAGGCGCATCATGCCCGTTTCCCGGAGACAAAGAAGAACTTCCCCCCGTGCGCTTCTTTGCGGCAAGCATGGGAATTTTAGTAGTCCAGCCTTCGCTGGACTTTCTGATGGACGGCGCGCCTTTTTTAGCGCGCTTGTTCCAGCGGGATGAACCTTTATGCTCGCGCTGTCCAGCATCCGTTTTTCTGGCGGAGCGTCCGTCTGCGCCTTTGCCTTTAACTTTTCAAGCACTCTATTCCAAACGCCGCTTTTCGTCCAGCGGTTCACATGCGACAGTAAATGGTATTCCACTTTTTCTCTTTGTTTGGGCAAATGCGGCGCGATTTGTTAATATTGTTCTTCCGTGAACTGCATAAATTCTAACAAAAAAAAGCCGCCGCGCCTAACACCATTAATGAGATCTAATACACTCCGATATTGTGCTTGGCCGCAAATTCTTCGGGAGTGGGCGTCGGTTCGTATTTGGGAGGCTCAACGATACCTCGGCGCACCCAATCCTCGTATTTTTCATGCAAGCGTTCAATGTGCGCAATTCGCTCCGGTGACAACGAAGTGGGCATTTCCTTGCCGACGGTTTTTTGGACTTGATCGCCGATTTTAGAACCAGTTCCTGCTGTGGAGGAATATGTATCCATGACGAGTAATGTAAGGTGTTATGAATTCAAAGTAGCGCCGAATTTTATCCTGAAGATCCCTCTGTGCCAAGTCTTCAATATCCAGTCGGAGCATTGTTTGGAGTATTTTGGACCAATTCGCCGTTCATGTCAATGCCATATTTTATTGTCGGAAAGAATGTTAGTGATTTCTTCCGATCTTTCCTTCTTTTCTGCATCTTTGACTGGTTGCCCTTTCTTTTTCGGGTTGGAACGATGTTTCGTCCAATCTCGAAACTTGTATTGGGTAAGCCATTCATTGAGAAGGGTTTTTGTTAGATCCCTTGCCTATTTATATTTGTTCAGCAGAGCAAGGTCTTGCCCTTTAATTATTAGTACATCCACTTCAGGGAGTTTTCCTTCGGCGGACTTCCTAATCGTTTTCCCCACTTGGCCCAAATAGCCCCAAAGCCGGGACAAAATCAGTTCCATTATAAACTTGGGATCAATCGGGCCGAGCGACGAGGAATAGTCCATGTAGATTTTGTCTCCTGAAAAAGCAAACAGCGTCCCGGCAGACATTGCGTAGTCGGGAATAACAAAGTTCACAGACTCGTTAGTGATACCGAAGAATTTCAACCAGTTTTTCAACAATCTCGGCACTGCCTCCCGGCGTTTGAAGGATGACGGAAATGGTTTTCCGATTTTCCTCTACGGGATTGGTTTTAGTTTTTCGATCATGTCCTAGAACGGATTTTTTATCGCCGGCCCAATCGGGCCGAAGAAAAAGACCGCATCGGTTTTGAGAAAGATATCTATGGCTTTAAGTCGTTCCATGGCTGTTTCTCGAATCTGGCTATCGAACTCTCTCATTTTTATGTCGTTTCTTTTTGAAAATAGCGGCGAACTGTCACAAAAGCTAGCGCAAAATATCAAACATCCCAATCATCCAAAATCAAAAATCCACCAAACCATCCCAAGGCGTCGGCGGTTACCAACCGGAAGAAGAAGGCATCGAATCCCAGTGCTTTTTATTGTCGTAATTGAACCTCGTCCAATTCTCCACCGACGGAAAAAGCAATTGCCGCAAAGTCTCCGATCCCACACGCCCATCCGTAAGCAGAACGTTCGCTTTGCCCAGAATGACGACGATCAACAGTTAACAAAGCACCTCGCTTAGAAACCGAACGCGGGAACTAAAGAATCAAAGGACATCCAAAAGCCCTCAAACCCGCAATTTTGGAGGACGTTCACGTTGAAAATCCATCCCAAAGGAAGAGCCATCGGCTTGCGTAATCATGCGCGAAGACGAAACCACAGCAGACTCCCAAAGAGAACCAAAATAAGTAGGCCCAGAGATTCCCCAGTGGGGAGTTTCATCAGTTCCAAAAGGATTTCCTAAGTTATTATGTATGCCAATAGTGTTTTGTTGATAACCCCAACACCACCAACAAATAAGTTCGTTTGACCACCAAGATAACGAAAACAAAGAGTAGAACCTCGCGAAGTCCCCCGCAATTCTGACAACCGAAACGGAACTAAAAGGCCATCGTTGTCATCGGCGTAAAGTTGCCGAGCAATCCCAATTTGCTTTTGGCTATTGATGCAGACCACTTTGTGAGCCGCCAACTTTGCCCTCGAAAGAGCAGGCAGGAGCAAAGACGCCAGAATGCCGATGATAGTGATAACCCCCCAGCAACTCAACCAACGTAAACGCTTGCCTACCGAAGAGTGGTAAACGATCCGCCACCGGCAGAATAATGGACGGGAACTTCATAGCCATCTCCGTCGCTGTCCGACGCCCAAGCCATCATCGAGTAAAGCGCGCCTTCGCTATCCATAATAACGTAAAGCGAAATGTTCACATCCGCAAGTTCATACCAACCACAATTAACAAAGACAATACCACCAGACAGATATGGGAATTCGCAAAACTCCTGTTCTTCTCCCACAATGTTGAAATCAATGGAATGCAGATAGCCCGGATAAGGAAGAGGCCGCCCACCATCATAGCCCGGAATATCCAGCCACCCTTGATAGCCAGATTCGTAAACAGAATCGACGTAATCGGCGTTCGGTCCAGTCAAACGAAACCGCTCGAAAACGATTTTGCCTCCCGAAGAAGTGGCTAACGTCAAATTCCGCCGTGAACCGTGATTCTCAACCCAAAGACAAGAAACTTCGGGAGCATCGTTCGGCAGCGGAGGTTCCAGTTGAGGAGATGGCTTTGGATGCCCAGGATCAATCCCGTTTGAAAAACGCCAACCGGCGCCAACAACAGCCCTGCCAAAGCAATCCTGGCAATGCCGAAAGTCGCACCACTAGATTACAGAAATAAAAGTCTTTTCATACAAACAGATTAGAAATAGTTGCTGTGATTTTGTGCTCCGAGCTTCTGCGGTCACCTCTCATGCCGGTGTTTGAGACCGGAAGGTAATCGCCCCTCATCTGCATTTCGAAACAGAGCATGACCAAAAAAACGCCAACTCGCCGCCGCAACCCCAACACCCCCCACGGAATCATCAACGTCGGCATCTTTGGCGAAGGAAACAGACTCCTCCTCACTCAGTGCTGTTGCCTTCCTTGAAGCCAGAAAAAGCCCCATTGACGTCGTAAAACTTCGCCAGCTTCAAGAGATGGCTTCAACGAGGCAAAAACAACGTCGCAAGAAGAGCCGCTAAAAAGTCGCAATGCAATCATCGATGAATTCCTTCCGTTTTGAAGAATTTTTGCTGAAGCGCTTTCACTATGCGGAGCGTTGCGACACAATTGTATATTCCGCAAGGCCTGCAAGCAGCAATCGCAGCAATGCATAGCCCCTTCGCAACCGGGTTCTGCTTTTTTCCAACCATGGAGAGATGAGCCTTGTGCTACCAACAATGCTGCGAAACAAGCATGCATCCTTGTCGCCTCGGGAAACAAAATGCATCTCGCTTCCCAAGCATTGATATTTTTCTTCACCCCGCAGTTTTTATAGTACGAATCATCGTGATGATCAGGATGAGAAACTGCAGGGCATCGATCGATTGGCGAGGCTGGAACATATCGGAAAACCTTTGGGCTGCATTCAGGACTGCGTAGGGAGCAAGGCAGAGGATAGTCTCCCGGCGGATCGCAATCGGTAGAACACTCGCATGACCGGCCAACTAATGGGAAATGGTTGAGGATAGGTTTTTTAGCAATAAGCGTCATGCGCTTGGAGTGATCCGGCAATTGCCAGAAACGCAAAAAGCATTCCCAGAATGGCGATCGGCTTTCGTCAGCGGGGAGAATAGGCGGGGGCTTTGGATTCTGCGGTTTGCGGTTGGTTCGATGTTGTGTTTGATGATGTTCTCCATTGGTTGCTGGTTTGGAATTGCGGTTGCGGGGTTTCTTTCTCCGAGCGCAAGAGGCCGAAGAACTAACAAAAGAATAGTTTTCTTGTCTTCCCATTAGTTTGCCTTTGTCTTTTGAGAAAGGCTCTTCTGTAACGTTCAATACTGTCTTCTCGCTCCACTCCTCTGTCTATTCTGCTATCCTTCTAATCTTTATTTCCCGGACAATCCCGGAACTCATCGCCCCAGGCTATTGCTTATCTTATCATAACTTTCTCCTCCCGCCTCGCGGGATTTTCGTCTTTTCTTTCTTGTCTTCTAATCCACTTTTCAATCATCTGTTTGCCCAGCGGCTTTTGCGCATCGAGCAGTGCCGCAACTTGCTCATAAGAAGCGTAACATATGCGAGAACCTTTCCCGCACGTTTGCAAGATCCACAGAGAAAACCTTCAATAATTCTCTCGATGTCCGGTTGTCAAACAGACTGTTGTATTTAGCGGGCGTCCCAATAGAAGAGGCTTGCCGATTGAGGGCGAGAGAACTCAACCGCTTTGGCGGCTGGGGTTAACACTTTTTTGGAGCAGTGCGAATTTTTTGTGGAGCGGGAAAAAAGGGTTTTACTGGGATGTTTTTCTTCGTCATTTTTCTTGGGTTTTTATTGGCAATGGGCGGCGGGTTTTTCTGAGGAGATAGGAGAAAAACGATCTTGGGCTTGCAATCTAAAGTAGTTTTTGAAAAGTTTGGGTTATGAAATCATTTGTGAAGGCAGGAGCTTTGTTGGGCGCGGCCGCTTTTTTGGGATTGGGTTGGAGTGTTTACGGCGGGAGTTTGTTTGACGGCGAGTCGTTTGACGGTTGGGATGGGAATTATCGTTACTTTCGCATTGAAGAGGGCGCGATTGTCGGAGGCATGTTATATGAGAGCATTCCGCGAAATGAATTTTTGTCGACGGACAAGGAATACGAGCATTTTGAGTTGCGGTTGAAGTTCAAATTGATTGGAGAAAACACCAATGCCGGCATTCAAATACGAAGTCGGCGGGTTCCAAACAGCCATGAGATGATTGGTTACCAGGCGGATTTGGGGCGGCAGTTATGGGGGAGTCTTTACGATGAGTCTCGTCGGCGAAGGATGTTGGCGCAGTCCGACGTGCAAGCGCTGGAACCGGTGTTGGACAAAAGGGGATGGAACGACTATGTCATTCGTTGCGTTGGGAATCGAATCACGTTGTGGATTAACGGACGGCAAACGGTGGATTATGTGGAGCCGGAGGCGGCCATCCCTCAAAAAGGCTTGATTGCGCTTCAGATTCATTCCGGTCCTCCCGGAGAAGTTTGGTATAAGGATATTGAGGTTCTCGAACTGCCGGCGCCTTCTCGTCCAAGTTTGGAGCCGGGCGTTCGTGGAATAGCGACGAAAGCGCGTGGGAAGGTCAAAATCGACGGCGATTTGAGAGAGTTTGCGGAAGCGTTTGCAACACCGATTGGCTACTTTCAGGAGCGTTTCCAGGATCGCGCAGCGCAGTTTTTCTACCTGTGGGATGAGAATGCCTTCTATGCCGCTCTGCGAACTTTGGACGCTTCGCCGGCCAATCACGCTTCGGATGACCAGTTGTGGGAGGGGGACGGCGTTGAGTGGTATTTTGACACCCGTCGGGGGAAAGATTTTCGGGGAATGACTTGGGAAAAAGGGGCAGTTCACTGCTACTGGACGGGATTGAAAGGTGAGGAAGTGAGTCCTCGATTTTGTTTGCGGCCGGGGTATTTGGACGCGATTCCACAGATTGGCGTGGAAATTGCGGCGAAGCGAACGCCGGTTGGAATGGACGTGGAGTTCAAGCTGCCTTGGGCGAACTTCCCTGAATTTCACGCGGCAATCGGTGCGGTGATTGGCGTGGACGCCGAGCTTTGTTATAGCGACGGCGGGCCTCGAGTCGATCGAGATTTCGTCTACGGAAGTCCACTTTCCGTGCAACAGCCGGCCAGTCTGGCGCGAATTCAGTTGGTCAATCGCCTGGAAAGAGCGCATTGGAGGCAGTGCGCTCCGGTGATGGCGCCGGTTCGATGTGACACCGCTTGGGGACAAACGACGAAGCCGCAAGTGACGGCCCTGTTGGCGATCCCGCCCAATCATGCGGATTGGATTGGGCGAGTGATTTTTCGAGTGAGCGACCTCTCCGGTGCGACTTTGGTGGAAACAGCCGGCGCTGTGGAATCGTTTTCGGACTATGGATCCTTTGAACGGGCAACCGCTCGGTGGCCGGTGGATTTTGCGCCTCCCAGAGGATATCATCTCACGGCGATTCTTTACGACAAGGAGCGCAACGAACTTGGCCGCACGGCGCCGAGAATGGTGAGCGTGCGAATGCAAAAAGGTTACTAAAAGCGAACGGCGGAGTTTTTTCATGGGAACGATACAGTTTGGCACGGACGGTTGGCGGGCGGTGATTGCGGAGGACTTTACCTTCGCCAACGTGGCCAAGGCGGCGCAAGCCACGGCGGACGTGTGGAAGCGTCAAAGGATTGCCGGCGCACAGAAGAAAGTAATCGTAGGATACGATCGTCGATTTCTTTCCTCCGAATTTGCTCGCACCACGGCGGAGGTTTTCGCGGGGAATGGTTTTGAGGTAATATTGGCTCGCGAGGCAGTGCCAACGCCGGCGGTCTCCTACCATGTAAAAACCGGGCGAGCGATCGGCGGCGTTATGATTACGGCAAGCCATAATCCCCCCAAGTTCAACGGCTTCAAAATCAAGGCGCATTTTGGAGGCTCGGCAGACTCAACACTATGCCGCAAGGTAGAAGCGAAGCTGGATAGTAGCCCAGTGAAGTTTGCCGATCCGAGAAACCAAAACATCAAGATCAAAGACCTGACCAAAACCTACTTCAAAGCGCTTGTTAAACTGGTTGACTTTGACTGGATAACCAAGTCCCAAACCAAGTTTGCCCACGACGCCCTTTACGGAGTAGGCGCCGGATGTTTTGATCAAATCCTTGCCGGCACAAGCTGCCAAGTGACAACCTTGCGAGGAGAACCCAATCCCGGCTTCGGCGGCATCCATCCCGAACCCATTCCGTCCAACTATAAGGCCAGCAGCGTTTACCTAAAACAACATCCCCACGACCTATGTTTGGTGACCGACGGAGACGCGGATCGTATTGGCGGAATGGACGGGAAGGGCAATCCGCTTACGACGCACCAAATCATCTGCCTTCTGTTGCGTCACTTTGTAGTGAACCGTCGAGGCGCGGGGCGAGTTGTTAAAGCGCTGACGACTACCTCTATGGTAGACAAAATGTGCGAGGCATTTGGATTGCCTCTAGTGGAAACCGGCGTGGGATTCAAATACATCTGCGCTGAGATGCTGCGGGGAAACGTGTTGCTCGGTTTTGAAGAAAGCGGAGGGATTGGATTTCCGAGACACATCCCAGAGCGCGACGGAATTCTTGCGGGGCTTATGTTGCTGGAGATGTTGGCAATGGAGAAAAAACCTTTGCCCGAGTTGTTGGCGCAGTTGGAAACGGAGTATGGAATGCATCGCTATGCCCGAATTGACAAGGATTTTCCTCTGGGAAAAATGTCGGATCTAATGGCTTTCTGTGCGGCGAATCCTCCGAAATCCCTGCTTGGATCCCCGCTTGTCGAAGTGAAAACCTTTGACGGCATCAAATACATTGCCCAAAGCGGCGCTTGGCTGATGTTGCGCGGATCGGGAACGGAACCCGTTCTGCGCATTTATGCTGAAGCGGATTCCGACACCAACGCCCGCAAACTGCTGCAAGTGGGACGAAGAATGACGAAAAGCCTTTAGATTTGGCACACGCTGACAAGGAAAGTAAAATTAGAAGCAAACTTGCTAATCGGTGCTGTCGGCGTTTTGGTTTTTCTTCTTAAGGAATTGGATTGTGGGGATTTTTTCCAACGAATACGCGCCTCCATAGCCGTTGCGTAGTTGATCGCAACGCTTTCGAAGGTTTTCAAGCTGCGCGGCATACTGCGGTTCCGAAGCCAAGTTTTGCCGTTGCATTGGATCCGCCGCTAAATCATGCAGGAACTCAAAGACGGGTTCCTGCTGAAAATATCTGGCATAAACCCACCGTTGCTGTCGGACGCCCTCCCATTTGGGTATCTTCGGATGATCGAAAAGGTGTTCACAGAAAAAGTCGCTGCGCCATTCCGCCACCGGTTCGCCGGCAACCAGCGCAACAAGGGATTTTCCCTGGCAGGTTTGGGGAATGCCGACCATGCCATATTCCAACATGGTTGGGGACAAGTCTATGTTCAACGCCATCCGCTCAATCACCCGTCCGCGCAACCTTTGGGGCAGGCGCGGATCATAGATAATTAGAGGAACTTTTAAGGACTCCTCATAGTGAGACCATTTCCCAGCAAAACCGCGAGATCCTTTATAGTAGCCGTTGTCCCCCGTAAAAAGAACAATTGTATTCTCGCTCAAACCTTGCCGCTCTAATTCATCGAGAACTCGGCCGATTACCCTGTCCAACCCTGTAATCATACGATAGTAAGCCTTCACGTTCTTTTGATACTTTTCCTTTGTGTCCCAGCGCCAGAAATAGCGCTCTCGATTCAATGACTGCTTTAAAAATTCAGGTTGTGATTCGTAATCGAAAGTCTTTGCCAAGCGCGGCGGAGGCATTGTCAAATCTTCGTAGAGACCGTTTTCAGATCGCGGCCAAGGAAAGTGATTTTCCTTGTCACTATCTTCGGCATGCGCCGCATTAAAACTCACCGAAAGACAAAACGGTTTAGACTGATTGCGCGAGCGAAGAAACTCAATTGCGTGATCCCCGGTGATTTCCGTTAAATGCCGCAACGAACCATCCGCCTGCTTTTTGAAATACGGATTCCGGCTCAGCGGCGTAAACAAATCAAACATTGCTTCCTTCGCGCCCTGCTTTACTCTCACGCCAAACTTGCCCACAAAGCCGGTGTAGTAACCTGCTTTCCGCAAGCGTTGCGGGTAACTGTCTTGGGTGAATTCCTCGAACAGAGGAGGCGTTCCGAAGGTATAACGATGGCTTCGCTCTACCAGCCCGGTCAAAATGGAGGCCCGGCTTGCCGCGCAAATGGAAGTAGTAACAAAAGCATTGTTAAAGCGCGCTCCTTGCCGCGCCAATTCATCCAGACGCGGTGTTTGAATAATGGCATGACCGGCGCAACCTAGAAAATCGCTTCTATGGTCGTCGGACAAAAAGAAAAGGATATTGGGACGTTCGCCGGCGGCGAGCCAAAATACCGCGACAAAACATGTGGACACCAACCATGCCCGTCCAGCAACTCGACTGATACTTCGAAAATTCCTCATAACAAAATCTCCCTGAAAAGTTAACTCACTCTCCTTTTTTTGACAAGTCGTTTTGTTCAAGTGGGAAAGTTCGACGCGCCCTATCATTTATTGAGCTCTCTTTATGAACCAAACTCTTGGGAGGATACGAGGTTGTCATTGTTGAAAAACCTTACAACAACGAAGGCGAAACGGCCTAATCCCGTTGCTTGGGGTTACCTCAGCGTCTTTGCGGGCCAACTCTTGCCCGGTGGGGAGGTTGTTTGTTATTGGAGTTGGCGCGCAAGACGGGATATTCATTAGCCTTGCCAAAGTCCTAAGACTCTTCCGCAGTCCCATCCTCACCTCATCTAAATCGGCCTGCCAAGTCTCCTAAATTCCCTCATACGCGAATACACTTTGCAAGGCGCCGGTTGATTGACTGGGCGCCTCTTCCCGCCCGCTCCCTTGGCCACCGCCCTAACCGCTTGCTTCTTGCGCCAGAGAAACTCCCCTCTCTTTTCGATTGCCTCCCTCGAAAAGATGGGAATCAACGCCCCGCAGTTCCGCTGGAATAACCCCGCTCTCTCCTTTCTCCCGATAAATTCTCTATGGAACTTGGGGAAATAATCTTCCAAAAGAAATGTAAAAGAAAACGCCCCCCTTTTTTAAACAAGAGGGGCGAAACCACGAAGATGCTCTCGGAAAATGCGAGACTTCTCCTCAGCGCGCCGGCGTGCCAAAGCCCACTAAACCAAGAGACTCTTCTTGGCCTTCTTGGCCGGGCGCGGTGCTTCCCTCAATTAAACCGCCCGCATTCCAGCCCACTAAACCACCTACCCCAATGTTCCCCAAAACCGCCGCATGAACATGGCTGTCCGCTATATGGCCAAAGTTATGACCCACTAAACCCCCAACGCTGTTCGCTCCTGCTACCCGACCCCGAACAGAACAATTGCGAATAAGCCCTTGATTCAACCCGGCCAATGCACCCACAAAGTTAACCCCTTGAATATGAACGCCTTCTAAGCCTACATTGACCACTTGCCCCCGCTTGCCGATTGCGCCAAACAAGCCGCTTGGCTTCTCATAGAAAAGAGCGGCCTCGCTCTGGTCTTGGAACAGGTTAACAATCCCATGGTTGTTGCCTTCTAGAACGGCTTGGAAAGGGTTGGCGAAAACCCCGATGGACTGCCAGCCGTTTCCTTGATTCCAAAAGGGGTCTGCTTCATCGGCTCGGTTGTTTTTGTGAGAATCAAAGTGGAGGTTCGTTGTGAGTTCGTAGCCTTGGGCTTGGGTATTATTGGGGATGCCCATGTTGTCGATGGCGCTGGGGAAGGCTTGGTTGTAAGCTTTGGCAAACTCTTCTTTGTCGGGTTGGCCGTCGCCGTTCAAGTCCCAGCGAATCGCATTCAGCTGCGTCAAGTTGCTAATCTCAATCAAGCCGTTATCATCTTGGTCGTAGTCGATAAGTGGAGGCTCTATCGCCGCGTTTTCCGAAGACCCTTCGGAACCGAGTTCGTCGGCCTCTATGGCCGCCGCAGGCGAAGAAATGGAGACAGAGAGCGCGCCGGCGTTTTCGTGCGCCACGAAGCCTTCGCTGGCGTCAATAGAGTGCACGATGGAGATTGGCTCGTCAATATCGGCGGCATTGGCGGTTGCGCGCACTTGGATGGTTTGGAAGTTCAGCAAGGTGGTGGTGGTGAAGATTAGTTTTCGGGGTTCTACAATTAACTGCGGATGACTGCTGCGGATGCGGACGATCATATCCGACACGCGGGCGGTGACGCCGCGCACTTGGTAAATGGCGGTTTGGCCTTCGGCTAGGCTCAGCTCGCTTGTATTGAAGATTAACAAGGGAAATCGGCCGCTGGGAAACGGGCGTTGCGCGGGAGAGTCCGCGCCTGAGGGTGGGGGCGCGTCATCGTCTGTAATTTGGGCTTGCATGTGATTGGGATGGAGGACGGCGTTGGCAGGGTTGCTGAGGTGGATGGTGAAGGTTTCGTTGGGTTCAAAGTCAGTGTCTCCCAAGATGGGAATGGCAATAGTTTGGGTGAGGTTGGTAGCGCCGCGGGCGAAGGTGATGGTGCCTGAGGCAGAAGTGTAATCTTGGCCGGCTCTGGCCGTGCCGTCTTGGGTGGCGTAGTCTACGGAGACGATTTGATTGAGAACTTGGCCTTCGCGCAGCAGGAGTTGCACTGGAAACTCGGCGGTAGTTTGGCCTGCGTCGCCTTCGGGGAGGGAAAGGAAAGTCTGCGCAAAGCCAATGACTAGCGGCCTCTGCACGATTGGCGGAGGCGCGTCGTCGTCTACAATGGTGATGGTGGCCGGCAATGGAGAGTCGCCGTCGGGGAAGACAGCGTTGGCGGGACTGCTGAGGATTAGATCAAAAGTTTCGAGGGGTTCGTTGGTTGCGTCGTCGAGGATGGGAACAGAGATGGTTTGGGTAAGATTAGTCGCGCCGGCGGCGAAGGTGATGGTGTCAGTGGTTGCGGTGTAATCTTGGCCGGCTCTGGCCGTGCCGTCTTGGGTGGCGTAGTTGACGGAAACAGCAGAATCGGGAATGGAGTTGTTAATTATTTTGACGGCCAGCCGGATGGTTTCGGTTCCTTCAGTCACTTGGGCTTGATTTTGCTCCCAAGCGATGACGGGCAGGGGGGCGTCATCGTCTAATATAGTGCATCGGGCGGTGTCGACCAGCAGACGGGCGTTGACTGGATTGCTCAAGGTGATTGTAAAGGTTTCGTTGGGTTCGTCGGTTGTGTCGCCGAGGATGGGAACGGCAATAGTTTGGGTGAGGTTGGTCGCGCCGGCGGCGAAGGTGATGGTGCCTGAGGCGGATGTGTAATCTTGGCCGGCTGTGGCGGTGCCATTAGTTGTGGCGTAGTCAATGGATACGGCTTGGCCTGAGGCGCGCGTCAAGCGAACTTGGAACTCGGCGTTAGTTGTGTCTTCATCGCCTTCGGCGATTTCCAAAACTGAGGGGGTAAGGAAGAGAGAGGGGGGCGGGGGCGGCAAAACATCGTCATCGGCAATGGTGATGATGGTTTCGCGCATGGAGGCGCCGCCGCCAAAGTTAACGTTCACGGGGTTGGAGAGGCGGACGGAGAAGGTTTCGTCCGCTTCTTCTTCGGTGTCGCCGTGAATGGGAATGGAGATGGTTTGGGTGAGGTTGGTTGTGCCGGCGGCAAAGGTGATGGTTCCTGAGGCGGAAGTGTAGTCTTGGGGAGCGGTGGCGGTGCCGTCTTGGGTTTCGTAATCAATGGTGACTTGGGCGTTGGGAGATTGGGTGAGTTGGATGTGGAAACCAATGGCAGTGGAGCCGCTGTCGCCTTCGGCGACGGAGAAGGAAGTGACGGGAAGGGAAAGGTCGACTTCGGGCAAGGCGTCGTTGTCTAAGATGGTGATCGAGGCGGTGAACTCTTCGTCCGCCGTGTAGCGGCTGGATCGAGTGAGAACTAACTCAAAGGTCTCATCCTCCTCTTCCACTACATCCCCTCGTATAGGGATGGAAAGATTTAAGATGTTTTCTCGAAGCCATTGACCGGAGAAGGATTGCCCTTGTCTCCAATCGCCCGCGAAGTTCCACTGCCCGCTAGTAAGGGAATAGTCGTTATCTTCTTTTTTGGCGGTGCCGTCTCTTGTGGCGTAGCGGATGGTGATGGAGTTGGTGAGGATGCCTCTGCCCAGTAAGACTTGGAAGTTGGCGTTCTTTGCGCCTTCATCGCCCTCAACCACTTCCATCGTGGAGGGAATAATGGTGACCGACAGTGTATTGGTGAGAAGGTTGGTATACACGGGGTTGTCCGTCAAATATAGATCGTGACGATTCAGGCTGACTAGATCATCGAATATACCTTCCGACAAGGGGAGATTAGTCAGCGCGTTGTTGCGAAGATCTAGGAAATCCAGATTGACGAGATTATCGAATACGTTGCCCGGCAGGGAAGTGAATTGGTTGCCGGAAATATCTAGCTGTTTTAGTTTGGTGGTTTTGCTGAAGACGTTGGCCGACAGAGAGGTCAAGCCGATGTTGGGCGTAGTATGGGAGTTTTCAATGAATAGATATTCCAGTTCGGTGAGTTTGTCAAAGACGCCGTCTGGCAAGGAAGTCATGTCCGGGTTGTAGGAAAGATACAGTGTTCTTAGTATGGGAAGATTGTCAAAAAGACCGTCCGGCAGTTGTGTCAATTGATTGCCGGCAATCGCTAAATATCGCAGCTTGGCAAGGTTGTCAAAGACGCCGTTTGTTAGGGAAGTCAAGCGATTGTTGGCAAGATTCAGGATCGCCAGTTTTGTAAGATTGTCGAAGGCGCCGGACGGCAAGGAGGCTAAGCGATGGCCGGATACATCCAGCCATGTTAGATTGGTCAAGTTGTTGAAGAGGCCGTCCGACAAGCTGGTTAATTGGCCGGTTTGAAGATCCAGCCGCGTCAGTTTGGCCAGGTTGTCGAATATTCCGGAGGGCAAGGAGGCTAGTTGCGGAGTGTTGGAAAGATTCAGCCGCGTCAGATTAGTCAAATTGTTGAAGAGGCCGGACGGCACGGTAGTCAGTTGTGCATTGCCGGAAAGTTGCAGCGTTTGCAGTTTAGTGAGGTCATCCAAGAGGCCGGAGGGCAAGCTTGCAGAGAAAGCGTCCACCATCAGAGTTTGCAGATTGGTGAGATTGTTGAAGAGGTCGCTCGGCAAGGTTCTCAGTTGCGGGCTGTGGAGAATCCGCAGCGTTTGCAGGTTGGGGAGGTTGGCGAAGTCGCCCGCTTCTAAGGAAGTGAGGCCGCTGATCCCCAGATTGGTGACGGCGCTTAGTTGGCTGGCGTTGGTGACTTGGGTGCAACCGCTGAGTCTCAATTCGCCTAAAATTTGGTCGGCCACTTTTTTGGTTCGGCCGTGGAGGATGTTGTTGGTGTCGGAGCAGGAAAGCAAAGGTTCCTGTTGTGCGGATGCGGATTGGAGGGAAAACACAACAGCCAAGATGGCGAATGCGAGGGTTCGTGTTTTCATGGTGGTTATTAGAAAGGGGTTGTTGCATGAGCGCAACGGTGCAACTTGTGGACAAAGCTTAGATTGTCGCAAAGTGCGGGGGGGGGGGGGGGGGTACTTTACTGCCAGCAAAGGGATTGGGATTTTCAACGTTGTTCATACTCACTTTTCCTGAATCTTTCATTATGACATTAACTTTACGGAATTTTGTCCAGGAAAAGATATTTGTGTCAAGCAGATTTTGCGCAGCTTCGAGGGAAAGTTCTCCTTTGCGTGTTGGGCGGATTTGGATTGTCTTAAGGGGAGGGTTAGAAGTGGTCGGTGACGGCGCCAAGGTGGGCGGAGCCAACGGTTTGGGCGTATTTGGCGAGGACGCCGCGGGTGTATTTGGGCTGGGGCACTTTCCACCGGGCAAGGCGGGATTGGATTTCGGAGTCGGGAAGTTCGAGATTGAAGGTTGGGGCTTTTTGCGAGACGGTTTTGAAGGTAGGAAAGGGATAGCGGGTGGGCGGAATTTTTTGACTTTTTTTGAATTGTCGTTCAAAGTTGCGGTATGGAAAGTCTTCATGCGCCGTGGCGGATTGAGTATGTTTTATCGCCTAAACCGTCGGCCGGGGGGGAGTCTTTGTTTGCGCGGATTGCTCGGAGCGAGGATGATGTTGGCAATCTTGTCGTTCATCGGGATCGGCATTGTTTTGTTCTCTTGAATCGTTATCCGTATAATGGCGGGCATTTGATGGTGGCCCCTTACAAGGAAGTTGCGGATTTGGATGATTTGGATGAGACGGCGCTGGCGGAGTTGATGTTGGTGACGCGTCGTTGCGTTCGCGCGCTTCAAGCGGTTATGAATCCGGATGGTTTTAACGTTGGCTTGAATCTTGGTCGTGCGGCGGGCGCCGGCATCGAAGGGCATCTTCATTTTCACGTTGTTCCCCGTTGGAACGGCGACACGAATTTTATGCCGGTCATTGCAAACAGCAGGGTGATTCCGGAGGCGTTGCTGGAAACTGCCGCGAAGATTCGGGCTGCCTTTCCTCAACACGGTTGATTTTT
Source organism: Limisphaerales bacterium (assembly GCA_965204945.1). Lineage (GTDB taxonomy): Bacteria > Verrucomicrobiota > Verrucomicrobiia > Limisphaerales > AAA164-E04 > UBA2970. The sequence goes on along the minus strand of OZ242022.1, from coordinate 578,091 downwards.
GGCAAAGTTACGGAATGGCGACTCAAACGCTCCACTTTGAAAGCGCTCGGCAAGCGCAACAACTTTTCAACAACGAACCCAAAAACTTGCAGTCCGTGGAGCAAGAGCTCGGCGTTAAGGCCGTTTGTCGGGATGGCTGGATCCAGCTCGACGGCAATGAGGAATCCGTTCTCCGCGTTCAAAAGTTGTTTGAGTTAATGGAATCGGCGATTCGCGCCGGCACTCCGATTCGGAATCAGGAGTTTGCGCAGTCGATTGCCGTTATGAAGGAACACGGCGCGGACACTTTGCGGCAGCTTTTGGAGGATCGCATTTGCACTTCTTCCCGCAAGGCGCCTATTTCCCCAAAAACGGCGGGGCAAAAGGCTTATTTGGAGGCCATTCGAAACTGCGACGTTACTTTTGGCATAGGCCCTGCCGGAACGGGAAAGACTTATTTGGCCTTGGCGATGGCCGTCTCCTGTCTCAAGGCCAACACCGTTGCCCGCATTCTTTTGACTCGTCCCGCCGTTGAGGCCGGAGAAGCGCTTGGATTTCTGCCGGGCGACCTTTACGAAAAGCTTGCGCCTTACTTGCGCCCGCTTCACGACGCCCTTCACGACATGCTTCCAGCCGAAGAAATCCAAAAACACATGGATCGCGGCACCATTGAAATCGCCCCCCTCGCCTACATGCGCGGGCGCACTTTGAACCATTCCTTTATCATTCTTGACGAAGCGCAAAACGCCACGACGGAGCAAATGTTTATGTTTCTTACGCGGTTGGGAACAAACTCTCGCACCGTGGTTACTGGAGATCCCACTCAAATCGACTTGCCGCCGCATAAACCTTCAGGGCTCAAGGAAGCGCAAACGGCGCTCAAAAAAATTCGAGACATTGCGATTGTGGAGTTCCGCAAACAAGACGTCATCCGCCATCCCTTGGTGAAAAAAATCATCGCCGCCTACGAAAACCACCGCAAAACCACCGCAAAGCCGTTACTAAGCCGATACTAAGCCGTCTCAGAACCGAAATCCCGCCCCCAAAACCCCAAAAACCGCCGCCGCCCAAGCCCCGCCCCAAACAACGGCGAACCCAGAGAATCCTTCCTTGCCCTCCCTCCAGAAATTCGCCAATCTGCCCCCAGATTAAATTCACCGCCACTTTGAAATTGGGAAAAATGCTCCCCGAAAAAATTGCGAATTTGATGATTTATTTGTTGCATTGTCTCCAGGAATTCGACAAATTGCTTGCAAGTCAAATAATTGAAACCGAAAGGAGACGAAGAAGGACAGATTTTATGGCAAATTTTTGGGATGCAACGACACCAAAAAGCGAGCCGAAGTAAAATTTTCGGTCTCGCCAAAACGGTTGCGGGATTCGCAAACAAACAAATAACAAAACAACATACATAACATCATGAGGAAACTCCTGAGTACAGTGTGCGTCGTCGTTACCGCTGTGGTGATGCTGACGCCAACAAAGACGGAAGCCCAAAATCCAACTTACGAGCTCTTCGGCGTGGACGGAACTTACAAACAATCCAAGCCTTGGAGCGGGATAATTGGTTGGTTCTTCGACTGGGAAACGGATGAATACACCATAATCAACGTCTACGAACCGGGAGGCATTTTCGAAGGCCATGCAGAAAACGTGGTGAAGTACTACGATGACGATGACGAATCTCCAATTGGCTATGTGCATAAAACGGTCAAATACACCTTGCACCTGAATTATGGAGACCCTTCCTATGAAAACATTGAGTACAAAAACTATTACGTGGGAGGTGGAGAATACGACTTTCTCAAACACATAGATGGCCCTGCGGTTGATATGGAATCCAAAGAGTACCTTGTTGGCGAACAGGTTGTCAATACTTCGACAACAACGAGGACAGTTTACAGAGGCGAGACCAACATTAAAATCACCGCCCAACACACGACCGGGGGAACGAAAAACTTCATCGTTACAGTTACCTATTCGGTCGAGGGAAGTTCTACAAGGACGAGGGTTTCCGCCCCGATTTCTTTAGCGCCGGGCCAATCCATCATTAGGTCGCTTTCCGTTCCCGGTAACGGCAAATGGGCGAATATCCTTAGCGTTGACATACGAGCAAAGAAAAAGCCGGCGATTCCGCAACCGCCCAGAATCACACCGCCGATAGATTCTCCGCCTCCGCCTTCGCCTCCGGGTCGTCCTATCATCAGGCCTCGTTCCGAAGAATCGTCCAACTAAGCCTTAAGCAAAGAAAGGAGAACAGCGAAAATGAGAGCGATAATTGTTTCCCTAAGTTTGTTTGCGGTGGTTTTGGCTTACATTGTGTTGAGTCCAAGCTATGAGACGACAACAACGACAAACCAAAAGACGATGGCGGAAGAAAAGGCCGGCGGAAACGTGGGAAAAACAACTTCTCCACGTGCGCGTCAAAAGGCCAGCGAAGCGGATTGGGCGGCGGTTCATGCCATTGCCGCAGAATATGCTCCTCAACTCAAAGAGCTAGAACGCAAGCGGAATAAAGAAGAAGACTCCTTTATCGGTTCGTACGAGCCAAAATTGGCTGAGTATGTGACGAAGGATGAGTACAAAGCCAAACATATCATCAGTTTGGCTCACGACATGGCGAACAAAGCCATTCGGGATTTAGAGCGGGAGCAGTGGGCGCGGATGAGCGAGTATTTGTCGCCCTACGAGTTGCGGGAATACAAGCTAGAGCATGCGCAATTAGCCCGGGACATGCGGTCGGAATTAGAATGGTTTCAACCCAGCAAGGGAGAGTTCGTTGCCTTGTACACCTATCGGGAAAAACAGGCGGACTTTCTGGATGAACTGTTCGGCGGCGACAGACGTCTACAATCGAAAGCCTGCCTGTCCGCCATCGATCGAAGGATGGCCATTCAGAAAGAAGTGATGGCGGGTGGAAGCACCCCTGAGTTGCTTGAGGAAGGACGTCAAAGGATGGCCTCTCTGGAAGGGAAGGACATGGACTTCTGGAGAGCGAGTTTTGAGCTTCAGGCTGAGGTAAGAGAAACGCTGGGGGATGACCGGTGGAGATCCATCCAACTTGGCCCGACAGCGTATGGCCGGAAGGCGAAAGCGGCTTATGATAAATTACAACGCATGAAACGTTTGTATTCTAACGGTCAAATTACGAGAGCCGAATTAGAACTTGCAAGGCATAGAAGTCGTCTAGAGTCGAGCCTCAGCGACATGAGCGAGGAAGAGATAGAAGAAGAGATGAAGTGGTACAGAGAAGAGCTCATGGAACTTCCGCCCGCCGAGAACAAAGCCACAGGTGAATAAGTCGTCGAGACTAGAGCGCAATACAGTCTAGGCTTGTCAAAATTGGATTGATCGACGCGGCGAATTAGGGCAGGAGTCGATGGAAAACTCACTAATCAAGCAAGCTGTCTTCCGCCCCAAAACATGGAAACTTCAACGCCAGTTTCCGCTTGAAAATTGCTTTTTGCAATGCGCAGCGAGACTGCCGAATGGATCTTTCTCTTCTCCGCAAAGTCATCGAAGACCTTGTTCGGACGGAGTTTTCGGCCTTGGCGGGAGAATGTTGCTTCCATTTGGTCACCAAACGGCGCATGATCGCGCTGAACCGAAAGTTTCTGAAGCACGAAGGCGCCGCCGACGTGCTTGCCTTTGACTTGGCGGAAGACCCAAAGCGCATCCTTCAAATGGCGGAGGTTTACATCTGCCCGGCCGTCGCGCGAGCGCAAGCCAAAGAGTTTCATACTTCTTGGCCGGACGAACTTGTCCGCTACCACGTTCACGCTCTTCTCCACTTGCAAGGCGAGGACGACAAGACGTCGGCATCCCGGAGAATCATGAAGCGGCGCGAAGAACGCATTATGCGCTCCGTTCGAAATCGCTTTTCTTTGGACGCGCTGGAAAAGAAAGCAACTTTGCCAGCCGGCGGCTATTCTTCCGGCAAAGCGAAACAATAGTACGCGTCTCCGGGATGGGTTCCGGGCTTGCCTCCGCCGCCCGCCGCAATGAGCACGTATTGTCGTCCGTCGATTTCGTAAGTCGCCGGCGTGGCGTATCCGCCAAACTCCATTTGATATTCCCACAACAATTCGCCCGTTTCCTTGTCGTAGGCGTGAAATCGTTCGTCCATAGCCGCGCCGATAAACACTAATCCACCTTTGGTCACTATTGGTCCGCCGATGTTGAAAGTGCCGGTCGGCGGCTCTCCTCGCGCTTCTAGTTTTGGATAGGTGCCCAGCGGCGTTTGCCAGCGAATCCGGCCTTCGTTCAAGTCCACCGCGTTGAGCGTTCCCCACGGGCGTTTGTTTACGGGAAAGCCTTCGGGGTCTCGCCATTCGTGATGTCCGGTGGCCACCGCTGGCGCTCCGCCGGCAAAGCGCAATCCCCAGTCTCCGGCCGGAACCGTTTCCTTTTTCCCTTCATCAAACAAGAACGCCAGCACCGCCCGGCGTTCCAGCTCGCTAAAAGAGGCAAAGGCCGGCATCTGCCCGCGCCCGGTTTTCATCAATTCCTCAACCTGCTTTTTAGAAAGACGCGAGGCGACGTTTTCCAGCGAAGCCGAAGCCGGGTTTGCCGGAGAACTGAGGCCGTGGCAAAAAGAGCAGGCCGCTTGATAAATATGTTGTCCCAGCCGATGCAACGACATAGTTTCCTTCGCTTTTGTAGGAACCATTGAGGTGTATTCCGCTTCATTGCTGACGTTGACGATTACGGTGTTTGTTTCCGGGTCAAAGGCGGCGCCCCCCCACTCACAACCGCCGTTGAATTGGGGAAGTTGCGGGGACTTGGCAAAGCCGGGCGGCGTAAACATCTCACTGGCCGCTATGTCCTTCAAGTCCTCCAAAACCTTGGCCGTCGCCGCCGGATTGAGGTCGGTTGCGTTGCTTGCGTCCATTCGGGTCATTGCCAAACGAAAGGCGGGAGGCGGAAAGGGTTGCGTCGGCGCGCTTGCTTCGCCCGGTATTGTGGATGGCGGCACCGGTCGCTCTTCCACAGGATAAAGCGGTTTGCCGGTTTCCCTATCCAATACAAAGAGATGTCCCATTTTGGTAGGTTGCACCACGGCGTCCAGCAGGTTTCCGTTTCGCTTCAGGCGGGCCAGCACGGGCGGACAGGGCAGGTCAAAGTCCCAAAGATCGTGATGCACCGCTTGAAAATGCCAGATGCGTCGGCCGGTGTTTGCGTCCAGAGCCAGCGTGCAGTTCCCAAACAAACCGTCGCCGGGACGATTTCCTCCCCACTTGTCGTAGGCCGGCGATCCCGTTCCCGCAAATACAATCCCCCGCTCGGCATCCAGCGTAAAGCCCCCCCAAACATTGGCGCTCCCCACTTCCTTCCACGAATCCGGCCCCCAAGTCTCATAGCCAAACTCGCCGGGATGCGGAATGGTGTGGAAAATCCACTTCCGCTCTCCCGTTCGCACGTCAAAGGCCCGAATATGCCCCGGCGCGCAAGACTGCGGGCCTTCGCCGGTGCTGGACCCCAAAATCAATAAATCCTTCCACACGATGCCCGGCGTCGTGTTCCCAACCGACAAAAAGAACGCGTCCACGTCCAAACCGTCTCGATGACGAATCCGCCCCTTCTCGCCAAAAGACGCAACCGGCCTGCCCGTCCCGGCATCCAAAGCGTAGAGAAAATCCCCAGCAGAGTGAAAAATGCGCCGCTCTCCTTTCCCGTCCGTCCAATAAGCCACGCCCCGGCTGACGCCCCCGCCTCGCTCTCCCTTCGGCCAAGGATTGAAACGCCACAACAACCGCCCCGTCTTGCCCGCCAACGCAACGCAGTGCAATCGGGGCGTCGTCAAATAAACCACGCCGTCCACAACAATGGGATTGCACTCAATCGTGCGTCCCGTTTCCCCCGCCCGCCAAATCCACGCCGGCTTCAAGCGGGACACATTGGAGCGATTAATCTGCGACAAGGCCGAATAATGACTGCCTCCGTAGTCGCCGTGATAAATCTGCCACTCGCGATGGCTCGCTTTTGGATCGGCCGCCAATCGCCAAATGCCGCCAAACAACATAACCGCCGCCAAACAAACAAACACTCTCACAAGACTTTTCATTCAATCTTCCCAATCCCAAACCGCCGTCCGCCAAAAAATTCCTCTTCGCAACAGCCCCTCTTCCAAACCCGAAAAACCGACGCTTTTGGGAAAGACTCTTTGCGCGCTGAACCTTTGTCAAAGACCTAAGCGCCAAAAGCCAAATCATCTTAAATTCCGTCGGATTGGCAATCGTCTTCCAAAGCCCTCTCAGAAATCTTTACATCCTCGATTTTTGCCATTTAAACTTAATCGTCGTTATTTTCATCGCATTGACAAATAAGCGTTTCCTTTAAGTTTGCCATTTTTGCCTTCAACCGCCATAAAAGACGCATGAAATTCTCATCCAAAACAGTAGGCGGCTTTAAGTGGATTAAGCATTTTGGCTCTGTCGGGGGGGGCAAGCAAGTTGGTTTTACATTGATCGAGCTTTTGGTGGTCATTGCGATCATCGCCATTTTGGCCGGCATGCTCCTTCCCGCTCTGGCCAAGGCCAAAGCGAAAGCCAAAGCCATCCACTGCACTTCCAACCTCAAACAAGTGGGCTTGGCCACTATTTTGTACTCCGACGACAACGAAGACAAAGTGCTTTCGGTGCTTGGCCCCGCTAGACCCTATTGGTTTCACGTCATCGCGCCGTATATGGGCGACCAACGATACGCCGATGATCCGCAAGCAGCTTACGAAGGCTCCATGAAAACCATCGTCTGTCCCTCTGTCAAAGAGCGAGCGAAGCCGGAAAATCAACGAGGAGCCAACTTTAGAAATTGGTGGTTTGACTGGGGCAGTTTTGCAAAGTCCAGAGCCGAAGGCAGCTATACCATCAACTCTTGGATGCAGTGGCCGAAAGGCAGCTACTACGAGCCAACCACCGAAGCACAATGGGCCAAGTATTGGGGCAAATATTTCAAAGCCAGCGCCGAAGTGCCGATGTACGGCGACGGCAACTGGGTGGACGCCTGGCCTCAGTCCAATAACGCGCCGCCGCCAAACTACAGCGGCGAACACCGTCAAGGCGAAAGCTCTATGTGCCGTTTCTTCGTCGATCGCCATAATCGGGGAATTAACATTGTCTACACGGACGGCCACGTCGGGCGTTCCAGCTTGCCTGATCTGTGGATTCAACTGTGGCACAAAGGCTACGAAAAGAATCACGACATTCAGTCGCATCCTCAATGGCCTCGTTGAGGAAGCTTCGCCGGCCGCTCAAAATTTTCTCAATGGCGCAAGATTGCCCTCTTGCAAATGCCGAGATTTGCCAACTCTGTTTGCGCGCTTAGAGTTTTCGCACATAAGCGTAAAAGGCGCCCATTTCGCCGCCTTCGGCGTCTTGGAACTTTGCCCAAAGTTGGCCGCTGCCTCTTTGAAGCGTCAAACGAAAGGTCACCGCCGAAGCGCCGCTACGCACCGGTTTTTCCAATGTTTGCCTGCCCAAAGCCAACGAGGCCGACACTGCGGGAAAGGCCTTGCCCGGAGCGGAGCGAAAGGCGGTTGCGCCGGGAACGTCTTCGCCAGCCGGCAGGCCGGCGTCAATGGGATGGTCAATCTCGCGAGGCCAGCGCCGAAGTTCCACTTCGTATTCTCCCGCTTCAATCACTTTGACGGCCCAAAATCCGGTGAGGTTTGCGCGCCGCTCAGCATTTCGAATGGCTCGCTGGTTCCACGGCGTGCTGCCGTCGGCAATCCAATCGTGGCAAGTCAATCGGACGGTTTGCTCTTGCGGATGGCCGAGGTAAATTTCGGCGGTTTGAGAAAAAGTCGGCTCCAACTCCGCCCACCACCGTTCATAAAAATTGCGCAAGCGGGCAATAACGGCGGGGTTGTCGGCGGCCACGTTCTTCTTCTGCGCGGGGTCTTGGCGAATGTCGTACAACTCCTTGCCGTTGATGAGGCGGTACTGATCGGTCATGACGCTGCTCTTTCTCCATTGAATTGGGTTGCGCACTCGCTGCGAATCGGTCACCAGAATTCGATCCGGCCATTGGGAAGGATTGGAGGCGGCTGCATCGTTTGCCGTCTGTGGAAATAAAAGCGGGCGAAGGCTGGCGCCGTCAAATTTCACATTTTTTGGCGAAGGGACGGCGCAAAGGTCAATCAAGGTTGGCACGACGTCCACGTGCGCGGTGAGCGTCGGCACATCGCGTCCGCCGGTCAATCCGCCTTTTGGCCAGTGAAGGAAAAACGGCACTCGATGGCCGCCGTCATATTCGCTTCCCTTTTTGCCGCGCATGCCGGCGTTGAAGATTTTTTCGCCGGCGGCAGTGCCGTTGTCGGTTGTAAAAATGAAGAGGGTGTTTTCGTCTAGGCCGCTTTCCCGCAAGTAGCGGCGCAGACGGCCGACGTTGTCGTCAATGTTGGCGATCATTCCGTAAAAATTCGCCAGATGCGTTCCCAGTTGCTGGTAGGGACGGCTGCTTTCCGGCGGCGCGTGCATCGGGCCGTGAGGCGCGTTGGTGCAGAGATAAACAAAGAAGGGGCGCTTTGCCTTTCTTTGGGATTCGATGAACTGGATGGCGGCGTCGAAGAAAACGTCCGTGCAAAAACCCTTCGCCGGCTTGGGAGTTCCGTTATGCCAGTAGCTGCCGTCAAAGTAAGCGTTGTCCCAATAATCGGGCGTTTGCCCAACGCCGCCGCCGCCGTGTCGGAAGGTTTCCTGAAATCCTCGATCCTCCGGGCGATAGGGATAGTTGTCGCCCAAATGCCATTTGCCAAACATTCCCGTGGCGTAGCCCGCATCGCCGAGGATGGTTCCAATGGTGACTTCGTTGACTCGCAGCAGGGAACGTCCCATGATGGTGTGCCAAACGCCGGTTCGATTTGTCCAGTGTCCGGTAATCAGCGCGCTACGAGTCGGCGAGCAAGTCGGCGAGACGTGATAATCCGTCAAGCGGACGCTCTCCGCATGCAATCGATCCAAGTGAGGCGTTTTGAGCACCGGATTGCCGTGGCAGGAAAGATCTCCGTAGCCTTGATCATCGGTAATCACCAAAACGACGTTGGGACGTTCCGCAGTTAAAAGACAGCCGGCCAAGCCAAGCCACAATCCCATCAGCATAAAGCATTTGTTTTTCATAGTTTTTCTAGTGTTAAATAACAGTGTTAAATTTCTTCGCAATTATAGTTGTTTGCCCCCGAATTTGTAGTGCGGGAACATAAAGGACGGTTATTCAAGCGAACTTCCGCAAACGCTTTGGTTTATTGATTCAGAAACTCTTTGATTGAGTGTTTTTAGAAGTTCTTGATATTGTTTTTCTATGTCGTCAATGGAGGACACTTTTCTTAGAAGAACGTCTTTCAGCGAGAAATCCCATTTGATTTCACTGCTTCTTCGCATGTGAACTTTTTTCTCATTTACCGTCCAAATGTTATTTTTCTTCCTAACGGGGATGGTGTTTTTAGGGGCGAGAGTGAGGTAGATGTCTTCTGGAGCAATGTCTAGCAAAGCCAAAGCGTGCCATGGTCTTTCTACCATGATTCGCTCGTGTTGGAAAGTTTTTGTTTTCTTTCCTTGGGTGGCGGTTTTGATTTCGATCATGATGTTATCATCGACTCGGATGTCCCAGCTTTTTTCCTGCGGGTCGGTTGTTCTGTCGATTTCGACTTTGTGTCCGTTTTGCCGGAGGCATGCGGCCATGAAATTCTCTCCCGCTTCGCCTCTCTGGTCTATTTCGAGTTCGGTAATGAGTTCGTGAGAGCTGTGAATCCACGGATTAACCCGAACTTTGACGGATTTTTCGATGACGCGGATTAATATTTCGGATAGTGAACTAGTCATAGTATCCGTTTTCGATGAGCGGCTGTTGGATTAGAGATTTCCTTAGGTTCAGCGCGCTGTTGGTGGATTTGAAAGCAATTTTTGACCAATCCAGATTGAGCATCAGCCTCATTATAGATCTCTTTTGTTTGTGGATGATTACTCCATAGCCTCGTTGGTGAGGCAGTTCGCTGAATTTCTTGAAGGCTTTCATGTCTTTGTAGCATGTGGACGGGAGATAGACATGACATTTTCCGATTTTGTCTTTGTTGCGGGTAGAGGCAGGAGTGCCGCCATTGGATAGCGAATATATGGATACCCATTTGTCGCAAGTTTTCTTGGGCGCGAGTTTTATTTTGTCTTTGTTGATTTTCGTCCAAACCTGAAATAAGCAAGCGATTCCTTTGGGGTCTCCGCTGGGCGTTTCAAAGGCGTCGTTGGGAAGTTCTTCGGAGTGCGCTAATGCGAGTTCTTTGTGGACGCGTTTTCCGGCGACGCCCTTGCCATCGCTGTTGAATAATTGCGGCACTATGAATCCAATCATATCAGCAAACTCAGCGGCGTAGTTGATGAATTGCAAAGCGAGGTGTCCTCTAATTCCAAAAGGAGGATTGCCAACGACAACGAAGCCGTCCGGATGCGGTTTTGGTTTCCAAAGGAGAAAATCTTGTTTGATGATTTGGTTTTTGACTGTTCCTTTGGAGTCAATGTCAATTCCCGTTCGGTTATGTTTTGGGAATTCTAGGAAGAACCAACCGCAACCGGCGGATGGTTCAATCCAGTGTTTTTGGGATAAATCCACGCCGATTTTCTCAGCGGTTTTTTTCATCACTTGGCAGCAGTATTTTGCGGTTTCCCGCTTGGTGTAAAACTGGTCTCTATCTCGCACCGCATTGCTGTTGAGGGAAATGAATCCTTGCTCCCCTAGAATTCGTTTGAAGTCGCCTTCGTATTGCCACGGCACGTTGTTCATCTCCAGCCATCGGAGGATTGCCGACTTGGAAACGCCAATTTGGGAGGAGATTTGGCTTACGCCAACTTTCCCTAACGCCTTCCGAAACAACTCGTTCAGCGTCGGTTCCACGGCGATTCTAGTGGATTCTTTTGTCATCATATCTTTCTCTCGACTTTATCTATTTCTGCGGCGCCGTTCCGCCATAGAATGTCAACCTTTCACAATGCAAACCCAGCTGAGCAAAAAAAGCGCGGCGCAAAATCATGGCCGCAAAAAACGCAACATAGATTTCGGAAGCATCCAAAGCGCGGCGCCGCTCACAAAGAGCGTTGTCAGCCCGCAGACAAAAAAGACCTGCAAGTAACTGAGGCCAATCAAGTGATAGCCGTAATAAACCACCGAAGCGAAAAACACGCCGCTGAAGACAAAAACGGCGCAGACGGCAATGACCGATCCTTTCTCTTTGGCATCGGGACGGCGTTGAATCATGGCGGCAAGCGGCACGACAAAGAAGCCGGCAAAAAAACCAAGACTGATCAAAATCCAGAATACGCGCAGGAAATCGGCGCCGGGCAAAGCCATCGCAAAACAGCAAAGCGCCATGCCCAATCCCCCAAAAGGCACGAACCGATATTCAATCTTGCCCCGCGAAAAATAGCCCGCCGCCAAGCTTCCAACGCCGATACCAATCGCCAAAGCGCCCTGCAAATAACTGATCTTGCTGGCGGAAAGTTCCAGCGCCTCCTTGCCGTAAAAGAGAATGGTCAACTGCATCAAAGCGCCCAAAAACCAAAAATAAGTGTCCCCGCCGATGGCCAAAAGCAAGGGGCGATCCTTCCGCCGAATCAATCCAACCCGCCGCCGCAACGCCGGCCAACACCAGCGAGCCCGCTTCCGCAAAGGATTGGCCGCCGACACTTTGCTAATCCCCAAACTTGTGGACAACCCCAACCCCGCCAAAGCGACCAACGCCAAACCGCATACCCAAGAATCAGAGCCAAAACGGTCGGAAAGCCAACCCGCCGCCAACGTTCCCAAAATGATCGCCACAAAAGTGCCCATTTGAAGATACCCGTTCCCCCACGAAAGCCGCGATTCCGGCAAAATCTCAGGGAGCAACCCGTATTTCGTCGGCCCAAAAAAGGCGCTTTGCATGCTCATGAAAAACACCACCGCAACCAACAGGGAAACAATCCCGCCGTCTTTGCCGGCCAATCCAAGCAAAGCCAGCGACATAATTCCCACTTCCGCCATTTTGGTGCCAACGGCAATTGTGCGCTTGCTGTGCTTGTCCGCCAGCATTCCCGCAAACATAGAAAACAAAATGAAAGGCAGGGCAAACACCGCGCCAATAATCGGCGCCAACTTGTCCTTTTTCTCCAACACCATTTCCTTGGTCGCCTCCGCCGTCGTTCCCTCGATCACGAGAAACAACACCAGCCACTTGAAAACGTTGTCGCTGAACGCTCCCTGAAACTGCGTGGCAAAGAGGCACCAAAACCCTCTCCTCCAAGGCCTCATGGATTCTTTGCCGCCCTTTTGGCCGCTTGTTTCGCTCATCGAAGAAAGAAAAACGATAATTCTAAAAGAGCCATTCCCAAATGTCCACAAACGAATTACTCCGGCGTCTCGTTGTTTTTTCGTGGCATTCCGCCCCGCTCAATGCCAGACTTTTCGCTATGCGTTCTATACTCGCCTCCCTCCTGCTTTCTTTTGGTCGCCTTTTGACTTGGCGCCACTTCTCAAAACTCTTCTTCACCGGCCTTGCCGCCATTGTCTTGGGGCTTTTGGTTTGGTGGAGCAGTTCCAGAGCATCTAATTCTCTATCCCGCCAATCTCCAGATCCTCAACCGCCTCAAGAATCATTGAACCACAACAATCCGCAACAACCCACTGCGCCACCGCAGGCTACTCAGCCAAGGCAAACGATCCCCGCGCCCCAATCCCAACCACAAATTTCCCTGCGCGGGCGAGTTGTTGGAATCAGCGACGGCGACACCTTGACCTTGCTCACTCAAAACAGACAACAAGTCAAAATCCGCCTGCACGGCATCGATGCTCCCGAACTTGGCCAACCCTGGGGACGACGGGCCAAACAAGCGCTTTCCTCTCTGACCTTCCGCCAAATCGTCAGTGTTCAAGAAACCGACCAAGACCGATACGGACGCATCGTCGGCATCGTCTACCGAAATCAACACTCTATCAACGAAGCGTTAATTGCCTCAGGACACGCCTGGGTATATCGAAAATACAACAAGAACAAGCGTTGGAACACTCTGGAAACCGAAGCCCGAAAAAGACGTCGCGGACTTTGGAATCTGCAGCCCAACCAACGCATCCCGCCTTGGGACTATCGGCGGCGCAACGGAAGTCGCCGTTGAATACCCCCCCATCGCCGCAAGAAACCAACCGCTCAGCATGGTCCGTTGATTTCACCGGCCACATTGCCGCCGAAACTCTTTCCAACCCGCTTCCACCTCCTCGCGCGGCAACCCGCTGCCGGCCAGTATCGAATCCGGCTGCGCCGACAAACGCCGATAAAACCCCTCGCCCAAAGCCGCCAAACCGCCCTGCGCCGGAGAAGAATCGCAAAGCCGAAACAACCAATCCTCCGCCTGCGCAAAATCCCCCCGATACTCGTGATACTGCATCAACCCCAGCAAAGCGGACGAAGGCAAATCCGCCGCTCCCAAACTCTCCACAATCCCCTCCACGCGCGGCGTAAAGTCCAAAAGTTCCACAGGCTCAGCGTCCAAAAGAGTGTCTAACAGCAAATGAAGCGCCTTGAGAAGCAACGCCCGCTCCCGCTCATCCTCTCCCCGCCCCGCCGCAGCCGCCGCCGATTCCGTCAAAATCCGCGAGACAACTTGCGCCCGAACTTTGTATTCATGCGTCGGCCCAGTGTCCACGAGCCTCCGCTTTAACGCCGCCGCCCCCAAACGACAAACCGCTTCCCGATCCAACCCCAAAAAAGTCTTCGCCGCCCGATCTAAATCCTCCTCCACCGCCCCCCAATCCCTCGCCTTTTTGGACTCCAGCACAATCATCAACATGTTGATGAACTCCTGAACCATCCGCATCAAGTAATCCCGCTGAATCATACGCAAAGAAATAAACCCTTCCTCGACTACACGCAAGCAAAATAACCATCCACCGCCGGCAATGAATAACAAAGAAAAACAGCGCAAAACAAAATCCCTACAATCCAATCCTCCGCCAACAAATCAAAACACTTATCCTACTCATTTTACGCAACCGCCCCATCCATCAAAACATCCGAACCAACAAACAAACAACGGAAAAAAACTCATCTTCCCCTCACCTCAGCAAAGACACCCAACCGACAGATTAACAAAACCAATCCTCCCTCTACAATCTCCCACCAAGCCAACCACCATACAACCCATAATCAGCACTTAGCAGTTTACAATTCAAAAACGGCGAAGTTCCCTCACCTTGTTGCGAAGTGAACACCCAGTAGTTTGCGCTTTCCCATCTCCTCGCCTACTTCTCCCTTTCGCCCTTCATCCGCATCCAAACAAACTCCCTACTTGCCATTCCCAATCCCCACGCGCCCATCCGTCATCAATTCCAAACGCCGGCTTTTAGTAACCAGCAATCAACAGCCAACCACTTCCCTCCCTCTTTGCCCCCTTCTCCCATCCCTCTTCCTAATCCCCAACCGCCACCAAAACCAAAGACTTCCTTGCAAGCCCACTTGCTAATCCCAATCCATCAACCACAAATCCCATCTCTCCTCCCCTTGTAATCCACAAACTTGGAAAACGCCATCCCCACACATGCAATCTGCAAACACCAAACCTCAACGCAATCCATAAAATGCTCCCGCATATAAAAGTCTCCCTTCGCTACTTGACCAACCACCCTAACCTTCTTCTTTCCTTTCTTTTGGATGAACAACCACCGGCAACAGAAATATGCTCATCCCATCATTCGTTTTACAACATAGTAATCCCAACAAAAACCAACCAACCCCAACCGTTAACTACAAAGCTTCCATAAAAACACTTCCCCCCCACTAGCCATTCTCATTGCTTCTTCCCTCTCACCAAACACCAGACGACATAACCTTTTTCCCACAATGGTAAGGCAAAAGGGAGTTTTTCCCATCCCGAATTTCCTTTTTACGCTTTTTTGCGAAATCAACAGTTAGCGATCAGAGATTCCCAATCTGAATTTGCAATCGGCAAGATAGTATGGTGCACTTTGCTGTTTCCAAATGACTTTTTCCCTCTTTTCCTCTTTTCTCTCCTTTTGCATTTTGAAGTTGGACGCGAGATGGACAAGAGACGACTAGCAAACCAAACAGCCTTGCCGATTGGATTGTGGACTGATTTGCAATTGCAGATTCTTGGGATTTATAAACCAGTTTGTTTTATGATTATTGATTTTTATGATGCCAACAAGCTCAGCAATACGAACTTTTCACATTCTTTCTTATTTGCTATCTATAAGATCAAAGACATCGATTCAATAAGAAGGAGAATTTCGGGCAGAGGCAGAACCACCGTCACTTTCGCCGCCAGTGCCACTAACATTTCGACGGTCATGAACGGCGCTAACAGCCGCATTATGGATCGTCTTTTTATGGACGACGATCATTCATACGATGCCATTGGGACTAGCGTATCTGGAAGCAGTTTGTTCTATTTCACCGATTAGACTTCTTGTTAGGTAAGAGCGGGCTGGACAACAAACGCATTAGCGACTTTTATGCGCAAAGCGACAGTAATTCTGGGGTCTCTATTAGTCCAGAAAGCAGAGAGCAGAGGCTTACGGCTCCTTATTAGCGGTGAATTTTAACCGCTCGGTGTGTGTTGTCAACGACAGCTAGATTATCCCCGAACCTGAGGAATACGGATTTGTGTTTGGTTTGTTTGTTTTCATCGCTGGCGAATGCAAAAGAAACGAAAGGGAGAGCAAGATTATCTTGAGATTCGAGGCCGGCGTGTAGCGATTTGTGTGGAAGGGAAGTCTGGGATTGGCAACCGATAACAACGGAGATTGCTTTTTTTCAATCTTGTTTTCAAGAGAGTTGGGAAGCGTGGTTTTGGAGTTATGAATTTAGAATTAGCAATGACGAGTTGGCGGTCAGGGGACAGTCAGATTGGATCGCGGAGTGAGGAAAGTCAGCATTGGATCGCGGTTGCCGATTTGTGGCTTTTTGCGAATTTCGGCGTTTTAGACGGGTTTGAATTTTGCGGCGGAGGTTCCAAAAAGATTTCCTTTGCATTCATTCTCTTCTTTGGTGCGCTGGCGGGAATGAGCCCTAGTTGCTCATCAAATCCATGAAAGCCATTGCGAGGAGACCAATAATCACGATGATGAGCACAATTCCCACGCCGACGAAGATTTTATTGACTTTGTTGGACCTCTTGGAAAACAGATTGTCTTTGCCAAAGGCGACGGTTTGAGTGGGATGCTCTAGATCGCCAAGTTTGATGCCTCCTTGTTTCAGAACGATGGTTTTTTCGATTTCGCTGGTCTCGCCTGCGTTTTTCTCAGTTTCAAGGCGGATTTCAACTTGCCCCAGCCGCAAAATCTTTCCGGGGCGCAACAATGCCTCCGAATTCACTTTTTTGCCTCCGATAAAGGTGCCGTTTGTGGAGGCCAAGTCTTTGACGTATACCTTTCCTTCTTTGAGGCGGACTTCGCAGTGGCGGCCGGAAACCGAGCCTTCTGGAATCTGGAAGCCATTGTCCGCTACACGGCCAATAGTGAGTTTCTCCGCCGTGAGCTCGCACGTCTTTCCCACAAATCCTTCACTTAAAACGACAAGTTTGACCATAGCCGGCTACTTTAAAAGAAGTGCATTATCCAAAGAATTTGACTCAAGTCAAACTTGTTTTTCACAAGCGACGGGGGCTTTGGTTTCGTTTGCATGAAAAGCGCTCGGCATTTTTCCGGGAATATTTCTCTAAAAAATGGGCAACATCCGCGCCTTCCCTTCACGAACCTTCAATGAGCGAACGGAATTCCTGAAACAACGGGGTGGAGTCGTGAGGTCCCGGCGACGCCTCCGGATGATACTGAACGCCAAAAAGCGGTTTGTCCTTGTGTCGAAGCCCTTCCACCGTCCCATCGTTGAGGTTCACTCGATCCACCTCCACATTGCCCGGCAACGAATCCGATTCCAAGGCGAATCCATGATTCTGGGCCGTGATTTCAATGCGCCCGGTGGACAAATCCTTGACGGGTTGATTGGCACCCCTGTGTCCGAACTTCAGTTTGTAAGTTTTTCCGCCCAGAGCCAGCCCCAGAATCTGATGCCCCAAACAAATGCCGAACATCGGCAGACCGCGATCCAGCAACCGCTTTACGTTCTCGATTACATAGCCCGCCGCCGCCGGATCGCCCGGCCCGTTGGACAAAAAAACGCCCTCAGGCTTCTGAGATAGAATCTCTTCTGTCGAAGCGCCGGCCGGCATCAAATAAGGTCGAAACCCATGCTGCCTCAACCGCCGGAGAATGTTGTACTTCATTCCCAAATCCAGAGCGACAATTGGAATATCCGCTGGCGGAAGATCTTTGCGGAACCATAGAACTTCTTTGGAAGCCTCCGTTCCCGAAGCAAGACAAAACTCGCCGCTGTTTTCGGAATCTTCATCCCACTCAAACGCCTTCGCATGTGTCACCTCCCGTACATAATCCACGCCGATCAAGCCTTTCCAAGCTACAGCGCGCTCCAAAGCAGCCGTTTCCGTCTCAGATTCTCCGCAAACCAGACAACCTTTCATGGCGCCGGCAACCCGCAACTTCTTCGTCAAGGCGCGGGTGTCCACACCCTGCAAACCCGGAACTCCCTGTTCCGCCAAATACTCGCCCAAAGAACGTTGCGCCCGCCAATTGCTCGCCATCGGAGAAAGCTCCCGCACCACAAATCCCGCCAAATGCGCCCGCCACGACTCCGCGTCCGTCTCGTTCACGCCGCAATTGCCGATCAACGGGTAGGTCATCGTCACAATCTGCGCTTTGTAAGACGGATCGGTTAGAATCTCCTGATACCCCGTCATCGAAGTGTTGAAACAAACCTCGCCGCAAACCATTCCGGGAGCGCCGATTCCCCGTCCCCGGTACACCGAGCCGTCTTCCAATGCAAGAAACGCCTTCATCGCCAAAATCGTCTTGTTTGTTCTCTCTTCACTTCCTCAAAGAACGCGAGTTAATCAACTTGATCGCAATCCAAAGATAGTATTTTCCTGATTTTTCCCGGCTGCGCCCAATTGCATTTCCCGATTCCATTAAGTTGCTTGAGCAAAGCAGAAATATTAGAACGTCGCAACTCGTTCATAATACGCTTGGCTTCTGGCAAATCCCAGCATGGAATGAATGCGTGCATGGCTTGATTGCCCTGCCAGTTTTTTCCCTCAAAATTGCTCAGGAGAATCGGATGAAATTCGCTTCTTCCGTATGCTTGCCACATTACCTTGTATGGTGCGAAGGAATAGGGTCCCACACCCAGAAGAGACCACCAAAAGCCTTTGCTTATCAAACTGTTTATTAATGTCCCTTTTCTTTCTATAAGTCTCTTTTTGTTTGTCTCCAGATAATCGTAACCTCGTAATTCACGAATGGTTACACCTCGTAACGGCCGGCCAGAATTAATATCATACGGCAGGAAAATCCATTTGCGCGGGATTCTATCACTGTTTCGCCAAAGATCTTTTGTTGCTAGTGGAAAAATATATCGTTCATCTAAGAAATTTGGGTAATCGTCAAATAGGAAAACGTTGTTTGCGCCGCATGTATTCACCCCTTGCCGAGGCTTTTGTCTCGGCGAAAGGCGAACGCCAATCGCAGTTTTTAGACGTTCATTTGGCGCGATAATTCTCCATGGATCTGATAGAAGATTCAGAGGCCGGGCTTTATACTTTTCCCAACCATCTTTTCCCTCCCGGAAATATCGAACTGGAAAAGTTTGCGCTCTTCCTTTTTTTATGGAAGCGCAACAATAAGATGTTTTTACACCCTCAAACACCTTTGTTTTGTTGAATTCAAAGACCTCCAAAACTGAGAAAACGGACTCAAAAGCTTGATAATTGCGAAACCCGATATGCGCGTCATCTCCCGCAAAGAGTGAGAGTGGAACAAAAAAGTGAGCGGTTCCTTGTTCTCGCAATAATTGTCCTAAAGCTATCTTTAACACCAAAGCCGCAATATCCGTCCGCGATGATCCCAGCAAGACCGCTTTTCGGTTGGGAACTAAACCCGCCTGACAAAAGTAAGGCTTGATCGTTTCTTTGTAATCCGGGGGCAAGTCCGTAAAATTCATCCACGGAGGATTGCCCACAAGAATATCAAAAGATCGTCGAGGTGTATCTAGTATAATATCGCATTGGCAAATGGACGCGGCTGGGATTGTTAAATCGTATTCCTGCTTTGTAATATGAAGAAACTTGTCCAGATAAGACTGTTTCCGTTCCATAAGGCAAAGGCGGGAAAGCATTTCTTTGGTGACGGCTATTCCGCGTTCT
Organism: Limisphaerales bacterium; assembly: GCA_965204945.1. Classification (GTDB taxonomy): domain Bacteria; phylum Verrucomicrobiota; class Verrucomicrobiia; order Limisphaerales; family AAA164-E04; genus UBA2970. The sequence goes on along the minus strand of OZ242022.1, from coordinate 558,865 downwards.
CGCGCTTGTCGGAAGAGCGCGAATGCGAACCGGCCTTCTCCCGCCGTTGGATCGCAGACGGTCGCTCCGTCTATCCAACGATCAAAAACTTTCCATCGGTTTACCAGCCAACATGCCCACTGGATGGGGGTGAAAACTTCGCCAACTTTGAGGTTATGCAAAGGTAAAATGCCGGTAGCCATCCTTTCTAAATCTTTCCAGCGCTTTGATTCGATTTGTTGCATCTCGGTTTACTCGACGGTAGTGAGCAATCGCCAAATCAATAAACAGATCGTAAAAATCTGCAATTGGTCTGTTCCATTCAATTTCATCCCAAACTTGATTGAGAGTATAGTTTAAACGAACTTGTCCAGTTCCGAGATTTTCGATACGGTAAGTATTTTGAGGGAGCATGACGAAAGGAGCGACGCGAATGTATTCAATATCCCTACAGCCTGTCTCAGATGCTTTATTATGTCCAAACTCGGCAATCAAAAAGATGCCATTGTCATTCGCCAAGTATTTTAGAAGATTTCCAACAGCGCAAATTCCGCCGTCAGAATATTTCCTTGAGTCTAAGTCTTTAGTTTTTACGTCAATGCCTACAATCTGATTTTCCTTCGTGAAGGCAAAATCGAATATCGTTCTTCGCCCCGGCCGCTCTAAAGGAGAGTATCCGAGTTGAGAGCAAAGAGACGCCCAGTTATCTGTGATTCGCTTTTCGATCATCGCGCCGAAAGCTCGCGAGTCTTCTCTTTCCGACATTCCGGATCGGAGTTCTTTGAACAATCCAGAAATCTTCTCTTCAATTTGCTGTGAGATTTCTTTTTGGTTCATGGGTTGTTGTTTGATTATGGGGTTTGGGGTTGTTTGGCAAGCGCGGATAGGCTTAGAGGCTTTCCTGTAAACGGGTCTAAGGGGATGGAGTTGAGGATTTCGGGCATCAGTTGGGAAAGCGATTCCGGGCGCTTTCCGCGCAGAAACTCAAACTTTCGCGCTGCCGTCCGGAGCAATAGAATCCGCATACTTCGGGCGTGTTGGTTTATGGAGGCAAAGACTTGTTGGCGGTCGGCTTTGTTGGCGGTCGGCGAGTCTTCAGCAAAGAGTGTTTGGGATAGGAGTTTTTCCCATTCTTGAATTGCTTCGGCGGAAGCGCGTTCTTTTTCGAGCTTCTTTAATGATTCCAGGGCTTTGTCGATGTTTTTTTCGGAGAGTTTTCGAAGGAGATTTTTCAGCGCCCGCGCGCCCTTTTCCTCGATGGCGATGCCGGCGAGACGGTCGATGAGCGTGCCGCCGTTTGCCGTGTATTGGCCGAATTGCATGATTTCTAGGTAGGCTTTCATTGCGGGCTGGGTTTGCACGATAGACTCCGCATATAGGCCTTCAGCCAGAAACAGATTGGATAAGCGCTCGAATCCGGCCAATTCTTCTGCATGTCGTTGCCAAAACTGGATTCCCGTTCCCAGCACGACTCGGGATTCGTAGTGAAGTGCCTCGCGGGCGAGTTGGAGACTCTCTTGGTGTCGGCGCAAATAGGCGCTGAGTTCGCCCCTTCCCATAGAATGCACGGGCGCGTTGGCGGGCTGCATGGATGCTGCTGCTTGAAGAAGCATTTCGTAGGCGTTGGGAACGGGATAAGGAGGCAGTTTGGGAACGGGGCTTTCCAGAGACGGTTCGGGAAGGGGCTCGTCTTCGGGCGGATTTTCCGGGAGTGTTCTGCATCCGCAAGCGACGGCCATTGCCGTTAGCGCGAGCATGTTTGCCCAAAACGAGATTCTTTTTGCCTTCATGTTTCGACGGACGCGGTTTTCTTTTGCCTGATTGGCGAAAGTTTACTGTTGAGATTCATGTTTTGCCTGCACTTTGAGATTAGAAATGTTGGCCGCTCTGGCGGAGTCCAAAACTTTTACGAACATTCCAAACGGCACGGATTTGTCGGACCGGATGGTTAGTTTGAGGTTTTCGTGTTCGGTTGCCAGAGAGGTTAGTTCGCTTGTCAGATTTTCAGCGGCAATTGGCCGGAGACCGAGATAAAGATGCGGCGCTTCTTTGGCGACGGTCACTACGAATTGTTGCTCCGTTTCCCCTTCGGGATTGGCCGTGTTTGAAGTTGGCAAAGTGAGGCGAAGCGTCGGCGCCCGGCGAAAAGTCGTCGTTACCATGAGAAAGATGAGCAGGACGATTAAGATGTCGATTAGCGATATGATGACAATCGCCGGAGGTTTGTGTTTTTGGCGGTCCGAAAACTTCATTTTTAACGTCAAATGGAACGGCCTTCGGTTTTGCCCTTGGGCGGCGGAGGCGCGTAAAAGCGTTGGATGAGCAGGTCGCACAAAGTTTCCAGTTCAATCGTCAAAGTTTCCACCTTTCTGGTAAAATAACTCCATGCGATGAGCGATGGAATGGCAATCAATAATCCAGTCAAGGTTGTGTGAAGGGCGATGGAGATTCCCTGCGCCAGAACGTCGCTGTTTTCCAAACTTGCCTCGTTGAATCTTCCGAACGAGCGAATCAATCCGTCCAGTGTGCCGACCAAGCCCAGCAGAGGCGCCGAGCCGACAATGGCCTCAATCATCGCCAACCCCCGTTCCAAACTGGCAACTTCCTTTCGGGCGCGCGTTTGCAAGGCTTCGACGTTTTCCGCCTTCGGCCAATGCAGTCTGTCAATCGTCAGAATCAGCAATCGAGAGGCCGGCGAGTCATTTTGTTGGCAAAGACGTTGAAGCGTTGCCGCATCCTCCGGCGTTTGGCAGGCTTTCGCTGAGTTTTCCACAACGGACGGGATCACTTGCCGCCATCTCAAAGCAAGGGCGCGCTCGATCATAAACGCCAACGAGGTTATCGAAACGGCAATCAACGGCCACATAAACGGGCCTCCCTTGTAAATAAACTCAAGCATAAACAAAAATGGGAACAACTAAAAAAGCGTTTCCTAATTCGTTCCCTTCAAACGCAACTTCCAACAGGGAGAGACGGACGGGCAAGTTGTTTGTCCTCTAATTTTTTCCCCTGCTTGGCTGGCGCATTCATCGGCAAAAATTCGGTTGGCAAAGTTCCAAAAATTCAAAGGCAAGTTCGTGGTTCTCGCGCTTTTTCAAAAATCAAAATCAAGGTGAATTTCCATCTATTCGCCGGACTTTTTCCTCTTCAATGGCGGCTAGTTGTTTGACGGTTTCTTTGAATTCTTTGAAGAGTTCTTTTGATCTCTTGGAGGCACGCCCCGCCTCAACAGCAGCATGCTTGGTTCGGTTGAAGAGTTGTTTGAGTGTTTTTTCGAATTCTTTGCCTTGCTCGATGGCTTGTTTGGCGTCTTTGGCAGATTAAAAGACGGATTTGACAGCAGCTCGGCAGCTCGTTTCGCTATTCCGACGGCTTGGCGGATCGTCAAAGACGGTTTTGATTCTTCCTTCATTCTTCTAAAAGGGGAATGCGGTCGATTTCACTGTTCCAAAATCTCAATGACTTCTCGAATGGGATCCACCGCTTTGGACTTGGTTGTCGTTCCGGCCTTCGTTGCTGTTTGCAAATCTTTCATTTTGAATTGGACGCTGTTGGGCAAAGATTTTTAGTTGTAAAAGAAAGTGAATTGGATTTCCCGGCGGTCGGATTGAATCATGCAGCGCATATCTTCCGGCCATGGATCGTACGGCGCCGGGTCTCGCACTGCCGCTTCGCAAGCGTGAGACTGTAGGACGCATCCCGTAGAATTCTCGACAACTTTCAAGTCTGAGACGCTTCCGTCGGATTTCATCCAAAACTTCAACACTACCTTCCCGCGGGTGTTTTGGAGGATGGGAGACCTCTCCAAAAGGTGGTACCAGCTTTGCTGAATGGCTTGAATGACGGCGGCGTCGTAATTTCCGAACGGCGTTTTCGACAAGTTCAGCGTGGATTGCAAACGAAATCGATCCATCCCGCCTTTTTGCTTCATCTTCTTTCCGATCAACTCCACATTCTGACGCCGCGCCTGCGCCAAAGTCCGCGGACGTTCCTGCTTGGCAAACTCAGGCTCGGCGGGCTTGGAGTTGCGCGGTTCCATCGGTTTTCCTTTGGAGGACGCGTTTGGTTCGATGCGATGCGGAATGTTCGATTGCGAGAATTCCTGCGGCTGATGCTCGCTTTCTCCTTTGCGGATTTCTGATTTGGCATTTTCGTTTTCTTTTTCCGCCAACTGCCCGCCGCCAAGGAGGAGAGATTCGGAGAAGTCTGGGGAAGCGAAAGACTCATTGGAAGGCGCCGGCTCTGTCGGTTTTACGGCTTGGCGGCCGCTCTCTGCCGGCAACGCAACCGCTCTTGCGGCAGACGGCGGCGTGTCCATGGTTTTTCGCACTTTGTCTTGATCGCCGTCTATCTCCGGTTGCGCCATTGAGTCTTGCGGGCTGTTGTCGCCGGCAACCGCGTCAATCACGGCGTAATAAGGCGTTTGTTCCGGTTTTTCTTCGGTTGCTTGAGATGGATGCGCATCGACGAAGAGCGTCGGCATGGATTTTGGTTCCAAATGGAAGACGAACTCTGAGGATTCTTTTCGGTCTTTTCGCTGAGGAGAATTCTCCGCCGCAACCTCCCAAAGTTGTCCTATCCAATCCAACGCCCCCGCCGGCAACAAAAGCAACAGAACGTGGAACACGAAAGAAAGGCCAAAGGCCGCAAGCAAGGATGGCTTGGATTGAAACAAATTCATCGAAGAGAATGACGTCGCATCTTCTTTGACGCTTATACTGCCGCACGAAGCGCTGGACGGCAAGGGATTCTTACTTTCCCAGAAAGAAGTCGGCCAAACAAGAAGAGAAGTTCAAGACTGAAAAAAAAAGACCCGCCGGCGAACCGACGGGCGAGGAATGCCGATTGAAAAACATTCCAACTTACCCTAATCAAAGATCGGCCTGAATTAAACGATCTCCGACTGATTTTTAACAAGTAACAGTAGAGGCGTCTGCAACTCACAGACGCGAAACCAAAATACCATGACAGGGCAGTCCACGTAAAGCAGTTTTTTGAACCTCCATTCCAAAAACTTATCGATACAATCCGCGCGCTTTCGAAAAGTCAGCGAATGAATCTCGCCCTATTTTTTGCTCTCACCCGTCAACGGCGATTGAAATTATTCCCAAAGTTCCCCGTCTCTCTTGTGGTAAGGCGTTTTCTTGCTCTTGCCCGCCGCCGACTCAGGTTTTCCTTGCCTCCCTTGCGGTTTCTTATGTGGTTTATGCAGTTCGCTTGGCGTGGCAGATGGAACAGCGAAAATGACGCGTATTTTTGGGGATTGGGTAGCGGCGGACAAAGATTCTGGAGCAGTAATCGCAGGCGTAAACGTGGTTTCCGGCGATGATTTCCGCCAGGCGGTCTTGGAGGTAAAAAGGCGGGATGCGAAACTCAAAGTTGGCTAATGAGAACGCGGTGTGACGATGCTCGGCGCGCAGTTCATCAGGATGGGTTGTGGCGACGAAAACGTTGCGGGTATATTCGGAATGCGCAATTCGAACGGCGGGCAGAATGTCGGCGTCTCCGGTGATAATGCAATGATAGTCGTTTGGTTGCGTAATGGCAAAGCGGACGAGTAGCGCGACGACCGTTGTGTCCACTTGCTTCTCGTGATAGGCGTTTTGCATCAACCCTTGCAGAATCCAGGGGCGAAGATCAGGCCTCAACACTGCCGAGCCGGAGTATCCCGCCTTCATGGCCTCCTCCGCAAACTGATTGCGGGCGTGGACGACTCGGCGGAAGTGTTCCAAATGCTTGGGGCGGATGTTGTTTTCCAAAGACGGCCATTTGTCCAGATCTTCGGGCAGGGTAAAGATAGAAGTCGCTATGTAGCGGACGCCCAAATTCTTGCAAGATCCGTCGTGCTCGCGAACGTGCTGCAAGAGAGATTGATCCAAACGAGCAAAGTCCAACCGAACAGACGTATCCGGATGTTCGGTTTTGGCCGCCAGAACATGATCCGGAGCCGCCACCTTGAACAGCCACGACCCGTCAATAAAGACATTGATTTTCGACATAAGCGATAATTTTCTTGGCTCTGCGGCGCAACGGCCGACAAGCATCTTTCTTTACCTTGTCGGCGCGAAAAAGCAAGATGAAATTTCCAAACGTCGATTCTCTTCCCCGCTCCCTCTTGGTTGGCTTTTTGGCGGAACTTCTTTTCATTGAATGCCTGATTTATCTCTCCAGCCTTGGGCAACTTCGCGCCGAAGGACAACAATTAGAAACCCGGCACGGCTCGGCATTACAACGGCCGCTTTCTGGGAAAGCATCCTCCAATGCAAAGAGAACAAGAGAGCGAAAAACGACTGCGTCTAGAGCGGGTTTCCGCAATTGGAAATCGTCATTCTTCATGAAACAAAAAACTTCGCTCTCAAAAAAATGGAAGCGAAGTTGCTTGGAAAAACGAGGCCGATTTTTAGCGGAGGCCAAAACGCAGGCCGCAGATCACGAGCCGATAGTGGCGGCGTTGTTTCTTTTGCCAATGGCGGCGAATAATCACAAAGCCCAGCGCAAACAAGGCAAACACAACTGCGCATTCTTCTGGTTCAAGGATGATGGTGCCGCGATGAAAACGAAGTGAACGGCAAAGTCAATACAACCAATTCCCATCAGCGCAGAAACTAGCCGGCTATATGTCACCAGCCATGGTTCCTCGCCAACCAACGGCTGTTGGAGGAGGCAGGCGAATCTACAAATCACCTGACTACAAATCTGTGGTGATTTGTCGTTTTCATCGCTCGCCACAAACAGCCAAAAAGTCCGCATCGCCGCATCGCCAAACCAAGGCTACAAAGCGGCAGCTTGGCGGCGTTGTTTCTTTTGCATTCGCCGGCGATGGAAGAAAACGAAGGCCAGCGCAAACAAACCAAAGACAAGCGCATATTCCTCCGGCTCAGGGATGACGGCGCTGTGAATGCGCATCGTCACTCCACTCCCAGCAAAGTTCGGCTCCAACGTCGCCCAGGCCCCCACATTCTTGATGAGAAAATCTCCTATCGGCTTGTTTATTAACAAACCCGCCCCCGTCCAAGAAGACGCCTGCCCCGAATAACTTCCATAGTTGAAAGAGCTGCTCACCCGAATGCCGATCATATCGGCGGCGGGCTGATTGTTGAAAAACATCCGATTAATCGTGCGGTTGACGGGAGTGGTGCCGATGGTAATCGTTGGCGTGTTGGTGGCATTGGCGGCAAAAGTCTGCGTTCTAGCGCCGCCGGGAATCCTCTTTCTTATCGATTCCATGTCTGTCGTGTTGGTGCTGGAAAAGAGGGGAGAGAGGGTGATTTGCGCGTTAGAAGGGAGGTTGTTTTGGTAAATTTTGCTGGCGGTTTGCCAGCCATCGGCGCTAGAATGATTGCCGCTCGTTCGCAGAGTGCCGGGGGTTGCAACGCTGGAGCTGCCAGAGAAAATCCAGATGCTGTTGGTGGGAGTGTCTTGGCTGGGATAGACATCAAGGATCAACTGCGCTTGGGCGTCGTACCCCCCCCCCCCCCGCAAATGCAGGCGATGGCGGCCAATAAAGATAGTTTTCGTTTCATAGGAATCTAGTTTGCTGTTAAAAATTTCTCTATTTCTAATCCCTCCTCCGCAACAAGTCAACCCCAAAATCCACAAAAAAATGCAAAAAGTTAAGAAAAGTTCTTTGGAAAAGGGCAAAATCCGCAACAAAAGCGTGAAAAAGAGACAAAAAGAGGAATTCAGGCTGGGAGAATTCATAGTCTTGCCCATTGCCGTTGCGGAAAAAGAAAGTTTTTGGAGCGGTTGACGCTTGTTGTGGCCGTGATTTCTTTCTTCCGCAGCCAAGTAAGTGAGCAGAATTCTCGATTGAAGTATCCATTGAAGGATTGGCGACCAGAAGAGCGAGAACTGGTTGTTTTGGCGCGTGGTTTGCCGGCTTGTGGATTCTTTGGGTTTGGAGAGTTTTGACAAATCCAAAAGCCATCTGAGGCGGATTAGTATTGGCTTAGTCATGGATCCTCGGCGGTTTTGCCGATGGAGAAAAGGAATTTCGCCGCATTTCGTCAAAGCGCCGCCGTTGATGGGAACTCTGTCTAACCGAGGTTGGCGATCCAGATGGCAAAGGCGATGATGAGGAAGCAGAGGGCGAAGGTTGCCAAAAAGCCGAGGACGTCTCCCGCTTTTGGGCGAGAGAATTCGAAATTGGAGCCGGGAAAGAGTTTTTGGGATTCCAGTTTTTCCGGATGGCGCAGGGCAAAGGCCAGCGCTTTTTGGTCTGCCTCTGGATTGGGACGGACGGGGGTTTTCATTTTTGCGTAGTAGCGATCTAATGCGTTTCTTCCGTTGGGTTGTGTGAGCAGGCTGCAAAGGATCATCACCAAAAAGGGAGCGATGATTTTGGGAGGCAGTTCCATAGTAGCCAGCATGGAGTCGGGTTGACGTTGCATGGGGACGCCGAGAAGGTCGTAGATCAAGAAGTCGAGATTGAAGTTGCCGCGTCCAATCATCGGGCAATCATAGGCCTGGATGAGGATTTCTGTGTTTCCTTGGATTTCGCGCGACACTTCTCGCAGTTGAAGTTTGCCTTTTGGGAAGATGCCGTCCGACCAATAGATTGCTTGGCCGCCTCTAGTGGTCACTTCGGTTATTAGTTCTCCCAAGCGAATGGGTTTTGGACGGTTTCCCAAAGCGGACAGAGCCTTGTTTTGCTCTTCAGGCGTGTTGGCTTTTTGCGCGGCGATTGTGGCCGCGGCGGCGTCCCAAGCGTTTATTTCGGCTTGGCGGCGGCGCAAGTCTGCCGGAGCGCTTTCGCGGCTGGTAGTGGAGGTGATTAGGTGAGTAGATTGGGTAAACCGGGGGTGAGACTTCAGTCCCGGCAACGCAATCGGCAGGAGCCACGGGATGAGGAAAAAGACGGTTGCCGTAAATCCAATAGTGATCCAAGCGGCCGTTGTGGTGGCCCTTCGCCAATACATGCCCGCCCAAAAGGGAGCGGCAAAGAGCATCGGCACAACCCAAGTGAGTTGAAGTTGTTTGAAGACGTCCATCATCGACCAGGAAAAGACGATGGCGCCTATAATGACGGCCGCGCCTGTAATTCGAGCTAAGGCCAGACACTGAGCATCAGAGGCTTTTGGGTTGAAGAACGGGACGTAAACGTTGCGGATCAACAGACCGGAAGAAACCAGCATGTAGCAGTCCACTGAACTCATTAGAGCGGCCAATAGACAAGCGAGCATTAATCCCCGCAAACCCGGCGGAAGCAGCTCGCGGGAAGCAATGCCCCAAGCCTTGTCCGGGTCTGCCATCGCCTCTGTATGATCGGCGAACAAGGCGAGCAGAATAAGCGCCGTCAGCGCCCAGCCGACGGTGCAAAAGCGCTTGGCCAGATTGCCGGCCACCAAACCGATGCGGGCATCCGTCTCCGATTTAGCCGATCCTCCGCCGGTAGCGATAAAGTGCGGCAACACAACAATGCCAATCAGGGAGATCACCGTGACCGCCACAATTCGGTAAAGCGGGAATTCACTGGCGTTGGCCGAACCGACAAGGGCAAACATCGACTCCGGCAACTGCTCACGCATAATGGCAAATCCATCCAACAGACTTTGGCTGGAAGGATCGCCGAACCGCTCCACCAAGGCGCTCAGGCCAAAAGGAATCAACAAAACCGACAAGACGACAATGCAGACTCCTTGCAACACGTCGGTCCAATACGCCGCCGACAGCCCGCCAAAGGCGCCGTAAAGAACCACGACGACCGCAACGACGGGAACTAACACGTATTCCAACGCCACTTCGCGCCCCAGAAAAAACACAGAGTCGCCCAGAAGAGGAGCGGCCGCCTTTCCAATTGCCGAGAACAACATAGAGGCGTAAATCATATAAAACAGAATGCCAAAAGCGGTGTAGGCGGCGCCCATCGCCCTGGATTCGTAGCGCTCCACAAACCAATCGCCGAGCGTCAGATGTCGCATTCGCCGATACCAAGTGGCGGCAATCCAGTAAAAAGGAGTGACGAAAAGCCAAGACATAGTGCTCCAAATGCCGCTCATGCCGCTGGTAAAACTCGTGCGGGCAGTGTTCACCGGATCAGAGGAACCGGTTCCAGCGCCAAAAGCCGCAAAGGCTTGAACCGCGCGGCCAAAAGACCTTCCGCCAAGGAAATAATCTTCCTGCTTCTGGACGCGGCGCATCGCCAATTGTCCAATGCGAAGGATCACGCCAAAGTAGCCAATCAAGACAAGATAATCTAGAATGTGCATGGGATGCCAAAACCAAAATAACAACCCGCTGTTTTAAAGCAAGCCCCTTGTAAAATATAAAAATCCGGAAAAGAATTAGCAGCCCCCCCCCCCCTCGCGAATTTAATGATCCAATAAGAAAAACCAATTCACTTAAAGATTTTCTCGCCTCTCCAAAAGGATGATTCGGCAACTTCAGCATTCGGCTCTCACTTTGCGTCATTGGCATTTTGACCACCACTTTGTTGACTGCCTTGGCTCGTTCCAAAGCGGCGGCAAAGCGGATCCACTGCGCTGGAAATTCTCGTTTGCAATCTCTGGCTGGTGGTTTTCAATCAGGGGCATTATCTACAGAACTGTCTCCTTTGTCTCCATCATTTTCTAATTCTGCCTATGGTTGGAATGTTTTGGGCTTGATTGATAATTTACCTTTAAAACCAGTAGCTGTGACTTCTAATAAACGTTCTGTGAAGTTAGGTTCGGTGGTTTCGCCTTCGGATTGTGTGATTTTAAGAGATGCGCCAGGATGGGCGCATTATTTCCCTTCCTATCGAGATGGTAGTCGAATCTTTACCGATCCATTGAGTCTTCCCTTTTTTTCTTATAATGTTGCGCAGTTCGTTCCTCCTTATACTTTTTATCTAACGCGGAGGCATTATAGCAAGGCGAACATTGCTTTTTTAGGTGGGCATGTGGAGGCATTGACGCTTCGGGAATTAACCTTGCCTGTAGAGGCGGTTCATTGCCATTGGCATTACGACGGCAAGGCGCATTTGGATCGCTTGGTTTATCGGAATGCGGAGAATTGGGTGACTCTTCGCGGCATTGATGGAGAAATCGCTGAAGATTGATTTTGCAGTCGCCTCTGAAAGTCTGCGTTTTTTCTACCGTCTCCTGGCTCGCTGTTTTCTTCCGCTATTGATTCTGTTGCTCATAGTTTGCAATCTTGTATTGTTGTTCTGCGTTTGAGAGATAAAAAACCCGCCGGCGAACCGACGGGCTATTAGTTTGCTGTGAAGTGTTGATTAGCTAGATTCAGCAATTCTCACCTCGCGCAACGCGCGCTGTAGAGATATTCTGACGTACTTGAATTCAGCCTTATTCATTCTGCCGCCATCGGATCCTTTTTGCCAGAATTGCCAAGTGTCAATCCGCTGATCTCCTTTGTATTCCGCAAACACTTTCCTGAGGTAGTTTTCAAAATTCTCGACAGTGTACTGCAAACCCTTATTGTGCAAGCACTCGAAGAGATCATTGAAAAACGAGCCGAACACACTTGCGCCGTTGATCAGCCAGAGTGTGTCTACGTTCTTGTCTTCTGGGGGTGTTAAAACCTTGTCCACCGCCTTCCAGTAATTCAGGAAAGACTCCTTCAACTCATCCAAATCCTCAGCTAGTCGATCCTTGTTAAGAACGGACTTTTTAATTACACTTGCAAAGCTCGACTTCTTTAAGATTCGCTTGCCCTTCGGAACTTTATCATGCGCCATCAGAATCCTGTCATGCCACGGCGATCCCTCTTGATTCAAGTGGGCCAAGATCTCCTCTGCATCTGGATTCTTTTCCAGCCTGATTTCCTTTTCCGTCTGGGTAGGCAACGTTTGAGTGATTTTCCCGTCTTTCACGGACTTGATCGTATTATTGTGAATTTCCCACACCAAGTTTTTGTCCAATGACTTCTGCGTGGTGTTCACAACCAAGAACGCGACAGCCTGCTTTTCTCCAGAAAATCCGTCAATGATCAAAACGGGCAACTCAAGATCGTTGATCATTGCCTCTGTGATCTCCTCGGAATTATGGCGCTTGGTAGGTTTCTCATCCAAGAGCTCAATTGCCCTCTTCATGCTTCCCAGTCGATGCTGGCCATCCACAACGCTGAACGTCCCCAACTTTTTCGTATCAAAGGAAATCGTCCCAGACGCCTCGTCATGATCCACTTGATTCTTTGTCGCCAGAAGAATCGTGCTTGGCATGAAGAAGTCTCCGTTTTTCAGCGCGCGAAGAACGTCTCTAGCAATCTCCTCCGTGCGCTTGGGAATCAACTCGCGCTGATATTTGCCCGTTTTTGGATCTCTCGGATTTAGCAGCTCAACCGAATAAAAACCCTTCGACAGAAGAATTCCGACCTTCAAACTAGTGCTGAAGAGCCGAAAACCGCTCTGTTTTACTTTAATTGCCTTCTGTCCATTGATATTCATAATATCGTCTTTCTAATCGAAGACGCGCTTGGCTCTACCCGGGGAATTAACCGAACCCAATCCTCTTCACCATTTGCTTTGGCATTGACGAGACCGCGACGCGCGCCATTCAGAAACATGGAAAGGTTGCAGTGCGTGCGCGAGAGAAATCTCCGACGCCCAATGGAAACTGGAAATGACTCCAGAAACTGCCCGAATCTTAGATTATCCAGACGCGGGCATTTTCAATTTTCGTTGCCGCCGTTTAAACAATTTTGCGGCGTGTTGGAGAGAGGCTTGCGTTTTCCATTCCACCGGGTCGCAAGCCAATCCGCGCTAGTGCGTCAACTTTTGGCGTCTTCGTATCTCTTGCCGACTTCGTCCCAATTCACCACGTTCCAAAAGGCTTTGAGGTATTCGGGGCGGCGGTTTTGATATTTAAGGTAGTAGGCGTGTTCCCAGACGTCGCAACCCAGAACGGGAATCCCCGGTTTTCCGATGAGAGGATTATCCTGATTGGGCAAGCCTAACGCCTCTCCCTCGCCGAAAATCATCGGTTTTTCGTACATAATGGGATTATCCTGATTGGGAGAAGAGCTGATTTCCAATTGGCCGTTTTGATTGACGAACAGCCAAACCCATCCGCTGCCGAACCGGGCAATGCCTGCAGCTTCGAATTTTTCTTTGAAGGCGTCAAAGCTGCCAAAAGTCGCCTGAATATCTTCAGCCAAGGCGCCGGCTGGCGAACCTCCGGCGTTGGAGCCTAGAATTTGCCAGAAAAAGGAGTGATTCGCGTGGCCGCCGCCATTGTTGCGCACGGCGTTGCGGATGTCTTCCGGGATAGAATGAAGTCCGCGCAGCAGTTCGCAGAGGGATTTGCTCGCCAATTCCGGGTGTCCTTCAAGCGCAGCGTTGAGTTTCGCCACATAAGCGCCGTGATGTTTGCCGTGGTGAATCTCCATGGTTCGAGCGTCGATATGGGGTTCCAAGGCGTCCGTTGCGTAAGGAAGTTTCGGTAATTCGTGTGCCATAACTGTCTGATTTCAATTTGAATCTATTCCGTCGTTGGTTAAACCGGAAAAACAAATAGCATGCTTGGCAAGGGGAGGCAAGAAGAAAAAATGAATTCAGGAGACTTTCGTCAAAGCCGTAAAGTTTCGCAGCATTCGCATCCCCACCGCCTGACTCTTTTCCGGATGAAACTGCGTGGCAAAAACGTTGTCCCGCCAAACAGCCGAAGCAAACCGCAGGCCGTATTCGGTTTGGCAGGAAACAATCTCCTCGGCGGCAGGCTCAGGATAATAGCTATGCACGAAGTAGACGGCGCTTCGATCCGGCACTCCCTGAAACAACGGGCATTCCGGCTGGCGGATTTCCAACTGATTCCAACCGATATGAGGCACTTTCAGCGCTCCATCGGCAGGAAAACGAACAACGCTCCCCTTGAAAACGCCCAAACCGGACGCGCGGCTGTTGAACTCACGGCTCCGTTCAAACAAGACTTGATAGCCGACGCAAATGCCGAGAAACCATTTTCCCCCTTGAATATGATCCAAAATGCAAGCCCAAAGCCCCTGCTTTCGGAGAGCGGAAACACAGTCGTCAAATGCCCCGACCCCCGGCAACACCATTCCCAAATAGCCCGCCGCAAAATCTCCGGGATCGCGGACCAACCCGACTTTCGCTCCGGCGGCGATCAAGGCTTTATGAACGCTCCGAAGATTCCCCGAGCCATAGTCAAGCAACGCAATCACTGGCTCACTTATAGAAGCGAATCGCCCTTTCGTAAAAGTCAAAATCCACGCAAACTTTACGAAAAGCGAAAAGGCCGCTCGCCCGCATTCAAAAGAAAATGAAAAAACCAGTCCAATCCCAAACTTCCTCATTCCAATTCCTCCGCGCGCTTATCGCCCCCGACGCTCAAACAACCGGTGATTTTGCGTCCTTCGGGGTCAACAATATCCAGAAAACAACCACGCCGCCCTTCTCCAAGACTCCAAAAACGCTCTCCCTCGCAAAAAACAGAAAACCAACAAACTTTTCCCAACTTTTGGCAATTTTTGTCTTGCCGCGTTGCGGAAAAGAAAGTATCCAAAATCCCAATCGCACTGCGAAATAGGATTGCGTTGCGGATTTGTTTATTGCAAAATTTATTTGTTTTTACGGTTATCTAATTTAATAATTATTTTTTTCGCTATGGAAATTCAGGAATATTTGAACGCTAGGAAGCCGAATTTTGTCAAAATTCGGGCATCGGGCATCGGGCATCGGGCATCGGGCATCGGGCATCGGGCATCGGGCATCGGGCATCGGGCATCGGGCATCGGGCATCGGGCATCGGCGATAAGTCTGTTCTTCTAGCGGCTTGGATCGCGGCGGTGCTTTCTTCCCTTGTTCCTTTGGAGCAAAGCCAAGCGCAGTTGTACGTCCACGTCTATCCCAGCCAAGACAACCCCACAACCCAAACCCTCTGGATTTTTAGCGGCTCTTCTACTAATGCGGGAGGGAGCAGTAGCATCCGAACCTCCACAAGCTCAGACTACTATCTGGGCGACACTTGGCAATTTGTGACGCCCAGCGATGGCAACATTTTCGACGCCAACAAGCCCAGTGATACCAACTTTCAACTCTCTTCCTTGTTTGCCAGCTCTAACACCAACGACATCGATTCGGTGAGAGCCAGAATTCCGGGCGGCGGCCGAACCAACATCACCTTTGCCGCCAGCGCGACGAACACGCCGACCATTACCATCGGCAGCGGCAACCGAACCATTTCCCATCTCTTTTTTGACGATGACAGCATTGCGGACGACATGGGAATTCGCGTCTCCGGAAGCACTTTGTCCTATTCTAGCGGAGCGTCTTCCTCTTGGGCAGGTTCGGGCTTGGTCAACAAACCCATTAGCGACTTCCATGCGGGAACCTTCAATCATGGAGGGGGAGTGACTCCCTTGCATCCCTATTTTGCGGCGAACAGCGCCGGCTCCATACAAATCACCATTAACAGCGCCGTCATTCCCGAACCGGAGGAATACGCTCTCATCTTCGCCCTCTTCGCGCTGGGTTTTGTTTCCTTTCACCGCCGGCGAATGCAAAAGAAACAACGCCGCCAAGCCGCCGCAACTTCCTAGCCGTTAGTCATCGTGTTGATTGGCTTTCGCTATTTTCGAGTGGAAGGCAAATTCCTTCATTGCGCAGTAAAGGACGGGCACAAGGAAGAGGCTGAGAATTATGGCGACCATGCCTCCGACCGTTGGAATCGCCATCGGCATCATAACGTCGGCGCCTCGGCCTTTTGCCGTCAAGACGGGAAGCAATGCAAGAATTGTGGTTGCCGCAGTCATCAAGCAGGGACGCACGCGTCTTTGGCCGGCTTCCATGGCGGCTTGGCGGATCGCTTCGACGCTTTGCGGCCGGCTTTGCCCGAATCTTTGCTCCAAACAAGTCGCCAAGATCACTCCGTTGTCCGACGCAATGCCGAAAAGCGCCAAAAAACCTACCCAGACCGCCACGCTCAAATGAATCGGCCGCGCTTGAAACAACTCTCGCATGGAGACGCCGAAGGCCGAGAAGTTCAAAAACCAATCCTGCCCGTAAAGCCAAAGCAAAAGGAATCCGCCCGACCATGCAACGAGAACGCCGCTGAACACCAACAGCGAGTTTGCGGTCGATTGAAAGTGCAAATACAGAAGGCCAAAAATGACCAACAACGCCAAAGGAAGAAGAATTTTCAACTTTTTTTCCGAGCGAACTTGGTTTTCGTAACTTCCCGCAAAGGCATAGCTAACTCCGGCCGGAAGTTCCAGTTCGCCGCTTTGGATTTTGGTTTGGAGAAAGGCGGATGCCTCGGAGACGGCGTCCGCTTCCGCCCAGCCGGGTTTTTTGTCGAACAAGACGTAGCCGGTCAAACGGGCGTCCTCGCTGCGAATGCTTTGCGGGCCGCGTCGATAGGAGATGACGGCTAGTTGTTCCAGCGGAATTTGAGCGCCGTCCGGCGCCGTCACTAAAATGCGGTCTAAGGATTCGATTTGGTCGCGGAGCTCGCGCAAATAGCGGACGCGGACGGGATAACGCTCGCGGCCTTCCACCGTGGTCATGATTGTCTTGCCGCCGATGCCCACTTCAATGACTTCCTGCACTTTTGCCAAAGAGATGCCGTAACGGGCGATGGATTCTCGGTCGATTTCGATTTCCAAATAAGGCTTGCCGACCATTCGGTCCGCCAGAACGGTTGAAGGTTCCACCGAGTTCGCTTGCTTCAACAAGGCCTCCACTTGCAGTCCCACTTGTTCGATTGTGCGCAAGTCTGGCCCTTGGATTTTTACACCCATTGGCGCTCGCATGCCGCTTTGCAACATCACCGTCCGGGCGGCGATTGGCTGGAGTTTGGGCGCCGATGTGGAACCGGGCATTTGCGCCGCTTCCACGATGAATTCCCATATGTCTTCGGCGCGGCGAATTCCCGGCCAAGCCGCCCTTCCTCTGTTCGCCGATTCCGCAGACGTTTCTAAATCGGGAATTAGGGCCGGCCTCCACAGGCGAAAAGGCTTCCCGCCGGCGTCTGGAAGGAGATTGCCGTCTGCGTTGCGGAGGAAACGGCCTTGCACTCGGTAGGGTTTTCCATCGGGCGCGTCAAGCGGGTTTCCTTCCGCGTCGCGGAACCAGTCGGTTTCTTTGGCGTTGAATTGGAAACGCAGTCGGCGCCCTTTTGGGTCTGTCAAATACTCCGGCCGATAGTTGATAATCGTTTCCATCATCGACACCGGAGCCGGATCCAAAGCGGTTTCGGCTCGCCCCAATTTGCCAACCACGCTTTCCACTTCGGGAATCTGTCGGATCGCCATGTCTTGCTTTCGCATGGCGTCCATTGATTCTCCAATAGACGCATGCGGCATTGTCGTTGGCATGTAAAGGTAGGAACCCTCGTCCAGAGCCGGCATGAATTCTTTGCCCAACCCCGGAAACTGCCGCGCCAAAGCAGAAACCGGAGACCAAGCCCGCACGGAAGCCGGCAGCCAACCCAAGAAAAAATCCAATCCCAACCAAGCCGTCCCGCCCAAAAACGCCAAGGCAATCGGCAGGGAAAGAAACGCCATCCGATGCCGCAGGCACCACCGAAGAATGTCTCCGTAAAAGCGTTGCAAGCCGTAGAAAAGAGACAAGAGTCCGCCGACTAACAGGCCGACGAACAAGCCATTCCAAAGAACGCCTTTCTCAGAACCCAAAGGCGACCAACGCGCCGCCAACACGCCGGCGACCGCCAAGGCAACCAGAACGTTTGCCGCCTTTTCGACCCAAACCCTTCTTTTTGGCAAGACTCGCTCTCGCGCCCAGTAATAAGCCGCCGTTCCCAGAAGCGTCAATCCCGCCATCCACCATAAAAAAGAAGGCGCCATTCCGCTCCACCGTTGCATTGCCCAGCCGCCGAGCGCCAACATTCCCGCAACGCCGGCGCCAAGAGTCGCCTTGCGAAGAGTCTTTCCGCGCAACCGCCCCGCGAACCAGAGTTGCGCCAAAGGAGGAAGAATCGAGACCGCCGCAATCACCGAGGCAAGCAGCGCAAAGGTCTTCGTCCAAGCAAGCGGTTGGAACAATTTTCCCTCCGCGCCCTCCATTGCAAACACGGGAAGAAAACTCACCACCGTAGTGGCCACGCTGGTCAACACCGCGCCGCCCACTTCTTTGGAAGCGGCAAGGACGACGGAGAGCGAATCTTCATGGGAAGGAGCCTCGTCCAAACGCCTCAGAATGTTTTCGCAAATCATAATCCCCATGTCGACCATAGTGCCGATGGCAATGGCGATGCCCGACAAGGCCACCACGTTGGCGTCCACGCCAAACGCCTTCATGGCCGCGAAACAGGCCAACACCGCCAGCGGCAGCAGGCCGGAAATCAACAGCGAACCTCGCAGCCGCATTCCCGCAAGCACAACGACGAGAACGGTGACCAGAACTTCTTCCGCCAGCGCTTTGTTCAAAGTCTCCAGCGTCTCGTAAATCAGGCCGGAGCGATCATAAAAAGGCACCACGGCCACTCGGCTTCGAGTGCCGTCTTCCAAAATTTTTTGAGGCAGGCCGGGCTCCATTTCGGCAATTTTGGCTTTCACGTTGTTCAACGTCGCCAAAGGATTTTCCCCGTAACGCGCCACGACGACGCCTCCCACCGCTTCGGCGCCTTCTTTGTCGAGCGCTCCCCGCCGAAGCGCCGGCCCGTAAGCCACGTGCGCCACGTTTCGCACATAAACCGGCACGTTGTCCCGCACTGCGATCACGCTGTTTTCGATGTCCGCCAAGGACTTGACAAAACCGACGCCGCGGATGAGGTACTCGACGTTGTTGACTTCGATGGTTCGAGCGCCGACGTCCGCGTTGGCCATTTGAATGGCTCGGAAAACTTCCTCCAAAGAAACGCCAAAAGCGCGCATCGCATCGGGGTCGACGTCGATTTGATACTCCCGAACAAATCCGCCGATTGAGGCCACTTCGCTGACGCCGTCGGCCGCCAAAAGCCCCAGCCGGACGTGCCAATCCTGAATGCTTCTCAGCTCGTCCAAGCCCCAACCGCCGGCGGGTTTTCCCTCCTCGTCCAAGCCTTCCAAAGTATACCAAAATACTTGGCCAAGAGCTGTGGCGTCAGGCCCCAAAACCGGGCGGGCGCCTTCGGGCAATGTTTCCGTCGGCAAACTGTTCAGCTTTTCCAGAATGCGAGACCTCGACCAATAGAAGTCGACGGCGTCTTCAAAGATGAGGTAAATGCTCGAAAAGCCGAACATGGAATAACTGCGGACTGTCTTTACCCCCGGCACGCCGAGCAGTGAAACGGTCAAAGGATGCGAAATCTGATCCTCGACGTCTTGCGGCGAACGCCCCGCCCACTCGGTGAAGACAATTTGCTGGTTCTCTCCCGTATCGGGAATCGCGTCCACGGGAACTGGATTTCGAGGCAGGCCGCCCCAATCCCAATCAAAGGGCGCCGCCCAATATCCCCAGCCCAAAAAGCACAAAACGCCCAAAAACGCAATCGGCTTGTTCCGCAAACAGAATTCGATCCACCAACCCAAAAAACCGCTCAGGCCGCCCAGATGCTCGTCCCTCAATTTTGCAGGATCTGAATCTTTATTCATGAACTCTGCCCGAACCCGCAGTGTTTTCCGAATCCGTCAAGCGTTCTTCCAGCCGACCGCAGGCAAACATGCGGCTTCCATAATAAGGATTCTCGACGCCTTCGGCGTTTTGAAGCCAGCGGCCGCCCTTTCCTTCAAACGCCATCGGGCAATAATAAACGAGCATAGGCCTTCGTCCTTCGCTTCTCCAACGCCGCAAAATCGCGATCAACGACTCAGAAATTTGCCGGAATCCCAACCGAACGGCATCCAATCCTTCGACGTCGGAAAACCGCTCCGCCCCTTGTTTCAACAACGCGGACAAGCGCCGCCACTCTTTCTGATCTTCCTCCTCCATCCAGTCTGTTTGCGTCCGCTCCAGCCGCTCTTGGAATGCGGAAGATTGTCTTTGGCTTCGCGAAAACTTGTCCCGGCTCAAGTCCCTTTGGGCTTCCAAATAAACGGAAACAAACGCGTCCAAATGTTCCTGAAAGGCTTTTGGAACGGGAACCGTCCGCTGCGGAACGACGGCTTGTTCTTCGGAAAGCGGCAGTTCTGGGTGAATCTCGGTTTCGTGGCGGAGATCGGAAACTTTTTGGAAGCCCTCGGGGTTCATCATGCTTGGCTGGGCGCGAATCTGCACGGCGCTGTCGATCTTGAAGTTTCCCTTCGTCACAACCCGCTCTCCCGCCTTCAAGCCGGATTCCACCAAGTAGGAATTGCCCGCCCGCGGTCCCAGTTCGATCTCTCGCCCTTGGTATCGGCCTTCTCCTTGATCGATGTAAACGACCGCGCGTTTTCCAGTAATCAGGGGAGCGGAGGCAGGGATTACCAAAGGCGCCTTGCCCGCGTCATTCTCCACGTAGCCGAGTGATTCGGCGCTGACCAAGTCCATTCCGCAAACGTCGCACGATCCCGGATCATCCTTGACGATTTCAGGGTGCATCGGGCTGATCCATTTTCCGGCCAAGCTTGCGTCCATCACCCGGCCTCCTCCGGCCACCTTAGACTTCACAACGGCCCGCACAAACATGTCCGGTTTGAGCCGTCCATCAGGGTTGGGCAGGTTGACGCGAATTTTCACGGTGCGCGTGCGGGAATTGAGAACCGGATCAATGAAGGCAATTCGCCCTTTGAAAACCTCGCCCGGATACGCCTCAGTGCGAAATTCCACTTCCTGCCCATAGTGCAACCAGGTCAAATCCGATTCGTAGGCGTCCAGCTTTACCCAGACTCTCGAAAGGTCCGCAATCTGGTAAATCTGCGTTCCCGTTTGCACATACATCCCTTCCATCGCGTTTTTATGGACGACGACTCCGGAAATCGGAGAGTGGATCGTGATATAGAGGCTGGGTTGGCCTCGGCTCTCAATCTCTTGGATTTGCCGCTCGCTCAATCCCCACAAACGCAGCTTCTCCCGCGCCGCTTCGACGTTCGCCTTCGTTTGCTCCTGCAATCTAGCGCTTCCACTTTCTTTCAATCCGGGAACAATCTTGGCCGCGCTCAACAACTCCTCCTGCGCCTGCAACAGCTCCGGGCTGTAAAGTTCCGCCAAATGGTCCCCTTTCTTCACCGAAACGCCGGTGTAATCCACATACAATCGATCCAACCGCCCTCCAATCCGCGCCGTGATCCAGGAAATTTTGGTTTCGTCATATTCAATTTTGCCCGCCATCCGAACCTCGGCGGAGACAAACTTTCTCGCCGCCGGAACAGACTCCACCTCCGCCAACTTCCTCGCCCGCAAAGACATCGTCACCCCTCGAAAATCCGCCTCCTCGCCCGCCCGTTCTTTTGCCATCGGAACCAAAGCCATGGCGCAAATGGGGCATTTTCCCGGTTTTGGTTGACTGATTTGCGGATGCATAGAGCAATAAAAGAACGTCGCCTCCGCAAGGGCGCCGCTTCCATCTCCGCTCCCTTGTCCGCCGGGCGTTCCCGTACGAAACACGCCTCCCAAGAAGAATCCCCCGGCAAAGGCGAGCGCAACCGCGCTCAAAACAACCGTTTTCGTTTTCATCAGTCGATAGTTGAAGATGATTTTCCCCCGCCCGCCGAAGGCGCAAGGCCCCCGCCAACCAACATTTCCACTTCCGCAAGACGTTGCTCGCGATCGGCAACCGCCCGTTGATAAGAAAGCCGGACATCCAACAACATTCGCTGCGCCTCAATCAACTGCATAAAATCGGATCGCCCCGCCCGGTAAGCCTGCTCCGCAACCTCCAAAGAGTTTTGCGCCAAAGGCAGCAAGGTGCCGCCAAACAGCCCTATTTTCCGTTCCGCATCTCGAAGTTTGTAAAGAACAAGGCGAAGCTCCGCCAACAAACGATTTTTCGCTTCCTCCCGCTTCCCCTTCGCGCTTTCCCTCCGCGCTTGCGCCTCCCGCACTCCGGCGCGATCTTTCCCCCGCCAAAGAGGCAAACTCGCCGCCCCCGTCACCATCACCGGGTCCCTTCCCGTTCCCGCAACGCCGGGAAAACGAGAGCGCCCGGTCTCAATATAATCCACGCTCAAACTCACCTCTGGCCAAAAAGCTTTCCGCGCCAAACCCTCCTCTTTCTCCGCCGCAACCAATTGAGCGTCCCATTCGCCGAGTGTTGGATTCTGGACGGCAAACGCTTCCAAAGCCTCCCGATCTGAAATCGCCGCGCCGGACAAATCAAAAACCTTCGGCCGCGGCAACCGAGACTTTGCCGGATAGTTCAAAATAGCGCCGAGTTTGACGGCGACGGACTCCTCCAAGTCTCTCAACTCGGCGGATTTTTCCTCCAATCTTCCCAGTTCCATCTGCGCGGCAACAACGTCCGCCATATCTCTTCCCGCGCGAAACCCGGCCTGCGCAACACTCTCCAAACGCCGTAGCAGATCTATCGTTTCCTGCGCGATTTCTATTGCCCGCCGCAAATAAAACAATTCGTAATAAGCCTCCTTCACTTCAAAAAACAACCGTTGCTTCGCCGCCTCGCAACGTTGCCGCGCCGCCGCCGCCCGCGCTTTTGCCCGTTGCCCGCGAAGACGCAACTCCCCAAACCGCGGCAACGTCTGCGACAGCCCAATCCTCTGCCTCTGCGCCCCCGTGCGCGTCTCCACCCGCTCAACAAAGTAGCCGTAAGCCAACTTCGGATTCGACAACGCCTTGGCCTGAGGAATTCGCTCCAGCGCCGCCTGCCAATCCAAAAACGCCGCCCTCAAGCCGGGATTGTTCCCCGCCGCCGCATCCAAATAATCCGCCAAACGCGACTCGGCGGAAAGAACAAAGAAATCCCCGGAACCGTTCGGCAACGCGCCAAGCTCCGCCGCCTCGTTACCCGTCCAACCAGTCTTCCCGGAAGTCTTCGGCGGCGGCAACGAGCAACCGCCAAGCGCAATCGCCGTCCATAAAAAAAACTGCCAACCAATCGTTTCTCTCCAGACTTCCCTCAAATTCATCCGTTTTTTCCTCCTTTCCAAAAGAACCGTCGTCCCCCGCGCACATAGCCCCCCTCACTCATCTTTATACAACCATCCTCCCCAGAGGAAAACGTGGGAGAATTCAAGAACGCCGCCGGCAATTCTACCAATAAAGCAAGTTGCGGTGCGGCCGGTTGTCGTTGTTCCAACGGCGAAGGGTTTCATCAGCGCGGGAGAAAAGTTTCAAGCGGGGAATGCTCTCGATATGGCCGTCGCAAAATCCCACGTTGTAGTGGCCGCCATGCCGCCGTTGGACGGCGCGAATGATGTTTGTATTCAATGGCTTAATTTGTTGCCATAAGTTGCGATGGTTAACGTCCAGAAAGCCCCAGCCGCTGTAAGTGCCTTCGGGAATGTCCAGATCATAATAAGTTTGCAGATTTTTAGAACTTATAAAAGCCAGATGGGCATCGCCCAGGGCAATCATATCCGACGACGCCTTGACTTGGTGTTCTTTGATGGGGCGGATTTCGGTTTGTGTGTTTTCTAATTGTGACTCATCATAAGAAAACAAATCTTTTGAGTGATCGCCGCTCAATCCCAGATTGCTCTGTCCCCATTTTACGCCGTTGGCGTTATAGCCGTAGCTGCCAAGGTGGTTGCTTAGGGGTAGGGGTTCGCCTTCAATTCTCCCCTCAATCGTCAGGCCTTTATATTCGGGACATTTATATAATTGATTCGTCCATCGGGCATTGGTGTAAGGCTCCAGCATTTGGGGCCATAGGGCGTTGTTTTCCATGCGGAATGCCGGATCGTTATACACAGGGTAGTGTCCGTAGTCGTCGACGTGCATGACTAACCCCAAGGTGATCTGGCGGATGTTGCTTTTGCAAACGACGCCTTTGGCTTTGGACTTGGCGGAGGAGAGGGCGGGAAGCAACAAGCTGGCAAGAATCGCAATGACAGCGATGACGACGAGCAATTCAATTAAGGTAAAGCCGCGCGGTTTCATCTGCCCGGTTTGCGAATTTGTCGGGTGTTTTGGCGTGCGTCGTCGTTTGGCATTCATCGGTCCGGAGGATTATTGTGTGCCGGCCAGGCCTTTTCGAGAGATCACGCGATAGAGCCTCATTGGAGCTGAACCGGCCAGAGGATCCAGCATAAATGTGTTTTGGGTTTCGCCAAGAGCTTGCCAAGAGCCCGCGCCGCCGCCGTGCGGAGAGTATTCGACTCGATAGTAATCCGTGCATTCGGTGACGCTCCATTTTAGCAAGGCACGGCCGGCACTGAGGGAAATTTTCAAATCATTCACGGGGGATGGTTGATTGCATGCTTCTGGCGGCGTTCGGTTGGTTTCAAACATGCGGCTAAAAAAGGTGGCTTGATGAAAGCTGGATCCGGGGTCGGCTTGGCCGAAAGTGGAGGTGATTTGGGCGACCAGTCCAAAACCGGGACGAAAGAAGTAAAGGTTGCGATAGATGGAGGTACTTAGGTGAGTATAATCACCGCCATCCAATTCGGGGTCTCCCGTCGAACCGCCGCCGAAGAAACTGGATCGGATGGCCGCGCTTAGCGTGACTTTTTCGTTGACTCGAAGCGCGTCGCCGAAATCCAGATTGGGCAGTTGAATGTATCCGTAGGCGTCCGCTTCGAGTTCGCCAACGTGGGTAAATCGAACGTCTTGATCCAATCCAAACAAAGAAATTGTCGTCTCAAAGGTTACCGTTGTGGACCACTTGTCGCCAAATCGCATGGGGTCGGGGAAATCCACGATGGTGTTGTCAAACACGGGAGACTGCGTGTCAAAGACGGGTTCAAAAAAGCCGAAGACTTTTCTACCCACCAAGGGCGTTTGCTCGATGAAGAGCCACCGGGTGTCGCGATTGCCGGATTCGAAGGTCATCCGCTCGGCGAGAGTCACTCCGGGAAAGGGATGGCCAAACACGGTTCCTTCGGGGTTGACGTAGTCCACGCGAATGATTTCTTCCGCGGGGCCTTCCGTGAAGTCCCACAAGTTAGGGCCACCCGGTTCGCCGAGATAATCGCGGATGGAAATGGGATCGACCGGATCGAAGATGCTACCCTCTTGAGAGTTGAGATAGGCGCGGTAGTATTGACCGGGTTGGCTGAACATGTCGGCGCTTCGGATCGTGACTTGCCCGAAGGCCGGCAACGCAAAGGAAATGCCCGCAAGGGCGGCAAGGAAGGTTTTCATGATCTTGTTATGTGTCGATTGTTTCATCGAATGTTTATAGTTTGCGCGGCGGCCGGCATTTTTCATCGACGTCGCCCGTTCGTTTGCTTTAGTTTGTCTTATATTGAGCGCGATTTCTTATTTTGTCCACGTCAAATATCCTCCGCAAGTTTTGTGCCAAAATTAGCGATTGCAGTCAATTTTTTCAGATTCTTTTGAACAAGCCGGACGGCGCTTTCTCGGCGAAAAGAATTTTATCGGCTTGTTTATCGTCCGAATCTGGGTTATAGATAAAGTCTTTTAAGTTCAATGGACGCCTCAGTAAAAATAGGATTTATCGGCGCTGGAAAAATGGCTTTGGCTTTGGCCAAAGGCATGATTGGGAGCCGAACGGTTTTGGCGGAGCGGATCATGGGAACAGATCCGGACGATGCGGCTCGAACGTTATTCCGCGCCGAAACGGGCGCCCGCGCAACGGCGGAGGCGATTGAAGTTCTGGAATCCGCGGACGTCCTCTTCCTTGCGGTAAAGCCGGACAAAGCCGAAGAAGCCTTGGCGTCGATCAATCCGCACTTCACAAACGCCCACCTTTTGATCTCCATTGTCGCCGGCGCGCCTTTGGCCTTGTTGGAAGAAAACCTGCCCGTCGGCGCCCGCGTCGTTCGCGTTATGCCCAACGCGCCGGCAATGGTGGGCGCGGCGGCTTCAGGCTTTGCCTTGGGAACTTGCGCCGACGAAGAAGACAGACGATTGGCCGAACGGCTTTTGGCCTCCGTAGGCCTTGCGGTGCGAGTGCCCGAAGCGCTCTTGGACGCCGTGACCGGGCTTAGCGGCAGCGGGCCGGCCTTTGTCTGCCAAGTGATTGAAGCGCTAAGCGATGGCGGAGTGGCCGCCGGATTGCCCCGTGAAACCGCCACTCGGCTGGCGGCGCAAACAGTCTTTGGCAGCGCCAAAATGGTTCTCGAAACCGGCTTGCATCTCGGCCAAATCAAAGACATGACGGCCAGCCCCGGAGGCACCACGATTGAGGGAATTTACGAGCTGGAAAAAGGCGCCTTGCGCGCCGCCTTGATGAACGCCGTCCGAGCGTCAACGGCAAAGTCCAGAAAACTCGGCCGTCGCCGCGCCGGACAACGCGGCCTCAAACCCAAACGATTCTAACCTATCAGCGCCCAATCCAACCAACATTTCCCTTTCCTTCTCATGAACGATTGGAACGCTTGGCCCATTTTTGAAACCAAAACGATAACGGCAATAACCAAAGTCCGCGGCGCTTTCAAAAACCGTCAGAGAAAAACGAATTCCGCATCCAAACCATCCAGAGAAACCGCGCAAACGACCGCGCCGATTGCAAGCACAGCGATGATACCCGAATCCATCCCAAAAACATCTTATCCACAACTTTGGAAAGAAAGCGCAGTTTTCGCTTCGCAAAGTTATTCCAGCGCAAAGCAAGGTGGAAAGCGAAAGTGCTAAAAGGAATGCATCGATGAAATTTCCGGCGCCATCTGAAGATCAAGGCAAAATTATGTGGACCGCCGCCACGTCCTTGGCGGTTGCGGTGATTTTGTTCTTGACGGCGTTGATTTTTGTCGGACTGGGCTGGGTGGCCAAGCAGTTGTCGTCGATTCTCCTGCCGCTGGCGGCGGCCGGCGTTATTGCCTATCTGTTAGATCCGGTGGTGGACTTTGCGCAACGTTGGCCCATTCCCTTCCTCAAGCGGCGTCTTTCTCGGCCGTGGGCAATCATTTTGGTGTTCTTTCTTGCGGTGTTCTTCTTGGCCGGCGTGGCGGCTTCGGTCGTGCCGCAACTACTCGAAGACACAAGCAGTTTGGTGGACAAGCTGCAAGAATATCCGGAGAAGTTGAGTGGAAAAATTAAAACACTGCTCGAGGATCCTCCCATCCCGCTCAAAGAAATGCCGTGGTGGGAAAAGTTGAAGAATATGGTGGGCAGTATATTAGAGTTTCTTTCCAGACTCTTTCCCGCAGAGAAGGAGGCGCCGGAGGATGTCGCCGCGGAAACCAACGCGCAAGAACGCGACTCGCCGTCTTCTCTTCTTGAACCGGAGGCTTCCGATGAGGGAAGAGATGCCCAACCCAGCAACGTGCTTAACGAATTGTATAAGTTCATCGAAGACAAAGAGATCGATTGGATTGGCTATTTGAAAAAAATCGGCGAATGGGCTTTGAAACAACTGGGCAAAATTCCGGCTTTGGCCGGCCTTTTCATCGGCCTTGCCTTGATGCCGGTTTATGTCTTCTACTTTTTGGCGGAAAAGAAGGGCATTTCGGATAACTGGACGGACTACCTGCCGATTCGGGAGTCGAAGATGAAGGAGGAAGTCGTCTTCATTCTCCGTTCGATCAATGATTCCCTCATTGTTTTCTTTCGCTCCCAAGTGCTGGTGGCCATGTGCGTCGGCGTTCTTTTAATGATCGGCTTTTCGCTGATCCAGCTGCCCTACGCCGTTTTGTTGGGATTTATCGCCGGCATACTCGGCATTGTGCCGTATTTGGGAGTGATGCTGAGCCTTGCGCCGGCGCTAATCATCGCCTTTATCGAGCCGAAGTTTGGAATGATGCAACCCGTCTTAACGTTAGGTGTATTCGTTTTGGTTCAGACGCTCGAAGGGATGGTGATTTCCCCAAGAATCATTGGAAATCGCGTCGGCATGCATCCCTTGACCGTGATCATTTCGATCATGGTTGGCACCACGCTATTGGGCAACATCACCGGCGGCTTGCTGGCCATTCCCCTAACCGCCGCTCTGCGAACCTTGATGTTCCGCTATGTATGGCGACGGCGAGAGTGGACGACCGACGCCGCCAAACCAATCTCGAAAACAAAGGAAAGTCTTCCCGCCGCCGACAATCCGCCGCCATCCGATCCCGATTCCTAATTCTTTGTCCCAGCTCGCAAACGTCGGACGTCGACGCCTTTCATTCCAGCGGCGGCAATGGCCCGCAGTCCCAGGTCGGTGTCTTCGTAGGCCAAGCATTTCTCCGGCGTCACGCCAATTCGCTTGGCGGCTTCCAAAAATATGTCCGGCGCTGGCTTCTGCCGGGTAACGTCCTCGCTGGTCACCAGCTGCGCAAAAAGATGATCAATCCCTAAATGGGAGAGAACTTGGGAAATTACCTTGCGCGTTCCGCCGGTAGCCACCGCCATCGGCACTTTGCCGTATTGGGAAAAGGCAACCTCGACGACCGGCTCGACAACCCGCGCCTCCTTCAAGCGCGGCAAATAGGCTTCCTCCTTTTCCCGCGAAACTTGGCAAGCGTCCAAATCAAGATTTTGCTCCTCGTTGATTTGCTGAATAATGTCGCGGGAAGGCACGCCGCCAAGCGCATAAAATCGCTCTTCGGGAAAGTGGAATCCGTGACGCTCGGCCACCGTCCGCCACGCTCCCCAATGCAACGGCATCGTGTCCGCCAAAGTGCCGTCGCAGTCAAAAATAATGCCCTCAAAAATCACGCGCCCGCCTCCGCCAAACGCTTTTCCAATTCACAGGCCATCAAAGGCTCGATCACACCGTCCATATCCCCCTCCATCAAGGCCGGCAAGTTGTAAAGAGTCAGTTCAATGCGATGATCGGTCACCCGATTCTGCGGAAAATTGTAGGTGCGAATGCGCTCGTTCCGTTCTCCAGAACCCACTTGGGCCTTCCGCTGCGCCGCGTATTTGGCGTTTTCCTCGGCAACTTTCCGCTCTAAAAGCCGGGAACGCAACACCGTCATCGCCTTCACCTTGTTCTGCTGCTGCGACCGCCCATCCGCGCACCGAACAATCAAGCCGGACGCCTTATGCTGAATCTGCACCGCGCTGTCAGTCGTGTTGACGCCTTGCCCTCCCGGCCCGGAAGCCCGGCAAACCGAAACCTCCACATCCTCCGGTCTCACTTCCACATCCACCTCCTCCGCCTTCGGCAAAACCGCCACCGTCGCCGTGCTGGTATGCACTCTGCCCTGCGCCTCCGTCATCGGAACCCTCTGCACCCGATGAACCCCGCTCTCATACTTCAGCCGTTTGAACACCTCCTCGCCCCGAACCAAAAAAATAATCTCCTTAAACCCACCCAAATCCGACGGGCTAGTGTCCAATACCTCAACCCTCCAGCAACGACGTTCCGCATACCTCGCAAACATCCGATACAAATCCGCCGCAAACAAAGCCGACTCCGCACCCCCGGCCCCAGCGCGAATCTCTACAATCGTGTCGCGCGAATCCGCCGGATCCGGCGGCGCAATGCCCGCGCGCAACGCCCGCGCCGCCGATTCCCTGCGCTCCAACAACCGCGCAATCTCTTCCTGAGCCAGCCTCGCCAACTCCGAATCCGCAGGCTCCTCCCTCAAAATCTCTTCGTTCTCCCGAATCTCAGCAACCGCGCCCCGATACACCCGCCCCAGCGCCGCCAACCCCTTTAACCGATCGTATTCCCGATACAAATCCTGAGACTTCTTCGGATCAGCAAAAACCGAAGGATCCCCCAACGCCGACTCCAACTCCAAAAACCGACTCTCAAATCTGTCAATATGTCCATCCAAACCCATAACCACTTCGCCAATCGCAGACAAAAAACAAAACCGCCCGCAAATCGCAACCAAGCGCAAATGCAGGCAGTCATCAAAAGCCAATCCCTAACGACGTTTCCTCTTGAAACCAGCAGCCTTTTCCTGCGCCGCCTTCGTCTTCGCCAAGCGCTGCTGAAACTTGTCCACACGCCCCGCAGTGTCCACAAATACTTGCCGCCCCGTGTAAAACGGATGCGACTCGCTGCTAATCCCCAAAACCACCAGCGGATACTCCTTCCCATCTTCCCAAGTCACCGTCTGCTTTGACCGAGCGCAGGACTTGCTCAAAAAAGTAAATCCCGACGCCGAATCCCGAAAAACCACCGGCCGATACGATTCCGGATGAATGCCTTTTTTCATCGCAAAAAAGCCAAGACTACCATCTCTTGCTCCTCAAGCAAGACATTTTTCCCAATTGTCAGAGCTTGTTTTTGGGGCTATTCTTGGGCGGTTGGGCGAGAACAACTCCAAACAAACAATCCTAGACGAAGAATCATCAATCGCCGGCTGATTGTGGCTTTTCCGCTTTGGATTTCAAAACTCATAGAGGGCGCATTGCCGATGCGCTTGGGCAAGGGAGAGGCGATGCCTTTTTTGCGGGGGCGCAAGGCTTGTTGGAGGGTATGGAAGTGAGCGGGCTTTGTCGCATGGTCAGAGGGGCGAGCAAGGGGGGCAGGGGCGAAGTCTGAGCAGGCCTTATTGGATGTTTGTGGTTGCGTTCGTTTGCTTTTCCAATGGACTGAGGAAGAAGCGGCAAGCGGGGGAGGTGGGGAATCTTTTGATAGGGGCGATGTTCGCAGTTTTCTTTTCCTTGCCGCGCAGCAGAACGGCCAGCATTGCGCTCGCAGTCCATAGGCTTTGTTCCTCCGCGAAGTCAACGAACGCTTAGTCATTCCGGCCGTTCTCTTTTGCCGAAGGGCGCCTAACAAACTAACTCTTGCCTTTTGTTATAGCCGCCTCAAACAAACGCCATCCAGAGCGCGATGCGCTCGGCCATGTGTCCTGGATGAGAGAAATCCAGCCTTCCGCCCCCGCCTCTGCATGGCTGGACGCCCAAGAACTCAACAAACGCTTTTACGATGATCTCTTCGCTTGGTTTGAGCGGGCTTGCCAACAAGCCCAATTCCTCTTAGCCGGCCTCAAGATGCGCAAGCTTGAAGAGCATATTATCCGCCTCCTCACCTACTTGCTCTTTGTTTGGTTCCTCAAAGAGAAGGACTCCTCGCCACTTTGAACGCCGAAGTCTACAAGCGCGGGTTTCTCCCCAAGAAGAACATGACTTGCTATTGCTCCCCAAAGGAAAGGGCCGCCCCCGAAGCCCGCCCTTGCCTCTTCTTGGATAGCCGCGCCCATCAAGCAGGAAGCCTCAATCTCTTTTAGACCGCTCCCCATTCACATTAGGCTTTGTCCATCACGGCGGCATCCAACCAGCGAGACTTTGGCACTCCTTCCCAAACCGATGGGAATGCGGTTGCGTCGTGGCTTTGGCCGGGGCTCAGGGAAAAAGACACGGCGGTGCGGTCATCGGCGCAAGCGGCATGCAGTTTGGTAGTCAGGCCTCCGCAGGATCTTCCCATCGCTTGCTTTTGCTGGCCTCCCCTTTTCTTCAAAGGGCCTGATGCATGCTGATGCGCTCGCACGGTGGTGGAATCGATGAATAGATAGCGCAATGGCTTGTCGTCTAGACTTTGGAGATGCTTCCAGATTTGCTTCCAAATGCCTGATTTTTCCCAGCGGCGAAAGCGATAATAAGCGGCATTCCAACCGCCGAACTCTTTGGGCATATCGCGCCAAGGGTTTCCGGTTCGGGCTTGGAAGAGGATGGTTTCCACGAACATTCGGTCGCTGAGTTTTGGCGGGGCGTTGTTGTTTCCCTTGACTTCGCGGATGAGGGGTTCGATGATTTTCCAAAGGGCGTCGCTAACGCGCAAACGCCCGGATAAAACAGAATCATTCATGGCAAAACCTCAGTTTTGCCGTTTAGAATCCTCTTCGTCCAGTTGTTTTTTGTAGGAGGGGATAAATTTGCCCTCTGTTATTGCCAAAGCGAAGGTTTCGTTTGCGAGTTTTCCTATCACAGGATTGAGATTCTTATCATTTGTTGATTTCGAAGCATTTCCCTTATGAGTGGGTTCTGTTTCTCGTTGTATTCTTGCTCTGTCATAGGCTGTTTTTTGCGTTTTGCGTGATTGTAACCGTCAAAAATTCTCTATCCACTTTTTGATAATCGGCCAGATGATTTCAAAAAAAATCGGCACGGCAAAGACAACGAACATCGCAACGAACGCCCCAGCCAATCCACCGACGTCCATTTGGCGAATCTGAACATTTCGTTAAACTTGTCTCCTATGCCGTCAATCTTGGCTTTCAGTTTGCTCTCCACGCCGTCAATCTTGGCGGTTAACGTCTTTTCCACGCCTTTGATTTCGGAAGATAGCGTCGACACTTTGCCGTCCAATGCCGCAAATTGCTGGAACAATCCTCCGTGCGGATTGCCCGTGCCGTAAAGGGCGGTGTCGATGCGGTCTAGTTTCTTTTCGACTGTTTCAAAGCGATCCAGTTTCGCTTCGATCCTCTCAATTGCCGCCTTTGAATCATACTCCGTCATATAAAATATTTTCAAGAAGCACCGCTTGGCACAAAAAGTTTCTTTTTTTTTTCGAGATTTGCGGCTCTTTGTGGGGCTTGAATTTTTAGCGGCGGCATTGGACACTTCTGGCATGCCGGAAGGGGAGAATTTCCGAATGGAAACGGACACGATGGGCGTGGTCAAAGTGCCGGCCAATCGTTATTGGGGAGCGCAGACGGAGCGTTCCAAACAAAACTTTCGCATCGGCGAGCAAGCCATGCCCCGCGAAATCATCATGGCCTTCGCCGTGCTTAAAAAGGCCGCCGCTTTGACAAACGCGGACTGCGGCGTTCTTGACTCGGTCAAAGCGGATTGGATTGCCCGCGTTTGCGACGAAATTCTGGACGGCAAGCTGGATGATGAGTTTCCGCTTTTGGTTTGGCAGACGGGCTCCGGCACGCAAACCAATATGAACGTCAACGAAGTCATCGCCCATCGAGGCCACGTCCTCAATGGCGGACGGCTGGAGGATCCCCAAAAAATGCTTCATCCCAACGATGATGTGAACAAATCGCAGTCTTCCAACGACACTTTTCCCGCCGCCATGCACATTGCGGCCTGTCGCATGCTGGTCGGCGCGACCATGCCGAAGATTGCTGCTTTGCGAGACGCCTTGGCCGCCAAAGCCGAAGCTTTCAAGGACGTCATCAAGATTGGCCGCACGCATTTTATGGATGCTACGCCTTTGACTTTGGGGCAGGAGATTTCCGGCTATGCGGCTCAGTTGTCGCACGGATTGCGGGCATTGAAGTCTGCTCTTGGCCATCTTTTGGAATTGGCGCTTGGAGGCACCGCCGTCGGCACGGGATTGAACGCGCCGGAAGGATTTGCGGAAAAAGTGGCGGCAAGAATCGCCTCGCTTACCGGCCTGCCCTTTGTGACCGCGCCCAACAAATTTGAGAGTTTGGCCGCGCATGACGCTATTGTTGAAGCCAGCGGCGCTCTCAAAACGCTGGCCGTAAGCTTGATGAAAATCGGCAACGACATTCGAATGCTTGCCTCCGGCCCCCGTTCCGGCATTGGCGAAGTGATCTTGCCCGCCAACGAACCCGGCTCTTCCATCATGCCCGGCAAAGTGAACCCCACCCAATGCGAAGCCCTTACTATGGTATGCGCCCAAGTGATCGGCAACGACGCGGCCATCAACGTCGGAGGCATGTCCGGCCAATTTGAATTGAACGTTTTCAAGCCGGTAATGATCTTCAACTTCCTTATGGCCGCCCGCAACCTTGGCGATGCCTGCCGGTCTTTCTGCGACCATTGTGTTCTCGGCCTGAAACCCAACCGCGAGACTATTCAAGCCCATCTTGAAAACTCACTGATGCTCGTCACCGCTCTCAATCCGCGCCTCGGCTACGAAAACGCCGCCAAAATTGCCAAAAAGGCTCACCGGGAAAATATCACTTTGCGACAGGCAGCGCTTGCCCTCGGTCTACTCACCGACGAGCAATTCACTGAATGGGTCAATCCCGCAAAAATGATTGGACGCCAAACGCCGTAGATGGACAAAATGACCGTTTGTCAAAACAAAGAAACGGTTGGATTGAAGCGGCCGAAGCAAGGAAGTTTCCTTCGGCAAAACAGACTCCGGCCTTTGAAAAGTTCGAAGTTCCTATCCTTTCACGAAGGCATAGCGGCGGCAATTCGCATTGCCAGCGGCAAGGGATGGAACGCCTTTGCCTTTGTCCGCGACGCCTCAAAGTTCCGCCGCTTCCTAGAAGAATGCGACGAGATGGCCGGTGCGCTTTCTCCGTTCATCGCGGATTGCGTTCCATGCAAAGGAAAAGCCTTCTTATGAAACCTCGATGGTTTGGCCCGCGTCCGCGGCAATTTCCGGTGCTGGCGGTGATTGGTTGCGGCGGAGTCGCCGCTGAGAGGCATTTGCCGGCGCTGGCACGGCTCGGATGGCGTCCTCAAGTTTTGGTGGATCCCAGAATCGAGCGAGCATCGAAGCTGTCCCGCCGATTCAAAGCGCGGCGAGCGGTTAGGAATGTATCCGAGTTGGCGGCGGGCGAAATCCAAGCGGCGCTTGTGACCACCAATATGGCGTCGCACGCGCCAATCAGCTTGTTTTTGCTTCAAAACGGCGTCCATGTATTTGTCGAAAAACCGATGGCGGCTTCCTTTGATGACGCCCGCGCAATGGTGAAGACTGCGGCGGCAAACTCTGCCTGCTTGGCCGTCGGACACATCCGCCGCTTCATGTTCATTAACCGCTGGGTTAAAAAACTGATCCAAAGCGGCGCGCTGGGAGACATCGAGAGCTTTGACGTTCGGGAAGGAGAAAACTTTCACACGCGATCCGGCGGACGCCTAACCCGCGCCAGAGCCATTGATCACACCGGTCTTTATTCTCCCGCGTTCTGGGACCCAAAAGTTTCCGGCGGCGGAGTACTGCTCGACACTGGCTCCCACACTCTGGACACTCTCTTATGGCAAATGGGCGAGGCGCGCGTACTTGGCTATCAAGATGACTCGCTTGGAGGCGTCGAAGCGGACGCGTTCCTCCAACTCCAACTTCCAAACGGAGCGACGGGCGCCGTCGAATTGAGCCGAACCCGCAACCTGCGAAATACGGCAATCCTCACGGGCAGTCGAGGGCAAGTCGAAATGTCGCTACATCGGAACGAAATCATCCGCGCCCGTCCGAATAAGCTAATCTTGTTCGAGATCGATGGGTGCAGCGGCGCCGCAATGCCCAACGAACATCTGCACCAAGATATGTTCCAGCGAGAGCTCGCAGACTGGCTACAGGCAATCCGCTCTGGTGGAGAGCCCTTCGTTTCCGGCGTGTCGGCCACAACCGCAATCCGCATAATAGACCGTTGCTATCATATGCGCCGGCCGTTGCATCCTCACAAACCCAAAAAACCCTCCGCAAAAAGTATAAAGGGCAAGACCACGTTGGTAACCGGAGCGAGTGGTTTCATCGGAAGCCGGCTAATAGAGAATCTTGCATTCGCTGAAGAGGCGAACGTCCGCGCCGCTGTCCGCACTTTTCGCAACGCCGCCCGCGTGGCTTCATTTCCGCCCGAAAAAGTCGAGCTGAGGCATTTCGACATGGCCGCGCAGAACGCAACGAGCGGCGCATATGAATCACTCGTAGAAGGTTGTGACACGGTGTTCCACTTGGCGCGAGACACCCGTTCGCGCAAGGCTAATGAAGAGGGCATCCGACAACTTGGCGCAGCATGCCAAAAGGCGAGAGTTCGTCGATTCATATATGTCAGCTCGATGTCCGTCTATGAGCCTCTGCCTAATGCGCCGTTGACTGAAGAAAGCCCAACCGGCCGCTATCCGCATAACGATAAGCTCGCCGCCGAACGCGAAGTCATTCGGATGATTCAAGAAGACAGACTTCAAGCCACCATCATTCAGCCAACCATCGTCTACGGGGCGTTCAGCAGTCACTGGACTGATCGTCCGTCCAATATGCTAATTGAAGGCGCAATCGTTCTTCCCTCTCCCGGCGATGGAATATGCAACGCTGTTTATATCGACGACTTGATTCACGCTCTCCTACTAGCTTCTCAACGCGACGAGGCAATTGGCAAAACCTTCCTCATTTCCGGGCCGGAAACTCCGACTTGGCTGGAATTTTACTCCGCTTACGCCAAGGCGCTCGGACGAGAGGACGCCATTCATCTAATGCCATACGACGAGATAAACCGCCGAATCCGAGGCACAAAAAACAGACTGCTATCCCTTCCTACACCTAAGCAAGCGCTGGATTATCCGCCATTGCGACCTCTGCGTCGAGTGTTCCTCTCGCTATACGACCGGCTGGGCGACGACCACAAGGCAAAGGCAAGACGCTTCTACGAACAAGGGCGTTTGCTTCCATCCCATAGCGCCGAGTCGCTGCCTGAGTTTCTACCCACAAAAAGACTTCTTGATTTATATGCTGCAAAGTGTCCCATACAAATCAACAAGGCCCGGCGGCTCCTTGGCTATAAACCGAAATTTACATTGAGTCGAGGTATGGAAATCACAACGCGCTACCTCCGCTGGGCGCACGGCCACCGTGTAGCCAAGCACAACGATTAGAGAACGACTAATGCAGATACTTATGTCCACGGTCAACGCGCGGTTCGTTCCCTCAAGAGCGAGGTTGGATGGGGCTGTCTTCGTCGTAGTCAACCAGATCATCCCCACAGGCGGCGACAAAACGGAATGCAAGAAGTATGAGACGCGCCTTAAAGTATTCGCGGCCTTGGAGGATCGACGGGAAAGCGGCGTTGCTCGGAGCCGCAACCGGGCAATGGATCTGGCGACCGAGGATATCTGCCTGCTGGGTGACGATGACCAAGTCTACTTTCCTGACACCATTGACCGTGTGGAGTGCGCTTTTGCTATGCATCCGGAAGCGGATATAATTACCTTCATGGAAAAGACGCCTCAAGGCAATCTGCGTAAATCTTACCCGAAGCAAGCTATGCGCCACTCTGTTCTTAGTGCCATGCGAGTTCGAGAGCCTGAAATCGCCTTTCGACTGCCCCGCATTCGGCGTTTTGGTCTGCGTTTTGACGAAGATTTTGGATTCAGCAAGTATGTAATTGGTGAAGGTTATATTTTTTTAGTGGACGCGATTAAGAAGGGGTTGAAGGTCATGTTTGTGCCGGAAGTCATCTCCATTCATCCCGCAGAGTCCACGGCGACTATGGGTTCCACGGAAAAGAACGTGATGTATTCCAAAGGCGCAATGTTCAGACGCGCCCTTGGCCCGATGTCGATTCCCTTCCTTCTTGCGTTTTTCCTAAAAAAGACGATACAAAGGCGGATTCCACCATGGAAATTTCTTTACTACTTATTTAGCGGATGGCTTGATTATGGTAGAAGTTGTTTTCAAAAACCGAGGAGCAAAGGTTTGACAAACTTGCAACGCTAGACGGAAAACATCGTTTAGGGGATCCACTGCCGGCGCAGGGCGTCAAATCGGCGGCGCGCCGCCTCGTAAATTACATAGTTTCGGCTTTGCGCGGCTCTAACCGATTCTTTCTGCCGGGCGCCAAAATTACCCGGAACTTTTTCGTTGACGTTAACCCGATAGTAGGGAATTTCGATGCCGAAGATTGCTTTGAAAAGGGCTAAGCTTTCTTCGTATTCTTCCATCATACCCACGAAGGCAAAGCGTTCCATCGGCAGATTGCCGGTGTGCCATTCATAGATCCGCCGCATTTTAGGGAGATAAGCATAACGTTCTAACGTCAAGTTGTTGGCCCAGAATCTAGAGTTTCTAGATCTCGAATACACTTTCATGTAAAGGTAGTGAGAACACAATCGTTCCGTGGGGTCGCGAAAGAAGGCGCACAAGGCGGCGCGTTTCCCCAAGGGCAGGTATTTCGTGGCGGCAAAGCCGCCGTGTATAGCATCATAATCCGCCGCAAGCCTATCTGCCTGAAAGCGGGCTTGGAGACGGCCTCGCCAGCGCCTTGGCCAGCAATAAACGGGGAGCCCCAAGGGGTTGTCTTCCTTGTCAATCAAGAGACGCCGGCCAAAGCGTTCCTCAAGACCTTTTTGGAAGCTAGTGCCCGCCGTTTTGGGGACGTGGATGGAAATAATCAACTTCGCCTTTTCCATAATACTTAGTGCTCTATTATCTTTTATAATTTTTAGTGACGGTTCGCAATCATCTGAATTCCGCTTGCCTCAATACATGCCTATTGTCAGTTATTCGTCAAGGGATTTTCTCGCTCACTGTTTCACCGCAGGCTGCGAAATTCTTTTTCGACTTCTGCAAATTCGCTAAGCAAAATATTTGAACAGATTAAGGCGAAAGACCGTTGCAGAATATCGACGAGGCAAAAACGAAAAGGCTTATTTTGCGGCTTGACGCGGAGCAGGCGAGCATTTATCATTTACGGATTATGTTCAAACCGTTGGATTTTATGAAATTTTTGTTTTTGTTTCTTGTTGTCGGCGGCCGCCGGTTTTTCGTTGTTTCATCTGTTGTTTGCGCCGTCGTGTTTCTTTCGTCGGCGGTTGCGGAAGAGGAGGAAAACAAGATGGAACCTCGCGCTGGCGAACTTCTGCGCGAGCTTGCTGATTTCTATCGCAGCTTGGATGCTTTCCGTGTTGAAATGAGGATTGAAAAGTTCATGCAACGAGACGCGGACGGAGAGGTAAATGAATGGGAGGATCCGGTTCGTTTTGCCGTTTTCACTGCCAAACGTCCCAACTTTTTCCTCTACGACTTTCTTCTGCCGAATTTTTCCCGGTCGTTTTTATTGTGCGACGGCAATTATGTTTATTCCTACCTTTCCTTTGTGGACGAGGATGGGCAGTCTAAAGTTAATCATTATACGGTGGATTTAGCGGCCCGAACGTTCGACGGTTTGGTGCGATATTTGCCGCCAATGGGAGGCGTGTCGCAAAATCCCAACCAGCTATTCTTTTGCGAATTGCTTCGCGAGCGCCCTTTGGAAATCATTATGGAGGGAATAATCACCGGCGAATACGTTGGCGAGGAAACGTTGGACGGCGTGGAATGTCACCGCTTGCGAACTCGCCGGGAAGATCGTCCACAAGACGTTTGGATCGCCAAAGGGGAAAGGCCGCTGTTGATGCAAGTTCAACCGGATATGTCTGTTTTATTGGAAAAGGCGCAGGAGCGTACTCGAAAAACGGAAGAAGCCGGGCAAGGGGTTTCGGAGTATCCCAATCAAGAGGAGCGGGTTGTTTTGCGCTATTTGAATTGGGAAATAAATCCGGAATTGCCGAACGAAACCTTTGTCTTTACTGCGCCAAAGGGTAGCGAACAAGTGGAGAGATATTTTGAGCAAACTAGAGAGAACTATTTAGAAAAGGAGGTAAAGGAAGCGGAAGAGTTTCTGGAGTCTCTTAGCCATGCAGAGATTATCAAAAGGTTAGAAGAGGAAGAGGATCCTCCCGATGTAGATGTTGAGAAATTGAGGTCTATGAGCTTGGAGGACACAAGGAAGGCGCTTATAGAAAAGTTTAGGGAGGAAGAGTTACAAGAGTTGCATGAAAACGCAAGGAGTCGCCCCGTCACTTTTGAAATTAGCGGAACGAAGGGCTTGCCGTTTATCGGAAGGATTTGGACCGACGGCGGGGAAATGCAGGTTTCCAGCGCAGTGCCAGCGAATTTTCGCGTCGGTGGAAATATGATTAGCGGTCGATTTTGGAAGACGCGAGCAGAAGGCAAGTTGCAGGTAGTTCTCGTGCCGAATGGTGGAGGAAGGTCTGGCTGGTCTTCTTCTGATCCCTTTGCCGGAAGCCCCGATTTTTGGCAACGAAGAGGGGGTTTTGGGAGTTATAGCTTTGCCAGTGGATTCGGAATCTCGATTTCGGCTTTCACTCGACTGCTATCGGATGAGGAAGAGAGCGAAGAAGAATCAGCGCCTTTGTTGGGCGGGAAAGCGCCGGAGTTTGAGTTGGACTTGTTGGGTGGGGGAAAGCTCAACTTGGCCGAGCATCGGGACAAGCGCATTGTGATTCTTGATTTTTGGGCAACTTGGTGTGGACCGTGCGTAGCCGCCTTGCCGTCCCTTGCCAAGATCGCCGAGGAATATCGCTCCAAAGGCGTGATCTTCTATGCGGTTAATCTTCGGGAGCGTCCCCGAGGTGTTGAGCGATTTCTTCAGCGGCAAAAACTCAACTTGACTGTCGCATTGGACTTGGAGGGCAGAGTGGGATATCTCTACCAAGTTACGAGCATTCCCCAAACCGTCATTATCGGCAAAAACGGCAAAGTAGAGGCCTTGCACATTGGTTTCGGAGAGGATTCGGAACGGAAGTTGCGGAGCGAACTAGAGGCTTTGATTGCCGGCGAATCACTTGTCGAAGACGAGAAGAAGGGAGAAGAGTAAGGAGGCTTGGCAATTTTGCCCGCCTGAGAACGGCGGATGGGCGGAAGGATCTTGACGCCAACGATTTTGCTCGCGGAAAGGCGGCGCTTAGAGGAAGGCGCGCAGACGGGATTTTACTCGACTTTCAGCGGCGGAGTTTCTATTCTTTAGGCGTCCGTGTTTCAAGAATCTTTCAAAATCGCCGGACGCGAGTTTCGGTCTCGATTGCTGCTTGGCACCGGCAAATTCAGCTCTCCCGAAGTTATGCGAGACGCTTTGGCGTCCAGCGGCGCGGAGATTGTGACCGTGGCTTTGCGGCGGGCGGATCTCTCCGGCCGGCGCGATCCCTTCGCCAATATTTTGGACTTTATCGACCCAGAACGCTACCTGCTCCTGCCCAACACCAGCGGCGCAAGGAACGCGGAGGAAGCCGCTCGACTGGCGCGATTGGCGGCCAAGGCCGGTCTTCCTAAATGGATCAAACTGGAAATTCATCCGGACTCGCGATACTTGCTTCCCGATCCGGTGGAAACCTTGGCCGCTGCGAAAATCCTCGTCCAAGAAGGCTTCACCGTGTTGCCCTACATTAACGCTGATCCGGTTCTTGCCAAGCGCTTGGAAGAGGTCGGCGCCGCCACGGTGATGCCTCTTGGCTCGCCGATCGGATCCAACCGGGGACTGCAAACCCGCGACCAACTCAAAATCATTTTGGAACAAGCCTCCGTGCCCATTGTGGTGGACGCCGGCATTGGTGCGCCAAGCCACGCCGCCGAAGCGATGGAAATGGGAGCGGACGCCGTGTTGGTGAACACGGCCATTGCGATCTCTTGCAAACCGGAGCAAATGGCCGAAGCATTCAAGAAGGCCGTCGAGGCAGGGAGGGAGGCTTGCGTCATCGGGCTTGGGGCGCAGTCTTCGATAGCTGAGCCCACCAGTCCCTTGACCGCTTTTCTTGATCGAGATTCTTCGCAACCAGAATATGTGGACGGAAAAACATCGCCAGCCGAATCATAGGACAAAAGGCGAAACAAAACCGCGCGCGCGAGGCCGAATTTTCCGGGAACTCCTTCCTGGTTTTTTGCGGGCAAAAATCTCCGCGTTCCTTTTTCCTCGCGGGTGGAAGTGTTTGCGTTGCCTTTTCTAGATATGTCGATTCTCACTGCGCAGCGAGCCGAAGAAATCCTCAACGCGGGAAGGCAGGCGTCCATTCTGGTAATTGGGGACGCGATGCTGGATTGTTTTGTTTCGGGCGAGGTGTCTCGAATTTCGCCCGAAGCGCCAGTGCCGGTTTTGCGTTTTCAGAGCGAGTCTTTCATGCCCGGCGGCGCGGCGAACGTCGCTCGCAATTTGACTTCGCTGGGAGCGCCCACGGCGATTTTTGCCGTCGCTGGACAAGATCGAGAAGGGAGGCGGTTGAAATCCTTGCTGAAAAAGGAGCGAGTGGATTGCCGCGGTCTTTACGCCTCCGCCCAACGAACAACTTGCCTCAAAACCCGCATCGTCGCCCGCCAACAACAGATCGTTCGAGTGGATCGCGAGCTTATTCAGGGACTGGACGAGGCCGAGCAAGAAGCGCTGCAAAAGCGAATTCTCGAAGCGCTTCCCCAAGCTTCAGCGGTGATTCTGGGCGACTACGGCAAAGGCGCCGTCACGGATTCCTTGTTGGCCTTTGTCAAAAAAGAATGCCGTCGCCGGGAGATTTGGATCAGTTTAGACCCCAAACCGGTTCACAAAGTGAATCTCGCCGATTTTTCACTAATCACGCCCAACCGCAAAGAAGCCTTCCAATTGGCGGGGCTTGACGACTCCACGCCGCATGCCAATCCTTTGGAAGACAAGAGTTTGCGTCTGGCGGCCTCTCGCCTTCTTCGACGTCTTCGTCCCGCCGTTTTGCTGATTACACTGGGGGAGCAGGGAATGTTGCTTTGTCGCCGAGGGCGAATTCCGATTCTCGTTTCGACGCTAGCGCAAGAGGTTTTCGATGTTTCCGGCGCCGGAGACACGGCAATTGCTTCGTTTACGCTGGCCGTTGCCGGCGGCGCTTCGCCCTTGGAAGCCGCTGTCTTCTCCAATCGCGCCGCCGGCATCGTCGTTGGAAAGAAGGGAACGGCAACCGTCTCCGGGAAAGAACTGTTGGCCGGCTTTGAGGAGCGGAAATGAATCGCGCCGTGTTTTTGGACCGGGACGGGACGATCATCGTCGAGAAAGGCTATTTGAGCGATCCCGGCCAAGTGGAGTGGATTGAGGGCGCGCTCGCTGGGTTGAAGAAACTTTGCGGCGCCGGATTTTTGCTCTTCATTGTGACCAACCAATCCGGCGTCGGACGGGGATTTTACACGGAGCGGGAGATGCGTTCAGTGAATCAAAAAATCGTGAACTTAGCGGCAGAGGCGGGCGTTGCCTTCGGAAAAATCTATTCCGCAACCGAAGCGCCTGAAATGCCAAGTTACGGACGCAAACCTTCCCCGCAATTCCTTTTGGACGCCGGCCGTGATTATCGTGTTTCCCTCGCCCGTTCTTACATGATTGGTGACAAACTTAGCGACCTCCAATGCGGTTGGAACGCCGGCGTCCGCAAGAGCATTCTGGTAAAAACCGGATACGGCCAAAAACTCTTGCAACAGAGAAACATCGATCTTTCCCGCGCTGGAATTGCCGAAAATTTGAACGCCGCGGCGGATTGGATCCTCCAAAACGCGCAGTCGCGCGAATTTCAATGAACGCAAACCAGGTCTTCCTCCGGGCGAATGCGCCAACGTTCCGCCGCCGATATCAGGTCTGAATTGAGCGGCCATTTGTCCGGCTCCGCCTCCCCGGAGAAGTTCGGATTTCCTCCCTTCAATTGCATGCAACCTCGATTGTCGCCAATCTCTTCTATGGCCGCCGCGTCTTCGGCACTCAAGGTAACTTCGGGCAGCTCGGCCAGCTCATCCGCTTTGGTCTCAATCGCTTTGGCCTGCTCGCCGGCTTCTTGAATCAAAGTGGGAACGACCGTCTTCACCGACGCATGCGACAGATTCCAAAGGCAGGCCAACTGCAACGTCGTCAACCCGTACTTCTCGGCGAAGCGCCTCATTTTGTTCATCTTCTCATTGCCCGCCTCCACCCAACCGACGGGCCGATAAGTGCGGTGATCGCCATTGCCAAAGCGATTCCCCGGACGCACGTCGTCGTGAAACAAACCTCCATAATCCACAACGCGCGTGATTAGGCGAACCGCGTATTTCTCCGCCGCCGGCATGCAGAGCTTTCCGGGCCACGGCTCCAAAGGATTGAGGATCACCATTGCCCAATCCATCAGCTCGCCGAACCGCTCGAAACTCAAAATCAAATCCAAAGTAAACCCGTTGGCAGGACCGGGGGCAATGCCCAGCAAATCCGTCATTCCCTCCTCGCGCACGGCTTGCATGCCCTTCCACACCGCGTCGCTAGAGTATCCCGTCGAATCAGGATTATGAAGAAGCAACAAGTCAAAACGATCCGCCCGACAACGTTGTAGCGCCTTCTCGGTCGCTGTTTTTAGGTAGTCGGCATAGCGTTCCGGCGGCCTCAAACGAACGTCGGTAAAACGCGGAAACCCCTTTGCCCCGTCGCGTTTTCCTTGATAAAAGTCGTGGCCAATCGCGCCGATCAAACAGTAAGAATTCCGCGCAAAATCCGCCAAAGCGCGCCCCATCATCTCATCGGCCGCGCCTTGCCCGTAAACGTCGGCAGTCATAAAAGTGCGCACCCCCTTGGAGTAAGCCCGGCGAATTAGCGCCGTTATTCTGCCCTCATCCAAACACTCTCCAAAGTGCATAAACCGTCCCCCGCTCCAAATGCCGTAGGCTGTCTTTGTCAGTTCCATAAAACCCAACTACTTTCCCAAATCAAACCGCATTCCGCAACTGCCAAATTTACGGAACATCTTCTTTCTAAAAAGCCTTTATAAAAATAAAAAATTGACTCTGAACCGTCCGATAGATAATTTTTCTCTTTTAATTCTTCCCTTTCTAAAAACAAAGGCAAACAAGTAATATGGAACTTAAACTTTTTCTGATGGTGTGGACGGTATCGGGAATGTCCTGATGAAACCCCATGTACCCGATATTCCCGGCTTGCACTACTTCCGCGCATTCCTGGACGATCAGCAACAGAGGAGCGCGGTCCGACAAATCGACGAGTCGGCAGCGTGGCTTACGGACCTGAAGCGACGAGTTCAACATTACGGGTGGCGCTACGACTACCGTGCTCGAACGATAGACCGTAGCATGCGGATCTGACCGCTGCCGGACTGGCTGGAAGCGATAGCAGTCTTGCTGTATGAGCGCACCGGGCAGTTTCCCAGTGTGCCAAACCAAGCCATCGTAAACGAGTATGAACAGGGGCAAGGAATTGCGATGCATGTGGACAGGCAGTGCTTTGGCCCTACGGTCGCCACCGTCTCCTTAGGCGACGACTGGATGATGGACTTCCGCGCCGTGGGAGGCAGGGAGAGAGCAACTGCTGTTGGAGCCCGGTTCCGCTCTTCTCCTCACGGAGAAGGCTAGGTATGGCTGGCTCCACGGCATCGCCAAGCGCAAATCCGAAACCATCGGTTCGATGCGAAGACCCCGGGCGCGTTGTTTGTCGCTGACCTTCCGAACGGTGAAACTCTCCGGTAGGGTGTAACTTGTGCCGATCCGAGACCAGTATATTGGCGCCATCCAGCGTATGGAATCTTGGTTCGGCCGAGAATGCGGGGATTACGTTATTCTGAAGGATGCGACCCTGAAGCACTGCATAGGCTACGCCACTTACTATCTTTACGAAAGAGACACCGAGCGAAACTATCGGTACAGGCGATATTGGTGGACGTTGGAATCTCTCCTTAGAAGATACGGCGGCTATCGGTAGACAACGGCGATAGTTCACGTAGACGTCGGGTGTGGCCTGGGCTTGTTTTCGTGGGGCGCTCACGATTACTTCAGGC
The DNA here is from genome assembly GCA_965204945.1 of Limisphaerales bacterium. Taxonomy (GTDB): domain Bacteria; phylum Verrucomicrobiota; class Verrucomicrobiia; order Limisphaerales; family AAA164-E04; genus UBA2970. The sequence goes on along the minus strand of OZ242022.1, from coordinate 513,873 downwards.
AGGAAGAACCGGAAACAGCAATATAATTACACGCCTATGACCACTCCCCGGAAATGGTTAGATTGGCCAGATCGTTATGGAGGGAGTTCGGGACGGATATTGGCCTGGATATAACGAGCGACCTGGATGCGTTGCTCTATCGGATTACGCAAGGTGGGTCGCCGGCCGGTATGATGATCGTGAGCTTCGGGCACGTCCTGGCGCAAGCCTCATCCCAGAAAAACGCTATTGCGGTCTTCGTCGACGTTTTGAGCCGCATCCGGCTGAACAGTAGTCTCGGCTTGCATTATTCGCCAGCGCCGCCAACACACCGATTATCCCTATTACAGACATTAAGTGAATCATTTTTCATCTTTACATACATGAGATGATATTTCTAAGTGATATTTCTCTTATAGATGGCAAAGAGATTTGTGTTTCCAGAAACAATTTGTTTTATACCAATAAGGTGTCTTTGGCTTGGGTAAGAGCGGGTTGGATTTACAAACCCATTGAAGGCTTTTTTAGGGGGGCAACAGATCAAGAAGCGAACCTGATTTTTAGAGGCTTGTTACGAATTGTCGTCCACAGTGCCATCATCCCCGAACCGGAGGAATACGCATTTGCGTTTGGCGTAATGATTGCGATTGGCTTTGCATTTTCCACCTTATTTCTAATAAGTTTCTAAAATGGCGTTTTTTTGTTCCTCAACCAACGATGCATTCGGATTGAAGGGAACGCTAGCCTATTCGTTCTGAAGATTTGGAATCGAACCATAAGATGCGCGACTCATCCAACAGCACGCGCACGCGTCCTGTTTTTGGCAAATTCCGACTGGAATTGTCTCGTGCGACGATGCCGGCGCCTAATACATCCAAATGCCGAAATACTTCTGCCCCGAATTTCTCCACCCGCCGAATGGACGCCTCGAAACTTCCCTGCACAGAGCTGCTGGGCAACGCTTCCACATTCACGTGTTCTGGGCGAATTCCGGCCATAATGGGACGCCCAACCGCCGCCGCAAAATTGGAGGGCATCTTCAATTGAATGCTCTTTTCCGGCTTTCCGGGGGCGAGAAATCGAATCTCGCCTTCCATCTCTTTTGCCCAACCTTCCACAAAATTCATTGGAGGAAACCCGAAAAAACCGGCGACGAATCGATTGGCCGGTTCTTCATAAACGCGCTCCGGCAAATCGATCTGCTGCAATCGGCCGCGATGCAGAACCGCCACCCGGTCTCCCAAAGTGAACGCTTCAAAAGGATCGTGAGTGACGTGGATCACGGTCGCGCCTGTTTCTTCTCGCAAAGAGGCCATTTCAAATCGCAGATGAAACCGCAGTTCCGGCTCCAAGTTGCTCAGCGGCTCGTCCAAAAGCAGCACCGCAGGCTGGGACAACATCGCTCGACCCAAGGCGGTTCGTTGCCGTTCGCCTCGGGACAGTTGCGCGGGCAGCGCGTCCAAACGCTCGCTGATTTGAAATCGCCGCGCTATCGCTTCGATTGGGGCGCGAATCGTTTCCCGTTGGCGCCGTCCTTTCGGCCTCAACCTCCGCCAAAGCGGTTGCCGCAGCGTCAACGGCATGGCCAAGTTGTCGTAAACGCTCAGGTTGGGATACAGCAGGGCGTCTTGGAACAGCATGAACATCCCTCTCTTGTCCGGCTGAATTGTGGATACGGGCGTTCCGTCTAGGAGCACTTGCCCCTGCGTTGGCTCTTCCAATCCCGCAATCAGCCGGAGCAACGACGTTTTTCCCGAACCGGAAGGGCCGACTACCGCAAGCATTTCGCCGGCGTTCACCGTCAAATTCACGGCGTCCACTGCCGAGATTGTTTGGCGCTTTGGATGCCGATACTGTTTTGTGACGTTTTGGACTTGGATTTTCACTGCCCTTGCATCCGCAGGATTCTCCAATCCTACGCATCCGCAATCAACGGAAAACAGCGCGAAAATTCAAGCGAAACGAACCCTCGGCGATTGAACTCGCCGCGCCGTTGGCCTGCCGTCGTGGACTTTTTTTGGCCATTTTCTAAAAACGTTTGTCAATATCATGGAACGCCAAAACTTTCTTTCCTCAACGACAACAGCGGAATTTTTGCGGATTTTGTCGTTTTCCAGTGAATTTTTCTTCCCTTTTTGCATTTTTTTGTGATTTTTAGGTTTGACTTTCTTCTTTTGGAAGGGTAAAAGGAAAGAAATTTTTAACAGCAAACTAGATTCTTATGAAACATAAACTATCTTTATTGGCCGCCGTCGCCTGCCTTTGCGGGGGGGGGGGGGGGGGGGACAACGCCCAAGCGCAGTTGTGGCTGGACATTTTCCCTAGCCAAGACGACACCAACGCTACGCTTTGGGTTTTCAGCGGCTCTTCTAGCGGTTGGGCGCATAACAACGTGCCTCCCAGAATCCGAACCAGCGGCGGCTATGATAGGCGCGACACCCACAAAACGGGCAGCGCCTTTTTGCGGAGCACTTCCGCCGCCGATTACAACTTGACGCCGCTCTTCACGGCAACGACCACCAATGCGGCGAGGGACTTGGAGTCTTTGCGCACGCGTTTGGGGCAAACCATCAAGCTGGGAACCACCAACACCCTCGACGACATCACCATCCCCAGCACGGCCACCAATGTGCCCACGATCAGCTACACCGGCCGCGGCAGCCGCACCATCGCCGCTATGCATCTAAATGATGTCTACAACACGGGTTGGGACGACATTGGTCCGCGGGTTAGCGGCAGCGAGTTGAACTACGGCAGCAGCTCGGTAGCTGTCAACTGGATTGGGGCGGCGATCATGACGAACAAGCCGATTGCTCACTTTCACCTGTCCAACTTCTTCGCTACCAGACCAGAGGACAGATACAACGGCAATCGGTCTGGCAACGCGGTTCTTGGCGGTTGGACGGGGCCGCAAGCAAACAACCTGCGCATTCGGGTGCATGGCTCGACCATCCCTGAGCCGGAAGAATACGCTCTCGTCTTCGCCCTCTTTGCTCTGGGCTTTGTCTTCTTTCATCGCCGGCGAATGCAAAAGAAACGAAAAGCCGCCGCTATCGGCTCGTGATTTGCGGCCTGCGCTTTGCGCTTTGGCCTCGTTTTTTCAAACCAACTTCGCTTCGGGTTTTTCCCAAAGCGGAGTTTTTTTTTGTGCATTTCTTTTGTTCAGTTTCACAACGAATCATTCGATTCGGCCTCCGCGAATAATTTTCTTTGACCCTCTTTGAACTTTGTATTCTAATGAAAGCCATGAACGCCTTGCTCTGCTTGATTGGATGGTTGCTTCTGCTGGTGCTTTGCTGGCCGGTTGCGCTTCTAGCGCTTTTGGCTTTTCCCGTCGTTTGGCTTTTGCTTCTGCCTTTCCGGTTGCTCGGCATTGCGGTGGATTCTGCTCTGGTGTTCCTCAAGGCGCTTTTGCTGTTGCCGTCCAGATTGCTGGGCTATCGCCGCCCAACGCCGCGTCCGCCCAAATGCCGTTGCGCTTAACTCCGAACAGACGTTCCTCCCGTCTTTTTCGCATGAAGATCCATTGAATTTGCAGTGCCAAAGTCGAGGAACTTGCGAAAATCTGGCCAATCGCTTCGAGCCAATCCGCTTGGAACCAGAAGCGGGAGATTGGAATCCAGAAGAGAATCCTCCCATCCAAACCCGATACCTCAAAGACCATTCGGCATCGCTCATTACCTACAACGACAGCCCGGACGTCGGCTTTCGCGCCGGAATTAATCCGTATCGCGGTTGCGAACACGGATGCATCTACTGCTATGCGCGGCCAACGCACGAGTTCCTCGGATTCTCTTCCGGCCTGGATTTTGAAAGCGTCATCCTTGTCAAACACCAAGCGCCCGACATTCTCCGCCGGGAACTCTCCGCAAAAAGTTGGCAACCCCAAGCCCTTGCCATGAGCGGCGTCACCGATCCCTACCAACCCGTTGAACGGCGGCTTCGCATCGCTCGCGGTTGCCTGAAAGTGCTGGCCGACTTTCGCAACCCGGTCGGCATTATCACCAAAAACGAACTTGTGACTCGAGATATAGACTTGTTGCAACGGCTGGCCAACTATTCCGCTGTCGTCGTCTTCGTTTCCCTCACCACTTTGGATAGAGAACTCCGAAAAGTTATGGAGCCGAGAACCTCGCCGCCCGAAGCTCGCTTGCGCGCCATTGAGACGCTGGCTTCTAACGGAATTCCCGTCGGCGCCATGCTTGCGCCGATTGTTCCGGGATTGACCGATCACGAAATCCCCAATCTCCTTTCAAAAGCCGCCGAAGCCGGCGCCCAACACGCAGGCTATGTCATTTTGCGCCTCCCTTACCAAGTCAAAGACCTATTCGCCAACTGGCTGAAACGGCACTTCCCCGACCGCGAACAAAAAGTGTTGCAACGGCTCCGAACAATGCGCAAAGGCAAACTCAACCACTCCTCCTTCCATAATCGCATGAAGGGAGAGGGCATTTTCGCCGACCAAATTCGCCAAATGTTTCAAGTGGCCAGCCGAAAAGCGGGACTCAACCGGCGCTCCCCAAAACTTTCCACCGCCCACTTTCGAAGGCAAACCAATCAATTAGACATGTTTTGCTCTTGAAAAAAATCTTTTCCCTTGCGGCGCGCCGCCAACAACCACTCTGCAAGCCAAAGCCCATTTTCGCAACCAGCCGCAAATTACAAATCCTCAGCTACGAATCTGTGGTGGTTTGTCGTTTTTGCCGCTTGCCGCAAACGCCAGAAAGTCCGCATCACCAAACCAAGTCTACAAAGTGGCGGCTTGTTGGCGGCGTTTCTTTTGCGTTATACGGCGATGGAAGAAGACAAAACCTAGCGCGAAGAGGCCGAAGAAGAGGACGTATTCTTCTGGTTCGCGGATGATGGTGCCCCGATGGAATCGAACCTGCACCGAGCCTCGACTATTGGCCGCAAAACCGGGTCCTGTATTGGGAAGCCCCGCCTGATTGTTAAAAGTGAAGATTCCATCCGTGGATCCCGTCTCAAAATCGCTGAAAGGTTTGTTCAACAATCCCGCTCCGCTGCAAGAAGAAGCGTCGTTGTTTTCGTAGCGGAACGCCCCGCCACTCACCCGAATGCCAAGATCGTCCCGATAATAAGCGAGGGTCTCAGTCCCATCCATAACAGGTGCGAGATGGTTCGGTTTCGGCTGGCATTGTTGCCGGTCTTGAAGGTGATGGTCGGGGTGTTAGTGGCATTGGCGGCAAAGGTGATGTTGGTCTTGCCGCCGCCCGGGATTCTGGCTCTCACCGAAGCGATGTCTATGGTGTTGGAACTGGAAAACAAGGGAGAGAGCGTGATTTGCTCGTTAGAAGGCTTGTTGGCGTTGTAAATGTTGCTGGCCGTCTGCCAATCACCGGGGCTGAGGTTGCCCGAAGTGATCAACGTACCAGCCGAGGCGACGCTAGAGGAGCCGGAGAAGATCCAGATGCTGTTGGTGGGGGTGTCTTGGCTGGGATAGACGTCAATGAACAACTGCGCTTGGCTTTGTTCAATCGGCACCAAAGAAAGCAAAGTTGCCGTCAAAAGAAAGGCGCTAGTCCAAGTCAACCGCCCGCCGCTTGTTGCGTTGTTGCGTTGTTGCGTTGTTGCGTTGTTGCGTTGTTGCGTTGTTGCGTTGTTGCGTTGTTGCGTTGTTGCGTTGTTGCGTTGTTGCGTTGTTGCGTTGTTGCGTTGTTGCGTTGTTGCGTTGTTGCGTTGTTGCGTTGTTGCGTTGTTGCGTTGTTGCGTTGTTGCGTTGTTGCGTTGTTGCGTTGTTGCGTTGTTGCGTTGTTGCGTTGTTGCGTTGTTGCGTTGTGTACTATTTTTCATAGGCTTGATCAGAGTTTTCCTAGATTGTCAAGTTTTCTTTTCCGTAAGTCAAAAAGTAAAAACGAGTTCAATGAACCATTCTTTCCGACATTTGTCAACCCCAAAAAAGAGAAAGAAAATGGAAACTTTCTTTTTTTGGCTAGGATTGGAGTTTTTGAGAATGGAGACTTCTCGATGCGCAAAAGAACCCAGTTTCTTGGCCAGAGTTCAATGGCGGTTGATTCGGGATTTGCGGCCGGTTTGGGCGGTGACTTGTCGGCGGCGAATTCTTTGTTTTTTGGATTTTCTTTGTTGTGTTCGCTCTCATTTTTGAAGCGCTGTTTGATTGGGAACGCGGGCTAGTTGGGGTGTTGTTGTTGGAGTTCTTGCGGCGTCCAGAAGCCGGCTTTGCTTTGGGTGGCCTGCCGAACGGTTTTGACTTCGGCGGAGGTGATTGCGGGGGCGTGGTTGCCGAAGGCGTTGCGGACGTAAGTGAGGACGGCGGCTGGTTCTTGGTCGCTCAAAAGGCTGCGAAATTGAGTCATCGGAACAAAACCCGGATATTTTTTGCCGCGAACTTCTATGGGGCCGTGAAGTCCGTTGAGTGTGAGTTTGATGAGCCGTTCGGCGCTTCCGTTGACCCAGTCGGTTTGGGAAAGGGGAGGAAAGCCGGCGGCGGGAAGTCCGTTGCCGTCGGCTTGGTGGCAAGTGATGCAATGGCCGTCTCGTTGGTAGATTTTGGCGCCTTGATTCCAGAGCGCTTTGCCAGCGGAAGAAAGATGAACGGGCGCGGTGTTGGCGGGTTGGTTTGCGTTTGCGGACGGCTGGGGGCTTTTGCCGGAGAGATTGGTTTTGGCGGTTTCATAGGCGTGTTTCATCCAGCGGTCGATTGGTTTTTTGCCGGCTTCTTCGAGGATGCGGAGTCCGTGATGGTTGTCGAGCCAAGAGGCGGCGATGATGGCTTCGAGGCGAACTCGTCCGTGGTCGTCTTGGGCGGCGTGAAGGAGAAGGTCGGCGTGGTCGTCAAAGTCGCGCAAGTTGTATCGCAAGGCTCGCACGGCGGCGGCGCGGACTTTGTAGGAGTCGGCGCCGAGCAGTTGGCGGAGGAGGGGAGCGTCGATTTGGTTGACGCCCCAAGTGGTCCAAAGCCCTTCTAAAAGGAAACGTTCATAGTTGGGATTGTTTGGGTTGATCACGCTTGTCCAGTGTTTGACGGCGGCGGCGACTTGTTTTGCCGCCCGCCCGCGCAGTTCGCGGCGGGAACGATAGCGAGTGCGGTATTCGGGGAGTTCGAGGTTTTCGAGCAACTGCTCGATGCTGGCGCCGGCAATTTTGGCGGGTTGGACTAAGGGACGAGAGGGATAGGTGATCCGATAAATGCGGCCGTGAGCATGGTCGCGCAAGGGATCACGGGCGGAGTGTTGCATGTGGCCGATGAGTTGGTTGTGCCAGTCCACGACGTAAAGCGAGCCGTCGGGGGCGAACTCCAAGTCCACCGGCCGAAAGTTGGGATCGCTGGAGACGAAAAGGTCTTGCCGATGGCGGCTGCGATAACCGGTTCCGTCATCTTCGAGAGTGTGTTGTTTGGCGCCGAGAAAGCCGATGCTGTTATTGAGGATGTAGTCGCCTTGCGCTTCGTCTGGGAAATGGCGGCTGGAAACAAATTCCAAGCCGGCGGTTGGTCGGACGCGGTGTTCTCTTTGGATCAGGTTTTCAGTTCCCCGCGTGGAAACTCCGTAGCGGGCCTTTACTTCGACGGGAAGCATCCAGTGCATGTCGGTGCCGGAGGTGATTAAAAAGAAGTTTTGTCCCCATTGGTCGAAAGCGATGCCCCAAGGATTGGGGATGTTGGTTTGCACGGTTCGCTCCAGCCGTTGCCTAGAAGAAAACACGCCAAACCGCCCGCAAGCAAACCGGCTCTTATTACACGCCGCGCCCAGTGGTAGATTACAGGGCAGAAGAAGCATTAGCGGCAACATTGGCTCAAGCGTGTTCGCCAAGCGATGCCGACACAGGGTTTTGGCAAGAGCGCATTCGCTATTTGCTGGACTACGAGGATGCGTTCAACGACGCCCATGAACTCTTTTGCAGAGGCCGAAACCAAAGCCCTCTTTTGCAGGCGATTGCCCATCTCCGCATCCTAGACCCCGCCGTAGGTTCTGGCGCCTTTCTTATGGCCGTCCTCTACAAACTCCCCTTAGCCTTGCGCCGCTTAGATCCATACAACTAACGCTGGGCCACCTTACAAAAAGAACGCGCCCGCACAAAGGCAGACGCGGCCTTTGATACGGAAAATCAGCGAGAACGCGATGCTGAGTTGCTGGCGATCAGCGACACTTTTGAGCGGTATTCGGGCGACTTTGAGCGCAAGCTGTATCTGTTCAAAACAGCATTTTCGGCGTGGATATTCAGCCTATCGCCACGCAGATCGCCAAGCTGCGATTTTTCATCTCCCTCGCCATCGAACAACAACCCAACGACAACCCTAACAACTAGAACTGGCCCCAACCCCCGCCGTTCCACAACGCCAATCTCAACTGGCCGCCAACCGCGAGCGACACTTCCACGCCGCCCTTCCTCCAGAGAAACAGCACTGCCGAAACAAAGACAAAGAACTCTGCAACGCCGGCTTTTCCCCTGACGCACCAAACGCCCCAGCCGACAATCCATGTTCGGCATCGCCCAAGGCTTCCCCATCCTCATCAGCAACCCCCTTACATCCAACTCCAAAAGAACAAGGGCCAACTCGCCCAACTCTATAAGAGCGCCGGCTTGGAAACCTTCATCCGCACCGGCGACCTCTACCAACTCTTCTACGAAAAAGGTTGCCAACTCATGTCCCCCAAGCCCTCCTCTGCTTCCTCTCTTCAAATAAGTGGTTGCGTTCCGGCTACGGCCAGAAAACGCGCGCTTACTTGGCGTCCCGAACCAACCCCAAACGATTATTAGACTTCGGCGGCTTTCCAGTCTTTGAAAACACCATCGTGGACACCTGCATTTTGATGGTTCAAAAAGCGCCTCCCTCTGGTTCCCTCAAAGCGGTTTCCCTCAAACACAAGCCATTATGAACAAAATGCAAACTATCGGAACTCCGCCCAAAGAATGGGATGTCAAAATCAACTTCGGAATCAAAACTGGACTTAACAAAGCCCTTATTATTGACGACGCAATCAAAGAAAGATTGGCAAAGGAAGCCCCCCAATCCGCTGCAATCATCAAGCCCGTGTTACGCGGCCGAGACATCCGCCGCTACCAAGCCAACCGGGCCAAGTTTTGGCTGATCTATGCGCGCAAAGGCATAAAAATAAACATCTATCCGGCGGTTTATAATTATTTACAGAAACATAAAAAGGGGCTTTCCAAGAAATCTGGTACGAACCAATGGTATGAATTATTGGCAAATATTAGCGCTGAATCCGAATTGGCATTTAAGAAAGAAAAACTATTCTGGATGGATATGTCTCCTCATGGAAGATTTGCATATTCTGATTCGGAAATGTATTCAAACGATAAAGCATTTGTCATAACTGGAAGTTTTCTAAAAGACCTCTGCGCAATTCTGAACAGCGCCATTGTTACTTAGTTCATAAAGAATACCGCTTTAACGACCGGAGTGGGGCTTACTCAGTGGGAAAAATTTGTTGTCGAACGCATCCCCGTCCCTATAATTTCCCATGATAGTCAACAATCTTTCATTCGTTTGGTTGACCACATTTCGCAGACTAAAGATTCCAACACCTCGGCAGACGTCAGGGCGCAGGAAAAAGAAATCGACCACCTTGCTTATTCCCTTTACGGCTTGTCACCCTCCGAAATCGCCGCCATGGAAGAGGCCTTAAATGAGAGACGACGAATAAAAAGGAAGTTCTTTAAGAACTAAATTGGAGGAGCTATTATGTTGTTTGGGTTGATGGATTCTACTTGTTGGATTCGCCATTTTCGCTTGGTTTTCTCTAGTCGGAGTTTGAGGATTTGCCATTGCGGCGTTGTATCGTCTTCTAGATAGACGGTGCAGGTAACAAGCACGGTTGCCCAATTTTTGCCGTCGAGTTGGATTTGCGGCTCGGCGAGTTGAACTTGGACGGAACGTTTGGCGTTTCGCAAGCCGGGAACTGCCTCTCGAATTTCTGCCTTGCCTCTTAGTGTGGTGGTATAAGGTCCGTGGAGAATTTGGACAAAAGCGTTAGTATGAAAAAAGGAGGGGACGGCATTAACGGCTATCAAGCGATCGATAGGTTTTTCGTTTTTGAACGAAATGGAAGCGGCCAGTTTTTGGAGAGTTTTCTCGATTTGTTTCTCCGGGGCGGGAAAAAATAGCGTCCATCCGCAGATGCTGAGTCCTACGAGGACAATGAAAAGAAGAACAGCTTTTGGCGTGGATAATGTCAACATAATCATTTTCTAATGATGCGGTGGCATCAAATTTTCAAAATTCAGAGGTTATCTGATTGTCGACGGCTACTCAATCCTTATTTTCTTTCCAGCGGATTACCTGTCGACGGATCATCCTTTTTCTGTTTTGGCGCATGGTTGGAGGGAGATGTGGGCATTCACTTTAAACAACGCCATTGCGCATGAAGATGTTTTCTCTGGGAAGACACCTGAGAATTTGTTTCAGAAACTCGCAGTCCCGTTATCGTAACGAAAACTATCTCTTTTGCCGCGGCATTCTCCGAACAAATGTGAAAGCGAGCACGCGAAGACGTCTTGCCATAAAACAACCGTCGTTAAAACGAAGGAAAGACGGATTGTTGTTTTCTTTCATTTTTATACATTGCCTTCTGCGCAACTGAATCAAAGATAGCGCAATCTAGAGATATGTCAGAGGCTTGCTAAAACGACTGTTCATTTTCTAAACCGAGTTAGCGAATTATCGAAGCATAATCCAAGAAACCACGAGAGAAACAAACATCAAAAACCTTCAGCAGAAGGCAAATCTTGCCATATTATCTAGTGAACCTTCTCCTATAAAGACGTGATGATGCGACGAAATGACTTGAGCAGAAACCCTCGCATAAAAGCTTTCCCCTAAATTTCCTAATGCCATCCCAACTTCTTCGCCCAACCCCTATCTAATCAGTTCCCCAACCATCCGCTCTTTGACAAGGATCATAAAAAAACTTCCTTGCGCTCCTCGAACAGGCCGCCCTGCCTTCCATCTCGCAATTCTTACTTCTCCTTACTATAAAGAATCATTCCTCTTACTTTCTATAATAACCAGCGGAATTCCACGCCGTTCGCAACTGACACTTCCCCATATCGTAATGCCGTCAAACATCAACAGAACATGGTTGTTCTCTTCCGTCAGTAGCACGAAGATCTATGAAGAATGAGGGTTCGCGCTGGAATAACATAATAGAGCGCGCATTGCGCAAAAACATTTCACTCACTCATACATAATAGTTTATACAACAATCCAGGTGCGCCTTATCCATCACTGCGGTCATTTCAACAGTCCTCCTGGCAACTTCTCTCAAACCGGATCCAACACCACCACATCATTGCGTTCTCCTACCAATTAGATCGAGCGATAGACCAACGTGCTTGTTCGCGCAGTCGGCCTACAGTTTGGCGCACAGTTCACGCCAAAAGCACCCAGAGACCGGGTAACTGTTGCCCACCGTTTTTTTTTGAGGCACCGGCCACGTGTTGATGCGCCCGCACAATCATCGAGTTGATGAAAGATCATTGAGGTGTTCATCGTCGATCAAATTTCGGAAGGACTAATATGAAAGAGCTTTTTTGCCAGCGAAAATGGAACTTTCTCTGCGCGAAGATTCGGGCGAAAACGATAAGCTGGCGCGCAATCCTTGTCTGCCGTCGTGGGGAAATTGAATCGGCAAGGGGCGGTTTTCCTAAAAAAATTCATCCGCGGAAGATTAGGATTGACAATGCTGGCGGCGTTCGGCAGTTTGTTTTGATTATGAAGCCGAAATGGAAACAAAAACCGTTGCCCTCCCGTAGAATTGTGGGAGGAGCATTGAAGCCCGCTTCGCTAGCGCCAAAACTATTGGTCTTCTCTCGGAAACGAGGGGGGGGGCTCTCCGCGTTCACTTTGATTGAACTGTTGGTGGTTATTGCCATCATCGCCATCTTGGCCGGCATGCTGTTGCCCGCTCTTTCCCAAGCGAAGGCCAAGGCCAAACAAGCCTCCTGCTTGAATAATTTGAAACAAATGGGCATCGGTTTTGCTATGTACACCGGCGACAACGAAGACACCTATCCCGGCCACTTTCGGGTTGGTGGACCGACTGCGCCGTATGAGGGATCGATTGTTTGGCCGGGTCGCTTGCTCAATACGATGGGAGCGAGCACCAAGTCCTTCAATTGCCCGTCTGAAAAACCTAAATTCTGGTGGTACCAAACCAATGTCTACGGCAACAAGGAATTCCCTTGGAATATTGGACCGGGTGGAAATTCCCACTTTACCTACGGTTACAATGATTGGGGAGTAAGAGAGTTCACCAATCCGCATTTGGGGCTTGGCGGGGACGTGCCTTCCAGATCTCCATACATCAAGACGGCTCAAGTGCGGGCGCCGGCGGATATGATTGGAGTCACAGATAGCCGAACGGATAAGAGGTGGGATACGGCAGTGGATCCCGCAGATAATGGAACTTTTAACAATCCTGCAGCGGAGTGGCCGAGTAAAAGACACAATCTCGGTTCGAATCTTCTCTTTATGGACTCGCATGCAGACCACGATAGGTTGATGAATCTGGTCTGGTCGTTGAATAAGGACACAAACCAAATCAAACGTTGGAATAACGACAACCTGCCCCACTTAGAACACCTTCCTCGATAATACAAATGAAAGACGCACTGAAAATTGTTGGAGCGATTGTTCTCATTGGTTTAGCGGTCTTTTTGTTCAAGAGAGGCTCCGATCAAGCGAGTCAGTCGCAGGATTTCCCGGATGGCGTCTATTACCTCTGCGGCGACTGTAATCACGAGTTCAATATGAGCCGCGACGAATTGGCGGACTGGGCTAACGCAAACCCTGGAAAAACGATTCCTTGCTCAAAATGCAACAAAAACAACAGCGTACGCGCTGAAAAATGTCCGCTGGAAGACTGCGGGCGGCTTTTCCCAATCGGCAGAGACGGCGGGATGGTGTTGATAGACAGCAAAGTTTCCTGCCCGATTTGCAAGCAACCGTTGCCGTGAGGCAAAGGGGCAAGACACTCAATTTTTCTGAGAATCCCTAATTACGCCCGTCTAAAAATCAAAGCGGCCAATAAGCGCGGGGCTTGGAGAGGTGTGTTTGGGGTTGAGTTTTGTTTTGTTTTTTTTTGCGGCGGAATGGTTGTTTTTGAGGGATCAATCTTCTTTTTCTGAAATGGCGGAAACTAGGCCGGTCATCGTCAATAGTGGGAGGATGAAGAAATGGCCTTCGTCGTCGTACACCGTCGCAAATTTGCCTCCTGGATGCAGGGAAATGTAGTCGGGATGCGGAACGGGGTATTCTTTTCCGTCGGCCATTCGGAGAACGAAGGGACGGCCGCTTTCGATTGCGGATTCGATTTGGGCTCTTGTCATATCTCTATGTTGCCGGGATTGGGAAGTCTAGACAAGGCGATTTTTTGGCTGGGTGTTTTTAGAGCAGTTCGGACTGGCCGTCGTTTGTTTTTGGAGGGGAAAGGCCGAGTTTTTCGTAGCTGGTTTTGGTTGCGGTTCGGCCTTGGGGGGTTCGTTTGAGGTAGCCTTCCATGATGAGCCAGGGTTCGTAGACTGCTTCCAAAGTATCCGCTTCTTCGCCAACGGCGACGGCAAGCGAGTGGATGCCGACGGGGCCGCCGTCAAAGCGAAGGATGATTGTTTCGAGAATGCGCTTGTCCATTTCGTCGAGTCCGTTTTGGTCGATGTCGAGCATGGCGAGTCCTTGGTCGGCGATGGCTTTGGTGACGCTTCCGTCGTGGCGGACTTGGGCGTAGTCGCGGACGCGGCGGAGGAGGTTGTTGGCGATGCGGGGAGTGCCTCGGCTGCGGCGGGCGATTTCCCATGCGCCGTCTTTTTCGATGGGGACGTTGAGAAGACGGGAGGAACGGACGACGATGTCGCAGAGTTGCTCGGCGGGGTAGTAGTCAAGCCGTTCTTTGATGGGGAATCGGCTGATGAGGGGGCTGGAGAGGAGGCCGCTGCGCGTGGTGGCGCCGATGAGGGTAAATTTTTTGAGGTTGATTCGGACGCTTCGGGCGTTGGGGCCTTGATCGATGATGATGTCCAGTTTGAAGTCTTCCATAGCGGGGTAGAGGTATTCTTCGATGTTTTTCTGCATGCGGTGGATTTCGTCGATGAACAGCACGTCTCCTTGTTCGAGGTTGGTGAGCAGGCCGGCGAGGTCGCCCGCTTTTTCGATAGTGGGGCCGCTGGTGCTTTTGAGGCCGGCTTTCATGGCTTTGGCGACGACGTTGGCCAGCGTGGTTTTTCCTAGTCCGGGCGGGCCGTTGAGAAGGATGTGATCGAGGACGTCGCCTCGTTGTTTGGCGGCGGCTACGGCAATTTCCAAACGTTCCTTGACTTTATCTTGGCCGGTGAAATCGGCAAACCGCGCGGGACGAAGCGAAAGTTCGAGCGTCGAATCGGGTTGGTTGAGGGAATCCAGAGATCGGACTGCCATGTCCTTTGTTTTTTTTTGCCGATTCTCTTTTGCTTGTTTTGGCTCTGGAGCATGTTTTATTCGTTCTCCTTCGGCTTCTTCTGCAATGATTTCGACCGCTTTGAGAACGTCTTTGGCGTCCGCATCCGGTTGGAAAATGGCGTCTTTTTCGTTCATTTTGTCGCTTCTGGAAAGAGTGAGGGAACGACGGTCAAACGGCAAGCATAAAGTGGCTTATGGCGGGGACGGCCGGGTAGTGTTGTCAATCAGCCGCCGCTGTTTTTCTCCTGATGGCAAAGCCACCTCATGGACTAAATGGAAATAATGGAGTATGGCGCGATTGTCAGATGGGAATATTTGTCAAAGGAATTGAGTGATTCTTTTGGGCGTTTTTTTTGATGGGGCGTCCGATGGTTTTTATTTAGGTCAAAATCTACTCCCAGTCACCGCTTTTTTATCGGCAGGCGGGCCGTTGTTGTAAAGCGCAAAAATTGGGGTTGACTTGTTGCGATCAAAGTCTATTTTACGCTCGTCGGGTGAGTGATGCATAACGAGAAACGGGCGTTTCTCTTGGCGGTCATGGTCATCCGATGGCTTGATAGAGCCTGCTATTCCATGGCCGCCATTTTTCTTTTCTGGAGGCTATTTACAAGGTGGAGACTTGTTTGAGGAATTTTTCAGGTGGTCGGTGATTCTTTCTCCAGCCGATTCCATTTTCCATGACTTGCCGGCCCTTCAGTTTGTCTTTTTCGGAATCGCCTGCCGCAACGCATCGCCGCAAGGGTTCGGAGTTTCTTTTAAAATCTTTTTCTCGATGCGGGTTGGCTTCCCCGCATTGAAGAGGCCCGGATTAAATGATGGCGCAGTCTGTTATCGTTTTGGTGTTTTTGCCGGGCGGTTATTGAAAGTCTTGTTTGAATCGGAGGCGTTGTCGCAGGATGGATTGGACGTATTGCTTGGTGGAAGGGAAGGCAATTTGGTGGATGAACTGGGCGGCGTTGGTTGAGGCGGCGCCTTGTTGCCAGCGCCGAACTTGCTGTCTGCCTGCGTTGTAGCTGGCTAGGGCGTAGGGAATTGGATCGTCGCAATCGGGAAAGGATCGAATCATTTTGGCCAGATAGTAACAACCGGCCAGAGTGTTTGTTTCTGGATTGTAGAGATGTTCCGGCTTGAATGAGACAATTTGAGAGGCATCCGCCCATTCATACGCGGCGGCGTCCGTCAACTGCATCAGTCCAATTTCGCCAGCCTTCCCCATTGCCGAAGCGTCGAATTGGCTTTCCCGCCAAATGACGGCCTTGATTAGCGCGGGATCCAGACGGTACTCGCCCGCCGCTCGAAGGATTAGAGGATGAAGCAAGTTCCCTTGCTCCTGCTTTTTCTGGATCGCAAGGCGCGGACACAACCACCAAGAGAGCGCCGCAAAAATCGCCAGCGCCGGAAAAAGCCATGCCCGCCAATGTTTCATATCCGGCAAATGTTAAGGACAGAGCGTGTTGACTTCAATATTTTCGCGCTTTGACTAAAATGTTTCTATTTGCTTTTGGGGATGATTGCGCGGGTAACGCTAGAAATTGCCGTAGGCAAAGAGTTTGATTATCGCGTCCCGGAGAGCATGAAAGACGCGGTCTTCATTGGCTCCCGCGTCAAAGTGCCTTTTGGCGCAAGGCGGTTGATGGGCGTAGTGACCGGCTTGGATGAGCGCTCTCCATGCCGTAATCTGCGCGATTTGCTCGGCGTCGTCGGCCGCGAAAATCTGGTGACACCAAAAGTCCTCTCGTTGGCTCGCTGGATGTCTGAGTATTACTGCTGTCCTGCGGAAATCGCTTTGAAAAGCGTGTTGCCCGACGCCGTCCGCAGGGAAAAAGAAGGATGGCGGGAACGGCTTTTTGTTCGCGCCCTGCCGCAAACTTCGAAAGAAGAGCCAAAGTTGTCCGCCCGGCAGAAGGCTCTTTGGCAAGCAATCTTGGAACGACGGGAAATGCGGCTTCAGGAATTTATCCAAACCATGTCCACAACCGCCCAAACCGTGCGACGTTTAGAAGACAAAGGACTGGTGGCCATTGCTCCGCGCGTGATGGATCGAGATCCCTTTGCCCACGAAACCATTCTTCCCACTCAGAAACTGGCCTTGAACGAAGCCCAAAAAGCGGCTTTGAATCATATCATCCAAGCGTGCGATGACGACGCGCCCAGCCAGCGCACCTTCTTGCTTCACGGAGTGACGGGAAGCGGCAAAACAGAAGTCTATCTCCAAGCCATCGAACATTGTCTCTCGCAGGGAAAGGGCGCCATCGTGCTGGTGCCGGAAATCTCCCTCACCCCTCAAACGGTGGAGCGATTCAAGGCAAGGTTCAGCTCCGCCCCGTTGCGCACGTTGACGGCTGTGTTGCACCATAAACTTTCTCCCGGCGAACGGCATGACGAATGGCACAAAATCCGACAAGGAAGAGCGCGCATTGTAATCGGCGCCCGCTCGGCAGTATTCGCGCCAGTTCATCCGCTGGGATTGGTGATTGTGGACGAAGAACACGAATCTTCCTACAAACAAGAAGAAGCCCCCCGCTATCACGCCCGCGACGTAGCCGTCCTCAGAGCGCACCAAGAAAAAGCAATCGCCGTGCTTGGTTCGGCCACGCCCTCTATGGAAAGCTACTACCATGCCCAACGCGGCAAATACCAACTCCTCCAACTCCCCCGCCGCGCCGACGCCAAAACCCTGCCCCTTGTCCGCATCATCGACATGCGAACCACCGCCCGCAAAGAAAAGAGCGTTTCCATCTTCTCTCCAAAACTTAAAGAAGCGATCACTGCCCGCCTTCAAGACGGCGAGCAAACCATGCTCTTCCTCAACCGCCGCGGCTATTCCGCTTCCTTGCAATGCCCGCTTTGCGGCTATGTGGCCGGCTGTCCTCATTGTAGCATTAGCCTCACCTTCCACCGCCAAGCTGGAGAACTGCGTTGCCACATCTGCGGCCACGCCGAACCAGCGCCCCAAGTCTGCCCCCAATCCAATTGCCAAAATCCACAAATCCGCTTCGCCGGCATCGGCACTCAACGCGTCGAAGAAACCTTGCGCAAACTCTTCCCCAAAGCCCGCGTCCAGCGAATGGACTCCGACGCTCTCAAACGCAAAGAAGAATACCGCCGCATCCTCCACGCCTTCCGCCAAGGCAAAATCGACATCTTGCTGGGAACGCAAATGATTGCCAAAGGCCTTCATTTTCCCAATGTCACCCTCGTAGGAATTATTTATGCGGACTTGAGCCTTTACTTCCCAGACTTCCGCGCCGGCGAGCGCACATTTCAACTTCTTACACAAGTCGCCGGCCGCGCCGGTCGCGGCGACGTTGAAGGCGAAGTCTTCATCCAAGCCTTCACTCCCTTTCATCCCGCCATCCAATATGCCCGCCAGCACGACTACATCGGCTTCTACGAACAAGAAATTGAATTCCGCCAAGAACTCGGCTACCCGCCAATCCAGCGCCTCTGCGCCCTCACTTTGCGCGGACGCAACGAAGACAAAACCCGCCTCGCCGCCGCGCACCTCAAAAAAACCATTGAAAAAAGCCTTGCCGACTTCAACGGTTTGACTTTGGCCGGCCCCGCTCCCGCTACATTGCTCCGCGCCGAAGACTTCTTCCGCTACCAACTTGCCTTGCGCACCAACCGAATGGCCGCCCTTTCCAAACGACTCCAACCCCTAATCCAAGAAACTCCTCTGCCCGAAGACATCCGCCTCTCCATCGACGTCGACCCCGCCCACCTCTAAACAAATCCCACAACTACCAAAAATGCGCAAGCAACCGTCTGTCAACACTTCTTGCTTCCGCTTTCCGCATGGACAAAACATGTCCCCAAACTGCGAGAAATCGAACTAATAGATTAGAGAGGACAGAGTGGGATTATGAGTGATGCGTCGATATTGCCGCGCTTGTTGCTCCTTTCCAGATTGCATACTGCCGGGTCAAAAAGCCGGTTTGCTTCCAACTGATCATTTCTTTCCCACTCAACGGATCCGCCATTTCCGGCAAATTCGGCAACCTCAGATGCGGAGTTTTGAAGTAAAACTGCCCGACATGCCAATGTTGCAATCTCGGATATTCATCCACCGAATGCTCGTGTTTGAACGTCCCCTGCCGATCCGCAATCTCTTGCATATCCCGAGTCCACCAGTTTCTCTCCAATATAATGAACACGCCGGCGACCGCGCCCTTCGTGTCTCGGATTACATTGGCAAAGTCGCGGACATGGCTCGGCGTCGGTTTCCCGGCCTTTACTTGCACGAGTATTAGGCGCTTCTTCTTGCCTTTCTCTTTGACGGGATGCAGGAGAAATCCTCTGCCGTCTATGCCCTTGTCTCTTCTTTGCTCTTTGTTGGCCACCATGCCCGGCCGACAAGCCTCCACCGCAAAGATTTCAAAATCAAACGGGTCATGCTTGGCTAAAAATCTCGCCGCCTCCATCTCTTCCGGGATCCCTTTGATTTGAATGTCTTCTTCCGCGATTCTCGCTTCTTTGTTCAGCCGGCTATAAGTCACAGTTTCTACGGAATAAAAAGAAATATCCACGCCGACAAACTTTCGCTTCAACATTGCCGCCGCCACGACCGCCGTGCCGCACCCGTAAAACGGATCCAAGACCACATCGCCCTCGTTGGTGGAGGCTTTGATAATGCGTTTGAGTAATGCCAACGGTTTTTGCGTTGGGTAGCCGGTGCGTTCTTTGTTGCCGCTGGCAAGATAAGGAACGTCCGTCCATATGTTGCTGACAACATTTCCAGGGTGAGCGTCCGCGTAAACCTTATACCGAGGCCTTCCAGATTTAGTCCAATAAATTAGATGCGGATTTTCAGCCAGCCGAGCGTCTAGCGTTTCCTGCGTCCACTTCCACCCGATATTGCTGACTACTGTTCGGTCGAGGAATTTGCGGGGTTGGCCGGCGCTTGATTTATTGGGCTTGTTTTCTAAAGCGCAATGATGGAAATACCGTCCCGTCTCCTTTTCTAGATGTGGAAATTGCTTCAAGACGTCGTCTACCGGAGTAAACACCTTGTTGGCTTTCATTTGTTCCGCATCTTTGGCGTAAAAGAGGATAGTGTCGGCGACGTTATCGAATCCCTTTTGGACGAGAGCGTGGCTAGAGCAACGTTTCCATGTAATTTCATTCCGAAAGTTTTTCGCCCCGAAGATGTCGTCCATGATCATTTTCAAGTAATGGCTGGCGGTTGGGTCGCAATGCAAATAGATGGATCCAGTTTCTTTGAGCATTTGTTTCAGCAAGGCGAGTCGTTCGGCCATATAAGCGCAGTAAGCAAGCATGCCGGTTTCGCCGATGCATTCTCTTATTCCCCGAATGGATTTGCGAGCGGGATGATTGAAGTAGTCGTCGTGGTGAACGTCGCCGCAAATGAGGTTCGTGCGTTTCTCCGCTTCTTTGCCCCATTGCCAAATATCTACAAAGGCGGTTTCCTGCGCTGTTTGGCAGTCGTCCGCATCGATTTTGCCTTGTCCAAAGAGGACGTTGTAGTTGGCCTTGCTGTTCCACGGCGGATCCAAATAAATCAAATCCGCCAAAGTCGGTTGGAGTTCAAACAGGCTTTTGTTCCATTGGATCCATTGTTTCAGGTGTTTGAGGCAATCGCCGTAATACACCGTCTCTGTCTTCATTTCGGTTTGTTTTTGCGTCGTCATTTCTATTCTTTAGTCGTTTCGTTATTTGTTGTCTTCTTTGAAGTATTAGGCTTGGGCGCGTGAGGTTGCGGCAAAAAGAAAAACAAAAGCGGAGAGCATGGAAATTCGAGTTTTTGTTTTCATGAGTTATTATAGGTTTTTCTAAAAGTTTGTTTCTATAAATTCCTAAACGACGCCGACGATTTTCAAGATTGCGAGAATGACGGCGACGGTGATGGGCGCAAAGACGAATAAAATCATGCCGCCGCCGATGGCCATAATCCAGTTTCTATCCTTCCTCAAATCTCGAACGTCCAGTTTCAACAAAGCGACGTCCGACTTCAATGCGGCGACGTCGGACTTGATTGCGTTCAACTCGCTCAGGACTTTTTCTTGAAAAGATTCTTCGCTCATTTCGTTCTATTCCTTCTTTCGTCAGATTCATTTTTGCCGACAACTGCCCGGCAACGCAAGCAATAAATAATTCATCTCGACAAGGAAAAATGAAAATCTCCAAAAGCGCAAGCAACGAGTCGGCGAGATTGCAAAAAAGATGAGGCAGAACGAGAATCGAATGCAATTCCAGCGCAAGAATTTCTCAAAGTGAATTGAGTTTTTTAGGGGGTTGTATACTCTTTTGGTCGTTGCCAAGGGGTGCGGCCGGCGGACTGAATGTGAATCATAAGTTGGCGGATAAGTTGGCGGTATTGTTTGGGCTCGGTTGCGGCCAAGTCGTTGCCTTCCATTGGATCGAGATCCAGTCGGTAAAGTTGGTAGGGTTCAAACGGGTTGTTCTGCACTAGCTTCCACGGCCCTTGCCGAAAGGCGTAGTAGGCGCGGCCTTGATAGCGGAAGTTGCCTTCCCGTCGCATCCATACAAGCGCGCGGTCCAGTCCGTGTTGGGGTTTGCCTAACAAGGTGGGAAGCAGAGAAACGCCGTCCACCGCTTGAGGAAGCGGTGCTTTGGCCACTTCGCAGAGGGTAGGGTAAATGTCCATTGTAATTCCCACTGCGTCGGATCGGGAGCCCGGCGGAATAACACCCGGCCAAACGGCGCAGAAGGGAACGCGAATGCCGCCTTCGTAAAGGTCTTGTTTGCCGCCTCGGTTGGCGCCGCAGTTGCCTCCGACGTTCCGTTGGCCTCCATTGTCGCTGGTAAAGAGTACGAGAGTGTTTTCCGCTTGCCCGTTTTGTTTTAGGGCGGCCATTACATCGCCAATGCCTTGGTCCATATGCTCGATCAAGGCGACGAGTCGGGCGCGTTGTTCGCTAATGGACGGCTCGCGTTTGCGCACTTTTTCCAGCCAATGGGAAGGGGGTTGAATGGGCGTGTGCGGCGCGTTGTAGGCAAGGCAAAGGAAGAAACGTTTGCCGTCTTGTTTGCGGGCGTTTAGGTAGTCCGTTGCCCAGCGAGAGAATAAGTCCGTGGCGTGTCCGGACGGGTCAATAGTTTTGTTGTCGCGCCGCATGTAATTATATCCGTGTCGGCGATGGTGATAGTAGTCGTCCATCATATCGCCAAGGAAGCCGTGAAAGAAGTCAAACCCGCGCTCGTTGGGCGTGTTAGGGGATTCCAACCCTAAGTGCCATTTGCCGATGAGGGCGGTATGATAAGAGGCATTGCCAAGCGATTGAGGGAGGGTAATGGTGTTTGGATTAAGAAAGCCCCAGTTGCTTTGCGCGTGGGTGCGGATGACGCCGGGAACGCCTACTTTGTCTGGATATTTTCCGGAGAACAAGGCGGCGCGAGTGGGCGAGCAGACCGGGCAGTTGGCGTAAAAGCGGTCAAAGCGCATTCCTGAATTCATCAAGCGGTCGATGTGCGGCGTTTGCAGGTCGGAGGCGCCGTTTGCGGACAAGTCACCGCAACCAAGATCGTCCACCAAAATCACTATGATGTTGGGCGGGTTTGCCGATTGCTCGGCGCTAAAAGCGGCGGCAATGCCCATTCCTTGAAGCAATAGGGCAAGGGCGAAGGGAATGAGCAAGTGTAAGCGTTTGCGCACAACAGTGCGGGCTTTGTCGAGTTTTGAAGTGATCGGATTCATAGCCAAGTTTGTTTGATGTTTAGATAGATTCAATAGTTTTCTAATTGTTTTTGTTTGTCGGGTTTTCATACCAAATTACTCCGAGGTTGTCTCGTTCTTCACATGTAATTACATCTAGATCCCCGTCGCCGTCTAGGTCTGCCGTTTCGATTCGGTCGAATTTAGTTCCTTCGGCACCGGAGATGTTGTTTATCTGTTGAATCACAGGTGAGGACAGGGCGGCCAAAGAGAACCAAAAAACGCCAATCTCTTCGGCAGAAGCGCATTCGCTGCTGGCGACAATATCCAGCCGGCCGTCGTTGTCCACATCGGCGAAGCGAAGGGCTTTGGCTCTGCCGACTTTGCCTTCGATAGTTGTCTTGCGGGTTTGCCAGACGAGGGGTTTGCCTTGCCTTGCCTGAAAATAAAAAATTTGGCGGGGTTTGGCGGAGACGATGATTGCAATGCTTTTTGCCACCAAGTTCTGGCGCGCATCGAGAAACATCACTTCTTCGCCGCCCGCGCCGATTCGGTGTTCTTTCCATTGTCGGCTCTCTTTTGCGGTCTTCCCAGTTTTTTGAATGGGCGGCGCGTTGACTTCGGGGTTTTCCAGCCAGAGAACGCCCGCTTTTTTGCCTTTGCGGTCTGAGGCAAGGACGTCGTAATCGCCGTCGCCGTCTATGTCGATTTTACGCAGGGACATGATCCAGCCGGCGTCGTAAAGCCGTTGAATTCTTGCTTGCCCGCTTGACGGACGACGGAGAGGCGCGCTGATTTGGCTAATGCTTGCGCGGCGACCTTTGGAGCCGGCGATGAGGGTGAACAGTCCGCGCCTTGCGCTTGGGAAGGGAATGGCAAACATCCAGAGTTCTCTATTTTTGCTTGCGGCAATCGCCTGAGTGCGCCAGCGCGAATTCTCCAAGTATTGAGCGGGATGACTCGGCGCCCAGTGCAAGAAAATAGTTCGGGTTTTCCCTTCGCAACTGCTGACGACGTCCCAGTTTCCGTCCTGATCCAAGTCGACCAGAACGGCGTCTTCGGGAAACTGAACCTTGCCAACGGTGACTTTGGGCCATGGTTGCCGAACTTTGCGATAGCCGGGATGCAGGTAAACGCGAACCAATCCGCCCTCTTCCCAACCGCTCGCCATATCCGGCAAATGATCGCCGTTGACGTCGCCAATCCTCACGCCGTCCGCGCCTTGGGAAGTGGAGTCAATGGTATGCCGAAGCCAAGCCGCTTCCGCCTCAAAGGCCATTGGAAAATAGAACGCCAAAGCAACAAACCGCAACGAGCCGCCAATCCCGAAGAAAATGCGGGCAAGCCGGCGTTGCAAATTCAAAAGCGAAGGTGGATTGAGTCCCAATTCTAATTTCACGGAAAACTCCCATCTTATCATTCCTAAGAAACTTTGGCCAGCGGCGTTTCCTTCCGCACTGTATAGCGTCGCTGTTTATCGGCGGGCAGAATTGCCTCCGGTTGATTCAAAAGCGAAAACTCAATACAATGCCCGATTTTCTCAAGCCAAAGAGAATAAGAACCAACGACGGATGCAAAAACGACATGGAAGACAACGCCGATTTTAACAACGCAGCACCAATCATCATCGCCGAGGCGATTAAAATAGTGGTTGAAATGAGTTCCCAAGAATCCGACGGCAAATGGCTGGAAGAAGTCACCGTCAAAGCCGCCCCGTTTATACAGGAATGGGACGTCGGCAAATACGAATGCTGGCCTTGGGACGAATGGCCAGAGAGGGAAAAGCATTTTAGCGGCTCAACAAAAAAGGACCTCGGAATCGACGTCGTGGCCAAGCGCAAAGATGGCGAGCATATCGCCATTCAATGCAAATCGCGCAAACTGGACGAACAAGGCGAGGGTAGGGCTATCGGGAAAGACGAACTCAACTCGTTCATCGGCGCGTCGGTCAACCCGTTTTGGCAAGAATTGTGGATTGTCACCAACGGCGCAAACTCAATGGGACAAAACGCCGAGCAAGTGCTGTCCATGTCGGGATCAAAACGACCCATAAAACTGATAAACATCGCCGCCGATTTGGCGGCACAGCAAAAGAAGTTTGACGATGAAGATCGCGCGGCTTCCGAGCATTGCGCTCACTGCGAAAACCCGGAAGACGCCAACGCCGTTCAGACGAAAAACTGCATGCAGAACGAAGCCATCGCCCAAAGCGTCTGCATCCTCAAAGAACACGCGCAATCCGACAGCGGCAGCCTGCCAATAGGCCAAGCCCGCGGCAGAATCATCCTGCCCTGCGGCACCGGCAAAACCCGCATCTCCCTGCGCATCGTGGAAAAGCTAACCGAACCGGGCAATCTTTCCATCGTCCTCTGCCCGTCCATTGCGCTCGTGGCGCAAATCCGGCGCGAGTATTTGCAGAACGCCAAAAAGCGCATCCGCGCGCTTGCGGTATGCTCCGACGAAACGGCGGGATATGACCAGCGCGACCGCCGCGCAATGGAGGATATGCGCAACACCGATAAGCACAACACCGCCGTCGATCCGACTTTGGACGTTGGATATGTCGGCGCAGACGTCATCAAAGGCAAAGTCTCCACCAATCCGGCAGACATTGCGCAGTGGATAGAAATCGGCCAAAAACAGAACCAAATCAGCGTCATCTTCGGCACATACCAAAGCGGCCGCGCCCTTGCCGACGCGCTCCAACAAGCAAACGCCAAAGCCTGCGTCCTCATTGCCGACGAAGCTCATCGCACCGCCGGCCTGCGCAGAACAAAGCGCGCCAAAAACAGCGAACTATCCAAAGAAGAACGGCGCGTCCGCGACTTTACCCTTTGCCACGACAACCAAGAAATGCCGGCGACTTACCGCGTTTATCAAACCGCAACACCGCGCATTTACGACCTGAAGAAGACGAAGGCGAAATGGGACAAGTCAAGCGATTGGATTGTCCGCTCTATGGACGACGAACAAACCTTCGGCGTCGAACTTTACCGCAAAAGCTACCTCGAAGCCGTCAACAACCAATGGCTCTCCGACTACCGCATTATTGCGCTCGGCGTTAACGACCGCGAAGCCTACGAACAAGCCAACAAACTAGCGCGTGAAACCGAAAGCAAAGGGAAACAACGACTAAGCACTTCGCATTACCTGAGCGGAATGGCCTTTGCGCTGGCAATGGGCGGCGAAGTGGAAAACGAAAACGGCGCCGCTTTGCCCATCCAATCCTGCATCGCCTTTATGAACACCGTCGACAAATCCAAAAACATGGCCAAAGACCTGCAAGCCGACGCCGTGCGAGAATGGATTAAAAATCGGCAAAAGAAATCGGGCCAAACCAGCCAAGCCGCCGACAACTTCAAACTGGAACACTTGGACGCCTCCAGCAACGTCACCAAACGCGAAGAAGCCAAATCCCGACTTGCCAAGGCCAACCCCAACAATCCCCACGGAATCATCAACGTCGGCATATTCGGCGAAGGAACAGACTCGCCGTCGCTCAGCGCCGTCGCCTTTCTTGAATCCAGAAAAAGCCCCATTGACGTCGTCCAAGCCGTCGGCCGCGCCATGCGAACTTCCCCAGGCAAAGAAATGGGTTACATCATCTGCCCCATCCTAATTCCACCAAGCGCAGACCCAGAAAACTGGATCATGACTTCCAACCCAGATGGCGGCTGGAAAGAACTCGGCCAAATCCTCCTTGCCCTGCGCGCCCACGACAACCGCATCGAAGACGAACTCAAAGACCTCCTCCATTTATACCTTCCCACGACGCCACCACCAAAAGTGAAAACATTCCACGGCATCACCACGGGCAAGGAAGAGAACCGGCGAACCGCTTACCGAGAATATGAAGGCAAACCCGGCGAAGCCCAAAAAGCCCTAGAGCGCGTGTTGAAAGGCGAAAGCTCACTGTCAAAAGAAAAATTCCAATCCCTGCCCCAATCCTATCCCGCGCCAGACCCCGATTCCAAACCCGACCCCCAACCAACCGAACCCGCCTCAATCATCACCGGCAAACGCAACAGCGACGGAAACATAGAACTGCGAATAGACGATATCCAACGCGACAAACCTGCGCCAGATGGAACTCCCGGCAAAGTGAACATCGAAAAATCCAAGAAAAAAGCCCACGCCATGATTAACAAAGGCGAAGGCCAACTGCTAATGCCCAGCGACCAAAAACCCAAACGCAAAACCGCCAAAGAAGCGGCGGAGCAACGAATGCTGAACCTAATCCAAGAAGAAGAACTCCTCAAAGCCATCACCATGAACCTCCTCGCCAAATCCGGCCTCACCGACAACCGCATCCAGCGAGACCTGAACATCTTGGAAGACTCCGTCAAAGAAGCCGCCCGCCATCTAAAAGAAGACCAACTCCAACCCGCCCTTGACCGCCACTTCGAACTCGACAACATCAAAGAAGAAAAACGCAAACAACAAGCCGACGGTTGCACAATCGCCGCCCTGCTAATGATGAACGCCGCCATGCTCCACCAACGCATCGCCGACGGCAAACGGATCCTCAAACAACAAATCATCAGCCTCAAGGAAATCAAAAACCACACCAACCCCATCCGCATCATCCTGCGCCAGTGGAACGCCATTATCGGCCACGACTTCAAACCCGTTCTGCAACCCGCCGTCGACGCCATCCATGCAATCGAAGACACCGGCAAAGAAGCCGGCCTAGAACGCGCTTTGCACCATTTGGCCTCCGAAGCGGAGCGCATCGCCGACACCTACGCCAATATGGGCGCCGACCACGCCGGCCCTCTCTTCAACAAAGTCATGGGCAATCAAGCCTCGGACGGCGCGTATTTTACTCGGCCGCCAGCGGCCGACATTGCCTGCCGTCTCACATTGGATTTGCTGGAAGCGCATCCGCCCAATCACCTCGCCTTCACCAACGCGGGCAAGATTGACTGGACGAGCGCAATCACTTGGCGCGGCCTGAAAACAATGGATCCCGCAGTCGGCAGTGGCACTTTATTAGCCGCTATGATTGCCGAGTTCAAACGGCGCGCCAGAGCGCAACTCCGCCAATTCGCCCAAGAAGAAAGAGAGGCCATCATCGCCAGCCTTCAAAAGATTGCGGTGGAAGAAACGATGATAGGAATGGACATCAATCCCGTTTCCCTGCAACTAGCGGCGGCGCAACTCTGCATCGGCAATCCTAATCTAAACTACCAAAAGATGCGCCTGCATCTCATGCCCTACGGGCCGCAACCAAACGGCCAAGTCAAAGCCGGAACGCTAGAACTGCTGAGCCAAAAAGCCATCGTCCAAAGAACCGATCTAAACCTGCCAGACGAATCTCTCAAAGCCAAACAAGTTTGGACTGCGGAAAATGAAGATCCAGAAATGAACGAAGCAGTCCAAGACGCCATAAACTGCCAAATTGTAATCACAAATCCGCCTTTTACAAATAGAGCAAAGATGGGGGAGAAGTTTCATGATGAAATCAAAAAGAGACTTCAAAGACAAGTGGACGGATTAGAACAAATGTTAGTTGACAACAATCCTGAATTTGAAAAGTTCATGGATAAAAGAGCTCTGCGTCCAATGTTCGTCGGCATCGCTGAAAAATGCGTCAATCAACAAACCGGCGTCTTTGTAATGATTAGTCCAACAATCGCAATGACCGGGCCGTCTGGAATCAATGAACGAATCACTCTCGCCAAACAATTTCACATCCACACCATCTTTACCGTTCACAATTCGCAAGACATCAATCTCTCTCAAGACACATCAATCAACGAAAGCATTCTCATTCTGCAAAAACGCAAAGACCCAAAACCGCCGACTCGCATTCTCAACCTCGACCGCTTTCCCAACAACGAAGAGCAACTCCAATCCTTCTTTGAAAGTCTGGACAAATGCAAAGAAGGCGAACTGCCAAAAGACTGGGGAAACATCTCCTTTTGGCCGAGAGAGAGAATTGAGCGAGGCGATTGGACGGCGGCCATTTGGCGCAACCCCGAACTCGCCGAAGCCGCCGCGCAATTCGCCGAAGATGAATCAATGAAAACAATGCGAGAAATGGAATTTTCAACAACGGGAACTGGCAGACTTTTGAGCGGCACTTTTGACCGCGCTGAACCATTCACTCCCGTCAGTTTCCCGATACTGCATTCCAAAAGTGAATCTGGCCAATTCACCATCCAATCCATTCCTGATGAATACTGGGTTCACAAAAAGAGAGACAAAAATGAAACCGAGAAACTTCAAAGAAAAGCAAGCCATCTTTTACTCACTTGGGGGCAAGATATAGGAACTGCTCGACTCGTTGCCGTCGCCGCCGATGAGAAATATGTTGGTTTTGGATGGCAACCGGTTTCCGGTGGATTGACCGCCGATCAAGCCAAAGCATTAGCCGTCTTTCTCAACTCCACCGCAGGCAGACTACAACTATTACGAAATGCGGGACAAAAATTAGCATTCCCTCAATACAACACGGAATCAGTTATCAACATTCGCGTGCCGGATGTGGTGAATGATGGGGAGGTTTGTCGTGCATTGAAAGAATGTTGGGAAGAGACGAGGCATATCAAAGTGCCGCAGTATCGGGATGGCGATGATTGGGACGGCAAGAATCGGCCTCGCAAGCCGGTGGAAAAGCCAAAAACATTTGCCAATCCTCGTCCGCTTTGGGATGCGGCGGTAGCGCGAGCATTGAAAAAGAACCCGCTTTTCAAACTTCGCCGATTGAATCGCTTGCGTTCCCTTCTCCACCGCGAACCCCACATCAGAGGAAAGGCGTATAATGAACATTCCGATGCAACAGAAGAAGATTAGGAATTACGAATTAGGAATTTGGGGCGAGGGAAATAAAACTTGCGGGAAAAACGAATCGCTTTCCAAAAAAATTGGTCTTTTTTTTGCCGCCGTTGGGTTTTGGCTCGGCGGTTTTTTTGTAGGGGAATCTCTTTTCAAAAAAATTCGATGGCGGACTTGACGATTCACGAGGTTTAGCGCATCGTTTGGGAATGCAAAATAACGGCGAGATAAATGAGTTGAAAGTCTGGATAGCGGAAGAGCTCGGAAAATTAAGAAACGAGTTCGGAAAACTGCGAAACGAATTGCGAAATGATTTGAACGCTCTCGAAGCGAATATGGAAGCAAAGATGGATGCGGGATTCAGGCAAGTCAACAATCGGATAGACGAAAACCAAACAAAAACAAACGAGAGGCTAACCAGAATTGAGGTGAATATAGTGTCCCTTATGGATTAACTCTCTCGTTGTTATTTTTTCTTTTTGCCGTCGTTGGGTTTTGGCTCGGCGGTTTTTTCAAAGATCGGCGTAGCGGGCGCTGAGCATTGCCGAGAATTTGGCGATTTTCATTTTGCGTCGTTTCTTTTCGCTAGGTTTTTCGAAGTGGCGGTGGTTGCGCACTTCTTTTAGCGTTCCTTCGCGGTCCACTCTCTTTTTGAGACGGCGGAGGGCTCTTTCAATGGGTTCCCCTTTTCTGAGTCGTATCTCTGTCACAATCTGCAATCAATTCTGTCTGGTTTCTCCTTGGAAACGGCAAACACTTGTCCGCTTCGTCGGAACGGGAAGAAACCATAAAGAGAGGACGGGAGGCTTGTCAACCTAATAATTGCGGTGGTTTTTTTTTGCGTCGGCAAGCCTTTGCTTGCGCTTGCGGCGGGGGCAGGGCAAACTCTTTGCCGATGCGAGAATTGTTGCGCTCGTGGACAGAGTCTTTGGAGACTTTGGCGATTGAAGTCATTGAGGGGCATCGGAAGAGCAAGCGGGCGGCCGCCGTTCGGTCTGGGTTGTTTGGTCTTTCTTTGGTTTTTCAAACGGTCGTCAAGGTGCGGCTTTTTTTGTATAATGTTCGCATTTTTCGGGATTCTACATTGGGGGTTCAAGTGATTGCGATTGGGAATTTGACGGTAGGCGGCACGGGCAAGACTCCGGTGGTGGAAAGGTTTGCGCGGGAGTTGCAAAATGCGGGGCGAAGGGTGGCGATTCTTTCTCGCGGGTATCGTTCTCGGCCGGAGCCGTTTTATCGGCGGCTGATGGATGTTTTCCTATTTCGGAATAATGCGGCGCCGCCGCGGGTTGTGTCGGATGGGAATTCTTTGCTTTTGGATTCGGATATGGCCGGGGATGAGCCGTATATGCTGGCTTCGAATTTGAAGGACGTGGTTGTGTTGGTGGACAAGAATCGGGTTAAGAGCGGGCGTTTTGCGATTCAACGATTTGGATGCGACACGCTGATTCTGGATGATGGCTTTCAATATTGGAAGCTTCGCGGCCGGCGGCACGACGTGGTGTTGATTGATTATCAAAAGCCGTTTGGGAACGGATGCCTTTTGCCTCGCGGCATTTTGCGGGAGCCTCCTTCGCATTTGAAGCGCGCGGAGACCATTTTCATCACCAAAAGCAACGGAAATACTTCCGCCTTGCGGGAACGCATCGGCAAGCACAACCCCAAGGCGAGAATTGTCGAGTGCGTGCATCATCCTCTTTACTTTGAAAATGTTTTTACCGGCGAAAAAGGCGCTCTGGAAGAAATTCGGGGGCGACGGCTGGCCACGCTCAGCGGGATTGCCCAGCCGGAAAGTTTTGAGCGCAGTCTTATTGAGCTGGGCAATCAACTCGTTTATCAACGTCGATTTGCCGATCACCATCGCTACACGCAACAAGAAGTGCTGGATGTGATCAACCGAAGCGTCAGACGGCGCGCGGAGATGATCATCACCACTCAAAAAGACGCCGTCCGATTTCCCAAACTGGATCGCCGCGATTTGCCGATTTTCTTCATGCGAGTCGAAATCAAAATCGTCAAAGGCGCCAAAGACTTTCACGACTGCGTCGGCAAGATTTGTTTCCGCTAAAATGATTCCGTTCGTGGAATATGCGGTTTTGAAAACGGCCGTTCTCCTCGTGCAAAGCCTGCCCTTGAAGGCCGCCGCGCATCTGGGCCGCTTTTTGGGTTTTGCGGCTTACTGCGCGGACTTTCGGCGGCGGCGGCTTGCCGTTCATAATCTTCGCTGCGTTTTTGGCGGTGAATGGGATGGGAAAAAAATCGCCGCCGTTGCCAAAGAGAATTTTCGGCGCCTGGGCGAAAGTTATTGTTGTGCCGTCAAGTCCGTCCGCATGAGCGGCGAACAACTAAAATCCCACGTCCGTTGCATTGGCGGCGAAGAACTTCGGCGGGCAAACCTTCGGGCAAAAAATCAGATCGTGGCAATTGGACACTTCGGCAACTTCGAACTCTATGCTCGGCTCGGCCAATTGATCGGGCTTTCCAACACTGCGGCCACCTATCGCGCACTCAAAAACTCGGAGGCCAACCGAATCATGGAAACCCTGCGAAGGCAGTCAGGAACTCGCTTCTTCGAACGGCGGCGAGAAGCGGGCGCGTTGAAAAAATCGCTTCAACACGGCGGCATGGTATTGGGACTGTTGGCGGATCATCACGCTGGAAACGGCGCGGCGGCGGAGTTTTTGGGCATGCCTTGCTTGGCCACAAAAGCGCCGGCAGTTTTGGCCTTGCGCTATCGGGCAGACTTGCGCACCGCAATTTGCTACCGAACCGGCACGGCGCAATGGCGCATCGAGATCGGAAAAGCCATCCCGCTTCACAACGGAAACCAAGCGCGCCCCGTCGCCGACATTATCCAAAACGTGCAAAACGCTCTCGCGGAAGCCGTGCGTCGCGATCCAGCCAATTGGTTTTGGGTGCATCGTCGCTGGAGAACGACTGCGACCAGTTCCTAATCCCTCGCCTTGCGGATAATGGAAATTATTCAAACACACAACTTCAATTCTCTTTTGCCTCCGGCCTTGCTTCGTCTGTTGCAAAAAGAAGCCGCTGTCGCCGAATCCTACGTGGTGGGAGGCTTTGTCCGAGACGCACTGCTGGGAGAAACCCACTCCAAAGACTTTGACGTCGAAGTATTCGGCGTCTCTTGGCCGCAACTTTCCGCCGCATTGTCCCGCTGGGGAAGAGTCGACCAAGTGGGCAAATCCTTTGGAACTATCAAACTAAGCATGCCGGGATGCGCCGCCATAGACTTTGCCCTGCCTCGCGAAGATTCCAAAACAAGCCCCGGCCATCGCGGTTTCTCCGTCCAATGCCGCCCTCAAATGACCCGTTGCGAAGCCGCCAACCGCCGAGACTTCACCGTCAACGCCCTCTTTTACGATCCTCGTCAACGGCGGGTGATCGATTGCGTCGGCGGACTGAAAGACCTTTCCCAAAAACGGCTCCGAATGGTTGCCCCAAACGCCTTTGCCGAAGACCCGCTTCGAGTTCTCCGAGCCGTGCAGTTCCTCTCTCGATTGGACTTCGCGCCAGACCCCGAACTTGTCCGCCTCAGCCGGAAAATGTCCTCCAGCTTTGCCGAGCTGGCCAAAGAAAGAGTCTGCGAAGAATGGCTCAAATGGGCATCCAAAAGCCGCCGTCCCTCCGCCGGCCTGCGCTTCCTGCTCCAAAGCGGCTGGATTCAACACTTCCCCGAACTCCAAGCAATCGTCGGCGTTCCCCAAGACCCCGAATGGCACCCCGAAGGCGATGTCTTCCGCCACACCGGCCACTGTTGTGACGCCTTGGCGGCGCTGGAGGATTGGCAAAAAAAAACCGCCGCAGACCGCGCCGTCTACATGCTCGCCATCTTGCTTCACGACCTCGGCAAAGCCTCCACAACCACAGAAGTTCTGCGCGAGGAAAAACGTCGCATCGTCGCCCCCGGACACGAACAACTCAGCGTTTCCTTGGCAGAAAGCTTTCTCCAAAAACTAGGCGCCTCCAATGCCATCCGCGCCCGCGTCAAGCCCCTTGTAGCCAACCACATGATTCGCCTCCGCGAACCCACCGACAAAGCCGTCCGCCGGCTTGCCCATCGCTTGCAACCGGAAACCATTGAAGGCCTCTGCCTCGTGATGACCGCAGACAGCTTCGGACGCCCTCCCAAAGCCAAAAACCTCCCCGAATCCGTCCGCCAACTTCAGATTAGAGCGTCCGCCCTTCGCCTCCGCCAATCGCCTCCCCAAAAAATCCTCCAAGGCAGAGACCTTCTTCAAATGGGCGTTCCGCCCGGCCCCGCTATGGGCAAAATACTCGCCCAAGTCTTCGAAGCCCAACTCGACGGCAAAGTCACCAACCTAGAATCCGCCCTTTCTTGGGCCCGTTCCCAAAAACTGCTCCCATAAACCGCAGTTTTCATTCACGCAAAACATCCAAGCAAGAAAACAACTCCTCGGCGGCTTGCGCGGCAATGCCAACCAAAACGGCTTTTCTCTTTCCCAATTTTTTGCGGGATGGGAAAAGTTCCTTTGCCGCCTCCGCCTCAAAAGAAAGGCCTGCCGGCGAACCGACAGGCGAAGCATCTCAAAAAATGCTAACTTACCAAACAGAGTACTATTCACATATGAAGACTGCTTACAAAATTGCAAACAGCGAAGGCATTCCATCCTAATCCTTCCGCAAAAGCAAGCTTTATTTTTTCCATAAAATTCCCTCCCCCCGCAACATTCATCCTTTGCCGCGCTTGACTACGACTCTTTGCGCATGAAACAAGGCCGTTCTTCTGGGATTCTCCGCCAAAGCCATCCTTTTGCCGTGCTTGCCGATTCAGCGAAAAAATCGAAATGAAAAAATGGGAACGGAATGGGAACGGAAATCCGCATGGAGTTTCCTCTTTGCTGCCAAGCCTAAACTTCCTCAATCCTAACTTTGCCGCCGCAAAACAAAAGCGGCCGCTGCCGATGAGAAGCACATTATACGGCGGAGAAGGGACAGCCAGATGAACGGGTTGCAAAACAAAAGCGGCCTCTTTGGATGGAAAGTAACATTGTAGCCGACCTATCTCGTCAAGTCCAATAACTTGGTTCCTTGCCAAACAAAACAAAGGCGGCCCGCTTTTGTAAGGCGAGCCGCGCTGTTCCAAAAATGGAAGGTGTTCAAGGAAGGCTTATGGAGTGGGCGCGGGTTCCCAATCTCGGTGTTTGTAGTTGTTCCAAACCCAGACAAAGTCAGGATTGTTGAAATTGTGGCGTCCTCTTCTTCCCCAGAAAAAGCTGTTTTCTCCTTGGGCAGATTCGCGGGCCGCTTCGATGGTTTCCTTATCGCTCCAACTATGATGCTCGGCGTGGCCGTCGGCAAAGGAAAAGCTGCTGACGTTGCCGTGAAAAATGGCGAAGGGATCCACCCAGCCGGGATTGTTAATTTGGCCGTGAATAACCCAAGTGCCCCAGTTGTATTTGCGCGGATCGGTTTCTTCAATGAAGACCATCGCTTCGGCGGGGCCTTGAACGGTCGTTAACTTCTTGTGAGCGTAGGTGCCCCAGTTATCTCCGCCGTGCATGCCGTTGGCTTTGGAATAGCTGTCGTAAGCCCAGCCTTGGTTGATCTGGAGATTTCTTGTGCGCAAATCGCCGGGACAGTGATAAGCGCCGGCAGCGCTCACATAGTCCCATAGGAGACCTCTCTTCAAGCCGTTTTCGACATATCGCTCGGCATCAGTTTTCGTTGTTCCGCTTGGCCATGGCGAGCCTCCGGGCGGGACATGAGTTCCGTTATCGGTGTAAGGCCCCGGCCAAAAACCGCCGCCGGGATTTCCTGCGGCAGTAATCATTTCGTCTTCGTTGTCGCCGGCGTACATGAAGAAGCCTAAGGCGAGTTGTTTTTGGTTGTTGAGGCAGGCGGCGCCGGTGGCCTTTTGTTTGGCTTTGGCGAGAGCGGGCAGGAGCATGCCGGCCAAGATGGCGATGATGGCAATGACCACCAACAATTCAATGAGAGTAAAACCCTTGGATCGTTGGATCGTTGGATCGTTGGATCGTTGGATCGTTGGATCGTTGGATCGTTGGATCGTTGGATCGTTGGATCGTTGGATCGTTGGATCGTTGGATCGTTGGATCGTTGGATCGTTGGATCGTTGGATCGTTGGATCGTTGGATCGTTGGATCGTTGGATCGTTGGATCGTTGGATCGTTGGATCGTTGGATCGTTGGATCGTTGGATCGTTGGATCGTTGGATCGTTGGATCGTTGGATCGTTGGATCGTTGGATCGTTGGATCGTTGGATCGTTGGATCGTTGGATCGTTGGATCGTTGGATCGTTGGATCGTTGGATCGTTGGATCGTTGGATCGTTGGATCGTTGGATCGTTGGATCGTTGGATCGTTGGATCGTTGGATCGATTATGGGAGCGTATAGAGATTGTCATAATGTCAAGACTTTTTTGATTTTGTGCTGTTGAGGAGGGATTTTGCGGGCAAGGCAAAGGCAAGCGCAAGTTTTTTTTCAACGACGAATGACAGATTTCGAATGGAGAATTCGAGAGACGAAATGGCGGGGATTGTTTGGGTTCACTGCTCGGCTCCGGGTTTTTGCGGAGCGCTGCGGCCGGATTGGCGGTATTCTTGGAGTTTGGTTTGGAGTTCGGCAACGATTTCGGGGTGTTGGTTGTAGAGGTTTTGGGTTTCTTGGGGATCGCTTTGGAGGTTGTAGAGTTGGCCGGGCGCGTCTGGGGCGGCGTTGGGAAGGTTGAGGGGTTGGAGTTTGGGTTGGCGGTAGTCGTTGCCGCCGGAGCTTTGGTGGTGGAGATATTTCCAAGGGCCTCGGCGAATGGCGAGTTGGAGGCGGTTGGTTTGGTGGAGGGTGTATTGGCGGACGGGTTGGTTGGGGTTGCGGAAGAGGGGTAGGAAGCTGACGCTGTCTTCGGCGGCGTTGTTGGGCAGGGAGAAGTTGGCGAGTTCGGCAAAAGTGGCCATCAGGTCGGTGAGGCATACGGTTTGGCGGGTTATAGCGTTGGCGGGGATGCGGTTTGGCCAGCGGGCGATGAGGGGGATGCGGTGGCCGCCTTCCCAGTTGTCGCGTTTGAGGCCGCGCCAAGGGCGGGCGCCGTCGTGTTGGTGGTCTTGGCGCATTTGGAGAGTTGTGGAGACTTCGGGACCGTTATCGCTGGCGAAGAGGACGAGGGTGTTTTGGGCGAGGTTGAGGCGTTGGAGTGTTTTGAGGAGTTGGCCGATAATGTGGTCGAGTTGGAAGATGAAGTCGCCATGCGGGCCGGCGTTGGTTTTGCCTTTGAAGGCATCTGCGGGGAAGGAGGGAAGGTGAACGGCTTGGGCGGAGTGGAAGAGGAAGAAGGGTTGGCGCGGCGATTTTTGGGCGTGTTGTTCGAGGAAGTGGATGCTTTTTTTGAGGAAGAGGAGGTCGACTTCTTCGAGGTTGAAGTTGGGGGCGATTTTTCCCGGACGGTTGTCGCGGGAATAGGGATGTTTGGGTAGGGGCGAGCGGTCGAGGATTTTGGTTGGGGGGACGGGAATGCGGTCGCCGTCGATGTAGGCGTAGAGCCAGTCTGTGGTGGGGCAGCAGGCGGTGCCGTAGAAGTGGTCGAATCCTCGGTGAAGAGGGCCGTCTGGGATGGGGCGGGAGTAGTCGATTCGATGAACGGGCGGGAGGCCGTTTTCGCAAATGGAGTTTCCGTTTGTGTCAAAGAAGGTAAGGCCGACGTGCCATTTGCCGATGAGGGCGGTTGCGTAGCCGTTTTTTTGGAGCATGGCGGGGAGTGTGAGGCGATTTTTTTCGATGAGGCAGGGCCCGCCGGCGCCGGTGAAAACGCCTTTCATGCCGGTTCGGAAGGCCATGCGTCCGGTGAGTATGCTGTAACGGGTGGGCGTGCAGACGGTGGAGGGGCTGTGGGCGTCGGTGAAGCGAAGGCCTTCGCGGGCGAGTTGGTCGATGTTGGGTGTGGGAACTTTGGATTGATCGTTGTAACAGCGGAGGTCTCCGTAGCCAAGATCGTCGGCAAGGATGAAGAGGATGTTGGGGAGGCCGTTGGGTTGGGATTTGATTGAGGATTCGCGGGGAAGTATCCAAAGGATCGACAGCAGGGCGAGGATTGTCGGGGCAAATGTTCGGTGATTGCTGGCGGCGAAGCATTGAAGAAGGAATGAGTTCATGGCGGCGAGCTTGGCGATGTTTTGACGGGGTATTGTGAATGGATTTTGGGAAGGTTT
Organism: Limisphaerales bacterium; assembly: GCA_965204945.1. GTDB lineage: Bacteria > Verrucomicrobiota > Verrucomicrobiia > Limisphaerales > AAA164-E04 > UBA2970. The sequence goes on along the minus strand of OZ242022.1, from coordinate 476,846 downwards.
CAATTCTAAATCGTTTTGAAAATCGTTGCGAGTGATTCCAAAAAATCTAGGAGTGGATGGTTGGGGCAGTGTCCACCGGCGATGAGTTTAAATTAAGGTTGTCAATGTTTTAGCGGCTGTTGTAGATTGGGAGGGAAATGAGCCGCAGAGGAAAAAAGCGTTGTCGGGTGTGTTGGCGGGGATTGACGGCGGTTGGTTGGCTTGTGTTGGCGGGATGCGCGGCGCCGGATCCGGGAATGACCGTTGTGACGTTGCCGCCATACGAGAGGCCGTTTAACGGGGTTGATTTAGCGGGTTGGCGGCGGCCAACGGGGGATTGGATGGCGGTTGCGTCGGCGGAAATGGATGCGGGAAATCGGAGGAAGTTGCGCTTGGCCGACGGCGGCGGCGTGTTGGTTAATGGAAAGGCGGGAAAGACGTTTAATCTTCTGAGCGCGATGGAACATCGCGACGTTGATGTCACCGTGGAGTTTCTGTTGCCGGAGGGATCCAATTCCGGCGTTTATTTGCAAGGTCGTTATGAGGTGCAGATTTTTGATAGTTGGGGCAACTATGATCTGACTTTTGCGGATTGCGGCGGCATTTACGAAGGCGGTAGTTCTGGCGGAAAAGGGTTTGAAGGGCGAAGGCCGCGGGTGAACGCCTCCCTGCCTCCGGGCCGTTGGCAACGTTTTGATATTGTCTTCCGGGCGCCTCGTTTTGACCAGGCAGGGCGCAAGACGGAGAACGCGCGGTTTGTCAAAGTGACGCACAACGGCTTGATGATTCACGAAGACGTCGAGGTAACCGGTACCACTCGCGCCGCCGCTTTTGAGGACGAGCGTTCTTGGGGGCCGCTGATGTTGCAGGGCGATCACGGGCCGGTGGCTTATCGAAATTTGGTGGTTCGGCACTTGAACTTGTGAGATTGCCGCGAGGTTGCCGAAAAAGTGGAGCGATCTATCGGTTGCAAAAGAAAGAAAGAATATGAGCGACAGGGAAACAATACAATCGGTTTTGGAAAAAGCGGCGCGTCGACGCCGTTGGGCAAAGGCGTGGAACGGACTTTTTCGCGGGCTTTTTCTTGCGGCCGCGCTTTGGTTGGCGGTGGTTGCGGCGTTCAAGTTGTTTCCGATTCCGTTTGCCGCGCTTGGCATTGCGGGAATGGTGGCCGCGTTGCTGACGCTGGGCGGGTTTGTCTTTGGGGGACGAAAGAAGGATTCCGCATTGGAGACGGCGCAATGGGTGGATCGAAAGCTCGGTTCCAAAGAACGTTTAAGCGCCGCGATAGAATTCTCCTCTTCGAGTTCGTGGAGCGAAGTTCTAATTCGAGACGGCGCCCGGTGCGTGGAATCCGTCCAGCCGAAGCGAATTTTGCCGTATCATCTTCCCAAAGTCGCCCGCTGGACGGTTCTTTTGCTTTTTGTCGGCGCGACGCTCGGTTTTGTCCCGGAATATCGGAGCCAGCGCTATCTGAACGCCCAAAGAGAAAAAGCCAGCATCCGATCGGCCGGGAGGGGACTGGAAAGTTTTTCCAAGCGAGTGATTCGGCAAGGTCTTCCCAAAAGGAAACCCACCGAAGAAGCAATGCTGTCGGTCAAAGAACTGGGAGAGAAACTCCAAACCACCAGGCTGACCCGCGCCGACGCCCTCGATAAAATTGCCAGCGTCACTGAAAAGCTGAAGGCGGAAACAAAAGAGCTGGACGAAAACCCCGCTTTCAAACGCTTGCGACAAGCCTCCCGCGCGCCGTCCAACGCCTCTGGCCAAGTTGCCGAGCTGCAAAAGAAAATCCAAGCGTTGCGACAAAAAATGGAAGGCAATTCAGGGAATCCGGACGCCCTGCAAGAAATGAAAAATCAGCTGAAACAACTGCAAAAAGCGGCGGTCGGCCTAAACTCCAACCAAGGCGGGATAACGTCGGAAATGCGGCGGCAAACAGCCGAAAGCATGGCCAATCTTTCCCAAATAGCGCGGGAACAGGGGATTTCCCTGCCGGACTTGGAAGAAGCCATTGCGGCATGGCAAAGCGGGAAGATTGACCAGTTCCTCAAAGCGCTGGACTCCGCGCAAACGGACCTCGATAAAATGCTCGAAATGGCCAAGGCATTGCAAAAAATGCAAATGAGGCAAGCCGAAATCGGGCGCAACCTCGGAGAACGACTGGAAAAAGGGCAGGCACAGGCAGCGCGCAATCGCTTGCTGGAAATGGTCCAAAAACTGCAGTCCGGGGCAACAGACTCCAAAGAAATCCAGCGACTCATGGCCGAAGTAAGCGAGGCATTGGAGCCGGCTCGCGGTTACGGCGAAGTTCCCTCCCTGTTCCAGCAAGCGCTCCGGCAAGGAAAAGCCGGCAACCCTCTTGAAAGTGCCCAGTCACTCCAAGCAGCGGCCGATGAGTTGGAAAAACTGATGGAGCAATTCGCCGATATGCAGTGCTTAATGGAGAGCTTGGCCGCCTTGAAACAAGCGCAAATGTGCGTCGGCAACTGCGCGGGATGGGGACAAAGCAAGCCGATGACGCCGGGATTCCAACCGGGCGGGAAACCGGGAGCGGGCGTCGGCACTTGGGCGGATGAAAACGGATCGTCATATTTCCCTGAAACTTCGGACCAATGGGATAACTCCGGCATCGTTCGTCCCGACATGGAGGCTCGCGGCCACACCGACCGAGGCGAAGGAGGCGATGCCCAAGGAATGACGCCCACAAAAGTAAGAGGAATCTTTGCCCCCGGCGGACCCATGCCGAGCATTACTCTGCGAGGCGTGAACGTCAAAGGAGAAAGCCGAGTTTCCATCCAAGAAGCCATTGCTTCCGCCCAAAATGAAGCCCAGAGCGCCCTTAGCCAGCAAAAAATCCCCCGCGCTTATCAACAAACCGTCCGAAGCTACTTCGACGACGTGGCCAAAGAAAACCCGAAAGAATCGACCGAAGAATAAAACTAGAAGCGGCGGTTGAAATACAACTTCTTCTTCGTTCTCCAGCAAGACGCAAAAACTTCTTACTATGCATACACCCGCCTAATTTATAGTATTCCTATGAAGGAAGACGGTTGGCGCTTGCGCCGGCATATTTGCATTTAAGTTCTGGAGGCATTGTGGACACTGTCGGGAGTTACATTGGCATGAACGATTCTCTTGCATTTATTGAGTTATCATTAGGATAGAGCGGACCGCTGAAAATCCAATCCGGAGAATACGACAAAGTTAGAGAGGAATACGCTACGCAATGATAGAAAATCAGATCCATGAATTTCGGGAGGCTTTTGCCCGGTTGCGGGAGGAGATTGGGAAGGTAATCGTCGGGCAAGCGGCGATTGTGGAAGGAACGCTTCAGGCGATTTTTGCCGGAGGACACGTCTTGCTGGAAGGCGTTCCGGGTCTGGGCAAGACGCTTTTGGTGCGAACGTTGAGCGAGGCACTGGACCTTTCGTTCAACCGCGTGCAGTTTACGCCCGATCTAATGCCGGCAGACATTTTGGGAACGAATCTCGTGGTTGAAAATCCAGACGGCCGGCGAGAGTTTCAATTTCAGCACGGGCCGATTTTTGCGCACGTCATTTTAGCAGACGAAATCAACCGAGCGACTCCGAAGACGCAGTCGGCCATGCTGGAAGCCATGCAGGAAAAAAGCGTCACCGCCGGCGGAGAGATTCGCCGCTTGGCCGCGCCGTTTTTCGTTTTGGCGACGCAGAATCCAATCGATCAGGAAGGCACTTATCCTCTGCCGGAGGCGCAGTTGGATCGGTTCTTTTTCAAACTCTTGGTGACCTACCCTACGGCGACGGAACTGACGGACGTAGTTGATCGAACGACCGGAGGCCGTCCAAAGAAGGTGAACAAGGCGGTGGACCGCGAAACTCTTCTGAAGATGCAGACGTTGGCGCGCGAAGTGCCGGTGCCGGGGCATGTCAAAGACTACGCCGTGAGGCTGGTTTTGGCCACGCATCCGGGAACTCAATCCGCCACCGCAGTGTCTAATCAGTATCTTCGCTTCGGAAGCAGTCCTCGGGGCGCGCAGACTATAATTTTGGCGGCCAAGGTGAAAGCCTTGACCGAGGGAAGGTTCAATGTGAGCTTTGACGACGTCAAGGCTGTTGCGCCTCCGGCGTTGCGGCATCGCCTCATTCTCAACTTCGAGGCGCAGGCCGAAGCGGTCACGACAGACCATGTTCTAAGCAAAGTTCTGGAAGACACGGCCGAAATGCCGGAGGCCGCTCGCGCGGCTTCCTAGCAAGTCGCAGAATAATACAAACTTATAGATTTACAATCTCACTTACTAGAACATGTCAACGACGCCTTCCTCTCCATAAACGACCGCGACGTATTCGCAATCGCCGATAATATAAGCATGCACGTTCACTGCAAACTTTACTGCGCTATTAATCTTTTGTCAGAAATAAAAGAAGAACTAGAAAACAACGAAGAAGACTAATCTATGAACGCAAACAAAACTCCAATGACCGAGAAAGAAGAATGCGATCTAGCGCTAAAAAATCATCGAGTTAAAAAACAGCGTCGCCCGATTGCAGAGCGATGAACTTGGAGGTTCTTTACTTGCTTGCGGCGGACGCCATCCTCTTGTTTCACGCGTTGTTTGTGGCGTTTGTCATTATGGGTCTTCTGTTGATTTTTGTCGGCAAATTTTTGTCTTGGTCGTGGGTGCGGAGTCCGTGGTTTCGTTGGGCGCATCTCATCGGTATCGGGGTAGTGGTGATTCAGGCGTGGTTAGGCGTTATTTGCCCGCTGACAATCTGGGAATCGGCGCTTCGCTCCAAAGCCGGCGCCTCTGTGTATACGGGCTCGTTTATAGCGCACTGGTTGGAGGCGCTCCTCTATTATCGGGCTCCCGAATGGGTCTTTGTCGCGGCATACACGGCGTTTGGATTGCTGGTGGGTATTAGTTGGTTTTGGGTGCGTCCGCGGCAGTTTGCCAAGGGGAAGCATCGCAGCGCCTCCTGATGAAAATGTTTCCATCAGAATCTCGCTTTGGAAAATACAAACAGGCTATAATATCAGATTTCACACGCCCCGAAAATTTTGCAATTTCGAAGTGAATTTAAGAGGGAGGATTACTACTCAATTGACGTGTCTAATTATGAACCGTCGTTTTTTCATCCTAAATCTTACAAGAACAGATGGAATTCATCCAAATAACGTCGACAGTACTAAATAGATTATCTGCGCGTCGTTTGGGAGAATGGATGGCGGCGGCGCTGCGAATCGGAAACCGCTTGACTACGAAATCACTAGCCGGCAACAAGGCTGCCGCGAAGAGACTATCCCTGCCGGCCGCTGATTGGCTGTCACAGAAACTAGCGGCTACGAAGTGGAAGTTTGTCGTTGTTTCTTTTGGAAGTGGCGGCGGGCAATCACAAATCCCAAAGCAAACAAGCCGAAGACAAGGGCGTATTCTTCGGGTTCGGGGATTGCTCGGCTATTGACGGTCAAGCGCAGGGGTTGGCTAGAAAAATTGGGATGGGAGGAGGATTGGTAGGTTCCCGGATTGAACTGGCTCATGTTGAAGTTGGTTAAAATGCCGGCGCCGCTCCAAGAAACGGCGTTGCCGAAAGTATAGAAATGATAGGAGCTGACGCGAATTCCTAGGTCGTGGTCGCCCAGAACGGGTTGGCTGTCAAAAGCGATGCGGGAAATAGTGAGCGCGTTGGTTTGGGCAAAGGTGATTGTGGGGGCGGGATCGCCTTGGGCGATTCGGTCTGGGTCATCGGCGGCGAGGGTGCTGAGCGGAGAAAGAGAGCGAACAACTCCGGCCAAAGTAGTGACGGAGTACAAGTTGGCGACAGAAAAGGTGTCCGCCGCTTCGTTATTTCCGGCGGTGGTTGTTCGGATGGCTTCTGAGGAGGAAGCGGTGGTGTTTCCGCTGAAGACGAGGATGGGGTTGTTGGTGTTGCTGGCGCTGGGGCGGATGGTGAGCATCAGTTGGGCTTGGCTTTGTTCGGGGGGCGCCAAGGAAAGCAATGTTGCGGCGACTAAGAAGGCGCCGAATGCCAAACCTTTACGGTTTGCGGGGGGGGGGGGGGGGGGGGGGGGGTACTTTGTATTTTCATAATATCAAAAAAATCGTTTGTTCAATCGTTTTTGAAAATAATCTGTGTGTTCAAAAAACTATCCTCCTCGCCAGAATTTGTCAACTTAAAAATGAAAAAAGTTTGTTGGTTTTTCGCTTTTTTGCGAGAGGAGAGCATTTTGCGCCTTGGAGAGAAGGGCGCCGTGTTGGAACTGTGAAATTCGCGAAAGCGTTGGGAATGGCGACCCGTACGGGAATCGAACCCGTGTTACCGCCGTGAAAGGGCGGTGTCCTGGACCGCTAGACGAACGGGTCGCAGAGGGAAACAAAATAAGGCTTCTGGCAAAATTGTCACGTAATAAATCCCGGCCAACACCAATTTTCAACCGAATATTTGCGGCGGAGAAGGCATGTAAGGTCGAGGATTCGGCATCCATTTCGGCTCGAAGGCTCTTTAAGTTTTCTTCGGTAGCCTTTGTTTTGCGCACTTTCACAAGATTGCAATTTTGCGACGCGTTTCGGCTGGTTTTTCTTGCGTTGGCGTCTATTTCGAATTGTTTTCTCCGAAAATCTCGCTGAAAAACAGGTTCATATGTTGCCAGGAACGCTTGTCCGCCAAAGCGTGATAGGCCGAACCGCTGGCGGGATTGTTCCCAGCTTTGGGTTTTGTGAAGGAATGAACGGCGCCACTGTAAGAGATCATCTGCCAATCCACCTTCCAACGGTTCATTTCCGCGATGAAGGCTTCGATGTTTTTTTGGGGAACGAAGGGATCGTCGGCGCCGTGCAACACTAGAATTTTCCCCTTGATGTGTTGTCCGTCTTCGGGGTTGGGAGAGTCCAGACCGCCGTGAAACGAAACGACGCCGTCGACGTCGGCGCCGCTGCGAAGTAGTTCGACGACTCCCGTGCCGCCGAAGCAATAGCCGATTGCGCCCAGCTTGGCTTTGTCGCAATTGTCGTGGGACTTCAAGATTTCCAGGGCGGCGTTCAATCGGCGGCGGAATAATGCCCGATCTTTTCGGTAAATGCCCGCCTGCACGCCGCATTCTTGCAGAGTTTGCGGGCGCACGCCTTTGCCGTAAACGTCGGCGGCGAAAACGACGTAGCCGAGTTTGGCGAGTTGCTCGGCTCGTTGGCGGGAGAATTCCTGCAAACCAGTCCAATCATGGATCAGCAAAATGCCCGGGCGCTTGGCGCCGTTCAAATCATCGGGAACGGCAAGATAGCCTTCCAAAACTGCGTCGCCTTCTCGATATTCCACTTCGTTCGTCTTCACTCCTGCTTCCGTCATATTTGTTCCTATCCACAGAGCCGTCGCCAAGATTGTCGGCGTTCGCTCTTTCATTTTCTTCAAAAACCTAAACTTCATGCGCTTTGTGTTAACCCAAACCGCTCCAAAGAGAAAGAATAATTATGAATGTGATTTTCGCTTGGCAACTAAAAAACGTTCTGCCTAATCCTGCGAGGTTTCTTCATTGAGGCCTCTCAATCCCTTCAAAATCCAGTCCGCCGCGGCGTTGGCAGACGTTTGGCTCGGCTCTGGGAAAGTCAAGTTGTCGTCGGCATTGGCCGTTGCGTAACGGCGTCGCAACCATTCTTGCGTTTGCGCGGATTCGCCGGCCAACCACAACGGTTGGGCGTCTCCGAGAAGCAGAAAACCGGGCAGATCGAGATACTTGGCCCCGCCGGGCAAGAAATCAGGGTCGTGAACGTCTTCCACTGCGCCGAATCGAAAGCCTTCGGTGTCAATGGCGCATTTTTGCAACGTCTCGCCGCAAACGCTTCTGGCCGCCGCCGCCCAATGCCCGGCTCCGTCCAAACCCGCCAGAACGATCTTTGGCGTCTTCTGCGTTTTGAAAAATTGAACGATTGTCAGCACGTCGTGCACTCGCTGAGCAAAAACCGCGTGGTTGTAGCCAAAAGTGTAGGCCGCCGCTTCTCGCGGATTTTCCACTCGCCGAGTTCGCCGCAAAGGTTTTTCATCCGCCGGGAATTCTCCTTGCCACAGCAAATCCGCGCCCACAACCGTTGCACCGCCGTCCAACAACCTCTGCGTCCAGGGGCGAAGTCGGCCTTTGACGTCGCGCAACCCCGCCTTGCCGAACGCGGAAAGCCAGATCACCGTCGCGCCTTGCCGTTCTTTGGGATGGAAAAACACCGCCGGCAGCGATTCGCCGTAGGTCGTATTGCGCAGCAATCCCGCGGTTTCCCAATGGTTTTCTCGTTCCACTTTGCGGCGCTCTTCCCAGATTACTTTTCCGGCAGACTCCAACGTTCGTCCCAGCACAACTTCAATCGCAGTACCCGCCAACTCGGCAAAGGCCTGCGGCCGCTCTGCCAGCGCCAGCAACTGCTTGCGGCCATCCTCAAGCCAATGACGGAGCAAGTTCCTTTCGAAATCATCGCCGCCTTTCGGGGGCGGGTGCGCTTCATTCCACACCGTGAGTTCCGCTTGGGAAAGATAGGGATAGTCCTTTTCCAAAATCGGTTCCGCAAGGCCAAGCCGCAAATGGCGGTTGAACCAGTGATACATCGCCGTGCGGCTGACGTAGTTGTAGTTATGGCCAAAGTGATTGAGCGCTTTTAGCATCGTGTTTTCCTCTCTGCCAAGCAGCCGATAAAGCGCCCGCAATTCGGGAAAGCCCTTGTCGGACATCTCCGCCGTCCAATCATTCGCGCCGGTCAAACCCAAAGGCTTGGGCGCAAACAAAGCCGCAATCTCCACATTGCCCGTGCCGATGCGCAGCAAACAGGCGTTCTCGCAAACGCATCCGCCCTGCATCGCCGTGCTGACCATCACCGCCGGAAACGCCGCCGCCAAACGAGAATCAATCGCCGCCAACATAAAAGTCTGCGTCCCGCCGCCGCTGGCTCCCGTTGCCGCCAGCCGTTGCTTGTCCACTTCCGGCAACGTCTCCAAAAAATCCAGCGCCCGAATCGAATTCCAAGTCTGCAATCCCATCACGCTTTGCAAATGACTCTCCGCCTGCGGGCTAAACAAGCCCCAATCTTGACGGCGGTTCATTTCCGGCCTCTGCCTCGCAAAACGATGCGCCAACTCATAGCCAATCTGAACGCTGTCCCCATAGCCAATCATATCGTAGTGAAACACCGTGCAACCCATTCGCGCCAACTGCGCGCAGCGAGATTGAAGCGGACTGCGCCCGCCTTCCTCAAAACGCTCCGCTCCTTGCGCAATCTCTTTTCGCACATTTTCGTTGTCCATAAACCGCCCCTTTGCCCAATGCCCGTGCGGACACAAAACGCCGGGCGACAAACCCCGCCGCCCAATAGGCCGATACAAATTCCCCGTCACATAAAACCCCGGAAAACTCTCAAAATACACCTTCTCCACCGAGTAATCGCCGAAGGCAATTCGCCCGTGAATGACCGGACGCAACAATGTTTTCTTCGGCATCGGCCAAAGCCCCTGCGACACCAAAACCCGCTGACGCACTTCTTCGGCTCGCTTTTCCCAAAGCGCCGCCGTCGCCGGCACTTCAAAGGGAAAATAGCCGTTCAAATCCTTCAACGGCCCCAGCCTTGCGTCCGTCAATGCCTTGTCCGCCGCCGCTTTTGCGCACAAAAAGAAAACCGCAAGCCACCCAAAAACCAACGCAACGCCTCTCATTTCAAAACCTTCCTCATTCTCTCGAATCAATTTTCATAAACCACTCAAAAATCTCAATCCTTGCCAAAGCAAAGAAAAACCAATTCGCTATTTTTCCTTTTTCAAATGTCTCCAAACCACTCGGCCGATTTAGAACGGAACATCAATCGTCATTCTCTTTCTCCACACAAAATGCCAGATAATAACCCAGACACGCGCCTAAAACCGCTCCAATGAATATTCCAGTGTCCCCCATCCCGCTACCAATTATGCCGCCAATCGTGCCACAGAACACGCCGGCAAATGTATAAAGAAGCCAATCCCAATCTTCATCGTTGCCGATGAGCTTTCTTTCGTTTTCGGTGAGCATTGCGCTGGTGATTCTGCTGAGGAAAGTTACGATGAGCGGGACGATGATCAAAGTTTTGCTGGGGAAGGTTTCAATCCACGGGTTCGCCCCATCGATGAAAGACCAGCCGCTGACCGCTTCGATCATCCAGTCAAGTACAAAGGGGAGAGAAACCATCACCCCACCGAAAAAGTAACCGATGCCTGCGCCGAAGATTATGTCTTCAATATCAATAATTTCGCCGATTTTTGCGGCGGGGCTTTTTTCTTTGAACGGTTTTGTTGTTTGTTTTTGGCGGTTTTCTTGTTCGTGAGTTTGGGAAGATTGGGCGTCTTCGGAGGCGGTTTCTTGTTGGCGGGTTCGTTGTTGACTTTCCTGTTTTTTCGATTGCTTGGAAGAGCGAGAGCGGGGAATGTCGCCGTCTATGAGGTAGCGTTTGAGAATATCGTAGGCGTTGTTGATTTGTTTGGTTCGCTCTTGGGCTTTGCGTTGCAGGTCGGGGTTATTGGGAAAGCGGTCGGGATGCCAAACCGTCACCATTTCTCGCCAAGCTTTTTGGACTTGCGGCAAGTCGGCGCCGATTGGCAGTTCCAGCGTTTGATAGGCGTTGTGGATTTCTTCGGTCACTTGTCTTTTGTTCTGTTGGGACGAATGCGGGCGCGAGAGGAAGCGGGGCGGGAATTGAGGATTTTCCTTTCTTGGTTTTGTGGGTTGTTTGCGCCCGGCGATTGGTTCGGCTCGTTGGCTGGTTCGGCTTTGGAGTTGGCGGCGGCATTGCGTCTGCGACGGCGTCGTCTGACGGCGGCTATTTGGGCGGCTCTTCGTTTCCTTCTTTTGGCTTTGGCGATGAGTCGAACGACGCGTTTGGTGCCGAACCCGCCGATGAGCAGGCCAAGGCCGCCGCCGACAATCATGCCGGCAATATCGAGGAGGTCATGCACTTCGCCGATATCATGGCTAATTTCTGTGGATGGATCCACTTCCCAACTCTCAATTTGCTCGGCGGTTTTCGTGCCGACGAACAGGCCGCTGAACGCGCCGACAATCATGCCGGCAAATCCGCACCAGACAAACAAGGCGAGCTGGAGCCATTCTTTTGCGGTTCTTTTTTTTCTTCTTCGGCTTTTCCTATGGTTGCGGCCGCGGGAATGGCGGCTGGATTTGCGTCGTCTTTGGGAAGAGGTTTTCCGCCGACCGGAGTCTGCCTGCGATGGCTTGGCTGGTTCTTTGGCGCTCTCTGTTTTTGGAGGCGGTTTTTCCTCGGCGTCGCCAAGTCTTGCGGACGCGGCCATTTCGCCGGAGGCGAGATGGCGTTTGAGAACTTCGTAGGCAGTGTGGATTGCCTTGGTTTGTTCCCGCGCTTTGCGTTGCAGTTCGGAGCCGCTCGGAAAGCGGTCTGGACTCCAGGCCGTCGTCATTTCCCGCCGCGCTTTTCCGATTTGCGAAAGCGAGGCGCCCGGCTCCAGTTCGAGCGTTTGGCAGGCGTTGTTGATTTCGTCAGTCATCCGTCATTTATAGAGTTTCCCCCGCGTCGAATGTCGGCGCGAGAATTCACGGAGATTTATTTTAACTTTTTTTGCTTATGCGTCCAATCCGAATTCGCCGGCGGATTGCCCAAATTGCCGTTGCCCGCGTTTTCTCTTGGGACGTCAAAAATTTAGTTGCCATTATTTTGGAAATTCGGCAGACTTGACTTCGGCTGTGATCATTAGCCTGGGCGCTTTTTCGTGGGTTGTTGAGCGCCCATTCCTCGCGCGGGGAGTTTGGTTTTGTTTTTGGGTTTTGTTCTTCAAGCCAGATTCCCTCGCGAGGCCCCGTTGCTAGTCGCTCCGAGCGTCCCGTGTTTTCCGGGGCGCTTTTTTCTGTGTTCCGAAGGAAAAGGCAGACTTGGGTTGACCGATTTGGACAAAAGGCGGCATGCTGGAAGTTTTGGCGGGCAATGTGCCGTCGGCCGCAAAATTCTTCGAGCATGAGGTTAAGAAAGCAGATTCTGGAAAATCTCTCCGACATTGTCGGTTCGGACTGCGTTCTGACTCGTCGCGAAGACCTCGTTCCATATTCGTTTGACGGCACGGCCGTTTGGAGGCAGTTGCCGGGATGCGTGGCATTGGCGAAGTCCACGGCGGAAATTGCCGATATTTTGAAGTTGGCGAATCGATTCGAGGTTCCGGTAGTCACCCGCGGTTCGGGAACGGGTTTGAGCGGAGGCAGTCTGCCGGTTCCCGGATGCATCGTTCTTTGCACGGCGCGGATGGATTCCATTTTGGAAGTGGACGAGAAGAATTTGACGCTTTTGGCAGAGACTGGAGCGACGACGGCCAAAGTCGCCGAGGCGGCGGAAGCGGCGGGTTTGTTTTATCCGCCGGATCCCGGTTCTATGAAGATTTCGACGATTGGAGGCAACGTGGCGGAAAACTCCGGCGGTCTGCGCGGTTTGAAGTACGGCGTGACGCGGAACTACGTGATGGGCATGGAAGTGGTCTTGCCTCAGGGCGAGAGGATGTGGCTGGGCAACAAATGCGTCAAAGACGTGGCCGGCTATTCCCTTAAAGATCTTTTTGTGGGGTCGGAAGGGACGCTCGGCGTCATTGGCAAAATCCTTCTCCGCCTGATTCCCAAGCCGGCCGCCCGCAAGACGATGCTGGCCACCTTTGACGAAATGGAGCGAGCGGCGGCGGCGGTTTCGGCCATTATTGCGGCGAAAATCATTCCTTGCACTCTCGAATTTTTGGATCGAACCACAATTCACTGCGTCGAGGATTTTGCCAAGATTGGCCTGCCGCTGGATTGCGAAGCCCTGCTGTTAATGGAAAGCGACGGACATTCGGCGGTTGTGGCGGAAGAGGTGGGCGAAATGGCTCGAATCTGCAAGGCGCATGGTTGCCGAGAATTGCGGACGGCGCAAACAGAGGACGAAGCGGCGCGATTGGCGAGCGCCCGGCGAACGGCCTTTTCGGCGCTGGCTAGAATGGCGCCCACGACGATCCTAGAAGACGCTACGGTGCCAAGGAGCGAGTTGGCCGCCATGATTGGATTTGTGGATCGCACGGCAAAGCGGCACGGTTTGAAAATCGGCACTTTTGGACACATGGGCGACGGCAACCTGCATCCCACCTTCCTGACGGACGAGCGAAAAAAAGAGGAAATGGAGCGGGTCGAAGAAGCCTTCAAGGAAATTTTTGACGAAGCGATCCGACTGGGAGGAACCATCACCGGCGAACACGGCGTCGGGCTGGCCAAGAAATCTTTCTTGCCGTCCTTTGCGGGCGATGCGCAGATGAAAGTGTTGCGGCAGCTTCGCAGGGCGCTGGACCCGGCCGGAATATTGAATCCCGGAAAAATGTTCGATTGAATTGTCCCATGTTGTTGGAACTAGCCCAATCCACCTCGTCTGGCGAAGCCTCCCGCCTGAAGAATCTCGACTATTCTGTCGTGCAACAGTGCATGCACTGCGGGCTGTGCCTGCCGACTTGTCCAACCTACGAAGCGACCAAACTCGAACGCCACAGCCCCAGAGGCCGCATTGCGTGGATGCGCTCCATTGTCGACGGAGAATTAACGGCCGGCCGGGAGTTTGCGGATGAAATGTACTTCTGCCTGGGTTGTCTGGCTTGCGCAACCGCCTGCCCGGCCGGCGTGGACTACGCCCGGCTCTTCGAAAACGCCAGGGCGGAGGCCGAAGAGTCCGGAGCCTTGAAGGCGCCTTGGCGCCGATTCCTTCGCTTTGTCACACTTAATTGGCTCTTTATGGAATCTTCGAGGCTTCAAATGCTCGGCTTGGTGTTGCGCTTGTATCAACGGTCGGGAATGCAGTGGTTTCTCCGTCACTGCGGCGTTTTGACGCTCCTGCCCAAACGCCTGCGAGACTTGGAAGCGATGACGCCGGCGATTCAGCCGCGCTTTTCCGAAGAATTAATCGCCCCAAGAACCATTCCTCCCGCCGGAGCGCCTGTTCGCTGGCGAGTCGCCCTGCTTACCGGATGCGCTCAAGACCTCGTCTTCAGCGACGTGAACTTAGACACGCTCGAAGCACTGCGCCAAAATGGTTGCGAAGTGATCACTCCCGCCCATCAACCCTGCTGCGGCTCGTTGCACGCTCACAACGGAGAATGGGAAGCCGCAAAAGACCTGGCCCGGCGCCAGATCGATCTATTCCCGCCGGAATCCTTTGACGCAATCATCACCAACGCCGCAGGCTGCGGCTCGCACCTCAAACACTACGCCGCTCTGTTGCAAGAATCTCCCCGCTACCAAAAACAAGCAGAAGAATGGGACCGCAAAGTGAAGGACATCCACGAATGGCTGGTGGAAATCAATTTTCGCCATCCTTGCAAACCCGTCCATCCGCCGCAGCTCGCGGCCTATCACGAAGCCTGCCACTTGTGTCACGGCCAAAAAATCACCGACCAACCCCGGCAAATCCTCAAGGCGATTCCCGGACTGAATCTTGCAGAACTTGCGGAAAGCGATTGGTGCTGCGGCAGCGCCGGAATTTACAACATCCTCCAACCCAAAATGGCCAACGCCTTGCTTGAACGCAAACTCGCGCATATCGAATCTTCCGGCGCCGAGATCGTGGCGACCGGAAACCCGGGATGCCTGCTTCACCTCCAAAATGGCGCTCGTCGGCAAGGCAAAAATCTCCGACTAGCCCATCCCGTTTCCCTCTTGGCCGAAGCCTATCGCCGCGAATCGCCGCAATCAGAATCATCATAACTAGCGGCCAATCATGTTGTTTTTGCGCAGGCGGCGGCAGTTAGAACGGCAACGAATATCTTTTTGCGAGTGTTCCCGCTATGCGGACAGAAAAACATCCAATGGCACGCCCGACTGGATTCGAACCAGTGACCCACTGCTTAGAAGGCAGTTGCTCTATCCAACTGAGCTACGAGCGCCCAAAGAGAAAAAGATTATCCGACAAACCCTAGAATTCCGCAACTGGAAACTGATTTGCTTGACGCCAAGTTAGTTGACTTCCACAATTCCCCATTGATGATTGCTTGTCTCAAAAAAGTTTCCTTCCTCTCCATGCTGTTCCTATTCGGCATCTCCAACTTCGCGCAACAAAGTCTCCCCAATCCCGTCAATGGCGAAGAGACGCAAAACCAACTGCCGCACCGCATTGTCCAACCAGAACAAATCGTCACCGTCCGCAACACCATCGTGCATACCCTCCTCCGCAATTCCAACTGGCCAAATCCACCCGCCTCCGTTTGGAACGCGGAAGGCTGGAACCCTTGGGATATCGATCCACCGGCAGGCATAACAAACAGATTTGGCAAGATCATCGGCGCTTACGGAGTCCTAATCCATAAAGTTCCCTTTCTCCATTTGCGCTTGCCGATCGATTTGAATTACGACGGAATCATCGACTACCACGTAGATTCGAAACACCGGCTCGGCTACGTTGGGGACAAGTCTTGGAAAGTGGGTTCCTCATGGAGAGATTTCGACATCGTGGAATCCTCTTTGAATGCACGAAACGACAACGACTTCCGAGTCATCTCCCAACCCTCTCCCGACCCGGATAAAGGATGGCGGGCGGAACCGTGGGCATTGCCTTTATATTCCGGCGGAAACATTGGAGGCCCCCTCCCCTTTGAAACACCATCGTCTTTTGGCAAGTTTGGCCATTTGATGAAAAGTGTAAAAGAGGGAAATGGCTGCTCTTTTATTGGATATGATACGTGGGGATCGCCCTCAATCATCTGCACTCTTGAAGTTCCACGGTATCGCGTATTGACTCCCTTGTTTGAAAGCGTTCCATCCTATATTGGTTTAAGGTTTAAGATTGGTTCGAAAACTCACTACGGCTGGATAAAAGTGGAACAATTTTCACCGGGCAAATACCGATTTTCCGACGCTCACAACGTTCGCGTTCCCTCCGATGTTCCCGGAGATCTTTTTGTGTCTGAATACGCTTACGAATTGCGTCCGGACACGCCTATCCGAGCTGGATCGGGCGCTCCTCCACCACCGCCAATCACATCTATCGCGCCAACAAAAAGAGGCACGTTTGTATTAGATTGGATGGCGGAAATAGGGCGAGTGTATCGACTGGAAACCCGAAACAATATATCTTCAGGCCCGTGGTTACCCATAACCCCAGAATTGCTTGCAACCGAAAAAAGAATGACGGCGGAAGCAATCTGGACACCGGGCGCCGGATTTTACCGCTTGATTCGCCTGCGTTAAAGAGCATCCCATGTTCTCTTTATACTCGAACGACATTAGATTTTCTCTTAAGATGCAAAATCTTTTCCGCAAAGCCCGTGTCTGCCAAAAGAAATATCTTTTTGGAGTACGATTCCTATAAAGAGTTTGAGGACTTTGTGACAGAATTTATATCCGTTGGTACAGCCTTAGATTTCTGCGGATGGAAACAATCTTTTCCTCCGCCAAAAGTCTAGCGATTCTGAAGGCGGTGTTTTTGTCTGCTTTGGCCAGTTTATCGGCTTGTCGGATGGAGACGATTCCCATAACGGAACATGATTTTGGAACAATGGCCTCTATCTGGCGAACAATCCTAAGTCTTCCAGCCCAATGAATTCCAACGCTGCTACATATAGTAACGTTTGCGCCTTCGGCAAAATAAGCTTCCTTTAAAAAGTCTTTACATTCTTGATCTCTTTGTTCTGAACTCACTTAGCAATGGGTATAAGGATCGTCGTTTTCGTTGTCTCGTTGTTCATTCTCTACCCATCTTGCGTAAGTATAGAAAAACCCGGCCACAATCTGCCGGCCGATCTTTCCAACCCAATCCATCTCTATAAAATATTTTTCATCTCTCAAAAGGAAATACCCACTATTCTAATAACGTTCACAATCACAATGGAAAAACAGATCAGGCCATAAAGATTATATTACACAGGGGCATGATCTATTTGGCGGCCAGGATGTCGTACTTGGCGTTTGTTTTGAAACGGATGGTCTGGAGAATGGTCATAGGGTTCTTTCGCCTCTTCCTTTGGACGTGGATTCTTCAGGCAGAGAAACGATGCAACAACGGAATGGTGGATAAGAGAGATTCCCACAAAAAAAGACTTCCTCAGATTCCTTATTCTTACACCAACTCCTTTTGCTCAAACCAATCTAGTGACAGCTCTTTGGCTTCAGAAGTTCCTGTTTCTTGCGCTTGGTGTTTTTGTGACGGATTAGATGAACAACTGGTTGTTGGGTTTGTGCGGTCTGTCGGAGGCGTGTTTGAGTTCTTGTTGTTTGGGTTGGATTATCGGCCACAGCGCGCCGCCGATGCGCAATCGTAATTCTGCCTCATCAGAAGCGTAATCCCGCAAGCGTTCTTCGAAGACCATCGACAGAAAACCTCCCGCCCAAATTCCACAAATCCGTCAATATAGATTGATAAGTGAAGATGCGGAAGTAGCAGTGACCTGTTGTCCCGGCAGTTTGTAAGAATACGAAAATTGGATGAGAGAGATCGTCGTAGAATACTGTGCATTGAGGAGTATACCTTCATATAAATCGAGGCGAGTAACATTTTTCCGGGTCAATTTCTCACCCTTTTGCTTTGCCTGTTGCTAGAGTATTTTGATTTGTTTTAATTTTCCAATATTGGACTGGCGTTGGCGAATTTGTTTCTGATCGTTATTTCTCATAAACAGGGAAAGACCATTCCATCGAGGGAGGCTTTATGGTATAGTGATGGATTCTTTGTTGGGGGCGAGGCGGAAGAAAGCGCTGAGGTGGTTGGGAGGAACGAGGTAGCGATTGTTGGTCGTGGGAACTTCGATCCAATCGACTTTATAGCCATCTTCTTCCTCCTCATAGTCTATTGCGGCGGCCGTTTCTAATATGTAATCGCTTCGACCCGCCGGCCACTCTAATAGAATTTGGCCTTCCTCGATGCGAAGGGTAAGCAGGGGAGGCGGGCATTGAGTTCCTGCAATGTAACAGTTTAGAAAGTCGTGACGCTGATAGATGAAAGGCATTATCCAGGCTATCCAACTCTCGCTAAAGCCCCCCGAAATAGCGGCTTCCTGAACAACGGGCAACAACGCCTCCGGATGGTAGATCGTATTGTTAAATTCATAGAGCATTTCTAGATACTCGGCTTCGTAAGCGATAAAGAAAGAGTCTCGGATCCGGTTCCAATTCCCCCATAAGTTGCCGACATTGCCGAAGCGGGATTCGTCGCCCCCGTTAAACGGGTGCATCATGGCGTTTTCCTTTAGCATCGAGGCGTCCAAGTCCCAAGGCAGCAAGCACCATTTGCCGTCGTCGGCCTTTTTGTAGAGAAAATAATTGTGATTGATACTCCCATCGCGAGTGGCAACATAATTTTGGGCGCAGAGATAGCGCAAGGTGAGGTCGACGTCGAAGTGTTCGGCCAGCCAAGCTCGCAGTGCCTTCTTGCCTTGGCCTCGGGCTTGGTGGAGGGCTTCGATCATCGCTTGGGGCGCGTCCCCAACGCCGTCAAAGGGGTTGTTCTTCCACTCCAAAGTCTTGCGGTTGTAGATGTGTTCATATCGCTCCTGCTTGGTGTAATTGTAGATCGGCCCGGTAAGAAGATCAGCGTTTGCATTTCGGAAAAGAGGAGAGACCTGCGTTTTGAAAAGGTCGCCCACTTCGTCAAACCAGCGGGCGATGAAGTCGCGGCCAGGCCTCTCTATCCGGTAACTGCCTCTGCTTATATTAGCGATCCGTTGTGTAGTATAGTCGCAGCCGTTAATGCGCAACTTCGCCCAGCCGGTGCGCGGCGCCGGCACTCCCGCCAACTCAAACAGACGGAAAGAGATGTGTTGCACCCAACCATGTGAGTTTCTAAGGATCAATACATCCATGCCGTCGTGCTTCCGATAAGAGGGAAAGTCAATCCGCCAATTGAGGAAGGGCACTTGATCGTCGTTCCGACTCGATGCGCATTCAAAGGGAATGTCGCCTGCGCTTACATGTCTTCGCAATCTGCTTCCTTGGTGGCGGGCTTGCACGTCGTGCACTATTCCATTGGCCACAAAAACCGCCGGCACTTCTTCATTCCAGCGAGGATTGTCCCGATTGTCGATCACCGGCCCCACGGCGATGTTCTCTTCCAATCGCCGCCAATTGGCCGAAGAAAGAAATAGATGATAAACATCAAAACGCCCATTTAGCCCCTGCGGCTCCACAAAATACCCATGCCACCCAAACGCATCCCGCTCTTCCGATGGCGAAACGCCCCGCCGCCCCCCGCGCTCTTCCCACTCCACTTGATAGCGAACTATCGAATTGACAGGCAACAAAGGCATCCGCACGCTCCACTTCCCCTCGCCTAAATCGCTCATCCCCAAACTCATCACCGCCTCCCCCCCATCCGCCTCTATATCCTCCACCCAATACCTCACCCTTGCCGAATCCACCAACCCGCCCTTCGCAAACCTGACCGCCAACAACGGCCCCTCTTCGCCCCTCACTCTCTCAGGCTCCGTCCCCGCCTCCCACAACACCGCCGGCCCCTCGCATGCTCCCTCTTCCCCTTCCCTCCTCCCCGGCGACGGCTCCCTCTCCGCCACCCAGTTAGACGCATCCCATCCTATCCCCTCCCAACATGCCCGACGTAATGATATATCCCCACCTTCCCCATCCGCCAAACCCCCGTCCGCCAACGAAGGCCAAGGAAAATCATCATCATAAACTACCCCATCCGCCAAACTCTTATCCGGCCGAACCAACAATATCCGCCCCCCGCCGTTCCCCATATCTCCCTCATAAGCCCCCACAACCCCTCCTTCCCCGAGCCACGAATACTCTTGCGCCAACCGCTCCGGCGACCAAGCCACGACTATGCTCTCCCCAGAACCTAGAACTACCCCCTCTCCAAACTCATAGAAAACTTCCTCAACCAACGACCAGCCCTCTAAGGACATCGCCTCCCCCCCGTAATTCGTTAACTCTATAAACTCCGTCCCCCGATCATCCTCGCCCCGCAACCCAGGATGATACACAAACTCCGACACCCGAACTGACACCCCTTCCTCCTCCGCCTCTTCACAATCCTCCTTAGAATTCGCCCGTCCCGGCGACGGCCTCCCCAACGGCGAATCCGTCCAAGCCCCAGCCTCATCATAAGACAACTCCCAACATCCCCTCTCCAACGACGACCCCAACCCATCCGCCCCGAACGGCCACGGCAGACCATCCTCATACCGAACCGAATCCACAACCACATCCCATGCATCCAACAAACTTATCCGCTCCCCCCCATTGCTCAACGAACCCCCATACTCCCCCAACAAACTCCCCAACGGCAACTCATAACCCGCCCGCAAACCCGCCTCCTCATCCGCTATCACATAATACCGCCCCGGCTCTAACACCACCCCCGCCCCAAACCCAAACCGAACCCCCCGAAACTCCCAGCCACTCACATCCACCGCTTCCTCCCCTAACACATACAACTCCAAATACTCTCCGCCCGCCCCTTCCCTGCTATGATACATTAACTCGCTAATCCCAACCAACGGCCTATACAACCGCCCATTCGCCTCCCCCGGCGAACCCTCAACACTCCGATACCAATTCCGACCCCCGTCCGGATACCGCCCTATGCTCACATCCCTCTCCTGCGGCCCAAACCCATACGCCCCCACCACAAACGAACCATCCGGCGCCGCCAAATAAATCGTCTCCCCACTGGAACTTAACCCAAACCCCGTCCCCTCCCCAGAAACTTCCACCACGAAAAACTCCCCAGACCCAATCACACTCCCCGCCGGCAAACGATGCTTCCCCAACTCACTCCCCTCATCCGACAACCACGCCCCGCTCATATCTATCGCCTCCCCCGTCGGATTGTAAAACTCCACATAATCCATCCCCATACTACGACTAGCACCCACCTCGTTAATCACCACCCCACGCAACGAATTGAGCGCTGCATACATCTCCGCCGTCCACCAACTCGGCCTCTCCATTAGCGCCCCTTTCGGATGCCGACTTCCTGCCCAAGCCCGCCCATCCCCCATATCCCTCGCCCAATCCCCTACAAACTCCAACGAATGCCCCGTCCCTCCAAACGCAACAGCAGGCCAATCCCCGCCAACCCCATACTCAAAATCTATCCGCTCCATCCCCACCGTATCCCGCAACCGAATCCGCTCCCCAGAATTGGACAACCTCCCCGAATACCCCCCAACCACTTTCCCCAACTCTATCCCATAATATCGACCCACCAAATAATCCGCATCCTTCGCCACAACCAAATGCTCCCGCGCCCCGATCACACTCCCCGCCGGAAACACAAACTCTATCCCCCGATCAAAATACCATCCGCTCACATCCACCGCCACATACCCCCTATTCCTCAACTCCATATACTCTCCGCGCTCTCCTCCTTCCTCTTCCGACGGCCAATACAAAAGCTCTGATACTACCAACTCCCCCCGCAACCCCAATCCTAACCCTAAGCAAATCAGCCCGCCCAACAATCTCAGACCCCATCCCCGCCAAGCCCAACGCCTCCCTATAACCCCCATCCTCTCCCTCTTCTTCATAAACTTTCTTCCTTTTCTTTCCCGCCCACTCTCTTTCCTTTTACGGCAAGCTGGGCGAATTTTTACCGCGTCCTTTTATCTTTTAAAAATTGAACATGGTTGTCAAGCATAAGCCGATTGCGCCCTCCGGAATGCGCGGAGCGGCCGCGAATTTCCTCCGGAAGAGAGTCTATGGTATTGGGAAAATAGGCGTCCACGATCAATTCCACGTCGGAGAGGCCTTGGGGTAGCCCAATATGAGGATTGTTTGCTTGCCTCAAGCTTTGCACTAGTTGGGTTTCTGACTTGCCCCAAAAATTGTCGAGGGGAACGGGGTCATCCTTCCTATCAAAACGCCACATCCAGTAGTTGGACAATGGGGCGTTAGTAGTGGTTCCAATATGTTGGATCGTCTGCTCCGCCTTCCCAAGGGGCGAGCGGACGATGCTGGGGCAAGACCAAAGGCCGGCCAAGGCATTGTAGTTGGAAAATACAATTCCCGCCCAGCCGGTTCTAGGGTCGGAGTTCGGCCAGTTGCTCCAAGGCCTATACTCTCCGGGAAGTGCGCTTTTCAAATCTCGCCGATCCGGAAACTTTCCCTCGTAATCGTCACGATACATGGCCATCGCAAGCCCCAACTGGCGAAAGTTAGAAACGCAATGAATGCGTCGCGCTTGTTTTTTGGCTTGTCCCAAAGCGGGAAGAAGCATTCCCGCCAGGATAGCGACAATGGCGATGACGACTAGCAACTCGATCAACGTAAAGGCGCGTTTTGGGACGAGGTTTATGGAGGAAGTCCTCATATCAAAAATTGTTTGGAGACGGCAACGGAAGGGCGAAGGCCAAGTAAGAGTCGCCAGACTTGGTGCCCATTTTGCCACCACCACAGGCAATCACGACAAACTGGCGACCATCAACGGCGTAAGTGGCGGGCGTGGCGTAACCACCGGCGGGCAGATTGGTTTCAAAGAGGATTTTGCCGTTAGATTTGTCAAAGGCTCGAAATCGTTCGTCTTTGGTGGCGCCGATAAACACCAAACCGCCGCCGGTCACAATCGGCCCACCGTAGTTTTCCGTGCCTGTGGGCGGGATGCCTCGTTGGGTCAACTCCGGGAATTCGCCTAAGACGACTTGCCAAAGCAATTCGCCCCGGTTGAGATCAATGGCGTTTAGCGTGCCCCAAGGAGGCTCCACCGCCGGATAGCCTTCGGGATCGAAAAAGCGGTTGTATCCCGTGTGCGCGTAAGGCACGGCGAGGTTGCGTCGCTGTTTCTTGGATTGCTTTGTCGGCACCGCCGCTTTGGATTCCTTGCCGTAGAGAAAGTCCGTCACCGCGTTTTTTTCTTTTGCGGAAAGAAATCCAAAGGCAGGCATGTTGCCCTTCCCGTCGTTGAGGATGGCCAATGCATCCTTGGGATTCATTCGTTGTTTAATGTCTTGCAGGCTGGCGACGTTGCGCTGGGGATCGCCTTGCCGCGAAACGCCGTGGCAAGCGGCGCAGTTGCGTCGATAGACGATTTCTCCGAGACTCAAGGGTTCGTCTTTTTCTGAATTCACTTTTACCATCGTCAATATCCACGGCATTTCATTGCCGTTGACGAACAAAACGCCTTCCTCCGGATCCCAGGCCGCTCCGCCCCATTCCCCGCCTCCATCAAAGCCGGGAAAGATGACGGTTCCGGAAAGGCTCGGAGGGATAAACTGCCGTCCGGTTCGCACTTCTTTCAACCGCTGAACAACGTATTCATGAGATTTTGGCGAAATGCGCGTGGCCATTCCTTCGGTGAACTTCTGACGCGAGAACGGAGGCGGCTTCAAAGGCAATGGCTGCGTCGGCCAGGCGGATTCGCCTTCCAGATCAGAAGCCGGCGCCGGCACTTCTTCTATCGGAAACAAAGGAAGACCCGACTCCCTATCAAAAACAAAAACGTGGCCGGACTTGGTAACCTGCGCGACCGCATCAACCTCTTCGCCGTTCCGCTTCACGGTGACAAGGTTTGGCGGCGCGGGCAAATCCCGATCCCACAGATCGTGGCGGACGAATTGATAATGCCAAACCCGCTCGCCGGTTCGCGCATTGAGAGCCAGCAGGCAGTTGCCAAAAAGATTGCGGCCGTGCCGATCCCCGCCCCAGAAATCAAACGAAGGCGATCCCGTCGGGCAAAACACCAATCCGCGCTGATTATCCACCGTGATGCCGCTCCAAGCATTGTCGCCGCCGCTCCTTTGCCAAGCGTCCGCCGGCCAAGTGTCATGGCCAAACTCTCCGGGATGCGGAATGGTTCGGAACACCCACATCAACTTTCCCGTCAGCGCGTGCCAAGCGCGAATGTGTCCGGGAGCCGACGGTCCCGGTCCTTCAGAAACGCGAGTTCCCAAAACCAAAAGATCTTCAAACACAGCGCCCGGCGAGTTGGAAAGCAAATAAAGATTCGAAACATCCCTCCCCAACCCTTCCCCCAAGTCCACAACTCCGCGACGGCCAAACTCGGTCAAAAGCCGCCCCGTTTCCGCATCCACCGCAAATAACTTGCGGGACGCAGTAAACAAAATCCGCCGATTCTCGCCCCGCCCGTCTTGCCAATAAACCACGCCCCGATTCACCCCCAATGCCTTTCCCTGCCCGGCGGACTCAAACGGATCAAACACCCACCGCTCCTCGCCGGTCGCCGCATCCAGCGCAAACAACTTCAACTGCGGCGAAGTGCCGTACAAAACTCGGCCGACAATAATGGGACTGCACTGGATTTGAGAACGCCCCTCCCCTCTCGCATCGCCGGTTTGATAACGCCAAGCCACTTTCAAGCCGGCCACATTGCCCCGATGAATTTGCGCCAAAGGCGAATACTGCGAACTCGCCGCATCCCCGCCGGCAATTCGCCAATCCAAATCGCCGGCTCCTCGCGCTTGTTCGACCCAAGCCAAACAAAACATAACCCAAACCGCCACTCGCAAAGATTGCCTTTCCAGTCGATACAATTTTCCGTTCATCCAAAGGCAAAGCCTAGCAAGCGGATTGAAATAGAAAAACCATTTCGTTCCCACCGCTAAATTCCACCTCGCCAGCTAACGCGCGTTCCCCGCAATTCCAGTCCATCATTCTTCACAAAACAAAAAACTCCGCTCTGAAAAAATCCCAAGGCAAAGTTGCGCCGAAACCGTGAAAAGCGCGAAATCGCCAACCACGAGCCAACGCTGACTCCCCTCGCCTCGCGATCCAATCTGCCTGCCCCCTCACCGCCAACCCGTCATTCCCAATTCCAAATTCATAACTCCAAAACCACGCTTCCCAACTCTCTTGAAAACAAGATTGAAAAAAAGCAATCTCCGCCATTTGCCAACTACAAATCATCCGTTGCTAATCATAAATCGCAAACATCAAACCACAAAGCCTCCGGCCGCTTGGTTTGCCCGCACGCAAGCCCCGGCATCTATAAATCACCATCTAGATAGAAATCTGTGGTGCTATGTCGTTTTTGTCGCTCTCCACAAATGCCAGAAAATCTACAACGCCAAACCAAGTCTACGAAGTGGCAGATTGTTGGCATTTCTTTTGCATTCGTCGGCGATGAAAGGAAACAAAACCCAAGACAAACAAACCAAACGCAAATCCGTATTCCTCCAGTTTGGAGATGATCTGGCTGTCGTTGACAACACACACCGAGCGGTTGGAATTCACCGCTAAGAAGATGCCGTAAGCCTCTACTCTCTGCTTTCTGGTCTAATAGACCCAGAATTATTGTCGCTTTGCGCATGAAAGACGCTAATGGATTTGTTGTCCAGCCCGCTCTTACCTAACAAGAAGTCTAATCGGTGAAATAGAACAAACTGCCTCCAGATACGCTCATCCCAACGACATCGTATGGATTATCGTAGTCCATAGGACGCTAGCAACAAAAGGAATGTTGGTTCAGACTCCCTCCAGAATTCTCTTTCTTATTGAATCGATGTCTTGGGTCTTAGAGATAGCAAACAAGAATGAATATGAAAAGTTCGTATTGCTGAGATTGTTGGCATCGTAAATATGTCCGTTATTGAAGGAGTTCCCAAGCCTCTCGGCTATGGCAATGATTGGGGGTTGCAGAGATTGAGATGCTTTGGAGGACACTTTGGGTTGCCGTAGCGGGAGAACCCCTAAACACCTAGAGCGTGTCGGCGTTGTCTTAGCTATGGTAGACATCAATATACGACTGCGCTTGGCTTTGCGCCAAAACAAACCAAAGAAGAAAACGACACAACTACCAACACAGATAAAAGAGATGTATTGCTCGTTGCCCGGTATTGACGCAAATAATGGGAAGCTCTTTATCATGTTCCATCCTTCTTGGAATGAAACAACGAATAAACGACCGCAAAGGAGTCCATCCTCGTCTAACGAACTGGTTTCTAAATCCCAAGAACTGGCAATTAGAAACCAATCTACAATCCAATCGGCAAGGCACTTTGCGCTTTTGGAGAAACTTTTATTTGTCCGGCGGCAAGCAGTGCTTCGCAATCCAATCTGGTTTGTTAGCAGTCTCTTGTCCATCCCGCGTCCAACCTCAAAATACAAAGGGAGAGAAAAGAGGAAAAAATTCATTTGGAAACAGCAAAGTGCGCCATCCTAACTTGCTGGTTGCGGGCAGGGAAGTTTTGTGGAGTGGGAAGAATAGGAAGGGATGGCAAAACTGCGAGGGGCGCGAAGAGGGGTTTGGGGTTTTGAAGAAGTTCCATTGGTTATTGTGGACGGGTTGGTCGCCGAATTCGTCAAAGAAGCGCGCCATCCTAACTTGCCGATTGCAAATTCAGATTGGGAATCTCTGGTCGCTAACTGTTGACTTCGCAAAAAGAGCGTCAAAAAGAAAAAACCCGGAGGGGAAAACTCTTCCTTTGCTTTGCCGTTGTGGGGAAAAGGTTATGTCGTCTGGTGTTTGGTTAATGGGAGGAATCGTTGTTGGAGTGGCTAATGGTGGGGTGGAGTGTTTTTATGGAATCTTTGTAGTCAACGATTGGGGTTGGTTGCTGGTTGTGGCTTTTTCTTTGGGTTTGTTGTTTTAGAGAGAGGTTGGATGGTTGAGGATGTTTTGTTGGGATTGTTGTGCTGTAAAACGAATGATGGGATGAGCATATTTTTGTTGCCGGCGATTGTTTATGCAAAAGAAGGGAAAGAGGAAGAAAGGTTATGGTAGTTGGTGGCTTGTGGTTGGTCGAGTGGCGAATGGCAGCCTTTATATGAAGGGTCATTTTATGAATTCTGTTGGGGATTGGTGTTGGTTGTTTGCGAGAGGGTGTAATGTTTTTTCATGTTGTATGTGTGTTTGTGATTAGCGTTTTTAAACTTTGTGGATTGCAAGGGGATGAGAGATGGGATTTGTGGTTGCTGGATTGGGAGAGCAAGTGGGCTTGTGGGAGGGTCTTTGGTTTTGGAGGCGGTTGGGGATTAGGAAGAGGGATGAGAGATGGCACAGGTGTAGGGATGGGCAAATAGGGTGGAGGGATTCTCTGGGGATTTTTTGGTGGTTTTGGCGACATTTTGGGTTTTTCTTCTTTGGATTCGTTGTGTTTGTTTTTTCTTTGATGCGTCGCCTGAGTGGGAACACGGTTTAGCTTACCGACAACAGCGAAGCTTTGGAGTCTCCATCAATCTTCACAACGCCGGCTGCCTGCGGGTCCAGATGAGGCACGCCGTCAATCAAAAATTGGTATCGGTGATGTCCGCTGTGCACCGGGAAACTGGATTGCCAGGAGCCGTCCGGATGCCGTTTCATTCGGTTGGCCTCTGGATTCCACTCGTTGAAGTCGCCGATAACCGAAACACTCTTGGCCTCCGGCGCCGAGCATATAAAACTCACAGGAACCAAAGTATCCTTTGCCGAATAACGATGTCTTGGTTTCTGGGTATTTCCCTGTTTTCTCTGCATATTAAATTCGTTTCTTGCGATTAATTCCACTTTTTGACGATCCTCTCAACGGCCTTCGTTGCGAAATCTGCGCAAGGCCTATCTTCGGCATGTCATTGAATACAGATTCGGCTCCCGCATTCAAGAGAGTTTTTCAATTGATTGAAAACACTTCCTTTCCCCAATGATTGAAATCTGTTTGAAAAAAAGCCGAGCGCAAGACGCAGAATCGAAGGTGGCGGATGTTTCGTCCTTCTGCAAGATATCGCGATCCTCTTGTCCGGCCGGAAAGTCGGGCGCATTCGAAGAATTTGAGGGAAATACAGGATTGACGGCCGAACATTAAGTCTATATTACGTAATCATGTACAATACGCTTCGAGATATTCTCCAAACAATGGTTGTAATGGAACAGTTCGAGATTCCGGGCAGGCAAGCAAAGCTCGTTCCTATACCGGAGTTCCTGTTCAATTCTCCCATCGGTTCGCATCTTTCTCGTCAGTTTGGCGGCCGCGAAAATCCGTTATGGTTGCACCAAGCCCAAGCCCTTGAGATCCTTGAGCAGGGCGACAATTTGGTGTTGTCTACCGGCACGGCTTCGGGGAAAAGTTTGGTCTTTCGCTGTTTGGCGTTTCATAAGGCGCTTCAGGATCCTGCCGCTCGCGTTCTTGTTTTCTACCCTTTGAAGGCATTGGCCGAAGACCAACTTTGCGGATGGGAGGAAATGGCGAAGTCACTTGGCTTTTCCAAAGAGAAAATTGGGCGCATCGACGGGTCTGTGCCTGTCAGAGACCGCGGGAGCATTCTCCAAAACGCCCGCATTGTGATTATGACGCCGGACGTGTGTCATGCTTGGTTGATGAGCAATCTGGCTTCGTTCGCGGTTCTGGAGTTTGTCCGATCTTTGTCCAGGCTGATTTTGGATGAGGCGCATACGCTGGAAGGGGTTTTTGGCAGCAACCTCGCCTTTCTCGTGCGTCGATTGATAGCGGCGCGCAACTTCCTTCTGAGCAAGGCAGGCCAAAACACATCTCCTTTGCAATTTGTCGCCGCCACGGCCACGATCCAGAATCCCGCAGAGCATTTGAAACAGCTTACGGGATCGAAGTTTGCCGCCATCACTCACGAGGAAGACGGCGCGCCGCAATACGAAAGGCTTGTCGCGCACGTTGCTTGTCCAGAGGGCAAAGAATATGAGGCCGCCAGGAGCGTTCAAGAAATTTTGCTCCGCAAGGGACGCGACGGCAGTTTTATCACTTTTGTAGATTCTAGAAAAGGCGTGGAAATTTTGGCAAAGCTGGCTGGCAGGATGAAGGATGAAAAGGACGCGCTGATCAATGCGGAAGTTTTGCCCTATCGGGCAGGTTATGAATCGGAAGACCGCCGGGCGATTGAACGGCGTCTTCGGGATGGGACTTTGCGAGGGGTTGTTTCCACTTCTGCGTTGGAGCTCGGCATTGATATTCCCAGCTTGCGGGTCGGATTCAACCTTGGTGTTCCGGCAACGCGCAAGGCATATCGGCAACGGCTTGGCCGCGTCGGGAGAAAAGGGCCGGGCGTCTTTGTCGTGATTGCTCCCCACAATGCTTTTGAAATGTATGGCACTTCGTTTCGTGAGTATCACGACATGTCGGTCGAGCCTTCCTACTTGTATTTGGACAATCGCTTCATGCAGTTTGCGCATGCGCGGTGTCTTGCGGTCGAATTGGAGTCTCTTGGCGCTCCTTCAACGACGCCGACCCGAGTTGCATGGCCTGACGGATTCCGCGATATTCATAAAATGGCACGTCCCGGCGGCAACCGTCCGCCGGAATTCGATGGGATTGCCGAGCTTGGCAGCGACACGCCACATCACGGCTATCCGTTGCGCAACGTTGGCGAAGCAAGGTTCCAAATCACAATGCGCCCGACCGACGAGAAAATTGGAGAAGTGAACCAAACGCAGGCTCTCCGCGAGTGTTATCCCGGCGACACTTATTTTCACATGTTGCGAGCATACAGAGTGGTCGCATGGCGCACAAACGTCTTCGACTCGTTTATTCGCGTGACACGCACTTCGCCCTTTCGTTTGACGCAGCCAAAAATCATAACTTGGGTTAATGCCGACCTAACTCCAAACGGCATTTTAGAGAACCACATTATCCAAGGAGAACATGGTTTCCTAGCCGAATGTCAAATGCTGGTTACGGAGAGAGTGGAAGGGTATTACGACGGCAAGAACCAGTTCTACGATTACCGGGAATTGCAGCAGAAAAACCCGAACATGCGCCCTCGTTCGCGCAACTTCTACACCAGCGGAATCGTCCTATACATCAACCGAGATTGGTTCAAGGGATCGATCAAAAAGGCGTTTGCCGCAAGACTGCGGGAAGTATTTATCCGCGAATACAGTATTTCAACGCAAGACGTCCATTCGGTGGACACAAATATCTCCTTGCAAAATAGAAGAGAAAATTGGGTGCGCGGCAAGTGCATTGTTGTGTACGACGAGATATACGGCAGCCTTCGGCTGACGGAAAAGTTGTATCTTGAGTTTCGGCACGTTCTGGATCGATTGCAAGCATCGGCGGATTTCGAAGAGGATGCGAATCTTAAAAACGCAGTGGCTTGGGTTCGGGATGAAGTGTCTACGTTTGGCTTCGGGAAAGAAGGCGATGGCGATGCAGCTTTTCCTGATGATTCGCAAAGCACGAGTCTGTCTCAAGATTATGTGCAGGTTTTTGCAGCGGGATCCGTCGTTTGTCGGCGACAAAAGGGCAAATGACCGTGGATGTCAAAATCATCGAACCCATTATGGATCCGGAGATGTTTGACGGAGAACTTCTATATCTCATTGAAGTCCCGCAGAAGTCGGGGCGCATAAAGCAATTTGTCCGCGCCTCTTTGATCGAACCTTCTGCAAACGCCAATGCATGGAGTTACGCATGGTGGAATCGGCGGACGCAGATGTATGAAGAACCGCCGGAGGAAGAAGAGGACGGAGGATTGAATGCGCCGGCCGATTAGAAAGGACGAGGGATTCGCCGGATCCGCAACGAGAAAATAATCGGCTATTTTAGCACTTTGATCCAAAGGTCTTTGAACTGCACGATCATTCCCGGATCGTGCAGTTGCAGTTGGATCATGCCTTTGCGCAAGCGTTTTTTCTTTGGAAGATGCTCGATAAACTCTGAGGAAGGCTTGCCGTTGAGGAAGAATTGAAAGCGGTTGTTTCGGACGATAATGTGTCCGTCGTTCCAATCGCCCTTGCGGATGTCGCTTGCCTTTACCGCTCCGGCAATCGGCCTCACTGTGGGCAGGTCGTTCTTGTCAATCACCAAGCGGTTGCCGCGGAAACAAGCATGTTCCCTTCGTCCCGGAGTATGAAAGTCCCATGCGCCGAGCACATTCTTGCCAATTCCAAGGTGTCCGAGATCCGCGTGGTAACTCTGAAAATCTCGTTTGCCGGTGCGATCTTTTGTTGCCCGAACACTTACCCCGCTGTTTCCCTTTCCGGCTGGGAATCGATAGCGGAACTTCATTTCGAAGTCCGCAATCTCCCGTTGGTCGTAAACCAGATATCCAATCCCATGATCTCCGTTCCCGACGATCATTCCGCCCTTCACAAACCAGGCTTTTGAGGTGGCGCCCTTCCTCATCATTGGTGTCCAACCCTTCAAGCTTTGGCCGTCAAACATGGAAACGAAGCCCGCCTTCCCTTCTTTGGCGGGAATGTTTTGGCCGCTAAACGCCGCCAATGCGGCAAATTGGACGCATAATGCGAACACGCACAATCTTTTCATAATCCTCCAATCACTAAAAACTTGTCGGCGAGGTTAAGGGCAAACGACGGCGACGACAACCAATTTCCTGCCGATTGTATTTTGCGTATTTGGGCCGATTTTCAGCCAACGCCGGCGACTTGCTGAGATCTGTTTTGGCAAAAGATACACGAAGCGAATTCACTTTCCGGAGCGTTAATAGCTAGAATCATCCGAATTCGAGGTCGTTTTAATTGTTTGAATATTGGCAAAAAGCGGAAAATAGCCGAGACAGCACAGCGCACAGAATCTTTTCGCAAAGGGAAAAAGGTTGATTGATGATTAGATAAACGCGGGAACAAACAAAGATTTGGTATTGGCATCAGTAGGATTGCTCTGTTTTTGGATCGGTGTTGTTGACTGTGCGGTTTTCGGCGTTCTTTTCCAGATTTATTAGATAGGCAGGAGCCAAATTGATTGCTCCGGACGCGCTTACTTCCATTGCCGCAGGGCTTTAATGAACCATAGAGATGCGAGACTTTGTCGCTTTGGCGCCGTGTGGATAAGAAACGGAGAGGCCGTAGACAGCCGAATTCTCGCCGTCTCCATCCTTTTGTCTTCCTTTAGTTCTCCGCTCCGAACATAGGATTCCAATTAGTCACATTTTTTTTATTTTTTTAGTATAAAGTCTTTACAAAGCATAAATTAAGGGGCATACTTTTCCCCGTATGAAATCTGATTCATTGCAACAATACGTTCCGCGTCTCGAATCTATCTTGAACGAGAAGGCGGAGTTGGAAAAACGTCTGGGCGAAATCGACCAGATTTTACAGTCATTACAATCCAAGGAGGCGTCTTCATCGTCGCCCCCTAGTGGCGGAGCGAAGCGGGCTCGCGCTGCTAAGAAGGTTTCGAGGAAGGCGGCAGCTCGGACTAGGGCTCAGAACAAGTTGTCGTTGCGGGAGGCGGTTCAGCAGGCCACTGCCCGCAAGCCGTTGACCAAGGTGGAGATTCTGGAGGCGATCGGCAAGCTGGGCTATAAGTTTAGCACGAGCAATCCTCTGAATTCCTTAAGTTCCGTGCTATACGGCGACAGGAAGGAGTTTCAGAATGTGGGCGGCGGCCGTTTTAGTCCAATACAGGGAGCTGGTTCTTCATCTTCTTCGTCGGCTGATGGCGGAGGGAAGAAGGCCGCGTCTTCTCCGGCGGTTGCGAAGAAGGGAGCAGCTCGGACTAGGGCTCAGAACAAGTTGTCGTTGCGGGAGGCGATTCGGCAGGCCATCGCCAACAAGCCGTTGACCAAGGCGGAGATTTTGGAGGCGATAGACAAGCTGGGCTATAAGTTTAGCACGAACAAACCTTCGAATTCTCTGAACTCCGTGTTATACGGGGATAAGAAGGAGTTCAAGAATTTCGACGGTCGTTTTGGTCTGGTGTAATTCTGGATTTGTCGGCGTTTTTTGATTTTTCCAGATTGCGTCCGACGCACGATCCATCTGCCGGCCTGGAAAGCGGAAGTTTTTCGGGCTGGCAAGTTTTTCCATTCGCGTCCTTGTCAAAAAAGGGCGCTTCTTTTTTAATGAAGGTCAATGCTCGCAAAGCGCGTCATTCCTTGTTTAGACGTTCATGACGGCCGGGTTACCCGCGGCATCCAATTTGGGAGAGCCGAGGCGGGCGAACTTCGAAACGTGGGCGATCCAGTCGAGTTGGCTATAAGGTATGACCAACAAGGCGCCGACGAGATGGTGTTTTTTGATATTACCGCCAGCGCTCACGGCCGGCGGGCGATGGTGGACGTTATTGAACGTTCGGCGGATCAGTGTTTTATGCCTTTTACGGCCGGCGGAGGCATCCGAACTTTGGAGGACATGAGCCTTATGTTGAAGGCGGGCGCCGACAAAGTAAGCATTAACTCGGCCGCGCTTGCCTCGCCCGAATTGATCACCGAAGGCGCTGAGAAGTTTGGAAGCCAGTGCGTTGTCGTCTCCATTGACGCGAAGCGAGTTGGCGTTGAAGAATGGCGGGTTTTCTCTCACGGTGGAAGAAAAGATACCGGAAAAGACGTCTTGGAATGGGCCGGCCGCGCGATTCGATTGGGAGCGGGAGAGATCGTTCTCAACAGCATAGACGCCGATGGAACTAAGGGCGGCTATGATTTGGAAGTCACTCGCCGAGTGAGCGAGTTGTCGTGCGTGCCGGTGGTGGCCAGCGGCGGCGCCGGCAAATTGGAACACATGGCCGAAGTGTTGATCTACGGTAAGGCGGACGCCGTTTTGGCGGCGAGCGTCTTTCATTTCGGTGAGTATTCTGTAGCCGAAGCAAAAGAGCATCTTGCGGGCAGAGGGTTGCCGATTCGAAGAGTTTAACAAATGAGCGCAAGTTTTCAGGGTAGTTTTTGGGACAAACTAAAATTCAACGCCGATGGTTTGATCCCGGCCATTATTCAGGATCATCGCTCGGGACGGGTTTTGATGATGGCTTGGATGAACAAGGATTCGCTACAAATGAGCTTGGAGACGGGGAAAACCCACTTCTGGAGCCGATCTCGCAAGAAGTTGTGGATGAAGGGAGAGAGTAGCGGGCATACGCAAAGGATTCGGCAAATTGCCTTGGATTGCGATGGGGACGTGCTGTTAATCCAAGTCGAACAGGTCGGCGCCGCCTGCCACGAAGGATACTTTTCATGTTTTTATCGAATGGCGGACGAGCGCAATCAGATCGTGATTCTCGAAAAACGGTTGCGAAAACCTGAAGAAATTTACGGCCAAAAAAGGCTCGCCAACAACCCGGAAAAACACGGAAAGCAAGATGCCCAGCCGAAGGAAAGAAAAGATGGGATCCTTGGAGACTCCAAACCGCCTCCGTCGGACGGGACGCAAAGCGGACGCTCTTTGCCTTTGCTTTGCGGCGCTATGTTTTTGGCCTTTGCTTTGCAGTGTCCGGCGGTTATGGCGCAAACTGCTTCCGGAAAAGTGTCCGGCGGCTGGCGAATGCCTCTTATGGAAAACGGCAAACTCAAAACACTGCTCGTCGGCAGCGGGGCGGAAACTTTGGCGGACGGCCGATTTAGAATTTCCGAGGTGGCCATTCAGATTTACGACGATCAAATTCCGCCTCAACCTCGGTTGTTGATTGACGCGCCCGAATGTTTCTTTGACGTGGCCCAAAGACAGGCATCTTCCGCCGGCCCGATCTCTTTGCGGGAAGCAGGCGGAAACTACTCCATCCAAGGACTTGGTTTTTCTTGGATGCAGTCCACTTCCAACCTGTCCATTTCCAATAACGTTCGCACAGTGATTTCCCGGCCGGCGGCGGATCAAAAGCCCAACGAGCCCGCCTCTGATTCTGCGCCGATTGAAGTGCGGGCAGACCGATTTGATTACGACAGAACTTCCAACGTAGGAACTTATCGAGGCCAAGTGAAAGCCGTGCAAGGCGGACAATTCCAACTAATTTGCGATCAAGTGAAGGTTCTCCTGCCCGACGAAAAACGAAACCCGCGAACAATTGAGGCTCAGGGGAACGTCCAGATTGAATTTCGATCCGAGGAACGGACAACCATTTTGGTTGGCGAGAGAGCGCGTTATCAAACCGCAAACTCCGGCGAAACACTGCAACTTCGAGGCGACCCTTTTTGGCGAGCGGATGATTACGAAGGCCGCGGACAAGAGATCGACGTCGAGAATCTGGACGCAGATGCCGCCTTTACCGTCCGCGGAGACGCCCAAATGTCCATGCCCGCCGCCATCGCCTCGTCACAAGAGGCTTTTGTCGCCGCCCCGCCCAAAATCCAATTGCGCGCCGGCAGTTACACCTACTTGGCATCAGAATCTAAAGTTTTGTTCCTTGGCGGAGTGCAAGCGCATTCGGCCGGCAAATGGGACGTGGAGAGCCGACGGCTTACAGCGCTCATCCAACCGGAAACCCAAACCATCCAACGAATCATCGCCGAAGAGCAAGTTCGAGTCACTCGAAGCGACGGCGACGAAGAAACGCAAACCTCCGGCTCCGTTATCGCTTTCACTCCGTTGGGACCAAGGCGC
Organism: Limisphaerales bacterium; assembly: GCA_965204945.1. GTDB lineage: Bacteria > Verrucomicrobiota > Verrucomicrobiia > Limisphaerales > AAA164-E04 > UBA2970. The sequence goes on along the minus strand of OZ242022.1, from coordinate 441,748 downwards.
TCGGACATCGTCATCGAAGGCAAGGCCCGCTTCGCCGGCCGAGACTTCAGCGCGCAGGGAGACCGCATTCACCTCCGCCAAAACGATGCGGACACCGTCGTTTCGGCTGCCGGCAACGTTCAAATCAAATTGCTTCGCTTCACCGCTCCCGGCGGCGGAATCTTGAGCCTGGCCCAAGCGCCAAAAGCGGCGTCCGCGCAAAAATCAGAACTCCTCATCATCGCCAACAAAGCAAATCTCGCCTCTGGAACAGGTCGATTCGAAGGCGACGTGGTTGTCAAAGATGCCAAAGGAACCATGAAGAGCCAAACTTTGGACATTGTGTTTGGGAAAACACTCCGCTCCATCCAAAAGCTAAAAGTCTCCGGCAACGTGCAAATCCGCCATGTCGATGGCAGACTCACCTGCCGTCAATTGATTGGCGACTTTTCCAGCGATTCCAACGTGTTGCGACGTTTGACCGCCTCAGGCGCGGTTGAAATCCAAAACATCCACGGCACTGCCGCCGGGCGCCGGGCAATCTACTTTGCGGACAAAGGCTGTATTGAACTGTCTGGAGACGCCCAACTGCGCGCTCGAATCGCCGCTTCCCAAGGATTCCGAAACGTTCGCGCTACGGCGGACTTGTTGCTTTGGGACCAAATCCAAAACACTTTCCAAGCTCGCGGAAAATTCCGCAGTCGCACGCTTCCATGATGAACTTTGCCCCGCCGATGCCGCTTCCTCACTTCCGCGCGCTGTTGTTCCAAGGGCAGTCCGCATCCGCTTATGTCTGACCCGGAATCCGCTTCGAAATCTGCAGTCCAATCCGCTCCGCTGCTGGAGGCCAAAGGGTTGGAAAAGAGTTTCAAACAGCGCAAAGTCGTCAACGGCGTCCACATAGAAGTGCGTTCTGGAGAAATTGTGGGGCTCTTGGGACCAAACGGCGCGGGCAAAACGACCTCGTTCAACCTTGTCGTCGGCCTTCTAAAGCCGAATCGAGGGAGCGTCCTCTTCGAAGAAAAGCCAATTACCCATCTGCCGATGCATCAACGAGCCAAACTCGGCATTGGCTACCTAACCCAGGAACCGTCGGTTTTCCGCAAGTTGACCGTCGCGCAGAACATCATGGCCATTTTGGGAATCTGTCGGCTGACAAAACAAGAGCGCCAAACAAAATTGCAGTTTCTCTTGGAAGAGCTGGACCTCAGCCATCTAGCCAAAAACAAAGCCTATACCCTCAGCGGCGGCGAAAAACGGCGCTTGGAAATTACCAGGGCGTTGGTCACAAACCCCAAACTCCTGCTTCTAGACGAACCGTTTAGCGGCATCGACCCCATCGCGGTTTATGAAGTGCAAAAAATTGTGCGGCGACTTAAAGAGCGCAATCTCGGCGTCCTCATCACCGACCACAACGTCCGAGAAACCTTAAAGTTGGTGGACCGCGCCTACCTCATTCATCACGGCAAAGTGGTCTGCCAAGGCAGCGCGGAGTTTCTTGTCAATGATTCTCACGCCCGCGAGATTTATCTTGGACCGGAATTCAATCTCTAAAACCCCGCCAGCATGAAACAAAACCCGGTCACGGTGGAACGATTTTACACGCAACACGCCGGCGAACTGCAACTCAACTTGATCGCCGGCGCCGTCGGCCTCAAAAAAATCATCCGCGAGTCGACCGTCAACCGACCCGGCTTGGCCATCGCCGGATTCACACGCTACTTTGCCAGCAAACGCATCCAGGCCTTTGGCAGCGCGGAAACCACTTACTTAAAATCCCTGAAACCCGCCGAGAGGCTTGACCGCTACGCCCAACTCTTTTCTCACCGCTTCCCCTGCGTCGTATTTTCCCGAAACCTAAACCCGGACAAAGCCTTCCGCGCGGCGGCGGAAAAGGCCAAAGTGCCAATTTTCAAAACGCCGCTCATTACAATGAAGTTCATCAACTTGGCGACGCTGGCGCTGGAAATGATGTTTGCCCCCCGCGGCACTGAAATCGGCAGCATGGTCGATATATTAGGCGTCGGCGTCATCATCCGCGGAGAAAGCGGCATCGGCAAATCCGAATGCGTCCTAGCGCTCATTGAAAGAGGCTACGGCTTGGTGGCCGACGACGTCACCAAAGTCTCTCTCATCGATAATCACTACGTCATGGGAACTAGCGTCGAACATACCCGCAACCACATGGAAGTGCGCGGGATTGGCATCGTCAACGTCGCCGCGATGTTTGGCGTTCGAAGCATTCGCTACCAAAAACAAGCCGACCTCGTCGTCAACCTACAGCCGTGGGAAAAAACCAAAAACATTGACCGACTGGGCATGGACGATGAATACGTAAAAATCCTCGGCGTCAAAATCCCCCAGATCACCATCCCCGTCCGCCCGGGAAGAGACCTAGCCAGACTCATCGAAGTCGCCGCCTTCCAAACCAAGTTGAAATCCTCCGGTTACAATCCCGCCCGCGAACTCAACGAACGACTAATCTCCAAAATGACAACCGCCCAAAACCGTTAGCGACTTTCTCACAACCCAAAAAGGCGGACTTTCCCTCAAAAAACATTTCTTCCGTTTCCTATCGGACTGCCCGCCGGTCGACTCGCCACCGAAATTTCGTTGGCTTTCCGGGCCGTTTTCCGCATGATTCTTCCCTTTATGGCAGAAGTTGGCAACTCATCCGCAAAGAGAAGATCTTTCACAGTGAGCAACAAACAGGGAATCCACGCCCGCCCCGCCGCGCTCATCGTCAAAGTAGCCAACCAATTCGAAGCCGACGTCTTCGTCGAAAAAGACGACGTTCGCGTCAACGGAAAAAGCATCATGGGACTCATGATGCTGGCCGCCGGGCCAGGATCCGTCCTCAAAGTGGAAGCCTCCGGCAAAGACGCCGACGCTGTGCTGGACGAACTAGAAGCCCTCGTCGACAGCAACTTCGAAGAAGACTAACCTTCCGCATTCTTGTCCCGCTCCGAAACAATTTTCTCAATCGTCTCCGTTGTTGATATCCCCGCCAAATAAGGCAAAATCATAACCTGCCCCCCATATCGTTCCACCACTTCTCGCTCCTCCTTGTCCAAAGTCTCCAAAGTGTAATCGCCGCCCTTAACATATTGATCAGGACGAGCAATCTCCAAAAAACGAACCGCCCGCATCTCCGGAAACTCGCAAACCGCATCCACACAAGCCAAAGCCCCCAAAACCAACGCCCGATCCGCCGCGCCGTAAATCGGACGGCCAGCCCCCTTCAACGCCCGCACACTCTCATCCCCGTTCAAACCCACCAAAAGCGCGTCCCCAAGCCTCCTCGCCCGCTCCAAATACCGAACGTGCCCAGCATGCAACAAGTCAAAACACCCATTAGTCACCACCAAACACCTACCCGACTTGCGCAAAGCCTCGCGCCAAACAGCCAAACCCTCCAACAAAACAACCTTCCCCTCAGCATCCAACATCTCAAAACCTCAACAAAACAACCGATCCTTTAAATCTAAATCTATAACATTCCCCGGCGCCAAACACCCTTCCAAAACTCAAAACCAAACATCCCATTGTCTCCATGATTAACATTAATCTTCTCCGCAGTAATTTCCCCCGCCAATCTTCCCAAAAACAAGCAACAAAAAAACCACCACCCCGCCACAATCCAAGACCCCCAACTTCCTCCCCAATCTCCCGCCAACCTTTCGAAATTATTAGCCAAAATTTACAGCCAACCACCCCCCTCGCTTCAAAACAAAATCTGAGGCACATCAACCATGTTTCGCTTCAAAAGCCTTCGTCAATGCTAGTTGGATTCCAGTCGTCCGCACTCTCCCTATGTTGCCAATGCTCCGCATGCGGCTGGCTATCGCAGTTCCAGCGGCTCATTTCCAAACAATCCCCCTCCAACTAACAACTGAAACGAAAAACAAAGCAATCCTCAAAACTAAATTTATAGTAAAAAATCCAACGAAAGACACGCCGCCATTGATTCTAAAAGTAACGGCTTAGTAGCAGATTTGTAGCGGATTAGCGACGGGTTTGACTGGCGGTCAAGGGGGTTATTGGACTTGTCCCCAGGCGCCGCCGCCGGGGGTTTTGATGAGGAGGCTGTCGCCGGCGTTGAGGGTAGGGCTGGCGGTTGAGGGCAAGGTTTCCACAGAGCCGTCTTGGCGGAGGATGGTTTGGGATCCGGTTTTTCCCGGTTGGCCGCCTGCGGCGCCAAGGGGCGGATGGACGCGGTGTTGGGTGAGCAGAGAAACTTGGACGGGTTGGGTGAATGTGAGTTGCCGGATGAGTCCGTTGCCGCCGGGGTAGCGTCCTTGCCCGCCGCTGTCTTTGCGAATGGCGAATTGAACGAGGCGCACGGGAAAGCGGCTTTCGAGGATTTCGGGGTCGGTGGCGCCGGTGTTGGTCATGTGGGTATGAACACCGTCGGCGCCGGGAAAGTTGGGGCCTGCGCCTGCGCCGCCGCCGATGGTTTCGTAATAGCTGCAGTGGCGGTTGCCGAAGATGAGGTTGTTCATGGTGCCTTGGCTGCCGGCGGCTAGTTCCAGCGCGCGAATCAGAGCGTCGACGATGCGCTGGCTGGTTTCCACGTTGCCGGCGACTACGGCGGGGCAAGAGCGGAGATTTTGGGGAAACTCCGGGTTAATGAAGCAACGAGGGAGCGCAATGTCGATGGGTTTGAGGAGGCCTTCGTTGAGCGGCAGGGGTTGATTGATGAGCAGGCGAAGTACGTAAAGAACGGCGCTACCAACGATGGCGGGGTTGGCGTTGAAGTTGCCGGGATGATGAGGGGCGGTGCCGGCAAAATTAAGCGCTAGGCGTTGGTTTTGGATGGTTGCCGTAACGGTAATCGGCGTGCCGTCGTCCAGATGTTCGGTAACGGACTTTTGCGATTCTGGACGATTGGCAAGAGCCGTCACGATGGCTTGCGTCGCCCGTTCTTTGAGGCGGCGCATGTGCGAATCAACAACTTCGGCGCCATGTTTTTCACAAAGGGCGCGAAGGTTCTGGACTCCTTTGAGGTTGGCGGCGGCTTGAGCGCGAAGGTCGGCAAGGTTGTCTTCCAAAGCGCGGGTTGGGAAGCGGGCTTGGGCAAGGACGGCCTCCATTCTCCGCCAGTCTGCACGGCCGGATTGAAACAGGCGCACGGGCGGAATGACGACGCCTTCTTCTTCTAGGCAAACGGCGTCCGGCGGCATGGAGCCGGGGCGAATACCTCCTATTTCCGCGTGGTGCGCCCGGTTGGCGAGGTAGCCGATCAAGGTTGATTTTCGGTCGTGAACGGGGCTGATTACGGTCACGTCCGGCAAATGCGAACCGCCGAATCCCGGATGATTGGTAACGATCATATCGCCCGGAGCGAGGGGAAATTGCCCGGCGACGGCGCGAACGCAATGGCCTAGAGCGCCGAGGTGAACGGGGATGTGCGGGGCGTTGGCGACAAGTTCGCCGTTTCGATCTAGAAGAGCGCAGGAAAAGTCGCGACGTTCCTTCACATTGGTGGAAACGGCCGTGCGTTGCAGTTGCAAGCCCATTTCGGAAACCAGATTTTGAAAGCGGTGAGTGAACAATTCTTCTTCGACAATGCGAGTGGCGGCGTTTTCCCTCTTCGGCGATTCTTGCCTCATGCGTCTAGAGATTGAAAAATCGGCTTGGCGGCGAAGGACGAGCGTTTCGTTTGGATGAACTACGGCTTCCCAACTTGCCTCGATGAAGACGGTGGAATACTCATCTTGGACGATGGCGGGGCCGACAATGCGGTCTTGAGGGTGAATTTGACGCCGAAGGAAAACCGGAATGCGAGGCTCTGTGGCTTGGTCGAAGGATACCAAACGTTTGTGAGGAAGAGGCGGTTGGCGACGTTCGTTAGGCAACTCCCGGCGTTGAATCGCGGGCTGGCGGGCGCTGGCGCGAACGCAAATGGAAACCACTTCAATCGATTTGTTTTCAGGGTAGTATCCAAAAATAGATCGATAGCGCTCCTCGAATGCCTTCGCAAGGGAACGACCTGCTCGAAATTCAATCTCTTCGGCCGTTTCTTGACCGAGCAAGCGCAGTTGCAAGATTCGGCGAGTGATCACAACGTCGTTTTTTGGCAGGCCGAGAGCATCGAGTTTTCGGGAGGCTTCCGCTTCCAGTTCGGCGATTTGGCGCGGCAATTCGTCTTTGAGTTCATCGAGCGGGCGAAGCACTTGCGCTTCGGCAAATTGTTCCAAACGGGCTCGCCTCAGGCCGTGAGCGCTGAGAAGGCCGGCGTTTTGGGGAAACAAAACACTCTCGATGCCAAGGCGCTCGGCCACCCGGCAAGCATGTTGCCCGCCGGCGCCGCCAAACGCAACCAGCGCGTATCGAGCGGGATCGTATCCCTCTCGCAAAGAAATTTCCCGAATCGCGTCCGCCATGCGTTCATTGGCAATTTCCAAATAACCGGCAAGCAAATCCTCCGGCTCTGGAACTTCCCTAGACGCCGATTGAATTTGGTCGAGAACTTTGAGAAACGCAGTTCGAGCGGCTGGAAGGTCGATGGGAATTCCAAAATGATCGGGGTCCATGCGCCCAAGCAGGAGGTTGACGTCTGTGAGAGTCAAGGGGCCTCCAGTGCCGTAACAAGCGGGGCCGGGCAACGATCCGGCGCTCTCTGGACCGACAAAAAGCCCTTGCGAGTTGTGTCCGCAAAGAGAGCCGCCGCCCGCCGCCACGGTTTCAATTCGGAGTGCCGGCGCCCGAAGCCTCGCCGGGCCGACCCGATGTTCGAATTGATAATCCAATTGGCCGTCGTAACGGGAGACATCTGTGCTGGTGCCGCCCATATCGAAGGCGATGACGCGATCCAAGCCGGCTTCTTCGCCCGCCGCCGCGGCGCCGACAACCCCGCCGGCCGGCCCGCTAAGAAGAGCATCCTTCGGGCGAAAGGCGTCGGCCAAAACAAGCCCGCCGGCGCTAGTCATAAGATGAAGACGGCTCCGTTCCAAAGAGCGGGAGACAGTCTGCAAATAACTTTCCATCATCGGCGCCAAATAAGCGTTGATCACCGCGGTTTCCGCCCGGGGAAGAATTTGAATCATGGCCGACAGCTCGTGCGAAGCTGAAACGTGGGAAAGACCGGCCCGCCGAAGGCAATCCCGCAAAGCAATCTCGTGGACGGGGTTGCGCCAAGCATGAAGGAAGGCAACGGCCGCAGAGTGTATTCCTTCGGCTTGGAGCGCCCGGATTTTGCTCTGCAATCGATTAAGTTGGATGGGAACGAGGACGTTTCCCCGAGTGTCAAGCCGTTCCTCCACTTCGACCACCACATCGTGGAGAGTCGCCGGTTTGCGAATGCAAAGCGCAAAGAGATCGGGACGTTGCTGGTTGCCAATGCGCAGAAGGTCTTGGAATCCTTGAGTAACGAAAAAGACGACCCGACTGCCTTTCCGCTCCAGCAAAGCGTTTGTGGCCTTGGTGGTGGCCAGGCGCATTTCAATGGCCGGCAGGCGGGCTTTGTAGGGAGTTTCCGTAGCCAAGCGGGCCGCAACGATGGGCGCTTCCTCACCGAAAAGAATCTCCGCCAGCAAGCCCGCTTCGAAATCGGGAAGCGGCCAGTCAAGGGTAATTTCATCGCTCTGATGCGAAAGGATTTTTCTGACGACTTTTGGCCGGTCGATGAGTTGAAGCGAAGTCCCGGCCAAAAACTGAGGCGGCGAGTTCCAAGAGGCGGCGAGACGATAGGTTTTTGGTCTTGGGTTGTCGATGATGGCGGCGCGAAGCCTCCCGGTGGACAAGACTTTGACTCGTTTGAATTGGCCGTCTCGGCTCAGCGCTAAGCAATCGGTAAAAGTGCCTCCGGTGTCTACCCAAAGCTTCCAAAAGTTTTCAGGCTTTTTAGTCTCGACACCCATTCCCAGTGCTCGTTGACTTGCCAAATTTCACCGTCTTTCTTAGGAAAAATTCATTTGCATTCCTCTTCTAAATCAAACGCCGCTTACTCCCCTTTGGCTCAGCGCGTTTTCCAGCCCAGTTGAGCATCAAGGCTGTTCGATTTCCGCTTCTGGGATTCCGCGCCCTCGCTGGTCGTTTTCCCACGGTTGCAGAACTTCAATCCCGAGTTGCCACCTTCTTCGCCGCAACCTTCGGTCATTTTCCCACGGTTGCAGAACTTCAATCAACATGCTTTCAACCATATCCAGTTGCTCTTTGGGAACGGTGAACCATGAAAATTCATCCCATTTAAACTTTTCCACGAGATGATAAGAAGCCCTGTTGGCAATCCCCTTGTCTGTTTGCCCAACATAAACAACTTTTCCGTGCCGATGTAACAGATAAATTCCCGATCTAGTTTGAGAATCCAGATCGATGATATCCCCATTTGCGTCGACACCTTGGAATTTTGATTTCTTAGTTTTCTTGTCTTCAAGGATTTTCTTGTCCCAAAACTTGCCAAACATGAATGCCATAATTTTCCTTTTTGTTTCATTTCTATTACACCGATTGCTCTTGATTGTGTCTGCAGTTTTGGAATTGTCAATGCCCGTCGCCGTTTATGGACTCCGAAGGCGATTCCGTCCGGTATTTCGACAATTTAGAAAGCACGGTTCGCATTTTCTCAGGAGGGAGGTTTATCGATGGAGCGGGATTGGCGGGATTGGCGGCGTTTCCTTGCCTTCTTGTTCCGCCGCCGCCTTGTGCAAGCGCATCAAGACGATTTGTTCTTCTCGACTCAATTGTGGCTGTTGGGGCGACGGGCTTCGAACAGGACGGGAAGAGGTTCGGGTTTGCCCGACTGGGCTTGCGGTTTTCTCAGCGGGAATTGCTTTTCGGCTTGGAGAAGTTCGGTTGCCGTAGCGGGAGGTCGTTTTGTTGGCGGCAAGGCGGTTGCTTTTTGAAGGCGTTTGTTTTTTGGGCGGCGCCTTCTTTTTGTTGCCGTGGGTTTCAAAGGTGAGCAACACCGGCACTCCCTTGTATTCAATGTCGACGTCGCCGTTGCTTTGGATGGATTTGACGACGATGCCGTGTTGTTCCTCGTTTTCCCGGAAGGAATAAAAGCGCTGAACGGGTCTGTCTTCCGGGACGAGTGGCGGAAGCGTCATTGCCAGCCAAACTCGTTTTTCCCCATTTTTGCCGCTGACGCCGGCCAAAACCAATTTCAGATCTTCCAAGGGAATCGGTTCTTCTTTGAGTTTCTCTTCTTTTTTTGGCGGCGGCGGGGGAGACATCGGCTGGAGATTGAAGGGGTTGCGGTCAATGATCGCCTGGTATTTGTCGGCGAGATCGGAAGTTTTGTCACTTCCCAACTGCGCTCCTGATGGAGACGGCTCCGTCCCTTGGGCAAGCAAAGCGCCGCAAAAACCCACTAGGAAAGCGATGGACAATCGGTTGTTTCGGATATTCATCTTTGTCTGTTCAACACCGGCAAAAGTTTGGAGTTTTCTATTAAATGTCGAGCGCGGTATGATTAGAGAGGCCGCGCGGTTTTGTCAATGTTTAGCGGTTTCGGTTTCGTCAATGGGTTCGTAAGCAACGGCGCGCCGCAAAACGAGCGGACACGTCGGCCAGTGTCTATCCGCGTCGGCGCATTCGGATTGGTCAGCGAGCAGTCAATCCACAAATCCGTTTCGGAAGCGGTTATAGTGCAGGCGTCGGGCTTGTGGAGAGGATGGCAGGCCAGTAGGTAGTCTGGGGCTTCCGAAAAAAAGATGCCCGATCAGGCAATCACCTAACCGGGCATCCACTCGGTCATCCGAGCTTCTGATTCCTTTCTCCTGTTCATTTTAAAAGTTCGTCTGTTCCCAGATAAAGAATCAGGATGATGATTATCACTATAAGTTCCATTGTTCTTAATCGTTTCGTTTGTAAATAGTGCCGTCCTTCTTTACGTCGCCTCGATCAGTCAGGTCTTTCAGAATTTTCCAAGTCAGCCAATCTTGATTCCCTCCGTTTGCGTCTGACGAATGCAAATCCAGAGATTCAGCAATATCGACATTGCGGATTGGCTTCTAACAGTAGCAACATGGCGTCCTTAATCTGCCGCCAGCCGTCAATGGCCAGCCCTCTAATTATTTGTTTTGTTGTTCTCATGTTTCTAATCAAGCGGCCTTTTATTGTCGATCTTCGTAAAATTTCTCAACTTCTTGAAGACGTGATGCTTCGATTTTGACAGCATTCTCTACGGCATTCAGACGGCAACGAGTATGTTCCCACATTTTGAATCCGTCTTCCTTGGCAAAGTATCCAACCATAGGAACGTCATTTTCCCTAATTTCGATGGTTTCGTTGTCGCCAAGTTTGGAAAGAGCAAATCAATCTTCTCGTTGCATGCCGTTTTTTGTTTTGTCGTCATGTCAGTTGATTTCGTGTTTGAGGTTGATGATAGTCGTTTCCAAGCCGTTCAGCTTGTCGGATAGTTCCGCAGGCAGAGAGTCGCATGAGTCCAGTTCGTCCCGTATGGCGTCGATGTTTCGTTTTAGTTGGTTACGGCGTCCGCAACGCTTAGTAAGAGGATTGAATGCCTTTGGTGGATCGTTGGCGCATCCACGGCATCAACTTGCGCAGTCGCTTGCCCACTTTTTCAATCTCATGTTTCTCGCCGGCTTTGAGGAGCGCGTTGTATTTTTTGTAGCCCGTTTGATATTCTCGAATCCAATTTTTGGCAAATTTGCCGGACTGAATGTCTTTAAGAGCGGCCTTCATGCGTTTCTTGACGACCGCGTCGATGATTTTCGGACCAACGGCGACGTCGCCCCACTTGGCGGTTTCCGAGATGGAGAAACGCATGCCGTGAATGCCGGACTCGTTGATGAGATCCACGATGAGCTTGAGTTCGTGCAGGCACTCGAAGTAAGCCATTTCGGGTTGGTAGCCCGCCTCCACCAGCACTTCGTACCCTGCTTGAATCAATGCGGAGGCGCCGCCGCAGAGAACCGTTTGCTCGCCAAACAAGTCCGTTTCCGTTTCCTCGCGGAAGGTGGTTTGGATGACGCCGGCGCGAGTGCCGCCAATTCCCTTCGCCCAAGCAAGGGCGATCTTCTTTGCCCGGCGGCTAGCGTTTTGATGAACGGCGATCAGCGAGGGAACCCCTTTTCCTTCCGTGTATTGGCGCCGAACAATATGCCCGGGACCTTTGGGCGCTACTAAAACAACGTCGACGTCTTTCGGCGGAACAACGGTTTTGAAGTGAATCGAGAAACCGTGAGAAAACAGCAGAGCCTTTCCCTTGCTGATGTGGGGCGCAATGTCGGACTTATAAACGCCCGCTTGTTTTGTGTCCGGCAAGGCGACGAAAATGACGTCGGCTTGACGAACGGCTTCGGCGGTGAGGCAAACCTCAAAGCCTTTCTCCTTGGCGGCGGCAATGGATTTGCTTCCTTCGTAAAGGCCGATAACGACGTGGCATCCGCTCTCCTTAAGGTTGAGCGCGTGCGCATGCCCCTGAGAGCCAAAGCCCAACACCGCAAGCGTCTTCCCGGCAAATACATCGAGATCGCCATCCTTGTCCGTGTAAATTTTTGTCGGCATAATCGTATAAATTTAGAATAAATAAATAAATGGATCCGCAAAAGTCTCCTAATCAGTCTCTCACAATCGCCACTTTGCCAGTTCGCGCCAAGGCAATCACTCCAAAATTCTGCATCAAGCTGAGATACTTCTCCACCTTGCCCTCATCCCCGGTGATTTCAACCGTAACAGTCTCCGGCTGTACATCCACAATCTTCCCTCGAAAAATGTCCGTAATTTGCATAATCTCCGAACGAGTGCTGGAATTGACCCGAATTTTGACTAAAACCAGCTCCCGATCCACATATTCATGATCCCGAAAGTCTTGCACCGACAAAACATCGGGAAGCTTGTTCAACTGCTTGACAATTTGCTCCAGCGTGACGTCGTCTCCGCAAGTAACAATGGTCATTTTCGACGTATCCGCCTCCTGCGTGGGCGCCACGTTCAAGGTGTCAATGTTGTAGCCGCGGCCGCTAAAAAGACCGGCAATGCGCGTCAAAACGCCAAACTTGTTTTCCACCAACACTGAAATTGTATGCCGCATGTTTCTTTGTCGTTTCCCGCCTCCGCTCTCTCGCACCAAAAGGCGCCGTTCCGCTGGAACAAATCCGGCCAATCCCCACCCTCCTTCGGACGAGAAAAACCGAGAGGAAATTAGCCATGTTCAATCCTCGCGTCAACAAATTTTTGCGTCTCAATCTGATTCGCCGTCAAACTCAAACCCGTCCATCGCCCCAAATCGACTTCACCATTGCGAATTCGCCCTGTGAGAAAATGAAATTTTCCCGTTGCCTTGGCAAACAAAGCCCTTCGCATTTCTCTGATGGATAGCGGTTCACGACCCAGCAGAGAAAGTCTCATTCGAACTCAATCGACATCCTACTATTCGTTTCGATTCCTCGGCGGTGAAAACTATACTCTTCCTCAAAGTGACTCATGGCAACAAGAACAACGATTCCTCGAAGCTTCCTATTGGAGATTCGCTGGTGACGGACGGAGAACGAAGAGAAACTTACCCCAAATTCATTCTGGAACACGGCATGAACAGCGAATAGATTAAAGCCGTTTAGTGTTTTAAAAAGAGAGCACAACTATTCAATACTCACTCATTAACGAAATTGCCGTCGAAGGATTTTCTAAAGTGCTGGCGACACATCGATTTTACTATAATCTGGACTACGAAAATCAGTTAAAGAATGGAGACAGATTCTTCATTCTCTAATCACCTCTTTTACCTAATAGAGTTTCTCACTTTGGGAGGAAGGCGGAAGGAAAGTAGAGACAAACAAGAAAAAGCCAATCAAGGAGGCATTCCATTCTAAAAACGTGAAGAGAATGCACGGCTTGACGGGGGTATCTTGCGGAAGATTCAGCTTTGACGAATAATTAGCGAAGACGATGGAGAACGCTTTTTCACATTGCGTATTATCGACGGCCAATGCGTTTTGCGGGATTGCCAAGTTCGCAAAAGGGCATCGTTGGTTGGCGAAGAGTTGCGTTTTGCGGAAAATACGGTAAATTGCTGGAAAGATGACAGAACGGTCGGCCTTTGTTGAAGGGTTTTGGACGTGTTGTTTATGGTTTTTCACGGCAATACTTTACTAGTGTTTGTTCTCCACAAGGCGCGGAGATCGATTTGCGCTTCGGCGCCTTTGTTGCGTATGGTTCCAGTGCATATTGGGTTAAGGCAACGGTCGGGAATGACGTCCGCGGCGAAGGAAAATCGAAATGGAGGCAACTTTCCGCTTTTTTGAATTCAAACATCATGGGTATTTCTTTGCAAGCATTCGCTAAGATTAACCGACAAGCGGCGCGCGCGCCGTCAACCGATTTAATGGCGGCGGAACGACCTAAAGCGCCCGGCGTTATTTTGGGGATTGATCCCGCCCTTCGCCGCACTGGGTTCGGAGTGATCCGCGCGTTGAGGCAATCTCTCGTTTGCGTGGAGGCCGGCACGATTCAATGCTCCGCTAAATGGCATCACTCCCAATGCCTGCTGACCATTTCCGACACTCTGGACGAGCTTATCCGAAGCGCCGCTCCCGAAATTTGTGTGGTAGAGGGGTTGTTCTTTGCCAAAAATCTGAAGACTGCCCTGATTATGGGACAAGTCCGAGGCGCCTGCATCGTCTCGGCAAGCCGCGCAGGACTGCCAGTTTACGAAATTGCGGCCAGAAAAGTAAAGCAAGCAATTGTCGGATACGGCGGCGCGCAAAAGATCGCCGTCGCCAAAATGGTGGAACGCTTGCTTTCTCTGGAAAGCACGCCGAGCCCGGACGCCGCCGACGCGCTTGCTCTAGCGTTGGCCTTTGCGTTGGAATCTCAATCTCCTCTGGCCAAACCGACCGGCCGCATCTAGTCTCCATCGGATAATTGACATGATTACCCATCTTTCGGGCACCGTTGTTGAAGCCAACCCCTCGCAAATCATTATTGACGTGCAGGGAGTAGGCTACGAAGTGCTGATCCCAACATCCTCCTTCTCGAACTTCCCTCCGCCGGGACAAACCGCGAAAATCTTCACTCACCTCGTGGTCCGAGAAGACGCTCACATCCTCTTTGGTTTTTCCACCGTCGAGGAAAGAGAGCTCTTTCGCATGGTCAACACCGTCACCAAGATCGGCCCCAAAATCGCCTTGAACTTGCTCGGTAGCCTAAGTCCTTCAGAGTTCCAAATTGCCGTTGCCGAAGGTAACACCAAACGGCTGTCTCAAATCTCCGGGCTAGGCAAAAAAACAGCCGAACGCATAGTCGTCGAACTCAAAGACAAAGTCGGGATACCTTCCGCAAAACCGTCTAACAAAGCCGGCCGCAACCAATCAACAGCCGCCGACCAAACCATCCGAGACGCCGTCGCCGCCCTAGTCGCGCTAGGCTATAAACAGCCCGACGCCGTCCGACGAGTAGAAGCAGCGCAAACCATACTCGGCAAAGAAACAGACTTAGACAAATTGGTAAAGGCAAGCCTTGCAAACTAGCCGCCCAAAAGCCCAAATCCGGCCGCACACTGCTACCGCAACGACCAAGATCGCCGCCTTCTTCGTCGGGCGGGCAATCCGCGCCCTCGCAAAAACAATTCACTACCAACATTCAGAGGTCGACTCTCAATTTAAACAACTACAAGACCGTCCCATAATTTTCTGCATTTGGCACAATCGGCTTGCCTTAAGCCTGCCCCTTTATCAAAAATTGATAGCCAATCCCTACCCGTCTCATCGGCTGGCCGCCCTCGTCAGCGCCAGCCGAGACGGTGCCCTGCTGTCGGAAATCCTTGCCGGCTTTGAAGTCCAACCTATAAGAGGATCCAGCAGCAGCCGAGGCAGTCGGGCGCTAATAGAATTGATCGACCGGGCCCAAAAAGGCTGGGACATCGCCATTACGCCCGACGGTCCGCAAGGCCCTAAATACCAAGTCCAAAACGGGGTGATTACGGCCGCCCAACTAACCGGGCTTCCTATTTTGCCCGTCGGCTACGAACTCACCGCCAAATGGACGGCCAACAGTTGGGACCAATTTCAGATTCCCCGGCCCTTCGCCGCCTGCAAAGTAAGAACCGCGTCCCCGTTTCACGTGCCTCGATACATCAACAAAGAAACTAGAAAAACCATCCAAACACAACTACAATCCGCCATGAACTCCATCACCGTTACCTAATCCGCATTCTAGTTGCCAGAGGGCGTTGGAGAGAAGCGCCAAGATAAACAATATCTGTCTCTGTTTTGGCTGTGTAAGCAGACTGTTTCGTATTCTCGCCCTGCTTTGTTGTTCCCCTTCCCTCTACACCCCCCCAACCACTGGAAACTCTACCTAATATCTCAACCTCCAATCCCTTCTCTTCACATCACTAAACAACATCTTATTTAGATTATCAAATCCTTCCCTTCCTGCTAATCAATATGAACGGCGAGACCCAAAGAAACATTGCGGAGAATCCAAAACGCCCCGGCTCACGCATCACCTCGCAAAACATAAGACGGGATCCCAAGTCAAATAATAAGAAAACACTCATGTCTCTCCCTTCAAGCACAGCATCGGCAAGCCTTCCTCCTTGCCCCCGCAATCCCAATCTGCCAACAAGATTGATTCCGGTAAACAACCACCCAAGCATGGAACTATGGACATCGCTCTGCCCTTCCCTTCCCCTCTTGCCCTTCCCTCCGCCAAAGAAGTGTTTTCTCCCACTCAAAACATCTTCTCAACCCAAACGGAAAGTAGACCGGCAACATCAAAGGCCGCCATTGTAAATACGGCCTCTCCTATCAGAAGTTGAACCTTCGAGCCAGCCCTCCTCTATAAGCATAATCTCTTTGACCGCCACCACCTCAAACTCTAATAACGCAAAAGACTCTTTTCCCATCCCACGCCAAGCCGCGGACAACAAGCTCTTTACGAAGTTGGAATCTAACTTTGGATTTGCCAATGGAAACCCGCTTCCCCTTCCCGCGCGCATGGGCTTCTCTCCAAAAAAAGCTGCCTCAACAAAATCGAACCTCAGAAGATTTATGTTCTAGGGATGGAAACAACATAGAACATAGAAAATTCATTGAGGATTAGCCGGAGTCAGCGATTTATGAGGGAGGGGATGATAATTGTTGGATGGTTTTCAGTTCTGCGAGCGTTTGGCAAAGGCGCCGTTCTTCGATCTAAGATTCTGCTGGGAGATGCTGCGCCCCTCATCCAAATGAGGAAGCCAAGCACATTATGCAAAAGTGTTTTCTTTTGCCTGGCGTCTCATAGAAGAGGCTCTCCATGGTATAGCGCATAAGGCCGATCTTAGAGGCGATTCTCTTCATCGATCGCAAGGCGTGTTTGGGTCGCGCATACAAGAAGACAACCAGATTCGGGACTGCATTGAAGGCAAGCAGTCAGATTGTTTTTGAAGCGGGGCTTGACGGGTTGGGATGCACTTGTTTTTCTTTGTCGTGGCGCCGAGCGCGGCGCGAATGTGTTTTGGGTTGCATTGAGGCAAGCAGGTTCACTCCTCCCTGAGAACAGAATATCATCATCCCCAATCCTTTGCATGAACACGGATTGGTGATCTGTGAGTTGTTTCCAGTTCCACCAACAACAGTCTCAACAAATTATGGAATTGAGATCGGAAGAAATGATGGGATTGTATAGGTGTGGATATCGATGCCACGATCTACTGAAGTTTTCGAAAGATTTTCTGATGTTTTATAAGTTATGGGAGTTACCGTGCGAAGAGTATCGAGTGATGATGTGGAGACGTCAATTGCAAAAGAAATATGCGTGGCATAGGTTCGGAGCGGAGTGAAAATTGTTGGAATAGAGCGCAGTTACGGCGGACAATTTTTCAGTCACTAGACTTGTTTGTGTATCCGTATGGAGTGTTTTTCTAATAATAGTGAAGATAGTACTATGATAGAAGTAGTGTTGACTAGATCGATTCCTCCGATGTCTGATGGCTATTACTTAAAACATTTTCTAGAGAAAGGAGAGAGCGAATTCAGCAGATTGTGCATATGAGCAACGTGCAGTAACTGTCGACAAGGATTTTGTTGTATGCGGCGAATGGCTCGGAGGAAGGTTTGTCCAAGAGAGCGTATTCCAAGGATTAAGATTTATTGGTCGGATGGGGCGGACAATCACGGGGCGAGCGGCGCAAATGTTGGGCATGCGGACTGGGTGAATCGGGAGGATTATATTTACCGCTATGAAATCTATTAGGATGAGGGGCGAATGGGCATTGCAATTCCCTGGTTTTGACTTGTTGTCAACAGAAGGGAGGTCAGAGGCAATCCAGTCTTCTTCGCGTTGTTTTTGTGTTTTGAGAGGAAAGTGTTTTGAAATGATGTGGCAAGGATGTGGGTTAAGTATAAAACTATGTTGGCTATATTTTGAACGGCGTTACATATGGTCTTATGTCACAATTCATAAAAATTCGCTCCTAATTCGTTTTTTCCATAGTTGAAAGGCATTCGTCCGGCTTCATGAAAATTGCCCCCGGAATCGCTTGCTCTTCGAGTCGCGCGATGGCGGTTTGCTTCCTTTTTCCGTTGCTGATGTGATAGGGGATTAACGCCAAAAGAACGGTGTTGATTACGGTGAAGCGGCAAATAATTATATCATGCTAGAAAACTCAGTAAAACTGTGTTAGATAAATCTCTAAATTCATATAAATCCATTAATGACCATCTAATTTTGACGAGATTTGAAGTTTTAAAATGGAGGACGAAGTCATTGTTTTACTCCATGCTTGTGTTGTTTTCTGCGTTATTTCAAGGATATAACCCAATCCTGCATCGCTTCAAGACTCTCCATGAATTCTTTTAAGTCTTCGGGTAGTTGCGAGTATCTTGCATTGCCTTCTGTGTGGATTTAAGGCCCTCTATAAATTTTTTCCAGTTTTCTATAATATCTCCTTTTATTTTCTGTTGAGTTTAATTTGGGATCTATTTGATGGGAGGTGCGGTGTTTTTCTCAATTTTCTCTTTGGAAAATTATGTGTTTTTTGGGGACGTGGGGTGGGCAAAAGGGTTGCGTTTGGGACGGGATCGGGGCAGTGTTTTGCCCATGAATTCTTTGCGAGTTTTTTTCTTGTGGTGCGTTGGTTTGGCGGGGTTGGCGGTTGCGGGATGTGTTGGGGAGGCTTGGTTTCGTCTTGAGATTGACTCGGGGGGAGGTCTTTCCGCGTATCGGGATGGGAGGGAGTTTCCGGTTCTGTATCGGGAGACGAAGGCGCGGCGTCCGGTTTGGAGGATTCCTTTTTTTCCTACTGAAGACCGGCGGACGCGGTTTTTGAATGGAGACGCGGTGGTTTCGGTGGATTTTTCCGATTGGAATGGGATCGGCTCTTTGGCGGATGGCGCGGGCGTGGATTTGTGGAGGTTGGTTGCGCTGACGGCGATTCAGGCGGAAGGGGAGTCGGTTAGTTGGCGGACGGTTTATGATTTGCTGGATGATCGAGGCGGGGAGATTCTGCGAGAGACGCAGACTTGGTCGTTGCAAGAGGGGGATGGCGCTTCAATTTTGCTGGATTTAGAGTGGATGGGCGAGGCGAGGTCGGAGGTCGTCTTCGGAGGGGAAGGTTTTGGCGGGCTGGTTGTGCGGACTGCGGATCAGGATGGCTTGGTACGGGAGGTTTTTAATGCGGCTCGCCAACGCGACGGGAGGGCGGACGGGCAGCGCGCGATGTGGGCGAGTTTGGGGATTGGATGGACGGGGTTGGAGCGGCGGTTTCATTTGAGTGTGTTTGATCATCCGGACAATCCCGGATTTCCGCAACATTGGCGAGTGGGGGAGGATTTGAGCTTTGGGCCGGTGCGGGCGCTGGGAGGGAAGTGGCGGATGGCGGCGGGCGAGGCGCTTCTTTTGAAGCATCGGCTGCGGATTCACGAGGGCGATCTGGATGATGTGGCCGTTACGGAGGCGTGGAGCGATTTTAGCGGGTTGGGCGGCACTTGGGCGCTTTGGAGTGTGGCGCAGCGAGAGGGTCGCGAGGCGGAGTTTTTGACGCCGGAACGGGCGGTGGAAGCCATGACAATTGCGGAGGGATTTCAAGTTAACGTCTATGCCGCCGAGCCGATGATTGCGCAGCCGATGGCTTTTTGTTGGGATGATCGCGGGCGGATGTGGGTTGCCGAGAATCGGGATTATGAAAGCCGCGGGCGGGGTTTTTCCAATTCCGGCGACAGCCGCATACTGATTTTGGAAGACACGGACCGCGATGGACGAGCGGATAAACGAACGGTCTTTTCCGAAGGGATTCCGTTTCCGTCGGCGATTGCCGTCGGTTTTGGCGGGCTTTGGCTGGGCGCGCCGCCGCATCTGCTTTTTCTGCCGGATCGGGATTGCGACGACCGGGCGGATGAGGAAGCGGTAGAGATTCGGTTGACCGGCTGGGGCATTCGCGATCGTCATGAAACGTTGAACAGTCTGCACTGGGGGCCGGATGGCTGGCTTTACGGCTGCCAAGGTTTTGCCACGCCTTCCACGGTGGGCAAGCCTACCGTCCATAGCAGACTGTATCGCCATCGCGATTCGTTTCCGGAAGAGATCGAGCTGGCAGATGAAGGCGTGGAGATCAATGGCGGCGTTTGGCGGTATCATCCGATGAAGGATCGCTTCGAAGTGGTGGCGCACGGATTTAGCAATCCTTGGGGGATTGACTACGACGCCAAGGGGCAACTATTCATTAGCGCCTGCGTCATTCCGCATCTTTGGCATGTGATTCCCGGCGGCGTCTATCATCGGCAAGGCGGGAGGCATTTTAATCCGTATGTTTACGGCGACATTCGCACAATTGCGGATCATCGGCATCGCTCTGCCCACGGCGGCGCCCGCATTTATCTTTCGGACGCTTTTCCTGAAAAATATCGAGGGCATATCTTCATGGCGAACATCCACGAACACGCCGTCCTCTCCGACGTTCTGGAGCCTTCGGGTTCCGGCTTCGTTGCCCGGCACGGGGAAGACTTTCTGCTGGCCAACAACGCGCAGTGGATCGGGTTTAGCATGGAGATCGGCCCCGAAGGCGGCCTTTACGTTCTGGATTGGCACGACGCCGACATCTGCGGCAAAGACGTCTTAAACAAAGACACCGGGCGCATTTTTCGCATCACTCCTCAGACTTCGCAGGCCGAAGAATGGGACGGACGATACGGTGATTTGGATTCTCTATCGGATGAGGAACTAGCCGCTCTCCAGACCAGCCGCAGCGCTTGGCACGCCCGCCGCGCCCGCGTCCTCTTGCAACATCGGGCGCACAAGCGGGAACTTGACCCGGCCGCGCATCGCCGACTTTGGAACATTTTTTCCCACCACGAAAACAGCGATTGCCAACTCCGCGCCCTTTGGGGACTGCACGTTACCCAAAGTTTGGAAGCGTCTCAACTTCTCTCAATTCTAGATCATTCGGACGATTACATTCGCGCTTGGGCGGTTCAACTTCTCTGCGAAGATCGGAATCCGCCGCCGGCCGCGCTCTTGAAATTCACCGGCATGGCGGTTTCGGAAACTTCTCCCGTCGTCCGTCTTTACCTTGCGGCTGCGTTGCAACGTCTACCGCGCAAAGCCCGTTGGCCCATCGCTCACGCTCTTGCGCGGCATGCCGAAGACAACGACGACCACAACCTGCCGAAGATGATTTGGTTTGGCTTGGAGCCTCTGGTTGCCGAGTCGCCAAAACGCGCTTTGAACTTGGCCGCCGAAAGCCGCATAAGCTGGGTGCAACAATGCGTCGCCCGCCGGCTTGCGGATGCCGAAGCTTGGGACGCTCTCGCGGACGGCATTGTCAACGCTCCTCTTCAAGCGCAGGCTGGCCTCTTGCAAGGCTTCCTCCGCGGCCTTGAAGGACGCGCCGAGGTTCGCGCCCCAGATCGTTGGTCGTCCCTCTACGCCCAATTGAAACAAAGCCAAAATGCCCGGATACGGAGACTGGCCACTGAAATCGCGCAACTTTTTGGCGACGCCGCAGCGGCCAAAAGCATGCTGGCCGAATTGACAAACCCCGCTGCGCCCCCCGAAGAAAGGCAACGGGCACTGCGCGGCTTGGCCGGCCGCAAACGCCCCGAACTTCGCCAACATCTGGCCGCGCTCTTGGACGCGCCCGAACTTCGGACAGACGCCATTCGCGCCATGCTTGTTTTTGACGATGATCGGCTGACGCGGACGTTGCTGAATCGCTATTCCGATTTCAACGACGACGAAAAACTAGCGGCGTTGCAAACGCTCTCCGCCCGTCCGCGTTCTGGTCGGGCTCTGACGAACGCCCTCCGCCAAGGCGACGTTCCCAAACGAGACGTCCCCGCCTACATTGCGAGGCAACTTCGCCGGGTGGTTGGCAACAGCTTTGTGGAAGTTTGGGGCCCCATTGAGCAGCTACCGGCCGAAAAACAGGCCGCCTACGCAAAGTATCGCAGTTTGCTTTCTGATGAAGCCCTTCAACGCGCCGACGCGTCGCGAGGACGGGCGGTTTTCAATCAAGCCTGCGGCGTCTGTCACAAGCTGTATGAAGGAGGCAATGACATCGGCCCAGACATCACCGGCGCCGACCGCGGCAATGCGGACTATCTTCTCGGTAATGTGTTGGATCCCAGCGGCGAAATTCAAGACGCCTACAAGTTGGTTATGGTGACTACCCGCGACGGACGCTCTTACGCCGGCAACGTCGCCAACGAAAACGACCGGCAACTAACCCTGCGAACCATCGGCCAAGACGTCGTTTTGGACCAGTCCGAAATTCAATCCCGCGAAGTCGCGCCCATTTCCATGATGCCCGAAGGCCTTCTCGAACAACTCTCCGACCAAGAAGTGCTGGACTTGTTCGCCTACCTTCGCACAACTCGGCAAGTTCCTCTTCCCTAGCGAATGGAAAAGCCTTGTCCGACTGCGTTTTTTCTGCGCGGGAGAAATCCAAACTTGCCGTGGGGAAACAAGTTTCTTTCCATTGCCGTCAAAACAAACTTCGCGCGCCCGTTTTCGTAAAAGTTCTTTCGAACGACGGTTCGAAGGATTTTTTGGTAGTCTTGCTCTTTTCAAAATATTTCATAAAACCTCAAACCACCAACTTTTCAAAGAAGCCTCTTCGCCAGTCGTCCAGCCGAAGTCCCAAGGTTGGGTAACGAAGAGACGTTTTCCGATTTTGCGTCCCGTTTGCCGAACGGCTCCTTCAACCGAATAAGTGAAGCGCTCAGGCAACCAAGAGGTTTTGTTGCAAGAAACCAGCAAACGCCCGCCATCCGATAAAAGCCCGACGGCCATCTCCACCAACCGAGGCAAGTCCCGTTCCACTTGAAAAACGCCGCTTTCCTTAGATCGAGAAAAAGTCGGCGGGTCCAAAACGATTGCATCAAAGTGCCTCCCGCGCCTTTGCAACCGTCGAAGCCAGCCAAAAACATCACCATTTAGGAATTCATGATCCGCAGGATTCAAGCCGTTGAACGCAAAGTTCCGCTTGCCCCAATCCAAATACTTCCGCGACAAGTCCACGCTAAACACTTTGGCGCCGGCCAACCCCGCGCAAACGGAAAAACCGCAAGTGTAGGCAAAGGCATTGAGCGCAAAAGGCGGCCTCTTGCCTTCGCCCGGAAACACGGAAAATCCCGGCGCAATGCGATTTTGCAGAAACCGAAGACGATTCTCTCGCTGATCCAAAAACAAACCAAACGAATGCCCAACCGAGAATCCCACCCCATATTCCACTCCCGACTCTCGAACCCGATAATCCCCTTCCATCGGCTTCCCAGCCAACAGCCGAGGACGACAAGCGGACGTCAAACCGCCGGACGAATCCCGACTGGAAACCTTCCAATAACATCCCTTGCCTCCAGCCTTATGAAAAAACTCCGCCAGATCGTCCAGTTCCTCATTTTGCGGCACCTTGCCAAACTGCCCTAAAAAATAATCTCCCAGCCGATCCACAACGCAAAAATTCCCCGCGCCCAATGCGAATCGAGCGCAACGATAAGCATTTGTTTTTGTAGAATCCAGCCATCGAGGGCAGTGTTTCCCGTTGTCCAACAAAGGCTTGGCGTCCACAAAAACAGCCGCCGATACCAACCACGGATGCCACACGCGCCAGCCATCAGGCGATGAAACTCGGACGCATTCCCAACCAGAAACATTCGGAGAATCGGAAACCTTGCCGGCAAGCCTTTTCGCTTTGGCAACCGACCGTTCCAACGGCAATGAACGGCAGGCCTTTGGACATCCCGCCTTGGGAACAAGAACCAACTCCCTGCCATCCAACCGAAGCGCCCGCCAAGCCTTCGCTTCAGAATCCGGAGAAAACCGCCGGAGAAACCAATCCAAAAACCCTTCGCCACCAAAAGGCAGGCTCGAAACCAACGGACAAACCGCTGGCTTTTCCACAAGGAAACAAAAATCGTCCTCGTAAAGAATCAATGATGAGCGTTCCGCTGAGCAGAGCATAATAACGGCTATTCAATGCGATGCCGTCGAACCCAGTTGTTTGTTTTTCCGATCTCTTATTTCGTTAGACAAATTAGAAAGATGTTAATGCTTAACATACAAAAAGATGCGTTGCCTTGAGTGATCCCGGTGTAATAAGCATTATGCCAATTACAAACATGGCTTTGTTACTTCCTCTCCGTTGATCTGTCGTTAGTTTTGATAACATGACTCCCCATTCGCAAACCACACCCAAGTCCGCCGCCTTTGCTTCCTCCAAACCATATCCTACCAAAACTGCCAAGCGCCCCGAAACACAACCCAGCCGGCCAGCAAAAAGTTCGTAATCGCGTGCGCCGTCATAGCATCGCCCAGCCGCCCCCTCCGAATCACCAGCCATTGATACGCCGCGCCGCAAAGAAACCCCGCCAGCCACTGCTCATGTTGCAACGCAAAAATCAGCGAGATCAGCAACAGCGCGCCCCAATGAAACCGCTTCATGGAAACCTTCATAAAATCCGGATCCACAACATACCGATACAATGTAGAACGGAACACCACCTCCTCCAACGGCGGCACCACCAGCGTAGAACCCAACACGCGCGCCAAAACGAAAAACCACGCCAAACTTGTTTCCTCGCCAAAGACCAAATGCGGATTCCACTCCGGCGACGGCTTCGTCTCCCGTCCCAAAAGCCGACTCATCATCTGCCCCAAACCAGGATACAACCCCTCCAAACCCACCCACATCACAAACACGCCGACGCCGACGACAACTGCCCCCACGCTGAACGCCCAGCGCATTTCGCCAATCAGCGGGCGCAACGCCAACACCATCCAAGCGCCGACAACGGTCTTCGCCAAATAGAACCAATACGCCGACTCTGCCCCAAACTTCCCCTGCCCCGCCGTCAACAACAGAAAAACGCCAAACGGCAACAACCGGGCCGCCAGCGGAGAATCCTCCAGCCAATCCTTCAATTTTCTCGGCAACATAATTATAGCGCTTCTTGCAAAAGAGACCGCCCGCAAAAACCACCGGGCAAATCCCATAAAGAACAACCGTAACAAAAAGAAACCTTCAGGCAAGTTTCATGTAAAAAACATCGACGCCTTTTATCCCATTGGCAAGACCGTATCAACGGAAAAATTTGCCGGCCACAATGGCTGTCTCAAAACATTTCCCCACCAAAATTTCCCTCCCCATCAACAACCTCAACCGCGTATACTTTCGCCCAATCATTTCGAATCACTATCTCATCGCATAAAAAAACTGACAGGAAACCCCCAGTAGTCGAAAAAAGACGGACTACTTTACAAATCTACTGCAGCGGCCACGGAGTTGCTGCGGTCTTTTTCTGCCTCTGCCCTCAACCATTCTATTTGCCTTTGCAGTTCTTTCTCCGCTTCTTGATCCAGTTCTTCATCTCCTCCTATCTTCCCTGAACATGTTTATTTCATCTTGCATGATTAGTTTCAGATTTCCCACTTCCATCTCTACGGGAGTGATCTGGCCATTCGCGTATAATTCCTCAAGACGCTTTTCTTTCTTGTCCATTGCTATCATCACTCGGCCCTCTGGTCCCGGCCCATGTTGGATCTCATTTCCTCCGTTTTGAACTGAGCCTTGTTCTATCTGTAGCAGACTGCATTATCTCCCAACTTTTCGGAAGCCGATCGATGTCTTCTCCTTCCAAAGCATTCCATTTTCTCCTATACTCCTCCGTCAGCTCATAAGATGCCATGACAGCCTCTTGCTTCATTAGCGATGAATGTTCCAAATCAGATCGTTTCTTACTGCCGCCGCTAAATTTAGAGTCCAGCAGATTGTTCATCTGCCGCCTGTAAATATACAAGGCCAAAAACTTGCCTTCATCAGGTTGAAACCATTCGGTTTCCATCCGCAAATCGTGAGCAAATTGAGAATGATCCAGCTTATACTTGCGCAGCTCATACGGAGACAGATACTCAGCCATCCTCGCCCACTGCTCCCGCTCTAAGTCACGGACTGTTTTTGCAGCTTGCCAAACAGCGAAGTTAGTTTTCCCAATCTTTGCTCTGACTTCAGGGTCTCGGCTACCCAAATTCTTAGGTCGATAGAATTCACTCGCTTTGAGGTTTTCACGGAGGGCTACGATGTTGCCAATCTCTTCAGCATACTCTTGGGCAATGGCATGAACCGCCACCCAATCCTCTACGCTGGTTTTCTTCGGATTGCGGTAAGATTGTTCCACATTTTCAGTTTGGTCGTCGTTAATTGCGACTGGATTTGCCTCCGTCGTTTTTGCTTGCAGGCGAGAGCAGTGTAATGTATGCTGCCACCACTGCAAACAAGCTCATGGAAACAATAAATACCTTCATCTCTGAGCGCCTTTCTCTCTTTTGCTGTTTTCTTTTCTAGTTTCCGTCTATAAGTATTCGGTATCGAATGTTACCCCGAAAAGTCCTTTTCCAAAGTAGATGGCGTATCCTTCCGTTGTTCCACCGGGATTCTTCGACGTGATTCCTTGTGAGATCCTTTGTGACACAAAGGCCGGATTGTTAAACGAATCTAGTTTAATTGTCCTTTTCAAAGAGTTCGATTTTTGGGAAGGGATGGAAGGATTTTCCGCTTGGGCGCTGTTTAGAAATACAGCTGCGGCCACCACGGTTGTTATAAGGACATCAACTGCCTTTTTCTCTACGGTTTTCATTGCGGCGTTTAAAAGATCTTTGGTCGATTTGTTGGGACAGTCAAACTGGTTCAAAAAGAGTGGTGTCTTTGCATTCTGATTAATATGATCTGGAACCCATTGTTGGATTCGTTTTCACAACTCGCGTTATTATCAGCGGCGAAAGCGGTTATAGACGACGTTCCAATTACTGAACTCATCGGGCATATCTCATTATAGTGTTACTATAGTGTTACCTTTGGTGTTTTGGGTAGGGATGGCTTTGGTAAACAACTGGTTGTTGAACTTCGGCGGGCTATCGGCGTCGTTGTTTGAATTCTTGAAACACGAACTAATGTAAGGTGGTGTTGCGCTAAGGACATCGTCATTGCCGGCTGTGGGAGCGGAGGATGGTATGTCGTATGGCATTGGTTTCTTTGGGGAGAGAGAATATCGAATCCGTCATCTTGCTGATGGTTAAGTGGATCGTGACGGTTCATCTTGATGGGGGACAAGGCGAAAAATATTATAATGTGGAGGCTGATGTCCAACAGGATCGGGTTATTTCGTCGGATTGCCATCGGCTATGAAAGGTTGAGTTAGATCTTTTAGCGTTGGTTTCTATCGTGTTATCATGCATCTCTCTCCTATAATTTACCTACATGGGATACGTTTCGAATGTTTGTTTCGGTGGCAGATCTATAAGTTTGAGAATCCTATAAACCGCTTGAAGTTGTCAATGGATCCGTCAGGAACTGAGGCAAGGGGTTTTGTTTTATGAGCGGATCCCGGCTACAAAGGATTGGAAGGACATTGACTTGCTATTGAATTCAGCGCATTTGTGGCGGGCGTTTCCTTTTTCTTATGAACGCAACTTATAGGCTATATTTGGTTTTGGTATTGGGAAGGTGTGAGCAAGTCGTCTATTTCTTTCGGCCGAGCGAGTTCCAGTTTGAACAGCCAGCCGGCGCCATAGTAATCCTTGCGCGCGCTGTTTGGATTCTTGGCCACAAGCGTGTTTACTTCGATGACTTTGCCGGAGGCCGGCGCGTAAATTTCGGTGACCGTTTTCAGTGATTCTACTACCGCGCATGGTTCTCCTCTTTTCAGCTCTCGCCCGACGGCCGGCAGTTCGAGGAAAACCAGTTCGGCGAGTTCTTCCCAAGCGCGTCTGGACAGGCCGACGGTTCCCACGCCGTTCTTCACTTGAATCCACTCGTGGGATGGAGCGTAGCGAAGGTTGGTTGGCAGATCAGACTTCATGAGATTGGCTTTTTAGGAGAGTTGGTTTTTTTTGATATGTGCCGAGTCTGCTGAGAATCTGCCGAGAAAATTGGAAGCGCAGACGCTGGAGGTTTCCTCTCTTGGTTAATTCTCCTTGGATTACCCCCATTTTTCCAATCGGATGCGGTCTTTGGGCACGCCCATTTCTTGTGCCATCTTTTCGGCGCTTTCCACAAGAGCCGTCGGCCCGCAGGCGTAAAAGATGGCGTTGGACAAGTTCGCCGCTTGTTCTTTTATCCACAAGGGGTTGATTCTGCCTCGACGGCCGGGCCAAGGATCCTCTTTTGCCAAGCGAGTGCAGGTGACGAGGAACTGGAAGCGCGGGTTGGCTTCTTCTAGTTCCCGAAATTCTTCATTGAAAATGATGTCGTTAGTTGTGCGGACGCTGTAAAAAATGCTGATTTTAGTTGTCCGGCGGGTTCGGGTGGCTTCCCGCGCAAAGCCTCTGAAGGGAGTGACGCCGGAACCGCCGGCCACGCAAAGCAGATGTCCATCCGATTCCCAGACGGGCAGGAACCGGCCCGTAGGCGGAATCACAAACATTGTGTCCCCTTCTTTGGCCCAGTCCACAATCCTGGTTCCCATTTTTCCATCCCGTTTGACCGTGACTTCAAAGTGTCCTCGATCCAGAGCGCAAGAGGAAAGGGAATAAGCGCGTTTGTATTTCGGCGAGTCCGGCCAGTAGAGCGTGATAAACTGGCCGGTTTGGAATTCGACGTCATATTCCTTCGGCCATTGCAGGCGGATGGTTTTTGTGTCGGGAAGTTCCATCTTCGCGGACTGTATCCGCATTTCAACAATCTTTTTTGGCATAGGTTTTAGCCGGATTTTTCTTCCAACTTTTGGCGGCGAACAAGGCCGCTTGTCCGATTCTCCTTCCGCCGGAGCCGCTTTCCAAGACCTTTTGCTCAAGTCCGTCCGCGGCTTCGAAAGCGCGAAGTTTAGGCGGAAAGGCCGGCCTGTGTAAAGCAAGGTTTCCGCTCCCTATCGCCCTTCGATTCAGAGGGAATCATCCCGTTCTTTCGAGCGAAGTTGAACAGGCCGCCTGCGTCAATGACGGGCCGAACTTCGCCCAAATCCTGAAGCGAATAGACGGCGTCCGTTTCCTTTGCGGTCAAAGTGGCCGCATCCAAATCCACCGAAACTTCGTCGCCAGTTTTTAAAATCTCGCACAAACGATCCAAACATTCGCATGGATACAGATCGCCCGTGGCGACACAGTTGCGGAAAAAAATTCGCGCAAAACTCTCCGCAACCACCAACCGACAATTCGCCGATCCAAGAGCAATCGGCGCATGCTCCCGCGAACTGCCGCACCCAAAGTTCTTCCCCCCAACAACAATCGAATAGCGGCTGTCCAAACTGCCCTCCTCCACAAAACGAAGCGGATAAAGCGAATCCGGCAAACCGACAAGCGCAAAACTTCCCAGCTTTTCATACTCCTTCGCAATCGTCGGCACCAAGTTGAGATACTGCGCGGGAATAATCTGGTCGGTGTCAATGTTGTCCCGCACCACATACACCGTCCCCTCAATAATCGAACTCATAGGAAAATTGTGCAAACTCTCCTCAATTATGCAACGAGATTCTCTCGGCGAATGCAAAAATCCTGTCTGCAACCTCCCTTCGTTAGCGGAAAGTTTTTTTGAGTAAAGAGTTGAATTGGACCCAAAAGGCGCTTTGTTTAATCGACCGGTAGTCAATGAAAAATCAGAAAAATTTCACAAAACGGATAGATCGTGCTCCTACGATGCGAATTCAGAATTGAGAGATTAAACTTTTCACAATAGACGGCGGGAAAGAAAGACGCGAAATCACTCTCCCTCGCTAGCAATTCCTCGTGACACAAAAAAACTTCGCTTTCAAAAAGACGGAAGCGAAGTTAAAAATCCAATCCCTGTTTGCAGATAATAATCTCCGGTTGCGAACCTCAAAAAAATCGCAAATCACGAGTCGTCGGTGACAGCTATGAAATTGCAGAGGCTTGCCGTTTCTTTTGGAAATGGCGGCGGACAATCACGAAACCCAAAGCAAACAAGCCGAACACAAATGCATATTCCTCTGGTTCTGGGATCAAAGCTGTGGGCGTGCTGGAAACCATTATCCGAAAGCCGCTAGAACCCGGCGTCCCCAAAGTGCCGGCCGCCGCAAAATAAGGGCCGAATCGGAAGTTGAAATAATACTGGTTGGCGACGGTAACACTGAAGTCGCCGATAGGATAAGGCATGGTGCCTTGCCCAGTCCAAGAAACAGAGTCTCCATTGGTGTAGCTGAGCGGAGTTGTTCCGGAGACTCGAATGCCCACCGTATCCAACTGGAAATCATTAACCAAGTAGATATGGCTGATGGTTCTAGTGCCGGAAGGCGTGGTGACCTGCGGCAGGTTGGCGGAGTTGGCCGTCAAGGAATGATAGCTTCCCGAGCTGGTGTAGCGGGATGGAGCGCTTGTGGTGAGGAATTGCGTGCCGCCGCTGGGAAGGTTCACTAAATTGGCCACCGCGTCGTAAGGGCTAATGCTTCCTCTGCTTCCGAAGGAGGTTGCCGATGAGGCCGAGATATTGCCGGCTTGGGAGGCGGTGGAGCTGCCAGAGAAAGACCAGACGGTTGTGTTGTTGGTATCGCCTTGGAGGGGATTGATGGTGAGAAGAAGCTGGGCTTGACTTTGCTCCAAAGGAACCAAAGAAAGCGCGGAGACGACCAACGCCGCTAAAAGAGCAGACTTATCGCCGATGCCCGATGCCCGATGCCCGAATTTTGACAAAATTCGGCTTCCTAGCGTTCAAATATTCCTGAATTTCCATAGCGAAAAAAATAATTATTAAATTAGATAACCGTAAAAACAAATAGATTTTGCAATAAACGAATCCGCAACGCAATCCAATTTTGCAATGCGATTGGGATTTTGGATACTTTCTTTTCCGCAACGAGGCAAGCCGAAAAAAGAAAAAGTTGGGAAAAAATCTGCCGGAAATGACAAAACACGAATGGCGGCTATTGTATGAGGAAGCATTTTATAGATTGCGAGAGCGGATTTGTGGGCGGATAAGCGGCGAGTGGATTCGCCGAGGAATTCTTTGGCTTTTTGAAATTTGAGGATTTTCTTTGGATTTCTGTGTTTGACTTTTCTTTTGGACGCCTTGCGCGAAACGCTTCCGCGCCTCAGACAGCGCTTTTTACATGCCCATGATTTGGTAGCCGGAGTCGACGTAAATGACTTGTCCGGTAATCGCCGCCGCGCCTTCGCTGGCCAAGAAAACGCCGGTGGATCCCAACTCTGCCGGATCGACGTTTCGTTTCAATGGAGCGTGTTCTTCGTAATGTTTCAGAATCGAAGTGAATCCGGCGATGCCTCGCGCGGCCAGCGTGTTCACGGGACCGGCGCTAATGCAGTTGAGGCGGATTTTTTTCGGCCCCAAATCATACGCGAGATAACGGATTGAAGATTCTAAGGCCGCTTTGGCCACGCCCATGACGTTGTAGTGCGGAACGACCTTTTCCGATCCGTAATAAGACATGGCAAGAATGCTGCCGCCGTCCGGCATTATGAGAGCCGCTTCTCGGGCAACGGCCACCAATGAGTAAGCGGAAACATCCAGCGCGACTCGAAACGACTCGCGATCCGTATCGACAAAGTTGCCTTCCAAAGATCGCCGGGGAGCAAAGGCAACGGAATGAAGCAAGAGGTCCAATTTGCCAAACCGGGCTTTGACGGCGGCGAAAACCTGAGCGATTTCTTCATCCGAAGCAACGTCGCACGGGATCAACAACGCGTCGGCGCCGAAAGTGGCGGCGAGTTGCTCTACATTGTCTTTCACTCGGTCGCCTTGATAAGTGAACGCCAATGTGGCGCCGGCCTCGCGCCACGCCTTTGCGATGGCCCATGCGATAGACCTTTTGTTAGCGACTCCAAATACCAGCCCCAGTTTCCCTTTCAACATCAACATTTCCTCAGTCTACCCCAACACGCGGCCGGGTCAATCCCATCTTTCCTCGCGCATAATCCGTCAAAAAAACGCATTCTAATAGTCAAAAACTAGGAGACCGCCGCATTGATTTTGCCGCAGTCGACGCAAAGACGATGCTCGCCTTCCATATCCAGCTTGATAAAGGAAGATTGATTGGACGGGGTAATCGGTTGCCCGCATTCGTAGCAGACCTCCTTTGTATTTTGTTGAACATCCTTGCCGTTTTCGGAATCGCTCATTTTTTGCCTTTCGCTTGACTCTTTCTTGCCGCCGCCATCTTATGCGGCGAAAATCCTTTGTTCGTTGTTTAAGCAGAATTTGTGCCAACTGCGCCGATAAAAAGAATTTTTGGAGACAATTCGTTTTTTTGCCGGAAACAGAAGTTCGCCGGCCGAACCTTGGCGCGGTTTTCCAATCGGCAACCTCAAAGGCATGATGCGGGATTCACGGACGGCAGTCCTTGGAAAAAGCCGGCGACTCTATAACGGCAAGGCAGAGAAGGAGATTCCTAATCCCGATCTCCTTGCTCTTCCTCCCCACGCGTTCAAAAACCTCAAATCCCAATAAACCAATTCCCTTGCTTCTCAGCACCAGAAACAGCGATTAACCGCTCGTGCGCTTCAACGATTCGCCAGCAAGCAAAGCCAATCCCCGCCCTCTTTGCCCCATATCTTCCTTGAATCAACAAATCCCTAAACCCAGAATTTCCCAATCCGCCAGCAAAACCATTGAATTCGATCCTACTCTACTACCCACCACAACCTGCCTCCACCAACCACATAAACACATATAAAACCCAATCCCAACTTTGCCACCATCTACTCTCCTCCTGCAATCCACAAACTTGGAAAACGCCATACCCACACGCATGCAATCTGCAAACACCAAACCTCAACGCAATTCATAAAATGCTTCCACATATAAAAATTCCCTTGGCCACTCGATCAATCGGAAGTCACCAACCACCATAACCTTTCTTCCTCTTTCCTTTCTTTTGTATAAACAATCGCCGGCAACAGAAATATGCTCATCCCATCATTCGTTTTACAGCACAACAATCCCAACAAAATACCCTCGACCATTCAACCAACTCCAACCGTTGACTACAAAGATTACAAAAAACACTCCCTCCACCACTTACCACTCCAACAACGACCCATTCCCTCTCTCACCCAACACCAGACGACATAACCTTTTTCCCACAATGGTCAGCTAGTATTTCCCACCTTTTTGGCGAATTTCCTTGTTTTGCCGCCTCTTCTAATGCGTCTTCCTCATTCAAAATTCTTCCTTGCCAAAAACCCACTTTCCTCACCAGCCACCAATTCAACAAAACACTAATCACCTAAACTTCCGTTTTCATAACGGCAAGATAAATGGCGAGATTCTTTGCATGTTTTATTGTTTCTGACAAACTTTCTTTCCTTTTTTCTCTCCTTTTGCATTTTGAGATTGGACGCGAGATGGACAAGAGACTGCTAACAAGCCATATCATATTGCGAAGCACTGCTGGATGCCGGACGAATAAAAGTTTCTCCAAAAGCATAAATCCCATTGTGGATTGGATTATGGACTGGTTTTCCAATTGCCGATTCTTGGGATTTAGAAACCAGTTCGTTAGACGAGGATGGACTTCCTTTGCGGTCGTTTATTCGTTGTTTCATTCCAAGAAGGATGGAACATGATAAAGAGATTCCCATCGTTTGTATAAAAACTAGTGCAACGGGCATCAACAATAAATCTTTTTTAGCGGCGTTTTCTTCTTTGGTTTCTGTAAAGCAAAGCCAAGGGCGATGGTATATTGATGTCTACCATAGCTAAGACAACGCCGACACGCTCTGGGTGTTTAGCGGTTCTCCCGCTACGGCAACCCAAAGTGTCCTCTAAAGCATCCCCACCTCCGCAATCTCTAATCATTACCATAGCCGAGAAGCTTAGGAACTCCTTCAATAACGGGCATATTTACGATGTCAACAAGCCCAACGATACGAACTTTCCACATTCATTCTTGTTTGCCATCTATAAGATCAAAGACATCGATTCGATAAGAAGGAGAATTCTGAGCGGAGTCTGAACCACCATCACTTTCGCCGCCAGTGCCACTAACATTTCGGGGGTCATGAACGGCACTAACAGCCGCATTATGGATCGTCTTTTCATGGACGACGATAATCCATACGATGTCGTTGGGATGAGCGTATCTGGAGGCAGTTTGTTCTATTTCACCGATTAGACTTCTTGTTAGGTAAGAGCGGGCTGGACAACAAATCCATTAGCGACTTTTATGCGCAAAGCGACAGTAATTCTGGGGTCTCTATTAGTCCAGAAAGCAGAGAGCAGAGGCTTACGGCTCCTTATTAGCGGTGAATTTTAACCGCTCGGTGTGTGTTGTCAACGACAGCTAGATTATCCCCGAACCTGAGGAATACGGATTTGTGTTTGGTTTGTTTGTTTTCATCGCTGGCGAATGCAAAAGAAACGAAAGGGAGAGCAAGATGACTGCGAGATTGGAGGCCGGAGAGTTACAGACCTTGTTCCGGTAGATCTGCGGCCCGCGGCTAGTTCTCTTAGTTGGTGGTTTGGCTTTTGCGGGTGTTGTCCTCGTTTTTTCAAGCAACTTCGTTTGCATCTAGCTGGGAGCGGAGTTTTTTTGTTTAATAGTGAATTGGGAATCGGGAACTAAAATTCCGCTTTGGTATTCAAGTAAACAATGGGAATGATTTTTGCGTTTCAAAAGCAATGAGACAAGTGATGGCAGGATGCTTTTTTGTCTATTTTTGCGCAATAACGATTTGTCCAGATTAGATTTGGGTGGGGATAATTTGAAAAGTGTGATTTTTAGGCGGTTGCGGGACGAGGAGACGGCCGGCGGGAGGGCATGGTTTCGTAGATGGCGACGATTCGTTGGGCCATAGCGTGAACGCTGTAGTTTTGACAAACAGCTTGTCGGCCGCGTTTGCCCATTTCCCGTGCTTTCTTCGGATTCAGCAACAGGGATTCGACGCTGTCGGCCAGGGCTGGGGGATCGCCCGGTTCGCAAAGGAGGCCGCCTTGGGTGGCATCGAGGATTTCCGGAAAGGCGGCGTGACGAGGTTGGACGACGGGAATGGCGGCGGCTGACGCTTCCAAAATATAAAGCCCAAAACTTTCTCCGTAAAGCGCCGGCACCGAAAAAACGGTCAACTGCTTCAGGAAGGCGATCTTTTCCTCGCGGGAAAGGTTGGGATAAAACTCGGCGGAGTCAGAACATCCATGCTGTTCCAACCGCGCTTTCAATTGCCGAACAAAAGGTTCTTCTGCTGGGCTCAGTCCGCCGCCGATTTTCAGCCGCAAGTGTTTCGTTTTTTCTCGCTGTTTCAATAGCAGGAAGCTTTGCACCAATGTGTCCAGTCCTTTGTCTTTGCACATTCGGGCGAAGAAACCCAAGACCGGCGGGTTGTTTGGCGCGTCGGTGGGGCCGTATCCGTCGAGTCGAATTCCGTTCGGAGCGATGCGGAGTTTGCATTGGTCAAAACCTATGCGGTTTTGCATCAGCTCGCCGAAGTAGCGGCTTGGGGCGATGAATTGATCGACTTCCGCCGCCCGTTCGTGGAGAATTTTCCAGGCTTCGGCGCGGTTTTTCTCTGGCAGGGCGTCCAAGAAAGCGTCTTCGCCTTGCAAAGTGACGACGACGGGAACTCGCAGTTCTCGGCGCAAACGCCGCGCCAAGCCAATTAAAAGAACGTTCGAGAGGTTGATTATATCCGGTTTTGGCTGTTGCCGCAGCCAATTTAGCAAGAATTCCATTTCCTTAGCCTGATTGCCGTTTTCTCCTTTAAGCATCGAAACGGCGAGGCCTCCCACGTCTTCGGGCCGCGTTCGGCCGGCGAATCGGCCGGACCATTTCAAGAGTTGGGGGAAATCCAGCCATCGAGTCAAAACGCGCGGCAACCGGCGAAAGAGCGCCGACTTTTCCTGCAGGTAAACGTTGATTCCGCCGAAGAAAACGGGAGCGCCTTGACTTTGATCCGGCTCATCCAAAGTGAGAGGCAAGTAAAGCGGCAGCAAAACGACCGAGTGTCCCATTTGCCGAAACGCGCCCACGAGGGCGTTGTCTCGGAAGCAAGCGCCGCAATACATGCTTCCGGCGCCGGGCGTGATCTGCAGAATGTTCATCCGAAACGCCGGACTTCTGTTGAGATTGGCAGGGTCGGCCTGCGGCCGGAAAGGAAAGACGGAGGCGGCAAGACGGAACTTTCGGCGTCCGGCATTGGAGTTCCGTAGGGCAGTTCCTCCGGGAGAATGGCGAACTCGCCGATTGCCTTCCACAGGCGGGAAAAATCCTTATTCACGTCGCCGGATAAACAATCGGTGACGTCGTCGGCTAGATGGGGATATTTTTCAGTCAGCCGCCGGAAACTAAAATTGGGATCGTAAAAAGCATACACCAACTTTCTCATGTTTTCAATGCCCTGCCTCATTGCAAAAGAATACGATTGGAACTGGGACGGAGCGCAACTTCCCTTCCGCAGCGCGCGATCCACCGCCTCTCCAGCTAGAACGCCGCTCTTGAGCGCCAGCAACAATCCCGATGAAAATACGGGGTCCAAAAAACCGAAGGCGTCGCCAAGCAAGAGAAGCCCCTCTGCGGCGCAATACTCGGAACGGAAAGTATACTCGCTGGTAACATAGTGCTTTCCAATTTGTTTTCCGGGCGCCAGATGTTCCTTTATCCAAAGGTTTTGGCCAATCTCCCGCTTGAAAATAGCGGCGGGGTCTTTGAGTCCGCCGCGGGTCAAATAGCTTCCTTCGGCCACCACGCCGACACTAGCCATATCTTGGTGTTGCGGGATGTACCAAAACCAACCTTTTTCAGGAACAAAAGCCACCGTAGTCGCGCCGGCGTCTATGCCTTCGTCCCGCATCGCTCCGCGGTAGTAGGTCCATACGGCTACTTTGTTCAGGCGGGGATCGCGCTTGCGCCACCGTTTTTTCGTCGCGACAAATGCCTCTTTGCCGGAGCCATCTAAAGTCATGGAAGCCGTAAGCGCCCTCTCGCCGCCGGACGCGCGTTGGATTCGCACGCCCCGCGTTGTGTTTCCCTCGCTGATCAATCCACAAGCACGGGTCTCCTCCCAAATTACAGCGCCTTTTTCCCGCGCGTTCTCCATAAGGATTTGGTCGAACTCAGAACGCAACACTTGCCAAGTCTGCGCCACGTTTTCATCGTAGCGCGAAGAAAAGTAAAACGGCTGCGAGGCTTGGCCGGATGGGGAGACAAACTGCACGCTATACTTTTTCACAAAATGAGAAGCCCGCATGTGATCGATCAGTCCCAACCGTTTGAGAGGATGGTAGGTAAAAGGAATCAACGACTCTCCCACTTTGTAGCGGGGAAACTTTTCTCGTTCCAACACAAGAACCTTGCGCCCCGCCTCTGCGAGTATGGCCGCCGCGCTGCAACCTGCCGGGCCTCCTCCTATAATCACTACGTCGTATTCGTTATAGTTTTTCATGCTACGACTTGCCTGATGCATCCGCAGAGTCTCATTCCGCTGTAGGAAGAATTTCCACTACTTCCGCTAACTCGCCGCCTGCGGGACGGCTTAAAGTATTGACGCGTCCAAAGCGTTCAGCAGTGCTTCGGTCATCCAACCGCCGCCGGAGGTATTCGTTGTCGTTAATCCTAAAGTATTCGTTCGGTCGGCTCAAATACGGGATGCCAAAAGCATCTAGTATCTGGCCTAAAGGAACAAGCCCCTTCAGTATCGCTTTGCGGGCGGGAGGCGCAAAGGCCGCCAATAAAATGCGAATGACGCCGTATTCAACAGGTCTTTCATCTGCGCAGCGGCATAACAATACCTCCCGACGCAGTTCTGATGGAGAAACTTCAAGATGAAGGACGCGGAGTGAGAGGTCGTCTTGATGGTAATGCTTCAATGTGGAAGTCATATCCGAATTATGGACCAATAGACTTCGGTAGGGTTGGGGGATGGCTGCCGCGGACAATGGGCGGAGTTGGGGACGGCTCGTCCTTTGGCGATCAAATGCTTTGGCCAACAGTTCTTTGGGAGAATCGATGGCGGTGATTTTGCAAGTAGCGGGCACTCTAAGCATATCTGGCGTTTCTATGTTCCGGCAGAAAAAACTCAGGCAGGAGACGGTCTACCTGCAACAAGCCCGCCCGGTTCAGTTGGATTTTGTCGCCTTCCACGGAAAGAAAACCCCATTCCTGAATTTGTCGTAGCGGCTTGGCAAATTGATTTAGAATATCGGTCTTAAACTTTTCATTAAAATAGCGGCGGCTGACGCTGCCTAATTTTAACTGCAAAACAAGCTCGCGAATCAACCGCTCGTCGGCGTTGGGCGTTAACGCCCGGCATGCCGGCAAACGGTCATTGCGGAGATCGTTCATATAAGGCTCAAAGTCGTGCTGATTTTGGTAGTGAGTGCCGCCGATGTGCCCAAAGGAGGCGACGCCAAGGGCCAACAAATCTGCTCCGGCCCATAATTGATCTCGGTAAATAAAACGTGTTTTCGATTTGTCTTTTACGGCGGTATAGGCGCTGCCGACTGTATAACCGGCGGCTTCCAGAGATTCGAATGCTTCTTGCACCCATCGTCGTTTGGTTTCCCAACCCGCCACCGGCGCCGCCAACTTGCCTTGCGCCTTCATTTCCTTATAGATGGTGGTGTTGTAGGGAATTTCCATTTGGTAAATGGTAACGCTGTCCGGAGAAAGTTCGAGAGTTTTCTGGACGCATCGCTTCCAATTGTCTTCTGTTTCCTCTACCATGCCCGCAATTAGGTCGATGTTGATTTGGGGAAATTCTAATTCGCGGGCGCAATTGTAAGCGCGTTCGATTTCCCGACTGCGGTGCGCTCGTCCGTTGATCTCTAAAATGTGGTCGTCAAAGTTTTCTATACCTAAGCTGAGGCGCGTCACGCCAATCTCTCGGATCGCTTTCAATTTATGCGGCGTCAGCGTTCCGGGTTCGCATTCGAATGTGACTTCCCGGGAGGCGTCCCACGGCAAGACGCGCTTCATTGCGGAAGTCAATTGTGTGAGTTGGTCCACGGACAAATAAGAAGGGGTGCCTCCTCCGAAGTAGACAAAATCCACTTGGCGATTCCCGATAAAGGGATGTTGGCGGTATAATTCTAATTCCTTGGTCGCCGCTTGAATGTAGCCGTGTATCGCCATCGCATTCTTGTCTGTATAAACGCGGAAGTAACAGAAGTGGCAACGTTTACGACAGAATGGAATGTGCAGGTATAGTCCCAAAGGCGTTTGAGGGTTGGGCGGGCGGGTCAACGCTCCTTGAAAGTCGGCAATGTTTTCCTTCTTCCAAAAAGAAAACGGGGGATAGTTGGATATAAAGTAGTTACCGACCGTGGTGTCCTTCTGTTGAGGCGGGGGCTTAGGGTCGTTGACCTCGGTGTCCGTTTTATCTTTCATATCAGTTTCTAATTAGTTTCCGAAGGCATATATGGAACCGTCTTCGGAACCTACTATGATCCAGTGTTCGATGGCCGCCGGCGACGCGGTAACGGGGGCGCCAATTTCATAGGACCAAAGCTCTGTTCCTTTGTCTAGAGAGAGGATGTAAAGACGGCCGTCATCCGATCCTACGGCCACTTTGCCGTCTGAGGAAACGATGGCGGAGCTGTCGATTTTTCCCCGCGTCGCAAACTTCCAATGCGGCTCGCCGGTTTCACGGTTTAGGCAGTGGAGTTGTTTGTCGCGCCCTCCGAAGACGACCTCTTTTGAGGTCACCACCGGAGAGGAATAATAGGGAAATTGGCGGTCTCTAAATCGCCACTTCACCCGGGATTCTTCCAGATTGAAGCATAGAAATTCGCTTTCGTAGTGGCCGACGAAAGCGTGGTTTCCAGCCATTGCCGCTGAACCGGCGATATAGGCGCCCGCTTCAATTTCTTTAACTTTGGTTCCATTCGCCAAGGAAACGACGTGCAAGAGGGCGTCGCATCCGCCGAACACCGTTTTGCCGTCTTGGGACACGGCCGGAGCGCCATTGATGTAATTGCCGCTTTCGTATTTCCAAATTAACTTCCCGGTTGCAGAGTCCACGCAGTGCAGAAAGAAGTCGTAGCTTCCCGCCAGAATCCAAACTGCAGAGCCGTCCGGCGACTTGACCCAGTTGGGCGCGCCTAGAATTTGATCTTCGGTTTCATATTTCCATTTTAGTTCGCCGGAAGATTTTGAGAAGGCGTAGAGATATCCGTCGCCTGATCCGATGAATACGGAATCTTTCCAAACGAGCGGCGAGGATTCGAGAAGGCCTTCGGTCTTTTGTTGCCACTTTGCCCGGCCGGTTTGGAGGTCGAGGGCGTATAAGATTCCGTTGTCTGAGCCGACGAAGACCATCCCGCCGTCGATGGCGGCGGAAGATTTGACCGGCGCTCCCGTTGCGAAAGTCCACTTCAACGCCGGCTTTTCTGGGAAACGCGCCGGCGTCACTCCGCAAAGCGACGGACTCCCGCGAAACATCGGCCATGAATTCTTTGTCGCCGTGCCGAATTCGGCCAAAGCAACGAACTGCAACCCAATAACGGCGGACAAAAGCGCGAAGCCCCTTCCCGTCGACCAATTATTTCTGCGCGAAGCCAACATGCGATTCGGGTGAATCATTGTCTCGAATCCGAATTTCCAAAGCAATGAAATAATTTTAGGGCGACGCTTTTTCCAGAAACATCCGCAGTTCCGCAAGAGAACAGCAGGCGGGAAGCAGGCACCGGATTCCCGATGCCTGCCTTGACAACAACCCACGCAACGACGGCGTCAATCACGCCGAATGCGCTGCGCTTCCCAAAACGAGAACACAAAAACTACGATAATTGAGAGAGCGACGGCTTTGCCTTCGTTCAAAAAAACTCTCCGCAAAGAATCTTTTCTGGGGAAGGCTTCGATTCCTTCCTAAAAAAATGCCGCCTCGCCGGCAATAATTCTGGCTTTGCAAAGGCGGTTGGGATTAGATTTTCCCTAAACCGATTGGAAACACGGTTGGGCAAGCGGGGAACTCTTCTGATTCTCGGCAGCCGGACGGTCACATACATTGCATGCAAATTACAAATCTAAATCCTCAAGAAGACATTGGCGCCAGCGCTTGGTTCGTCGAGTTGGACGGTTGCGGACTGCTGATGGACACCGGCGTTCATCCCAAACTCACGGGCAACGAAAGCCTCCCGCTTTTTGAAGTCATCCGCGACCATCCAGTTGACGCCATTGCCATCACTCACTGCCATCACGATCACGTCGGTTCGCTTCCGGTCGCCGTCCGCCATTTTCCCGAATCCCGCGTGCTGATGTCCGAACTTAGCTACTTCATTGTCGAACGCGTGTTGCACAACTCCGTCAACGTCATGAAACGCCAACGAGACGAACTCGGCATCGCGGAGTATCCCTTTTACAGCCATCACGAGCTCGATGAAATCGCCTGCATCTTTCAAGGATGCAAATACAATCGAGAAATTCAATGGGCGACGCCCGCAAAACCAAAAACCCGCAAAGCTTCCCCCACTTTGGAATTCTGCGACGCCGGCCACGCGCTCGGCTCGGCCGGCCTCATGGTTCGAGGGGAACGGGAAACCATCTTCTACACCGGCGATGTTTCCTTCGGCGATCAAACCATTCTCCGAGGCGCCCGATTTGAAGGCTTGAATGCGGACGTACTCATCCTCGAAACTACCCGCGGCAACCGCGTTGTTCCTCCCGGATTCAGCCGCCAAGCCGAAGCCTCCCGTTTGATTTCCGCCATCAAAACTGTCCTAAAACGCCGCGGCAGTGTTCTCATTCCCTCCTTTGCCCTTGGCCGAACGCAGGAAATCCTCGCTCTGCTCGCGCTGAAGATGCGCGCCGGAAAATTGCGAAAACAACCTGTCTACATCGGCGGGCTGGGGCGCGTCTTTACCGAAATTTACGATCTCGAAGCCCATCGAACCCCCCGAAACCACAGCAATCTTATTCTCCACGAAAGCCTCCAGCTCATCGTCCTGGATCCGCAGCGGCAAGACGCCATGAAACTAAGGGGCGGCCGGCTCTTCGTTCTCACGGCGGGGATGATGACCGAGCATACTCCTTCTCACGAGCTGGCGGCGCGAATGATCGAAGACGAAAAGCAGGCTGTTTTCTTTGTCGGCTACGCCGCGCCAGAGACGCCGGCCGGAAGGCTCCGCGCCACTGCCTACGGAGAAACCTTTCCCTTCAGCCAAGCCGCCGGCGAGTTGACCCGCCGCTGCGATATGCAAGAATTCGACCTCACCGCCCACGCCAATCGCGAGGAACTCCTTGAATTCGTCGGACAAGTCTCTCCTCACACCGTTATCTTGGCTCACGGCGAAGACGATTCCCGCGCATGGTTCGATCAGCAAATCAAAGCCCGCTACCGCAAAGTCAAAGTCCTGCAACCCGGCCCAGGCGAAACCGTCTCCGTCTGACCGCCCCTTCCCCGCTTATGTGGCGATTTGAATTATTTGGATTTCCCGTCAGCATTCACTGGCCGTTTTGGTTGGTGTGCTTCCTTTTGGGAAACGGCTTGGCGATGAAATCCGCCACCGATTTTTCCCGCGTTCTGCTATGGACGATCTCGCTTTTCCTTTCCATTTTGGTTCACGAACTCGGCCACGCATTTATCGGGCGCAAGTATGGCGCCGTTCCCGTCATTCATCTGCACGGTTTGGGAGGCCTTACCGCTTTTCCGGGCATGAGGTTTTCCCGAAGGCAACACATCGCCGTCACCGCCGCCGGCCCGGCTGCCAGTTTTGCTCTCGCTGGCCGCCCTTCTGTTTGTCTCCATCATTCCGCCAACGTCGCAGCAAGCCGCCCGGCAGCTCGCTATCTTCTTGTCCGTGATCAATTTCTTTTTGACGTTCCTCAATTTGCTCCCCATTCTGCCTTTGGATGGCGGACAAATTTTGCGAGACATTCTCGGTCCCAAGCGAAGGGAAGTCACTCGATGGATCGGCGTTTTCTTTGCCGCCGCAGTTGCTCTGTGGGCGTTCTCAATTGGACAAATCTTCCTCGGCATCTTGTTGGCCTATTTGGGATTCCTCAACTATGATCGGGAAGAACCCCGCATACCCGGCTACTGACCCCACGATGAAGCAGAGCTTCCCGCGCCCACAAAGTTTCTTTCGTTTGTCTTATTCCCTTGCCCGTCCTCTTGCAGAAATCGCCCTTTCCGCAAACGAGACTCTTTGATTTTCATCTGATTCGGATAGGATGATGGCGAAGAAGGGAAAGAACGGATGAAAGTGTTTCTGGACGCGAACCCAAATCAGGAGGAAGCCTGCCGCCGGAGCGGGCGTTCAGTCAAAGAAGTGGAATGGGGCTCGGCCCCAACTGCCGCCCAAGGAGTAGCAATGAACCGCTTAGCGGCGCTGGTTCCGAAGAAAAGAACGCATTCCTTGGAAACCCTCTCGTCGTCTTAGAATCGACGCGAACCGGCCTCCTAGTTCCCGCGTGGACAAACTAGAAACATGACCGCCAAAGAACTACAAACCGCCCTCAAAACAGGCAACATTGCGCTTGGCACGCTTGTCGCCTCCCCCTCGCCTTTTTGGCCGAAGATCATCCGCGACTGCGGCCTAGACTTTGTCTTCATCGACACCGAACACATCGCCATTGACCGCGAGCATCTATCTTGGATGTGCCGCGCCTACGCCGCTATGGGATTGCCGCCGCTCGTGCGCATCCCCGACCACAACCCCAACCAAGCAACCGTCGCCCTGGATGACGGCGCCGCCGGCGTCATCGCTCCTTATGTCGAATGCGCCGAAACCGCGCGCACGCTCACAGGCGCCGCCAAACTTCGGCCGCTCAAAGGCCGAAGGCTTGCCGAAACCCTTGCCGGCCGGCCATTGCCCTCGCCGCTTGCCCGCTACGTCGAAGACAACCCGGTCGGCGGCCTCCTCATCCTCAATATTGAAAGCGTTCCGGCAATCGACGCATTAGACAAAATCCTCGACGTCGAAGGAATCGACGCCGTGCTGATCGGCCCTCACGACCTTACCACCAGCCTCGGCATCCCGGAACAATATCAACACCATGCCTTCTTAAAAGCCGCCGAAACCATCTTCAAAAAAGCGCGGAACCGAAAAATCGGCGCCGGCATTCACGCCTGGTTTTCCATAAAAGAACAAAGGCGATTCGTGGAAATGGGCGCCAACCTGCTCATCCACAAAGCCGACGCCATCTTCTTCCAACAAGGAATCACCGCAGAAATCAACGAACTCCGAAAACAACTCAATCTTCACAGGGATGCAAAAAATACTTCTAATTCAGTCAACATTTGATGAATTCGCCAAACTGTTCGAAGATTTATCGGTTGGACGTTTGCCTCGAAGTTATGGATCGATTCCAAGTATTTTGGGGACAAACTGATACCGCGCATAAAATGCCCTATTAGTGCTTCCACGTCCGGGTTCTCTAGTTCTAGGTTGAATGAACACTTCTATTTTACCAGAAAGAGATATAAAGCCTCTTGTTTTAGTACAATTTCTTACCTCTTCATAATCTCTTTCTACTTGATCATAATCATCTCGATTATTGTCGAGATCAAGATCCGACACCCGCACCAAAACAGAACTCTCATCTTGTTTTGATTCAAAACATTCGGACGCAAACAATCATTTTCTTATGTTTTTGAAGTAAATGGCTTTTTTCAAAAATGGTATTCGCTACACACCTTTCATCAATCATAGTAATCGCCATGGTTTCCTTGACCTTAATTTTTCATTTTTAAGCCTTTTTAACGGCACTATCTTAAGTTCCCAAGAACCAAAATCAGTCGCCCGTGATGGATTAAGAATTGGTGGTTTAATTCCTGACTGCCTCTCGATTTGTCCTATTTGCCTTTGTCCACCTTTACCATCTTTCCCGCATAGCATGTTGTGCCGCCATTGGAAAGCAAGTAAGGCGGATCAGCAAATATCATATCAAACAAGCTCGAAGGACGTTTCCGGGCAATCTCTTCCCTGAACGGAATACAACCCACGCGATACAAGGAGACGCCGGCCTCTTCGTTGTGAAATGCAGGAAGTTGAGTCACAATCTTTTCCTTCTATTTTCCCGGTTGGAGGAGGCGGAGCATTTCTTGAACGGCGGCGCCAAGTCCGACAACGATGGAGCGGCTGACGATGCTGTGGCCGATGTTCAGTTCGGCCAAGCGCGGCACTTTATGGATGCGAGCGATGTTTTGATAGTTGAGGCCGTGGCCGGCGTTGACTTTGATATTGAGTTGATTTCCCTGCGAGGCGGCGGCGCTGAGCCGGCGAATTTCTCGTTCAGCGGCCGAGGGATTGGTTTTGAAGGCTTCGGCAAAGGCTCCGGTGTGGAGTTCAATGGCGCGGGCTTTGGTTTTGGCGGCGGCGGACACTTGGGCGGGATGGGGATCAATGAAGAGGCTGACCTCGACGCCGAGGGATTGCAGACGGCCGACGGTTTGAGCAAGGGAGGGAAGAGCGCCGACAACGTCAAGGCCTCCTTCGGTGGTCAGTTCTTCGCGTTTTTCGGGGACGATGCAGACGGCGGCGGGGCGAAGTTGGGCGGCGATTTCGACCATTTCCGACGTGTTGGCCATTTCGAAGTTCAAGGGGATTTGGAGCGTTTGCTTGAGCCGCCAGACGTCGCCGTCT
The DNA here is from genome assembly GCA_965204945.1 of Limisphaerales bacterium. Lineage (GTDB taxonomy): Bacteria > Verrucomicrobiota > Verrucomicrobiia > Limisphaerales > AAA164-E04 > UBA2970. Next base: position 396,906 of record OZ242022.1, on the reverse strand, counting down.
TGAATGTGCCGTCGATCTTCGCGCAAATGAACGGTGATGCCGTGGCAACCGGCGGCTTCGCATGCGAGAGCGGCTTGGACGGGATCTGGCTCGCCATTGACTTCGGCGCCGCGATAACGGGCCTGACGAATGGTGGCGACGTGATCGATGTTAACGCCCAGTTTGAGCATCGGCAGCGGGAGATTTTGGCAGGTTGGCGGCGGGCTTCGTTTTCCAAGCGGAAAAGAATTCGGCGTCGATCCAAGGGCAGGATTCGGACTCAAGCCAGCGGGCAAAGGCGGCCAGTTCCAAACCGGTAAAGCCGAAGTAGGATTTTCTTACCAGATCGAGGGTTTGGGGCGCGGGCGCGGTCACGATGGTAACGGCGTTGCCCATTTTAGGGGCGATGGCGTTCAGCCAAGGGAGGCCGGCGCCGTCTGCCTTCATCTGCGGTTGGTCGGCCAAGAATGCCAACAGTTGAAATAAATTTTTGGAGAAGTCAATTCGGTTCTGGGTGATTTCCCAGTGATAGTAGACCAGATTTTCGGCGCTGTCCAGTTGCGCCAACAAGACGTCCGGAACCGGTCTCGGCTGATTGAGCAAAGGAAAAAGCCCGGCGATTCGGACGCCGTGAGTTTGGTTTGTGAAGCCGCGTACGAAAGGCTCCACCAACGGCGCCCACAGTTGAAGCATTGTTTTATTGAGTTTGGGAAGAGAAACCAGACGGGCGCGGCCGCTCGCAAGAACGTCCGCGCCAACGAGGTCGGAAAGGTGGCGGTGGAGACGCTCGACGCTCACTTCTTCAAGCGGAATAGGCCAAGCAAGATAGGCAGGAAACGGATAGACCGGCATGCTTTTTGAAGACGAAACGAATCTTCGCGCCCACGAGAAAAACTGCTTCGGGATGCCTCGTTCGGCCAACGTGTTGCCCCCCGGCAGTTTGGCAATGAGGGAATGCAGACCGCGCGCGCCGCTGAAGCTGACGATGGGATCGCGGATGAACTGGACGGGCACTTCCCAGTCTGGGAGAGGAAATTCTACGGCCTCGCGCAGGTGAATTGTCGCCGTCGTTCGCACGCCGTTTTCTTCCGGTTGGAAGCGAACTTCAAAATCCGAAAATGAGGGAAGAGAAACGCCGGCCAACCACTCGGTCAGCTTCCCGAAGTGACCGCGCAACAACAGCAAATCACCCGCCGCCAAAGACGAGGGCAAAACGCCGCTGCCAATCGACGCCTTCCACTCAGCCAAGCGCGAAAAATTGCCCTTGCCGGCGCCAAACAGCAACCACTCTCCCTCCCTTGTCAAACGAGCCGTCGAATCTCCTTTTGTCGCCGCCCAACGAAGATTTTCCTCGTCGGAGTCTGCAAGTTCCCGCCAATCCAATGACTCGAAGTAATGGCGGAGTTTCTGCTTCCATTCGGCCGCTTTTGGCGGCGCCAACTTCACCGCCAACAAAAGATGCGGCCGTTCGCCGGTCAGCCCGTTGACTTCGCCAAAGCTTTCAAAAGCCAAAAGCAACGCCGCCAGAGATCGAGCGATTCGCGCTCGCTCAGCGTTCGCAACCGATTGACGGCCAAACATTTGTCGTTCCGGCGTCCGGGCAAGCCTTTCCGTCAAGAGCCGCCCCAACCGCCGGCTTTCAGGCAGTCGCCAAACATCCTGCAACGTGGGAGCGTCTTTCGCAGATTCCACGGCGCGGATTCCCGCAAAATGCCAGCCGAACTCCGCTTGGGGATTGGTCTCGGTTTCCGCTGTCTGCCAATTTTCCGATGGCGGCTCGGCGTTTGCGTTCGCAAAACCAGCGGCCGCGACGCCCAAACTCAAAACTCTTGCCAGAATCTTAGGAACAAAACAGCGCATAAGTTGATGTCTTTTGATTGCTTGGCCAAAAATCAAATCCGTCGCAATCGAAATTTTTCAGGCCGGCAACAAAACATATAAATCTAGAAACATTTCTAGTTTTGACGAAGAAAATCAACAAAATTCCACTGTCAATAATCCTGTAAATAGCGGTCAGCAACTTTTTTCAAGAAAAATCATTTTTTGTTGATTTATCGATAAACCAGGCGATCTTGCAAAAGTAGGTTGTTTCGGAATGCAGATGAGGTCTGCATCTCTTCCGGTCTCAAAAATCGGCACGGGCCGCGCCTGCAAAAGCATCGGAGCACAAATTCACAGCAACTATTGACTAGGGTGCATTTGCGCTCGGCGGTTTCCTTTTGTGGCTGGGGAGGCTTGCGTTTTGGCGGGGATTCAAGCATCTTGGACGGTGGAGATGGCGGATCTTCAAAGGCGGGTAGATTTGGCGTTTGCCGAGCATGGAAGTTTGCGGGATTGGACTTTGCCTGTTTCTGCGGTCTGGAATCCTTGGCATCATCGCAATCGCTGCCCGGTTGATGAGTTTCAAGATTTGCCTGCGGACAATTGGTCGCCGCTTTACGGGGCGGATGAATTTTTGCCAGAGACTTCTGTGGATTTTTGAAAATTCAGCCCTACTCGGCGCAAAGTTTCATGGTATCCGTGTGCGCAAACTTCGTGTCTATGATTACATTTGACGGACGCACCGACTACTTCTCCAGCACTTCTACCAGCTCCGCATCGTTTTCCTGCCTAGACGCATGCCGCAATACCGAATCTCTATTCTTTTTATAGTCCCGAATCACCATCCAAAAGTGGTCTTTTTGCCTGTCAATTCCCGCAACCCAAATATACTTCCCGTCAATCTCCGGCGCGTCTTCCTCGCTGGTTGTGCGCCTGCAAGAACGCCGTCGACAAACCGCTCCAGTGATTGATAGGCGGAGGCAAAGAAATCTTGTTGAAATGGAAACTGCGAATCCGCCGGTCAGCATTTGGATTGACGGCCACATACTCGCCTAGCCGATTCATCTCCATGACGTTGTCCTTCGTGTTGTTATGCCTGTTCTTGCAGTGCGGGCATTCCAAACGGGTAGTCTTGCGGACGATTTCCATGTCGTATTCCAACTCGCTCTTTTGCGCTTTCTCGTTGTTCCACTTGATGCATTCTCGGAACTTCGTAGGTATCAATCCACCGCAAGCAAAGCACCGCATGTTCCATTCTTCCTGCGTGCCTGCCTTGTAAAGTGCCGTGAACTCATTCCCCGGCTCGCCTTCGCCGTCATACAACGGAGTAGAAGTGACGACGATTTTCTTGTTGGGAAACAGCGAAGTTCGGGCAATCGCATTCGCCGGCGCACCAGCTGTGTATTCCGCCGCTCGTCCGCAATCAAATATCTCGCGCTGTGGCCTCTCATGCTGGACATGTTCGCCGGCTTACACTGCAACCGCGAATCAGTGCCAAACAGGATTTTGGATTCGTTTCTCGTGTGGCCACGAATGCTCCTTCCGCCCTTACCCCAGGTAGGCATCAGCGATCTCACCGGCACGCATTTATTCAAGATTGGGTTCATCCGCAATTGCGCAAAATCCCTCGCCGCCGCCTCGGTGTGCTGGCAAAATAGAAGGTTCCCTGGTTGCTCGCAAACCGACCACATGGTCATGCACAAAGCCGACAGCGTCTTCCTGACTTGAGCGGAACTTATGAGAATTATCCGCTCCGTCGTTGCATCGGAAAAGCAGTTCAACGGCGCCCGCAACCACGGCGTCATTTCCATTCTGATCCTTGACCCCATCGGCGGACTGCCCGGCAACCGAACATGCTCCTCGCTCCACGCGCAAACATCGTAGTTCTTCTCCCGATATACCGCCTTCGAGAACACTGGATGCGGCGCAATCATATTCCGCTCAAACTCATGCCACGGCACCTCGCTCATGTCCTTCTGGAACTCTTGGATTCTGTTCGTGACGATTCTCTCCACTTCCGCCGACGTCTTCCCGCTCACCTCGATGGCAATGCCGTCCGCTATCTGATTAGCCTTTGACCGAACTAGCTCACCTAGCCTCTTCAACGACCGATTCACCGCCTCTAACTTGACCAGCACCCCACGCTCCCTCTGCTTCTTCCGAATGTCTTCTACCGTCTTAAATGCTGTTGCCCTCGCCTGAATCAATTTGACCTCGTCCTTATCCGCTTTCGCTATGTCCACCGAGAACAAATCATCGTGCCTCCCATTCCCCTTCTCTTCTGGCTCTGGAACTGCCCCACCTAATCGAACAATCTCCGAGTGCGCGATCCGACTTGGCTTCTTGAGCGCAGCATGCGCCGGCAGAACAAACGAGAACAACAACAGCAAGCCCTGCCAACGCCCGCCTACAAACTGCAACCACACGAAGAAGAATTCCTCAACAAAGCCAAAAGCCAGAAAGAGCGCGAAGAGATTTGGATTGCGATAAGAGCCGACCAACGACTCCGCCAACGACGAGAGCAAGAAAAACAACTCCAGCAAACAACCCAGACAAACCAACGAAAACCGATAACAACGAAAGCCAGAGCCAAGAAGAAACGAAGAGCGCCGTTAACCATCCTCCAGACCATACGTTACAAAGCAGGCGCCAGATACGATCTGATTGCCGCCGAGAGAATCGTTTCCCATATTTGCCGCCGCCAAGGAAACAGGAAAAACCAACAGCGCCGAGGCTGCTTTGAATCCATTCCCAACATGGCCAAAGCCTGCAGAATCCGAATTAACCGCTTCCGGAAACTCCTCGATTGGCTAACCAAGGCCGGAATCTTGATTGCCGAATACCGAGAACACCAACCCAACAAATACACCGTCGCCCATGGCCGCCAAATGATCATGCCGATGATCATCGACGACTTGAAACTAACCCCAGCCCAAAACGCCGTAGCCAGAATCATGCTCCGCTATGGAATAATCTCAATTCGCCAAGCCGCTAAGCTTGCCAACGCCAGCAAAAACACCGCCAGCAGAACCGCCAGACTTTTGGAGGAGAAAGAAGTGGTCAAAGTTCGGCGATTCCAAGGCTTTACCAACGAATATAAGTTTTGCCGCAAAGTGCTAAAACTCTTTGGAAGGACTGTCCCCAAAACGACCGGCCTTAAGGAACGTCGGAAGAAAGCTTTCTCAAATCAGAACCGAAAGAGCCAAACGACAAGCCCAAGAGCGCGATAAAGAACGCAGAAAAGCATGGGAAAAGGCCAATCCCAAGCAAGCGGCCATCCTAAAAGAGATAAACGACATAGGAAAAGCCACAGGAAACTTTGCCAGAGCCTTTTTGGACAACTGCCATAGGCTAAAAGACGCTTAATAACGCTTAAACAACCGAGAACAACACAGAAGAAGACACCAGAAGAATCCTTTTGATTCCTTCTAGAGAACACGTGCGCCCTAAACCAACAACGATAAACGACGAAAAACCATGACAAAAGAACAGTGGAAATCCATCCTTGAAACCATCAACGAAGTGGACAGCACCGCCCGCTATGACGTCCCAGACGAAGAAACCGAATTCTGGGAAGAAGCTGGCAAAGTTGACGATGCGATAAACGATTTGAAAAACTTCGTAGAAGAGAAGATCGAAGAAGCCGAAAACGACGAAGAAACGAATTGAGGCAGAAACGAAAACCGCCAATTAGGAAGCCGAAGAACCATCGAATCGACGAATTAAAATTCTAGATACAAAACTAGCAACCAAGGGGTACTGCTAAGTTTTGTCAATAGCACGTCAAGCAGATTTTTGCAAAAAGAGCAAAATTTTACATTCCCGACACAATTCACCGCCTTTCTTCCGGAATAGCGGAAAACCCCCTCCGCCCCCCGTTTTCCGCCTGCTATCGCCAAGCGGAACTTCCTAAAGGGAAGTTCCATGGGGAATTCCTTTAAGGAAAAGGGAAAGGAAGAAGATGGGAAAGGAAGTCTCGAAAAAACCCCATGGCCGCCCTTCCTTTCCCAATTCAGCAGCCACAGGGTAGAGACGTTCAACCTACCCAACGCAGGAGGCGCCAAGCCCTACGGATCTCAGTCAAACGTCAAATTCTCCACGAAATGAACCAATTGAAAAACCGTCGAATCGTCAAATAGACGAATTAAAATTCATGACAGATTTCAAACGACAAGCGGTACTGTGAAATCTGTCAATAGCAGAATCAACACTTTTCTGCAAAAAACCGCAAAATTTTACATTCCCGACACAATTGAAGCCCAATTCCAACCCATCCACAAAACCACCGAAAGCCAAAGCAAACGTCACCGTTGATAACGATAAAGCATATTTGACAACCCTAGAAACCGCTAAAACAGCCCGCCAACGAGCCAGCAGAGAGGGAAGGCAAAGCCAGAAAGAAAGCCAGAGAGAACCGCCCCGTTACTTGTCGACAACTGCAAGAAAGAGACAAAGGCAGATTCATCCCAACAAGCAACACCGACGAATCTGCCCACACGTTAAGGAAAGTCAACCCCAACCGCCAAAAGTTCACAAAGATTTTACATTCAAACCACCGACGAGCAAGGAAAAACGCGAAAAGAGAGAAAGGAAGGCCAGCGGAAAATCAAAAAAACCGCCGAGCCAGAAACCCGACGGTTGAAACAAAGCAAAAACTGCAGCGCCGTTCAAAAATCCACTAACTCATCCCAAGGCGTACGTGGTTGCCAACCGGAAGCCGAAGGCATGTCCGAATCCAGCCAATGCTTTTGATTGTCGAAGTTAAACCGTGTCCAATTCTCCAAAGATGGATAAAGCATTTGATAAAGAGTCTCCGAGCCAACATGACCATCCGCAAATAAAATATTCGCTTGCCCAGAATGCCGCCGTGCAACAGTTAAAGCACGATACCAAGGTTCAACCCGCAAACTAAACACAAACCAAGGCGACGCATGCAACTCCCACGAACGCCTACCAAACGGACCAGTACCAGACGTTCGACCAAGATACATCCCGAAAGAAGAGCCATCCGCCTGAGCGATCATGCGCGAAGGTGAAACCACGTCAGAATCCCGAATAGCCGGCCCCCACCAACCCCGACCAGAAATTCCCCAAGCTCCGTTCCTTCCAATCCCAGAAGAATTTTGAAGATAGCCCCAACCCCAAGCATAATGAATCTCCACCATAGACGACAAACGAGGAATCCGCTTCTCTGCCGGGCATTCAAAAAGATTTGTGTTCGCGTTTAAATACCAAGCACAGAGAGCATAACCCCACGGAAACCACCGTGACTCCGACAACTCCTGAGTAACCAAAAAACCGTCGTTGTCGTTTGCGTACAGTTGCCGAGCAATTCCAATTTGCCGTTGATTACTAGAAGGCGTTTATGTTTCCCAGCCGCCCAATTTGATTCTTCTTCGCGACAAAGATGGCGACGGACGAGCCGATTCCCGGGAAATTATGCTGGCCGGTTTTGACTCCCACGATACGCACCACGCCGCCAGCGCCTTTTGCGCTGATCCTTCCGGCGCCTTCTTTTTGTGCGAGGGCCTCTTTCATCACACCAACGTGGAATCCGCCTACGGCCCCGTTCGCGGCGTCAACGGCGGATTTTTCCGCTACAACCCTCAACGGCAACGGCTGGAGCGAACCGTGCAAACCAACATCCCCAATCCTTGGGGCATCGCTTTCGACCAATGGGGACAAAACTTCTTTTTAATCACCTCCGGCACCGACATGCACTGGATGCTTCCCGTCGAAGTAAAGGCCCGCTACGGAGTTTCCACGCGGGGAACTGAAAACCTGATCCAAAGAGAACACCGCGTCCGACCAACCGCCGGCTTGGAATTTGTTTCCAGCCGCCATTTCCCAGACGAAGCGCAAGGCGACTACATCCTCAATAACAGCATCGGCTTTCTCGGCGCCAAACAACACACTCTCGAAGATGACGGAACCGGTTATCGCAGCCGCCATCGGCAAGACCTTTTCGTCTCCAGCGATCCCAACTTTCGGCCGGTGGACTTGGAGTTCGCCCCCGACGGCTCGCTTTACGTCGTGGACTGGCACAACCAACTCATCGGCCACATGCAACACTCCGCCCGTGATCCCTTGCGCGACCATGCTCACGGCCGCATTTATCGGATCACCTATCCCTCTCGTCCCTTAGTCCAACCCGCCAAAATTGCCGGCGCCAGCATCGAGCAGTTGCTCGAAAACCTCGAACTCCCCGAATACCGCACTCGCTATCGTTCCCGCCGCGAACTGCGCGGGCGGGCGGCAAAACAAGTCGCCGCCGCCGTCAAACACTGGACAAGCGTGATCAACCCAAACAATCCCAACTATGAACGTTTCCTTTTAGAAGGGCTTTGGACCACTTGGGGCGTCAACCAAATCGACGCTCCCCTCCTCCGCCAACTGCTCGGCGCCGACTCCTACAAAGTCCGCGCCGCCGCCGTGCGAGCCTTGCGATACAACTTGCGCGACTTTGACGACCACGCCGACCTTCTCCTTCACGCCGCCCAAGACGACCACGGACGAGTTCGCCTCGAAGCCATCATCGCCGCCTCTTGGCTCGACAACCATCACGGACTCCGCATCCTCGAAGAAGCCGGCAAAAAACCAATCGACCGCTGGATGAAACACGCCTATGAAACCGCCAAAACCAATCTCTCCGGCAAAAGCCCCCAGCCGTCCGCAAACGCAAACCAACCCGCCAACACCGCGCCCGTTCATCTTTCTTCCGCTGGCAAAGCGCTCTGGAATCAAGGCGCCAAAATCTACCAACGAGACGGCCATTGCATCACTTGCCACCAAGCCGACGGCAACGGACTTCCCGCCGCCGGCTTTCCTCCCCTTTCCCAAACCGACTGGGTCAACGGAAGCGCCGAACGGCTCATCAAACTCACACTCAACGGACTTCACGGCCCCATAGAAGTTCGCGGCAAAAAATATCCGGGTTTTGTTCCGATGACTCAATTTCGCAGCCTTTTGAGCGACCAAGAACCAGCCGCCGTCCTCACTTACGTCCGCAACGCCTTCGGCAACCACGCCCCCGCAATCACCTCCGCCGAAGTCAAAACCGTTCGGCAGGCCACCCAAAGCAAAGCCGGCTTCTGGACGCCGCAAGAACTCCAACAACAACACCCCAACTAGCCCGCGTTCCCAATCAAACAGCGCTTCAAAAATGAGAGCGAACACAACAAAGAAAATCCAAAAAACAAAGAATTCGCCGCCGACAAGTCACCGCCCAAACCGGCCGCAAATCCCGAATCAACCGCCATTGAACTCTGGCCAAGAAACTGGGTTCTTTTGCGCATCGAGAAGTCTCCATTCTCAAAAACTCCAATCCTAGCCAAAAAAAGAAAGTTTCCATTTTCTTTCTCTTTTTTGGGGTTGACAAATGTCGGAAAGAATGGTTCATTGAACTCGTTTTTACTTTTTGACTTACGGAAAAGAAAACTTGACAATCTAGGAAAACTCTGATCAAGCCTATGAAAAATAGTACACAACGCAACAACGCAACAACGCAACAACGCAACAACGCAACAACGCAACAACGCAACAACGCAACAACGCAACAACGCAACAACGCAACAACGCAACAACGCAACAACGCAACAACGCAACAAGCGGCGGGCGGTTGACTTGGACTAGCGCCTTTCTTTTGACGGCAACTTTGCTTTCTTTGGTGCCGATTGAACAAAGCCAAGCGCAGTTGTTCATTGACGTCTATCCCAGCCAAGACACCCCCACCAACAGCATCTGGATCTTCTCCGGCTCCTCTAGCGTCGCCTCGGCTGGTACGTTGATCACTTCGGGCAACCTCAGCCCCGGTGATTGGCAGACGGCCAGCAACATTTACAACGCCAACAAGCCTTCTAACGAGCAAATCACGCTCTCTCCCTTGTTTTCCAGTTCCAACACCATAGACATCGCTTCGGTGAGAGCCAGAATCCCGGGCGGCGGCAAGACCAACATCACCTTTGCCGCCAATGCCACTAACACCCCGACCATCACCTTCAAGACCGGCAACAATGCCAGCCGAAACCGAACCATCTCGCACCTGTTATGGATGGGACTGAGACCCTCGCTTATTATCGGGACGATCTTGGCATTCGGGTGAGTGGCGGGGCGTTCCGCTACGAAAACAACGACGCTTCTTCTTGCAGCGGAGCGGGATTGTTGAACAAACCTTTCAGCGATTTTGAGACGGGATCCACGGATGGAATCTTCACTTTTAACAATCAGGCGGGGCTTCCCAATACAGGACCCGGTTTTGCGGCCAATAGTCGAGGCTCGGTGCAGGTTCGATTCCATCGGGGCACCATCATCCGCGAACCAGAAGAATACGTCCTCTTCTTCGGCCTCTTCGCGCTAGGTTTTGTCTTCTTCCATCGCCGTATAACGCAAAAGAAACGCCGCCAACAAGCCGCCACTTTGTAGACTTGGTTTGGTGATGCGGACTTTCTGGCGTTTGCGGCAAGCGGCAAAAACGACAAACCACCACAGATTCGTAGCTGAGGATTTGTAATTTGCGGCTGGTTGCGAAAATGGGCTTTGGCTTGCAGAGTGGTTGTTGGCGGCGCGCCGCAAGGGAAAAGATTTTTTTCAAGAGCAAAACATGTCTAATTGATTGGTTTGCCTTCGAAAGTGGGCGGTGGAAAGTTTTGGGGAGCGCCGGTTGAGTCCCGCTTTTCGGCTGGCCACTTGAAACATTTGGCGAATTTGGTCGGCGAAAATGCCCTCTCCCTTCATGCGATTATGGAAGGAGGAGTGGTTGAGTTTGCCTTTGCGCATTGTTCGGAGCCGTTGCAACACTTTTTGTTCGCGGTCGGGGAAGTGCCGTTTCAGCCAGTTGGCGAATAGGTCTTTGACTTGGTAAGGGAGGCGCAAAATGACATAGCCTGCGTGTTGGGCGCCGGCTTCGGCGGCTTTTGAAAGGAGATTGGGGATTTCGTGATCGGTCAATCCCGGAACAATCGGCGCAAGCATGGCGCCGACGGGAATTCCGTTAGAAGCCAGCGTCTCAATGGCGCGCAAGCGAGCTTCGGGCGGCGAGGTTCTCGGCTCCATAACTTTTCGGAGTTCTCTATCCAAAGTGGTGAGGGAAACGAAGACGACGACAGCGGAATAGTTGGCCAGCCGTTGCAACAAGTCTATATCTCGAGTCACAAGTTCGTTTTTGGTGATAATGCCGACCGGGTTGCGAAAGTCGGCCAGCACTTTCAGGCAACCGCGAGCGATGCGAAGCCGCCGTTCAACGGGTTGGTAGGGATCGGTGACGCCGCTCATGGCAAGGGCTTGGGGTTGCCAACTTTTTGCGGAGAGTTCCCGGCGGAGAATGTCGGGCGCTTGGTGTTTGACAAGGATGACGCTTTCAAAATCCAGGCCGGAAGAGAATCCGAGGAACTCGTGCGTTGGCCGCGCATAGCAGTAGATGCATCCGTGTTCGCAACCGCGATACGGATTAATTCCGGCGCGAAAGCCGACGTCCGGGCTGTCGTTGTAGGTAATGAGCGATGCCGAATGGTCTTTGAGGTATCGGGTTTGGATGGGAGGATTCTCTTCTGGATTCCAATCTCCCGCTTCTGGTTCCAAGCGGATTGGCTCGAAGCGATTGGCCAGATTTTCGCAAGTTCCTCGACTTTGGCACTGCAAATTCAATGGATCTTCATGCGAAAAAGACGGGAGGAACGTCTGTTCGGAGTTAAGCGCAACGGCATTTGGGCGGACGCGGCGTTGGGCGGCGATAGCCCAGCAATCTGGACGGCAACAGCAAAAGCGCCTTGAGGAACACCAGAGCAGAATCCACCGCAATGCCGAGCAACCGGAAAGGCAGAAGCAAAAGCCAAACGACGGGAAAAGCCAAAAGCGCTAGAAGCGCAACCGGCCAGCAAAGCACCAGCAGAAGCAACCATCCAATCAAGCAGAGCAAGGCGTTCATGGCTTTCATTAGAATACAAAGTTCAAAGAGGGTCAAAGAAAATTATTCGCGGAGGCCGAATCGAATGATTCGTTGTGAAACTGAACAAAAGAAATGCACAAAAAAAAACTCCGCTTTGGGAAAAACCCGAAGCGAAGTTGGTTTGAAAAAACGAGGCCAAAGCGCAAAGCGCAGGCCGCAAATCACGAGCCGATAGCGGCGGCTTTTCGTTTCTTTTGCATTCGCCGGCGATGAAAGAAGACAAAGCCCAGAGCAAAGAGGGCGAAGACGAGAGCGTATTCTTCCGGCTCAGGGATGGTCGAGCCATGCACCCGAATGCGCAGGTTGTTTGCTTGCGGCCCCGTCCAACCGCCAAGAACCGCGTTGCCCGCCCGATTGCCGTTGTATCTGTCCTCTGGTCTGGTAGCGAAGAAGTTGGACAGGTGAAAGTGAGCAATCGGCTTGTTCGTCATGATCGCCGCCCCAATCCAGTTGACAGCTACCGAGCTGCTGCCGTAGTTCAACTCGCTGCCGCTAACCCGCGGACCAATGTCGTCCCAACCCGTGTTGTAGACATCATTTAGATGCATAGCGGCGATGGTGCGGCTGCCGCGGCCGGTGTAGCTGATCGTGGGCACATTGGTGGCCGTGCTGGGGATGGTGATGTCGTCGAGGGTGTTGGTGGTTCCCAGCTTGATGGTTTGCCCCAAACGCGTGCGCAAAGACTCCAAGTCCCTCGCCGCATTGGTGGTCGTTGCCGTGAAGAGCGGCGTCAAGTTGTAATCGGCGGCGGAAGTGCTCCGCAAAAAGGCGCTGCCCGTTTTGTGGGTGTCGCGCCTATCATAGCCGCCGCTGGTTCGGATTCTGGGAGGCACGTTGTTATGCGCCCAACCGCTAGAAGAGCCGCTGAAAACCCAAAGCGTAGCGTTGGTGTCGTCTCGGCTAGGGAAAATGTCCAGCCACAACTGCGCTTGGGCGTTGTCCCCCCCCCCCCCCCCCCGCAAAGGCAGGCGACGGCGGCCAATAAAGATAGTTTATGTTTCATAAGAATCTAGTTTGCTGTTAAAAATTTCTTTCCTTTTACCCTTCCAAAAGAAGAAAGTCAAACCTAAAAATCACAAAAAAATGCAAAAAGGGAAGAAAAATTCACTGGAAAACGACAAAATCCGCAAAAATTCCGCTGTTGTCGTTGAGGAAAGAAAGTTTTGGCGTTCCATGATATTGACAAACGTTTTTAGAAAATGGCCAAAAAAAGTCCACGACGGCAGGCCAACGGCGCGGCGAGTTCAATCGCCGAGGGTTCGTTTCGCTTGAATTTTCGCGCTGTTTTCCGTTGATTGCGGATGCGTAGGATTGGAGAATCCTGCGGATGCAAGGGCAGTGAAAATCCAAGTCCAAAACGTCACAAAACAGTATCGGCATCCAAAGCGCCAAACAATCTCGGCAGTGGACGCCGTGAATTTGACGGTGAACGCCGGCGAAATGCTTGCGGTAGTCGGCCCTTACTACGACTTGATGAAATGCCTTAAGCAAGTGGACGAGAATTACCGCAATGACCTCGATAAAGCCAATTCGATTCTTCGAGCATGCAATTTTAACTGCAACGTGGCGGCTGTTATAGGCGGACTTGGATGTGTGGCGGCGGTCACTTTTTCATGGGGAATTGCGGCTATCCCTTGTTACTGGACAGTGGTTGGAACAGGGGTTGGGTGTCTGTCTTATTGCCGAGCAGACTACATGCTTTCTAGGAGTAACGCAAAAAGCGATGCTGATACGGCTCTGCAAAATTGCTTCACCGCTTACGAGGCAACTCCAGCCCAGTTGGGCGAACCAAACCCGTATGCGATGCCCGGATCGGGACTCGAACATCGACGTCCTCGCCCCCCTGACAACGGCGCAATCATTCACGACGACAGAATGTGGAGGGCAAATTGAACATTAACCGACGAGCAGACTTAATGCAGAACTGCACTCCGCTGTTTCTGTTTTTGCTAGTCACGGTTGGTGTTTTGATAATAAATTGGAGAAATGGCCAATTGATTAGAGACCTATCGGCAAATGACGCCAAATACGAGCGAGCGAGATTTAACATGATTCGAAATGACATCAGGGCGGTGCATCTAAAAATCCAAAAAATTCAACTGCTAAACCAAAGATCAGAATGAACGACAACGAATTCAAAGTAGCCAAAAACAGGATATGGGCGGGAACGGCGCTCACGGGCTTAATCATAGTCTGCGGACTCGTTTGGGGAATGCACATTACCGCAAAAAACAAACGTTTGGAAGAGTTTTTGGAAAACCAAAAAGAAGCTTCTGACCAGCGCATGGATCAACTTTGGGAGGATGTTCGCGTGTTAGACCAAATCGTTAACAAAATAAGAATAACGGCCGGAGATACAAGACCCCTCCCGCCATTAATAGGAAACAGCATTTATTTAGAACCACAATCTGATTCCTATCCAGATTCGATGCCTTGTTGCAGTGAACCTGTTCCTTTGGAGACGATACAACCCACTTCCACAATAGAAAATCCGCCGGAAAACAACAGCCAACAAATCAATAAAGAGGAAGAAATCGAGAAACTGACAAGCAATTTGCCTGAGAAAGACAGAGATATTGTCCGCCAAACCATGCAAGAACTCAACGAGTTCCGCTCGACACTAAACGAAGAGGATATGTCCAGACTAGACAACAGGATTGCGTTTTTGAAGCGCAAACAAAAAACGCAATGGCTTAGCATGGTCGCCTCTTTTCCACCTGAGAAACGCGCGGAAGCAGAGAAACAGATGCCTATGATGGAGTAAGCAATGGAACACCCAATTGAAATGCAAGCCCTAATGGAAATGGAACAAGAGAAAATAATGGAGGCGGATGCTGAAGAGGCAAGAAACCGTGAGATTAGAGTTACTCCCTTCACAGAAGAGCAATGGAAAATAGTTCAGGAGCGGGAAAGATGAGAAAGGTTCGAGAAATGATCGAAGAAGCCGGCGGCGGCAACTTGGGAGACGACGCAAATTGAGGGAGGATGAGAAAATGAACCGGACAACACCATTCGCGTGGATCGGAGTCGTTTTAATCTGTGTCTATGTAAATTACATCGCCGCCGAAGAGTTGCTCCAACCGCAGAAAGAAATGACTATTGGAGAATTGAAGTTGTTTATTGCTGGGGAGTTTCAGCGGATTGACGAACGGTTTAATCAAGTGGACGGACGGTTGGATCGGATTGAAACTCGATTGGATAACATAGACTTTAGTTTGAAAAAACTCGACGATGATATTCGCGGCAACGGAAAGGATGGACTCACTGTTCGAATAGTCCGCTTGGAAAGCATTAAGAACTGGGCTATTTGGATAATTCCATTGACCGTAATCCCGATAATAACTGCTTTTCTGGGCGCTTTCTTTGCTCGTTATTTTTCGAATTTAGAAAAACGGCGAAAAGCAGAATTCCATGGTTAAATTGAACCATCAATATCGGCGGTTTTTTTGATTTTCTTTCGGCTTGTCGAGGCGTTTGGTTTCTTGGTTGCGGTTGGCGGGGACTACCATTAAGTTTGAGTGGATGCGGTTGTTGGTTTTCCTTTTTGTTGTTTGCTTGGGATTCGGCTCAGCGGCGGAGTCAGACGCCAAAGCGATTCAAGTTTTCCGATTCCTTGTGGATGCGGCAGGCCGTCATGTGCTTTCTCCCAGCTTGTTGGATCGCGATGCGTATCAAGCGCATTTGCAAGAGCATCCAGAGGAAGTCGGCGGGTTGCGTTTTGTGATTCGATGGAAGAGGCGAAGCGAGACGCCGGCGAATCCGTCCATTCGCGTCGAAGTGCGCCACGGAGACGGCAATACAATGGGAGAGTTTTCGAAAAGCGCGCCCGTCAAAGTTCGGAAGACGCGCCGTTCGCAATGGCATCAAATCACCATCTCCGGCGAGGAATATGCCCGGTTGGGAAAAGTGATCGCTTGGCGCGTTAGTCTTTGGGATGGGGAAACGAGGCTCGCCCAAGCGGAGAGTTTTCTTTGGTGATTCCCTTGTCTTGCCGTGCTGGTTTGCTTGGCTTCTTGCCGAGGCGTCCAAAAAATCCGCTTTGAAGAATCGCCTTTCTTCGGTAGTTTGGGCGCGATGCGAATCGCCTTCACCAAAATGAACGGGGCGGGAAACGACTTTGTTTTGATTGACAATCGCGACGGTTCCATTCGGCTCAGCGGCGATCAAGTGCGGCTTTTGTGCGATCGGCAACGAGGCGTTGGCGCGGATGGGCTTTTGTTGCTCGAACCCAACTCAAACGGCGTTGCCGATTGGCGTTGGCGGTTTTTTAACAGCGACGGAAGCGTTGCCGAAATGTGCGGCAATGGCGCTCGCTGTTTTGCGGCCTTTGTGCGGGATCTCACTCGGCCGACGGCTGGGATTTCTTTTGAAACTCCGGCCGGGATTGTTCGCGCGGCCTTTGTCAACAGTTTATAGGTATAACAAAAAAAAGACTATGTACACTAAACATTGGCACAGTAAAACTACGATCCTCGGCATTGTCGGGGTCTCTGTGGCAGGGATTTTGACGCGAACCGTCAAAGGAATCGTTTCCTTCTCCAAAACCTTCTTCCATCCCGGACGCAAAAGGAGGGCGTCCATCCCGTTCAAAAAGCCTCCCGCCTGCGTGAACTTTTCCGAACCGCCAGCATCGTTGGAATCGGTTTGCTTACCTCTCTGTTTCTGGTTCAAGCCAACGATGAAGAAAAGACAAACGATGCTCCTGAAGTTTCTTGTCTTTGGGTTGCGAATTCCGGCTCTATTGGATTCGAGGTGGACTTTGACGTCTCCGCTCCTTCGGATTCGGATAAATTGCTATCGGGGTTTGAGTTGTGGCAGAGTGGTAAAGGAATCGTTGATAAAGAACTTTACACCACCAGCACTACGCTTAACTCCGATTATTGTGGTTGGATATTCCGGGCTTTGACGGCGGTCCGCCGCTTCCCTATCCGGACTATCTGCATTCCTCTTTGATTTCATTGTTAAAGGGTTAAAATTCCATGGTTTCGTACCGTTGGGTGGCACCGGCGGTTTTGATGAAGTGCATTCGTTGGCTTCCTCAGTTAGTGTTCAACTTTACGTTGTTTTGAATAGCAATGGATCGCTTTACTCGATGCATGCTTGGGTGAAAGATAGTGACGGCGATGGCTATGAAGTTCCTGTTTATTACTCAGCTGGAGGATGGGATGTACCGTTTTACACTCTTCCGTAGGCAAGCGTTTACGTTGGTGGAATTGTTGGTCGTCATTGCCATTCTTGGCATTTTGGCAGCCATTCTTTTGCCTGCTTTGGGCAGGGCAAAGTCGGCGGCTCACAAAGCGGTCTGCATTAGCAACCAGCGGCAAATTGGAATTGCTCGGCAACTTTATGCCAACGACAACGACGGTTTTTTAGTTACTGATCGGGTGTCTTTGTCTGAAAGGTGGATTCCGTGGGGCTATCCTATTTGCGCTTGGTATGCAGGGGGAAATACGAATCTGTTTGATTGTCCGGCGGAGAAGCGGATTCCGCGTTTAGTGGCTATGGGCAAGGTTTGGCCCGGTTCTTGGGGTTGGGGTTATCTTCAAAATTCTTATGGCATTGGAAGTGCTTGGGGTGGTGTTTCCGAGAGTGCTGGTCCTTGGGGAATTTCTGGTAGTAGGAATTGGGATGGTCCGGGTACACTTCGGGATTCTGACGTGGTTTCGCCTTCGCGTATGATTGCTCAGGCCGATGGCTCTTCTTTTGGGATGTATAATAGTGCCGGGCCATTAGGTAAACGTTCGTTGAAGTTGCAGGTGGTTGCTTCGTTTTTGGCTAGTTTGGAT
The DNA here is from genome assembly GCA_965204945.1 of Limisphaerales bacterium. GTDB lineage: Bacteria > Verrucomicrobiota > Verrucomicrobiia > Limisphaerales > AAA164-E04 > UBA2970. The sequence goes on along the minus strand of OZ242022.1, from coordinate 379,377 downwards.
GTTGCGCCTTGGAGGCATGCTTTAACAGTGGCCCATCGACATTCTGGGCAAGCGAATATTTTGTTTGCGGACGGTCATGTTGGTTCGGAAACTCTTTATCAAATGCTTTATCCGTCTTTGGAGAATTGGACACGGTTTAACTTTGACAATAAACAGCATTGGCGGGATGGCGAGATGCCGTCTGCAGAAGATTGGAATCCGCCAACGCCTTGGGATGAGTTGGTGGAATTTTAATATTGACGGAATTGAGTTGAAATTGAAAACGAAACCGAGAATTCAAAAATGAAGTCCGAAGATGAGCGATCAAGAAATTAAAACGATAGAAGGATTGAGAGTGCTTATCACCGAGCGGTGTAATCGCCTTGATAAATCTATTCTCGATGTCAAATATCGATTGAAGAAAATAGAGGATGAGATTCATGACATTGGCAACGGAAAAGGGGGCATAGCATTTCGATTAGCTGATTTGGAAGATTCATAGAAAAGTAAAAAGAACTGGGCTAGTTGGATAATTCCGATACTGACTGCTTTGCTAGGCGCTCTCCTTACTCATTATTTTTCGAATTAGAAAATAACGAGAGTCAAACTCTTCTTTTGTCAGAGCCGCCGGGTTTTAGCTTGGCGGCTTTTTGTTAGAATTTATGCAGTTCACGGAAGAACAATATTAACAAATCGCGCCGCATTTGCCCAAACAAAGAGGAAAAGTGGAATACCATTTACTGTCGCATGTGAACCGCTGGACGAAAAGCGGCGTTTGGAATAGAGTGCTTGAAAAATTAAAGGCAAAGGCGCAGACGGACGCTCCGCCAGAAAAACGGATGCTGGACAGCGCGAGCATAAAGGTTCATCCCGCTGGAACAAGCGCGCTAAAAAAGGCGCGCCGTCCATCAGAAAGTCCAGCGAAGGCTGGACTACTAAAATTCCCATGCTTGCCGCAAAGAAGCGCACGGGGGGAAGTTCTTCTTTGTCTCCGGGAAACGGGCATGATGCGCCTGCGGGGAGAAAACTCCTTCGCAAGATAGGAAATCGTCTGGCCAAAGTTCTGTTTGCTGATGGATAGGGCGTATTATGAAGGCGAGGAGAACCGCCAGCAAGCCTAAGCAATGGGATTGGATCCGGTAGTTCCTCTTTTGAAAAGCTGTCGCCATCCTTGGCAATACGACAAGGAATTGTATAAAAAGCGCAACGAAGCAGAGAGATTGTTTTGGGGGTTAAAAGGCTATCGTCGAGTCTTCTCCCGCTTGGACAAACTGGAGGGGATATTCACGGGGCTCATCGCATTCCCCCCTCATCTTTGCCATGCTCCATTAGCGCCAACACGCTCTAATCTTTCCTTCAGTCAAGGGGAAAATGGCTAGTAAAATATTTTATTCCGATTGATTACGGTTCCAGCTGTTCGGTGACGATTTGGCCGCCGCCTCGGACATCTCGAAATACTTGTCCACGTTGTTTTTTTGCTTCTTTGTCTTTGTTGTTAGCCTTGTTTCTGCCGTTCTTTGAGATATGAAAAAGAACGGAAACCGGGCTTTTACTTTGGTCGAGTTGCCGATGGTTATCGCGATTATTGGCATTCTCGCCTTTCCGCTCCTGCTTGCCTTGGGCAAGGCAAAAGCCCTCGCTAAGGGAATTGATTGCTCAAACTAAGAAAGAATGCAAATATCCTTCAATGTGCTGGTAATTCTCGTTTGCGCTGGACGCCTAATCATGCTAACGAACTTTCTCTTGATTTATCTTCCGTTTTTAATTTTGCTTATAGCGCGAATAGGCAAACATTTACTTCGGATAGGTTAATTTTGGGAGGATATCGAGATAAGTATAGCAATTCACAGACTGACTTTTACTCTCGCAAGATTCAGGAGATTGATTCTCCTGTCGATTCCGTTGGTTATGGAGATCGTATTGATCGTCAACCTCATATTGCAATAGGTCTGTCTTTTCCCCCTCCTTATTTTCCGCATACGATTGGTAACCGGCCATGGCCATCATCTTATCCAAAGTACACTTTAGGGATTAGCCGCCGGCATGCAAGCCGTGCGAACATGGTTTTTTAGATGATCGCGCGGAGCAGGTTCATTGCGAGATTGGACGTTGCCCCTTTCTGCCGTTTGGGGTCGCTGGCCTGTGGAGGATTCCCAAAGGTACGATGCTGACAACTGGTCTCCGCTGATGGGCGCAGATAAACTAGTGGGTTTTTAGATTTTCCGCTGTTGGTTGGTTTTGTCGTTCTTCAAACGGCGGTTTTCGCTATGACGGTCAGTCAAGTCAGACCATCTTTGAGGAGTGCGCTGTCGTCCGCTTTCGCCATTCTCTTCTATCTTCTTCCATCGTTGCTTTGACGGCTGTTGTTGGCGGGTTTGAGTTGCCGATGTTGGCTTTTCACAGGAATACAACCCTTAAAACAAATTTAGAAGTCACATTTGAGGGCAATTGCGCTTTCTTTTTGGGGATTTGGCAAACGGTTGTTTTTTCCGCTGGATTCAGGTTGCTTAGTGATTGGGTGGATTTCAAAACGACAAACTTGGAAGTTCCTAATCAATTCCAAAAACGTTGTGGTGCCATATATTGTAATTACATAAGGCAAAATTGAGAGCCGAGATTGGCGACGGAGCGCTCACAACACGGGGCCGATTTGCCAGGGAGCAAATTCTTCGTCTCCGATGCCGGCAAGTTCGCTTTTTGTTTTTTCGCCGCTGGCTACGGAAAGGATTTTTTCGAAGATGCGCCGTCCCACTTCTTCCACGGTTTCGGTTCCGTCGAGAATGGTGCCGGCGTTGACGTCCATGTCTTCTTCCATCCAGCGGAACAACGGCGTGTTGGAAGCAATTTTGATGCACGGGGTGGGTTTGCAACCGTAGACGCTGCCGCGGCCGGTGGTAAAAGCGGCGATATTGCAGCCGCCGCTAACTAATCCCGTCATGCTGACTGGGTCGTTTCCCGGCGTATCCATAAAACACAAGCCTTTGGCTTCAATAGGATCGGCGTAACGATAGACTTCGGACAAGGGAGATTGCCCCGCTTTGGCGACGGCGCCTAAGCTTTTTTCGTAAATCGTCGTCAAGCCGCCTTCTTTGTTTCCATAGGAGGGATTATTGTCGATTGAGGCGCCGTGCAATTGGACGTGATTTTCCCACCAATGGATTAGATTGAGCAGTTTTTGCCCGACTGTTTTTGAAGACGCCCGCCGGACGAGCAAGTGTTCGGCGCCGTAGATCTCGGTTGTCTCCGCCAGCACGGAAGCGGCGCCTTGCCTGACGAGTTGGTCGGATGCGCATCCCAGAGCGGGATTGGCGCTGATGCCGCTGTTGCCGTCGGATCCGCCGCAATTCATTGCCAGAGTTAATTTGTCGGCGCTCTGGGGGGTTCGCCTGCGATTGTTCACATGCTTCAAAATGTCGTTCACGGCTTGAATGCCGGCCTCGGTGGTTTTTCGCACGCCGCCGAGGGTTTGGATGTTTAGACAAACCGGCCCGTTGCTGAAGCATGCCCGATCCAACCCTTGTTTTTGGATGAGGTGCGATACTTGGTTCACCTCGCACCCGAGACCGATCATCACGCAACCTCCCACGTTCGGATGCTTGGCCATTCCCGCCAAAACTCGCTGTAGCATGGCCAAAGGTTCGGTGGGAAGCAGACTGCATCCGCTCTTGTGCGTCAGGGCGATCACTCCGTCCACATTTGGATAATCGCGCGCAAACGCGGGCGTTTGAAAGGCTTGGGCCACGTATTTGGAAACGGAAGCGGAGCAGTTCACGCTGGAAATCACGGCAATGTAATTTCTTGTTCCCGCTTTGCCGTCCGAACGCGCAAAACCCTGAAAACTTCTTCGTTCGGCAGCGATTTTCACCGGCTCGTAATCGACGCAGAATTGGCAATCTCGGTCAAAATCTTCCACGCCCAAGTTTTGGATGTGAACGTGATCGCCTCGCCGAATGTCTTTCTTTGCGAAACCGATTTTTTGCCCATACTTTACCAAAGCCTGCCCTTGCTTGATTTCCTCCAGCGCAATTTTGTGTCCAGCCGGAATTCTTTGACGACAGAGGATGGTCTTCTTTTGAAAATGCAAGGCATCGCCGGCTTTGAGAGGGAACTGTATTACGGCGACGTTGTCTTCAGGCTTCAATTGTATCGCGATTTTTTTCACTGCTTTTACAATGGCGATCCACTTTCGCGGGAAGCGGCTTGGAAAGATGACCGGCATAATGAGAATAAAAATTGCCGGCAATAGAGGAGAGTCGCCGTCACAACGATTCTTGGCTTTGAGTCCGCCGGGAAGGTTTGTTGCCGGAAAAAGTCCAACGAAGCCTCCAAAATGAAGGGTTGACAAACATTGCGAATTGGCAGATTGTAACTGCAAAGAAACCGAGGGTATCGGGCGCAATGGAAAAACAGCATAGAATATGATCTCAAGAGAACAGCCTTTTTACAACAGAAACCTCTACTCAGAGCACTCCGGAAAGTCTCATGGCGGCGAAGAAACCTTGAAAACCGCGCAGATTCAGGTGGAACGCAAAATCTTTACTTTTACCCTCAAGGAAAATCCTCGCGGCCGGTTTCTTCGAATTACAGAAGACGTCGGCGGACGCCGAGACACGATCATTCTGCCCGCCAGCGGGCTTGTCGAGTTCAAACGGGTAATTGACGACATGCTCAAAAGCCTGCTCGAGTCTTCTCAATGACGGAATCGGGAAAAGGCGCGGTTGCGTTACAGTTCTGCCGATCTGCCGCGGCGGCGCGGCGAGGGATTCGGAGAAACCTTTCTTCTTCCCGTTCCCCGCGGTCGTCGAGGCTTTAAATGAGGCGCGTCTCCCCATAATTCTTCCAAGGCGTATCGCTCCCGCATCTCGTGGTTCATAATGTGAACGATTACGTCGTCGTAATCGATGACTATCCAAGCGGCCGTCCGTTTGCCATCGACGGATAGAGGACGGACGCCGTGCTCCTTTTTGAAACACTCCACAATTCCCTCGCAGATCGCCCGCAAGTGCGTTGCGCTTGTGCCGGTAACAATGAAAAAAAAATCGGTTACCGACGACAATTCGCTTACGTCGAGAATTGCCGGCCCCGCCGCTTTGCGGTCATCCGCATACGCATAACAGTATTGCGCCAATTGCCTCGAATTCATTCAGAAAATTCTGCGCAACGCCCCCTCATCATCTTGCCATTCAAAAGCAACCTGCTGAAAGAAATGCGAAATTACAGCCATTTGCGTTCATTTGCGATTCAAATTAAACACCAATCGCCAATGGATAAAAATCGAAACCAAACACAGATTCAATCATCCAAATAAAACCTCTCTCGACGAATGGTCTCGGCCACGGCCTCCGGCAACAGCCAATCTACGCGAAGACCGGAGCGAATGCGCTCCCGAATCAACGAAGAGGACACTTCAATGGGCCAACCACGCAAAAGCCGACAAGGAAACCCTTCGAGCGGCGACTCCCATCGTTGTCCCGGTCTTGGTATCACCGCAAAATCCACCTTTTCCGACAATGCATCAGCCCCTTTCCATTGAGGAAGCGTTTCCAAGTGATCCGCCCCAATGAGGCAAACCAACCGCGCCGAGGGATATTCGGCGGCAAACTTTTTTACCGTGTCAATCGTAAAGGAAATGCCTCCGCGCCGCAGCTCCCTCTCGCAAACCTCAAACTCCGCCCTGCCCGCCAAAGCCAACCGCAGAAGACGAACACGCTGAACAGCCGCCAACAGTTTGGAATCCTGTTTGAATGGAGAACGAGCCGCAGGAATAAAAATCAACTTGTCCAAAGACATCTCCTCATAAGCGGCCTGAGCCGCCAACAGATGCCCCCAGTGAACCGGATCAAACGATCCGCCGTAAAGCCCAATTCGGTTCACGACTCCACTCTATCTGCCGCTCCTTCCTCGCTCAAACGCAGCGTCTCCCCTCGAAGAACGCCCCGACCGAAGAAAGTCCAAATCTTTCCGAAACACTCCCTTGACCTTCGGGAATAATCGAACCGCCTCGACAATCATCCACAACTCCAAAACAATGGCCGACAACCCGACAACGATCAGCAGAACCTTGCCCTGACTCATCCAACTGGGATGATCGCTTGACCCAATAAACAACTGCCAAACCATCGCCCACAAAGGCATAATCAACATAAAGACCATCGGAATCGCAAGAAACCAAACCGGCCGCCGCCGCCGCCAAAGATAAAAGGCAATCACCAAAAAAGCGCCCCCCGCCAAAAGCTGATTCGTCGCGCCAAAAAGCGGCCACAAAAGAAGCCCCCCCTTGCCGGCATTTGCCAACGACCAATCCTCGCCAGCCGGCGGCAACCCCGCCATACCCGCCGCCGCCGCAACCGCAAAAAGCGCGGCGCCATGCTTGCTCCGCAACCAAGCAAACGCGCCGCCAACCCGCCCGCCGCCGCCGGAAACTTTTGACCGCATCGAAACCGCAGCCAACTCCTGAACCACATAACGCTGCAACCGACAAGCAGTATCCAGCGTCGTCCCCGCAAAAGACGCCACCAAAACCCCCACCAATGCAATCGACACTTCACTAGACAAACCCAACGCCCGCAAAAAATTTGCCGCGCCAAAGACAAAGGCGGACACCTTGGCCGACAACGACCCGGCAGCCCCCCAAGAGCCATAGCGATTTTCCCACGCCTCCTCCCCAATCAACACCCGCCCTTCCACCGCCAAACCCAAACCCAAACCAGCGCCGCAAGCCAAAATCACCAAAGCCGCCAAAAAACCCTCGGTCAGCATCCCGCCATAGCCCACAAACCGAGCGTCCGTCTCCCGCTTCAACTGCTTGCTGCTCGTCCCACTCGACACCAAACAATGAAACCCGCTAACCGCGCCGCAAGCGATGGTAATAAACAAAAACGGGAAAATCGCCGGCGCCCCTTCAGGCGCCAAATTGACCGCCGGCGCCGCCATCTCCAAGTCGGGGCGAACACCATCCGCCAGCGGAGAACCACCCCAAAACGCCGACACCGCCAAACCCAAAACAATCAAGCCCAAAGCCGAAATCAACTGAAGAGAGTTAATGTAATCCCGCGGCTGCAAAAGCGTCCACACCGGCAACACGGACGCCGCATACGAATAAAGCAACAACACAAGCACCCAAGTCCAATTCGACCAACTCGCCAACTCCCTGTTAAATTCGCCCAAAAATCCGCTATCCCCAAAAAACACCGCCAAATACATCGCCGCCAAAGCAAACAACGACGGCAGAAAAATGCCCAATCCCTTGCGGCGCAACCAAACCCCAATCCCAATCGCCAACGGAATCTGAACCACGCAGGGAAAAATCGCCGCCGGATACAAACGAAACACACTCGCAATCACCAGCCCAAAAATCGCCAGCACAATCGTCAGCGACAGCGCCAAAATCAGCAGAAAAATCCAGCGCGCCCGCCGATTCAACACCCGCCCCGCTATATCGCCCACCGTTTGCCCGTTATTCCGAAGACTCACCACCAAAGCGCCAAAATCATGCACCGCTCCAATGAAAATCGACCCAAAAAACACCCAAAGCAACGCCGGCAACCAACCCCACATAATCGCAATGGCCGGCCCCACAATCGGCCCCGTTCCCGCAATCGAAGTGAAGTGATGCCCAAATACAATCCCCCGACTCGTCGGAACGTAATCCGTCCCGTCTTCCAGCCGATACGACGGACAAACCGCCTTGGCCGACAAAGCGAAAATCTTGCCGCCCAGCCATCGCCCGTAAGTGTGATAAGCAACCAAAAAACCCGCCCCCGCCAACAGCGCAGTCAATAAAGGAACCATATTCTCCAATCAAAAACCAGCAAACCCCAACCCAATCGCCAAAACCTCACCTTACAACCCAACCCGCCATATCCCAAGAAATCTTTCCCCCCGCAAACAAATCAAAACCTCAACAATCCGGCTGTCAAAACCCATCCCATTCATTTCTTCATCTTCCTCGCCGCAAAAAAAGAAATTTTTTTTCTCTTTTTTTTCATTTTTTGGGTTGACAAACGCCGGAAAGAATAGTTTATTAAACCTGTTTTTACTTTTCGACTTACGGAAAAGAAAACTTGACAATTAAAGAATAATCTGATCAGGCCTATGAAAATAGAACAGCGAACAGCGAACAGCGAACAGCGAACAGCGAACAGCGAACAGCGAACAGCGAACAGCGAACAGCGAACAGCGAACAGCGAACAGCGAACAGCGAACAGCGAACAGCGAACAGCGAACAGCGAACAGCGAACAGCGAACAGCGAACAGCGAACAGCGAACAGCGAACAGCGAACAGCGAACAGCGAACAGCGAACAGCGAACAGCGAACAGCGAACAGCGAACAGCGAACAGCGAACAGCGAACAGCGAACAGCCGGCAAGCGGCTGGCGGTAAGTGTTCTTTTGACGGCGACTTTGCTTTCTTTTGCCCCGCTTGAACAAAGCCAAGCGCAGATGATCATCAATGTCTATCCCAGCCAAGACAACCCCACAACCCAAACCCTCTGGATTTTTAGCGGCTCCTCCACCACGCAAGACAGCGACACTATTCGAAACTCCGTAAACTCAAATAATTACGGAACTTATGCAGGTGACAATTGGGAACTTTTCAATCAAAACATTTACAATGCCAACAGGATCCAAGACGTCAACGTCCCTCTTTCTTCCTTGTTTTCCAGCTCCAACACCAACGACATTGCTTCGGTGAGAGCCAGAATTCCGGGCGGTGGCCGAACCGACATCACTTTTGCCGCCAGCGCTACTAACACGCCCACAATCACTATTGCCAGCGGCAGCCGAACCATTTCTCACGTTTTCATAGATGATGACGCTCCACATGGAGATGACCTGGGGATTCGCACTGCTAGCGCGCTTTCCTATTCCAGCGGGAAGTCTTCCGCTTGGACGGGTTCTGGCATTTTGAATAAACCCATCGGGGACTTCTTTGCGGGAACCTTCAATAATCGTTCGGGGGCATTGAGTGCTCCCCACTTTGCGGCGAATTCCGGCGGCTCGGTGCGAGTTATTGTCAACAGCCAAATCATCCCTGAACCTGAAGAATACGCCCTCATCTTCGGCTTGTTTGCGCTGGGTTTTGTTTTCTTTCGTCGACGCTTTCAAAGGAAACGACAAGCCCAAACCACAACTTCGTAGCCGCTGTCAATGGCTCGCCGCGAGAGCGAATTCCAAAGTCTAAAAACAGTTTTGAGGGATAGGCGGCAAGATTTGCCGCAACTCCGCTCAACGCATATTGAGACGGTCGCCGCCCGAATCTTGGATACTCTGGTGCCAAAACTAGACGCCGCGCTTTGTTATTTTTGTTATCGCAGAAAATTGGTTGACACGGCCGAATCTTTTTGGTTGGATTGATTTTCATTTGCGAAATTCATTATGTATGCGGTAATCGAAACGGGAGGGAAACAATATCAAGTCGCCGCTGGCGACCAAGTGGAAATTGAGCGCATTCCCGCTGAAGAAGGCAGCTCAGTGACGTTTGACCGCGTTCTGATGCTTTGCGCAGACGGTTCCGTCCGAATGGGGACGCCAACCGTAGAGACGGCCACCGTGGTGGCGGACGTCGTTTCCCATCAAAGAGGCCCGAAAGTCACCACTTTCAAAATGAAACGTCGCAAAGGCTATCATCGAACCAAAGGGCATCGGCAAAATTTGACCGTCGTCAAAATCAAGGAAATTAACGGTTGAGGCAATATGGCGCACAAGAAAGGACAAGGAAGTTCTCGCAACGGCCGCGACAGCAACAGCAAGCGGTTGGGAGTCAAGAAATTCGGCGGCGAATGGGTCTCCGCCGGCAGTATCATCGTCCGGCAACGAGGCTCTCGTTTCCACGCTGGGGCGAACGTCGGCGTTGGCCGCGATTGGACTTTGTTTGCCCTGGCCGATGGACAAGTCTCTTTTGAAAAGGCCAAGCGCCGCGTCAACGTCATCCCCGTAGAAACAACTGCGGCTAAAAATTAAAGATCTTCTTTATGAAAAGGACGTTGTTGATTAGCTCGGCTTTCTTGGCCGCATTGATAAGTTCTTCGGGGTGCAAGGAGGAGACTCTGGAATCATCATCCGTCAAATTGACTTCAGCTTTAGAACCCGAAGGCAGGGAAGAAAAGTCCACATCCTCAAATTCCATCGAGTTTCCATCCGTCAAATTTACCTCAGAACCCAGAGAGGCGTCACTGATGATCGACGGCAACCTAATGGGAAAGACTCCGATTGCCGTTCCTTTATATCCAAAGGATCTTATCGGAGGGATCATCATCCAAGCCTCAATTGAGGGTTGTCATCCAGCACACTTTAAACTTACTGCATCTTCAACGATCTTAGGGATATCTGCTCTCCCCGGCAACTATGGAGAGACTCATGCCAAATGTCATAATGGAGAGTTACAACATGTTCATATTGTTCTAAAAAATTCCGACGTCCCGCCAATCCCGAATCCATCAACGGCGAATTCGCCAATTCCTGTAGCGCCTCAAAATTAAATTTTCCAAAACCTGCCTTTGCGGAGCGGGTTCGGCTTTGCTTGTGTTTGTCGACGCCGTCAAGATTTACGTGCAGGCCGGCAAAGGAGGGCGTGGTTGCGTCGCTTTTTTGCGGGAAGCATTTCGTCCCAAAGGAGGCCCTTGCGGCGGCAATGGCGGCAAAGGAGGCGACGTGATCCTCGAAGCCGACGCCAACGTCAACAACCTTGTCAACCTATTCTACCAACCGCATCTGCGGGCAAAAAACGGAGAACCCGGCGGCGGCAAAGGAAAGGACGGAAGCAAAGCCAAAGACTTGCTGGTCAAAGTTCCCTGCGGCACGTTGATTTGGAAACTGCCGGATTCAAAACGCAATTCGGACATTTTTTCTTCTTCCCTCAAAACTGAAAACAATTCCGAGAAGACAGTTCCGAAGGCCGCGCCAATTCAGCCGATTGTGGTTACGGAAAATTCCCGTTCCCAAAACTATGAAGTTTTCCGAACTGAAGACTTTCATCGCCTCAACAATCCCGAACTTCAAGACGCCGTTCTTTATGGCGATCTCACCGAATCGGGGCAACGATTTTTAATTGGCCGAGGCGGGCGAGGAGGATTGGGCAACAAGAACTTTGCCACTGCCAGACGTCAATTGCCGCGATTCGCCCAACCTGGAGAAGTGGGCACGGAAGGGCGTTTTTTTCTTGAACTCCAAGTGATTGCGGATATTGGGTTCGTCGGCTTTCCTAATGCGGGCAAGTCCACCTTGCTGGCGGCTCTCTCACGCGCTCGACCCAAAATTGCGGATTATCCCTTCACCACTTTGCGCCCAAACATCGGAATTATCGAACATGCCGACCACACTCGGACAACCGTCTGCGACATTCCCGGAATCATCGAAGGCGCTCACAAAAACGCCGGACTGGGACACGACTTTCTCCGTCACATCAAGCGGTGCAAGGCCTTGGCCTGGTTGATAGATATGACGGGCGCCGACGGCCGTAAACCTTGGGAGGATTACCGTCAATTGCGAAATGAATTGAAAGCTTATGACCCCGCAATGTTGAAACGCCCCGCCATTGTTCTTGCAAATAAAATGGACGAAACGCCCTCGACAAAGAATCTGGAGCGGTTCAAAAACGAGATCAAACGAGTCCGCCCCATCCCGATTGCCGCCGCGTTTGACCAAGGGTTGAACGAAGTGAAGAAAGCTTTTCGCCAGGCAACAGAAAAATCTTCCCGACAACGGCAACCTCATATCTAAAACCGCAAAAGATCTGAGTTCTCTTCTGTTCCCTTGGATGGACCGAACACAACCGAGGCGATGACGGCTTGTCTCACAGCTTGGCGATTTCGAAACCTTCGGGACAACGAAATGGGGAGTTGCCGCAATTCTCGCCGAGGCTTTTGATCTTTGCCGGAGGATCTCGATATTTTTTGAGAAACTGCGGTGCTACGAGCTCTTGGTTGGAATGCCGGACGGATCGGAACTTTTTTCACAGGAGGCCGTGTTTGTTCCTTTAACGGTGTTTTAGGCGGAGCAACCGGTCGTGGAGGCGGTTCCGGCGGTTTGGATTCCGCAGGGATTGGTTCTACTTCGCCTTCTAACAAACGTCTCAACCGTTCTTCCCATTGCTGCTGTTTTTCTCTGAGGTTCCGCCGGCGGGAGGATGTCTTCTCTTCAGCGACGTTTTCCTCCTCGGCGGCGGCATCGGCCTGCCGGGATTTGCGCCGTTTCCCTATCCACTCGGCCGCCGTTGCTAACAGCGAGAGCAGAATGAGAAAAAAGATCGGATTGTCAAACACGAGAAAACCTCAACGGTTTAGAGACAACAAACATTTTTCAAAGCGGACGTTGGCTTTGGCCCAGAAACAAAATTACGCTTCTTCCCCTTCATCTTGCTCCGGTTTGGCAATGTTATCGCGCATCACGGTGTCTGCTTGGATATTCTTCATCCGATAATAATCCATCACGCCCATGTTGCCGCTACGAAAGGCATCGGCCATGGCCAAGGGCACTTGCGCTTCGGCCTCCACCACGCGGGCGCGCATTTCCGCTACGCGCGCCACCATTTCCTGTTCCGTGGCCACGGCGGCGGCTCTCCGAACTTCGGCTTGGGCTTGGGCGATGAGTTTGTTCGCTTCGGCTTGTTCGGCTTGGAGTTTGGCGCCGACGTTCTCGCCAACGTCCACGTCTGCAATGTCAATGGAAAGAATCTCGAAGGCGGTGTTGCTGTCGAGGGCTTTGCTGAGAACGGTGCGTGAAATCATATCTGGATTTTCCAACACGTCCTTGTAGCTGTCGGAGGAGCCGATTGTCGAAACGATGCCTTCGCCCACTCGAGCGACAATAGTGTCCTCGGTGGCGCCGCCAACAAACCGATCCAAATTGGTTCTCACCGTGACTCGCGCCCTTGCGCGAATGATAATTCCGTCTTTGGCCACGGCATCGACGGTACCTTTGCCGATGTTCGGCGATGGACAATCAATGACGCGAGGGTTAACCGAAGTCTTAACCGCTTCAATCACGTTTTTCCCAGTGCCTTTTGTCGCCAGATCAATAGCGCATGCTCTATCAAAATCCAGCCGGATACCCGCTTTGCGAGCGGCAATCAAAGCTTGCACAACCATGTCAATGCTCCCTCCCGCAAGAAAATGCGTGGAAAGATCGTCAATCGAAGTCGGCAATCCTGATTTGACCGCCGTTATGCGGGCGTCCACCACTTGTCCCACGGGAACGGAGCGAAGCCTCAATGCGATCAATTCCGTAAAATTCACGGGAGCGCCGGAAAAATGAGCCTTGATCCACGCGCTGAGAAAGTTGAGCCCCAACACCAGCGCCACCAAGACGACGACGCCAAGAATCGCCCATAATCCCAACACCCAACCCTCAGCCGCAAAGAAGTACTCGCTTGTCTCATTCATAACTGTAATGCCCTTCATCTAGAAAACTCAAATCTCTGTCAAATAAAATCAGCAGTTTGCGTCTCTCCACAATCTCAGTCAAGAGGAAAACGCAGAAATCAGATAAAATTAAAAAGAATCCCGCTTTTTCTTCCCCTAAATCAAAGTTGCCGGAGCGTTTCCTCCGATGGCTTGAACTTCCAAAGATGGCGAATGGAACGGATATACATGCGGTCTTTAATAATCGCCGGAGTCGTGTGACAAGTCTCGTTTAGTTCAAAGTTTCCCAGAATTTCGAACTCTCCAGCGCCGCTCACAACGCAAACCTTCCCCGAATCGGCAACGGCAATCAGTTGATCATTTACCGATATAGGCGATCCAAAGAATCTGCCGGAAACTCTTTCCGCCCACCGCACCTTGCCAGATTCGGGGTCAACACAGGATAGAATGCCTCCATCGCTCCAGAGAAAAAGATTGTCTTCACGGGCAAGAAAAGAAGGGACATAGGGAGCGGAGCGGCGAATTTCATAAGCAAGTTCGGGCATAGCCCCTGCCCCGCTCGGCGGACGCACGGCCACTACAAAATTGCCCCCTCCTCCGCTGCCACAACTTCCGAAGACCAAACCGGCGGCAACTATCGGAGAGCTGCAACTCCGCTTGTCAAACGCATTCGAATACTCCCAAAGCACCGAGCCGGTTTCAGGGGACAAAGCGCTGATTCCATGCGCTTGGCTGTTGACGAGAAGAATGGGATTTCCGTTTGCGTCTTGCGAAATACACGGGGTGGAGTAAGCGGTCTTGGCGCTTCTTCGGGGAGTTTTCCAACGCGTTTTCCCCGTTTTCCGATCAACCGCGATAATAAAGCTCTCTCCCAAATGCTCTTTGGCGAGAATGGCCAAATCCCGGAACAAAATTGGAGAAGTGCCAAGTCCGTGCTGGCTTTCAAACACGCCCAAGTCCCGTTGCCAATGCAGCTCGCCGCCATGTCCCAAAGCCGCCAGATAAAGATGATCTGGACTCCCCCAGCTGACATAAACCCGCCGGTCATCCACTGCGGCGGTGGGAGAGGCAAAACTGTTAAATCGATGTTGTTGAAATGGTTGGTGCGGAAATTCTTTGCGCCATAAAATCTCGCCGTTCTCGGAATCAACAGCGAATACGTAGAACTCTTGCTTCTCGTCCGCTGCAGCGGTCAAGAAAATCTGATTCGCCCAACCAACGGGCGAAGAATGCCCCATCCCCGGCAATCGTGTTTTCCAAACGAGGTTTCGTTCCGAAATTCCCTGAAAACTTGATTCTCCGGCGGCTCGACCGGCGCCGTTTGGCCCCCGAAAACGAGTCCATTCTTGAGACCTTGCCGATAAGACAACGGCTATGAAAATCGTTGCTAACGTAACTTTTGCGATGAATAACTTCATGGAGAACTATAATGGAAATTCCAAACGGAATAAAGCAAGCCCTATTTTTACCAATGGAGATCTTGCGCGCAACCCCCGCTTCTCCAGTTGTTCGGTCAGGTATTCCATCGTTCTAGGCCCTTCATTCCTTGCCCAGCTTTTTCAGCAGTTCTTCCATTGTGCCGTGTCCCTTCTTTATGTTGCACGGCCCGCAAAGCAATTGAAGATTGCCAATATCGTTATCTCCTCCTCTGGCAATCGGGCGGTCGTGGTCAATGTGCATGTATTTCTTGCCCGGCGCATGCCCGCATCCCAAACACTTCCCGTCTTGCTTAGTGAACAAGTAGCGAAACGCCTGCTCTCGTTGTTTGGCGGTCAGCATTTTCCGCTGACGCTTCGGCGGTTTGCGCTCGATGTTTACCTTCCGCAGCCAATCTTCCGAACCTTCGTTCAGTTTGTTCAGTTGTTGGACAACTTGCTTTTCCGCCTCTTCGTGCCGGTCAATGCCAATCCATTGTCTGCCGGCGTTCTCGGCGGCCACTAAGGTAGTTGCGCATCGACAAAACGGGTCAAATATCACATCACCCGGATTGCTACTCGCCAATATCATCCGAGAATACAAAGCCAAAGGTTTCTGAGTCGCCCAACCAGATCGTTCTTTGATTAATCTCTGCACCGGTGTGCAATCTGGCCACCAGTCCGTCATTACCTTTCCTTTTTCGACATCTTCTTTTGAGTATTTCTGACCAGTTTCCCATCCTTTCCCGTCAAGTTTGCTTCCTCTCGCATACGGCACTCTCACGGCATCCAAATTGAAGGTGTTCATCCCCTTCTTTTTTGCGTACGAAAAGATGGTGTCGTGTTTGCGAGGAAACCATTTTCTGGTATTTGCAGGAGTTGAGTAGCACCACGCAATCTCATTGAGAAAATTCTTTTCTCCAAAGATGCCGTCCATCAGCAAGCGTAGGTAGACGTTTGCCGAGTGGTCGCAATGCAAATACATCGAGCCAGTCTCTTTCAAGAGTCGGTGGCATTCAATCAATCGAGTTGCCATGAAAACTAAATATCCCTGCATGCCCTTGCTGTGCATCAGTCCGGCTAAACGACAAACTTGAAACAGCGCGGGTTTCCATTGGCGCAAGTCTTCGAATTCTTCCTTGCGAGCATCGTCCATCGTCCAAGCGTCATCGAATCCTCGTTCTTTTTTGCCGCCAAAGACATGATCAAAACGCTTGTTTTTGTTAAAGGGCGGGTCGGTGCAAATCTGGTCAACAGATTCGGTGTTCATCGCCCGCATAATGTCAATATTGTCGCCGATGAAAACGGTTTGATTCTTCCAATTCGGTTTCATGTTTGTCTGTTTGCCTGTAGTTTATTAGTTCGATTATTTCAAAAGCAATAACGATGTCGGCGTCGCTGGCCTTTTTTCGCATGCACGTCTGACCTGATGTGCATCTGACCGCCTGCGTGTCTGATTATTTGTTTTCCTAATCAAAAAAAGCCCGGCCGGCGCCGCTCGCCAGCCGGGCATGCATGAACACACAGTAGATTCCTAATTAAATCCTCCAAGTCTGAGAATCGCAATACCAGCTAATGCTGAAGTTGCTTCATCTCGAAGAAACTTGTCTACATGATTCTGTCGAATCCATTCGTGTGCATGGATGAACAACTTATCCGATTGGTCATGTGTTAATTTGATTTTGAGAATAGATTCAGCGGAGTCTACAATCTCTGTTGCCATATCTTTGGCGTTGAATGCATGATTGCCCGGTTCTCCGAATTCTTCTTCGGAGTGTTTCGATGCATCCTCGTCTCTTCTTATCTGCCAATCGTAGATTCCTGAAGCACCAATCCATGTAACCTGGGTGAGTGTTAACTTCAAGTCTTTTCGAATTGTTATGCAGTCTTCCTTAATACTAACGTCTAATAGTTCGCCCATAATAATAATAAATCGCCCAGCCTTGTGTTTGAATTTCCTGCCACCGTGGCAGGCGATTCGTTGCCGGACATAAAATGCGCGTTTTGGTCGATGAGAACGCGCAAACTCACAATCCAACTACATCCAATCTTGGATGGATGGATTTTGAATTCCTTACTCTGGTCGAGCAGGTCGAGAGGGGCGGCCTTCTCGGTTGCCGCCGGGACCGCCGCGTCCACGGTTGCGATTGCCTAGGTTTTGAGAGAGGGTTTCAATCTCGGATTTCTCCAGAAATCCATCTTTATTCTTATCCCCACGATCCATCAATCCGGCCATTCCCGCTGGAAGCTCGCTTGCGCTGATCTTTCCGTCGGCATTTTTATCATGCTCCATGATTCGATCTAGAAAGCTTCTTCCACCAAAACCTCCACCACCGCCGCGTCGGCCGCCTTGTTCTCTGCGAGGCGGCCGAAGCTTTTCTAGCTCGGTTCGGATCTCGTCTCGGCCCACTTTTCCATCTCCATTTTTGTCAAGTTTCTTCAAGGCCGCCGCTGCGTTGGCAATCTCATCCGCAGAAAGAGCGCCGTCTTTGTCCGCATCCAAAGCGGCCATGATCACAATGCCGGGAAAGAATTCCGGGGGAATCCTCCCCCCAAAACCGCCGCGGCCTTCAAAGCGTCCGCGGCCTTCTGCCGGTTGAGATCTTGCGGAATCGGCCACAAAAGCCAACGCCGCTACAATAATCATTAGTTTCGTCCATTGATACATAGTGTCTCCTTTTCTTTTCTGTTGTGATTTCGATTCAAACGCATTGTAGCCAAACGCGCTACTTTGCGCTTATACAGTACAAATATCTATCGGATCTAATATAGATTTCATTGTCCGCAAACGCCGGGGTTCCGTTGAATTGGCTGTCGTCTCCCTCTAGGCGATTCTGCGCAATTAATGAAAATCTGGATTTCGCTTCAAGAACATAGGTGCCGCTGTATCGGCTTACAGCGTATAATTTATCGGCCGCATAGATTACAGAGGCATAAACCGCTCTGCGCCTTCCTGATCCAAGGCCTGGAAGCCGTTCCCGGAATTGAACGGAGCCGTCACTAGCCTTTATGCACATGGCGTCTCCACGATCGCTGATCCAATACAAGTAACCCTCATGAAAAACCGGGGAAGCCACATACGAACTTGCTCGACTTGTCCAAACTAGATGAGAAGATGTCACGTCCCCTTTCCCTCCCAAACGCACCGCAAAACTGCCCTGTGTGGGGAAGCCGCCAAAACCATATACAACGCCGTCAGAAACCGAAAGCGAAGGGCAGATGTTCCCCGGCAAGCCAGTTGTCGCATACCATTCCAACTTGCCCGTATTTGGATTCAGCCCCCAAACTTCCCCCGGCACGGCGATGAGAAGACTTGTTTGCCCAGTTTCCACAACAGCTAAAAGCGGCGTTCCATAAGCGAGTTCCAAACTTGAAGCCTCGGCGATCCAAACTTGTTTGCCCGTCCGCTGATTCAAAGCTCGTATGGACTGGCTTTCCTCGCTGGCGTTGACAATCACGTTTTCGCCATGAAGCGCTAAACTGGACGCCGATCCCCATTGACGGTTGCTTGACTCTTGCCCCACATCCGCCCGCCATAATTCTCCGCCATTGAGGTCAAAGGCAATCACGCCTGTTTTGCCAAAAAAGACGAATACTTCGCGGCCGTTGGTGACCGGCGTATTACTGGCGTAGCCATGTTCGCTAATGTATCCTCGATATGGGTCTTCAGGCAATCTGGCTGGAATTTTTCGCTCCCAAAGAACACTTCCATCGCCACGATCGACGCAAATAAGGTGGCGAACTAAGTTTTCCATTTCGCCGGGATCGCCCGCGCCAACGCCGTAACCGGAGTAACAGGTCACCAAAACTTGATCCTTTGTGAGAATGGGGCTGGAGGATCCCGGACCGGGCAAGAGAGTTTTCCACTTCAGATTTTTCCGGCTCGACCATTGAACGGGAACTCGCAAATCCACACTCTTTCCGTTCGAGTGTTTACCACGAAACTGAGGCCACTCGCTTGCCCGAGAATTTACAGGAAAAATGTTTGCGAGAAGCAACGTCCCTAATAATCCGATTAAACAAAAACGATAAGAAAGATTTTGCATCCTGAGGAAAGAGACGAAACGACAATTAGGAAGGTTACAAAAAAGCCCGGCGCCTCGGAAAGATTTTCATCCGAAGGTTTTCGGCATCCTTTAACAAGAGTCCGATTATCTGAAGAAGCACATCGTCAAAACAGAGGTGAATCTGACAAATAAGAAAATAAAATCCCAACAAAAACCATTATCAAAGGGAGAAACGCTGAACCGTGTATTTCTTTTTATCTTTCTTAGAAGATTCCTCGGTTGCGGATTCCAGGGATGCCGGATCGGATTTGGCTTTCGTCTCCGACGAATCACCGACTGTTTCCGACTGTTTTGTTCCAACGGTTCCAGTTTCTTTTGGTTCTCCTCCCGATTCTTCGGCGACTACCCATTCCAAAATAGCCATCGGGGCGGCGTCGCCTCGACGGGTGCCTTGTTTGATGATTCTGGTGTAGCCTCCTTGCCTCTCTTGATGCTGGGGAGCAATCTCGTTGAAGAGAATTCGCACGGCGTCTTCTTGATGTAGCCTCGCCGCAGCCAAACGGCGATGGTGAATGGTTCCTTTCTTGCCCAATGTCAGCATCTTTTCCGCCATCGGTCTGGCGGCTTTTGCTTTGGCAAGCGTAGTGGTCACTCGGCGGGATTTAATCAGGCTACAAACCAAATTGGCCAGCATCGCATTGCGGTGGCTTCCTTTTCGTCCCAGCTTGGCCGTGTGTTTCCGATGTCTCATTGCGTCTCTTTTCTTTGTTTAGCCGGCTTGTAAACCTTCTTCCTGCGCGCTGGTTTCCACAAGGGAAGGATCCATTTTGGGATCGCCGAGCTTTAATCCAAAGCTCTGCAATTTCTCCTTGATTTCGTTGAGAGATTTTTTGCCGAAGTTGCGATATTTTAACATATCGGCTTCGGACTTCTTCGCCAACTCTCCCACCGTGGTAATGTTGGCGTTATTTAAGCAATTGGCGGCTCGAACGCTGAGTTCAATTTCGTTTACGCTCATTTTACTGAGTTCCATCAGTCGCGCTCTCTCATCGTCTCTCTGTTCTTCAACATCTTCGAATTCAAGGATGTTCTCGTCGTACCCGACAAACACATCCAAGTGCTTTTGCAGAATCATGGAAGCCTGAGTCAGCGCGTCATCAGGAGAGATTCTTCCGTCCGTCCAAATTTCGAGAATCAATCGATCGTAGTCGGTGCGTTGTCCCACGCGGGCGCTCTCGACCGTGTATTTAACTCGGCTCACCGGAGAAAAAATAGAGTCAATTACAATCACTCCAATAGATTGACCGGGTTTTTTATTCTCGTCGCCCGGACAAAAACCGCGCCCTACTCTGGCCTCCATTTCAATCTCAACCTTCCTCTTTTTATCAATTGTGCAAATGGGCTGATCCGGATTAATCACTGTTACATTCTGGTTTTCAGTGATATCTCCGGCAGTGACGATGCCTTGCTTATGCACAGTGAGAAACAGGGTTTGCGGATCCCGATTGTGGAATCTCAACTTTACCTGCTTCAGATTCAGGATGATATCCGTCACGTCCTCGGCAATCCCGTCTATAGAAGCAAATTCGTGCATCGCTCCATCAAGTTTGATGGAAGTGATCGCAGCACCTTCCAGGGAGGAGAGGAGAACGCGTCGCAATGAATTTCCAATAGTGTGTCCATAACCGGTTTCAAACGGCTCGGCTATAAACTTAGCGTAATTCTTTGCAGCGGCATCTTTGGTCAACTTCCTCGGCATTTCAAATCGGCCTAGTCTAACTGGCATCTGATATAATTTGTTTGGCAGCTCTTTGCCTTGATGTCCGCCGTTTCCCGTCCGCGGCGGCACACCTTGCATATACTGCACGGATTATTGCTTTTTCGTTCGATTAACGGGAATAAAATTCAACAACCACCTGCTCGTCGCCAATCGGCTGAATTTCGTCGCGCGTTGGCATTCTGAGGAGAACTCCTTTGAGGAGGACTTTATCCAAGTTCAGCCATTCGGGGACGCTTCGGCTCGTCGAGCTTTCGATGTTTTTCACCGCCAACTGTTTTGAGACGCTGGCCTCGCGCACTTCAATAGTGTCGTTCACTTGAACGGCATAGGAGGGAATGTCGACCCGGTTTCCTTTTATTAACAAATGTCCGTGAACCACCATTTGGCGAGCCGCCGGACGAGAAGGCGCCAATCCCAGACGATAGACCAAATTATCCAACCGAGTCTCTAGGATTTGAAGCATGGTCTCGCCCGTCACTCCGCGCCGCCGCCGCGCTTTCTCATACACCGCGCGAAACTGCCTCTCCTGCAACCCATAATAATAGCGAAACTTTTGTTTCTCAGCCAAGCGAAGCGCATAGTCCGTCTTCTTGCGGCGACTTTTCGAGCCATGCGCCCCCGGAGCGTAGTTGCGACGATCTAAAGACTTGGACGGCCCAAAAATGGGCATGCCAAATCGACGGCTAATTCGAGTCTTCGGTCCTGTGTATCGAGCCATATTTTAATTCCTACACACGTCTTCTCTTGCGAGGCCGGCAACCGTTATGAGGCACAGGCGTCACGTCCTTGATCGAGGATATTTCCAAACCAATTGCCTGCAAAGCGCGGATCGCCGATTCCCGGCCCGATCCCGGTCCTTTTACACGAACCTCCACTTCCTTCAAACCATGAGACATCGCCTGCCGCGCCACATCTTGAGAAACTTGTTGCGCGGCAAAGGCAGTGCTCTTGCGCGAGCCTTTGAAGCCTACCTTTCCAGCGCTGGACCATGCAATCACATTTCCCTGCATATCGCTAATCGATACCAGCGTGTTGTTAAACGTAGCGAAGATATTTGCAATCCCCGCCGTAATGTTTTTCGAACCTTTAGCTTTGATGATTTTCGCCGGTCCGCTGTCTGTGGCCAGCAACTCTGCAGCGGTCGGCGCCGGCCTCGATTCTCCATCGGTTTTCTTGCCTCTATCAAGTGTGGTTTTATCCCCGGTTTTTGCGGACGGATTTTTGGCAGACGCGAAGAGTTTCGAGACACTCTCGGATTTTCTTTTTTTCTCCGCCTCAGGCCTTGCCGACGGCTCGGTGCCAACCGTTTCGGTATCTTCTTGATTCTCTTTTTCGTCTTCAGCCATAAAAATTGCCGTTAATCCTGGTGACTAGTGAATTCCAGACTTTGCTTTCGGGTTTCTCTGAACCCCGACCGTTTTCCGCGGACCCTTTCGCGTTCGAGCATTTGTTGAAGTTCGTTGCCCGCGCACCGGCAGTCCGCGGACATGGCGCAGTCCTCGATAAGACTTGATTGCCTGCAATCGCTTAAGGTTCATGCCGATCTCTCGACGCAAATCCCCTTCGATTGCATATTGACCATCCTGCACGGATCGAACAATTTTGCTCACTTGATCGTCGCTCAAATCCTTGGCCCGCACACTTGGATCGACGCCGGCGTTTTTCAAAATTTCCAAAGAATTCACAGGGCCGACACCGTACAAATAACGAAGGGACACATCAATCCGCTTCTCTCCGGGAATATCTACACCTAAAATACGTGGCATATGTTTTCTTTCTCAATTGAATCAACCCTGCCGTTGCTTGTGGCGCGGATTTGTGCAAACCACACGAATCACACCCTTGCGCCGAATAATTCGGCAATGCTCGCATAATTTCTTGACGGAAGTTTTGACTTTCATACTCTTCAGCTTTTTATATGTTCCACAATCGTACCCTTTGACAGATCAAACGGTGATATGGTCACTTTAACTCGATCCCCGGGGTTCACCCGGACGAAAGCCAATCTCAGTTCACTCGACAAGCGAGCCACAATATGATGACCATTCGGCATTCTCACTCGACAACGATGATTAGGCATTAATTCAACAACCGATCCTTCAACGCTGATGGCATGTTCTCCGGGCATGTCAAAATTTCCGGCTCGCCTTTGGTCACCAAGACGGTATGCTCGAAATGAGCCGAAGGCCGGCCATCCAGCGTCGAAACCGTCCAACCATCTGAGCGCATTTTCACCTGTCCTGTTCCCAAATTGACCATTGGCTCGATAGCAATCGTCATTCCAACCCTTAATTTTGGCGACTTGCCGCCATTAAAATAATTCGGAATTTGCGGCTCTTCGTGAACCGACCGTCCCACGCCGTGACCTGCAAACTCGCGCACTACCGACATCCCATGTTCTTCGACACAATTTTGCACCGCGCAAGATATTTCGCAAACTCTACGTCCCGCCACGGCCCGGCGAATTCCTTCGAACAAGGCTTTTTCCGTCACATCCAAAAGCCTCTGCTTCTCGACTCCGCAATCGCCAACAGCCACCGTCAGAGCGTTATCTCCAACAAAACCGTCGTATCGGATGCCCACGTCCAAACTCACAATATCTCCGTCCAATAACTTCCTATATCCCGCAATTCCATGCACGACCTCCTCGTTCACGGAGACGCAAATGTTACGCGGATAGTTTTGGTATCCCAAGAAAGCGCTTTCGCATCCATGAAACGCCATTCGCGCCGCGGCCAATTCGTCCAAATCCCTCGTTGTCTTCCCCGGTTCAACGGCGGCGGCCACTTCTCTCAAAATCGTGTTCGCAAGCGCTCCCGCCTCTCGCATCGCCTGAATGCGTCTCCGTTTTTTTGCGACAATCATAATTTGCAAAAGAAAGCAAAACGACTTAAGCAATCCAAAGGAACTAAAACCTTCCTCGTATCCGCCCTTTCTTCATAAATCCATCGTAGTGACGGGTCAATAAATGCGACTCAATTTGACGCATTGTGTCCAAGATGACGCCCACCGTGATTAAAATGCTCGTGCCTCCGAAAAAAGTGCCCACACTAAACGGCACGTCCAATAAGTTGTTTAAGATGATAGGCATGGTCGCGATCAAAGTAAGAAACATCGCCCCCGCAAAAGTGATGCGGCTCATGGTTCGATGCAGAAAATCGCTGGTGGCTTGGCCGGGCCGAACTCCCGGAATATAGCCTCCATGTTTCTTTAAATCGTCCGCAATTTGTATTTCGTTAAACTGAGTCGCTACCCAAAAATAGGAGAAGAAAAGGATCATCATCCCCTGCAAAAGCATATACCCCGGACTGCCGTGGGCAATTAGCTGACTGATATCCGTAAACACCGTGGTCTCAGTTACTTTGCCAAGGTTGAGGAACAACATTTCTGGAAACATTAAGATTGCTTGGGCAAAAATAATCGGCATCACACCGGCGTAGTTCACTCTCAACGGCATAAACGAACTTCCGCCGGAATAAATCTTCCTGCCCACAGCTCGCTGCGCGTATTGCACCGGGATTTTTCTCTGCGCCTGCGTCACGGCAATGACTCCGGCCACTACGGCGACTAAAATTAGCACAAGAGCGACCCCGTGGAAAAGGTTATGAGTAGATTCTCCCCCCCCCGGCGGATTGAACATAAAATAAAGAGAGCGCACGGCTTGGGGCAGCTCCGCTAAAATGCCAACGGTAATCACCAACGAAATGCCGTTGCCTATCCCTCGCTCGGTAATTTGCTCTCCTAGCCACATCAAAAGGAGCGTTCCTGTGGTGAGGATTAAAACTGTTTGAAAGCGATACCACCAAAGCGATTCAGAAAGCACGAGTTCTCCGTCAAATCCAGTAAAAATTTTGCCGGGATTCTCCCAGCTCAAAGCCATCACAAATCCTTGTCCCAAGCAAAGGATCACTGTTAAATACCGTCCATATTGAATGATCTTGGTTCGCCCCCCCTCTTCTCTCGCCAATTTGCTCAAGGCCGGCAAGACGGCCGTCATCAACTGAATAATAATAGTAGCGCTAATATAGGGCATTATCCCTAGGGAGCCAATGCCGCAGTGTTTTAAGGCGCCGCCGGTAAACATGCTATACATGTCTAACAATCCCTTTTCGTTGGATTGATCTTGATCAAAAAACTCGGACAAGGCCGCTCCGTCCAAACCGGGGATCGGAATCAACGCAACAAGACGACACACTGCTAACACAAACAGAGTGAACAGGATGCGCAACTTGAGCTCCGGGATTTTGAAGCAGTTTGCAAAGGTATTGGCGATGCCGGCCAGCATAGTCTCCGTTCTTCCTTTACGATTGGGGTTCGGGCTTTTTCTGTTGGGTTGCCGGGACGATTTCCCATTTTCCTCCGGCAGCTTCTATCTTCGCTTTTGCAGCGGCACTGAAGGCTTGCACTTTGACGGTTAACTTTTTCGAAATCTCTCTGTTGCCGAGGATTTTAATTCCAGAGGCACGGCCATTTGCCAAGCGAGCGGCTCTCAACGCAACGTCATCCACAACGCTTCCTTCGGGAAAAACGTCTAAGGCCTCAACATTGACGGGAATATAAACTGTCGCGTGCCGGGCATTGCTGAATCCGCGCTTGGGCAAGCGTCGAATCAAAGGCATCTGCCCTCCTTCAAATCCAGGACGGAAACCCCTTCCCGAACGGGCACGATGCCCTTTGTGTCCGCGCCCGCTGGTCTTTCCTCGTCCGCTCGAATCGCCGTGTCCAAGACGTTTCCGCCGATGTTTCGCCCCCGGGCGCGGTTTTAAATTATGTAAACGCATGGGATTTATTCAGGTGCGGTCTCTTCGTTTGTCAGCACTGGATCGGCGGTAGATGCAATCTCTGCCGATGAATCGGCTTCGGGCGATTCTTCTTGGACTCCGGCCGTTTTATCAGGAACGAAAGTTCGGGACGCCGATTGCGGCGAGGACATTCCTCGATCGGCAAAAATATCGACTCTTCTCCTCAACCCGGTCAAAGCGGCTAAAGTCGCCTTCGCAACGTTGGCCGCATTGTTGGAACCTAGCGACTTTGTCAAAACATCCTTCACTCCCGCCGAATCTAACACGGAGCGGACGACTTTGCCGGCAATGACTCCAGTTCCTGGACACGCCGGCCGGAGCATAATGGACGCGCCACCAAAACAGGTGTTCACTCGATGTGGAATGGTATTTCCAGACAAGGCAACCGAAACCATGGAGCGTTTGGCATTTTCGCTTGCTTTCCGAATGGCATCGGCCACTTCTCCGGCCTTGCCTAAGCCGAGACCTACTTTGCCCTTGCCGTCGCCGGCGACGATCAAAGCGCTGAAATTAAACCGTCGGCCGCCTTTCACCACTTTGGAGGAGCGATTGATAAAAATTACTTTCTCCGTGATTTCCGATTCTTCTTTACTGTCGGAGAATTTTTGGGCGCGTCCATCGCGACGCCCTCGATTACCGCTTGCCCGCCCGCTTTGTCCTCGAAAATTGCTTCCCGATTGAGAGGGAGAGGCTGGGCGCTGCGTTGCGCCGGCCGTCGGGGAAAGGTTGCTTTCTTTCGTATCCAATGTTTCTGCCACGAGAAATTCTTGTTCAGTTTAGAATTGAAGACCGCCGGCTCGGGCCGCTTCGGCCAGCGCTTTGACTTTTCCATGATAACGGGCGCCGCTCCGGTCGAAAACCACAACGGTAATTCCCTTTTCTTTTGCGAGGGAGGCCGCCAAATCTCCCAACACTTCTGCGCTTCTCACATTGGCGCAGAGTTTGTTTTCGGATTTGGCCCGTTGGCTGACGGAGGAAACGGCAGCTAAAGTGGCGCCGGCTGTGTCGTCAATAAACTGCACGTAGGCGTTCCTTTCCGTAAAGCGAACACTCATCCGCGGCCTTTCCCCCGTTCCGGCAATCTTTTTCCGAATGCGAAATCGCCGCCGTCGCACTAGCTGCATTCGTTTTTTCGTTTTCATTTTCTCACTACGAAGTTTTTACGCTGCCCTTTTTACCTACTGCACGGTCTTGCCTTCTTTGCGAATAACGCGCTCGTCTTTATACCGAATGCCTTTGCCTTTGTAAGGCTCCGGCGGATAAAAATTCCGAATTTCAGCAGCCGTTCTGCCCACGGCCTGCTTATCCGCTCCCTCAATTTTGACGCTCGTCCCTTCGGCAACGGACACTTTGACACCTTCGGGAATTACGTAGCGGATTGGATGAGAGTATCCCAGACTCAGTTCAATCTCCCTGCCTTTGGCAACCGCTTTAAAGCCGACACCTTGTATTTTCAATTCTTTGACAAATCCTCGGGAAACACCAATTACCATGTTATTCACCAAGGAACGAGTCAAACCGTGCTGAGACTTTGCCTCTTTATCATCACCCTCTCGTTCCACAACAACAATGTCTCCCTTTACGGAAACAGTCGTGAGGCCGGGCGCCTCCCAATGCAACTTTCCATTTGGCCCTTCAACATTGATTAAGCGGCCGTCAACGGCCACCTTAACTTTATCGGGCAAGGGGATCGGCATTTTTCCAATTCTCGACATATCGTTAATCGTCACCAAACATGACAGAGGACTTCTCCGCCAATATTTTGTTTCTTCGCATCGCTTCCAGTCATCACACCGCGAGAAGTAGAGAGAATCGAGATTCCCATTCCTCCTAAAACACGCGGAATTTCCCGAGCACCCGCATAACAGCGCAAACCGGGGCGGCTAACTCGCTTGATCCCGGCAATCACTCCGCGCCGCTCTTTATATTTGAGGGTTATGGAGATTTGCCTCTTTTTCTCGCCGGACACATGATACTGCTCGATGTATCCTTCCCGCACAAGCATTGCGGCAATTCCTTCCTTCAATTTGGAGTGAGGCACTTCCACTTTGGGCAACAATACGGAATTTGCATTCCGTATACTGGTTAACATATTGGCAACCGGATCCATACTTTCTACCAACTTGCTTTTGTTACGCCGGGAATCAATCCGGCTAGCGCCATTTTCCGAAACATCAGACGAGAGCAACCGAATTTCCTGAAGTATCCATGCCGTCGTCCGGTGATATTGCAACGATTCACCAAGCGAGTTGGACTGGCGTTTCGAGGCAGCCGGCTCAGTCCTTCGTAATCGCGCTTGCTTCTCAATTCCGCTCGACGCTCGGCATACTTTTTCACCATCGCCGCTTTCTTTTTGTTTCGCTCAATCCAAGATTTCTTCGCCATATCAAAATCTCCGTTTATGCAAAGGGCATGCCCATTAGTTTCAACAACCTGCGGGCTTCCTCATCCGTATTCGCCGTGGTGACAACCGTTACGTCCATGCCCTGAGTTCGTTTTATTTTATCAAGGTCGATCTCGGGAAAGATGGTTTGGTCTGATATGCCAAGGGAGTAGTTCCCGCGCCCGTCAAAAGACTTGCTTGGAATACCGCGAAAGTCGCGGATGCGGGGCAAAGCCGCGGTGACAAGCCGGTCGAAAAACTCATACATCATCTCTCGGCGCAAAGTCACGCGGCAACCTATGGGCTGCCCGGCGCGCAGTTTGAAGTTCGACACGCTTTTTTTGGCTCGGCAAAGCACCGGCTTTCTTCCGGTAATCAAGGCCAAATCTCGTGTGGCATCCTCCAGCGCGCCTTTTGCCAGAGTGGAGCTGACTCCCATGTTGACCACGATCTTCTCCAACTTTGGAATCTGGTGAATATTGACGTACTTGCCGTCCTTTTTTAGCAGAGGCGCCACGCTGTCAACATACTTCTGATAAAGTCTCGGTTTCATCCAACACTCTCGCTCTTTCGCCCGCGCTTCGCCGCACGATCGTCAAATTTCTCCGCCAACATCAAGTTTGAAAGATGAATTGTTCCCTCTCGTTCCAGTATGGCGCCTTCGGGATACTGCTGATTCTTCCGAACATGTTTTTTAATCAATTTCACCCCTTCAACAATCCCCCGTCCGGTCTTGGGAAACACTGCGATAATTTTTCCGCGTTTTCCTTTTTCCGTGCCAGACAAGACAACGACCTCATCGCCTCTTTTTACATGAAGTTTTGTCGGCATAATCTCAAATCACTTCCGGGGCGAGAGAGACGATTTTCGTAAACTTTCTCTCCCGAAGTTCCCGAGCAACGGGACCAAAGATGCGCGTTCCCCTCGGATTTTTATCTTTGTTGATGATCACAATGGCGTTGGAATCAAAACGAAGATACGAACCGTCGTTTCGACGAATGGATCGTTTTGTCCTCACAACAACGGCGTTCACCACTTCTCCCTTTTTCACAGTCCCATCAGGAGAAGCCTCTTTGACGTGCGCCTTAATGACGTCGCCGACACGAGCGACCCGCCTCCCCTGCCCCAAAACGCCAATCGCCGCCGCTCTCTTGGCGCCGGTGTTATCAGCCACGTTTAATAAACTACGTAGTTGAAGCATTTTCTCTCGCTCTTTCTATTATTTTAATCGGCAGATTTTGAGCTTAAAACTTCAATCAACCGCCAACATTTGGTTTTGGAAAGAGGCCTCGTCTCTAGAATCCGAACTTGGTCTCCCACCTTTGCCCGTTCTTGCTCATCGTGCGCATAGCATCGGCTAAACAGCGTAACCACCTTCTTATAGCGAGGATGGCGAATTCGCCTTCGGACTCGAACAATAATTGTCCGATTCATTCGATCGGAGATCACTTCTCCCACCCGCTCTTTGCGATGTCCCCGTTTTGCTGAAGTTTCTGCCATAGTTAGTCAATGTTAAATTTTGCTCTTTGATTGGCGGCGAAGAATAGACATCTGAGTTTCAATCCGGGCAATGTCTCGGCGCAAATCCCGCAGGCGAGACGGTTTTTCCAGCTGGCTGCTGGCTTTCTGCAAGCGCAGGTTAAAAAGCTCTTGGCGGGCATCTCGATTCTTGGCGCTCAATTCCACTGGCGAGAGATCGCGCAAATCTGACATTTTTAAAGGCATGATGATTAACTTAACTTATGTCGCGCAATGAATTTAGTTCGCATGGGCAACTTGGCCGCCGCCAATCGCAAGGACTCGCGCGCCAAACTTTCCGAGACGCCGTCAATCTCAAAAAGAATCATCGCCGGCCGAATCACCGCAACCCAGCCTTCCACGGGGCCTTTGCCTTTTCCCATTCGAGTTTCCAAAGGTTTTTTTGTGTAGCTTTTATCCGGAAATACACGAATCCAAACTTTGCCCCGCCGCTTCATGTTGCGGGTGACGGCAATGCGGGCAGCTTCGATCTGTTTGTTGTTGAGCCAACATCGCCCCAGCGCTTGCAACCCGAACTCGCCAAAGGCAACCGCCGCGCCGCGCCGCGCGATTCCCGATCGACTCCCCCGCTGCATCTTCCGATGCTTGACTCTGGCCGGCATTAAAGGCATACAAACTCTCCTCTTTTCTTTTTCCTCACTAAATTAACCAAGAAACGACGAACTTGCCGCCGCGGGACGCGTCTCCGACAACGGGTTCATTTCTCCCTTGCAAATCCAACACTTGACTCCCAAAACCCCATAAAGCGTCTTCGCCTCCGAAAAACCATAATCAATGTTGGCACGCAAAGTATGCAGAGGCACCCGCCCTTCCAAATAAGATTCAACGCGCGCCAATTCAGAGCCGCCAAGACGGCCCGCACATCGGATTTTGATGCCTTCGGCACCAAAATCCATAGTGGTTTGAACAGCCTTTTTCATCGCGCGCCGAAAAGAAATCCGGCGCTCTAGTTGCAAGCAGACGTTATCGGCAACCAGCTGAGCATCCAGTTCAGGTTTTTTGATCTCCTGAATATCTACATAAATTTCCTTCCCCGTCAGCAACGAAATTTCCTCCTTCAATTTATCGATCTCAGCGCCTTTGCGACCAATCACAACCCCGGGTCTCGCGGTGAAAATTGTGACCCGGCAACGAGTGGCCGCCCGCTCAATCTGAATTTTTGGCACTGAGGCTGCCTCCATCTTCGACTTCAGAATGCCGCGAATTCGACAGTCCTCGGCTAACAACTCCCTAAAGTCTCGTTTGTCGGCATACCACTTCGAGCGCCAATCCCGGTTCACGGCAATGCGCAGGCCAATTGGATTTGTTTTTTGCCCCATGTTCTAACTCTAATTAATCGGACACTACAATCTTCACATGACAACTGCGTTTTAGGATCGGGCCGGCCGAACCCCGCGCCTTGGGAACAAACCGCTTCAACGATCTTGCTTGCCCGGCAACCGCCTCTCGCACAATCAGCCCTTCCGGCTTCATATTGTTGTTGTTTTCCGCATTGGCGATTGCCGACTTCAAGGTCTTCTCGACGATCCGCGCCGATTTCCGAGGCACGGCGGAGAGAACAGCAACCGCCTGCAAAGCGTTCATCCCTTGAATTTGGCGGACAACTTCACGCACCTTTTGCGCCGACATTCGAACGTTGCGGGTAATGGCATGAACTTTCATGGCTACTTCGTTACTTTGGCAGTGTGCGAACCGTGCTTGCGGAAGGCTCTTGTCGGCGAAAACTCGCCCAACCGATGCCCCACCATGTTTTCCGTGACAAAAACCGGATGAAAAACCTTCCCATTGTGAACGTTAAAAGTGTGACCGACAAAATCCGGCGTAATCATCGACCGCCTCGACCATGTCTTGATCGGCTTCTTCACTCCCATTTCGTTTATCTTAGCAATCTTCTTAAGAAGAGACTGATCTACAAACGGCCCTTTTTTGATTGAACGTCCCATACCGATATTATTTGCGCTTCATTGGACGACCATCCCGCCGAACTAAAATGAAACGGTTGGAAGTTTTGTGCTGATTCCGCGTCTTATATCCTTTGGCCAACAGACCCCAAGGCGACACTAAATGTTGGCGGCCGCCGCCGCTTTTCGATTGCCCTTGCCCGCCGCCATTCGGATGGTCGACCGGATTTCGAGAAACTCCCCGAGTCAAAGGCCTGCGCCCCAAATGACGGGCTCGCCCGGCCTTTCCTAACATAACATTTTCATGTTGGCTGTTGCCTACAACGCCGATAGTGGCCTGGCATTTCCCATGAAACTTGCGGATTTCCCCCGAAGGAAGTTTTACCTGCGCATATCCGGAATCAAACGACATCAGCGTCGCAAAAGAGCCGGCGCTCCGAACCACCTGACCGCCTTTGCCGGGAACCAACTCAATGCTATGAATACTGGAACTGACGGGAATTTCAGACAACGGCATCGCGCAGCCAACTTTCTTGGGAGCGCCGGCGCCACTCATCACTTTGTCCCCCACTTGGACGCCTTCCGGCGCAATAATATATCGTTTCTCTCCATCAGCATATTGCACTAATGCCAATCTGGCGGACCGGATGGGATCGTATTCAATGGCGATTACAGAGGCCTCAATGCCATGTTTTTGGCGGCGGAAGTCCACGTTGCGAATTTTCTGCTTATGGCCGCCGCCGATCGCCCGAGCCGTAATCCGGCCATAGCAATTGCGCCCGCCGGTCTTCTTTCTCGTTGTGGTGAGCCGCTTCTCCGGTTTTTTCTTAGTAATGTCGGCAAAGGACTCCACCGTCAAAAAACGCCTGGACGGCGTCAACGGCTTAAATGATTTTACAGCCATAACTTTTTGTCTCCCTCCACTTTATGTGAGATCAATCTTATCTCCCTCTTTTAGGGTCACTATCGCTTTTTTCCAATCCCGACACTTGCCCGCTTGATGCGTCCGGCGGCGGCGAGTCTTGCCCCGCATGTTCATCGTGTTCACGCTCAACACTTTGACTTTGAACAACTCCTCCACTGCCTGCCGAATTTGAATTTTATTCGCCCGCCGGTCGGCAACCACGGCGTATTGGTTTTGCTGATCGGAAAGCAATGTGCCTTTCTCCGTGATCCAAACCATTTTAACTATGTCAAAAGCATTCATAGTTATGCTCCCGCTCCTTCTTCTATGAGACGATTGTCCACCACTTTAAATGCGGTCTGGGTAAATACCAAATGATCGAATTTTAGCACCTCGTAGGTATTCAAAGTCGACGCCAAAGTAACTTCAACATAAGGAACATTTCTCGCTGAGAGAATTAGATTTTCATCCTTAGAATCTGTCACAATCAAAATAGTGCCGTCAAGTTCTAGAACGGCACACGTTTTTAGAAATGCTTTAGTGCTTGGTTTTTCGAAATCAAAAGAATCCACTATTTGAACGTCTCCACTCTTCAACCGCTCACTCATCGCCTTTTTTAGAGCCAAACGTTTGGTTTTTTTGGAAATCTTTTTCCGAAAGCTTCGAGGTTTCGGACCAAAAACGACTCCGCCTCCTCGCCAAATAGGAGATCGAACATAGCCGGCGCGCGCGCGGCCAGTGCCTTTTTGGCGCCACGGTTTGCGCCCTGAACCAGCCACTTCCGCAACAGTTTTGGTGCAGGCCGTTCCACTCCTTTGGGCAGCGGTATAGGCGACGACCGCTTCATGAACCGCCTGCGTGCCCCGCCCATCGGCAATGAGTTCAAACCGTACCTCATATTCGCCACATTCGGAGCCGGAGAGACTTTTAATTTTAATATTCACGATGCAATCTTTTTACGCGTTAGGTGGACGGCTTTGTCTTTTGTTTTTTCTTCGCTCCGCGAATTATCACGTAGTCTCCCGCAGCCCCAGGAATAGCGCCGCTTACCAATAACACCTTCTCATCTTCCATGATTCGCATCACTCTCAAATTTTGAACGGTGCGCCGCACTTGTCCCATGTGTCCGGGCATAGGTTGGCCTTTGCGGACGTAGCCCGGCGTCGATCCTTGGCCAACAGAGCCCGGACGACGTTTCCAGCCTTTGGCGCCATGCGATGCGCGTCCCCCGCTGAATCCATGTCGTTTCATTACTCCTTGAAAGCCGCGGCCTTTGGTGATTCCTACCGCATCGACAAAATCACCTACCGAAAAACAATCCCCCGGATTCACTTCGTCGCCCGGTTTAACGGAGAGAGCAAAGTTCCGAAATTCTTTAATCTTCCGGCACAGCTCTGCGCGATATTTACGGAAATGTCCTTTCAACGGTTTGTTAACTCGATGCATTTTTTGGGATCCAAAGCCCAATTGAACCGCGCTGTATCCGTCTGTCTCCTCGGTCTTGCACTGCAAAACTTTGTTAGGGCCGCACTGCACCGCGGTAACGCAAACCAAGTTGCCTTCATCATCATAGATTTGGGTTTGTCCCAATTTTTTTCCCAGCAGCCCAACCATAGTTATATTTTGATTGTGATATCAACTCCCGCCGGGAGGTTGAGTTTCTTTAATTCATCGACTGTCTTGGCCGTAGGGTCAAGAATGTCGATCAACCGTTTGTGCGTTCTTTGCTCAAAGGTTTCGTGCGATTTTTTGTCCACATGAGGAGAGCGCGTCACTGTGAATCGCTCAATTCGCGTGGGCAACGGTATCGGCCCGGCGACTTGGGATCCCGAACGCTTGACCGTGTCAACGATCTCACCGGCCGACTGATCCACAACGCGATGATCATAAGCCTTCAACCTGATTCGAATTCGTTGTTCTGGCATTTTGTTCTCCAAAGCTAACTCTGAAATCTATCCCCACGCGGCTGGTCGTCTCCGGCATCCAAAATTGACGCTAAAACGCTTGCCGGCACCTGTTCGAATTTGACCGGCTCCATAGAATAAGAAGCTCGGCCTTTGGAAAGAGAGCGCATTGCCGTTGAATAGCCGAACATTTCTGCAAGCGGAATTTCGGCATGAAGGACTGCGATGCAAGGTTTTGAATCAATGCTCAAAATTCTGCCTCGACGACGGTTGAAATCCCCAAGAATATCTCCTTGATACTCTTCTGGAACGTCCACTTCCACATTCATCACCGGCTCCAAAAGAATCACGCCCGCACTTTTCGACGCATTTTTGAAAGCAAAAATTGCGGCCATCTTAAAGGCAAGCTCGCTAGAATCCACCTCGTGAAAAGATCCGCCCACGATGGAAAGTTTAATATCGACCATCGGATAGCCTGCCAAAACACCGCCAGCGACCGACTCTTTCAGCCCGGCAACGACGGCGGGAAGAAATTCCTTGGGAATCACTCCGCCAACAATCTTGCTCTCGATTTCAAGCCCTCGTCCGGCCGGATTCGGTTCCATGACAATTTCTACATGGCCGTATTGTCCTTTGCCTCCGGATTGCCGAATGAACTTTCCCTCCCCTTTGGCCAATTGAGTAACGGTCTCTCGATAAGCGATTTGCGGCGCGCCCGTATTCGCGTCCACTTTGGACTCTTTGAGCAAGCGAGAGCAAATGATCTCAAGATGAAGTTCGCCCATTCCGGAGATGATCTGCTGTCCGGTTTCCTCGTTGGTGTGGCACTTAAAGGTCGGGTCTTCGTCTGCCAGCCGTCGCAGTCCCTCACCCAACTTTTCGCGATCCGCAGTTGTGCGCGGTTCAATGGCCATTGAGATGACCGGTTCCGGAAAAGTGGGCGGTTCCAACAGGATTGGATTTTTGGGGCTGCAAAGAGTGTGACCGGTAGCCACGTTTCGCACTCCGACGATTGCGGCAATGTCTCCCGAATAAATCGTTTCCACATCAAGGCGCTTCTCCGCTTGAATCAGCAACAAACGGTTGATTCGCTCCTTCCGCCCTGTTCGGGCATTCAAAACGGCGCTCCCTTTTTTGAGCAATCCTCGATAGACGCGGAAAAAGACCAATTTCCCAACAAACGGATCTGTCCACAGCTTAAATGCCAAACCACAGAAATTCCCACCATCGTCCGGCGCAATTTCGACGCAGTCCATAAACCTGCCCGCCGGATGTCCCTTCATCGGCGGAATATCCAATGGAGAAGGCAAATAATCAATGATGGCGTCCATCAAGGGTTGAATGCCTTTCTTCTTAAAGGCCGAGCCGCCTATGACGGGCACTAACTCTAATCCGCAGGTCAACCGACGGATCGCCGCCTTCAACACGGACGGTTCGATTGGCCGATCCTCGATGACCAACTCCGCAATCGCCTCATCCTTATCCGCCACTGCGGCAACGAGTTGATCCCTGGCCGATTGAGCGCGAATCTCCTGGTCTTCGGTTAGGGCAACAACGGAATACTCCACTCCCAACGGATCAGAATCATTGTAGACAATCGCCTTTTGGCTCACTACGTCGATGACTCCCCTGAGTCGATCCTCGCTGCCGATCGGAATAATGACCGGATAAGCGTAGGCGCCGAGTTTGCAACGCATTTCTTCCACGGCGCTGTCAAAATTGGCGCCGATCCGATCCATTTTATTGACAAACGCAATTCGAGGCACGTTGTATTTGGTTGCTTGTCGCCACACGGTTTCCGATTGCGGTTGCACGCCGGCGACGCCGCAAAACACTGCTACAGCGCCATCCAAAACCCGCATGGATCGTTCGACTTCGGCAGTGAAATCGACGTGGCCCGGAGTATCGATAATATTGATTTTGAAAGGCATTCCTTCAAAACTCTTCAACGTGCCGTCCCGTTTTTGTGTCCAAAAACAAGTGATGGCGGCCGCCGTAATCGTGATGCCCCTTTCCTTTTCCTGCTCCATCCAATCCGTCACCGTGTTTCCGTCGTGCACTTCGCCCATTCGACGAATCAGCCCCGTATAAAAAAGGATCCTTTCTGTTGTTGTGGTCTTTCCCGCGTCAATATGCGCCGCAATGCCGATGTTCCGCGTCTGTTCCATGGGATACTCGCGGTTCGGCGAATTAGCCGGAGACAATTGTTGGGGAAACGAAGTCACTAGATTAAGAAAATAAAAACGCCCCGTCTTGCCGAAGGCTCGGGGCAACTTGAATTGGATAAATTTTACCAACGAAAATGTGCAAACGCTTTATTGGATTGGGCCATTTTGTGTACTTCGTCCCGACGCCGAATCGCAGATCCTTGTCCGCGGTAAGCATCCAGAATTTCTCCCGCTAATGCCTGCCTCATGGGAACTCCTTTTCTTGCGCCGGCAAATTTGACCAGCCAACGCAACGCCAAGGCGTTTTGTCGGTCATGGGGAACCTCCATCGGCACCTGATAGGTTGCCCCGCCCACGCGCCGAGGCTTCACTTCTAAACGAGGCTTCACATTATCCACCGCCCGTTGCAGAATTTCCAGAGGATTCGGACTAGGCTTCTGCTTTGCCAGGACGTCAAAAGCGCCGTAGACTACCTTTTCCGCCACTGTCTTTTTTCCTTTAACCATTACTACATTCGTGAGCTTCGCCACCAGAACGCTGTCGTAATGCGCATCCGGAACCACACTTCTTTTTACCGCTTGTCGACGACGTGACATAAAATCTAATAATGCATTTAAACGATGCGCCTATTTCTTCTCCTTCTTTTCCTTGGGGCGTTTAACTCCATACTTGGATCGACTTTGACGACGTTTTTCCACTCTGCCGGCATCCAAGGCTCCTCGCACGATGTGATAACGCACGCCGGGCAAATCTTTAACGCGCCCGCCCCGCACAAGAACAATTGAATGCTCCTGCAAGTTATGCCCCTCGTCGGGAATGTAGGCTATCACTTCGTAACCATTCGTCAG
This sequence comes from Limisphaerales bacterium, assembly GCA_965204945.1. Taxonomy (GTDB): domain Bacteria; phylum Verrucomicrobiota; class Verrucomicrobiia; order Limisphaerales; family AAA164-E04; genus UBA2970. The sequence goes on along the minus strand of OZ242022.1, from coordinate 342,387 downwards.
CCGAACTTTGGCTACTTTGCGCATCGCGGAATTCGGCTTCTTCGGCATCCTGGTCATCACCTGAACGCAGACGCCCCGCCGAAACGGACAACCGTCCAAAGCCGGCGACTTCGACTTGAGCCGAATCTGCCTGCGCCCCTTGCGCACAAGTTGATTGATGGTCGGCATTGTTTGCTCTAATTCAGTGACAAAAACCCCTCCTAAACCTCATTTCGGGCAAAACGGAAAGCGGATAATACCAAAATTAATTTCCAACGCAACAGATTATTCGAAAAAATTGGAAGCCATTGCAATTTTTCCCAACCTTAACCGGCAAGAGGCTCTTCCAAGAAGGCTTCCTGCTCCTTTTCCTCTTCGGCTTGCTCTTCCAGAAGCGACGGATCCGCCAAGTACTTGACCTGAATGTTTCGATAATCCGGGTATCCGGTACCGGCGGGAATGATGTGCCCCATGATGACGTTCTCTTTAAATCCTCGAAGATAATCTTTCTTTCCCAGCGTCGCCGCCTCGGTCAACACTCGAGTAGTGTCCTGAAAAGAAGCCGCGCTCAGAAAACTCTCAGTCTGCACCGAAGCCTTAGTGATGCCCAACAAAACCGGCTCTCCCTGCGCGGGCTTTCCGCCCAACTCCTGCACGCGCTCATTCTCTCGCTCAAAAGTTAACTTCTCAACCTCCTCACCGGGCAAAAACTTAGTGTCACCGGCGGGATTCTCCTCCTCTTTCCCATCTGGAATCCGCACTTTCTGCAACATTTGCCGAACAATGACTTCGACGTGCTTGTCGTTGATGGTCACTCCCTGCAGGCGATAGACTTCCTGAACTTGATTCACCAAATGCTCCTGAAGTTCTAAAGGTCCGCAAACTTCCAACATCTCGTGCGGATCAATCGACCCTTCGGTAAGTTGTTGTCCTTTCTTTACCGTGTCTCCCTCGAAAACAATCACGTGTTTGCCCATTGAAATTAAGTGTTCCTCTCCTTTGTCGGTGTCTTTATCCTGAACAATGACGCATCGCTTAGATCGAACAATGGGGCCGAATTTAACCACGCCTCTGATTTTGGAAATCTTCGCCGGGTCTTTGGGACGTCTGGCTTCAAATAACTCCGCCACTCGGGGCAGGCCGCCGGTAATATCCTTGGTCTTTGAGGTTTTGCGACGAGGTATTCTTGCCAGCAAAGCTCCCGCCGGGATTTTTTTCCTTTCCTTTACCATAATGTTGGCATCGGAAGGAATCGAATAGTTGGCGAGGGGTTCGCCTTTGTTGTTTAAAATTTTAATCTGTGGATGCAGGTCTCCCTTGTGGTCAATGATCACCATCGCTTCCTGTCCCGTAGCTTCGTTGACCTCCCGTTTCATGGTGACTCCTTGAATGATATCCTCAAATTCCACCTTCCCTCGTTGTTCCGAAAGGATCGGCACCCAGTCGGGATCCCATTGAACGAAGGTTTTTCCCTTCTCGACAGTCTCTCCGTCCCTCACAGAAATCACGGCGCCAACCACGACGGGATAGGATTCCAACTCCCGGCCATCCCCATCAACAATGATAACGCTTCCGTGTTTGTTGAGGACGATGCTGTTTCCATCTTCCAGATCGACCTTGCGAATGTCTTTATAGACCACTTTGCCGGGATTTTCCGCCTTGATTTCGGGGTCGGCAAAAGTCACGGAAGCCACTCCGCCGATGTGGAAGGTTCTCATGGTCAGCTGCGTGCCCGGTTCGCCAATGGATTGCGCGGCAATAATGCCGACGGCCTCGCCTTCTTTTACCAATTCTCCAGTCGCCAGGTTGGTGCCGTAGCACATTCGGCAAATGCCTCGTTTGCTTTCGCAAGTCAACACGGAGCGAATTTTTACTTCTTCAATGCCGTGGTCATCAATTTTATCGGCCAATTCTTCGGTGATTTCTTGGTTGGCTTTGACAAGAACGTTTTTCTGATCGTCCGGCGCCCGAACGTCGTCGCAGGAAATGCGGCCAATCAACCGTTCGCTCAGTTTGACGACTTCATCTCCTCTTTCGTAAATGGCTCTGACTTCGATGCCGTTAATAGTGCCGCAATCCTCTTCCCGCACGATGACGTCTTGGGCGACGTCGACCAGTTTTCGGGTCATGTAGCCTGAGTCGGCCGTTTTTAAGGCGGTGTCGGCCAGTCCTTTGCGGGCGCCGTTGGTGGAAATGAAGTATTCCAGCACGGAGAGTCCTTCGCGGAAATTGGCAAGGATGGGGCGGTCAATAATTTCGCCGGAACCGGGTTTGGCCATCAATCCGCGCAGACCGGCCAGTTGTCTCACTTGTTGACGGTTGCCCCGAGCTCCGGAATCCACCATCAGACAAATGGGATTATATTCGCCTTTATTTTGATTCTTGCGCAAGGTGTCGAACATCGCTTCGGCAATTTGATCGGTGCAATTGGTCCAAGCGTCGATGGTCTGATTGTAGCGTTCGCCCGAAGTAATCACGCCCTGTTCATACTGCTTTTTGATTTTGTCAATTTTCTTCTCGGCGTCGGCGATGTGCTTTTTCTTTTTTTCGGGGCCAATCATGTCGTCAATCCCGATGGAAGCGCCGGATCTGGTGGCTTCCCGGAAACCAACCTCTTTTAACTGGTCGAGTATTTCTACGGTTCGTCTGGGGCCGCACTTTCTGTAACAGTGCCAGATAAGATCGCCGAGTTTGTTCTTGTCTACCACTTGATTGGGAAAACCCAGCTCGGCCGGCCAAATTTCGCTGAAGATCACGCGGCCTACGGTGGTCTCAATAGTTTTCCTTTCTTTGTCGCCAAAAACCGTTTCTCTTCCAAAATCCGGGTTTCGCAGTTCAATCCAGTCGTGCATGGCTAGCGCGCCGTCTTCATAAGCGAAAATGGCTTCTTCCTTAGAAGCAAACAACTTCAAGCGATTTGTTTTTTCTTTATTGGCCTTGGCTTTCAAATAATCGGACAACTTGTGATGCTTCGGCCGCTTCTTCCGGTTTCTCCCCTTTTCATCGGCGGTCATTTTCACATCCTCATCGGCGGTTAGATAGTAGCAACCTAAGGTAATGTCCTGAGTTGGCGTCATAATGGGGCGTCCGTTGGAGGGATTGAATATGTTGTTTGGCACCATCATCAAAAACCGCGCCTCCATTTGCGCTTCGACGGAAAGCGGAACGTGGACGGCCATTTGGTCGCCGTCAAAGTCGGCGTTAAAGGCGGTGCAAACTAAGGGATGCACTCGAATGGCCTCGCCTTCGATAAGAACCGGCTCAAATGCCTGAATGGATAAGCGGTGCAATGTCGGCGCCCGATTCAAAAGCACGGGATGCCCGTTCGTCACTTCTTCCAAAATATCCCAGACTTCGGGAGGTTGCCGTTCAATGAGCCTTTTGGCGGATCGGACGGTATGAACGTAACCCTGCTCCTTCAAACGCCGGATGATAAACGGCTCAAAGAGAACTAAAGCCATCTTTTTGGGCAGGCCGCATTGGTGGAGCTTCAGTTCCGGGCCGATCACAATGACCGAACGGCCCGAATAATCGACGCGCTTTCCCAGAAGATTTTGCCGAAAGCGGCCGCTTTTGCCTTTGAGGATTTCACTCAAAGATTTTAGGGGGCGATTTCCCACTCCCGACACGGCTCTGCCGCGCCGCCCGTTGTCATACAGAGCGTCGACCGCTTCCTGGAGCATCCGCTTTTCGTTGCGAATGATAACCTCCGGCGTTTTCTGCCCGATTAAATTTTTGAGGCGATTGTTCCGGTTGATGACGCGTCGGTAGAGGTCATTCAAATCGGAGGTTGCAAAGCGCCCGCCTTCTAAAGGCACCAGCGGGCGCAGGTCTGGAGGAATCACAGGCAAAATTGTCAGAATCATCCACTCCGGCTTGCTGTGGGAATTGTGGAAGCCTTGAAAAAGACGGATTCGTTTGGCCAGTTTCTTTCGGGTTTGCTTGCTTCGGGTTTCAGCCATTTCTTGCTGCATTTCTTCGATTTCGCCGCGCAGATCGACTTGGGCTAAGGCCTTTCTGATTGCCGGGGCTCCCATTTCGACCACGAAGGCGTCGGCGCCGTATTCATCTCGCTTTTCCTGATACTCATCCACAGTCAGCAGCTGATGTTTCTCCAAATCCGTGTCCATCGGATCGAGCACTAAGTAATCTTCGTAGTAGATCACCCGCTCGAGATCGCGCGCGGTCATGTCTAACACCAAACCAATGCGGGAAGGCATGCATTTGAAAAACCAGATGTGGGAAACAGGCACGGCCAACTCGATGTGCCCCATCCGCTCCCGACGCACTCTGGATTGAACGACCTCGACGCCGCAACGGTCGCAGACCACGCCGCGGTGTTTAATTCTCTTATACTTGCCGCAGGAACATTCCCAATCCTTCTGAGGCCCAAAGATGCGCTCGCAAAACAAGCCTCCTTTCTCAGGACGGAAAGTACGGTAGTTAATGGTTTCCGGGTTCTTGATTTCGCCTTTGGACCAAGAGCGGATCGAATCCGGTGAAGCAACGGATACAGTGACGTGGTCAACCGAGTTGACGGGGCCAAGACCTAACAACTCGCGAACGGTTTCCTTTGTTTTGATCATCTTTTCTGGATCGGAAATTCTGACTTTCCGAATGCCTATCTAAACTCTGTGCGGCTCTTCCGGTTCCGAATTCAAAGTTGGCGACGCATCAACAAGGGAGGGCAAACTCGGACTCTCCCGGCCGCGAACATAGCCAACTTGCACGTCCATGCCCAAAGACTGAATTTCCTTGACTAACACGTTAAACGATTCAGGCACGCCGGCATTCAACGAGTTGACCCCGTTGACGACGCTTGCGTAGATGTCGGTTCGCCCCTGAACGTCGTCCGACTTTACCGTAATCAATTCCTGCAACGCATGAGCCGCTCCGTAAGCTTCCATCGCCCAAACTTCCATTTCCCCAAACCGTTGCCCGCCGTATTGGGCCTTCCCGCCCAAGGGCTGTTGCGTCACCAACGAGTAGGGGCCAACTGCCCGAGCGTGAATTTTATCAGCCACCAAATGCCCCAACTTCAGCATGTAAATGTACCCCACGACGACCTCTTGATTAAATGGCTCCCCCGTTCGGCCGTCGTAAAGAACCGCCTTGCCATCCTCTTTGACAAGCGAGATTCCCTTTTCTTTCCTCTCTCCGTCGGCGGAACCATTGCTTGACGAGGAGGCCATCCCAAAATCCCAAGCAACGCCGTCGGTCTCTTTGACTAAATCGTCTGCCGCTTTCAAATAATCGCGGACGCCGTACTCCCTCAATTTTTCCCGCAACTTTTCTTTTTCTCTTTCACTCGAAGCAACGGACAAACTCTCATCCTTCCATTTTTTCAAGAGATTGTGGAGCGTCTCCCCTTCCTCATTCTTCTTTTCTTCGCCCTTTTCCTTGATGCCGTCAAAAATGGGCGTCGCAAAACTTACACCGAGGATTTTGGACGCCCAACCCAAATGAGTCTCCAACACCTGGCCAACGTTCATTCGGGAAGGCACGCCCAAAGGATTGAGCACAATGTCCACCGGGGTTCCGTTCGCCAAGAAAGGCATGTCTTCTTCGGGCACAATCTGGGCCACCACTCCCTTGTTGCCGTGGCGCCCTGCCATCTTGTCCCCCACAGAAAGCTTGCGCTTAGAAGCAATGAAGACTTTGACGGACTTGACGACGCCGGCTTCCTCTTCCTCGACTCCAGATTCTTCCCGATCCAACGCCTCGTCCCGCTTATTTTTCAAATCCTCAAACTTTGGCTTGAAGGGCTCGATGATCTCGAAGATTTTTTCCCGAATCGGCGAGGACGGCATTAAAAGGTGGTCGTAGTTGTTAGCAAGTTTCTTCAACGATGTCTTGGTGATCTTTTTGTTGGCGGGGATGATGATTTCAGCGGTTTCGGAATTGCAAACCTCCAGCGGAATTTTCTCCCCCAATAGAATGCCGCTCAACTTATCGGTCAACTGATTCAGGAGTTCTTTTCTTTTCCTTTCGTAATCCTCTCGGACTTGCTTGGCCTGCCTTTTGGACTCGCTCATTTCCGATCTCGATGACCGTTCATTTTCCTTCTTTACGTCTCTCACTTCCATGACGATGCCGTAAGTTCCCGAGGGAACTCTCAGCGAGGAGTCTTTCACGTCCGCCGCTTTTTCCCCAAAAATCGCCCGAAGCAGTTTTTCTTCCGGCGCCAGCTCTGTTTCGCTCTTTGGAGTTACCTTGCCCACCAGAATGTCCCCCGGCTTCACTTCGGCGCCCTCGCGGATTATCCCGTCCGCTCCCAAGTCTTTTAAGGCCTCTTCTCCCAAGTTCGGGATATCCCTCGTGATTTCTTCAGGGCCAAGTTTCGTATCCCTAGCGTTAACTTCAAATTCATCAATATGAATGGACGTAAAGACGTCGTCTTTGACAATCCGCCGGCTGATCAAAACGGCATCCTCAAAGTTGTAGCCGTTCCACGGCATAAAGGCGCACAAAACGTTTCGACCCAACGCCAGCTCGCCATTGTCGGTGCAAGGACCGTCCGCAATTACATCGCCCTTTTTGATAACCTGCCCTTTTGCAACCAAGGACCTTTGGTTGATGCAGGTCGCCGCGTTCGAGCGCATAAACTTCCGAAGCTGATACAAGTAAATCCCATTTTTGGGATCGTGTTTGAGTTTGCGCCTCTCGGGAATCTTGCCGTCTTTTGTAATGACGATATATCTGCTGTTGTCTTCTTTTTCTCTGCGTTTTCTGCTAGGGAGACGGAAATTTATTGAAGCCACCTTATATTCTACTCCATCCTTCAAATCATTGGCCACCACAACGGATCGTGAGTCTTGAGCCGCCAGTTTTTCCAAACCCGTGCCCACAAACGGCGCTTCCGTTGCCAGCAAAGGCACCGCTTGCCTCTGCATGTTCGACCCCATAAGAGCGCGATTCGCATCGTCATGCTCCAAAAAAGGAATCAACCCCGCGGCCACGGACACCAACTGTTTTGGAGACACGTCCATGTAATGAACGCTATCCTTAAAGCCCTCTTGTGGATCGATGTCAATAAAATCCCCCTTCTTCCGGCACATTGCTCGTTCCAGTTCTCCATTCTCCTTAACGGAGGTATTGGCCTGAGCCACCACAAACTTTTCCTCCTCATCCGCCGTCAGATATTTAAGAAGGAAAATCTCATCGATCTTCTTCTTCAATGCTCGTTCCAATCGATCTAAGACTTGCCCCTGTTCATCCAATTCCCGCTCCAGTCGCTCCAATTCCGAAAAAGACATCCCAAGACGAAGATCTACACCCTTCTTGCGACCAAACTCTTCTAACTTCTTCTCAATCCCCTCAACATCTTCAGCATCCACAGTTCGGTTGATTTGTTCGTCAGATTCTCCCCAATACTTGCCCGCATTCCAATAGTCCAGATCTTCCTTATCCAGACCCGATTTATCTCCCGCCTTCTGATAGTCCTCCAGAACCTTCTTAGCCTCCCCAATGCGCTTAGTCCACTCCTCCGCTCTACCCCGCAATTCTTTGGAGGCCAATCCTTGATATTGATCAGGATGAAATTTGTTCATCTCTTTGCGATAGCTTTTCTGTAGCTGTTCCGCTGTTGCCTTCTCATCCAATCCAAACAAATCGTAAAGATCCTTAATGGTAGGTTTTCTTTTAGTTTGTTTGGGAGTATCTTGCTCCACTAAGTCAGCCGGCTTTTTCTCCACCAATTCTCTCACCGTTCTAATCTTCGCCCCCTCCAAACATTCTTGAATTCGCGCGCTAAGTCCCATTTTGTCCACCTTTGCATCGAGCGCTTTCTTCCGTTGGACAAGAGATGGCATTCCGATGCGAAGATTTACGCCCTGCTTCTTTCCATAGTTCTCTAATCTCTCTTCTATCTCCTTGAACAATTCTTCCGTGTATCCCGGATAATCCCGCAATTGTTTTTGGGTTTTCTCCACTAAATCCCGCACCGTCTTGATTTTAGCCTCCTTCAAATAATCTTGAATCTTCAATTCCAACCGGTGGGTCTGCGTCAATCGGGGCACTCGACCTTTGTTCACTTTGCGGTAAGGCGTCTCAATAAAGCCAAAATCATTGACGCGGGCAAAGGCCGCCAAAGAAGCAATTAATCCGATATTCGGCCCTTCGGGAGTCTCGATGGGACAGATTCTCCCGTAATGCGAAGGATGAACATCCCGCACTTCGAATCCCGCCCGCTCGCGGGATAAGCCGCCCGGACCCAAAGCCGAGAGACGACGCTTATGAGTCAACTCCGCCAAAGGATTGATTTGATCCATGAACTGCGAAAGCTGGCTTCGTCCAAAAAAATCCCGAACCACCGAAGAAAGCGCCTTCGGATTGATTAACCTCTGCGGCGATATAGTGTCTAAACCTTGATCGAAGAGGGTCATGCGTTCCTTAACCAAACGTTCCGTCCGCGCCAAGCCAACGCGGCACTGATTCGCCAACAATTCCCCCACAGTGCGCACGCGACGGCTACCAAGATGATCAATGTCGTCCACACTGCCCTCCTTTCCCGTCTTCAGCCGGAGAAGATACTTTGTTGCCTCAACCAGATCATTTGCCTCTAGAACTCGATCAGTCACCTCATCCTCCTCCATGCCGAGACGAAGATCGACAAAAAAGCCAGTATAAAAACGAGAGGAACGCTTTTCCCCAAACTCTCGCAATGCGGCTTCAATCTCTTTTACCATCCCTTCCCCAGACTTCCGCAATGCGGCTTCAATCTCTTTTACCATCCCTTCCCCAGACTTCCGCAATGCGGCTTCATCAACCTTTTTTACAGATTCCCCAGTGAGAAATTCATCGCGAGACATCCCAAGACGAAGATCTACACCCTTCTTGCGACCAAACTCTTCTAACTTCTTCTCAATCCCCTCAACATCTTCAGCATCCACAGTTCGGTTGGTTTGTTCGTCAGATTCTCCCCAATACTTGCCCGCATTCCAATAGTCCAGATCTTCCTTATCCAGACCCGATTTATCTCCCGCCTTCTGATAGTCCTCCAGAACCTTCTTAGCCTCCCCAATGCGCTTAGTCCATTCTTCCGCTCTACCCCGCAATTCTTTGGAGGCCAATCCTTGATATTGATCAGGATGAAATTTGTTCATCTCTTTGCGATAGCTTTTCTGTAGCTGTTCCGCTGTTGCCTTCTCATCCAATCCAAACAAATCGTAAAGATCCTTAATGGTAGGTTTTCTTTTAGTTTGTTTGGGAGTATCTTGCTCCACTAAGTCAGCCGGCTTTTTCTCCACCAATTCTCTCACCGTTCTAATCTTCGCCCCCTCCAAACATTCTTGAATTCGCGCGCTAAGTCCCATTTTGTCCACCTTTGCATCGAGCGCTTTCTTCCATTTTCCAGATTCTCTAATGAGGAAAATCTCATCGATCTTCTTTTTCAATGCTCGTTCCAATCGATCTAAGACTTGCCCCTGTTCATCCAATTCCCGCTCCAGTCGCTCCAATTCCGAAAAAGACATCCCAAGACGAAGATCTACACCCTTCTTGCGACCAAACTCTTCTAACTTCTTCTCAATCCCCTCAACATCTTCAGCATCCACAGTTCGGTTGATTTGTTCGTCAGATTCTCCCCAATACTTGCCCGCATTCCAATAGTCCAGATCTTCCTTATCCAGACCCGATTTATCTCCCGCCTTCTGATAGTCCTCCAGAACCTTCTTAGCCTCCCCAATGCGCTTAGTCCACTCCTCCGCTCTACCCCGCAATTCTTTGGAGGCCAATCCTTGATATTGATCAGGATGAAATTTGTTCATCTCTTTGCGATAGCTTTTCTGTAGCTGTTCCGCTGTTGCCTTCTCATCCAATCCAAACAAATCGTAAAGATCCTTAATGGTAGGTTTTCTTTTAGTTTGTTTGGGAGTATCTTGCTCCACTAAGTCAGCCGGCTTTTTCTCCACCAATTCTCTCACCGTTCTAATCTTCGCCCCCTCCAAACATTCTTGAATTCGCGCGCTAAGTCCCATTTTGTCCACCTTTGCATCGAGCGCTTTCTTCCGTTGGACAAGAGATGGCATTCCGATGCGAAGATTTACGCCCTGCTTCTTTCCATAGTTCTCTAATCTCTCTTCTATCTCCTTGAACAATTCTTCCGTGTATCCCGGATAATCCTGTAATTGTTTTTGGGTTTTCTCCACTAAATCCCGCACCGTCTTGATTTTAGCCTCCTTCAAATAATCTTGAATCTTCAATTCCACATAGAGACACCAATCTTTCGACAATTCCAACAAGTCCTCTTTTAGCATCCTCGCCGAAGCCTCCACAGTTTTCACCTTCTTCCTTTCTTTCAAGAAATCCTCGACGAAAGCGCTAATTCCAGGTGTTTCCTCGTTTTTCTCCGACCAGTGAGGCAACTTCAATTTGAGATCCCCTACCTGCCTTAGTACCAAATCCCCCACAGTTTCCACATTTTCCTTTTTTAGACACTCTGTGATAGAATCGCTGAGATCAAGTTCTTCCACGCCTTCCTGCGACCAGTGCTTTGCTCCGATCTTTTGGTTGATTTTGTAACGGCCGACGCCTCCTAAGTCGTAGCGTTTGGGATCAAAAAACAGACGCTGAATCATCGTTTTAGCATTGGTTATTGTCGGCGGATCTCCCGGACGCAAACGTCGATAAATGTCTTTTAACGCTTCTTCTAGGTTTTTTGTCGGATCCTTTTTAAGACATTTGATGATAATGCCGCCGTCGAAGCTGATATTCACAACCTGGATTTTGCCCACCCCCAAATCGGCAATTTTCTTCACCTTTTCCTTCGATAAAGGCTCAAAGGCGTGCGCTATCTTCCCCCCATTGTCCAAATCCGTCACATCCTCCGCGGGCACTCTGTTTTGAATTTCCTCATCATTCAGTTTGGCCAATTTTTTGATGGGCAATTCTTCTACTTTGTAAAAACGCTTCAAAATCTCGGCATTGGAGCTGCATCCAAGCGCGCGAAAGAAAGTCGTCGCCAGAAATTTGCGCCGCCTCTTCTTGCGATCCAGATAAACCCAAAGCATGTCGTTGGTGTCAAACTGCGCCTCATACCAAGACCCGCGATCAGGGATGATTCGGAAGGAGTGAAGCATTTTCCCATTGGGATGCTGGGTTGTCTCAAACGCTAATCCGGGAGAACGATGGAGCTGGCTGACGATCACTCGTTCGGCTCCGTTGACGATAAAAGTGCCTTGGGGCGTCATCAAAGGGATCTCCCCCATAAACACCTTTTCTTCTTTCCCCCCTTGTTCGTCCTTCAATCGGAACGTTACGTGAAGCGATGCGCCAAAAGTCAGACCTTCGTGAAGGCACTCCAGCCAACTTACTTTAGGTTTGCCGATCTCGTAAAAAAGGAAATCCAGCTCGCATTTTTCATCGTAGCTTTTGACGGGAAAAATCTCCTCGAACACGGCTTGCAGGCCAATCCTGCGCCGCTTCCTCGGATCAATGTCTTCCCCTTCCTGATTTTTTATCTGCAAAAATTCCCGATAGGAATCCACTTGGATTTCGATCAGATTGGGAGGTTTAATTACCTCTTCAATCTTGCCAAAATTAATCCGCTCAATTTTCTTTGTTGACATGCCTTTAACTCAAAACGGTCCCGCTCAGTTGGAAATCAATCCGCAATTCCTGCAGAGAGGGCAAAAAACACACCCGCCAGCGATTCTGCCGGCTGAAACTCCAACTCCGCATTTCTTTTGAGACGATCTTTCTTGGACGTATGTTCAATAATTATTCTTCGATAACGAAAGAAAACACAAGGGCTGGAACGTCGAATCCCGAACCCAACCCCGACTCTACTTCAGTTCGACGGTTGCCCCCACTGCCTCTAGCTTCTTCTTTGCGCCTTCCGCTTCTTCCTTCGGCACAGCCTCCAGGATGGCGGCGGGAGCGCTTTCCACCAGCTTCTTAGCATCCGCGAGTCCCAGTCCGGCCTTGACCTCGCGAACAGTCTTGATCACTGGAATCTTCTTATCCGACGGGGCGGAGGCCAAAACGACGTCAAATTCCGTCTTCTCTTCTTCTCCACCGCCCTCGGCAGGAGCGCCACCGGCAACGGCCGCCACCGGCGCGGAAGCGCTGACGCCCCACTTCTCTTCCAATTGTTTCACCAAGTCGGCAGCCTCCATGACTGTCAACTCACTCAATTTTTGCACTAAGTTATTTATATCTGCCATTTTTCTCTAGTCTCGTCGCCAGTTCCTAAGGGAACTGATTTAAACCAAACAATTCAGTCGACAATTTACTTTGTTTTTGTGTTCCGTGTCTTAAATACGATCACTCATTGAAAAGCAGTGACCCGAAATTTCTGGCGGCTATTTATGCTGTTCACTCCTTGCTTTGAGGACTAGAGCCATCTGTCTTGCCGGTGTTCCAATCACCGTTGCCAATCGTCTCGCGGGAGTTTGTATCAACCCAACAAGCATGGCGCGCAGTTCAGCCTTTGACGGGAGATCCGCGATTCGATTCACCCCGTCGGCATCCAATCGATCGCTCCCCATAAAGCCGAAGAGAATCACCGGTTTTTTAAACTCTTCGGCGAAATTCTTCAGCACTTTAGCAGCTCCAAAAATCTCCCGCTGGCCGGTTACGACCGCAATTTGCCCTTTTAAAACCCCGCCCAAATCCTGAATCCCCGCTCTCATAGCCGCAATTTTGAAGATTGAGTTCTTAACGACGTGAATCTCGCTATCCACTTTAAGCAACCGCCTGCGAAGCTCGGCAAATTGATCCACCTTAAGCCCGTTGTAATTGACCGAGATAAAGTAAGGAGAAGATTGAAGACGCTCCAAATACTCAGCGCTAATCTGCTTTTTTTCGAGTCGCATAGTATTCTGTAATCGAATTGACGGCTAAGCCGCTTTCATAAAAGGCTTCACATTGAGATGGACCGGCGGGCTCATGGTGCCGCTCAACGTACCGCTGATCAGATAGATTCCCTTTGCGCTCGCTGGTTTCGCTTTCAAAACAGCGTCAATGACGGTTTCCGCATTTTCTTTCAAATGATCGGGAGAAAACGACAATTTACCTATCGGAACGTGGACGTTTGCCGCCTTGTCGATCTTAAATTCCACTCGACCCGCTTTTACCTCGGCAACCGCTTTTGCGGTGTCTTCGGTGACCGTTCCGATCTTTGGATTCGGCATTAATCCCTTGGGGCCAAGAACTTTTCCCAATTTCCTTACTTCAGTCATCGCATCTGGCGTTGAGATTGCAACGTCAAAATCTGCCCAACCTTCACGGCATTTTTTCAGATATTCATCATAGCCGACAAACTCGGCTCCTGCATCGCTGGCGGCGCGGGACGCTGCCGAACCGTCCGCCGCAAATACCAGCACTCGCACTTTCTTGCCGGTGCCATGAGGCAGCGGCGCCGTCCCTCGAACCATTTGATCGGATTGACGAGGATTCACTCCTAAATGGATGGCAAGATCCACAGTTTGGTCAAACTTTGTTTTCGGCAGTTTTCCCAAAACAGCGATTGCTTCCTCAAGATTATATGGTTTCTTGAGGTCGATAAGTTCCAAAGCCTCTATGTATCGTCTGCTTGGCATTTTATATTAGACGGGACTTTACGCACTCTCTCCAGAGACTGCTCCCGCTCGTTTTTTTTGGTTAGTTTTTGATATCGATTCCCATGCTGCGCGCGGTACCCGCGATCACTCGGAAAGCCGCCTCATTGGTGGCCGCGTTGAGGTCTTCTTTTTTCGTTTTCACAATTTCCATTACTTGATCCCGAGTGACGCTACCCACTTTGTTCTTATTAGGCGTTTTAGAGCCTGAGGCCACGCCGGCGGCTTTCTTGAGCAACAAAGCCGCCGGCGGCGACTTGACAATAAAAGTAAATGACTTGTCTTGATAGACGGTGATGACCACGGGGACAATCACTCCGGCTTGGGCTTTGGTGCGGGCGTTGAATTCCTTGCAAAAGCCCATAATGTTCACCCCCTGTTGTCCCAAGGCCGGCCCTACCGGCGGTGCAGGATTCGCCTGCCCCGCAGGAATTTGTAGCCTCACTGTTCCGGTAACCTTCTTTGCCATTGACTCTATGCTTTCTCCACTTGCCAGTATTCGAGCTCAACCGGCGTATTCCTGCCAAAAATATTCACCGTCACTCGAAGTTTTCCTCGATCCGGTTCAATCTCTTCAATAACTCCGTTGAAATTGAGAAACGGGCCGTCATTAATTTTCACTGTTTCTTTCACTTCAAAGTCAATTTTTGGCTTTTCTTGCCCTTCGGATTCAAAAATCTGCGCTTCGATCATTTCGATCTCTTCATCAGGGGTTGGCGTCGGACGGTCTCCACCAATAAAACCGATAATCCCGGGCGTTTCTTGAACAAAATACCATGGACGGTCCACAATTTGTCGTTCGTCGTCCAAAAGCGCTATTTTGATAAAAACATAGCCGGGATACAACTTCCGATCTGTCACCGTCTTTTTGCCTCCTCGGATCTCGGCGACTTTTTCCATCGGCACGAATACTTTTTCGATATATTTCCCCATCTCTTCGGTTTGAATCCGTTTCTCGATGTTCTCTTTAACTTTCTGCTCTTGCCCCGCCAGGGTATGAATCACGAACCATTGGCTTTTCATTGCTTGATTAGTAGACCGTCGAAAACCGCTCACATAATTAAATTCATGATCTGCCCAACGACGAAATCAATCCCCACGACAAACAGTCCTATAATTGCCGTTGCGATAATGACCACTACCGTAGAACCTTTCAACTCATTCACCGTCGGCCAAGCGCACTTTCTGAGCTCAATCTTCGTTTGCCCGACGTACTGGGACAACCGAAGCAAATAACCTTTTCGCCATAGAAAAGCAAAAACTGCCGCGGCCAATCCAATCCAAATAAAATCCCAAACATTCACTTCTCTCAAACACCTTTGGCGGAGGGGGAGGGATTCGAACCCTCGAAGGATTTCACCTTAACGGTTTTCAAGACCGTCGCGATCAACCGCTCTGCCACCCCTCCCGGATTTCTCCACATTCTCCATTCCAGCGTTGGCAGGGCGGGAGGGAATCGAACCCCCAACCTACGGTTTTGGAGACCGTTGCTCTACCAATTAAGCTACCGCCCTCTTCCCCGCCGCCGAGCAACGTAAATTCGCTATTCGACAATATCGCTGATGCGCCCGGCGCCGATTGTTCGGCCTCCTTCGCGGATGGCAAAGCGCTGGCCTTTTTCCATCGCGACCGGCGTAATCAGCTCGATATCCACAGAAACATTGTCGCCGGGCATCACCATTTCCACACCTTCGGGCAACTTTACCGTTCCGGTAACATCACTCGTCCGGAAATAGAACTGCGGCCGATAATTGGTGAAAAACGGCGTATGTCGTCCGCCTTCCTCCTTCGACAACACGTAGACTTCGGCCTTGAACTTTTTATGCGGGGTAATCGAACCCGGACGAGCCAATACCTGCCCGCGCTCGACGTCCGTCTTTTTAATCCCTCGAAGCAAGACGCCGACATTATCTCCCGCTGTAGCGCTATCCAAAAGCTTTCGGAACATCTCAATGTCGGTTGCAGTGGTTTTTTGCGTTTCCCGCAGGCCGACGATTTCCACCTCGCTCATCTTTTTCAGCTCGCCGCGTTCCACACGGCCGGTAACTACCGTGCCGCGGCCTTCAATGTTGAAAACATCTTCAATGCACATCAAGAAAGGTTTGTCCACGTCCCGCGTCGGCAAGGGAATTTTTTCATCAATCGCCGCCAGCAAATCAGTGACCGCTTTCTCGCCTTCGGCCTTCCCATCTAAAGCGGCGGTTGAGCTTCCCCGGATAATCGCCGCGTCATCGCCGGGAAACTCATACTTGTTCAACAACTCTCGAACTTCCATGTCCACAAGTTCCAACAAGTCATCATCCGCCAAATCCACCTTGTTCAAAAACACCACAATGGCAGGCACTCCCACTTGACGAGCCAGCAAAACATGCTCTTTAGTCTGCGGCATAGGCCCTGAGGAGGCATCCACCACCAAAATGGCGCCATCCATCTGCGCGGCGCCCGTGATCATGTTCTTAATGTAGTCGGCGTGTCCCGGACAATCGACGTGAGCATAGTGCCGAGTCTCTGATTCATACTCAACGTGGGATACCGCAATCGTCACCGTCTTGGAATCATCGCGGACGGTGCCCCCCTTGGTAATATCCGAATAAGAAATCTTCTCGGCCAATCCCTTCCGGGCTTGCACTGCCACGATTGCCGCAGTCAAGGTCGATTTGCCGTGGTCAACATGCCCGATCGTCCCCACGTTGACATGCGGTTTAGTTCTCTGAAACGCTTCTTTTGCCATTCAATTTTATGTTCTGATGTTCTGATTTGTACAAACTGCCTCAAAATACAAGGCGTAAAAATATATTCCTGGAGCCCATGACCAGGATTGAACTGGTGACCTCATCCTTACCAAGGATGTGCTCTGCCAACTGAGCTACATGGGCTTGCCCAAAAGCCCGCCAACGCTTCCCCAAAAGACAAAAATCATCGCCAACCCTACTTTTCTTTAGCTCAAAGGGCAACGGTTTTTCGCTTTGCCCCCAAAAACGAGCAGTAAAATTAAGCACGAATCCAATCGTTGTCAACAATTTTTCAAAAAAAAATTAAAAATACTCAGGGAATGAACACGCCGCTGGATAACAGCATCGTCGACCACGCCCCCGCATTCTCTAAAAATTAAGCCAAGCCAAGCGCAATAACTCCCAAAACGGCAAACAGTCCGCCAATGAACGCCCGTTTGCCCGGTCGATCTCCTTCCATCCAAAACGTCATAGGGATCACCGCCAAAGGCGCCGTCGCCACTATGGAAAGCACAATTCCGCTGGGAGTATGCTCTAGCGCCCATTGATAGCAAGCCACGCCAAAAGTCGGTCCGGTCAAACCAGTGATCACAATCCATCGAAAAGACTCCGACGGTGGCAACAGCATTCTAATCCATCCCGCCGACTCCGCCAGCTTTCTCCCGTTGACCCAAGCAAACGACAATGCGCCAACCGCCAAACCGCCAAGAATCCGCTGATAAGCAACTGACATTCCGTCAATGTCAAAACCGTCACGGACATTGGCCGCATATCCAACCCTGCTCATGACGGCGCCAATCCCCTGTCCCATTGCGGCCAAAACGCCCCAAGCCGATCCGACGACCAGCGTTCGCCTGTCCAAGTGGAGATTTTCAGAGGGAGCCAACGCAAAGCCGACTCCTCCCAGAATGGAGCCGATGGCGACAATTTCAACCAAACGGAGCGTCGTCCCCAGATAAATCCACTCGCAGACAGCCGCCAGCGGAGCCGCCAAACAATGCGTCAATAACAAAGTCAATCGAGAACCCAAGCGAGGATAACTCAAATACAGCGCCAAGTCGCCAATGCCAAATCCAACAATTCCGCTGGCAAAAAAAAATTCCCCAAGCGCTTCCGCTCCAGCCGCTTCCAAACGCATGCGCCCATCCTCCAAGCAAAACAGAAGCGAGCAAGAGTCTCCAAAAATTCGCCTCAATGCTTCCCGCCAATCGAGTCGCTTGATTGGCCGTCACCGCCGAAAGGCAAAACAACACGGTGGCCAGAATCGCTGGAATCATTGGGTCAAGAGTTCCAATCCAAACAAACAACTTCGCCGAGAACTCGGCAGAAACCGCCAAACTTTCAATCTTTGAATCCTATTTAGCAACGAAATTCCGCCCCATTCCAACGCTTTATTTGAAATTCCGCTCCCTCGTCTATTTTTGGCCTTGTGAATATTTACTTTGGTAAACGACGGCGGCCCCCGTTGAATCGGTCTTGATTTCAAAAGACAAATAACGGAAGATGCGCCTTCGAAGGTGCCGATGAAAGAACACTCTTGAAAATACTCGAAATATCAGTAACCTGAATTTCTTTATGGCCGAATCAGCTACAGCAACAAAGAATGCCGCCGAAAGTCCGGCAACATTGAGTCCGTCGCGCAAACCAAAATACCCCGGCATCCGCGTCAACTGCAACGGAAATCAACTGGTCGCCGAGCAGGTCGAAACCCGCATCACAGAAGGCGGCGTCTTTTATCCCATCACCCCCTCGACAGAAGGCGGCGAGATTTATCAACAGTCTTTTGCCCAAGGCGAACTCAACGTCTTCGGCGACCAAAAAATCGCGGTGGAATGCGAAGGCGAACACGCGGCCCAAGGAGGCGCCACCGCTTATTCCGTCGCCGGACGCCGAACCGTGAATTTTACCTCCGGCCAAGGCATCGTTTACGCAATGGAGCAGTACTACCACGCGCCGGGAAAATGCTCCACGATGGTTCTGGAGGTCGGCGCCCGCGCCTTGACCAAACATGCGCTGAACGTTCACTGCGGCCACGACGATTTCTACGCGGCCTTGGACACGGGCTGGACTATGCTTATGGCCAAAGGCGCCCAGCAAGCAGCCGACCAAGCCATCATCCTCCGCAAGGTTAACGAACTCTCCCTCAATCCGGGAATGAACATCCAAGACGGAATGCTGACGACCCACTCGGAGCGAACTTACTACTCGCCCGAAGCGGAACTGCTGCGGGAGTTCCTCGGCGCTCCAAACGACGTAATTGAGTGCCCAACCGCCTCGCAACGCGAATTGTTCGGGCCCACTCGGCGGCGAGTTCCTGAAATGATGGACCTCAAACACCCCATCCTCCTTGGCCCCGTGCAAAACCAAGAACATCATATGAACGGAGTCATCGCCCGGCGCGACAATTTTAACGAGCCCATCCTGAAGTTTCTGGAAGCTGCCTACGAAGAATTTGGCCGATTGACAGGCCGCTATTACGGGCTCGTATCGGGTTACAAAACTGAGGACGCTGAGACGCTGTTCATCTCCTTGGGATGCGCCGCCGAAAACATCGATGAAGCCGTTGACTACCTGCGAAAAAAACAAAACGCAAAAACCGGCTCGCTGCACATTAACGTTCTGAGGCCTTTCCCGGAGTCCGCCATTATCGAAGCCATTCGCGGAAAAAAGAACATCATCGTTCTGGAGCGAACCGACGAGGGCATGGCCGGAGACAATCCCTTGGCGCGCGACATTCGAACCGCGATTGGAAAAGCCCAGGAAACGACTCAATTTGGAGGCGCCGTCAGTCCGCTTGCCATTGAGGAAACCCCAAGAATCTTCCGCGCCGCCTACGGCATTGGCTCCCGGGATTTTCGGCCGGAACACATCCTCGGCGCTTATGAGTTTTCCCAAGGAAAAATCAACCGCAAAGACGGCAAAAACGCCGCCGACGGCGAAACATTCTTCGTGCTCGGCGTGGATCATCCCTACGCGGTCATTTCCGAAGACACCCCCTCCTTGCTCCCTGAAAAAGCCATTGCCGTTCGATTTCACTCTATCGGCGGTTGGGGGATGATCACAACGGGCAAAAACCTCGGTTCCATCATCGGCGAGTTCGGCAACTTGATCTCCCGTCGAAATCCGAGCTACGACGAACACGGCGTCCTCGAAGACAAGTTATTCGTCAGCGCCAACCCCAAATACGGTTCGGAAAAGAAAGGCGCCCCAACCAACTATTACTTAGTCGTGGCGCCCCAACCCATCCGAGTCAACTGCGAGTTGAATCACGTCGACGTAGTTCTTTGCTGCGACCCAAAAGCATTCACCCACACAAACCCGCTGGAAGGAATCAATCCCGGCGGCTGCCTCGTCTGGGAATCCAAAGACAGCCCGGAAACCGCTTGGCAGCGCATCCCGGTCCATCACCGGAAGTTCATTCAGGACAATAAAATCAAAGTCTACATTTTGCCGGGATTCGACATCGCCAAAAACGCCACCAACCGCGCCGATCTCCAACTTCGCATGCAGGGCAACTCTTTTCTAGGCGCATTCTTCAGAGTCTCCAGCTTTCTTGCGGACAACGGCATCTCCCAAGACAAATATCGAGAAGTCGTTCGAAACCAATATGAAAAAAAGTTTGGACGCTTTGGCGAAGCCGTGGTGAACTCCAACATGGAAGTCATGACCCAAGGCTTTCACCGCGTAGTCGAAATCCAATACGGACGGCCGGAAGACTCGGACACTTCCAGCATGCGCAAAGCTCCGGTCATTCCCTTGGGCAACCACCGCATTCCGGCAACCGCCGGTTGCGAAGCGAGCGGCTGCGGCGTTCCCCTTCCGTTCGATGAACAAACCGAAAGATCCCCTTACGCTGCGTTGTCCAAATTCGACAGCGAATACCGCAACGGACTCGGTTATCACCAACCCTCCGGAGCATTAGCCTCGGTGGGCATTATGAGCGCCGGCACCGGCGCCACCTCTTCTAAATACGTCGCCCGCAGAGAAACCCCGGTCTACATCGCCGAAAATTGCACGCAATGCATGGAGTGCATCACCGCATGCCCAGACACCGCTTTGCCCAACACCGCGCAAGAGATCAAAACCGTGCTCTTAACCGCCGCAAAAAACTACGTCTCCGACAGAGAACAGCAAGCCGAGCTGATTAAACAGTTGCCCGGCATCGAAGACCGCGCTCGCGCAAAGATGGTGAAAGCCATTCAAGCCAAGCAAAAAATCCCGTTTATCGACGTCATTCGAGAAGAAATCGACGCTCTGGACTCCATAAACCACCAATCCAAAGAACAATTTACAGGCATTATTGAGAAACTGCCGCTTGCTTACTCCTCCGTTCCGGCCATCTTCCGATCCATCGAAAAAAAGAAACCCGGCGAAGGCGGCCTCTTTTCCATCTTCGTTTCCGATCTTTGCAAAGGTTGCGGGGAATGCGTTCAAGTCTGCGGCGATCACGACGCGCTGCGAATGGCCGAGGAAACTGAAGAACTCAATTCCGAACTCACTACCGCCCAAATCTTTTCTCGACTCCTCCCAGACACCAATCAGAAATACTTGGGACTTTACAACGACGGCGCGCCGGAAGATTCCAGAGAAGCCGCCTTGCGCAACCACTTGATGGTTCGCCGCAACTACGAAGCGCTTGTATCAGGCGATGGCGCCTGCGCGGGCTGCGGAGAAAAGAGCATCCTCCGCGCAGTTGGTTCCGTAACCGAAGCCTACATGCGCCCGCTCTATCATGCCAAAGCCGCCCGCCTTCGCGCCATCGCAGATAGACTGCAAGCCGAAGGCCCCGAAAAACTCGCGAAACTGCGAGACCTCAGCAGCAAGGAATACGAACTTTACCGGCAATCCATAGCACACATCGCGATGGGACTTGGCGGCGAAAACGACGCAGACACTCAAAAGCGGATTGCCGACCACGGAGAAATTACCGACCGGGAATTCATTGACGCCCTCTGCGCCTCCCTGCGAACCGACGCCTTCAACCACAAAGAACTCCAAGCCGTCGACGGCAGAATGCCCAACGGCATGTCCGTGATGTTCATGGGCGCCAGCACCGGTTGCAACACCGTCTACGGATCCACCCCGCCATCCAATCCCCATCCCTATCCTTGGATGAACTCCCTCTTTCAAGACGGCGCCACCATCAGCTGGCTGCTCAGCGAATCCCTCATCGTCCAACATGCCCGTCGATCCGTCGTCCCCGAACGCCTCGCCCGCAACTTGCTGGAACGCAACGAAAACGTGATTTCGGAAGAAGAATACTTTCGATTGACGCGGTTGGACGACACCTTCATGACCAACCAGGAAATCAAAGAACTGCCCAAAGTATGGGTCATCGGCGGCGACGGTGCTTTGGGAGACATCGGCTTCCAAAACGTCTCCAAAGTCATCTTGCAGAACCGTCCCAACGTCAAAATGATGATGCTGGACACCCAAGTCTACTCCAACACCGGCGGCCAAAACTCCGACTCCTCAACCATGCTCGGCGGCTACGACATGAACCAATTCGGCCAAGCCTCCCAAGGGAAACTCATCGAAAAGAAAAACGTGGCCGAAGCATTCACCGCCGGACACGGCTCGCCTTTCGTGGCCCAAGTTTCAATGGCCAACTCCGCCAAACTTTACCGCGCCATGCTCGATGGCATCGAATACCGCGGCACCGCCTTCTTCCAAGCCTACACCACTTGCCAGCCGGAACACGGCGTGCCCGACAACATGTCCGCCGATCAAGCAAAAATGATCCGCGACGCGCGCGGCATGCCCGAATTCGTCTTCAACCCGCGCGCCGGAGAAACTTCCCAAGAATCCTTCAGCCTGAAGGGAAACCCCACACCGACAAAGGACTGGTGGCAAACCAAATACAAATCCACAGGTGAAAAATACAACTTCACCGTAGCCCACTGGGCATTGACCGAAGCCAGATTCCGAAAACACATCAAAACAATCACAGAAGAACAAGCCCAAGAATTCATCCACATAGACGACATGCTAGTCTGCATCAGCCAGGACGACGTCATTAACCGGAAGGTATTTGATCCCGAGCACCGCTCTTTCGTCCCCAACTTCGGCGTTTACATCAAAGCCGAGATCAACGGAAAAATAAAATTCTTCACCGTCTCGCGCCAAATGGTCTTATTCGCCGTCGAACGCCGCAAATCCTGGCGCATGCTTCAAAGCAAAGCCGGCGTAGTGAACAAAGACTACTTGGCGCAGAAATCCCTCTTGAAAAAAGTCGACGCCAACGAAATCGCCCTTGAAGAACTACAAGGCAAAACCCGTCAGCTATTTGAATCCGAAATGGCGGCGCTACGATAAGAGGACAAACCGGCCAAGCGCTATTCGCCGGCTTTTTCCCCGGGAATCCGCGACGACTTCAAAATCACAGTTTCCAAATTCTTCAGCACCTTGGCGGCCACCGATTCCACACTATCTTGACCGTCCACAACGCGGATGCGCTTCGGTTCCGCCCCAGCCAGCTTGCGAAAACCCGCCTCCACTCGCCGAAAAAATGCATCGCTAAACTCGTCCCCTCGACCGCGGCGAAGACTTACTTCTATTGGAATGTCTAAATAAATAGTGGCATCAGGAACCAAGCCGCCGGTAGAAAAGTCAATCGCCTCCCGCAAACAATCCAAATCCAAACCGCGCCCATAACCTTGATAAGCCAAAGTGGAATCCGTAAATCGGTCGCACAGAACGACTTTTCCCCTCTTCAAAGCCGGCCCAATTACAGAACGCACCAACTCGCTTCGGCTGGCGCAGAAAAGAAAAAACTCCGTCTCCGGCAACACCAATCCCGCCAAAACAGTGTCCTTCAGCAAAACCTCCCGCAACCGATCTCCAACCAGCGTTCCGCCCGGCTCCCGCACAACGCAAACGGATTTTCCCCTTCCACGCAGAGACTCCGCCAATCTATGAATTTGCGTTGTTTTGCCGGCCCCCTCAATTCCCTCAAAAGTAATAAAACGCCCAGTCATCAGGATCCTTGATAATTTTCATCTCTGTCTTTAACAAACTGTTTTTGACCTTCCGGCATCGAGTGGAATGTTTCCTCAATGTTTCTTGGTTCGGCGATTGTTTTCTCCACAATGAAATTCAAGAGACGAAAGAGTTTCTCTACCAACGGTTTGTTATCTTCTCCGCTCAATTCAATCTGCCCTTCATGGGCGCCGCCCTCATTCCTTGCAATGCGAAGGCTGTCCAACGATTGTATAACACTTTCAGATAATCCCTTCTTCTTCAAATTGCCTATGGCTTTGTTTAGATTTTGTTCTGTTTCCCCAAGTTCCTCGCAAAGTTTCTTGGCGGCCAAACGAAGTAAAGCCGCCGCCGCTCTCAGCGAATCTCCGGCAATTTGCCGGGCTTCGTTGTAATACCCAACTACCGAATACGGCATGTCGCCGTGAGGAGGCGGATTAGTTAATATCTTCGGATAAACAAGCTCTTCGTTTATCCAATAGGAAAATTGTCTACAGCACACACACTGAGAAACTAAGGACTGAGAAACTGGGAGTTGACTACTTCCTTTTCTAATGCCGCCACTCAACCCATGTGTCTTTTCATATATTGTTTTCATAGGGCAAATCTCTGAGAAATCTTCCCAAGATTTCAATATATCTACGACCTTTTCAATAAAACCACCACCAAAAAGCTCCATCCAAATTTGATGCGCATAAGCACTACACCTTGTACAATTAAAGGCTGTTTTCTTTAATTCAGGGGCTATATACATCTCTTTTTCATTTTAAGCGACTCCCTTTTTGTTGCGCTTCTTCTTTTCGTCGTTCATCGGCTTTCCTTTCCTGCTTCTCTTCGCCGGAGCTCTGCTTGGAATATTGGTTCCATCGTGAGCATGGCGGCTACTTCTTGATCTCGGTCGCTGCGATTTGGATTCGCCAACAGGCTTATTGGATTGCTCTTGCGATCTTCTTCAGTGAGTGTTTGTTGGATGATTCGGAGGAATGCCCGTAGTTCATCGTTCGATAACGACTCGGCGTCTGCCTGCGCTTTGGCGACTGTTGCTGCGTGCATCTTTTTTGCTATGTTGATTGGGTTTTTGGCTTCTCTTCGGAGGAGTTCTTCCTGCGCGAGTTTTTCCATCGTGACGATAGCGTATAGCCTTATTTGTCTTGGGGGGAGTTTGCCGTGAGGTAGGAGGATTCGGCGAAGCGGTTTCGTTCCTCTTCGGTGAATTCAGTTTGGATCCTGTTTTGAATCGCTCGAGTGTGGGCCAGTAGTTCGATGTCTGTGAGTTGCCTGAGCGTTGTTTTACTTTTGGCGAGTTTTTCTTCTGTCTCCTGTATTAGCTCTAGCCATTTTATGGTTTGTTGTTTGGTTATCTCTCGTGTTGGTTCTGGCGTGGCGCAGGCGCAGAGGCATGCGATGGCGAGGATTGTAATTGCGGTTCTCATCGGTTCTCTTCTCTTTTGGCTTGGGTTTTGTCGGCTGGCGGCGGATTGTCGGGGAAGCGCTTTGTTAAGTAGCCGGCAAGATCTTGGATTTGCTGGCTGGTAAGCGGCCCGCCTTGTCCTTGGTGAAAAGCGGGCATTAGGGTTCCGGTTTTTCCGTGAGTGATCCAAAGCGTCCAGTAGGCTTGGTTGCGCTGGATTCCTTTTTGCGCGGCCGACAGATCTGGAACCATGGTCGCTCGATGCGGGGTTTCGTGGCAAATGCCGCAAGCGGCGACAAAAAGGTCTTCGCCTTGTTTGCCGAGGGCGGCGTCGTAGTGGCACGATTTGCAGTTGCCTTTAAAGATTGCCTGGCGGTCTTTGGCGGCGATTTGAATGTTTTTCAATCGGTCGCTGTCGCTCATCATTTTGACTCCAACTTTTCCCGGATTAGAAATGTGGATTTTAAACGAAAGGTCTTTTTGTCCGGCGGAACTAAACACGGAAACAGACTTTGTGAGCGTTCCGTGTTTTCCCTTCAAGTCGACTGCCAGATGGATTTGATCGCTCTCCCCCGGTTTTAGCGTCCAAGGCAGATTTGGATGCCGAGTAAGTGTACAGCCGCAGGAAGGGCGAATTTGGCTGATAGTGACGGGACGATTAGAATCATTGGACACTTGAAAAAACAACTCGCCTTTCTCGGCGCCCAGTTTGGGACGGACTTCCTTGAAGACGGCATCCCAAGTCAGCGTTTTGTCCGCAGTGTATCGCCGGTTGGCGGCGGCGGGACGTTGTTTCGGCAGCGGTTTCGTTTCGGCATGGCGCAAAGGAACGCGCACTTGGTAGGGATTCCTTGAGTTGGGTTTTGGCGGCGGCAGTTCATAAATCGGAGGCGGCACTTGGGTTTGAGCCGACCATCCGCAACCAAAGAGCAAGGCGACGCCAAGCCATTGCCGCCAACATTTCACAATCCTTCGATAATTCATTTTGAACATAGTAAAAGTTAAATTATTGGCGAAAAAGCGGCGGAACTTCAAGCCCGCTTTGCTCGCGGTCCATTTGGCGTGTCTTCAATAATCCAGCCCAAACCCAACAATTCTTCCCGGATAGCGTCCGCCCGTTGAAAGTCCCGGGCTTTCCTGGCGGTCTGCCGTTCCGTCAAAGCCAGCGTCACTTCGGCCGGCGCTCCGCCGCTTGTCGCCGGCGCTCCCACGCCCAACACAGAGTCTACTCGCTTCCAAGCGGCTAGGTTGGCCGCGGCCTCTTCGGGAGGCATTTTCCCATCGCCGAGTTCCCGATTCATCTTTCGCACCCAATCAAAGACGACTGCCCATGCGGACGAAACATTGAGATCCTCATCCAGAGCCTTTTCAAACGCCATCAGAAAGCCGGGTTGCGCTCCTGCAACCGCGTTTCCAGCGGTTTCCCTCAGCTTTCCGACGCACTCGTCGATGCGGCGCAACGCAGACCTCCCGCCGCGCAATCCATCCAGCGTAAAATTGAAAGTCTCCCGATAGTGAGCGGAAGTGAGAATAAATCGAATCTCTCGCCCGCTAAATCCCTTCTTCCTCAAATCCCGCAAGGTAAAAAAATTGCCAAGAGACTTGGACATCTTCCTGCCTTCGACCAGAAGATGCGCTACGTGAACCCAATAGCGAACAAACTTCTCTCCCGGCTTTTGCTCGCCGGCGCCTTCGCTCTGCGCAATCTCATCTTCGTGGTGGGGAAAGATCAAATCCTCTCCTCCTAAATGGAGGTCAAAACTCGCTCCCAGCAACTTCATACTCATAGCGCTGCACTCAATGTGCCAGCCCGGCCGGCCCTCTCCCCAAGGGCTTGCCCAAAAAACTTGGCCGTCCTCCGGCGCGCGAGCCTTCCAAAGCGCAAAATCCGCCGCCGCGTCCTTTTCATATTCATCGCTTCGCACCCTTTCGCCGAGCCTCATCTGGTCAAAATCCAACTTCGTCAACCGGCCGTACACTCGGCCCAGCTCTTGATACCTTTGGATGCTGAAGTAAACCGAACCATCCCCAGCCGTATAAGCAATCCCCTTATCCATTAACTTCTTTATTAGATTTATAATCTCCGAAATATGATTAGAAGCGCGAGGAACTTGATCCGGCCGAATGCACCCCAAAGTAGCCAAATCCTCAAAGAACATCTTCTCAAACTTAGCCGTATAATCCTTCAACGACACACCGGCTTTTCCTACGCGAGCAATGATCTTGTCCTCAACATCCGTCACATTCATCACATGAATTACATCATATCCCCGAAACCGAAGGTATCGACATAAAAGATCAGCCAACACAAAAGTGCGGAAGTTTCCTATATGAGCAAAGTCGTGAACGGTGGGACCGCAACAATAAAGCCGAACCAACTTGCCCCCCTCCAACGGAACAAAGGCCTCGACTTGCCGAGAAAGTGTATTGAACAAACGCAAACTCATCCTGAACGCCAACAACTTAGCCTTCCACCTCGCAACTATAAAGAACAATCATAAGAAACAAATTAGCGCGCGGAAACTTTCTCCATCCACCAAAGAAACGTCAACTGCGCGGCGGCAGTTTTGGCTTTGTAGGCAAAGCGTTTTAGAATGGAAGAGATAAATCCAATTGTTACAGTAGTAGTTGTTCATGCGCTGGATCTTTCAGTAGCAGTTCCTTTTTTCCTTCATAGAAAGCGTGAACACGATCCGGCAGGGCTGGCAACGGCAATATCAGCTCAATATGCCGTGAATAACCCGCGCTTCTTCGACTCCCGTCAACCTTGTGTCCAGACCTTGGAAGGGAACGGAGAAACGGCGGTGATCAATTCCCAACAAGTGAAGCATAGTGGCGTGGAGGTCTCGAACGTGCACAATTTTGTCGACCGAATGGTAGCCCAATTCATCAGTAGCGCCGTAAGTGACGCCGCCTTGGACGCCGCCGCCAGCCAACCACATAGAAAAGCCTTTGATATGATGATCTCGACCCGGCCCGCCCTTTCCTTGATACATAGGCGTGCGCCCAAACTCGCCTCCCCAGATGATCAAGGTTTCTTCCAACATTCCGCGTTGTTTTAAATCAGTCAATAGCGCCCAAGTCGGCTTGTCAGTGAGGCCGCAGCAAGTGTTCATATATCGCACGAGATCGCCGTGATGATCCCAACCGCGATGGTAAAGGTGAATGAAGCGCACTCCGCGTTCAGCAAGCCGTCTGGCAAACAAACAATTAGAGGCATAGGATCCGTCTCCGGGAACGGCGCCATACATTTCTAAAGTGTGTTGAGGTTCGTCGGACATATCCACAAGTTCCGGCACGGAGCTTTGCATGCGAAAGGCCATTTCGTAAGCGGCAATTCTTGTTTCAATTTCCGCATCTTGTAGCGTTTGGTTGCGATGCCGATTCAGTTGATTGATGGTCCGCACCAGTTTTGATTGTTGGGCGTTGGTGGTGTTGTTTGGATTTTTGACATAGTAAACGGGATCGCCGCTGGATTGAAACTCCACCCCCTGAAAGCGGCTGGGCAAAAATCCTGATGCCCACTGCCGAGAGGCGATGGGTTGCGGATTGCGTCCTCCCACGCTTGTCAAGACGACAAAGCCCGGCAAATCGGAAGTTTCCGCGCCCAACCCGTAAGTAATCCATGCTCCCATGGACGGACGCCCGCTGATTGCCGTGCCGGTATTCATAAATGTGTGCGCCGGATCGTGGTTGATTTGCTCCGTAACCATGGATCTCACGATAGCGATTTCGTCGGCCATTTTTGCGTGCCAAGGCAGGAAGTCGCTGATTTCCTGACCGCTTCGTCCGTATCGACGGAATCCCGTCATCGGTTCTTGGCATTTCAAAGCCTGCCCTTGGAGCTGCGCAATAGGTTGTCCCTGCGTGTAGGAATCGGGCATGGGTTGTCCGTGAAGCGCGGCCAATTTCGGCTTGTAGTCAAATGTTTCCAAATGAGAGGGGCCGCCCGCCATGCACAAGAAAATGACGCGCTTGGCTTTTGGCGCCCAGTGCAAGAGGTTTTGCTTCCCGGCTTCTCCGCGCAGGTCTTTTTGCAAGAGCGATCCAAGAGCGACGCTTCCAAGACTTAGGCCGGACTGCCGCAGAAAAGAGCGCCGGCTGAGACTTTTTTGATTTTCAATGTCGTTATGCATAAGCAGATCAATTTGCCGTCCGCAGTTTTGACAGACGCGGGCGTCATCTTTCGGCGGAGGCGGTTTCCAGTTATAGCATTGGCATTTCACAAGTCAAGTTCGTGGAAATCCCGGGACGGCAAAGCAAGTTCCGCAATCCATGCAAACGAGTTCGTTGTCGGTTGGCTTGGGCGTCTTCCAGTTGTGAAGTTTGGCGCAGCGCGGTCCGCGCGGTTGGGGAGAGGATGATTTAGCGCGGGTCATTGGGTGAATAGCGCAGTAGCAGAAAGAAAAGGAAAAGAAAGCCGATTGCGGCGGCCATGGTGAGCCGTTGTCCGTTCATGGTTTTGGTTTTTTCCGCAAGGTTTCTTCGATTCGTTCGGCGTTGGTTGGTTGCGGTTTGGTGTCGGGCGGTTCTTTGTCGTTTCCTTGTCCGCGGTGGATGGCGAGCCGTCCAAAGAGCAGGTGGATGGCGAGGGTTGCGAGGAGCGCGGTTTGGCAAAGTTCGTGGAAAACCACCATTCCCCAGTAGGATTCCAGTCCGAGCAGTTGGTGCAGGTGGGTTAGGGCTTCTTCCATTATTCCAGCCGAGTTTCGATGATTAGCAGTCCGTTTTCCGCGTCGTCCAATTCGTCCGCAATTTCCTTTTCCAAGCAGTCGGCAGAGTCGAGTTCGTCTTTGATTGCGGTTAGGCAGCGCAGGATGAATTCGGTTTGCGTGAGCGCAAATTCCTTGGCGGCCAATTCGTCGGTGATTTCCGTTTGCGCGTTCATTCGTGCAGGAGTTTTCGGACCGTTTCAGCTTCTTTGGTGAGGGATCTTTCAACTTCTTCCACAAAACTTTCCCAAAGTCCGCGCCATTTTAATTCATTGATGAGGTTTACGGTTGTGATTCCCAATTGGTCGGATGCCACTTTTGGTAGGTCGGGTCGGTTTTTGTTTTTTACCCCCCCAGATTATCGTGAAAAGGGCAACTTCAAGGGCGTTGTTGGGAACTTGTTTGAGGTAGTTTATGTGGTCAATGATGTCGTCGTCCGCGATTCCCCTATACACGATCCTTTCCGTGATTTTCATATACGCGGGGCCGGTTGGCGCAGTGTAGGAGATAATCGGAGGCGGGGGGATTTGCGTTTGTTGGGTTGGCGCGGTGCAGGCGCAGAGGCAGAGGCAGGCGATGGTTGAGATTGTGGTTTTCATTTTCATAGAGAGCGCAGTTGTTCCAGCACGGTTGGGTATCGTCCAGTGATTTCCGCCAGCCGTTTCTTTTCGTCGTCGGTTAGTTGGGATGCGTCTTTTTTCAAAATGGATTTGTTTTCCGGTTAAAATCGGGTGATGGTTTCGCTGAGGTTCAAAATGGCCCGCGCAACCAAAATCCAGGCTTGGGTTTCATCGGATTCTCCGTCAAGTAGAGTGCCTAACAAAGAAAGTTCTTCGGCATCCGGCGCGCGGGAAAGCGTTTGCTCAAAAGCGAATCGAAGCCGTTCTTCCCGCGCGAGGCCTCCTTCATTTTTCATGCGGGCGGCCAATCCTTTGGCGGCGGCCACAAAACTGGGATCGTTCAGCAAAACTAACGCGCTTAGCGGCGTGTTGGACACTGGCCGGCGGGCGGCGCATTCTTCCCGGCTCGGCGCGTCAAAGGCGGCGAACATGGGGTGAAGGAATTGCCGCTGCCAGTGAACGTAAACGCCTCGGCGCCATTGTCTCTGATCTGCGTGAGGCTTGTAAGTGCGTTTGGGAAAGTTCAAGTGCCTATAGTAACCGTCCGGTTGAAAGGGTTTTACGCTGGGGCCGCCAATTTCATAGTTTAGCAAGCCGCCCGATTCCAGAAGCGCGTCTCGAATCATCTCGGCCGGCAACCGAAAACGAGATTGGCGGGAGAGAAGTTGATTTTCAGGATCGCGCGCGCGCATTGCCTGAGGCACTGAGGAATCTTGTTGATAGGTTCGGCTTTGCGCCATGAGCCGCAGCATGTGTTTTATGTTCCAGCCGCTTTCCACAAATTCAATCGCCAACTGGTCCAGCAATTCTCCGTGCAAAGGGGGTTTTCCTTGGGCGCCAAAATCGTCCAACGATGGGGAAAGCCCGTTCCCAAACATCAAAAACCACAGGCGATTGGCGAATACTCGCGCCGTCAGAAGGCCAATTCCATCTTCGGCGTCGGTCAACCAACGCGCCAAATCCAAACGAGTTGCCCGCCGATCGGTTTCTAACTTCAATGGTCCGAGGAATGTCGGCACAGCCGGCGCCGTTATTGGCCCGGAATCATCCAGCCAGTTGCCGCGCGGCAACAGCCGAATGGTTCGCGGAGAGACGGCTTGCGTGACCATGACTTTCCGCATCCCTTCCGCAATTTGATTCCTCAATCGGCGCAGATGAGAAAGGCGGCGATTGCCGTCCGTCCTGTTTTCCCCGCGGTTTGTCCGCTTTTCCAGCGCTTGGATTTCGCGTTCCAGAGAAGCCAGCAGAAGTCGTTCGCGTCGGCTCAAGACTTGGATTTCCGGCTCGCGCCGTGTGGGCAAGTCGTTGGTGCCGTTTTTGAAGTGCCGCGTCTCATCGACGTCGGCAAAAAAAGCCTGCATTGCGTAAAAATCCTCGCTAGTAATCGGGTCGTATTTATGATCGTGGCATTGGGCGCATCCCATAGTGGAGCCCAACCACACGCTGGAAAGATTGCGAACTCGATCGGCGCCGTAAATGGCCAGATATTCTTTGGGCTGGACGCCGCCTTCGTGGGAAGTTTGCAACAGGCGATTGTAGCCGGTGGCGATGCGTTGGTCGACGGTGGGATTGGGAAGCAAGTCTCCGGCCAACTGTTCGCGGGTGAATTGGTCAAAGGGCATGTTGTCGTTGAAGGCGTCGATCACATAATCGCGATAAGGCGAGATGTTGTGATCCTGATCCCCGTGATAGCCGACCGTGTCCGCATACCGCACCAAATCCAGCCAATACACAGCCATCCGCTCCCCAAACCGGGGGCTGTTCAGCAAAGCGTCTATCAAACTTTCATACACTTTAGGCTTTGGTGCGGCGGCAAATTCTCGAACGACCTCCGGCGAAGGAGGCAACCCCACCAAGTCAAAGCTGAGCCGCCGCGCCAGCGTCACGGCGTCCGCGTCCAAAGAAGGCTTCATCCCTTCGGACTCCAGTTTGGAAAGCACCCAATGATCGATCCAGTTCCGCGGCCATTCCTTTTGGCTCACCGGCGGCGCCGGCCTTCGCGCCGGAGTTTGATAAGCCCAGTGCCTTGACCAACGCGCGCCCTCCGCAATCCAGCGTTTGAGAAGCGCAACTTCGTCCGCCGTCAACGACTTTCCAGAATCTTCCGGCGGCATTCGATCTGCCAAATCAGAAGCCTCAATCCGCACCACCAATTCACTGAGATTCGGCCGACCGGGAACAACGGCCGCCTTGCCGGATCGAAGCGCTTTTGCCTCGGCTTCCACATCCAAGCGCAAATCCGCCCGTCGTTCCTTTGCATCCGGCCCGTGGCAGGAAAAACAGCGATCCGCAAGAATTGGACGAATATCCCGATTGAAATCAACCGACGACGACAACGAGCCGCTCCGCAAAACGCCGTACACAACCAGAATGATTCCAAACCAAAAACGTCGTTCGCCCCGGAACCAACGCTCAAAAAGGAAGCAAAAAATCCAACAATCCCTTCGCATGGCCTAAGGCTAAATATAATACATTTCTGGCTCTTGCTTAGCCGCTTCCACAATTTGCTGAAAGTGGATCGACCCAGACGCCTCCTCCAACGCCCCTTGAATCCTCAGCCAACTTTCCCGCAGCTCAGGCGGGCCACCCAAATCCCCCGACGGCTCAAAAACGCGGCCGTGAACGCACTGCAACACATCTGCCAAAGTGATTTCTTCGGGCGCGCGCGCCAACAAATACCCGCCGTCCTTGCCCCGTTGGCTACGAACAATCCCGAATGTCTTCAGCTCAATCAAAATCTGCAACAAATAGTTTTGCGGAATCGACTGCTCTTTAGCGAGAGACTCGACGCGAACCGCCTTGCCGGAGGCATAACGACGAGCCAAACCAAGCACCGCCCGCGCCGCATAATCACACTTCACCGTCAGCCTCACCCAACCAAGTCAACCCTAAATCCCCGCGCCAAGCAACCCTTCAGATTCCGCAGAACCCGATCACCCGGCGCCGCCAACAAAAATTCTGCATTGACCAAACCCGGCGTTTCCAGTTCCAATCATGAAAAATCAAAGACAAAACAAAACAATGAACGCAACCTCCCCCGCCGCAGCCAAGCGCCTTTCAAAATCACAGAGAATCAGAACCGCAATGTGGATCGCGCTCGCCTGCTTCTTCCTTGCCGCTTGCCAACGCAATCCAAGCCGCATCGTTCCCTATCAAGGAAAACAACACTTTCCACCGCGCTATCAAGTTCCCTTCTACCAAAGGCAACCGCCCCGCCAAGTTCCCACATCCGGCGTCGCCAGTTTCTACGGAGAAGAACTGCGAGGCAAACCCATGGCCAACGGCGAACCCTTCAATCCCGATCATTTAACCGCCGCCAGCTGGTTCTATCCCTTCGGCGCGAAAATCCGCGTTGTTCATCAAAGCCGATCGGTAGTCGTGGTTATCACAGACCGCGGCCCCGCAAAACGATTGGTGAGGCAAGGGCGCATCATTGACCTCAGCCGCGCCGCATTCCAAACCCTAGCCCATCCCAACGCCGGCCTCATCCCCGTCCGCCTCTACCGTATTTCAAACGGCAATTGACGGCCGCCCACAAAAAAAGACCGCCAACCTTCGCTCTTTCACTCGCCCTTCGCCCGCCGCAAGACTTTCTTGACTTCTTCAGGCAACAAATCCTTCACAACATCTCCCCTCGTTCTTTCCATTCCCGACCAGTCAAGAACCCGCAATTCCCGGCCGCACGAAGGGCATGTCGTCCCTCCCGCATCTGTTCCCTTCCCCGAGAAACACTCGCCGCAAAAAAGCATATAACAACGGTCGCATTCAAACTCGGCGCGCGTTTCTCGATGTCGCATGCAACTGTAAGTCCCATCCTTCAACTGCGCGGGAAGAGTAGCCTCCCCTTCCGCAGGCCTGCGATCACTCCCATCCCATTCGGCCGCTTCAATCCGAATGGCAAACGTCCCCAAATTCAAAATCTGACCCGGAAACACTTGCGCCTCCTCTACCAAACAACCATCCAGAAAAGTGCCGCCGGCAGAATCCAAATCGCGCACAATCACCCTATCCCCCAACACTTCAAATTCACAATGACGCCCAGAAACCGCCAGATCATCCACCACTACGTCATTTTCCGCCGTTCGCCCCAGCGAAGTGCGCCCCTCCGCCAAAACCCGCAAATGAACCTTCCCATCCCAAGTCGAATATCGCAACTTTATCATACCCTTCTCCAGCCAAACGCGCCTTCGGAAACCCACCAAAACTGCCCTCCCTCAACACTCTTTTCAACCTCATTCTCCATCCCCGAAAAACCCCTTTCCTCTTGACCTCTCCGCCCAAACCCAACAAAGCTTCCCGACGGCTTCTCAAAATGACAACAAAACTTCTCCTCTACGCCGCCCTGCTTACAGCCGGTAGCGGCCTTGCCCTCGCCGCATTCCGCATCCTGCGAACCAACCGCGCCATCGCAACCGTCTGGCCCGATTGGGAAGGCATCAAAAGCACAACGCCCCTCTGGATAACCCTCGCGCTAGCGCTATCCCTATCCGCCGCAACAGCATTCATCCCCGAAAAACCCGCCAAAACTTCAAAAATTCCACAAGCAGTTCCACAAGCGGAAAACTTGAAACTCGAAAAAGAAATCGCCAAACTCCGCAATCAAATCAAAGAATTAAAACAGAAAGAATCCACTCAAACACAACCAACCCCAACCTCCCCCACCAACAACCCAACAAAAAACACCCCAGAAAAACCCCGCCAAACCGTCACCCAAGCCCTAATCACAGGCTCCACAAAATCCCTTCTCAACCTCCTCGCCAACCAACTCACAGTCAACCCCTTCCACTACAGCAACCTCCAATCCTCCCTCAAACACCGCCTTCGCAACGGCTACAACCCCGCCTACCTAGCCACCCTCAACGCCGCCAACGGAACCACACACCTCTGGAAAATCAAAACCACCGCGCCCGGCCCCGACATCCTCCAAAAACTCACCATCTCCAACGGCAAAATCACCGCCTTCCACTTCGACAACCTCCGCTAATCCACTTGCTCCGTAATAATCTCCAAAAAAGAAATTCCCTTGAAATCCTTCGCGTTGTGGGTCACCAAAGGGAAACCGTGTCGAACGGCGCATGCGGCAATCCATGCATCATTCGTCGTAATGCTTCTACCTTGCTTCCGTTGCCCCGACACAATCCGTCCGTAACAACGCGCAACTTCATGGTCATAAGGAACAACCACAAAGTTTCGCAAGGTTGTTTCCAGTTTCTTTCGTCTCGGCTCGCCCCAATTTGCATTATCCGCCCCGTAGTACAATTCGCCAACGGTGATAAAGGCAATCGTCGCAACTGCCCTTGCAAGTGAGGCGCATATGCCGCCGCTAAATGCTTGCCCTTCATCAAATAGGAAACAACGTTCGTATCGAAAAGGATCTGGCCGCTGTTCATGACCGATCCGATCCCTTCCTCCCGGGATGACGCAGCTCGTCAATCGCCTCTTCAAATCCATCGTCTACTTCCCCCGGCCAAGTGCCAATAATATCGCTCGCATCCTTCATCGGCTTCACCCCTTGCGCCTTGGTCAACTCCTTCAACGACGGCGACTCCCAAAAATTCTGCGAAAACAGCGCCCCTTGCGGCGACAAATCCACCGCCTCATCCTCGCGCTCTTTCAACCGTTCGATGTCGTGAATCTGAATGCTCTTAATCTTGCCGCTGACCGGGTCTTCCTCCGTTTCCCCAACAACTCGAACGTAACGTAGAAGGTCGCTTAGAACCTCTTCCTTCTGCTCCTCGTCGAATAGACAAAGCACGGGATCGCCAACCGAAGGATGCACTCGGCAACAAGTCTTATGTTCCTTGAAATCCGCCATAAGCAATCGTCCTTCAATGGTTCGCATGTTTGTCTGAGGTCCTTGGATACGCTTTCGGATACGGTTGAATCCTTTCGGTGTAAACACCGTGCTTATAGGCGTAGGTTGCCGACGCAAAGTAAATTCGATCCTCGCAATTCCCCGGTGGAAAAGCATTCCGGCGTCGCGCCAAGCCTTCAATACACCGTTGTCGCAACCCTCAGGCAACGGTTCTTCCAACGCAATCTCCTGCACCGTTGCCAGCCCGCCAATCGCTTTTTTTAGCACTTCCAGACCAAAATCCATGCCGGGCAAGTGCATGGTGGTCTGCCTGCGCTCAAAGCCTAACACTGCCGCCGGACTTCCGTGCGTCAGCTGCACTAAGTCGAATTCTAGATTTTGTTTGACTTTCTTTGGCGGTTGTCCCCGACGCACACTCTCGGCGTTGTCTTTCAGAACTCGCCCGGTTCGTTGCAACGCCTTGTCCATGCCCGAAAGAAAGCGCAACAGATGAGACACCGGAATTGTCCCCGTTCCGACCGCCTTGCCTTCAAACCGAATCTTCAGTAAAGGATCGCGCCCACTCATAATCTTCCTCCTTTTAATGTTCGCCTACGATAATTTCAAATTCAAAAACCAAGCGCGCTATCTTGTCCGTTCAGGTTTTTCGCCCGCCTAAACCCATGCGGTATTTGATGTCGTAGTTGATGATAAAATCCAACTCTTCATCAGTGAAGCCGTAGTGCTTGGCCAGCACGCGGTCGATTTCGTCTACTTTTGCCTTGGCTTGTGCCGGGCGGTATTGGTCATAAGCCATCTTGCCCGGACGGTATTCGCGTGTGGCTTTTAGCGCTTTCAAGTGTTCAGCACCAACTTTGTCCAGCTCATTTAACAAATCTTGGTGTAAATCAATCTTGAATTTTTGCATATCTCGAGTGTTCAAACTCCGACAATTGGAAACCTTCCGCCAAAACCAATAGAAAGTGCTGGAGTTTAATACAGCGCATATCGCAATAAGGTTTTCCCTCGCAATGGAATACGAGTTGTACGCCTTTGAAGAAACTGCTCCATCAAAAGTTCGAAGCCAATACCCGCCCGTGCCTCCACAAATCGAAATAGTTTCTCCACTACTTTGGAAGTAGGAAGGAATCGAATTCTTATTCCTTTCAATTTTGGTAAGAATCGCATTTTCTAGAGGCGAATCGTTTTTAAGCCATACTTCTGTATGAAGTAAGGGAACTTCTCGGTAAAAGAGCAAAGGCATTAGACAGTCTCGCTCCTCACTTTTCCAATGCTTAAATCTAGCAGAGTATTTGTATTTACATCGCTCGTTAGATGGGATGGCGATCGTAATGGTTAATTGTTGGTGCGCTTCCGCAAACAATGCGCTCGGACGGTCGGCAAAATTAGAGATATACATCGTATCAGATTCAAAAATATCTCGAAGAGATTGCATTCTATTTGCGCTAGTGATGGAAATTGGGACAATCATTCCAAAATAAGCAGTTTTGCTTTTTAGACTGTTAGCGCGTTCCAACACAAAAGCATAGAGGTTGCCGCAGGGTTCGGTTTTATAGCCTTTGATGGCGTAGCCCTCCTTTCTATCCTTTTTGACTTTGCTGTATTCCACATACGGCGGGTTGCCGATAATCACATCAAAGCCGCCTTGCCGCATAATCCCGTAAAACTCCACAAACCAGTGAAACGGCCGATGACTCCTTTGCCATTCTTGAACCGCTTCTTTGTCGTCGGTTTTGACGCCGTAGTCCTTCGCCAAATACCCATCTAACTCCCCGCGCAAACCGCCTAAACGCTCCTCTAAATCCCCCTTCGCTTTCAAAAACTGGTTGACATTCATTTCTTCTTCCACCTGCATCCGCCGAAACTTCCCAAACGCTACATCCGCCGCCTTCGCCCGCTCTTCTATTTGCGGCAAAGCTTGTTCCTTGATCCAATCCCCGCTCAATGCTTCTTTGACTTCTCCCAACGAAGCAAAGCCCACCAGCGTGTTCCCAGAGCGCACATTGAAGTCTATATCGGGCAACGGCTCGATATCCTCCTTCCTCTCTATCTGCGCCACTAACTTCAAAAACAACCGCAACTTGCATATCTCCACCGCCTCTTCCATAAGGTCCACTCCATACAAGTTCCCAATGATAATGGACTTGAGAATGAAGTAGCGCTCGCTGGCATGCCCTTCCATCCGCTCCAACACTTCCCGAAAATCTTCCAACTTTGCGGGGGGGGGGGGGGGGGTACTTTGCGCCCGCTCTACATCCCCCCCAAACCCGCGCATCGCCTCCA
Organism: Limisphaerales bacterium; assembly: GCA_965204945.1. Classification (GTDB taxonomy): domain Bacteria; phylum Verrucomicrobiota; class Verrucomicrobiia; order Limisphaerales; family AAA164-E04; genus UBA2970. The sequence goes on along the minus strand of OZ242022.1, from coordinate 304,298 downwards.
AACAAGCCCCATACAACGGCTCCAATAAGCTCAACGCCGCAAACAAAAACGCCCCCGACCCGCAAGTCGGATCCAAGATCGAAACTTCCCCCAACGCCTTCCAAAACGCCCGAACTAACTCCGGCCCCTCGCTGTGCCGTATCACATCCTGCGAAAACTTCTCTATGTCTAAATTATAAGTCACCAAGTCCTCAATCGACCTCACTTCCCCAGCCGCCAACTTGGCCCGAACTTCTTCATAGCGCCGCCGCCTGTCCACATGCTCGCGCCAAGTCTCCGTCGGCAACCCATACTCTAATGGCGCCGGATCATTCCAACCTTCCCGCTTCCCCACATCCCTCACCCCAACCGCAATCTCGCTCGGCAACTCCCGCTTGCCCTCCAGTTCTATGTTGTTGTGAACATCCCAAGTAATCCCGTGCCGCACCGCTTCGTAAATGTATCTGTCCGGCTCTTCCGCCAACAACCGCCACACCCCGCCAGACGGCTCAAACGCAATCGCGCAACTCTTCTGCGCTTCCCCAAACAAAAACGGAATTATCGTGTTGCGCCCTATGTAGCCGGTGATGTCTTCCTTCGTGTAATACGCCCCTATCTGTTTCTGGTTAATATACTTCTCAAAGATATACCCCAACACATCCGGATTAATCTCGTTGACCCGCCGCAAAGGCCGATCCTCCAAATGCCATTGATACTGCTCAAAGAAACGAAACAACCGCTCAAACGCCTTGTCCGGAATCTGAATCTTCTCCCCATGTTCCTGCTCAATGGGATGCATCTGAAAAATGCCCCCGTTCAAATACGGCACCTCCCCCAGTTGTTGTTTCGCCCGCTCACTGCGCTCGCTTTCCGGCTTCGCAAACCCTTCAAAAAAGAGGGAACGCAAAAAATCCCTGTAAAACCGATCCGCCCCTAACGCCTTGCTTTTGGCCAAGTTTGTCCGAAGATAGTTGACATCGCCGTCAAGGAAGCTTTTCTTTTGGATAAAATAAATGAACATCAGGCGATTGAGCATGACCGACGCATACCATTCCCGCCCCGCCGCATCGGAAACCCCCTCTATGAAACCCAGAAAATCGCTATGCTCCCCCTGAAACCGCTCATAAAACTGCTTGGTCACTTTCTCCACATCAAAAGCCAAACCAACCCGCCCCGCCACATCCACAATGCTCAATCCTTTTTCCTCCTCCTTCAATGTGAAGTGAAGCCGCTCCAACTTCTGAACCAACAACTCGCTCGTCCGCCCCCGATGATACACATGCGTCCGCGTTCTTTCCGGCCTCCCCAACTCTCGCTTGACCCACTGCCAAACTTGCGCCTTCTCATCATGCGAAACATACACTATCAAATGCTCGCGAACCCGCTTGGCCACTTCCCTTTCCATCCTCTGCCGCAGGGGATGCTCCGGGAAATCGTCCTCAGACCGGGCAACGCATTGATAAACCACAAAGCCGCGCTTCTCCGCTATCCCCTCGAACAAATAAACTCGGCCGCCAACGGGAACTTTCATATGCCCGCCGAAGTAATCCCAGCCCAACTCCCCCACAAACAACCCCCGCAAATCCCCCCTCTCCAAATACCCCCGAACCCCCTCCCTATCTAATTTTGTCATGGCTTTCTTATGGCATTTTACAATGGAACGTTGTACGCACCGTGTAAGGTCGATTGTTAAGACAATGTAAATTTTTCTTGGATCGCGTCTTTGCGATTATTCTCATTTTTTTCGGAAGATATAGAAATCGCCGCGTTTGATTTTAAGACAATCGGCATGAGATCTATCTTTTCAATTTGAGATGGAATGTGGAAAAATTCTTTTATGTCATTCCAATCTTCGTCTCTTAAGGTGACCAATTTATCGAGATAAAAACTGACCCAACAGCGACCCAATTTCGAGTTCATTTTCTCTTGCAAAAGTTTATTTTCCGTTATTTCAACGTATTTGTCGTCCAATTCAAAACCGATGAAATTTCTGCCCAAACGCTTGGCGGCCAACGCCGTTGTGCCCGTGCCACTAAAGGGATCGAGAATGATATCGCCCTCATCTGAGGACATTAAAATGATGCGTTCCAATAAATGTATGGGCAACTGGCAGGGGTGTTTGTCTCTGTATTTATTGTGCTTTACCCTGTGAATATCCGTCCACACATCGGACACGAGAGGGCCGAATGGGTGTAAGAGTCTTTTTTTGCCGCCGTAATCTTTTGCCAATAGCCCTTCTTTTCGCGTGCGTTTGTGCGGATAACGAATCTCATAAAATTTCAATTGTTCGATGTCTTTGGCGTAAAATAAAATCCCATAATGCGAGGGTTGCAGGGTTTTTCCCATTGGGGCGGTCGGCGCGTCCCAACTTATCCAGTGCTTGAAATCGGCAATTTTATTCAGATACGCCGTATAAAATGTGAGCCATTTCGGTATGTTGTGGACAAAAATACTGCCCGTTGGTTTGGCAATGCGAACCATTTCGGTTATCCAAAGTTCGCACCAGTCCAAATATTCTCGGAGTTTTCGGCGATCTTTGTAGCTATTGTAGGATTTTTTGAGGTTAAAGGGTGGGTCCGCAAACGCGACATCTACCGAGTTATCGGGCATTGTTTTTAGCAATTCTAAACAATCGCCTTGAGTAATGCTGTTTAGGTATCGTTCAATCATCTCTCTTTCTCACTTTGAAACAGTTTTGAGAAGGCGTTCAAATCGTTCTATTTCACTTGCTTCAAATGTGAACACATCATCATAAGCTGAAATCATGCGCCACAGGTCGCCTCGACGCACATACCAGCCTATGCCATCAATAAAACCAATAAACTTGGATGTGGGGTAATGCCTATCTATCAACGCTTTGATATTAACTTCTGTTTTTGATTTATCACCCTGCCCAGATGACGTTGTCACTAAAAACGAACTTTCTATGATGAGTTTGGGATTTTGCTTGTTGGGAATAATAAAGTCCATCGTTCGTTTCGCAACGGATTCGTTTTTGGACAACTCGGGAAGGTCGCCTTTCGCAAAGGTAATTCCTTGGTCTTGTAAAATCGTGGCTATCAAATATTCAGGATTATTTTCTGCTTGTCCTGAATAACTCCCTTTTTCTTTATAGCGAATCAAAGTATCAATTAGAGCGGGCATTTCAAATTTGAGTTTTGAAATCGACAGTTTTTTGATCTCAAAAAGAGGCAATGTTTTCGCTAAAAACGGCACGCTTGCCCCCTCGAAAAACAGATTTACAATGCCTTTTCTGAAGTATTCGTTTCTCTTGATCAGGTTGAATATTTTGCTATCTCCCCATTCTGTTATGTCTGTCAATTCTGCTTCCTCTGCCCACTGATCCTTACGCAACAATCTTGCCAATTCCACATCATTGGTCACTCTTACGAGGGTAATTAGCCTTTTCAAGCTCTCATTTGCAAATCCGGTTAGTGCGAGTAAAGTTTTCAAACCGTTTTCTTTTGTTGCCAAAAGGTTTTCAAAAAGCTCTCGTCTTACCCCATGTGTTTCCACATTGTTTTTTAAGACCAATAGGGTTTCATTCAGCGAGTTGATATACCCTTCGTATTTCTGTTGAAAAATTGGATTGTGAAAATAGAAGGTATTTTTCTCGATGACGGTTTGAAATTTTGTGTCATCTGCAATCATGCTAGAATTTTTCTTCCCTTCTTTTTCATGGGATTAATAGGAGCGCTGGATTGCCCGGACGCCGCGCCTTCTTGAATTCCATTGAGGTAAGCGAGGATGAGTTGGGGCAGGTCGTCGCTGTATCCGCCTTCAAGGACGCTGTAGAAGGGCAGATTTTGTCGGGCAATTTGCCGTCCTAGCCAGCGGAAGTCTTCGGCTTCAAGGGTTTCTTGGGCGATGGGGTCGCGGGCATAGGCGTCAAATCCGGCGGAAATGGCGATGACATCGGGCTTCCATTGGCTTAATTTCGTCAGCGCTTCATGGAGGATGTCTCGGTATTCTTTTCGGGGAGTTCGCGGCGGCAAGGGAAAGTTGAAGCAATTGTCGCCGGCTTTGGCCAGCCCGGTGCCGGGATAGCAGGGGTGTTGATGCACGGAGAAAAAGGCGGTGTTTTGTTGGTTGAGGAGGATGGATTCGGTGCCGTTTCCGTGATGCACGTCGAAGTCGAACACGGCGACGCGTTGGCCAAGGTTGGCGGAAGCGTGAAGAGCGGAGATGCCAATGGAATTTAGATAGCAAAATCCCATGGCGCGGTTTTGGGTGGCGTGATGTCCGGGAGGGCGCAAGAGGCTGAAAGCGGGTTGGCCATTGAGGGAAAGTTGCAAGGCGTCCAAGGCTCCGCCAACGGATCGGCGGGCGTGTTCGTTGATTTGAGGATGGGCGGGCGTGTCGCCGTCAAAGTCTGTTTTTGGGGATTTGAGGTTTTCCAGATGGACTGCCGAGTGCGCTAGATTTAGGAGGTTTTCCGGCGGCGCGTTGGGTTGTTTCCATTGAATTTCAAACCCTTCTTGCGCTCGCAAGGCCTTGGCGGTATGGTCGATTCTCGCTGGCCGTTCGGGGTGCCCCGGCGAATGATAGGCTAGGCAACGTTGGTCTGTGATTACGCACAACATAGTTTGATTGTAGCAGATGCGCGGCTTTTTCGCACCTAGCGGTTTTGGGACGCGGCGGGGTTTATTTTCGCCGCCGCGTTGTGATGATTAAGAGAGCGACGATGACGCATTTTCCCAATCAAGACGAGTTTGAGCGGTTGGCCGCGCAGGGAAATCTGATTCCCGTCACGCGGCAAATTTTGGCGGACTTTGACACTCCGGTTTCCGCCTATTGGAAACTTCGCGGTCGGGGCGAGTCCTTTCTCTTTGAATCGGTTGAGGGAGGCGATCGTTTGGGGAGGCATTCGTTTGTCGGTTGCGATCCCAAAGCGATTATTCGGCAGTGGGGGGATCAGGTGGAATTGCGGGAGAATGGAAAGATTGTGGAAATCTATCGGGTTTGCGGCTGCTCGGCATTCCGCGGCGGACAGAACGAAGTTCGAGACGCTTTGGAAGTTGTCGAGCGTTATTTAAATCGCTATCGCCCGGTGCCGCTTCCCCGCCTGCCCAATCGTTTTACCGGCGGCGCCGTGGGGTTTATTGGCTATGAGTTTATTCACGATGTGGAGCCGGCGGTGCCAAAGCCTGAACGGAATGAGCTGGGCACGCCCGCGGTTTACTTCCTGATTGCGGATGAACTGCTGGTTTTTGACCACGTGGAGCAGACTATCACCATCATCGTCAACGCCAAGATTGAGGCCGGCCAAAACGTCGTCGCCGCTTGGCAATCCGCCGTCCTTCGCATTGAAGAACTCGTCCGGGCACTGGCGCAGCCGATCCGCTATCGTCCTGCCTCGCTAGTTAGGGAAACGCCTCCTCTGGATTTTCGGTCGAATTTGGAAAAAGGCCGATTCCTGTCCAATGTGGTAAAGGCCAAAAAATACATTCGGGACGGCGATATGATTCAAGTGGTTGGCTCTCAGCGCTTTTCAGCCAAAGTGAACGCCGCGCCGTTGGAAGTGTATCGCGCCGCCCGCTCCATCAATCCCTCGCCGTATATGTTTCTTTTGGAGTTGGAAGACATGGCGTTGGTGGGCGCTTCTCCTGAAGTTCACGTGCGCTGTGAAGCCGGGCAGGTGGAAATTCGGCCGATTGCCGGCACTCGACCGCGAGGCCAAACCTCAGAGCAAGACCTTGCCAACGAGGCCGAACTGCTTGCCGACCCCAAAGAGCGGGCCGAACACGTTATGCTGGTGGATTTGGCGCGAAACGACATTGGCAGAGTGTGCGACTTCCAAACGGTGCAGACCAAAGAACTAATGCTGATCGAACGATACAGCCATGTGATGCACATCGTCTCGCAAGTAGAAGGCCGTCTAGCCAAAGACAAAACGCCTTACGATCTGATGCGGGCTACCTTTCCCGCCGGCACGTTGAGCGGAGCGCCCAAAATCCGCGCCATGCAAATCATCGCCGAGTTGGAACAAACGCAACGAGGACCTTATGGCGGATGCGTCGGCTATTTTTCCTATCACGGCAACCTAGATTGTTGCATCACCATCCGCACCGCTCTGATGAAAGCGGGCAAAGCCTACGTTCAGGCCGGCGGAGGCTGGGTAAATGACTCCGTTCCAGAAAAAGAGTACGAAGAAACCGTCAACAAAGCCAAATCCATGTTTCAAACCATCGCTTTGGCGCAAACCATCAGCAAAGAAGAACGCGGTTAGAGCGTCGGCGCTTTTTCATCCACAAAATAGCAACACGCGCGTCAACCAGAATGGGACGGCTTGGCCGCCGCCCGACTTCTCCACTTCCGAACAAACGCAAAGGCCAGCAAACCCAGTCCAACAACCAAAACATATTCTTCTGGCTTCGGCACAATCCGCAGCTGAATGCCCTCGTTGCCGCTTCCCATTCGAAAGATGCCGGTATTGAAAGCTTGGTCAAAAGTGGCGCCCACGGTTGCGTCCAAGCTGAAGGAACGTTCGCTGTTGGCTGTGTAAGTGTAGATTTGGCCGCCGCCCGCAGGAAGCGAGGAAGCAGAATCGGTGACAAAGTCCCAGTAATGAAGGCCGCCCGAGATGAGGAAGCGAAGGCCGATCACATTGAAGCTGTTTGTCGCTCCGTTGGCGATTCGAGACATCGGCAGGCCGCTGTCGAAAGGAACGTACTGTCCTGAGCTAAAGCTGCCTTCGATGGCCGCGTTGTAGGGGAAAGGAGTGTATGGCCGGGTTTCTAAAAGAGTGTTCAGCTGAGCGATCGATCCCAAACTTGGATCAGAAGAATTGGCCACATTGTTGTCTCCCCTGGTGAATGTAGAGACTGATGAAGGCCGATAGTTTCCGTCGCCTCCAAAAGTGATTTTCATCGCCCGCATCCCGTTGGTGCCGGTTAATGTAATCGGGATTTGAGCTTGGGTTTCGGCAACGGCAAGCGCCAAGATTATGGCGGCCAAAAGAAGCCGCTTTAGTCGCCTAAGCGGGGGGCAGTGTTGAGGATTGCGGGAAAACCGAGCGGATCGAAGCCGCCCGCCCAAGAGAAGTTGACTTTTTTGTTTATACATAAAAGTCGTAAATTATCTGCCGTTTAAAAAATGGGAAATAATCACGCGCGACGGCAAAGTCAATCCCAATCCTAAAAAAATTCAGCCATTACTCGCCCCAGAACCAAAGCCAAACAAAAAAAACCGGCGCATTTTAAAACCGTAAGAAAAGAGCCGGCGGCGCATGAAACAAACGCAACAGCGAGAACTGAAGGGAAAAATGAATCCAAAACCCTCCATTCTCCGCCTCAAAACGCCGACGGCAAAATCAATCCTAACAAAAACAAGCGCGCCCGCTCAATGAACGAATCCAATTCAACGAACGACGGACGCTTCTCAAACCAAAAGCATATTAGAATGAAAGATCGACAACCGCTGTCAACACAAAAAAGTCTAAGCGATTCAGCCGCCTTTTAATAGGCGTTGCTTTGATTGACCATTAGTCCCCTTTCTTTGAGAGTTTTCATTAGCCACGCCATAGTTCTGTTTCCTTTGAGAGTATTACAACCGGAGCATAAGATTTGCAAGTTGCCGAATTGATCTTGTCCTCCTTTTGTTCGGGGGACTTTGTGGTCTATGTGCGCGATATGTTTATCGACATGTCTTCCGCATCCGTTGCACATTCCGTTTTGATTGGTGTATAGGTCGTTAAAGTGTTTTTTGTAGGGTATCGTTGCGGCCAGATCGGTTCGCGCGATGGGCAGCTGTTTTAGAGATATAAACTTCCCATTCTTATCTTTCTTTACTTTTCCATTTTTATCTTTTTCGTAAGTGTTAATTATGATTACTCTTCTTCCCCAATCTTTTCCCAGCTCGTCTTGCGTTTCGGTTTCCGTTCCATTGTTAAGTTTGTTGAGTTGTTGAACGACTTGTTTTTCCGCTTCGGGATGTCGGTCAATGCCAATCCATTGCCGGCCAGCGTTTTCAGCAGCTACCAGAGTAGTTGCGCATTCGCAAAAGGGATCAAAGACTACGTCGCCCGGATTGGTGCTTGCCAAAATAATTCGAGAGTAAAGAGCGATAGGTTTTTGCGTCGCCCAGCCCGTGCGCTCTTTAGATCCAGTTATCATTGGTATGCGAAGAACATTATCGACGAGTTTCTTCTCGCTGAACATGTATTGCGTTTTCCCGCTTGCGTCTTTGACGGTCACTTTGACACCATCCACTTTTTTGATTCTGGCGTATTTCTTCGGCTTGGCTAGTTTTTCGTACAGCGGATTGAAAGTATAGTTTGCAGTTTTTGTGTAGTAGAGGATTGTGTCCGTTGCGTTTTGCCAAACACGTTTGCGTTTGTCTCGCAGTTTGTTTTCGTAATGCCAAATAATTTCGTTGCGGAAGTTTTCTTCGCCAAAGATTCCGTTCATCAGCAAGCGTAGGTAGACGTTTGCCGAGTGGTCGCAATGTAAGTAGATGCTTCCTGTTTCTTTTAGAATTCTTTTGCATTCAATGAGTCGGACGCCCATGAATACAAGGTATCCCAGCATTCCTTTGGAGTGCAGTTTCCCTCCTATTTTGCAGACTTCGTACAAGTCGTTGTGATCGCTTTCCAGAAGTTTATGCTCTTCGTTTCTTTCTGCGTGCAAAGTCCAAGCGTCATCGAAACCAAATTCTTTTTTCCCGCCGAATATGTGGTCGAATTTCTTATGTTTATTGAATGGTGGATCGGTTGCGATTAGGTCGGAGGTTTGCGAGTTCATCGCTCGCATGATGTCGATGTTATCGCCGATTAGAACGGTTTGGTTTTTCCAGTTTGGCGGTTGCGCCAGAGAGGGATCGTTGTCCGGCGATAGCAATAGTTTTGTTGTCATTTTGCTTGTCTTCATGTTTGTTGGTTTGGGTGGGTTTTGGTTGGTTCACGTTTTGGGCAAATGTTCGAGGATGGCCGCTTTTTCTTCCCTCAGTTCGTTGACGGAGAGGTCAATTTTCTCTTGGCTAAATGCGTTGAGCGGCAGGTTTTCTACGACGCGCGGCGGCTCGTCTTCGGCGGAAACGCGAACGGGAAAGGAGCAAATGAGGCCTTTGGGAACGCCGTATTCTCCGTTGGAAGCAAGGCAGAGGCTGTGCCAGTCGTCGTTGGGCGTCGGATAAAGGAGGGAATGGACGGTGTCTATAATTGCGTTGGCGGCGCTGGCGGCGCTGGAAGATCCGCGGGCTTGGATGATGGCGGCGCCTCGTTGTTGCACGGTGCGGATAAACTCGCCTTGAAGCCATGCTTCGTCGTTGATGATTGCGGCCGCCGGTTGCCCGCCGATTCTGGCGTTGGTAAAGTCGGGATACTGCGTGGCGGAATGATTGCCCCAAACGGCCAGACGGCTCACGGCCTTCACTTCTGCGGATGCTTTGCGGGCGAGTTGGGATTTTGCTCGGTTTTCGTCTAGCCGGGTCATGGCAAACCAACGGTTTTGGGGAACTTCCGGCGCGTTGGCGGCGGCGATTAAGCAGTTGGTGTTGCAAGGGTTGCCCACGACAAGGGTTCGAAAGTCATCGGCCGCATTTTTCTGAAGGGCGCGGCCTTGTTCCACAAAAATTTTGCCGTTGATTCCGAGGAGGTCTTTGCGTTCCATGCCGGCTTTGCGCGGCACGCTCCCAACTAGGATTGCCCAATTTACTCCGTCAAAGCCTGCGTCCAAATTCGAAGTGGCTTCCACGCCTTTGAGAAGGGGAAAGGCGCAGTCTTCCAACTCCATAAGAACGCCTTCCAAAGCGCGCATGGCCGGCTCGATTTCAATTAGATGCAGGAGCACAGGCTGGCGGTCGCCGAACATTTGGCCGGAGGCGATTCGGAATAAAAGTGAGTAGCCAATTTGACCGGCCGCGCCGGTGACGGCCACACGAAGAGGAAGAGAATTTTCTATCACGGCTTATATAAAAAAGACAACGGCGGAAAACGCAAGGCCTCTTCATAAATTCAATCCAGTAATTTTTCCATAACAGCGTCCATACATTCAAGGCTGGGGATAATGTCGCCGCCGCTTTTCCTAATAAAAAACTCCACTTGAAGATTGACGACGCTCGCCATCGTGTCGCCGGTTCGCCGGAAGTCGTTCCGATATCCCATAATCCGCTTGCCCTTGGCAAACGCATAGCCAATCTCGCTCGCTGTTCCGCTGTCGACGTCCACGCCGTCCAGCACGGCAAACACGCCGTCCGAACCGTCAATGGCTTGCAGGTTCGCCGCTCCCTTCGCCTCGCAAAAATCCCGCCATTCCTCCACGGACGCATTCAAAGAAGGCGGAGACGGCGGAAGCGTCCACGGATACAGAACCTCAACGCCGCAACTTGCGACGGCGGGAATGATTTTGGATTTGTGAAAATCCATCGTGGATTCCGCAAAACCCAACGGACCTGCAATATAAATCTTTTTCATAAATTCAATTCACAATGCCCCCAAGCGCCACAAAAAACCAGCATCACAACACAAGAGCCAAGGAGGCCTGCAGAAAAAGCCGGCAACAAAACCAAGGACAAATTGTTTCTAACAATTTTCCAACGACAGCGGGGGCTGGTCGGCTCTCAGAGAAAACATCGCCAAACAACAAGGCCTGCCGCCCATGCAACTCTTCCACCTCGCCCAAGACCCCGGCGAACAAAACAACCTCCTCCAACAAGAACCGCAAAAAGTCCGCTCTCTCCTTCGGCTGTTGCAAAACTATGTCGACCAAGGCCGCAGCACACCCGGCCCTTCCCTTCCCAACGACCGCAAAATCAGCATCCGCGCCCTATAAAATCGGCGGACGAGAATAGGAAAAGAGCAAGCCGAGTCAAACGGCGGCGGATTAGAAGAGCGTTTTCCCAATCCACATTTGCCGCTCTTTATGAAACAAAAAAACTCCGCTTGGGAAAACCCAAAAGCGAAGTTGGTCTTGAAACCACAAAACCACTGGGCGGCAACAAAGTAAGCGCAAGGCCGCAATCCTTGCAGACCTCGGGGCATACATCGTCAGCCGCTACTTGCCGGCAACGAAGACTAAGAAGTTCTGACAGCTTGGCGTTTCTTTTGCAGATGGCGGCGGAAGAGGACAAAACCCAGCGCAAACAAACCAAAAGAATACTCGGCAGAATAGCTTTTGTCCAGAGTGTCTTGCCCGCCGCCTATTCAATAGAATTAGAGAAAATCATCCAGCCGAAAGCATCGTTTCTCCATGTTGATTGCCTTCTCGGTGATTGTGCCAATTGTTAATTAGAAACCGTGAAGTCTTCCCTCGTCGAGAGTGAATCTAGAGCATGTTCCCATAATCCGAATTCACCGCTCTTTCCGAAACAAGAAAAACTCCGCTTGGGAAATCCCAAAAGCGGTTGCTCTTGAAAAAACGAGGCCAACCTCAATCCAAAGGCCAATAGCCCAAACCACAGACCCCCAACACTAGCCAGAGGACTTTGACCCCCAAAATCACTAGCCACAAATCCTCAATCCCCTATCGCCCAGCCTTCTTCTGCCTCTTCTTGAAAAAGCCCTAACCCCCCCAAAAAGCCTCCGACCACTTGGTTCGCCAGCGCAGCAAGTAGCCGGCTACAAAGTGGCGGCGGCTTGTCGTTTCCTTTGCCAGTGGCGGCGATGAAAGAGAACAAAACCCAGAGCAAACAAGCCAAACACAACTGCGCATTCTTCCGGCTCAGAGATGATGGTGCCGCCATGAAAGCGAAGCGAACGGCAAAGTCAATACAACCAATTCCCATCAGCGCAGCAACTAGCCGGCTACAAGTCACTGAGCCGTGGATCCCCGCAAATACCCGGCTGTTGGAGGAGGCAGGAGAATCTACAAATCACAAGATACCGGCTACGAAGCTATGGTGGTTTGTCGCTTTTGTCGCTTGCCGCACAAACAGCCAAAAAATCCGCATCGCCAAACCAAGTCTACGAAGTGGCGGTTTGTTGGCGGCGTTTCTTCTTTTGGAAGTGGCGGCGGAAAAGGACAAAGCCTAAGGCAAACAAGCCGAAGACAAGGGCGTATTCTTCGGGTTCGGGGATGACCTGGCTGTTGATGACAACCCGCACCGAGCCGCCGGAATTCGCCGCAAATATAGACTGAAATGCGTTATTATTGAAGGTTCCCGCAAAGAAGTCGCCGATAGGTTTGTTCAAAATGCCCGAACCTACCCAAGCCGAAGAATTCCCGCTGGAATAGGATAAACTGCTTCCGGAAACACGAATCCCAAAGTTATCTTGATTGCCATTATCAGACATCCAAAGGTTGGCAATGGTTCGGCTACCGCTGGCAATAGTGATAGTCGGCGTGTTGGTGGCGCTAGCGGCAAAAACTTGCGTTCTAGCGCCGCCCGGAATCCTCTTTTGAATGGACTCGATGTCTATCGGGTTGCTGGCGCTGGAAAACAAGGGAGAGAGCGAGATGGTTTGGTTGGTAGGCGAGTTGGCGTTGAAAACGTTTCCGTTGCTAATCCAAGAGTCGTCAATAGAGAAACCGCCGGAGGTTCGGAGGGCACTATTGGCGCTTGCAGTGGAAGAACCGCTAAAAATCCAAAGAGTTTCGCTAGTTGGGCTGTCCTGGCTGGGATAGACGTTAATCAGCAACTGCGCCTGGGCGCTGTACCCCCCCCCCCGCAAAGGCAGACGAAGGCCACGAATAATGATAGTTTTTGTTTCATGAGAATCTAGCTTGTTGTCAAAAATCTCTTCATTTTTAATTTCCCAAAAGAAGAAAGTCAATCCTCAAAATCACAAAAAATGAAAAAAGTTAAGAAAAATCCATTGGAATCAACAAAATCCGCTCATCCAAGCGCGAAAAAGAGACAAAAAGAGGAATTCAGGCTGGGAAAATTCATAGTCTCCCCCCTTGCCGTTGCGGAAAAAGAAAGTTTTGGAAGCAGTGAGTTGACGAGCAAGCGGCGCATTGGCTTTCGTGGATGAGATGGGCAAGCCAAAATGATATGCGTGAGCCAAAGCTGGTTTCGGCGCGAATTTGCAGGAGCGGGCAAAACAAGAAAATCCCAAAAAAGCGCAATATTGTCGCCCCTATGTTAGCGAAGCACCACCTTGCCGTTGCCGGGAAAAAGAAAGCTTTAGAAGCGGTTGGCCGTCCAAGCGGCGCGTGGAATTCGCCGAGGAATGGGTGAGCCAAAGCTGGTTTCGGCGGAGTTTGTTTGGCTTGGGGATTTTAGGTTTTTTTGGTTTGAGGGAGTTGGGAGGATTTTCTTGGGGTTGGCTGGATTGGTGGTTTCATAAGCGTTTTGGGACGGCTTAGTCAAGGATTTGTGGCGAGGTTGACGATGGAAAGGGAATGCTGTCGCATCTTTGTAATAGGAGCATCCATAGCGCGAGTCTTTCCAAAAACACATTGATTGACGCCTCGATTATGACGGCAACAAGCGAGGCAAAGAATTTTTTCTCCCGGGTTTGGAGGACGGCATGCAGGCCGTTATTGGTAGAAACACGCGCGCTAGTTGAATTTTCGGCGGCTGGATTGAGTTGCCGTTGGGAAGTCGCTTGGGAGGTTTTTTGGCGTGACTTTTCCGGTGGCCGCCCATTCGGCGCCGCGTTGGAAGGCAACGATGAACCCAACGCATTCTGCGGAGTAATCGGCGTGTCCCATTGGCGTGTGAAAGATTCGGCCTTTTCCAAAGGCGATGGTCATCATCATCGGTTCGTGCCGTCCCGAGCCTTTTCGCTCTTTGGCGGCGTAGGTTGTGGCAAGGATTTGCATGTTGTTTGCGGGGCCCCGAAGACGGTCGTACAGTTCGTCTTTGGCGTGCAACCATTGTTTGGGCAGGCCGCGAGTGATGGGATGAGCAAAGTCTCGGATGGTGATTTGAAATTCGTGTTGCGGGCCGTGGGCGCCGCCGCGTCCGGGAGAGTTGTCTCGTATCAGTTTCCCTTGTTCGTTGAAATAGACGTAAGGGCCGTGTTTTTCCGTCCGTCCGCCCCAACCGCCCACTCCGATCATTTGGTTGTAGGCTTTCCAGTCCGGCCAGCAGTTGTTGGCGGCATGCACAATCACCAGGCCTCCGCCATTGCGAACATAATCTTCAAAAGCCTTTTGCGTGGGTTTTGGCCAGGGAGAGGCCCGCCAGCCGTTGTTGTTGATTACCACGTCGTATTGGGAAAAGTCTGGGGAAAAGTCGGCGTCCGGGATGGGCTGAGGCACGGCGGAAGTGGTTTTTCCGTTCTTCAAGGGAAACTCGTCCAAATAGCGGGCGCCTTGCCAGGTAAAGCGCGTGCGCTCGACGTCCACGGTAAAATGTCCGGTCTCTTCCAAGTAGCGCTTCATCATCGCGGTAATCTTCGGCCACATGGCGTGATTATTCTGGCCGTCGACAATCAGCGCCTTGAGTTTTGGCTCGGCCAAAAGCGCATGAGAGAACGCCCATCCTAAAACAAGGCAAACAATTCGGTTCCACATAATACAATGAAATTATGGTTACAGAGCCAGCAAATTGCCGGCGCTCGCAAAGCAATCCAAACAAACATAATAAGCAAAACTTCTTTTGGCAATTTTTTTCTTGCCGCTATTGGCGAGCGTTTCTGTAACATTTACTCAACCGTTTAGGTCTCCAAGAAGTTGCCGCTATCTGAAGTTCATATGCGAATTCTCCTCTTTGGCCTCGTTCTGATTTTGCCGGGCTGCGCTTTGTTTCCCGAAAAACTTCCAGCGCGCAATGCGAAAGGCCGCCTTCAACTGCCGCAAATGTGGAAAAACAGCGGCGTTGGCAATGAAGGCCAGATTGCGACCGGATGGCTGGAAACTTTTGAGGATCCGGAAATGACGGCGCTCGTGTTCGAGGCGTTGCAACGGAATCCGGGAATCCAAGTCTCGGAGGCACAACTGCGCTTGGCCGAGGAGTTGCTGATTATCGGGCGGGCGCCGCTTTTCCCTTCCATTTCCTTGTCCGGTTCCGGATCGCGCGCCGGCAGTCGCAATCGGCGGGAAAACAGCCATCTTTCCGCTTGGAGCCATTCAAAAAGTTATGGACTGAACGCCAATATCTCATGGGAACTCGATCTTTGGGGAAGGCTTCGCCACCTGAACCGCGCAACGCAACACAACTACGAAGCGCAAAAAGCGGACTTTCGCGGCGCCAGGCTGTCCTTGGCGGCGTCCATAGCGCGGGCTTGGTGCAACTTGATTACCGCCAAACAACAACTGGCGCTGGCGCATCAAACCAAAGAAAATTTCGAAGGCACTTTTCGCATCACAGAACGCCCCTACAAAGCCGGCGACGCCTCCGTCCGCCCTTTGAGCGTTTTGTTTGCCAAAAACAACATCGCCTCCGCCGAACGAAGCGTCATTTCCCGGCAACTGGCGCTGAACGAAGCCAAGCGAACGCTGGAAATCTTGTTGGGAAGATACCCGGCGGCCGAAGTGGAAGCCCGCGACGATTTGCCGTCCTTAAGCCAACAAGTCCCCGCCGGCTTGCCATCAGAGCTGCTTTTGCGCCGCCCCGACTTGTCCGCAGCAGCCAGCGATTTGTTGGCCAGCGCAGAACGCGCCGACGCCGAACAGAAAAACTTGCTCCCCTCCATTCGCCTGAACGGAAGCGCATCGACAAGCAGCGAACAACTGGCCGACCTGATTGCCGATCCAACGCGCATTGCCCGCAATCTGGCCGCCAATCTTTCTCAACCCGTTTTCCAAGGCGGACGCCTCCGATCCCAAGTCCGCCAAGCAAAAATCCGCAATCAAATCCAAGTGGAATCCTTTGTCGCCACCGCATTGCAAGCCTTTCGAGAAGTGGAATCAGCCCTTGCCAGAGACCGCTCGCTCGCCGCGCAGGAAGCCTTTCTAAAAGTGGAACTAGAGCAGGCCGACCTTGCCGAAACCCAAGCCAACCGCGAGTTTTCAGAAGGCCTTGTAACCATCATCCAAGTCCTCGAAGCCCAGCGCCGAGCCGTCAACGCACGCAACGCAATGATCTCCCTAAAAAACCAGCGGCTGCAAAACCGCATCAACCTGCACCTAGCCCTCGGCGGCGACTTCATTACCCCAATCCCCAATCGCAACCAAGAAACCAAACGCCTCGACAAGCCGAAAGAAAATCAAAAAAACCGCCGATATTGATGGTTCAATTTAACCATGGAATTCTGCTTTTCGCCGTTTTTCTAAATTCGAAAAATAACGAGCAAAGAAAGCGCCCAGAAAAGCAGTTATTATCGGGATTACGGTCAATGGAATTATCCAAATAGCCCAGTTCTTAATGCTTTCCAAGCGGACTATTCGAACAGTGAGTCCATCCTTTCCGTTGCCGCGAATATCATCGTCGAGTTTTTTCAAACTAAAGTCTATGTTATCCAATCGAGTTTCAATCCGATCCAACCGTCCGTCCACTTGATTAAACCGTTCGTCAATCCGCTGAAACTCCCCAGCAATAAACAACTTCAATTCTCCAATAGTCATTTCTTTCTGCGGTTGGAGCAACTCTTCGGCGGCGATGTAATTTACATAGACACAGATTAAAACGACTCCGATCCACGCGAATGGTGTTGTCCGGTTCATTTTCTCATCCTCCCTCAATTTGCGTCGTCTCCCAAGTTGCCGCCGCTTGTGGTTTCTTCCTCACTGCCCGGACTAGGGACAGGCATTGGCGAGGTTTCTCCGCCGTCATCGGCGTTGGTCACCGGAGCGGGAAGAGGAGAAGTTTCTTCCAATAGCAAGCCGCCAGGATTTGGCGCCGGAGGAGAGGATCCTTCATTGACGCTGGCGCGCCAAAGCGCAAACTTAGCATCGTCCATCGCTATGCTCAACGCTAAATCAAAATTCGAGGCGTCTAAATCCCACCACCGCTCTAACTCTTCGCCAACTAAGGTCGCTTCGCGCGCCATGACTGCGTTGTCTTTGGCTTCCTCGGCGGCTATCCATGCCCGCAGATTCGGATCGCTGGCGTTCCAAAGCTCCCGATTCTTCTTTCCCACTTCTCCGCTAATGCGAATGGCCATGTCTAGCAAGGCTCCATAATTGAGCGTCTTATCCTGTTTGTTGGTTTCGTCTTCAGGCAAAATGCCCAGATGAACCCAAAGCGGACGGTGTAAATCAAACTCCGCCTGCTCCTGCGCCAAAAGCAATTCGTTTTCCATCCGTCTGTATTTGTATTCCTCGTCGAACGGACGATCTTTTTCCCTCTCTCCCCAAGATTTCACGGAGTCTTGAAGTCCCGCGATGTAGTTAGATGTCCATTGATAAGATTCCAATTCGCGATCCCGCAGCTTCTTCTTGTCGGCTTCTTCTTGTTGTTGGTCGGTTGGCTCGCCGTTCTTGGTGCGGCGCAAGGCTTCCTGCTCCGCATCGTAGAAGATATTCATCTGGACAAAGAAGTTGTTGGTGTCCACGAGAGATGCCCAGTTTTCCCCAAAGGTATTCCGCAGGGAAAGGAGCGTGGTCTCCGTTTTTTTAGCCACCGCTTCATGCAGATGTGCTTCAAACAGCTCATGGTTGGATTGGATGGTCTTCACAAACTCGGCCTCTTCTTTGTCCAGTTGTTCGACTCTAAAACCAGTCAACCCAAGGAAGACCAAAAACTCATTGTCCGACATAAAGTCGATCAATTGAGCGCGGATGGAGCGCGGCGGCGCGTTTTCCTCATCCAGCAATCCGCCGAGCGAGTCGTCCGTATTTTGTGGTAGCGGCCCGGCTTCCTGCGCGGCCAGAAAAGTGGTGACCCGCTGATGCGAATTCCAGTTTTCCCATGCAACAAGTGTCAACAGACCCAGCACAGGCACCATAGCCCATGCGAATTCGTAAGTGAATTTGAGTAAAGATTTCATCGTATTAATTAGTAAAAGTTTTGTTAAGTCGTTCTTGTTGTTTCTTGTCGTTCGTCCAATTCCAAAGTTATTCATTTCAATAATTGGTGTCTTCTCGGCAGTTATCTCTTTTCGTCAAAGACATCTTATCGGCCAGCTCTTTTTCTTTGTTGGCGGCGTCCACGGCGCTTTGCCCGGTATCGTTTCTTAGGCTTCTGCATGCAGCGAAAACGCCGGCGCTGACGACGGTGCCAAGCGCGAAGGTTCCAATGCGAGCCACCATAACTGAGCCTCCCCTGATCGATACAAACTTGTACGTGCCGCCCACCGCGCCGCCGGCCCCCTGCACCCCAAAATATGTTGATGGCAGTGTCTCGCGCCTTCCTTCATAGCGGCTTGTTACACAATTTTTTCCTCTGGAGACTCCAGAAGATTTGAGTCAAACCGTTGGCGTTTTAGTGTCTTTAGTGTCAACACGCCCTAGGTTAAGCACTATGAACACTACACACCTGCACAGTAAATTGGCGACTCTCGGCTTTGCCGTGCTTGCGGTCGCTTTGGCCGAGCCTGCTCCGCCTACAGCGCAAGCGCAAACAGAATCGTACATTACGGCCGCCGATGAGGCCGCTGCCTGCGAAGGTGTTTGCAACACCTACGTTCCGCCCACAACCGAGGACGAATGCCGCGCGTTGGCGGCTGATCGTTTGTAGTTAGAGTACGAAACCGACAATGCAAATGTTGAGGAGATTTAGGCTCTCTACAACGAGGCTTTGGAGGTGTCTGGCGACATTTTTCAAGACGAGTTGAGCGCTATCCACGCTATTTCGAATGAAGCTATTATGCGCGACGCAAAAGTGGTGGAGCCAACAGCAATCGTGGCGGCCAAAGCCAAGTTTACCAAGTGCATCATAGCGACAAGCGCACTTCCCTATCCTGCAAGCGGTGCGGCGACGGCGGAATGCATGACTTGGCACGCTTTGACAATGACGGGAATTATCGCGACTTTGAATTCCAAGATGGATGACATTCACAACGATTACATCACAGCGAGAACTTTAATTCAGACGGAACGCAACTTGCGACAAGAGCGGATTAAGGATCGAAGGGACCTCTCTTTGAGTCATGAGACTGCGCGGAATGATCTTCAATTGGCTCTCATCTCACAGGATTTGGATCTCTGCCTTGCCAGAGTGAACGGCAATTAACCCGTTAAAAGAAAGGAGCTGAGAGAATGGAATCTACAGAAACTACGAAAAAAAAGAAGTTCCGGCTGAATGTGGTGCTGAGCGTCCTTGCATGGACTCTGATTTGCATTATGTTCCTCTGGACTATTGTTGACGATGGCGAGCGCGCAAAAACCGAAAACTGAATCATTGAGACGCAACGAGAGCTGAGTGCTTTACAGCGGGAGCATGAGGACGGGCAGGATCTCAAAATCCGATCTCACGAAGAACGTTTGAAGGTTTTGGAAACGGCGGTGGTGGATCTTTTAACGGCGAATCCGCGTCCAGAATCAGAGGTTGTCATTCCAGCCGTTCGTCAGGATGAGTCGGCAAGCAATGCGGAAGCCGTTAGCGATGAAGATTTTCGCGCTATGGTTTTGAAGAACGCAAAGCACAAGGATCGAATGGCAATCGTCAAGCACTTCAAGCAAGAAGATGAATTCAAAAAGTCTTTGAGTCGAACGGAAAAGAAGAAGTTTGACGACGAAGTAAAGAAGGCTTACGAGAATCTTCTGGCAGAGTGCAAGATTGACAAAGGATCGTTGGATAAATGGCAAGACAATGCATTCCGTCAGAGCGTTAAAACAGCGGTCATTCTTGAGTGGAGAATGGACGACTATTCGAATCGGCAAGTTGCAGTCCAGCCTGTTTCCAGAGAACAGAGACAAGATAATTTGGAAAATTTTCGTCTTTTGGATAATCAATTAGTGGAATTGGCAGGAGAAAAGGGAGACGGCGATGAGTGAGAGCGAAGTTCGAGGACTGCGGACTGAGTTTCAAGGCTTGGAAAAACGTCTCAACGAGCGTTTTGAACAGTCTGAAAAGCAGAGAGATAAACGGTTTAATGAGATTGAAGCTCATATTGACGAAAAGTTTAAGCAGATTGAAAAGCAGTCGGCTAAAATGGATTCTCGTTGGGAAAAGATAGACGAGTCTCTTCGAGGCAATGGAAAAACTGGCATTAATGGTCGGTTGTATTCTTTGGAAACTTTGAAGCCTTTCTTTACTTGGGCGATTGGAATAACTGCAACTGGTTTTGTGGGCATTTTGATTGCCATCATTACAATTGCATAAAATCCGGCTAAGTTCGTCCTTTTGACTTTTCGCAAGCCGCCGGGTTTTAGCTTGGCGGCTTTTTGTTAGAATTTATGCAGTTCACGGAAGAACAATATTAACAAATCGCGCCGCATTTGCCCAAACAAAGAGGAAAAGTGGAATACCATTTACTGTCGCATGTGAACCGCTGGACGAAAAGCGGCGTTTGGAATAGAGTGCTTGAAAAATTAAAGGCAAAGGCGCAGACGGACGCTCCGCCAGAAAAACGGATGCCGGACAGCGCGAGCATAAAGGTTCATCCCGCTGGAACAAGCGCGCTAAAAAAGGCGCGCCGTCCATCAGAAAGTCCAGCGAAGGCTGGACTACTAAAATTCCCATGCTTGCCGCAAAGAAGCGCACGGGGGGAAGTTCTTCTTTGTCTCCGGGAAACGGGCATGATGCGCCTGCGGGGAGAAAACTCCTTCGCAAGATAGGAAATCGTCTGGCCAAAGTTCTGTTTGCTGATGGATAGGGCGTATTATGAAGGTGAGGAGAACCGCCAGCAAGCCTAAGCAATGGGATTGGATCCGGTAGTTCCTCTTTTGAAAAGCTGTCGCCATCCTTGGCAATACGACAAGGAATTGTATAAAAAGCGCAACGAAGCAGAGAGATTGTTTTGGGTGGTAAAAGGCTATCGTCGAGTCTTCTCCCGCTTGGACAAACTGGAGGGGATATTCACGGGGCTCATCGCATTCCCCCCTCATCTTTGCCATGCTCCATTAGCGCCAACACGCTCTAGTGTCTCAAGAGAATTCAATCAGACGACGTCCCCACCCTGAACAAATCTTTTTAAATCTCTGGAAATTCCATAGATTTCCAAATTTTGCCGTGAAAATTGCTATATTGCTCTACCCGTTCAATGCTTTAGACGATTTCTCCGTCGGCTTGGACTGGAAAAATATTTTTACTTTCTCGCACCCGCCCCGTCAGCCATTTTGAATTTTAGTGTCAACACACCCTAGTGATGGTTTTGATGGATTGCCGGGACGGTTTTTAGGCTAGGCTTTTTTGGTGGTTTTGGGGTGTGTTTTTTTGAGAGAGGAAGGAATAATGGCCGTTGTGAAATCGCCGGAAACATTTGCTTCGTCCGCCGAAGAGAAGGGAGCTTTCCACAAAGCCGACGCCGTTGCCGAGCTGTCCCGCGCCCGGCGGGAACTGAGCGAGTTGCGCGAGGCCTTCGGCAAGGCCGAGGCCTTCCATCGCTCTTTGCTGGAAAGCCTGCCGCAGAACGTTTTGCGCAAAGACCTCCAAGGCCGGTTTCTTTTCGCCAATCAAAACTTTTGCAGCGCTTTGGGCAAATCCCTCGACCAAGTTATCGGCAAGACCGACTTTGACTTCTTCCCTGCGGCACTGGCGGAAAAATATCGGAGCGATGATCGGCGCGTTGTCCAGACCGGGCAACCGCTGGAAACGATCGAAGAGCATCAGCCTCGCCCTTCGGAGCAGAGGCATGTGCGCGTTCTCAAGACTCCCGTTCGCGATGCCGACGGCGACACGCTCGGCATTCAAGTCATTTTCTGGGACGTCACTCAACAGCGCAAAATGGAGAAACAACTTGCCTTTGAGCGTGACCTTCTCCGATCTTTGCTCGATTCCATTCCCGACCACGTTTACTTCAAGGATCTTGACTCCCGCTTCATCGCCTGCAGCAAGGAACTGGCCGACCGCCTCGGCCTGCAATCTCCTCAAGAGGCCATTGGCAAGACCGACTTCGACTTCTTTTCCGAACAGCACGCCCGGTCAGCGTTTGCGGACGAGCAAGCCATTTTGCGCACCGGCAAACCCCTCGTCGGCAAAGTGGAGAAAGAAGTTCTTCTGGGCGGGGGCGAGAGCTGGATGCTGACCAGCAAGATGCCCTTCCGCGGCGCTACCGGCGAGGTCATCGGCACTTTTGGCGTTTCCCGAGACATCACTTCCCTTGTCCGCATAAGGCAACAACTCGAAAAGGCGCAGCAAAAATACCGGGACATCTTTGAAAAAGCCGTCGAAGGCATCTTCCAAAGCACTCCCGCCGGACGCTACCTGGAAGCCAACCCCGCATTAGCCCGCATCTATGGCTACTCTTCCGCCCAAGACCTTCTCCAAAACCTCACCGACATCGGCAAACAACTTTATGTGGATCCCAAACGTCGCCGGAAATTCCAGCAGCTCATGGAACAAAAAGGCGAAGTTCACGAATTCGAGTCCCAAATCTATCGGCGCGACGGAAGCACAATCTGGATTGCCGAAACCGCTCGCGCCGTCTGCGGCTCAGACGGAAGTCTTCAATACTACGAAGGCGTCGTCGAAGACATCACACAGCGCAAGCGAGCCCAAGCCGCCCTTCAAGCCGCCCGCGACGCCGCTCTGGAAGCCGCCCGCATAAAATCCATCTTCCTCGCCAACATCAGCCACGAACTCCGCACCCCCCTCAACGGCATCATCGGCATGGCCGGCATCCTTCGCCGCACTCTCTTGAACGAAGATCAACGGCACTTTGCTGACACGATCCAACAAAGCGGCCTCGCCCTCCTTCGGCTCATCAACAACATCCTCGACTTCTCCAAAATCGAATCCGGCAACCTTCAACTGCAAAACGTCGAATTCGACCCCGCCGGGTTGGTGGAAAACGTGGCCGAACTTCTGGCCGGAACCGCTCAAAAAAAAGGCGTCGAACTCATCCTCTCCATCGACTCGGCAACGCCTCAGCGGCTATTCGGCGACGCCGACCGCCTCCGCCAAATACTCAACAACTTGGCCGGCAATGCCGTCAAATTCACCGACAAAGGCGAAGTCAACATCGCCATGCGCCCCCTGCGCTCCAAACAAGGGAAACCTCGCCTGCGGTTCGAGATCGTGGATACAGGAGTCGGCATCGCGCCGGAAGCGGAACGCCGCATATTCAAAGCCTTCGCCCAAGCAGACGAGTCCACTACCCGAAAATTCGGCGGCACCGGACTTGGCCTAACCATCAGCCGGCAACTCATCGAACACATGGGAGGACGCCTGCAACTCAAGAGCGAATTGGGCGCCGGCTCCCAATTCTGGTTCACGCTATCCTTCGAACCGATCCGCAAAGCGCCCAACGCAACTTCGCCCCAGACCGGCCGTCTGGACGGCCTCCGCGTTCTCCTCGTCGAGAACAACCGAACCCTTTGCCGCGCCATCCGGCAAATCCTCTCGCCGCACCGCATCCACCTCTCCGTGGCTCACTCCGCCGCCCAAGCAAGCCGAATCCTGAAGAAAAACCGCGCCGAAAAAGAACCTCCGATAAACTGCTTGATTGTCGATTCCAATATCTCCGCCAACCGCGGCCTCAAACTGTGCGCCACCGCCCACTCCATGCCGGGAGGGCAGCACATCCGAAAACTTCTCCTCACGCCCGTTGGAAAAAAGATTTCCAGACCCCGACTGGACAAATGCGGCGTCCACTCCCTGCTCGCCAAACCCGTCCAACGAAGACAACTCCTCGCCAGCCTTCAACCGACAAAGCAGGCAGACAAAACCGAAAATCCGCCCGCCCGCAACCCGTCGGCCGCTCACGTTCCGCCTCCTTCTCAACCCGCCGTCAAAAACCTCAACATCCTCGTTGTGGAAGACGACAAAATTAACCAAGCCGTCGCCTTTCACACCCTCAAGCAACTCGGCTACGAAGCCGTCATCGCCAACAACGGCCTCGAAGCCCTCGCCCTGCTTGCCCAAACTTCCTTCCCCATCATATTCATGGACTGCCAAATGCCCGAACTGGACGGCTACCAAACCGCCAAACGCATCCGCGAAAACGAAGCCAAAACGCCCGGCGCAAAAAGAACCCGAATCATCGCCATGACCGCCAACGCAATGGAAGACGACCGCCAAAAGTGCTTGGACGCCGGCATGGATGATTACATTCCCAAGCCCGTCATGCTTTCAGATGTGGAATCGGCGATTTCCAAAACAAACGACCCAATTTTTCCAGCGCCTCCCGCTCCCGAAGATGCAACCGGACTGACTCGGCTCGACCCTAAAGTCCTCGCCAACTTTCAAAAACCCTATCCTCAATCCCAAGAACATCCTCTCGCCGAAATTGCCCAACTATTCCAACAAGAAGCGCCCCGGCGCTTGGCACAACTCCAAGAATCACTGTCTTCCAAAAATCAAGAAGAGATGAAAAAAACCGCCCACACATTCAAAGGAAGCGCAAGCAACGTCGGCGCCCGGCAATTGGCCGCTTACTGCCGCCAACTCGAACACCGCCTCACCCAACCGAACCCTTGGAAACAGGCCGCCCCGTTGCTGGCCTCCATCCAAAGCGAAGCCCAAGCCGTCGCCGCCGAACTGACGCGCCAAGCCGCCGCCCTCAATAACCCATCGACGCCGAACATCCCAACGCATCCCTAATCAAAAGAATCGAGCGAAGAGCCGTCAATAAATTGGGAGCCAAGCGCATTCCCCCTCAACGACCGAGCCAAATCCCAACAATCCTCTCCAAATGAAAGAAGACGCGGCCAAAGTCTTTTTCCATCGGCAAAACCGAGACGAAGCCGATACTAAGCCATCTCAGACCGCTTATGAAACCGCCCCAATCCCTAAAAACCAGAAAATTCGCCAGCCTGCAAACCGCCCCAAAACAAGAACTTTTGTCCGCCCACCAAATCCGCTTTTGCCGCTTGACCACCATTCACTTCCCAACCTTTTTCATTTTCTCTCGATTTCGAGCTTGATTCTTCTCTTTTGAATGCTAGAAATGGAGCCGTTTGGTTTTGAGACCGTCATTGATTTAAGAAAAATGGCTGGCAATGGGAAAATGTTTCGCGGCAACGGGAAGGCCTTTTGGGCTGGATTTATGCCGATTGCCGGCGCAATCTCGGCGATGGCGGATGATTTAAATTGCCCTGATTGAACGACCAGCGGGAAAGAGAAAGCAGAAAATTAAGATTATGACTGAAACGGACCATGCATGCGTTTACGGGAATTCGCAAGATAAGCCCGCATTTATGTCCTGCCAAAATGTCAGTCGGCACGGGGTTGGCTGAATTTTCAAATAGCAGGGCTTGTATAGAAAGATCACTATGAAAGTAGATAGTATGAACAAAACGGTATCTGGAGCCACAATCTCAGACAAAGCAGGGCATATCGATAAAAGATTAGTTTTCGAATATTTGACCGAAGAAGAAATATGGCAAGAAATTTCATCTTGTCGTGATGCGGTTACTATGCTTAGTGGTCCTAAAAATAAGGTTGCAAACTTATCTGAAAAAATTGTATTGGAATCTGAATTTCCAATATCAATGTGCGAATTATGGCACAAGATGATGGTTCATCCTGACGCTGCGAATATTGAGCGAATAGAGCCGCATCACAAATACAAGGCGAGGTTCGCTTGGTATATTAAGCATCGTATCAAAAACCCTGTAACAATGGTAAGGCAAAACGGAGTGGTGAAATACTTCAGAGACGACAGGTAATCTGAATACAGCGTTTGGCGGAGTTCGTATAACCGCCATCTTTGTTTTACAATGAAGAAAAACAAGACAAACAACAGGAAGTCCTTTTGGCTCGGATTCATGCTGATCGCCGGCACAATCCCGGCAACAGCGCAGGAAAAGCTTGAGATTCAAATCACAATAAGAGACGGAGTTGTTCAAACCATTGAAGTGGATCGAGATATTGAGAAATTGGATTTTGCGAGATCAGGTCTAACAAGCATCACCTTGCCGAATGGATTGACGAATTTGGAGGGTCTGAATCTCTCCGGCAACCAGCTGACGAATTTTACTTTACCTAGTGGATTGACGAATTTGGAGAGTCTGAATCTTTACGACAACTGGTTGACGAGTTTCATCTTGCCCGAAGGTTTGACGAATTTGGAGTATCTGAGTCTTGGCTCGAACGAGTTGACGAGTTTCACCTTGCCCGAAGGTTTGACGAATTTGAAGTGGCTGGTGCTTCGCAACAACCGGCTGACGAGTCTTACTTTGCCCGAAGGTTTGACGAATTTGAGGGGGCTGAGTCTTGATCTTGACGGCAACCAGTTGACGAGTTTCACCTTGCCGGAAGGCTTGACGAGTTTGACAAGTCTGGGTCTTGGCGGCAACCAGTTGACGAGTCTCACTTTGCCCGAAGGAATAGCGAATTTGAAGACGCTGCGGCTTTCCGAAAACCAGTTGACGAGTCTCACCTTACCCGAAGGATTAACGAATTTGAGGGGGCTGAGTCTTCGCAACAACCAGTTGACGAATCTCACCTTGCCCGAGGGATTGACGAATTTGGAGGAGCTGCATCTTCGCAACAACCAGTTGACGAATCTCACCTTGCCCGAGGGATTGACGAATTTGGAGGAGCTGCATCTTCGCAACAACCAGTTGACGAATCTCACTTTGCCCGAAGGTTTGACGAATTTGACGAGTCTGGATATTCGCAACAACCAGTTGTTGACGAGTCTTACGTTAGCGCGAGATACGGCAGAGAGGTTTGCGGGAGTTGATGCAAGCAGAGGCTTCTCGGCTTATAATTTGAAGGTTCGATATGAATATGATCCTTCAAAAGTTCCTTTAAAGGTGATCCTTCCCAAACGACTGGATGGGAAGGTTTCCTTTGATGGTATCAGCCACGACCAATTAGAATTTCTCTTCCTTGAGGATTTAGACTTTCGGTCGCCAAGAATAACGAGAGTGGGGGATGCTTTGGAAATCACTTGGGCGGTTGGCGTGTTGCAAACCTCCGCCGGGATTGAAGGCCCTTGGAAAGACGTCCGAGCAAGCAGTCCTTTGCGAATTTTTCCCAGACCTTCGATTCCCGCAGAGTTTTTCCGCGTGCGTGCGGAGTAGTGTTTAGCGATGGGCTAAGCGTCTGTTGCGCGCCGACGGCATTGAGTTTTTCGTTCCCTTGCCAAAGACGCCGTCGGATTGCAGGAATTCGATCTATAATGAGAATGTGGAACCAATCCCCGCGCTCGTGAATTTCTTTGGCAGTGACGAGAGGCCGCAGCATCTCCTCGACAATATCCAGCTCGGGCAAAGGCAACGTCCTTCTGCTTTTGAAGATCCGCCATCAGCGCCGGCGTTTCTCTTCAATTGACTGTGATGCCCAGCCACGAAAGATAAATGCCCACTAAAGCGGGAGCGGCCGCTCCGACAACAATCCAAAACCAGCGGCTCGCTAACTTCTGGGAATTTTCCACCCGATCCAAGCGAACGTTCATGCCAAGCTTGCCGTTGCCGCGAAGGTCTTCGTCAATTTTGTCGAGCTTGGCGGTCAGGCTGGATTCCATCTTCTCCAAATGCTTTTCAAAATGCTGGAACCGCTCTTCAATGACCGTCTCCAATTTGGTCTCTAACTTGCCGACGCTCTTCTCCAAACCACCCACGCGGGTATCTAACTTGCCGACGCTCTTTTCCAAACCGCCGACGCGGGTATCTAACTTGTCAACGCTCTTTTCCAAACCGCCCACGCGCGCATCTAACTTGCCGACGCTCTTCTCCAAACCGCCCACGCGCGCATCTAACTTGCCGACGCTCTTCTCCAAATTGCCAATCCGGTTTAGGCACTCGTTCATGTTCTCCCCTTCCATGCCTTTCAGTCTACAAAATGACACATCCCGTTGTCAACCACCAACCTCAAAATAAAGAAAACCGCCAAGCCGAATTTTCCGCGTGTGTGCAGAGTAGCGTTTAGCGATGGGCCGGCGTTTGTCGCGCGCAGACAGCGATTGAGTCTTTTCGTTCCCTTGCCAAAGACCCCGTCGGATTGGAAGAAACCACTCTAATGGGAATGCCGCTGCTTGGATTGGCGAACTCGGAGAAGCGCTTTTCCCAACCTTGTCTTCCCGCGATTTAAGCGTCGGCCAGCGGTTGGAGAGGTTGCCGCTTCATTTTTTGCAGTTCTTGAAGTTCCACGCAAAGGTCGTTTTGTTCTTTCTCTTTGAGTTGGGGATTGCCCAGAGCGATGTCAATTTGCTGCATCTGCTGTTGGATAGGCCTGTTGCGCAAGCGCAAAAGAATATCATCTATCAGCCTCTGCCGATGAGGAACTTTCCGCAGTTCGTCGGCCATTGCCGCTTCTGCAATCCAACTGGCCGCCGCTGCGTCTTGGACTGCGCCCGACAACCGGCCGACTTCAAATGGGCGATCCTCCAACAAGCAATCCCATCGAAAAAGGAGCGCTTGTTTGACCACGGGATGTTGCACCCACTCCATATCCAGATGTTGGAAAATCCATTCCGCCAGCGCGGGATCCATGTCGCTCAGAATAATCTTCAACAACCAAAACTCGTCCGCCGTCGGACGATCCACCTGAGGAATCGCTTCCTCTTTGGGTTCTGTTTCTCTGGCCGGCCGGGAAACAGCTTTTGAAAACTCGCTCCACACGGCTTCCACCGAAACGCCTAAACGAAAGCTGGTTTTTTGAGCGTAAGCATCCACCGTCACGGCGTTGCCGGTTTGGTTCACCGCCAATCCCATGCTGCGGACGATCTCGTTTCTTCCCCGATCGCTTTGCGCATCATGCGCTTGGCAAAGGCTGTCCAATAGATGATCGAAGTAACTCGGTGCCCGCTCGACAAGCTCGCGAAACGCCGCCGCGCCTTCTTCTCGAAGGAAACTGTCAGGATCGTGCGGAGAAGGCAGCGGCACCACCCGAACCGCCAAGCCGAATCGGAGAAGATCGTTGGCGGAACGCTGGACGGCGTTTTGCCCGGCGTTGTCCGAATCAAAACAGAGAACGGCTTCGAAAACGTATCTCTTCAAAATGCGCGCATGATCCGCCGTCAAAGCCGTTCCTTGAGGAGCCACGACGTTTTGTATCCCGTTGACGTGGCAAGCAATCACGTCGAGCTGCCCTTCGCAAATGATCATCGACTTCGCTTCCAAAGCCGCCGCCCGCGCCTTGTCCAACCCGTATAAAACTTTGCCTTTCTTAAAAATGGCTGTTTCCGGCGAGTTGACGTACTTGGCGACGGCAGAATCCGCAGAGTCAACCAGCCGTCCGCTGAACCCGATGACTCGTCCTTGAACGTCCGTTATGGGAAACATCAACCGCCGCCGAAACCGATCATAGTGACGTTCGGTGTTTTCCTTGCGGCAGACCAGCCCGGCCTTTTCCAATAGATTGGCGCCGTATCCTCGTTCTTTGCCCCAGCGGAGAACGTCGTCCCACTCGCCGGGCGCAAAGCCCAAACGAAAGGCAATCGCCGCATCCTCGCCGACGCCCCGGCCTTTGATGTATTGGCGTCCTTCTTGCCCTTGCGCGTCGCTTCGCAACAACCGATGCCAACGGGCCGCTAATTCTTCGTGAATCTTGTAAAGATCCTCTTTGTTCCGGCCTTGCCCTCGAATGCCGAAACCAGACTCCCCGCTTATCGGAATCTTTGCCCGCTCAGCCAAACGCCGAAGCGTCTCCGGAAACGAAAGCTTTTCGTATTCCTGAACAAATGCAAACACATCTCCCCCCTTGTGACAGCCAAAACAATAAAAAATCTGCTTGGCCGGATTGACGTGGAAACTCGGCGTCTTTTCTTGATGAAACGGACACAATGCAACAAAATTCGCCCCCGCTCTTTTGAGCGGAACGTATCCGTTGACGACCTCGACAATATCGCTCGCCTCCCGAATCCGCTCCTTCAATTCTCCGCTCATAACAACCTTGCAAAGATAAAGACCTCAGGAAAGTAGATCTAATCCACTTGTCCGATATTATAGACTTTCTCTCTTTGTTTGTTTCACTCTCACGGGTTTGAGGCAGTTTCCGTAATAGATGGTTTCCGTTTCCATTTTCTTTGGCTTTCTATGTTTTTCCTATGTTTGTTTCTTTGCGGAATTTCAGGAATGCCCGTTAACGCCCGTCGCTCAATCGGTATCGGATCGAAACGGCTTGGGGATGGTTGGGGTTTAGCTCTAATACTCGCTTATAGTGTCTGCGGGCGGATTCGGCGTCTCCCAGTTGGTTTGCATATAGTTTGGCCAGTTCAAAATGGGCGTCCACGTCGTCTGGACGGTTGTCGATTATCGTTTGCAGTTCGGATGCGGATTCGTTGAAGTGCCCGCCTTTTTTGAGAGCGAGAGCAAAGTTGTAACGAGCGCTTCGGTGCGACGGCCGAATGGCCAGAGCCCATTCGTAGGATTGTAACGCGTCTTGGGTGAACTCTGCCCGGAGCGCGGACAATCCCCAATTGTAATACGCTTCAAAGAAGGCCGGGTCTATGTCGACCGCTTCTCGATAGGCGACAATCGCCTCTGAAATCCGCCCGGCCAGATATTCTCGGTTGCCCTTTTGGTAGTGGGGAAGCGCCTTTTTTCTATCTCCCGCTTGGGGAACGGACGGCGATTGGTAGGCGTAAGGCGTTCCAGCCATTCGCCGCGCTTCCGCTCGCCGAGGAGGCGTTTCCCGAGGCGGCGCCGAAACGGATTCCGGCAACGTTGTTGCAGGCGGGGGATCATCGGCTTTTGAGGAGGTTTCTGAAGAGCCGAACAGAAGTCGTCTAATGGGTCCGATGCGAACGCCAAAACCGGAACGACGCACGGAAACCGTTCTCCATTGTCCGTCTAGCGGATTTTCTTCCTCCAATCCGGTTGGCTGTTCAGACTCGGAGGATTCGGTTTCTGTTTCTTTGAGAACGACGGAAGGCGGCGCGGGCTCAACTTTGGGGGCAATGTCCGCCGTCTCGGTTGGTTCTTCCTCTGGATCGCCGGCAGTTTCCAAGACTTCTCCTGATTCTGCATTCTTTATTAAGTCGGCTTCAAATCCGTTTGGTTTCTCCGGTTGCCGCAAGTTTTCGCCGGGCGCTTTATCCAACGAAGCAATCTCTTCCTTTTGGGCGGTTTCTTGGGTTGGCGGCGGGATTGCCTCCACAAAGGATTCCTCTGTTTTCGCGCCGGCCTCGTTCTTTGATTCAGAAGGCGTCTGAGGCGAGAGATCATTGACTTCTTCGCGCGGCGGCTTGGTTGTCTCCGCCGCAACGGCGAGTGGTTCGGCTGGTTTCGGCGACCGCAGTGTTTTTTCTATGCCTTTTGTCAATTCCTCAACGGAATTGTAGAGTTCGGAAGTAGGCGCTAAATGCTGGAATCGGCGGTACTTGGATTGCGCCAGCGCCAGATTTTGGCGCCGTTGCTTGTCTGAAGATTGGCTCTGCATTGCCTGACGTTGCGAAATCACCGCCTGATTGAGAAAGGCCGGAGCGTATTTTTCATCTTGCCTGATGGCGTTGCTGAAAGAATTCCACGCTTTTTGCGGCTGGCTCCTCTTTGCATGAATCAATCCCAATCCGTTCCAGGCTTCGGGCAAGTCTGGATTTTGATCCAAGGCCATCTTGTAGAATGCTTCGGCCTCCTCCAATTTTCCCTCGCCTAATTGGGCCGTTCCCCGTTTTACCCAAATCATCGGATTCTCGTTCGCCCAATTCCCGCTGTGTTGGAACTGTTCTTCCGCTTCCTTAAACTTTCCGTTCTCCAAAAGCAAACAACCCAAATTATAACGCGCGACAGCAAAGTCCGAATCCAGAGTCAGAGACTTGAGGTAGGCTTGCTTAGCCTCTTTCGTTTTGCCGGAGCGATGGTAGGCCAAGGCCAGCAGATTCCAAGAGCGGGGGTCTTCCGCCAACAATTCAGTCGCTTGGCGGAGTTTTTGGATTGCGGCGGAAAACTCTCCTCGATTCAAAAGAGATTCTCCTTTCAGCAAGGCCGCCGGACCCGGAGGCGTGCATCCCGTGAAACCGAGAAAACACAGCGCCCCAACGAATAAGAACATCCCCGGCCCCGCAATTTTCATGGCTTTCATTGCCTGCAATGAGTAGCATTCCAACTCTTGCAAGTCAAGCTGCCCAAGATTTTGAGGAGAGTTAAGCGCATGCCTCAGATTCAAGACACAGGCCGTTATTTGCCGTCTGTCGACCGCCGGCTATGGCTTTCCCTGTTGATTGCCTACATCCTTTGCGTTAGCGGCGCCGTAGAAATCCCCCTTCCCCTCGCCGCAACGCCCGCCAAAATTCACGGCAACGCCCGCGTCGTCATCGTGCGCCACCCCAAGGCAACGATCACCTTTGCCCCTCAACGCGACAAAATTCGCGGCATGGTGGAGCGCGGGCTGGCCGCATTATGGAAAACACCAAACGTCGCCGAAGCTTGGCGCTCTTGCATCTTGCCGGACGACGTCGTTGGCATCCGCGTTCACTCAACTCCCGGCAAAACCAGCGGCTCGCGCCCGGCCGTGGCGGCCGCCTTGCTGCAAAGTCTGCTCGACAGCGGACATCCAGCCAGCCGAATCATCCTCTGGGATCGCCAACTCTCCTCCCTCCGGGCGGCCGGCTACCTTTCCTTCCAAGACGAATTTGGCATCCAAGTGGAAGGCGCCCGCCAAGCCGGCTACGACGAGAGCGCTTTCTATGAATCTTCCCTAATCGGCGCTTTGGTTTGGGGCGACCACGAGTTTGGAAAAACAGGCGAAGGCATCGGACGAAGATCCTTTGTCACAAAACTGCTCACGCAAAAAATCACCAAAATCATCAATCTCGCCCCGCTCCTGAATCACAATCGAGCCGGCGTCTGCGGCAACCTCGTCGGCCTGGCTCTCGCCGGCGTAGACAACACACTCCGCTTTCAATCCGATTCCGGACGATTGGCCATTGCCGTTCCCGAAATCATCGCCCTCCCAGAAATGGGCGACCGCATCGTCCTCAACGTAGTGGACGCCTTGATTGCCCAATACCAAGGCGAAACCAAAGCGCGGCTTCAAGACTCCGCCGTCTTGAACGAACTTCGTTTTAGCGCCGACCCCGTCGCTCTGGACGTGCTTTCCATCGACGAATTGGAAAAACAACGCGCCCAAAAAGGAATCTCCCCCCCTCGCCCCAACCGCGCCCTTTACGAAAACGCCGATCTTCTGCAACTCGGCGTCAGCAACCCGGACTCAATATCCGTCCAGTGGATACTCATGCCCTCCCACTCCAAAAAAAACCGACTCCCCCTCTAAAAGAACAAAGGACGCAAGCAAACGAAACTTTTTGGCGCCAGACGCGGAAAATGCGCGCCCACCGCATCAACGACTCATCCGCCGCCAGCCCCCGGCCAAAATCCCGCTTGTCATTTTATTCATCACCATCCCTCCTCTCCTTGCCTGCAACCCGCCAAATCCATCCCTAAACGGTTGCAAAACCCTCCAACCAACAAAAAAATAAACCACCTCCAACCAACGAAAATCGAAGAAAAATCCCCAATCCTCAAAAAGAATCGAAAAAATCAAAAAAAGTTTAAAAAAAGACTTGATTCTGTCTCGGATTGGGATAAGTTGTCTGTGCGTCATCGTTTTACGGGCGTTCCTTTTTGGGTCGCCTGCTGAACGTCACAGTTCATTTTAGGGTTTCGGAGGAGGCCGTATACGCTTTTCTTCGGCTCTTGGGTAAATGAGTGGGATTTT
Source organism: Limisphaerales bacterium (assembly GCA_965204945.1). Lineage (GTDB taxonomy): Bacteria > Verrucomicrobiota > Verrucomicrobiia > Limisphaerales > AAA164-E04 > UBA2970. The sequence continues at coordinate 270,902 of OZ242022.1, read as the reverse complement.
TTCTCTCGCTTTTTTGCCTGTGAAATGATGACGTCGGCCTGGACGTTGCCGTAAATGCGCCATTGTGACCGAAACATAAGAACATATTGACCGAAATACTATTATGGCAACATTACATAGAATTGTGCTGGCGATTGCTAGCTCGTGGAACAACGGAACCTCTAGCCCCGCCCCGCAGGGCAACCGGGCTTTGAGCAACCAAACAAACGCCTTGGCCGAACGCCAAGAGCCAACTTCGGCTGAAACTCCTCCCATTCTCAACCGAATCGGAAAAGGAATCGGAAAGTTTTGGATTCCCATCCTCCTCGTCATTGCAACCGCGCTGACGACAAGCCAAATCGAGCGAGTCGAAGCGGCATGGGATTCAGAAAAAGGGCAAACCGCGCCTCCTCCCCCACCTACCCCGGATCCAGTTGATATTCTGTTGACATGGGGAAGTACGAACTCGGCATCATCCGCAAACAGCGTCCAACCAGCCGCAATTCCTCTCGCCGCTCCGGCGGCTCCGGTAATCAAAAAAGCCTCACTGCACGTCGGCACCTACCTCGTTTGCGCTGTAGGCGAATGGTTCATTGGAAAGCAAATGGACAAACTCACAAAAGCCGAAGTAGACAAAGCCGCCGGCCAAACAGCCACATGCGGCGTTGAATCAATCCTCTGGGAAGGCAACTCCACAAAAGTAACTACGCGAGCCATAGCAGGATTTTCGAACATGTGGGGTTTGCTCACGGGACAAAACACCACATTATCCGTCCGCCAAGGGCAAGAAGACACTGCCGCCAGTGGAACGTTTCAAGGCCGAACATTAAACAGAACGTTGACATCAGCGCAAGCAAAAAGCCATCTACACCACGCAAGAGGCACCCTCGTCATGTCCACCTATGAGCTAATCAATTCAAGGGGACGACTAGACACGGTGACAATCTCAGCGAGAGAGGACAAGGTTGCCGATCAAAACAACAAACTCATTCAACGAGTGAGAAGAAGGACCGGCGACTCCTCGTGGAGATTTCACAAACATATCGATGAACGCAAAGTAGAGTACAACGTCAATAGTTACCGAGTGACAAGCGATTTTAACGACCCGATTCCTACCTATTCAAAACTGCGAGAACCGGGAGAAGACAAAAGAGCGCACACCTACGAAGCCACGGTGACTTGGAAGATGCGCCCCCTTCGGGAAGACGGGAGGTGGGGTCCGGAGAAAAAGATGAAACACACCTTCCCGAAAGGTGATACGGAAGATAACGGCGATCTCCGATTGCCCTCTTATGAAGACAGCTCCTTCCCCTTTGACTTCTGTGAGAGCCAATCAAAGGATTTCAAACATCCAATGCCGGGATTTCATCAATCGAAGAGTAATAGATCGCGACATCACTGAAATCAAGCATGTGTGGATGATCGTCGATACGGTGTCAGATTTAGTAGGCACTCTTCCCGTATACGGTTGGCGATTGGTAGAAAACAAAATTGGAACGGAGCGCATTGTGGTTCACGATTCAAACTAAGCAAAGAGAAAGGAGAGCAGTACAATGAACAAGACAGATAAACTCCTTTACGGAGGATTCGGCATTGTCGCCATAGCCGTCATCGTGGCCATGTTGGTGTCCGTTTTCTCTCCGCCAAAGAAAATCGTGGAAGAAATCGTCGAGACGCCAAAAGCAACGGTGGAAAAACAATCTGCTAAACAGATTGAAGAAGGTCCTAACCAAATGGAGCAATGGCAGCAAGGCGTTGCGAACGCTCGACTGCAACGAGAACAAGCGGAAGCATGGGCAAAGTTGATTCAAGCGGAAAAAGACGCCGAACGCGCCGCCCAAGAAGAGTTGGAACGCGCCGAGAAAGAATGGTGGGAGAGCAGGAAAGAATGGGTGGAAAATTTCCCGTTCGAGCCAACCTTTCATCAAGAAATCAAATACGATCCGAACGTCTATGATGCAAGAGGTAGCGCACACTGGCCTGAAGAAAAGAAGGACAAAGCCTTCTGGGATATGATGCGACGAGTAAAGAACCACGGATTCCTGCGGCATTTTTACGCCAGCTATCTGCCCTACACCGAAGAATTCGAACAGATGTGCAACATCGTCAAAGAAGAATTCGGGGAAGTGGATGATCCTACCCTTCTTGGATGGACGTTTGAAACACTTAAAGATTACCATCTAGCGGCGCAACGAGATCCAGACGAGATTTACATGGAAAACACCCGTGTGGAAAACGAGCCGTCACTTCCTCCCGAACCTGTAATCATATCGGCGGAAGACCTCGGAGAAGAGTTCCAAGACCTTCCCGTGGAAGACCAGAACATATTGGTAATGGAACTCACCAAAGACTACATGAAAGAACACATGGAAGCCTACCAAGCCTTTGGCATGCCGTCTTACGAAGTGCGCGACATTACATGGAGTGAAGAAACAGAAAACCTAAAAGAATGTATCTTAGGTGCTTTGATGAGTAACGACGCCAACCCCGATCAACCGTGGATGCCAGAAGAGCAAGCACGCACAATTCAAGAACGTCTGCTTAACGAAATCCCGGCGGCAGGATTCTTGGAAATGCCTAAGGTAGGCTTTACCTTCAACAGCAAATACGAATCCGAATTAAAACCCGGCGATCCTCTCCTAATCAAATAGTCGTTTGTTTGAGTTTGTTGGCTCGATAGATAGAGACCGTCGAGGGTGTTTGCGCTCGGCGGTTTTTGTTTTATCGAGGTTTTTATGGTCCGATGCGAATCAACGAGGCCTTATTATCGAAGTAAAATTGGAATTCATTTTTTCTTTTCCAAACTGTTAGGTTTTCTAGTGGTGTTTTTTGTTGGGTTGTGGTGGTTTTAGCGGAGGTAGTATTGGATTTCTTTTCGGAGGAGGCCGTTGTTGGCGATTATATGGAAGCGTTCTTTGTCTTCAAGCAGGCGGCAGTAGAATTCGCCTTCCGCTCGTTCCAGAATGAGGCCGGCGGCGGCGATGTCCCAAAGGCGGACGCCGCTTTCGACAAAGGCGTCCATTCGCCCGGCGGCTACCCAGCATAAGGACAAGGCGGCGGCTCCTAGGATTCGCATTTTGCGGACTCTGTGAATGAGGCGATTGAAGTTGGGCAACATGGAGTCCATTGAGTTTTTGGTTTTTGAGAAGCCGATGGCGAGGATGCATTCTTCTAGGCGTTGGCGCTTGCTGGCGCGGATTTTTTTTCCGTTGAGCGTGGCGGGGTTGTTTTGGGTGGCCATCCACATTTCGTCCATGAAGGGATCGTAGACGACTCCCAGCAGGGTTTCGTAGTTGGCGAAGGCGCGGTTTTGCGCGGTTTTTGGCGGTTGGTTGCGCTGGGCTTGGAGGGCTATGGAGACGCAGGCGTGGGGGATTCCGTAGGCAAAGTTGACGGTGCCGTCGATGGGGTCGACTACCCAGCGGCTTTGGCCTTCGATTTGTCCGCTCTGGCCTTCTTCTCCGAGTAGGGCGATGTGTGGATGGTTGGTTTTGAGGCGGCGTTGGATTCGTTTTTGGCAGAGGACGTCTAGTTCGAGTTTGATGTCGTGTTGGCTGACGGAGTGGGCGCGTTTTGGAGAATGCAGGTGGCGGCGCATCAATGCGCCTGATTCTCGGGCGGCGGCTTCGGCGGTTTGCAGGGCGGTTTGGATTTCTTGGCGGTTCATGTTGAATGATTGGGTAAAACGCGGTCTGCGGTTGTTTTGTTTTCGGCTTGAGTTGGTGGGAAGATGCAGAGTTGATCCACTTTTTCGTCGAATGCGGTTTGTTCGTTTTTAGAGAGCGGGCGGAGTGGCGGGCGGACGTCGCCAAAGTCAAAGCCGATTCGCTTTAGCAAGGACTTTCCAGCGGGCAAGGGGCCGAATTGGCGAAGTAGCGACACTAGGCGGGCGGATTGCAGTTGGCATTTGCGGGCGGTTGGAAGGTCGTTCTTTTGCCAAGCGTCAATCATTTTTCGATAGAGCGGCGTCAGGTAGTTGTAAGTGATTCCGACGGCGCCGTCCGCGCCAAGGCTCAACGCCGCCAGCAACATTTCGTCGCAGCCAAAGAGCAGGTTGAGGCGGCCGTCGTCCAGCGCCCTGCAGAGTTGCCATTCCGCCAAATCCGGATTGGTAAACTTGACGCCTTGAAAAGTGGGGATGCTTTCCCGGGCTTGGCGGATGAGTTGGGAGCATGGAAGGCTGAGGCCGGTCATTCTTGGAATGTCGTAGCCGTAAAACGGCAGGCTGGGCGCCGCTTGGGCGATTGCGGCCAAAAAACGGACAAGGGATTGAGGAGAATCCGGTTTGAAGTAATTGGGGGAAACCGCGCTCAAAGCGTCCGCTTTCAATCTTTCGGCGTGAGCGGCGAGTTCGACGGCGTGGGCAAGGCAGTTGTCGCCGACGTGCAACACTGTTTTCAATCCGTGTTTGCGGGCGCTCTTGACCCAGGCTTCGGCGGTTTGCGTCCGCTCGGCAAGGGTCAGTGAGGCAAACTCGCCGGTCGTTCCGCATACGAAAACGCCGCTTGCGCCCGCCGCCTTCAGGCTTTTGGCGAAGCTTTCAATTAAGTTTAGGTTCAAGGAAAGGTCGGGATAAAACGGCGCAAACGGAGCGGCAATCAAACCGCGCAAAAGTTTGTTTTCGTCATTCATTGGCCGGCAAGGATGAACAAATAAGCGGCGCTTGGCCTCGCGTTTTTGCGACGGTCTGCCAAAATCGACAATACTGACGCCCATAAACTCGCAAATAACGTTCTACGCAACATTGGCAAAATATCTCGCCGCCAAGCGGATTCTAGCATTGGCTTTCAGCAACAAACGGACGCAAAAGCGGTTGCCAAGAAGATTTCAAAATTTCCAGCGAAAAGAAAGCAAAATTGGCAATTCACTGGATTTTTTCATCGGCCTTTGGTCGCAAACTAGCTTCGCAAGCGTCCATTCTTCGCCGGAGATTTTTGCAGGGAATTGCAGACGCAATCGCAACGAGAGGCCGCAATCCAACGGACGATTTTGCCGTGCGCTCCGGTGAAGGCCAGCCGTTCCAACTCGTCGGGAAGAATCCATCGGTAAGATTTGCCAAGATTGTGAAAGCCTCTTCTCACTTCCGCCGCATACACTTTGAGCGTGATTCGGTGAACGGTGATGGAGTGCTTGATTTCGCCCAAGACTCGCAAAGAGTTCGGCGGCTGCCTCCAAACCTTTTCCATCCACTGAAAACCGCCCGGATCGCCGGCGTCAGCCTCGTTGGAGGGAAACTCCCAAAGTCCGCCATTGATTTCCTTCGCCTCTCTTCGGCGAACGAGAATCCTTCCCCGTTTGCGGAGCACAACGGCCACGTGATTGCGCCGCACGCTTTTGCGCCGTTTGCCTAAATTCGGCAAAGACTCGGTCAAACCGTTTTTCCTTGCGCGGCAAATTCGCCGCAAAGGGCAAATATCGCAGAGAGGCCGACGCGGCAGGCAAACCGTCGCGCCAAGTTCCATCAAAGCCTGATTGAAGTCGCCACAAGGATTGGGCGTTTGATTTGGAGAACGTCGCGTCTGGGAAGCGCAACGGACAAGAACTTCGGCCCTGTTCCACAAGTGCCGTTTCACTTCGGAACGCTCCACGCAATCCGCAATCCCATCCACGCGGCACAGCACGCGGATCACGTTGCCGTCCAGCGCCGGCCTAGCTTGACCAAAGGCGATGCTGGCAATTGCTCCCGCCGTGTAAGGGCCAATGCCAGGCAAGGCCAGAATGTCCTCAAACCGTTCGGGGAACCTTCCCTCGTGGTTCTCTTGAATTGCCTGAGCCGCCTTTCGAAGATTGCGCGCGCGGGCATAGTAGCCCAAGCCTTCCCACAGCTTCAGCACCCGATCCGTGTCTGCTTCCGCCAAATCGCCAACCGTCGGCAAGCTCGCCAACCAGCGCTTCCAATACGGAATGACCGCGCTTGCGCGAGTTTGCTGCAGCATCACCTCCGCAATCCACGATCCGTAAGCGTCCGCTCCCCGCCGCCAAGGCAGATCGCGGGCATTTTGGCGATACCACCGCAATAGGTTTTTGACGACGACCGAAGTTTCAGGCATTGTCTCTTGCTTGTCGTTATTGCCATGAATCACGATCCAAACAAAGGAATAACCATCTACACCCGCAAACTCAATTCCAAACAAGGCCGTTTGCTGTCCCGCATCCTCAAACAAAGAGGATATTCCTTTCATCCTCTGGCCCACGCCGAATTTGCCGCAAGCATCGAGAAGGTCAACGTCGCGCTCTACCGCAGCGGCAAACTCCTCGTTCAAGGAAAGGGAACGCAAGACTTTGTCCAATTCATTCTCGAACCCGAAGTCACCGGCAAAGCGGAACTCGGCTACGAGGACATCCACAACCCCGAACGTCTAACACCCCGGCTGGGCATCGACGAAAGCGGCAAAGGCGACTTCTTCGGTCCTCTGTGCGTGGCCTCTGTCTATGTCAACGAAACCATCGTCAAAACCCTCGAATCAGAAGGCATCCAAGACTCCAAACAAATTTCTTCCCACAAACAAATCGCCCAACTCACTAAAAAAATTGTCCAAACACCCGGCTGCGTCTACAGCGTCGTAACCATCGGCAACGAAGCCTACAACCGCCTTTACAAAAAAATGAAATCCATCAACCGCATCCTCGCTTGGGGACACGCCCGCGCCATCGAAGACCTCATGGGACGGAAACGCGAGATGTCTCCGCCCCCCCGTTTTGCCCTCAGCGACCAATTCGCCAACAGCAAAACCGTCATCAAAAACGCCCTCATGACCGCCGGCAAAGAAATCAAACTTATTCAACGACACAAAGCGGAAACAGACCTCGCCGTAGCCGCCGCCGCCATTCTCGCTCGGCGCGAATTCCTCCGATGTCTCCAAAAACTGGAAAAACAATACGGCCTCCCCTTCCCCAAAGGCGCCTCCAAAACCGTCGATGCCGCCGCCAAACAATTCCTAGAAATCCACGGCGCTGAGGAATTCAGAAAAACCGCCAAACTCCACTTCCGCAACGCCGACCGCGCCTTAGGAAAACTCGCCCCCTCACCCCGAAAACAACGCCCGCCCCGCCGCCCAAAACCCTAAACCCACCCACCCCATCACTATCTCGCGAGACGCAAAACAATGCAAGAACCTTGTCTATTCCGCTTCCCTATTCCAATAACGCCTTCTTCCGTAACCGGGATTCGCTTCCTTAACCGCGCATTGCCCACTCACTTTTTATTCCAATTTAGTATCTTATGGCGTAATGCATGTTGAGACAAAATGTTCCTATATTAAGAATTCGGGCAAAATGGATTGTTTTCTATTTACTCCTACGGCAGTGGTTTTCTAGAGAATAATTATATCATTTTGCTTGATTAGCGCTCATGCCTTCGAAGATCTCTCAACATCCAACTCAACCTCTCCGACGCATTTTCTCCTCTCTCTAAACCCCTTCGACCAGCGCTCCTTCAGCGATTCTTCTCCTTTTGGCATGACATCCTCAAAAGCCAAATGCCATTCCATCGCAGAGAATGGGGAACATCTATAACTATCTATAACTAATCGAAACTTGAAGCCTAACTCCTTCCGATCCCTTTGCGCCAGCTTCCGCCCCCAATGTTTCCTCCATAGAAAAGGGCAAAGCGCATCCTTGGCAAACAACTTGCCCCCAACGCAAGCCAAACGCTTCTTTCCTCTGCGCTTCTTCTTTGCACGGATGCCGCCGCCTCCTCGCATTACAACAGATACAATAAAAGCCTCCTTGCCTCCGCAAACGCAATCCGCAGAAAACAGAGAAGCCCTTTTTGTCAGTTGTCCAAGAGCCCGCCGTCATCCCCTCGTAACAAGAGGCCGCCTTCCCAAAAAGAACGACCCAGCAAAGGAAGCCCGCATCCCTAGCAAAGGCGCGGGGTTTGCGTGTTCGGCATCGGGCAACGATGAGGAGATTGGCGCTTTCCCTAAGCGTCACTACAATCCGCAAACATGGGACAATGCGCCGGATTGCTTGATTTCTTTTGGGACTGGCGAAGCCCCAATTAGGCCGGCGTCTATTGTTTGGCTTGTTGACGGGAATGAAGAGAACCGGAGGCGGAGAGCAACCATTCACGAGGAAAGGAAAACGCCATTCCACATTCTAATCTTTCTAATCCTGCGCCTGCGCTACAGAAAGCTTTTTGTCTTTGGGGTGTTGGTGATGGGCGGGGTGGAGGGCTGGTTGGGTTGTGGCGTTGACATCTCTTTGGAAAGGAGGAAAGGGAGGGAAGCCGTTCTTTTGCGCGCCGGCCTCTATTGCGTTCCCTTAGCGCACGGCAAGATCATTCTCTCCTACACGGATTGGCGGAAAGCTGCTGGAGGCAAATAGGGGATTTTTGTTGAACCATTTTACGAAAAATTTCTGATAAGAGTTTCAAGTTATCTCTGGCGACTGGTCGTATATTGCCGGTCACAAACTTTTTTATTCTCCTTTTCCGGATTGGATCTTGTTTCTCCCTGATTGGTTGGCTATAGTTGGGGAAAGTCGCCAATCATGTGGAGTTAAAGTCCGAACGAGTTATGTTTTGTCAAGCCTTTGTTTTTTCTTCTTTTTTCTTTTTGTCGTCGGCCTTCGTTCCGGCCTTGCTCGCTGAGGACGCAATAGACTTCGGCCGTCATATTCGCCCCATTCTTTCGGAGAATTGTTTTCAATGCCACGGGCCGGACGAGGCAGAGCGCAAGGCGGGGTTGCGTTTGGATGCGGAGGCCGGGTTGCTCGGAGGTCTTGGCGGCGGACGGGCCGTTGTCGTTCCTAAAAAGCCGGATGCCAGCGAATTGATTCGTCGGATTCGGCATCCGGATCCGCAGGAACGGATGCCTCCGGCTTCTTCAAAGAAGCAGCTGGGCGAAGCAGAAATTCAGCGTTTGGTTCGTTGGGTGGAAGAGGGAGCGGTTTGGGAAGGGCACTGGGCTTTTGTCGCGCCTCGGCGGCCGGTGTTGCCTTCGGTGAAAGACGACTTGTGGGCGCGAAACGCGATTGATCGGTTTATTTTGCATCGGCTGGAAAAGGAAGTGCTTTCTCCTTCGCCAAAGGCGTCAAAGGAAACTTTGATTCGGCGGGCGAGCTTGGACTTTACCGGACTGCCTCCAACTTTGGAGGAAGTGGAAAGATTCGCCGGCGACGACCAGCCGGCCGCTTATGAGAGGATGCTCGACCGTTTCCTGCAATCGCCCCGCTACGGCGAGCATATGGCTTGGCAGTGGTTGGAGGCCGCAAGGTATGCCGACACGGACGGCTATCAGAACGATGGTCCGCGGGATATGTGGCGGTGGCGCGATTGGGTGATTGAAGCCTACAATAGGAACTTGCCTTTTGACCGATTCACCATCGAGCAGTTGGCCGGCGATTTGCTCCCGTCTCCCGCCGCCGAACAAAGGATTGCCACCGGGTTCAACCGCAACAACCGCTACAACTCGGAGTCCGGCTTGGACTTTGAAGAATTTCTCTTGGAAAACGCCGTCGACCGAGTGGACACGACTTCGACGGTATGGATGGGTTTGACGATGGGTTGCGCCCGCTGTCACGATCACAAATACGATCCAATCTCCCAAAAGGAATATTACCAACTGATCGCCTACTTCAACAACGTGCCGGAATCCGGCCGGGCAATCAAATACGGCAACTCGGAGCCTTGGATCAAAGCGCCGACGCGAGAACAGCAAGCGCGTTTGCGCTCTCTGCAAGACCGCAAAGCGGCAGCAAAGGCCGCGCTGGAACGCGCCGAATGGAAAATTGCGTCTGCCCAAAGCCAATGGGAAGCGGGCGTCCAAGACCGCCGCTTCGGCAAGCTTGTCGTCCCGGATGGCTTAAGCCATCGCTTCGCTTTGGACGCGCCCATCGCAACCGACGGGCAAAACGGAGTCAGACTGGAGAAAATTTCCCATTTGATTTGCAACGGGCGTTTTTCCATTGCTTTTTGGATGACGCCCGAAGCAGTGGGGCAAGGCGCCGTTCTTTCCAACGAATTGAAGGGAACGACCCGGAACGGCATCCTCGTGCAATTCAACAAGGGGAGACTTCGATTTCACATTATCACTAATTGGAGTCCCGGCGTCGCGACGCTGGAAACGGAGGCGAGACTTGCTCCCGGCCAAACCGTCCACATCGTCCTAACAAACGACGGCACGCAACGCGCAAAAGGAATGCGAACCTACATCAACGGCGTTCAAGCGGAAACTCGAACCTTGCACAACAGCAACAGCAACAAGTCCGGAGCGGACTTCGGCGGCGTCATGCAAGTTGGCGACAGTCATCACGTCCCCGGCTGGAAGGGGATAATTAGAGACCTTCGCTTCTACAATCGGCATACCTTGACGCCGGAAGAAGCCGTCCTGCTTGCCGAGCCAGCCAGCATTGCCGAGATTATCGACATAGAAACGAACACCCGCACAAAACGACAATCCGCCAAAATCAGAAACTACTACCTAAACCACGAATCCCCGCCAAGCATCGCCCGTTTGGCAAAGAATCTTCGCCGGGCAGAGTCCGATTTTCTCGCTTACTTTGATTCTCTGCCGACAACAATGGTCATGGAAGAAGCGCCGGCGCCAAAGCCCACTCACATTCGAGTTCGCGGCCTCTACCATCAAAAAGGAGAAGCCGTGAAGCGAAACGTGCCCGCCGCCCTGCCGCCAATGCCGGAACACTTTCCCAAAAACCGACTCGGCTTCGCCCGCTGGTTGGTGGATGAAAAACACCCCTTGACGGCGCGAGTAATCGTCAACCGCCATTGGCAGCGGCTCTTCGGGCGAGGCCTCGTCAAAACGCCGGAAGACTTTGGCGCGCAGGGAAGTTTTCCCTCCCATCCTCAATTGCTGGACTGGTTGGCGGTTGAATTCATGGAAAGCGGCTGGGACGTTCGCCATTTGCTGAAGACCATTGCCAACAGCGCCACTTATCGGCAATCCTCCGCCGTCTCCCCAAAATCCCTTGCCATAGACCCGGACAACGAGCTTCTTTCTCGGGCGCCGCGCCGCCGCTTGCCGGGCAACGTTCTGCGAGATCAAGCGCTGTTTGTCGGCGGACTGTTGGTCGAGCAAGAAGGAGGCCCTTCGGTGAAACCCTTTCAACCCGAAGGACTTTGGCGGGAAGCCAGCAACTTCACCTACACAATCGGCAAAGGACAAGACCTCTATCGGCGGAGCCTTTACACCTACTGGAAGCGGACGCTGGCTCCGCCGTCAATGGTGCTTTTAGACACGGCGGACCGAGAATGGTGCTCCGTTCGCCCCCGCAAAACCAACACCCCGCTTCAAGCATTGACGCTCCTAAACGAGCCCGCCTTCTTCGAATCGGCGGCCGGACTGGGAAGGCGAATCCTCCAACATCCCGGCGATCAAGAAGAAAAACTCCGCTTTGCCTTTGCCTCCGTTACGGCGCGACAGCCTACTTTGGAAGAAAGCGCCGCCCTAAAACAAGCCCTGCAATCCTACCGCGAAGAATTCAAAAAGAAGCCGGACTTGGCCGCCAAAGCGCTAAAAAGCAAAGGCAATCCAGAAAACACCAAACACAACGTCGAACAAGCGGCCTACACCGCGCTAGCCAACATGCTCCTTAACCTTGACGAAACCACCGTCCGAGAATAAAAAATCCCCAAGCGGAAGAAAGAAAGGAAGAAGCAAAGAATTTAGACGCACAACTAAAAACAAAGTGAGAACAACAAAGACAATCGCAATCGCCCTGATTGCCCTAGCCACAACCGCAGCAACCGAACAAACGCAAGCGGAGAACTTCGCATGGATAACCAACACCAACGGAATCACATGGAAGAGGACTCTAACACATCCAAGCAGCCTACTGGTATTTAGCGACAGCGAAAAACCAGCCGTCGCCCAAATTGTCGTGCCAGAGCATAGCCGCCTCACCCAAATCGATGTGAGAGGATGCACCAACCTGACCAACCTCGTATTCAAACCGACAAGCGCAAGAAGATGGCATCAATCTCACCACGGAGGAGGTCAATGGAAAGACTTTTCGTATCTGACAATAAAAGCAAGCCGAAGCGGACTCCGCACCATAGCCATGCAACCACACATGATACGCAAAACTCACATGGAAAAAGAGACGAGCGATGACATAGTGCCTGCATGGCTACTAACAATCCAATGGACTGACCAATGGAACGAATTCGACCCGCCAAAGATGGAAATAAGAACCATCAGAACCGACAGAGAATGGGAAGTGGAAGTCATATGGAGAGAAGGAAACCTTCAAATCGCCGATGCCGTCAGCGGAGAATGGAAAGACTACAACGGTAGCAGCCCTTATCAATTCCCACTCGCCTCCGCCAAAGACATGCAGTTCTTCCGCATCAAGCCTGAAGAAGAGGAAGAGCCAGAGGAGGAAAACCAATGATTGCGAAAAAGAAATTCAGGGAAAAATGTAAGGGAATCAAAACCCACGAAGAAGGGAAGGAAGTCTTCCCAACCAGCAAAGCAGGGAGAGATGCATGGGGGGAATTCGCTTCACAGCCTTTCCCGCCGTCAATTCCTTTGCCGCTCCGCCGGCGGACTCGGCGCTCTCGCCTTGGCCTCTTTATTCGGATCCGAGCGCGGCCTCGCAGCCCCGATCCGCTATGCGCCCAAAGCCAAGCGCGTCATTTACCTCTTCCAATCCGGCGGCCCACCGCAGATGGATTTGCTAGACTACAAGCCCCATCTCAACCGCGTTCACGGGCGGGAAATTCCTGAGTCCGTCTTTAACGGGCAACGGCTGAACGGCATAACCTCCGGCCAAGCCTCCTTTCCCGCGGCGGGTTCGTCTTTTTCATTCCGTCGGCACGGGCAAAGCGGGCTTTGGCTCTCCGAAGTTTTCCAACACTTGCCGGCCGTCGCCGACCGGCTTTGCGTGGTAAAGTCTCTGTTCACGGAGGCTATCAATCACGACCCGGCGATCACTTTTCTGCAAACCGGCTTTCCCATCGCCGGACGCCCCAGCATCGGCGCATGGATGAGCTACGGTTTAGGCAGCGAGAATCGAAACCTCCCCGCCTTTGTCGCCATGATTTCGGGCAAAGGAGGCCAGCCGCTTTATGATCGGCTTTGGGGCGCCGGCTTCCTTCCGTCCAAGCATCAAGGCGTGCGCTTTCGCTCCGGCAGCAGTCCGGCGCTTTACTTGAACAATCCGGACGGCATTTCCCAAAACCTGCGCCGAAAAACTTTGGACGATTTGGAAACGCTCAACCGTTTGCGGCTCGACGCCGTCGGCGATCCGGAAATTGAAGCCCGAATCTCCCAATACGAAATGGCCTATCGAATGCAAATGTCCGTCCCGGAATTAGCCGACGTATCTTCCGAGTCGGAAAGCACTTTCAACCTTTACGGCGAAGACGCCCGCAAACCCGGCACCTACGCTTACAACACTCTCATGGCCCGCCGCCTCAGCGAACGAGGAGTCCGCTTTATCCAACTCTTCCATCGCGGCTGGGACACGCACGGCAACCTGCCCAATCAACTCCGAGCCCGTTGCCGAGAAACCGACCGCGCCACCACCGCGCTTCTCCAAGACCTCCAACAACGCGGTCTCCTCAACGAAACCCTGGTTGTTTGGGGCGGCGAATTTGGCCGAACCGCCTACTGCCAAGGCGATCTCAGTCCCAACAACTACGGCAGGGATCATCATCCCCGCTGCTTTTCCATCTGGTTGGCCGGCGGCGGCGTCCAACCCGGCCTCAGCTACGGCGAGACGGACGACTATAGCTACAACGTCGTCCAAAACCCAATCAGCGTTCACGACCTCCACGCGACAATCCTGCGACTTCTTGGAATCGACCACACTGCCCTGACTTTCCAATTTCAAGGACGCGACTACCGCTTAACCGACGTCTACGGACGGGTCGTCACCGCCTTGCTGGCCTGAGCGAAGATCGAATGCGCATTACAGCCGGTTCTTTGGCAACGCTACACTCCGGCGCCTTTACCATCTAGGGCTTGTTAGCGAGTTTCCTTTGCCGATGGCGATGGAAGAGAACAAAGCCTAGCGCAAACAAACCAAAGACCAGGGCGTATTCTTCCGGTTCAGGGATGATCTGATTGTTGACGACAATCCGCACTTGGCCGGTAGTACTCGCAAAACGAGGGAGCAGAGCTTGGTTGTTGTTAAAAGTTCCCGTAAAGAAGTCGCCGATGGGCTTGTTCAAAATGCCGGATCCCGTCCAAGACGAAGAAACACTGGAAGAATAGGAGAAATTGCTTCCAGAAACGCGAATTCCCATGTCATCTTCGTCACCGACACTCTGATCCTCATCCAACCAAAGGCTGGCAATGGTTCGGCTGCCGCCACTGCTACCGCCGAAGGTGATGGTGGGCGTGTTGGTGGCGCTGGCGGCAAAGGTGATGTTGGTTCGGCCACCGCCCGGAATTCTGGTTCTCACCGAATCAATGTCGTTGGTATTAGAACTGGAGAACAAGGAAGAAAGAGTGAAGGTCTGCTCATTAGGTTTGTTCGCGTTGAAAAGGTTGCCGCCAACTTCCCAAGAGTCTCGAGCGCTGTAACCGCCGGAGGTGCGGATGCTCCATGAGGTTGTCGTTTGGGAGGAGCCGCTAAACACCCAGAGGGTTTGGGTGGTAGGGTTGTCTTGACTGGGATAGATGTGGATGAACAACTGCGCTTGGGCTTCACTCCCCCCCCCCCCCCCGCAAATGCAGGCGACGGCGGCCAATAAAGATAGTTTTCGTTTCATAAGAATCCAGTTTGCTGTTAAAATTTCTTTCCTTTTTAATTTCCCAAAAGAAAAGAGTCAAGCCCTAAATCCACAAAAAAATGAAAAAAGTTTGAGAAAAATTCATTGAAAAGAGCGAAATCCCAAAAAAAGCGCAACAATTCCCGACTTGCTGTTGTGAAAAGAAAGTTTTTGAAGCGGTTTGACAACCAAAAGCAGCAAGGGAAATTCGACGAAGAATTGGCGGTCGCCGCTTGTTGTGGCCATGATTTCTTTCTTCCGCAGCCAAGTGATGAGCAGAATTCGTTGGAGGATTAGCGGGCAAAAATGAGCAGACCTCTGCCGGTGATTTGTACCGACAATAGCTCCACAAAGATATGTTTTAAGGGCTTTTTTGAGGGGGAGTCTTGAGTTGGAGGCGAAGATCGCGGAGTTGTTGAGGATTTGCCGGCGCCGGGGATTCGGACAGCAAGTCGGCGCCTTTGGCCGTTTTGGGAAAAGCGATGACGTCGCGAATGCTGGAGCAGCCGCAGAGCAAGGCCATCATGCGGTCAAAACCCAGCGCGATGCCTCCGTGGGGCGGCGCTCCGTAACGAAAGGCTTCCAGCATGTAGCCAAAGCGTTTCCGAACTACCTCTTCGGACAGCCCAATTACCTTTTCAAAGATTGTGCGCTGCACTTCCGGCTGATGGATGCGGATGGATCCTCCGCCCAACTCGACCCCGTTGACGACAAGGTCATAATGCTGGCCGCGAACGCGACGGGGTTCTTTGGTTAGGAGAGGAATGTCCTCAGGCAAGGGGGCGGTGAAAGGATGGTGGCTTGAGGCCCAGCGATTGGCCTCTTTGTCAAAACGGAGCAGGGGAAAATCCGTCACCCACAAAAAGTGGAATGAATCCGCATCCAGCGTTAAGCGTCCGCGCTTTTGCAGAATGGCCGCGCAATGAGAGCGAATTCGTCCAAGGATTTCGCAGGCATTGAGCCATTCATCCGCGGCAAACAGGATCAAGTCTCCTTCTTCAATGGCTAGTTTCTCCCGCAACGCCGTTTTTTCTTTTTCGTTGAAGAACTTGACGATCGGCGACTTCCATTCGCTGTTTTCGACTTTGATGTAGGCCAGTCCTTTGGCGCCGAGGCTTTGGGCCAGCCGAGTCATGTCTTCCATTTCTCCTTGAGTGACGTCGGCGCAACCTTTGGCGTTGAGGGCTTTGACGGCGCCTCCTTGGCCGGCCGCGTTGCGAAAAACCTTGAAGGCGCTTTCTTTAAAATCTTCAATGAAGTCCGCCAACTCTATTTTAAATCGAGTGTCCGGTTTGTCGGTTCCAAATCGATGAATCGCTTCTTGAAAAGTCAGTCGGGGAAACGGGGTGGAGACGTCGCAATTCAAGACGGTTTTCCAGATCCGTTGCAGCAGTCCTTCAGTGAGGCGGTAAACGTCTTCCCGGTCGACGAAAGACATTTCGACGTCAATTTGGGTAAATTCCGGCTGGCGGTCTGCTCGCAAGTCTTCGTCGCGGAAGCACCGTGCCAACTGAAAGTATTTTTCGACGCCGCCCACCATAAGAATCTGCTTGAACTGCTGCGGCGATTGAGGCAGGGCGTAAAACTCTCCCGGTCGAATTCGGCTCGGCACGAGAAACTCGCGCGCGCCTTCGGGCGTGGATTTGAAGAGCATCGGGGTGTCGATTTCAAGGAATCCCTGCGAGCTGAGGAAGTCCCTCGTTGCGGCGGCCGCTTCGCTTCGAAGACGCAGGTTTCGGGCAATTTCAGGGCGGCGCAAGTCCAAGTAGCGATATTTGAGACGCAATTCTTCATGCACTTTGGCCGCTGCCGCCGGGTCGTCTATCGGAAAAGGCAGAACTTCCGAAGGATTGAGCACGGCCATTGTGGAAACCAGAATTTCCACTTCGCCGGTGGGAATTTTGTCATTGCTCGTTCCTTTCGGGCGTCTTCGAACTTTTCCCGAAATGGAAACAACGCTTTCATCGCGCAGTCCGGCCGCTTGGTCGAAAAGTTCCTTAGGCACGGCTGTCGGGTCAAAGACCGTCTGCGTCCGTCCTTCCCGATCTCGCACGTCCACAAACAGCACGCCGCCCAAGTCCCGCCGGGAATGTACCCAGCCGTTCAAAGTGACGGTTTGGCCGATGTGTCTCGTCCGAATCTCGTTGCAATGATGCGTTCGTTTCATATAGGCTTGCCTTGTTTCCGCCGCCATTCGGCGCGAAAAAAGAAAGACAAATGTTTAAGGGAATTTTCCAAAAATTCAAAATAAAAGTGATTGCCAAATCCCGAACCAAGCCCTTTAACTTTTCCAGAAATGCCGAACGAAGACAATTCTCCATTTATGGTGCAAGTAACCGCCCCCGGCGCCGAAGCGGCCAAAAATCTGGCTCAAAGCGCCTTGTCCAAACGTCTAGCAGCCTGCGCAAACATCTTGCCCGCCATTGAGTCCCATTACTGGTGGCGAGGCAAGTTGGAGTCGGGCGGCGAATGTTTGGTCGTTTTCAAGACTGTAGGCAGGCATCTGGAGCCGTTGCGATCCTTGGTTGAGAAAGAGCATCCCTACGAAGTGCCGGCGTTTGTCTGCTTTCGCATTCACTCCGGAAGCCCTGCCTACTTGGCCTGGATTCAACAAGAATGCCAAACCAAAAACCACTCGGTTTGAGCGAATTGGACAGAACGGCTAGGTTGTATTTTCATACAAAAATGAAATGGCTGATGCTGTGGAGTAAAGAAACCAACAATATTTTCCCCTCTTGACCGAGTAAGGAGGAGTATCAAAGATGGATAAGGCAAAACAACGCAACGAATACTTTCACACTGGCGAGGATTAATTCGGATTACGAAATCTGCAAGGAATGAGTGAGCCACTATCAAATCCGAAAAAAGAAAAGGTGCGTCAGAATGAAAACAACGGAAGAAAATGGAGGGCAAAAAATGAGCGAGAAAAACATGACAATTGGAGAAATTGAAAGTGTCTATGGAAGGGTGGTTCAAGCGTATGGACTTATCGTTTAAGCAGATTGATGAACGGTAAATTATAATAGAGTCTCGTTTGAACGAAATAGATGCGGACATTCATGGGGACGGAAAAGTAGGGACGAATAATGTTAGGTTGATCTTTTTAGAAAGGTTGTAAATTAGTCGCTTTCTTCATGTATTCCTTTCCGCTAATAACAGAAGAACAATATCCAAGAATCGCGCCCTATTTGCCAACACAACGAGGGGATGTGAAGATACCCAATCATCAGTCGCCCAACGCCATTTTGTATAGAGCGGAGAATGGTTGCAAGGGGCGAAGATTGTCGACTTACTTTGGCAAGTGACATACGATTTACATTAGCAGGAGCCTCTGGACGAAGAACAGCGTTCTGGACAGAGTGTTTTGAAGGCGCAACTGGACGATCCACCGGAGGGGTTTTCCACTGACAACACAAGCGTAAAGGGTCATTCCGATGGGACTGGCGCACTCTCAAAAACAGCCCCAGTCCATCGGAAAGTCTCGCGGAGGCCGGACTCTATAAATTCATATAGTTGCTACAGAGGATCGAGCGGAAAAGAAGTTCGCTTTGTCGCCCGAAGGCCGCAAACGATTGCGCAAGATGGGAAAATCAGAGCCTCAGAGAGTGCCTCCTTGCCGATGGATCGGGCTTATGAAGGCAAAGGGAGCCGTCGGCAAGCAGTGGAGAGCGAGATTGGAGACGGTGCTTCCTCCGTCGTAAAGCCAAAAAGCCCCTTGGGAATACGCTTGAGCGCTATACAAAAAGCGCAATGAGGTGGAGAGACTGTTCTGAACATTGAAAGGGTATCGCCAAGCCTTCTCCCGCTTTGATAAACTAGACATAATATTCGTGAGTTTCCTCGTGTTCACACTCCTCTACGATATGATCCATTAGTGCCAACACGCACTAGAACATGGTTATGGGAGTAGTCAATCCAACGATTAGGGATGCCGTCAAAATAGTTGAGGCCGTTCTTCGTACGAGTCGATAGGTTATTAGCGGAAAAGAATACATGAAGAAAGCGACTAATTTACGACCTTTCTAAAAAGATCAACCTAGCATTACATGCTCCGCGCGTCCGTCTCAATAAACAATTACGACGTCTCGATTTTTGATTACGCACTGGTTTTTTCATTTTATTTCGGGAACACGCCCTAGCCTTTCTTTCCAGTCTTTTCCTCGGTTTTTTAGCCGTGATTCGCAAGGTATCAATCTAATCTGGTTATTCCAATCTTCGCTTTGTTTGTTCTTTCTGCGGGCGCTCTTTTGCTTTCCGGATGATTGTCGCGAAGACGCCGGAAAAATGTTTTTTGATGTCTCACTTCTCCCACCGCCGGCTGTTTTATTTTCGTATGAATACAGCCCGGTCAGCACTTTCTGGATGGGCGAGGCAGCGCCGGTCCGTATGCTTATTTGTGCGCGGGCAACGGCAAGGCGGTTGTCTATCCCGACGGTAGTTGGCCTTATTACGCGCCGATTTACTACTACGACGTAGAGCCTTTGTCTCCTTGGTATTAATGGGTTTTCGATGGACTTGGCTCAAATTCTGCTTTAGTTCGAGGGTATGACCCTCATTGATCAGCCAAGCCAAACACGCCGCCAAACGCATTCACTGCGCCAACAATCTCAAGCAGATTGGCTTGGCCTTCCATCTTTACATTGGTGATTACGAAGATACTCTGCCTCTGTATGGACAAAGAACAAGTGAAGGATAACCGCACTTTGGCTGATCCTAAATGGGAAATCGCAGGCAACGAGCATAAAGGGATGGATTGGAAGGATTTGCTTTGGGGTTTGTATTTGGATCACAATACCAACGTCTGGCAGTGCGCCGCTTTGGACCGAAAGCTGCCTCAGAAAGTCAAAAATGCCTTAGAACGTCCCGGAGCGGCTTTTGTGAAGAGAAGATTGGTCAAGATGTGGAACTTCCGCTACGGCTTGAACGTGTCAAGAGGCATCTATTTGCCTCATGATGGGATTCCGTTTCCGCTCCCAAAAAGAACATGGCGCAAAGTGGCGGGAACTAGATAACAATATCCGGAAGATCCCAACTATAGGGAATATCAATGCTTTATTCCCTGTAAAGAAAGCGATATTTGCGCCCCTTCGGACATATCACCTCAGGCGACTGGGCTTCGTATGGAGGAACAACAGATGATTCTTTTGGTTCTTTTTATGTCGCTCAATGGGGAAATATCAGTCCAAATATCATCAATCTTTTATGGCATAAGAATCGATTCAACATTAGTCAGCGGCATAAACTGGCCGAGCGCGAACGGTTGTTGGAATTGTATCGGGATGATTACTTTGATTCGATGGGTTATCTCTAAATCGGCGATGCAGAATATCGGGACAACAAAGTTCAGAAGCGTTTTCACATTGTGAGTTGGGCGTATTCGGAGAGGAAAGACGATTCCGTCTTGCGTGAGGTGACGCTGTTGTTGTTAGAGAATGGATATGGGATTGAGGATTATAGTAGTATGATTCGGGCGTTGAGTTTTCACAAAGCGGAAGTGGAGGCAAGCGGAGCGTATCGTAGGCAGGCAGAACGTTTGGGAAGTGGCAAAGCGTTCTTTTGATAGGCAAGGGATAGCGGGCGCCAACTTGATTGAGGCGATTGGGGAGGGGAAGGTAGAAACGGGGTGGGAGAGATCGCTTGTTAGTGGAGGAGGATTGGTTGGAGGAAGAGTTTGCGGCGGCGCAGGCAAGGTATTTGGGAGCGGCAAGAGGGATGATGGCGGGAGCGGATGCGAATAGAAGCGGCGCGACGAAGGAAAGAGCGCAAAGCAGAAGGGCCTCAATCTATGCAGGAAACGCAGTCCAAAGCTTTTCTCATTATTCCACAGCGTCAGGGCTGGTTTTTCTTTGTTGAGGCGGCGGGCGGGTTGCGAATGTGTTTGGGTTGCATTTGGAGCAAGCAAGTCTCTCCTTGAGAATATCCCTCCCTCATCCCTCCACATCCGCGGACATGGATTAGACGTTTATTACAACGAAATTTTCACGAGGGCTGGCCTGTTCTAGTTTTTGTGACATAGGTTTTGCCAGGAGCGATGGAGAAGTTGCTTTCGGCAACTACTAAGTTGGTTCTTATTATTGTATAGTAGGCATAAATCGCAGGGCAAAAGCGCTTTCTTGCAGGAGGGTGGGCTATGTTGGGAAGTAGTAAAAGAGTCGGAAGGGTATCAAGCAGTGGATTAACTGGTTAAGATTGTTCTTATTAGGATAGCGCGATTTGAGGTCAGAGGAATGGAAGGGTTATAAAGTCAGGTTGTAGGAAAGGTTTTTGTTATGGGAGTCAATTTGGCTGTTTTGTAATAAGGTTATATTTTTTTACGAAGTGAAGTTGGTTGTTTTAGTAGGGAGGGTATGAATTTTTAGGGGGCGAGGGTTTCTTGGATAGATTGGGCGAGGGCGTCGATGATGTTGTTCAACTGTTTTCTGGTCATGGTGTAGATGGGCATGAGGACGATGACGTTGCCGATGGGTCGGGTGAGTACGCCGCGTTTGGCTAGGGCGCGGCAGACGCGGATGCCGGCTTGTTTGCTGAGTGGATAAGCTTGTCGTGTGCGCCAGTTTTTGACTAGTTCGACGCCGGCAACCAGGCCGGCTTGGCGGACGTCGCCTACTTGAGACAAGTTCCAAAGGGATTGGAGGGCGGTTTCAAACCAGTTTTCGAGGCGTTTGCGGCGGCGGGTGGATGAAGGGTTTTTTAGGAGTTTGAGGTTGGCTAAAGCGGCGGCGGCGCCCAGTTGGTTGCCAGTGAAGCTGTGGCCGTGGAAGAAGGTTTTGAAGGAGTCATAGGGGCCGAGGAAGCTGTTGAAGACTGTTTGGGTGGTTAGGGTTGCGGCCATAGGCAGGTAGCCTCCGGTTAGGCCTTTGGCGAGGGCGAGGAAGTCGGGCTGAATTCCTTCTTGGTGGGAGGCGAATGTGGTGCCGGTGCGGCCGAAGCCGGTCATCACTTCGTCGGCGATGAGTTGCATGTTGTGTTGGCGGATGATTTTGGCGGTTTTGGCCAGCCAGCCTTTGGGATGGGCGATCATTCCGGCGGCGCCTTGGAGGATGGGTTCTACAACGAAGGCGGTGTAGGGTTTGTTTTGGCTTTTGGCTTTTTCGATTTGGTTTTCGATTTGGCGGACGCATTCCCATTGGCATTGGCGGTTGTTGCGGGCGTCGATTCGATCTGGTTGGGCGCGGTTGTGGGGGCATCGGTAGCAGTAGGGCGCCATGACGCGGTCTACTGGGAATCGGATTTGACGAAAAGAGCGGTGGAAGAGCGGGCTGTGGCTGAGGCTCATGGCGCCGATTGTGTCGCCGTGGTAGGCGTTTTCGATGGAGAGGAATCTGGGAAAGATTTTTGGGGCGGCGCGGCGTTGGTGTTCGAAGTGGAGTTTCAAGGCGACTTCCATTGCGGTGGATCCGTCGTCGGAGAAGAAGACTTTTTTTAGTTTGGGTTGACGGCGGCGGCTTGGGAGTCCGCTGGTTTTTTGTTCGGCGAGTTGGATTAATTCGGCAGCCAAGCGGGCGGCGGGTTGGTTGGCTAGGCCAAGCGCGGAGGAGTGGCTGATTTTTGAAAGCTGTTTTTGGATGGCTTGGTTGATTTTTGGATGGTTGTGGCCGTGGAGGTTTGTCCAGATGGATGCGTTGGCGTCGAGGTATTTTCGTCCGCGTTGGTCGGTTAGCGTCGGCCCTTTGCCGGAAACGATGACGATGGGTTCTTCGGCGAGCCAGTCTTTCATCTGCGTGAAGGGGTGCCAGACGTATTGGCGGTCTAGTTCGGCCGGGTCGTTGGATTGTTTTTTTTGGCGGCGGGGCATTTGTAGCAAAGGGTAAGGGTTGTCTATGAACGGGTGGAAGGATTGTCGGCCTGGATTCTTTGGAGGGCGCCCAGAAGCCGGTCGACTTGGTTTTCGGAGTGTTGCGCTGATAGCGTTATTCGGAGGCGGGCTTGATTTTTAGGAACGGACGGGTAGCGGATCGCAGGCACGAGGAGGCCTTCTTTTTCGAGTTGCGCGGAAACTTGAAGGCTACGGGATTCGGTTCCCAAGCGATAAGGCACGATGGGGGAAGTCGCCGGTTCGGGGAGTTGCAGTCCGTTGCGCAGTTGGCGCACTCGTTGCCAGAGGCGGGCGTTTCTTTCTTTGCCGATTGGGGATTGGATGATTTGGATTCCGGCCGTTGCCGCCGCCGCCGCCGCTGGTGTGGGAGCGGTGGAGAAAACGAAGGTTCTGGCTTGGTTGACGAGAAAGTCGACCAAGGCTTGGGATCCGCAGACGAATCCTCCTCCTCCTCCGACGGCTTTCCCCAAAGTTCCCATGTGAACGTCAACGGCTTCGCGGGTTTTAGTCTGTTCGGCCAATCCCTGCCTGCGGGCGCCGAAGATGCCGGTTGCGTGGGCTTCGTCGATCATCAGCCAGGCTTCGTAACGATTTTTGAGTGCGGCGATTTCGGGCAGCGGCGCTTGGTCGCCTTCCATGGAGAAGATGCTTTCGGTCACAATTAAAATGTTTTTGACGGGTTGCGAGCTTCGGGTTCGTTCCTCCGCGGCGGATTTGAGGAGGCTTTCCAAGTGATCCAGGTCGTTGTGTTCAAAAATTTGGATTTGCGCTTTGGACAACCGGGCGCCGTCGATGATGCAGGCGTGGTTGAGGCGGTCGCTGAGGAGAATGTCGTTCTCGGCAAGAAGACAGGCAAGGACGCCGATGGCGGTTTGGTAGCCGCTGCCAAAAGCAAGGGCGGATTCAGTTTCTTTGAAGGAGGCGAGTTGCCTTTCCAGTTCTCGATGGGGGGGAAGCGAGCCTGTGATCAAGCGCGAGGCGCCGCTGCCGGCGCCGTAATGGTCAAGCGCGTCTTTGGCCGCCTTTTTGAGGGCGGGATGGTTGGCAAGGCCGAGGTAGTCGTTGGAGGCAAAGGAAAGCATTGGCCGGCGGTTGCACTGCAGCTGAACGGTTTGCGGACTTTCGATTGGCCTCAGTTGTCGCAGCAAGTTTTGGCCTCGGATCGTTTCGAGCTGTTCGGAAAGGTATTGAGGCAAAGTCTTCATCAGCGGCTAGCGATCTGCGGCCCGATCGCATCATGGGCGTTGTTTTGCCGAATCCAACGGCCGTGGATCATCGAGGCAAAGACGCCGCCTTGGTGGTGGACGACGGCTTCGGCAAAGCTCTCCGTTCTTCCGGCGTAGGGAATGGCGATGGCATCGGCCAGGAAGCCGGGGGATAGTTGGCCGAGTTCGTTTTGTCGGCAAAGGGCTTTGGCGCCGTTCATTGTGGCGAATTGAAGAATTTCATGCGGCGAAGGCGTGTCCGATTGGCCGGCAAGGCAGGCGAACTCGGCAAAAAAATCCAAGCAGGGATTGGCTTTTCCCGTTTTTGACGTGCTGGCAAGGCTGTCGGTTCCCAGCGCGATATTGACTCCCGCGTTGCGAAGCCGGCGCCAAGGAAAGGGGGCGTGATCAAAGTAACGACTGCTGCGCGGGCAATGCGCAACGGCGACGTTCCGCTCAGCTAAAATGCGCTCGTCTTCCGGTGCGAGATAGTTGACGTGGGCAGCCACCACGGGGGCGCGAAAATATCCCAAACGATCCAAAATGGAAACCGGCGAGCCTTCGCCGCAGTGCGCCGTTTGCCCGCGCGTCTGAATCCAATCAAAAAGCGGGCCGGTTGCAAAGCGATACATTGCGTCCTCCTCGGCGGACTCGGCCACGTGGGTAGTCAGCAGACGAGATTGCGACCGAGCCGCATCCCGGGCGCTCAAAAACAATTCGTCCGTGGCAGTGTAAAGCGCGTGCGGGGAAAGGCCGCAACGGTTTCCGTGCGGAGATTCGAGTTCGCGGGATTTTTGGACGGCGGCGCGGACAAGAGGCTTCGCGGATTCGGGAGACTGGACGTTGATTAATTCCAGACAAGAGCAAAGACGCAGAGCGGTTGTTCGCCACACTTCGGGAAGCAGTTCCGGAACGGATTCGATATTGAGTACGGAGGTGACTCCGGATTGCTCCAACATTCGAGCGCCGGCAACCCAAGATTCGACGAACTGGGCGCGGCTCCAGGCCGACTTGATCGCCACGATGGCTTGAATCCAATCGACAAAGCGCCGAGGCGGAGGAATTTGTCCCGACATGGCCGTGTAGTCCAGATGGCAGTGGCAGTTGACAAACCCCGGCAGAAGAACGGACTCGCCGAGGTCGACCACTTGGCGGCGGCGCGCTGAGATCAAATCCGCCCAACGGCAAACGGAATGAATTCTGGAGCCGTTGACAACCACGGCGCCGTTTTCCATCGGGGGATTTCCCATGGGAACGACCATTCGGGCGCGTATAGTTTGGAAACTCACGTTGGAAGGCGGGAAAGCGCGCAAATTCCGGAGCTCTTCCCCCAAGTCTGCGTTGAATTTCTCTACGGAATTCGGCACGGTGGACCACCCGCTTAGTTTTCCTGCGCTTGGCGCTTTTGCTTAGTCGCTCGGCTTGTGCGCTTTGCAATTCGTTTGCTGTGCCGTTTGCGAATTTGCTGTTCGATCTTCTTGGTGACAAGGTCGATGGCGGCGTAAAGATCGCTTTCAGAATCTTCGGCAAAGAGGTCGGGGCCGCGGACTCCGAGCCTCATCGAGCATTTGAATTGTTTTTCGGGAGATTGGGTCTGGTCGTGTTCGAGATTCACGCGGGCGTCCACGGCCCAGCGGTCAAAGTGTTCCAGTTTCTCGATGCGTCCCAGGATGTGGTCTTCGATGGCTTTGGTCAGTTTAACGTTATGCGTTGTGAGCACGAATTTCATATCGCGCAATCATGCCTTGTCCGTTCCAGAAAATCCAGCAAAGAATGCAGATTCCTCGCCTCCACATATGTTCAATAGTGTTTGTACAAAATGAATTCGGGATTCAAAATTTGAAAGAATTTTGAACTACTCCGCCGCCGCTCTCTGCTAGACCTGCCACGAGCTTTTAGTGTATGAATTTTGCAACGGGCATGAAGTTTTGTTTCAGTGATTACTAAATTGCGGGTTGTATGGCGGTTGGCTTGGCGGAAGGTTGTAGAGGGAGGGGGTTGGGTTTTGCAAATTCGCCGCCGCAGAATATGCGGACGCAGGCACTGAGCTTTTTGGATTGCATCGCCGAGGGGTACCATCAAAGTTGCGGAAACACCGCATGCAAAATTCCTCTTGGCCAATGGAAAAGCTCGTTCATTGTTTGCGGCGGCGGTCGATTTGATTTCGTTCTTGACCGCCCGCCTCTGTTGCCGCCTATTCTTATTGAGTGGACGATAAGCTGTTTTCCGAAAGCAAGATGAGCAGGCCGACTCAATGGACGCACTGCGATTACTGCGCGGCGCCGTTGAATCCGGTTTACAGCTTTTGCGTTCGGTGCGCAAAGCCTTACAAACCCGCGCATTTGGTTTTGCCCAAAGAGAGCCGTCCTTACGAAGACGACGAAGTCCGCATCCGCAAGCGGGCGCCGCAGGCGATTGATCTGTTTCTTTGGTTTCTCGCCGTGATTGGGGTTTCCGGCGCTTTCGCCGGCGCCGTGTTTGGCTGGGAGAACATGTTCCACGTTCAAGTATTCGTGCAGCTTTGCTTGATCTTGACGACTCTGGTTTTTGCGGCGACGCACTTTCCCGCGCTGGCGGTTCAGTTGAAAGTTCCCGGCGTCTTCTCGTCGGCTTTTTTGCTCGGTTTGTGTCTGTTGCCGGTGTTGTTGGCGATTAACTACTTCTACCATGTTTCCATCATTGAAGCGTTTGACAGCGTTAAAACGCGCACCGAGTCTTACCATGAAATTTTCCCCTCCTTTGCCGGCATGGTTCTCTTTATCTGCGTCGTTCCTAGCGTGATGGAGGAGATTGCCTTTCGCGGCCTGATTCAACATTGGTTACACGCCGCCGTTTCTCCGAGAACGGCCATCGTCGTGGCTTCGGCCATGTTTTCCGCCGCGCATTTTTCCGTAATTAGCGCTCCTTATTTGTTCTTGGCCGGCGTTTTGCTGGGTTGGCTTCGATGGAAGACGGGCAGTCTTTATCCTTCGATGATTGTCCATTTTCTCCATAATTTTGCCATAATAACATTGATGAATTGAGTTTGATTTGATATGCACGTGGCATGGGCGGAGGGGAATCACTCGCATTGGAACTTATAATCTGTCTCATCTTTGGCTTCATTACCGCGGCAATCGCGTCCGCCAAAGGGCGGAATGCTATCGGCTATTTTTTCGTGGGCTTCTTTTTCTCTTGCTTTGGATTGATATTAATTCTCTGCCTTTCGAATTTGAACGAGGAAAAAGCCCGCATCCAAGCGCAGGAAATCCAAAATCGCCGCCTGAAGGAACAGCTGCGGCAAGAGCAAATGAAGCTGGAAGCGCTTCGGCAACACGCAACCGCCCGCCTAGACCGGCACGACGAGGCTTTGAGAATGAACAGCCGCTCGCTCGGCGGTGACTTTGCCGACACGGACGCTATCGCTCCTTCCCCACCGCCAAACCCAAATCAGTTGCCGGCAGAAGAGACCAATCTTGTAGAGTGGTATTATGTCCTCGCGGGCAGGCCCACAGGCCCCGTGCGCCGATCCGATTTACTCCAGGAACTTTCAAGAGGCTACATCACTAACAAAACCCTCGTATGGAACCCTACCATGAAAAAATGGCTTGAGCTAGGGCAAGTGCCGGAACTAATCGGCCGCGGCGAACAAGGCGAAACTTCCGCTTGACGACAAAAAAACAATGAACACCAAAACAAAAATCGAAGGCACCTACTTTATGGACGGCATGCTCCAAGGACGCGTGCCAAACGACCCCAACTTCGAAAAAAACATCCAAGAATGGCTGGCCGCCCAAAGAAAAAACGGACTGCGCTTTGACCTCACAATCGACGGAGGCAGCTTCAACCTCCTTGCCGACGACAAACCCAATCCCGCTCGAAACTTCCCGCCCAACGGCGTCCAAGAACACCTCGCCGCCGCCTTCCAAAAACTGATCGAACTCTCCCCGCCAACCGAGCGCTTCCAACTCATGTCCACCTTGCGCAGCGTCGAATATCGTCCCGGCGCCGAAATCCAAACCCTCTACATCATCACGCCGCCCGGAAAAATCACCGCCAAACAACGAACATTAGACGCCAAAACCACCGCCCCGCCGCCAGAACTAACTCCGGCCGGACGGCTTAAACTCAGCGCGCTCGGCCTT
The DNA here is from genome assembly GCA_965204945.1 of Limisphaerales bacterium. Taxonomy (GTDB): domain Bacteria; phylum Verrucomicrobiota; class Verrucomicrobiia; order Limisphaerales; family AAA164-E04; genus UBA2970. The sequence goes on along the minus strand of OZ242022.1, from coordinate 243,098 downwards.
GCCGCCGCCGCAGTCCTCCTGCTCGTCTCCAGCTTTTTCATCGACTGGAAAACCTGGCTCTTTGAACCGGCAAAAGAACTCGCTCCCCTAAAACTCGAAGAAATCATCCTCGACGCCCAAGCCTTTGAAGGACTCCTCGCCTTCGAAAAACACGCCCTCGACAAACAACGACGCGGTCTGCGACTCCTCGCTAAAACCGGGCCAGATTGGAAAGACGCAATCGATTCCCAACCATCCGACCCTAACTCTTGGCAACAATTTTTGGCCGTCGCCTCCGTCAAAAAAGGCGGCCTCCGCTGCGACTTCTACGACCGCAAAGAAAACCCCATCGCCTCCATCCCCATCTTGCTTCGCCCCCTAATCCAATCCAAAACCGGCGAAGCCGAACTCTTCCTTCCCCTGCCAAACAAAAAAGTGCATCGCATCGTCCTCGCTCCTTTGTGAAAACTTTTGAAAAATTTTTGCGCTAATCCTCCAACGGAAAAGGAAACCCCGGCCAATTTCGAAAAACCCCGAACCCAACCACAACTAAAGACAAACAAATCCAAAAAACCTTCGAACGCGGCAACCGAAACCAACAACACCCAAACCCCTCCCTCAACACAACCGAAGCCAGCGAATACCCCGCCAACAAACCTAAAGGCAAGGCCAGCGCATTTAAAGACAAAGACCGAAACCAATCCCCTCCAAGCGCCGCCGCAATTGCCCGCAAACCACCGCAACCAGGACAACTCCAACCCGTCACTTCCCGAACCACGCACCCAAAAAACCAACCGCCATCCAAACCCAAAAACAACAATAACACCAACCCCAGCAACAACCCCATCACCGCCCCAACCCGCTTCCAATCCAACCACGCCATCCTCATCCTCTCAAACATCCAAAACCACCACTTCCCTCAATAATCCCAGCCAATCCTTTCCTCCCAAAACAATCCCCAATCCCGCAAACAGAAAACTTCCCGCGCAACAACAACTCTCTGCCAACTTCGCCCGCTTATCCAAAGATCTGCGGCCAATCAGCCGCCTTCCGCTTCAAAAGCCTTCGTTAACGCTGTCCGTGTTCCAGTTGTCCGGGCTTTCCCAACGTTGCCAATGCTCCGCATGCGCCTGGCTATCCTCACTCCATCGCCGTATTTCCAAATACTCGACGCCAATCAAGTCTCAAGAGACATAAAACAAAGCAATCCACAAAACTAAATTGATAATAAAAAATTCTATGAAAGACATGCTTTCATTGGCTCGCCGGCCATTGGCAAAGTTTAGTTTTCCTTTTCCACTTCTTCCCAACTATACGGATCCCACTCGCTTGGATTCACGGGTTGCCAATGCTCTTCGTGCGGCAGATTGTCGTAGTTCCAACGTCGCATGTTCTCCGGCTGCAGCAAGGTCAACTCCTTCAAACTCTCCACATCCTCATGCGCTAATATCAGGTGCTTCTTCTTGCCCTTCTCGATGACGGGATGCAGAAGCCAGCCTTTGCCGTCGATGCCTCTGTCGCCGCGCTGCGACTTGTTAGCGACCTTCCCCGGCATGCATGCCTCTACCGCAAATCGTTCAAACGTAAACGGATCGTCTTTCGGCGAGTTGCTGAACCTGCGCCATATCTTCGGGGATGCCCGCTTCAATTTTTCCATAAATCTGGAGGGGGAGTGGGAAGTTTTGGATTCATTTCCGCAATCGTTGGAGTTGTTTCTTTGCCGCCAACCTCTTCGCTTGACTCATCTTTTGACTCGTCTTTTTTGTCTTTGAATTCTTTGAAACAAAAGTAAATAGCGGGAAACCAAGCAATAAACCAAATCACAAAAGGCGTCACCGATGATGGTTCGTCGGAAAATGCTGGTTCGTCGAAAATACTCATACTGTCGTAAGTCCACGCCCAATATATGCACAGAGGCGCAAATACAGGAGTTCCATAAAACACAACAAACCCCGCACCAACGACTACAAACACAAACGCCTTCCCAAGCGGAGGACAAACGGCGATCAGAACCATACACAAAACGTACAAAAGAAGAAGAAGAACAATCCCTACAGCAAGAATCGACCACAGCCCCTAGATAATTTCAAAAAAAATGCTTGGCATAATCCTCAACGCCCCGTAATGCCCATCCACGAAAGATAAGCGCCAATCAAAGCGGGAGCGGCCGCCACAACAACAACCCAAAACCATCGGCTCGCCGGTTTCTTAAAATCCTCCAAACGATTCAAGCGGGCATTAATGCCATCTTTGCCGTTGCCTCGAATGTCTTCGTCAATTTTGTCAATCCTGGCTTCCAGATTGCTCTCCACGCCGTCAATCTTGGCTTCCAGCCGCTCAAACCGCTTGTCCATCGACTTGAATCGTTCGTCAACGATTTCTGATTCGTTAATTGGAATTGGGTTGGATGTAGGGGATGGTGAGGGGGCCTTGGGGGAGGGCGGCGATGCGGGCGTTGGGGCTGAGTTGTTGGAGGCGTTGGTGGATGGTTTGGGAGATGTTGGGGCAGGGTTTGAGGTGGATTTTTTGGAGGGTTTGGGGATTGAGGGAGCTGTGGACTTGGACTTCGGCGCGGCGTTGGATGAGGGCTTGGATTTGGGCTTGCCATTGTTCGGGTTTGGTGAATCCGGGTGTGGCGAGCATGGCGAGGATTTCTTCGGGAGAGTTGGCGGATTGCAGGAGTTTGTCCAGCGGGCTGTGCGCGGGAACGCCTTCGCGGCATTCGCAGGCGAGGATGAGGAGACCGCCGTCTTTGAGGATTCGGGCGCCGGCGCTCATCCCTTTAACGCCTTGATAGAGATTGAGGTCGAGAGGGTAGCCGCTGTTGGTGGTGAGGACGATGTCGAAGGGGGCGGGAACGGGTTGCATGGCGGATTGTTGGACGAATTGGCAGCCTTTTTGATGCGCTTGGATGAGGTGGCCGGCGAAGACGGCGGTGATTTCTCTGGTTTCGTTGAGTGTGACGTTAAGGAGGAAGCTGGGGGCGGCGCGGAGGGCGATGTCGCGCAGTTCTTCCCATAATGGATTGCCGTTGGTGATGCCGAAGGAGGCTTTGGGGTGGCCGATGTTTTTTTCGCCGTGGTTGCTCATGATAGTTTGGAGGCCGGCGACGCCGGGCATGATGCCTTTTGGGCCGCCGCTAAATCCGGCGAAGAAGTGGGGCTCGATGAAGCCGGTGACGATTCGCAGGTCGGCTTCGACGGCTAGTTTGTGGAGAAGGGCGGGAGTGCCGTCTTGGGTTTGACCGAGTTGGGCAAGGGATCCGGCGTCCTTGCAGTCGTGGTTGACGACGTGGTAGTTGCGGACGACTTCCGGCGTAAGCATTTGGCAGAGTTCTTCGCGTGTGTTGGGGCGGTGGGTGCCGAGTTGGTTGAGGAGGGTGATGTTTTCGCGCGGATGATCTTTCAAGTGTTCGAGGAGCCAAGGAAGGATGCGTTCGTTTGGAGTGGCGCGGGTGATGTCGGTAAAGAGGATGCAAAGGCGGTCGTTGGGGCGGATGCGTTGTTTGAGAGGGGGGGAGGCAATGGGGTTTTGCAGGGCGTTTTCAATGGCGGCGCGCTCATTGGGCAGGCCGGGCTTGTGGGCGGGGCGAATGACAGTGGTCTTTGAATCAGGAAGGTTGACGGCCAGCGTGGATTTTCCGTAGGCGAGTTGGACGATCATGGCTTTTGGTGGGACAAGACTATGGATTTGCGGGGGAACAAACCAGAACCAATTTTTGAGAGAGAGTTTTGGCGGAAAAGGCTTGCTTTTGGGGATGGTTTGTGTTTTTGTAAGCGGCGATGAACCTGTTGGCAAAAGTGGATTGGAATATGAAGCGAGTTTTGTTTGGGATTCTTGGCGGGGCGACGTTGTGGATCGCCGCCGGGATTGGTTGGGCGGAAGAATCGGCGCCAGAGCCCGAAGAGCCGATATTCCCAGACAAGAATTTGGAAGCGGTGGTGAGGCAGTCTGTTTACGCCAAAAGAAACAACGACGAGCCGATTACCGAGTCGGACGTTCTCAACGTCTCCACAGTCAAAGGGCGGGGCAAGGGCATCCGAGATCTTACCGGTTTGGAGAAGTGCCGCAGTTTGGCTTTATTGGACTTAGCCGGCAATCAGATCACGGATGTTTCGCCGGTGACCAACCTGCCGCGCCTGCAGTCTTTGGACCTTTCCGACAACGCAATCAGCGACGTTTCCCCTTTGGCCACTCTGTCGGCGCTTCAGTATATTGAGCTGTCCAACAACCAAGTCAGCGACCTCAAACCGCTTTCCTCGCTGACGAATCTCTCGGCGCTGTATCTCGGTTACAACCGAATCCAATACATCTATCCCATCCTCAATCTTCCCAAACTCGCCTCCCTGCATTTGAGCGTGAACGAAATTGAAAGCATCGAAGGGATTGGCTCGCTAAAGTGGCTTTCCTCGCTTTCGCTGGACGGCAATAAAATTTTCAATCTCTATCCTTTGGAAGAACTCAAAAATCTAAACTTCCTGGACCTGCAATACAACCGAGTCTCAGACATCGGCCCGCTCATCAGCACCGTCAAAACCGACTACGAAGGCGAAAAACGCTTTGCCCCCTTTCTGCGTTTCTACGTTAGAGGCAACCGAATTCCCCGCGGCCAATTAGAAAAAATCAAGGAATACGGTGTGCGCGTGTTTCGTTAACGGCGGCAAACGAGCAAAGAACCATCGGCAATTATGGACCCTGAAATTATCTGGATGCTTCTAGGCATCTTTCTCATCTTGGCGGAATTTGCGGTGCCGGGACTCGTCGTCATTTTCTTCGGCTTCAGCGCGTTGATTGTAGGCCTCTTGATCTGGGCCGGAATGAGGGGAGAAGGCCCGCTCCCCTTCGTGGTGTTTGCCGCCGTTTCGCTTGGCACTTTGCTCCTGCTCCGTAAGCAATGCAAATCATGGTTCGTCGGCCGATCTCTTGGATCGCAGATAGCCGGTGAAGACGACGACTTCCTCGGCCGAGAAGCAATCGTCGCCTCCGGCTTTGATAATTCGCGCGCCCAAGCGGGCCGAGTTACCTATCGAGGCACCCAATGGGACGCCCGCACGGAGGAAGAAATCCATTTAAAAACTGGCGATCCCGTCAAAATCATCGGCCGCAAAGACTCTGTTTTAATCATTGAAAAAATAACCGCAAACTGACCGCAGAAAAACGAAAACTAAAAAAACAATACTATGGAACCACTGATTATCCTCGCCATCGGCGCCGCTATCTTCGCTGTCGTCGTCATTATCAAAACCGCGCGAGTCGTGCCTCAAAGACAACAATTCGTCATCGAACGCCTCGGCAAATACTCCCGCACGCTAGACGCCGGCTTTCACATCCTTCTTCCCTTCCTCGACAAAGTGGCCTATCGCCATTCCCTCAAAGAACAAGCCGTGGACGTCCCCTCCCAAACCTGCATCACCAAAGACAACATCTCCGTCTCCGTCGACGGCATCCTTTACATGCAAGTCGTCAATGCCAGAGACGCCAGCTACGGAATTGAAAACTACACCTTCGCCACCTCCCAACTTGCCCAAACCACGTTGCGCTCTGAAATCGGCAAAATTGAACTCGACCGAACCTTCGAAGAACGCGAAACCATCAACACCCAAGTCGTCGAAGTGGTTGACCGCGCCTCCGAACCTTGGGGCGTCAAAGTCCTCCGCTACGAAATCAAAGACATCGTGCCGCCAGACTCCGTCAAAGACGCCCTCGAAAAACAAATGCGCGCCGAACGCGAACGCCGCGCCGTCGTGGCCGAATCCGAAGGCGAGCGCCAAGCCAAAATCAACGTCTCCGAAGGCGAAAAACAAGAAGTCATCAACCTTTCCCAAGCCGAAAAACAAAAACAAATCAACGAAGCCGAAGGCAAAGCCCGCGAAATTACCCTCGTCGCCCAAGCCACGGCCGACGGCATCAAAAGCATCGCCCAAGCCGTCAAACAACCCGGCGGCATCGACGCCGTCAACCTGCGCGTCGCCGAACAATACGTGCGCGAATTCGGCGAACTAGCCCGAACCACTAACACCCTCATCCTCCCCTCCAACCTCGGAGACATCGGCTCATCAGTCGCCGCCATCATGAAAACCATCGAAAGCGCCACCAAAACCTCGCCCGACAAAACTCTCCAACCCCAACAACCCGAAGACAACCCTCAAGAAACCGAAGAGCAAAAAACCGTTCCGCCAGTTCCCCCCACTCCACCCGAACTGCCTGAACTGCCCCCACGCTAAAACCAAAAAACAGAACAAATTTAGCGATGCGGAAAAATGGCAAGCAAACGGGGAATTCGGCGCAAGATGTGTGGAAACAAAATACGATATTCTTCCCTACAGTTTGGAACGGCAAAACGCCCTATGTTTGCAACACCGTTTTGCCTTTTCAAACCATCAGCAAGTGGATGAACCTCGCGCCGAGAAAAAATGTTAACCGACAAATAGAAAACATATGAAAGAGGGAACAGCATACTACGGGGATTGCTTTGATATAATTAGCAAATGGGAAAACGAAGGATTCAAGGAAGTGGCGGATTTGATTTACGGAGACCCGCCCTTCAACAGCAACCGCAACTACGGCGCGCCCACTTCCAAAGCCCAAGAAACAGACACCGGCTCTATGGACGCGTTCACAGACATGTGGACTTACGATGACAAAGCCATCGCACGCACCAAACGCATTTGCAAATCGGTTGGGCATCCGGCAAGCAAGCTTATCCAATCTCTCAGAGATTGGCTGGAAGAGGAAGACGACGGAATGCTGGCTTACCTTTCTTATATGGCCGATAGACTTTGGAAACTGCACGGCATGCTCAAACAAACGGGGAGCATTTATTTGCACTGCGATCCTTTTGCTAGCTATTACCTTCGGTTGCTTATGGACGCCATCTTTGGCAAAAAGAATTTTAGGAACGAAATTGTGTGGCATTATCGCAGATGGACTGCCGCATCTAACCGATTCCAGCGGATGCACGACACTATTCTCTTTTATTCCAAAACGGACCAGTATACTTTTACAAAACCATTACAACCTTATGCCGATGAAAAATACATTGAGGACACGGTTCGCGGAGTTGTCGATGGCAAGCTCGTCCGATTGAAAAACGAAGACGGCAGCTATATTAAGCGGAAAACACAGCGGAAAGGTGTGTTGATGCACGATGTATGGCATGATATTAACTTCATTCCACCGACATCCAAAGAGCGCGAAGGTTATCCCACCCAAAAACCTTTGGCGTTATTAGATCGGATAATCTTGGCGAGCAGTAATCCCGGCGACTTAGTGTTAGACCCATTTTGCGGATGCGGGACGACAATGGAGTCTGCGTTTCGCAATGGCCGTCAATTTATGGGAATTGATATCTCGGTGTTCTCGGTTTACTCGGTGACCAAGAAACGAATGAAAAGGTGCGGCATTGAGATACCGATTGAAGGCATCCCAACCAACATGGCGGGCGCGCGCTTGCTGGCCAAACAAGACAAGTTTGCCTTTGAATCGTGGGCGGGAGAAGTTTTGAACTTCGGCAACATCGGCATTCTTTCCAACAAAATTCAACGTTGCGACGGCGGCATTGACGGGAAAGGGAAATTGCTGGGGGAAACTGAGGACGGCAAAGACGAAGTGATTGTGCAGGTCAAAGGTGGAGGTTTTACCATCAACGACGTCAAGGCTTTCAAAGAAACCATTCAGTCTAAAAAGAGAGTGGCGGCGGGCATTTTTATTACGCTGGACGGCAAGGGATGGTCGGACGGAATGGAAAAGATTGCGCGCTCTTGCGGCATTTTTAGAATGCCGAATGCGCAATTTGATCGGGATTATCGAGTGATGCAACACTGGGCGGTGGAGAACTTGTTTGTGGAACCTGAGCCCGTCTTTCCCAAGTTGCCGGTAATGATCAACCCGCTCAACAACAAACCCCTCAACCAAGAAAAACTGGAATACTAAAAAGTGCAAGGCCAGAACTACCGCGCCTTTGAAATCCTCAACTTAGGCAAATACGAAAGACAACACTTTGTGGCCGTCAACCGCAACCTGCGCCCATCCGACCAGCAAAGACAATGCCACCAAAAGAGAGCCGAATTCGTGCAACTCATCCTCCACGCTTACGGCGATCAGAAAGTGGAACAATTCCGCGTCTTTCACGGCAGAAAGCAGGATCGGATGGTGGTGGTCGGCTCCATAGACATGGCGGTCAATAGGCTGGATATAGAAGAGGTGATTGGAGCGTGCCGCCGGCATCGAGTCACCAAAGTAGATGTCTTAGGCTTTGAGTTTGAGATGGGCTTGTTTCCGCATGCCTCAGAAGAGGCCAAGTCCAAAGGCATTGCGCTATCCCCGAAGTATATTCCGCGCGAGGTGTTTGACAAGCGGGCGGTGGAGCGGAATCAAGTAGTGTTTCACGATATGGCTTATATTGGGATAAGGCCGCATATTGAGGAGGGGAAGGCGGGGAAGTTGGCGACGGTGGCGGTGGAGTTGGCGGGGTTTTCGGTGTATTGGACGCAGGATTCAATAGCGAATGCGGAGATGGCGTTAGAGAAGAATATGAATAGAATTTTAGCGAGAGAATGGTGAATTCGTATGTTTTATGCTGATCTGCATCTTCATTCTAAATACTCCTGGGCGACAAGCCGCGATTTGGATTTGGAACGCCTTTTTATATGGGCAAGGAAAAAGGGGATTCAAGTATTAGGCACTGGTGATTTTACCCACCCAGCTTGGAGAGCGGAACTGAAGGAAAAACTTATTCCCGCCGAACCCGGTCTTTTCAGACTTCGGGAGGAAATTCAGAAGTCGTTGAAGAGGCAATATCGAATGCCTCCGGGAAAACCAGCGCGGTTTCTGCTCGAAGTGGAAGTTTCCACTATCTATAAAAAAGGAGGCAAAACCCGCAAGGTTCATCATCTACTTTACGCTCCGGATTGGGAGAAGGCCGATCGGCTTGTGGATCGGCTGGCAAAGATTGGCAATCTTCAGGCTGACGGCCGTCCGATTTTGGGTTTGGACTCGCGCGATTTATTGGAGATCACTTTGCAAAGCGGCGAAGGTTGTCATCTTATCCCGGCGCATGTTTGGACGCCGTGGTTTTCCGCGCTGGGATCGAAGTCGGGCTTTGACGCGGTTGAGGAATGTTATGGCGATCTTGCGCCGCGCATTTTCGCTATTGAAACTGGATTGTCTTCGGATCCGTTGATGAATCGAAGGGTGTCGTTGTTGGATCGGTTTGCGCTAGTGTCGAACTCGGATGCGCATTCGCCGGGAAAGGTCGGCCGCGAGGCCACTGTGTTTCATACGGAAATGAGTTATTCCGCCATAATGAAAGCGCTGCAAACCAAAGAGGGGTTTGGAGGCACGGCTGAATTCTTTCCGGAGGAAGGCAAATATCATCTGGACGGATGTCGGCGTTGCGGCGTTCGGCTTCGCCCGGAGGAAACCGAAGCCTGCGGCGCTCGTTGTAGGGGTTGCGGCAGGCCGATTACCGTCGGCGTTATGAGCCGCGTGGAAGAGTTGGCGGATCGCAGTGAGTTGGGGCTTCTGCCGAAGGAGTCGGGTTTTTCCAGTTTGATTCCTCTTGTGGAAATTCTTTCAGAAATTGAAGGCGCGGGAACAAACAGCAAAAAGGTTCAATGCATGTATGAAAAGGTATTGGGTGCAGTAGGTTCTGAGATGTTTGTTCTAGTATCAGCCCCGCTGGAAGTGGTGGAGAAAGCATGTTCTTCACATTTGGCCGAAGCGTTGCGCCGGATGCGGCGGGGAGAAGTTGTTTGCGAAGCGGGCTACGATGGGAAGCCTGGGATGATTCGACTCTTTGCCGAAAAAGAAAACCTTTCTTCTTCCTTTAAGGAGATAAGTTGCCTTTAAATATAATTTCTATAAACAGCGCGATCTGAACATCTATAAAAAACTAGAAATGTTTTTAGATGGTTTTAAAGCATAAGTCTCTTCTAGAACTATCACTACTGGCTGCGTTGGCGATTGTGAGGGAGTTTCGCTCGCTACTTACTTGAAGTATAAGTTTTGCGGCGAAACGGCCGCAAGTTGCGGGAACAATTGACGTCTGCGCTTGGCTTTTGTACTATGCCCTGATGAATTCGACACCTCACATCGCCGTTGTGGGTGCTACCGGTGCTGTTGGCGTGGAAATGTTGCGGACTCTGGAACGGCGCCGCTTTCCGGTCGGAGAGATAAGGTTGTTGGCTTCCGCTAGGTCGGCGGGGAAGACGTTGGCGTTTGCCGGCGGGGATGTTCCGGTCAGGGAACTGAAGGAGGAGGCGTTCCAAGGAATCGATATTGCGCTTTTTAGCGCGGGAAGCGGGATTAGCAGACGCTTTGCGCCCGTTGCGGCGCGGGCCGGTGCTGTGGCAGTGGATAATTCCAGCGCGTTTCGTTTGGAATCCGATGTGCCGTTGGTGATTCCAGAAATCAACGGTGAGGACGTCCGCAATCATCGAGGAATTTTGGCGAATCCGAATTGTACGACGGCGGTTGTTTTGATGGCGTTGCATCCTTTGCATCGGGCGTTTGGCGTTGTCCGCGTGTTTGCTTCGAGCTATCAGGCGGTCTCCGGTTCCGGCGCCAAGGCTATGGAAGAATTGAGGAATCAGGTTCGTCAAATTGAACTTGGGGAGCCGATTGCCAAGCAGATTTATCCTCATCAGATTGCGTTTAATGTTCTGCCGCAAGTCGATGTTTTTCTGGATTCCGGCTATACGAAGGAGGAGATGAAGTTGGAAAGGGAAGGGCGGCGCATTCTGCATCATAATAGTTTCCGGGCTAGCGTCACTTGCGTCCGCGTGCCGGTATACCGCGCTCATTCCATTGCCGTCTCGGCGGAGTTTGAAAAACCCGTGAACGTCAACGAGGCGCGGCGGGTGCTTGAGGATGCGCCCGGAGTCGACGTTGTCGATGCCCCTGAAATGAATGGTTATCCCATGCCGTTGGGTGTTTCGGGAAAGGACAACTGCGCGGTCGGACGGATTCGAAAGGACTGCGCTTTGGAGAATGGATTATGTTTTTGGGTTTCCGGCGATCAACTGCTCAAAGGCGCGGCCTTGAACGCCGTTCAGATTGCCGAGGAGTTGCTGAAACTATGAGGTTGTTGCCCTCCCGGTAAAGCGCTACGAGTATGAGCGAGCAGGATTTTGCGTTAGTTGTTTGGGGGCTGTTATTCGCGGGTATTGCGGGTTGGCTTTTTTGGCACTACGTCGGCGTCTTTGTGGAAGGGCAAGAGTCCAAAAGGCGCGGCACCAAGCGGCACCGCACCTTCAAAACAAAGAAGTAGCCAGCCATCTAGTCGGTTGCGTAAGAGTATTTTGATTTCTTGATGAGGGCAGAGGTTTTTTTCTTCTCAACTCGGCAAAACCCAAGGCGCTCGATAGGGCCGGTTCAGTAGCGAGTGCGCTACGTGATCGCCAACGACTTGTTCTCGGTCGGGATCCCAAGCCAAGTCTCGACCTAGCAACATGGCGATGTTTCCAAGGTGGCAAATGGAGATGGAGCGGTGCGCTTGTTCCACAGGAGCTACGGGTTCTTTGCGGGAGTAGACGCAGTCGATGAAGTTGCGGAAGTGGTTGTCGCTGGCCGGCAGGCGAATGTCCGAGTCATCGAACTTTTCGTCCAACAAAGACTTTGGATTGGCTTCGATCCGTCCGCGATTGACGTAGACCCAGCCGTCCGTGCCTTTGAAGGTGACACCCATGCGGAATTTGTCCGAAATTTTCATCACCACGCCGGAGCGATAGTGGGCTTCGAAGGAGTATTCGGTGGCCGTGTTCCACACAAGGTCTTCCGGCCAGACGCCTGCGGCGTTTTTGATTCTGACGGGGCCGGTGTGCGTGGTTCCCATTCCCCATTGAGCGATGTCTGGGTGATGTCCGCCCCAGTCTGTGAGTTGGCCTCCGGAGTAGTCGTAGTTCCAGCGGAAGTTGACACCCACTCGCGCCGGCGCATAAGGCGCGTGGGGCGCTGGCCCCAACCAGAAGTCGTAGTCAAATCCCGCCGGAACGGGCTCCGGCGCCTTGCGGTCTCCATTTTTGCCGATGTCGGGGCGTCCTCCCGGCAATCCGCATTCTACTTCGATGAGTTTTCCGATTCGCCCGTTCCGCACTAATTCGCAACCGTGTCGGAATCGTTTGTCCGAACGTTGCTGGCTTCCCGTTTGGAACACTCGTTTGTAACGCTTGATTGCGTCGCTCATCGCCCGGCCTTCGACGATTGTGAGCGAGAGGGGTTTTTGGCAGTAAACGTCTTTTCCCGCTTTGGCGGCCAGAATGGTTGGAATGGCGTGCCAATGATCGGGAGTGGCGACTTCCACCGCGTCGATGTCCTGTCGATCCAGCAAGTCTCGAAAATCTCGATAACCAGTGCATCCTCGGTAACTTCCGGAGTCTGATTTTTCCGCGTAATGCGCCTCGGCAATTTCCCGCGCTGGGTCTCGCCCGGCGGTTTTTCCGTTCCAATAGCCTGCGCCTTTTTTGTTCACGTCGCAGACTGCTACGACTTGCACTCGCGAATCTCTCAAGAATTGTCGCATGTCATTGGTTCCCTGATTTCCGGTACCAATGATCCCGATTGCAATCCGATTGCTCGGCGCCACTGCTCCTTGCAATCCCAGCACGGAGGACGGCACAATTTGGGGAAAACCCAACACTGCCGCTGAGGAGCCCGTCGCCCGGCGAAGGAATTGCCGCCGAGAACCTGCCAACGAAGAAGTCTTATTTTTTGACATAACTGAAATAAAGTTAAGAAACTTTGTGAACAATGCCTAATCCTCTGAAAAAAAGCAATCATTCATTGCCTCAAATTAATTAGCGGAAAAATCGAAGAGAAGTGGTGAAATCCAAAGGCAAAACGTTCAAGAAAGTGAACTCTTTATGAAAAGATTTTATGAGCAAACGACCTCTGTTTGCGCCTCTTCCATTGAGTTCGGTTTCGCATCTTGCCACTTGCCGTGTTCGCGGATGAGGTCGATTAAGCGCTCGACGGCCTCCGCTTCGGGGATGTGAAACTTCACCGGTTTTTTTCCAACATAAAGGTTAATCTTTCCGGGAGCGCCGCCCACGTATCCAAAATCCGCATCGGCCATTTCTCCCGGCCCGTTGACAATGCATCCCATCACGGCGATTTTCACGCCTTTAAGGTGCTCGGTTCGGCGGCGGATTTTGGCGGTGACGGCTTGAAGGTCGAAGAGCGTTCTTCCGCAAGACGGGCACGCCACATAATCGGTTTTGAATGAACGACAGCCCGCTGCTTGAAGAATGTTGTAGGCGAGACGCAGCGATGCGGCAGGATTGGCCTCGTTGCGAATCATAACGGCGTCGCCAATGCCGTCCGCCAACAACGACCCAATGACCGTCGCGCTGCGCAATAATGCAATCCGGGAAGGCAATGGCGGATTGGGAGGGTGCAGAGTGTCTTTTAGCAGAATCGGATTGTTCCATCCAAGCCTTCGAATCTTCGCGGCAAGAAGTCGAAAGGCCGGAATCGCCGGCAATTCCACTCCGTCGGCAACCGTCGTCAACTGCGCGTCGCACTGCACGGCAAACTCTCGACGAGGATCAACTTCCAAAAGATTCAAGTCTTCATAGACTGCCTCCGGTCGAACATCGTCAAAGGGGCGAAGCTTCGGCGCGATTGTTTCCCAATTAGATTGCGTAACCACGACTCGAATGGGTTGATCCGCTCCTGCGGGAATATTTTCCGCCAACTCAATTTCAGGCATTGCGCGGCGGCAATAGGCGAACGGATCATAGCTTGCTTGAAGGTCAAACGCCGGCACTTCTGCCGAAGTCAAGGCCGGAATCTCCGCCAACAGGTCGTTGCAGACGGCGATTTCCTTGGGGGAGTCTTCGGTCAACGAAACCCGAATCGTGTCTCCCAAACCATCGCAGAGTAGCGAGCCAATTCCGACGGCACTTTTGATGCGGCCGTCCTCTCCGTCTCCGGCTTCGGTCACACCCAAGTGAAGCGGATAGTTCCAATCCGTTCCCAAGGCTTCAAGCCGCGCCGCCAAAAAACGATAACACTCGATCATCACTTTGGGATTGCTGGACTTCATCGAGAATTTGAAATTGTGAAAATCAAAACTGCGAGCGATTCGGGCAAACTCCAACGCGCTCTCGACCATCCCCAGCGGAGTGTCGCCAAACCGGTTCAGAATCCGATCGCTCAACGAGCCGTGATTGGCGCCAATTCGCAGCGCCCGCCCCAAGTCTTTGCAACGCTTCACCAAAGGAGCAAACTTCGCCTCCAGCCGCACAATCTCCTCGGCATACTCGGCGTCCGTATATTCCCGCACGGCGAATTTTTTGCTGTCCGCATAATTTCCCGGATTGATCCGCACCGCCTCCACCCACTTCGCCGCCTCCATAGCGGCTTCGGGTTTGAAGTGAATATCCGCCACAATCGGCATCCGGCATCCTTCGGCACGAAGCCGGGAGACGATGTGTTTTAGGTTTGCGGCGTGCCTCACGGTTTGCGCCGTAATGCGCACAAGCTGGCAACCCGCTTTCTCCAAGTCCTTAGTTTGCCGCACGCAGGTTTCCGTGTCCAAAGTGTCGCAAGTGAGCATGGACTGCCGCACGACCGGATGATCGCCGCCGATAATGACGCCTCCGTTGGACGGATCGCCAATGACCACCTCGCGAGTCTTCCGCCGACAGAAGCGATATAAAGAAGAACAATAGCGCATTGGAATTACGGAGAATGGGCGGGTTCCATTGCGGGAGAGGCCTTGTCCTCAGGATCGGCAAAATAAATCTTGGACGTTTTCTCCGTGCGCAAATCCTGAACGTCGAAAAAGGTAATATAGAGCATGTAACCGATGATTAACAAGGCGCAGCCGTTCTGAACAAGATTGAGAATCCAATAGGGTATGGGCCGACGGAACAGACCTTCCGTTGCGGCCATCACAATATGGCCGCCATCTAGAACCGGAATGGGCAACAGATTCAAAATCGCTAAATTGACATTAAGCAAGACGCTAAACCACAAGGCTAAGCGCCAGCCGTGCTCGCTTGCCAACATGCGATAATACATTCGCATGATCCCAATGGGCCCGCTCAAGTGCTGCGCCCCAATGTCCGACTTTCTTGTGAACAAGGCGTCAAAAGTGTTCACCATCGCCATCACGCTTGTCTGAACTTGCTCCCACGGGCCTGGATGAGCGATGGTAATATCGCCCGCACCCCATTTAATGCCAATGCTATATTTTTTTTCTTCTTTAAAGTCTGCGGGATAAACAGGCATCTCCGGACGCAAGGTCATTAGAATATCTTGATTGTTTCGCCGAATGTGAAGTGCCAAGTCGGCGTTGGGGTTTTCCTGAATATAGTCGACTAGGCTCCACGGACTGTACAACGGAATCGAATTGACCTTCTCTATCACATCGTTCTTCTGAATGCCTGCGCGTTCCGCCGGGCTGTTTGGGTAAATCTCGGCCACAATGAAGGGTTCATATGGACCGATTTTAATCTGACGCAAGTTGCGACGTTGCCACCATCCTTGGGACTCATCACGAGCGGGTTGGACAATCAATTCGTGAACTTTGCCGTCGCGTTCCACTTTGATTGGGATGGTTTCGCTGGTGCTGCTTACGATTTGCCACCTTACCGCGTCGTCGCCAATTCCCGCCCAACGGGTGACTGGAGAGCCGTCGATTTCCAAAATCTTGTCGCCCGCAAGCATGCCGGCTTCTTTTGCAGGTGATTTGGGCTTGACGTAGCCGACAATCGTTGTGGTTTCTGTTTGGCTCACCGGCCGGCCAATACCCCAAACAATGCAGGCAATCAAGATCGCCAGCCCGAAGCTAAACAAGGGACCGGCAAAGGCGACGATGATCTTGTCCAGCGCCTTAATCTTCGGCAAGTCTGCATACTTCGTCTCGCTTTCCCCTTCCAAGGCTTCCATCGGCGCCAGTTGCGGCAACGCAACAAAACCGCCCGCCGGAATGCATCCCAACGAATATTTTACGCCGCCAAAAGTCCGCTCCCAAAGCGGCTTGCCAAACCAAATCCCGAATCGCTCCACGTGCAGTCCCCGCCATTTCGCCGCCCAAAAGTGTCCCAGCTCATGCACAATGATGAGCAAGTTGAAAAGCGCTAGAACTTCCAAAAGGATGAAAATAAAATTTAATATCTGCATAATGCGCGCCGTCTGCCATTGCGCTTGGCGTCAAGCGCAATATACCGCCTTCTCTTTGCTTGGCAACTACGGAAAATTAACGCGCCGCTGGAATTTTGAACCCGGTGGAAAAACCTCGGCGATCCAATGATTGCGCAGACTCGCCCAAACCGTGCCGAGGAAGATTTTCATTCGCTTTGAGAAAGTCGACGCCCGATAATCCGCCCGATGCACGTCGTCTTGATTGAGCTTGAAATTCCCCACAACACCGGGAATATCGCCCGACTCTGCGCGGCGACAAAAACCTCGCTTCACCTCGTCGAACCGCTCGGATTCCAGATGAACGACAAACGCCTGCAACGCGCTGGAATGGATTATTGGCAACAAGTTTCGTGGCATCGATGGGACAACTGGCAAGTCTTTCGCACAACCCACGGCGGACGGGGGACGGTTTTGGCTTATCGAATCCGCAGGGGCCAAACACTACGCCGAAGTTCAATACGCCGCCGAAGACTTCCTTTTCTTTGGCCGGGAATCCGCCGGACTGCCGCCAAAGCTGCTTGATTAATACCCAGACTGCCGTCTCCGCATCCCAATGTTCCATCCCGCCTCCCGATCGCTCAACTTGGCCAACTGCGCCGCCATCGTCCTCTACGAAGCGCTTCGACAACAAGGCTTTCCCAGCGAATGCGCCTTCCCGCCAGCTTCCGTCGGATGAACGGCTTGAGGCGAACTGTCCGCAAATCCAATAACTTGAATGCTTCCGTTGAGCAAAGTCTGCCTGCATTTTCTGATTTTTTGGGCGGGCAAGATGAATTGGAATCCTCACAACTTCGCATCGTCATTCGGCGAGGATTCTTTCTCCTCAACTTCACCATTGAGGATTTCGCACACTAGGCGGAAGCCGAGGTAGGCGCTTCTTTCTTCCTCCCGCATACCGCTTCGCAAGGAGGCGCGCTGATATTCGATGGGCAAAAACCAGCTGCCGCCTCTTATGACTCGTTCCGGGAAAGTCGCTTGATGAATGGGATCCATCGCCCCGTTGCGACGATGCCGATAAACCTCGCGGCCGTAAAAGTCGCCGCACCATTCCCACACATTTCCCAACATATCGTGCAATCCCCAAGCATTCGGTTTTTTGGCGGCGACCGGTTGGGTACCGCCGCCGGAATTGTTTTTCATCCAGCAATAATCCCCTAAAGTTTTGTCCTCGACCAAGCCTCCGCCCTCACCAACCAGAAACAATCCCCAACCGCCCGCCCGACAGCAATACTCCCATTCCGCTTCGGTGGGCAGTCGGAACCGCCTTGTCCCAAGTTGATTGATCGCTTTAAGGAATTGCTGCACGTCGCGATAACTCACGGAATCTACCGGCCGGTCTCCTCCCTCAAAGGAGACTTGAGCATGAGGCTTTCCCATGACGCGCTTCCATTGGGCTTGGGTGACTTCGGTTTGGCCGATCCAAAAAGGGCGGCGAATGACCACTAGATGTGCAGGCTGTTCAACAGAAAGAAAACGATTCCACCATCCTTTTTCTTCCAAAAGCAGTTGATTTTCTTGAGTGGCGCCCATCACAAACCGTCCGGCAGGGATGCGAACAAAGGGAATGCCGTGAATTTCCTCGCGGTCAAACGCGGCCGCGCGGACTAAATGCGCCGATAAAAATAGATGCGACATCAAGGCCAGCACCGCGCCAAAGGCAAAACATACCCGGCGCCGGACTCTCTTTGAATTCTCTGACTGCACATCTCCGGCCATTCAGAAAGAGAAAAAGTGTTTGCGCCTCCGCGCCGGCTATCCTTTGCGCAACACGAACGACAGAGGAGGCCGTTGGTTGAGGCCTCGTCCTTTGGGGTTGATGCCGCTGAGCGCCAAGGCCGTAGCGTAAACATCCCCGTGATTCGGGATGAAGGATTCGGGATGCGCTTTTCGTTCCTTCCGCAGTTTGCCGGTGACGGGATCGTAATTAGGATCCAAAGTTCCGTCTGGAAGGATGGGAATCGCCATCAAAGTCTCTTCCCCCACTCCGCCAAATTGCGCGTTCGGCTTCACATTCCCTCCAAGAAACGCGCACGAAGTCACCTTCCAATGAGCGCAGATGTCTTGCCCGTTAATCTGTTTGGTCTTTTCTTGTTCGGAAATGTTTTTTTGGAGAATGCCGTCGACGTTGCCGTGAAGCGAGCGGCCGAATTCAGAGGTGATCACGATGTTTGTCAAGTCGAAGTAAGAGCGTCCGGTGTCGCGATATTCCGTCGTTTTTAACTTGTCCACATAGGCGCGCAACGGCTCCCAAAGGTCTTCGGCCATCATCCGCGTTTGGTCGGGCATTCCTCTTGGAGTCCGCCCGTCCCTCGTCCAAAGGTTCTTGCGAGTATGGTGGGAGTCAAAACGCCGCACATCTCTGGACTCAATGAAAAATCCGCAGGAAAGTCCCGCCCGCATCATTTCAAAACTCATCATCGCCTGCACGTTCACGTTAGGGGAAAACTTGCTTCGCGCTTTGTTCCCATTCACGCTGCGGTAGGTTGTCAGCTCGTCCTCTCGGCGCACTTGAAAAGCCTCGCGCAACTCCGGATCTTCAAACAGATTCGAAATCTTCCGAGGATCCAAGGAACGACCGCGCTCGTTTAGCTGCCGATAAATCTGCCGAGCGGAATAGTAGCTTTTTACTGACTCCAAATTTTCATCCGATAAAAAAGCGGAATGAGCGCGGTCCAGAAATCCCTCAATCACCCGGTTGACGGAGTTTTCAGAACCTTGCCGCACCTGTCGGATCATCTTCTTCAGTTTGGCCGGCGTGCCGGCATAGATTGTATGAGCGTGAACAGGCCCCAATCCATGATAGTAGCCCCGCCTGCCCCGATATTGCACTTCGTTAAGTTCGCCGTCCGACAACCACCAATGCCACGATAAACTTGGCAAGGCAAACCGCTGGCCGTACACTTCGGCAAAAGCCTGCATCACCGAGCGCTCGTCTTCTTCTTCCCGCTCCTCGGATTGCCGCAGATTATAGTGTCCCATATGCACTTTCAGACGGTCGCGGGAATGGCCGGATCCAGTGTGCATCGAGCTAATCACCGCCATATCGTCGAAGAGGTCTTTGCCGGCGCGGGCTAAATAACCGTAGCGGATGTTCCCCTGCTGGTAGATCGTGTAATCTTCATCGCCCCAACGGAGTACTCGGTAGCGCTCGTCGCTGATACGGTCCAACCGGTTGTGGACGTTGTTGGCGGTCATCACGGGGTTGAACATGTCATAACCGCACCAACCTCCCTCTAAATACCAATAAGTTAAAAAGCGGGGATTCTCGTTGGATTGAAACGCGCCGCTCGCCAGACGATCCGCGCGGTCGTCCCGAGGCGCTCCATACGCGGCAAAGTATCGAAGAAAGTCGGCGCAAGTCAACGCCCCAAAACCGATACTCGCCCGCCGCAAAAAACTTCGGCGAGGCAAGGTTGCCTGCCCTTTTTGCGCGGATTCCAACGTCACCCGCTCATCCACTTGACATGGTTGAATCGCATTCATCGTTTCACCTTTATGTTTTCTCTATAAAAAACCATTTTACCATTTTACTTTCGGGAATACATTTCCCACATTATGCTAACAATCCGCTCGTCCAGATATTGGTCGCAGGCGGTTTGGATAAAGCGCTCTTCAATGCCGTGCAACGCTTCGGCAATCAGCCCCGCAATGGCGCCAAGTGTGTCCGAGCCTCCACCGATGGAAATAGCATTGCGCACCGCATCTTCATAACTTTCGGACTCAAGGGCGCAAATAATGCCCTCGGGAACTGTGCCCTGACAAGTTTCGTTGAATTCGTAGATTGGCCGAATCTCATCCACCGTTCGAGACAAGTTATAGCCGTATTCTTGGGCAATCGTCTCTCTAATTGCCGGCGCCAAATGGCCGTTAAACGCAAGCCAAATTGCATGCGTTGCGGCTTTGGCGCCCTTAATGCCTTCCTCGTGATTATGGGTGATATTAGTTACTCGCTCTGCGGCGGCAAGCGCATCTTCAAAACGATTATGCCGATTCAAAAACGCCGCCGGTGACACCCGCATCGCCGCTCCGTTGCCAAAACTCATGTAAGGCTTCGGATTTTCACTTCCAAATACCCACTGGAAAAACATTGCTCCATAACCTCCACTCGGGTAGTCTTGATAGTCTCGACAAAATTTCTGCAACGCAGAAGCCGGATCCAGATTGTGTAGCAAAACATCCGCCACCGCCGCAGTGCATACCGTGTCGTCGGTAAAAGAGCACTTCTCGTGAAAGAATTCGAACTCCTTGCTCTTGATATTGTTAAACTCGAATCGAGAACCGACAATATCGCCAATGATCGCGCCAAACATGATAGTAACCTACTTAGTTGATTTTTAATGTTGTTCCTTCTATTTGCGCGGACGCCTTTTCCTCTTCAAAGTAAGCGGGGTTCATAACCAACGCTTTTAGCAAACCTTTGATAGTAAAACCATCCTGATGCACGCGATCCCATAGCTGTTTGTAGAGCCTCCGTTCATCGCTTCGGTAACGCATCGTCCGCCCAAATAGAAAGTTGAAGTGAGTGTCCATTATGGTGCGAATAAATCTTTCTTTCTGGACCGCCTGAAACGCAAAGGCTTCCAGCCCTTCTCCCTTGAAAGGGTAGTCCGCCACCAGATTATGATCGCTGGCCTCAATAGGCAGGCCATACTCATCATGAATCCGAAACCTTCCTGAATCATCCCAGAAGTTTCTTTGAAAGGCTAGGGGTGTGAGGATTTTGTGGCAGCTATAGCAAGTCGAGTTTGGATCGGTAGTGCCTAACGGAGTCGTGCCTTCCCGCTGTTCCACGATCTCCATCGGCACTTCGTAACGATAGCCTAGAAACAACATGCTCACTTGCGCGGCGTAGTTGTAGTGAGGCAAGCCGGGTTTTCCTTCGATAAATCCGGCGGTTGTCAACACGCCGGTATTGCCATGGTAACCGGGCCTCTCTCTTCGGTTCATAGCGACGTCCACCGTGTAGTCGCCAGTCAAAATCTCTTGGAAGGGGCGGTCGTGGAACGCTACATAGCACCACAACCGCACCGGCTCGTCTTGGTTTTCCGTGCCTTGGCTTTCTAGGTAAAGCCGAATTCGATGATAGTAGAATCGCTGGAAATCTTCGGAATCTAAATAGTAGTCCACCGCTTCTTCCCAGTTCCAGTTGCCGAGAAATCGGCGCAGCTCATCTTTAGTCGGCGCCCGCCCCGCAAGGTCTAACGTTAATCGAGACAACAGCAATCGCCGCCGATCGGTTTCTTCGGCAACCCAATTCAGCGCGGGGGCCCGCGTAAAAAGAAAATCCGGGTGCCTCATCATTGCCTGCGTCAAAGCCAACCAGCCTTGGAATTCGGCGCCTTGGCGCGGCACTTCAAACGACAA
Organism: Limisphaerales bacterium; assembly: GCA_965204945.1. Lineage (GTDB taxonomy): Bacteria > Verrucomicrobiota > Verrucomicrobiia > Limisphaerales > AAA164-E04 > UBA2970. Next base: position 221,606 of record OZ242022.1, on the reverse strand, counting down.
GAACTCCCCGTCCATCCGCTTTTCTATTGGCGCTCCGGACAATTGCCTCCATTGATAGCGCAACTGGCTCCCTTGGATTGTGAAGGATTGGGAGGCGTCCAACTTCGCCCAAGCGCCGGCCTGAACGCGCAACGGCTTGCTCAGCCGAATCAACGGCGAAGAGGCCTCCGCGCGGACGGCAAGCGGCGTTTGAGGCTCGTGATCTCGTTTCCCCGGATAATAAACTCGCAAACGGTAAAACGCATCCGGCAACCAGCCTTCCTCGTATCGAGTTTTTGGAAAATAGCGCAAAAACAACTCGCCTTTTCGTTGGTTTTTGTCTTCCACGCGAGTGCCTCGATGGTTGTAGGCGCCGAAAGAAATCGCTTGAAACGGCGACCAGCCGCCGAATCCTTCCGCCTCTTTGGTATCCACTTCAAACTCTTGTTGATTAGAAGTCTCCCAAAAAACCACCGGACCAACGGCGACCTTCCTTTTGGTGTCGTGATTGTTGATTTCCACATAACCCGAATTGCCAAAACGAAAGACCGGCTTCAATTCCACAAACGGAACCGTGTCTTTCCGCCCGTCAAAAGTATAGCGCACCAATCCGTCTTGCAAAGCGGGGCCGATGGATTTGTTAGCCGTCGAGCCTTCTTCGCCGCTGTGACGCACTTCTACCAACACTTCCCGCGCCGCAAAATCAAGAGGGCGCCAATACAAGATCAAGCGATAGTTTCCGTCAAATTCCGGCGACAAAGGCACTTGAATATGCGTGCCTTCCGCCGCATCGGACTCTTCCTCCGCGCTCCAACGACCATCTCTTTCCGAGATCTTCCAACCGCCCTCAAACTGAACGCGCTCATCCCGAACGTCGATCCATTCCACCGTGTCCCCATCCACATGCTCCATCAACAATCCGGCAAAAGACACTGGGGCGTCCGTCTCCTGCGTGTGAATGACTAAGCGTTGCCCCAAAGCGTCCGCGCGAAGAAAAAACTCGCCGTCCAGCTTCTGCCGAGCGAAGTTCTTTCCTTCAACGTTGGCCGGGATTTCTTGATTCAAAAACTGCTGGTCAATCGGCAAATCATCGGCATTCACCGGCAGCTTTACAGTTTGAACAGAGCGCAGTCCGGTGGATTCGTCCGTCACTTCCAAAGCAAAAACCAAATCATAAGCAATCGCCGAAATCTCGCTTTCCCTTGCCTTCAAATCGGCAAAAATCTGTTCGGCCGCTTTGATTTCCCGCTCCGTCGGCATCCGCATAAGAACGCGCTCATACAAATAAACAACCGCCGCTTCCCAATTCGCATCCCGCAACCGCCAGAAATCCTCGCCGGCAGCAAAGGGTCCCGATCGGGAAACATAGGCGCGCTCGGCCACATCCCGCGCCATTTGCTCCAAAGCCGTCAAATAGCCCGCAGTCGCCCGGCTGGATTCATTAAAGCGATTCTCAAAATCCGCGCCGCCGAAAAGAGCGACGTTCGTCTGAAACAAATCCACGCCATTCCGCACCCAGTTATCGCCAAATATCGCCTCTACCTTCCCCTTCAACTGCGTCCAAGTCAGAAACTGCGTGTCTGCTTGCCCTTTTGCCGAGCCGCGATACGGCGCCAATAATTCCGGCGGAAAGCCTTCGTCCTTCAATTCGCCATCGGAAACCGCCGCAACTTCCCGCGCAAAGGCTCGCAACAATTCAATCTCCTCACTTGACCACGGCTTTGCCTCTTTTCCTTTGGGCATCCGGCGCTTTGGATTTTCCGCCTCCAAACGATCCAACAATCCATCCGTCCGCGAAACATCAAAATAACCGTTGGCAAGCAGCATCCGAAAGTCATCCCGCGAGTCCCCGATAAAAACGAGGTCCGCGCTCGTGCCTTCATCGTGGCAACCCACGCAACCAACCTCGCCGCCGCGCAACATCAAAGGATAAATCCGCTCTGCAAATTTCGATTCCAAAGCCGTCAGGCCCCGCTGCGGCAAGGCATCCTCTCCCCAGACAAACATTGCCGATAGACAAACTCCCAGCAACCCTGCGACGACACAAAACCGCCGAAACCAACCAGACTGCGTATAAATCACCATCTCAAACAACGAAACAGACTATTTTAGAAATTTAAGAAAAACAAGAGATTTTTCTGCGTCCACAACCACTCCAACTTGAAACCGCCCGCAAAATCCAATGCAACCGTGAGAAAATCAGATTCGGAAAAACAGCCCATCCTTCCATTTCCCGTAAACAAAAAACTCCGCTCAGATTCTCGCCATTCCATGCAATTTTTTGCCCTGGTGACAATCCAAATTGGAAAATATCAGCAAAAACTCCCAAAATTCCAAGAAAAACGCCAATTTTCTCTCCGCAGAAAGAAAGTTAAAAATAATTGCGCAAAAAGCATGATTTCCGAATCGTCTGAGTTTATGTTGCTTCTCGATATCGGTTGACGGCCGCTCCAATCTTCTGGATTGGGGCGCCTGCCAAATACATTTTGATTTGGGGTGCCCGGAATGAATGCATAATTCTTGGTTGTTGCCATAGGTGAACAAGTGGGGATCTCTCGCATTTGCGACCGTCAACGATATCAACGGCCCGATGCCGTTGGGTCGTGGTTTGCTTGTCGAACGGCGAGAATTACGGTTGCAGTTACAAAAGAAGAGATTAAGTTCAACGAAGATTGCTCATGAAGATTACATTACTGAGAATCATTAGCGTCGTCGCGACAGCGGCGGCATTGTTCACCCTGCCCAACATGGAAGCAGCGGAATCCAAGAAAAAGAGAACGCTGGTCGAAGTGTTGCCTTTTGAACCCAGCATGGAAGGCATCGGCTTTTGGCTTTTGGACAAGGCGCTGGATGAAATCGGAAACGAAACTTGGGCCGAAGTCAAACAATCCGTCAAAGACTCTTGGGCCAAGGAAATCGATCCCTACAAAGACGATTGGGCCAGCAACAAAGCCCTGGAGCCGTATTGGGAGAGCGGCCACTACAACCTTACCCTGAACAAGGATGACTTGACGATTATTGTCAGTTATCAAGGCCGAGAACACTTGGACAGCACCGCCGAAGGATTCTTATTTGTGTGGGACGACGACGGCACATCATTCGAGAATCTTAAAGGCGCCTCGGCATCGCAATACATTGACGCCGAAGGCATGAATCTGGACGGTTATTACCACAAATACCAATATTCCGTGCGAGGTTTTGGGGACTGGAATAATGACGGCGTCGAAACTTGGAGCCGATGGTACGACGTGTCCGGCAATGAAACGAACTGGATAGGTCATGGAAGTTTTGACAAGGCCGCCGCCCGCGCCGAAGTGCAGGGCTGGAACACAGCCGATCGGGAGTATGATTTGTCTTATTTGATACATGAAGTGGATGAAGTTTGGTCGGTGGGCAGTTTCTACTTCAACACGGTTCTAACGATGGACACTCGGGTGCATCCCAACGTCGTCCAGCACGATGGAAATTACATCGTCACCATTACCGGCGAATACACTGATGTGGAATACGCTTGTTGCGATTCAGACGGAACCGGCAGTGCGGAGGATGTGGGGGATCCCATACCTATAAAGGAAGAAGTCACCTGCGACTTCAATCAATCCCATTTGGAAGTACAGCACGGCATCCCCTTCGAGTTGGGAAACAATCAGCGAGTGATTGACATGGACGCCAAAGGCGCCGCCGAACGCCGAGCGGTAAAACACGAGGTAAAAGGAGTGTTTGAACATGTGGAACCCACTACTGGCCGAACCTACAGGACCAAAGAAAAAGTAAGCGAAGAGTATCAGATTGAGGAAATAAAGTTTCATCAGCCGGGGCAAACAGACGATTCGCCCGGCACAACGGAATAGAAAGGAAACTAAGAAAATGAGCGATAAGTGGATGATATACTTAGGCGCCGGGATGTGCGCCGTCGTTGCCCTGTTGCTAGTCTTCGGGGGAAAGAAGGAAGTAACAACAGTCGAACCGGAACCGGTTGAGGAAGTGGTGGAAGAAGAGGAAACTTCTCCATCAACCGAAGAACCAAGGGCAGAGCAAAGGAGGCGGCAAGCCGAACTGCAAGCAGCAGCCGAATCCCATCGACAAGCCGCAGAAGAAGCGGCTGCTGATGAGGCGTATTGGGCGGAGATTAGAAGGAAGGCGGCGGAATATGAGCGAGAACTAGCCGCCAAAGCCGCCGCCAAGGCAGCCAAAGAAAAAGCGGAACAGGAGTATTGGGAGGATCGGAAGGAATGGGTGGAAAACTTTCCCTTCGAGCCAACCTATCATCCTGAGTTAACTTATGTTCAGCCGCAAGGCGAGAAGTGGAATGTTAGGGATAAAGAGGAAGAAAAGATGATGTTTGCCGTGGCGCGGCATGGTTTTATCAGGCGTTTTTATGAGAATCCTTTGCGCTACACCAGAGGCTTCGAGATGATAGTGAAGATCATGGAGGAATACGGCTACGGCAACAGCCCGGAACGTATTGGTAACGTCTACTCCACTGTGAAAGACTACTACGAACTATCTGCCAAAGCGAGCGAGGATCCAGAGGGTAGAGCGAGTGGTATTACCTTTAACGAGCGAGGGTACAGCACTTGGCAAGAGAAAGCGGATAGATATTATCGCGGCATTATTGGCAACATGAGGGATCGCAATCGTCTGTTGCCCGGAGAAGAGCGAATGCCCACGGAAATCGCCGTGGAGATTCGGGAGCGCATTCTAACCGAAATTCCGGAGGAAGAGTTCACGCAATATCAAGGTTGGTTCGCCTACAAGCATGACTACGAAAAGGATCTCAAGCCCGGCGATCCTTTGCTAATGAAATAACACCGCAAAACCAACAAACCCAAACCTAGCCAAAGCCAATCCTTTTCCTTAGGGGATTGGCTTTTTTGGGAGTGGAAGTTGGTTTGTGTGATGTGGATTGTTGTGATATTTTTAGGGGCTTATGTTTGAGGTAGTTAATGGCTGGTTTGGTTGGATGTCGTCGTCGTTGACGGGTTTTGCGAGGCCGGCTTTGAGATGCCATGCGGCTAATGCCGCTACCATTCCGGCGTTGTCGGTGCATAAGTGGGGCATTGCGAGGCGGAGGGAGAGTCCTTTTTGATCGCAGGCTTTGCGGAGGGCGGAGCGCAGGCTGGAATTGCAGGCTACGCCGCCGGAGGCGGTTATAGTGTTTTGGCGGCATTTTTCGGCGGCGCGAATGGTTTTTGCTACCAAAACTTCGACGATGGCCACTTGAACGCTGGCGCAGAGATCGCGAATGGATTGGTCGTTTTGCAGGGTTTCTGGGTGTTTTTTTAGGAAGTAGCGCACGGCGGTTTTGAGGCCGCTGAAGCTGAAGTGGTGGTTGGCTTTTTGTAGCATGGGGCGCGGAAATGGGAAGGCGTTGGGGTTTCCTTCGGCGGCCAATCGATCCATTTCCGGGCCGCCGGGGTAGGGTAGGCCGATGAGTTTGGCGGTTTTGTCGAAGCATTCGCCAGCGGCGTCATCGAGCGTGGTTCCCAGCACTTTGTGACAAAGCGGCGCGTCGACGCGCACGAGCAGGGTGTGTCCTCCGCTGACAATCAAGGAGATATTGGGGCGAAATTTTTCGAATTGGACGCGCGGCGGGTTGCCGGAAATCCACGGGGAGTATAGGTGGGCTTCGTGGTGGTGAAGGCCTAGGAAGGGAAGGTTAAGGGCGAAGGCGAATCCTTGGGCGGCGCGAAATCCAATCATCAGAGATGGAGGCAGTCCGGGGCCTTGCGTGGCGGCGACGGCATTCAGATCAGCGGGAGAGAGTTCGGCTTGGCGCAGGGCGGTTTGGAGAACGGGGCGAATGTTTTGGAGGTGTTGCCGAGCGGCTAGTTCGGGGACGATTCCTCCATAGGCGGCGTGGGTTTTGATTTGCGAGGCGACTGCGTTGGCAACGATGTGGTTGTCCCGGAGAACGGCGACGCTGGTTTCGTCGCAACTGGTTTCGAAGGCGAGCAGGTTCAATCTGCGCCGGGGTTGAGTCTGATGATGATGAGGGCTTTGTCGGCTGGTTATTTCTTGGCCATTTTGTCGGCCGAGTTTTTGACGCGCTGTTGATAAAGGCGGATTCCGTTTAGAATGTCCCGCGCGCGGGCCAGTTGTTCGTCTCGGGTGTTGCGGATTTTTTTTCGTTGTTCTTCGGAGAGATGGGATAGGTTGTCGATGCCTCCTGGGTATTGCTGATAGTAGAGGGCTTCCATGTCTTCGGGAGAAATGGGGACGAGAATGTCGGGGAGAATGCCTTGATTGTGAATGGTTCTTTTGTTTGGCGTGTAGTATTCTGCGGTGGTGAGGCGGAGCGCGGAGCCGTCGGGTTGCTGCAAGATGCTTTGGACGGATCCTTTGCCGAAGGTTTTTTCGCCGATGACGATGGCCCGCTTCCAGTCTTGGAGGCATCCGGCCACGATTTCAGAAGCGCTGGCGCTGCCGCGGTTGACCAACACAACCATGGGGACGTTAAGCAATGGATTCTTCGCCCGCGCGCGCCTCATAGAGTGCATGGAAGGTTTTTGCCCTCGCATGGAAACGACTAGTTGCCCTGGTTGGATGAACTTTTCGGAAACTTCCACGGCTTGATCCAGCAATCCTCCCGGGTTGCCTCGAAGGTCGAGGATGAGCGCTTCCATGTTTTGTTCGGTGAGACGGTTGATGGCTTCTTGAAGATCGGCGCTGGTTTTCTCGCCAAACTGAATGATTCGAATGTAGCCGATGCCGTCTTTGCTCAATTCGAAGTCCGGGCGTCCGTGGATGTCCTGGATGGTTCGGATTTTGATGACGGCTCGGGTCAGGCGGATTTCTTTGGTAGCGCCGGTGCTGGGGCGGAAGATTGTTACGGCAACGTCGGTTCCGGGTTTGCCGCGGAGCCTCTGCACGGCGTCTTGGATGGTTGCGCGTTTGGAGTTTCTGCCTTCAATTTTGACGATGCGGTCGCCGGAAAGCACGCCTGCGCGGGCTGCCGGCGTGCCGTCTATCGGCGCGACGACGGTGAGAAAATCATCCCGGAGTTCAATCACAATGCCGACCCCGCCGAAAGCGCCTTCGGTGTCTTTGCGAAGTTCCTCGTATTTTGTCGGCTCCATAAACTCGCTGTGAGGGTCCAGCGAAGTCAGCATTCCCTTCAAGGCGCTTTGTATCAGGGACTTGTACGTCAGCCCTTCCTTGTCGACGTACTTTTCCCGAACTTGTTCCAGCACGCGGGCGAAGATTTCCAGATTTTCATAAGGATGGTCTTCGGTTCCCGCTTTGGCCGAGTCTTGGTAGGTGAGCGCTCCGAAGAGGAGGTTCAGGGCAAGGATTGCGGAAATGGAGGAAAAGAGGATGCATCGTTTGGCGGCATTCATAGTTCTTAAAAACTGCGTTAACTGCGTGGGAAAATAATCGGCTTTGCGCTCAATGGCAAGATTCATTCTTGGGATTTGCGAGAGAGCAACCACTCGACAAACGGCAAATCCGCTTGGATGGTGATTTTTGGGTTGGGATCGTGGTTTTCCACGAGAATCACTGCTTGCCCAATCCTTTCGCAAGCCGCCGCCTCATCGGTGATTTGCGCCCCGGTTTGTTGCGCGCATCGTAGCGCTCTCATGAGAATTTCGCGGCGAAAGACCTGCGGCGTCTGCGCCGACCAAAGCCATGCGCGGTCCACATTCCGGCGGATTCTTTGCTTGTCGTCGGCCTCTTTCAAAGTGTCCGTCACTTTTGCCGCGGCAATGGCGGCGCCCCAGCGCCCGGCCTTTGCGAAGCAGTCTGCAAGAATTCGATCAGAGACGCAGGGCCTTGCGCCGTCGTGAACGGCGACCAAACGAGCTGATTCGTTCGTCGCTTCCAATCCTCGCAGCACGGAATCTTGGCGTCTTGCGCCGCCGCGCGCCAATTGAAAGGGCTTCTTTGCTCCGATCAAGCGAGCCGTTTGACGAAACGCCGCTTCTCGCTCAGGGCGGATAACCACGATGATTTCATCCACGTTGGGCGATTGATCCAAACATTTCCACGTATGCGCGATGATCGGCCTTCCTTTGGCCTCAAGAAACAATTTGTCTGAGACTTTGCCCATTCGAGTTCCTTTGCCCGCCGCAACAATGACCGCCGAGTTCACCACATCCTTTTAACTTACGGCGGAGAAATTCTCTAGAGAAAATAGGGGAAACGCCGAATGGAAATGCTTGACTCAACGCGAAGACAGTGTACAATAATTTGCTTATTTTGCGATCCGAAAAAGAGATTAATGAGCGTAATATATCAAATTCATGCGCGCGAGATTCTGGATTCTCGGGGCAACCCCACGGTGGAAGCGGACGTTCTTCTGGAAAGCGGCGCCCTTGGCCGAGCCTCCGTCCCTTCAGGCGCCAGCACAGGAAAAAACGAAGCCGTCGAATTGCGGGACGGCACAACAGATCGCTATCTTGGCAAGGGAGTTTCCCAAGCAGTCGACAACGTCAAAAAGACCATTGCGCCGGCATTGCGGGGCGTGGACGCTCTGGATCAGCTCGAAGTGGACCGCGTCATGTTGGATCTAGACGGCACGGCGCACAAACAAAAACTTGGCGCCAACGCCATTCTTGCGGTTTCCTTGGCCTCCGCCAAAGCCGCCGCGACGCATCTCGACCAGCCGCTGTTCCGATATTTAGGCGGCATAGGCGGCAAAGTGTTGCCTGTTCCCATGGCGAACGTTATCAATGGCGGAGCGCACTCCGACGCTCCCATCGACTTTCAGGAGTTCATGATTGTTCCCAAAAAATTTGACGCCTTCTCCGAAGCCTTGCAAGCCGCCGCCGAAATCTTCCACGCGCTCAAAAGCGTTCTCAAAGACAAAGGGCTTTCCACAGCCGTCGGCGATGAAGGAGGCTTTGCTCCCCATCTTTGTTCCGCCGAAGACGCCATTGAATCCATCTTGGCCGCCGTAAAAAAGGCAGGCTATCGGGCCGCCGAGCAAATTTTTCTTGCTCTGGACGTTGCCTCTTCTGAGTTTTACGATGCCGAAAGCAAGAAATACGTTTTCCAAAAAAGCACGGGAGAAAAAGTTTCCGGCTCCGAACTGGTAGATTATTACGACCAACTTATCAGAAAATATCCCGTCATCAGTATCGAAGACGGGTGCGCGGAAAACGATTGGGAGAACTGGAAACTGCTCACCAACAAGCTCGGAAGCCGAGTTCAACTTGTGGGCGACGACCTTTTTGTCACCAACGTGAATTTTTTACGGCGCGGCATTGTCGAAGGCGTGGGCAACTCCATACTGGTCAAAGTCAACCAAATCGGCTCGCTCACGGAAACCTTTGACGCGATTGAATTAGCCCGAACGAATGCGTATAGCGCCGTGATCAGCCATCGATCTGGGGAGACTGAAGACGCCTCCATTGCCGACATTGCCGTCGCCACAAACGCTGGACAAATCAAAACAGGCTCGCTCAGCCGTACCGACCGCGTCGCCAAATACAACCAACTCCTCCGCATCGAGGAAGCATTAGGGAAAGACGCCGTCTTTGGAGGCAAAATGCGCGTTTGAAAGCGCTTCCTTCGGGCAAGACGGCTATTCCTTTTTCCCAAAAATGAGAATGTGCTGCCTCGGCAACACATCCAAAGTCTTTATCCACTGAAACCCTTGCGCGGTCGCCTCTTTTTTCACTTGAGATTGTGTCATCTTGTGGAGCGGATTGATCGGCACCCAGTCGTCTTCCCCTCGATATTCCACCAACACAACCCGTCCGCCCGGCTTCAATGCTTTTCGTATCGCGGTCATCATCTCGTGCGGAAAAGCAAACTCATGGTAAACATCAACCAAAATTGCCAAATCCACCGATCCGTCGGCCAGTTTCGGATCCTTTTCCGTGCCTTGCACGAGGCGATAATTCGTCAACCCCCGCCTTTCCATGTTGGTTTTGAGAATCTTTAACATCTCAGGCTGAATATCCACGGCGTAGACTATTCCATTGGCTCCAATGCGCCGCGCAATCCTCCGTGTAAAATAACCGCTTCCCGCGCCAATGTCCGCCACCGCCATTCCCGGCCTGAGCGCCAACGCATCCATTAATTTTGACGGCGCTTCTTCCGCCTCCCGCGAACTTCGCTCCAACCAACCCGCGCCCAAATGCCCCATTACTTGAGCAATTTCCCGACCAAAGTAAAACTTTCCAATCCCGTCCGGATCGGGAACCTCTTTGTAAGTATAAAGCTTCTTCGCCTTGGAATCATCGACGGCCCCGTCCGTTCCCTCCTGCCCCCATACAACGCCGCCATCATTCCTCACTCCCAAACAGAAACAAACGCAAACAAAAACACGAAATTTTGCAAGATTCATACGAGGTTGTTAACTAAGCCTCCAAACCTTCTCCTTTCGCAAGACTTTTTGCCGCGCCAACACAACGGCGCCGAATTCGCGCTTGCGCGAAAAGAATCCCCACCGTCCATCCAGTATGGATAAGGAACGTCTCCGAGAATTCTGAGAATTGCCGGGGCAATCCGCAAGCCCTAGCTTCTGATTCGCATTGAAAGGGAAAACAACGCCGGACGTTGTATTAAACTTTTGAGGAAGAGACGTCGTCAATAAAAGTTTAATCTTGCCCGGCGCCTGAAAGCGAGGCAGTCTCCCTCCATCGATCTTCAATTTATATGAAAAAGTTGCAAAGTTTTCTTGGGCAAACGGCGGCACTGGTTTCGCGGGAATACAAACGTCATTGGTTGACAGCGATGCTCTGCGGATGCATGGGAATCGTGTCGGTCATCGGGGAAGCGAGCCGCCCGAACATTCTTTTTATCATGGCGGACGATCATACCAGCCAGGCTTGGTCTTGTTATGGCGGGCGGTTGACGGCTTATGCGAAAACGCCCAACATCGACCGCTTGGCAAGCGAAGGTGCTCTTTTGAAAAACTGTTTCTGCGTCAACTCAATATGCGTGCCCAGCCGGGCAAGTATTTTGACCGGGCAGTATAGCCATCGGAATGGCGTGAAAACTCTCCGCGACGCTTTGCCCGGCAAGGCCGACAACGTTGCCAAACGGCTTCAACAAACCGGCTATCAAACCGCCTTGATCGGCAAATGGCATTTGAAAGAGGCGCCTTCAGGATTCAACTATTGGAATATCATCAAAGGGCAAGGGCGTTACCGAGAACCAGTGATGTATGAAATGAAAATGAATTCAGGCAAGGCGCAGAAAGGGGCTTACTCCACGGACGTGTTCACAAATAAAGCGCTGGCATGGCTGGATCGCCGCGACGCCTCCAAACCCTTTTGTTTGATGCTTCACTTCAAAGCCACGCATGCGCCGTGGCAGTTTCCTCCAAGATACAATTCTTTATATAAGAATGTAAAAATCCCTGAGCCATCTTCTCTCATGGGAACTACGGGGCCGGCAAACAGCCGAGTTCCGGGTTGGCCTTTAGAAATCTTGACGGAGCGAATGACCTCGGCGGAAAACCACGGCAACGGCAGGCTTGTGTTGTCTTCTGAAGACCCGGCAATCGTTCGACAAGAAACTTACCAAAAATTCATTAAGGACTTTCTCCGCTGCGGGGCGGCGATTGATGAGAACGTCGGGCGAATCCTAGATTACTTGGATCGCCATCAATTAACAAAAAATACCATCTTGATTTATACAAGCGATCAAGGCTATTTTTTAGGAGAGCATAACTATTTCGACAAACGGTTTATGCTTGAGGAGAGTTTGCGAATGCCTTTTGTAATTCGATATCCAAAAGAGATCGCCGCGGGAACTGTAATAGACGACGTCATTCTGAACATTGATTTTGCCTCGACGTTTCTGGACTACGCCGACGCGGACATTCCCGCTTCCATGCAGGGGCGAAGTTTCCGAGCGAATCTTCGCGGTCAAACCCCGGCGGACTGGCGGGAGGCGATGTATTATCGTTACTTTGAAAATAGCGAACGTCGTCCCGCCCATTTTGGCATTCGAACGAAAACAAGAAAGCTAATTTATTTTGACGGACTTGCTAATGTTGCGGAAGACAAACGATGGGAGTTTTATGATTTGATTAAAGATCCGCATGAAAATAGAAACCGTTACGACGAGGTGAAAAGAGATAGTATTATTCGAGAACTTAAGCAGCGTTTGTTTGCCCTGCAGTCGCAGTTGGGGGATTCTCCATAAATCTTTTCTATGGCGTAAACGCTTGGCGTTTTGCCTTGCTCTTAAAAACTCAACGCGCGATATAGAATTGCGCCGTTCTCATATTTACTACGGCAAAAACGGAGGAAGGATCTTTGCGCTCTTTTGCTACTGCGCTTGGCACAGGCGAGTAAGGGCCTTTCACACTATTTGAAGAATAAAGTGTTCCGACGAACTGAATTGTAACTTTGCCTTCGTTTATTGCGATGCTGATAATGCCGGGTATGGGAACGGCGATCACCCGGAACTGAGGGTAACCGGCGCCTATAATCCAGCCGCGTCCCAGCGCGTTGGCATTAGAATACAAACTGCCGAGGCTCCATCCGTTTTCCGATGCAGTTTCCGAAGGATCGGCGGTAATCGACCAATTGAAAAAGGTGTTCTGAAATCCGCCCGGCGCGAAAGCGACCACGTAGTAAGTTGTATTCGGCGTCAAAATAGTGTTTGGAGGCGGTTGGTAAGCATACCGTCCTGCAGACTTGGGGGAATCGCCGTTTGGCGTCGCGCTTGCGAGGGTTGCCTGCAATGCGCCGGGACCGAAAGACGTCGAATGGAAAAGCGCTACATGGAAGTTGGCGGGGAAACGAAAAGAAGGCAAAACCGCAGTGCCGGCGCCCATTTTGAGAATCACTTGATTCAATCGATAGCCGAACGGATGGTCGCCGGTCGTAAATGCGGCGGCGGCCTTTTGATTGTGGTTTCCGAAATTTCCGATGTGTATGAAGTTGCTTGTTGGGCGTTCTAAGTTGTCGGTTTCAGCGGCGGTGATTTTCAAAACCGTCGCTGCCGCAAAAAGAAACATCGTTGCCGTCAAAAGAAAGGAAAGGCGCAGTCGTTTCATGCGGTTGAGCTTATTGGAATTGTTAGGCGAATCCAAATGAGAACTGCCAAGCGCATTAGAACTTGCGGGATGCGCCGCGTTTGTGCCGACGGTTTGCCGCTATTTTGGATGGGGTTTTTGAGGGAGGATTTCGTGCGCGGCCGAATTTGTGTAAAGTTTGCGCAAAATAGGTGTTGCGAAGGATGCGGATAACGGCTACAAAAAGCGGCGTCCTGATTTTTCGTCTGATAGTTGCGGTGTCGCGCCGTTGCCGGGCGGTTGGAATCGGGGTTGCGCAGAATTGGAAGGAATAAACTGTTGAATTGGTTTTGATGATGAAAAACTGGACTGGATTTTTGGGAGCGATTCTCTTGTTGTGCGGCGTCTCTTCGTTGCGAGCGGTTGCGGAAGAATCGGTGACGTTGAACGGCGTCGGGCTTTGCGCCAAGTGCGCGCTGGGGCAGACGGATTCGTGTCAAAACGCCATTAAAATGAGCGTCAACGGCAAGGAAGTGATTTATCTTCTGACGGCCAACGACGTTAGCAAGGCGTTTCACAAAAACATTTGCACGGGAAGCGCCGAAATTTCGGCGGTCGGCGTTTTCCAAGAGGCCGGAGGCAAGAAGGTTTTTACCGCAAGCAAGTTGAGTTTGCGCAAAGAGGAAGTGGTAAAGGGCGAAGGGCTTTGTTTAAAGTGCGCTTTGGGTTTAACTTCCGCCTGCCAGAACGGCGTCCGCGTCGAGAAAGACGGCAAGCAAGTCCTTTACATCCTTGCGGATAACGACGTCAGCAAAGCGTTCCACGAGCAGATTTGCCAGAAGACCGCCGCCGTCGTGGTTTCCGGGAAGATTAGCGAAGTGGAGGAATTTGCGGGCGTCAAGAAGTTGACGCCATCCAAGATTGAGCTGGCGAAAGCAAAGGCGCCGGCGGCGACCAAGCCCAAAGAAGCGAAAAAGGCAGAAGAAAAGACCGTTCAGAAAACAACGATCAAAGGCTTGGGCATGTGCGTCAAGTGCGAGTTGGGGGAAACTGCCCAATGCCAAAACGCCGTGAAGATCGTCAAAGACGGCAAAGAGTGGATTTATCTGTTCGCCGATAATGACCTGAGCAAGGACTTCCATAAAAACGTCTGCACCTCAACCGCGAACATCGTCGCCGTGGGAGATTTGTTGTCGAAGGAAAACGGCCGGCCAATCTTTATGGCGACAAAGTTGGAAGTGCAGGAATCCAAGAAGCTGGAAGGCGTCGGGCTTTGCCTAAAATGTGAGTTGAGCAAAAGCCGAGTGTGCCAAAATGCAATCCGCGTTTCTACAGATGGGAAGGATGTTCTTTATATTTTGGATCAAAACAGCGTAAGCAAAAAGTTCCACCGTCATCTTTGCCAAGGCACCGCTTCCGTTGTCGCCGAGGGAACCGTAGCCAAAATAGACGGACGGCTAGAATTCACAACCTCTAAAATCGATCTCAAGTAAGGAAAACAACGGCAAAAGAGCCTTCTTGCAGCGGCTTTTTTGTCCTCTCCGCGCGGTTTTGGGAAAGGAAAGAGCGAGAATCGCCTGAATGAGAAGGGAAAGGTTTGAGACATGGGTAAAGAGATTAACATCAGGATTGACGGCGATGCGTTGATGGCAAAAATACGAAGTCATCTAGGTGTAAACGTAGGCGCAAGAGACTTGGCAGAACAGCTGTGGGATGCCCACCAATGTTTCCAAGTATCCGATGTGTTTGGCAGCTTAAAACCAGACAGTCAAACATACCATTCTGACGGAACGATTGAAGTACATGGAAAGGACTTCAATGGAGAGATTGGATTGGGAGATTTAGGTTTTGACTATTCTGGGGAGTTAGCTGATGAGGCAGAAGACATTGAAGATGCGGTAGCAAGCATGACAGAAGGTGTTCAGTCACTCAAAGAATTAGATGTTTTTGATCTGTACCGACTGGACTTGCCGTTTCTTAATCCTGCAATCATCGTGGCGGACGCCAATTGATGCATCGAATCACTTCGTCAATTAGATTCAAAGATGCTTAAATTGGAAGATAGAGATGATTACTGGGGCGAAGAAGGCAATCCAACTAAGTTGGCTAAAGAAAATCTAAAAGCAGTAAAAACTGCTTTGAAAGAAGTGAGAAAACAAAAAAGGGAAACAAAGGAAAGAATTGATCGAGTAGGCAAGCACGTGAACCAAATAGGAAAAGTGATGCATTTGAAACCAGCAAAGAGCATTTACAGGTACGACGAGTCCTACTATGAATTGCACATACTTGAATCGAAAGACATCCTAATCAAAGAAGGTGATAAACGGACTGTGTTTGAAGAACTGGTAGATCCTGAATCTCGGTATACTCACAAACAAGGAGGATGTCTGTTAACAACAATATTTGGGTTTCTGATTGGGCTTGCCGTCCTTCTTATATGGAATGCCTTAACTGAGATCTGAAAGCACGCCGGCAAAAGGCCATGCATGTATTGCATTGAAAAGTGGCGTCGAAAAATCGAGACAAAACCTATGGTCACATGCTATAACTGCCTACAATATTATCCGCAAGAATTATGGAATGATCGCGAGATTATGCAGTGTTTTCAATGTGGAACAGAGCTTCGGCATTACTATGTAAGAATAAGAGATGAATGAACGATTGAAAAGATTGGCGCGGCGCAAAAGCGAGCGGAAGAAGAGAGTTGCTTGCGAAGTTGGTTAATCTTGTAGCGTTCGGAAGCGCCGTTATTCACTTATGATTATCACGGGACCAGATTTGACAAAGGCGCCGCCTCGAAGTCCTCGAGTGCGCTTGGGAGGGTATGTGATTTTGCCCCGCCTGCTGGATAAGGGGCGGGCGACCATTGCCGGGAAGAACGGCGTCTATCAGTTTAGTTCTCCTTTGGACCGCCGATTTTTTGGCTTTACCGGCATCCGTCCCAACTCGTTGATGAATCAATTGGCGACGGGAAAGTCGGACGAGTTGATTTTGCATTGGGTTCGAAAGTCGGCGCCTCAAACGCGTTGTTGGTCGGAGATTGAATCATGGTCTGAGTCAGAAATGCGGCGGGCGCCTTCGGACGTCGAGTCGCGAAAGTTCTTTACTGCGCTTCAAGAACGCATCGCGCCCGGCCGGGACGATATTATCACTTGGTTCGACCTTTTGGACGTGGACGACTACGTTTCTTTTCGAGGGAAAATATAACGCAATGCAAATTCATAAATCGGGTAGCGGATTGGTGTTTCTTTCCCGTCGAGTTGTTTTGCGCGAACAAACATGACGTTGCCCGTCGACCATTTGTTTTTGAGAGATTGTTCGTCGTTCGTTTTGCCTTCGCCGATGAGCTGCGCTTGCGAATTTCTAGAAGGTTGTCATCTAGATTCTTCGTCGGCTTCTCCCAGCCGGCGCAAGTAATCAAAAGAAAACAATCCGGTGTCGTGTCCGTCCGCCCAGACTGGCCGAAGAGCGTATCCACCTACTTTTGTCAGGCGGATCAAGGCGAACGCTTTGGGTGTCAAGGGTTTTGGATCGCGTTGATAGACGTTGCCCATAATGTCTTTTTCTCCTTGGCAACTTGCGCAGGGACAAGAACGACGCAGAGATTGGAGAGGGACGAAGCTTTCTTTTTGGTCGTCCCATTTGATGGCGAGGCTGTTTCCAATCACTTGAACGTCCATTGGTTGCATGGTGCGGATTGGGTTCGGGACGGGTTTATAGTTCGAGTGTTTTTTCAAAATCGGTAAGCGCAAAAGGAAGGCCGTCCTCTTGGATCAGCGCGACGTCTTCAATGCGCACTCCGCCGATTTCGGAGTAATAAAGGCCGGGTTCCACGGTGACGACGTTTCCTGTTTGGAGGGTATCCAAAGAGATTTTCCCAATGTTGGGCGCTTCGTGAAGATCCAATCCAATACCGTGGCCGGTTCCGTGAAAGAAGCCTTGCATGTGGTGATTACGCTGTTCGGTTTTATAGCCAGAAGACTCGAAGGCGCCTTGGACGGCCTCGTGAACTTTTCGCGCTTTTGCGCCGGAGCGGATTGCGTTCAGCGCGGTTTGTTGCGCTTGCAGAACGCTTTGGTAGATTCTGCGGACGGACTCCGAGGCGCGGCCTTTGACGACGGTTCGGGTCAAATCGCCAAAGTAACCGGTTGCTTCCGAGCGGGGAAATACGTCGATAATGATGGGGGAGTGCGCTTTCAACGGCCCGCTTCCTCGCTCGTGCGGGTCGCAGGCTTGGTCGCCGCCGGCCACGATGGTGTTGGGAAGGCCGCCAAGCGAGCCGATGGTTGCGTGAATGACGGCGCGAACTTTTTCCGAAGTCAATGGACTATCTTGATGCCAAAGCCGGTCGTCTTTTTTGATTTCGGCGTTTCGGATTAAAGAAATGCCGGCGCGCAATCCCTCTTGGGTCAAGCGCAGAATCTCTTGAATCTTGCGAACTTCCGCCGGCGATTTTACGGCGCGTTCTGGAAAGGGGCGGTCGGGCAAAAGGGAAATGTCCGGCCAAGTTTCCCGGATGATTTCGGCGACGCCAAAGGGAAAGTTTTGGGGAACTCGCACTTGGCTGAGTCCAAAATCGTTCAAGAGGCGGCCGGCGACGTGGCCGATGTTTGGGTTCGGAATGTCGGATTGCGCTGTTTGTTCCCGCAGTTTGGAAAAAGAGTGAATAGTTGCGTCGGGGAGGTGTTTCGCCGCCCGGTCCATTTCCAAATCGTTCAAGACCAAATGAACGGTTTGGTTGTTTTTCAAGTAGATAAAGGGATCGGGGACGAAGAGGCCGGTGGCGTAGAGCATGTCCGCATTCCGTTCGCTGTCGGCGACGAGGAGCAGTGCGGATACCGCGGCCGCAGAATCAACAGCGTTCGCGTTCATAGGAAAAGACTGCCTCTATTAATGAAGATAGTTCGGGGCGAGAAAATACAACCGACCAGCCTGGATTTGCGAAAAGTCAAAACCAAGATCCACTTCGATTCGGTTGGAATCCGCACTGCCGAAAAGCTGAAGAAAATCGCCCAGTCCAAGATGCCGTTGATATTGGACGAGGTAAAAGCCTTGGACGCCGAGGATTTCCTCCATTCGCTCGCTTGCCTTGTCGAAGTTGCCCAATTCGTCCACAAAGCCGAATTCGAAGGCTTGGTTTCCCGACAAGATTCTGCCGTCGGCGTAAGTTTCCCAATCCCTCGACAAAGCCTTGCCGTCGCCGTTGTTTTGGCTTTGCGCCCACGATCTGCCTTCGCGGACGACTTCCTTGAAACGATCAAAAGCCTCGTCAATCATCGTTTGGAACATTTTCCGGGTTTCGGGCAGGATTTCATCGGGCGGTTTTTCTCCGCTGAGCATGTCTTTGAAGCGTCCGCTTTTGAACACTTGGGGTTGAACGCCAACTTTGTCCAACAGGCCTCGATAGTTGTAGCTGTGCAAGATCACTCCGATACTTCCCGTAATGGTTAATGGATTGGCCACAATCCAGCGGCACGGCGCCGCGATGTAATAACCGCCGGAAGCCGCCAGCCCGGACAACGACGCTACAACCGGTTTCCCTGTTTCCTCCTGGAATCGTTGAATTTCGCGGTAAATGTCGTCCGAAGCAAGAACCTCGCCCCCCGGAGAATCAATCCGCAGCAACACGCCTTTTACGTTTTCGTCCTCCGCAGCCAACTGCAACTGGCGTTTAATGGAAAACGCCATCCCTTCTCTGCTGGAAGACAAGGACAAACTGGAAATGATCCCGTCCGCCTCAATCAGCGCGACTTTGACTTGGTTGGTGGATGCATTGTCTCTGACGACGGTTTCTTTCCAAAGGCCATCGGCGGAAGTTCCCTTCAAGGCAAGATCGTTGCCCACGTTGCCAAGAATGCCCAGCCAAGTCACTCCCAAAAGAATTAAGAGAACGAGGCTGAAAAAAAACCATCCCCTCCCCCGAGAAGAGGAAGAAGCGGTTTGGACAAGCCGAACGCGGGGAACATTAGGCGGTTGATCACTTTCCATAACCAAAATTTATCCCATAATCAACCGATATGCAAGCGCTAGTTTCCTTGGTTGCCGCATAAAAAATCCTACTTGTCGAGAGCGGGCAAATGCCAGAGTCGCCACCATAGAAACAGGAAACAAAAACACCAGAAACATAAACGGCAGAAGAGAACATGGAAAGCGCGCTCAAGGCAGACTTTGACCGGCCCGCTTTAAAATCCATCCGTTCATCCCAAGGCGTCCAAGAAGGTTGCCAACCGGAAGAAGAAGGCATGTCCGAATCCCGCCAATGCTTTTGATTGTCGTAATTCCAACGCGTCCAGTTTTCCAAAGACGGATAAAGCAGCTACCGCGGCGTCTCCAAAACCACATGCCCGTCCGCAAATAAGACAACCGCCTTCTCCGAATGACGACGAGAAACCTTAGTCCAAGCAAAAGTAAAAGGCCAATGTACTGACTCAATCGAAAGCCTTTTGGAATTTCCACTAAAACCAAATCGAGAAGCATCGCCCTGCGCAATCATCCGCGAAGGCGAAACCGCATCCGAATCCCGAATCGGAAGTTGCCAAGGCCAAATCTCTCCACCCCCAAAAAGAAAAGGCGGATCAATGCCCCACCAAAGCGGATTAGAACTCGGACCGCGATTCTTGCCCCCACGATTCAACAGATAGCCCTAGCCCCAATCTTTCTCAAGATGAGTAACTTGAAGACGAGACGGAGAAACAGACAAATGACCAGACCGAACCATCGCCAACATCTTCGCCAATTTGCGCGCTCCCGCGGGGCATTCAAAAAGATTCGTGTTCCGATCCAAATACGAATCATAAAGAATATTCTGCCAATTCACAACCGTAAAAAAGGATCAGGAGAAGGCCGATCTGGAAACGGCGGCGTTAACGAAACCATCTTAAACAAGGGAACCAAATGTCCCTCGTAATACTGGAAACGTAACCATTCGTGACTTCAATATACAAAGTGACATGAATATCCAAACCAGCCGAACTATAAATACATCCTCCATAAACTAAGCCATCCCGTTCTCTTGAAACAAATTTGAAGTCGTACGAATAATACGAAACTCCCAACGGCGCAAGATTTGCGTAAAGAGGCGCTGGCCAACGAATAACAGGCGACTCAAAATCGTTATACCCCAAGCCTCAACGAGCGGGAGGACGAAATTCGAAATAACACAAACTAGCACCGTCAAAGGCTCACAAAACCTAGCCGCCCCGTGATTGTGAACTTCAACGGTGTATATGTTTGTATCCCTCAAAAGAGCGCCGGTAGAGTCAAACTGACCGGGATGAAACAACTCTTGGACTACTGCAGAAGTGCGGCAAGCAGGCCGATTCCGAAAACAATGGCGGCCGCCACGACGGAAACCGCTTTTTTGGACTCCGAAACAGCATCCGCAATCACCGACGCCCCCCAATTGCCCAATTTGGAACTTTGAAGAAGCACACCAACCGCCATTAATGCGAACAATAATTTCATATACAAATGAGAATATCGATCCCGTAAATCAATCCAAAAGTTTTTAGATCTATTTTGCGGAAAAGATTCTAGAGACAAATTCACAATCCTACAATTTGGGCGGAAGATTTCAGTTGCCAGATCAAACTTTTGAAGACACGAAAAACCTTTCAAGCAAGTTAAAAACCAGATCCCCTCTTTGCAAATAATGGACACTAACCCAACTACAAATCACACCGCAAAAAACCGCCTCCCAACTCTCTCTTGGAAACGATATTGAAAAAAAAGCAATCTCCGCCATTTCCCAACTACAAATCATCCTTCGCTAATCATAAATCGCACACCGCAGTCCCGCAAATCACAAGTTGCTAGCAGCAGCTAGAGAGTTGTGATTGCTTGGGAACATTTCATTTGCATCAAGTGGCGACAGAAAATCATAGAACCCAAAGCAACTAAACCAAACATAAATGCGTATTCCTCCGGTTCGGGGATGATGGCACTGTAGAGGAAATCCGCATCAAACCATCGCTGTTGGCCTTTAATAAGATGCCCCCCTCTGCTTTCTGGTCTAATAGAGCCACAGAGTTATTGTCGCTCTGCGCATAAAAGACGCTAATGCGTTTATTGTCCAGCCCGCTCTTACCTAACAAGAAGTCTAATCGGTGAAATAGAACAAACTGCTTCCAGATACGCTCATCCCAACGACATCGTATGAATGATCGTAGTCCATGAAAAGACGATCCATAATGCGGCTGTTAGCGCCGTTCATGACCCCCGAAATGTTAGTGACGCTAGCAACAAAAGGAATGTTTGTCCAGCCTCTACCCGAAATTCTCTTTCTTGCCGAATCGATGTCTTGGGTCTTAGAGATAGCAAACAAGAATGAATATGAAAAGTTCGTATTGCTGGGCTTGTTGGCATCGTAAATATGTCCGTTATTGAAGGAGTTGCCAAGCCTCTCGGCTATGGCAATGATTAGAGATTGTGGAGATTGAGATGCTTTGGAGGACACTTTGGGTCGCCGTAGTGGAAGAACCCCTAAACACCCGGAGCGTGTCGGCGTTGTCTTAGCTATGGTAGACATCAATATACGACTGCGCTTGGCTTTGCGCCAAAACAAACCAAAGAAGAAAACGACACAACTACCAACACAGATAAAAGAGATGTATTGCTCGTTGCCCGGTATTGACGCAAACAATGGGAAGCTCTTCATCATGTTCCATCCTTCTTGGAATGAAACAACGAATAAACGACCGCAAAGGGTTTCTAAATCCCAAGAATCGGCAATTGGAAACCAATCCACAATCCAATCGGCAAGGCGATTTACGCTTTTGGAGAAACTTTTATTCGCCCGGCATCCGGCAGTGCTTCGCAATCCAATCTGGTTTGTTAGCAGTCTCTTGTCCATCTCGCGTCCAACCTCAAAATATAAAAGGAGAGAAAAGAGGGGGGACATCCCATCTTGCTGATTGCAATTCATGATTGGGAATCTCTGGTCGCTAACTGTTGGCTTCGCAAAGAGATCGTCAAAAGGAAATTCGAGATGGGAAAACTCTTCCTTTGCCTTGCTGTTGTGGGAAAAAGGTTATGTCGTCTGGTGTTGGGTGAGAGGGAAGAAGCAATGAGAATGGCTAGCTGGGGAAGTGTTTTTATGGAAGCTTTATGGTCAACGATTGGGGTTGGTTGCTGGCTTTTCGCAGGCACTAAGTCTGGGATGGAAGAAGCAAGGGAGATGAATTGCGGAATATAAGGGATAACGCATGGGAAGGGGATGGCAAAACTGCAAAGTGTGAAAAGATGGGAGTTTGCGCTTTCAAGAGAAGAAGTTTCATTGGTTATTGTGGACGGGTTGCTCGCTGAATTCGTCAAAGAAGCGCGCCATCCTAACTTGCCGATTGCAAATTCAGATTGGGAATCTCTGGTCGCTGACTGTTGGCTTCGCAAAGAGAGCGTCAAAAGGAAATTCGAGATGAGGAAAATTCTTCCTTTGCTTTGCCGTTGCAGGGAAGAAAGTTTATGGCGGTTGGCAGGCAAGTGGCGAGGTGGATTTGATGGAGGTATTGGGGCAGGCAAAAGAAGCTGGTGTGGGCGCTGTTTTCGGTCTGCGCATTCTATGATTTGAGGTGAGCGCTGATGTCGTCGGGGACAATCATTGGGTGTGGGCGGTTTGTTTGGCTTGGAGGGATATTCTAGGGTTTTTGTTTGGGCGGGAGTTGGGAGGGATTTTTGGATTGGCCGCATTGGTATGAAACGCATTGTGATGAGCGTGGAGAGCGTTTAGATGATTGGGTGGGAGATTGGATGATCGCAAGCGGCGGTGATGGCTGATGGGCTAGGCGTTCAAGGCGGGGTTGGCGATTTTGGCGGATGCCGGCGTGGATTTAGAGTTAGCGATGGAAGGGAATTTTGAGGCATCTTTGGCAAGGCGTTGCAAGCAAGCGAAAACGCGGATTAATCGGAACTTACGCTCTTCGGGCAATTTGCCTCGATGTCCGCTTGAAACCGCCCGGCGAGAAAAACAGCCAAGCGCCGATTAAAACCTTATCCGAAATTTTTTGCTTGCCAAGCACTTCCTTCGCGCCGAAACTTGAGTTGCATTTGTTGAAACAAACTAGAAAAGACCTACCTATGCAAAGAATTGAGAAAACTCGCTATTCGCGCCGTGACTTCCTCGGCACTGCTTCGGCTTCGGCCTTTGCCTTCACCTTCCTGCCCAGCAGAGTTTGGGGCGCTAATGAACGGTTGAACATGGCCTCGATCGGGGTCGGAGGCAAAGGCGGAAGCGACTCAGCGCAGGCCGGCGAGCTGGGCGACATGGTTGCCCTCTGCGATGTGGACGATAACACGCTCCGGCAAAGAGCCGCGAAAGCTCCCCGCGTCAAGCTGTACAACGACTTCCGCGTTATGCTGGAAGAGATGGACAAGTCTATCGACGCCGTCACCGTCAGCACGCCGGATCACACTCATGCTCCCGCCTCTGTCATGGCCATGCGCTTGGGCAAGCACGTTTATTGCCAAAAGCCCTTGACGCACACGGTGTTTGAAGCGCGGCTGATGCGGGAAACTGCGCAAGGCTACAAAGTCGCCACTCAAATGGGCAATCAGGGAACGGCGGACAATGGATTCCGGGAATCTGTGGAAGTCATTCGAGCCGGTGCCATCGGTTCGGTGCGGCAGGTTCATGTTTGGACGAATCGCCCCGTCTGGCCGCAAGCCCCGGACATTATTGCCCGCCCGCCGGAAACGCCGCCCGTCCCGGAGCATATCCATTGGGACCTTTTTCTCGGCCCGGCGCCGCGCCGTCCCTATCATCCTGTCTATCATCCATTCAAGTGGCGCGGCTGGTGGGACTTTGGCACCGGCGCCCTCGGCGACATGGCCTGCCACACCGCAAATATGGCATTTATGTCTCTCAAACTTGGCTACCCTCACTCTGTGCAAGCTAAAAACGGACCCTTGAACCCAGAAACCTATCCCGCTTGGTCCACCGTGAAGTTTCAGTTCCCCGCTCGAGGGTACCTTCCACCGGTGGATTTCTATTGGTACGAAGGCAAGCTGCCCAGCGGGGAAAAGAACCTTCCTCCCAAAGATTTGTTCCACGGCCACAATCCTCCCGGAAGTGGATCCCTCCTAGTCGGCGACAAAGGCATTCTTTACACTCCAAACGACTACGGATCCCAATACAAACTCCTCCCCGAAAACGCCTTTCAAGACTATGAAAAACCGGCGCCCAGCCTGCCCCGCAACGGACGAGGCGACCGAGGAATGAAGGAAGAATGGGTTGAGGCCATTCGGGGCGGACGCCCGGCCATGTCTAATTTCAACTACGCCGGCCTCCTCACCGAAACCATCTTGCTGGGCAACATCGCCATCCGCTCCAACAACAAAAAACTCCTTTGGGACGGGCCGAACCTCCGATTTGCCAACTCTTCGGCCGCCAACCAATACCTCCATAAAACCTATCGAGACGGCTGGAAACTCTGAAATCTTCCTCCGCTCGCAAAAGAAAGGATGCCCGCGGCTTTTCTGGAACGGCAACGCGGAAACGATGGACAAAAATCTCCCAAGCCAACGGAAACCGGGCAAGAGAGTCGCCCCGTCCAAAAGGCGCTTTCGTTGCCGAATCCTCTTCGGACTGTCGATCGGCGCAATAGCGCTCTCCCCGGTCAACGGCGCGTCTGCCTTGCCAAAACGGTTCGAGTTTTCGGAACCCCGCATGGGCGTTCCTTTTCGGATTATCCTTTACACAGCATCTGAAGAGACCGCAAAGCGCGCCGCCTCCGCCGCTTTTTCGAGAATCGCCGAGCTGGATCAAATGCTCAGCAACTACGACACCGACAGCGAATTGAGCCGCTTGGGGCATCAATCGGGACAATCTTCCTGGATACCGCTCAGTGACGACCTTTACCGCGTCATTGCGTGCGCTCAACGTTTGGCAGCCGAAACCGACGGCGCCTTTGATCTCACCGTTGGCCCCCTGTCCGCATTGTGGCGCAATGCTCGGCGAACTCGCAAATATCCAGAGGCCGACCAACTCTCTCGATTCCTCGAACGCGTCGGTTGGCGCCGTTTGCGACTGGATTCTTCCCGGCAACAAGCTCGCTTAACAACTCCCAACATGCGTTTGGATCCGGGTGGGATCGCCAAAGGAGACGCGCTGGATCAAGCCCTCTTAACGCTCCGGCAACACGGCGTCCAAAGCGCGCTCGTAGCGGGAGACGGCGACATTGCCGTCTCAGATCCGCCGCCTCATAAAAAAGGATGGCGCATTCGCTTGGCTCCACTTTCAAAAACCGAAGAAACCCCGCCCGCCTACGTCTTCCTCAAACATCAAGCGATCGCTAGCTCTGGCGACCTTTATCAATACGTCGTTTTGAATGGCAAACGATACTCTCACATCGTCGATCCGCGCACAGGCCTCGGCCTAACCGAAAGACGTTTGGTCTTCGTTATCGCGCCTTCCGGCATCATTGCAGACAGTCTGGCAACCGCGCTTTCCATCCTCGATATTTCAAAAGCGGAATCGCTGTTGAAACTTTATCCCGGATCCCATGCCCGAATCATCTCCCTCGCCGACGGCCGTCCATTCGCGCGCTCCTTCGGCCTCTTTTTAACGACTGCCAAACAAAACTTTGACTAAAAACTTCCCAGCGGCTAACATAAAAAATTTGCAACTTCCTGTTGAATCAAGATTACAATGAAGCGAATGAACGGAGAGAAAACGATACGTCAATTTGAATGCCGTGGCGATCGATTGCCAAGCAAGAGCGACGTCCAAAAAGCCAACCAAAAGCCAACGCCGCCGCTTTTTGGAAAGTGCATTGCGCGCAAAACCACACTTCTTCCCCTCATCCTTCTCACGCTTCTGTTCACCGCCAACGAGTGCTGGGCGCCCTTCATTTATACGCCCGGCGAAGGATGGAGCTACGAAACCCCCGGCCAAGCAGGCAAGTGGCAACGCGAAACCGCCAAACAACAACTGGAAGCCGCCCGCGAAGCCTATCAGAAAGGAGATTACAAAATCGCCGTCAAAGCCGCCGGACGAGTCATCCGAAAATGGCCGCTCTCCGACTACGCCCCCGAAGCGCAACATCTCATCGGATTGGCTTACGAAGGCAATCGCCGCGACGAAAAAGCCTTCAAAGCCTACCAAACCCTCGTCGCCAAACACCCCAACTACGACAAATACGACGAAGTGTTGCATCGACAATTTCAAATCGCCAACAAATTCCTCAACGGCCAACGCTTCCGCCTGTGGGGATTGTTTCCTTTGTTCCGATCTATGGACAAAACCGCGGAGATGTACAGAACGCTGATCCAACCCGGCCCCTACAGCGAAGTCGCCGCCCAAGCCCAGCTCCGCATTGGAACGGCCAATGAGAAAAAGAAAAACTTTGCCGCCGCATTCGCCGCCTACCAATCCGCCGCCGACAAATACGCCGAAAGAAAAGAGATCGCCGCCGAAGCCCTCTATCGAGCCGGAATGTCCCTGTCCAAAGAAGCCAAAGACGCCGAATACGACCAAAGCATCGCCAAACGAGCCATCGAAGTCTTCAACGACTTCATCGTGTTCTACCCCGACGACAAACGCGTGCCGGAGGCCGAACAAAACATCCGCAAACTTAGAGTGGAACAAGCCCGCGGCAGCCTCAAAATCGCCCGATTTTACGACAAAAAAAACCAGAAACAAGGCGCCCTTACCTACTACAACAACGTAGTCGACATCTTTTCTCGCCTGCTCAACGAGGAGGATCACGAATACGCCGCAGAATCCCGAAAACGCATCGCCCAGCTCAAAGCAGAAGTCAATGAGCCCGCCGAAACCTCAACAGAAACTCAATGACGCCCATGCGATCGGTTGCTCCCTTCCTCCTCATTGCCTCCTTGCTACTCCCCGCCGCGGGTTGCGCGGGCTATCGACTTGGTTCTGCGTCGGGATTGGCGGCCGATGCTCAATCCATTGAAATCATTCCCTTTCCCAATCAAACCGAAGAGCCGCGCCTCTCGCCGGCGCTCACTTCCGCCCTGCGCCGCCAAATCCAAAACAACGGAACCTTCAAACTCGAAACGCGCGGCAAGGGCGACCTTCAAATCACCGGCAACATCGTCCAATACCTCCGCGTCGGCGTAACCTTCCAACCCGGCGACGTTATCACCCCGCGAGACTTCGAACTCAGAATGACCGCGCAAGTCAAAGTTCTCAACCGCCGCGCCGGCAAAACCCTCCTACAACGCCCCGTCACCGGACGCACACTCATCCGCGCCTTCAGCGACCTGGCCAGCGCCGAACGGCGGGCGCTTCCCCTGCTTGCCGACGACCTGGCACGCAAAATCATCGACCTACTCGTCGACGGCGATTGGTAAAACAACGGCTAGCGAATCTCAGCCGGCTGGCCAATCACCGGATGCCGGTCGCGATTATCCGCCTGCTTCTTCGCCACCAAAAACATAATGCCCACCCCAACCGCCACCATCAGAAAAAGCAAGCCCACCGCAACCGCAAAAACCTTCCCCGTCATCGTTGAAATCCCTGAAACTTTGCCATTCATACGCTGGCCTTTCACTTCTGCATAGGATCCATCTCGTCTTCGTTTAAAAACTTCTCAGAAAAATCCCCCGTGCGCAGAATGGCTTGCATCAAACCTTCCCGATCCACTCTCGCGCAACTCTTATGTTGCTGGTCATCGGAACACCACCACTTTATCCTTCTACGTCCCTTGCTATTTCTATTCACCGACAACGAAAAACTGGGCCTTCCGCAAAGCGGACATGTTCCTGCCCATTTCGGCCTTCGTCCCCATTGCAGTTGGAGATTCAACTTTGCCGCAATATAGGAGGCCTTCGGTAGATAGATATCTATCGCATCACGCGGCCATGAGGGTGTTGACCAAATGACTCCAGCTTTTTTTGCAAGACGATTGGCGCGAGAGCGAATAGCTTTTTCATTCCATTTTTTCAAAATTCCTATTCCCTCATTGACGCGTAGCGGACTTTCCTTGAATCCGCCTTCCATGTCGCGTTTCTCAGCAAAGGAACGGTCGCTGTATTCCGCATTGTAACCAGTTAACGTGAGGTTGCCTAAAGTGTGCAAATAGGCTTCGTGAATCCGTTTACAATCCTCGCCCAACGCCTCTTGCCATTCTGTTGTCAGATGTTGAGGCATAATATGCTCAATCGTGTACTCGTTAACGGAAACTCGCTCTTTGCGGCCGTGATTTTCCAAGCGCCGCAACCAATAGCTGCGATAGCGGAAGTTGTAAAGATCGCGAACCTTGATTTCACGAAAAAACTCTGAATTGTACGGGAACCGGCAAGGATTGGACAAAATCAGGAAGTAAGCTTGTATACTTTCCAGATAACGGTCTTTCTTCAATGCTCTACCAAAAGTCGAGAAAGTATTGATCATCGAGTTGGGCGGAAGCGCGCAAACAGCGCGTCGAAAAATATAGCTTTCAACAAGTCGAATTGCCAGCTCTAGTTCCTGCATGGAAAGCAACCCTTGGGTATAGTCATGGTAAAGTTCCATTAGAAACGGACAATCTGCATCCACGTCCAATTCACGCAAATCTGCAAAAGCGTCCGTCAATACAGGATGAGTCTCTTTGCCCGTCACTATAACACAATAGTGGTTGGCAAAGGCCCGAAGATCTGTTACGAGATTATCAATGCTGTCGTGGAACTGAGATCCCCGAGCATATGCCTTGAATGCTGCATAAACTTCGCGAATCTTGGGAATTTCGTTCGTCTTGATAGCAAGATAGTAGCGTATAAAGGCGTCAAAATGATCGTTATCAGGATATTGCTCAAAGGTTGCTTCCATAGGGCGCCAATAGTCGTTATACAGCCGGGTTTGGTGATTTGGTTCCAAGTCCATCAGGACAAAGTTGCGAATCAGATCGGCTTGGCTGAGCTCGCGGCCGGTGGAGTTCATGCTTTCGAATATTAGCTGTGGGTCGTCTTGCCCCCGGCTTAGCGCAATGTCTACCACCATAAGTTTGGCCAAGCCTTTGCATAATGGTTCGAGATTATTGCCTAGCATTTTGATCTGTTTTTCGAAAAACTCGAAGTTCTCTTTCAATCTCAAGGAGGGATCCGCCAATGGCGGCTTTTGATTCACAATCGCCAGCAGAGTATCTCTGTCCGTTTGGGACAAGAGCAGTTTGTATCGAAGGTCTCCCTCTTCTTCAGGATTAAGAAGGTAGTAGTTGCGGAGTTTTCTTGGAGAGAAACCTTGGACGGGTTCTTCGCTTTTAAGTCCCCGAGCGAGAGCCTCGATAATGAGAGACACGGTGGTTAATCGCTGTTGGCCGTCAATGACTAGCAATGGCGACTGGCTGCTGACTTGATAGAGTCCGCTTTCAATGTATACAATAGATCCAACAAAGTGAGCCAATATAGAATCATATCTGCCGGCGCGCAAGATATCATTCCAAAGTTGGCGGCATTCTATCTTAGTCCAGGAATAAGTGCGTTGATAGATTGGAATTTCAAATTGCGGAGACCTTTTGATGAAATTTAGCAATTTCGCTGCAGTTGCTTTCATGGCAAAATCAATTTTTTATACTGTAAACACAAGCATTTATGAATGACAAGTTTTCTTTGCGCTAATTTTTCTAATTCAATCGGAGCGAGCCCATGATGGCGGGTTTTTGAGTTGAAATAATTGTTCGCCCGCCTTGGGAACGAGCAAAATTCCTTGGTCTTCCCGATTGGCGTAGGATCTTACATTGATGGATTTCGGATCGCGGTAGCCTAAGTTCAACTGCTTGCACTGTTGCGGGCTTATGCTTGTCGCCAGCGTTATCCGCACCCGCGGCGTTTCGATTCCATGAACAAAAGTTCCTAGTCCGTAGACGTGAGTGGAATGGGCCAATACGCCCCAAGGCTCGTTTTTGAAACGACTCCATTGATTTAAGAAGTAGTCACGGCAGTGATAGCCGATGGACTGAATTTTCCGGCCGTGCGTTGCGGACACTTCCCGGATATGGGGGGCGTAAATAATTAACTCGCCGTTGTCGGCTAGCACGGGTTCTAGTTTATACATGCACTTGCCTCCGACCCAAAGTTCTTCATACATTAACGGCGCGCAAGACAAGATTGTATGAAAAGGTTTGTCTTTGTAGGTGATATGTAATTGGCGGGAAAGATGGGATGCTTTTTCCCAAGCGCTTTCCGGCGCGCCGGCAAAGATGCCTCCCAGCCCGCCGTCTCGAACTACCATGCAAAAGCATTGTTTGTGGAGTTTTACCAAGCTGCCCGCATAGTCGATTACTTTGCGCACGGGCGTTTGTTTGTGGCCGATAATTTTCGGATTGGAGATTATCGCCGCCAGCCAATGGAAAAAGTGCAGGAGTTTGGGGCCGCTCACTCCGGGGAAGAGATATTTGTTGCCGCCGGAGAAGCCGACCACTTCGTGGGGAAACACCGGCCCCATGATAACAATACGGTCGTAGTCGTATAATCGTTTGTTGATCTCGACGGGAATTTCCATGGCAAAGCGCCCTCCGGTCAAATCGCTCAGCATGGCTTTGGATATGACGCCGATTTCGCGCAACGTTGCGGGGTTGTTCCATTCGTGATTGTAAAACCGCACCGCCCGATACTTGCTTTGGCGTTCTTCCTGGGAGATTCCGATTCGTTGGCAAATGGCTGGTTCGGACATCGGGCGATGAGTTCCCAAGGCGATCATAATGTCTAGTTGCGCAATGGCGGCCGCCACTTGTTTGTGGAAAGCTTGGAACACCATTCCTACGGGGGCGGTGCGAGTGGAGTCTGGCAAGATGGCTAGAACGCGTTTGCCCGCATAATCGCCGGCCGGACAGACGGCCGCCATCAAGGAATCCACTTCAGCAGCGGATACCAAAGTTCCTTGGGGCGCAATGATGGAGTCCGTCATGGCTGTTTTTCCCGATTTTTCTCAAATCGTTTGCGAAAGAAACCCGCCGTCCACGCGAATATCCGCGCCGGTGACAAAGCTGCTTGCTTGGGAAGAGGCCAAAAAGAGAGCGGCGCCGATCAATTCTTTTGCTTCGCCAAAACGACCCATCGGTGTGTGACGGAGAATCCGCTTTGTGCGGTTGGTGGGAGTTCCATCGCTGTGAAACAAGAGTTTTTTGTTCTGTTCCGCCGGGAAAAAACCCGGCGTAATTGAATTGACCCGCACTCCCGCCTGCGCCCATTCCCTCGCAAGAAACCGAGTGACGCTCAAGACTGCGGCTTTGGACGCCGAATAGGAAACCACTCGCGAGAGCGGCACATGAGCGGAAACGCTGGCAATGTTGATGATGCTTCCTCTGCCGGCCGAGGCCATTGCCGCGCCGAAAACCTGGCAGGGAAATAATACTCCGCCGATCAGATTCAGTTCCACATTTTTTTGCCATGCCTCCAAAGAGATGTTTTCAAACGGGTTTTCTTCGGAAACGGTCGCCTGCGAATCGTTGCCGCCGGCCGCGTTCACCAAAATTGAGGGCCGGCCGGCTTGTTTTTCTATCGCCGCCGCCGCTATCTCCAAACTCTGCCGACTCGTGGCATCGGCTTGGAGGAAGATTGCTTTGGCGGATTTTGCGGACATTTTGGAGGCTTGCGCTTCGCCTCGTTCCCGGCTGCGTCCTAAGATCGCTACGTTGGCTCCCGCTTCCCTTAAACCCTGCGCAATGGCGCCTCCCAAGCTGCCGGTGCCGCCGATGATGACTGCGGTTTCTCCGGAAAGATCAAATAGATTCATAGATGAATCTATAATGGAAAGAGACTCCGATGTCGATGGAAAACCGCTTGGACTGTGGTCTTTCGGCTAGTTTTCGATGCGAAGCCAAGTCGCTTTTGCAAGGGACAAAAAATGCTCTTTCTCGTTTTGCGCGGCAAAATTTCTCGCCATTTCAAAGCCGGCCGGGACGCCGAAGATAATCGCAGTAGTCTCCGCCGGAAATTTCCGCCAAGCCGTCGATTGAGAGCCGGTACCAATAAATTTGGGCTTGCAGGCGTCTCAAAGATTTCATTTCCACTTCGGCTTCGGCGCGGCGGAAATGGGAATGGCGAAGGTCGTTTGGTTTGAAATCTTCATACTCGTCCAAAAGAGCCCAAAAGAGGGGATTGGCCTCCACTTCAAACACTTCTCCCGTCACTCGAAAGCGCCGCGAGGCATCCGGAACCGCCACTGGAAACGCGCCGTAATCATACAAACGCCCGAAAACGCGTCCCAAACCAAGCCGTCGCCCCACTTGTCCGAGCTGTTGGCCTAGCGCGTGGCCCAATCCGGGACGCAACGTTCCATAAACGAAAAGCCTCACTGCTGATTCGAGAAAATCCAACGAAAACAAAAGCGAATTTACGAATTTCTCGGCAATTTCAAAAAGAGAAAATGCGCTCTGAAAAACGGAGCGTTGCAAAAAAATGTTGAATATAAGCGGCGTGTTTTCAACAATCCGCCCGTCGGCTTATACGAAAAACATGTTCGGCGCAGAAACAAATTTCATTTTGGCATTGGTTGCCGTTGCGGAGTTGGAAAGTTCGGTCTCGGCCAAAATTCTTTTTCAGATCACGGGTTTTGCCATTGTCTTGCTGGCGCTGGTGATTCTGTGGGCTTCAGTTTCGCTGCTCGGAGCCATCTTTTCACGTTTCCCAGTTGAGAACGCTCCGGCGCAAAACGCGACGGTTCAATCGCCAATCCCCGTCGAACACGCCGCCGCCATTGCCGCAGCCCTGCATACGGTCATCCGCGAGCCTTATCGGATCGCTAGCATTGAGGAAGCGCGGGAAAAGCCGTCGAACAAGCGATAGCGTATGAAAAAGCTGAAAGTTACCGTTGACGGAAAAATATATCACGTCACCGTTGAGCCGCTGGACAAAGACGCCGCCCCACCCGAAGCTGCCGCCTCTGCGCCGCCCGCGCAAAGTTCAGCCCAAAGAAGCGCGCCCATCCCCAGCCCGCTGGCCGGAAAAGTGGTGACGATCCACGTCCGAGCAGGCCAAACCGTCAAAGAAGGCGAGCAACTCATGGTTCTTGAAGCCATGAAAATGAACACCTACCTCTACGCGCCGCAAAACGGCAGCATCGCCGGCATCTTGGTTTCGGAAGGCGACGCCGTAGAAGAAGGGCAATCCCTGATCTTGATGGCTTAAACTAAGCGAACCTTTGTTTTCTCAATGCTGGACAACTTGCTCGAATTTTTAAGTCTTTCTGGATTTGCGTCCCTCACTTGGCAAATGGCGGCGATGTGGCTTGTCGCCTTCGCTTTGCTTTACTTGGCGGTCGGCAAAAAGTTTGAGCCGCTCTTGTTGGTGCCCATCGCCTTCGGCGCCTTGATTGCCAACCTTCCCTCTCGGGGCATCATCACTTTGGAGCAGACCGCCGACGGACTGGAACCGGGGCGCATCCGCGTGGAAGCCGTTCAAGAAGTTTCGGCAACAGAATCCGGGCAAACAGTTCCACAAACGCCAAGCGCAGAAGAGACTCCCGCATCATTCAAGATTACAAAAATTGAAGGCGGCCTGTTTGACTTTATTTCGCAGGGGGTAAAACTGGAGATTTTTCCGCCGCTGATATTTCTCGGCGTCGGCGCCCTCACCGACTTTGGCCCGCTGATCGCCAATCCCCGAATGCTTCTCCTCGGCGCGGCGGCTCAGATTGGAGTCTTTTTTACCTTTCTTGGCGCCAGCCTCATCGGCTTCACCACTCACCAAGCCGCCTCCATCGGCATCATCGGCGGCGCCGACGGCCCCACCGCAATTTTCACCAGCAATAAACTCGCCCCCGAACTCCTCGGACCCATCGCCGTAGCCGCTTACAGCTACATGGCTCTCGTCCCCCTCATTCAACCACCCATCATGCGCCTGTTGACCACAAAGACCGAACGTTGCATCCGCATGAAATCTCTTCGAAAAGTCTCCAAACTGGAAAAACTTTCCTTCTCCATCGTCGTCACCATCGTTTGCGTCCTGCTCGTCCCAGACGCCTCCCCTCTGGTCACAATGCTCATGCTGGGCAACTTCCTCCGAGAATGCGGCGTCACCGAACGCCTGTTGCGAGCCTCGCAAAACGAAATCATCAACATCGTCACCATCTTTCTAGGAACCAGCGTGGGACTTACAATGCAGGGCGAACGCTTTCTGCAAACCGGAACCTTGAAAATCATCCTCCTCGGCATAATTGCCTTCGGCATTTCCACCGCCGGAGGCGTGCTTATGGCCAAACTTATGAACTTGTTCAGCCGCAAAACTCCGATCAACCCTTTGATCGGTTCTGCCGGCGTTTCCGCCGTTCCAATGGCCGCCCGCGTCTCCCACGCCGAAGGACAAAAAGCCGACCCCAACAACTACCTCCTCATGCACGCTATGGGACCTAATGTTGCCGGCGTCATCGGCTCGGCCATCGTCGCCGGCTACTTTATCGCCACACTCTCCTCGCAGTGAGAACGGACCCTCCCAAAAATTGACAAAGCGAAGGGAATTCATTTAGATTTTTAACCGCCTAAATTACAATCCGCCATTTACTAAAATAGGAAACATATGATACCAGATGCGGCATACTACGGGGATTGCTTTGATATAATCAGCAATTGGGAAAACGAAGGATTCAAGGAAGTGGCGGATTTGATTTACGGCGACCCGCCCTTCAACAGCAACCGCAACTACGGCGCGCCCACTTCCAAAGCCCAAGAAACAGACACCGGCTCTATGGACGCGTTCACAGACATGTGGACTTACGATGACAAAGCCATCGCACGCACCAAACGCATTTGCAAATCGGTCGGGCATCCGGCAAGCAAGCTCATCCAATCTCTCAAAGAATGGTTGGAAGAGGAAGACGACGGAATGCTGGCCTACCTTTCTTATATGGCCGACCGGCTTTGGAAACTGCACGGCATGCTCAAACCAACCGGCTCCCTCTACCTCCACTGCGATCCAACCGCTAATTATTACCTTAGACTGCTAATGGACGCCGTGTTTGGCAAGAAAAACTTCCGCAATGAAATTGTGTGGCAATATAGAACTGGCGGAGTCTCAAAAAAGTGGTTTGCGAGAAAACACGATACCATTCTCTTCTATTCCAAAACACCACCAACGGACAAAACAGTTCAAATGATTTTCAACCCCAACGCCGTCAAAATCCCGCGCACTGAAAAGTCAATAAAGCGCGCGCAGAATCCAAAAGGAGCGCGCATTTCCGCAACCGACCTTGAAAAACACCCTGAAGACGTCTTTGACATTCCGGCGCTCAACCCGATGGCCAGCGAACGCGAAGGTTATCCCACCCAAAAACCAATGGAGTTATTAGATCGGATAATCTTGGCGAGTAGTAACCCAGGCGATGTTGTGTTAGATCCGTTTTGCGGATGCGGGACGACAATGGAGTCTGCCTTTCGCAATGGGCGCAAGTTTGTGGGAATCGATATCTCCGTATTCTCTGTTTACTCGGTTACGAAAAAGCGAATGAAAAGGTGCGGCATTGAGATACCGATTGAAGGCATTCCCACCAACATGGCCGGCGCGCGCTTGCTGGCCAAACAAGATAAGTTTGCCTTTGAATCGTGGGCGGGAGAAGTTTTGAACTTTGGCAACATTGGCATTCTTTCCAACAAAATTCAACGTTGCGACGGCGGCATTGACGGGAAAGGGAAATTGCTGGGAGAAACTGAGGACGGCAAAGACGAAGTGATTGTGCAAGTCAAAGGCGGAGGCTTTACCATCAACGACGTCAAGGCTTTCAAAGAAACCATTCAATCTAAAAAGAGAGTGGCGGCGGGCATTTTTATTACGCTCGACGGCAAGGGATGGTCGGATGGGATGGAAAAGATTGCCCGATCGTGCGGCGTTTTTAGAATGCCGAATGCGCAATTTGATCGGGATTATCGAGTGATGCAACACTGGGCGGTGGAGAACTTGTTTGTGGAACCTGAGCCCGTCTTTCCCAAGTTGCCGGTAATGATCAACCCGCTCAACAACAAACCGCTCAACCAAGAAAAACTAGAATACTAAAAATTAACATAAGATGAAGAACACAAAGATGAGGAGCTAGAGATGAAAGCCATTGTATTAGAATCGCCCCGCAAGTTTACGATGGTAGAAAGGGAATCGCCTAAAAAACTGCAACCGGACGAAGTCTTGGTGCGGGTGCGCCGGGTGGGAATTTGCGGCACCGACGTTGCCGGCTATCTCGGCAAAATGCCCTTCTTCCGATATCCAGTGATTCCCGGCCACGAGTTGGGGGTGGAAGTGGCGGCGATTGGAGAGGCGGTTGAGAATGTGCGGCCCGGAGATCGATGTTCGGTGGAGCCTTACCTCAATGATCCGCAAAGTTTTGCCAGCCGCAGAGGCCGGCCGAATTGTTGTGATCGATTAGAAGTGTTGGGCGTGCATAGGGACGGAGGGCTTTGTCCCGAATTTGCGCTTCCGGCTCGGAAACTGCACGTCTCCGCCAAAATGACTTACGACCAATTAGCATTAGTGGAAACTCTGGCGATTGGTTGCCATGCGATTCAGCGCGGGCGTCCGCAAGAGGGAGAGCCGGTGTTGGTAATTGGCGCCGGACCGATTGGCCTTTCGGTTGTGGAATTTGCCCGAATCGCAAAAGCCAAAATTACAGTCTTAGACATGAACGAGCGGAGGCTTGAATTTTGCCAAAAATCTATGGGAGTGGAGCGGGCTGTTTTGGCCAAAGGAGGCGAGGCCGACTTGCGCGAGTTGGAGCGGATGACCGACGGCAACGGGTTTCCTTTGGTTTTGGACGCCACGGGAAACCACCACTCTATGTCGCAGGCGGCGAACTTTGTGGCGCACACGGGGCGGCTTGTGTTTGTGGGAATCACCACTCAGGAAGTGCGCTTTTCCCATCCATTAGTGCATCGCCGGGAAATGACCTTGCTGGCTTCGCGCAACGCCTTGCCCGAAGATTTTTCCAGAATCATCGGCTTTATTGAAGAAGGCGCGATTGACACTCGCCCGTGGATCACGCACCGATCTGAGTTTGATCGGTTGATCGATGATTTTCCATCCTACACACTGCCGAAAACCGGAGTGATCAAAGCAATGGTGGAAGTTAGTTGATGCGGACGGAGTTTTTCCCAAAAATCGAATAGCAAAAAGAGAAGATGATCGACAAAAAAGACGACCTTCAAGTATTCCTGGTGGTGGGAAATTGCGCGGCGAAGTCAAAAACCAGAACGGCAATTCTTCGAGCCAAAGAACTGCTGGAAGCCGAAGACTGCGCGACAGACCTCTTTGATTGCGCTGTGGAGGACTTGCCTTTGTTCAACGTGGAAACTTCCTATTCCCGTTCCTCTTTTCGCGCCATTCGACAGCGAGTGCAGAACGCCGACGTTCTGGTTTTAGGATCGCCCGATTATCACGGAAGCATGAGCAGCGCGCTAAAAAACTTTTTGGATCATTTTTGGAAAGAATACGCCGGCAAGTTGTTTGCTTCGGTGGTAGGCTCGCACGAGAAGGGACTTACGGTTCACGATCAAATTCGAACCGTGGCGCGCCAATGTTATGCTTGGACTTTGCCTTATGGAATTTCGTTTCACGAAGAGTCGGACTTTGGCGAATGCCAAGCGATTGGGAAGGCATTAGACGACCGCTTGCGGATGATGGCCGGCGACCTCGCCCGTTACGGACGAGTTTTGAAGGCGCGTAGGGAGACTGACTTGTCAGCCGGCGAGAACGGTTTTATGGCGCGCTATCGAGTTTAGATTTGCCGATTTTTTGAAGGGAAGATTGTTTTGTTGCGCGCATAGGATTAGATGGAAACGGTGATGGAAGAATGGAACCAACTAGATGAGTTGCTCGGTTGCTGGAACGGAAGGGAGACGCGCAACGTAGCGCCCTGCACGGCGGTGATATTCGGCGCCAGCGGAGACTTGACTTCGCGCAAGCTGATCCCGGCGCTTTACCATCTCTTTCTCGGCGGGCAACTGCCCAATCCCTTTCGAATTG
The DNA here is from genome assembly GCA_965204945.1 of Limisphaerales bacterium. GTDB lineage: Bacteria > Verrucomicrobiota > Verrucomicrobiia > Limisphaerales > AAA164-E04 > UBA2970. The sequence goes on along the minus strand of OZ242022.1, from coordinate 183,835 downwards.
TGGGAGTGGCCCGGCGAGAAAAATCGGACGCCTCGTGGCGGGAAGAACTCTTTTCCGCGTTGCTTGTCAAAGGCCGCCGAGTGGACCGCGCCGCATGGAGTCAATTCGAACAATTAGCCTTTTATTGTCAGGGCGATTTGACTGATCCAGCCGCCTACCAAACACTGCGCGGCAAACTGGACGGCTTCGGCGATCCGCGATTGTCCGAAAATCTGCTTTTCTACCTCGCCGTCTCGCCCAGTCGATTTGCCGAAGTGGTGAGGCGCCTTCGAGGCTGCGAACTCGTCCGCAAAGAATCCCAAAATCAACACTGGCAGCGAGTGGTGATTGAAAAACCCTTCGGCCACGACCTCCACTCCGCGCAACAGCTTAATCGTGAGATCACCGAGTGCCTACACGAAAAACAAGTCTTCCGCATCGATCACTACCTCGGAAAAGAAACCGTGCAGAACATCCTGGCCTTCCGCTTTTCCAACGCCATTTTTGAAAACCTTTGGACGAGGGAAGCCATAGACCACGTCCAAATCACCGTCAGCGAAAAACTCGGCGTCGGCAGCCGCGGCGGCTACTACGAAGAAGCCGGCGCCTTGCGCGACATGGTGCAAAACCACCTCTTGCAAGTGCTTTCTCTCGTCGCCATGGAACCCCCAGTCTCATTGGACGCCGAAGCCATCCGTGACGAAAAAGTCAAACTCCTTCGCTCCATCCGCCCCATGTCCACCGCAGACGTAACCCAACAAGTCGTCCGAGGACAATACTTCGGCGGCGAAGTTCAAGGCCAACAACGCCCCGCCTACCGCGGCGAAGACAAAGTGGCGCCCGCTTCCAACGTAGAAACCTTTGTCGCCCTGAAAGTTCGCATCGATAACTGGCGTTGGTCCGGCGTTCCCTTCTACCTGCGCACCGGAAAAAACCTGCCCATCAGTGCCAGCGAAGTCCGCGTGCAATTCCGGCCCGTTCCCAACGTCCTCTTCGCCGCCGATCCATCAAAGCCCGTCAACGCCAACTCCATCGTCCTACGCCTCCAACCCGACGAAGGAATTTGCCTCGGATTCAACGGCAAACTCCCCGGCAGCAACGCCCGATTAGGTCCGGTTTTGATGAACTTCCGATACGACGCCGGCTTCGGCGCCTACACGCCAGAAGCCTACGAACGCCTGCTCCTAGAAGCTATGGCCGGCGATTCTACCCTCTTCATCCGCCGCGACGAAGTCGAAGCATCATGGGCATTTGTGGACGGCATCCGCCAAGCATGGGGAAACCGCCCCCTCAGCAACCGAGAGTTTTACGCCGCCGGAACATGGGGCCCGGAATCTGCCGACTCCCTCCTATCCCAATGCGGCCACCACTGGATCCAACCCGCCAATCCCACAAACCGCTAATATGTCCGACGCCCAAAACAAAGAACCGACGACGCCAAGACGAATCTGGAAAACAAACCACTGCGCAATAAACGCCTTTGCCTCCGCCAATGAACTGGCCTCCGCCGTTGCAAAACAATGGATTCAATTCATCCGCCACGAAAACCGTCCGCTTTCCATCGCCCTCTCCGGCGGCCGAATCGCCCGCCCACTCTTCTCTCAAATCAGCCGGCAAACCCTCCGCGCACAACTCGATTGCAGCCAACTCCGCTTCTTCTGGGCGGACGAACGCTGCGTTCCCTCAGACCACCCAGCCAGCAACTTTCTCCTCGCCCAAAAACACCTCCTCCAACCCCTCAACATCGACAAACAACAACAATTCCCCTTCATCGGAAGCCTCCCTCCCAAAGTCATGGCCGAAAGAGGTCTGGAAATGCTACTGACCGTCTTCCGCAACCCCAACCAAACTTCAAAAGACAAAACCCTCACAACCCCAATTTTTGACCTGGCGCTTTTGGGAATGGGCGAAGACGGCCACATCGCCTCGCTTTTCCCAGAAAACATGGAAACCGACCTTCGCCGCAAAGAAGCCTGCTTCAACGTGACCGCCGGCAAATCTCCGCCGCACCGCGTCACACTCAGCTACAACGTCCTCACCGCCGCCAAAGAAGCTTGGATACTCGTCTCCGGCCGAGGCAAAACCAAAACGCTCCTCCAAGCCATACAAAACCAAAACAACACGCCAATTCGCCACCTCTTCTCCCGCCGCCAATCCACCCAAATCTTCACCGACCTCCCCCTTGCCCAAACCAAAGACAAACACCCCCACCAAACCCAAGAAAAATGACGAAGAAAAGCCCAAAACGAACGAAAAACATCCCAGTAAAACCCTTTTTTCCCGCTCCACAAAAAATTCGCACTGCTCCAAAAAAGTGTTAACCCCAGCCGCCAAAGCGGTTGAGTTCTCTCGCCCTCAATCGGCAAGCCTCTTCTATTGGGACGCCCGCTAAATACAACAGTCTGTTTGACAACCGGACATCGAGAGAATTATTGAAGGTTTTCTCTGTGGATCTTGCAAACGTGCGGGAAAGGTTCTCGCATATGTTACGCTTCTTATGAGCAAGTTGCGGCACTGCTCGATGCGCAAAAGCCGCTGGGCAAACAGATGATTGAAAAGTGGATTAGAAGACAAGAAAGAAAAGACGAAAATCCCGCGAGGCGGGAGGAGAAAGTTATGATAAGATAAGCAATAGCCTGGGGCGATGAGTTCCGGGATTGTCCGGGAAATAAAGATTAGAAGGATAGCAGAATAGACAGAGGAGTGGAGCGAGAAGACAGTATTGAACGTTACAGAAGAGCCTTTCTCAAAAGACAAAGGCAAACTAATGGGAAGACAAGAAAACTATTCTTTTGTTAGTTCTTCGGCCTCTTGCGCTCGGAGAAAGAAACCCCGCAACCGCAATTCCAAACCAGCAACCAATGGAGAACATCATCAAACACAACATCGAACCAACCGCAAACCGCAGAATCCAAAGCCCCCGCCTATTCTCCCCGCTGACGAAAGCCGATCGCCATTCTGGGAATGCTTTTTGCGTTTCTGGCAATTGCCGGATCACTCCAAGCGCATGACGCTTATTGCTAAAAAACCTATCCTCAACCATTTCCCATTAGTTGGCCGGTCATGCGAGTGTTCTACCGATTGCGATCCGCCGGGAGACTATCCTCTGCCTTGCTCCCTACGCAGTCCTGAATGCAGCCCAAAGGTTTTCCGATATGTTCCAGCCTCGCCAATCGATCGATGCCCTGCAGTTTCTCATCCTGATCATCACGATGATTCGTACTATAAAAACTGCGGGGTGAAGAAAAATATCAATGCTTGGGAAGCGAGATGCATTTTGTTTCCCGAGGCGACAAGGATGCATGCTTGTTTCGCAGCATTGTTGGTAGCACAAGGCTCATCTCTCCATGGTTGGAAAAAAGCAGAACCCGGTTGCGAAGGGGCTATGCATTGCTGCGATTGCTGCTTGCAGGCCTTGCGGAATATACAATTGTGTCGCAACGCTCCGCATAGTGAAAGCGCTTCAGCAAAAATTCTTCAAAACGGAAGGAATTCATCGATGATTGCATTGCGACTTTTTAGCGGCTCTTCTTGCGACGTTGTTTTTGCCTCGTTGAAGCCATCTCTTGAAGCTGGCGAAGTTTTACGACGTCAATGGGGCTTTTTCTGGCTTCAAGGAAGGCAACAGCACTGAGTGAGGAGGAGTCTGTTTCCTTCGCCAAAGATGCCGACGTTGATGATTCCGTGGGGGGTGTTGGGGTTGCGGCGGCGAGTTGGCGTTTTTTTGGTCATGCTCTGTTTCGAAATGCAGATGAGGGGCGATTACCTTCCGGTCTCAAACACCGGCATGAGAGGTGACCGCAGAAGCTCGGAGCACAAAATCACAGCAACTATTTCTAATCTGTTTGTATGAAAAGACTTTTATTTCTGTAATCTAGTGGTGCGACTTTCGGCATTGCCAGGATTGCTTTGGCAGGGCTGTTGTTGGCGCCGGTTGGCGTTTTTCAAACGGGATTGATCCTGGGCATCCAAAGCCATCTCCTCAACTGGAACCTCCGCTGCCGAACGATGCTCCCGAAGTTTCTTGTCTTTGGGTTGAGAATCACGGTTCACGGCGGAATTTGACGTTAGCCACTTCTTCGGGAGGCAAAATCGTTTTCGAGCGGTTTCGTTTGACTGGACCGAACGCCGATTACGTCGATTCTGTTTACGAATCTGGCTATCAAGGGTGGCTGGATATTCCGGGCTATGATGGTGGGCGGCCTCTTCCTTATCCGGGCTATCTGCATTCCATTGATTTCAACATTGTGGGAGAAGAACAGGAGTTTTGCGAATTCCCATATCTGTCTGGTGGTATTGTCTTTGTTAATTGTGGTTGGTATGAACTTGCGGATGTGAACATTTCGCTTTACGTTATTATGGATAGCGAAGGCGCGCTTTACTCGATGATGGCTTGGGCGTCGGACAGCGACGGAGATGGCTATGAAGTTCCCGTCCATTATTCTGCCGGTGGCGGATCGTTTACCACTCTTCGGTAGGCAAGCGTTTACGTTGGTTGAGTTGCTGGGGGGTTATCACTATCATCGGCATTCTGGCGTCTTTGCTCCTGCCTGCTCTTTCGAGGGCAAAGTTGGCGGCTCACAAAGTGGTCTGCATCAATAGCCAAAAGCAAATTGGGATTGCTCGGCAACTTTACGCCGATGACAACGATGGCCTTTTAGTTCCGTTTCGGTTGTCAGAATTGCGGGGGACTTCGCGAGGTTCTACTCTTTGTTTTCGTTATCTTGGTGGTCAAACGAACTTATTTGTTGGTGGTGTTGGGGTTATCAACAAAACACTATTGGCATACATAATAACTTAGGAAATCCTTTTGGAACTGATGAAACTCCCCACTGGGGAATCTCTGGGCCTACTTATTTTGGTTCTCTTTGGGAGTCTGCTGTGGTTTCGTCTTCGCGCATGATTACGCAAGCCGATGGCTCTTCCTTTGGGATGGATTTTCAACGTGAACGTCCTCCAAAATTGCGGGTTTGAGGGCTTTTGGATGTCCTTTGATTCTTTAGTTCCCGCGTTCGGTTTCTAAGCGAGGTGCTTTGTTAACTGTTGATCGTCGTCATTCTGGGCAAAGCGAACGTTCTGCTTACGGATGGGCGTGTGGGATCGGAGACTTTGCGGCAATTGCTTTTTCCGTCGGTGGAGAATTGGACGAGGTTCAATTACGACAATAAAAAGCACTGGGATTCGATGCCTTCTTCTTCCGGTTGGTAACCGCCGACGCCTTGGGATGGTTTGGTGGATTTTTGATTTTGGATGATTGGGATGTTTGATATTTTGCGCTAGCTTTTGTGACAGTTCGCCGCTATTTTCAAAAAGAAACGACATAAAAATGAGAGAGTTCGATAGCCAGATTCGAGAAACAGCCATGGAACGACTTAAAGCCATAGATATCTTTCTCAAAACCGATGCGGTCTTTTTCTTCGGCCCGATTGGGCCGGCGATAAAAAATCCGTTCTAGGACATGATCGAAAAACTAAAACCAATCCCGTAGAGGAAAATCGGAAAACCATTTCCGTCATCCTTCAAACGCCGGGAGGCAGTGCCGAGATTGTTGAAAAACTGGTTGAAATTCTTCGGTATCACTAACGAGTCTGTGAACTTTGTTATTCCCGACTACGCAATGTCTGCCGGGACGCTGTTTGCTTTTTCAGGAGACAAAATCTACATGGACTATTCCTCGTCGCTCGGCCCGATTGATCCCAAGTTTATAATGGAACTGATTTTGTCCCGGCTTTGGGGCTATTTGGGCCAAGTGGGGAAAACGATTAGGAAGTCCGCCGAAGGAAAACTCCCTGAAGTGGATGTACTAATAATTAAAGGGCAAGACCTTGCTCTGCTGAACAAATATAAATAGGCAAGGGATCTAACAAAAACCCTTCTCAATGAATGGCTTACCCAATACAAGTTTCGAGATTGGACGAAACATCGTTCCAACCCGAAAAAGAAAGGGCAACCAGTCAAAGATGCAGAAAAGAAGGAAAGATCGGAAGAAATCACTAACATTCTTTCCGACAATAAAATATGGCATTGACATGAACGGCGAATTGGTCCAAAATACTCCAAACAATGCTCCGACTGGATATTGAAGACTTGGCACAGAGGGATCTTCAGGATAAAATTCGGCGCTACTTTGAATTCATAACACCTTACATTACTCGTCATGGATACATATTCCTCCACAGCAGGAACTGGTTCTAAAATCGGCGATCAAGTCCAAAAAACCGTCGGCAAGGAAATGCCCACTTCGTTGTCACCGGAGCGAATTGCGCACATTGAACGCTTGCATGAAAAATACGAGGATTGGGTGCGCCGAGGTATCGTTGAGCCTCCCAAATACGAACCGACGCCCACTCCCGAAGAATTTGCGGCCAAGCACAATATCGGAGTGTATTAGATCTCATTAATGGTGTTAGGCGCGGCGGCTTTTTTTTGTTAGAATTTATGCAGTTCACGGAAGAACAATATTAACAAATCGCGCCGCATTTGCCCAAACAAAGAGAAAAAGTGGAATACCATTTACTGTCGCATGTGAACCGCTGGACGAAAAGCGGCGTTTGGAATAGAGTGCTTGAAAAGTTAAAGGCAAAGACGCAGACGGACGCTCCGCCAGAAAAACGGATGCTGGACAGCGCGAGCATAAAGGTTCATCCCGCTGGAACAAGCGCGCTAAAAAAGGCGCGCCGTCCATCAGAAAGTCCAGCGAAGGCTGGACTACTAAAATTCCCATGCTTGCCGCAAAGAAGCGCACGGGGGGAAGTTCTTCTTTGTCTCCGGGAAACGGGCATGATGCGCCTGCGGGGAGAAAACTCCTTCGCAAGATAGGAAATCGTCTGGCCAAAGTTCTGTTTGCTGATGGATAGGGCGTATTATGAAGGCGAGGAGAACCGCCAGCAAGCCTAAGCAATGGGATTGGATCCGGTAGTTCCTCTTTTGAAAAGCTGTCGCCATCCTTGGCAATACGACAAGGAATTGTATAAAAAGCGCAACGAAGCAGAGAGATTGTTTTGGGGGTTAAAAGGCTATCGTCGAGTCTTCTCCCGCTTGGACAAACTGGAGGGGATATTCACGGGGCTCATCGCATTTCCTCCTCATCTTTGCCATGCTCCATTAGCGCCAACACGCTCTAGTTTGAATTCATTTTTTGCCTCTTTTATAGCAACGAAAAGTTGGCAGTCTGTGGTTTGGGCTATTGACCTTTGGATTGAGGTTAGCCTCGTTTTTTTAAAGCAACTTCGCTTCCGTCTTTCAGGAAGCGAAGTTTTTCTTGTTTCGGAAAGAGCGATGAATTGGAATTGCAGGAATGCGTGCGCTAGATTGCTTCAATTTTTCCGCATCGTTTCTTCGTTTTCGTTTTTCTTGACGATGCGACCGTTCCCAAATCTTGCAGACGTTCAAGTCCAATTTCCGTTGCGCAGTATGTGTTTTGTTTCCATGCGCCAATTTTTCTCCCGATTGGCTTCTTCTGGAAACAGCCGGCGGATTGACGGAAAACTGCTTGCGCGGTTGAGATTTTTGGATTAAGTTGGCGCGGTCTTTGCGGGGTTTTCGATTCTGCAAAGGTCTCTGCAAACGGGTTGGTAGCTCAGTTGGTAGAGCAGCGGCCTTTTAAGCCGTTGGTCCAGGGTTCGAGCCCCTGCCAACCTACCCGTCTTAATCCGCGATCTTATTCCGCTTGGCGGTAGAATTCTTGTCGTTCTCGGTCGTCTTGCGCGCTGCCCAAAGCGCCGCCGCCTAAAGCGCCCGCGCCCGCGCCGATGGCGGCTCCTTCCAGGGCGCGGCCTGATTGATGTCCAATCACTCCGCCCACAATGGCGCCGAGCGCACCGCCGGCAACCGCGCCGGTTTTGGCGTTGGGACCCGGAGCGGCGCAACCCGCCAACGCGACGGCCAGCAGCACTCCCGCGCTTATTTGCGTTGCCTTCAACTTTGCTGTTATTTTGTCGAATTGTTTCATTGGTTTTCTTTTCACAAAGATTTTGGCGTTTAACGTGGCCCGCTGTTTGTCTTTTGTCAAGCCGAATTTGTTCGAATTCGCTTTCTTTATTAAGGCATTCATGGCAAGTTGCCCAGATCGATGGATGCGGTCGTAGAAAGCCGGAAGTTGACGATTGAGGAGATCAAGGAGCTGCGGCGGGCAAAATGGGTTTTGGAGAATCCGGCCTTTGCCATTCGGCTTGCGGCCGTCGTCGGTTTGCCTATCGAAAAGGGATTTGCCATGTTGCCGGACGGTTGGACTCGAACCGTTCGGCAGTCGGTTTATCTTGCGCTGAACAAGACCCTGCAGATCGCCGTCCAGAGTCTTCGGCATGACGATCCGCTTCCTTCCTCAGACTCGTTGCATCGGCGCATCGCCGGCCTTTCAGGCGCTGTTGGTGGCGCTTTTGGTCTGGCTTCGCTTCCCGTCGAGCTGCCTCTGTCCACAACCGTCATGCTTCGATCCATTGCCGCCATTGCCCGTAGCGAAGGGCATTCGTTGAAGGACCCAGCCACCCGGCTTTCCTGCTTGGAAGTGTTTGCGCTGGGAGGCGGGCGGGCGCAAGAGGCGGATGCGGAAAATCAATACTGGATTATTCGAGCCGGCTTGGCCCGGGCGATTAGCGAGGCGGCGGCCTGCCTGGCCGATCGCGGCATTGTGAAAGAAACCGCGCCCGTCGCACTTCGGCTAATTGCCTCCATCGCCTCTCGTTTTGGCGGGATCGTTTCGGAACACATCGCCGCCAAGGCCGTTCCCATCGTTGGGGCGGCGACGGGCGCGGCCATCAACTTGATTTTTATCAACCACTTCCAGCGAATGGCCCGCGGACACTTTGTCGTAAAACGCTTGGAAAAAAAGCACGGCGCCAACGAGATTGAGTCCGTCTATCGTTCGATTGCCCTTCCGATCGGCAAAAGAGAACGAGGGCAATCCGACGCAAAGCCCGTTTGACCGATCCCCCGATGCCGGAGATTTCCCCAGAACGCGTTGCGGAATACGCCCGGCAGCATCCGGCCGACCTCGCCGACGCGCTGGAGCGTTTTCCGAATCCAGAAGAAGCAATCCAAGTCCTCCGCAACCTTCCAAAAGATATGGCCGCTGCCTCTTTCGCAGAACTAGAGCCGGAAACCGTCCACAAACTGTCGGCATTGTTGTCAGAGAAAGAACTCGCCGGCTTTCTGGAACGCCTGCCCCACAGCCAGTCAACGGACATCGTCGGCGAACTGCCCGTCGAACGACAAGAAGACGTCCTGAAAAAATTGCCGGCCGGCATCGCTTCGCCGCTTCGAACCCTGCTACAATACCCCGAAGACACCGCCGGCGGCATTATGAGCGACCAATACATTGCCCTGAACGCCGACGGAACCATCGCCGACGCCCTCAATCAACTGCGAAGAGACCAACAAGCGATGAAAGAAATTTCCTACCTCTACGTCACAAACAACCAAGGCAAACTGCTTGGCGTCGCCTCCTTCCGCGATCTCGTGCTCCGTCCCCCAACCGAGCCAATCCAGAAAATCACCAAACCCGAAGTCACCCGTTTAAAATTGGACGACGACCAAGAAGAAATCGCCCGGCAATTCGAACGCTACCACTTCCTCGGCTTGCCCGTCGTGGACGAAGAAGAGCGACTCGTCGGCGTCGTGAACGCCAACGAAGCCATCCAAATCACTCGAGAAGAAGCCACCGAAGACATGCAACTCATGGTCGGCGTCTCCAGCGAAGAACGCACATTGACACCTTGGCACAAAGCCGTCGGGAAACGACTCCCTTGGCTCTGCGTCAACCTAGCCACCGCCTTCGCCGCCGCCGCCGTCGTTTCCGCCTACGAAAGCACCATCGCCCAATGGACGGTGCTCGCCGTCTTCCTGCCCATCATTGCCGGCCAAGGCGGCAACGCGGGAATGCAAACCCTCACCGTCATCATCCGAGACCTAGCCCTCGGCGAACTCAACCCAGGCGACGGACGACGAGCTCTCTTCAAAGAAATCCTATTAGGACTAGCCAACGGCCTGGCCATCGGAGCCGCCGTTGGCATCGCCGGCTTTCTATGGAAAGGGAACGCCCGGCTTGGATTCATCATCGGCATCGCCATGATCCTCAACCAACTTACCGCCGCCCTCGCCGGCGTCATGATTCCGCTGACCCTCAAATGGATGCGCATCGACCCCGCGCTGGCCTCCAGCATCTTCCTCACCACCCTCACCGACATCGGCGGCTTTTTCTTCTTCCTCTGGCTCGCCTCATACGCCATGCAATAATCCCTCCTTGTGAGTAAACTTTGAGCCGAAGTCTCGCGCGCTGTCCTCTACATCGCCGCCTCTTGTTCGTTGCTAACAAAACCGTCCCTAGGCCATCCATAAGCCGTTGCAAAACACTCCAAAAAACCAAAAAAACAAACCGCCCATTGCCAGATTCCCCAATCCCCTCAACACCTCCCAAAACAACCGATTCTCTAATCTCCCCAGCACTTCTTTAAACACCAAACAATCACTTTCCCAAATTCGCCAACCCAAAAAACCGCCCTTCCCCCTAATCCAATGAAAATTTAGCCTTGCCGATAAAGGAGAGGATGTGTTCGTATTCAATCACCACTGACTACTCGAAGTTGTTAAGAATTCTCGGAGGGGAGAGGTACCTTGCCGGCGAATTGCTGGACAGCTCTGGGAACATATTACAGAATGGCTATGGAACTAGGCATGGAAACGACTATGACGTGTTTGGCCTCGCTCTCCGGGTGAATCCGGGAACTTATACTCTGAATCTATGGTGGTATCAGTTTTGGTTTAATTCAGATTCCTTGAACAAGAAGGGCTTTTATGACTTTTCCATCACTCAACCGGCATCCGATACGGACGCCGAATTCGGAGTTCGATTGGAAAACGATCCAAGCCAAGATGTCATTTTCGACTATGCCACTGTCAATAGTGCGGCCGTCGCCTTCGAAGAGTACGTCGGAGACCGCACCGAAACGGCAACCGCCAGCGAAGACTACACGGCCGTCTGCGGCACGCTCACCTTCACCGCCTTCACCACCAACCTCACCCAAACCATCTCCATTCCCATCTTGGGAGACGCCACAGTCGAACCCAACGAATACTTCAACATCCACCTCGGTAAGCCCACCAACGCCGTCATCCAGCCCAGCACCGCCCGCATTGAAATTGTAACGACGACCAAGAAAGGCCTCCTCCCCTAGTCAACGTGAACAAGGGCGGTGGAGTTGTGCCGCCTCCCGTCCCCTTGCCCGGCGGAGTCACCGTGAACCTCACTCAGTAAGCTGATGTTCAATCAAAACGATTGGTAGGACTACCAAACCGTGACCGTGACTAACAGCACGGACGCCGCCGGCTGGTTGTTTGAGATTATGAATTTGGAATCGGATGTCAACAAAGGAAAAATCGAGTTGACCGCCGGGCAACCGGGCGACGTTCGCTTGGAAAAGGTCACTTTCAAGTATCCGGGTAGAACGAAGACGTTGCGTGAAGTGTCGTTGAATATCCCGGCAGGGAAGATTACCGCGGTTATTGGAGAATCGGGTTCGAGGAAAAGCACTTTTAGCCTTGCTACAAAGCTTGTATCCGTTGGATTCATGGAAGATTTACTTTGGCAAGACGCGGACGTTAGAATCAGCTTTGTGAGGGCGGTTAGTTTGCGGCGGCATGTCGCGGCCGTTTCGCAGAAAATGAATTTACCGGCCGGCGCAATCACGGAAAACATTGCGACCGGCGGAGTTTCCGCCAAACTTGCCAAAAGTTGAGCGGATTTGCAGGGAGTTGGGTTTGGCGGTGTTCATCGACGCATTGCCTAAGGGATATGACACCTTGCTAAACGAGAACGCGACGAATCTGTCCGACGGGCAACGGCAACGCATTGCCATCGCGCGGGCGCTTTACGCAGACGCCTCTGTTTTGTTGTTGGACGAGCCGACGCCCTCTTTGGACGCGGAAGCGGGAGGCAAACTCATCGCCGCCCTCAAACGTTTCCGCACGGGAGGTAAGACCGTTGTTACGGTGGGGCATCGCGGACGGTTGCTACAAATTGCAGATCACTGCAAAGGGCGTCTGCTTTCTCTGAAGTTTGAAAGGGGAGTTAGTTGGAGTTGCGGACAGTGGGAACCGGTCAAGACATGGTCAAAACTTTGCCGTTGCGGATTTTTGGAGTCACTTTTTCACAGGTGCCGCTTTTATTTTGCTCGGGGCAGGCAAGCGGCGGCGGTTGGAATTGGCGGCGGTTCGTCCCTTTTTGGCGGAAAATCATCGGGCGGGATTTTGTCTAGCGGAGATTTTGCAGGGGGAGGGGACAAAAAAGAGAAGAAAAATTGATTTGACAAGCGGGCGGAAGTGGGTTTTGATTGCGCGGTTGCCCGCGGTTTGCCGTTGACCGGTTTGAGTTTCAGCGCGGTTGGCGGCCGATGGCGCGGGAGATTTGTTTGAGGAAAATGAGCGAACGGAAGATAAGGATTGCGGTCGTCGGGCTGGGCTTTGGAGCGGAATTCATTCCCATTCACCAAGCGCATCCCCTTGTCGAGCTGGTCGGGATTTGCCGGCGCAACGAAGCGGAGTTGAACAAAGTCGGCGACGCGTTCGGCGTGGCCAAGCGATACACGGACTACGAAGCGTTGTTGCAAGACCCGGAAGTTGACGCCGTTCACATCAACTCGCCGATTCCCGACCATGCGCCGCAGTCCATCCAAGCGTTGCGGGCGGGCAAACACGTTTTATGCACCGTGCCGATGGCCACTACGGTTCAAGAGTGCGAGGAGATTTGCCGAGCCGTCGAGGAGACCGGCCTCAAATACATGATGGCGGAGACCGTTGTGTACAGCCGCGAGTTTCTCTTCATTAAGGAAATGTACGACAAAGGAGATCTCGGCAAGCTGCAATATCTCGCCGCCTCGCATCCGCAGGATATGGACGGATGGCCTGATTATTGGGAGGAAATGGTGCCGATGCACTACGCCACTCACGTCGTCGCTCCTTGCTTGGGGCTTGTAGACGGCAGGGCGGAATACGTCAGCTGCTTTGGAAGCGGGACGGTTCGCGACGCCATCGCCCGAAAGAGCGGCAATCGGTTTGCGGTGGAAAGCTGTCACATCAAAATCAAGGACAGCGATCTTTCGGCGCATGTGTGGCGCTTTCTTTACGACGTGGCGCGGCAATACCGGGAAAGCATCGACGTTTATGGCAGCAAAAAAAGCTTTGAATGGACGCTTGTGGAGAAGGATCCGCACATTCTTCACGTCGCTAAACGGCCTGAGCCGGAAATTCCAGAGAAAGTGGAAGTCCCGGACTACGCGCACCGGCTTCCCGAAGCGGTTCAAAAATTCACGCAGTCGATTGAAGACGATCGGCACTTGTCCTTTGTGCAAGGCGGCGGACACGGCGGCAGCCATCCGCACATGGTTCACGAATTCGCAAGCGCGGTGGTTGAAGACCGCGATCCTTGGCCGAACGCTAAAACCGCGGCCAACTGGACTTGCGTCGGCATCTGCGCCCACCAAAGCGCGGCGCAAGGCGGCCAGATCGTCCCCCTACCCGAATTTACGTATTCTTAAAGTGATAATGAAGGTTGGAAAAATCACCGAATGACGAGCTACAGATCGCATAAATATAGAAACAAATAATAACGTTTGAAACAAAGACTAAACTACTATGTACAAAGGCACACAACCTAATGCGCATCGTCTGCTATGGGCAGGTTTCATGGCTATTCTGGCTGCTGGAGTTGGCTTCTCGATTCGAGGCGGCATTCTCGGCGATTGGGGGCAACAATTTGGCTTTACCCAAAGTGATTTAGGCAAGATCACCGGCGGCGGGTTAACGGGATTCGGCATCATTATCTTGGTGGGGTCCCTACTCGCAGACCGATTGGGTTACGGCAAGCTAATGATTTGCGCGTTTTTCATGCATATTGTATCCGCCGTCGTCACATTAGCGGCGACTCCGGTATTTAACTCTATGGGTGGTCTGGAATCGGAAGCGGCCAGGAACGCAGCCTATCAATGCTTGTTTTGGGGTATGTTTTTATTTGCCATCGGCAATGGATTGGCCGAGGCAGTCGTCAATCCATTGACTGCGGTATTGTTTCCAAAAGAGAAAACTCACTATCTTAACATTTTACACGCGGGCTGGCCGGGAGGTTTGATTATTGGCGGCTTGCTAGCATACTTTATGGTGGGCAAAGTTCGCTGGGAAGGTCAAATTGCTCTATTTCTGGTGCCGTCGGTGATTTACGGAGCCATGCTTTGGCGCCAGAAGTTTCCCAAAGATGAAGCCGGGGCGGCCGGTGTATCCTATGGGCGACAGCTTAAAGAATTGGGACTCCTCGGTGCAGGGGTAGTATGCGTTCTTTTAGTCTTATTCTTTAAGAATGTAGGGCTTTCTACAACCGTGGCAACGATTCTCGGCGTAGCCTTGCTCGCCGCTTTCGGCTTTTTTACGCAATTCACTTTGGGTCCGATTTTGATGGCTTTCCTTTTGGTGATTCATGCAATGGTTGGCTATGTGGAATTGGGAACGGATTCCTGGATCCCCAATATCACGGGCGCTATTTTGGAAAGCCCCGGCAAAGGGTTAGCTCTTTTCGTCTACACTTCTGCCCTCATGTTTACCTTGCGTTTTTTTGCAGGACCAATCGTCCATCGTATTTCTCCACTTGGGCTTCTTCTGGCTAGCGCCGCTTGCGGAGCCATCGGTTTGCAATTCCTAGGAACGTTCAACACGGGTGTAGCCATTGTTCTGGCGGCCACGATTTACGGCATCGGCAAAACGTTTTTCTGGCCAACAATGTTAGCGGTCGTCTCCGAACAATTTCCGCGAGGCGGCGCCATTACCATCGGTTCCATCGGCGGCGTAGGCATGCTATCAGCGGGGTTATTAGGAACGCCGGGCATCGGCTTTAAACAAGATTACTATGCTTCAAGGAAGTTGCAAACCGAACACATCGAAATCTATGAACGTTATAAGGCCGATAAAGAAAACACCTTTTTGATGTTTAGCGTGGTGGGTTTGGATGGATACAAAGTCGGTGTGATCAAAGACAGTGGCGCGAAACTTGCCAGTGAGATAGAGATTCTCAAGAAATTAGGCGATACCGATGAGAAATTGTCGACGCTTGCAACTTGGTGGAATACTGCCAAAACTACCGCCGAATCGGACAAGAAACCAGTTCTGGATTCCGGCCTTTATGGAGGCCAGCAGGCATTCAAGATAACTTCCTTCATCCCGTTGACGATGGGTATTGCCTATCTGATACTCATCATCTACTTTCGGTCCCGAGGGGGCTACCGAGCAGTTGAAATCAAAGAACCGCCGACTGAAAGCAAATCGTGAGACCGTCGCAAAATAGAGTTTGGCGGAAAGAATTGCGGAGGTTTCTTTTTTAAGAGCTGGCGCTTGTGTAGCGGGAAAGAGCCCAGCGCCAGCCGAGCTCGGAAACCAGCACGCAGACAATCGCCATGCCGAGAATCGAGAATACTTCCATTGGCGAAGAAAGCTTTGCGGCAAAGAACTTTACGGGAACGTTCGAGACCAAAAGCATTGGCACGCCGAAGGTAAAGAAAGCCCTGAAAGGGCCTCGAAAGGCGGAGTCGGGCAAGCGCGCGATGTTGAAGAGATTGTAGTATCCCCAGACGATGCCCTGCGCTTTGACGGAGAGAAAGCTAATGCTCGCCAGCAAGAACATGAGGGAGTAGTGTATGAGTATGCCGACGCAGCAAAGAAGCCCGAAGCCGACGCATTGACGGAGGCTGGGCGCAAACTGCATTTCGTGGCAAGCGTAGGCCATGACCGCTATGCCGCTAAGGGCGCCGACGATGGATCCCGGATCAATAGTTCGCAATGAGATCAAAAAACGCGAGTTGACCGGAAGCAAAAGCATGAAGTCCAGTCGGCCGGTGCGGACGTGTTCGGATAGGGAGACGAGATTGTTGAGAAAGAGCGCTTGGAAAAGTTGTTGTATGAGCTGGCTGGCGCCGGTGAGCAGAACTACTTGCCATTTTGTCCAGTTGGCAATTCGGTCGGTGTGCGAGTAAATGACGGCTACAAAAGCGAGTTGGAGTCCGAACCAGATCATTTCCACGAGAATCCAGAGCAGGAAGTTTGTTTTGAACTGCATGTCCCGCATTAGGGAGTTTTGGCACAACGATCCGTAGATGGAGAGGTGGCGTCCGATGGCGGATGCGGTTTTTCGGAGGAAAGGCAAGTTGCGCTTTGACGGGGTTTTCACAGTGTTTTTAGCCTCCAACGGCGCCGTATCTTCGAATGCCTCGCTTCCATACAAAGGCGGCGACGCTGAAGGCGATGAACACCCAAAAGCATTGAATTCCAATGCCTGCAAGCAGGGCGTCGCCGGCAGTTCGTTCGAGCAAAATGCTGGCCGGAAAGTAAAGGAAGTAGGGAAAGGGCGTGTAGATTAAGGCGGCGAGGATTTTTTCGGGCAAAATGTCGAGTGGAAACAAGTGCCCGCCGGCGATGTATTCGACAGCGAACATGATGAATATAAAGGTGTCGATTTCCAAAACCCAGAACGCAAGCAAGGCCATTGTGAAGGAGGTAAAAAATTGGAGCAAGGCGGTTAGGATTGTGGAGAGGGCGAACCAGCCGTACACTTCGATTTCGGCGGGAAGTTGCAAGGAATCTCGATGGTAAAGGAGAAACAGGCCGATGGGGAGCAGGCTGCTGACGAGGTAGATCATCCGTCCCGAAACATAAAGCGTCAACCGATAGCCCATATAGTGGATTGGCTTGAGAAGAATCTGGCTGATTCGCCCATCGCGGATATCCGCCGCGATTTGCCAGTCATCTTCGTTGACGGCCGTCAGCGCGTCCACGACCGTGATGACAAGGTAGTAGGAAATCATCTGCGCCAACGGGTAGCCGGCGACATTGTCTCCGTCCATTTTGCCCGCGTAAATGGTCTGCCATAAAAAGATTGTGGCGGCCAGCGGGATCAAGCCGAAGAGGGCGCGAAAGAAGAAATTCACCCGGTAAACTAAGATGCTTTGAACGCCGAGGTTGAGAACTTGCAGATATTTGATCATCTGGAGAGAGGAAGGTTTATTTGAGAAATTTAGGTTCGTAGACGGTTAAATCTTGGCAACGACGGAGTTCGGCGGCGAATTTCGCAAGGCCTTGTTTCTCGGTCTTGCCGAGTTGATAGCGGATGGAGCGCGTCAAATACTCTCGCCGAAAATCTTCGCCGAAGGTTTTGTCCGAACGCGCAATGGTTTCTAGGTTTTGCATTCCATTGTTTTTGGCGCGTTTCAATTGAGGGAGGATCAAGTCGTAGTCAACGCCTTTTCGGATGAGCCAAGCAGCGTAGACGAAGGGCAGGCCGGTGTCTTGGTGCCATGCATCGCCCAAGTCCCACAGCCGGTGCGTGCGGTTGTGTTGGCGGAACTGGATGGCGGGGTTGCCGATTAGCAACACGTTTTCCTTTTCTGAAGCGGCGGCGTAGCTGGATAATACCTTCCACTTCGGACAAATGCCGCGCCGACGCAAGAGCACTCGAAGCAGATTCACGCCGGCAAGAGAAGCGGGATCGCAGTGCACTTCGGAGACGTCTTCCAATCTGCCTCGGTGCGCGAGGAAGACGCTGTTCACTTCGCCGGCCGAGCAGACGCCGATTCCATCGAGAATGAGATAATCCCGGCGGAACAATGCTTCTGTGACGCTTAGAAGCGCCGCGTCCAGCTTGCCCTGCTGCATGCATTCTCTCAGTTGGTTGGGAGGAAGGAAGACAATTGGCTTGAGACCCCAAGTCAGCGGCACGGCATTTAGGTAAGGCACCGAGCCGATGCGCGGATTTTTGCGATGGGGAGACATGGGAGGCATGTTTGGAATTCCTCGATAACAAATTGGCGGGGGAAAGCGACCAACGGGCAGGCTGTGTTACAATACTGGCGGCGCTTGAATTGAAGTTTTGCCCGGCGAATGGCCTTCTGATATTGGCTCGTAAAACGTGTTTCGCTGCACCGGCGTTTTCCCCGCTTCCCGAATGGCTTGGATCATAGAGTTCCGCGTTTGGCGCTGGGGAGATTGGGCGCCGGCCATATGGAAGATATGTTCTTCGTGGATGGTTCCGTGCAAGTCATCGGCGCCGTAGTTGAGGGCGACCTGCGCAAGGCCAAGGCCAAGCCCCACCCAGTAGGCGGTGATATGATCAAAGTTATCCAGATAGATGCGGCTGACGGCGACGGTTTTTAGAGAGTCGGCGCCGGTTGGCGGATGATTTACGGGGATTTTGTTGGATTCCGGTTGGTAGGCAAGCGGAATGAAACCAACAAAGCCGCGAGTTTCGTCCTGAAGAGAGCGAAGGCGGCGGAGATGATCGACTCGGTCTGCGGCAGATTCCACATGGCCGTAAAGCATGGTGCAGGTGCTTCGTCCGCCGAGTTGATGCCAAGTGCGATGAACGTCAAGGTATTCTTCGGCAGATTCTTTGCCCGGCGCAATTCGACGGCGCACTTCTTTTTGGAAAATTTCCGCTCCACCGCCGGTAAGAGAACTTAAACCAGCCGCCCGCAACGCCAACAATGTATCGCGGACGGACATTTTGGCCAGCCACGCCAGATGAAGAACTTCGATGGCGGTAAAGCATTTGAGTTCGAGCTGCGGATCCAGCGCCTTCAGGCTTTCGAGCATCTCCGTATAGTAGTCAAACGGCAGAGAGGGATGAAGCCCGCCCACAATATGCAGCTCGGTGATCCCGTCGCTCAACGCCTCGCGGGCTTTTTCGACAATGGTCTCCAAACTCAATTGAAATCCGTCCTTGTCCCGTTTCTTTCGGGCGAAGGAACAGAATTGGCAACGCAAAATGCAGTAATTGGAATAGTTGATGTAGCGGTTGACAAGATAAGAGGCTCGATTGCCATTCTTTCGGCGGTTGGCGGCGCCGGCGATGACGCCTAGCGCGTTCAAGTCCTTCGTTGCAAAAAGACGTTCCGCTTCGGCTTCGTTAATGCGCTTGCCGGCAACGACTTTCTCGTAAACCCCGGCCAATTCACTCTGCGCCATTGCGATCTTCATACACGGACGCGAAACATGGGAAAGGATACTTCTACTACGGTGGCGGCCAAAAAAATCACACTAATCAGCGCATTGAGGCGGAAAAAAGCAAAATGAATCCACTTCAGGCTTCGCTTCCGCGCCAACCAATGTTCGAGCAAAAGACAAACCAATATCAGCGCCATGCCGACAAAATAGGCAAATCCCAAGAATCCAAAGCGAACCCGAAGAAAAAAACCAAAGGCAACCAGCAATCCCCACATAATCAAGTGGGCAAGAAAGGCGGCTTGAAGGGCGTTTTTGATTCCCCAGCGAACGATGAGAGAGCGAAGACCGTGATCGCGGTCGAATTCATAATCTTGAGCAGCGTAGATAATGTCAAAACCAATCAACCAAAACACCACGCCCAAAGCAAGAACGACCGGCGGAAGACTTAGCCGACCTTCCACGGCCAACCAAGCGCCCAGCGGAGACAAAGCCAAAGCCGCCCCCAAGTAAACGTGGGTAAAGTCGGTGAAACGCTTAGTCAGCGAATAGAAACAAACCAAAAACAAAGCCGCGGGCGAAAGAAAAAAACAAACGGAATTGATAAACCAACAAGTAACGAAAAACCCAAAAGCGCTTATGCACCACAACGCAACCGCAGTCCAAAGCGACACCTTCCCAGTCACCAAGTGGCGGTGTTTTGTTCTTGGATTTAGGCCGTCTAGTTTCCGGTCCACAATTCGATTGAAAATCATGGCGCAAGTGCGGGCCGTAACCATCGCCAATAAGATGAGCGAGAACAATCTCCAGCCAGGCCAACCCTTTTCCGGCGCCGACGCCACAACCATAGACGCCAAAGCAAACGGCAGGGCAAAAACAGTGTGCGAAAACTGAATCATCTCCGCCCAGTTTCGCAATGCGGCAATCCACTTAAACAACATCCAGCCAATATACTAGATTGCCCGCCCTCTGAATTTCAAGCCTATTCTATAGCGACCGAGGCGGAACGAACCATTCCCCAGAGGAATTTTTGTAACTTCGGTTTTCATCATTTTCGCGTCTTCGTAACACAATCTCGAATTTCTCAATCATTTATAAGGGTGGATAGAACTATTGATTCATTGTTGTTCTCCTCTGTCTTTTTAGCGGGCTCGGCTGTGCAGTTTTCGTTGTTCTCAGGGCTTGGTCATCTCTTTCGTTGTCTTCCTGCTCGCTGTCTTTTTAGTGGGTTGTTGGCTTTTCTGGGTTTGCCTGTTGGTTCTCCTGTCTTGCTTGTTTTGGCGGTCTTTTCGGGGCTGTTTTGAAAGGTTTGACTGCTTCTTAATCTCTCTTTTTGGCAACCGGAATCTTCCTCTATTTTTTCCGCTGTTGGAATCTTTTTGATAATTTTTATTTGAAAATGCTTGCCTTCCTTCAGAGAATCGGTATTTTTGGCGGTTGTGAAGTCCTTTATCGCGTTAATTGCGGTCGGTCTGGACGCCGCTCGCATAGCGTTTTCCAAGTCGAAAATTAAGGAAACGGCGGCTGCTGTCGTCGTTGGTGTTGTTGGAATCGGGCTGTTGTTGTCTCCGCTTTCCGTTCTTTCAAACGGTTTTGATGGTGATGAACCTGATGATCCGCCTGCTCCTGCTCCTCCGCCTCCTCCAAATAATGCTCCTGAAGTGGGTTGTCTTTGGGTTGAGAATTACGGTTCTATCGGATTCAAAGTGACGTTTGACGTCTCTACTCCTTCGGGTGGTACGATTTCTTTTGAGCGTTTTCATTTGACTGGAGAGGGTTCTAATGATGTCGACGCTCCTTATGAGTCTGACTATTGCGATTGGTTGAGTATTCCGGGCTTTGACGGCGGGCCGCCGCTTCCTTATCCGGGCTACAATCAATACAACCCTGCTTTTCAGTTTAATATTGCGGGGCAGTATTGGTACGGTGAGTGGAGTCCGGACGGATCAACTTTTTGGGAGACTTTGGTAACGCCTGCGGATGTGGATATTTCGCTTTACGTTATTGTGGATAGCAACGGCGCGCTTTACTCGATGCTGGCTTGGGCGTACGATAGCGACGGTGACGGTTATGAGGTTCCTGTTTATTATTCTGCCGGTGGAGGCTCGTTTACCACTCTTCCGTAGGCAAGCGTTTACGTTGGTGGAATTGTTGGTCGTCATTGCCATTCTTGGCATTTTGTCGGCCATTCTTTTGCCTGCTCTTTCAATGGCAAAGTCGGAGGCTCGTAAAGCGGTTTGTATTAGCAACCAGCGGCAAATCGGGATTGCTCGGCAACTTTATGCCGATGACAACGGCGGCGTTCTGGTTCCGCTTATATTTTCAAAGGAACAGATCTCTTTCGATTCTTTTTGGAATATTGATCTTTGCGCTCGGTATTTGGGTGGTCAAACAAATCTTTTTGATTGTCCGGCGGAGAAGCGGATTCCTCGCTTAGTGGCTATGGGCAAGGTTCGTCCCGGTTGGTGGGGTTGGGGTTATCAACAAAACGTTATTGGTATACATAATAACATAGGGAATCGTTTTGGAACTGATGAAGCTCCCCATTGGGGTATCTCTGGTTCTACTTATTTCGGTTCTCTTCGGGAGTCTGCGGTGGTTTCTCCTTCGCGCATGATTGCGCAAGCCGATGGCTCTTTTTTTGGGATGGATCTACAACGTGGTTCTCCAGAATTGCGGGTTGGGAATTTCGGGATTCCTTTGATTTTTCAGTTTCCGCCTTTGTTTCCTGAGCGGGCTACTTTGTTAACCGTTGCTCGTCGGCATTCTGGGCAAGCGAACGTTCTGTTTGCGGATGGGCATGTTGGATCGGAGACGTTGCGGCAAATGCTTTATCCGTCTGTGGAGAATTGGACACGGTTTAACTTCGACAATAAACAGCATTGGAGTGATGGGGACATGCCTTCTGCTTCCGGTTGGAAACCTCCAACGCCTTGGGATGAGTTAGTGGATTTTTGATTTTTTCCTGTGACCAGCTTGCAAGCCTCTTTTCGCTTTTCCATTCCTTTCGCATTGGTCAATTTTTGTGATAGGAGCGCGCGTTGGATGGCCGGCTAATAAGTTCCAGTTGGAGGCTGGCCGGAATTGTTTTGGGAAAGTATGATTTTTGCCGGCCGTTAGAAAGCGGGAGGAAGGCGGCGATCTGCTGCCGGAAAATCTTCAACGGCAGATTCTTTTTCCAAGGAGGGTTCTGAGTCCTCTTCCAAAGCGCCCACTCGGTAGTCCAGGCAGCGTTTGCAGGCTATCATTAGTCCGGCCTGCAGGGAGAAAGTTTTCATCGCGTACTCGCTGTCGCCGTGAAGGAAGAAAAACGCAATAATATTGGCCATCCAAACGCTGGCCAAGATGCAGCTCGCCCGCGCGAAGGCGTCATTGCAACCGTGCCGGCGCAAAAAAGCCATAATGGAAAAGGAGAGGAAAGTTCCGGCAAGCAAGAATATCAGCATGGCGATTGTGCCGAAGACGCCCGTATTTACCATTAATCCAATCAATCCGTTGTAAAACCTCCCTTGGTTTAAATGTAGTTCGATGCCGGTTGGATCCCAAATGCTGGAATAGTCGCGGCTAGGCATGGTAAAGCCCCGGCCAATCCAAAAAAACTCCGGGATCATTTTCCAGCCTTGAATTCGTAAAATGCGCCGGGTTTCCATTGTCGCCATTCCATCTATGCGGGCGTGGGAATTGATTTGGATGCCGGGGATGTAGGACAAGGCCCGTTGCGCCGAAAGCGGGAGACGATCGGCGAGGAATATCAAGGGGATCAGCATGGCAATCATCAGGGCGGCGCTGAGGAGAATGTTTCTGATATTGTAAAACTTCTGGGCATAGGCGATGAACAAAATGGCGATGCCTAAAATTGCAGAGAGATATCGGTGCCCGGACAACAATCCCACCCCGAAAATTATGGCGGACAGAGGGAAAAGATACAGCGCCTTCCAAGAAAAAAAATCATCCAGTCTGTGAAAGACAAGAATCAACAGAATCAGGCCTTGCCCCGCCACGTTCAAGGACTGAAAGCGCCGGATGCTGAATTGCTGCGCCAAAAGTTCAAAATGGGCTGCGTCTCCAGGCAGTTCAAAAAAACGAAGAAGGCCGAACAGCGCCCCGCCGCCGTGGGAATAAACAAAGTCCGAAACCAAAAAGGTGAGAGTGAGCAAACACTGCAAAATGTAAAGCCGGGTCAATATCTTTTCCGGAAACCGCACCAGAATAAATAAAAGCGGAAAAATAGCGCACATCATCTGTTGGAAGTAAAACCGGCCGCCCATTTGCTCCGTCCCCATAATGCGAAGGCCAAACCCTCGCTCCAACATTGTGGCCATCAACACGAGGCAATAACAAAGGATGCCGATAAAAAGCCAGCGGTTTTCGCGAATGTATCGGCCGGCGTCCGGGGCGTAGCGCCGCATAGAAATTGTGATGACCAGCCCGGACCAAGCAAGAATGGCGGCAAACTCCCACAAATAGGGGCGACCGGGAAAATAAGGAAGAATCAAAGCCGACTTGAAGGCGACAATCGAGAGACAGGCCGCCAACTTCGCATGGTAGGGAAGCAGAACCAACCATCCCAACACGGCCACGGCGAGAGCCAGCGTGAACTTGCTGGAAGCCAAGTAAAAGCCCGTGAACAGAGCCAAAAGAACAATCACTCCAAACCAAAAAATCTGGTTGAATCGAATACTGCTTTCAATGCTACCAACAGCCACAACCTTTTATTAGCGCATATCGCCCTCGTTGCAACCCTTTTCTTCTTCGTTTTCGAAACGGAGGCAAAGTTCCATCGGCGTCCCGCGCAAATCCGAAGCGCATTCGAGGCGAAGCCAAATAGAAAAAGCGAACCGCAAACCGGCCAACAACAACTCAAAAAGAGAGCAAAAACCCGATTCCCTTCGACATCCAGCGGATAGGTCGAATAAAGCCCGCTATCAACCGGAAACGAATGCCTAAGAACCAACTACAACCTTTCCCTATGCTTCCATTCAAAGCCTCCGCCGGATTGACAACGCCCAATTGCCTTTTGGATCAGGCCGTCTCCCCCACAATGCGAATTCAAAATTCCTCAATTCGCCATCGTTCCGAACTGCTTCAACGCTCGGCAAAGCCGGATCAGCCAACGGCCGTTTATTTTGGGATCACAACAAATCCAATTCGCAATTCCCCATTCGTAAGGGAATCTCCGCTCCTGAACCCACCTCAACAATTCTAAAAAAGAAAGAGGACTCCGTTTTGCCTAGCGCGTGTTGGCACTAATGGATCATACCGTAGAGGAGTGTGAACACGAGGAAACTCACGAATATTATGTCTAGTTTATCAAAGCGGGAGAAGGCTTGGCGATACCCTTTCAATGTTCAGAACAGTCTCTCCACCTCATTGCGCTTTTTGTATAGCGCTCAAGCGTATTCCCAAGGGGCTTTTTGGCTTTACGACGGAGGAAGCACCGTCTCCAATCTCGCTCTCCACTGCTTGCCGACGATTCTCTTTGCCTTCATAAGCCCGATCCATCGGCAAGGAGGCACTCTTTGAGACTCTAATTTCCTCATCTTGCGCAATCGTTTGCGGCCTTCGGGCGACAAAGCGAACTTCTTTTCCGCTCGATCCTCTGTAGCAACTATATGAATTTATAGAGTCCGGCCTCCGCGAGACTTTCCGATGGACTGGGGCTGTTTTTGAGAGTGCGCCAGTCCCATCAGAATGAGCCTTTACGCTTATGTTGTTAATGGAAAACCCCTCCGGTGGATCGTCCACTTGCGCCTTCAAATGCTCTGTCCAGAACGCTGTTCTTCGTCCAGAGGCTCCTGCTAATGTAAATCGTATGTCACTTGCCAAAGTAAGTCGACAATCTTCGCCCCTTGCAACCATTCTCCGCTCTATACAAAATGGCGTTGGGCGACTGATGATTGGGTATCTTCACATCCCCTCGTTGTGTTGGCAAATAGGGCGCGATTCTTGGATATTGTTCTTCTGTTATTAGCGGAAAGGAATACATGAAGAAAGCGCCTAATTTACAACCTTTCTAAAAAGATCAACCTAGCATTACATGCTCCGCACGTCCGTCCCAATAAACAATTACGACATCTTGATTTTCGATTACGCAATGGTTTTTTCATTTTATTTCGGGAACACGCCCTAGCTTTTCTTTCCAGTCTTTTCCTCGGTTTTTTAGCCGTGATTCGCAAGGTATCAATCTAATCTGGCTATTCCAATCTTCGCTTTGTTTGTTCTTTCTGCGGGCGCTCTTTTGCTTTCCGGATGATTGTCGCGAAGACGCCGGAAAAATGTTTTTTGATGTCTCACTTCTCCCACCGCCGGCTGTTTTATTTTCGTATGAATACAGCCTGGCTAGACTCTTCTCTCATGCGCTTGTTTCTTCTGAAATCGGCCATAGGAATGCTCTGGACAAAATCAAAGAGGACATTGTTCGCCTCAAAAAAAGATCCTATATTCCGCCACTCTAATGCAAACACAGTCTTTCCTCTTAGATAATGAGATTCCTGATATTCCTTCAACCGAAGGCATAAAATATACAGGATCTAAGCGCAAGCTTCTCCCCTATATTCTTGCGTTGTCACAGAAGACGGGCGCGCAAAGTGTTTTTGACGGCTTTGCCGGTTCTACACGAGTCAGCCAAGCGTTTGTTCAGTCGGGATATAGAGTAGTATCCAACGACTTAGCGGAGTATTCCCGTGTTTTGGGCACTTGTTACCTAAAAACAGAAAGCATCCGAAAGAATATCGACCGCTCATTGATCATCTCAATTCGATGCCTCCAGAAGACGGCTGGTTTACCAAGCATTACGGCGGCGAGATCAATCCCGGCAACAGCGGCAACGCAATTCAAATCGACGGAACCAAGAAACCTTGGCAGAAGAAAAACACACGAAAACTTGACGCTATCCGAAGAGAAATTGACGCCTTGAAACTAGACAAGATTGCAAAAAGCGTGGCCTTGACAAGCCTAATTTTAGCGCTGGATCAAGTTGACAGCGCTCTTGGCCACTTTGCTTCTTACTTGAAAGACTGGTCTCCTCGATCCTACAAAGACTTAAAGTTGCAAGTGCCTCGATTGTGGAAGAACCAAACCGCAAACACCGTGTTGTGCGGCGATGTTTTTCAAGCGCTTTCTAGCATTAAAGCCGACTTAGCTTATTACGACCCGCCTTATGGTTCCAACAACGACAAAATGCCGCCTTCCAGGGTTCGATACGCTTCCTACTATCATTTATGGACTACTGTTTGTAAAAATGATCACCCGTCCTTGTTTGGCAAAGCCTTCCGCCGGGAAGACTCGTCCGACGAAGTGGCGGCTTCAATATTTGAGGAATTTCGTACAAATGACTCTGGAAGATTCATTGCTACAGAGGCTATTGAACGACTATTGAAAGAGACACCTTGTCCATGGATTTTGCTTTCTTATGGTTCGAGCGGTAGAGCGGCGGCTGAGGAACTAAATGAAACAATAGAAAAGCATGGGAAACTTGTGGAGATTGTGGAGGTGGATTACAAAAAGAATGTAATGTCATCTATGAAATGGACTCACCAATGGGCGCGAGAAATTGAGAAACCTAACAAAGAATTCCTGTTTCTAATAAGGAAGTAGCATACAAAAGCGGCGAACGAGGGTTGAATGCGGTGTTCAAGTTTTTTACGCATTAATGGTTTGTGAAGTTGTTCCGTAAATTCAACATTCAAGCGAGTATTTTCAACAGAAGTCTCTGCCCTTTCCATCGAGGCAAATCTGTTCGAAACGTCCCGCAAGAACAAATTGAGTATGGAAGTGGCTGATCTTTTTAAATGAGCAGTGGATTCTTTATAACACACGCTTTTGGGACGGATTTCTCATTTTAGTTTGGGCAAGCAGTGGAGGCTGGTTGGAACATGCTCATCGTCGATGAAGCGCATCCTATAGAATAGTCCGAGTCCTCACCTAATCCCGAAGTATCAAGCGATGGAGTTCTCTGTCCAGAAAACGGAGAAAGTTTTGCTGTTGACGGCAACGCTGGAGTAACTGGGAACGGAAATCCACTATATCCACATGAATCTCTCGGAATCCTGAACCTTTACCCGGATTACTATTTTATATGTAATCTTCTGCTTGCGGAGAAGTTGAGGCCTTGTCGTCGGAGGTGGACGATGGGGAAGCATTATCAGAAGCGGAACGAACTATTCGGTGCAGTGCGCTCGTTTCTTCTCTTAAAAGGATGCCATCAAATCCTAGTGTTGGCCAATTCCCATCAAACAAACCACGACTCGGAAGTTTTTTAATTTGTTGTTCCAAAGAAAAAGTCCAAGTATGATTACGGAGTCGCTGCGAAAACGGATCCGCGTCAACACCTGCATCTTCCATAAAAACTTCGTCTAATAATAAAAGTAAAGTTAACGATGCGATGTAGATTCGACAGATTCCCGGGAATTAAAACAAAACCATATTTATTGAGGGATTCTGGTAGCAAAACCCTCAAGGTTTTTCTTGAATGGAGGATGTATCCACAGCCCACTTCAATGGACTGCGGCCGGATCTTGTTTTCCTCAACCTGAAGGTTGGTATCGCCATGTTTGAGATTAAGGATTGATCTTCGACTACTATTCAACGTTCAAATGAAGGGGATCGAACAATCCGAAATTCCGCCAACCAGTTTCGCCGTGACAAAAACGAAATATTAGAGTTGTATCACCCGTGTCTTAACGACCAGCTCGGACGCATGGCTAAACAAGCAATTCATGCAGATCTCATCCTTATAAAGGTGATACAGTTAGATGTAGTCGAGATATTAAGTCATCATATGCCTCCTGATATGCGACAAATATCTATAATACTACCTATTAGTTAGATCAGATAACTTTGAGGAAAAAATTTCAAAATGATTTTCCACTGAGAGCATTGAAAATTTTCTTAGGTTATATCTGAACATGCTTCAAATGGCTTTCGGAGGATAGATCAAAGATCTTGCTATCAGCAAAGAGCAATGAAGATTCACTTGAGTTCGATACTGGTCAGCGATTGACCTGCCGACACCCGTCCAAAAACCGGGGATCGTCGATTCCAAGGTCTAACCGGCCCTGGCGAAAGCTTAGCTATTGCGGCGCATGCCTCTGTTCTTGTTAGTGAGAATAAGCAAATCCTCATATGTTCACTCAATATCACGCTAATAAACCACTTTCGAGGTTTTGTCGCTCGACATGCAACTAATCTAAAAATTATCAGGAAACAAGCGAGGGACTCAAATTTTTATAATTGGTGTGAGAGGATATATGAAGATGCTGATTACGCCGATAGCTATAAACAGCTTTGGCGAGAATTTCTGCAAGATGTAGTTCTAGATCTCCACATGGTGGAACTGATTTTGTGAATTTATAAGGATTCCTCTGTTCGTGACGTACTTCAGACCTACAATGTCATTCTGATTCATAAAGGCCAAGACTGCAGGTCAATTGGGTGGGACGCGATGTGAGAGAAAGTGATACCATGAGGAGTAAAGTTGCTTGTTGTTGACAAAACGTAGAACATATACGGGACTGCTGATGTGTTGACACGCAGGCTCCTGATGCGTCTGATATCAAGCCATTAGATGGAACTGAAAACTAGCTATCGTTTGGATTCCCGTCTTATTCCCATTCTGCAAAATTACGCTGAAGATTTTCTTCGTAAAGAGGAAGTGAACCTCTTGTAGAACCAGCGCAAGGCAATATCGATCTCGGACCTGTTGAATTACGGTGGGGTTCACCTATCTTCGAGCAGACTGGCGGTAGATTCTGTTTTGAGGAATTGCGTCGCTAAATGTGGTATTTACGCATTGATACTGCAATTCCAGTCATTGCTTGTCCTTGTGCCACGGAACAACATGGGACTTGCGTTTGCTCAAATGCGTGAAAAGGCACGCAAACGGTAGCATTATGCTATCAGTTACTTCGTCTTGTCACGACCATGATCTCTATAACTTTGCGCGCAAGCATTATGGACGTGAGAACTGCGCATTTTGATTTTGTCAAGCTCTGGATTTATCTTTGGAGAGATTTTATGCAAAAAGTTGGTTTAAATTCGAATTTTTCCAGAACAAATTTATTAATGCTATATTTATGGGATTTTGTTGGTTTTAGTCAATGATGAAGCATTTTAAAAGGGATAGTTACTTCGCAAGTAGCACCGCGGCTGCAAAAATAGTCTTGGCTGTGTTGACGAATTATCGAAGCCCGCTTCCGCCTAACACATTACGAAGAAACGCCTAATGGAACCTCTCCCCTTCATCCACAGTGCTTATGCGACGGAGCGGCTTTTGCTTGTTAGACAACCAATCCTCCCCCTCTGCCAACATCTCTTTCTCCGCATCGAGTGAATCCGGCCTATCTGCTTCGCTTTCGGCGGGAAGATAACGACTATCGACAAAGAACAATGATTGTGAATTGTAGGAAATCGTCCGCAATATCTAATCCCATGTTTTCTTTATTCTCACTTGCTTGGATTATAGCATTCTAACCTCTTCAAGGGCTTTTGCGTTGGGCAACTAAGACGATTGCTACCTTTGGCTGACGAAATGGCACGCCATAAGTGCAGCGCAGGTTAGCTTGTCTGGTTGTTTTAGAATTAGCGATTGCAACAAGATTCTCCGTTCTTCGATCAGCAAATTAATCCGACATTCTCTAAGGCGCAACATTTCTCCAGTAGGTTTTCTCCCAATTTGTTTCTTGCCCGTTGCGGCCGCTTGTCTATGGCTGGCGTATTCCCTTTTATCTTCTCGTGTTTCTTTTTTGTCCACTATCTAAATCTGCTGGCAGCCGCCTTGTCGTGTCAAGTCTATGGGAGAGCTTTTCTACATCCCTAGCGGACGCTGGCTAAGAGGCATGTATGACTTGCTATGCTCTTTGGCTTTTTGTCGAGCGGAAATGGTGTTCTGTGGGAAACAAGTCTTTTGGTGTTTTTGATATCAATAATGAGGTAAAGCGCTGTGATTGCCTTAAACTTTCGGATGGAAAGGGGGACGGGCTCGATTGTTTTCCGATGGCTTTGTTTGTGGGAGTTAGTTTTTCCGAAGAGGTCGTCTAACAAGATTTTGAAGCAGAAGAAGGCGTCGCCGGCGGGATCGGCATCTTGCGCTATCAAGGATAAAGTTCATTTTGCAAAGTAAAGACGACAGACCTTTTGAAGTCGGGAGGCTGTTAATTTTTTAGGGAAGCAAAATGGGTAAAAACAAACGAATCGCGGGAATGGTCTCTGGGGTTAGTTTCTTGCGTAAACGACAGCGGAAATGCCGAATTTGGTCGAGCCTTGTCTGCTTGGCTATTTCAAAAGGCCGATGAGGAGGCAAGATTATACTGGCCAAAGGCTTGTTTTTTTCCTATTTTCCTGTGTCTTGAGCCTGGCGTTTTGCGGCGCCGGTTGTAAAATTACTCTAGGATTTTGCGAGAATTATGAGTCAGGTCTCCGTGCCGAGCAGCGATAAGATTCGCCGGGATTTTTTGGATTTCTTCCGGGCGAAGCAGCATACGATTGTGCCGTCTTCCAGATTGTTGCCTAAGGCGCCGAATTTGTTGTTTACCAATGCCGGGATGAACCAATTTGTGCCGATTTTTTTGGGACAAACACCTTGCCCTTACAAACCGGGGCGGGCGGCGGACACGCAAAAGTGCATCCGCGCTGGCGGCAAGCACAACGACTTGGAGGCCGTGGGTTGGGATACGTATCATCATACTTTTTTCGAGATGCTGGGCAATTGGTCTTTTGGCGATTACTTCAAGCGGGAAGCAATTGCGTGGGCTTGGGAGTTGCTTGTGAACGTTTGGGGGTGTCCGCCGGAGCGATTGTATGCCACGGTTTATGCGCCGGACAAGGCAAAGGGGGATCCGGCGCAGTTTGACCAAGAAGCCTACGATTGCTGGGCGGCAGTGATGGCCGAGGCTGGGCTGCCTCCTGAGGGGCACATTGTCCGCGGGGGCAAAAAGGACAACTTCTGGATGATGGGGGAGACGGGCCCTTGCGGGCCGTGTTCGGAGTTGCACATTGACTTGACTTCGCAGGGCAACACCCGGGGATCGTTGGTCAATAAAGACAGCGCCGCCTGCATTGAAATCTGGAATCTGGTTTTCATCCAGTTTGACGCCAACGGCGCCGGCGGTTTCGGCAACCTCCCGGCCAAGCACGTCGACACCGGCATGGGATTTGAGCGGATCGTCGGCATTCTCCAAAATACGCAAAGATTCCACGACTTCGGCGCCGTCGTCTCCAACTACGAAAGCGACGTTTTCCGCCCTCTTTTCGAGGAATTGGAGCAATTGACTGGGAAACGATATCGCTCCACCTTGCCCTCCCAAGCCCACGCCGCCAACCTTTCCGCGCAGGAGCGAATCGACGTAGCCTTCCGGGTGATTGGCGATCACGTCCGAGCGCTCAGCTTCGCCATTGCCGACGGCATCTTGCCGGGCAATACGGACCGCAACTACGTTTTGCGCAGAATCCTTCGTCGGGCAGTGCGCTACGGAAGGACGCTCTCTCTCCTTCGCGAGCCTTTCCTCCATCGACTAGTCGATGCCGTGGCCGACCATTGTCCGGCCGATTTCTTTCCCGAATTGCACGCCCGGCGGGAACAAGTGAGGAAAGTGATTTATGCCGAAGAGGAAGCGTTCCGCCGCACTCTAGACCGGGGCATGGAACTCTTTCAAAACAAAGCGCAACGGCAGCGGGAACAACCATCGCCCGCCGAGCAATCAACAAGGCCAAGCGCGCAAAAAAGCTTCTTACTTTCCGGAGAAGACGCCTTCCAGCTTTATGACACCTATGGATTCCCGCTGGACTTGACCGAGCTGCTGGCGCGGGAGCAAGGCGGCGTGGTGGACACCAAGCGTTTTGAGGAACTGATGAAAGCGCAGAGAGAGCGATCGCGAGTCGCTCGCAAAAAAGAAACCGTCGAAGTATCGAGCGTAAAAGCGGAAACCGCCGGGCAATTCTGCGGCTTCGAAACTTTGGAGTGTCAAAGCCGAGTTCTGGAGCGGGCGCGGATGAAGGACAAAACCGCCATTCTGCTGGATGTCTCCCCATTTTACCCTGAAATGGGAGGCCAAGCGGGTGACCAAGGCAGCCTGCAACACGGCGGCGAAATCTGGAAAGTAACAGACACTCAAAAAATTGGATTGGCCATTGTTCATGTCTTAGCCAAATCGACGGAAACGTTGTCGCCGGGCGACCGCGTTTTCGCCAGCGTCGACAAACAGCGGCGGCGAGCCGTCGAACGACACCACACGGCAACGCACTTGTTCCACTGGGCGCTCCACGAAGTCGTCAGCCGCGACGCTGGCCAAAGAGGATCCTTCGTCGGCGCCGAAAAGTTGACCTTCGACTTCAACGCTCCTCCCCTAACCGCCGAGCAGATTGCCGACATGGAAAGGCTGATAAACGAGCGAATTCTGGCCAACGAACCCGTTCACTGCTTTGAAGTCGAACGCCGCCAAGTCGAAGGCCGAAGCGACGTCATGCAGTTCTTCGCCGAGAAATACGACCGTCAAGTCCGAGTCGTCCAAATTGGCGGGCAAGCCGGCCAACTAAATGGCTTTTCCATGGAACTATGCGGAGGCACCCATACACAAGCCTCCGGAGAAATCGGGCTTTTCAAAATCATCGGCGAGGCCGCCGTCGCCTCCGGGGTCCGCCGGATCGAAGCCATTGCCGGCGAAGCCTCCTTGCGCAAAACAGCCGGAGACACCCAACTAATCCAACGGCTAGCGGCCCGGTTGAACGCGCCGCCAGCCGAACTAGAACGAAAACTGGAACAAACGCTCCAGCAACAAAAACAACTCGAAAAACAGCTCAAAACGCTACAAAACCAAGCCGCCGCCGACCAGTCTCGATCCCTTTTGGCTTCGGCGCGAAAAATCCCGTCCATCGAAGGCCAGCCGGCCATTCCCCTAATTGTTGCCAACCTTGGCGCCGCAGATGGCAAAACCGTTCAAATCGTCGCCGAAAACTTGAAAGCCAAGTTCTCCGGCGTCATCGTACTCGGCGGCGGCGCAGGCCAATCCGCCATTCTCATCGCCACGGTTTCCCCAAAATACTGCACCGAAGTCCGCGCCGACGAAATCATTCGTAGCATTGCTCCGGAAATCAACGGCAAAGGCGGCGGACGACCCGAATTTGCCCGCGGCGGCGGGAAGAACCCAGAAGGCCTGGATCAAGCGCTCGCCAAAGTGGAAAGCGCCGTTACCCGTCAACAACAACGGCAAACTTCCCGACCCGCCGCAACTCGTTAATCTGTCCAAGCCAACCGACGCCTTTTTGAAAGCGCACAACCGCAAACCAGTGAGCGAAGAAAAACAGTTTGATCCCATCGAAGACGTCCTCCGCGACATTCGCGCCGGAAAAATGGTCGTCGTTGTTGACGACGCCGACCGCGAAAACGAAGGCGACCTCATCCTAGCTGCCGAGACCATCACCCCTCAAGCCGTCAACTTCATGGCCAAATTCGGCCGCGGCCTCGTCTGCTGCCCTTCCACACAACAACGGCTCCGCCAACTCGGCATCGAAGAAATGGTCTCCAAAAATCGAGACTCCTTCCGCACCGACTTTCAAGTCAGCGTCGACGCCGCTCAAGGCATCTCCACCGGAATTAGCGCCGCCGACCGCGCCCAAACCATCCGCGTCCTAGCCGATCCCACCGCCGTCCCCGAAGACCTCGTCCAGCCCGGCCACGTTTTCCCTCTGCGGGCCAAAGACGGCGGCGTCCTCCAACGAGCCGGACACACCGAAGCCGCCGTCGACCTCGCTCGCTTGGCCGGATGCCGACCGGTCGCCGTCATCTGTGAAATCATGAACGACGACGGTTCCATGGCGCGCCTGCCCGAACTTCGCGCCTTCGCCATTCGACACCAACTCAAACTTTGCTCCATCGAAAGCCTTATCAAACACCGCCGCCAACGCGAGCGACTCGTCCAAAAAATCGAGACCGTCCGACTGCCCACCGACTGCGGCCCCTTCCAACTTCACCTCTACCGCTCCTCCGTCGACGGCGTCCACCATCTTGCCCTTGCCTGCGGCAACCTTGCCGACGGCCAAGCCGCCCTTGTCCGCGTTCACAGCGAATGCCTGACCGGCGATGTCTTTGGCTCTCAACGTTGCGACTGCGGCGGCCAACTGCGCCAATCCATGAAACAAATCGCCGGCGCCGGTAAAGGAGTCCTCCTTTACATGCGCCAAGAAGGCCGCGGCATCGGCCTCGCCGCCAAAATCCGCGCCTACAAACTCCAAGAACAAGGTTATGACACCGTCGACGCCAACCTCAAACTCGGCTACAACTCCGACCTCCGCGAATACGGCATCGGCGCCCAAATCCTCGCCGATCTCGGCCTCCGAAAAATTCGCTTCCTTACCAACAATCCCAAAAAAGTCATCGGGCTCGACGGCTACGGCCTTGAAATCATTGAACAAATTCCCATCCTCCCTGAGACCAACCCCCACAACGAAAAATACCTTCAAACCAAAAAAACCAAAATGGGTCACCTCATCTAGATTCAAACCAACTCCCTCGCATCCCATATGCTCAAACCCATCTCCAAGCGAAAAAATCCGCCCGCCGCAAACAGCCGCTTCGCCATCGTCGCCGCGCGCTACAACGCTCAATACGTCGACGGCATGCTCCGTGCTGCCAAACAAACCTTCCAACAAGCCGGCTTGCGGAAATCCCAACTCCAAACCTTTCGCGTCCCCGGCGCCTTCGAAATCCCCGCCATTGCCGCCAAACTCGCCGACTCCCAATCCCTTGACGCCATCCTTTGCCTCGCCGTCATCCTTCAAGGCGACACCCAACACGCCCAGCACATCGCCGCCGCCGTCTCCCACTCCCTCGCCACAATCCAAATCCACCAAACCCTCCCCATCATCCACCAAGTCCTCCTCTTCAACACCCCCGACCAAGCCCGCCAACGTTGCCTCTCCGACCTAAAACACAACCGCGGTGCCGAAGCCGCCTCCACTGCCCTCCAAATGGTCCAACTCATGCGCTCCATCCCCACAGCCAAAAACAACGAAAACGTCCGCCAATAACGCCTTCCCTTTTTCTCCTTCCTCTTCCCCTCCCAACCAAAACAACCACACAAACCGACCCCCTCCATCCTTTTCAAAAGCGGATTGGAATGAATATGAAGTTTTCCAAAAAAGCGCGTCTTGCGTTGAAAGTTGAAATAATAAGGGATTTTCTCTCAAAAACTATTTTGAACAAGACGAGTTTCCTCCAAAAAGGGCTTGACCTTTTTCAAGACTGTTTATTGTCCATCCTTGTTAGAAGGAGAAAGCTTGCTTGGAACGAAAAGAATCGTTCAATAAGAAAGTTATAGACATGATTGAAAACATCGATTCTATGTAAAAGCAAAAAACCTCCTTTGAACACCTCCTTCCCTGCTTGAAGTTCCTAGCGGCTAAGAAACCGCCCAGTGAGAAGCCACCGCAATCAATGGCAACAATTTGCCGACCAAACTCCTCATCAGCGAGACCACCCTCAAGGGAAACTCCTCCCTTCTCTTTGCCACCGTCGACATCTTCGCCAACCCCACGACGTCTCCGGATCGGGGCCGAGTAAGCCGTGCAGTGTAATTATCTCTGGAGATGAGGATCGAGAATACTACAAGCGCGATTTGGATGAGATATGTTGCTTTATTACAGAGGAATGCGAAGGCACTTCCGTTCGTCATTATATAATTGCCTATTGTTGCTGGACAAATGGCGATTCGAAGACAGCATGCAACAGCATACCTGAGGGCGCTTATGAAAACAAAGGAGAACATCCGCGCCACTAATCCGTGGCGTTCCGCAACTCAAAAATTGGCGACTGCTTCCGTTTGGTTTCATCCCAAGAAGAAAAAGTAAAGACTGCCCAAAAGAAATAGCAGGGAATGGAGGAGATAGATTTAGACAGTCCGGAGGCAACTAATTTATTCAAAAGACTTGTTCAAGAGGAAGTCTCTATATTAATTCCCTTGCAAAAGACTTGCTGGAAGAAAGACTCACCGCTTGATTTTACAAGATGAAAACCGGCTCTTATGAAAACTTCATAGTTTTCCGCAAGCCAGATTATCGGAATGTGAGCCAAAGCAATCAAGATAGCATAAAACATGCTTTCAACTGGCGGATTTTGAACAAATCTAACGGGGATGCGAGCGCTTTGAATTCTTTGCCCGAAGCGTTCAGAATGTTTCGTCAAAGTGATACCAATGCTTTGGATCATTTGCCTAAGTCAAAATGGCCTAGAGTTGTCCATGACTTTCAGACGACGCTTCGCTTGGATTCTATTCGAGTGGACAGCATTCACTTTAATGTGCGGAAGTGGCGCCAAAGAGTGGAGAACATGCTAAAGTGTTTTCGTTTTATCCCGGCAATTCAAGAGGTTCCCAAGGCAATCGATTTCACATCAAAACAAAAAGGCCAATTATTGGGTATCATGTAAAACCAATAGACGTGATGAAAAAGCACAGGGGAATTGAGTGGGCGAGGTTTCGCGTGGGGTATGATGCGATTGGCCTTAATGGTTTTGTGTCCGCGATTGAATTGACCTTGTATTGGTCGCCGGACGAGAAACGCTGGCTGGCTGGCGAATGCCTCTCGGTTGGCGTGCCTAAGTCCTTGCTCTCGAAAGCCTACCTTTCGGAAAACATGGATATGCACCCGAATATCTACTTTTAAATCGTCAGTTCGGGAAGCGTTTTAAAAAGGTAAAAGGCTTGTTGGGTTGTCCAATTCTGTTTGCCGTTAGCGGCGAATTTTGAGTGTCGGCATCGCCCAAGATTTGGTCTCTTCCCGATAGGTCACCGTATCTTACGATTGGGAGAATCTGAAGGTATTAATTATCTAGCAGTATTGGTGGTTTTGATTGAAGTGCCGCTGGGATTGTTCTTAATTTTCTAGAACAGCAAGGGTTTGTTAAACGCGGCGGCGATGCTCGTGTTGGTAGTTTTCACCGCTTATTTAGGTTATGTGTATGGTTTTACGGGCGGGGAGTGCGGATGCGGTGGGGGCGAGCAGTGGGTAGTGTCAAGTTGAGAAGGGCGTTTGTGGTTCTCGCTGGCGCGGAACGGCTTGTTACTGGGTGGTTCATGATTTCACGTGCGGACAACTTGGTTAGCAATTGCATTAGAAATTAATAAAAAGCAGGAAGAAAGGTATTTTCCTTTTTCTTCATTAAGTAATGTTGGTTCGGAATCTTTCGTTCATTGTTCCTTATTTTGGATTTGTAGTGGTTATGAAGCGGAAGGTATATTTATTTGGCCCGCCTGGGAAAGTGGGTGGAGCGGCCACAAAGATATGAGATTTATTGACGTTGTTGCGGAATGATTTTGATTTATGTTTGGTGTTGCGGTATAAGCGTTTGCTGAAGGATCGAGAGATACGAGAGACGATTCGGAGACTGGGGTTCGGGTGGAGTTGGAGTCGAAATTGCCGAATCGGATGGAGGGAGTTGCGCTGGTGATTTGCGCGTTGGATATTTTTGAGAGCGGCAAGGCGGAGTGTATCAAGGAGCGGGGTTTGAAGTTGTATTTCTCGAATAAGATGACGTGGTGTGGAAGGGAGGTATTGGAAGTTGGTTGTTGCGTTTGAAGTGGAAGGAGATCGATATGAATCAAGTTTCCTTGTTCGGATAACCATTCTCGCATCCTTGCTTCCAAACAGCGGCTAAACGATATGTATCGAGCATGTTAGATTTCGCAGATAGGTTTTATATTTTGACTGATTTGTCCACACAATCGTAAAAGTGGTATGGATTCATGCTTTTGGCTTCGCGCCAGATTATGAGCGCTAGTTCGCGGGCGTGGTAATCTCCCCACATCGAGCTTTCGCCGCAAGGGACTTTACGGCCCGGCGGGTGGTAGTCCCAGCCATTGGGACGGTGGTAGACGGAGTGGAGGATTAGTCCTTGGTGGTTGACGTCTGTCGAGATGTAGGGTTCGGAGAAGAGGGTGTCGGCCGTTGTTAGTCCCGCTTGTTGGTAAAGTTTGCCTTTTGTGGATTTGTTTTTTTTGGATTGGCTTAAGTAGTTGCCGAGTCGAATTAATCCTTGCGCCGCGATGGATGCTGCCGAGCTGTCCATCGGCTCCCATTGGTTATAAGGATCAGAGCGTTTGGCGAGGTAATTTCCCATCCGCGCGGTGTCTGGGGCGCCGGTGTCCCAGATTGGGATGCCGTCTTGGCAGGAATTTTCCAAGTAGAAATCGGCGGTCGCCTCGGCTGTTTTTCGCATCATAGTTTCGATGGATTCTCGGCCTCCTAGGGGTTTCAGTTCGGAGTCTTCGAGAATAGTCAAAAATTCTAATTGTTCCGCGAAGCCGCAAATTGCCCAGGCCAAGCCCCGCGTCCAAGTGGAAAAGGGGGAATAGCCCTGTTGAGAGTTGGGGCAGCGATAGCTTCCGTCGTTGAGGTTGAATAGACTTTCGTGAGCGGTTCGCCCGCGGGTATCGTAGGCGTCTCGTCCGCTGCCGTAATATACATTGTAGGTTGAGGTGGATCGAGCGTGTTCTATCAGCCGCCGGAGCAGAGATATTGGACGGTCCCCTTCTCCCATTAATATATGGCCGAGGCGATGCGCGATTGCCAAGACGCGGAGCGAGCGGATTGTGTCTATAAACAGAGAGTGGGGACCGTTGAACGAATAGATATATCCTTTTCCGTTGGCAATTGGCGTCCATCGGCTTGCTTGGACGGCGCCTGAAACCTTTAGGGCTAATTCATAAAAGGCTTGTTCGAATTGGTTGTCTGCAAGGCGGCCTTCTCGCATGAGACGCAAGAGATTGCCGTAGGTGGAAACGTTGTTAAATCCGTGGTCGTGGACGCCGATGTGAGAGACGTGAGGGGCCATTTGCCGCAAGGTGGCTGTCCGCCCGATTTTGAGAAAGCGCTCTTCGCCGGTGACGTCGAACTGTAATATGGCGGAGCCGTATTGGAATCCTTGTGTCCATTCTGTCCATCCGCGGCTTGTGTAGCGTCCTTGGACGGTAAAGACTGGGGTTCCGTTGGCAGGTTTCCATGTGCGGTGGATGGAGTCTAGTTTTTGTGCGGAAACTTCAAAGAGGCGTTCGATTTTCGGCAACAGTTTGCGGGGGGTGATTTGCGGGTCGATTTCGATGGCCATTGTGCTGGAGGTTTTGAGAGCCGCTATTTAGGGGCTGACTTTCAATCGTTCGGCGTCTTCGTCTTGGTGTATAAGAACGCCGTGTTCTTTATAGGACTTCAACATAAAATGCGTGGAAGTGGATACTACGCCTTCTAACACGGCCAGTTTTTCGGCGACAAAGGCGGCAACTTCGTCTAAGCTGTTTCCTTCAACGATCACTAGAAAATTGTAAGTTCCGGACATCAGGCAACAAGTGCGGACTTCGCGATGTTTTGCGATGCGGGTGGCGAGCCGATGGAAACCGTCCTCCCGTTCCGGCGTGGATCGCACTTCAATAGCGGCGCGCACTCGGCTTTCTCCCAACAACTTTTCATTGATCAAAGTGCGGTAGCCTAATATCACGCGCCGAGTTTCGTAATCTTGAATGGCTTGGGCGATTTTCTCTTCGGACTGCCCCAAACGATTGGCCAGCTCGGCAACCGTTAAGGAGGCGTCTTCCCGCAATAATGTTAAAATCGGATCCATCTCGCGTTTATTATTGAGCGGCGACGCCGTG
This sequence comes from Limisphaerales bacterium, assembly GCA_965204945.1. Lineage (GTDB taxonomy): Bacteria > Verrucomicrobiota > Verrucomicrobiia > Limisphaerales > AAA164-E04 > UBA2970. The sequence continues at coordinate 144,260 of OZ242022.1, read as the reverse complement.
AAATCAACTGTATAAAAAGAAAGTCGTTAGGTAAAAAAAGTTTGAGGGATCGCGGCGCGAAGTCGTTTGAGCAATTTCGGCAACACGGAGGTCAAACGATTCACGTCGGCCATTGTCGTCGTTCGCCCCAAACTGAACCGCACGCTACCCATCGCCAGCGATCGCGGCAATCCCATTGCCGTCAACACGTGAGACGGCTCCAGCGAACCTGTGGAGCAAGCGGAGCCGCTGGAGGCGCAAATCCCTTCTTTGTCCAAAAGCAACAACAGCGCCTCCGCTTCTACGCCTTCGAAGGTGAGATTGGATGTGTTGGGCAAACGCGGCGACGGCGCTCCATTCCGGCGGATGAAGGGCATTTGCAGAAGGCTTTCCTCCAGCTGATCGCGCAGTCTGCCAACTCGCGTCGACTCCTCTTCCAGACTTTGCAACGCAAGCCTCGCCGCCGTTCCCATCGCCACAATCGAGGCCACGTTCTGGGTTCCCGCCCGACGTCTCTTTTCTTGGCTGCCGCCTAATATCAACGCTCGATAAGGCGCTCCTTCCCTCGCATAAAGCGCGCCCACCCCTTTGGGCGCGTAAATCTTGTGGCCGGACAACGACAAGTAATCGACCTGCGCCGCCTTCACATTGATGGCAACCTTCCCCGCCGCCTGCACTGCGTCTGTATGAAACAGGACGCCTCGACGGCGGCACAAGTCGCCCGCCTTTGCTATTGGGAAAATGATCCCCGTCTCGTTATTTGCCCACATGAGGGACAACATCGCCGTGTCCGGCCGGATCATGTCGTCCAGTTCGGCCAAGTCCATCAAACCGTCAGAACGCACTGGGAGATGAGTGACTTGAAACTCTTGCGCTTTGTAATTCGCCGCCGCTTGGATGCCTGCCGAATGCTCGACTGCGGACACGATCAAATGCCGTCGACCCGCATCCGCACTCATGCCGCAATGGAACGCCGTGTTATTGCTTTCCGTGCCTCCGCTGGTGAAAACCACCTCGCCGACCTCCGCTCCTATAAGCACCGCCACAGACTCTCTGGCGCACTCAATCGCTTCTTTTACCTTGTGGCCGAAGGCATATACGCTGGACGGATTTCCCCAACTCTCCCGCAAGTAAGGCGCCATCGCGTCAAATACCTCCGGAGCCAACGGAGTCGTCGCATTATAGTCAAAATAATGCATTATAGAGAAAGAGAAGCGGGTAATCTATCCCTTCGAGAAAGCAATGCCAACGACAAACCGCAGAAACAACTAGGCGCGCTCGCAAGCAGTTCTACCGTTGGCGAAAAAACACGGCAAGAATCGAAAGACATTCCGCTTTGTAAAACAACCACCAAATCCACAATCACAAAGTAGGAGCGGACTAGACAACAATACGATGCGCAAGTTAACAACAGAACTTCTTCTCCAACGCAACAAACAGTCTCAGACAAGAAAATATGCGAGACGCGGTGCGGAAAAGTCGCATTCCGTTGTCGCAATATTTTCCCCTATAATGCCGCCTTCCTCAGCCGCCTCGTTTTCTATGAGAGAGCAAAGCTATGCGGCGGGAATACAATGCCTTCCCGATTTTCTGGACGAAGGAAGTTTTTGTCTTTTGCCGCCATTGAAGCTCTCTGTATAGCTTGGCAAGAGCGGCAATTGTTTAGCGTCTTTTGCGAAGGACAAGGTAGCCGCTTTGGTTGCCGCGCCACAATTTGAGCAAGACTCTATCCCCTTCCAAACTGCGGATGAGGCGGTTCGCGTCTTGGGCGTTGGCGACGGGTTCCCGATTAATGCTCTGGATAACGTTGCCGGCGCGAATTCCCACTTGGTATGCCGTAGAGGAAAAATCCACGTTCACAACAATGGCGCCGGAGATTCGCGGCGGAATGCCAAAACGTTGCCTCCAGTTGCCGGTCAAGTCCTCAACTTGGATGCCGCGCAAAGGATTGTCGACCGAATCCTCGTTCCAAAACGCATCCTCATCCAAAGTTTCCAGAGTCGCTTGGACGTTCGTTTCCTCGCGGTTTCGAATTATTTTGAGCTGGATTTCTTTTCCCGGAGAGGAAGCGATGCTTGCCTGAAATTCGCGCGTGTTTTTCACTGGTTTTCCGTCCAACTCGACAATGGCGTCTGCGTCGCGGATGTCGGCTTTTTCCGCCGGGCTGTTGGGAATGACGTGGGTCACCAGTATTCCTTGCGCTTCGCCGATTCCAAATTCTTCGGCCAAGTCGGGAGTGATCGGTTGAAATCCTATTCCAAGATAGCCGCGCGCCGCCTTGCCGTGCGTTGTCAGATTGTTCATGACGTTTCGGGCGATGTTGACCGGGATGGCAAATCCGACTCCGTCATAACCGCCTCCTTGTGTGGCAATGGCCATGTTGATGCCGACTAATCGGCCGTCTGCATCCACTAAGGCACCGCCGGAGTTGCCTTGATTGATAGCGGCGTCGGTTTGGATAAATGTCCCGGGGTCGCCTCCTTCCAAAGTGCTGCGGCCGCTGCGTCCGGTGGCGCTCACAATGCCCATGGTCACCGTTTTCCCGATGGCGAAGGGATTGCCGATGGCAAGCACGACGTCCCCAACTTCCAGATTGTCGCTATTGCCTAAGGTGATGGCGGGAAGATCCTTGGCTTGGATTTTAATGACTGCGATATCAGTGTTCAGATCGGTGCCCACTATCTTCGCTTGATATGGAGATTCTCCATCCTCCAAAAGAACCTCAATTTCGTCCACGCCTTCCACAACGTGATAGCTGGTTAGGATGTATCCGTCTTCGGACACGATCACTCCGGATCCCAAACCGCGTTGTTCTCGTTGTTCGATTAACGGCGGCACGCGAAAGTATCTGTCGAACCAAGGATCGCCAAAGGGAAAGAAAGGCTGGCGGCGGCGAAATTGAATCTGCTTTTTTGTGTAGATGTAGACGACGCTGGGGCTGGCTTTCTTGATGGTCGGCGCAAAGCTTGCTCGCAGGGCGCCCTCTCTTGAAATCGGCGTGTCGTCCACGCGAACTTTTGGCGGATCAAAGCCTTCTTTGAGTTTTGGCGACGCTCCCAAAAGAGCCAACCCAATTACCCCTCCCGCAATGCCGCAGGCAAGGAACGACTTGAATTTATTTTCTAAAAATAATCTCATGGCTAAAAACTTTCTCAACGGATTGTCTATTATTGGTTTCTCTTCCGCAAGTTGCGGACTCATTTAGTTTATTAGACTAGCGGATTGTTCATTTTGCACAAAAAAAAACTTTCAAAAATATCCTGAGGCGAATGCCGCCGGGAAAATCGCCAATTGAGGAATGACGGAGAGTGGGCGGCTCTCGCTCCCGAAGATTCTCCATTCAGTTCCAGGAAAGGTCTTCCGGCGACTGGGCAAGGAGGCGGTGCCGCCAATTTTTCAGCCCCAAAATGTGATTCCACAATCTGCCGGTGTCGCTTCTAAAGACAAGTTCCATAGAGGCGGGGTGAGTCAGCCAAGCATTGTTGGCCATCTCGGCGTCCAGCTGCCCCGGACTCCAGCCGGCGTAGCCGGCAAACACGCGCACTTTCCTCGTCGGCGAGAAATCCCCCGCAATCTTGGCCAAATCTTCAAGCGAGTATCCCAATTCCAGATTGCGCATGACGTTCCCGGAAGGCAGGGAGTTGTTGCCGTGAAGATAACAAAAGGCGCCGGGCTGCACGGGGCCTCCCAAATAGAGCGGATGTTTCCTTAGCGAGTCGGGAATGTCTTCAAGAACTTCGCCGATATTTTTTTGGGTTGCCCGGTTGATCACCAATCCAAAAGCGCCTTCCATATCGTGTTGGCACACCAACACAACGCTCCGATGAAAAAACGATCCCCGAAGCCTGCCACCATCCAACAGCAGCTGGCCCTGCAAAGAAACGTGTGAAATTTTCATGGCCTCGATTTTCCAACTATGCCTTATGCATTCGGGCGGGTCAATGTTTTGTCGCCGGGTCGCCGACGGGACGAGGAAGAAGGGATTCCGTGATGGAGGAACGCTCTTCTTCCGAAAGGATTTCTTCCCAATTCACTTCCGCGCTCTCGTCTTGCGCGGATTCTTCTCGTTCGTTGGCCATGTTGGCCAAAATGGGGGAAACGGCGTCGTAGATGTGTTTGAGCTGGGCGTTTTTCCGCACCATTTTCATCACTTGCATGGTGCGTTCGTAATAGGCGTCCGGTTTCTCGAAGCTGTCCAAAAACGTCGTCCGGTTGCCGTTGCGGTCTTTCATCTCCACAATGTAAATGTGATGACGAACGCCGTCGATCTCGTGAATCACTTTGTTGACGTCTTCAAACACAGCCGAGTCTTCATCGTAAACTTCCGGATCCGCCGCAAACGGCTCCGGCACGCCAAAATGCGCGGCAATCCTTCCCATCATCTGATCCATTTCCTCTCGATCTAAATGCGAGATTTGATCCAAACGCGATCCTAAATGGGCGATTTCTCCATCCGCAGTTGCCGGAGACGGAAGAGTTTCAGGTTCCTCAGAAAGCGTCACCGTTTGATTCGTCCGAAAGTTCGGGTTCGCTTCCAAGGCCGCCTTAGACCTCGTCGCCCACATAATTTCCAGAAAGGGCCAAACCGTCTTGAGCAACGGAATGGCAATGAGAATGCCGAGGATGGTGGTGATCCAAAAAGTCCACTTCCCAATCCGCCGCCATTTTTGAGAGAGCCAAGCCATTTTTGAGAGAGTTATTTGTGATTCAATCGAATTGATTTACCGCAGAGACAGCAACCTTGAGGATACATGAATTGGAAGGTGTCGTTGTCTGGGGATAAAACTTCTATGGGTTCGCCGCTTCCGATTCTTGACGTGCGTGTGCTGGGTTGGAGCGCATTGACAAGAATTGAGCATTCTGTTCCCGGCAAATCTTTTGTGATTTTGGCGTTTTCATTTATGATGCGTTCTTGCGCTTTGATTTGATCTTCAATTTCGCCATCCTCAAATTTTATTATTTTATGATCTTGGAGAAGTTTGCAGAATGGCAAACCTGATTGGTAATTAAACATTGTGGGAACTAGGATATTAACGGTGGCGGACTTGTCTTCCAGCGCTTTGTTTCCATGTATTAGGCAATAGATTGTTAGCATTTTGTTTGATATGTGGAAACGGACATTATGAACGGTGGCATTATACCAGCCGAATTGCGCCTCGACTCTTACCTTGCGCTGTGTCTCTGGATCATCTGTTTCGTTATTTTGTTTTGTAGACACGACTAGTAGATTTGTTATTTGGTTATCGTCTTGGATAGATTGTTTTTCTCATTTTTATGAGCGGCGTCTTGGCATGATTCAAACGCATTCCGCGTTTCCGTTGTTCGTTTGTTTCGCCGGCCGGAATTCGCGCCGCCGAAAGATTCAACAAGCGCCGGAAAAAACGGGTTGAAATCCCGTTGCTCTCCCACGGTGGTTACGGGTCCGTGGCCGGGACAAATCAAGGCGGATTCAGGCAGTGTTAGAATCTCTTCCCGAACATGTTGCCGGGCGATTTCAAAGTGCTTGAGAGCGCCGCCAATGGAGCCGGCAAAGACGGCGTCGCCGACAACCGCAACCGGCGGCGCTTTGCCGGGAAAGCCATCCACAACATACGTCACTCCGTCAACGGCGTGGCCGGGCGTCTTTCGCCATCCAACGTTCAGATCTCCTACCAAGAAACATTCTCCTCCCCTCAGTTTTTGACTTTGGGGCGCATGAGACGAATTCGAGTGAACGGCGGCATCAGGCGCTTGCTTTCTCAACTCGCCAAGAGCCGCGACGTGATCATGATGGGAGTGAGTGATAAAAATATGTTTCAGCGCGAGTTGGAATTGCCCCAACAAATCCGTAATTGAGACGGCCTCCCAACCGGTGTCAAAAAGAGCGGCCTCGCGGGAAGATCGATCCCAAAAAAGAAAGCAGTTGACCGCCATTCCGCCGGAATCGCTTTCGATTTTCCGAAGGCACTGCCAGCGGGAAAGTTCGCGCGCCGCGGGAATCCATCCTTCGGCGACTCGGCGGAGTTTGTCGCCGTCAAGATTCAAAAGTCCGGCAACAGCGTCAAAATCCATCCCGTCCGAAGGCTTGCCCCGCTCTTCAAACCGCGCAAGATGCTCCGGACGCATTCGCGCCGCCTCCGCAACCCGTTCCAGCGGAACCCCTCGCCCCAAGCGAGCCTTGCGGAGAACGTCTCCGGCGTGATCTTCAAGTAGCACAACCCAAAAATACTCGGCAGAATAGCTTTTGTCCAGAGTGTCTTGCCCGCCGCCTATTCAATAGAATTAGAGAAAATCATCCAGCCGAAAGCATCGTTTCTCCATGTTGATTGCCTTCTCGGTGATTGTGCCAATTGTTAATTAGAAACCGTGAAGTCTTCCCTCGTCGAGAGTGAATCTAGAGCATGTTCCCATAATCCGAATTCACCGCTCTTTCCGAAACAAGAAAAACTCCGCTTGGGAAATCCCAAAAGCGGTTGCTCTTGAAAAAACGAGGCCAACCTCAATCCAAAGGCCAATAGCCCAAACCACAGACCCCCAACACTAGCCAGAGGACTTTGACCCCCAAAATCACTAGCCACAAATCCTCAATCCCCTATCGCCCAGCCTTCTTCTGCCTCTTCTTGAAAAAGCCCTAACCCCCCCAAAAGCCTCCGACCACTTGGTTCGCCAGCGCAGCAAGTAGCCGGCTACAAAGTGGCGGCGGCTTGTCGTTTCCTTTGCCAGTGGCGGCGATGAAAGAGAACAAAACCCAGAGCAAACAAGCCAAACACAACTGCGCATTCTTCCGGCTCAGAGATGATGGTGCCGCCATGAAAGCGAAGCGAACGGCAAACTCAATACAACCAATTCCCATCAGCGCAGCAACTAGCCAGCTATATGTCACCAGCCGTGGATCCCCGCAAATACCCGGCTGTTGGAGGAGGCAGGAGAATCTACAAATCACAAGATACCGGCTACGAAGCTATGGTGGTTTGTCGCTTTTGTCGCTTGCCGCACAAACAGCCAAAAAATCCGCATCGCCAAACCAAGTCTACGAAGTGGCGGTTTGTTGGCGGCGTTTCTTCTTTTGGAAGTGGCGGCGGAAAAGGACAAAGCCTAAGGCAAACAAGCCGAAGACAAGGGCGTATTCTTCGGGTTCGGGGATGACCTGGCTGTTGATGACAACCCGCACCGAGCCGCCGGAATTCGCCGCAAATATAGACTGAAATGCGTTATTATTGAAGGTTCCCGCAAAGAAGTCGCCGATAGGTTTGTTCAAAATGCCCGAACCTACCCAAGCCGAAGAATTCCCGCTGGAATAGGATAAACTGCTTCCGGAAACACGAATCCCAAAGTTATCTTGATTGCCATTATCAGACATCCAAAGGTTGGCAATGGTTCGGCTACCGCTGGCAATAGTGATAGTCGGCGTGTTGGTGGCGCTAGCGGCAAAAACTTGCGTTCTAGCGCCGCCCGGAATCCTCTTTTGAATGGACTCGATGTCTATCGGGTTGCTGGCGCTGGAAAACAAGGGAGAGAGCGAGATGGTTTGGTTGGTAGGCGAGTTGGCGTTGAAAACGTTTCCGTTGCTAATCCAAGAGTCGTCAATAGAGAAACCGCCGGAGGTTCGGAGGGCACTATTGGCGCTTGCAGTGGAAGAACCGCTAAAAATCCAAAGAGTTTCGCTAGTTGGGCTGTCCTGGCTGGGATAGACGTTAATCAGCAACTGCGCCTGGGCGCTGTACCCCCCCCCCGCAAAGGCAGACGAAGGCCACGAATAATGATAGTTTTTGTTTCATGAGAATCTAGCTTGTTGTCAAAAATCTCTTCATTTTTAATTTCCCAAAAGAAGAAAGTCAATCCTCAAAATCACAAAAAATGAAAAAAGTTAAGAAAAATCCATTGGAATCAACAAAATCCGCTCATCCAAGCGCGAAAAAGAGACAAAAAGAGGAATTCAGGCTGGGAAAATTCATAGTCTCCCCCCTTGCCGTTGCGGAAAAAGAAAGTTTTGGAAGCAGTGAGTTGACGGCCAAGCGGCGAGGTGGATTCGAGATGAGAGATTCGTGAGCCAAAATAAGCGGCAGCCGATTGGCGGCAGATGATTGCCGAAAAGCGATGCGCATAGAGAAACTCCCGCCGGTCTGGTTTTGGTTGAACGGCGGCGGCAAATGGTTTTTGATTATGCGCAACGCAAAGGCAGACTTTGCGTGCGCTCAAGCGCAAAAAGAGAAGGCAATTCAACGATGGCAAATTCCGTCCCCGCAATCCCAGTTTCTCCCAAGATTTTGACTACAACGGTTGGCTCGTATCCGATTCCCGAATGGCTGATCTCTTCGCCAAGCGAGCAAGCTCTGATAGATGCGACCCGCGTTCTTTTTGACACGCAACGCCAAGCGGGGATTGACCTCCCGACAGACGGCGAGTTGTATCGCTTTGACGTCAACCATCCCGACACCAACGGCATGATTGACTACTTTGTGAGGCGTTTTGGCGGTTGCTCCGCCGCGATCAATCGCTCCCAAACGGAAGCTTACGCCGCCAAGCAGGAGATGCGATTCCGCGCCAAGCCGGCCGCCGTTGTGCTGGACGCTTTGTCGGAAGGTTCGCTCAACTTGCTGGAAGACTGCCGGCGAGCTGGCGAGGTTGCCGGCGGGCCGTTCAAATTCACAATCACCAGTCCCTACATGCTGGCGCGCACTTTGCTGGACGAACACTACGGCGAACTGGAAACGCTCACACTCGCCATTGCCGATTTGCTGGCGGAGCAAGTGGACGGCCTTCCCGCTTCGTGCCTGCAAGTGGACGAAGCCAACATTCCCGGCAGCCCGGAACACGCTCCATTCGCCGGCGAAGCGATCAACCGCATTCTTGACCGCTTTGCCGGGCCTTGCGGCGTTCATCTCTGCTTTGGCAACTACGGCGGCCAAACCATTCAATCCGGCAGTTGGCAGGCACTCATTGAATTCTTGAACGGTTTGCGGGCAGACCACCTCGTGCTGGAACTTGCCCACCGCCCGGAAGCCGATCTGGATGCGCTTGGAGAAATTCGACCGGAAATCGGCATCGGCATCGGCGTTGTGGACGTCAAAATCAATCGCATCGAAACAGCGGATGAAATCGCCCGCTCCACCGAAAAAGCCGCCGCCAAACTCGGCGAAGACCGCATTCGCTATTTGCACCCAGACTGCGGCTTTTGGATGCTGAAACGGTCGGTTGCCGACCGCAAAATCGCCTCGCTGGCAAAAGGCCGCAACCTATTCCTCGGCCTTCGCTAGAAAATTCTGTTGTTTTTCCATGTTTCTCAAAAGCCAGAGAAACCGAGAATTTTGCTCTTGACTTCCCGTTGCGAATTTTCTAAACTTGTTATCTTTACAAGGTTAAAAACAACAGCGGGCCAAGTCCGAATTAAGAAAGAAACTGAGTTATGCCTAGAGAAAACGCAGAGCATCCGATGAACGAAATCGTCAAAGTCAAATTGAGTAAGATCGATCCTGAAAGCACCGTCAACGTCCGCCGCCACGAAGAAAACATCAAGGAAAGCATCGAGCGAGTCAAATCCTCCATTGAAGAAAAGGGGTACTGGCCGGAGTTTCCGATTGTCTTGCGGCCGCATCCCGATACGCAATCGGAGTTCGCCTACGAAAATGTTAGCGGGCAATGTCGAATGAAGGCGTCTCTCACCCTTGGGCTTGAAGAAATTCCAGCCATCATCGTCGATTTGAATGACGACGAAGCCTTGCAACGATCCCTCGGCGAGGGCGACAAACGCACCCCGCTGAAATTCAGCGACTACACCTACTGGGTCGAAAAGAAACACAATGAGTTTCGAGCTCAAGGTTGCACAGCCGGAGAGGCGTACAAGAAAACTGCGAAATTTTGGAATATCTCTGTCACTAAAGCCAGGGAATACTTTCGCTCCGGAAGTCTTCCGGAGAGCGTAAAGAAAAAGGTCGATGAGGGGAGTCTTCACCAGAAAACCGCCAAAGCCATTGTCGATTCGTCCAGTGGTTTCGGTGACCAGGAGGCCGAGAAAATCATGGAAGGAAAAGCGGAGGCGTATCTCGGCCAAAACAAAGACCAAAGGAAGATCTTTGAAGAAGTCATGAAGGACTCCGGTAACAAGACGACTGTTGAGGAAATAAAGAAAAAGATGGAGGAACAAGCAAATAAAGATGAAATTGAAGTTACCATTGCCATTCCCTCCGACATCAAACAGAGTCTGATGCAATGGGGAGAAAAGCGAAGGATTAGCGATCTTAAAAGCATAATCGGCAATATGATTGTTGAAACATTGAAGGGGAAAAATTAGAAGAATCCCGTTAATGGATGCGGAAGAATCCCAATTCATTCTGGAGAACCCTGAGGGCAAAAAGCCTTCTGAAATCGGCGAAGCCATTGACGTTTTATTGTGTCAACGCCGGGAGGGTCACAAGAGAGGAGGATATAAGTGGCTATCCGAAAAGATCGGCAAAAAGAGAATAAAAGTAAACGGACATAAGCGAAGTTTCACTCTGTCCGAGATTCACCGCATTTTTCGACTGCCTCAAGGCATTCTGTGGAGAATTGATCTAGAAAAGATTGGTGCCAGTCAAGGAGTAGAGATTGCCCGCTTAAAATGCGAGAAAGATCAATGGATTCTCGCTCTTGCTGTTGACGCCAAACAAATATCCGCTAAGGATTGCAGAGTAACAGTCAACCTTGCGCTCAAAAAACCTGAAGCGGGCGAAAAGGATTATTCCCTTTGGGAAGCGCTGGACAGAGTGGCCGGTTTTCCCTTCGAAGGCCTTCCCAGGCTCATGGATATGTCGAGTCCCGAAGAATGGATTGCGGTAAGCAAGGAGGCATGGAACCGCAAGATGGATTGGGAGAACTTTTGCCATCGTTTGATAGCGCAGAAACAGAGTGTGCTGTCTGACATGGAAAAAATGGCCGAGCAAATAAGCCAGTGGATGCGAGACTTTCCAAAGTCCAGCCACGAGGAGATGGATCAAAAACTTCAATCCCTTGCAAAGATTGTGGATAAGTTGAGGCAATTGGCCGAGCTTCGCCAACCATCCACTGAAAAGGTGATTCAAAAACCTGAAGCGAAAGAAAAAGAAAAGCCGAACGGCGATAAGGATTCTGGGGAAAATCCGTCCGTTTCTTCGGCAGATGCGGAAAAAGTAGACAATGTCCAAAGCGTTGGCAAGGAACCGAAGTCGCCAAAATCAAGCGGAGACAGAAAGCAATTGCTTTTGAACGACGAGGCAGTCAAGACGAAAGGCAAGCGAAGAAAGAAATCCGCCAAAAAGTCAGAAACATGAAACGCCGACAAAGCAACTTTTCATTTCAAAATTCGAGTTTTGATTTTGGGTTGCTTTTTGGTTTGGTTCGTTTAGGTTGGTTTGCGGCAAGGGATTCTTTCATGGTCGCAAAACATTCGTTTTCCCTGCTGGATGAGGAGCCTTGCCGGGGCATTCCGGTGTCTTAAAAGCACTCCTCTCCAGCGGTTTTTTTTAAGTGTCGGCAAAGCGGCAGGTGGGCGTTTGCGTTTTCGACGCAATTCGCAAAGTTCTTTAAGAAATTTTCCCGCCACTCGTCTTCTTTGAATTTCCCGTTGCAGTTTGCAAGAGCGCGAGCGGAAGCGGTTTCTGTTTTTTAGGATTTTTGTTTTTTGGAGCCGACTGCCTCTTTTTCATTAAGCGAGCAAGGGGCGGACGACGTGGCCGTGCACGTCGGTCAAGCGGTAGTCTCGCCCTTGAAAGCGGAAAGTCAGTTTGGTGTGGTCAAAGCCCAGCAGGTGCATAATGGTCGCTTGGAGGTCGTGAATGTGGACGGGGTTTTCGGTGATGGAGAATCCGAGTTCGTCGGTTTTGCCGTATTGGAAACCGCCTTTGACACCGCCGCCGGCCAGCCAGATAGAATTGCAGTCTGGATAATGATCGCGGCCTAGAACTTTGCTTTTTGCGGTGCGTCCTTCGCGGAAGGGAGTTCGGCCAAATTCGCCGCTCCAAACGATGAGGGTTTCTTCCAAGAGGCCGCGCTCTTTGAGGTCTTTGATGAGGGCGGCGACGGGTTTGTCCATAGTGGCGCATTTTTCGGTCAAGCCTTTGGCGAGGCCGGTTGCTTCGCTGGTGCCGTGGAAATCCCAGCCCCAATCAAAGAGTTGGACGAAGCGAACGCCGGATTCGGAGAGGCGTCTGGCCAGCAGGCAGTTGTTGGCGAAGCTGGCGCCGCCGGGTTGAGCGCCGTAGGCTTCGAGGGTTTTTTGCGGTTCCCGGCTGATGTCGGTAAGTTCCGGCACGGCGGTCTGCATGCGGTAGGCCAGTTCATATTGAGCGATTCGGGTGAGGGTTTCCGGGCTTCCGAATTCGGAGGCCTGCAGCTCGTTCAACTCGCGCAAAGTGTCGAGGCTTCGGCGCCGCATAGTTCGGGACATGCCTTTGGGGTCTGAAGCATACAGCACGGGGTCGCCTTTGGAGCGGCATTGCACGCCTTGATACACGGAGGGGAGGAAGCCGCTGCCGTAAGAGTTGCGGCCTCCGTTGGGTTGGACGCCGCTGGAGATTAACACGACGAAGCCGGGCATGTTTTCGTTTTCCGTTCCCAAGCCGTAGCTTGTCCAAGAACCCATAGACGGCCTTCCAGAGCGCGAAGAGCCAGTGTAAAGCAACAACTCGGCCGGAGCGTGGTTGAATTGATCAGTGTAAAGCGATTTGACAACGCACATTTCCTCGGCGACGGCGTGGAAATGGGGAATTGCGTCCGACATCCAAATGCCTTCGGAACCATAGCGGGCGAATTGGCGCGGCGTTCCCATCAACTTGGGCACTCCTGTGGTGAAGGCGAAGGTACGCCCCTTCAAGACGGAATCGGGGCAATCTTCTCCGTCGCGTTTCATAAGGGCGGGTTTGTAATCGAACAAATCCAAGTGCGGCGGAGAGCCGGTCATGTGAAGGTAAATCACCCGCTTTGCTTTGGCGGGAAAGTGCGGCGCTTTTGGGGCGGTGGGATTCGCTGTTTGAGGAGAGGCGCCGGCGTCTTTGGCGAAGAGACTGCCCAGAGCCAGCGCGCCAATGCCGGCCTCTTTCAAAAAATGCCGCCGGGTTTGAAGCTGAATGGTTTCCAGTCGAGGGTTCATGTTGATTTTCAATGTGTTGGAAAAAAGCAAGGTTATCGTTTCAAAAAGATTTCGTCCAGATTGAGAATGACGTTGCCGACAACCGTCCAAGCCGCCAAGTCGACGAAATCGGCGACGTCTCCCGGATCTCCCAGCGGATGAATCGCCATTTCGCGGGCTTGCGCGGGATTTTTTTCATACTCGCGGACAGAGTCTCGATAAAGCGCCGCCAAGCGGGTTCGCTCGGCTTCGGTCGGCGGGCGAATCAGCGCGGCGCGAAAGGCCCAATCCACTTTGGATTCAGGCGAGCCTTCTCTGCGGATAATGCGCCGCGCCAGCCCTTGCGCCGCTTCTATGTAGACGGGATCATTCAGCGTCACCAGCGCCTGCAGGGGAGTGTTGGATCGAGGGCGGCGAACGGTGCAGACTTCGCGGTTTGGCGCGTCAAAGGTGATCATGGAAGGATAAGGATTGGATCGCCGCCAGTTTGTATACAATCCGCGGCGATATTTGTCCGCTCCTTGGCTGGTTTCCCAATCAATGCGGCTTCCGAAGGCTGCCGACAATCCCATCTTGGGTTGAGGCGGGCGCACGGACGGGCCAAACTGATCTTCGCTGAGCAGGCCGCCAATGAACAAGGCTTGATCCCGAATCATTTCGGCCGACAAACGAATCCGAGGGCCTCGGGCAAAGAATCGATTTTCCGGATCCGCCTGCAACATGACCGGCGTTGCTTTGGCGGATTGTCGATAAGTTGCCGAGGTGAGGATCAATCGGAGCAAGCGTTTCAAATCCCAACCGCTTTCCACGAGTTCCACCGCCAGCCAATCGAGAAGTTCGGGATGGGTGGGCAATTCTCCTTGGGAGCCAAATTCTTCGCTCGTGGACACAATGCCGACGCCGAAAATCTGCTCCCAATGCCGGTTGGCGATGACTCGGGCCGTCAGCGGATTTTTCTCATCAACCAACCACCGGGCCAATGCGAGGCGATTCTTTGGCATTCTTTCCGCAATGGGGGGAAACGCGGACGGCGTTCCCGGCGAGACTTCTTCGGCTTTGTTGCGGTAGTTGCCGCGAATTTGGATATGGGTTTGGCGCCTCTTTTCGGGAGGCATCTCGCGGAATATGGGAACGGTGGTGTAGGGACGCAGTGCTTTCCGTTGCTTTTCCAACTGCGCGAGGCGCTCCCGATAAGGGCGAAGCGTCGGGGAAAGCGTCCGATAGTGCGCCGCCAGTTTGGCCGCTTGCTCGCGAGTGCGCTTGCCGGGTTCTACAGGGATCCATTGGCGGATTTCTTCGGGCAATCGGAAATGCTCGGCAACGCGCCGGTTGTCGGTCACGGCAAGCGCAAAGGCGTCAATGGTGCCGTTTGCCGCAGCTTCTGATTCCTGCCGCAAAGTCAGCACAATCTCGCCGGATTCTCCCTCTAAAGCTTCTTCCAGCGCCAGAATTAGATGATGCGGTTTTTCAGTCCGCCCGCCAATCGCCCAAGCCTTTTTGGAATCCGCGTTGATCACGAATTCCGCCGCAAATCCTTTCTGGGCATAATCCGCAACCGCGTCCGAAAATTTCAAAGAACGCGCTTCTCCGGGCGTCAGAGAAAGGCTGGGAGACGGCGTTTCGTCGGGAGCCGATTCCCAAAGCACGGCGCGGTCTGCGGCCAGCAATTTGAGTTGGAATCCGGCCAAACGGCGGCCAATGGGGTCGCCTCCGTCCGTTCGATTCCAAATCAAAACTTCGTCGATTGGCCCAGCCTTTCCCAAATCCAATTCCCACCAGGGATCGTCTTCAGCCGCCGTGTGCGTCGTGGATTTGGCGGCTTGGTAATCGCCGTCTCGATTGCCGTCCATCGCTTTGCCGGGCTTGCCTTCGTAAGCGGTGGAGCTTTGAGACGCCTTCCCGGACAGAGCGACGTTTTTCCCATCGCGAATTACCTCCACTTCGGCCAACGACAAAATTCTTTCTTTTCCCGGAAGATCAATCCGAACGAATCGGCATTCAATGGGAGGAGATTCGTCCGGCCGAAAAACGGCCCGCACTTGAGACAAGGCAAAATTTTCCGGCTGGGGGCGAGTTTTCAAACGAATCGATCCAACCGATTCCTTCTCAATTCGAAAGTGAACTTGGTAAACGTCTTGCGCGGGCTTCTCGCCTTCAGCTTGAACGAGGCCGTCGTCAAGCAAATTCAAAGAGCGATGCCGCGCCGTCGCCTTGTAGGGACGCAGGGAATTCCATTTTGGCGTTTGGCGAATCCGTTTTTCCCAGTCTCGTTGCTCGGCCTTCACAAGGTCGTTTGGCCGTTCCATTTGCCATTTTAGCCGAGCCGTTTCTTCGCGCCATAGGGAGGCCTGTCGTTTTTGGGCTTCGGTATAGAGCGGGAGGATCGGTCGTTCGTCTCGTTTGTCGCTGTCCTCCGTGTTGTTAAAGAAAGCAAAAAACTCGAAGTATTCTTTTTGCGAAATCGGATCGTATTTATGATCGTGGCATTGGGCGCAGGCCATCGTCGTCCCCATCCACACCTGCATGGTGGTGTTGACTCGGTCGATGATCGCCTCGTTGCGGAATTGCTCGTCGTTGGTGCCTCCTTCGTTGTTGGTCATGGTATTGCGATGAAATGCGGTGGCCGTTACTTGGTTGTCGCTGGGATTCGGCAGGAGATCGCCGGCAATTTGCTCCACCGTAAACTGATCAAACGGCATATTGTCATTCAACGCCCGAACCACGTAATCGCGGTATCCCCAGATCGTTCTTGGAGGATCGTCGGCGTAGCCGGCCGAATCCGCATAGCGGGCCAAATCCAGCCACACTCCAGCCCAACGTTCTCCATAAGCGGGCCGATGCAACAAAGCGTCCACATAGCGCTCATAAGCCGAAGGATTTTCATCGGAAAGAAAAGCCTCCGCCTCATCCGGCGTTGGAGGAAGCCCCGTCAAATCCAGCGCCGCGCGACGAGCCAAAGCCCGGCGATCCGCCTCCGGAGAGGGGTACCAACCCCGCTCCTCAAGCCGCGCCAGCACAAAAAAATCAATCGGATTCCTCACCCAACCCCACTGGGAAACCCGAGGCAGACTGGAACGGCGCGGTTGAACATAAGCCCAGTGCCGCGCATAGCCCGCCCCCTCCTCAATCCACCTGCGCAAAAGCGAAATCTGTTCCTCCGTCAACCGATCCCCCGCTTTCGCAGGCGGCATACGATCCTCCTCATCCTTTGCCGTCACCCGCAGAAATAACTCGCTTGCCGCCGGATTTCCCGGCTGAATCGCGGCATAACCGCCCAAATCCGCACGCGCGCCCTCTTCGGTATCCAACCGCAATCCCGCCTTCCTCTCCGCCGCATCAGGCCCGTGACAAACTAAACAGCGATTAGACAAGATCGGGCGAATCTCCCGATTAAAATCCACTTCGGCAACCACCGCCCAAACGCCAAACCCCAAGAGGCAAACTGCCTGCCCCGTCACTCTCCCTCTGGAAATCATACCGCAAATAATAAAGCCCGCCGCCGGCAAATGCCATGCCAAAAATCACCAAGCAAAACCACAAATCCAGACCTCCATCAACCCCCTTGCCCGCAAAGAACTTCTAGCCGGTAAAAGCAAACCCCGACAAACCCCGCCGGCAAACTTGCCAAATCCCCGCGCAACACGTCGCAAAATTTTTCTTGACCGCTCCCGCAAAGCATTCAAAACTCCCAATGCTTTTTCCGCAAAATAAGCGGAACCCCGGCGACCTTTGTTTGGCTCGTCGGAAAAAAAGACGCGGAGGAACTTATGAACAAAAAAGCAAAGTCAATCATGAACTGGGCGCTCGGCTCAACAGCGCTTGCGGCCATAATTACCATTTCTCTTATGCACTCAAAATCACCGGCAACCGCTGACGAAACCAAAAAAACAAAAACCGACTCAACGGCCAAAGACGAACCGATCCCAAAAATCGTCAAACCCGAATCGGAATGGAAACAACTCCTCACCAAAGAACAATACCGAATCGTTCGACGAAAAGGAACTGAACGCGCCTTCACCGGCCTCTATTGGAACAACAAAGAAAAAGGAACCTACCACTGCGTCGCCTGCGACCTGCCCCTCTTCAGCTCCGAAACCAAATACGAATCCGGCACCGGCTGGCCAAGTTACTGGAAACCAATCCAAAAAAACCACGTCGGCGAAAAGCCCGACCGAAGCTTCTTCACAATCCGAACCGAAGTCGTCTGCAACCGCTGCGACGGACATCTCGGCCACGTCTTCAAAGACGGCCCCCCTCCAACCGGACTCCGCTACTGCATCAACTCCGCCGCCCTGAATTTTCAAAAAAAGACCGAACCCGAAAAATCCCCCGAAAACAAAAAGAAACAACCAAAATAACCGGCGAAAACCCAACTTTTGGCGCATTACCAAGCAAAAAATAGCGTGCAAAATTTGGAAGCATATGAAAAGGGAAGGTTAGTTGGCTTTGTTAAAGGCTCGGGATCCTCGTCGGGTCGGTTTGCAAGAAGCATACGAGCGTAGAGAACAAGAAAGGATATGTATATGGACGGCGCGTTATAGAAGTATGGAAGGCAAGCTGTTAACTGCGCCATCCTCATTTGCTCCTCGCTCCCTCTCCAAACTAACCACCCGCAAATACCGGCCGAAAACCTGCCTCCCTCAAAACCGCCGCCACTTGTTCCCTCCGATCCCCTTGAATCTCAATGTTGCCCCCTTTGACTGTTCCCCCAACGCCGGCAACCTTCCGCATCTTCCTCGCCAACGCCTCCTTCTCCAAACGCCCAACACCAACAAAGTTCGTAACCACTAAAACCGTCTTTCCCCCACGATGCGCCGTCTGGCGAATTATATCGACCCGCCCTCGACTCTTGTTGTCTGCTTGCGCCCCCTTGCTTCGAGCCGACGCCTCAAAAGATCCCTTTCCTCCCGCAACGCCTTCAGGGAAAGCCAACCGATCCAAACTGCTAAAAGGATTCTGCCTCAGCGGCCCACTTCCACCACTCGTCGAAATGCGATTCTTCTTGCCCATAAAAACACCTCCGGTTCTACTCCAGTTCCACCAACCTTCGCTCCATGCTCTCAGAAAAAACTCCAATGCGTCAAGCAAAGAATCCAGATCATCTAATCCAAAGCCGTCAATCCAACTCCACTTCTGCTGGAAACTAACACACGGCGCATGTATAAAAACAAACTGAACAAACCATTTCTCGCCATTTCTCTTCTCCAAACAAACAAGTTCTTTTGCTATATCTAAACACAAACCAAGGCCTTAATCTCTGCCAAATAAACCCGTGGAAAAGATAAACTTAATCGTGAAGAAGTTTCTCCTTTGCGCATCTTTGGCATTGTGAGCTAGCGACAACCATGGCTTGCTGGTGCAACCCGCGCCCGGCAAAGACAAAAACCTACCCTACAACCCCGACATCATAGACGAAAACAAGCGGGCATCGACCTTGCCGCTCCCCAAAACTTCAACAAAAACTTTGCGCCTTAGCGGCAACCACCCGGCCTCACTATCAAAGGCCTGCCTAAACCCATCGGCCTTGAACTGGGGAAACCATCAGACGACCCCGAACTCCTCCAAACCTTTTTTGTTGACTCAAAATACAAGTTCGGCTTTGTATTACCACTAAATAATCATTGTAAGGTGAAAATGATGAAAAAGTTTCTAATGCCGCAAACAGACAGCCTTTTTTTTGTTGACTCTGGACGCAAGTTCGGCTTTGATTGCCACTAAACGATCAATTTAGGACTGAATTAAGACTGAAGTCATGAAAAAGTTCATTCTTTTCGCATCTTTGGCACTATTGGCTGGCGGCAACGTCGGCTTGTTGGCGCAATCTGCTCCGGGCGAAGACGAAGACCCGCCCAACGGGCCGGTTATTGTGGATGAAAACGGGCCGGGCATCGATCCCGCCGTTCTGGAAGACTTCAACGAGAACTTTGCGCCTTGGTTGCAACCGCCCGGCCTCAGCATCGAAGGCTTGCCTGAGCCCATTGGCTTTGAACTATGGAAAACTGGCGGCGGCCCGGAACTTGTGCGAGCCTTTTCCAACGAACTTGGGGCATGGCAGGCCGCCGAACGCGCCGAGGCCGAAGCCTTCTCCAAACGAACCGGCTGGCCATTGTCGTTGGAATGGGAGTCTCTTCCCTTTCAGCGGCCGCCAATCGATGGAAATATTCTTCCAGTAGTGCTGCCTATACACAAATCTTTTGCCGTCATGATAGGAGTGGAAAATGGCCTGCCGATTTATCTCGCCCCTTTCCGATTCGGAGCGGCGGACACGATTGGAACCGACGAACTGTGGACAAACAAAGGCCTATGGAGAAAGGGCAGATCTGGTTTGAATCTGAATGCGGAAGGCACCCAACTTGCTATGTGGGATGGCGGAGACGTTTTGACCAGCCATCAGACCTTCGCGATCACCAATGAAGTAGGCGAGGTGGGTAGCCGAGTCACTGATGTAGACGGCAAGAGCACTATCGATGACCCTGATCATGGACATGCAACGCATGTCGCCGGTATTATGGCAGGGGGAGGGGGGATGTCACCTCACGCCAAGTTGCTAGCTTACGATTTGATGGATGACCTTACAGAAATGGCCGCCGCCATTGCTAATACCAACAATCACTTCCAAATTTCTAATCATTCTTACAATCAAATTACGGGGTGGTGGGGAAGCACCAACTATCTAGACACTGATTATCCAATCTGGCATGGCGACCGATCCGTCGATCCGACGGAGGACTACAAGTATGGCTTTTATAGTGAATTCTCGCAAACGATTGATGACATCGCATGGTGGTCTCGCTACTGTATTTCAGTATGGGCTGCCGGTAATAAACGGGAGATAAGTCATGGTTCTCCCAGACCATATTCAAACAACGGATTTTTCACTGGATTCACTCAGTGGACAAACAGTAGTGGGGAAGTGATCAGAACGAATGAGCCGCAGTTGCGTTTTGTATCCGGAACACTTGCACCCACTAATGACTTCTCTATAGATGGTGGCTATGATTTGCTGACGACATACGCCGTGTCCAAGAACAGTTTGACGGTCGGTGCTGTCGAAAAAATTCGGGGTGGTTACGGATCTTTGATGACCAACGTCGTCACTACCACAAGCATAACCACTTTTCCTGATGGCATGATGATCACCAATACGGTGATGACGACCAATGTGACGGTGAATACCAACGTACTGATGACCAGATTTAGCAGTTGGGGGCCGACAGACGACGGAAGAATCAAACCCGACGTCGTCGCTCCCGGTTTCAACATCTTTTCATCTTACACGAATCGCAGTACTATGACTGAACACGTTAACATGAGCTACGAGACTTTATCCGGCACGAGCATGGCGGCGCCGACGGTGGCGGGTTCGTTGAATTTGTTGGTGCAACTGCATCGGCGGCAAGTGGGAACCAACAACCAGCCAATGCTCGCCTCTACTTTGCGCGCGCTCGCCATTCACACCGCCGATGAAGCCGGGGATCATCCCGGCCCCGACTATCGCTTTGGCTGGGGGCTCTTCAACGCCCTATCCGCCGCCAACCTCATGACCAACAACTTCCACAGCGATTCCCTCGCCCACATCAAAGAAGTTCCTCTATACAACATCCGAACCGTGGCCACCAATGGAACAACCAACAACTACACCGATTACATCAAGTTTCCCGTCGTGGCCAGAGGCAACGAGCCGCTCAAAGTCACACTTTGCTGGAACGATCCGCCGCCGCAAACCTTGCCGGCCCCCGCCTTAGACTCTACTAAGCGAATGCTGGTCAACGACCTAAACTTATATCTCGCTCGCTATACAACTGTTACCAACTCCAACACAAACATCAATACATCCATGACGCGCTATCGCCCTTGGGTGTTAGATCCGGCTAATCCGGCAAGGGCAGCTCGGCGCGGTCACAACAGCCGGGACAATGTGGAGCAAGTGGTTGTGGAAAGTCCAATCACCAACGGCGTTTATGAAGTGAATGTGACCCAAAGAGGGGGACGGAGGCGGTTGACCTTTCCGTTGCGGCCGGTGACGGGGAGCGCGATGGCATATGCAAATCAGGCGGTATGGACCAATCAATGGGTATCGTTGTTAATATCGGGGAATGCGCCGCAGCCGGAGCCTGCATTAGAGATTACGGATGATTTGAGCGAGACCCACTTTATCTCGTTGCGTTGGCCGTCGGTTGTGGGGCGGGTATATCGAGTTCAATGCCAGACGAACCTATTGTCTTCGCAAGGGTGGTTGCCGGCTTCTGGGGAGATAGCGGCGACGCGGACGAACACGGCGGTGCGGTTGCCGTTGTTGCATACCAATGCGCCCTCGTGTTTTTATCGCATTCGCCGCTTGCGCTAGGAAGGCTAAACGAGAGGAAAAACAGCCTTTGAGACCTTGCCGACTTTGTTTTTCCATTCGCTTTGAATTAAATGTTGACTAGCGGCGAATTTTTCTTCCAAACTTTCTGTTGAACAGTTTCTTTTTTAATCATTATGAAAAATAAATTTTCCCGACGAAACGCGCTCAAGGCGGGCGCTGGAGTAGTGATCGGTGCTGCTGCCGGCATTCATTCCGACTTTTTGAAGGCGGCTTCCATTAAGCCTTTTCAGTTGAAAGGCAATGTCCGTCACTCCGTTTGCAAGTGGTGCTATTCGGGTCTTAGTATCGATGAGTTGGCTGAAGCCGCTTCCCAATTTGGGATGCATTCGGTCGAACTGCTGAACCCGTCTGATTTTCCCACACTTCATAAATACGGCCTCGTGTGCGCTATGGCGAATGGGCCGGGAAGAATCGCCAAAGGCTTCAATCGGCGAGAGAATCACGGTTGGCTCATTGAAGGTTTCGAGAAAATGATTCCTCAAGTCGCTGAAGCCGGTTTTCCCAACATTATTTGTTTCTCCGGAAATCGCGATGGCCTCGACGACGAGGAAGGGATCAAAATTTGCGCCGAAGGTCTCAAGAAAGTGATGCCCGTTGCCGAGAAGCACAAAGTAACCGTGTGCATGGAACTGCTTAACAGCAAAGTGAATCACAAGGATTATCAGTGCGACAAAACCGCATGGGGCGTCGCGCTTTGTGACCAAGTAGGTTCCGAACGTTTCAAACTCCTCTACGACATCTATCACATGCAGATCATGGAGGGGGATGTGATTCGCACTATTCGGGAATACTCTCCTTACATTGCCCACTATCACACCGGTGGAAACCCCGGCCGCAACGAAATTGATCACACTCAAGAGCTTAACTACGCCGCCATCTGCCGGGCAATTGTCGACACCGGATTCAAAGGCTACATTGCCCAGGAGTTTATTCCAAAGCGGCACCCGCTCGGTTCCCTTTACGAAGCCGTCCGCTTGTGCGATGTCTAATCAAATGCCGACGTCTTCGGCTTTCGTTTAAAGTTTTGTCGTAACAATCTCTGCATTGAAGTTATGGACACTGCTGTTATCGGCTGCGGCTATGTTGGAATGCGCGTCGCTGCCAATCTCGCAAAGCAAGGACACCAAGTTTATGGTGTCCGCCGCTTTATCTCTGATTCAGCATCCTTCGACTCTGCCGGAATTATCCCCCTTTCCATCGACATTACCCAACCAGAACAACTGCATCGGCTTCCTGATTCCGTTCGCTGGGTCGTCAACGCCGTTTCTTCCTCACGGCGCGGAGCAGGCGTCTATCGCAAAGTCTATTTAGAGGCCACTCAATCGCTGATCCACTACTTCCGCAATACCCGGATTCAACGTTATCTTCACGTTAGCAGCACAAGCGTATATGGACAAACCGACGGCTCGCAGGTCGATGAAACTTCCGAACGCAAACCAATATCTCCTACCAGTCAAATCCTAATTGATGCAGAAGACCTTTTACTACGCGCACAGCAGGAAAACCTTTTTCCCGCTATCATCGCTCGAGTATCGGGCATCTACGGACCCGGCCGCGGCTACCTCTTTCACCAATATCTAAGCAATGTAGCGACGATGGACGGAGACGGCTCTCGTTATTTGAACATGATCCATGTTGACGATCTCGTCAGCGCTCTAATCCTCACATTGGAAATTGGAAGGCCGGGGCAGTCCTATAACCTCACCGACAGCCGTCCCGTTACCCAACACGAATTCCTTTCATGGTTGGCAGCCGAACTAAATAAACCCCTACCCCCTTCCGTTTCCTTAAAAAAACATAAACAGAGAAAACGCCCGATCACCAACAAGCGAGTTTGCAATCGAAGACTGCTCAACGAACTGGGCTTCCATTTTCAATTTCCTACCTACCGTGAAGGCTACGCCGAAAACATCCGCGTCGCTAAAACAAAGCGACGGTAAAGTCCAAGTCACATGGTCACCATCCTCAAGCGGATGTCCATGGGAAAATCGGCAAGATTTGCTAATCCCTGCGACAAAGTGTGACTCGGACACTATTGGCCAAAAGACAACAGATTCAAAGATTCTGCAAAGATTTTTCCCTTTCTGCTAGAAAAGGCTTGCATCCTCAAAAAATGAAACTATTCTTCCGCTTCTTCAAATGATTATGAAGATGGCAATGAAGCAAAGACGCGCAAGCACGGTTGCCGTGGTTTTCGCGGCGGTTGCCCTGTTGACTGTCACCGGGCTGGGCAAAGTCGCTGTTGGATTTTCCGGCGAACCCTATTGGCAAAAAGCCGATCCAATCTTCCTGCTCCCAAAAATCCAAATACTACCCTTTCTCGGCCTGTTCGAGTTGGTTATCGTCGCCTTCTTGATTGGATTTCGTGAAATGACACAGCTTCTCCGGATTATCTACCTTGTCACGGCAACATTCCTCGTCTATCGGGCTGTGTCGTGGCACATTCTGGGAAACAACTCCTGTGATTGCTCCGGCGTCATCGGCCAATCACCCTATTCCTCGCTAGATTTTTTCATTCTTCCGATCCTTGTGTTAACATTTGCCGCCTCCGCATTTTTACTTTTCATCAAACCTAAACAATGAATCCTTTATTCCCCATGAATTTAATTCGCCCGCTGACAAGACAAAACCCGCTGGCAACGGCTCTGCTCTTTCTATTGCTCGGCGAAAGTCTGTTCGGGGAAACCGTGGTTTTCTCCGGTCGCGCTAAGCAACATGACATTTTACTTTTGTTAAATCCGCCATCCGCACAATTATTTGTGAAGGAGTTAGATAAAGAAGACATACACGATTATTCTTTAACCTTCGACGGCACCAATCTGTACTACTTACATGACACTTGGAAGAGTCTAGAAGCGAAGGCAAAGTCTTCGGAACAAGATCAATTTGCTATCGTTCAATACGAACCTCTTTTGCAAAATGGGGGCTATCTGCTCCATTCACTTTGGCTACCGGCAATCTCGCAATGTCAGCCAAATCTTGTTCTGACGAATTTGAACTTCCTTCGTCCCCGGCCCCTCCCGGAAAATTCCCTTAATATACGGCAAATCGAGGCGGAAGATAAATTGAAATTTGAAGGCTGGGGGCCGCCGAATCTTGTGTTGCGTAGAAATGATTTTAGCAAAATCTTTGATTATTCTGAGAAATTTCCCGAAGGAATTAAGGCGTTTGATTTGGAAGTTTCCTCGCTTGATTTTATGGGCGCTTCGGAGCTAAATTTTCGTTATCAGCAGTATTTCCCGGAAGCAAGTGGAAAGTATCGTCGTAGCCGCTCGTTTGTCGTTACACTCATTAGGAATCAAGATTACAGAAATAGAAAAATCAAACCACCGCCGGTTTTGTCTAAAACGACTATTTTGGACGCGCGTTTTGCAGATGAAATGCCGGAAGGACTGGAATCTTTTGTATCTTACAAGCCAAAGAACAATCAATGGCTTCCGGCAGATGACGCCGTCGTGCAGACTAATTTCTTCGAGGTGAAGAAAGCGGTCGAACGCAAACATGCGGCGCGTTGGCATGGGATAATCTTCTTTTTTCTTTTAACCGCTCTGATATGCGGCCCGGTAATCGCGGAGTGGTTTATCAACAAACGAAAAACCAACCGGGCAAAACTATATGTGCAATGAAGAATGTAAAATTTAAGTTGTTGCGAGGGTGCCTTTCTTTTCTAGTTATAGTATTCCCCATTGGAAGCCTTTTCGGGGAAACTGTGGCCTTCTCAGGTCGCATCCAATCAAAAAATCAGATCAATACGAGGTTCGACTTTTGCTGAATCCACCATCCGCGCAAGTTTTTGTAAAGGATCTAAATGAAAAAGATATACACAACCACTCTCTAACTTTTGACGGCTCCAGTTTATATTGCTTGCACGAAACTTGGCCAGATTTAAAATCCAAGCGGAACGATGCCAAATGGACACAATGGGCCGAGGTATATTCCAAACCTATTCCACCGCACTGCCTCAGCGAAATAACCGAAGCACTCTGGTTGCCAACAATTTTACAGTGTCATCCAGATATTGTTTTGACGAATTTGAGTTTTCTCCGCCCTACACATCTTCCAGATCATTCTTTCAATATACGGCGGGTAGAAGCGGAAGGGAAACTGAAGTTTGAAGGTTGGGGACCGTCAATTTTTGTGATTCGCAGAAGAGATTTTACCAAAACCTTTGACTGCTCTGAGAAATTTCCCGAAGGAATTAAGGCGTTTGATCTTGAGGTTTCGCCTCGTGAATTTATAAATGCTCCGGAGCTAAATTTCCGTTATCGAGAGTATTTTCCAAAGTTGAACAATGAGGATAGAAAATATGGCACCAGGACCCTTTTGGGCGTGCTTGTTCGAGATCAAAACCACGAGAATGAGGCAATCACTCCACCACCTCTTTTATCTGGAACGACTATTTTGGACGCGCGTTTTGCAGATGAAATGCCGGAAGGACTAGAATCTTTTGTATCTTACAAACCGAAGAACAATCAATGGCTTCCGGCGGATGACGCCGCCGTGCAGACTAATTTCTTCGAGGTGAAGAAAGCGGTCGAACGCAAACATGCGGCGCGTTGGCACGGGATAATCCTCTTTTTTCTTTTAACTGCTCTGATATGCGGCCCGGTAATCGCGGAGTGGTTCATCAATAAACGAAAAACCAACCGGGCAAAACGGAACTAAATTCAATGACTCAATTAAAGATCAAATCAATTATTGGAACGCTCGTTGTGTTGGGCGTAATCGTGGCGTGGGCTTCCGGCAATAAAGGGCCTCAAGATACTACAGGATTGAAGTACGATGAGGACGACGTGTCCAATTGTTCCAATTCCTGTCAGACAAGAGAAGTTACATATTACGGTTGCCAGAATGCCAATCAGGAGGAGTGCACCCCTTACAGAAAGCATGGTGGTTGGAAAAGCGGTACCTGCGTCTGGCTGGAAGGATTCGGCTACTATTGTAATGCTGATGACGATGACGAAAGCGATGAAGGTGGCGATGGAGGTTGCGGCGACGATGATTGCTACGACGGTTGTTATTAGATGAAAGGCGGACGGTATTTACCAGCTGTCAAGGACTCTGTTTTGTTTGTGAGACTGTTGATTTAATCTCGGCGATCTTTGATATGATCCGCTGTTTTCTTGTTCTCTGTGTTTACAAACTATTTTACATTGGATTGATTTGGGCGGCGTCGTGGTTGCTTCCCTTTTACTCCGAGTCTATGCACTTTGGTGTAAAGTCGTGGCCGATGGGAGGAGAGCCTAATTGGCAGAGTCGTTTTGCCACTTATGATGCCGCGCATTATCTTTACTTGGCGGTTCACGGTTACAAGAAGGATGATCCGTCGTGCGCTTTTTACTCGCTTTATCCGGGCTTGATTTATTGCGGCAGTCTTTTGATTGGCAGCCCCTTTTGGGCGGCGTTTCTTATTGCGCAGTTGAGCAGTTTACTTGGGATTTGGTTTGTTTGGCTGGCATTGGCGGAGATTCAAGGAGGCAAAGAGGCAAATCGTTGTGTGATATTGTGGTTGGCGTCGCCGGGAGCGTTGTTTTTGAATGTTTTGTATTCGGAGACTGTTTTTATTGGGTTGTTGGGCGGGGTTTTTCTTTTGGTGGCGAAGCGTCGATGGGGAGCGGCTGCGGCGTTGAGTTTTTTCCTGTCTTTGGCCAGGCCGGTGGGGTTGTTTATGATTTTGCCGCTGATGGTGTTTGCGTTTCAGACGCAGGGATTTCGATGGCGGTCTTTGCTTTGTTTTCTGCCGGCGGCCGGCTTTGCAGCGCATTTGTGCATTCTTTGGTTTTTCACAGGCAATCCTTGGGAAGGAGTGGAAGCGCAGAGGTTTTATTCTAATCATCCGAGCATTGATCATTTATGGAAGCCCGGCGAGGTAGTGGAGGCGTTTTTGCAAGTGAGAGATTTTCACGATCCTCAAAATTCCGCAATTGATCGGGCTTTGTTTCTTTTGGTTCTCTTGTTGTTGCCGGCGGTATTTCGACGAGGAAGTTTTGAGTTTGCTTGGGTGATTGGTTTGGGGATTATTCCTGCGATCACGAATTTCTTTCTGTCTTATACGCGCTTTGTGACGATGGCGGTTCCTGTTTTTATCGTTTTGTCGAGAGAGTTGGGAAACGGCGAAATTCGTTATTGGTTGACGGTTGCGGCGTTTGGCGTTTTTCAGCTCATTCTTTTATTTCGGCACATTAACTTTTACTGGGCGGGTTGATGCGGACGGCGACAATGGGCAAGGATTGGGCATTGGGTTTGACCTCGGCGCGGTTTTGCTCTAGGGTTTTTGTTTTGATTTCATGAAAGTAATCATTTGCGATCCTATTTCGGGCAAAGGGATTGAGCTATTTCAACAGCAGCCGAACTTTGAGGTGGAGTTGCTTTCCGGCTGTTTGGGCGAGGCCGAGTTGCTTTCCGCTGTTGGCGACGCCAATGCGCTGGTTGTCCGCTCGGAAACGAAGATTACTCGACGGGTAATGGAGGCCGCTCCGCATCTCAAGGCCGTTGGCCGGGCGGGCGTGGGAGTTGACAACATCGACGTCGAAGCCGCCACGCAACGGGGAATCGTCGTGATGAACACTCCGGGCGGCAACACCGTTTCCACCGCGGAACTCACTTTTTCCATGTTGATGGCCACGGCCCGCAAAATTCCGCAGGCCCATATGTCCATCAAGCGAGGCGAGTGGAACCGCAAAGCGCACAAAGGAGTCGAACTTTATCGGAAAACCTTGGGCATTCTCGGACTCGGACGGATTGGAACAGAAGTGGCGCACCGCGCGATTGCGTTTGGGATGCGCGTAATCGCCTACGATCCTTATTTGTCGTTGGCGCGCGCGCAGTCGATGCAAGTGGATCTGATGGAACTGGATGGGCTGTTTGCCGCCGCCGACTTTATCACCGTTCACCTGCCTATGAGCGAGGAGACGCGCAACATAATTAACCGCCGCGCCCTTCAAAAAATGAAAAAAGGAGTTCGAATCGTCAACTGCGCCCGCGGCGGCATCGTCAACGAACCCGACCTCATCGAAGCAATTGGGAATGGAACCGTCGCCGGCGCCGCCTTTGACGTTTACGAAAACGAACCGCTCCCCAAAGACCATCCCTTCCGGCGACTGGATTCGGTGGTGATGACGCCCCACTTGGGAGCCAGCACTGAAGAAGCGCAAGACAACGTCGGCATCGAAATCGCCGAAACAATCATTCATTATCTGCAGAGCGGAGCAATTCAAAACGCGGTCAACATGCCCGGCTTGGACGCCCAAACAAGCGCTTTGATCGCCCCTTACCTAAAACTGGGGAGGAAACTGGGGAGGCTTCTCGCCCAACTAGCGCCGCAGCGAAACGACCGGCTCACGATCACATTTGGAGGCAAAGCCGCCGACATTCCCGGCGACCCAATTTCCCGTTGCGTCCTTGTAGGCTTTCTTTCCAACGCCGGCGGCGCCGATGTGAACCTCGTCAACGCAAAGTCTCTGGCGTCCTCGCTGGGACTCGTAGTGGAACAAGTAAAATCCAACGAAGAAACCGCCTTCGCCGAGTGGCTGCACGTCGCCGCCTTCCAAGACGGCAAAAAAGTCTCCGCCGGCGGAACTTTCTTCGGCGCCAACATGAGCCCCCGCATTGTTCGATTGAACGGCATGCCCGTTGAAATCGACCCCAACGGCGTCCTCTGCTTTGTTACAAACAACGACCGCCCCGGACTCGTCGGCGCCTTGGGAACACTGCTTGGCAGACACCGTCTCAACATCGCGAACATGAGCTTGAACCGAGACGCCGTCGGAGGCCAAGCCCTCACGGTGCTCCACTTGGACAGCGTTCCCTCCGCCGAAGTTATGGCGGAGATAGGCGCTCTGGAAAACATCAGCAACGTGCGCATTGCTAATCTATAAAACCATCTATTGAAAGAGACCGCATATGGAAGTGGGCATACCAATCATTCTTCTCTCGTTATTAGGATTCCTCTTGGCCGTGGGCATTTGCCTAGTGCCCTGGATCATCGCGAAATCTAGAGGACATAACAACTCGCTGGCCATTCTCATTTGTTCCATAGCCGGCATCTTTACCTTTGGCATCCTTTGGGTTGTCGCCTTGATATGGGCTTTTACCAGCAACACAAAATGAACCGGCCAATAAAACGCAGAGAGAAACTTGCGGATTTTTCCCAAGCAACCGTTGTCCTACTATAAATCAATCATATACCTCATAAGATGTCATTTTCCATTGCATTGCCGCTGTCGTTTAGAGATCGATATAACGCTGTTCGAGCGGGCGCCTTTGTTTTATGTCTTTTGCTAACCGCGCCTTATCAACATGCAAAAGCCGCAGACGGGGAGCGGAACGATACCAGCGACCTGTTCCCTGAAAAAATAGTAGCCAGTGGAAAGAACTTCAAAGTCACTCGCGACGAATTCGACCGCGCATTCATCTTCATCAAAGCCAACAAGGCTTCCTTAGGCATCTCGGTTCGAGGACAACAACAAGATGAATTAGAAGCCCAATTGCTGGACAAACTAATTACAACTAAGATCATCTTGGCAAGAGCGCGTCCATCAGAGCGGGAGGAAGGCGAGCAATTTGTCCAACGGCAATGGAACGCGTTTCTAAAACAGATCGGCTCCAAAGAGGCAGTGCAACGGCATATTATCGCCTCCGGCGTTTCGGAGGATTACTTTCGTCAACAACTTTATGAAGAAGGCGTCGTCCGTGCCGTTATTCAGCGCGAAATCAAAGGCAACTACTTGGTACCCGAATCGGAAATTCGGCAATTCTATCAACAGAATCAAAAAAACTTTACCGAACCCGAAGCCGTTCGCATTCGTCGCCTTTCCCTTGTGCGCGTTTCGGTTTCTGGCGCGCCTCTCTCGGCCCAAGCGCTTCAGGAAAAAGAAACCCTCATGCAAGAACTGCGGCAGCGCGCTCTACAAGGAGAAGACTTTGCCCAGCTGGCCAAATCGTATTCAGAAGATCGCGCAACAAAACAGAAAGGCGGAGAAATGATCATCGTCAAGGGGCAAACAAAACCGGAATTTGAAACCCCTGTGTTTCGACTTAAGAAGGGCGGAATCAGCTCAGTGATTACCATTGGCGAAGGAATGCATTTGGTTAAAATGTTGGATCACAAACCCGCAAGGCTCCGCCCGCTTCAAGAGGTGGAAACATTTATTCGGGCGCAGCTGGAATCCAAATACGTCAATAAGAAAATGCCGCAATACTTGGAAAACCTCAAAAAATCCGCCGCCGTCAAAATTTTCACCGACGCTGACAACGAATAGAAGAACTATTGTTCCAAAAAGGAATCCAACCAGAGGATTCTAATCCATTTGTTATCTATTCCTTTTTGGATCCGCCTTTCGGATTCCAATAAGTTCCAAAGGCAGCCTGCGCTTTGCCTTCCAACCCAGCCATGAGAAGAAAACAATCGCTAGAAGATTAGGGTATAACTGAATCCCAAGATTGATTATCAAAGTCAATGAAGTAGGTGAAAACCTATTGGCAAACGGGAAAGCAAGCATCAGTGAGAGATATAAACTAAGTCCCATAACAACCAAATAGACGACAAAAGTGACTAGCAAAGTTCGGCCCAAGGCGTTCCCCAAAGACTTTCCCACTAAACCGCGCCACATCGCATACCAACAAGCGCCGTAAAGCCAGCAGAAGGTGGCCACATAATCCAACAACACCATCCCCGCTTTGCTAATCAGCCAGAGAACCAAGCCAAACTCTGGAAACATTTTCAAATAAGGCTCCAACTGCATTAGATGATAGGAAGAAAAATCCGTCCACCAACCGACAAGATGTTGGTACCCCATGCCGAAGAATGCCGTCAAGTCCAAAGCCAATAGCAAGAGAGCGCCCTTCATTGCCCAGCGCCGCACTTGAGAATTCAATTGTTCCCCTATCTCTCGCTCGCTAATGGGCGTCGTCAACAAAAGCTCCAGCCAACCGGAAGACCTCGCTTTCCAAAACAGGCCGATGCCTTGCCAGAGAATTGCGCAGAGAATTCCCATAAAGAGAAAGAATGAACCTTGATCCCAAAAAGGCGAAGGCACAACAAAGACAATAAGAGCCAACAATAGCGCCAATAATTTTGCCGCGCGAATCTCTCGTTGTTTCCAAACTGGCGAGGCAAGCCACGCGATAGGATGCTTTTCCAACAATCGTCGATCCTCTTCTCTTCGCGTCCGAGGCGCTAATGAGGCGCGGATTGGCGTTCGCGCCCGGCTCAAAGCTGTCTCTCGCCATTTGCGGCCAATTGTTCGTCCCGCTCCAATCAAAAATAGCGAAGCCGTTCCCAAAACGATCCCCAAAGAAACCCAGAATCCCGAAGAATCGGCCAAATAGCGCGAGTCAAAACTGTTTCGAAAGAGAGTCCAAGGGGAGGGGATAAACAAACTGACGGCTGAGCCAATTATCGAAGCCAGAATCCATATCAGCAAAATCCCGCAGGCGGCGCTCCACGCTCGTCCGGCGTAAATCGAACGAGCGGAAACAAAAATCCCCGCCGACAAACTCACTCCCAACGTGGCCAACAAAGCCGCGCTCATCCGGACAAACTCCGCGCCGGACACTCCGCCCAACAAAATGAGAATTCCCAAAATCGGCAAGGCACTCAGAACCGGAAAAAACGAGGCGATAAACCCGGCCGACACTTTACCCAACACCACGTCCAATCCGCGCATTCGAGTAAGAAAAAGCAGGCCAATTGTGCCTTCCCGTTTTTCTCCGCTGAGCATGTCAAAAGATTGCCGCACTCCCTCCACCAAGCAGAAAAGCCAAAGACACCAACTGAATGACGCAAACCAGACGGCGCCGACTGATATCCCAGAAATAAGGGAAAAACTCACGGCAATCCCAATCACAGCGAACGCCGTTCCGGCCGCGCCCAGCCGAAGCCAATAAGTGATGGGCGCGCGGGAACGCACCAGAAACTCGCGATGCACAACAGGCGGAATAATCTCTATGCGCGGCATAATTCTGCGGCAGCAACTTCTGCGCGAAACAAGAACTATGGCGTCGGCAATCTGCAAAGTCCAGTTCGAATTAAAAATCGAAGGAGAAAGAAATGCGCGTCCATGTAGACGGCAAAGCCCTTAGCGTTCTAGAATTCTTTGTTATCGAAAGCGCCGCAAACTTTAGGGCAACCCAAAGAAAAGCCGATCTCCAATCCCAGATCATCTAGAGAATATGCTTGCAATTCCTCGAGATTGAACAAGATACTAATGCGCTGTGTCTTTTTTGCCAAACATATATTAGATCGCTTCTTTTATGAATGTTTCCAATCCAGACGCCGCCGCGTCAAAACTTCCGGCAAGTTGGAGATTCAAACTCGTCTTGTTGGCCGCGGCGCTGGCTTTGATTAGCATTGCCTACGCTCTCTTTGGAGACTTCTTAAGTTTGGAAACATTGGCAAATGGGGAAGAAGCCCTGCGGGACTGGCGGGAAAGGCACGTCGCAAAAGCCATCGTTCTATCGTTCCTAATTTATGTTTCCGTTGCCGGGCTTTCCCTGCCGGGGGCAATGCTGTTGACGCTCTTCTTGGGTTGGTTTCTCGGCTTTGGGCTTGGCCTTCTAGTTGTTAGCCTGGCTTCCTCTGCCGGCGCGACTTTGGCCTTTTTAATTAGCCGGTTTTTCTTGCGCGACTTTGTCCAAAACAAGTTCGGCAGCCGCCTAAAAACCTTTAACGAATCGCTCCAACGAGAAGGCGCTTTCTACCTCTTCGCACTTCGGCTCATAGTCATAGTTCCCTTCTTCATAACCAATCTGGCAATGGGGGTGACGCCAATTCGAACTTGGACTTTTTGGTGGGTTAGTCAACTGGGTATGTTGCCCGGCACCGCCGTTTATGTTTATGCGGGCGCTTCCTTTCCTTCTCTTTCTGACTTGGTGGAAAAAGGCGGCCAAGGAATTTTGACGCCGCAGTTGTTCTTCGCCCTTCTCCTGCTAGGGTTGTTTCCCATTGTTGTCAAAAAAATTTTGAAACGTTTCCGTCCATCCATCTAATATAATCCCATCTAATAGTATCACCCAATCCAGACGCCTCCTGTGCAAACCCGACAAATCTATGAACACGATCCATGCTTTGCTAACCCAAGACGAACACAACCGCAAATTGGCATTACAAGTTCACCCTCCCGACTATAAAAACCCAACGCCAAAGGAAACATACAATCTGGCAGTCATCGGCGCCGGAACGGCCGGGCTAGTGGCGGCAGTCGGCGGCGCCTCATTAGGAGCCAAAGTCGCCCTAATAGAACGCGCTCTTTTGGGAGGCGATTGCTTGAACTTCGGATGCATCCCTTCCAAAAGCATAGTCAGCGCCGCACGAGCCGCCGCCGCCGTCAATAGCGCCTCACAATTCGGCGTTCGCGTCCCACCCGGCACAGTCGTTGACTTTGCCGCGGCCATGAACCGAATGCGCAAACTTCGTAGCGACATCAGCCATCACGACTCCGTCCAGCGTTTGCGCAACCTTGGAGTCGACGTCTTTTTCGGGCAAGCCGAGTTTGCCAACGAGAACACCATTCGGGTCGCCGACAAAAAAATCCGCTTCTCCAAAGCCGTCCTTTGCAGCGGGGCGCGAGCCTTCATTCCGCCCATTCCCGGCCTAGAAAAAACGCCTTATCTCACCAACGAAACCTTGTTTTCCCTCACCGAACTGCCAAAACACCTCGGCATCCTCGGCGCCGGCCCCATTGGTTGTGAAATGGCGCAAACCTTCGCCCGCTTCGGTTCCCAAGTCTGCCTGATTGGTTCAAAGCGCGGCATCCTGCCCAAAGAAGACCGCAAAGCCGCCGACATTATCTCCGCATCCCTCGCGCAAGACGGCGTCCGCATTCTCGGACACGGCCGTGAACTTAAAGTATTCCAAGACTCGCAGGGCATCCGACTCCAAGTGGAAAACCCGCAACACGGATACCATGTCGTCGTTGACCAACTGCTCGTCGCCGCCGGACGTACTCCCAACATAGAAAAAATGAGCCTTGAAGAAGCCGGCGTCGAATACTCGAAAAAAG
Source organism: Limisphaerales bacterium (assembly GCA_965204945.1). Taxonomy (GTDB): domain Bacteria; phylum Verrucomicrobiota; class Verrucomicrobiia; order Limisphaerales; family AAA164-E04; genus UBA2970. The sequence continues at coordinate 109,852 of OZ242022.1, read as the reverse complement.
GCGTCCACATCAACGACTACTTACAAACCGCCAACCCCCGCATCTACGCCGCCGGCGACGTCTGCTCTTCCTACCAATTTACCCATGCGGCAGACTTTATGGCCCGCGCTGTCCTCCGCAACGCCCTCTTCCACGGACGAATAAAACACAGCAAACTTATAATCCCTCGATGCACTTACACATCCCCCGAAATCGCTCACGTTGGACTCACCGCCGCAGAAGCCTCCACACAAGGTAGCGATACCTTTACCCAATCTTTTTCCAGTATAGATCGCGCCATCACCGAAGGACAAACCAACGGCATGGCCTGCGTCCACGTCAAAAAAGGAAGCGATCATATCTTAGGATCCACCATCGTAGCCGCGAACGCCGGCGACATCATCAGCGCTTTTACTATGGCGATAACGCATAATATCGGCCTAAGCGCCATTGCCAATACCATCTTCCCCTATCCTACCCAATCCGAAGCCATCCGCAAACTCGGCGATCAATACAATCGCGCTAAACTTACCCCTCGCGTGAAAAAACTCTTCCGCCATTGGTTCGCCTGGAACCGCTAAATACAATCCAAAACTGATAAGGAGGCAGGTCTCAGAGTCTCACGCATTCAGAAAAATCGAGGAGCAAAGAGAGATTGCGACCATCGAAGTGATGCTCTTGAATGACTTGCGTCGAATCCCGCCTTCCATTGCGGCATTAAATTGCACATAGCGCAATATTCTCCGCATCTCCGCCTCTTTGTCCGCAACCAACCAAATCATCGCTAAGTCATTGCCATAAGCTTGAAAACCGATGAGCAAAACCGCCTCAACCAGTTCGTCGAGGAAGATTCGTTTGTCGGGTCTCCTCGCTGAATATCACAGTTTGGATATAAAAATGCGTCTGGAGAGTCGAATATTCTCTTTCCTGTTCGCTATGACGAACAGTCGGAAACTCGCGATTTTTACCCCGCTGAGCATAGCCAATCGACCTGAAATGCGGAATAAACGACACTAGTTAAATAGAAATTAAGCCTTATGACTCTATTACAAGAGGAATCATCAAATAGCAATCAAAACGGAAACTAGAAAAGAAAACAGCAAAAGAGAGAAAGGTGTTCTTATTATTTCTATGAGCTTGTTTGCAGTAGTGGCAGCATACATTACACTGCTCTCGCCTGCAAGCAAAAACGACGGAGGCAAATCCAGTCGCAATTAACGACGACCAAACTGAAAATGTGGAACAATCTTACCGCAATCCGAAGAAAACCAGCGCAAAGGATTGGGCGGCGGTTCATGCCATTGCCCAAGAGTATGCTGAAGAGATTGGCAACATCGTAGCCCTCCGTGAAAACCTCAAAGCGAGTGAATTCTATCGACCTAAGAATTGGGATAGCCGAGACCCTGAAGTCAGAGCAAAGATTGGGGAAACTAACTTCGCTGTTTGGCAATCTGCAAAAACAGTCCGTGACTTAGAGCGGGAGCAGTGGGCGAGGATGGCTGAGTATCTGTCTCCGTATGAGCTGCGCAAGTATAAGCTGGATCATTCTCAATTTGCTCACGATTTGCGGATGGAAACCGAATGGTTTCAACCTGATGAAGGCGAGTTTTTGGCATTGTTCACATATCACGAAAGAAAGCAAAATCTTTACGATGAGATGGCTGGGAAAGGCAAAAAGATGGAAGAACTGTTCCAGTCCTCCAGAAAGAAGATAGACGCCGTTCATGAGGAGATGTGGCATTCCGTTCCTAAGATATTTAGAGACAGGGAAGCGATGATCAGAACGGTCAACTCGTTGGAAGGCGAGGACATGGACTTTTACCGCGCAAGGATGGGATCAAAAAGAGGAATTGACTCTATGAGCAAAGAACGCTGGTTGGAATACGATAATCGAAAGTTCCTTCCACAAGATCAAGTTGCTAGGGGCAGCGAATTAAGAATGATAGAAGAGTTAGTCCAAAACGGCCAAGCGACGCAATGGGACTTGGAAGAGGCGAGGATTCAATACCATGCTGCAGCAATTGCCAATGACTCTTCTCGTGAGGAATACATTGAGAAGGAGTTGGCAAGGTTGGAAGAGGCGAAGAGGCAAGCGGAGAAAATGCAACAGGCTGAAGAACAGCATGCCAGTGGGCAACTTACCGATGCAGAATTGGAAGCCATGCGGATAAAAGTCGCCGCAGGAGAAGAGTTTAGTAGACTTCAGGCTAGTGGACGAGAATCGCTAGCGGAGGAAGTAGCGCAAGAGGCGAGGGAGAAGATGGAAAGATTGTTGCTGAGGAAGCAAAGGAAGTGGAAGCGCAAAGGGAGGTGTCGTCACAAGCAAACGAGCATGAAGAGGAGACGCCGTAAAATCATTTACAAAAGCTGCTGTTTTAATCGTAAGACAACTGATAGGAAGTTTTGGGAGGTAGGTGTTCCCAAAAGAGATGCAGGAGTCAAATTGTAGGGAGAGGCGATTGCGCTTTTTTCCTTTAACCTTTGCAACCGTTGGGTTTTTCCCAGTGGTTCTTTGTTTTTTTGTGTTGGCGGCAAGATTATTGTTGAGCAAGGGCTTGTTTTGCTAGTTACAAGGAGGAGAGGAAGTAGTGGATGATATTTTGCGGGTTAGATAGTTATTAAACCGCAAGATTTCTATTTCGGCGCTTAGCAATCTTGTCCTTTGCAAATCTGGCCGATGTCTTTTACACGGTTTGCCGGTTTTTGTATATGCATTTTGGCCAAGTTTTTTTTTGGAAACTTTTTTGGAAGTAAAATTAGAGGAAGAGAGTGGAAAATATAGGCGGAAAGGGGAATGGTGAAATGGGATAGTCTTCACTTTTGGGAGATGGCCAAAGTCCAAGCGCAAAGGAGGATGGCGAGGGCGGTGATGTGGGCGAGAAGGTTCCAGCGGTTTTTTTTGCATTCAGTTTCCGGGAGAAGTCCGAGCGCGGTGCCTATGGCGATACCGGTGAGGAATCCTCCAAAGTGGGCGATGAGGTCGCTGTCGGGAGAGAGGCCGAAGAGGACGAAGAGCATGACAACCGACATCAGGCCGCCGAGCAGAATGCGCCAGGCTTGTTTGCTTTGTCGGAGCAAGCCTGCGGCGTGAGGGCCGAGCATTCCAAGAGCCCCCATAACGGCGCCGGAAGCGCCTAGTCCGAGGTAGGGTTCTGTGCGAAAGGCTAGGCCAAAGAGGTTGCCCGCTATGCCGGTCAACAGGATGGCGAGCAGGCCGATTCCGGCGCCGTAGCGTCCCATTGCGAGGCCGAAGAAGAGAAAGCCGGCGGAGAGGTTGGAGAAGAGGTGGGCGATATCGCGGTGGAGCATGGTAGCGGTGACGGGACGCCACCATTCGCCTGCAAAGACTAGGGAGCTGTCGAGGATTCCGTTTGTCAAAACTGCGGGACGGATTTGAGGCAGGTAGCCGAAGGCGCCGAGCGCCAGACAGCATGTCAAACTTTGCCAGCAGAAGTCCAACTTCGCTTTTGCCAGCGGCCGCCGCCAAGGCCAGTGGCGGTTTTCCTCGCGGAAACGTCGGATGGTTTTCAGCGCGCTGAGATAGTCGGGTTCGTCGACTGTTAGTTGGTAGCGGTGAGGGTCTGTTTCTTGCCGGCTGATTTCGCAGATGATTTCTTGGCTGGCGAGCGCTAGGCTACAATCCATTGCGTCTTGGCGATTTCGCATGGGAATTTGGGCGATGGTTTTGCTTGGCGGCGGCGAGGCTTTTGGGTTTGAGGAAGGCCGTATGTTCTGATGCGCCGCAAAAAAACTTTCTTCTGAATCAAGCACTGTTGGTTTTTCTTTGTCGAAAAGCGGTGATGGCCGCGCCGCATGCGCCGGCCATTTCTCCCAAGCGGGCGGGTTGGATCGGAACGCGGTGTCCGGGAACGATCCATTCTAATTCGTCCATGAATTTTTGGAGCGGTTTGAATAGATCGCCTCCTGCGCGGGCAATGCCGCCGCCGATGACGATGGTTTCTGGATCGAGGACGTTGATAAGCGAGACTAGGCCGCAGGCAAGGTTTCGGACGGATTCGTTCCATATGGAGGCCGCTGTTGGATCGTCGTTTCGCACTGCGTCGAGCATGGCTTGCGTAGTTTTGAATTTTCCGCCGCTGCGCTGTTGGATGGCGCAGTTGCCGATGGCCAGCTCCAAGCTGCCCGGAGTGCGGCAGATGTCTGGCGCGCCATTTGGATTGAGGCAAATGTGCCCGGCGTGGCCTGCTCGTCCTACGGCGCCGCGCAAGATGCGGCCGTCGACCATTGCAGCGCCTCCAACGCCGGTGCCTAAGGTGAGAAAAAGAATGTTTCGAACATTGCGGGCCGCGCCCAGCCAGGCTTCGCCGGCTAATGCGGCCTGCGCGTCGTTCATTACCCAAACGGGATGTTTCCGTTTGAGATAATCGGTCCAATCTAGGTTTTCCAACCCGCGCAAGCGCCCCGGCATGTGCCAAATGAAACGGCCGGATGGGGAAGCTAAGCCGGGCGAGGCGAGGCCGATGCTACAAACCGGACGATCGAGTGAAGATTCGATTTCCTTCACGAGCAATCGAACGCATTGCCTCCATTCAAGCGGAGATTCTGCGTCAAAAGCCGCTCGCCGCGTCAAAATTCGCCTTCCTTCGGGGGAAAGGATGGCGGCTTTGACGCTGGAACCTCCCAAGTCTATTCCCAGCAAATACTCCATTTGATATCAACGCGAGGTTTTACAGAATGCTCGATACCGTTGCCACACCAGCAGAAATCCGCTGGCAAAATCATTGGGGGAACGGGCGGTCCATTGGTCTACTTCGGCGGGCGAATGCCAGCGGCCTTCGGAAACTTCTTCTTCACGCAGTTGGAAGGGGCCGTTGGAACGGCAAAGATAAACTCGGACAAACTCTTGGCCGGTTTCTTGACATGCGGTTATTTCGAAGAGCTTTTCGGGGACGGCGTTCAGGACTAATCCGATTTCTTCTCGGACTTCCCGCACGGCGCAGGCGTCATAGGATTCTCCGGCATCCAAATGCCCAGAGGCGGAAGAGTCCCACTTTCCCGGAAAACAATCTTTTAGCGGAGAGCGTTTTTGCAGGAACAAACGGCCGACGTCGTTGAAAACGAGGACGTGAACCGCCCGATGCATCAATCGGAGGCGGTGAATTTCGGAGCGAGGCCTCCGTCCGATCACTTCATTCCGTTCGTTCACCACGTCGAATATTTCTTCCATCTCGCTGGGCATTAGTTGGGTTTGGAGCATTCTTGCGGCGCCGCAAAAGCACGACCGTTGGGAAGCATTTGCGCCAATCCCGCAAATTGTTCCAAAGCCACTGATTCGGCACGCGCTTGAAAGTCAATTCCCTGCGCCGCAAAACATTCCCGCAACAAGGGTTCTTGCCAATGGATTTTTAGGAGATTGAGCATGATTTTTCGCCGTTGGCGGAATGCGGCTTTGACTAACTGGACGAATCGTTGGAAGTCCGGCCCGGCCAGCAAAGGATCGCGCCGACGCTTCAAGGCGATGCAGGCGGAGGCCACTTCCGGTCGAGGAAAGAAGCAAGCCTCAGGCACCCGGAAAGAGCCGACGGGAACATGCCCCGCTTGAAGAAGCAGGGAGAGAACTCCGTAATTGCGGCTGCCCGCGGTTGCTCGGATTCGATTGACGACTTCCCACTGCAAAGTAACGACCATCATTGCCGGCTTGGGTTCCGCCAAAGCCCATTCCACCAAAATGGGCGAGCCGGTCGAATAAGGCAAATTGGCCACCATCTTCCACTGGCTCCAATCTCGGCCCTTCGCCCGGCGAAGATAATCCAACGCGTCGCCATGCACCAATTCCAAAGATGGCGCATCGGCAAAGCTTTTTTGCAACCAACGCGCCAATCGTCCATCTTTTTCGATGGCCAACACGCGTCCACAACGAGCAAGGAGACGCTCGGTCAAAGGACCGAGACCCGGCCCTACTTCCAACACCGAATCCTCTTTTGACAACTCTGCCATATGAACAATCCGACGCAGTTGATTGGCGTCGTGAAGAAAGTTTTGTCCCAAAGACTTTGTCAACTGAATCCCGGACTCTGCCAGAATTCGGCGCATTTCGGCTATCGTCATTGCGTTTTGCGCTCAAAATACAAGCGTCCCAAACAATCCGCAAAGTCGTGGATTTGCGTCGAAGTAACGATGAGCGGCGGGGTAATTGCAATTACGTTTCCCAACTCGCCGCATGGCAACAAAAGGAAACCGTTTTGCAACATTGCCCGGACTAAGTCCAAAGCCTTTTTCGCATCCGGCCGGCCGCAACTTCTGCGGAATTCCACCCCGATCATCAAGCCTCGTCCGCGAATAAGAACTTGATTGCCCGCCTCGCCAAACACCGCCTGTAATGCCGCCTGCAACTCCAAGCCCGCGTGGGCGCTACGCTGGACAAGCCGGATCTCCTTAATCCGATCCAACTGCGCCAACGCCATAGCGCAACCCACGGGATGCCCCAGATACGTGCTGGTATGAATCGCCTCGCCCTCGCTCTTCGGCCAAGCCGCATCCATTAGATCCTCGCGCCCCACGCAAGCCGAAAGAGGAAACCCGCCGGTCAAAGCCTTGCCAACGCATAAAAAATCCGGCGCCACGCCTTCGTGCTCGACGGCGAACCACTTCCCCGTCCGCCCAAAGCCAGTGTAAATTTCATCCAAAATGAGACGGGCGTCGAATTGATCGCAGACTTCCCGTAGCAACGGCAAAAAGCCGAAGGGAGGAACGTTCATGCCGCCGCGTCCTTGAATCGGTTCGACCAGAACGCCGCCGACTTTCCCCGATTTGAGATTGGCAACGAGTTCCCTCCGCAGCGAAACAAGATCGGCCTCACAACAAGGAAAGCGCAAGAAGTCGGCAAACTCGGCCAACTGCCTTCCAAAGCAGCCGCGAAAATAATCGCGCTCCGTGGCGACCAACGCCCCGTAGCCCAAGCCGTGATAGGCGCCTTGAAAGCAAAGGATCCTTTCCCGACCGGAAATCTGGCACGCGCTTTTCATGGCCGCCTCGACCGCCTCAAAGCCCGAATTGCAAAAAATCACCTTTGCGCTTTGGTTGGCGCCGCTCCAACGTTCCCAAGTCAGGCCGCTCAGGCGCTTTGCCAACCGGGCTTTGCCGGAATGCGGATGCACGTCGCCCATTGCGTGCAACAACGTTTCCATTTGCGCATGCCCGGCCTTCACAACGGACGAAGGCGCATGCCCGGCAGCCGCCACACCAAACGCCGCCGTAAAATCCAAATACTCTCCCCCATCACAATCCCATACGCGCATCCCTTTGGCCCGCTCCCAAACAATCGGCCAAGCGCTTTCTTCTGAGTCTTCTTCCGGCAACCAAGTGACGTTTCGAGATTCATACTTCCGAATCCAATCCAAAGTTTCCTGACGCCGCAAGCAAGACATAGAACTACACTCCCGTCCGGTCCGCCGGCCAGACAAACTTGTGCATCTGCAATTGAAAGCGCACCGGCAGTTTGTCGCGAAGAATGCTCTCCGCCAACTCCCGGCGGGACAACGGCGTATGTCCCGGCGGCGCGGATTTCAACAAAGGGCTTGCCTGCCGCGGCGTCAACGGCGCCGCGGCGGAGAACAAAACCGGGCAAACGGAGGCCAGCCGATGGCGCTTTTCGACCGCCTTTGCCCACTCGTAATCTTGGCGAGAGCCGATAACAAACTTCACCTCGTCGCTACGCCGCAACGCCGGGATGTTTTCCCAAAGAATTCGATCCGTTTCTCCGCTGCTCGGACATTTCAAATCAACAATGCGGCAAACCCGCAAATCTGTCCCTTCAATCGAATGCGCCCCGCTGGTTTCCAGCAAGACCGCAAAGTCCAAATCGCACAAAAGTCGCATCAGCGGATGAATCGACGGCTGCAACAAGGGCTCCCCGCCGGTGACTTCAACCAAAGGCAATCGCCGTCCCTGTTGTCGGGCATTTGGGTAGCATTCGGCTAAGCGACGCACTTCTTCCACCACGGACTCCACCGTCATCGATCTTCCGCCGGCAAAGGCATAAGCCGAATCGCAATAAGAACACCGCAAGTCGCACCCCGCCAGACGAACAAAAACGCACGGCCACCCCGCCCAAGTGCTTTCGCCCTGAATGCTCGAATAAATCTCTTTGATTAGGAGTTTCGACGCCATTGCGGAAAGAAGGAAAGACAACCGCGCCGCCATAACCGGCAATCCTCACAACGCGCCCAATTCCTGCCAAAGCCAAGCGCTCATGTCCATGCCCTTTCGCAAGGCGGTCAAACTCACCTTTTCATTGGGAGAGTGAACGTTGTCTTCCGGCAATCCCAGTCCAAGAAGCAAGGTGTCAATTTTCAAAATTTGCTTGAACTCGTTGACAATGGGAATGGAGCCTCCTTCGCGCATCAAAATTGGATCCTGGTCAAATGCCCGCTTCAACGCCCTTTGCGCCGCGCCCGCTTGGGGTCCGTTCGGATCGGCCAAGTAGGCTTCTCCCGAATGCCCCGGCTCAAAAACCAGTTTGACCGACTTGGGACAGAGTTTCCGCAAGTGTTTCTCCACCGCCCGCAGCACTTGTTTTGGCTTCTGATGAGGAACCAATCGGCAGGTTAGCTTGGCGCTTGCCTGAGAAGGAACAATGGTCTTGCTTCCCTCGCCTTGATACCCGCTGGTCAAACCGTTGATCTCCAGCGTCGGTCGAGCCGTTCGCCGTTCCATAGCCGTGAACCCTTTCTCGCCAAAAAGCTCTCGAACGCCCAAGTGCCGTTTCAACGAAGCGTCAGACTCCGGATAACGCGCCAGTTGCCGTCGTTCGGATCGCGTCAACGGCTTTACTCCGTCGTAAAATCCCGTCACGGCAATTCGTCCGTTGGATCGACGCAGCGAGCCAAGAATCCGACAAAGCGCCATGGCTGGATTCTCCACGGCGCCGCCGTAAATCCCCGAATGCAAATCCCTATTCGGCCCCACAAGGCAAATCTCGCAAGCCGCCACACCTCGCAAGCCGTAAGTGAGCGCCGGATGCTCCAAACTCGGCATCCCGTTGTCGGAAATCACAACGCCGTCCGCCGCCAAGTTTTTCCGCTGCGACCTCAAGAAAGTTCCCAAATGTTCGCTCCCCACCTCTTCCTCTCCCTCCAACAAAAAAGTGACATCGCAGGGCAAAGGCGTATGGGTCGCCAGATACGCCTCCACGGCCTTCAAGTGCGCAAAATGTTGCCCCTTGTTGTCGCTTGCCCCGCGGCCAAACAAAGAGTCCCCTTGAATCACTGGCTGGAAGGGCTTCGTTTTCCAAAGACGCAGCGGCTCTTCGGGTTGCACGTCGTAATGGCCGTAAACCAAATAGTGCGGGCGGTTTTCCTTTCTGCTTTTCCGAGTAGTGGCCACGACTACCGGGTTGCCGGGCGTCGGATGCACTTTCACTCGGAGGCCGATGTTTTGGCAATGCCGCGCCAGCCAATCAGATGCCCGCCGCACATCCTCCCGGCGCTCGGATTGGGCGGAGACGCTGGGAATGGCGATAAACTCGCAAAGTTCTTGCACAAAACGCTCTTGATGGCGTCTTAGATAATCGAGGACGTTTTTCATTCTATAGATTTGTTTTAGAGTGTGTGTTAGTTTTCTTTTGTTCGCCGGTTTCCCTTGCGAACTTATTACCTATTCCCCGCGGTCAATCGCAATCCAATCGCTCTTTCCTTTATATTTTACATTAAGACGAATACTACGCATTCCGGGCGGCGCTTACAATATGTTTCCTTTGCCGCAAGATCGAATTTCCTCTCTTTTCTTCCTATATCTATATCTTTCTCAACTCGAGCCGCCGACAATGCGAAAAATTCAGGCGCCCGCCCGCAAACGCCTAACATATTCGACAATTCCCTTTTCAGGCGGATACATTGGCGCAAATCCTAACTCCTTTTTTGCCCGCTCCATATTGGCTTGGGTATGAGATTGGTAGAAATCGTATGGATTCTCAAAATACTCTGGGGCAAGATTCGCGTCCAACGCGCGATTGAGCGTTTGGATCCCTTCGTTGAAGGAAAAAGCGACGCCGCTGCCGCAGTTATAAACTCGGCTTTTGGATGCCGCCGCCGCTCGAATCGTTAGTTCCACTAAGTCGTCAATAAAGACAAAGTCGCGCTTCTGCCGGCCGTCCGCAAACACTCGAGGACGCTTTCCCTCCTTCATCTGGCAATACAGTTGGTAAATCATGCTGGCGCAGGTCTTTTTATGAGATTCGCGAGGTCCATAAACGTTAAAATAACGAAGCCCCACGATCGGCCAAGCCAAATAATCCGCCGCATACATTTGGGCAAGATTATCCATCTGCGCCTTGCTGAAGGCGTAAACATTGGCCGGGTTGGGAGACATTTCCTCTTCCATCATCGTTCGTCCCATTCCATAAACGGCGGCCGAAGAAGCGTAGACTACGGGCGTCTGATGAATCGCCGCAAAATCCAATACCCGGCGAAATCCCTCCACGTTGTCATGCACTTGCAGCCGCTGATCGCGAACGGTGGTGTCCGTAATCGAGGCTTGATGAAAGATGGCGTCAAAAGTCACCCCCTGAAATTGTCTTCCAAAATCCAGACGAGAAGCGTCCGCGGCGATAATGTCGCCTCGATAACCCGCCAGATTGGAAAAATGCCCGGATCGAAAATCATCGATTACTGAGATCCGAGAATGGGGAAATTTCTTCTGGAGAGACAAAACCAAATTCGACCCGATAAAACCCGCTCCGCCTGTCACCAAAATATTTTTCACGGCATCCAATCGCCAAAAGGCAAACCAAGAATTATGCCAAACCGAATGTCGAAAGCCAAGCCAAACTGCATTCCTTATTCTCCGCAATCTTTCCCGCCTTCGTCCGTCCATCTTTATTTTGCGGATTTCTCCGCATCGGATCAGATCAAATTGTCCCCAAAGTCTCGTAAGCATTTGACTTGGCAATACGGAAGTCGTAAATTCCGCTTTGATGTCCGCCAGCAAGGCCAACTTCACACAATCCGCTTTACAAGATCGAGAAACAATTGATTCGGCAGAGATTTGGCGCCAATTGGCGAACCCTTGTCGGCAATTTTTGGACGACGTGGGGGCGAACTTGCAACAGCAAATCGAAACTTTTGAGCCGGAGATTTTGGAACATGCCCGCTATGCGATCTCCAACCCCGGAAAACGCCTTCGCCCTCTTCTCGTCGGGCTGGCCGGCAGTGCGGAGCAGGGATACAGCCGATCTTTGGTGAAGATTGGCACGATTATTGAAATGATCCACTTGGCCACTTTGGTCCACGACGACGTCTTAGATGCGGCTGCAGTTCGCAGGAATCGCCCCACTCTCGCCGCAGGATTGGGAAACGACGTGACGGTGTTGCTGGGCGACTGCCTTTTTGCCCACGCTCTGCGGCTGGCCTCCTCTTTTTCCACGACGTTGGTTTGTCAATCCGTGGCGCAATCCACCAAGCGAGTCTGTTCAGGAGAAATTCTGCAAACTTTGAACCGCGTTCCAATCCTTTCTCGAAACGAATATCTACGGGTCATCGAGATGAAAACCGCAGAACTCTTTGGACTTTCCTGCGATTTGGGCGCTCGATTCGGGACAGCCGGCGTCGAATTTGCGCAACCATTGCGAGATTTTGGCCTGGCCTTGGGAACAGCGTACCAAATTTATGATGATTGCCTGGATATTTTTAGCTCGGAAAAAGTGGCGGGAAAATCCATCGGAACCGATTTAATTCAAGGAAAACACACTCTCCCCATTTTGATTTTGCTCGAAGAAGCGGCGGAAAGTGAAAAAAATGGAATTCTTTCACAACTAAACCGATGGGATCCGTGTTCTACTCAATGGTTGATGACCCTAATGAATCGCCATCGCATTCTGGAGAAATGCGCCGAGGTCGTGCGCGCGATATTAGACGGCTCTCGCTCCCGCCTAGACGCTATGGAGCGATTCCCGTCAATTGCGGCGTTGTATAACCTGACCGACTTTTTGGAATTGAAAGTCGGCGAAATATCCCTAAAAATCCCTCATAGAGAATATTCGGACTAATGCCAACCGCGCCTTTGCCCCAATCCGCCGAAACGAAAGCGCTTCATGAATGCGCGGAGTATTCAGAGAAAGCCCTTGTCCTAGAATCCCGCAAAGGCAACCTCGCCGCCTTTGACGAACTCATTCGACGTCACCAAGCCCGCGTTTACGCCACCATTTACCATATGACGTTCAACCGCGAGGATGCCGACGACCTCACGCAGGAAACCTTCATCAAAGCCTACAAAGCATTGAAATCCTTCAAAGGAGACGCCGCCTTCTACACCTGGATTTATCGCATTGCGGTCAACAAAACAATCAACTTCCTCAAACAACGGCGGCGGAAATTCAATCACCTGAGCCTGAATGAAAACGATCCCGCCGACGAAGGGCGAGGCATCGGCCGGGAGTTTGTCTCAGAACATACTCCTCGACGAGACATCCAACTCAAAGAACTGCAGGAGAAATTGAACGAAGCCATGCAAAAATTGTCCGAAGTTCATAGGCTTGTTGTGACTTTGCACGATATCCAAGGAATGCCCCATGACGAAATCGGAAAAATTATGGATTGCAACACGGGAACCGTGCGATCCAGACTCTTTTACGCTCGACGGCAATTGCAGGCCTATCTGTCGGATTATCTCAAGAAGTAATGTCTGAAACACTCCAAAAACTTTTGCGGTTGAAACGCTGGGAACCTTCCCAAGAACATCAAGAACAGCTAGCCTCCCGCATCCTCAACCAAATTGAAGCCGAGCGAGCCGTCCAACCCGGCTTGCGATCCCGAATCGCCGAGCTTTTGGACTTCCAAGCGGCGCTTGCCTGCGCCTTCAGCGCCATCGCCATAGGGCTTCTCCTGCTTGGACTCGGTTGGAATGAAGAAAAACCGCGCTCGATTCAACCGCTTCCTTGGAGTCCGGACAATCGCGCGCTATTTGCCGATGAGCGGCGCTTCTATATCTATAACGCCGAGCAACCTGAAACCTCTCCATTGCCCAGTTTGGAAAGAGCGGGAGAAATGCTCTCCTCACGCGCTTGGAGAACCCTGACAACCAACATACAGACCACCGCGACGAAACCCTCGCCGCCGCTGTTTCCGACTTTCCGCAACCCTCAACTTCTGCCCTCCTACGAACAATCTGTCCTTTTTCCTTTCAACACGAACCGCCTCATGCAACCGGTCGGCTTCCATCGCTAAATTCCAACGCCCGCAAAAATAGCGCAGACCATGACCACTGTGCGTCTTACTTCGTCCCCCCAAGCAAACTGGAAACCGAAACCGCCTTACAAACAGACGCCATTCTCACTCCACCAATCATTCACTTCCCTTTACATGTGGTTTGCAGTTTGGGATAATTATTTGCCAATTAAGGAAGCCAACAAAACACCAAAAGTTGTGATGACTAAAACCATAGAAACACTAGCAGTCCATACCATTATTCCTACCTTTATTTCAATGCGTTTTAAGTTGGTTTCTATTTTTGTCGCACGATCACGAACATCTCTTATCGACTGTAACAACTCTTTGTCAACAAATATATTCTCTACTTCTTTTACTGTTACCCTTTCGCTATAAACCACGCCATGACCAGTGGTAAATTATCCCATTAGCGCTTACCCAAAACATTCTGTTTCTCCGAACTTTGTACGCTCTCGATGGATTATGGAAAATTGAGTTGCCAATAACATGGGAAGACCCTGTCGAAACCTGCGTGAAAGAATAATCGTAAATAAATATCCGACCACCAGATTCGTCACTCGTTACTCTGTCAGGCGGACCCCACGCCGCAACGATCTCATCCGCAGTCCTACCAATCCACGACTGCATCGCTTCATTCAATTCTTCAGACCGCTTTTTAATGGATGCGCACCCGCCGCAAAGCATTGCGACGGCCAACAACAATCCAAATATTCTGTTCATATGATCGATTCTATTGGTGCAAATTCCCTTCACCGATTGTTTGCGATTCCGAATTCAATTTTCACAGACACGGGAATTCCATTCACCAAGCATTTTTGGGACTTTCCGATTCCATCGTTGTTTCGTTCTCGCCATTTATTCCCTCATTTGTTTTCCCTCTTTATTCACTTCTCTCATCTCTTCTACTTCACCGATCATTCTTCTTTTGGGACAAGTTATTTTCGTATTCTTCTCTGGTTGCGGTGATTTTGAGAAGATGGAAAGCGGCTTTAATAAACCCGGGAAAAAATTAAATCCACTTTGATGATCGCCCAATTCCCTCTGCTCCCCGCGGGCAAGCCGGAGCGTTGCACAGAATAAGGAAACATATCCTTGATGATCAGCCGGCTCGATTTAAAAGTGGCTCTGTTTTCCACAGCGGCGTTTTCGAACTGAATCTTATACCGCCCCGTAGTCTGTCGTTTCCAACTGCCTTCTTTGGTCTTTTGCGTCGACGGAACAACCGGTTGCGGCCTTCTCTGGAACTGTCCGGCCCCGTAAGAGCCGGGCGCGCTATATTCCGCGTAAGGATTACCATACTCGTCTTCCTCCGGCTCTCTTGGGGCGGTTGGTTCAGGAGGCCTAGGCGGCACAAAAACCAGTTCCTCGTCCGGAAAGACAAACAACTTGGCTTCGTTCAAAAGAACGTCAATGACTCCTTCTTTGAACTCTCGAAATTCGCGGGATTTCATTTTTACGCTGGTTTCCCTCATAGCGTCGGAGACGTCCACATAGCTGGCCGCCACGTCAATCCCAATCTTGGTCCTTTTCATATGATTGATCGTAGCATTGCCGTCCAACTGCCATCGCCCCAGAATCTTTTCATCGCTGTAAATCGGCGACTCTCCTTTCTCAAGAAAAGTTCGAAGGTCTTTGAGATCCGCTTGCAAAAGAGCCTCCCCCAGATCGGTGATTGACAGGACAATCACCGCCGCCGCCAAGTGCACAATACTCGACTGCTCAGCCAACATGTTTCGGAACTCCGAAGACTCCGACTCCACAACCGTATCTCCATGAACTTCCGCTTCAGTCAAAGCCTTCAAAAACGGAGGGTAATTCCGGAAGCGAGACTCTAACAGAGGATTTTTATGGAACAGCCCGATAATATCCGAAACTTCGTAAAACTTGGATGACATAGGATCCAAACTTGCGGCCATTTTTTCCAAGCCGCTGCCCTCCATAGACTTCCGCGTGTAGTTAATGAATTTAAGCCAACCCGGATCGCCACTCGTTGCCACTTGATAAGTGAGATAACCAGGCCCATAAAGAAAAACGCCGACGAGAATTGTGTAAACAGTTCCAATGAGCAAGCCAAAGGCCGCGCCAATTCGTTTATTCAGCCGACGAAACATCAACTGCGTAGCCTCGTCCGTCTTAAACCGGAAATATTTGCGAACCCGAAAATGAACGACTATCCCTACAACCAAAAAAACCAAACTCACCAGGAAGAACACCCCAACCCGATGAAGAAAATCAAAAAAAGTGTCGAAAATAAGGCGACCGATGGCATTCCCGTGAAACTCGCCGACGTTGCTGTCAATAAGCAATGGCGGCGCCAGCCATACCGCCAACGCCAACGCCAAAAAAAGCCCCACAAAAGAAATCCCCATTTGAACCGCCCCCCTCAAAAAGCCCATGCCGGCGAAAATCGCCAGCAACAAAATCGCAATTAACCAAATCATGATTTCAATAATAACCTTTCCCGCTTCAAAAATCACGAAAAACTTCAACCGCATTTCCAAAGGAAAAAAGGGCTGCCATTCGCTCCATTCATCCCCAAACGCAAAAATCACCCTCACGGGGTCAACGCCAAAAAACCTAGCCACACGGCAAGGAATCCCTGCCTCCGTCGCCAAATCCATAACACCAACAACCATTCGCAAATTCCCTCGCCAACCTAACCCATTCCGCAATCCAACTCTCCATTCAGGCACTTCAATCTCCTGCAAAACTGCTACGAATAGAATGCTAAGCCGTTGCCAAAGGCCTGCCGATAGATTGGAAACCACAAATCATCCCTTCCTCGTCCTCCCCTCTAAAAACGGCCATAAAACAAACCCAAAGACAGAAGTTTCCCCAATCCTTTTCCCCAAACCAACAAAAACTCCAAACAATCCCCTCAGCCAAAATAAGATAAAAAAGTTCGAGAAAAAAGATTACAACCCATCTCAAAAATGCCGCATCTTACTCTCAATTCCTAAACCTCTGTCGTGAGATTCCGTGAAAATCGGGTCTTCTGCTCAGATGTCATAGTTTGATGTTTTGACTTGGGAGAGCCGATATGCTCTTTCCCTGTTGCTTTAGCAAACAGGCGGAGTTCTTCGTGTTTTCCCGACGGATGACTATGGCTTGACGGCTATGAATCAGAACAACAGTGTATTTATTCGACGATATGAAAAACTCCTTTTTTTATTGGAACTGGTTGGCTCGCGTAGCCAAATCGAACAACACGCAACGCAAAGCAGTTGTGAAATCGGCGACCTCCCAGTCCCCGATTAATGGAAAAACAGCAATCCTCGCCATTGTAGCAGCCGCAATCCTGTTGGTTCCCCAAACCACCATGCAATCGGCTAAATCCATCGTTGCCCCAGACCTGCCAGATCCTCCGCCTCATCGAGAAGTTCTTCTTCCGCCATTTCCCCCCAGGCGCCTTCGACAGTTGCGCGGATCAAATGGCTTCGAGAATGACAACCATCAATCAGGATTACGACAATCTGTTAAAAGGACTCCAAAACGCCCGTGACGCCAAATTGAAGCCCATCGATGACGCAATTATTTCAAAGACGGTAGAGATAGAGAGCATCCGCGACGAAATCCAACGTAATGAGCGCAGATACGCCAGCATATACCTGAGATTCGGCTATACTTCTGCTACAAAACAAATATTGGATCAGATAAGTGATGAAAATGACAAGAATAGGGAGAAGATTAAGGATTTGCAAAAAGAAATTGAAGAATTGAAAAAGATACGGTTCGATATTTGGGAATGGTACTACAAATGTGTAAAGTGGCTGAACGAAAGACACCTCAACTATAGGAGAGCCGCGTTCAAGGAATTTTGGGATTGCGTTACCAGCGACACAGACGAAGACTAAACACAAAAACGGAAAGGAATCTTTGACGATGAGAAAACAAAGCTACGTGATTATCGGGATTGGTTTAGCGGCGTTGGTGGGAATCTTCTGGCTGTCACAACTTGGCAAGCAAGAAGAAGCAACGACAACCGTCGACAAACAGCCAACCTCAAGCCAAGAAACAACGGACGCTTCGCCAATAGAGAAATCAATCGATCCCTTTGCCGGAATGCGAAGGCAATCGCCTTCGGCCGTCGAGCCTCTATCCAAAGAAGACAAAGCCTTAGCGGCAGAAAGCAAAGCCTATCGGAAAAGACAGAAAGTTTACCACAACAGTCCGAGAGGCAACTATCTAGAAACTCACCAAGATGAATCCGAAGAAATAAGCGAATCTGACAAAGAACGAATAGCGAAGTACAATGCACTAGATGCGCAAGGCAAAGCCATTGCTGACTTGGACGATTGGATTTTAAGACAAGATAAGCGGCGAGTAAGCGAGTATCATTATGCCATGATTGACGAAGTCAATCGCACAGGAAACGTGAATCTTCTACTTCGCCCTCAAGACCGACCCGCCACTTTTGCCACCGTTGCCGAAGAAAAAGCAGCTGACGCAATCGATGAAATCAAAACAGGCTGGGCAACAGAGCCGGAGCCTTGGCAAGAAGTGGCCGCTTTCTTGCGAGATCGTAGAGACTTCTCCCAAGCAGAACTAGACCAAGGCGACCCCCAAGACCCCAACTGGCATGCAGACCATATCCAGTGGATCGAGCAAACCGCCCAAACCATCGGCATCCCTCTTGACAACCCCGAAGACCAAAGCTGGATACAAGAGAAAATCGCCACCGCAGAGGAGCAGTATTACCAAGACTTCAATGCGCCTATGGTGGAAGAGTTCAAGAAAATCGATGAAGAAATGGCCGCTGCTTTTGAAGCTTGGGCGAGAGAGCCGGACAGCCATGAGAAAGAGGTAGCTACACAATACAACCAGCTAATCAAACAGGATAGACAATGGCGCGCGCAGAGAGAACATGAGCGGCGCTATAGAGAAGAGATGGCGCGCAATCCCGTCTTCAAAGAGATGGAGCGAGAACGCCAGCGCAAAGAACGGCGCCAAGCCCGCCAAGCCGAAGAGCCAGCGCAAGAAACTCTTCCTTCATCAGAAACCGAGTAAGCTATCTTTTTCGCTTTGCATAGAGCGCGATGGCGGATTATTAGGCTTCCACAGCCGACTAAGTAGTTGTCCATATAAGAGAAAACTAGACTTGTCATTTGGATGCTGGGCTCATTCTCAGGGAACGGGCAAAACTATCATAAGATTGCCATGCGGGAACTTGTTTTACCATCAGTCGTCAATCGTTATCATCGCCTTTATCTTTTCTAATTCGTTGTGCCGCAGTATTGCGCAACTGGCTATATTTAGCCGGCTGTTGGGCGAACATTTATGGAGGCATGGGATAAGGAGAGAGCAAGATTGGGCTTTGTGATTTGGGAAGGAACTGGGGATGGAGAAAACCTCCGATTTTGTTGTTTTTCCTTTGTTTTCTTTGCTTGGCAAGCTTCGACTCTTGGCAGGCCGAGCCTGAGAAGGCCGAGCTTGCCGATATGTTTCTGGCGGCAGTTTGGTTTGAGAAAGGGGACTGATTCTTTTTTAAGCTGCAAAACTTTCTAAGTAAGGTTAGGGAGCGCGGCAACCTTGTTTTGGGAAGTTCGAAGAGAGGTTGTTAGGGCGAGCGGTGATTTGTTTGTTATGAGTTGGGAAGATTGGCTTTTTCCCGCCGCTTTCAGTCGCGTTTTATTGTCCGCCGCTTTGTTTTTTTGCTGTTTTTGGCTTTGTTTGGCGGGGAAATGCTGGCATTTTGCCTGCCGATGCAGTTGAAAAATCTGACATTGCTGGGTTTCAAATCGTTTGCCGAGCGAACGGCGTTGGACTTTGAGGCGGGGATGACGGCGATTGTGGGGCCGAATGGTTGCGGGAAGTCGAATGTGGCGGATGCGGTTCGTTGGGTGTTGGGGGAGCAGTCGGCCAAGGCGTTGCGGGGGGGGGAGATGGCCGATGTGATTTTCAACGGCACGGATCAGCGCAAGGCGCTGGGGATGGCGGAAGTGTCGCTGACGATGAGCGGCATAGATGAAGAGTCGCTTCAAGCGGCCGGCATTCCGTTGGACTACAACGAAGTGACTTTGACGCGGCGGGTGTTTCGCGACGGCGGCAGCGACTACTTCATCAACAAAGCGCCTTGTCGGTTGAAGGACATTCAGCAGTTGTTTTTGGGGACGGGCGTGGGTCGGGCAAGTTACAGCATCATGGCGCAGGGACATATCACGCAGATATTGTCGAGCAAGCCGGAAGAGCGGCGAATGTTGTTTGAAGAGGCGGCGGGGATTACGAGGTTCAAAGCGCAGAAGCGGGAGGCGATGCGAAAACTGGAGGCGACCGAACAGAACCTGCGGCGAGTGGAGGACTTGATTCGGGAAGTGAAGCGGCAGATTGGCTCGTTGCAAAGGCAGGCGGGAAAGGCGCGGCGATATCAACAGATTCGGGCGGAGTTGCAACATTTAGAAACGCAACATGCTCGGCATGAATATGACGGCTTGGAGGCGGGCATTGGGGAAAAGAAAACGGAGGCGGAACAATTGGGCGAGGAGATGGCGTTGGGAGCGGAGCGGAGGATGGAAGCGGAAGAAGGCTTGCGTCAAGAGCGGGAAGCGGCTGCCGATTTGGATCGATGCATTCATCAAGCGCGGGAAGAGGGCTTGGCGATAGAGAACCAGATGGAGCAGCAGAGGAGTCGGATTGGCTTTGAGGAAGAACGTCAACGAGAGTTGGCAGAGGAAGAGAAGCGAGCCAACGAGACGATAGAGCGGGCGGAGCAGCGGCTGCGGGAAAGCGAGGAAGAGCAAAACGCCTTGCGGGCAAAGTTGCAAGAGGCCGAGCAAACCTTGGCCGGGCAAAAACGCCTCCTTGAAGAAAGCCAAAGCAAGGCGGACGAAGTGGAAGAAAGCCTGGGCAAAACAGAAGAAGCGCACCGTCAAATGCAGAAAGAATCCTTTGCAAAAGCGCAGGAATTAGCGGAGAACCGCAACCAAACAAGCGCATTAGACTTGCTGGGAAAAAACCAAGAAACAAGGCTGGAAAAGCTCTCTGCGGAAAAGCGCCAATTGGAAGAAGAGCGAGTTCAGTTGGCGGACTCGCTAGAACGACTGGCAACCGAGCAAGCCGCCCAAACTCAGCAAGCCCAACAACGTCGCGCCGAACTTCAACAGCATCAAACTCGCTGGGAAACCTTGCAAACCCAATCCGCCGAGCAAACCACCCAATTGGACAATCTGCTTCAACAACAGACCGAACAACGCTCCCGTCTGGCCTTGTTGCGGCAACTGGACGCCGAGCGAGAAGGCTTTGACCAAGCCGCCGCAAACGCCCTTGCCCAATCCTCCTATCTCCTCGGCTCTTTGGCGGACTTCCTTCACGCTCCCGACGAATACCTCGCCGCCATTGAAGCCGCGCTCGGCAGCCGTCTCCAAGCCCTGATTGCGCAATCTGAAACCGACGCCGAACAACTTATCCAACAACTGCGCGCCGCCCAAAAAGGCCAAGCCCGCCTCTTTTCCCTGCAACTAATCGCCGCCAAAACCACCCCGCCAACCAATCCAGACCCCGCCTTGCCCGCCGACGCATTGCTCCTTGCCGGCCTTATTTCCGCTGATCCGCCGGCCACTCCCGTCCTGCAAGCCTTGCTCGGCGAAACCTTCCTCGTTTCCGATCTGGAGCAAGCCTCCAGCCTTTGGAAGCAAACCCAAGGCCGATACGACTTTGTCACCCAAGACGGCGAACTCCTCACACGACAAGGCCTCTTTCTCGCCGGCCGCAAAGACAAGCCCAACCAGCCGGCCGCCTCCATTCTCGGCCGCAAAAACCAAATCCGCAAACTAAGCGACTCCGAACGCCAACTCCAAAAAACCATCGATCAAAAAACTCGCCAAAAAGAAGAACTCACAGCCGAACAAACCGACCTGCAAACCCAACTGCAACAAGCCCAAGCCGAGCTCAAAACCGCCGAAGTCGCCCTCGCATCCGCCAAAGGCCAACACGCCGCCCTCAACAACTCTCAATCCCTGCTCCGCCAAAAAATCGAAACCGTCCTCTTCGAAATCCAAACCCTCGCCCGCCAACAAGAAGAAACCCTCGCCCAACGAAACCAACTGACCGCAGACGCCGAACGCCTCCAAACCCAAGCCGCAAACGCCGAAACCTCCCTCCAAAACCTTGCCCAAGAACTCGAACAAACCCGCCGCCAACAAACCCAAGCCAACGAACAACTCACCCAAGCCAAAATCAACCTTGCCGCCGGCCAAGAATCCTTCGCCGCCCTCGCCAACCAACAACAACCCCTCAAACAACGATTGGAAGAACTCGCCCAAACCATCGCCCAACAACGCAACCAAACCCAAACCATCCTCGCCAAACAATCCCAGAGCCAAAACGCCCTCGCCGACGGCCGCCAACAACTCCAATCCCTCGCCAACCAACAAAAAACCAACCAACAAAAAACCAGCCAACTCCTCCAACAAAGCACCGCCCACAAAACCCAAATCAACCAACGCGAAACCGAACTCCAAACCCTCCGCGACCAACTCGAACAAAACCGCCAACAAAAACACCAACTCGAACTTTCCCTCGCCCAAGACGAACTCCAAGCCGAAAACATCTGCCGCAGAATCGAAGAAAAATATCAAGTCCAACTCCTCGACGTCCGCAGCGAAACCATCACCATCACTGAAACCATCGAAGGCCAAACCAAAATCCAAACCCTCTCCCCCGAAGAAATGCAACAAGCCGGCATCGCCACCAACTGGGAAGCCGTCGCCAAACAAATCCGCCTCCTACAACAAAAACTAGACTCCATCGGCCCCGTCAACCTCGTCGCCATCGAAGAATGCCAAGAAACTGAACAACGCTTCCAATTCCTCACCAACCAACACAACGACCTCGTCCAAGCCAAAACCGAACTCCACGAAGTCCTCAACCGCATCCACGCCCAAACCCGCGAAATGTTCCTCCAAACCTTCCAACGCATCCGCGACAACTTCCACATCCTCTTCCAAGAAATCTTTGCCGGCGGCAACGCCGACCTCAACCTCACCAATCAAACCGACGTTTTAGAAAGCGGCATCGACATTGTCGCCCGCCCGCCCGGCAAACGCCTTCAAAACATCCGCCTGCTCTCCGGCGGCGAACAAACCATGACTGCCGTCGCCCTTCTCTTCGCCATTTACCAAGTCCAGCCCAGCCCTTTTTGCCTCCTCGACGAGCTAGACGCCCCGTTGGACGAATCCAACATCGACCGCTTCCTCAACATTCTTAAACGCTTCCTTCAGCACTCCCAGTTCATCATCATCACCCACAACAAACGAACCATCAGCGCCGCCGACGTCCTTTACGGCGTCACCATGCAGGAACGCGGCGTCAGCCGTCTCGTCAGCGTCAAATTCCAAAAAGAACCGAACACCCAACCCCCTGAAGAAAAATCAGAACAGCCAACCGAACAACCCAAAAAAGCCCAAGAAGAAACCAACCTCTTGCCCGCAGACTTATCCCCCGCCTAAAAAACTTCCGCTTTGACAAAACCCGCAGCCTCCGCCATCTTTTCCTTCCTATGAAATTCACCATTCACTTTTCCAACCGGCGTTGCGGACAGTCCGTCAAAGCGATCAACAACTACCGAGGTGTCGAGACGAACCGCCCGCTTTGCCTCAAGCCCGTCTTCCTCAAAGAAAGCCGCCCGGCTGGATTATTTGCCGTCTTGTTGTTGCCGTTGCTCGTCTTGTTTACAGCTTGCGGAAGCAAAGAATCCGTAAAATCCATGAAGGAAAAAGCCCAAGCCGGCGACGCCCAAGCGCAATTCGAACTCGGCCTGAAGTATTATGATCGCGGAGTCGCGCCGAAGAATTATATGGAAGCCGTGATTAAGTATTACAAAAGCGGAGGCATATCAAAGGACGAGGTTGAGGCCGTGAAGTGGTTTCGAAAGGCGGCCGAGCAAGAGCATGCCCAAGCGCAACGCTACCTTGGCGTGGCGTATGCCAATGGCTGGGGCGCGTCAAAGGATGAAGTAGAAGCCGCGAAGTGGCTTCGAAAGGCGGCCGAGCAAGGAGATGCCTCAGCGCAGAACAACCTTGGCCACATGTATGCCGACGGCAAGGGCGTGCCAAAAGATGAAGCAGAAGCGGTAAAATGGTATCGGAAATCAGCCGAGCAAGGGAATCCCGTAGCGCAAAACAATCTTGGTTACATGTATGCCAATGGCAAAGGCGTGCCGGAAAACGATGTTGAAGCTGTAAAGTGGTATCGGAAATTTTCCGGCGACTTCTTTCGAGATCCTGCGAGCGGGTTTGCCTTGTCGCAATACAACCTTGGCTTGATGTATGCCAAAGGCGAAGGCGTGCAGGAAAATGACTATGAAGCGGTAAAGTGGATTCGAAGAGCGGCTGAACAAGGGTTTAGCTGGGCGCAATTCCGTCTTGGCGAGATGTATCGCGATGGCGAAGGCGCGCCGAAGGATGAAGTTGAAGCGTATGCGTGGTTTCTCTTGGCGAAGGAGCGAGTAGACGAAAAAGCGAATAAAGATATCGAGACTTTGGAAAAGCGATTGACGGCGGAGCAACGGAAGGCGGGGCGGGCAAGGGAGGCAAAGTTGCATCGAAAAATCCCCCGCCTCTGGTAAGTAACAACGCCGGAGCGCCTTTCATTGCCTGCTGTTTTTGCTGTTTCTGTTGGGTGGCGAAATCCCTGCAAAAACGATTTTCATTTAGCGCTCTTCGCACCGCTCGGATTTTTCTGAGTAAATAAAAATTCTATTTTGACAAAACCAGTCGCCGCCGCTATCTTTTCCTTTCTATGAAATTCACAATTCGCTTCGCCAACCGCCTCGCTCTATCATTCGCTGGCTTGTTGTTGTCGCTGCTCGTGTCGTCCATGTTCACATCCTGCGAACCCTTGGATTCCAAAGCAAAGGAATGGACAGAATTTCTGAAGGAAAAAGCCGAAGCCGGCGATGCCGCAGCGCAATATAGTCTTGGCGAAATGTATTGGCATGGCGAAGGCGTGCCGCAGGATCATAAGGAAGCGGCCAGGTGGTATCGCAAAGCGGCCGAGCAAGGGTATGTCGAAGCGCAACGCACGCTTGGGTTGATGTATGAATTAGACATCGGCGTGGCAAAGGATGATGTGGAGGCGGCCAAGTGGTATCGGATGGCGGCCGAGCAAGGACATGCCGATGCTCAATACTCTCTTGGCGATGCGTATCGCAACGGCGACGGCGTGCTGAAGAATTATGTGGAGGCGGTGAAATGGTATCGCAAAGCGGCTGAACAAGGAGATGACGGGGCGCAATCCAGACTTGGCGATGCGTATCGCAATGGCGACGGCGTGCTGAAGAATTATGAGGAGGCAGTGAAATGGTATCGCAAGGCGGCTGAGCAAGGACATGCCTCGGCGCAATACACTCTTGGCAGAATGTATCGTGATGGCGACGACGTGGCAAAGGATGAGGGGGAAGCCATGAAGTGGTTACGAAAGCCGGCAGAACAAGGTTATTCCGATGCGCAATACTTCCTTGGCTTGATGTATGCCAAAGGCCAAAGCGTGCCGCAGGATTATGTAGAAGCGATAAAGTGGATTCGGATGGCGGCCGAGGGAAGGGATTATGAGGCGCAATACACCCTTCGCAACATGTATTACAAAGGCGAAGGCGTGCTGCAAGATTATAGGGAAGCGGCGAAGTGGTATCGGAAAGCCGAAAAATGGAATACCAATGCGCGATATGATCTTGGCTTGATGTATTATAGAGGCGAAGGCGTGTCGCAGAGTTATACTGAGGCGGTAGAGTGGTTTCGAAAGGCGGCCGAGTGGGGGCATGTTGATGCGCAAGTTAGACTTAGTTTGATGTATCGCGATGGCGACGGCGTGGCGAAGGACGAAGAAGAAGCGGCAAAGTGGACTCGGGAAGTAGCCGAGCGAGAGCGTTTGATAAAGGCAAAGCGGACTCAAACCGCGCTCGAACATGCCGGTGCTTTGATGCAACGCAACCTTGGTAAGAAGTATTACAAAGGCCGGGGACCGGAGAGCGATGTTGAGGCGGCCAGGTGGTTCCAGAAGGCGGCCGAGCAAGGGCATGCCGGAGCGCAGTGGATTCTTGGCTTGATGCATCGCAAAGGGGCGGGAGTGTCAAAGAGCGACGAGGAAGCGGCCAAGTGGTTTCGGATGGCGGCCGAGCAAGGATTTTCCGATGCGCAATTCAACCTCGGACGGATGTATTACAAAGGCGAAGGTGTGCCGAAGGATGATATGGAAGCGGTGAAATGGATGCGAGCGGTAGCCGAGCAGGGGTATGCCGGAGCGCAATGGCTCATCGGCGTAATGTATGTCAATAACCAAGGCCTGAATGACATTGTGCCCCCTCCTCCCTCTCTTGACGCCTGGTCGCTAGATTTCTATATCCAAGATATCCGAAACGCTTTGGAGGATGACATTCAACTGGCAGAGTTGGCTCGACAAGTGGCCGAACAAGCGAATGCCCCTGCGTATGACGATGGCGAAGGCGTGTCAAAAAATGATAGGGAAGCGTATGCGTGGATTCTCTTGGCGAAGGGGCTAGGAATCGAGGAAGCGGATAAGGTTATCGAGCTTTTGGAAAAGCGGTTGCCGGCGGCGCAACGGAAGGAGGGACAGGCAAGGGCGGCAAAATTGAATCAAACTATTCCACACTTCCCCGCCGATAGTAAGCCAGTCGAAGCAGATGAAGACGAAGGCTAATACGAAATCTATTCTAAAAATAACGACGCCGGAGCGCATTCCATTGCCAGCTGCTTGGCTGTTTTCTCCGTTGCGCTAATCTGCTAAAATAAAATCTAACTTTTACTAAAACTTTCTTTGTGAACTTTTTCAATCCTGCAGTTGCCGCTTTTGTGAACGCCCTTTGTTTCGTTTAGGCGTTTGGCCAAATAAAATAAAAATTCGGCTTTGACAAAACCAGTCGCCGCCGCTATCTTTTCCCTTCTATGCAATCTACAATTCAATTAGTAAGCCGCCCGTCCCGATTATTTGCCGCTCTGTTGCTCCCGCTCCTCGCCCTGCTCATATTCACAGCTTGCGAATCCTCAGACTCTGCAGCAAATAATGAATATTTAGAATCCCTGAAGAAAAAAGCCGAAGCCGGCGATGCTAAAACGCAATTCGAACTTGGCGAGATGTATGACTATGGCCGAGGCGTAACGGAGAATTATGTTGAAGCTGTGAAGTGGTATCGAAAAGCAGCTGAACAAGGGGATTCCAGAGCGCAATACAACCTGGGCTTGATGTATCACTACGGCGAAGGCGTGCCAAAGGATGAAGTTGAATCCGTGAAGTGGATTCGAAAGGCAGCAGAACAAGGACATGCCACGGCGCAACATAGCCTTGGCGTGAGCTATGCTAAAGGTGAAGGCATAGCGGAGGATTATGTAGAAGCGGCAAAGTGGTTTCAAAAAGCGGCTGAGCAAGGACTTGTCAAAGCGCAAGCCATCCTTGGCTTTATGTATGCCAAAGGCGAAGGCGTGCCAAAGGATAGCCCTGAGGCAATGAAATGGTATCGGAATGTGGTCGAACAAGGCGCCAAAGCCCAGAATCTCAAACTTAGCCAGATGTATGAAGATGTTCGGAAAGTAGCCGAGCAAGGAGATGGCGGAGCGCAAAACATTCTTGGCATGATGTATGAAGATGGCATAGGCGCGCCGGAGAATGACTTTAAGGCAGTGAAGTGGTTTCGGAAGGCGGCCAAACAAGGGTATACCGATGCACAATGCAACATTGGTAGGATGTATCAAGGTGGCCAAGGCGTGCCAAAGAATTATGCTAAAGCCATAAAGTGGTTTTGGAAAGCGGCTGAGCAAGAGCATGCCGTAGCACAATATAAACTTGGCGTGATGTATTACTATGGCGATGGTGTAACAAAGAACAATATCGAGGCAGTAAAGTGGTATCGAAAAGCAGCCGAACAAGGGTATGCTCCAGCGCAAGCCATCCTTGGCTTTATGTATCACAAAGGCGAAGGCGTAACAAAGAATGACATTGAAGCGGTGAAATGGTCTCGGAAAGCAGCCAATCAAGGAAATGCCACGGCGCAATGCAACCTTGGCGCAAGCTATAACAATGGTGACGGCGTGATGGAATCTGACTTCGAGGCAATGCATTGGTATCGCAAGGCGGCTAAACAGGGACATGCCTATGCGCAATTCAAACTTGGCGTTATGTATCGCGATGGCCGAGGCGTGTCGAAAGATAAGGTTGAGGCTCATGCGTGGTTTCTTTTGGCCAAAGCTCGAGCAAGCGAGGAAATAAACAAGGGCCTTCACGAGGAAGCGGAGAAGGAGGTTGAGGCTTTGGAGGAAAAGTGGTGGACGGGACGGCAAGAAGAGGGACAACGCCGGGCGGCGGAGTTGGATCGAACTATTCCGCACTTCCCAGCTTACAGTAAATAACGACGCCGGAGCGCATTCCATTGCCAGCTGTTTGGCTGTTTTCTCCGTTGCGCTAATCTGCTAAAATAAAATCTAACTTTTACTAAAACTTTCTTTGTGAACTTTTTCAATCCTGCAGTTGCTTCCTTTATAGAGACACTTCATCCTGCTCGGACTTTTGGCCAAGTTGTCGTCATCCGCCGCGAAGAACGCTATGAAGTTCGCCATGGCAATGACGCCGAAACTCCCGCCGCACAACTGGAACTTCTCTCCGCCAAAGAACTTCGCGGCCGTCTTTCCAAAAACTTGGCCGGCCGTTTTCGTCCCTTGCGTTCGGCTCCCGACCTTCCCGCCGGTTGGCGCGCCCTTGCTTCTTCTTCCGAAGACCTTTGGCACATCCTCAACGCCGTTTATCCCGGCGCTCTTGGCGATTGGCACGCTTTCCGCCAAGGCAAAAGAAACGCCGTTTATTTTTCTGAATTTGCCGCCCGGCAATCCGGCATGTTCCGCGTCGTTGCCAAGCTAAACGGCAAGCAAGCGCAATGCGTTGCCGATGCTTGTTGTGACAAGCGCCTTTGCCTTAAACAAAGACTTTGGAGCGCCGCCGAAAACCGCGAAGCCAAACCGCCTTTCAATCTTGCCGAACCCGGCCTTGTCTGCCTTGAACCTTGCTCGCTTTTCCTCGAACTTGCCCGCCGCAGCTTCAAACTTGGCCAAGCCAAATCCCTTTCCCTGCAAATCTCGGAAGAAGAATACGGCCTTCTCCTTCAAGCCCTCGACCACTTTGCCCAAGAAAACACGGAAAATCCCGGACGCTTGCGCGCTGCGGACTTTGCCAACCCGGCCAATCCTCGCCGAATTCGCCTTCTTCGCGCCCAAATCGCCCGCCAGCAACCCCCACCATCTAAAAACAAACACGGACGAACAATCGAAACGGGATAGAAAAATCCATGGAAAAGTTTCGTTTCCTTTTTGTTCCTTTATGTTACTCTTGCCTTGCCAGATTAAACCTTTGAGAAATAGAACAGATTATGAAGCAAATAACGTGCCCTTCACAAGTAGGAAAGGCTCGGCTTTGTTGGCCGCCGCGCTCACGTTCATCGCCCTGCTCACGGCCTGCGGAACCGAGGAATCCATAGAATCCTTGAAGAAAAAAGCCCAAGCCGGCGACGCCGAAGCGCAATTCAACCTTGGCGTTGCGTATGACGATGGCCGAGGCGTGCCAGAGAATGACGTTGAAGCCGTGAAGTGGTATCGGAAAGCAGCCGAACAAGGGCATGTCATAGCGCAGAACAACCTTGGCGTTGCGTATGACGATGGCCGAGGCGTGCCGGAGAATGACATCGAAGCCGTGAAGTGGTATCGGAAAGCAGCCGAACAAGGGCATGTCATAGCGCAATACCACCTTGGCGAGATGTATTACTACGGCGAAGGCGTGTCAGAGAATGACATCGAAGCCGCGAAGTGGTATCAGAGAGCGGCAGAGCAAGGGGATGCCGATGCGCAATACAGCCTTGGCATTGCGTATGACGATGGCCGAGGCGTGCCAGAGAATAATGTTGAAGCTGTGAAGTGGTTTCGGAAGGCAGCCGAGCAAGGGCATATCATAGCGCAGTCTAGTATTAGCTCGATGTATTTCCATGGTGAAGGGGTGTCGGAGAACAATATTGAAGCATATGCATGGGCTCTCTTGGCCAAAGGTCGATGGGACGAAGTAGCGGGTGGGCTCATGGACGAAGAAGTGGGCGAGATCATGGACGAAGTAACGGGCGAGCTATCCGAGGCCTTGGAAACCTTAGAAAAGTGGTTGACGGCGGAGCAACGGGCGGAGGGGCAGGCAAGGGCGGAGGAGTTGGATCGCACAATTCCAAGGGAGTAGTGTTTGCTTTGGGTCTTGCCGTGTTTGGGACGAGGAAGATTGCCTTATGTCGAAGCCGAAGATTCCAGAGAGTGGAGTTGTGTTGAGAAGGCCCAACCTCGTGATCGGCGATTCTTGGCCTGCCCACTTTTCCATTAATACAAGCGCAAGCCTGCCCGGCTGGAACCAATCGCCCAACCTGCGCCGAGAAAAACCATTCGCCAGCCTTGGCGTCCAGAATGGAGAAACCCGGCTGAAAAATCGAATCGCCGCCGCTGACATCTTTAAAACTCTCAACCTCATTGAAATCCTTCCCGCCAAACTGCTTGATCGCAAACAACCCCAAAACCCATAAAACCCGCCATCTAAAAACAAACATGAATAAACAATCGAAACAGAATGGAAACAGAATGGAAAAATCCATGGAAAAGTTTTGCTTCCTCTTGTTCCTTTGTGCTACACTTTCACCATCATATTTGAACCTTGAGAAATAAAATTCATCATGAAGCAAACAACGTTGCCGTTCACAAATAAGAAACGCCCGACTCTTTTGGCCGCCGCGCTAACGTTCCTTGCCCTGCTCACGGCCTGCACAACCGAGGAATCGATGGAATCCATGAAGAGAAAAGCCGAATCAGGCGATGCCCAAGCGCAATTTGACCTTGCCATGATTTATTACGAAGGCGAGGGAGCGCCATCAGATGACATCGAAGCCGTGAAGCGATTTCTTGGCTTGAACTATGCCTTAGCAGGCGAAAGCGTGGGGAAGAATTATGTGAAGGCGGTAAAGTGGTTTCGAAAAGCGGCCGAACAAGGCAATGCCGAAGCGCAATACAACATTGGCACGATGTATGCTGATGGCAATGGCGTACCGAGAAATGATATTGAAGCCGTGAAGTGGACTCGGAGGGCGGCCGAGCAAGGGCATGCTAAAGCGCAGTTTAACCTTGGCGCGATGTATGTCAAAGGCAATCGCGTGCCGAAAAATTATGCTGAAGCCGTAAAGTGGTTTCGAAAGGCGGCCGAACAAGGCAACGCCGAAGCGCAATATTACTTTGGCTTGATGTATAACAAAAGCGAAAGGGTGCCGGAAAATTATATTGAAGAGGTGATGCGGACTCGAAAAGCAGCTGAGCAAGAGGAATCTAAATCACAGTTCCACCTCGGCCTGAGCTACGCCGAAGGCGCAGGGGTGCGAAAGGATAACATTGAAGCCGTGATGGAGGCTCGAAAAACGGCAGAGCAAGGGTATGCCTATGCGCAGTTCCACCTTGGTTGGATGTATTTCTCTGGTGAAGGCGTGACAAAGAATAACATCGAAGCCATAAAGTGGTTTCGGAAGGCGGCCAAGCAAGGGCATGCTAAAGCGCAGAACAATCTTGGTGTGATGTATGCCAAAGGCGAAGGCGTGACAAAGAATTATATTGAATCGGTGATGTGGATTCGAAAAGCAGCCGAGCAAATGCTTGACACGGCGCAATACAACCTTGGCTGGATGTATTTCTCTGGCGAAGGCGTGACGAAGGACGCGGTTAAGGCTTATGCGTGGTTTCTTTTGGCCAAGTCTCGAGGATACGAAAGAGCGAACAGATTCATCGAGACTTTGGAAGAGCGGTTGATGTCGAAGCAACGAGCAGAGGGGCAAGCGAAGGCGGCGGAGTTGGATCGCACGATTCGCGTGACGATGGATAATATTGAAACGTATGCGTGGCTTCTTTTCGCCAAAATTCGAGGAGTCGAGGGAACGGACAGGAATATTGAAATTTGGGAAAATCTGTTGACAGCGGAGCAACGGATAGAAGGGCAATCAAGGGCGGCGGAGTTGGATCGCATGATTCCAAGGGAGTAGTGTTTGGCTTGAAGTTTTGCCGTGTGCGCGGCGGCAAAACAACAAACATAAATATAAAGGATGGACGGGATGAAATGGTTTATACAATTTTGTTTCTTTTGTTCTTTCATCTAAAACATTTCTGAAGGGCGATGCTGGATATGCCGAAGCCGAAGATTCCAGAGAGCGGGGTTTTGTTGGTAGCCGGGGCGCAAAATTCGCATCAGGTTAATACGCAGGGGAGTGGCTTATATTTTGCTGGCTGAGCATTATGCCGCCAGAGACTTCGGGTTGGCGGTTTCTAGTTATTGGAGTCCGTTGTTGAGTTGGCTTTTTGCTTTGGGTTTAAGGGTGGGGTGGAGCGGCTTGAATGCACCGGCTGAAGGTCGTTTGTCGAACTGGGAGTATCCTGCGCGTTTGGAATATGTTTTTGGTCGCGCCGATGGAATTTGTTGCGAGAGAATTAGCGGAGCGCATGCGGTCGGCCAACATTGGCGGAGCCATTGCCGGGGATGGCATGTTGATGGGAAGCCGGACGGGATTGTATGCGGCTTGTCTACTCAACGAGCCTTGGTTTGGCGGTTCGCCGGATGCCTCCGGGATGGACTATTTGGCAAGCGGCGCGGAGATTGTTGTTGTTCGGCGTCAACACAGAGTGAACGACGAAATGAAGTTGAATCCTGCTTTTCGTGATTTGGATGCAGTGTTGTTTCCTGAGAAAGGGGAGGACAGCGTGTTGGGAAACTTGGCAGAATCTTTTCCCTTGCGGGTGTATCAAATTGAGCAGTGAGTTGGAGGTTGTTATAGTTCGTCTGGTGATAATTTAGGGCTGTTTGTTTGTTTGTTATTCGCGGCATTTGAGGAAAGTGTTTTGAACTGAGCGGTGACGTTTCCGGTGAATTGGGAATGGGAGTGAAGAAGATTATTTTTACGGCTAAACAATTTTCGGCAACGTCCCCAGAAATTATAAAACGTTTAGGATTCGTCTCCGGCTCTAAACAACTTCGCAATCTCGGCAAAATGTTTCCCTTTCACCAAACATTGTTCGGATTTTGTTTTTAAGAAGCAGATTCTTGTATGAGAGACATTTGAGAAGGGAGAGTTCGAATCGTGCATGGCAACTTCCGTCAGCAATCGGGCGATTCCGCTTCGGCGCGCGACTGGGAATTATCTTCGGCGTTTGTTTTTTCCGGCGCCAAGTCTTTGAGCGCTGGTCCTAGGCGGGTTCGCAGTTGGTCGGCCAGTATCGGAAGCAATCCCGTCTCGGCGTTCAGCAGTTGAGATAGCGCTTCCTGTTTTAACTCCCGGATAGTGGGCAGGCCGACTCGCACATCTTGTTTCTCGCCTATTTCGCTGTGGAACCGTTGCCACATCTTGCGCACTAAAAGGTCGTAACCCAGCGATCGTTCTTCCTCGCCTTTGGCCAAGTGGATGTAGGATCTTATTAGGCAACCCAGCAACACGGCTTTCATACGATCTTGGGAAGTGCTGGCAAATTCTTCTTCCACTCGGTCTAGAACGTAATCTTCCAAGCTGACTTCTTTCTCTATGCTGTCGGGGTAAAGCTCCCGGACTTCATCGTAGTATTTTATAGCTTCGTTGTCGCGGTTATGTGTATATAAAAAGTAGATTGCGGTTCTTAGGAAATTTTTATGGCCGGTGGAGATATGTTCCCTTCTCTCTTCTTCTTCCTCCATCATCTGTTTATATACTTTGTTGACTATTTCTGTAATCTCCACGTTGGGGATAAATTCATACGCTATCAAGTAGTCGTCGCTCTCTCGTTTTTTGGCGACGGGAAATTGGATGATTCGCCCGCGGTGGAACGCCAATTGCATGCTCTGGAAGATCACTCGCCGGAGGTTGATATAGTCTTTTTGGTGAGCTGATTCTTGCAACCCTAAGTAAGCCCAATAGATTGCGTGGCTTTCTGGGAGACGCCATTCCAGGGGGCCGTATTCTTCTTCCACTTGTTGGATAACGTTAATGTCCATTTTATATTCTTCTCGCAATTTGCGGGCGCGCTCTTTTTCGTCGGTGGTTTGGGGGTGTTTGAAGGTTTCAAAATTGGGCGCGCGGCCGCCAAAGAGCGATTCCATTTGCTTTACCCATTCGTTTTTATACAACATATGGGCGTCGTCCATGTTGGCGCCTATTTTATGTTGGAAGTGCCAGGCTAACTCTCGATAGAGCATTGCTTCTTGCGGATTCCAGGGAATTCCTTGGTCGCGCAACAGCTCGATGCCGCGTTGCACCCATTGCCAGCGGTCGTTGTGATCGGGAAATTTGACGGAAATGTTGTAGGAAAGGTTCCATGCTTGATGCACCCAAACGTCGACAAAGTGCGGTTGAAGTTTTGTGATCCAATCGGCCAGTTGCACCATTTCAAAATACTTTCCGTCGTCTTGCAGTTGGCTGGCGCGAATCCAAAGAGCGTTGGCGATCAATCCGCGAAACCCTCCCAAAGCCACCGTAGTAAAGGCCAACACCGGAGGCGCGTTTTCCAAAGGCTCCAGCCGAGTTAGTTCCATGTCTGAACGCGCCCGGTTGAGCGATTTTTGCACAAAGCCTACCCCAGTCAAACAGGCCGCCGCCATAAGAAACATCAAGGGTTTGAAGTATTGGACGCGCAGCGGACTCATATTAGAAGCTTTTTGCGGTTGCCAGTTCTCGTTTGGTAAAGATGATCATCCCGGAGCAGGCGAAAACGCCGCCTCCCAACATGACGATTTGAAGGATGCCTTGGAACGTTTGCCGCCAAGTAATCATCCGGCCGTCGCTTAGATTATCCACCGGGAAAGAGTCGCGAATGGAGTTGATGACAAACAGCATTCCTTGGGCCGCGCTAACCGCCGCTTTATCTACCAAGCTCGGACTGCCGGTTTTCCCAGTGCTGGAGTCCACTCCGGTGATGCCTCCTTCGTATACAATTTGCTCTAACGTTCCATGGCAAAAACCAACGAACAACAGAGCCAAAGAAAAGAAGGCCGCCACGGGAAAGGAAAGAAAGCTCGCCGCCATTAGCCCTAAGGCGCACAAGAATCCCAGAGAGCAGTAAATGAGGATTATGC
This sequence comes from Limisphaerales bacterium, assembly GCA_965204945.1. GTDB lineage: Bacteria > Verrucomicrobiota > Verrucomicrobiia > Limisphaerales > AAA164-E04 > UBA2970. Next base: position 75,599 of record OZ242022.1, on the reverse strand, counting down.
CCCGCGCAAAGTTCGGCGCAAAGGAGCCTTTTTTGTAAAGCACTTCCACGCCCGGCGTTTCTCCTTTTTCGCCCAGAGGGAACATGAGCGGTTTGTCGTTGAGGTTGGCGAAGTCCACCGTCAGAACGCCGTCGGCGTCCACTAGATTGGGAGGGATTTCAAATTGAATGGGGGATTCGGGGGAGATGCTATTTTCGATACGAACTCGCTGGGCGCCTTCGGGCGGGCCGATTTCCCAAAAACCAATGTAGGTGGCCGTGTCGTAAGCACTGCCGGTGAAGAATTTTACGCGCAGATAAAGCGGCTGGTCTTTGATTTCTTCGGGCGGCGCCACTTTCATTTGCCAGCGGCGGCGGATGCCCGGATTGGGAGGCACTACTTGCTGGCTTGCGATTACTTGCTGTTTAAGCATTTCCCGAACGGAGCGGAGAATTCGATTTTCGCTATTGGCTAATTCAGGATTGGATTCCAAAGCGTTCGCCATATATTGATCGACCATCGGCCCATAATCTTGCAGTTCTTCTTTGGCGGAGCCTCTGGCCACGAAGATTTCGTCGCGCAGAATGGCTTGTTGGGCTTCGGGCAGTTTTGCGGAGCGGTATTGCATCAGGAAGAACACCGCCGTGCCGGACATGCTGAGCAGGACGCCGTTGAGGATCATAATGCCGAGCCATTTTCCCAGCCAGACTTGCCATCGGGAGACGGGTTTTACGGCGACGATTTGCATTTGGTATTCCTCGATGTCCCGCGCCAACGTGCCGCAGGCAATCCACAATGTGGCCAAACCTAAGAGTGCGGTAATCAAGCTGAGCGTGTAAGTGAGCAGGATTTGGGTGAAGCCTTGGGCCGTGCCGTCGTCTTTCAGGACGAGAGGAAGGCCGACGACGGTTAAAAGTAACAAGGCGCTAAGAACGATCAGCAGGCGGAAGCGGATTGCGGACTTGAGCGTAAGGAGGGCGACAGCGAGAATCGATTGCATTAGTCCGATGATTGTTGTTTTTCCTTTGTCTCGGCGCCGGAGGCGTCCAGCAACGAGGAAAGTTTTTCGTCGGCTTTTTCCAGAGAATCCGTCGGTTTGGGCGCGGTTTCGATCTTGGGTTGTGTCTCTTCTTCTAATTGAGAGAGTTTTTCCAGCATGGTTTCGTCTATTTTCTGGGGTTCGGGTTTGCTTGGGTCCGGTTGGGCGGCTTCGGCGGAGGGCATTGTCCATCGCTCCAGGAATTGGTCGGCGGAGTCGGTTTTCTCTGCGTCGGCCTTCAAGTAATCCGCCATGCGGTTGCCGGAGACGACTCCCGAAGTGGAGGCTTCGTCTTGGCGGGCTTTTTCCACAACGCCCAGGAAGTAGCTTTCGAGGTTTTGCGTTGGATTGTCGATTGAGACTTTGGCTTCGTCCACGTCCCGCCGAACGATTTGCAAGATTTGTTCCATGGTTTTTCGCGCCAAGGTAGGTGTAGTGATACGTGTTACTTCCGGCGTTGTCAACAGTTCCCGCAAGGCGCCAAGGGCTTGCACGCGTCCGCCGTAGTAAATGACGACTCGGTCGCAAACGTCTTCGACGTCGGAGAGAAGGTGGCTGCTGAGGATCACGGTTTTTCCGCGTTTGGCCAGCGCCTTGATTAAGTCTTTGATCTCTCGGCAACCGATTGGGTCCATCCCGGAAGTCGGCTCGTCAAGGATGACTAGGTCGGGATCGTTGATCAGCGCCTGCGCTAATCCGATTCGACGTTGCATGCCTTTGGAAAACTCGCCGACTTGCCGACTGGCGGCGTTTTTCAAGCCGACCATCTCGATCAACTGCTCAGCGCGTTGTTTGCGCTCAAGTCTGTTGAGGTGGAAGAGGTTGCCGAAGAAGTTCAGTGTTTCCACAGAGTCTAGATATTTGTATAAATAGGATTCTTCGGGGAGGTAGCCGATTCTGGACTTGGTAGCCACATGGCGAGGAGAGTGGTCGAACACTTGGATGTGGCCTTTTGTGGGATAGAGCAAGCCGAGAAGCAGTTTGATGGTTGTGGACTTGCCGGAGCCGTTGGGACCCAAAAGGCCGAAGACTTCGCCGCGGCGCACTTCAAAGTAGACGTCGTTGACCGCCTTGGCTTTTGGCCGTCCCCAAAAATCTTTGAATATCTTTGTGAGCCCTTTGACCGAGACGACGTTTTCCACTCCGGCGTCGGCGGATTGCATGGAAGATTGGGTTGAGGCGGTTGAGGTGACCATAAATAAGATGATTTTGTTCCAAGAGCGAAATGCGGATGCAAGTTCGAGTTAGGCGGACTTCGTTTCCAATTGAGGAGCGTTTCTAGCCGGCGCCTCGCCGGGATTCGGCATTTCCAGAGGCTCCAACTCTTCTCCTTGGCGCACCAGACGAAAACTGTTGAACACGACCAAAAGCGAGCTGACTGAATGCAGGAAGGCCGCCCAGACGGGATTAATGATTTCCATTGTCGCCAAGGTGAAGCCGCTGATAACGAACAGGGCGCCGAACAAAAGGTTTTGGTTGATCACGGAGCGGGTTTGGTGAGAGAGACGAACCAAAAAAGGCAGTCGCCGCAGGTCGTTGTTCATCAAGGCGATTGTGGCGCTGTGAATCGCGACTTCGCTCCCCGCCGCGCCCATAGCGATTCCCAAATCGCCGGCGGCTAAGGCTGGAGCGTCGTTGACGCCGTCTCCCACCACGGCCACGCGATAGCCTTTGGCCTTCATCTTGCGGACGAACTCGACTTTGTTCTGCGGCAAACACTCGGCCAGAACCTCTCCGCATCCAATTTCTTTGGCGACTCGCGCGGCGACCGGCCTCAAGTCTCCAGAGACCATGGCAACCCGCCGAACTCCCGCTTGCATCAGGCCGCTTAATGACTCTTTGGCTTCGGTTCGGGTTCGATCTTGCAAACCAATCCAACCCAAAAATTTCCCGTCTTTGGCGACATAAAGCAAGCTGTATCCCTCGGTTTCCGTTGGGTCCGACTTCTCGGCAAACCCTTCGGAAATTCCATTATCCTTCAACCATTGCGCCCGCCCCACGATGGCCTTGGCGCCGGCCACCGTGGCTTGAATCCCTCGGCCGGGGGCTTCTTCAAAGTCTGCGGGTTCTTCCAAGTCCAAACCGGCGTCGGCGGCCAAATCGGCCAATGCCCGAGCGGCGGGGTGATTGCTGTATTTCTCAGCCGAAGCCGCCAAGCGCAACAACTCCGCGGGCTTGATGCCTTCTTGGGGGGAAAGCCTGCTGACCGTCAATTGCCCGGTCGTCAGCGTTCCGGTTTTATCGAAGATGAAGGCGTTGATTTTCGCCGAAAGTTCGATGTCGCTCACGTTTTTGATTAGGATGCCTAGCCGGGCGGCGGCGGAAAGCGCGGCCACCATAGCCGTGGGGGTTGCAAGAATGAACGCGCAAGGGCAGGCGATGATAAAAACCGAGATGACCGGGCTGAGTTTTTCCGTAAAGGCCCACACCAAGGCGCCAATCAAGAGCACCAAAGGCGTATAGTAGCCCATATATCGATCGACGATCCGCATAATCGGCAGCTTGGTTTTTTCCGCCGCAATGATAAGCTCGCGAACTCTGCCCAAAGTAGTGTCTTCGCCCGCCCGGCTTACTTGGATTTCCAAAACGCCGGTCAAGTTCTGCGTCCCGGCAAAAACTTCGTCGCCCAACTTTTTATCCACCGGCAACGACTCTCCGGTAATGTTCGCTTGATTGAAGGATCCTTGGCCGGAAACGATCATTCCGTCAGCGGCTACGTTGTCTCCCGGCCTCACGCGGATGACGTCGCCCACCTTCAAGGAAGCGACCTCCACTTCTTCCTCTTCGTCGCCTTTTAGGCGGCGCGCTTTGATCGGCGTCAATTGAATCAGCGACTCAATGGAGCGGCGCGCGCCTTCCGCCGTTCGTTTTTCAATGATTTCGCTCAAAAGCATGAAGAAGGCGACGATGCCCGCTTCCTGATACTGCCCACTCGCAAAGGACGCCAGCACGGCAATGGCAACCAGTTCGTTTGTGGTCAGCTTTCCTTTCCTCAAGTCCCGAATCGCCGTGATCATAATCGGATAGCCCAATAAAACGGCGCCGATCATAGCGGCCACGTCTCCAACGCTTTTGCCATTGACAAAAAGATAGTTGATGACGAAGGAATTGAGAACGAACGACAGGCCGATCAAAGTTTGGTAGAGTTTGACCGGCGCATGTTCGTGATCATGGCCGGATTCCTTTTCGCTAAGCAGGGAGGTAACTTGCATAAATTTCTAACAGGTTTTTTGGTTCACTTGCGGGTTGGGGCTACTCGTTGCCCTCGTCTTCTTCTTCGACGTCGCCCGTATAATTAAGAGGTTCTCGATTCAACATGAGGCGGATTTGCCGCCGCCTGCCATCCTTGGATTCAGGCAAAAGCCATTTGTCATTCACATTGGTCAAAACTTGAAACATGGTTTCCACCAGCAACCGCTCCCGGAACAGCCGGGAGTTCCTCTGATAATCGGCCAGCTGGTCGGAAAACGCTTCGGCATCCGCCCGCAAAGTCTGCACAAGCATGTTGCTTCGGGTAATGCCGTCGCTAATCAAAGCCCGCCCTTCTCCAACGGCCTTTCGAGTGATCTCCTCGGCCTCGCCTTGGGACGTGTTGCGCGCCTCGCTAAGCGCCTGCTCCGCTTCCAAAACTTGATCAAACGCTTCCTTTACATACATCGGCGGAAAGGTTTGAACTTGAATCGGTTCCAGATCAATTCCGAGATTGGCTTTCTCAATCGTTTGCAAGAAACGCCGGCGCACCGCATCCTGAAAACCCGTCTTGTCTTTATACAAAGCCTCCTCGGCGGTGTGCCGTACCGCGGCGTATAAAACGGCGTTGTTGAGCGCGTTTTCCAAAATGTTGGTCGCGCCGCGGAAACCAAAAGCGTAGCGCAGAGGATCCGCAATTCGATATTTCGCCGTCGCCCGCGCGTGAATAATGTTTCCATCCGAAGTCAATGCATAACCGTCCACGCCCGGTTGCAAAGTGGACAAAGATGGAGGCAACTCCCCGGAGATTTCCATTTCGGGGGTGACTTGATACCAACAGTTGGTCGCCTCCACAGCGCGGCTTTCGCCGACGGGAATGCGAACAATCTCATCAATCGGAGAGGGAAACGACCAGTGAATGCCCGGCCGCAGAATGGCGTCTGCGCCGGAACCCGCCGGCTTACCAAGCCGCAAAATCACCGCCACTTCGTTGGGATTGACCGTGAAAATCCCGGATCCTAAAAAAACAGCCACCAAAATAATCATCAACGCCCGAATAAATCGAAAGCTGCTCGCCAGCGCGTCGGACAAGGCCTGAGTACCGGCGTCTTCCATCGGCGCTTCTGGCGGCAAATCGCCGGCGGTCTCCGCTGGCTTGGCGGGAATCTTCTCCGGCAGATCCGGCAAGTTCTTTTCGTCGTTTTGGTTCATAGCAACGCTCTAAACAATTTCGCTCATTCCTGTTCGCTTCGCTCTTTTGTCTCGCCGAGTTTTATTTCCTCGCTGAAATCTTGCTCCCCGAAAGCCAGCCCAACGTAGCAAACGCCGAACACGGCGGCAACGCAAGCCCGCCAGCCACCCCAAACATGATTTTCCAAATCTCTCTCATTGATTTTGATTGTCATGGTGAATTTCGATCATGTTTTTATTCACCTTTGCAAGACCATTATTCAATCGACATAATGCAATCAAAACATTGAAGTTGATTTTGACAATTGCCTCAAAACGAATCGCTTCTTTTTCAGACTGTGCAAGATTCGGATCTCGGGATTGCTTGACTGCATCTTCAATCATTGAATGAAGATCGGACAATGTTACGTCCCCTGACTTGATTAAGTCCTCTACTTTGTGTTGTTTCCCATTCATAGTAATACTTTGTAATATGTTATTGTTCGTCAACCTACACACCTCGGTTCATCGCTAGATTCCCCGAAAAATCTCCATTGCATTGCATTTTCCTTCATCAGTTTCTTGGCTCTCTCGCTACCTTTCAAAGATGCTTCTCGCCAGCAATCAAAAGCAATTTCCCTATCACTCTTCCCACCATAATCAGCCCACCTACAAGAATCGGTATGATATTCATCAGGCATCTTATTGTTGAACCAGATGAGTCCTATGTATACCAAAGCCTCTACATGTCCAAATTCATAAGATTGCTCGAATTCCATCAAAGCATGCACTATATCCTGATTGTTTCCTTTATAGTGTTTCAAGCCTTTTTCGTAGTATTTGTTTGCCAGAATTTGTTCTCTGCGTGCCGATTCGTTTTGCATTTCGATTTAGTCTTTCTTTTTCTTCCCCGATTTTGCCAGCAAATTCTTCTTAAATTCTTTGTCAGTCATATTTGTTTCAGTCAAATTTTTTCTCTCGTTATTCCTGCGGTTTCAAACGGAAGAATTCATAAGGATGCTCTGGCCTTAAGAAGTATCTCATCTCCCCAAATGTTTCGACGTCTTTCCAAGGCCTCACTAAATACAACCACAGGATGATGACTATCAAAACGAGTTCCATTATTGCGCCTTTCCTTTGTTCTCAATCGTCACGGTAGGTGTAGGTTTGATGCGGAAGAATACATGATTGTCTGATTGTTGTTTTACAAACTCAAACTCCACATATAGCTCTCCACGCGCTACTACACTGGTAACGCTCTCTCTATTGATTCTCTCTTTGTCAATTTCCTTGACGACTAGCCTTACCTGACCCCATCCAGAACAACTGATGCAAAACACTAGATTAGAGCGGAATACGTCATTCCACTTGACTGGATTGTTTAGATCTTTTGTGAATTGAAGTGTTTGATTGTGGGGAACATTTATAATTAAAGACCCTGCGGGGTATGCATGGTGTGGTCGAGTAATTTTGAAAATTCTTAGCGTTGCCTTTTTTATGCGCTCGTCTTTTACAAGATCTTCCGCCTGCATTCCCGTAACACTGACCGCCAAAACAGCCAGTTCGATTAGTAGTTTCTTACTTGTTCTCATCTTTATTTACTTGTTACCGACAAATTCTTTGTAGGCTTTGCGGTTCATTTACCGAATATTGGAGGAGAAGGGGGAAGAACAATCTTCTTTTCTTCTACGGCGGCGGCGGGCGAAGAGATAGTGTCCGCAACTTGCCGCTCTTCTTCTTTGGGTTTGTTTGTTGAATTCACTTCGGCAGACCGCTCGTCGCTTTCCAAACCTCGCAACAAGTTGAACGGTTGCGTGTCCGGGCCGAGAATCAAGGTGGTTTTGTCGCCGGTCGCCGCTTTGAGCGCCTTCACCTGCTGAAGAAAGATTGCCAATTCTGGAAATTGTTCAAACACTCGGTAATACTTGGCCGCTTCGGCGTCGGCCTGCCCCATCATTACGGTTGCGGCGGCTCTGGCGTCTTCCAGGATTTTTTGGCGTTCGAGGTCGGCCTGCGCGCGGATTTCAATCGCCTTGGCTTCGCCTTCGCCTTGATAGCGCTTAACTTGCCGCTGCCGCTCCGCCCGCATTCGCTCAAAGACTTTGCCGGTAATGGATTCCGGTAGCCCGAGCTGTTTGATCCCGACCAAAGACACTTCGATGCCGTAGATCTCCCTAGCCTTCGGCCGAATGGCGGCCAGCATTTCGCCTTCCATTTCGTCAAACTTCAACTGCTCTTTTTGGGGAGAGATCAAGTCGCTAAACGGATGCCGTCCAACGACGCTGTTCTTTGCGTCGCGAACTAGATTTTCCAAAATTTGCTTGGCCCTGTTCTCATCGCCGTCAAATCGTTGCAGGAAGAGATGCGGATCCGCAATCTTCCAGCCGATGTAGATCGTGATTAGCAACGTGTTGGCGTCGCTTGTCATGATCTGCTCAAACTTGCGCTCGAAGTTCTGAATTCGATTGTCGAACTTATACACTTTTTGAATCGGCCACGGCAGGCGGAAGTACAGTCCCGGCTCCGCCTTTGTCGATGACTCCGAATGCCTTCCAAAAGTCGTCACCAAGGCCACTTCGGTTTGCCTTACCTGAAAGGCAAATAGAATCGCCGCAAACACAAACAGCAAAATGCCGCCCGTAATCATGGAAAGAGGTTGCTTGCTCATAAATCGTCTCTCGTTATCTCACAAATTCTTGTTTTATTCTATCATCGGCTAACGCGGGCGAAGGAAAGAGTCCGCCGCATTGGCTTCCAACGCAATCGTTTTTCCGCTATTGTCTGTTCAGATAGTCTCCAAAGATCTCTTTATGTTTTTCTATTTCTTCTGGACTTAATAAGTGAATTTTATTATTGTGGTGCTTTTTAAACGATTTCGCACCCTCTTCACTTAATTGCATTCCTCTTAATACAGCAACACTTCCACTTTTAACATCACCAAATTTAGTTTTACTCCAATCTGTTACATCTGTTGCATCTACATCTTCTAATACAGATTTTGTAAAATCAACTGGTATCGATCCACCTTCGTCTGGTATAATTTTAGCTTTGCTAAGCAAAGTATCTTTAGTAAGCATACCATCTGAACGAATCTCATCTGGAATCCTAAGATATGGATTTCTATTTGAATATATATCACCATCTATCATAGCAGAAAATTTCTTTTTATCTTTACCTTTAAGAGCTCTAAATGCTTCAACTGCAGAAGTATTTTTAGATATAGAAGGATAATTATCCAGATTAATAGCTGCTGATTCCAAAATATCTATTATTAAATCATTGGACTCTAGCCTTCCTTTAAGATGACTTAATTCTTTTTCATACTGACCTTCTCTCATAAATCTCTTATAAGCATCTAAAGCTGCTTTAGCCTCTTCAAAATCTTTTTGTTTCTTTGCTTGATCTTCTTTAGTATCATCAAAATTAAGTTCATGCTCTTTTCTTCTTGAAACAGCAAGGGGATATCTTCCCAAACCAGCTTGTTCTTCAGTTAAAATATTAGTTTTTGTTTTAGGTCTCGATCTTTCACCCTTCGGTCCTGGAAGAGGTGTATTTGGCATATCGTCAAGTGTTTTAAAAACTTCATTTGGCTTATAAGACACCGAGTATTTTCTAAAGAACTCCCTTGGATTTTTCTCCATCTCAGCCTGCATTGAAATCAACTTTTTAATTTTTTGTAGTTTCGTCCCTTTTACATGATATAATATAAATCCAGGAGGTGGCAATTTCTTTCCAGCTAGTTTTGGATTGGGATGGTCATCAGGATAAATATACCTATAAAACCCCCTATCGTTCGCCAAATTATTATGTACCTGGGTAATATGATCTTTAGCTTGCACTATACTTCTTGTATAAGGTGCCCACTTTATATCTTCAGGATCTGTAATTTTCTCTCCTCTTCTAAATCTTTTATCTAGATTTCTAAATTCAGTATTAGGAAATGTTGAAAATCTACCTCCTGAATCAATTATATTTTCTCCACTTAAATCAAGTTTTTGAGCTGCTCTTTTAAAATCTTGAGAATAAACCCCAAGATCATGAAGACCTTCCCCATATCCAACAGCTTCGTCGCCAGTTCTAGTTGCTGCCCCTTGAAATTTAATGTCTGGTTCGTCTATTTTGTGCAGGGCTTTATTAAGATCTTTTTCTTTACCTAGAATTTGTTTAAGTATTTGATACGCCTTTTCTGTAGAAACGCCCTTCATTGATTCAGATAATCTATTCATTTCATTTATTACTTTGTTCACATCTTCGTCTCTTTTAGCCTTACCACTTAATCTGCCTTTTATTTTAATAAAGAATGGCAATAAAGCGTATTTTACGCCAGATTCCGCTAGTTCAGGACCAAGGAGATCTAAATCCTGCCAAGTTCCGCCAAGGGCGACGACGACACTAACCAAGAAGACTTCTATCACGGCCAAGTTCCGCTGAAACGCGCTTCTTGCAAATGTCACCACTAAATCTGACAAGTTATTTTTCAAAGTTTTCAACAAAGAAACAACATCTTCAGCGAGTCTCGCCAAAAACCTAATAAAGTGATGATAGAATTCTATTTGCATAATCTTTTCTTTCCATTCGCTGTCTCTGGAGTGTTTTTCGTTCTCCATAAACCTTTCCTCAGTTTTCTTCCGGTCGCGCGCCCAAGAGCAAGTCTTGGGCGATCCTGTCTTCTAAATCTATTGTGAACACTTCGTCAACCGAGTCCGGAATCATTATATACTTTCGAACATTGGTGAGCGAGTTGGCTAAAACATCAAAATACTTTCGGCTCCGAAACACATTCGGCGCCGCCGCCATTGCCTTGCCCTGCTGTTCGAACTGCGCCGCCGCCGCCTTGGCGCTTTCCATCCGCGCCTTCCGATAAGCTTCTGCCTCGCTCAGCAACCGAGCCGCTTCGGCCTTTGCTTTGGGAAGAATCTCCGCCTCGTACGCCTCCGCCTCCATAATCGCCGCTTCCTTTTCTTGAACCGCTCCAATCACCTCCTCGAAGGCCGCCGCCACGGTAACCCGCTGTTCCCCCACCGGCGGATGAATATCCTGCAAGCCCACAAACAAAATCTCCACCCCCAACTCCGCTTTGTCCGCCGCTTGTTGAATCCTCTCTTGCAACTCCGCCGCCGCCATTCGCCGCCCGTCGGACATAATTTCCAAAACATCCACGTTCACCAAGTAGCGAACCACCTCTCGATAGCCTATCCTTTCCAACAATCCCTTCGCGTCACTATGCTTGTAAAACCAATTCTTAATTTCCTCATCCTTATCCTTAATCACATACTGAACTGGAATCGCCGCCGTTAGAAAATTCACAGGAACCGTCCCTTCTTCCGCCGATCCCTCCTCTTGCTCGCCGCTGGCCACTAAGAAGTTCACTTCTTCTTTATAATGTACCACCGTCCAAAGTAGCGTCCGCTCCTTCTCTCGTTCCTCGTCCACCGTATAGCCGATGTGGAAAGTTTGAACCTCCTTGGCCGGATGCCGATACACGCGATCTATCGGCCAAGGCAGTTTGAAGTGAAGGCCGGCCTTTAATACTTTCCCTCCAGCCTTCCCAAATCGTTCGCGAATCCCCACTTCCTGCGGCTCCAAAATCACAAACGTGGTGGAAAGCAACAAAATCCCCGCTTGCAACAAAACCAACCACCCCAAAGATCGCTCCAGAAACTTGTAAAACCACGTCTCCGAAACTCGGAACCCGAACTGATAATCTAGCGCCTGCGCCACCGTTTGCACCAATCCCGCCGGCTCCCCCAGCAATCCCACCAACCGGCTCTCGTAAAGCAGCCGATCCGCCTTCCCTTTCCCGCGGGGACGATACGCCTCAAGCGCTAAATTCACCAACGACTCCGCCCCCGCCAACCCCAACAATACAACTAAAATCCGGGCAACCTGCCCGTCCAACCGCTCAAACCCAAACCACGCCCCCGCCTCCGTCAAAACCACCAGCAAACAAATCATCGCCCCCAACAACAAATACGCACCTCCCGGCCGCAGCAGACGACGATCCTTCGTCCGCGCTAACCCCGCCGAATACTTCCCCAACAAAAACAGAATCAGCGAAAACACTCCAAACCCCGCCATCGCCAAGGCGGCCTTGCTCAAATTCGGAGGCCCCACTTCAGGCAACCTTTCCCAGAGCAACCAAACCGCTCCCCACTGCGCCAGCAACAATCCCACCGTGAACGCCGGAACTAAATACCGCTCAAACTGCTCCCGAGACCGTTTGGCAATAAAGGTATCCTCCCCCGTGTCCTCGAACAAAGCGGCGTCTTTTCGCTCCCGCATCATCTCGTCGTATTCCAAACGCTCCAGAGCCTCCCGCCGTTCCAAACGCATTTGGAAGCCGCTCACCGCCGCCACCACAAAGCCAAAGCCCAAATACACCGCGCCCGTCAACGCCGCCGCCGAATCCGCATAGCCGGCCAGCGCCGCCGCAACCGCGCAGGCAACCAAAAGCGCTGCCGCGTTCACCAATCCGTTCCGTTGTCCGTTTCCTTCCATCATACTGCCATTCTCACGTCTATCGATGAGAACGCCCAATTTTTCATGCTCTAAAACCTATCCTAACTCAACTCCCGATCCTCAAACAAGGCCAAGGCCAAGGCCAAGAGAGCGCCCAAATACAGCGCCGCATACAAAAATGCCCGCCCCACATACGACCAAGGAATGGTCTTTTCATTCTCCAAAGCGTCCGCCATCCAAAACAACTGCCAATTCGGAACCGCGGCATACAAAGCCTTTGCCCACCACGCGCCCTCCGCCGCCGGCCTGCCCAACAAATAATCCGACATCAACCCCACTAAAAACACCCCCGAACAAATCGACAAAGTGGCAATCAAGTCAAAACGAGTGGAACAAGCCAGCGCCAAGCCGGCCAACACAAAAAAGGCCAACAGAATCAAAACCGACGCCGGAATCAAACGCCAGTCTATTTGGATGTGCTCCTCAAACATGGAACTCGGACGCGGCAACTGAGACACGATGCAAAACGCCAAAGTCGAAAACACCGCCACAAAAAACGCGGCGTCCGAGACAAAGGGCCGGCGCAAAAAGTAATTCGTGAACCCGCCCGCCGCATACGCCAGCAAAATCGCCCCCGTGTAGAGAAAAAACGCCCGCTTGTCCGCTTCGCCGTAAGCCGTAAAAGCCATTCGGCTGGCCATCAGCGCGCTAATCAAATTAACGTAAGTCAGCACGGAAAGCGCTCCGGCCAGCCCAAGAAACTTTCCCAACAAAAAGGGAAACCGTCCCACCGGCTTGGAAAGCGTCGCCAACGCCGTTCCCGACCGCACTTCGCGGGACAGCGTAGAAGAAGCGCTCAAAACCGCCACCAATAAGCCAACCACAAGCATCGTCGCCAGCACGCTGTCCTTCACCAATTTGTCGTCCGCGCCAAAGCCAAAGAACGGAGTGCTGGCCAAGAACACTGCGAAAACCGCCGAAGCCGTCATCAACAAAAGAAAAATGGGCTGCCGCAACACCTCCACAAAGGCGTTCCCTCCTATTGTCATCGCTTGTCTCATTGCTAGCTTGGGAAGGAACAAAATAAGGATTCCCCCGCACCTTTGGCAAGCCAAAATTTTTTGAATCGCCGATCATCCATTTTTGGCCGTTTGTCTCTCGACAACTTCGTTCAAATCCTGCGCGGAAATTGGAAGAGAATCGAATTTGGATTTACTGCCCATTTTTGCCGACTTGTCGCCAAACTTAAAAGCGGCGCCCGTTTTGCCTGCGGCTTTTCATCAGAAAATTCTCTGCTTGAATCTGTCTACCCCGGCAAAGTAGCGTGTGCCTTCCAAACGTTTGATCGGCGAGCCCCGGTCTTTGTAGGAAAATCACGATAACAAATGTCCAACGCGCAATCCGATTCCGCCGCAGAAAACTTTGCCAACGTCTATCCCGCTTCGTATGCCTTGCTTTCCGAAGCGCGGGAACGCGCCCGAACGGCCGGCCGAAGGCTCGAACTTCCCCATTTTGAAACCGATCCCGATTCGCTGCAAAACTCCCTAGAAGAAGCCATCCAAACAGCCGAGAATCAGTTGGCCGCCCTCGCCGCCCTGCATCCAAGCCGCTTGCGATTCGAAAACACCGTGCAAAAGTTGGACGACCTCCTTCATACAACATACTTGATGGCCAACCGTTTGTCCCTCGTCAAAGAAACCCACCCCGACGACGCCATGCGAAAGCAAGCCGTGGAACTCGTCAAAAAGTTTCAAGATTGGGCCGTTGGCTTGGACTATCGAGAAGACGTTTACCAAACCATCTGCGCCTACGCAGATACCCGCCCCAACCTAAAAGGAGAAGACAAAAGACTCTTTGAGGATACCCTCCGAGACTATCGCCGGGCCGGCCTGCACCTTCCGCCGACGGAGAAAAACGAAATCCAACGACTCCGAAAAGAACTCGCGCGCGCCTCCGCCGACTTTGACACCAACATCACCCGCGCCTCCGCCGCGCTTCAATTTTCCAAAGCAGACCTCGATGGATTGCCCCAAGACTTTCTGGATCAAGAAAACCTAATGAACGAAAACCAAAACTACGAGCTCCACGCCGAAGTCGCCTGGCACTTCATGGCGGTGATGGAAAACGCCAAATCGGAAACCACCCGCAAACGAATGAACGTCGCCCGCGATTCATTAGCCTCCAAAGACAACGTCCAACTCCTGCAAAAAATGCTTCGCCTGCGAGCCTCCATCGCCAACAAACTGGGTTACTCCTCTTGGGCCGACTACAAAACCGAAACCAAAATGGCCGGCAACGGCGGCGCCGCCATCCAGTTTTTGAAGGAATTGAAGGATGGTTTGAAGGACAAGTTCGCCGCCGAACTAGAATCCTACCGCTTGCTTAAAATGGCGGAAACCGGCGACTCCGAAGCCGCTATTTATGCATGGGATTGGCGCTACTATGCCCGCCAACTCAAAAAACAACGTTACCAAGTCGATGCCGAACAACTCCGCCCCCACTTCCCCTACAATCGCGTCCTCAAGAGAATGTTCACAATCTGCGGACAAGTGTTTGGCCTGTCCTTCGCTAAACTGGAAGCGCCCTACCGCTGGACCGACAATCTCGAACTTTACCTAGTCTCCGACACAAAAAACCACCATCCATTAGGAACTTTGTACCTCGACATGTTTCCCCGAAAAGGCAAGTTCCATCACTTCGCTCAATTCAGCCTCATCGACGGCAAACGCCTCCCTTCCGGAGAATACCAATGCCCTTGCGTCGCCTTAGTCTGCAACTTTCCACCGCCCGCCAAAGACAAACCCTCCTTGCTCTCCCACAACGAAGTGGAAACCTTATTTCACGAATTTGGCCACGCCCTCCACTCCTTGCTCACGGAGGCAAACTACTCCCGATTTTCCGGGACAAGCGTTCCCCGGGACTTCGTCGAAGCGCCCTCTCAAATGCTCGAAAACTGGGTTTGGGACTCTCTATCTCTAAATATCATTACTACCGGCAGACGCGGGAAATCCCAAAAACAGCTCGAAACAAAAAAACAACATTTATTAAAACAATGGAAAGACTTGCGTTTCATGCATCCAAAACACGGACGCCATAACGTCGTTTGGGATGAGAAAAGTAAAAGCGCCGTTCTATGGAATCACTTGCACCTTTTCGACTATGGATTGAATTCAAGCGGGGAAGAGTATTATGCGTTTCATGTAGACGAAAAAGATACCCTACACAAGGAGGTAAACATTCGCTTCCACTCTAATGGAAGAGTTTCTTGTAATATATCCAAAAGAGTTTCCGCTCAGACTATTCCTAATGTTCAAAAGGATGCAACTAATGGTATGAAAGCAATCCCCGCCGATCTTATCCATCGCCTCAAAAAATCTCGTCTCTCCTCCATCGGCTCCTTCTACCGCCGCCAAATTAGCTTCGGACTGCTAGACCTCGAACTTCATTCCGCCCCCAATCCTGAATCTGTTCCCAACGCTCTCCAAGTTTCCGAGCGCCTCTTCGCCGAAGTCTTTCTGCCCGCTCCAAAAGGAACCGCCTTTGTTGCCGGCTTCGGCCACCTCACCGGCTACGACGCCGGCTACTACGGCTACGCTTGGGCGGATGCCATCGCCGCCGATATGGCGACCGTTTTTGAAAAATCTCCTAGCCGCTACTTCGACGCCGCTGCCGGAAGACGCCTGCGGAAAGAAGTTTACGCTCCGGGAAACTCCCGCGACGTGAACCAATCCATCGAAAAATTCCTCGGCCGTTCCCGCTCCATTCAACCCTTCCTAGAATCTATCGGCGTCCGCACCAAACAATAAAATCTCCCCACTAAACCGAGAACGAGAACCGTCCCCATCCATCCGCCCAAGGGACATCTCCCCACCCTCGCCTAGTTATTGGCCGAACTGAAACAAGAAAGAATGCGACTGGACGACTTGCTGAGACAATTAATCGTCAAGCGGTTTGCCCAATCTCATTAAATCAAATAATGCTTTCTCTTTCTCCAATCAAATATCCTTAAAAACAGGGCAAAAAAGCCGGATTTCCGCCAATCTCGAAAAACAAAAAGATAGAAACGAGGTAAACGACAACCCAAAGAGTTCTTAGTGATTTTCTAGCTATTGCGAATACACAAAAGAGGTTTCAATTTATATCGAAGATCCTCACTGAATGCCAAAGTATAATCAAAGGTTGGGAGATTCATAATTACCTTCCCCCATTGTTTCGGCAAACAGGCGAAAACTCGATCTTTGGACTCCGCTTGTTAATAGTAATTGTCTTGGCGAGTGTTGTCTGCAAAAACACTTGGCAGGATAAGACGAAGGGCGGACAACTTTGCTTTGTTTGTTTGTGTTGGTTGTTTTAATTTTTCTTTTCTAGAAGAGGAAGGATTTGTTTTGGCGTTTCTACGATGAAGTTGGGTTTGTTGGCGATGAGTTCCGCCTTGGATCGAAATCCCCAAAGCGCTCCCACAGAAGTTATTCCGGCGGCGCGGGCGGTTTGTATGTCCACTTCGGTGTCGCCGACGTAGAGAATGGAATGAGGGGGAATCCTCAGGCGCTTGGCGATTTCAAGGGCGCCGGCGGGATCAGGCTTTCGAGGCCGGCTCGTTTGTTGGCCGAGTATGGATTGAAATCTCCACTGGGACAGAAATCGGTTGGCGCATCGGATTGTGAGGAGATGAGGTTTGTTCGATAGGATGGCTAGGGAAATGCCTTTGTCTTGCAGTGTGGTGAGGAGTTCGGGCATTCCGGGATAAATTTTTGTGAGTCGATCTGCACGGCGTTCGTATTCCGCAGCCAGCTCTTCTGCAAATTGTTGAACGTCGCGATGATTGGAATGAGTATCTTCGGGCAGAATTCGCTCGACGAGATTGCGAACGCCGTTTCCCACAAAGCGTCGATAGGTTTTGATTTCGTGGCGGGTGTAGCCCCGCCGTTGCAAGGCGGCGTTGGCCGCTGTTGCGATTTCCTCCAGCGTATCTAGGAGGGTTCCGTCAAGATCGAAAAGGACAGCGGAGAATTTGTTTGAAGGCATTTGGAGCGCGAGGTCAGGTTGACTGCTGGGGAATTTGGCGGCGCAGTGTTTCTACGCAATCGTCCGGGGAAAGGGTTGTCTCGCTGCGATTGGAAAGATTTTTCAGTCGGACTGCCGTTGTTTTTCCGGAAACTGAAAATGCCGCGAAAGAGGCCTTCCTTTCTATCGCTTGGCGGAGTTGTTTTTCGGGCTTTCGCGCCGCCAAGCTGTATTCCACTTTGAACCCTGCGTTTCGGAGTTTTTGGATGATTTGCAGGGAAACACTTCGGGCTGTTTCGTTCGGGATTATATAATACACGTCGACGAGGGCCTTCCATTGAGGGAGCAAGTTTAAAGAGCGAAGCAGTTCCAGAAGGACGACGTCTCCCATGCCGAAGCCCAGAGCGGGAAGAGAGGTTTTGCCGTCTGAAATCTGTTGGACGAGTTGATCGTAACGGCCGCCGCCGGCGATGGCCCGAAACTTGCCTTGCCGGTCAAATGCTTCAAAGACGACTCCGGTGTAATAGGCCAGCCCGCGGATGACGCCGTAGTCGATTTGGACAAATGAGTCCAGCCCGCGGGCTTTTAGGTCTTCCACAATGCACTCCAACCGCGCCGTCGGCTTTGCCTCCGCAATGAACTGCCGCACTTTGTCTAGGGAAATTCCAATTTTCTCGAGCTGCTTCGCTGACGTCTCACTTGCCGTTCGCTCTAGTTTGTCGACGATTTGAAAGAACTCATATTCCTCGGACCCCCTCGCCGCCGAATGTTCTCGGAAAAAACTCTGCCACGCTTCGCGACTGCTTAAGCGGATCACGACGTCGTCCGACCCCAAGCCCAAGGCTTTGAGAACGTCAATCATCAGGGCGATTAATTCCGCATCCGCCGCCGCGCCGTTCTCGCCAAGCAGATCCGCGTTGAGCTGAAAGTGTTCCCGCAGGCGGCCCTTTTGTTTTCGCTCGTAACGGAACAACTGAGGAATGGAGAACCACTTGATGGGTTTTTTGTAGTGACGTTCGAAAGCCGCAATCATGCGCGCCAGTGTAGGCGTCATTTCAGGGCGCAGAGCAACCGCTCTGCCTCCTTTGTCCTCGAAGGCGTAGAGTTGCCCCACAATTTCTTCGCCGCTTTTTTTGGTAAAAAGATTCAAAGGCTCCAACGCGGGGCCATCGTATTCTTGAAAACCGTAAGAGGCCAATACTCGCCGCCAAGCGGCGAAGAGATACGCGCGCGCCTCAAATTCCCACTGCCCCTTTTGCGGTAGAGGATAGGGAAAGAAATCTCGAAATCCCGGCAGACGTTCCATGAAAATTCAGCGAAATAAAGGCCAAGCGCCTCGCGACAAACGCAAACTAAAAAGAAAACACGAAATGAGGAAGAACGAAATAAGTTAAAAGTTTACTCTAAGTCTTTTGAAGACAACAGAAGAACTTCTTCGCGCATTTGCTTGCCCGGCTTGAATTTGACGACTGACCGGGACGGAACTTTGATGTTTTCCTTAGGAAATTTTGGATTGCGTCCGATCCTCGCTTTTTGGACGTGGACTTCAAAGATGCCGAAGTTCCGCAGTTCCACAGAGTTTCCCTGCGCGACGGCTTCGCGAATATGATCCAACATCTTTTGGACGACCGCCTGCACGCTGCTCTGCCTTAATTTTGTCTCGCTACAGATGCGAAGAATCAACTCGCGCTTCGTTAGATTGTTGCGTCGCTTTGCCATGCTGTTTCCTCTCTCAAGAATGCCGACCAATCGGGAACCGAAGAACTTCCGCGCTCACCGGCATGCAAAAAGAATTGCGCGGGCAAAATGGTTGCGCCGAGACGCCGCGCCCAATCCCTCCGAAGTTCAGCTTTCAATCACGTTAATCTCGACCGGCTCTACCCGAATTCCAAGTTTCTCCATCCACTTTACGGCCGCCTTAATGTCTTTGCGCAATCCCGACAATTCCAAACACACAATGCCAATCTCATCAGTCACGCTGGCTTGGCGCACGTTCGGAACAAGGTTGAATTTGGTGCCGACCTCCCAAATCACGGGACTCCGAATCAACTTCGACGGATACATAAGCCAAAGCCGAAACCGCTCGACCGGCTCCTTTGTCGAGGTCTTCTTCGCGGAACGCTTGCGTTTTGGGGTTGTCGCCATCGGAACGAATCTTCAACCGCCGGCAATGGCCGGAATGATGCTCACTTCATCCCCGTCTTTTAGCGGGCTGTCTTGATTTTGAAGAAACCGAATGTCTTCTTCGTTGACGTAAACGTTGACAAAGCGCCGCACTTCGCCCGCCTCGTCTATCAAACGCTCTTTAATGCCTGGGAACCGCGCTTGCAACGCCTCAATCGCGCCGCCGATTGTCGAGGCCTCCACTTCAACCACTTCGGCGTCATTGGTCAAACTTCGCAACGGAGTTGGGATTCGAACTTGAACTGCCATAAAATCTCTCTTCTTTTTGTCTTTTCACCCGCTAATGGACGCTTTTTCTGCCTTCGGCCACTACCGACTCAAACTCGCGCAGGCTCGGTTTGATCTCGCGCGGCTTGCCCACATATCCCTGCACCGCGTCCAAAGTCTTCAAACCGTGCCCGGTAACGCATAAAACCGCTGAATCTTCCGCCAGAATGTTGCCGTTGGCAATAAGTTTTTTCGCCACGCCAACCGTGACGCCTCCGGCCGTTTCGGCAAAGACGCCCTCGCATTCGGCCAGCAAGCGAATGCCCTCGCGAATTTCGTCATCGGAAACATCTTCCGCAGCCCCGTGAGAATCCTTCATCACGCGAAGCGCGTAAAAACCGTCGGCCGGCGTTCCAATGGCCAGCGACTTGGCAATCGTGTTCGGTTTGACCGGTTGGAAAAAGTCGAGGCCGGACTTCTGCGCCGAAGAAATCGGCGAGCATCCCGTAGCCTGCGCTCCGTGTATCCGCCAATCCGAACCTTCCGCCAACCCCAGTCGGCTCAGCTCTTGATAACTCTTGTGAATCTTCGTCAACAGCGATCCCGAAGCCATCGGAATCACCGTATGCTGCGGCACGCGCCAGCCAAGTTGCTCGGCAATTTCAAAGCCCATGCTCTTGGAGCCTTCCGCATAGTAAGGACGCATGTTTACATTCACAAAAGCCCAGCCGTATTTGCCGGCAATCTCGGCGCAAAGTCGATTCACTTCATCATAATGCCCGTGAATCCCAATGACTTGCGGCCCGTAAACTAGCGAATTCAACACCTTCCCCTGCTCCAAATCCGCCGGAATAAACACATACGCGTCCATACCCGCCATCGCCGCGTTGGCCGCCACCGAATTAGCCAAATTGCCTGTGGAAGCGCAGGCCACCGTCTCAAACCCCAACTCCCGCGAACGGCTCAACGCCACGCTGACCACCCGATCCTTAAAAGAAAGCGTGGGGTAGTTGACCGTGTCATTCTTAATCCATAGCTCGCGAATGCCCAGCCGATTGGCCAATCGATCCGCCTTCAACAAAGGCGTGAACCCAACCTGGCAACCCACCGTCGGCTCTCCGGCCACGGGAAGCAACTCGCGATACCTCCACATGCTCTGCGGACGAGACTCCACCAGCCGCCGAGTCAATACCGCTTGAATTCGGCCGTAATCATAAACCACCTCAAGCGGGCCAAAATCAAATTCGCACACGTGCTTTGCCTCAAGCGGGTATTCCCGGCCGCACTCGCGGCACTTCAAGGCCTTCATAAAACCATTATCGTCACTCATCTGTTCTGCAATTCCCTCTCAAGCCGTCCGGGAAAACAAAAAGGCTCTCGCCTTTGGAAAAAGGAGAAGAGCCGGGCAAAGTCACGCGCTGATTCTCATCTTCCCAAACCATCGAATCCTCGGTTCGACCTGGACTTGGCACCTGGACGCCGGAGCACGCTCCCCCAACCGGTTGCCGTGGCATCGTCGGGCCAGTCCCTCCGCCACTCTCTATGAGACCGTCATATCAACGGATGCGCAAAAGATTGCTCCCGCCTTCCTCCAATGTCAAACCAATTCTGCCAAGCCGTTCCACAAAATTTTGCGCTTTTTCAAGGAACAGACTTCTATCTTTGCAACCAAGCTCGCAAAAATTGGCTCGAGTCGTTTTCAAGCAAAGTTCATACAGGGAAAATTCAAAATTCAGATCTTCGAGGACGCTTAATTTCAAACAGAAGTGAAGAAGATAGAAAACACCGGCCGCAAAACAAAGAAAAACTCCGCTTCCAGAAAGATGGAAACGAAGCTGCTTGGAAAAAACGAGGCCAACAGAATCAAAGGCCAATAGCCCAAACCACAGACCGCCAACCCTAGCCGAAGGACTTTGACCCCCAAAATCACTAGCCGCAAATCCTCAATCCCCAATCGCCGACCACCGATGTCCCCTCAGTTTGCCGGCAACGAAGACTAAGAAGTTCTGACAGCTTGGCGTTTCTTTTGCAGATGGCGGCGGAAGAGGACAAAACCCAGCGCAAACAAACCAAAAGAATACTCGGCAGAATAGCTTTTGTCCAGAGTGTCTTGCCCGCCGCCTATTCAATAGAATTAGAGAAAATCATCCAGCCGAAAGCATCGTTTCTCCATGTTGATTGCCTTCTCGGTGATTGTGCCAATTGTTAATTAGAAACCGTGAAGTCTTCCCTCGTCGAGAGTGAATCTAGAGCATGTTCCCATAATCCGAATTCACCGCTCTTTCCGAAACAAGAAAAACTCCGCTTGGGAAATCCCAAAAGCGGTTGCTCTTGAAAAAACGAGGCCAACCTCAATCCAAAGGCCAATAGCCCAAACCACAGACCCCCAACACTAGCCAGAGGACTTTGACCCCCCAAACCAACCGGGAAACCACGGAATGCTCGAAATTGGACTGCGCAAACTCAATCGCCGCCAGCGCTCCAAACTAATGTTGAAAAACATCGTTTCCAAACTCAAAAATAACACGAGAAAAAAGAAGGAAACCCTTTTCACCCGCTAGTCAAACAGCGGCGGCTACAAACTGGCGGCGGCTTGCCGTTTCTTTTGCATCTTTTGGAAGTGGCGGCGAATAATGACAAAGCCCAAAGCAAACAAGCCAAAGACAAGCGCGTATTCCTCCGGCTCAGGGATGATCCCGCTGTGAATACGCAAAGTCACTCCGCTGTTGGCAAAGTTCGGCTCCAACGTCGCCCAGGCCCCCACATTCTTGATGAAGAAATCCCCAATCGGCTTCTCCAACAAACCTGAACCCACCCAAGAAGACGCCTGCCCACTATAACTCCCATAGTTGAAAGTGCTGCTCACCCGAATGCCAATATTATCGGCGGCAGTCACATCGTTCATGAACATCCGATTAATAGTTCGGTTGACGGGCGTCGTGCCGATGGTGATGGTGGGCGTGTTGGTGGCGGTGACGGCAAAGACGATGTTGCTCTTGCCGCCGCCCGGAATTCGGGCATTCACTGAAGCGATGTCTAGGCGGTTGGTGCTGGAAGAGAGGGGAGAGAGGGTGATGGTTTGGTTGGAAGGCTTGTTGGCGTTGTAAATGTCGCTGGCCGTCTGCCAACCATCGGCACTGCTGTGCGTAGTGGCGGAAGTTCTTAGAGTGGCAGGCGAGGCGATGCTGGAGCTGCCGGAGAATATCCAGAGGGTATGGTTGGTGCTATCCTGGCTGGGATAGACATCAAGGATCAACTGCGCTTGGGCTTTGTCCCCCCCCCCCCCCCGCAGATGCAGGCGACGGCGGCCAATAAAGATAGTTTTCGTTTCATAAGAATCTAGTTTGTTGTCAAAAATCTCTTTGTTTCTAATCCTTCCTCCGCAACGAGTCAAGCCCTAAATCCACAAAAAAATGAAAAAAGAGACGAAAAGTTCTTTGGAAAACGGCAAAATCCGCTCATCCAAGCGCGAAAAAGAGACAAAAAGAGGAATTCAGGCTGGGAAAATTCATAGTTTTGCTCTTCCAGTCGCGGAAAAGAAAACTTTGGAGGGGGTTGGCCGTCCAAGCGGCGGCGTGGCTTTCGTGGATGAGATGGGTGAGCCAAAGCTGATTTCGGCGCGAATTGGAGGAGCGCGCAAAACAAGGAAACCCTCAAAAAGCGCGCAAAATTCCATCTTGCTGTTCCAGGAAGCGCCTCCTTACCGTTGCGGGAAGATAAGTTTTGAAAGTTTTTTGAGGCGAACGGCGGCCAAGCGGCGCATTGGCTTTCGTGGATGAGATGGGCGAGCCAAAGCTGGTTTCGGCGGAGTTTGCCGGCTTTGGGAATATTTTGGTTTGTTTGGGGTCGCCTTGCTGTTGCGGAAAAAGAAAGCTTTGGAGGCGGTTGGCCATCCGAGCGGCAAGGTCGCTTTCGCTTGCGGGAATGGGCGAGCCAAAATGATATGGGTGAGCCAAAGCTGATTTTGGCGCCAATTGGAGGAGAGTGCAAAACAAGGAAACCCTCAAAAAGCGCGCAAAATTCCATCTTGCTGTTAGCCAAGCGCCTCCTTGCTGTTGCGGAAAAAAGGAAGTTTTGGAAGCAGTGAGTTGGAGGCCAAGCGGCGGATTGGCTTTCGCTGAATCAGCAAGGATGGAAGAGGCAAGAGGCGACGGCGGCCAAGAGGCAAGACGGATTGGCTTGCGGGATTAGCGGTTGCCGTTCGTTTGTGGTCATGATTTCTTCTTCCACGGTCAAGTGATGAATAGGATCTCGCTGGCGGGATGGTTGAGTCAGAGCCGATGGCGGCGCGGTTTGCTTGGCTGGCGCGCATTTGCTGGCTTTTGAAGAGTTGGAAGGAATTTTCTCATGATTGGTTGGGGGCGCTTTTCTCTTCGATTGACCGGTTCGTCGTCTTCGTGCTGGCCGCTGGCTTCGCAAAGAGAGCATCCAAAAGAGAAAGCCCGGAGGGGAAAATTCTTCCTTTGCCTCGCTGTCTACAATGGCCGGCGGCCAATCTTTGTCTGCAAACTAGGATCATCAAAATGGCGGTTTTGGCAATGGAAGGGATTTTGCGGTGTTTTCTTTTACTTGGAGAGGATTGTCGGGATTTGCCTTGATTTCTGCTAGGGCGTGTTCACTCAAAAAATGGGAGAAAACTAGAGTACATATAGGGATCTATGTCAGAATTGCGGGGCGCTAATAGAATGGACAGAAGCCGGCGAAAAGAATTGTTTGGTCTGCGGCGCAGAAAATCATTGGGACGGTCTTAGCGAGGAGGCTATTCCTGCGATAGAGACTCGAAGTCTTCATTAGAGTGAATACGACCTAGTTTTGAGGGATTTTCCGAGCGCGTTCTTCTTTGGTTTTGTTAGGTTGGTTTTTGTTTTTGATGATCTTGCGTGGGCGGGAATAATGTTCGGCAGTTTGTGTTTGTTTGGGAGAAATGCCTTTTTGTGGGGCGGGTTTTGTCGCTGGGTAGTTCCCGGTTTTTGGGGTTAGGATTCGTTCTCGGTGTCGAATTGTTTGGACAGGTTCGCTAGTCGGGCGATGAAGTCGCCTTCGAGTCGGTTGGAAAATCCACGATCTTTTTGGTGGCGAAGTTGATTGTGCAAGCGGCGGAAGTTGCGGCGCTGTTTGCCGGCGATTTTTTTGCCGGAGGCGATTCGTTGCAACACTTCCATTGTCCAAGCAAAGCTTTCTTGACGCAAGATTCCCAAGGTTTGGTCTGCTTGTAGCAAGTCTTCGGCTGTTTTTGCCATTCCGGTTTTTTCGGGTTTGGCTGGTTCGGCGCTAGGCGGGGCCGTTTCTTTTGTCGCCGTCACTTTCCTTTCTGGTTTTTTGCCGTTTTCGTCTTTTTTGAGAGACTCTTTTTGGACTTTGGGATCGATTTGGGTTTCTAAAACGTAGAGGATAAGGTTTTCGCCGTAGCTGAATCGTTGGTAGAAGGGAAAGTCTTTTACGACGCCTTCTCCTGCAAAAAGCATGGCGGCGGGCAAATCTGTTTTCTCCTCGCTGTGTTCGTTTTCCGCGTTTTCTTCGAAGGCGTGGAACAGCAAGGGATCGGTTTTGTCCGGCAAGGCTAGGTCTTTGCGTTGGGAGGATTCGATGTCGGCCATAGTGTAAGTGAGTCGGCAGCGGTTGGTTTTTTTATCCGAACCGGCCGGCGGATAGTCAAAGGACATGGAAAGCGTTCCCGCTGCCTCGTCGGCCTTTTCTATTTGAATGGAGTTTCGAGGAACGCCAAGGGAGGCGATTTCCCAAGAGAAAAAAATCAATGCGCTGGCCGCCGCCGAAAGAAGAGGAGGCTCGTAAAACTGCGGTTCAATTTTTGTTAAGGAGTGTTCCATTTGCAAGTCGTCCCAAGTCTCGCTCCACGGGTCTTGGCCTGATCCCGGCGGGAGAATTCCCGTCACGGCGAGTTCTTTGCACTGCCCGATGAAGAACGCTTCGAAAATGCGGGGGATCGAGTACCAACCAAAAGAGTATTGCCCGCGCTGTCCTAAAAGTCCCAGCTCCTTCAAGCGGGTTCGAACTTGACGATAGGCGATGAGCATGGAACGGGTTGCGACTCGCTGATTGACCGGTTCCATGTCTTCCTCTTCTTTTTTGATTTGGAAACTCCGGCCGGAGCGAAGAACGGACAAGGCGTTTAGGCGCAACAACTCTCGCGACTTCAAGGCGGTCTCCCGCGAAATTTGAGAGAGCAAAGCCAAAAAGAACTCGCCTTCCCGGTCAGAAGCGGCGTCGGCCGTCAAAGCGGCAAACTCCCCGGACGGCAAATGGTGAAGATCGGGAAAAGAGTTCGGGGAATGTTGGCCGAGAATTCTTTCCAAGGAAATTTTGGAGTTAGACTGCCGGATCAAATACTTGTTGAAAATCTTGGCGGACTTGGCGGAACCCAGTCGTTCAATGGATTCCAGCCGATTTAGAACGGAAGCGCAATAGGCCTGCAACACCGAAGAGCAGGGAAGATTTTTTCCTGAGTCGCTCGATGGAGATGCAGAACCGCTTGTCGCACCTTCCTCGAACGTGAGCAAAATCGCCCGCGCGGCAACTTCAAACGGCTTGTATTCCCGCGCCAAGCGATGCACGTCTTCCTGAAATACGGAGGAGGCGTGAGTCAAGACATACAAAGCCAACTCGCGAACGGCCTCGTTGGTTTCCTTGCCAACGGGCGCGGCGTCGAGGCTTTCTTCCAAAACGGCCAAGTGCGCCGAGAAATCTTCCACAAACTGATTAGTTCCCTCTCGGTTGCCTTCAGAATCCGCTTTAGAATAGGACGCAATTTCCTCGCCGGGATTCTGGTAAGGACGAAGCGTTCCCGATCGGGACTTGAAAAAGCATTTGTTGAGAATCTTGGAGGGAAAGAGATGTTGCTCTTTTTTTTGGGAATGCAGGGAGGCGGCCTGCAGAAGCAGGTTTCGGGCAAATTTTAAGTTGCCGCTCTTCAATAACTCCCGGCAAAGACGAGTCAACCGCTTGCCGAGCGCCCGCCCTTCTTGCGCATCCTCTTCGCATCCCGCGTTCCCCTCTTGCTGCGCGAGCAAGGCCGTCTTCCACAACTGCCTCAGGCAAGCCTCCTGGCTGTTGCCGGCCTCCGTCGGCGCCGATCCCCCAATGGCTTGGCTATCTACTGAATCCACAAATAAAACTCTGTCTTGCTGCTTGCCCGTCCAACGGAAAAATCAAGAAACTTCCATCAGATTCCCAATCCCAATCGCGACGCAAACCGCCGGCCGGGAACTTCCACCTACTAAAGCTTTGCCAACAATCTGCCGGACTCCAAGAAATCATCTTTTCCATCTATTGATCTTTTCTCATCTGGAAGCGACGCGACTTCCCTTAGAATCTTTCAATCAGGCCAAAAATGCATAGATTGTCCGCCGTGTGTCAAAAGTTCAAGGGAAAAAGGCAAGACGTCGAAAATTCTTTTGAGTGTCCACCCATCGGCCTGAAGGCTCGAAAACTATATTTGTTTGAAAAAAGAAGCCCGCGCCGCATTTCTTGCGCTTTTTTTTCGTGCCGTTGCACCGCAATTCTTGGCAACGTTCGGAAGGCATGATGAGCAGAATTGTAGGCATTGACCTTGGCACGACCAATTCCGCCGTGGCGGTTGTGGATTCGGGTTTTCCCATCGTTCTGGCCGATAAGTCCGGGCGGCGAACCACGCCGTCGGTTGTTCGCTACGAAAAGGCCGGATCGTTGGTAGGCGAAGCGGCGAAACGAGGACAAAGCGCCGCCCCGGCCTCCACAATTTACTCGGTGAAACGGTTCATCGGGCGCCGCTTTAGGGAATGCGAAGACGACGCCTTCTCTGTGAGCTACGCAATCTCCGCAGACCAACAAGGCAGAGCGCTCGTGAATTCGGGCGGACGCTCTTTTTCTCCGGAGCAAGTGTCGTCGGAAATTTTGAAGCATTTGAAGCAAGTGGCGGAAAAAACGCTGGGCGAAGAAATCTCCCGGGCGGTGATTACCGTGCCTGCCTATTTCAACGACGCCCAACGCCAAGCAACCATCAAAGCCGGCAAACTCGCCGGCCTGAAAGTAGAACGCATCCTCAACGAACCAACGGCCGCCGCTTTGGCCTACGGATTGGACAAGTTGGCGGATCGGTCGAAGATAGCGGTGTACGACTTAGGCGGAGGCACCTTCGATCTTTCCATTTTGGAACTGACGGAAGGAACCTTCCAAGTGCTGGCGACCAACGGCGATACACGACTGGGCGGCGACGACATTGATCGTCGACTGGCCGACTGGTTGCAAGCCAAAGCCACAGAATCGGGCGAATTCCTCGCCGAAACGCTGAGCTTGGAAGCCAAGTCCCGCATTCGCGAAGCGGCGGAAAAAGCGAAAATCCAACTGAGCCAAGCGGAAGAGTTCGAGGTCTTGCTCCCATTTCTAACGCCGGGATTTAGTTTCCAATACACCCTCACCCGCAACGAGTTGGAAACGCTTGCCCGGCCTGTAATCGAGAAAACAAAAGCCCCCTGCCGCCGAGCCTTAGCGGACGCCAAAATCGCCGTTGCGGATTTGAACCGAGTCATCCTCGTCGGCGGGCAAACGCGCATGCCTTTGGTCCGCCGATTCGTGAGCGAGTGGTTTGAATGCGCAGAATTTGAAACAGCGCAGGGCGAGTTGCGCGTGGGCGAGGATTTCCATCGACCAAAAGGCCCGGCTTTGGACGCATCTCAACACCCCGACGAAGCCATCGCCTTAGGAGCGGCCATCCAAGGCGCCATTTTGACCGGAGACCTCACGAAAGTTCTGTTGCTAGACGTCACTCCGCTGTCCCTCGGCATAGAAACCTTTGGCGGCCTTATGAACGTCATCATTCCCCGCAACTCCACCATTCCCGTAAAAGCCGGCGAAACCTTCACCACCGCCGTCGACCGACAGCGCAAAATGCTAATCCACCTGCTCCAAGGCGAACGGGAAAAAGCCAAAGACAACTGGAGTTTGGGCAAGTTTGCCATCGAGTTCGACGAAGCGCCCCGTGGTGTGCCCAGAGTCGGCGTGCAATTTGAAATCGACGCCAACGGAGTCCTCCACGTCCTGGCCAGAGACATCCGCACGGGCAAAGAAAAAACGCAAAAAGTGCAATCCGCAGTGGACGTCGACGACGCCAAAGTTCAGCAAATGGTGGAAGAATCCGTCCACTTCGCCTTGGAAGACCTAGCCGAACGACGCTGGATCGAAGCTTGCTCGAAGGCAAAGGAAATCATCCAAGCCACCGCCCAGGCCCTGCAAAATTGTGGCGAGGAATTAGAAGAAAGCGAGCGACAAGAAATCCAACAGACCCTCCAAACAGTGCGACAAACGCTCCAAACCAAAGAAAGCCAACAATCCGCCGGCGACTGGAAGGCATTGCAAAAACAAACGCAAATCTTAGACAAACAAACTCACCGCCTCGCCGATCTCCAAATGCAAAAAGCCATAGAAGAACTCTTGCGCCAAAAAGGCCTCGCCTAGAAAAACCGCCGCCCAACCCGCTAAACCATCACAATGCCAACCTAATCTAATAAGTATTCAAAGGCGTCGCCTAAGCGTTCGCTGTGATCGTATTGGAACTCGTCGATGATTTTGAGGAAGGCGCGCAGGGTTTCGGGGTCTCGATACGGCAAATAGGCGTTGTTAAAAATGTTGCGGAAGAGCGGCGGGATGCCGGGGTTCTCGGGCATTTTCGCCAAGGATTCCGCGTATAAGGCAAGCACTTGGTGACCGCCAAGGCCGCCGCGCAACAGCTTTGTCCAGCCGTAGCGGGCGAAGTCGCCTGCGAAGAAGGATCGGGCTCCTCCCCATTCTTCGCTTTGGGCGTCGATGTCGTCCATGAACTTGTAGATGAGGGCGATGGTGATTTGTTCGACTTGGCTTTTGGGGTCGGGGACTTTGCCGACGAGCAGGTCGCGGGCGGCGTCAATGCGCCGTTTGGTGTCCATGTCTAACATAAGCGAGAAGGGAGTGTATAGATTGAGGAATGGTTTTTCCAGCGGGTTTGTTGTTGTTATCATTTGGCCAATTCTTTTGGCGCGGACTTTTTGTTTGTCTGAGAATGTTTTGTGATGTGTTATTTAGGGGAGGATGGTAGTTTTTTGGAGTTTGGTTTTTGTATTTTGCGCGGCGGCTTTTATATCGGCGAGAAGGGTTTGGGGCGTCCAAGTGTTGCCGATGTAGATTTGGCGGATGGTTCCTTGAGGATCGACGAGGATGGTTCGCAGGTTGTGTTCCCATGAGTTGATGAGTTGTTGAGAGCGGGTGAAGTGGAGGCCGAATTGTTCGGTGAGGGCGTCTATGTCGGCGATTTTGCCGGTGAGGAAGCTCCATTTTTGGGGATTTGCGGAGAGGGTTTGGGCGTAGTTTTTGAGGATTTTTGGAGTATCGAAGGCGGGATCAAAGGAGATGGTAAGGAAGTGGAAGTTAGTTAGGGCTTGGGGGTCGTTTTGCAGGGATTCGGAGGCTGTTTTGAAGTGTTGGGACATTCGGGGGCAGAATTCGGGGATGGGACAGCGGGTGAAGATAAAGGTGAAGATGAGGAAGTTTCCTTTGAAGTCGCGCAGTTGCACTGGTTGGTTTTCCTGATTGACGAAGGGATAGTTTGGCAGGGTGTCTCCGATTTGCAGGGGTTGGACTTCGCGGGCTGGTCGGAAGGCGGGAACGGGGTTCGGTTGCGCGGAGTTCGGGTTGTTTTGGATTGTTTGGATTTGGTCGATCCAGCTTTCCGTTTTGGCGATGTGGAGGGTAAAGGAAACGGCGTCTCCGACTTGGAGGTTGGCGAGTTCTGTTTGATCTTTGACGGAAAAGGGCATCGTCATGGCGGGCATATAGTTTGGGATTGGCTCGTGCGCGATGCGGATTTGGTTTCTGGTTTGGGGGATTTCTTTGATGACGCCGCGGGCTTGGAAGGTGCGGAGGGTTTTGATGGTTTCTGTTTTGGGTTGTGGTTCTTTGGGATGGGGGCATCCGGCGGTTCCGAGTAGGGCGCTGAGGGCGAGGATATTTGTTAGGACGCGGTTGGTCATACTTTTTTTAGAGAGAAGAGAATAGCGCGAAATGGGGATGGGTCAAGAGGATTTGAAAGGCGCCGGCTTTGACATTGGAATCTGGGGGGCTATGTTGGAGGCTATGCGGAAGGTTCGGGTGTCTTTGGGGGCGAGAAGTTATGAGGTTCTTATTGGAAGGGATCTTCTATCTGCGTTGGGAGGGCATTGTCGGCGGCTGGGTTTGGGGGATCGTTGTGTGGTGGTGACGGATGAGATTGTGGGGGGGAAGTATGGGGGGGCGGCGATGGAGTCGCTTGCTGGGGCGGGATTTGAGGCTTCCTTTTACTCTGTGCGGGCGGGAGAATCTTCGAAGAGTTTGGAGTGGGTGCGGGCGGGTTGCGATTGCTTTGCGGGGTTGCGGTTGGATCGGGGGGCGTTTGTGGTGGCTTTGGGCGGGGGCGTGGTTGGGGATTTGGCTGGTTTTTTGGCGGCGGTTTATTTGCGGGGGATTGATTTTGTGCAGGTTCCGACGACTTTGTTGGCGCAGGTGGATAGTTCGGTTGGCGGCAAGGTGGGGGTGAATTTGGAGGCGGGGAAGAATCTTGTGGGGGCTTTTCATCAGCCGCGGTTGGTTTTGTGTGATTTGGGAGTTTTGGAGTCTTTGCCGAATCGGGAGTTTCGGGCGGGGATGGCGGAGGTGGTCAAGTATGGCGTTATTTGGGATGAGGTGTTGTTTTCGCTAATAGAGGCGGAGTATGGGAAGGTTTTGGCGCGGGAGGAGGGTCTGCTGGAGTCGATTATTGCGCGGAGTTGTGAAATTAAGGCGGACGTAGTGGCACAGGACGAGCGGGATGGAGGAGTGCGCGCTGTTTTGAATTTTGGGCATACGGTTGGGCATGCTTTGGAGGCGATTACGGGTTATGGAAAATACTTGCACGGCGAGGCGATTTCGGTAGGGCAAGTGGCGGCGGCGATGTTGTCGGCGCGGCAATTGGGGTTGGATGCCGGCGCCGTGAAGCGAATTCGCAATCTTCTTAGTTCTTTGGGTTTGCCGGTTTCGGTTGCTTTGAGCGGGGGGCAGAGAGAGAAGTTGCTGGAGGCGATGCGGTTGGACAAAAAAGTAAGCGAAGGGAAGGCGCGGTTTGTTTTGGCGGAGCGGATTGGCGGGGCGCGTTGGGGGCAGGCAGTTGATGGGGAGTCGCTTTGCGCTGTTTTGGAGGCTTTGGGCAAGAAATGATAATAAGGCGCAGAGGTAGTGCAAAGATGGTTGTCGGCGCGCTCTTGTTGGGACTTTTAGAGTGCGCTGGATGGGTTTGCGGCTCTTGGTTTTCTGCGCGTAAAGAGATTGTCCGCTGGGTTGATTCCTGCCAAAGTTAAGCGTTTGTTATGTCCAAAAAGTCAGGCACGTGGAAAAAGTGGATTGTTGCGTTGATGGTTCTCGGAATTGAGGGATATTTCCTTCAACGTCAAATGGGCGGGGAAACGGCATCACTTGAACCGACAACCGCTCCCGCAATCCACGACATCAATGAAGCCGAAAGCAAACTGGAAGATTTTGCGCCTGCTCGCAAAACACGGCTACCCAGACAAAGACGAATCCAAGTTTGCCAAGGAAGTTTTGGAAATAGACTCCTCTCAACTCACGGAAGAAGAAAAGGAAAGAATTTTCCAAATCACCAACCGATACCAATACTGCTTGGAAATCCTCCGCTCTCACCAATGAACTCTGACCGCCTGCCAAAGGAATAGACATGGACTAGACTACCGCGACGACAAACCGCCCTCTTGTTTATGGCAAGATTTTGCGGATTGACCGCGCCTCTCTTTTGAAAAAGACCGCGGCCATGGACACCAAAATGCACCATTTTGAGAAAAATTGACCATGTACCCTGCCTCTTGCTGAACCCCAACGGACCTATCCGCCTCCCTTCTGGAATCCTGCCGATCCATCTTTTGCCAATGAAACCCAACAAACCGCGCTGCGCCAAACTTCGCAACTGGAAACCGCCAAAGCCAACCGAAGACTTCCTCATTTGCATGAACTCCGGAAGACGCCTCTCGCTCTCCGCCCCCGAAGACGCCTTCAAAGTGAACGCAATCATCCACTGCTCCGAACGGTTGACGGACTCCATTGTCAAAGCCCGCGCATTTCAAAAAACCCGAAACGAAGACGAAGAAATCCCGTTTTGGCCGCGCCACAAGGAAAACAAGGAAAACTGACCGCATCTCTGGCCTGCCACGCCGCCGCCGCAAAAACCGCTTGAATCTCTCTCGGAAAACCACGGCGGCAGCCTCTCTTATAATGATGAAACTTGCCATCAAAAGTGAGAATTTGTTGCCATCTCATAATCAGAAAGAGCGGCCTTGCCGGAAGGATTTCGAAGGACGGGAGGCAGACAAGGCTTTGGCGGCGGACAGCGCTAAGGCAATTGGTTGTGATAGCGATTATCGAGCTTCAAGACATCGTCAAGATTTACCAAGCCAGCGACGTGGAAGTCCGGGCGGTTGGCGGCGTCTCGCGGCCATTCAGGCGGGAGAGTTTGCGGCGATTATTGGCTGTTTGGATCAACCCACGGAAGGACTTTACCGGCTTGATGGCGCGGACGTATCACGCTTGTCGACCGAAGAACGGGCGGAAATTCGGAACGAGAAAATTGGGTTTGTCTTTCAAGGATTCAACCTGCCGGCGCGCACTTCCGCCTGCGACAACGTCGATTTGCCCATGCTTTATGCGCAACCGACGCTCCGCCGAAAAGAGCAGTGGGAGCGCGCGAACGAAGCTTTGGAGCTCGTCGGCCTGACGGATCCGGATCCCTTGCCCAACCAACTTTCCGGCGGACAACAACGGGTGGCCATTGCCCGGTTGTTGGTAATGAATCCCTCTCTGCTTCTTGCCGACGAACCAACTGGCAATCTCGACACTCAAACTGGCATCGAAATCATGGATGCCTTTCAGACTTTGAACGACCGCGGCATCACCATCGTCATGGTCACCCACGAATTGGACGTCACCCATACGCCAAGCGAAACGTGGTGATGCGCGACGGAAAATTCTCTCCAACCACCCAGTGCGCGCGACCGATTCCAAGCCAAATTTCGGATGCGGACGCCATTCTCAACGAAGTGCCGGGTGTCGTTACCGTCAGCCTCGAAGTAAGCGCCGAGTATTTGCAGATCAAAAGTCGGGACGTGGAATCCGTAACCATGTTTTCCCAGCAGCAAGTTGCCAGCGCTGCCAAAGTCACTCTATTAGTCGCCACCGTCGTCGCCGAGTTGTTTGAGGGAGGCGATCCCGTGGGCGAAATCATCCGCATCCGCAACGTGCCCTTTGAAGTGATTAGCGCGCTAAAAGCCAAAGGCACTTTCCTCGTCGGCTCGTACCAAGATGACCGAATCATCGTCCCCTACAACAGTGCCATGAAACGATTGACCGGCGACAAAAACAGAGTTCGCCGAATCAACAACCAAGCCGAAAGTCCGCCCATGATGCCGGTGATTGAGGAAGAAATGACTCGCCTGCTTCGGGAACGGCACAGATTGCCCGAAGGCGTGAACAACAACTTTATGATTCAAACAGAGCCCGCGACATCCTCTTCCAATTCCTCACCGAAGCCGTCGTCCTCAGCGCCTTGGGAAGATTCCTCGGCATTGTGTTAGGAATAACTGCCTCCGTGGCCATCTCCATGCAACTGAACTGGCCTACGCCAACGCCTACCAACGCCATTGTAGGCGACTCCCTCTTCAGTGCCGCCATCCGAATTTTCTTCGGCTACTACCCCGATCGAAAAGCCGCCCGTCTAAACCCCATCGACGCCCTGCGATACGAATAAACATATAAACAATCCCTGCCTAACTATATTATGCTTAACAATAGTGGAAACTAAATAGTAAAATATAAAATTCTACATGAACGGAAAAGGTTTCTCATAGTCGCCAATAGGAAGATTCTCGTTTTTATAGCTATCCTTAGAAGTGTTGACAATAACGAATTCACGAACCCCCACATTCAGAGGAAACGAAAAAGTCTGCTCAAACATCCGGCGCCGTCCCGGTTTTCTCCGCTAAGAATGTCCCGACAACAATCCGATATTATTAAAAAGGCTTTTCTTTATTGGGGGGCTTTGTTTTTCTGATGGATATGCGGGGAATCACTAAGCTTTGGATCCATCTGTGAGGAATGTCGCCGTCATTGTGGTTAGAGAACTGCGCGCGCTTGCCCGAAGACCTTCTGCCTACGGGATGCGAGGCGCCTTTCTCGGCCTCCCCGCGCTAGCTTGGGCGCTGGCCTTGCTGATATGGGGCGGCGAAGACGGCGTTCCCATCCTAATGACGACCAGCCTGGTTGCGATGCTCTTGGTTGGCTTTGGCGGCGCCTTGGCCGTGTCGGATGCGATCAGCGCTGAACGGCGGCAACAAACGCTGGGCTTATTATTGCTTACGCCCTTGCGCCCCGGCCAAGTGTTGCTGGGCAAGTTGGCTTCCAGCGGGTTGCAGTTTGCCTTGTGTCTTTTGGCGGTGTTTCCGGTGATGGCGCTTTCTTTGTTGAGTGGCGGCGTGACGGGGGCCGAAGTGTTGCGGCAGTGTGGGAACTTGTTGGCGGTTGTGTTTTTGGGGATGGGCGTGGGCTTGTTTGGGTCGGCGCTTTGTCGGGAGGCGAAGGCGTCGGCCGGCTTGGGTTTTTTCCTTATGCTGTTGATTGTTTTGGCGCCGGCTTGCGCCGGGGTTGCCGTCGTTAGCGCGGTGGGAGGATTCTCGCCGCCTCCGATATTGGGCGTTTTGTTAGGGCCGGCTTTTCTGGCGATAACGGCGTTAGAAGAGGAGGTTCGGCGGCAGACGATCTGGTTGTATGTATGGAATGTTGGCGGCGTGCTGATGTTGGGTTTGGTGTTTTTGTTGGGGGCGTGGATTGCCTTTGCGATAGTTTGGGCAAGGGAGAAGAATCCCCAAGCGGCGACACGGTCTCTTGTCCATAGGAAGCTAGGGAAAAAACGGCCCGGCTTATTAGGAAAGCGCCGGCGCAAGTTGCGTTTTGACAACGGGGACAATCCTTATGCGCGGCTGGCTTTGGCTTATGGCAAGGGCTCGCTCTTTTCCCAGTTGTCCCTCTGGTTTTTAGCGGCCATATTTCTTTCCTTTGCATTGACGCCGTTAGTTCGGGGCGAGTCTTATTTGGGTACCGATTGGGGCGGGTGTGCTCTTTTGACGGTGATTCTTATGGAGATAGTGGTTCGCTGGTTGGTCGCGTTGGAGGCGCCGCGGCCCATCCAAACGGATCGGGACTCTGGGATGCTGGAGTTGGTATTAGTTACGCCCTTGGCCAGCGAGCAGGTGGTTAGCGGTTTGCGTTCGGGGTTGAAGTCTTCGCTGGGCAGCAAAGCCAAAGTATTAGTTGGTTGTCATGTTCTGCAAATGTTTTTTATGTTGGATTTGTTTTCTTCGGATCCTTTTGAGGTTTTTCGGGACGATGATTGGCGGTTGTTCTTGTTGTTTCATCTAGGCTGGGTGTTGGGCGATTATTATGAGCTGCGCTGTCTTCAAGTTGTCGGGGTTTGGTGGGGGTTGCGATCCAAAAGCTCGATGAAGGTTTCTGTTTGGTTGTTTCTAGTTTTTTGCTTGGCACCGGTGGTGTTGCCGCTATCGGTTTTTGTTGGAAACTGGTTTTCATGGAATAATGCAGTTGCTTGGATGATTATCTTATGGCATGTAGGGAGGTTTTTGTGGGCTAGGTGTTTTGCTTGGCAATCGCAAAGGAAACTGCGCTCCTTGCGCCAACTAGCCAGCGATTAGACTAAATGGATTAGATTAAGGCATGTCATCTGAGGCGGGCGAGGCGAGTTTTCTGCGTCTGGATCTCTACTTGGCTATCTTAGCGCGGTTCCCTTCGGTTCAGTCCCGCACTGACTTAGCATCCGCAACCAATCTCGGTGTCCGGTCGCGCTCTGTCGCCTTCTGTGGCATAGCCATCGCGCTTCCACCAGTCGAGACCGCCGATCAACTCGCGCACTTGATAGCCCAGCGTTAGCAGTTTCAAAGCCGTTTTTGTGGAGGCGTTGCAACCGATGCCATCGCAGTAACAGACATAGACCTTGGACGAGTCGAGCGACTCAACAGAATTGAAACAGATCGCCTTGTGGGGCAGATTGATCGCGCCCGGAATATGCTCTTCGGCATAAGCTTCGGCAGAACGGCCATCGACGATGACGATAGGTTCGTTCTCACCCAAAGCCACATAGAGATCCGCCGAATCCATTTCATAAGCCAACTTGCGCTGGTAGTGGTTCATCTGATCCATGCTCATAGTTTTTCTTTTTCGACCAGTGTGGTTAGTGGTCGGTGAGGAGTGTTTATTAGAGGTTTTAAAGTGTTTCTGGTTGGGACATGAGTTCGGCAATTTTGGAAAGGAGTCGACCGGCGGCGCCGCCGTCGATGACTCGGTGATCAAAGCTGAGTGTGAGACTGGCTTGAGTTTGGGGAACGAAGCCGCCGGTTTTTTCGTCCCAGACGGGTTGTTTGCGGCCGGCGCCCATGCCGAGAACGAGGGTTTGTTCGGGCAGAGGAATGGGCGTGGCCCAAGTGAGGCCGAAGGTTCCGAAGTTGGTGACGGTGGCGATGGAACCTCCGATAGATTGGGATGGAAGGCGTCGTTCTCTGGCTTGGTGGACGAGTTTTTGGTAGCGCGGCGTCATTTCGGCGAGCGGTTGCTTGTCGGCCTGGCGCAGGACGGGAACGAGGACGCCGTCTTCGGCTTCAACGGCAAAGCCGATGTCGATGTCTGAAGGATGGGCAATGTTGCGTCCGATGAGCCGGCCTGCGGGCGTGCTGTTTTCGCGCAAAGCCAGTGCCAAAGCCCGGATGGCGTAAAGAGCGGGGCCGGGGCAAGGGGCAAGGGTTTTGCGGTGTTGGAGGAGGCCGTCCAAAACGACGGGCAGGCCGGCGGTGACTAGCGGACGAGTCCAACTGCGGCGCATTGCGTCCGCCACAGCGACACGCATGGAGGAGGCTTCGCTGAGTTTGTTTCGGTCCAGTTCGGCAATAAATTTTTCAAAGTCTTGAATGGTGACGCGACCGCCGGCACCGGATCCGGCGATGCCGGCGAGGTCGGCGCTGCGAAGTCCCAACTCTTGCATGCGGGCTTTGAGACGGGGAGAGAGGTAGGAGACGCCAAGGCTTTCGGCAGGCACGGGAAGATTGCCAACGGTGGGCTTTACTTCTCGGGGGACGTTTCCGCCGCTTTTGTTTGGCGCGGCGGGCGATTCCGGCGCGGACTTAGGGCGGGAAGAGTCGGCCGGTTGGTCTTTGTCGGCGCCGGAAGATTCCGGACTTTCCGAGCCGGTTTCGATGTAGCCGAGGATGGCGCCCACGGCGTAGCTTTCGTCGACGGTCGCCGTGTATTCCTTGAGGAGGCCGGAGGCTGGGGCGGTGACGTTCATGGCGGCTTTGTTGGTTTCAACTTCAATAATCTCTTGACCGGCTTTGACGACGGCGCCTTCGGCGGCCAAAAATTCGATGACGGTGGCTTCGGCGATGGACTCGCCGAGTTGCGGCATGACGATGGGAACGCGTTGCATGGGCAATTGGTTGTCGGGATTAGATTCGCAAAAGGTTTCGGACGGCGAGGAGAATGCTTCGAGCCGTGGGACGATGGACGGACCAGAGGTCCGGATGATAGGGGATTGGTGTGTCTTTGGCGTTCACTCGCAGCGGGGGAGCGTCCAGAAGGTGAAATCCCTCGGCGGCGATTCGAGCGACGACTTCGGCGGCGACTCCTCCCCAAGGCCACGCTTCGGCAACACAAAGGAGCCGACCGGTGCGAGCGACGGAGGCTATTATGGTGTCGGTGTCCAAGGGTTTCACGGTGCGCAGGTCGATAATTTCCAACTGGATGTCTTCGTTGGCCAGCTCGTCTGCGACTTCGAAGACTTCGTGAAGCATGGCGCTGTAAGTTACAACGGTCATATCGCGGCCGACGCGGGCGACACGGGCTTTTCCGGCCGGCAGAGATTCGGAAGGCAGCGCGTCGGCCTTCAAATGATAGTAAAGGTATTTATGCTCGCAAAGGATCACGGGATCGTCAATCTCTACCGCTTCCAACAACATGGCGTAGGCGTCTTCAACCGTGGCTGGTGTCATCACAATTAACCCCGGATAGTGGGCGTAGACGGCTTCCAGGCTTTGGGAATGGAAGGGACCGCCGCCGGAAGTGCCTCCGCTCGGCAGGCGAACGGTGATCGGCACGGGAACGTTTGTCCGCCAGAAAAAGGCGCCGGCGTGGTTGACAATTTGGTTGAAGCCGACTGTCGAGAAATCCGCAAACTGCATTTCGATGATGGGCCTGAATCCCTCAATGGCCGCGCCGATGGCGGTTCCCATAATGGCGTCTTCGCTAATCGGCGCGTCCAGAACCCGATCGGGAAACATCTCGGCCAAGCCTTTGGTCGCCTTAAACGCGCCGCCAAACTCGCCCACGTCCTGGCCATAAATCAGCACGCGCGGGTCCGTCTTCAACAGATAATATTGCGCTTCGCGAATGGCGTTGAGGTAAGTGAGCGGCATTATCTATCAGATTCAGGCGGCAAAGTGGCGGGTTTCGGATCTCACAACAGCGGCGGATCGGCCAAACTTCGCGTCGACAAAGCGCACCAATCGTGGGAAAAAGGATCCGGCCCCCCTTCCCTCTCCACGAGTTGAACGGCGGTTTCTATTTCTCGAGCAATCGCCGCTTTGAATCTCCGAACGGTGTCCGACTTGATAACGCCCATTGCCCGGAGTTTCTGCGCGGCCACTTCCATGCAGTCTCGCCCCACGGGAGAGTTTTTCAACTTTTCATCGATGTAGCCAGCGTCATCATGTTCTCCGTGCCCGCAAAGGCGGAGGAGTTCTCCCACGATTAACTGCGGTCCTGCGCCATCGCGAGCCCGGTCGACGGCGCCGCGAACCACCTTGCAACAGGCAACCAAGTCAGTGCCGTCAACCGAACATCCCTCCACTCCGTAGCCGATGGCCTTGTCCGCCAAAGACTTGCCGGCAAATTGTTTTTCAATGGGCGTCGAGTAAGCGTAGTGATTGTTGGCGATCACGACTACGAGCGGCAGTTTTTCGACGGCCGCCAAGTTCACCGCTTCGTGGAAAGCGCCAGTAGAAACGCCGCCGTCGCCAATGCAGGTCGCGCCCACCGCATTTTTCTCCCCCCGAATTCGCTTTGCCAGCAACATGCCGCCAACCGTCGAAATCATAGCGCCGAGGTGGCTGATCATGGGAAGGCACCCCTCGCGGGGACGACCGCGATGAACGTTGCCGTCTCGAGCGCGCATAGGCCCTTTGGGAGACCCCAAACAAGTGCGAAGCGCGTCCACAATCGTTTCTCCAAAAGCCAGCCGCCCGGCGCCGTCGCGAATCAGAGGCGCGTAAACGTCCGTAGGACGCAGGGCCTGCCCCAACGCCACGCTAAGCGCCTCCTGCCCCTTGCCGAGAAACACGCCGCCGTGAATTTTGCCGGCGCGATACATGGCGGCCAACTTCTCATCCAACAACCGCGCCGTCAACATCCAGCGAAAAGCTTCCAACAGCCGGCGAGACGCCAAAGACGGCGGCAATCCAGACTCGGCAAAAACTGCTTCATGCGAAACCATTGGCATCTTTTTAGGCAGTCGCCGGCCTCCGACGCCAACGCATCTTGCCCATCACCAATTATACCCCGTAATTCAGCCAAAGACGAGAGAGGAATTGCCTCTCCTCTTTTTTTCCTTGCAATCTCCGACCAAGCAGTCTATAATCTGCGACACAAAACAAATGGGCGGAAACTCGTTTTTGCCCAACCAGCAAAATTTATGGCAACCCCAAAAATCTTTCAAAAGTCTCCCATCGTTCGTCCAACGGCGCCCGGCGTCTATTGGTGGTGCGCTTGCGGACGCTCCGCCAACCAACCCTTCTGCGACGGCTCCCACAACCGCCTAGATTAACCCGCCAAGGCAAACACGTCGACTCCCCAACCTCTCTCAAAAATTCCGTCAAGCAATTCCCAAGAAACAGGATTCCAAAGAAGCCCTCCGGTTCTCCGCTACCAAACAAAAGCCCTCCTCATCCAAAAAACAAAAAACCTCGCCCCAACCCGGTCAAGTCAAGGCGAGGCGCCCTTAGCCAGAAAAAGATTAACCGAAAAACAAGCTAAGAGCTGTTTACGAACACTGTGAACTCAGCAAACCAGAAAACGACGGAACAACGAACAACCCACAAACGCCGCTCCCGGCAAACAAAGAACACGCCCTT
Organism: Limisphaerales bacterium; assembly: GCA_965204945.1. Classification (GTDB taxonomy): domain Bacteria; phylum Verrucomicrobiota; class Verrucomicrobiia; order Limisphaerales; family AAA164-E04; genus UBA2970. Next base: position 35,144 of record OZ242022.1, on the reverse strand, counting down.
AAGTTTAACCCACCGCAGCGGCAACGCAAGAAAAAATCCAAAAACTTCCGCATTCACCACCGCTAGCCAAGCGCGCACCTCCAAAAAACAACACAACGCCAGCCATGACAAAAGAACAGTGGAAAATCCGTCTTGAAAATCATCAACGAAAACGAATCGCCAACCTACTCTCCAGTATTATTAATAGCGAAACCGACTTTTGAAAAGAATCCAACAAATCAGACAGCGCATTAAGCGATCTCAAATTGTTCGTGGAAGATAAAATCCAAGAAGAAAAGATTTGAGGAGAGATTTAAACACCTTTTGAAAACAACCCAATCGTTGTGCCAAGTTGCAAGACGTGATTAAGACACAACACATGCAGACAAGATCCTTGCCGTGTTGTGTCAACCCCATGCCAAGCACTTTTCTCCAGAAATCCCAAAAATCCGCTTCCCAAAGTCCCCCGCTTGACAACCCAAAGCCCAACAACGGAAAGCTTCAAAATGTATGATACTGCAAAGAAAATTGAAAACGTGCTTAAAGCCATAGAAAAAGAACTGCACCGTACAATCACAAAATAGATTATTCAAGGGAACGATGGTAACCAAAGCAAAAACAGAAATTTCCAAAAGCGATCCAAGCAGGCATCAAAAAGGCAAAACGCCAATGGCCAAAAAAACTAACCGCCCCGAATATTGACGACCAGCATGGAAGCCCGCGAAGAAGGGGAAACGGAATTCTCGCTAAAAGAGGGAAGACAAAGCCAGCGGAAAATCAAAAATCCACTACTCGTCAAAAGACATAGGCGGCTCCCAACCTTCAACAGCAGGCATCCAACCCCAATGCCGCCGATTGTCGTAATTGAATCGAGTCAAGTTCTCCACCGATGGATAAAGCAGTTGCCGCAACGTCTCCGATCCCACATGCCCATCCGCAAACAAAATATTCGCTTGCCCAGAATGCCGCCGAGAAATGTTCACTCGACCAGAGTCGAAAGTAAACTTCAAACCTAACAGACCAAGGTCATAAAGACCACCGGGCGCTTTAATAGAATTAGAATGCCAAATAGAAACAATCTCTCCATCTTCAAAATAATAACGAGAAGAGTCTACTTGCGCAATCATGCGCGAAGGCGAAACCACTTGAAAATCCCGAATCCCGAGAGAACGAAACCGAGGACCATTAAACACAGAATTACCGCTAATTCCCCAAGCCTGAGCCTTGACCGAAGGCCCGTTAAAAGCCTGCAAACCATAATCATTCTGCAAATAGCCCCAATTCCACAAGCCCGCAGGAAGAACCCCCTGAGCCACTAAACGAGGAATCCGTTTCTCCGCAGGACAACCAAACAAATTCGTTTGCCCACCCAAATAATCAAAACAAAGAGTCCGATCCCAATAGCCACGCTGATAAGTCACCAAATAGTTATCGTTATCACCGGCATAGAGTTGCCGAGCAATCCCTATTTGCCGCTGGTTATTAATGCAGACCGCTTTATGAGCCGACGCCTTTGCCCTGCCCAAAGCGGGCAGGAGCAAAGACGCCAAAATGCCGATGATGGCAATCACCACCAGCAGATCAATCAAAGTAAAAGCCCGACTCTTCAAAATCTTCAAAAATTCCCAAGCATCTCCCATTCTGAACTCGATGATCGCCGAAAGTAAACGGGAACATAATAGCCCCCCGACTCGCTAGGACCTCTCGGCGAAATCCAAGCATGCCCCCTGTAAGGCGTCACTCCCCTAAGCGGCTTGCCAGTTATGGGATGCAGATCCGAAAGATTCAAATAGATGTCGATCCAATGCTCGTACCAATCGTAGAACTTTCCCCGAAAGTAAGCAAAACCATCCGTCCCCGATGAACCAGAAGGCTGAATCTCAAATGAATAATCGGAAGAAGAAGAACTAGGAAGATCAAGATACACCCAAGGCCGAAGATGCGTAAATTGACCCAAAATGGGAGATCGAGATGCCAAAGAAACCCAACGACTGTCATTGACGTAATTCACCCATACAGGAAGACCCGAATCAGGATAATGCCAACCACTGCCTGTCAATACGTAAGAAGGAGTCCAACGATCGGTGGGAAATTGTTCCCAACCTCCAGAAGAAAGAGTCACCTCAACAGTGAACTGGTGAAGATGTTGGTCTTCGGTGATCCAGATCGCCTCCACCGTCGGAGCGCAAACGTTCACAATGGGCGGATTATTCCCTCCCCGCCCAGTCTCAATCGGCTCAGCAAGCAAAGAAAGCGATCCGACAAGCAAGCCGATTCCGACGACGACGGCGGCCGCCACAGCGGAAACCGCTTTCTTTAACTCCGAAACAGGGGCTGCAACGCAAGCCGCCAACAAATTGAAACGAAAATAATTTGTAGCCACACTTTTGAGAATAGTGATTCCCAGAGGCAAAGGAATAATTTTCAAATAAAAAATCAAAAAATATTTCAAATGTGAATTCAAAATCGAAGGGAAGCCAAAGATTAACTTGAAGACTTAAGTTCCCAGATCAAAGTTTTGAAAAGATATAAAAAATTTCAAAAAGACTGTCAAAACGAGTGAGGGAAGAGTGCCAGTAGGCAAACCTCCGGAAGCCGTCAAACTGCCAAAACAAGGGCGAAACAGCTAGCATCAGAGTAGAATGGAGAGGAAGAGAAAAACAGAGGAAAAATGGCAACTCCTAGACTGCCGAAAAGTCGACGGTGATCGGGAGCAAAACATAAAATTCGTAATATACCTCATTTACTATAGCCGGAAAAACGTAAAACTCTGAACCGTAGCAAATGAAATCTCTCAAATCCCAGAACAGTCGGCTGTCGGAAATGGAAGAAAAAAACCTTCCGCCTTCTCTTGTCCCTCAACAGAGATGGCCAAAATCCAAAGAGATTGGCCTTTTCATGCTTGTTTCTCTTCGCTCAATCCATTATGTTTCTCGATAGATTTAGCCAGAAAAGTTTGAAAAACAATTGTCTTAAAATGAAATTACCTTCCCATTGCCAATCTCTGTTCGCGCTGGCTCTCGCCGGCTTGTCGGCAACCGTCGGTTTTTCCACAAAAGCCCAAAACAAACGGAACGCGCCTAAAGACGAGTCCCGGCCGGTGGAACGATATGCCGACGCCCACGTGCATCTGCTGGACTTCCTTCAGAATGGAGAGTTCCTCAACACCGACGGGAAGTTTCCCGGAGGTCCTTACGGCAGGCAGGCGGAAACCGGCCGATTTGTTTCATTGCCCTACGGCGAACGAGGCCGACGCATTGAGTCACTGCTCGAAAGCATGGACAACGCCAAAGTCGAACACGCCCTTGTCTCCGGCATGCCTTTTCTGAAAAAATGGTCGCAAAACGAGCCGTTTATGCGGCCCCGCTACTATCTGGACAGTCCTTCCCGCGTCAAACCCGCTCGCGACAGCGACGTCTCCGTCGGCTCTGCCATCGCCGATTATCAACTCAAATACGCCGCAAATCCCGGCAAACTCGCCCAGCTTCGCCGAATTCACCCCTCTCTTTGCGGCTTCGACACAACCGACCTCGGCGCCGTCGACCTGCTCATCAAACGGATCAAAGAATTCCCCGGCATCTGGGAAGCCGTCGGCGAAGTTATGTCCCGGCACGACGACCTCACAAACCTTACCACCGGCGAACGCCCTCGCGCCAACCATCCCGCATTAGCGCGCGTCTGCCGATTCGCCGGCGAACATCACCTGCCGGTCAGCATCCATCATAACATCGCCCCCATCTCCCGGAACAACGCCGAAGTCAAACTGCCTTACTACCTCAACGAATTCGTTCAACTCATCGAATACTGCCGAGCGGGCAACGGCGACTGCCGACAATCAACAACCTTCATCTGGTGCCACTCTGGCATCAGCCGCCGCATTGTCGTGAAAAACCTGCACTTCTGGATCGACCAAATGCTCGCCCGCTATGGCGACCAACTCTACATCGACCTCTCTTGGGTTGTCTTCCCCGATTACATACTGCCCAATCTTGAAGACTGGGTAAAACTCATCCAACGCTATCCCGACCGCTTTATGATTGGCTCCGACGTCGTCGGCATCGTCAGCAAAATGAAACTCGCCCTCCGCCCCTACGATCAACTCCTCAAAGCCCTTCCGCCGGAGATTCGCCCCAAAGTCGCTCACGACAACTTCGCCAAACTCTTCAAAAACATGGCCCAAAAACGCGACGCCGCAGGATTGGGCGAGAAAGGAATCATCCTTCCCTTCAGCTACGAATTCTCCGAAAAAGCCCACGTTCAACCCCACTTCCCCACAACCCGATTCATGGAAGAAAGACTTTCCCAAGCCGCCTCCCAATAAAAAGCCATGCCATCCACGAAAAGAAAAAGTTCATCTGCTGACGGCGCAAGCATGATGAACCGGCCGGAAAGATAAAACGATTGCGTTTAGCTGATTCATTTGGAAAAATCCACGCTTTGCAAATGGGAAAGAATTCGAAGAAAGTAAAAACAACCGTCGGCTGTATGTTCGCCGGCATTGGCGGTTTTTGCCGGACTTTTTTAGAAGCGGACGATTCCATCCTGTGGGCAACCAACAAAGACCGATTCGCCCCCAAAACCTTTGAACTGAGTTTTCCCGCCGTCCGTCACATTCTCAAACCTGTGGAAGAATTGTCCATCGCCATCGCCCGCTAATCCCAATCTTCTTCTCTTATGCAGAAAAACATTGACGCTGTTCGGCGGCTGTTTCCTCACTGCGTGACCGAAGCCAAAGGCAAAGACGGCCAAATCCAACCGGCCATTGACTTTGACCTCCTGCGCCAAGAACTCTCTGACTGCCTCATCGAAGGCCCAACCGAACGATACCAACTCAATTGGCCGGGCAAGCGTGCGGCGATTGCGGCGGCGTCTGAACCCATCCGCAAAGCCTTCTTCCCTCAACCCAAAGAAAGCCTCCACTTCCAAACCACCCAAAACCTCTTCATTGAAGGAGATAACTTAGACGCGCTGAAACTTCTGCAGGAAATCTATCTCGCCCGCGTCAAAGCCATTTACATTGACCCGCCGTATAACACGGGCAAAGACTTCCTTTACAAAGACAAATTCGCGATGTCAAAAAAGGAATGGAGCGAGAAAACCGCCGAGCGCGATGAAGAGGGCAGACTCATCGCCAACCCCGACAGCGGCGGCCGCTACCACTCCAACTGGCTTTCTATGATATACCCGCGCTTGAAGTTAGCCAGAAACTTGCTTTCCCAAGATGGCGTCATCTTTATATCTATTGACGACAACGAACAACATAACCTGCGCAAACTCTGCGACGAAATCTTCGGCTCCATAAACTTTATCGCCAAAATCTCATGGCAAGGGATGGATACGATTAAAAATGACGCCAAACATTTCTCATCTAACACTGAATTTGTTTTTGTTTATGCTCGTGAAATCGACAAAGTTGAAATAGGAGGTTTTCCAAAAACCGAGAAACAACGTCGCACTTACAAAAACTATGATAATGATCCACGAGGTGATTATCTACTGACTCCGATACACGCAAAAACGGGAACTGAAGAATCTAATTATGAATTCACATTCCCAAACGGACAAAAATGGAAAGCGCCCGCTGGAAGACATCCAAGTTTCTCAAAAGAAAACTTACAATCATTAGTGGACGACGACCGAATCTTACTCGACCCAGAAGGCAAGAAAACACCGCAAAAGAAAACTTACTGGAACGAGACAAGTCAGACGATGCGCCCGACAACATTTTGGCCGTATAAAGAATATGGCAGCACTCGGCAAGCGAATGCGGAAATGCGGAAATTGATGGGCAGAGGCATGTTTGAAAATCCCAAGCCGGTGCGGTTAGTGGAGCATTTGTTGCGGTTGTCGACCAGCGCGGGCAAAGGAGGAGAGGAAGGCGATATTGTATTAGATTTCTTTGCGGGGAGTTGCACGACGGCGCATGCGGTAATGAAACTAAACAAAGAAGACGGCGGCAATCGGCGGTTTATTATGGTTCAGTTGCCGGAGAAATGCGGGGAGAAGACAGAGGCTTTCAAAGCCGGCTATAAAACCATTGCGGACATCGGCAAAGAGCGCATCCGCCGCGCCGCCCAACAACTCGGCGACACCTCCGGCCTCCGCGTATTGAAGATTGGCGATTCTAACTTCAAAGACTGCCGTCTCCTACCCGATGAATACAAACTAGAAAACCTAATGGACTTGGCCGACAACCTCTTGCCCAATCGCAAACCGCTAGACTTGCTTTTTGAAGCGATGTGGATACTAGGATTAGATTTGCATTCGCCTATACAAACCCAAACCATCCAAAACAAGCAGGTTTTCTTTGTCGGCGACAGCCATGCCATCGCCTGCTTTGAGGAAGGATTGACCGAAGAATTCGCCAAAGGTTTGGCGAACTATAAACCGCGGCGGGGTGTGTTATTGGACGGCGGCTTTGCTTCGGACGCCGTTCGCATCAACATCGAGCAACTCTTCCAACAACTCTCCCCCGCCACCCACATCACTATACTATAAATCCAAAGAGGAAACTCCCTATGAAACTCCAATTCAAAATACAGGATTACCAAACCGCCGCCGTGGATTCCGTGGTCGATTGCTTTGCCGGCCAGCCTCTAAACGCAAGCGCTCGTTATCACATCGCCCCCGGCAACAGAAAAGAACTTTTGCCCACGAGCGAAGGCTTCAAAAACGCCGCTATTCAAATCAGCGAGCAAAAGGTTTTGGCGAATATCAGGGAAGTGCAGAAACGCCAAAACTTGCCCATTTCAAGCCGTCTCTTTTCCAGCGCAGGATGCAAATACAATCTAGACTTGGAAATGGAAACCGGTACGGGCAAGACTTACTGCTATATTAAAACTATTTTCGAGATGAATAAACGTTATGGTTGGAGCAAGTTCGTCGTTATGACGCCCAGCATTGCCATCCGCGAGGGAGTATACAAGTCTTTGGAAATGACTGGGGAACACTTTTTTGAGACCTATCAAAAGAAAGTTCGCTTTTTTATTTACAACTCTAGGCGGCTGCACGAGATAGAAAGTTTTTCGTCCGAAGCCGGCATTAACATCATGGTAGTGAATATACAGGCATTCAATGCGCGAGGGGCGGATCAACGGCGCATTTACGAGGAACTGGACGACTTTCAATCGCGCCGCCCTATCGACGTGATTAAAGACAACAATCCGATTTTGATTTTAGACGAACCGCAAAAAATGGGTGGCGAGGCCACAATGGGTGCTCTGGTCGAGTTCGGGCCATTGATGATCCTGCGCTATTCAGCCACTCACAAGCAGAACTACAACAAGGTGCATCGGCTGGACGCTTTGGACGCCTACAATCAAAAGTTGGTAAAGAAGATCGCCGTTCGAGGAATTGATATACGCGGGCCATCGGGGACAAACGCGTATTTATATCTGGAATCCATTGAAATTTCAAAAGACGCGGCTCCTATTGCCAGAGTGGAAATGGAGGTGAAGTTGAAGAGCGGCGAAATCCGCCGCCAACGAAGACGCCTCAAGCTGAAGGACAATCTTTACAAATTGTCCGGGAATCTCGTTGCGTATCAAGGCTTCACGGTTTCACAAATTGACTATAACAAGGATAGTGTGGAATTTATAAATGGGCATGAATTGTTTGTTGGAAGGGCTGTGGGCAATTTTGAGGAACAAGACCTTCGCCGCATTCAGATTCGAGAAACAATTCAGGCGCATCTCGACAAAGAGAAACAATTGTATAAGCAAGGAATCAAGGTGTTGTCTCTTTTCTTCATCGACGAAGTGGCAAAGTATCGCGACTATAATCAAGAGGATGAAAAAGGCGAGTATGCCCGCCTATTTGAGGAAGAATATGAGCGAATCTTATCCGAGCATATCAAAGAACTTTCCTCTGGTGACGCTTATCGGGAGTTTCTACAACGCGATGAGACCGCCAACGTGCACGAAGGTTACTTTGCCGTGGACAAAAAGAAACGCTTGGCAAATCCGAAGGTAAAACAAAGAGGTGAGGAAAAGGGATTGTCCGACGACGTGAACGCTTACGATTTAATACTAAAAGACAAAGAGCGGTTGCTTTCGCAAACGGAGCCGGTGCGTTTTATTTTCTCACATTCCGCGCTTCGCGAAGGATGGGACAACCCGAATGTGTTTGTGATTTGTATGCTAAAACACAGCGACAACACAATATCGCGACGCCAAGAAGTGGGGCGCGGTTTGCGCTTGTCTGTGAATCGAGAGGGAGAAAGAACAGACGATGCCGCCATTGTGCATGATATTAACATTTTGACGGTGGTCGCCGGCGAAAGTTACAAAGACTTTGTTTTAAATCTGCAAAGGGAAGTTAGCGAGGCTCTTTCCGCTCGTCCCCGCCAAGCCAACGAGGCTTATTTTACCGGTAAAGAGATCTCCACAGAGAAAGGGAGAATCGAGATCACCTCGGCAATGGCGAAGCAAATTTATCGTTATTTACTTAAGAATGATTATACCGATGACGAGGATCATATCACGGAGAACTATCATCAAGCAAAAGAAGCAGGCAAGTTGGCGGACTTGCCCAAGAGTCTTCAAGAATATGCCCAGCCAATCTTTGAACTGATTGACAGCGTATTTAGTGAGGACGCGTTACCAAAGCCGGCAGATGATCGAAAACCCAAGAGAAATCCGTTGAACGAGAAGAATTTTCAAAAGAAGGAATTTCAAGATCTTTGGTCAAGAATCAATCATAAAGCCATCTATCAGGTTGAGTTTGATTCGGATGAGCTGGTCAGGAAAAGCATTCGAGCGCTAGATGAGGAATTGAGAGTGACGCCGCTTCAATTCCAGGTTAAGATGGGAATTCAAAAGGATGTGGTTACAAAGGAACAAATGCAATATGGCGATGGATTTTTGGTGGAGCAATCGGCGACGGAGTATGGTAGAACTGTTCCCTCCGAGTCCCGATATGATTTAGTTGGAAATGTGTCTAAGAGGGCGGGATTGATGCGCAAGACGGCCGCCAAGATATTAGGCGCAGGGACGAGCGTTTTTAATCAATTTGCGCAAAACCCGGAGCATTTTATTGCGCAGGCTTCCCGCATTATCACCGAGCAGAAGGCAACGATGGTTATTGAACATATTCAATACAATCAAACAGACGGTTGTTACAATGTGGATATTTTCACCGCAAATCAAAGCAAACAGGATTTGAGCAAGGCGACGCGAACGTTGAAAAAGCATATCTATCAATACGCCGTGACGGACTCAGAAGTGGAACGTCGATTTGTTGACGATCTGGAGAATTCCGGTAGTAAAGTTGTGGTTTACGCCAAATTGCCGCGCGGTTTTTTAATTCCGACGCCAATCGGCAACTACAATCCGGATTGGGCCATTTCTTTTAATAAGGAGCAAGTTCAATACATTTACTTCGTTGCGGAAACAAAGGGTTCGATGTCGACTATGCACTTGAGGAAAAAAGAGGACATTAAGATTAAGTGCGCCCACAAGTTTTTTGACGAAATCAATCAGAGGATAGAAGACGATCGTGTCGAATACAGAGTGGTTTCCGATTACGGCGAGTTGATGAATATTGTCCGCCCGAAAGCCAATTGAACGCGGTCTTTTTTTAAACCTTTTAGCAAGTGGATTGGTTTTGCTTTTTATAATTTTTGAACTTGGGATTTCTTTTCCATTCCGCCAATCTTGGCTTATGCGATTTTTTGTATCTTTCTCTTTGATGGCGTGCGCCTTGGCGTTTTTGTCTTTGGGAATCTTTGCGTCGCCTAGACTTTTACAATCTGGTCCGATGATTGGGCATGTTGGCGCAAAGGAAGCGCGGATTTGGATTCGACTGAAGCAAAACGCCGTCGTCTCCGCTTCCTTGCGGCAAGGCGGGCGCGCATTTCGGCCGGCGAGGATGGAGGCGCTTGGCGAAGGGTTTTATGTGTTGCATTTTCAATCGCTGGCTCCTGCGACGGAGACTGCCGTCCAGTTGGAAGTGACTCGCGGTGGCGCCGCAATGGAAACCGCTTCGCTTGCCTTTCGCACGGCGCCGCCGCCTTCCCCAACGGGAAAAGTCCGCATTGCCTTCGGCTCGTGTAGCAAAGTTTCGCAATTTCGTTCCGGCCCCATTTACCAAGCCGTTGCCGAAGAAAAACCGGACATGATGATTTTTGTCGGCGATAATTCTTATTTCATTGTTGGAGACGGCAGTGATCGGCACTTTGAAACTACGGGTGAGACGGGAGATTGGACTTCGCTGGAGGGCATGATTCAGCGTCATTTGATCACGCGCAACCATCCCGACCTTCAATCGATGTTTCGTAGCATTCCGTGCTATGCGGTTTGGGATGATCATGATTACGGGCCGAACAACGCCGACCGCACCTTCCCGCTCAAAGAAGAAGCCTTGCTCGCGTTTCGGCGAATGTGGGGCAACCCCGCCTACGGCGCCGCCAAATCTCCCGGCATTTTCAGCTCGTTTCGGCACGGCCCGGCGGAGATTTTCCTTATGGACAACCGCTACTACAAATACTCTCCGCTGGAACACGACGACGCCACGCCGGAAACCGGCCTCATCTGGGGCAAAGCCCAACTGGACTGGCTCCTCGCCAAACTCAAAGCCTCCACCGCTCCCGTGAAGATCCTCGCCAACGGCACGCAAATCCTCAACAAATCCAAAAGCGGCGAAGGCCACTATCGAGAAGCCGTCGGCGAAATGGAACAATTCCTCGCCTTCGTCAAAAAGCACCGTATCGGAGGCATCCTCTTCCTCACGGGCGACCGCCACTTCAGCGAAGCCATGCAACAAAGAATCCCCAACGGACCGTTGCTTGTCGACTGCACCAGCTCTCCGCTTCAACAAAACCAAAAAGTCGGCCCTCTGGAAAAAGGTAGCGAACACAACAACCGCCTGTGGGCAATGCGCGGCAACAACTTCGGCCTTCTTACCATTGACATCGCCGCCGAAGGAAAAGGAAACATCGCCTTCGAAACCCGTGACGAAAAGAACCAACCATGCATCGTCAACGGCAACCCCTGCCGAACCGTCTGGCCTCTCCAAGACCTTTTGTTTTAACAATTTGGCCACCACCAAGCGCAGAAATCGCAAGACCAAGTTTGCGCGCGCTAACGATAACTTTTCCTTTTTTAGATTTTGCCCGCATGCCAAATACCTTAGAAAATGAAATCTATATCCCAGAAAAATTAAACCAACCGCCAAAGGTAGAAAAGTAAAAAGCCGACTCTGGGGGAAATTGGCTTTGTTTGTCTTTGTTATGGAATTGAGCGCAATGATTAGAAACCAACCAACTAACAAACCGCCAAACAATCTAACAAACTAAACCGCCAATCAAGAAATCGCTATGCAACAAACCACAAGCCGCCAGCCAAACCCCAAACCGCAAGCAAGTTTTTTCCTTGTTTTGTTCTTAGTTTCCCTTTTCTCAACGGCTTCTAGTTTTCCTCTTGGCTGGATATTTCTTACTTGGCCATTTGCTCCATAATCATATCCAGAACCATCCGCTCCTCCGGCGTCAACGGCATCGGCCCCGCAGGCGTTTGCGTTGGCGCAGGTGGTTGCGGCACCAGAGGCCTCGTTGGCGGGTTCATTAACATCCCTTCCGGCGCAGGCTCTACTTTGCCTTCCTCTCGCATTGCCGCCACTTCCGCAGGAGTCGGCAAACTAACCGTTCCATTTTTTTCCACAATCACCGGCACAACCTCGCCTCGCTCATTAATCAAGGTGACATCCAACCCCTCGCGCCACTTCACCGGATCGCCATCCTTGTCTACCAGCTGGTTGTTCTTCACGGCCACCGGCGGAAACAACTCCGGCGCCACCGCCTTCAAAGACGGATCTCCTTCTTCGTAGCTGATGCGGAATTGGCGGGTTTGCTCGCCCCAATATTCCTGGCTCTCCCGATACCAACCCACATACGGCACCAGCAACTCTTCCTCCCCGTTAATCAAGGCCTGCCCCTCCGGAGAATCTTCGGTAAAACTGCCAATGCTGTTTGCATAGTCCATGATTCTTTCAGGCAGTTCGTTCATTCCCTTGACTTCCCGGATGAGCCGATCCCGAATGCCTATCGCCTCGGCCTTGCCCGCCTCCGATGCGTAGCGAGCGTTTAGCCAACCACCCGAATTATTCAGATCGCCCATTAGATATTCGTAGTATCCCTCGGTTACATCACCCCATGTGACAAAACCCCCATCTTCTCGACGACCCGGCTTGCCGTCTTCGTCCAACACACGCTCCTCAGGATCATGCTGAGCAACATATTGGTAGTCCCGCAAGGCTTCAAACACCTCGAGAACCTGCACCGGATTGTGGCCGCGTCCGTGTTCTTCCAAGATGCGATAGCATTGCTCAAACTGCCGAGTGAACCGAATCTCATCCTCAAAGAAACGTTTAAGCTTCACATGATTAGCGCCGGCGTATATCTGCGTGTTGGTTAGCTTTCTTCTATTCTCCCAGCGCCGCTTCTCTTCCTCGCTCGCTTCCATAGGATTGAAATCCCAATCTAGATGTAGATCGGGATCGAACTGCACGTCGGGATCGTGAGTCGGCTTCCAAGGAAAGTTGGCCTTCCAATGAGCCAGCCGCTTGGCTTCCAACTCCGCCGCCTTTTCCTTGAGCGACACTGGATTCACCAGCCGATCCAAAGCAGTCGCTGCGCGCTCCGCGACAATCTCGGCTTTCCGCTCCAATGGCACTTCAGGGTCTTTGAGAAACATGTTTTCGATTTCCTCCTTCGCCTTCTCTTTTTGAGTTTTGGGCAATCCTCGTTGAAATCCTCCTCGAATGCTCAGGAAAATCACGGCGGCAAAGACAACCATGCTAACGCCAACTAACCATTTCTCTCTCTTGCTCATGGGAAAAACTCTCCTTTCTAAAAATGGTTACCGATCTGTCACCGAGCTGTCGACTCTTTTTCGTGTCTTGTCACCCACTTATGATGCGGCAGAACCACGGTATTCGTTGTAATAGGGCCGGTTTTGGCGCCGTTGGCGTCAATGTCTTGATTCAAAACGGTCGTCTGCTTGTCTTCAATGATCTCGTCCCACCAGATCTTGATGCCGCCGCGACAGCCAACCAACTTTTCCATCTTATTGTTTGGCGGGCAAATATCCTTGCTTTTAATCGTTTCGAAGTCGTCTTCGTAGCCTTTGACGCCCGTCCAATCCACATCGTGGTACCATGTTGCGCCTTCAGTCCAATGTCCTGCTTGTCCGTCCTCGCCGTTTTTGCCGGCTACCCAAGTCAACTTAGTTAAATCGGCGTGCAGCTTGACGTCGTAAGTATAGCCCAACTCCTTGGCTTTGGCTTTCAAATCGCCATCAATCTTGCTGCTCCACAACGACGGATTGGAGATTCTGGACTCCAACGGAACATCAGGATACTCGTACTTTGAGGAAGACGCATAATGAACCCAAAACCCGGCTCTAGCCCAAATATCCGGATCGTCTATCGTCGAGATAGGATTCTCGCGCTGGGCGGATCCACTATGCGCATAAAGCCAATCCCAACCGGATTTAGGTATCCACCGAGGCTCGCTGAAAACTCCCCCGGCCGTTTTCCGCTCATCAGTAGCATGCGGCCTTGAAGAGCATTCTCCCGTCTCTTCATCGTAGTCAACCCAGTAGTAATCGTAGTAATAACTGGCGTAGTTTCCGGCTGCGCTCTCATCGCTTAGCTCTATTATCCCTGATCCCCAAGTGATTCCGTCGGAAGCCCCGCTACGCTGAACCGTTGGAGATTGATAGTTCGGGTGATCGTCGTAAATGCTGGGGGTTGCCTTCATTTTGGCGCCCGTGTTGCCGGGTCTGCTTCCAACGAGGACGTGGAGAGCGCTTCCCACCGTGTAAAGCGTGGCCGCTGTGGAAACAAGCGCCCAAGCCTTTTTCCCGCGTTCAATCCAGATGATGAGTCCCAGCGGATTGGCCAGCGCCGTAACCGTAAGGATTCCTGCCATCAGCAAGGCTGTTGTCCACAAAATTGCGGGCTTGAGCCGACGTTTGCTTGGCGCGGAATGGTTGCGTTCGCGGGCAAGGTGTTGGGCGAGTCGCCGTTTGAGGCGCAAAAGGAACAGCCAAGGCAAAAAGGCCGCCGCCGTTGCATCCGATTCCGCATTGGACAACGGGAACGACGCCGCTGTTGATTGTTCGTTTTGATTGAACGAAGGGAAAGTTTCTGCCGTTGCCGCCAGTGAACCGGCGGAATCCGCATCCAACTTTTCCGCGTCGAATGAAGGGAAAGCCGCCGCCGCAATGGCGACGACGCTAATGATGGTCAACAATGATGTTTTAATTTTCATAGCCGATGTCAATTTATTCTGCTGTTGGTGTCTTTTCTGCAAATAACGTTTTCTGGCAACCGCGGAGCAGACACACATAACTCCAACGGCACCAGGCCAATTGCAGTTCACCGCAAGCGAATGCGAGGGTTTTCCAATATATTCACCCGCAGAGAAGAGGAGACAAATCTCCCACTCACTCATTCAGACTGTTCTATTTATTCAACGATCCACCCGACGAAGCGAGTCTCACGGCGAACTGCAAAAGCAAACTTACCGCAAACCGAATCGGAATGCAAGCGTTTTTTTGATCTTTTTTTGATTTTTTTCTTGGGGCGAGAATTGAGGGAATTTAGCGGGAAATTGGGCGAAATTCTTTGGAAAAACGCTTTTTGAGCGAGGAAGGCAAAGGAAAAATGCTTCGGCTTTGCGTTTGGAAGAAACCGGAAGGAACGGGCTGAACGGTTTTTTCGTTTTCTTTCGGGACTCCTACACTTTTGGAGGCGAGGGAATCAATTGGACGCCTTTGACGCGTTGGACGAAGGCAACGAAGCCTTCCGCTTGAAGCCGAAGCCGCTTGGAAATATCGGCGTTTGTAATCGCGCCTTGTTCGTTCAAAACTTCGTGGACGGAGGGAATAAAGACGCGGCCGGGAAAGAGGTAGGCATTGCGATAACCGAAAATCTGTTGCAGTTGTTCCACTGGTCGAAGCGCGCCCCAAGCGCCGGCGGCCAAGCCGACAAAACAAACGGGGCGATGCTCAAAACTTTCGGGAAATTTCAGCATGTCAATAAAATACTTCAACACGCCGGGGAATCCTCCGTTGTATTCGGGCGTCACGACGACCAAACCGTCCGCATTCAACACGGCGTCAGAAAAAGAGGCAAAGGACTTCGGCTTTTTTTCATAAGAGGACGGGAAGAAGATTTCGGCGGGCAAATCGGCCAAATCCAGCAGATGATGCGCAACGGACAAAGATTGGTAATGGCTTCTGACTTCGTTGGCGATGAGCCGAGTGCAGCTTAAAGGACGGTTGGTTCCGGAAAGAATTGCAATCATATTTATTTCACTTTTGTTGGAAGCCGAACGAACAATTTATCCCATTCGGCGAATTTTTAAAATACTTTAGTTTCGTTGGCCGGGCGCGAAGATATTGGTCTTCTCCGAAATCCGTTGCGAACCCAAAGCTGCCAAACTACCAGCAAGGCTTCGCGGACAATGGCGCGGGACATTTTTGAGCTTCCATGAAACCGATCCGTGAAAACGATTGGAATCTCTTTGACTCTCATACCCCGCTTCCACACTTGATGCGTCAATTCAATTTGAAAACTATAGCCGTTGGACCGCACTTGATTCAAATCCACTCCCGCAAGGGCGGAGCGGCGGAAACACTTGAATCCGCCGGTGGGATCTGAAAACGGCATCCCCGTAATGAACTGAACGTATTTGGCGGCGCAAAGACTCAAAACTAGGCGATTCAAAGGCCAATTGATCACGCGGATTCCATCTCGGTAACGAGAGCCGATGACCAAATCCGCATCCTGCGCCGCCTTCAAAAATCGCGGCACATCTTTAGGATCGTGGGAAAAATCTCCGTCCATTTCCAAAAGAAACTCGTAATTTCGTTTCAAAGCCCAAGCAAATCCGTCGCAATAAGCGCGTCCCAATCCATCTTTCTGCTCGCGGTGAAGGACGTGAATGCCGGCACGCTTAGACGCCATGTCATCCGCCAACTTGCCCGTTCCATCCGGGGAGTTGTCATCCACAATCAAAGCATCTACCTCTTTTGAAGAAGACAAGAGGCTGTCAACCAATATCTCGATATTTTCGCGTTCGTTGAACGTGGGAATCACAACAACTGCTTTTGAATTCATACTCACTCCTCAAATGAAACTTGTTTCCCCAAATTTCTATTTCAGCCCGCAAAGTATCACAAAAATCAGAGTGCTTTAAGCGCGACAAATCCGGCAATCAGAACCGCCATAAACAGCCAAGCGCATAAGTTGAAATACTTGTCAATAAAACTCCGAATGGTGTCGCCGAAAAAATACAAAGCCGTCGCCCACGCAAAAAAACGAAGTGAGCGTCCAAGGATCGAGGCCAAAAGAAACTGGCTCAAAGAAAACTGAAAGGCGCCTGAAGCAATGGTAAACACTTTGTAAGGAATCGGAGTTACCGCTGCCAAAAGATTTCCCCAAAAACCATATCTATCGTAAAGAGATTGAATCTTCTGCATGAACGACTCGCCATTGTAAAACGCGATAATTGGTTTGCCAATCGCCTCAAATCCCCAGTAGCCAATCGCATAGCCAATCAACCCGCCAAGGATCGAACCCGCAGTACAGATCAAAGCGAATTTGTACGACTTGGCGACACTGCCGACACAAAGGGCAACGAGCAACACATCCGGTGGAATCGGAAAAACAGAGGACTCAACCAAGGCGATAAAAAACAGCGCCCGAACCCCTCCCTTGCGATCCGCCCAACTGAGCGTCCAATCATACAACCGTCTCAAAAGAGGACTTTGAACGGGAGACGGTTTTTCTGGATCCATCTTTTTGCTCATGCGGCAAACCAGTGGAAGGGAATCGACGGCCTTCGTCAAGACAACACTGGCCATCTGCCTAGCAGTAGCGCCAGTTTTGAAGGCGAACCAGACCGATTATTCTATGTTGTTGACTTTCAGAATCACTTGGCATATGCTTCACTTCAAAGATTTGAGAAGTCCACTGCCTAGTTGAAAAATCGAAGACATTCCCCAAATCCCATCAAAACATCATGGCGCTTATTCGAGTTTCAGGCCACATCGACATTCCCGGAGAATCCGGGAAGGAAAAGGAGATTATCATCAACACCTCCCATATCATGTTCGCCACGCCGGACATGCGGGATTCTCCCAATCACTCCATTGTGCATATGATTGGCGGCGATGTTCTTATCGCCACCATGTCGTTTGACGATCTCTGGATGCTTATTCAAAGAGAAACTTAATTTTTTTGAATTCTCGCTTGCTTCGCGGGCCGCCTCAAATCAACAACTCTGCACAGCAACCGGCAACACCATGCGAATCATCGGCGGCAAAGACTCCGGAAGAATTCTTGTCGCGCCCAAAGGTCTCAGCATCCGACCAACCGCAGATCGAGTTCGCGAGGCAATTTTCAATCGATTGTCTCCTTATATGCCGAATGCGCGAGTTTTGGACTTGTTCAGCGGCACTGGCGCTCTCGGCTTGGAATGCATCAGTCGAGGCGCCTCAACCGTTCTCAGCGTGGAAAACTCCAACCAACACCTCCACTACATCAAAAAAAACATTCGAGCCTGCCGATACCAACCCAACCAAATCCAAGTCCGCCTTGCCTGCGCCTTCAAAACCATCCACGACCTCACAATCCATTCCGAAACTTTTGACATCATACTGGCGGATCCTCCCTACGGTCCCAAAACCAAAACCGCCGAAGAGCGAAGCGAATCTTTGGCGCAACAATTGATGGACAATCTCAATCTTCCTCGACTTGCGGCACCCTATGCCGTCGTCGTTATCGGCCACGCTACTCGAGACAAAGTCAAAATCCATCAACACTGGTTAGTGGAAAAAACACAACAATACGGCGACGCAACCATCCGCTGGCTGAAAAAGAATCTTCCCTGATCGCCAAAAATCTCAATCTCTCGCTATTTCTTGCACTTAAAATTGCCAAAAGATCGCGGAGCATTTTGCCCCTTCACACTGCGCAAAAACTGCTGGAATTCTGAAGGCCGCAAATGTCGCCAAGAGCCGCTCCGCAATCCTTTCAACTCCACCGAACCAATGCGAATTCGCTTCAAGCGAGTCACTTGCAAACCAAAGCATTGCAACAAGCGGCGAATTTCCCGATTCTTGCCGCCGACTAAACTGACAATCACCTTTCCTTGCTTTGGGTTATCCCGAATAACCTGCAAATCGGCAAAGCGCAACCACTCGCCATCTACCCAAACTCCCCGGCAAGCATGCTCCCGGAAATTCCGAGAAAAACGCCCCCGCGTCTCCACCTCATACTTTTTACGAACCCCGAACTTTGGATGAGTCACAATATAAGTGAACTCCCCGTCATTGCTCGCCAACAGCAAGCCCTCGCTACTCACGTCCAATCGCCCCGCATGATGAATACCTCTCCTCAACGCGTCAGGCAAAAGAGTTAAAAAAGAAGGAAACTTTTCGGAAGAAACCGCCGAACAAACAAAACCCCTCGGTTTATAGACCACCAAATAAACCTTCCGAACCAGCGGACGCAAGCACTTCCCGTCAACCGCTACCTTATCCCCACGATTAACCTTGACACCCAACTCCGAAACAACCACCCCATTCACCAAAACACGCCCAGAAACAATCAAGTCTTCCGCACGTCTCCGCGAAGCAAAACCTGACTGGGCAATGTATTTCTGAAGCCGAATCGCCTCGCTCATTGCTCCCTGCATCGACAAACAAACCCATTAAACACAAAACCGCGAAGAAGGAAAACCTTCTCCGCAATCGAAGCAACAGCGGTGCGGTCGAATTACTACGCTTCGGGTTTGGTTTTTCGCAAACCAATCACCCGATCGCCCGGCTTCCACAAACCGCGCTTCCTAAGCAACTCCACCCGCTCAAAGCGCTTCAAAACGCTCCGCTTCGTCCCCAACTTACTACCCCCCTTTAAACTCGAATGCTGCGACATGAATTAATTATCTTATTTAATAAATATAGCTATCGAAATTAAAAAGAGAAATAATAGAAAAAAGCCGATGGGGAGAAAAGTCTCAACAATCGTGAGTCTCCAATACCGGTTTTTGTTTTTTCCCTCTTCTAATAATTCCCATTCTCGCTTGAAAAAGGGATAAGCCAATTTTTCCTCCAACTCAAGCAAAGTATCAAATTTTCCCTTATTCAGCTGACGGTAGGATCGAATATTAATATACCACGATGCGGCAAGAAGCACTCCTAAAACGCCGGCTATTCCCAAAACAATCCAAACAGGAATTATTCCAGTTCCATATCTCAGAAGAGCGGCAAGAAGAACAAGAATTACCGACAGCAGGCTGACATATAGCCTGTTGGCTCCTTCTCGTCTCTGGCTTACCCTATCCGCAAGTTCAGCATGGATCTTGTAAATTTCCAATAATTCCTGTCTTGTTTTGTCCATTATGCTAACTCCATAATTGCGAAAACAACGCTTTCCGTATTCCACTTAACAACTCGATCGGCATTTTCTTTAACAACCAAAGATGTTCTTTCGCTTCCCCATGGTTCTATGGCAATTATTGATTTTGGGGGAAGAAATTTTTCCTTTGCAATTTCAATCTCCTTATCAATCCATTTACTGTAGGATGCGTAAACTCCTGCCAATATAAGAACAACGCTACAAGGCCGTATTTTCCGGAAAATAGCTTCGTACAGTTCCTCATCAGATCCATTTGTGTGTATTGGATCGTTTTTTGGCACAGAATAATCCTTGAATTCAAAGTAAGTCTGCTCTAACAACAAGTTCTTTAACTTATCGTAGTTATCTGAATATGACCAAGAATGGCTAATGAACAAATTGTAGATTCTCATTTCGTTGTCTTACTGGTTCTTGATGTTCAAGTCCAAAGTGGGGTCTTTCGTTGAATCAAAGTCGCCCATTTCTCCGTAACTGTCGACCCTTCCGTCAACTAAACGGACAAAATACACAACATGGTTAAACGCCCGATAACGAAGGAATTCGACACCTTTTCCCGGAGCGGACGTACTGGACGGTCTCCCCATTGCATCAAGGACTTCGCTCTTTGTCATCCCGACGCTTAACCGATTCATCTTGCGCGAAGTAGCACAACCCGCAAGAAAAACAACTAATATTAGCAGATATGTAATCTTCATCTTAAAATCTATTTATCACAGGATAAAAATTGGCGGCTACCTACTCTCACACAGGCTGTACCTGCACTACCATCGGCAATGCTGCGTTTGACGGCCGAGTTCGGAATGGGATCGGGTCGAGCCACAGCTTTATAGCCACCAAAAATCCGTTTGAGAACACTTTGGTTCTCTGAAAACTACACACAGGGGGCAACTAAAAATTGCCAAGTAGAAATCGCTTTGAGAAAAAAGCGATCAAGCCTCCCGACCGATTAGTATCAGTCCGCTGAACGCGTCGCCGCGCTTGCACGCCTGACCTATCAACCCGGTAGTCTTCCGGGGGTCTTAAGGGACTTGCGTCCGGGAAACCTCATCTTGGGAGGAGCTTGGCGCTTAGATGCTTTCAGCGCTTATCTCTTCCGCACATGGCTACGCAACGCTGCTCCTGACGGAACAACTGCCACACCAGAAGTGCGTCATTCTCGGTCCTCTCGTACTAGAGAATGAACCCCTCAAGTTTCCTGCGCCCGCAGTGGATAAGGACCGAACTGTCTCACGACGTTCTGAACCCAGCTCGCGTACCGCTTTAACCGGCGAACAGCCGGACCCTTGGGACCTTCTTCAGCCCCAGGATGCGATGAGCCGACATCGAGGTGCCAAACCGCGCCGTCGATATGAACTCTTGGGCGCGATTAGCCTGTTATCCCTAGCGTACCTTTTGTCCGTTGAGCGATGGCAATTCCACATTCCACCATCGGATCACTTGGGCCTGCTTTCGCATCTGCTCGACTTGTAAGTCTCACAGTTAAGCACTCTTCTACCCATACGCTCGCCGCACGGTTGCCAACCGTGCTGAGAGTACCTTCGCGCTCCTCCGTTACTCTTTGGGAGGAAACCGCCCCAGTCAAACTGACCCGCAGGAACTGTCCCCCGCCTGGCTGACAGGATCGGGGTTAGAATCCTAATAATCAAAGAGTGGTATTTCACTGATGACTCCGCAACAGCCGAAACTGTCGTTTCTACGTCTCCCACCTATGC
Source organism: Limisphaerales bacterium (assembly GCA_965204945.1). Lineage (GTDB taxonomy): Bacteria > Verrucomicrobiota > Verrucomicrobiia > Limisphaerales > AAA164-E04 > UBA2970. Next base: position 14,028 of record OZ242022.1, on the reverse strand, counting down.
TACGCATCAAAAATCAGAACCCAATACCAGCTTACAGTAAAGGTGCATAGGGTCTTTCCGTCCTACTGCGGGCAGGCGGCATCTTCACCGCCACTACAATTTCGCCGAGAACCTCTCCGAGACAGCGATCCGGTCGTTACACGATTCGTGCAGGTCGGAACTTACCCGACAAGGAATTTCGCTACCTTAGGACCGTTATAGTTACGGCCGACATTCACCGGGACTTTGGCTCCGAGCTTCGCCTTGCGGCTAACAAGTTACCTTAATCTTTCGGCATTGGTCACGTGTCACACCCTATACGTCGTCTTCACGACTTGGCAGAGTGCTGTGTTTTTGTTAAACAGTCGCCAGATCCAATTTACTGTGGCCTACCGAAGTAGGCACCCCTTCTCCCGAAGTTACGGGGCTATTTTGCCGAGTTCCTTAGAGAGGTTTCTCTCGCACGCCTTAGTCTATTCGACTCACCCACCTGTGTCGGTTTGAGGTACGGGCGGCCTGGGGCACGTGTTCGCCAGCTTTTCTCGGCGGATCGTCCAATGATGTGCTTTGACCGAAGTCTAGGCTCCGTCTTTCGATGACATAATCATCTTTCTCCCCGCTTCGCTGCTAACTAACCCCAGGCCGGTGCAGGAATATTGAACTGCTGTCCATCAACTACGCCTTACGGCCTCGCCTTAGGTCCCGACTAACCCTGGGAGGACGAACCTGCCCCAGGAAACCTTGGGTATACGGCGGCCACAATTCTCATGTGGCTAATCGCTACTTATGTCTGCATTCTCGCTAATCAACGCTCCACTGTCTGTTGCCGTCGAGCTTTACAGCATTGATTACGCTCTCCTACCATTTATCCGGAACGAATTCCGGGCAAATCCGCAGCTTCGGTATATGATTTAATCGCCAATCATTTTCGGCGCAACATCGCTCGATGAGTCAGCTATTACGCATTGTTTAAATGATGGCTGCCTCTAAGCCAACATCCTCATTGTCTAAGCAACGTCACATCCTTTCCACTTAATTCATATTTTGGCACCTTAGCTGGCGGTCTGGGGTGTTTCCCTCGCGCCGACGAAGCTTATCCCTCGCCGACTGACTGCCGGAATAATGAGATCCGAGGCATTCGGAGTTTGATTGGTTTTGGTACCCGGGTAAGGGCCCTAGTCCATCCAGTGCTCTACCTCCTCGAAGTACTGATCCGACGCTAGCCCTCAAGCTATTTCGGAGAGAACCAGCTATTACGGGGTTTGATTAGTCTTTCGCTCCTACTCACAAGTCATCCGAGCATTTTTCAACATACACCGGTTCGGTCCTCCACTGCGTGTTACCGCAGATTCAACCTGCTCATGAGTAGATCACCTCCGCTTCGGGTCTATTGCCTGCCACTAAACGCGCATTTCACACTCGCTTTCGCTTCGCCTCCATTTCAGAAAAACTTAGGCTTTGCCACAGACAATAACTCGCAGACTCATTATGCAAAAGGCACGCCGTCATCCTTGCGGACTCCGACACTTTGTATGCAATTAGTTTCAGGTACTATTTCACTCCCCTAACAGGGGTTCTTTTCACCTTTCCCTCACGGTACTAGTTCGCTATCGGTTGCCAAGTAGTATTTAGCCTTATCCAGTGGTCTGGACAGATTCATGCAGAGTTTCACGTGATCCACATTACTTGGGATTCCCCTAGGGTCACTCCAGATTCGCGCACCCGACTGTCACGGTCTCTGGTTGTCCTTTCCATAACATTACGCTTGCTTTCGCGATCCCATATCGAGGTCCCACAACCCCAGAGAAACAAGTTCCTCTGGTTTGGGCTCTTCCGATTTCGCTCGCCGCTACTCACGGAATCATTTCATTTTCTTTTCCTGGGGGTACTGAGATGTTTCACTTCACCCCGTGTTGCTTCCACAGATTATACATTCATCTGCAGACGACTGCCTTTAAGGGGCAGACAGGTTCTCCCATTCGGAAATCCGCGGGTCAAAGCCTGTTTGCGGCTAACCACGGCTTATCGCAACTTGCTACGTCCTTCATCGCCTCTTGGCACCAAGGCATCCACCAATTGCACTTAGTAGCTTGATCACAAAGTTAACCACTCGCTCCTTTTGGAAAACGAATAGAACTCAGCGAATTATAGTCGCCTTTGGTTTAATTCACCCTATGTGTAGTTTTCAAAGAACACACCGGATTCTCATCCGGAAAAATCTATGGTGGGCCTGACTGGGATCGAACCAGCAACCCCACGCTTATCAAGCGTGTGCTCTAACCAACTGAGCTACAGGCCCAAACAGCATCCACCCAAAAACAATTGGTGGAGCTGAGGAGACTCGAACTCCTGACATCCTGCTTGCAAAGCAGACGCTCTACCAACTGAGCTACAGCCCCCAATAAACCATCTAGCTCATGGAATCCTTCCAGATTCCGTAGGCGTGTTAAAGCAATTGGAAATCCATTAAAATCTGAATTGTGCGATAAGCGAAACCCAACACCTGATAAAAGGCGGTAGAACTGGCGAGACGTTGCTCGAAGGCAATCCCGCGTTTATCTCCTTAGAAAGGAGGTGATCCAGCCACAGGTTCCCCTACGGCTACCTTGTTACGACTTCATCCCAATCACCAGCCATACCTTCGGCACCTGCCTCCTTGTGGTTAGCTCGGCGACTTCGGGCACAACCGGCTTTCATGATGTGACGGGCGGTGTGTACAAGGCCTGGGAACGTATTCACGGCGCCGTAGCTGATGCGCCATTACTAGCGATTCCGGCTTCATGTAGTCGAGTTGCAGACTACAATCCGAACTGAGCCTGATTTTGTGGATTTGCTCCACCTCGCGGTATTGCGTCCCATTGTATCAGGCATTGTAGTACGTGTGCAGCCCTGGCCGTAAGGGCCATACTGACTTGACGTCATCCCCACCTTCCTCCTCGTTTAGACAAGGCAGTCTGTTCAGAGTGCTCCGAAACTCTCGCTCGGGTGGCAACAGAACATAAGGGTTGCGCTCGTTGCGGGACTTAACCCAACATCTCACGACACGAGCTGACGACAGCCATGCAGCACCTGTGCAAGCTCCTTTTGCAAGGTCATCATCCTTTCAGACTTTTACCACTTGCATGTCAAGGCCAGGTAAGGTTCTTCGCGTTGCATCGAATTAAGCCACATACTCCACCGCTTGTGCAGGCCCCCGTCAATTTCTTTGAGTTTTAATCTTGCGACCGTACTCCCCAGGCGGCACACTTGACGCGTTAGCTACGCCACGAACGGGTTCTACGCCGCTCATAGCAAGTGTGCACCGTTTACGGCTAGGACTACCAGGGTATCTAATCCTGTTTGCTACCCTAGCTTTCGTGCCTTAGCGTCAGGATTCGTCCAGAGACTCGCCTTCGCCACCGGTGTTCCTCTCGATATCTACGCATTTCACTGCTACTCCGAGAATTCCAGTCTCCTCTCCGACCCTCTAGCCAAGCAGTTTTTAATGCAATTTCCGAGTTGAGCTCGGATCTTTCACATCAAACTTACCCAGCCGCCTACGCACTCTTTACGCCCAGTGAATCCGAACAACGCTTGGGACCTCTGTATTACCGCGGCTGCTGGCACAGAGTTAGCCGTCCCTTCCTCTTTCGCTACTATCAGCTTTTGAAATATTACTCCAAAAGGTTTGTTCACGAATGACAGGGGTTTACAGGCCGAAGCCATTCATCCCCCACGCGGCGTCGCACCATCAGGATTTCCCCCATTGTGAATGATTCTCGACTGCTGCCACCCGTAGGTGTCTGGACCGTGTCTCAGTTCCAGTGTGGCCGACCATCCTCTCAGATCGGCTACCCGTCTTTGCCTTGGTGAGCCGTTACCTCACCAACAAGCTGATAGGGCGCGGGCTCATCATAATACGCCAGGCCTTGCGGTCCCCAGCTTTAGATTTCCAAAGATGCCTCCGAAAATCCACATTCGGTATTAGCTTACCTTTCGGCAAGTTATTCCAAACATTACGGCAGATTACCCACGTGTTACGCACCCTTTCGCCACTATGACTCGTTAGTATTGCTACTGCCGAGCCACCGTTCGACTTGCATGTCTTATCCACGCCGCCAGCGTTCGTTCTGAGCCAGAATCAAACTCTCCTTTATTTTGTTTGAATTCTGTCTGAGTCTCGCGACTCAAACGGTTTTTAATTAAAACTTTCTCGGCCCCTTAAATCTGAAAATTAAGGTCGCCTCAAAAAGGGCTCTAACTTATCGCACAATTCAAATTTCAAAGAACCCTACGCTTTAACCGCGCCAAATTCTTTTGCGACCGAGGATGAGAACCTAATCGCGAACTCTCATTCTGGTCGAAACTTATCGCCAGGTCAACCTCAATCACGAACGGAATTTACTCCACTGTTTGTCAACGTCAATGCTTTTTCTCAGAAAATTTTTCCTCTTCATCGAAGAAGCCGGGAGAAACACTAGCCGATTTTAAAATTTGCGCAAGCATTTTTTTTATTTTTTTTTCCGAATGCTTTAAATGACTCATTTGACTCACCTCGCTTCCGAGATAAGGAATCATAATAATCCTTGGTATTTTGAACTTTTCCGCCAAAATTCGAGCATTACTGTTTGCGGATTCGTCAAGTTTTCGCTCTTGCATCAAAACAATTTGACCAATTTTTCCTGTCTTTTCTCGAAGGCGATATTGCGTCAGCGAGACTTCGTTGATAACGCCGAGCCGATTCCGACCGGTAACAATCGCGTTGCTTTTGGTCATCGCAATCAGATCGCTCACGGCAATCCCAGGAGCCAAGGGCACTTCCAATCCTCCAATTCCTTCAATCAGAAGGCTTTCCACATTTTTCGACGTCTCCTCAATTGCCTTGATTGCCTTGCGGAAACCGTCTTGGGATGCGTCGGCACTCAAGCCCGCTCTTGGCGACAAAGGTTTCGGACAAAACACGGGAGTGATCTGCTCGCTCGTCAATTCATGATCATTCACCAAGGCCAACAATTCCGTGTCCTCTCGAGTGCCTGAGCAATAAGGTTTTACCGCAACTGCATGAATGCCCCGGCGTCGCAGATGAATCGTCAGCAAAGCCGTCAAGGTTGTTTTTCCCACTCCGGTGCCCGTTCCGGTGATGAATAGCGGAGGTACCTTCACAAATTAGTGGAAATTAGCAGGGAATCTCAAGAAATCTAGAAAATTCAAAGGGGCACGCTTTAAGAATGCAAATTGAACGAAGTCACGCGTGTCGATGATAATTTTTTTGTTGCTCTCCGCATGATTAGAGGGCATTTTGAAGGGGCTTTGCAAAAAATAGTTTTATTGTTGCTTTTTCGTGCCGTCGTTTTTGGCGGTATTCTTGCCAGTTTTGTCGGGCAGGCGGCGCCGGAGCGGTCTGTGGTTCAAATTATGGTGTTCTCCCAGAGGCCCGATTGGGACGAGCCGTGGAACTGGATGCCGGTAGGTCGGTCGTCAGGGACGGGTTTTGTGATTCACGGGAATCGAATTGTGACCAACGCTCATCTAGCGGCTTGGGACAAACAAATCTTGGTGCGGCGCTATCAGGATTCGCGGCCGTTCCAAGCGCAGGTGGCTTTCATCGGGCACGATTGCGACTTGGCCATTCTTGAAGTCCAAGAATCTGGGTTTTTCAAAGACATTGAGCCGTTGCCTCTGGGAAATCTTCCCAAGGTGCGTTCAACGGTCGTCACTTACGGTTATCCCGCGGGGGGCGAGCAGATTTCCTATACCAGCGGGGTAGTAAGCCGAATTGAGTTGCAGAGTTATACACATTCAGGGCGCAGTCGTCTGTTGGCAGTGCAGACGGACGCAGCGATTAATCCCGGTAACAGCGGAGGCCCGGTAGTTCAAGACGGCAAGGTCGTCGGCGTCGCTTTCCAAGGGGTGCCCGGGTTGGAAAACACGGGATTCTTCATTCCTCCGCCGGTTTTCCAGCACTTTCTCAAAGATATTGAAGACGGCAACTACGACGGTTTTCCGCAAGCGGGTATCCGCGTGGTTTCTCTCCAGAATCGGGCGCAACGCAATTTCCTCGGTGTGCCGCCTCATTTTGAAGGGGCTCGAATCGACGCTCTGTTTTCGGATTCGGCGAAGGAACATCTGAAAAAAGACGACGTTTTGTTGCAGGCGGCCGGCTACTCAGTGGCGCAAGACGGCAGCATCCTTTACGAAGGCAATCAACTTCATGCCGGCTTGGCTTTTAGCCTGGCGCAAAACGGAGAATCCGTTCCAGTCCGGCTTTGGCGAGATAATAAAGAGGTAGCGGTCGAATTGCCGGTTTTCGTCAATCGAGAAGACGCCGCCATTGGCAATCTCTATCACGCTCCCCGGTATTATGTTTACGCCGGAATGATATTCACCCCCCTCAGCAAAGATTACCTGTCCACCTTTGGACGAGATTGGTTGACGTCCGCCGACAGCGATATTCTCTACGAGCTGTTTTACCGCCGAAAATCCGACCCAGAGAACACTCGGACGGAGGCCGTGATGCTGGCCTCGACGCTGGCGCATCCCGTCAACGCCAACATGCGCATCCGCGGGCGAGTGATGGTCGACGAGATCAACGGAGTGCGCATTGATCGTTTGGAGGACGCAATTCGCGCCTTCAGCGAAACCGACCAAGCCTATCACACCATCAAATTCACGGGAAACTACGGTTTTGAAACCATTGACCGCAACGAAGCCGACACAGCGAATCAATCCATTCTCCGCACCTACAGAATTGTCAACGACCGACGCCTATGAAATCTCCTCTTGTCTTTCTGTTGCTGACCGCAACTCTCTTAAACTCAACCGTTTTGGGGCAAAAGCCTCCCTCAACTTGGGAACAGTCGGTAGTTCGGATCGACGTCAACCGGCACACTTTCAACCATTTTCAGCCTTGGTCTCGCCGTGTGGGCGCCAGCAAAAAGTTCGGCCTCGTGATTGAGGACAAGACAATCCTCACCACCGCCAACCTGCTTTACAACCACACCCTCATCCGCATTCAAAAAGGAGGCCGCGGCCAATGGGCTATCGGCCGGATCACATGGATCGACTATCACGCCAACCTCGCCATTCTCACCGTGGACGACAAAGCGTTCTGGGATGGCCTGAAACCCGCAAAGTTAGCCTCTCCCGTTCCAGACTCCGGTCCTGCAGAATTGGTGCGCTGGAATGCGGGGAGATTGGAGATTCGAGGATTGAATATCAATCGTCTGCAAATCCGCAAAGGCCAGCTCACGTTCATCGACATGTTGCATTTAGAACTCGATTCCGAGATTAACGGAGTCGGCTGGAGCGAAGTCCTCGCCGTCGGCGACCAAGTGATCGGATTGACCATTTCTCAATCCCGCAACAAGTGCATCGCCATCCCCTCCTCTTTTATCCGCTCGGTTTTGGACGCCCAAGCGGCCGACAACTATCGCGGAATGGGATTCTTCAACTTCTTTTGGCAACCGTCCGAAAATCCCGCAACTCTGGCGCATCTCGGCCTTTCCGGCCCGCAAAGAGGCGTCATTGTCACCAAAGTGCCAAAACTCCCCGGCGACGAAAACACTTTGCAACCAAAAGACATCCTTCTCAAAATCGACGGTTTTGAAATTGACACCCTCGGTGATTATCAGGATCCGCAGTTTGGGCCAATGATGCTTGAAAATCTCGCCACCAGAAATCATTGGGCCGGCGACCCCATTCCTATGATCATCTGGCGGAACGGTCGCGAGCAAGAAATTACCTACACGCTTCCCAAAGCTGATTTCGAAAAGGAACTCATTCCCACCGCTCAATACGACGCGCCGCCAGAATACCTGATGGCGGGCGGATTGGTGTTCCAACCGATGACCATTCCCTATCTCAAAAGCTGGGGGGAAGATTGGCTGCGGAGGGCTCCCGTCCGACTTATTCACTACAAAGGGCAACCGCCGACAAAAGAACGCCCCCGACTAGTCGTCCTCTCCATCGTGTTGCCCGACCCCTACAACATCGGCTACCAAGCCTATCGCTTCCTCGTTTTGGACAAAGTCAACGGCAAGAAAATCAGCCGCCTGCGCCAAATCCAAGAAGCCTTCGCCCAACCTAACGGCGACTATCACGTCCTCGAATTCGAACAAGGCGAGCCCGTGGAAAGAATCGTCCTCGACGCCAAGCAATTGGACTCCGCTACGCAGCGAGTCATGTTCCGTTACAACCTCAAGGAAGACTTTGTAATCAACGAATAATCCCAACGCGCCGAAGCCCTTCCTTTCCGCAGGAGAAAAGCGGCTTGCATTGTCCCGGCCCTTTTGCGCTATTATTTTCCCAACAGCTCGAAAGTTTGTTCCCCGATATGAACGCGCCGCCTTCTTTCCCTCCCGCCAAAACGTTCCAATCATCGCGCCAAGTCGCCGCCTTCACGCTTATCGAGCTTCTGGTCGTCATTGCCATCATCGGCATCCTCGCCGGCATGCTTTTGCCGGCCTTAAGCCAAGCCAAAGAGAAAGCGCAACGCACGGCCTGCTTAAACAAAATCAAACAAATCCTTCTCGCCACGCATATGTACACTTTGGACTCCGAAGACCATTTGCCCTATTCTTCCTGGCGTTCGGACGCTTATGACATTCCCAACTGGTGCTACACCCGGCGGAGAAACATGAATCCAGAACACAACGTCGAAGAAGGCCAACTTTGGAGCTATTTGAACGTCCGCCAAATGTTTCTCTGCCCCTTGGATCGCACCAACACCGTGGATTTCAAGCGGAGAGAAATGCAGGTGAGCAGCTACTTGATGAACGGCGCCGTAACCGCTTATCATAGCTTTGAGGAGGTCGGCAAAATGTGGGGCACTTTCAAAATGAGCCAATTCCAACCCGACTCGATGATCTATTGGGAAGCAGACGAAGGGGATCCCATCCGGGATTGGGACAACGTCACCAGCACGCCAGACGAAGGAGTCACCGAACGCCACAGCAAAGGCACCGAACTTGGCATGTTCGGAGGCCACACCGAATACTGGAAGGTCCGCGCCTACGACGAAGAAGCCGGCATTGACGGGGGAGGAGGGCGCAAGCCCGGAAAATTCTGGTGCAACCCGGCCACCAAAAGCGGAACGCGCCGAGATTAAAAAAGAATGAAGAAAGGCAATCGCAATCAATCCAACGGCCCGATAATGGACAACCCAATGTTACAGAAAATCAAAATCTCCCCTCTCGGCCTGTTGGTTGTTCTCTCTTTCGTTGGATGCGGCAATCCAGCAGAGCAAGACTACAAAAGATCCTCCGAAACTTCCGCCGAAGCCGCCGATCATTTGACCGAAGCCTTCGCCAACAGCAAGGCAAAGAAACACGCCGCCGCCGCTTCCCAATTCCTCAAAAACAGCGAATACACAAAAGCCGTCGCCGCCATCTACTTCCTTAAAACCACGCCCGGCATAACATTGGAACAAGGAATCGCCATCCGAGACTTCCTCGATAACCTTTCCAGAGAAATCAGCGAACAAGCCGAAAACGGCGATCCAAACGCAAAAACCGCGCTTTCCATGCTCCGAGAAATCAGCCGAAATTAGACAACCAAAACTTTCTATGAAAACAGCCAAACTCTTTTTGATGACCTGCGTTTTAGCCGCTTCCACTTCGCCCATCCGAGCGGAACTCGTCGGCCATTGGAAATTTGACGGCGACTTGCAAGACAACTCCGGCAAGGAAAACCACGGATCCTTGGAAGGTAGCGCCGCCTTGGGCGACGATACCTCCGCTGCCTTAGGCTCCGGCCAATCCCTGCAACTGGACGGATCCGGCTACGTCTTGGTGGAACATTCGGAATCCTTGAACTTGGAAGAAACCCTCACCCTCACCGCTTGGATCAAACCAGTCGGCAACACGGGTTGGGACGGCATCCTCGCCAAAAACCCCAGCGCAGAATCTCTGCCGAATCACGCCGGCAACTATGAGTGGCGCATCCACGCTGGCAATCGAAGGCTGGAATTTCTCACTCAACAAGGAGATGTGAACGACACACTTCCCCTTTCCTCAACGGACGACGCTTTTATCATCGAGGAAGGCCAATGGACGCACGTTGCCGTCAGCGTCGACGCAAAGGAAACCGGCGCCGTGAAATTCTACGTGAACGGAGAATTGACGGCGGACGATTTTATCATAGAAAACACCTTCCTTCCCACTAATGAAAACCCGCTTTACATCGGCAACCGCGCAGATCTCACGACAACGCCCTTTAACGGCTTTTTGGATGACGTGCGCATCTACAACACGGTTTTGAGCGACGAAGAAATCGCCAACATCGCCGCCGGCACGGCCTCTTCGCTAAGCGCCGGCCGCTTTTCTTCCGCCGTCACCGAAGGAACCACAATCGCCCGCCTTTCCTATAATACGCCCGAAGAAGGCGAATCCTACACCTTTGCGCTAATCAACGGAGAGGGCGACAACGACAACGAAAAATTCGCCATCGAAGGAAACGCGCTCAAAACCGGCGGCCACAACTTTGCCGGCGATCCCGACGGAACCGTCTATTCCATCCGCGTGCAAACCACCGCGCAAACCGCCGGAGACCGCTTCACGGACATCTTTAACCTGATTCTGACGGGCGATTCAGATTCAGACGACTTGCCGGACGCTTTTGAAAAGCGATTTACAGAAGACCTTGCCCGGCTTTCCGGCCAAAATAATGCAGACGCAGACCAAGACGGCCTGAGTGATCTGCAGGAATTCGAACACATTAACGGCGAATTCCCCGACCTGAACCCAACTAACCCGGACACGGACGGCGACACTCTTTTGGATGGCGAGGAAATTGCCGGCGCCGGCCAGCGTCCGCCAACCAATCCAACACTCACAGACACCGACGGAGACGGCTTGAACGACAAAGCGGAAAACAACACGGGAACCTTCGCCGGCGCCAGCCAAACCGGCACCAATCCAACGCTCATAGACACCGACGGAGACGGCGCCGCAGACGGAAAGGAAGTCGCCAAAGGATCCAACCCCACAAACGCCGAAAGCCTTCCGCCGGTTCTTCTGATCGGACTTTGGCGTTTCGACGAAGGGGACGCCCGCGATGATTCCGGCAGAGAACACGACGGCCAAGCGTTTGATTTAGTCTTTCCGGACCAAGATCCCGTAACGCCGGGACAAGGCAAATACGCTGATTTTGACAGCACCGGCGGAGGCCAGCCGCGCATTGAAATTCCGCATCACCAAGATTTTAATCTGGACGACGAACTCTCCATCGCCGCTTGGGTGTTTCCAATCGACAATGTTGTTTGGGACGGCATCCTCGCCAAAAACCCCAGCGCAGAATCCGCACCCAATCATGCCGGCAACTTTGAACTGCGCATCCAAAGCGGCGGGCGCGCCTTGCAGTTTCTATCGCAGCGCGGCGGGATCAACGACACCGCCACCTACACCAGCGCGGAAACGGTAATCCAAGCCAATGAGTGGTCTCACATTGCGGTCACTGCGAAAGCCGGTTCCGGAAATCTTCAATTCTTTTTGAACGGAGAACTCTCGGAAACGCTGACGGAGGCCATTAATTTCGACGCCTTTCCCGTCAACGAAAACCCGCTTTACATCGGCAGCCGCGCCGATTTGGCGACACCTTTTGACGGTTTTCTGGATGACGTCGCCCTCTTTGACGGCGTTTTGAGCGAGTCCCAAGTCCAAGCCGTTATGAACGGAGACTTCGACGGATTCAGCGCCGAAGAGCCTCAAACGCCTCAACCATTTTCCATCACCGAAGTCGCATTCCATCCCGAAGCCGAGTCCGTCACCATTTCATGGGAGTCCGTAAGCGGCGCAAGCTATACGGTGGAAACCAGTAGCGACCTTGTCACTTGGACGCCGCTGGCAGAAGAAATCACACCCGGCGCCGGCAACTCCACTTCCTATACGGACAACGAACGCGCCCCGGATGCCGAGATTTTGTTCTACCGAGTCATTCAACATTAACCACTCTTCAAGCCCGAACTAGGAAAGAAAAGACTTATGCACGCAAAAATCCCTTTGAGAACGAGAACGCTGTTGGCCGCTTTGTTCGCCGGCGTTTTATCCCTTCACGACGTTATGGCCGATCAACACGAGAAAAAACCAAAACTCGGTTACACGGACACACCGTTGATTCCCGGTCAAAAATGGCGGGTTCACGACGGCGATCGGCCGCAACCGCGCATTGTAGCGCCCGGAGACTCCTTCTCTCATCTCGCCCCACCGCCGAGCGATGCCTTGATTCTCTTCGACGGCCGCGATTTGGCAAACTTCCAAAAAGCCAACAAGCAACCCGCCGCTTGGAAAGTGGAAAACGGCTACATGGAAGTTGTGCCCGGTTCCGGCACCATCCAAACCAAAGAGCATTTCAGCGACTTCCAACTCCACCTAGAATTCGCCACACCGCGCAAAGTCCAAGGCCGTTCGCAAGGGCGGGGCAACAGCGGCGTGATCATTTTTGGCGACTTTGAAATCCAAATTCTGGACTCCTATAACAATCCCACCTACCCCGACGGTCAAGCAGGCGCTATGTACGGCCAGCAACCTCCCAGAGTTAACGCCAGCAAACCTCCCGGCGAATGGCAAAGCTACGACATCATTTTTGAAAACGCCCGTTGGACAAACGGCAAACTGATCAAAAAAGCCAACGTCACCGTCATTCACAACGGCATCGCGATCCATCACAAACAAGAATTCAACGGCCCTTCCCTCCATCGCCGAGTCGGGAAATACGCCAAGCCAAAAACCCAAGGGCCCATTCATCTGCAAGACCACGGCAACCCAATGCGCTTTCGAAACATTTGGATTCGAAAACTCGGCGACTACGACAAATAAACCCCTGAAAACTTCGCCCTATTGCTAAGCAATCATCCGACAAATCGACGCTTGCCCTAGCGGCAAGTCGGCAAAAAAACTGCAAAACCAGCATCCCGTCTTTGAAAAACATGACGGAATTCTATACCATCGGCGGCACGCTTCCCCACAACTCACCCGCTTACGTGGAACGCCAAGCCGACCGAGATTTAAAAACCGCTTTAAGCGCCGGCGAGTTTGCCTACGTGCTAACCTCCCGACAAATGGGCAAATCATCCCTAATGGTGCGAACCGCCCGCAACCTCCGCAAAGAAGGCCTTCAAGTCGCAGTCCTTGATTGCACCGCCGTCGGACAAAACCTCATCCCCGAACAATGGTACAACGGCCTGCTTTTAGGCGTCGGACGGCAACTAGACATCGAAGACGAATTGGACGCCTACTGGACGCAAAACCAAAAACTGAGCCCCGTCCAACGTTGGTTCGACGCCCTCCAAACCATCGCGCTCCAAAAAATATCAACTAGATTGGTTGTTTTTATCGACGAAATCGACGCCGTCAAAAGCCTGCCTTTCCACACAGACGAATTCTTCGCGGCCATCCGCGAATGCTACAACCGCCGCATTTACGAACCCAATCTCCGACGCCTCGCCTTCTGCCTCCTCGGCGTAACCACCCCCGACCAATTGATTGCCGACCCCGACTCCACTCCGTTCCACATCGGCCGCCACATCCAACTTCACGACTTCACAAAAACCGAAGCCCAACCCCTTTCCCAAGGCATGATCACGCCCAACCAAAACAGAAACGATTCGACGGCTCTTTTGGATCGAATTCTCTACTGGACGCACGGACATCCCTATCTAACCCAAAAACTTTGCCAAAAAATTGCCCAACAAATCCGACCAAATAACAACCCGCCCCCCAATCCCTCAACCATCGTCGACTCCGCCTGCGAAGCGCTTTTCCTCACCCCTCGCGCCCGAGAACAAGACGACAACCTCCTCTTCGTCCGCGAGAAACTCCTTCGCAACGCGCAAGACTTGAGCGCCGCACTCCAACGCTACAACCAAGTTCGGCAAGGCGAGGAAATTTTGGACGACGAAACAGACGAAACCAACAACCACCTGCTCCTCTCCGGCATCGTTCGTGTCAAAGCAAAACGCCTCGTCGTCCGAAACCGCATCTACCACCGCGTCTTCAACCAAGAGTGGACCGCCAAAGTCAACCCCCTTGCCGAAATAGAACTTCCCAACGGAAAACGAATGCGCATCCGACACAT